>CAVZVU010000007.1:0-14309 GCA_963778795.1 uncultured Pseudomonadota bacterium | reverse complement strand
GCCAGAGAAGCCCGCGTCGCCGGACTCCTCACCCTAGCCCTCTCCTCGCAGACGAGGAGAGGGGATGAAATGGGGGAGAGGAGAGAGAGATCCGCGGCGCGCCGCGCGCGTCACGCCTCCGGCGAGGCGGCGGGATCGGTGGCTCGCGGCGCGAGCAGCGCCAGCAGCGCGGGCGCCAGCGTCAGCGCCGCCAGCAGGCAGGTCGCCTCGCCCAGGATCGCGACCGCTCCGAACGAGCGGATGCCGGCGTTGGCCGACAGCAGCAGCGAGCCGTAGCCGACGGTGGTCGTCCAGGAGCAAAGCACCACCGCGCCGCCGGTCGTCGCCAGCGCCGCGCGCGCGCTGCCCGGGCCGTCGGCCCGTTCGCGCGCGACGACGTTGACCGCGTAGTCGACGCTGATCCCCAGCGTGATCGGCAGGGCGACGAAGTCGAGGAAGTTGACCTTGAGCCCGAGCAGCGCCGCGCAGGCGATCATCACCGTCGTGCCGGCCACGACGCTGGCCAGCGTCGCCACGGCGTGGCGCCCGCGCCCGACGACGATCACCACGAACAGCACCACCCCCAGCAGCGCCACCAGCGTCGCGCGCGGTCCGGCGCGCGTCACCGCGCGCAAGACGTCGGCGAACACGAAGGCCCCGCCGCCGACCGCCATCTCGTCGGGCAGGTTCAACGCGCGCACCGCATCGGCGAAGGCGATCATGTGCCGCCCGTTCCAGCCGTCGAAGCGCGAGGCTTGGTTCGCGAACAGCAGCCGGCCCCGCGTCCCGTCGCGCTCGATGAAGCGCCGCGCGAGCGCCGGCGGCACGTCGGCCTCGGTCAGCGCCCGCAGATCGTCGGGCGGGCGAAAGCGCCGCACGTCGGCGACCTCGGCGCTGTCGAGCAGCTCGAGCTTCTTGTCGTCGACCAGGCGCCGGATCTCGGCCAGCACCGCCAGCTTCTGCGGCTGGTCCTTGGGGACGAAGCCCTCGATCGAGCCGACGCGGCGAAAGAGCGCGTCACCGGCGCGCCTCCCTGGCTCGTCCTCGGCGTGCGCGCGCAACGTCTGCTCGATGATCTCCGCCTGCTGCCGATTGGCGGCGCCGATGACGAAGCCGCCGACCAGTTGCCGTCCGAACGCCTGGTCGATCGCCGCCATCCACCGGTGCGCCTGCTTGGCCATGCCGCTGTCGGCGCGCAGCCGCTGCCAGTCGTACTCGAACGGATCGTGTTTCACGTAGCGCCAGGTGACCAGCGCCGCCGCCAGCACGACCGCGCCGCCGATCGCGATCACCGTCGCCGGCCGCCGCGGCGCGAAGTGCACCAGCAGCCGACCGAGCGCCGGCTCGCGCGCTGCGCTCAGCGCGCCCCGCCGCTCGAGCACCGCCAGCAACGCCGGCAACACGGTGTACGCCGACGCCCAGCACAGCAGCATGCCGCTGCCGCCGATGATGCCGAAGTCGCGAAAACCGCGGAAGTCGGTGACGATCAACGACGCGTAGGCGCTGCCGGCCGCCAGCGCTGCCGTCAGCGTCCCGGTGAAGGATCCGCCGAGCGCGCTCGCCAGGGCGCGCGCGCCGACCTCGCCGCGGCGCCGCGCTTCCAGGTAGCGCGCCAGCACCAGGATCCCGAAGTTGATGCCGTTACCGACCACGATCGACGACAGGAATGCGGTCACGCTGTTCAGGTGCCCGATCGCCGGCCAGGCGAGCCCGAATGTCGCCAGCGCACCGACCGCCAGCGACCCGAAGAGCGCCGCCAGCGCCGCCAGCGACCCGAAGTAAAAGAACAGCGACATGCCGACGATGGCGACCGTCAGCGCCACCGCCATCGCCAGCCCGTGCAGGATCGCCTGGTGCTCGGCGACGGCGATCACCACGTCTTCGGTTATCCCGAGCTCGACGCCGGGACCGATCTCCCGCGCGGTCTTGGCCGCGGCGCGGTCGAGCGCCGCGACCAGCCGCTCGCCCTGGGTCACCGACGTCGACGGGAAGGGCGCCTCGATGATCAGGAGCTGGAGCCTGCCGTCGGGAGAGACGAGCTCGCTCGGCTGCTCCGCCTTCTCCTCGGCCTGGCGCAGCTGCCGGCGCAGCTTCTCCAGCTCTTCGCGCTCCTGGTCGGCGTCGCGCGCATCGTCGGCCGCGCTACTCAGCGATACGTAAAGCGGATTGCCGCGCAGAGTGGCGCGCCGCAGCCGTGCCGCCAGCGCGTCGCGCGCCGCCTCGAGGTCGGGCAGCGGGGCGAACAAGAACCGGTGGTCCCACGCAAAGCGGCGGCCGACCCCTTCATCGCTAACAACGTTCGCCACCAGCGATGGCTCGAACGCGCGCACGCGGGCCGCGAACGCCCGCGCGGCCGCGCGGCGGATCGCCGGATCGTCGCTGGAGACAACTCCCAGCACCAGGCCCAGCGCCTGCGTGCGCTGCTCGATCCGGTCGAGGTCGCGCACCGAGCGCTCGTGCAGCGGCAACAGGTTCGAGAGATCGGCACGCAGCGGCAGCTGAAACGCCATCACCGTCCCCAGCGCCGCCAGCAGGCCACCCGCGATCAGGATCGCGTGACGCCGGCGATCGATCCAGCCTGCGTGCCGGGCTGCGTAACCGTCGAAACGAGCGTTGTTCATGAGGCAGTCGCCGTCGCGCGCGGCTCACCGATTACCATGAAGGCGCGCGCGCCGCCCACAAGAACAGCGCAACGGCGCAGGTTACGTCATTGCAACGAAAGGGCGTCCGTTGGTTGACCGCGTGCGTGCGCCGTGGCATCGCTGAGCTGAGGAGACCCGCACGATGGACATCGTCAAGACCCTGCTGCGGTTCACCGGGAGCGTGCTCCTGGCGCTGTCCATCTTCCTCGGCCGCCTCGCGATGGTCTTGCTGGCGATCGTCCCCACCTGGCTGGCGCACCTCGGCGAGCGCCTGCGCCGCGCGCCGGCCACGCCGCCTCCGCGCGCCGGCCGGCGCCCCCGGGTGCTGTTCATTGGCGGCACGATCAATCACACCACCCAGGTGCAGCAAATCGCGGCTGAATTGCCGGAGTGCGAGGCCGCCTTTACCTGGTACTACTGCGACGGGTTTCTCGAGCTTGGCCGCCGCCTGGGCCTGCTGGAATCGACCGCGCTCGGCGGCAAGCTGCGCGCCCGCTGCCTCGCCTATCTGCAGTCGCAAGGGCTGCCGCTCGATCTCGGCGGGCTACGCGGCGGTTACGATCTGGTGGTCACCTGCTCTGACCTGGCGATGCCGCGCAACAACCGGGGTGGACAGGTGGTGCTGGTCCAGGAGGGGATGACCGACCCCGAGGATCTGATCTTCCGGATCGTCCGGGCGTTCCGTCTGGCGCCCTGGCTGGCCGCGACCTCGTCGGCGACCGGCCTCAGCCACGCTTACGATCGCTTCTGCGTCAGCAGCGAGGGGTACCGACACCTCTTCATACGCAAGGGCGTGCCCGCGCAAAAGATTGTGGTGACCGGCATCCCCAACTTCGACGACTGCAAACGCTTCCTGCAGAACGACTTTCCCCACCGCGGCTACGTTCTGGTCTGCAGCTCGGACATCCGCGAGACCGCGCGCTGGGAGAACCGCCCGAAGTTCATTCGCAAGGTCATCGGCATCGCCGCGGGCCGGCCGGTCCTCTGGAAGCTTCATCCCAACGAGGATGCGGCGCGCGCCCGCGCGGAGTTCACGCGCTTCGCCCCCGACGTGCGGGTCTACGACAGCGGCAACACCGAGCAGATGATCGCGAACTGCGACGTCCTCGTCACCCAGTTCTCCTCGACCGCGTATGTCGGGTTGGCGCTGGGCAAAGAGGTGCACTCCTACTTCGATGTCGAGGAGCTCGGGCGCCTTTGCCCGATTCAAAACGGCAGCACCAGCGCGCGCCGCATCGCTGACGTCTGCCGACAGCTGCTGGGGTTACCTGAGCCAGCAACCAAGCCGTTGCCGTCGTCGTCCACATCCGTTGCGACAACTCTGCTGAACGTTCACACAAACGCCTGACACCCGGGCGTAGGATCGCGCGGCGCTCGTCCGGGTCGCTGGCGGTCGCGGTCGCTCGCATGCAAGCCTCCCCGACGCTCCGGCGGCGTCTTTTCTTCGTCATTCGGCTCGCGCTAGCCGCGGCGTTGATTGCTGCCCTGGTCCACATGATCCACCCGGGCGACCTCACGCGGGCGCGCGCGCTGGTGGGGCGCATGCGCTGGATGCTGCCGCTGGTGCTGCTGCCGACGCTGCTGGCGATGAGCGTCGATGCCTTGGGTTGGCGGACCATCCTGCGCACGCTGGGCCACCGCGTCCGCTGGCGCCGCATGCTGGAACTGCGCCTGTCGGTCGAGGCGATCGTGCTGGCGATGCCGGGCGGCTCGGTCGCCGGCGAGGCCGCCAAGGTCGCGCTGCTCGAGCGCCGGGCCGAGGTGCCGCTGGTCATCGGCGCGGCCAGCCTGGCGCTCACCAAGCTGCAGCTCATCGCCTCGGACTCGCTTTACCTGTTGCTGGCGGCCGTCGCCCTCGCGTTCAGCACCGGCGCCGGGCTGGGGACGCTTCCGGCCCAGCTGGCGCTTGCGGGCGCCGGTCTCACCGCCGTCGCCAGCGTCGGCCTGGCGCTGGTTCTCCACCGCTCGCGCGCGGCGATGCGGCTTTCCCAGGTGGTGGCCAAGCTCCCGAGCGCGTCGCTGCGTGGCTGGATGGAACGGCGACGCGCCCACTTCGAGGAGGTCGATCGGGTCACGCGCACGCACTTTGATTCGCCGGGGCGGACCCGCCTGGCCTGCTTCGCCCCGTTCCTGCTCGAGTGGATGATCGAGGCGGCGGAGACCTGGCTGATCATGCGCTGCGTGGGGACGTCGCTGGGCATCGGCCAGACACTGGCGCTCGACGGGCTCGGCTCATTGCTGCGGGCGATGGCCATCGTCGTGCCGGCGGGGCTCGGCATCCAAGATGCTACTCAGATCATTCTCATGCGCCACCTGGGTGTTGCCGACCCCATTGCAACGGGTGCTGCATTTGTTTTCATCAAGCGGACGAAGGAAGTTTTCTGGATTGTCATAGGATTGTTGTTTTTGGCTGTTAGAAGGGATCTGTGGCGACGCACAGTGCCCGGCTCCCCCAACCGGCCCTAGTGGTGACGACGATGCCGGCGGCGCCGTGAAGATCGTTGCGGTCATCCAGGCGCGGGTCGGGTCAACCCGGCTTCCCGGCAAGGTGCTGCTGCCGCTGCACGGCCGGCCGACGCTGGAGCGCATGCTGGCGCGGGTCGGTTTTGCCCGGCAAATCGACGAGATCGTGGTCGCGACCACGCGCCTGGCGGCCGACGACTCCATTCGCAGGCTCGCGGAGGCCCTTGGTATTCGCTGCATCTCGGGCGATCCCAACGATCTCGTTGATCGCCACCTGCAGGCGGCGCGCGCGACGGCGGCCGACGCCGTGGTCAAGATCCCCTCCGATTGCCCGCTCATTGATCCAGCGGTGATTGATCAGACGGTCGGCCTCTTCCGCGCGCAACCGAATCGTTACGCATTCGTTAGCAACCTGCACCCCGCCAGCTGGCCTGACGGCAACGACGTCGAGGTGATTCGGCGCGACGCCTTGGAGGAGACCTGGCGCGAGGCGACCCGCCCTTTCGAACGGGAGCACACCACTCCGTTTATCTGGGACCAACCGGAGCGGTTCCCCCTCGGCAACGTCGTCTGGTCGACCGGCGAGGATCTCTCGTCGACCCTGCGTTTCACGCTGGATTACCTGGAGGACTATCAATTGATCTCCGCGGTCTTCGAGGCGCTTTATCATCCCCACGCCCCCGCCCCCGCCCCCGCCCACGGCGCCCAGAGCGGCAACGATCAAGGCATTGGCAACGACAACCGCGCTCTGACGGCGGTGCCGCCTTTCACCGTAGGCGCCATCGTCGATTATCTGTACCAGCACCCCGAGGTTCGCGCGCTCAACGCGGTTCACGTCGGCAGCTCCTGGATCCAGGGACACGCCTCCGAGCTGCGCACGCTGCGCGGCGACCTGGCGGGGGCGCCGCCGGCAGGCCCCGGCAGCCCGCTGGGGGGTCCGTGAGCGCTTTCGAGGCGCTGCAAGCGCAGGCGCGGCGCGTGCGTGGCCATGCGATCCGGATGGCGACCAACGGCGGCTGCTTTCTGGGCGCGTCGCTTTCCTGCGCTGACCTGCTGGTCTATCTCTACGATCGGGTCTTGCGGGTGTCGCCGGAGCGCCTGGCCGATCCCGACCGCGACTACCTCCTTCTGTCGAAGGGGCACGACGTGCCGGCGCTCTACGGCACGCTGGCCGAGCGTGGGTACTTCCCGACGACCCGCCTCGCGAACCACCTGTCGATGGACGACCACCTCTACTGGCACCCCAACCGCGCGATCCCGGGCGTCGAGTTCCATTCGGGTTCGCTCGGGCATCTGCTGTCGGTGGGGATGGGGATCGCGGTCGACGCGCGGCTGCGCGGCGGTCCCTCGCGGGTGTTCGTCATCGTCGGCGACGGCGAGCTGGACGAGGGGTCGGTCTGGGAGGCGGCGCTGGTCGCCGGCGCGAAGAAGCTCGACAACCTGGTGGTCATCGTCGACCGCAACGGCTTCCAGGCCAACCTCGCCACCGAAGAGCTGATCCCGCTGGAGCCGCTGGCCGACAAGCTGACCGCCTTCGGCTTCGCCGTCGCCGATGTCGACGGGCACAGCTTCTCGGCGCTGGAGCAGGCGTTCGCGACGCTGCCGCGCGCGCCGGGTCGCCCGACGGCGATCATCGCGCGCACGGTACGCAACAAGGGCCTGCCCAGCCTCGAAGGGCGGGCCGACCGCTGGTTCGTCGATCTGCAACCTGACGAGGTGACGATGTTACTCGCCGAGCTCGAAGGGGCGGCGGGGGGCGAGCTTCGCTCCCAACCGCTGGTGGTGCGATGAGCCCAAGCCCGACCCAGAACCCGACGGCGACGCCAACGCCAAGGGCAACGCCGAGCTACGAAAGCACGCTGGGCGCCCTGGTCGCCGCCGACGATCGCTTCGTCGTGCTGACGGCCGAGAACCGCGCCGCGATCCGCAACTTGCCGGCGGCGCTCGGCGCCCGCTTCATCGACGTCGGCATCTGCGAGCAGACGATGGTCGGCATGGCGGCCGGGCTGGCGCTGCGCGGCCGGATCCCGGTGGTGCACGCGCTGGCGACGTTTCTGACGCTGCGGGCGTTCGAGTTCGTGCGCACCGACGTCGGCATCGCGCGCCTGCCGGTGAAGCTGGTTGGCGGCGTGCCCGGCTTCCTGTCGGAGGCCAACGGACCGACCCACCAGGCGATCGACGACATCGCGGTGATGCGCGCCATCCCGGGGATGGAGATCTTCTGCCCCGCCGACGACCGCGAGCTGCTCGCCGGCCTGCCGTCGGTGCTCGCGAGCCCGGCGCCGACCTACATCCGTTTCAACGCGCGCCCGTCGTCGCTGGTGCACGAGCCGTTCGCGCTCGGCCGCGCCGAGGTCGTGGGCGACGATGCGCTGTCACGCGTCGACGGCGGTGGCGAGCTGGCGGTTCTCGCCGCCGGCATGCTGGTGCCGGGCGCCGCCGAGGCCTGCGCCACGCTGCGCGCCGCCGGCATCGGCGCCCGCCTGGTGAATCTAAGGATGCTGGCGCCGCTCGACGAGGCGGCGGTGCTGGAGGCGGTCGCCGGCTGCCGCGTGCTGGTCACCGTGGAAGACCACCTGCTGGTGGGCGGGCTCTACGCCGCCGTGGCGGAGCTGCTGGTGCGCCACCGCGTGTCGGTCCCGGTCGTGCCGCTTGGCCTCGATGCGCGCTGGTTCCGCCCCGGCCGCCTGGCCGACGTCCTCGCGCACGAAGGCTTCACCGCCGAACAGCTGGCCGTGCGCTTCAAGAAGGCGCTCGGCGAGCAGGCGGCGACGCGGCGCCGGCGCACACCCGCGCCCATGCTTGCGACTGCGACTGCGACTGCGACTGCGACCTTCGACAGCGAGGTGACGGCGAACCGGGTGGCGTTCAACTTCGAGTACCCGTCGATCGCCTCGTCGGACGCGCTGTACGCGCGCGCGGCCCAGCTGATCCCCGGCGCGACCCAGACGCTGGCCAAGGGGGTCGGCCAGCACGTGCGCGGCGTCGCGCCCAAGTACCTGCGTGCCGGCAAGGGCTCGCACGTCGCCGACGTCGACGGTAACGAGTACCTGGACATGACCATGGGCGTCGGGCCGCTGGTGCTCGGCTACTGCGATCCCGCGGTCGACGAGGCGATCCGCGCCCAACTGGCGCAGGGGATCACCTTCTCGCTGATGCACCCGCTGGAGGTCGAGGTCGCCGAGCAGGTGCAGGCGCTGGTGCCGGGCGCCGAGCGGGTGCGCTTCGCCAAGAACGGCTGCGACGTCACCACCGCCGCCGTGCGCCTGGCGCGCGCCTTCACCGGCCGCGACAAGGTCCTGTGCTGCGGTTACCACGGCTGGCATGACTGGTACATCGGCGTCACCGATCGCGATCGCGGCGTACCGGCCGACGTGGCCGCGCTGACCCACACCTTCGGGTACAACGATCTCGAGTCGGTCGCGGCCGCGCTCGACGAGGAAACCGCCTGCGTGATCCTCGAGCCGACGACCTTCGAGGCGCCGCGCGACGGATTCCTCGCCGAGCTCAAGCGGCTGTGCGCGGCGCGGGGCGCGCTGCTGATCTTCGACGAGATGTGGACCGGATTCCGTCTGGCGCTCGGCGGCGCGCAGGAGCGCTTCGGTGTGACCGCCGATCTGGCCTGCTTCTCGAAGGCGGTCGCCAACGGCATGCCGCTGTCGGTGCTGACCGGGCGCGCCGACGTCATGCAGCTGCTCGAACGCGAGGTGTTCTTCTTCTCGACCTTCGGCGGCGAGGCGCTGTCGCTGGCCGCGGCGCAGGCGACGCTGCGGGCGCTGCGCGATCGCCAGGTGCCGGCGGCGCTGGAGCGGCTGGGCGCCGGTCTGCGCGGCGCTTACAACCAGCTGGCCGATTCGCTGGGGGTTCCGTTCACCCGATGCGTCGGCTTCGGCTGCCGCACGCTGGTGACCTTCGCCTTCGCCAATTCGGGCGACAGCGCCGGCGTCGCCGCGGGCGTCGACCCCTTGCTGATGAAGTCGTTCGTGCAACAGGAGCTGATCAAGCGCGGGGTGCTCTGGGGCGGATTTCACAACCTGTCGGCGGCCCACTCCGAGGACGACATCGCGCATCTGCTGCGCGCCTACGCCGAAGTGCTGCCGCTGCTGCGAACGGCGCTGCAGGAGCGGCGCCTCGAAGCGGCGTTGCGCGGTCAGCCGGTCGAGCCGGTCTTCCGCCGCACCGGCAACTTCAACCTGAAGCCGAAGCCGCCCGCGCCGCTGAAGGAGGTGCCCGATGTCGATGCCCGCGCGTGACGGCGTGTCGACGCTGGCGTCGTTCTCGCTCGAAGGCCGCGTCGCCGTCGTGACCGGCGCCGCCGGCTTGCTGGGACGCGAGCACTGCCGCGCGCTCGGCGACGCGGGGGCGACCGTGATCGCCACTGACGCCGACAGCGCGGGGTGCCAGGCCACGGTGCGCGCGCTCGAGGACCTGGGGCTGCGGCGCCTGCACGCCGTCACCGCCGACATCACCGACGCCGCGTCGCTGGCGGGCGTGCGCGACGCGGCCCTGCGGGCCGGCGATCGCATCGACATCCTGGTGAACAACGCCGCGGTCAACGATCGCTTTGCCGACGCTGAAACGGCCGCCCGGCTGTCCCGTTTCGAGAACTATCCCGTCGAGAGCTTTCGCCGCGCGCTGGACGTCAACGTGACCGGGACGTTCCTGGCGTGTCAGGTCTTGGGCGCCGAGATGGCCCGGCGCGGGAGCGGCAGCATCATCAACATCGCGTCGACCTACGGCATGGTCGCCCCTGACCAGAGCATCTATCGGCGCCCCGACGGCTCGCAGGCCTTCTGGAAGAGCCCGGTCTATCCGGCGAGCAAGGGCGCGGTGTTGGCCTTCACCAGGTTCCTGGCCACCTACTGGGCCGACCGGGGTGTGCGCGTCAACAGCCTGTCGCCGGGCGGCGTCGCCCAGGCCGGGCAAGAAGAGTACTTCGTCGAGAGCTACAGCCGGCGGACACCGCTGGGCCGGATGGCCGACGCCGACGAGCTGCGCGGCGCCATCGTCTTCCTGGCCAGCGATGCGTCCAGCTACATGACCGGGGCGAATCTCGTGATCGACGGAGGCTGGACGGCATGGTGAAGGACCACATGGCGATCGACCGCATCGCGACCACGAACGACGGTCTGCCCGTCAGCGCGCCCCTGCTCGAGCACGAGTTGCTGCTGCGCGCCGCGCGCCTCAAGCTGGTCGCGACCGACGTCGACGGCGTCCTCACCGACGGCGGCGTCTACTACTCCGAGCAAGGCGAGGCGCTCAAGCGCTTCTCGGTGCGCGACGGGATGGGCGTCGAGCGCCTGCGCGCCGACGGCATCGAGATCGCCTTCATGACCCGCGAGTCGTCGAAGCTGGTCCAGCGCCGCGCCGACAAGCTGAACATCCGCTACTGCTACCTCGGCGTCGGTGACAAGAAGGCGGCGCTGCCGCGCCTGCTCGAGGAGACCGGGATCGAGCTCGGCCAGCTGGCGTACATCGGCGACGACGTCAACGACGCGGAGATCATGACGGCGGTCGCGCGCAGCGGCCTGGTCGGCGCGCCGCTCGATGCCGTGCGCACGTTGCTGCACGGCGCGCACTACCGCTGCGCGCGCCCCGGCGGCTACGGCGCCTTTCGTGACTTCGCCGAATGGATTCTCGGACTGCGCGCCCAGGCACGGACGCCGAAGGCGATCGACAACCGCGACTACCAATGGGGAGATTCGCCATGAAGGCAAAAGACGCGACCCCGACAGCGACAGTGACGCCCAGCGGGACGACCAGAGTGACGACCAGAGTGACGACAGCGACGAGTGAGCTCCTGCCGGCAACGCCCGCGCGACTGGTGGCCGACTCGGTGCGGGTGCGCGTCGGCGACAAGGGGGTCGGCGCCGGTGCGCCGGTGTTCGTGATCGGCGAGATCGGGATCAACCACAACGGGTCGGTCGAGGTGGCCAAGCGGCTGATCGACGGCGCGGTGCTCGCGGGCGCCGACGCGGTGAAGTTCCAGAAGCGCACGCCGGAGAAGTGCGTGCCGCGCGACCAGTGGGGCATCGAGCGCGACACGCCGTGGGGCCGCATGACATACATCGAATACCGGCGCCGCATGGAGTTCGGCCCGCGCGAGTTCGCCGAGATCGATCGCTACTGCGCCGAGCGCCGCATGCTCTGGTTCGCGTCGTGCTGGGACGAGGAGTCGGTCGACTTCATCGAGTCGTTCGCCCCACCCTGCTACAAGGCGGCGTCGGCGTCGCTGACCGACATCCCGCTGCTGAAGAGGATGCGCGCGACCGGGCGGCCGCTGATCATCTCGACCGGCATGTCGACGGTGGAGGAGATCGACGCCGCCGTCGCCGCCGTGGGGCGCGAAAACTTGCTGATCGCCCACTCGACGTCGAGCTACCCCTGCCCGCCCGAGCACCTGAACCTGAACATGATCCGCACGCTGAAGGCCGAGTACCCCGACTGCGCCATCGGCTACTCGGGGCACGAGGTCGGCCTGGCGCCGACCTGGGCCGCCGTGACCCTGGGCGCGTCGTTCGTCGAGCGGCACATCACCCTCGACCGCGCGATGTGGGGCAGCGACCAGGCAGCGTCGGTCGAGATCGGCGGTCTGCTGCGGCTGGTCGCCAACATCCGCGACATCGAGAGGTCGCTGGGCGACGGCGTGAAGCGGATCTACGAGGGCGAGCTCGCGGCGCGGCAGAAGCTCCGCCGCGTCGCCAGCGTCGCCACCAGCCCCACCAACTGAGGTCCGCGCTGCCGACGACCCCCGCCCGCATCCCCGACGTCGTCGCGACCTGGCGGATTCTCTCTCCGATCGCGATCGTGGCCGCCGCGCTGATCCTGATCGCGCTGGAGCGGCGCTGGCCGTACGCGCGCGGCCAGAAGCTGCTGCGCGCCGGGATCGGTGTCGACCTGATCGGGTACGCGCTGAGCCAGAGCTACCTGCTCGGGTTGGTGATCGCGCGCATCATCGGGTGGCTCGACGGCGCGAGCGGCCTGTCGCGGCTCCATCTCGTCAGCGGGTGGCCGGTCGCGGCGCAGGTCGCCTTCTTCGTGGTGACCCACGATCTGTACATCTATCTCTTCCACCGCCTGCAGCATCGATCGCCGCTGCTCTGGCGCATCCACGAGGCGCACCACGCCACCGCCGACGTCGACTGGCTGTCGGGCGCGCGCTCGCACGCTGTCGAGATCCTGATCAATCAGACCATCGAGTTCGCGCCGCATGGTGCTGCTGGGCGCGGCGCCCCAGATCGCGCTGATCAAGCTCACCCTCGACGCGGTCTGGGGCATGTACATCCACTCCAACATCGACGTGCGCATCGGGGCGGCTACAGTGGATCATCAACGGCCCCGAGATGCACCGCTGGCACCACGCCATCGAGATCCGCGACGGCGTGAACTTCGCCACCAAGTTCGCCTTCTGGGACTGGCTGCTCGGCACCGCCCACCGCCCCGCCGGCAAGCCGTCGGGCTACGGCATCACCGAGCCGTTCCCGACCGGCTACCTGTCGCAGCAGCTGCACGCGTTTCGGCCGCGCCCGCAGCTAGTAAACACGCAGCCGCCGGCCGCTCACGGGCCGTTGGCGACCTGATCGGCGACGTTGGCGTAGCGCGCGGAGATGAAGCTCTTGAGGTAGGCCGGGTTCCAGTCGAAGGCGGCGTTCGAAAACCCCTTGTACGGGTCTTCGTGGGCGACGTCCTTGATCTGCTGATAGATGCGATCGACCTCCGCTTGCACCGCCGAGGCCGGCACCGCCGCCATCACCGCGGTGATCTTGGCCTTGTAGCGCGCGCGGAAGTCGGCCGTGTCGCGGACGATCCGCGTCAACACGCTCTTGCTGAAGCGCGCGTAGATCCCGCGGTTCGGCATCTCGGCCGCCGAGCTGAAGGTGTTGTCCGGATCCCAGGGCAGGACGAAGAACTTGCCGCTGGCGGGATCGAAGTACTGAAAGTGGTCCTCGACGCCGGTGTCGCCGATCAGGCCGTCGGTGTTCATGACGACGACGTTGGCGGCCAGGAATCCGAGCAGCGTATCGATATCGGCGACGTCGGCCAGCTTCGCGGGTGCGGTGGCCATGGTCTGCAGGAAGGGCCCGATCACCTCGTCGCCGCGCGAGGGATGGTCGATGTGCGGCTCCCAGGGGAGCGGAACATAGGCCGCGGGGTCGCCGCTGATGTACGCGTAGGGATCGGTCCCGATCACGCCCCGCAGGCGGTATAGCGGCCCCACCGGCTCGCTGAAGTGCTCCTTGATCGATTTCGAGTCCCAGACCTCGACCACGGAGTAAAGGCCGCGCAGGTCGCCGTTGACCACCATGCGCGCGTGCGCCTGCTGCGGCGTCGGCATGATCGGCCGAAACACGAAGAACGCCAGCCGGTCGCGCATCAACGATTGGTCGCCGTACTGGCCCTTGAGCTTGACCTCTTTGAGGCCCCCGAAGGTCCCGCGCTCACCGAACGCGTCGAACTTGATCCGCACCGACATCTTCGGGTTGCCGGGAAAGCGCGACGACTCGCCCGACGGGCGGGCGCCGACGTCCTCGACCACCACGCCGTCGTACGTGAAGGTCGCGTGCCGCCAGTCATCACCGCCCGAATCGTCGAGGATCGACTGCCAGTCGGCGGGCGCCATCGTGAGGGTCACGTCGTGCATGCGGGTGTCGTCGAAGATCGGAAATGCCGGCTGCGGTCTCTCGTTGGAGATCGCCCCGTCGGGCGGGGCCGCCCCGTCGATGGGCGGCGCGTCACCGCCGGCGCCGCCGTTTCCCATCAACGCCCCGCCGCCGGCATTGCCGGAGCCGCAACCCAGCGGCGAAAGCCCCGTCAGGACCAACACCCACAAGAGCCTGCCGCTGCGCCACGTCTGCTGCCCTGTTTGTCGCCGAGCCATGCCCACCTCGCGGGTGATGATTCAGCAAGGGCAATGCCGCCCGAAGCCCAGCACCGGCGTGCGCACCGTTACACGATGGTTCCGGATCGGCCTGGGCAGATGACCCGCGGGTGACGGCCCGCCGGCGCGCCGCAGGAGGGGTAGGCCCGATGCGGTTTGGTCTAACGCCAAGACGCCAGGACGCCAATGTCCGGACGCTGGAAAGTCCGGACGCTGGTGTCTCTGGCGTCATGGCGTTTTCCTTGTCCGACCAGCATTGAGATTAACCCCGCGCAGCAAGGGGCAAACCACGAAACCTCCGGCGGGACGCGGGCAAGACCGCGGAAAAAACGAGATGCTTTGGCCCA
>CAVZVU010000006.1:0-1483772 GCA_963778795.1 uncultured Pseudomonadota bacterium | reverse complement strand
ACCTCATGATTGATCGTATCTTTCGGTCATGGCGGCTTCGTATCCGACCTGCATGCAGAGGATCTGATCGTAGCCTCTGCCGATAACCGCCCAGCCTGGAAGGCCGTTGCGCTTGAGGTGCCCTCCGACTGCGGCGATTCCAAGAAAGATGTCAGCGACAGTCGGAACCTGAGGAAGGTCGGGGCGCTTCCGCCGGCGAAGCATGAACCGAAGGCATTGGAGTTGGGAGTCGCTGAGGATTGAGGCTGCGGGTTCGGTTGGCTGCTGGCGAGCCAGCGTACGGAGAAGCAGTAGGCGCCACGCGATAGGAGCGAAAAGGGCGAGCGCGTTGACCAGAGCACGCGTCGTCTCGAGCTGCCGTCGCTCGATCGCGCAGCCGGTCTTGAGGGCCTTGAAATACTCCTCGATCACCCAGCGGCAGCGGTAGGCATCGACGACCGCCAGTGCTTGCTCGGCTGTATCGACGGGCTCCGTGGTCCACAGGTACCATTCGACCGGCGGCTCACCCGGTGGGGGGCTGTCCTCGAATACACGGACCATATTGAGGGTCAGTCTTTCTGTCGGGCATAAAGATGGAGACGCTGACCCGGGCCTGGCCACCGTCACCGTTTCGCTGCTCACGCTCAGTTGCGCCAGACGCGCCGCTCGCGGCGGATGATGCTTCCGATACGACGGCATCTTGTTTTCTCCGCGGGCACAGATTGGCACTTCACGGTGCGCGAGCGTCCGAGCTCGATGCAGGACCTCTCCAATGGTCCGAATTTCCCCTTCCGCCAACCTCCTCTCCGCCTGCGCCATGCGGATGACGAAGCGTCGCTTCTTCTCGATCAACTCGGCCATCAGCGCGTAGCTATCAGCTTCGCGATCCATCGCATGAATCACCCCAGGCAACACCTCTTCCACCTGCGCCACTGACCGGCCCCACCGAAGACCTTCGTTTGTCGGGTCAGTCTGCTCTTCCAGACGAGTCCGAACCGCCTTCTTTTCGCCCCGTTGGTGTATCGCCATCGCCAGGATGCCCAGTGGATTTCGTGCTTCATCACACGACACCGCCAGAGCGAAGTGTCCGTAAAACCCATAGCTTTTTCCCTGGCCTACGCGACCCAGGTCTTGCCGCCCTGTCTGCCCGAAGTTGAACTCCGTGGTGTCGTGCGCCACCACGACTGTGCCCGTCACCTCTCTCGCTCGTCGCACCGTCTGCCTGATGTGCGGCGCCAAGATCTCCGAGGCACTCACTTTCTCGTTACCCAAAAACCGGTATGTCGCCTCCAGATCCGAGTCGGTCTCGGCTCTCTTCGGGAAGCTCCCGTCCGGGCCCCCCGCCGCCCGAGTCGCCAGCTTAACCAGTCGTCGACCCAACCTCGCGTCCCCCAGGTCTGCCCCTTCGTACTCCCCTTCGATCCCGCCCGCGACGCCTGCGATTTCCTTCATCCTTTGCTTAGATCATGCTCAGATCTCAGACGCAATACTTGTGTAGGATCTTGAGGCTCAAACATCCTTTGGCGCGAGGTGTGCTGAACTGTGCTTGGCAAGCGATAACCCGCGCCTCAGGAACTGCGCGCGGACCCCATCCCCACTCCTCCCGCCGGTGACAACCTACGTTCACTGCGCCTGCACCGCTGAGATCCGGAGGGCTCAGCAAAAAATAGAGAGAGCTATCGGACGCCGCCTCGCCGTCCAGTTGGAATCATCCTTCGTCGCCTCAGGCAGCGAGGCTGAAAATATTGAGCGCCCGTCATTCGTCGCTACAACGTCGCGTCCGATAGATCTTTTTCTTATTGTTGAGCCCCGTCCGGATCAGTGCGGCAGGCGCACTGAACGTAGCTTGTATCGGCGGCCAGAGGAGGGGGGATAGGTCCCGCGCGCAGTTCCTGAGGCGCGGGTTACCGCTTGCCAAGCACAGTTCAGCACTCCTCGCGCCAAAGGATGTTTGAGCTGTTTGAGCACGGGACCTATCCCCCCTCCTTCGGCCGTCACAACAGAGAGAGGGAAGCCGTCCTCACCTCCCGCAGCCTCGCCGTTTCACACCACCCGCCCCGGTGCGCGCCCAGCGCGTAGCCGTCCTACTCGCTGACGGCCAGCACGCCGCTGACCATCATCCCCATCGCGCAGCCGAACTTGAGCTCGCCGCTGGCCTTGGGCGTGTAAGTCACGTCGACGGTCTTGTCGAGCGGCAAGGGGGTCTTGCCGTCCTGGCCTTGAAACATGATCTCGCGCGCGCAGGTGTGGTCGGTCTTGCGCGTGATCGCGAGCGTGATCGGCTGCCCCTTCTTCGCGGGGATCCGACTGGGAACGAATCCTTCGTCGGTGACCTCGAGCGCGATCTTGCCAGGCGCGCCGGCGACCCTCGGCGCGACGGCGGCGCCCGTCGGCGTGGGAAGAGCGGCTGGGGCAGCGGCTGGAAGCGCAACCGGCGTCACGCTCGGTGCCTCGACCGGCGCCGGTCCCTTCGTGCGGCAGGCTCCGAGCGTAAGTGCCGCGAAGATCAAAGGAAATAGAGTTGTTCCCCGTCGTAGGGTCATCACCTGAGTCTGTTCAACCCACCCGCCAAATGCAATCTTCGTCGACCGATGTCGTCACAGAACAAATGCTTGAGCGTCACCTGATTGTCACGAAGCTCTGCGCATGATGCGCCCCGCCTACAAGGAGGCGACGCACATGATCGAAAAGAATCGAGTCAGGCGGGCGACGCACGCTTTCGTGCTCCTCGCGTCCACGGCGCTCTGGAATGGAACGGTGCTCGCGCAGCCCACCCCGCAAGCCCCCGCTGCTCCCCCCGGAGCGGAAGCCCCTGTCGCTGCACCACCTGCCGCCGAGGCGGCTCCTCCGCCCCCGGCTCCGATGATACCGCCGCCGCCGGTGGTGGTCGTTCCAATGCCGCCGGCGCCGCCCCCGCCACCCCCGCCCTCTCCCACAGGCGTGGTGTTGGCCAAGTTCGCGGCGACGCTGTACGGCTTCGTCGAGTTCGATTCGATGTACGACTCGACCCAGAGCTTCACCGACCTCCCCGGCAACGGCGCGGTCGCCCACAGCGGCATCAACGGCGCTTATAGCTACCCCGCCAACCACGGTCGCACGACCTTCGGCGTACGCAACTCGCGCCTCGGGTTCAAGCTCAAGGGGCCGGAGACGGAGAACATCAAGAGCTCGGCGCTGGCCGAGATGGACTTCCTCGGCAACCAGCCGCTGGGCGCACCGAACCCAATCGGTACGCCCGCGGTAACCGAGGCGGCGTTCTTCAACAACCCGACCTTCCGTGTCCGCCACTTCATGCTGAAGATGGAGACGCCAATCGTCGATGTGATGGCCGGCCAGTACTGGGAGCTCTTCGGCTGGCAGTCGTACTTCCACCCCAACACCGTCGTGCTGCAAGGCGTCCCGGGCCAGATCTATTCGCGCACGCCGCAGCTGCGTTTGTCCAAGATCATCAAGAGCGACGCGGTCAACGTCGAGGTGGCGGTCGCCGCTTTGCGCCCGCCGGAGCGGGATTCAGCCGTGCCGGACGGCCAGGCCGGTGTCCGCCTTTTGATCAACCACTTCAAAGCGCTGCACACCGCGGGCGGCACCGGCACGGCGGTCGATCCGGCTGCGATCGGCATCTCGGGCGTCGGCCGCCATTTCAAGGTGCCGGAGTTCAGTTCGTCGCCGACCTCGACGCGCTCGATCACCAGCTGGGGCATCTCCGCTGACGCGCTCATCCCGATCATCCCCGCGGCGACGGTCAACGACGGCAACGCGCTGACGCTCAACGCATCGTACGTCTACGGTCAATCGATCGCCGATCTCTATACCGGCCTCACCGGCGGGGCCTCCTTCGCGCCGTTGCCGAACAATGCCATGGGCCAGGCGCAGGTCTACCCGCAGAACGTCGACAACGGCCTGGTCGCTTACACGCCCGACGGCGTGCTGCACGCCATCCGCTGGTGGTCGACCATCGTCGGCCTGCAGTACTACTTCCCGACGCCCATTCGCATGTGGGTCACGGCGAACTACTCGCATATGACGTCGCCCAATATCGACGCCCTGGCGTCGGCGGCGAACGGAGTGCCGGCGACCGGAACGGCCCCGAACTCGGTGGCGGGGAGGAGCAACAGCCTCTTCAATAAGTCGGACTGGTTCGAAGGCTGCTACTTCGTCGACGCCACCGGCTCGATTCGCTTCGCGGTCGACTACGCTCTCTACAAGCAGACCTATCTCGACGGCACCAAGGCCACCAACAACCGCGTGGGTTTCTCGGCCTGGTACATCTTCTAGCGCTCGCTGCCAGAACAAATTGAATCGCAAAAGGCGGGCCGACCAGTTCGGCCCGCTTTTTCGTTTGTCCGGCGGCACAAAAGTTTTCGCCGTTGTCACCTAATCGACACGTCGCCCCCCGAAGATGTCTGCGAGAAGGGGACCCGATCACGGCTTTGAATGACCGCGACCCAAACTCACGTCCATTGATTTCGAAGGGAGATCTTTCCATGCACATGAAGACCACGATTTTGGCAATGGCGACCGCGGCGATGTCGGTCGCGGCTCCGGCGATCGCACAGGCCGGGACGGTCTCGATCAAGGGTTCCGACACCATGGTGGTGCTCGGCCAGCGGTGGGCCGAGGAGTACATGAAGAAGCACCCCGAGACGACGATCCAGGTCACCGGCGGTGGCTCGGGCACCGGCATCAGCGCGCTGATCAACGGCACCACCGAGATCTGCGAGGCGTCGCGCAGCATGAAGGACGCCGAGAAGGCGCAGCTCAAGGAGAAGACCGGCGCGCTGCCCGAGGAGATCGTCGTCGCCAAGGACGGGCTCTCGGTCTACCTGAACGACAGCAACTCGCTGAACGAGCTGACCATGGAGCAGCTCAAGGGGATCTTCACCGGCAAGATCAGCAACTGGAAAGAGGTCGGCGGCCCCGACGCCAAGATCATCCCCTACTCGCGCGAGAACAGCTCGGGCACCTACGTGTTCTTCAAGGAGCACGTGCTGGCCAATGCCGACTACACCCCGCGCGCCCAGGCGATGCCGGGGACGGCCGCCGTCGTCAACGCGGTCTCGAAGGAGAAGAACTCGATCGGCTACGGTGGCGCCGCCTACGCCAAGGGGATCAAGGTCATCAAGATCAAGAAGGACGCCGCGGCCGCGGGCATCGCGCCGTCCGACGTGACCGTCAAGAACGGCACCTATCCCCTGTCGCGGCCTCTGTTCTTCTACCTGCGCACCAAGCCGGCGGCCGAGATCAAGTCGATCGTCGACTGGGTGCTGTCGGCCGATGGGCAGGCGGTGGTGTTGAAGGTCGGGTACTTCCCGATCAAGTAGACTCTCGCGGCGTGACCCTCGGCGTCGGCGACCTGCAGGCTCTGGCGCACAAGTATCGGACGCTGGTCGCGTTGCGGGCGCGGCGCGATGCCGGGGGGGCGGCGGCGGCGCGGCCGACTGACCGCGACACGATGGCAGCGCTGCGCGGGCTGGCCCGGGAGTTCCCGGGCTGCCTGCGCGAGCTGGACACGCTGGGGGCGGCGGAGCTGATGCGGCGCGCGGCTGCGGCGGAGGAGGCGGCCGCGGGCGCGCCCCCCGAACCCTGGATGGCCTGGATCGACGGCTACCACCGGCTGATGCGCGCGGCGTTCGCGATTCGACGACGCCAGCGACCGGCCGAGGATGGGAGCGCCGCGCGCGCGGATTCCGGTGTCGACGCCGCGTCGGCCGCCGAGCTTGACCCGGCCTTCGCCAACACCGCCTTCGTGGACACCGCCTTCGTGGAGGCGGTCGTCAAACCACCCCTCGGCCGGATCAACGTCGTCGTGCTGCGTCGGCTGGAGGTGCTGTTCGACGTGCCGGCGCGCGACATCGCCGCGGCGCTCTTCCCGCTGCGCCGCCCCTCACCGTACGAGCTCTAGAACGCAATGCTGGTGGTCAAACGCCAAGACGCCAGGACGCCAGGATCTGAAATCCAAAAATCCGGCCTTTGGCGTCTCTGGCGTCATGGCGTTTCTTTCCAATCCGACCAGCATCGGCCCTGGCGCGCTCAGTAGGGGCGCGCCGGTTTGGCGAGCTGCCGCGCAAATTCGGCGGGATCGGTCGCGGGCAGCTCGCAGTGCCCGTGCTCGCAGACGTAGGCGGTCGCGCGGCGCGATTGGGCCACCTTCTCGGCGACGAAGGGCGCGACCTGGGCCAGCGCCGCGATGGCGTCACCTTCGGCGGCGCCCGCGAGCACGGCGTTGGGCAGGAAGGTCCGGCGCAGGACCGCACGCAGCGGTTCGACGGCCGCGCCGCCCGCGTCTCCGCTTCCGTGTCCCTCTTCGTGTTTCTCTTGGTCTCCCTTTTGCGCTGCCCAGACCAGCGCCACCTCGCGGCCGACGTCGGTGAAGGCGTCGAGCGCCAGCAACGCCTCGGTGATCGCCACCGGCTTGCTGTCGAGCACGGGGTGTAGGCTGGCGAGCCCCTTCTCGGCCACGATGCGCCAGCGTTCGTCGCCGGTGAACGCATAGGCGCGCAGCGCGTTCCGCAGCGCGACCGACGTCCCCGACGGTTCAGCGCCGTCGTAGGCCGGCTTCTCGCGCGCGATCAGCCGTTCGTGCTCTTCGCTGGTCATGTACCAGCCCCCGCGCTGCGCGTCGGCGAAGCGGCGCTCGGTGGCGTCGGCGGTCGCCAGCGCCTCGCGCAGCCAGCGAACATCGAACGTCGCCTCGTACAGGTCGAACAGCCCCGCCGCCAGGAAGGCGTAGTCGTCGAGGAATCCCCAGGCGGCCGCCGCGGGCAACGGCGTGCCCGCCTTGAAGCTGCGCCTCAACCGATCGCCGTCGCGCATGTGCGTGAGCACGAAGTCGGCGGCGCGCGCGGCAGCGGCGGCGTAGCGGGCGTCGCCCAGGATCCGCCCGCCGACGGCCAGCCCCGAGATCATGAGCCCGTTCCAGGCCGCCAGCTGCTTGTCGTCGCGCAGCGGCGGCACCCGCCGCGCGCGCGCCGCGTACAGCGTGGCGCGCGCCGGCGCCAGCGCCGCCCACTCGACCTCGTCGGGATGGGCCGCGTTCAGGATGTTGGCGCCCGGAATCTCGTGGAAGTTTCCACCGGCGGTGACGCCGTAGTAACGCATGAAGCGCGGCGCGCCGTCGCCCAGCAACTGGCGCAGCTCCTTCTCGCTCCAGACGAAGAACTTCCCCTCCTCGCCCTCGGAGTCGGCGTCGGTCGCCGAGTAGAACGCGCCGCCGGGCGCGGTCATCTCGCGCAGCACGTAGTCCAGCGTCTCGCGCAGCACACGCGCGAAGTCGGCGCGCGCCGTCACTTGAAACGCCTCGGCGTAGGCGACCGCGAGCAGGGCGTTGTCGTACAGCATCTTCTCGAAGTGCGGCACCAGCCAGCGCGCGTCGGTCGAGTAGCGATGAAAGCCGCCGCCGAGCTGATCGTACATGCCGCCGCCGGCCATCTTCTCCAGCGTCAACACCGCCATCTGCAGCGCCTCGGCGTCGCCGGTGCGGCGGTGATAGCGCAACAGCAGACGCACCGGAATGTTCGATGGGAACTTGGGCGCGCGGCGCACGCCGCCTTCCACGCTGTCGAACGCCTGCTTGTAATAGGCGACCGCGGCCGCGATCGGTCGGGTCGAGATCCCGGTCGCGCCGGCCGCGGGTGTCGCCTGCGCGTCCATCTCCTCGCGCACCGCGCGCGACAGCGCCTCCGACGCCTTCTTCACCCGCTCGGGATCCTTGGCGTAGGTCTGCGCCAGCTCGCCGAGGACGGTCAGGAAGCCGTGCTGCGCACCGCGCGCGCCGTCGCGCGGCGGAAAATAGGTGCCACCGAAGAACGGCTCGCGCGCCGGCGTCAGCCAGACACTCATCGGCCAGCCGCCCGATCCGGTCAGCGCCTGCACGGCGGTCATGTAGATCGCGTCGACGTCGGGCCGCTCCTCGCGGTCGACCTTGATGCAGACGTAGTGCTGGTTCATGAAGCGGGCGATCTCCTCGTCCTCGAACGATTCGCCCTCCATGACGTGGCACCAGTGGCAGGTCGAATATCCGATCGACAGGAACACCGGACGCCCGGTACGCCGCGCCTCATCGAACGCCTCGTCACCCCAGGGGTACCAGTTCACCGGGTTGTGCGCGTGCTGCAGCAGATACGGGCTCGACTGCAGGATCAGCCGATTCGTGTACTTCGGTGTCACCCGAGGGGCCTGGCCGACCAGGTGGTGCGTGCGCGGAACGTAGCTCGGCCCCTGCGCCTGCAGCGCCGCGTGCAGGCGGTTCACCAGCGGCGCATCGAAGACCTGCGCTCCCGGCAGCGGCTGATCACTCATCGTCGGCAATCCTCGTTGAGAGCGACAGGCCCCCGGCAGGACAATGCTCAGGAAGATGACCGAACGCAACCACCTGCGCACCCGATGGTTCGCGGTCAGCGAGATGAACACCTTGCGGTTCTACACCGAGCCGTGCGCGTTCGATGCGCCTGCGGCTCCGATCCGGAGGGGTGGGCCCACAAAAATATAGATCTATCGGACGTCACCTCGCCGCCGGCTGGATTCATCCTTCGTCGCCTCAGGAAGCGAGGCCGGAAATATTGAACGGCCGATGTTCGTCGCTGCAAGGCCGCGTCCGATAGATCTTTTTTTTCTTGCTGTGCCCTCCGGATCGGTATAGCAGGCGCATCGAACGTAGATTGTCGCGGCGGCCGGAGGAGGGGGTATGGGTCCCGCGCGCAGTTCCTGAGGCGCGGGTTACCGCCTGCCAAGCACAGTTCAGCACTCCTCGCGCCAAAGGATGTTTGAGCACGGGACCCATACCCCCTCCTTCGGCCCCCACAACGGAGAGAGGGGAGCCGTCCTCACATCCCGCAGCCCAGCCGTTTCCAACCACCCGCCCCGGTGCGGTCCCGCAACCGCTACCCCTCGGACGGCGGTTCGCGCTCCAGCTCCCTCGTCATCTCGATCATGGTCCTGCGGAAGCCGAGCGATTGGAACAGCTGCTGGGCGGCTCGATTTCCGTCGGCCGACGTGAGCACCACGCGCGGCGCCCCCAGGCCCTTGAGCTCGAACAGCATGGCCTCGATGAGGCGGCGCGCGATGCCACGCCGCCTCACCGCGCGCGCGACGTAGACGTCGTTGAGCTTGCCGCACGCGTCCAGGAGCTCGTTCCAGTTGCGTGGCTCCAGGGTCCCGTAGGCGTAGCCGACGATCTCTAGGTCTTCCTCGGCGATCAGGATCACCGCGCTCCGGCGGCCGAGCTCCTTCTCCAGCCAGCCGCGGTAGCCCTCCTCGACCGGCTCGACCAGCATGAAGCGCTGCGGATCGGAGGCGTGGTGCTCGCGAACCAGCGCCGCGGCCATCCGCGCCACCGCCCCCAGCTCTGACCGCTTCGCGCGGCGAATCAGGACGTCGCTCACGCGCCAAGGATCAGCTATCAGCCGCGGCGTGGCAAGCGCGACGCGAATTCCAAAATGCGACCGCCCCGGGGCGCGCCTCTTCCGATCTCCGTTGACTTCGTTCCGTCGCTGCGATTCGCTGACTGAGTGTTGTTTTGGCTCGGTGTCGCCCTGCTCTGTCTCGGCGGCGACGCCCCGATCGATGAGGACGGGAACCCTCGTCCCGCTGGCGCGAATGCGGCTGAGGTTGCCCCAGCGGACGATTCAACTGACGCGGACGCCCCAGCGGACGAGCCCCTGTTCCCGCAGAGCTTCCTCGGCGACTACGCGCCAGCGCCGGTCGAGGGGCCGGGGCTGCGCCTGCCGGTGCCGCAGACCCGCCTTTATCTCGACGGTGGCTACGGCCGCACCGGCGACCTGTCGGGGCTGCCGCTGGTCGCCGGCAGCGCGTACAACTATCGTTTCGCGGTGGGGGGCAGCCGGGCCTGGCGCCGCTTCTCGTTCGACGGCGAGCTGACCTTCTCGAACATCACGACGATCGACGTCACCCAGATACCTGGGGGTACGCCGATCGACGTCGACAAGCACCAGAGGGCGACATCGCTCGGTGATCTGCGTCTGGGAGCGACCTGGACGCAGCCGCTCGACCGCGCGGGCGCGCTCATCGGCGGATTCGGCCTACGCGCGCGCCTGCCGACGCACACCGTGGTCTTTCAGTTCCATCTGGTCGACATGGTGTCGCTGGGGAAGTACGTCTTTCCCTACTACTTCCACATCGAGCCGACGGCGATCTTCGCCGCGTCGGTCGGCCGGCTCGGCTTCATCGCCAACGAAGGGGTCACGCTGATGACCGGCCCCGACGGCAACTTTCAAGACCTGCGCATCATCGTGCCCAACCTCCTTTTCTGGAGCGCCCACTACGCGATCGTCTGGTCGCCGGTCTCGGCGCTTGCGCTCGCCGCCGATCTGCAGACCGACGTGCAGCTCAATCGGGTCACGGCGATGTACTTCGAGAAGGTGAACGGCCTGGTGTCCGCCGATCTCAACATCGACTTGCAGATTCATTTTGGCCGATTTCGCGTCGACGCCATCGGCCGACGCGGGCTGACCCGGGACAGCGAGGTGTTCGGCGTGCTGCAGTACGCCGGCACCAACTCTCTGACGCTGCGGTTCGGCGCCAGCTTCGATTGACCAGCGGTCGCTCCCACGGCTGCCACCGTGTCACCGGCCCACCGGCCTTCCCGCCGGTCTTCGCCGGCTTCCCGCCGGTCTTCCAACGACGGCCGCAAACGTTGTAATGTCAGGGGAGATGAAGCAGTTTCGCGCGTCGGCCCGGAGGATCGTCGTCACGCTGGTCCTCGCAACCGGGTGCTCGGCTGGCGGCGGCGGTCAGATCCCGGACGCACACCCGGTCGATGCATACGAGGTCTCGCTCGACCTGCCGCCCGGCTGCCCGCCGGCCGCCGGCAACGAGAAGGGGATCGGCAAGCCGTGCACGCCGGGCGGAAACGAGTGCCCCAACAACGGCAACTTCCGCTGCACCTGCGACCCCTTCCTCACGATCAGGCTCGACGGTGTCCCCTGCATCTGCACGCTGGTCAGCGTGAACAGCGCCCCCGACGCGGGCGATCTGTGCGCTGGCCTCGCGTCCGACTTCTGCGGAAGCAACGCCACCTGCTGCAACTACCTGACCGTCGGCACCTACTGCGCGCCCAACATCTGCCTGCCGGGTGGCGAATGCCCGCCGGTCAGCGTCGGACCGTAATCGCTGATACCGTAGGCGCGGGAACGGTGACACGGTGGACCGGTGCATGATGGCGACGGCTGCGGTCCCGCCGCCCAGCGCCGTTTCCCGCCGGTGCTCGGCGCCGCGTTCGCGCTGATCGCCGCCGGCTGCGGCACGCGCGGCGCAGCGACCCCGCCGGGCGGCCTCGCGCGCGTCACCCACGCCGGCGAGCTGCGCTGGGGCGCCGATCGGCAGGGGGGCGAGCCGTTCGTGTTCGAGGATCCGGCGCACCCGACCGAGCTGCGTGGCTTCGAGGTCGATCTGGCCGCGGCGCTCGCGCGCGAGCTGGGCGTGAAAGCCGCGCTTCGTCCAGAACGACTGGTCGACGCTGGTGCCGTCGCTGGAGCGGGGCACGTTCGACGTCGCGCTCAACGGCCTGGAGGTGACGCCGGCGCGCGCGGGGCGCATCGCCTTCTCGCGCCCCTATTTTCTCTTCGCGGAACGGCTGGTGGTGCGCGCCGACGATCAGCGCGCGCACCGCTTCCCCGACCTGCCGTCGCTGAGCGGGCGGCGGGTCGGCACGCTCGCCAACTCGCAGGCGTGGGACATGCTGATCGCCGCTGGCGCCAACCCCGTCCCCTACGAGGGGGTCGACGAACCGTACATCGACCTCGAACAGGGGCGCACCGACGCCGTGCTGCTCGACGACATCATCGTCGAGCGCTACCAGCCCCGGCACCCCACCCTGCGGGTCGTCGGCGATGTCGGCGAGGGGCGGTACGCCATCGGCGGTGCGGCGCGACGACGGCGACCTGCTGCCGGCGATCGATCGCGCCCTCGACCGCATCATCGCCAGCGGCGAGCTGCATCGCATCCTCGCGCCCTATGGCCTCGACGGCCCGCGCCAGGATCGGCTGGCGCGGCTGCGCGACCAGAGCGCGCCCGCCGGCGCGGCCGCGACGACCCGCGACGCCGTGGGGGCGCGCCCGCTCGATCTCCATCAGCTGGAGCTGTTTCTGCGTGGCGGCGGTCGCCACGCTGGTGATCTCCGACGGCGGCGATGGCGCTGGCGATTCCGCTCGGCGTGCTGCTGGCGCTGGCGCGGCTCTACATGCCGCGGGTCGCGCCCGCTTGCCACCGCCTACGTCGAGGTGGTGCGCGGGACGCCGGTGCTGCTGCAGCTGTACCTGCTCTACTACGGCCTGGCGCGGCCTGCTGCCGCTCGACGCCTGGACGGCGGCCATCGTGGGGCTCGGCCTCAACTACGCCGCGTACGAGGCCGAGATCTATCGCGCCGGAATTCAGGCCGATCCCGATCGGCCAGATGGAGGCGGCGCTGGCGCTGGGCATGAGCCGGCGCCTGGCGCTGCGCCGCGATCGTGATGCCGCAGGCGCTTCCGCGTGGCGCTGCCCGGCGTGACCAACGACTTCATCGCGCTGCTCAAGGACAGCTCGCTGGTCTCCGTGATCACGGTGGTCGAGCTGACCAAGCGCATGACGATCACCGCGGTCGATCTGCGCGGCTGGCTGGCGCCGGGGCTGCTGTGCGCCGCGTTCTACTTCGCGATGAGCTACCCGCTGTCGCGGCTGGCGCGCCGGCTGGAACGCCGGCTCGGAGGCGCATGATCGAGATCGCCGGCCTGCGCAAGCGCTTCGGCGCGCACGTCGTCCTCGACGGTGTCACGCTCAGCGTCGCCGCCGGGGAGATCGTGGCGCTCACCGGACCGTCGGGCAGCGGCAAGACCACGCTGCTCCGATGCGTGAACGGCCTTGAACGCGGCGACGGCGGGACGATCCGCGTCGCCGGCCACGAGCTGCCGGCCGGCGCCGCGGGGGCGGCGCACGAGCGCGCGCTGCTGGCGGTGCGGCGGCGCGCCGGCTTCGTCTTTCAGCAGTGGAACCTGTTTGCTCATCGCAGCGTGCTCGAGAACGTGATCGAGGCGCCGGTTCATGTGGCGCACGTCCCGGTCGCCGACGCGACCGCGCGCGCGCACGCGCTGCTGGAACGGGTCGGCATCGCCGCGCGCGCCGCGGCCCGCCCGCACCAGCTCTCGGGCGGCGAGCAGCAGCGCGCCGCCATCGCGCGCGCGCTGGCGATGAATCCGTCGGTGTTGCTGCTCGACGAGCCGACCAGCGCGCTTGATCCGGGGCGGCGGCGCGAGCTGGCGGCGCTGCTGCGCGGGCTGGTCGCCGACGGCCTGGCGCTGCTGTGCGTGACCCACGATCCCGGCTTCGCCCGCGAGCTCGACGCCCGCGTCCTGGTGCTGGTCGGCGGCAGGATCGCGCCCGGACCTGCCTGAGCCCAGCAGAGCGCGCCGTCTGCGGCGGCGGTTACCTCAGCTTCCTGCGCGCTCGTACTGGTAGCCGATGCGCAACATGACCTCGCGATCCAGGCCGGGAAACGGCGCCTGATCAACGCCGTAGGTCGGGGCGCTGGTGGAGACGTGGACGTACTGATACTTGGTGCCGAAGATGTTGTAGAAGCCGAGTCCGACGGTCACGCCGGGAGCGCCGAAGTTCTCGCGAAACAGAAACAGGTTTGCGAGGACTTCCGTCCGGATCTCGGTGGCCGTCCGGGCGCCGCTGGGGTCGTCCGGACCCCGGGTGAATGATGGTCCGAGAAGCAGCAGGCTCGGGCTGACGCCGGTCTGACTCCAGGGCCAGAAGGTGGCACGCACCGACGCGCGATGCGCCGGCGCCGCCATGTATTGATCGGGATGTCCCGGCACGACGTAGGCCGCCAGGTTGTCGGAGATCGTCGGCGCGTAGTACGAATAGTTGGCCTCGAGCTTTGCTGCCGACCCGCGCACGCTGTACGTGAACTCGAAACCCCGCGTCCCCTGTTGGCCGAGGTTGAGATAACCCTGAATCGCGGTCGCAGGATCGAGCGTGTACGCGATCGGCGCGTCGATTCGGATGTCGTAGACATTGGCCGACACCCTTTGTCGTCCCGGCAGATCCAGGCCGGCTTCGAACTCGAAGATCCGCGTGTGCTCGGGGCGGACATTGCTACCCATGAACTGCAACGACACGTTCTCGACGCCCGGCGCTCGAAACGAAAGCGAGAAGAGACCTTTGAGGCTCAGGGGACCGAAGTTGCGCAGCAGAACCAGACGAGGCACGAGGGCGCCCCCGATGGTGCTGAGGTGGTCGTAGCGCACGCCCGCCGCGACATTGACGAAGGAGTTCTCGGAGTAGAGCTCCAGAAACGTTCCGTAGGTCTGATAGGCGATGCTGGACCTCCCGTTGTTGAAGAGCGCCTGCTGGCCGATGCCGGGAGGCGCCAGGAGCTGGGCGTCGTCGAACATCGCATCACCGCCGACGGTGATCTGCAGCTGATCGAGCGGGGCCCAGCGGCCGAGCAGACGGCCGCGGACGCGGGTTACGGAGGCCCGGTAGTAGAAGGTGGCGGCGGTATCGGGCGCGGTCCAGGGACGCTGGTAGGTCACGTTGAACCGGGGAACGATCTCGAACGTGCTGCTCGGGCGAAACGTGCCCACGAGCTCGCCGTGATAAGAGTCGAAGTAGGTCCCCTGCGGCGCGGCGAGGACCAGCCCGAGCGGCGCGATGCTGTTGGTGCCTAGATGCTGGTAGAGAAAGGAGGCCTGGACGTCGCGATAGCCAATCCCTGCTTGAACCAGCGAGGGGTTGAGCGCCGACTGTCCCTCCATGGTCGCCTGCGCGCCGGTGTTGTCCACGAAGTTCTGCACGCTCCGCTGCCCCTCGCCGAGAGACAACGACGCGAACGTGCTCAACCCGGGCACTGAATCGACCACGTAGCGCCCCGACACCGTGACCCTGCGGCGCGCGTAGCCGGTCGACAGCTGGTGTGCGCCCGACATCTCGCCGTAAACGACGTGAGCCGTGGCATCGGTGGCCCCCTGCAAGCCGCGCGTGACCACGTTGATCACCGACAGCTCGGCGAGACCGCCGTAGACGACGGAACCCGGTCCGCGCACCACCTCGACCCGCTCGATCAGCTCGACGGGAAACCCGTTGTCGAGCTGCAGGGTCGAGAACATCAGCTCGTTGATCTCCTTGCCGTCGATCATCAGCAGGATCTTCCCCTCCTCGCCCCACAGGCCACGGAAGCCGGCGCCCACGATGTTCTGGACGTCCTGGCCCACGAAATAGCCGGGGACCATGTTGAGGATGTCGATCAGATCGCGCGCGCCGGAGGTGCGGATGTCTTCACCGCTGATGACGGTGACCACGGCCGGGCTGTCCTTCAATTTCGTGACCGCGAACGAAGCCACCTGGGTGGCCGCCCCGCTCTCGTCGCCCGCGGCAACGGCGGTCGTCACCTCTTCCGGCGCCGGGGGCGGGTTCTCGGGTTCGCTCGGCGGTGGCGTCGCGTCAGTCGAGTCGGGCGCGGCGGCGCCCTGGTCGTCGGTCTGGGCGTGGGCTGCTGTCGAGAAAAGGACCGCCAGCGTCAGCGCGAGCGGTAAGGTCGGCCAAAGTCGGGCGCAAGATTTGATGAAGGTTCGCGGGTCGAAGGGGGGGGAGGATCGTCGTCTCGTCATCTCGTATGGGTTTCTTTCGTGGAACGGAAGCGGAGCTGGCTCCGCGATCAGGTCAGCGCAGGCTCACCGGCGTTATGCGACCGGCGGCGACGACGACGGTCGCCCCCCGCCGCTCGATGCCGTTGACCCGCACCTCGACCTTCGCGGGGCCCTTCCCCAGGTCGGCGACCTCGAGCGGTGGATAGCCGCGCGGACGGCCGTTGACCCAGACCACGCCATAGAGGCCTGGCGACGTGATCTGGAGCGCACCGGTGTCGGGCGCCGGCATCGGCGGACGCAGCACCGCGAGAGACGGAGAGGCCGGGCGCCGCGTTGCCGGGGCGGAGGTCGAGACGGCAACCACCGAGGCGGCCGCAGCCGGGCGCGGAGAGGGAGATTCGTCTTTGGCGAAGGGGGCGGCCGGAGTGACTGGCGCCGGGGCTTCGCGCGGCGAGGAGTCGGGACCGTGCTCCAGCGACAGATCCTTGAGCAGCGTCGAGGTCCCGCCCTCCTTGACCTCGAGGGACGCTTCGTAGACTTTGCGGTCACCGTCGAAGAGCGCGACCCGATGGGCTCCCGGTTTCACCCGCGTGCGCATCGGCGTCAGATTGACCGCCGCGTCGTCGACGTGCACCAGCAGGCCACGTGGCGTCGTGCTCACGATGATCAGACCCGAGGGCGGCGGCGCCGGCGGCGCTGGCGCGACCGGCGCGCTCTCGATGACCGGCTCGGGCTTCGGGGCAAAACGATGGGCCATCGCGGGCCGTGCCCCAAATCGCGGAACGACCGGGCTCGGCGGCGGCGACGGCGCCACATGCGCCCGCGGCGGAGCGTGCGGACGCCCGCGCAGATCCTCGGTCACGCGCAACAGCTCGTCAACGTTCGCGCGCTCACCCATCAAAGACCGCGCCTCGGTCAAATCGATGAGGGCCCGCTCATAGTCACCGGCATCCAGCGCGGCGAGCCCGGCCGACCGGCGCGCCAGCGCCCGCTCCTCCCTGTCCTGCTGGCTGTCGCGGAATTTGCCGCCGCTCCTTCGTTGGCCATCGTTCACACCTTGCGCACCTTGCGCGGCGCCCGGGGCGGCCGGCCGCTCTGGAGCGAAGTCCGCGGTCACACCGAGCGGATCGGCGGGCTTCGCCGGCCCGCGCAGGCTGCTCACGAGAAGATAAATGCCGAAGTTCAAGAGGATCGCCACCACCGGGATCCAGATAAGCAACTTTCTCTTAGTCATGTTCTTCCTGTCCACCGTTGAAGGTTCCCCGCCAGTGCCCGGCGCCCCGCGCTGGAGCAACGACATGTCCCGATCCTGAATCCGCGCCATGAGCCATCCCTCCCCGCTAGCGTTCCCCACCCTGGACGCTTGCCAGCGCCGGGCCATTGAGCACCAAGATCTTGGTCTTTGGAATCGAATTGAACTCGCTCGCGCTTCCCACGGAGTACGCCCCCATGGACGATCCGACGATCAGGTCACCGATTTCAAGCTCTGGGAGCAAGATATCTTCGGCGATGATGTCGATGCTGTCGCAGGTCGGCCCGGCGAGGACGCTGGGGTGGCGCGGCCCCGACGCGTTGCACACCGCCCGCAACGGATAACGCACGGCGGGGTCATAGACCCGACCGTTGAACGAGCCGTACACGCCGTCGTCGAGGTAGTACCAGAGCGAACCGCCGCGCCGGGCCTTGCCCACCACCGTCGCGATGCCTGCCATCGCCGGCGCCGCGAGGAAGCGCCCCGGTTCGGCCGCGACCCGGACCTGCTTTGGTACGCCCGCGAGAGCCTCGCGAATCGGCGCGCAGAACGCCTCTATGCCGGGCGCTTCGGTGGCGTAGGACACCGGGAAACCACCCCCAATATCCAGAACCGAGATCTCGGTGAGATTTGCCACGCGGGCTTTCTCGATCAGCGCGCTGCAATACTGGATGGCTTCGACATAGGCACGAGGTGATCCGCATTGCGACCCCACGTGAAATGACAGGCCGCAGATCCGCAGACCCATGCGCCGGCCCAGCTCGAGAAGAGCAAAGGCTTCTTCGATGGCACATCCGAACTTCTTCGAAAGATCGACCACGGCGTCGGCGCTCCGAAATCCAATTCTCAGAAGCAACGACACTCTATCGCGGTGGTCAATAAATTTGGCCATCTCCGCTGCGTTATCGACCACGAAAGTCCTGCAGCCATATTGCAGCGATTCGAGGATGTCCCGACTCTGCTTGATTGGATGGGTGTTGATGGTCTTGTTTGCCGGGATCCCCGAGGAGGCGACGAGGGCCAGCTCCCCCCGGCTCGAGAAGTCAAAGGAGCTCCCCTCTTCATTCAAGGTCGCAACCACGGCGGGATGGGGCAGGGCCTTCATCGCAAAGTGAAGCTCAACCGTGGGCAGAGCGGCCGAGATGCGGCGGTACTGCGCGCGCACCTGGTCGCAATCGAGCACCATCAGCGGCGAACCATGCTTCCCAACCAGCGCGCGAGGGCCGAACCGGTCCTCGGGAACAGCGACGGAGTCGTTGCGAATTCTCTCCGGCCACACGAGGCGGGCATCTTGCCAGGCCGACGCCGGGATCGCCACGGAAGAGGGAGACGGAGAGGCGGAGGAAGAAGAATCATCAGACGACAGGTCGGATTCGCTGACTTGTCGATGTGAGAAGAATGTATTTGGAAGACTCATTGGCTCACCTTCCGCGAAGAGGTTTGCTCCTGTACGTTACCGCTCCATGAGTTTTTCAGTCGTGGGGCTATCACTGGCCGCCGCGCTTTGTTTCGTCGCCGGCGGCGCGTTCATGAAAGTGTCGAATGGCTTCGTACGGCTCGCCCCGGGCCTGGCCGCCCTCGCGCTGTTTCTCACCGGTGCGGTCGCGCAGACCTTGGCGATGAAGCGCGGAGAGATGGGGGTCACGTATGTTTTCATATTGGGGCTCGAAGCGATCCTGGCTTTTTCGATCGGCGCGGTCCTCTTCAAAGAGGGCGTTTCACTGACAAAACTGCTCGGCGTGGCGCTGATCATCGGTGGGTTCGCGCTGCTTCATGTCGGCACCGCGACCGGTGCCCGCTAACGGCTTCTCGCCTAAAAAATGGCTAGCCAGAAGACCAGCGAGCCGACGAGACAAAGAAGCGTGACGGCGAGCATCAACTTCAACGGGACGGCCTCGTCAGCCCCGTCGAGCGGCGCGCGAGCGGCAGGAGCGGGCGGCGGCGTGGCGCGCCTTCTGAAGCTCGGCTCGAGATCGTTCTCGTGCATGAATTGCAGCGGGATGTCCCGCTCGCCCTCCAGGTTGGGGTCGGCGGCCATCACCAGCGCTTCGGTCGAAGATGAGATCGAGATCGCTGACTCGCTGACCACGCTGCCCATCGTCGGCGCGGAGGGATAGGTGTCGGCCGGGAAGAGCGCCCTCACCATGTCGGCGAGCGGAATGCTGCGGACGTCGGCCGGACGCGACGCGCGGAAGGCCTCCAGATCGGCGACCAGCACCGACGCGCTTTGATAGCGCGCCCGCGGATCGCGCTCGAGCAGCTTCATGAGGATCGCTTCCAATCGGGGATCGGTTTCTGGCAACACCGAGCTCGGGGGCGGCACCACCGCCCTCATCACCCGAACCGCGGTGGCGCCGAGCGAATCACCGCGAAACAGCCGTAGGCCGGTCGCGACCTCGTAGAGCACGACGCCGAGCGAAAACAGATCCGAGCGATGATCGATCCGCTGCCCGCTGATCTGCTCGGGGGACATATAAGAGAGCTTGCCCTTGACGGCGCCGGCCACCGTCGTGGTGATCGAAGACTTCACGACGCCGAAGTCGGTCAGCTTGACCGCCCCCTCGCGCGACACCAGCACGTTGCCGGGCGACACGTCCCGGTGCACGAGATCGAGTGACCTGCCGTCGGGGAGCTTGAGGCCATGGGCGTACGCCAGCGCGTGCGCCAGCGGCAGCGCGAGCTCGACGGCGAAATCCGGACCGAGCGGGACACCGCCCTTGCGCGCGGATCGCACGATCTGATCCAACGAGGCGCCGTCAACGTACTCCATGACCAGGTAGTAGTTGTTGTTCTCTCTTTCGAACTCGAACACGCGAACGATGTTCGGGTGATCGAGCATGGCCGCCACCCGGGCTTCGTTGGCGAACATGCGCGCGAACTGCTGGTTGCGTGAAAACTCCGGCAGGATGCGCTTGACCACGTAGTTCTTCGAGAAGCCCGCCGGCCCCTCGAGCGTCGCGAGAGAGACCCGCGCCATTCCCCCGATGCCGAGATCGCGAATCAGTCGGTATTTACCGACCATCTCGCCGACCGGCGACGGAGTTCCCTCGCCGCCGACCGGCCGAAGCTCCCCAATATTCACATTCACGCTTCTACCCCCCTCTCGTTGCGGCTGAGCATACCCAAGACTTAGTCAAGAACATGTAAACCCTGGTCGCCCTGCCGTTTCGTACCACGATTGCGACCGCCCCAGGGAGTTTCACTCACGTCTAGAAATCCCCGAGGGGGCGCGGAGCCCGCCCAACCCCCCCCCGCGGGGTCTTCCGCCGCTGGAAGGCCCCGTGGATCCAAATACCCCGGTCTTGGGGCTCGCGAAAGTAACAAGGTGGCAACGGAAAGGGAAGGCTTCGTTGTCAATCGGGCGTCGGGCGTTGCGGGCCTCCAACGCTCGGACAAGGGCAAACGCCAAGACGCCAGAGACGCCAGCCAGAGTCGCCAGAGTCCGGATTTCAAGAGTCCGGACCGTGGCGTCCAGGCGTCCTGGCGTTCAACGGAACGGCATTGGGCTGGTGCCGCCTGAGCTTCGATAAATTTTCCTTATCACATGGTCGAATCATATCTATTGGACTTATGCTCTCGCGCCGCCGCAGACTGGCCGTGGTCTCAAAGTCCCTCCCCCTGCGAGGTCTTCCATGATTGCCGATCCCGAGAAGAAGTACCGCCCGACACCGCTGGTCTCGCTCCCCGATCGAACCTGGCCCGATCGCGCCATCACGCGCGCGCCGCTCTGGTGCAGCTCCGACCTGCGCGACGGCAACCAGGCGCTGATCGAGCCGATGGATCGCGCGCGCAAGCGGCGCATGTTCGACCTGCTGGTGGCGATCGGCTTCAAGGAGATCGAGGTCGCCTTCCCGTCGGCGTCGCAGACCGACTTCGACTTCGTGCGCAGCCTGATCGAGGAGCAGCTGATCCCCGACGACGTGCGCATCCAGGTGCTGACCCCGGCGCGCGAGGATCTCATCGCGCGCACGCTTCGAGTCGCTGCGCGGCGCCACGCGCGCCACGTGCACGTCTACAACGCGACCTCGCCGCTGTTCCGGCGCGTGGTGTTCCGCAAGGACACCGACGGCATCATCGAGATCGCCGTCACGCGCGGCGCGCCTGATCAGCGAGCTGGCGGCGGCGCAGCCCGAGACCGACTGGCGCTTCGAATACAGCCCCGAGACCTTCACCGCGACCGAGCTGGAGTTCGCGCGCGACGATCTGCGACGCCGTGACCGAGGTCTGGCAGCCGACGCCGGAGCGCAAGGCGATCATCAACCTGCCGGCCACCGTCGAGATCGCGACCCCCAACATCTACGCCGACCAGATCGAGTGGATGCACCGCAACCTGGCGCGGCGCGACGCGATCGTGCTCAGCTCCACCCGCACAACGACCGCGGCACCGGCGTCGCCGCCGCCGAGCTGGCGGTCATGGCCGGCGCCGATCGCGTCGAGGGCTGCCTGTTCGGCAACGGCGAGCGCACCGGCAACGTCGACCTCGTCACGCTGGCGCTCAACCTCTACACGCAGGGCATCCATCCGGGCCTGGATCTTCTCCGACATCGACGCGATCCGCGCGCGACGTCGAGTACTGCAACCAGCTGCCGGTCCACCCGCGCCACCCCTACGTCGGCGACCTGGTGTTCACGGCGTTCTCGGGCTCGCACCAGGACGCGATCAAGAAGGGGTTCGCCGCGCAGCAGGGACAGACGCGCTGGGAGATGCCCTATCTGCCGATCGACCCCGCCGACCTCGGGCGCAGCTACGACGCGGTCATCCGCGTCAACAGCCAGTCGGGCAAGGGCGGCGTCGCCTACCTGCTCGGCACCGAGCTCGGGCTCGAGCTGCCGCGCCGGCTGCAGATCGAGCTCGCGCGCATCGTGCAGGAGGTGACCGACTCGTCGGGCAAGGAGATCACCGCGCGTGAGATCCACGCGATCTTTCGCCGCGAGTACCTGGACCTCGACGCCCCCTACCGCTACGTCGGCCACCGGCTGGAGTCCGATCTCGACGGGCGGCGCGCGTCAACCTGGTCGTCGAGCTGGAGAGCGGCGGCGTGCGGCGGCGCCGCGCGGGCGCGGGGCGCCAACGTCGTCGAGGCGGCGCTGCGCCGTCGCGGACGGTGACGCTGGGCACGGCGTTCACCCTCCTCGATCACCAGAAGCACCCGGTGGGCCGCGCCGAGGGGGCGGCGGATCTGCCGGCGGGCGTCGCCGCCTACGTCGAGCTGCGCGCCGCCGGGGGCGCGCCCGTGCACGGCGTCGGCATCGCCGCCGACGAGGAGACGGCATCGCTGGAGGCGGTGCTGAGCGCGATGAACCGCGTGGCCGGGGTCGAGCGACCGCGCGCCGCGGCTGTGCTATAGCGCCCGCGGCTGTGCTATAAGGGAGTGGAGCTCGATGAACGCCGCGCGCACCGCCTTCATTTCGATCATGTCGATTATCGGCATTCGCCGAAGAGGTGAGGGTCCGTCGCGCTGATTTGAACCAACCCAGTCGACCAAAGCCCCGCACCTCTTCGAAGGTGGCGGGGCTTTTTTTTGTCGCCGTCACATCGAGGAGGGATCGCGAGCGCCCGGTCGCCGTAGCCGAGGAGCCGATCCATGTCCGCCGCCGATTCGTCCGACTCACGAGCCGCCACCGAAGCCCCGTCACTGTCACTGACGTCGTCCGCGCCCGGCGGCGACGGGCCCCCGATCGCGGCCGACGGTCTGCTCGACCCGGCGTTGCTCGCGGCGGCGGCGGCGCGCGTGAGCGACGTCCTGCCGGCGACCCCGCTCTCCCGCTCGGAGCGCCTCGGCGCCTGGCTCAAGCTCGAGAATCTGCAGATCACCGGGGCGTACAAGGTGCGGGGGGCGCTGAACGCGCTCGCCGCCCAGGTGGCGCGCGGTGATCGCCGCCCGGTCTTCGCGGCGTCGGCGGGCAATCACGGCCTGGGCGTCGCCTGGAGCGCGCGCCGCCTCGGGCTGGCGGCGACCGTCGTGGTCCCGGACGGCGCGCCCGAGACCAAGGTGTCGGGCTGTCGCGCGCTCGGCGCGCGGGTGGTGAGCGCCGGCGACGGCTTCGAGAGCTGCGTCGCGCTGGCCCACCAGCTGGCGCACGCCGAAGGCGGGCGGTTCTTGCACGCGTTCGACGACCCCGAGGTCATCGCCGGTCAGGCGACCGTCGCCGCCGAGCTGCTGGCGCTGCGCCCCGACGTGGTCGTGGTCCCGATCGGCGGCGGCGGGCTCATCGCCGGCATGGGCAGCCTCCTGCGGCGCGCCGGCATCCGGGTCGTCGGCGCGCAGGTGGTTGGTATCGATTCGCTGCGGCGCGCGCTGGGTCGCTCGGACACCGGCGCGGGTCCGAATCTGCGCAACCCGGCAACCGACAACAGCGGCGCCCCGCCGCGACCGCCCGCCCCCACCCTCGCCGACGGCCTGCGCGTCGCCGCGCCCGGGCGGCTCCCCCTCCGTATCGCCTCGGCGTTCCTCGACGAGATCGTCCTCGTCTCGGAAGCCGAGGTCGCCGCGGCGCTGGCCGGGCTGGCGCTCAACGAACGGGTCGTCGCCGAGGGGGCGGGGGCGGTCGCCGTCGCCGCGCTGGCGCGGGTCGCGGGACAGCGCCGGGTCGCCGTCGTCTCGGGCGGCAACATCGACGCGCGCGTGCTGGCCCGCGTGCTCGCGCGCGCCGGCCGGTCTACTTCTCGGTCTTCTTTTCGCTCGTCTTCTCGGACGCCTTCTGCGACGTCTTCTCTGCTGACGTCTTCTCTGGCTTCGCCGGAGCCTTCTCGAACATCTGATCGACCGGAACGACCTTGATCTTGTCGGGGCTGATCGGCAGCGGGAACTTCTCGATGATCTTGTCCTCGGTCAGGATCTCCGCCGGCGTCCCCGCGGTGTCGTAGGTGATCGGCGTCGGCACGCCGTCGACCAGCTTCTGGCGCAGCTCGGCGCCCTTGTCGGTGACGATGGCGATCGCCAGCTTGTCGATGCCGAGGTACTTGCGTGATCACCGCGTCGACCTCGGCCTTCTTCATCTTGGGCAGCCGCTCGTGCAGCTCGCGAATCAGGTCCTTGCCGACGACCGCGGCGTCCATGGCGTAGCCCAGCCGGCGCGAGATGTCCTGCGTCCAGAGATCGGCGTAGTTCATCAGGAAGGTCTTGGTGGCCTGGAACCCGGCCTCGGGGATGCCCTCGCGGATCAACTTGTCGGTCTCGTAGAGCGCGCCGCGCAGCGCGAACAGGCTGTTCTGCGGCGGCACCGGGCGCAGCCAGATCTCGAAGTGCTGCTGGCGGCGCAAGATGTTGGGCAGCGGAAACGTCGACCAGCCGTCCTGGATGAAGTTCTCGATGTAGGCGTAGTCGCCGTAGTTCAGGCCGCGGTTGCCGCGCAGATGGTTCATCAGCACGCCGTTGAAGGTCCGGTGCTCGCCCAGGTACGAGCGCGCGACGGTCAGCGGATAGAAGTCGCTGCTGGCGCGCGTGATCGACAGCGGGCGCCCGATCGAGATCGCGTTGGCGCGCGCGTCCTTCTCGACGATCAGGATCTCGTTGCCGGCGCGCTTGGGCGCCGGCGGCAGGTGCGGCAGCGGCGCGCCGCGGTGGCCGCAGCGCCGCGAACCGGCGGGTGAACGCCTCGGCGAACCCTTCGGGATAGCCGCCGGCCACGCCGACGACCAGGCGGTCGCGCGTGTAGTGCAGGGCGTAGAACAGCTTGACGTCGTCGAGGGTGATCGCCGTCAGCCCGGCCACCGTGCCCTGCGACGGGTAGCCGTAGGGGTGGCCGGCGTAGAGCACCGTCGCCATCGCCTGCTTGCCGAGATCCTCGTCGTCATTGCCGCGCAGGGTCTTGGTGATGAAGTCGAGCGCGTCCTGGCGGTTGCGCGTGAAGTCGTCCTCGGCGAAGCGCGGGTTCAGGATCTGGTCGGACAGTAGCTCGCGCGAACTTCTCGGCGTTGTCGCGGTGGACCATCCCCTCGAAGACCACCGACTCCTTGTCGCCGTAGACGCGGATGTTGCCGGCCAGCGGATAAAGCGCGTCCAGCACCTCGGCGTAGCTGCGCGCGCGCGTGCCGCCCTTGCCGACCATCTCGGCGGTCAGCGCCGCCAGCCCTTCCTTGCCCTTCGGATCGTCGACGGAGCCGGTGCGGAACAGGACGCGGATCGCCACCAGCGGGTTGGTCGCCGACGGCAGGAAGACCGTCTTCGGCGGCGCGCCCGCCCAGCGGAAGGGGGGCGGCGCCTTCAGCGGCCCCGCCGGCTTCGCGTCGGCGTCGTCGGAGGAGGCGGCAGCAGACGCGGCGGTCGCCTTGGCCGCATCCGTGGCGGCGCGCCCGCGCCGCGCGCCCAGCCCAGCCATCAGCAGCAACGAGACAATCATGGTCCGGCTCCTCGCGGCGCTCATTTGGCCGCCTTCAGGGTGACGACGGTGCGGTTGGTCGGCGTGAAATAGGACTTGGCCACCCGCTTGACGTCGGCGCTGGTGACCTTGTCGTAAAGCGCGAAGTAGTCGTTGATCGACGACAGCATCCCGGTGAGCGCGATGAACTGGCGCCGCGGTCGTCGCCGTGCGATCCGCGGTCGACAGCTGCCCCGCGAAGGCGTACTTCACGTGCGACAGCACCTCGGCCAGCGTCTCGTCGTCGACCCCATCGCGCGCCGAGGCGCGCGATCTCGTCCTCGATCGCCTTCTCGCACGTAGGCGATGTCGGCCGGCTTCTTGATGCGCGCCAGGATCGTGAACAGGTTCGGGATCGACGTGCGGGTCGGCCGAGCCCGCCAGCATCTCGACCTTCTGCTCGGTGATCACCAGCTTCTTGTACAGCGGCGCGCGCTCGGCGAACAGCAGCTCGGCCAGCACGTCCAGCGCCGGCAGATCGACGTTGGTCGTCGAGAAGCCGGGCACGTGATAGCCCACCATCAGCATCGGCAGCGTCGCCCCCTTCCAGGTCAGCTCGGCCTGCTTGCCCTTCTTCTGCGGCGGCTCGGGCGGGACCGGCGGGCGCGCCGGGCCGCGCGCCCAGGCGCCGTACTCTTTCTCGACCAGACCGAAGACCGTCTCCGGCGTCGACGTCGCCGACGCACCAGCAGCGTCACCGTGTCGGGGCGGTAGTAGCGATCGAAGAACTGCCGCGAATAGCGCGAACTGGTTGGGCATGTTCTCGATGTCTTTCAGGAAGCCCATCGTCGTGTGCTTGTACGTGTGCGTGGTGAACGCGTTGTCGTAAAGCGTCTCGACCATCTTCTCCATCGGGTTCGACGCGTTCTTGTTGTACTCACCGAGGACGGCGCGCGCCTCCTTCTGAAAGTCGGGCTCCTTGTACTGCAGGTGCTGGAAACGATCGGCCTCGATCTCGACGATGCGTGGCAGCGCCGTCTTGCCGGCCAGGATGTGATAGACGGTCAGGTCGTCGGAGGTGAAGGCGTTCGAGTCGGCGCCCATCTCCTTGATGACCGCGTTGTAGGCGTCCTGCGAGTAGTGCTCGGTCCCGCGGAACATCATGTGCTCGAAGAAGTGCGCGAAGCCCGACTTGCCCGGCTCGACCTCGTTGCGGCTGCCGGTGCGCACGATCGAGTAGTACGCGACCAGCCCCGGCGAGTCGTAGGGGACGACGTAGACGTGCAGGCCGTTGGGCAGAGTCTTCTCCTTGACCGGGAACGGGAACGCCTGGCTGGTCGTCGTGCCGCCGGCCGGGGGCGCCTTGACGTCGGGCTTGGCGGCGGCGGCGGGCCGCGAGATCACGGCGGCGATGGGCAGCGCCAAACAGAGCACGGTCGCGAGCACGCTCAAGGGCACGCTCAGAGTGGGGACGAGAAGCAGCCTCATGAGACCTCCGATGGGCGATGAGGCTACAAGCTCGGCGTGCGCGGCTCCAGTTCTGTTCTCGGATTTCTTTTTGGAATTCGTTTTCGATTTCTTCTTGGGTTCTTCTTGGGCCCTCGTCGGTGGCGCGGGCGGCTGGAGCTTGGCGGCTCGAGCCTGTAGCCTGGTTCGGACATGCCGGAAGCGCCGCCGCCGCCACCTACCGCACGCGCCGATCGCCGCGCGCGGGCAGCTGTTCGTCGACGGACGGCTCACGCCCGGCGCGGTGGTCTTCGCGAGCGGACGGATCCTCGAGGTGATTCGCGGCGACGCGATCCCGGCGGGCCGTCTGCCGGCGCACGTGGTCGACGCGGCGATCGTGACGCCGGGGCTGATCGATCTCCAGATCAACGGCGGGTTCGGATTCGAGGTCGGCGACGACGCCGGCGCCCTGCGCGCGCTGGCGGCCCGCCTGCCGGCGACCGGCGTGACCGCGTTCCTGCCGACGCTGGTGAGCCGCGCCGCCGCCGACTACGGCGCCGCGCTCGACGCCTTCGAGGCGGCGACCAGCGACGGTGGTGGCGCGGGCGCGACGGCGCTCGGCCTGCACCTCGAGGGGCCGCTGCTCGCGGGCGCGCGGGCGGGCGCCCACGCGCGCGCCGCGATCGAGGCCGCGACGCCGGCGCTGCTCGACGAGGCGGTCGCGCGCGGGACGGTGCGCCTGGTGACGGTCGCGCCGGAACGCCCGGGCGCCCTGGCGTTGATCGGGCGGCTGCGCGCGCAGGGGGTCGCCGTCAGCCTCGGCCACACCGACGCCACCGCCGCCGAGCTGACCGCCGGCGTCGACGCGGGCGCCACCATGGTCACCCACCTGTTCAACGCGATGTCGCCGTTCAGCCACCGCGCGCCGGGCGCGGTCGGCGCGGCGCTGGTCGACGACCGCGTCGTCGCCGGCGTGATCGCCGACGGCCTGCACGCTGACCCGATGGCGCTGCGGCTGGCGCTGGCCGCCAAGGGGCCGTCCGGCCTGGCGCTGGTCACCGATGCGACCGCGGCGGCGGGGCTGGCCCCGGGCCGCTTCGAGCTGGGCGGCGTCGGCATCGTCTCCGACGGGCGCGCGGCGCGGCTGGCGTCCGACGGGACCACGCTGGCCGGCTCGACGCTGACGCTCGATCAGGCGCTGCGCAACTTCATCGCCTTCACCGGCGTCGCGATCGAAGACGCGCTCGCGATGGTGACCTCGGTGCCGACCTGGCTCCTCGGCCTGGGCGACCGGGGCCGCCTGGCCCCCGGCGCCTGCGCCGATCTGGTCCTCTGGTCGGAACGGCTCGAGGTCGAGACGACGTTCTTCGGCGACGGCGGGTCGATCAGCGTTCGAAGGTCTTGAGCGGCAGCGCGCTGGTCTTCAGCGCCTGGGCGACCAGGTTGGCGATCTGGGTCGCGCCCGCCTCGCTGAAGTGGGTCCCCTCGGTCGGGGTCGCGAACAGGAGCGACATGTTGGGGACGGTCCGGTAGTAGGCGAGGGCCAGCGTGGTGAGATCGACCAGCGCGACGTTCTGCGCGGCGGCCAGATCGCGCGCCTGCTGGTCGAGCCCGGCGAACCCGGGATCGGCGGTGGTGGCGCGTCCTGCGGGCGACCGGCGTGAACAGCACCGGCGTGACGTTCGGGTGCGCGCGTCGGTGATGTACTTCATCAAGTTCGCCTGATAGGCGGCGATGTCGGCGGCGGCCTTCTGATCGTTGTGGCCGAACTGGATGAAGAGGTAGTCGCCCGCGCGCATCGCCGTGCGCGCCGCCGGGAAGAACTTCGCTGTAGAAGCTGCCGGCGGTCTCGCCCGAGTCGGCGTAGTTGGCCACCGCGATCCCCGGCGTGAAGTACTGCGACAGCTCCTGTCGCCCAGCCGCGCTGAATCGGCGACAGGATGTTGGCGGCGGCGGGATCCCAGTCGCACACCGTCGAATCGCCGGCGACGAAGATCGTCGGCAGGCGTGGGACGCGCCGCGACGCCGAGACCGTTGCAGGCGCGGCGCCGCGCCGTCGATCAGGAGGTCGAGCATCATGCCGGGCGCGGAGTAGCCGTCGTGCACCTCGGCGCGCACGTTCACGCTGAAGGTCTGCTGCGACGAGCTGCCCCGCCGCGAGCGAGAGCTGCGGGCACGACGATGCGCTAGAGCTCGGCCTGCACGCGCGACGACGAGGCGGCGCCGGGGATCGCCGAGCTCCACGGTCACGGTGTAGTCGCCGTTGGTGGCGACCGGAATCGTGCACCGGATCGGGTTGGTGCCGCGTGCAGCGAGAGAGCAGCGAGGGATCGAGCGGGACGGCGCCCGGAGCCCCGGCCCCGCCGGTCGAACCACCTTGGCCGGCTGCGCCACCGGTTCCCGCGCGGCCGCCCACGCCGGCGCCGCCGACACCCGCGGGGGATCCCGCCGCACCGCCGGTGCCCCCACCCCTGCCCCCGACGGGGCCGCCACCAGCATCGACGCCCGCGCCGGCGTCGGGGCCGGCGCCACCGGTTCCGACCGCCGCGCCGCCCGCGCCCACCGTCGCGCCGCCGGCGCCGGTATCGCCGCCGGTCCCCCCGGTTGCGCCGCTGGCGCCGTCACCGGCGCCGCACCCCGAAAGTCCCAGCACGACGACCCCCAGCGCGGAGATTCCCAGCGCGAACGCGAGCCCCGCGCGCGAGCCGGTTCGACACCACGACACCGGGCGTTTCATCATCACGCGCGTCCTCCAGCAGAGCGATGACGACGACGGCGCGCCCGCAGCGCGATCGTGAGCAACAGCGACGAGAGCAGGGCCCCCGCCGGACCGCCACCACCGATGTCTGCCGTGGCGCAAGTGCACCCGCCCGACGCGCCGGTGATGTCGCCGCCGGGCGCGCCTGCCTCGCCGCCCGAAGATCCAGCCGACGAGCCCCCAGACGTTCCCCCAAACGAGCCGCCGGCGCCTCGTCCAGCGGTCCCGGTCGAGCCGCCGCCGCCGGTCACCACCGAGCCGCCGGCCCCGGTCACGGTTGAACCGCCGCCGCCGGTCACCACCGAGCCGCCGGTCCCGGTCCCGGTCGAACCGCCGGCGCCGGTCACGCGCGCGCCGCCCGCGCCGGTCATCCCGCCGATGCCGCCGGTGGTGCCGCCGGTTCCGGTGGCCCCGCCCGCGCCGGTCGCGCCACCGGTACCCGTCACCACCACGGCGCCGAACTCGAAGGCGCCCAGGTCGGGCGCGCTGCCGACAAACGGCAGCTGCACGTCGGTGCCTTTGTCGATGAGATCGCTGCCGGCGACCAGGTGCATGAAAGCGGTGGTGGCCAGGCTGCCGTCGGCGGCGCGTGGCGCCAGCGCCAGCGTCTCGTCGACGCTGGCGAAGTCGGCGGCCGAGACCGTGACCGTGAGCGTCCACGAGTTGAACGTGTCGGTGCCGCCGGTGAGGTTGGTAGATCGCAGTCCCGGTCATCGCGACGTTGTTGCGAATCACGTGACTCGACGGAAAGCCGGCGTCGGCGAGCATGTTGAAGTTCTGCGGGTTGCGGACGGCGGTGTTGTTGTAGAAGTTGATCCGGCCCGGGTGGTGATTGGCGTAAAAGCCCTCGGCGCGGTTGCCGAAGGCGACGCAGTTTTCAACCGTGTGGGTCGCGGCGCCGGTCGCGGGCACCACCGGCGGCGAGCCGTAGCCACCCGCCTTGAAGCCGGCGCCGTTGCCGGCGGCGGTGGTGGTGCCGGGAATGAATCCGTTCCGGAACGAGAACGAATTCTGGGCCGTGCAGCTGCCGGCGGCATTGATGAAGTCGAACCCGTCGTCGCTGTTGTCGTAGCTGCGGCAACCGCGCAGGACGTTGCCGCCGCCCGACGAGTGGCAGCCGAACCCGTCACCGCTGCCGCCGCCTTCGAGAAAGTCGTAGTTGTTGTGCGAGTCGCAATTCAAGATCAGGTTGTTGGCGCCGCTGGTGATGAAGAAACCCGGCGCATCGTTGTTGTGCGAAGTTGATGCTTTCGAGAACGTTGTTGTTGCCCTGGATGCGCACGCCCCACGAGTCCTGACCGCTCATGAACTGATGCACGCCCAGCACCTCGAGCCCGCGAATGTGGACGAAGTTGCAGTGCACATCGAGCCCGGTGACGCGGGCCTGCGGGGTCAGCCCGCTGAGATCGAAGACCGGCGCCGCCTCGCCAGGAGCGGCGAAGTAGTTGATCGGCAGCGCCGCCGTGCCGCTGGTGGTGAACGAGCCGCCGACGGTGTTGGTGGTTCCGGTGAAGGCATACGTGCCCCCGTGGATGAGCACGGTGTCACCCGGCACCACGGTTCGCTGCGCGCGCCCGACGGTCAGCCACGGGGTCGTCGCGGCGGTTCCGGCCGCCGTATCACTGCCATTGGACGCCAGGTGATAGGTCGTGGCGGACGCAGCGAAGGGTGCCAACAAGATCGCGATGAATGGCCCAAGCCTGACCGGGTAGATCAACTTCCGTGCAACGGTCGTCGGTACCATTCTCGAGCTCCTTCTTCGTGCGCAGAGGGGGCGGGCGCAGCGAACCCCGAGGGTATCAGAAAATATCGTGAGCCTCGTCGAGCCGGGTCGCCCCGGAGAGACAAAGGGTCGAGCGCGCGGGAACTAGTGCACCGCTCTCGAAATAGCGTCAACGATCCGCCGACAAGCCCGTGGTCCGGCGAGGCGCGACGACGACGAATACCTGAAGGTATTCCGAGGAGGAGCAACGAAGCCGGGCCGCGGGATCGTCGGCGCAGCGTTGATGATATTTCGAGAGCGGTGCACTAGTGCACGCGCGACGCGTGAGGCAGGGCGGCGAGGATCTCGGCCTCGCGCTGCGCCAACTCGGCGAGTCGGGCTTCCAGCACCGGTGCCGCCACCAGCGGCGCGGCCAGCGCCACGAAGATCTCGGCGTGGCGCTCCTCGGCCACCGCCAGCGCCAGATAGAAGGCAGCGAGCTCGCTCTCGCCGGCGTCGGCGAAACCGGACGCCAGCAGGTCGAGGCGTTCGTGCGATCTGGATTCGATGAATGCTGCCACCAACAACGCGTCAAGGAGACGCCCGGGCTCGCGGCTACGCACCTCGCGTAACAGGCCGCGCGCATAGTGATTGGGCGTGTCGGCGCGCGGCACCCAGCCCCGGCGCGCCAGCAGCGCCGCCACCTGAACCACGTGGCTGGTCTCTTCGTGCGCCAGCCGGGTCAACGCACCGACGGAATCGCCGCGGTGCGGGTAGCGGCGCACCAGCGACAGCGCGTTCTCCGCCGCCTTCCGTTCGCAGTGCAGGTGGTCCGAGAGCAGCGCCTGGAGATCAGCGGTACTGGTGGCGAACCAGCGCGGGTGCGTGGAAGATACGAGAATCGAACCGATGGGGCGCGTCGAGCCGCGGACGATCATGGCACCCTACCCTCTACTCCACCGACGAAAGCCCGTCGAGGCCCGCGGGACTTCTGGCAGAATCGCCGCATGGGAAGCAAGCACCCCCAGGCATTCTCGTGGTGGGTGGCGGCGGCGATGGGTTTGTTGGCGGCCGGCTGCGGATTCGATCGAGCTGGTCAACGACGGCGGCAGCGGCGTGGGCGGCAGCTCAGCCGGCGCCGGCGGGGCCACGGGAAATGGCACCGGCGGGCATAGCGGCGCCGGAGGAACCAGCGGCCAGGGCGGAAGCGGCGCCGTCGACGCCGGGGCAGCCGGTGGGCAAGGGGGCACCGTGCGCGATGCCGGCGCGACCGGCGGCAGCGGCGGTCCCGTCGACGCGCCGGTCGACGTTCGGGTCGACGTTCGGGTCGACGTTCGGGTCGACGCTGGGCCCGATCTTGGCGGCTGCATCTGTCCCGCGATCGTGCTGCCGGTCTGCGGTGTCGACGGAAAGACCTACGTCAACAGCTGCGAGGCCGCGTGCGTAGCTGTCGCGGTCGCGCATCAGGGCGCCTGTGTCGACGCCGGCACCACCTGCACGGCGGCGCAGGGCTGCTGCGCCACCGACGCGGATTGCCCCCGCAATCAAGAGTGCGCCGGCGTGGCCTGCGGGCCCAACGGACGCGCGAACGGCGTCTGCAAGGTGCGCCCTGCCGGCGCGCGCTGCTGGACCGACGCCGATTGTCCCGGAGCCAACAACAGCTGCACCGGCGCCATCGTCTGCCCCTGCAACGCCGCCTGCCTGCGCCCCGACATGCTCGGCACCTGCGCCGCGTAGAACGAAACGCCACGACGCCACAGGCGCCAGAGTCCGGACTTTCAAGAGTCCGGACCGTGGCGTCCTGGCGTCTTGGCGTTTAACCGAACGGCGTCTACGGACACGCCAGCGACAACGACAGCGTCTACGTCCACGTCCACGTCTATTGCGACGTGGGGATTCCTCAGGCGACGGACAACCGCCCGTCTCAGGCCAACCGCCGCCTCAGGCGGCGGTAGAGTCGGCGAGCTGGCGCAACACGTACTGGAGAATGCCGCCGTGCTGGTAGTAGCCGATCTCCTGCGGCGTATCGATGCGCACCACCGCCTTGAATTCGACCATCTTCCCGTCGGCGCGCGTCGCCCGGATGCCAAGCTCGCGCCCGCCGGCGAAGCCGCCGTCGAGCAGCGCCGGCAGACCGACCGTCGCGAAGACCTCTTCGCCGGTGAGACCCAGCGACGCCGTGTTTTGCCCGGCCAGGAACTGCAGCGGCAAGATCCCCATGCCGACCAGGTTCGACCGGTGGATGCGCTCGTAGCTCTCGGCGATCACCGCGCGCACGCCGAGCAACAGCGGGCCCTTGGCGGCCCAGTCGCGCGACGACCCGCTGCCGTACTCCTTCCCGGCGAGCACGAACAGCGGCACCTTCTCGGCGGCGTACTTCTCGGCGGCGTCGAAGATCGACATCGCCTCGCCGCCCGGCAGGTGGCGGGTCACGCCCCCCTCGGTGCCCGGCGCCAGCAGGTTTCGCAGGCGCACGTTGGCGAACGTCCCGCGCACCATCACCTCGTGGTTTCCGCGCCGCGATCCGTACGAGTTGAAATCCTTCACCTCGACCCCGTGGGCCAGCAAGTAGCGGCCCGCCGGCCCGTCCTTCTTGATCGAGCCGGCCGGTGAGATGTGGTCGGTGGTGACGCTGTCGCCCAGCACCGCCAGCACCCGGCCGCCCGCGATGTCGCGCACCGCCGACGGCGCCTTGGTCATCCCCTCGAAGTAGGGCGGGTGCTTGATATAGGTCGACCCCGGGTCCCAGACGTAGGTTTCGCCCTTCGGGACGTCGAGGCCGCGCCAGCGATCGTCGCCGTCGAACACGACGCTGTAGCTCTTCTTGAACATCTCAGGGTTGATGGCGTTCATGGCGGCGTTGACCTCTTGCAGCGACGGCCAGACCTCCTTGAGGAACACCGGCTTGCCGGCGCGATCGACGCCCAGCGGCTCTTTTTCGAGGTCGATGTCGATGCGCCCCGCGAGCGCGAACGCCACCACCAGCGGCGGCGACATCAGGTAGTTCGCGCGCACCTCCGGGTTGATGCGCCCCTCGAAGTTGCGGTTCCCCGACAGCACCGACGCCACCACCAGGTCGCGGTCGTCGATCGCCTGCGAGATCGTCGCCGGCAGCGGGACCCGAGTTGCCGATGCAGGTGGTGCAGCCGTAGCCGACGGTGTGAAAGCGCAGCTTGTCCAGGTAGGGCGTCAGCTGGGCGGCGTCGAGGTACTCGGTGACCACCTTCGAGCCGGGCGCCAGCGAGGTCTTGACCCAGGGCTTGGTGGTGATGCCGCGCTCGACCGCCTTCTTCGCCACCAGCCCGGCCGCCACCATGACCGACGGGTTCGAGGTGTTGGTGCAGCTGGTGATCGCCGCGATGACGACCGAGCCGTTGACGACCTCGGGCTCGACCGACGCCGGCGCGTAGCCGACGTTGGTGATCTCCTCGGCCGGGGCCGCCGCCGGCGCCGCCCCCTTCTTCTTGGGCTTGACCAGCGACGGCAGCGCCGCCTCGAACGAGGCGCGCGTCTCGAACAGGTTCACCCGGTCCTGCGGCCGCTTCGGGCCGGCGACGCTAGGGACCACGCTGGCCAGATCCAGGTCGAGCGTGCTCGAGTACTCCGACGCCGCCGTGTCCGGGGTGTGGAACAGCCCCTGCTCGCGCGCATAGGCGTCGACCAGGGCGATCTGCTCCTCGGAGCGTCCCGACAGCCGCAGATAGCGCAGCGTCTCGGCGTCGATCGGGAAGATGCCGCAGGTCGCGCCGTATTCGGGCGCCATGTTGGCGATGGTCGCGCGGTCGGCCAGCGACAGCGCCGCGACGCCGGGGCCGAAGAACTCGACGAACTTCCCCACGACCCCCTTCTTGCGCAGCATGCTCGGTGACCGTCAGCACCAGGTCGGTCGCGGTCGAGCCCTCGCGCAGCGCGCCGCTCAGGCGGAAGCCGACCACCTGCGGGATCAGCATCGACATCGGCTGGCCCAGCATCGCCGCCTCGGCCTCGATGCCGCCCACGCCCCAGCCCAGCACGCCCAGACCGTTGATCATCGTGGTGTGCGAATCGGTGCCGACGACCGTGTCCGGATAGGCTTTCGGCATCCCGGCGCCGTCCTCCGCGGTGAACACCACGCGCGCGAGGTATTCGAGGTTGACCTGGTGCACGATGCCGGTGTCGGGCGGCACGACCGCGAAGTTGCGGAAGCCCGATTGCCCCCAGCGCAGGAAGGCGTAGCGCTCTTTGTTGCGCTGGAACTCGATGGCGGCGTTCAGCGACAGCGCGTGCGGCGTACCGTACTCGTCGACCTGGACCGAGTGATCGATCACCAGCTCCGCCGGCAGCAGCGGATTGATGCGCTTGGCGTCGCCGCCCAGCTTCTTCATCGCGTCGCGCATGGCCGCGAGGTCGACCACGGCGGGGACGCCGGTGAAGTCCTGCAGCAGCACGCGGCTGGGCATGAAGGCGATCTCCTTCGACGGCTCGGCCTTCGCCTCCCAGGCGCACAGCGTGCGGATGTCGGCCTCCTTGACCGCGCGTCCGTCCTCGGTGCGCAGCAGGTTCTCGAGCAGGATGCGCAGCGAGAAGGGGAGCCGCCCCGGCGCCAGCCCCGCCTTCTCCAGGGCCGAAAGCCGATGGATCTCGTATTCGCGGCCCCCGACCTTGAGCACCGACCGACTGCCGAAGCTGTTCACCATGGTGTGCATTCTTAGGTTCGCCAGGCCGGGATGTCGACAGGAAAACGGCACGGAAACGATGCGCGGACCGCTCTTGTCGGGCGAGAAAAAATGAGGTTACCTGGCGGACACTTCTCAATGATTGACGGAAAAAAAGTGGTCGTGGTCATGCCGGCTTACAACGCCGCCCAAACTCTGGAGCGCACGGTGGCCGAGGTGCCGGCGCTGGTCGACGAGATCATCCTGGTCGACGACGGCTCGTCCGACGGAACAGCCGAGATCGCGCGGCGCCTGGGGCTGTTGACCCTGGTCCACCCCAAGAACCGCGGCTACGGCGGCAACCAGAAGACCTGCTACACCGACGGCGCTGCGAACGGGGCGCCGACATCGTCGTCATGGTCCACCCCGACTACCAGTACACGCCCAAGCTGATGCCCGCGCTGGCCTAGCTGCATCGCCAGCGGCCTTTACGACGTGGCGCTCGGCTCGCGCATCCTGGGCGGCGGCAGCCTCAAGGGGGGCATGCCGATGTACAAGTACGTCGCCAATCGCTTCCTCACGGCGGCGGAGAATCTCCTGCTCGGCGAGAAGCTCTCCGAGTACCACACCGGCTATCGCGCCTTCTCGCGCCAGCTGCTGTTGACGCTGCCCCTGAACGAGAACGGCGACGATTTCGTCTTCGACAACCAGATGCTGGTGCAGGCGGTGCACTTCGGCTTCAAGATCGCCGAAGTGACCTGCCCCACGAAGTACTTCGCGGAGGCGTCGTCGATCGGGTTCTCGAAGAGCGTGCGCTACGGCCTGGGCGTGCTGGGCGCCGCCCTGCAGTTTCGCATGAGCCGCCTCGGGTTCGGCCAGCCGCGGTTCCTGGCGGCCGACGGCCGCAAGCTCATCTGAGGCGCGGCGCCGGGTCGCCGCCGCCGCGCAGCATCAAGGTCGCGCCTGCATCGGGTGAAATGCTGAACTCGCGGTTCGGCTCACCGTCATCTCGTCAAAGGTCCGGGCTCCGGCCACCCGGCTCGAAGGGATAGTCGATGACGACCAGACCGTTGTTGGCCCGCCGCGGGACGTACTTCACGCCGGTCCTTCGGCGCTCGAGGAAATACATCGCCTGATCCCGGTCCGGCAGCATGGCGCGTCCGGCGATGAAATCGTGGGCGAAGTCGAGATACCGGCCGATCGTGTCGGTCTGCCAGACCGAGCTCGTCACCTCGGCCTGGCTGTGGAGGGCGTCGAGCGGGCGCGGGATCGGGGTCATCACGTGGAAGAACTCGGGCTTGAGCTCGAGGTAGCATTCGGGGCAGGTGCGGCCGTAGATCGCGTTGACCCGCTCCGTACCGCCTTTTCGGGCGATGAGCGCGTTGCAAAGTCCCCACATCTCGATCGGCGCCGCATCGGTGTAGTAGGCGAAGACCCCGCCGTAGTCGGTCACCAGGCGCGCCCCGGGCGGCATCGCCCAGTTGAGCAGCCGCGCGGCGGTCTTGAGCTTGGCCACGTGCCCCGCCTGCTCCGCCGCAAGGTCGTGCTTCCAGGTCAGGGTGACGTTGTCGGGCAGGTGGCGCTCGGTGTGGCGGGCGATGCTGGCCAGCGCCGCGAGCGGTAGCAGCAGCAGGACGTAGCCGGCGCGCGGGAGCCACCGGCGCGCAAGGTCGACCAGGTCGGTCCCGCCCCAGGCGATGATCACCAGCGCGAGCGGAAAGACCGGCATCACGAAGCGGCCGTACGGCATCCAGTCGCCGCCCGTTCGCACGACGTAATAGAGATAGAGCGGCAGCAGCATCCCCAGCGCCACACCGGCGGTGCGGCGGCGCGCGATGAGGATCGCCGCGAACGGCAGCGCCACGAAGGCATAGCTCGCCTCCAGCTCGCTGTGCACGTACTCCCAGCCGCGATTGGGAAGGAGCTTGGGGATCAGCGACTTCGCATAGTAGGTCGTCGGCAGCGGCAGGCCGTAGTAGCTCCAGCGCCAGGCGAACCAGAGCAGGTAGACGAACACGCCTGGCCCGGCCCAGACCAGGTAGTCGCGCACGGTGCCCTCGCGACGCCAGAGGCGGCGGCAGGCCTCGATGAACAGCACGAACGCCAGCGGGATGAAGCCGTCGATGCGCGTCAGCGCCACGACCACGAACGCCGGCACCACCCATCGATCCAGTCGGCTTGCCAGTCGGCTTGCCAGTCGGCCGAGTCGGCCGAGTCGGCCGGTCAATCGGCCCGCGGAATCGCCCGCGCGCTCATCGAGCGAGCGCGCGTAAAGCAGGAAGGCGAACGTCAGCAGCGCCGTATAGGCGATCGTCTCCAGCCCCATGAGGTACGCCGTCGTGAGGTCGGCGTTGATCGCCAGCAGCCCCACCAGCGCCATCGATAGCAGGCGCGACGCGCGGACGCGCGCCAGCCCGTAGGTCGCCCATCCGAGCAAGATCAGAAACGGCACGGTCAACATCCGCGCCGTCAGCAAAGGATCGGCGCCGCGGTTGAACAGCAGCCCGAAGGCCACCACCACCATCCAGAGAAAGTTCGAGTAGCCCTCGACCCGGACGCCGTGGCCGTAGACCGGGCCGAAACCCGACGCCAGGTTCTTCGAGTACGAGAAGGTGATGTACGCGTCGTCGATCGCCGCGTTGCCGGCCGAGTGGACCTCCCACGCGAAGATCGCGCCCAAGGCGAGAGCGACGAGAGCGATCAGCGCCAGCGCGGCCGGCCCAAGCCATCGATACGATCGGTGGGAACGCACTGGCGTGGGCTCCGGGGCGATCCGATCACCTGGCGGGCGGCGGCAAGGCGGCCGGCATGCGCGCGCCCCAGGGCATGAGCACGCGATCGTTCAACTCCGTCGAGTAACCCCGCTTGGCGACGGCGAACGGAGGCCGCACGTCGACGACACCGAAGTCTCCCGAGACCAGCGCCTCGATGACCCGGCTCCTCTCGCTGCCGTCGATGCGGCCCGGGTCGCTGAAGAACAGGATGTACTCGGCGTCGAACACCGAAAAGCGCAGCGTGTAGGCGACCGGGCGGTTCGAGATCTGCGGCACCAGGTTGTCGGAGGCCGAGATCGAGGCGCGCGGCGGGATGAGGCGCACGATCTCGCGGAAGGTCTGGCGGTCGACGAGGTCGCGCGGCGTCGTCTCGAAGTTGTAGACCGCGAATCCGCCCTTGGCGGTGTGGTGCTGGAAGATCGCGCCCGACTGATAGCTGACCGGGACCATGGCGCACACCAGCGCAAACAGCGCGGCCCGCCGGTGCGCCAGATATTCGCTGTCGGTCAGCCGCGGCGCGCGGCGGCGATCGAGCACGTAGACCAGCCCGATGAACAGGAAGACCGTCCAGTAGAAGGTGTACTGAAACGAGGTCTGGATCAGCGGCGCGTAGCCGGTCGACAACACCGTGAAGAAGAAGCCGGGGATCACCAGCAGCAGGATGATCGGCCGCTTGAGCGGGATGAACGCCAGCGGCACGAAGTACTGCAGCAGGTAGAGCAGCTTGTCGCGCTCGAGCAGCGTGTGCAGCGTGTAGAACGGATTGCCGAACACCGTCTTGACGACGCCGCCGAAGTTCTGCTGCCCCGCCGGCTCCAGGTCCTTGTAGAAGGTGATGAAGCTCTCGCCGCCCAGCACCAGCGGCATGAAGACCATCTTCAGCAGGCAGAAGTGCAGCCCGCCGACGACGGCGAGGATCAGACCGACCTTGGGCCGCTCGCCCGAGATCAGCAGATACGCGCCGAGCACCGCGACGCCGGCGCCGCCAATGTCCTCGCGCACCGAGAGCGCCACGATGATGGTGACGATCCCCAGGCGATCGTGGTGGGTCTCGAACAGGTAGAGCGCGGTCCAGAGGAAGAACGCGCCGAGCGGGATGTAGTGGAACTCGTAGAGGTTGGCGCCGTGGTTCGGCGGAAAGAGCAGGTAGCACGAGCGCGATCAGGCAGGCGGCCCAGGCGCCGAGGTGACGTCGCGTGACCAGAAACAGCGGAATCGCCGCCGCGCCGATCATCAACGACTGAATGAACAGCAGCGTCGCCGCGCCCTGGGCCAGCGCGTAAAACGGCGCGATCAGGTAGGAGAAGAACGTCGCGTGGTTGCCGAAGTGGGAACCGGTCGGCCCGCTGAACGGCGTTGATTTGAAGAAGCCGATCCCGTGCAGCACGTTCCAGACCAGGTTGTCCTCGAGGCCGAGGTCGTAGGCCGCCGTGCGCAGGTTGTGGTGAAACGTGATGGTGTACGTGGCGAACAGCGCGACGTAGATCGCGCTGGCGACCAGGACGATCGTCAGCGGCAAGCGGAGCCAGCGCCGGCCCGCCAGGGCCTCCGCGAATGGCCGCGTGAGGGGCGCGAACCGGCGCCGCAACGCCTGCCCGCGCGGGCCGCCCAGCAAGGGCGGGCTCGAAAGCGCCGCCAGCGCCGCCGTGCGCGCGCACAGGCTGAAGATCGCGACCATGAACAGGAAGGTGAACTCGCGGCCGTTCCAGGTCTGCCAGCGAAACAGGAACGGCACGAAGCCGACGAGCGCGATCGGCGACAGCCGCTTGCCGACTTCGTAGAGACGGTCGGGAGCGCGGGCCGCGTCGGTCTTGCGCAGCTTCAGGTAGAGGATCGCCGCCCCCAGGAAGGCCGCGGCGGCGCCGGCGAACATCACCCCCAGCAGGAACATGCGCCCGGTGTACCCGAACGAGTTGCTGAGCAGGAACGGCTCGGTGTTCCCCTTGATCATCAGCAGGCCGAGCACCACGCCCACCGACCACCCGCACAGCGCGAACAGACCGAGCGCGCGGCACAGGATCGTGAAGGGCGGCAAGGTCCAACCGGGGGACGGAACCGGAGACGACGAGGCCGGAGACGGAGACGGAGACGCCCACGCCGACGCTGACGCCGACGCTGACGCTGACGCTGACGGGGACTCAGGCACCGGATCCGGCGGCGGCACTGCGGTGAGCGGTGGGTCGCCGCCGGCGACGGTGGAGGCGTCCTCGGGCGACGCGGCGGTGCCCTCCTCGCCGGGGGCCGCGCCCTCGGCGCCTTTCGTGTTCAGGGGTCCGGTCATGTCGTTCGTCCTGACTGGTCGGTGGGGTGGGGAGACCCTAGCAGATTTTTCTCGCGCGCCTCGAAGTTGAGCTCCTCCGAAATCGCGTACAAAGGCCGGCGCTTGACCTCTTCGTAGATCCGCCCGACGTACTCGCCGAGGATCCCCATCACCAGCAGCTGAGCCGAGGATACGAGGGCCACCAGGATCATGAGCGTGGTCCAGCCTTGCACCGCGCGTTGCTCGAAGACCTTGACGTAGAAGGCCCAGGCGCCGACGCCGATCGCCGCGAAGCCCGACAGCACGCCCAGCCAGGTCGCGAAGCGCAGCGGAATGATCGAAAACGAGGTGATCCCGTCGATGGCAAAGCGCAGCATCTTGCGAAAGGGATACTTGGTCTCGCCCGCGAAGCGCCCTGGTCTCTCGTAGCTGACCGCCACCTGCTTGAAGCCGACCCAGGCGACCATGCCGCGCACGAAGCGGTGCTGCTCGCGCAGCGCGCGCAGCGTCAACACCACCGGACGGCTCATCAGCCGGAAGTCGCCCGCGTCGACCGGGATCCTGACGCCCAGCATCGCGTTCAAGAAACGATAGAAGAGCGCGGCCGTCAGCCGCTTGAACCAGGTCTCGCCGTGGCGCTTCGCGCGCACGCCGTAGACCACGTCGAACCCTTCGCGCCAGCGCGCCAACATGTCGCGCACGACCTCGGGCGGGTCCTGCAGGTCGGCGTCCATGACAACCACCGACTCGCCGTCGGCGCGATCGAGGCCGGCGGTGATCGCCAGCTGATGGCCGAAGTTACGCGACAGGCCGATCACCTTGTAGCGCGGCTCGCGCGCCGCCAGCTCGCGCAGCATCTCGCGCGAACGATCGCGCGAGCCGTCGTCGATGAACACCACCTCCCACGACTCGCCGACCCCTTGACCGACGTCGCCGAGGAAAGCGCGCAGACGACGGTCGAGCTCGGGGATGATCGGCTCCTCGTTGAAGATCGGAATCACCAGCGACAGCGTCGGGCGCGCCATGAAAGTGCCGCGGATACTACAGCATCGACCGCCGGACGGGCGAGCGACCGGCCGCCGGATCACCCTCCGGATTCCGGTTGTGTCCGCGCGCCGTCGCCGACACCCGCGTTGCGCGCAGCGCGCCCGAAGCTCGAGCGCGGTCGGTCAGTGACCCGTGCGCGGGCAGAACGAGAGCGCCTGGCTGAGAATGGTCGCGAGGAGTGGGCTGTGCTGCTCGAAGTGGCCGGCGTACCCCTGGTACCCGATCAGCAGCCCGATGCCGACGGTGGCGGCGCACAGCCCGACACTGACCACGGCCACCAGCCTGCGCGCGCGATCGGAACCGCGGGCGTTGAAGCTGAGCGTCCAGATCCCCAGATTGCCGAGCAGCAAAAACCCCGGCGCCGCGTCCTCGAGGTAGCGCATGGTCGCCAGCCACTGACCAAGCGGCACCAGGATGGTCACCGTCCCCATCACGGTAAACGCCACCGCGAACCAGACGAAGATGCGGTTGGCCGCGAACTCGGCACGCGCACGCCAGGCGCGGATGCCGGCGCGAATCGCGGCCGGAATCGCCCAGGTCAGCGGAGCGGCCACCAGCAGACCGACGACGGGCTCCGGCGTGTAGTAGCCGGCGGTGACCAACCAGCGCGGCATCGCGTGCGCGATCGGGACTCCGTAGGGGACGATGGCGAAGGGAAAGGCGCACGACCACGAGAAGCGCCGAAACAGATAGTTGTAAATGTTGGCGGCAAAGTGGCGCGTCGAAAACTTGAACTTCCAGGCGGTGAGCTGCCTGTGGACGCCGAAGTCGAGCCAGCTATCGAAGCGCAGCTGGTTGTAGAGCAACAGCACGAGCACCCCGGCGACGACCGGCGCTGCGACCCAGAACAGGCCGCGCGCCCGTGGCCGCCAGCGGGCTTCGGGTGAAGCCGGCGCCGGCGCCGGCGGGCTCGAACGAGCGGTGGTCCAGGCCGCGGTGGCGATCACCAGCACCAGCACGGTGGGCGCCACGGTGATCCGGCAGGCGAGCGCCAGCACCCACGCCGTCCCCGCGGCGGCCAGCCGCCAGGCGCGGGGCGCGCGCACCTCCGATTCCAGGACCGCGTCGGTCGCGAAGACCAGCCCCAGCAGCAGGAAAGCCTGTCCCCCGGTGACCGCCGCCATGTAGATCGACGAGCTGGCGAGCAGGTGCAGCCCCGGACAGCCGAGCGCAAACGCCAGCACCCCCGACGCCAGCAGGTAGAAAGGGGCGGGCGCAAACAGCCGCCGCGTCATCCGGTCGAGGATCAGCATCCCGCACAGCCCTGAGATCGAGAGGAACGCAAAGACCAGGAACTGATCGCCGACCGGCACCGAGATCCGGAACAGCGTCTTGACCGCGGCGAGCAGCAGCGCCGGAAACGGTCCCCAATAAAGGTAGTAGCGCCCGTGATAAAGGCTGGCGTCGGCCAGCCAGTAGGGCGCGAACACCGGGTCGAACGGATCCCCCTGCGCCAGCAACTCGGGCCGCGGTGGCTCCAGCAAGTAGAGATGACCGGAGCGAAACCCCTCGGCCAGCCTGTCGTAATAATCGAGGGTGGTCGGCCAGTGGTCGAAGGTCCCCGCCGAGACGATGAAGACGTACGCCACCTCGATGGCGACGAAGAGAAGCGCCAGGCTGATCCAGCGGCGGCGGGTCGAGCTCATGTCCCGCGACGAACGCTAACACGAGCGGTGCGGCCCAGGGCGCGCCGCTCGACAGGCTGAGCGCCCCCGGGCAAACTGGCCCCGAGATGCAACGTCGCGGCGATCTCGTCGCCTGTCTGCTGTTCGCGCTCGTCGTCGCCGCCGTCGTGGGCGAGCGTCAGGTGCGCTCCGGCGACATCTCAGGGACGTCGACGCTGGACGTCGCCACCCCCTACGCCGTCGTCAGCGTGCAGGGCGGCAAGTGCGTCCAGGCCCCCGTCAGTGGCACCCTTCTCCAGATCGCCGCTTGCAACGGCAGCGCGAGACAGCGCTTCACGCTCGAGCCGCGCGCCGCCCGGTCCTACCGCGTGCGCAGCGCGAGCAACGGACTATGCGCCGGCGTCCAGGGGGCCGCTCTGAACGCCGGCGCGCCCATCACCCTGTTCTCCTGCACCGACGGCCGAAACCAGCGCTGGACGTTCACCCGGGTGGCGCCGCGCACCTACGAGATCACCGCCGTCCACAGCCGCCAGCTGCTCGGCGTCCGGGGCGCAGCGACGGACGACGGTACCCCGCTCGACCAGTGGTACGGCGTCCACGGCCCATTCCGGCAATTTCAGCTACTGCCGGCCGACCGCGCCTCGGCGCCTTAGGGGGATCCCCGGCGAAGAAATATCGAGGCAACGCCTCAGCCGTTGCAGCCGAGGACCCGCAGGATCTTGATCTTCGTCGCCGTCGTTCCCGGTGCCGGGTAGGCGACGCTGCCGTCCGGGAAAGAGCGGAAGTCCTGGTAGCGGCTGCCGAGCACGTTGGGCGTCAGCTTCAGCGCGGCCCCGCCGGCCAGCGGCGCGCCGGTGGTGCCGTCGAGGACCTGGATCCACATCTGGCGGCCCGCGGCGTTCTGCGAGAAGTCGCCCAGCGCCGTCGAGGTCTCCCAGGCGGCCAGCAGCTGCGTGCCGCCGGTGCCGTAAGCGGCCAGGTGGGGCGCGCGATCGTTGAGCCCATCGCTGACGGCGAGGATGTCGCGATCCGGCGTCGGCGTCGACACCTTGGTGACGTGCAGCAGGTGAATGTCAGCCATGCCATTGGCGTTGGCCGGCTGCCCCGCGCGGATGTCGCTGGCGAAGATCCAGTAGCCGCCGCCCATCGCGTTCATGACCGTGCCGATCTGGTCGTACGACAGATCGATCGGATCGATCACCGTGCCGTTGGGCGCAAAGGCGATCTTCCCCGACTTGCCGCCGGTCGGCGCGTCGTTCTTGCACACGGTCACGAAGACCTTGGTGACCGGATCCCAGACGATCCGCTCGTAGCCGCTGTGGCTGCAGCCGATGGAGAAGCCGGGCGACGGCAGCAACGCGCCGGCGCCGCTGACCGCCTTCATGCGATCGCCCTGGTGGATGTTCACGCCGGAGGTCCTGGTGCTGCTGCCGACGCAGGCCTGGCCGGGGACGGTGATCGCGACACCGAAGTAACCGGCGTAGTTGGCGCCGTCGAACGCGATGCGCCCGTTGTGCGCGTACTCGGACCAGATGAAGATGATGTCGCCGCCGCCGGTCGGCGCGGTGGCGTAGCCGGGCAGGGTCGCGGTGGTGTCGGTCAGCTTGGTGGCCCACGCCTCGGTCGTGCCGTTGAAGCGCACCATGTACATGTCGTAACAGGAGGCATCCACCGGGTAGTTCGCGACCAGGCCGCACAGGTTGTTGATGTCACCGCAGTTGTGGTTGAGGGTCGAGCCGAGCGCGTTGCGGCTCACCAGCATCACGCCGCCGGTGGCATCGGCGTAGATGTCCTGAAAGTCGTACCCCGGCACCGCGAAGGCGGTGCCAGGAACCGGCTGGTCGAGCGTATCCAGCGTCACCACGTGCACCATGCTGTCGCCCTTGCTGAGGAATGCGAGGCGCGAGCCGCCACCCGGCACCGGCGAGATCGCCAGCGGCGTCAGTCCCAGCGCGGCGCCGTTGTTGTCGACCTCGTTGTAGGCGTAGGTCGCGCCGACGTCGATCTCGGTGATGCGCACGCGATCCTGCAGCGTCGTGGAGCAGGCCGGCGCGCCGCCCGCGCCCGGTCCGCCGCCGAGCCCCGGCGTGCCCCCGACACCGGGCGTGCCGCCGACGCCGGCGCCGGGCGTGCCGCCGGTCCCGGGACCGCCGCTGCCGCCGGTGCCCCCGACGGTCGTTCCGCTGCCGCCGGTGCCGACGGCGACCGGCGTGCCCCCACCGCCGCCCGCGCCGACCGTGGCATGACCGCCGGCGCCGAGGCTGCCGCTGCCAGCTGAACCGGGAGCGCCGCCGACGCCGCCGCTCCCGGTTAGCACCGACCCGGTGCAGCCCAGCCAGGCCGAAAGCCCGAACGCCGCGGCCAGGAGTGACGTCGACTGCAGACAAACAACTCGGCGCATCGGGAGGACCTCCGGGAGCAAGTGAGACCAAGCACGGCCGGGGCGGGTGAAGCACACACCCATCCCGGTCCGCATCTGCGGGCGCTGTGAAAGTCACCGGCCGCCGGCCGCGAGGCTCAACTAATGATCAGCCTCGTCGCGCGGCGCGTGAGGTAGGGTCTGCCCCATGGAAGCCAGCGAAGGCCCGGGGGCGGCGTTCCGCCGGCACCCGTGGGAGATCGCGCGCGCCCGCTTTTTCGGAAAACTCGTCGCCCAGGCGTTCCCCGCGCCGCGGCCGGTGCGCGTGCTCGACGTCGGTGCCCGCGCCGGAGAGAGAGACGGCTACCTCGGGCGGTCGCTGCTGGGCGGCATTCCAGCGGGAAGCTCGGTCACCTGCGTCGATCCGCACTCCACCGATGCCGAGCTCGAGCGGTTCGCGTCACCGCCGACGCCGGGCCTCGCCTTCACGCGCGCGCGCCCCGGCGGGCGCTTCGACGTGATCCTGCTGCTGGACGTGATCGAGCGCGTCGCCGACGATCGCGCCTTCCTGGCCGAGCTCATCGAGCGCAGCCTCGATCCGAACGGTGCGGTCGTCGTGAGCGTGCCGGCCTGGGATCTCCTGTATGGCAGGCAGGACCTGGCGCTCAAACACTTCCGCCGCTACCAACCGGCGGACTGCCGCGCCCTGCTGCAGGCGGCCGGGCTGCGGATCGTGCATGACGGCGGGCTGTTCCACAGCTTGCTGCTGCCGCGCATCCTGCAGCGGATCGCGGAGGCAACCCTCGGACCGCTGCGCCGCGGAGACAACGGCGCGGCGGCCAGCCTCGGGCCGTGGCGCGGCGGGCAGCTGCTGTCGTCGGCGCTGACGCTGGCGCTCGACGTCGACACCGGCCTTTCGCGCCGGCTCGCGCTTGCCGGGCGCGGGCTGCCCGGGCTCAGCTACTGGGCGCTGTGCCACAAGAGCGCGTCGTGATCGGATCCACACTCGTCGTCGCCTCGTACAAATTGATGTGTCGCTGAGGTAGCCGTCCCGCAGCGGCGAAGCCGCCTTGGTGTACAGTCGCGCGCGCTCGCACTAATCGTTGGTTTTCCCGCTCATTTTCGGAGGTCCGTCATGCAGGCCCGCACGATTCTCCGCCCCACTCTCTTGGCTGCCGTCATCGTCGGCGCAGCGTTCTCGCGCACGGCGCACGCCCACTTCAACCTCGTCATGCCGCCCCCGGCCGACAACGCCACCGACGGCGGCAAAGGGGCGCCGCCGTGCGGACCGACGACGCCGTCGAACGTAGTGACGCCCGCCCAGGGCGGCCACGCGCTGATGGTGTCGCTGTCCGAGACGGTGTTGCACCCCGGCCACTATCGGATCGCGCTGTCGATCAACTCGCGCAACGAGCTGCCGGCCGATCCGGTCGCCGTGGTGGCGAATGGTGCATCGGTGTCGGCGCCGTTCGAGGATCCGCCGGTCTTTCCCGTTCTGGCGGATGACGTCTTCGACCACACGAGCGGCACCACGCCGATCTCGTTTCAGACCACCGTCATGTTGCCCAACGTCACCTGCACGAAGTGCACCCTCCAGGTGATCGAGTTCATGGCGCAGCACGGACCCAACCCCGGCGGCGGTTACTACTATCACCACTGCGCCGACCTCGCGATCACCGCCGATCCGAGCATGCCGATCTTCGATCCGAACGCCCCGGCCGGCGGCACCGGTGGCGCGGCGGGCGGCGCCGGCGGCGCGGCGGGCGGCACCACGACCACCAGCAGCGATGGGTGCACGCTCGCGGGTCGCGGCGCGCGCCTTTCGGGTCTGGCGGCGAGCGCGCTGGTTGGGCTCGGGCTGGCGCTGGCATCGCGCCGTCGCCGCCGCCGCTGAGTTGCGGTTGCGGCGCGCGCGCCGGCCGGGCGCCGCGCGCCGATCAGGGCAGGCGCGGGTGAGGCGGCTCGGGCGGCTTCATTCCGTCGAACGGGATGCGCATCAACGGGGCCGCCGACTGCGACGCCGTGAACGGGTTGTGGCGCGCGTGGTAGCGCCAGACCCAGTAGGTCGCGCTCGCCGTCGCGCCCAGCAACACCGCCGCGGTGCCCAGCGCCCAGGGCAACAGCGCGGGACCGATGCCGGGCGTCGGCACCCGCAGCGTCGAATCGAGCAGCTCGAGCCCGCGCGCCGCGCTCCGAAACGGGCTTTCCCCCGAGGACGAATCGTCGAGGATCCCCTCGGCCGACACCTCCTCGCCCTGGTGGAGCATCACCTCCTCGACACGAAGCGCGCCATCGAGACCGAAGTGCCGGCCGGCGGCCAGCGCGCCCGGGGTCCCCTCGCGATGCAGAACCGGCGCCGCTTGAATGCGTGCCGACTCCGGATCGAGCCGCAGCCGCAGCGGCGGCGCGGCGAATTGTGCGTCGTCGCTGCCCGCGCGCGCCCAGTACAACTCGAACGCCTCGGGCGAGGCGACCTCATGCACGAGCTGCATGCGCGGCGCGATGTGCTGGGTGATGCGCAGCCGCCAGTGAACGCACGCCAGCCCCGAGACCGGCGAGCGCAGCAGCTCGTTCGCGGCGTGCACCGTTCCCATGATCGTCATGCGCGCCGGCGGCGCCGGCACCATCGCGGAATCGGGCCGCGCTGAGAGCTTGAGTCCCGAAGGCTTCGTCATCGGTTGATCACCCCTCCACTCGGCGTATCTCCATCAGGCAGGTCCGCGTCGGCGGTCGCCTCGCGAGCGGCGCCGTCCCCTTCCACGCTGGCGCGCCCTTCGGCGCTGGCCCGCTCTGCGTCAGGTATCGGGCGCGCCGCATACTCCTCTAGCTTGCGGTAAAGAGTCTTGCGGTCAAGGCCCAGTCGCTGCGCAGCGCGTGTCTTGTTGCCCCCCTCGGCCTGCAGCACCCGCTGAATGTATTCCCGCTCGACCTCGTCGAGCGACATGTCGCGGGCCAGCGCACGCGCCAGCGGGTCTTGCTCCGCGTTACGCCGCTCACGCACCGCGGCCGGGAGATCGTCGACGCGAACGCTCGCGGTCTCGGCCAGCGCCACCGCCCGCTCGACGACGTTCTCGAGCTCGCGCACGTTCCCGGGCCAGCGGTGCGCCAGCAGCGCCTTCTTGGCCATCTCGTGAAAGGTCTTGATCTCCTTGCCGGCGCGCGTCGCGCTCGCGGCCAGGAAGTGCTCCGCCAGCGGCAAGATGTCCTCGGCCCGGTCGCGCAGCGCCGGCAGGTGGATCTGGATGACGTTGAGGCGGTAGTAGAGATCCTCGCGAAACGATCCCTCCTTGAGGCGCGCCTCCAGCTCCTTGTTGGTGGCGGCGATCACCCGCACGTCGACGCGCTCGGCGCGCGCGGCGCCCAGCGGCCGCATCTCGCGCTCCTGCAACACGCGCAGCAGCTTGGCCTGCAGCGCGGGCGACAGCTCGGCGATCTCGTCGAGAAACATCGTGCCGCCTTCGGCCTCGACCAGCAAGCCGGCGCGATCGGTGCGCGCGTCAGTGAAGGCGCCGCGCTTGTAGCCGAACAGCTCGCTCTCGAGCAGGGTGTCGGGGATCGCGGCGCAGTTGAGGGCGACGAACGGGCGCGTCTTGCGCGGGCTGTTGAAGTGGATCGCGCGCGCGACCAGCTCCTTGCCGGTGCCCGATTCGCCGGTGACCAGCACCGACGCCGGCGAGCCGGCGACGCGCCGAACCAGATCGAACACCTCCTGCATCGCCGCCGACTTGCCGATCATGTTGTCGAAGCGGTAGCTGCGCGACACCTCGTCGCGCAGCCGCACCACCTCGGTGCGCAGCTCGCGCTCGGCCAGCGCCTTCTCGACCGACAGGATCAGCTGATCGACCTCGAACGGCTTGGTGATGTAGTCGTACGCGCCCAGCTTCACCGCGCGGATCGCGGTGTCGATCGACCCGAAGGCGGTGATCGTGATGACGTAGGGCGACGGGCTGACCGCCTTGATCTCGCGCAACATGTCGAGGCCGTCGATCTCGGGCATCTTGACGTCCGACACCACCAGATCGACGCCCCCCTTCTGGACCCGCTCGACGCCGGCCCGCCCGTTGGCGGCAGTCTCGACCGCGTAGCCATCGTCCTCCAGCGCCTCGCGCAGCATCTCGCGCATCGCGGCGTCGTCCTCGACGATGAGGATGCTGGCGCGACCACCGCCGCGGCGGTTCGGGGTGCGGCTGGGTTCGGAGGCGGCAGGGTCAGCCATATGAGAACGTCGGATCAATCCTTGCCCATTCGATCCGCTTCGGCAAGCGTGGCGTTCTCGCCCCATCCGTCGCTCGACGGCGACGGCGACGCTGAGGCGGCACAGGGCAGGAAGACCCGAAAGACCGCCCCCCCGTCGGGCGGACTGTCGACCTCGATCCAGCCGTCGTGATCCTTGACGATGCCGTGGCTGACCGCGAGGCCGAGCCCGGTCCCCTGCCCCTCGTCCTTGGTGGTGAAGAACGGCTCGAAGATCTTGCTGCGATCACCGGCGGGGATGCCGGGACCGGAGTCGACGATCTCGAGCATGGCGTAGGGCGTGGGCGACGCCAGGTCGAGCCCTTCCTTGCGCCGGGTGACCTTCTCCGCGGTGATACGCAACGTCCCCCCGCGGGGCATCGCGTGGATCGCGTTCATCAGCAAGTTCAGGCAAACCTGCTGGATCTGGTCGGGATCGCCCGGCACTTCGGGCGGCGACGGCAGCACGCGCACGTCGGTCTTGATCGCCTGCCGCTCGAGGATCTCGCGCAGGAACTCCAGCGCCTCGGCGACGACCGAGCCGAGGTGCACCGAGGTGATCGTCGGCCCGCGCTGGCGCGAGAAGTCCAGCACCTGGCGGATGATCTTGGCGATGCGCTCGACCTCGCCGCTGATGATGCCGGCGTTGCGCGCCACCTCGACCGGATCGCCCGACTTGCCGGCGCGGTTCTTCCCCAGCGCGCGCGCCCGTCCGCCGATCACGTTCAGCGGCGTGCCGACCTCGTGCGCGATCTCGGCCGCCATTTGCCCGATCGTCGCCAGCTTCTCCGACTGGCGCAGCCGCGTCTCCAGCGACAGGCGCGCTTGCACGCCGCGCTCGCCGTCCTCGCGCGCCTCGCGCAGCGAGCCGGTCATCGCGTTGAAGCGGCCGGCCAGCGTGCCGATCTCGTCGTCGCGATCGGCGAGGATCACGCGCGACAGGTCGCCCTTGCCGACCGCGTCGATCCCCTCGAGCAGTCGGCGCAGCGGCAGCGCCACCACGGTGCGCATCGCCAGCTCGACGCCGATCGCCACGAAGATCAGCGCGCCCAGGAACAGCGAGAAGATGCGGCTGCCGGTCGCGGCGACGGCGTCCCTGACATAGCGGGCGTCGCGGCGCATGCCCAGCATCGCCTTGGGGCGCCGCGCCGGGTGGTGCTGCGGCAGCGACATGCCGGCGGCGTCCTGCAGCGGCACCGCCATCGCGAAGGCCGGAGCGCGCCCCGGCGACTCCAGCAGCCGCCCGACGGGCCCGTCTTCGATCTCGGCCGCCTGCGACAGGATCAGCCACCCCTGATCGCTGGTCTGCCAGCGGTCGCCGACGCGCAGCACCTCGAGCGTGAACGCGTCGTCGCGCTCGCGCGACATCCAGGCGCGCTCGGTCAGCAGGCGGCTCGTCGCCTCGACATCGTCGGAGATCGGCTCGAGGCCGCTGCGCAGCGTCTCGGCGACCTCGCGCGCCTGCCGATCGAGGTCGGCCTCGAGGTCGGCGCGCCGCAGCTTGAGCGCCGCGTAGCCCGAGGCGGCGAGCACCGGGGCGACCAGCAACGTGGTCACGACGGTGACACGGGTGCCGAGCTTCATGGCCGGATCAGTATACCGCCGCTGCCCCCATGACCCTCGGGTGACCTCGGGCGGCCCGCCGGCGCGCCCGCCGCCTCGAGCTGCGCCGTGCTATATGTTCCGCTCGGAATGGCCATCACCGCGGACGAGATTCGGATGAAGATACTGGCGGCGCTCCCCGACGCGCAGGTCACGGTTCAGGACCTGACCGGCGGCGGGGATCATTACGCCGCCACGGTCGTGGCGGCGGCCTTCCGCGGGCAGGGACCGGTCGACCGGCACCGCATGGTCTACGCCGCGCTCGGCGCCGCCATGAGCGGCCCGATCCACGCGCTGGCCTTGACCACGCGCGCGCCCGAGGAATCTTAAAGAGAGAGACCCAGCGTCAACGACAACCGCAACGAGCAGGAGACGACACGATCATGGACGACCAGCTTCGCAAAAAGATTGCCGATACGATTTCCCGCGACCGGGTCATGCTGTTCATGAAGGGAAACCCCGCGATGCCCCAGTGCGGCTTCTCGGCCGCCGTCGTCGGCATCCTCAAAGAGGTCGGCGTCCCCTTCGGCTCGTTCAACATCCTGGCTGATCAGGAGATCCGCGAAGGGTTGAAGGAGTACTCGAGCTGGCCGACGTTCCCCCAGCTCTACGTCGACGGCAAGCTGGTGGGTGGCTGCGACATCGTGCGCGACCTGCACGCCAAGGGCGAGCTCGGCAAGGTCCTGGCGCCCGCCCCCGCGGCCTGATCCGCGGGCCGCGCGCGCCCAGGAATCGGGCGTTCCGGGCATTTTCGCGCCTGCGTCAAGGTCGTGTTTCGCGATTGCGGGCGCGCGAAACGTCAATTTGACCTGAAATCGGCCGCGCCGAAAAATTCTCGAAACAGACGGCGCCTTATACAGGCGCTATGACAATCACTCACCGCTCTCTCGCTCGCTCTCGCTCGCTCTCTCGCTCACGCTCGTGCACACGCTATCGCCGCGACGTCGGCGATCATCCTCGGCGCCGCCTCCGCGGCTGTCGTCCTTCCGGGCCGCGCCCTCGCCGACGAAGCCCACGCCGCGGCCGCCGCCGCCTCGGCAGCGCCCGCCGCGACCGCCGTCGCCACGCTGCCCCCGGCGGCGCCGCCCCCGGCGCCACCGCCACCGCCGTATTCGCTGCCCTGGCAGCTGCGGCCGGTCGGCGCCGCCAACGTCATCCGCTCCGACAGCACCGTCGCCTTCTACGACGGCGCGACCGGCGCCGCCGGCAGCACGGTGGCGACCATGCTGCTCGGCAGCTACAAGGTGACGCCCACCCTGGCGCCGCTGGTGCGCCTGGGTTTCGTGCAGAACACCGCGCCGGGCGCCGCGCCCGACGGGCAATCGTTCGTCAACCCGATCGTCGGCGTGACCTACGCGCGCCCCGCGGGGCCGTTTCGCCTGGCAGGATTCGCGGGCGTCACGATTCCGATCGGCAGTGGCAGCACCGGCACGCCGGCCAACAGCGGCGCCGCGGGCGCGAACGCCGCCGGCATCCAGGCCCGTTCCGGCATGGACAACGCCATGTACGCGGTGAATTACTTCACGGCGATCGGCGGCCTTGACGCCGCCTACGTCGCGCACGGCTTCACGGCGCAGGTCGAGGTGACGATCCTGCAGCTCGCGCGCGTGCGCACCAGCACCGGCGACAGCTCGCGCACCAACAGCACCGCCGGGCTGCACCTCGGCTACTTCGTGATCCCGCAGCTGTCACTGGGCGGCGAGCTGCGCTACCAGCGCTGGCTCAGCGACGCCGCGCCGGTGAAGGCCAACCCCGCCAACCGCGACATGGTCACGGCGGCGATCGGACCGCGCGCGCACTTCAAGCTCGGCAAGAACTGGTTCCGCCCCGGCATCTCCTACGCCCGCGGCCTCGACAAGCCGCTCACGACCTTGAGCTACAACATGGTGCAGATCGATTTGCCCTTCGTATTCTGAATGAGGAGTCCGGCGTCTCCTCATTCAGCCGCCGGCGCGGGCCCGAGCTTCTCGGCGATCAAGCCAACCAGATGCTTCATCACGAACGGCTTGCTGGTCGAGATGTCGATCCGCACGCCGCGCCCCGTGAGCGCGTCGGAGACGACGGGACCGATCGCCGCCACGCGCGTGGTAGCGAGCGCGCCGGTGAGCTCCGGTTCGATGCCGGCCGTGCGCGCCACCTGCCAAAGCCGATCGATCTGCGAAGCGCTGGTGAAGGCGATGGCGTCGACGCGCCCCGCCTGCATCGCCCGCGATCAGCTCGCGCACGTGCTGGTCGTCGATCGCCGGCGCGTAGACATAGGGGGCGACGGGGGCGACGGTCGCTCCGGCGCGCGTCAGGAACGCCACCAGCTCGGCGCCGGGATCGGTGCCGTAGAGCTGGACGCCGACGCGCCGGCCGGTGAGGGTGAGCGACGCGAGGCTGTCGATCACCCCGCGCGACGTCGGCACCATCGCCGGCAGATCCGACGCCAGGCCGATCTCGTGCAGCGCGCGCGCCGGCTTGGGGCCGCGGGTGATGCGCCGGACCCGTCCCAGCGCGGCGACCACCGCGTCGCGCGACCCGGTTCGCTGCGCGCGCGCGAGCAGGCGGCGCAGCCCCTCGCCGGTGAGAAAGATGACGTCGTCGAATTCGCCCGCGAGCAGCCGGCGCAGCCAATCGTCGACGGGGGCGGGATCGGGCGCGTCGAGGATGCTCACCAAAGGGCTACGCCAGGTCGTGGCCCCCTGCTCCTCCAGCAGGCGCGAAAGCTGATCGAGCTCGCGCGACTCCGGCAGCGCGACGGTCTTGCCGGTGAGCGGGCCGCGCGCTTCGGTCACGGCCGGCTCCCCGCGGCGTCGGGCCCCGCGCCCGCGCCCGCGGCGGCAGCGACCGAGAACTTCACCTTGAGCTCCAGCGGCGCTCCGTCGCGCCGGATCTTGAGCACGGTCTGATCTCCAACTTTGAACACGGCCAGAGCCTCCATGTAGGAATCGATGTCGGTCACCGATTTGTCGCCGATATTCTCGATGACGTCACCTGCTTTGAGCCCCGCGTCGGCGCCGGCACCGCCGCCCAGCACGGCGCTGACGCGCAGGCCGGTCACCGACTGATAGTCGGGCATGACGCCGAGCCGCACCGTGATCCCGTGCGTGCCGCCCACGGCGCCGGTGCGCGTCCACTGCGGCGCCACGAAGGCCAGCCGCTGGTCGCGATCGGCGACCGCGACGACGATGCCCCGGGCCAGGCGCGCCGTCTTCGCGATGCCGTCGCTGTTGATCTTGTCCCAGGTGTCGCTGGCGCGGTGATAGTCGGCGTGCAGGCCGGTGAACAGGAACAACGACGGGATCTGCTTGCCCAGGAACGACGCGTGGTCGCTGTTGGGGACGACCCGCTTGGGGAAGGTGAGCGCCAACCGGTCCTGGTTGGCGGCGTTCACGATCGCCTCCCACTCGGGCGCCGTCGGCGCGCCGCCGACCTCGAGCGCATCGCCGTTCATGCGGCCGACCATGTCGAGGTTCACCATGGCCACGACGTGACGCCCGGTCGCCTGCGCTGCCAGCGCGAGCGAGCCGATGAGCCCCTTCTCTTCACCGGTGAAGGCAACGAACAGGATCGACCGCCGCGGGCGCGCACGCTCGGCCGCCAGCGCCTCGGCCACCTCGAGCAGCGCCGCCGTCCCCGACGCGTTGTCGTCGGCGCCGGGATGGATCTCGCCGCTGGCGCCGAACGCGCTGCCTTCGTCGCCGCGGCCCAGGTGGTCGTAGTGCGCGCCGATGAGCACCGCCTGCTGGCGCAGCGTCGGATCCGATCCCGGCAGCATCGCCACGACGTTGCGGCCGCGCACCGACTGCGTTTGCCATGCGACGTCGAAGTCGGCGAAGGCCGGCAGCGCCAGCGACGCGGGCTGTGCGCGATCGTCGATGCGACGCTGCAAGGACGCAATGTCGGCGGCGCCCGCAGCCGCGAGCAGGCGATCGGCGGCCAGGCGCGACAGGTGGAACGACGCGATGTTGGTCGCACCGGCCGCGCCCGTCGGCAACGCCACCACGGTGTTCGAAGCGCCGTCGTCGTTCGACGCCGCCGCGTTCGCTGGCGCGGGGCTGGCGGTCGCGGGCGGCGGATCGACGATCGCGATCGCGACCGCGCCGTGACGAATCGCATTCTCGATCTTGGTGCGCAGCGCGGTCCCCGGCGTGAACGCAGGATCGGCGGCGTGTCCGGCGGCCAGGTCGTAGCCGGGCGCGTAGCGCAGGCAGATCACGAACTTGCCGCGCGCGTCGAGCTCGGCGTAGTCGTCGTAGCCGCCCGCGATCGAGATGCCGTAGCCGGCGAACACGATCCCGGCCTGGCCTTGCGCCGACGCCGCGCCGAGGTTGGGCGCGAACTCATGCTCGAGGTCGAGCGCGCGCCCGCCCAGGCGAAGCGCGGTGCGCGGGCCCGACCGGCGCGGCAGCGGAAGCTCGACCGGTTGAAAGAACGTCCCTGCGTCGCCAGCGCCCGCGAGCCCCATGTCGCGAAATCGCGCCGCGATGTACGCCGCCGCGCGATCCAGCCCAGGCGTGAGCGCGCCGCGCCCCTCCATCTCGGGCGACGCGAGCGACTTCACGTGGACCAGCGCATCGTGCGCGGAAATCCGAGGGGACGTCTGAGGGGACGTCCGAGGGGACGTCCGAGGGGACGTCCGAGGGGACGTCCGAGGGGACGTCTGAGACGACGTCGTGTCGGCGGACGTCGTGTCGGCGGACGTCGTGTCGGCGAACGTCGTGTCGGCTAACGTCGCACCGGCGGCGATCGCGGTGAGCGGCCACGCCCCGACGGCTACGGCCAGCGCCCACAGCGACCTTCTCATGATCCTCGTCTGCGGTTTTACGGTATGGTCCGCTCCCCAGCAAGGACCAAGCAATGGCCAAGACCACCAAGAAGACCCCCGAAGCCAGCTCCGACAAGACCAGCGACGCGAAGGCCGAAACCAAGTCCGAGACCAAGTCCGACACCAAGTCCGCTGCGTCGAGCGAAGCCCCCGACACCGCCGCCATCGAGGCCGCTCGCACCCGTCTCGGGGCCGCGGGCCGCAATGATCCCTGCCCGTGTGGCTCGGGCAAGAAGTACAAGAAGTGCCATCTGCGCGATGACGAGGCGCTCTCGGTCCCGCCGGCGACGGCGCCCGATCCTCAGGTCATGCTCGCGAACGCGTGGCGGCTGTTCGAGCAACGCCGCCCCGGCGCCGCCGAGAAGGAGTTCCGCGCCGCCCTCGACCTCAAGCCCGACCTGCTGGACGCGCGCGTCGGCATCGGCATGGCGCGGCTGTCGGCCGGCAACGCCGACGGCGCCAAGGAAGAGCTGAGCGTGGTCATCGGCGCCGGCGAAGCGCAGGCGGCCGAGCTGCGCGCCCAGAACGTGAAGGACGCCTTCACGCGGCCCGAGGCTCAGCCGTACATCCGCGCCTGCCACGCCGTCGGCTGCCTCGCCTACGATCAGGATCGCTTCGCCGATGCGGTGACCGACCTCGCGAAGGTCTACGACATCGACGAGGGGACGGTCGGCACCGAAGCCCGCCTCATCGCCGCCAAGGCGCTGATGAAGCTGGAGAAGGCGGCCGAGGCCGCGGTCGTGCTGGAGCCGGCGATCAAGTCCGAGAGCGCCGGCAGTCGCGCGCAGCTCGGGCTCGCGCTCGCGCATTTCGTCGCCGGCGCCGAGGACAAGGCGCGCGTCGCGCTCGCGGCCGCGCTGGACGCGAACCCGCACTTCGGCAAGACGCTGCTGGGCCGCATTCGCCGGCGCGTCGAGAATGTCGCCGGCTCACAGGCCGGGTCGGTCGAGGAGGCGCTGGTCTACAGCCAGACCTACGGCGACGTCTGGACCGACGCCGCGAAGGACTTCCTCGAGAAGGTCCTCGACGAGCGCGCCACCGCGCCGAAGCCGGCCGCCGCCGCCGCCGACGAGGCCACAGCGCCGGGCTAGTCGGATAAGGACAAACGCCACGACGCCACAGACGCCAGAGTCCGGATTTTCAAGAGTCCGGACCGTGGCGTCCTGGCGTCTTGGCGTTTAATCGCCGGCCAGCTACTTCTTCGCGCTCTTGAGCGCGGTCAGCCAGTCGGCGACCTTCTTCTCGCGCTTGTCGAGCTCGGCGGTCTGCTCGGCGAGCGGCTGCTTGTCGCCCTCGAGCGACGCGGCGATCGCCGCGGGATAGTCGTTGGCCAGCGCGTTGAGCATGACGTCATAGTCGGTGGTGACGTTCGAGTTGCCGCCCTTGGGGTCGATGGTCGCCATCTTCTTTGCGGTGGCGGCGATCGGCTTTTGCAGAGAATCGCGCAGCTTGTCGAGCTTGGCCTTGTCCCCGGCCTTCTTCGCGCCGTCATACTGCGCGCGGGTCTTGACGATGAACGCGAAGACCTGCTTGTGCTGCGGCAGCTTCGCGCGATCGTACTTGAGCAGGCGCTGATTCTCCTCCGCCGCCAGCTCGACGGCGACCTTGGCCTCGGCCGCCTGGCGTTTGGCGATGCGGTCGGCCAGGCTGAGCCCGTCGGGGTTGGCGACCATCTTCGGCTTGGGTGGCACGCCCGCGTCGCCGCTGATCGCGACCGCTGGGGGCGCCGCCGGCGACGGCGCCTTGACCGGCTCAGCCGCGGGCGGTGGCGCCTTCGGCGCTTCCTTGCCGCAGGCGCTGGTCATCAGGCAGATGCCGGCGGCCAGGAACAGCAGGCCCAAGGCCATCGGGAAGCGCGCGGCGGCCTGCAAGCCGTTGGTCTTTCGCGTCGTCATCATCGGCTTCGCGGTCATTGGCTTCGCTGATCGCATCTGGACCTCCTGCCCAATCGGGCGTGGTGGCGCAGTATTGACAACCTGGTGAAGCGAAGCAACCCTGACTCTCTTTTGCATCATGCCCCTCTCCGGTGACAGAGCCCGCGCGCTGGCGGCGCGGTTTGCGCAACTCGGGATCGATGAAGACGATCTCGACGAGAGCTTCGTGCACTCGGGCGGCAAGGGGGGCCAGAACGTCAACAAGGTGGCGACCTGCGTCGTGCTCGTGCACCGGCCGAGCGGCATGGCGGTCAAGTGCCAGCGCGAGCGGACCCAGGGGGCCAACCGCCTGATCGCGCGCCAGATGCTCGCCGACAAGATCGAGGAAGAACGCCTGGGCAAGGCGAGCGCCCGCGCGCAAGCAGCCGAGAAGATCCGCCGGCAAAAACGGCGGCGTTCGCGCCGCGCCAAGGAGAAGATCCTGCGCGCCAAGCACGCCCAGTCGCACCGCAAGTCCCTGCGCGGACCGGTGCGCGGCGACGACTGATCATGGCGGCGCCCGACCAGCCCGCATCCGCGTCCGCGTCGACCTCGGCGTTCTACGACGCGCTGGCGCCAGTCTACGATCGCTGGCAGCGCGCCGGCGGCATGACGCCCTTCTCGGAGGTCGCGCGCGCCAAGCTGCTCCCCGCGCTGGAACGCTTCGCGGCCGAGCTAGGAGCGCGTGGGGCGGAGGCAGCTCCGCCGCCGCAACCCATCGCGGGCGAATACGCCTTCGCCTTCGCCGACGTCGGCTGCGGCACCGGCGACCTGCTGCTCGGGCTGGGACGCGCGCACCCGCGGTGGCGCCTGGTCGGGCTCGACGGCAGCGCCGGCATGCTGGAGATCGCGCGCGCCAAGCCGCGGGCCGAGCGCGTGCACTGGATCCAGGGCGCGCTGGTCGCGCCGGCGGGCGCGCTGGCCGCGCCGGCGCTGCCACCGCCGCCGCTCGACGCTGTCGGCTGCTTTTACGACACCCTGAATCACCTGCCTGACGTCACGGCGCTGGCCGCGGCGGTGCGCGGCATCGCCGCTGGGCTGCGCCCGGCGGGCCTCTTCGTCTTCGATGCGACCAACGAGCTGGGGTTCGACCGGTGGTGGCGCGGCAACCGCGCCTGGCACGGGCGCGGCTGGCGCGTCTCGATCGAGACCGCCTACGACGCCAGCGCGCGCCTGGCCCACGCCGAGGTCAGCATCGAGGATCGCGCGCGGCAGACCCGCACGTCGCTGACCGAACGCTATTTCACCGACGGCGAGATCCAGGCGGCGCTGGCGGCGGCCGGCATCGACGAGGTTTTGCGCCAGCCCTGGAGCCCGTTCGACAATGACGCGCCTGGCAAAACGTGGTGGATCGGGCGAAATACACCTCGTTGATGGGCTGTGACCCCGGATCATCGCGTCAAAATGGTCCGTTTTGCACATCTGTAACGCGAGGAGCCCAGGATCTCGTTGACTGAAGCGGCAAACCGGCCTAGGTTTGTCGGCGTCAATCGAGAACCCTTCGAAAAGGAGCCTCCCCGTGCCGACCCGCTCGCTCAAGACCGCCCCTTCGCCCACCCCGACCAAGAAGGCGCCCGAGAAGGCGTCCGCAAAGTCCTCGGCGCCCCAGCTTCACAAGGCGACCAGCGGCGCCGAGAAGCTGATCAAGTGCCTGGAGCGTGAAGGCGTCGAGTACATCTTCGGTCTGTCGGGCGGAGCGGCGATGCCGATCTTCGACGCGCTCGTCGACTCCAAGATCAAATTGATCCTGGTTCGTCACGAGCAGGGCGCGACCCACATGGCCGACGGATACGCACGCTCGACCGGCAAGCCGGGCGTCGTTCTAGTGACCTCGGGCCCGGGCGCGACCAACACCGTGACCGGCATGCTGACGGCGCTGATGGATTCGGTCCCGATGATCGTGCTCACCGGTCAGACGATCTCGCCGATGCTCGGCAAGGACGCCTTTCAGGAGGCCGACGTCACCGGAATCACCTATCCGGTGGTCAAGCACTCGTACCTGGTGAAGGATCCGAACGACATCCCCCGCATCACGCGCGAGGCGTTCCACCTGGCCAACACCGGGCGTCCCGGGCCGGTGCTGATCGATCTGCCGAAGGACGTGACCTCCGGCCCCTGCACCGCCGACTTCGTCGACAGCGTCGATCTGCCCGGATACATCGTGCCGGGACATCCCGAGGCGGATCTGGTGAAGAAGACGGCGGCGCTGCTGGCCAGGAGCCGCAAGCCGGTGATCTACGTCGGCCACGGCGCGGTCATCTCGGGCGCCGGCCCGGCGATCATGAAGCTGGCCGAAAAGCTTCAGGCGCCGATCGTCAACACGCTGCTCGGCAAGGGCGCCTGTCCCGAGGATCACCCGCTGCACCAGGGAATGCTCGGCATGCACGGCACCGCCTACGCCAACAAGGCGGTCACCCACTGCGACCTGATCATGGCGATCGGCGCGCGCTGGGACGATCGCATCACCGGCAAGCTGTCGGAGTTCTGCGTGGGAGCCACCAAGATCCACATCGACATCGACAAGGCGGAGTTCAACAAGATCGTGCGCCCCGACGTCAGCCTGGCGGCCGACGCGCGCCTCGCCGTCGAGGATCTGCTCCCGCACGTCTCCAAGCTCGACACCAGCGAGTGGCTCGACCAGCTGGCCACCTGGCGCAAGCAGTTCCCGCTGAAGTACCCCAAGAAGGGCGGCCTGCGCGCGCAGCACGTGCTCGACCGGCTCGACGACCTCGGCGGGCGCGAAGCGATCCTCACCACCGACGTCGGCCAGCATCAGATGTGGGCGGCGCAGTTCTGCCTCACCACCAAGAACCGCCACTGGCTGTCGTCGGGCGGCGCGGGCACCATGGGCTACGGCTTCCCGGCGGCGATCGGCGCGCAGTTCGCCAACCCCGGCAAGGCGGTCTGGGCGATCGTCGGCGACGGCGGCTTCCAGATGACGATGGCCGAGCTCGCGACGGCGGCGATCCACAAGCTGCCGGTCAAGGTGTTGATCATCAACAACTCGTACCTGGGCATGGTGCGCCAGTGGCAGGAGCTGTTCTTCGAGAACCGGCTGTCGGGCGTGGATCTGGAAGGCAACCCGGACTTCGTGAAGCTCGCCGGCGCTTACGGCATCAAGGCGTGGCGCATCAAGCGCCCGTCCGAGGTCGACCGCATCCTCAAGGCCGCGATCGCCTACAACGACGGCCCGTGCGTCGTCGAGGCCGAGGTCATCAAGGAGGACAACGTCTTCCCGATGATCCCCGCCGGCGCCCCGCTGCGCGACATGATCATCGAACGCCCGAAGCAGAAGATGGCCAAGCCGGAAGGGAGCACCTAGACCCAATGTCGATGTCCGCCACACCAATCACAGCCGCCATGCCATTTCCATCTTCGATCGCCACGCTGGGCGCTCCGCTGCACACGATCTCGATCCTGGTGCGCAACAAGCCGGGCGTGCTGGTGCGGGTCGCGCTGGTCTTCTCGCGGCGCGGCTACAACATCGAGAGCTTGGTCGTCAGCGCCGACGTCACCAACGGCCAGTTCTCGCGCATGACGATCACCTGCAGCGGCGATCCCGAGACGCTGGAGCAGATCATCAAGCAGCTCACCAAGCTGATCGACGTCGTGCACGCGTTCGACCACACCGGCCAGGCGGTGATCGAATCCGAGATCGCGCTCGCGAAGCTCGAGTGCGCGGTCGACCAGCGCACGGAGATCCTGCAGATCGCCGAGCAGTTCGGCGCCAAGGTCGTCGACTACGGCGCGGCGTCGGTGATCCTGCGGATCTACGGCGCCAGCGACAAGGTCGACGCCTGCCTGACGCTGCTGAACCAGTACAAGATCGTCGAGCTGGTGCGGTCGGGCAAGATCCTCATGGCGCGCGGCCTGGCGACCACCTGACAGCGTCCTGACGCGACCTGAAGAAGGACGACAGTCATCCAGCGGAGGATGCGCCTTTGGCGTCATCCTCCGCCTCTTCGGCGGCCGCCTCGGCCGCCTCGGCGGCGTCCCGGCGCAGCTTGCGCTTGATGATCTCGCGCTTCACCGGACCGACCTGATCGATCAGCAAACGGCCGTTCAGGTGATCGGTCTCGTGCTGCATCGCGCGCGCGTAGAGCCCCTCGCCCTCCGCCTCGAAGGTCTTGCCGTCGAGGTCGGTGGCGCGCACGCGCGCCCGCATGCCCCGCTTGACCGGCACGAAGATGTTGGGGAACGACAGGCATCCCTCGTCGCCGGTCTGCGCCTCGTTGGAGATCTCGATGATCTCGGGGTTGATGAACACCTTGGGCGGGTCCTGCTCGGCGCCGCCCGCCACGCCCCCGTCGACGATGAAGATGCGCAGCGGAACGCCGACCTGGATCGCCGCCAGCCCCGCGCCGTTCTGCGCATACATCGAATCGGTCATGTCAGCCACGAGACGACGCACATCGTCGTCGATGGCCTTCACAGCGGCCGAGGTCTGACGCAAGCGGGAATCGGGAAAACGTACGATCGATCGGACCGCCATGCGTCGCCCTAAGATGACATTCGCCCCGCGGTGAATCAAGCTTCACAGGCTTGGTTTCCCTGAGCTTTCTCGCAGGATCGCCGTCGTCCTGCCGTATGGCTCGGCGGTTCCGTTGACTTTCTCGACGGCGACCCGTAACTTGCCCGACTCCTCATCCACAGCCATTTCGGCCCGTCGCTCGCCGACCGTAACTTGTTGGTGTCCGGTCCCATCTAAGTCGCGATGAAGCTCACTCGGTACGCCGAAGCCGAACTCCCCACGAGCCACGGTCCGTTTCGCGTGTTCGTTTACCGCGACGCCGACGCGCCGCCCGACGTCCCCGCCGAAGAGCACATGGCGATCGTGCGCGGCGAGCTGTCCGGCGCGTCGAGCGTGCTCTGCCGCGTGCACTCCGAGTGCTGGACCTCCGAGGTGCTCGGCTCGCTCAAGTGCGACTGCCGCGATCAGCTCGACGCCGCGCTCGAACGCATCGCCGGCGAGGGCAGCGGCGTGATCGTCTACCTGCGCCAGGAGGGCCGCGGCATCGGCCTCGGCAACAAGATCCGCGCCTACGCGCTGCAGAACGACGGCGCCGACACCGTCGAGGCCAACCTGGCGCTCGGCTTCGCCGCCGACGAGCGGACGTACGACCTCGCGGCCGCGATCCTCGCCGACCTCGGCGTGCGCTCGGTGCGGCTGCTGACCAACAACCCGCTCAAGGTCGCGGGGCTCAAGGCGACCGGCGTCGTCGTCGCCGATCGCATCTCGCACTGGGTCGGCGAGAACCAGTACAACGCGGGCTATCTGGCGGTGAAGCGCCGAAAGATGGGGCATCACCCCGACAATCCGGTCAAGCTTCGCGCGATCTCGTCGGCCCGCAAGGTCTAGCGCGCGGGCGCAACCTCGCAATCCACACTGCCGGAGCTCGCCATTCCTACCGTCGACGAAATCCGCGCCGCACTCGATCAAGCTCAGGATCCCGCGCTCAAGGTCGGTTTCGTCACCGCCGGCATGGTCGAGCGGCGTCGCCGTCGACGGCGGGCGCGTGGTCGTCGACATCGAGCTGACGACGCCGGCCTGCCCGTCGAAGGAGGCGATCACGACGTCGATCCAGGCGGCGGTCGGCAAGCTGCCGGGCGTGACCGCGGTCGAGGTGCGCCTGGGCGCCGTGGTCGTGGGGCGGCCCAATCACCCGTCGAACCCGCGCCTGCCGGGCGTGAAGAACATCATCGCCGTCGCCGCCGGCAAGGGCGGCGTCGGCAAGTCGACCGTCAGCACCAACCTGGCGGCCGCGCTGTCGCGCCTGGGCGCCAAGGTCGGCATCCTCGACGCCGACGTCTACGGGCCTTCGATCCCGCAGATGATGGGCCCGCCCGAGGAGCCGGCCGGCACGGAGGCCGGCAACAAGATCGTGCCCGCGCTCCACTACGGCATGCGGGTGATCTCGATCGGCTTCTTCGTCGAGCGCGGCGGCGCGGTGATCTGGCGCGGGCCGATGGTGCACAAGCTGCTGCAGCAGTTCATCGAGGACGTGCAGTGGGGCGAGCTCGACTACCTGATCGTCGACCTGCCGCCCGGCACCGGCGACGCGCAGCTGTCGCTGTCGCAGCTGTTGCCGATCACCGGCGCGGTCATGGTGACGACGCCGCAGGAGGTCTCGATCATCGACGTCGAGAAGGCGCTGGGCATGTGGAAGCGCGTCGAGGTGCCGGTGCTGGGGCTGATCGAGAACATGAGCGGCTTCGTCTGCCCGAGCTGCGGGCACCACGAGGAGATCTTCCTGCGCGGCGGCGGGCGCAAGCTGGCCGAGCGTGAGGGGATCCCCTTCCTGGGTGAGATCCCGCTCGAGGTCAAGGTGAGCCGCGGCGGCGACGACGGCATGCCGGTGACGCTGTCGGACCCGGACTCGGCGATCGCCAAGACCTTCCTCGCCATCGCCGAGACCGTCGCCTGCCGGCTGTCGGTCCGCAACATCCCCGAGCCCAGCACCGGCAAGCGCAGCTCCAAGCTGGCCCTGATCCGCTGATCGCCCGAGGCGGATCGCCCGCCGGAGATCGCCCGCGGGAGATCTCCCACCACAGATCTTGGACGGCATTCCTCCGGATTGCATGCGCCCCGTAACGGTCCACGTTTAACCGCAGCGGCTCGTGCTCAGGATCCGGCGGAGCCGGCGCCTGGGACCGTCCGCCGCGCACTCGTTTGCGATGAGGGGGTGGTGATGAGCCTGCAATCCGATCGAAACTCCGGCGTCGATACGCAAAATCCCCGGCTGTGGAAGGTTCTGAGCCGCGGATTGATCAAAGCCTCGTTCAGCAAGCTCAATCTGCTGGTGCTGGGCGCGGCCGCTACCGGCGCGGCGCTGTCCGAGTCCTGGTCGGTGCTGCTGTTCGCGACCGCCGGCTTCGTGATGCTCACGGCGATCAAGCTCTGCAACGGCCGCTTCTGGCACGCCGTCCTCGCCGAAGTGCGCAACCAGCCGATCGCGCTGCCGGAGACGTCCAGCCTGATCGAGGCGCAGGCCCGCACCTGCATCGAACGGATCGCCAACGCGCGGCAGGTGATGCGCCAGGTGCTGGAGGACATCCCCGCGTCGATCCGCGACCACTTCGGCAATGCGATCGGCCACGTCCCGCACCTGGAGACGCGCGCCGTCGCGCTCGCGGGGCGCATCGAGGAGCTGTCGCGCTACCTGTCGAACATCAGCTACGAGGCCATCCGGCTGCAGATGCAGACGCTTGAATCGCGGCGCCGCAGCACCTCGGACGCCGACAGCCAGGAACAGTACACGAGCGCGCACGCCGTGCGCGCCCAGCACCTGACGGCGCTCGACGAGATTGGCGCCGCCCGCGAGCGCAGCTGCGCGGCGCTCGACCACGTGGTCGGCGTCCTCGAGCGCCTGCCGAGCCACATGATGATGGTGCGCGCGCTCGAGGCCGAGGCGACCGACCGCGCCGGCGGCGAGAGCCACGGCAGCGTGGCGTGGTTCGAGGAGGAGCTGGGCCGCATCGAGGAGGAGTGGCGCGCGGTCGTCGACGGCAGCCGCGTGGTGAGCATGATCGACGCCGAAGCGCCGGTGGCGTGAGCGCGGAGCTACACCAGCCCTAGCAGGCGCCGGCGGTACTCCGCCTCGTCGATGATCTCGACCGATAGCGCCTGGGCGCGGGCGAGCTTGGTGCCGGGGTCTTCGCCGGCGACCACGAAGTCGGTGCGGCGAGAGACGCTGCCGGCGACGCGGGCGCCCGCCGACTGCGCGGCGGCGATTGCCTGCTCGCGCGTCATCGACTCAAAGCCGCCGGTCAGGACGATGGTCTTGCCCTGCAGCGGCCCGGTGGCGGCGCCGGCGGCGGCGAGCGGATCGGCCAGGCGCACGCCGGCGGCGCGCAGGCGCTCGAGCAGGTCGCGGTGGACCGGGTCGGCGAACCACGCGGCCACGGTGCCGGCGATCTCGGGACCGATCCCTTCGATGTGCTGGAGATCTTCGGCGCTGGCCGCCGCCAGCCCGTCGAGCGTCGGGTAGGCGCGCGCCAGCAGCTGTGCCACGTGCGTGCCGACGCGCCGGATATTGAGCCCGACCAGCAGCCGCCAGATCGGGCGGTCCTTCGACGCCGCGATTCCCGTGAGCAGGTTCGCGATCGACCGGTCCTTGAACCCGGGCAAGGTCGCCAGCCGCTCGGCGGTGAGCGCGTAGATATCGGCGGGATCACGCGCCCAGCCGCGCTGGGCCAGCGCGACGCCGGTCGCGTAACCGAGGTGAACGATGTCCATCGCGTCGGGCGACGCGAAGTGAAACAGCCACTCGATCGTCTGCGACGGGCAGGCGGCGCGGTTGGGGCAGTACCAGTTGGCCTCGCCGGCCGCGCGCACCAGCGCCGTGCCGCACGACGGGCAGGTCTCGGGGAAGCGCCACGGGACGGCGCCCGCGGGCCGCCTCTCCAGCACCGGCGCCACGACCTCGGGGATCACCTCGCCGGCGCGCCGCACGATCACCGTGTCGCCCTCGCGCACGTCCTTGCGGTGCAGCTCGTCCTCGTTGTGCAGCGTCGCGAAGGTGATGGTGGCGCCGCCCACGAAGACCGGCTCGAGCACGGCGAACGGTGTGACCTTGCCGGTGCGCCCGGTGTTGACGGCGATGCGCGCCACGCGGGTCGTGCGCTCCTCGGCGGGGAACTTGTACGCGATCGCCCAGCGCGGGGCGCGGCTGGTGGCGCCGAGCTCGTCGCGCAGCGCCAGCTCGTCGACCTTCACCACCGCGCCATCGATCTGGTAGGGCAGTTCGTGGCGGGCCTTTTGCCAGCGCTCGCAGAGCGCGAACGCCTCCGCCAGCGTCGGCGCCAGCGCCGTCTGGTCGTTCACCGGCAGGCCAGCGGCGCGCAGGTAGTCGAGCGCCTCGCTGTGGCGCGCGTGCCGGAAGCCGTCGCCCTCAATCAGCCCGACGCCGTAGCACCACACCCGCAGCGGCCGCGCCGCCGTCGCGGCCGGATCCTTCTGGCGCAAGCTGCCGGCGGCGGCGCTGCGCGGATTGGCGAACGAGCGCTGGCCGGCGGCGGTCAGCTCGCGGTTGAGGCGCTCGAAGGCTTCGATCGGCAAATAGACCTCGCCGCGCACCTCCAGCAGCGACGGGAGGGACGCACCGCCAAGACGCATCGGCAGTGAGCGGATCGTGCGCAGGTTGGGCGTGACGTCCTCGCCGGTCTCGCCGTCGCCGCGCGTCGCCCCGCGCGTGAACGCGCCGTCCTGGTAGGTCAGTGACACCGCGAGGCCGTCGATCTTGGGCTCGCACACGAAGTGCGCACGCGCGCCGACGGCGCGCTCGACGCGCGCGCCCCACGCCGACAGCTCGTCGCGCGAAAAGACGTTGTCGAGCGAGAGCATCGCCGACCGGTGGCGCACCGGCGCGAACAGCGCGCTCGGCTGCCCGCCGACCCGCCGGGTCGGGCTGTCGGCGGTGACGAGCTCGGGGAAGCGCTCCTCGAGCGCGCGCAGCTCGGCCATCAGCGCGTCGTAGTCGGCGTCGGCGACCTCGGGACGATCCAGCACGTAATAGCGGTAGTCGTGGTGAGCGATGGCGGCGCGCAGCTCCTCGACGCGGCGAGGGGCCTCGCCGCGCTCGGCGTCGGCGCGGGCCTGATCGGGTTGATGATCGTCGGACCGGTGGGTCGGCATCGCGCGCGAACGCAAAGATAGCGCGATAGCGCGATAGCGCGCCTTGACGGCGCCTTGACAGGTTGGCGACCTGCCCGTGTAATCGTCGGCGACGATGACCACCTCCACGCCGCCCGCCGCCAAGCCGCTGCCACCCGGTCGAAGCGGCCTGCCGTTGCTGGGCGAGACCCTTCTGTTGCTGCGCGACGGGTTCGGGTTCGTCGAGCAGCGCGCGCGCAAACACGGCCCGATCTTCCGCACGCGCATCCTCGGCCGTAAGACCGCGGTCATCACCGGGCCCGACGCCACCGCGCTGTTCATCGACGGCAGCAAGGTGCAGCGCGAGGGGGCGATGCCGGGGCACATCCAGACCCTGTTCGGCGGCCACGCGCTGCCGGTGCTGGACGGCGACGCGCACCGCGAGCGCAAGCACTTCATCATGGCCGGCTTCAGCCGCGAGGCGATCGCCTGGTACGTGCCGACCTTGCACCGGCTGACCGCCGACTATTTTCGACGCTGGAGCACGCAGCCCGACGAGATGCGCTGGGCCGGCGAGCTGGAGCAACTGGCGCTGGAGGGGATCGGCGAGACGTTGATGGGGATCCCGCCCGGCCCGGTGATGGACGAGCTGCGCCGCCTGTACGCCGTCTTCTTTCGTGGGTTCGCCGCGCTGCCGATCCCGCTGCCCGGCACCGCCTTCTCGCGCGCGAAGAGGGTCCTGCGGCGCATCCTGGCGATCCACCGCCAGAACGTCGACGCCCACCTGGCGCGACCGCGCACCGACGGCCTGTCGCGCATCCTGGCCGCCCGGTCGCCGCTGTCGGACACGCCGCCCGCGCCCGAGGACATCGCGCGCGAGCTGCACCACCTGGTGATCGCCGGCCTCATCGTGCGCGCCTGGTTCGCGACCTTGGTCCTGGAGCTGGAACGTCACCCCGACATTCGCCGGCGGCTGACTGACGAGATCGTGCGCGTCGCGCCCGACGGGCCGCTGTCGCTGGAGCGCGTGGAACAGATGCCCTACCTGGAACAGGTCGCCAGCGAGGTGCGCCGCCTGTCGCCGGTGGTGCACGTCTTCTTCGGCAAGGCGCGCGAGTCGATCGAGTTCGCCGGCCACACCATCCCGGCCGGCTGGACCATCTTCTGGGGCATCCGCTCGTCGCACCTCAAGCCCGAGATCTATCCCGATCCCGAACGCTTCGACCCCGAGCGCTTTTCGAGCGCGCGCGCCGAGTCAGCAACGCCATCCGCACGCGTTCGCGCCCAACGGCGCCGGCGGCCCGATGGGGCACAAGTGCGCGGGCTACGAGCTGGCGCCGCTGATGTTGAAGGTGTTCGCGGTCGAGCTGCTGCGCGGCCACGACTGGCAGCTATCGGCCCCGCAAGATCTGGATCTCGCGTGGAACCAGGTTCCACCAATGCCGAAGGACGGCCTGCGCGTTCGGGTGACACCGGTCACCGCAGAGCGTGCAGCTGTAGCCCGGTCTCAGTAACACCCTGCACGCTTGAGCCGCGCCGCGCGCGGGTCGACGGTGGCGTCGCATTTGCACCACCCCCCTGCGCCAGCTCTACGAGTGGTTTTGATGCCGAAACGATGGACCTCAGCCCTGGCGACGGCGATCACGGCGGGCGCGCTGCTGCTGGGCTCGGCACGCCCCGCGCGCGCCGACTTCGCCGGCATTCCTGCAGGGGCACGGCGGCCTGTCCAGCAACGACACCGCTCACCGCGCGTCGACATCGTTGTCGTTGGGCGCGGGGCTCGCGCCGGGTCTCGGCTTCCAGGTCGGCGCGCGGCTGCTGTTCCTCGAGGGCTACTACGACCGTACATCCTTCAGCTCGGCGGCGTCGGTGACACGCGGCATCCTGGGCGTGCGCGCGCGCCTGCGCATAGGCGACGAATTGCGGCTGGTGCTGCGCGGTGGCGGCGGCATGCTCGCCGAGCACGGCGGCGCGCTCACCGCCGCCACGCTCGGCATCGGCGATCGGCGCGGCGTCGTGGCGCGCGCCGGTGTTGCGCTCGAGAAGCGGCTCGCGCGCGGCGAATTCATCGGCGGCGTGGCGCTGGACGGCGAGGTATTCAGCCTGCAGAAATCCGCCAGCGCCATCAGCGAGCGCGTTCAGGGCGGCGACGTCTTCCTGTCGCTGCGCATCAGGTTCGAGCTGGGGATTTGACCCCGATCGGGCAGCTCGACGCCGGTGCCGCCGATGCCGCAGTAGCCGTCGGGGTTCTTGGCCAGGTACTGCTGGTGGTAGTCCTCGGCGTAGTAGAGCTCGGGCGCGGGCGCGATCTCGGTGGTGATGTCGCCGTAGCCGGCCTCGGCCAGCATCGCTTGATAGCTGCCGCGCGCGATCTCGGCGGCACGCGTCTGCGCGGCGCCGCTGGTGTAAATCGCCGAGCGGTACTGCGTCCCGGCGTCGTTCCCCTGCCGCATCCCCTGTGTCGGGTCGTGATTCTCCCAGAAGATCTTCAGCAGGTCGTCGTAGCTTCACCGCCGCCGGATCGAACACCACGCGCACCACCTCGGTGTGCCCGGTCAAGCCCGAGCAGACCTCGCGGTAGGTTGGGTTCGGCGTGTAGCCCCCGGCGTAGCCGACGGCGGTGGTGAAGACCCCCGTGCGCTTCCAGAACATCTTCTCGGCGCCCCAGAAGCATCCCATTCCGAACAGCGCCAGCTCGAACCCGGCGGGAAACGGCGGCTCGAGCGGCGTCCCCAGCACGAAGTGCTTGGCCGGCACCGGCATGCGCTCGATGCGCCCCGGCAAGGCTTCCTGACGCGACGGCATCTTCACCTTCAAGCCATTCATCCACATGGCCGGATCTTGACCGGCATCGGGTGACTTGACCAGTCCCCGACGTCGGCGTCAGTCCGCCGTCCCGTCGGCGATACGCCTCAACCCCGAGACGCCGATCGGCCCCCGGTGCTATCGTTGACCTGGGTGCTTCTCCCGCCGCTTCGCACCGACCTCGACTTCATGGCGTCGCCGTTTCCGGAGCGGCCCGGCCTGCTCATTCGCGATCCGCACCGTTACAGCGACGCGACGCTGATCGTGCCGCCGGTGCTGGTCGGCTGCCTGGCCTGCTTCGACGGCACCAAGAGCGAGATCGATCTGCACGAGCTGCTGGCGCGCGCGACCGGCCTGCCGACGGTGGTGCGAGATCGCCGCCGATCTCGTGCGCAACCTGCGCGAGGCAGGGATGCTCGACGACGCGGTTCACGCCCGTCTCAAGTCCGACCGTCACCGCGAGTTCGCCGACGCGCCCCATCGCGCCGCGGTGCACGCGGGCGGCGGCTATCCGGAGGATCCCGCCGCGCTCGCCGGCCTGCTCGGCGACTACCTCGCGGGGGGTGGCGCCCCCGGCGCGCGAGACGCTGCTCGGTATCGCCGCGCCGCACGTCAGCCCCGAAGGAGGCACGGCGTGCTACGGCGCCGCCTACGCCGCGCTGCCGGCCGGGATTGGCGAGCGGACGTTCGTGATCCTTGGGCACGTCGCACTACGGCGAGCCGAATCGCTTCGGGCTGACGCGCAAGCCGTTCGCGACCCCGCTCGGGCAGGCCGAGACCGACGGCGCGCTGGTCGGTTCGCTGGCGCAGCGTGCCGGCGACGGCGCGCAGGTCGAGGACTACTGCCACGCCGTCGAGCATTCGATCGAATTCCAGGTGCTGTTCCTGCAGCGCCTGTACGGGCCGCGCGTGCGCATCCTTCCGATCCTGTGCGGGCCGCTGGGCAACGGCGCCCGCGACGCGCGGCCCGAGCGCGAACGACGCGGTGGCGCGCTTCCTGGGCGCGCTCGGCGAGCTGGCGGCGCGCGAGGGGCCGCGGCTGTTCTGGGTGCTGGGCGTCGACATGGCCCACGTCGGCCGGCGCTACGGCGACCGGCTTCCGGCGGCGGCCCATGAAGGACCGCTCGGCATCGTCGCCGAGCGCGATCGGCGGCGCATCGACCGCATCGACGCCGGCGACGCCGACGGCTTCTGGGACCTGGTCCACGAAAACCAGCGCGACGACCTGAAGTGGTGCGGTTCGTCGCCGTTCTACACCTTCTTGCGAGCCGTGCCCGAGGCGCGCGGCCGCCTGCTGCGTTACGACCAGTGGAACATCGACGCGGAGAGCGTGGTCAGCTTCGCCGCGCTGGCGTTCCGGTGAGACAGTTAAGGACCGCCGAAGGTTCTTTTCCGGCCCCCTCTCCTGTACTCGGGAGAGGGACGGGGCTGAGGGATCGCTGACGCCGCGCCTCAATGAGCGGCACTGAACCTAGCGCCGCTTTTCCAGATCCGCGCCGACCGGATCGGGCGCGCCGACCGTCGACGGGATGCCCGGCGTCCCGCCATCCCCGAACAGCAGCGGCCCTTCGCCCGCCGCGCGCTTGCGCGCGATCTCGCCAGCGCCGCCTGCGCGCGCTCGGCCAGCGGCTTGCGTGGGTCGGTCGTCCAGCGCGTCAGCAGCGCCAGCGCGGCGTCGCGCACCTCGGGGGTGACGTCGTAGACCGCCACATGGCGCAGCACCGACACCGATTCGTCGTCGCCGATCCGGTCGAGCGCGACGATCAGGTGCAGCCGGCCGAACGGCGCGGCGGTGTGGAGCGCGGTCTCGATCTGCGGCACCGCCTTGCGACCGTACGCCGCCAACCGCTCGGTCGCCGGCGCCACCAGCGCGTCGTTGCGCCGGATCAGGATGTTGATCTCGTCGCCGATGTCGGTGTGCGAGTGATCGTCGCAGGCCAGCGACGTCAACGTGAAGATCGCCAGCGTCGCGCGCGACGATCGTCGCGGCCAGGCGCCGCGGTCGCGCGGCGTCTCAAGCGGCGCCGTCTCCCCACGCGACCGGACCGCCGCGGCGGCCGTTGCGCGCGATCGACTTGGCGATCGGATCGTCGGGCGGCGTCTCGACCGGCACTTCCACCGTCGTCGCGTCGAGGTCGGCGAAGAACGCCTCGCCCATGTCGAGCAGCGCCGCCGGGTCGCTCGAGGTGAACGTCCGCTGGCGCAGCAGCGCGCCGCCGCGCAGCCCGCGCGAGTACCAGGCCAGCGTCTTGCGCAGCTCGTGGATCCGCATCTTCACCGGGCTGTGCTCGCCGACGAGATCGGCGTGCCGCCGCCAGACGCGCCGCCGCTCGGCCAGCGACGGCGGCCCCGGATCGGGTTGCCCGCGCTCGAGCGCGACCAGCGACTGGAACAGCCAGGGGTTCCCCATGGCGCCGCGCCCGATCATCACGCCGTCGCAACCGGTCTCGGCCTTCATGCGCCGGTAGGCAGCGACGTCCTTGACGTCGCCGTTGCCGATCACCGGCACCGACGGTGGCAGCGCGGCGCGCACCGCCGCGATCGGCTCCATGCGCGCCGAACCGGAGAAACCTTGCGCGCGTGTGCGCCCGTGCACCGTGATCATCGCGGCGCCGGCGTCGACCAGCGCGCGCGCGAACTCCGGGGCGTTCTGCGAGCACTCGTCCCAGCCGGCGCGATGCTTGACGGTGACCGGCACCGCGGCCGGCACCGCGGCGCGCACCGCCGCCACCAGCGACGCCGCCAGCGCCGGCTCGCGCATCAACGCCGACCCGCACGCGCCGGCGGTCACCTTCTTGGCCGGGCACCCCATGTTGATATCGACGATGGCGGCACCGATGTCGACCGCCATGCGCGCGCCGCGCGCCAGCGCCTCGGGCTCGCGCCCGAAGATCTGAACGGCGAAGCGGCGGCCGCCCAGGCTCGGCCACATGCGCCCGACGGCCTTGGCGGCGCCGCGCGTCAGCGCCTCGGCCGACAGGAATTCGGTGAAGGTCAGCGCCGCCCCCAGCTCTTCGCACACGGTGCGGAAGGGCAGATCGGTCACCGCCTCCATCGGGGCGAGGAGGACGGCGGGTGAAAACTCCAGGGCCCCGACGCGCATGCGGCCGGGAGGATACCAGAGCGGCGGCGCCCGTGGCGGGGCGGCGCCGTGCGGCAGAGCGCGTAGAATCCGCGCCGTGAAGACCCCGACACTCCGCGGCAGCGCGGCGGCGATCCTGGTCGCGATGCTGACGGCCCCCTGGGCAGCCGGCGCGGAGCCGGCCCAGAAGGCCACCCCGCCAGCCGCATCCACCCGGCCGGCGAAAACCGCCAGGCCCGCGAAAGCCACAAGTCCAGCGAAGGCCGCTGCGGCCGCACCCGCGACCCGTCTGCTGGTCACCATCGTCGTGGATCAGCTTGCGGCCTGGATCGCCGCCGAACGGTGGCCCGAGCTGCCGCCCGACGGCGGCTTCGCGCGGCTGCGCCGCGAGGGGCTCTACGTCCGCGAGCTGCGCTACGACCACGCCGTCACCGACACCGCGCCCGGCCACAGCGCGCTCTACACCGGCGCGGTGCCGCGCGACAGCGGCATCATCGGCAACGACCTCATCCGTGAATCGGACGGGGCGACGGTGTCGATCCTCACCGATCCCCGGTCGCAGCTGCTGGTCGCCGCCGGCGGCGGCGTCCCCGCGAAGGCCCTGCCCGGCGCCTCGCTGGCGGCGCTGACCGTCGACACGCTGGCCGACGTGCTGGCTCGAAGAGACGGTCAGGCGCGGATCTACAGCTTCTCGCTCAAGGATCGCGGCGCGCTGTTCGGCGGCGGGACGACACCCGACGCTCGCGCTCTGGCTCGATCCCGACCAGGAGTCATTTGTCAGCTCGACCGCGGTCGCGGCGACGATCCCCGACTGGGTGACGCCGCTCGGCGGTCGCGACGTCGTGCGCGCGGCCAGCGCCGGCATCTGGAAGCCGCTCGACCCGGACTGGGTGGCGGCCCACGCGCTGACCCCCGATCGGCAACCGGGTGAGGGCGACTACGCCGGGCTCGGCCAGACCTTCCCCCACACGCGTCCGTTCCGCCAAGGCGATGCGCGCGACGCCGGCCGGCGACCAGCTGCTGCTCGGCCTGGCGCGCGGCGCGATCGCGCACGCCGCGCCCGCGCCCCACGCGACGCTGCTGGCGCTGTCGTTCTCGTCGAACGATTACGTCGGGCACATGTTCGGGCCCGACTCGTGGGAGGCCTGGGACGAGCTGCGCCAGCTCGACCGCCGCCTGGCCGAGCTCCTGGCCGCCCTCGACGAAGCCGCCGGCAAGGACGGCTATGCGGTGATGCTGTCCGGCGATCACGGCATCGGCGCGCTGCCTGAGCTGGAAGGCGCCGCGCGCGGCGCCGCGTGCCGCCGCACGTCCGCTGGCCTCGTCGGCGCCGATCCGGCCGGCGCCAACTCCCAAGCCGCGAGCGGGGAGTGCACGCGCGGCCGCCGGCTGCTCCCCTCGGAGATCACCACGGCGCTCGAGCGCGCCTGGCGGCGCGAGCTGGGCGTCGGCGCGGGCGAGCCCAACGAGCCCAAGATGATCGCCGGCATGACCGACGCGCTGGTCTACCTGACAGCGCGCGGGCGCAGTCTGATAGCGGCCTCGGCGGCGGCCCCCGCGACGCGCGCCCGTCTCGCGCGCGCCGGCACGGCGGCGCTGCACGATCCCTTCGGCGTCGCCGAGGTGGTCGACATCCGCGACGCGACGGCCGCCTGCGCGCCGCCGGCCGACCAGTCGCGCGCGGCGCTGGTCTGCCGCTCGTTGCGCCCCGAAGGAGCCGCCGACTTCTACCTGGTCACCGAGCCGCGCATCTTCTTCGACGCGCGCTACACGCCGGGAGCCGGGGCAAACCACGGCTCGCCGTATCTCTACGATCGGGCGGTTCCGTTGCTGGTTCGCGCTCCGGGGCGCGTCGCCGCCGGGCTGGTGCGCGATCAGCCGGTCAGGTTCACCGCCTTCGTGCACACGGCCGCGTCGCTGCTGGGGCTGCCCGCGCCGGCCGGCGCGGGCGCCGGCGAGGATTTGACGACGACACGGCCGGCGCGCTGATCAGGCCGCCGCGGGGTGGCGGGCGAGGATCTCGGGATCGCAGCCAGCAAGCTCGATCTGCTGCGGGCCAAGCTTGACCCCGATCCAGCTCCCGACCGTCTCGTCGAACGCCACCAGAACCCACGCGCGCAGCGCGTCCGCGACGCTGACCTGCAACCGCGCCGCGTAGCTGGTGAAGCCCCGCAGGTCCTTGAACTGATCCATCGCCAGCATCATCTCGGGATCCTCGACCAGCTCGGGCGGCAGGTCGCGCGCCGCCATGTGGGGGTCGGCGCGGATCGCGGCGATCTCGCCCGGCAGCCGCGCGTGATACGAGCCGTCCTCGATCAGCGACGTGAGCGCGCGCTGATGCGGGTGCGTCCCGGCGACGATCTGGTCGGCCTGCCGCGCCATCTCCTCCATCCCCTGCTCATGCGCGCGCAGCAGCACCAGGTCGTAGACCGGATGGCGGTGAAAGGTCTGCAGGACATGGTGCACGACCGCGTCGCGTGGCGAAAACAGCCCGACCGGGTCGAGCATGGTGGCCGGCCCGGCGATGAAGCGACGCAGGTTGTGGAAGATCCAGGGGATGCCCTGGCTGCGGTAGAAGATCTTGGTCTCCTCGCTGGCGCTCACCATGATCTGGTCCCGCCCCGCGACCAGCAGCTGCGCCCAGCTCGGGATCGCGTCGATGTGGCCGAGCCCGCGCAGGCGCTCCAGGCGCCGGCGAACCAGACCGGGCCGAAAGAACGCCGCCACCAATGAGCCCAGATGAACCAGCTTGGTCAGATTCTGCCGCCAGCCGCCGATGACGTCGGCGAGCAAGCGCAGCCACGAACGGCCGATCCAGGCCGGGGGCGTCGCCCCCTGGATCTCAGCCATCGACGGCGGCCCCGGCACAGTGGATGCGCTGAAGGACTGCACCCGCAAAGCTTAGCGCCGGATTGCCGGCGATCGAACCCTTACGCCTACGGCGCGCCGTCGAGGATGTGGCGGGCTTCGACGCGCGCGAAGCCACTCGGGTAGCGCGCCAGGTAATCGGTGGCCGCGCGGCTGGCGGCCACGACGTCGATGAGCGCGAGCACCTTCATGCGCTGCGCGGCGGCGCTCTCGGCGAGTGGGCTCGCCGGGTATTTCTGCCCGAAGCGCTCGAAGATCCGGACCGCCTGCGAGCCCTGTCCGCGACGCTTGGCGCGCACCGCCGACGCGAACATGTCGTTCTGCGCCGCCAGCTCGGAACGGGTCAGCGGCGGCGTGGGCGGCGCCGCCTCGGGCGCCGTCTCGCTGGGGCGCGGCGCTTCCGCGGGCACCGCCGCCGCTTCGGCGACGACCGGCGCCGAAGCGCGCGAAGACACCGAACGCGACACCAGGCTGCGCGCGCGCGGCCGCGCCGCCGTCTCGCCCGGCGTCACCACCGCGGCCGCGGTCGACACCGACGACGCCTCTTTGCACTGCTCCGGCCAGACGTGGCCCGGCGTGACCCGCACCTCGACGCCGTCCCGGCGAACGCTCACCACGCCCTCGGTCACCGAGACGCGGGTGATGGTGCCGCCACCGCAAGCCGGATCGACCGGCACGACGGCGACCCGGAACGCGGTCCCATGCACCTCGACCTCGGCGTCGTTGGTGGCGATGATGAATCGCTCTCCCGGAACCAGCTTGGCGACCCGTGCACGCACGGCGCCGACCTTCAGCTCATAGCGCTGGATGACGTTGGCCTGGTTGATCGCCAGATCGCCGCCGCCCTCGAGCGTGACCGTGGTGCCGCGCGCCGCACCGATGCGAACCTCGCCCGTCGCCGGAGCCACCACGCGCGACCCTTGCGGCAGCGCCATCCCTTCGGTCAGGGGAACAGTCGCGTCGGCGACAACCACCACGCCCGCTCCACCCTTCCGCTGCGACAAGCTCAGCACGCGCAGGGCCGGCGACGACGACGCCTTGCCCAGATCGGCGAGCGGCGCGGGGGCGTAGGGAGACAGCAGCGTCTTGCCTCCGACGACCAGCACCAGCACCGCGGCGGCGGCGCCGACGGTCATCGACCAGCGCACCAGCTGCTGGCGGTGACGGCGCGCCCGCAGGCCGCGCTCGACCGCATGGACCAGGCGCTCGCGGTCGGACGGAAAGCGAGGAGACGGCGGCGAATCATTTCGCAGCGCAGCCGTAATCATATCGGCATAAGACCGGGCCATTACCCACCCCCTTCGCTGAACGTCAACAGCTCAGCCAACTCGGGATCGCCGGCAACACGCTGGTGCAGATCGCGTCGCCCGCGCGCCAGGCGACTTTGCGCGGCCGCCAGACTCACATTGGTCATCTCGGCAATCTCTTTAAGTTCGTAACCCATGAGCTCGTGCATGACGAAGGTCCAGGCCCGTCCCTCGTTCATCTTCTCGAGGTGCTGGGCGACCCGCGCCAGGATGTCGCGGGTCAGCGAGCGCCGGTCGACCGCGATCGGCGCGGCCGGCATCTCGTCGTCGGTGAGCGCGTCGGCGAAGATCCGCCGCTCGGTTCGCCGCCGCCGGATGTACTTGAAGACCACGTGGGCGGTCACGGTCTGCGCCCAGGTGTCGAGCGAACAGTCGCCGCGATAGCGGTCGATCGTGCGCACGATCTCGAACAGGGCCAGCTGCGACAGATCATCGTGGTCGGTGTCGCGGCGGCCCAGCAGCTTGCGAATGGTCCGGTCAACCTGCGGCCACAGGCGATTGCACAGCGCCGAGGCGATCGCGCCGTTCCCCGCGCGCGCCCCCGAGATCAGGGCGTGGTCGTCGAGCGCGCGGGCCGGGGGCGACGCCGCCCGGTCGGCGGGCGGAGGCACCAGCCGGAGCGCGCTGGACGACCTATTTGAGGTTCCAAAAGCCACGGTACATGAGAAGAGTACCCCGACCTCGCTCAGACCAGGCGGCTTACGGATTACCAATCACAGAAATCTGCGCTCGCCGCGGGACAAACATCGCAAACCACTAAAATGATAGACGAATACCCGCTTCGCCCACGGCGCGCAGCGGAGGGATATTGCCCAGGGACTGGGTGGTGGACGTGGCGGTTCCCGTCATTCCGCCCTCAGGCTCCGCCTGGAGCGGCACGTTGAGAAGGACCGCCTCCAGGCCGGCGCTCGCGACGATCTGCAGCGTTTGCGTCAGGCTGATACCGACCTCCGCCAGGGCGTCCATACCGGGCAGCGTCTTCGACTTGCATTGGTCGGGAGGGGAGGCCTCGGGCCGGTGGTCGCAGACGTCGTGGTAGATGGCCAGCGCGTCGACGCGGAGGCCGAACGCGATCCGCCGCTCCGGGGACGGGCGGCGTGGCCAGAATGACAGCCCCACCGCCGCCGAGACCGCGAGTATCGCTGCCGTCATTGAGCTGGGTCACCGTGCCCCGCCGCCCGCCAAAGCCGATCCGCGCCGACAGCACCGGTGTCACGCCGAATTCGCCCGAGAGTCCGCCACCGATGCCACCGGCGGTGCCCCCGACGCCGGTGCTCGACAGGAAGACCAGGGACCAGCGCGGTGCCGAAGTCTCGGCCCGCGTTGGGGTCGGCCCCGGCAAGGTCGCGCCCACCGGCGTGCGGGAGGGCCGCCAGCACCTCCTCGGGCAACATCGACGTCACCGCGAAGCCGAGCGCCCGCCCCCGCTCGACCGAGGTGTCGACGACGGCAAAGGTGATGGTGCGCTCGCTCCACCGGCTGTTCTCCACGGCGTGGACCCGCACGCGGGCGCGCGTGTGCTCCGGATCGAGCCACTGGACCTGGGCCACGGCCTGCGCGGCAATCCGGTGCTCGATGCGCAGCGCCTCGGCGTCCGAGATCGCGTCGAGCTCGCGCACCACCACCGTGTCCTCGCCGCCCAGCGCCTCGGCGGCGGTCGCGCGCATCGCCTCCGTCGCCTGATCGTCGACGTTCTGCGTAGCGACGACGATCGCCAGGACCACGGCAGGCGACATTAAGCGACCTGCCTAAAATGCCGTGGCCGCGCTGCCATGCAATACCTGATTACCACGGGACCTTACGGCCGGCAGCGCAGATTCGGCGCCGGATGGTCGCGCGATGAATCGTCCGACGAAGCGCAGAATGATTTCCCAGGTAACATCGGCCCGTGACGCCCCGCGGGAGCTCGCCCCGGCATGCGGCCGCGCTGGGCCTGACCCTGGCGCTGGGCCTGGCGGCGGCCGCCGGGGCGTGCCATCGCCGCGACCCGGACGGCGGCCCGTGCTGCCCCGGCCGACGCGCACCCGGGCAGCGCGCCCGGGCTGCTGGCCGGCGTGGTCGACCCGTGGCGCTGGCCGCGCGCGGCAGGCGCCACGGCCCGCGAACGGGCGCTCGAAGACATCGGGCCCTACGAGACCGCGCCCGGTGGTCACGAGGGGCGACGAGCCGATCAACACCAACGCCGACTACTGGACCCGCCTGGTCGGCATCGCGTGGGATCGCGACGTCGACATCGTCTTCGACAACGAGCCGGTCGATCTGGACGGTGACGGCGTCGCCGACGCGCGCATCTCGCGCCGCCTGCACGCGCCCGGGCGGCATCCTCGCCAACCCCGAGCTGTTCGGACTGATTCGCACGCCCGACGATCCGCGCGGTCGCGTCGGCAAGATCTCGGCGTCGACCGGCATCCTCGGGCTGCGCGAGGCGCTGCGCCCCGACGGCCGCCCCAGCGGCGCCGATCGGCATGACCTGCTTCCTTTGCCACGGCGGGACCATCCCTACCGCGGGAAACCCAGACGGGAAGAACCCCACCAGCGGAAGAACCCATGACGGCCGCGTCGTGCTCGGGCTCCCCGGGACGCAGTTCGACTACGGGCTGCTGCTGGCGACGTCGGCGCTGCTGGCCGACGACAACGCGCGCGCGGTGGCGCAGCGCCGCGCGCGCGGCTTCCCGCCGGGACGCGCGGTGCGCGCGCGCCTGCTGTTCGCGGGGCCGGGACGGCAGGATCTCACCGGCGAGTTCGGGCTCGACGTCACCGTCCCCGGCTATCACTCGGCGCGCTATCCGGGCACCGCGCGCGTGCGGCAGGGGACGCGCGGCATCGTGAATCCGATCAGCGTCCCCAGCGTGTTCGGAACCGCCGGGCCTGTGGCTGCAGAACTGGTCAGGCTCCGAGGACAGCGACGGGCCGTGGTTGGCGCGGCTGCTCGCGCTCGCGGGTGACGGCGCCGCGGCCGGCGGCGGCGCGGGCGGGGCGACCGGGGCGGCGCCGGCGACCCGCGACGAGGCGGAGGCCCGCGTGCTCACGCGCTTCGGCCTGCCCGCTGGCGACCGGGCCGCCGCGCGGCGTGCGCTGCTGCTCGACCTGCGCAACCTGGGGACGCTTGGGCTGCAGCAGGACTCGTTCCCCGGGCTGCTGTGGGCCGACGCGCTGTACGGGCACGCGACGATCGATCCGGACCAACTGGCGGCGATCCCGGCGATGTACGTCGCGACGGCCGTGCGCCAGATCCTGGCCGACGGCGCCGCGCCCGCCGCGCTACCTCGCCCTGCCGTCGAAGACGCGACCGCGGTCGCGCGCGGCCGCGCGCTGTTCACCGATCGGGTCGTCGGCACGATCGCCAACCGGCAGATCCTGAAGTCAGGGCCGCGCGCCTACGCCGCCGCGCGGTTGGCGGGGCCGGTCCTGGCGCCGATCGACGCCAGCCAACCGCTCGACGCCCGGCTCGCGGTCCGCTGCGCCGACTGCCACAACGGCGTACCACTCGAGCGGCGCGTGCCGCTGGCGACCAACCCGCCGCCGCTCGGGCGGTGCACCCATTGCCACCTGACGCACCCGGAGCCGCCCGGCTACGCCGACTGGGGATCGATCCGCGCGCTCGCCATCCCCGGCGCGGCGCCCGCCGAGCTCGCTTTCTGCGAAGGGTGCCATCACGACCACCGCGACTTCGGCCCCTTCGTCGCGACGTCGAGCCGGCTGTTTCCCTTCGACGCCGACGGCGACGGCAACGCGCAGGGGGCCGACACCGAGGCGGCTGACGCCCGCGCCGGCGGCATCGGCACCGAGCCGTTGCTGGCCTTCGATGTGCCGCGCCCGGATCGGCCCGGCGGGCGCTTCGGGATCGACCTGCCGGTGATCGGCGATCCGGTGCACGCGGGCCCGATCCACACCGCGCGCACCGGCGTGGCCTGGGTGCGCACCGCACCGCTGGTAGCGGTGTTCGCGACCGCGCCTTACCTGCACAACGGATCGGTGCCGACCCTGCGCGCGCTGCTCGACCCGGCGCGCCGCCGCCCGGTGACCTTCCCGCTCGGCGCGACCGGGTTCGTCTTCGACACGCGCCTGCCCGGCAACCGCAACACCGGGCACGAGTTCGGAACCGAGCTCAGCGACCGCGAGAAGAGCGACCTGGTGGCGTTCTTGCGAACGCTGTACGACTGGCTGCCGCGACGGCGCGGCATCGCGCTGTCACTTCGCGTAGTCGGTCGCGCGGGTCTCGCGGATCACCGCGACCTTGATCTGGCCGGGGTACGCCAGCTCGGACTCGACCTTGCGCGCGATGTCCTTCGACAGCAGGCGCGCCTCCTGGTCGCTCACGCGTGAGTTCTCGACCAGCACGCGCACCTCGCGCCCGGCCTGGATCGCGAACGCGCGCTCGACGCCGGGGAAGCTGGTCGCGATCTTCTCGAGATCGGTCAGCCGCTGCACGTACGACTCGAGCATCTCGCGGCGCGCGCCCGGGCGCTGGCCGGACAGCACGTTGGCCGCGTCGACCAGGTGGTCGATGACGTCGGTCGCCGGCACGTCGCCGTGGTGGGCCTCGATGGCGTGGCAGACGCGCGGCGGCTCGCCCAGCTTCTTGGCGATGCCGGCGCCGATGACCGCGTGCGAGCCCTCGATCTCCTGATCGATCGCCTTGCCGATGTCGTGCAGCAGCCCGGCGCGCCGCGCGGTCTTCACCGGCATCCCCAGCTCGGCCGCCATCGCGCCCGCGATGAAGCCGACCTCGATCGAGTGCTGCAGCAGATTCTGCGCGTTGCTGGAGCGGAACTTCAGCTTGCCCAGCAGCTGCACCAGCTCGGGGTGGATGCGCCCGAGGCCCAGATCGAACGCCGCCTGCTCGCCGGCGTCCTTGCACTGCTGGTCGATCTCGCGCGTCGCCTTCTCGACCATCTCCTCGATGCGCGTCGGGTGGATGCGCCCGTCGGCGATGAGGCGCGTCAGCGCGATGCGCGCGATCTCGCGGCGCACGGGGTTGAAGCACGAGATCACCACCGCCTCGGGCGTGTCGTCGATGATGAGATCGATGCCGGTCGCCGCCTCGAGCGCGCGGATGTTGCGCCCCTCGCGCCCGATGATCCGCCCCTTCATGTCGTCCGACGGCAGCGGCACGGTCGCGACGGTCCGCTCGGTCACGTACTCGCCGGCGTAGCGCTGGATGGCCGCCGAGATGATCATCTTCGACTTGTCCTCGGCCTCGGCGCGCGCCTGGTCCTCGATCTTCTTGACCTCGTCGGCCGCCGCGCGCCGCGCCTCGTCGCGGATCTCGTCGAGCAGCTGCGCGCGCGCCTCGGCGGCGGTCAGCGACGCGATCTTCTCGAGGCGCGCCTTGGCCGCCGCCGCCTGGCTGGCCGCGCTGCGCGCCGAGGCCTCGGCCGCCGCCTCGCGCGCGCCGAGCTGCTTCTCGCCGCGCGCCATCTCGTCGGTCTTCTGCCGCAGCTCGCGCTCTTGCTTCTCGATCGCCCGCTCGCGCGCGCTGATCTCCGCGGCCTGCTTCTCGAGCTCGACCTGCCGCGCGCGCAGCTCGGCGTCGACGCCGGCGCGCGCCTTCTGCGCCAGCTCCTTGGCGTCCAGCGCCGCCTGGCGCTTCAACGACTCGGCCTCGCTCTTGGCCGCCTCGATCAGCCGCTGCTTCTCCTCGTCGCTCTGGGGCAGCGCCGGCGAGCGCAGCGAGCGTCCCACCAGGAGCGCGATCACGAACAGCACCAGCAGCACCGGCAGCGCGACCGCCGAGCGAGATCATGCGCGGCCTCCGCGCTGGCAACGAACGATCTCGCGCTCGGTCACGACGCAGTCGACGCTGACGTCGGCGTCACCGGCGGGACAGCGCTCGACCAGCTGGAAGTCGTAGGCCAGGCCGACCAGCAGACCGCGGCCGGCCGCCCGCATCCGTCCCGCCGCCTCGTCGTAATAGCCGCCGCCGTAACCCAGCCGGCGCCCCGCGCGATCGAAGGCCAGGCCGGGCAGCAACATGACGTCGATGCTCTCGGGAGCCACCTCGGGCGCGGCCGGCGTCGGCTCGAGCAGGCCGAACGGCCCGGGCGCCAGCGCGGCCGGCTGCGCCGGATCGACGTCGTGAAAGCGCAGGCGCGGCGGCACGGCGCTCACGCGCGGCAGCACGACGCGGGCGCCGCGTGCGTGCGACGCGAGCAGCGCTGCGCCGGGATCGACCTCGCCCTTGCCCGCGAGCGCCACGAACCCAGCGACGGTGCCGCCGGACGCGCTCGCCGCCATCAGCTCCGGCAACGTCTCGCAGCTGCGCGGTGACCGCCGCCGACAGGCGTGCGCGCTCACCAGACGAGATCCGCTGCCGTCGCTCCGCCATTTCGTGCCGGAGCACGCGCTTTTCCTCCAGCAGCAAGCCGTTACCCGAAGCCTAGAAGGTCATACTCGCGCTTCACGTTCCAGGTAGTCAAGCAGGGACTGACTCTTTTCGCGAATCCTTTTCCGCAGTTCCGATGATTCACGCCGTTCCTCAAATAGTTCTTCGGCGATCTGCAGCGCCGTGAGCACCGCCATGGCCTGGGTATCGGGCACCTTGGCCTGCTTCTGGATGTCGCGGATCTTGCCGTCGACGTACGCGGCCAGCGCCTTGATCGTTCGATCGTCGTCGTCGGTCTTCAGCGAGTAACGAAGGCCCGCGATCTGAACCGTCACCGAGCGCTTCACGGCGGAGACTCTATCACGGGACCGTCGTCGGGCATGATCGGCGCGCCCAGTCGATCCCCGTCGCGAAAGAGCTCGTCCTCGAGGATGCGACCGCCGGCGTCCCAGCGCCGCCAGCGACGAGCCTTGCGACCGGCCAGGTACGCACCGTCGGTGCGCGCGTGGCCGTTCTCGTACCATTCACGAAAGCCGTGGTTGCGGACGCCGGCGTCGTACTCGACCTCGCGCGCGAGCTGACCGTTCGGGTACCAGAACCACCAGACGCCCCAGCGCGCACCGTCCCCGTCGTAGCGACCGAGCACGCGCGGTTTGCCGTCGGAGTAGCGGTCGCTGAACGAACGCGCCTCCTGTTCCAGCTGCCGCCGGCGCAGCATCGGATCGCGCTCGAAGGCGGTGATCCTGACGATGCCCGACGAGCTGAACCCAAGGTCGTTCCGGTCGGAGGTGCTGAGCTTGGCGGCGCGGGTGATGACCTTTTGCTCGACGAGCTCGCCGTCGTTCCACTGCTCCTCGCGCCACATCTCTCCGGTGTTCCAGTAGTACCGCCAGGTGCCGTGCTGGACGCCGTCGACGTAAAGCCCCTCCATCAGCCTGACGCCGCTCTCGTAGTATCTGACCTCGGCCCCCTGGCGAACGTTGTCACCGTCGCGACGACACCACTCGGTCTCGCCGCCGCCGCTGTAGACCCGGCGCGCGAGCGCGGCGCCGCGCGGGCAGGCGGTCTGGGCATGGGAGCAGGCGCCGATGAACGCGGCTACCGCGAACCCCGCCATACCGCCTGGAGCGATCCCACCCCGCGCGCGTTCCACGCCGCGAGATTACCTCGGCCGGACCGATTATTTGAAGCACAAGCGCAAGCGGGGCCGCCTTTGCTGCCGATTCTCCCTCGGCGGCGGCTTCACACAATTCGCCGATGAAGCTGCCCGCTGCCCGAACGGGCCTCGACGGCGGCGATCGCGAGGTGGCCGAACCCAAAAAAGAACGTCCACCAGGTCAGCCACGACGTCGCCTGCGCCGTGACGCCGAGGATCCAGAACGCGAACAGCGCGAACCCGATGGCGGCCGGGGCCTTGGCCCCGTCGCGTCCGTGCCGCTCGGGCAACATCACGTCCACGACCACCGTCGCGAGACCGGTCAGGCCCAGCAGCCAGGTGAGCCAGACGGTTGCCGCCTGGTTCAGCCCTGCGATCCAGAGAACGACCAACCCGGCGCCAAGGATGAGTGAGCCGATACGAGCCATGAGCGACCTCCTTCGCAACGCCTGGTTGCGGGTGACTCCCTAATGAAACTATGGCAACGCGATGGCGAGTCACTGGGGTCCGTTCGGTATATCGACGACGCGGGGACAACTACTGGACATCTGCCGCCCCGTGTCGATACTCGTGCGCAGATGCCGGCCACGACGTCTGGACCTCCCGAGGCCGCTCCGCTGCGGGGTGGCCCCAATGGCGGCGGTGTCGGTGACGGTGTCGGCGATGATGACGACGGCCCTGGCGCAAAGCTCGTCCCTTGCCTGCGGCTGCGCATGGAGTCGCTGCTGGTCAATACCGGCGAGACGCTGACGCCCAGCTATCAGGAAGAGCAGGTCGCCGTGGCCGAGCTCTGGTTCCGGCACGGAGGCGCGCGCGACCTCGACGGTGAGCACCGCGCGCGTTATCTGCTCGAAAGCCTGGGCGTGGTCGAGATCGCCTGCCTCGACGAGATCGAGACCTGCCCGGGATCGTCGGCGGAGTACGTCGTGCGCGTCGACGCAACGTGCACGCGCTGTGCTCGTTCACCGCCTACGCGCTGCCGCAGCTGCGCGCGCTCGGCTGGCACGTCGAGCTGCCGCCCGACTACCCGTTCCAGGTGCTGGGCGACGACGCTGCCCTGGTACGCCCACCTGGGCGAGGGCCCAGGCGAAGGATCGAGAACGGCAACCGGCACCGCCACCGGAGCGGGCGCGCCAGCGGGGGCAGCCGACGGCGACAACGGGCTGGTTCAGCCTGGAGCTCGGCATCGAGGTCGACGGTCGCCGCGTGAATCTGCTGCCGGCGCTGCTCGACCTGCTGGAGCAGGTCACGCCCACGGCGCGCCTCGACCGGTTGATCCCGCCTGGCGGGCGCGCGTTCGCGCTGCCGCTCGGCGACGGCCGCTACGTCACGGTGCCGCCCGAGCGGCTGCGCATCCTGGTCAAGGTGCTCGACGAGCTTTACCAGGGGCCGCCAGGAGGGCAGAAGGCGGCCGCGCGCGCCGGCGGCGCCTTTCGCTTCCCCGCCGCCAAGGCCGGTTCGCTGGGCGGCATCGACGCCGCGTTCGCCGAGCCAGGCCGCCCGGCCGTCACCTGGACCGGAGCGACGGCGCTGCACGACCGCGGGCGCGCGCTGGCCGCGGGGCCGGGTGGCAGCCCGCGCGCGCCGCAGCCGCCGGTGGGGCTGCGCGCGACCCTGCGCCCCTATCAGCAAGAGGGGCTGCGCTGGCTGCAGCACCTGCGCGCGCACGGCGCCGGCGGCGTCCTCGCCGACGACATGGGCCTCGGCAAGACGCTGCAGACCATCGCCCACCTGGTCGCCGAGAAAGAGGCGGGGCGGCTGGACGCGCCGGCGCTGATCGTCGCGCCGACCAGCGTGGTCGGAAACTGGCGCCGCGAGCTGGGACGGTTCGCGCCGGCGCTGCGCGTGCAGCTGGTGCGCGGCGCCGAGCGCCGGTACAAGTGGGCCGACGTCTGGCAGGGCCGAGGCCACGGTGACGTCCGCTGCGACGTCGCGCTCACCACCTACGCCGTGCTGGTGCGCGACGAGCCGTTGCTGGCGTCGCGCACGTTCTCGACGCTGATCCTCGACGAGGCGCAGGCGATCAAGAACCCGCGCAGCCAGGCGCACCAGGCGGCGGCGCGCATCCAGGCCGCGCCACCGGCTGTGTCTGTCGGGCACGCCGGTCGAGAACAACCTGGGCGAGCTGTGGGCGCTGTTCGAGTTCCTCAACCCGGGCCTGCTCGGCGACGCCGACTGGTTCCGCCACCGCTTCGCCCACCCGATCGAGCGCGACAACGACCGCGAGCGCCTGCGCGCGCTGCGCGATCAGGTGGCGCCGTTCATCCTCCGCCGCACCAAGGAGGAGGTCGCGCGCGATCTGCCGCCCAAGACCGAGATCGTCCGCCCGGTCGAGCTCGCGCGGCGCGCAGCGCGATCTCTACGAGAGCCTGCGCGTCGCCGCCCACGACGAGGTCCGGCGAGCTGATCGCCAGCAAGGGGATCGGGCCCGCGACCATCCCGATCCTCGACGCGCTTGATGCGCTTGCGCCAGGTCTGCTGCGATCCCGCGCCTGCTGCGCGGCGAGACCGCCGGCGAGGTGCGCGACTCGGCCAAGTACGACGTCTTGATGGAGCTGCTGGAGCAGCAGCTGGGTCAGGGGCGGCGCGTGCTGGTCTTCTCGCAGTTCGCGCGCATGCTGGCGCTGATCGGCGCCGGCCTCGACGAGCGGGGCGTGCGCTGGGTCGGTCTGACCGGCGCGACGGTCGACCGGCAGCGCCCGGTCGACACGTTCCAGCGCGGCCAGGCCGAGGTCTTCCTGATCACGCTCAAGGCGGGCGGCACCGGCCTCAACCTCACCGCGGCCGACACCGTGATTCACTACGACCCGTGGTGGAACCCGGCGGCGCAAGCGCAGGCGACCGATCGCGCCCATCGCATCGGACAGACCCGACCGGTGTTCGTCTACAACCTGATCGTCGCCGGCAGCGTCGAGGAGCGGATGCTCGCGCTGCAACACAAGAAGCGGCGACTGGCCGACGGGATCCTGGGCCGCGACGCCGCGCCAGATGCACCGTCGGCGTTGACCGCGCGTGACGTCGACGGGCTGTTCGCGCCGCTGTCGGAGGCAGGAGACTAGTTCACGATGGCCGACGGCGAACCAGCATCGGGGATCGGCATGGAGGCCGTTTTCGCGCACGGCTTTCCGGCGCAGATGGGGCTCGACACCGGCGCGCCCGGCGACGAACCGCTGCGCCGCAACCTCGACGCGACCTGCTCGCTGGCGCGCGCGTTGCTGGAGCAGCTGTCGATCCCGGTCGCGCAGGTCTTCCAGATCCTGGGCAGCGTGCCGATACCGATCCTCGTGCTCGAGGGGCCGAACCACGCGCTTCGATATGGCAACGAGGCCTGGCGCCGCGACGTCGGCTACAGCGGGCCGGCGGGCGTGGCGCTGCTCGAGATCTTTCCGCGGCTGGCGGGCCACGCGCTGATGGCCGCGATCGAACGCGTCTATCAGACCGGCGACAACATCGAGGTCCTCGAGAGCCCCTTCGATAACCTGGGCTCGGGCGTACCCCATTTTTACAGCGCCGCGATCCAGGCGATCCGAGATCCCGCCGTTGTCAGCGGTGGCGGTGGCGTCGGCATCGCCGGCGTCGTGGTCGCGGGCGTCGACCTCACGGCGCAAGTGCTGTCGCGCCAGCTGCTGTCCGACGTTCTGCAGACCCTGGTCTGGTCGGGGATCACCGCCGGTCCCGGCGGCCGCTACAACAGCCGCTGGACCGAGTACACCGGCCTGTCAGCCGACCGCTCCAACGAAGGGGGCTGGCACCAGGTCGTGCACGACGACGATCTCGGTTCCTGCCGGCAGGCGTTCGACGAGGCGCTGGCGCGACGCATGGCGACCCAGGTCGAGGCGCGCCTGCGCCGCCGTGACGGCCAGTACCGCTGGCACCGGATCCGCTTCACCTTCCTCGACACGCGCAGCGACGTCGTGCGGTGGTTCGGCATCGCGTCGGACATCGACGACGTTCGCCGCACGCAAGAAGAGCGGATCCAGCTGCTGGCGCGCGAACGGGCGGCGCGCGCCGAAGCCGAGGATGCGAATCGCCAGAAGGATCGCTTTCTCGCGGTGGTGTCGCACGAGCTGCGCACGCCGCTGGGCGCGCTGCTGCTGTGGACGAAGGTGCTGCAGGACAACCCGGCCGATCCGGAGGTTCGTCGGCGCGCGCTGGCGGCCATTCAAGAATGCACGAACGCGCAGTCGCGCCTGGTCGACGATCTGCTCGACATCTCGCGCGTCATCAGCGGCAAGCTGTACTTCGACCCCAAGCTGGTCGACGTCGGGCGCGTGGTGCAGGCGGGGGTCGACAACGCGCGCCCCGCCGCTGCCGCCAAGATGATCAACCTCGAGGCGTCGTTCGAAGACAGCGTCGGCCAGGTGCTGGGCGATGTCGGACGGTTGCGCCAGGTGCTCGACAACCTGCTGTCGAACGCCATCAAGTTCACCGGCATCGGCGGTCGCGTCGGCGTGGTGGCGCGCCACGACGATGAGGCGGTGGAGATCGACGTCCGCGACAACGGGCTCGGCATCGACGCCGACGTTCTGCCGCTGCTGTTCGATCCCTTCAGCCAGGGCGACGACTCCCCGATGACCCGCGCGCACGGCGGCCTGGGGCTGGGCCTGGCGATCGCGCGCCAGCTGGTCGAGCTGCAAGGGGGGACCCTGCGCGCCCACAGCGACGGGCCGGGACGGGGCGCCACGTTCACGATCCGGCTGCCACTGTCGCACGACGCCGCCTCGTCGGTTCCGGCGACGGCAGGCGAGCCGGTGCCAGAGCGTTTGCGCGACGTGCACGTGCTGCTGGTCGATGACGACCCTCGCGTGCGCGAGCCCATGGGGCTGCTGTTGGAGGCGGAGGGCGCCAAGGTCGAGTACGCGGCGTCCGCCGAGATGGCTTGGGCCGCCCTCTTGCGGGATCCGCCGCAGGTCCTGGTCAGCGACGTCGCGATGCCGGGTGCAGGCGGCGACGGCTATTCTCTGGTACGGCGGCTGCGCACGCAGGCGCCGCCCACGCTGCGCGACCTGCCGGCCGTGGCCCTGACTGCCTACGCGCGCGAGATCGATCGGACGCGCGCGCTCGACGCCGGCTTCAACATGCACATCCCCAAGCCGGTCGATTTCGATCAGCTGGTGATCGGAATCGGCGCGCTCAGCGCCGGCCACGCGCGACGGCGGGCCCCCGTGCCCGAGCCGCGGCCCAAGCGGACGCGCTCGCGCGCGGGGTCGCGCACCTCCGAGACCTGACTCGAGCCCACCACCGGTAGGACCCGGGGTTTCTCGGAAGCGGCGCCGAAAATCCTTCGCCTCGTCTGGTCGGTCGAGCGATAAACGACGCATGCGCCCCGCCCCCCTCCGGACCGACGGCAGCAACGTCTTCGCCCATTACAGCATGGGCGAGAGGGTGCCAAAGATCCTCGAAGAGGTAGGCGCCCGCAACCCCGACTATCCGCCCGCGGTGCACGATGCGATCGCGCGCCTGCGCGAGGGGATCCGCACCGGCGCCCCGCTGCCGCCGCTGCAGCTTCCGGCGTTCGACGCCGCCGAATGGCAGTCCGAGCTCGCGGCGCACGCCGGGCAGTCCTGGCTGGCGACCGACTGGTTCTTCTGCGAGTGCTACGTCTACCGTTGCCTGATGACCGCGGTCCGCTACTGGGAGGACGGGCGCGACCCCTTCACCCCCGCCAAGCGCGACGAGCTGGCGAGCGAGGCGCTGTGGGAGGGGCTGGATGCGGCGCTGCAGCCCGCGCCCGGCGGGCCCGGTGACGACGACGAGCGTCACCTGACCGACTTGCTGGCGCGGGCGCTGTGGGGCAACCGCGTCGACCTGAGCTACGCCGTCGGCGTGGCGTTCGGCGCGGCTGGCCAGCACGACGATCTGCTGTGCGACGATCGCGCGCGCGCCCTCGGGACGCTGCTGCAGCCGCGCGGCGACGTGCACCTCGTGACCGACAACACCGGCAGCGAGCTGTCGATGGATCTGGTGCTGACCGATGCGTTGCTCGCGCGCGCCAGCGCCCGCGTGAGCCTGCACGTGAAGCTGCACCCGACCTTCGTCAGCGACGCCGTCGTGGGCGACGTGTGGGCGCTGCTGGCGGCGATGCGCGCGCACGGCGGCGCCGCGGGCGGGCTTGCGGCCCGACTGCGGCGTGCGTTCGATGAACAGCGGCTCAGGATCCTCCCCGATCCGTTCTGGAACGGTCCCCGATTCCTGTGGGACCGACCGCGGCACCTCGCGCGCGAGCTGGACGTCGCGACGATCGTCGTCCTCAAGGGCGACGCCAACTACCGGCGCGCCATCGGCGATGCGCTGTGGCCGGAGGGGACGAGCTTTGCCGCCGCGACCGGCTACCTGCCCGCGCCGCTGCTCTGCCTGCGGACGATGAAGAGCGACGCGGTCGTCGGCCTGCCCCCCGGCCTGGCCGATCAGCTGAACGGCGTCGACCGCGACTGGCGGATCAACGGGCGGCGCGGCGTGATCCAGCTCGGCGGCACCCCGGCCGCATCGTCTGTCGACCCGTGACAGAGCGAAGATGACCGGACATGCTTCGAGCGCCTTGGGTGATCACGCCTATCCCCCCGACCTGGTCGACTACGTCATGGCGCACTGGCCCGTGGGGCGGACGCTGTCGTTGCCGAAGGAGCTGCTGTGCGAAGCGCTGTCGGTGGCGTTCCAGGCGTCGCTGACGCTGGAGGAGTCGCGGCCGACCCGCTTTCGCCTGTTGCTGATGCGCGCCGACGACCTGCCCGAGGCCGGCGCCGCCAACCAGGGCGTGCAGCGCCTGCGCTTCGACCACAGCCGCCCGCTGCAGGCCGACGAGCTGAGGCGCCTCAGCCCGTCGGTGCCGTTCGAGACGTCGCTCATCGGCGCGCACGTCGAGGAGGGGCGCCTGCGCATCTGGGGACTGGCCCACTCGGGGCCGGCGTGGCTGGCCCCGACCTGGGGCGGGCGCAGCGTCGTTCCGACCTGGACCTACGACCCGATCGTTCACGTGACCGGCCCCGGGCAGCTGGCGGTGCGCTGCGCCGGCAGCCTGGTCGGGGCGATCCGGCGCGGGACGCTGGTCGACGCCATGATGGACGTCTTCGACTCGGAGTGGCTGCCCGCGATGTTCCAGCGCGAGCGGGAGCAGGTGCGCGTCGAGCACGCGGCGCTGCAGGCGCGCACGTCGTCGCCGACGGCGGCCGACCATTCGCTGATCGGGCGCATCGGCCAGCACATGCTCCGCCGGACGATCCAGCTGGTTCGGGGCGCCGGACACGGCGGCATGATCCTGGTGGTCGACACCTCGTCGTTTGCGGGCGCGGGCGGCGATGCAGCGCGGGGCGGCGGGCTGGACGGCGTGCGGCTCAAGTATCGCTTCGATCAGGACGAGCCGGCGCACCGCTTCCGGACGCTGCTGTTCCAGATCCTGGAGCGGGTCGCCGCCGCGACCTCGAAGGCCTCGGTCGGGTGGTCGGACTTCGCGCTCGACGCCAGCCCGGGCCTCGAGCGGCTCGAGCAGGCGGTGTTCGAGCTGAGCCGGCTGTACGCCAACCTGGCCGCCACCGACGGCGCGGTCGTGCTCGACAAGCGCTTCGGATTGGTCGGCTTCGGCGCCGAGGTCTCGTCCGAGCTGCCCGCGCCGGCGCGCGTCTGGCGCGCGCTCGACACCGAGGGGCGCGACCGCGAGCTCGACGACATCGAGAACGTCGGCACGCGCCACCGCGCCGCCTACCGCTTCGTCCACGATCATCCCGACGGGCTCGCGATCGTGATCTCCCACGACGGCGGCGTCTCGTTCGTCGCCAATCGCGACGGCGAAGTCGTGTTCTGGGAACAGTCGGTCAGCCCGTAAGGTCAGTCAGGCCCCAGGCCCCCAGGCCCCACGCTTGCCCCGCGGCGGCTCGGCTCCTATTATCGTACGTATGATAAATAACCACCGCCGCCTAGGGACGAAGCCGGCTTCGGCCGCGCTGGCTCTGGTGTCGCCGCTGCTGCTGGTTCTGGCCGCGCCGGGCTGCGCGTCGCGCGCGGCGCCGCGCGACGAGCGGCAAGGGGTCATCGAGATCCACCAGCGCATCCTCGGCTTCCAGCTGCCGGGGCGGCTGGCGATGCGCGACGCGAAGCGCGGTCAGGTGGTCCACGCCGGCGACGTGCTGGCGCGCCTCGACGATACCCTCGAGCGGCCGCAGCGCGACGCCGAGGCGGCGCAGGTCGCCGCCGCGCAGGCGCAGCTCGACCTGTTGTTGGCGGGCGCACGCGGGCAGGAGATCCGCGGCGCCGAGGCCGAGGTGCGCGGCGCGAAGGCAGCCGAGGCGACCGCCGCCGAGACCGCGCGCCGCGCCCGCGCGCTCAACGCCGCCGGCGCCTCGACGCCGCAGCAGCTCGACGACGCCGAGGGGGCGCTGTCGCGCGCCCGCGCCGAGCGCGAGGCCGCCGAACAAAAGCTGGCCGCCACCCGCGCGGGCGCGCGCCGCCAGGAGGTCCGCGCGGCGCAGGCGCGCCTCGAAGGCGCTCGCGCCGCGCTGGCGCTCGCCGACGCGCGCCTGATCGAGCACGTCCTGCGCGCGCCGATGGACGGCGTGATCCTGGAGACCCACGCCGAGCCGGGGGAGATCCTGGGCGCCGGCGGCGCGGTCGTCACCCTGGGCGCCACCAATCGACCCTACGTCGATTTCTACGTGCCCGCGAATGACATCGGCGGCGCGCGCGTCGGCCAGGCGGCCGAGGTGCACGTCGATTCGATCCCGAGCCAGACGTTCACCGGCGTCGTCGAGGATGTCGGCGAGCGGACCGAGTTCACGCCGCGCTTCCTCTTCAGCCCCAAGGAGCGGCCCAACCTGGTGGTGCGCGTGCGCATCGATCTGAACGATCCCGAGCACCGCCTGCGCGCCGGCCTGCCCGCGATGGGCCGCCTGCTCGCCGACGGTTCCCGCCCCGGCCTGGGGGCGGCGCCATGAACGGCACCGATGCCGGACCGCCCGGCGACCCGATCATCGTCGCCGAGCACCTGCAGCGCCGGTTCGGCGATCTCGTCGCCGTGCGCGACGTCTCGCTGGAGATTCATCGCGGCGAGATCTTCGGCGTGCTCGGCCCGAACGGCGCCGGCAAGAGCACGACAATCCGGATGCTGTGTGGAATCCTCGATCCCTCGGGCGGACGCGGCACGGTGGTCGGCTTCGACGTGGCGACGCAGGCCGAGCGGATCAAGGAGCGCATCGGGTACATGACCCAGCGTTTCTCGCTGTACGAAGACCTGACCGTCGAAGAGAACCTCCGCTTTTACGCCGGGCTGTACGGCGTGCCCTCGAAGACACGGCGCGCGCGCGTCGAGCAGGTGCTGGCGCGCACCGATCTGCTGGCGCGCCGCCGGCAGCTGAGCGGCACGCTTTCGGGTGGATGGAAGCAGCGGGTGGCGCTGGCCTGCGCGACGATCCACGAGCCGCCGCTGCTGTTCCTCGACGAGCCGACGGCGGGCGTCGACCCGGTCAGCCGCCGCGAGTTCTGGGAGCAGATCCACCAGCTGTCGAGCGAAGGGACCACGGTGCTGGTCACGACACACTACATGGACGAGGCCGAGCGCTGCCATCGCCTGGCGTTCATCTTTCGCGGCAGCGTGCTCGACGTCGGCCGGCCCGACGAGGTCGTCGCCCGGCGCGGCCTGCGCGTCGCCGAGATCGTGCTGTCGGACGCGCGCGTCGCCGCCGAGGCGCTGCGCGGGCGGCCCGAGGTCGACGAGGTCGCGTTCTACGGACACGTGCTGCGGCTGGCGACGCTGGGCGGCGCCGACCCGGAGGCGCTGGGCGCGCGCGTCGCCGCCGAGCGCGGCCTGATCGTCGAGAGCTCGCGGGTGGCGCGCCCCACCGTCGAGGATGCGTTCGTGTCGATGGTGCGCCACGACGCGCGCGCCGAGGTGAGCGCGTGAGCCCCGCGGCCGCCAGCACGGTTCGTTCCGCCCGCCCCAACGGAGGCAGCGGCGGCAGCGGCGGTGCGCGCGGCGCGCTCGGCCGGCTGCGCGCGCTCGGCGTGAAAGAGCTGCTGCAGCTGCGGCGCGATCGTCTGACGCTGGCGATGATGGTCGCGCTGCCGGCGGCGCAGCTGCTGCTGTTCGGATTCGCCATCGACACCGACGTGCGCCACGTGCCGGCGGTCGTGCTCGATCAGGACCACAGCGCCAGCTCGCGCGATTTCGTCGTGCGGCTGCAATCGACCGGCTTTTATGACGTGCGGGGCGAGGTGCGGTCGTACGCCGAGATCGGGCGCGCGCTGCGCGCCGGCGAGGCCAAGGCGGCGCTGATCTTCCCGCCGCGCTGGGGCGCCGACGCCGCCGCCGGCCGTGCCGCCGCGCTGCAACTGGTGATCGACGGCACCGACCCGCAGACCGTCGCCAGCGCCCTCGACACCGCGACCGGGCTCGCGTTCGCGCGCACGAGCGATCTATTGGTGGAACGCCTGGGGCGCGCTGGCCTGCCGGTGCCGGTGTCGCCGATCTCCGTCGAGCCGGTCACCTGGTACAACCCCGATCTCAAGACGTCGACGTTCGTCGTGCCCGGCCTGGTCGGCGTCATCCTGACCATGACGATGGTGATGCTGACCGCGATGGCCGTCGCGCGCGAGCGCGAACGCGGGACGCTGGAGCAGCTGATCGTGTCGCCGCTGAAGCCGGCCGAGTTGATCATCGGCAAGCTCGTCCCCTACGTCGGCATCGGGTACGTGCAGATGACGCTGGTGCTGCTGCTGGGCAAGCTGGTGTTCGGCGTGCCCTTCGTCGGGTCGATCGGCTTGCTGTATGTCGTGGCGGCGCTGTTCATCGCCGCGAACCTGGCGCTGGGGTTGGTGTTCAGCACCATCGCCAAGACCCAGCAGCAGGCCATGCAGATGAGCTTCTTCTTCATATTGCCCAACATCTTGCTGTCGGGCTTCGCGTTCCCCTGGGAGGGGATGCCGCGGGCCGCGCAGTGGTTGAGCCTGGCGCTGCCGCTGACCCATTTTCTGCGCATCGTGCGCGGCGTGGTGCTGAAGGGCAGCAGCGTGCATGACTTCGGCGGCGAGCTCGTCTGGCTGGCGGGGATCCTGACGGTGCTGGTGTTGCTGGCCTCGCTGCGCTTCAACAAGAAGCTCGGCTGATGGCGCGTCCGCGAGGCGATATCTCGGACCGGCTGGTCAAGGCGGCGCGCGCCGCGTTTCTCACCCAGGGCGTCGACGGGGCCTCGCTGCGCGAGATCGCCGCCGAGGCCGGCACCAGCATCGGAATGGTGTCCTACTACTTCCCCACCAAGGACGATCTGTTCTTCGCGGTGCTCGACCGCGTCTACCCGAAGCTGCTGGCCGACCTGGGCGCCGCCGCGCGCGCGCAGGGCGATCTGCGCGAAACGATCGAGCGGCTGTATCGTCACCTGCACCGCCTGAACGACGAGGAGTTCGCCGTCGTGCGCATCCTGATCCGCGAGGCGCTGGTCTCGTCGGCGCGCCTGCAGAAGCTGTTCGCGCGCTTCACCGGCGCCGGCGGCCACGTCCCGCTGATGATGCAGCTGCTGGCCCAGGGAAAGCGCCAGCGCGCCCTGCGCGGCGACCTGCCGACGCTGGGCCTGATGGTCGCCGCCGCGGCGCTCGGTATGGCCCCCGTGATCATCCGGCGGCGCCTGGGCGAGCTCGGCGGCGGCGCGGCCGTGCCGACGCCGGAGGTGGCGGCGGCGGTGATGACGACGATCCTGTTCGAAGGGATCGGCGCGCGCGCGCGACCGGCGCGGCCCAAGACAGTGCTAACGGCGGTGCGAGGAGCGCGGCGCGAGGCGGCGGTGCGAGCGACGGCGGCGCGAGCGAAGGTGACGCGACAGCGGCGATGACCGGTCCTGACCGGTGTCGGGTCATCGCCCGATCACCGACGGCTCGCCCTTCCCTCGGCCAACTCTTTTGTGGGATAAGGGGGCCGAATCCGGGCCCATAGCTCAGCCGGTAGAGCTGCGGACTTTTAATCCGTAGGCCGCAGGTTCGAACCCTGCTGGGCCCACTCCAAACACTTCACTTCAGGAAAGGCGAAGGCACCGGTACGGCCGTGAACCTAGGTGCTTCTGTGTGACTGCCAGTGAACCGGTGCTCTTGCTTGACAGGCGCGGCGGGGTTGAAGATGGTGGCTGGCTCGGGAACGCGGCCGTTGTGAGAGGAGGCGCACCATGGGGCGTGGGATGAATGCGTTGCGGTTGACGTTCACGTACAAGGACGGGGTCATCCAGCTGGTGTCGGAGAACGAGGTCCAGATGGTGGTGGGCCCCGGGGATTCTCCCGCGAAGACCCCCGAGCAGGGGTTCTGGGTCGAGATGCGCGATTCATCGAACAAGGCCCTGTTCCGGCGCGTGCTCCACAACCCCATCCCCGTCGACGCCGAAGTGTTTTCCGGCGAGCCAGGCAAGACCCCGACGCGGGTGCCGGGGGCACCGCCGGAGGCGATATTCTCCGTCGTGGTGCCGAACCTCCCGGACCGGGCGGCGCTGGCGCTGTACAGCAGTCACCACGAGGCGGCGCCGACGCCGGCGCGCCCTCCCCAGGGTATCTCGCACCTGCTGGCGTACCGAGCGGTGCGTCCGTTCGCGGGCCGACTCGAAGCAGCACAGGAGATCGCGCGGTTCGAGCTGAAGAAACCTTGAGGGTGGAGGAGGGGCGAAATGGGAACCTCGGACGGCAGCATCCTGGGCACCACGAAGATCGTCGACAACGGACCGAATGGGTCTCGTTTCAATATCGTATTGATGGGCGACGGCTACCAGAGCAGTCAGATGGCGAAGTTCGCGCAGGACGCGCAAACCTTCGTCAATACGCTGCTCGCCACGTCGCCCTTCAACGCGCTGCGGGCGAGCATCAACGTTCACCGGGTGGATGTCACGTCAACCGACAGCGGCGCGGATGATCCCGCATTGTGCGGCGGTTCGGGCGCCACCCCCCGGACCTATTTCGATGCGTCGTTCTGCAACGGTGGCGTCCAGCGCCTCCTGATGGTGAATTCGGGCAGCGCCATCACGGTCGCCGACGCCCAGGTGCCCGAACATCACGCGGTGATGGTGATCGTGAACAGCACCGTCTACGGTGGTTCGGGCGGGCCGGTCGCATGCTTCTCGCTGGCGGCGAATGCCAGCGAGATCGGGATCCACGAGATGGGGCACAGCGCCTTCGGGCTCGCCGATGAGTACGAGTCCTATCTAGGCTGCGGCGTTGACACCGATCGCAACAACCACCCCGCTGTCGAGCCCGCCGAGCCAAACGTCACGGTGAACAGCAACCGCGACACGATCAAATGGCGCGATCTCGTCGGGTCCGCGACGGCGATGCCGACGACACACAATGCCAACTGCTCGAACTGTGATCCGCAGCCGAATCCAGTGGCGGCGGCGACCGTCGGCGCGTTCGAGGGAGCGCACTACTATCACTGCGGCGCGTTTCGTCCTCAGTTCAACTGCCGCATGCGCGTGCTCGGGAATCCGTTCTGCGCGGTGTGCGAGCGCCGCATTCGAACCATATTCCAGCCGTTCTCCGCGACGGTAGCCGCGCCGCAGTTGGTCCTCGCGGACTTCGGCTACACCGCCGGTGGCTGGCGCGTGGAAAAGCACCCTCGCTTGCTCGCCGATCTCACCGGCGATGGTCGGGCCGACATCGTCGGCTTCGGCGACGCCGGGGTGTCGGTCGCGCTCAACAACGGCAACGGCACCTTTGGCCCGCCGCACGCAGCCGTCGCCGACTTTGGCTACAGCGCCGGCGGCTGGCGCGTGGAGAAGCACCCTCGCTTCCTCGCCGATCTCACCGGCGACGGTCGGGCCGACATCGTCGGCTTCGGCGACGCCGGGGTGTCGGTCGCGCTCAACAACGGCAACGGCACCTTCGGCACGCCGCACGCGGCTGTCGCCGACTTTGGTTACAGCGCCGGCGGCTGGCGCGTGGAAAAACACCCTCGCTTCGTCGTCGATCTCACCGGCGATGGTCGGGCCGACATCGTCGGCTTCGGCGACGCCGGGGTGTCGGTCGCGCTCAACAGCGGCAATGGCACCTTCGGCGCGCCGCACGCAGCTGTCGCCGGCTTCGGATACGGTGCCGGCTGGCGCGTGGAGCAGCACCCTCGTTTCGTCGTCGATCTCACCGGCGACGGTCGCGCCGACATCGTCGGCTTCGGCGACGCCGGGGTGTCGGTCGCGCTCAACAATGGCAACGGCACCTTCGGCACGCCGCAGCTGGTCGTCACGGGCTTCGGCTACAGCGCGGGCGGGTGGCGCGTGGAGAAGCACCCCCGCTTCCTCGCCGATCTTACCGGCGACGGTCGCGCCGATATCATCGGCTTCGCGGACGACGGGGTCTGGGTGGCGCTCAACAACGGCAACGGCACCTTCACGGCACCGCGGAAGGTCCTGGCGGACTTTGGATACGACGCCGGTGGGTGGCGCGTGGAGAAGCACCCTCGCTTTCTCGCCGATCTCACCGGCGACGGTCGTGCCGACATCATCGGCTTCGGAGAGGGCGGGGTTTCGGTGGCGCTCAACAACGGCGACGGGACCTTCGGTGCGCCCCAGATGGTCATAGCGGACTTCGGATACAGCGCAGGGTGGCGCATCGAACAGCACCCTCGGATCTTGGTTGATGTTACCGGAGATGGTCGCGCGGACATCGTCGGGTTCGGCGACGCCGGCGTCTGGATCAGCATCGCCAGCTAGCGCACCGCACGAGCGCCTCCGTGGCGCAGAACCAGCCCCCGCGACTTCGTCCGCAGGTGTACTGAATCGCGAATGTTCAAAGTGTGCGGACTCTCAATCCGCAGGCCGCAGGTTCGAACCCTGCTGGGGCCACTCGTCTTCTTCAACGTTTCCTTTCACGTTTCCTTCCACGTTTCTCGCGGTCGCGGCTGCGGCCGGCTCGTCCATGTCCGACGAGGGATACTGTCGGTCGATCTCCGCCATCGATTCGACGAGCGACAGCCCGCGCCGTCGCAGCTTCCAGAGCTCGTCGAGTCGTCGATCGCTCCGAACCCGGCGTTCGAGCGTCCGCAGCGCGTGCAGCTGTTCATCCGCCGCCTTCACCTGGTCGCTGACGAAGAGATCCATCTCCGCGCGTTTCAACCGCTCGTTCTCTCGCTTGCGCGCCGCCGCCCGTTCGGCCACCGCCTGCGCCTGCTTCTCCGTCCAGCGCCGTAACGCCTCCACGCGATCCTGCTCAGTCGGCCCAAACCCCGCGTCGCACCGAGCGCACGCACAGTCGCGTTGATGCGTAACCCCGTCCTCTTCGAAGGAGGGAAGCCTCACCAGCAAGGAAAGTGTCCGAGCCATGATGACCTGATTATGCGTTCAGGTATACAGCCGGTCAAGGATCTGCCCTGTAAGCCCCCGCCAGCCCTTGCGCTCCCGCCCCGCTTTCTCTATAGATGACCGCTCCCGCCGGACCCCATCGTCTAGCCCGGCCCAGGACAGTGGCCCTTCAAGCCACGAACGCGGGTTCGAATCCCGCTGGGGTCGCTACTCAATTTGAGACTGTCGAGCCGGGCGGTCCCGGAGATCGCCCAGACGCGGCGGGGGGTTGCGGGTGGCGGGCCGGAAGGTCAGGCCGTCGGGGAAGAGGGATTGGAACACTTCACGCATGGCGGGGAGGTCGGCGGTCAGGGCGGTCCGGAGGTCGGCGAGCTTGGCGCGGGCGGCGGTCTCGGCGTGGGCCAGGACGTCGGCCACCATGGCGGGCGTGCGGCGCGACGCGGTCAGGTCGGCTTCGAGGCGGCGGATGCGGTCGTTGCGGAGGCGTAGCTCGGCGACCAGCTCGGGGATGTCGTCGCCAGCGGTGGCGACGGCGCGCGCCAATCGCTTCTGTTCGGCCCGCAGGCCGGCCAGGTCCTTTTCGAGGACCGTGACGTCCTTGGAGCCGGCCGACAGCAGCTTGGCCACCTCGTCGCGGATCGCCGAGACGACCGTCTCGAGAACCGCAGGCGTCAGCACCGACCGCTTCAGGTAGTCGATCAGCGCGGCGTGGACGTCGTCCATGGGCTGGTGGATGGTCACCGGGCAGACGCTATTCCCGCGGCTGTGGTGGAACGTGCAGGCGTACGCGGGCACGCGTCGATCCGTACCGCGCGTCGTTCGCGTCACGCCGATCGCGCCGCCGCAGGAGCCGCACCGACCGATTCCCGAGAGCGGATAGCGCGCGGCGGGTCCGGGCGCGCGCACGTCGCGGCGCCGATCGCTGGTCAGTTCCTGAACCGTGAACCAGATCGAATCGTCGACGATGCGCCACTCGGGGATCTCACGCGCGATCACCTCGTCGAGGTGGGCCGGCGACGACCACGCGCTTCCCTCCCCGTCGCACGCGATGAATCAGGCCGTGTCGGTAGACGCCGCGGTAGCGGTCGCGACGAAGGATCTCGCGGACGCATCCGGGCGACCATGAGTTCGTGCCGCGCTTCCCGGCGGTCGGCGAACGAACGCCTTCGGCGTTCAACTTGCCCGCGATCTTCTTGAGTCCGAGCCCTTCGACGTACCAGCCGAAGATCCGACGGACGACGTTCGCCTCGCCTTCATCGACGACGGCGATGGTGTACGCGCGTCCGGAGGGATCCGTCTCGCGCTTGAGTGCGTAACCGAAGCAGCGGCCACCAGCGATGCGCCCTGCCCGCACTCGCGCCCGCAGTGCCTCCTTCGTGCGCGAGCGGATCGCCTCCAGCTCCATCTGGTGGCCGACGCCACCGATGAACGTCGTGGCCGCATCGATCGCGTTCGCGAACGGGACCTCCTGTCCGGTCGAGTAGTACATGAGGCGCGCGCCGCTGATCTCGAACCAGCTCCCGGATCGCGAGCGTCACTTCCAAGGCGTCTCTGCCGAGCCGCGACTGATCCCGGCAGAGGACGACGTCGCCAGGCTGGACGTCGTTTCGCATCCGCCGCAGCTCCGTGCGTCCGAGAAAGTCATCGCCGGCGCGATCGTCGTCGACGTACTCGACGCGCCCGTCCCAGAGAGACCACGATGTCTCGACGAGCCAGCTCCTCGACGACGAAGCGTCGGCAGCCCTCGCGCTGCACGTCGAGTGAGAACTGCTGATGACCGTCGTCCGCCTTCGAGCGTCGCAGGTACACCCGCAACGTCGATCGGCCCGGCTGGCAACTCTCAGGTTCGCCATCACGCCTCCCTCCAGTCGCCGACCCCCGATCTCGCTCGACGATCTGGCGCGCGAGCGCCCGAGCCAGAACACCGACGACCGCCGCGATGCGATCGGGCGGTGAACGTCGACGGAAGCTCCAGAACCGGGGCCATGCCCTCCTCCAGCGTGTCGTCGACACGATAGCTCTCGTCGGCGCCGAGCAAGCGAGCGAGAAGAGCTGTGAGTGTCTCACGCAGACGAAACTGCCGCCTTTCGCGTTCGACCGCTGAAATCGCCGAGCTTGCCGTACGCCGACCCCGTACGCTCCCCCGTACGCGCGCGCCGTTCTGGACATCTACGACGAAAGAGCGATCTGTCGTCGGTAGCCATGCAGCACAAACAGCCGTCCACACCCGCACCCTCGTCCGCGCACGGCCTGACTCGCTCGCAGGTCGCCCGCCAACTCGGAACGACCGTGACCACGGTCCACCGCATGCGCCTCCGCGGCGAGCTACACCCCAAACGCGACGCCGCCGGCGTCTACCACTACGACCCCGCCGACGTGATCCGCGCCGCCGCCGCCCGCGGCACGCCCGGCCGATACACCGCCGGCCAGATCGCCGCCACGCGCTTTCCAGATGTTCGACCAAGGTGGCGAGCTCAAGGACATCGTGATGGCGTTGCAGATCACGCCCGAGGAGGTGTTCCGCCTCTACCGCCTCTGGCAGTGCTCCCTCGACGATCCGCCACCCGCGCCGATCGGCCGAGAGGCCCGTCTCCTGGACGAGGAACCCGGAGCCGAGGAGGCCTTCGCCCGCGCCATGGCCCAAGCTGCCGGCCTTGCCGATCTCCGGGCTCCCAAGTCGAGGAGGTGACGCTCGTCTGTGATCCGAAGCGTCGCCGATCTCGTGCGGGCCCCTCCTCTGGAACCGCGGGACACGCGGGACAAAGGAGACTCCAGCTGAGCATCATGCGGATCTTTCACTGTAATACGCCGATGAATACCACCTCCGATTTCGTCCGAATTTTGGGGACAAGCCGGGACAACCAGGGGACGGGCGCCCGATCGAGCAGGATGCTCCTACGTGCGCCGTCTAGCCTGTACCCGCTTTATCCCCATCGTGTACCGGCTCGCGCCGACAGCCGGTGACAGTGCCATGGGCCAAAATCAACATGAGCGCGCCAGGTTGTGCATGGCGGGGACCGATGTACCCGCTGTCCCGGGGTTCGGAGGGAGGGGGCGCTACCCGGTCACCCGCCGAACTCCGCCGATACGGCTCGGTCTGCACTTGGCGCCCGATCGTAGCCGCGCGCGTGCCTCCCAGTTGCCGGTCGCGCAGCACGGCGTGCGATGCGGCATGGACGGATAGCCAGACGACCTCGACAAGGGCGAAAAAGGAACATCATCGCCACGTGAGCAAGCACAAATCCGCAAAGCAGAGGCGCCACGAGTCGCGGGCCGCCGCTCAATCTGGCAAAGGGTCAGGTCCTGCCATCAAGGTTTGGGTGGTGGCCTTCCTGGACATAATGGGCTATCGGGAAGCCCTGATGTCCCTGGACGTGTTCCCGCTCCCCACGGACGGGGACGCGACGAAGCAGCTGGAATTGAAGATGGTGCGTGTCGTCGCGATGAGACAGAACCTCGTCGAGAGCATTGCCAGGTTCATGAAGTCGGCGCACGAGGCACCCAGTGTCAGCGTTCGACACCTTCCCCCAGAGGCTGGCCGCCTGCTTGAAATTTGGCGGCGGGTGAAGATCGACTCGACCGGCTTCTCGGACAGCTACATCATGTCGTTCACCCTCTCCGACGAAGAAGAACACTTCGCTATGCGATCACTGCACACCACGCTCATGGCAAGTGCATCGGCCGCCCTCCTGCAACTCGGTGCCGGGGGTCGCGGTCTGGACTACTCGTTACCCCTGCGCGGAGGCATCGACGTCGGCACCGGGATGAAACGCAAGAATGATCTTTACTGCTCCGCCATGGCCAAGGTCGCCTATCTCGAAAAGAAGGCCGACTATCCGCGGATCCTCGTCGGAGACGGATTTCGTAACATGCTGGTCTCGTACATGAACACGTCTTCATCCGATCCAACCGGACGGGCCCAAGCTTCGATGGCCACACTCGCCAACGAACTGCTGTACCAGGACGAGGACGACGGGCTCTGGGGTGTTGACTTCATGGGCAAAGCCTTTCGCGAACAAGCTGGCCGCAACTTGAGCCCGACGGTCATTCAAGACGCGTGGACCTTCGTGAAGCTCTGTCGCGATCGCCACAAGGACCACGCCAAGCACGGCCCCCGCTATCAGCGACTGTGCCGCTACATGGAGAAGCGCCTGCCGATTTGGGGTGTAGTGGCGTAGCCAATTCCTCCCATGTACCGATCGCCCCCGCGGGATTCGTATTCGGCATAGAAGTGGCGACCGGATATCATCCAGGCCCATGCCACTTGAGATGGTGCTCCGTATCGGCCTTGCCGCCCATGGAAAATGGACGTTCGAGGAATCCGCAGAGGCCCTACGGAGAACCGGTATGCGCCGTACAGCGGATGGCTTCACCCTGGGCATTCCCAGTCACCTTCGAGTCGAATGGTCGAACCCCGACACGCCTCGACCCGTCTTCACTGATCTTCGGGCGATCCTGAGAACGAATGAAGGAATCGATCTGGGCGTCGCGGAGTGCCATTCGTCATATGAGGGAATGCAAGGCGGGGGTGATTTTAGGCCCGACCTCGTGTGGCGCGGTCCTGCGCACGTTCTCGAGTACTTCGAGAAGGTCCGCGCTGGCCGGCCTCCCACCATGAGCCTCACTTGTTATGGTGAGGGGTACCTCCTCTACCCGACGCAGGGTAACCGGGTCTGGGTCAGAGGTCCCTCCTCGCGGATTCTGGAAACCGGCACGGTGATGTACCCCCAGGACGAGTGGGTCGAAATGATTCGGCACACTGGAATCGTCGCGCCCGTCCTAATCGAGGTGCCCCTGCCCGGAAGCCGACCGGACGAATGGGCCGGCATCTGGAAGGCGGTTGGTGAGGCGCGAGACTGCCTTCTTCGGGGAGGCGAGACCGGGTGGAAAGGCGCTGTGACCTCGGCCCGGCATGCTCTTGAGCAATGGCAAAAGTGTGAGCCGGTGGACGCCAACGCGATCCAGGCGAAGCCACGTGACGATCGCACGAAGGTGGACCGCCAAAGCATGCTGAGGCACTGGCTGCTCCAACTCGCCCACAAAGGCCCCCATAGTCACTCTGACGAGTGGACGCGCGCAGACGCGGTTCTGCTTCTCGCGTGTCTTTCGGGTCTACTGGCGGTTCGTCAGCCCTGACGGAGCGCGGGTGAGATCGCGAATGGCGCCAATGGGAGTCGCGACCAGTGGGCGGCGAACGCTGGATGCTCACCCCGCACCGCGGGGCGCAGCCAGACCAGGTGAACATCTTTCATCCAGGCGTCGCCACGCGACTGACGTCCGTCTATCAGGAAGTGCCCTGTGTCGAGGGTCGTACGCTCCCCGACGGGCATGGGCACGCGCCCGTTCTGGTACAGCGCCGCCCTGCAGACGCTTGACAGGGCGATCGATCGATGTAACCTGAACGGAAGTCCAGTGTCGGCTGCACAGCGGCCGCCGGATGGGAGGTCGCCGAGTTGGCTCAGCACACATACAACACCTTGATGCGAAGGCTCGCCGTCGCGGGCTTCAAGCGGGATTTTGCCCGCGTCGCGGTGCTGCCCGATTGGTGGGACAACTCGTGCGAGGCGGACGACGGCCTACTGAACGAGGTCGAATTGCGCGTCGCGCGCTTCCTTGGTGCTCCACTCTCCGTCGTGCGGGATGCGGGCGCGCCGCTCGTCGTCCCAGCATACGAGGGCGCGCAGCTCCGCCGCGTGCGCGACATCAATCGCGACCGCCTCTGGCCGGCCATCCACGCCGCGCTTAACGTCGCATCGGCCGTCGTGCGAAACAGCTCGCTTCCGACGCTACGATTGCCACCGACCGACGCGCTCGCTTGGCGGCAACAGATCTCGCGGCCGAAACGCGTTCTGCGGCTCGACGATATTTTGGCGAACGCTTGGGACCGCGGCATACCGGTCCTCCACGTCGAAGCCCTGCCGGTGCCGTCGTTCCAAGGGCTTACAGGAGTCGTCGACGGCAGGCCAGTCGTCCTCGTCTGCCACAACCTCGACGAGCCCGCGCGACTTGCGTTCATCATCGCGCACGAGATCGCACACGTCGTCAACGGCGACTGCTTGCAAGGACAGCCCGTTATCGATGAGGAAGAAGAGATCTCGGACGACACCGACATCGAAAAGCGCGCGGACGCGTATGCAACCGCACTGCTGACCGGCGGAGCTCCGATCCCCGATGTCCAAGCGTTCGGTTTCAAGGATCTGGCGCAGAAGGCGGCGGCGGTCGAGAAGGAACGCGACGTCGATGCCTCAGCCGTCGTTTGGTCGTGGGCACGTCGGACCGGCGACTACGCGAGGGCAACCATGGCCGCGCAAGCGCTGTATCGCACACGTGGTGGCAGGCGCGCGATCCGCACGCATCTCGATCAGTATCTCACCCTTGATAATGCGTCCGACAGCGACCGCGCACTGCTCCGGTGCTTGCACGGCGACCCGGAGCGCGATGCCGCTGCTGCTGGTTGATAGCGATATCTTCTGCAAACTGGGAGTCGCCGGCCTGCTGCAAGCGGCGTTCGCGGTTTTTGGCTTCGCCATTGGCGACTGCGGGTGTTTGCCGGCGTTGCCGCACATGCTCCGGCGCGGCAAGCTGCCGAAGATGTTCGGGCAGGCTGCATGCGAAGGCCTGATAGCGACCGCGGAAAGAATGGTGGCTAAGCTGACTCCGTCGACGACCTGGCTCGACAAGCTCACGGGCGTCGACCGTATCGACATCGGTGAGGCGCAGCTCTTCGCGACCGTCGCAGAAGACGGGATTATGGTGATGACGGGCGATAAGCGGGCGCTGGCAGCCGTTGCGCAGGTACCGAGCTATCCGGAGGCGCTCGCCGGCCGCATCGTCACACTGGAAGCGATCTCGATCTCGCTATGTGCGCGCCTTGGGGATGAGGTCGTGCGCTCCGCCATGGAGCCGGTCATCGCGAAGGACCGGACGGTGCAGATGTGTTTCTCGCCGGGGAACAATGACCCGCGAGCCGCGCTCCGATCGTATCTCGAAGCAATTAAGCGCGAAATTGCGCCGTTACAATTGTGGGAGCCAACGGAGGGGAGCGCATGAACTTCGGATCCAACTTCTACATCCCAGTTCTGAAGGTCAAGCGCGGCGAGAAGAGAGCGCTCCAGCTCCTCGCTCCAGGGGTGCAGTCGCGAATGCTACCGCTGCTCGAAATCATCGAGCGGAGAACGCCAAGAGGGGGGACAGCTCCTCCAATAGCGCGCCACCTTCAGACCGCATTCGTCAACCTCGATCTCGCCGTATCACCATTTCCGAAATACTTTCTCGACTGTCGAGAGCTCGAGCCCGATGGGGAGACAGCCGCCCACGACGTTTTCGCACGCGCAGCAGCACTCCCGACGCCCTTCACGCCTGTTACTGGAATCACACGTAGTTTCGACACAGCGGCCGCGATGTCGTATCGCCACCACGGCTTAGCAGTCCGGCTTACCCGTGAGGAATTCGAGGCGGGGATACTCCCGAAGGGCTTGCCCGCGTTCATGGCAAAACACTCCCTCGTGCACGAGGAGACGGACTTGATCGTCGACCTCGGCGCAGTCGATGACATGATCGCCGCGGGTATCGAGACGCTGACAGACGCATTCCTCGCTGATGTGCCTGACCGGCCCAACTGGCGCACGTTGACTGTAACTGGCTGTGCGTTCCCTCAGAGTATGGGCGGCGTAAGTGCTGGTTCAGCGGATCTGGTCGACCGCGCGGAGTGGCTTGCATGGCGCGACGCTCTGCATGCGAATCGCAAGCAACTCGATCGACTGCCGACATTCAGCGACTGCGCGATCCAGCACCCGACTGGCGTCGAAGGATTCGATCCGAGAATCATGCCGGTGTCAGCCTCGATTCGGATCACGCAGCGCGATCAGTGGCTGCTCGTCAAGGGCGTCAGCACGCGCAACATAGCAGCGAGCGTGCAGTTCCCCGGGCTGGCGCGACAGCTCGTCTATGGCAATCTCGCGTCCTATTTTGCGGGTGCCGGGCACTGCGCAGGCTGCGCTCAGATGGCCGACGCAGCGAACGGGACGCCCAAGCTAGGCACCGCCGAGATATGGCGACGGCTCGGTACGATCCACCACATCACTCGCGCAGTCGAGACGATTGCTGGGCTGACCTGGCCTTGAGCTGCGACCGTACGGCGCTGGCGATCTCATCGAGAACATACAGCTCGCAAACACGGTCCCAGATCTCGCGCCGCGGCCGACCTCGGTAGCCGCGAAGGCTGCTACGCGCGGCCACCAGCGCGAGCCCATCTTCGAGCCACAGCAGTTCGGCGAGCGCACGGGCATCTCGCGCGGGGTTCGCGCGACCGGCGCGAATCCGCTTTACACGCAGGCCGGTCGCGCGCGCTTGGACGATCTGTATCTCCCACCAAGGTGGCACCACGGCGACGGCGTCCGCGACGTGTTTGGTGCCCACGACGAGCGTCGCTCGATCGAGAACGCGCCCGTAGATCGCAGCCTGTCCAGCTAGCCGACGGAGGCTATCGCGATCAGACTTGATCTCGTATCCATGGATCGACCCGTTCACGACAGCGACATCGACGCGGACCTGCCCGCGGCAGAGGCCTAGCTCTTCGAAGATCGCGACATTGGTCTCGTCGCTGTGTCGCTCGCGGAGGCGATCCAGCAACATGCCACGGATGTCGGCATCGCCTAGCGGCAGCGGCGCGGTCTTCGACTTGCTCGCGTGCAGGCCCGGGGGACGTCGCGCGAGCGACGACTCAGCTCGGCGAGGCGTCATGGACGGGCATCCTACTCGGCCGCGGCGCCCGGTCAATTTCGATTTGCGCTGACTGTGCGGCCGGTGGTGTTGCTGAACGGCAACTACATCTCCCCATCGGCGACGATGACATCGCCCCATCCAGAGCGGCGACGGTGAGTGGTCTGAGGCCTCCTGCCCGCGAAGCGCGTCGTGCTCGACGACGTAGACGTCGCGGATCAACTCGAGCGGGGTCCGAGCCTCGGGCGCGTACGACAGGGCGTCGAAGAAGCGGCGCGGTGCGTGCGCGAGGCAGGCAGCTCGGGTACGTCCGCCGGTAGTCGTGACCTCGTTGTACCTGACCGAGACGGGTCACGCCTCCAACGGTCAGCACCTGGAGATACTGGAAAGACGGACAATAATGCGATGCCGACGCTCTACGCGGTCTCTCGCGTAGAGCGCCTTCCGTACCCGGGGGTGGACGCGATTTTCAGCCCGAGACCTCGAGGTGCCGGCCGAAGATTCGGCGGACGCTCGGTTCGATTTGTCGTCGACGACTGTAGTTGTGCACGCGTGTCCGGAAGGATCCGGTTGCAGAGTGGCTCGGCTATGGTCGAGAAGGTTTATGTTGGCGGCCCGCTCGAATGGCTTCCGTCAACCCGTGCGCAACGGAGATGACCCAGATCCAATGCGGTTAGCCTCCTCAATTGCGGCCATTAAGCCGGGCGAAACTGGCCGGATTCCAAGCAGATATTTCCCTTCATGCTCGGGCAATAGGCGGTCGATCCACATTCGGTGATGAATGCGCTGATGCCGACCACCAATAGCCTTTCGGCCGTGCAAAACTCGCCAGTTGTCAAAAATGACGACGTCTCCTTCTTGAGGTGTATATCGAGTGACGTTGCTGGCAGCCCACTTCACTAACTCGGCCTTAAGAAGCTCAAACTGAGACTGACACGCAGGAGTAACTCGCAGCAAATCGTCCTCACGAAGACGAACCGAGAATGCTGCACCGCCCGGAAGGGCGCGGACAATTGGACCATTGAACGTCTTCGTCCAAGTGTTCTTTGTCTTGGTGCATGTTGCACAATCACCGCGAGCTAGTGCAGTGAGGACCTCCTCCAGCTTGTCTCCGGGAAACTCAGCAAGAGCCGCGGCCATGTCCACAAAAGTACTCTCCGCACCCCATGTTGCGCTGTAGTCATATTGAAATGCCAAAACGCCAGGGGTCATCTCGTCTTGGGTGCCATCCACGTGCGGCGTCAATTCCTGCGACGAATCGCCTGTATTGGGTGGGGCATTGTAATTGGGCACCAGGGCCTTGACTTTTCCCACGTAGTCATTTTGCACAGACCTCGCTGGCCCGATCCATTGCTCCAGTGATTGAAGCCTCTCCACAGTTGGAACGTCACCCTGCCAACGAAGGCGCGCAATTCCAAATCTACTCAATCGCTCCAAAACATCGGCTCGCACGCCTGGGTGAAGCGTTGTTACGGAAATCGTGTACTCCTCCTCACGGAGGCTCCGCCAGCTCGTAACTCTCGCGAACTTCTTCAAGTGCTCATCTGCAAGGGGGTTCATGGTGTCCTTTCCGGGCGTAGTAGGCGATGCACAGTATATTTTTGAATATGCTGGTCGCTTGTCTAGTCTTGCGCCGGCCACGTGAACCGAAGTATTCACGGTTTCCATACCATTTGCCTTTACACAAAACGGCTCGGAACCCTCTGCCTCCGGACAGCACTTATCCAATGCTTGGGCTGGGTAAACGCCAACATCGCGCTCAACCTGAGCGCCGCGGGAGCTTTTCCACTCCAGGAGCCGCTGCTCCGCCCTCGCGACAATGCTCGCAGAAGGAATTGGCCTCGATGTCTTGTTCGCAAGTTTAAATCTTAGGATTCCATCTCCGCCGATACCTGGTACCGGCGCTTCGACGTTTCCTTCAGCTACAACGGTGGTCAATAGAGTAAGGCCATGACCACAGCGTGCAAACCCGTACGGGCGGTTCCCATTTCGAGCCTGCTCGAACCAACTGTTGGCCTCGGCACAGAGGTCGATATTCCTCCTGGTCATGTTGTCCTCATCTCTCCGATGATCGTCCGGATCTTTCGAGCCGTATGTTCTGGCGGGATGCCAACCGAGGTAGTGCCGGCCATTAAACGACAAATAGTCTCGACGGATCTGCGGGTCCATTTGTGGAGCGGCGCAACCGCTACACATTGCAACTCGGAACCAGCGAGAGGTTCAACGTCCGCAAAGAGTGTAAAGTCGCGAACGTGCAACTCGAAGCACTCGATCTCATTCGCTCGAGTGAGCCAGGCCGCGAGAATGTCACGTAATTTTTCAGTTGGAGTAGATTCCTGCACATCGCTATCGGCTGAAAACATCTTAACAATGCATGGTTCAGATGTATGCTCGGTTAGCTCTTCTGCAGCAATCGAAGACTGGGCAGCGAGCGTTGTTATGTCTGAGTCATGGAGCCAAATGAGCGCACAGCAGATCGCAGATCGCCGAATCAAGCGATCGACAACAAATACAACTTGGCCACTTCGGAAGTAGGGCGAGCCGCAGCAAACGAATCGCACTTCGTCTTGTGACGCGGCCTCGAGAAGACGTCGGGAGGACTCAATCGGGACGCCGGGGCTTTGCTCACAGAGTAGAGTCTTCCGAGCAGCACCTGCTACTACACTCGTGCTGAAGAACGACGCATTGGGATCGAGCGCCGCCGCATTGATCTGCGTGATCGTATTTTCGCCCGACAACAGGCCGAAAAGATCTCGGTCATGTTCAACTGCACCATAGATGGCGCTGCGTGCAGCCTTGACACGGTCGCGAAAATCAATATCAGAGGCCCCTGGACGAAGTTCTGACATCAACGACTCGAAGCGCGGCGTAAAGGTCGCATTCATTTGACTGACTCTGTCCAGGCGGGGAAACCTCCAGACAGGCTCCAGCAGAGAAGAAAAATTCGACCGATATTTTGCAATCTGAATCTCCAATCGTCGCCATTCGCAAGAAGCGAGCTCGTCAGATGCAGCGGCGGGATCGGGCAGGCTGTCGACGGCATGACGGACACTTTCCAGCAACCGCGCGCTTTCAGTTGCCAGTCGGCCGGCCTTAACAACGACCAGGTCGTTACGTCCACCTGAAAATGACAATAAGCGACTTGATATTGACATATACAGGCGGCCATTGAACACCTGCAGGCGCTGAGAAGTTGGCAATGAAAGAACATCTTGAACCGCGTTGAATTCCTCAACTACCCGCGTTTGAGAGATGAGCAGCGGAATCGAACGTTGAGAACCATCGGTCTTCTTCGGGCTAACGAACAACCAGACGACAAAGGCAACGTTAAGGGCGTCCAGCTCATTGCTTAAGGTTCTATGCGAACGGCGAGTAGCTAACATTTGATAGGCCGTGCGGAACACTGAGTCACTTTGCGGTGGCCGAGGACCTAACAGCGGCTCGAGTGGCTGCGCGCGCCTGAGCACCTCATCGAGGAGATGCAAATCGTCGTGCGCCGCTGTGAACTGACTCAATTCTGTCGTTACGGAGTCTTGAAGCTTCTTTATGACACCTCCGCGGTCAATGCTCGTAATTGGGCCCTCTGACTGGAGTGCGTGCTCGAGCAATTGGAGAACGGCGCGGCCATTTTTAGAGAAAGCCTTTCGAAGGCGGGAGCGACGTTTCAAGAGCTCGACCATGGCTCCAGGCGGCAAAGCAAAAGTCGGCAATATTTCCAGCGCATTGCGAATGCTGTGCGGCCCCGCGAGCTGCGACACGTTTGAATAGAGTTGCGACACGTCATCGGCGTCAGGCTGCCCGCTCGCGCCGCTGGCAGCAAACGCCGGGCCAAGAGTTCCCGCAATGAGATCGAAATCGAGGAGCGGCAATGCGGGGGCTCCAATAAAATCGTAGTAGGTATGATTCGTAACGCAGGCTAGTGCGACCGACGAGATCGACGTAAGCGTCTGCATCAAGCCGAGGAGTCGGTCGTGGACAGTCGTGGGACCGCCACCTTCTCCAGCGCGTCCATCGTCGGTTTCAATCATTTATAAGGTCTCCGACGAATTCGGATTTCCTACACTCCCCGCGCACTCTATCGATTATCGGCTGTGCAGGTATGGATAAGTGCTCTGGGTCTGAGTTTCCCAAAGCAAAAAGCAGTGCACCCAATGCCGGTCTCATTGTCTCGGGATTATCGGGCGTCAGTACCGTAAATCCGGGTCCGAGATGAGGCTCGAGCGCTTTGCATAGAAGCATTCGGACATCGCGATTGTGATTTAGAATTCCGCCATACATCACGACAGGTGTGTACTGTGAGAGTCGGCCGTGCTCCTGTGCGACCTCGCAGGCGCGGCGGTGCTGGCGAGCGAGGTGCCCCACGGCACGGGTGACAATGTCCTGAGCAGCTAGGTCACCTTTGCGGAAAGCCCGAATAACTGGGATTGCCAAGCCGGCAACCGCCTTGCGCCAGACATCGTCGTCCTCGTCGAGACATGCCTGATGAGCGAACGCATAGACCAGTTGTCGTGGGTCTTGAAGTGCATCGGTATCAGCCCCCCTACGGTGTCTCGCCGATTCTATATGCCATCTGTTCGATGCAATCTCCCATGCGAGGGGCCCGCTACCGGGATGATTCAGCCATATATGTATTTCCTCCCAGAGCACTGAATTCGCCGCTCGCGAGTCGTACTCTTCGCCAATTGCGCGAAGGCCCTCCCGTCCGATCCAATAGCCAGAGCCTTCGTCGCCAATCGCGGGCCCCCAACCGCCGTACCTAAAGTGCCGCAGCTGGTCACCGTCCTTTCCCACAACGTAAGCAGTCGACCCTGTGTGAGACACAATTAGGCTTCCAGTATCGCTTCCTGCAGCGGCTGCGAAGGTGACCTCCGCGTCGCCTGTGCAGATCAATCCGCCGAACTGCGCAGCGAAGTCGCCCAAGATCCCAGGAAGAAGCTGAAGACTATCGTAAGCGAACGTAACCCCAGACATTCCCGTGCAGACCAGGCATTGCTCCAACGCCTGAAAATAGGGCAGGTTTGCCCGACCTAGTAGTTCTCTCAGGATGTCTGCGAACCTATCCAGAAGGCGTCGCTTGTCGGTCGTGTGGAGAGACAGCGTCTCATTCAAACGAACGGACGCAAGAATTCGCCCGTCGCGCTCCGCGAGCACAGCCACGCTGTGTCGCATCGAAAAGCCCTCAATCCCGATGCAATATCGACTCAACATTTGTTTGGCGAGACGACCATGCGCCGGTTATGTGGGGTGACGACTGTTTGAGATGCCTTCGTTGCGACGAACCGCGGACTCGAAACGAACGCCTGGTTTGGGGTGAGGCGCGTACCTTCGGGGATGCATGAAGGACCTTCAGCCTCCCGAGAGCTTAAGGCGCGAAGCATTGCCTTTCCAAAAAGGTCAACGCCTTACCCACCGGTGCCAGACTTCGACACCCTCTGCCGAGCTCATCTCGGGGAAGTCGATCTGGCCGGTCCCACGAGCGCGCAGGTGATCCTCGGCGACATCCGCAAAACTTCCCCAGCATTTGGCCTCCCCACCGACTTCGAACCGGCGGTAAAGTACTCCGCCAGCCGCGGAAAGACAACCCAACCGCTATCGCAAACCGTCGCGGATTCGACAGGGGACTGCCGCAATCGTCGCGCAAGTCTTCCACAATGCATGGACCGTGGTAGGACCGGTCACTTCGGATCCCTGCGTGCGATGGGTGATTTTCAAGCCCGACGGGTTGTTGACCGGCGACGAGCGCGCCTGTGTCGCCTCCGCGAACGGCCATTCCTTTCTCGAAACGCGCGGTCAGACTGGCTGACGGCTGCAAGGCACGACTACCCAGGCCGGAGATCGCCGTCAGCTTCGGCGGCAAGGGTTTCCGACACTGCCAATTCTTGGGTTCCTCTCGGCACTTGCGACCAGGCAGAAACGCGCCTCTTCGAGAAAACGGTCACGGGACCATTTCTTCCATCGAAAAAGAGGAGCGGGCGACCGCCCGCAACGCCACGACATTTAAGGGAATTTCCAGCCTCAAATTGGATAGTGACCCGCTGGGGTCGCAGTAAGCACCTGACATCACTCGGCATTTCAGGGCGCGGTCGGCGTTTTGCCACGCTTTTGCCACGGCTGTCCTACTAATTTCGCAGGCTTGGCTCCAGCGTGACTACGATTGGCCCGCTGGGGACGACTGGCGATGCAGAGAGCTTCAGCATCGCGGGTGTAACAGACCGCCTCGAGTGGAGGCGTTTCGTTCCTAAGATGAACCGTGTCGGCGTCACGAGATCGACGATCACTGCGACGGCGGCCGCGACCAGGATCGAAAGCAACGCCGCGATCACGACGCCTTTGCGCTGAGCGACCAATCTTCTCTCCAGGGCGGTCCGGCGCTTCAGGATGATCGGCAGGCTGATCGCTGAAGCTGCCAGGAACGACTCCGCGACGGCGCCCCATCTTTCGGCGCCCACTAGAAGATTGATCCTCGACACCAAGAAAAGGAACTGGGCGATTACAATCCAAGCCGCGCTTTCCACCACGAAACCTGGAATGCGCCAAATCGCTACGTCTGCCGGCTTGGAGAGGTATCGCCAGAAAAGGAACAGGCTGCACAGAACGAACGGCAGTACTTCGACGACATAGAAGACGGGCCTGAAGTCGCTCGCACCGATGATGACGAATGGGAACGGGCTGACGACGAGGCCTACTATGCAAGCTGACAGAGCGACAACAGCGAAGCTCCTCCGATCCGATTTCACGACGCCGGAGCCTCGAAGGTTTTTTCGACGATGATTCGAGTCACTAACGGTGCGTATCCATGTTGGTGTTGGAGTTGCCATCAGGCCGTTATGCCCAGAGGAGCATCGAAAGCGGGAGCGGAATCGTCCTTTGCGCCGAATTCTTCTAGGTCATCGTCGTCCAGCCCAAACACGTCGTAAAATAGAAAACGCAGGCCGATGCAATATCTACCCGCCTTCACGTCGTATTGGTAATTCGTAGCGACGACATAGGCGTATTGGATTCCATTGATCATCAGCCCGAGCCCGTTGTTGTAATCGCCCGTGGCGAGTTTGTTACTGCCGATATTGAAAGCAGGGACTCCAAGATCAGTTGGCGCGACCAGCTTCTTGATGTCCCAGTTTGCATCTCGGAGGGCCTGATGAATTCTTCGCTTGGTGGGGGCCGCCGCGGGTGACCGGCCACCACCACGCCCCAGATCGCCCGCGGAATGCTCGGCACAGACAGCGCGGCGTTGCAGAAGTATTCAATATTCTGATGCTTCGCCGCAGCCGCGTTGAGAGCAGGATCGTCAAAGTACCGCACCTTGGCCTGCTTGCTGAGAAAAGCATCGACCAAGCGCTTCGCCATGCCGGCGCTGTCACCGCCGGCGAACTTGGTCAGCAATTTACGCATCTTGGGCTTCAACTCTTCTGGAGTATTGCCCACACTCTGCTTGTGAAGCGCGACCCTGCCATAACTGCTGGTGATGTCCTGGCCGTACATCGGAGCCGGCACCAAAGGAAGATTGGTCGGGTCCGGAAACGGCACCTTGGGCGTCAAATAGGCATCCCTCGCGATCGCGACGACTTTCGGTGGCAACAATGGAAACGCCTTACAATCCATCACCTCGACCTCCCCATGTTTTCCACCAAGTCATCTGCCGCTCGTCCACGCCTACCGCCGGATTGCGACGTTCTCTGTCAAACAGGTCCCTCGTCCAAGACCTATCCACCCCTGAACACGAGGGCAGACTGTGCCCCGCCCCCCTCTGAGCCGTCAAGGTTCCAAGCGAGACCAGTACAAGTCGGACCGTCATCTTGTTTGGTCATCGGCCGCTGGCACACGTTGTTGCTATGTCGAAGGCAGTAAAAGGTGACCGGCCAATCTGTCGATCGCCGCGAAGACCGCGTCTGCGGTCGCTGCCGCCGCCCGTGGGTTGCGCTCCCTGAGGTACTCGACAGCGGCCGCAAGATCCTCGACGGCTTCGGGAGCGAACGCGACGCTCACCTGCCGAGGATCCGGTCGACCTTCGCCTTTGCCTCTTCCAGGCTAACGGTCTTCCCTGCCCTCACCGATTCGAGCGCGGTGTGAATCCCTGACTCTTCCTCGTCCGTCAGATCGGGGATCTGGTCCACGGGCTCGAGGACATATCTCCCCCGGGGCAAGTCACGCAGTTCGGCCGGCATTCGTTCACGAACCTCATCGGGGAGGTCCTGGCCGTTCCAGTCCAGAACGATCGACATGCTTCGAGCTTAGCTCGATTGGCTGCGACCGGGACACCCCAGCGGTCAACGCGGGCGGGCCAAGTTTTTTGCCACGCCCTTGCCACGACGGCAGGGAACGCCGGGGACCGCCGCGGTTCAGCACGGTCCCCCGCGGGATATTCGAACTCAGGGAGGCCCAACCTGCTGTATCCACTGCCGCCATAGCCGAACGGCCAAGCGAACCCGCCGTCGGCTGTCCACCGTGTTTGGTGCGGTCGAAGCCAGTGCGAGCAGCACCCGATCTCCGTGACGATCCGCCTCGAGCCTTTGCGCGTATCCGCGATGAGCATGCGAGCGTCCGAGTAGACGACCGAAAGGACGGCCGCCCACAGCGAGGGATCGTCGTCGTGCTGAAGCCGCAGCGAGATCGACGCTGTCAGGTGGGCAAATTCGCCGCCAGCGCTTATCTTGGCTCGCCGACGCATTCGCCCACCAGTTTATGACAAACCGTCGGCTCGCGCCGAAGGGTCGCCAGGGAGTGGACGGACGCCGATGACGCTTCGCCTATGCCGCCCGCAACGCCGCGAGACTCGCCGGGATCTCCAGTCTCAAATTGGATAGTGACCCGCTGGGGTCGCCGAATCCTGAATGATCTTGCCGGCTCGCTCGCGACGAAACAGGCTCGGTCAATCTTCCAGAATTTCGCTGATCTTTTCGATGTAGGTGGTGCCGTTCTTCCGCCGCCAGTCGAAGTAATGCTCGTGCAGGAACGCAGTTGTGCAGGTGAACCGGTCCGCGGCGGGCGTCTTGTCCTCGCAGGTGAACTTGGCAATTCCGAGGTTGCAGAGAGCGCCTGCGTCTGCGCGCTTCCATCGAATCTCCCGAGCGCCCGGCCCCTCGCTATTGCTCGTTATCTTGACGACAATTCCCCGCTTCGGGTCGATTGCTGGCGCGTCTTCATCAAGGACGTCCTCGAATGTAGGCGCTGCGCGGGACGGATGCAGATCGTCGCAGCGCTCACGTCGCACTCGAGTATCTACCCCGACGCGCCGGCCCCCGAGGACTTCGGCCACCGACACAACACGGGGCTTCGATGAGGACCGCCGAACTTCGAGCAGGACAGGAAGCGTCTTTTCTGAGCCTCGTCCCGTCCTTGTCTTCCCCGTGGAAAACGGCATTCTGGGGGCAGTTGTACATCGCCGAACAGTTGACCAACCTTACGTTGCCAGACAAGAAAAATTGTGCACGCCGATACGGTGATGTGTTGCAGAACAGGTCCCAGTATCCCCTGTCAATTGTTCAAGAGGTCGTGGGCTCAGGCACGGCTGCTCTTGACGTCAAGCGAGCTTGAGGACGCCACTTGGCATCGCGCACCGTCTCAGCAGTCTGTCGACTGAGCCGTGGAAACCGGCATTCTGGGGCAGTCGTAAGGCGCGCGGGTTGACGGAAACGATCTTGTCAGACGTTTCACCAGCTGGATTTGGGCCTTGAACTCACTGCCCACACGACCGAGTCAGAACGCCGACGCCACGATTTCGACAGGGGCGGAGGGAATAAGCGCCACGCCGCGCGTTACGCTTGCCGGGACAGCCAGCGGGAGGTGAGCGAGATGAGGACCAGACGCGTTCTGACGACGGCCGTGGTGGCCCTGACGGTGACGAACGGGGCGTGCAGGTCTGGCCCGAAGGGGGACGTCGAGGGGACGGAGGTCGTCCGCTCGGCGCTCACGACCACGTTCTCGTTGCCGATTCCGGTCGGTCTGAACCCTGAAGACATCGTCCTGGGCGGGAACAAATCGGTGAACGTCAATGATCGCGCCAGCGTCTTCGGGACCAATCCGTTCCTCAATTTTCCGTCGGGAGGCATCGCGGCGTTCGGATCGGCGCCGGAGTTGCTGAACGTCGGCGTCAGCGCGGCGGCCGGGCGCATCTGGGCCACCGTGCCGCTCCTGTTCCGGAGCAACAGCCAGGTGGTCTTCTACAAGACCTCGAGCAGCGTGCAGCAGCAGACAGGCATCACCTTCGGCGATCCGACCGAGAACCGCTCGAACGTCACCATCCGCAAGGATCCGATCTGGACGGTGTCGATGAGCGCGCCGAGCAGCGGCACGGCCGTCAACGTCTTCGGCAATCAGCCGGCGACGTCGCTGGGCGCCGGGAATTATGGGCCCACCACCGTCTTCAGCGGCGGCACGCTGAGACTGACCGGCGGCACGTACGGGATCGTCAGCCTCGACCTGGAGCCCGGCGCGATCGTCCAGATCGATGCGCCGAGCCGGACGACGATGGTCGTCAACACCGGCGCAATCCTGCGCGCGCCCCTGGGCGGCGCCGGGTTCGTGTTCGGCTACCTCGGGACGCAGGCCGTGCACGTCGAGTCACCGTTCACCGGCGATCTGTTCCTCGCCAAGGACGCGGATGTCGAGATCAAGGCGAACTCCACCGGCCACTTCTTCGCGAACCACGTCACGGTGTTCGAGGGCATCCACGTCACCGGCGGTCCGCTCGGCACGCAGGCGCAGACTCTCGTGCGACCGACCGAGACGCTGCAGTTCCTCGGGCAGCTCGACCCCTCCCGGGACGCGGCCGAGATCGGGACCGCCGTCCTGCCGGCCAGCGCCGTCTGCGCCAAGCCCACCGCCTTCGTCAGCTGGGCGAACCAGAACCTGTTCATGGTCCCGAACATCGGCTCGGCGACCGCCACCAGCCCCGCTTCGTTTCCCGCCCCCACGCCGTCGCCGCCGGTCTGCATCGAATCGGTGCTCCCGGGCGACCAGCGGATTCCACCGCCCGGCCAGCATCTGTGGGAGATCAAGTCGCCCGGCATCCCGTCCTACGCCGACGTCGTCGGGTTCACCGACAACGTCGTCACGCGGGTCGGCGACGGCACCGTGGTGATGGTCGGGGCCACCGCGCGCCTCTGCCTGGATCCGGCGGCCGGCGTGCCGCAAGGTCCCGGCTGCCCGGGCACGCCGCCGCCCAACGGGGGGACCTGCGACCCTGTCACCACGAGCGGGGCCTGCGTCTACGATGCGATGCCGGGCATCCAGTGCAGCTGCATCCCGACCGGGCTCCCCTTTCCTGAGGAGGGCACATTCCGTTGCGGCGATCTGACCCGTCTCGAAGCGAACGCCTTCGGCGTGCGGGTCACGCACGACTGCGGCGCCAGCTGGACCGCGACGGCCGTCGACCCCTCGGTGATGGGACTGGCCGGCCCGGCGCGCGACATCGACCGCTGGGAGACGTACTACGATCCGTTCGACGCCAAGCTCTACATCGCCAGCTCCACCCATCCCGGTCCCGGGCAGGGCGTCCCCGGCGTCTCGCGCCTCGCGATTCTCGGAAGCCCCGCGTCCGGCCTCACCCGCGCCGATCAGCTCAACTTCGCCTCCATGAGCGACCAGGACTTCGATGCCCTGCCGTACGTGATCACCACGGCGCTCGACGAGCAGGCGTCGACGACGGGCGGGACCGGGCGCGTCGTGTTCCTGGCAAGCTTCCGATGCAAGGGCGGCGAGCCGACGCTCCGGTTCGTCACACCTTTCAACGTCACCAAGGAGTTCAGCCTGGCGACGTCCGATTCCACCACTCGGTGCGGGGAGATCAGCAAGACGGACGGCGGGCGGATGCCGTTCTTCGGCATTCACGGCGGCCCCAGCATCGTCGGGACCGCCTCGTCACCGCCGCGGTTCTACGTCGCGTACACGGGGATCAGCAGCAGTGGGTTCGAGATCGTGAACGTCTACGCGATCACGTTGCGCAGCGCGAACAATTACCTCGGCGCCCCCGACGTCAAGCGCATCCTGACGGTTGACCTGTCCGCGGCCGGCCTGGACGCCCTCTGGCCGCAGCTCATTCGCACCGACAGCGCGGCCGGCTCCGACCTGACCGTCGACACGCCCGTGGTCCTGCGCTACTCGCTCGTGGGCGGCGACGCGGTCAGCGAGCGGGCCGTCGCGCTCTACTCGGGCCTGGTGGGCCCGACCAAGAACATGTTCGGCTGGTCGATCCTCGGCACATACGGGCAAACCGCGACGAAGTGCGCGACCGACGCCAACACGACGTGCTTCGCGGGCGACTACCGCTACGGCTCTTTCTTCCAGAAGACCAGCGACGGCAAGCTGGCCTTCTTCGTGCCGTGGACCGGGCAAGCGACGAAAGCGGCGGCCGACGGCAGCCTCCCAGGCGGCGTCTACACCAGCGCATCGATGCTGACCATCGTGCCCTGACGGGCTGATTCGCGGCCTACCAGCCGGCGGACGGCAGCAGGGGCCTCGAGCTCGGGAACGCCCCAGCAGACGGTCGTGCCGTCGCTGCGGATGCCGCACATCGCGGCTTCGCAACCTGCAATGTGCGTGAACGTCCCGCCAGGCGTCGCCGTGAGCGGCGGCATCGAGGCGACGCCCAGCCAGCAGGTGACCGTGGCAGGATCCTCGGTCCAAGGGCGGCCAGCGCCCCGCAGGCTTCCTTGCTGTTCGTGAACGAATCCCGATCGAGGATCTTCATCAGCGGGCCACGAGACCTAAGGGGATCTCCAGTCTCAAATTGGATAGTGACCCGCTGGGGTCGCCGAATCCTCAATGATGTTGCCGGGACGCTCGGGCACCCACGCTCCTTCGCGCTGCCGCGGATTCTCGCGGCGCCGATCCCTGCTCGCGCTTCGTGGGCGTATGCTGGGAACACTGTGAACCGTAACGTGGACGGTGGATGACCGCGATCGCCGACACGACCCGCTGGCCGGAGTGACCACCGCGTGGCTGCAACCGGGATGACCGCAGCGGCCGTCCGAAAAGCGTTGGCGGCGCGGGCCAGCCCGGCGCGCGCGGCTGCCTCCGCCCGCTTCTTCCGGACCGGTTCGGGCGAATACGGGGAAGGAGATCGCTTCATCGGCGTCACCGTGCCGTTGCAGCGTGAGGTGGCGCGCGCGTTCGCAGCGCTCTCCCTGGCCGAGTGCCGCGCCCTCCTGAAGAGTCCGGTGCACGAGCACCGCCTGACGGCGGTGCTGATCCTCATTCGCCAGTTCGAGAGGGGCGACCAAGCGCGGCGCGCGCGTATCTACCGGATGCTGCTCGCCGCGCGGCGCGCGCTGGACAACTGGGATCTGGTCGACACCGCCGCGCCGCGGATCTTCGGCGTGTACCTCCTCGATCACCCTGAAGAGCGCCTTCGCTTCGAGCGATTCCTTCGTTCGTCCCGCCTCTGGGAGCGCCGGATGGCTGTGTTGTCGGCCGGAGCGCTCGTCCGTGTCGGTCAGCCGGATCTGTTGCTCGCATTTGCGGAGCGCGCCATCGCCGATCCTCACGATCTGATGCACAAAGCGATCGGTTGGATGTTGCGCGAAGTCGGCAAGCGCGATATCGACGCGCTCCACCGCTTCCTCGATCGCCATGCCGCAGACATGCCGCGCACGATGTTGCGGTACGCGATCGAGCGGCTCCCCGTAGCGGCGCGAAAGGCGTACCTCGCAACCAGGGCACTGTCCGTGCGCGACTACGGCATCGGCATCGACCCCGCGAGATGTGTCAGCCGCCGAAGCCCTCGGCGTGGGCGGCACGCTGTTCGCATAGGTACGGAGCCATGAGAGATGAAACTGTTGTGGACCAAGGGTTGGCCGATGGCGAGACGGGCGCCGCCACGGCCACGTTCCGTCTCGCAGGGGGCTCGTTCTCGGGGCAGAGTTTCTGCGCCAGAGGAGCTTCCGATGTCCACATCCCGAAGGATCAGACGCTCGCTTCGATCCAGTTCGTCCTGAACGGGCTGTCGTCCGGCGATACCTGCGATATCCAGCGCGCCGGCACGTTGCAGGGTTGCCTGAATTGAAAGCGACCATGAGATCGAGGTGTTGTCTGGTCGCCACACTCGTCCTCGTGCCGTTGGAAGCGATTCCCGGCTGCGGCGGAGATTCCGGCAACGTCCCACCCCCGGACCCGCTGACCGGCGTCACGGCGATCGCCACCGGCGGATCTCACGCCTGCGCCCTGCTGGTCGACGGAACCGCTCGCTGCTGGGGCACCAATCTCGACTACGAGCTCGGGAGCGGACAACAAACGATCCGTGAGCCCCAGCCGGTCGCGGTCCAGGGACTGTCTGGCGTATCGGCGCTGGCCGTCGGAGGAGACCACACCTGCGCGCTCCTGAATGATGCGACGGTGGACTGCTGGGGCAACGAAGCGTGGGGGGAGCTCGGAAACGGGACCATTGCGTTCGACCAGCAACCGGCGCCCGGCGCGGTGGCAGGGTTGACCGGCGTCGTTGCCTTGGCGGCGCGGGGCGCGGACCGCGACGCAACCGTTGATTTCGCCGACGAGTTTTCCTGCGCTCTGGCAAGCGGCGGCACGGTCGAATGTTGGGGTCAGAACGAAGCGGGCGAGCTCGGGACGGGCTCGATCTCCGACAGCGGGCTCAACGCCGTGTCCACGCCCGGCCCCGTGGTGGGGCTCGCGGGCGCCATCGCGATCGGGATCGGCAACGAGCACGCCTGCGCCGTGCTGGATGGAGGCGGCGTCGCCTGTTGGGGCCAGAACATCGCGGGCCAGCTCGGCAATGGAGCGCCGACGGCGCCGTCCCCGTCTCTCCTCGCGGTCGTGGGACTCAGTGGGCCGGCGGTCGCGGTAGCGGGCGGCAGTCTTCATACCTGCGCCTTGCTCGCGGACGGAACCGTCGAGTGCTGGGGCGCCAATAATCAAGGCGAGCTGGGGAACGGAACGACCTCGGATGCGCTCGCGCCGACCGCCGTCAGTGGCCTGGCCGGCATCACCGCGATCACGGCCGGCTCGGAACACACCTGCGCACTGCGCGGTGACGGCACAGTGTGGTGCTGGGGCCAGAGCTCCAGGGGCCAGCTCGGCGACGGGTCGACGTCCTTGAAGGCGCTCGTGCCGGTGAAGGCGGTGGGCCTGACCAACGTGGTGGCGGTCAGCGCCGGGCAAAACTTCACCTGCGCCCTCGTCACCGGCGGCACCGTCGCATGCTGGGGCAGCAACAGCTCGGGACAGCTCGGAAATGGCTCCACCTCGGAGAGCCGCACGGCGACGCCTGTCACGTTGCCGCGCCGTTGACGACGGTGCCGCCTTCTTGCCCTATGCCGCCCGCAACGCCACGACCTCCACCGGCACCGCCAGTCTCAAAGTGCCTCGTGACCCGCTGGGGTCGCAGTTCTTGAATGATTCTGCCGACGCGTTCGGTGGGGCCACGACGCTCGGCGAGTGTAGGACTGCCGTGGATCCTGCTCTGCCGGGGCGCTAACCATGGCGACCGGCGCCGCGATTGCGCAGCAGGAGCATCCGATCTCTACTCGCTTCATGAGACTCCGCGCGGCGGTGCTGTTGGTCACGATCTCCGGACTGGGGTGCCCCAGCAGCAACAGCAACGGCGGCGGCCCCGCCGTTCCGCTCGACCAACTGGCGGACGAGCTGGCTGGGGCGTACTGCCACAAGGCCTTCACCTGCTGCACCACCGCCGAGCGACAAGCGAACGCGGCGACATCGGCCGACGAGGCCGCCTGTCGAGCGACGGTGGCCGCCCAGCTCGGCACCGACATCAGCGCCAATCAATCGGCGATCGCCGCGGGCACGATGGTCTATCACCCCGAGAAGGCGCGCGTCTGCCTCGATGTCGTCGCGGCCCTCTCCTGCCCCGAGTGGGGCGGCGACGATCAGCTGACGCGCTTCCCGGAATGCAACCAGATGTGGGAGGGCAAGGTCGCCCCCGGCGGCGCCTGCACGCGCAACCAGGAGTGCGTCGGCGGCGCCTGCACGAACATCAACGGACCCTTTGCCTGCGTCGGCCTGCCGGGGCTAGGCGAACCCTGCCCGACCGGCAATTGTCAACGCGGAATCGCGTGCGCCCAAGACGCGTCCGGGCTGCCGACGACGTGCGTGGCGCTCCAGGCGAACGGCGTCGCTTGCTCCGGCGACGAGGATTGTGCGAGCAACAACTGCACCTTCGTCGCGTCCGCGAGCGCCATCATCTGCGCCCCCGCGGCGATGTGCGTGGGGATGTAACCAACTACGGCGCGAGCTGCTGCATGGCGAAGGCGACCACCGTAGGCGCATCACCGCAACGAGCTCAAAGTACGCGGGGCGCGTCACGTTCACGCCCCAGGCTTACCCTTGGGGCCGAGCACCTCCCGTCGGTGCCTGTGACTGTCGCCCGCGTGAAGTACGCAGGGCGCAGTGATCTCAGCTCCCAGTCCGGCGTCAGTGTGCTGATCCGACGAACCGGTGGTCGCGCGTGACGCCGCATCCGCTCGAGGAACGGCCCCAACAAGCTCCACGGAGCCGTCGGCGTTTCTTCCGGTCGCCGAGCTCCCTTGCTCCTGGACCTTCGGCACTCGACATGCGGAAACGAGGCGGAGCGGAAGGTCAGGCCGACGGCCACTGCCGCTTTGGCGACTTCCAACAGAAGCCGACTCTTTCCGTTGCCTCCGGGCGCCGTGACAATCAAGAGTGGGTCGGCACTCGACAAGAACTGCAAGAGCGTTTGGAACGAGGTCATTCAAGACCGACGTTGTCCAGTTCATCGCTCAAAAGGAGCTGCGCCGAGCATCCCATCATCGATGGCTCGATGTTTTCGGCTCGATTGGTGACTTCAGGAATGCAGTTCCACCTTCGGCGAATGAGGCTCTCTATGAAGTCCTGATTGGTGCGCCGACGCATGAGCCTCGCTACGATTTCCGCGCAGAGGACGCGCGTCTTGACGGGCTATGTGCTGGGACTGCAGTTGAGCTATGGAAAACGCACGTGTCGCCGGAGAACCAGCAAGCCGACCTTACCGAAGCGCTCCTCGTCGATCTGTCGACGGCCATGGAGGACGATCTCCGACCGCCGGTCAGACAGCGCGGCAATTGCCTGGGTCATGAGCTGATAGAGCTACACGCTTACATAGAGGGGCAGTGAATTGAGAAATGGTGCATGGCCAACTCGCCTTTATCACCCTGTAGGCGCGATTGGTGGCGCAGTCGCAGCCCAATCAGTGTCGGGAGAGAAATAGGCAACAAACGACCTACAGTAGCAGTAGCGCCGACGTTCGTTCTTGGCTTAATTGTTCTTGCTAGGGCATTTGGCTGAGGTGTAGAGCCAGCCTCTGGCGGCTCGATTTTAGACACCAACGAGCCCTTCCTTGTTTGAGCAGAGTCGGAGGCGAACATGTCTTTTGGGCGCGCGGCCACAGTGACTGGGACTTCCATCTTCCTCTTCGCGTCGCTAGCGCTGGTCATAACCGGCTGCGGTGGCGGCTCGAGCAAGACCGGCACCGGCGGCGCCACCGGAACTGGTGGCCAGGGCACCGGCGGTCACGGCACCGGCGGTCACGGCACCGGCGGCACTGTAGTCGACGCGGGGCCGATATTTCCATCGTGTACGCCCGTCGTGGCCAACACCGCTCTCATCCTCGACTTTGCGAATGTGACCGACCCGACCCAAGCGAGGTTTGGAATCTACGGGACGACCTTTGCCGGCGGAACCTATCAATACCCCGGTGCCATCACGTCGGCCTTCACCGGGATGAACTGGCATCTGACGGGGACGGTCGGCGACTACTCTGGGTTCGGGCTCTACCTCTCGTGCAAGTCCGACGTTTCGGCGTTCACGGGGATTCAGCTCGATATCGGCGGCACGTTCTCGGACAGCGACGGCGGCATCTCCGCGGCGCGCGTCACCATGGGCGTCGGGACGTCTGCCGACGAGTTTGATACCGCACACGCCGCCATGCCCCCGACCTGGGGTACCTGCACGACCGGCTGCAGTTCGCCCAGCCGCAACGTCCCTATCTCGGCAACGTCGACGACCGTCATGGCACCCTGGAGCTCGTTCGTAGGTGGGATGCCTGTCGGCCTCCCCGATCCCACGCAGCTCCTCTCCGTCTTCTTCTCCTTCCCGTGGTCGGGGACCCAGACGCCGTACACCGTCGACATCACGATCGACAACATCATGTTCATGGGCGGAACGACGACGACGCCCGACGGGGACACGGCAGACACGGCGCCTGCCGACGTAGGAACTACTGACACCGGGACACCAGACACGGCGCCGGACGTCGACGCCGCCGGACAGTGATCGTCGTTGGTGAGGGCGATGGAATCTCCGCGGGCGGGTCGCCTCGGTGCACCAGTTTCGCCCGATGAGACCCTAGTCAGTTCATGTTCGAGCTCGACGATGCGCCGCGCTGGCGCGAGCGTTCATGCCGCCTGCTGATCGCGTTGCTGGCGTTGACGGGCGCCTGTTCGGGCAAGAAGGGGGGCGCGGCCGCGGCGGGCGGCGGGGGCGCCGGTTTGGGCGGCGGGGGCGGCGCAGCGGTCACGCCGGTGGTGCTGAGCCATCCGACCGAGGTCCAGTTCCTCTCGGGCCACGGCAGCGACGACACCGTCGCGTGGGACTTTTACTGCGCGAGCGCGCTGCCGAGTAACCGGAACTGCGCCAACGCTCCGGGCAGCGGCGCCTGGTCGACGATTCCGGTCCCCTCGAACTGGGAGCTGCAGGGCTTCGGGTCCTACTACTACGGCACCGACAACACGTTCACGCGCGGACCGGTCGAGACCGGGTTCTATCGGTACAGCTTCGGCGTGCCGGCCGCCTGGGCCGGCAGGCGGGTCGTCATCGTGTTCGAAGGATCGATGACCGACACCGACGTGAAGATCAACGGGACCAGCGCGGGGCCCACGCACCAGGGCGCGTTCTACCGATTCCAGTACGACGTCTCCGCGCTGCTGCGCTACGATAGCCCGAACCTGCTGGAGGTCACCGTTGCCGACGAGTCGGCGAACGCGTCGATCAACGGTGCCGAGCGCAGCGCCGACTACTGGGTGTTCGGCGGCATCTTCCGGCCGGTCTACCTCGCGGCGTTCCCGAGCGCGTCGATCGACCACGTCGGCGCCGATGCACGCGCCGACGGCACGCTGTCGGTGAACGTCACGCTCGAGAACGCCCCGGCCGGCCAGGTCGTCGCGACGGTGCTAGACGCCCAGGCGCAACCGGTCGGCGCGGCGCTGTCGGCGCCGGTGACGGCCGGACAGGCGAACGTCAGCTTCACCGGCGTCATCCCCGGCGTCAAGACCTGGAGCGCCGAGGCGCCCGACCTCTATCGCGTCGTCGTCTCCCTCGAGCAGGAGGGGCAGCCGGTCCATCAGGTCGTCGAGACCGTCGGTTTCCGCACGGTCGAGGTGCGCGCGGGCGACGGCGTCTATGTCAACGGCAAGAAGGTGATGTTGCGCGGCCTCAACCGCCACTCGTTCTGGCCGTCGACGGGGCGCGCGCTCAACGCTTCGCTGTCGCACGACGACGTCGTGCTGCTCAAGGGGATGAACGCCAACGCCGTGCGCAGCTCGCACTATCCGCCCGATCGTCACTTCCTCGACGCGACCGACGCGCTGGGGCTCTACGTGCTCGACGAGCTCGCCGGTTGGCAGCACGCCTACGACACGGCGGGCGGAACGCCGCTGCTGCAGCAGATGATCGCCTTCGACGCCAACCACCCTAGCGTCATCTTTTGGGACAACGGCAACGAAGGGGGCTGGAACACCGCGCTCGACGCGAGCTTCGGCGCGCTCGACCCCCAGCACCGATCGGTACTTCACCCCCAGCAGCTGTTCAGCGGCATCCAGGCGACCCACTATCCGAACTACGTCGCGGTTCAGGGGGCGCTGGCCGGGCCGAACGTCTTTATGCCGACGGAGTTCTTGCACGGTCTTTACGACGGTGGCGGCGGCGCCGGGCTCGACGACTTCTGGACCTTGATGCGGAGCGGTCCGCGCGCGGCGGGCGGCTTCCTCTGGTCGCTCCTGGACGAAGGGGTGGTCCGCACCGACACCCCCCAGAAGTCCATCGATACCAAGGGCAACCAGGCACCCGACGGCGTGACGGGCCCCTATCGCGAGAAGGAGGGGAGCTATGCCACCATCCGCGAGATCTGGTCTCCCGTGCAGGTCACGCTGGACGCGCTGCCGGCGGCGTTCACTGTCGAGAATCGCTACGACTTCACCGACGCCGCCACCGTGCTGTTTCGCTGGCAGCTCGCCGACTTCGACTTCCCGCGGCCGACCGCCGGCCACACGGTGGCCGCCCAGGGCACCGCCCACACCGGGGCGATCGCGCCGGGCGCGACCGGCACGTTGTCGCTGGATGGCGTCCCCGCCGACTGGGCCCAGCACGCCGCGCTCCTGCTGGCCGCCGAGGATTCCGCCGGGCAGACCATCGGCCAGTGGTCGTGGATGATCGCGACGCCGCAGGCGCTACGCCAGAAGGTGGTCGTGCCCGCCGGCTCGGCCGCCGCGACCTGCGGTGCGCCGAGCGGCGGTACCGTCACCGCCAGCGCCGCCGGCGTCTTGTACACCTTCAACGCCGCGACCGGCCTGCTGGCCGGTGTCAGTCGCGGCGCCAGCAGCTTCGCGCTGCAAAACGGACCGACGCTGACCACCGGCAGCGGCGCGACGCGCACGGCGTCCAACGGCACGCTGCAGTCGTTCTTCGCGACGGCGCAGGGCAACGACTGCGTGCTGACCGCCACTTTCAACGGCGCCGGCCTGTCCCAGGTCGTCTGGCAGGTCATGAGCAGCGGCTGGCTGCGCCTTTCGTATCGCTATTCCCTCACCGGTACCTACGACTTCTTCGGCGTCAGCTTCGATCTTCCCGAGACGCGCGTGCAGAGCGCACAGTGGCTGGGCCGCGGGCCCTACCGCGTCTGGAAGAACCGCATGAGGGGGACGACCCACGACGTCTGGACGCGCGACTTCAACGACGCCGTGACCGGCGGCACCTGGACCTACCCCGAGTTCAAGGGCTACTTCGCCGGCGTCAACTGGGCGCGGCTGTTCACGAGCGACGGCGTGATTCACTTCGTCTTCGACGCGAACGACACCTTCCTGCGCCTCTACAGCGCCCGTGACGGCGCCGCGCCGCAGACCACGCAAATGATCTTTCCGCCGCCCATCACCCCCGATGGGGCGGCCGGCATCTCGTTCCTGCAGGGCATCCCCGCCATCGGAACCAAGTTCGACACCGCGCCGGCGCTTGGACCGCAGAGCCAACCGTCGCAACTCGCGGGCGAGACGTTCGACGAGTCGGTCTATATGTTCTTCGGTGACCTCGCGCCGCCCGCGCCGCCTTGAGGCAAGCGCTCGGCGGGGGCGCTTGGGTCAGATCGACTGGACGCCGAGGAGCTGGGAGCGCAGTTGTCGCCAAACTGGATGGAGTCCGGCGGACTGCAGATCGTGTCGTCGAGGGGCGGTCGGTCAGCGCCATCGGTGACGTACAAGCTGTCCAGCCCCACGTCTGGCCATCGGCGGCGCCCCGAACTATCCAAAGAACGACCCCAAGTCTTGGGGCGTCGCAGATAGCATTCGGTGTCGGTGGTATAGCTTCGCGAGCAACGCGCGCAACCATCGTTGGGGGACACGATGCGCACCAGTCGATATCTGATCATCGGTTTCGCGACGGCCTTGGGTTGCACCTCGCCCTCGGCTCCGATTGACGGATCGGGCGGGACCACCGCCGGCTCGGGTGGCACCGGTCAAGGCGGGCCCGGCGGGACACCTGCAACTGGTGGCGCCGGCGTGACCGGAACCGGGGGCTTGGTTGGCACCGGCGGGCAGGGCCTCGGCGGCGCGACGGGCCTCGGCGGCGCGACGGACGGCGGTGGCGCGACGGGTGGCGGTGGCGCGACGCCTTTTGCGCCGAGCTACTTCATTGGCGCCGACCTCTCCCGGGTGCAAACCGACGCACCGGGCACCCTCTACACCGACAACGATGGCACGCAGAAAGATCTCCTCGTGCTCCTCAAGGGCCACGGATTCAACTACGTCCGCGTGCGCACCTTCGTCGATCCGCGAGCCGCGGACGGGAACAGCAAGACCGCTGGCTTCTACGATGTCCCCCACACGGTCGCGTTCGGAAAGCGGATCAAGGACGCAGGGATGGGGTTCCTGCTCGATTTCCACTACAGCGACAACTGGGCCGACCCCGGCAAGCAGTGCGTGCCGATCGCCTGGCAGGGATTCACCACGATCGCCCAGCTGGCGACCGCCGTTCGTGACTACACCAGGGACGCCATCACCCAGCTGGTGGCTGGGGGCGCCCGGCCCGACATGGTTCAGATCGGTAACGAGATCACGCCGGGAATGCTCATCCACCGCTGCGACGCGGGCGGGATACCGATCACCGGCATGAACAATCCGGTCACCGGGGCGGTCTCCAATTGGACCAACCTTGGCACGCTGCTGAAAGGTGCGGCCCAGGGCATCAAGGACGTCGACACCGGGATCAAGATCATGCTCCACATCGATCGGGCGCAAAGCTTCCCCACCAGCAACAGCTTCATCATGAACGCGATGGCCCAGGGCGTTCCGTTCGATGTCTTCGGCGAGTCGGCCTACACGCTGTATCAGGGCCCGCCCGCCGGGTGGATGTCGACGTTCACCCAGCTGGCGGCCGCCTTCCCCACGCTGAAGTTCGTCGGCGCCGAATACGGCCCCGAGGAGCGCGCCCTCAACGACATCATGTTCAACCTCCCCAATCGGCAGGGGATCGGGACGTTCTATTGGGAGGCCACCCACAGCGGCGCCGACAACGCGGGCCATCTGCTATTCAGCAACCGCGTGGCGCAGCCCGATCTGTTGCTCTACGACCTCATGAAGACCGCCTTCGCCAGCCGTCTCTGACGAAAGGATCGAGCAGGCTGCGAGCAAGCCTGCGGAGGCAGCGTGTCACTCACGACGTTCCAGCCGTCTTCCTGCCGACCTCACGCTGCCTGCAAGGCTACGAGCTCCAAGGGAAACGCCAGTCTCAAATTGAATCGTGACCCGCTGGGGTCGCCGAATCTCGAATGATCTTGCCGACGCGATCGGGTTCGTACGCCGGTTCGGCGGCGCGCCCATGCGCTCGAACTCAAAACGGCCTCCTTCGGGAGATTTACGACCCCCGCTTCTCAGTTTCCGACCGGTCCTTTCGGAGCGCGCGCGGCTGGACCAGCAGGCCCTGTCGTTCGTAGCGTTTGCGGCTCCGGCTGAATCGGACGACCACGGCGTAGACCTCGCTCGCCGCTTTGGCCCGCCGGCTGAGCGCGGCGTCGCCGGCCGGCAGGAACTCCAGCGAGCCCAGCCCGACGCAGGAGAGACAAGCCGGGCCAGGCGTCTCCATCATCAACAGATCACCGGTGGCGCCGCAGCGATGGCACTTCCAGTCTCTGTCGAGGGGTTGAATGACGACCAACTCCGGTGCGCGATTCGCCTTTGCGGTGATCCGTCCGCGTTCTCTCTCGGATAGGTCGCGGGAAAGCCAATGCGTTCGGTAGAAGCGCTCGATCGCCTCGTCCCCGCTCGCGCTGAACCGAAGCATCGGGCGCGTGGGCGTTCGGGCCACATACTCGGTCTCGCTCGGATCGAGTTGCTTCTCGATCGCCCAGGCGCGTAACGATTCCAACGCTTCTGCGACACGCGCCGGCTTGGTCTGGATGCCGTCCGCCAGAGACGAAAGCTGACCCTGTTTCCAACGCTGCAGCGTCGTCGGATCCAGCCAGCCGATCCCGGTGAGAACGTCAACCGCGCTGGCATACCCCTGGCGGGTTAGCGCAGATTCCGCTGCATCCACCACCTGCCTGCGAAGCTTGTTCGGGGAGCCTGAGCTCATCGTTCTATCCTTCGTTGACAGACCCGCTGTGGCCCTGCGCCACAGGTTGTACTACCATGGTAGGAACATGGCGACCACTCGACAGGGAAGACAGTCAAGGTCAGCATCTCTATCGACAGGGAGGATCTGGCGATTCTCAGGCGTCGCGCCCGCGAGTCCTATCGCGGGAACCTCTCTGCCGCGTTTTCAGAGGCTGCTCGGTTGATTCGACAGCGCGCAGCTCGTACTCGGCTGATCGACATGCTGGGCGGTCCTACTTTGACGGTCGGTGCGGCGCAGTCAATAGACACGGAACAGACCAGGAATCCCGGCGCGTCGAAGAAGCGACGGCGAGCGCGAGCGGCGTGACGGGGTTGACCTTCGACACGGGTGCCCTCATTGCCCTCGAGCGGCGCAAGCTTCGGATGCGCCAGGTCTTCGAGCTCGCGAGGGAGCGCGACCAGATCATCACGGTTCCGGCAGACGTCGTTGCTGAGTGGTGGCGCGGACCCACGGACGTCCGCAAGGCCATCCTCGACTCCGTCGATGTCGAACCCCTTACCCTGGGCCTGGCAAAAACTGCTGGTCAGGCCCTCGGTGCGGTTCCCGGCGCAACCCTAGTCGACGCAATCGTCGTCGCCTCGGCGGCGTCCCGCGGCGACATCATTTACTCGAGCGACGTCCACGATCTCGAGAGACTTCGCCGCGTGTTTCCGGGCGTCAGAATCCTGGGGGTATAGACCGGCAGAGGTCGCGGGCACCCGCACCGCCACCGCTTCCCGCCCCGGCTCCTGCCATGCCCCCGTTGCCACTCCCGCCACCCGAGCCCGTCGTCCCTCCCGTACCTGCCGCTCCCCCGGATCCCGTTGCGTTGCCACCGACGCCGCCAGTGCCGGCTGCGCCGGCCAAGCCGGTTGTTCCACCCGTTCCGCTCGCGCCGCCGCTCGACACGCCTCCGCTGCCACCGCCCGTTCCGCTCGCGCCGCCGCTCGAAACGCCGCACGCCGCCGAGAGCGCCGACAGGACAGCGCAGAACGCGAGGACGCTCAGGAAGGAAGTGCGAGAAGTCCTTCATCAGGAGCTGTTGGCCGAGCGGGGCGTGTTTATCAATATTCTTCCGGGGCCCGTCCGGCGCCGTCTCCGTGCGCGGCCGAATACGGCAACGACGACGAACAAAGTGCCGGCCGCGTAATTGGTGGACGGGGAGCTGGCGAGAGCGCACGAGCATCCGGACGCGCTGCCGGTCTCGTTGCCGCCCGTGGTGCCGCCCGAGCCCGGCGCCGTGGTGCCGCCGCTTCCGGAAGTGCCCGCGATGCCGGTCGCGCCACCCGAGCCGACGGCGCCTCCATCCGTGCCGTCGGCGCCTGCACCCGTGCCGCCGTCGCTGCCTCCGCGACCGCCTGGCGCGCCGGCAGCGCCACCGCCTGTCCCGCCCGTGCCCGCCTGGCCGCCCCCGCCCGTGCCCGCCTGGCCGCCGCCGCCCGTGCCCGCCTGGCCGCCGCCGCCCCGCCCGCCGATGCCGGTGCTTCCACCGGCACCGCCACCGCCCGCACCGCCCGTGCCGCCCACGCCAGTGTCCCTGTCGAACGCGGCGCCGTCGAACGGCACGACGATGACTTTGCTGCCGTGGTTCGAGCCGGCCGGGATCTGGTTGTCCTTGTTGACGTCGGCCACGGCGAAGGTCACGTGGGTGATCAGCCCATTCTCGACGAGCACGCTCGGCCGCTCCATCTTGAACCAGTGGTCGACGCTGCCGTCGGTGTAGGTGAAGATCTGCGTCGCGTATCTCGGATCGTAGGCCAATCCCTGATCGGTCCAGTTATGGATGCCGTCGGTCGAGGTGAGGTGATAACCGACGCGATCGCCCGGATAGTCGTAGAGCACGTGGTACTGCCCACCGCTGAACCAGATCACCGGATCTTCGGCGACGGTGTAGGTGGACTCGACGGTCGACGGTGCCATCGGATCGGAGTGCTTCTGTCTGTTGGGATAGATGCTGGCGCTGAACTGGGACGGAATGGCCTCGTTCGACGGATAGGTGTTCGTGGGTTGCTGCGCCCTGTAGGGACCACAGATCCCAGTGGTGCTCAGCGCGAGCAGCCCGTGACGCTGCGTGATCTCGAAATTGCCGTCCGGCCGGACCACCAGGCTGACGTTCGACGCGTAGTTGGTGTTTCCACCAAACCCAGACGGGACGCTCAGCCCGGATCCGGGCGAGCCGGAACACGGCGTCCATGGTCCGTCCAGCGAGCTCGCGGTGAAGATCGTGAACGGCACGACCTCGCTGACGATCATGGCGTACGTGCCGTTTAGCAGCGTGACCACCTGAGTGTTGTGCCCGTGGTGCGGGTCGCTCCCGAAGCTCGAGTTGCTGTACGCGAACCCTTTGTCGGTGTAGGGGCCGAGCGCGCTCTTGCCGCCCACGGCGTGGATGGGATCCGACCCCAGCCAGCCCGGGTTGAACCCCTGCGAACCGGCCCATCGGCTGGAGAACAGGTGATAGGTCCCGTCGGGAGCGAGGATGATGGTGCCGTCCCAGTAGTAATTGCCGGGCGGGTTCGTCGAGCTCTCGATCCCGTTGCAGGTGTCCCGCGGAACAACGCCCATGCCCGACACGCAGTTGGGCGGCGTCGAGCCCGTCGCGGTGCAGCCCCAGGCATTCGTCGTGAGCGAGCAGGTGACGGGTGTCGGTTGGAAGTAGTTGATGAACGTCTTGGGAGTCTGCGCGCGCGCGACCCCGCCGAGGGTCACCTCCACGAGAAACACGACGGCACCGATCGAGCGGGCCGCCAACAAGGGTCTGTGGCTCTCGAGGCACGCAGCGACAGCTCTGTCCATGAGATGCAATTGCCGAGAGGAGACCGCCCTTGTGCAAAAAAGATGACCGAGTACCGAGCGGGTGTGTCGACCCGAACCGTTCGACCGACCCGCCAGGGCGAGCGACGTGCCCGAAGTGGTCGACCAACCCGATGACCCTTTGACTAGATCGAACCATGTGGCGCCCTACGCCGCCCGCAAGGCCACGACATTCAACGGCTTTTCCAGTCTCAAATTGGACAGTGACCCGCTGGTGTCGCAGTAGATGCCTGGAATCACTGGGGATTTTTGGGCTCGTTCGGCGTTTGCCACGCATTTGCCACGGCGGTCCTACTGATTTCGCAGGCTTGGCCTCTGCATGGCTACAATCGGCCCGCTGGGGTCGAAGCAGGCTGTCCATCGTGCCTCTCCCTCGCGCTCAGCGCCGATCGACCTTCATGCCTTTCATGCAGCGCTCTAGCAGTAACCGCTGCGCCTCCTGCCCGGTGGAGCAAGGCGTTTCCAGATCGAACGCGAATACAGTCGCAGGCGCCGGACGCGAAAGCAGTGTTCGCGTACACCACCCGGTGCGCAGAGCGTAGTCCCTTGCGTGCCCCGGAGCCGCGTGTTACATACTGAGCCAGATGGTTCAGTATCAAGAAGCCCGCCTCGATGCCTCGTTCGCCGCCCTCTCGGACGCGACCCGACGCGGCGTCCTGGAGCAGCTCGGACGAGCAGACGCTTCGATCACGGACCTTGCCGAGAAGTTCGGCATGACCCTCACGGGCATCAAGAAGCACGTCGGCGTCCTGGAGCAGGCAGGGCTCGTCACCACGGAGAAGGTCGGACGCGTGCGGACGTGCAAGCTCGGCCCGCACCGACTGGAGGAAGAGACGGTGTGGCTGGAGAGGCACCGCCAGCTCTGGGACTCCCGCTTCGCCGAGCTGGACAACGTTCTCGAGGAACTGAAACGGAAGGAGAAGGTCAATGGACGCAAGAAGAGGAAGTGAGCCCACCCCCGTGAAGAACCGCACGACGGTGGAACGGACGTCCGAGCGTGAGTTCGTCGTCACGCGCACCTTCGACGCCCCGGCGCGCCTCGTGTTCGAGGCGTGGACCAAGCCCGAGCTGCTCAAGCGTTGGTGGGCACCGAAGTCGATGGGCATGTCCCTGGTCTCCTGCGAGGCGGATGTTCGTGTCGGGGGCACGTACCGCTTCGTGTTCGGCCTCGATGGCTCGAAGACCATGGCGTTCTTCGGCAAGTACCTCGAGGTGAAACCGCACTCGCGCCTCGTCTGGACCAACGAGGAAGGTGATGGCGGTGAGGCCGTCACCACGGTGACCTTCGAGGAGAAGGACGGCAAGACGCTGCTGGTCCTGCGCGAGCGCCATCCCTCGAAGGAAGCGGTCGACGAAGCCATCGGCTTCGGGGAGGGGCTGCGCGAGACGTTCGGGCAACTGGACGAGCTCCTCGTCAGCCTGGGAGCCTCTTGATGGGGCTCCTGACCTTCGGCCTCAGGCAGACGAACGCGATTCCTAGGGTCACTGCAATCACGCGAGGCCGGGTCTACTGGATCGTGCAGTAGTACTGGTCCGTATCCAGCCGGCCGCTTCCGGGATCGATCTCGGTGCCGGATTGGATACTCGTGATGTACTTGCTCGTCGAGAAACCGCGACTTCCGGTCAGGTCCTTGAGGAAGGCCGAAATGGTCACCACGGGCGCCCCCGTGGCGGAGGGGGTCTTGCGCACGTACGAGTGGACCGCCCAACGCCCGTTGTTCCCTTCCCAGAGGTCCCAGGTGGTGCCGTCGATGGTCACTGTCGCCACGACGCTGCCCAGCGGTGCCGCCACCCCGCCGCGATACAGCCAGACCATGATTTCGTCAGTCGGCTGGTCGTTGATACCGGGATTTGCGATCGTGTGCGCGAACATATCGAAGTCGATGTTCATGGTCTGATTCGCCGAGAGGCGGTACGTCCAGCCGCACGTGATCGTCTTGTTGGCAGATAGCTGCACCGGCAGCCCCGTTCCGGTCAATGGCCACCCCCAGTCCCAGCCGAGCACGGAAGACACGTACGAGACGACGCCGCCTGGACCAGTCCAATTCCATTCCGTTCCCCAGCCAATCGTGTTCCCCGACGAACATGTGCTCCAGATGCTTTGCGTGCCCGTGCGGGTGTCCGCGCCCCACTGGTTGTTCGTGATCCAGTACTTCCCAAGGACGATCGATGCGCCGCGGGTGCTGGTTTTGCCCAGCTGGGGCATGTTCGCCGCGCAGGTGCCGGCGCCGCACGTACCGCCCGAGCACGTGGCCGCGCATTCCTTGCCGCAAGCGCCGCAATTCTGCGGATCGGTTTTGCTGTCGACGCACACGCCGCCGCATTCGGTGAGATTCGCGGGGCAGACGCACGCTCCCGACACGCAGGTGTGTGCCCCAGAGCAAACGTTGCCGCACGTCCCGCAGTTGGCTTTATTCACGGCGGTGTCGACACAAGTCGTTCCGCACAGCTTCAGCCCGCCGCTGCACGTGGCGTTCGACACCCACTGCACGTCATCCACCACCAAGGAGTACGGAGCGGGAACGGGAACGAATCCGGCATCGGGCCCTCCCGGGCCGGCGGCGTAGGCGAGGCCCAGGTTCCAGGACACGCCCGTCACCCCATTGCCCGTCGTCGGGACGTTGGCGCCCTTGGCAGTGCCCGCCGTGAACGCGTCCCATTTGACGATGACCTGCGTCCACGTCGGCGACACCGGGAACGTGGCGCTCGCAGCCGCGCACGTACCGGACGTGCAGGTGCCGCCTCCGTCGCCCGTTGCGTCCGGGGCGGAGGTGGCTTCGCTGGACATCGTCACCGCCGCCGATGCGGTCGGGACGGTACCCTTCACCCAGAACGACAGACCCTGGTACGCGGACGCGTCGACACAGCCCATCCAGACACCCATCTGGGCGCCCCATTTGCTGGCCTGCGCGTTGGACATTCCCGCGGCGTACTTGCTGCCGGCATTGCCCGGACCCGCGATGCTCACCATCGGCGATCCGGTCCCGTCATTTGATTCGAAGAGGCCCGAGTAGACCGCGGTCCCACCAGCGTTCCACGACCACGACCACGTCGTCGCCGAAGTGCTTCCGTCGTAGTTCTCGAAATCGGCGACGACGGGTGATTTCACGACCGCCTTCGTGAAGCAGTCCTTCACCTTCTTGCAGATCCCCGCGTTGCAGGTGCCGCTGACACAAACGGTTCCACACTTGCCGCAGTTCTTCGCGTCGCTCTGCATGTCGACACAGGCGCCCCCGCAGTTCGTCTGAGCGCCGGTGCAGGTTACGGGCGCACCGCCGGTGCCCGATCCCCCCCTGCCCGTGGTGGACCCGGTCATTCCGCCGCTGCTGACGCCGGTTCCAGAGCCGTTACTAACGCCTGTCGTGGCGGAACCGGCATCCGCCTGTGCGCCGCCGCCGGCTGCACCGCCTGTCGTCGGTCCAACGCCACCACTCTCGCCGCCATCCGTACCGTTCTTCATGCAGCCAGCCACCAGCAACAGGACGATCGCGCCGGCGGTCCCCCGCCTGGTCGCGAGCCCGGGACAAAAGGATGCCTGAGAAGCGGGGGGAATCGGCTTCATGGCCCATGAGTCTCCACATAATCCGGGCGAATGCCAACTGAGCGTTAAGCGGCACCGCCAGTCTCAAATTGGATGGTGACCCGATGGGGTCGCAGAATTTCTGGATGATTCTGTGACGCGCTCGCACGTGCGACGGCGAACACGATGCCCGCGTGCACGGACCAGCCGCGTGCCTCGCCGCAGCTCCCGTCCGCTGCGACGCTGACGACCGCGCGGGACAGCGCTGATGCTCGTGCGATCACATGCTCGCGCGATCACCAGCCCTTTAGGCGGGCTCGCTGCGTTCCATCCCGGCGGGAACCGGGAAATAGTCACCCTTCGGTCCGATGGCGTGGCCGGCCGGGATGGGGATCCCCAGCTCGTCGATGCTGAAGGAGGTGGGCGGCAACCGCAGCGATTCGCGCAGCCGGTCCATGGTCCCGGGCACGAAGGGGTAAAGCATGATCATCAGGTTCTTCAGCACGTAGAACGCGCTGAAGAGGGCGTTGCGCCGCCCTTCTTCCGGGTGTCGATCATCGTGCGGTTTGTACTGCGCGAACAGGCTGTTGATGATGCGCGCGTAGTTTTCCACCTCGAAGAGCATGTTCGGGTAGTCGGCGCGGTCCATCGACCTCACATAGCGCTGGACCATTCGCACGGTGTCGCTGAGCACGCTGCCCACCAGCACACCGTCGGGGACCCGCCCGTCGAACTTCGAGTGTGCCGCCGAGATAGGGCGTTCGAAGGCAGCGTTGAGCGGACCGGCCAGGAAACGGTTGCGCTCGTCCAGCTTGCCGAACTCAAAGTCCGACGACTTCTCCGATAGCCCCAGCAGCGCCAGGTAATAGCGAATCTGGTCCGCCGCGTAGCCTTTCTCGTCCAGCAGCTGATCGCCGCCATAGAAGTTGCCGCGGCTCTTGCTCATCTTTTCGCCCGACACCAGGAGGTGGAAGGCGCTGACGATGTCGGTCAGCTGCAGCTCGCCGGGCAGCGGCATGCGCTGCGGATCATCCTGCGTCCCCAGCCACATCGCCCCCTGCATGAGCACGTAGAAGAAAACGTTGTCCTGGCCCAGGAACTGCGTGACCCGCGCTTCGGGATCGCGCCAGTACTGGGCGTAGGTCTCCGGGTCCAGGCCTTTCTTCGCCAGCGCCACCTTCGAGAACGTGATGGGGGCAATCAGCGAGTCGGGCCAGACGTAGAGGGTCTTGCCCGCCAGATCCGGATCGATGGCCGGCACCGGCACACCCCAGTCGATATCGCGGGTGATTGATCGGTGCGCCCACTCGTTGGCGACGGTCGACGGGATCCCGGCCGCCGCCAACGCCGCCCGCCCCTTTTCGAACGCTGCCTTGTCGCCAAACTGCACCACCACCTTCTTGCCCGGGGCGTACTTGCTCTTGTGCGGGGGAAGCGTGGCCTTGAGGGCCTTGTATGAATCCTCGTGCTCGCCGTCGAAGCGCAGCGACGGCAGTACCTTCTCCAGCGTGTCGGCGATGACCGAGGGGCGCCACGCCTTCTTCTTGGCCTTGCCTTCAATCCAGGCGCGCAGCACCTCCGACACCTTCCACATGTCCAGAAACCAGTGGACGGTGTCGCGCATCTCCGGCGTGGCGTTGGACAGCACGCTCTTCGGGTTGATGAGCGCGGTCGGCTCGTGCTGATGGCCGCAGCGATCGCACTCGTCGCTATAGGCGCTGTCGTAGTTACACTTCGGGTTGGGGCAGGTCCCCCGCACCAGGCGGTCGGGGAGGAAGCGACTGAGCTGGGGGTCGTACCATTGCCGGCTGGTGCGCTTTTCCAACATGCCGTTTCCGTGCAGGCGGGTCAGGAAGAAGTCGCACAGCTGCTTTTGGATCGGAAACGTCTCGGGCTGTGAGGTGCCGGTGTAGACATCGACGCCGATGGCGTAGCGCGCGAGCGTCACCTGCTGCTGCGCGTGGATGCCGTCGATGAACTGACGAATCGGGATCCCGGCCGCCGCGGCCGACACCTCGCTGGTCGAGCCATGATCGTCGGTGCCGTTGACGAACAAGACGTTCTCGCGGCCGATGAGCATGCCCATCCAGCGGCTGTAGATGTCGGCCGGCAGATGCGCCCCGGCCAGGTGGCCCAGGTGAAGCGGCCCGTTGGCGTAAGGCATCCCCGCGGTGACGAGAGCACGTCGCGGACGCTGGACGGTCTTCAAAACCGAAGGCACGTCGACGGGGACATGCGGGTTCTTGCCGGCGAAATCGGGTGCTTTGGGCGTGTTTTGGTCTGCCACGGAACCGAGGAGCTTGCCTTGAGAATTACGGTCGTACAAGGTCATCCGAAGCCCCGTGTCCACACGTAACGCCTTGGCGGCTGCGCTCCTTTGGAGTTCACAGGGTCCCGGCCGTCGGCTAGTATCCACTCCGCCATGGAGCGGGAGAGAATCGCGAACCCGGACCGTGCTGGCGAGCGACACCGCGTCGCCTTCGCGATCGTCGAGGGTCGTGAATACGTCGCCGACGGGGAGAGCGTCGAGATGTGGGCACGCTTCGATGCCGAGGGGTACCTGTGGCTCGACTTCGTCATCGTCGGCACGATGCAGCCGAAGGTGTCGTACCCCGTTGGTGGCGAGCGCTCTGCCGTCCAAAGGATCGAACCGATCCTCTTCGCCTAGCTCACCCGCCGGCGTCACCGATGCGAGCCCCGACGCGGATCTGGGACGACGGGGGCGATGCCCCCAAAAGCAGCACGCCGTACTGCACGCGCCGGAGGGACCTCAGACGCCGCGCGGACGTTCGGCCACGCCGCCGCGTACGACACGAACCCGCGTTCCGCGGCATGATGTTCGGCATCCATGGATTCTGAGACGGTCCTCGCGCGCCTCCGCGAATCGCACGGACTCACCCTGGTCGATCCTGTCGCGCTGAGTGACGGACGCGCTAGGGTGCTGCGCTGCCGGGTAACCTCGGGGGCCGACCATCCGAGCCTCATCGTCAAGATCGCTGACCCAGATTCGGTCACGTTTCGTCGTGAGCTGGCGGCATATCGTGTGCTCCCCGACTGGTGGAGTGGCCGATCCCGCATCCCGCGCCTGGTGGCTGCGCTGCCCGAATACGGTGTCCTAGTCCTCGAAGACATCACGCGGGCGACTCCCCTGCTGCGGCTCTTGCTCGGGAGCGACCGAGCAGGCACGCAACTGAGCCTGGGCAGGACAAGCCACGCGCTCGGAGAGCTGCACGCCAAGGGCAGGTCCGTTCGAGACCGCTGGCCCCTGCAACTCGGGGCGGGCCCGCCAGCGTTCCAGGAGCAGGCTGCTACATTTGAACGAGCGTTCCCCGCGATTCATCAGCTCATCGCGGCGCTTGGAATCCGCCCCACCGATGCCTTCGATGACGGTCTGGAACACCTGTCGCGCCGGATCGCTGAGGGCGCACCGGAAACGACGATCACGGTAGGTGACATCGCGCCGACAAACGTCTTCCTGAGCGCGGACGAGGTGGTGTTCATCGACTTCGAGTACGCCGGAGTCCGCCACCCTTTCTACGACGCCATGTTTTGGCACTGCATTTGCTCATTTCCGCCCGATGTCTGCGACGCCATGACGAACCGCTACCGCGTCGGCCTGGCCGAGGGCGGTTGGCCGTTCGACGACGATCGGTTCGATCGTGGCATGGTCGATGCTGCCTCACATCGCCTGTTCTGGACGCTCGGGTGGACATCGACGGCGAACCTTCTCGAGAAGGATCGCCCCGCGCCGCCCACCCGCGCCCTTCTGCTTCACTACATCGCCGAGTTCGTTCGGCTGGCGCGCGGAAGGCCCCATGACCCCGCACTCGTCGCAATGGCCGAGGAGTGTCTGCGGCGTCTTCTCCTGCGATGGGACGAACGGCCCGCCGAGGCAGCCTTTCCCGTATTCTCTGGATCGTCAGGCGGCCAGGCGAAACGATAGCGCAGTCGTTTGAGGCTACGCCGCCCGCAGCGCCATCATTTGCACCGGCACCGCCAGTCTCAAATTGGATAATGAAGACTCGCGAGCGCCGCCCGCACGGCGTCCGCCAGCGAACCGGGACTGCCCTTGAGCGCCTGGTCGAGGGCTCGTAGCTCGGCGGCGGCGCGGTCGACGCGGCCGGCGGCTGCCTCGAGGATCGCCACGTAGTAGCGGATCGTGCGGCGGCGATGCTCGTCGTTCGCCGCGTACTCGTCGAACGCCCAGTGGAGCGTGCTGATGTGGTCGTCGGGCGACACCGCTGTCAGCATGATTTGCCGGTCTCGGTCGTGACCGCTTAGGCTTGCGAAATAGTACTGGCTCCACAGGTTCTGTGTCTGGGTCGGGCTCAGCTTATCGCCCCCTCGGCGCATGGCATCGGCCAGCTTCACACGTTCGGCGTCCGCCTCCGTCCCCGCGTTCCTGTACGCGGCCCACTGCAGGATCCGGACGTCGTCGATGGCACGACGAGAGCGCGCGGCTGTGTCGAACAACTTCACGGCGCCCGCCAGGTCGCCTTCCTGACCCAGCATCCAGTGGGCCAGCATCGCGTTCGCGTAAGGATTCGCGGGATCGATGGACAGCGCATCCTGGTAGTCGCGGGTCGGATTCAACCCGGGGGCGCCGTCGCGCCAGAGAAGAAAGGTGGCCCACCCCGTGTGCGCTAGCAGGTCGGCGCGCCGTACCCCTGAGGCCGAGGCGAGGGCGGCGTCGATCACCGCCAGGGCCGGCTTGATGGCGTCACCGAACGATGGCTTGTCGCCCTCGACCCTGACCTCGCGGATCCACTGCATCGCGATGTCCTCCTGCATTCCGCGGATCTTGCCCGACGACGGCTCCAGCTCGCGGGCACGCGTCAGCGTCGCCAGCGCCCCGACCAGCTGATTGCGGCGGCGCTGGGTCGTCGCTTCCGCGACGAGCGTCTCGACGGCGGCGGCGCGCGCAGCCGCTTGCTTGTGGCCAGTCCGGGACGAGGCGACGTAAAGGGCGAGCCCGCCGGCCAGGATTGCCGCGAGCGCCGCCGCCGGCCACCACCGCCGAGCACGGGACCAGAGCGAAGGTGGTTGGGCGCTGCTGATCGCCGCCGCCAGACTGTCGCACAAGCGTTCCGCATCCGCGTGAAACTCCTCGTGGTCGATACGGGCCGCTTGCAGCTTGAGGAGGGAGGCCAGCGACGGCGGCAACTCCTCCGCGCGCGGCATGACGGCCCCTTGCACGAGCACCGGCACGACCAGAACGCCGCCGCGAGCCAACGCGGCCTCGACCTCGGAGCGGACAAAGTCGCCCGCGCTGTCGAGCCGGCGCGTGCCGTCGTCGAGGCGGACCGACGCCCACCTCGGCCCGATGACCACCAGCACCACGGCGGTCTGCTGCAGGCATCTCGCCAGCACCTGCGGGAAGTCCGTGCCGGGCGCGATCCCGTCGACATCCAGGAATACGCGCGATCGTCCGAATCGCCGCTGTAGATGATCCGCCAGCCGGCCGGCATCGCCGGCCGCGTCTTCCCTGCGGTAGCTGATGAAGATGCCGCCGTCCATGGCGCCGCGGACCATGATACGCGCATCCCTCAACGATCTGGGTGGCGGCGGCACGCGCGTCTGGGCGGTGGGCGACGTCGGGGATGATTGTGACCCGCCTCAGGCTTGCCGATCGGCCACCTGCTAGTTAAACCAGCGCATGGCAAAAACAATGATGGTCTGTGGTTACGGACCGGGTATCTCGAATGCCGTGGCCGAGAGGTTCGGCGCGGAGGGTTTCTCCGTGGCCCTGGTTGGGCGCAGCGCCGACAAGCTCGCCGCCGGTGTCAAGGCGCTGGAAGCGAAAGGGATCAAGGCCGCCGCGGTCACCGGCGACTTCGGCGATCCGGCATCCGCCCGCGAGGCCGTCAAGAAGACCCGGGCCGCCCTCGGCCCCGTCACCGTCTTGCAGTGGAGCGCGTACGACGGCGGCGCCGGCGATCTGACGACCGCCGACGCGGCGGCGATCCGCCGCGCGCTCGATGTCGGGATCACCGGTCTTCTGGCGACCGTCCAGGAGGCGCTGCCCGACCTTCGCAAGGAGAAGGACGCGGCCGTGCTGGTCACCAACGGCGGCCTCGGCTACGTCGATCCCAAGGTCGACGCCGTCGGCGTCCAGTGGAACGCCATGGGCCTTTCCCTCGTCAACGCCGCCAAGCACAAGCTGGTCGGCCTGCTGTCGCAGAAGCTCGCGCCGGACAGGATCTTCGTCGGCCAGGTCATGGTGCTCGGCTCCGTCAAAGGGAGCGCCTTCGACGACGGTCACGCCACCATCGACGCCGCCGCCGTGGCCGGAAAGTTCTGGGATCTCTACAAGGCGCGAGGCGAGATCAGGGTTGAGATCGGATAGGACGCCGGGGCGTCACCGGTCGATCGTCATTGGGGGGATCGTCCAGGCGGCGCTGGCCAGGTGGCAGATCGGCCCGCCTTACGCCGCCCGCAGCGCTACGACCTCCACCGCGCCCGGTCTGGTCTTCGGGCGGTCCTGCCGTCACAATGGCGCGGTGGCGGCGCCCGGTGACGTCGACGAACGCGCTCGCGTGGCGTGGGAAAACGCGCGGGCTTGCGCAAGGCGCGGCGACATGGACGGGGCCGCAGTCCACGCCGACGAAGCCGGGCGCCTGGCGCCAGCCTGCCGTGACCCCATCGTGGCCGCTGCCTGTTTCGAGCTGTTGGGCGACGTCTCGATCCGCCGCGGACGGATGGACGAAGCCCGGTGCCATCTCGTGTCGGCGAAGGAGCTGTATCGGCGGCACGCCGAAATCGTCGGCGAGGCAAACGTCGAGCTGTCGCTGGCGCAGCTCTGCGAAAGAGTGGGTGACCTCGAGACCGCCGAGCTGCACTTCGGCGCAGCCGCGAAGTGCTACGAGCGCGCTGGTCGGACCAAGGGGCAGGCGCAGGCCCTGTGCGGCCTCGCCTTCGTGGAGGCGACACGCGGACACCAGGCGCTGGCCGAACAGCACTCCGATCGCGCCGTCAGGCTGGTTGAAAAACTGGACGATCGGGAGGCGGTGGCGACGGCGCGGCTTACCCGCGCGCAGGTCCGGCTGTCGCGCGATCCGATGGCGGCGCGCGCCGAACTCGTGGAGGTGCTGAGCGCCTACGAAGGACTTTCCGACGGCACCGGCGTTGCAAACGCCCACCGATGGCTGATGGAAGCGGCGGCGAGACTGCAGGACGTGCAGGGCACGATGATCCACTTCCGCACGGCCATTCGGGCCTATCGCGCCATCGGATCGCACTGGGGCGAGACGCTGTGCTGGTCGTTCGTGGCCGACCTGCTGCTCCAGTTCGACGACGTGACCGGCGCCGAGCTCGCGCTGGCCGCGGGTTCCTCGCATGCCTTGAACGCCGGGGCGATGGCCGCTGCCGCCAAGCTCTGTGCAGGCCAAGCCCGCCTGGTGGTGAGCCGGGGCGCCGTCGACGAAGGGCTGGCGCTCCTGGAAACTGCCGCGGAGATCGCAGCAGCCAGCGGCGCGGCAGGCGTGCAGGTGGAGATCCTCCCGAACGTGGAGCAAACGCGCGGCGCGCTGGACGCTTGCCGGCGCGTCCGTGACAGCCTGTCGCCGAGCGCGCTGGTGCTGCTGGAGATCCTGAGCCTGCTCGAGCACCCCGATGCCTGCGTCGCCACGGCGCGACCGGCCTTTGAATGGCTGTGGCAGGTACTCGGCCATACCGCCGAGCGCCCGCCGTTCGAGGAGGCCCTGGCGGAGCTGCAGCGGTCGCGCTTGGTCGCCACCGTCGACAATCCCCAGCCCTCCGCCGAAGCCCCGAACCTTCAGTTGGCGCCGCACCTGCGCGACTGGTCGCGCGCGCTGGTGAGCACCGAGCGTGCCGCCCGGGTCCTCGATACGGTAGGTTCCACCTGGGCAGCGGAATTCATGAGGGATGCGCAGACGCCTCGCCGCCGTACGGTGCGAGCGGGCATTGGCGGCGCAGTTTACTTCAAGCGGCTTGAGCGGTTCGTCGAGGCCTTTCAGCTGCTCGAGGCCACGCTGCAGGTGGCGAAGACGACAGGTGAGGCCTTTCAGGTCGTGCCGCACCTTTACATGGTGGCGCTTGCAAGCCGAGACGGCGGGCTCATGGCGCGGGTCGAGGAGCTCGAGGCCGCTGGCGTGCTGTCGGCCGGCTGATCCCGTGGACCTGGCCGCGTCGGGCGGGGATGGCCGACCTGCTGGCCGCACCGAAATACGCAGCTGGAACGAAAAGCTGGCATCATCGACTTCCCATGCAGCAGCGTTCGCTTGTGCCCCGATCGTCGACGGCACGCTCTGGGTGACGCCGCCTTGATACGTGCGCGCCTTCGCTCGTTCCACCCGATCCATCGGCTTACATCCCTCGCCGTGCTGACCCTCGCGCTTCGCGCCGCTCCCGCGGCCGCGGCCGACGCAGCCGCGCCCGAGCCGAACCCACTCGCGCGCGACTACGTCGACATCGGGATCCACGGCGGGATCGCCTGGCGGGGCAACGTCGCCGACAGCCGGTACGCGCCGTTCGGCTTCAACCTCGGCGCCACGATCGACATCGGACGCGCGCCCTTCTGGGGCGGTATCTATGCGGACGTCGCGGACTTCGGCGGCCGCGACGGCGTCGTCGATCCCGTCACCGACCATTCGCCGGAAGTCAGGGCGATCTCGGCTGGCTGGCGCGCCAAGGTCGCGATCCGGCTGGCGCCACGCCTCTATCTGTTCCCTGCGCTCGGGGCCGGCTTCGGCCGTTTGGAATACTACTCGAGCGTGGTCGTCCCCGGGCCCCTGTACCGCGTCAGATCCAACAACGCCAGTTTCAACGGCTTCAGCGTCACAGCCGACGCGACATTCGCCTACGTCTGGCGATTCGGCGCGGTCATCTTCCAACCACTGCGCGTAAGCAGTTTCATGTTCGAGAGCAACCGGAATCCCCAGCATCCCGCCGGCTACGACTACGGCATCTCACGCAACAGCGTCATGCTGGCCGCCGCGATCGGCGTCAGCGTCGATCCGGCGGCGATGGTCCTGGCGGTCTGGGACGCGGCGAGAAGCCTGTGGAAGTGGCGACAGCCCTGACTCGCCATTCCCCGCCACGGACCACGAGGGCCACACAGGCGCGGCGGGCGTCTGATCGTTTGTAGCATTCGGGCGTGAACGTACCCCGGTGGGCTGAATGCTTCGATCCGTCAGCGGGCGCTGGTCGCCGCTGACGATGCCCCCGGCCTGGCGAAATCACCAGCCTTCACCACCGTGAGCTTCGCGTACTGGATGTACTTCGCCATCGCCGCGCGGATCTGCGGACCGGTCAGCGCCATGACCTTCGCCTCGAGGTCGGTATCCCAGGCGAACGTGCGGTGGTGATACGCCTTCTGCGTGAGCCAATGCACCAGCTCGCGGTCCTGTGCGCGGGACACCGAGCGCCCCTGCATCCAGCCGGACTTCGCCTTCTCGATCTCATCCGCGGTGAAGTCCTCGTTCACCGCGCGCATCATCTCTTCCTTGTATAGCTGCTCGAGCCTGGCCGCGTTCTGCGGGGCGTAGATCGCGAAGCTGCTGAAGACGCCGCGCTCATCGATCTCGTCGGCCGAGAGGCGAGAGCCAGTTCCGTAGCTCACGCCCTCCTTGATACGGATGCGGGTCATGAGGTGCGAATTGAAGCCCGCGCCGCCCAGGATGTAGTTGCCGAGCACGAGCGCGGGATAGTTCGGATCGTCGTCGCGCATCGGGAATTCGAGGCCCGCGACGAAGAGAGCATTGGCCTTGTCCGGCGTCTCGATCGAAAGCGCCGCGGGCACGGCGTGGCTGAAGGGCCTGGGCACGCGGGTATACGGCTTCGCGGCTTTCCAGTCGCCGAGCTCCTTGCTCACCTGCGCCACCAACACGTCGGCGTCGAAGTCGCCGACGACCGCGACCTCCGACGCTGCGCCCGAAGAGCTCGCGATGGAACTGGTCCAGCTGCTGTCGGGTCAGGGCTTTGATGCTGGCGATGGATTCATCGATAGTCTCCACGTAGCGCACGTCGCCCTTCGGATAGGTCGACATGTGGCGCGCGAATGCGTTGTGCCCCAGCGCCATCGGCTCCGACTTCTGACTCTCCAGCGCGGCAATCCGTTCGGTGCGCAGCTTCTCGACCTCCTTGGCGTCGAACGAGGGGTGGCGCAGCACCTCGGCCACCAGCGACAGCACGGCGGGCAGGTTCTCGCGCGTGGTCTCGATGCCGACGCCAAGACCCGAGCCGCCAGCCCCCGACGCTCACGCGCGCCTTCAAGCGGTCGAACTCGTCCTCGATCTGCTGCCGCGTGTGCTTGGTGGTCCCGCGCATCAGCATGGTGGCCGCCGCCACCGCCGACGTCGTTGCGATTCATCAGCGACTTCTCGTCGCCGAAGTGCAGGTTGATCTGCACGATGACCGAACCGCCGCGCGTCTTCTTCGGCAGCAACGCCAGCTTGATGTCACCCGGCAGCGTCGAGCGCTTCGTGCGCGCATCGATGTTGGCGTTCGACGGATCGAACGCTTCGCCGGCGTCCTTGGCCGCGTCGCCCTTGTAGCCCATTCAGCATCGCAACGACGTCCGGCGGCGCGGGAATCTCCGCGCGGTCCGGCTCCTTGGTCGGGTAGTAAAGGCCGGCGGTGCGATTGCTGGGCTTGAAGTACGCCCGCCACGCGCGCTGCACGTCGGCGGTCTTCACGGCGCGCAGCCGATCGCGATTCAGGAACATCAGCCGCCAATCGCCCATGCCCATCCAGTTGCTCAGCTCCAGGCCGATGTGCTCGGAGTCGTTCAGGTTGAGCTCGATCTGCTTGAGGATCTGCGCGCGCCCCCGCTCGACCTCCGCATCCGTGATCGGCTTCGCGGCCTGATTCTCGACATCCGCGAGCAGCGCGGCCAGCGCCGCATCCAGCGGCTTGTCCTGGCGCACGATGGCGCCGAACAACACCACGCCGGGCTCGGCCAGCTGCAACGGCGCGGCGAAGATCGTCGGCGGCCTTCTTGGTCTCGACCAGATGCCTGTAGAGCCGCCCGGCGGGCGTGTCACCCATGACCTGTCCCAGGATCTGCAGCGCCGGAAAATCCGGGTGCGTGCCCGCCGGCGCGTGATACCCGACGACACGCGGCCTGCACGTCGCCGACCCGGCGCAGCGTCACCTGGCGCTCGCCGTCCTGCGTGGGCTCGATGGTGTAGAGCCTGGGCAGAACGCGCGTCGGCCGCGGGATTGTACTGAAGTACTTCTGCACCAGCGCCAGGGTCTTGGCCTCGTCGAACTTGCCGGCGATCAACAGGATGGCGTTGTCGGGCTGGTAGTACGCCTTGTAGAACGCCTGCAGCCTCTCGATGGGCACGCCCTCGATGTCCGAACGCGCGCCGATCGGCGTGTTGCCGTAGTTGTGCCAGTCGAACGCCGTGGACAGGATGCGCTTGAACAGCACGCCGTAGGGCGAGTTCTCGCCGGCCTCGTACTCGTTGCGCACGACGGTCATCTCGGTGTCGAGGTCCTTCTTGGCGACAAAGGCGTTGACCAGGCGATCCGACTCGAGATCAAGCGCCCAGCGCAGGTTGTCGTCCGTGGCGCTGAAGGTCTCGAAGTAGTTGGTGCGATCCCAGGCGGTCGTGCCGTTGGGGCGCGAGCCGTGCGAGCTGAGCTCGGCGGGGACGTCACGGTGGCGCGGCGATCCCTTGAACAGCATATGCTCCAGCAGGTGCGCCATGCCGGGCTACGGGCGATACGTCGCCGGCAGGCGGCGCTCGCCGAGCCGGACCGACGTCTCGAGATCGATCTTCGACGCCGAGCTGCCGAGCAGCACCTTGTACGCGCCCGGGGCTATCCGCCAGCCGCCGCCGGTCTCGCTGAACACGGCGAGCAGGCGCGGATCGACGCGCAGCTCGACGTCCGTGCTCGCGCCGGGCGCCAGATCGACCTTGCGCCACGCGCCCAGGCGTTTGGGCGCCTCCCAGCCGCCGGCGACCGGCGACACGTAGATCTGAGGCACGTCCTTGCCCGCTCGTTGGCCGGCGTTGCGCACGCGAAACTTCACGACCAGGTCCTGACCCTCGAGCCGTGCCGCGAGGCCGCTGTGCTCGAAGCGCGTGTACGAGAGCCCGAACCCGAACGGAAACAGCGGCGGCAGCTTCTTTGCGTCGTGCCACTTGTATCCGACCGCCGCGCCTTCCGCGTAGCTGACGTTGCCAGTCTTCTTGCCCTCGGCCTTGCCCTCGGCCTTGCCCTCGGCCTTACCCGCGGCGTCCGTCGCGGTCAGCGCAGGTCGCGCGAGCTGGCTTGCGTCCTTCGGAAAGCTGATGGGCAGCCGACCGGACGGGTTGACGCGGCCGAACAGGAGATTGGCTATCGCGTCGCCGCCGCTCGTGCCCGGATACCAGACGTGGACGACGCCTCGAACCTCGTTGATCCACGGCATGAACACGGCGCCGCCGGTCTCGAGCACCACGATGGCGCGTGGGTTCGCGCGGGCAACCGCGCTCACCAGCGCGTCCTGCTCGCCCGGCAACGTGAGCGAGCCGTCGAAGGATTCGCCGTTCCACGACGTGACGAACACGATCGCCACGTCACTCTGCGCCGCCAGGCGAGCCGCCGCGCCGCGATCCTCACCGCCGGCGAATTGCACCTCGGCCTTCGGCGCCAGCGCCTTGATGGCGCGCAAGGGCGACGACGGGTGATACATGACCGGCCCCGGCCATGACGTCGGCGCGATGCCGGGCACCGCGTTGCCGCCGACGCCATACACCAGCGACGACCCGCCGCCCGCGAGCACGCCTTTGTCGGCGTGGCCGCCGATCACCGCGATGCGCGCAATATCGGCGCGCAACGGCAGGATGGCGCCGTCGTTCTTGAGCAGCACCGCCCCCTGCTCCGCGCCCTCGCGCGAGACGGCGGCGTGCGCCTCGATGTCCTTGGCCGGGAGATCGATCGGGGCGCTCTCGACGGGATGGTCGATCACCCCCTTGGCGAACATCGTGCGCAGGATGCGCTTCGCCATCTCGTTCAACCGCGCCTCGGGGACCTCGCCCGCCTCGACGGCTTTGAGGAGCAACTCACGGAAGAAAGGCTTTTCGTCGAACGGGTAGCCGGACTCCTGGTCGGCGCCGCTGCGCGCGGCCTTCGCCGTGCTGTGGACGGCGCCCCAGTCCGACATCACGTAGCCGCGCCACCCCCAGTCCCGCCGCAGCAGATCCGTGAGCAGATACGAGCTCTCGCACGCATGCTCGCCCCACACCTTGTTGTACGCGCACATGACGGCGCCCGGGTTCGCCTGCTCGATCGCGATCTGAAACGCCAGCAGGTCCGACATGCGCGCCTGATCCCGATCAATGAGCACGTCGACCGTGTTGCGGTCCGTCTCCTGATCGTTGAGCGCGAAGTGCTTGATCGTCGAGATGAGGTGATTGGATTCGATGCCGGCGATCTGCGCGCCGACGATGACGCCCGCGAGCAGCGGATCCTCGCCGCCGTATTCGAAGTTGCGGCCGTTGCGCGGCTCGCGCACCAGGTTCACGCCACCGGCGAGCATCACGTTGAATCCCGACGCGCGCGCCTCGGCGCCGATCATCGCGCCCGCCCGGCGCGCGAGCGCCGGATCCCAGCTCGCCGCCGTCGCGAGGCCCGACGGCAGCGCTGTGCGCCCGCGTTTCTCCTTGGCTGCGGCTTGCCCCGCGACGCCGATGCCCGCGTCCGTCTCCCATTGCGGCGGAACCCCGAGGCGCGGGATGCCGGGCACGTAGCCCGCCGAGCCGTGGCGCCCCTCCGGCGGCGCGACGTATTTCTTCCAGGGCGCGTCGCTCGCGAAGTAGCCGAACACCAGCGTCTGCTTCTCCGCCCGCGACATCTCGGCGAGCACGAGCTCGGCGCGCCGATCGGCGTCGAGCGCCGCGTTCATCCAGGGTCTGTCGGCGCCCGGGGCGGTGTGGGCGACCGACCACGCGGCGACGAGGCTCGCGATGACGATCGCGAACGAGACACGACGATGTTTCACGGAGTCCCTGTCAGTCATCGCGAGCAGTCTAAACTAACCCGCGCTACTACAGCTCCTTCGCTTCGATCCGGCGGTTCTTCTGGCGGCCCTCGTCGGTGTCGTTGGGGGCGATGGGGCGCTCGTCGCCGAAGCCGACGGCATCCAGCCGCTTCTTGTCGATGCCCTTCGACACGATGTAGTTGCGGCAGGCTTGCGCGCGCTTTTCCGACAGCGTCTTGTTGGTCTTGGCGTTTCCCACGTTGTCGGTATGGCCCGAGATCTCGACGCGGGCGCTCTTCTTGTGGGCCATGAACTCGACCACCGCGTCGAGGTGCGAGAACGACTCGGGCCGGACCGTCGCCTTGGCCGTGTCGAAGTTGACCCCGGCCAGGATCAAAGGCTGCTGGGCGAGCTCACGCTTGTAGCGCAGGGTCAGCTTGACGGATTGATTCGGTTCGTCCTCCACGGGAACCGTGGCCGCTATCTCCCGCCGGCCGAGACTCAGGAAGGTGACGTCGTATCTCCGACCCACCGGCACCAGCACCTCCGCGTACCCCTCGCTGTCCGTCGCGTCGGCGTAGTATTTCGTCTTGTCCGGCCCGGTCAGAAAGATGACGACCCCCTTGACCGGCCCCTTGTCCTTGTCCACGACGAACAGCTTCATCGCCGCCTCGGTCCTGGTCGGCGCGATCTTCGATGCCGTGGCACCGTGCGCCGCCTTCGCCGTGTGCGTGTCCTGAAGCTGGAATTCGCGCTTTTCGTCAGAGGCAGAGGGGACCGGCGACGCTGCGTACGCCGCGGTCTTGGCGGCCAGGACCATCGCGGCGATCGTCGTGTTCGAACGGTGACGCATGAGGGAACCTCCGTCGTCAGAACTCTGGACAATCGGACGGTAACACGAAGGCACGGGGGCGTCGCGGTGGGCCGACCGTCGACATCACACGACAACCAGTCGACGCTCCCGGCCGGCTTGCTCCGCAGGCCGCCGCGGCCCCGACCGGTCGCGCGCGCCTGGCATCTTCGTGTTTAACTAGGCCCAGGTATGAGCACCGCGCCGACCAGCGAGCAGGGGGCGAAGGATCGGCAACGGGCGGTGGTGTTCGTCGAGATGACCCGGCGGAACTGGTGGGTCAACTTGCTCGTCGCGGTGCTGCTTGCCGGACCGCTGCAGCGCGCCGAACAGCATCCACTGACCACCGCCCAGTGCTGGTTCTGGGTGATGGCGTGCGTGGTGGCGACTTCACTGATGATCTACTCGCGCTGCAAGATCACCGTCGACCAGTCAACCGGCTCGTTGACAATCGAGAAGCGAGGACTGCGGACGATGCGGCGCGTACTGGATCTTCGCCGCATCCGGAGCGCTTCGTTGAGCAACAGCGGGGGCGAGGCCGTAGACACCGTTGACTTCATCCTGGACGATGGAAGCACCTGGAGCTTCAGCACCGAGACGAACTTCGGAGCTCGCGCGATGGGAGTCGTGGTCGCCGCCGTCGAAGCCGCGTCGGGGCATCTTGGGCCCTGAAGTCACCACGGCCGGCGCATCGACACGAGCACGACGCAGATCTTTCGCAAGACGTCCTTGGTGACGCGCGCTTTGCACCGACGGGCACGCGAGCTTTCGTTGCGACTTACCGAGGGCCGCCACAAGTTCGGTCCCACACCTACTAAAGTCTCTTGGCACTCCAATTGCTCAGTCCCCTCATCGAGTTCAGAAGTGAGCGACCCTCTACCCTCGCTGTTGCTATGAATCTCTTCGGATTGTCTCTGGTCCGTCGTTTTGTGGCCGACTTTCGGCGGAACCAGGGTCTTCTGCTGGCGGGGGCCGTCGCCTATTACACGCTGCTTTCTCTGGTTCCCCTGTTCGCTCTCCTGTTGGTGGCCCTGTCGCATTTCGTAGACGAAGCCCGGTTGATCCACACCCTGGCGATCAACCTTGACTTCCTGGTGCCCGGCCAGGCGCCCGCCATCACCACGCAGGTCGCGGCGTTTCTCCAACATCGTGACGTGATCGGTGGCATCGGCATTGGGGCACTGCTCTTCTTCAGCTCGATGGCCTTCTCTGATCCTGGAGAACGCCATGGCGATGATCTTCCACCACCGCGTCCCAACGAAGCGCAGGCACGCCGCCCTTTCAGCCGTCATTCCGTATCTATTCGTGATGGCGCTCGGCGTGGGCCTCCTGCTGGTCACCCTGATTACCGGTGGACTCGAGGCCGTCGGACGTAGCTCGGTCCTCCTGCTCGGGCACGCCTGGTCTCTCGCCCAGCTCTCTCGGACGCTTCTGCACGTCCTTGGGATGACTGGCTCGGCATTGATGCTCACCGCGCTGTACATGGTCCTGCCCGTCCAGCGTGTGACGTTTCGACGCGCGCTTATCGGCGCCGTGGCCGCGACCGGCCTTTGGGAAATCGTACGGCACGTCCTGGTCTGGTACTTCCGGACATTGTCCATGGTGAACGTGGTCTACGGTTCGCTGGGGACGACCATCGTCGTGCTCCTCACTCTCGAGACCGCCGCGCTGATCCTGCTCCTCGGGGCACAACTCATCGCCGAGCTCGAGCGACTCTCCGACCAGAAAGCCAGTGCCATAGCGACCGCGCGGGAGAGCCACTAGCGCCAGCGCCCCCCCGTCCGGCCGCGATGGGCTTGCACGGTGCCCCTTGGGAGCGAGGACGGCGCCAGTACACGTCCGGGCGTTGCTCCTTCAACTTGAAGCAACCGTCCTTCACATTGATTGACTTTATCTCGGTCCCGGCGCGTGCCTGCCATGCAAGACCTTGAACTTACTTGTGTGGGGAGATGGCCCACGAGTTGCTGCTAGGCCCTTCACCCCTGTGAGCAGCACAATCCTGGGATCCCAAGCCACCGATGCGGCCTCCGGCGCCGTGCCACTCGCCGTCACCCCCGAGGGCCGGCGGCATGCCGCGCTGCTGGCAGCCGGCGCCTTGCAGGACGCGATCTTCAACAGCGCCAATTTCTCGATCATCGCCACGGACGCGAAGGGCGTCATCCAGATCTTCAACGTCGGTGCCGAGCGGATGCTCGGCTACGCGGCCACCGAGGTGCTGAACAAGATAACGCCGGCCGAGATTTCCGATCCGCAGGAGGTGATCGCGCGCGCCAAGACTCTCAGCCTCGAGTTGGAGACGGCCATTTCGCCTGGTTTCCAGGCCCTGGCCTTCAAGGCGTCTCGCGGGATCGAGGACATCTATGAGTTGACCTATCTCCGCAAGGATGGCAGCCGCATCCCGGCGGTCGTGTCGGTCACCGCGCTGCGCGACGCTGAAGGTGTGATCATCGGTTATCTCCTGATCGGCACCGACAATACCGCGCGCAAGCAGGTCGAAGCGGAGCAGAAGAAGCTGGACCAGCTCCTGCGCGATCAGCAGTTCTACACACGCTCTCTCATCGAATCCAACGTCGACGCCTTGATGACGACCGATCCGGAGGGCATCATCTCGGACGTCAATGGACAGATGGAAACGCTCACGGGCCACACGCGCGACGAGTTGATCGGCGCGCCGTTCAAGAATTACTTCACGGACCCGGAGCGGGCGGAGGCGGGCATCAGGCTGGTGCTGGCGGACGGCAAGGTCACGAACTACGAGCTCACCGTGCGCAATCAGGGCAGGGACACCGTGGTGTCCTACAACGCGAGTACTTTCTATGATCGCGACCGGAAGCTGCAGGGTGTGTTCGCCGCGGCCCGCGACATCACGGAGCGCAAGCGGCTGGATCAAGTACTGCAGGAGAAGAACGTCGAGCTGCAGAATGCCACGGTGGCCGCGGAGACGGCCAATCACTCGAAATCGGATTTCCTCTCGAGCATGAGCCATGAGCTTCGCTCTCCGCTCAATGCGATCCTCGGTTTTGCGCAGCTGATGGACTCCGACTCCCCGGGGCCAAACCAAGCCCAGAAGGAGAGCATCGGCCAGATCCTGCGGGCGGGCTGGCACCTGTTGACGCTGACCAACGAGATCCTCGATCTCGCGAAGATCGAGTCCGGAAAGGTGTCGCTGTCGCTGGAGCCGGTGTCGCTTGCTGACGTCATGCTCGAATGCCAGGGCATGATCGAGGGCCAGGCGCAGAAATACGGCATTCGTATGACCTTCCCGCGGTTCGACATCCCCCGGTTTGTTCATGCCGATCGCACCCGTTTGAAGCAGATCCTGATCAACCTGCTTTCCAACGCGATCAAATACAACCGCCCGGAAGGGACGGTCGAGGTGACGTACGCGAGCGGTGTCCCGGGGCGACTTCGCGTGAGAATCGCTGACACCGGCGCGGGTTTGGCTCCAGAGCGGCTGGCGCAGCTGTTCCAGCCCTTCAACCGTCTTGGACAGGAGGCGGGCGGCGTGGAGGGCACAGGCATCGGCCTCGTGGTCGCGAAGCAACTGATCGCGCTGATGGACGGCGTCATCGGCGTGGAGAGCACCGTTGGGGTGGGAAGCGTCTTCTGGTTTGATTTGGCGACTGCGGCGGCCCCGCAATTTGCCGCCGGAGGCGGCCAAGCGAGAGAGCTGGCCAAGTCGCGCGCCCACAGCGACGAGCGGTTGCGCGTCCTGCTGTATGTGGAGGACAACGCCGCCAACCTGAAACTGATCGAGCGGCTGGTCGCGCGTCGTGCCGATCTGCGGCTACTGAGCGCCGTGACCGGCAGGCGCGGGATCGAGATTGCGCGCTCCAGCCAACCGGACGTGATCCTGATGGACATAAATTTGCCCGATATCAGTGGCATCGAAGCCGCGACGGTCTTGCGCAACGACCCCGCCACCGCACACATCCCCATCGTCGCCCTGAGCGCCAACGCGATGCCCTACGACATCGAAAAGGGCATGAAAGCAGGGCTGTTCCGATATCTCACCAAGCCGATCAAGGTCAATGACTTCATGGACACGCTGGACGCGGCATTGATCTTTGCGGAGAGCAAAGCTCGGCAAACAAACAACGCTGAGCCAAACCTATGATCGGCTCATCCGAGATCCATCAGGCCCGCGTCCTTATCGTCGACGACCAAGAGAGCAATGTCTATCTGCTCGAGCGAACGCTGCGCGGTGCCGGATATGCCTCGGTCGCGTCGACCACCGATCCGCATGGGGTCTGCGATCTTCACCGCAAGAACCGTTACGACCTGATCCTGCTCGATCTCGTGATGCCTGCCATGGATGGGTTTCAGGTGATGGAACGCCTGAAGGAGATCGAAACCGACGGCTATCTGCCGGTGCTGGTGATAACCGCGCAATCGGAGCACAAGGTTCGCGCGCTGAAGGCCGGCGCCAAGGATTTCGTGAGCAAGCCGTTCGATCTCGGCGAGGTGTTGACGCGCGTCTACAACATGCTGGAGGTGCGGCTGCTGCACCTGGAAACCAGAAGGCTCTATCAGCAGGTCATGGCCGAGCAGAATGCGCAGAAGCTGCTCGAGAGCGCGCTGCAGGAGGCGCTGGTCCGCGTGGAACGCGATGTCGCCGAGCCACTGGGGATTGTCGCCAAGAGCCCGGCGATGGAACAATTGGTGGATCTGGCGTGCCGCGTGGCTCAGGTCGACTCCACGATCCTCATAACGGGCGAGAGTGGTTCGGGCAAGGAACGGATCGCGCGGCTGGTGCACGAGAAGTCCACGCGCGCGGCCGGGCCGTTTATCGCGGTGAACTGCGGCGCGATCGCGGAGACGCTGCTCGAGAGCGAGCTCTTCGGCCACGCCAGGGGTTCCTTCACCGGCGCGACCGGGGATCGACCGGGCCTGTTCGAGGCGGCCAACAACGGAACGCTGCTGCTCGACGAAATCGGTGAGGTCTCGCCCGGCATGCAGGTCAAGCTCCTGCGGGTGCTCCAGGAGCGGGAGGTGCGACGCGTGGGTGAGAACAAGACCCGCCCGGTCGACGTGCGCGTCCTCGCCGCGACCAATCGCGACCTCGCTCACGGCGTCGCCGGTGGTCAGCTCCGGCAGGATCTCTACTACCGGCTCAAGGTCGTCGAGTTGCACGTGCCGCCGCTCCGGGAGCGCAAAGACGACGTCCTGCCACTGGCCCAGGTGCTGCTGGCGGACGTGGCGCTGCGGATGAAGCGCAAGATCTCGGGACTTGCCCCGGGTGCTGCCGATCAGCTCTTGCGATACGGTTGGCCGGGGAACGTGCGCGAGCTCGAGAATGCCATGGAGCGCGCCGTCGCCCTCGCGCGGGGAACCCGCGTCGAGCTAGAGGACCTCCCCGAAGACGTTCGCCAGGCGAGCAACGCCCCCGCGTCCATCAGGGGGACCGTGCGACCGCTCGGAGAGATCGAGAAGGAATACATCTTGGCGGCGCTGGCATTGAACGGCGGAAATCAGACGTACACCGCCAAGCTGCTCGCGATCGGAGCGGCGACGATGTACCGCAAGCTGAAGAGCTACGGTCAGCTCCCCGGAAAGCGAGCAGCCCCAAGGGCCGCCCCGGGCGAACCTGGCTCAGCTCTCTAGAGGGGCGGCAACCGCCCCAGCCATCGCGAAAATCGAGCACCAGCGCGGGCAGGAATGCCACCGCGCCCGGACGCCAAACGACGCCATTGCCGTACCAGATCTTGAAGCCGCCGCCGTTCCCGAGTCGATCCTCACCGAGGCGCGCGCATCGACGTTTCGCCACGAGTACCGCGCGTACGGAAACACCATCTCGCGCCGACACTCTAGCCGATCGCCGCTACAATGGCCGCATGTCGAGAACCGCGGTGACGATCCCGACCCCCGACGGCAGCTGCCCGGCGTCGCTGTTCCGGCCGGCGGGCGACGGCCCGTGGCCCGCGGTCCTGATGTACATGGACGGCGTCGGTATGCGCCCGGCGCTGTTTCCGATAGCGGAGCGCATCGCCGACGCCGGCCATCTGGTGTTGCTGCCCGATCTCTTCTACCGGGCCGGGCCGTACCAGGCGCCCGACGCGAAGTCGTTGTTCTCCGATCCGGCGGCGCGCCAGGCGTGGAGCAAGACCGCGTTGACGGCCAGCGCCGCCAACGTCATGCGCGACACCGCTGCATTTCTCGAATACGTGGGCGCCCTCGCGGATGCGCGCGCCGCGAAGATCGGGACGACCGGTTACTGCATGGGCGGGCGGTTTTCGCTGACGGCCGCCGGGACGTTCCCGGATCGCATCGCCGCGGCGGCGTCGTTCCACGGCGGCAACCTGGCCACTGACGCGCCCGACAGCCCGCACCTGCTGGCGCCGAAGATGCGCGGCGTGAAGGTCTACCTCGCGGCCGCGGTCGAGGACCCGTCGTTCCCGGACGACATGAAGCGGCGTCTCGAGGAGGCGCTGACCGCCGCCGGCGTCGACCACCGCATCGAAACCTACGCGGGGATGCGTCACGGCTGGGTCCCCTCCGACACGCCCGTGCACAACCCCGAGGGAGCGGAGCGGCATTTCCAGGCGTTGCTCGAGCTCTACGCCTCGGCGCTGCGATAGAGCGGCGCGAGGATACTGCCGGCCGGCGCCCGCTACGGGTCCGGTGCGTTTCGGGTTGGTGCGGCCCGCCGCCCTACGCCGCTCGGAGCTCCAAAAACGCGACAGGCACCGCCAGTCTCAAATTGAATCGCCGGCCACCGCGGAACGCAGGGTGTGTTCAGGGGTCGCCAGACTTCACGAATGATTCTGCCGAGGGCTCCGGGCCGGAGGTGGCGGCGCGTAGCCGATCGTGCGCGAACCGTCACGGCCCCCGGGCGGTCACCCGGAACGCACCGTCGGTGATGCGCAGCTTGTTGTCCCGCGAATCGACCACCACGCCCGAGAACGTCCCTTCGACGGTGTCCCCCTCCGCGGTCGCTAGCTTGGTGACGTCCAGGTAACAACAAGCGCGCGAGTACCAGAGCTCGGCCTCCAGCCCGACGGCCGGGTTGGCGAATCCGAGCGCGAACGACGTGCAGTCACTGCTGCCGAGGCGCCAGTCGCCGGAGGCCAACGGGGTGACCTGGACGTTGCTCCCGTTCTGGCCAGAGCCGCGCGCGAAACGCAGCGTGAAGCTGTTGCTGGCGGTGATGGTCGGAGCGTCGAATGTGGTCGAGAAGTCGTAGCTCTGTCCCTCGATGGTGGCGCGCACGAAATCGCCCAGTGCCGGCGGCGGGCCATTGGCCCGGTCCAGCCCCGCCAGACGGTTTGCGGTGCCCGGCACGAGGCCTGGCGGATCGCAAGACGCGATCTGCGTTCCCGAAAGATCGAGTGCCGACCCATCGCCGACCCGCCCATCGTTTGCCGACCCGTCGGTGACGGACGCCTCCGCGGCTGATCCCTCGGCCGACGAGACGGCTGCATCACCGGCGCGCGATTGCCAGCTGCACGACGCGCACGCCGACAAGGCGACCAGCAAGCTGAAGGGCAAGCGCGAGAGCGACTTCGAAGCGCGTACCATCGACATCGTCGCGCGATGGTAACACTGCGCCAGCGTTGCCGGCCGCCCGAGCTCAAGCGAGTGAGTCGTTGGCGGATAGCTCACGGCGCCACCGCGCCCTGGGTGCCGAGCGCGTTCAGTCCGCCCCACGCGACCGCGCGGCACGCCACATCGCTAGCGCGCCAACCCCACCTTGAATTTCTTCCCCTTGATGCGTCCCGCGCCCAGTCGCTCGATCGCGCGGGCCGCGCTCCCCTTGGCGATGGCCACGTAGGAAAAGCGCTCGTGAATCTCGATCTTGCCGACGTCGCTGCCCGGGAATCCGCCTGCCTCGCCGGTGAGCGCGCCCAGGATGTCGCCGGGACGCACCTTGTCCTTGCGGCCGCCGGAGATGTAGAGCGTCTCCATCGTCGCGTCGGCGTGAACGGCAGACCGGGACGCGGGCGCATCTCCCGGCGCCTTTTTCAGGTCGGCCGCGGGGGCCGCGTGACGCTCCAGCGGCGACCCGAGCGCGGCCTCGATGGCCTTCACCTTGGCGCGATCCTGGGGACCAACCAGCGACACCGCCAGCCCCGCTTTGCCCGCGCGGCCGGTGCGTCCGATGCGATGGATGTAGATCTCCGGCTGAAACGGCAGCTCGAAGTTCACCACCAGATCCAGCCCCTCGATGTCGAGGCCGCGCGCGGCGACGTCCGTCGCCACCAGCACGCGAATACTGTGATTGCGAAACTTCGCCATCACGAAGTCGCGCTCCCGCTGTTCCAGGTTGCCGTGCAGGCTGGCGCTGCTGACCCCCGCCGCGGCGAGCGCCTGCTCGACCCGGGCCACCGTCGCCTTGAAATTGCAAAAGACGATGGTCGACTCGGGGGCCGAGGCGGGCGGGCTCGCCTGCAGGAGCGCGAGCAGCGTGCCGAGGCGAGCGTTGTCATCCCGGTCGTCCACGGCGTAGGCGAGCTGGCGCAGGAGATCCGGGGGACCTTCCGATGCGCCGACGGTGAGGCGCTCGGGATCTCGCTGATGCGCCTCGGTCATCGCCTCGATAGAACGCGGATAGGTGGCCGAAAAGAAGATGGTCTGCCGCGGCTTCGGCGCCCCGCTCAGGATCTTCTCCATCTCGGCGCCAAACCCCATCTCCAGCATGCGGTCGGCCTCGTCGACGACGAGGGTCGTGACGCCGCTCAGATCCAGCGAGCCGCGCACGATGTGGTCGAGCGCGCGGCCCGGAGTTGCGACGACCACGTGTACGCCCCGCTGCAGCGCCGCCAGCTGGGGCCTGATCGGCTGCCCGCCCGAAAGGATCAGGACGGCCAGGCCGACTTCACGTCGCCCCAGCTTGCGGAGCTCGCCGGCTACCTGCGCGCACAGCTCACGCGTGGGGCACAGGATCAGGGCCTGCGGGTGGCGTTGGCCTCGGTTCAGCTTCTGCAAGATCGCCAGGCCGAAGGCCGCCGTCTTTCCGCTGCCGGTGGTCGACTGTCCAATCAGATCCCGGCCCGCCAGCAACACAGGAATGGCCCGCGCCTGAACGGGCGTCGGCGTGGCGAAGCCGAGCTCGGACACCACCTGACACAGGGTGGCGGACAGCCCGAGCGCGGCGAACCCGCCATCAGCCGCAAGAGAAGGCACCGAACGGGGCGTCGTCATGGACGGCTGATAGCCAACTGCGTGGGGAAAGTCCACGTGTTTGGCGTCGAACGGACTCTGACGCGTTACCCGTCTCCCGCTCTCCACCGGCACCGCCAGTCTCAAATTGAGTAGTGACCCGAAGTGAGCCAGGATCTTTCGCCGCCATTGGATCGGATGAAGATGAACTCCGCTGTGCCGTCAGAAGCTGCAGGTGCTGGCGCAGGTACCGATCGGCTGCTTGCTGGTCATGGCGCGGTAATGAGCGGTTATCTGCGCCGCGCTCAGCAGATAGTCGTAAACGACGACCTTGCCGATGGCGCCAGGAAACCAACCGTCCATTGCCATCGTGCCGATGTTGAGCGGGCTCGATAGCGCCTGCGGCACGACGTTATATTGGCTCATGCACCCGGTCTGGCCGTGGGACGCGTGATTCCACCGCACGCCGTTGACCCAGATGTCTATCGAGCCCGGGTACGTCGAGGCGTTGTTGCAATCGGGCGGCTGGCCCAGGGTCGTGTACTCGCCAACCACGTGGTACCAGCTGCCCGCCTCGATGAGGCCGCAGCTAGGCTGCCAGTCGGCGGCGGATCCCAGGCCGGCGCCCGAGTTGAACACGTAGGCCGACATCCGATTGCAGCGGCTCTCCGAGTTGGTGGTGCTGTACATGCGCGCCTCCCACTCGCACGTCGGCGCGTAGTCCTGGCACTTCCCCATCCAGTCGACGTAGCCGCTGCCGCTGTCATTGGGAAACTGCAAGACGTCCGGTCGGATCCACCCCTCCCACGTCAGGCTGTGCGTGGTTGGGACCGAATACGACGCTCGCGACGGAACGGTCAGGTACTGGCTCGAGCCGTTGAACACCGTGACGGGATCACCGTTCGGTAGCGTGCTCAGCGTAGCGGCGCCGCCCTTGTAGGTTCCGGCATTGTTGTTGCCGGAGAGGTCAGGCTCGGTGCCCGAGCCCTTGCCGACGGCCCAGTATCCGACCGGACGATCACACAGGATCAATTGGTCGTACGTCGCCGTGTCGCAGGCGGACCCGTCGCCGGTCCCGGTTGCGCCGGCGTGGCCTCCGCTCCCCACCGCGGCCCCACCCGCACCGGTCAATCCGCCCGCACCGGCGCCGGTCAATCCGCCGGAGCCCGCGGTGCCGCCGGACCCGCCGATGTCCGTGGGTCCGCTACCCTTGCACCCGCTCGCGAGCACGGCGAGCGAAAGCCCGCCGAGCAGCGCGCGCAGCGGCCGATAGCATCGTTGCGTCACCATTGGATCACTGACGGGTCAGCTGGCAGGGTGCCCCTGAGACCGAGTTCGGACAAGGGGGTTGACTGGGCCTGCCTGCACGAGGGAGACTCGATTCTTTCTTGACTCGCGATGTCGTTGTGGACGATCTCGCGACCGGCCGCCGGGGCGGCCGCCTCCAGAGAAGTACTAAGAATCCTAATGCGAGGTTGCTTAATGAAGGGCCTTTTCCGATTGCTGGTCTGCGCGAGCGCAGGAATGTGGCTGGGTCTCGGCGCTTGCGGTACCGCCGAGTCACCGACGCCTGACGGGGTCGGCGGGGCCACGAACACCGGCCAGGGCGGCAGCGCGTCTGGGGTGGGCGGAGCGTCCGTTGGTCTCGGCGGGGCCACCGGATCGGGCGGCACGACCGGGCGCGGCGGCGCCGCGGGCGGGAACATGGGCAGCGCGGGCAGCAACGGTGCCGGTGGCGCGACCACGGGAGCGGGCGGCGGCGGGCTTCCCGCGCTGACCGTCGACGGCAATCACCTGCGCGATCCTGCGGGCAACGCCGTCGTGTTGCGTGGGTCGTCGTTGATCGACATCGGATCGCTTTACATGTTCGGCGGTCAGAGCGCGGCCGGAATCACCAATCGCCTGGACAAGGTCGCGGCCGCCAGCGTCCAGGGGCACGTCGTCCGGATGCCGGTGTACCCGCTCATCACGTACAACGGGACCGCGCCGACCTGCTCGCCCCTGCCCTACCCGGTGGGGACAGGCCCCAGCGCCGCCTGCACGCCGAAGATGCCCCTCAACGCGGCCGACTACGTCTCACGCGTGCTCAAGCCAGCCGTGGACTACGCGACGGGCAAGGGCTTGTACGTCATCATCGACTTTCATCAGATCGACAACGCGACCACCGGAACATCGGCTGCGGATGCAAGGACCTTCTGGACCGACATCGCGCCGCGATTTGCCAGTTATACAAACGTCTTTTACGAGCTCTTCAATGAACCTATCGACAACAAGGTCCCCTGGTCCACGCTCAAACCCGTGGTTCAAGGATTGGTAGACGTCGTCCGGGCCGCGGCTCCCCAGAACATCATCGTCGTTCCATCCAACGCCTGGGATCAGCACACCGGCGACGCGGTGACGGATCCCCCGCGGGGCAGCAACTTCATGTACACGGCGCACATTTACCCGGCCAACTGGAACCAGGCGTTCCAGACCCAGGTCGCGACCGCGGTAGCCAGCGCGCCGGTCTTCGTTACCGAATGGGGCTACACGGCGACGGACCCTAACTCCCACGCATGGGGCACCGCCCTCCAGGCGACCATCGACGCCAACGGCGCCAGTTGGACCGCCTGGGTGACCGACAACGCCTGGTCACCGCCGATGTTCACGAGCACGGCCCTCACCGGGCTCACCGACTTCGGCACGCTGGTAAAGACCTGGCTAGCAACTAAATGATCGCGGTCCCCGAACGACAAGTACGCCGCCGTCAACCCACTTCAAGACCACTCGGCGGTCGCCGGGTCATCCCGCACGAGCTCGACCACGATGGCGTGAAAGGGGGCCTTGCCGACGAAGGATCGCCGCGGTTCAGCTCGGGCTCCAGCGGCATATCCGAACTCCCCAGGATCATTTTGAAATCAGCGCAAGGCCGGGCGCCGTTGTACGCCGCCCGCTGGGGGCGTCGGGGCGGTCGAGGCGGCGGCGCGCCTGGCGGCCCCGAAGAATTTGCGAGGAAGGTGTCGGTCAGTCGCCCGGGAGCCACCGCACCCGCGGCATGGCGATGTACAATGAGCTGTGGATAATCTCGGCTTGCTCGCGATGAGCCTGCTCGCAGCGGTCGGAGGCGGCTGCGGGGGCGGCGCTGCGCCGAATCCGGAGGGAACCGATTCCGGGGATTTCGTCACCGCGGACGTGGACGGCGTGCGCGTCCGTGCCGCGTTCGAGCCCTCGGCCGGGAAGAGAGGGGGCGACGGGACCGCGCTCTGGGTGGCCGCCGGGAAGACCTCGCTGCTCGACGGCTGGAACCTTTCCATCCCCAACAGCGTCGGCACCACCACCTGCCCGCCCTCCTGGATGGAGCTGATCGAGCTCAACACCCCCATTGTGTGCTCCGACGGTCCCGCCGCAAGTTGCAGCGTCACCGTCACCGCCGCGGCGCCCGCGCTCGGCGACATATTGGAGGGAACGTTCACCGCGACGCTGTCGCCGTTCGGGGCAGACCCGTCAACAGCGCGGAAGGCCGTCGTGACCAACGGTGCTTTCCACGTCACGCGGAACCAGTAGCTAGCGCTCCCGGTTCACGGCCGGGGGCGGCGCTACGACAGGCCGGCGCGCAGCTGGGTTAGCAGGGCGCGCTCGCTGTCGCTGGCGCCATCCGAGTTCATGGTGGCCTCGGCCAGCTTCAGCGCCAGGGCGCGCTGCTCGGGGGTGAGCACGCCCTTGACCGCGGCGATCACTTCGCCGACAGCGACGGAGGTGAAGGACCCCGTCTCGGTGACCGGCAGCTTGTCGCACAGGTGGCCGGTGACCTTGGTCAGGAGCGCGGTCAGCGCGGCGTTGTCTTGCCCCGACAGCACCGGGGTCTCCTTCAGTCGCCCCAGGACCGCGTTGCGCTCCGCCATGGTGCCCATGCTATCCGCTGCGATCACGACGCTCGCGATCGCCGCGAACGCCTCGGCTGGACTCTCGATCCGGATGCTCATGGGCGCAGACTAGCACAGGCGCGATTGGGCGGGCACGAACCGGATCTAACAAACCGCGCGCGGGCTCCGGCACCAGCTTTCCCTCCAGGTCGGCGGGGCCGAAGCGGCACTTCCCCTGGGCCGCCCTGAGGCGAGCAAGGTCGACTTCTCTCTGGCGACGGGGTCCGGCCTTCGAAGCGCCTTCGAGCAGGGCGTGACGAGTTACTTGGCTTTCAGCTGATGCAGGACGATCGAGTTGCCCTCGCTGTCTTCGATGATCGACATGCGACACACTGGCGACGGGATGATCTCCGACTTGAAGGTCACGCCTTTGGCTTTGAGCTGAGGGATCAAGGCGTCCAGGTCTTCGACCTCAAATGCGATGCTCGCCCCGCCGCTGCCGCGCGTTTGCTGTGCTGGGTCGGGGTGCTTGAAGAGTGCCAGACATCCGCCACCCGGTAAGTCGTATTCGGTCCAAACGCCGTTGTCGGAGCTGCTCCCGCGCCGCAAGCCGAGCTTGCTCTCGTAGAATGCGCGCGCTCGCGTGCTGTCTTCTACTGCGAACATCGTGAACGCAACCTTCTTCAACATGTGTGTCTCCTGTGGGGCCCGAGCAGCCGCTGTTTTTTTACACGTTGGCTTGACACTGCGTCGACTATGAATAACGTTATCGTTATATAACCGAATGGTTCAGCCGATGCAAGCCGCTGATAGTCGACTCGACCACACCTTCATGGCACTCGCCGACCCCACGCGTCGGGCCATCCTGGCCCGGCTCGCGCTCGGCGAGGCGACGGTGACGGAGCTGGCTGAGCCGTTCGACATCAGCCAGCCCGCCATCTCCAAACACCTCAAAATCCTGGAACGCGCGGGGCTGATCTCGGTGGGCCAAGACGCGCAGCGCCGCCCGCGCAAGCTCGCAGCGCAGCCGCTCGCAGAAGCGAACGCGTGGATCGAGCGCTATCGCGCCGCTTGGGAAGCGAGCTTCGAGCGCCTGGATGGGTTGCTTCGAAGAGCTGCAGCGGCCCGCGCCGCGTTCCAAGCCCAAGAAGAAGTAACGAGCTGAAAGCTCACACCAAGACAACACACAGGAGAAAGACCATGACCACAGGATTCGAGAAGGCCCAAGTCAGTCAGCCGAGTGATCGCGAAGTGAAGGTTGTGCGCTCGTTCAAAGCGCCGCGCGACCTCGTGTACAAAGCCTATACGACGCCAGAGCTCGTGAAGCGCTGGCTGCTCGGACCGCCAGGCTGGACGATGCCTGTGTGCGAGATGGACGTGCGCGTCGGCGGCAAGTATCGCTGGCGCTGGCGCAGCAACCGAAGGCGGCAAGGAGTTCGGTTTCCACGGTGAGTTCAAGGAAGTAGACGCGCCTGCCAAGCTCGTACACAGCGAGTACTTCGACCCTGGCGACGTGGGCGGCGACATGGGTGAAGGCGCGATGATCCGTGTGGACTTCACGGAGGACAGGGGAGTCACCACCATGACGACAGTCATGGACTTCGGGAACAGGCGCGCTCGCGATGCCGCAGTCGCTACCGGCATGACGGATGGGATGGAACAGAGCTACGCGCGGCTCGACGGCGTGCTCGCGAAGCGCTGAGCGCCGACTCTGATCCGCTACCGACCGCTTGCCGTCACGGACATGCTCTACTACGTCGAGCGCGCCGTCGCGGTCTTCAGCATCAGCGCGGGCCTCAATGACCTTGTGCCAAGCGAAGCGACCACCGCTTGTCGTCCTGCTCGAAGCCAGCCGCCCTGAATGCCGACGAGTGTCCCCGGTGTGTAGAACTGACTCCCGCTGTGTCGAACGGATATCCCTCGACGATCGCGGCTCCATTCTCGTGCGCATACGCGACAGCCCCCCGGAGGAGCGCGGCTGTCACGTTGCGGCCGCGGTACGGCCGGGTCACGAAGAAGCAGAGTACGACCCAGGTCGGGGTCGCAGGAGGAGTCGCTCGGTGCATTGTTCGCGAGCGCTCGAGCTGGACGTACGTTTCTCGCGGCGCGATCGAGCACCAGCCAACCGGTACGCTGCCGTCGTACGCCAGGACGCCGATCGGGGTGGCATTCTCGACCAGGTCTTTCATGCCCTGCCGCTTCTTGGCGTCGCTCATCTTCCGTGAGCCGTGAAAGCGATGGAGCGTGCACCAGCAATAGTGTGGGCTGCCCCGGCTCTGGAAGAGGCGGGTGAAGTCGGCCCAGTTCTCGCCGGTGACCGGCCGAACTTGCACGTTCGTCGCGTTGCTCAATCGAGCCATAGTACCGCTGCGACTCGTGACCCGCTGGGGTCGCAGTTCCTGAATGATTCCGCCGACGCGATCGCTCAATCGCTCGACGGTTGAGGGTCGCGAAGTGGCCGGCGTACCAAACCGCGAGGTCGGTCATCGCCCGCTCGGCGAGTCGACTATGCGAAAGGCCGGCGAGGCGCCCGAAGTGGTTCGGCGCCTCGCCGGCCGTTCGCCGGTCACTCTTGGTGGGGTTACCTTCCGGGCGCGCCCCCGGCGCCTGTCGAGATGCCGGCGTCTGCGGCCGCCGATCGCCCCGCCGGTGCCGGTGACGCCGCCGTCGCCACTTCGGCGGCGGGAAGCCGCCACCGGGCCGCCCATGCCGCCGCCGATCGGCGTCGTGTCAGGCGGCGGAGGCGGTAGCATCTCCTCCGGGCAGACGAGGTCGTGCAGGATGCGCCCGCGCCGGCCGAGCTCGTTGAAGTGGCGGATCACGCCGGCCGGCGAAGTCGGTCACATCCGCGCCGAGGAGGAACCCCGACAGCTGCGACTCCTGGAACGGGAAGCGCGGCCTGACCTGGAACTCGGAGCCGCCCGTCTCGCTGCTGCGTGTGGCACCCGTTGCAGGTGTTGCGCGCAAAACGATGACGCGTCTCGGGGCTCACGCCCGGCACCTGCCACGTGAAGAAGTCCGAGGCGTCGACGTTGCCGCCCTGGAACGGCGCGCCTTCGAACATCAGCGGCACGGTGTGCTTCTCGGCGAGGATCGCCGGCTCGTTGGCGAGGACGAACCGCCCGAGCCGATCGGAGAAGTTGAAGCTCCGATCCGGCGTCAGTGCGACCGGCGCCGGCACGAGCATGCCGCTCGTGGCGTCGAGGTGGAACTCACGGAACTCCCACGCGAAGGGGCGAGCGCGAAGAAGTCGTTCGTGCGGATCTGCCCGAGGGCGCTGCCGTTCGTGCGTCCCGGCGCCGCGTTGCGCGCCGTGAAGCGCTCCGTGACCGCCTGCAGGGCCGCGTTGTACTGCTCGGACGGGAAGGGAAGCGCGCGGAGGGCGTGCCACGCGTTTGCGAGGTCGACGATCTCCGCCTGCGAGGCCGCGGGGATGTTGTACTCGATGATCAGCGTCGCCTGCAGCGTCTGGCCGAACGGCGCGAAGCCGAACACGAAGCGACCCTCGCCGGCCGTGGACGCCGAGAGCGTCGTTGAGGTCGATGCGGTTGACGATCGCGAGCAGCCGGAACGCCTGCCGCGAGAGATCGAGCTTCCCGTCCGGGCCCCGCATGCTGTCCAGAACCTGCTGGACGCCGGTGCGCGGGGGGAGCGTGAAGCTGTTGACCGTCTGCTGGCTGAGGAACGACGACAGCATCGCCTCGACCATCGCGGGCGCGTCGGCCGGCGTCGGTGCCATGTTCTCCATGAGCTTGCCGAACGTCCACGCGCCGCCCGGGCCGGTGCGGACCGGATCGTCGACGACGCTGACGTCGCGGATCTCGAGCTCCCGCCGGGGCTTGATCGTGCACGGCGTCGAGTTGTCGAAGACCGAGAAGTTCACGATCTGGTTGAACGACTCGAAGTTGGACGAGAACAGCTGGGCGTTCACGCCGATCTGCGACGTTCCGAACTGCTCGATGTCCGGCGAGGCGCTCACGGCGAACGGGAGGTGCGCGGTGCTGGCCGCCGGAACGAACGCGATACCCGAAGTTCGGGCTCACGATGATGTTGGGGTTGAAGTTGAACGAGAACGCGTTGAAGTTGAACGACGCGTCCTCGCACGAGTTGTTCGTGATCTGCACGTCGTAGTTGACGGGCGTTCCCGGCGGCACGGCCGCGGGATCGACCGGCGTCACGCTCATCACCGAGGGCTGCGGGAGGCACGTCAGCTTCGCGATCTCGGCGGGCGTCGCCGGGACCGTGTCGAAGACGACGTTGTCGATGATGCCGTCGATGCGGCGCTTGTTGGCGTCGTTGCCCATGAGCAGCGGGCCCACGCCGTCGCTGAGCCGGCCGACGACGCGCTTCGAAGCGGCCTCCATCCCGTCGAGGTAGAGCTTGAGGAAGATGCCGTCGTAGGTCGCGGCGACGTGCGTGAACTTGTCGAGCGTCGCCGGGGCCTGCACGTCGGCCGCCTTGCCGTTGGCGAGGCTGATGACGATCTGGAAGTTCTTGCCGTTCTCGACGAGCACGAACGTGCTCGTGCCGTCCTGACGCTTCCGGAAGATCGTGCGGACGCCGCCGAGCTCCGTCGGCTTGACCCATGCCGCGACGGTGAAGCCCTCGGAGAACACGAAGTTCGGCTGGTCAGGCACGATGACGAGGTCGTCGTCCTCGTCGAAGCCGATGCCCGTATTCAAGATGCCCGGACGGCAGAAGGCCGTCACCGAGCGGAACGCCGTGTGGTTGCCGAAGAAGCTGCTGTCGAAGAGCTCGGTGCGGTCCATGTTGCAGTCGTCGAAGCGCCAGAAGCCCTGGGCCTCGCCCAGGGAAGCTACGGGTCGGGCCCGTGCCGCCCATGCCGGTCCCGTCGCCGTGCCGAACGAGCCCGCGGTGCCCATGCCCGGGCCGCCGATCCCGGCCCGCGCCGACCGAGCCCGCGGCGCCCGTGCCCGGGGCGCCCGCTCTCCCGACCGCGCCGCCCGCGCCCGTCGTGCCGCCGGCGCCCGACATGGTGCCGCCGGTGCCCGCCGTGCCTGTGCCAGGCTCGGGGCGGCGCCGTCGTGAGCATGCTGCGCATGACCTGCGTGAGATCGCCGTCGTGGAGGATGGCCTGCAGGTCGGCGCTGTCGTCGCCGTGATTGTCACCGCAAGCGCTGAGGCTCGCCGATGCGAGCACGAGTGAGCCGAGGAATGCGCGGCTGTGCAGCCGGCGTCTCCCTCCGTGACATTCTTGTTTCAGGTTCATCAGGGTCTCCTTTGGTCGGTTGGGCAACGGCAAACACGGAATGATCAGACTGCGTTCGTCGACTGCACGACTTGTCCTCGTTTGAACGTTCGAGTCGCGCGGAAACGACGAAACTCGGTCAGGAATCCGCGTCGAGCGAGACGCGCGTCCTCCGGAGCAAGACGCGTACCGACGACGGCGCATCACCTTCCTCGCGCCCGCCGTGAACAAAGCGGCGCGAGCTGCCCGGAAACCTGTCAGTCGACACGACAGACGTGTCGTGGTTTCGTCGCGTGTTTACGTTGGCGGCGTTGGCTTGGCCGCGAACACCGCCCAGGGCGGCAGCGCTTCTGATGGCGGGCGGCCGGTCTTGTCGGCCTCGGCTCGCCATGCGGGGCGCACCGGATCGCCAGCGGCAGCGTCACCGTGGGCAAGAGTTCTTCGGGCACGAGCGCCGCGGCCACGCCGATCGCAAACATGGAGTCCATCGCGCATGGGCAGCCCGACCAGCGCACCAGTGCACGAAGAAGGTTGCGCCGACCACGGCCGCAACGATGGCGGCCGCCCGCGCTAATCGATCGCGCTCGAGCGCGAGCGGCGAGCGCGGCTGCGCGTGGGCGTGGGTCAGCTCTGCGATGCGGGCGACGTCGTCGTGTGGCGCGCGGTCGTCGACGATCGACATCCGATCGCTGCTCCATCGATCACGAGCGTGCCAGCGAGCACGTCTGCGGCCGGCGACGACCGATACCGGTACGCTCTCGCCGACGAGCGTCGCGTTGCCGCCGGCAGCCCAGAGCCACTTGGCTCGGCGAGTATGCCGCGCAGTACCCAGTCGCCGACGGCGAGCGCTACAACGTCACCGACGCCGAGAGCACGTGCATCGATCTCAACCCATGCGCTATCCGCGGCGGACAGACCGCAGCGTCGCGTGCACCGCCGAAGATGCCGCTCAACGCGGCCCGACTACGGCGCACGCGTGCTCAAGCCAGCCCGTTGACGACGAGACGGGCAAGCGCCTCGTACGTTATCATCGAGATTCATCAGATCGCCAACGCGACCACCGAAACATCGGCTCGCCGGATGCGAGGACCGTTCTGGACCGCCATTCCGCCGCGATTTGCCAGTTATACATACGTCTCTTACGAGGTGTTCAACGAGCATTTCGACGACGCGGTCGCGTGGGCCACGCTCAAACCGGTGGTGCCCAGGATTCGGAGGAAACGAGATGACGGGCGAGCAAGCGGCCCCGAACCCGTGCTGGGGCGTGCATTGATGCGTGGTCGGGTGACAATAGGTCCCGTCGGAGCACTCGCTGGCGTCCGTGTTGGCGCAGGTCTGGCCAGCGGTGAGGCGCGGCGCGCAGGCCTGCACGCTCGCGTTGAAGTTGCAGTAGGTGACTACGCCGTCACAGTCGATGGAGCTCTCGCAGTGTTCGCCGAGGCCGGCCCCCGGCACGCAGAGCTGCGTGGTGCTGTCGCAGATCAGCCCCATGCTGCGGTCACAGAAGAAGCCAAGCGCCGGGCCACTGCCACTACCAAGATATCCACCGCTCGCGAATGTGCCGACGCAGGGGTCTGAAGGCTTGCCGCTGATCCCCGTGCAGATCTCGCTGCCGTCGTTGGCGGCGCCGGCGCGGAAAATGTCGAAGACGCAGGCGGAGTGACCGGTGGGACCGGGCGCGCAGTCGGCGTCCTGGTGGCAGACGGCGCCGGGCTCGGCGGTTCCCGTCCCGACTGCTGCCCGCGCCTTGAACACCTCGAGGCACTCCGGGATAACCGCTGAGTCATTGTTCCAGCTCGGATGCACGGTCGCGAGGCTCCCGCAGAAGTCGGGGCCTGCCTGGCGCGCGTGGAGCGCTGCCAGGCAGGTGGCGCCCGCCGCCGCGTCGAAATCGAGGCCGAGCGCCGCACCGAGCAGCGTGCCCGCGCACTGCGACGTGAGCCCCTGCGACACGCAACAGGGTTCGACGAGCGCGCAGTAGTCAGTCGCGAACGCCTGCGCGGCGTCGGAGCCGCCCGAGCACTTCGCCGTCAGCGTACGGCAACTCTCGGGCTGGCCGCCCCCGGTCGCCGGCATGCCCCCGTCGGCGGCCGTCAGGCCCGCGCGCGAGAAGGCGCTGCAGGCAGGGACGGCGCTGGCCGTCTCGTGCGTCGCCGACACCTCGTCGTCGAGGCACGCCGCCAGCTCGGAGACGGTCGCCGTGCAGGTCGCGGGCGGCGGGGTGCATTCGCCCCCGCTCCCGGAGCTCGCGCCGGCGTCGGGATGGAGACAACCGTCGTAGGCGGTGGCGCAGATCTGTCTCAGCTCGGCGTCGGTCGACGTCGACGACAGACCGGCGACGAAGGCGGCGGAGAAGAACGCGGCGATGCGACAGGAGTCCATCTCGATCGAGGCCCGCGAGAAGAATGCCTGCTGATCGTGACAGAGCTGGCCGTTCTGGGACGGCGTGAGGCTGCCGAGCGGCGTGTCCCCCGGGATGCTCGTCATGAACTTCTCGCCTCCGTCGCCGCCGCAACCGGATCCGACGACGATGAAGAGTCCCACCCAAAGCGTGCAGCTTCGCCTGCGCATCGGACACCTCCGAGGTAGCGGCGACTCTCTCACGAATCGCCGCGCCGACCACACAAAATGCGATGTACAGCCCGGGGCGGCGCGGCGCCGATGCGCGTAACCACGCGTGCGTCGCTGTGCATGACCTCGTCATTTCTGGAGACACCTTCTCATTGCTTGCGTATCTGAGGTGGCGTTCAATGCGCGCCACACCGAACAAGGGGGCGCGATGGGACGCATTTCGATATTGCTCACGATGGCGGCAGGTCTGTTTGTCTCTTACGGCAACGCGCAGGCCTCGACGGTGAAGGTGACCGGCACGGTCGACTGGACCGCGCTCACCCACTTCAACACCGCGCAGAGTGGCGAGGTCGTGTTCGTCGACATCACCGATTTCGAGAACCCCCAATTCACCGTCGTGCCCCTGACGAAGATCTCGAACAAGCAGGCGAAATACTCGGTGACGCTGAACGGAAACACGCCCTACTTCGTGGGCGCGGTGATCGCCGACTGCGCCAGCAATCCGGAACCGTGTGGCACCGCGACAGTCGGCGGCACGCACATCCGGTTCAACGATTTCGTGCACCCCACGCCCGACGGCGGCCCGCCGATCACCATCAACGTGACGGCCGACGCGTCCGTCGATCCGGTGGCCGTCTGCGGGAGCGTCTCGGTCCAGTCGGGCACGTTCGTCAAGCTGCTCGCCAGCGCCGGGCCGGGAGGCCAGGAGCAGTTCTTCTCCGTCGGCGTGTTCTCCACCGCGCTGGTGAGCCCGCCGGCCGCGAGCTACTGCGTCCAGGGCGCCCGCTTCTCGTTCAGCGAGCTCGACTCGACGGTCACCATCCAGCAGAACCAGGTGCCGACCTGCCCGGCGCAGATGGACGTGCTGCGGAGCGACTTCCTCCTCATAAACAACGACCCGATCACGGACAACATCGTCGTCGTGGTTCCGGGAGCGCCGGGTGAGATCAGCGGCACGTTCTCGGTGACCGGGTTCCCGCACGACTTCACGTTCGTCTCGGCCAACAATGGCGGGCCCACCATCGGTGACTGCGCCGGGATACGTTCCTTCAGCTCTGGCAGCGGACCGGGGCAGGCGGCGTCGTTCGACGTCACCCCGGCGCTGTCTGGGACATGGAAGGTGCTCGCCAGCGCGTCGCGCCGGCTGAACACCCCCGACGGGCTGTTTCAGGTCACGGAATCGGCAACGGCGATGAGCGGCAGCGACGTCATAACCGTGAACGTCCCGCCCGGCGGCGCCGCCGTCGCGCCCCTCACCTTCACGCCCGGCATCATCGCGGGCAACGTCACCGAGGATGTCCGGCGCTTTGGCGCGGTCGTCTTTGGCGGCACGCTTGCCACCTACGAAGGGATCCCCAGGAACAACACCAACCAGGTAGTCGGGGCCGGGTGGACGCCCTCATTGCACGCCTCGCCGCCCATGCGATTCACCGAGCGGTACGAGCTGAACCTCGACCCGCGCGGAACGGACTGGGTGCTGCGGGCGGTCAACGCCGGCCGGCTACAGTTACGACTTTTCGAGCGGGAACGGATCCGCTTCTTCCAGCTTCGCCTTTGTCACCCTGCCCAATCGCGTCGGAGCCCCGTTCCTCGACCCGAACACGGGAAACATCTCGGTGCCTCGTGGGCAACGTGACCGCCGGTGCGACGACCTCCGTCGATCTTCCCGCGGCCAATTTCCGCGTCGCCACCGTGACGCTCAATCCCCCGCGGGCGGCAGCTCGATCTCCTGGTCGGCGAACCATGGCCAGTACACGCTGGCGAACGGCCTGCTCGACACGAGCGCCAGTTCGAACTCCTTCACCTTTGATGGCAGCCCCGCCGTCGGGCGCCTGAACCTCCCGCCCGGGCGCTACGCCGGCGCGACGGCGTCGGTCGACAGCAACTTCAACTCCCTGATCGACACGCGCCAGCTGGACCTCGAGAACGACGACGATCTCACCGCCGACTTCGGCGCGCCGATGCTGCTCGCGGTGCGCCCGATCCCGGGCGCCGCGGGCGGCGCCGCGACGGTCACCGGCACGGTCCTCAGCAGCGACCCCGCCGTGACCAGCCTGCAGGTCCTGGTGAACGGCGCGAGCGCGACGATCGGCGCCGGCGGGTCGTTCTCGCGCGCCGCCACCATCGGGACCGGCCCGCTGACCGTCGTCGCGCGCGACAACCTGGGCCGGACGACCACGCTCAAGCGCTACTTCACCACCATGACCGGCCTGTTCGCGCCGGCCGCGGGGGCGGACTTGGTCTCCCAGGGGGCGGACGTGAACGCGATCCTGGGCTTCTGTCCTGCCGGCGTTGCCGGCCGGCTCGTTCCATGCCCCGCAGACGATCCCGCTCAAGCTGAAGGGCGCGCTCGGTGGCGCCGCGGTGACCAGCGCCAACGCCGCGACGGCGCCGCGGATCTTCGCGCTGCTGCTGGTGGCGCCTGGCGCCGCGGGCGACGGCCGCCAGCCCGGCGGGCGGCGAGACCGTCTTCCACTTCGACACGGCGTCCGGGCAGTGGATCTGCAATCTCGGTACGAAAGGTCTGCCGACGGGAACCTACGTCGTCCAGATCCAGTTCTGGGACGGCCGGATCCTGGAGGCCGCCTTCGTGCTCGCGTGAGCGGGCGGCGGCGGCTTGGTCTCGTAGCGGCCGTCATCGTCGCGGCCGTCATCGTCGCGGCCTCGGCGTCGCGCTCGTCGGAGTTCTCGTCGCGCGCCGCGCCGGCGTCGCGCCGCCGTCGCCGACGCGTTCCATGACCGTGCCCGCCGCCGCGCCGGCGTCCTCGGCGGACGGCGCGGGCGATCGGCCGGCGACGCCTCCGCCGCTGCCGCCGCCGGAGCAGGCGTCCAGCCCGGCGGGGGCGTCCGCGCCGCAGCCCGGCTCGGCGCCGCCCGTGCTCACGCCTCTCGGCGCTTCACGCGCGCTGGAAGCGATCGGCAAGAACGAGCAGACGCGGCGTCTGTTCATGCGCCTGCAGCCGCTCGGGCTCTCGCCCGAACAGCGGGATCGCGTGCTCCTGATCCTGGGCACGGAGGCGCTCCGCCCCGCCCAGGAGAGCCCCACGCTGGAGGCGCTGCGAGCCACCGGCGGCTCGCGCGTGCTGTCCGACGACGAGGCCAACCGCGTGCGCGACGAGCGACAGCAGATCGACGAACGCACGGTGCGCTCGCTGCGTCCGGCCCTGGCTGCGGTCCTGACCCCCTCGCAGCTGGCCCAAGCGGGCCTGAACAGCGGCGACCCGGCGGCCGCCAGCCATCGGGACCGCCGGTGATCGGCGCCGCCGGACTGGAATCAGACCACCTTCACGGCGCTAGCCTGAGGTCCCTTCTTTCCCTCGACGACCTCGAACTCGACCTTCATGCCATCCTGCAGGATGGCGCCCCCCGTGTCGTTGGCATGAACAAACACGTCCTTCCCGCCACCATCCGGCGTGATGAAACCAAAACCCTTGGCCGCGTTGAAAAACTTGACCGTACCTTTTTGCATTTACGAGTCCCCTCTTCTTTTCCGGCTTCCCGAAAGTGGGAAGTGTAGTTACCGCATCACCCGGGCGCAGGGGCCCGGGCGGGCGGACTCTAACCCCTGAAGCTATCGGGGCCCGCGATCATGTGCTCCTGACAGGGAAATAGCGAACAAAGTCGCAGCCTGAAACGGGATCTCTGAACCGGGATGACGCCGAGCCGCCCGCGGCTACTTCACGTCTGGCAACTTCTCGCCTGGAATCCAGAGCTTCAGGATTCGCTGGCCGCCGAGGCGCGACGGGCCGACGTCCACCTCGACCTGCCGCCCCGGCGTGAGGCTGGTCCACGGCACGCCGACGACGGAGGCGTCGAAAGACAGCTCCCCGACACCGTCCACGTTGGCGCGCCCCATTCCCTGCTCCTTCCGGAACTCGACGATCGTGGCTCGCATGACGGCGAGGTTAACCCGAAAATGGCTCACCGGACAGCGTCGATCGCGTTGGCGAAGGGAGACAAGCCCGCGCTCAAGCAGGGTGCTTCGACTCGCGGCGAAGGACGGCGGCACGATGGCGGCAGCTCATCGCCTTCACTGCCTCGAACCAGGCCGTCCCGAGCACGGCGGCGCCGGCGCAGATCGCGATGTCCGGCGCGTGCATCACGTTGAAGCGAAAGAGGTGCCGAAGCGCCGGGACGTAGAGCGCCGCGGCGAGGAAGGCGAGCGTCCCGCCGATGACCCACCAGAGCGCCGGGTTCGGCGCGCGGACGCGGCGCGACCGGCGTGTTCCAGGAACGGTTCGTGAAGATGAGCGCCAGGTTGGCCAGGACCAAGATCGTGAACGTGATCGTGCGCGACTCGAGCTCGCCCCGGCCGCCGTAGTGCGCGATCGCGAACGCCGCGAGCAGGATCGCGGTGACGCTCGCGCCCAGCGACAAGGCTGACAGCGACGAGCCGCCGGCCGAACAGGCGCGCGTTCGGCGCGCGCGGAGGGCGGCGCATGACGTCGGCCTCCTCGGGCTCGGCCTCGAAGACGACCGAGCACGCCGGATCGATGACGAGGTGCAGGAACGCGATGTGGATCGGCATGAGCACGAGCGGCCAGCCGACGAGGATCGGCACCAGCGTCAGGCCGACGATCGGCAGGTGGACGGCGAGGATGTAGGCGAGCGCCTTCTGCAGGTTGTCGAAGATGCGGCGGCCCGTGCGCACGGCGAGCACGAGCGACGCGAAGTCGTCGTCGAGCAGCACGAGCTCGCGCCGCCTCGCGCGCGACGTCGGTGCCGCGGCCGCCCATCGCGATGCCGATGTGCGCGGCCTTGAGCGCGGGCGCGTCGTTCACGCCGTCGCCGGTCATCGCGACGATCTCGCCGGTGGCCTTGAGCGCCTCGACGATGCGGAGCTTCTGCTCGGGCAGGATGCGCGCGAAGACGCTCACCGCGCGGATGCGCCTGCGCAGCTCGGCGTCGTCCATGCGTCGCGAGCTCGGCGCCGGTCAGGACCTCGTCCGGCGCGTCGAGGCCGATCTGGCGCGCGATGCTCTTGCGCGGTCGCCGGGTAGTCGCCGGTGATCATGACGACGCGGATCCCGGCCGCGTGGCACTCGTCGATCGCCGGTCGCACGGTCGGGCGCACCGGATCGGAGAGCCCGACGAGCCCGATGAAGCGCGAGCGGAGAAGCGCGCCGGGGTCGTCGGGCAGCGGCGCGCCGGGCTCGAGCGTCGCCGCGCGCGACCGCGAGCACGCGCAGGCCGTCCGCGGCCATCGCGCTCGTCGCACTCGGCGATGCGCTGCGCTTCGTCGCCGCGTCGAGCTGGCAGAGCTGGGCGACGGCCTCCGGCGCGCCCTTGCAGCGCCACGACGCAGCGTGCCCGTCGGGCGTGCGCCAGACCTGGACGACGGCCAGCCGCTCGCGGGTCAGCGGGTACTCGCGGACGAGCGTCCAGTCGCGGATGCAGGTGCTCGGTCGCCGGCGAGCCGCTCCGTCGGCCGAGCTCCTTGAACGCGAGCTCCATCGGGTCGAACGGATCTCGTCGGCTCGCGAGCGCCGCGTACTCGACGCTGCGTGGAACGTCCTCGGGCAGCGGCTCGCGTCGCGAGCGGCGTCGACGTCGAAGATCGCGCCGCCACCGCGAGCCGGCTCACCGTCATGCGGTTCTCGGTGAGCGTGCCGGTCTTGTCGACGCAGAGCACCGTGACCGAGCCGAGCGCCTCGACGGCGGGGATGCGCCGCGTGAGCACGCGGCGTCGCGACAGCCGCCACGCGCCGAGCGCGAGGAAGATCGTGACGACGACCGGAAACTCGTTCGGCAGGATCGCCATCGCCAGCGTGAGCCCGGCGAGCACGCCCTCGAGCCAGTCGTGGCGGGTGAGGCCGTAGACCACGACGACGAGCAGCGAGAGAGCGCCGGCGACGAGCGCGAGCTTCCAGACGAGCCGCCGTGGTCTCGCGCTGCAGCCGCGTCTCCTCGGTCGTCGTGCCGCCGAGCGCGCGGCCGATCTTGCCCATCTCGGTGCGCTCGCCGGTCGCGGTGACCTGGGCGGTCGCGGCGCCCTCGACGACCAGCGTGCCGGCGTAGACGAACGGCAGGTCGTCGCCGCCAGGGCGGCCGACGGTCGCCGCGCCGTCCCATTCGGTCTTCGCGACCGCCACCGATTCGCCGGTGAGCAGCGACTCGTCGACCGCGCAGTGGGTCGTGGACGAGCACGACGCCGTCCGCGGGCACGCGGTCGCCCTCGGAGAGCACGACCAGAGTCGTCGCGCACGACCTCGCGGCCGGCGATGCGCTGCTGCCGGCCGTCGCGGATGACGAGCGCGCGCGGGCTGGCCAGATCGCGCAGCGCCTCGATGCGCGCGCTCGGTCTTGCGCTCCTGGTACAGCGTGATCCCGACGATGAGGAACACGAAGCCGAGCAGCATCAGCGCCTCCTGCCGGTCGCCGAGGACGAAGTAGATCGCGCCGCACGCCAGAAGCAGGGCCGGTCATCGGTTCGCGCACGACGCCGACGAGGCCGCGCCAGAAGGAGCGCTTGCGCTGCGCCGGTAGCTCATTCGGGCCTTCGCTCGACAGCCGAGCCGCCGCCAGACTGCTGGAAAGGCCTTCCAATCGACGCGGTGTGTGAACCATCGCGCATCTGGGACGGCGCTACGCGAGCTACGGAGGAAGCGGACGAACCACGAAGATCGGGCGCCGACTTTGCCGCATGACCGCTTCGGTCACGGACCCGACGATCGCGCGTTCGAGGCCGGACCTTCCATGCGATCCGATGCAGATCGCGTCCGCGCCCGCGCGTTCGGCCGCCTCGTCGATCGCCTCGAGCGACGTCCGCGTGATGCACGATCTCCGTTCTTGGTCGTCACGTTTCTCGGCACGACCGTGCTGTGGGAACCAACGAACGCAGTTGACTGGGCAGATCGCCGTCGGTGGCGTGGTCGGCCCTGGCACCACGTGCAACAACAGAACCTCACCCGTTCTGTCGCCGAGCAACGTATACGCGAATGGTACGGCGTAGCTCGAAAGCTGAGACAGGTCGCTCGGGACCAGCACCCGCCTGACACGGGGGACCTCGTCAGGTGCGAGCAGGTCGCTCTCGCGGCAGGGGCGCTAACGACGACAGACGCGTTGCTGTGGTGAAGGGTCACCCCAGCCACCGACGCCAACCGCGCGAGACCGCGCCGGTGGTGGGTGCCGACGACGACCGAGATCGACTCGCTCCGTATCGCCCAGCTCGAGCAGCCGCTCCCCGACTCGGCCGAGCCCGTGTACCGGACGTAACTCAAGGGCGCCGTCTCCACCCAGGTCGCCGAACGCGCGCGGCGAGGTCGCGCGCGAGCAACCCCTCGACATCGGGATCACGCTCGATGATGGCCGAGCGCGGCGGTAAGCCATAGCGGGCCCGACTGCCGTCCGCGTCCGAGTATACATGCGCGACGACGAGGTCGACTGGACCACCGCCACGCAGCTCCTTGACGAACCGGATGGCGGGTTCACAGCTCCGCGTCCGTCGAGCGCGACCAGTACCCGCAGCGGCCGTTCGCCCTTCGCCACGATTCGAACGGATCGGCGTCACGAACGACCAGTACCGGCAGGGCCGTGGACTGAGCTACCCGCTCGGACGTCCCTCCGAGTCGATAGAGCGGCGAAGCTCCATGTCCGCGCGAACCCACGACCAGCAGACGCCCGCGGACCCCCGCTGCGAACGCGAGGAGAGTATCCGCGACCGCTCCGGACACACCTGATGGAGAACGCGGACTCCAAGCGGCGCTTGAGATCGTCCGCCTCCTCCCGAAGTCGCTCTCTCACTCGTTCGTTCAGTCGACTCGAAGGCCTTGGGGTCGAGCCGGGTCGCGGTGTCTCGCGGCCTCGAGCACGTGGACGATCCAAAATTCCGCAGCCTTCAGCCGCACCGCCAGCGCGGCCGCGACGGCGGCGGCTGAGCGCGACGCGCTCGAGAAGTCGGTTCCGCAGACGATCGCCATGGTCAAACGAGCAGCACACGCAAGTGCGCCATTTTCTCCGATGACATGGAACACCCGTGCCAAGCTCTACGGCAGCGAAGAACGCGCACCGAACGTGATCCTTCCTGGCCGCTCAAATGATCGGGTCACGGCTGACCCGCAGCTGGATCAGGCCCCGAGATGCAAGGCTGAATCCAGAACCGGTCCGCCTCCACCTGATTTCGACGCCCGGTTCCGGCAGACCCGGCGCCGCTACAGCACTCTCGTGCAAATCCTGCGCAGGGTGCGTCGGCGACATAAGCTGGAAGGGCTGGTCATCGGCACGTTACCAGACCAGCCAACGGCACATACGTTGCTGAACTGCGACCTGCCCATGTCCTCCGGTCACCTTCTCCTCCTCGCCGTCATCCTCATGGCCGGCGATGGCGCGCCTGCGCCGCGCGCGATCTCGTTCGACGCGGCGTTGGGGCTGACCGCGGCGACGCCGAAGGTCGTCGGCGCCGCTCGATCCGCGGAGGAGAAGGCAGCCCTCGACCAGCAGATTTCGGCGCTGCCGTACAATCCCCAGCTCACCGTGATGCCGGGGTGGCGGTTCGCCCCGCGCGATGCGCGCCAACCCGAGCTCGTCGCGGAGATCATCCAGCCCTGGAACTTCTCGGGCCAACCGCGCGCCCGCCGCCAGACTGTCGCGCTCGAAGAGCGCGTCCTTCAGACGGAGGCGCGCGTAGCGGCGCTCGCGTCGCGGCTGTCCGCCGCCAGGGCCTGGATCAATGTGTGGGCCGCGGAGCACGTGCTCGAAGAGACACGGCGCGAGGAGCGGATCGCCGCGGAGCTGGAACGCCTCGTCGACCGCGCGGCCGCGCTCGGCGCCATGACGCGCGCCGATCTGGCGGAGGCGCGGGCATACCACGCCGAGGCGCGAGTCGCCGTCTTGAACGCCGAAGGGGAGGCGTTCCAGAGCGGCCTCACTCTCGCGCGTGAGGTCGGTGCGCCCGAAGCCCTGCCCCTCCGCGCGGAAGGCGCGCTGCCCGCGGCCCCCGTCCCGTCTCCCGCGCTACGCCCGGACTACCTGCAGCGCATGAACGCGTTGCCCGCCGTGGCCCTCAAAGACTTCCAGGCGCGCGCCGCGCGCGCCCGCGCCGTCGAGGAGGAGGCGGCGCGGGGAACGATCGCGCAGTTGGGAGCGGTCCTTCAGCGCGACGCTCCGGGGGGCCTGGTCATCTCTGGCATTGCGCGGGTGACCTTCCCGATTTTCGACCGCGGCGAGCGCGAGCGGGCGGGAATTCACGCCGACGCGACCAGGCTGGAAGGCGAGCGCGGCGACGCGCTCGTTGCCGCCCGGACCGAGCTCGCGGCCAGCTTCCACGAGGTGGACCACACGGCCGACCTCTTGTCGGTGCTGCGCGACGATCTCGCCCCCGCGAGCCGAGAGGCCGCCGAGACGCGCCGCGCGGATCTTCGAGAACGGCGGCGCCACGCTGCTCGAAGTGCTGCAGTCGGATCGAACCGCGGTCGTGGCGGCGAGCCGGCTGTGGCGAATGCAGGGTGAGCACGCGTGGGCGCGCGTGAAGCTCTGGCTGCTGGCCACCGAAGTCGCGCTGCCGGCCCCGCCGGCCGAGGCGAGCCGATGAAAGCCACCGCCGCCCGATTTCGTCTTGCCGGATGGCTGCTGCTGGCGGCGGCATGCCGCTCGACCCGCCGCCGCCGACAGCCCCACCGGCTGCTGCGGCCCGAACCAGTGTCGACGCCAGGTGGGTGCCGCTGCGTGCGCCGGACGCGGCCTCGTTCCTCGAGCTGCCGGCGTCCGTATTGATGGCAGCCGGCAACACCGGGTTGGTGAACCCGCCCTACCCTGGCCAGATCGTGAAGCTCTACGTGCGCGCCGGAGAGCACGTGAAGCGGGGGCAGGCCGTGGCCGAGATCCGCATGCCCACCGTCGTCGCTGCTGCGGGCGAGCACGCTTCGGCGCGCACCAAGTTGGAGGCATATCAGGCCCGGATGCAGCAACTCAAGGCGCTCAAGGCCGAGGGGCTCGTGAGGTCCATCGAGATCGCCGAAGCCGAGATGCGGCTCGCCGAGGCCCGGGCCGACCAGGAGAGGACCGGCGCGATCCTGCGAAGCGCCGGTGCCGCGCCCGGCGAGGCGCGTCGCCTCGCCGAGAGCGGCGGCGCCGTGGCCCTCCGGAGTCCGATCGACGGCGTCGTGACCGAGGTGTCGGCGGCCCTCGGCGAGACACGCGACACCGCCGGCGCGCCCCTGGTCCGGATCGCGGGCACGGCGCCGGCGCGGATCGAGGCGCGCACGACCCAGCGATTCCCAGAGGGCGCGAAGTTCGAGTTCGTGATCGCCGACGGCGAGCGCATCCCGGTGCGCTTCGTCGGCGAGGCGCCGGTCGTCGACGCGCGCGACGGGACGGCCGCCTCGTGGTTCGAGCCCGCCCCGATGCGCAACCTGCCGGGCGGGCTGACGGGCAAGCTGCGGATCATCCCGCCCGAAGAAGCCGGGGCTGACGATCGCCCCCCGCTCCGCCCTCGGCGGCGACGCCGAGACGGCCTTCGTGGAGGCCCGTAGCCCGACGCGGCGCCGCCAAGGTGTCGGTCAAGATCGTCATGTCGTCCGGCGCGGACGCGCTGATCGAATCGTCTCTGCCGGCCGGTGCCGAGATCGCCGAGCGTGTCCCCGAGCGGGCGCCATGATTCGGGCGATCGTTCGCTGGTCGACCGTTCACGCGAAGCTCGTCATCGGCCTCTACGGGGCGTTCGTCATCGGGGCGGCGGTCGTGAGCTGGCACGCTGAAGTTCGACGCGCTGCCCGACATCACCAACAACCAGGTGCTGGTCCTCACCCGCGCGCCCGGGCCTCACGCCCGAGGAGGTCGAGCGGCTGCGTCACCCGCCCGATCGAGGTGGCGCTCGGCGGCCTGCCCGGCCTGGTCGAGCAGCGCAGCCTGTCGCGCTACGGCATCTCGTCGGTCACCGCGGTCTTCGAGGACGACGTCGACCCGTACCGCGCGCGCCAGATGGTCCAGGAGCGGCTCAACGGCCTCGCCGGCGTCCTGCCCGCCGGCGTCGACGCGCCGGAGCTCGGGCCCGCTCACCGGCGGCCTGGGCGAGATCTTCCACTTCACCCTCGACTCGCCGCGCCGCACGCCCGCCGAGCTGCTCGAGCTCGCCCAGTTCAAGGTCGCGCCGATGCTGCGCAGCGTGCCGCGGCGTCGTCGAGGTCAACACCTGGGGCGGGCAGCGGCGCACGCTCGAGGTGAAGGTCGACCCGGTGCGCCTGGCCGCACGCGGCCTGACGCTCGACGACGCTGCGCGACGGCGCTCGAGCGCGCCACCGGCACGCGCCGCCGGCGCGCAGCCTCCCGGCCGGCGCCGGGCCAGACGCTGCTTGCGCGCGGTGGCGCTGCCCGCGCGACCCGCCGCGACCTCGGCGACGGCGCTCGTCGTCGACCGGCGCGCTCGGACGCGGCAGCCCGGTCCGCGTCGCCGACGTGGCCGAGGTGCGCGAGGGCGCCTGCCGCCGCATCGGCGCCGCCACCGCGAACGGCAAGCGGCGAGACGGTCTACGTGATGGCGCAGATGCTCCGCGGCGAGAACGCGCTCGACGTGATGACGCGCATCCACGAAGCAGATGGTCGAGGTGCGCGGCCGTGCTGCCCGAGGACGTCCGCGTCGACGTGGTCTACGACCGCAGCGTGCTCGTCACGGCACGCTGCGCACCGTCTTCAAGAACCTGCTCGAGGGCGGCCTGCTCGTGATCGGCGTGCTCTTCCTCATGCTCGGCAGCTGGCGCGCCGGGCTGCTCGTGGCGCTCGGCCATCCCGCTCTCGATGCTGGGCGCGACCGTCGGCATGGTGGCTCTCGACATCCCCGGCAACCTCATGTCGCCTCGGCGCCCTCGACTTCGGCCTCATCGTCGACGGCGCGGTCGTGATGGTCGAGGAGGTCTTCCACGGCCTCGACGGCGCGCTCCGCCAGCGACCGCAGGCGCCGCCGCGCGCTCCGGGCGCGCGCGTCGAGCGACGTGGCCGGGCGGTGGCCCAGCCGGTCTTCTTCTCGGTGCTCGATCATCCTGCTCGTCTACGTGCCGGTCCTCTCGCTCACCGGCGTCGACGGCAAGATGTTCCGGCCGATGGCGCTCACCGTGGTCTTCGCGCTGGCGACCTCGCTGCGTCGCTCTCGCTCACCTTCATCCCGGCGGCGACCGCGCTCTTCCTGCGGCCGCGCGACGTCCCGACGCGCGATCCGCTGCTGGTCCGCTGGATCGAGAAGCGTCTACCGGCCGCTGCTTCGCACGTCCGAGCGCGCGCCCGTGGTGCGGTGGCGGCGGCGTCGGTCGTGCTGCTCGCGCGTCGGCGTGGTCCTCTTCGTGCGGGCCGGCAGCGAGTTCGTCGCCGCAGCTCGACGAGGGCGACCTGGTGGTGCAGACCACCCGCGCCGCCGGACATCTCGCTCGAGACCGCCGTCTCCGAGGCCGGCAAGCTCGAGGCGCGCTGCTGGAGGCGGTGCCCGAGGTGAAGGAGGTCGTCTCCCGCATCGGCAGCCCGGCGGTCGCCACCGACATCATGGGCCTCGAGCAGGCCGACGTCTTCGTGCTGCTTGCGGCCGCGGACAGGTGGCGCCCGGGCGTCGACAAGGACCAGCTCATCGCCGACATCGAGCGGGCGCATCGAGGCGGCGCAACGCCGGCGCCGAGCTCGTCCTTCACCCAGCCGATCCAGATGCGCTTCAACGAGCTGCTGGGCGGCGCGGTCACCGACGTCACGATCTCCGTCTACGGCGACGACCTGGCCGAGCTGCGCCGGATCGCCGACGCGGACCGCCGGCGTCGCGCGGGGAGTGCCCGGCGCCGACGACGCGCGCGTGCTCGCGCCGCCCGACGTCTCGCTGCTCGAGGTCGCGCCGCGACCGCTCGACGCCGCGCAGCGCGGGCTTCACGGTCGAGGAGCTGCTCGAGGCGGTCCAGGCGATCCGCACCGGCGCTCGAGGTCGGCGCCACCTACGACGGCCCGCTGCGCGTCCCCATCCTGCTGCGCCTCGGCGGCGCCGACGACGCCGTCACCTCGGTGACCTGTCCGCTCCCGGCGCGCAGCGGGCGGGCTCGTGCCGCTGTCGCGCGTCGCCGACGTGCGAGCTGGCGACCGCCCCGAGCCTGGTCTCCCGCCAGAACGGCGAGCGGCGCATCGTCGTCGGCTTCAACGTCCGCGGCGCCGACCTCGGCGCGGTCGTGGCGCGCGCGCGCAGGCGCGGTGGCCGCGCAGGTGAAGCTGCCGCGCGGCTACCGGCTCGAGTGGGGCGGCCAGTACGAGACCCTGCAGGCGGCGCAAGCGCCGGCTCGCCATCGTCATCCCGGCGGTGCTCGTCCTCATCCTGGCCGTGCTGCTCGTCGCCTTCCGGCAGGCTCCGCCCGGCGCTGCTCATCTTCCTGAACGTGCCCTTCGCCTCCGTGGGCGGGATGATCGCGCTCGCGCTGCGCGGCATGCCGGTCTCGATCTCGGCGGCGATCGGCTTCATCGCGCTCTCCGGCATCGCGGTGCTGAACGGCGTGGTGCTCATGTCGCGCGCTGCTCCGCTCGAGGAGGCCGGCGACGCCGCCGCCGAGGCCGCGGCGCGACGCCGCCCGGGAGCGGGCGCGTCCGGTGCTCGATGACCGCGCTGGTGGCCGCGCTGGGCTTCGTGCCGATGATGCTGGCCAGCGGCGTCGGCGCCGAGGTGCAGCGGCCGCTCGCCACCGTGGTGGTGGGCGGGCTGGTGACCTCGACCCTGCTGACGCTCGTCATCCTCCCGTCGCTATACCCGCGGCTGCATGCGATCGGTCGACCGCGACGAGCAGCGGTCACCTGAGTCAATTGCGTGCCACCGGCCAGCGCCAGCAAGAGCCCGAGCCACAGGAACCGCCGTCCGCGCCGAGCAGGCACGAGACACAGTCTAGCCCATCGTGCCGCGACAGCTCACGCCATTCGAAATGGAAGAATGGGGAGGAAGAATGGGGAGATCGGATCTGCCCTGAGCGGTGCGGCGCGATGTGCCGCCGATGACGATCGGTGGCGCGGATCGTGGGCCTTGAGGTTTATAATCGCGTTCGGCACCAGACCGAAAGGGAACCGCATGACGAGATCCATCGCTCGCCCGCTTTCGTTCGCGTTCGTTTCATGGCTCGTGATTGCAGGCGCCGGTTGCGGCGGCGGCTCCTCGGGTGACGGCAAAGACGGCTCGAGTGGCACCGCGGGAAGCGGCGGCAACGCTGGCGATGCTGGCAACGCTGGATCGACCGGCAGCACCGGCGGAACCGTGGGTACCGGCGGTTCCGACGGGGGGCAGCGGCGGTTCCGGCTCGGGCGGGAGCGGCGGTGCGCCGCCGTGGAACGCGGGCAATCCGAACGGATCCTGCAGCGCCGGCATTCCGACGAAGCTGCAATCCGTGACCATTTCCCAGCCGGACCGAATCGTCGGAACCGGCACGGCCGCGAGCTGCACGTTCGCCGCGCTGCAGGCGGCGGTGACCGCCGGGGGCCTCATCACCTTCAACTGCGGCGCCGCCCCGGTGACGATCCCGGTCACCGCGACGCTGAACGTGCCGTCGAACAAGAACACCGTCATCGACGGCAACCGGAAGATCACGCTCGACGGCGGCGGCGCCGTCCAGATCATGCGCTTCGAGAGCGCGAACTTTCAGGCCAACGATTTCGGCCTCACGCTCCAGCACATCGCGATGGTGAACGGCAAGTCGACGCCGACCCAGATGATCCCGACCGCACCAGCGCCCTGCTCGCAAGGGTACAACGACGGCCAGGGCGGCGCGCTCTACATGCGCGACGGCTACCTGGTCGTCGTCGATTCGATCTTCACGAACAACCAGGCCGCGCCGCTCGGCCCCGACACCGGCGGGGGCGCCATCTACGTACTGGGCAGCAAGGGCGGCGTCTGGATTGCGGGGAGCACCTTCACCAACAACCAGGCCAGCAACGCCGGCGCGGTCGGCGGCCTGTTCGCCGAGCTCAACATCTACAACAGCCTGTTCACCGGTAACCACGCCGTCGGGCACGACGCCAACAACAACGATCCGACGATGTGCGCCGCGATGAACAACGGCCAGAACGAGATCGGGTCCGGCGGCAACGGCGGTGCCATCTACAGCGACGGCAACGACGTCAACGTCCTGCTGTGCGGCGACGCCGTGCTCAACAACGCCGCTGGCATTCACGCCTTCGGCGGCGGTCTGTTCTTCACCAGCAACAACTTCGGTGGCAGTTTGAGCATCGTCGACACGACCATGACAGGCAACACGGGCGGCCACTGGACGCAGGTCCCGAACGGCACCGCCAACGCCGGCGCGGCCGTCGGCACGAATTGCAAGAGCGTCACGATCTTGACCTCGACGCTACAAGGTCTGAACGGGGTTCCGTAGGTCCTGCACCGTGCCCTAACGTAGTCGCTCCGCCGTCCTTCAGTTCGTCGCCTGGGAGGCGGCATGGGCGGCGCGGTGCTCGCGGTACATGCGCAGCACGTGGTCGCGGGCCCGCCAGCGTCCGAGCTCCGCCCGCAGCTCCCGCAGGCGGGCCGGATACGCCTCGTCCGACGGCCAGCGCGTGCAGTGCTCCGGCGGATGCCACAGCGGCGCAGCCAGCGCGGCCAGCGTCAGGTCAGCGCGCCCGAAGCGGTCGCCCACCAGATAGGGGCGTCCCTCGAGAAGCTGATCGAGCCGGGCGAAAACGGCCTCCACCCGCTTGCGATCCTGCTCCGCCGTGTCCGCGTTGATCTTGTACAAGGCGCGGATGCGGCTGGCGACGGCGCGATAGCCCACGCGATAGAAGAGGCGGCCCCACCAGGGTCCGCGCTGCGTGAACAGCGGCCGCACGAAATCCGGCTCGCCCAGCGCGTGAAAGTAGAACACGCGGCGCAGGGGCGCGCCGAGCTCGTCGTCCAGCCACCGCTCGAGCTCCCGCCCGCGGTCCCGTTCCGCCGCGGTCTGCGACGTGAGCGGGCGATCCGGCCAGCGCTCGTCGGCAAAATCGATGATCGCGCTGGATCCCTGTACCACCTGGCCGTCGCACACCAAGATCGGCACCGAGGTGACCTTTCCCAGCCGCCGCGTCACCGCCAGGTGAGGCCCCGGCAAGAGCCGGCGCTCCTGGTACTTGACGCCCTTCCAGTCCAGCGCCCAGCGCGCTTTCTCCGCGAAGTGCGAGACCTGAAACGTGTAGAGACGCAACATGCTCACCCACCTTCCGCGACGGAGAATACCCGCGATTTCAGGCGGCGGCCCATCCCGCCGCGCAGTCGGCTATGATCGGGGGGTGAACATCCCTACCGTCGTGGAACAGACGCATCGCGGAGAGCGCAGCTGGGACATCTTCTCGCGGCTGCTCAAGGATCGCATCATCTTCATCGGCAGCGAGATCGACGACGACATGAGCAGCATCGTCATCGCGCAGCTGCTGGTGCTGGAGAGCGAAGATCCCGACAAGGACGTGATGATGTACATCAACTCGTCCGGGGGGCTGGTCTCTGCCGGCCTGGCGATCTACGACGCCATGGAGTACGTGCGGCCGGACGTGGCCACGTTCTGCATGGGCGAGGCGACGTCAATGGCGGCGTTCATCCTGGCCGCCGGTGCCAAGGGTAAGCGCTACGCGCTGCCGCACGCGCGCATCCTGATCCATCAGCCGATGAGCGAATTCTGGGGACAGACCTCGGACATCGACCTCCACGCCAGGGAGATCATGCGCTCGCGCGACGAGCTGGCCAGGCTTCTGGCCAAGCACACCGGGCAGCCTCTCGAGCGGGTCCGGACAGACACCGAGCGCGACTACTTCATGACCGCGGCCGCGGCCGTGGCCTACGGTCTCATCGACGAGGTCATCGTCGCGAGCGACACGGGCGGGCCATCGCGCGCGCCCGCCGCGTTGCCGTCGCCGAAGAACCGCACGGATTGATCCGCTAGCGGCGAGCGCGTCGAGCAGGAGCAGTGTGCCGACGAGCATGCCGGCTCGGCCTGGCGGGCTTTCGATTGCGCAGCTGCAACCGAAGGGCTGATCGGGCTTCACGGAGACGCGCCGCGAATGCTGGCGCGCGCCTCACCGCTTGCCTCACCGCTTCTTGGAACGCTCGCTCGGGACCGGCGCTTGGGCCAGCGTTCCCTTCTCAGCGACGGCGACCTTTGGCTTCGGCAGCTTCGCGCGTGCGATGCGCTTCGGATCCAGCAGGGGCGTCAGCAGAATCTCGATTCGGCGGTTGCGGGCGCGGCCGGCGGGGATCTTGTTGCTGGCGACCGGGTGGTACTCGCCGTAGCTGCTGGCAACCAGGCGTTGGGGCGGAACGCCGGCCTTCTCGCTCAGGAATCGCACGACGTTGATGGCGCGCGACGCTGACAGCTCCCAGTTGCTTGGGAACTGAGACAGGAGCTTCTCGCCGACGACACGCTGGTTGTCGGTGTGGCCCGAGACCTGGATCTGCTTGTCGTCGATCTGCACGAGGACGGCGCCCACACGGCCGAGCACCCCCTCGCCGCGCTTCGAGATCTGCGCCTCGCCCGAATCGAACAGCACCTTGTCGACCAGGTCGACGCGCACTTTGCCGCCCGCCTCCGAGAGCTTGATGTCGCCCTTGGCGATCTCGTCCTTCATTTGCTCCTCGAGCTTCGCGGTGGTTTCGTTGAGCAGCGCCAGCTCGTCGACCTTCTCCTCGACGTCGCGTGCGAGGTGTTCGTTGGCGGACAGGAGCTCGGCCTTGTCGGCCTCGAGCGCGCCCTTCTCGGCGGCGAGGGTGGTGATGTGTTCGACGAGCTGCGCGCGCGCCTTTTCGGTGGCCGCCGCCTTCTGTTCCGCCGCCACCAGGGCCGCGCGCGACTTCTCCCGCTGGTCGACGACCCACGCCCCTCCCCCGACAGCACCAGCGACCACGAGACCCAGGAGTACCCAGGCCACCGGTGACGGCGGGCGGAGCGCGGCAGCGAGCGCCTGGTCATTCGCAGACTGGTTCATGGTCCCTCCCGGCTGAGTTACGAAGACGAGAGCACGAGGCCTCCGCATTGTACGCCTTTGCGCTGAACTGTTCGCCGGAAGCAGCCTCGGAAACCGGGAGCGCGTGCCGGAACGACGAAGCCGGCTTTCCCCTACGCTGGCCGCAGCGCCACGACCTCCACCGACACCGCCCGTATCAAATTCAACGGTCGAGTGGCTCGGATCCCGCTCGATGCGCTGCGCGAGCAGCGTCGGCGATGTCGGCCAGAATGGCACGCGCCCGCGGAAGCAACGTGGCGCCGGGTGGCAGAAGGCGCACACCACGCGAGGTTCGCTCGAACAGCTTCACGCCGAGCTCGTCCTCGAGCGAGCGCATCTGGCGACTGAGCGGCGGCTGTGACAGGTGCAAGCGAGCGGCCGCTCGACCCACGTTCCCCTCTTCCGCGACGGCGACGAAATACTCCAGCTGCGCCAGACTCACGGCAACGAGCTTAGCACGCAGGCATCCCGGCATCCCGGCATCCCACTCTGGCCTCGCCAGCCAGATCGAAAAGGTATTGGATCGCGGGAGGTGCGCGCCTGCAGAGTCGAGCGATGGCGATCGAGATCCTCGGGGCTGCCGAAGTTGCGGCGATGCGGCGGGCCGGGCGAGCCGCTGCGGCCACGCTGGCGATGATCGGGGCGCGAATCTCTCCAGGCATATCGACCGCCGACATCGACGCCTGGGTGCGCGCGGACACCTCTCGGCGTGGCGGACGGCCCAGCCAGCTCGGGTTCCACGGGTTCCCGGCGGCGGTGTGCACGAGCCGCAACGCCGTCGTCTGCCACGGAATCCCGAGCCCGCAAGAACACCTCGCGCCAGGCGATATCATCAACGTCGACGTCACGACCGAGCTCGGAGGTTTTCACGGCGACACGTCGGCGACGCTGTTCGTGGGTGCGCCCAGCGCAGAGGCGAGACACGTCGTGGAGACCGCCCGCCGCTGTCGCGATGCGGGAATCGCCGAAGTCCGCGACGGCGTCCGCCTTGGCGACATCGGCGCGGCCATCGAGGAGCTGGCCGCGCGCGAGGGCTGCAGCGTGGTGCGCGAGCTCGGCGGGCACGGAATCGGCCGCCTCATGCACGCACCGCCGACGATCATCCACGTCGGGCCACGCGGGTTGGGCCTGCGCCTGCGCGAGGGCATGGCCGTCACCATCGAGCCGATGATCAACCTCGGCGGCCCCGACGTACGGCAGCTCGACGACGGGTGGACAATCGTGACCGCCGACGGCTCGCTGTCTGCCCAGTTCGAGCACACCGTCCTGGTCACCCGCAAAGGCTGCGAGATCCTCACGCTCCCGCCCGCGCTCTCACCGGCAGCGGGTCGGTCGGCCCGAACATGAAGGGGACGTTGCGCCGCTGAACGATCTGTCGGCGCAGGCAGGCAAGCACATCAGCAACAAGGCGGCCCAGTTGCTGGCGGGCGACGTGACATTCCTGATCGCCAAAATCTGACGGGATGATGGTGCTGCGCCAGGCTGTCGTCGAAGCAAGATCGCGACACGAATGTCGCGGCGCCTGGCAGAGAGGTGCCGGCGGCGAGGGGTGGATCTCGCGGGCGCCCGCAATATCAGACCGCTCGCTGGCGCACGACTTGCTTCGATGACGGGTTCAAATGAGACCCTCACTTGCGCTGGTTATCGTTGCTTTTTTCGGGTCGGGGTCGTTCGGCTGCGGTTCTCCTGCCAATCCCCAGCAGGGAGTCCCCTACGCCTGTTTGATAACGAGTCGATCGGGTGATGGCAGCTTGGCCGACGCGGGAACCCCGACTGACGGCCCCGAGACATGCACAGTGGGCGAATCGTACTGCTTCGTCTCGAACTCGCGCGCCAACTCTCCGGATGTTCCCACAACAGCTTCTTGCCGTGGCTACACCGATCCCTCATATCCCGATCTTGCGGCTTGCGCCGGCACCCCCACTTGCGCGTGCCTCTGCGCGCACGCTTACGTCTGTCACACCACATGTCGTTGTACGGAAAGCAACGGCTTCGCCACGATGAATTGCGATAGGATCTGAACCGCTACCGCAGCTCGGCTGGGGCTGAGGCGGCCTTCAGCTTGTGTTCTGGTTGTCCAGCTTCTACGATCGACCGGTGGCGTTGTACGGGTCCCCAACGGTCGCGCGGACACGTGAGGAGTGGGAGCACCTGGCTCAGCGGCTGAATACGCTCGTCTCCACGCTCGCGGCAGGGGTGGTCGAGGTGGACGTCGAGGGCCGGTTCACCTTCGTCAACCCGGCGGCGCAACGTGCCCTGGGTTTCACGGAGACCGCGCACCTCGGGCGCACGGCGGAGGAGCTCGGTATCGTCAGGTACGACCTCGCGGGCCAGCGGATCGACCCAAGCCGCAGTCCGGTGCTGACCGCCGGCCGAGGAGGACGCGGGAGCGTGCACAGCGTGTATCGCTATTCTGGGCTTGCCGTCCCCGACGTCTGGCTGGAGGCCGAGACCGCGCCGATGTTCTCGGCCACGGGCGAGCTGGTTGGCACCGTCGTTTCTTTCATCGACGTGACCGCGCGCTTCGCGCTCGAGGCGGCGCAGCGGGCCGCCGATGAACGCCTCGACGATATCCTGCGCCACACGGCGGTCGGTGTCTTGATGGTGGACGCTGACGGCCGCATCGAGTACGCGAACGCCGCGGCTCTCGGTGGCCGCAAGCCGTCCGACGTGCTGGGGCAATTGGCCGCGGATCCCGCGTGGCAGATCATGAACGAGCACGGGCAAGTCCTGCCGTACGACGCCTTGCCCGTCCCGACCGCGCTCCGCGAACGGCGTGAAGTCCGTGACATGACGCTGGGTTTCCCGACCCCCGGCCGCGGGATCCAATGGGCTCGGGTCACCGTCGTTCCGCTCTCTCGACCCGACGGCTCGCTCCGCGGTGCGGTGGTCACCCTGGACGACACCACCGAGCGACGCGCCCTGGCCGCCCAGCTCGCGCAGGCGCAAAAAATGGAGGGGATCGGCCAGCTCGCCGGAGGCATCGCCCACGACTTCAACAACCTGCTCACGTCGATTCTCGGCAACGCCGAGCTGGCGTTGATGGCCGCGCCAGCCGGCTCACCGCTGGCGCAGGACCTTACCGAGATCCGCGAGGCCGCGCTTCGCGGCGCGGCCCTGACTGAGCGTGTGCTCACCTTTGCGCGCAAGGCGATCCGTCAGCCGCAAGTTGTCTCTCTCGATCGGCTCACCACCAGCACCCACACGCTGCTCGAGCGGGCGCTCGGCGAGCACATCATCCTGCGGCGCGAGTCCGACGCCGAGCTGTGGAGCGCTCGGGTCGACCCGAGCGAGATCGAGCAGGTGATCATCAACATGGCCATCAACGCACGCGACGCCATGCCGGACGGAGGCGAGCTGGTCATCGGCACGCACAACCGCGTGGTCGATGCCGTCCTGGCCGCGCAGCAAGGCGTCGCGCCGGGCGAGTACGTTGCGCTCTCCCTGCGCGACACCGGCGTCGGGATCGCGCCAGAGGTACTGGGCCGCATCTTCGAGCCCTTCTTCACCACGAAGCCGGTAGGCAAGGGCACCGGGCTTGGGCTCGCGATCTGCTACGGCGTGGCCAAGCAATCATGTGGCTTCATCACGGTGGACAGCACGATTGGGCGGGGCACGACATTCACCTTCTACGTGCCGCGCGCCAGCGACCCACCATCCGAGCCGGCCCTCACCGAAGATCAGACGCCCCTGGCCGAGGGCACGAGGCACGGTGCTCGTGGTCGAGGACGAGGAGAGCGTCCGGAGCCTGATTGTCCGCATCCTCGGCGCCGCCGGCTACGAGGTCCTCGCGGCAGCCAGCGGCCCAGAGGCGCTCGCGCTCCAGCAGCGTACGCGTCGCCGGCTCGGCCTGCTGGTCACCGACGTGATGATGCCCCATATGCGCGGCCCGGAGGTCGCCCGGGGCATGCGAAAGCACCAACCGGACCTCCCCGTCTTGTTCATAACGGGCTACGCCGAGGTCCCGTTCGCCGAGGTGCCAGGGTTCGAGCCCCAGGACGAGGTCTTGAGCAAGCCGTTCACGCCGCAACAGCTTCTGCGGTGCGTGCAGCGCGGGATCGCCGCGCAATCCGGCCCCTCCGGCGGGTCGGCAAGGACGCACGAATAATCAGCAGCGATCCGCGATCGCCGCGACGCCGGTTGATGCCGCTCAGCGCCCGTCCGTCGGAACGGGCGCGACACGGGCTCCGGCCTTCACCCGGTCGCCGGGGTGCACGGCCACGGGGACATCGGGCGGGAGGCCCGAGAGGATCTCGACCTCGGTCTCGCCTCGGTGACCGATCTCGACCGGCACCAGCGCGGCCCGGTCGCCGTCGACGCGGAAAACGGCCCATCCGTCGCCGTGGCGAAAGACCGCGCCCTGCGGCGCCTTGACGACGTCGCGCCCTTCCCAGAGCACGAGGCGTGTTTCGACGCGGTAGCCGTCACCCAGCGTCGACCAACGGGCGGGCGGATCGGTCAGCGCGATGAGCACGTTCACCCGCTGCTCGTCGACCCCCAGCGCCGACGGCTTGTTGAAACCGGAGGGCTCGACCCGGCGGACCCGGCCCGAAAGCGGTGCCTCCCCTCCCCATCCATGGATGACGACCTCGGTCCCCGGCCTCACCTGCACGGCGGCGGTCGTGAGGAGGTCCACCTCCACCTCGAGCGCCGCGGGATCGCCGACCTCGACCAGCGGCACGCCGGCCGCCACCACGCCGGCGCTCTTCTGGAAGACGCGGAGAACCCGCCCCGAGACCGGCGCGAGCACGTCGACGTGGCGATCGCGCGTGGCTTGCGCCCCCTGGCCGAGTGTCACCCGGGCCAGCCGAACCTGTTCGACGGCCACTTTCTCCGCGAACCGAGCGGAGGCGTGCTCCTGGGCGCGCATCCGTGCCTCGAACTCGGTCTGTTCGGCCGTCTGTCGCGCGACGGCGGCCCCCAGCCGCTGAACGCGCGCCAGCTCCTTCTCGGCCAGCGCCATGGCCTCGGCCGAACGCGAGGTCTGGGCGCGTGCCTGCCCGAGCGCCGACAGCGCGGCGCCGAGACGCGCCTCCCCCTCCGCGTGCGTCCGCTGATCGAGCAGGGGCGCCAGGGCAGGCGCGATCTCCGCCAGCGCGTCCCGCTCCTCGACCGCGTCACCGGGCTCGAGCGTCACCCGGGACAGGCTGCCCGCGGTGGGCGCCGAGACGACGTAGCGGTCCTTGACGCGCGTCTTGCCGCTCTCCTCCACGGCCACCACCAGGGGTCCGCGCCGTGTCCGCGCGACGTCGACCGGAACGGGTCGCGGGCGGAGGGCGAGGAGGACCGCGCCGGTCGCCGCCAACAGGACAGCTCCGAGCAGGACTCGCCGGACCGCGCGTCCGACGCGGCGGCGGTGCTCGCGCGCCTGGCGCCGCGCGGGATCGCGATCAGCGGCGAGCACGTCCGCGCGGGGCGCGGCGGGCGCGGCGGCGGTCTCGAGATTGGTGACTGAATTCAGCGTCATGGCTTCTCTCCCTTACTCCCTGGTTTTGAGCACGCCGATGAGGTCGAGACGATCAACGCTGCGACGGACCCACAGCGCGCTGGCGGCGGCGGCCAGCAGCGCAACGAGCGCCGCCAGGGCATAGGTACGCCCCTCGACCAGCACCTGGAACCGGAACGTCTCCTGATCGACCGCCCGCGTGAAGAAGACCTCCGCCCAGCCGCGACCGATCGCCAGCCCGACCGGCACCGCCAGCGCCACCTCGACGGCCAGCCCCCCGATCAAGATCCCGGAGATCTCGCCGCGCGACAGCCCGAGCACGCGCAGGCTCGCCAGCTCCCGGCTGCGCACCGCCAGCGCGATGCGGGCGTTGTTGTAGACGACGCCGAAGATCACGCAGGCGGCCATTCCTATCGACACCGCCGTCCAGATATCCATCGCGGCGCCGTTCATGTCGCGAAGCCGCTGCATGTCCGCGGCGACATCCGACACGTCGATGACCCGAGGCGAGCGCCGGAGCTCTTGCTCGACGCCGGCACGTAGCGCGGGATCGACCCGCAGCAGCGCGGACGACACCGCGCCCAGATCGCCGGCCAGCGCTGAGACCGTCTCGGTACGTCCGTAGAGCTGCAGCCCGACTGACTCGTCGACGAACCCGGCGACGATCGGGTAGGCCGCGCGGTGATCTCCCTCCAGCAGCTCGACCTCCAGCCGATCGCCGGGCGCGAGGTGGAGGATCTTGCCGAGCGCGGTCGTGACCAGCACTCCGTCGTCGGGGACGGGGACGGCGCGGCCGCCGTGCGCGACCAGCCGTCGCAACGTCGCGGCAGGGGGCAGCCCCATGAGCACCGAATCGCGCCAGCGATGTTCGTAGTGGACGCGGATCGGGATCGCCCGCACCGCCTCCGCGGTGATGACGCCAGGCAAGGCCGTCAGCTCGCTGATGACCCGCGGCGCAACCGGGCGCTCGAAGGTGACGGCCAGATCCTGGCGCTGCTCGCGCCGGAATTGCGCCTCCAGGTAGTTGTCGAGCGAATCGAGGCCGAAGTGACCGAAGATGATGAGCGCGACCGCCCCGGCGATCCCGAACGACGACAGCGCGGTCCGGAGCGGGCGGCGCTCGATCTCGCGCAGCACCATCATCCCGGCCGCGCCCGCGATCGCGCCCACGCCGAGCCGCGCGCCGAGGCCGCGCCGGTAGTGGGCGGGCGCGGGCGGACGCATCGCCTCCGCCGGCGGGAGCTTGGCGGCGGCGCGGACCGCCAGGAGGGCGCCCAGGATCGCCGCCACCGCGCTGACCAGCACCGCGGCGGCGATCAGGCCCCCGGATAGACGGAAGGCGAGGTCGGGGAAACGGAAGATCCCCTGGTAGAGTCGCAGCACGATCCGTCCCAGTAACCATCCCCCGGCGACGCCGAGCAGCGACCCCGGCAGGAGGACCAGCGCGACGAGCGCAAGGTAGTGCCGCCCGACCTCGAGGTTGGTGTAACCGAGCGCCTTCAGGGTTGCGATCTCCGCCCGCTGCAGCGCAACCAAGCGCCCCAGAACGATGTTGATCAAGAAGGCGGCCACGCCGAGAAACACGATCGGCACCATGCCGGCCAGCGCGCCCAGCTGACTCAGCTCGCCGGTCAAGATCCGGTTCGAGACCTGGTGCTCGCGGCCGATGGCGCCGATCCCGCCGTACGGCGAGAGGAGCCGATCGACCGCCGACAGCGTTTCGCCCTCCGATGCGCCAGGCTGCAGCCGGAGGGTCACGTCGTTGAAGGCCCCCTCGAGCCGGAACGCGGAGGCGACCGCGGTGCGGTCCATCCAGAGCACGGCGTAGCGCTTGGGATCGTCCGCGAGCGCGCCGGGCCGGATCGCATAGACGAACTCAGGCGACTCCGCGGTCCCAACCACCCGGAGCCGGCGCTCGGTGCCGTTGATGACGACGGGCAGGCGCCCTCCGATTCTAAGATCGTGGGCGCGCGCGAAAGACGCGAGCACGACCGCTTCGTCGTCGTGGCCAGCTGCCGGCAGGCGCCCACCCTCGAGGTGAATCGCGTTGGTGCGCGGCTCGCCTTGCGACGGCAGCGAGATGACCTGCCCGTAGGCGGCGCGATCCAGGTCGTCGAGCGGCAGGCTCACCTCCTTGACGACGCGGGTCTGCACCAGCGCCACGCCCGGCAGCCGCTCGATACGCTCGGCCAGCGACTCGGGCGCGCTCTCGACCCGCGCGAAGACGTGGGCGAACCGGTAGCGATCGTAGTAGGCGTCGCGCGCGTCCTCGAGCGAAGCGAAGGTCCCGCGCAACGCGATGAAGCAGGTGATGCCGCTCGCGAGCACCAGCGCGATGGTCGCGATCTGCCCCTTCAGCCCGCGCGCCTCGCGCAGCAGCTTTCGATCGAGGGCGGAGATGAAGCTCATGGCTGCCTGCTCACCAGCGAATGTCGCTCGCCCGCGCCCGATGCACCGTGCATCGTTCGGACTGGATGCGCCCGTCGGCCAGCGTGACCACCCGATCAGCGAACTCGGCGATGGGGGCGTTGTGGGTAATGACGGCGGTCGCGGTGCCGAGCTCGCGGTTGACGCGTTCGATGACGTCGAGGACCAGGATGCCGGTCCGAAAGTCGAGGGCGCCGGTCGGCTCGTCGCACAGCAGGACCGGCGGACGTTTGGCGACCGCGCGCGCGATCGCCACCCGCTGCTGCTCGCCGCCGGAGAGTTGGGCGGGGAAGTGATCCATGCGATCGGCAAGGCCGACCAGCGCCAGCGCGTCCTCGGGCGCCAGCGGGTCGTCGGCGATGTCGGTCACCAGCGCGACGTTCTCGCGCGCGGTCAGGCTGGGGATGAGGTTGTAGAACTGAAAGACGAACCCGACGTTGTGGCGGCGATACTGCGTCAGCTCGTCCTCGTCGGCGTCGGTGATGTCGCGCCCCTCGAAGATCACCTGCCCCGAGGTCGGCACGTCGAGCCCGCCCAGGATATTGAGCAGCGTCGACTTGCCGCTGCCCGAGGCACCGAGCAGGACCAGCAGCTCGCCCGCGTGCAGCGTGAAGTCGACGCCGTCGAGCGCGCGCACGTCGACCTCGCCCATCCGGTAGATCTTGCGAAGGCTCGTGCAGCTGAGGACGGCGCCCTCGCTGCCGAGCGCCGCGCGCGCCGGAACAGTTTCCCCGGTGAATCCGTTTACGGCCATGGCACGTCCTCCGGCGAAGGTCCTCACGCGCTCCGCTACGCGCGCAACAACCACAAATGCAAGATGCGTGCTGTTGCGCGACGCCAGCCGTGACGCCGCGAGCGCCCAGCAGCGCGGGCGATGCGCGGCGGAATCTGCGCCCTCGCTTCGTTGTCCGGCGAGGTCTCGATGTCGAAGCGGTAGGTGCGGCTGGTGGCGAGGTAAAAGGCGATGTCCACCGACACGACGGACTTGATCGCGCCGAGGTCGAGCTTGATTGACTCGGTCTCGCCGGCCGACCAGCGGGTATTCAGATTGTTGTCGCGCGCCCGCGCCGGCCCGTTGCTTCCGTCCTGGGCCGTGGCGCTGACCTGGGCCGTTAGATCCGCGGGCGCGTCGGTCGCGTTGCCAAAGATCTCGAACTCGGTCAGCTCGTTGAATTCGTTCTGACTGTTGCCGTGGCCGATGAGCTTGACGTACCGAGCGGGCGGGGCGCTGGCGCAGTTGAAGCCGGTCAGCTTGTTGGTCTGGCTGCCCGACTGGCCGCTGAACACCTGCGTGTAATTCCGACCGTCGGCCGAGACCTGGACCTCGAAGCGCGCCACACGCTCGTCGCCCTGATAGAAGGCGCCGCTGACGTACTTCACCGCGTAAGCGGCCGAGATCGCACCTCCACCCGCAGAACTTGCCGGGAGCGCGGAGCTGCGGAGACATGCACGCAAGCCGGACGTGGCGATCCTGCGGTTCGTTGAGCGTGCGCGCTCGCTTGGCCCCTTTCCTGCTAATCCGCGTGCGCATAGACCTCGCAAGGAGATCGGCCATGAGAAACCCATCGCAAGGATCGGCGCTACGGATTCGTTGCTCGCTCGTTCTTTCGGCGGCGACCGCGCTCTCGACGGCGTTCGGTTGCACTCGTGGTGGGCAGGGGGTCTCGGACGACGTCGAGGTGACGTCGAAGGCGATTGTGGGGACGATCTTGATCTCGGGGCATGTGACGGGGCCGAGCTCGACCGGGCTGGCGGGGGCGGTCGTGCAGCTCACCGGGGGATCGCAGCTCGCGGCGGCCGTAGATGCGACCGGGAGTTACGCGATCTCGATCAGCGCGAACCTGCCCATCTCGGTGACAGCCTCGGCCAGACTGACGGGCTGCACGTTCAACGGACCGATCAATCTGAACAACATCGCGGCCAATCAGGTCGTCAACTTCATCGGCTCGGGAACCGCCTGCCAGGGCACGCCGATCGTCGTCGGACCGCAGGGGCCACCGGGACCTCAGGGTCCGGCAGGGCCGGCCGGGACGGCTGGGCCCGCCGGGCCTGCGGGCCCTCCTGGCCCAATCGGCGCCACCGGTCCGGCCGGTCTGCCGGGAGCCGTGGGAGCGACGGGGCCACAAGGGCCGATCGGGCCGCAAGGTCCACAGGGACCGAGCGGGCCGCGCGGGCCGGCCGGGCCCGCCTCGGCCGACTTCACGATCGCCTCGCAGGCGGATCTCGACGCGGTGGCGCCGCCCGTTAGCCTCCTGCACCTGCTACCCGCGAGCGGCGCGTACGAGTTCGGGACGTTCACGGTCAGCAGCCAGCACCAGATCGTCGTCCCGAGCGGGGTGAAGGTGGAGCTCCGCGGGCGCGGGCCGGGTACGCTGGTGACGGGCAACATGGCCGACGGCCCGGTCTTCTTCTTCCAGGCCGGGTCGTCGGTCCACGCCCACGACTTCCGCGTCACCAACACGAGCTCAGTCGGGACGCCTCGCGCGCTCGAGAGCATGACGACCGAGGCCTACCTGCACGACTTCGGCGCCTTCACCTCGGCCGGTGAAGGCCTCCGCGTCTCGGGGGGGCGGCTGTTCGCCACGCAGCTCCGGATCGCGAACAGCTTGACCGGCGTGAGCTGTCGAGGTGGTGAGGTGTTCCTGCAGGGCTACGACGTCGAGAGCGTCGGCAACGGGATCAGCATCGATGCTGCCCACGTCGGCGTGCAATGGATCGGAGGTCGCATCAACGCCTTCACGGCGGGCGTCTCCGTCAACGGCAACGTCGAGAGCATCGTCGTGCAGGGGGTGACGGCGGTGAACGGCAGCGTCTTCGCGGCGTGGTTCGCCGGCTTGGTCAACCGCGTGGCGATCATGGGGAACAGCGTCGCCAGCACCACGCGCGGTGTCAGCTGGCCGGTCGGCGTGGTCCCGACGGCCGGCCTCACCATCGTCGGGAACCTGTTCAACGTCTCAGGCACGGTCCTCGAGGGGGGCATCAGCCCGACGGCGCCGCGGGTGAACAGCAAGGCCAACATCGGTCCCGCCGGCCTCCTGTCCGAGACGCCGATCGTCCCCTGATCGCGCGCGGACGTCCGAACCGAACTGTTGATCCCAGGCTTACGGGTAGCTGGGCGTGCAGCTCACGCAGCTGAAGGTGGTCGTATTGCTCACGGTCCAGACCGTGCTCTGCGTGCTGCTGGTGAAGCTCACCTTGTTGAAGGTCGAGTTGGTGAACTGATCGATCGAAGCGCCCTTGGTGGCAGAGAGGGCGATGTTGGTCATGTTGATGGCGCTGTCCTTGGCGTTCGACAGGCCGTGGATCCAGATGCCGAAGCCCTTGGCGGTGGCGACGGTGATGTTGGTGAGGGTGACGTTCTGGAAGAGGCCGGGGCTCGACGCCGGCGTGTAGCTGGTACCCGCCGGGTAGGCGCTGTCGAAAGAGATCGCATCGGTGGTGATGTTCTTGATGGTCAGATCGCGCGCGGTGACCTGGGTGGCCCCGCCGCCGCGATCGCTTCCGGTCTTGAAGCGCAGGCCGATGTCGGTGCCGTCGAAGGTCGAGTCCTCGACGAGGATGTTCCGGATCCAGCCGGCAGTGAAGCTGCCGAAGACCACGCCGCCGTGCCCGCGCTTGGCGGTGATGTTGAAGACACGCACGTTGCTGAGTGACCGGTTCTCGATGACGCCCGGGGCGCTGGTGCCGGCGTTGAAGTTGACGCAATCGTCGCCGTTGTCGAACGTCGAGTTGAAGACGTATCCGGTGTCGCTGGTGGCCAGGTCGATGCCGTCGCCGTTGTGGATGCCGTACGTGCTGACGTTGATGCCGTTGACGGTGATGTTGCTGCTGTAGCTGACGAAGATCGCGTGCTCGGCAGGATGAACCACCGTTACGCCACCGAGGTAGAGGCCGTTCACGCCCTTGATCGTGATCAGGTCCCCGCGCGCGGTGTCCCCCTTGGCGCTCGACTCGGCGCTCCCCAGCGTGGTCAGCGTGGCCCCACTGCTGTAGGTGCCGCCATCGATGGTTCCCTTGCCCATGATCCGGATGTTGCTCAGGGAGCCGTAAGAGGTGGTGTACGCGTTGACCAGGCCCATGTAGTTGGCGTTCGTGTAGTAAGGGAAGCGCCAGCTGGTGTAGGGATAGTCGGCGATCGCATCGCTGCCCTTCAGCGTGCCGTCGACCTGCAGGGTCATGTTGCTTTTCAGGAAGATGGCGCCGCTCTTGAAGGTGCCCGAGGGGATCAGCACGGTTCCGCCCGAAGGACAGGCGTTGATGGCGGCCTGGATGGCGGCCGTGTTCAGCTTGCTGCCGTCACCCAGCGCCGAATACGGCGAGGCGGTGACGTTGATCACCGTCGGCGCGGCCGGCGTCGAGACGGTGATGGTGTTGCTGTTCGCCGACTCGACGCCGCCGGTGTCCTTGGAGCGGACGAAGAACGAGGTGGACGTGTTGGCGGCGAGGCCGCTCACGGCATAAAAGAGCTTGCTGGTGTTGCCGAGCAACGCGCCGTTCTTGTAGACGTTGTAGCTGGCCACCGTGGAGTACGACGACGGCTTCGACCAAATGATGGTCGTTGCCGTGCTGGTGGTCGCGACCGGAGGGACCATGACGTTGCCCGGCGCGGCCGGGGCCGCCTGCGCCAGAGAGGCCACCAGGCTCAGGGCGGTGCAGCTAAGCAGGGCGGCCCATGTCGACGCCCGGCCCGGCATCGACGTACGCAGCTCACCAGACAGTTTGCGGCGGCTCGACATGCTGTGTCCCCCTTTTCCCTCGCGTTGCGGATCTCGTTTCGATCCCATATCAAGCAGTAACCGAGCCAACGGAATCCAAGCCAGAGGTGCGAGAACACGCGCCCCCACGGCAGCCGTTGTTGTAGGGGCAGCGCCGAGATGTTGTGGCGAAAGCAACAGGCCGCATCGCGCTGCTTCGTGGCCAGGCAACAGCGCCGCCATCCGACCGGTACCGCTCGCGCCCCTCGGCGGGGGTGGTCACGACTTGCCTCCGATGGCGGTCTGCATTGCCGCGTCCAGCTTGCTACCAGGGGACGTCGCGTCCGGCGGCACCTTCGCGCGGCGCGTGGCCAATGGAGGCCAACGCCGGAAGCGGGAGGCCGCTGCGGATCGCGTCGACTTCGCGGCGACGGGACGTGCCGCCGCCACGAACCTCGATGTGGACGCCAGCGCGGAGCTGGATCAGCAGATCGCAGCGGTCCGGAGCGGCGACCTCGCATTGATAGAAGCCGTTGCCGGCGTCGGCTGGCAGTCCGAGGTCGGCTTGGGGAAATCCCGCTGTGCTCGTCGCGACCCAGCCTTCGTATGCGGCGCGATCCATTGGGTAGCGCGCGAGCGTCACCGTGATGCGCGTCGTGCCAGCGGTGTACGTACGGCGCTGATAGCCAGCCCCGGGCTCACGCACGCCGGCAACGAAGCCGGGGATGGTGTCGGGGAGATCGAGGACGTTCGTCGCGACGGGCAGACGCCGGCACGCGACCAGCGTCGAGATCGCCAGCACCACGATCGCGCAGCACCGCATCGCCACCGACGATAGCATCCGATGGATCTCTATCGGTGTGGCCAGACGAGGCCGGCGACCAACGACGCCGCGTTCGCCGCCACGGACACGAGTGCTGCGCGCCGAACCGAGAGCGCCGGCCAGACGACTCGATAGATCGCGAGCTCGGCCAGCACGGCCCAGGTCTCGGAGAGCGCGAGGCGGGCGCCGGCGCTGACGGCGAGGCCCGGAAAGAGAAACCACACAAGGGGATGGGTGGCGAGGTTGACGACCAGGACGACCGAGACCCGCCGGGAAAGGCGCGGCTCTACCGGCGCCAGGAGCGGCAGGGCGATCGCCAGCTCGACGAGCAACGTGAGCCCGAACGCCCGCAGCCAGTTCGCGACCCAGAACGTCACGGCAACGACGACGGCTCGCCGGCTCGCGCGGCGGTAACGGTCGGACCCACCGGGCCACGCGCGAGGACGTAAGCCAGGACCGCGAGCTCGAGCCAGACGTGGAACGTCGCGAACGACAGGACCAGCCGCCGCGTGGAGGCAGCGTGAACGAGACCTAACCCCGCGACGAGCGCTGCCAGGGCCGCGACGGCGACGACACCCGCCGGCGTCAGATCGCGAACCAGCTCGCGAAAGGCGGCGCGCCAGCTCCGCCCCCCTTCGCCCGGGCGATCGCCGGCCGGTATGGCGACCAGCCAGACCGCGTAGTGGACGGACTGCAGGAAGGCGAAGCTGGTCGCGACAGCGATCGCCCGTGAATCGGGGAGCCCGGGCGCGAGCCAATCCGCCGCCGCGAACAGGTGCAGCCCGGCGACCGAGAGCGCGCCGTGGCGCAGGGTGACGCCCAGGAGAGCGCCACTCGCGAGCGCCACCCCGCCCGCGAGCGCGAGCGCGACCGGCACGAGCGCGAGCCGCCGTCCGCGCCGGAACAGGGCCAGCCAGACCACGAGCGCGACCAGGTTGTGCCCGTGCAGGAGCGCCAGGCGGCAGAGGCGCGGCGCGCTGAGCGCGAAGGCTCCGAGGCCCACCACCGCGGCGATCACGGCCCACCCGCGCAGGCTCCAGGCCAGCCTGCCGGCAGACGCGGCGCGATCCGCGCGCGACGCGGCGGCCATGCAGCCCCCCACCGCGCCGACCAGCACCCAGGCCGACGCGACGGCGTGCTCGACCGGCAGCGACGCGACCCGGCTGCCGGACTCGGCGAGTGCCCGCAGGGCCAGCAAGGCGAGCGCGAACCCGGTGCTCGCCGCCAGCCACCACCGCGGCCAGGCCCGGCGGATGACAAGGTGGCGCACGTCCGCCGCCAGGTGCGGCACCGCAAGCGCGAGTGGCCCGACTACGATCAACAGCGACGGCGCGAACACCGCGACCGCCAGCGCCGCGAGCGCGTGCAGCGAGAGCAGCACCGGGACCCGAACGCTCCGCCGCTCGACGAGCGTCCGCCCGAGCGGCCATCCGCCCGCGAGCAGGCGGAGGCCGAGCCGCCGGAGCTCGTCGAGCGGCCGCAGCACCTGCTCGACGCGAACAGCGCCGGCCGGCATCAGCGCGACGTCCGCCGCCGCCGCCCGAGCGCGATGCCAAGCAGCGCGAGCGCCACCACCAAGCCTCCGGCCGCCTCGGCCGGTCCGCTGGCTGCGATCGCGCACCCCGACGACGATCCTCCCCCGCCAGTCGTGCCGCCGTCGGGCATCCGACAGAGGTTGCAGTCGTACGTCATGGTCGTCGTGCCCCCGTCGCCGGTGGGGACCGTCCTCATGCAGGTCGTGGTCATGCACGTGCCGGCTTGGTTGTGTTGGGCGCCTGCGTTCTGGCAGGGCTGCCCAGGTGAGGTGCACAGGTCGGGCGGCGGCACGTCGGCGCGCGCGCGGTTCCCGCCGACGGCGATGGTCGCGAGCCACACCGCGACGGATAGGAAAGCCAAGGTTCGGGTTCGCATGGGATCCTCCTGGTTCTCGGACCACGCAAGGGTCGTGCCTGCCCGGGATAGTGGCGGTGAGCGGGCGGGACGTGCAACTCGCCCCAGACTTTGCCGTCGCGGCCCTCTCAGCTTCCCGAGGCCATGGCTGCTGCGCGCCCTCGATTACTTTCAATCCGTCGGGGCCCAGCGCGACGAGCGCCTGACCGACGCGATCGCCGTACTCCAGCAGCGGCGGGGCAGCGACGGTCGGTGGAAGCTGGAGAATCGCTACCAAGGAAAGACCTACTTCGAGATGGAGCGCGTCGGAAAGCCCAGCCGGTGGAACACGCTCCGCGCGCTTCGGGTCCTGGCGGGGTGGGGAGAGAATAAGCCGCTTACACGGGCCGCTGGAAAAAGCCGGTGAAGCGATAGCCGTGGCCGATGGTCCAGGCCTCGATCGGCGCCGAGCGCGCGCAGGCGAACACCCGCACCGACGAGGGCAGCGGTGGCAGCAGCTGCTGGCGAAACCACCCGTCCAGGATCCGGAAGGCCTCATAGTGATCGAAGGTCAGCGCCAGGCGCGGGCCCAGCGGCGCGAGGGTCTCCGCGAGGTCCCGAGGCGAAGACAGCGCCGTTCCCAGCAGCTGGCCGAGCGCCGACAATAGCCCAGCCGAGGTGGGCTCGACCGCGCGGCAGTCGACGCGCAGCACGCGGATGGCCTGCTCGCCGAGACGTTCGGCGAACGCCTCGAGCAGGCTGCTCTTGCCCATCCCCCCGAGACCGACCACCAGGGTCATCACCGGCCCACGTTCCTCGAAGGCGCCAGCCAAGCGCGCGAGCTCCGCCTCTCGCCCGACGAAGCCCGAGCGGCGTTCGAGGCGGATCCGGTCGGCCAGGCTGGTTGCGGTCATGACGATTTCATCCCGTTACGTCTTCACGATCTGGAAGACGTTGCCCTCAGGATCAACTCCGTCGCAAGCGCCCCAGCTGCGTGGCTCCGACATGACCGCTCCGTGCGCTTTGAGGTGGTCTCGAACGGCATCGACATCGGCGGTTTGAAATACGAGCTTGATCGGAGTCTCGCCACGCGCACGTGGCGGATCCGCTATCTCGATGCCCTTCGCGATCCGAGCAGGGATCGCGTGAAGCGCCAGCGCACCTCCCGCCTCAAACTCGACCCAGTCCTCGCTCGACGTTTCGGACTGCAGTCGGAGACCCAACCCGTCCCGATAGAACGCCGTCATCCGTTGTATGTCCTTCACAAAGATTATCGTGCGTCGCAGCTTCATGGTTCCCCTCCCTGGGCACGTCAGAGGTGCGGCGAGAACAGCTCCTCGGAGCTGGCACCCGGCCGGTGAACGAAGAGCTGGAGCACCATCCGGTCGGTGGTCTGCGCGTAAAGGATCCGGAGCTGATGCGAACCGGCGTGGAGCGCGACGCTTCCCAGATCGGCTCTCCGGTTTGTGCTTGCCGTCGTTTTCGATCACCACCGTGCCGTCGATGAACAGGTAAGAACCGTCGTCCGAATGAAGACGGAAGTCGTAGGTGCCATCCTTGCCGACCGTGAAGGCGCCCGTGTACTCGATCATGAACCAGGTCGAACGGTCGCTGATGCCGGGGAAGCCCTCCTCCTGCTGCCGTTCCCCAACGTCGAAGGTGTTGGTGTAGAAGAACGCCACCGGCGCGCAGCCGTGGACGTCGGCGATCCGCAGAACACCCGGGCGAATGAAGCAGACGACTCCCTTGAACGCCGCCCGGGTGTCGCGACCGAAGGCGAACGCGCGCGAGACGACCGGCACCTTCGCGCCGCCCGCGCCGGTGCCCCGGCCACCGGGGCCGCCGTTCGCTCCCGGACCCGTTCCGGCGGCCCACGCGGCGCGCGACGCGGCGTCGACCTTGGCGTCGGGCGGCTGGGCGAGGTGCGACGGCGCCGCGACCGCGTCTACGCGCGTGGCCACCGGCGCGGCCTCGTCGGGCGGGGCCTCCGCCGGAAGTTGAGGCGCCACCTCGGCCGGTGTCGGGTCAACCGTTTCGGCGCTGCGGGCCGGCATGTAGTGCGCCACGTGGTGCGACGCGTGCCGCGAGCTGTCGACCCGGGTCCCGGGAACGCCGCCGCCCGGTTGCACGGTCTTTGTCCGAGGCGGCGGCGAGATGGCGGTCAGCTTCGACGTCGACAGCGTTGTCGGCGCTCGGCCTGGCGATCGACGGCTGATCGCCGCTGCACGATCTGAACGCCACCAGCGCGACCAGCGCGGCGTGAAGCGCCAGCGAGCAGACGAAATAGAAACCGAGACGTCCGCCCGGAATCCGTTCGCCTGGCATCGTCGCGGAGAAACGCACGCGCCAAGAAGAGCACAGCGCGTCTGGCTTGTGGAGGCTTCGTTTTCGGCGGTCGCGCGTCGGCTGGGCGCTCGATGGCCGCCTCCATCCGCCTCTAGAAGCAGCCGCGCTGGACCGACCGGACGCCTGCGCGGCGTCGGGACGCTCGACCACTCCAGCCGCAACCGCCGAGCGGATCGCCTTCCGCGGCACCCCGGGGCAGGCCGACAGTGACGCAGACACGGTCTTCGTCCTGGATCCCGCGGCAGCCGTCGAGGTCAATGTGACGCGGTTCCTCCGCGTGTCGCTGGGGGCCGGCTATCGCGTGGTCCGCGGCGTCGCGCTGAGCGGCCTCGGCAACGGCGACGCGGGCGGCTTCACGCTCGGCGGCGCCGTCAAACTGGGGAGCTTCTGAGGCCAGGGCGGTGCATCCAACCCCGCATTCCCCGTCGCCGGGCGTCCGGAATCTCTACTTGTCGGGCGAGAATATGGCCTCAATCTTCGTTTGGAACACCTTGGCGATCGCAAACGCTAATGGCAGGCTGGGGTCATAGCGGCCGGTTTCGATCGCGTTGATCGTCTGCCGAGATACATCGAGCAGATCGGCCAGCGTTGCCTGGCTCCAACCGCGTTCGGTTCGCAATTCGCGAACGCGGTTCTTCATCGATGACGGACGTTCTCGACAATCGCGAGAATCGCCCACACCGCGCCCATCACGGGCCAGACGGTGAACATGCTGAGCCTGGGATAGCCGGCGTTCTCCATGAAACCGTAGGTGAAGGTCCAACCCGCGGTCACTGCGGCGGCGATCGCGATGTGCTCGATCACCGTCTTGCGTATGAACTCATCCGAGCGGCGGATCTGCCGAACGATGGCCCGGACCGCCAGCAGGAAAGGAAGCATGGGGCTGACGTAGACTGCCATCTGCAACGGGCCAGGTGGCATGCGCCGGCCAACGCTCAGGGCCAGCACCAACACGAGTGCGTACGGCACCATTGCCCCAGCCATTTCCCTGACGTAAAGCCATCCCTTGCTTGCCTGCGACATGACGGTCTCCTTTCCGATGTAAAGCATGCTTGACAGCTTAGCCGCCGCAACATGGATGTCAAGTCACCTTTACATCGATTAGTCTGACCGCTGGAGGTCCCTGCGCTCTCGCGATGGAGTGGGAAAGACGAAACGCGGTCGGGTTCCTCAACGGACACCATGACGCGTACCCCGCGGTGGTGTCGCTGGTCTGGGCCGTCGACTTCACGACGGCGCCCTCGTTCCGCGCGCGTCCAGGCCACCGTCGCCGCCCACGCGGCCGACGTCGCGCGCACCCGCTATCGGTCGGGCGTCGGGACCCAGCTCGAGCTGATCCAGGCCGATCGTGACGCCTTCGCCGCCGTGGCCGGGCGAATCCAATCCGACGCCGACCTCCTCAACGCACGCGCGCAGCTGCGGATCGTATCCGCCCCCATCAAGAGATGACGACGAACTGCATGGGAGCGAGCTTGACCTGAACAAAGCGGCTTGAGTTTGACGAGTCTGGGTGCGGCCGGACATTGACCGCCTCACCGGTTCTTTTGCCGGTGCTGTCGTAGCGAAAGGTCATCGTCGGTCGGTCTTTGTGCAGCTGGGCGTCCACGATGATGAAGTCGTTGCGGGTGTCGACCGTCGAGGTGTTGTAGGCCACCAGGGCCTCTTGATCGGCCAGGATGCGCGAGAACGCCAGGGTGCAGGGCTGGCCCTGGGGCAGGCCGAAGTCCGATCCGTTGCCTGAGATCGGCCGGAAATACATGCGCCCGTATTTCAGCGCTCCGATGGCGTCGGTGAGGTTCGAGATCTTCGCGATCTCCTGGTAAATGCGGCAGTTGTCGTTGAGAAAGTTCTTGGCCGGGTCGCCGAGGTCGAAAAGCGTCTCGCGCAGCACCACGTCGCCGCCGTTCTTGCCGCTGAAACCCTGCTCGGTACCGTAGTAGATGCATGTCGTGCCCAGCGCGCACAGCAAGAAGCCCATACCACCGATGACCTGGTCGTCGGGCGCGTCGGCCGCGAAGCGCCGCTTGTCTCCGTCGGGCTGACCGACGCCGTCGTGGTTGTCGAGAAAGGTGACCAGGTACTGCCCCAGCTCGCCCTCGTTCAGCGCGCGCTGCCTTTGTCGGTCGTAGCGCGCCACCACCTGGGAGGGCGGGCTCATTCCCTTGATCACGCCCGGGAGCGCGAAGTAGAGGGGAAAGTCCAGCACCGACTCGATGCCGAAGAACACCCGGCCGTTGGGATCGAGGCTGGAGGTGTTGGGTCCGATGAACCGATCGATGGCGTCGTCGCCGGCGATGAGCTCGCCGAAGGTGAGAAAAGAACGCTTGCCGAGCTTGTAGGCATACTCGCGCACGTTGGAGCAGAACTGGGCCGTCGCCAGCTGGCTCAGGTGCTTGACGGCGTCCATCCGCATCCCATCGATGTCCGCCTCACGGATCCAGTAGCAATGGGCCGCCGTCAGGATGTCCATCAGCCGGGCGCCGTCCGGCGTGTCGTCGTGGCCCAGATCCTTCAATGAAAAGAAGTCGCCGCGCTCGAACTCGGGGAACGCGTCGAAGTTGCGGATCTGGCCGCGCCGATGGAAGAGCGCCGGATCGCGCAGCTCCGTGGGGACCGGTCGATCCGCCCGCCTGAACCCGCCGAACGGAAACCGGGTGTCGTTGAAGAAGAAGAACGGGACGTCGGGATTGTAAGACCAGACGTCGCCCATGTGGTTGATCACGACGTCCAGGAAGACGCGCATGTCGCGCTGGTGGGCAGCATCGACCAGGTCGACGAGATCCTGTTTGGTCCCGAATCTGGGATCGATGCTGAGGTAGTTCTGGATGCCGTAGCCGTGGAAGCTGTGCGGATCTGCGACGTTCTCGAACACCGGGCTCAGCCAGACTGAGGTGCACCCGAGGTTGAGGATATAGTCCAGGTGATCCCTGACCCCGCGCAACGTCCCGCCACAGAACGTGTCGCGCGTGCCCCCGCCAAGAGAGCGTCCGGAGCCGCTGGTGGCCGGCGTCCGCTGGTTGCTGTCGTGGAATCGATCCACCAACAGGAAGTAGATGAACTCCTCACGCCACTCCCGTATCGAGTTGAAGTAGGTCTTTCCGGGCGCTGGCGAGAGATCAATCTGCGAGATGGACGTCGGGTCGGGCATTTGTGGGGTCCTTGATGGGTGCTTGGCAGCTCGTCACTTCCCTAACGGACGTGCAGCGGGATCTTCCGTCGAGAGGATATCGCTGCTGACGTCGCGGTTGAAACCGCGATTTTCGAGAATATCCGCGCTTCTCGCCCGTTCCAGGTTGCATCACCGGCAACCGTCGGACCGCACGTCGGGGCGCCTGCGCCCGCGGGGCGGAGTCTCGTCGACACCGGGTTTCGCCACACCACTACGGAGTCACCACACCATGGGAACCTTGGTCTGCTCGAAAGCGCTCGGCCGACTCGGCAGCGCGGCGCTCGCGCTCGCTTCGCTGGTGCGATCTCCCTTTCCGGCTGCGGGGAGACGCGCGTCGAGCGGAAGACCGAGCGGAAGACCGAGCGGAAGACCGAGCGGAAGACCTCAACCCTGGATGTCGCCAGCGAGAACGGGCTTCCGGGTACGCCGAGGGCCGTTTGGGACACGCCCAGCCGCGCCACGGTGGCCGGTGTCGAAGGCTTTTCCACGCATTTCAGCGTGGCGCCCGGGGAGACCGTTGATTTCAAGGTCAAGTCCCAGACCCCCGCGCGCATGGAGATCTTTCGCATCGGCTACTACGGGGGCATGGGGGCGCGGCAGGTCTGGCCGGCGCCTGACGATCGACCAATCGATCTGGCGAATCTGGCGCAGGATGTTTGCGCGCGTCTGCCCAACGCCGCCGCGGGGCCGTTGCCTCTTAGTGCACCTCCGGATCGCCCCGATGTTCCCGATTGCTCCAACTGGAGCGTCTCGGGAAGTTGGTCGGTTCCCTCGACCGCGGTGTCTGGCCTCTATCTCGCGCGGGTGTTCGAGACCGCCGACCGGAACAACGCGAGCCACATTCCCTTCGTCGTGCGAGAAGGTGGCGAAATCCGCGCCCCAACGGCGACGGCGACGGCGACGGCGACGGCCCTCTGCCGCGGACGTGCTCTATCAGGTGTCCGACGCCACCTGGCAAGCGTACAATCGCTTCGACGACACCTCCGACGTCGGTGGCAACGACGTCCTCTCGTCTCTCTACGATCCTCCGGTGAGGCGCGTGTCTTACAATCGGCCCTGGCGAAACCGCGTGAACTGGAGCGGAGCGATCTGGGGACCGTTTCACTTCCTTTTCGAGATCGACTTGCCCCTGATCAGGTTCCTCGAGCGCAATGGCATCTCCGTCGGCTACGCGGGGTCAGCTGATTTCGAGACCTCGTCCGCCGTGCTCGCCGGTCGCAAGGTCTTTCTATCCGCGGGCCATCCCGAGTACGTTTCGGGCAACCACCTCGGTGCGCTCGAGAAGGCCGCGGCCGCCGGCACCCACATGATCTTCTTCAGCGGCAACTTTGCCTATTTCAAGACCCGCTTCGCAAATGAGGGGCGCGTCCTGGACATGTACAAGGATGGCAGCGGCGCCGACCCGAGACAGGACGAGGATGACTGGTCGGGAGTATGGCGCGATACCCGGTCAGACCAGGGGTGGACCCGCCCGGCAACCCAACCGGCTCGTTGCTCCAATGGGCTCACCGGCGTGGCGCCGGCGGCGGTGAACAACCCGGCGGAACACTCGGCGTCGCTGACGGTGCCAGGATCGATGACCGGGTTGCGGTTCTGGCGAAACACCGCGTGCGCCACCAAGCAGGACAACTGCACGCTGGGGAGACGAAACGTCGGTTTCGAAATGGACGTGCGAGCCGACAAGTACTACGAGCCATTTGTCCGCTCGCAGCCGGCTGGGCTGGTTTCCGTGTCGGCGACCGCGCTCGAACGCGCCGACCTGGCAACCCCGTGGACGCTGGGATACGGCACCTCTCCCTTCACCGACACCATCGACTTCGTCGGCGCCGGCGACCCCGCGCCCCAAGGTCTATTGCCCATGATGCTCGTCGAATCGACGCTGCATCGAAAGCCATCCGGGGCGTTGGTGTTCTCGGGCGCCTCGTTCTATTGGAGCCATGCTCTCGATGAAGCCCGCGATGGAGAGGACGCCGGCGATGAAGTGAGCCGGGACGTGCAGCAGGCGACGATCAACCTGCTGGCCGATATGAACGTGCAACCCGCCTCCCTCATGGACAACCTGGTACCCGCGCTGGCGACCACCGACGACACGCCCCCCGTCAGCGATGTCGTGCAGCTGAACCAGGCGCTCGGGCTGGTCACCGGTACGGCCTCAGATGTCGGAGGTGTCGTCGCCGGGGTCGAGGTGTCGTTCGACGATGGTGAGACCTGGCACGGGACGACCCTGACGACGGCGAGCGAGAACACCTCATGGGCGTACATGAGTGTGGTTCCAGCGAATGTGACGCCCTTGGTACGCGCGGTCGACGACAGCGGAAACATCGAAGCCGCTCACCCGCCCTCCCTCTCGATTGCGCCCAGCGACGGCCTCGCGGTGACGACCGTGGGAGTCGGGTCGTCGCCACCCGCCGGCGGAATGTTCTCGCAGCAGATTCCGGCGGGCCCGGGCGGTGTGGTGTCGGCGCCCTCCGGATGGACGTCGGTCGTTCCGATGAACATGAACGCGGACGGCCTGACGGATCTGCTCACGTACGACATCGTCACCGGTACCGCGGTCTTCGCCGTCGCGGTGCCCGGTTCGCCAGGGGTCCGTCGCACCGTCAATACCGTGAGCGCGGCGCCCGGATGGACGTCGGTGGTTCCCATGAACCTGGACTCCGATGATCTGACCGACCTGTTGTCGTACAACGCCACCACGGGGCTGGCCATCTACTCCACCGCGGGCCACGGTGCGGAGCCGGGCGTGCAGACCATCGTGTCGATCTGGAACCAAGCCGACTGTCGCGATCTGTGCGCGCAAGGTTGGACGTCCATCGTTCCCATGAACATCAACGGCGACACGCTGACTGACCTGCTGTTCTACAATGCCGCCACCGGACTGGCGATCTACTCGGTGGGCGATTCGTCGGGCGGTGGCGCGGCCGTGCAACGACCGGTCGCGGCCGTGGCCGCCGCCCCGGGTTGGACCGCCCTCGTGCCGATGCGCATGAACGCCGACACGCTGACAGATCTGCTCTCGTACAACGCGGCGACCGGACTGGCGATCTATTCGATGGCCAGCGGAGGGACCGGAGATGTGAACTGCGGTCGGCCCGGGCATTCCGAGTGTCCGCTGCAACGGATCGTCTACCCGATCGTCAACGCAGCGCCGGGATGGACGTCCGTCACGCCGCTGAACCTGAACGGTGACAATCTCACCGACTTGCTGTCGTACAACGCAGCGACCGGACTGGCCTACTACTCTGTCGGCGTATTGAACGGCGGCCAGCAGATCGTCGGACCAGCCGCGGCGGGGGCGGCGCGCTGGACGTCCATCGTGCCGATGCATCTGACCACCCAACCCGGCGAGGCGCGGGATCTGCTGTTTTATCGCTAGCTATATTGCCCTGGTGGAATTTGACCGTGCGCCGGCTGACGCTCACCAGGGCCGCGATGTGCTCGAGCGAGCGACCGGCGAGCAGGTGACCGAGCACCATCGTTTCCCGCTCGGTCAGATTGGCTCGTCGTGACAGCGCCGCGATCCTGGCCAATCTGGAGCTGGTCAAGACGGAGTTGTGCGACTTGGCGACGTTGCCCGGGGCACCGGCGGAGCTCTTCAAGTTGACCGAGCTCATCGGCGACGCTCTGATCGCGGCTGATTGCATCCGACGAGCGGCGGCGAACATGGAATTGGCTCGCGAACGCGACGCTCGCCGTCGCGAGACGCGTCGTCCGTGATAACGTCCCGCCCGCTCGCGTGTGTTGACCGCGGGGGGGAGCGGTTGACCCTGCCCTGCCGTGTGGATACTGTGGCCGCTTCACGACGCGGGACTGGGGCGGCAGCGTTTTCGGAGATGGGTGGACAACGAACATGTCGAATGTACGGGCGGCTGGGGCACTCGTTGTTTTTCTTATCGGCGGGGCGGCGGGCTGTAGGACCGGTCGGACGCTCGAGCACGAATGCGGAGCCTACGAACAGCGAAATCGACGGCGCGTCGACCGACGGTGTCGAGCCGAGCTCGGGAGTCGACGGGGCAGCCTCTGGGGGCCACACCGGTGGCGGCGGAGCGGGTGGCCGCGTGGGGTCCGGCGGCAACAGCGCGGATGGCGGGGTAGCGAGCACCGGCGGTGCGTCCGGCACCGGCGGAACGTCCGGCACCGGCGGGAAGATCGGAATCGGCGGAGCGTCCGGCACCGGCGGAACAACCGGCGCCGGCGGGAAGATTGGAACCGGCGGAGCGCCTGGAACGGGCGGCACGCCTGGAACCGGTGGAGCGGGCGGGCAGTTGCCAAGGGTGGCTTCGTTCTTGGGGTCGGTCGACTACACGCTTGCCGGATCTCCATCCAATTCCAACACGGTGGCGATCGGGGACTTGAACGGCGACCTCAGGCCGGACCTCGTCGTCTCGGACTTCAATACGGGGGCCGTCAGCGTGCTCATCAACCGCGGAAATGGCACCTTCGCAGCGGCGATCGATTATGCGAGCGGCGTCAATCCCTTCTTCATTGCGATGGGGGATCTGAACGGGGACGGCAAGCCGGACCTCGCCGTCACGAACCTCAACGGCGGCAACGTCAGTGTCCTTATCAACGGAGGAACCGGCACCTTCGCGGCTCCCGTGAGGTACACCGTACCTACCACCCCCGCCTCGGTCGTGATCGGGGACCTGAACGGGGACGGCCGGTCGGATCTCGCGGTTGCTTGCGTGGGTAACAGCGGGGTCAGCGTGCTTATCAACGGCGGGAACGGCGTCTTCGCCGCCGGCGTCAGTTACTCGACCGGTGCCGCCCCCGCGGGCTCTGCGATCGGCGACGTGAATGGTGACGGCAGGCCCGACCTCGCCGTGGTCAACGCGACCGACGGAACTGTCAGCGTGCTCATGAACAATGGGAACGGCGTCTTGGCCCCCGCGGTCAACTACCCCGTCGGCATCGGTCCTCAATCGGTCGCGATCGGCGACCTAAATGGCGACGGCAGACCGGATTTTTCGGTCGCAAATACCAACGGCTACGACCTCAGCGTGCTCATCAATCTGGGAGCCGGAACGTTTGCGCCCGCGGTCAACTACCCAGCGAGCATGCATTGCAGCTCGGTCGCCATAGGGGACATGAATGGTGACGGCACTCCGGACCTTGTCCTCGCGAGCCTGGGGCTGGGTAACGTCAGCGTGCTGCTCAACGGCGGAAACGGTGTATTCGGTGACGCCGTCACCTATCCCACCGGCCCAGCGGCTTATTCAGCCTCGCTCGGCGACCTCAATGGCGATGGCAAGCTCGACATTGCCGTTGCGATCAACGCAGGGGTCAGTGTTCTCTTGAATAGCACTCCCTGAGTTTGGCGACTTGGGGAGAATCTGTCTCTGGCGAAGCCCGCACGCCGCGGCCCCCTCATCCTGACCTTCTCCCGGCGAGCGGGGAGAAGGGGAGAAAGCTCATTCGGCCGCGGCCCGTCGATGCCCGCGCCGGGATCGGGCGTCCGATCGCCGCCCGTTCTGCGCCGCCGCCTATACCAGCGAGTCGGTCCGGTGGCGCTCGCCGTCGCGAGACGCGTCGTCCGTGATAACGTCCCGCCCGCTCGCGTGAGGCACTGCGCACGTGTGACCGCTCGCGACCGAGGAGAACGCCATGACCGAGACCCCCGAGGCCCAGAGGAGAGAGCGACTGATCCGCGAGCATCGCGAGCTGCTCGCGCGCAGGAATGAGCTCGACCCTACCTTCTCCAATGGCGTGTGCGATCGCTATCGCTTCCCGGTGCTGACCGCGGCGCACACGCCGGTCTTCTGGCGCTACGACCTCGACCTCGATGACAACCCGTTCCTGCTGGAACGGCTGGGCATCAACGCCGTCTTCAACGCCGGGGCGATCGAGCACGCGGGCAAGATCTTGGTCGTGTGCCGCGTCGAGGGCGTCGACCGCAAGTCGTTCTTCGCGGTCGCCGAGAGCGCGAACGGTATCGACGGCTTCAGATTTTGGGACTACCCCATCCTGCTGCCGGAGACCGACGACCCCGACATCAACGTCTACGACATGCGCCTCGTGCGGCACGAGGATGGCTACATCTACGGTCTGTTCTGCACCGAGCGAAAAGACCCGACCGCGCCCCCCGGCGACACCTCCAGCGCGATCGCGCAGTGCGGGATCGCGCGCACGCGTGACCTCGCAACCTGGGAACGGCTCGCCGACCTGCGCAGCCGTTCGGCGCAACAGCGCAACGTCGTCCTGCACCCGGAGTTCATCGACGGAAAGTACGCGTTCTACACGCGTCCGCAGGACAGCTTCATCGAGGCGGGCAAGGGCGGCGGGATCGGCTGGGCGCTATCCGCCTCGATCGAGCGCGCCACCATCGGCGACGAGCGGATCGTCGACGAGAAGCGGTACCACACGATCAAGGAAGCGAAGAACGGCCAGGGCCCGGCGCCGCTCAAGACGCCGAAGGGCTGGCTTCATATCGCGCACGGTGTGCGCAACACCGCCGCGGGCCTGCGCTACGTCCTGTACGCGTTCCTCTCCGATCTCGCGCACCCGGAGCGCGTCACCTTCAGCCCCGGTGGTTACCTGCTGGCGCCCGTCGCAGACGAGCGCGTGGGCGACGTCTCGAACGTGCTGTTCTGCAACGGCGCGGTGGCGCGCGCGAACGGTGAGATCCTGATCTACTACGCGTCGTCGGACACGCGCCTTCACGTCGCGACGACGACGGTCGACAAGATGCTCGACTACGTCATCGGCACGCCGCCCGACGGGCTTCGCTCGCGCGCGTCCGTCGAGCAGCGCCACGCGCTCATCGACAAGAACCTGGCCCTCATCGCCCGCGCGGCGGAGAGCGATCCGCTTCGCCGCGCACGAGGCTGAGCGATAAAATCGGCTGCAGATGGTCGCCCCCTGGGATCATCGTCCGGCGAGCGATCGGAACCAGCTGACCGCGAGGGGCATTGCCTGAATCCAGCTGTTGATGTGATCGAAGCCCCCCGGGAGGACCTGCACTGTTGCGTCGGCGCCCGCTCTGCGCAAACGCTCGAACGACAGCAATGCATCGGCGTAGGGGGCCTCCTCATCGTCCGTGCTCTGGTAGAGGCGCACCGGCGCGCGCGGTCGCCAGCGATCGGTGGCGTTCTCGCGCAGACGCACGCGCAGCGGATTCCCGGGATCGACGCCAGGTTCGCCGCGAAGGACGGCGTGAGGAGCAAGCGCGTCGTCGTCGGCATACCGGCCAGGACGTCGTCAAAGAAGTGCTTCATGTCGAACAAATCGCCGACGGTCGAAGCATAAGGCTGGCGGAAGACGTCGGTCTTCCGTCGATACACGTCATAGATGTCGTCGTAGGCGAGCAGGATGTAGGCCATGTACAACGGCAACGTGATGGTGGTCTGGTTGGTGAGGGCGGATAGAAACCCCATCCCCGTTGCGACGGTCGGTTGCGCCTCTCGTTCTCGCGGGAGCACGGCGTCCACCGTGCAGTAGGTGACCTTGTAGCTGTCGAAGCCGGACGTGAATCGTTCGGGGAGATCCGCAGGGAACGCGTAGAAGTCCTGATAAAGGGCGATCCACTCGTAGAAATAGGCCCGCACCGATTCGGTGGTGGGGTACGAGGCCACGCGTTCGTAGCGCAGCAGGCGTCCGCGATCACCTTCGCTGCACGACGAATGACCGTTGGCCCGCGCGACGTTCGGAACCAGAACAGCTGCCGCGAGAAAAATCGAAACGCACCCTGACCTCTTCATGCCGCCCTCCTGTCGATGTCCCCCCGGGCTCCCCGCGGGGACCCGATGATATCGCGCTCGAGGGCGAGGGGGTCGAGCTGAGCTGGTGAGGGGCGGGCGCGCTCGACCGGGCAAGCTGAGCTCAGCTCCGCTTGCGCAACTCGGCCAGGATCGCGTCCAGCTTCTCGGCCAGAAGCGCGGTGCCGGCGGCGTCACCGTCGGCGGCGGCGCGCGGCGCCTGTGCTTTGTCGTTGTCCAGGGCGCGCGCGGACAGCGCCGGACCGATGGTCATCACCACGGCGCCGATCGCCTTGCCGAGCGGGGTAACGGGAAAGATGTTGGCGTAACCGACCGACAGCGCCGTCGAGACGTAGTGCAGACCGTCCCAGTAGCTGCGCACCATTGGGTTGGCGCCGGACTCGGCCCAGTAAAAGAGCGCGGCGCCCCAGCTGACGAGCAAGCCCAGCTCCTCACTGGGCGAGGCGACGTAGGGCGCGGGCGGCGCAGGATGCGCCGCCGCGCCCACGGCGATGTCAGCCGCATCAACCATCGGTGGTCACCCGACCCGCCCGGGTCACGATCGGCGGAGGCTGCACGGCGGCGGCCGGAGGCGCCATGGTGATCGCGGGCGGCACGACGGCCGCCGGGGACGCCACGGTGACCGCGGGCGGCGCGCCAGGGTCGCCGCCGAACGACGCGAACGCCGCCTTCAACTTATCGGCGTCGGTGAACTTCATGACCTCCTTCAACATCGGCAGCACCGCCGAGGCCTCGATGATGCTCTTCGTGACGGGCCCAAGCGCGCCACCGAGCAGCGGGAACTGCGCGCCCGCCGAGACACCGTTTCCGTTCGAGCCGGCGCCGCCGCCCCCCATGCCGCCGAACTGCAGCACCTTGATCTCCCCGATCTTCTCGGCGGGCTTGACCAGCTCGCGCAGCATCGCGGGGGCGCCCTGGAGAAAAGCCAGGATCGCCTCTTGAAGCAGGATCTCCTTCGACTTCGAGTTCGCCGCCGCGTTCTTCTGGCGCAGCACCTCGGCGTCCTTGAGGCCGGCCTCCCGGTTCGCCTCCGCCAGCTTGGTGATCGACAGGGCCTGCATCTCGGCGGCGTCCGCGTCCGCCTTGGCGCGAATCTTCACCGCCTGCGCCGCGCCCTCGGCCGACGCCTGCTGGGCCGCCGCCGACGCCTCCGCCTCGAGCCGCTTCTTGAACGACTCGACCTCCGCGGCGATCTTTTGCTGCTCGGACTCTCGCTGGGCGGCGACGATCGCGACCTGCTTCTGCCGCTCGGCCTCCGCCACCTGGCCGACCGTGATCACCTCCTGGTCGGCCCGCTCTCTGAGCGCCAGCGCAGCCGCCTTCTGGGCGTCGGCCTCGGCCGACTCCTTGGCCTTGAGGGTGAGCGTGATCTGCTTGTCGACCAGCGCCGCCTCGATGGTCCGTTCCTTGTCCACCTTCGCGGCCTCGACCACCTTCTCCTTGCCGATGGCGGCGGCCTGCTCGGTCTGCTCCTTGCGCGAGCGCTCGACGGCGATGTTGGCCTGCCGTTGCAGGTCGCGGGCTTCGATGGCTTCGTTCTTGGCCAGGTCGGCCTTCGCCCCCGCCTCCTCCTCCTTGGCCTTGCCCTCGCGCATGATGCGGGTCTGCTGGGCGACGGTGATCTCTTGTTCGCGCGCGATCTCGGCGGTGCGCTCCGCCTCCTCCTGCATCTTGCGCTTCACCGCGATGTTCTTCTGCACCACGGTGTTGGTCACCGTTTCGCGCCCCGACGCGCCGAAGATGTCGTCGCTGCGCAGCTCGGACAGCGGCGTCTGCGTGAGCTCGGTGATGGTCACCGACTCGAGGGTGAAGCCGTTGCGCCCCAGATCTTCGCGCAGCGCGTTCGAGACCTCCTGCCCGAAGTGCTCGCGGTTGAGGTGCAGCGCGAGGAAGTCGTTCTGCGCCGCCACCGCGCGGATGGCGCCGATCAGCTTCGGTTCCAGCAGCTGCTGCGCCTTGGTCCGGATGGCGTCAGTCGAGGCGTGCCCCTCGTCGATGCCGATGGTGCGCGCCGCCTTCTTGATGTCGTCTTCGTTGGGCTCGACGCGGATGTAGAACTCCGCCGACAGGTTCGTCGAGATGAAGTCCTTGGTGACCAGCGCTTCGTGCCCCTCGCGCCGGATCGTGAGACCGATGGTTGACAGCGACATGGTCGCCGCCCGGTGCAGCACCGGGACGATCCAGCAGGCGCGGCCGATGAACACGTCGGTCGTGGCGCGCCCGATGCGCATGATTGCCTCGGAGGGGGAGGGTCGCTTGAGAAAGCGGGCCATCGCCCCGACGAACAGCAGCGCAAACACGGTTATGGCGCCCACCAGCGCGACCGCCATCTGCCACACCTCGATGCCGCTCAATAGACCACTCATCGTCTCAGCTCCTTTTGTCGTCGTGCTCAAGCTCGGGGCAAGCCGTCGCCCAGAAGAGCTGCTTGTCCCCGTCGTAGCTGACCAGGATCACCTTGGCCCCACGGGTCAGCGGCGCCTCGCCAGCGCGCACGCAGCCGTGCAGAAGAAGCTCGTTGCCGCGATCGTCATGGACGCGGATCTCGCCGAAGCGGGCGTCCAATGTCGCCGATGCGACGACGCCGACCTTGCCCTCGAGATCGCGCTTGGCGACGGCGCCGCGGCCGCCTACGTCGACCAAGCGCGCCGCCAACCGAGAGAACAACCGCACGCTGGCCAGGCCGACCACCAGCGACGACAGCGATACGGCCGCGAACCACCACCAGTGGTACTCCCCGCCCGCGCGCACGAACAGCACGCGGTTGATGAAGATCCCGCTGAAGCCGCCGAACAGAAACAAGGTCACCCAGACCACCATGAACGGCACGCGCCCCACGCCCAGAAACCCGAGCGCCTCGTGCCACGCGGCGGTCATTCCACCGCCGACGGCGTCGCGGCGTCGGCGTCCGCAGCCACACCCGCATCGACGTCGTGATCGATGTCGGCGTCGACGTCATGGTCGGCATCGCCGCCCAGCAGGCCGATCGCCTGCAGGACGAAGAACACCCCGCACAGGCCCAACATCACCAGGAACGGCAAGTTCCACCAGTGATTCAAGAACGCTAGGAAACTCAATTCCCAACCTCCCGGCGAAAGCGTACTCGAAAGAAACCAGCCGCGCGGCGCAATCGGGCAACCCCGCGCGAGCGCTGAGATCTCAGCGCTGCGCGCGCGGATTGTCCCTTCAGAGCTAGTTGACCAGATGCACGCGCTGGAGGCTTCGCCCCCACCCGATTCCCAGCGCGATCACGAAGGACGGGGCATAAGACGACGCGCTGCTCGAAGCCCCCGTGTTGAAGTCGACGGTGGTGCTGTGGACTTTGTAAATGGGGAGAGTGAGGTCGCCCTGGACGAAGATCCGGATCGTGCTGGCGCGCAACAGCTCGTATCCCACGGACGCCTCCAGGTGCAAACCGCTGCCGCTGTAGACCGACCCGGAGGAGGTCGTGTTCGCGTTGGAGCTGGTGGCGCTCGCGACCGCCGTTCCGCCCCAGCCGACGCCGCCCCCCAGGTAAGTCGTGCGATTTGCTGTGGGATTCAAGAAGTAAAGGCACATGAGCTTGATCCACGAGCCGGTGATTCCCGCTGAGCCGCCTCCGTTGTTATCCGAGGTGCTTCCGACCAAGAAGTTGAGAAAGGACAAATCGATGCCCAGCGAATCCAGCTCGTAGCGGTAGCCGAAACCAAACGCGGGACCGTGCGTGAAGGTCGGCCCCACCACGCCGCCGTAGCCGAGTCGTGCGTACCACAAGGAGTCGGCCTCGACACGATTGGGAGCCTGTTGCGCGGCAGTGGCGTTGTTGCGATCGACGGTATCGTTGGAGGTGCTCATGGGCTGACCGCTGATGAGCGACCGAACCATCTGGCTGTAAACGGGTGGCACGTCCTCGAGAGAACGGGCCGTCGCCTGTCGATAGCCGATGGGGCCCACGGCCCCTGGTTGCGGGCGCCCCTGCGGGCCTTGGAGAAACACCGTGACGCTGTTGCCCAATTTCACATGAGAGACCGAGTAAGTTCCCTGGCAGTTCTGCTGGGTGACTTCGATGCCCTCCTGCTGAAGCGACTGGGCCAGCAGGGCTTTGGTACCGTTCCGGTCGCCGTCGGAAAGGGTATCTTTCGATGTGTCGATCTCGACACAGACGGCGGCCGACACAGCCCTGGCAGTGAACGTCACGACGCCAATACTCAAGAGCACAAACAACGAATGCTGGGCTTTTTTGGTCATGGCGGGCAATGACAGCAAGCTCCGTACCGCAAGTCAATCGCAAAGGGCTTGTTTCAAGACGAAGTTGACCCCTGCCTCCGATATCCGGCGAGCGGATCAATCAACCAAAAATATCGCGGGAATAATTCGTCCCGCCGTCGTTTACGTTGGGGCGTACCTGTGGGCGGGGAACCCATCTTGTGGGCACGCGCTGCCTGCCGACCCCGACCGGCGCCGACGGCACCGGCGGCGTGCGCGGTACCGGTGGCGGGCCGGGCACGGTCGTTCCGGCGGCGGATACCATGACCGTGTGCGGAAACTGACGGCAACCCGATCATCGATGATAGAGGCTCACCTCGTTGTTACAGTCGCCGTCGACGTCGACGACGTCCAGTCAGGGCGTAGGCTCCAGCGGCTTTACAGCGCCGCAGTCGGCGCTTAGCCACTTGCCTGTCATGGTGGTGCGCGAGTTGCGAACCTTTCCACCCATCTTTGACACCGAGGCGACCTTCACGGTGTAGCTCTCGCGACTTTGGAAAACGACTTCGCCATCGGACTCGGTGGCAAACTGTTGACAGGTGGCGTGCCATTTCCACGAGGTGGCGTCGCGATGGCTGAACGAGACCTTGCAGCCGGTCTGCTGATCGGCCCAAGGGGTACGCTCGAGCATCTCCCGCGTGTAGCAAACCTGGACCGCTCCAGCCGCACCCGCGGCCACGCCACGCTGCTTCATCATGGCTTCGAACTGCGCGCGTTTTTCGGGACTCATGTTTTTCATGCGCTCACTCGCGTCCGGCATCTTCTGACCGTTCATTTCGCGCTCGCTCTGGACCTGCCACAATCCCGTCTTAATCGGCGCTGCGGGTTGCGCCGGCGCGGCAAATCCCGGGGTAGAGAGTGCAGAAGCGAACATCAGGGCACTGAGGGCGAAACATCGCATCGATAGGCGGTACCCCGTTTTCACAGGGAAGACAAGCGCGGTGGCGAGGTCCACCTCCCGGTTACTGCTCGACGCACAGGATCTGGAAATGGATGTCGCAGGTGGATGGGTGGAGGTAATCCGTCCACGCAGCCGTTTGGTCGCGGGCGACTCCAAAGACGCCGGTCGAGGTCGCTGATGACGAGGTCCAGTTCTCGCAATTCGCCGTCGCCTTCGTTCCACCGAGCAGTGTTCCCGTCCAGTAGAGTGGCGCGGGTCCGTCAGAGCCGAGCTCGTCATAAATGAGAGGCGTCGCCGGGATTCCCGTCATCGCGGCCTTGTTCGCAAAGGCCAGGTCGCCGTGGGTCGTGTACCAGGGGCCGACATCAGCGATACGATCGATCGCGTCTGTCGTATCGTCCGAGAGCCATGCCTTCCAGGTGCCCCCGATCTGCTCGTAGTCTGCGTGGCCCTGACAGATACGGTCGGCGCCGGCGAGGCCCCCCAGGTTTCCGTTGACGTCGGCGCAGGGGATTTGGCCAGGACGCGACGCGAACACCCGCTTGTGGACGCTGGCGGCGTCGACGCGCGGGGCGCCGCCGGTGTCGGCCGCTCCGCAAATGCCGTTCGCTCCGCCGATGCCGGGCGCGCCGCCAATGCCGGGCGCTCCGCCGACGCCGGGCGCTCCGCCGATGCCGGGCGCGCCGCCGATGCCAGTCTCAGGCCCTCCTATGACGGTCCGGCCATCGCACCCCACGCCCATTGTTGAAACGAACAACCCCAGCAGTCCCGCACTCAGCATCTTCGTGGTCATCGGTAACCTCCCGACTCTCCGGTGTGTCGAACGGCTGGCGAATTACAACGCGCGCGAACCTGTTCGATTCGTCGTTCGATGTCGCCGCCTGGGTTGTTCGTCGCCACCGCTGCGACGTCGGCCAGCGCCTCCGGGCAGTGTCCCTGGGCCGCGCGCAGCTCGCTGCGCGTGACCTGCAACCGCGGCGATCGATCGAGGACGGCCGGCGCCAGCGCCTCGAGCCGTTGCAGCGCGTCTCCGGTCCGCCCGAGCGCCAGGAGGGCTTCAATGCGCGTGATCCGGGCTTCGTCGCGAAGCAGGCCCTCGGGAAAATGACCGGTCGTGCTCGTCGAGGAGGCGCAGCGCCGCGGCCGCGTCGTTCTCGCCGCGCAAACGTTCGAGGGCATCGCGGAGCATCGCGACCTCTTCAGCCGCGGGCGACGACGCCGCCGGGGCCGCGTGCGGCTCGGACGCTGCCGGGTGCGCGCCAGCCGCCGGGGTCGCCGTCGGCGCGCTGGTCGCGGGCGCGCTCTTTGCCGCCGCGGCCGTCGCCGACACGCTCGTCGGTGCGGGGATTGGCGTCGCGGCGGGTGCGGGCGCTGCCGCCACGACGCTCGTCTCGGCGGCCCGCGCGGGTTCGGCGTGCGCTGCGCCGTCGACGCGCGGCGGACGCCCCGCCACGGTCTTGAGACGAAGCTGGCCGCCCGCCGCCAGCGCCTCGACCGCCACCGTCGACCAGGGCGCGATCTCGATCCGATGGCCCGCCGCCTCCACCGCGACGTCAGCGGCGTGGCTGTCGTTCGCGATCTCCAGTTGCCCCATGTCGAGGTGGATCGGTCCGTCGTCGCCCCGCACCTCGACCGCCCCCGGCCCACGCAACGACAGGGTGAAGTGGCCGCGCCGACCGATCCGCGCCGTCCCGCCGGCCGTCACCGCCACGGCTGTCGCGGGCGGGCGCCCCACCCACCAGCCGCGCGAGACACCCACCGCTCCCAGCGCGACCACGGGGAAGACCGCCATCGCAGCGACGGCGACCAGGCGCCCGATCGGAACCATCGCGCCGTAGCGACGCGCGCGAATGGCGGCCTGAATCTCGGGCAGCGTGACGTTGACCGCCGGCTTGAATGCACGCGCGGCGTGCAGCAACCGCGCCGCCTCTTCAGCGCGGGCGTCGCCGCGCACGCCGCCCTGCGCCGACCGGTCCGGCGATGACTGACGATCTGTTGGCTCACTCATGGCGGTTGCTCACTCTCTTTTTGCCAGCGCGCCGGTCCTTCCGGTCTGAATCGCCCAACCTGTCCAGGAACAGCCGGCGCCCGCGGTGCAACCAGACGCGCACCGTCTCGACGCGCGCCTCCAGCAGCGTGGCGATCGCCTCGGGCTGCATCTCCTCGAGCTCGCTGAGGACCAGCACGCGCCGGTATTTCTCGGGCAGCCGGTCGATCACGTGGTAGGCCTCATCCACCGACGCCCGCTGCTCGAGGAGCTGTAGCGGATCGGCATCGGTCGCCGCCAGGATCTCACCGTGGCGCGGGGTCAGGCTGGTCATGATGCGTCGCACAGACCACCAACGGCGGTGGTTGAGCACCACCCGTTCGGTGATGCGGAACAGCCAGGTCGTCAATTTGGCGTCGCCGCGAAACGACGGGAGCTGCCGGTTGATGACGATGAAGACCTCCTGCACCACGTCGTCGACATCCACGCGCGGACCGCCCAGGCGCGCCGCCCAGCGTCCGATGTCGGCGGCGTGCAGGCGGTACACCTCGGCCAGCATCGGCGGCGAGCTCAAGGGTGCGGGTCGTGGGGCAGGGACAATCGACACAACGGCGCCTACCTGTGTCTTCGGCGGCCCCCACATTTCAGGGCCAGACGAAAAAATCGACGCCGACTCCGGCGGTCAGCTCCGCGGCCGGCAAATCCGCCCCCTGGGTGGCGCCGCGCAGCAGAACCTGGTGACGCCCCGGCCAGGTCGTGGCCGTCACGTCGAGCCAGAGGTCGCCTGCCTCGAGGCCGATCAGTCCGCGCGCACCGACAGCGACGCCGAGCGCTGCTTGCGTCCCCTTGTCGTTGACGGCCAGGTCCTGGCCCGAGATCGTGAGGAGTGCTCCCAGGACGTCGCCGTGCGCCTGGAGACCGAGGTGCCCGCGCCGGAGCGTGACCGAGCTGCCCAGACTCACGCTCGAGCGCGTCCAGGTCGCCTGGCCCCCGCCGATCGCGAGCGAATCGCGCGACGTGGTCGCCGCCTGGAGGCGCAAGCCGATGCCGGTTGCCCGACCGAAGATCACCTCGGCGGCGGCCGACGACACCAACCGATCGGTGCGCGCCGCCGTCGAGACGCCGCCCCCCAGACCCAGCCTCCGCGGCACGAACGCGCGTGGCGCGGGTGGCGCGGCCGGCGCTGCACGCGCTGCCCGCGCTGCCGGCGGTGGGGTCACCGCGGCGTTCGTGACGACGGCAGCGGGAGGCGCCTTGTCCGCCGCGGGTGGCGGGTCGGTCTTGTTCGGGACGGCTTCCCCTCTCACGATCTCGACCACGGTTTCCTTCGGGTGATCGTCGGACCCTGGCGGCACCGGGGGTGCTGCGTTCAGCGACGCAATGGGGTCGGGTGCGTCGGTCCCGGCGCGGCCCTGAAACTCCCAGGCGGCCAGCAACACCGCGGCGGTCCGTGCCGCTTCGGCGCAGGACAACGACGGGGGAAGCGCGCGCTCGTGGTTGATGCGCTGGTCGTGACCCCGCAGCCTCACCCAGCGGTTACCCCGATCGATCGCGACCTCGCCGCGGTCGGCCTCGTTACCGGCCGGGGTGCCGCTCGCCTCGGCGGCGGTCATGCCGGCCGGCAGCAGCGGCGCGATCTGTTCCACCACCTGGACGGCGCTCGGACAATCCGTGGCTGAGCTCAACCACAACCCCGGGTTCGCCGCGAACAGCAACGCCAGCCACACGCCCATTTCTTGTGGCACGCGCCGCCACCGCTTGGCAAGACAACCGACGCGTCCCGGGCATCTCTGCCCGCGTCCCCGGACCCTCACCCGGCGCCGCGGACGGCGCCGGCCTCTCCCGCAGACGGGAGAGGCTCAGACGGGCCCCGAGGGGCCCGATTAAACACCGGCTGCTAGAGGAAGGTTGCCTCGGCGCCGGGGGAGCAGGCGGAGCCGCTGCAGGTCAGGATGTTCTGCATGAACTTGGTGCGGCGTGGAATCTCGAAGTCTTTGATGAAGGGGGCGAGGCGGGCGGTGCCGTCCGGGCTCGTGTCGTTGATCGGCGCGATCTGGTAGAAGGTGCTCGTATTGAGCGGGACGCCGGTCTGGGGATGGTTCACCTCCGCGAAGTGGCACCCGTTGCAGGTCTGGCCCGCGAAGTCGTGCCGGGCGCGCTCGTCGACGGGAATGCTGAACCGGTTCCAGAAGAACTGCTCGGCGGACTGCCCGCCGAGCAGGCTGGTCGGCACCGACGTATAGGCCCCGTGGATCAGAACGGCGTCGGTGTTGATGTAGCCGGCGAGCAGCGGATTTTGCGGCGTATCCGGCCGATTGGCGGCATCGACGGGCGTATTGCCGGTGGTCGAGAGCCGCAGCGCCAGCGAGCCGTCCGTGGTGTTGAGGAGAAACTCGCGCAGCTGCCAGGGAAGACCCATGACGATCTCGTTGCTGCGCACCTGGTTGATGGAGTTTCCACCGGGCTTGAGCGGACTCGTGTTCCGGCGCGTGAACAGATCGGTCACCGCCTGCAGCGCGGAGTTGTAGCTCGCGCCAAACGCCTTGCTGCCGAGCGCGTGGAACTTCGAAGCCCAGCTGTTGCGGGTCAAGCTGGCGCCCGTGTTGGGATCTTTCGCGGGCAGTCCGTACTCGAAGATCACGGTCATGAACATTGCATTGCCGTCGAGGTCGACCATGCCGTAGACGAACCGCCCCTCGCCGTTGCTGTTGGCGTGAAGGTCCATTCGGTTCACGATGCTGAGCAACCTGAACGGGGCTTTCGACAGGTCGAGCTTGCCGTTCGCCGTCGTGGGCCACTGGTTGCGAACGGCGATCGTGCCCCGCACATCCACCGGGAAACCGTTGATGGTGCCGTTGGGAATCTCGAACTGTGACAGCCAGCCGGCCGCAAAGTCAGCGGGATCGGTCCCCACGGGCGCCATCTGTTCCATCAGGAACCGGAAGCTCCACGGACCGCCGGTTGCGTTCGATGCGCGGGCGTCGTTGAGCACCGTCGGGTCGGTGATCACCAACTCCTTGCTGGCCACCACCGCGGTGGTGCCGGCGCAGGAGCCCGCGCAGGTGAAGTCCTGAATGGCGCTCGCGTTCAAGTTATTCAGGTTGATGACGTCTGGCGTGAACGTGGCGCCGGTCTTCGATGGCCGGACCGAGTACGACCCGGGTGGCACCTGAAACAGGAAGGCGCCGTTGGCGTCGGTGACCACCGTCTTTTGCTGGGCGCCGCTGAGGCTGACCGTGATGCCTGGCGTGGCCAGCAGGCCGGGAAGCGAGATGCGTCCCACGATCGAGAGGTTGCTGGTCACCGCGCTTTGGACCTCCTGAGTGGCCTCCTCCTCGCCGACGGCATTGCAGCCGACGGCGGCGGCAAGCGCCAGAGACAGGGTGATGAGCTTCGATGGCAGGACCCGGCCGGAGTGCGGGGAATGGGGTTTCATGCTCTCTCCTCGGTGAATGTTTTCGTGCGTCGCCCGCATCTCTCTCCGGAGACACCCGCGGCGCGCGCCGCCTGGCCGCCCTTCAAAGGCTGTGCCGGCGTGGCTGGCTCCCCCAAACAGCGTACGTTCGCGACGGCCTGCCACCGATCGCGCCGGTTTGTGGTTAGCCGCGCCACAACGTTGTGGACCGCGTGACCACACGGAATCGCGCGGTCGGGCAGACCCGCCCGCCTCGCGACGGAACTGTTACAGGACCCAGGGGATGAGCAGCGAGCTCCGGGCGCGATACTCGGCGAACTCGGGGTACCGCGCGAGGCTGCGATCCTTGCGCCGCATGTTCGGCAGCCATTCGACAGCGAAGGCGGCCGTCAGAACCACGAACGGCGCCACGTGCTGGCTCAACGCCGCGAACGAAGCATAGATGAGCAGCTCGCCCAGGTAGTTGGGGTTGCGCACGCGCCGCCACAACCCGCCGGTGAACAGCCGACCAGGCTGCAGCGCCAGCTCGACGTGCTTCTGCATGTCGGCGGCGAAGTGCAGGAACACGCCGGCCCCGAACGCCGCCACGCACGCGCCGGCCAGTGGCGCCGGCGCCTCTCGCCCACTCGCGAGGAGGAGCGTGGGCGCAAGCCAGTACGAGGCCAGGCCGAGCACCAGAATCGCCGCACGCGCCGGCCTGAGCGGCCGCTCCCAGCCGCGGTCCGGGAAGATTCGACTCTTGGCCACCCAGAGCACGCCATAGGTGCCGTGCAACCCGAGGTAGAGCCACGCGGCGGTGGAACCCCAGCGGTGAAACGCCGCCATGCACGCGAGAACAAACGGTCCCGTGGCGATCTTGAATGCGTCGATGACATGTCGCTCGCGCCAGATCATGCTGGCGATCTTCAGCGGGCGAACCGCGCCGCGCGAAGCATCAGCGTTCGGGGAGTCGCGCTCGACTGGCCGGTGGCGCCCGCGCGCACGATGATGACCCACCGCCCGCCCCCCGGCGCGTGTCGCGCCGCGGGGGTGAAGCGGTGCTCGCGGTTGAATTCGCCGCCTACCGGAACAGCAAGCTGTAGTCGCCGCTGCCCGCGTGGTCGTGCCCGCCACCAGCCGGGCAATGCGAGCCGGAGTTGCCGGCGAAGTAAAGCCCCTGGCACTTGTGGCACCAGCGCCAGTTGTTCTGGCCGGGCGACCCGGCAGCGTTGAAGACCAGCGCGTAGTTGCCGCTGCCGGCATGATCGTGGGCGCCCCCGGTGGGGCAGTGAGAGCCGGGGTTGCCGGCGAAGAACATCCCCTGGCACTTGTGGCACCAGCGCCAGTTCGTCTGGCCCGGGGCTGCCGCCCAGTTCTGGACGATGTCGTAGTTGCCGCTTCCGGTCGCGTCGTGAGCAGCGCCCGCCGGGCAGTGAGAGCCGGGGTTGCCGCCGAAGAACAGGCCCTGACACTTGTGGCACCAGCGCCAGTTCTCCTGGCCGATCGTGAAGTCGGCCACCACGCCACCGAACTGCGCGCCGCTCGACGTTGCCTGCGGCCCCATGCCGAACTTGGCGAAGGCGCTCCAGATGCCCTGCCACGCGCCGTCGCGCTGGTTGGTGCTGATCTGGCCCGCCGCCGCCTTGTGGGACAAGGCCAGCACGATCGCGTCGCGCGCCTGCAGGAAGTTGGGATTGACGGGCGTGAGCTTCAGCGCGTCGATCACCAGCTGCAACGCAAAGTGCTTCTCGGTGCGGCGGTTGACCTCCATCAGCGTCGCGCACCAGATCTCGCCGACGTTGTGGACCTCGACGTAGCGGCCCGTGCCGATCTTTCCGAAGTTGTCGGGGAAATGCGCGTCGTACGGGAAGCCGCGGATGCCGGTCGTGTTGTTCAGCACCCAGTTCCCGAGGATCGTCACGTTGTTGATGGTGCAGGCCATGTAGTCGCTCCAGCCCTCACCCATCCCTCCGCTCTGGGGTGCGTCCAGCGAGTTCGCGTTCATGGCGCCGCCCACCAGGCGGTTGCTGATTCCGTGCGTGAACTCGTGGAACACGACCGTGGAGTCGAACGCCGTGTGCCGATTGGTCGACGCGACCAGACCCATGTTCATCACCGGGCTTCCGCCATCAACGGAGCGGCTCATGTTGGCGGTTCCGAAGACCGTGCCGGGCCACGACCGCGCGTCGACCGGATCTCCCTGGAGACCGCCGCGACCGAAGTCGCTCCGTTGAAAGTTGCCGTTGGGCTCGCGGAAGCCCAGCAAGATACGAGAAGTCGTGCATGTAGCAGCAGTAGTAGAAGATGTTGAGCACCTTCTGATCGTCGCCGATCGCGTCGGTGGGATCGAAGACGACCACGCCTCCCTGGACGGTTCCTTCCATCGATGCGCCCACGTCGGAGAGGTGCGCGTTGGTGGAGTTGCCGACCGTCTTCGAGGTCGCTACCCAGTCGTCGGGGAACGCCGGCGGGAGACCAGACGCCGGAGGTGAGCAGGGCGTAGTCACCGCTGCCGGTGGCGTCGTGCCCGCCGCCTGCCGGACAGACCGGTCCCGGGTTGTCGCCGAAGAACAGGCCCTGGCACTTGTGGCACCAGCGCCAGCCGTGCTGGCCGGGCGCGAGCGGGTTCTGGTTGATGAGCGAGTAGTTCCCGCTGCCCGTGTGGTCGTGCGCGGCGCCTGCCGGGCAGTGCGAGCCAGCGTTGCCGCCGAAGAACAGGCCCTGACACTTGTGGCACCAGCGCCAGTTGGCTTGCCCAGGGTAAAGCGGCGCGTTCTGCACCAGCGAGTAGTTCCCGCTGCCGGTCTGGTCGTGCGCGCCGCCCGTCGGGCAGTGCGAGCCGGCATTGCCGGCGAAGAACAGGCCCTGGCACTTGTGGCACCAGCGCCAGTTGCTCTGCGCGACGGTCGGCGACGGCCAGGCGTAGTCGACGATCGGCCGCGGGAATTCGGTCATCTGGCGGGCCGAGCCGCCGTCCACCCGGTAAACGTTGCCGCGCGCGGCCACGGACTGCACCAGTTGATGGCAATAGAGCATCTCGCCCGAATCGGCGGCAACGATGGTGTCGTACTGCTCCTGGTTTCCGGGCATCGAAAACAGCGTCTCCCAACCGAGGATCAGGGCCTGCTTGTGGGGGAACCAGACCAGGTGCGCCTTGACCTCGGCGCCGAACGGTCCGGGCTCCAGCACGGCCGGACGCTCAGGGATGTTCGCGAACGAAGCCCGCACTTTGGGACTGAAGCTCTTGAGGTCGACGCGCGCCGGAACCATGGGCTGGCCGAACTGATCCTTGTGGCCCAGCTCGTCGGTCTGCGGCTCGGCGATGTGCTGTGCGGCCTTGAGCACGGCCTCCTGTACCGAGAGCGTGGGCGCCACCTGCGCCTCTTGATCCACCGAGATCGTGGTCCCCGCCGTGTCGGTGATGGACCCATCGGGCGCGAAGCGAACGGCCACAGCTGCCTGGAAGACCGGGATGCCCTTGTAACGCTGCTGGAGGTGCACCGCGCGCGCACCGCTGCTGGTCTCCGCCACCGACGGATCGGCAGCGAACTCTGGAGCTTGCCCGGTCAGGCCGAGCACGGGGCCGATACCCTGGACGTGCTCGAGCGCCCGTTTCACGAAGTCGCCGCTGGTCGCCGGTGCTCCGTGCGATGCGACTCGGGACGGCGTTCCCGTCGAGGCGTTGAAGCCCTCGATCACCACCCGATGAGCTCCACCGAGCTTGGTCGAAAGGTCCGCAGCCAGATCTTGCAAGCGGCGCGTCTTGTCAGGCGTGGCGCGGTTCACACTGAAGTCGCGGACATCTAGCTCTCGCCCCATGGTCGTATCCCTCCCAGTGATGCCTCAATCAAAGCTTCGCGCCACACGATAGATACCCGCGCAACGAAGCCGCCCCTGGGCGCCCATTCGCCCGTGCCCCTTCACAACGGGGCTGATGGTTCTTCTTCCGATAAATCTTTCAGGACCTCGGTTATCTGAAGCGCCCTCGCGCACCGCGCGCCGACGGTGCGACGCCGGCGCATGGCCGCACCGGCGTCGGGCACGAGCGCTCCATGTCCTACAGGACGGCAGGCGGCCCGCGCGTGCCGGGCCAGCCGATATGCGACCCCGCGATTCCGGTCCGCGAGGTGCGCCTGGGGCCCGGCGGTCAAGAGGGAGGCATGCTCGGGCCCGCGTTCGTCGCGGCCGCGACGCGATAGCCGCGCAGTTATCGAGCCGCTTTGCGGCTTGAGCTGCGTAAGCTTGACGCCCAAGCGTCTCGCAACGGCAATTCCTGCGCGAAAGGCGGGCGCGTCGGCGGACCACGCGCGCCGCTACCGGCCGGGGGCTACCGGCGGCGCCGCCGCCACGCGCGGTGGCGAAGGATGCACGAGCGTCATGGCATCCGCGCTCCGGTACACGTGATTCTTTCGGAATCCCGCGACGACGACAGCCAGCACGACTGCGAGGACGAGGACTCCGAGAGCCGTTAAGGCCAGGAATCGTCTGTTGTGAAACCCCTCCAAGTCTCGAATTAAGGCGCGATCGTCCATGATTCAACCTCCCTTCCCTCCGCTGGTACTGCATCGAGCGTACCGTCCTTCGGCCCGTTTGCCACGACCGCGCGCGGCGACCACCTCTTCAGCGAGTCTTTCGCGGTCGAACTCGTCCGCATCTGCTTCTGACCGCTGGGGTCGCAGTTCCTCGAGCCGGCCCCAATCTGCCGACCGGGCTCGGGTTGAGCCGCTCGGAAAATCAGCTTGTGCGGAGCGGGCGATTGGTCGACCGAAGCAGAACCGACCGCTTCAAGGACCAGGCGGCGCGATTCAGGGCTCGCGCTGGGGGCTGAGGAGCCAGTCGAAGGTCGCGTGGCTCAACGTGAATGTCCCCTGGAGGTCGCCGTTCGGCTGCGCCACTGGTGGATCCTTGATTACGCCGTCCTTGACCGAGTTGGTCAGGAGTATGTTGCCGGTGAAGTCCATCTCGGTGCCGTGGCACCCCGGACCGGTGACGGCGACGGTGATCTGCTGGGTGTCGACAGCGTTCCCCTCGTAGACACCGCTCGCGAGGTCCAGAAACGTCTGCAACGACGGGGCCGTGCACTTGAGCTTCTGGAAAGGATTCGTGAAGAGGGCCCCCAGTGGCGGCGAGCGACCGATCGAAAACGACGCCGGGCCGGCGGTGAAGGCACAACCCGTCGTCGAGTAGTGTTCCTCGAACGTGTAGCGATCGCCGGCGAGAATCATGATGGTGGACAGCCCGACGCGCAGCGTGTTGGGGAACTTCGGGTGCTGCGCCTCCAGGCCCGTGGCCCTCGGATCAATCTCGAAACTCAGCATGGCCTCGATGCCACGACCCATTCCGGTCCACGTGGGGTGCTTGTAGTGCATCCTCGCCGTCCCGGCGTAACGAAAGCACCCGAGGCTGCTTCTCTCCAGGTACGGTTTCTTGCTCGCCGTGAGCTTGCCGCCGCCCGACGGCGTGAACTCGCCGTTGCTGATGATGATGACGAGCTCGGACACCCGCTGGTTCTTGAGGTCGCGACAGAGCCCCACGAACTCGTACTTGGACCAGATCTCCTGCTGCCAGACGCCGGCTTCGTCCTTCCACATGGCCTGGACCGCGATGGCCTTGCCCGCCTGGATCTGGTCGAAGAAGCCGTTGTAGAAGAGAAGGGAGCGCGTGCCCGGGTCGGCGAACGTGAATCGGTAGTACTGGATCGATAGATTGTTGATGTCGAGGTCCATGTCGCCGGTGTGGAGCTCTCGCACGCCGCCGAGATCACCGGACATGTCGAACGCCAGCTTGGCGCCGTCGGCGAGGTTGTCCCACAACTTGAAGGACCGCGTCGCGACCGGATCGCGGTTGTAGAGCGCCACGGCGAACCTCGCCCACGCCACCTTGAATCCGTCGGGCCGACCGGGCGGACTGAGGACCGCGTCGATGGCTCCAAGGGCGGTGCCGGCTTTCGCCGTCGCTTCCCAGATCTGGCGGACGATCTGCGCGCCCCCGCCGTCCTGCACCAGATACTGAAAGAACAGGTACGCTCCGTACTGCCGGTGCTGGCTTCCGTTCTTTGCCATGGAGTCCTCGAGCGATTTGTCCGGCGATTCGAGGAAATCTGGTGCCGCGACGTGCTCGATATCGTCCGTATGATGGACATAGTCCTCGGCCCAGGTCGCGGTCGCTTCGGTCAGAAACTTGTAGTCCGACGTGCAGGCCTTGCTGCCGTAGGCGGCCTGCGAGACGTGCATCATCTCGTGCGCGATGGTTGAGGACAGCTCGGCACCGCGGAGACTCCGGGCAATGCGGACATACGTCGGGAACGCCCCACACCCGACAAGGACGCGTCCCGCCACCACTTCCTCGCGGTGGACGGGCACCTCGACGCCGTTGTCCCCGAAGTCGACGAGATAGATGTCCAAGCGCTCGTCGCCACCGTTGCAGGAGAGGGCCAATGTCCGAGATCGGCTTGTGCATTCCGAGCTTGCCCAAGAGCGTCCCGAACAGTGAATCCCAGGTCGCCTCCGCCTCGTCGGCGGCGATCAACGCCGTTGCGGCCTGGCCGGCGACCCCCGAGTCGTACCAGACCTTGACGTCGTGCCGGTCCACCGACCTCCAGGGCGAATCGCCTGGCTTTACGCAGCGAGGATAAGGAGGCTCTTGCCCTGGGGGATCGTTGGGCTGCAGCGCGGCCAGCCGCAGACCCTTCATCGTCTGTCCGGCGACCATGGCGCTCGATGCGGTCACGGCCTTGGAGGCGACCGCCGCGTACTCGGGTGCAGTCCCCGACTTGCAGCCGGCAAGACCGGCCGCGATGGTTCCGAGAAGCAGTCGCGCGAGCTCGCGCCAACGTCGAGCGGCGTGGATTTGCCCGACGAAAGACCTCCAAGCCGGCACGCCACAAGCGTGAGCCGCCGGGAAGAGTTCGCGGCTCAATGGATCGGGGAACATGCAAATCCTAGTTGGGTGGCCAGGGCGCGGCGTCAAGGTCGCCTGCGCATGAATCGTCTGCGCGCCTAGCATGGCTACCGCACTCGGCACTGGTCTGTCGGCGAGCCCTCCGTGGTGATGCCGACGGCCCACGTGCGCGCCGGCGTCGCAGTCGTGCAGCCCCAATGGGAACGACCCGGGGCACAGGTACGTGTGCTGGGCGCAATACCTCTACGACCTGCCCCCCGCCCCGGGGACGGGGTGCGCCGCGATCCGTGCGACGGGACCTTCACCGTGGGCGGCAGGTACTTCTTGATTGGATCGTCGAGCGCCACCACCTTGCGTTCAACCAGGTCGGCCAGCAAGGTCGTGGTGAAGACCTTCGATACGGAGCCGATCTCGAAGACGGTCTTGCCGTCGGGGGGACGCGGGTCGGCGCGCGAGATGCGACCGAATCCGAACAGCCGCGTCGCCCCTTTCTTGTCGACGACGCCGATCACCATGCCGGCCACACGCCCGTCGTCGATCGCCGGCTGGGCGAGCGCACACACGCGCGCCGCCAGATCGTCGGTCGCGGCACAGACGGCGGCCGGCGCGGCCGCGGGCGCCGACCGCGCGGGCGGCGCCGGCAGCATCGCGCACGACAAGAGCGCGACGGCGCAGTAAATCGCCCTTCTTCTGACCGCCATCATCGGGCGGAGGGTCACAGGATCTGGCCTCCGAGGACCGTGAGGTCCTGCGGACGCGGGAGATAGAAGGTCCGTAGGATCAGGCGGGATTTGGCGTCGAAGGTGTACTCGCCGGCCAGAGCCACGCCGGTGTAGGCGCATGCGCAGTCGCGGTTGGGCATGCACGGCGCGCACTGCAGCGGGCGGGGTTCGCGTCCCATCGCCCTCAGCACGAACCGGATCGCGAGCTGCCTCCGGTTGCGGAACCACGTGGGATGAACGCTGAGGCGGTACATGCTGTCGAACAGTGCGGCTTGGCCCTTTTCGCGGACGATGCCTTCGAAGTCCCGCGCGGCCCAGGAGATGACGGCGGCGACCGATCCCGCGAAGGCGCGTTCATCGAGGACGCGAACCTTCGAGGCAACCAGGTTGCTGGTGGAGCCGGGCGGCAGCGCCGCTCGGCCCCGGCGGCGGCTCACTTCGAGATCGACGATGTGCGCGGCCGCAGTCAGGTTCCAATCGTTCGCGACCCCCGGCTGCAACATCTTGAGCTTCTCGGTGTCGCCGCCCCGTTCCCCCTTCCCCTTGCCGACGAAGGTCGACTGTCCGTCGAGCGCGACGAATGCCACCGGCTCACCGACCTGACCATCGAAGCTGAAGACATAGTCGCCTTCCCGCGGCAGGTTGGCGGGGCGTGTGCCGGTGTTCGCCGGGCCGCGCTTTTCGGCCAAGCCGCTGGTCCAGAGGAGTCCTTGCACGGTGCCCGGAACCGCGATGCGCCCCGGAGGCTCCAGCGTCGAAGTCTCCCAGTCGCTTCGCTCGACCACCGGAGGCGTCGATGCGGGGGTGAACGCAGCCGCGACGGACGCCGCACGACCGGCGCCTGTCGACTGGGCCGTCGGGTTGGGCGCCCCTGCTGGCGTTGCCTGCCAACGCGACGAAGACGGCGAGGACGGCGAGGTAGCCGAAGAGCGTACGAATGTTGGCATCGTAGCATTCCCCGAAATCCCCTCAGGCCTCGAATCTCGGGTGGCGAGTCGACCCACACCTCATTGATCTCTCATCCTCACGGCCTCAAACACGTTGACACACTCCGGCACGCCACACATAGAGGGATACGGGAGGTCTTGCGATGAATCGTAAGAGGATGCTGGCGATAGCGGCGACGATGGTATCGCTCGCCGTCCTGGGCGGCATGGCGGCTTCCGCTCAGGACAAGTACACCCTGAAAGTACCGGGGGGGCTCGCGTTCGCTGATTTCAGAGGATACGAGGCTTGGCAGGCGATCTCGATGAGTCGGAACGAGAAGGCGGTCGCTGTGATCCTCGGGAATCCGGCCATGATCGCCGCTTATCGGGCCGGCATTCCTGGCAACGGTAAGCCGGTGCCGGACGGGGCCAAGATGGCCAAGGTCCATTGGAAGCCGAAACCGAACGAGCTCTTTCCCAACGCGACGGTGCCGGGCAGCCTGTTGAACGTCGACTTCATGGAGAAAGACAGCAAGAGGTTCACGGACAGCGGCGGATGGGGATATGCCGTGTTCGATTACGACGCCTCGTCCGATACGTTCAAGCCGGGCACCACAGCTGGCATGCCGCCGCAGGGAAACGACGCCAAGTGCGGGTTCGCCTGTCACACGAGAGTGAAGGCGAAAGACTACGTTTTTACGGAGTATGGGAAGCGGTGAACCAGGAGACGAGCGATGAGCGTACTTCCCGGCGTTGACCAGCTCGTCATCGTCATGCTGGAGAACCGGTCGTTCGACTCGATGCTCGGCTACCTCTCGCTGGACCAGTGGAAGAACGCGCGCAACGCTCCGGTCAACGGGCTCGACTCGGCGAAGCTGGGCGCCTCGGCGTACATGAATCCCGCCAACGACGGCACCCCGCGCAACCCGTTCCCGGTGCAGGAGGACGTTTTGCTCGACAGCGACCTCCCCCACGATCGGTGGGGGATCATGACCCAGCTCGACTACGACCCGCACAAGAACCTGCTTCGCATGGACGGCTTCGTGCGGGCCCAGCACCGTCAAGGAGCGACGCCGACGTCTCCCACCTGCATGGGTTTCTTCACGCCAAATTTGGTCCCGATGTCCCACTTCCTGGCGACCGAGTTCAAGGTCTGCGACCGATGGTTCTCGGCAATCCCGGCTGACACCCACCCGAACCGGCTGATGTCGATCAGCGGCTACACCAACATCGACAGCACCGGATCCATGACCCGACAGCAGCCGACGATCGTCAGCTACCTCGAGAACCTCGGCAAGCGCAGCGCGGTGACCGTCTACGCCAAGCGGGCGTCGTTTTACTCGCTGCTCTACGACTACGCGATCGAGGCCTTGACGGGCAGCAACCGCTTCAAACGATGGGAGGCCTTCGCTGGCGACTGGAACGCGCCGGCGACTGAACCCCACGTCTGGGTTCTCGAGCCGGCTTACGCCGATTCGCCCATGTGCTCATGGATGACCCAGGGGCCGCCTGACGATGGGCACCCGCCCGCGCCGGTGGCGTTCGCCGAGCGCTTCCTCTACGAGGTCTACACCACGCTGATCGGCAACCCCGCCCGCTGGAATCGCACGGTCATGGTGATCACCTACGACGAGCACGGCGGGCTATTTGATCACGAGCCTCCGCTCATGTTCGCGACTCCCCCACCGCAGCCGCACGTTTACCCCGACTTCCCCTGCACCGGTCCGCGCGTGCCCGCCATCGTTGTGTCGCCGTTCGTTAGCCGGGGGTCGACGTTCAGCCTGCCGATGGATCACACCTCGCTGCTCCGGCTGGTGGCCGACCGGTTCGCGCCCGGCGCGCAGCCGCCGTTCTCCGCTGCCGTGGGGTCGAGGCCGGTCCACAGCGTGTGGGACGCCCTCGACCTCAACGTCGCGCGGACCGACTTGCCGATACCGGCGGCAGCGCCGCCGCTACCAGCCGGGCCCGTGCCGGTGGACGCCGGGTCGCCGGTCGCGCGGGCCTTCCTCGCCGCGCTCCGCTACGTCGAGCTCTCGATCGGGCGGTCGCTGGCATGAAGCGGCTCCTCCTCGCCGCGACGCTGCTGCTCGCCTCGGCCGGCACCGGGCGAGCGGACATCGATCCCTGCCAGAACCCGTTCTCGGACATTCCGCGCACCCATCCGTTCGTACGCACGCTGCGCTGGGACGTGGGGCTCGCGGCGACCGCGCTGTCGGACAGCTGGCGCTTCGCCGGTGGCGTCGCCCTTGGCGTCGCCAAGATCGTGGACGTCGCCTTCCAGAGCTTCGACGTCGGCCTCCACTTGACGGTCGGGACGACGACCGGCGATGTCTCGGCGCTGCTCGAGACTATCGAGGCCGATGGCCGCTACTACCCCGTCAAGCTGCGCCAGGCGTTCGGCATCGATCAGTGCGGCGACGGCACGAAGACGCGACGGTGGTCAGAGACGACCAACGGTGTCTTCTACATCCTGGCGCGCGCTGGATACGGCCACGTCCACGGCGACATTCCGAGCCACAACGCGCTCCTGCTGAGCCCCGGGGTCGGCTACGAACAGAACGTGGGCGACGGCAGACACACTGCGCTTTTCGCCCAGGCTGGCTGGCGATTCGACGTGCTCGGTGGCGGCGCGGCGTTCCCGATCGGTGGGCCGTTCATCGAGGCCGGTCTGAGATTCTAGCGCCGGCCGCGACGACTCGCGCACAGCTTTAGATCGGTGCTGAGCGGGGGAGACGCCGACTATTCGCCAGGGTCGATCTCGCATACAATACCGCGCATGCGAGTTGTGCTGATCGTCGCTGGAGTGCTCGGGGTTGGCTTCGGATGCGGTGACTCAGGCGGGGGCTCGACGCTCGACTGCGCATGGCTGGCCGGCGACAACTGCTGGAAGGCGACGGCCGATGAGGCCGCCGCCTGCCTGCCGCCCACCACGGAGACCGGCGTGCTGAGCGCGGACGGCAAGACCTGCACCTACGCGAGCGGCGCGCAGGTGACGTTCACACCCGCGCTGGTCCTGCCCGTCCCCAACAACGCGGACTGGAACTTCACGATCACGAACGGTGGCGCGGACTGCTTGCACTTCGAGAACACGACGGGGCTCAAGCTGGTCGTGAGCGGTCACACCGTGACGGAAGGGCGGTCGGGCGCGGCGGGCATACAGATCTCCTGCCCCGACGGAACGAGGTACGCGAACGCCAACGCGCTCGACCTGCTGGGGTGCAACGCGGACGCCAGCGTGTCGTTCGGCGGCTTGCCCGGCAACAGCTGGTCAACGAGCTCCACGTCCGTGAGCGTGGGCCTGGTCGGCACGTCCGCCTCCTCGCTCCCGCTGTTCAAGTGCCAGCGATAACCGACCTCGGTCTCTCGGAGATGATCACTTGCGGATGCCGTCGCTCCGCAGCCTCCCCAGCAGGACTTCCCCGGTCATGACCCAGCTGCCCAGGAAACCGTAGAAGGGGTAGGTGAAAACGCCGGGGCGGTTCCGCTGGAAGCGATAGTGGCCGACCCATGCGAAGCCGTTTCCAAGCACGGGGGGCGCCAGTAGTATCGGCCAGGATCGCGCCACGACGGCAAACACCAGCGCCGCCAGAGCCAGCAGGTTCCCGACGACGTGCAGACGGCGATTGATGGGATGGTCGTGCATCGCCAGGTACACCGGATAGAACTCCGCGAAACTTTTGAATCGCTTTGCCACCCGGCCTCCTCGCCGTGATCAGTATAGATTCGGCGGCCGGGTTGTTTCAGCGCGTGCGTTTCGCACGCCTGCGGCGGGCTGCGACCCCCAACGAAACCAGGAGCCCAGCGATCAATATTGCGCCGCTGGCGCTGCTCGGCGCGAGGGCGCAACCGCAGCCGCCGCCCGAAGGCTCACCCGGCGACGTGGTTCCGCCCGTGCCGCTGGTGCCCCCGCCGCCAACGGGCCCTTGCCCACCGTTGCCGCCGGAGCCGCTGGCGCCGCCTCCGCCGACCCCCATGCCCGTCAGGCCTGGGTGGGTCGACGGGGGATTGGAGCCATGCTCGCTCGCCCACGCCGCCATCCACGCGAGGGGTGCGTTCCAGTTGATGGCGACCTCGGCAAAGCTGTACGCCTGCGCGTCGTCGCGCCAGCACTTCATGGGCGCGCAGCCTCTCAGCGGGTCGGACGGCGAAAGCCCATCGAGCCCCGCGTTGGCCCCGCCCGCGATCACGCCCGGCGGTGGCGTGGGGAATGAAGGGTCGAAGGCGTGCGCCCAAAAGCGATGGTGAGCATTCACGAAGGGACGCGCGCCATAGCCAGTGACATAGCTTCGATCCAGCGGGTTGCGCCCGAGCACATAGTCCACGTCGCCATGGCACCCGCCTCGTAGCGCGCGTCGCCGATGATGTCGTGGGCCAGCGCCAAGATCATGCCGGCGTTCAGCATGTCGCTGTTCGATCCCCAGACATACGCGCCCAGCGGCGAGCCGTAGGCGTCGGCCGCCGCGCGCGTCAACAGCGTGTCCGCCGCCGTGATCAGCGCCTGTCGTGTCAGGGTCAGGTCGGCGGCGGGCAGCGAGCTTGGCACCACGGCGAGGGAGATCGTTCCCAGCGCGCCGACCGATGACCAGCTCACCGCGCGCGCCTGGCCGTGTAGCGGCGACGCGTGCAGGACGTCGAGATAGCTCGCCGCGCCGGTGCTGACGTACAGCTCGGCCGCCGCCCAGTAGAGCTCGTCGCTCACGTCGGTGTCATCGTAGGTGCCGCCGCCCGTGCCGTCGGTGGCGGAGGCGTAGATGTGCGGGTTGGCCTGCGCGGCGGTGAAAGCGCGCGCGGCCGCGGTGCCGCAGCGGGCGGCAAGAGTGTCGTCGACGCCGCGAAAGATCCGCGCGCATTGCGCCGCCGTGGCGGCCAGATTCAGCGTCGCGGCGGTGCTGGGTGCGTGCAGGTGACGCGGCGTCTGGTCGGACGCCGGCAGGGTGGGGATGGCCGTCCAGGTATCGTCGTGCATCTTGTGGTGGGCCATGCCCGCCAGCGGCTGGCCCTCCGGGACCTGCATCGCCAGCATGAACTCCATCTCCCAGCGGGCCTCGTCCAGCAGATCGGCCACCCCATTGCCCGACTCGGGAATATTCAGCGTACTGTCGCCGAGCTCCGCGACGGTGGTGCCGAGATAGCGTGCGCGCTCGTAAAGATTGAACAGGGTCCACAGGGCGATGCCGCCGTTGACCACGTACTTGCCGTGATCGCCGGCGTCGTACCAGCCCTTCGAGACGTTCAGCGTGTAGCTGCACCCGCTGCCCGACAAGCACGAGATCGCCGCATCGGGATGCCCGGCGGCGCGCGCCCACTGTGTCCCTTCGGCGTAGGGCTGCGAGATCGGCGCGCTGGCGCGCTGGTGATAGAAGAAGCGCAGGGCGTCGCGCCGGAGCGGGGCGTAGACGTTGCCGCGGATGGAGAACGGCTGGCTCTGCCGCGTCCCCACCTTGAGGCGAAAGCCGTCGCCGGTGACCGCGGCGCTGGAGAAATCGGCGAGGTGCGTGCGATCACCGGAATCACTGTCGAGCCCGCCGACGATGGTCGTACCGGTCGCCACCGTCTGTCCTCCTGAGTCGACCAGCGTCCAGGCGAGGGGCGACGCCGACGACGACACGACCGTCGCGCGCCGGGGCGCGCCCGGCACGAACCCGAGCTGGTTGCCGAACACCGCGTCCGCTACCCCCGTCGCGCCACCCGTACCGCCGCCGCTACCGCCCGCCGCGCCGCCGGAGCCACTCGCGCCGCCGGTCCCCGTGCTGCTCGTGCTCTCGTAGAGGTAGAGGCTGTCGATCTTTATCGTGGCGTTGGCGGCGCCGCCCAGGAACAGCCCGAACCATGCGTTCGGCTCGCTGGTCGGCGCGACGAACGAGAACGAAAACGATTGGCCCCACTGCGTGGCGGTGACCTGCCCGGGTATGGAGATCGACTGATCGAGGTACCCATAATAAGCAGGCGCCGGCCCGCCAACCTTCACGCGCGCGAGCACGCTGCCGGGAGAAGGCAGCGACATCGCCCAGAAGCTGGCCGTATATTGATGCCCCGCGAGGATGGCGACCGGCTGCCCGACCTGGACGTCATAGACCGACGACGGCGTGGAGCTGGACGAGTCGAGGTCGTTGACGATCAGGTCCAACGTCGTGTTCAACACACCACCCGAAGTCGTCGATTCGACGTACGACGACACGCTGGCGTAGGGCGAGTTGGTGGCGGTGGTCCAGGGCGCGAAGCTGGTGCCGCTGTCGAACGTGCTGTTCACCAGCAGATTGCGCGTCTGCGCGAACGCGCGCCCCGGCGCGCAAAGGCCCGCCACCAGCGCGACCGCCCCCGCGAACACCCGCGCCCAGTACCCACACCAAGATCCCGACGACAAACTTCCGGCCACACGTCCTCCGTTTCGGCGGGTTAATGACATCGGCGGCGCCTGCGGGATCTGAAGGTTTGGATCCGGTCGCCTTCGCCGGTCACGACGGATCGCAGCGCCGCGGATGTGGTCCGAGCGACGAGCCCGGCTCCGTCACAGCCGTGACACCGCGCCGTGCAGTGTCAGGGCTGTGGCGTTCGACTGGGGAACGCCGAGCTTCGGCGATGCCGACGCGCCGAACGGCGGCCGCGCCCCGGCGCCCCGGTCACGGCGCTGGCGTCATCCGAGCTTCGAGGTCGGCTTCCGGCAGGAAGGTCAGGTCGAGGATCTTGCCCGACTCGATGCCAACCCAGATTCCTTCGGGAGAGCGTACGTGGAGGAGCCTGCTGGAGATCTCGGCCTTGCGCTTGAAGTCGGTGCGCAGGTCGATGCGGCGCGCCGGGCCGTGCACCGGGAGGCACATCACCACCGCAAGTCGTCGGGCCATGGTGGTCCCATGGTATCGAATCCGATGCCTGCCAGGTGCCCTGGCAGGCGGAGGCAACGAGACGTGTGCCTGATCGCCGTCAGATCCCGAGCAACGACCGCAGATCCGTCGCGCCCGGCAGTTGCCCCTGGTTCATGAAGGGCACGCCCAGCAGGTCCTCGATCGTCTTGAGCAGCGCCGCGTGGGCTCCCACCCCGACCTGGGTGATGTTTCCCTTGTGCGAGGTGGGCGCGATGTGGAGGTTCGGAACCGGGTGATCCTCGTCGTACCAGACGAAGACCGCGATCGTCCCCGCCTGGTAGGCGGCGCTGTCGAGCACGCGCTGGATGTTGGTGCTGGCCCACGCGTCGACCGTGGCGTCGTTGCAATCGTGGCCGTCGTTGCACAGGGTCGGCGTGATGAACGCGTACGTGGGGAGATTGTTGACGTCGAACTCGCTGTAGGGCCTGACTTCGGCGTTGCAGAAATCGTTGTCGTTGTGGCTCCCGGTGGCGTCCGTATAGGTTCCGAAGTAGTACAGGCCGGGGATGTGCTTGGCGGCGTTGCCGCTGGCCGAGCAGCCGGTGGTCGCTCCCTCGACGTAGTTCCTGGCGGTTCCGCCCGCCACGCGCACCTGCCGGAAGATGTTGTCGTCGGTCGACCGACACGACGTCGACGGGTTGCAGTCGTTCACAGTGTTCGGATTGTTCACGCCGCTGGTCTCGCCGATGTACTGCGTGAGGCTGTTCTGGCTGGTGTTGGTTTCGGTCCAGTCGCTGAAGAACGAGCACTGCGACGCCAGCGCGTGAAGATAGGGCATCGTGCTCGCCGAAAAGCCGAGACCCACGTTGGACCAGGTGCGGTTCTCGAACGAGAAGATCACGACGTGCTGATAGTGCGCCGGCGGCGCCGCGGTGGACCCGCAGACGCCGGTGGATCCGCCAGCGCCACCCGTGCCAGTCGCGCCACCCGTGCCGGTCGCGCCACCCGTGCCGCCGCAGGGGCCGCAATCCTGCGCGCAGGTCGAGCAGGTCTCGTGGTGATCGCAGCGGCCATTCCCGCAGAAGCTGGGTGTTGCCGCGGCGGTAACGGTCACGGTGTTCGGGTCCCCGTCTCTGGTCTGTTCCGCGCAGGCGGCAAGAACGAGACTGGAGACGGAGACGATGGCGGCGAGGTTCCGGACGACGAGTGAGCGTTTCATGAATTCCTCCGTTGTTGAAGCACGGAGGACTCTTAAGAGCGGGCGCCTGGCAGCGGGGTGAAATCACCGCAAACTTCGAGTGAGCGCATCGCAACGGTCGCGCGGCGCCGTCGTCTTCACCGGCTCCCGGCGAATTGCAGAATGCGGCCACCGTTGCCACTCACCCACATCGAACCGTTCGCGGAAACGCAGTCCGTCACATCCTGGTACGGCGAGGTGAAGCCGGGCGGCTCGGAAGGCAGCACGTCGGCGTGGTATGTCCACTTGCCGTCCTTGCCGTGCAATTGCCCGACGCTGCCGAAGAGCACCACCTCGTTTGGTCCAAGGGCGCAACCGACCGCGTACGGTTGGACGGTCTTCGCGAAATCCACGACCGCCCCGGCGACGAGGTGAAACACGCCCTGCGAGGTCCACACCCAGCGGTTGTCGGGTCCCACCGGATCAACCCGCCGGATCTCGGCGCTCGGGGGCAGCGACGGGAACGACTCCGCCGACCAGCTCTTTCCGTCCCAGCGATGACGCCCCAGCCAGAGCTCGCCGTGCGCCGCGACCATCTTCGTCCCCGGCGTCCTCGCGGGCAGCGGCGCCTCGGCCCATTTCTTTCCGTCCCAATGGAGGCCGACACTCTTGTCGTCCACGGTCCAGACGTCGTTCGGCCCCAGACCCGCAATGGTCGGCAGCGGCCGCCCGGGAGGTGACTCGCGCGGCGGCCGCACCTCTCGACATCCGTCGCGGCCACAATGCAGGATCACGCCAAAGTTGCCGACCACCCAGACGTCGTCCGGAGAGGTCCCCCAGGCCGCAAGTAGGTCGGCGTCTGTACCGGACGGTATGGCGATCCATCGCCCACCTTGCCGCCGGAGAACCCCGTGAACACCGACCGCCCAGATCTCGTCGCCGACGCTCGCCAGCCCCTTCAGATCGTAGAGCTGCTCGTCGGTCACGGGATCGATGCCCGACCAGTGTTGCCCGTCGAAGTGATGGATGGCGCCGTGCAACCCGACGACCCAGACCTGACCGTCTTCGGTTCCGAAGATGTCCCGCGCCCCGTAGCTCGCGTCCTTGAAGATCTTTTCGCGCAGGTCGACGGCTGCGCCTGCGTCGGACGCCCCCCGCACCGCGGACTGAACTACGGCTCCTCCGTCTCCCCGACTGATGCTCTTGCTGGTGCGAAGCTCCCACAGAGACGGGCCGTTCCCCTTCCAGAACGGTCCGGAGATCCGTCCGTTGTCGAACTGAAGCAGCGCCTTCATATGCGCCGCCCCACTGACGATCCAGTCGAAGGGAACGGCCGGCGCGCGTCGCCAGCGCCGACCATCCCAATGCAGCGCATATGTGCGCTTTCCGCGGTCCTCCCCGAAATGAGACAGGCTACGCAGGTCCTGCGCCGCGGCCCAGATGTCGTCGCCGCTCCGCCCCCACACCGACTCGAGGACGGGCGATTTGGCGACCACGGTCGAGGTCCAGCGGCGACCGTCGAAGCGCCGCACCACGGCCACCTCGGTCTCGTCATCGTCCGCTTGAGCCTGCTGAACGTGGGCCGCACCCCCGACCACCCACAAGTGTTTCGCGTCACCCCAGAGTCCGGAGAACGTCTTCCCCGTTTCCTCGGGCTGCATGTCCTTGGGCAGCGTCTCTTCCGGCGGCTCGACGGAGGCCATCGCGGGATCGGTCACGCTGATCGCCGGAACCTCGTCGACGGCATCCGCGCCCGCCCCCGCATCGGGATGGTCGAGCAGATCGAGAGCCTGCTCTTGCTGGGCCGACAACAGACTGATGACGATGCGACGGCCGTTCCACCGTACCAGCCCGCCGTCCGCGCTCAGCATCCAGACGTCGTTCGGCGAACGTCCCCACACCGCCACCAGCTTCTCCGACGTCCCGGTGCGCACCCGGCTCCAGACGTGACCATCGAAATGCAAGGCCGTGCCCCTTGCGCCGACTGCCCAGACATCGTTCGCGCCGGCCGCCCAGACCCCGAGCAGGTCCTCTCCCTGAGGCCGCGGTCGATCCCAGCAGAAGCCGGACGGATAGCAGATAGTGCCCGGCAGAGGTTCCTCCTGATCCTTCAGGGACAAGACGATCGGCTGCGGTCGCGATGCCGGGGCCGCGGGCATCGTGGCCACGGCTCTCGCGTCGGTACGGGCGCCGTCGATCTCGAGAGGCTGCAACGTCGGTTGCCCACGACGACACGCCAGGCCTGCCACGATCACCAACAGCAGGGATGCCCGCGTTCCGCCGCTGTCCATCTGCCGAGCATACCTGAGCGCGGAAACATGCCCGCCAGGTCGTTGCTCTTCAGGGTAAGCTCGCGGTCGCCGGACATTCTCGAGTCCCGCGCTGGCCCTGGCCGCCGTGCTTCACGCCCTCATTTGCCATCGATTCACGCGCGTCGCAGCCGCGCTGCTGGGCGCAGTCGTGCTCTGCGCTGCCCAGGCTCATGCGGGTGGCACCGAGACGCCCGGCCGGGAGAAGCCTGGAACGGGCCGCGCCGGCGACACGCCCACGGGTAGCCAGGCCGCCGCCAACAAAGCCTCCTTGACCGCCGCGCGTCGGGAGGCACGACGCGCGTTCAAGGCGAAGCGATACGCGATCGCGTGCCCGCTGTATCAGAGGATCGTCACGCTGCAGCCGGATGATCCGCCATCACGCGCGGACCTGGCATTTTGCCTCCAGCGACTCGGCCGCAAGGAAGAGGCCATCGCTGCCAACTACCAGGCGCTCGCGCTCGGCGCGCGTACGGACCGATCGCCTGACGGCGACGCCGCGACGAGACGGCACGCTTACTACAATCTTTCCGAGCTGGGAGTCACGGTCGACGTGCCCAATGCGGCGTGCGGGCCGTTGCCACCGGCGCCCGGCTGCGCCAAGCGCCTGTGGATGTGCAAACAGAAGGGAGAGGCGCTGGGAGCCCGAGGGGGCACCACCTGGACCATTCTTCGGGTCGGCACCTCCGCCGACGACGCTCTCTTCGCGTCCGGCGAGCGGCAGAATCCAGAGACCGTGCAGGGCTACGATTTTCATCAACGCACGCCTACCGCCGACCTCGTGATTGAGAGCCAATACGAGGCGACCTTTTCGATGTGTCAGCCGGGTGACGATTGCGGCGGCGAGCACACCGACTGCGAACTGGTCGTCGCCAACGCCTGTTTGGGGCTAGTCGGGGCCGTTTGTACGCATACCGACAGCACGGACGACGAGTCGACCGCGGTCACCGAGGCCTACGTCGAACCCGCCAAGTGAGGATCGGCCGTGATCACTTCATGGCCATGCACCCTCAGCGCCGTCATCGCGGCCTGCTAGGTCCTCGTGCCCAACTGATCCACCTCTGGGTCGGGGTGAAACCCGTCGGACACCTTCGGTACTGCAAGTGAAGCGCGCCGCCTTGATCCCGGTCCCGCCGTACTGGCAGACGCTTGTGCTTGGGCGGCCAGGTGCTCAACATGCATAGGGGATCGTGACGAGGGAGCAGGGCAGCGGAAACGGCGTCGTGTTGATCGTCGAGGATGACGACGCAATCCGAGAGACGTTGGAGCTGGCCCTTGGGTCGGAGCAACATCAGACGGCGGTCGCCGGCAATGGTCAGGAGGCACTGGAGTGGTTGCGGCGGCATGACCCACCCAGTCTGATCCTCCTCGACCTGATGATGCCGGTCATGGACGGGTGGCAGCTGCTCGACATCCTTCGGATGGACCAACAGCTGGCCCAGGTGCCCGTGGTCGTCAGCACCGCCTTTGGGCGCGACCTGAAGAGCGCGGCTGAGCTTCCTATCCTCAGAAAGCCAATCGAGCTGAAAGACCTGCTTGACGTCGTCGGGCGCTACGTCGGGCGCTACGCCAAGGCAGGGCCTTGATGCCCTCGCTCGGTGCCAACTCAGAGATAAGCCCGCAGCTTCTCCGGTCCGCGGTCGACGCTACCCGCCTCCTGATCCTGGTGGTGGACGGTCGGGGCATCGTCCAGGCGACCAATCGAGCGGTCCAACGGGCAAGCGGCCTCTCCGACGAAGCTCTGAGGCGGCCAATCTGGGATCTGGCTGCGTTGCGTGAAGAGCGCGCCCTCCTTCAGTCAGCCTTCAGCCCGCTCAAGCCGGATGCTCTTCCTTCGAGCCTGCTCTTCCACCTGATCTCCGGCGGGACAAGCTCGCGCGTCGTCGACTGGGACACTCAGATCGTCCACGACGGTGGCGACGTCTCAGCCGTTGTGTTCGGTGGAATCGACCTCTCGGATCGGGTCGCGGCCGAGCAACACCTCCGCGACACCCAGGCGATCCAACGGCTGATCCTCGATCGGCTGCCCGCGATCGTCTGGGCCACCGATCGGGACCTGCGTTTCACATTCAGCGCGGGAGGCGGCCTTTCCGCGCTGGGGCTCGGATCAGGCCAGGTCGCCCTCCTGGGCACCTCGCTCTACGGCTATTTCCAAACCCGCGACGCCACTCATCCGGGAATCGCGCCGCACGTGCACGCCCTCCAGGGGGAATCAGTCGCCTTTGAGATGAGCTGGCTCGAGCGCGTCTTCCAGACCCGGGTCGAGCCCCTCCGCGATCGGAAGGAGAACATCGTCGGGTGCATCGGCCTGGCGCTGGATGTGACGGAGCAGAGCAAGACCGCGGAGGCGTTGAAGACCAGCGAGGCGCGTCTTCGCCGGCTGGTCGAATCGAACGTGATCGGCATCGTCTTCTGGAATGAGACCGGTCGGGTCACGGAGGCGAACCAGGCGTTCCTTCAATTGCTGGGACTCACGCGCGACGAGCTGCTCTCGGGAAAGGTATCCTGGAAAGATCTGACTCCCGCCGAATTCCACATGCTCGACGAGCGATCACTCGCGGAGCTCCGGGCTTTCGGGCGATGTACTCCCTTCGAGAAGGAGTACATCGCCAAGGATGGAACGCGGGTGCCGATCCTGCTCGGTGCCGCCAGGTTCAATGGGTCCCACGAGGGGCCGCTGGAGGGAATCGCGTTCATCCTCGACATGCGCGATCAGGTACGCCTGCGCGGGGCCCGTGATCAGCTGCTGCTCAAGGAGCAGAGCGCCCGCATCGAGACCGAGGTCGCCAATGCCCGGCTCCTCCTGCTGGTGGAGGCCAGCAAGCGGCTCTCCCAGACGATGAACATCACCGACAGCCTGGAGAAGCTGGCTGCGCTGGTGGTTCCGGGCTTGGCCGATTGGACCTACATCGTTCACAAGGGCTGGGACGGAGGACGCGCCCTGGTGGCGTACGCGCACGGTGATCCGAACAAGCTGGAATTGCTGCGCCGCCTCGAGTCCTGCGTCCCCGATCCGATGGCTCCGGAGGGGGCGCCACGGGTTTTCCGTACCGGCGAGCTCGTGCTCTACGCAGACATCACGACCGACCAGCTCTCCCCCTCGTCACCTGCCTGGCCGATCGTGGGCATGCGGGATCCCGAGCATCTGCATACCCTGCGAGAGCTGGGCATGAAGTCCCTCATGTGCGTTCCGATCCAGGGCAGGAGCGGCGTCGATGCGGTCATGATGCTGGTGTCAGCGACCGACCCGCGTCGCTATGGCCAGGACGATGTCGTCCTGGCGCGGGACCTCGCCAACCGGGCCGCCGTCACTCTGGAGAATGGACGTCTCCTCTCCGAGGCGCAGGAGGCTATCCGGGCTCGGGACGATTTCCTGGCCGTTGCGGCACACGAGCTGCGAACGCCGCTGACCTCCCTGCTGCTGCAGGTTCAGCTGCTCGGGCGGGCGATCGAACGCGACCGCCTGGAGGTCGACGCGGCACGCCGAGGAGTCGCCGCTGCGGAGACGCAGGCGCGGCGTCTTTCTGTGTTGGTCGACGGACTCCTCGATGTGGCTCGATTGACGACCCATCAGCTCTTCATCCGAGTCGAAGAGCTGGACCTTCGGCAACTGGTGAACGGCCTGATGGCGACGATGGCGGCCGATTTCCAGCGCGCGGGTTGCTCGGTGTCGGTCACAATGCCCGGGGAAGTCCTGGGCAGGTGGGATCGTGTGCGCACCGAGCAGGTGTTGACGAACCTTCTGTCCAACGCGCTGAAGTTCGGCGCGGGATCTCCGATCGAAATGAACGTGGAGGCGACGAGAACGAATGTCCGGATCTCCGTACGAGATCACGGCATCGGCATCTCGCGGGAGGATCAGGCGCGGATCTTCGGCCGGTTCGAGCGCGCCGTCCCGACCCAGCATTTTGGTGGCCTGGGGCTCGGTCTTTACATCAGCGTCCAGATCCTGCGGGCGCAACAGGGCTCCCTTCATGTGGAGAGCGAACCGGGAAAAGGGGCCTGCTTCATCGTGGACCTGCCGCGAAATCTGGAACGCCCGCTGAAGACCGCCGATGCGTCGCTCCCGTCGACACCATGATGGAGCTGCCTGGCGTGGATCCGATGATGCCTCCGCCGTCCGCGCAGCACGCCGTCGAGAAGGACGGGGAAGCGTTCATTTGGCGGCCGTGCCCCGATGTCGTGGTGCAGAAGGCTCGCGGCGTCTTGTCCCTTCCCCTGGCCCACTGCTTCGGGGACTTCTACCGCCCGATCCTCGTGCCGGGAGTGAGCGTGAGCATCTTCGACGACTTCGACCAGCTGACCCACTACAAGAGAGAGGCGCGGGAGTTCCTGACCCAGCTCACTCTCGAGCGCCAGTTTGCCATCAAGGCTCTTCACTTCCTGCTGTCGTCCAAGTTCATGGCGCTCGGGATCAGCGCTTTCAAGCACGACGTCGGCGACGCGCGCGTGCGCGTGTACTCCGATCGCGAGTCCTTTGTCCGTTCGTATAAGGATGCCGTGCGGGAGTCGCTGGGAAGCGCACCGGGCACGTGAAGGCTCGCCCGAGTCGGCCGACCTGCAGTGCCGCCCCAGAGCCCCGCCGCGCCGCGACGTGATCGGCTGAGCCGCGTCCTCCTCCAGAGGACACTAGCTCTACCTCGGAGGTTCCATGAGGCCCGCCCCCACCTTCCCGAAGCCGTCGTTGCTGGTTGCTCTTGCCGTCAGCGCGATGATGATATCGGCGTGCGCCGGCGTGAAGGCGCCCCCTCCCGCCGGGGGTGGCGATGCATCCGGTGGCGCCGGCGGCGCGGCCAGGCCGCCGTCGGGCACCGGCGTCGGCGGCACCGGCGTGACGGTTCCGCCGACCGGCAACGGCGCCTGCACCAACCTGCGCTGCCGGCAGGGCAGCTGCACCGGTGCCGGCTGCTTGACGACCGCCTGTCCGGGAGGTGGGACCACCTCTTTGAGCGGCACCGTCACCGACCCGGCCGGCAAGGTCCCCCTCTACAATGTGGTGGTCTACGTCCCCAATGAACCCTTGCAGCCGCTGCACGAGGGCGCCGCCTGCGAGACCTGCAGCGGCAACTTCTCCGGCAAGCCGATCGCGGTCACGCTGACCGACACCGCGGGCCACTTCAAGATCGATGACGTCCCCATCGGCGCCGACGTCCCGGTGGTCATTCAGATCGGCAAATGGCGCCGCCAGTTCGTGATGGCCAACGTCCCGGCCTGCGCCGACACCCCCATCACCAACGCCGACCTCACGCGACTGCCGCGCAACAAGACTGAAGGCGACATCCCCAAGTTCGCCATCGCCACCGGAGGGTCCGACGCGCTGGAGTGCTTGTTGCGCAAGATCGGCGTCGACGAGGCCGAGTTCACCAGCGACACCGGCGCCGGCCGCGTGCACCTGTTCCAGGGCTACCGCGCCTCGCCGACCGTCGCCACCAACGGCGCCAGCACCTCGCTGAAGTCCGTCGACCAGCTGTGGTCCAGCGCCGCCAGCATGATGAGGTACGACATCGTGCTCATGGCCTGTGAAGGCGACTCCGGCCAGTCCGAGGGGCGCACCGCCGCCGAGTATCAAGCCGTGCGCGGCTACGGCGACATGGGCGGCCGCGTCTTCGGGTCGCACTACCACACCAACTGGGTCCGCTCGGAGGACGGGCAGCCCAACGCCGGGTACCCGATGGTCGCCAAGTTCGCGTCCGGTGAAGGCACCTTGCCCGACGGATTCCTGTCCAACGTCGACACCAGCTTTCCGAAGGGGGCAGCCCTGCGCGACTGGCTGGTCAACGTCGGCGCGACGCCCACGCCGGGCCAGCTGGCGGTCAACGGCACCAAGCACCTGGTCGACGCCACCGTGGCCGGCGTGTCACAGCAGTGGCTATACGGCATGGACACCGCCAAGAAGACCAACGCCGTGCAGTATTTCTCCTTCACCACGCCGGTGGGCCAAAAAGAGTGCGGCCGGATGATCTTCAGCGACGTCCACGTCTCGCAGGGCGGCGGCGACCTGGCCGCCGTCCCCTTCCCCACCCGCTGCGGCCCGCCCGGCGGCGCGCTCTCGCCGCAGGAGAAGGCGCTCGAGTTCATGCTCTTCGACATCTCATCCTGCGTGCAGAAAGACGACGCGCCGGTCCAGCCGCCGACGATCATCCCGTAGTCGCGGGCATCGACCGTCGAGCTGCTGTCGAGCTGCTAGTGTTACCGCATGGCGGCTCCACGACTTGCGAGGATGGCGCGGCAGCTGCCCCTCCTGCCCGATGGGACTTTGCGGCTCGCGGTGGTGGCCGACACGCACTCGCAGCCTCACCCGCAGGCAGCCGAACACCTGGCGGCCCGCGCGCCCGATGCCATCTTGCACGCCGGGGACATCGGGGATCTCGGCGTGCTCGATCAGCTCTCGCGCATCGCCCCCGTGCATGCCATTCGCGGCAACATCGACGTCCACGCGCCCAACCTGCCGGACGTGCTCACGCTTGATCTCGTGCGCAGCGCCGAGGACCCGCAACCGTTGCTGCGGATGCTTCTGGTTCACATCGGCGTTCATGGCCCCAAGCTGCGCGCGGAGGTCGCGGCGATGGCCCATGCGTCCGGAGCGCAGGCCGTGGTGTGCGGGCACTCTCACGTGCCATTTCTCGGGCGCGACCGCGGGCTCACGGTCTTCAACCCCGGATCGATCGGGCCGCGTCGGTTTCACCTGCCCATCGTCTTCGGCACCATCGACGTGACTCCCGCCGGATTGCGCCTCGCTCACGTGGACTGCGAGACCGGTGCGACCTGGACCCCACCGTAGGGCCTCGGTCCTCTCCCAGGCGTTGACGGACGACTTGCCGGGCGACTTGCTGGGCTTGGCCGACGCGGCCACAATGCCTCGCCGTGAACGGACCGCTCGCCAGCCTGGACTCGATCGATTCGAAGCGCCTCAAATTCGTCGCCGACACGGTCCCGGCACTGCTCGCCTATCTAGACGATGGGGTGCGCTACTTGTGGGTCAACGAAGCGTACCGGCACTGGTTTGGTCGCTCCCCCGAATCAATCTGCGGCCAGCACGCGCGCAACATCGTGGGAGAGGCGGCCTGGAGTGCGGTTCAGCATCACGTGGCGCGGGCTCTCGCCGGCGAGGAGGTCTCGTACGAAGCACGGCTCGACTTCGGCCCCGGCCACACGCGCGACGTCCGGGTGGCCTACGTCCCCGATCGCGACGCCAGCGGCCGCGTGCGGGGCTTTGTGTCGCTGGTCACCGACATCAGCAAGATGCAAATCACCGAGCGGGCCCTCCGCGAGAGCGAGCGCATGCTCGCGGACTCCCAGATCGCGGCACGCGTGGGCAGCTGGGAGTCGGCCTTGGCCGAGGATGGGTCTCGGCGCTCGCTGCGCTGGTCCGACGAGACGTATCGGATCTTCGGCTACGAGCCCGGTCGGATCGCGGCCGACTACGGCCTCTTCGTCTCCTCGATTCATCCCGACGATCGCGCGATCCTGCAGCGCAACGCGACCATCGGAGTCGGGCCCCACGACCGCTTCGAGACCGAGTACCGCATCGTCCGCCCGGATGGGACCGTGCGCACGATCCACTCCTGGGCCACTGTCGAGCGCGACGCCGCCGGTCGGGCGACCCGCCTGCATGGCACCTGCCAGGACATCACAGAGCGCAAGCTCGCCGAGACAGAGATGCGGCTGGCGCGCGAGCACCTCCAGGTCGTGGTCGACGCGACGCCCGCCCTGATCGCCCGCTACGATCGCGACCTCCGCCTGATCTGGGCCAACAAGAACTACGCCGCTCGCTTCGCCAGGCGGCCCGAGGAGTTCGCGGGAAAGCACCTGTCCGACATCGTCGGTCAGACTGCCTACGCCGCCATCGAACCGCAGATCGCCCGCGTGGTGGCCGGAGAAACGCTCGACGTCGAGATCGAGATCCCCTACCCCGGGCTGGGCCGGCGCTGGATGCACTTCGTGGTCTCGCCCACCTTCGATGCCCGGGGAACGGTAGATGGCTGCGTGGCGGTCATCACCGACAACACGCACCTTCGGGTGGTCGAACGCGAGCGCGCCCGCGCGCTCGAGGAGCTGCAGGAGGCCGACCGGAGGAAGGACGAGTTCCTGGCGATGCTGTCGCATGAGCTGCGCAATCCCATGGCGCCGATCCTCGCTTCGGTCGAGATCCTCCGCCTCGCTCCCAAAGACGCCGAGGCCACGGCCACAGCCCGGGCGGTGATCGAGCGCCAGGCCGCGCACATGAAACGGCTGCTCGACGACCTGCTCGACGTCTCCCGGGTGAGCCAGGGGAAGATCGCGCTGCGGCGCGAGCTGTTCGACCTCGGAACGATCCTGGAGCGGGCCGTCGAGGTGAGCCAACCGCTCATGGCGGAGAAGGGCCAGCGGCTATCGGTGACGAACGCCAGCGGCCCGATCGTCGTCGATGCCGATCCGGCGCGCCTGGTCCAGGTGTTCGGAAATTTACTGAACAACGCCTCGAAGTACTCGGAGCCTGGCGGGGAGATCGGGATCGAGACGGCGGTCGAGGGCCGCGAAGTCGTCGTGCGCGTGCGCGACCAAGGCGTCGGCATGACCCCCGACCTGATCGAGCGGGCCTTCGATCTGTTCGTGCAGGACACGCGCTCGCTCGACCGCTCCCAGGGCGGCATCGGCATCGGCCTCACGATGGTCCGGAGCCTGGTCAAGCTGCACGGCGGGTCGGTTCAGGCCCTCAGTGACGGCCCGGGACGCGGCTGCGAGATCGTCGTTCGCATCCCCCGCGTGAGCGCCGATTGATACCAAGAGAAAGGGCCCGGTCGGGAGTGCCGACCGAGCCCTGAAAGCCGCTCCTTTTGTCGCGATGCGACTAGAGCGGGGTGATCTGCCACTTCTGCGAGTCGGTGGTGCTGAAGCCGGAGGTCTGGATGGCCAGACCGTCCGTGTTGCCGCCCAGGATTGGCCAGATGCTCCACCACGACTGGCTGGCCGGGCTGATGGCGTAGTTGCCGAGCTGGTCGCCCAGCGACAGCATCGACCACAGCTGCGTCGCCGTCCCCGAGTAGGTCTGCTGAACCAGCGGGGTGAACTCGACGGATTTGGAGCCAGACAGGTCGAGCGCCTTGCCGCTGTTGACGTTGACCACCTTGTACTTGCCGGCCGAGACCTGAACGATGGTCCACTTCTGGTTGGACGCACCCGAGTAGCTGCGCTGCTGGATGGCGGCGCCCGCCGAGGTGCTGCTACCGGCAACCTCGAGCACCTTGCCGTTCATCTTGTTGACGATCTTGTACTGGGTGTTGGCGTCGAAGTTGCGCCACACGGTCACCACGTGCTTGTACCCGTAGCAGGACGAGAAGCCGTCGGCGACGCCGTTGGTGCTGGCCGACGAGTTGGTGCAGTTGTACTGGCAGGGGCCGGGATTCCCGTACGGATCGATGTAGGGCGCGTTGGGCTGACCCACGCCCAGGCGACCGGGCACCGTCGCGGAGCCGAAGTCCTTGCCGTCGCAGAAGTAACCCTTGGGCGGGCTCACGAAGATGTTCCCGAAGAACGAACCCTCCTGGTAGGGATAGCTGACGTTCTGGCCCCAGCCGATCGCGCCGTCGCCGTCGAGCCAGATCGGGATGTGCACGCCCGAGGTGTTGACGTGCGCGAGCAGGCAGGCGGTCATGCGCTCCTGGCAGTCGGTGCCGCAGGTCCCGGTCTCCCACTCGGGGGCCGTGCCAATGCCGCCTGCGAACGAGTACGACGTGCCGCCGCTGTCCTTGGCGGTGATCGTCTTGCCCGACGCCAGCGCGCAACGCACGATGTAGCTCATCGTGCTGCGGCCGGCGGTGCTGTTCATCATCGTCCCGGTGGTCAGGATGCCGGTCTTGAGCGGGTTCATCAGCAGGCCGTTGCCCGACAGACCGTTGCCCGATAGGCCGTTGGTCATGCTGAGTCCGTTGGTCATGCTGAGCCCGTTGATCATCGAGAGACCGTTGGTCGTGGCGAGCTCGTTCTCGACCGAACCACTGGCGCCAGCCTCGTCATGCCCCGGAGCCTGGCAACCAGTGAAAGCGGCCGCGAGAGCCAACGCCGCGGCCAAGCCCGTCATCCTCTTGCCAATCAGGTGAGAATCCATGTGGCAAGATAAAGCAGTAAGTGTGCCTACGTTATTTATATGCATACATCTGGACAGGTCATTGATTTTATTAAGCTTAGGATGACCCACCCTGCCCCACTGGTTGTGCGGCCGACAACACGGTGTTGTATCCCCACGACGTGACGCGTCCGCTGCCACCGGCGACTCGGCCGTGAGGAATCAGGGACGTCACCGGCACATCCTGAGGAATGAACCGACCTGGGATTTTTCCCTCCCAGGATCAGCGGCGGTGCCCAAGGGCGAATGGGTCCGCAGCGGTATCGATTTCCCAAAGATTGAACCCGCGCGGCTCACGGCAACTCGAGCGCTCGCCGGGAGCGTGGCAGGATTCACGCGGGTGATTTCCAAACGTCAGCCAGCCTGATTGAGGTGCCACGCCATGCATCGAGCATTGCTGCGAACCGGATTGATGCTGCTGCTCGCAGGTTGCGGGAGCAGCGGCGGCTCCCAGAATCAAGCGACCCCGACGACGGTGGTGGGAGTCTGGGACCTGGCCTCGGCCGACTTCACGAACGGCGCACACGCCACCGCCGCTGGCGTCTTTTCGATGCAGCTCCGGACAGACAACACGGCATCGATCGTGAGCTGCTTGACCCCTGCTTACGCAGGCACGACGTTGACCTGTCCGCAGCAGAGGGTCTGCGGCACCGGCACGTATACGTACGATGGAACCACGTTGACGATCACGCAGACCGGGCAAGCCGGCACCAAAGGCGGAACGGTGACATTCAGCGCCGGAACCATGACCGTGAGCGGCCCCAACCTGCTGGGCGCCAGCGTCGCGGCGGCAAACTTCCACACCGCGAGCGCGCTGCCCACGGATTGCCTCCCGATCTGACGTGAAGGAACCGCTGCCACTCAGGGCGCGGGCAGCGTCAGCGCGTAGACGTTGCTGTGGTTGTCGTCGTTGTCTGTCGACGTGTAGTAGAGCGTGCCGCGCGCGATCGCCAGCGGCGCGGCGAAGTTGAGCTGGTTCAGACCCACCTGCGTCAGCGACAGCGGCGGGCACAGCGTCTGGCCGGTGCCGCAGCCGCCGAGCCGGTAGGCGAACACGCCGGCGTCGTTGCCGATCTGCTGGAAGCCGGTGGCGGGGTAGCGGCCAACGAAGACGACGTTGCCGGCGACGGCGGGCGACGTCGCCGAACCGTTCGTGGGCGGCGAGCTGGCGCCGATCCAGATCGGCTTGCACTGGTTGTGCACGCAGCCGGTGGTGCCGCCGGCGCTGTAAGCGGCGACCACGCCGGTCGTCGTGTCGATCAGCGTCGTGTTCTGCGAGCTGACGAGCAGGGTGTTGCCCGCGACCACCGGCGCGGCGAGCACACCGCCGAAGGTGTCGACGTCCCCGGTGTCATAGACGCGGGTGGGGGCGCAGACGCGCGCGCCGCACCCGCCCTCGTTGTAGGCGCGCAAATGAAAGTTGCTGGGCGTCCCCTCGCCAAACAGCGTGCCCGAGCCAACGAACACGGTCTTGCCGGCGACGGTCTGGCCGGCGCCGGGCCCGCCGATGTCGGCGGTCCAGGCCGGCGGACAGGGAACGCCGGGCCGGTTGCCGCAGCCCCCGATGCGGAAGGCGCTGAGCCGGCCGGTCAGCACGTTCGGATCGACCAGCAGCGAGCTGATGAAGACGAAGTGCGCGCCCACGGCCGGCGCCGTGTTCAATTCCTCCTCGGGGCCCGCCTGTCCGGTCCAGATGGGGGCGCAGGCGAGGTTGCGGCGCGCGCCGCACGCGACGACGTCGAACGCGTATAGCTGGCCACCGAAGTCGCCGACGTAGGCGATGCCGCCCACGACGGCGGTCGACGAACCGACGACGGCGTTGTTGAGGACGCCGCGCCAGACGGGCGGGCAGGTTGCGCGGCCGCAGCCGCCAGCGGGGAATGCGAACAGGAACGGCGGGTTGTCCGGCGTCGCCGCACGCGAGGCGACAATCACGAACCCGTTGGCCACCGCCGGCGTCGTCGTGATGTTGGCGCCGGTTGCGGGTCGACGTGACCGAGCTCGCCACCCCCGACCATGTCGCCGCCGCCACGAGCCAAAAGGGCGACGGCGACGGCGACGGCGCGGACGGCCCGCCGAGCGGCAACTTCGGCCCGCTGGAGCCGGCCGGGCTGCCTGGGCGCGTGGCCTGGCGGACGCGCGTGATCGAAGGCCGCGGCTTCATGACCGCATATCAAGGCGGCGAAAACCTCTACTCGCTGGTCCGCAAGCCGATGGCGGTCGAGCTGTACGCGACCAGCGACGGGCGGCACTGGCTGCCGGCGGATCCCGCGCACCCGGCGGTCAGCCATGGTGGCGGCAGCGAGGCCGACTTCGCGCTCTTACCGGGCGGGTCGCTGTTCGGCGTGATCCGCAACGAGGAGGGTGACGAGAGCGGATGGGGCTCGAAGCTCTGCCGCGCTTCGGGCGCCGCGCTTGGCGCGTGGACCTGCACCAACGACCCGCGCAAGTTCGACTCGCCCAACGTCTTTGTGCACGACGGCGAGGTCTACTTTTTCGCACGTCGCAACCTGACCAATGACGGCCGTTACGATCTCGGCGTCGGCACCGGGCTGGTGCGCATGCTGCGCAATCAGCTGGCGTACATCACGCAGGCCAAACGCTGCGCGCTCTGGCGCTACGACATGGCAACGGGGAGCGTCGGCTTCGTGCTGGATCTGCCGTCGCGCGGAGACACCTGCTTCGCATCCGTACTGCCGGGTGACGCGCCCGATCGGCTCGTGGTCTACGACTACAGCTCGGACGTCGCGGGCCCGGATCTGCCCTGGACGGCCGGCCAGCGGCGCCCGACGTTCATCTACCGTCACGTGGTCGAGCTCGCTCCACGTCACGTGGTCGAGCTCGCTCCGCGCTGACAACAACTTCCTGATCAACCTCGCCGCCGCCGAGGCAGGCGCGGGCGCCATCGTGCTCGCCCGCGTGACCCATCGATTCTCCCGGACGCGCGGGATGGTCCCGATCGACCTGGACCTGGGTCCGGCGAAGCGCGGCGTGCTGTGTCTGGTCTGCGCGAAGTCGGCGCTCGACATCCCGCGGGTGCGCCTGGTTGCAGACCTGCTGCGCGAGCAGGTCAAGGCCATCCGCCCCTGTTGAGTTACAGCCGCCCGGCGACGCTGCGGGCGAGCTGCTTCATCGGGTCGGTCAGCTCCGGGCCCGCGCCGGCGAAGCGGACGGAGAACTGCCAGCCCCCGCGGCGCACGAACAGAACCAGCGCGCCAGGTCGCCGGGCTCTCCTCGTCCTGACGAAGTAGGCCTCATCGCCGATCCCTTTGATGGCGTCGATCTCAGGCTTACCGGGGCTAGCCTCTGCCTTGATCTGGGACCATTCACGCGCGTCGAGCAGCCGGATCTGCACGGTGCCGCGGAACGGGCCTGGTCGGGCCGCGCGGTACGCGCAGGTCCGGCCGGGGCTATCGATCCCGGGCGCGCCGGCCTGGACCTGCATCGGAACGTTCGAGACGCGCTGGGCGTCCGCCGCCGTGAGCAGGGCGCAGGCGCCCACTTTCACCGATGACAGAGTCGACCCCTCGGCGGCGGCGCGCGCCGAAAGCAGCGAGAGGGTGAGGATGAGCAGCAAGGACCTCACGGACGGCGTGCTTCGGTAACACGGGGCGACGATCGCATCAAGCGATCCGGCGCTCGTCGCCGGCGCGAAGGAGGTGCTGCTCCACGGGCTCGAGCGCGAAGCTACGGCGGACAACCCCATTTTCGCGTGTCAGATTTGATGAAGGCCCAAGATCCAAGGAGGCATCATGGCTCAACGATGGGGCGGATGGGCGCGGGCGCTCGCGTTCGCGGTGCCGGCGCTGTTGGTCGCGGCGCCATTCCACGCGTGGGCGGACGGTTCCGATCAACCGCCCGGCGACCACGAACGGGTGATCAAGATCGGGCCGCAGGCCGTCGTGATCCAGAATGAGCGCGGCCAGCTGCGGATGTACGACGATCCGTCGCAGCAAGCTCCCAGGTGTGCCTCGGCGGCGAAATGTCTCGGGCAGGTGCTGAGTGTGTACGGTATTGCGGCGTTCTGGGCTTACGACGAGCGGACCGTGGTTGGCTTCGAGGAGGTGAATCCTCCGCGTCTGGGCTCGCTACCGTGATGAGAAAGCGGGCTCGTCCGCGCCCACGAGAGTCAAGGCGTCGCGGCCGAGAAGCTCAGGGCGCGCGGAAGCAGCAGCAGTACTCCGTGTAGAAGGTCGTGTCGGGTGGCACGCCCTTGCCCAGCGTCTCGTCGAAGTTTTGCGTGTCGCCGCAACCGTAGTTGTAGTTCGTCGAGACGACGTCGGTCGGCAGCGCCGCCTGGGTCATGCGCACCGACCCGATCGCGATCCCGGTGCGGCAGGTCGTATAGTTGCCCCCGGTGTTCGCGGCGCAGGCCGCCGTGCAGGTGACCCCGTTCGGCCTTGGCATGACGACGTGGCCCGCGGGCGAGTCACCCGCGGGCGAGACCGCCGCGCATGCGCCGGCGGCGGCGGCGTGCTGCATGGCCCAGCGCAGGTCGAATTTCGCCTGCGAGGGGGTCACCGCACCCAGCGTGACCGAGGCGCCCGCAGTCACGCCGGCGTTGAAGGCCGCGACCACTTGATCGGGCGCTTGCGCGTCGGCCAGCGCCTTGAAGTTCCCGTTGAGATCGACGGCCGTCAGCGTGTCGCCGGTCATCCAGACCTTGAGCGTGGCGGCCGCCCAGCTGACGGTGCGCGCGCCGCCCACGACGGCCAGCGGTACACCCACCAGCAGCGCCACCAGCCTGACGGCCCGACGATTCCGCAACCGACGTTGATTCTCCGAATCTGTCTCGCGCATAAGCTCCGTGCCTCCTGACCGTCTGAAACTCAAAGCGTGCAGCTGCCGACCATCGAGCTTCCCACCACGCAGCGCCCCCCGCCCGCGGCGCCCCCGGTGCCGGCGGGGGCGGCATCAATCGGGGCAGCATCGGGATTACCGGTTCCGCCGCCGGTCCCATCCGCACCGGCGCCGCCCGCGCCCCCTGCAACCGCGCCGCCCGCACCCCCTCCGACCGCGCCGCCCGCACCCCCTCCGACCGCGCCGCCCGCGCCGCTGTTGCGGGCAGTGACAGCGCCACATCCGACGACGGCGACTAGGGCAACGGCGAACAGGACCCGAATCACGGCGAGACACTATGGCCCTGCCTCATGCGTGTCAAGGCAGCCCCTCGGCCCCGATTCGGGTCCTTTCAGCGGGGTGGTCGAAGCGGTCGCCGCCATCGATCGCCGCGGGCTCCGATCGAATCGCACCAGCCGAGTTTGACCGCGCCGGCGGAGCCCTCAGCTTTCATTTATGAGCACGCAGGTGGTTCCCTCGGGCTATGCACACCCCGCGCCTGGCGTGGCCGCCCCGCTTGACCCCCATTTCCGGCCCGCGGCGCTGGCCTGGCGTGCCTTTGAACGGCGCGCGAACGAGACCGGACACCCGGTAGACGTTCGCTTCGCGCTCGAGCAGAACGGACGGCGCGGTGTCGCGCTTCGCGACGGACCTCATGCCCGACGAGCGATCCGGACGCGGCGGCGAACTTCGGCATGCTCGAGCGTCTGGTCAAGCTCGCGCTCTGGTCGCGCGGCGGGTTCCGCATCCACCTCGACGCGCCGGCGGCTCTGGTCGAGCAGCTGCGCGCCCACTTTCGCGACAGCGCGACCGGCCGCTTCGACTCCGAGATCGTCGGCGGCAGCGTCTACGATCACCCGATCGAGGTCGTCGCGACGCACGAGCTGCCGCCGGAGCGCGCCGCGACCACCGACGCTCGGCGGTCACCTCGACGGCTGCCGCATCGGCTTCGATCTCGGCGGCAGCGACCGCAAGGTGGCGGCGATCATCGACGGCCGCGTGGTCTGGAGCGAGGAGACCGAGTGGGATCCGTACCACCAGCCCGACCCTCAGTACCACTGGGACGGGATCATGGACTCGCTGCGCCGGGCGGCCGAGCACCTGCCGCGCGTCGACGCGATCGGCGGCAGCGCCGCCGGCGTCTACGTCGACAACCAGGTGAGGTTCGCCTCGCTGTTCCGGGGCGTCGCGCCCGACGTCTTCGAGCAGCGCGTCAGGAACATCTTCCGCGACCTCAAGCATGCCTGGCACGACGTCCCGTTCGACGTCGTCAACGACGGCGACGTCACCGCGCTGCTCGGGTCGATGTCGATGGGCGGGGGCGGTGTCCTCGGGATCGCGCTCGGCACCAGCACCGCCGGCGGCTTCGTCACCGCCGACGGGCAGCATCACCCCCTGGCTCAACGAGATCGCCTTCGTGCCCGTCGACTACCGCCCCGACGCGCCCCGCGACGAGTGGTCGGGCGACCTCGGCTGCAGCGTGCAGTACCTGTCCCAGCAGGCGGTCGGCCGTCTGCTCGACGCCGGCGGGTATCGTCGTAGCCGCCCTGGCTGCCGCTGCCCGCCAAGCTCAAGGAGGTGCAGGCGCTGATGCAGGCGGGGGATGCGCGGGCGCGCAGGACATCTACCAGACGATCGGCGTCTACCTCGGCTACGCGCTGCCCGACCTCGCGAGCGTCTACGACTTCCGTCACGTGCTGCGTGCTCGGGCGCGTCACCTCGGGGCAGGGCGGCGACGTCATGCTCGACACGGCGCGCGAGGTGCTACGCGTCGACTTCCCGGAGCTCGCGAGCAAGCTCGATCTCCGAATGCCCGGCGAGAAGGACAAGCGTCACGGACAGGCGATCGCCGCCGCCAGCCTGCCCGACCGACGAGAAACCCCGATCGTGCACGCCTGACGAGGCCGGCGGAGCTGGGGCGCACGACGGCTCATGAACGAATGCGAAGCGCTCGCTCCACCGCGTCGACGGTAGCGGGTTTGGCGATGTGGGCGTGGAAGCCGGCCTGCTTGGCCTTCGCCACGTCGTCGGGTCCTGCGTAGCCGGTCAGGGCGACGAGCGTGACCCGACCGAGCACGGGGTCGGCGCGCATGGTCCGCGCCACCTCGTAGCCATCCATCACAGGCAGACCGATATCGCAGAGCACGACGTCAGGCCCGAATGTTCGGGCCGTCTCGACGCCCTCGCGTCCAGTGCGCGCGACCGCAACCGCGTGTCCGAGCAGCGTGAGGACTCGAGCGAGGCTATCACCCGCGTCGACGTTGTCCTCGATGACCAGCACACGGCGCGCGGGCGTTGTGGCGGTAACCTCCTCTGCGCTGGGCCTGCTCTCGACCGGAGCAGCCGTGTCGAGTGGCAGTCTGATCGTGAGGGTCGCGCCCGTTCCGGGCCCGTCGCTGTCCGCGCCGACCGACCCGTCGTGCATCTCGACCAGCCCTTTGACGAGTGAGAGACCGAGACCGAGGCCGCCCTTCTTCCGATCGAGGGTGACCTCCGCCTGCATGAAGGGATCGAAGAGGCGGGGCAGCATCTCCGGCGCGACGCCCCGGCCGGTGTCCTGCACGCGGACGATGGCTTGGCCGCGGGCGGCGTCCAGCTCGACCGCCACCATGGTCTTGCCGCCCGGCGGGGTGAACTTCACCGCGTTCCCCAGCAGATTTCCCACTACCTGCGACAGACGCGTCTGGTCGCCCTTCACCCAGATCTCGGCGGGCGTCGTCGAGACCTCGAGCTCCAGCTCCGCCTCGACGAACGCCCTGCGGTGATCCTCGATCGCGTTCCGCACCAGCTCGCACAGGTCGAGCCGCTCGCGCTGCAGCACGACCGCGCCGCGCTCGATGCGCGAGACATCCAGCAGATCGTCAACCAGGCGAGTCAGTTGCACCGTCTGGCGATCGATGATCGCCTGCGCGCGGCGTGCGTCCTCCCCTCCCTCCGGCGCGTGCTCGAGGATGTAGAGGCTGGCGCGGACGGACGCAAGCGGGTTGCGGAGCTCGTGCGCCAGCATGGCCATGAACTCGTTCTTGCTCCTGTCGGCCTGTTCGAGCCGGGTGTTGGCCGTCTGCAGCCGCTCCTCGCTCTTCTTGAGCGCCTCCGCGGCGAGCTGTCGTTCGGTGACGTCGCTGATCGCGAGCAGAATCAGCTGCAGGTCATCGAAGCGGCGGCCATTGATCAGCATGATGCGGCGGCCGAGGCCCTCGAAGACATGATCGACCTGGAAGCTGTCGAAGGCGACGTTGTCGCGCCGGACATTCTCGAGCAGCTCGCGCAGCGACGGAATGTCCCACTGACGGTTGCCGAGGTCGTAGATGCTGTGGCCCTGGGTCTCCTTCGGCTCGACGCCGAAGTGCCGGTAGAACGCGGCGCTGGCGAACTGCACCTGGAGGTCGAAGGTCAAGATCACCAGCGGCTCCGGGAGCGTCTCGATGATCCTCTCGGCGTACTCCTTGGCCTGCCGGAGCGCGGCCTCGAACCGCTTGATGCGCGTGATGTCGGACAGGGTCACCACGGCGCCGGCGGTGACGTTCTCGACCGTGCGATAGGGCAGGATTCGCAGCAGGTACCAGGCCTGGCGATCGATGGTCTCGACCTGGCGCTCAGCCGGCTGCAGCGTGCTCAGGACGTCTCGCACCTCGGCCGCGAGATCATGGTCAGCGAAGCGGTGCGCGAGATCGGCGAGCGGCCGCCCGACGTCCGCCTCGATGAGCCGGAGGAGGGTCCTGGCCGTCGGGGTGAACTTCTCGATCCGCAGCGCGCGGTCCACGAAGACCGTGGCCATGTCGGTGCTGGCGAAGAAGTTCGTGAGGTCGCTGTTCACTTGAGCGAGCTCATCAACCTTGCGGTTCAACTCGGAGTTGACCGTTGTCAGCTCCTCGTTGAGCGAGCTCAGCTCCTCCTGGGAGCTGCGCAGCTCCTCATTCGTCGATTGCATCTCCTCGTTGGTGGAGAGGAGCTCGTCGTTCGAAACCGTCAGCTCCTCGTTGGCCGACTCCAGCTCTTCGACGGTCGTCCGCAGCTCCGCGCGGGTCATGCGCAGCTCGCTCTCGAGCTGCTCGACCGCCGACTCGCGCTCCACGCCGTGCGGCCCAAAACCATGGAGATCAAGGAGATCACGGGGCTCACGGAGATCGCCGGCTGCGAGCTCGCCCCCCCGTCCGCGCGCCCGTCGAGGATGATCACGAACAGCTGCTCTTCCTTGACACCGTAAAGCGGTCGCACCGTGATCCGCAGCCGCCGCGGAGCGCCGTCCACCTCGACGTGCACGTTGTCCCGGACCACCTTCGTGCCGCTGCGCACCGCCGCGTGCAGCGCCGTGCGCAGCTCGATACGAAGGCCTGCATGGGCGATGTCGAGGACGTTGCTGGTCAGGATCCCCACGGGCGGCTGCAGGTAGCGACCGGTCTGACCGGCGACGCAGATGACGTCGCCGCGCTCGTTCGTGACCACGCTGGGCGGGGTGTACTCCTGGAGCATCAGGCGCTCGAAGGCCGCGTTGACCGCCTGCTTCCGGGTCTGCGAGGCCGGCGGGGCGTGGCGCGCCGCCGGCGTGGCGCGGGGTACCAGTCGGCCCACGAGCGGGAGGTCGACGAACGCGGTCTCGGACTCGCGACGCTTGAAGATCGCGAAACCGCTTGTCGACGGCGTCGAAGAGCTCGGAGTGGCCCGCCAGGCCTTCCGCAGAGCCGAGGAAGAGGAAGCCACCGCGCCCGCAAGGCATAGTGGAACAACGGCACCAGCTTCTTCTGCAGCTCCGCGTCCAGATAGATCAGCACGTTGCGACAGGAGATGAGGTCGACGTTCGCGAACGGCGCGTCGCGGATCAGGCTGTGCTCCGAGAAGATGCACATCTCCCGCACCTCCTTGCCGACCTGGACGGAGGAGTCGACCCGCGATGAAGAAGCGCGCGAGTCGTTCGGGTGAGACGTGCTCGACGACATCACTCGGATAGCGCCCGTGACGCGCCTCCGCGATCGCCTCGGAGTCGATGTCGGTCCCGAAGATCTGGACCCGCAGCGACAGGCCCAGCTGCGCGAGACGCTCGCGCACCAGGATGCCGATGGAGTAGGCCTCCTCGCCCGAGGCGCAGCCCGGCACCCAGATGCGCACGCTGTCGTGCTCGCGCGCGGCCGCGAAGATCTGCGGCAGCACCTGCAGGCCGAGGTACTCGAAGGCCGCCGGGTCGCGGAAGAACGAGGTGACGCCGATGAGCAGGTCCTTGGCGAGGAGCTCGGGCTCCTGCGCGTCCCTGCCGAGGAAGTCGAGGTACTCGTCGAGCGATGTCCGCGCGGCGGAGCTGGATCCGGTGGCGCAGACGGCGCAGCACCGTGCCGCGCTTGTAGTGGCTGAAGTCATGACCCGTCTTGCCCTCGAGGATCGGGCAGATCCGGTCGAGCGCGGCGGCGAGCTGGTCGTCGGACGGCGTCTCCGCGCCGGGAAACACCGCCGCTTGCACCGGAAGTCGCGATCCGCCCGCGTCCCTGCGCCACGTCGCGCGCACGTTCGAGCAGCCGTGCCGGCATCTCTTCGATCGGCATGGCCTGATGGACGGCTCCGGCCGCGATGGCGGCCCGGGGCATGGCGTCGTACTTCGCGGTCTCCGGGTCCTGGGCGAGCGTGAGCCCGCCGTGCTGCTGGACGGCCTGCAGGCCGATGGTGCCGTCCGAGCCCGAACCCGAGAGGAGGATTCCGACGGCCCGCTCGCCTTGGTCTTCGGCGAGGGCGCGCAGGAAGACATCGATCAGCCCGCGCCGCTCACCCTCGACGGAGACCACCCGGAAGGAGCCGCCGGAGATGCCGAGCGTGGTGCCGGGCGCGATGACGTAGACGTGATCGGCCTCGGCCGCCACCTCGTTCTCGGCCTCGACGACGGGCATGGTCGTGCGGCGTCCGAGCAGCTGCCCCAGCATGCTGGCGTGCTGGGGCGCCAGATGCTGCACCACCACGAAGGCGACGCCGCAGTCCTTGGGCACGCTGGAGAAGAGCTGCTCCAGCGCCTCGAGGCCACCCGCCGATGCGCCGATGCCGACGATCACCGGTCCCTGCTGCTCGTGCTTCGTCTCGGGGGCGCTCATCGAGCGCCTGACGGCGCGGTCGCTCCCGGCGCCACGCTATGAACTCGCGCACGGGAGGAAAGCCCGCGTGAACATCGACACCCCGCAACCCGGAGGCGCCGTCGCCCCATTGCCGCCACCATTCTGTCGGCATTCTACGCGCGGTTGCCGACCAAGGGCAGCTTCCTCGAAATTGGGGCGACTCGACACAGCGAATCCGCCCCCGGTGGCCGCCCCGGAACATCGCAACCGCGGCGTCGCGGGCCGTCAGGTCACCTTGTAGCTGTAAAGCAGGTCGCGCAGCATCGCGGCCAGCGCGCGTTCACGCTGTTCGCAGAACTCGTTGTAACGCCCGAGTGACCAGAGGCTGGAGTCGTTAGGAATCAGGTGCGCGGCCCGGTCCACCGGCTCGATGATGCGCAAGTAGACCTCGGGCGCGGTGTCGCCGATGTGCTCGTTGTCGGAGCGGACCAGCAGCGTGAGGTTCCCCAGGCGATCGGGCACGTATTCGTTGTCCCGGTCGGGGTAGCGGTCCAGGCTCGCGCGCGGAAAGATCTGGTGCACCTCCAGCGGCTCTTGCGTGCCGTTGAGCAGCTTGCCGCTCGGGAACGAGTGCGCGCTCACGCGCGAGGAAATAGGCCAGCAGCGCGAACAGGATCGCGCTTTCGCCCACGATGTTGTGCAGCAGATCGTCGTCCTCGGGAATCGCGCTCTCCGGACGCTTCGCGCGCAGCTTGACGTGCTCGATGAGACCTTCGATGTCGCCCCGCTCGGCCAGCGCCGCATCCTTGGCCAGCTTGGTGTCGACCTCGCCGGCGTAGTGGCGCCACAGGCTGGCCGCCAGCGCCCAGCCGGTCCAGCTTTCATCCAGGCTGTGGCCGCGCGCCGCCGCGATGGCCGGCGGAAACAGCAGATAGCGGTAGGGAAGCCAGTCACCGCTCGGCAGGCCCGCGTTGCGGAACAGCGCGACGGCGCTCTTGAACCCGGCCACCGCCGAATCCCAGCTGGCTTCGATGTCCTTGTAGTGGCTCTGGACCTTGCGCTTCTCGGCGTCGCGATAACGGACGCCGCCCCCGCCCAGGAACAGCGCCGCGCGAATCAGCAGATCGGTGTCGACGAACGCGCCGCTGCGGGTCCCCTCCTCCACCCCCTCGGGCGCCGAGAATCCGCGCAGCTCCTTCATCACCAGCGCTTCGCGCGCGCGCACCCGGAAGTTGGTCATCTGCCCGGTCAGGCGCGCCGCGGCCAGATCTCCGGGGCGCAACCGAACGCCCTGCTGGTTCAGGCGCGCGAAGATCTCGATCACGTTGTCGTCGTTGGCGGCGGCGTCGATCTCGTAGGCGATCACCTCCGCCTGCAGGATCGCCGTGCGGATCGCGTTGGCGCGATCCAGCGCCTCGAAGAACAGCTCGTCCCCCGCGGTCAACCATTCGCCCAGCGCGCGCTGCACCGCCAGGCTCTCGTTGCCGCCGCGAATTCCCTCGAACAGCACCTCGGCCGGAACCAGCAGGCCTTCCCGCATCCGCCGGTGCAATGTCTTCGACCGCAGATGAAACGGCGTCTCCAGCCACTCGTCGCGCGGGGACAACGCCACCAACAGGTCCGGGTCCGGGGTGGTCTTGTTGCGCAGACGGCTCCGAAATACCAAGCGAAAGATCGAGGTCAGCCGCTGCTGCCCGTCGAGCACGAACAGCGACCCGGGGACCACGGGCCGCGACGACTCTGGCACGCCGCGGGACGTGACCTCGTCCGGCGGACAGATGTCCCAGGCGCGCGTCGCGAACGGCGCCTCGCCCTCCCACTGGGGCTCCCACAGCAGCAGCGCTCCGACCGGATACGAGCGGTACAGCGAATCGTACAAGGCGCGCACGCGGTCGGCCGACCAGACGAAGCCGCGCTGCAAGTCGGGCAAGTGCAAACGCCCGTCCCGCTTCAGCACCGCGAGGTTGGCGATCTTCCAGGGGGCGGCCTTCAGGTTCAGGGTCCTCGGCGGTACTCCCATGCCGTCAGTTTACTCCCGAGTCACGCCCATGGGTCGACGTTGGTGTCGATGCCGGAGATACGTGCCATGTTTCGGGCGTGAGCAAGGCCTTCACCAAAGACGACGGCCCTGAAGCGGCACCGTTGCTCCGTCGTCGCGCACCGATCCCCGAGGGCACGCCGAACTACGTCACGCCTCGCGGCCTGCGGGCCCTGCGTGATGAGCTGGACCAGCTCGACGCGGCTCCGTCCAGCGTCGAAGGGGCTGGAGCCCATGCAGCCTGGCGGACCGAGCTGGAGCACCGGATCGCAACGGCGGTCGTCACCTCACCGCCAGAGCATCGCGACGAGATCCGCCTGGGCGCAACCGTCAAAGTTGAAGATACCGAAGGCAAGCAGCGAGAGCTGCAGATCGTTGGCGTCGATGAGGCTGACGCCGCCCAGGGTCGGGTCGCCTTCACAGCGCCCCTCGCCCGTGCGCTCTTGGGCCGGCGAGTCGCCGACATCGTGAGCGTACGAACCCCGGCAGGGGAAGACGAGCTGACGATCGTGGGGGTTGCCTACGAGGACGCTCAACGCGGGATCCGCACCACCGAGAAATCGTAGGAGCGGATGGGTTCGCTTCCGAGCGAGGCGGCCAGGCCGTAGAAGGCGTCCGGAGCCACCACGGCCACCAATTCGACGAACGCCCCCCGTTCCGGCGAGCAGGCGAGCCGGCGTCCGTTGCCGGCGGCATCGACCGCCCAGATGCTACCGCGTCTTTGATCATTCGGATTGTCGCCCTCGAACAACTCATCTCCGGAGACGATCCAACCTCCCGCGCCGTCCGGCCAGCTGCTTTCATAGAACGGGCGCATCGCGGGCGGCTTGGTCGTCCAGAAGGGGTGAACGCCGGGGGTCCCGTCCTCTCCCAAGTCTGAAAGCGAGATCTCCGACAAGCCCGGGCGCAGACAACTGCGAAGCGGTCCCGCTGCCCTGGCGCGAGCGCTCAAAGCTTGCTCAGGAAAACCAGCAGGTTGTTCCTCTGGCCGGGCGGCAGATTGATGAAGGCGTTGCGCGCGGCCGCCTGGCCGTCGTGAGATCGCATCTTGGCGGCTGCGTCAGGACGCCGGTTGCGAAGACCCCGCGAAGTGCTGGGCCAACAGCTCGTTCGTGCGCTCCGCGAGCTGGATCGTCAATCCGTGGCCGCCGTCCTCGATCTCGACGTAGCGCGCGCCGGGAATCGCGCCGGCGAGCTCACGCCCGTAAGCGGGGCGAGCGATACGGTCCTGGCGGCCTGAGACGACGAGCGTCGGGATTCGTCCGAGCTCGGCGAGCCGGGGGTAAGCGTCGTAGCGCGCGGTGGCGCGTAGCTGCTTCATCACGATCGGCGGTTGGTCGGCCAGGTCGTGACCAAAGAGCGGGTGCAGCTGTTCGGCGTAGTCGGCCCGCTGTGCCGGCGTCAGCTGCGCCAGCGCCAGAGGTGGCATCACCAGTGATAGGAAGGCGGCGCGGCGCATGGGACGGGTGCCGATGCGCGTGCGCAGCATCGTCATCAGCAGCGCTGGCGTCACCCTGGCCGCGTCGCGACCGTGCGCGAACGTGCACAGCAACGCCAGGCTCTTGATCCGATCGGGAGCGGCCAGCGCGACGGCTTGCGCGATCACGCCGCCCATCGAATGGCCCACCAGATGAAACCGCGCGGCGCCGGCCGCCTCGGCGACCGCCAGCGCGTCGGCCGCCAGCCTGTCAATGTCGAACGTGCCGCCGCGCAACTCGCTGGCGCCGATGCCGCGGTTGTCGAAGGTCAGCAGCCGATACTGCGCGCCGAGGCCGTCCACCTGCGGGCGCCATCCATTGCCCACGACGCCGATGCCCTGAATCATCAAGACATCTGATCCGTTTCCGTTGACCGAATAGGCGAGGCGGGCACCCTCGACGTCGATGCTCGGCACGCTCGTCAGCCCTTTCCGGCCGCATCCCGCGGCGGCGGTGCGGTCGGGCGCGCCGGTGATGGTTTCACCGGAGCAATCGGCGGCGGGGCGGGACGGGTGAGCGCGGGCACCGGGGGCTTGGCCGTTGCGGCCGGGGGCGCGGGCGCCGCCGGAGGCGCCGACGAGGGCTTGGCCGCCGCAGCCGGGGGCTTGGCCGCCGTCGGAGGAGGCTTCGGAACTTCGACCCGCCGAAACACGAAGCCCGCGACGTATGGGTTGAGCTCGCCGACTTCCTGCCATCCTGAGCCGGGCGCCCGCGCCGCCGCGAACAGTGGATCTTGCGGGCTGAGCGCGACCCAGGTCGCGCCCGCCTTCGCCGCGCGGTCGAGAAAGCCGGGGCCACCCTTCATGTACGCGATGCGGTTCGAGAAGGTTTCGTTCCAGAACAACGACGGATAGGCGGAGTAGCGTTCGTTGAAGACGACGAGGGTGCCGGGTTTGAGCTCCTTTTCACGCGCGAGGCCCGGGGCGAGCAGCGTCGGGGCGCCCAGCTCTTTGTCGAGCTCTCGCTCGAGCGGAGAGGCGTGCGCGAGCGCGACCAGCTGTTCGGGCGTGAAGTAGGTGTTCGGTCTGGGTCCCCACCAGATCATCATGAACGACGTCAGGATGACCGCCGAGACCGCCGGCTCTCCAAGCTGTTCCCACCCGGGGCGTGCGGTGAACCAGGCCGCGAGCACGACCACCAGCGCGACGTGCGCCACGTGATAGCGCGGCCCCCAAAGCGCGGGCGAGCCCACGATCATGCCCGCGAGGATCAAAGCGATCGCGAGCGGCGGCGACGGCCTGGAAACGGTGAAGTGCCCGAGTCGCCGCTTGAGCGCCACGATGAGAGTCGCCAGGAAGCCGAGGGCGGCAAGCGGCAGCGCGACCCAGACCACGCCGATGCCGTATTCGACGGCCTGGTCAAACCACATGCCCTTCACCGACCAGGGCAGCGCAAACAGGTGATCGAGCAACTTCGGCAGCGACTCATTCAGGTTCAAGGGAACGCCGCCGCCTTGGCCCTCATCTTTGCCCCACGGCCCCTGTCCCGGCCAATGGATACCCAGAGAGGGGATCTCGACCCGCATGTCGGGCCAGAACGGGTTGTGAAACGCCAGGTAATTGCGCAGGTAGGTGAAGGCAGCCGTCGCGACCACCAGCACGGCGCCGCCGACTACGACCGCGACAGCGGCGCGGCGCCGCGTGTACCAGTGCGCGCGCAAGAGAAGCACGGCGCCGACGATCCCCACGATCGGAACCGAGATCAACGCGAGCGCCTTCGAGCCGATGGCGAGCGCGAGACCTAGCCCGGCGAGCGCGCCGTCGCTCAAACGGGGGCGATCGACCGTCGAGAACACGATGCCACCCAGCACGAGCGCCGCGTTCTGGGGATCGACGTAGGTGCTCTGTAGATAAGTCGCGCACGCCGGCATCAAGATCACCGCGACCGCCCAGCCGATCGCGAGCACGCGGGTGGTGCAGCGACGCGCCATCACGTAGGTCGCCGCCGCGATGGCGGGGGCGAAGAGCAGATTCGTGAGATCCGCCAGCCGCCGATCGGCGAAGATCACCATCCAGAGCTGCGTCATCTCGCACAGCCGCACGTAGCCGTTCACCTTCTGCAGGGTGTCGGGCAGGTCGATCATCGAGAACCCGTGCTCCTGGATGGTGAAGCCGACGATGGTGTCGTGGTACCAGAGCGGATCCCACCGGGGCAGCGGCTGAGCGAGGTACGCCGACACCGCCAGGTACGGCAGCAAGAGCGCCGTGAAGGCGACCCCGACAAAGACAAAACCGCGCGGACGCCACGTGAGGGCCAGCGCCTCGAGGGGCATCCGAAGCTGACCCCAGAAGGCTTGCGTCGTCTCGCGCGTGAGGGCGCGCAGGCCGACGCCACGGCTCGCGAGCCCGATGGCCGCCAGAGACATAGCGATCGCGCCCAGCGCCAACGACCAGGCCCGCAGCTGGTGCGCGAGGCCGAGCACGTAGATGGGGGCGACGATGATCGCGTTCCAGAGCAAGGTCGCCGCGACCGTGACCTCGGCGCGGCCCCGCAATCGCGCGCGCACCGTGACCGCGAGCGCGGCGAATGCGGCCAGCGCCGTGAGCACGAAGAGGACAGCGAATCCCATCGGGGGCGGAATATATACCAACCCCGTCGGAACCCGCGCAGGCCGCGGGCGACGGGAATACGCGACGCGCGCTACTTCTTCTCGCCGAAGGCTTCCAGCTCGCTGAGGCTCACGTACTTGCCACGCGTGCCCCGAATACGGATGTAGCGGGCAAGCCGGTGGCCGGTCTTCGTCTTCCACGGCGCCTTCTGCGTGAAGCTCGTCCGTCGCGTCTCGATGTCGACGAAGTCCCGACCATTCTCGGACAGCTGCAGCGTCATCGGCAGGCCGGCATCGAACGCTGAGTCGCCGCGGTTGTACGTCTTGACGGAGTCGACCGCGTAGACGGCTCCCAGATCGACCTGGACCCAGGGGGCATCGCTGAAGCTGGTATGAACGCCGTAGCTGCCGGATGTCACGCCGTCCGTCAGGCCGCTGGGGGGCGAGGTCGCCCCGGGTTGCACACCGCTGACGCTGACCGGTTTATTGAGGGCGATGTTCTCTGGCGAGATGATCTTCCAGCCCAGCGCGCCGATCGCAACCGCGGCCACGAGCGCCAGCGTCCCGATGCGCGCGGAGCGCGTGAACCGGATCTCGGCGACGGTGCGCGGTTCGATGAGCCGCTGCAACCAGGCGACGACCGCGCGCGCCACCTGCGCGCGCGCGAACGCGGCAGGCGCGTCAAGGCGATCCGCCGCCAGAATGTCGTCATGGCCAAGCTGCGATAGGAATCGTTCGAATTCGCCGGGCGTGCCGGGCAAAGGAGACGGCGGCAGGGCTTGGAACTGGGAGACCAGGTCTGCGGCATCGAGAGGCTCGGTGATCGCGACGCCGGTTCTGACGGTCACGAACGCCGCCATGTAGAGTATCGCCGCCTCGCGATAGAGCGTCAGGGCGCTGGGAGTGTTCTCTTCGACGAGAACGTCCGCGGCGCGCGCCCGGGTTCCTGCGGCCAGGTAGAGCTCGAGCATTGAAGCGCGGAGCGAGGCCGGATAGCTGGTCGCCGCGCGCTCCCGACCCCTGAGAAGAAACGCATCGGCGATCGCGGCGCGCGAAAGGCCGCGCAGGGTTTCGTTACTCAGCATCGCCCGAAGATAACCCGACTGAGCCTTCGCGGGATCGCCGTCCGCGGGTGCGCGGGTGCGCGGCGTCCGCGGAGCGTCCCCGCGCGCGTGATATAAGAAGCGCCGCGTGGACCGCCCGCCGCCATCGGAGCCTGTGTCGAAGACACCGGGGCGCGCGCTGGTGGGGCGCTGGCTGCCGTTGCTGCTGGTCCTCGCCTTGCTGGCGGTCTACCTGGCGCCGCTCTGGCGCAACTTGAAGAACTCCCCCGGCACCTTCGACACCGGGTTCGTCTGGTTCATCATCGAGGTCGATCGCACGACCATCGTCGACCACGGGCAATTGCCGCTGTGGAACCCCTACTACTGTGGGGGCGCCCCGCAGCTGGCCAGCCCCCAGACCGGAACGCTGAGCCCGTTCACGCTGCCGATCCTGCTGCTGGGGACGCCGATCGGTTATCGGCTGGGGTACACGCTCGGTCTGCTCGGCGCGCTCGTCTGCCTGCGGGCCTTCGCGCGCACCCTCGGTCTGTCCGAGATCGCCAGCACCGTGGCGGGCGCCGGCTACGCGGTGTGCGGGGCGTTCGCGCAGCACCTCGGCGGCGGCCACTGGGTCTGGATCCCGTTCGCTTTTTATCCGCTGATGCTGCGCTCCTTGCACCTGGTCCTGGCCGGCCGGCGAGAGCACGTCGTGTGGGGCGCGCTGACGCTGACGCTGACCATCTTTCACTGGCCGGTCTATCCCATGGCCTACGCGTTCCTGGTGGTGCCGATCTACGCGCTGTTCCTCGGGCTACAAAATGGCGCGCGCGATCTCCGGCGGCTGCGCGACGCGCTGGTCACCGCGTTCGCCATGATCGCGCTCGCGCTGGCGATGGCGACGATCCGTTTGCTCCCGGTGAGCGAGCACGTCGGGGCGCACCCGCGCAACGTCAAGGATTTCGACTACACCGCGCCCTACGAGCTGATCGAGACCTACGGTCTGCGGCATACGGCCCGCGCCTTTGGAACCCATCAATACGTGTTCCCCGAGTACGGGAACTACCTCGGGCTCATCGGCCTCGGGCTGATGATTTGCGGTGCCTTCGTCGTGGTGAAACGGCGGCGCGCGCTGTGGCCGATCGTGGCGGGGACGGTGACGTTCTGCGTGTTCCAGCTCGGCAACCTGGTCCCGTTGCCGTGGTGGCTGCTCAAGAAGTTGCCCGTCTTCAACCACCTGCGCGTCCCGTCGCGCTTCACCATCATCGCCGGGATGTTCATGTGCCTTCTCATCGGCGTCGCCGTCGACGAATGGGGGGCGCCGGCGCTGACCCACTGGCGCGGGGCGCGAAGGCGGGCCCGGGCCGCCGGCGTGCTCGTGCTGATTTCGGCCGCCCTGTTTCTCGTCGACGCCGTCTCGTTCAATCGTCTGCAGTGGGACCAGACCTTCAGCGGGCCGCCGTACACCATTCCGCGCGCCGCGAGCTTTCACCAGGCGCCGGGGAACCGGGGGCGGATGTACGTCTACCCGGGCGCCAACCAGGGCAGCCTCAACTGCTTCGAGGAGACGCCGATCGAGATCTCGCCGCGGCTGCGCGCCAATCTTCCCGCCGACGAGTACCTGAAAGAACCCGATGCGGGAACGGTTCACCGGGTCAAGTGGTCGCCGAACCGCATCGATCTCGACGTCGACCTCCGTCGTCCCGCGACGGTCATCGTGAACCAGAACTTCGGTCCCGGATGGCGCGCGACCGGGGGAACGATCGCAAACGAAGGTGGCCTGCTGGCGGTGCGCGTCCCGCAGGGGCAACACCGCCTGACCTTCCGATACCTGCCGAGGTCGGTGCTGATCGGCGGCGCCATCAGCCTGCTCGCCGCGCTCGGCGCCGCGACCTTCGTCGTGATGACTCGCCGGCGACGATTCGCGTCGGCTCGAGAACGACCATAGGTCGCGCGAACCGGGCCCTTCAGCGCGTCGGCTTCAGGGCGATTTCTTCGCGAGGCACAGCAGGTTGAGGCCGTAGGGCGGCGCGACGCGATCCTCGACGAAGCGTGACACCGGGATGACGAGGTGGTCGTAGAGCGAGACGCTGCCCTTGCCAACAGCCCGATGTTTCAAGAAGCGGCCCATGACGAACCAGGCCGCCGTGCCGATCAGGTTCCGGTACTTGAGCGTCGTGATCTCGAAGCCCGCACGCTCGACCTTCTGGCGGAGCTCGTTGCGTCGATAGCGTCGCTGATGGCCAACCTGGCGATCGAATTCGCCGTAGAGCTCGGGCCGCGCCGGCACATAGAGGGCGAGGACCCCGCCCGGGCGCAGCAGGGTCCACATCGCCGCGAGGCAGGTCTCGTCGTCGACGACGTGCTCGAGCACGTTCGACGACACGATGCCGTCCGAGGAGCCCGGGCCGGTGCGCTCCAGGTAGTCCTCGAGCGTGGCGTGGGACACCTCGACGTCGGCTCGGCCCTTGAAGGTGCTCTTCAACATCTCCGCAAGCTGGGGATCGGGCTCGGTCAGGGCCAGCGGACCGACGCCGCGCTCGAGCAAGAGCCACGACATGACGCCGGTCCCCGCGCCGTGCTCGACGATGCGGTGCTTGGCGTCGGCGCCCTTGCCGGCGTCGCGCAGCTGCGGCGCGAACGAGTCCGCCAACCATTCGTAGTAGTTCTTGCCGCCGTCGGCGTACTCCAGCCCATGACCGAGGGCGGGTGGATGGGCAGGCGGGGGTGGGGGTGCGGGGGCGTCAGCGTCGGGCATAGAATTTGTCATTGAGCTTGATATAGCCGGCGTCGCGGAGCAGCGGGGAGACGAGCGCGCGAATATAGCGCTGTTTTCGCTGGTAGCTGACCGGGTCGTCTCCCATGACGATCAACTTCGGACGGTTGTGCAGAAGCTCCTCACGCTGGCCCGACAGCCGCTGCTCGTCGGTGCTGCCGGGATAGTACGGGATGAGCTCGTCGATTACGATCCCTTCGCGAAACGCGGTCAATCGATCGGAAAAGACGTAGAGGAGGGGATCGCCCAGGGTCCAGATCCGGTCGCCCGGGGCGCTGTGGGCGCGCACGAAGTCGATCTCGCTGCGCGATACCGGCGGGGGCACGGGCTTGTAGCCGGAGAACTTGATCCACTCGTCCGAGAATCGGGGATAGGCCCCGAGCAGCGCGATGACGACCCAGGTGGCGCTGTTCCACCGAGTCATGGCGACCCCCGCCTGCCGGGCATAGACATCCAGCGCTATCGCGCCGATGACCGCGCAGAAGAACGTGCCCGTCATCGCCATGATGAAGTAGTGCGGCGCGAAGGCGTTCCCGATGGTGACGCCGTAGAGAGCGGCCGCGCCCGCCGCCAGCGCAGCCACGCCCACGATCGAGCGGCGGCGCCCCCACAGCGCCAGCGGCGCGACCAGCAGCGGCACGAACACGCCGATGTGGCCGGCGTTGACGTAGGGGCCGCGGAGGCGCTTCCAGTACTCCGCCACCAGGCCGCCCGCGGGGTTCTTCGGGAACCAGTTCAGCTGGCGCGCATAGTTCTTCGTATACGCGGTGCTGAGCCGGAACTCGACGAGGTACCAGCGGAGCGAGTGGGTGGCCAGCATGTAGGTCAGCCAGACCACCAGCACGCCCACGACCCCCGCGATGGTGAAAAGAGCGAAGCGTCTTGCGGCGTCCGGCCGCTGGGACTCGACGCGATGGAGCAGCAGGATCGCCAGCCAGGCCGTGAGCGACACGAACGCCAGGGGCTCCTTGCTGAGGGGCGCCAGCGCCAGCAGCACGCCGCCGACGACCTGCTGCAGGCGTTCCCGCCTGGTCCTGATGAGCAGGACCCCGCAGCCCATCATGAAGAAATCGAGCCCCAGCGTCTCGGCGTTGTTGATGCTCGAATCGTGGAAACCCCGGTCGAAGAAGTGATCGATCATCAGCGCGAACAGCGCGCCCACGAAGACGCGATTCGTCTCCCGGCTAAGCAGCGCGATCGCCAGCGCGAGGAATCCACACAGCGACAGGAGCGAGAACATGTGCCGGTAGGCCATGCCGTCGAGGCCGAAGATCTTGATCCCCAGGGCGTTGGCGAAGAAGATGACGGGAGGCTTGAACTCCTGCAGGTCGCGGTAGGGCACCAGGCCCTTGGACACCGACCACCCCTCGTGCAGGAAGTAGCGCTCGTCGAAGCCGAACGGCGCGAACAGGAACTTGGCCGCCAGGACACGGTGGAAGACGCCGATCCACACAACCGTCAGCGCGTCGTAGACCCGCGCCGCGGGGACGCGGGACAGCAACGCGCGGAGCTGGCGCCCCAGACGCGACGCGCGCAGCTGGCGCCCCAGACCCGCCGCCCTCTCCTTCCACCTGCCCACGGTGACGGCCAGCGCAGCGAACGCCGGTAGCGCGAGGAACCGTGAGAAGCCCATGGACGGCGGACTATATACTAGCGCGACGCATCGACGCGGACACCCTCGGCGGGGGCGTTCGCCCGCCGTGGGGGATGCTGGCGCTGCTCGGAAAGACCGGCTTCGGGGTGGTCGCGCGAAACGGGCCCTTCAGCGCTTCGTTTCACCGCTTCGTGGCCCGAAGCGTGTAAGTGGCCGCCAGCCGCTCGGGTCGATCGCGAAGCTGGTACTCGCCGCGCGCATCGACCGCGGTCGCGCCGGCGAGAAAGTCCCAGGGCGCCGATTGGTGCTCCTGGAGGGCGGTCAGCGTGAGTCCAGCGTCCATCAGCGCCGAGATGATCTCGGCCAGGCCATGGTTGAACGAGATCATCGTCGGCGACGCGAGCTCCCCTTCGTGCTCCACGTAGGTTTTCGTCTCGGTGAAGGTCGTACCACCGCCGATCTCGAAATACGGATAGTCCACGACGACCAGCCCGTCGGGGCGCGGGGTGCACAATGAAAACACCATCGGGTGCCCCTCCCGCATGAACAAGTGCCCGCCCGGCTTGAGCAGGGCGCTGACGATCGTGGCCCAACGGCGGATGTCCGGCAGCCAGCAAAGCGCTCCAATGCCGGTGTAGACGAAATCGAATCGAGCTCGGCCGAGCGCTTCGACCGCGGAATCCAGTTCGGACTCGACGTAGGCGATGGTCGCCCCGCAGTCGGCGGCGAGCCTCCGCGCCACCTCGAGCGCCGGCGCAGAAAAATCGAGGCCAGTCATGTGCGCACCGAGACGCGCGAGCGACAGCGTGTCCGTCCCGATGTGACACTGCAAGTGCACGCCCGCCAGACCTGCAACGTCGCCCAGCTTGGTCAGGTCGAAGCGAACGACGTTTGACAGATGGGTAGGATCCGCGCGAAAGGCATCGAGGCCGTAGCCCCGTTCATGGAAGGGCACCCGGCTGTTCCAATTGGCGCGATTGACGGCGACGTAATCATTGGCCACGCGGCATCCTGCCATGGCGGCGGCGCGCGGCGCGAACGAACCGCCGCCGCGCCGCCGCCGAGGCGCCGACAACGAGAGCTGCCACTATTCGGGATCGATCGCCTGCGGGACCGCCGGGGTCGCGGGCGGCGCGGGCGGCGCGGGCACACCCGGCGCGGTTGGCGCAAGCGACGTGGGCTGCGCCGTCGCCGGCGCGGGCAGGACCGGCGCCGGCGCTGGGTTCGGCGGGGTTGCGACCACAGCGGAAAAACGTGGCGAGCGCGACGACGGCACGTGGCGGCGAGCCCGCGGGTCGTCGCCGTCCTGCAGCTCATTGCAGCGGGAGACGGCGCTGAACCCGTAGCCGGCCGAGATCGCGAACGCCGTCGTCAGGGAGAGGCCGAAGCTGATGTCCGCCGGGCGAGAGAGCGCCTGCCCCCGATATGCGCTGTCGGAGGCGGAGAGGGCGAATCCGGTCCGGACGGCCTCGAGGCCCGCGAAGATCAGGTCGAGCGTCGGGGCCCAGGCGCTGGTCGTGCAGTTCACCTCCGCGTGCGGCGGATAGTAGCTGCGCGGCGGCTGCACGAACATCATCGAGCACCCCGCGCCGCCAGTCGCCCCGACAACGACGGACAGGACCCACACCGCACGAGCAATCCGCACCCGGGCAGGATATCACCTCGCTACCAGCGATAGGAAACGCTGATGAAGGGCAGACCGAGCAAGAACGGATCGCTGCCGCTCGACCCGACCGGTCTGATGAAGCCGATGTCGCCGGCGATCTTTGTCGTGTGCAGCCGAACGCCGTAGCTGACCAGCGCACCCGAGACATTGTCGAAGCTGGCGTCGGCGACGGTGGTGGCCGCCATCGACGTGACCTCGCCGAGCAGCTTCACGTGGGGGGCGACGCGATGGACGATGGATGCGCCGTAGATGATCGCCTGCGCGGTACCGCCGCCGCCGCTTCCCGAAAAACCGAGCTGATAGGTCGCGTTCAGCGAAGCCAACGACGAGCAATCCTCACGGAGGCAATAGCTGGCGAAGGCGCCGCCGCCAACCAGGTAGGCGTTGTTGCTGGTGGTGCCGGAGGAGTCGATGTTGCCGGTCGCGACGTGAACGAAGGTGGCCGAGCCCTGTAGCGCCAGGTGGAACCGCGGTGTCGACAGGAACTGCCACTTCGCCGACGCGACGCCGAGCAGGGGCATGTCCCGGACGATCGGCGCCAACACGGTGACGCTGGTCTGCAGCTTGTCGGTGATGCCGTAGGTGACCCCGTGCAGCAGCAACTCGTAGTTGTTGTAGGTCAGCGTGCCCGCGGGTTGAGTCATCGCGGTCGGCTGGATGAAGCCGCGATCGATGTTCGGATCGGCGGCGGCGGCAGGGGCCGGAACCACCGGTCCCGCGACCACGGTCGAGGGCGTCTCCCCGTCGGGGACGGCGGGGGCGGCGGGGGCGGCCCAAACGGTCGAAGTCGCAATGACGCTGCTGAAAGCAATGAAGAGAAGCGAGCGCTGATTTTTCATACCGGCCCTTCATTGCAGGGGGCGTGCCGAGGCGCCGATCTGGGCGGATCGGTTGCGGAGTGACAAATCTCCACCGCTTTTCGGCGAAACGCGTCGACAAGACGACGAGGTCGAAACGCCACACCCACGTCGAGCCGCCAATCACAGTGAATCGACGGCACGGCAGCGCCCACGATTACCCACCCCGTACGATTACCCCACCCCGTACGATTACCCCACCCAGGTTGATTTTTCCCCAGAGTCCCCGTCGTCGGAGTAGCAACAAGTTCTGCGCGCGGCCGATGACTGGAATAGGAATTACGGACAGCGGTCGAGATGCATGGCTTGACCCTCACCTGTACGTGTCCCGCCGGTTTCATCGACCAACGAGTACGCCGGCCTAGCAGGCAGCGATCCTCGGACCGACAACCATGCTACTGTCGCGTCGGCCAGGGGGAGGAGAGGGGAAGACATGGGTAAGGACATTGACCTGTTGACGATCACCGATTCCGTATGTGGCCCGAGATCGAAGGCCGGCTGCTCTCAGACCGACGTCGCTCAAATTGCTCGTCTCCTGTACGGAGCGGCTCCCTCGTCAATTCGAGTGGCAAAGAATCAGGACGATCTCGTGCGGATCCTGCAGGAGTACTCCTCGATCGGTCGCCTGGTGTTCATGCTGGAAGGGAGCGAGGGACAGATCGCCGTAAATCACTACTCTCGCGCGCTCTCGGTGTATGCGGAGGCGCTTCAGAAAGTCTCGCCACGAATTGGGGAGATCGTGTTCGACAACTGCAACGTGATCAAAGGCGGATCGGAGGTCGTCGCCTTCATGAACGCCGTGCACGCTTCCAAGGCCACCGGCGCCTCGTCCTTCCACATTTGGGCGGGGGTCAGTCTTGTCACGAAACCGAAAGGGACGCCGGACGACATCGAGAACGCATTGAAGCAAAAACTTCCTGCGTGGGACCTGCTTCGCGACTACCTGATCCCGGGCCAGCCGACGTTCCAGCAAATGGCAGCTCGCCCCGGAATCCAGCCACTCTTTTTTGAGTTTTTCAGCCGTGATCCACTCGCGGTCACCCGCCTGGAGAACATTCGCTCCAGTGGCCAGTTGCATGGCATCGTACCCAGATCGAAGTTGACCAGGAAAGCCTACAAAGTCACTTCGGTCGGGGCCGCCGAGAGTGAATTGGACGTGCCAGCGGGTCCGATCTCGTTGGTCACATATGAGGATGTCACCGCCGGTCGAGCGGCTCCCACACCCGCCCAACGAACGTCGGGTTCGCCGGCTGCGGCCCCTACCCGCGCTCCCTTGCACCGATGACGGCTCGCCTGGTTGCGATGGCGGCTCTGGTCGCGGTCACAGCCGGACCGCCTGTTGCCGGCACCGCGACGTCCAAGAATGGTCCGTCGGCTGCGACGGAATCGATGTCCTTCAAGGACCGCTGCATGATGGCAAGCGTGCTGGCAAAGGAAGTGCGCGACTTGCTGAGCTGGATCGATCCTCGTCGACTGCCAGGTGTATTGGGCGACGATGGGTTTCAGCTTCTCATCGTTCCTGGTCCCGGCGACGAGATCCGATCTCTGTTCGCTCGCGGTGAACATTGCGCCTTCTCGCTCGAACGCATTTATCCCAGCCCGGGCAAGATCCAAGTCGGTCTCGCGGAGGATCCCCCGGAGCTGCTGCCGCCCGGGCGAGCCTACGCCTTGCTCTTCATGCGCTCTCTGGCGCGCGGCCGGCGCTGGCAATTCGACTGGTCCCTCAGCGCAAGCGGGTACGTCGGCTGCGCAAAGGAAGACCCCACCAGTCGTGCCATCGTTGAAACATGTAGACACCCCGGATTCATGCACGGCGTCCCCACCGCGGAGCTTCGGATCGTGGTCGCGCGCAAGGGATCTGGATTCGAAGCAGAGGTGGCGAACCTCGAAGTCTCCAAGTGGAGCGCGAGCCGATCGCCACCCGATTGATTCGAGTGCGAAACGGGAACGAGACGAGGCCCTATGATGTTCGGTCACGCTCGAAACGGCCCGATGAAGGGATCGTCGGCGAAGGACCGTATCTGTACTCCTTGGCTCTATAGTCATTTTCGGCGTCGTAGCCGGGTACCGGTGGAGGAAGGGGAACGCCTTGCCAGCCCCCACGGTTTCAGCCCGATCGGTCGCTACTACATATAAAAGTGTTCAAACGTGAGTCTCTCACGACTACTTCCTGGGATGCCGGGCCAAGGCGGGTCGACTCGGATGTCCTCTGTATTCAGATCGACCTGGAAGCTACTTTCGCTTCGGGCTGGCTCCCCGAACGGCGCTGCTCCATTTAGCTCCCAGCACTCGAATGGCCTGGCGGGAACGCCTCAAGCTGGGGCTTCGCAAGCTCGCTCGGCCCAGGTTCCAGGGCCCAGTGCCGAATTCAATGATCAGCGCCTCATAGAGCGGCCCAACAGTTGTCACAGAACCAGGACGAGGGATCATGCCCTCGCGAATGCGGCGGCTCTCAGATTTTCGACACAGCTTGATCAGAGTCCTAGTCGGATCGGTTTCGTCGTCTGGGTTCGCTGGCAGCGATCGAGGGTTTACCTTGAAAAAGGTGGCGATCCCCTCACCATCAGCGAGAAGCCAGGACTCCAACTCGCGAACGGCCAGACGAAAACACATCTACCTCGAGGGCCGGAAATCAATTTTCTTCAAGAACTCCCCCGCGCATTGAGCGTCGTCATCCAGATCTCGCAGCACGAACCAAGGTGCTCCCTTCGCGGCACCATTGTAGTTGTCTAGTTCGGCGTCAATGTTGAACTTGCCTCCGGCGTCCATTTCGGTGAAGACGTCGAGCCCGGCGTCCGCGGCCAGCTTGCGAGCAACGGGAAGATCGGTGTCACCCTCGACTACGAGGGCGAGGCTCATCGTTCGGGCGCCTGCAGTTGGAGAGCCAGTTGTTCGATCTTCGGCGGTTTCGTAATCCCAGAAATCATCTTGCCCAGTGGGACGCGGGCTTTCGCCGCACTCACAAGTTCCGGCCGCTCCGAAGCGAGAACCGCTCGCGTCCCGTCCGTCGATGGCTCCAACAGAACGATCTCAGAGGGATCGATGCCACGGTCAGCCAACATCTCTTCTGCGTGGGTGGCCACGATCACCTGACGATGGGAGCGGTTGGCCGCCTGGGTGATTAGCCGAGGCAGTTGACGGATCACTTCCCTATGCAGCGAAAGCTCCGGCTCCTCCAGCATTAGCGGAGCTGTGCCCTGATCGATGGCCCAAAGCAATCCGATAAGACGTAGCGTACCGTCGGAAAACTCTTGCTCGTTCTGCCATCCGCCTTGGGGACGCCAGTGTTCATACTTCGCCTCAAGGTGGGGACGTCCGAGGTTGTCGCGATTCACCTGTAATATTGAGAAGCGCGGTACCGCAATCCGAAGAACCTTTTGAATTCGGTTCAGTGCGCGCTTCTGTTGACTCGGAGATAACTGCGCCAATTGATCGATAAAATTTGAGCCGGATGCGTCCCTTGGAGACGGCTCATCACCACGCGTGGGCGTCCGAACCAGTTGAGGCACGACATGCACATGAACCATGCTAGCCAGGGCGTCAGCCAGGGGACGAAAACGGAGGCTCTGGCTGATCTGTTGCAGATGTGTTTGGGTTAGCAGGACGGGATCTTCTGTGTCTTTGGTGTTCGGACGATTCACCAGAATGTCTGGTCCATGCGTGATTCGTTCTTTTTCGATTCTGATCGGCTTCTTGGTCGACTCACTGCCTGAGAGCTCGAGTTCGTACGTCCAAGGCTCGGGATCCTCCGAGAGCACGACCTCGACCTCCAAAACAACGTTGCTGTTGCTTCGGGCATGCAGGCTTCGCATGTGAGTCAAGCCGCGCCGGTCCTTGACCGCCGCCACCAAACTCCCGTCGGGAGCGGCGATGTCGCGAAGAAACCGAAGAGCGTCGAGAAAGTTGGTCTTTCCCGCAGCATTCGGACCCACGATGAAAACCCGCGGACCGATTTTCACGTCTACGGATCGAAAGTTCTTCCAATTCGAGAGGTGAACACGCGTAATCGTGGCACTCATACGAGCCGGAATATTCTCACGTCAACGTATTAACGTCGACGGATCCCTTCGGGCACCCCTCCCGGGTTAAGGCTCTGTGCCTGCGGACCGCCGCTACCAAACCCGGGACGGATTCAGGGCGTCGGCGAGCAAGTCGACAGGACGTTTCGCGCGCGAAAGCGTGCCGGCGCGCTTTCGCCATGAGGCGGCTCGAACACCCGGAAGCTCCCCTAACGGCTCGGCAGCGATCGCGGTAGCCCGAACCGGGGCAGCAGGTCGCTCTCGAAGCGGGTCATGGCGCTGATTCGATCGCGGTCGAGGGTGAGCACGATCAGGCCGACGCCCTGGGCGACGCCGGTGGGGGTGCGCAGGTAGGCACCGAACGCGGGCTGACCGTTGGCGCGCGTCGGCACGAGGTCGAACCGCCGGCCGGCGGCGAAGATGTTGCCGCAGAAGCGGGCCACCATGTCGCGGCCATGATATTCGAACGGCATCGGTGGCATCGCGACGAAGACGTCGTCGGTCAGAAGAGCGACCAGCGCGTCGAGATCGGCCGCCTCGTAGGCGGTGACGAACTTCGCCACCATCGCATCCTCGGCGGGCGACTCGAAGGCGGAGGGCGGCGGTTCGCGGTCGGCGGTCGGCAGCGGCGATCGTTGCTGCAAGCCGGCGCGCGCGCGCTTGAGCGCGCTGTTGACCGATTCGAGGGTCGCGTCGAGCATCTCGGCCACCTCACTCGCCTGGAATCCGAGGACGTCGCGCAAGATGAGGACGGCGAGCTGGCGCGGCGGCAGGAGCTGAAGCGCGGTCACGAAGGCCAGCGAGATCGATTCGGTCCGCTGATAGCGGGCCTCCGGGCCGAGCGGCGCGGCGATCGCCCCCTCGACGAGGGGGTCGGGGAGTGGCTCGATCCAGACGACCTCGCGCAGCCGGGTCGGCTTGGGCGGTTCGACCCCAGGCACGTCCCATTCCTTGGCGGGTCGTCGGCTGGCCGAGCGGCGCGCGTTGAGGCACTGGTTGGTGGCGATCCGGTACAGCCAGGTGCGGAGCGAAGCGCGTCGCTCAAACCCGTCCAGCGCCCGCGAGGCGGCGAGTAGCGTCTCTTGCAGGGCATCCTCGGCGTCCTGGAGAGATCCGAGCATCCGGTAGCAATTCTCGCTGCCGATCTCGGCCTACACCCTGTCGTATTTCCTGACCGCCCGCTCGGCGGCCCGGCGCATGGTCGCGAATCGATCGGGGGTCATCATGACCGTCACCGCGCTCCCCGCGCGGGCCGGTAACACCTTGGTGGGCGGCTACGGTCCGGCGCACGCCGCCAAGGAGGCTCTGACGCGCAGCCTCTCGGCCGAGCTGGCGCCCCACGGCATTCGCGTGGTTGGCCTGCGACCACACGGCATTCCGGAGACGCCCTCGATGAGAGAGGTCTACGAGCTGAAGGGAAAGGGGCTGACCTGGGAGCAGTTCCAGGGGTATCTCGCCAGCACGACCCATCCCAAGCGGGTCATGACGCTGGCGGAGGTAGCTAACGTCGCGGTCTTCATGGCTTCCGACAAGGCGAGCGGGATGACCGGAACGACCGTCAATTTGACCATGGGCAGCCTGGATGACTGACGAGCCGGAGAAAAAGACCGCCCGGTTTCGATAGGTTGCATCAATCGCGCGCTTCGTGCCCCTTACGATTACGGCTGGCTCTGTCTGGCCGATGGCCGATTTTGCACCAAGGAGGGGCGTCGAATGCGCGCTTCGCTCGATATTCGAATCCGGCGACCGAGAACCTATCGACACCGCCTGCCCGGGGTTGGCCTGTGGACTTTGCTCATCGCCCTGCTCGGCGCGCTGGCGACGGCCGGGAGCGCTCACGCCACCGACTACTACGTGGCCACGACCGGCAGCGATTCGAATGCCGGGACGATGGCTGCGCCGTTTGCGACCCTGCAGAAGGGGGTCAACGTCGCGGTCGCGGGGGACACCGTCTTCATCCGGGCCGGGACGTATCGGATCACGACGCCGGCAAACACCGGCGCCGGCATCTCGTTCACGAAGAGCGGGACGTCGGACACCAACCGAATCAAGTACTGGGCCTACCCGGGCGAGGTCCCGGTCTTCGACTTCTCGGGCATGACCATTTCGACCACGGGCTATACCCATGGGTTCGTGGTGTCGGGCAGCTGGCTGCACTTCAAGGGGCTGGAGATCGCCAATGTTCCGATGAACACGTTCTCAAACAATGGCGTGGCGGTCAGCACCGGCGGCAACTGCATCTTCGAGTTGCTCAACATGCACCACAACAGCGGCAACGGGATCTTCATCGGCAAAGGAACCGGGGGTCACCTGGTGCTCAATTGCGATGCCCACGACAACTACGATGCGACGTCATCGCAGGGGCAAGGACAGAACGCCGACGGCTTCGGGGTTCACTACCAAACGGCGGGCGCCACGACGATCATCCGGGGTTGCCGCGCGTGGTGGAACTCCGACGACGGCTACGATCTGATCAACCAGGAGTTTCCGGTCACGGTCGAAAACTCCTGGGCGATGGGCAACGGCTTCGCCAGCTACGGCACGCTCAATCCAACATCGGGGAATGGCAACGGCTTCAAGATGGGAAGCAGCGCCACCGGTGTGAGGCACCTGGTGCAAAACAACGTGGCCTGGAAGAACAAGGCCTCGGGCTTCTACGCCAACCACTCGTCGGGCGGGAACACTTGGTACAACAACACGTCGTTCATGAACGGAACCCAGTACAACATGCTGGCCAGCCCGCCCAACGATCCGAACACGACCATCACCCTGACGGGAACGATGGTGCACATCATGAGAAACAACATCGGCTTTCCCAACCGGAACAGCAACATGACCGGCGTCGACACCCAGTTCAATTCGTGGGACCTGAACCTCACGCCGGCAGCGCGCGACTTCGCCAGCATCACCGACCCCAGCGTCACCGGTACGGGCGTTGCCATTGAATCGTCAGGAGCGCTGGGACCGCGCCAGGCCGACGGCAGCTTCCCGAACATCGACTTTCTGAAGCTGGCCGCGGGCAGCCAGATGATCGACAAGGGGACGAACGTCGGGCTTCCCTTCGCGGGCACCGCGCCGGATCTGGGCGCCTACGAGTATGGATTGATCACGACCACCGGAGCCGGTGGTGCCAGCGGCGCTGGAGGGAGCACCGGCGCGGGAGGTGCCGTCACCACCGGCGCGGGAGGTGCCCGGACCGGCGCGGGGGGAGCCGGAACCGGCGGCACGTCGACGGGCAGCGCCGGCGGAGCCAGCGGCACCGCCGGGGCGCCGGGAGGCACCGGCGGTAGCGGGACAACGACGATCGGAACCGGCGGCGCCGCGGGCGCGTCGGCCGGAACCGCCGGTGAGAATGTGTCGGGAGGCTGCGCGTGCGTGATCGACGGCACCTCCGAGCGCACTTCGGCCGGGTTCGCGCTGACGATTCTGGGAGCCCTGGCGTCGCTGCTCCGCCGGCGACGACGGGCGAGCCCTCGAGACTAGCAAGCGGTCCGGGCGGCATTGATCGCCGCTGATTTGAACCGGTCGGGACGACGTGCAACGCTGGCGGCATGATGCTGGTGATGCGGCGGTCGTGCGCGGCCGGAACGGCGATCGCAGGACTCGCCATCAGTGCCCTGGCCTGTAGCTCGTCGGCTCTTCAGATGCCGGCGCCGATGGACAGCGGCGTTGTCGATGCCGGGGCCGGGGGCGGCAGTGGCAGTGGCAGTGGCAGTGGCAGTGGCAGTGGTGTGGGAGGCAGCGGCGCGGGCGGCAGCGGCTCCGGCGGCAACAACGCCGGTGTCGGTGGAAGCGGTGTAGGCAGCGGCGGTGCAGGCGGCAGCGGCGGCGGTGGTGTCAGCGGCATGGACGGGGGCCGCGACACCGGAGGCGACCAGGTCGATGCCGGGGCCTTCGTCGGATCGGGTGTCGCGCTCTTCGACTCCACCACCGAAGGCTTCACTTTCGACACCTACGATGAACCGGCGAACCTCGCCGCTCCGACCAACCCCTCCGTCCCGCCGCCCACCCTCTTGTTCGACGCCAGCCAGGGAAGCCCGTCGCCGGGTTCGCTGCAGGTGGCGGTGCCGTTTTCGGGTGCCAATCAATATGTCGCCATCATGAAGTTGACCGGGATCACCGCGCCGCTCGATTGGCGCGGAATGACCTTGCACGTACGTGTCAAAGTGAGCCAGGGGACGTTCACGGGGGGCATCCAGCCCTATGTCGATACCGGCAACACTTACGCGTTCGGCGGCACCTACAGGCAGGTCGGGGCCGGCTCCGACTGGCAGGACTTCACGATGGATCTGACCAATCCCATGACCCGCAATTTCGATTACAACCCGGCCCAGGTGGTCGCATACGGCGTGCAACTCGGCACCGGCGCCGCCGGTGCCAGCTCGACGCCGGTGGTGTTCAACATCGACAGCTTCACGCTCTCTCCGGGACTTCTCGTCGATGGCGGCAGCTCGGACGCAACCGCGTCTGACGCCTCGGGCGACGGGGGCGACTAGCGACTACGCTAGACCGGAGCAACGTTGATCTTCGGCGCGCCCTGACGCCATAGTCGCCGCATGAGAACGCTGTTCACCACGCTGCGCAACACCAGTCACTTCTATCCGTTGGTTCCGTTCATCAACGCTTGCAAGCGCCGCGGGCACGAGGTGGCGGTGGCAGCTCCGGCAGATTTCGCGGAACACGTGGCGAAGACTGGCGCCGAATTCCTTCCGTTCGGGCATCCGGGCGACGAAGGGCTGCGCCCGCTCTGGATGCGGCTGCGCGGCGCATCCGAAGAGGAGATGGTGCGCATCCCCATCGGAGAGATCTTCGCCGGGGTGTGCGCCGGCGCGGCGATCCCCGGCCTGATCGAAACGCTCGAGCGCTGGCGGCCGTCGATCGTCGTGCGCGAATCACAGGAGTACGCCGCCATCGTCGCCGCCGAGAAGGTCGGGATCCCCCACATCCGGGTGGCGATCTCGGCGCCGAGCGGTGAGGCCGCCGTCTATCCACACGCCGTCGCCCCCCTGGACGCCCATGGCCGCGCGGTGGGCCTGGCGCCGGATCCATCCGGTCGGCGGATCTTCGACGAGGCGGCGCTCACCTTGTTCCCCTCGTCACTGGAGGCGCCGGACTTCGGGCAAACGAACGTGTTTCGATTCCGCGCCGTGCGCGGCGACGCTCCGCCGCTGCCCGATTGGTGGGGCACGCTGCAAGGACCGTTCGTCTACGCGACGCTCGGAACGGTGGTCGGCGGCTTTGACGTGATGCGCGCGGCCTACCGACCGGTGATTGACGCCGTCGCCGATTTGCCGATTCGCGTCCTGTTGACGGTCGGCGCCGAGCTGTCGCTCGAGACCCTCGGGGATTTGCCGCCGAACGTTCACGTCGAGCGCTTCGTCGCGCAAGACCAGGTGATCCCTCACGCCGCGGCGGTTGTCTGCCACGGCGGCTCCGGCACCGTGCTCGGCGCGCTGGCCGCGGGCGTTCCCTTGGTCGTGGCGCCGCTGTTCGCGGATCAGCCGTTCAACGCCGCCCGCGTCGCCGCAGTCGGCGCCGGCCTGGCCCTGCCGATCCGCAACGCGCCTGCCCCGGAGCTTCGCCGCGCGCTATCGAAGGTGATGGAGGAGGGATCCTTCCGCGCGGCTGCCCGGAGGATCGCCGCCGAGATTGGCGGGCTTCCAACCGTCGAGGAAGCGTCGCTGCAGCTCGAGACGCTGGGACTCCCGCCTGCGTGATCGCTGAGCCCGCGCCGAGCGCGCAGTCACCGCCCTACCCGACCGGGATGTCGAAGTGATGGACGTCCTCGCGCGTGCCGAGGGATTCGTAGAGGCGGATGGCCGGCCCGTCGCCCAGGTCGGCTTGCACGAAGATGACGTAAACGCCGCGTTCCTTGGCGATCTGCTGGAGGGCGCGAATCAGGGCCGTGGCGATCCCCTTTCGGCGGTGAGCTTCCTGGACCGCCAGGTCGTAGATGTAGATCTCGCTGCGGGCCCGCTCGAACTTCTCCAGCTCGTAGGCGGCCAGGCCGCCGACCACCTCCTCGCCGCGCAGCGCGGCGAGCGCGATGAAGTGGGACTTGCCGAGCAGCTTTTCCAGGTAGGCGTCGCTGGGCACGGCGGCCTGATAGGTGTTCTGCTCGTTGAACGCCTCGCCAAACGTGGCCAGCAGGCCTTTCATGATCGCCAGGTCGTGGGGGCGGAGGTGCCGGTAGATGTAGCTCATGACCGGAACAAGGTTACGCCATCAGCCTGCGGGCGCACGATTCCGTGATCGATTCCGGCTGTCTCGCGCATATCTGCCTGGTCGCAAGAGTCTCGGCGCGAAACAGGGGTAAGGCGTGCGCTCTTCCCCGGGGACATAGAGTCCTTCGGCGATCAACAGAAGCCTCGCAAAGGAGATCACCGAATGAAACGAGAAGCCGTCGCGAGGTTACCGGGAATGCTGCTTGTGGCCTCGAGCATCGCGTTTGGATGCGCGAAAGCCCCGAACAGCGGCCAAGGTGACCCGATGACCGCTGGCGGGGGCGGCGGCGGTGGCGCGGCGGTGACGACCGGCGCCGGTGGCGCGACCGCCGGGAGCCCTCGGTGGCAACAGCGGAGGCACGGCGGGCACCGGTGCCGGCGGTTCGCGACCCGACGCATCTTCCGACGCATCTTCCGACGCATCTTCCGACGCATCGGCACCGGCGACGGATGCAGGGAGAGTCGATGCGCTGCCCGATGCATTCGACGGCGGCAGCAGCGACGGCGCGCGCGACACGGGTGACGGCCGAGCGAGCGACGGCGGGGGCGCGACCGACAGCGGCGTCACGATGACGACGATCTGGCTCGCGGGCGATTCGACGGTTCAGACCTACGCGGCCGGCAACACTCAAGGCAACGGTGGGACCAGCCTCGAGGGATGGGGACAAGAGCTTGCGCCGTTCTTCAACGGCAGCGTCACCGTCAACAACCAGGCGATCGGCGGCCGCAGCGTGGCCTTCTTCATGTGGGCGGTTCAGCGCGACACCGACGGCGGCTACCAGTGCGTCGATGATCAGGGCAACCCCTTGTATCAGCTGGACGCCGCCGGTGCCCACGTCGACACGTCGCAGTGGGCGCGCATCAAGGCCGGCATCAAGCCGGGCGACTATCTTTTCATTCAGTTTGGCACAAACGACGAGACCCATGATTGCCCGCGGTTCGTGAGCCTTCCCGACTTCGAGAGTGACCTCGGGATCATGGCCGACACCGTTCGCGCCAAGGGCGCCATTCCGATCTTCGTGACGCCGATGGGACATCGCGCGTTCACCGGCACAACCGTGAACAACACCCTCTTGCCGTACGCCAACGCCATGAAGACCGAGGCGACACAGAAGGCGGTCCAGGTCGTCGACCTCAACCTGCGCAGCGTGGAGTACTACCAGATGGTCGGCAACACGACATTCCTCGCCTCGAGTATCTTCGACACCGGCACCACCCACTTCGTCAAGGCGGGCGCGATCGAGATGGCGCAGCTGATCGTCGGCGAGATCCGGGCGCACGGCGGAGCCCTGGCCGGGCTGCTCAAGTAAGATCGGCGCTGGCAGCCGCTACTTCTTGATCTTGACCGCCTCCACATCCAGCTGGAAAAACTGACCGTCGAAGGGTTGCGGCGCCGGCGGTACGCCCGCGATCACGTGACGCTGGTGATTCGCGATGGCGACATCGTTGGTGTCGTACGCACCCATGATGACCGTGGCGCCGCCGCGAATCGGGATGGTGACGCTGTAGTCGATCGGGAAGGTGTAGTGCCCGACCTTCTCTTCATTTCGATTGAAGGTGTAGGTCGCGTCGGGATCCGAGACATGCAGTCGGTAGAAGTTGTAGTCGTTCTTGACCGGCGTGCCGCCGATCTGGAAATGCTGCTGCTGGACTTCGCCGCCCGTGAAGTTCTTGGGTTCGACGACGCCGCGCACGCGCAGGGTCACGTCATAGAGCGCCCCGGTCTTGCCCGAGAAGGTCCGCGTGAGCTCGCGTTTCAGCTTCCACGCGGGATCGGCGCTCTGCAGGAGCGCCCGGTCCCAATGACATTCGGTATCATTGTTGAATTTCGGGTTCGCGCACGGCACCTCCAGGCGCAGACCCCCGAGGCTCGCGGCGGCGGGATCGGCGTTCTTCGCAGCCGTTGCGGCGTCGAACGCGCATGGCAGCGCCGCGATCACCATCGCTCCGAACAGGATATTCGTTCGCATGCTCACCCTCGGACGCCCGGTTCGTCGGGCGCGCGCCATCCTACCCGTAGCCGGCGTCTGTTCCCACTGTCGCCGCATGGTTGTCCTTTGTCGACGGACGGCGGTCTGGTCGCTACGATGACCGGATGTTCGAGTCTGCCGAGGTCGGCCACGCCGTCGACAAAGAGACCTTCCACCGGGAAGAGACCGCCCTTCGCGCGCGCCTGCTCGACGCGCAACGCGAGCTGCGCGCGCAGGCCCGATTCCCCGTGCTGCTGCTCATCTCGGGCGTCGACGGCGCCGGCAAGAGCGAGACCCTGGCCCAGCTTTACAAGTGGCTCGACGCGCGCTACCTGACCACCCTCGCCTTCGCGCTGCCCACCGACGAGGAGCGCGAACGACCGTTCATGTGGCGATTTTGGCGCGCGCTGCCGCCCCGCGGACGCACGGGCGCCTTCGCCGGTTCCTGGTACTCGACGCCGATCGCCCAGCGCATCGACGCTGAGATCTCGCGTGTGCAGCTCGACAAGCGCCTCGACGAGATCAACCGGTTCGAGGCCATGCTGGTGAACGAGGGCGCGCTGCTGCTCAAGTTCTGGCTGCACCTGACCCGCGCCGGGCAGAAGCGCCGGCTGCGCCAGCTCGAGTCGGATCCGCGCACCGCCTGGCGCGTGACCAAGAAGTCATGGAAGCGCACGCGCACCTACGACGCGCTCCAGGACGTTGCCGGCCACGTGCTGCGCCTCACCAACACCGCCTGGGCGCCGTGGAGCATCGTCGACGGCACCGACGATCAATATCGCTACCTGCGCGTCGGCAAGGAGGTGCTCGCGGCGCTGGAGAAGCGCATCACCGAGAAGATCCCCAAGAAGCGCGTCTTTGCGCCGCCCGTCAAGCGTCCGCTCGACGAACGCGACGTCCTCTCGGCGCTGGATCTCGACCAGAAGCTGCCGGAGAAGAAGTACGAGCTGCAGCTGGCCAAGTGGCAAGGGCGGCTGGCGGAGCTTGCGCGCCACAAGGCCTTCGCGACCCGCTCGCTGGTGCTGGCCTTCGAGGGGATGGACGCGGCGGGCAAGGGGGGCGCGATCCGCCGGCTGACGGCCGCGCTCGACCCGCGCCAGTTCCAGGTGGTGCCGATCGCCGCGCCCAGCGAGGAAGAGCGCGCCCAGCCGTACCTGTGGCGGTTCTGGCGCCAGCTTCCGCGCCACAACCACGTCACGATCTTCGACCGATCGTGGTACGGGCGCGTGCTGGTCGAGCGCATCGAGGGCTACTGCAGCGAGGCCGATTGGCTGCGCGCCTACGCCGAGATCAACGACTTCGAGCACGAGCTGGTCAGCTCCGGCATCATCGTGCTGAAGTTCTGGCTGCAGATCGACGGAGAGGAGCAGCTTCGCCGCTTCCGGGGTCGCGAGAAGATCGAGCACAAGCGCTTCAAGATCACGCCGGAAGACTGGCGCAACCGCCACAAGTGGAAGGACTACCAGAGCGCCGCCGTCGACATGATCGACCGGACGAGCACGGGACACGCCCCCTGGATCGTGGTCCCCGCGAACGACAAGAACTTCGCGCGGGTGACGGTCGTGCGCGGCGTCGTCAAGCACCTGCAAGCGGCGCTGGACCTGTAAGGGCCGGCGATCTGGTGTTCTTGGCCGAGAGCCAGCAGGTCGGAGAACGCTTTGCTTCGCGGACCCTCTGCGCTACCGTCGCCGCAAAGTGGCTACAACCAGGGCCCCAGGACTGCGCGACGGTGCGGCACTCACCCCCGCGCCTTCGCCGACACCCGAGAGGCGATCCGGTAGTGAGGCTCCACCATCCTCCGGTCAAACACTCTTTGGCTTTCCGGGACGGACGACCAACTGCATCGTCGCCGACGATATTCATGCGCTTCTATTCGCGTTGTCGACGGGCGCGGTCGCCTTACTTCTGATTCTTCGTCCCCACGTTGCGGCCGGCATCACGGAAGCGGACGAGCAGCGAACCTATGCGTTGGCCTGGCCGGCGGCGCTATTGGCCGCGCTCATGGTTCCAGCAGCGGTCAAATTCGTCGAACGAAAGTGGGTCGGGCCATCCACTTTTTTTTGGCCCCTCATGGGGATTGGTCACACCGCGCTCTGGCTATATGCCATCGAGTGCTTTCATCGGATCGATATGGCGCCCAGGCCGCTACGCGGCGAGGCGCTAGCTCGCGCCTTTCGGTGGACAGCCGTCGGTCACGCGGTTCTGAGTATCGCCCTTCTTGCCAGTTTCGTGATTGCGCGTTCGCGGTCTGCGCCGGGAGAGTCACGTCTGGCGCGAAGAAAGGAACCCATCGGCGCAATCTGTGTCGCCTTGGTCATCCCGGGCCTCGCCTGGATCGTCATCCAGTTTTCGCAGACCAGCTATGACGCAACTACCTTTGGCGCTCTTTTCGTCGTGGCCGCGATTCTCCTTCTCGGGCGCAGCACCCTCACGTTCAGTCGACCGCAGCTCATGCCCCTGGTGGGTGACGGACTCGTCCTCGCTGGGTTGGTTCTACTGTTGTGGTTTCCGGACATCGGAGTGGGTGCGCGGGTCGGCCCGAGAGCTGCGGACATCTGGGTCGATCACTACAATTTTTACCTTGGCCCTGTCGCCGCCGTCCTCGGCGGCAGATCGCCGCTCGTCGATGCCAATTCGCAATATGGGGTCGGCGTCGTCTACTTCATCGCGCTCCTCTTTCGCCTCCACCTGTTCGAGTCTTCGACCTACGGTCTCGCGCACTTCATCTGTTTTCTCGAGGTGATGCGCTCGTTTGTTCTGTATCTCACGATGCGGCGGTTGACCGGGAACCCGCTCGTAGCACTTCTCTTCTTGTGCACGAGTCTTGCCGTCAGCATCTTCGCGCCGCTCTTCGTCTACATCACTCTGCCGAGCGCTGGGCCGCTGCGATTCATCATCGAGTACGCGCTCGTCGCTGCCATCGCCTTCCAGAACACCGCAGCGAGCTCTTCGCGTCGATCATCAGGGTTCGGTGTTCTGCTCATCGTCGCGATCGGATCGCTTTGGTCCGTGGATACGGCGATCACCGTCATTGGCGCCCACCTGGGGACGCGGGCTCTTGTCGCTTTTGGAGCGCCTGAGCCGTTCCGCCGGCGCGTGATCACATTCTCACGCGACGCTGCGCTCACCGCCGTTGCCGTCGGAGCGGGCGTCCTCGTGCTGACGATTCACGTCCGGGCGACGACCGGGGCCTGGCCGATCTGGGCCTACGCGATCCGGTACATTGTATTTTACCGGACGTGGGTCGGCTGGACCGTGCCCATTGAGCCGTGGGCGATGTGGCTGCCGACAGCCCTGGTGTATCTAGGCTCATTTGTGGCGATTGCGCGGCGAGCGGATCGAAGCGTCGAGGCGCAGACCATATTCGCCATGACCTTGGTCGGCATTGCGGAGATGAACTACTATATCGGCCGATCTTATTCGGGAAATCTTGCGATTGTGTCTGTTCCGGCGGTCTTCGTCGGCTGCTACTGGATGGCTGTCGTTCTCGAGCGGACGAAGGGCGTCCTTCGTCTCGCCCTGGGAACGGCGGGCTACGCTGCCGCGATGCTGCCGATCTTCAGTGGTCTGCCCGGTTTCGTGAGCAAGCTTCCCTTTTCACTGCTCATGTACAGCGCCAGCGCGAAGACGGTGCCCCCTCGGTCCCATTCGCCCGAGGCGAAGGAGGCCGCAGCTCTGTTCAGGAAGTACGCACCTCACGATCGCCGCATAGCTGTCTTCTTGAGGATGGACGTCGAAGTCGAGGCCCTCCTCATGACTCGACGAACACAGATGTGGCCCCTCGCGTATGTTGAACAGGACAACGTGTTGCCTGAAGCTCGCAAGGCCGCCCTGGCCTTCAAAGCGCCGCTGCACGTTGGGGACACGATATTCGTTGGGCAGAAGCTCAGCGCCCTTCAGGGCGAGATCGTCGGTCACCTCACGCACGACTTCGCGCTCACAGAGGTCGAAACGACACCTCTCGGGATCAAGGCGTTGCGCATCTCCTCGGAATCTAGCGCGCGCTAGCTAGAGCTTGCCAACCCCGGCGGATTGGGGGACGACGGTCTTCACGTCGGCGGTGGTGGTGGTGAGCGCGGTCGCGTAGGGATACGGGATGTCGGCGACGCAGTTGGCCGGATAGGCCCGGGCGGTGCGGCTGACCTCGATGTTGTCGATCCTCTCAGTGCTGCCGGGGGAATCCGAGGGGGTGTAGATCGAGAAATGAAGCGCCTCGTAGTAGTTCTTCTCCATCCGGATGCAGGTGGCGGCTCTTATCTCGGAGGCGTCGGTCGCCATGACGATGTAGTTGTTGAAGAAGTGTCCAACGGCCCCCCGGTACATGGGCGCTCTCAGCTTCACGTTGCGATAGTAGTTGTGGTGATACGTGATCTTGCGATCAACGAACAGGTCGGTGTCGGAGGCGCCGACCAATCCACCCTTGTGGTGATCGTGAAAATAGCACCAGGAGATGGTGATGAAGCCAGTTTGCCCTTTGATATCGATCAACCCGTCGAACAGATCGATGTTGGTTTGCACCGCCGGATCGATCGAAAACAGCTCGCAGTGATCAATCCAGATGTTCTTGCTGGTTCCGCTGATCGAAATGGCGTCGCCGTCATTGACCTCTACTTTGGGCAGACCTGCGTCGTCGGATAGCGTAAATACACCCGCGGTCTCGGTGCGGGTGGTGACACCGGTCATCGAACCCCTCAGGTTCTGGATGATGATGTTGTTGTTGTTTGCGATCTCGATGCCGATGCCGTTGAGGAAGGCGGTGCTGCCGACACCGATGATCGACTTGTTCGATTTGACGCTGACCTTACCGCCGTTGGGCCCGTTCGCGATCGTGCCCGACACCATGATGATGTAAGGGGTGGTGCTCTCGGCGAAGGATTTCAACTGGTCATAGGTTGTCGCCGTGACCACCTGGGCGCCTCGGCCGCCGGTGGTCCCGCCGTTCAGCGTGGCAAACCCGATCGGCTGCCCGATGGCTCCGGTGCCGCTAGCGCCCGCAGTGCCCGGGTTGCCGCCGGTGCCGACGCCCGCGGCTCCGGCGGTGCCACCAACGCCGGCTCCGCCAACGCCGGAGCCGCCGGTGCCACGAGCGGCGCCACCGGCTCCGCTACCCGCGGCGCCACCGACCCCGGAGCTGCCACCGCCGGTCCCTCCCGGAGTGATGCTGCCTCCCACGCCGCCGCCGGATGAGCCGCCGGGCGCGCCGCCGGACGCTGGGGCACCTCCCACGCCAGCGCCACCGCTGCCCGAGGTCGTGTCCACAGAGGAACCGCCGACGCATCCGACCCCGGAGCAGGCCGCTAGGCCCATCGCGAAGGCGACGAGGGGCCGGAGTGAACGGACGGTTCGGTATCTTGGTGGAATCCGCTTTTCAGCCGCTGGGGGGCGCATGCGCGTGAGTTTAACCCTATCTGCCCTTATGGGGTGACCAGCACGACGACCTGGCTGGTGTACGCGCTGCCGTCCGAGCCGGTCACGCTGAAGGCGAAGGACGACAGCCCGTGGAAGCCCGCGGTCGGCTGGAAGTGCGCCGTGTGCCTGTCCGCCTGAAGAGCGACCGTTCCGTTCTGCGCCCCCGAGACAACGAAGGTCGGGGCGACCGCGCTGAAGCCGCTGGCGTACGCCGACAAGTCGACATCGACCGCGGCGGCGGCGGCGGCGGCGGCGTGCGGCCCGGCGAGCCAGTTCACGTAGTGCTCGATGAGCAGGTAGCCATCGGCCGCCTTGGTCGTGGCGTCGGCGACGCCGGGGTTAGAGCCGTTGGCGCTCTCCCAGCTGTCGGGCATTCCGTCGTTGTCGGTGTCGGTCGGCCGCGTCCCACCGGTGATCGCCCCGTAGCCGTTGTTCGCAAGGCCGGTCGCGGTCTGCGTGGTGTAGAGCCCGCCGTCGGGGCCGACGGTGTTGGCGCCGCTGCCGGTCGTCCCCATTCCCAGCGTCATCACCTGGCTGATGATCAAGGCGTCCATCGGATCGCGCGGCAGGGTTCCGGCCAGCGACATGGCGACGCGCGCCGCGGACGGGGTGTCGAGCGGCTTGGTGGCGTTGGTCTCGGTCGACCAGGGGGTGGTGAGGATCGTTCCCGGCCCCTGGTACCAGAACGGCGTCGTCGCCGCGCCGTCGAGCGTGCCGTTGAGATTCGTGTCCTTGAGGTTGCCCGCGTAATAGATCGATTGGTTCTTGTCGACCTGGTACCAGGTGTTGTCGGTGCCGGTGGAGGCCGGCCCGAAGATGAAATAGTTGTTCAGAATGTCGTGCGAGAAGTTGGTGCTGGTGTGCGTGGTGTAGCCCGCCGAGTCGTTATAAAGGAGGTTGTTGACGAAGACGTTGTTGATCTTGGCCAGCGGGTTTCGGTTGTGGGAGTTCGCAAAGATATTGCGATACCAGGCCATGTTGCTGGAGACCGATTCGGTGTGGGCACCGAACTGCTGCCCGGTGGGATCGGCGATCAACGAATCCTGAATGGTGACGTTGGTGACCGGGAAGTTTTGCCAGTCGTCGCTGACCGCGTCGATGTTGTTCCACGGCGCGAACTCGAACGACGAGTGATCGATCATGATGTTCTGCGCGCGGAACAGGCTGAGCGCGTCGTCCGTCGTGCTGGCGGTTTCGCTGCCCGGACGGATGCGGATGTGCCGCATGATGATGTTCGACTGGCTGGCGAAGGAGATCTCGCCGCCCCGGAACCCGATGCCCTGCCCCGGCGCGGTCTGACCGGCGATGGTGAGGTTGCTCTTGGCCGACACCGCGGTGACCAGCTGAATGTAGCCCCCGACGTCGAACACGACGAAGCGGTTCGAGCTGCTCACGGCGTCGCGGAACGAGCCGGCGCCGGCATCGTTGAGATTGGTGACGTGATAGATGGTGCCGCCGTTCCGCGCGCCGGTCGCATTCTTGCCAAACCCTTGCGCCCCGGGAAACGCGATCGCGGGCCCGGGCGTGCTGCCCCCGGCCCCGGTTGTCGTTCCGCCGGTGCCGGTCATGCCGCCCGTGCCCGTGCCCCCCGTGGTCCCGCCGCTGGCGGGGCCGCTTCTGCCGGCGGTGCCCCCCGACCCGGCCGCACCGGCGCCGCCCGAGGCGCCTCCCGCCGCGGTCCCACCGGCTCCGGGTCCGGCGCCGCCCGTACCTGCCCCCGTCGTGCCGCCCGTCCCGACGGTTCCCGATCCGCCGCCCACGCCGGGATTGGTGTCTACCCCCGACGCGGCACAGGCACCAAGGAACAAGCACGCCAGCGGTCCCATCCGTCTGGCGCGAACGGGGAACCGGCGCGAAGGCAAGCGATCAGCGGATTCACGACGCATGCAGCAACCTTTCGGGGGGGCGGGCGGACCCGTGCTCTGCGTAATGCCGGAGGCATCCTCCAGCGATCACGAAATCGACGACCTCCGGGAGCCTAGCGCAAGCCGCTGATCATTCCAAAGGGGTTCCCCGCGACTCGGCGCGCCGACGCCGATGCCGTCGCCCTTATCGTTGAGCGTCGCGACCCCTCCGTGTTATGGCGGTGACATGTACCTGCGGGCCCGGGACGGCTTGCGACGCGCCCCGGGCAACCGATCGCCGCTGGCGGTCGCTCTCGTCGTGGTGTGTCTCACGGCGCTGGCCGGTTGTGGCGACGGCGCCTCGGGCGGCAGCGACGGCGTCGGGGGAGGGGCCAATCGGGCGGACGGGGGCACGGGCGGAGCGGCGACCGCGGTCGGCGGTGCCGGGCCGGGCTTCCTGCAAGCCTACCTCGGGTTGACGCAAACCATCCGCGCGCGCTACCCGGCGGCGTTGATCGTCTGCATCATCGGCCCGCTGCTCGGCGGGACCGACCTTGCGACCATCCGCGGCTACATCGCGACGGCGGTCGCCATGCGCAACGCCGCCGGTGACGCGCGCATCGAATTCTTCGACATGCTGTCGACCCAGACCGCCGACAAGGCCGCGTGCGCGTACCATCCCAACCCGACCGAAAACCAGCTGGTGTCCGGGCAACTCGTCCCCGAGCTGCGCGCGCGGCTCGGCTGGTAGCCGACCGGCCGGTAAATCCAGCTGGGGACGGCTACGTTTCGCCCGAAGCTTCCGGTCTCGGCGTGAACTGGAACAGGAAGGTCGCTCCGCGGCCGAGCTGGGCTTCCGCCCAGATGCGGCCGCCGTGGCGTTCGATGATCCGCTGCACGGCTGTGAGTCCGATGCCGGTGCCCTCGAACTCGCTGGCCTTGTGCAACCGCTGGAACGGCGTGAAGAGACGGCTCGCGTCTTTCATGTCGAAGCCGGCGCCGTTGTCTCGAACGAAGAAGACGGGCTCGCCTTCCCCCACCGTCACTCCGATCTCGATGCGCGCATGCTGGACGCGCGAGGAGTACTTCCAGGCGTTGCCGATCAGATTCTCGAGCGCGGCGCGCATCAGCGTCGGATCACAGCGCGCCTGCAGGCCGGGATGGACGTCGACGACGACGTCGCGCTCCGCGTTGCTGCTGCGGCGAAGCTGCGCCACCACCTCTTCGCACATCGCGGTCAAATCGACGTCGAGCAGCGACAACGACGCGGATCCGACCTGCGCGAGCTTCAGCAGATCGTTGATCAGCAGCGTCATCTGCGTCGCCGCGCGCTGAATGCGCGCCAGATTCTCCGTCACCCGGCCTGGCGAGAGATCCGGCGTCTGTTGCAGGATCGTGCAGCTCCCCTGAATGACCGACAAGGGCGCGCGCAGATCGTGGCTCGCCATCACGTTGAAGGCTTCGACGTCTCTCAGCGAGTTCTCGATCGTGAGCGTCCGATCGGCGACCCGCCGCTCGAGGCTCGCGTTCACCTTCTGGACCTCCTCCTCCGCGCGCTTCTGGTCGGTGATGTCCTGGCAAACTCCGACCAGACGGATCAGCTGTCCGTCCTTGTCCAGCACGGGACTCGCCCAGGTGTGCAAATAGCGCATCGATCCGTCGGGACGAAAAATGCGCTCGTCGTGCGAGTAGGGCACGTGCTCACGAAACACCCGCTCGGTGGCGCTCTTCACCCGATCGCGATCTTCGGCGTGCACCATCGTCAGATACTTCTCGTAGCTCGGCGTGTAGGACTCGGGAGTCAGACCGTAGATGCTGTAGAGCTCTGCGGACCAGGTCGCGTGGGGTTCGCTGACGTCCCATTCCCAGGTTCCAAGGTGCGCAACCCCCTGGGTGTCGACCATCAACTGCTCGCTGCGCCGCAGCCGCTCCTCGGAGCGCTTCAGCTCCGTGACGTCGGACGAGACGCACAGATGCGCGCGCACCACATCGTCGGCGTCGATCAGCGCGGACACAGTGCACTTGAACCAGCTGCGAATTCCGCCCGGGTGCCGATCTCCCCACTCAAATGACTCCGCACCGGTCGTCGGACCGGTCGTCGGACCGGACGTCGAACCGGTCTTCCGATCGGACGACCGATCGGTCTTCCGATCGGTCCTGCCCAGCGCCGAGATCGCCGCCTCGAGCGCGACGACCAGGTCGTCGGGCAGCAGCCGCCGAGCGTCCGCCTTGTCGTCGGACGTCGGCCAGCGCAGGCGCGCGGCCTGGTTCACGGGCACGACGGCACCGTCGGGAGTCACCACCAGCACGAGGTCCGAGCTCGAGCGAAACGCCCAACCGAGCGCATCGATCTGCGCCTCGAGCGACCGAGGACCTTGCGTGCGGGACACGAGTCGGAGCATGTCACGGATCGACGGGGGCGTGCCATCGCCGCTCGGCCGGCGGTTGCGATGCTTCGTTGCTACGCTTCGTTGATATGCTTCGTGGCGCATGAGCGACCAGCTGCAAGAGCTCCAGGTTCTGGCGCTCGATTGCCAGGCCAGCGGCAGCACGCCGGAGTATGGCGATCTGCTCGAGCTCGGTTGGGGCGCGTGCACGGGGGCTGGGCTCGCGGGTCCGATACGGAGTCGCTGGATCGTTCCGCGCACCGAGCGCCCGATCCCGTGGGCCGCGCGCGAGCTAATCGGTTGGACCGAGGCGTGCGTCGCCCAGGCGGTCGACGAGCACCAGGCGTGGGCCGAGCTGGGCGCCGACATCGCGCACGCCGGGGTCGCCGCGGCGCCCGCGACCAAGCTCGCAATTGTGACGGCCGGCGCGCCCACCGTGATCCACTACGCCCGCTTCGAGCTGGCGTTCTTGCGCGATCTCTGCCGGCGGGTCGGCGGCAGCGATCGACTGCCGCTCGACGTCGTCTGTCTGCATGCGATCTCCGTGCGCCTGTTCCCGGAGCTGCCGCGCCGGAACATCCGGGCGCTGGCCGGCTACCTGGGCTTTTCACCCGACGCCGCGCGACGCGCCGGCGGCCACGTCGAGGCGACCGCGTTCATCTGGCGCGCGCTGCTGCCGCTGCTCGAGACATCCGGGGTTCAGACCTGGAGCGCGCTCAAGGCCTGGCTCGACGAGCCGGTGGCGCGCACGCGTCGGACGCGACGGGTTTACCCGCTGGCCTCCGACCGCAGGGGGGCGCTGCCGGATCGCCCGGGCGTCTATCGTTTTCTGCGCCGGAGCGGCGACGTTCTCTACGTCGGCAAGGCGGCGAGCCTGAAGAAGCGGGTGGCGAGCCACTTCAAGGGGCGCGGGCCGGTCAGCGAACGCAGCCTCGAATTGCTCACGCAGGTTCATGACGTGAGCCCCACCGAGACCACGAGCCTGCTCGAGGCGGCGCTGCTCGAGAGCGACGAGATCAAGCGCCTCGATCCGCCTTACAACGTGCAGCTGCGGTCAGCTGGGCGGTCTGCCTGGTTCGCGTCGCGCGATCTGCGCGAGGCGGCGCCCGCTCCCGACGATGCTCACCGCATCGGTCCACTGCCCTCCCAGCGCGCCCTCCTGCCGCTGGCCGCCCTGAGCGCGCTGGCCGAGGGGGCCGCGGCGGCGCCTGCGCTGTGTGCGGCGGCGCTCGCGGTGCCCGCGGCGTTCCTGCCTGACCGGGCGCTGTTCGACGAGGGCTTTCGAGCATTCGTCGCCGAGCACTTCGCCGCCCGTCACCCCGCACACGACATTGAGCGGACGGCGGCAGCGCGCCTGGCGGGGGCGTCGCGCGCGCTGTGGTTGCTGCGCGGCCGCACCGAGCCCGACGACGAGGCAGCCGGCCATGACGGCGTCGCCGATCCCTGCCGAATGGAACCTGGCGCGCGTCCGCCGCCGGCTGGAGCGGAACCTCGTGCAAAGCGGCCTTCTCATGCGGCGGGCGCGTTTCCTTTGCCTGCTCGCCGAGGCGACCGTCGGATTTCGCGAGCGCGAGATGACCGGGGCGCGCGGCCTGGTGATCAGCGGGGGCGAGATCCGCGAGCGACTCGAGATCGAAGATCTGACGAACATCGCGCGACGCCCCGGCTTGCCACCGCGAACGCGCCACGAGCGCCAGTCCTGCTTCGACGCGGCCGTCTACGACCGCCTCCGCGTCCTGGTCACCGAGCTGCAGCGCGTGCGCGCCGAGGGCGGCGAGGTCGCCCTCCGCATCGGCGCCCACACCTTCCCCCCCCACCGCATCCCCGCCCTGATGCGGACCATCTGAGGCCGTTCGATCCATTTTCCGTAGGAATTTGAACGCGCCTCGCCGACAATTGGCCGGTGATTTGTGCGACGCGCGGGCCTCTTGTCTGGTTGTGGCTCCTGGTTTCGATGGCCGGGGCGGCCGGTTGCGCCCACCGGGCGACGGCGAACCGGAACCCACCGCCGCTGACCACGCTGGAGTCGGCGCGCCGGGTCCACTACCTGATCGCCAGCGACGTCACTGGTGAAGCGGGCGCGCTGGGGCCCCCCGGCACCGCCGACAACCTGCGCAAGTGGGTGGCCCAGTACATGACCCAGGTCGGGCTCACGGTCAGCAACGGCGAGCGCCGGCCGGAGGACGTCGAGCTTCGCCTGTCGTTGGCCGCGCGGGGCGGATCGGTCCTGTTGTACGGGACGGCGGGCATGCTGGTGACGGCGAGCGGCGGGACGCTGGATCAATTGACGACCAGCGAGCACGTGGAACCAGCCAGCGGCTTCGCCCGCGCCCTGGCGCGCGATCTGGTCGAGTCGCTCGTGCACTCCCAGCGCTTGGCCGCGCACGCTGACAGCGCCACCGGCGGCCCCACCACGCCGCCGCCGATGAACGGAGCGAGCGTGAACGTCGTGGCGATGTCCCCGTCCCCGCCGCCTCCGTCGCCTTCCGGCGGGGCCGCGGCGCCCGGAGCGGTGACGACGCTGATCCCCAATCCGTCACCGCCGTCCCCGGCGGGCGGCAAAGACACCGCCGCCGCCCGGGCCCACGCGCGCCAGGGGCTGGCGTTCTACGATCTCAACCACTTCCAGCAGGCGTATGACGAGTACGAGCAGGCGTATCTCATCGAACAGGATCCGGCGCTGCTCTACAACATGGGCCAGTGCCAGCGGAAGCTCGGCAACAACGACGAAGCGCTGCACTTTTATCGGACGTATCTGCGTCGCGTTCCCAAGGGCCCGTCGGCGATCGAAGCCGAGAAGCGGATTCGCGAGCTGGAAGACGCGACCGCCCGACCCCGCAAGTAGCGCGGCGCCTCGATGGACCAATAAGCGCAGAATCTGCGGGAATCGAGGACCTCATCGCGTGCGCCTCACGCGCTTGACCACCTCGAACCACAGCACGCAAACGAAGCCGGCTCCCAGACTCATCAGAACGTCTGGAAGGTGAAGCGGTGCGAAGCGGAAAAGGTGCCGCGCAAACGGGACCGTGAGAGACACGGCCAGGAAGATGTGCAGGGAGCTCGTTCGGTCCCTCCTGCTGCAACCGCTTGCGAGCTTCGTCTTCCCGGAGGCCGAGGAGACCGTCGATCTCCAGATGCGTCACGACAGGCCGGGGGCGGCGAGCACACGGGTCAGGCGGGCGAAGTCGATTGGCTTTGGGATGAAGTCAGCGATGCCGGCGTCGTAGGCCGCGCCTATCGTCCCTTCGTCCGAGCAAGCGCTGATGATGACCGCTCGGATCTTCTGACCGCGCATCCTCACGCTGCCAATCAACTCGGCTCCATTCAGGCCCGGAAGACGGTAGTCGGTGACCAGAAAGGCCACTCGATCGGAGAACGCACTGAGCAAGGCCTCCTCGGCACTGGCGGCGATCTCGACGACGTATCCCGCGGACTCGAGTATTTCGCCGATGTTCTCGGCGAGCGCGACGTTGTCATCGACGACGAGCACGGCGCGACCGCCCTCGCCTGAGGCGGGCGTAAGGTTATCCGATCGATACATCATGCCATGTGCAACCTGTGTCCGATGGTCGCGATCGGCAAGGGGCGTCGGTATTTGGGGCGATTGACATGGAGATATTTCTAGATATCTTTCAGATATGTCAAAGAAACCTGCGGCTGACGGCGCGCTGTTCGTGCGGCTTCCGGCGGCGGCGATCGACAAGCTCGATCGCGCCGCCGACGCACTCGGGATCCGGAAGAAGGATCTGGTCGCCGGCCTGGTCTCGAAGTACGTCGACCCGGACAGCCGCCGTGGGCTCACCGAGCTCGGCTCGCTGTCGACGCGCAAGGTGACCGTCGATCTCGGCGAGCCGGCAGGCGCCACGCGCGGCTCGTATTCATTCCAGCCCTACGATCCGCCCGAGGTCATGAACGCCGACGAGGCGGGCGACTTCCTGCAGATCGAGGCGGCGGTCGTGATCGAGCTGGCCGAGGCGGGAAAGCTGCCCGGGCGAAAGCTCGGCGCCGCCTGGCGGTTCTCGCGCGCGGCGCTGGTGGCCTGGCTGTCGGCGCCGCCGGAGAAGCGGTGATGGGATATTCGCGGGATATCCGGGCGATGCTGGTGCCGACGGTCGTCGAGCAGACCCACCGGGGCGAACGCGGCTGGGATCTCTTCTCGCGCCTGCTCAAGGACCGCATCGTCTTTCTGGGCTCGCCGATCGACGACGAGCTGGCCAACGTCGTGGTCGCGCAGCTGCTTTTTCTCGAATCGGAGGATCCCGACAAGGACATCATGATGTACCTCAATTCGCCGGGCGGCGAGGTCACCGGTGGCCTGGCGATCTACGACACCATGCAGGCGCTCCGTTGTCCGGTCGCGACCTTCTGCGTGGGTCAGGCGGCGTCGATGGCGAGCTTCCTGCTGGCGGCCGGCAGCCAGGGCAAGCGCAGCGCCTTGCCGCACGCGCGCGTCATGATCCACCAACCGCTGGCCGGGTTTCAGGGCAAGGCCACCGACATCGAGATCCACGCGCGGGAGATCCTGAAGGCGCGCGAAACGATCAACGCGCTCTACGCCCGGCACACCGGCCAGCCCGTCGACAAGATCGCGCGCGACACCGAGCGCGACAACTTCATGTCGGCGGCCGAAGCCCAGGAATACGGCCTCATCGACCAGGTGCTGACGAGCGGCAAGCGGTCGGGCTAGCCGTTCCGCCGTCGGCTCGGGCTCAGGGGGTCGCCGTCAGCACGACGTGGTTGGCCTCTTCATTCGGCGGGCTGGCGCCGTCGACGGCGTGGATCACCAGGTACTGCAGCTGCGACGCGGGCAGGCCGGTGACGATGGCCTCGTACGGGAAGCTGTGCGGGCCGACGCCGGCGAGATAGGCCGAAGGCACGTTGGGTGTCAGCGCGATGCGCCGGCTCTGCGCGAAGGGCGAGGCGGACGTGAAATCGAATGGGGACGGCTGCGCGTACAGCACGTAGCCAACCCCGCTCTTGTCGAGCGCCACGTCCCACCGCACCGTCACCAGGCCGCCCCCACCGACCGCCTCTTGAATGCCGACCCGGGGCGTCGGCGCCACCGCGGGCGAGACGGGGTGGTCGTTGTAAGTGCTGGTCCAGACCGGAGCGACGGTGTCGCCGGCGGTGAAATGCGTGAGCTCGAAGTCGTTGAGCAGCGTGACACTGGCGTCGGTCAAGTAGTGCCGAAAGCCCTGCAGCTCCTCGGTGACCCGGATGTCTTCCAGCAGGCTGGCGAGGCCGAGCGTCGACTGCCCCAGCAGCGTCAGGTGCGACATCTGGGAGGGTGGCCCCTCGGCATACCCGAGCGACAGCACAGTGAAACCGTCCGGCCGGTTGGCTTCGGCCATCAGCTTGGGCGCGTAGTTGTAGCGGTTGTCAGGGTAGAAGATCGGATCGGGGTTGTTGCTCGAGCCCGAGTTCAGGCGGAAGCTCTCGAACAGCTGGAAGTCGATCGCGCCGCGCGCATTGTAGGGATACTGGGTCTTGCGCGGATCGAAGAAGAACAGGCCCCGGTTCTGCAAGATGACCCGATCGGGATAGGCGGCGTGCACGTGCCGGATGAACGCGCCGAACCCGGGCGCCGTCCACTCGAACTCGCTCTGGTTGGGGCTGCTGGCGTCGGTGAACGAATTCGGCGCCGCGGTGTCGATGGTGTCGAGAAAGACGCCGTCGCAGTCCAGGCCGCGCCCGTACCCAGGCGACATCACCTCGCGCAACCCGGCGACGCGGTCGGTGCTGTCGATGGTCATGGCGTCGATGACCGGGAACCAGTTGGGATCGCCCGCGTTGACGAACATCGAGCCAAAGTTCTGGTTGCGATCGGGAAAGCCGTTGCCGACGTGATTGGCGCTGTTGTGGACGTCGTTGTCATCCAGGTAATAGGACGCGAAACCAACCCCGCCGTTCGAGGGCGCGCCGCGCGGATCGATCCCGGCCAGCGACGCGCCGTCGGACCCGAAGCCGCGCGGATCGATGCGCGGGCCGGTCCCGTCGCCACGGAAGCGCGAATCGGCCCGCACCTGCGCGTCGCTGAGGCTGCCCGTGCGCAGGTCCTCGCCGACGGAGACGTAGCAGATGACCAGGGCGTCATCGCGCGGGTCGGTGGCATTGACGCCAGTCTGCAGACCGGCGACCTGGGTCCGATTCAGCCCATTCTGCGGATGCGCGATCACCAGGTTGTACTTCTGCGCCAGCGCGATGCTGGCGGCCGACCAGGATCCGTAGCTGGCCAGGTAGTGGCGCACGCGGCGCGCGGCCGCGTGCCGGTTGGCGAACGCGGGAACCGCGAAGGTGGCGGCCGGGCCGGGGCCCGTTCCGTCGGTGACGGTCAACCTCATGACGACGGTTGAATCGGGGCGAAAGCCGATGTCGTCCAGCGGGTGCCAATCGATGACCGCGCTCGCGCCGTCCGCCGACGCGACCGAGGAGCCGATCGACGCCGCGACGAAGGCGCCGCCCGCGCGTGCGACCGCCGCCGAGACCTGCACGGTGCCGCCGCGCGCGCCGCTCATCGTGACGCCCAGCCGCACGGCGCCGGTGGTCGCGTCGGGACTTCCGAACGTCACGCCGGTCGCGACCGGCCCCCCAGTGCAGGAACCGCTGCCGCTGAGCGTCTGCGAGAAGGCGGCGCTGGACTGGATCGTCGAGCCGCTCTGGATCTGGAACGCATACGCCAGCATCGAGTCGCCACCGCAACCCGCGGTCTCCCCGATCCGCGAGCGGTCGAGCGTCCAGCGCACGATCTGACTTGCGGTCGAGAACGTCACCGGTCCAAGCCCGGACCAGTTCCAACCGGTGCCAACGTGACTGTAGAGCGTGCCGTTCTCGATCAGGTAGTCGGCGCCGACGCCCGGAACCGCCGCAAAGCCGGTGCCCGGGTTCTGGTCGGTGTCGATGTAGACCCGCCAGAAACTCGGGCTATCGGTGTAGGTGAATTGATAGCTCACGGTCGTGCTGTCGCTGCTGGCGACCGGCGCCGAGATCGGTGCGCCGCCGCAAGTCGCCGACGGCGTGTAGACCTGCGTGAGCTTGGGGGCATGCACGTTGTCGATGTCGAAGACCAGGTCGGCCTGCTCGCCGCACAGATTCAGCTCGCCCAGACTGCTGCGCAAGACCCGCCACGACACGACGCCGCCGCTGTTGCTGAAGGTGACCGGCGTGACCGCCGCCCACGCCCAGTTGGTGCCGCTTCCGGTGTAGCGCCAGAGGTTGCCGTTCTCGATCAGGAACTCCGCCTTGATCCCGCCCACGGCGAAACCGGTGGTCGCGCTCTGGTCGGCGTCGATGTAGACGCGGAAGAAGGTGTGCGTCCCGGTGTAGGTGATGCTGTAGGTGACAGAGGAATCATCGTTGGTGGCGCTGACCGTACCCATCGGCGTCACCGCGGTGATCGCCGACGATTCCAGCGCAACGGTGGTGTCCGCCGGGTCGGCGTCGGGCATGTCGCAGCCGGTGGTCACGAGACAGCCCGTGGCCAGCAACGCCTCCGCCCATCGCCCTCTCCACCCGCCCACGAGGCGCTTTCTAGATCGAGACGCGGCGCCCGACAACAGCGTTTTCGGCCCAAACGACGTCGATACGAAGAATCAATGTTGCTCCCGAGTGAGCGCTCTCGCAAAGCCAATGGCGTTCCGTTGAACGCCAAGACGCCCGGACGCCACCGTCCGGACTCGACAAATCCGGACTCTCGCGTCATGACGTCGCAGGGTTTTTCTCTCGTGCTTTGACCGCGGCACCCTTTCGGACATACGGTTGCCCTTCCGCTCGCTGGAAGGAGCCCGATGAGGTCAGTGTCCGCCCGTCGAACGTTTCAGCCCCGGCTCGTCTTCACTCTGTTGCTGAGCGCGGTCGCGGTCGCTCCCGCGGGCTGCAGCTCGGGCGGCGGCCCCGCTGTGCACAGCGGCGGCGAAGCGGGGGGCGGCGCGCCAGGAAGCGTCGGTACGGGCGGCGGAGGCGGCGCCGGGGGCAGCGCGGGCTCGACGCCGGTCACCTCGACCGGCGGCAAGGGTGGCGCGGGGGCTGCGATGGCGGCGGCCGGCGCCGACGGCGGGCTCGGCGCATCCATGGGGGGCGCGACCGGCGCAACTATCGACGGCGGGTCCGACGTACGCCGCGGCGATGCTTCGTCGGATCTCGGCGCCCAGATCGGCGCAGATGCCGGCGTGGATTCCGGCAGCACCGTCACCGACCCGGGAACGGCCGGCGACGGCGATTTCTCGATCGCCGCGCCTTACCGGGCCGCCCCCGAGCTCACGGTCGCGGCCGGCGTCCCGAAGGGCACGCTCAGCATGTTCACGCTCAGCTCGAGCACGAGCGCGATCTACCCGACCGATATCGGTTCGGGCAACGTCTTCACGCGCAGCGTGTGGGTCTACGTGCCCGCGCGCTACGTCGCCGGCACGGCGGCGCCGTTCATGGTGGTGCAGGACGGCGGCGGCTTCACCACGCGCATCCCGCCGATCCTCGACAACCTGATCAACACCCGCCAGCTGCCGAGCCTGATCGCCATCCTGATCAACCCCGGCCCGGGTGACGGCATCGGCAGCGAGCGCGGGCTCGAGTACGACACCGTCTCGGACGCCTACGTCCGGTTCATCGAGACCGAGATCCTGCCCAAGGTCCAGACCATGTACAACGTGAAGCTGACGACCGATCCGGAGGGTCGCTCCGCCGTCGGCTCCAGCTCGGGGGGCGCGGCGGCGTTCACCATGGGGTGGTTCCGGCCCGATCTGTATCGCCGCATCCTCACCTATTCCGGATCATTCGTCGCCCTCGGCGCGACCGCCAGCTATCCGCACGGGGCCTGGGAGTATCACGAGCATCTCATCGCCGAGAGCGCCGCCAAACCGTTGCGCGTCTTCCTGGAAGCGGCGCAGAACGACAACACCGTGGCCAACGTGACCCACGGCCTCAACCCCGCGCTGTCGGCCTTCTACGGCTGGCTTCCGGCCAATCAGGCCATGGCCGCGGCGCTGAAAGCCAAGGGCTACCACTACCGTTACATCTACGCCGCGGGGGCGGGCCACGCCGATGGCAACGTGATGGCGCAAACGCTGCCCGAGGAGCTGCTGTGGCTGTGGCGCGGTTACCCGATCAATTGAGCGACCAACCAATCGAAGAGGGGCGCTCGCCACCGTGAACTTCGGATTCTTCACCGACCAGGACAGCACTCGTTACTGCTATCTGCGCCTGCGCCGCCTGAAGGAGGCGATCTGGCCGCGCCGGTCCTCACCTGGTTGAAGGGCAGCGGCCTGACGACCGTCACCGGGATCCCGTTCGGATCGGGTCGCGTCGACTTCGCCGGATATCGCAAGGGGGCGCTCTCAGGAACGCGGGTCGTCGCGGTTCAGGTGAAGAACGAGATCAACCAACTTCAACAGGCGCTCGACGAAATGAAGGCCCTGGTGCCTTACACGAATGCGACCTATCTCGCCTGCACGCCGGCCATGGCCGCTGAATACCTGACCACGTTCGCCGATACGCCCGCCGACGCGCCCAACGTCCGTGGATGGGACGCCGAGGCGCTCCGGCGAAGGCTGCAGGCCTCCGGATCCGGACTGCTCATCGTCGAGCGAGACGCCGTGTCGCAAGCTCTCTTTCCCAAGGAACGACACCTCGACCTCAAGAAGCTCGACGAGTTCGTCGCCAGCATGACGACGACGACCACGACGGCGCCGCGCGGGTAGCCGGCGCTCGCGTTACGATAGCCCCTGATGCTCCTGGTATTCGTTCCTTGCGTCGTCGCCGCGACGGTGATGGCCGCCGTGCCCGCGCCCGTTCCCTCGCCCGCCCTGGGCAACGTCCGCCAACAGGTCCGCCGCGCGCGCGGCGAGCTCAACGCGCACCCGACGCTGGACAGCTACCATCAGTCGCCGTTCCAGCCGACGGCGATCGTCGAGCGCATCCACGCGCTGGCCGACCAGCGCGCCTGGGCCGAGCTGTGTAGCGAGCTGACCCTGCTGCCCGACGAGGAGCTCGAGCTCTTCGAGGACGAGATCCGCAGGCCCGAGCACGCGCGCCGGATGGCCTGCAGCGCCGGCCTGCTGGCGCGCATCCAGATCTACTGGAAACACGCGGCCGGCAAGCTTGCGGCCGCCCATCCGATCGCCGCCCCGACGGCGCTGCCCAGCGCGGCGGTGGCGGTCGACACCAGTCGGGAAGCGGTCTTCAGCGACGGGAACCTGCCCGAGGGGGAGATCGCGCTGACGTTCGACGACGGGCCCGACCCCGCGCGCACGCCGCGCATCTTGCAGATTCTGGCCGACGCCGGGATCAAGGCGACCTTCTTCGAGATCGGCAAGAACGCCGCCGCCCACCCCGAGATCTCGCGCCGCGTGCTGGCCGCCGGCCACACCGTCGGCTCGCACACCTTCAGCCACCCCAACATGTCGCGCATCCCCGAGAGCCACGCCGAGACCGAGGTCGAATCGGGCGACGCCAGCGTCTCGCTGGCGCTGGGGATGAAACCCGGCGAGCTGCCCTTCTTTCGCTTCCCCTACGGCGCGAAGACAACCGTCGAGCAGGACTTCGTACAGCGGCGGGGCAACACGACCTTCTTCTGGAACATGGACTCGCAGGATTGGAAGATTCGCGATCCGCACCGCCTGTTCCTGAACGTGCTGGCAGAGCTGGATCGGGCCAAGCGCGGCATCATCCTGTTCCACGACATCCACGAGCAGACGGTGATCGTGTTGCCGCACGTTCTCGCCGAGCTGCACGCGCGCGGCATGAAGACGGTGGTCTTCGTCGCCGCGCCCGCCCGGCCCGGGGCGCCGGCGCGCGCGGCGCTGTGGGAGCGCCGGTGAAAGTGATTACCGACCGAGCAATCAGTGGTGTCGCGTGCGGGCGCGGCGAACCAGCGGGGGGGATTCGCGCGAGGCGATCGCGTTCGACGGCTTGATCTCGCTGAGGCGGCGACCTCGGAGCAGGTAGCTGGCACGTCCGGGCAACGACGGGCAGCACTTCGCGTCCTCGGGGCCGTAGCTCTTGGTGGTCAGCTGGATGACCGGGCCCTGCGCGCGATCGAGGTCGACGGCACGGACGCCCTTGCGACTGACCTCGGTGGTCGCCAAGGGTGCGCCGGTGCTGGACAGGACCGTCAGGTACTGAACCCACAGGTCTCCGCGATCGAGCGTGAACAGCACCACCAGATCGTCGTGGCGATCGCCGTTGACGTCGGCGCGCAGGATCTTGCGCCCATCGACGAACTCCTTCACGACCGCACCCTGCGGCCGCGCCAGCCGCGCAGCCTCACCCCGGATGACCTTGCCGAGCGAGTGAATCTCGATCGGCCAGAGCGGGCCGGCCGCCGCGGCGATGATCCCGGCGCCGAGCAGCGCGGAGATCATCAGAAGCTCCCCTCGGAGAAAGAGCGCGGCTTGATCTGTCCCACGTCCGTATGTTCCAAACCTGCTCAATCTTCGTCATTTTGAAAACGAAAGCGCCGAAACCCAGTCCGGCGGCACCATTTGCGGTTCATTGATCCAATGTCCGGAATTGCCCGTCCCCGCGCTGTGGCAGAAGCCTCCATGAACGCACCAACGGCGGCGTCGTGAATCGACGCCGCCGCGAACTTTGGTGATTGATTCTCTGACCGCGCGATACGCGCGGACCAGCACCCTTTAGCGCTGCGCCGTCGGCTTCGCGGCCGCGGCCTTGGCGCCCTTGACCAGGCGGTCGACGTCGCGGCGGAACTGCGCCTCGTCCATCTGCAGACCGTTGAGCAGCGTGCTCATGTCGCGCGTGAGCGAGGCCATGGCGATCGCCTCGGTGATCTCGGCGTCGGTCGCGCCGTTGAGCTTGGCGAACTCGGTGTGGGCGATGATGCAGAAGCGGCAGGGAACCTGCGACGCGACCGCCAGACCGACCAGCTCCTTGCTCTTGCCCGAGAGCGCCGTCGAGGGGCTCATCTGCACGTCGCGCATCTGCTTCCAGGCACCGGCGCGCGCCTCCTCGGGGAAGCGCTTGAGGAAGTCGGGCGCGAACCCGAACATCTGCGTGACCTCGCGCAGCGCGGAGGCGCCGTCGGTCACGACGACGTGGGCGTTGCCGGCGCCGGCGCCCTTCTGCGGAGCCGCCGCCATCGACTTCTTGGCGTTGTCGACCAGCTTCGCGATCTCGGCGCGGAAGCTCGTCTCGTCGGTCTGGATGCCGTTGAGGAACGTGCTCCAGTGGCGGGTGATCGCCGCCATCGCGACCGCCTCGCCGATCTCCTTGTCGGACGCCCCGTTGAGCTTGGCGAACTCGGTGTGCGCCGTGATGCAGTAGCGGCAGGGGATCTGCGCCGCGACGCCGAGGCCGATCAGCTCCTTGGTGCGCCCGCTGAGCGCGGTCGACGGGTTCAGCTGCAAGGTCTTCAGCTCCTCCCAGACGCCGGGCAGCATCTCCTCGGGCATCTTGAGCAGGAACTGCGGCGTGAACCCGAACGTCTTCTGGATATCGCTCTTGGCCGCCGCGGCCGCGCCCGCCGGCCCCTCGGCGCGCGCCGTCGACGCGAGCGCCGCCACGGCCACCGCTACCATCACCATCTTCGTCAGCGTCTTCGTCGTCGTCTCTGGATCGTTCTTCATGATCGTTTCCTTTCGCTCGTTTGGTTTCGTTTCGTTTCGTTTCGATGAACGTGGGTCTTCGCTTTTCTTTCCGCGTCCCTCGCCGCTGCTTTCGAACAAGAGGCGTGACCCGCGACGGAACGACCCGTTCCGTCAGCGCTGAACGATCGTGACGCACCAGGCCCGCTCGACGGCGGGCGCCAGGTTCGCCAGCGTCGGGTTCAAGCGGTTGGCCAGCTCGAAGACGCGCCGCACGTCGGTCTCGGGCGCGCCGCTGGTGAGGCGGACGTCGAGAATCACGCGCTGCCACCCGGCCGCCACGTCATCGGCCAGGCCAAGCTCGCCGCGCGCGTCGCACTCGCAGACCACGTCGACCGAGACGTCGTCCAGCGCGACACCGAGGCGCGCGGCCCAGAGGCGGTAACCGAGCGCGAGGCCGGCCGCGAGGCTCGCCCGCATGAGCTCGGCGGGGTGCAGACCTCCGCCCGACCCGCCGTCGTCGACCGGCAGCTCGACGCGCAGCACGCGTCCGGCTTGATCGACCTCGCAGGTTTCGCCGCCCGCCACCAGCCCGGCGCGCGCCACGGCGCTCGCGCGCGCGAAGGCGGGCCGGCGCAGCAGCGCCCGCCTTCTGCGCTCGAACAGATCACGGAGCGCGGCGTCGCTCATCGCGGCGCCAGGGCGGCCGTCGGATCGACGCAACCCTCGGGCTCGCGAGGCCGCCGTCGCACGGGACGCTCATCGCAGCTGTCGGAGCTGACGGGGGCGCGCGCCGCCATCTCGCGCCCCGCCATCTCGATCGATGCCGTCGTCTCGACCCGCGCCGCCGCGGGCGCCGCCGAGGCGCCGGCGGCGGCGCCCGGCCACTGCGCGTGGCCCACGACCGCTGCCGTCGCCATGAGCGCCGCGGTCGCCCCGACAACCGCCATCAGCATCACCCCGTCGATCTTCCGCTCGAACATGACACCCAGGCGGCGTGACCTTCGACGGAACGGCCCGTTCCGTGGCGGCGGACGGCGCGGCGACCTACGGGCGTTCCGGGCGAAACACGCAGAAATTTCCGGTTCTTACCGTCTTGCCCAGGTAGGCGGCCAGCGCGGGGGCGTGCTCGGCGATGCGGTCGAGGGCGTTCTTGATGCGGCGCTGGACCGCGCTCCGGGCACGCTCGGCGGCGGCGCCCGCCCGCCGGGACCGGCCCCCCAGGCCGACCGCGCGGCCGAGCTCGGCCGCCAGCATCTCCATCTCCTCGCGCGCCCGCGATGCGCGCGCCCCGTCGCCGAAGGACTCCGCCTCGGCCAGCGTGTCGCGCAGATCGTCGAGCCGGCGCGCGGTAGCTCGCCTTCGCCTCGTCGTCGAGCAGCTCGCCGGCGTCGCCCAGGTCGACCGCTTCGTTGACCGGCAGCCGCCCGGCCCGCTCGCCGACCAGGTCGAGCACGTGAATCTCGCGGCCGGGTTGCTCGAACAGCTTCACCAGGTAGCGCAGGCCCAGGCTGTCCTTCAGGCGAAAGCTCGCCTTGTCGTGCGCGACCGCCCAGTACTCGCCCTCGAGCGTGAACGCGAACGGGAGCGCCGGCGCGTCGCCCGCCGCGGCGACCGGCGCGGCGGGACGCGTCGGCGTCGGTGACGCCGCCCGCGGACAGGTGGCGGTCGGCGAGCGCGACCAGGCCGGGCATGCCCAGCGCCTCGGCGCCCGCGCGCGCCGATTCGAGCAGCGCGCGCGCCCGCGCGGCGTCTCCGTCGGCGCCGCGGCGCAGACGAGCGCAGCCGTAGTCGTACTCGGCGCGCGCGAGGTGGGGGCGCACGTCGAGGCGGCGGCAACGCGCGATGGCGTCCTCGAAGTGGGCCCAGGCGTCATCCCAGCGTTCCAGCGACGCCGCCAGCACTCCGAGCAGCCGCGACGTCGGGCCCTCCCAGCTCAGGTAGGTCATGCCGAGCATGACGTACTCGTCGGGCAGCGCGCGGATCCGCGCGTAGAGATCGGCGGCGAGCGCGGGCGGGCCGACCAGCGCGGCGGGCTCGACGACGAAGAAGATCGCGTAGAGATTGTCGATCGGTGGCCGCAGGTCTTCGGGGACAAGCCCGAGATAGAGGCGGGTGTTGTCGCGATCCTCGAGGCGCGCGTGGATCAACGCCGCCCCGAGCGCCTGCCACAAGCCGGGGTAGCTGAACATGGCGCGCGCGCGCCGCGCGCGGGGCTCGAACGCGAGCATCTCGTCGTGGAAATGCCCGGTGCGCAGCATCCCCTCGTGGCTGGTCAGCCAGACCCGCTCGGCGACCGGATCGCCGCGCGGCCTCGCCCAGCCGCAGCCCCTCGTCGCCCAGCCGGCGCGCCTCCTCGAAGCGGCCGTGCATCGACGCGCGCACGGCGCGCAGCATCTTCGCGCGCCAGCCGACCCAGGGCGCCTTCAGCTCGTGGGCGAGCGCCTCGAAGGCGTCGATGCGCGCGTCGGCCGCCTCGAGCTCGCCCACGTTCAGGTGAGCGAGGGCGAGGCGGCCGTGGGTGCGCAGCAGGCGCTCGCGATCGCCCAGCTCCAGCGCCAGCCCCTCCGCTTCGAGGTTGAGCCGGCGCTGCTCGGCCGGATCGACCATGTCCATCAGCGCGGAGATCGCGTCGTGCAGCGTCTCGAGCAGCGTGGGCCGATCGCCGAGGCGGCGCGCGGTCGCGATCGCCTCGCGCGCGACGCGCACCGGCTCCTCGATCTTGGGGTTGGGCTGCAGCGCCGCGCCGAGGCGGGCGAGCAGCCGCGCGCGCAGCGCGCTGTCACCGGGCGGCAGCGCCTCCAGCGACTCCTCGAGCATGCCGACCAGCACCGGGTCGACGGCGCCGAACGTGAAGACGCGCCCGTAAGTCAGCGCCGCCTGCGCGGCGAGCTCGGCGTCGTCGAGCTCGCGCGCGGCCACCGCCGCCTCGCGCGCCGCCGCCTGCCCGGCGGCGGTGTCGCCGCGGCGGATGCGCGCCTGGCCAAGCGCGATCAACAGGCGCGCGCGCGGCGCCGGCGGGTTGCCGGCCGCCGCGACCACCTCGCCGGCGCGCTCGAGGAGGCGGATCGCGTCGTCGTAGGCGCACAGATCCTGGGCGCGGGTGGCGGCGCGCAGCGCGTGCTCGACCGCGCGCGGCAGCAGCTCCCGCGGGCCCCGCAGCGCATGGTGGGCGAGCTCGGCGTCGGACGCGGCGGCGCCGGTGCCGGCAGCGGCGCCCAGGTTGCCGAGCGCCTCGGCGACGCGGCCGTGCAGCACGCGCCGCTGCTCCTCGTCCAGCTCGCGCACCAGCACCTCGCGGAACAGCGCGTGACCGAACCGAAGCTTGCCTCCCGACTCGGCCAGCACGCCGGCGCGCGTCGCCTCGGCCAGCCCGGACAGCGACGGCCGCCGCGTCGCGACCCGACGCCGCCGCCAGCAGCGGCAGCGCGATCGCGTCCCCGGCGACGGCGGCCAGCTCCAGCAGCGGGCGCGTATCGGCCGACAGACGATCCAGCCGCTGCCGGATGACGTCGCGCACCCCGTCGGGAACCACGCCGCTCGCGATCGCCTGCTCGCCCTGCTCGGCGAGCAGCCGTAGCATCTCCTCGAGAAACAGCGGGTTCCCCTGCGTGCCGTCGACGATCCGATCGGCGACCGCCGCCGCGACCTCGCCGGCGCGCTGGCGCACGAAGGCGGCGGCCGCCTCGCGAGCGAGGCGCGGCAGCGCCAGCGTCGTCCCCTCGCGCCCGATGCGCGCGATCAGGTCGCCGACCTCGGCGGCGCCGCGCGCCTCGACGTCGCGGTAGGTGCACAGCAGCAGGACGCGCAACGAGCGCAGCTCGCGCGCCAGAAAGTGCAGCAGCGAGAGCGACGACCGATCCGCCGCGTGCAGGTCGTCGAGCACGATGCCGATCCCCTTGCCCGAGGCGCGCCCCGCCTCGCGCACGAGCGCGGTGATCGAGCGCCAGAGACGGAAGCGCGCCTCCTCGGCGGGCGGTGCCGCGCCGGCGGCCTGGCGCGGCAGGCGCGCCGCGACCTCGGGCAGAAGCTCGCCCAGCTGCGCCGCGCCGTCGCCCAGCACGCCCGCCAGCGTCTGATCGTCGACCAGCCGGGCCAGCGCCGCGAGGATCTCCAGCCACGGCCAGTACGCCGGCGCCCCACCCGCCTCCCAGCAACGCCCCCAGAGCACGACGAACCCGCGCGCGGTCGCCGCGGCCGTGGCGGCGTCGGCGAGGCTGGTCTTCCCGATACCCGGCTCGCCCGCGATCATGACCAGCCGGCCGCGACCCGCAGCTACGTCGTCGATCGTCGATGCGATCTGACCGAGCTGTAGCTCCCGGCCGACGAAGGTCCCCACATCGGGTTTATACCCCGCCCCGCCGGCTCCTCGGCCGGTTGTCACCGCGCTTCTGTCGCCAATTCGAAACATTTGACGCGCCGAGCGTTGTTGTGGTGCAACGCACGCTCGGACGCCTGGGGCGGTGGCGCAGAGACGGAGCGGCGGCGGCTCGAGGCGGCGCCGTGAGGTATCGTTCGGCGGAACATGCCGCTGAACATGGCGCTGAATAGCGCGACCGCGATTTCGCGAGACGGCTTCACGGTGACCGCCGCGCCGGAAGGAGTGGCGCGGTTCCGCCGTGACGCCGCCGGGCGCTTCGTCAACCTCGACGGCAGCGGGCCGCACCCGTTCGGCGCGGTCTACAAGTGGGCCGTGCGCGACAAGCTGGCGGGCCGACGGCGCAAGAGCCCGGCGCGCGCGCCGGTCCCGGCGGTCGACGTCGACCCGCGGCGCGCGTCCGTTTGCCCCCGGGACCGGGCGAGCCGCCCCGTCTCGTCTGGCTGGGGCATGCCAGCTGGCTGGTCCAGATCGCCGGCGTGTCGCTGCTGATCGATCCGGTGCTGGGCGATTCGATCGTCGGGTTCGCGAAGCGGAACGGCCGCGCGCCGCTGCCCGCGCCGGCGGCTGCCGCCGATCGCCGCGCAGCTCGTCAGCCACAACCACTACGATCACATGGACATGTCGTCGCTGCGCGCGATCGGCGCGCCGGTCGTGGTGGGTCTGGAGAACGGGCGACACTTCGGCGGGCACCTGCCGGCGACCGAGCTCGGCTGGTGGGACACCGCCGACGTCGGCGGCGGCGTGCGCGTCACCTACGTGCCCAGCCAGCACTGGAGCCGGCGCTCGCTCGCCGACTCGAACCGATCCCTGTGGGGCGGCTTCGTGATCGAGGCGGGCGGCTTCTCGATCTACCACTCGGGCGACACGGCCTACTTCGACGGCTTCGTCGAGATCGGCCGCCGCTTCCCGCGGCTCGACGCCGCCCTCTTGCCCATCGGCGCCTACGATCCGGAGTGGTTCATGTCAAAGCAGCACATGAACCCGCGCGAGGCGCTCGACGCCTTCCGCGATCTCGGCGCGCGGCGGATCGTGGCGATGCACTGGGGGACCTTCAAGCTGACCGACGAGCCGCTGGACGAACCGCCCCGGCTGTTCCGCGAGCAGGCGAACGCGCGCGGTCTCGCCGACGGCGTGGCGCGAATTGCCGCCGTGGGCGAGACCATCACGCTCGGCCGGTAGCCGCGGCCACCGGGCGGCCCGGCTGGCTACGGGGCGGCGCCGGCGGCCTTGCGGAAGAAGCGCGGGCCGACGCCGGTCAGCCAGGTCGCGTTCGCGTCGCCGGTGACGACGCTCTGCAGGTGGAAGATGCTCCGGTCGCGCGCGGCGTCCGGCGCATCGGCGGCGCGTGACCAGCTGGTGCCGTCGAAGTGGGCGACATCTTCGCCGGCCATCCAGACGTCGTTCGGGCCCCGCCCCCACAGCGACGTCGCGCTGATTCCATCCTCCCAACCGTCGACGGCCTGCACAGTGGCCACGTCTGCGGCGAAGCGCTTGAGCGGTTGCGGGTCAAGCGCGGAGGCCCCCACGGTCAGCCAGAAAGTGTCGGCGCCACCCGCGGGCCACAGGGCTTCAACGTCGAAGAACCCGACCGGGTGGATCGTCCAGCCCTGTCCATCGAAGTGGAAAAGCGCAGAGGTGGGCTGCGTGTTGCCCACCTGACCGAGGGATCCTCCCATCCAGACGTCGTTCTCCGCCACGATGGAGACGACGTCGAAACGACCGACGGCGAAGTCGATGTCGCTGGGAGCGCCAACGGTGACCTCTTGAACGTGCCACTGCCCGTTCAAGAGATGCAGGGTCGCGAACCCCTCGGCGAACCAGACGTCGTTGCGCGTGCGCGCCTGCACGTCGTGCAGGAAGACCCCCTCGTCCGGGGTCCGCCCGAGGAGGCTAAGCAACCCGGGGTCGACCAGCGACCAGCCGCTGGCGTCCCGATGGTAGATGACGTCGCTGGCGATCATCCACACGTCATCCGGCGCGGTACCGGAGATCTGCGGCTGGGCGTGGGGCCCGCCGGTCACCGCCAACTCGATGGACCAGCAGCCATGCGACCAGTGCAACACCCGCCGTGTCGAGGACGGTGTAGCAGCGGGATCGGGGTTCAGATCGGAGCCGACGAAGAAGAAATCGTCGACGCCCGCGGGCCATGCGTCGGTGACAAAGAAGCCGGGCGGCACCGCCGCCGGCGGCGGGAGCTCCGTCCAGGCCGCGGTCGGCGAAGGCGCGGCCGGACATTCCGTCGGCGGCGTCGGGCTGCGCGAGCCATGACCGGGCGGCGGGGAAGTCGGGGGCAGGCCTGATCCCGCGTCGGGCGGCGGCGACACCGTCGCAACGGCGTGTCCCGCGCTGCCGCCGGCGCTCGCCGTGGCGTCGCCGGTCTGGGCGGCCCCACCCATTCCACCGGGGTCCGCGCCGCTCGTGGCGGTGCTCGATCGCTCGACGCCGCCAGTACACGCCACCACCGACAAGAACACTCCACTCACAACAAGGGCATTACCTACCGACATCTCCGCAACCCTCCTCCCTTGGTTTCAAGTCTCGAGTTCAACCTGACCCCCGAGGGAGGGTTGTCAACAGACCAACTTCGGGTGTTGGTCGGAGGGGGGAAGCGTGGAACGAGAAGCGAAATCAGCGCGCGCGAGAGCTCGATCGACTCGCCGGCTTCGCAAAAAAACCGCCTCCGCGCAAGCCTGACAATGCAGGCCGGCGCGGGGCGGCGCAGGTCTCGGATGAATCGCCGCGGTCTTTGTTAGGGCTTGGTCACGGTCAGAGTCGTGTTGGTGTTGCTGTTGAAGCCCCCTTGCGATCCGCCGAGGTCGAAGACGTCGCCGTTGATCGTGAAGGTCCCCGTGACGTTGGCCGACCGGTTGCTGTTCGCGGTGCGCACGATGGTGATCGTGCAGGGACCGTGGGGCCCATTCACGGTGTGAGTCTCCGTGGTGCTGCCGCTCGAGCTGGTCGCGCCCGTGCCAACAAACGTCAGGTTCATCGCCACGGGCAAGGTCGCGCCCGTGACGAAATCCTGAACGGTGCTCGTGGCCTTCATCGTCGCGAGCGTCAGCAACGGCCCCGGCCCCACCAGGCCACCCGAGACGCCGCCGGTACCATCGCCAAGCGACGCGTTCTTGCACTCGTTGGTGTAGCCGAAGAGCTCAAAGCTGATGCCGTTCGACCGGGTTACCGGCAGGCCGGTCGATCGGGAGATCGACTCGGCGCCGAAGATGAAGCCGCCCAGCGAGGCCGTCTTCTGGACACCACCGCAGGTGACTGTCTTGGAGGCCGAAAAGAACACGGTGGCTTGCCGGCCGATCATGGTTTGGCGATCGACGACGGCAGTGGCGCCCGCCTGACCGACTGTCCCGAGCGAAATGGTACCGAGCGCAATAATCGAGAGAAGGAAGGTTCGCATCATTGGTTCCCCTTGTTGGAAGTGACTGGCGCCACGGTTGTATCCGAGGCCAAGGGGAATTGCACCGGCGAGTGGGCGGATTCGCACCTCAAAGAGGTGAATCACGTTGGTTGCGAACAAGCTACTTCGTCGGCGTCGTGACGCCGCCTTCGCGCATACAATGGCGCTCGGATGAACGCACAGCGGTGGCATTATTCCCAATTATCGGTCAGCTATCGGCCAAGTGTCACCCAAGTGTGACCAGCGAAGGATGGGCTTTTCCGGAAGTCACCGAGATCCGGAGGACTAGAGGTTGACATGCCGTTTCCTGTCGGCGAGATTCGGCCGCCTGTCATTCTGGGCTACTGTCGCCCGCACTCCGACTCCGACCCCATTGGGACTGAGGGCTCTAATTGATGCTGAACCAGAAGCGCATTCTCTTCGCACTCTTCTTCTTGTCCGGTTTTTGCGGGTTGCTTTATCAAGTCGTTTGGCTGCGCATGTCGTTTGCGTCGTTTGGCGTGATCACGCCCGTGCTCTCGGTCGTGATCTCCGTGTTCATGTTCGGCCTCTTTGCTGGCTCTTGGTTGGCTGGCCGCCAGGTGGAACGGCTCACGCGAAAGAGTGGCTTGTCGGCCATCTGGTTCTACGCGCTGGCTGAGCTTCTGGTCGGGGTCGGCGCATTCGCGGTTCCCTACCTTTTTGGTCTGGGAGAGAAGGCCTTGCTCCCGGTGGGCCAATCCAACTCGGCCGGCTACCTGCTGTGGTCGGGACTGATCATCGCAGGCTCCATCTTCCCTTGGTGCTTATTCATGGGGACGACGTTCCCTCTGATGATGGCCTACATGAAGGAGCAATCGAAGGCGGAAAAGGCGAGCTTCAGCTTTCTCTATCTCGCCAACGTGATCGGGGCCATGGCCGGCACGCTGGTAACCGCAGTCGTCCTCATCGAGCTCCTTGGATTTACGGGCACGTTGCGGTTCGCCGCGGCGGCAAATCTATTGGTCGCGGGCACCGCGGCGTTTCTTGGTCTCGGCGGCCTGCGCGGCCGCAGGGACAGGAAAGACGTCGGCGAGGTTCGCGCCCAGCCACTCGGCCAGCCACTCGCCGGACCCGCCGTTCGACGACGCGACTGGTCCACGATGGTCATCCTGTTTACGACCGGATTCACCTCGATGGCGATGGAGGTCGTCTGGACCCGTGCCTTCACCGTCGTTCTGAAGACGCAGGTCTACTCCTTCGCGTTTCTCCTCTTCACGTACTTGCTCGCCACCTGGATCGGCTCGCTGTTGTACCGAAGACATCTGAATAGGCGGATGGTCGTATCCACCGGACAGCTCATCGCGTGGCTCGCCATCACCGGTCTTCTACCCATCGCTTTGAACGACCCGCGAATTCACGCGCTCAATATCGCTCCGCTGCTTGCCAGTGTTCTGGGTGGATTTGGAGCGCTGGCCAGCATATTTCCATTTTGCGCGTTGCTTGGATATTTGACGCCAAAGCTCATCGACGAGGGTTCGAATGGAAACCCTGAAGAGGCCGGTGTTTCCTACGCGATAAATATACTCGGCTGCATTGTAGGTCCCCTGGTCGCGTCGTACCTGATTTTGCCCGCGATGGGGCTCAAGGCGGCGCTGCTTCTCCTCGCGGCCCCGTACACGGTGCTCTCCCTGGTCGGATTTTTCGGTGGTTATGCGCTCCGCGAGCATCGCAAGGAGGCCTTTGCTCTGGTGTTGCTCCTGTTCGTCTCGGTGACCGTGGTTCGGACTTACGAGGATCAGGGCAAGGGTTATCAACCCGGCGAGAACGTCGTCCGTCGCGACCACACCGCGACCATCGTCTCCTTCGGCTCAGGAATGGACAAGAAGCTCCTCGTGAACGGGATCGGGATTACCAACCTGACCACAATCACAAAGGTGATGGCGCACCTGCCGTTGGCCGTGCTCGCCCACAAGCCCACCTCCGCCCTCGCCATTTGCTTCGGCATGGGAACGACCTTTCGCGCCCTGATGAGCTGGAACCTCGCCGTGACGGTCGTCGAGCTCGTTCCCAGCGTGAGAGAGGCGTTCCCGTACTACTTCGACGACGCCAAGGAGCTCATGAATCGTCCCAACGGCCGGATCGTCATCGACGACGGTCGCCGATTTCTCCGGCGAACTCAGGAAACGTTCGACATCATCACGCTCGACCCGCCGCCCCCAGTGGAGGCCGCGGGATCGAGCCTCCTTTACTCCAAGGAGTTCTACACGGCCGTCAAGGCACGTCTCAAGGAGGGTGGCATTCTCCAGCAATGGATGCCCAACACCAAGGGTAAGACCGTGCAAGCCGTCGTGAATTCTCTCAACGAATCATTTCCTTACGTGAGGATGTTCCTGTCCCATGAAGGGTGGGGGCACCATTTCCTGGCATCGATGTCTCCCATCGACATTCCCTCGCCCGAGGTGATGGCCGGCCGCATGCCTGACGCCGCCAAGGCCGATCTGGGGGAATGGGTGAAGGAGAAGGACCCCAGGACTTTCCTGGGCCTAGTCGTTGGATCGGAAGAAGATCCGCGCGCCTTTGTCCGAGACGCCGGGCCGATTCTGGTCACCGACGATCGCCCGTACAACGAGTACTACCTGATGCGGGCTTTGTTTGACGCGCTGAAGGGAGGCGATTCGGCCTCCGCGAAGCGCGCGAGCGTCTCCCCTTGATGGTGATGGCCGCGGGCGGCGCAGGGACTTGACGCGACGACCGGCGCTATCGTCTTCGGGACGCGGCGCCCGCCGCCTTGGCCGTCGCCGAGCCGGCTTTGCGAAGCGCCTTGCGCCGGAGGTTGTCGGTTCGCTTCACGCGGCCCTGGCTCTTGCGGGTCGACTTTCGCGACGGTTTCCCCGACAGCGACACCTCCAGCTCGGCTCCGCCCTTCTTGCCGGCCCTGCGGGACCGGTTTCGCTCGGCGGCCTTCTGCGTGCCGGCCGGGGCGTTCTTCCGAGATTGTGGCGCATGCTTGGTCTTCCGCCGGTGGCCTTTGCGCTGCTGCTCCGTCCGGAACTGTTCAGCCTTGGTTGACATCGCTCGCCCAAGCTAGGCAGCCGAACGCGACCTGTCACGACCGCGGCGATCGAATGCGGGAAACGTCGTACGTGGCCGGCAGCCGACCCGAAGGTACAACGCTGACCCTGTCGGAACGCGCGCGCCGGCGTCAGAGCGTCGAGGTCGAGAACGTGTCGCAGTCGGCGACGCGACCGGTGGTCATTCCGGTGCGAAACCAGCGCACGCGCTGCGCAGAGCTTCCGTGGGTGAACGACTCGGGGACGACGCGACCGCGCGCCGCCTTCTGAAGCGTGTCGTCGCCGATCGCGCTCGCGGCGCGCAACCCCTCGTCGGTGTCGCCGGGCTCGATCAGCTGGGTGGTGCGATTGGCGTGATACGCCCAGACGCCGGCCAGGCAATCGGCCTGAAGCTCGGTGGCAACCGAAAGCCGGTTGCCCTCGGTGGCCGAGAGGCTGGCGCGTGCGCCGTGCACCCGCTCCGAGATCCCGAGCAGGTTCTGAACGTGGTGGCCGACCTCGTGCGCGATCACGTAGGCCTGCGCGAAGTCGCCGGGCGCGCCAAAGCGCCGGGCCAGCTCGGCAAAGAAGCTGAGGTCGAGGTAGACCCGCCGGTCGGGCGGGCAGTAAAACGGCCCGACCGCCGCGCTGTTGGTGCCGCAGGCCGACTGAACCAGATCGGTGAACAGCACCAGCTTCGGCGGCACGTATTGCGGTCCGGTCCGCGGCAACACCTCGGTCCAGACATCCTCGGTGCTGCCGAGGACCACCTTCACGAACTCGGCGGCCTGGTTCTCGGCGGCGGTCGGCGTGCGCCCCGAGGGGGACTCGACCGCGGTTCCCTCGCCCGCGCCGCCCAGCAGGGATCGGATCAAGCTGGGCGGGGCGCCGAGCAGTGCCGCCACCAGCGCCACGATCAGCGTGCCACCGCCGATCGCGCCGCCGCGCAGGGAGATCCCGCGCCGATCCTCGACGTTGGAGCTGCGGCGCCCCGATTCCCATCGCATGACTTCAATGTAGGTCGCCGGTCGAGGTTGGGCCATACCTCTGCTGACTTCGGTCGCTGACCCCGCTCGGCCCCACGGGGCGCGCGCTGGTGGTAGTGTCGCCCGTGCGATGCCGACGACCGATGACGGCGCAGGCGAAGGGCGAGCCCCCTCGACAAAGGTCATCGCCGACGTCGACGCGGTCGTGGTCGGCGCCGGGCCCCGCCGGCCTGGCCAGCGCCGCGTGCCTGAAGCAGCAGGGAATCGACGCGGTGGTGCTGGAGGCCGGTCCCGATCTGGCGACGTCGTGGCGCAACCACTACCTGCGCCTGCACCTGCACACGGTCAAGCACATTCGGAGCCTACCGGGCCTGGCGTTCGCCCGCGAGGTGCCGCGCTACCCGTCGCGCGCACAGGTGGTCGCGTACCTCGAGCGTACGCCGCGCACTTCGGCGATCGCGCCCCGCACCGACGAGCCGGTGCGACGCATCCGCGCGCAGGGCGATCGGCCTGCTGGTGGACAGCGCGCGCGCCCACTACCGCGCGCCGCGTGGTGGTGGTGGCGGCGGGGTACAACCGGGTGGCGAATCCCGATCGGCTGCCCGATCAGGAACGCTTCGGCGGCGAGATCCTGCACGCCCGGCAGTACCGCGACGGCGCGCGCTTCGCCGGGCGGCGCGTGCTGGTGGTCGGCGCCGGCAACACCGGCGCGGAGATCGCGCTCGATCTGCTGGAGCACGGCGCCACCCCGACCCTGTCGGTGCGGACGCCGGTGAACGTCGTGCCGCGCGACTTCCTGGGCATGCCGATGCAGGTGACCAGCATCCGCCTGCGCCAGCTGCCGATCGCGCTCGCGCGACCGCATCGGTCGGATCGTGTCGCGGCTGTCGTTCGGCAACCTGGCGCGCCACGGCCTGCTGCGCCCCGCGCAGGGGCCGCTGTCGTCGATCAAGCTGCGCGGGCGCATCCCGCTCATCGACGTGGGGACCGTCGCGGCGATCAAGCGCGGCGCGATCGCCGTCAAGCCGGCGCTGGCGCGCTTCACCGCCGGCGGCGCGGTGTTCTCCGACGAGAGCACGGCCGACTTCGACGCCGCGATCCTGGCGACCGGATATCGCGCGCAACTGGGCGACATCGTCGGCGTGCCGGGCGCGCTGGGCGACGATGGTTACCCGCGCGACTGGAAGGGCGCCGGCGCGCACGCCGGCCTTTACTTCGTCGGCTACGCCAACGTGTCGACCGGCCTGCTGCGCGAGATCGGCCTGCAGGCCCGGGCGGTGGCCGACGCGGTCGCCGCCAGCCGCGCCGCCGCGCCCGCTGCCCGCTAGCGCGTCGGGCGTAGACGGCTTCGCCGTCGGAGCCCCATCGCGGGAGGTTCGGAACCCTTTGAGGGTTCCGAGCTAGCAGCCCGTGGTGAAAGTCGGACCGAGCCGAAATGGGCGCAGCCGGCCCGGCTGCAAGGCGCGAGGAGGGCGAATACTCCGCGTATTTAACCGACGAGCAACGCAGCAGACGGGCTGGCTCCGCCCGTTTCGGCGACGGGAGACTTTCACCACGGGCTGCTAGACATCATCCACGATCAGGTCGGCGTGCAAGGCCACGAACGGGAGCGCGCGGCGCCCCAGGCGCGCGACCACGTGCCGCCGCCGCGCGATCTCGATGCCGTCGGCGGTCACGAAGTCGCTCCAGAAATGCGCGCCGCGCGCCCAGAATCCCACGATGTCGGCGACGTAGTCGTGGCGACGCAAGAGCCCGTCCTCCTCGAAGTAAAACGTCTGCCGCCGGCTGTGCGTGTGCAGGGTGGATGGCAACTCGACCTCGATCCCGGTCAGGCGCCGCCCCTGGTATCGGACCGGGCGCAACGCCAGCGGACGCGCGTCCACCAGCGTGAAGGGCAAGCCGTGGTAGTGGGTCAGCGCGTAACCAAAGAAGTAGAGCGCGTCGATCGGTCGCCAGCGCCGGAGCTTGCGCCATCCGCGAAACGACGGCCGGGGATCGGCGTCGGACGCCACCACGACGCCCCCTTCGTCAATCATCGCCAGCGCGCCGTCGGTGTACGTGCCGCGCCCGCCGGGTTGCGGATAGTCGAAGAAGGTCGCCGATCGCTCGCGTGGTCGAACCTCGATCCGCGACGGGATCGGGAAGGTCCGCCCAACCCCCTTGCTGCGCGGGACCAGACCGGTGAGCGACGTCAGACGCAACGAAACCAGACGATGCTTCTGCCAGGCGTCCCAGCCGCCGTGCCGCCGTATCGCCACCTCGAGGAGCGCGCGCGGTGCGCCGGCCCAACGCGATCCGGCGCCAAATTTCTCGGCGGACTTCTCGGCGCTTTTGGTGTCGATCACAGCGCGCTGTCGATCATCCCGTCGGCCACCGCCGCACCCATTGACCGGCAGCATACGCCCCCGCGCGCGGATGTGTCGCGGCCGGATCTTGCCAGTCGACTTGGGCAAGCGAGCGGGCGTAGGCTCGCGCCCGCATGCCCCCTCTTCGTCGCGTCGTGGTTTGGGTTGCCGGCCTGTCGCTCGCCGCGCTGGCTGGTTGTCAGAGCTCCCGATCGGACGGCGCCGATGCCGGGACCGACACGGCCGCACCGACCGGGTCGGGCGGCGCCAGCGCCGCTGGCACGGGAGGCGCCCAGGCCGGCAGCGGCGGGTTCGCGGCGATAGGCGGCCGGTCGGGCGCCGGTGGACAGACGGGCAGCGGCGGGGCCCCGGCGGCGACCGATGGAGGCGCTGACGGTGGTGCCGACGCGAATCGCGACGCGGGCGGACCGGGCGACGCCAATCGAGACGTCGTCGGCGCGGGCGACACCGGACGCGGCGACGCTGGGGACGCGGCCGGCGCCGACGGGGGAGCGCCCTTTGCCCCCTGCCCCACCGGCGGGGCCGCGTGCGTGATCCTACCGTTCGGCGATTCGATCACCGACGGATTCCCCGCCGAAAATGGCGGCTATCGCGTCGAGCTCTTTCATCGGAGCCTTCTGGCGGCCAAGCATGTCACGTTCGTCGGTTCGCTGGCGAACGGCCCGCTCATGGTCGACAACGTGGCCTTTCCGCCAAATCACGAGGGTCACTCGGGGTTCTCCATCGACCCCGCACCGAACAACCTCACGCCCGGTGGGATCTCACCGCTGGCCAATGGCGCGATCGCGACCTACCACCCGAACATCATCCTCCTGCTGATCGGGACCAACGACGTCAACCGCAGTATCGATCTGGCCAATGCACCCACGCGTCTGGCGGCGCTGGTCGACCGGATCATCGCCGACGCCCCCAACGCGCTGCTCGCGGTCGGGCAGCTGATACCGATCACCGACGACACCATCAACCCGCGCGTCCAGGCCTACAACGCCGCGATCCCTGCCATCGTCCAGCAGCGCGCAGCTGCCGGCAAGCACGTGATCCTCGTCGACGCGTATAACCCGTTCGCCTCTGTCGCGAATTTCAAGACCCTGCTGATGACCGACGTGCTGCACCCCAACCTCGCGGGCTACGGGCTGCTGGGGGATACCTGGTACAACGCGATCAGCTCGTATCTGCGCTAGCGCGCTCACTCCTTGGGCGTCAGCGCGGTGTACCACTGCAAGACGTAGTAGGTCGCTGGCGTCTTCCCGATGTTGGTCATGTTCTCGTTCTCGTTGGCGGCGTAGAAGATCATCGAGCCCGGGCCGGCGGTCTGCTTCTTGCCGTCGATGTTGATCTCCAGCGTCCCCTCTTTGACGATCACGATCTCCTCTTGGGGGTGGCGGTGGAGGGCCCCGGTGTTCTCGCCCGGGTTGAGCGTCGTGATGTGGCAGTGGAACCGATCGAGGGTTGGCGTCGGCGCGTCGAAGACGTCGCGCCGCTGTCCAGTCTTTGTCGGTTTGATGCGCGTCTGGATCTCGTCCCAGGTGATCACCGCCGAGCCCATCGTTGTCGCTGCCGGCGGCTTGGTCGCTGCCGGCGGCTGGGTCGCTGCCGGCGGCTGGGTCGCTGCCGGCGGCTGGGTCGCTGCGGCGCCTGAATCTGAATTGATCGCCATGAAGACGAGCGTAACGAACGCGCAGGCGGCGACAACAAGTTTCATGGTGTCCATCCTGCCAGAGGATGTTCAGGATTGAAGCCTGCGTCGTCGCGCGACACTCTCAGCGCACGTCGTTGGGGCCTTCGCCCCAAGGCGAGCGCGTCATGTCGAGCCCCGGCGAAGGAGGCGGCGCCGGCGTTGCGGGCGGCGTCGCGGTGCGGGGCTGGCTCTTCGGCTGCGTGCTGGTCTTGTGCGGCGGCGGAACGACCTTGCCTTCCGGTGTGGCGGGGGAGTCGAGCTGGTCGCGCCCCTCCGGCGCGGGAGGCGTGACCGGGGTGTCGGTCATGGTCGACGGTTGACCGGCTTGATCGATGTGCTCGCTCGGCAGCGGGCTGCCCGAGGCATCGACCTGCCGCGGGGCCGTGGTCTTATCGGGCGCCGGCGGCAACGCCTGGTTGGTCTCCGCCGCCGCGGGATGGGTCGGGCTCACCTCGGTCGGTTCACTGGGCAATGGTGCGGGCGCCGGTTCAGCGGTCTTCGCCGTGGCATTGCCCTGGGCATTCGCCTTGGTTGTCTTGGTTGGGTTGGGGTTGTACGGCGCCGCCCGCCGAGACTGCGGCTGAGGCTGCACCTCGGCTCCCTGATTGGTGTCGACGCCGGTTTGATCAGCTAGATATGCGCTCGCGCTGATTGTCGTCGCATAGAGAACAAACATGCCGCCACCTCACCCCCCCACAAGATGGGGCCTGCCTGCCTAGGGGCAAGGCCCGATGGAAACGCCCGAAAGCCGGAGCGTGACGGCCGAGGTTGAGGTCCGCGCCATTTAGCCGATGAAAAATACGGCCGCCGCCCGGGCGACATCCGTACTCCGAATCGCATGTGGTGCTTCAAGCTCGCCGTCACCGTGGTCGTGTTTGCGCTCGCGCTGGCGGCGCGAGATCGCTGCGCGGCGGCTGCGGATCGCATTCCGTCGGCCGCGTCGGCAACATCGGCCAAGACGGCCGTGGCGCCGCGCCCGACGGCCACGATCGTGTCGCCTCTGCTCCCGCTCGGCACCGACGTCGACCCGGCGCCGACGTCGAAGGCCATCCGGACGCTGCGGCCGAGCGTCCCGGGTCCCGACGGCACCTCGGTGTGGGGCGCCTCGCTGGCTCTGCCATTTCAGCCGCGCACCACCAAGCGCAAGGACAGCAAGTCACCCTTCTCGCTGCGACCGACGCCCGAGATCGAGATCGGCGTGCGCTCGTTTGGCAAGAACATGGGCGGCAGCGTCCAATACGTTACCCGGAGTGGCGTTCGTTTTGGCCCGGGCCTCTACTTCAACAAGATCGCGAGTGGCATGCCCGCCGCGCGCCAGGCCATGATCGTTCTGCAGATACCGCTGCCCTTTTAGTCGCCATCGGGGCGCGCCGCCTTGTCGGCGTCGTCACCGGCGGTCGCGTCGGCATCCGCGGGCCCCACCCGCAGGAAGGCGAACGGCGCCAGCACGCCGGTCGTCGCCAGCGACTTGAGCCGGAGCACGACGTACATGATCACGCCGGTCTGCGCCTGCAGCCCGCACATCTTGAAGATGCCGAAGGCGGCCCCCTCGGCGACGCCCAGGCGCGCCGGCACCAGCGTGATCAGGAGCTCGGCGGTGTTCATCGCGGCGTAGAGCAGCGCGCACTCTTTGAAGGGGATGGGAAGGCCGAGCAGCCGCAGCGTCGCGAACAGACTGGACCACGACGCGATCCGGGCGCCGATCTGCAGGAACATCGCCGCCAGGAAGGCGCGCGGGCGATCGCGCCAGAAGCCGGCGACGATCTCGTCGATCTCCAGCGCCTTGGCCAGGATCCGCTCCGGATCTTTGCGCACGATGCGCACGAAGCGCAGCAGCCGGACGATCAGCACGGCGGCCCCGCGCCGCAGCACCAGGCGCAGCACCAGGTAAGGGACGAAGGAGATCAACGCGCCGGCGAGGATCAACAAGCGCACCTTCGCGTCGACGCTGGTGGCGTAGACGATACCAATCAACGCCGCCGCCAGCGTGACCAGCGGGCGCGAGATCTTGAAGACGTAGTTCCAGACGATCGTGCCGGCGATGGTCTCCCCGCGCGGGAACGTCCGGTGCATGAGCCCGCCCTTGGCGACCTCGCCCAGATCGAACGGCAGGATCTGGTTCAGCAACGCGCCCAGGCTGTTGAGGAACAGCACGTGGAACGAGCGCCGCTGGCCAATGACGATCGCCAGCGCCACGCTGTCGAGGATCGTCTCGGTGAACCCCAACCCCGCCAGGATCAGCGCGCCCGACGGGCCGACCTTCACCAGCGCCTGGCCGATGTTCGACCAGCCGACCTTGTTCAGCAGCCAGAGCAGCGCGCCCAGCGCCGCCAGGAAGAACAGCAGCTGCACGGCGCGGGCGCGACGGCTCATCGCGCGGCTTCCGGCGGGGGCGCCTCTCCGGGCAAGAAGGGACGCGCCAGCCGAGAGAACATCTGTCGATCGCACAGCGCGTGGATCGAGGCGCGATCGGGCGGACGGGGCAGCGCTTTCAGTCCGTCGTTGTACCAGTGAACGATGTACGTCTCGGGGCTGATCGCCTCGCCGAGCGCCCGATCGAGATCGCGCGCGCACTTTCGCACCCGGAAGATCTGCGCCGCCATCTGCGGTCCCAGCGGATAAAAGTGGGCCGGGCCGAAGACGGTGACGTCCGACCGGCGCTCGCCGTCGATCAGGTCTTGCAGGAGATCCGGGCCGATCACCGGGCGCCGCCGCTCGAGCTCGGGCACGAGATCGGGGACGCGGCGCAACGCCTCGCGCGCCACCGGGTGCAGCGGAGGCAGCGCCAGCACCGCGCCATTGATCGCCGCCGGATAGAGCGAAGCGATACGCGCGAAGCGCCCGATCCCCCGCTCGGTGCGGCTGCAGAGCCAGCGCGCGGCATCGAGCGGGGCGGTGCGCAGGTAACGCAGCGGCGAACCTCGTCGGTGAACGGCGGCGTCGACCAGGATGCGCTCGCGGCCGCAGAAGCCAGGCTCCGACAGCAGCGGGCGCACGTCGCGCACCGTCAGCGTGTCGAGATCCAGATAGACGCCCCCCTCACGGTAGAGCACCAGGTAGCGCAGCACATCCGACAGCGCCGCCCAGCGCCGCGCGCTGATCAGCTGATCCCAGACCTGACGCAGGCGGGGCGGATCAGGCAGGCTCGGCTCGTCGAGCAGGGCCCCGATGTCGATGGGCCGCACGGAGAACGACGGCAGCTCGGCGACCAGCGGATCGAAGTCGGGCTGTCCCGAGAGATCGTCGGTGGCGTGCAGGACGATCGCCTCGGGCGCGCAGGTCGCGGCCACGGAACGGATCGCCAGCGCGTGGGTCAGCGGGAATTCGCGCCCGAACCAGATGAAGTGGTAGCGGTTGGGAATCACGCGCGCGGCCCGCTGCCCGCGGTCGCGCCCGTCGCCCGCGCGGTGGCGACCTGTCGGTAGAGCTCGGCGTAGCGCGCGCCGAGCACCGGCCAGGCGGTGATGCCGGCGCCGGTCCGCGCCAGCGCCTCGGCCTCGCCGCGCAGCGATTCGTTCGACAGGAGGGTGATCATGGCGCGCTGCCAGGCCGGGACGTCGCGCGCGGGCGCCAAGGCGGCCGGGATCTGGCTGCCGAAGATCTCGCGCGCCTCGCCGAACTTGGGCGACAACGAACAGACGCAGGCGCGCCCGGCGCCGAGCGCGAGGTGAAAGACCCCGCTGGCCGAACCGTAGCGCTGGTCGTGGGGGAAGACCACGATGTCGGCGGCGGCGAGATAGGCGGGGATGTCATCGGCCGGAATGTAACCACCGCGGAAATCGAGCCAGCCGGCTTCGATGCCCGGGCGCATCGCGCGCGCCAGGCGCCGGCCGTAGATCGTGTCGAGGACGGTGCGGTCGCGTAGCCGCCCGGCGATCACCAGGCGAAAGCCCGGCACGGCGGCCGCCACGCCGCGGGCGGCGGCCACGATGGTGTGCAGGTTCTTCTTGATGTGAATCACCCCGAAGAAGAGCGCGATCTTCGCATCGGCCGGCAGCGCGAGGCGGGCGCGCGCGGCGGCGCGCGGGCCGCCGTCGACGTGAGGCGTGCCGTGCGCGATCACCAGGATCTTGGCCGGGGGAACCCCCTGTCGTTCCAGGAAGTCGCGACCACCCTGGTGCTGATGCACCACGATCGCTTCCGCGTTGTCGGCGATCGCGCGGTGGAAGATCGGCGGCGGCCACCAGAGGATCGGCACGCCCAATCGCCCGCCGTAGACCGAATGCAACGTCACGACCCGCGCGATGCCCGCCTTGCCGACCGCCTTCAGAAAGCGGATCAGGTGGGCGTCCTGATGGAGGATCGCCTCCTCGTGCTGCACGTGCACGACCTGCGGGCGGCGCGCGATCACGGCGGCCGCGGCCGCGACGTCCCAGCCGCTGCCACGCTGCCAGACCCGCTCGACGCCGGCGTCCAGCTCGCTCTTCACCGACGGATGGCGTTCGGCGACGAGCTCTATCGTCACGTCGGGGGCGGCCCCCTCTACGGCGCGCCGGAGCTCGCGCGTGTAGTCACCGATCCCGCACGGCGCGGGCGGGTATGTCGAAAGAAAAACGACCTTCACGCAGCGGGCGGCGACGTTTCTCCCGCCGGCGGACGCTTGAGCGAGCTGGCCGCGACATCCGGGAGCTGAGCTGCGTGCTCGGGGCAGGGCTTGACCGTCATGGCCTTCTTACCGATCGGGCGGTAGGTCGCGAAGTAGGCCCAGAACTTCGTCGCGTGACCCAGCGCCTTGAAGAACGGCATGTTGTCGGTGCTGGGCCAGAAGAGATTGCACGAGCCGCAAGGAGCGATCTCGGTGCGGCGCCCGGTTCGATGCATCTCCTGATAGCGGCGCGACTCCTCGCCGCGAAACACCTCCAGCACCGAGTGATTGTTCACGTCGCCCAGCGAATAGGCGCCTTCCTGATCCATGCAGCACAGGGCGACCTTGCCGCTCGACAGGATGTCGAGGCGGGTGATGTGCTCACAGGCGTAGCTCGGCACCGGGAGCGGGCTCTTGATGTCGCCCTTGTAATTGAACAGCCCGACGATGAAGCAGCGCACCCCGTGCTGCGTCGCAGAACTCCTTGAACTGCGCCTGCTCCTCGAGCGTGGTGTCGTCCATGCGGGTCATGCGCAGGGTGATCTTGCGCGCCACCTTGTGCTTGCGCGCGTCGTCGGTGAGGTACTTCACGTTCTCGAGCGTGCGCGCGAGATTGAAGCCCATGATGTTCTTGTACTTCTCGGGGTTGAGCGTGTTGAGGCTGATGTAGAGGTGATCGATGCCCAGCCCGCACAGCTCGTCGATGCGCTTCGGCGACAGCGCGTAGCCGTTCGAGTAGACGCGCAGCTTGGTCTCGGGCAGGTGGCTGCGGATGTACTCGAGCCGGTCCATGATCTTCGGATCCACGAACGGCTCGCCGTTCAGGAAGGGCTCGATGGCGGGGAGCGGGAACTCCTTGCAGTCCTGAATGATCTTTTCGAACAGCGCCTGGTCCATGTGGGTCTTCTCGCGAGACCGCACGTTGTAGGGACAAAACGGGCACTCCGCGTTGCATCGACTGGTGGTCTCGACGGAGACCAAACGCGGGAATTCCTCGTGATCAGAAGTGCGCCAAGTATTGAACATGTTTGAGCCTCATCCGGCGGCCGGCGAAGTGGGCGGAAAGTTAGCACGCCACTCCAGGGAAGGAAAACCGCGGTTTGGTGGCGGGCGTCTCCTCACCTTGTAACGAAGCTCAAGCCTGAGGGTATCCCCAGGGCCGCTCCCAGGTTGATTCCCAAGGCCGCTCCCTTCCCAAGGCCGCTCCCAGGTTGATTCCCAAGGCCCCTACCAGGCCGCTCCCCGGCTACTAAGGCGCTTCCTTCCCTCCCAGGTTGATTCCCACGGCCGCTCCCGGGGCTCCTACCGGGGCGGCTCCCAGGTTGATGGCTATTCGAGGGCGCGTGACAGAGGTGTCGCGGCTATGTCGCGGGCAGCGCCGATTCCCGCGGGGGGACGGGTTGGTCTGGGGGTTGCAATTCCTCGGGGTATGTCGCGCCGCCCTTTGATTCCACAGATCCTCTTCGCCGCCGCTCTCGGCGGCTGCTCGACCTCGGCGCCACCCAAACAGGGTAGTCCGCTCAGCGCGCCGCAATCATTCGTGGTCCACGGGCAGCTCACGTTGACCAGCCTGCCCGGGCTCACGCTACCGCAATCGATCGGGACGTTGCCCACCGCGCAAGATTTTGTGCTTCGGGTCGATCCGGCGGGCGGGACCTCCCTGATCGGAGCGCCCGGCGAGGCCGTGCCCGCCCTGTTCGCCAGCGACGACGGCGTCGCCTTCAAGAGCACCGACTCACTCAATCTGCAGCTGCTCGATCAACTCTGCGCTGGCAGCGCCGCGCGCTACAGTGACTTTCACTTCAGCGCGACGTCCGACGGGGTGACTGGCATGGCGACCGGCACGGCGGAGATCATTCACGGAGACGTCGGCTTCGGTTACATGGCTCGCCTCGACTTCACCGGGATTCCCGACACCGCCGGTCCCTCGCTGGCGAACTCGGCCACCAATCCGGATCCGGATCCATTGAGACCGCTATCCTTACTAGCATCCGAACCCTTGCCTGCCCAAGTCACTGCACAGGCGGTGGGGGGTGGCGATACGATCCCTCTTATCCCCTTCCTGCCGGCCGGCGCCGGCGCCGGCATCGGTTTCTTCAGCAAACCCAACATCGCCTTGCGCTACGGAACTACCTACACGATCGCGGTCGATCCCTGGACCGATCTGGCCGGCAACGCCGGCACGCCAATCGCCGCCCTCACGACGATCGAGGCACCTCCCCTGGTCGCCGAGGACGGCTTCGAGGGGGCCGACGCAACGGTAGGGGGCGCCGCCGTCGTCGCCGCGACGATCCTCGCGCCCATCAGTGGCCAGAAGTCGGCTCTGCTGTCCTCAGACTATGGCCTGCTGACGCTGGCAGGGGGCGTCAGCGGGCGCCTGACGGTGCGATTGGCGGTCAGCCCTGGCGATCGCTTCGTCAGATTCTCACTGCGTCCTCTCGCCCAGTACTCGCAGGTCGTCGGAACCTACGGCACGTCGATCCGCATGGCCGTTCCGGGTGGAGAGATCGCGAACATCGCCCTGCCCACCACCGAGACGCTGAGTGTCCAGCAGACGCTTCCCAACGGCGCATCCGTCTGGTTGGGCGATGTGCGCACCGTGGAAGCGCCGCTGCCGGCGACGGTGGGCAGCGAGGTGGTGTTCGACGTCGACATGTACCAGTCCTTCCAGTGCGGCCTCCCGGTACAGGGCGTCAGCTACCTGCTCGACGACCTGCGCGTGGAATAGACGAATCCAGCCGGCGTGACGCGCGGCGCGCCGCCCGCCCCCATATACTGAAGGCGCGCGTGCCTGCCATGGGGCCTTCTCGCCAGTCCCGGTCGCGGTCCGCATCGCGGCGCCGACCGCCACCTCTGCTGGTGATCGCCGCCGCGGGACTGCTGCTGGTGATCGGCCTCGGCGCCGCGATGCTCGCCTCCCGGTTACGCGGCGATCGCGGCGCGCGTCCAGAGTTGGCGGTGTCACCGTCGGCGTCGACGCCAGCACCAGCCCCGACGCCACCGTCTGCGTCAGCGGGCGCGTCACCGCCCGCCGCGCGCTTGGCCCGCGACGCGCGAGCGCCCGAACCGCAATCGCCCGAGACCGCGGCGACGGCGACCCCCGACGAAGAGCTCCCGGTCTGGCAGCGACGTCCGCTCCGCACGGCCCAGCCCTTCCCCGAAGAGGCGCGCTTCGACCCTCCGATGCCCCCCATCAAGCTCCCGCCCGAAATGCTGGTCCCGATACCGCCCGCCGATGCCGCGCCACCGTTGGCCCCTTGAGCGTGCGCGTCCTCGCGTCTAACGCGTGTCCGCGGACCGCGCCGCACGCGCCGCCACCGCGCGGTCGAAGCCGCGCCCCCAATCGATGGCCGCCAGCGCGGTCGCGGTCCAGGTCAGGTAACCGGCGACGGCCCCCACGACCAGGATCGGCTCCAGCGTGCGATTCCAGACCCGCGACCAGCGCCCCCGCGCGGCTGCTGCCGCCGTCGGCGTCGCTCCCGACCACGATGCCGCCAGGAACGCCGCGCGCGCCTGCGCATAGATGCGCGCGTCGGCCGCCGGCTCGAGGCCGGGGCGGGGCAACGCGCGGATGCGCTCGATGAGATCCGGTCTTCGATCGTCGTTCATATCGTTCATGTCGTTCATGCTGCGGGTCCTCCTCGATGTCGCACGCTCAGGTTTCTCCCTTGGGGGCACGAATCAGCCACGCCGTCTCCAGCGCCTCCCCGATCAACGTGCGCGCGCGGTGCAGCCGCTGCCGCGCCGCTGCCGGGCGCACGCCGGTGATCGCCGCCGCCTGCGCGGGAGAGAAGCCCTCGAGCGCCACCAGCAACAGGATCTCCCGCTGCTCGAGCGGCAGCGCCGACAGTGCCTGTTCCAGCTGGCGCTCGGTCTCGGACGCGACGGCCAGATCGTGCGGCGACGGTGGGCCCGGACGAGCGTCCGCCGACCAGCGCCAGAACCGCAGGCGCGCGAGGTCGACCAGGCCGCGCCGGCGGTGGCTGCGATAAAGATTTCGCGCGACGGTGAACAGCCAGGCGCGCAGGTTCGCCGCGGGCGACAGCGTCCGGGCATGGGTCGCGAACCGGAGCCAGGTCTCTTGCAGCAACTCTTCCGCGATGGCGGTTCGTCCGGTCAGACGCGCCAGGAACCCGAACAGGCCCGGCGTGAAGCGTCGATAGACCTCGTCGAATGCGCTCGGATCGCCGCGCCGCAGCCGATCGATGATCACGTCATCATCGACCGCCGCGCCGTCTGCCGGGCCGCCGTCCACTTCCGCCACGGTGAACCCAACGCGGCGCCCGTTCAAGCGTGACCAACAAAAGCGACCTGCCGATCGATGTCACGCGGACGGGACAGGTGCGTTTTCCGGTATGCGAACGCGAACGCGAACCCGAACCTGAACCGCGGCGCACCCCAACCGCGTGGCCGCAACCCCGAGGAGCCCTTCGATGATGAACCTGATCCGCGACGGTGGTGCCCCGATGTGGGCGATCCTCTTCTTCGGTCTGCTCGACCTGGGCGCAGCGATTCATTTCGCCTATCGCCCGGTGCGCGCGCATCTCCCGGCGATCGCCGCGCTCGGTCTGGCGGTGCTGTCCTCGATCGCCTGCGGCGTGATGGCCGACATCGCCGCCGTCGGTTCCAAGGTACCGGCCCGGCCGGAATGGGCCAACGATCCCAAGATTCACCTCCTGCTGCTGCAGGGCCTGGCCGAGTCGATGGCGCCCGGGATCCTGGGCTTCAGCACGCTGTCGCTGGTGGCGCTGCTGTGCGCGGTTGGCTTGCGTCGGCTGGCCGCGACAACGACCGCTTGAGGCCCGCCGCGGCGCTCACCTGGCGCCTCCGCCTCCGCCTTCCGGCCGCAGCGAGCCACATGATGCCCAAAGACGCGACGATCGTGCGCGCGTTGGCGCCGCGCACCGCGCCTCCGCCGACGGCACAGCCGCTGCTGGCCGTCTCGCCACCGCGCGCCATGACGTTGATGGTGCTCACCGCGACGTGACCTTTGATGTCGGTGACGGTGACCTCGATGGTCTGCGGTCCGGTGATGTTGCTCAGGTCCCATCGGTACGGGGGCGCGGTCGCGGAGGCGCGCAGGACCTGAGGCGCGACTGCGACGTCGACCTTCGCGACGTCGCAGTCCCCGATGGCGGCGACCTGAACGGAGAACTCCGATCCGACGGTGGTCTGATCTTCCGGCTCGACGAACCGAACCGTCGGCGGACGCGAATCGGACTGACACCCGAACGCCGACGGCTTCGGTCCGCCGGGCCACGCCCCCAGACGATCCATCATCATCTGGTACGAGGACTGGGTCTTGCGGTTGCAGCGGTCGCTCACGACCGCCTGCGGTGATCGCGCAAAGCCGTCGCAGGTCTCGCAGATCGTGGGCGACATCAGGTCGTCCTCGCTATCGGTGTGCTCGAGACCGACCAGATGCGCCTGCTCCTGGGCGATGATGATCGCCGTCTCCTTGGCCTGCTCGCCGCCGCGAAACGCGTAGACGGCACCGCCGCTGATGTCGTCGCAGAGAAACGGCGCCGCGCCCGCGACATTCGGATCCAGGCCGCACCAGTAGGCGCCGCCCGAGGTCACGACGACGGTGTTGAACGCCCCCGAGGTGGGGCGCGTCAGCGTGAAGACGACGTTGAAGTCAGCGTACCAACGGTCGAGGTACGCCTGAATCTGCCGCTGGCAATCGAGCATCGTCCGCCCGAAGACGCACCGAAACGCCGGCGCCGCCGCATGGCAAGCATTGGGCAGGGTCCTCGGAAGCGCCGTGCCATCCGCGTAATCCAGATAGATCACCCGCGGCCCCAAAGCCCCCGACGGCATCAACGCCCCCCGATCCACCCCCTCCGACGGCTGAAGATCCCCGAACAGATCCCCAAACCCCTCCCCCGTCTCCGTGCATCCAACGCCCCCCACGCCCAGCAAGATCACGATCGCCAGAGCGACCCCAGCCAACCCTCTAGCGTGAGCAACTGGAGGTCTAAGGAACCCTTCCAGGGTTCCTTTTAAAAAGAAGACGAGGGTGCGAGCGATCATGCCGTCGGTAGACCACACGCCCCCGCGTGCCACCGCGCTCACAATCGCCCACACCCTCGCCCCGAACGATCTCAATTCGACCCGCCCTTTCGTCTCCCCCGGCCGCCCTTTCCTTCCTCCCTCGTCGCCCCGCCTCGCACTCATCACATTGGATGCAGACAAGCGATCGCGCAAGCCGACAAGTGATGCTTCGCTCAAAATTCACCGACGAGAAACCCGCAGTTTACCTACGCTACGGCGCCGACGGCGATGCGCGACACGAACCCGAAACGAAGCGTCGAAATGGCAACCAAGATGTTCGGAAAACGCCTTCAGTAGCGCCTTCAGTAGCGCCTTCAGTTGCTCGTTCAGTGGCGCCTTCAGTTCTTGGCGGTTGCGCCCGATGTAAGGGGCACGGCCCCACCCGTTCCGGGGCCCTCAACAGGAGGAAGCGATGGGATGGCGATCAAAGCACGAAACCACGCGCCCGGACCGCGAACCGATTGAGAATGTCCTCGGCCGCTCCGCTTTCATCCGCGGTGAGCTCAGCGCCGAAGGGCCCTTTCGGGTCGACGGCACCGTCGAGGGGACCCTCGCGTCGCGCGCCGAGGTGGTGATCGGGGAGAGCGGCGTGGTTCGTGGCGACGTGATCGGCACCGACATCGTGGTGGCGGGACAGATCATCGGCAACGTCCGCTGCAGCGGTCACCTCGAGATCCTCGCCAAGGGCAAGGTCGAGGGCGACATCGTCGCGCAGAGCGTGCGCATCGAGACCGGCGGCGTCTTCCGCGGCACCAGCTTCATGGGCGCCTCGGGCACGCCCAAGCAACGCTCGATCGAAGCCGACGAGCCCCAGCTCGACGCGCACGGGCACCTGGTCCCGGCAGCCTAGCCGACGCCGATGGCCGAGCGGCCGAACACGACCGGCGCCTTCAAGGCGATGACCGTCGCCGAGACGGTCCGTCAGATGCGCAAGAAGGGGGAGAGCCCGCAGCGCCCCCGGCGGCGCGAGCGCCTGCGCATCATGATCGCCAGCGATCCGCAGCGCCCGATCCGCACGCTGGTGTTGCCGCGCGCGCTGCCGACGTTGATGACGGTGCTGGGCGCCGCGCTGGTGGTGGTGACCGTGCTGCTGCTGTGCGGGTCGTGGCGCATGAGCGAGAGCATGGGCGGGCTGGAGTCGCGCGTGCGATCGATGATCCAGGTCGCCGACACCGTGGCGCTGCACCCGCTGCACGGCTCCGAGGCGCAGGCCACCGGGCACGGGCCGGCGCTGCGGCCCCCGTCGGGGGAGATCGGACACTTCACGCTCGAATCGGCCAACACCGGCGAGTCGATGGAGGTGCGGATCAACCTCACCAGCGGCGAGATCGAGCCCGAATCTTATCGGCAGTTGCGGCACCAGCTGCGCTGCCTGCGCACCACTGCAGAGACGCCGCCCGATCCGCGGCTCATCGAGCTGCTGTACCGGATCGCGCAGCGCACGCGACAGAAGATCATTCTGGTGTCGGGCTTCCGCGCGCCGATGTTCTCGCTGGCGACGCTGAGCTACCACACGCGCGGCATGGCGGCCGACATTCGCATCCCGGGCATGACGCCGCTCATGGTGCGCGATCTCGCGTTCGCGATGGGCATCAAGGGGATCGGCTACTACCCGGTCTCCCAGTTCGTTCACATCGACGTGCGCGACAACCAGCAGTACTGGATCGACTACGGACAGAACCGCTACGACGTCGAGCGCGCCGAGCACGGCCCGTCGCACGGCGAGACCGAAGCGGCGCCGGTCGCCGAGGAGCCGGACGATTCGGCGCTCCCCGTTGCGGTCGCGCCCGCCGGCGCCGCGCCCGCACCGGCCGCCGCCCCCGCGCCCGCACTGGCCGCCGGCACGCTGGCACCGGCCACCGTCAAAGCCAAACCCAAAGCCAAAGCCACTCCGACGGCGACTGCTGCTCCTGCTTCCGCTGCGACTGCCACCGTCACCGCCACCAACACGGCGGCGGCCGCGGCCGTAGCCCCCGACGACGACGATTCAGCGCGGTAGGTTCACGCAGCCGGCGTTCTCGGCGCGCAAGGCCGAGAACGCGCTCGGGTCAGGCTTGCGCTTGAGCGCGCGCAAGATCGCGGCGTACTCGCCCGCGGCGCGGCACGCGTCGCCGTGCCCCGACAGCGCATGGGAGAAACGCTCGGCGGCGTTCGGGAGATCACCGGCCAGCCGCGCGCGCAGCCCCTCGACGTAAGCGCGCACCGGATCGTTTCCCGGCGCGTCCAAGCGCGTCGCCTCTCCGGCGCCCGCACCCGCCCGCCCGCCGGTCTGGCCAAGACGCGCGAGCTGGTCACGATCGGGATCGGGCCGGGACAGGCCGTCGCCGCCCGACTGCGCGATCACCGCGGCGAGCGCGCCGATGCCGCCCGCCGCCAGCGCGGCCCGCATCTCCAGCAACGGCCCCTCGGGTGCCGGCGGCGCGGGCGGCGGCGGGGACGGCGGTGTCCGCCCACGCCCGAGCGCGACCCCGAACGCCGCCCAGGCCAGCGCCGGCATCTGGGGCGCCGCCAGTCGATCGGCGCGCGCCCTGAGCGCCGCCGCGCGATCGACGGCGCCGAGCTCGGCCAGCATCTGAGCCACCTCGCCCAGCAGGCGGGGCTCGGGCGGCGACGCCTCGGCGGCCGCCACGGCCCGCGTGCGTGCGCGCACGCGATCGCCCGCGAGCCGCGCGCGCGTGGCGTCGCGCAGCGCGCAGCCGGCGACTTCCAGCGCCGAGCTGAGCTGGGGCTGCTGGCAGGCGAAGTCGAGCGACGCTGAAGATCCCGCCCGCGCGGCGGGGGTGCCGCGTGCCCGCTCGACCTCGTCGAGCAGCAGGCGCGCGCGCAGGTCGGGGTCGGGCAGCGCATGCAGCGCCTCGGCGGCGGCCGCCGGATCGCCGAGGTCCAGCCGAACCTCGGCCCAGGCCAGACGCGCCGGCAGGAACCCCGGTCCCACGACCATCGCCGCCTCGAGCGCGCGGCTCGCGCCGACGAGATCGCCGGCCCGCGCGCGCGCCCGCGCCAGCGCGTAGAGCGGCTGCGGGGTCCCGGGCGCGTGCGCGACGGCGGCCTCGGCCGCGGGAACCGCCGCCACCGCCTCGCCCGCGGCGACCCGCAAAAGCACGCGCGCCGCCGCCGCGTCGGCCGCGGCCCGCTCGTCGCCGCCGTGGCGGCCGCCAGGGTCCGACGCGACCTCGGTCACGTCCTCGGTGAGCGGCTGACCACAGTCGACCGCCAGCAACGCCCCCGCGAGCGCGAGCGCCGCCCGCGCGCCGTCGTCTTGGCCGTCGGCCAGCACCAGCCGCCGTGACAGCACCTGGGCGCGCCCGAGCCCGGCGCACGAGCCGCCGTCGATCTCCCCGAGCAGGGCAGCCCGCATCGGCTCCGCCTGCCGCCGCCGCTGCCGCCCCACGAACACCGAGATCGCCACCGCAACCCCGAGCAGGATCGCGAGGGCGATCGCCGTTTGGCGTATCACAGCCTATGTTGATAACCGCAAAACAGCGGCCCGTCCAAACAATGCACCGTCGGCGGCGACGGCGACTGATTCAAGGTCACCCCGCGCAGACCAGATCCGACGAGATCTCGACGGTACAGGTGACGGGAGGAAAACCATCGGGTTTGGTCAGCGGCGTCTGGATCGGGGGATCGCCGCCGCAGAACGTCTCGGTGATCCGCGCGCCGGCATTCCCCCCGCCCGACGGGTCGCTGTCCCAGAGCATCAGCGCCGACCGCCCGCCCGGGTCGCGCACGACGCCGACCGAGACGCGGGAATCGATCCCCTGCAGGTCGTAGCGCGCGAAGAACGGCCCGCCGCGCGCGGTCTGGTCGGCGATGCATTGGTCGGTCGCCGTGGTCGGTGCCCCGACGGCGACGTGGCCGCAGTCGACGGCGCCGCCCCCGGCGCGGCGGCGCAGCGTGCTGTCGAGATCGCACGTCGGCGACGACCCGCAACCGGCGGCGGCCGCGAGGAGCACGAACAGTGCCGGCACCACGAGAGGACCGGGTCGTGAAGGGGCCACGGCCAGCATGCGATCACCTCCCACGATCAAAGTATCGCCGAGGCGCGACCGGATCGCGACAGCCGTGTCGGGATCGGCGCCGGGCGCGGCGGCGGCGCAGCGCGGCCGTCGCGCGGAAAGCGGCCATTTGTCGCGGACACTGCGCTGGCACCGCGTTTGCGATGAGGCGACGCGATGCGATCGCATGAACCAGGCTCCGCGCAACGCACACTGTGGGCCGGCGGATGGGCAGCGACTCTGGCGCTGGGGATCGCCGCCGGGTGCTCGATGGGGTCCAGCAGCGCGTCACCCGACTTCGGCGGCGCGGCCGGCGACGGCAGCGGCGTCAACTCCGACGGCGGCTCGTCGGGCGGCCCGGTGGCGGGCTCGTCGGGGAGCCAGGGTGGCGCCGGCGGAGCGCCCGCGCCCCCCGAGCGCGAGCTCGACAGCGCCTACCAGGTGCCGGTCGCCACCGGGCGATTCGTCTGGATCGCCAACCCGACCAGCGGCCACGTCGCCTACGTCGACGCCACGTCGCTGGCCGTGAAGACCGTCGAGGCGGGCAACGCGCCCACGACGATCGCCGCGGTGCCCGATCCGACCGGCGGCGACCAGGTGGTGGTGCTCAACGTGCTGTCGAACGACGTCACCCTGCTGCGCACCGACGGAACGTCGCTGGCAAGCCGCACCATCCCCGGTGTCGTGGCCGGCGCCAACCGGTTGGTCGCCTCGCCGCACGGACGGTTCGCCATCGCCTGGACCGACGGCAAGAGCCTGGCGAACGTGCGGGCGACGCAGGGGTTTCAGACCATCACCGTGCTCGACTTCGCCGCGGTCGCGCCGGCAGCGGCGCACACCACGCTCGCGGTCGGCTTTCGGCCGGCGTCGGTCTGGTTCTCGGCCGACGAGCGACGCGCCTTCGCGGTCACCGAAGACGGCGTCTCCATCGTCACCTTGGACGGCGCCGACGGACCGCGCGTCGACGCCAACGTCGCGCTCGGCGACGATCCGACGCCAGCGCCGACACCCGCGACGTCTCGATCACCGGCGACGGACGCTTCGCGATCGTGCGCCGCGAGGGCAGCCACGCGGTGTCGGTCGTCGACCTCGCGAGCGGCGCGATCACCGCGTTGCCGCTCAGCGGGGCCGTCACCGACGTCGACATCACCGCCGACGGCACCCGGGCCGTCGCGGTGGTTCGCGACACGTCGGAGGTCGCGCTGATCCCGCTCGGCGCGGCGGCGCCCACGGCGGCCGACGTGATCCGGTTGACGATCACCGGCGAGACCATCGGACAGGCGGTGCTCACCGCCGACGGCGCCACCGCGATTCTCTACTCGAACGCGGTCTCGTCGGAGCGGGTCACGGTGCTGGCGCTCGGCGCGACGCCGACCCCGACCTGGCGCACGCTGCGGCTGCACGCGCCGGTGCTGTCGGTGGTCCCGACGCCCGACGGCCGCAGCGCCGTGGTGCTGCACCCGAACGACAGCGCGAGCCCGCCCGCCAACAATCCCGGCGGCGGCTCCGCCGACGGTGGCGCGCCGGACGGGGGCGCGGCCGACGGCGCCCGGTCAGGGACCGACGCCGCGGCCGCCGTCGACGCGTCGGTCGGCCCCAACGGGACGCCGGCCGCGGGGGCGTTCAGCCTGCTGCCGCTCGACGGCACGCACCCGGCGCTGATCCAGGCGACCGACGCCCCGATCCAGGCCGTCGGGCTGTCGCCGGCGGGCGATCGCGTGCTGGTCACCGTGCGCGACGACGGCCACGCGATCTTCGGCGTCTATCTCGGGCTCTTCCCCACGCTGGAGGTGCGTCGCTATCCGCTGGCCAGCCCACCGATCGCGACCGGCGTCGCGGCGGCGGCGGGGCGCGGCTACGTGGCGCAGCAGCACCCGGATGGTCGGATCACCTTGATCGCGCTCGACAGCGGCGACGCGCGCACGCTGACCGGCTACGAGCTCGGCGCGCGCGTCGTCGATTGGAGTCGGCCATGAACCGAGCGGTTTCTTCGCGCCTGGCGATGGTGTTGTGTCTCGGCGGCGGCGCCGCCAGTGCCGGCTCGTGTGGCGGTGGACGCTCCGAGGTCTGGTCGCAACCGATCGCGAAGCCTCAGGCGATCGGCCTCGCGCAGTCGGTGGCGCTGATCGACGTGGGCGCGCGGCGGGTCGTGGCGCTGGCCGCCGCGCCGGACGGCGCGCTCGCGGTGCGACGGACACCGACCGGCCGCGACGTGGTCGCCGCCGCCGCCGCGCCTGACGGGCACAAGCTCTACGTGCTCACCGCCGGGCACCGCGCCACCCTGGGCGACGCTGTGCCCGACGAGCGGCCGCGCCTGACCGCGTACGACGACGGGCCGGCGCCAGCGGTGAACATCGAGCTGGGGCTGACCGATCCGCTCGACGGCCTGATGCTGGATCCGACCGGGCGATGGGCGGTGGTGTTCGCCGCGGCGAACGCCAGCCAGGCGCTGGTCACCAACCCCAACGAGCTGGTGATCGTCGATCTCGCGGCGGGGACCGCGCGGCACCACACCGTGCACAGCTTCGGCGGGCGCCCCGACCATCTCATGATCACGCCGCTGCTGTCGCTGCCCGGCGGTCCGAGCCAGCTGCTGATCGTGCAAAGCCAGCAGGCGCTGGCGTTGCTGCCGCTCGGGGACAGTCCGGGGCGGTGGTGACGACGAGATCAGCGTGCGCCTCGACGACGGCAGCGCAGCCGCGCAACCGCCGGCGCCGGCCGCGGTCGTCGTCGACGACGGCGATCCCGCCAGCGCGGACGACGCGCGCATCGGCATCCGCTTCCAGAACGACCGGAACGTGATGGTCCTGCAGCTGGCGCCCGCGCCGGGCGGCGCCGCCGGCTTTCTTCCGTCGGTGAACGTGGTCGACGTCGGCGGTGTGCCGACCGACATCGCCTTCGTGCGCACCGACGGCGGCCTGCGGCTGGCGGCGCTGGTGCCGGCCGCCGGCAACGCCGTGCTGATCGACCCGACGACGACGATCGTCACCAACGTGGCGCTGCCGGCGCCCTACCAGCGCCTGTCGCTGGTGACGGGCGGCGCAGCCGGCGCGGGGGCCGCCGGCGCCGCCGACGTCGCGCTGCTCTGGCAGGGCGGAACCGCGGGCGCCGGCGTGGCCTTCTGGGAGCTCGGCCAGACCGCGGGCCGGGCCTTTCACAGCATCGAGACCGTCGCCGTCGGCGTCCAGGTCGGCGCCGTGCTCGACGTGCCGCTCGTCGGCGCGGCGCTCAAGGTGCTGGCCGGTAGCAGCCCCACCGACCAGACCTTCTACGTGCTCGACCTCGTGGCGCGCACGGCGGCGCCGCTGTCGATCTCGCAGGCCCGGACGACGCTGCGGGTCTCGCCCACGGGGCGACGGGTCTGGACCTTCGTCGCCGGTGGAACGGCGCTGGCGGCGACCGACGTCGCTAGCAAGCAGGTGCGCAGCCTGCGCGCCGACTCTCCCATTGATGATGTCTTTGAAATTGGACGCGCTGGCGACGACCACGGGCGGAGCTTGATCGCGTTGCACGCCGGCGGCGGCGTCGGCGTCACCGTGTACGACGTCGACGCTCTCGACGACAGCACCCGGCGCATCTACGGCGGCTTGCTCGAGGAGGGTGTCTATGAACAGGAGTGACGGGACGACGCAGCGGGTGCGGCGATGGCGGTGATCGGCGCGGCGCTGGCCATCGCGGCGGCGCCGCCCGCGCACGCAGAGGCGGCGGCCAGCGCCACCGCGGCCTGGGGCGTGATGCCACCGCCGCCGCCTGGCAGCGTCGCGGCTGCGCGGACCGACGTCGATCGCTGGCAGGGGGCGATCGGCGTGCGGGGTTCGATTGTCCGCGACCCGGGCTTCGATCCGTTCTCGAGCGGCGACGGGCTGGCGCAGATGTCCTTTGCGCTGCTCCATACCTTGCGTGGCGGCGTCGGGATGGTGCCGGCGCTCGGGTTGGCGTTCGATCTTGGAGGCAGCGACGCGCCGGCGCGCGGCGTGGAGGCCGAGCTCGCGATGTGGCGCCTCGCGCTGGTGCTCGAGCCTCGCTTCCTGCCGGCGCCCGGTTTCTACGTCGATGTTCGGGTCGCGCCGGGGCTGGTCCACGCGACGGCGACGCTGCACGACCCTGCGGCGCCCGCGCCGCTGGCCACGCGGTACTGGACGTCGTCGTTCGATGCCAGCCTCGGCGCAGGTGTCCGGCTGAACACCTGGATGGCGCCGGTCGGCCTGTGGTTGGTCGGCGAGGGCGGGTACGGCTGGACGCCCCGTCACGCGCTCACGCTGGTGCCGGCGTTGCCCGGCAGCGACGCCGCCAAGGCAGGCGCGACCGACCTCGGCGGATTGTCGCCGCGCGGCCTGTTCATGCGTGCGGGGCTCGCGGTCAGCTACTGACGGGCGGGCAAGAGGACGCAGAAGAGCTCACGCGGCACGCACGGAGACGGAGGACGAGAGAGAGACGGCCTCGCGCGGCGGCGGGATGGGCGGCGCCCCGGGCACGCCGCGCAGCAGGGCAGCGAACTGCGTCGCGCCCATCTTGCGGACAATTTTCAGCGGGCGGCGCCGCAACCGGGCCTCGCGCCGCGCGGCGTGCACGGCGTTGTGGCTGTTGATGTCGGTCACCAGGATGACCAGCTCGGAGCGCGCCACCAGGGCGCGCAACGATGCCGACGACGCGGGGCCGGACATGACGCCGGTGTGGAATCCAACCTCGTGTCCCTGGGTGCGGGCGACGGCCTGCAGCGCGGCGACGCTGCGGTCGAGGCCACCAATCAATCCGATGCGCATGGTCGATGTCTCCCGTCGCGACGGCGACGTTCTGTCTTATATAACAGACAGATCGACGATTGAGAAGAGGGGGCTCAGATCTGCAGGCCGAGCAGCAACCCGGGGTAGTGGCGCACGGTGGTGGTGCCGCTGTGCGAAACGGTCTCGAGAAAGCCGCTGCCGATGGCCAGATCCTTGCCGTCCCAGGCGATGGTGGCATTGTCGGAGACGCCCGCGATGGCGGTGAGCCCGCGGTAGATCTGGAGCCCCACCACGGCGCGCGTCGATGCCCAGATTGGCGTGTTGTTGAGAGCGGAGAAGTCCGACACGATGCTCATGGCGCTGGCCTCGATGGCGAGGAAGCGCAGCGGCCCGGCGGACAGCGGCTGGCGGTATCCGACACCGAGGCCGTAGCCCATGCGGCGGGTGCCTTGATGGAACTGATCGGGGCCGGTGCCGGCCGCCAGCGCGTCGCCCGGCTGGTAGCCAAAGATGTACGACGTGTAGATGTGGCGGCTGCCGAGCTGCAGCGCCACGTTCGAGAGCATCGAATCGGTGGCGTAGACGGCGACGTCGTGGATGCCGTTGCCGATGACGTTCACGAGCCCGAACGTGTCACCGTCGTGTGCGCCGGCGAGGTTGACGACGCCGAGCTTGAAGCCGCGGCTGTGACGAGCGACGTTCACGACCCCAATCTGCCCGCCGGTCTCCTCGCCGGCGAGGTTGGCCACGCCAAGCTGCAGGCCGCTGGACGACGACGCCAGGTTGAGCGGCGCGATCTGAGCGCCCGCGATGTCCTCGGCGAGGTTCGCGCCGCCGGCGAGCTGCGCGCCGCGCCAGTGGGCCAGCGCCAGGTTGAGGCCGCCCGCGAGCGCGGCGCCGTGGCCGCCACCGCGCGCGACATTGATGCCGGCGGCAAGCTGCGCGCCGGACATCGGTCCCTCGACCCAGTTGGCGCCCGAGGTCAGCTGCGCGCCGGTGAAGTCGGCGAGCGCAATGTTCGCGCCCGAGGAGAGCGCGGCGCCGTGGAACGAGTCGGCGTCGAAGTTGACGCCGACCGCGAGCTGCGTGCCGCGGCCGGGGCCGCGCAGGATATTCGCGCCGATCGCGAGCTGCGTGCCGCGCATGAACTGGTCGGCGACGTTGACGCCCAGGGACAGCTGCAGCCCCGAGGAGAGCGCGCCGACGCGATCGGCGATCAGGCTGAACGAGAGACCGTGCACGTCGAGCGCCGGGTCGCCGGGCAGCGGCACCAGGCCGAGGTGGATCGGGACGGCGTGCAGGGGCACGCGCGCGGGCGTGAGGGCGGATGGTGGAGCGGCGAGCCCCGGCGCGGTGACGGAGGGTGGCTGTGCGGGCGCGGCGGTAGCGGTCACGCCGGGGAGGGCGTCGCCGCCGCGGGTCGCGACGACCTCGAGGGGGCGGCCGGGGTGAAACGCCAGGCGCTCGAGCTCGGCGCGTTGGCCGAGCGCCAACGTGACGGTCGCTTCGAAGGCAGCGTTGCCAGCGCCGCCGTCCATGGTCACAACGTAGGGGCCGGCTTCGAGGCCGAGCTCGATTCCGTGCCCGCCCATCTTGCGCAGCTCGACGATCAGGTTGCCGGCGGCGTCGCGCACGCCGATGCGCCCGGAGAGATCCGCGGCCAGCGCCAGCGTCGCCTGCGTCGAGCGGACGTCGGTGACGACCAGGTCCGAGGTTCCCACCAGGTCGAACTCGTAGGCGGCGTGCTGGGGACCGCCGCGCGTCGTCTCGGTGCGGGCGAGCGTCTCTTGCGCGGCGAACTGAAACGCTTCTTGGAGGGTGACGCGGCGATCTCGGTTCACGTCGGCGGCGCCGCGCAGGCCCGACACCAGGTAGTGGGTGAAGAAGGAGGCGCCGATGCGGTCCGACTCCTGCGCGACCTCGTTGATCGCGCTCGAGGCGAGGTAGGCGTGACCTTTGGTGTCGGCGGAGGCGTCCATGAGGAAGGGGGCGCGGCGCACGCCCCCCTTGCGGCGGGTGAACGCGCCCGACGCGCAGGAGTCGAGGATGGCGAGGCGCACCTCGGCGGGGATCGCCTGGATGCGGGTGCGCAGCTCGTCGTAGCTGACGCGGTCGGCGCCGATCAGCAGGCCGTCTTCGTCGGAGTGTCCAGAATAGTAGATGACGACCTCGCGGCGCACGCCGGGGAGCTGGCCGGCGGCGACCAGACGCGCCAGGCGTTCGAACGCGGTCAGGAAGGCGGCACGCGTAGGCTGCGAGACCGAGACCACGTCGTCGGGCGCGACGCCGCCCAGGCTCTCGAGCACGCGGCTCATGGCGTGGGCGTCGGAGGTGGCGTAGCGCAGCTGCGGGCGCGTCGGGCCGCCGTCGTTGAATCCGGCCATGAGCGCGAAGCGGCGCAGGCGCACGCCGTTCGGCGCGAACGAGGGTGGGGGTGGCGGCGGCGGCGGGGGATGGGCTTGCGGCGCGGGCGGCACGGGGCGCGACGACGGGCGCGGCGAGAACGACGAGCGCGGATGCCACCAGAACGGCGGCGTACGCGGGGGGTGTGAGGGCGGTCGAGCGGGGGGAGGGGCTCATGGCGTTCCTTTGCTGGTCTTCTGCAACAAGACCGACGTCTGATGGAAGGCTGGCGCTAGAGCCAGCGGCAGCGATCGGGAGCGGGCACCGGCGGCCGCGAGGGAGCGGGCGGAGTCGAGCGCAACGGAGACAGGGAAGGGCTCGGGGGCGGTGACCAGCAGAAAGCGTTCGAAGTCAGGGGCGTCGTCGAGCTCGTAGGCCGAAGGCAGCCGAATTTCGCGCACCGAGGTTAGTGGCGCAGCCGACCGCCCCCCCGGCTCCGGCAGGTGCTGAGTCACCCGCCCGGCACCGTCGATCGACAGCAACACGCCGTACGCGCCGTCGCGGGCGGCCGCGTAAGCCAGTTGCAACAGATCGCCGCGAGCCGCCCGCGCCCCGTCCGCCAACCTCTCCGGCTGGCTGTCCCCCTGCCCCCCCCCTCGCTGCCGGTAGACCAGCAACCTGGGAGCGGCGGAAGGCGCATTGCCTTTCATGCGAGTCGATTCATCTTCAGCGGCCGACGAGCCCTTCGGCGCCGGGCCGTGCGCCGGCCGTAGCCACAAAAGCCCAATCCCCAGCGACCCCGCCAGCACCAGCGGCCCAATCCAAAGGTTGAAGGAGCGACGCCGCGCCGCCCCCGCCCCCCCCTCTGCCGCCCGTCGCCGAATCACCGCCACCGCGTCCCCCTTACCAACCTGGGAGAGAATCTCCTGGTTCGAGCGTGCCAGCGCGGCAACCTCGTCGTCGAGAGACCGCCCCTCCATCGCGAGCCGCGTTTGGAGATCAGCAACCTGGGAGGCGGTGAGTTCGCCTTGTGCGAAGCGCTCCAGGAACCAGGCGGGAATCTTGTGGCTGGGTGGGTCCTTTTGCGAAGCGCTCATGTCGGCACCGCTCCTTCCAGCTGCGAAAGGCGCGCGCGCGCGGTACGGAGCCGCTTGCGGACGCCCGAAACCGACAACCCTGCCTCGCGCGCGACTTCCTCGAGGGTCATTCCGTCGACGAGGTGCATGACTGCGATCGTCTGGGTGCTCGCCGCCAAAGGGTCATCGGGGCGGAAGAGCTTCGCCAACAGGTCGCGCGCCAGCGTCCGCCCGTCACTATCAACGTCGGAGGTTCCAGCGATCTGTAGCAAACGCTCGTCGTCGCTGTCCTCCGGGCGGCGACGTTCGGTGCGAAGTCGGTTGAGGCAGACGTTGGTGGCTACGCGGAGAAGGAGCGCCGCCGGCGCCTCGTCCTGGAGGCGGTCCTGATGACGCAGCAATGCGACGAAGACATCCTGCATCGCGTCCTGCGCCTTGGCGTCGTTTCGCAGCAACGCACGGCACCGCCTCAACACCATGGGGCCATACCTCTCGTAGAAGCCTTCGATATCGAATGACAATTTTGACTCGCCTCCCACATATCCAGGGAACACCGCCCGCCCCCGGATCTGTCACCAGCCCCCCGCACCGTGCCGCATTTTGTGACCCACGTTGGTTTTTTCGCACCGAGGTTAATTTTGCCCGGGGGCAAGCACAGCCGATGGCCGCGGGCGGTCTCGCCTGGAACCAGGTGGGCGCTGACGCAAACGCTGGCGCTATTTTGATACCGGACTGGGGCGCCTAGGGGCGGCCGGCGTGCGGGACACATCCGGCACGCGATTTCGGAATCGCTACGTCGAGCTTCGGACAGACCGATCTCGCAGCGGCGCCGGCTGAGGTTCGAAACAAGCTAAGGATCAGCCCGGCGTAGGACAGGGGGCACATGCGGCGCGCGTGAATCGCCGTAGCCAGTAAGTACCCGCTGGAAAGACGATGTCTCGGATTCCCTCAGCGAAAGCTGCACGAGCAGCGGCGTAGGCGTCGCGAAACGCTCGATTGCAAAGCAAGGCTTCGATCCGACTCCATCTGCTGCGCGCGGCAACCCGCGGGACTATCTCGCGACGCTGTCTGCGGCTGCTGGGAGAATCGGTTGGCCGCTGAGCCGCGACAGCCTTTGCCCCGAGCACGCCGACTCCCGTCCGTCGACGTTGCGACGCAAAGACCTTCTCGACCTCACGTACTCGCTCCTCCACCAGCGCCGCAAATTCCTGAGCCGACAGGTCAGCAAAACCTTCTGGACGCGCGAATGACAACGTCACGGTCTCTGGCATGGGACCTTCCTCACGGAAGAAGTGCTTTGGCCGCGCGGCGACCAGCACCTTACCGCACAGGACGGATTCGAGTGCGGTGACACCTGGCCAGTCGGAGACCCGTTCAACCAGGCCGTCCTTGACCGGATTGGTTAACGCGTAGGTCATCTTGTCGAGAACGTCGTTAGGATCGACCAAGCGAACAACGCTGGTCTGCTCGGATGACCAGAAATTCTCCCAGCGCCCGCGCAGGGTATTCTGGCACTTGGCAAAGAGCTTGTGAAAGTGCTCGATGAAGGCGGGGTAGCTCCCGTCAGCGTCGTAGATACCCGTGTGGTGGTGGTTGCTCATCGCTACCGTAAAAAGCACCTTGATCCCGCAGCGGGCCGCCGAAACGGCGAGGCAGTAGATGAAGGCGTTATTGGTCTCGCGATCCGGGCGCATCAAGAACTGTCGCTGGGTGCAGCGCCTGGTGATCATGTAGGTTCGCCCCGGAAGAACCTCGCGCGGGTTGGACACAGCAACTTTTCGACTCGAACCCGTCTCCGGTTGCCAAAAATCAGCACAGCCCCACCCAGCGCCTGCGGAGGAGCGAAAATCAACCTCGGTGCGTCGCAATGCGTGCGTCGCAATGCGCGCGTGGCGAGGCGCAGGGGCTACGAAGGTGAGGTCAGAAGGTGACCCACGCAGCGGTGCAATCGCGGGCGGTGCCGGTGTCGGTGATCGCTCGGGTGACAGTGACGTTGGTTCCGGTGGGGGAGATGTTGACCGGGTTGGGACCGAACGTGAGGGCGGTGTTGCTCGCGGTGATGCTGCTGGGGACGCTGTCAAACACGACATTGTCGAGCGTGATCGCCTGCGTGTGTGCAGCATCCCAGCCGCGGAAAATCAGCTTACCACCGCCGAGGTTGTGCACGTTCGTCACCGTGATGTCCTTGAACCAGGGGATCAGATTGCCGGTGGCGCTGCTGTAATATGAATCGAAGACCAGCGGATCGCTCACGTTACGCATGCAAACATCTGTGTAACTGATCTGTTGCACAACACCACCGCGGCTCGCGTCCGATTTGATCCGCAAGCCGTTCTGCGCTCCGTCGATCGAAAGATCGCAAACAGCGACGTTTTGCACGCCCGCGTTGGTCTCGCTGCCGATCGACATCCCATGCCCTCTGCCGAAATGGTTGTGCGCCACCACGATGTTGTTGACCATCGGCGCGCCCGAAGCCTTGATGGCGATGTTGTCATCGCCGGTGCTGATCTTATTGTAGGCGATGATGCCGTTGGTCGACGCCGACGGGTCGACGCCGTCGGTGTTGACCGAATTCGCGGGCGTGTTGATGGTGATGCCCCAAACCGTGAAGCCTGTCGTTCTCTCGATGACCACATGGAACTTGGGCGCGTTCTTCAGCGTCACGCCCTGGAGGACGAAGTTGTTGCCCGTACGTACCCAGACCAGACGCGGCGCCACCAGATTGCCAGCGTCGACATCCTCCAGGTCCCACCAGTTCATCGTGCCGCCGATCATCAGCTCACCACCCCGCCCATCGATCGTTCCAGTCCCCATGACGGCGGTGTTGGCGGCGCCCATGACGTTGATGAGCGCGTTGCAGTCGCTACTGCTACCGACGAGGCCGCACTGCCCCGCCCTCGCATCGAAGTCGCGCGGATTTCGAGACCCAAAGAGCGTTACTCCGGTATCGAGCCACAGGGTCACGCCGGCCCTTAGGAACAGCCCGCCTGACAAGAAGGCTACGTTGTCGCCGTCTGTGACCAGACGCACCGCCTGCCCCGCGGTGCAGCTGTCGATGGCGGTCTGGATCGTCGCGGTGTCGAGCGTTGACTCGTCCGCGGGGATTCCAGCTGCCGTCACGGTCTTGGTTGCCGTCACGGTTGCGCAGGTCACCGTCGGAAGCATCGGCTCGGTGCCGATCGCATCACACGAGGCTCGCGGCGTCATCCCGCCTGCGCCACCGGTCCCGGCTGGAGTCATGCCCCCTCCGCCAGCAGTTGTGCCCCCGGTACCAACGACCACCCCGGTGGTGCCGCCATCGGCTCCGGAAACGGCCGCGGCGTTCCAGCACCCCGCCTGAAAGATGGCGGCGGCGACCACGACCGGTGCTGCGACGAAGCGCAACCAAGCAACCACATGACGCGATCGCTTCGGTGCTGATGGGGAGAAAGCAGGACTAGACGATCCGGGGGCGGTAGAAACGATCATGAAGTGAGTCTCCGATTCTCCGAAGGCAGAATTCGACCTTGAGAGGGTGTTCGGGCGCGCGCCGAACGGCTCACTTGTCGTTAGTGCTGCCACCGAGGTTGGTTTCTCTCCGGCTCGCCCCGACCGCGGGCCATTGGCCACGTCGTTTCTCGCAGGGCGACATCTCTTGGGGCCGAGGCCGGGCCTGGCGCTCCCCGGGCCTGCGCTCCCAGGTTGATTTTCAGGCTGGGCGGGTTGATTTTCAGGCTCGCGGGGCGGGCGCTCCCAGGTTGATCTTGGGGGGCGGGTTGATTTTGGGGGGCGGTCGGCGGCGGGTTCCCCGGTCGGGCTCCCAGGTTGATTTCTGGGTTACCGGGGTTGGTTTCGATGCGGCGTGGTGGGGTGGGCGATTCGGGGGGGCGGCTCTTGCGCGGCGGGCGGGGGGGCGCAGATTGGTGGGGGGGCCGCTGAACGGCGCGGATGAGCCATGACACAGCAAGTGACCACCAGCGAGAATCGAGCCGGGCTGACCACGAGCGACCTCGTGCGGTTGCGCGAACGGCTGCTTGGATTGCGTCAGAAGCTGCTCGAGCGACTGGTCGGGGACCAGTCGGCGATCCGTGAAGCGGAGCATTTGATAGAACCGCTCGACGCAGCTGAGCAAACCCGCGAACAGGACGACGGCGTGACCTTCGCCAGTCACGATCGCGCGCTCCTCGCCGAGGTCGAGCGCGCGCTCGCCAAGCTCCAGACCGGGCGTTACGGAACCAGCGAAGCCTCCGGCGAACCGATCGGGCTGCGCCGTCTCGAGGCGGTCCCCTGGGCCCGCTACACCGTCGACGAGGAAGAAGAGAGCAAGGCGTTCAACGACGGCGACGGTTGAACCAACCGGCGTATCTTGCCCGAGCTGATGCCGGCGCAAGTCCGACCGACCGAAGTCAGCGACCGCACCCGCGGGCGCCGACCGGCCGACGGTCCTGACCCGAGGTGACACCGTGGCCAAGGCCGACCCGACCAGCCGACGGCAGCAACGCGCAGCGGCGGCGTGCGTGTCACAATGCGTCCGCCAACCATGGGGACGAAGTCGGCCGGCATTCTGACCGCACAACTCACGCTCGCGCTCACGCTCGCGGCGGCTGGAGCAGCCGGAGCCGCGGCACCAAACCCGACCGCGACCCCCGACGGCACCCCGGCACCACCGCCGGCGACCCTGCTCCCCTCGCCCGCCGAACGCGCCGCAGCCCTCGCCATCTTCCGTGAGCTGATCGAGATCGACACCACCCACGAACACGGCAGCACCGGGCCCGCCGCCGAAGCGGTCGCCAAGCGCTTGCGCGCCGCCGGTATTCCCGACGCCGACATCCAGATCGTCGGTCCGTCGCCGACGAAGCAGAACCTGGTGGCCCGCCTCCGCGGCACCGGAGCCCGGCCGCCGCTGCTCCTGCTTGGTCACCTCGACGTCGTCGAAGCGCGCCGCGCCGACTGGACGCTCGAGCCCTTTCGCCTAACGGAACGCGACGGCTACTACTACGGCCGCGGCACCCAGGACATGAAGTCGCTGGACGCCTACTGGATCGCCCACCTCATCCGGCTCCGGCGCGAAGCCCGTCCGCTCGACCGTGACGTCATCCTCGCGCTGACCGCCGACGAGGAGACCGGCGACGCAAACGGCGTCGAATGGCTGCTCGCAAACTCTCCCAGGTTGATTCAGGCGGCGTACGCGCTCAACGAAGGGGGGGGCGGCGAGCTCAAGGGGGGGCGGCGGCGCACCAACGACGTGCAAGCGAGCGAGAAGGGGTACTTCAGCTTCCGGCTGGAGGTGCACAACAAGGGGGGGCACAGCTCGCTGCCGGTACGCGACAACGCGATCGTTCGTCTGGCGCACGCACTGGTCGCCGTCCACGACCACACCTTCGATGCCCGGCTGACGCCGGTGACTCGCGCCGCGTTCGAACGACTCGCACCGTTCGAGACCGGCGCGGTCGCCGCGGATCTGCGCACGCTGGCGGCAACAGCATCCGGCCGTGCGCCCGACGACGCCGCCGCGACCCGCCTCGCGGCGCTCCCGTTCTACAACGCCCGCCTGCGGACCACCTGCGTCCCCACGCGCGTGCAGGGGGGGCACGCCGACAATGCCTTGCCACAGCTCGCGACGGCGCTGGTCAATTGCCGCCTGCTGCCCGGCGACTCACCCGATGACGTCCGGCGCGCGCTCGAGCGCGCGATTGCCGACGACGACGTGAGCATCGTCGCGACCGGCAAGGTCGACTTCGGACCCGACTCGCCGCTGTTGCCCGAGCTCTTTCAGGCGGTGACCGCCGTCACCGCCCGTCTGTGGCCGGGGGTTCCGGTGATGCCGGTGATGAGCACGGGCGCCACCGACGGGCGCTTCCTCCGCGCCGCCGGCATCCCGACCTTCGGCGTCTCCGGGGTCTTCAGCGATGTCGACGACGTGCGCGCCCACGGACGCGACGAACGGATCTCGGTGCAGTCCTTTTTCGAAGGCCAGGAGTTCACCTGGGAACTGCTGCTGGCGCTGACGTCACCGGCCAAGAAATAGCCGGCGAATCGATCCGGGTACGTTCAGTCGCGCGCACGTTCAGTCGATCGTAGGGGCTCGTTCGATCGGCAGCAGGATGTCCGACGACTGGCCGTCGGTGCCGGCGCGAGGCCGAGATTTTCGGTGCCGGAGCGCCGGTGAACGGACGTGCCGGGCGGGATCGCGGGAGGTGCGCGCTCGAGGGTTGGGGCGAAGACAATGACGAAGACAACGATGGAGCCGGGGACGACGGCAGCACCGCCGGCGACGCTGCATGCGGCGGCGGACGCGACAACGGCGGCGCGGTCTCCCGAGCGTACCCCTGCGTCGCCGCCCCCGACGCCGCCCCGGGCAATGCCCCCGAAGCCGCCCCGGACGCCCCGCCAACCGCCGCCGCCGGCGTGCGCGCCCCCCGGCGCATCACGCTTGCCACCGCCGTGGCAGCGACGATGGCGATCACCAGCGCGACGAGAACCACCCGCGGCGCGCGCGATCGCGCCGGCATCAGATCGCCGCCCCGCTCCCACTCCTCGTCGCCCCGCCCCCGCTCCTCGTCGCCCCGCCCCCGCTCCTCATCGCTCGCCGGCCCTTCCCCGGCGTCGCCCGCCTCCCTCTCCCGGTGCGCACCCCCCGTCCGCGAAGCCTCGCCACCCCCCGCCGTCAACAGCATGGTGCCCGTGCCAATGCGCGCGGTCGGTTGCCGCGCGACCGGCAGCGCCTCCGGAACCGGCGTCGCGGCGACGCGCCGGCCGCATGTCGCCCGCTCGGCCGCGCCAGCGCCGTCGAAGACCGGTCCCCACAGCGCGCGCACCGCCGCCGTCGCGTGCGGCACCAGCTCCGCTCCCAGCCCACCGACGGTCGCGAAACGCGCCGCCGGATTCAGGCTCATGGCGCGGTCGATCGCCGCTTCGAAGCGCGGCGGCAGCTCTGGCCGCCACGACCGCGCCGGCGCGTAGACCCCCTCGGCGACGCTCCTGAGCACGGCATAAATGCTGGCGCCTTCGAAGGCGCGCCGCCCGGTCACGCACTCGTAAAGAATCGCTCCCAGCGCATATTGATCGCCGCGCGCATCGGCGTCCCGCGAGCCCGCGAGCTGCTCGGGCGGCAGGTAGTACATCGTCCCGAAGACCGCCGACGTCGCCGTGAGCGCCATCGCCGTCGCATCGCCCAGCACCTTCGAGATGCCGAAATCGACGACCTTGGGGCAAGGGCCTCCGTAGGCACCCTGGGTGAGAAAGATGTTCTCCGGCTTGAGGTCGCGATGAATCACGCCCAGCTCGTGGGCGGCCGCGATCGCCGCCACCACCGGCAACAATAGATCTGCCACCTCGCCGAGCGGCAACGCCCCCCGGCGCTCGATCAGCGTGGCCAGATCCTCCCCCTCGAGGTACTCCATCACCAGATAGCCGGTCGGCCCCTCGGCGACGACGTCGGTCACGTCGACGACATGGGGATGGCGAATGCGGGACGCCGCTTGCCCCTCGCGCAGGAAGCGGCCGCGCGCCTCCGGGCTTGCGGCCAGCGCCGGCAACAGCGTCTTGATCGCCACCCGCCGACCGAGGTCGCGGTGGACCGCTTCGTAAACACAACCCATTCCACCGCGCCCGATGAGCCGGACGATCACATAGCGGCCGAGCGAAGCGCCCGGCACCAAGCGGTCAGCCGAGACGTCTCCAGATATCGAAGAGAGGCTGGGCGACGCGAGCTTTGGTTCGGAAGATTCGGTGCGCGGGATCGTTGAAGTCATTGTCGTACTCATGGGGCAACCCTTTCTCGTGGACACTTTTCGACGGAGCCGCGGCGCGATGTGGGCCGCCAAGAGGTTTCGCGCTTCCCTCTTTCGCAGTTGCGCGGCTGGACCCTTTGCTGGCAAGCTCCGCACGCGGAGTAATGGGGCTAAAGTGCTTTGGATCCGAGGGATTAGTTGGGGCGGCGATGTCCGCATTCGCGTTTTTCGCGCTGGTCCCCTCGTCGGGGTGCTCGCATGACCCGCCCCCGCCCGTCCAGGCGCCGCCCCCTGCCCCCTGCCCCACGCCGGAACCGTTGCGCGTGAGCCTGCAAGCGTCTCAGCGGCTCAACCCCGGCGAGCGCGGCGAGGCGCTGGCGACGGTGATCCGTCTTTATCAGCTCAAGAGCACCGCCAAGATCGCCAACGCTTCGTTCGACGATCTGCTCGACCACGATCGCGACGCGCTCGGCGAAGATTTCCTGGCCGTGCAGGAGGTGACGATCAACCCCGGCGAGAAGCTCGATCCCCCGATCGCGCGCAACGGCGACACGACGACGCTGGGCGCGGTCGCACTGTTTCGCCAACCATCCGGCACCACCTGGCGCGCGATCGTCAGGCTGTCGCCGCCCGACCCCCTGTATTGCCATCCGGCCCCGCCGCCCAAAGACGGCAAGAACGCCTCCAAGAACGATCCGAAGCTCGTCGACAACGTGACCCGCATCTTCCTCGACGAGAACCGGCTCGAGCTTCGCTAAGAAAGGCTGACGAGGACTCAATGAAAGCACCGCAACGAGTGGTCTGGGCCGAGGGGATGCTCGTCTCCCCACAGCACTTTCAACAGCAGGACCTGTACCACGAGGCTCTGCTCGACGAACGCATCGCCGCGCTGACGCCGTACCGATGGGGGGTGGCGTCGGTCGAAGTCGACCAGGGAGCGCTGGGCGCCGATCAGTTCAAGTTCACGCGCTTCGTCGGCATCCTGCCCGACGGGCTGTTCGCGGCCTTCGAGGGCGGCGATCCCGAGTGCCCGAAGGCGCGGCCGATCGGCGCGCACTTTCCGCCGACGCAGGCGGCGTGCGACGTCTACCTGTGCCTGCCCAAGGAGCGGGCCGGCATCCCCAGCGTCTATGCCCCGCAGGACACCTCGGGCACCGACGGCTCGACGATCGCGGCGCGCGCGCGCTTCCGCGCCTCGGCGCGCAAGGTGGCCGATCTCACCGGCAACGCGCAGGACCTGACGATCGCGTTCGCCCACCGCAACACCGTGGTGCTGTTCGGCGACGAGGCGCGCGACGACTTCGACTCGATCAAGATCGCCGAGATCGTGCGGGACGGCAGCGGCGCGCTGCTGGTCAACGAGGCGTTCATCCCGCCCGCGCTGCGCATCGACGCGTCGGCCTTCATCATGGGCGGCGTGCGGCGCCTGCTGGCGCTGATGGTCGCCAAGCAGCGCCAGCTGGCGGGCGATCGCCGCCAGCGCGACGGCGCGTCGATCGAGTTCAACGCCGCCGACGTCACGCGGTTCCTGCAGCTCAGCACGGTCAACAGCGCGATCCCGGTCCTCACCTACGCGGCGTCGAACGGCGAGATCAGCCCGACCCATCTCTATCTCTTGCTGGTGCAGGTGGCCGGACAGCTGGCGACGTTCTCGCCCGACGTCGATCCGTCGAAGCTGCCGATCTTCCAGCACACCAACCTGCGCGCCACGTTCGAGGAGCTGTTCGCGCGCGTGACCTACCTGCTGCGCAACACCGTGCGCGAGACCTACCTGACCGTGCCGCTCGATTCGTCGGAGGGTCTGCACGTCGGCCACCTCGACGACGAGCGCTACCTGCGCGCGCCGCACTACGTGCTCTCGGTCAGCTCGGACATCCCGACCGATCTGCTGGCGCAGCGCCTGCCCGGGCTGTGCAAGATCGCGTCGCGCACGCAGCTGCCCAGCATCATCCGGTCGGCGGCGACGCCCGGCGTGCCGATCCAGGTGACGCACCGGCCGCCGCAGGAGATCCCGATCCGCGCCGGTATCACCTACTTCACGCTGGGCGCGCAGGGCGAGTACTGGCGGCAGATCCAGGAGGAGCGCACGGTCGCGATCTACCTGCCGCCGCCTTACGGGCCCGACAAGGTGAAGATAGAGCTGCTCGTCGTGCCCCGACTCAGCTGAACCGAGACCACGACCAATGGGTAGGTAGGGAACACATGGACAAGGTCAATCAGATCACCGCCGAGTGCTTCAACGCCCTCCGCCAGCTGCGCGAGCTCGAGGGCCCGATCCGCTCGCCCGAGACGATCCACGAGCGCCTGTGCAGCTTCATCGAGGCGATGCGCGAGAAGGCGCGCGAGCTGGGCATGCCCCAGCGCGACGCCGACGACATCGCCTACGCGATCGTCGCGCTCGCCGACGAGATCGCGATGGGCAAGCCGGAGCCGCTGCGCGGCTTCTGGATGAACCGCCTCTTGCAGCTGCAGTTCTTCAACGAGTCGCTCGCGGGCGAGGGCTTCTTCACGCGGCTGCAACAGATCCGGCGCGACGGGCGCCGCCAGGACGTGCTGCGCGTCTACTACCAGTGCCTGCTGTTCGGGCTGCAGGGCAAGTACACCATTCGCGGCGGCGAGCTCGAGCTGATGAAGATGATCGACACGCTCCGCCCCGAGGTCGAGCGCACCATCGAGGTGCCGGAGGTGCTGTCGCCTGCCGGCGAGCCGCCCGACGAGCCGCTGGTGCGGCCGGGGCAGCGAAACCTCTTTCTCTGGATCGCGCTCGGCGTCTTCGCCGTCGCCATCGCGGTCTTCATCGGTCTGCGGGTCAATCTCGACCGCCAGGTCAACGGTCTGGCTGACCGGGTCGAACAGCTGAACCGCTGAGAGGACGCGATGCTGAAGTACATCTTCGCCGCCATCTTCATCGCGCTCGCCTGGGCGCTGGTGCTGGTCTTCCACGACACCATCCCGATGTGGCCGGCGATCGTCGTCACCGTGGTGATCGTCGTCGCGCTCATCGCGTGGGCGATCTACCGCGTGCTGGCCGCCAAGAGCGCCGCGACCAAGATCGAAAAGGGGCTGCGCGATCAGGCGGCCCAGCACAGCGAGGGGATCCGCCCCGACATGGCGGCCGAGATCGCCGCCATGGAGGCCGAGTTCCAGAAGGGCGTGCAGGCGCTCAAGGGCTCGGCCGCCGGGCGCAGCGGCCGCGACGCGCTCAGCGTGCTGCCCTGGTACGTGATGATCGGACCGTCGGCGTCGGGCAAGACCACGGCGATCCGCAGCTCGGGCCTGAAGATGCCGGCCGGCAAGGCGGGCAAGGTGCGCGGCGTCGGCGGCACGCGCAACTGCGACTGGTGGATGACCAACGAGGCGATCCTGCTCGACACCGCGGGGCGCTGGAGCACCGACGACGACGACCGCGAAGAGTGGCTCGCGTTCCTGGACCTGCTGCAGCCGGACGCGGCCCAAGAAGCCGATCAACGGCATCCTGCTGGCGATCAGCGCCACCGATCTGCAGGGCAACGAAGAGCAGATCGGCGAGCTGGCGACCACGCTGCGCGAGCGCATCGACGAGGTGATCGCGCGGCTCGAGGTCGTGGTGCCGGTCTACCTCATCATCACCAAGTGCGATCTGATCTCGGGCTTCGTCGAGACCTTCGGCGAGCTGAAGGATCGCGAGCGCGGCCAGATCCTCGGCTTCAGCCTGCCGCTGATCAGCCAGCACGAAGACCACGTCGAGGCGTTCGCGCAGCAACTTCGACGATCTGACCGACGTCCTGGAGCGCAACGCCCTGCTGCGCATGGGGCAAGAGCGGCGCACCGACGCGCGCGAGTGGATCTACGCCTTTCCGCAGGAGTTCGATTCGCTGCGCCAGGGGCTGGTCGATCTGGTGGCGAACCTGTTCGACAAGAGCGTCTACCAGGACGCGCCGATCATGCGCGGCGTCTACTTCACCAGCGGCACGCAGGAGGGGCGGCCGGTCGACCGCGCGATGGCCAACATGGCGGCTGCGTTCGGCGTCACCCCGCGTGTCACCGGCGCGCCGCCGACCAAGCCCAAGAGCTACTTCGTGCGCGACGTCTTCCAGCGCGTGGTCTTCCCCGATCGCGACGTCGCCGTGCGCAGCGCCCCGCTGCTGCGCAAGGAGCGCATCATCCGCTGGGTCACGGCGGGGGCGGCGCTGGCGATCTCGGCGGCGCTGCTGGTGCTGCCGATCTCGTCGTATCTCGAGAACCAGCAGCTGGTCAGCGAGTCGCGCAGCTTCGTCGAGAAGTTGAACGCCGCGCGCGCCGCGCACAGCGCGCCCGGCCCGTTCGCGACCGCGCCCATGGAGGCGGCCGAGCCGACGGCGACGCGGCTGGCGCGCTTCATCTCGAAGGGACCGGACGTCGCGCTGCGCTTCGGCCTTTACCCGGGCGATCGGCTGATGGAGCCGCTGCACGTCGCGGTCGAGCGGCTGGTGATCCGGCCGCTGCTCGACGCCGACGGCGAGCAGCTGGCGGCGTACGCGCGCGGGCGCTCGAGCATCGACTCGGCGAGCGCGATCGATGGCCTGACGCTGCACCTGCTGCTGACCCAGCCCAAGGTGGCCGACGAGCCGGCGCCCGAGAGCGACAGCTGGCACGACAAGACGGTCGAGACGATAACGCAGCTGGCGAGCGATCGCTGGGGCGCCATGGCGGGCGAGGCGGCGACCACCCGCGCGCGCAAGGGGCTGGAGAACGCGGTGCGCTTCTACGCGCTCGACATCGGGGCCACGGGCGATCTCGAGGAGCGCCAGCCCACGGTGGTTTCGCGCACGCGCGGCGCGCTGCTGGGCGCGACCGAGGGCGACCCGCTGGCCGACCTGCTGCGCGACCCCAACATGCCGCGCGACGTGCGTCTGTTCGACATCGTCGCCGGCGCGGTGACGGTCTTTCAGTCGGGCGGCGACCGCAAGAGCGGCCCGTTCGTCCCGGGTGCGTTCACGCCGGCCGGCTGGGAGATCGTCAAGGGGCGGATCAAGCGGCTGACCGCCGACCGCGAGCACGACGAGAACGCCTGGGTGCTGGCGGCGCCGCGCAAGCGCGAGGGGGCCGACGCCGACGCGCTGCGAGCCGCCTACTTCCGCCGCTACGTCGACGCCTGGAAGACCTTCCTGCTTTCGCTGTCGGTGAAAGAGCCGACCAACATCGAAGAGGTGCGCAGCCTGCTGAAGGCGTTCGTCATGGATCGGCCGCTCGATTCGATCTGGCGCAACGCCAGCAAGGATCTGATCTTCAAGGACGACTCGCTGTTCAGCAAGGTCACCGGCAAGGCCAAGGCGGGCATCGGCGGGCGGATCAAGAAGATGCTGGGGCAAGAGGGCGACGGCAACGCCCCCGCCGACGGCGGGGATGCCGCGGCGCCGGCCGGGCGAGGCGGCAGGCCGGCCAGTGAAGATCCGATGACGCCCGAGGACGTCGGCCGCGAGTTCGGGCCGTTCCTGAGCTTCGGCATGACCAAGCCGACCGGGCTCGAGACCTACGGGCAGATTCTGGCCGAGTTGCAGGGCGCCGTCGGCGAATCGGGCGCGCCCGATCCGCACGCGTTCCAGAGCACGGTGAAGACCCAGCGGGTGAAGCTGCAGAACCTGATCACCAGCTACAACGAGAACGGCTGGGAGGCCGCGCTGCTGGAGAAGATCCTCATGCCGCCGCTGCGCGGCGCCGAGGTCGCCGTCAACGGCGCGACCGGCGATTCGGCGAACCGCAAGTGGTGCGACAGCATCGTCGTGGTCTACGACCAGCTGCTGGCCAACAAGTATCCGTTCGTGCGCGGCAAGGGCGCGCGCGAGGCGCATGTCGACGACGTGCAGAAGTTCTTCCAGCCGAAGACCGGCACGCTGTGGCAGTACTTCTCCGAGTCGCTGCAGAGCGACATCGATCACCCGGCGGGCACGACGCTGTTCCGGCCGCGTGATCAGGCGGGTGTGAAGTACAAGCCGGGGCTGATGGTGTTCCTGAAGCGGGCGCAGGAGATCACCGATCTGCTGTTCGCCAAGGATCCGTCGAAGCTTGGGTTGACGACGCAGGTGCGCATCCGGCCGTCGGCGCCGTACAACAAGATCGTGTTCGAGAGCGGCGGCAAGAAGATCACCTACTTCAACGCCAAGGAGCGTTGGGATGACGTTCCGTGGCCGGGGCGCGGGGCGCTGTTTCACTTCTATTACCCGAAGGGGGGCGAGGGCGAGCTCGGCTACACCGACGGGGAGTGGGCGCTATTGCACCTGCTGGAGGACGGCAAGCTCGCGACGTCGTCTGGCGGGGAGGAATACCTGGCGGGATCGTGGACGCCGCCGCTCAGCGACGGCGTGATCCACGCCGATGTGAAGCCGGCGGCGCTGCTGCGGGCGTTCCGCGGCGTCGAGATGCCGAGGTCGGTGGTCAACGGCGCGGGGTGCGGGCGATGAGCGCCGGAATCGGAGGAGTGATGGGCGGTGGTGGCGCTGGGGACGGCGGGGGCGGCGGGGCTGGGGGCGGCGGCGCGATGGCGATCGGGGTCTACGGCAAGGTCCGCAGCCAGCCCGACTTCCTGCGCGCGAACGCCGGCGAGTTCTCGCAGGCCGGCCTCGATCGCTGGTTCCAGGACGCGATGGAGATCATCCGCACCGAGAAGACCGCGCTGCCGCCAGGGCCGACCGCCTTCGTGCTGACGCCATCGGGGTCGCCTCATGCATTCGTCGGCGCGTTCGTCCCTGGCACCGACGCGGCTGGGCGATTGTTTCCGCTGTCGATCTTCGCGACGGTCGCGGCGGGAAGTCTCGCCGAGGAACTGCCGGCGCTCCCTTCGGCTTACGCGCGCTTCATCCAGGCAGCCGGCGCGGTCGCGCTCGCGGGCGCGGAGCTCGCCGGCCCTGACCTGGTCGAGCACGCGCAGGCTTTGGGGCTGGATGCGCCGGCGCACCCCAACGAAGCCGACGCGCGCGCCGCCGTCGCGACGCTGGGACAGGAGAACGCCCAGACCCTGGCCGGCGCGATGGGCGGCGCGCGAGCCTCGCTGGGATATGCGCTGCGGACGTTCGCGATGGCGTGCGACCAGGCGGCGAAGACGGGCCCGACCGGGCAGGGCGGCGTCATCACCGTCGACGCACCCGCGCCGACCGAGGGAGCGCGCACGCTGTGGCTCGAGCTGGCGCGCCGTCGCCTCAAGTGGCGCGACGTCTCGCCGTCGGTGCTATGGACGGCAGGAGCGAGCTCGCGCCTGCTGATGACGCTCGGCCATCCCGCCCCCGCGGCGCTGGCTTACCTGGCCAACCCCCGCCACCGCGCGCCCCGCTTCTGGCCGCTGCGCACCGAGGTCGGCACAGCCATCGAAGCCGCGCTCAAGGCGCTCACCCCGGAACAGCGCCGCCTGGTCGAGAACCCCGGATCGACCCTGGCCGAGCTCCTGATGGCCTTCGGCTAACCCCGGCCTGCCCCCCCGGCGCGCAGCGCCCTTGCGTGCGGTCAGCTGTGACCGAGGCGGTGGCGGTGAAAGAGGGTGACGTGGCTGCTCGCCAACGTGAACCCGATCGTCAGCAGGAGAAACGCGCAGCTCACGCCGAGGTTCAACCAGGTGAGCCATGGCGTCGCGCCAAAGCTCAAGCCGAAGAGCCAGGCCGCGAAGAGGAGTAGTCCGGCGAACGGCCAGGTGGCGATGCCGGGGGATTCCTGGAGCATGGCGGGGCCGAGCCCAGCCAAGACGACGATCGCGACCAGGAGGTCGGTCCAGACCAGCCAGCTCGAGGCGCCGCGATACCAGCCGACGACCCAGGCAAGCCCCAGAACGAGGCCAAGTAACCCCGCGAATTCCCGTGCACGCCGCTCCATACAATCAACCTGGGAGCGCCTGACCCCAAATCAACCTGGGAGCGCCTTGCGAGAGGGCCAAATCCGCCTTGCTCCAAATCAACCTGGGAGCGCCTTGCCGGGGAGCGCCTTGCCGGAAGTGCCGTGCTTCAGATCAACCTGGGAGCGCCTTGCCTCTGGGGGGGGCTGAGCGGGGTTGAGCTTGACGGGGTCGGGGGGGGCTCCAGTTTTTGATCAGGGGCTATGGCTAGGGGACACAGTGAATTGGGGCGCGCTCTGCGAGGGGCGTGGTGGGGGTTGATCGCGACCGTCGTCATGACCGTGTTCATGGCGATGGGGGCGGCTACCGGGAGTCTGTTCACGAGCCAGGGAGCATTCCCGGTGCTGATCGCGCGGCGCGTTCTCGGCGGCGCGGGGACATCGCTGACGGCCACCGCCTTCGCGCACCTGGGGTACGGCGCCATCGCCGGGATTCTGTTCGCCTACTTCACTCGTCCGATGACTCTCCTCAAGGGCATCGGCTTCGCGACATTCCTCTGGGTCATCATGCAGATCCTCTGGATCCCGTCGCTCGGGTGGGGCGACTTCGGCCAGATCCATTCCCACTGGCTCGCGCTGTATACGCTGGCGTTGCACCTGCCTTATGGCGCGGCGCTGGGATGGCTCGGCGCCCGCGACGACGCGAAACACGCCGCGACCTTCGATGACCTCGGACGCCTGACGGCCCCCCGGTCGCTGGCTTGAGGAACCGACCGGGTCGGCTCGCGCCTGCGCCCGCCCGCGCCGGTGCCTGCCCGGGCTAGCGGTCGATCGCCTTCATGTTCGCCGGCGCGTAGCGTTCGCCGGCGATCTCGTCGCGCGGGACCGCGGCCTCCAGCTCCGACACCTCTGCCGGGGTGAGCGCGATCGACGCGGCGGCGGCGTTCTCCTCCAGATATTTGCGCCGCTTCGTCCCGGGGATCGGCACCAGATCCCTGCCCCTGGCCAGCACCCACGCGAGCGCGAGCTGCCCCGCCGTCGCCCCCCGTCGCTCCGCGATCGCCCGCACCCGCGCGACCAGCACCTGGTTCTTGTCGATGGCGCCCGCGGCGAAGCGCGGGAATCGCTGCGCCCGCGCGTCATTGCTGGCAAGGTCGCCGAGCTTGGTGATCGCGCCCGTGAGGAAGCCGCGCCCGAGCGGACTATACGGCACGAAACCAATCCCCAGCTCGCGCACGGTCGGCAGGATCTGCTCCTCGACGTGCCGCTCCCACAGCGAATATTCCGTCTGCAGCGCCGTGATGGGATGCACCTTGTGCGCGCGTCGGATGGTCGCGGGTGACGCCTCCGACAGACCCAGGTACTTGACCTTGCCCGCCTTGACCAGCCCGGCCATGGCGCCGACCGTCTCTTCGATCGGCGTCTCGGGATCGACGCGGTGCTGGTAGTAAAGGTCGATGTGATCGACCCCCAACCGCTTGAGCGAAGCCTCGCACGCGGAGCGCACGTACTCGGGCCGCCCGCTCACCTTCCACACCGTCGGGTCGGCCTTCGACCGCACGTTGGCAAACTTGGTCGCGATGAAGACCCGGTCTCGGCGCCCGCGGATCGCTCGACCGACCAGCTCTTCGTTGTCGCCGATGCCGTACGCGTCGGCGGTGTCGAGGAAATCGATCCCGAGATCCAGCGCGCGCAGGATCGTCGCCGTCGACTCTTCGTCGTTCCGCTGGCCGTAAAATTCGCTCATCCCCATGCAGCCGAGCCCCATCCGGGACACGACCGCGCCCTGCGAACCGAGCTTCACCTTTTCCATGCCTCGACCTTCCCACGCGAAGATCGCCGGCGCAACGTAGAGCCGGCGGCCTAGGGGAGCGGATAGAAGCTTGAACCGTCGAGCAACCTCACGGGCCCGCACCTCAGGCGTTCTTGCAACCATCCGCGATGCGGGCGTGCCACTGGCGTCCAATGAGGTTAGCTTCGTGACCATGCGCAATGACGATGACTGGCCCGCCCTGCCGTACGAATCGTGGAAAGAGACCTACGCGACCCTGCACATGTGGTCGCAGGTCGTGGGAAAGATCGCGCTCGCGCTCGCGCCCCCGATGAATCATTGCTGGGCGATCGCGCTGCATGTGACGGCGCGCGGCCTGGCGACGCGCACCCTGGCGCACGGTCACCGCTCGTTCACGCTCGAGCTCGATTTCGTCGCCCACCAGCTGGTGATCGAGGCGTCGGACGGCGAGCGGCGCGTGCTCCCGTTCAAGCCGCGCTCGGTGGCGGAGTTCTATCGCGACGTGATGGCGGCGCTCGACGGCATGGGGCTCGCCGTCAAGATCTGGTCGACGCCGGTCGAAGTCCCGTCGCCGATCCGCTTCGAGGAAGACATCGTCCACCACTCGTACGACCCGGAGCTCGCCAACCGATTCTGGCGCATCCTGCTGCAGATCGATCGCGTCTTCAACGCGGCCCGATGCGGATTCATCGGCAAATGCAGCCCGGTTCAGTTCTTCTGGGGCAGCTTCGATCTCGCGGTCACGCGATTCTCGGGGCGACCGGCGCCTCGACGTGACGGCCCGGCCTTCATGCGCGACGCCTATTCACATGAGGTGATCAGCCACGGCTTCTGGCCGGGCAGCGGGCCGGTGCTCGAGCCCGCGTTCTACGCCTACGCGGTGCCCGAGCCACGGGGACTCAAGGAGGCACGCGTCCGCCCGGACGCGGCCTACTACCACCGCGATCTCAATGAATTCGTTCTCCCGTACGAAGCCGTCCGCACCGCGGCCTCGCCCGACAGCGAGATCATCGCCTTCGTCGACAGCACATACCAGCAGGCCGCGACCCTGGGCGGTTGGGATCGCGCGGCGCTGGAGCGGGTTCCCTAGCAGCCACGAGCTGCTGGCCGGGCCACCACTCCCCCGCAGCGAGCACGAACGCCTCAGGCCGCCGCGGGCAGCGGTGGCGAGAGGCGCGCGGTCACGACGAAGCCGCCGACCGGCAGCTTGATCTCCTTGCGCAGCGTCGCGCGCTCGATCGCCAACGTCGTGAAGCCGGCCGCGTCGAGTGTGCGCCGAAGGTAGGGCTCGGCGTGGCTGTAGCGGCCGTGCGGGTTGAGCTGAAAGCCGCCGCGCGGCTCGCCCGCCGCCTCCTCGACGGTGAAGACCAGATGGCCCCCCGCGCGCAGCGCCCCGGCCGCGGCCCGCAGCACCTCGTCGAGCGCGCCGAAGTAGACCAGCGTATCGGCCGAGACAATCAGGTCGAACGCGGCCGGGTGCGCGCGCATGAACGCGGTCAGCTCCGCCTCGGCCAGCTCGTCGTAGATCCTTCGTTCATCCGCCTGCCGCTCGGACGCCTTGCGCAGCATGTCGGGCGACAGATCGACGCCGACCAATCGCCGCGCGTACGGGCGCAGCTGCGGCCCGCACCAGCCGGTGCCGACCCCGGCGTCGAGCAGGTCGAGCGCGCCCGCCGGCTCGCCCACCGTGGCCCGCACCGCTTCGGCGACCAGCGCCGGCGCACGATATTCGAGGCGGGTCAGGATCTGGTCGAAGTCGTCGGCGAACCCCTCGAACGTCCGGATCACGAACTCGTCGGCGGCGCGCGGCGGCGGCGCCTGCCCCGAGCAGGCGGCGATCATGTGGCGCGCCGACTCGCTGTCGGGCTCGATCGCCAGCCAGCGCTTGTAGACCGCCAGCGCCTCCTCGACACGCCCCTTGGCGTACAGCACCGCCCCCGCGCCGCGATAGGCCTCGGGGTCGTACGGCCGCAGCTCCAGCGCCCGGCTAAAGGACTCGAGCGCCTCGTCGTCGCGGTCGAGATCCCGCAACACGTTGGCCAGGTTGTGGTGCGCCTCGGCGTGCTCGGGCGCGAGCGCGATCGCCCGGCGCAACGCCGCTTCGGCGCCGGGCAGATCCCGCTTGCGGCGCAGCACCGACCCCAGATTCGCGTGCGCGTTGACGTGGGCCGGATCGAGCGCCAACACCTGCCGGTAGGCGGCCTCGGCCTCGCCGAGGCGCCCGCGCGACGACAGCATGTTGCCCAGGTTGTTGCGCGCGTCGAGGTTGTGCGGCTGTAACGCCAGCGCGCGCTCGACCAGCGCCAGCCCCTCGTCGTGCTCGCCGCGGTGGTGCCGGCAGATCCCAAGATAGTGAAGCGCGTCGACGTTCTGGGGCGCGGCGGCCAGCACGCGGCCGTAGATCTCCTCGGCCGCGTCGAGCCGCCCCCGCTGTTGCATCGAGAGGGCCAGCTCGATCGCCTGCTCGACGGTCAGCTCGCGCGGCCCGCCGCCCGAGCCGCCGTCGTTCGTCGGATCGTTCCTGGGATCGTTCATGGCCGGACTACGCCCCGACCCTCAATCGAACGCGTACTCGAAGTCGCCCGCCGGCGCGGTCACGGCGACCTTCTTCACCGGGTGCCCTTCCATCGTGCGCGTCAGGAACTCGCGGCTGATGCGCGGCAGCACGCGTGTTGGTGAGGATGGCGTCGATCATGCGCCCGCCGCTCTCGAGCTCGGTGCAGCGGCTGACGATCAGCTTGACCACCGTCGTCGTCGTAGGTGAACGGGATGCTTGTGGTGCTGGCTCGACGCGCTTCGCGATGCGGCCGAGCTGCAGGCGGACGATGTTGCCGAGCATCGCGTCGCTCAGCGGGTAGTACGGGATCGTCACCAGCCGCCCGAGCAGCGCCGCCGGGAACGACCTTCAGCAGCGGCTCGCGCAGCGCCTTGGCGATGCCCTTCGGGCTCGGGCATCAGCTCCGGGTCCTTGCACATGTTCATGATCAGCTCGGTGCCGACGTTCGACGTCAGCAGGATGATCGTGTTCTTGAAGTCGATGCAGCCGCCCCTCGCCGTCCTCCATCCAGCCCTTGTCGAAGACCTGGAAGAAGATCTCGTGCACGTCGGGGTGCGCCTTCTCGACCTCGTCGAGCAGCACGACGCTGTAGGGCCGGCGCCGCACCGCCTCGGTCAGCACGCCGCCCTCGCCGTAGCCGACGTAGCCGGGCGGCGCGCCCTTCAGCGTCGAGACGGTGTGCGCCTCCTGGAACTCGCTCATGTTGATGGTGATGACGTTCTGCTCGCCGCCGTACAGCGCCTCGGCCAGCGCCAGCGCGGTCTCGGTCTTGCCGACGCCGGACGGGCCGGACAGCATGAACACGCCGATCGGCTTGTTCGGGTTGTCGAGGCTCGGCGCGCGAGGTCTGGATGCGCTTGGCGATCATCTCCAGCGCGTGGTCCTGGCCGATGACGCGCTGGTTCAGCGTGCTCGGCCAGCTTCAGCACGGTCTCGATCTCGTTCTTCACCATGCGGCCGACCGGGATGCCGGTCCAGTCCGCGACGACCGAGGCGACCGCCTGCTCGTCGACGGTCGGCAGGATCAGCGGCGTCTCGCCCTGCAGCGCGGCCAGCTCGGCCTGCAGCTCCTGCAGCTTCGGCGAGCAGCGCTGCGCGCTCGCGCGTCGGCGCCGGCGCGTCGGCTTCGCGGCGCGTCGGCGCGCCTCTTGGCCGCCGTCGCGCGGCCTGCCTCGAGCGTGCTGCCGGTGCCTTCGACCGGCTCGCCGCCGCCGCGCAGCTTGCGCGCGCAGCGCGAGGATCTGGTCGACCAGCGCCTTCTCGGCGTTCCAGCGCGCCTCGAGCTCGCGCGAGGCGCTTGCGTCTCGGTCGCCAGCTTGTCGCGCGTCGGCCTGCTCGCGCTCGGCCGTGTCGATGCCGACGGCCTCCTCGCGGCCGATGATCTCCAGCTCGGTCTCGAGCGCCTCGATGCGGCGGCGGCAGTCCTCGACCTCGGCCGGCACGGCGTGCTGGCTGATGGCGACGCGCGCGCACGCGGTGTCGAGCAGGCTCACCGCCTTGTCGGGCAGCTGGCGCGCCGGGATGTAGCGGTGCGAGAGCCGGACCGCGGCCTCGAGCGCCTCGTCGAGCATCTGCACGCGGTGGTGCTTCTCCAGCGTCGACGCCACGCCGCGCATCATCAGGATGCGCCTTCTCCTCGCTCGGCTCGTCGACCTGCACGACCTGGAAGCGCCGCGTCAGCGCCGGGTCCTTCTCGATGTACTTCTTGTACTCGGCCCAGGTGGTGGCGCGCGATCGTGCGCAGCGTGCCGCGCGCCAGCGCCGGCTTGAGCAGGTTGGCCGCGTCGCCGGTGCCGGCCGCGCCGCCGGCGCCGATCAGCGTGTGCGCCTCGTCGATGAACAGGATGATCGGCTTCGGCGACGCCTGCACCTCGTCGATCACCTGGCGCAGGCGGTTCTCGAACTCGCCCTTCATGCTGGCGCCGGCCTGCAGCAGGCCGATGTCGAGCGTGCGCAGCGACACGTCCTTCAGCGGCGGCGGCACGTCGCCGCGCGCGATGCGCAGCGCGAAGCCCTCGACCACCGCGGTCTTGCCGACGCCGGCCTCGCCGGTGAGGATCGGGTTGTTCTGGCGGCGGCGCATCAGGATGTCGACGATCTGGCGGATCTCCTCGTCGCGGCCGACGATCGGATCGATCTCGCCCTTGCGCGCGCGCTCGGTCAGGTCGACGGAGAACTGCTGCGAGCGCCTCCTGCTTGCCCATCGGCCGCGGGCGCGATGGCGCCGCTCGCCTCGCCCGGCGCCGGCGCCGACGTGCCGTCGACTGGCGCGCAGCGACGTCTTCGGGCGAGCCGCCGACGATCGCGTCGAACTCGTCGGTCAGGCGGTCGACCTTGATCTTGTCGAACTCGCGCGAGATGCCGAGCGAGCGCGTTGCGCAGGCCGCGCGTCTTCAGCATGCCGACGACGCAGGTGGCCGGTGCGCACCTGCGCGTCGCCGAACATCAGCGTGCCGTAGACCCAGCCGCGCTCGACCGCCTCCTCGACGTGCGCCGACAGGTCGGAGATCGACGTCGCGCCGCGCGGCAGCCGGTCGAGCGCCTCGGTGAGGTCCTTGGCCAGCGCGCGACGGGTCGAGCTCGAAGTGGCGCATGATGCGGTGCAGGTCCGAGTCCTGGTGTCTGCAGGATCTGGTGCAGCCAGTGCACCAGCTCGACGTACGGATTGCCGCGCAGCTTGCAGAAGACGGTGGCGCCTTCGATCGCCTTGTACCCGACGCTGTTCAGCTTGCCGAACAGCGTGACGCGGCTGATCTCCGACATGTGTCCTCTCCCGTCCCGGTGGCAGTGGTGGCCGCTCATGCAGCCGTCTGGTGAATTTCGGCTTGGGGATCCAATATCAGATCCTCGCGCCGGCCGCGCTCGGGCCGGCCAAGCCACGAGGTCCAGCCGAGGAGCGAGCGCCCGAGGCGGCAAGGCTCCTCGGTCTGCTCGTCGAGGATGAGGCGCACGTCCCACAGGTGCTCGTCGCCGGCGTAGTTGCGCACCAGCGCCGTCAGCTTCTTCAGGCTGCCCCCGCCCGGGCAGCATGCGCTGAAACTGCCCGCGGTTGAGCGGGCCGAGCACGACGCGGAACTTCTGTTGCCGGCTCCAGACGTTTTGGCCCGCGATCGTCGAGCCGCCCAGCGCGCCGCCGCGCGAGCCGCCCCAGGCCCAGGCGCCATTGATGGGGCGCGGGAATGGCGAGCCAGCTGCCGACGAAGGATTCGATCTGGGCCGGCATCCGGAAGAACTCGCCAATCATCGCGCCCAGGCCGTCGGCGTTGCGCGTCTGTCCCCCCAGGCGTCCGGCGTAGAAGAGCTTGGCGGAGTCGGGAAAGGCGTCGCGATTGCGCAGCCCCGGCATGCCGAGACCCTCGAGCGCGCCGACGTAGGTCAGGAATCGGTTGGTCGCGGGGTGATCGTGGCCGACCGTCGGCTGCGCCGTCGACCAGGCGCGATAGAACAGCAGCATCATCCGGTGGTGGAACAGGTCGAAGAACCGGATCATCGTCGGGTCGTCGGCGTGGCGCTGGCGCTCGCGCGCGTACTCGGTGAGGTGCAGCGGCAGCGGCCCGTTCGGCCCGATGAGCCCGAAGAAGTTGATCGCCAGCCGCGGCGGCGCGCCGTTCTTGCCCGGCGACACGCCGCTCAGCGCGCGCGGCGCGAACTCCAGCGAGGGCTCCTGACCCAGCCGCACCGGCTCGTCGGCGGGGCGCGACGCGGCGCCGAAGCGCGGGCGCTCCGCGCGATCACAGTAGAGGCTCTCGAGGCGCCGCAGCACCTGATAGAAGTCGAAGGCCTCGGGCGCGCGCCCCACCTGATCGAGGATGGCGTCCATGGCCGCCGCCTTTTCGCGCGGCAGTGACGCACGGCCCGGGGCCTGGATCGGGGCACGGTTCGCCGCGCCGGGCGGGCCGCCGGTCGGAGCGCCGATCGTCACGCCGGTCGGGACGCCGGTCGGGGCGCCGGTCGTCACGCCGGTCGTCACGCCGGTCTTCGCGGAGACGGGCGGCATCGTACCGGGGGCCGCCAGCGCCGGAGTCGGCGCCGGCTCGGGCACCGCGGCTAGATGGCTTGTCGCTGCCCGATCCTCGCCTGCCATCGCATGATTTCCCCGCGCTGCACCGTCCGCAGCACGGTCTCGGTGAATGAGTTGATCGAGACGTACTTGGCGAAGAAGCGTTCGAGCACCGCGCCCAGCAGGAAGACGCCGCTGCCTTCGAAGGCCGCCTCGTCGCAGGTGACCGAGATCTCCAGGCCGCGACCGAAGGTGGTCGGTCCCGGCACCGGCAGCGCGCGCGTGATCCCGGCCGACGCCGTCTCGCGCACCCCTTCGATCTGCTTGCGGGTGTTCGAGTCGTTGATATCGGAGTAAAGCGACAGCAGCTCGCGCAGCGCGCCGGCCTTCTCGCCGGCGCCCGCATTGGCATCGACCAGCGACAGATAGTTCAGCGACAGGTGGCTGATGAGGCGCCAGCTGGTGTCGCCGTCGGCGAGCGAGGCCCGCGGCTGCGTCGGACCGGCCAGGCAGCGGACCGATTCGACCGGCGCCCCCGACTCGAGCGTGAAGTCGGTCTGCCCCTGGCCGACCGACAGGTGCAGCGGCAGGTCGCGGTTGGTGCACAGGGTCTCGATCGCCAGCTGGCGCAGGCTGGATCGGTAGGGCCCCTCGCCAGGGTCGACCAGCGACATGAACACCTCGCTGCCGACGTAGCTGGAGCGCGTCCCGCTGCGCGCGCTGCCGCGCCGACAGCATGCGCGGCTGGCGCTGCAGCGTGTAGTAGGCGGGCGCCTCCTCGACCGCCGTCTGATCGTTCCAGGCGAAGAAGGGGTGGAAGGTCTGCTTGAGCTCGGAGCTCGACGCCGTAGCCGACGACCTCCTTGACGCGTATGAACCTCGAAGTCCATCGGGCGCGTGCGATCGGGGACGACGTGGTACTCGTTCTCCGCCTCGGTGAGGTGAATGCGATCGGCGCGGCGCGGGAACAGGTTGATCGCCGGCGTGCAGAACAGCGCGAAGTTCTCGGGGCTGACCGCGCCGTCGAGCGTCCGATCGTGCGCGTCGGTGAGCACCAGGATCTCGAGCTCGGCGGCGTTGCAGCGCCGGATCGCCTCGGCCAGCCCCGGAAGGCGCACGAACAGAAACCGCGCGGGGAACGCGAAGTACTCCTGCAGCAGGCGATAGCCCTGGAACGATCGCGGCCCGTAGGGCAGCAGCGCCTCGTCGTCGCGAAACCCGACGCGCTCGATCGGGTTCTCGACGATGGCGTGTTGCCAGGGCGCGGGGCGCGTCGTCGGGCGCACGACGACGGCGACGGTGTGGGCCAGCAGCTGCTCGTAGATCCGCATCGGCAGCTCGTCGGCGCCGCGGATGAACAGCGGCAAGTCGTCGAGCGCGAGGTCGGAGAAGTTGAGCCCCGCCGTCGTGCGCAGCTTGAACCGGATCGCGCCGCGCGCGCGCGCCGGCAGCCGAACGTCGCCGATGTCGCCGACGTAGCCGGTGTACTCGGCGTGGGTCAGCTCCAGCGGCCACAGCGTGACGTCGTGCGCCGTCCGGTACTCGCACGGCGTCTGCTCGCCGCGGCCGAGCAGGCTGCGCAGCGCCGTGCCGCGCGGTACGCGGTACCCCTGCGCCAGCGTCCCCTCGGACAGGTTGGGGCGCATCTGCACCACCGCCATCGACGGTGTCGGCGCCAGGTAGTGCGGGTAGACGATCTCCAGCAGGTGCTGGGTGAAGCGCGGAAACTCGGCGTCGATGCGCAGATGGACGCGCGCCGACATGAACGCGAATCCCTCGAGCAGCCGCTCGACGTAGGGATCGGAGCACTCGAAGGTGTCGAGCCCGAGGCGCCCGGCGATCTTGGGGAAGTCGCGCGCGAACTCGGCGCCGAGCTCGCGCACGTACTGCAGCTCGCGGCCGTAGTAGCGAAGAAGCTTGGGATCCATTAGCCGCGCGGACCGTCGGCGTCCGTCACCTTGACGCCGCCGTTCTCGAGGTCGATCTCGGTACGCAGGAACAGGCGCAGCGGCAGCGGCTGCGCCCACAGCTCGGCCTCGATGTCGAACCACATCGCGTTCGGGTCCATCTTCTTGTCGTCGACGACCAGCTTCACCTTCACCGAGCTCTTGATCAGCCGCGGCTCGAAGTCCCAGATCACGTTGCACAGCAGCCGCTCCATCGCGCGCACGTCGACGCTCGACGCCACGTGACCGGCCAGGTCGGGCATGCCGTAGTTGACGACCGAGCGCGCGACCTCCGGGTGCTCGTCGAGGTCCTCGACCGCGGCCAGGTTGGTCGTGTTGAGCAGCCAGGTGAGGTCGCGCCGCACGCACTCGCGCAGCCGCGACGGAGAGATCACGTGCTTGTCTCGGGATTCGCGGCGCTCGGTCGGACTGTCATCGGTCAGCCGATCCAACAGCGAAGGCTGAAGCCTTTCCTTCTGCGTCAGCTCGGCCATCGCGCGACTCCTCGGCTACTCCTGCGGCGCGGGCTCGGCGGCATCCCCGTCGTCGGTAGGGTTGAGCGTGATCGTGCGAATGTCCATGAGCGCGTGCTCGGCCTCATTGGTCGCCAGCAGCCGCTGCCCGAGACCGACGTAGGTTCCACCCGGTCCTTCGCTCCACTCGGTCCCGCGCGCCATGACCAGCGCCGGGTTGGGCGCGCGCTCCGAACCGGGGTAACGGGTCGGAATCAATCCCACCGTCTCGCCGCCGTTGGCGATGGTCAGGTAGGCCGGCGTCCAGGCGATGTCGCGCAGATCGGCCGGCTTCTCGATCCGGATCTCGCTCAGGCGGCTGAACGGAATCCAGTAGTACCGTCCGTTGACGATCGCCTCCAGCATCGGGCCGATTCGCTGATCGGCGTCACCGATCCACTCGAACGGCTGGTCGTTGATCGTGCCGGATATCGTGCCGGTCGTGGCGGGCGCGCTCTCGAAGGCCCGCTCGCGCAGCTTGGCCGCCTCTTCGAACTTTTGCTCGCCGGCCAGACGCAACGCCTGTACCAGCAGCGCCATCCACTCCGCCGGCTTCCCGAACAGCAGCGGCTGGTGCCGCCCGCTGAAGACCTCCGCGCGCAGCATCTCGCAGCGAAGGACCTCTTTGTATGTCGCCATCATCGTGGCCGCGGACGCATCCAGATCGGCCGCGACCTTGAGCTGGGTCAGCGCGCGGTCCCACTGGCCGAGCACCGACAGCAGCTGGAAGAGAAAAATTCGCAGGCGAGGTTCCGCCGGCTGTTTGCGCACTTGCGCCTGAAGCTCCGCCAGAGCCTCTTCGAGACGCCCCGCGCGTACGCTTTCTTCAGCCGTCATGGACCCCCCTCGTCGTGTGATCGGGAAAGGCGCGGCCCGCTTTCGAGATGGGTACCCTCAAAGGGTTGCCAACCCTGGGGCGGGCGCGCGCTCCCTTTTGCCGGTAGCTGAGAGGCCTGCGCCTCCCCTCCTCCGGACTAGGCGAACTTCGGAAGGCCCGTGACGACGTTGTGGGCGACCGGCTTCGCCGCGCCAGGAGTTCCGTCGGCGTTCATCGGGGTGTAGGTGCACTCGACCGCCGAGAAGTTCAGCGTGATCGTCTCCGTGTGGGTGTCGCTACCCTGGCTGCCACCGATCGCGTGCGACGACACGAGCACGTCCTTGAGCTTGATCTTCAGGTACTGGACCGGCTTCTTGCCGTTGCCGGCCGACTTCTCGCAGGTCAGCAGGGCGAGCGGAAAGGAGCTGCCCGTGCATACCGCGCCCAAGACGTTGGGGGTTGCCGTGTCGACCAGCTTGGTGAAGGTCAGGTCCTGAACGTTCACCTTGCCGGCCGTCGAGCCGGAGATGCCGCGGGTTGAGCCCGACTGGGTCGAGCCCCAACTCCACGACATGATCTCGATTTCGCCCACGTGCCCATCCGCCTTGGACTCACCCGTAATGTCTCCCAGTTTGATGAAAAGATCGCCGGCCATGAATATCTCCTTTTTTTTGTGACAACAAATCCCTCGCCCAACGCGGGGACACTACATCGCTCGTAATCTTCGGAAATTAACCCGCCTTGGCCGAGGGCAGCTTCGAGGTGAGTCGAAGCGAGACGGTCAACCCCTCCAGCTGGTAGTGCGGACGGAGGAAGAACTTCGAGGTGTAGTAACCGGGGTTCCCCTCGACCTCCTCCACCACCACCTCTGCCGCCGCGAGCGGCATGCGCGCCTTGACCTCTTCGCTCGAGTGGGTCGGATCGCCATCGACGTACTGCATGATCCAGCTCGACAGCCAGGTCTGCACCTCTTCGCGCTCCTTGAAGGATCCGATCTTGTCGCGGACGATGCACTTGAGGTAGTGCGCGAAGCGACAGGTCGCGAACAGGTAGGGAAGGCGCGCCGCGAGGTTCGCGTTCGCTGTCGCGTCGGGATCGTCATAGATGCCCGGCTTCTGCAACGACTGGGCGCCGATGAAGGCCGCGAAGTCGGAGTTCTTCTTGTGGATGAGCGGCATGAAGCCGTTCTTCGCCAGCTCCGCCTCGCGACGATCGCTGATGGCGATCTCCGTGGGGCACTTCATGTCGACGCCACCGTCGTCGGTCGGGAAGGCGTGGGTCGGCAACCCCTCGACCGCGCCGCCCGCCTCGATGCCCCGGATCCGCGAGCACCAGCCGTACAGCTTGAACGACCGGTTGATGTTGGTCGCCATGGCGTAGGCCGCGTTGGCCCACGCGTACTTGTTGCTGTCGGCACTCGCGGTGTCCTCCTCGAAATCGAAGGCCTCCACCGGGTTGCTCTTCGCCCCGTACGGCGCGCGCGCCAGGAAGCGCGGCATGGCCAGGCCGAGGTAGCGGGCGTCCTCCGACTCGCGCAACGAACGCCACCCGGCGTACTCGGGCGTCGTGAAGATGTTGGTGAGATCGCGGGGATTCGACAGCTCCGACCACGACTCCATCTGCATGAGCGTCGGCGAGGTGCCGGCGATGAACGGAGCGTGAATCGACGCCGCGATCTTCGACATCTCACCCAGCAGCTCGACGTCAGGCGCGTTGTGGTCGAAGTAGTAGTCGCCCACGAGGCAGCCGTAGGGCTCGCCACCGAGCTGGCCGAACTCCTCTTCGTAGAGTCGCTTGAAGACCGGGCTCTGATCCCAGGCCGCGCCCTTGAACTTGCGCAGCGTCTTGTGCAGATCCTTCTTCGAGATGTTCATCACGCGGATCTTCAACATCTCGTCGGTCTCGGTGTTGTTGACCAGGTAGTGCAGCCCGCGCCACGCGCTCTCGAGCGACTGGAAGTCCTTGTGGTGGATGATCGCGTTGATCTGCTGGCTCATCTTCTTGTCGATCTGCGCGATCATGGCGTTGATCGACTCGATGACATCCGACCCGATGACGGTCGTCTTCTCCAGCGCCTGCTGCGCCATGGTGCGCACGGCCGCCTCGACGGCGTCCTTGGCTCGCTCGGTCTGGGGCTTGAACTGTTTCTGAAGCAACGAGGCGAACTCGTTGGTTTCGACGGTCCCCGCCTCGGCTTCTGGCTTGATTTGCTGTGTCTCGGCCATGTTACTTGTCCTTATCGGCCGCGCCGGCCTCGGGTTGCGTCGCGCCATCCAGTTTCGGTGCGGAAGCCAGTGACTTCAGCAGCGTCGGATCGCGCAGCACCTTGCCGATCAGATCCTCGGCCCCCGTCTTCCCGTCCATGTACGTGACCAGGTTGGAGAGCTGCTGCCGCGCCTCGAGGAGCTCACGAAGGGGAGCGACTTTTCGAGCGATGGCGGCCGGCGAGAAATCATCCATACTGTCAAACGTAACGTCGACCGACATATTCCCCTCGCCCGTGAGGGTATTGGGAACTTGGAACGCGGCGCGCGGCTTCATCGCCTTCATGCGCTCGTCGAAGTTGTCGACCGAGATCTCGAGGAACTTACGGTCGGCCACAGCCGGCAGCGGTTCCGCGGGGTTGCCCGACAAGTCGGACATGACACCCATGACGAACGGGAGCTGAACTTTCTTCTGCGCGCCGTAAAGCTCGACGTCGTATTCGATCTGAACGCGTGGCGCCCGGTTTCGTGCGATGAACTTTTGACTGCTGCCCATGTGATCTCTCCTGTAAAGAAAAACGCAAAAGTGTTGTCTGAGTTCCCGAAGTTGCTGCCCGTGCCGCGCCTACCCCCCCTCTTCGAGCGTCAACCTTCGCTTTGGCCTCGCAGCATGTCGACCTTGGAGAGGGCATCCGGCACCAACTCCTTGACGATGTCGACGAAGCTCATCACCACGAGCTTCTTGCAGCGCTCCATGAACATCGGAACCGGGCTCGACGGCTCGTTTTTCGCATAGTACGAGCAGATGGCGTCGAGCGCCTTGATCACGTCGTCGCGCGAGTTGATGGCGCCGCCGAAGGCGCGCACCGGCCCGGCGCCGTTGGTGGCGGGTCCCGCGCTCGCGCCGCCGTTGCCATCGCCCACCGACCCGTCGGTGGCGCCCGACGCCGTACGCTGCGCCAGCCGGTTGCCCAGGAAGCTCTCGGCCTTGCGCAGCAGCACCGGCAGCTTGCCGAAGCTGGCGCCCGCCTGTGAGTCGACGCGCGCCGACAGCGCCTGCTCGAGCCCGCTCAGCGATTCGAGACAGGCGCGCAGCGCCGTCACCGTCTCCTGAAGGGTCGCAAGATCGCTGTCCATGACGGCGCCGTCGAGGGTCGCCATCGTGGGGGGAGGCGGCCCAGCCGTCTCGGCGCCGGCGGCGGGCGGTGGCACGTCGCCGGCGGCGATCTCGAGGTCGCGCAGCGAGAATCGCCCGACCGCGCGCGATGACACCAGCGGCGTCGCCCGCACCGCCGACAGCATCGCCGAATCGGAGAAGCTGGCAAAGACGTTGATCCGCATGGTCGGATCGTTGTCGTCGCTGGGGTCGAGCCGCGGGTGAACTCCTTCCCAGTAGCGCTCGACAAACCCGCGTAGCAGGCCGAGGCCGGCGGCGAATCCGGACCAGGCGCTGGTGCGCAACAGCGCCTTCGTCAGGTGCGCCGCGACCCGCAGATCCTTGCTGCGCGCCAGAAACTCGGTGGTCCTCTTCTGGACCGTCTTCCAATCGGGCTCCTCGGCGGGGACAAACGTGTTACCAATCTGCTGCTCGGGTCTCCCCTGAGTCAGCCGATCGATCTCCGAGAAGGAAGCGTCATATTCCAGATCTGCCCCACAAACGTCGTCGGGCGTCACCGGTGCGAGCAGGTTTTCGAGGTCCATGGTGGTGGTCGATGATCTACTAAATCGTGCTTATTAGCGTGTACCTCCCATCAGTTGTCAACCCGCTTGCACCCTGGCGGCCACGCGACATCGGTCGCGGTCGGGCCGCGCGACAGCAGTCGCGATCGGCTATTATGGCGACCCTCCACCAGGCACTGACTAGATGATCCTCGAGGTGCAGATCACAGACCCCAAGACCGGGTCGAGTCGCAAGATGCGATTTTCGCACTCACCGGTGCGTATCGGGCGCAATCAGCTCAATGATCTGTCACTCGACACACCGTTCGTGTCGGAGTGGCACGGGACGATCCGCTTCGACAATCGCAGCGTCGCCTACTTCGACCTCGGGTCGACCAACGGCTCGATGCTCGACGGAAAGCGCCTGACGAAGAACGTCGCCGTCGAGCTGTCTGCCGCGTCGCGGCTGCAAGTCGGAGGAATTGAGCTCACCGTCACGGTGCAGCAGGCCGACAGCGGGCTCGGCAAGACCCTGGGCTGGGGGCGTCCCGACGACCGACCATCGCCGCCCGGCCCGGCCCCCGCGGTGATCCGGTCACCCGACCGCCCGCGCTCAGGGTCGGTGCCGCCGTTCTCGCCGAACCCCCACCCGAGCGCGAGCAGCCCGTCGATGAAGTCGCCGCTGGCCGAGGACCCCTACCCCGCGCCGCCCGCGGGCGGTGCGTTCCCGAGTGGATTTTCCGCCCACACGCCGGGCTCCGGTTACGGCGTGCCACCGGCGGCATCGGCTCAGTCGGCGGCGGTGGCGTCGTCGGCGTCGTCGGCGTCATCGGCCTCCGGCCTGGTCGCGCGCCAGCGGCAGCTCCTGGACGCCTTCGCCGAGTCGTTCGTCGGGCTGCGCAAGGGCTACGAGCAGTTCGGCGCCGAGGTCGGCGTGCGCACGATCCACGGCACGTCGGCGCTGCACCGCGCCCGCGCCAGCAGCGAGATCCTCGACTATCTGCTGCAGCCCAACCTCGATCCCGAGGCCGCGTCGCGCGAGCTGATCGCGATCTTCGCCGATCTCGGCATCCACCACATCGCGATGATGGAGGCGATCACCGAGGGGGTACGCGCCGTGCTGCAGTCGCTCGACCCACGCGCCAACGAGCTGGACATCGGGGCGGGGCTGCTCTCGCGCGGCAAGACCAAGGCGCAGTGGAAGAGTTACCTCGAGCGGTTCGACCAGCTGGTCACCGACGACGACGAGCTGCACACCGCGATCTTCAGCGACGACTTCGCGCGCGCCTACGCCAGCGTGACATTGGGCGAAGCGGGGGGCGGCGGTGACGAGGGCGGTGGCGGCGGCCGGGCCGGTGCAGGAGCGGGCGCGCAGCGGAAAAAGAAGGGCAAGGGGTGATCCCCCCCTCACGCGCCCCGCGGGCGCTCGGGCTGCTGGTGCTGGGGCTGGTGCTGGTGGGCGTAGGCTGCGCCCCCCGTCCGGAACGGGCGCCGGCGACGGCCGGCGTCGCGCGTCCCTGCACCGTGGCGACGACGATCGGCGCCGACAAGCCGATGAAGGATCGGGCCTTCCCGGCGCAGTACTGGTTCGCGCTGCTGCTGCGTGGCTATCAGATGTCGGGCGAGCTGGAGCGGCCGGCGCTCACCTGCGCCGGTACCCCGGTCAACCTGGAAGGCGACGGCTGCCCCGGCGAGACGTCGGCGGTGCGGGTCAACCCCGGCACCATCGTCTCGCCCCGCGATGTCACCGTGGCCACCATCAGCGACGCGCGCCGCCTGGTCTGGGGGGTGACCGATCGCTACGCCGACGGTCAGGCCGAAGGTCCGGTCGCCATCACCGAGATCGAACCGCAGGGGATCGCCGTGCGCGCGAGCGGCATCCTGCGCGCCTACCCCGAGAACGCGTCGCTGCGCCTGGCGCGGCTGGGCACCGGCACGGTGCTGGTCGCCGAGGGGGAGGTCTGCACCAAGCCCGGCTCGTGCGAGCGAGCGACCCGGATCGTGCCGCTGATCGGCGACCACTTCAGCCCGAAGCCGCTGGTCGACGACAAAGGGGCCTGTCTCGGTCCGGCGTTCTTCCCGATGCGCCAGGCCGGCACGGCCCACGGCCGCAAGCACGCCAAGTACGAGATCTCGACCTCGATCACCTACGGCGCCGACAATATCTCGGTGCGCGAGCAGCTCGCGCTGACCGGCGCCGAGCCGGCCGCCGACAGCGGCACCGGCTCGTTCGTGACCCGCGTGCAGGCCGAGCGCCAGATCACCCTGCGCGACGGCGTCTTGATCGCGACGTCACCCTCGATCCTGGCCCGCTGGCTCGCCCAGCAACAGCCCTGACCGGCTGCCGCTGAGCCCGAGCTCGGGACGGCCTACTCCTCGTGTTCCCATCCGCGTCTCGCGACAGCGGAGAAAGAATCACAAGAGCGGTCCCGCTTCGACAATTCTGACCGTGGGGCCAAACCGACGCGCACCAACCCACGCCCTGGGGATCAGGTGGGCGGCGCCGTCCTGCTTCTCCAGCCTCGTTCCCCGGCTGCTCGGCGCCGCCCTCCTCTTCTTCTTCCTGATCAGCCCCGCGGAGGCGGCGACGCTCCAGCCGGTCGCGAGCTGGGGCGCCAGCGGTGTCCCCAGCTACATCAGCATGTACATCTACCTGCCGGATCGGCTGGCCACGAACCCTCCGATCCTGGTGGTCGGGCACTTTTGCGGCGGCAGCGCCTCGGCGGTCTTCGGCCAGGCGCAAGGGGGCGGCATCGTCGCGGCAGCCGACCGATACGGTTTCATCATGATCTTCCCGCAGACGACCCGGGCCGCGACCTCTGCAAAGTGCTGGGATGTCGGCTCGAAGCAATCGCTGACCCACGACGGAGGCGGCGACACGCAGGCCATCGCGCAGATGGTGAAGTACACGATCACCACGTACAAGGCGAACGCCAATCGGGTCTACGCGACGGGAGACTCGTCCGGCGCCATGCTGACGCAAGCTCTGCTGGCCGTGTATCCCGACGTCTTCAAGGCGGGCGCCTCGTTCGCCGGTGTGCCCGCTGGGTGCTGGTCGGCCGGCTGGTCTGCCGCGAGCAACTGGGGCGGCACGTGCGCCGGCGGCAACGACATCATGACCGCGCCGCAGTGGGGCGATCTCGCTCGCGGAATGGACTCTGGATATACCGGCCATCGCCCGCGCGTGCAGCTCTTCCACGGCGACGCCGATCCGACCATCAACTACAAGAACTTCGGTGAAGCCATCAAGGAATGGACCAACGTCCTTGGTCTCGCCACCAACCCGACGTCGACGACCACCGGATTGACGCTGGGGACCCATCAAGCGACGCGGCAGCAATGGAAGAACGCGTGCGGCTACGTGGTGCTCGATGGGTTTACCTCCATCGGTGGCGATCACGGCCCTTCCGACACGTTGTTCAATGCGACGTACGTCGTCCCATTTCTCGGCCTCGACCAGACGGGCGACGTCGATCCGGAGATCGCGGCGTGCGGTGGCGGCCCGGACGGCGGCGCGGGCGGTGTGACGGGCTCTGGCGGAGCCGGTGGCTCCGGCGGTACCCGCACTGACGGCGGTGTCGATCGAGGCAGCTCCGCTTCGGGCGGCGCCAGCGGCGCGGCCGGAGGTAGCGGATCGGGCGGCGCGGGCGCGGCGGGCGCGGGGCAAGGCGGTGCGGACGGCATCGGTGGCACCGGTGGCGCCTCCGGAGACGCGGGCAACGGCGGTTCGGCGACGGGTGGCTCGCCCGCGGGAACCGGGTCCGGATCCGGATCGGCGGGATGCGCGTGTGCTCTCGGCCGATCCGAATCGGGGAAGCAATCCGGCGCGACGATCGTCGGCGCGCTGGGCCTCGCGCTATGGGTGGCGACTCGCCGCCGACGAAAGAGCTGAAGAGAACGGTTTCACGCGCGCGCTGCAGAGGGGAAACAGATGAGAGCGGTTTCGACGTCGGTGTTCTCGTCCCTGATCGGGGCGCTCATGTTGGCTCAAGCAGCCTGTTCCTCCTCGGGAGCCGGGGGTAACCCGGGACCCGGGTCCGGCGGGGCCGGAATGCCGGGGACCGGGGGTGGCTCGACGGGCGGTTCAATGACCGGCGGCACGAATGGCGGCCAGGGCGGGGTGGGCGGCGCTTCGTCCAGCGGCGGCGCCGGCGGGGCGGGCGGAAGCGCGGGCACGGGCGGCCAGGCCGGGAGCGGGACGGCGAGCGGTGGCGCCGGCGGCGCACCGACGACGGGAGCGGGCGGTGCGGGCGGCAGCAGCGCCGTCAGCACCTGCGTTCCCGATCCGATCCTGCCCGGCGCGGTGAAGAGCCCTCTTTACACCGTGACTTCCAACGGAACCAATCTCTTCGTCGAGCAGCTCACGAAGTACGCGCCCGAGATGCAGGTTCACTACGCGCACTGCTCGATGTCGGGCTCCGGCAACGCGGCCTTCGCGGTCACCCTCAGCAAGGCCTTCAACGCGTTCACGGTCAGTCCCAAGAGCCGGAACCTCACCACCACCAAGAGCGGGAACACGATCACCTTCAACAGCGGCCCGAATTACTTGATCCTGGCGTTCGACACCAACGAGCTGTTGTTCGTTCTGATCGACGCGCCCGAATCCAATCCCCCCAAGTTGGGCGATGCCAACGTCAAGAGCATCGCCGATTACAGCGTCGACAACACGGGCGCGACATTGATGACCTCGAAGATCCAGAGCGCAATCAATGCGGCCTCGGGAGCGACGCAGAACATCCTCTTCTTCCCGCCGGGCAAGTACCTGATCGGCGAGGTTGCGCTGAAGAGCAACATGACCCTCTACCTGGCGGCCGGCGCCATTCTCTACGGATCGAACAACCCGGGAGACTTCAACACCGTGAGCGGGGGCGTCAACATCGAGGGGACCCAGCACTCGACGCTCCGCCTCTTTCAGATCCAGAACACCAAGATCCTGGGCCGAGGAGTCATCGACGGGAACGGGAAATCGATCCGGGCGCAGGGCACGAACCTCAACGTGCTCAAGATCGAGCAGAGCTCCAACCTGCTCATCGACGGCATCATCGTTCGCGACCCCAGCTACTGGGGCACGCTGATTTACCGGAGCGACATGGTCACCATCCGGAACTTCAAGGCGATCCATTGCCGGCCGACCACGACCACCTTCAACAACACCGACGGCGTCGATTTCGACGAGTCCACCAATGGCCTGCTGTCGAATGCGTTTCTTTATTCAGGAGACGACAGCATGGCGACCAAGAATGAGGACGCCACGGCCGGGGAGATCGACACCAAGAACGTCGTCCATGAACACATCGTCTGCTACAGCAACTCGGTCTGTGCCAAGATCGGCACGAAGAACATGGGACGGACGATGGACAGCGTCAGCTGGAATGACATCGACGTCGTCAAGGCCGGGCGCGCGCTGGCCGTCGACGCTTACGACACCGCGGTGATCTCGAATACGACCTTTCAGAACGTCCGGGTCGAAGCCGCGGACAGCACCTTGATCGACCTCGACGAGGATCGGCCGCCGACGTTCAGGACCGCCGTCAACCTGGCGACGATCAAGGACGTCTTTTTCACGAACGTCGCCTCGGACGTCAAGAGCCTCGTCAACCTGCACGGCAGCTCGGCGACGGTGAACATCGTCGGCGTCCATTTCAACAACTTCACCGTCCAGGGCAGAGCGATCACGAGCCAGACCGACGCCGACGCCACCTGGAGCATCAATTCGTTCGTGTCGAACATCACCTTCCAATAAAAAGTACGTGAACATGACTAACTTGAGACTAAGTGGGCTGCTCGCTGGTGTCGCCGCGGTCGTCCTGATTGGCGCTGGATGCGGCGGCGGGGGCAGCTCCGTCAGCGTGGGCGGCACGGCCGGATCCCTCGGGAGCGGCGGCGCTATGGCCGGCACGGGCGGACATGTCGGGACCGGCGGCGCTGTGGGCGCGGGCGGATCCCTCGGCAGCGGTGGCGCCGCGGATGCAGGAACCGGCGGCGTGACGGACGCGGGGGCCGACGTGCCCGCGGTCGGCGGCATGACCGGCAGCGGCGGCTCGGGAGATGGGGGAGCAACCGGCAGCGGTGGGAGCATCGTCGATGCAGGGCTCATGCCCGCGACCTGCCCGTCGACGATCAACGGTGTTCTCGACACCACCGATCTGATCCAGACGGGACGAGAGTCGCGCATCGCGCCAGCAACCGCCTGCGGGGCACCGAAGCCGTTTCCAGGAAACGCAGCCGACCCGTCCAACCCGCATCTTTACGACGCCTATCACTTCGTCAATCCAACCGGAGCTTCCGTGTGCTTCAACTTCACGCTGACGTACGACGGGCCGGCTGACGGGTCGGCCGGCTTGCAGCGGTATCTCACCGCGTACAGCACATACGATCCGGCGAACATCGGCAGCGCCTACCTGGGCGACGTCGGCCCGGTGCTCACGTCACCGCAGACCATGAGCATCACGGTGCCGGCGGGATCGTCGATCGACGTCGTCGTGTTCGCGATCGATGTCGCTCCCGCGGGCGCCGGCTCCTACTCCTTGAGCTGCGCCACGGAAACCGCCGACGGCGGCGGTGGCGCCGACGGCGGTGGCGGCGCGGATGGCGGCGGTGGCGCGGATGGTGGCGCTGGAAATGACGGCGGCGGCGCGGATGGCGGCGGTGGCGCGGATGGTGGCGGTGGCGCGGATGGTGGCGGCGCGGATGCTGGCGACGCACCCGCTGGATCGCCCGACGCCCCCCCGGACGCGTAGCTCGCGCGACTGGGAAACCAGCCGCTGGGAGAGGGTCCGGGGCCCGCGAAGCGCGGGGTCGGCCCCGGCGAGCGCCGGGGAAGTTTACCGGCGAGCCTGGCTCAACAGTCGGCTCAACAATCAACCTGGGAGGGTCTCGAAAGCTCGTTCGTGACCCGCGTCCAGGCCGAGCGCCAGATCACCCTGCGCGACAGCGCCTTGATCGCGACGTCACCGTCGATCCTCGCCCGCTGGCTCGCCCAGCAGCAGCCCTGACGTGTCAGATCCCCAGAGTCGACGGCGATCGCGGGTGTGGTTGACAGCCTGAAAGGGGGCCGGGCCGGGCTGATTGGTGCATCGTTTTCGCGGGAGAAATCGGCTACAAGTCCGCTGACGTCCATTTGACTTTCGGGTATATGCTCGCGCGCGTGCGCGACGGGAACCTGTCGATGAAACGCGGGTGCTCCGCCGGAGCGCTGCTGGCAGCGGCGGGGCTGGTGGCGATCAGCGCCTGTCAGCCGGCGCCAACCGGTGGTGGAAACCAGGTCGGCGTCGGCGGCAGCGACGGTACGGCCAACGGAACCGGCGGCAGCGGCACCGCAGCCGGTATCGGCGGCGCGCCGGCGGCCGGCAGCGGCGGCACGCCCGCGGTCGGCAGCGGCGGCACGCCCGCGGTCGGCAGTGGCGGCAGCAGAGGAAGCGGCGGAGTCAACGGAACCGGCGGGCTGTCGGGCACGGGCGGCGCCGACGCGCTGCCGACCCGCGCCGCGATCGTGAACGCGATGCGGCTCGCCAACGACTACTTCATGGCGAAGTGGCCCGACCCGGGTGTCCCGATCGTCACCGACAAGTCGCGCGCCAGCAATATCTGGACGCGCGCCGTGTACTACGAAGGATTGCTGGCGCTCAACGCGGTCGATCCCCAGACGCGCTACTACACTTACGCCACCAGCTGGGGTGACAAGCACGCCTGGGGGCTGAACAACGGCGCCGCGACCACCAGCGCCGACGATCAATGCGCAGGTCAGACCTATGTCGATCTCTACAAGGTCGACGCGCAGGCAGTTCGCATCCGAGACATCCAGGCCGACATCAATCTGGCGCTGGGCGTGACCCCTGCCGCGGCATGGACCTGGATCGATGCCATCCAGATGGCGATGCCGGTCTACGCGCGCCTGGGTGTCCTGACCGGCACCACCAGCTACTTCGACAAGATGTACGCGTATTACAGCTACACGAAGAACACCCAGGGTGGCAGCGGGCTTTACAACAAGACCGAGCACCTGTGGTGGCGCGACATGGATTTCGATCCGCCGTACGTCGAGCCGAACGGCCAGAGCTGTTACTGGTCGCGCGGCAACGGCTGGGTCTACGCCGCGCTGGTGCGCGTGCTCGACATCCTGCCGGCGGGTGATCCGCATCGCGCCGAGTACCTGGCCGACTTCCAGGCCATGTCCGAGGCGCTGCGACTGGTCCAGCGCACCGACTCGTTCTGGAACGTGAGCCTGCACGACCCGACGCACTTCCCCGGCAAGGAGCTCACCGGTACGGCGCTGTTCACCTATGGCATGGCGTGGGGCGTCCGTACCGGAAACCTGGCGAGCGCTGTCTATCGCCCAGTGGTGGTCAACGCCTGGAACGCGATGGTGGCCTCGTCGCTGCACCCGAACGGGTTCCTCGGTTGGGTGCAGGGGTCCGGCAAGCAGCCGTCGGACGGCCAGCCGGTCACCGCCGACAGCATGCCCGACTTCGAGGACTACGGCCTTGGTTGCTTCCTGCTGGCCGGCAGCGAAACAGCCCGCCTGGCGGGGCCGTGACGGCGATGCCCGTCGCTGACGCCGCCGGATGCTCAGCGGCTCGTACGTGCAATTGCAGGTCGTCGTCCGCAAGGTCTGCAAGGTCTGCAAGGTCTGCAAGGTCTGCAAGGTCTGCAAGGTCTGCAAGGTCTGCAAGGTCTGCAAGGTCTGCAAGGTCTGCAAGGTCGCGTGATCGAGGGCCGGGTCAGGGACAGCCGGGAACGTGGACACCGGCGGGGCATTCGGCGCAGGAGAAAGATGTCCATTCCGCGGGGGCCGGCACACCGCCAGTCATGATCGTCTGGGCCGTCGTTCGCGCGACAATCGGGGTCGAGCGCGGGCAGAAAAGGGGAGAGAGCGCAGATCGAGGCTGCGTCCGGATTGGGTCGTTGTTCGAGGGGCTCGGGGACGTCCTACGACTGGCCGCGGCGGCGGCCGCGCGCGGCGGCGGGGCGCCCGCCGCGGCCGGCGTCGGGCTCACTCGACGACAGGTTGCCGGCGCTCGCTGACTTGAAGATGAAGAGGCCGTCGCCGATGCCGATGGTCTCGCCGTCGGTCAGCGCGTGGCGCTTGTCGATGGCCGCGCCTTCGACGGTGACCGGCCCGCCGAGCGGCGCGATCGAGAACTCGCCGTCGCCCTTTTCGAGGGTGACCTCGGCGTGCTCGCCCGCGACGGTGGGATCCAGCGACAGGCGGATCGCGCAGCTGCCCGAAAGACCGATCAACGTCCGAGCATCACCGAGACGCAGCGTCTCGCCGCGCCGGCCGCTGCCCCCGGCGCGGACCAACCAGCCGACAACGATGCCCAGCGCCCCGCCGCGCGTGCGCAACGTGTCCTGGATCGCCACCACCGCGCCGCGGGCGCGCGGCGTAGCCAGCGTCGGGTGGGCTACCGCGGCGGCGCGCAGCGCCTCGGCCAGCCGATCGAGCCCGAGGCTGGTGAACGCCGTGCACTCGTCGGCGCCGACCCGCGCCGCCAGCGTCGCCGCCGCCTGATCGGGCGGCGTGCGGTTGGCGACCGCATCGGCCAGCACGGCGGCCAGCGTGTCGTCGAGCATCGGGCTGTCGACCGATTTCTTGGCGAGGAGATCGCGGATCTCCTGCAAACGCAGGCGCCCCGGGCGGGTCCGGAAGTAGGGGAAGCGCGGATCGGAGAGCAGGTCCTGGTCGATGTTGGCGAGCTCGCCGACCGACTCGGGATAGTTGCGCGTCAGCTCGTCGACGGCGCGCCGGGGCGAGGCGCCGCGGCGGATGAGATCGTGCGCGGCGCGCAGGATCTCGTCGTCCTCGGTCGGGCCGCCGACGCTGCGCCGGCGCATGATCACGATGACCGCCCCGGCCAGCAGCGCCACCACGCCGGCCAGGCCCAGCAGCAGCGACCGCAGCTTGCCCGGCCCGATCGCGACCGCGCCCATGTCCGCGCCCAGCCGCTGGCCGCCCCCGACGTTGAGCCGCACCGACAGATGGTGCGAGCCGCCGAGCAGGTGCCAGCTCCAGGGGGTCGGCAGGCGGACGCGCAACAGATCGGCCATCCCCTGCCCCAGCGACTCGAGCGCGTTCTCGAGATCCTGCGGCTGATCCAGCAGGCGCAGCACGCCGCCGGCGGCGTCGTGGAGATCGCCGAGGTTGGCCGCCGCCTGTGCGCGGTCGGCGTCGGGCGCCGGGAACGCCACCACCAGCGGCGTGACCCCCGCCTTCCGGATCTCGCGCCCGAGCGCCGCGAAGTCGCCCGGGGCGTCCCCTTTGGGATCGGCGAAGTCGCGGCCGTCGGTCACGATCAGCAGGATGCGCAGCGGCGCCGGATCGGCCGCCAGGTCGGCCAGGTCCAGGCGGACCGCTTCGATCAGATTCGGCCGGTAGCCCTCGAGGTAGGGGACGTCACCCAGGCGGCTGACGTCGGCGGCGGTCAGCCGCGCGCGTCCCTGGCGCATGCGACCGTAGACGGTGGGATAGACCACGGTGCGCGACGGCACTCGCTGAAAGAAGGCCTGGATCCCGTCGAGCACGCCGGGCGGGATGTGCTCGATCCAGAGGTAGACCAGGCCGACGCTGAGCGGCGGCCGCCAGGTCTTGTTCCCCTCGGCCGAGGTGGTGGCCCAGTCGGCGAGCGACTGCGTGACCGGCTGCGCCTCCGACCGCTGCCCGTCGATCGTCAGCTCGAGGCTGGACGCCTTGAGGGAGCGGCCGGCGTCGTTGAATCCGCCGACGAAGAACGAGAGCTCGTCGGTGTCGGCGTCGACGGTCGGTCGGGTGGTGATCAGCGCCGGCCCGGCAGCCGCCGCCACCCCGAACCCGGCCCCGGTCGGGAGCAGGAGCGCGATCGCCACGGCCATCGCCCTGGCCATTTTGGCGGTCGATCCCCGGGACCTGCGCCGGGACTTGCGCCGGGGCTGGATCGTTGTCATGGGGTGCGAACGCCGACCGGCGGGAGCCACAGTGACTTGAACAACATTTCGGTCGTCCCGACCTTGATGATGTCGCCGTCGGCCAGGCGCACGATCTCGCCCTTCACCAGCTTGTGAGAGTTGACGAAGGTGCCGTTCGCCGACGGCCCGGGGCGGTCGCGATCGCGGATCGTGAAGGCGTCGGTCTTCTCGCCGGTGAGGGGGCGGCCGATCACGGCGTGGCCGCTGGACATGAAGCCGTCGTCGAACGAGACCAGCTTCGCCGCGCCGGTCGGCGGCGCGTCGGCGCGCGACAGCACCGTCGAATCGGCGTCGAGCTCGACCAGCGTCCCCTTTTGCGACGCGTCGCCGGTGCGGATGACGATCAACCAGCCGAGGGTCATCCCGCCGGCGGCCTGCGCCGGCAGCTCGACCTGCCCCGGTGCGAAGAACATGGTCTTGGCGGCAACCAGGTTGGGCCGGCACTTGCCGCAGGTGGTTCCCCACCCGGCCAGCATCGGCTCGCCGCAGTTGGGGCAGGGGATCTCGGCGGGGGCCGACTCGTCGGGGCCGTCGAGCGGCTCGAACGCGCCGCTGGGTCCGCGCCCCCGACCGCCGCCGCCACCCGGACTGGAGAGCCCGGGGTCCGAAGGGGCGGCGCGCGGCCGCGCCGGGCGGCGCGGGCCACCGGGACCACTGGCGCCGCCACTCGAGCCGGCCTGTGAGCCAGCTTGTGCCCGCATCGGCCGGGCCGGGGGCTCGGCGGGCGCCTCGGGCGGGGGGGAGCCGAGCAGATTTTTTAGCTTATCGAACACGCTTTTAGCGAGGGTCATCATAGGTTCGCGGTCAAAGAGGGTCAAACTCGGATCACATTGTTTGCAGGAACTTTCCCCGGCGGCCGACCGCCCGCTAACATCACCGCCTCTCGAGATGGTCAGCCGAAGAAACGGGCTCACTTCGCCGCGGACATCGCCGCCCACCTCGCCGCGCGCGCTGGTTGCGACCTCGGCGGCCGTCGCTGTCGCCCTGGCTGGCATCGCCGCCGTGTTCACCTTCGGCTCGCGCCGGGCGCCGGCCGCCGAATCGCTGGCGGCGCCGGCCAGCGCCATCCTGGTGGCAGGCCAGCCGTTCGACGTCGGCCGGCCGGTGGTGCTGTGGAAGGATCCGCAAGGGTTCGACGCCTACCAGGTGCGCTGCATCGACCAGCATGGCGGCTGCTGTGACACCGACTCGAGGCGTTACGGCGCGCGCAAGGTGGACGACAAGGCCAGCGTCGACGAGCTGCAACAGGTGGTGTCGCAGCTGGTGCTGCACTTCGACGGCTGCGTGAACTCGCGCTCCTGCTTCAAGTCGATGCACAACCGCCCGCGCCCCAGCGGCGTCGGCTGCGGGCTGTCGGCCCACTTCATGATCGACGCCGACGGAACCATCTATCAGACGCTCGACCTGGTCGAGCGCGCCTTCCACGCCGAGGAGGCCAACGCCACGTCGATCGGCGTCGAGATCTGCAACCGCGGGCGCGTCGACCGCAGCGAGTGGCCGAAGCTGCCGGCCGAGTACCGCACGCGCCCCACGCGCGACGTGGTGATCAACGGCGAGCACCACGAGGCGTACGACTTTCGCCCCGAGCAGTACGATTCGCTGGTCGCGCTCGCGCGCACGCTGCTGCGCGTCTTTCCCAAGATTCGTCCGGTCACCCCCGAGCAGAACGGGCAGGAGATCATGGACACGCTCGCCGACCCGATGAGCTTCGCCGGGATCCTGGGGCACCTGCACGTCGATCTGCAGCGCCAGAAGTGGGACCCGGGCGCGCTCGACTGGCGGCGGCTGATGCGCGCGCTCAACGGGTTCGAGCTGCCGGTGCAGATCCGCGCGTTCACCGACGTCCCGCGCACGCAGCAAGATCTGGTGTCGGCGCGGCGCGCCGCGTTCTACAACGCCGAGGAGCGCGCGACCGGGTTCTTTCCGGTGACCGCCGGGCGCCTGTGGCACTCGGGCGTCCATATCCGCGCCGCGCTCGGCGCCGGCGTGCACGCGCCGACGCGCGGGCGGATCATCGCGGCGCGCAGCGCGACCGCCGGTGAATCGTCACGCTCGTTCGTGCTCATCCGTCACGACCTCGACGTCGACGACGAGCCGGTGACCTTCTACTCGCTGATCGCCCACCTGGCGCTGCCGTCGGTCGGCTCGGCCGACGCCAACACCATCCCCTGGCTGCAATCGGTCGCGCACGGTCCGGTGGCGACGCGCGCGGCGCTGGAGGCCGGCGAGGTGGTGAACATCGACCAGCGCGTCGAGGCGGGCGACGTCATCGGCCGCGTCGGCACGGTGAGCCGCGGTCCCGAGCAGGGGCCCGAGATCCACTTCGAGATCTTCACCACCGAGCGGCTGGGCGGCGAGCTCGGGCGCGCGTTCCACTACGTCAACGCCGCCGGCGACGGCCCGATCACCCGGCGCGCCGATCTGATCAACATGGCCGACCGCAACGGTGATCAGGAGCTGTCGGCCGACGAGCTGCGCCAGTTCTTCCGCGCCGGCGATCTCGATCGCCGGCAAGCGCTGCGCCGGGTGGCGGTGCGCCACCGGCACGAGTGGGGCGACCGCACGACCGAGGCCGAGTTCGTCGCGCTGCGCGAGCTAGCCGGCGTCCCGGAGGCCGAGCGACGCCGCCTGTATCAGATCGCCATCGCCCCCTACATTTTCTGGACCGACGAGCTGTCGCAGGTCACCGGCCTGCCGGCCAATCAGACGATCTATTCGTACAACGCGCTGACCTTCTTGCTGGAGCTGGCGTCGCGCGCCGCGCACATCGAGCTGCCCAAGGCGCGCGGCCGATCGGTGGGCGACAGCGGCGTCGAGCCGCGCAAGCTGACCGGCGTGCCGGTCACCGACTGGACCGAGCCCAAGGCGTCGCCGGTCGAGTCTCCCCTGTTCGGCCCGCTGATCGGCGTCCGCCTCGGCCCGCGCCGGCGCGACGATATCCCGCTCATCGAGCTGGCGCCGACCGACAGCCGGTGACCCGTTAAACGCCACGACGCCCGTCGAGGCCTCGACGTCGGGCCTACCTCCGGGGAACTCCGGACGCTCGAACCCAGATCCGGACTTTGGCGTCCTTACTGGCGTCGTGGCGTTTGTCCTTATCCGACTGGCACTGCCCTCTTGAGCCGTTGCGCCGGCGCGCGGACACTATTGGTCCAACCGTGTCTCCGCGGCTGTGGGTATCTTTGCGTGCGCGCCTCCTTGCACCGGTATCACCGGTGCCCTTGGGCCTGGCGGTGGCGGCTTTGGCGGCCGGCTGCTGGTCGGGGAGCGGCGCATCATCGACGCCCGCCCCAACCCCCTTCTTCGCCCTCTGCCCACCGATCATCTCACCGATGCCGGGCGCGGGGGGACAGGGCGGCGCCGACAACAGCGGCGGCGAGATGCCGGTCTCGTGCGACGAACCGCCCCCGCCGAGCCCGCTGGTCGGCTGGGCCGGCGTCCCCGGCAGCGGCAGTGGCACGACGTCGATCGATACAACCACCGGCGGTGACGCGACCCCGGTGCTGGTCGTCTCGACCCTGGCCGATCTGAACGCCGCGCTCATGGGCACGGCGCCGGCCGTGGTGCAGATCGCCGGCATCACGATCAGCGGCAACGTGCGCGTCGGATCGAACAAGACCATCGTCGGCACCTGCGGCGCGGCGATCCAGGGCCACGTGCAGCTCTCGCAGTCGACCAACGTCATCATCCGAAACCTCAAGATCGTCGGCTACAACTGCCAGGACCCCGCCGCGGTCAACGCCAAGGACTGCTCGGCCGGCGCCGACGCGGTCACCGTGACCGGCTCGCACCACATCTGGTTCGACCACGACGACATCTTGGACGGCTCCGACGGCAACCTCGACATCAACCAGGGCGCGGACAACATCACGATCTCCTGGACCAAGTTCCACTATTCCAAGCAGCGCGTCGACCCGGCGGGCGCGGCCGGCGGCCACGAATTCTCGGACTTGATCGGCAGCTCGGATAACGCCGGCGCCACCGACGCGGGCCACCTGCGGGTCACGTTCCACCACGATTGGTGGGGCGACAACGCCTACGAGCGCATGCCGCGCGTCCGCTTCGGGCAGATCCACCTGTTCAACAATCTCTGGACGCCGCTCAGCGACGCGTACTGCATCGGCCTCGGCGTCAGCGCCAACATCCTCGCGGAGAAGAACGCCTTCCACCACGTCAACAATCCCTTCGACGTCACCGACTACGCTGACGCATCCAGCGTGCTCCAGTCGGTCGGCAACCTCTTCGAGGCGACCACCGGGAACACCACCGGCGTCGGTGGCGACGCGGCGACGCCTCCCTACGACTACTTCGCCGACGAGCCGTGCGCCGTCGTCGACGCGATCATGGCGCACGCCGGACCGCAGTAGGTCGACGGGTCAGGCTCTAGCCGTTCGGTTAAACGCCAAGACGCCACGACGCCACGTCGGGACTCTCGAGGATCCGGACACTGGCGTCTCTGGCGTCGTGGCGTTTAACCTTATCCAACTCGCCTTGGGGTTGAGGCCGCTCGGGGGCTGGTCCTGCGGACCGGCGCTAGCGAATCGACGTGCGGCGCGGGGTCGGCGTCGGCGAGCCGCCGATCTCTCTCTGGTCGCGGATCTGCGTGACCAGCTGGCGCAGCTGCTCCTGGTACATGACGACACTCGGCGCCAGCGCGACCGCCCGTTCCCAGTAGAGCACGGCGTCCAGCGGCCGCCGTTCGGAGACCAGCGACAGGCCGCGATCGAAGCAGGCGGCGGCGACCGCTTCATCCTCGTTGAGATGGGTCGTCGGCGCCGGCTGGCGCAAGGCCGCCTCGGGCGGCGTGTCGCGGAACCACGCCGCAACCGGGTTGACCCCGGCGCGGCGAACCACCGAGAAGGGATCCGACAGCGTCGCCGGTGTCATCGTGACGGCGTGGCGCGCCGGCGCCGGCGTTTTCGGAGCTGGCGGCGAAGCCCCGAGTTGCCAGATCGAGACATCATCGAGGCTGATCGCCGGTTTCGCCGCCGCCGGACGCGGCGTTCCTCGCCGAGCGGACGTGCGCGCGCCCTCGGCCGAGGGCGCGGGCGCAACTGCGGGCGAAGCGATCGACCGCGCGGGTGGGGATTCGACCGGGGCAGCGGCGACCGGCGGCGGGGCGGGGCCGCCGACGGTCGGTATCGCCCGCAGCCGCGCGCTCTGCCCGTCGGGCGTCGCCGGCTGTTGTTGCTCGTGCGACGCCGCGCCGGCCTTGCGCAGGAGCTCCAGCACGTCCCCCTCGTCGGCGCCGTAGGGATCGTGCCCCAGGTCGCTGCTCAGCAGCATCGACAGCTCGTCGGCGAGTCGGTCGGCCCACCCGTAACGCTTGCGCAGGTCGGCGGCCATCGCCCGCCGCACCACCCGCGCGACCGCCGGCGAGACGTTGACCTTGGTGGTGATGTCGGGGGCCTGCCCCTCGATGATCTTCTTCACCATGTCCTGGCCGTCGAAGGGGCTGATGCCGGTCAGGTACTCGTAGAGCATGATGCCGACCGAATAGAGATCGCTGCGCGCGTCGCCGACGTTGCCGCGCAGCCGCTCGGGGCTGAGGTAACGCAGCTTGCCGACCACCGAGCTCGACGGCGGCGGCGAGTTTGCGGTCGCCGCCGCGCCGAAGTCGATCAGCTTGGTCGCGCCCGCGTACGACACCATGACGTTCTCGGGGCTGACGTCGCGATGGACGAAGCCGATCGGCGCGCCGTTCTCGGTCAGACCGTGCCCGTAGCCGAGCGCGCGCACCACGTCCAGCATGCGTGCGCAGGAAGAACGCCCGCGGCAGGCGCCGCTGCTTGAGGCGGAACGAACGTCCCAGCTGGCGCAGCGACCGCCCCGGCACGTACTCCATGGCGATGAAGTACCGGCCCTTCGTACTGGCCGAAGTCGAAGACCTGCACCATGCCCGGGTGGTTCATGCGCGCGGCGATCTCCGCCTCGTTGATGAACATGCGCACCAGATCGGGGGTGTCGGCCAGCTCGGGGCGCATCGTCTTGATGACGATGTCTTTCTGAAAGCTCTCGACACCGAGGACGCGGGCGCGCCAGACCTCCGCCATGCCACCGGCGGACAGTCGGCCGACTATCTCGTACCGACTGAAATGCGATCCGGCTTTCCAAGCAAAGTGCCCGACTGGCATCCGTCCCCCTGGTGGGCTATCTCCGCGATCCAAGGTTTTCCTGGCGCTGGCAAGCTATCACAGGGCAGGGCGAAACACGTGACAATTCAAGGCGCCCCGGGTTAATGACACCGTCGAAGATCCGGAACGGATGACCCCGATTGTGGCATCCTCGCTTTCGCACTTTCCGCCCAGGACCCACCCCCAATGAAGCAGTCTCGTCATCAAGCCGGCGGCCGCGTGCCGCTTCGATCAAGTGAGCCTGGGCGAGGTGATGCTGCGCCTCGATCCCGGCGAGGGGCGCATCCACACCACCCGCAGCTTCACCGCGTGGGAGGGTGGCGGCGAGTACAACGTCGCGCGCGGCTTGCGCCGCTGCTTCGGGCTGCGCACGGCGATCGTCACCGCGCTGGCCGACAACCCGGTCGGCCGGCTGGTCGAGGACCTGATGCTGCAGGGGGGCGTCGATCTGTCGTACCTGCGCTGGGTCAAGTACGACGGCGTCGGCCGCGAGAGCGCGCAACGGCCTGAACTTCACCGAGCGCGGCTTCGGACCGCGCGGGGGCGTCGGCTGCTCCGATCGCGGCCATACGGCGATCGCCCAGCTGCAGCCGGGCGCCGTCGACTGGGACGCAGCTGTTCGGCGACGCCCCCGGCGGCGGTGGCGGCGTCCGCTGGTTCCACACCGGCGGCGTCTTCGCGGCGCTGTCGGCCGACCACGCCGGCGGTGGCGCGCGAGGCGATGGAGGCGGCGCGCCGGCACGGCACGCGGATCTCGTACGACCTCAACTACCGCGACTCGCTCTGGCGCGCCAACGGCGGCAAGCAGCGCGCGCGCGAGGTGAACCGCGCGCTGGTGCCGTTCGTCGACGTGCTTTTTGGAAACGAAGAGGATTTTTCGGCCGCGCTGGGGTTCGACCTGGAAGGGATCGATCCGACGTTGCCGGAATTCAAGGACCTGCAGACCGCGAGCTTCCGCAAGATGATCGGCACGGTGGTGGCCGCGTTCCCCAACATCCAGATCGTGGCCACGACGCTGCGCACGGCGCGCTCGGCCAGCGTCAACGGATGGGGGGCGATCGCCTACGGCGACGGTGAATTCCACGAGGTCCCGCAGCGCGACGTCGAGATCCTCGACCGCGTCGGCGGCGGCGACTCGTTCGCGTCGGGGCTGATCTACGGCCTGCTGGTGGGCGACAAGGACCTGCCCTGGGCGCTCCGCTGCGGCGTCGCGCACGGCGCGCTGGCGATGTCGACGCCGGGCGACACCACCATGGCGACGCTGGGCGAGGTGCTGCGCGCGCATGGACGGCCCGAGCGCGCGCATCGACCGATGACGCGGCGGAAACGAGCCAAGACGCCACGCGAGGACATCGACAAATCGGGGTTGGGGGCGGTAGACAGGAAGGCGTGATGAGGCCATCGGCAAAACGGGAGACCATCCGTCGCTACATCGAAGAGATCGGGGTCGTCCCCGTGGTGCGCGCCCCCTCGGCCGAGCTGGCGCTGCGCGCCGCCGAGGCGGTGCTGGCCGGCGGCATCTCGGTGTTCGAGATCACCATGACCGTGCCGGGCGCGGTCGAGGTGATCCGCGAGCTGGCGGAGCGCTTTCGCGGCCGCGCGCTCATCGGCGCCGGCACCGTGCTGACGCCGGAGGACGCGCTGACCTGCATCGACGCCGGCGCGCAATTCATCGTCGGGCCGGGGCTGAATCTGGCGACGATCGCCGCCGGCGCACGCGCGCGAAGTGCCGATGATGCCGGGGGCGCTGACGCCGACCGAGGTGATCACCGCCTGGCAGGCCGGCGCCGACATGGTGAAGATCTTCCCCTGCGGCGCCATGGGCGGCGCCAAGTACCTGCGCGCGCTGCGCGGACCGCTGCCCCAGGTCAGGATGCTGCCGACCGGCGGCGTGAGCGTGGTGACCGCGGGCGACTACATCGCCTCGGGCGCGTCGGCGCTGGGCGTCGGGTCGGAGCTGATCGATCCCGCCGCGCTGGCGGCGGGCGACGACCAGGTGCTGACGGAGCGCGCGCGCGAGCTGATCGCCGCCGTGTCGGCGGCGCGCGCCAAGCTGATCGCCTGAGCCCATCGTCTGAGTGACGTCTGGCGGCTCGCTGAGCCCATCGCTTGACCCGGACCGGAGATGTTATGGTCGCCGGCCATGACCAGGAAGGCCCCCCCTAGGCTCGCGCTCAGCTCGACCGCAGTGGCGGTGGTGATGGTGATGGTGGCTGGATTGTGCGGACTGTGGATGACGGTTGGTTCTCCCGCGGAGCGAGTGGCGGCGGCCGCCGAGACGCCGCCGCGTCCGCCGGCCAATGCGCGCTACCGCGACGCGCGGGCGCCGATCGCCGAGCGCGTCGCCGATCTGCTGGCGCGCATGACGCCGGCCGAGAAGGTGGCGCAGCTGCTGTCGGTCAACTGGGAGCACACCCACCTCGACGATCCGCAGACCCACGCGCTGTCGCTCGAGGCGGCGAAGAAGCTGCTGGGCAACGGCATCGGCGAGATCACCCGACCGAGTGATCGCCACCCCGACGCGGCCAGCGCCACCGTGTTCGCGAACGCCGTTCAGAAGTACCTGGTCGAGGAGACCCGCCTCGGCATTCCGGCGCTGATGCACGAAGAGGCGCTGCACGGGTTCGCGGTCCCGTCGGCCACCAGCTTCCCGCAGGCGATCGCGCTGGCGGCGACCTTCGATCCGGAGCTGGTCGAGCAGGTCTTCACCGTCGCCGCGCGCCAGGCGCGCGCGCGCGGGGTGCAGCACGTGCTGGCGCCGGTGGTCGACGTCGCGCGCGACCCACGCTGGGGGCGCATCGAAGAGACCTACGGCGAGGACCCCTACCTGGTCAGCCGCATGGGCGTCGCGGCGGTGCGTGGCTTTCAGGGGCGCCGCGGCCCCGACGCGCCGATCGACGCCGCGCACGTCGCCGCGACCGCCAAGCACTTCACCGCGCACGGCACCCCCGAGGGCGGACGCAACACCGCGCCCGGCAACTACTCGATGCACGTGCTGCGCGAGGTCTTCTTCCCGCCGGTCGAGGCGGTGGTGCGCGAGGCGGCGGTCGCCAGCGTCATGCCGAGCTACAACGAGATCGACGGCATCCCCTCGCACGCCAACCGCTGGCTGCTGAGCAGCATCCTGCGCGGCGAGTGGGGCTTCCGCGGCTTCATCGTGTCGGACTACTTCGGCGTCGCCGAGCTCGAGCGTAAACACCACGTCGTCGCCGATCTGCGCGCCGCCGGGCGCAAGGCGCTGAACGCGGGGGTCGACCTGGAGGTGCCCGAGGGCGAAGGCTACCCGGCGCTGCTCGAGGAGATGCAGGCCGGGCACATGCCCGCGGCCGAGCGCGTGCCGGCCACCGAGGTCGATCAGGCGGTCGCGCGCCTGCTGCGCGCCAAGATGCAGCTTGGGATCTTCGACCAGCCCTACACGCTGTCGCCGGTCCCTGAGCCAGAGCGCCCCGCCGATCGCGCGCTGGCGCGCCACGCCGCCGAGGAGTCGATCATCCTGCTGCGCAACGAGGGCGGCGTCCTGCCGCTGGATCCCGCGCGCGTGAAGTCGATCGCGGTCATCGGACCCAACGCCGACGTCACCCGCCAGGGCGGCTACAGCGGCAAGCCCGACCGTACGGTCAGCGTCTACGAAGGGATCAAGTCGCGCGCGGGCGGTCATATCCAGGTGACGACCGCCCCGGGCTGCGGGCTGACCAAAGGCAACCGCGGGTGGGCCGACGATCTCGTCGAGATGTCCGACCCCGCCGAGGACGCCAAGCTGGTCGCGGCGGCCGACAAGCTGGCGGCCGCCGCCGACCTCACCGTGCTGGTGCTGGGGCAAAACGAGCAGCTCTCGCGCGAGGGGTGGGCCGACAACCACCGCGGCGATCGCATGGACCTGGGGCTGGTCGGCGCGCAGATGGACCTCGCGCGCGCCGTGCTGTCCCACCACAAGCCGGTCGTGCTGGTGCTGCTGCATGGCGGGCCGCTGGCGATCCCGGAGCTGGCGAAGGCGGTGCCGGCGATCCTCGACGGCTTCTACCTGGGCGAGGAGACCGGCACCGCGGTCGCCGAGGTGCTGTTCGGCGACGTCAGCCCGGCGGGGCGGCTGCCGGTCAGCGTGCCGCGCCAGGTCGGCGCCATCCCGGCCTACTACAACTACAAGCCGTCGGGCCGGCGGCTCTATCTCGCCGAGGACCCGGGCCCCCTGTGGCCGTTCGGTTTCGGGTTGTCGTACAGCAGTTTCCGCTACGACAAGCTGGCGGTCACGCCGGCGCGCATCACCCCCGACGGCAAGACGACCGCGACGGTCACCGTCACCAACACCGGCAAGCGGGACGCCGACGAGGTGGTCCAGCTTTACATCCACGACGTCGTCAGCTCGGTGACCCGTCCGATTTCTGAGCTGAAAGGGTTCCGACGAGTCCACCTTAAACCGGGCGAATCGAAGAACGTCGAGTTCGTGGTGGGACCGAGCGAGCTGTCGTTCTACGACGAGGGGATGAAGCGGGTGGTCGAGCCCGGCCGCTTCGAGGTAATGGTGGGCGGGAGCTCGGCAGACACGAAGAAAGTGGATCTAGAGGTCGCGGCCCGCTAGCGCGAGCCCACAACACAACGACCCGAATACAACGACCGAATACGGTCGAGGAGAAACGTCGTGGAGAACAAGAGTCACGGTCTGGCGCGCAGCAGCCTGTTGCCCGGGTTTTTGGCCTGCATCCTGGCGGTCGGCGCCGCCGGCTGCACGAAGAAGAAGACCGAAGGCGGGGGCGGCGCGGAGCCGGCCAAGCTGGTCAAGCTGGCGTTCGTGACCAACAACACCAGCGAGTTCTGGAAGATCGCCGCCGCCGGCGTGCACAAGTACGAGCAGGAGGCGAAGGTCCAGGTCGACATCAAGCTGCCGCCCAACGGCACGCCCGAGGACCAGAACCAGATCCTGCAGAACCTGTCGAGCCAGGGCTACGACGCGATCGCGGTCAGCGTGATCGCCCCCAATGACCAGACCGGCGTGCTGAACAAGATCGCCGAGAAGAGCACGCTGCTGACGTTCGACTCCGACGCCGCCGAAATCGAATCGCCTGCTCTACATCGGCACCAACAACTTCGCCGCCGGCCAGGCGCTGGGCGAGGAGATCGTGAAGCTGCTGCCCCACGGCGGGAAGATCGCGGTGTTCGTCGGGACGTTCTCGGCCGACAACGCCGCGCAGCGGCTGAAGGGGATCGAGGACGCTCGATCGCGGGCGCCGGCATCGAGATCGTCGACAAGCGCGAGGACAACACCGACCGCGCCAAGGCGCGCGCCAACGTCGAGGACATCGTCAACGCCAACCGCGACCTCAGCATGGTCGTCGGCCTTTACAACTACAACGGCACGGCGATCGCCGCCGCGCTCGAGGGGCTGGGCAAGAAGGGCAAGGTGCTGGCGGCGGTGTTCGACGAGGACGACGGCACGCTCGACGGCATCGCCAACGGCTCGATCCAGGTCACCGTCGTGCAGAAGCCGTTCCAGTTCGGCTACCTGGCGTCGAAGTGGATGCACGAGCTGGCCACCAAGCCGGCCGAGGCCAAGGCCGCGCTGCCGGCCGATCACGTCATCGACACCGGCGTCGACATCATCAACAAAGAAAATGTCGCACCGTTCCGCGCTACCCTGGCCGAGATGAAGAAGGGCACGTAGGGCCGTCGGGGTTCGTGCCTGTTCGACCGGTTGTTGGAAGGTTAGTGGATGGCGCAGATCGACTCTGAACGTCCTCCCCTGCTGCAGATGCGGGGGATCACCAAACGCTTTCCCGGCGTGACCGCGCTCGACGGCGTGTCGCTGGAGCTGCGGCCGGGCGAGGTGCTGGCGCTGATGGGCGAGAACGGCGCCGGCAAGAGCACGCTGATGAAGATCCTGGGCGGCGCGCAGCGGCCCGACGAAGGGGAGATCCGCATCGACGGGCAAGCCGATCGTGCTTGGCGGCGTCGACGATGCCAAGCGGCTCGGCATCGCGCTGATTCACCAGGAGCTGATGCTGGCGCCCAACCTGGACATCGCCGCCAACATCTTTCTCGGCAACGAGCGAACGCCGAGCCTGCTCTCGCCGCTGCGCCGGCGCGCGCTGAACCGGCGCGCCGAGAGCCTGCTGGCGCGCACCGGGCTGACGCTGCCGCCGACGACGCCGGTCTCGACGCTGACCGCCGGGCACGATGCAGATGGTCGAGGTCGCGAAGGCGCTGTCGCTCGACGCGCGCATCATCATCATGGATGAGCCGACGTCGTCGCTGACGGCGGGCGAGTCGGCGCACCTGTTCACGATCATCCGCCAGCTCAAGGCCGACGGGATCGGCATCGTCTACATCTCGCATCGCATGGAAGAGGTGCTGACGCTGGCCGATCGCATCACCGTGCTGCGCGACGGCCGGTACGTGGGCGATCTGACGCGCGCCGAGGCGACCACCGACGGGATCGTGGCGATGATGGTGGGGCGCGAGCTCAAGGGGCAGTACTTCCCGCCCAAGCCGCCCGCCGGCGTCGACGCGCCCGCCGGCGTCGATGCTCCCGGCGCGCCGCCCGCCGATCCGGTACTCAAGATAGACGCGACTGCTGCCGCGGCCACCACCACCTCCGTGTCCGCCGATCCGGTGCTCAAGGTCGACGGGCTGCGGGTCCCCGGCACGCCGGCCGGCGTCAGCTTCACCGCCGCGCGCGGCGAGATCCTCGGCTTCGCCGGCCTGGTCGGCTCGGGGCGCACCGAGCTGATGGAGACGATCTTCGGCGTGACGCCGGCCGAGTCGGGCGCGATCTTCCTCGAGGGGCGCCCCTTCGTGCCGCGCACCCCGCGCGACGCCATCCGCCGCGGCGTCTACCTGGCGCCCGAGGACCGCAAGCGCCACGGCCTGGTGCTGCCGATGTCGATCGCCGAGAACACCTCGCTGCCCAGCGTCGGGTCCTACAACCGCTGGGGCTGGCTGGATCGCGTGATCGAGCGGCGCGTCGCCGCCGCCGAGGTCGCGCGGCTGCGGACCAAGGCGACGAGCATCCGGCAGAAGGTGGTGAACCTGTCGGGCGGCAACCAGCAAAAGGTCGTGCTGGCAAAGTGGCTGGCGATGAGCCCCAAGGTGCTGATCCTCGACGAGCCGACGCGCGGGATCGACGTCGGCGCGAAGGCGGAGATCTACCGCCACATGGCGACGCTGGCGGCGCAGGGGATCGCGATCCTGATGGTCAGCTCCGACATGGAAGAGATCATCGGCATGAGCGACCGGGTCGTGGTGATGCACGAACGGCGCATCAAGGGGGTGCTGCCGCGGCGCGAGCTGACGCAGGAACGCGTGGCGCGCCTCATGACCGGATACACCGACCAACGAGGAAAAGGGGACGCCGCCGCATGAGACGCGAGCTCAGTATGTTCGGGGCGCTGGTGCTGATGTGCATCGCGCTGACCATCTCCAACCCCGACTTCGCGGGACAGTCGAACGCGATCAACACCCTGCGCCAGATCTCGATGCTGGGGATCTACGCCATCGGCAGCGGCTTCGTGATCGTCACCGGCGGCATCGACCTGTCGGTCGGCTCGGTGGTGGGGCTGACCGGCGTCATCATCGCCAAGATCTCGTCGCAGGCGCAGGGCGGCCTCGGGCATTCGCTGGCGCTGGGCATCGTCGTGGCGCTGGTTGTGGCGGTGCTGGTGGGGCTGGCGCAGGGGCTGCTGATCACCCGCCTCAAGCTGCAGCCGTTCATCGTCACGCTGGGCGGAATGCTGCTGATCCGCGGCATCTCGCAGACCGTCGTCCAGGGCGGCACGCTCAGCATGGGATCGTCGCCGCTGCTCAAGCTGGCCAACGAAGGTTTTTTCAACGTCGGCGGCGATCCGCTGCTCCCCTACCCGGCGCTGATCTTCCTTGGCGTGGTCGCGCTCGGCGGCTACCTGCTGCACTTCACGGTCTTCGGCCGCTACGTCTACGCCATCGGCGGCAACCGCGACGCCGCCCAGTATTCGGGCATCAACGTGAAGAAGATCGAGACCTCGACCTACGTGATCTCGTCGGGTCTGGCCGGCATCGCCGGCGTCTGTTACGCGGCTTATATCGGCCAGATGTCCCAGCAGGTCGGCGTCGCCTACGAGCTGTACGCCATCGCCGCCGTCGTGCTCGGCGGCTGCTCGTTGCGCGGCGGCGAGGGGACGGTGCTGGGCATCGTGATCGGGTCGGCGATGATGCGGGTCATCGACAACGGCATCAACATGTTCCAGCTGCGCTACGATGACCCGAACGGCATCCCGCGCCTGTGGCGCCTGAACCCCAACTGGACCTTCATCATCGTCGGCGCGGTCATCCTGATCGCGGTGATCCTCGACCAGGTGGTGCACATCGTGCAGTCGGCGCGGCGGGTGCGGCAGGGTGGCGCGGCGGCGACGCCGCCGCTGGCCAGCGGCGGGCCGCCCCGGTCGAGCCGACGCGCGAACCGCGGCCGGCGGCGGCCGAGACGGCCCGCACGCCCTGAACGGCGCCCGCTACGGGTGCGCCATGCCGTCGAGCACACTGGCGAGCGCATCGAGATCGCCCGAGTGGACGTAATGCTGGTAGAGCTTGAGGCAGCCGTAGAAGTCATCGCCGTAGACGATCTGGCCCGCGGCGGAGTCGACCTCGAGGCTCACGGTCGGGCGGTCGGCGCCGCAGCTGTTTCCGTCCGACACCTTGACCGCGCCGATCGCGGCGCGCGCCTGCGCCAACTCGGCCGCGCTTAGTGTCCGCGAGCTGGCGTCGACCGCATAGGCGGTCGGATCGTTGTAGTCGGTGCCGGTGAACTTGCAGAGGTGCCACGCCAACATCCCCGATTGCAGGCTGACGTCGTAGGTCGCCTCGCCATGACAGGCCGCGCCAGCCGGCCTTGCCGGACCGAAGCCGTTGCCGTCGCTCTTCCAGACCACGTGGTCGGTCCCGGCGACCAGCACGCTGTCGCCGGGGGTCGTCCCGTCGCTCGTCGTGCTGCAGCCGGTGACCGCGACGGCGGCCGTGGCCATCCAGACAAATGCCGAGGTCAACATCGTCGCTCTAACAGAGTCTCGAAGCATGAACCGCTCCTATTGCAAGCATGGAACCACCTCATCCAATCCCGCACAAATCCTGCTCGGCGCGGCACAACGGGGCAAGCGCATGCCCGCGTCACGACGATTTGATCGTTCCTTCCTCGGAAATCTGAGGGGCCGCAGCAGGGCTGTTCCGGCGCGGCGGAAACCGGCTAATCTGCGCCCATGTCGCTGACGACGCCGCGCGCCCCGCGCTTCTCGCGTTTCTCGCCCCCCGCTCACCACGCGTCTGCTCGCGCTCACCGTGTCGCGATCTGGGCCGCGCTGGCGTGCAGCCTGGGCGGCGCCGCCTGTATCAAGCGCACGGCGCCGCCGCCGTCCTCGGGCGGCTCGGCCAGCGGCAGCGGCACCGTGCCGGCGGCGGTCAAGACGTCGCCCGCGCTCGAGGCCGCCAACGCGCGCATCGCCGGCGTTCCGCGCGTCGATCTGCTGGGCGGGCTGGGCATCGGCGCCTTCAAAGTGAGCGGCGCCGCCAACAAGGTCGACATGTCGACCATCCCCGTCACCGGACAACCCTTCACCGAAGCGCTGCAGCTGGCGGTGAAGGAAGGCTCCGATCACGAGTGGGCGGTCCAGCTGCAAGCGTCCAACACCGCGCCGGTCAACGAGGGCGACGCGATCCTGGCGACCTTCTTTCTGCGCAGCGAGACGCCGCAAGAAGGGGCCGCCGGCGAGACCGAGATGGTCTTCGAGCTCGGCCAGTCTCCCTACACCAAATCGATTCAGTACCCGATCCAGGTCGGCGGCGACTGGATCAAGGCGCAGGTCCGCTTCAAGGCGTCGCGCCCGTATGGCGCCGGCGAGGCGCACGTGCTGTTCCGCCTCGGCTACGAGCCGCAGGTGCTGCAGCTGGCCGGCGTCGCGGTCGAGAGCTTCGGCAAGCAGTTGGCGGTGAGCGCGCTGCCGACCACCCAGGCGACCGATCGCCGTCGCGAGCGCGCGCTGGCCGACGCCGCGAAGGCGGCCACCAGCGTCGTGGTGAACGGCGCGCCGATCGACGGCGGCGATCTGCGCCTGGAGGTGAACGCCGCCAAGGTGATCCGCCCCATCAGCCCCTACGTCTACGGCATCAACTCGCAGCCGGGCGAGGGCGTCGGCGTCACCGTGCGGCGCATGGGCGGCAACCGCGGCACCGCGTACAACTGGGAGCTCGACGTGTCGAGCGCCGGCAGCGACTACAACCAGAGCAGCGACAACTGGTCCTGCACGGTGATGGGCTACCGCACCTGTGGCCAACCGGCGGCGCAATACCTCGAGTTCGCGGCGTTCAACCGGCACGCCGGTTGGGATTCGGTCGTGACCGTGCCGCTGGTCGACTACGTCGTCGCCGACAAGGACGGCACGGTGGCCGAGAGCGACAAGGCGCCCAGCCGCCGCTGGGTCCGCTCGCTGCCGCAAAAGCCGACCGCGTTCGCGGCCACCCCCGATCTCACCGACGGCACCGTCTACGAGGACGAGTTCGTGAACTACCTGGTGCAGAAGAGCGGCAAGGCGGCCGACGGCGGCGTCAAGTTCTACGCGCTCGACAACGAGCCGGCGCTGTGGCCGTCGACCCATCCGCGCGTTCACCCGCAGAAGACGACCTACGCCGAGATGGTCGCGCGCACGACCGCCACCGCGCTCGGCATCAGCAAGATCGATCCGACGGCGCTGATCGTCGGCGCCACGATGTTCGGCTGGTCCGAGTACCTGTCGCTGAACGATGCGCCCGACGCCAAGGCCGAGAACGCCAAGATGAGTGCCAAGATGAGTGCGACGACGGCTGCAACGACCGCCGGCGGCAGCGGCACCTACGTCGACTTTCTCCTGTCGTCGATGAAGCGCGCCGAGGACCAGCACCACCGGCGGCTGATGCACCTGCTGGACGTCCACTGGTACCCGGAGGCCAAGGGCAGCAAGCGGATCACCGAGAAGGACGTCTCGCCGAAGACCGTCGCCGCGCGGCTGCAGGCGCCGCGCAGCCTGTGGGACCCGAGCTACCTGGAGAAGAGCTGGATCGCCGCGACCTGGGGCAAGCCGATCCAGCTGCTGCGCTGGCTCAAGGAGCGCGTCGCCGCCAACTACCCGGGGACCGAGCTTGCCATGACCGAATACAACTACGGCGTCGGCGACCACATCTCGGGCGGCCTGGCGCAGGCGGACGTGCTGGGTGTGCTGGGGCGCGAAGGGGTCTATCTGGCGACCTACTGGGGCGACGGCGCCGGCAACCAACCACTGCCGGGCTACATCAAGGCGGCGTTTCAGCTGTTTCGAAACTACGACGGCAAGGGCGGAACCTACGCCGACACCGCCGTCGCCGCGACGCCGGGAGCGCCGGGAGATCTCGACAAGGCGTCGATCTTCGCGGCCATCGATTCCAAGCGCGCCGGCCTGCTGACCGTGCTGGTGATCAACAAGGACCAGCACAGCGTCTTCAACGGCAAGATCGAGATCACGTCCGAGAGCAAGGGCGGGCCCTACTCCAAGGCTGAGGTCTTCGGCTTCGACGCCAGCGCCGCGGCGGTGCGGGCGCTGCCGCCGGCCGACATCAGCAACAACCAGATCGCCTATCGCCTGCCCCCCCTGTCGGCTACCCTGTTCGTTTGCCACCGCTGACGCGGTTTGATTGTTTTCTCCATGGCTTGATTGATGCGCGGAGTTGGGTTGTCATGAAGCAACGTCGGTCATCGCTTCGCGCTGGTCGTTGGTGTTGTCGGCGGGCGCCTTGGCGGCCGGTGACTGGGTGCGGCCCCAGCGGTGCGGGCGCCCGATCGATCCCGGCGCCGCGCCGTTCGACGTCACGGTCGCCGTCGACGCCACCACGCGCTTTCAGACCATGCAGGGTTACGGCGCCGCGGTCGCGTTCGAGATCGGCCTGCTCGCGAACCAGCCCAATCGCGACGAGATCAATCACGTGCTCTTCAACGATCTCGGCATTCAGATACTGCGCGTCGCCAACTGGTACCAGAACAGCCAGGCGCGCGGCAATCCCGAACGACATGGGTGACTTCAACGCCACCGCCGCCGTGGTCGCCGGCGCGCGCGCGGCGCTCGGGCACGACCCGCTGATCCTGATGTCGTCCTGGTCGCCGCCCCCGTCGATGAAGAGCGTCGCCAGCTTCGTGGGCGGCACGCTGGGGCAAAGCGGCGGCGCCTACCGCTACGCCGACTTCGGCCAGTGGTGGCGCAGCGCGCTGGACGCCTACGCCGCCGCCGGCGTGGTGCCGACGTTCGTCAGCATCCAGAACGAGCCCGACTTCGTGCCGACCGGCTCGCAACACCTGGTCGAGCTGCCTCATCGACGCGACCGAGGACCTGGCGGCGCACGCCGGCTATGGACCGGCGCTGAACGCCGTGGCGACGGCGATCGCCGATCTGTCGCCGCGCGCCGACGCTGATCGGCCCCGAGGTGTCGGGCATCGGCGGCACCAAGGTCGAGGACTACCTGTCGGCGCTTGACGCCGGCGGGGACCTCGAACCAGCTGGGCGGCGTGGCCCACCACCTGTACAACGGCGGCAACGCGGTCGTTGCCGACGTCATTCAACGGCGGCATGAATGCGCTCGCGGCCGTGACGCCGGCGGCAAGCCGCTGTTCCAGACCGAGTTCGGCCCGTCGCCGGCCGACATGTTCAACACCGCCTGGCTGATCCACAACGCGGTCACCGTCGGAGGGCGTCACGGCCTACCTGCACTGGGATCTGATCTGGGGCGAGAGCGCCTCGTCGACCAATCCCTCGGGGCTGGTGAGCATCGAGACCGGGTCCCCGGCGCAGTGGCAAACCCCCAAGGGCTACAAGATCAACGACGCGTACTACGCCGTGCGCCACTTCGCGAAGTGGATCGACGTCGGCTGGCAGCGCGTCGGCGTCACGCCGACCTCCACGCGTGGTCCGCGCGTCGGCGTTCGCCTCTCCCGACGGGCAGAGCGCTGACGCTGGTGCTGCTGAACACCGACAGCGCCGCCGCACGCCATCACCGTCGACGCCGGCGGCTTCGCTTACGGCACGTCGGCGGTCTACCGGACGTCGGGCACCGACGAACGCACGGCGCCGCTGGGTGCGCTCGCGGACGACAACGTCATCGACGATGCCTGGGCGATCGCTGGTGACGGTCACGCTCACGCCGTGAGCGGGCTCGGATTCGGACTCCTCACCCTAACCCTCTTCTCGCAGACGAGGAGAGGGGACCGGAGGGACGGAAGGGAGGAGGAGTTTGAGCAGGCCTACTGCGTGACGAACTTGATGTCGTCGATGCGGAGCTCGACGGTGCAGGCTGCCTGTGTGCCGCCATCCGGGGGCGCGCCGGAGTTTACCTGCCACTGGATGCCGACCAGCTGCGCCGTCATCGGAGCGACCGATGGATTTCTCACGAAGTCGGTGAACAGCACGGTGAACGTCATCGGCGTCGCGGTGGGAAGCGTCGCGATTGGCGCGGCGGGAAATACGTAACAAGTCCCAGGCTGGGGGCAGGTTCCCCCGGTCGGGCTGGTCGCGGTCACCGGCCGCTGCTCCTGGGTTTGCAACTGCACCTGCCAGATGCAGCCGTCCATGCTTCCGGCGCTGATCGAGGCGGTGAATTGCAGCGCGTTGTAGGTCGGCGTGCTGACGCACGACTCGAAAGAGATGCCGCCGCCGGCAAAGCCGCCCGGCGCCACGCCCAGGTTCAGCTTGAGGTTGCGCGCCACCGCGTCGACCGCTCCGGTGCCACCGACCAGCATTCCGCCGTCGGCGGTCGTGACCGGGAGAAACCCGAACGGGCTACCGCGCAGACCGCTGGCGTCGCAGTACTTCCCCATCGAGCCGCTCCACTGTTGCGCCGAGAAGTCGGTCACCAGCCCGTCGGGGAGCGTGACCGGATTCGTGCAATCGAGGACCCCGCCGTTGGGGCACACGTTCAAGACCACCCCACCGGTACCGCCCACGGTTCCGGCCGTTCCGTTGTTTCCGCCAACGCCGGTACCGGGGAAGAGCCCCCCGTGCCACCACCGGTGGTGCCACCGAGGCCAGAGCGCGTGCCGCCGCTCGACCCTCCGCAGTTCGTGACGAGGGCGAGGGCGGCCAGACCGCCCGACACCGCCAGAAACATGGAGACCCTCAGAATTCCTGTTGCCGGAGCTCTCATGGGCATCGTCCTTCGCTGTATCGGTGTCGGTGTCGCTGGTTAAGGGGGTGCGGGGGATTTCTATATCAACATTCCCGCCGCCGAGACAAGTGATCGCGCGGGGCGGTCGCGGGAATTAGAGAGATTGTGGTTAGCATCTCAATGCGGCGCGGAGGCCGGTGACGACGAGCGCCACAGCACGACAGTCGCGATCGAAGTCGCCGGCAACGCCACCACGCGACCGTCGCTGGCAGCGCCGGCGTCCTCCCAGACCTTGGAGGCGCCCGGGTGAAACGTGGTGACGTAGGTCGCCGCGCGTGCGAATGCGAAGCCGCCCGCGCCGAGGCGGACGCTCGCGGGCGCGCCGCCGGTGTTGAGCAGGACGACGGTGATCTGGTCACCCGACGGAGATTCATAGGCCGACGCGCGGATCGGCGCGCGGTCGGAGCGCGCGCCGATCCGCACGAAACCGGGATCGGTGAAGCGCGCGTAATGCTTGAGCGCGTAGTATTGGTCGCGCATCCGGTAATTACCGTCGTTGACGGAAACCAGCCCGCCGCGCCCGGTCCAGATCAAATCCCAATAAAGAAAGGCCACGACCCCTTCCTCGACCAGCGAGTTGTGAATCAGCCACGCGGTCTCGAAGCCGCCGTCGATGCCTCGGTCCTCGTCGGTCTGGAACTCGGTCTGGAACAGCGGCTTGGTGGTGGCAGCGGCCGCCGCCTGCATTTCGTCGATGAAGCTGTCGGGGCCGGGGTTGCGCCAATCCCAGATGTTGTCGGGCCCGCGTTCGTAAAGGTGATGGGCGACGCCGTCGACCAGCCCCATGTCCATGTGCTCGAGATACTTTTGCAACAGCCCCCAGTGAATTCCCAGCACCTCGGGCGCGAGCAACTGCGGGCGCCGGGGCAGCTCGCCGAGGCGCGCGTGGACCGCGGCCAGCGCGCGATCGAACCCCGGGTATTGCGCGGTCTCGGTCGGCTCGAACTTGCAGCCCTCCCACGACGGAGGAATGAACGACAGCTCGTTTTCCAGCGTGATGTAGTCGGGAACGATGCCCAGCGTGGCGTAGTGGCGCAGCGAATCGATCCAGTAGGCCGCGAACTTGTCGTAGACGAACTGACCGCTCTCGCGCGCGAGCGTGCAATCGGGGTTGTTGTTGCAGTCCTCGCGGTGGTCGGCCTTGAGCGGCGCCGGTGGCGACCAGGACGACAGCATGATCTTGGGCGCGTGTCCCAGCGCCTGGGTCGCGCGGCGCAGAATCTCGACCTCCTGCGAGAGATCGCCGTCCTCTGGTTTGCTGCGTTGAAACCGATTGCGCAAGCGCAGGATGTCGAGCCCGAGCTCCGGGAAGATCGCGTCGTAGATCCCGGCCGGTGGGTTGCCGACGACTTTGTCCATCTTCCAGGCGAGCGATGCGCCAAAGCCCGCGAGCGTCTGGTGGCGTTCGGCGGGGACAAGCTCAACCGCAGCGGTCAACGTCGCCGTCTCGGCCACGGCGGCCGGCGCCTGAGCGCGGCGAATGCAACCGCCGCACGCCATCGCGGCGCACGCCATCGCGGCGCACGCAATCGCGGCGCAAGCATTCACGATGACAACCCATATCGCCGCCGAGCGCTCCGTCACGCGCGTCATGGTGCAGGGCGATGTATCCCGCGCCGACCGCGCCGACAAGCAGATTGTCGCGCGCCGCGGGCAGGTGATGCTTGACCCCTACGAACCCCGATGGGAAGCTGCGGTGGCTCATGAATGAACGTCGCGGCCCAGCTCGCGGGCGGGCTCGAGCGTTGATTTTCGCCACGGCGTTGCTGGCCCTCGGCTGCGTCCCGACCGCGCCGGGCGGCGTCACCATGATCGCGCCCGAGGTGCGCTTCGGCGACTGCGACACCGCGGAGCAGGGGCTGGAGTTCGCGCCGTTCATGATCGAGGACTTCGAGGATGCGAGACCGAATTTCATGTACACGTACACCGACAACACGTCGGTGATCACGCCGAGCGGCTACCTGCCGGCGATGGAGCCCGGCAAGCATTGCAGCTCGGACCCGGGGCAAGGCGTGTTTCACACCCACGGCGGACCGTTCCTGGGCTGGGGCGGCGGCCTGGGCGTATCGATGCTGCATCTCGGTCAAGGAAACGGAAACAACGACCCAAACGGCCTGTGCACCCCGCCGCTGACGATGCCGCCGACGCCGCCGCCTGATTACTGCATTCCCGACGGCCCCGATCCCAACATCACGAAGTCGACTCTCGACTTCAGCCAATGGGACGGCGTCGCCCTCTGGGCGCGGCGCGGGCCGACCGGACAACCGTTGCTGCGGGTGCTGATCGGCAACAAATACACCGACGACGACATCAGCTTCTTCATGTATGACGCCGACCCGACCCAGCCCCGCTATTGCGAGCGGGTCCGGGAATGCGCGTGCATCAACGGCCTCGATTGCACCTTCTCCCCCGACCACGCCGCCGGCGGCCCCCCTGGCGTGATCACCGGCGGCGGTCTCTATTGCGGCACGCCGGGCCTGGTCATGGGCCCCGACATCGCGGTAGCAAACACGCAACAGGCGACCAACACCTGCGGCGTCACGCGATGCAACGACGCCTACCCCGCGCATCCCGAGGTCGGCCCCGATCCGGAATTTGCCAATCGTCAATGCCGGCCGTTCACCTACCGAAGCGGCGTCACCAGCAGCTTTTGTTACAACGCCGACGATCCGCTGCCCGCTGAAACCGATCAGCAGTGCGGTGACCACTGGACCTATCCCCTGCACCTCACGACCGATTGGCAGCTCTACCTGGTGCCGTTCTCCTGGATGTATCAGCAGGGCTTCGCCAAGCGGTTCTCCTTCTTCGATCTCAAGTCGGTCTCGGTGGCGCGGCTGACCTGGGATGCGGGGCCCCGTCGACTTCTACGTCGACAACTGGCGGCTTTATCGGATCAAGCGCCCGGCAGCGTCGCCCTAGTCAGGCTTTACCCGTCCTCGTCGCCGACCTCGTCCGCCGCTCACCAGCTGTGCACCGTGCCGTCGAGCTTGCGGTTGACCGGCAGGTAGGCCGGGTCGTACGGAAACTTCGCCGCCAGCGCCTCGTCGATGTCGACGCCGAGGCCGGGCGCGTCGCCGGGGTGCAGCGCGCCGTCGCCGAAGACGTAGGCGTGCGGGAAGACGCGGTCGGTCTCGTCGGTGTGGGGCATGTACTCCTGGATGCCGAAGTTGTGCACGCTGAGATCGAAGTGCAGCGCCGCCGCCATGCAGACCGGGCTACAGATCGGTCGCGCCGTGGCAGCCGGTGCGCACGTGGTGCAGCTCGGCCAGGTGGGCGATCCGGCGCAGGTGGGTGATGCCGCCCGCGTGCACGACGGTGGTGCGGACGTAGTCGATCAGCTGCTCCTCGATCAGCTGCTGGCAGTCGTAGATCGACGAGAACACCTCGCCGACCGCGATCGGCGTGGTCGTGTGCTGGCGGATCAGGCGGAAGCCCTCCTGCAGCTCGGCCGGCACCGGATCCTCCATCCAGAACAGGTGGTACGGCTCGAGCTCCTTGCCGAGCCGCGCCGCCTCGATCGGCGTCAGCCGGTGGTGCACGTCGTGCAGCAGGTGCACGTCGGAGCCGAGCTCGCGGCGGAGCGCGCGCGAACAGCCGCGGCACGATGTCCAGGTACTGCTCGGTGCTCCAGACCGTCTCGGGCGGCAGCCCGTTCGCGGCCGGCTCGTAGCCTTGCGACGCTGTGGCCGTGGGCGACGCCGTAGGTCGTCGGCAGGCCGGGGATCCCCGCACTGCGCGCGCACCGCCTTGTAGCCGGCGGTCACGAAGCCCGCCACCGCCGGCGACCGTCTCGTCGACGGTCGTCGCCGTTGCGCGTGGCCGTAGACCATGACGCTCGTCGCGCGCGCGCCCGCCGAGCAGCTGGTAGACCGGCACGCCGAGCGCCTTGCCCTGGATGTCCCAGAGCGCGGTGTCGACGGCGGCGATCGCGGTCATCGTCACCGGCCCGCGCCGCCAGTAGGCGCCCTTGTAGAGGTAGTGCCAGATGTCCTCGATGCGGCGCGCGTCGCGGCCGATCAGCAGCGGGACCACGTGCTCGGTCAGATAGGCCGCGACCGCCAGCTCGCGCCCGTTGAGCGTCGCGTCGCCGAGGCCGTGGACGCCGTCCTCGGTCACGAGCTTCAGCGTGACGAAGTTGCGCCCCGGGCTGCAGACGATCACCTTCGCGTCGACGATCTTCATTGGTTGACCCCGCTGCGCGAGAAGCCGCCGTCGACGACCAGCACCTGGCCGTTGACGAAGCTGGCCGCCTCCGACGCGAGGAACACCGCGGCGCCCGCCACCTCCTCGACGCGGCCGAAGCGCCTCATCGGCGTGCGCCTCAGCAGCTCGTGCCCGCGCGCGGTGCCGTCGAGCAGCGCCGGGTTCAGCGCCGTGCGGAACACGCCGGGCGCGATGGCGTTGACGCAGACGCCGCGGCTGCCCCACTCGATGGCCAGCGACTTGGTGAGCGAGACCACGCCCGCCTTGCTGGCGCTGTAGGCCGCCACCTCCAGGAACGGCGCCACCGTCGCCACCGACGCGATGTTGATGATGCGCCCGTAGCCGCGCGCCAGCATCGGCCGCCCGAACAGCTGGCAGGCGCGCAGCGTGCCGGTCAGGTTGGTGTCGACGATGCTCGTCCCAGTCGTCCTCGGGAAGTCGATGGTCGGCACGCGCTTGGTCTTGCCGGCGCGTTGACCAGGATGTCGACCTGGCCGAAGGCGGCCAGCGTCCTGCATCGCGCAGCGCCTCGAGCGACGCGCGGTTGGTCACGTCGGCGCTCACGCGCAGCGTCGTGCGCCCGAGCGCGCTCGATCTCGGTCGGCGGTCGCCGTCGACCTCGGCGGGCCGGCGCGGCGAGGCGACCACGTCGGCGCCCGCCTCGGCCAGGCCGAGGCTGATCGCGCGGCCGATCCCGGTCGTGCCGCCGAGGACGACCGCGATCCGACCGGTCAGGCTCAGCGCACCGGCGTGCCGTCGTCGTGCCCATTACCGAAGCGATGCTCCCTTGGTCTCACCACCACATGCTGGCGGAGAGCGAGACCATGTCGCCGTCGGGGACCTGGTGCCGGGTCGGGCATCGGGCGGATCGCCGGTGCGCACCAGCGTGTTCGAGCCGTTGAACCAGTGCGAGTACTGGATGACGATCTGATCGGTCGCCTGCCAGTCGCTGCGCAGGATGACCCGCGGCGACACCACCGCGAAGCTGTAGTGCGTGTCGTCGGTGTCGCGGATCGACCTGGTCGTAGCGCGCGAAGCGGCCAGCCAGGACAGCAAGCTGTACGTCGCCTCGGCGCCGAACTTCCGCTTGTCGACGCCGTTCCACGTGGTGCCCGGGATTTCCGGTGGCGACATCGCCGCCCGGGTCGGCGCTGGTCACGTGGGTGATCATGCCGAACAGGCTCACGAGCAGATCGGGGCCGTCGCCCGAGAACGGGACCGGGTAGCTGACCAGCTTGCCGATGCTGAGATCGTACTGGCCGCCGATGGTCGTCAGCGTGCCGGTGCCGTTGCTGTTGGGGCCGAAGTAGTTGTCCATCAGCCCCTGGCCGCCCGGCGTGTTGAGGACGCTGATGATCCGGCTGACCGCGCGCGCTTGCAGCGCGTCGGTGTACGAGTACGGCGAGGTAGAGGTGGCCGAAGCGCCCCGCGTTGACGCGCAGGTCGGCGGCGAAGATGTCGATGCGGCCGTCGGGGGCCGAGGTGCCGGCGCGATCGTCCGGCTCCAGGCGCGCAGCAGGTGCAGCCCCGCAGCGTGTGCCTGCTTGCGCCAGCCGACGCCGGCGTGCAGGTGGGCCACGAACGAGCTGCCGGCGCCCGGATCGGCGAAGTTGTTCCAGACGTCGGGGGTGACGCTTGCGACGGCCTTGTTGGTCTGCCCGTGCAGCCCCTCTCGACCAGGATCAGCGTCAGGTCGCCGAATCCGATCTTCGCGGTCACCTGCTCGCCGACGCCGTTGATGCGGGCGATGAGCGGCGTGCCGTAGCGCCCCTCGTCGTACTCGCCGGTCGTGCCGTAGCGGATCGTGAACGCGCCGACCAGCGCCTGCGGTGCAGCCGGCTGTTGATGGGCGGCGGATGCTGACGAACAGGTCGGTGACGCCGAGCTGCGACGACGGCTCGAGGAACGACGTCGACGACGTCGGCCTGCTTGGCGACGATGCTGACCATGGCCGGTGACGACGCTGTTGCCCTCGGAGAAGTTGAGCTGCGCGTAGGTCGTCGGCACGACGCCGGTGTGCGAGAAGGTCTCGAGGTCGTCGGGGACGACCGGCGGCGAGTGCAGGGCCGTCTTGCTTTGCCCCGGCAGCGGATTCGGGCGGGTGGCGATGCCGACGTTGAGCGGCGCGGTGAGGAAGCCGTGAAAGTCGAAGCGCCATTCCCCCTCGCTGAGCGACCGCTGGCCGTAGGCGGGCGTGAGGCCGCCCGGCAGCGCGCCGACCTGCGGCGCCGTCGGATCGAGGCTCAGCGACGGATCCAGCGCCAGGCTGGGCGGGATCTGCACCTCGACCCGGGCCGCATCGGGCGCTGGCTCGGCGGGCTTGCGCGCGGGCCGGTAGCGCCCCACCCGCCAGCACCAGCAGGAGCGCCAGCACCAGCGCCAGAAGACCCCCGGGCCGGGCCCGATGAGCGCGCGTTGGGATTTGGTCGTCCATGATTCTCACCACCACAGGTTGACGTTGAGGGCGATCAGCTGATCGTCGAGCCCCAGATCGGAAGGGACCACGGCGCTGAATTCGGAGTGGCTGCGGGGGCCGTAGAACCACTTGGCGTACAGCAAGGAGACCGTCTCCCGGCTGTTCCAGCTGCGCCGGAAGATCAGCCGCGGCGCCAGCACGTAGAAGGTCTCGCCCGAGTCCTTCGAGTTCGGCGCGACGCGATCGGCGCGCACGCCGGCCGCCATCCACGACTTGAAAGTGTAAAGGACGTCGGCGCCGAACTTGTAGCGCATGCGCTTGTTGTAGAGATCGACGTCGTCCGGAATAGTGCCCGGCGTCGTCGTCCCCGACAATGTCTGCGGCTGAACCAAGGTATAGGCCATCACGAAGCCGGCGTTGATGACGACGTCAGGGCGGTCACCGGAGAACGGTTGCGTCCCGTTGAGCAGGCGCCCCAGGCTCAACGTGTAGTTCAAACCGGCCGCAAACAGCTTGCCGGTGCCCGCGGTCGATTGGGAGAGCCAGCGCTCGCTCAACGCCTGGCCGCTGTCACCGCCGAAGGTTTGCAGCCCCTTCAACGTCGAGGCGTTGTCACCGCGCGTGTACGAGCCGGCGACGCCCAGATAGCCCCAGGTTCGATCAGAGACGGTGGCGTCGAGGCCGACGACGTCGATGCGTCCGTCGCGCGGGGCGGCCTCGTTGACGTATCGGGTGACCGGGTTGTCGTGGGGTCGCTGCACGCGATCGTCGTGCGCGAAGTTGGTCATCCAGTGGAATTGCACCTTGACCGTCTGGTCGCCGGTCCGCTGCAGCCCCACGTGCAGGTGGTGAACGAAGGCGCCAGGAAAGATCGGGTTCGCGCTGCCGTTGCCGCCGGTCGGAACCACCTGGTCGGGCACCTTGCCGCCGCGGGTCCCCATGAAACCGTCCTCGATCAGCAGGGTCAACTCGGGGAGCAGACGGTACTCACCGGCGATGGCTTCACCGACGCCGCGCGGGCTGCCGATGATGGTTTGCGTGTACATGCCCGGGCCGTATTGCGACAGGTTGCCGTAGTAGTTGTAGAAGTAACCAACGTTGGCGCGCAGCTTGAGCTCGCCGAATGGCGGGATGTCGAAACGCAGGAAGGCGTTGTTGATGAAGTACTGGCTGCCGATCTGGTAATACGTCGAAGGGTCGCTGGGGCTCCAGGTGTTGATGCTGATGTTCGCGGTGACGATCGGGTTGCCGTAAGCGAAGTTCAGCGCAACCCAGTTCCCGGGCATCGTGCTGGTGCCCACGAACGATCCGTACTCGTCCAGCGTCATGGGCGGCACGTGGAAGAGCGGGCCGCCTTGCCCTTCGACGGTGGTGCGCCGGCGATTCAGGCTGCCCTGCAACGACGCCGTGAAGAACCCACTGAAGCGCAGCGTCCACTGCGTCAGCGGCATCGGCGCGCCAAAGCCCGGCGTCACGCCGCCCGGAAGCGCGCCGACCGTCGGCGTGTAGGGCGACAAGCCGATGTTCTGTTGCGTGCGATAGCCCGGCAGATAGCCGGGGTTGCGAACCTCGTCACGAGTTTGAAGCTCGGGTTCGGCGCGCGCGGGCGCCGGCGGCGGCAGCGCCGCGGCGGGGTTCACCGCGGGCGGCGGCGGCGACGGCGGCGGCGGTGATGGTGGCGGTGATGGTGGCGGGGGCGGCGGAGCCGGCGCTGCCTCCGGCGCTGGCGTCGACGGCGCGGCGGTGGCCGCGGCGGCCAGCGTCGTAGCTCGACCGTCGTCGACCTGGCTCAGCCAGGCGGTAACTGCCATCGATCGCGTGGGCTCCGCCTGGCTCCGCCAGGCGGAGCCCTTCGCGGGAGGGTTTGGGAACCCTCCCAGGGTTCCCATCAATACGACGAGGGCGGTGTTGATCACGCGTTGCTATTCCGTGTCTAGACGCGGGAACAGAAGATTCGGATCGACACCCGCTGTCCCTTTTAACCGATTCTCACCGCGCATTTCAAGTGATCCAAAAGTCGACGCCGCGCGCGCGCGAGCGGTTATAGTGCGCGCGATGCGCGCGCGAAACAGCCTGCAACGACTCGGATCGCGAACGCTTTTCTTGCTGCGGACGCTTCCCTTGCTGCGCGCGCTTCCCTTGCTGCTGGTCGGCTCGTTGGTCACCGCCTTGGCCTCGGGAACCGCCTGCATCGGCGTTTCGCAAAAGCGTAACGCGGGCGCCGGCATCGTCGGCGGCGACGTCGCCGATCTCAATGTCTGCCGCGCCGGCATCCGCGTGGCCGACGACGGCGCGATCGACGATTTCGAGGACGGCAACAACCAGATCAACCTCGAAGGCGGCCGCGACGGCTACTGGTACTCCGAGAAAGACGACGTCGGTTCCACGGTCGAGCTGGCATCCAACGAAGGAGGCGCGGGCGGCTCGGAGCTCGCGATGCGCATCAAGGGAAAGACCCTGAGCGTGGAGAACGCCTGGGGAGCCGGCCTGGGAATGCTGTTCGTGGGCAAGGGCTCCTACGACGGCTCGAAGTACGCCGGGATCGTTTTCAAGGCGCGCGCCGGCACAGGTTCGACGCGGCAAGTGCGGTTCAACGTCGGCGACATCAACACGCACAAGGACGGCAACGTCTGCAAGACCTGCTGGAACCACTTCGGCAGGGCGCTGTCGCTGACGCCGGAGTGGAAGGAATACCGGATTCTTTTCACCGATACGCGACAGGAAGCCGGCTGGGGCAACCCGCGCCCGGCGGCGATTACGCCGGCCAAGCTTTACAGCGTCGAGTTCAAGATCGGCCCCGGCCAGGATTACGACATCATGGTCGACGACATGGCCTTTCTGGCCTGCAAATAGCGGCTGCGTCAGCGATAAAGCCAGACGCGCTGAATTCCGAACGCGCCGACCGGCAGGCGCAGCTGGCGCCCCTGGTGATTTTCGTCTCCGTTCAATCGCCGGCCCGCGATCCATTTTCCGTTTTGAAAGCTCCCTTCCTCAATGCGTTCAATTCCTGAAACACCCGCAATGGGCGCAAGATCGGGCGTCACCGCGGTGAACGTGGCAATAACGCCATTTCCCGCGATCGTATATTCCCGGGGACCGCTGTTTATGATCACGGCGGCGGCCATCGGCCAGTTTGGTCCCAGCCGCGCGGGTGACGCCCACTCCCAGGTGTAGTCGTGCCGCAGGCGCACGCGGAATTCGCCCAGCGACACCTCGACCGATGGGTTCTCCTTGTCCAGCAACACCGCGGTCATGGTCCCCCGCCCCTGATGCGCCGCGATCAGCGGGGTGACCTGCTCGATGACCCGGTAGCTGTCGGCCAGCGCCGACGCGGCCGCCGGCTCGAGCGATTCGATCGCAAACGGGCTCGCGCCCAGCGCCTGATAGGCACCGATGGCGTACAGCACCTTCAGGCTGCTGGTCACGTCGTTGCGGGCCTCGGGAACGAAGAGCGGATTGTCGGGACGCGCGAAGCGCGCCGTCCAGTCGGCGAAGTTCGGCAGGTAGATGTCGGGGGCGAGAAAATCGATCGTCGGGGCGCCGGCGCGCCAGACCTCGTAAAGGTGGGGCAGCGGCCCGCCGCTCGGATACTCCCCCGGTTTGGCGCCCGGCCGGTTGAGCGCGGCGTTGACGAACATCGGCAGCGGGTATTCGGCCTTGCCGGCGCGCGCGACCGCCTCGACGTAGCGGGCAAAGTGCCAGGCCATGAAGATCTCGTCGGTCGCCAGCCCCGCGCCAAAGAGGTCGGTCCAGGTCCCCGCCGGGCGCGCGCCGGCGTCGGTCCAGGCCCGCATGACGCCGCTCGGTAGCACGGCCGTCGGCGTCGATGACGTCGGCGTCGGCGTCGGCGTGGTCGATTCCGGCCCCGGTGTCTTGGCGCGCTGGGCAATCAGATAGTCGACCAGCTCCCTGGGCACCGGCGCGGCGAACGCCGCCCGCGCGACCGCGCTGCGGTCCGCCGCCTCTTCGACCATCGCCACCTCGTTCTCGACCTGCACCATCAGCACGGTGTGGAGCGCGCCGTCGGTCTGGCGCAGGTACTTCATCAGCGCCACGAACGCCCGCGTGTCGGCGGCCCGCCCCTCGGCGCCGAACGCCGACAGCGCCTCGATCGACCGCCCGCCGCGCACCTCGGCGCGCGGGAAGCGGCGCGCGTCGCGCTTGACCCAGGCGGGGGTGTAGCTGGACATGCTGTTCTTCCAGCTGCCGAACCAGAGCAGCACGACGTGCAGCCGGTGCTTGCGGGCCTGCTCGATCGCCTGCCCCACCGAGGTGAAAACGAATTTCTCTTCCACCGGCTCGATCAGCTCCCAGTAGACCGGCACCAGCACCGTGTTCAGGTGCAGCGCCGCCAGCTTGGGCCACAGCGGCATCATGTACGCCGCCGACGAGGCGCTGGAATTTCCCAGCTCGCCGCCGCGGATCAAGAACGGCTGGCCGTCGACCACCAGCTGGGTCGCCGTCCCCTGCCGCCGCAGCGCCGGCATGCCCGACGGCGAGGGCGCCGCCCGGGCGACGCCGCCCGGAACGCCGCCCAGCAGCAACAACAGCAGCGCCGAAAGCCGCGCGCGCCGTCCGCGCGCCCGCGCGGTAGTCCGTCCGCGCGAGCGCGCGGTAGCGACGAAAGGCCGAAAAAAAAGTGAGCCGAAACCAGGGTGCGTCATACGGCTGGCGAGTGTACCTAAGGCATAGATTTCGACGGGTTGAAATGCCATATTCGCCGCGGAGAAACGTCATGAGCAAAGCACCCAGCCGCTATCCCAACGATCGTTTTGTTCCGCGCCCCGAGGATCATTTCACCTTCGGTCTTTGGACCGTCGGCAACCCGGGCCGCGATCCCTTCGGCCTGCCCGTGCGCGAGGTCATGTCGCCGGTGAAGATCGTCCACGAGCTGTCGAAGCTCGGCGCATACGGCGTCAACCTGCACGACGAGGATCTGATCCCGTTCGGCTCGTCGGCCGCCGAGCAAGATCGGATCGTGCGCGAGTTCAAGGGCGCGCTCGCCGAGACCGGCATGAAGGTGCCGATGGCGACGACCAACCTGTTTTCGCAGCCGGTGTTCCGCGAGGGGGCGTTCACCAGCAACGACGCCGCCGTGCGCGCGCTGTCGCTGCAGAAGACGATGCGTTCGATCGACCTCGGCGTCGATCTCGGCGCGAAGATCTACGTCTTCTGGGGCGGGCGCGAAGGGGTCGAGACCAACGCCAGCAAGGATCCGCGCGACGCCGGCAAGCGCTTCCGCGAGGCGATGAACTTCCTGTGCGAGTACGTTCGCGACAACGGCTACGACCTGAAGTTCGCGCTCGAGGCCAAGCCCAACGAGCCGCGCGGCGACATGTTCCTGCCGACGACCGGCCACATGCTGGCGTTCATCTACACGCTGGATCACCCGGAGATGGTCGGCGTCAACCCCGAGGTCGCCCACGAGGTGATGCCCGGTCTCGACTTCTCGCACGCCGTCGCGCAGGCGCTGGAGTCGGGCAAGCTGTTTCACATCGACCTCAACGGCCAGAAGCCGGGCCGCTACGATCAGGACCTGCGCTTCGCCAGCGAGGATCAAAAGGGGGCGTTCTTCCTGGTCAAGCTGCTCGAGGATTCGAAGTGGGACGGCATGCGCCACTTCGACAGCCACCCGTACCGCACCGAGGACGAGCAGGGGGTCTGGGACTTCGCCTACTACAGCATGCGGACCTACCTGATCCTCAAGGACAAGGTCGCGCGCTTCCACGCCGACAGCGAGATCCGCGCCATCCTGCACTCGCTGCAAGAGCGCAGCGGCGCCTCGATCGGCGGCCTCGGGCCAGCCTTCAAGTACGATCGCAAGACGGCGACCGCCCTCAAGGCGTACGCGTTCGACGCCACCGCCCTGGCGGCGCGCGGCTACGAATACGAGCGGCTCGATCAGCTGACGACCGAGCTCTTGCTGGGAGTCCGGTAGCAGCCGCCAGGCAGCGAAAGGTAGCGGGGAGTAACAGGGCTCGCCCCGGATAGCGCCTTTCAACTCTCCCTCTCTCCCCCGCCCCCCCTCCGGTCCCCTCTCCCGTCTGCGGGAGAGGGTTAGGGTCCGCGGCTTAGCAGCGACGACGGCCGGACCCTCACCCCGACCCTCTCCGGCAGACGGGAGAGGGAGATGAAAAAATATGGCGGGAGGGGCTGACGGCCTGAACGATAGGCAAGCAAACGGCAAATAGAAGTAGCACCGACGCAGATTCACAGACGAGGCACCCATGGCGCGCTCCCCGAAAAAGCCCACTCACCCCTCCGCCTCGGCAACCTGTTTTCTCGGTCTGGACGTCGGCACCAGCAGCGTCAAGGCCTGCGTCGTCGACGTGCGCGGACGGGTGGTCGCGCGCGCGAGTGAGCCGCTGAAGCTGCGCGCGCCGCAGCCGGGGTGGGCCGAACAGAACCCGACCGATTGGTGGAAGGCGACGGTCAAGGTCTGCAAGCGCGCCGTGGCCGCGACCCGCGGGGGGCGGTCGGCGATCGCTGCCGTCGGGATCTCGGGACAGATGCACTCGTCGGTGTTCCTGGACAGCGGCGGACGGGTGATCCGGCCGGCGTTGCTCTGGTGCGACGGTCGCACCACCGAGCAGTGCCGCGCGATCACCGCGCGCGTCGGCGAGACCAACCTGCGCCTGTGGGTCTCGAACCCGGCGCTGGAAGGGTTCACGTTGCCCAAGGTCCTCTGGCTGCGCGATCGCGAGCCGGCTGCCTTCGCCAGGCTGTCCAAGGTGCTGCTGGCCAAGGACTACATCCGCAGCTGCTTGACCGGCGCGATGGCGACCGAGCCGTCGGACGCTGCCGGCACGCTGATGTTCGACGTCGCGAACCGGCGCTGGAGCAGCGAGATGCTCGCGGCGATGGATCTCGACGCCGATCTGCTGCCCGACGTCGGCGGCTCGACCGAAGTGCTGGGCCGCGTGACCGCGCGCGCCGCCACGGCGACCGGCCTGGCCGCCGGCACGCCGGTGGTCGGCGGCGGCGCCGACAACGCCTGCGGCGCCGTCGGTGTCGGCGCGGTGGCGCCTGGCGCGGCGGTTGTCAGCTGGGGCACGTCGGGGACGGTGCTCAGCCCGACGGCGACTCCCTTGGTCGACCCGCAGATGCGCGCGCACACCTTCTGTCACGCTGTCCCCGACACCTGGTACGTCATGGGGGTGATGCTGTCGGCGGGCGCCGCCTTCGCCTGGCACCAGCGCGAGCTGGCGCGCGAGCTGGCGCGCGACAAGAACGCGGCCGCGACGTTGAACCAGGAAGCGGCGCGCATCCCGATCGGCGCCGAGGGGCTGACGTTCCTGCCCTATCTGCAAGGCGAGCGCACGCCCCACCGCGACGCCGCCGCGCGCGGCGCCTTCGCCGGGCTGTCGCTGGCCCACACGCGCGCGCACCTCACGCGCGCCGTGCTGGAAGCGATCTGCTTCGGGCTGCGCGATTCGCTGGAGATCATCGAGGCGCTCGGCATCGAGCTGCCCGAGCTGCTGGTCACCGGCGGCGGCGCCAAGGCGCCGTTCGTGCGCCAGCTGCAGGCCGACATCTACGGCAAGCCGGTGATCCCCGTCGAGCAGGAAGAGGGGCCGGCGTTCGGCGCGGCGTTGCTGGCTGCGGTCGGCGCCGGCGCCTTCCCCGACGTGCCCGCGGCGACGCGCGCGACCCTGCGCCGCAAACCGGCGCAACGCCCGCGCGCCGACGCCCACGCCGCCTACGCCGAGCCGTACCGCCTTTACGGCCGCCTCTACGACGCCCTGCGCGCGGTCCGCTGACCGCAATGCCGATCGGTTGAGCGCCAGGACGCCAGGACGCCAGGGTTCCGAACTCTTGAAGATCCGGTCTTGGCGTCTCTGGCGTCATGGCGTTTTGTCATCCGAACAGTTTGTTGCTAACCGATCTTTTGATCTTTTTTGATCGGTCGTCGTGTGCGCCCACCGACGACCAGGTCCTTCAGCCACCGACGATCAGCTCGTGATTCGCTGCACTCAACCGTGTCGGCTCAGAAGCCGCTGAACCATCGCTCAATCGATTCGCACTTCGGTCTCGAGCACACGAGGAAATAGCGGCGCTCGTTGCCTGGCGCGCAACCGTGCGTTGATTCGTGCACAACCCCTTGGCCGGTGTGCGTCGAAGATCGTGCCCGAACAGCGGCCCTTCGACGCGGCGAGGCCGACATTTGTTGGCAGACTTCGTGCTTTGCACTGGGCCATGGGGACCGGAGCTCATGCGCGCCTCGACGGTAACGCACGGCAAGCGTCGGGTCGCGTGCGTGCGCCGCACCTTCCAGCCGAGCTTCGCATCCGCCTGACCTGCCGGTCGGTGTCGGAGTTCCTCGATCACCACGCCGCCGACGTCAGCCGCGGCGGAATCTTCGTTCGCAACGCGCAGGTCCTGGCGGTCGGCTGCACCGTGCGGCTGAACTTGCAGCTCGCCGGCGGCTCGACGCTGCTGGCGGGCGAAGGGACGGTCTTCTGGACGCGCGAGGCCGACCCGACGCGCGCCGAGAGCGAGCCCGGCATGGGCATACGCTTCACCCGCCTCACCGCCGAGAGTCAGCAAATGCTGACGCACCTGCTGGCGGAGAAGACCGAGCGCGAGCGCCACGAGGAGCACGCGGACTTCGACGAGGACGACGAGCGGACGGTGGTCGCGTCGGCCGAGGAGCTGCAGGCCGCGGCCACCTCTGGCGACGACGACGCGGTACCGGCGCCCTCGTTCGCGCCGCTCGCGAGCGTGCCGCTGCCCAGTCCCGCCAAACCTCGCGTGGCGGCCGCGCCCCCGGTCACGATCTTCTCCGCGCCGGTGCTGCCCCCGCGCCCGGCGACGAATCCGGTGGTCGCACCGCGCGCCGCCGCTCCGGAGCTGGCCGCGGTGCCGGCGCTGGCCAAGGTCGTGGCGTTGCCGCCGCCCAGCGCGCATCCGGCCACGATCCCCGCCCCCACCCATGCGCCTGCTCCCGTTCCTGCCCCGGCCCCCGCGCCCAGAGTCATCGAGATGACCGCCATGCTGCCACCCGCCCACGAGGCGGCCGCCGCCGTGCGCGCTGCGCGCGAGATCATCGATCCCGCGCTGCTGGCGGCGCCCTCGGAGACGTCGGCCGCCTGGGAAATCGATGACGAGGCGTCGGACGATCCGGCGCCGAGCGGCGAGATCGAGCTGACCGATCTGGTGCCGCGCCGAGGCCGCTCGATCGGAATCGGCCTGGCCATCGGCGCGATCTCCGCGCTGGTCGCCTGCCTGGTCTTTCTTTTCATCGTACGGCCGACCCCGCGCCGCGCGTCCCCGACGACGGCCCGCGCGGCCGCGATCGCCGCGCCGGTCACCCAGATCGAGATCACTCCGATCGCCCCCCTGGCGCCCGAGCCGGCGCCGTCCCCCGCCCGCACCCCCTGAGCGGCCCGCAGCGCGTTGTACTTAGTGCGGGACGCTCGAAGGGTCCCGCGCCCCCCGCGATGGGCTCCTAGTAGAACGTCATGTCGTCGACCCACAGGTCGAAGACCACGCGCGCAGGGAAGCTGAATCCGATGTCGTAGATCTTCGAGCTGTCGGGGCCGATCCCGCCGGGCAGACCGAAGTTCTGCTGCGCGAGACCGCTCCAGGGGATACGAAATTCCTGCCAATCGGTGGACAGCGCCGCGGTCAACATCACGCCGAAGGTGTCGTAGCAGGCGTTCCCCTGCGCGCCGGGCACCGTGCACAGCCCCGCCTCCGGGCGCGCGTACTCGTCGCTGACCACGAACCGCACCGTCGTGGTCGACGTGTCGCCGACGCGCGCGAAGAACTTGACGCCCTGATATCCGCGCGCGGCCGCGTCGTAGGGGCGCTCCTCGCTGACGCCCGAGGCGTTCGGCCCGTAGTCCATCGCCGCGCTGACCTCCGAGCCCCAGTCGAGAAAGCCCGAGCCCGTGACGTGCAACGCCTTGTGGCTGCTGCCACAGCGACCGCCGGGGATCAGCTCGGGCGGCGCAGCACCGAGCGGCTGCATGATCGCGCCGCTGGTAGCGTCGCCCGCGCTGTACCAGCCGCCGAGGCGCCCGGCGATGAGCGGCAGGTTGGGCGACGCATGCTCGAAGTCGTCGATGAGCATCGTCGGATCGATCGGCCCGCTCTCCGACGGGCAGCCGAGCGCGGGATCGGCGTCTGCCGTGCTGGCGGTCAGCGTGGGGCGATTGTCGCCGCATCCGAGCGTGCCGCCGACACAGAAGAGACTCGCCGTCGCGAGCAGAGTTGAAGCTGAAACGATCGAGCGCGCCATGATGTCTCCTTTGGGAACGGAACCGGTCACACGAGCCCCGGCAACGGACCCGTGCACCAGTCGGGTTTGCCGAAGGTCTGATCGGGGAGCCCCATCGCGTTGAGCAGCGAGACCAGCAAGTTGTTGTGGGGCACGTCGCCCGCGTAGGTCAGGAACCGGCCGGTCGTGAGCGCGCCGCCAGCGCCGCCGCCCAGCACGTAGGGCGCGTCGCTGCGGCTGTGAATGTTGCCGATCGCCAGCTCGTTGCACCAGAGGATCAGCGTGTGGTCGAGCAGCGTTCCGTCGCCCTCGGGCACCGCCTTCAGCTTGGTCATCAGCGTCGCCAGCTGTGTCGCGTACCAGCGGTTGATGCGCGTCAGCTTGTCGACCGCCGACGCGTCGCTGTCGGGGCGATGCGACAGATCGTGGTGCCCCTCGGGAATTGCCGGCGTGAGCCAGGTGAACCGCACCTGCGAGACCGAGCGCGACCACTGCAGCGAAGCGACCCGGGTCAGATCGCACGCCAGCGCCATGACCAGCAGATCCATCTGCAGCGCCCCGATCGCCGGGAAGTCATCGTTGGCGGTCGTCGCCGCCGCCGCTGGCGCCGCGGGATCCGCGCAAGAAGCGTTCGGCGGCATGAACGGCGTCGTGAGCCGCGTCTCGATCTCGCGCACCGCCGTGAGGTGCTGGTCGAGGCGCGCGCGATCCGCCGCGCCGAGGCGCGCCGAGATCCGCGTGTACTGTCCACCGACGGCGTCGAGGATCGACTTTCGCCGCGCGCGCAGCGCCGCCAGCGCCGCGGGATCGCCGTGCAGATCGGCGAAGACGTTGTTGTAGACCTGCGCGGGATCATCCTCGGGCGGCAGCGGCTGGTTCGCGGCGCGGTAGATCATGCGGCCCCAGTTGTCGGCGGCGCCGACCTGGACGCCCAGCTCGAGCGAGCGCAGCTTGGTGGTCGTGCCGATCACCTCGGCGATCCGCTGATCGACCGATGGCCCGTTCGGCCAGCCGGCCGGCGCCGAGCCCGCCCCCGCGAACGGCCCGGAGTTCAGCACCTGACCGGTCAGCATGCCGCCGATGCCGTTCTGGTGGCCGTCGCCGCCGCCGCCGCGCTGATCGACCCCTTGGATCACGACCAGCGCGTCCTGATGCCCGGCCAGCGGCGCGAGGATCGGCGACAACACGAAGTTGGTCTCGGTGCCCGTCGGCGTCCAGGCGCTGGGGATCGTGCCGTCGGGCGAAAACATCACCACGAAGCGCGTGGGGAAGGCGCTTCCGGCAGCGCGCGCGTGGCGCGCCGCCAGCGATTCGAGCCAGGGCAAAGCGACGGCCGCGCCGAAGGCGCCGCGTAGGATGGCACGGCGCGAGAAGGCGGAGGACGGACACGAGGACGAGGACGGGGGGGGATTTGGACGACGTGCGGTCATGGCGAATCTCCCGTCGGGGCGAGAAGAAAAGTGGGGGACTGCACCGTCGCGCGCACCAGGCTGCGCAGGTCGCCGCCCGCGGCGTCCAGCGCGTGCGCCAGCTGATCGATGGTGCACAGATCGTCGGGCGTCTGTTCGTTTCGTCCGAAGGCCCAGCGGAACCACTGGGTGGCGACGCAGCTGCGGACCTGCGCGCTGGCCAGCAGCTTCGCCGCCAGCTGCTGCACGCCGTCGACCGGTCCGTCGACGTCGGTCTCGGTCAAGGCGCCGGTCGCGTCGACCGGCTGGCTGGCGTCATTATCGCGCCAGCGCCCGGTCGCGTCGAAGTGCTCGAACGTGAAACCGATCGGATCCATCAGCTGGTGGCAGCTGGCGCAGAAGGCGTTCGCGGTGTGCTCCTGGAATCGGGCGCGCGTCGACTTGCGCGGATCGATCACCGGCGGCGTGATCACGATGTCGGGCGGCGGCGGCCCCGGGGGATTGCAGAGCAGCCGCGCGCGCACGAACTTCCCGCGCAGCACCGGCGACGTCTGGTCGGCCTTGGCGTGCGTCGCCAGGAACGCTCCCTGGCCGAAAAGACCGGCGGCGTGCGCCGGGTTGACGGCGATCAGCTGAAATCCCGGTTGCGACGGCAACGCGTAGCCGTAGAAGTTGGCGAGGTCGAGATCGGCGAACGTCGTGCGGCTGGTGAGCAGACGTTCGAGCGTGGGCCCGTTCTGCCATGCATCGGAGAGAAAGAGGCGGTTCTCCTCGGCGAAGGCGGCCGGCAGGTCGTCGTTCCAGGTGTGAAAGAGATCGGTGTCCTTCTCGACGGCCGGCAGCGGCTCCAGCTCCCACCACTCGGTGACGAAGTGGATGAACGCCTCGGCGGCGCGCGGCGTGGCGAGCAGGCGCTCGGTCTCGGAGGTGAGGACGGACGTGGTCGCCAGGCTCCCGTCGCCGGCGGCCGACAACAGCGGCGCGTCGGGCGCGCTGCTGGTCACCAGATAGGCGAGGCGCGTCGCCAGCGCGCCGGGAGGCAGCGGCGCCGGCGCACCGGCGACCACCGGCGGTTCGGCGCGGTAAAGAAAGCCCGGTGACTGCACCATCGCGGCGATCACCGCCGTCAGGCCGGCGCGCGTGTCGCCGCCCGCGCCGGCGGCCGCGTCGAGCGCGATGAGATCGGCGGCCTCGTCGTCCTCGAGCGGGCGGCGCCAGAGCCGGGCGACGAGCGCGCGGATGAACGAAGCGACGCAGGCGTCACCGTCGGCCGTCGGGTCGCAGCCCGCGAACGCGCGCAGGCGGGCGCCGTCAGCGATCAGCGCCGCGGCCGCCGCCTCGCCGAGATCCAACAGCTTCTCGGCGTGCAGCGGCGAGACGCTGTATGCGGCCGAGCTGTTGTCGTAGCCATTCGACTCTTCGTCGGGCGGCAGGTCACCGGCCAGCGCCGGATCGACGCCCATCACGTCGGCGAGCGAGCGCCCGATCTCGAATCGGGTCAGCCGTCGCAGCGGCGCCGGACCCGGCGCCAGCGCCGTGCACAGCGGCGGCCCCTTGGCCGGAGCATTCGACGACTTGCACGCGAGCGGCCCGCCAGCCACCGCCAGCAACAGGGGCACCCCGACGAACCAGCCCTGCTGCCGCGTCATCGACCTCATAACCGGGACAGCGAACCGGGACGCGGGATTGGACGACAAATTTACCGTTCGGGCGATGGTAACACCGCGGGAGCTCCGTCAGCGCAGCGATGTTCCTGCGCAGGGTCACGCGGCGGCTCCTCGACGAGAAGGTGTTCAGCGTCGTGCTGACGCCTTCGTTCGATCGCCATCATCGCAATCACCTGCACCTCGACGGCTCCGCCTACACGCTCGACGGCACCTGACCATGGCGCCTCACGACCGTTCAGGGAGCCGCGGCCGCTCCCGTCAGCCAATCGAGCAACGAGCGAGCCTCGTCGCGGCGATAGCCAGCAGACCGACCTGAGGCCAGGGGCCGTAGCGCGCGGATCGCCGCCGCGCGCCGGCCGAGGCGCACCAGGCAGATGGCGCGGTTGTAGACCGCTTCGGGAGCAAAGGTGCCGCGCGGGAAGGCCGCGAGATACGCGTCCCAGGCGACGAGCGCGCGCGACGGGGCGTCATCGACGAAGTGCGCGTGGTGCGCCCGCCCATAGGCGCTGGCCTCGGCGTCGTCGAGCACCGACAAAGGTGGCGACGGCGACGACGTGGTCACCGCCGCCTCGGACGGGATCACGCGCACGACGCGCGCGGCTTCCGATGCCACGACGCTGTCACCGGCATTCGCCTCGATGCGTACCGGCGCGGGCGCTAGCCAATGCCGGCCGGCCACGGTCAGCGCCGCCGACACCGACGACAGGCCGACCAGGATGGTCGCGATCGCCGGCCCGACTCGCCGAAGCGCCGCGTGACGCGCGGCCGATCGGCCCGCGCCGACCAGCACGCGCGCGCGCGTCGCTGCCCCGTCGCTGGGTGCTTCGGTCAGCTCGCGAAACGCGTGCGCCATCTCATCGAAGGAGGACCGCGCGCGCTTCACGGCCCCTCCTCCTCGCCGAACCACTCGCGCAATCGGCGGCGTGCGTGGAACAGGCGCGTACGCACCGTGGCCTCGGGGATTCCCGCGACGATCGCCGCCTGCGCCGAGGTCAATTCTTCGATCTCGCACAGCACGAACGCGATTCGCTGCGGCAGCGGCAGCTGGTCGAGCGCCGCAGCCAGGCGCAGCCCCAGCTCGCGCCGGTAGGCTTCCTGCTCGGGGTTGCGCGGCCCGCCGTTGCCCGCCTCGTCCGCGAGCCGCGCCAGCGCGCGCCGCCGGCGCGCCGCCGCCCGCTGATGATGGCGCGCGCGCTTGACCGCGATCGCCAGCAGAAATGTCTCCAGGTCGACCTCGCCGCGAAAGCGGCGCGCGGCGTGCGGAAGCGCCGCGAATGCGTCCTGCACCACGTCCTCGGCGGCGGCGGCGTCGGACAGCAATCGGCGTGCGAGCACGCGCACCCGCTGGTGCCAGCGATCGAACGCGCGCGCGAGCCCGTCGAGCTCGCCCCGGCGCAGAGCTTCGACGATCGACGCGGTCTCCGCCGCCCCGGCGTTGGAGCCGGCCAGCGTCAGCCGCGCCGGTGACCGCCCGTTCACGGGAGCCTGAGCCTCAGACCGACCGTCGCGCTGACGAAGTCGGTTATGAACCCGGTCGGGGTGACGTGCAGACCGAGACGGGCGACCACGTCCAGGTCGTCGTTCAGCGGACGCCCGATGGTGCCAATCGCGCGCGCGTAGAGCACCGGCTGCATCTGCGTGCTGACCGTGTTCTCCGATATGATACCCGACATTGACGAGTTGGTCAGAGTCGTGCCCTGGACATAAATTCTGTCCCCCTCCACACCAACGCCCACGGTCGCCTCGAGGAACCAGCTGCGCCACTGCCGATGCGACCCAATGAGGGCGGCGATTCCCAGCAAATGGATATCCGGACCCGCGTCGAGCGCCGCGCCGACGAGCAACCCTGCGCGCGCGGTCTGGTGCTGGATCTCAACTTGGTAGTGACTGCCCACGATCGACGACGACCCTCCGCTGCCACACGTCTCCAGGAAGCAAGGAATGAAGGTCTCCGTCACGCCCCCGCTCACCGTGAGCGCCCACCGGGCGTCGACGGCCGCCCTGGGCGATTCTGACCTGGCGGCGACGGTCGCCGCGGGCGGCATGGGCAGCTCCGGGGTCGGTTGCGCAGGCGGCTCGGTAGCAGCGCGTTCCCCCGCGGAGGTAGCGCCCGGCGGCTGCGCCCCCGTCGCGGGCGCCTCGAAATTCGAGGCCATGATCCGCGGCAGGATCGGGCTCACTTGATCGCGCGCCAGGTTGCCCGCCAGCCAGGCGATCGCGCGCAAGCGGGCCGATCCCTCCGCCGCATCAGGGATGACCCGCGATACCCGCGTCAACGCCCCCTCGCGCAGCGAGACTCGAATCCCGCTGTTGTCGATCGCGACGATCATCACGTTGGACGCGGCGCTGGAGGCCGTGTCGCGCGGGGACGCCACCGGCTGGCCCAATTCGGTCGCGATGCGCCGCCGCACCTCACCCGCGTCGACGCCCGACCCCGGTTGCGCCTCGACCACGACCAGCAGCGGATCCCCCGCGCCCGCGGCCGATCCGCCCACAACCAGCGCCGCCCCAAGAACCCCGACTGCCGCGATCCAGCGTTTGCCCATACCGCGATGTCGCCCGAGAACGCGATTTTGTTCAACGCAATCGACAGCAGCGAGCGCCGACCTCCTTTCCGAGACTCCTCCGAGACTCCGCTTGGGCGGGCGGCTGCGCCAACTGCGGTGACGCGATCAGCCGTGGGATGGCGGTCATTGGCGACCCACCGGTCATCAGGCCGGGAACTACCGTCGGAAAATTCGTTTCAACTTGGGTGCCCCTGTGGAAAGTGATACTCAAAACCAAACCGTTGGGCCGAAATTAGGCGATAGCGGGGTCATATCCATGCAGGCATATCTTAGCGGGAAGCGGTTTCTTGTCTTAACGGGGTTGGTGGTCGGTCTCGCCGGCGCGTGCAACTCGCCGCGCCAGTTGTTGCCGGAAGGGGACGACGCCGGAATGGACGTTGCGGTCGCGTCCGTCGACGCCGGCGCGGACGCGGACGCGTCCGTCGACAGGCCGACCGACAAGGACAGCGACGTCGCCGGAGACGCGCACGGCGACGCGCCCCCGGTGCCCGAGTGCCCGACCGGTCAGCACACCTGTCCCGGAGGCTGCGTCCGCAACGACGACCCCAAGACCTGCGGGGCGTCGTGTACGCCGTGCGACGCGCCCAGCGACGGCACGGCGACCTGCGACGGCAAGACCTGCGGAGCCACGTGCAACAGCGGCAAGCAGTTGTGCCAGGGTCTGTGCTTGGACGTCAACGCCTCCTGCGCGGGCGGCTGCCCCGATGGCCAGCACGTGTGCGGCACCCTGTGCCCGTCGGTGATGGACGTCAAGGCGTGCGGGCCGCTGTGCACCTCCTGCCCGGTCCCAACCGGCGCGACCCAGGCCAGCTGCGACGGAACCAAGTGCGATTTCGCCTGCACCACCGGCTATCACAAGTGCGGCGCCGGTTGCGCGCTCGACACCGACGCGACCGCGTGCGGCATGGGCTGTGTGGCGTGCGCCACCGATCCCAACGGCACGGCGCAGTGCCTGGGCGGCAGCTGCGCGATCGCGTGCAAGACGGGCTACCACCTGTGCGGCGGCAAGTGCGTCAGCAACATGGACCAGGGCAGCTGCGGCACCACCTCGTGCACGGCCTGCATAAAGCCGATGGGAGGCTTGGTGACGTGCGACGGTACCATGTGCGTTCCGTCCTGCCCGTCCGGCTTCAAGCTGTGCGCGGGGACTTGCATCGACGGCAACAGCTCGTGCGCGGGGGTCTGCGGACTGGGGACCCACGACTGCTCGGGAATTTGCGCCATGAACAGCAGCGTCGACACTTGCGGGGCGTTGTGCACGTCTTGCCCGAAGCCGACGGGGGCCAATAGCTCCTGCGACGGGACCAATTGCGCATATACCTGCGGGGCCGGGACTCACCTCTGTGGCACCGGTGCCAGCGGCCGCTGCGCCGCGGACAACGACCCGACCGGTTGTGGGACCGCCTGCGTGAACTGCCCGACTGATTCCAACGGCACCGCGACCTGTGTGTCCGGCGCCTGCGCTGTGCAGTGCAAGATGGGCTTCCACCTGTGCGGCGGCAAGTGCGTGGACAACAAGTCGATGACCGCGTGCGGGCCCAACGACGTCACCTCCTGCTCGGCGTGCACGGCGCCGAGCGGCGGTTCGGTGACGTGTGACGGGCTGGCATGCGTTCCCGCGTGCACCAGCACGACCAAGCTGTGCGCAGGTACCTGCATTCCGACGGCGAACGCATGCATGGGCATGTGCTCGAGCGGCACGCACAATTGCAGTGGGATCTGCCAGTCGGACACCAGCACCAGCTTCTGCACCGCGAGCTGCATCTCGTGCCCGACGCCCACGTCGAACGGCGGCGCGACCTGCGACCCGGCCACCGGGTGTCACATCACCTGCAACAGCGGCTTCAAGAACTGCCAGGGCACCAATCTCTGCGTGCCGAGCACGGGTTGCTGCATCAGCGCGGACTGCACCAGCGGCGGTGCCAACACCGTCGGTGTGTGCGGCACCGCAAACACCTGCAGCTATCCCTGCGCCGCCAACTTCAAATCGTGCAACAGCGCGTGCATTCCGATGGCGAGCTGCTGCACCAACAGTGACTGTCTGGGCGCGGGTACGACGTGCGGCGGGACATGCGGCACCAACGGTGCGTGCACCTATCCGACGACCAGCGGTTGCAGCGCTGCGATGTGCTCGGTCGGCAACCGGATCGGCCCCGGCACCTGCGCCGGTGGCAGCTGTGTCCCACCGGCGCCCGCGGCCTGCGGGGGGAACTTCACTTGCTCGGGCGCCGGCTTGTGCAACGCCGTGTGCGCCGCCGGCTTCAAGATCTGCAGCGGCGCCTGCATCCCGATGGGGAGCTGCTGCATGGACTCCGACTGTCCCGGCACGCCGGCCGCGTGCGCGGGGACGTGCAATCTCACCACCCACGCTTGCGCCTATCCGGGCGGCTCCTGCGGTACGGCGGGCTGTGTGAACGGTCAGAGCCAGGGGGTAGGCACCTGCAACGCCGGCAGCTGCGTCATGCCGGCGCCAGTCGCCTGCATGACGGGCTTCACCTGCTCGGGGGCCGGGCAATGCTCCACCTGCGCCGCCAACTTCATCCCCTGCAACGGCGGCTGCATCCCGGCCGGCAACTGCTGCACCGCGGCCGACTGCAAGAGCGCGAGCGATGCAGCCTGCAACGGTGTTTGCGCCAGCAACGGGCAATGCAGCTATCCTCCGACCACCACTCCCTGCGGCACCCTCAGGTGCACGGACACCACCCACAGGGGAGGCACCGGGACGTGCGGCGCCGCCGGCGTGTGCAACATCGCGGCGCCGGTGCTGTGCACCAGCCCCCAGACTTGCACGGGGGCGGGCGTCTGCGGCTGCCCGACCGCCTCGGGTTTCAAGGTGTGCCCCGGCACCGGCGCGTGCATACCCAGCAGCGGCTGCTGCACCAGCACGGACTGCGTGTCGACGGCGCCCGGGGCGCTGGCGGCCTGTAACGGAACCTGCCAGACCAACAACACCTGCTCGTTTCCGACCACTTCGTGCGGCTCCTCGCAGTGTTCGGGGACCAACGTAATCGACCCAGGCACCTGCTCGCTGGGCGTCTGCACCGTCCTCAATCCCCGCACTTGCAACGGCAACTTCATCTGCTCAGGCTCGACGTGCAAGATCAGCTGTACATCGGCGGCGGACTGCGTGACCAACTTCGTATGTTCGGGCGGGTCTTGCATCCCCAGGTGCACCAGCGACACCGCTTGCGCGAGCAGCCAGTTCTGCGTGCTGTCGACCGGACTGTGCGCGCCGAAGAATCCCGACGGCGTGGGGTGCACGCTCGGCAACGTCAGTGCTCGACCGGCAATTGCGCCGACGCCGTGTGCTGCGATAGCGCATGCAATGACGGATGTCATGGCTGCGCCCTCCCGGGCACCGTCGGGACATGCACCACCCGGTTCACCGAGTTCACCCCGCCGCTGGGGGCTGCCTTCGAATCGGTCCCAATCACCGTCGGCCCCGACAACAACCTGTGGTTCCTCGAAGAGGGCATCCCCGGCGGTCCCAGCCGCATGGGCCGCATCACGACCGCGGGAGTCATCAGCGAGACCAGCATCTCCACCATCGAGCGCGGCGCATTCGCCCAGGGGGCGGATGGCACGCTCTGGTACAACGACAGCACGTACGACCCCTCCTTCGGGATCTTCCGCGTCAACACCAGCGGAACGCAGCTCGGGACGCTGTCGCCGTCGCCGACGCTCGAGAATGGTTGGATGTACTTCGACGGCAGCGGGACGTGGGTGATGATGGTCGACGTGGACGGCACCAACCTGCACCAGATCTTCAAGTTCAACTCGCTGTTTCAGGTCGATCCGAGCCGTCAGCGTCGAACTTCGTGACCACCTCCATGACCCGCGGAACGGACGGGAACCTGTGGGTGGCCGGCCCGAGCGCTGTCGTTCGCGTGAACGCCGACAACACGACCACCAGTTTTCCGGTCGCGGGGGTCGCAGCACATTCGACAGCGGGATGACTTCCGGCCCTGATGGGAACATCTGGTTCACCCTGCCGAGCAGCAATCAGATCGGGGCGGTGACCACGGGCGGCGCGATGGTCCACACGTTCACGCTCCCGACGGCAGCCAGCAACCCGTCAAAGATGGTCTCCGGCCCGCTCAGCTCGGTGTGGTTCATGGAGCCAACCGTGACCAATCCCCGGCTAGGTCGAAGTACGACCAGCGGCACGATCGTCGAGTGCCCATTCCCGGATTCGAGACAGAACGCGCCGGGAGACATCACGGTCGGCCCCGATGGGAACATCTGGTTCACCGGGATCTCGACCGTGGGCAACGCCGTGAAGATCTATCGATACCGGCCCTGATCCGGTCAACATGGGTCGCAATCCGCGGGAACTTTGCCCGCGCCCCAGCGTTGACCTGTCATGGCTCAATCTCTGGTCCGTCGATCGTGGTCGGCCCGCTCGCGCTGGGCGGGGGTTCTGGGTCTCTGGGTGCTGGTGTTCTCGACCTGTGTCGGTGGTGCCGATCCGAGCGAGGTCACCACGGATGAGGCGCCGTTGACAACTGGTGCCCGCTGTACCCGGAGCCGAGATTGTCCCGCGCTCGCCAATGCCGTTGCAACTTGCAGCAATCGACTTTGCAATTACGCTTGCAACGCCGGCTTCAAGCCCTGCGGGTCCGCATGCATTCCGAACGCCGGGTGTTGCACCAGCGCCGACTGTGGGGGGAGCATCGCCGCCTGCAGCGGCACCTGCCAGACGACCAACCACGTTTGCACATTCCCGACCGCTAGCTGCGGCACGCCGACCTGTTCGGGGACCAATGTCGTTGGTGCCGGCGTCTGCTCACTGGGCAGCTGCGTGTTCCCCTCGCCCCGCGCCTGCGCGGGCAACTTCATATGCTCCGCGGCGGCTTGCAAGACCAGCTGCACCGCCAGCGCCGATTGCACGGCCGGCTTCATCTGCTCCGCCGACAGCTGCGTCGCCCGCTGTACCAGCGACGCGAACTGCCCTGGCGGCTCGTTCTGCGCGCTCTCGACCGGGGTCTGCGCGCCCAGGAGCGCGCTGGGCGTGGCTTGCACGACCAACAATCAATGCACGTCGAGCAACTGCGTCGACGGCGTTTGCTGCAATACCCTGTGCAATGACGGATGTCATGGCTGCGCCCTGCCGGGCAGCGCCGGGACATGCACCACCCGGTTCACCGAGTTCACCGCGCCGCTGGGTGCCGCGTTCGAATCGATCCCAATCACCGTCGGCCCCGACGGCAACCTGTGGTTCCTCGAAGAGGGCGTCCCCGGCGGTCCCAGCCGCATGGGCCGCATCACGACGGCGGGAGCCATCACCGAGTTCAACATCTCCACCATCGAGCGCGGTGCATTCGCCCTGGGGGCGGACGGCGCGCTCTGGTACAACGACAGCACGGACGACCCCTCCTTCGGGATCTTCCGCGTCAACACCAGCGGAACGCAGCTCGTGACGCTGTCGCCGTCGCCGACGCTCGAGAATGGTTGGATGTACTTCGACGGCAGCGGGACGTGGGTGATGATGGTCGACCTGAGCGGCAACAATCAGCACCAGATCGCCCAGTTCAACTCGCTGTTTCAGGTCAGCCGAACCGTCGCCGTCGACTTCGTGACCACTGCCATGACTCGCGGACCGGACGCGAACCTGTGGGTGGGCGGCCCTGGCTCTATCCTTCGCGTGAATGCCAACAACACGACCACCACTTTTCCGGTCGCGGGGGTCAGCCCATTCAACAGCGGGATGACCTCCGGCCCCGATGGCAACATCTGGTTTACCTTGCCGGGCAGCAATCAAATAGGGGCGATGACCACGGCCGGCGCGGTGATCCACACGTTCACGCTCCCCACAGCAGCAAGCAACCCGTCAAGAATGGTCTCCGGCCCGCTCAGCTCGGTGTGGTTCATGGAGCCAACCGCGACCAATCCCCGGCTGGCTCGAAGTACGACCAGCGGCACGATCACCGAGTGTCCAATCGTGGATTCGAGACAGAACGCGCCGGGAGATATCGCGGTCGGCCCCGATGGGAACATCTGGTTCACCGGGATCGCGACCGTGGGTAACGCCGTGAAGATCTACCGATACCGGCCCTGATTCTTGGCGGCGCAGCCAATTTCGGTTCCGATGTTGGCCACCTGGGCGGGCCGGGCCGGTTCGTTTCGATTGACGCGCGTCCGCTGATCGCCGAGCCATACCCTCAAAAGTCGCCAGCGACGCCGACCGTACCCGCCCCCGACCGCGTATCGAACGTCCCCTGCGGCTGCACGGTGCCGCGCGGACCGAACAGCAACCAGGCGCCGCCGAGCAGCGCCGTGCCGGCGAGCCCGTACGACACCTCGGCCCAGCGCCGGCGCTCCGCCAGCCGTTGGTTCAGCTGCGCCGTCGCCTGCTGCGAGGTGGCGGCCCGCGCTTCCTGCGAGGCCTGCCGCGCTGCAACGGTCCAGCCGAACGCCGCGCCGGCCGACACGGCGGCCAGACCCAGCGCCGTGGTGCCGGCGTTCTTGCGCCAGCGCGGCAGCGGCGGCTTCTCCGGTATCGTCGTCCCAACGCCGACGTCGACGCCGGCGTCGACGTCGATGGCAGCGCGCACGGAGTCGTGAGAGTACGTGGCCACCGCCTCGTCGTCGAAGGGGAGCGAGAAGATCAGATTGAACGCGTAGTCGGCGGGACCACGCGCCAGCGCGCGCGCCGGCTGCGGCGACAGATCGGCCAGGTTGACGACATCGGGCGCCGGCGGAATCGCGTACTCCTGCTCGTCGCTGGCGCGGCGCAGGTACAGCGTGCCGGCGCTGCTGGGCAGCAGCACCGACAGCGCGTGCCCGCGCGCGTTGTGGAAATCGGCCAGCCGCACGCCGAGCGTGTCCTCGAACAGGTAGTGGCCGGCCTGCGCCGTGGCGTCGAGTCGCAAGCGGCGCCCGGGCGCCGCGCGCAGATCGACCAGCTCGGACGCGGCCAGGGGCGCGTGCGCGTAAACCTCGGGGCGGAAGCGCTCGTTGGGGATCGCGGCGTTGGCGCGGCTCACGAACGCGGCGATCTCGAGGTAGCTGATGCGCCCGTCTCCGTCGAGATCGGCGGCGCCGTACAGCCCCGAGCGCACCTCGTGGCTGAAGATGCCGGCCTGAAAACCTCCCCATTCGTGGCTCTCGCGCGCCGACGTCGTCGACAGCAGCAGGCCGACGTCGCGCCGCCCCGCCAGCCCTTCGGCGGTGGCGAAGCTCGGCACGACGCGCCGCCGGCCGCCCGGCCCGCGACCGAACGCCAGAAAGTACGAGTAGCAGGCGTCGATGATGAGGTGGCTCTCGTCGGCGTGGACCTTGTCGATGATCTCGCGCTCGATCTCCTTGGCGTCGAGACGCGCGTCCTCGAGCGCCAGATAGGCGGCGTTGCCGCTGACGTTGCCGTGGCCGGCGTAGACGAAATAGAACAGGGTGCGCTGCCCGCGCGCGTGCGCCGCCGCGACGTCGGCGGCGAAGGTGGCCACGGCGCGTCCCAGCTCGGCGCGCCGCGGGACGTGCGCCAGCGCCACCGCCTCGGGCGCGATCCGTTGCGTGTTCGGGTCGAGGCGCGCCAGCAGATAGGTCTTGCCGCCGATCGAGCGAAACAGCTCCTCGTAGCGGGCGGCGTCGTCGTCGGCGTAGCGCAGAACGGGCAGGTCGGGATCGACGCTGTGGTTGACGCCCAGGATCAGCACGAAGCGCGCCGCGCCGTCGTCGTGGCCGGCGCTGCCGAGCGCCGTGGACGCCGCGGGCGCGACCTCCGCAGGCGCCGCCACCGCCGGCGCCGCGCGCAGCGCGAACACGCACAGGAACACGAACGCGACGCCCAGCGACGCGGCGACGCCCGCCGACCCGCGAACGCGCCCGCTCACCGAACCACCCGCAACGGCCGCACGATGTCGGTCGCGCCCGGTAGCATCAGCGGCATCGGCGCGCCCGGTGCATGATCCCGCGCCGCCGCCGAGGCAACCGCCGATTCAACCTGGCGCACGCTGAGCTCGCGATCGGTGAACAGTGCGTGGATCATGATCCGCTCCCCGTCGAACTTATGTAAAACGGCCGCCGGCAGCTCGTGCAGCCCGGGCTCGGCGGAAATTGGCACCGCCGTGGGGTTCTGCCCCGCGTCGGACCAGCCGGGATGATACCAGTAGACGTGCCCGTGCTCATCTACGGCGAAGACCAGCAGCCGTTCTTTGCCGGCGGGATTGCGGTAGGCGAATGCCAGCTCGTCGCCGGCGTAGACGAAGTCACCCGCCTTCTCCGACGTGGTGCCGCGCCGGCCGATGTAGATCCGATAGACCTGGACCTCGGGAGCACGCGCCGCGGCGACGCCCGCCGGGGTCCCGCGCGGCGCGAGCTCTCCCTCGCTCCCGGGTTCGGGCACTGCTGCGGGCGACCGGCCGGCCGCCGGGGGCCGTGACGCGGCAACCGGCGACGCCGGCGTCCCCTCGGCGCCGACATCGTTCACCACGGCGGGACGTTCCCCGGGCACGCCGTGCTGCCGCACATAAAAGAGCATCAGCGCCGCAAAGGCCGCGCCGCACAGGCTGAACCAACCGAACGTCGCCCGCCCCGGTGCGCGCTGCATCCGCACACCCAGCCCCCGCCCCAGGCGGGTCTCGCTCGACAGTCCAGCTGGATCCAGGCTGGCCAGTAGCAGGTGCTGCTCGTAGTACGCGTGGCACTCCGCGCAGACCGGCAGGTGCGCCCGCATCTCCCGTTCGCTGCGGGGCGCTCCGGTGCCCGCGAAGTGGGCGGCTATCGCGTGACGCATGCCAAGATGCAAATCGTGGGTCATCGTTTTCCTCGTCCGAGCAAGAAGCGCCGCAACAGCCGGCGGATCCGCATCTCCTGGTAGGCCAGCGTGGTGCGGCTCATACCGATCTGGGCCGCCGCGCGCCGCTGATCGAGCCCACCCACGAATCTCGCTTCGAATACGGGAGCCCACTTGGCCGGCAGCACCTCACGGCGAAAGCGTTCGATCACCAGGCGCGCGTCGACCGACCGTTCGAAGCGCTCGATTGACTGCGACGCATCGACCGCCGGGCCCGCCGAACCGGGCGAACCTCCTTCCGGGTCGAGCGCGGTCTCGCGCCGGTAGCGCCGCCAGAAATCGATCGCCTGGTGGCGAGCCACCGTCGCCAGCCAGGCCGCGAACCCGCCGCCGGTGAAGCCCCGTCGCAGCTCGTCGCGCGACATCAGCTGCAGGAAGACCTCGTGGATCACCGTCTCCTTGTCGGCGCCGTGCAGGATCGAACCGACCGCGCCTTCGACGACGCGGAAGTGGTCGCGATAACAACCGTCGATGACGTCGCGCTCACCCGCGTGAAAGCGCGTGAGCCAGAGCGCGTCCTGTGGCGGTGCCGGACGAACGGCCATGGTCGTGGTCCATAGTCGAATCGACCGCCCCGGCGGGCAAGCCACCATGCGGATGATGGAGGGCACGAAGCCAGGATCGAACCAGACCCCGCCCCTGGACGAAGTTTTTTTCATCCCCCGATGTCGATCGATGTCGATGCCGCTGTGCTGCATGCCGTGGTAGGTTGCCCCCGCACCGTGACGAAAGGATCGCCCATGGCAATGACGCGAACCCGGAACTCCTGGAACCTTCGCCCGGCTGCTGCGATCGCCGGGATCACGCTGTCCGCGGCCTTTCTGGCCACGTTGTTCAGCGATCGCTTCGCCCCGATGATCCGGGCCGCGGTCGCCGATCCGGCGCCCCCGGTCCCCGCAGCCGCGCTGCTGCCGGTCGGCTCGCCCGCACCCAACTTCACCAGCATCGCGCACGACGGGAAGACCGTCGAGCTGTCCAAGCTCAAGGGAAAGTGGGTGGTGCTGTATTTTTATCCCAAGGACGACACCACGGGATGCACCAAGGAAGCGTGTGACTTCCGCGACAACTGGGGCGCGCTGCAAAAGAAGGGCGTCGCGGTCTACGGTGTCTCCACTCAGGACAACACCTCGCACCAGGCGTTCGCGCAGAAGTACAACCTCCCCTTCCCGCTGCTGCCCGACGACAAGGGCGAGATCGCCGCGAAGTACAAGGTGCCGGTCGTCGGCGGCGTCGCGCGGCGGATCACGTACCTCATCGGCAAGGACGGGAAGATCGCGCAGGTCTGGCCGACGGTGAATCCGGTCGGACACGCCGGCCAGATCCTCGCGCAGCTGCAGCCCGGCGCAACGCCGACAACGACGACGACGGCCGCGGCGGCCAGCGCCAAGACGCCCTGAACCGGCAGCTGACGTGACGCGCGCCGAGCGGCGCGCGCCCGGCAACCGCAGAGCTGTGACCGCAGAGCCGTGACGGTCGCGCTCTGACGGCAGAGCATCGATCCTCAATCGCCGCGGGCGGTTCCGCCAGCGACACGTCCAAGCTGTGCGTTCCTGCCGTACCCGGGGGGATGAGAATCTCAAAGAGTGCTTCTGCTTGGTCAATGATGTCGCTCGCCGGTCTCCTCACCGCCTTCTTGGGGTGTGGAGGCGCCCAGGACACAACCCCGGGCTCCAGCGCCGCGCCCGAAGCCGACGGCGGGACGGGGACAACCTCCGTCGACACCGGCACACCCAACGGGCGCGGCGCCGGCGGCGCGGCGCCGAACGCGGCGGGCACCGGTGGCGCGACGGTCACCGCAGGCACGGGCGGTGCGACGCCGGCGACAACCGGTACCGGCGGGAGCGCTCCCGTGGGCACCAGCACCAGCACTGGCACCGGCACCGGCGTTGGCGGCGCGTCTGGCACCACCTCGCCGCCGGCCAGCAACGGCCGCGTCAAGCACGTCTTCGTGATCACCATGGAGAACGAATCGGCGGCCGCGATCTACAACAGCGCCAGCGCCCCGTACATCAACCGCGTGCTGCTGCCGAAGTACGCGCGCGCCAACACGTTCGCCGATCCGTTGCCCGACAGCATCCCCAGCGAGCCGCACTACGTCTGGATGGAAGCCGGCACCAACAAGTTCGGCGACGCCACCTTCACCACCGACAGCGATCCCTCCGCGTCCAACAGCACCAGGAGCACGGCGCACCTCGCGGCCCAGATGAACGCCGCGAGCCCGCCCGTGAGCTGGCTCAGTTACCAGGAGGGGATGAACGCCACCACCGGCGCCTGTCCGGTCCGTTCGTCGGGCTACTACGTCGCCAAGCATGATCCCTACGTGTTCTTCCAGGACATCGCCGGCAGCCCCCCGTCGCCGACGAACGCGCTGTGCGCGGCGCACCACCGCGCGTACACCCCGGCGCAGCTCGCGAAGGATCTCGGCGGCGGCACCGTCGCGCAGTACAACCTCATCACGCCGAACCTGTGCCACGACATGCACGGCGGCACCGGCTGCCCCGGATCGGACGACATCCGCGCCGGCGACGATTGGTTGGCGAGCGCGCTGCCGCCGCTGATCAACTACGCCAACGCCAACGACGGCGTCATCTTCATCGTGTGGGACGAGCCGGTCGGCGGCAGCACGCTGATCCCGTTCCTGGCGATCGGCCCGCAGATCAAGCCGAACTACGCCAGCAGCGTGCGCTTCACGCACAGCTCGCTCACCAAGACCGTCGAGGAGATCTTCGACCTTCCGATCCTGCCGACCGTGGCCGGTAGCAACGACTTGAGCGACCTGTTCAAGACAGGAACCCTCTAACCCCAATGACGTTCGGTTGAACGCCAAGACGCCAGAACGCCACGGTCCGGACTCTTGAAAGATCCGGACTCTGGCGTCTCTGGCGTCGTGGCGTTTGGCCTTGTCCGACCAGCATTGCGTCTAACCCGCGCTGGCCGCCGGCGCGCGGATCGCGCAGACTGCGGCAGATGCGGTCCGGCCGGGATTCGGGGGTCGCGCGGCGACGCGTCGTCAAGCTCGGCGCGGCGCCCCGCACCGGCGTCGCCGAGACCGACGACGTCGCCGTCGAGGAACCGCTGGAGATCCGCGTCGCCGGCGATCCGCTCGCCGTCACCATGCGCACGCCGGGGGCCGATCGCGAGCTCGCGCTCGGCTTCCTGCACGCCGAGGGGGTGATTCGATCCATCGACGACGTCGGCTCGGTCGCGCACTGCGGCCACCTGGGCGACGAGAGCTTCGGCAACGTGATCGACGTGCTGCCCGGGCCGGGCGTCGTCCTCGCGCCCGAGCGAATCGCCGGCACGCGCCGCGGGACGCTGACCGCGGCCGCGTGCGGGGTTTGCGGCCGGTTGACGATCGAGGACCTGATCGCGCGCTGCGCGCCGGTCAGCGACGACAGCCGGATCGAGGCGACGGTGCTGGCGCGCTTCGCCGTCCCGATGCGCGATCAGCAAGCGGTGTTCGCCCGCACCGGGGGCGTGCACGCCGCCGGGCTGTTCCCGGTGCCGCCGCTCGGCGGCGCGGGCGCGGAAAAGCTCGACGTCGCGCGGCCGCTGGTGCGCGAGGACGTCGGGCGCCACAACGCGGTCGACAAGGTGGTCGGCGCGCTGATCTTCGCGCGCGCGCTGCCGGCGCGCGCGCACGTGCTGGTGGTCAGCGGGCGAACCAGCTTCGAGATCGTCCAGAAGGCGGCCGTGGCCGGCATCCCGATCGTCGCCAGCGTGTCGGCGCCGAGCTCGCTGGCGATCGACCTGGCCGCGCGCATGAACATCACGCTGGTCGCGTTCTTGCGCGGTGAGTCGATGAGCGTCTACAGCACGCCCGAACGCATCGTCGTCGCGCGATGACGCGAGCGCCGACGCTGACACGACGTTACCTCGGCGCACATCACCTAACGCGCCGCGCGCGGCAGAAAGGCCGGCGGCGGGGCCCCCAATGTTGGTCGGATAGGGATAACCGCCATGACGCCACAGACGCCAGAGTCCGGATTTTCATGTTTCCGGACCGTGGCGTCCTGGCGTCTTGGCGTTTAACCGAACGGTATTGGGCGCGACTTAACCTTCGTCGGGAAAGTGCCGATGAAACGCACATGAGCAGCCCGGCCGATCGACCGACGACCCGCGACTCCGAGCCCGAGCTTCGCCCGCGCGCTTCGCGAGCGCCGCTGGTCCACTCGGTGATGTGTCGCTACGCTGGCACTGCTGACTTCGTCGAGGTGACGACGTTGAACATCAGCCAGTCGGGCATGCTGGTGCGCGCCGAAGTGCTGCCGACGGTCGGCTGCGAGCTGGAGTTCAAGTTCGTGCTCGAGAGCGGCTTCGAGCTGCTGGCGGGCAAGGGCAAGGTCATGCGCCACGCCGCCGAGCCCAACGGCAAGCCCTCTGCCGGCATCGCGTTCTCCGACCTCGATCCGCCCAAGCTGCGCATCCTGGCGCGCGTCGTCGAGCTGCACGCCGAGGCCGCCGCCGAAGCGGCCGCCGCGGCCGCCGCCACCGCCGGCTGACAACCGCGCCCGCTCCGCTGGTCGCGCGCCGTCGCTGCATCCGCATGCGCGACGCCGCCGCCTGGTTGCGCGCGCCGCCCGCGTCGACCGCGCGTCCATCAGCCGGCGCGCGGCGACTCAGGGCAGAGTCTGCAGCAACGAGATGCGGCCGATGATGATCGCGCGATCGTCGGCGTTGGGGGCGTGCTTCAGATAGGCCCGCAGGTAGCGCACCGCCTCGGTTCGCTTGCCGAGCTGCGCGCTGGCCAGACCCAGCCCGCGATACCCGGCCGCGGCCTTGGGGGTCAGCCGGACCATCTCTTCGTATGCGGTGATGGCGCCCGCGGCGTCGCCGGAGAAGAGCCGTTCGTTCCCCTCGCGATAGGCGTCGCGCGCACGCGCCGCGCGATCCTCTTCGCTCGCGCCCGCATCGGGATGCTCGGCAGCGCCGGCATGAGCGGTCGTGCGGTGGTTTCGGCTGCGCGACGGCGCCGGCGATGCGGAAGCGTGTCGCGAAGACCGCTTCGCGATCGTCTTCGTCTTCGACTTCGCCTTGGCTTCGGCCTTGGTCTCGGCGTGCGCGCGGGTCTTGGGGCGCGCGTGCGACGCCGGGGCCGACTCCTCGGGCGCCGGCGGCGCGGCTTCAGGCTCGGGCGCGGGTTCGCGCGCTTTCGTCTCCTTCGCCGCGACGACGCCTGGCTTGGTCTTCAGCTCGGCTTTTTTGGGCTCGGGCGCGACCGGAGGCGCCGCCCGGGCCGGGGACGGCGCTGGCGGCGCGACAGCGATCGGCGCGGCCGCCGCGCGTGGTGGCCGCGGCGCGGGCGCGAGCACGGGCGCAGGCGCAGGCGCGGCCGGCAACTTGCGCGCCGGCGCGGCGATGACCGGCTGGTGCGGGGTCGAGCGCAGCGGCCCGCGCAGCAGGGCGATCGTCCCCGCGCCCAGCACGACGACGATCAGCGCCGACATGAGGGCCACACCGATCCCCCGGCGAGGCAAGCGGTGCAGCAGCGACGCCAATCCGCCTCGGATCCGGATGTCGACCGGCCCGCTCGCCAGCACCGGCAGGAGCTCCGGCTCGGTCTGGACCGGCGGCGTCGTCGTCGGCGCCGGCGCCGGCGCGATCGCCGGCCGCGAAGGATCGACGAGGTACGCGTTGATGTTCCACGCGTCGGCGGCACGGCCGGCGGCGGGCGACGCACCGGCGTCGGTGCGCTCCTCGTCGGGTGACGCCGGAGCCACCGCGGCCGACGACGCGAGCATCGTCGCGGCGAGCGGCAGATCGCGCGCGGGCGCCCGCGACGCCGCGTGCGGCGCGGGGGCCATCGACGCCTGCGGGGGCGAAGCGGGAACCGAAGCCAGCCGCGGCGCGGGCGCGGCTGAGGGAGCCGCCGGCGCGACGGGCGCGGGCGCAACTGCGGGAGGGACCGCGAACGCCGCCGCTTGCGACACCGCGGCCGAGGCAGCCGCCGGCCCGAGCGAGGACTGGGTCGCCGTCACCGCCGGGCGTCGGGCCGGTGCTGCCGGAGCGGCGGCGGCCGGCGACGGTGCGGATGGCGCGGTGACGCCCGGCGACGGCGGCGCGACGACGGCCACCACGGGGGGAGGAGGCGCAGGCGGCGGCGCGAGCACCAGCGGCGGTGGTGTCGGGGGCGGAGTGGGCGCGCGCCGCCGAGGCGTGTGCGCCAGCGGAATCGCCTCGGGTGGAACCGCAAAGGAGTGCACCGGCGTGGTCCGGGTGGCGTTCTCGACCAGCGCCGACGCGAACGCCTCCGCGCGCTTCTTGCCCGAAGACGCCGCGGCGTCGTCACCAGCGCGGGCCGGCGGCGGCGCCGGGGGCGATTGTCCAGCCCCGCCGGTGGGCGCGCCACCGGACGAGGCGGCCGGCGGCGGAACCATCCCCGGTGGTGAGGCGAGCGGCGCGGGTGCGCGCGCGGGCGCCGGCGCCGCCGTCCGATCCGACGGTGCGGCGCGCGCGGCGTCGACTTGCCCCGGGCAGAACGGACAGGGTGCTGGCGCCGACGAGCCGGAGGCCGGCGCAGGCAGCGGACGGCGGCAGCGCCCACAGACGCGGGCGCTCACGGCGCGCGCTCCCGCTGCGACAGCGCGCCCGCGGCCACCGCCGTCGGTGGGCCCGCGGCCCGCTCGACCAGCTTGCGCAGACCTTCGATCGCGTCCGCGCTCTTGGGAAAGGACTCTTCCGCCCGCCCCACCTGCGCCGCGCGGCCCACGTCGAGCAGCACGACCGTCACCTTCACGCCGGCGTTGGCGCCGTCGCGCGAGATCTTGCCCCACAGCAGGCGGTCGACCTGCAGGTACCGGCCGACTTGCGCGTAGCAGTCATCGGTGGGTGACACGCACTCGAGCGCGAGCTGCGCCACCTCCATGCTGATCTTGGCGCGGACCCTGGTCCCGGCGCCGGCGACCTGCGCGCGGCCCAGCTGCTCGTCGAGCGCGCTGGCGATGTCGGCGAACAGCAGGGGATCGGACGGCAGCACCGCCAGGCGCACCGCCGCGATCTGCGACGAGCTGGCGGCGGGGCGAGCCACGGCGGGCCGGGGCGGCGCCTTGGTCGCGCAGCCGTACAGCGCCCCCATCAGCGCGCCGAGCAGAAGTATCTTTCGCTTGGCCAAGCAGTCCTTGGAGAGCCGCGCGGAGCGCGGTCTCCTGCCTGGCTATCGGAACAATTGGCCAGATCCTTGACCACGACGGGGCCGGCCGCGGGGGCGGCGCGCGCCGCAGGCCGTCAGAGCGCGGTGTAGTCGAGGAAGTTCCCGGTCATCATCAACAGGGACAGGACGGTCCAGGATTCCTCGTAGTAGGCGCCGCCGGCCAGCGCGGTGCCGGTCGCCACGGTCGCGTAGCTCTGGTCGACCAGCGTCTGGTAGGTGCTGCTGGTCATCGCACCGACCCCCGCCGGTCCAATGAAGGCGGCTGAGCGCTGGCCGGCGTGCTGCGGCCGGGCGGTGCCGTCGAGGTTGTAGCCGTCGGCGATGTTCGCCGCGCCGATGCCGCCGAAGAACGCGCTGGTCTTGGCGGTGTAGTCCCGGGCGGCGGTGGTGCCAAACCAGCACCAGTCGAGCGCGATGCGGAACGGCGTGCGGCAGGAATCGTACTGATAGTTGGTCGGCGTCGTTTGCCCGATGCCGAGCGCGCCGCCGTTGGGCGCGCCGTCGCTGCTGCACCAGGCCGGGACCAGCCCGTTGCTCTGGTTCTTGTTGGCGGCGTTGAGCGCGTTGCCGATCGTGTCGTAGGCGGTCTGAATCACCGCCGGCCAGTCGTGCGTCGTGTCGGTGTCGACGACGTCGAAGACCCGGTAATACGCCGGCGCGAAGTAGGAGATGTTGACCGTCGTCCAGTCGCCCCAGTTTCCCGGGCGCAGCAGCTTCGATTGGTAGATCTCGTGGTTCCAGATCTTGGTGATGACGTCCTTCGCAATATCGATGTAGTTCGACGCGAGCGCGCCCTTGCCGCCCCACTGCCGGTTGGCCATCACCAGCGCGAAGGCCATGTCTTCGTCGGCGTCGGTCGCGGGGCCGAGCCCCAGGCGCATGGTGCCGGCGGCGTTGATGTACCAGTCCATGAGACCGGTCATATCGTCGAGCCAGAGCTGTTCGTACCGCCAGAGATCGTCGAACAGCGCCTGATCGCCCATGTACACGGCGATGAGCATGCCGTAGCCGATCCCCTCGGAGACGGTCGACTCCAGCTCGAGGCCACCGGCGCCGGTGAAGTCGCTTTGCGTGCGCTTCACGCGCCGGAAACCGCCCGCGCCGGCGCTGGTGACCGTGTCGGCTTTCCACTTGTCGTACGCGGCGCGCACCTGATCGTTCAAGTAACCGGTGGGGTAGACGCAGCCCGCGCTCTGGCGGTTCTGGGGGAACGGGAAGTTGACGCCGGCCGAGGGTGGCGTCGGCCCGCGCGTCGGTCCGGCGCCGCCCGTCGACGAGACCGCGCCGGCATCGGGCGTGCCGGGCGTGCCGGCCGCGCCGCCGGCGCTGCCCAAATGGGGCCCGGCGCCGGCGCCGCCGCTGCCCACGCCTGGCGCGGTGCCGCCGTGACCGCCCATCCCCGGGCCGCCGCCGCTGCCCTCCGTCGGCGATGTCGACGACATCGTCGGAAGGGTTGGATGGTGGCACGCCATCACCAGCGCCGGAACGACCGACACCAGCAGCAGCAATCTAGCCTGTGAGCTAAGAGTGGGCATGAAACCTTAGAACGGTGCGTCCGCCCCGGAAGACCGCCGCCAATCGCTGCATCACAGCTTTTGCGCCACCGATGGTCAAGTGGTTTCGCCACCATTCCCGTCGCTGGCCGGGACGATCTCGTCGAAGCTGTCGAACTCGGTGCACGCGAGGGCGCTCTCGCGGCACAAACGCGCCAGCGTGCTGCCGCGCACCGCGAAGATCGCGTCAGCGTGGCGAGCGGCCGGAAGGTCGAGCCGGCCGTCGCCGACGTAGATCACCCGATGCCCGGGGTGGCTCGCGCGCAGCCCGTCCAGCACCTGGACCTTGAAGTCGACCCCCGCCGGCAGCGTCATGTCGGGCGGCAGGACGACCCGCCACCGCTCGCCGTCCCACTCCCCCTCGAACGCCGTGAAGGGGACGCCGGCCGGAAGCAGCCCGCGCAGGTAAAAGCCGAGCCCGTGGCTGACGACGTGCAACGGCCACCCGCGCGCCGCCGCGCGCGCGACCAGCGCCTCGAAGCCGGCGCGCAGACCGGCGTGCGGACGCACCTCGTCGAGCAGCGCCTCGGGCCCGCGCCGGACTTCGCGATAGCCTTTGCCGATGAGCTCGAGCGGCGTCACCTTCCCGGCGTGCGAATCAGGCATCAGGACCGCGCGCCAGTCGTAGGGGACGTGGGCGTCCCAGATGATGTTGGTGATGTCCTCGACGGTGATCGTGCCGTCGAAGTCGATGGCAATCAGCGGCGATTCTTCGGTCGGTGGCGACGAGGGCGGCGACGGCGACGGATCGTTCGTGGGTGGGTTCAAAGCGCGCGCATGTTACCGCCGCCGCCGGCGTAGAATCAGCAAATGACCGACGGCGCGTCCGACGCATCCGCGGCGGCGGACGCCCCGTTGGGCGCGCTGTCGCTGCGCGCCGCCATCGCCGTCATCGCGGGTGGGCTGTTCGTGACCGGCCTCGGTTGGCCCGGCCTGATCGCGCGCCTCCCCTTCGATCTCTTTCTCAAGAACCGGCTGCACTTCGCGCCCCAGCGCGTGGCGCTGTTCTGGGCGATCGCCACCTTCGCCTGGTACATCAAACCGCTGGTCGGGCTGGTCTGCGACGCCTATCCGCTGTTCGGAACGCGCCGGCAGGGCTACCTGGTCGCCGGCAGCGTGCTCGCGTGCCTGCTGTGGGCGGCGCTGGGGTTCGTCCCGGCGCGCCCGTGGCCCTTCCTGACGATCATGCTCGCCCTCAATCTGGCGATCGTGGTCGTGAGCACCGCCGTCGGCGGCCTGCTGGTGGAGGTCGGCCAGCGCCAGGGCGCCACCGGACGCCTGAGCGCGCTGCGCGAGGCTCTCATCGGCGCGATGTCGCTGGTCGCCGGCCCGGTCGCGGGGTGGCTCGCGGAGCGGGCGCTGCCGTGGACGGCGGCGACCGGCGCGATCATCTGGCTGGCCTTCATCCCGGTCGCCGTGCGGGTGGCGCGCGAGCCGGCGGCGACGCTGGCCGCCGCACCGCGATCGGCGCCGACCGGGCTCGCCGAGCCGCTGCGGATCATCCGCCGTTCGCCGACGATGTGGAGCGCCGCCGGTCTGCTGTTTCTCGTCTACCTCGCGCCCGGCTTCCAGACGCCGCTGCTCTATCACCAGCAGGACGTCCTCGGGTTCGCGCCGCGCCTGATGGGGCACCTCATGCTGCTGGGCGCTGCCGGGGCGATCGCAGGCGCCGCGAGCTACGCCTGGCTGTGCCACCGCCTGCCGCTGCGCACGCTGCTGATCGGGGGCATCGCGCTCAACACCGGCAGCACGCTGTTCTATCTCGCCTACCGTTCGGCCGGCACCGCCATGGCCATCACCTTCGGCGCGGGGCTGCTCGGCTCGATCGCGCTGCTACCGATCTACGACCTGGCGGCGCGCGCCACGCCCCGCGGCAGCGAGAGCTTCGGCTACGCGCTGCTGATGAGCGTGCAGAGCCTGACGACCCTCGGTGTCTCCGATCCGCTCGGCGCAGCGCTCTACGGGCACTTCCACGTCCCGTTCGCGTCGCTGGTCTGGATCAACGCCATCTCGACGGCGGCGGTGCTGCTGTTCGTGCCGTTCCTGCCGCGCGCGCTGCTGGCGCCCCGGGACCGCGCACAGGCCCGGCGCTGAAGCGCGGGAGGGGGCTCAGGCGGCGCGATTGTGGTCGAGGCTGGGAACGAAGCGCATGACGAATCGAACCACATCCATGACCGACTCGGAACCGCCGGACAGGTCATCGGCGCGGCGGTAGCCGACCACGCCCATCCGGCCGACCCACGACACCACGTACGTGCACCCGTCGCCGTCTCGCCATCGATCCCCGGCGCGGACCGCTCCGATTCCTTTCGACTTCAACGACATCCTGCCCTACTGGTCCGAACTCGACGGCGGGGCGTTGTATTCCTGGCTGAGTTCCTGGCTCAGCTTCGCGCGGCCGCGCTCCGCCTGAGGCTCTTCTTCAAGAGCGGCGGGGTGACCAAGGTCGTCACCATCACCATGATCACCAGCGCCGAGAAGGTGCTCGTCGACAGCAACGGCTGGCCGTGCACCGTCAGCGTGACGCCGATGTTCGCGAAGATGAGCCCGACCTCGCCGCGCGGGATCATCCCGATCCCGATCGACAGACGGTCGACGCGCGCGCCGCGCACCCGCGCGCCCAGCGACGAGGCCAGCTTGCCGGCGATCGCGGCGATGGTCAGCACCAGCGCCAGCAGCACCGTCGGCGCGTCGGCGAAGTCGGCGAGGTCAGTGTGCGTCCCGGTGGTGACGAAGAAGACCGGCACCAGGAAGGACGACAGCGGGTGCACCTGCTCTTCGAGACCGCGCTCGCCGCGAGCGGTAAAACGGGTGTACAGGTCTGGCTCCAGGACCAGGCCGGCGGCGAAGGCGCCGACGATCGGCGCCAGGCCGACCAGGTGCGCCAGCCAGGCCAGGGCGAAGCACCATCCGAGCCCGACCGCCAGCAGCGCACCCGGCGCCATGAGGTGAGCCGACGCGCGCACGGCCCGGCGCGCGACCGCGACGCCGACCAGCAGCGCGGCCACGAGAAAGCCGCACGCCTTGCCCACCACCAGCAGGACGCGACCGACCGAAAGCGTGCTGCCGGTGTCGATGGCGTTGGCCGCGCCGATGACCACGGCCAGGATCACCAGACCGAGAACGTCGTCGAGCACCGCCGCGCCCAAGATGATGCCCGCCTCCCGGCCGCGTGACAGGCCCAGGTCCTTGAGGACGCGCGCGGTGATACCGATGCTGGTCGCGGTCAGCGCCGCGCCGAGAAACGCGTGCGAGAGCGCGCCATCACCCGGCAAGAACCAGCCACCCACGCCCCACCCGAACGCGAAGGGGGCGGCGACGCCGAGAAACGCGACCAGCACCGCCGACAGGCCGACCTCCTGCATCTCGGTGACGGTCGCTTCGAGGCCGACCTCGAACAGCAACAGCAGGACGCCCAGCTGGGACAGCACCTGGATCGTCGGATCGGAGCCGATGAAATCGAGGGTGTGGATCCCGACCAGCGGCAAGTTTCCGAGCACGATGCCGGCGCCCAGCTCGCCGAGCACCGCCGGCTGACCCAGGCGCACCGCCAGCTCGCCGCCGGCGCGGGCCGCGAACAGGACGATCGCCAGCGCCAGCAGGACGCCCGCGACCACCTCCTCCGCGTGGGCCGCGTCCGCGGGCGCCGCGCGCGCGATCGCCGGCGCCAGCAGCAACGGCATCAGGATCACCGCTGAACGGAATCTAGATCGACCAGCCACGTTTTCCCGACGGGAATATTGCACCGGACAGCGTCGCGACGCTGGCCAAATCGGCGGCCGCACGGAACGGCCGCGCGAGCGACGGCGGGCCACGCGCGATGCCGCGGGCGGATCGGGGGCCACGACGGAAAAAGATCGCTCCGGCGGCGTTGACGACCCCTGAACCGGAGCGCACAAGTACAGATCAGAATGCACGCGACACACGCGTTCCTGACGGCGCTGACCATGGTGCTCGGCGTCGCGGCCGTGACGACGATCCTCTTCCAGCGGCTGCGGCAGCCGGTCGTGCTCGGCTACCTCCTCGCCGGGCTGATCATCGGCCCGCACGTGCCGATCCCGCTGGTCGCCGACCCGGAGATCGTCGAGACGCTGTCGGAGCTGGGCGTGATCCTGCTGATGTTCTCGCTCGGCCTCGAGTTCCGCCTGCGCACGCTGCTGCGCATGGCGCCGACGGCGGGGGTGACCGCGTTCGTGCAGTGCAGCCTGATGGTGTGGCTCGGCTTTCTCACCGGGCGCCTCTTCGGTTGGACGCCGATCGAGAGCCTGTTCGCGGGCGCGGTCATCGCGATCTCCAGCACGACGATCATCGCCAAGGCGTTCGACGAGCAGAAGATATGCGGCCGCCTGCGCGAGATCGTCGTCGGCATCCTGATCGTCGAGGATCTGATCGCCATCCTGCTCATGGCCGTGCTGACGGCGATCGCCACCGGCAACCGCCTGTCGGCCGGATCGCTGGCGGCGACGGTGGGACGGCTGGCGGCGTTCCTGGTCGGCCTGCTGGTGGTCGGCCTGCTCACCGTGCCGCGCGCGGTCCGCGCCGTCGTGCGCCTGGATCGGCCGGAGACCACGGTGATCGCCAGCGTCGGGATCTGCTTCGGCATCGCGCTGCTGGCGCGCGCCTTCGGCTACTCGGTGGCGCTGGGCGCCTTCATCGCCGGCTCGCTGGTCGCCGAGTCGGGGCGAGGAGAAGAAGATCGAGCACCTGATCCAGCCGGTGCGCGACGTGTTCGCCGCGATCTTCTTCGTGTCGGTCGGCATGATGATCGATCCGGCGCTGGTCGCGCGCCACTGCGCTGCCGATCGCGGTGCTGACGCTGGTGGTGGTCGTCGGCAAGATCGTCAGCGTCACGCTGGGCGCCTTCCTGACCGGCGGCGGCGTGCGCACGTCGGTGCAGGCCGGCATGAGCCTGGCGCAGATCGGCGAGTTCTCGTTCATCATCGCCGGGGTCGGGGCGACGCTGGGCGCGACGCGCGACTTCCTGTACCCGGTCGCGGTGGCGGTGTCGGCGGTGACGACGCTGCTGACGCCGTGGCTGATCCGCGCCGCGGCGCCGGTGGCCGGCTTCGTCGATCGCAAGCTGCCGCGCGCGCTGCAGACCTTCGTCGCGCTGTACGGAAGCTGGATCGAACGGCTTCGGCGCTCGGATCGCGGGCCCGGCGGCGGCGCCGCGCCGGTGTTGCGGCGCTTCGCGTGGCGGCTGGTCGTCGACGGCGTGGCGCTGGCGGCGATCGTCATCGGGGCGTCGATCTCGGGCGCCCGTCTCGCGGCGCTGCTCGAGTCGCGGGGCCACGTCGGCGCCGACGCCGCGCGCGCGGGCGTTCTGGTCGCGGCGGCGGCGCTGTCGCTGCCGTTCCTGGTCGGCATCGTGCGCGTGGCGCGGCGCCTCGGCGTCACGCTGGCGCTGCATGGCGTTCCCCGAGGGGGCGCAGGGCGGCGTCGATCTGGCGGCGGCGCCGCGGCGGGCGCTGGCGGTGACGCTGCAGCTCGCGGCCGTGCTGCTGGTGGGCGCGCCGATCCTGGCCGTGACCCAGCCGTTCCTGCGCGGCGTCGAGACGGCGGCGCCGGTGATCTTCGTGCTGGTGGCGCTGGGGCTGGGCTTCTGGCGCAGCACCGCCGATCTGCAGGGGCACGTGCGCGCCGGTGTCGCAGGTGATCGTCGATGCGCTCGCGTCACAGCTGCACCGCGAGACCGCGGGCACGGGCGCGGGCGCGGGGGCGCACGGCCCAGCCGCAACGCCGCCCGATTTCGATCGTCTGTTACCGGGTATGGGCGCGCCGTTGCCGGTGCGGCTCGACGGGAATAGCCCTGCGGTGGGCCGCTCGCTCGCCGAGCTCAACCTGCGCGCGGTCACCGGCGCGACGGTGCTGGCGCTGGTGCGCGAGGGCCAAGGACAGGTCGCGAGCGCCGACGGGCCGCTGCGCGCGGGTGATGTGCTTGCGCTTGCAGGCACGCAAGAGGCGCTCGCCGCGGCGGCCGAGATGCTGAGCGGCGTGAAGCTGACAACCGCGAAGCTCGAAACGAAGCTCGAAACGAAGCTCGACGACGGGCGGCGCTGATTTCGCGGCGGCGCGCGGCTCGAAACCGCGCTTCGTGACATCCAGATGACATTCAGGTGGCGCGGCGCCACAAAGCGCGTACGAGTCGATTTTCTCGACGGGGAGAGACGGTGTAGGTCGCACTGCGCGGTGCGCTTCTCGACGGAGAATTGCCCTGAACTCTCACAAATACGTCACGGCGCTGCCGCGCGTGCGAGGCCGAAACGTTACGAATGACCCGCAAAATCCCTTACATGAGCAACTGCATCGAGAACCCACGATGTTGACTCGCGTTCGCAAGCTGGCGCATGTCTCCGATCTGCACTTCGGCCGCAGCGTCGAGAGCGATGGCCGCGCGGTCCGTCTCAGTCGCGCGTTGATCGACGCACGCGTCGACCACGTCGTCGTCACCGGCGATCTGACCCACCGCGGTCGCCGTCGCGAGCTGGCGCGGTTCGAGGAGACGTTCGCGCCGCTGCGCGAGAGCGGCCGCCTCACGATCATCCCCGGCAATCATGATCGCCTCGGCGACGACGTCGGTGACGCGATCATGGCCGGCGAGCGCGTGCAGGCGTCGGTCGCGCCCGGGCTCTTCCTGGTCCAGGTCAACTCGACCGGCCCGCACAACCGCTCGTGGCTCACCGGGCACGGGCGGCTCGACGACGAGGATCTCGACGCCGTCGACGCGGTCCTCGGGCTGGCGCCGCCGCACCACCTGGTGGTGCGTCATGCTGCACCACCACCCGCTGCCGCTGCCCGAGGACCACGCCGTCGAGCGGCTGTCGTCCTGGATGGGGTGGCGGTTCACGACCGAGCTCGATCGCGGGCGCGAGCTGCTCGACCGGATTCGCGGGCGCTGCGATCTGGTGTTGCACGGGCACCGCCACACGCCGTGCGAGCGACGCCCGTTCGCGGATGCGCGCGCGCTGCGCGTCTTCAACGCGGGCAGCTCGACGGAGCTCGGCCGAGCTTGTATCTTCACCCACGTGGCAGGAGCGCTGCTGACCGAACCTACGTGGCTGGACGCACACGCCGTGGTGCCGGAAGATGTTTGGCCGGAGACCATTGACGGGGTGGAGAACGGCCAGAGGCAGCCGGCGTTCTGATCGTGCCCGACGCCGACCGCCCTGCGCCGGCAGCGCCGCTGGTGGTCGCGATCGAGATGGGGCTCGGCCACCTGCGCGCCGGCGACAGCCTGGCGCGCGCGCTGGGCGTGCCGCTGCTGCACGTCGACCGCGCGCCCCTGTCGGACGACGCCGAGCGGGCGCGCTGGGCGCAGAGCCGCCGCTTCTACGAGGTCATCTCCCGCGTGTCGCAGCTGCCGGTCATCGGGGCGGCGCCACGCCGGCTGCTGTCGGCGCTCACCCATATTCCGCACCTTCACCCGCGCCGCGACCTCACGCGCCCCTCGCTGGCGCTGCGCTATCTCGAGAAGCAGATCGCGGGCGGCCTGGGACGCGGCCTGGTCGCCGAGCTGGCCCGCAGCGGCGCGCCGTTGATGACGACGTTCTTCGCGCCCGCGCTGGTGGCGGATCGCCTGGGCGAGGGCGATGTCTATTGCCTGGTCACCGACTCCGACATCGCGCGCGTCTGGGTGCCGAGCCGCCCCGAGCAGAGTCGCATCCGCTATTTCGCGCCCAGCGAACGCGCCCAGCAGCGTCTGACCGCCTACGGCGTCGCGCCGGAGCGCATCCAGCTGACCGGGTTTCCCCTGCCCCACGAGCTGCTGGGGGGCCCGACGCTGCCGACGCTGCGGCGCAACCTGGCGGCGCGCATCGAGCGGTTGGATCCGGCGGGCGTCTTTCGCGAGCAGCACCGCGACGAGCTGGCGCAGCTGCTGGGACCGACGTCGACAGAGCGCGCGCCGCAGGCAGCGCCGGCACCGACGTCACCCCTGCTGACGTTCGCCGTGGGCGGCGCGGGGGCGCAGGCCGGGCTCGCGCCGCGCTTCCTGCCGTCGCTGCGTCCCGAGATCGAAGCGGGGCGGCTGCGCCTGGCGCTGCTGGCCGGCGTGCGCCGCGCGGTCGCCACGTCGTTCACGGCGCTGGTCGCACGCGCCGGGCTCGCCGGGCACCCGGGGGTGCGCGATCGTCGGCGCCGAAGACCTGGAGACCTACTTTCGCGCGTGCAACGCGCTGCTGGCCGAGACCGACATCCTGTGGACCAAGCCAAGCGAGATGACGTTCTACGGCGCGCTCGGGCTGCCGCTGCTGCTGTCAGCGCCGGTCGGCGCGCAGGAACGCTACAACCGGCGCTGGGCGATCGAGAACGGCGCCGGCCTGGAGCAGCGCGACCCGCGCTTCGCCGGTGAATGGCTCGCCGAGTGGCTGGCCGACGGCACGCTGGCCACGGCCGCGTGGTCGGGATTCAGGCGCCTGCCCAAGCTGGGCCTCTATCGCATCCTGCAGGCGTTGGGCGTGCGCTGGAATGAGCACCAGGACGATGCGCCGCCGTCGAAGACCCCGCTCCGATCGTTGCCTCCGACGTAGCGCTCAGCGTATCACCCTCGCCCGTCAAGCCCGCGCGCGCTGCGCGTCGGATGCCAGCGGGCGCGCGCGACCGGCGTATGCGCCGGCGCCCGGACGCGGGCCAGCGAGAGCGCGCTGCCGCGTCCGACGATCAGGCGGTTCGAGCGCCAGACGATCGAGCGACGGCAGAGACCGTGCAGCCAGGCGCTGCCCGCGAGCAGCTCCTTCAACGGCACCAGCAGCAACGAGCGCACTCCAAAGGCGCGGCCGCGCGCCAGCCGTCCCGCGACGGCGTCGCTGGCGGCACGCGCGGCGACGCACAGCCCCCACCCGAGCGCCGAGCTGCGCGACGGCCAGAACGCCAGCGCCGCCGTCGCCAGCAGCACCGGGTTCAGCAGCAGCAGGCCGAGAAACGCCGGCAGGCCGGCGCACTGCCGCTGCATGACGCTCCAGCGCGCGTAGCGCGCCGCGAACGCCGACAGCGAGCGCCGCACGGTGACACATTCGACGACGGCGCGACCGAGCACGACGCGCTTGCCCAGCACCGCGGGGACCAGGCGACCGAGGACGAAGTCCTCGGCCAGCACGTCCTTGACGATCTCGAATCCACCCAGCGCCTTCAGGTCGGCGCGGCGCATCGCCATCGACTTTCCGACGACGTAGCTCTTGCCGCACAGCTCGCGCGCGGCGACGAAGCCCGGGCTCATCGTTCCCGTCAGGTGCAGGTTGTCGAGCCGCGCGCCCCACGAGGCCCCGGGCCGATCCTCGCCGCTGCCGGCGATCGGGTGGGTCACCAACCCCACGCCTGGGTCTTCGAGAAGGGCGGCGATCTCGTCGAGGTATCCGGCCGGCACGCGCGTGTTGGAGTCGCTGATGACCAGCAGCCGGGCGCGCGCCGACGCCGCCAGGCCGATCAGCTGATTGACCTTGGGGTTGAGCCCGGGCGCGCCGCGCTGGATCACCAGCCGGAAGCGGCGCGGCCAGCGCCGCAGCGCCTCGGCCGCGACCGGATAGGCGGGATCGTCGGTGCTGGCGACACCAAGCACGACCTCGTAGTCGGGATAGGGCAGCGCCGCGAAGGTGGCCAGGTTGTCGGCGAGCTCGTCGTCGAGCCCACACAGCGGCTTGAGGATCGAGATCGGTGGCCGCGCGAGCGGCACCGGTGCGCGCCGGCCGAGGTGGCGCGCCAGCATGGCGATCTGAACCGCGACGATCGCGGTCGCGATCGCCGACGCGATCAGCAGGACCACCGAGATGACATGTGGAAGCTCGCCCATCCTCGTCGCGCGCCCCTCGACTTGCTACCGATCGAGCGTACGGGGTCCGCATGTCGGAACACCGCGATCGGCGTGCCTGCTGCGCAAAGTTCGTGTGCCGTTTTGGTGACGCGAACGGGTAGGTGCGGGTGCTAGGGGTCAGGCGCAGGATCAGCGCAGGATCAGCGCGGTCCGCGCTGGCGGTCGAGCGCCACCCGATCGGGCAGCTCGTTGGGGTTCCCGTCGGCACCAGGCGGGAACGACGCGGCCAGCCGTTCGCCGATCGCGGCGATCGCCTGCTCGAGCCCCGACGTCGGATCGCCGGCGTGAAACGCGCGCGCGAGCAGGCGCGCCTGTTCATCCCAGAAGCCCTCCTCGACGCGCGCGTGAATGCCCTGATCGCCGAGGATCGCGAACCGCCGCCGCAACGGCGCGACGAAGATCAGCACGCCGTTGCGCTCGCGCGTGCGATCGATGCCGAGCCGCGCGAAGGCGCGCTCGGCGGCGCGACGCACGTCGCCCCAGAAATAGAAGCGCGAGATCGCGACCCGGATCTCGCCGGTGGTGTGGCGCTCGGCGCCGCGCACAGCGTCCTCGACCGCCGCGAGATCGATGCCGTGAACGATCGTCCGGCGTTGCCCGACCGGTTCGCCCACCGGCATCACCACGACCCCGAGGCGCCGCCGCCGCCCGAGCCGCCGCCGCCGCCCGAGAAGCCACCACCGCCGCCGCCGCCCGAGAAGCCGCCACCGCCCCGGCGCCCCGACCCGATGTTCATCAGCAGCAGCCAGGCCAGCGACGGATGGGTGACCAGGAAGCCGATGAGCAACAGGCACGACGACGCCACCGACCACCAGCATCCAGGCCGGGATCGGAGCCGGCGGCGGCGCCTCGCCGCCGCCGGTGCCCGGCCGCCGCGGCCGCGCCAGCGCCGAGTCCGCGCCTTGCCGATCGCCGTCGATCTGACGCGCGGCGACGCCGGCGCGGATCGCGCCGTCGTGATCGCCGGCGCGAATGCGCGGCAGCATCTGGTCCTCGATGATCCGCTTGGCGATCGCGTCGGGCACGGTGCCTTCCAGGCCGTACCCGACCTCGAGCCGCACGCGACGGTCGTCGGCGAAGACCAGCATCACCAGGCCGTCGTCGATGCCCCGCCGGCCGACCCGCCAGCGCTGGAAGGCGCGCACCCCCCAGTCCTCGATCGGCACGCCGCCCGTCGTGCGATCGATGTAGACCAGCACCTGGTGGCCGGTGCGCCGCGCGTAGTCGCCGAGGCGCGCGTCGAGATCGGCGGCGGTCGCCGGCGAGAGAAAGGCGGCGCGATCGGTCACCCAGCGCTCGGGCGGCGGCGGGATCGGCGTCTCGGCACGCGCCGCGCGCCGCCAGCAGCAGCAGAACCAGCGGCAGACCAGCCGCGCGAGCGCCGCGACGCATGGCGTGCGCGCCGGTCAGAACTGGACGTGGGGCGCGGTCGCCGCCCCGGCCTGCGCCTTGAAGTACGACTTCTCGGCGAACCGCTGACCGAACAGCCCGGCGATCACCACCGTGGGAAAGCTATCGCGCGTGGAGTTGAACGCCTGCGCCGCCTCGTTGAATCGCATGCGCGCCACGGCGATGCGATTCTCGGTCCCCTCGAGCTGCGCCTGCAGATCGCGGAACGCCGCCGTCGCCTTCAGCTCGGGGTAGCGTTCGCTGACGACCAGCAGCCGCGACAGCGCCGACGACAGGCCGTCCTGCGCCTGCTGGAAGCGCTGGAACGCCGCCGGATCGTCGACGATCTTTTGCGTCGCCTGCGGCCGACACCTGGCCGACGCGCGCGCGCGCCTCGGTCACGGCGGTCAGCGTGTCGCTGCTCGAAGTTGGCCGCCCCCTTGACGGTCTCGACCAGGTTCGGCACCAGGTCGGCCCGACGCTGGTAGACGTTCTCGACCTCGGCCCACTGGCCTTGCACCGCCTGGTCCAGGTGCACCAGGCGGTTGTATCCGCTGATCGCCCACAGCCCCAGCAGCGCGACCACCAGTACGACCCCGATTGTCGCTTTTCCCATCGTGCCTGAAGATAGACACCGAAACTCAGCCGGCAACCGCTGCGCTTCGAGATGGGCCGGCCGTCGGCTCCACGGCCGAGGCTCCAGCGACGCGCTGCTCCTGTCGATTGAATCTGGGAATGTCACGCGATGGGCGCCGTCTGCTCACGCCCGACCGCCCCCACGCGATTCATACTTCCTAGACCAGGTCCCCTGGGATTCCCTCACGATGCAGCTCGACTGGAAAGAACACCCACTACCGTGAGCTCCGGCGCATCTCCTGGCCGATCGCGGTCTCGATGCTGTCGTACAGCCTGATGACCCTGGTCGACACGATCCTGGTCGGCCACCTGGGACGGGCGCAGCTGGCCGGCGTGGGGCTGGCGGGCATCGCGGCGTTTCTGCTGCTCTGTTTTTCGATCGGGATGTTCCGCGCCGCCAACACGCTGGTGGCGCAGGCGATGGGGGGCAATCGCCCCGACGAGGTGCGCGCCACCATGGGCGCGGTGCTGGTGGCCGCCGGCGGCCTGGGCGTGCTGACGCTCGGCGCCGGGCAGATCGTCGCCGAGCTGCTGCACTACTTCACCGCCACGCCGGCCGCCGGCGACGCCGCGCGCACCTACATGCAGATCCGCATCCTGGGCGCCCCGCTGGCGCTGCTGTTCGCCGGGCTGCGCGAGGTCTGCTACGGCCGCGGCGACTCGCGCGCGCCGATGATGGCGTCGATCGCGGCCAACCTGGTCAACATCGCGCTCGCCTATCTGTTCGTCTTCGTGCTCGGCCGCGGCGTCGCCGGCGCGGCGACGGCGACCGTGATCGCCCACGGGGCCGAGCTCGGCTTCCTGGCGTTCACCCGACGGGCGGGGGGGCTTCGGCCTGCGCACCTGGCGCCTGCGGCACCTGAAGGCGCTGGTGCGGGTCGGGCTGCCGCTCGGGGTCCAGTTCACGCTCGAGGTCGGCTCGTTCGCGCTGCTGTCGTTCATGATCTCGCGCCTGTCCGAGGTCGAGATGGCGGCGCACCAGATCGCGCTCCAGGTCATCCACTTCTCGTTCATGCCGGCCTTCGCCGTCGGCGAGGGGGCGGCGGTGCTGGCGGGGCAGGCGGTCGGCGCCGATCGCGACGACCTGGTGCTGCGCATCGCGCGGCCACGCCACCGTGGCCACGACCGTCTACACCGGCGCCTGTACGGTGCTGCTGATCTTCGGCTCGCCTCTGATCGCGTCGGCCTTCACCGTCGACCCGGCCGTGGTCGGCCGCACGATCGGGCTGCTGCACATCGCGGCGGCGTTCCAGATCTTCGACGCCGCCAACATGGTCGCGCGCGGCGCGCTGCGCGGGGCGGGCGACGTCCGCTACCCCGCGGTCGTCGGCGTGGTGACGTCGTGGGTCTGCACGCCGCCGCTCTGCTGGCTGCTGGGTTACCGGCTGGGGTTGGGCGCGCGCGGCGGGTGGCTGGGGTTGTCGCTGGAGGTCATCGCGGGCGCCGCGTTGACCTGGTGGCGCCTGGAAAGCCGGCGCTGGAAGAGGGCCGCGATCGCGTCCCGGGCCCGACTGGCGACGACGCCGTCTGACCGCGCCGTCGCGTAAACGTGACGGCGTAAACCGGCGCGAACCGCTGCCGTCGCGCGCACGACGCGCGCGTCACGTCGTCGACGGGGGCGTTACCTCGCTGACGCCGAGACGTTTCCGCAACGTTGCCGCCTGTCAGGGCCTGCTGACGGATAGTACGAGCAACAAAAACAACGGAGAAAACGATGTTCGAATACGACAACTTGCAACCGAGCGATCTGGTCGAGCCCGAAGCCCTGATGTCGTCGGGGCGCGGCATGCAAACCGCGGGGCGCTCGATCCCGCTCCGCGCGCTGCCGATCAGGCAGCCGCTGATGCTGACCTCCGACACCACGGTCGCCGAAGCGGCGCAGCTGATGATGGAAGAAGACGCCCGCGTCGCCTTGATCATTTCCGGGGGGCGCGTCCTCGGCATCGTGACCGAGAACGACGTCTGGCGGGCGATGACGGTAAATTTTTCTGGCTGATTCGGCCAATTCACACGCTTCGCACGTTCTCAGTTCATACGTTCAAATGACAGCTCCGGTCGCGTGAGGCGGGAGGAATCGAGCGGGTAGGTAGGGGGTTCTGACGAGACGAGAGGGATCGAGGGGTTGACGGGGAGTTCGGGGGTGGGGCCGGAGATCTCTTGGTCGCCCCGGCCGCTCGGCCGGGGCGACTTTCCTTTCATCTGGTTGTTTCTTTCGGGGGTCGGCTTGGGGCGGGTTGGCGCCTCGTGAACGCGGCGGCTTGCGCGCCGGTCGCGCGGCCGGTACCGTCGCGCCGGTGCAAGTGCCGAACGGTGTGTGCGTGCTGGCCCTGATCGGCACCCTCGCGTCGGTCCCCACGGCCGCTCAAGCCCGCTGCCCGGTGGCGCCGGGCGCCGGCGTCGCGGTCGCGGACATCCGCGGCGAAACGCGCCTGGCCTGGATCGACGCCCGCCTCTCCCATGGGGCGCGCAGCGCGAAACGCTGGACGTGGGGCTGGGGGATCGGCATCGGTGCGGCCACCGTGGCGAACCTGGCGGCGATCCCCTTCGTGTCGCACGAGGATCGCATCGACTGGTATGTCGGCGCGGCGACCACGATCGTCGGAATCGTGCCGCTGCTGATCGCGCCGCTGGATGTCATCGGCGATGCGCGCGAGCTGCGCGCGCAGATCGCAACGCTGCCGGCCGGCTGGGACCAGCGCGACAGCGACAACCGCGACGACGATGCCGGCGCCGAACGCGAGGGGATCTGCGCGCTGGTCGCCGACGCCGAGCTGCGCCTGGTGCGCAGCGCCAAGAACCAGGCCGACGGGCAGCGCTGGTGGCTGCACGTCGGCAACGTCGCGCTGAACGTCGGCGTGGGGCTGTTCCTGGGCATCGGCTACAACCACTGGGGGGCAGGCGCGTTCAACGCCATCGGCGGCTCGCTGATCGGCGAGGCGATCATATTGACGCAGCCGACGGAGACCATCGCCGATCTGCGCGCCTACCAGCGCGGCGACCTCGGTGGCGAACGCCCCGTCGCGGCGCTGCCGACGCCGCTCACGATCGCGACGGCGACTACCACGCCCTGGATGCTCGGCTACGGCGTCCAGTTCTGAGGTCGGATAAGGACAAACGCCACGACGCCAGAGACGCCAACGTCCGGATTTTCAAGAGTCCGGACCGTGGCGTCCTGGCGTCTTGGCGTTTAACCGAACGGCGTTGGGTTCAACCGTCGGCGCCGTCGCGCTTGGCTTCGAGCTCGGCCCAGCGGGTGTAGAGCCGCTCGACCTTGGCGCGCTGGTCCTCGATCTGGCGCAGCAGCTCGATGAGACGGGCGGCGTCGCTGGCGTTCTCGGGGCGTTCGCTGTCGACCACCGCCGCCTGCAGCGCCGTCTCGGCCGCGGCGATGTCGGCTTCGATGGTGTCGTACTCGCGCTGCTCCTTGTAGCCCAGGCGGCGCTTCGCCGGCGCGGCCCCCGGCGACGACGAGGGCTGCGTCGCGGCACGCGCGGCGCGCGCCACCGCCACGCGCCGCTCGGCGCGCCAGGCCTCCCACTGCGCGAGGCTGGCGAACGGAACCACGCCGGCCGCCTCGCTGCCGCCGCCGCCCGCACCATCGTCGCCGTCGTTCTCGAACGCCAGGATCGTGGTCGCGACCTGATCCAGAAAGTACCGGTCGTGCGAGACCAGCAGCACCGCGCCGGGAAATCCGATCAGCGACTCCTCCAGCACCGCGAGCGTCGCCATGTCGAGATCGTTGGTCGGCTCGTCGAGCACCAGCAGCTGCGCCGGCCGCAGCATCAGCTGCGCCAGCAGCAGGCGGCTCTGCTCGCCGCCCGACAGCTTGCCGACCGCCATGTCGACCTGCTCCGACGTGAACAGGAACCGTTCCAGGTAGCCGCGCACGTGCACGCGCGCGCCGCGATAAGAGACGAAGTCGCCGTCGGGGCAGACGGTGTCGGCGACGCTGCGCTCGGGATCGAGCGCGTCGCGGTTCTGCGCGAAGTAGGCCACCTCGAGGGCGTCGGCGCGCACCACCGTCCCCGCGCTGGGCGGCTCTTCGCCGAGCAGCACGCGGATCAGCGTCGACTTGCCGCAGCCGTTGGCGCCCAGCAGGCCGAGCCGCACGCCCGGCCCCAGCTGAACGTCGACGCCGCGAAAGATCGCGCGGCCGCCGTAGCTCTTGGAGATGCCGCGCGCCTCGATCAGGCGCTTGGGCCGGCGCCGCTCGTCGGCCTCGAAGTCGAGCGTCACGGCGCGCTGCTGGTTGCGCGTCCCCAGCTCGGCGACGTCGGCGGCCAGCACGCCGGCGCGCTGGATGCGCGCCTGCTGCTTGGTCGTGCGCGCGGCGGCGCCACGCTGCAGCCACTCGGTCTCGCGGCGCAGGGTGTTGCGCAGAACGTCCTCGCGCCGCTCCTGCGCGTGCATCGTCTCCTGCTTGACGCGCAGGTAGGCGGTGTAGTCGCCGGCGACGCTCAGCAGTCCGCCGGCGTTGCGCCGGTCGAGCTCGAGGATGCGCGTCGCGACCCGCTGCAAGAAGAGGCGATCGTGGGTCACCGTCACCGTCGCGAACGGCGCGGCGGCCAGCAGCTCCTCGATCCACTCGATGCTCTCGACGTCCAGGTGGTTGGTCGGCTCGTCGAGCAGCAGCAGATCGGGACGGCGCGACAGCTCGCGCGCCAGCGCCACCCGCTTGCGCCAGCCGCCCGACAGCGAATCGACCACCGTCGCCGGCGAGATCCCGGCGCCGCTGTCGCGACCCGAGAGCGAGAGCCGCGCCATCAGCACCTCGCGCCTCGCCGATCCGTTCCCAGTCGTCGGCGGCCAGCCCCTCCATGGACGATCTGCTCGACGGTGGCGCCGGGGGCGAGCCGCGGCACCTGTTCAAGGTGGCCGACGCGCAGCCCGCGCCGGCGCGAGACCTGACCGCCATCGGGCGCCATCGCGCCGGCCAGGATCCGCAGCAACGTCGACTTGCCGGCGCCGTTGGGGCCGATCAGGCCGACGCGCTCGCCGTCCTCGAGCGTGAAGCTGACGCCGGCGAAGAGCGGTCGCGCCCCGAACCCCGCCTCCAGCTCCTGCGTGCTGAGCAGGATCGCCATGGTCAGCCCTTGCGCTTGCCCGCGGACGGGCGCGGCCCAGGCTTGAACCCGCCGGGCTTCGCGTGGTGCGTCTTCGGGTGGTGGGTACCGCCGTGCGGCTTCGCGTGATGAGGCTTCGAAGCGTAGGGCTTCTTCGCGTGCGGCGGCTTGGTCGCGTGCGGCTTCGCGTGATGCGGCTTGGCGTCGGGCGGTGTCGCGCCGGTCTCCGGATCGGAGGCCTTCTCATACGGAAGTCTCGCCGCGTGCGGCGGTGCTGGGGGTGCCGAGTGGGGCCGGCGCTGAAACGGACGGTCGTGCGCCGGCAATCTCGACGGTGCGGTGGTGATGGTCACCGGCGGGCGGGGCGCCCGCGGCGCGCCGCGGGGCAGGAGCGCCGCCCACCGAAACCGCCGCGGCGCCACCACCGCCAGGCCGCGTCCGAAGCCGTTACTACCGGCGCCGCCGCCATGGCCGCGTCCGAAGCCGCCGCCACCGCCACCGCCGGAGCCGACGCCAGTCGAAGCCGCCACCGCCACCGCCGGAGCCGACGCCGCGAAGCCGCCGCCGCCACCACCGAAGCCCGCCCCCGCCGCCACCGCCACCGTCGCCGCCGCCGTCGAGCCGCTCCACGCGCACGTGCGGCGCGCGCGGATCGGTCTGGCTCGCGGCCAGCGCGAAGTCGGCCGCGGCGTCGCCCGCGATCTCGAACACCGTCTCCTGCGGGCCGATGCGGATCGCCCCGACCTCGCGCCGGGTGACGCCGCCGCGCCGGCAGATGAGCGGCAGCAGCCAGCGCGGATCGGCCTGGTCCTTGCCGCCGAGGTTCACGCGGAACATCACGCCGTCGCGCGAGATGTCGCCCGGGCTGCGCCTGCGCGGCGCGCGGCTCGCCGCCACCGCCGCCCGAAGCGGCTGTTGCTCTCGCCCGACGGCAGCGCGACCGGCAACAGCGTCTCGCCGACCGGCAAGCGATCCAGCTCGCGCGCGAGCAGGCGCCGCGCGAGATCGTCCGAGGAGAGCTTGCCGCGAAAGCGGGGCGAGCAGATCGTCCGCGTCGTCGTCGGCGCGGCGTCGCCGGCGCCGTCGCGCGTCGCCGTCGCCGTCCGCGGGCGGCGACTCGGCGAGCAGACTCTCGAGCAGCTGCGCGCGCGCCGCGGCGGCGATCTGCTTGCCCGACGGTGGCGCGGTCCAGGGGACGCGCACGTTCGCCGCCGCGAGCAGCCGCTCGGCCTTGCGCCGCTCGGCGAGGCTGGCGATCACCACCGCCGTCCCCTTGCGACCGGCGCGCCCGGTGCGCCCGCTCCGGTGGGTCAGCGACTCGGCGTTGAGCGGCAGATCGGCGTGGACGATCAGATCGACGTCGGGCAGGTGCAGGCCGCGCGCGGCGACGTTGGTCGCGACCAGGATGCGCGCCTCGCCCTGCCGCACCTGATCCAGCGCGCGATCGCGCTCGGCCTGCGCGCGCTCGCCCGAGATCGCCGTGGCGGCGAAGCCGCGCGACACCAGCTCGCGGTGCAGCGCGCCGACCGCGTCGCGCGTCGTGCAAAAGACGATGGCGCGCGCGCATCGCCCGACGCGCGCAGCAGGTTCACCACCGCGGCCAGGCGATCGCCGCCCGCGATCAGGTGCGCGACGTAGGTGATGTCGTCGTGCGCCGCCGCCGCGGGCCGCGCGCCGGCGCCGCGCCGCCGCGGCCTTGCGCGGATCGATCGCCAGCGCGTCGCGCTGAAATCGCCGCGCCAGCGAGCGGATCTCGGGCGGCAGCGTCGCCGACAGCAGCAGCGTGCGCCGCGCCGCCGGCGCCGCGCCCAGCAGGGTCTCGAGATCCTCGCGGAACCCGAGGTCGAGCATCTCGTCGGCCTCGTCGAGCACCACGACCTCGAGCGTCGGCCAGCGCCAGCTTCTCGCGGCGCAGCAGATCGACCAGGCGCCCGGGCGTGCCGATCGCGACGTCGACGCCGCGCTGGAGCGCGCGCAGATCGCCGCTCACCGCGGTGCCGCCGGTGAACGACGCCAGGCGCAGCGCGCGTGCCGGCCAGCAGCCAGCCGAGCTCCTCGCGCACCTGCGCCGCCAGCTCGCGCGTCGGCACGATCACCAGCGCGCGCGGCGCGCCGGGCGCGTGCGGCGGCCGTCCGGGCGCCGCCGGCGGCCCGAGCAGCGTCGCCGCCAGCGCCGCGCCGAAGGCGATGGTCTTGCCCGACCCGGTCTGCGACGACACCAGCAGATCGCGGCCGCGCGCCGCCGGCGTCCAGCACCGCGGCCTGAACCGACGTCGCCGTCGTCGTAGCCGCGCGTCGTGAGCGCGCGCAGCAGCGCGGCCGGAAGCTCAGCGCCGAGGTCGGAAAAGCGGACAGGGTCACTCATGAGAGGGGGAGGTCTACCCCAGATCGGCGGCAGGCGAAGACGCAAAGATCAGCAAAGATCGGCCCGCAGGCCGAAAAAGACCGCGCGAAGTGGGCCAAGCTCGACGGACGCGTGCCGCAGACACGGCCAGCGTCGGATGCCGCCCGGCGCTGGCGCATCGCCGCGTCAGACGCGCGCGGCACGACGGTCAGCCGCGATCGCCCGTCCGCGGCGGAAGCTCGTCCGGGCGCACGGCCTCGTCCGGGCAGGTCGTCCGGGCAGCTCGGCAGGAGGGAACGCGCGAGGCGGCTCGATCGCGGATAAGATGCCGCCCATGATCGACCGCGATCCTGCCGCTCCTCGGGTTGGCCGCCGCCGCGATCGCGGCCCCCACGGCCGCGAAGCTGCCGCCGCGAGCTGGCCAAGGAGATGGCCGACGCGGTCGTCGCCGTCGACAAGGTGCTGGGGCTGGAGAGCTGGGCCGCCCACGGCAACAAGCCCTGCATCGATCGCGGCGGGCTCGGCGCGACCGCCAAGGACGTCGGCGTCGAGGAGACGCGCAAGTGCGCGGCGACCGGGATCGACAAGGGGCTGCCCGTCGCTGGGCAAGTCGTACGTGCTGGCGATCCTGATGGCCGACATCGGACCGGTGACCGTGCTGGCGATCGGCACCGGCGACGCCGCCGGCTGGGGCGCCTACTCGTGCGATCCGGGACGCAAGTGCCCCCCCACCAAGCTCGACGCCACCAAGAAGTGGGGCAAGCGCCTGATCGACCGCCGCGCCAAGGCCTGCGCGCAGACCAACACCATCTGGTTTCCAGCCGGTCAACGCGCGTGTGAAGGCGAGCCGGCGGCGGCGGCCGCGGCGCCGGCGAAGTAGAGGCCGGACTCCTCACCCAGCCCTCCCTCGCAAGCGAGGAGAGGGGACCCGGAAAGGAATGAGAGGGTTTAATGAGAATCGGCGAGGCTCGCCCTTGATCTCACCTCGCCCCGCGGAGCGGGGAGAGGTCGCCGGCCGTCCGCGGCCGGCGGGTGAGGGGCCGCGGCGCGCGGATCGAACGTACCGCGCGCTACCCGACGAACACGCGGGCGTTCCGGAAGATCCGCATCCAGGGCGAATCTTCGTTCCAGGTGCGCGGGCGCCAGGATAGCTGCACGCTGCGAAACACCCGCTCGGGGTGCGGCATCAGGATCGTCGCGCGGCCGTCGGAGGTGGTGAGCGCGGTGATGCCGCCCGGCGAGCCGTTGGGGTTCTGGGGATAGGGCTCGGCGACGCGCCCCGCGCCGTCGACGAAGCGCGCGGCGACCAGACCGCTCGCTTCCAGCGCTTCGCGCGCCGCCGGCGACAGCAACTCGGCGCGCCCCTCGCCGTGGGCGACGGCGATCGGCGCGCGCGAGCCCGCCATGCCGGTCAGCAGCACCGACGGGCTCTCCTCGATCGCCACCATCGCCAGCCGCGCCTCGAACTGATCGCTGCGGTTGCGCACGAAGCGCGGCCAGAGCGCGGCGCCGGGGATCAGGTCGCGCAGGTTCGACAGCATCTGGCAGCCGTTGCAGACGCCCAGCGTGAAGGTGTCGCCGCGCGCGAAGAACGCCGCCAGCTCGTCGCGCGCGCGCGCGTTGAACAGGATCGACTTGGCCCAGCCCTCGCCGGCGCCGAGCACGTCGCCGTACGAGAAGCCGCCGCACGCCGCCAGGCCGCGAAAGCCGTCCAGGCGGGTACGGCCCGAGATGATGTCGGTCATGTGGACGTCGACCGCGTCGAAGCCGGCGCGATGGAACGCCGCCGCCATCTCGATCTGGCCGTTCACCCCCTGCTCGCGCAGGATCGCGACGCGCGGCCGCGCGCCGCGCGCGACGTACGGCGCGGCGACGTCGAGATCGGGATCGAAGCGCAGCGCCGCCGTGAGCCCCGGCGCCGCCGGGATCGACGCGGCCGGCCTGCTCCTCGTCGGCGCAGGTCGGGTCGTCGCGCAGCGCCTGCATCGCGTGCGTCGTCTCCGACCAGACGCCGCGCAGCTGCGTGCGCGACTCGTCGAACAGCACCTCGCCGGCGCGCCGGAGCACGACGCGATCGCCGGCCTGCGGGCGGCCGACCGGATAGATCGAACCGCCCAGGCCGTGGCGTCCGAAGATCTCGGCGACGCGCCGCGCCGTCGCCCGCGCGCACCTGCACCACGGCGCCCAGCTCCTCGTTGAACAGCGCCGCCAGCGGCGATTCGTCGATGCCGGGCAGCTCGCCGAGCTCGCAATCCAGGCCGATGCGCGACGGCGAACGCCATCTCCAGCAGCGTCACCAACAGCCCGCCGTCGCTGCGATCGTGATAGGCCAGCAGCAGGTCGGCCGCCGCCGCCTCCTGCACCGCCGCGAAGAAGCCGGTCAGCAGCGCCGGGCTGTCGAGATCGGGCGGCTCGGCGCCGACCTTGCCGTAGACCTGGGCCAGGCCGGATCCGCCCAGGCGGTTCTTGCCGCGCCCGAGATCGATCAGCAGCAGCGTGGTGTCGCCGACGTCGGCGGCGGCGCGCAGCTCGGGCGTCAGCGCGCGGCGCACGTCGGTGACCGGCGCGAAGGCGCTGACGATCAGCGACAGCGGCGCGGTCACGCTGCGCGGCTCGCCCGCCTCTTTCCAGACCGTGCGCATCGACATCGAATCCTTGCCGACCGGGATCGCGATCCCCAGCGCGGGACACAGCTCCTGGCCGACGGCGCGCACCGCGTCGTAGAGCCGCGCGTCCTCGCCGGGGTGCCCGGCGGCCGCCATCCAGTTCGCCGACAGCCGGATGTCGCCGAGACGCGCGATCGGCGCCGAGGCGATGTTGGTGATCGCCTCGGCCACCGCCATGCGCGCCGACGCGGCGGCGTCGAGCAGCGCGATCGGCGCGCGCTCGCCCATCGCCATCGCCTCGCCGGCCGTGCTGTCGAGGCCGGCCGTGGTGAGCGCGGCGTCGGCGACCGGCACCTGCCAGGGCCCGACCATCTGATCGCGCGCGCACAGCCCGCCGACGGTGCGGTCGCCGATGGTGATCAGGAACGTCTTGTCGGCGACGGTCGGCAGGCGCAGCAGGCGCAGCGTCGCCTCGCCGAGATCGATCGCGGGCGCGGCCACGGCCGGGTCGAACGGCTCGGGCGGAAGCGCGCCGCCCGCGCCGGCGCCGGCCGCGTCCGGGTCACGACTCTGACCATCTTGGGCGGCTTGCCGAGCAGCACGCCGAGCGGCATGTCGATGGCGCGCTGCTCGAGCACGCTGTCGTCCAGGCGCAACAGCCCGTCGTCGGTCGCCTCGCCGACGACGGCGTAGGGGCAGCGCTCGCGCGCGGCCAGCCGCTCGAAGTCGGCCAGACGCGCCGGTGACATCGCCAGCACGTAGCGCTCCTGCGCCTCGTTGCACCAGATCTCGAGCGGCGACATGCCCGGCTCGTCGCTGGGGATGCGGCGCAGATCGAAGCGCGCGCCGCGCCGGCTGTCGTTCACCAGCTCGGGCAGCGCGTTCGACAGGCCGCCGGCGCCGACGTCGTGGATCGAGACGATCGGGTTGTCGGCGCCCAGCGCCCAGCAGCGATCGATCACCTCCTGGCAGCGGCGCTGCATCTCGGCGTTGTCGCGCTGCACCGAGGCGAAGTCGAGGTCCTCGTGCGACGAGCCGGAGGCGACCGACGAGGCGGCGCCGCCGCCGAGGCCGATCAACATCGCCGGGCCGCCGAGCACGATGATCGGCGCGCCGGGCGGGATCTCCCCCTTTTGCACGTGCTCGGCGCGGATGTTGCCGAGGCCGCCGGCGACCATGATCGGCTTGTGATAGCCGCGCACCTCGCGCCCCGCGGGGCCGGGCGCCTCCAGCTCCAGCGTGCGGAAGTAGCCGCACAGGTTGGGGCGGCCGAACTCGTTGTTGAAGGCGGCGGCGCCGATCGGCCCCTCGAGCATGATGTCGAGCGCCGACACGATCCGCTCCGGCTTGCCGTAGTCGTGCTCCCAGGGACGAAGCGCGCCCGGCAGGCGCAGGTTCGAGACCGAGAAGCCGGTCAGCCCGGCCTTGGGCTTGGCGCCGCGGCCGGTCGCCCCCTCGTCGCGGATCTCGCCGCCCGAGCCGGTGGCGGCGCCGGGATAGGGCGAGATCGCCGTCGGGTGGTTGTGGGTCTCGACCTTCATGAGGATGTGCACCGGCTCGCGCGCGAAGGCGTAGACGCCGGTGGCCGGGTCGGGGAAGAGGCGCCCGGCGACCGTCCCCTCGATCACGGCGGCGTTGTCGCGGTAGGCGGACAGCACGCCGGCCGGGCGCCGCCTCGGTGCTGCGGCGGATCATCTGGAACAGCGAATCGGCCTGCGGAACGCCGTCGATGACGAAGGCGGCGTTGAAGATCTTGTGGCGGCAGTGCTCGCTGTTGGCCTGCGCGAACATCATCAGCTCGACGTCGGTCGGATCGCGCCCGAGCGGCGCGGTAGTGATCCAGCAGGTAGGCGATCTCGTCGGGCGCCAGCGCCAGCCCCATCTCGCGGTTGGCGCGCGCCAGCGCCGCCGCGCCGTCGGCGCCCAGCGCCACCGTCGCCAGCGGGCGCGGCCGCGCGCGCGCGAACATCGACGCGACGGGGCTCGCGGCGTCGGCATCGGCGTCGGCTTGGGCGGCGTCCAGCAGCGACTCGGTCATGCGATCGTGCAGCGCGCGGCGAAGCGCCGGCTCGACGGCGACCTCGCCGGCGATCGTGTAGGCGACGCCGCGTTCGATCCGCCGCACCGACGCCAGGCCGCAGATCTGCGCGATGTCGGTCGCCTTGGACGACCAGGGCGAGATCGTCCCCAGGCGCGGCACGACCAGCAACCGCCGCCCCACCGCCTCGCGCTGCCGACGTCGACGTCGACGTCGGGCCGTAGCGCAGCAGGTGCTGCAGCGTCGCGGTCTCCTCGTCGTCCAGCGGCGCCGCCAGCGCGACGAAATGCACGAGCTGCGCGTCGAGCGCGACGACGCCGGGGTTGTGCGCGCGGATCGAGCGCAGCTTCTTGGCCAGGCGCGCAGGACCCAGCGCGGCGCCCCCGGCAGCTGCAGGATCGTCTCCGCGCGCGGCGCGCCGCCGCCGCCGTCGCCCTTCGTACCGTCCTTGGCCGCGCGGCTCACGACGTCGCCCCCGGTGGCGTCATCGCCTCCTGCCAGGCGGGCCGGCCGATCACCCGTTCGTACCATCCGGCGATCGCCGCGCGACCGGTCGTCGGATCGCCGGGGATCCGACTCTTGACCGACTGGAGCACGGCGGCCGCCGCGAGATCGGCGAGCGAGAAGTCGCCGGCGAGAAACTCGCGCCGCGCGAGCACGCCGTCCATCACGCCGAGCAGGCGATCCATCTTCTGCGCGGCCGCCTCGCCGATCCAGCTCACCTGCTTGTCCTGCGTCTCCTTCTTGCCCTTGACCTTGTGGATGTAGACGTCCAGGTAGGCCTGGTAGAGGCCGGTCGCCGAGAAGTCACACCACTGCAGCACGCGCGCGCGTCCCTGGATCGCCGCGAGATCGCGCGCGCCGGGCGGCGGCAGCAGATTCGCCTCGGGGAAACCGCTCGCCGATGTACCAGAGGATCGCGTCCGACTCGGCGAGCATGAAGTCCCCCTCGACCAGCACCGGGATCTTGCCGTGCGGGTTCAGCGCCAGGAATGGCGGGCGTCGCTGCTCGCCGGCGTCGAGGTCGACCGCGCGGTACTCGTAGCGCGCGCCGGCCTCGGCCAGCGCCGCGCGCAGCTTGAGGGTGTTGGGCGACTTGTGATTGACGTGGGCATGCAGCGTGATCATCCGAGTCTGCTCAAGGACGAGAAAGAAAGCGGGCCAGGATCGTCTTCACGCCCGCCGTGGGAAACCGCATGGTGACCTTCATGTCGGCGCCGGCCGCTTGCCAGCCGCGCACCTCGCCGACGCCGAACTGCGGGTGGCGCAGCTTGTCGCCGATCTGCAGACCGCCGGCCTCACCCGACGAAGGCGACGCGTCGGCGTCGTAGTGCACGACGATCTCGCCGGGCGCGCCGCGCGGTGAAGATGATGACGACGTCGGCGCGGGCCGCAGGCCCGAACGCCGCGGCGCGGACGACACGGCGCGGGCGTGTCGCGACCCGTCGCCGTCGCCCTCGGCCCCCGCGGCGCCGCCGCGGCTCCAGCTGCCGCCCTGCCACGGCCCCTGCCCTTCGCTGTCGCCGTAGCCGCCGCCGTACTCGCGCGGCCGCTCCATGACGATCGCGTCGATGATGTCGGCCGGCAGCTCGCGCAGGAAGCGGCTCGGGATGCCGGGCAGCTCCTGCCCCGACAGCCGGCGCCGGCGCACGCGCGACAGGTGCAGCTGCGTGCGCGCGCGCGTGACCGCGACGTAGCACAGGCGGCGCTCCTCCTCGACGGCCGAGTCGTCGTCGACGCTGCGCGCGTGCGGGAAGATGCGCTCCTCGAGCCCGGTGATGAACACCACCGGGAACTCCAGCCCCTTGGCGGTGTGCACCGTCATCAGCGACACGGCGCCCTTCTCGGGGTCGTAGCCGTCGACGTCGGACGCGAGCGCGATCCGCTCGAGGAAGCCCGACAGCGTCGGCTCCTCGGCCTCGCGCTCGTACTCGCGCATCTGCCCCACCAGCTCGAGCAGGTTCTCGATGCGCCCCTCGGCCTCCATCGTCGACTCGGCGGCGAGCGCGTCGCGGTAGCCGCTCTCCTCCAGCACCTTCTCCGCCAGCGCCGCCGGGCCGAGGCCCGGCGCGCCCGCGCGCAGCCCCGACATCAGCGCGACGAAGGCCGCGACCTTCTTGCGCGGCCCGGAGCCGAGCAGGGCGTCGCCAACCTCGGCGCTGGTGCACAGCTCCAGCGCCGCCCAGGCGCTGATCTTCTTCTCGCTGATCACCTCGCTGATGCGATCGACCGTGGTCGCGCCGATGCCGCGCGCCGGGACGTTGATGATCCGCTGCAGCGCCATGCCGTCGTCGGGGTTGGCGATCGCGCGCAGGTAGCAGATCAGGTCCTTGATCTCGGCGCGATCGAAGAAGCGCGTACCGCCGACGACGACGTACGGCAGGTTGCGCGCGCGGAAGGCGTCTTCCAGCACGCGCGACTGGGCGTTGGTCCGGTAGAAGACCGCGAAGTCGCGCGGGCTCATCCCCTCCTGCAGCGACGCGGCCACGCGCGCGGCGACGAAGTCGGCCTCGTCGCGCTCGGTCTCGCCCTCGAACATCACGATGCGCGCGCCGTCGCCCGCCTCGGTGAACAGCCGCTTGGGGCGGCGCTCGGAGTTGCAGGCGATGATCGCGTTGGCGGCGCGCAGGATGTTGCCGGTCGAGCGGTAGTTCTGCTCGAGCTTGACCACGCGCGCGCCGGCGTGGTCGCGCTCGAAGTCCAGGATGTTGCGGATGTCGGCGCCGCGCCATTTGTAGATCGACTGATCCTCGTCGCCGACGACGGTGATGCTGTCGGTCCGGCGCGACAGGCAGCGCACCAGCCGGTACTGCACGCTGTTGGTGTCCTGAAACTCGTCGACCAGCACGTGATCGAAGCGCTCCGCCACCTGATGCGCCGTCGGCGTGTCGCCCAGGCACAGGTGCAGGGCCGAGATCAGCAGGCCGCCGAAATCGGTGGCGTTGGCGGCCGCCAGCCGTTCCTCGTAGAGCTTGTAGGCCTTGGCGACGACGTCGTCGAAGTAGTCGCCGGGCTGGAACGTCGCCGCCGTGATGCCCTGGTTCTTGGCGCGATCGATCGCCGACAGCACCTGACGCACGGGGAACAGGCGCTCGGGGACCTTGAGGTCGGTGAGCACGCGCCCGAGCAACCGCTTCTGGTCGTCGTCGTCGTAGATCACGAAGTCCTTGCGCAACCCGACCGCCGTGCCCCACTGGCGCAGCAGCCGCGCCGAGACCGAGTGGAACGTGCCGACCCAGAGCCCGCCGCCACGTCCAGCGTGCAAGCAGGTGACCGACCCGCTCGCGCAGCTCGCCCGCCGCCTTGTTGGTGAACGTCACCGCGAGGATGCGGCGCGGATCGGCGCCCGACGCGACCAGCCGCGCCAGCCGATAGGTGATGACCCGCGTCTTGCCCGAGCCGGCGCCGGCCACCACCAGCAGCGGCTTGCCGGGATACGTCACCGCCTCGAGCTGGGGAGGGTTGAGCTCGCGCGCGAGCGCCTCGCGCGCGAACCGCCCGGTGGTCGGCTCCCGGGTCGTCGCCGAGGGCGACGACGATGACGGCGGCGATGCCGGCGCGGCGGCGCCATCGCCGGTCCTCGACGGGGCGGCGGCGAAGCGGGTCTCGGTTCCGGCCTCCATCGGCGCTACTTTGTCAGAGTGCGCCCGAACATTCGAGCCACAACGGCACGCGCCGGCGAATCCGCGCCGGCACGCGCGCGCGCCGCGCCCGGCGCTGTCAGGGCGCCGGCCAGATCGGACGCCAGCCCAGCGCCAGCAGCACGACCGTCGAAAGCACCAGGCTGCCGAGCAGGAACGACTCGCGCAACATGCTGGCGCGCATCCGGCGCTTCCAGTAGGCGATCTTCGGCGAATCGTCGGGCAAGTTGCGGCGCGCGTAGCGCAAGACCGCGATCTGGAATCGAAGTGACGCGAAGAACGACAGCACCGGACGGCGCGGGTGCGGGGGAAGTGCGGCGCGCACGTCTTCGGGCAGCGCGGCGAGAAAGCGCGCCTGCAGCCAGACCTGATAGAAGACCTCGCCGGCGTAGGGCACAACGAGGATCGCGAGCACCAGCGTCCCGATCATCGGCAGGTCCATGACGGCATCGATTGCAACGCCCACGCCACGAGTGGCGGACCCCGGCGGACCCCTCACCCGCCGGCCGCGGACGGCCGTCGACCTCTCCCCGCTCCGCGGGGCGAGGTGCGGACCGGAACGGACCGGCGACATAGTGCCACTCAATCTCCGTCTCTGACTCCTCACTCCTACCCCTCCGGTCCCCTCTCCTCGCCGAGAGGGCTAGGGTGAGGAGTCCGGCTGCTGTCAGTCGGTCGGCGGCGGGTCAGCCGGGGCGGCGGGAGGGGTCGCGGGTCGACTCACGACCCGGGGGGGACTCTCGATAGTCTCTTGCGATTTGACGTAGTTGAGCAGCCAGAACCGGATATCGCCCCGCAGTGCGGTTGGCGATGTCGTCGAGCGTCGCCGCGTACGCGTCGGACTCGCGTTCCCGGGTGCCTTTGTGCATCGCTGACATATGGGGCTAGTGCCCTGACGTAGGGACGAGCAGGCAGCGCGCCCAAAGAAAAAACGCAATCGTTCCAGGGGTCCGCCCCGGTTCGTCAAAGAAAATAAGCGGACTGCCGTCTTTTCCGTCGTCCGACGCTTCCGACGTTTTCCGACGCTTCCGACGTCCCCCGTTCCACCTGGCCGCCCGGTCGGGCGGCGCCCTCAGTCGAAGGTGATCTGGCGGTGGGCCAGCAGGTCGATGACGCCGGCGATCACCGCCTCTTCCGGCTCGGTGCCGCGGATGCGCAGGTCGAAGGGGAGGTTGCTGTCGCCCACCGGATCGACGTCGATCAGCACCGTCGGCGTGTCGGGGATCAGCGACTGGACGGCGCGCGCGTCGGCCAGGCCGATGGCGTTGGTGGTCGAGACCACCAGCAGGCCCGAGCTCAGCAGCAGGTGCGCGACCTCGCCGAAGCGGCGCACCAGCTCCGACTGGGCGGCGTCGACCCACAGATCGTGGTCGACGCCCAGCAGCACGTTCTTGCCGTCGAGCATGTAGATGTTGCGGCCGCGATCGAAGAGCGCCTTCTCCAGCGCGCGCGCGTAGCGGTGCTTGCCGACGCCCGCCGCGCCCACGAACATGATCAGCGCGGCGCGATGGCCGAAGCGCCGCGCGCGCTGCTCGGCAGCTGACGCCGCCCGCGACCCAGTTGAAGTCGCGCGTGCGCGCCTCGGCGCGCAGGTCCTTGAGCTCGTCGGCGACCGCCGCGGTGACGATGCCGCCGCCCGCGACGTCGTAGCCGTCGACGATGACGAAGCGGCCGGTCGCCTCGCAGTCGGCGGTCAGATCGAAGGCGACCGGCTGCCGCGTCTCGAGGATCACGTCGGCGACGTCGTGCCGCCCGATATCGTCCTTCTCGAGCACGCTGCCCAGCGCCGAGGCGTCGATGACCTTGAGGATGCGGTGAATCCGCACCGGCACCGCCACCGTGCCCAGCTTGAGCTTGTAGTCGCGCCCGGCGACGAACGGCTTCTTGCCCAGCCAGATCAGGTTGGTGCGCAGGCGCGTGCTGACCAGCGGCGCGCGATCGGCGTGGCTCATCAGCTCGCCGCGCGTCACGTAGATCTCTTCGGTCAGCGTGAAGCCGGTCGACCAGCCGGCCTCGATGCGATCGCGCGGCGGCGTGTTGAAGCCCTCGATCGACTTGATGGTGCTGACCTTGTTCGACGGCGAGAAGACGACCTTGTCGCCGACGCGCACCTGCCCCGCCTCGACGCGGCCGGCGATGATGCGGCGGTCGTCGCCGCGGCTGGTGAACTTGTAGACCGCCTGCACCGGCATGCGCAGCGGCTGATCGGTCTTGGGCGGCGCCTTGGCCAGGCCGTCGAGCGTCTCGAGCAGCGTCGGGCCGGTGTACCAGGGCATGCCGCGCGCCGCGACCGGCGAGGTTCTCGCCCAGGATCGCGCTCACCGGAATGAACCGCTCGGGGCGCACGGCGCCGATCCCTTCGAGGAACGCGCGGTACTCCTGCTCGATCGCGTGGAAGTGCGCCTCGTCGATAGCCCGACGAGGTCCATCTTGTTGACGCAGACCACCACCTGGCGGATGCCGAGCATCGACAGGATGTAGCCGTGGCGGCGGCTGTTCTCGCGCACGCCCTCCTTGGCGTCGATGACCAGCACGGCCGCCTCGGCGCGCGCCGCGCCCGAGATCATGTTCTTCAGGAACTCGATGTGCCCCGGGGCGTCGATGATGATGTAGTCGCGCTTGTGCGCTCTTGAAGAAGCAGCGCGCGGTGTCGATCGTGATGCCCTGGTCCTGCTCGTCGATCAGCGCGTCGAGGAGGAACGCGTACTCGAACGGCTTGCCGGTGCGCTCGCACTCGCGCTTGACCGCGTCGAGCTTGCCCTGCGGCAGCGAGCCGGTGTCGGCGAGCAGGCGGCCGACCACGGTGCTCTTGCCGTGATCGACGTGGCCGACGATCACGACGTTCATCTGATCGCGCTGCGCTTCAGCCACGGCGCGCTTCTCTACCACAAGTCACCGCAGGTCACATGTAGCCGTCGCGGCGCAGCTCTTCCAGGCCGTGCTTGCCGTCTTGCAGTCGCCCCGAGCGCTCGGCGATGTTGCGCAGCTTGCCGCTCTTGAGCTCGACGATGATGTCGTCGACGTTCTTCGCCGTGCTCTGGATCGGCGCCTGGCAGGGGCCGCAGCCGAGGCTGCGGTAGCGCGTCCCCTTGCCCTGGTCGTAGTAGAGCGACACCGTCGGGATGCTCTCCTGCTTGATGTACTCCCAGATGTTGAGCTCGGTCCAGTCGAGCAGCGGGTGGACGCGCACGTGGGTGCCGGGCGCGAAGTCGGTCTTGAACTGGTTCCAGAACTCGGGCGGCTGATCGCCGACGTCCCAGGCGTTGTTCTTGTCGCGCGGCGAGAAGTAGCGCTCCTTCGAGCGGCTCCCCTCCTCGTCGGCGCGCGCGCCGACGATGACGCCGGTGTAGGGCTCGCGATCGGGATCGAGCTCGTACTTGCCGGTGTCGAGGTTCGAGCCGCATGCGCTGCCCGGTGCCCTGCAGCGTCGCCTTGAGCGCGTCGCGCTTGAGGATGCCGCAGCAATCGACGCGCGAAGCTTGTCGGGGTGACCGTCGGGCAGGTGCTGGGTCGCGGGGAAGGTCCGCCCCTGGCGGATCGCCTCGGCGTCCTGGCCGACGACCATCGTCAGGCGATACTCGCGCGCCAGACGATCGCGGTACTCGATCATCTCGGGCAGCTTGTAGCTGGTGTCGATGTGCACCAGCGGGAACGGGATGTGCCCGAAGAACGCCTTGCGCGCCAGCCACAGCAGCACGGTCGAGTCCTTGCCGATCGACCAGAGCATGCACAGGCGTTCGAAGTGCCGGAACGCCTCGCGGAAAATGTAGACGCTCTGTTGCTCGAGCTGCTCGAGGTGAGTCATCGGAAAGACGGGCAATCTAGCATGGAAGTTGCGGTGTCAAGGCGGGGAGGCGGAGCCCTGCCGGCGCCTCGGGCTGCGCATCGCGTGGGCGTAGCCGGGCTTTGCCCGGCGGAGCCCTTCGCGGGAGGGTTTGGGAACCCTTCGAGGGTTCCCATCTCAATCAATTGGGGGCGGCCAGAAGCTCGCGCTCTGCCTCGCGCAGCGTCTGCTTCCACTCGGGATCGCCCGGGACCGCCGCCACGGCGCGGCGATAGAGCCTCACCGCGTCGCCGATCCGCCCGATGCGACGCAGGTGGTCGCCGTAGTCGACCAGCGTCTGGTGGCAGCCGTCGCGATCGTTCTTCAGCGCCATCTCGAACAGCTCGGCGGCGCGCGTGGTGTGGCCGGCGAAGCCGTGCTCGACGGCGGCCTGGTGCAGCGCCCAGTGATCGTCGGGCTCGACGCGCAGCGCGTGGTCGTAGGACTCGGCGGCCTCGCTGTGGCGCTCCATCTCGGCGTAGATGTCGCCGCGGATCGCCGCCAGGAAGAAGGGATCGCCGCCGCGGTCGGCGGCGGCCGTGATCGACTCGAGCGCCTCGAGGCTGCGCCCCTGCTCCAGCAGCACCTGAGCCAGCTTCGCGTAGCCAAGCCCGTAGGTCGTGTCCATCTCGACCACCTTGCGAAACGCCGTCTCGGCGCCCTTGAGATCGCCGGCCTCGAGGTTCGCGTCGCCCAGCTCGCGCCACCCCTCGACCAGGAACGGGTTCAGCTCGGTGGCGCGGCGCGCGGCCTCGAGCGCCCCCTTGTCGCGGGTCGCGTTCAGCGCCTCGGCCAGCAGCGCGTGCACCGCCCCCAGCTCAGCGGCCGGGCCGGGCGCGATCGCCGCGCGCGCATCGCGCACCGCCTGCTCGGGTCGACCGGCCTCGAGCGATTCGCGCGCCCGCTGCAGGCTCTTGAGGCCGGTGAGCAGCGCCGGCGTACGCTGGCGCAGCTTGACGGCGTCGGTGTCCTCGGGCACCAGCGCCGAGACGATGCGCAGCGCGAGGTCGATCGTCGCCGTCGACTGCTCGGCGGCGATCGCCTGCAGCGCCTCCGCGCGCCAGAACGCCGCAGTCGCCGAGGCCGCGGTGCCGAGCACGCGGCGCGCGCTCGCCATCGCGACCGCGTCGCCGCGCTCGGACGCCAGCACGTAGACCAGCGCCGCCGCGTCGAGGCGCGCGTCGTCGTCGCGCGCCGCCAGCGGCTCGAGCGCGATCGCGTCCTCGAACGCGCGCGTCGCCGTCGTCCAGTCCTCGTGGCGCACGGCGCGCATGCCCAGCGTCAGCAGCAACGCCGGCGTCGGCGGCACCGCCGCCCGCAACGCCGCGGTCAAGCGTCGCGTCGATCTCGTCGAGCGTCCCGGCCTGCTCCTGCAGGTCGGCCAGCCCCAGCCAGTGGTCGGCCAGCCCGGGATCGCGCCGGCAGCGCTCGTGCGCGAGCGCCAGCGGATCCAGCGCCAGCGGATCGGTATCGGCGCGCCCCGCCGCCCCCAGCTCGGCCACCAGCACATGCAGGAAGCGCAGAAACGAGGTGCCGACCCGATCGACGCCCCGTTCGCTCACCTCGACCACCGGCCATTCACCGTCGGTGGTCGCCTCCTCCGCGTCGAGCGCGAACCGCCGTCCGGCGCGCTCCATGACCGGCCACAGACCGGCGGGCCAGCGTCCCCGAACGACCGCTGTCACGTTCGGATTCGGCGCGCCGCTGCGCCGCCTCGGCCAGCGTGAGGATCTTGATGTCCGAGCCCAGAACTCCGCCGTCGTGCGCGCTCAGGAACGCGGCGAATCCCGGCGGCGCCCAGCGCCCCATGGCAGCCTGGAAGCGCGCGGCGGCATCGGACCCGGCCCCTGGAAAGAACGACGCGCCCGGCAGGGATGACACTTCGCGCTCCAGCTCTCCGATGAGCGTCTTGGCGGGGTCGACCATTTCGTATGTCTAGCACGACGGAAAGAATGCGGTCGACGGCGCGCGAGTCGCGGAGCACAGACGGCGACTCGACCCATCGGTCCCCACATTGGCCCCAACAAACCGGTCCAGCAAGCACGCCGCCAGACGGTCGAGGCAGACCCTGTCGCTGACACGCCGTCAGAATCGTTAAGGCGCTGTCGAAAACTCACGCAAGCGACAAGAAAAGAGAGAAACTCAGGCGAAACCGAATGGGTCGGATCCTGCTCTGCGACGATGAAGACTCTCTTTGCCGGAGCCTCGGGCGCATCCTGCGTTCGGCCGGTCACGAGGTCGTGGCCGTCGACGGTCCCGCGGGCTACGCGCGGCTGCGTCAGGAACGCTTCGATCTGATCCTGACCGACATCCGGATGCCGGGCGTCAACGGCTTCGAGATCCTGGCGGCCGCGCGCACGCCACGCGCCGGGCACGCCGGTGATCGCCATGAGCGGCAGCGCCGAGATCCCCGACGCGGTCAAGGCGATGCACGCCGGCGCGCGCGACTTCCTGATCAAGCCGTTCGAGATCAAGGCGCTCGAGGAGGCGGTCGCCAACGTCCTCAAGCCGGTGATGCCCGAGATACCGACCGCCGATCCGATCGTCTGGCGCGACCAGAACGCGCCCTGGATGCTGGGCAACGATCCCGCGATGCTGCCGGTGTTCAGCCTGCTGTCGCAGGTCGCCGACACCCGCTGCACGGTGCTCATCACCGGCGAGTCGGGCACCGGCAAGGAGCTGGCGGCGCGCTCGCTGCACGCCGGCTCGGCGCGCGCGTCGAAGCCGTTCGTCGCCGTGAACTGCGCCGCGATCCCGCCGTCGCTGGTCGAGTCGGAGCTGTTCGGCCACACCAAGGGCGCCTTCACCGGCGCGACCACGTCGCGCGTGGGGCGCTTCGCGCAGGCCGATCGCGGCACGATCTTTCTCGACGAGATCGGCGAGATGGAGCTGGGCGTCCAGGCCAAGCTGCTGCGCCTGATCCAGGACGGCGAGCTCTACCCGGTGGGCGAGGAGACCGCGCAGAAGATCGACGTGCGCATCCTGGCGGCGACCAACCGCAACCTCGAGCGCGAGGTGGCGGCGTCGCGCTTCCGCGCCGACCTCTACTGGCGCCTCAACGTCATCCCGATCGAGATGCCGAGCCTGCGCGCGCGGCCGACCGACATCACGCGGCTGGCCGAGCACTTTCTCGACCCGCGCCAACGAGCGCCACCGCCGCCAGGTCACCGGCCTCGACCCGCAGACGCTGGCCGCGCTGCGCGGCTACCCCTGGCCGGGCAACATCCGCGAGCTCGAGAACGTGATCGAGCGGCTGGTGATCGTGAAGGGCAGCGGCTCGTTGATGCCGATGGATCTTCCACCGGCGGTCCGCACCCCGCGCGACGTCACCCCTTCGACCGCGCCGATGCCCGAGCTCCCGACCAACGGCACCGACCTGCGCGCCATGCTGGAGGCGGTCGAGGAGCGCATGATCGGCGAGGCGCTCGAGCGCACCGGCGGCAACAAGAACCGCGCCGCCGAACTACTGGGGCTGAACCGCACGACCCTGGTCGAGAAACTGCGCCGCAAGCGCGTCTCGACCCAGTTCTAAGGCGGACCCCTCACCCTAGCCCTCTCCCCCGCGGACGAGGGAGAGGGGATCGGAAAGGGGAAGAAGCTCGGAGAACGCTGGTCCACGGATCCACGCTCAATGCGCGGACACCGGATCCACGCTCAATGCGCGGACACCGGATCCACCCTCCGGTCCCCTCGCCCCGGTCCGCCGGGGGCCGCCGGGGAGAGGGATAGGGTGAGGGGTCCGCCGACGAACCTCCGCCCCCCGCGCGTTAGGTCAGCTTGGGCAGCGCTTCGGCCATGCGCTTGACGCCCTCTTCGACGTTCTTCATCGACGTCGCGTACGACAGGCGCACGAAGCCCGGCGCGCCGAACGCCGAACCGGGGACGACGGCGACGCGTGCGGCTTCGATCAGGTACTCGCACAGCTGGCCGTCGTTCTCGATCGTCTTCCCCTCGGGGGTCTTCTTGCCGATGAAGACGCCGAGATCGGGGAAGGCGTAGAACGCGCCCTTCGGCTCGACGCACTTGACGCCGGGGATCTCGCGCAGCCCCTTGACCATCACCTTGCGCCGCTTGTCGAACTCGACGCGCATCGTCTCCAGCTCGTCGGTGGGGCCCTCGATCGCCGCCAGCGCCGCCGCCTGGGCGACCGACGCCGCGTGCGTGGTCGACTGCCCCTGCAGCGTCGCCATCGCCTCGACGACCGCCTTCGGCGCCGCCGTGAAGCCGACGCGCCACCCGGTCATCGAGTAGGCCTTGGAGACGCCGTCGATGATGATCGTGTGCGCCCGCACCTCGGGGCTGATGGTCGCCGGCTGGAAGAACTTGGCGTCTCCGTACAGCAGCGTCCGGTAGATGTCGTCGGTCATCAGCCAGACGTCGCGCTCGACGGCCAGCTTGCCCAGGCCGCGCAGCGTCGCCTCGTCATAGACCGCGCCGGTCGGGTTCGACGGCGAGCAGACCAGGATGATCTTCGTGCGCGGCGTGATCGCGCGCGCCACGTCCTCGACGCGCACCTTGAAGTTCTCCTCGGCGAGGGTCGGCACGTTGACCGGCCGCCCGCCCGCCAGCTTGACGATGTCGTTGTAGCTGACCCACGCCGGCGTCGGGATGATGACCTCGTCGCCCTCGTCGACCAGCGCGTGGATCGCGTTGTAGAGCGACTGCTTGGCGCCCGAGCTCACGATGACCTCCGACGTGTCGAACGTCAGGCCGTGCGCCTTGCCGAGCCAGGTCGCCACCGCCTTGCGCAGCGGGATCGTCCCCTCGACCAGCGTGTACTTCGTGTCGCCGGCGTCGAGCGCCTTCTTGGCCGCCTCCTTGATGTGCGACGGCGTGTCGAAGTCGGGCTCGCCCGCTCCGAAGCTGACGACGTCGATACCCTTGGCCTTGAGCGCCTTCGCCTTCGCCGACACGGCCAGAGTGGGCGAGGGCTCGATGACGGACAATCTGCGCGCCAGCTTCACGGACCTGCTCCTTTCAGTTTCTTCGCCCGCAGGGCGGAGACCACGGACGGTGGAACCATCCGCGAGACGTCTCCGCCCATCAGGGCAACTTCTTTTACGAGAGAAGAGGAAACATAAAAGCTCTCCTCGCTGGTCATCAGAAACACCGTCTCGACCTCGGGCGCCAGGTGCCGGTTCATGTGGGCCAGCTGGAACTCGTACTCGAAGTCGGCCAGCGCGCGCAGGCCGCGGATCACGACCCCGGCCTGGCGCCGCTTGACGTAGTCGACCAGCAGCCCCTGAAAGGCGTCGACCTCGATGCGCGGGTCGGCGCCCAGCGCGTCGGTGATCATGGCTTCGCCGCTCGGCGATCGAGAACAGCGGCTCCTTGCGGACGTTGTCGGCCAGCGCCACGACGACCCGATCGAAGATCTTCAGCGACCGCCGCAGGATGTCGGCGTGGCCGTTGGTGATCGGGTCGAACGTCCCGGGATAGACCGCGAGCAGGCTCAGGCGGCGTCCGGCGGCGCGCCCGAAGGTTACACCATCGGGTGCGCGTGTTTCACGAGCCGGAGCTCCGGAAAAAGAGAGCTCGGTGTCGCCGTACTGCCGGCGGTCGGTCAGGAACAGGCACCCGACCGACGCTGACGGGCGATGCCGCCGATCGTGCTCGACGATCACCACCGCGCACGAGGTCAGCAGCTCGCCGCCCGACAGCTCAGCCAGGACCCCGTCGGTCTCCTTGACGTAGGGGGGATCGAGGAAGACCCACGAGAAGCGCTCGCCCTGGCTGGCCAGCCGGCGCAGCGCGGTGCGGACCTCGGCGCCGATGACGCTCGAGCGATCCTCGAGCCCCAGCTCGCGCAGGTTGCGGCGGAGGGCGACCAGCGCCTGGTGATCGCGCTCGACGAAGACCGCGCGACGGGCGCCGCGCGACAGCGCCTCGAGGCCCAGCGCGCCGGTCCCGGCGTAGAGATCGAGCACGCGGCCTCCGGCGGAGGTCCGAGGATGTTGAAGATCGCCTCGCGAACCTTCGCTGCCGTCGGCCGGGTCTGGGCGCCTCGAGGAGCCGAAGCCGCCGGCCCCGATCCGACCCACCAGTGAGACGCATTACGGCCTTCTTACTACCGCGCCGGCCCCTCCAGGTCAAATCGACGGCAGCGACGAGGGCGCCCACATCGCGGCTCCGAACGAAATCACCAATGTCAGCTGAGGCTTATGCCGGACCTATCTGATACACTCATTACGAATTCTATGGCGCAGGTTGGAGCTTTCTTCGACGTCGACCGAACCCTGGTCTCCTGCAACACCGGCCGGCTGTTCCTGCGCGACCTGCGGCGGCGCGGTGAGATCTCGTTCCTGCGGGCGCTGCGCGCGCATGGGCTGGATGGCGAAGTATCACCTGTCGCTGATCGACCTCAACGCGGTGGCCGCCAGGCTGGCCCTGCAGATGCGCGGGTCGGTCCGAGCGCGACTTCGCCGAGCGCTGCCGCCGCTGGGTCGAGGACGACATCCTGCCGCTGCTCCTGCCGGGCGCCCTGCGCCAGATCGAGCGCCACCGCGCCGAGGGGCACGTGCTGGCGATCCTGTCGTCGTCGCCCGACCTACGTGACCCGCCCCATCGCCGAGGCGCTGGGGATCGACGAGGTGATCTCGACCCAGTTCGAGGTCGACGGCGGGCCTCTTCACCGGCCGCCTGGTCGGCCCGGCCTGCGTCGGCAAGGGCAAGGTCCACTGGGCCGAGGACCTGGTGGCGCGCAAGCGCAGCTCGACCTCGGCGCGAGCTGGTTCTACACCGATTCGTACACCGACCTGCCGATGCTCGAGCGGGTCGGCAACCGGGTGGTCGTCAACCCCGACCCGCGCCTGCGGCGGGCCGCCAAGCGGCGCGGCTGGCCGGTGCGAGGACTGGCGGCAGGCGACGGCGTCGCGACGGAGACCGCGCGTGAGCGTCTATTCGGCCCCCTGGTACACGCCGGCGGTGCAGCGGCTGCTCGACCTGGCGCTCGAGGAGGACGTCGGCCGCGGCGACGTCACCACCGCGTCGGTGATCGACGAGACGCAGGAGGCCGAGGCGGACATCGTCGCCGCGCGAGCGGCGGTGGTGTGCGGCCTGGGCGTCGTCGAGGCGGTGTTCACCCGCTTCGACTGGCGGACGCGCGTGCGCATGAAGGTCGCCGACGGCGATCCGGTCGCGCCCGACGACGACCGTGGCGACGGTGCGCGGGCCGGCGGCGGCGCTGCTGGCCGGCGAGCGGACGGCGCTGAATTTCCTGCAGCACCTGTCGGGCATCGCGACGCTGACCCAGGCGTTCGTCGCCGCGGCCGAGGGGGCCAAGCTGCGCATCACCGACACGCGCAAGACCACGCCCGGGGCGCGCGCGCTGGAGAAGTACGCCGTGCGCGTCGGCGGCGGCGCCAACCACCGCGCCGACCTGGCGTCGGGGATCCTGATCAAGGACAACCACGTCGCGCTGGTGCGGGTCGGTGCGCGAGGCGGTGCGGCGCGCGCGCGCCACCGCGCCGCACGGGCTGCGCGTCGGCGGTCGAGGTCGACACGCTGGCGCAGCTCGACGAGGCGCTCGAGGCCGGCGCCGAGGGGATCCTGCTCGACAACTTCCAGACCCGCGACATGGTCGACGCGGTCAAGCGCGTGCGCGAGCGGCGCCCGCAGCGTCGTGATCGAGGCCTCGGGCGGGCGTCACGCTGGATCGCATCCACGAGATCAGCAAGACCGGCGTCGACGTCATCTCGATCGGCGCGCTCACCCACTCGGCGCGCGCCATCGACTTCTCGTCTGCGAGATCCGGCCGGCCGAGGCCGTGCGCGACGTCGAACGCGAGCGCTAGCGCCAGGCGCCGCGTGTCGTCAGCGTCGCCGTCCGGATCGACCGGCGACGTTCGATGCCGCTCGACGCCGAGCGCATCGCCGCGCGCGCTGACGACGCGCTGGCTGGGGCGGGCGTGCGAGTGGCACGCCGACGTGCGCGTCGACCAACGATGTCGCGGCCGAGCGCGGGCGGGCCGGCGCCGCCGAGGGGCTGGTGGTCGATGGCCGACGCGCAGACGGCGGGGCGCGGGCGGCTCGGGCGGAGCTGGCACTCGCCGCCGGGCGAGAACCTCTACCTTCTCGATGCTGCTGCGGCCGGCGCGCCCGCCGTCGAGATCCCGCCGCTGACGCTGCTGGCCGGCGCGGCGGTCGCGCGCGGCGCTCGCGCCGCTCGGCCTGAAGCCGCGGCTCAAGTGGCCGAACGACGTGCAGCTGCGTGCGCACGCCAGACGGCGGTGCGACGCGGCCGCCAAGAAGATCGCCGGCATCCTCACCGAGATGGCGAGCGAGGGCGAGCGCGTCGGGCACGTCGTGGTCGGCATCGGCCTCAACGTCAACGACACCGCGCTCCCGCCCGAGCTTGCCGAGCGCGCGACGTCGCTGGCGCTGGCGACCGGGCGCGCCGTTCGACCGCGTCGGAGCTGCTGGCCGCCGTGCTCGTCGGCGCTCGAGCCGCTCTACGACGACTTCGAGCCGCGCGGGCCGGCGGCGGCGGTGCGGCGCTGGCGAGCCGTACGGCGCGGTCCGGCACCCGCTGCCGGGTCCGGCGTCCGGGCGACGCGACGATCTCGAGGGGGTCGCCTGGGCGTCGACCCCGACGGCGCCCTGCGCGTCGCCGGACGATGACGGGCAGGTTCACCGCGTGATATCAGGAGAGCTTCACATGACCAACTTTCAAGCGGTGGTCCTCGGCCTGGTCCAGGGCGTGACCGAGTTCCTGCCCATCTCGTCGACCGCGCACCTGCGCATCGTGCCGGCGCTGCCGGCTGGGACGATCCGGGCGCCGCCTTCACCGCCGTCCTGCAGCTCGGCACGCTGGTGGCGGTGATCGGCTTCTTCCTGCGGCGAGCTGCTGCGCATGCTGCGCGCGGCGCTGCGCGCGCTGCAGATCGCTCGCGGCCGCCGCGCCGACGCGACGCGCGCCAGCTCGGCTACCTGATCGTCGGCACGATCCCGATCGGCGATCGCCGGCATGCTGCTGCGGCACGCGGTCGAGGGCGTCGTTCCGCTCGCTGTGGGTGATCGCCATCGCGCTGATCGTCGTCGCGCTGGCGCTGGCCTGGGTCGAACGCCGGCAGCACGGGCAGCGGGCGCGACCTCGAACGACATCACGCTGCGCGACGCGATCATCATCGGCTGCGCGCAGGCGCTGGCGCTGGTCCCCGGCGTGTCGCGCTCGGGGATCACGCTGCTGGCGGCGATGGCGCTCGGCATCCGCCGCGACGCGGCCGCGCGCTTCTCGTTCCTGCTCGGCGTCCCGGCCGTCGCCGCGGCCGGCATCTTCGAGCTGCCCAAGGTGCTGCAAGGCGCACGACATCGGCGGCAGCCCGCTGGCCGTCGGCCTGATCGTCGCCGCCCGTCGTCGGGCTACGCCAGCATCGCCTGGCTGCTCAAGCTTCCTGCGCACGCGCAGCACCATCCCCTTCGTCATCTACCGCGTCGTGCTCGGCATCGCGATCATCGCCATGCTCGCCTCCGGCCGCCTCGGCTGACCGGCCGTCGCTGCTAAACCAGCGACCGGTCCGCCAGCGGCGCCCCGCCCAGCCGCGCGAGCAGCGTTCCGACATCCGTCTTGGCGCCGTTCGTGATCTTCACGCTGAACAGCCCCTTGGCGTCACCGGTGCGCGTGAGGTCGCACGGCGCGCCGAACAGCTCGCGACAGAACGCATCCAGCTCTGGCCGGATCGCGGCGAACGTGGCGTCGGTGTTCGGCGCGGCGAGGCGGTCGTTGATGCGGAACAGCAGCTCGTCGGTGCGCGAAGCGCAGCTTGCCCGCCCGCGCAGCGCCGGGTCGGCCTCGAGCAGCGACGCCGCGTGCAGCGTGCGGCGGACGCGTCGGACAGGCGCTCGCGCCGGGTCGGGCGGCCGGCGCGCTTGCGGCTGTGCAGCAGGCCGAGCCGCCCCTCCCCCTCGTCGATGAAGTAGTCGCAGCCGTGGCCGATCAGCGACGACGCCCGGGCCCTTGGGGACGTGGCCGTAGTTGGCGACGTCGATCATCAGCTCGGGCAGGAGCTGCTGCTTGATCCAGCGGTGGAAGACCGGGATGAAGGCCTCGGGTCGACAGCGCGCGCCGAGTCGGGGTCGGTGAAGATCTTGAGCTGCAGCTTGTGCGCGTTGCATGACGCTTTCAGGCGGGGCCGACGGCGACGCCGGCGGTGGGGCCGCCCAGCGACGAGCCGAGGCGGGTGTAGCACTGGTGGGCGGCGTCGACGAACAGCGTCGCCTCCTCGATCAGCTGGTGCGCCGCCTCCGGCGGTCGACGCCTTGTCGTGCTCGTCGTGCGCGCGGAACAGGTACTGCGCGAACTTGCCGCCCGCGAACGGATCGAAGAACAGCTGCGTGTCGTAGAAGTGCTTGCGGAACTCGCCGACGATCTCGTCCGGCGTCGGTGCCCAGGTTCGGGTTCTTCTCGCGGGCCAGCGCCCGCGCCGCCTGCAGCATGGCGCTGTAGGCGCGCGCGGCGGCGTCCGTCGACCTTGCCTCTCGTCGAGCAGCACCTGCGCCTCGAACAGCTCGCGCTCGGCTCGCCGCCAGGTCGATCTCGACGTAGCGGGACGACCTCGCCCGCGCACTCGCCGTCGCCCATGTCGGCGATGGTGTACTCGCGCGGATCGCCCCAGTCGGTGTAGAAGCTCGGGTCCTGCTCGTAGGTCGGCAGCACCTGCAGCTCCTCGACCATCGCGCGGATCGTCTTCTTGCCGATGCGGGTGGCGAAGTCCGCGAACGACTCTCGCCCGGCTGCGCTCCTTGGCGTAGCGCGCCGGTGAGGCGCTTGACGACCTCGGGCACGCGCTTCGACGGCACGGCGCCGATCGCCAGGCCGTAGGAGCCGCCGTTGTTCGTCCCACTGCCCGCCGACGACCAGCTGGAAGTGCGGCACGCGGCGCCCGCCGACGTTGCGGCTGACGCCGAGGAAGCCGAGGTCGGCGACGTGGTGCTGGCCGCACGAGTTGAAGCAGCCGCTGGCCTTGATGTGCAGGCCCTTGCGCGTTGGCGATCGTCGGTCGATGCCGGCTCGCCGCCAGCTGCGCGGCCGAGCTCGGCCGCCAGCGCGCGCGACGACGAGATGCCGAGCTTGCAGGTGTCGGTGCCGGGGCAGGCGGTGATGTCGGTGATCGTGCCGGCGCCGGCCGCGCGCGAGGCCGGATCGCCACGAGCGCCGCGTAGAGCGCCGGCAGATCGGCCTCGCTCACCCAGCGCAGCAGCATGTTCTGCTCGACGGTCGTGCGCATCGTGTCGCCGGTGAAGCGGCGCGCGATGTCGGCCAGCGCGCGCGCCTGCTCGGAGGTCAGGTCGCCGAGCGGCAGCGTGATCGACGGCCATCACGTAGCCGGGCTGGCGCTGCGGCACGACGTTGGTCTCGCGCCAGCGCGTCGAAGCCGTCGGGTCAGCGCGCCCGGCGGGCAGCGGCGCCGGCGGGGCGCAGCGGCTTCTCGTCGGTGGCGTGCAGATCGGCGAGGAACGCCGTCCAGCGCGGATCGGGCGCGCAGCGTCGGCGCGCTCCTCCAGCACCAGGCGCTTGAACTCCTCGATGCCGAGCTTCTTGACCAGGAACTTGATGCGCGCCTTGGCGCGGTTCGCCTTCTCGCCGAGCCGCGCGAACACGCGGCTCATCGCCTGCGCGATCGGCAGCAGCTCCTCCTCGGGCAGGAACTCGTCGAACAGCTGCGCGTTCTGCGGCACCGCGCCGAGGCCGCCGCCGACGTACGAGCTCGAAGCCGCGCTTCTCCTGGCCGTCGACGACGCGCGTGCGCGCGATGGCGCCGAGGTCGTGGAAGTTGGTCAGGCCGCAGGCGTTGTCCTCGCAGCCCGAGAACGCGACCTTGAACTTGCGCCCGAAGTCCTGGGTGTCGTCGTGGCCGAGCAGGAAGAAGGTGAGCGCGTGCGCGTACGGGGTGACGTCGAACGCCTCGGTGCGGCAGACGCCGGCGTACGGGCAGGCGGTGACGTTGCGGACGGTGTTGCCGCACGCCTCGCGCGTGGTGATGCCGACGGCCGCGAGCCGCCGCATGCAGGTCGGGCGTGTCGTCGATGTGGACGAAGTGCAGCTGGAAGTCCTGGCGCGTGGTCACGTGCAGGATGCGGTCGGAGTACTCCTCGGCGAGATCGGCCAGCACGTCGAGCTGGTCCGCGGTCAGCGCGCCCGTAGGGGATCTTGATCCGCTGCATGCCGGGCGCGTCCCACAGCGTGCTCGGCCCCTTGGTGATGTCGCCCGACGGGAAGGCCAGCGTCTGCGTCGTCTCGCCGTCGTGGCGCTGGCCGTTGTCGTAGCGCTGGCCGTAGGCGCCGCGGCGCAGCCGCGTCTCGGCGAAGAGCTTCTCCTCGATCTTCCCCTTCTTGCGCAGCTCGATCTGCGTCTCGAAGATGTCGATCTCCCGCGCCCCAGGCCTCGGGCACCGCGTCACCCAGGGCTTCTTTCCAGGTCTTGACCGTGTCCTCGCTCATCGCTGTGCGTCGCTCCTCGGGCCTGTCTGTAGTCTGAGACAATGTTCTATCCGGTCCTGTGCGGATGGCAAGGCCCGTGTCGGTTCCCGTTTCATCCGGTTGAGGTGCGCTCAAAACGCGACGGCGGCGCCAAGCGCGGCCGAACGTTCGCCGATCGGGATGCCTTCAGCGAACAGGTTCAGACGACGCGCCACGACCAGCGTGAGCCCCGCGCCGAGCTGGTAATGGTGGGCGTCGGTGCCGGTGACGTCGCTGCCCTGATAGGTCCAGTAGATCGGACCGCCGAAGACCCGGCCGACCGCGTAGGGGCTCAGCACCTGCCACAGCGTCGTCCCGACCAGCGCGCCGACGCGCAGGTCGAACGCCTGGTAGCCGGCCGTGACATCGGGGGCGCCGGCGGTCCCGGCCAGCGTGGTGCGCGCCGTCGAGAAAGACAGGTTCCCGGTCAGCACCACGAACGGCCGCGACTTACCGCCCTCTTGCACCCGCCATGACGCGCCGACCGCGCCGGTGAAGCCGTTCGAGAAGTCCTGCGTGCCGGCCGGCGTCACCAGCCGCCCGCCCAAGGTCCCGCCGGCCGCGAGCTGAAACGCGAGGCGCGCCGACGGGTGATAGGCGAGCGCGCCGACCAGCGACGACCGGGTCTCGTCGCTGTGCAGACCGTTCGAGAAGTGAATCGACGTCGACGTGTAGATCCCGCTCGCGCCGGCGTGCCAGCGCGGGCGCGTCTCCTCCTCGTGCTCGGACAGGCTACAGGCGGACAGCCCGTCCGCCGTCGAGACGCCGCAAGCGCGCGCGACCCCGGGCAGCAGCGCCGCCGCCAGCGACACCCCGGCGGCCAAAAAGGAGAAGAAGCAGGGGACGACGAAGGTCAGGCTGAACCCCCGCAGCCGGCGAAGGCCCCGTCGCCGCAAATGGCGCACCTTGTCGGGGGAAAGCTCCACGGCGCCTACACTACCAGACCGGCCGCAGGGCCGGAATCCGGGCGGACGCGGTCGAGGCCACTCATCGTCCCACCTCAAATAACCAGGGAATATGCCCGCGGCCGCTCGTTACCTATTTGCCTGTAAACGCCGCACCCCGCAGGTGCAAAGGTGGTGGGGACAGCGGGTCACGGGGCGACAGTTGGGGCCAGTGGGATCAAGGGGATCAGGATAGGCAGGGGGGCGGGGGGCGGCGCAGCAGGCTCTCGATCACGCACGCATGCCCGCGCGGTTGGGCGGCGACCGCTTGGCCCGCTAAGCTGTCGGCGCGTGCCGGTCAGGACAAGACGCTGGAACGATCCGGCTGAGCCCGAGGACGGCCTGCGGGTGCTGGTCTGCCGCTATCGACCGCGCGGCGTCCGAAAGGACGCGGAGCCGTGGGACGCCTGGATGGAAGACCTCGGGCCGAGCCGCGAGCTCCACGCCGCCTACTGGGGGAAGCGGGGCGCCCCGATCGAGCTGGCCCGAGTACCGGCGGCGCTACCTCGACGAGATGATGCAGCCGAGCGGCCGCGGCGCCGCGATGCTCGGCGCGCTGGCCTCGCGCCTGGCCGCCGGGCAGACCATCACGCTGCTCTGTTCCTCGGCCTGTGTCGAGCCCGCGCGCTGTCACCGCACCCTGCTCGCCGACCTGCTCGAGCGCGCCGCCGCACGGCCAGCGCGCGCAACGACTACGAGGCGACCATCTCGCTGAACAACGGCGTGCTCACGTAGCGCTCGCCGGTGTCGGGCAGCATCACCACGATCACCTTGCCGGCCGATTCGGGGCGTCGCGCGACCTGCAGCGCCGCCGCCAGCGCGGCGCCGCTCGAGATCCCGGCCAGGATCCCCTCCTCGCGCGCCAGCCGCCGCGCCGCCGCCATCGCGTCGTCCTCGGTGACCGCGACGACCTCGTCGAGCACCGCGCGGTTCAAGACCTGAGGCACGAAGCCGGCGCCGATGCCCTGGATCATGTGATTGCCGGGGCGCGCGCCGGACAGCACCGCCGCCTTCGCCGGCTCGACGGCGATGACGCGCACGCCGGGCTTCTTGAGCTTCAGCACCTCGCCGACGCCGGTGATGGTGCCGCCGGTGCCGACGCCGGCGACGAACATGTCGACGGCGCCGCCGGTGTCCTCCCAGATCTCGGGGCCGGTCGTGCGCCGGTGCGCCTCGGGGTTGGCGGGGTTCTTGAACTGCTCGAGCATGACCGCGCGCGGGATCTCCTTCACCAGCTCGGCCGCGCGCGCGACCGCGTCGCGCATCAACGTCCCCGGCGTCATCACCACCTCGGCGCCCAGGTAGCGCAGCAGCGCGACGCGCTCCTTCGACATGCGCTCGGGCATGGTGACCATCAGCTTGTATCCGCGCGACGCCGCGACGAACGCCAGCGCGACGCCGGTGTTGCCGGTCGTCGGCTCGATCAGCGTGGCGCCGGGCTCCAGCAGGCCGCGCCGCTCGGCGTCCTCGACCATGGCGATGCCGATCCGATCCTTGACGCTGCCGCACGGGTTGCGCGACTCGACCTTGCCCAGCAGGCGCGCGGTGATCGCGGGCCGGCAGGCGGCGGTGATGCGCGCCAGCTCCACCAGCGGTGTGCGCCCCACGGTATCGGTGATGCTGGCGTGGATGCGCGTCAAATCGAGTAGTCCTCGACGAACACCTTGGCCTCGCGCAGGTTGGCCATCACCAGATCGCCCTCGCGGATCCCCAGCGCGTCGATCTCGGTCTTCGACATCTCGACGGTCATCGGGCCGCCGTCCGACAGCTTCAGCGCCACCTTGACGTAGCCGCCCAGCCAGGTGAGCCGCTCGACGCGCGCCACCGCGACCTCGGGCATGCCGTCGGAGATCTGCGCCTTGGTCAGCGTGACGTCGTGCGGGCGCACGAAGGCGTTGACGGCCGTCCCGTCGGGCGCCTGGGTGCCGTCGGGCACCGAGACGGCGAACGATCCGCGATCCGACGCTGGCGCGCCCGTCGCGCATGTGGCCCCGCAGCACGTTGGCGCCGCCGACGAACGAGGCCACGAACGGCGTCGCCGGGCGATCGTAGACCTCCTGCGGCTGCCCGACCTGCGCGACGCGCCCCTCGTGCATGACCACGACGTGGTCCGAGACCTCCATCGCTTCTTCCTGATCGTGGGTCACCAGCAGCGTCGTGACGTGGCGCTGGTCGTGGAAGCGGCGCAGCCACTCGCGCAGCTCCAGCCGCACCTGCGCGTCCAGCGCGCCGAACGGCTCGTCGAGCAGCAGCAGCTGGGGCGCGATCGCCAGCGCGCGCGCGAAGGCGACCCGCTGGCGCTGGCCGCCCGACAGCTGGCCCGGGTAGCGTTCGCCCAGCCCGTCGAGCTGCACCAGCGACAAGAGCTCGTCGACGCGGGCGCGGACCTCCTCGGGCGCCGTCTTGCGCACGCGCAGGCCGAAGGCGATGTTCTTGCGCACGTTCATGTGCTTGAACAGCGCGTAGCTCTGGAAGACGAAGCCGATCCCGCGCCGCTGCGCCGGCACCGTGGTGAAGTCGCGCTCGCCGAACTGCACCGTGCCGCTGTCGGGCTGTTCGAGACCGGCGACCATGCGCAGCACCGTCGACTTGCCCGAGCCCGACGGGCCGAGCAGCGTCGTGATGCCGCCGGTCGGCGCCGCGAACGAGACGTCGGCGACCGCGGGCGTGCCGCGCAACGTGAAACGCTTGGTGAGATTGTTGACGACCAGACTCATACGACCCCCATGTTCAGCCCCTACCCCTCGGACCCCTGCCCCCGGCCCGGCTCGGTCCCTCAACTGGACCTGCCACGCGACTCCAGATCCGGGGGCACCCCGGTCGCGCCGGCAATTCGATCGGCCAGCGAGACCACGTCGCCGATGATCAACATCCCCGGCGCCTCGGCCGCGGCGGCCGGGATCTCGACAGCGCCGAGCGCGCCGAGCGTGCCGAGCCAGCGCCAGGCCCGCGCGGTGGCGGCGCCCATGACCAGCGCGGCCGGTGTCTGCGACGGCCAGTCGCGCGCGCCGAGCCGCGCGGCGATCGCGGCGCGCTGCCGCACCCCCATCAGCACGACCAGCGTGAGCCCGCCGGGCGGAATGCCGTCGAGCAGCGGGCCGTAGGTGTGCTCGTGGTGGCCGGTGATCACGGCGAAGCTCGACGCCAGGCCGCGGTGGGTGACCGGAATCCCGGCCAGCGCCGGCGCGGCGATCGCCGTCGACAGCCCCGGCACGACCTCGACCGGAATCCCGGCGCGCGCCCAGCGCCAGCACCTCCTCGCCGCCGCGGCCGAACACGAACGGATCGCCGCACTTCAGACGCACCACGTGGCGCCCGCGCCGCGCGTGCTTGATCATCAGGCGGTTCAAGCACTTCCTGATCGATCGAATTGCGGCAGGCGCGCTTGCCGACGTAGAACCAGCGCGCGCCGGGGGCCAGGTCGCGCATCGCCTCGGACGAGAGCGCGTCGTAGAGCACCAGATCGGCGGCGGCCAGGCGGCGCGCGCCGCGCACCGTGAGCAGCTCGGGATCGCCGGGGCCGGCGCCGACCAACGTGACCCGCCCGAGCGCGATCACTCGTCGCTCCCGTAGAGACGATTCAGCGCCCGCAGCAGCAGCGGCCGGCGCTGGGTGATCGGCACGCCGGCGGCGCGCCAGGCCGGCCGCAGCGCGGTCGCCTCGGCGACCCAGGTGTCCAGCTCCTGCGGGAATCATGGCGTCCAGCCCTTCCCGCAGCAGCCCGGCCAGCGCCGGTGCCTGACCGTCGGTCGAGATCGCGACGGTGACGCCGCCGCGACGGAGCGTGCCGCCGCCGTAGGCGCTCGCCGCTTCGGGATCGTCGACGGCGATCACGAACAACCGGCGCTCGCCCGCCTCGGCCGCGGACGCCACCTGGCGATTCACCTCGGGCGGCGCGGCCGCGATCACCAGCCACGCGTCGTCGAGGTCCGCCTCCACGAACGCACGCTCGGCGACCACGACGGCGCGCGGGCTGCGGGCGAGCTCGGCGCGCGCGGCCGGCCCGATCGCCGGTGCGACCAGGACGATCGCGGCGCCGGTCTCGCGCAGGCCGGCCAGCTTGGCCGCCGCCACCGGGCCGCCGCCGACCACCAGCACCTTACGCCCGTCCAGCTTCAGGAAGACCGGCAGCAAGCCGGGGCGGTCCCGCGACAGGGGCGCCGGGGCAGGGGTCGCGTCGCGATCTGGCGACGACGCGGGCTCTGCGGAGGACAAAGGCATGTTGTGACTCAGCGCCCAATTCCTAAATGGCGACGGGAATATAGGAGGCGCCAACTAGGGAGTCAAACGGGAGTCGAACACCGGTCGGTCAAACACCAAGACGCCACGACGCCACTTTCCGAAATCTTGGAAATCCGGCCCTTGGCGTCTCTGGCGTTTTCGTCTTATCCGGGCGCCCGCTACTTGAGGTCGCGGTGGGTGTAACGCCGGCCGCCGGCCCCGTAGGCGGTGGTGACCTGCCCCTCGCCGCGCAGCAGCCAGCGGTAGGTCAGCAGCCCCTCGACGCCGACCGGGCCGCGCGCGTGCAGCTTGTCGGTGCTGACCCCGACCTCGGCGCCCAGGCCGTAGCGGAAGCCGTCGGCGAACCGGTTGCTGGCGTTGTGGAAGACGCTGCCGGCGTCGACCGCGGTCAGGAAGCGCTCGGCCGCCGCGCGGTCGGCGGTGACGATCGCCTCGGTGTGGCGCGACCCGTAGCGTTCGATGAAGCCCAGCGCGCTCGTCGAGGTCGGCGACCTGGCGCACCGCCAGCACCAGCGCCGCCGTACTCGTGCCCCCAGTCGTCGTCGCCGGCCGGCTTCAGGCTGGGGTGGCGCGCGCGCGTCTGCGGCGCAACCGCGCAGCTCGACACCGGCCGCGGCCAGCGCCGCCACCGCCGCGTCGAGCGCCGCCCCCGCGCCCGGATCCCAGAGCAGCGCCTCGATGCTGTTGCAGGCCGCCGGGTAGCTGCACTTCGCGTCGACGGCGACCCGCGCCGCCATCGCCGGATCGGCGGCCGCGTGCAGGTACAGATGGCAGACGCCGGCGGCGTGGCCCATGACCGGGATGCGCGTGCTGCGCTGCACGTGCTGCACGAACTCCGACGAGCCGCGCGCGACGATCAGATCGACGACGCCGTGCAGCCCCAGCAGCGCGCCGACGTCGGCGCGATCCTCCAGCAGCACGGCCGCGCGCACGTCGAGGCCGCGGCGCGCCAGCACGCGGTGGATCACCGCCGCCAGCGCGCGGTTGCTGTCGCGCGCCTCGCTGCCGCCCTTCAGCAGCACCGCGTTGCCGCTCTTCCAGGCCAGGCCCACGATCTGCACCAGCGCGTCCGGCCGCGCCTCGAACACCACCCCCAGGACGCCCAGCGGGCAGGTCTTGCGCTCCAGCACCAGGCCGTCGTCCAGCTCGCGGCGCAACGTCACCTGATTGGTGAGCTCGGGCATGCCGGCCAGCTGCTTGAGCCCCTCGATCACGCTGTCGAGCTTGGCGGCGTCGAGCCCCAGGCGCTTGATCGACGCCGGCATCGGCGCGCCGCTGGCGGCCGCCGCGCGCGCCCGTTCCTGATCGGCCGCGTTGGCGGCGAAGACCGCCTGCCGCGTCTCGGGCTCGGCCAGCGCCGCCGCCAGGTCGCGCAGCAGCGCCGAGCGATCGGCGGCCGACAGCGCGGCCAGCGCCGCGCCGGCGGCGCGCGCCGCCACCGCGAGGTCACGCGTCAGCCCGGACGCCGCCGAGGTGCCGGACGCATCGGCTGCGCTGGCCGCGGCGCCATTCGCGCCGGCGGGCTCGCTGGCCAGGCCTTGGGTTGCCGCCGTCGTGTTCGTACCGAGTGAGCTCATACCGCCCCCATGACCAGGTTGTCGCGCGTGATCAGCGCATCATAGCCGCGCCACCCGAGGATGGCATCGATGTCGTCGCTGTGCCGTCCCGGCCAGCGCGCGGCAGGCGTCCGACGGATAGTTCACCAGGCCGCGCCCGTGCACCCGCCCGCTGCCGTCGCGGATCTCGACGACGTCCCCCTCTTCGAAGGTGCCGTCGACCGCAGACGACGCCGATCGGCAGCAGCGAGGCCTTGTTGTCGCCGAGCGCGCGCAGCGCCCCCTCGTTGACGACCAGCGCGCCGCGATGCCGCGCCGACACGGCGATGTGGCGGATGCGCGCCGGCCGCCGCTCGAACGCGCCGACCAGCGTCCCGACGTCCTCGCCGCTCATCGCGCGCTCGATGATCGCGCGGCTCGCCGCCGCCCGCGATCAGGACCGCCGTCCCCTCCGAGCTCGCGAGCCGCGCCGCCACCAGCTTGCTGGCCATGCCACCGGTCCCGCCGGTCGAGCCACCGCTGGCGTGCGCCAGCGCCGCGTCGTCGATCACCGCCAGCTCCGACAGGCGCACCGCCGCCGGATCGAGCCGCGGATTCGCGGTGTAAAGCCCGCCGACGTTGGTCAGCAGCACCAGCAGATCGGCGTCCAGGCTGACCGCGACGCGCGCCGAGAGACCGTCGTTGTCACCGAAGCCGGCCAGCGCCACCGGCGCCGCGGCGTCGACGAGCGCCGAACCGCCGGCCGCCGGCACCAACGGCGCGGCCGAGGTCTGGGTGCGCCGGTACTCCACCAGCTCGCGCACGCTGACGCTGTCGTTCTCGTTGAGCACCGGCACCACGCCCAGCTCCAGCAGCCGCATCAGCGTCGTGCGCAGGCACAGCGCCCGGTCGCGATCGGCCAGATCCTCCTGCGTCAGCAGCACCTGCGCCGTGGTCACGCCGAGCTGCGCGAAGGCCTGGGTGTAGACGCTCATCAGGTGCCCCTGCCCCACCGCGGCGCAGGCCTGGCGCAGCCCCAGCGAGCGCGGCCGCTCCTTGAGCCCCAGCACCCGCATCCCCATCCCGACGGCGCCGCTCGAGACCAGCACCACCTCCCGCCCCGCCTGGCGCAGGCGCGCCATGCTCTCGACCAGCCCCATCACCCGCCCCAGCGCCAGCTCGATCCCGTCGTGGGTCACGACATGGGTACCGAGCTTGACGACGATGCGATGCGCATCGGCGAGGTGGGTCCGGGCGGCAGACATGGAGGCGAAATTTAGCACGGGGCCGCGACGCCCCGGGCACCGCGCGTGTCATCTAGCTCGGAACCCTCAAAGGGTTCCGAACCTCCCGCGATGGGCTACGGCGGCGGAGCCGCCTTCGCCCCACGCGCGCCTACCCCTTGCCGCGGCAGCAGCGGAAGTTCAGGTTGCCGTTCCCGTTCGGCCCGACGGCGGACAGCGTGGCACACGCCGCCGGCATGACCACCGGGTTGGCCCCGGCCCCGCCGCCGAGGTAGTGGCGCGTGTCCGTGCTGTAGTACATCAGGTCGGAAACGCGATAGTTCACCGTGCCGATCGCGGCGACACCGCGCGCGCTCGCCGTGCACAGCTGGATGAAGGAACAAACCACCTTCCCCTCGGCGGCGCAGCTGGTGATCGCCGACCCGTAGGCGGTCTCGGCGCCGCGATCCGCCGGGTCGATGCAGAACCCCGCGCCGGTGTCGACCATCGCCGGGCCAGTCGTGGGGCCGCACGAGGCTTCGGCGGCCGCGACGGCGTAGGGGACCGCGCCCAGCTTGGTTCGACCAATGGCGAGGCCGCTGACCAGCACCTCGACCCACAGGTTGGTGTTCGCGCGCACCGCCGTGGTGCAGGTATCGGGCAGCACCATCTGAAAGGCGCCCGCGACCAGCGTCTGCGGCACCGACAGCGTGACGCAGATCTGGTTGCCGGCGGTCGCGGCGTCGAAGAGCGCGATCTGGACCGGCATCGTCCCGGTCAGCGGGACACCGGTCGCGTCGGTGAGCACGCCGGAATAGGTCAGCGCTTGGGTCGCGGGGATGCCGGCGGCGCGCGCGCGGCCCGCGAAATACGCGACCGGAACGCTGAGCAGCAACAACAGCGCACCGCCCCAGAACAGATGGCTTTTTCTATTTTTCATTTTGGTTTGACCTCATTGCGGAGATAGACCGCCGCTCACGCAGACATTCCCCGCGCACACGGGCGCGGGCCCAAAGCGCTGACGGGTGATGCGAATCGTGCTCCCCGTCGGCTGCGATACGACGCCGAAGGGCGTGATCCCACCGCGCGTCACGATGCCGGGGCCATCCGATGGCCCGGCGTCGCCCGGCGCGGCGTCGCCCGGCCCGGCGTCGCCCGGCCCGGCGTCGCCCAACCCGCTTCCGCCCGCGCCGCCGGTCGCCGACGCATCGCTGCCGATCGCGCCGCCGGCGCCGCCATCGTCCGCGCCCGGCGTGCCGCCGGCTCCCGAGACGGCGCGGTTGGCGACGCTGCCGCATGCCCCGAGCGAGACGCACAACACCGCGAGCAACACAGTGAGAAAGCTTTGCGAGATCGGAAAGCGCATGGAGTTTTGCGAGCCACAGGACACCACAACCGCGGGCGGTCTTCAAGCGCGCCTTCCGGAAAGAGCGAGGCTGAACGCGCCCGGGCGCGCCGTTTGGAGCTCCTTGTGCGATATTTACCCGCCAGATGCTCGACTCCACATCCACTCTGACCGTGCTCGGCTGCGGCACCATGGGCGAGGCGATCGTGCGCGGGCTGCTGCGCTCCGGGCGACTCAAGCCCGAGCAGCTGTACGCGACCGATCGCCGCGTCGAGGTCGTGCGCGCGCTGCACGAGAAGCACGGCATCCACACCACCAGCGACAACCTCGAGGCCTGCCGCGCCGCCAGCGTGGTCCTGGTGTGCGTCAAGCCGCACGAGGTGGCGAGCGCGCTCGACAGCGACGAGATGCGCGCGGCGCTGCGCGGGCAAGCTGGTGATCAGCATCGCCGCCGGCGTCCGGCTGGATCAGCTGCGCGGCTGGCTGCCCGACAGCGCCGTGATCCGCGCCATGCCCAACACGCCGTGCCTGATCGGCGAAGGGATGACCGTCATCGCGCGCGGCCCCGGCGTCAGCGACAGCCAGGCCGCCGTGGCGACCGAGATCTTCCGCGCGCGTCGGCCGCTGCGTCGAGGCCGAGGACAAGGTCATGGACGCGGTCACCAGCCTCAACGGCAGCGGCCCCGCCTTCGCGTACATGATCCTCGAGGCGCTGACCGACGGCGGCGTGCGCATGGGCCTGCGGCGCGACGCCGCGATGGAGATCGCCGCGCAGATGTTCCAGGGCGCCGCGCGCATGGTGCTGCAGACCGGGATGCACCCGGCGGCGCTGAAGGATCAGGTGACGACGCCGGCCGGCTGCACCATCGCCGGCCTGCTGATCATGGAGGATGGACGCATCCGGTCGGTGATCGCGCGCGCCGTCGAAGAGGCGGCGCACGTCGCCAGCCGGCTCGGGCAGAGCTGATCGAAGCGGCCCGCGACCGTGCTCGACTTCTGAGCGTGCTCTTCCGGCCCGAGGGGCTGGTCAGCCTGGTCAGCCTCACGGTGATGGAGATCGTCCTCGGCATCGACAACATCATCTTCATCGCGATCCTGTCGCGAGAAGGTCGCGCACGGGCAGCGGCCGCGGGTGCGCCGCCTCGGCATCGGCGCTGGCGCTGATCCTGCGCATCGGCGCTGCTGCTGGGGCTGAGCTGGCTCATGGGGCTGACGCGCGCCGCTGTTCACGCCTGCTCGGCCAGCGCATTTTCGGGGCGCGATCTGGTGCTGCTGGCCGGCGGCCTGTTCCTGATGGCCAAGGCGACCCACGAGCTTTACGAGCAAGGTCGAAGGCGGCGACGGCGAAGCGGCGGGCGAACGCGGCCGGCGGCGACCGCGCGACCGAGCCGACGCGCAGCGCACCGTCGGGTTCGGCGCGACGCTGGCGCAGATCCTCGCGCTCGACATCGTCTTCTCGCTCGACTCGGTGATCACCGCGGTCGGCATGGTGCGCGCACATCCCGATCATGATCACCGCGATGGTGCTGGCGGTGGTCGTCATGCTGATCTTCGCCGACGCGGTCAGCGAGTTCATCAACCGGCACCCGAGCATGAAGGTGCTGGCGCTGTCGTTCCTGCTGCTGATCGGCGTGCTGCTGGTCGCCGACGCGTTCGACCAGCACATCAACAAGGGCTACGTCTACTTCGCGATGGCGTTCTCGCTTCGTCGTCGAGATGATCAACATGCGCGTCCGCAAGCTGACCCGTCGCAAGTCCGAGCGAGCGCGCAGCGACGCAGCGACGCACTGACGTCGCGATTGACGTCGCTGAACGTCGTAATTGATCTTGGCGGCGCGGCCGTGTTAACCGCGTTTCATGAGAAAGCAGCTCGTCTTCCTGGTTATCTTCGTGGCCGTCGGTTTCAGCTCCGCGTCGCCCGCGCTGGCCGAGCGCGCGATCGGATCGGGCGGTAGCGGCTTCGGCGCGCCCGGACAGGTGGTCATCACCGGCGACCTCGAGGGGCACCTCCACAACGGCTGGCAGCTCCGGCTGCATCCGGCGCTCGACTACTTCATCGCCTCCAACATCTCGGTCGGCGGCGTCGCCGGAATCACCTACAACTCGGGCAACCCGTCGGTGACGACGCTCGACCTCGGCGCGCGCGCCGGGTTCAACCTCGGCATCAACGATGCGCTCACCTTCTGGCCGACCGTCGGCATCTTCTTCCACCACACCTCGGTCGGATCGACGGCGGCGGCGCCCAACGGGTCGTCGTCGAGCTCGAGCTCGCTCGAGATCTTCGCGCCGTTCCTGTACCACCTGGTGCCCCACCTGTTCGTGGGCGCCGGCCCGATCTTCGACCTCGCGCTCAACGGCGGCGGCAACGGCTACGGCCTGCAGACGGTCGTCGGCGGCTGGTTCTAGGCTGTTCAACGGCGCCGGCGGCGCGCGCTTCGCTCAGGTGCTGCGCAGCCGCTCGGCCAGCCCCGAGCAGCGCAGCGCGATCTCGGCGTTGCGCACCGCCATGCCCAGCGCCTTGCGCGATCCCACCAGCACGACCAGGCGCTTGCCGCGCGTGACCGCCGTGTACAGCAAATTTCGCTGCAACATCATGTAGTGCTGCGTGTGAACCGGGATGACCACGGCGGCGTACTCCGAGCCCTGCGACTTGTGCACGGTGGCGGCGTAGGCCAGCGTGAGCTGGTCGATCTCGTCGAGCCCGTATTCGATGTCGCGATCGTCGAAGCGCACCATCAGCGTCTGTGACGCGCCGTCGGCCTCGACCACGCGGCCGATGTCGCCGTTCCAGACCTCCTTGTCGTAGTCGTTGCGGATCTGCATCACCTTGTCGCCGGTGCGGAAGGTGCGCGCGCCGCGCGCCAGCGAGGCCGCGCCCGCCGACAGCGTCTCCTGCAGCAGCAAGTTGATGTTGCCCGCGCCCAGATCGCCCCGGTGCATCGGCGACAGCACCTGGATCTCCAGCGGATCGAACCCGTAGCGCCGCGGCAGCCGCACGCTGACCAGGTCGCGAATCAGCAGCGCCGCGCGCGCCGGGTCGTCCTCTTCGATGAAGAAGAAGTCACGGTTGTCAGCGATCGGGCCGCCAGCGGTGCCGCCCGCGCCTGCGCCCACGCCCGCTGCCGCGCCCGCGCCGGCGGCTGCGGCCGGCGGCGCGGCGCCGAGCTCCGGCATCTCCCCCTCGTGGATCCGATGGGCGTTGAGCACGATCAGGCTCTGCGCCGCCTGGCGAAAGATCTCGGTCAGCCGCACGACCGGCACGACGCCCGACGCGATCACGTCGCGCAGCACCGTGCCGGGGCCGACCGACGGCAGCTGATCGACGTCGCCGACCAGGCACAGGCGCGCCGACGCCGGCAGCGCCGCCACCAGATCGGCCGCCAGTCGCACGTCCAGCATCGACGCCTCGTCGACCACCAGCAGATCGATCTCCAGCGGCCGATCGGGGTTGCGCCCGAAGCGCCCCTCGGCCGGACGCCACTCCAGCAGCCGGTGCAGCGTCGACGCCGGCGCACCGGTCGCCTCCGACAGGCGTTTGGCGGCGCGCCCGGTCGGCGCCGCCAGCGCGACACGCAGCCCCTTGCGCGTCAGGATCGACACCACGCCGCGGATGATCGTCGTCTTGCCGACGCCGGGGCCGCCGGTGATCACCACGACCTTGCCGCCGATCGCGCGCCGCACCGCCTCGGCTTGCTGGGCCGCGAGCGCGATGCCCGCCTCGTTCTCGTACCAGGCCAGCGCGCGGTCGACGTCGATGCGCACCGGCGGCGGCGGCGACGCCAGCAGCTGGCGCAAGCCGGCGGCGGCGGCGACCTCGGCCCGGTACAGCCCGGTCTCGTAGATCGCCGCGCCCCCGTCGAGCCCCGGCGCGGCGATGCGCGCGTCGATCGCCGCCTCGCCGGCGCGCGCCAGCTGATCGATCCCGCCGTCGGCCATCGATTCGGTCACGCCGAGCAGACCGGCCGCCTCGCGCGCCAGCCGCTCGCGCGGCACGAAGACGTCCCCCTTGCCGGCCGACTCCTCCAGCACGTGGCGCACGCCGGCGGCGATGCGCACGTCCGATTCCTTCTCGATGCCCAGCGCGGCCGCCAGCTTGTCGGCCGACAGAAAGCCGATCCCCCAGACATCGAACGCCAGCCGATACGGGTTCTCGCGCACGCGCGCGATCGCCGCCACGCCGTAGCGACGGTAAATGCGCGCCGCGAACGCGGGCGACACGCCGTAGCCCTGCAGAAAGACCATCACCTTGCGCACCTCGCGCTGGCCGGCCCAGGCCTCGCGGATCGATCGCGCGCGCGCCGGGCCGATGCCGGTGACTTCGCTGATGCGCCCCGGGTCGCGGTCGAGCACCTCGAGCGTGGCGATGCCGAACCGCTCGACGATGCGACCGGCGAACTCGGGGCCGATCCCCTTGATCAGCCCCGACCCGAGATAGCGGCGAATCCCGTCGAGCGTCGCGGGCGCGACCTCGGTGTAGCTCGACACGCGCAGCTGCGCGCCGAAGCGGACGGTGTTCTCGTAAGCGTCCGATAACCCGCAACGACGCGCCGACCGGCACGCCCGGCAAGCTGCCGACGATCGTCACCACCTCGCCGCCCGCGCTCGGCTTCAGGCGCGCCACCGTGAAGTCGCCGTCGCCGCCCGCGAAGACGATGCGCTCGACCGTGCCTTCCAGGTTCTCGTCGCGAGCCCCGTCGCCGTTGCCAGGACGACCGTTCGCGGTAGAGCGCTGTCGCTCGAAGAGATCCACGCCCTCACTGGAGCACGAAGCCCCCGCTGCGGCAACGGCGACGGCAACGACGACCGGCGGCAGCCGGCAGCCGGCCTTGCCGTTGACGAATCGCGCCCCCGGTTACTAGGATGGAACTCATGAGCTTTCTTGAACGGCTGGCCCCACGCGGCAAAACCCTCGCCTTCTTGATGAGTCTGTCGCTCGCCTGCGCGACCCTGGCCCTTCACCCCGCGACCGCCCGCGCCGAGCCCGCGCCGACCCGGCTCGCGCTGTCCAACGATCCCGCCGCCGCCCCCCGCCCCACGATGGTCGACGCCCCGGCCCAGCACCCAGCCAACGCGCCGGCCGCGGCCGGGTCATCCACGCACGCATCGACCTGGTGGGTCTGGGCCGCCGTCGCTGTCGCCGCGGCTGGCGTCGCCGCGCTGGTGGTCACGTCGTCAGGCAAGGATCCGAGCTGCCCGGGCGATCGGGTCTGCCGGTAGGTCTTTCGCACGTTTCCGGTCCTGGCGCGACTGGCGGCCCGCCACGAAGTGCAACTCCATCGGGGTCCTCGTCGAGGACCTCGGTTTTCGGTGAGTTCCTTCATAGTCCGCGATTGACAAAGTGTTAACAGCGAATCGCGGACATCTTCGCTTATAAGGGCGCGTGCCTTGGTGAGGCCGTCGGGCGCTCATGGGGCGCTCGGAAGTCGGCGGAGAATCGTCAAAGAAGTCGGGACTGAGAAGGGGAGCCATATGTCGAAGCGAGGGAAGTCTCGTAGTCGCAGCTGGTACGCAGTTATGGCGGCGGTCGCATTGGGAGGGTGTGTCGGCTCGCAGGCGAAGTTTGAAGGGAGTGGCGGGACGGGGGGCGGCGCGACGGCGGGTGTCGGGGGCGGCGGGGCCGGCGCTTCGAACGCCGGCACGGGCGGCGCCACCGTCGGCACCGGCGGCGTGAGCGCGGGAACCGGGGGAGTCGGCCCGGGAACTGGCGGCACTGACGTCGCGCCGGATGCCGGCGGCGTCGGCGGGACCGCCGGGATGGACGCTGGCACCGACGTTGCGCCGGATGCTGGCGGCGGGGCCAGCGGGATGGACGGCGGCACTGACGTCGCGCCGGATGCCGACGACGTCGGCGGGACCGGCGGGATGGACGCTGGCACCGACGTCGCGCTCGACAGCGCGGACGCTGCCGTCGGTGGCGCGGTGGCATGCAACGACGTCGACGCCGGGGCGGCGGGCGGCGGAACGGATGGTGGGACGACCCGTGTTTATGGGAATGACTTCGAAGTCTGCGCACCTGAGGGCCCCTGGGTCGTCGACAATTCACAGCACTGCTTCTCCTGCGCGCCGGCTCACACGGGATCCTTCGCGGCGCACGCGCCGCTGCTCAGCGCCGCGGGCAAGCCGTCTCTGACCTTGAACTGTGCCAGCCAGAGCCATAGCGCCACGACGTTCTGGTACCTCGGTTACCCGGCCGCCGGAGAGAGCCTGAACTTCTACGTGGACGACATCCTCTACCAAACGTTCGGCTCCACGTTCTCCAACGCGTCATCGCACTCGGAGTGGACGCAGGTGAGCCTCGTCGTCCCGACCAGCAGCCATTCCTATCGCTGGGAGGAAGCCGCCACTGCGGTCGCCGGCGGCGCACCCGGCTTTTCGGTAGATGCAATCGGATGTTCGAACACGCCGGTGGTCCAGCGTCCCAGCGGGCCATGGGACTTCGAAGACGGCTTCGTGCCGCCCGAGTTCGGCCCCCCCCCGTTCGGGTTCCAGATCGACGCCGTCTCGCACTGCTTCTTCTGCGCCCCGGGACATACGGGCAGCTTCTCCGCGCATCCGCCACTCCTCAGCGCTGCTGGCAATCCGTCGATGTCAGTCACGGTTTCGTGCCCCAGCAACAGGTTCGGCTTTTGGTATCTGGGCTACCCCTCCACGGGCCAGACATTGAACTTCTACGTCGACGATGTCCTCTATCAGCCCTACGGCAGCACCTTCTCGAACGCGTCATCGCACTCGGAGTGGACCCCGGTGACGTTGATCGTCTCGCCAGGCCCGCATGCATATAGGTGGGAGGAATCGGCGACAGCGGGAGGTCCCCCCGGCTTTTCAATCGATACGATCGGGTGCCAGTAAGCCTGGCGTCGAATCCTGTCCGAACGCCCCTCCCAGCTCGATGAGGCGTGGGTTAGGCGCGGCTCCAGAGACTCTTGCGCAGACACAATCCGTACCAGGACGTGGAGACCGGCGGCTAAGCGAGGAATCAAGGGGTTAGGCGAGGGTTAGGCGAGGCCTGATTGCTCTTGCCCGGACACAATCCGTGCCAGCGCGAAGAACAACCTGGCGGCAAAATAAAACTGGGAGCGGCGTCTTGATAGTCCAACCCCGCGTCAGGACGTGGGGAGTGTTTGGACTGCTATCGGTTAGGATCTGCCGTTGATATGCCTTCGCGCACGACAAGGCTCTTGAAATGAACGCCGAGGTCTAGAACGATATCGTGAGCAATCCCAGCGAACTCCCACTTCTCAAGAGCGGTCAACACGCATTCAGTCAACGGATGTCTCTCGCCGACCGAGCTGGCCAACGCGGTTGGGCGTACTCCTACACGCCCATTTTGATCGATCGCGAGCCTAATCTTCATGCGGACGTCGGACTCGCGCATCGCCACACTGTGCCTGTCATAGCAGGACATAACTCTGCTCATCATGTGCTTCCGAATGGCCTCTCTCACTTGTTTCCATTCGGAGTCGGCCAACGTCCGTTTTAGATCGAGCTTGTTGGAAAGAAATACAACGAGCTTCACTCTGCCGTTAGTCAAGCTGATGTCGCCGTAAAGATCCGAAGACTTACCGTCCATTCTATCTGCAACTTGCCGCAATAGTTCGGCCGCCGACTCTTGCGGCAATTCCTTCACAGCGTAACGCGTGTTGGTCGTTTCTGCTCCTTCCACCTTTGCGTTTTGACCAATCCAGGTCATTGGCAGTGTCCGAGCGTCGGACCCCTTTGGACACCTCAGGACGGGAAAAGCGCCAGCAAGACCCAACGAGGTCGGCGAGTCCGTAGACACAGTTACAGCAGAGCTCCCATCCGACTTCAATAGCACGCAATCTTTGGCGCGCATGGCCCAACATGAAACCATCCGCCCACGAAGATTAGTCGCTAAGCCGAGTGTTGGAGCCAGCGCGGCCAGACAGACCACGGCGATCCAAGAAAGCATGGGCTTCCCGGAGACAAGTCGACCGAGAGCGAGGGTCCACTTCGGGATTGTTTGTCTCACAAGACTTTGGCTCCAACTTCCGGCAGCCACGACTACTCCCGCCGACAAGATCCCACCCGCTATCTTCGCAAACGTCTGCACGGTCAGAGAGGTCGCATATCGTCCACACGCCCAATCAAGAATGATCGCCGCATTTAACAGAGCGAGCACGCTGATTGCGCCAATCGCGCGAGAGACATCACCGACCTTTCCGGCCGCTGACAGCCAATAGAATTGGCCCTCTTCGACTGTAGAAAATCTCTTCTTCTCGTTGTTCGAAAGTGCATAGGAGCAAAAGGCGGCGACTGCGCGGCGAGTACGCCACTCGCCGCGCCCATGGAGTCCATTTTCAGACATGCACGACAAGAACGCCTTAAGCGATCGCTCTTCTGGAAGAGAGACATCTTCGCCTGCAAACATGTCAAACATAACCATGGCCAAAGCGTATCGATCGTTATCGTAACGACGAAGCAAGCGCTTTAGATCGTCTCCAGCCGCTCGGAGAACCTCCGGAGGGTAGTATCGGTGCAGACCTAGCACTCCAACGGTGGACTGCCTTTCTAAGAGGACATGCTCAAAGTACGACAGGTCAAAGTCAGCAAGCATTGCACGCACTGCTCCGCCCGACTTTCTGAGGAGAATGTTGTGAGGTCGAATGTCCCTATGACGAATCTTGTTTCTGTGAGCTGCTCCAATTGCGCCAAACAGATCATCGATTATTCGTGCTTTGTCAGCGATCGTCAGCGAACCAGAAGCGAGAGCCTGATGAAGATTCCCTTCGATCGCGTACTCCATTGCAAACCATAGGTACGGCCCAGTCACAGTTGGACCTTCTAGAATCGTCACAACCGTTTCCTCGTGATCGAGACGACGCAAAGCACGCGCGCCATCGACGAACCGGCTCGCTTCCTGGCCGCGGCTCCCGTCGGTAAAGTTAAGCGTGTGAAAGATCTTTATGGCAACCTCGCGTGCGGCAACGTGGTCGTATGCTTTCCATACGACCCCGTAACCTCCCCGTCCGAGCTTGTCCAAGAGGCGGTAGTTTCCCAGTGTCATGCCGTGCGTTGGCTCTGACCAAGGGATAGCGAGCATTGCCTCCAGATCCGATGTTGGCACCACACCCATGATTCTCCCGCAGATTTGAATGTTCTAAGAACGGCGCGACCGCCGCTGAGCGGCTCGATCGAGCCTGCGTCCCATAGGACGGGCAGTATCTTATCGAAGTGTAAGGCGCGGAAGAAGAGCTCTTCTGAGCTGCCCCCGTTTCTGGACCATCCTCAGGTTGAGGACTTCGCGGCTCGAACGAGGCGCTCGGAAAGAACGGAACCACGCTGACCGCCCTGCAGGGATCGGCCGGCTTCTGGAAGAAGGTCACCACCTGCCCGGTCGCGAACGTGGCGGTTCCGATGAGCATCGACCCCGGTGTGTCGACCGCACCTCTCCTCAGCATGGCGCCCTGAGGTCGCGGGAGAACCGCTGGCGAGGGCGTACTCGAGCGGCACGGGCCGAGGACCTGAGGCCCCGGGTGCGCGTGCTCGGTGCCGACGTTCGTTTCGCAACGCCGCTCCCAGGTTGATGTTCTCCTAGCGGAACAGTGTTCCGCGGTAGTGCCGCAGCTCCGCGATGGAGTTCTTGATGTCGACCAGTGCGTCGTGCTCACCAGCCGTGGGCTTTACGAAGACGGCCGCGTCGCCGTACCAACGCTGCGCCAGGATCTTCACACTCGACACGTCGACCAGGCGGTAGTGGAGGTGCCGGTCCAGCGCCGGCATGTAGCGGGCGATGAAGCGACGGTCGGCCCAGACCGAGCTGCCGCACAGAGTGGCGGGGGACGTGCACCGCGGCACGATCCGCTCGAGCAGGAGCTGCTCGGCCTGATGGACGTCGATGGTCGATCGCCGCACCCGCTCGATGAGGCCCGTGCGACTGTGCATCTCGCGGACGAGCGGGATCATGCGCGCCAACGCCTCCTCGGGCTGCCCGACGTCGACGGCCAACTCGTCGAGCGGCTCGAGATCGGCTGTGGTGATCACAACGGCCGCTTGCAGGATCACGTCCTCGAACGGATCGAGACCGGTCATTTCAAGATCGATCCAGACCAGATTTTGAGAGCTATTGACGTCGCGAGCGGCGGGCACGCCCGAAGTTTGACACCGGTTCCTACCCGACGCTGTCGCTCTTTCAGGGACGTCGCTTATCGTCTCGCCGTTACCCGGACGTGGCCGGGAACGTCTGAAGGCGCTGCCGGGCGATCCAGACCGTGTGGCCGCCGCATTGGGGATCCTCGGGTTGGTGGACGACGACGTCGTACCCGTGAACATCCAGCAATCGCCGATATTCGTGGGAGTTCAGGCTTGCGTGGTACAGCTTGTCGCCGAAGAGATTGCCGCCGATTCCTTCCCCTTCGGTCAGGCCACTCGTGAAAATCAGCACGCCACCTGGGGTCGTGTGCCCGCGGAACGTGTGGAACATGCGACGCTGGTCATCGGGTGGGAGATGAAAGTAGCTGTCCCAGGCGATCACGATGTCGAACTGTTCAGGGATATCGATCCGGCGCATGTCCGCTCGCAGCCATCTCATCTGAGGGAAGCGTGCACGACACATGTCGAGCATTTCCTCGACGGCGTCTACACCCGTCACCTCGTATCCCCGCTCGATGAAGTATCGAGCTAGGGGTTCCCCGCTGCCGCATCCGACGTCAAGCACCTTGCCCGGCGGCGGTGCCAGGGAGGTGGACCGCTCGAGGTACGGCAACTCCATCAGGGACCGCGTCCGAGCGCGATCGAAGCGCTGGGCGTGCCGGGCGTAAAGCTCCGCGAGGTCGATCAACGACTTCACGCTAACGGTTGGCTAGACCGTCGACTCATTCGTGATGATCACATTGGTGATCCACCCGATCACCTCGTCGGTGGGCTTGCCTCCCCTGGTGACGAAGACATCCTGGCAGCCGTCGCCCTTCTTATCCTCCATGGCCTTCTTGGCATCCGCGAGCGTGTCGTTGTCGCCCACGATCGCGAAACCTTGCGCCATATTCTTCAGCGCGGCCACCGTCAGGAGATCGTCCAGGGTGAGCGTCGCGAGTTGACCTTGTGGCGTGCCTGCAAGAGCCCGGTCCGAAAGAAACCGCTCAATCAAGCTGCGGTGAAGGACCAATCGAATCACCTTGCCCGCCGAATCGAACACCGGCACGCGGCTACCTTTCTTCGCGGCTTCCATATCGGCCAGCAACTGCTTCAGGTTAATGCCGGACGTCGGCTCCTTCCTGGAAAACAGGGTCTGGGGATCGTTCCGGATCATGCGGTCCACGACCTTCAACGATGCGAGCTTCTCGGACGTCGTCAGCGCCTTCGCCATCGCCGCCACGCTGCGCGACGCCGACTCGAAGTTCTCGCGAGAGAAGTAGTACGCGAGCACGGTCCCCACCCAGGTCCCGAGCAGCGGCAAACTGATGGACAGAACGTGCTCGGCCTTCCCTCCATCCTTGAGGATGATGACAACACCGAGAACGACCACCGCGCCGACCGAGACCACGGTGAGGCCGATCGCGAGAAGAGGCCGGGCCCAGTCGTCTTTGGTGATCGGGCTCGAAGATCCGGTTGGTCCCATCGCTGACTCCATTCGGGTGGTCACTCGGTGATTGCGGCAGCCCCAGAACCAGCGGCCTGGGGATTCTACCTGTTCCGACGGGCAAGCCCCAACGCCCCTCCGAGCAACGGGCAAGATCACCGCGCCCTCGAACGGCGACCAACGAGGAATCCAGGGGGCCAGCCGTCAGCTCTGGCCGCGTTGCCGGCGCGCGACCGCCCAGCGGTGTTTCGCGTGAAGCTGGGCGGCGACGTCAGCGGAGGCGAGCTTGGGCAGTGTGGCGATGATGGTGCGGACCTTGGCATACGCCATCGCGACCGCGGGGGCTTGCAGGCAGGGCACACACCGCTCCCAGAACCGCCCCGGAGCGCTCGAAGAGAACAGCTCCTCGAGCTCGAGGCGTAGTGACCCCCTCTCGTCCTCCGACGGAGCTTCGTCTTCGGCCAGCAGGCCGTCCAGATCGACGATCAGCAGCGACAGCGTTCGGAGCCACGCGAACTCCGGATCATAGGCCGCCAGGTGCAGGAGCTCCCCACTTCCCCCGACGGGTCCGCGATCCCGTTCGTGCTGGAGGCGCTGCTGGTCCAGAAGCGCACGATGCAAATCGAGCAGGGCCGAAGCAAGCTCCCGAAGGTGCTCGCGGGTCACCGACGCGGCTGGTCCGATCGCGGTTGGTGGCATGGTCTCATTCTGCGATGTGATGCCGGGTTTTCCACCCAATGAACGCCGTCGCCGCTTTCAGGGATGGTCTCCACGATGATCGCCTTTGATTGGCGCTATCTTTGACAGCCGTGGATACCCGGCACGCTGGCTTCCCCTGGCACCCCCGCTCACGGATCGACATCGTGTGACAAACGACAATAAACAGCCGCGCTGGCGCGCACCGTATCGAATCGAGACGGAGCGGCTGAGTCTCTGCGCGCTTGGCCCTGAGCATTTGAATCAGTTGCAGAGCGCAATTCCGAAGAACAAGCAGCACCTCGCGCCAACCATGCCCTGGGTTCAGGACGAGCCGCTCTCTGCGGACGCGCGGGCGGAGGTGCTTCTTGCGATGCGTGGACGATTTGACCTGGGCCAGGACTTCACATTTGGAATCTTTGTCGGGGGCGAAGGTCGATTCATAGGTGGCACTGGCCTCCACCCCCGCGTGGGCCCGGACGCGCTCGAGATTGGTTACTGGATCGATCGGGATTGGCAGGGCAGAGGTCTGGTGAGCGAGGCGGTTCAAGCCCTGTGCACGGTCGCCATCAAGTTCATGGAGGCACGTCGTGTGGAAATTCGGTGTGCTCCCACCAATGCGCGCAGCCGCGCGATCCCCGAACGTCTGGGCTTTCACCTGGACGGCATTCTTCGCGAAGCGGGCGTGAGCGGGGCCGGTCAGGTCGAGGACCGGATGGTCTGGACGCTCCTCGCGAGCGAATATTCTGAGGACCGGCTCTCGCTGGCGCGGCGCCCGAAGCTCTTCGACGTGCTCGGGGCGACGCTTACCTTCGACGGGTCGGGGCCATCGAAACCCCTCCCAGGTTGATTTCCGAGGGAGCCCGGCGCCCGAGATGGCACGGATCGTGTCCGAGCAAGCGCACGAACCAGCCGACCTAACCGGTTGATTTCTCGTCGCGAGCCGTCCGAACTTGGGACGGTGGCCGTCCAGACGGACGGGGCTCTCGCGCTCTGGCATTGAACATCAACCTGGGAGGGGTGTTCGGGACCTGGGAGGGGTGTTCGGGTGACGGCGGCCCCGGCCGCCACTTGGCGACCGAGGGTGATGTGATTCGTGGTCGTCGGGGCTAGACCGTGAGCAGGGCCTTGAGGCGCGCGACGGTCTTCTCACCGATGCCGCGCACCCGAGTCAGCTCCGACAGCGAGGTAAAGGGCCGGGCCTTGATGATCTCCTTGGCGACCTTGAGATTCAGCCCCTGCACCCCCGCGAGCTCGTCGACGCTCGCGGTCTGAATCGAGACCAGACCCGACGCCGGGGAGGGGGATGCCTTGGCGACCGCCGGAGCCTCTGCGGCGTCCGCAACCGTCGCGGCGGCGACCGGTGCGGCGGCAGGAGCCGCCACTGCGGCAGGAGCCGCCACTGCGGCAGGAGCCGCCACTGCGGCAGGAGCGCTCACGGCCGGGCTCGGGTTCTTGGCGGGGGCCGAGACCAACCGCAGGGTCTCGACGGGGCGTGCCGGTGCCGCCGCGGCGACGGGCGCTGGCACCGGCGACGAAACGACCGGTTCGGGCGCCGAGCGCTCGTAGATCGACGCGACGTCGCGCCGATCACGGGCCACGTACCCGTCGGCCTCGGTCCACTCGCACAAGAGCAACGCCAGCCGATAGCGACCCACGGGCGGCTCGCTGAACGCCACACGCTGTTCAATCGCCGACAGGCGATATTGGCCAGAGACGCATCCAATCTCCGACGCTGCCAGCCGCAGCCCCTCGGGCGACGCGCCGGTCTCAGGGAACGCCCACAGCTCCAGCGAGAGCGTACCGCTCAGATTGCCTTCGATGCGCGGGTTGACGACCTCGTCGGCTGCGAGAACGACCTCTTGTCCCTGCACGCGGTGACTCACGCCGCCCGCAAAGTGCGGCGCGATGAACGTCTGCGGCTCCGCGTAGTTGGCGAATGCGTCGACCTGGGTCTGTCCGTCCGGACCACGCCGCACCATCGCCAGCACCATCGCGTACGCGCGGCCCTGCAGCGGCAACCGTGCCGTGGTCGACGCGTCGACCTGGTGCACGTACGGTCCGATCGGCGTCGGCAACGCGACCGCGATGTCCGCGATCCGGTGCCCGGTCAAAGCGCCCTCTCGATAGGGCTGCTCGGTCGCCCAGAGCTCCAAGGTCCACTCCCCGCCGGAATGATGGGGTGGAACCTGTAGCTCGGCATTGATGGAGGCGTTATCGCCTTCGATTCGATACCCGTGCCGGGGACCGATCTGGATCGCCTGATCTTGCCGGCGCAGCGTGTTTTGTTGGGTCATCTGAAATGTCCGTTCGCAAAGGTTGAGTTTTCGCGCAGGCGCCGAAGGCGCCGGCCGGCGCCCGCGCAGCAACCAGGCTTCGCGTCGCGCGGCGACACGAAAACAGGTCCCGCTGCAAAGCGCAAAAATCTTGCGCGTCCGGCTGGCGCGACGTGCGCGTCGCGCTAGCGACGGGCGCCGGCCTCACGCCGCGCGGCGAACCAGCTCTTGAGCTCTCCGATCAGGTGGTCGCGGAACAGCGACACGCGCGCGGGCTGATGTTTCACCGGGGGCGTGACGACGTAAAGCGCGCCGCTGCGGACCGCGTACGAAGGCAGCACCCGGACCAGCGGGACCCGCGCCTCGGCCGACTCCGCGGCCAGATCGGGCAGCAGGCCCAGGCCAACCCCCGCCCGCACCAGACCGAGGGCGAACGTCATGTCGTCCGCGACGGCCGGGCCCGACACCGTGACCTGCTCCGGCCCGCGCGGGCCGCTCAGGCGCCAGGGCCGCCCTGATCAATAGTCTCAGCTCTTGACGCGTTTCGGTGGGCTAAAGCGCTGATTGGCGTCCTCGAACACGTGGACGTCGCCCGACGCGGAGATGCCCGCCATCAGCGGGGCGGCGAACCGTCTCAACGCCTTTTTCATCCCGGGGAGCGCCGAGACCAGCGCGCTGGCCATCTGATCGCCGCGCAGATCGCTTCGACCGAGGAAGAACGCGGCGACGCCAGCTGCGATGAGCGCGGTGCGCTCAAGCTGACTGCGGCGAATCCGATCGTCCTTACTCAGAACGATCCAGCCTTTGGCCCCTACCTCCGCGAGCCAGGTCTCATCGGTCGCATCGCGGTCGAAGTGATCGTCATGGACCTCCACCTGCTCGCCAGCTTCGCGCAGTGCTTGCGCGACGACGTGTCCGCCAAGGGACCGATCGACGAAAAAGATCCAGAGCTCAGGCGGCCGCCGGGATCGCGGTCCTGATGGCATCGTTCACGTGATCCGCGGGGATGCCGTAGTCGCGGGCTATTGCCTCGGGGCTCTCCCCCGCCCGGTACCTGCCGACGATGACGCTGGCCGGTATGCCTGTCTTGATGATCACCGGCTTTCCGAAGGAGATCCTCGGATCCATCAAAATGACCTTCGGTTCCCCCTCCGTGCCGCGAACAAAAGGGAACAGGCGGGACGCCAGACCCGCCTCGTCGCGATCGATACGGGCAAGGGACTTCCTTATGGCTTCGTCGATCTCCGTCTGGCCTTCGCCGGATGCGTTGATCAGCCGCCCAAGTTCCTTGACGAAGAGGTCCACGCCATCAGTCTGAAACTCCACGGTGACCAGCGGGTGCGCCTGCTGGATTCGGCGCTGCACGAACCGAAGAGTCTTTCGCACGCGCTGGAGGGATACGCCATGCTGCCGCCGGATGGCGCCGAGGACGTGCGCCTCTACCAGGTTCTGGAAGGACAAAAGACCACTGCTCGCTGGGAGCTCAATGACCGGCTCAACCTTGTGACCGCCCTGGTCGACGCGACCATGGACCCAGGTCTTCAGAGTGGCGCGAGGCAGTCGGAGGTACAGAGCGGCCTCGCCGACACCGTAGCGTGGCACCATGCGCGGATCTTTCCCGCCGTAGATGTCGATCACCTTGCCCACGCACACAAGAACGCCGCATCCAGGCAATCAGCGAACACGCGAACCCAGAAGCCCGCGATTCGACCGGGATTCAGCGCCGCCGTCGTCGTGGCTGCGCCGCCGCTCACCGCCGCCGTCGTGTGGGCGCCAGCGCCGCCTTCAGCCTCTCGCCCGGTAATTCCCTCTTCCCGTCCGTCCATGCAGCGGAATGTTAGCCTATCCGCGCAGGTAGCAGGAAGTCCGCCACCCTTCGCCTCGCCATCACTCCGTTGGCGCTGCGTCGTCGCCGGCGTCGGGACAATCGGGATGGGTCGCCATCGTATAGGCCAGCTTGGCGATGTCGTAGGTGGCGACCCCCTCGAACATGTCCAGCGAAGAGTCGCAGCACCAGCGCATGTAGTGGTCGAGCGCCCAGACCCCGACCAGAGCCTGGCTCTCCTGGTCGTACATGCACATCCACGACGGCCCGCCGATCGGGGGAATGTCGACGTAGCTCACGTACTGCAGCAGGTAACCCGCGCCCGGTCCCTCGTACACGCGCAGCCCGCACATCGGCGACGGGCGGGCGGCCCAGGTCGCCGCGCAAAAGCTCGTCTCGACCGGCCGGCGACACTGCCCGCGTTCGGCGTCGGCCGGTTCGCAGACCGACGCGGCGTCGGACGCGACATGGGCATCGGCATCGGCGTCGGGCGCGGACGTTCGCCGGGCGGAGCAGGCCGCGAGGCAGACCCCGAGCGAAGCGAATCCAAGCGCGGCCGCCGCGCGGCGGGTTGCCATCGTCGAACCATTTGAGGGTAGTGGCGCAGGTTTCGCAACCTGTCCGTTTCTCCGCTGCAAAGAAGACCGGCTGCGTGCGTCGTATCCGCCGGTTCGGGCCGCGACGTAGACCGCCGCCCGCGACTGAACCTTGGACCCATCGAGTTTACGACGGCGACACACCTCGGAAACGTCGACGGAGGTAAACGAAATGGAGGTAGCGGCGCGCTGCCCCCCATGACCACCCAGGAGATCAAGGTCGCGGCCGACACGGCCTGGACGCTGCTGACGGCGTTCCTGGTCTTCTTCATGAACGCCGGCTTCGGCCTGGTCGAGGCCGGGCTGTGCCGCAAGAAGAACGCGACCATGATCCTGTCGAAGAACTTCGTGGTGTTCGCGATCTGCGACGCTGGGGTTCTACGTCATCGGGTTCGGGCTGATGTTCTCCGACGGCGGCCTCCTCGGGATCGGCGGGCGGCTGGCTGCTGGGCGGCGCCGACAACAGCCCGGCGATCGGGCGACCAGCTACCACGGGATCTTCGGCGCGCTCGGCTGGGCGGGCGTGCCGCTGCTGGCGAAGTTCTTCTTCCAGCTGGTCTTCTGCGGCACGTCGGCGACGATCGTCTCCGGCTCGGTCAACGAGCGCATGAAGTACAGCTCGTTCCTGGTGTTCTCGCTGATCCTGACCGCGATCCTCTACCCGATCGCCGGCCACTGGGTCTGGGGCGGCGGCTTCCTGGCGCGCGCCGGGCATGAAGGACTTCTCGGGCTCGACGGTCGTTCACAGCATGGGCGGCTGGGCGGCGCTCGCCGGGCATCATCGTGCTCGGCCCGCGCCTCGGCCGCTACCCGGCGGGACGGCAAGCCGGCCAGCGTCCCGGGCCACAACATGGGCTACGTCTTCCTGGGCGGCATGATCCTGTGGCTCGGCTGGTTCGGCTTCAACCCGGGCTCGACCATGAGCCTCGATCCCGAAGCCATCGCGCGCATCGCGGTCACCACCAACCTGTCGTCGTGCGCCAGCACGCTGGTGGCGACGCTTCTACGCCTGGTGGCGCCACGGCAAGCCGGACTTCTCGCTGACCGTCAACGGCTGCCTGGCGGGGCTGGTGTCGATCACCGCGCCCTGCGCCTACGTCACGCCCGAGGCGGCGATCATCATCGGCGCGATCGCCGGCGTGACGGTCATCGAGGCGGTGCGCTGCTTCGACCGGCTGCGCATCGACGATCCCGTGGGCGCGACGTCGGTGCACCTGGTGCACGGCATCTTCGGCACGCTGTGCGTCGGCCTGTTCGGCGTCAAGGGCTACAGCGGCCTGCCGCACGACGGTCTGTTCCGCGGCGGCGGCTTCGCGCAGCTCGGCCGTTCAGCTCGAGGCGGTGGTGGCGGTGGGCGCGTTCTCGTTCGTGACGTCGCTGCTGGTCTGGTTCGGCGATCAAGCAGGCGATGGGCCTGCGCGTGAGCGCCGAGCACGAGATCGCCGGCCTCGACGTCGCCGAGATGGGCATGGAGGCCTATCCCGAGACCAGCGAGATCGACGTGAGCGCTGCGCCCGCTCCCACGGTGTGAGTGCCTCGCCTCAGAACTTGACGTCGATCGCCACCGAGAGCCGTATCTCCGACAAGTGGGCGCCGTAACCGTCAAACCGGCCTTCACGCGTCACCTGGTCGAAGAGCAGCAGCGCGCGCCACGGCTCGCTTCGCAACGGACGCACCGCCAACCACAGACGGCGCGCGCCCCGCCGGTCGTGTCCCGCCGGGTCGAGCTCGGGCGACGGGAACCGCTGGCGGGCCCGGATCGACCAAAAGTCGTCCTCGGTCAGGCTGGCGCCCGCCTCCAACCGATCATATTCCAGGACCAGGCGCAGCGACGTGCTCACCCCCTGCGCGTAGTAGTAGCCGTGTCCCGCGAGGACGCTCGATATCGCACCAGGGCCGTTCGCGCTCACGTAGCCGGCGAGGGCCAGCGCGTGCGCCATGGCGAAGTCGTAGAACAGATCGCCCACCAGGTGAATGTCGAGCTTTCCTCTCCGAAGTCCCCAGTCGGCCAGCGCTCCGGGAAGGCGAACGATGCCCAGTTGATCCTGACCGGACGCGGGGCGCCACCGCGACGCATACTCGAACCCGGTCCCGATCCCCAGGAACAGAGAGTGCGAAGAGATCGGCTGATCATACGCCACCTCATGCGTCTGCCGGATCAGCCAGCCGGCGAGCGCGACCTCCGAAAAAATGCGCGCGCCCACGATCTGCCAGTCGCTGCCCGTGAGCGAGGCGGCCAGCCAGTTGAGCGCGCCCGGGCCCACCCAACCGGCGCGCCGCCCCGGCTCGCCGAGGGTGGGGGTGGCGTCGACGAACGCGTCGCCACCGACTTCCAGCTCGTTTCGCGAGCCGGCGGCGCCAAAGTCGGTGTAGCCCACGCCCGCCCCCGCCTCCAGCCGGTGCCGGTAAAGCAGCGGCAGCCCGTTGGCATCGGTCGGACCGAGGGGCGTGGAGTGTCGGCCCTCGAACCAGCCGTTCACGGCATCGATCGGATTCAAGATCGTTGCCAGCACCTCCTTGATCGGTCCCGGGTACCCGGCGCGCAGAAGGCTCGAAACGCGGACCATCGGCTCGCCGATCCCAATGGCCGCGATGGGCGTGAAGATCATGTCGTTGATGCTGACCACCTCGCGGTACTCGACGACCCACTCCCAGATCGCCGACTCAGCCGTGGCGAACAGGAACGACGTCAACGGCCCCAACCGATTGCCGCGCGCAATGAGATAGATCCCCGTGCCAGCCAGCGGGTGAATGATCGCGTTGATGCCGAACGCGTTGTCGTCGAGGCGAACCGCTTCGTACGTGATCAGTCGCTTGTTCCAGTTCGACCAGTTCCAGTTGTAGTCCCAGTCTTTTGCGTTGAAGTGTGAGTCGGTGTTGTACCAGGCGATGCCGCCCCCCAAGGCCAGCGCGGTCTCGAGCAGGGCCAGCCTGGGGTAGACCGGCAGCGGGGGAGGAACCGGATCAGCCGGCGGGGGACCCACCGACGGGTTGGCTGCGGAGAAGCCGGGCAAGCTGGCCGCCGCTGCCGTTGCCGGTGCGGCGGCCAAGGCATCGAAGCTCGCCCCGATCACCAGGGCGACCACCACGAGTGCCTGTCGGAGAACCCGTGTACCCACTGGTTGTCGTTTGAGCCACCCTTCCCGCGGACAGGCGAGGCTCTCCCCTAAACAAACAACTTGGGCTCGGATCCAACCTCGAGCGCGCGTTTCAGGTCTTCACCTGCCGGAGGCAGGAGATGACGGGCTGAGGATCAGGGGAACGGGGTCGGGGTGGGGAGCTGATGCGGGGACAACGGGCACCCCACTTCAGCATGGTCCGTGGGGCACGGCGCGCAAGTGAACGTGACGCCCAGGTCCGGGTGGCGGCTCGACCCTCGATCGATTTTCAGCAGCTTGCTCCCCGACGCACACAGCTGATCGTCGCCGGTCGTCCAGCAGGGCGGCATGTTGGCCGAGTCGAGGCAATTCGGGACCGCCTGGTCGCTGTAGCCGCCGGTGGTGGCATCAGAGAATCGATCGATGACCCGGCAGTCGGGCTGCGTGTTGGTGGCAGAAATCCCATAGTTGAAGGGACCGCTCACGCACATGGCACCGACTGCCTGGCCGATCTTCTGGGCGATCGTCGCCAGCTGCGGCGTCATCGTATCAGCGCAGATCGGCAGCAACATACCGTTCGAGCCGAAGCTATTCACCCACTGCTGGATGCGAACGGCGGGATCGGCGTATTCGACGGCCGACTGCGTGCAGCTGTGTTTCACCGACGGATACAACTCCCCGCCGGCAGCCGGCTCGATCATCTCGATCCCGTAGGGGGTCGCGGGGCCGGTGATCGCCGCGGCGAAGATCAGATCGGGGCGGCTCTTGAGAGACTTCAGGAAGTTGACCTCGTCGGTCACCTTGGTCAGGTGCCCGCTGGAGGTGTCGTTGGAGATGCAGCCCGTCAGGTTGTCGGCGGCCGCACGCGGGGGTGAACGGAGCTGGCCGTTGATCTGGCACAGGTGGCCGAACTCATTGCAGCGAAACGACGTGAAGGGGCCGAGCACGCTGCTCAATGAGGTCTGGGTCGGATCGGCCAGGTCGGAATCGTCCGGTATCGAGCAGTCGTCCTCGTTGGTGACCAGCACCACCGCGAGGTGGGCGGCGGGGCGAAGGAAGCCCTGGTTCCCATCGGGAAGGTTGTTAGGATCCAGCGCCCAGCGAACGGACTTGAGCTGGCCTTCGAAGCCGCACCCGCGGTCGCCCAGCGTCGCGATGCAGCTGAGGGCGTCGGCGATGCCCCCGGTGTAGCTCGGGACACCGTTGACCGTTTGAATGAAGGTTTGACCGGGACGAAACGGCGAAGTGGTGCAAACAGCCCCGCGCGGTTGAAACTGAAATTGGCCTCGATCGCCCGCCGAAGTTGCAGCCGAAGTTGGGCAGGTCGAACTTGCCCGGGCCGGTGTCGGACGAGATCACGGCGATGTGCATGTCGGGCGGGCCGCCGGCCTGCGCGTTCAACGTGTCAATGAACGTGGGAAAGCCGGCGTTGAGCTTGGCCTGCAATGGCGCCATCGAAGGGGAATTGTCGACCATGAACAGGATGTCGACCTGCTGGCCGCCGAGCACGGGGAAGGTCTGCGGCACGGCCACCGCGCCGCCGGCGCCGCCCATAGGTACGCCGCCGTCGTTGACGGTTTGTAGACCGGTCTCCTGGCAGGCCAGTCCGCCGGCGCACAGCGCGGCACACAGCACGACCGCACCGGCCGAGACCGACCGCGAACCTTGGGGGAGCTGCTTGACGATCTTCATGCTCGACTCCTTTTCACGCGGCGGGCGAATTCGAATGCCGCCACACCTGGGGAGTCCCCCTCTCGTCGAAAAGTTGGTCACTGAACTGCCACCCGCGAAAAACCGAGTCCTACGGTCAAGCTGAACAACAACAGGGGGCGTCCCGCGTGACCGGCGTCGGCGGGGCCGATCTGGACGAACGGCGACGACTGCAGGAACAGGGTGGTCGCGTCGATCTGGACGGCGTAGGGCCCCGCCAGCGCCACCACCAGCCCGACGCCGGCGCTGGCCATCGGCGACCAGAGCGCTCGGGTGGTCGCCTGCCCGACGGCGGCGGTGCCGGCGACGTGCAGATGATAGACGCCGACCCCAGCCGACAGCACCGGCGCGACCCGGCGCGTGCGCCCGAGGGTCCAGCGCGCGTTGACCAGCGCCAGCTCCTGGCGCAGCGACGCCGACCCGGCGGCGGCCGTCAGGTCGCGCGCGAAGGCCGGGCCGGCCGCTTCGAAGCCGAGCGCAAAGGACCGGGTTGGATGAAGCGCCACGCAGACCGCGGGACCAAAGGCGCTGCCGAAGCCCGCCACACTTTGCAGCAAGGCCGCGCCAAGCGCGATGCCCCAGCGTTCGTTCCGGCTGAAAGCGGAAGGACCGGGCGCACGCATCGACGGTGACGCTCGCGCGGGCGAAACGTCTGACCGTTGTGCGGCCGGCGTCGCCGCCGTTGCGGGCGCCGCCTCCGACGCCGCCACTTGCATCAGCGTGGCGTGGAGCAGCTCGACCGCGCGGATCGCCAGCACCGACGCGTCACCCGCGCCGCGCTCGGTGGTGACCGTCGCTTGTCGGATCAGCGCTGCGCGGTCGCCCGGCGTCCCGACCCGGACCTCGACCGTCACCGCGCCGGCGTCAGGCGACGCGGCCGCGCGCACGATCGTGATGACCGCCCCGGGCGCTACCCCGTCGCTGGCGACACCCTCCGTGATGGCGCGCATTCCCGCGAGCGCCAGCTCGGCGCGCAGGCGAGTCAACGTCTCGACCAGCAGCGGGTCACCGTCGACGGCGGGTGTCACCACGACGCCGAGCGCGGGAGCGGAAGAGGGTGCCGGAGCCGGAGCCGGAGCCGGCGCGCCCACGGCGGCGGCGGCCGGCTCCAGCAGGACCGCCGCGCAGACCAGCGGGCCGAAGACCGATCTCACGGGTGCTTCATCAACGCCGCCGCCTGCGGAAGATAGCCGCCAGTGGGAAAGCGCCGCACGTACTCGGCGGCGACGCGCCGAGCGCCGGCGTGATCGGGCAGCTTTTCGATCGCCAGCATCTTTCGTCCCAGCGCCTCTTCCGCGTAGGCGCCATCCGGTGACTCGGTCAGGTAGTGGTCGTACCAATCGATCGGCGGCGCGCGCGCCCTGGCCACCTTCGTCGGCCAGGCGGGCAAGCAGAAATGCCGCGGCCCGCGCCGGCGACGAGCCGGGAAACCGTTGGCGCTCGACCAGCAAGATCCGGCGCGCCAGATCGCCTTTGCCCAGGTATCGGGCCGCGTCGGCCAGCGCCGCCAGCGACTCGACCGGGCAATCCCTGGCGCAGGCTTCGATGCCATAGCGCTCCGCTTCGTCGAGAACGCCGGCAAAATCGCCCGCGGCGACCCGCCGGCTCCAGCTGGCGGGCACCGGTTGCGACGCCGCCGGGGAAGACGACGAGGACGAAAGCGAGCCCCGCGGCGCACGCGATCGCATCGAAGACGCTCGCGTCGCGCCCGGCGCAGGCATGAGGGACGGCGGCAGCGGCGACGCCAACGCATCGCTCGCTTTCGCGTTGGCGTTGACGCTGGCGTTGGCGTTCCCGTTCGTGCTCTTGGCCGCCGGTTCGGACGCGACCAGCGCCGCATCCTCGATGCGCGCCTCATGCGACCGCGCCTGCGCGGTCAGATGCTGGCCTGGACGCAGCACCACCGCATCGCCCACCAGGGGACCGCGCACGATCACCTCACCACGATTCAGCGCGACCTCCAGTTGCTCGTCGGCGCCGCTCCAGCGGACATCGAAGTCGGTGCCGGTGACCGCGATGGCGAACGGACCGGCGTCGACGGTCCAGCTGCCCTGCGGGCGATGAACCACCGCAAAGTGCGCGCGGCCGCCCTCCAGGCGCAGGCGCGCGCCGTGCGGCCCGCGCGCCACCACCCACGCGCGCGCGCCGGCGTCCAGATCGACGCGTGTCCCCTCGGAGAAGCGCAGGTGCGCGCCACCCGCCGCCACGTCGTGCAGGTACCCCCCTTCGCCCACCGCTACCTGCCCCTCGACCTGATACTGAATCGCCGGCGCGCGCCCCACCCCGATCGCCACCACGGCCGCGATCCCCGCCAACGTCAACGTGGCCGCCCCCGTGCCCAGCCGACGCGCCCGCCTGCGCTGGATCCATTCGCGCTGCAGCCGCTCCCAGCGCCGCACCGACCGCGGATCGTCTGCGGCCGTGCCATCGCCGAGGCCGACACCGTTGCGGATGCCGTGGTTTTCGCTGTCGGCAGCGCCGTCACTCTTCTGCGCCACCAGCCGGGCCGCCTGTGACAGCAGCTTGATCGCTTCGTCGACCGGCTGGTCCGGACGCGACGACTCTTCGGACGCCTTCATCGGATCCCTCCGCGCTGGGCCAGATATTCGCTGACAATCGGATCCTTTCGAATCATCGCCGACACCCGCTCCGCCACGCGCGCCAGCCGGCGCTGCGCCGTCGACAGCGACAGACCGTGCAGCTCGGCGACCTCCGCCAATCCCAATCCTTCCAGATGCCGCGCCACGAACAGCGACCGGCCTTCGGCGCCGACGCGATCGAGAATCTGGTAGTAACGCCGCACCACCTCGCGCGCGTCCTGGTCGTCGACCGGCCCAGCGACGTCCGGCACCGTGCCGTGATCGGTTATCTTCAACCAGCGCCGCAACCAGCGCCGGCGCAGCTCGCGGCGTACCACGCGCAGACAGATGCCGGTCAGGAACCCGCGCACCGCCGACGGCTCGCGCAGCCGGCCCACCTTGTCGAAGAAGCGCAGGAAGACCTCCTGACTCAGATCTTCTTCGTCGCACCCCGGCCCCATGAGCCGCCGCAGTGTCCGCGCCACATGCGGCTCAAAACGATGCCAAGCGACCCGCTGGGCGCACGGCTCCTTCCGGCGCAGAGCCGCGATCAACGCCGCATCGTCGGGCTCCTCGCCCGGGTTGAAGCTCAACAGAACAAGCCGCGCGGCTGCCACGATCTCCCACTACGCTAGTCCCACCCCCGACTGAAAGCTGTTCAGAATTCGAGCAGCCGGGCCTCTCGTGGATCGGACGGGGTCTTGGACAGCTCGAGCGTATCGGATAGAGTGCCTTTCCACTCCCCCCCGGCCGTGACGCCGTAGGACGAAGGACACCCCCGGGTCCTCCCTCGGCGAACCGAGCCGCCCCCCATGGCTGCGGAGGCCTCGAATGCCGAACCTCTCCCCGAAGACCGAGCCCCTCTCCCCTGGGCCCCGCAACGCCGGCGCGACCGTCGCGCTGGCGTTGATCGTCGGATGGGTCGCCGTGGGATGCGCTGGTTCAGGCGACGCCGGCGCTGACGCGACGGGTGGCCGGGCGGCGACCGGTGGCTCGCCGGGGACCGGCGGCGCCGTGACCGCGACCGGCGGGACGCCGGGAACGGGCGGGACGCTCGCGGGCACCGGCGGCAGTTCAGGTCCGGGCGGAGCCGGCGCCACCGGCAGCGGCGGCACGCCCGCGACCGGCGGTGCGACCGGCGCCGGGGGTGCTCTGGCGACCCTGGACGCCTGCGGCCGCTCGACCACCATCGCCATTCCGACCGGCTACACCAAGCTGGCCTGGCACGACGAGTTCGACGGCACCGGCGCACCCGCCTCCGCCAACTGGGGCTACGAAAATGGCTTCGTACGGAACGAAGAGCTGCAGTGGTATCAGGCCGCCAACGCGCAGGTTTCGGCGGGATTGCTGGTCATCACCGCAAAGCGCGAACAAAAGGCCAACCCGAACTATCAGGCCGGCAGCACCGACTGGAAGCTCAATCGGCAGTTCGCCAGCTACACCTCGACCAGCATGACCACCAGCGGCAAGCAGAGCTGGCAATACGGACGCTTCGAGATGTGCGGAAAGATCCCGATCAGCGCCGGCATGTGGCCCGCCTGGTGGACCCTCGGCGTCAGCGGCGAATGGCCGTCCAACGGCGAGATCGACATCATGGAGTTCTACCAGGGGAAGATCCTCGCCAACGTCGCCAGCGGCACCAGCACGCGCTTCACCGCGAAGTGGGACTCGGCGACCCGCGCCGTCAATGCCGCCTTTGCCTCGTCGTTTCACGTGTGGCGCATGGATTGGAACGCCACCCAGATCGATCTCTACGTCGACGACACGTTGATGAACACCGCCAAGCTGTCCGACATGCTGAACGCCGACGGCACGAGTCCGTTCATGCAGAAGGCGTACATGATTCTCAACCTGGCCCTGGGCGGCGCCAACGGCGGCGATCCCACCAACACCGCGTTCCCGCAGACCTACCAGGTCGACTACGTCCGGGTCTTTCAATAATCAGGGGTCGCCTGTGCGCCGCGTCTCGCTAACGTCCCCTCTGGCGCATGTTAGCCTCGGCTCCCATGGCGTTCTGGTGGCCGACTGCGTTGCGGGGGGTGGTCCTCGGCCTGATTCCTCTTGCCTGTACGGGCGCCGGCGCCCCTGCCGTTCAGGACGCCGCGGTGATGGATCAAGTTGATCGGACGACGGCGCTGTGTGCCCACTATCAGGGGCTCGCGGCGTCGCTGTCGTCTTTCGACGTTGTCCAGCAGGTCTTCGATGACTCATGCAGCTCCTGTCACACGGGGGCTGCCCTGGATTTGTCCGACGGTCGGGCCTGGAGCGATCTCGTCAACCACGCTCCGCCGGCCGATGAAGCGTGTGGCCACACGCTGGTCGTCCCGGGCGATCCCGCATCGAGCTATCTCTATCAAAAGCTCACCAACGCGCATCCCTGCGCCGGAAAGCAAATGCCGCTCGATGAGCTGTTTGACAGCGCCCCGTTGCCTGATTGCGTGACCAGCTTGATCCGCGCCTGGATCGAAGCCGGCGCACCGCCATCCGATCTCGACGGCGGCCGTCCCGACCAAGGATGACCCTGCCAGCGACTGGGCGCGCCGAATCAGGGACGGCGCTTCGTCAGTCGTTGGGGGCGCCGGCGAGGATCCAGGCGCGCACGCGAGCCAGCTCGGCATCCGAGAGGCGAGGTCTGCCGCGCGGCATGCTCCCCGAGCTCAGCTGAGTATAAAGCGACGAGGAGCTCGGCTGACCGGGGACGATGTGGTGCTGCAGGGTCGTGAATCCCTTCGCGGCCGTCGAGAGATCGATCCCATGTTGAATTCCTGGGTCGTGACAGGACGACCCCATGCAGTTCGACGCGGAGGTGGGGTTGGTGAAGAGATCGGCATAGATTCCGGTCCAGGTTGGGGCGCCCACACCCGATGCGTCTGATTGACTGGAAGCGACTGCGTCGCCCGCACCGTCCGACACCGGATGGGTATCGGCGGGGGCATCCGTCGCACCGGCGGCTTGCGCGGTGTCGTTGGAGACCGTCGCATCGTTCAAGACATCGCCGCCGTCCGGCGGCGGGGCGACCACGCTGTTCGATCCGCACCCGGTCAGAGCCACGAAGAACACACCCACGAACCACCCGACTCGCTTCAAGTTGGCCTACCTTTCCGGTCTCACCAACGAAGCTTGCGATGAAGCCCCAGAGGGCCAGTCCGGTCGGGGCTCTAGCCTAGGAGCGCATGATGATCCCTGTCACCCTTGTGCCCAACCCGACCCCCCCCTCCCCAGGTTGATTTTCGGGTCAGCTCGATTCCACGGCCGGTACCGTGTGGAACCGATCTAGTTCCGCACGCGTCGCCGCGCGACGGCGGGCGAGAGCGCGATCTCTTTGATGAACGCGCTGAAGCTTTGGTCGGGAGAGGCCGCGAATCGGGCCGCCGTCGTGGTGACCGCGCAACTGTCGAGCTCGACCGGCGCCGACCCGACATCGCCCAGGGCGTACTGCAGAAAGCTCTTCGTCAGACAGCGGATGAAGGTGTGGCTCCGCGCAATCTTCTGGGACAGATCGACGGCGTCGCGCACCGACTGGTTGTCGAAGGACGCCGGAAGGATCGCCGACGGATCGATCGGTTGTCCCCGCTCGTCCGACGTCCGGTATCGCCCGATGATGTCGTAGCTCTCCAGCGGCAGACCGTAAGCATCGATGCGCATATGGCAGGAAGCGCAATCGGCCAGCGCCATCCGCTGCTCCGCTCTCGCTCGTGGGGTCCACGTGAGCGAGCTCTGACTGATCGCCACTTCCTCGGACACGATCGAGTCCGGGGGTGGCGGCACCGTATCGCAGGCGGCGGTCGCGCCGATCACCAAACCCCGGGCGACCAGGTCGCCGAGGTCGGGCCGCGCGCGCGCCGTGATGAACGCCGCCCGCGACAGCAATCCCGCGCGCTGGTCGCCGGGAAGCTCGACGCGCACGAAGTCCGTCGCCGTCGCGCCCGCCGGCGCCGGGATGCCGTAGACCACGGTGGCGAGGTCGGCGTTGACGAAGCTGGTGGTCGAGGTCAGCAGGTCGCGCAGGTTGTCGCCGCGCCAGAGCACCTCGTCGAGAAACATCCGCCCTTCGGTCGCCATCGCATCCTCGAGCGCCTGATCGAACGCGGGCACCCGGGCGGCGTCGATGACAACATTGGCGAGGAGATTGAGCTTGAAATAGACCGAGACCGCGTTCGAAAGACTCTGTTGCGCGACAGGAGTCGCGAGCAAACGCGTCACCTCCTGATCGAGGCCCGCGTCGGTCGCCAGCGTCCCCTGCGCCGCCGCGGCGAGCAGCGGCGCGTCTGGCGGGCTGTCGGTGAGCGCGAACGAGAGCTGACTGGCCATTTCGTAGGGCGTCAACCCGACCTCGGTCGCGGTCGACGTCGCGGCCGACGGATCGCCTAGCTCAGAACGGTAGATGAACTGCGGCGCCATCAGCACGGCGTAGACGCCGTACTGTGCCGTCTCCTGCGCGTTCGATACGATGGCCAGCAGATCGGATATCTCCTGGTCCAGATCGTCACGCTCCACTCGCATCAGGGGTCGGCGGTAGGCCTTCTCGGCGAAGGCAGCAATGAATAGTCGCACGCAGTCCACGCTCGCATCGCAGCCGACGACATCCGCAAAGTGGTCGAAGACGTATTGAGCACCGGCGGCGGCAACGATCTCGGTCTGCTGAAGGCGCGCGGAGGTCACCGTGTCCCCCTCGCGCGTGCTGTCGAGCGGCGGAAAGAACTGGATTGAAGGATCGTCGAGCCCCAGCTGCACGACCAAGGCGTTCGCGAGGTCGTCGCCCAGCAGGCCGCGCACGGCGTTTGTCGCCTGGCGGAGCGTGAGACGCTCGATGCGCCGGGGCGCGGGCAGTCCCGGCTGGCAGGGCGGCGACCGGCGGCACCGGCGGCACCGGCGGCACCGGCGGCATCGGATCACCGCCGCGCAGGGGCGGGCTCGGTTCGCACGCGCCCAGCGTGAGCCCGAAAGCGACGAACCCGAAGACGAAGACGACGAGCCCCAGCGCACCGGTGGTGCCCCGCAGATCATGCCGCCCGGCGAACCTCGTCCAACCCATCTCCAGCCTCGAAGTGGCGCTGACCGGTGCGCGTGGTTCATAAATCGGTATCGACGCCTGGGTGCATCTTTTTGCGGAGGCCGACGGCCCCGCTTAACCTCGGGACATGGACAAGAGTTTCCTGATCGCGCAACTGGTCGAACGGCTGCGGCAGACGGCAACCGTGGCACGGCGGGCGGGAGAGGCCGCGGCGGCCGAAGCGCGGGAGGGAGCCACCCCGGCCGAGAAGAGAGAAAATGGTCGGGTCGCGATGGAGTTCGCGGGACTGGCGCGGGGCCAGAAAGAACGCGCCGGCCGCACCGTGATGGAGCTGTCGATGCTGGAGACCTTCCGTCCGCCGCCGCGCTTCCCGCGTGGCGCGCCGATCGCCGTGGGCGCGATCGTCGAGGTCGAGGGTGAGTTCGAGGTCGAACGCGACGGGGAGGAGGTGATCGGCTCTCAGGGCCGCACGTTCTTTCTCGCGCCGGTCGGCGCCGGTGTCGAGCTGAGCGGCCCCGGCGGAGATGGATTCCTCTCGGTGGTCACGCCGGTATCGCCGATCGGAAAGGCGGTGCTGGGTCGGCGGGTCGGTGACACGATCGAGGTGATGGTCGAGGGCGAGCCGCGGGAGTGGACGATCACGTTCGTCGAGTGATGGCCAGTGCCAGACTGCCACCTGCAATCCAACGACGGGTCTGTGCGGCGCAACCAACCTGCCGGACGGTACCCCTTGCGACGACGGCGACCCGTGCACGCTCGGCGATGTTTGCCTCGCCGGGATCTGCACCCCGAGGGAGGTCCCTGCGCCGACTGAATGTGGCCTCGCATGTAACCAGTGCTCGTTCGGCGTTCAACCGGGCCAGTCGGATGTCTGCTCCTCGACGGCGGACGGCTGCTTCAACTGCATCGTGGAGACCGACGGCTGCGCTGTGTTCGGTTCGACCCCGGATCGTGCTCTCTGCGAGAATCTGTACACCTGCTTGGTCGCCCCGACCCACCCCGGAACCTCCATCCCCGGCTCCTGCACCATCGGCGGCGACCCGAGCCGCTGCTGGTGCGGTACCAATCTCGCCACCTGCGTGACCGACAACGCGCCCCCGACCCAGGCCAATGGACCCTGCCTCCAGCAGATCCTTGCGGCCGGCAAGTCGACGGACGCGGCGACGATCAACCTCCGCTTCATCGATCCGGCGTTCCCGCTGGGCCGCGCGGTGAACCTGGCCGCTTGCCGCAGCAACTTCTGCTCGAGCGAGTGCGGCGTTCATCCCTAGTCAGCGCACCGATCGGGGAACGAGGCTCGACCGTCATTCGTTGTAACAGGACGGGCGCCAGCATTGCCGGCGCCCGTTCTTGTTTTGCAAGCCTGGATTGTGTTCGCCGTGGGCGACGCTTTGCCGCTGGCGGTCTGGGCTGTCGCAAGGCGGCCGAAAGAGCGTGACAGCCCTCAACCACCGACGGGATTCATCCGAGTGCGGAAGGCGATGCGTTCACCTTCGATTCGCACCTCTCGCGCGCTCTTCTCTTTCCTGGTTCTGGCGGCCGGCGTCGACTGTGGCTCAGGTTCGCCATCCAAGCCTGCGGCGCCCGCCACCAAGACCATCGGTGTGATGGGCGGCCAGCTCGCCTCTTCCGACGGCAACCTCGACGTTGCCATCCCGGCTGGAGCGGTGGGCAGCGATGTCACCATCACCGTGGCGCCGGCCGAAGCGCCGGCCGCCGGCGCGATCGGTGGCGTGTACGAGATCGGTCCCACCGGCACTCAATTCACCACGCCGGTGCGCATGACGTTGCACTACACCGCCGTTGGGCTTGAGGGCATGTCAGAGAGCTCGCTGCGCGTCGCGACGTACGCCGGCGGATCGTGGCAGATCTTGTCGGGCGCGATCGTCGACACCAACGCCAAGACGGTCTCCGGCCTGACCACCCACTTGTCGCCGTACGCGATTGTGGCCGGCAGCAGCGGAAAGACCTGCGCCACCGTCGGCGGCGTGAAGGCGTGTGCGGGCAGCACCAACCTGGGTGCCAGTGGCGGCGGCGACACCAGCCCGGCTGGCGGCGCCAGCGACATGTGCACGGTGGCGACCTGCGCCGGCGTGACAAACGCCTGCGCGTCCTACCCCGGCGCAACCCTGGACAGCTGCAGCGATGACAGCCGCGGTTACATGGGGTCATGTTGCTTCCCGTCGGGCGGCCCGATCTGCTTCGCGATCAACAACGGCGGCGCTCCTTGCGCCAGCGCCGGCGGCACCGGCACCGGCACCGGCACCGACCCCGCGGGCGGCGGCACGGCACCGACCTGTCCGCCGCCGCCGACCTGCGCGACGACCAACTCGGCCGTTGCCTGCGCGGAATACCCGGGCGCGACGCTTCAAGGTTGCACCGACGGCCCGAACGGGTTCACCGGCGGGTGCTGTTTCGCGCCCGCGGCGCCGGTCTGCGTGGCGGTCACGAGCGGCCGCGCGTGCATCCCCGACACCAGCATCGGCGGCGGCGGCGGCTCGTGCCCCCCGGCGCCGCGTTGCGCGGACAGCGATCCTTGCAAGGGGTACGTCGGCGCGACGGTCCAGTCATGCACCGATGGCGCCGACGGTTACCAGGCGACCTGCTGCTTCCCCGTGGGGACGCTGCCGACGGTCAACACGTCGAACTTTGGCGGCGGTACACCCACCGCTGATGGGGGCGCGGGAAACACCGGCACCGACGGTGGTGTGAAGCCCCCCCCGTCCGACGACGGCGGCAGCGGCATCGGCGGCGGCACCGGACAAGACAGCGGTACCCTGCCGCCCCGCGACGGCGGCCCCACCGGGGGTGGGACCTGCGCGATGGGCGAAGCCTGCCAGCCGGGTCAGAAGTGCGGCGGTGGATCGGCCGGCGTGTGCCTCGAGTGCACCTGCGGCGCCAACAACACCTTCGACTGCGTCCCCTGCCCAGACGGCAGCGACGGCGGTACCCTGCCGCCCCGCGACGGCGGCGCCACCGGGCGGGACCTGCGCGATGGGCGAAGCCTGCCAGCCGGGTCAGAAGTGCGGCAGTGGAGCGTCCGGCATGTGCCTCGAGTGCACCTGCGGCGCCAACAACACCTTCGACTGCGTCCCCTGCCCAGACGGCAGCGACGGCGGTACCCTACCGCCCCGCGACGGCGGCGCCCCGCCGCCGCCCACCGACGGCGGCGCCGCCGGGGGCGGGACCTGCGACGTCATGTCGATGCCATCGTCCGGCGTTCTGTGGAGCGACGGAGTTCTGTCCCGACGGAATCGACTACGGCGTGCAGTGCGACTCGACCACCTCGCAGTGCACCTGCACCCGCAGGGGGATGACGATGGGCATCATGCCGTCGGTGTCGTGCGTGGCCTTCGACCCGGTGGCCGCCTTCACCGCCTGCGGCTTCCCCGCCGGCAAGCTGTAAGCGTCCCGCGGGCGCGTCCGCTCACGTCGTCGACTGCGAGGCCAACCCCTTCAGGAGATTCCTGAGGAACTGGTCTCCGCAGTCGCGATAGTTCCTGTGGTCCGGCCGGCGGAAAAAAGCGCTCAGCTCGGATTTCGATACGCTGAAAGCCGGTCTTCTGCAGCAGCGTGATGATGTCGCTGTCCTTCAGCTGAAACGCAACCCGCAGCTTCTTGAGCACCACGTTGTTGGTGACCGGAACCTCGAGCGGTTGGGCGCCGCGGCTTTCGTCCCGTCCGCGTTTGTAGATCACCAGGCCGTTCAGGAAACGAGCCATCACCTCATCGCCACACGGCCGGTAACCCTCCTCGTCCTCCTTCTTGAGGAATGCGTCAATGTCGGCTTTGCTGACGGCGCCTTCTGCCAGGCGGATGATGTCGATGAGTGCCGCGTCAGGAATGTTCAGCAGATAGCGGACGCTTCGCAGCACATCGTTGTGAGTCATCGTCTCCGTCCCATTGGCCACCCCGATCGGTGGCGCAGCTTGACACGCGTGCGTGCGCTTGTCGCGCAACCCGTGGCATGATGCGCGCATGGTCGTGGTCGTGTTCTTCATCGTTCACTGGCAGCTGTCGCTGTTTTGCCAGAGCTTCTTCTTGCACCGCTATGGGGCGCATCGGCAGTTCACGATGTCGCGCGGATGGGAGAGGTTCTTCAACGTGCTGACGGCGATCTCGCAGAACTCGAGCTATCTGAATCCGCGCGGGTATGCGGTGCTGCACCGGATGCATCACGCGTACAGCGACGGCGAGAAGGACCCGCACACGCCGGTGCGCTACAAGCGCCTGATTCCGGGGCTGTTCCAGATGATGTATCGGACCAAGCGCATCTATCATTCGATCGCGTATTTCGAGACGACGCCCGAGGCGCGCTTCGAGGGACAGGTGGTGCAGTCGCGCTTTCTCGAGTGGATGGGGAAGAGCTGGCCGATGCGCATCGTCTGGGGGGCGGGGTTCGCTGCGTTCTATTACTTCTTCGCGACGGCGGCGTGGCAATGGGCGCTGCTGCCGGGGCACTGGATCATGGGCGCGATGCACGGCGCGATCGTCAACTGGGGCGGCCACCGCTACGGCTATCGGAACTTCGACCTCGACGACGCGTCCCGGAACACCCTGCCGATCGACGTGCTCACCGGCGGCGAGCTCTTCCAGAACAACCACCACAAGTACCCCATGAGCCCGAACTTCGCGGTCCGCTGGTTCGAGCTGGACACCACCTACCAGATCATGCGGCTCTTCGCGTGGGTGGGGATCATCGACATGAGCGGCGCGCAGCGCGTCCGGTACACGGCGCGCGCGGCCTGACGGGCGAGACCTGAGCGGCGGCGATCCGATCCGTTCGCGCCCCTACCAGAACCAGCTTGCCCCGGCCATGTAGGTTTCGGTGACGGTGCGCGAGGCGGGCGCGTAGGCAACGACCGCGTAAACATCCAGCGCCAGGGCTTCCTCGAGATCGACGCGGATCAGCGGCTGAGGGAGCAGGCCCCGACGCTGCAAGGATCCAATCGCCACCAGAGGATCGAACGATGGCTCGCGCAGACCGACCGTGGGAAGACCACCCTCGAAGGCCGCGTTGCCCGCCGCGCCGACGGCGACGTTGAACGTCACCACGTCGGCCAGACGATGGGTGTATCCGGCCGTCACTTGCGCGATCCAGGTGCTGGGAGCTTGGCGGCTGGGCAACGCCGGCGCGCAAGGATCGGGGACGTCCTGACACCGATCGATTGACCGCGCGGTCCAGCGGAAGTTGCCCAGCGCGCTGGTCCCCAAGTTGAACGTCCCGCTCTGGCCCAGTCGGTGTCGCAGGTCGATCCCGCCGCCCAGCGCGCCGATCACGATCGTCTCCTCGCGTTCGGCGTGGCTCGCGCCCAACACCGGCAGCCCGCCCCACAGCACCCACTCCCAGGCCTTGGGCTGACCACCCGCGTGGGCGACCGCCAGCGGAAGCGCCGCGTGCCAGCCAGGCGCGAATCCGTAGGTCGCGCGGAGGATGCCCGTCAGATCGCCGCTGGGATTGGAGAGGCGCAGGCCGGGATCGATGACCCGCGCGTGTCGGACGCCGAAGGCGAACGCGAAGGCCCAATGGTTCGGTGGCACCACCGCCGCCGCCGCGAGCCTGGGCATTCCGTCCTTGGTGGCCAGCGTCGCTGGCCGCACCAGCTCCAGTCGCTCCTCGGCTAGCCGCGTCTGGCCGTCGATCGGGATCTCGATCTCGCGCACCCAGATGCCGGCGGTGTCACGACGGCGCACCAAGTAACGCCCGGGCGAGAGCGCGAGCCGCAACACCGTGCGACCGCGCGCGCTCTCCAGCACCACCAGCCCGCTGTCGAGGTTGACCAGCTCGAGCGGCCCCTCCCGCTGCTGCAGGACCAGCGCGCTCCTGCGTGACTCCGTCGCTGCCGCCAGCGTGAGGTCCTGCCGCCCTCCCAGGTTCATGTGGAAGCTCGGGTGCTGCGGCGTCCGGGTCACCAGCGCGGTGTCGCGGATCGTGAGCGCGCGCGCATACTCGAAGGCCTCGCCGACGGTGACCCGGCCATCGCCATTGCGATCGGCCGCGCCCAACAAGCCGCCGTTCCAGTGGTGGGTGAAGAACGATCCACGCAGCGACTCCGATTCGTGTGCGTTTTCGACGCCCGAGCTGGAAGCGATGAAGACCGAGCCTTCGTTGGACAGCCCGAGCGGCACGTCGACGTCGAAGGGCTCCGCTGGCGCCAGCCCCTTGGTCCCCGTCCACCCGCCACCGCGACACGCATCGATGATGCCGATGCGCACCTTGGCGCGCGGGTCTTCCAGCCGCGGCTTGAGCTCGGACATCAGCAGCGCCTGCCCGCCCGGGTAAAGGGACGCGTCGTCGGCGTGACCCGAGTAGTAGAACAACAGCAGCGCCTCTCGCCCGGCGCCCTCGGCGTCGCGGAGCAGGCGATCCAGCTCGTCGAGCACGGCGCGCGGCGACGGATCGAGCAGCACCGATACGTCGGCGCCATCGAACCCGGCGACCTGAGTCAGCACCAAGGCAACGTGCTTGGCGTCCTCGTGCGAGTAACGCAGGGGACGTCGTCCCGGCGGCGCGCCGTTGGCGCCCACGACCAAGGCGAGGCGACGCGGCGCCTGCGCCCAGACGGGATGCCCGACCAGGGCCAGCAGGGCGGCGAACAGGCAGACCAACGCACACGTCCTGGCGAGACCCAGCACCACCCGCGCCTGCGTCCCCTCGTCACGCGTCATGGCGTCGGCTCCGGCGGACGCGGTCCCGGCCCCGCGGTGCGAAGCTGGAAGCGGCGCAGCCAGACGTCCGCCGGAGCGCCGATCTCGACGAAGCGCTTCGCGTCGGCCGCCGAGATGGCTCGTTTCGCGAGCACGACGATCAGCGACTCGTGCCGGCCGATGCCGTCGATCTGCCACGCGGCCGGCAGCGTGGTGATCGCACCGTGCGGAAGGCGGCTGCTGAAGACGGTCACCAGATCTCCCCCGTCCGACCGCGCGCCGCTTTTGCCCGCCTCCTCTCGCGTGAAGACGTCGACGTGGGTCAGGTCCTGGGGATCGATCTTCAGGCGCAACCGGTCGCCGGGCGTCAGCGGTCGCTCGCCGTCCCAGAGCGCCAGCTCGTTGTCATGCTTCACGTAGATCCAGACCGAGGGCAGCCCCTTCGTTCCGTCATATCCGGTCGCGGTCCGGGTGCCCGGCGGCTTTCCGGATGGCTCCCGAACCACAGCACCGCCGTCGCCAGCGCCGCGGCTCCGGCAAGACCGGTGACACTGAAGACGCGCCAGCGCCGCGCTGCGAACCAGCGACGAAAGGTCCCCTCCGCTCTGGACGGGGCGAGCGATCCGACCGCCGCGATCTGTTCGCGCAATCCAGCGGGCAGCGGTGGGACCTGACGCAAGCCCTCGATGTGTTGGCGGCAGCGATCGCACCCGGCGACGTGCGCCTCTGTCGCCGCCGCGCCGGGGGCTCCCAACGCCAGACGATCGAGCGCGAGGTACGAGGGATGGGGCGCTGAGCCGCGATCGATCACGAGGGTCCTCCCGCCCCGGCACGGATCTGCACCAGCCGCTCTTCGAACCGATCGAGAATCCGCCGCACCGTCCGCTCGCCGATGCCGACCACCTCGGCGATCTCCGCGTGGCCGAGCCCGTCGACGCGGCTCAACAGCGCCACCTCCAGCTCGCGCGCCGGGGTGCGTGCCACGACCTCCGCCAGCGCGCGGCGGCTGGCGCTCTGCTTCTCGGGGTCGGCGGCGCCGTCGATTTCGTCGCGGGCGACGCTGAGGTAGGCGAACGCCTGTTGCTCGCGGCCGCGGCTGCGCGATCGATCGATCGCCAGGTGGGTGCACGTCCGATACAGCCAGGCGGTGAGCGCGCGCGGCTCGGCGATCAAGTCGCGCGCGCGCCACAGGCGGACGAAGACCTCCTGCGCCAGGTCCTGGGCCTCGGCGGCGTCAGCGATCATGCGGCGGCATTTGCCGAGGATCATGGGGAATACCCGACGATAGGTCTCGTCGAAGGCGATGTCGGTCAGCTCGGCCATCGCGTCAACGATTCTCTGTTTCGGAAGACGACCGGCGCAGGAAAATCCGGCCACGCGCCACGAAAGTCCCGACGCACGGCGCGAATCTCACCCGTTCTCGGAGATTTCGTCGTGACCTTGGCCGGATTCGAAATGCCAGACCGTCCTGCTCGGTATGAAAACACGTAACGCGAACGGCTGCAGACTTCATGTTCGCACCCTGGCCGCCAGCATCGCTTGCCTCGCCGTCGTCGGGTGCGGCGACCGCGGCGCCGCGCCGGATCCATATCAAACCGATGGCATCCTCGCGGCCGTCCCTTGTGAGGCCTGGCGGCCGAGTGATGCCGACTGGTCCAGCCCGCCGACATCGAGGCCGTCGATCATCCGAACGCCGAGCGCGTCTGCCAACGGAGAATATCTCTATTCGGTGGGGACCTGGTTCGGCGCCGGCAACGTGCGGCGCCAGATCCTGCGCTCGCGCGATCTCGGCGAAACCTGGTGCGTTCTGCCCACGCCCGATCCGGTATCGCAGGTCGCGCCCTCGCGCGCGAGCGACACGGTCCTGTACGCGGTCACCTGCGCCCAGGGTGGAACCGCCGCCCACACGATCAAGACGATCGACGGTGGCGCGACCTGGACGACGACTGCCGCCCAGTTACCCGACGGGGTCGACAACTGTGCCGGCGCCTCGAGCGTGCTGGAGACATCGGTCACCGATCCCGGCGCGCTCTGGATCAACCCCTCCAACAGCATCAATATTTACCAGGGCACGCTCTACTTCAGCGGCGACGGCGCCGAGAGTTGGGCTTCCGTGCTCGATCCTCCGGCCCTGGTCCGGCCGGCAGATGTGCCGCTCGACTTTTTGAATCTACCCGAGGGAGGGGTCGAGGGGATGCTGGTCGATCCGCGTTCGTCGAGCTCGGTACGCCAGGTGCTGGCGTGGGGATCGATCGGGACGCTCGGGGCAGGAATGGGGCCCGAACGATGGTTCACCAGCGACGACGCGGGAAACAGCTGGCGCGAGATCACTGCGCCCGCGCTGCCTGCGGACATGTCGCGGTACCCGATCGTGGTTGCCGACGTGGCCTCGTCGCTGTACGTGTCGGGTGGTCCGGTGGTCTTTCGCTCCAGCAATTGGGGCGAGACCTGGGATCTCGCAACCCGTCTGCCTGATCCGCAGGCGCGACTCGCGACGCTCGCCTCCCGAAACCCGGGACAGCTGTTTGCGTGGGACGTCGACGCAGGCGATCGCTGGGCGGACACCACGGTGTGGACGAGCCTCGACCGTGGCTCCACCTGGAGGGCTCTCGCGGTGCCGTTGCATCCGGCGATCGATCCCGTACTGGCGCCGCAGGGCGCGGACGTCATCGTCGGGCTCGGCGGCCTTGGGATATCGGTCACCCAGAATGGCGGCAGCAGCTGGACGCCGCGACCAATCGTTGCAGCACCTGGCTCTCTCGCCCAATCCCCCGTCGATGGGCGCCGGATCTGGGCCGACGATCGGACCTCCCAGACCAGCTGGAGCCTGCGTGGCACCTCATTTCCGGGCCTCCAGTCGACCGATGGCGGAATGACCTGGACGACGGTCGGCGACTTGTCTGGACCGGTGCTCATGGATGGTGCCAGCGCGGACGCCGCGTTCCAGGGCGTCTATTACGGCTCCGCAGGACCCCAACGAACGGAAGACGGCGGGCACACATGGGCCTCGTTCTCCGTTCCGAACGGCGCGATTGTGTCGGCGGCGACCTGTCCCGCTCCCGCGTCGTGTCTCTACGTCCTTTTGTCCGATTGGACGGCGGGGGTTCCCTGCCGCCTGGTTCGAAGCGACGATCGCGGCCGGACCTGGGCCGGAGACCAGCCGGTGCCGGCCGAGCTCTGCTACGGGGACAAACTGGCGGTGTCGCCGGGCGGCCGCGAGCGCCTGGTCGCCTCTTGCGTCACCACCGTCTGCGTGACGGGAGACGGAGGCCAGAGCTGGACATCTCGCTCGATCGGCGACGGCCCGGAGCGCTCCATCAGCAGCATCCTTTTCATGAGCGACGGCGTCGTTTTGGCCGCCACGTCGACGGACGGGCCTCTGGGAGAAACGAAGTCGAGCGTCGTCGCGAGAAGCACGGACGGCGGCTCGACATGGACGGACGTATTGACCGAAGTCGGAACGCTCTTCGCCAGCGTCGCCCAACCGGAGACCGCGTTTCTGGTCGCCGGCCGTAGCATGCAAGGCACACGTGCGTATGACGTGGTCTTTCGTAGCGATGATTCCGGGGCCACCTGGAGGCTCGCCTCTCCAGAGGGAGCCCTCGATGAGGGATTCAACATCAACTCCATCGTCGACGCGCCCGGAGGCGGTTTCGTCGCTTCAACAATTCACGGCTTGGTGCATTTCAAATAGCCCACGCACGTTGCAAGCCCGGCGCATGTCTCGAGGTAGGAAGTGCCCCTGCATCCGCCGCAGTCGATGGTCAGAACGCGTATCCGATGGCGCCGCCGATGACCAAACCGCCGGCTGCGACCGTCCGGACCTCGTTCCAGTCGGCACTCGAGGGCGTACCGGAGAGCAGACGAAGGTCACGGGCGCGGAGATCCTGGGCCCAGCCGATCTCCATGCGGTAGGAGAAGCGGTCGTCGTCCTGGAGGTCTACACCGACGACATATTGGGCGTAGGCGGCTTGCCCGACGTGGAACGTGAACTCGTCGTCGTGTCCCTGGTTGATCGTTTGCGGTCGAGCGAGACCGGCCGACCAGATGCCCCCAACGGCGACGAACGGCGCGAGCGCCCCGGTCGTGAAGTTCCACCGCAGACGGGCCCCTGCCTTCGGCCCCGAAAGAACATACCCGACTCCCGCGTCGACGATCAGATGAGCCGTGGCAGCGTAGGAGACGCCGAGGCCCAGTCCCGCCAGCGTGTTCCAACCGAGATCGCCGCGCAGGACGAACGGACGCTGTTCGCGAATCGACGACCGTCGGGCATCCACGGCGGCGACCGGCGCCGCCGACGCGGGGACCGCGTTGGCGAAGACCAGCATCATGGCGAGCGCGCGCGTCAGCATGACGATGCCCCCAGGAACGACACCAGATTTTCGGCGACGTCATCGGGGGCCTCCTCGTGAGGCCAATGACCAGCCGCCTCCAGCTCCACGACGCGTGCGTGCGGCAGCGCCTGGCGCCAGCGGGCCAGAAGAGCCGGCGGCAAGGCCCGATCGCGCATGCCCCACAGGATGAGAGCCGGAACGCCGGCCAGCCGAGCGCGCCGCTGCCAGAGCGCATCGAAGTGGTCCTTCGACGCGAGCAGCGAACGGGCGAGGGTCCAAAGGACCAATCCTCGCCCGTCGGCGTCTCCGAACGGCGCCAGATACTGGCGGTGGATGGCGTGCGTGAGCTTCTTCCGGTCACCGTACGCGTGGGGCATGAGCGTCCGCAACGAGAAGTCGAGGCGGCGGTAGAGGAACCGCCCGAACGCGCTGCCGGCGAATTGGGCCCCGCGCCGAACGCTCGGCACGCTCGGATCATCGGCGAGGCTCCACATCCAGGTGTTGAGCAGCACGAGGCCGCGGACGCGCTCGGGGTGGGCCAGCGCGAGCGGCAGCGCGATGGGACCGCCGAAGTCGTGGACCACGAGCGTGAGCCGCTCGAGGCCGAGACGGTCGACGAGCTCAGCGAGCACGCGGGCATGGGCTTCGGGCGTGTACTCGAACGCGGCGGGTCGGTCCGAGAGCCCGAAGCCGAGGTGGTCGACGGCAATGCAGCGGTGGGTCTTCGAGAGCGCGCGAACGAGATGGCGGTACTCGAACGACCAGGTCGGGGTTCCATGGATGAAGAGGATCACATCGCCGCGGCCCTCGTCGACGTAGCTGACGGTGCCGGCGGACAGGCGCAGCGCACGTGGGGTGAACGGGTAGGCCGCCCGATCGACCCAGGAGGGCACCGGGCGGAGCGTCGCCAAGCGTGAGAGAGGCGGAGCGGAGGTGACGGTTCTGGTTGGTGGGTGCATGGCAGTCATCCTTTCAGCACGGGGGCTGCGTGATCTCGTTCGAAAGCCACGCGCCGATCCCTTCGATGGCGCTTCGGTCGACGACCAGGCCGAGGTGGCTGAGACCTGGGAGCACGCGGAACGTGCCGCGGGCGAAGGGAGCAATGGTCGGCTCGTAGAGCTCGGGAATGAACGATTCGTCGCGCTCGCCAGCCAAGACCAGCAGCGGGACCCGGATGGCCGAGAGATCAGCGCCCAGATCGACCCGCGGGTGATACGCCACGATCAAACGGAAGCTGTAGGCGAGGACCTCGCGCCCGTTGCGTTGGGCGAGGGCCTTGTTGAAACGCACGACGATTTGATTCTGTCCCGTGACGTCCCCACGTCGCGCGCACGCCGCCAGCTCGTCAATCTTGGCGATGTCCGCCTCCGCCCACCCGCCCGAGCCGGGTCGGGTCGGCGGAGCTTGCGGACCAAGAAACGGTGCGAGCAGAACGTAGCCTGCGACGGGCGCGCTGCGCCGGCCGCCCGCGAAGCGGACGACGAGGCCGCCGCCGGACGAGTGACCGAGCAGAACCACCCGTGCGCCCGGGTGCTCCCGGCGAACGACCTCCAGCAGATCGTCGAGGTCGTCCTCGAGCTGGCCGATGTAGTCCACGTCGCCGCGCCGGCCGGCCGACGCGCCGTGCCCTCTGAGATCCGGCACGTAGACCGCCGCGAGGCCGCGCTTGCTCAGCGTTCGAGCCAGCCTGTGAAAGTAGATACCGTCGCCGGAGGAGCCGTGCACCGCGACCACGACGGTGTCGCAGGCAGCGGGGTACCGGCGCACCGCGAGCCTGGCGCCGTCGCGCGCCGTGAACCAGCTCGCCGCGGGGAGCCCGGTGTGGTCGACGCGCGCCAGCTCGCCAAAGTCGAACGGGCCGCTCGCCGCGGGCGTCATGATCGCGCTCCCGTCGACGCGGCGTCGCCGACCAGGGCGGCGGTCGTGACGATCGCGTGCGCGAACGTGGGCGCGTTCACCTCGACGGTGGCGGTCCACTCCTCGGTGCGAAAGGTCGCGATCGCATCCTTCACGATCGTGACGTGGTACCCGAGCTCGACCGCGTGGCGCGCCGTGCCCTCGACGCAGGTGTTGCCGCGCAGGCCGGCGAGCACAAGGTGGTCGATCCCGAGCATCCGCAGCCGGTAGTCGAGATCGGTGTTCACGAAGCCGCTGTGCAGCCAATGCTCGTGAACGACCACCTCGCCGGCGCGTGGCTGGAAGTCCGGGTGGAACTGTCCTCCCCAGGAGCCGCGCGCGAAAGGCTGAATCCGCCGCGCAGCCTCGTGGCTCGGATTCAGGAAGCGCCAGCCCTCGAAGTCGCCGGGCTCGGCGCGGTGGTGGGGCACGAAGAAGACTCGCAGATCCTGCTCGCGCGCCCAAGCCAGCAGCCGGCGCATGTTGGCGATCGTGTCGAGGCGTGTGGCCACCTCGCGCAGGTAGGGCCAGATCTTGCCCCCTTCGGAGATGAAGTCATTGAGCGGGTCCACAACCAGCAGTGCGGTTGAGCGCGACGGCGATGATGCGAGAGTCATGTGAGTTCACCTTTCCGCGCGCGGAATGCGCGCTTGATGAAGACAAGGTACTGAGCCGCCGGCTCGCGCGGCAGTGGCGGATCCGCCATTGATCGTGCTAAATCGGACAGCGCATGCTCTCGGCGACCGTGCTCGTGTTTGACAACTGCAACGCCACCAGCGTGACCGCCTTCGTCGACGTCCTGGGGGTCGCCAACCAGCTGTGGCTGCGCGACCACAAAGACGTCGCGGCCCTGTTCTCCTGGCAGCTGGTCTCGCGCGACGGAGGCGCCGTCACGACCTCGGCGGGGATCAAGCTGGCCGCGGACGGTCCGCCGCCGCGCGGCCAGCGCGACATCGTCTACGTTCCGGCCTGCCACTTCACGTCGGCGGAACGTCTCCTGCGAGAGGTGACAGAAGTCGCGGATTCGTTCGGGCCGTGGCTGCGGCAACAGCAGCGCGGCGGCGCCTGGCTGGCCGCGGGCTGCAGCGGGGGCTTCGTTCTCGGGCGCTGCGGGCTGCTCGACGGGAAGGTCGCGACGACCAGCTGGTGGCTCGCCTCCCTGTTCGCGCGCGAGTTCCCGAAGGTCGAGCTGCGTTCCGACGAGCTCGTCACCGTCGGCGACAAGCTGCTTTGCGCGGGCCCCGTGAACGCGCACTTCAACCTCGCCCTGCGGCTGGTCGAGCGCTTCGCCGGCCGAGACCTGGCCCTCCGCTGCGCCAAGGTCCTGCTCGTCGACGCGAACCGCCCTTCGCAGAGGCCGTACGTGCTGCTGCAGGACCAGCTGCGCCACACCGATGACCTGATCGTCCGCGGCCAGGAATGGATGCGCGCGCACCTGCTGGAGGACGACTTCAGCATCGAGAGGATGGCCCAGGCCCTGGGCGCAAGCCCCCGCAACCTCGTGCGCCGCTGGCGGCACGCGCACGGCGGGCCGCCGGTCGCCTATCTGCAAGACCTGCGGGTCGAGCTGGCGAAGAACCTCCTCGAGACCACCGACCTCACTCTCGACGCCATCGTCGAACGCGTGGGCTACAGCGACGGGGCGTCCTTTCGCCGGCTGTTCCGCCAGAAGACCGCCGTGTCGCCGCGGGAGTACCGCCAGCGCTTCGCGGTCGGTCGCACCGCACGGCGTGCAGCAGCGCCGGCGCGGCCGCCCGCGCGTCGAACCAGAGCGTCCCGTCGGTGAGGTGGCGGTCGGGGCCTTGGCCGCCGGTCTCCAGTTGCGGCGCCGAACAGCCGAAAGGTTGGACGACAAACCCATACCGGAGGGACACCCATGAACCACCAGCGCCCGCTGCTCATCGTGCTCGCCCTGCCGTTGCTCGCCGCCGCCTCGAACCACGGCGCCCGCCTCCCCGCCGGCGATTTCGCTGAGGGCGCGATCAGTTACCTTGTCAGCAAGCGGTGCGAGAAGTCGCCCAAGCTCGACACGACGAGCGTCGACTGGAACGCGCTCGTCTACGCCGCGGGTAAGCCTCCGAGCTGGGGGCGCAAGCCGGCCGGCGCCTGCCGCGGGCTCGACACCTGGGTGCTGAGCGAGTCGCTGGGCGCCGGCGCGTACTGGGTGCAAGAGGACCACCAAGCGATCGAGGCCGATCCGATGAACACGCTGTTCGACGACTCGAAGGGGCACGTCGCGTTCAAGAAAGCCTTCGGATGGGAGCTGCCCGAGCGCGGGGACTACGTCCCGCCCGCGAACGTGTTCCTCAGGTTCGACGCGAAGAAGGTGTCGGCGCTGTTCGATCGCGTCTACGTCAAGCCGACGGAGAAGGTCGGGCTCATCACCGGGCAGGCGGTGTACGACCACTTCTTCAAGGGCTTCGTCGCGCGGTTCGCGCGCGAGGTCGCGTTCGTCCAGGCCAGCGTCTCGAGGCCGGAGCTGGCCAAGATGACGAAGGCGTACCAGGCCGCGGCAAAGCAGGCGGGCGCGAAGTTCGACGGCCTAGGCTACCTGCGGCAGACGGCGTCGAACGCGCTCGCGAAGGATCCGGAGCAGGCGGCGCGCGCCGGCCGCACGCTCGGGACGATCCTGCGGCGGACTGCCGACGGCACCTGGCCGACGCTCGACCGCCTGCTGAGGAAGGTCATCGCGGACTACGATCCGACGCTATCCGAGGAATTGCGGAAGACCCTCTGATCGGACCAGTCGTAGTGCAGGCGCTCTCAGATGCTGAATCGGGTGCGATTCAGATTCAGGTTCTGGTGATAGCAATATTGTGGGAGTTCGACTCTCCCCGACCGCAACATCGGATTCTCTAGTCCCCCCGCCTTCTACGGCCTTCTCAATTGAGTCCCCCACCTGATCGCCCAGTTGCGGCTGGCGCTGGGCGGCCCTACCGGGCCTTTTCCAACGGACCGGCCTGATTCTGTACGATAGCGGGGACCTGCCTGGTCGGATTTACATCCGCCGCCAGCGACGGGATCCAACCCACCTCTTCGGTGAGATCGGCATCGTTCAGGGCGCGCAAGGGAGGGATGACGAGGGCGACGCCGTTGAGCCGAAAGTAGCCGGCGGTTGGCGCCGGAAAGTCGCGTACGCGGCATCGCAGCCCTCCGGGTACCGAACCCGCCGCCGCCAGCACTTCTGGAACAGAGAAACGAGCGCGCCCGATCCGTATGCCGACCAGCATTGACATCGAGACTGAGCCGCTTCTGCTCAGCTCGCGCCGCTGGCAGCGGCAGGTGCGCAAGAACGGCGCAGGCCGCCGGCTCGCCGCCCACGATCGAAGCGCATGCGACGAGCCGTTCGGGTTGGCGCCTGCTTGGCGCCATCGTTGCTTTGGGAGTGATCGTCATGAAGACGGGGTCGCATTGACACGCCTGCGCTCGACGCCGACGATGCGGCGCATGCGTGAGAGCGAAGCGACGAACCACGTCAGCGGGCTCGAGCCGCGTCTCTCCCCGCCTCACCATCGTGGTCCCGCCGGGCGCGCAGGTGGAGGGATTGGTGGTTGAACGCGACGGTCACGTGCTCGGCCGGGGCGCCTGGTCGACGGCCATTCCGATCGACGGCGGCGCCTGGGCTTCGCCCTGTCCCCGAAACAGGCTTTTGACGTGAGCGGCCTGGGGGGAGTCACGTTCTGGATGAGAAGCAGCACTCCCGTCGCGATCGACTTTCCCACCGAGGAGACCATGCCGACCGGCGAAGGAGGCCAATGCGAGAACGGTTGCAACGATCACTTCTCGTTCCACATCACAGCGCCCGCTCCCGGCTGGTTCAAGTACGACGTGCCGTTCAACGCTCTTCGGAGCCGCGGCGGTTCTGCGACCTGGAATCCGCGCCATCTGTACAACGTCAACTTCCGGGTTCCGCCGGGCGCGCCGTTCGACCTGTGGGTCGACGACGTCGCTTTCTATGGGTGCGCGGGCACCGAATGCGAGCCGAAGTGCACCGATCCGCGTTTCCCTGTCCCCTGCCGCGCGCTGGGTGGCCCCCGTTCGTCCTGCCAACCACCCGGGACCGTTTGCGCCGCCGTGGAGACTTTGTGTGTGAGTCCGTTGTTGATCGACGACATGGAGGACGGCGATTCGGCCATCTGTGACTCGGGTGGACAGCGGGGAGCGTGGTACGCGATCGGAGACGGCACCAGCACGGATCTGATGCCGAGAGAAGGCACGGACTTCCTCCCCACGGCGATCCCGGGAGGCCGAGGCACGAGCCACCAGGCGGCTCGCCTGACCGGTTCCGGCTTCACCGAGTGGGGCGCATTCATGGGCTTTGCCTTGAATGCGCCCCAGGCCTACGACGCGAGCCAACGCAGCGGCCTCCGGTTCTGGATGAAGAACAACGTGCCGGTCATTGTCGGTCTCCCCACGGTAGAGACGGCGCTGCCGAGGCAGGGAGGCCAGTGCGCGGACGAGCCGGGCCAGCACCATTGCGGCAATTCGTTCTCGTTCAAGATCACCGCGCCGAGCAGCGATTGGGTGGAGTACATCGTTCCGTTTACCGCATTCAGTCAAGCGGGTGGCTCCGCGCTGTGGAATCCTTCCCACCTCCTGAACGTCAATTTCACGCCACGGCCGAACACGACGTTCGACGTCTGGGTCGACGACGTTCAGTTCTACGATTGCACGGCCCTCGGCTGCACCCCGACCTGCGCCGATCTGGCCTTTGCCGTGCCGTGCCCAGCCAACGGCGGTACTCCCGCCGGTTGTCGGCCGCCGGGCACCGTTTGCGCCGACTTCGTTCCCGGTTGTAACGCATCCAATACCACGGTCGCGCCGGCGGACGGGCTCATCGCAACGTTCATGGGCGCCGGCGGAACCGACATCCCGGGCGTCGTCTCAGCCTTCGGCACTCCTGCACCGACCTACGCCACGGACGGGACGCTGCACATCACGCTGGACGCGCCCGCGACGCCGACGAGCCAGGTGCTGTTCGTCGTCGACCGTTTCCAGGACTGCATCGATGCGGCCGGCTTCGTTGGCGTGCAGTTCACGATCAGCGGCTCTTTCTCGGGCTGCACACTCGCGTACTTCACAGAGGACAGCGTGCACCTCTTCGACGACGGAGACCCGGTGTATGGCAGCCATGGCGTCGGCTTCCCAGGAGCTCGTCCCCCGTTGAAGACGTTTGCCTCCGGTCAGATCACGTCGGCGCCGCAAACGGTGATGGTGCCCTTCACTGCCCTGGCGCACGGTGATCCCGAGACACCGATCGATGTCGCGAAGGTCACGGGCTTGGGATGGGCGTTCTTCGCAGATGCGTCCATCAGCGCGGGAACGCCTTCCTGCGTCGCCGATCTGACCATCGACGACGTCAGGTTCTACTAGGCGGTCCCGCGCGGTTGCGCCGAGTTGGCCCAGGGACGTGCGCCGACCAGCTGCCGAGGAGCGCCTTCGCCTTTCTCGACGCCAGCGGCAAGGAGGTCTTGCGGTGACGTTCGCGGGGAGGAGATGCCGGTGGCGTGCAGATCGGACCGCTGCGCAGGCTCTGCCCACCTGCGCGGGCTCCGCGCAGGCGGCGGATCGCCGTCGCCCGCGAAACGTGGGCTCCGACCGCGCCGCCGCGCGTTTCCTCGATGGTACGTCGATTGCTGTGCCTCCCTGCGGGGGCAATCATGCAAACCAGAGTCAGACTCTCAAGGGAACCCGCCACTTCTTTGAATTCCAATCATCGATTTAGCGGAGCTTCCTTCCTCGTCGTGGCGATCGCTCTCGGAGGAGGTTGCGCCTCGGGGAACGACGCAGCAAACGTCGTCGCGACCAGGGGCGGGCATCTGTTTGAGGACGAGACGTTCGGCGGAAACGGCAGAACGTGTCGCACCTGCCACAGCCGGGAGAACGGAACGATCACGCCGACGCAGGTGGAGGCTCGCTTCGGGAGCGACCCGGGCGACCCTCTATTTCGCAGCATCGACAGCGACGACGGCTACGGCAACGCGTACACGCGCGTCAGGGAGAACGCGACGATTCGAGTGACGCTCCCCCTCCCGCCGAACATTCGAATCAAGGAGGATCCAGCCGCAACCATGTTCACGGTTAATCGCGGCATCCCGACGATACTGGACATCTCCTTGACCGACCAAGTGCTGATGGCTGACGGGCGCGCCGCCGACCTACCATCGCAGGCTCTGGGGGCGATCGAGGCGCACTATCAGGCGCCAGCGCCGGCGTCAACCGCTGACACCCAGGCGATTGCCGCGTTCGAGGCGACCGATGGGTTCTTCTCATCTGCAGCGACGGAAGGCTTCGCGCGCGGCGGAGCCGCTCCCGAGCTTCCCCTCGGTGGCACCGATGCCGAGGTGCGCGGGCGGAGGTTCTTCGAGCCCGGAGGGCAGTGCGCCGTGTGCCACGACGGTCCGATGCTGAATACGACGAGCGCCGACAACGCCGCCTTCGGCGCGGGCAGTCGCGTCGAAAGTAATCTGGTCAGCGCGAACGCAGAACCACTCGGCCTGGTTGGAGGCAACTTCACGACCACCGCCAACGTCGATCGAACGTGGATCATCGCCGGTGCAGGCGACAACGGCAACGACCTCGAGGTCGTTGCACCAGATCTCGGGATCGCGCTCATCACCGGCCGCCTTGCGGACCTCGGGCTTTTCAAGATCCAGACGCTGCGCAACATCAGCCAAACGCCGCCTTACTTTCGCGATGGCTCAGCCAAGACGCTCAACGACGTCGTCAACCACTATCAGCGATTCATCAACGCCGTCGGTGATATCTGCGACAAGACGACAGGCGCCTGCAACATCACGGACCAAGGCAAGAGCGACCTCGTCGCGTTCCTGAACCTCCTGTGAAGTCGCTGGGTCCGAGCCCGAGCCCCAACCCGTGGACGTGCCCGTCGATGCGGCCGACGCCCTCGTGGGCGAGGTCGCGCTTGCCAGGATTGACCCTCAGACGGTTGCGCGCTTCTCGCTGCGTGCAGCCCGATCGTATCCGCATTCGGCGGGGGCGGAGATGGGCAAGGAGGCAGGCCGACCTGCTACAACTACGCTAGCCCCTGCGTTTCTTCATGCGCGACGACAGATAGCTCGACACCGTCGCTGGACGACTGCGAGGGCACGGGGGCGATCCGTTGTCCGCCAGCCTCCGTGCTCCTGTCGACGTGTCCACCCAACTCCTGCGCCCAAACCCCCACTCCCTGCTGCAATGAGACCACTGGTGATCTCGGGTCACCAGCCTGCGGCGACGACGGCTTCTGGGGCGATTGTCCGGCAGGTAGTCATTCCGCAGCGTCCAAAATCTGCATTCCGAGCGGCTTTGACGTCTCCCATTGCATCGATCTCCAGGGAATGTCCTGCACCTTGGGGCAGGTGTGTTGGGATGGGGGTGGTATAAGACTCTGCTGGTGCAGCGCGGGGGACGCAGGGATGATCTGGTCCTGCACGACGAACTATATTTGAGTCGCGCGCCGTCGTTGGCGGCGGGCGGTTGGTCGACGCCCAATCGCGATCCCCGTGTGGCGGTTGGCCCCGCCACGGCGCGCTCGGAGCCCCGCCCTTAGGTTGATTTCCGAACCGAGGTCGCGCCGTCCTGGCACGAATCGTGTCCAGCGGCGCACGGAACGACCGCCCCCTAATCGTTGATTCCTCGTCAGCGACCGCCCGGAATCGGGACGGTGGCCGTCCGGACGGACGGTGTCCTCGCACGCCGGTTTCAAACGTCAACCTGGGAGAGGCGCTGGTGAACGCGCTCGCGAAGGATCCGGAGCAGGCGGCGCGCGCCGGCCGCACGCTCGGGACGATCCTGCGGCGGACTGCCGACGGCACCTGGCCGAGACTCGATCGCCCGCTGAAGAAGGTCATCGCGGACTACGATCCGGCGCTGTCCGAGGAATTGCGGAAGACCCTCCCGTATACGACCCCTCCCAGGTTGATTTTCGAGCCTGCTCACAGCCACAACTGGCACAGGTCTTGTCCCGACGAGCGCACGAACGGCCTGTCTAAACGGTTGATTCTTCGTTGGGAGCCGTCCGGATTAAGGACGGTGGCCGTCCGGACGGACGGAACTCCCGCGCGCAGACATCGAACATCAACCTGGGAGGGGTGTTCGGGAGGGTGTTCGCAGGGAGGGGTGTTCGCAGGAGGCGGCGATAGATCGCGGGCGCCACGCCGGACTTGAAGCGTTCAATCACCATGTAGAGCATCGCGGCGATGTTACTGTCTCCGGCGGGTCATGGGGCGAACCTCGGTTTTCATCTCGTATTCATCCGTGGACCGACGCGAGGCGCTCGAAATGCGCCGGCTGCTGGAGGGCCACGGCTGTAACGTCTGGCTCGACGTCTTCGACATTCGCGTCGCGGCCAATCTCAAGACGGAGCTGGGCGGCGGCATCGCCAAGGCCGACGTGATGTGCTTGCTGCTCTCGCCCTCGGCCGTGGCCTCGCCGTGGGTGGCCGAGGAGATCGCCCGCGCCGAGAAGCAACGCGTGAAGCGCGGCATGGTGACCGTCGTCGTCCTGGTGCGTCCCTGCCGCCCGCCCGATACGTTGCTTCAGAAGGTGCTGCTCGACGCCACGGCGGGGCTGGATTCTCCCGACGTGCGCGCCCGGTTCGCGCGCGCCGTCTTGGGAAAGAAGTCCGTCGACGATCGCGCGATCGACGCCGCGATGCAGGAGGCGTTGCAGGCCAGGCAAGACGAGCTACAAGCCGCGCTGGAGCTGCCGCAGCTGGCGAAGGGCCTGGCAGCGGTCCGCAGGAAGCCGATCCGGCGCCTCGCCTTCTCGTTCGAGCCCGCGGCGCTTCCGCGCGGAGAGGTTCTGGCCGTCAGCCTGACGATCGACAAGCTCTTCTCGCAACCGATGCGGTTCCTCTTCGCCCACTTTCGCGAGGGCCGAACGTGGCCCGCGTGGATGGAGCTCGCCGAGCCGCAGCCCGACGATGTTCGCTCGAACGGCAAGCGGATCGTGGGGCGCTTCGAGTGGTTCAAGCGCGTCCTCCCTCTCGACGAGATCATCGACGGCAGTGACCTTCACGATCGACCCGCTGAGCACACGCTTGAGCTCGACGGCAAGATGTGGAGGCCCGAGGGATCGATCCGAACCTACGAAGGTGGCCCCGGTGCGCCGCACCTCCCGCAAAAAATGGAGATCCCTCCGCTCGCCAGCCTCGTCTCGTCGAACGCGTCGTTCGGCATCGCGTTGCTGGGCCAGGACAGCAAGTCGCGGAGGGCGGTGACGCGCGAGGAGTGCGATCTGAACTTCAGCGTCAAGGCGCAGTTCGAATCCGGCCCCGAGGTGACGCTGTTTCGAAGCGACCATCGTCCCCTGGAACGCAACGTCCTGTCAGGCGCATATTTGTCTTCGAAGAAGAGCGAGATCGAGCGCGAGGCGATCCTGGGCGTCTACCCGCGCGCGACGGCACTCGTCGCGACCGAGCGGCGGCAGCGCCGCGAGGCTGCCATGGCGCTGCTCGCCAAGCCGGAGGCATCGCTCGCTCTCGAGGAGCGGCGCATCGTCGCGACGCTGCGATACTCCGAGGCTCAGCTCCAGGTGTCGCGCCTCTTCGGCAGCGCGCCACCACCTGGTCCCGCGCGAGAGAAGTTGCAAGAGTCCGCGCTGTCGGCGTGCGACGCCGTCCTGCGGCTGCTCGCGCCACTAGTCGCCGTCGACCCGCGCTACCACGACGTCGGCATGGCGTACTGGGCCGCGAGCACCCTGGCGCACCTTCACAACCTGCTCCGCGCGTCCACGCCGGCCGTGCGCTACGCGCGAACCGCGCTCGCTCTCGTGAAGGCCGCCGCCGCTCAGGTCCCCGACGAAACGGAGTTCGGCCGCTGGGTGGCATCCGCTACGGCGCGCCTGGCCGAGCTGAGCCCGCGCGGGAAGGCGCCGGCGGCGCGGCGAGCTCTCCGCTAGCTGAGCCCCGCCGCTCTCTCCCCGTCGTTCCGGGCCTCGATGGCCTTGACCGTCTTGTCGAACGCCTTCACCAAGACGCCCTTGCCAACGGTCCCGACCACGAATTCAACCAGCCGCCCTTTGAGGTTCTTGCCCTCGCGGACCACGACGACGTCCACGTTGGTCGTCCCGTCGGACTGCCGCGTGAAGGTATAGGTGTGGCCCGAGTGGCCGCCCCATATGTTTGAGTCGGTGGTCGTCATGACGACGCGGTTGGGATCGGACCAGTCGTAGTGCAGGCGCTCCCAGATGCCGCGCGAGCCTTCGGTCACGTCGGCCTCACCGGCCTTTTGGCCATGCACCTCGAGGTACTCGTCGGCGCTGTTGCCGAAGAGCTTGGAGCGGCCCGGCCCAAAGTCGGTCAGTGCCGCGACGAACTGCTCAGGCGTCGACTTCGTGGTCTCGTTGAAATGGATGGTCGCCATCTTCTTCTCCTTGAGGTCCATGTCGACCGCCACGCTCGACAGGAATTGCTTGTAGTCCTCGCTGTGAATAAGGACACGCCAGACGTCGTCGGCAAGGCCGCCGGTGTGTCGCCTGACGTTCAGCGCAGGGGCACGTGGTGTGCACCAGACCTTTCGGGTGGCGAGGTTTCGTCTCGTATTCGGCCTCACGGTGTCACTTCCCGCGCCCGGCGGCGGCACCGCGACACCACGTCGACCACGCGGTCGACGACCCATGGCCGAGACGGGCCGTGCCGACGCCTGAAGGAGGCACCATGGCAAGCGCGAGCACAAACGCAACAATGAAGGCAGCTCAGGTTCCCAAGGCGGGAGCAGCGTTCGAGATCGTCGAACGCGAGATCCCGAAGGCGGCTCCGGGACAGGTGCGCATCCAGGTGAAGGCCTGCGGCGTGTGCCACAGCGACGTGCTCACGAAGGAGGGTTGGCCCGGCCTTCAGTACCCCCGCGTCCCCGGACACGAAGTCGCGGGCATCGTCGATGCGCTGGGCGAACGCGTCTCGGTGTGGAAGAAGGGCCAGCGCGTCGGCGTCGGCTGGCACGGCGGGCAGGACGGCACGTGCTTGTCGTGCCGACGCGGCGATTTTGGCACCTGTCGGAATCTTTTGATCTCCGGCATCAGCTACGACGGCGGCTACGCGCAGTACATGGTGGCTCCCGCGGAGGCGCTGGTCGCCCTGCCCGAGACGCTGAATGACGCCGAAGTCGCGCCACTGCTCTGCGCCGGAGTGACCACGTTCAACGCGCTTCGACACAGCGGCGCGCTGCCCGGTGACCTCGTCGCCGTCCAGGGCATCGGGGGGCTCGGTCATCTCGGGATTCAATTCGCGAACAAGTTCGGTTACCGGGTCGCGGCCATCGGGCGCGGGTCTGAAAACGCGCGGCTCGCGACCAAGCTCGGCGCGAGCGTGTACATCGACTCCAAGGCCACAAACGCAGCGCAGGCCTTGCAAGAGCTCGGCGGCGCGCGCGTGATCCTGGCGACCGCCCCGAGCTCGAAGGCGATGTCAGCGCTGATCGACGGCCTGGGCCCGCACGGAAAGCTCCTGGTGGTCGGCGCGACCACCGATCCCATCGAGGTCACACCCGTGCAGCTGATCTTCGGCGTCCACGACATTCAAGGTTGGGCCTCGGGAACGCCACCCGACTCCGAGGACACCGTACGGTTCGCCGAGCTCACCGGTGTCCGTCCGATGATCGAAACCTTCCCGCTCGAGCGCGCTGCGGAGGCCTACGATCGCATGATGAGCGGCAACGCTCAGTTTCGCGTCGTTCTCACCATGTGAGGGCGAGCGACGACCGCGGCCACACCGGAGCCACGGCCACGCCGCGCGCGGTGTTTCGGCGCTCGATCTGAACGTCCACTTCCACACGCTCATGCTCAACGGGGTGTACCGACGGCACTTGCACCTTCTGGAGCCGCCGGCGCTTTCGCGCTACCCTCCGGCGCGGAATGCACGGACGGGCCGGCTGTCTGCTCTTCGCGATCCTGGTGGGCTGTAGCGGCGGCGCCCCGAAGTCCGACGGCGGCGGCGGCACCGGCGGCGGCGGGGCGGGCGGCAGCGCGCTGGGCGGAACGGGCGGCGGTACAGATCCCTGCACGAACCTCGCCTGCCTTCAGCATGTGAATGATCTGATGGTCGAGTGCACCGCCGGCGGATCGTGTCTCCTTTGTGTCTCAGCGGAATTCGGTCTCGGTCCCGATGACCAAAGCCATCTGCTACGAGAATGGCGTCAGGATCATGGACAGCCAGATGAGCAACCTGGCGCAATCGAACATGACGGATACGTTCGAGGTGAAGAAGGGCGACACGCTCTGCTACACGCGGACCTTCGTGACCACCAACGGCCCCAACTATGCCGTGAACAGCGTGATGACGGACGCGGCCGGGACCACGCTGGTGACCACGCACAAGGAAATCAACAACGTCTACACGGTGACCTGCCCAGGAAGGCCGCCGACCGTGTTCACCACGTCCTGCGGCCTGCCCGACACCGTCGTGACGAACGGCTACCTGGTGCCCGCGACCTCGCCCCTCTGCACCGACGGCTCCTGCAGCTTCTAGAGGGAGCGGGCTGCAACCCATGCCGAGGGCGAGGCCGAAAATTCCAGATCGTCATCTACGACCCGTCCCAGGTTGATTTTCGAGCCGGCGGCTGGCATCGATCGTGTCCGGGCAAGTGCCCGATCGCCTGGCGGCTTTCGTCTAGAAAAACAGGTTGCCGGACCCGAGCGTGAAGTTGATGTTGGCGCCGATCTGATCGCGCGCGTTCTCGACCCGCGAGATGGCGTTCGAGATCTTCCCGCCGCGCGATGACGCCGGCGCGGCGATGGCGGCCGCGATCTCCGCCTTCGCCAGGTCGATGCGGTCGACGGCGACGGGATAGAAGGGTTGCACGACCTTGCCGGTGGCGAGCACATCGCGCGCGTCGTCCAGCTCGTTGACGGCCAGCTGCATCAGCTTGATCTGCAGGTCGACGCGCGTGTCGCGGAAGCGATTGAACAGCGTCTGCGCGGCGCGCAGGCGCTGCTTGGCGAGGTCCAGGTTGAAGGCCACGTTCAGCGCGCGCAGGAAGCGCCCGATGTTGAACCCGTCGTTCCCCGCCAGGGTGATCGGCGTCCCCCCGAAGCGGGCGCGAAGCGCCAGATCGGCGGGCGAGCCGGTGAATTGCTCGACGTAGAAGAAGACGGAGTCCTCGATGTCGCTGCCGGTGTTGAAGACGTTGATGAAGTTGTTGTGGAAGAACGGGCCCGTGTCGGCGGCCTCGACCAGCGACGGGGTACTGAAGGTTCCGTTGCCGAAGGAATCGAACACGCCGTTGTTGTCGGCGTCGAAGTTCGGGTGTGTGACGTTCTTGCCGCCAAATCCGCCGTCGAACAGCGCGACCCCGTCGAACGTCGGCGTGAAGCTGGCGGTCGCGGTCAGGCGCGTGAAGGTGTCGAAGTTCCGGTTCTTGCCCGTGTCCTGCGAGTTGGCGCCGGCGTTGAAGTGGCAGACGTTGCAGCGCCCGCGCTGCGGATCCATGAACGCCAGCCGCCCCGCGTTCGCGTCGGCGTCGAACAGGCTGACCTGCGTCAGGTCCAGCTCGTTCGTGCGGCCGAGCGCCTGCTGGAACGCCAGCGTCAGGTCCAGCTCCTGCGAGGTCGGCAGGCGGAAGTCGGTGCCGACGATGCGCGCCAGAGACTTCGTGTAGTGCTGCGTGACCGCGCCGGTCAGAAACTGGCGCAGCGATCCGTCGGCCGACGCGCCGTCGCCGCCCCAGCCGGTGCGTTCGATCGGCGGGTTGGTCGTGCCGTCGCCCGTGTCGGCCGCCACGCTGGTCTTCATCGACAGCACGTGCGGCACGCCGCGCAGCACGAACTTGTGCGTCGCGTCCTCGAAGCCGTCGACGTTCTCGAGAATGACGCCGTTCTGGAACAAACGGTCGCCGACCTCCAGGTTGGCCAGCGCCGGGTTCGTCTCGAACACAAACAGCGGATCGCTCGGGTTGCTCGCGTGCAGGTTGCTCACGAAGCGCGGATCGATCGTGGTGTTGTTGCTGGCGGGGTGGCAGGTGCCGCAGGTGCGGCCGTTGCCGGCGAAGGTCTCGGTGAAGAAGATGTCCGCGCCCGCGCATACCTGCTGCGTCGCCAACCCGGTGACGACGCGCGGGTCCTGCGCGCATGCCGCCAGTCGATCGGCGGCGGTGAGGGCGCGCGCCTGCATCTGGATGGCGTCGCCGGGCGCCGGCGCGGGCGCGCCGTCACACGCCACGAGGGTCGCGGCCGCTGCCATCGAAGCGAATACCGGAAAACCAGCCTTCACGAATGACATGGGATCTCCTTTGTCTCGGTCGCCGCGGCGTCGCGGCCACCGCGCGTGCGTCGGTTGCAAGCGCCGCGCCTGTCGCAGCGGCGCGCGGCGGGCGCGAGTCCCGGCCGCGCGTGGCGGCGCAGACCACAAGGTCAGAGCAGGGCCGCCATCCGCTTGTGGCGCGGCAGTCCACTGTGGACGGGCGGGCTACGTCGACGGGCGAGCGGTTTCGCGCGCGTCTCAGTGCGGCCCGGCGCCGGCGGTGACCGCTGCCTGCACCGTCGTCGCGTCGTCGGCGGTGTAGGGGTACGGCGGCGTGAAGACGCCGGTGCCCTTGTTGGCGGGTGCGGTCGAGGTGCCGCTGTAGATGTCCCCGCGCGCGAGCGCGACCGTGGCGGCGTTCGAGTAGTTCGTGGTGTCGAGGGCGTCGCGCACGTTCATGAAGACGCTGTTCTCGAGCAGCACGTTCGAATTGACGGCGGCCGCGACGCAGTAGTTGTTGCCGGCCGAGGTCCACAGGTTGTTGAACAGGTGGTTCTGACCGAAGCGCACGCGCGGCTGGCGCTCGACGACGTGGTCGGACCACCAGTCGTGATGCCAGGTGATGCGCAGGTGCCCGGTGTCGCCGGTCGCGGCGTCGTCGCCGCCGACGAGGTTCGAGAAGTGGTGGACCTCGCCGGTGTAGCCGGCGACGCGCGCCGCCGAGTAGTGGAACTTGGTCCACGACACGGTGACGCAGTCGCTGGCGTTGGTGATGTCGAGGTTGCCGTCCGACCCGTCGGAGACGTCGAGGTGATCGATCCAGATATGGTGCGCGCCGTTGTTGACCGTGACGCCGTCGGCGCCGTCCTGGCAATCGCCGTTGGCGGGCACGTCGGAGCAGTTGAGCCCAACGACGGTGAAGTTCTTGAGGATGACGTTCGCCGAGCGGTCGAGCTCGACGTGCCCGGTGATCGTCGCGCCCGGCGCGCCGATGATGGTCTTGTTCGATCCGACGTTCAGGCTGCCGCTGAGGTTCCCCGAGAACTGGATCACCCGCGCCGCCGTTCCGCCGGCCGCGGTGTTCAGCGCCGCCAGCGTGGTCACCACCGTCGGCGTCAGCGACCCGCCACCGGTGGTGGTGGTCACCCCGCCGACCGTGCAGCTTTGGGCGGCCCAGCCGACCAGCTGATCGTTGCTGGGCGCGCCGCCGCCCCCGGTGGTTCCGCCGGTCCCCCTCATGCCGCCGGCCCCCGGTGCGCCGCCGGTGGCGCGCGCACCGCCGGTCCCGGTCGTCCCAGCCGTACCGGGCGTCCCACCGATCCCGCGCGTGCCGCCGGTCCCGCCGCTCATGCCCGCCGTCCCGGTCGTCGCGCCCCCGCCCCCGCTGCCGCTCGGCGTCCCCGCGTCGGTGCCGCCTTCGACGCCCCCGGTGCAGGCGGCCAGCGCCAGGCTCAGGACGAACCACGGGCATAGGGACTTGGCGGGGCGTAGTGTCATCAAAGGTGCCTCCTGTGATTGATTCGCGTCCCGGCAGCGACGGCGTCTGGGCGGGCGCGCGAGCGGCCACCGGGTGTTTGGAATCAGTGTCCTGAGCCCCCGCGCGCGGCTCTCGACGCCGGGGGCGACGCTGATGCTAAAGTGACACTACATGTCGCCGCCGTCCCCCGGCCTGCCGGTGATCAAAGTCGAGAATCCCTCCGACGGTGGCTTCTGGTACTGGCTGGCCAAGTTCTATGCTTTCGGGGCGATCTGCGTCGCCGGGCTGTTCTGCGTCGGGGGCGGGATCACGTATCTCTACTTCGCCCGCACGCTGCCCAACCTGCCCGATCTGGCGACGTACCACCAGACGGCCGCCACCACGACCATCATCCGCGCCTGGGACGGCACGCCGCTCGCCGAGCTGGCCAATCAACGCCGGGAGATCCTCCCCTACGAACGCTTTCCGCCCGCCCTCATCAAAGCGTTCATCGCCGCCGAGGATCGGCGCTTCTTCGAGCACGGCGGCATCGACTACCGCGGCATCGCGCGCGCGCTGGGCGCCAACCTGCGCGCCGGCGAGGTGGCGCAAGGCGGCTCGACGATCACCCAGCAAGTCGCCAAGTCGTTCCTGTCGACCGAGCGCACCTTCGAGCGGAAGATCCGCGAGGCGATCCTCGCGCGCCGGCTGGAGAAACGCTACAGCAAGCGCGACATCCTCACGCTCTACCTGAACCAGATCTTCCTCGGCCACGGCGTATACGGCGTCGCCGCGGCGGCCCGGCGTTACTTCGACAAATCGATCGACGAGATCGACCTCGGCGAGATGGCGATGCTGGCGGGCCTCGCGCGCGCGCCCTCGCGCTTCTCACCGCTGACCAGCATCGAACGGGCGCGGGCGCGCCGCGACCAGGTGCTGGCGGCGATGGTGGCCGCCGGCTACCTCACCGAGGCCGAGGCGAACCCGTGGCGCGCGCGTCCGGTCGTGGTGCGCGAACGTCCCGACTTCTTCCGCAACGTCGCGCCCCACTTCGCCGAGCACGTGCGCCGCGACATCGCGAGCCGCTACGGCGAGAAGGCGCTGTGGGAGGCGGGGCTGGAGATCGAGACCACGCTCGTACCCTGGATCGACGCCTCGGCGCAGGAGAACGTCGACTTCTCGCTGCGCAAGCTCGACAAGCGCCAGGGCTGGCGCGGGCCGGTGGCGCGGCTCAGCGGCGGCGCCGCCGCGGCGTTCATCCGGCGCGCCGAGCAGCGCTATCGCGACGAGCCGCCCGATCGAGGGACGCCTTTACCTGGGCATCGTCGAGTCGACGTCGAAGACCGGGGCGCACGTGCGCGTCGGCAAGGTCAGCTATCTCCTGCCGCCGCAAGGGATGAACTGGGCCTTCCCTTACAGCGCGACCAACTTCGCCAACGCGCGGCCGCTTGAATCAACCATCGGCGTGCTCAATCCCGGCGACGTGGTCTGGGTGCGCAACGCCCATCGCTCGAAGCTGCGGCGGTGGTCCGACTGGAACTACGATCAGAAGAGCGAAGTGCAGTGGCTACCGGCGTTCGACGAGAAGAACACGCCGGGCGGCGCCAAGACGCCCAAGACGGTCGAGCTGGCGCTGGAACAGACGCCGCGGGTCGAGGGGTCGATCTTCAGCTACGACCATCACTCCGGCTACGTGGTCGCCATGGTCGGCGGCGACGACTACGATCGCTCGCAGTTCAACCGGGTCGTGCAGGCGTGCCGGCAGCCCGGCTCGGCCTACAAGCCGATGTACTACTCGCTGGCGCTCGACCGCGGGTACGGCTTCACCTCGCTGCTCAACGACGTGCCGCGCGCCGAGGTCGACCCGATCACCGGCGAGATCTGGACGCCGACCAACCTCAACAACACCATCGAGTATCAGGTCTCCCTCGAGTACGCGCTCATCTGGTCCAAGAACGTCCCGGCGGTGCAGCTGTTCAAGCTGGTCGGCGGACACGAGGTCGAGGACTGGGCGCGCCGCCTCGGCATCACGACCAAGATCATCCCCGACCAGGCGCTGGCGCTGGGCGCGTCCTGCTCGCGCGCCGACGAGATGACGCGCGCCTTCTCGGCCTTCGCGCGCAACGGCGTGCTGGTCGACCCGGTCTACATCCGGCGCGTGCGCGACCGCAACGGCGTCGTGCTCGAGGACAACTCGTCGATCGGCGATGCGCAGGGCCCGGCCGGGGACCGGCTGGATCGCATCGTCGCGCTCGCGGGCCGCCGGCCCAAGCCGGTGATCTCGCCGCGCACGGCCTGGCTGACGTCGACGCTGCTGCGCCACGTGGTGACCCGCGGCCACGCGCCGGCGATCCGCGCCACCGGGCTGCCGGCCGCGGGCAAGACCGGCACGTCGAGCGCGACCATGGACACCTGGTTCATCGGCTTCACCTCGCGCTGGATGACCACCACCTGGATGGGAGACGACCTGCGCAAGCGGCCGCTCGGACAGAAGGACGCGGCGTTCATGCTGACGGTGCCCATGTTCGCGCGCTACATGATGGAGGTGACCGCGGGGCAACCGCTGCAGGACATCCCGTGGGAGCGGCCGGCGGGGGTCAAGCCCAACGACACCGGCGGCAAGCTGCGCACGACGGCCGACGAGGTGCTGGCCGATACGCAGGCGCCGCCGCCGCGACCGGGGGCGCCACCGCCGCCCGCGAACCGGGCGCCCGCCAAGCCGCCCGCAGCGACGCCGACGCCGACGACGCCGCCGCCGCTGCCGACCGCCGGCAAGAAGCCGGCGCCCGCGCGCTGAAAGCACGCGCCGCGTGCGCTGTGGGCGCCGCGCGCGATCAGAGCGCGAAGTCGTTGGAACGCGCGCGATCAGAGCGCGAAGTCATTGATCACCAGATCGACCGGCACGGCACGGATGCGCGCGCGCAGCTCGTCGGCGGTGTGCTCGTTCACGCGCGCCGCCGCTTCGTAGCCGCCATAGATCCCGCCGGTGTAGAACGCGAGCCCGATGCCGCCCGACAGCACGGCGAGCGCGTATTCGTGACGCTGCACCGCGAACGCCGTGGTGCCGATGAGGAAGCCGTTCAAGAGAAAGCTGCCCAGCCCCGCCAGCGGGCGCCCCGCGTAGACCTGGCCCAGCCCCGGCACAACACCGAGCGCCAGCGCCACGCCCGGACTCTTGTGCGGCAGGTGGCCGCGATCGTCGAGGATCCGCTGCAGCTCGGCGCAGGCGACGGCGGAACAAGCGAGGGCGTCGCGTGGGTCGAACGACAGCGGCAGCTCGGCGGCGCGCGCCAGGATCGTCAGCCGCTCGAGGCCGGGCAGCCCGCTCTCGGCGGCGCGGCGCGCGACGTCGGACGAGTTGCCGGTGAGGTACGCCACCTCGACGTGCAGGCGCGGCGCCAGGCCGGGCGCCAGCAGCGGCGCGTACCAGCCCGACAGGCGCGTGACCCAATCATCGACGAGATCGATCTCTCCGTGGCGCAGGTAGGCGCCCAGGATCATGCGCGCGCAGTCGAGCCCGGCGGGCGTGCCGCGGCGCTCGAGCTCGCGCTGGCGCAGCACCGTGACCGCGCGGAAGTCGTCGCCGGCGCCGCGAAACTCGTGCACCAGCGGGTCGTCGCTGCACGCCGAGGCGGCGCGCGCGGCGCCCACCAAGAGGATCGCCGCCACCGCGGCGAGCGGGAGGCTGCTGGTGGAACGGCTCACAGCGGCTCGTGGATCCAGCGTTCGACCGGGTCGAGGAAGATGAATTTGCCGTCGGACGCCAGCGCGCGCGGCAAGAACCCATCTTGATCGGAGTGCGACATCTGCGCGCGAGCGAAGCCCATCAGCAACCCGCGCAGCAGGCCGAAGCGGCGCGCGGCCTGCGCCGCGAACAGGCTGCAGGTCGGCTGCAGGCGACACCGGCGCTGCTGGTCGGTGGCGCTGATCAGTCGATAGATCGAATAGCCAGCGGCGAAGTCGGCGAAGCCGGGGCGAGCACGCACGCCGCCGGATGCATCGCCGGTGGGCTCGCCGGTGTGCGACGGCGCGACGGGCGCGGCCGGCACGCGGCAGGTGGCGTGCCCGGCGCCGGCCATCATCGTGCAGCGACCGACGACTTGCTCCGCGCGCGCGGCGGGCGCGGCGAACGCGGCGACCATCATCCCGATCAGCACGGCGGTAACGGCGACCGCCGAAGACTCTCCTCCGCCCCCCCTCTCCCCCCTTCGATCCCCTCTCCCCGGTCCGCCTGGTCCGCCGGGGAGAGGGCTAGGGTGAGGGGTCCGCCGACGAAGGTGAACGCTCAACTTTCTCCGAGCCACCCCCTCACCCTAACCCTCTCCCCCGCGGACGAGGGAGAGGGGAGCGGAAGGGGAGGAAGATCGGAGGACATTGGTCCATGGCTCCATCTAATGTGGCGCCGGAACGGGCGCTGGTGCCGACGGGGGCGAAGGCGGCGCGGGCGGAAAGGCCGGAGCCGGATACGACCCGGGCGGCGGCGGCGACGGTGGTGGGCCCCCCGGCGGCGCGCCATAAGGGGGCGGCGGCGGTGCCCCCGGCGGCCATGCGGCGCCGGGCGCGGGCGCCGAATAAGAACCAGGCGCCCCGAGCGGTTGCATGGTGACGTAGACCCCCGTCGGGGTGAGACGCCAGAGGGCGCCGGTCGCCAGGTCGACCACCCAGCAGACCACGCTGAACAGATTCAGCGCCGCGACCGGATTGAACTCACGATAGACCGGCGCCGTGGTGTCCTGGTAGCCCTCGCGCTGGAGCAGCACCGTGTGATCGCGCTCGGTCTTCAGCAACAACGCCAGCGGCGTCACCCCGGTGTAGCCACCGTTGACGAAGACCTTGGCCCCCGGAGGCTGCGACGACACCGTGACCTGCTGCGCGCTGCCGGTGAACATCGTCGCGCACCCTGCGCTTGCGACGCCGCCCAGCAGGACGCACCCTAACAACGCGAGCTTGGTCGGCATCGATCCTCCGCCCCGGTCGATACACTTCGCGCGGGGCTGGTGTCAATGCACCGGAGTCACGGCGACGCGATCGGTCCCGCGCCCATGAATCGCCCCACCAGCTGCAACAGGCGCAGCGTCTCGGCCTCGGTCGCGTTCTCGCGCAGATGAATTGTCGACCCCTTCCGCGTCAACTCGGCGCGCGCGACCAGCGCGCCGAATCCGGTCAACAGCACATAGGGATTGACCTTGAGCTTCTGGTGTAGCGCGGGCCACGCGCTCTCCCAGTGACGCGCCTGTTCCTCGTCCGCGAACTCGGCGACGACGTCGAGGAAGGGGCTGGGATCGATACCGATCGAGACGTTGGCGACCTTGGGCACCTCCATGCCCCCGATCGTGCCGGTGGCGGCGACCCCGTGCGTGCCGGCGTCGCCGCCGCTCGACGGGCGGCGCGCGCTGAAGAGGTCGGTCGCGCTGACCATCGCGACCGCGTCGGGCGGCATGATCCCGTCCTCGGCGTCGATGCGACGGAGCAGCGCGCCCCATTGCCCGTCGTTTGCACTGACGCCGGCGCTGGCGACGGCACCGGCAACCGCGATCGGCGTGGCGTCAGCGCCGCCATCGCGACCGGCGACGGCGGGCGCGCGTGGTCGCGCCATCGCCAGCAGCAGCGACCGATAGACGGGCGGCGTCACCACCACCAGACCGGGCGCCGGCAACACGACCAGGCGCTCGTCGCGCGCCCGCCTCGGACCCCGTCCGCCGGGCATGGCGCTCGGCGAACGGTCGGTGCCCCTCGGTGCGCCAGGTGAGGGTGCGGCCGGTCGCCTTCGCCCCGCGGTCGAGCGCGGCGTGCATGTCGGCATCCTTGAGATGGTGGCGCGCCGCCAGGAAGGTCACCGTGTAGTCGAGCGGGTTGGGCGTCGCGATCAGCAACGCGTCGAAGCTTTCAAACAGATCGAGCCCCGTCCCTTCCAGCAGATCCCGCCGATCGGGCAGCCGGCCCAAGAGCGCGTCGAGCGCCGGCGCATAGGGCGTGGCGCGCAGGCGATCGAGCCGCAGCAGCGCCGTCACGCGCGAGCCCTCGGGGCCGTACTGGCGCAGATTGCTCGCGCGCGCGGGCGCCTCGTCGGGCGCCGGCCTCCGGCTCGACCGGGGCGTTGGCCTTGTCGTCGGCAGCAGGGTTCTCCTTCGGCAGCTCGCCGTCGAGCACGGGCGATTTGGGCGCGTGGCGCCGCGCGCGCGGGCGCACCGGCGCATCCCCCGGGTCGGCCCCGCCGCCGGGCGGCGGGCCGAGCGGCAGATCGTGAACCTCGTCGAGGCGCATGCCGACGATGTCGACGTCGATCGGGACGCTGGTCGACAGCCCGCCCAGGAACAGCGCGCCGACCACGCCGATCACCACCGCGACGTGCGCGGCGATCGACAGAACCAGGGCGGTCCCCCAACGCCGCAGCATTTCCCCTTGAGGGTAGCGCAAAAAGCCAAGCCGCAGCGCGCGACGCGACAACGCCCGGCGCGGCGCGCGCCCGTTGACACGGAATGTCCGCGCTGGATAGGGTTACCGAACGGCTCGCGGTCTGGTCTTCTTCCTTTCCGACTCGACCGTTGTCACCGTGTTGTTTTTGCGACCTTATTCCGAGAAAAGCAGCTCTTACGGAGGTCCTTAATGCCTGTTTTCACGCAGAGACTCGCTTCTTCGCCGTGGTTCGTCGCGGCTGCCGGGGCGGCGCTTGCGATCGTCGTTTCGGCAAGCTCGTGCGCGCAGCGCTCGCTGGTCGAGGTCGACGTCCTCGGTGACGCGCCCTTCAACGCGGTCACCTTGCGGCTCATCGCGGGAGGGACCAGCAAGGACTTCCCGCGGGCGACGTTCGACGCCACGACGCCGTTCAAGGCCGGCATTTACTTGCCCGACAGCGTCAGCGGCAATGTCACCGTGGTGGCGAACGTCCTCGGCGGCGGGGGCGCCTGCGTCGGGTCGGGGCAGGCCTCGGCCTCGGGCGTCGCCGCGGGAGCGACCGCGGGCCCGGTGAGCTTGACCGTCACCCACACGTCGAACTGCGCCGCGCCGTCGACCGGCACCGGCGGCAGCAGCAGCACTGGCACCGGCGGTGCCCCGGGCGGCGGCGCGGGCGGCGTGGGCGGAGGCGCCGCCGGCACGGGCGGAACCAGCGGTGACGGCACCGGCGGTGGCAGCGGCACCGGGACCGGCGGAATGACCGGAACTGGTGGTCAGGCGGCCGGCGAGCTGATCACCAACGGCGACTTCTCGAACGGCGTCAACAGCTGGGGACTGCCGGCGAACTCGACCATCGGCACCGTCAGCGGGCCCACCGTCACCAACGGCGCGCTGTGCGTGACCCTGGGCGCGGCATCGTCGACGACAATCGGCTATCCGTCGGGTGGCACGCCACCGTTTCAACTCAACGCCGGCGCCACCTACCGGTTCTCGTACCAGGCGTCGCTCTCGCCCAGCGGCGGCACGACGATCGAGGCCAAGATCGGCCAGACCGTGACCCCGTACAGCGCCACCGGCTCCGACTTCATGAACGAACCGATCGGCACGTCGCTGCAGACGCTGACCCACATGTTCACCCGTGCGTCGACCGACAGCTCGATGGGCGTCGCCTTCAACATCATGGGCGGACCGGCCACCTTCTGCATCGACAACGTGTCGCTCACGCCGAACTGACGACGGCGTCGCCCGGGGGCAGCGGCGCCGCATCGAAGCGGGCCGCCATGACGCGCGCGTCGGGGGCCTGCGCGATGGTCAGCACCACACCGTCGCGTGGCGTCTCCTGGGTCAATCCAACCAGCGCGGTCGACAGGAAGGTGCCGGAGACCCGCGCCATCGCGGCGACGTCGGCGGTGGCGTCGGCGGCGATCAGCCGGCCACCGGGACGCAAGCACGGACCCAGCGCCTCGAGCCAGCGCGCCGCCGCGCCGGCGTCGAGCCCCGACACGTTCTCGACGATCATCGCGCCGACCGACCGCGGGCGCAGCGGCACCTCGGCGCCACCGACGGCGACCTCGAACGCGCGGCCGGCCTTGACGGCGCGGCGGCGCGCGCGCTTGACCGCCGCGTGATCGTCGGACGCCACCAGCATGACCACCCGCAGCTCGGCCGAGAGGGTGACGCCGAGCCACAGGGGCCCCAGCACCACCACCGGATCGGCCCCCTTTGCCCAGCGCAAGATGGCGTCGAGCGACGCCGTGCTGCCGAGCGCACCGGAAAGAATCGGCCCTCTCATGGGCGGCGAAGTTAGCATGCGGTAGACCTTGTCCATGAGCCTCTGCGTCGATCTCACGCACGACGAGGGTGCTGCTGCCGACAACAGCGTCGGCGGCAAGGCCCGATCGTTGCGGCGGATCGCCGCGGCCGGCCTGCGCGTCCCGGCGGCGTTCGCCATCGGCGCCCAGCTTTTTCGACGGTTGCGCGCGGGGGGACCAGAGCTGCCGCGGGCACTCAGGACTACCGCCGATCTGGCGGCGCTCGACCGGGCCCGCGACGCGCTTCTCACGGCTCCCTGGCCCCCGGACTTTCTCGCCGAGCTCGACCGCCACCTCGATCGACTGGAGTCGCCCACCGATGACGGCGCCCGCTTCTCGGTGCGATCGTCCTTCGCGCGCGAGGACGGCGGCGGCGGCGACGGCACCCCCGCGATCGCGGCCGGGATCTACGAATCGGTCGTCGGCGTGCCGCGCGCCGGCGTCCCCGCGGCGATCCGTCGCGTGCTGGCGTCGGCGCTGTCGGCGGGCGCCTTCACCTATGCGCACGGCGCCGACCTGCAGCGCGAGGGCGCGCGGAACGGCGTCGACGACGGCGGCGACCTGGGCGGCGGCGTGCTCATCCATGGCTACATCCCCGGCGAGGCGTCGGGCAGCGCGGCGTTCGATCCGGCGGCCGGCGGGCCGATGGTGATCGAGACCGACGCCGTCAAGGGCGCGCTCGCGCCGGCGACGCACGCCGCGCTCGAGCGCGCGCTGCGGGAGCTGGCCGCGCGCCAGGGCCACGCGGTCGAGGTCGAATGGGTCGCCGACCAGGGTCAGTTGATTTTCCTGCAGCTGCGTCGCTACGTCGCGCCGCCGGCGCCCCGCCCCTGGGCACCGGCCGCCGCGCTCGGCGACGGAGCCTGGCGCTGGGACGCCGCCCACAACCCGCTGCCGCTGTCGCCGGCGCAGGCGGGACTGGTGGCGCTGGTCGACGCGCGCTGCCGCATCGGCATCATCCAGCGCGTCGTCGGCGGCTATCTCTTCTACGCGCCCGGCGGACCCGCGCCGCGCGAGACGCTGGGCGGCGCGGCCGCCACCGATGAGCTTCGCGCCCTGAGCACGCGAGTCGAAGCTCCGTTGCGCGCGCTGGCGGAACGACCGGTGCTCGAGGAGGCGCTGGCGATCTTCGAAACAATCTACCAATGCGTCTACGGCGTGATCCAGCCGGCGGCGCGCAGCGCGACGCGCGCGCTCGAGGACTTCCTGCGCGCGCACGCCGCCGACGATCTGCCGAGCCTGCCCGCGCTCTACGCCGCCGTCCCCTCGGTCGCCGACGAGCGGCGCCGGTGCGCCGACAAGCTGATTCAGAGCCGCGACGAGAGCGCTCGGGCCGATGCGCTGGCCGCCTACCTCGCGCGCTTCGGCGACGAGTCGCCGATCTGGGACGTCGCTGTGCCGACCTACCGCGAGGACCCAACGCGCCTGCGGGCTCTCACCGCCACGACCGTCGTCACCGCCGCATCGGCCCCCTCGTCACCGGAGACCGGCGACCGCGGCGCGCAAAAGAGCGACGGCGACGGCGACGGCGACAGCGCGCCGCTCGCCTGGCAGCTCGCGGCGCAGGAGATCAGGGCGCGGTTGCCCCCGGACGAGCGCGCGCTCTTTGGATCGCTGCTGGAGACCGCGCGCCGCGCCCGCGCCGTGGGCGAGGACGACGACCAGCTCTACGCACGCGCGCAGGCGGTCGTGCGCGCGGCGCTGCGCCATGAGGGCGAGCGGCTAGCGCAGCGGGGCGCGCTCGCCGCGGCCGCCGACGTCTTCTGGCTGCCGCTCGATCAGGTACGGGCCTTCGTCGCCGGCTTCGTGGCCGGCGAACCGCCGCCGGCGCGGGCCACGCTCGATGCCCAGGTGGCCACCGCCCGTGCCGTCTATCAACAGGCGCTGCAGGATCCACCGCCGACGCCCATCACCAGCGGACGCGCCCCGGAACGCGCGCCAGCGGGCGGGATCGTGAGTCGGGGACAGCGCGCCTCGGCCGGCCGGGTCATCGGGCCCGCCTTCGTGCACCGCCCGACGTCGTCGACCGGCGAAGCGACCCGGCGCGCGACGTCGGCCTCGCCCCCCACCTCCGCGTCGATCGTCGTCGCGGCCACGCTGCTGCCGACCGAGCTGCCGCTGCTGCCGGCCGCCGGCCTGGTCGTCGAGACCGGCGGCGTCCTCGACCACGTCGCGGCGCAGGCGCGCGAGCGCGGCATCCCGGCGTTGGTCGGCGCCCACGGCGCCTGCGCCGGAATCTCCGACGGCGACCTGCTGCTGCTCGACGCCGACGCCGGCCAGTTGATCCGCCTCGATACGCGCGAGGGCCTAGGCCCCATGCTTCGGTCGGACTTCCGGCTAAACGCCATGACGCCTCAGACGCCAGAGTCCGGATTTCAAGAGTCCGGACCGTGGCGTCCTCGGCGTCTTGGCGATTAGCCGAACGGCATTCGGGGGCCAGTCCCTATCTGCGGTCCGGCTCGTTGTCGTCGGAGAGGTATTCGAGGATGACTTCGTCGAGGCTCTTGTCGCTGACCAGGTCGGAGAAGGCGGTGTCGCCGCCGGGGAGCGGGGCGCGACTGCGCGCGACCGGAGCCTGATCGGCCAGCGACTGGACGCCGTGCGGCGGCGGGGCGACCGGGCTCGGCTCGCCGATCACCGCCGCGGGGCGAATGCGCGGCGCCGGCTCGGCGGCGGACGGGGCGACCGGCGCCCCGACGGTGACCACGACGCTGCGCTGCACGACGCCGCCGTCGGCCGATGACGAGAAGACCATCGGCGGCCGCTTCATCGCCGTCGGCCTCACCATGACGACCGGGCGCGACGACACCTTGGCGCCAGGCGTCGCCACCGCCGGAGCGGGGCGCCGCGTCGGGCCGTTGTCGATGCTGCCGGCGACGACGCCGGTGACCGGAATGACCTGGGCCGCCGCAGGCGACGCGGCAACCAGCGGCTCGGTCGGTACCCCCAGCTCGGCGGACGGCACGCCAAGGACAGCCGTTGCCACCGCAGCCGGCGCGACGGCGACGGCGGCGGCGGGGGCCGGCGCGGCGCGGACCGGCGGCGGCTCGGAGAAGGCCTCCTGGCCGCGCGCCGCGAAGAAGGCGATGACCCGCTGGTCGTGATCGCCGTGCGACAGCTCGCGCATCATCGACTTGTGCAGATGCTGCATCTGGGTCTTCACGACGTCCTCGTGAGACTCCGCGTTGTACTGCAGCTTCTTCGACGCGAGGATCGTCCCCTCGTAGAACAGGTGGGTGAAGACGTGCGGATTGACCGGCCCCGAATCCTCGGTCTGCACGTGAAACAGGCGACCGCGATATCGCAGGTTGTGGTTGTACCCGACGACCGGGCTGCGCAGCGGCTTCGTCATTGCGCCGTTCCGGCCATTATATAAGCATATCGTCCGACTCCCCGAGAAACCTTTGGCCAGCAGGGTTTGCGCGGCTAGAATCGCGCCCCTGCCCATGTCGACGACGACGACGACCAGCCGGCGCGCCACGGTTGAGCGCAAGACCAGCGAGACCCAGATCGAGCTCTCGGTCACCCTCGACGGGACCGGGGTGCGCAAGATCGCCACGCCGGTGCCGTTCTTCAATCACATGCTCGAGGCGTTCGCGAAGCACGGTCTGTTCGACCTGGAAGTCCAGGCTGCCGGCGACGTCGACGTCGACGCCCACCACACGGTCGAAGACGTCGGCATCTGTCTCGGCCAGGCCTTTCGCCAGGCGCTGGGCGACCGCAGCGGCATCGGCCGCTACGGCGACGCGTTGATGCCGATGGACGAAACGCTGGTCGTCGGCGGCGGTCGACTTCGGCGGTCGCGCGGCCTTCGTCTACCGGGCCGACGTCATCAAGGGCAAGTGGATCGGCAGCTTCGACGCCGAGCTGGCGCGCGAGTTCTTCGGCGGCTTCGTCGTCGGCGGCGCTGTGCAACCTGCACCTGGAGGTGCGCTACGGCGAGAACGCCCACCACATCGTCGAGGCGCTGTTCAAGGCGTTCGCGCGCGCGACGCGCGCTGCGGTTCAGCTTGATCCGCGCGTGACCGGTGTGCCGTCGACCAAGGGGACGCTCACGTCGTGAGCGCCGCGCGGCCATGAGCGTGGCGCGCGCCCGTCCGCGCGTCGCCGTCGCCGACACCGGGACCGGGAACCTGCGCAGCGTCGAGAAGGCGCTGGCGGCCGCCGGCGCCGACGTGATCGTCACCGCGGACGCCGACGCTGATCGCGCGCGCCGACAAGGTGGTCGTCCCGGGCCAGGGCGCCTTCGGCGGCTGCATGGCGGGGCTGACCCGCGGCGGCGGCGCGCTCGAGCAGGCGGTGCGCGGAGCCATCGCCGCCGGCCGCCCGTATCTCGGTCTTTGCCTGGGGCTGCAAGTGCTGTTCGAAGGCAGCGAAGAGGATCCGAGCTGCCGCGGCCTGGGGATCTTCCCCGGCCAGGTGCGCCGCTTCGCGCCGACGCCCGGGCTCAAGATCCCGCACATGGGCTGGAACGGGACGCGGCGCGCCGCGGCGGCCGCCGGCGCCGCCGGCGCTGACGTCGATCCCCGACGGCACCTTCTTCTACTTCGTGCACAGCTACTACGCCGCGCCGGCGCGACCGGCCGACGTCGCGCTGGAGTCGGACTACGGCGGCCCGTTCTGCGCCGCGGTCGCGCGCGACAACATCTTCGCCTGCCAGTTTCACCCCGAAAAGAGCCAGACCGCGGGGCTGGCGCTGCTGCGCGCGTTTGTCGAGCTGAGTCTCGGAACCCTCGAGGGTTCCGACGTCCACGCTAGACTCGCGCCGCATGTTGGTTTTTCCCGCAATCGATCTGCTGGGCGGCAACGCCGTCCGGCTGGAGCAGGGGCGCCGCGAGAGCGCCAAGATCTACTCGCACGCCCCCTGGGAGATCGCGCAGCGCTGGTCGGGCATCGGCGTGCCGCGGCTGCACGTCGTCGATCTCGACGCCGCGTTCGCGCGCGGCGGCGGCGGCGCCGAGAACAACCACGCCAACAATCAGGCGACGATCAAGAAGATCGTCGCCGCCACCAGCATGGAGGTCGAGGTCGGCGGCGGCGTGCGATCGATCGAGGACTGCGAGCGCCTGTTCGATCTCGGCGTCAGCTACGTCGTCACCGGCACCGCGGCGATCAAGGATCCGGCGATGGTCGAATCGGCGTGCCGTCGCTGGCCGCAGCGGATCGTCGTCGCCGTCGACGCGCGCGAAGGCAAGGTCTCCGTCGAGGGCTGGACGCAGGACACCGTGTTCGACGCCGCGGAGATCGGCGCCCGCGTGGCGCGCGCCGGGCGCCGCCGCCGTGCTTTACACCGACATCGGGCGCGACGGCATGCGCACGGGGCCCAACCTCGACGCGACGGCGCGCCTGGTGCGCCAGCTGGCGCCGTGCGCGGTCATCGCGTCGGGCGGCGTCTCGCGCATCGAAGATCTGGACGCGCTGGTCGACACCGGCGCGGTGGCGGTCGTGATCGGCAAGGCGTTCTACGAGGGGGCGTTCACCGTCGAGCAGGCGCTGGCGCGCGTGCGCCGACGCGAGCAGACCGCACCGGCCACACGGCGACGCGGCGACGGCGACGGCGACGAAGAAGGCGACGACGTAGCGATGCTGTGCAAGCGGGTCATCCCCTGCCTCGACGTCGACGGCGGGCGGGTCAAGAAGGGCGTGCGCTTCAAGGAGCTGCGCGACGCCGGCGATCCGGTCGCGGTGGCGGCGGCCTACGACGCGCAGGGCGCCGACGAGGTCTGCTTCCTCGACATCACCGCGTCCTCGGACGGGCGCGCGACCACGCTCGACATGGTGCGCGCCACCGCCGAGCGGGTGTTCCTGCCGCTGACCGTCGGCGGCGGCGTGCGCGCGGTCGAGGACGTGCGCGCGCTGCTGCTCGCCGGCGCCGACAAGGTCGGCATCAACACGGCGGCGATCGCCGATCCCGATCTGGTGCGCCGCGCCGCCGACGCGTTCGGCAACCAGGCGATCGTCGTCGCCGTCGACGCGCGCCGCGACCCAGCGTCGCCGCCGGACGCCCCGCGCTGGGAGGTCTTCACCCACGGCGGGCGCAAGCCGACCGGCATCGACGCGCTGGCCTGGTGCGAGCGCATGGCGGCCGCGGGCGCGGGCGAGATCCTGCTCACCAGCATGGACCGCGACGGCACGCGCGACGGCTTCGACCTCGCAGCTCACGCGCGCGGTCGCCGATCGCGTGCCGGTGCCGGTGATCGCCTCGGGCGGCGTCGGCACGCTCGAGCACCTGTACGAAGGGATCGCCGTCGGCCACGCCGACGCCGTGCTGGCGGCGTCGATCTTTCACTTCGGCGAGTTCACCGTCGGCCAGGCGCACGAATATCTGCGCGCGCGCGGCGTCGCCGTGAGGGAGGTCTGGCATGACCCCGCCGCCTGAAACCGCGACCGAGACGCTGCTCGCCACCGTCAAGCTCGACGCGCAGGGGCTGGTGCCGGTGATCGCGCAGGAGGCGGCCACCGGCATGGTGCGGATGTTCGCGTGGGCCAACCGCGAGGCGCTGCAGGCGACCGCGACCACCGGGCTGGCGCACTTCTGGAGCCGTTCGCGCGCGGCGCTGTGGAAGAAGGGCGAGAGCTCGGGGCACACGCTGGCGGTGCGCGAGATCCGCGTCGACTGCGACGGCGACGTCGTGCTCTACCGCGTCGACCCCGAGGGGCCGTCGTGTCACACCGGCGCGACGTCCTGCTTCTATCGCGCGATCGGCGCGGCGCACGCGCGACGGCGTGCTGTCGACCGACGACGGACCGGCCGATCCGCCGGCGCTGATCGTCAGCCGCGTGGCCGCGATCATCGCGCGCCGCAAGCGCGAGCGGCCCGAGAAGTCCTACGTGGTGTCGTTGCTCGACGCCGGCTTCGACAAGGTGAACGGCAAGATCCTCGAGGAGGCGCGCGAGCTGGCCGAGGCGCTGCCGGCGGGCGACGCGGCGCACACGGCGCACGAAGCGGCCGATCTGCTGTTCCACATGCTGGTCGGGCTGGAGGCGGCCGGCGTGCCGCTCGACGCGGTCTTCGGCGAGCTGCGCCGCCGCTTCGGCACGTCGGGCATCGACGAGAAGGCGAGCCGCGCGCACGCCGGCGCTGCCAGCGGCGCCGCGCCTGGGTCCGATCACCGAAAGTAAGCGCGCATGGGGTCGTCGGCCATCACCGAGGCGGACATCGAGGCGGACATCGAGGTGACCACCGGCCCCCTGAATCCCACCGCGGGCGGCAGCCCGGACGCGTCTCCGATCGCGCGCATCCTCGGTCCGCGCGGCCTGGTGGCGGCGTCGCTGCCCGGCTACGAGTCGCGCCCCGGCCAGCTGGCGATGGCCGAGCGGATCGCCGAGGCGATCGACCGCGACGATCGCCTGTTCGTCGAGGCGGGCACCGGCACGGGCAAGACGCTGGCCTATCTGGTGCCGGCGCTGCTGTCGGGGCGCAAGGTGGTGGTCAGCACCGGCACCAAGACCCTGCAGGACCAGATCGCGCGCGTCGACCTGCCGCGCCTGCGATCGATCCTGCCGCAACCGTTCGAGTGGTCGGTGATGAAGGGGCTCGGCAACTACCTGTGCCTGCGCCGCTTCGAGGAACAGACCCGGCAGGGGGCGCTGGTCGCGAACCCCGAGCTGGAGCGGATCCGCGAGTGGGCGGCGCGCACGGCCAGCGGCGACCGCGCCGATCTCAGCGAGCTGCCCGACGATTCGCCGCTGTGGCGCGAGGTCTCGGCGACGCCCGAGACGCGCCTGGGCGCGCGCTGCCCGTACTTCGAGCGCTGCTTCGTCACCGGCATGCGCCGGCGCGCGCTGGACGCGCAGCTGGTCATCGTGAACCACCACCTGTTCTTCGCCGATCTCGCGCTGCGCAGCGCCTGGCCCGAGGCCCAGGTGCTGCCGCCCTACGAGGTGGTGATCTTCGACGAGGCCCACCAGATCGAAGAGATCGCGACCGAGTTCTTCGGCATGCACGTGTCGACGCAGCGGGTGTTCGCGCTGGCGCGCGATCTCGGGCGCGCCATCGGGCTCGACGTGTTGCGCGCGAACTCCGCGTCGACGCGCCTGCTGGCGGCGGGGCGCGCGCTCGGCGAGGCGCTGCGCGATCACCTGCCGGTCCCGCGCGCCGGCGCCGACGAGGTGCGCGTGCCGGTGCCCGACGGACCTGTGGGGTGGCGCGCGGCTGGTGCGCTACCACGAGCTCGACGGCGTGCTCGACGAGATCGCGACCTGGCTCGCCTTCGACGGCGAGGCGGTGCGCGAGGCCCGCAACGGCGCCGAGCTCGGCTGGCCTCGGCCGGCGCGCGGCGGCGCTGCGCGACGAGCTGGGGGCGCTGGTCGATCGCGGGCCGAGCGGCTCGCGTGCGCTGGGTCGCGGCGACGGCCCGCAACGTCAGCCTGCACGCGTCGCCGATCGACGTCGGCCCGGCGCTGGCGCGCAGCTTCGATCTGGTGGCCGGGCCGCTGATCTTCACGTCGGCGACGCTCACCGTCGCCGGCTCGTTCGACTACGTGCGCACGCGCATCGGGCTTCGGCGACGCCGCCTCCGAGGCCAGCTACGCGTCGCCGTTTCGCTACGCCGAGCAGGCGCTGCTGTACCTGGCGGCCGATCTGCCCGAGCCCAACGACGCCCGCTTTCCGCTGGCCGCCGCCGCGCGCGCCGCCGAGCTGTGCGCGATCACCGAGGGACGCGCGCTGCTGCTGTTCACCAGCTTCCGCAACCTGCGCATCGCCGAGGCCCACCTGCGCGCGACGCTGCCGTTCCCGCTTGCTGGTGCAGGGCGAGCGGCCGCGTCACGTGCTGCTGGCGGCGCTGCGCGAGCGCATCGGCTCGGTGCTGCTGGCGACGCAGAGCTTCTGGGAGGGGGTCGACGTCCCCGGCGAGGCGCTGTCGCTGGTGGTGATCGATCGCATCCCCTTCGCCGTGCCCGACGATCCGCTGACGGCGGCGCGCATCGATCGGATCCGCGAGCAGGGCGGCGATCCCTTCAACGGATTTCAGCTGCCGCGCGCGGCGCTGGCGCTCAAGCAGGGGTTCGGCCGGCTGATCCGCAGCCGCGCCGACAGCGGCATCGTCGCGATCCTCGACGGACGGCTCGCGCGCCGGCAGTATGGCGCCACCTTGCTGGCCAGCCTGCCGCACGACTGTCCGCGCACCGAATCGCTCGACGACGTCGCGACCTTCTGGGCGCGCCGGCGCCCCGACCTGGCCGGCCCGGCGCAGCCGCCGGCGCCCCCCACTCCGGCGGCTCCGCCGGCGCCCGCATCGCCGTGACCGACCCATGCTGCTGACCGCGGTCCTGCTGTGCGTCGCCGCCTATCTGGCCGGGTCGATCCCGACCGGCCTGCATCGTCGCGCGCGCGCGCGGCGTCGATCTGCGCAGCGTCGGCAGCGGCAACATCGGCGCCACCAACGTCGCGCGCGCGCTGGGGCGCGGGTTCGCGATCGCGGTGCTGATCGGCGACGCGCTCAAGGGCTTCGCGCCGGTGTTCATCGGGCGCCGGTTCTTGCCACAGCTGCCGCCGGCGGCGGTGGCGCTGGCCGGCCTGGCCGCCATCGTCGGCCACATGTTCACGATCTTCCTGCGCGGCCGCGGCGGCAAAGGGGTCGCGACCTCGCTGGGGGTCGCGCTGGCGATCTCGCCGCTGGCCGCGCTGTGCGGCTTCGCGCCTTTACATCATCGCCTACCTGACGCTGCGGATCTCGTCGGTGGGGTCGCTGCTGGGCATCTGGTCGTTCCCGGTCTTCGCCGCCCTGCTGGGCGGCGTCGCGCGCCCCTACCTGGCGCTGTCGATCGGCACCGCGCTGCTGGTGACGGTGCGCCACCGCGCGAACCTGGCGCGGCTGCTGCCGCGGCGAAGAGAAGCGCGCGTAGCGATCCGGGATCCGCAGAGCCTGTTCGCGGACCCCCGCGCCAGCGCGCTCCGGCGAGCGCAGCTCGCGTAGCGCTACGGTGGCAGACCCGGCCAGAAGCCGAAGTGTGGACTGCGGGGAAGTTCGGCGTAGCGGAAGGACTACCCTCGGGGCCCCGCTTCGCGAGTCGGGCGAGTTGCCGGCGCGTCTTGCGCGGTGAGCGGCGCCCGCGACCCCCGCCCTCACGGCAAGACCGCGCGCAGCACCAGCGTGAGCGCGAAGCCGAGGGCGACGCCCGACGATGCCGTGCCTTCGTTGCCGTGGCTGTGGGACTCGGGGATGATCTCGTTCGAGGTGATGTAGATCAGCGTGCCGGCCGCCAGCGCCAGGATGAACGGCAGGCTGCGCGCGGTCGCCTCGGCGGTCCACAGCCCCACCAGCGTCGCCGGCCGGGGTCGCGAGCCCGGTGAGCGCGACCACCAGCAGGCCGCGCACCGGAGAGACGCCCCCCTGCCGCAACGGCGCCGCCATGACGATCCCCTCGCACACGTTCTGCAGGCCGACGGCGATCGCCAGCAGCAGGCCGAGGTGCGACGGGCCGGTGATGGCGAAGCCGGCGCCGATGGCCAGCCCCTCGGGGATGCGGTGCAAGGTGAGCGCGCCGACCACGGCGTAGGCGCGGCGCGCCTCGCGATCGTGCCTATCGTGCCCAGGCTCGTGGCCCAGGTGCTGATGGTGCCCGCCGGCGTGCCGGTGGGGGATCAGGCGATCCATCGCCGCCGCCAGGCCGACGCCGGCGCCGAAGCCCACCAGCACCCAGAGCAGGCGCGCCGGGTCGAGAGCGCCGTCGACGCGCAGGTCGCGCAACGCCTCGCCCAGCAGGCCGAGCGTCGCCGCTGCCAGCATCAGGCCCGCCCCCAGACCCAGGATCCCGTCGTAAAGGCGGCGCGGCAGCTCGCGCACGAAGGCGAAGGGCACGGCGCCGAGCACGGTCGCAAGACCGGTCGTCACGGCGGCGAGCAACGCGGCGCCCACGACGACTTTCTACACTAAAGTGAACGCCGCACCTATGCCCCAACTCGCCCGTCCGACGACGGTCTATCTCGCGCTCGGCGCCAACCTGGGCGATCGGCAGCGCCAGATCGACGGCGCGATCGCCCGCCTCGACGCCGCCGCCGGCGTCGAGATCGCGGCCCGGTCGCCGATCTACGAAACCGACGCGGTCAGCGACGAGCCGCAGCCGCCCTACCTGAACGCGGTGGTGCGCGCCGAGACGACGCTCGCGGCGCCGGCGCTGCTGGCGCTGTGCCTGGAGATCGAGCGATCGCTCGGCCGGGTGCGCCCCGCGGGACGCGACAAGGCGTCACGCACGATCGACATCGACCTGCTGCTCTACGGCGCGCGCACCGTCGACACGCCGACGCTCACCCTGCCCCACCCGGCCCTGCTGGCGCGCCCGTTCGTGCGCATCCCGCTGGCCGACGTCGCCGAGCCGGGGCTGCGCCACCCGATCACCGGCGACCCGCTCGACCACGCCCCCGCATCGCCCGCGGTCCGGCCATCATCGGGTGATTGAATACGGGGTGATTGAATACGATCGCGCGCGGCGGTCAGACGCCGAGGCGGCGCTTGAAATCGGCGATGGTCGCGGCCAGTCCCTCTTCCAGGCCGACCCGCGGTCCCCACCCGTCGAGCAGTTTCTGCGCACGCGAGATGTCGGGCTTGCGGCGCGTCGGATCGTCCTTCGGCAGCGGCGCGCGGATGATCTCGGAGCGCGACTTCGCCAGCTTGCGGGTCATCTCGGCCAGCTCGAGCACGGTGATCTCGCGCGGGATTGCCCAGGTTCACCGGATCGACGCCGTGCTTGCTGGCCATCAGCCGCACGAAGCCTTCGACCAGATCGCTCACGAAGCAGAACGAACGCGTCTGCTGCCCCTCGCCGTAGACCGTGATCGGCTCGTGGCGCAGCGCCTGGACCGTGAAGTTCGAGACCACGCGCCCGTCGTTCTCGTGCATGCGCGGCCCGTAGGTGTTGAAGATGCGCGCGATGCGAACCTCGACGCCGTACTGGGTGGCGTACGAGACCGCCAGCGCCTCGGCGCAGCGCTTGCCCTCGTCGTAGCAGGCGCGCGGACCGATCGGATTGACGTTGCCCCAGTAGCTCTCGCGCTGCGGGTGCTCGACCGGATCGCCGTAGATCTCCGAGGTCGAGGCGATCATGACGCGCGCGTGCACCTCGCGCGCGAGGTCGAGGATGTTGAGCGTCCCCTCGACCGCGGTGCGGATCGTGCGCACCGGATTGCGCTGGTAGTGGATCGGCGACGCCGGGCAGGCCAGGTGAAAGACCTCGTCAACCTCGAGCGTGAGCGGGTCGGTGACGTCGTGGCGCATCAGCTCGAACCGGTGGTTGTCGAGCAGGTGCTCGACATTGACCCGGCTGCCGGTGAAGAAGTTGTCGAGGCAGACGACCTCGTGACCGTCGGCGAGCAGGCGCTCGCAGAGGTGCGATCCGAGAAACCCCGAACCACCGGTGACGAGTATGCGACGACGTGCCATATGCCGACAGTGTTACACCCGCCGCCGCGTTTTGTAAAAAGCGGCTCAGCGCCGCTGGCCCTGCGCGCACCGGCATGTGTTACGATTTTCGCGAGGAGACGCGGCATGGCTGCAGAGTCGGGTTCCAATGGTCAGCGGCGCGAAGGGGAGCGACGGAACGATCCCCGGATCCCCCTCGAGATGTGGGTGGAAGAGACCACGAACGAGGAGCGGTACTACCGGCGCGCGGGCAACCTGTCCCGGGGCGGTCTGCGCCTGGAGCACACCATCCCCTTGCCGATCGGGACAGTGGTCAATCTCACCTTCACCCTCCCCGGGGACGATGCCCCGGTCAGCGTGTCGGGCCAGATCGTCTCGAGCGCCGGCCCGGACGACCTGAGGATGGGGCTGAAGTTCATCGACACCAGCGCGGAGGCCCGGCAGAAGATCGACGCGTACCTGACCCGCGTCGGCGAGGGCGACTAACTCGGAACCCTCAAAGGGTTCCGAACCTCCCGCGATGAGCTCCGGCAGGCGAAGCCTGCCTGCGCTCTACGCGAAAACTGACTCGGCACCCCCGATTGACGTGCCGTCGGGCTCAATGAAGGCGCCGGGCCGTCGATTCATGGGGATATGGATGGGTCCACCCGCCTGGCGCGCCTGCTCGCGCTCGTGACGCTGGCCGCCACGGCCATCGGCGCCTCGGGGTGCCGGCAGGTCCGTGGGCGCAAGATCCTCCAGGAGGCGAACGAGCTCTACAAGAAGGGTCGGTACCTCGAGGCGATATCGTTCTTCGAGCGGGCTGAGCCGCTGGTGCCGCAGCTGCCCGTGCTTGTGGCTCAACAAGGGCTACACTTGCCGCCAGCTGATTCAACCGGCACCCTCAGCGCAGATGCGCTCGGAGAACCGCCGTTTCGCCGCGTGCGCGCTGGACGCCTTCGCCAAGCTCAAGCAGCTCTCCCCGAGCGATCCGCGGGCCGACCAGCTCTACGTCCAGACGCTGTTCGACGCCAACGATCTTCGCCGCGCTGGAGACGATCTTCCTGGCGCAAGCCCGGGCCGCCGAGCGCCGGGGCGGCGATCGATCTCGAGGCGGCGACCGGGTTGCAGCAGGTCTACTTCAAGCAGGGAAACTGGGCGCGCGCGCTGTCGTGGGCGCGCAAGGCGGCCGACGCCCGCCCCGGCGACGCCGACGCCCAGTACCGACTGGGGGCGTTCATCTGGCAGTTGCTGTCGTCGCGCGGCGGCGGCGCCGAGATGAGCTCATTCGATCCGCGCGCCAGCGCGGCGAATGCGGCCGTCGCGAATTCGGCGGCGACCCCGAGCATGGGGACCGCGAAGCGGCTGCCGCCACCGCAGGCCGCCCCCGAGGACATCAGCGGCGCGCTGCGAAGCGAGCTGGCCGACGAGGGAATTCGTTATCTGGAAAAGGCGATCGCGTTGCACCCGCGTCACCCGGAGGCGATGATCTATTTGAACCTCCTCTACCGCCAGAAGTCGTTTGCGTTCTTCGCCGAGCCGGACAAATGGCAGGCCGCGGTCGACAAGGCCAACGAGTGGCAGCGAAAGGGGCTCGAGGCGCAAGGGGTCACGACCAAGCTGTGAGTCGCCATGGCGTTTGAAGCATTTCTCGAGGCGGACGACCGGCGACCGCGCCGCCGGCGCCGCCTCATCTACGCGGTGTCGCTGTTGTTGCACGGCGCCCTGCTGTCGGGCGGCGTCGCGTATTCGTTCTGGCACGTCGATGAGATCTCGCCGCCGGCGGTGCGGGTGACCTTCATGGCGGCGGCGCCGCCCCCGCCGGCACCGCCGCCCCCGCCGGCCGGCGGCGGTGAGGCGACCCGAGAAGAAGACCCCGCCCAAGGTCAAACCGACGCTGACCGAGCTGGTACAGCCGCGCCTGATTCCGCCGAAGAAGGAAGACCCGAAGCCCGAGCCCAAGCCTGAGCCACCCGATGACGACGATCCCGACCAAGCCTTCGCGGGCGGCACCAAAGGGGGAACCAAGGGCGGCACGATCGGCGGGACCATCGGCGGCACGATCGGGGGAACCATCGGCGGCACGCCCGGCGGCGTGGTGGGCGGCACCGACGCGCCCCGCGCGCCCAAGATGTTGCCGCCGCAGATGGGCGCGCTGCAAAAGGCATCCGGCGAGGATCCCGACTTCCCGGCAGTGCTGCGCCAGCGCGCCGGCATGCTTTATGTCGTGTTGGCGAAGATCTGCGTCGCCAAGACCGGGACGGTCGACAGCGTGTCGATCTTGAAGGGCGCCGACAGCATGCTGGACCGCAACGTGGTCACGACCGTGAAGGGCTGGCGTTATCGGCCGCTCATGGCCGACAACAACGCGGTGCCGTTCTGTTATTTCGGCAGGTTCGAGTTCAAATCGAATTGATCGGGTCGACAGAAGGAGAATTGATGGATTTCACGCTGGTTGGACTTTGGCACGAGATGGGGCCCATCGCGCGCGGCGTGGTGCTGGTCTTGATCGTCATGTCGATGTACGCGCTGGGTATCACGGTCGAGCGCTTCTTCTCGTTGCGCAAGGGGCGGCGCCTGTCGCTGGCCTACGTCCGCTCGATTGCCCCGATCGTCGGCGCCACCGGCCGCCTGCGCGAGGCGGTCGGGCTCGAGAGTCGGTTCGCCGGCAGCCCGGTCGCGCGCGTGATCGGGGGCGGCCTCAAGGAGTGGGCGCGCGCCACCGAGGTCGAGAAGGCGCGCGGCGCACGCACCGCCGAGGCGCGGTTCGAGCGGGCCGACGCCGTGAGCCGCACGATGGAGCGGGTCAAGGAGCGCGAGCTGGCCGGCCTGCGGCGGGGTCTGCCGGTGCTGGCGACGGTGTCGTCGTCGGCGCCGTTCGTCGGGTTGTTCGGCACCGTCGGCGGCATCATCACCGCGTTCCAGCGGCTGGCCGATCCGGCGAAGGGGGGCGGCGGCATCGGTACCGTCTCGGCCGGCATCGCCGAGGCGTTGATCACCACCGCGGTCGGCCTCGCGGTCGCGATCATCTCGGTCTGGTTCTACAACTACTTCGTCGTCGCGGGTCGACGACATCACCATCGACATTGACGAGACCGCCTCCGAGCTCTGCGACAGCATCCTGCGCGAGGATTCGATTTGACCGGATCCTTTCCACGCCCGCACGCGGGCGCAAATGGGGGTGGCCGGCGATTTCGCCCCGCCCCCAAAACGCACGTCAAAGGGATGGTCAAGGCGGAGATCAACGTCACTCCGCTGGTCGACGTCGTCTGGTGTTGCTGATCATTTTCATTGTTGTCACACCAATGATCGCCCGCGGCGTGGACGTCGAGCTGCCGGCGACCACCCACCACGCCAAGAAGAACGACGACAACCGCGACGTCATCGTCTCGGTGACCAGGGACGGCGCGGTCTATGTCGGCCCCGACCGTACACCCGTCGACAAGCTCGGCGCCGCCGATCGAAGAGGAGAAGCGGCGCCACCCCGAAAAGGGGGTCTTCCTCAAGGCCGACGCGCGGCTGGAGTACGGGCAGGCCCGGCGGGTCATGGACGCGATCCACGCCGCCGGCGTCGAGGACGTTCAACTTGGAACGGACGAGGCGTCGACGTCCGACAAGTCGTCCGGCAAGTCGTCCACCGGGGCGGCACAATCGCCATGAGCATGTCGGTCGGCGGTGGCGGGCGCGACGGGTCGGGTCGTTTCAGCGCGCGCGGCGAAATCAACGTCACCCCGCTGATTGATATCGTTCTGGTATTGCTGATTGTGTTCATGGTGATGACGCCGGTGATGCTGAAGGAGCTCGTCGCGAAGATCCCGCAAGAGCAGAGCGACAGCACCCCACAGCCGCCCGCCGACGACCCGATCGTCGTCTCGATTGCCGCCGACGGTAACATCAAGCTGGGCAGTGAGCCGGTCGCTGACAGCGCGCTGGCCGCCCAGGTGGGCGAGCGCTTGCAGCGCGATCGCAAGAAGGTCGTTTTCTTCCGCATCGACGACCACGCCAATTACGGACGCGCCGTCAAATTGATGGACGTTTGCAAAGGCGCCGGCGCGGCCACGCTTGGTATCGTGACCAACAAATAAGCCGGGCAACTAAAGCCAACTCCGCGACCTGCCGACGTTTACCCCGTGCGTTGAAACTGGTACGATGCCGCCCCACGGGCGGTGTGTTCCACTCACCGACGATATGTGCAGGGTAAAGGAGCTTTCCATGAAACGGCTGTTCTGGCGTCTGGCGCCGGAAATGGTGTTGTGCTTCGGGATCGTTGGCGTTCTTGGTTGTGACCCAAACAATGGTGTCCCCGCCGGTCCCCCCGTATTGCAGAGCTTCTCGGTCATTGACAACCTGACCGGCGCCCCGCTCGACCTGACGGTGGATGGCAGCCCGGTTCAGATCACCGGCTTCGTCCATCTGAACGCGCTGTTCGACCGCCTGCTCGACCCCACGACGGTGGCCTCGGTCGACGGTGGCGTCGACAACGGCTCCACCGACGCCGTCACCGCCACCTACGCGCCCCTGCCGCCGACGGGGACGGTCTTCTTGACGTCGATCTACACGCCCAACGGCGACTCGAAGCTGGCTCTGCTCTTTGCGCCCGGCCCCAGCATCACCTCGGCGCCGTCCCCGACCTTCCCGTCCAGCTCGACCGTGACGGTCACGCTCAACCGGACGAAGATCCACTCCAAGAAGGGCGAGCCCTTCGTCGACGGCGACGCCGCCAGCATGATCATGTTCCAGACGGCGCCGTTCTCGGCCTCGATCACCGTGCCGATGGCCGACGCGGATCCCGACGCCGGCGCCGACGCGGGAACTCCGGCGGTCTCGCCGATGATGCAGCCGGTGACGATCACGTTCACCAACCTCCCGGCGAGCGACATCGCCGACCACATCAAGATCACCGCGAACGGCACCCCGGTCACGACCGGCGTCACATCGACCATCGACGCGGCGGCGCCGACGACCGTCACCTTGACGCCCGACACGGCATGGCCGGCCAGCGCCACCATCGAAATCACCGTCGACGCCACCGCGGCCGACGCGGTCACCGTCCCGATCGACGCGCCGGCCAGCGCGTCATTCACCACGAGCGCGAGCTAGGCGGTGCACGTGAACGTCTCGACCAAATCCCACAATGGAACGCGAAGGAGAGTCTCGATGACCGGCATTCGAGGACGAACAGTCGCCCTTGGACTGACACTGGCGCTGCTGCTCGCCGGCGGGGTCGCCCGCGCGCAGGACGTCTCCGGCAAGATCACCGGCCGGGTCATCGACAAGGACAGCGGCCAGGCGCTGTCCGGCGTCACCGTCATCGTCCAGGGACCGCAAGGTGACGATGCGACGATCACCGGCGCCTCGGGTGACTACTACTTCACCGCGCTGCCGGTCGGGACCTACGTCATCCGCTTCTACATGGCGAACTCCTCGACCAAGACCGAGCAGGACGGCGTGGTCGTCTCGGCCGACAAGACGGTGCGGGTCAACGCCCGCATCGCCGCGCAGGGCGCCGCCGAGGAGACCTACGTCATCGCGCGCAAGCCGCCCGCGGTCGACGTCGGCTCCACCCGGCTCGGGCCGACGTTCGACTCGGCCTTCAACACCAACGTTCCGGTCGGCCGCAACTTCGGCGACATCATCGAGAAGGCCCCGGGCGCGTTCCTCGACCGCACCGGCAGCGTGTCCATCGGCGGCGCCACCGGCCTGGAGAACATCTACCTGGTCGACGGGCTCAACGTCACCGGCACGGAGTTCGGCAACATCAACAGCAACTCCCCCAGCCTGGGCGGCGGCTCGAACTTTCCGGTCGAGTTCATCGACCAGGTCTCGGTCAACACCGGCGGTTACAACGCCGAGTTTGGCGGCGCCATGGGCGGCGTGATCAACGCCGTCACCAAGTCCGGCAGCAACGACCTGCACGGCAGCGCGTTCACCTACTGGTCCCCCTACTTCCTGTCGGGCGAGCCGAGGATCGTCAACCGGATCGGCGGCGCGATCTCCTCGCAGACCAAGCCGGACTTCGACACCAGCGTCGGCGTCGAGGTCGGCGGCCCGATCGTCAAGAACAAGCTCTTCTACTGGGTCGGCTTCGCGCCGCGCTTCGAAGAGGACCACGTCTTCCGCTTCACCAACACGATCCTCCCCCCGACGCCAACGGCGTGCAGGCGTCTGGACCCGAGGTCGATCGGCGCCGCATCACCGAGCCCCGTCAGACCTATCACTACGGGCTCAAGCTGGACTTCATCCCCGCCCCCGAGCACCGGCTGACGCTGTCGGCGTTCGGCTCCCCCTCGTCGGGCCAGGACATGCGGTCGTTCCTGGGCGTCGAGGCGGTCTCGAACCCCGACTGGGCGCGTGAGACCGTCGTCCGAGACACGACCGACATCGGCGCCCGCTGGGTCTCCAAGCTCAACGACCGCAAGTGGCAGATCGAGGCCAACGTCGGCCTGCATCGCGAGTACTTCAACAACTACTCGCCGATGTCTGCGCTCAACGGCCTCAATCAGCAGGAGTGGTGGGGCGCCAACCTCTGGGACCTCGAGCGGACGCCGGGCTGCGAGCCGCAGACCGTCGGCGGGCAGGTCTACCAGCCTTGCCCCGTGGACAACTACCACAACGGCGGGTTTGGCCTGGTCAAGAAGTTCGACGCCGAGCGCTGGAGCGGCGACCTCAAGTCGACCCACATCTTCGAGGCGGGCGGCCACCACGAGCTGAAGTACGGCATTCATGCCGAAACCACCGCGTTCAACCAGGATCGCTACTACAGCGGCCCGATCGGCGAGCGCGCGTTGATCCAGCACTACCAGAACCGCGACGGCAGCCCCGCCAGCCTCAAGACCTGGACCTTCTTTTCGTTGCAGGGCAACGAGCAGCCGGGCGACTTCTACGGCAACCCGGGGGCGCTGCAGGCGTCGCCGCACTACCAGGATCATCTCAAGGCCGACGTCGCAAACCTCATCGGCTCGCTGTTCTTGCAGGACAGCTATTCGGTGCTGCCCAATCTGACCATCAACGCCGGCCTCCGGGGCGAGCTGCAGAACATGTACGACTCCAACGGCGCGCGCTTCTTGAGCCTCAAGGATATCGCGCCCCGCATCGGGATCGTTTACGACCCGACCAACGAAGGCCGCTCCAAGGTCTTTGCGCACTACGGCCAGTACTACGAGGCGATCCCGATGAGCATCGCCGGCCGCTACTTTGGCGGCGAGGGCATCCTCGTCACGCCGTCCGATCCGGCGACCTGCACCAATCCCTCCAACAAGTGGGTGGGCGGCACCGGCGAGTGGAAGACCTGCACGCCGGATCCGGATCCCAGCCACTACGGTTACTTCAACAACGGCAAGGATTACCCGGTGCAGCCGAACCTGCGCGGCCAGTATCACAACGAGCTGGTCGCGGGCGTTCACCACGAGGTCATGGAGGATCTCGTCGTGGGCCTCGACTACACCCACCGCTGGCTGGGCGCGATCATCGAGGACGGCACCGCCGCCGACGGCACCTTCATTCTGGCGAACCCCGGCAATGTGCCTTCCGATTCGTTGACCGCGTCGCAGAACCAGGTCACGAAGACCCAGGCGGTCGTCGCCCAGCGGCAGATGGACCTGGACAACGCGACCCCGGCCGCGAAGGCCGCCGCGCAGCTCGCGCTCGACCACGCGACCAGCGACCTGTCCGGCGCGCAGTCGCTGCTCGCCAACCTCAAGGCCATGCAGACCGAGCCCAAGCCCGAGCGGACCTACGACGCGCTGACGTTGTTCGTCGACAAGCGCTTCTCGAAGCAGTGGCTGGTTCACGCCTCGTACACCTACTCCCGCCTGGTCGGCAACTACGAGGGGCTCTACCAGGACCACCAGGACTACTTCGCCCCCAACGGCGGCAACGCCTATGACACGCCCGACCTGATCTTGAACCAGAAAGGCCCGCTGCCCAACGATCACCCCCATTCGGGACGCATCGACGGCTACTTCACGCAGCCGATCGGGCGCGGCACCATCGTCTTCGGGTTGGGCTTCGCGGCTCGTTCGGGCCAGCCCCGCAACTACGTCTCGAACCTGGGTGGGTACGGTCAGCTGGTCGAGCTGCTGCCGCGCGGCACGGGTGGGCGCACGCCGCCGCTGACCCAGTTCGACGGCAAGCTGTCGTACCGCTGCCCGCTGACCGCGAAGACCGGGATCGAGGCGTTCATCGACGTCTTCAACATCCTGAATCAGCAGGCGGTCCTGCACACCGACGACGACTACACCTACGAGTCGGCGGCGCCGATCGTCGGCGGCACCAAGGACGACCTCAAGTACGCCAAGAACCAGGCCGGCGGACCGCTGGCGGTCAACCCGAACTACGGCCGCGCCATCTCCTACCAGGCGCCGATCCACGGCCGCCTCGGCCTGCGCCTCACCTTCTAGCCATCTCGCACTAGGTACCGGCGCGCGACATCGGCGACAATGTCCGCATCATCGTGGACGGTACCCGGAAGAGAGGCTCGATGGCCGGCGTTCGAGGGCGAACCGTCGCCCTTGGACTGACACTGGCGCTGCTGCTCGCCGGCGGGGTCGCCCGCGCGCAGGACGTATCGGGCAAGATCACCGGCCGGGTCATCGACAAGGACAGCGGCCAGGCGCTGTCCGGCGTCACCGTCATCGTCCAGGGACCGCAAGGTGACGATGCGACAATCACCGGCGCCTCGGGCGATTACTACTTCACCGCGCTGCCGGTCGGGGCCTACGTCATTCGCTTCTACATAGCGAACGCCTCGACCAAGACCGAGCAAAACGGCGTGATCGTCTCGGCCGACAAGACGGTGCGGGTCAACGCCCGCATCGCCGCCCAGGGCGCCGCCGCCGAGCAGACCTACGTCATTGCGCGCAAGCCGCCTGCGGTGGACGTCGGCTCCACCCGGCTCGGGCCGACGTTCGACTCGGCCTTCAACACCAACGTTCCGGTCGGCCGCAACTTCGGCGACATCATCGAGAAGGCCCCGGGCGCCTTCCTCGACCGCACCGGCAGCGTCTCGATCGGCGGCGCCACCGGCCTGGAGAACATCTACCTGGTCGATGGGCTCAACGTCACCGGCGCCGAGTTCGGCAACATCAACAGCAACTCCCCCAGCCTGGGCGGCGGCTCGAACTTTCCGGTGGAGTTCATCGACCAGGTCTCGGTCAACACCGGCGGCTACAACGCCGAGTTTGGCGGCGCCATGGGTGGCGTGATCAACGCCGTAACCAAATCCGGCAGCAACGACCTGCACGGTAGCGCCTTCACCTACTGGTCCCCCTACTTCCTGTCGGGCGAGCCGAGGATCGTCAACCGGATCGGCGGCGCGATCTCCTCGCAGCGAAAGCCGGACTTCGACACCAGCGTCGGCGTCGAGGTCGGCGGCCCGATCCTCAAGAACAAGCTCTTCTACTGGGTCGGCTTCGCGCCCCGCTTCGAAGAGAACCACGTCTTCCGCTTCACCAACCCGATCTTGCCCGCCGACGCGAACGGCGTGCAGGCGTTTGGCCCCGAGGTCGATCGGCGCCGCATCACCGAGCCGCGCCAGACCTATCACTACGGGTTGAAGCTGGACTTCGTCCCCGCCCCCGAACACCGGCTGACGCTGTCGGCGTTCGGCTCCCCCTCCTCTGGCCAGGACATGCGAGCGTTCCAGGGGGGCGAGGCGATCTCGAACCCCGACTGGGCGCGCGAAACCGTCGTGCGAGACACGACCGACATCGGTGCCCGCTGGGTCTCCAAGCTCAACGACCGCAGGTGGCAGATCGAGGCCAACGTCGGCCTGCACCGCGAGTACTTCAACAACTACTCGCCGATCTCCGCGCTCAACGGCCTCAATCAGCAGGATTGGTGGGGCGCCAACCTCTGGGATCTCGAGCGGACGCCGGGCTGCGAGCCGCAGACCGTCGGCGGGCAGGTCTACCAGCCTTGCCCGGTGGACAACTACCACAACGGCGGGTTCGGGCTGGTCAAGAAGTTCGACGCCGAGCGCTGGAGCGGCGACCTCAAGTCGACCCACATCTTCGAGGCGGGCGGCCACCACGAGCTGAAGTACGGCATTCATGCCGAAACCACCGCGTTCAACCAGGATCGCTACTACAGCGGCCCGATCGGCGAGCGCGCGTGGGTCCAGCACTACCAGAACCCCGATGGGACCCCCGACGCCCTCAAGGTGTGGACCTTCTTCTCGTTGCATGGCAACGAGCAGCCGGGCGACTTCTACGGCAACCCGGGGGCGCTGCAGGCGTCGCCGCACTACCAGGATCATCTCAAGGCCGACGTCGCCAACTTCATCGGCTCGCTGTTCTTGCAGGACAGCTATTCGGTGCTGCCCAATCTGACCATCAACGCCGGCCTTCGGGGCGAGCTGCAGAACATGTACGACTCCAACGGCGCGCGCTTCTTGAGCCTCAAGGACATCGCGCCCCGCATCGGGATCGTCTACGACCCCACCAACGAAGGCCGCTCCAAGGTCTTTGCGCACTACGGCCAGTACTACGAGGCGATCCCGATGAGCATCGCCGGCCGCTACTTCGGCGGCGAGGGCATCCTCGTCGCGCCGGTCGTTCCGGCGACTTGCACCAATCCCTCCAACAAATGGGTCGGCGGCAGCAACGAGTGGAAGACCTGCACGCCGGATCCGAATCCCCTCCACTACGGCTACTTCAATAACGGCAAGAACGATCCGGTTCAACCGAACCTGCGCGGCCAGTATCACAACGAGCTGGTCGCCGGCGTTCACCACGAGGTCATGGAGGACCTCGTCGTGGGCCTCGACTACACCCACCGCTGGCTGGGCGCGATCATCGAGGACGGCACCGCCGCCGACGGCACCTTCATTCTGGCCAACCCCGGCAATGTCCCTTCCGATTCGCTGACCGCGTCCCAGAATCAGATCACGAAGGCGCAGGCGGTCGTCACCCAGCGGCAGATGGACCTGAACAACGCAACCCCCGACGGAAAGGCCGCCGCGCAGCTCGCGCTCGACCACGCGAACAGCGACCTGTCAGGCGCGCAGTCGCTGCTCGCCAACCTCAAGGCCATGCAGACCGAGCCCAAGCCCGAGCGGACCTACGACGCGTTGACGTTGTTCGTCGACAAGCGCTTCTCGAAGCGGTGGCTGGTTCACGCGTCGTACACCTACTCGCGCCTGGTGGGCAACTACGAGGGCCTGTACCAGGATCACCAGGACTACTTCGCACCCAACGGCAGCAACGCCTATGACTCGCCCGATCTGGTCTTGAACCAGAAGGGTCCGCTGCCCAACGACCACCCCCACTCGGGACGCATCGACGGCTACTTCACGCAGCCGATCGGGCGCGGCACCATCGTCTTCGGGCTGGGCTTCGCCGCCCGTTCCGGCCAGCCCCGCAACTACGTCTCGAACCTGGGTGGGTACGGCCAGCTGGTCGAGCTGCTGCCGCGCGGCGCGGGCGGGCGCACGCCGCCGATCACCCAGTTCGACGGCAAGCTGTCGTACCGCTGCCCGCTGACCGCGAAGACCGGGATCGAGGCCTTCGTCGACGTCTTCAACATCTTCAATCAGCAGGCGGTCCTGCACACCGACGACGACTACACCTACCAGTCGTCAGCGCCGATCGTCGGCGGCACCAAGGACGACCTCAAGTACGCCAAGAACTCGTCGGGCGGACCGCTGGCGGTCAACCCGAACTACGGCCTCGCCATCTCCTACCAGGCGCCGATCCACGGCCGCCTCGGCCTGCGCCTCACCTTCTAACCAAGCCGGCACAGATCTTCTGAGAGGCGTCGCGTCCGCCGTGACCGGCCCGCGCGCCGGGTTGAGACCTTGCGTGACAAGGACGGTAGAGGCACTCTTTCCGCGAGGCGTCCCGCCATGAGCAGACCCGCGACCGGCACCTTCGAGATCGCCCTGCCCCGTCCGCCACAGTACGACGCCACCGACGGGATCATCCTGGGCCGCACCACCATGGACAAGCGGTTCTCGGGCGATCTCGACGCCACCAGCCAGGTGGAGATGCTGAGCGCGGGCACCTCGGTCAAGGGATCGGCCGGGTACGTCGCCATCGAGCGCGTGAAGGGGACGCTGCAGGGGCGGGCCGGCGGCTTCGTGCTCCAGCACAGCGGAACGCTGAACCGTGGCCAGGCGTCGCTGTCGGTCACGGTCGTTCCAGATTCGGGCACCGGCGCGCTCACCGGGATCGCCGGTCAGATGACGATCGACATCGTCGAGGGGAAGCACGTCTTCACGTTCGACTACACGCTCGAAGGGACGGTCTGACCGGGCGCCGATCCACGGCCGCCTCGGCCTGCGCCTCACTTTCTAACCAAGCCGGCACCACCGTCGCGCAACGCGCGTCTTTCGCGCTTCCGGCGCCGGTGGGCGTCCATCGGGCTCTCGCCCGGCAGGCGCGTGTGCACCTCGACGTTGCCGAGCACGGCCAGGCCGCGGATGCGCAACAGCGGCCGGTCGGGATCGCTCACCGCGCCGGTGCCGTGGTTCTCGACGTTGCCGAGCACGCTCGACCCCTCGCACTCGACCGCGAGCTGAGGCGGCACGATGATTCTCGAGATTGCCGAACACCACGCGTGCGTTGATTTCGGTCACGCCGGCGGTGAAGCGCGCGTCGCGGAAATCCAGCTCGACGTTGCCGAAGGTCGCGCCGACCTCCAGCTGGGACGGCACCGCCCAGGGGCCGCGGCGTTCGACGTTGCCCAGAATCGTGCGGATGCGCCGCTTCGAGACGGCGAGGCTCGGATTCACGGCCAGCGGCGCCAGCGCCGTGCTCGCGCCACCGGCCGGCAGCGGCGCCAGGTCGGCGACCAGGGCGTCGAGGTCGGCGACCGCGTTCGCGGCGTGGGCGTGCGCCAGCCGGTCCTCGAACTCCTCGACGGTGATCAGGTCGGCGACGAAGCTGTCGGTCAGATGCTGGATCGCCCTTTCTCGTCGGTCGCGCAGCGCGACCAGCGAGGTCCGCGAATCGGCGGCGTTCATGGTGGCGACGAGTATGGGTGAGCGACGCGCCCGCGACAACCGGCGCGCGCCGACCTGTTTACGGCGGGGCGGGTGCGGCGTGCGCAGCGGGCGCGCCGAGCGGCGTCATCGTCGTCAGGTCCCAGCGGGTCGGGTCGAACGGCTGGTGGGTCTCGGCCGGCGGCGGGTAGCCGCCAACCTGAGCTTCGCTGTCGATGACGCGCCCGGTGCCGCCCAACGCCCGGGCGACGACGCGCGCGTCGATGGGGTCGCGATCCCAGGGGCGGGCGCCGACCTCGCGGCGGATGTGCGCCTCGACGTCAGCGGCGCGCATGGCGACGAACCCGGCCGGCCACAGAGGCCGCGTCGCGACCGGCGTGACGTTGGCGGGATTTCCGCCGATCGGGGCGACGGCCGCCCCGTGCGCGTCGGCGGTGAGGTTGTCGTCCATGAAGACCTCGCACGGCCCGACGCCGTCGACGGTCAGCAGCGGCAGGCCGGGGCGCGTGTCGGCGCCGTAGCGCAAGACGTTGCCCACGATCGCCATCTGCCCGGTCTGGTGCGGCAGCGCCCCCCATTCGTGATCGACCAAGACGTAGCGGATCGCGGTGTGCCCCGGGTTGGCGATGAAGTTGTTGACCACGATGCCGCGCGCGCCGCCCTTGAACATCGGGCTGCGCTCGACGTTGCTGGCGTACAGATTGCGAATCACCGCGACCTCGGTGACGTTGTCGTGGATCAACGTCCCCTTCGAGTGCTCGCCCTTCCTGTGGGTGGCGTGCGACAGCCCCTCGGCGATCAGGCAGTCGCTGATCGTGATCCGATGCGACGTCGATTGGCGCCATTCGTCGGGTGTCGTGCCGGCGAAGCGGTCACCGGAGGCGCTGAGGTTCTCATCGGTGGCCCAGGTGGTCGAGCAGTGATCGATGATCACGTCGTGGGCTCCCGTCGTCGTCGAGATCCCGTCGACCTCCCAGCCGCTGCGCTGGGCGGCGCCGGCGGCGCCCGGACGGACGCGCAGGTGCTGGATCACGACGTCGTGGGTGCGGATGTGGATCCCACCGCGCACCAGCGTGATGCCGGGCGGCGGCGCCGTCTGGCCGGCCACGGTCAGGAACGGCGCCTCGACTTCGAGGACGTCGCGCCCGAGATCGATCACGCCCCCGACCTCGAACACCACGACGCGAGGCGCGTCGACCTGCAGCGCTTCTGCCAGCGAGCCGGGGCCGTCGGCGGCCAGCGTCGTCACGCGCACGATCACGCCGCCGCGCCCTCCCGGCGTCGCGGCGGCCCAACCATCGGCGGTGGGGAAGGCGCGAGTTGCACCGGCGGCGGGGGACGGCGATCCGGAGGACGCCGACGCCGACGCCGACGCCGACAGGGGATGCAGAGCCGGATCGGGACGCGCGGGTGTGCCTGCGGCGCAACCGAGGAGGCACGCCGAGCTCCCCAAGACGACCGACAGCAGGACCGACGGGGCCGCGGCTGGAGGGCGCGCCGTCACGTCGCCCGCCCGATCATGACGCTCCGCTGATCCGATAGTCGAACGTGAACAGGTGCTTTCCGTCGACGATGTCGATCTTCATCTGGCCGGTGAGGCCGGCCAGCGCGCCGGTCCCCGAGTCGGGCACGACAGTGATGACCAGCGAGGCGTCCCCGCGCGTCACCGTACCGCTGTGTTGCAGCACGAAGCTGCCGCCCCGCCCGTGCAGCGTGCCGGTGACCCGCTCGATCGCGACGTAGCCCGCCGACCCGGGCGCCGCGGTGACGGCGCTGAGCATCTCGCCCCGGGACGTCCCCTCGAGGTCGCCGTGGAAGCGCTTGTCGAGCGTCGCACGCGCCAGATTGATCCCGTCGGCCGCGTCGTGCGGCGGCTGCCATTGAATGGTGACCTCGAAAGTACCGGTGGCGGACTGGCTCATGGACGACTGTTCTACCATCGGCGCCCGAGGTCCCGATGGCACCGGATCGCGTTCGCTTGGCTCATATTTCGGGACTCCGTCAATGCAATCGATCCGGCGGCGCGGCACCAGGTTTGACGCTGGCGCCCCTTTTGGCGAGCGGCATGACCCAAGCTCCTTCTCGGTCGTCCAGGTTGCACGACGCACGTTGAATGAGAAGCCTTGCCCGCCGCCCGACCACGTCGTACGCGGCGGGTCAAAAGTGCGACGCCACCAACACGTGCGTTGGCGTTTGCACCGGAGTCACCTGCGGCACGAATCTGAAGTGCGACTCCACGACCGGCGCGTGTGTCGACGTCTGCACGGGGGCGGCACCGGGACGCCGTCCCACTGTTGTACGGGCGCCGACTGCACCGCCAGGCCCGCCGGGACGACGGGGGTTTGCACCAACACGGTGTGCAGCTATCCGTGCGCTACGGGCTCCCACCAGTGCACGAGCACGGGCACGCAATGCGTGAGCAACACCGACCCCTCGCTCTGTGGAGGGGCCGGGGGGGTGTGCCTGGATTGCCGCCAGCCCAACGCCATCTCGGCCTGCGGGGTCGGGAACACGTGCGCCAACACCTGCATGGGACCTGCGTTCGCGCTCAGCTGTCCTTCGGTCGGCGGGAAAGCCGACTGCTCGAGCTGGACCTTCGAATCAGGCGGCACCAATCCGCTGTACCCGACCGAGGGCTGGATGCTCGGCAACAACAACATCGGCCAGCCGGGGAATAACGCATCGACGGGGGTTCTCTCCATCTCGTCGGCGCAAAAGAACAGTGGGACCTTCTCCTTGGCCGCTGGATTCAATGGCACCGGCGTGATTTTGGATCCCGGAACCGGCGCGGACTCCGGCAGGGACTTGATGGTGTTGAAGGTCAAGCTGTGCGCTGGTGGACAGTCCCTGGATCTCTCTGCCAAGAACATACTGGCCAGGATGCGCTTCGTGCCGCCGCCGCTGACCGCCAACTCGGATATCTTTTTGATGCTGTTCACGGATTCCGGACTGACCGCCTACACCGGCGGCCTGGATTTCTCCATCGACCCGGTAACCGGTGGCGGACTCTCGACCGCCTGGTATCCGTTCCAGCACACCGGGGTGAGCTTCACCGGTCCTGTCACCGGCATCGGCTTCTTCATTTACGTGGGCGATCCCTACGTGGGCACCGTCTACATCGACGACGTTCAGATCTTCTGAGCGGCGTCGCGCGTCTGGCGCGTCATTCCTTGCGTGGGTCGGCGCCGCGCACTTCCGCCATCGTGACGTCGATGGTGGCGCGCAGCTCCGGCGTCAGCGACGCGCGCGCCTTCGCCTTCACGGCGAGGGTGGCCATCAGATCGGCCACGGCGTGCGGCGCCCCTTTCCACGGCGGGGGCTTCGGTGGCTTGCGCGCCGGGCCGAACCAGCGCCGACTCTGGTAGTCGAACACCGACTCGATCAAGCCCACGGCGATCGCGTCGGCCAGATCGGGAGCCGCCAGCAATCGATCGATGGATCGCAGCAGCTGGGGATCGGTGCGTCGGGGCAGCACCGCGGCGTGAATATCGGCCACGCGGCTTTCGGCGTCGGTCTGGCGGCCGCGCACCATGGCCTCGAACAGCGCCAGCGCCTGGGGGCTGGCGTTGCCTGCCAGCAGCGGCAAGGTCTGCGACGCGAACCCTTCATTGTTGGCCTGCCGGAAGGCCTCGGCCGCGGCCTTCGACATCGGGCGGACGGTGGCCAGCGCCGCCAGCACACCGATCTTGCGATCGGGATCGGCCATGAACTCGGGCGCGCCCAGCAGATGCAGGCACAGTGCGTCGGTGGCGGCGCCGGAACGGCTGTCGAGCGCGCCCAGCACCCGCGCCAGGTGGTAAGTCTTGGCGCCGGGATCGTTCAGGTCATCCAGGCGGGCCAGGAACTCCGCGCGGTCCAGCCACTGTCCCAGGCGCCGCAACGCGCCCGCGTCACCCGACGACGCCAGCGCCCGCGCGGCCTTCTCGAGCGCCTCGCGATCCTGCGAGGTCTCGAGGACACGCAGGTGGGTCAGCATGGCCTTTGGCATTTTTTCCGTCGATGTGGTCGCTGCCGTCGCCCCCGGCGCTGGTACCACCGCCGGCGCGGACAGCGCCACCGCCAGCAACCATATCGCAAGGCCCGGCCCGGTCACCGGCGCGCTTCCAGGATCGCATGCGCCGCCTGGGCGGTGCGTTCGACGGCGCTGGACAGCTCGAGGGACAGACCCAGCTGGCGCGCCTGGTGCGCCAGGCGCATGACGCCGGCCCCCTCCGCGCTCATGGGACGCAGGGCGGCCAGTGCCGGCAGCAGCGGGATGCGGCGATCATCGATCTCGAGAAACTCGGAAGAGGAGGTGCTGTACCCGGCCAGATGCTTTTGGCCGCGTGAGGATGGGGCACTGAGCCGAGAGGGCCGGGTGCGCGAAACCCCGCCATCGCCTCGCTACGCCAGCCTCGGTGAGGGCCGGCTGCGGATCAGGAGCTCAGCCGTCTTCACGGCCGCATTTTCATCGTCGGACAATCCAATGTCCAGCGCGGCGGGGGAACCACCGTCGAGGGCCCGAGGGCCCTCCCCCGCCACCAGTAGCGTTCGCACGCGCCGCCTTCCAGACGGCCTCCGCGCGCGCTGGTTTCGGGAGTCCGCCAATCCCAATTGAAGATATGGGGCGACCTGCACCAAATCCCGCCATCGTGCCCCTTCGTCCTTCGGGGAGCTTCGATCCGGTTGCTCATCGGGCCGGATGACACAAGCTCCTTTTCCCTGCCATCCACGTTGCACGTTGAATGAGGAGCACCGCATGAAGTTCCGCCTGCCCCCGCCTCTGTCCATGTCGCGCGCCGTCTGCGTTGCGATGGCTCTGCTGGCGTCGGGATGCACGGGCCAGGCCCTGACGGGCGGCGGCGGCAACGCCGCCGGGGGCGCGACCGGCGCCGGCGGCGATGCGCCCGGTGTCGCCGGACAGACCGGCGGCTCCTCGGTGGGTGGCACGAACGGAACGACGACCGACGGCGGCGGTCCCACCGACGCAGCGCCGCCCCGCGGCACCGGTGGCGCGACCGGCGCCGGCGGCTCGACCACCCCGGCCGGCACCGGCGGTGCCAGGGGCGCCGGCGGCGCGACGGGTGCCGGCACGGGCGGCGCGACGGGCGCGGGCGGCGCCGCGGCAGGCGCGGGTGGCGGCGGCGGCGCGGTCGCACCTGGTTGCCAGCCGGCGATCGGGATCCAGTATTCCTACGCTTGCTGGCCGATGCCCAATCCGGCCAGCACCGGATTGCCCAATCCGGCCAGCTACACCGATCTTGGAGACGGAACCGTACGCGACAACGTCACCAACCTGGTGTGGCAAAAAGCCGTCACCGCGACGCAGGCCTTTACCTGGACCGACGCGATCAACTACTGCGCCACGCTGACGCTGGCCGGTCGTACCTGGCACCTGCCGACGCGCATCGAGCTGTTGTCGATCGTCGATTTCACGCGCACCAGCCCGGCGATCAACACCACGGCGTTCCCGGGGGTGCCGGGCGGGAAGTACCATTGGACCTCGTCGCCCTGGGTCGTCTCGCAAATTGCCACCAAGCCGCAAGACTCATGGATCGTGAACTTCTTCGAAGGGCTGACCAGCAACGCCGGCGATCGCACGACCAGCCAGTACGCCCGCTGCGTCTCCTCGGGTAGCAGCGGACCCTTGCCAACCCTGTACACCCAGGTCGCTCCCGGCGAGGTGCAGGATTCGCAGACCAAGCTGATCTGGCAGCAGGGTGATTCGGGAACGACGATGGCGTTCGACGGTGCCGCCGGCTACTGCCAGACGCTGGCGCTGAACGGCCACACCTGGCGCGTCCCCAGCATCAAGGAGCTCTCGACGCTGGTCAACGAGACGCCCCCGATCACCAAGGTCTCGCCGGCGATCGATACGGTAACCTTCGCCAGCACGCCGGCCAACACGCCCTACTGGGCGTCGTCGCTGTTCGGCGGCATGCCGGCGACGGCGCACCTACCCTGGGTGATCAACTTCCTGGATGGGTTCACGCAGTACACGCAGTCGGCCGCGCTGGTCCGCTGCGTCCGCTGAACGTCCGGACGCGGGACGGAGCGGGCAGGAAGCGGCCGGTTGCCGGTCGGCCCGGCGCGCGCGACCCATGTTTGCGCGGGTTTCGAGCTGGCATCGCTCTCGCTTAGAGCGAGGGGATGCTCGCGCATGTCACCTCTGCAGCCGTCGTCGGGATCGAAGCAGCGCCGATCCATGTCGAGGTCGACGTCGCGGTCGGGCTGCCGGGCTGTCACATCGTCGGCCTGCCCGATGCGGGCGTGAAGGAGGGGCGGGTGCGCATCCGCGGCGCGCTCGAGAACAGCGGCTTCAAGCTGCCGTCGCGGCGGATCACCGTCAACCTCGCGCCCGCCGACCTGCGCAAGGACGGCGCCGCGTTCGACGTGCCGATCGCGGTCGGCATGCTGTGCGCCGCCGGCATGCTCGATCCGGCCGCGCTCGAGGCGAGCCTGTTCGTGGGCGAGCTGGCGCTGGACGGCGCTGTCCGCCCGGTGCGCGGCGTGCTGCCGATCGCCGCCTGGGCGCGCGCGCAGGGGTTGCGCCGCCTGTTCGTGCCGCGCGCCAACGTGCACGAGGCGACGGTGGTGGGCGGCGACTGCGTGGTCGAGTCGGTGGCGGCGTTGAGCGAGGTCGTCGGCCGCCTGCGCGGCGACCAGGCGCCGGGCGCACCGGCGGCGGAGGATGCGGCCGCGCCGGGCGTCGGGTGCGAGGCCCCCGACCTCGGCGACGTGCGCGGCCAGGAGGTGGCGCGCCGCGCGCTCGAGCTGGCGGCGGCCGGCGGTCACAATCTTCTCTTCGTCGGGCCGCCCGGTTCCGGCAAGACGATGCTGGCGCGCCGGCTGCCGGGGATCTTGCCGACGCTGTCGTTCGACGAGGCGCTGGAGACGACGATGGTCTACTCGGTCGCCGGCATGCTGGCCGGGCGCGCGCTCGTCGGCGAACGCCCCTTTCGCGCGCCCCACCACACGGTGACCACGGCGGGGATGGTCGGGCGGCGGCCCGATGGTGCGACCGGGGGAGATCACGCTCGCCCACCACGGCGTGCTGTTCCTCGACGAGCTGCTCGAGTTCTCGCGCCCGGTGCTCGAGGCGCTGCGACAGCCGCTGGAAGAGCGGACGGTCTCGTTGGTGCGCGCGCGGCGCCACGTGACCTATCCGGCCGACTTCATGCTGGTGGCGGCGCTGAACCCCTGCCCGTGCGGTCACCTCGGCAGCACGCTGCGCACCTGCACCTGTTCGCTGGCCGGGATCGCGCGCTACCGCTCGCGGCTCTCGGGGCCGCTGCTGGATCGCATCGACATGCACGTCGAGGTGCCGGCTGTCCCGTACGGCGAGCTGGCCACGGCGACGCCGGGCGAACCGAGCGCGCCGGTGCGCCGCGCGGGTCGAGGAGGCGCGCGAGCGGCAGCGGCGCGCGCGGCCCGCGCTCGAACGCACGCCTGTCGTCGGCCGAGCTGGACGACGTGGCGGCGCTCGACAGCGACGGACACCGGCTGCTGGAGCGCGCCGTCGCAGCGGCTGGGGCTGTCGGCGCGCGCCGTCAGCCGCGTGCGCCGGGTGGCGCGCACCATCGCCGACCTCGACGGCGGCGGCGCCATCCGCACCGTCCACCTGGCCGAGGCGCTGCAGTACCGGCTGCTCGACCGCCCGATCGATGCGACTGCGACGCCGACCATCCGACCGGACCCCACGACCCGAAGCGCAAAGGAGCGTCCCATGTCCATGTCGTCCATCAAAGAGACCCTGAAGGAGAAGATGAAGGCGGTGTCGAGCGCGATCGCCGCGATCGAAAAGCAGTTCGGCAAAGGGGCGATCATGCCGCTGTCGGGCGGCGAGATCGCCGAGATCGGCGTCATCCCCACCGGCTCGGTCGGGCTGGATCTCGCGCTCGGCGTCGGCGGGCTGCCGCGCGGCCGCGTGATCGAGATCTACGGGCCCGAGTCGTCGGGCAAGACGACGCTGACGCTGCAGGCGATCGCGCAGGCCCAGCGCACGGGCGGCGTGTGCGCGTTCATCGACGCCGAGCACGCGCTGGACGTCGGCTACGCGCGCAAGCTGGGCGTGAAGATCGAGGACCTGCTGGTGTCGCAGCCCGACTACGGCGAGCAGGCGCTGGAGATCGCCGACAAGCTGGTCGCGCACCGGCGCGATCGATCTGATCGTCGTCGACTCGGTCGCCGCGCTGGTGCCCAAGGCCGAGATCGAGGGCGAGATGGGCGACGCCCACATGGGCCTGCAGGCGCGGCTGATGAGCCAGGCGCTGCGCAAGCTGACGGCGGCCACCGCGCGCAACAACACCGCGGTCACGTTCATCAACCAGCTGCGCCAGAAGATCGGCGTGGTCTACGGCAACCCCGAGACCACGACCGGCGGCAACGCGCTGAAGTTCTACGCGTCGGTGCGGCTCGACATCCGCAAGATCGGCACGGTCAAGAACGGCGATCAGATCATGGGCACGCGCGCGCGGGTCAAGGTGGTGAAGAACAAGGTCGCGCCGCCGTTTCGCGAGGCGGAGTTCGACATCCTCTACGGCTCGGGCGTCAACTGGCCGGGCGAGATCGTCGATCTGGCGTCGACCGCCGGCTTGATCGACAAGTCGGGTGCGTTCTACTCGTGGAAGGGCGAACGGATCGCGCAGGGACGCGAGAAAGCCTGCGCCTACGTCGCCGAGCACCCCGAGATCGCCGAGGAGGTGCGCCTGACGCTGGTCGAGGCGCGCAAGGCGGAGAACAATGCGCCCTCGACCATTCCGCGCCCTTCAGCCGAAGAGGCGGCCTGAACCACAACGGCGCTAGTGCGGGCCGGCGCCGGCCTGGATCGCCGCCTGCAGGGTGGCGGTGTCGTCGAGCGTGTACGTATAGGGCGGCGTGGTGAACGGCGTGCCGCCGCCGCCCGTCGACCTCGACCCGGTCGTCGCCGTGTACAGGTTCGTATTGGCGGTGATGAACGAGGTCAACTGGTCGGCGGCGCTGTTGAACTGCTGGGGGCTGGCGACGCCGGTAAAGACGTTGCTCTCCACCAGCAGCTGCGCGTTCATCCCGGCACGCACGCAATAGTCGTCACCCGCGCCGGAGTACAGGCTGTTGAAGATGTGGTTCTGGCCGTAGCGGACCCGCGGCTGGCGCTCCGAGACGTTGTCGGCCCACCAGTCGTGGTGCCAGGTGACGTTGAGCGCGCCGACGTCGGGGGGGGAGTTGTCGCCGCCGCCGACCAGGTTGCTGAAGCGGTGGCCGGAGGCGCCGCTGGAATCGCTGCCGCCGTTGTCGGTGCGCCTGGTGTAGTGGAACTTGGTCCACGACACAGTGATGTAGTTCGAACCGACGGTGATGTCGAGGTTGCCGTCGGTGCCATCCGAGATGTCGCAGTGATCGATCCAGATCCGCTGCGCGCGGTTCACGACCGTGATGGCGTCAGAACCCGACGAACAGCCGACCGTCGCGTCGAAACTCGGATCGAGCGCGCAGTTGCCGACGCCGTAACCGACGACGGTGATGTTGCGCAAGATGACGTTCGTCGAGCCGGACATCTCGATGTGACCGTGCAGCTGGGCGCCGCACAGCCCGACGATGGTCTTGTTCGAACCGATGGTGAAGTTGCCGGTGAGCGAACCGGTGACGTAAATCACCCGCGCCACTGCGCCGCCGGCGTTGCTGTTGAACGTCGCCGTCGTGGTCACGGTCACCGGCGTCGCGGTGCCGCCGCCCGTGGTTCCGTTCGGGTTCATCGGGTTCACCGCGGCCCAGCCGATCAGCTCGCTGGGGTCGGGAGGCGTCGTGGTCGAGCAGCCAGGGCCGACGCCCGCATCACCGGTGGTCGTCGTGCCGCCGGTGCCGACGCCGACACCGCCGGTGCCGACGCCGCCGCCGATGCCGGTGCCCGCGCGGCCGCCGGTGCCCCCCGTGGTTCCTCCCGCTGCGCCCGTCGCGCCGGGCGTGCCTCCCACGCCGGTGGGGTTACCCCCGTTGCCGTCGTTGCTGGTCCCGCAGCCGGTGACCGCCGTGGTGGCGGCACCAAGCAGGGTCAAGAGGGCGGTCATCAAAAACGCGGTCGAGCGGGCCCGGGTTGCGCAGAGGTTCTGATGGCGGCGTGCTTCGAACATTGATGCGATCCTCCTGATGGCCTGCGTCCGAGATCCCCCTGCGTCAGGGCGATCTCCGGCAGGATGTATTCCTCGAGCGCGCTCGATCGATCGCGAGATCGACCGTCACCCTCGATTCGGTGACGCGCGTTGACAGTCAAGACAGCGGTTGGTCAGACAGCGGTTGCCGCAGCCCGCCCGCACGGCTCACGACGCCAGCGTCGGCACCGGATCTGCGGCCGATCGCCGCTGTTCGGGGCGCCGCGCGCGCGCCGGTGTGACGGCGCCCACGAGTGCGACCGCGCCCACCGCCGCGCCGACGGCGACGAAGGTCCGGCTGGCCCCGACCGTCGCCGCCAGCCGGGTCACGGCGGTGGTGCCGGCGGCGCTGGCGGTGAAGGTCAGCGTCCAGAAGATCGACGTCGCACGCCCGATTATCGCGTGGGGCGCCAGCTCCTGCCGCAGCGCCGTCGCCGGAACCGCGCGCACCAGCATCCCGCCTGACCAAAGGAACGCCCCCACGGCGGTGGCGGCGCTGGTGCGCGGGAAGAAGCCGATCACGGACAGCCCCACCCCCTGCACCAGCGTGCCGCCGAGGAAGCAGGCACCGAACCCCAGCCCGCGCCGCAGGCTGGGCGCTGCCATCGCGCCGCCGACCGCGCCGATGGCCGCGATCCCCAGGCAGATGCCGACGTCGTGACTGCCGAGGCCGAGCTCATGCTTCAAGTGATAGATCACCAGGTCGGTCACGCCGGCGCCCAGGCCGACGTTGCCCGACAGGCCGAGCAGCACCATCAGGACAATCATCGCGCGCAGCGTGGGATCGCGCCAGACGAAGCGCGGACCGGCCCAGCGCTGCGATTCGAGCGCGCGGTCGCGCGCCGTGGCGGTGACGGCGGGATCGGAGAATCGGATCGCCAGCAGGCTGGCCACCGAGATCAGAAACGACAGCGCGTCGATCGCCAGCGCCCAGGCGGCGCCTGTGCGCGTCGCCACGATGCCGGCGAGGATCGGCCCCAGGACGTAGGCCAGCGCCTGCGCGCTCTGCAACCGCGCGTTGGCCTGGTTCTTCAGTCGATCGCTGCTGACCAGCGCCGGCAACGCCGCGACGAACGCCACCACGAAGGTATTAGGCGGTCAGCGCCAGCAGCGGCAGCGACGGCCCGTGCACCGCCCACACCACCGGCACCAGCGTGTAGATCAACGCGCGCCCGAGATCGCACGCGATCATCAAGCGCCGGCGATCGACGGCGTCGACCAGCGGACCGGCGACGACGCTGGCCAGCACCTGCGCGGCGACACCGAGCGCGCTGACCAGCCCCATCTTCGCGACCGAACCGGTCGCCTCCAGCACCAGCAGCGGCACGGCGACGAACGCGAACGCGTCGCCCATCGCCGAGATCGTCTGCCCAGACCAGTAGATCAGGAAGCTGCGGTTCTGAGTCACGGACGGTCGACGACGCGCCCCATCGGGACCCAACTGTATCGGGTCACCGATCGGTGTCAAACCGCTCGCGCGCCCGCGCCGGCGGCCGCGGCGCGCGGCTATTCGGCCCTGGCGTCGCTCGCGAGCGTCTCGATCATCGTGCGCAGATCCTCGGCGTGCTCCTCCTCGACGGCGAGGATCCCCTCCATCATCCGCCGCGACGTCGGGTCGTTGTCGCCGAGATAGCGGATCATCTCGCTGTACGAATCGATGGCGATCCGCTCGGCGACCAGATCCTCGCGGATCATGTCGATGAGCGTGGTCCCTTCGACGTACTCGGCGTGGCTGCGGGTCAGCAGCCCTTCGGGGTTGAGATCGGGTGCGCCGCCGAGCTGCACGATGCGCGCGCCGATCTCGTCGGCGTGCCCCTGCTCCTCGTTGGCGTGGGCCAGGAATTCCTGCGCGACCGCCTGCGCGTGGATCCCGCTCGCCATGAAGTAGTGGCGGCGATAGCGCAGCGTGCAGACGATCTCGGTGGCCAGCGCCTCGTTCAGCAGGCGGATGACCGTCTCGCGGTCGCCGCGATAGCCCTCGGTGACCGCGCCGTTGAGAATGTGTTCGCGCGCGCGGCGGCGAATCTCCTTGATGTCCGTCAGGAACGGATGCTTCTCGACCTTTTGCGGATGAGCCATGGCGAGAAGCTATCCACGGATCGGCGGCGCGCCAGGGAGCACCCGCAGGCAAAAGATCGGCGGCGCGCCCGGGAATCGGCGGGACATCGACGCCGCGGGGCAGGCCCTGTAAACTGCGCGCGTGATCGACATTCGATTGTTGCGTGAGAAGCCCGACGAAGTGCGCGCCGGCTACCAGCGGCTGGGCACCGCCGTCGACCTCGACGCGGTGATGGCGAAAGATGCACGTGTCCGCGATCTCAAGAACGAGTCGCAAACGCTGCAGGCCGAGCAGAACCGTCTGTCCAAGGAGATCGGCCGCGCCGCCCCCGGCGAAGCGCGCGAGCAGGCCAAGGCCGCCAGCCTGGCTTTCAAGGAGCGCATCGAGCGCCTGGCGGGCGAGCTCGCCGACGCCGAGGCGGCGCTGGAAACCCAGATGCTGGAGCTGCCCAACCTGCCCCACCCCTCGGTCCCGGTCGGCAAGGACGACAGCGAGAACCGCGTCGTGCGCGAGGAGGGGCAGAAGCGAACCTTCGCCTTCACGCCCGAGCCGCACTGGGACATCGGCACGCGCCTCGGCATCATCGACTTCGAGCGCGGCGTGAAGATCTCGGGCTCGCGCTTCTACGTGCTCAAGAGCTGGGGCGCGCGCCTGCAACGCGCGCTGATCACGTACATGCTCGACCTGCACACCGCCAAGCACGGCTACGTCGAGATCTACCCGCCGTACATGGTGCGGCGCGAGTGCCTGGTCGGCACCGGCAACCTGCCCAAGTTCGGCGAGAACCTGTATCGCGACGCGGAAGAGGACTTCTGGTTCATCCCGACCGCCGAGGTCCCGGTCACGAACCTGTATCGCGAGGAGATCCTCGACGGCGCGGCGCTGCCGATCCGGCACGTCGCCTTCACCGCCTGCTTCCGGCGCGAGCAGATGGCGGCCGGCCGCGACACGCGCGGCATCAAGCGCGGCCACCAGTTCGACAAGGTCGAGCTGGTCAAGTTCGTCCGCCCCGAGACGTCGATGGACGAGCTGACCGCGTTGCTCGTCCGACGCCGAGGACGTGCTCAAGGGGCTGGAGCTTCCGTATCGCGTCGTGCAGATGTGCACCGGCGATCTGTCGTTCTCGGCGATGGCCAAGTTCGATCTCGAGCTGTGGGCCCCGGGCTGCAACGAATGGCTCGAGGTCAGCTCGTGCTCGAACTTCGGCGAGTTTCAGGCCCGCCGCGCGCGCATCCGGTTCAAGGACAAGGACGGCGGCGGCGCCGGCGGCGGCGGCGGCAAGGAAAAGGCGCGCTTCGTGCACACTCTGAACGGCTCGGGGCTGGCGCTGCCGCGCACCCTGATCGGCGTCATCGAGACCTATCAGCGCGCCGATGGAAAGCTCGACATCCCGGCGGCGCTGCAGCCTTATTTCGGTGGCGCCACCGTCCTCGGATAGCGGGTGGGACCTCGGGCGCTCGCGCTGATCGCCGCCCTGTCCGGGCTCTTGATCATCGGGATCGCGCTCGGGGTCATGTACGCGGGGGGCCCGCCGCCGGCGCCGCCCCGCCCCAAGCTCCCGGAACCAGCCGTCACCGCCGCCGCGCTCAAGTACTCGGCGACGCTCTATCAAGCCGCGCTCGAGCAGGACGCGCGCACCTTCGCGATCCCGCGCACGCCGATCGCGGAGATGGCGCGGCCGTTTCCCTATTTCGACGAATGGTCGGGCGACCGCAAGCTGAAGGTCGGCGCCACGATGCAGACCGCGCACCTGCGGCTGGAGCTGGTGGTGCGCAAGGAGGCGGGGTCGATGGCGGGGCAGCTCTACCGTGCCGACCATCTGGTGCTGGTGATCGAGAATCTCACCGATCAGTACCTCGCCTATCGCATCCAGACCCGGGTCCCCGACGAGGGGCGCTGCGAGACCAAGGGTGACGCGCCCCACGATGCGATCGTGCTCGAGCCGCGCAAGACCATCCGCCGCACCGAATGCCTCTACCGTTCCGACGAGCGGATCGACGTCCGCCGGGTCGAAGTCATGGAGATCCCACGGCTGAGCGCCTACTACGTATCGAGGATGCCGCCCGCGCTGATTCTCTACAACCGCCGCACGGCCGCCGGCCACGTTCCCATCAAAGGGAGTGTTTGTCCCCAAACGTTTTCCTGGCGGGATATTCGCGACGGCGCCGACCGTGGCGAGCTCGGCTGGCGCGACGTCATCGACTTCTACGCCCGCCACAACTGTGAGGAATATTCATTCTTTCGCAGCTATCGGCATCGCACCGATCCAGCGGCGCCGCTGCCCGCGCGACCCCCCGAAATCGACCCCCAGTCCGGCCCATAAATCGACCCCCAAATCGGCCTACAAATCGGCCTACAAATCGTCACACCGTAACTTGCCGGAACTGTTGATTTCTTGGGTAAGTGTCTCTAGACTCTTTCTTGCCCGTCCCCATGACCAAGGCCGACCTCATCGACATCGTCGCGGACAGGCTCAAGATGCCGAGGGGGCGGGCGGAGCTGCTGGTGGGGCACATCTTCGACGCGATGGTCGACGCGCTCCGCCGCGATGAAGGCATCGAGATCCGCGGGTTTGGTAGCTTCTCCATCCGGACCTACCGCGAGTACGAGGGGCGCAACCCGCGCACCGGCGAAGCGGTCCACGTCAAGCCGAAGCGCCTCGCGTTCTTCAAGGTCGGTAAGGAACTGCGCGAGCGCGTCAACAACGGGCGCGGTGATGATGATGACGGTACCCCTCCGTCGCCCGCACCGCCGTCCGCGGGTGGCGGGTCAGCATCTGACCCGATGACCCAGGACTGAAGTCGCGCGCCGGATCACCCGGCGGCGCGACGCTGGGTCAAAACAGCTTCCCTTGAACGGGAGCGGCAGGGGGCGGGAGCAGGCAGGCCGGATCGTCGTTCTTCACCGAGCCGACCCGCCGTGAAACCCGGGTCGCTATCAGCGCGTCATCAGGTGCAGACTTGATCAGCGTGGCGGCGGCGGCCGGTTCGGCGGTCAGCCACTCGTCGATCGCCGGTGGCGCGACCACGACCGGCATGCGGTCATGGACCTCGGCGACCAGGCGGTTTGGCTGCGTGGTCAAGATCGTGAACCGGGGACGCGCGCGCCCGTCGGCCGGTGGCGGCGCGGCGTCGGGCGGCTGAAACAGCCCGGCCAGCAGCACCAGCCGCCGGTCGGCGCGGTGGAACCAGAAGGGCGACTTCGCGCGGTCCCACTCGAAGAAACCGTCGGTGACCACCAGGCAGCGGCGCGACGCGAACGCCTCGCGGAAGCCGCGCCCGGAGCCGACCTGCTCGCCGCGCACATTGATCAGCGGCCGCCCGCCCGACGCCCGGTAGCCCCAGATCGCGGGCCGCAGCACCCGGCGATCCGCGCCGTAGTCGACGATCCAGTGCAGGTCAGAGGGGGCGATGTTGTAGCGCGGGCGATAGAGCGCGGCGTCTGCGGGCGAAAACTCCGCGTCGAGCTCGGCGGCGATCCCCTCGAAGTCGTCGTTGGTGAGCGTCGCCCGCCCGCACATGGATCACACGACGCGCCAGGTGGTGCCGCCCGCCGCGTCCATCAGCTCGATCCCGGTCGCCTGCAGCGACTTGCGGATCTCGTCGGCGCGCGCGAAGTCCTTGGCGACGCGCGCCGCGGCGCGCTCGGCGATGCGCGCCTCGACCTCGCCCGCGTCGATGCGGCGCCGCAGGCACAGCCGGGCGCGGCGGCTGAGCAGGAACTCCGACGGCGTGCGCTGGAAGAGCCCCAGCGTGGCCCCGCACGCCAGCAGATCGGCGCGCAGCCGCGCCAGCGTCCGCCGGCGCACGTCCTTGGCCGCTGCCTTGGGATCGTCGAGCAGCTTGTTGGCCAGCACGAACGACTCGTAGAGCTGTCCCAGCGCCGCCGCGGTGTTGAAGTCGTCGTCGAGCGCCGCGCGAAACGAGGTCAGCGTCGCGTCGGCCGGCGGCAGCACCGCGCCGGCCGCGCCGGCGGCTTCGCCGGGCGGCGGCAGCGGCGAGTCGGCCAGCCGCTCGAGCGTTCGATAGAAGTACTCCAGGCGCGCCTCGGCCTCGTCGAGATCGGGGAAGGTCTGCCGCCCCTCGGCGTCGCGCACGATCTCGAACGCCACCGGGCTGCGGTAGTGAACGCTGATCATCAGCAGGCGCAGCGATTCGAGATCGTGGCTCTCGGCGACGCCGCGGATCGTGACCACGTTGCCCAGCGACTTCGACATCTTCTCGCCGCCGAAGTTCACCATGCCCGAGTGCAACCAGTGGCGCGCGAAGCTGCCGGCGCCGAACGCCCCCTCCGACTGCGCGATCTCGTTCTCGTGGTGCGGGAAGATCAGGTCCGAGCCGCCGCCGTGCAGATCGAAGGTCTCGCCGAGGTAGCGATAGGCCATCGCCGAGCACTCGATGTGCCAGCCGGGCCGGCCCGGCCCCCACGGGCTCTCCCACGACGGCTCGCCCGGCTTCGCGCCCTTCCACAGCGCGAAATCGAGCGGGCTGCGCTTGTGCTCGCCGACCTCGATGCGCGCGCCGACCTTGAGGTCGTCGGTGCTTTGACCGGAGAGCTGGCCGTAGCCGGCGAAATTTCCGACGGCATAGTAGACGTCGCCGTCGGCGGGATAGGCCAGGCCCTTGTCGACCAGGCGTTGCACCACATCGATGACCTCGACGATGTGCTCGGTGGCGCGCGGCTCGACGTCGGCCGGCGCGATGCCGAGCGCGCGCATGTCGGCCTCCATCGCGGCGGTGTACTCCAGCGCGACCGCGGCGGCGGTGCGCCCCTCGGCGTGGCCGCGCCGGATGATCTTGTCGTCGATGTCGGTGACGTTGCGGACGAACCGCACCGGCACGCCGGTCGCGCGCAGGTGGCGCACGATGACGTCGAACGCCACCAGCATGCGGGCGTGCCCGACGTGGCACAGGTCGTACGGCGTGATGCCGCACGCGTAAATACCGATCGTGCCGGCGTTCAGCGGCGACCAGTCAATCTTGCGCTTGGCGCGCGTGTCGTAGATGCGCAGGGTCATGATCGCTTGAGTCCTCGTACGAGACCGAGCAGGTTGATCACCGCAAACGCCAGCAGCACGCCCGCGAAGATCACCGTCTGCACGTGATCGCGGGGATGGTCGTTCTCGATCAGCAGCCAGGCGTCGGATGGGATCTGCACCGCGGCCAGCGTGCGGATCGCCGGAATGTCGGCGATCGGCAGGCGCGCGGGCGCGGCGCCCGCCTCGGCGGGCGAGACCAGCAGGGCGTCGCCGCCGTCGCGCAGGTCGCTGAGGCGCACCTTCAGCGTGCGGCGCGCGTCGCGGATCTCGATCTTCGGATCGAGATCGCCCAGCTCTCCGAGCGCGCTCTGCCGGCGCGCGAGGGGAAACCGGACCATCAGCACGACGCGGTCGGCGCCCGGCGCGATGCCGGTCGGCGGCGGCGCCGTCGGGTTGGCGGGCGCCTCGGCCTCGACCACCGACAGCACCGTGCCCCCGCGCTTCTCGATCTCGACGCGCGCGGCGGCGTCGTCGCGCACCTTGTCGCGCGGAAAGGCGATGCGCAGCTGCTCGGGCAACGCGACGTCGATCGCCAGCAGATCGCTGCCGCCCAGCGACACCGGATCGCCCGCGAGGTCGACCAGGCTCACGGCGGCGCCGGGCGCCGGCGCCAGGGCGCGGCGCAACGTCTCGGGGGCGAAGAAGTGGGTCGCGCTGACGTGGGTCGCCGAGTATTCGCGGATCGCGGTCTCGAAGGAGAGATCGGCGAAGCGGATCAGCCGCCCTTCGAACGCGTCCTCCTCGGCGCGGAAACCCGGCAGCGGATTCTCGCGGCGGTGCACGAACAGGCGACTCCCCGTGCCCAGGATCCGGAAGAACTGGGTGAAGACCCACGACCCCTTGGTATCGAGCTCGAGCGCGCTCTCGCGGTCGGGCGTACCCCGCACGCGCACGTAGTGGTTGGCCGCCTGGGCCAGCGCCTCGGGCGGCACGCCCCGCGTGGGCGGGCGCGCGGCGGCGGCGGGCCGCGTCCGTGGCCGCGTTCGTGGCCGCGTTCGTGGCAATGTTGGCGCGCGGCGGACCGAAGCTGGCGGCGGCGTCGCCGAGATCGATCGGCACCAGCGACGACAGGGCGTAGGCGATGTCGGCGCGCACGTGAAAGATGATGAACAGCGCCAGCGCCGCCGCGGCCAGCGCCAGCGCGGGATGCCGGCCGGCGCGCGCGCGTACGCCGGCGAACTCATCCTCGGGCGGTTCCGGGGACCGAACGGAGGACGAAGCCGGTGAAATCGGCGGCGAGACGGGGGATGTGGGGGGATCGCTCATGAAACCGGCCAATTGCGGCCGCGAGACTACCACGCCTCGCAAGCCCGAATCTCGCACGTCAAAGGCGGCCCAGCCACCGCAAAGGCTTGCTCAACCGCGGCATTTCCGCTATCTGCGGAGGGTGCGCGGCGCCGCCCGTTCTGTACCGGTGAGGATCGTCGTGCTCCTGTGCGCGGGGCTCGGCGGCGTCGGGTGCGCGCCGAAATCGAAGACGCCGGACGAAGCCTACGCGCGCTTCTCCCAGGCGGTGACCGCGCGCGACGGCGGCGCACTGTACGACGCGCTCGACCAATCGACGCGCTGGGCCTGGATGACGGTCCAGAAGTGGCACCGCGAGGCCTACGACATCGTCATCAGCAACTACCCGCAGGGACCCGAGCGCGAGCGCGAGCTGCGGCGCTTCGAGAAGGGGGCGACCGCGTCCAGCGCGCGCGAGCTCTTCAAGGCAGAGATGGCGACGACGATGCTGCCGCTCGCTGGCGCCGCTGGTCGTCGCCGGCACGCCGACCATCGAGACGGTGCCGCCCGGCGACGTCGCCGAGGTCGTGCTGCCCGCGGGCGGGCGGGTTCGCTTCGCGCGCGGCGAGAAAGGGCGGCTGGGGATTCGCCGGCTTCGCGCCCGACGCCGAGTCGCGCAAGATGCGCGCGTATCACGACCTGGAGCAGGTGCGCACCAACGCCGCCGACTACGAGCGGGCGGCGGCGCGCGGGGCCCGCTGATGGGGGCGCGCCCCAAGGCAGAGCAAGAGCCGGAGAAGCCGGTTCAGCTGTCGCTGGACGAGCGGCTGGCGCGCGGGCGGATCGAGGTGACGGCGGCGGCGGCGGGGCCGGGGCGCCGCGCCGGGGCGCCGGCGGTCGGACCGGATTCGGCCACGCCGACGCCGACGCCGACGCCGACGGCGGACTGCGATGGCGATGCCGGCGGCCGCGCCGCCCGCGCCGGCAGCGCCGACGGCGCCGCGGATCTTCGTGGTGTCGGAGCTGATCCGGGCGGCGCGGCTGACGCTCGAGAGCCGCTTCGCCGACATCCGGGTCGAGGGTGAGATCTCGGGGCTGAAGAGCTCGGGCCCCGGGCACCTCTACTTTTGCCTGAAGGACGACGAGGCCCAGCTCGACTGCGTGATGTTCTCGCGCGAGGCCGGGCGGCTGCGCTTTCGCGTCGAGGAAGGGATGGCGGTCCGCTGTCGCGGGCGGCTGACGATCTACGAGGGGCGCGGCAAGTTCCAGATGACGGTCAGCGACCTCGAGCCGACCGGCGCCGGGGCGCTGGCGCTGGCCTTCGAGCAGCTGAAGAAGAAGCTGCAGGCCGAGGGGCTGTTCGACGCCGCCCGCAAGCGGCCGCTGCCGTTCCTGCCGCGCCGGCTGGGGGTCGTGTCGTCGGCCAGCGGCGCCGTCTTGCACGACATCATCCGGGTCGCGCACCGCCGCTATCCGGTGGCGATCCTGCTGGCGCCGACGCCGGTGCAGGGCGAAGGCGCGTCGGCGGCGATCGCGGCGGCGCTGCGCCGGCTGGCCGCGGTCCCCGACGTCGACGTGATCATCCTGGCGCGCGGCGGCGGTTCGCTCGAAGACCTCTGGGCGTTCAACGAAGAGGGGGTCGCGCGCGCGATCGTCAGCTCGCGCGTGCCGGTGATCTCGGCGGTCGGGCACGAGACCGACTTCACCATCGCCGACTTCGTCGCCGACGTGCGCGCGCCGACGCCCTCGGCGGCCGCCGAGCTGGCGGTGCCGGTCGCCGCCGAGCTGCGCGCCGAGCTGGCGTTGCTGAGCCGGCGCGCCGTGCGCGGCGCCGGCGCCGAGCTGCGCACCACGCGGCTGGCGCTGGAGCGCGCGCGCACGCGGCTCGGCGATCCGCGGCGGCTCATCGACGCGCGCCGACAGCGGATCGACGAGCTGTCCGAGCGGGCGCTCGCGCGCCTGCGCCGCGCTGGCGGCGACCTGGCAGGGCGAGCTGCGCGCGGCCGAGATGCGGCTCAACCGCGCCCACCCGCGCCGGCGCATCGACGGCCAGCGGGCGTTGCTGGTCCGGCTGCGCCAGACCCTGGAGGCGTCGATGGCGCGCGCGACCGATCGCCGCCAGCGCGCGCTCGAAGCCTGCAGCACCAAGCTGGGCGCGCTGTCGCCGCTCAAGGTCCTCGACCGCGGCTTCAGCCTGACCCAGGACGCGCAGGGACACCTGGTGACGCGGGCCGATCAGGTTCGCGCCCGGTGATCCGATCACCGTGCGTCTGCGCGAAGGCGCCGTCCAGGCCGAGGTCGCCTCGACCACGCCCGGCAAGCCGAGATGAAGGTGGCCTCGAAGGTGGCCATGAAGAAGGTGGCCATGAAGGCGGCCTCGAAGACGGCGGCCTCGAAGGTGACGACGAAGCCGTCGATGAAGGCGGCGGTGCTGGGCGCCGATGTCAGCCGCAGCCGTTCGCCGGCGATTCACCAGGCGGCGTTTCGCGGGCTGGGCATCGAAGGAACCTACGGCGCGATCAGCGTGACCGCGCGCGGGTTTTCGCGATTGATCGCGTCGCTCGCGCGCGACGGCTATCGCTACGTCAACGTCACGATCCCGCACAAGCACGCGGCGGCGGCGCTGGCGACGTCGCGATCGCCGGCGGTGCGCGCGTCGGGCGCCGCCAACACGCTGATCTTCGGCGGCCCGACGGCACGCGCCGGGGCCACGCGCGGCGCAGGAGGGCGGCAGCCCATCCGCGCCGAGAATACCGACGGCCCGGGGCTGCTGGCGGCGCTGCGCGATCTCGGCGCCGAACCGGCGGGCGCGGTCGCGGTCGTCGTCGGCGCCGGGGGCGCGGCGTCGGGCGCCGTCGAGGCGCTGACCGCCGCCGGCGCGCGCGTGCGGGTCGTCGCGCGCCGGCTGGCCGTCGCGCGGGCGATGCGCGCGCGGCTGCCGGCGAGCCGGCGCGCGCGCGTCAGCGTGCTGCCCTGGACGGCGCGCGATCTCGGCGCAGCGCTCGCGGGTGCCGGCATGCTGATCTCCGCCGTGCCGGCGGCCGCGTGGGACCCGCGTGAGGCGCGCGCCGGGCTCGAGGCGCTCGGCCGAGACGCCGCCGTGCTCGAGATGGCCTACGGCGCCGGAACGCCGCTCGCGCGCGCCGTGCGCGGCCGCGTCGGGCGCTACGCCGACGGGCTGGGCATGCTGGTGCACCAGGCCGCGGTGGCGATCACGCTCGCCGTCGGCCAGGCGCCGCCGCTGCCGCCGCTGTTCCGCGCCGTGCGCGGCGCGCGCTGAGAAGCTCGCGTTGAAACGGAGCCGGATTCCTCACCCTAGCCCTCTCCTCGCCGAGCCGAGGAGAGGGGACCGGAGGGGCGAGGACGAGGACGATCCGCACCTCGCCCCGCGGAGCGGGGAGAGGTCGCCGGCCGTCCGCGGCCGGCGGGTGAGGGGTCCGGCGTCGCGACGCGCCCCGGACGCCCCCTCTCACCAGTAGTGATGCACCAGCGGGCGCACGCGGCGCTCGTAGATCTCGCGCACCTTCGCCAGGGTCGCCGCCGGCAGCGGCGGCAGGTCGGCGGCGGCGACGTTCTCGTCGACCTGCGCCGGGCGCTTGGCGCCGGGGATCGCGCAGGTCACGGCGTCGTCCATCAGGATCCAGCGCAGCGCCCAGCTGGCCATCGTCATGCCGCGGCGGGCACCAGCGGGCGCAGCTCCTCGACCACCGACAGGCCGGTCGTGTAAGGGACGCCGGAGAAGGTCTCGCCGCGATCGAACGCCTCGCCGTTGCGGTTGAAGGCGCGGTGATCGTCGCCGGTGAAGGTGCTGGCCGCGGTGAGCTTGCCGGCCAGCAGCCCCGACGACAGCGGCAGGCGCGCGAGCACGCCGACCTGCCGGCGCTGGGCCTCGCGGAAGAACAGCTCGGCGGGGCGCTGCCGGAAGATGTTGTAGATGATCTGCACCGACTGCACCGCCGGGTACTCCATCGCCTTCAGCGCATCCTCCACCCGCTCGACGCTGACGCCGTAAAAGCGCAGCTTCCCCGCCTTGACCAGATCGTCGAGGATCTCGAACACCTCGGGCTGGTAGTAGACGTCCGACGGCGGGCAGTGCAGCTGCAGCAGATCGATCGCCTCGGTCTCCAGATTCTTGAGGCTGCGCTCGACGAAGGCGGTCAGGTTGCCGCGGTTGAAGCCCGCGGCGGTGAACGGGTTCAGGCGCTTGCCGGCCTTGGTGGCGACGTAGAAGCGATCGTCGCGCCGCTCGCGCCGCAGGCGCGCCAGCAGCTGCTCGCTGTGGCCGTCGCCGTAGACGTCGGCGGTGTCGAAGAAGTTCACGCCGCGATCGAGCGCGCGGTGCAGCGCCGCCATCGATTCGCGGTCATCGACCGTTCCCCAGGTTCCGCCGATCGCCCAGGCGCCGAAGCTGATCGACGACACATTCCAACCGGTTCGTCCGAGCGCGCGATATTCCATGGCTGATGGGCGGCGAAGCTAGCACGAAGGGCCGGCGGCGCGGCAGGTCCGAGGCCGGCTCCCGGCGGCTCACTCGGCGGCGACGATGCGGTCGCGGCCGTCGTGCTTGGCGCGATACAGCGCGCGGTCGGTGCGTTCGATCCAGGCCGCCGACTCCTCGCCCGGCTTCAGCACGGCGGCGCCGATCGACAGCGTGAGCTGGAAGCGGACCCCCTCGCGATCCATGGGGATGGCGCGCACGGCGCGCAGCAGGCGATCGCCCAGCGCCAACCCCTCCTTGATCGAGGTCTCGCGCAGCACCACCGCCAGCTCGTCGCCCCCGCAGCGCGCGACGAAGTCGCTCTTGCGCAGGAAGATGCGGGTCATGGTGTCCGACACCCGCCGCAGCACGCCGTCCCCCTCGGGGTGGCCGAAGGTGTCATTGATCGTCTTGAAGCGGTCGATGTCGATCAGCAGCAAGCAGGTCGACTGGCCGAACGCGCGCGCCAGCTCGACGCTGCGCGCGAGGTAGTCGTCGAACGCCTTGCGGTTGAAGAGCCGCGTCAGCTGATCGACCTCGCTCTCCTTGCGCACCGTCTCGAGCTCGCTGCCGAGGATGCGCACCTGCGTGCCCAGCGCCTCGACGCGCTCGTGGTGGTGCCGGCGCCGCTGCTCGACGATCTCGCCCAGCTTGCCGATCGTCGCCATCACCTCGCGCTTGAGCTCGCCGGTCGCGCTGCCTTGCGCCAGCTGCTCCAGCCGCCCCAGCTGATCCTTGATGCGACTGTCGGAGTCCTGCTCCTGCGCCAGGGAATGGCTGAGGTTCTGGATGAAGACCCAGATCACCTGCCGCAGATCGGTCAGCACCGTGCGCGTGTGGCTCGTGCTGTTCTTGCTGTACTCGCGGACGAACTCGCGCACGCCGGTCCAGTCGCGGCGCGCGTTCTCGGACCTCGCGGCGCCGCCACCCGCCGCCGACACCGGTCCCGAGCCCGGACCGCCTGTTGCGCCGCCCTCGGGCGCACCGGGCGGCGGGCTGGCGATGCTGACGTGCTGGGCCCACTGCTCGCACAGGCGAACGAACGACTCGGGCTCCTGGTGCTCCTGATCGACGGCGTACTCGCCCAGGATCCGCAGGATCGCGGCCAGGGTGTCGAGCGCCATCTCGATCTGGCTCATCGGCGCGACCCGCTCGGGCGCGTCGGCCGCCAGCTTCTTGAAAGGGAGGTTTGCCAAAGGACGTTGCAACGGGGACGTCAGAAGAGACGTTGTCCCACACTGCCATCGGCATTTTCGGGCCCCGGTTTAGGACTTTCCCGTGCCCCCAGGCGGGGCGCGGTTCAGAGCGTCAGAACTCGACCGAGCGCCGCCTCGACCGAGCCGACGTAGCCGCCGCCACCGAAGAGGTTGACGTGCACCATCAGCGGGTACAGCTGGTAGAGATCGACGCGCGCGGCGTGCCCCGGTGCCAGCGGCCAGGCCTCTTCATAGGCAGCGAAGACGCGCGCGCCGAACCCGCCGAAGAGCCGCATCATCGCGAGGTCGATCTCCCGGTGTCCTCCGTAGACCGCCGGATCGATGAGGCACGGGGCCCCCTCGGCGTCGCACATGAGGTTGCCGCCCCAGAGATCGCCGTGCAGGCGCGCGGGCGGCTCGGGCGGTCCGACCAGCGCGTCGAGATCGGTGAAGAGGCGCGCGAAGCCCCGCCGCATCTCGCCCGAGGCGAGCCCGTGATCGACCGCGAGCCGCAGCTGCGGCTCGAGCCGGCGCTGCCGGTAAAAGGATGCCCAATCATTCCCGACCTGGCCCGCGGCGTCGCCCACCGGGTGATTCGCCTGCGGCAGGCGGCCGATGAAGTTGTCGTGATCGAGACCGAAGCCAGGCGCGCCGAAGTGGTGCAGCGCCGCCAGGCCGCGGCCGAGCGCCTCGTCGAAGCCGCGCGCCGGCCGCCCGCGCCGCACCAGCTCCAGAACCAGGAAGTGCACCGGATCATCGGGAGACGACACGGCGACCACCGCGGGCAGGCGCAGCGCCGCCGCCTCGGCGAGCCAGGCGAGGCCCCGCGCCTCGGCGGCGAACATCGTCGGCGGCGCGCTCGGGTTGGTCTTGACGAACAGCTCGCGCCCGTCGGCCAGGGTCACCTGCGACGCCTGGTTGATGTCGCCGCCCGACACGCCGCTCGAATCCACGACCGGCGAGCCGAGCGCCCGCGCCAGCGCCGCCGCCAGCTGGCCGCCGCCGCCTCCTCCGCGCGCCGCCGCCGGGCTCACGGCGCGCCGCTCACAGCTGGTGCTCGCGGCGCAGCCAGGCGAGAAACCCCGCGCATGCCGCCTGGCAGATGTCGAAGACGTCCTCGAACCCGTGCGCGCCGCCGTAGTAGGGATCGGGGACGTCGGCGCCCGGGCGGCCGCGCGCGCCAAAGCGGCGTCGGTGTCGGCGTCGCTCGCGTCGCTGCCGCCCTCGTACCCGCGCAGCAGGCTGACCTTGGCGCGCGCGCCGGCGTCGCGCGCCATCTTCAGCAGGTTTTCCAGGTTCGACCCGTCCATGGCGACGACGTAGTCGAAGCGGTCGAAGTCCTCGGCGGTGAAGTGCTGGGCGCGGCCCGACAGCGGCACACCGCGCGCGGCCGCCGTCGCCTGGCTCCGGCGATCGCGCGGCTCGCCGACGTGCCAGTCGCCGGTTCCGGCGCTCTCGACGTACAGGGCGCCGGTCGAGGTCGGCCTCGCGCACCAGCTGCTTCATCACCGCCTCGGCCGTCGGTGAACGGCAGATGTTGCCCAGGCAGACGAAGCAGATCCTCACCATGCCGCCTGCCCCCGCCCCCGTCCCTGCCCCTGCCGCTCCGCCAGCGCCCTTTTGGCCCGCGCGGCGGCTACTCGACGGGCGGCTTCGACCCGAGGTCGTCATCGCCGGGCGCCTGGTCGTCGCGGTGGCTGTCGGCGCCATTGGCGACCGGACCGTTGGGGTCGGCCGCCCGCGCCGACGCCGACATGGCGTCGTGGGAGTCACCCGCCAGCGCCTCGGGATCGACGACGCTCATCGCCTCGTCCTCGGCCAGCGCCGCCTCGACCTCGGCCGGCGAGCCGAGCCCGCGGCGCCGGCGACGACGGCGTTTCGAGTCGTTCTTCTCCGCCTCGCGCGCGCCGCCGCCCGCCTCCGAGCGCTCGATCGGCGCCTTGTCGCCCGGCGACCGGATCTCGAAGTCCTCGAGGTGGAACGACCCGCGCGCCTTGACGATGATCCGCTTCTGGAGCCGCTTCTCCATGTCCTCGAGGAAGGCGTGGTCGCTGGTGGCCAGCACCTGCGCGACCTCGGGGTGAACCTCGACCAACACGGTGTCGCCCTCGATCAGGTCGCCCTGACGCCGCAGCTCGCGGAACAGCTCGTAGTTCACCGTGCGCCGCGACTTGGTGTAGCCCTTCCCCTCGCACGCCGAGCAGGGCTCGGTCAGGGTGTGCAGCAGCGACTCGCGCGTCCGCTTGCGCGTCATCTCGATGAGCCCCAGCTCCGAGATGCGGGTCACCGCCGCCTTCGAGCGATCCCTGCGCAGGTAATCGTTGAACGCCCGCGTGACCTTGTCGCGGTTGTGCGGGCGGTCCATGTCGATGAAGTCGACGACGATCATGCCGCCGATCGACCGGATGCGCAGCTGCTCGGCGACCTCGCGACAGGCCTCGAGGTTGGTCTTGGTGATGGTGTCTTCCAGGCTGGACTTGCCGACGAAGCGCCCGGTGTTGACGTCGATCGCCGTCAGCGCCTCCATCTCGTCGACGATCAGGTAGCCGCCCGACTTCAGCCAGACCTTGCGCTCGAGCGCGCGGTCGATCTCGATCTCGATGCCGTAGCCGTCGAAGATCGGGTCGGTGCCGTCGTACAGCTCGATGTTGCCCGAGAAGTCGGGCATGAACGCCGCGATGAACTTCTTGACCCGGTCGTACTCGGGCCGCGAATCGATGATCAGCTTCTCGACGTCGGCGGTGAACAGGTCGCGCACGGTGCGCAGCAGCAGATCCAGGTCGTTGTAGATCAGCGCCGGACAGCGGCCGCCCTCGGCCTTGCGCACGACCTCGTTCCACAGCTTGATCAGGAACTCCATGTCGGAGCGCAGCTCGCGCTCGGACACGCCGTCGGCGACGGTGCGCACGATGAACCCCGAACCCGGCGGGGCGCATCGAGTCGACGATCTCGCGCAGGCGCTTGCGCTCGCGGTCGGAGCCGATGCGGCGCGAGATGCCGACGTGATCGACGGTCGGCATGAAGACCAGGTGGCGTCCCGGCAGCGAGATGTAGCGCGTGGTCCGCGCCCCCTTGGTGCTGATCGGCTCCTTGGTGACCTGGACGACGATCTCCTGCCCCTCTTTGAGGAGATCCTCGATGCGGGCGCCGCCGTGCGCGCGCGCCGCGTCGGCGGCCTCGTCGTCCTCCTCGTCGGGGCGGCTCGTCGACTCGGCCGAGAACAGCCGCGTCAGATCGTCGGGCGTGCCGCGCACGTCGGAGACGTGCAGGTAGGCCGACTTCTCGAGGCCGATGTTGACGAACGCCGCCTGCATTCCCGGCAGCACGCGCTCGACGCGGCCCTTGTAAATGTTTCCCGCGATCCCACGTTCGCGTTTCCGCTCGATGTAGAGCTCGCCGAGAAAACCATCTTCGACGAGCGCTACCCTGGTTTCGGGGCCGTCTGCGTTGATGACCAGGAGACTATTCGGCATGCCAGAGGCTATGAAAAATTACGTGCCGACCGGGCACATGCTGACGCGAATGTCAGGGTTCATGGGTGAGGCTTTGAAAACAATAGGCTCGTTTAACATGGAAGCGCCAGTATTTCAACGGGATTGCCTCAACTCGGTTCAACGGCACACCCCTTGCTCACTAGTAGGGGCAGCAGTGAGCGTCGCTCTAAGTCGCCCACTGCTCCTTGCACTAGCCTGGCACTGCTCCTTCGATATTCGCCTCCGGGAATTAACTTCTTACCCCTAGCTTCAGCCCGGAGCGGCTTTTTCTGCTTTTCATAGACTAGCCTAGGAGCCGATTTTCGTTTCGAGCTTGGCCACCCCCGCGGGAAACCGCGGGGGTTTTGCCGTATCAGCGCAGCTGCGTCGTATAGGTGTAGACCCAGGCGCTGACGAACAGGAGCGCGTCGACCCGGTCGAGGATCCCGCCGTGCCCGGGCAACATCCGCCCGGAGTCCTTCACGCCGGCCGAGCGCTTGATCATCGATTCCACCAGGTCGCCGATCGGACCGATGACCGCGGCCGGCAGCCCGACCAGCAGGCAGTCGCGCACCGTCAGCCCCGGGAAGAAGGTCGCCCGGCAGATCCAGATCGCGACCAGCCCGCCCACCAGCCCGCCGAACGCCCCCTCGACGGTCTTGCTGGGCGAGATGACCGGGTAGAGCTTGTGGCGGCCGAGCGCCCGCCCCGCGAAGTAGGCGCCGGTGTCGTTGGCGAAGGTCGCGGCGATGGCGACGAAGACCCAGAACGGGCCGTCGGCGACGTCGCGCTGCAAGAGCGCCAGCGGCGCCGAGAACCCGCCGAGATAGAAGACGCCGAAGACCGCGGCCGCCAGGCGCGAGGTCGCCCCGGCGATCTCCCCCGGATGCGCCAGGACCGCCGTCGCCGCCAGCATGGTCGCCGCCAGCAGCCAGACCAGCGCCAGCCCCGGGCGCGCGTAGAGCGCGGCCGACAGCGCGACGCCGGTGACGATCACCGCCACCCGCTGCGCGCGCGGCGCCCCGGTCATGGTGATCTTGGTGAGCTCGATGAGCCCGAGCGTGCAGAACAGAAAGACCAGCAGCGCAAAACCGAGCCGCTCGTGCCAGAGCGCCAGCAGGGCCACCAGCGGCAGGCCGACCGCCGCCGTCAGGACCCGCAGCGCGAGGTTCGACATGGCGGGCCGCTCGCTACCCTATGCTGCGGATCTGCTCGCGGGTCTGCCCGAACCGCCGCTCGCGCCGCCGGAACGAATCCAGCGCCATGTAGAGCTCGTTCTTCCCGAAGTCCGGCCAGAACGTGTCGGTGAAGTAGAGCTCGGCGTAGGCCGCCTCCCAGAGCAGGAAGTTCGACAGGCGCTCCTCGCCGGAGGTGCGCACCAGCAGATCCAGCTGAGGCAGCCCGCCGGTCTGCAGCGCCGCCGAGATGCGGTCCTCGGTGATCTCGTCGGGCTTGAGCGCGCCGCGCGTCGCCAGCTCGCACAGAGCGCGCGTCGCCGAGACGATCGATTCGCGCCCGCCGTACGACAGCGCCAGGCACAGCGTCATCGACCGGTTGCCGGCCGAGTCGCGCATCAGCGTCTCGAGCGGCTCCTTGACGAAGTCGGGCAGCCGGTCGACGTCGCCGATGGCGATGAGCCGGATCCCGTTCTCCATGATCTCGTCGCGCTCGTCGATCACGTAGTCGCGCAGCAGCTGCATCAGCGTGCCGACCTCTTCGGGCGGGCGCTGCCAGTTCTGGGACGAGAAGGCGTACAGCGTCAGCGCGCGCAGGCCGACCTCGCGGGCGGCGCGCACCACGTCGCGCACGGCGACCGCGCCGCGGCGGTGCCCCTCGACCCGCGGCAAACCTCGCCGCTGAGCCCAACGGCCATTACCGTCCATGATGATGGCGACGTGACGCGGCAGCTTTGTCGGGTCTAAGGCAGGCGACATAGGGCCGGTTTCCGGTACCACATGCAGCACCTTTTGTCGACGGAGGATCTTTTTCGCGTCGGGCTTGTCGGGCTCGTCCCTTGGGGGGGCCGCTCGTCTTCGACGCGGTGATCGATTAACCTTGCGTCATCATGAAAAGCGCCGAGGACATCGAGTCCTACCTGCTCCGCATCGGAACCCCCGCCGAGCGCGCCGATACCGGGCTCTGGATCGTGAAGCTCGACGGCCACGAGAACCTGGTCATCTCGATCGCCGGACCGGTCGTGGCGTTTCGCCTCAAGGTCATGGACCTGCCCGCCGGCGGTCGCGAGCCGCTCTTTCGCACGCTGCTGACGCTCAACACCACCGAGATGGTGCACGGCGCCTTCGGCCTCGAGGCAGAGGCGGTGGTGATCGTGCACGCGCTCGAGCTCGAGAACCTGGACTTCAACGAGTTTCAGGCCGTCATCGACGACATGACGATGGTCGCTTCCAAGCACTATCCCTTCCTGTCGAAATTCGTCGAGCATCACGCGCCCGCGACGGCGTCAGTGGTTTAGCGCCCCCAACCCCACAGACTCCAGGGAACATCATGGGAATTTTTTCAAGGCTCGGGACCCTCATCAAATCCAACCTGAACGATCTGATCTCCAAGGCGGAAGATCCGCAGAAGATGCTGAATCAGATCGTCCTCGAGATGCAGAACCAGCTGGTCGAGGCGAAGAAGCAGGTCGCCGTCTCGATCGCCGATGAGAAGCGTCTGAAGAAGCAGTGGGACGAGCAGGTCGAGCTGTCCAAGGAGTGGGAGCGCAAGGCGATGCTGGCCGTCCGCTCGGGCGACGACGCGCTGGCCAAGGAGGCGCTGTCGCGCAAGCAGGAGCACGACAAGCAGCAGGGCGAGTTCGGCAAGCAATGGCAGATGCAGAAGGACGCCGTCGAGAAGCTGAAGGATCAGCTGCGCACGCTGAACGACAAGATCGAAGAGGCCAAGCGCAAGAAGAACATCCTGGTCGCGCGCCAGAAGCGCGCCGAGGCGCAGAAGGCCATCCAGGACACGATGCGCGGCCTGTCGGACACCAGCGCCTTCGACAGCTTCGAGCGGATGAGCCAGAAGGTCGACCAGATCGAGGCCGAGTCCGAGGCGTCGGTCGAGCTGGGCGGCGAGCTGACCGGCGATACGCTGCAACAGAAGTTCAAGAGCCTGGAGTCGGGCGCCGGGTCGGACAACGCCCTCGCCGAGCTCAAGGCCAAGATGGGCCTCGGGCCGGCGCCGGAAGCGCGCGCATTGCCCAGCGCCACGTCGCCCTCTTCCTCATCGCGCGTGGCGGTCGAAGAGGAGATCTCCGTCGACGCGTCGGTGCCGGCGGGCAACAAGCGTTAGACGCGCGCCGACACGATAAGCGGCGCGACGCTAGACAGCGTCGGCGCCTGCGACTATAAAACCCTGGAGTCTGAGTCTTCACGGGGGCTCGGCGGGTTTCCGCCGAGGAAGATGATGCTGCTGGCGAATTCTGCGCGCGACGTCCTATTTCTGTCTGCGAAACGCACTGCGTTTGGCGCGTTTGGCGGCGCCCTCAAGGATCTGCGCGCGACGGACCTCGGCACCCTGGCCGCGCAGGCCGCCCTGGCCCAGGCCGCCGTGCCGCCCGAGCAGATCGACGAGGTCATCTTCGGCAACGTGCTGCAGACGACGCCCGAGGACGTCTACTGCGCGCGGCACATCGGCCTGCGCGCCGGGCTGCCGGTCGAGACCCCGGCGCTGACCGTCAACCGGCTGTGCGGCTCGGGCTTTCAGGCGATCATCACGGCCGCGCAGGAGATCCGCAGCGGCGACGCCGAGATGGCGCTGGTCGGCGGCACCGAATCGATGAGCCAGGCGCCGCACGCCATTCGCGGCGCGCGCTGGGGCTACGCCTTCGGCCAGGCGCCCCCCGTCGAGGATCTGCTGTGGACCGCGCTGACCGACAGCCACGCCGGGTGCGCGATGGGGACCACCGCCGAGACCGTCGCCGAACGCCACGAGATCGATCGCGACGCCTGCGACGCCTACGCGCTGGTGTCGCAGAAGCGCTGGGCCGCCGCCGACGCCGCCGGCCACTTCCGCGACGAGATCGCGCCCGTCGAAGTGCGCGGCCGCAAGGGGGTGACGCAGACGTTCGACCGCGACGAGCACCCGCGGCCGCAGACCACCCTCGACGGGCTCGCCAAGCTGGCGCCGGTGTTCAAGACCGGCGGCGTCGTCACCGCCGGCAACGCGTCAGGGCTGGCCGACGGCGCCGCGGCGCTGGTCGTCGCGTCGCGCGCCGCCGCCGAGCGGACGCAGCGCCCCGCGCTGGGACGCCTGGTCGCCTGGGGCTACGTCGGCGTCGACCCGAAGGTGATGGGGATCGGCCCCGTGCCGGCGATCGCCAAGGTGCTGGCCCGCGCGCACCTGCGATTGGATGAGATGGATCTCATCGAGGTCAACGAAGCCTTCGCGCCGCAATACCTGGCGGTCGAGAAGGAGGCCGGACTGCCGCGCGACAAGACCAACGTCGATGGGGGGGCGATCGCGCTCGGCCACCCGCTCGGTGCGTCGGGCGCGCGCATCGTCACCCATTTGCTTTACGAGCTTCACCGAAGGAAGTCGCGTTACGGACTTGGGGCGGCGTGTATCGGCGGGGGCCAAGGTATTGCAGTAATAGTGGAATCGTTGCTATAGGGGTTTTGGGTGAAGACGTCAGTAGAAGCCTGCATGACCTTATGGCACCTATCGTCCTTGACGGAGGAAGAGATTCGGGGCGTCATACCGACGGTCCGAGCTCACCAGGGGGATCTCCGTCGTCTCCCGCAAACCAGCAGCGTCGTCTGGTAAGGAAGTAAACAACCGATGGCACAACATCAGAATCACACAACGGCTCGCTTCAACGGCGTCAAGGTCTTCTCTGCGACGATGGCGCAGGAACGTGAGAACTTGGGGGAAAAGGTGACGTCCTGGATTCGCGAGCATCCCACGTGCCAGGTGGTCGATACCGTCGTGACGCAGTCGTCGGACGAGGCGTTCCACTGTCTCGCAATCACTGTCTTCTGGTGGGAGGACAAGTAACCGGATCGTGACCGACGGGCTTGGGAGCCGCTGCTGGTGGTTCCCAGGCCCTTTCAACCGGCCAGCAGCAGGACGCCGGTGAACATGTGGATGCGCGACTGGCCACACGCCGGCGCGATCTCGAACGAGCTCTCGATCCCGATCACGGGAAGCTGGCCAAAGCGGCGGCGGATGAGCTCGGGATCGAGCCCCGGTTTGCCGTAGAGCGCGCTGCCGCGCCCGGCGCAGTTGAAGTAGACCCCGAAGCGCGCCGGCGAATCGTTATGCGCTTCCGCCTGCTCGTCGAGCATCGCCTTCATGTCGTCGCGCGCCCCGATCGCGTCGCGCAGCGTGAAGCGGATCGTCTGGCCGGCGCGCACCGGCTCCGCGACCGCCAGCGCGCGCGGGTCGGCCTCGGCGACCGCGAACGGCCGCACCACGTAGTCCGAGCGCCCGCCCGACACGATGTCGCCGATGCCGGCCAGCAGATGCCCGGTGATCTGCCCAAGGCCGCGGTTGCGCGGCTCGGCCAGCGCCTGCTCGAGGATGTCCATCGGCGAACGCCCTTCGATTTCCAGGATCAGGTTTCCCTCGGCGGCCGTGATGGTCATCGGATCGGTCAGCCCCTGGCAGCCCTGGGTCATACCGACCGTCGGATGCAGCGCCGCCGGGAGCAGCAGCCCCACGCAGGCGTCGGGGTGCGCCTCGCCGTTCATGAACACCCGCGAGCCCTTGGCGCCGCCCGACGCGCCGGCGCCAGTGATCAGCAGATCGGGTGCGGCATCGGCGATGCCGGTCACGAAGTCGGCGGCGTCGAGCTCGCCCGGATCGATGAGGATCGCCAGCACCGCGCCGCGCGCGTCGCCACCCAGCGCCGCGAGCGCCTCGCGGCCCAGGCGCGCGCCGGCGGCGCGCGAGTCGTCGCGCACGCCGAGGCGGAACAGCGGCGGCGGCAGCGGCTGATCACCGCCCAGCGCCAGCACCGCGACCGCGCTCGCGTTCTCGAGCTCCTCGCCCGAGGTCAGCACGCCGGTCGCCGAGCAGCCGGTGATGATCGCGCCGGGGATCGTGCGCGCCACGCCGCGCAGCACGCCCGCATAGTCGTCGTCGTCGTGACGCGAGCCCGCGAACACCAGCACCGCGTTCACCGGGCTGGTCCCGGCGGCGGCCAGCGCGCGATGCGCCGCGAGCCCAGCCGCAGTGAATCCATCGGTGTGCACGGCAGCGCCGGCCCCTGCGACCAACATGATCTCCTCTTACCTTGGAAGGAGTAAAACGCAAAGGGTCAGAACGGTCACGAACCGGCGCCGTGGCGGATGCACGCGCGACCGCCGCGCCGCGACGGGGTTGATACGCGGAGTGATACTCGATCGACCTGATGCGATTTCGTCAGCGGCGACGGGCTACTTTGTCGGCAGCTGCTGCTTCAAGCGCTCGATGAGCTGCTGGACCGACATGTTGGCCAGCGCGTCGCTGAAGGTCTTGCGGAAGTGGTTGACCAGGCTGACCCCTTCGATGCTGATGTCGACGACCCGCCACTGCCCCTGTTCCAGATGCATCCGGTAGTCCATCGGGACGTGGTCGTGGCTGGCGGTGATCAGCGTGGTCCGCACCGCCACGTCTTCGCCTTGCGGTGACGATCCATCGACGGTCACCTTCTCGGTCCCCTCGAAGCGATCGATGTCGTCGATGTACTGGGCGGCCAGGACGTCCTTGAACACCTCGACGAACTTGCGCCGGTCGGCGGCGGGCAGCGTGCGCCACTGAACGCCGACGCTGCCGCGGGCCATCTCCGACCAGTCGAAGACCTTGTCCGCGATCGCCCGCAGCGCCGCGATCCGTTCGTGGCGCCGAGCGCGCGACGCCAGCTCCTTGTCCTTGAGCACCGCGAACGCCGCGTCGATGGTCTGCCGGATCGTCGCCTCCGCGTCCTTGTCCGCGGACGCACCGGTCGCGGCCGCCAGGTGCAGCTGCGCCGGTGCGCGCGCGTCCGCCGGACCGAGGTTGCGCAGCGACGGCAGCCTGCCCGCGGCGGCGCCTGCCTCCTTGCCAGTCGCAGACGGGGGCGGGGGCGGCGCCAGATAGAAGAGCTCGCTCCCGCCGTCCAGCGTGCCGGTCGCCTTGTTCAGCGCCGCCATCGCCACGTTGTGGTCGAAGCGCGCCCGCAGCAGCGCGTTCCGCAACGTCACGTAGGCCAGCAACGAGTCCGACACCTCGCGCGCGTCGAGGAATCCGATCGCGTAGTCGGCTCCCGCCATGACCACCCACTTGCGGGCCTGCGTCACCCCCTCGGTCCCCTTCGCGACGTCGAGATCGGTGCGGTGGAGCTCCTCGAGGGCGACGCGCACCTCGGCCGGGATCCCCACGTCAGCCCACTCGGCGGTGTGCTGCAGGACCGCGGCCTGGGCGTACTGCTCGGCGGCGCGCGCCTGCGCCATGTTCCCCTCGAACTGCCAGCGCAGGCCGACCAGCAGGGCCGGATAGAAATGGTTCAGCGGGTCGATCACGAAGCGCGTCTCCAGCCAGTCGCGCCCCGGCGTGTAGGCGACCGAGACCAGGCCCAGCGCGAAGATGTCCGGCAGGAAGCCGGCGGCCTCCGCGCGTCCCAGGGCGTCCAGGGCCCGCTGCCCCTCGCGCAGCGCCGTCAGCTCCGGCCGGTGGTCACCCGCCAGCGCGACCAGCGCCGAGATGCTTTCGGGTGTGCGGCCGATCGACTGGAGCTCGGGTTCGGCAAAGACGATCGGCTCGTTCTGCGGGAAGCCGAGGTAGGCCGCCAGCCCCGACGTCGCCTCGGCCATGCCGGCGCGCGCCTGGTTCTGGCCGATCGCCGCCAGCGCCTTGCCCGACCGCAGGCGCAGCACGTCCCGCTCGCTGACCCCGGTGGCCCCTTTGGCCAGACGCTCCTCGGCCGAGTCGAGGGTGCGGTCGAGCCAGTGCAGCGTCTCCTCGAACGAGAGCTGGGCGTCGCGCGCGAAGAGATAGCCCTCGTACAGCGTCGCCACCTCGAGCGCGACGTCGGCGCGCTTCATCCGGGTCTGGGCCTCGCGCGCGTGCAGGCCGTGATCCGCTGCCTCCTGTCGCTTCGCGATCTTGCCGAAGGTGTAGATCGGTTGAATCACCGATAGATCGCCCATCATCACCACCGAGAGATCCGACCACGAGAAGTTCTTGTACTGCGACTCGACCGACTGGACGGCGGTGCCAGGAACCAGCGTCGCCTGCATCGACGGGCCGAAGGCGGCGGTGAACGAGACCAGCGGCCAGCGAGCGGCGTCGGCCTGCCGTCGCTGCGCCATGGCCGCCTGCTCCTCGGCGCGCGCGGCCGCGATCTGCGGGTTCTGCTCCAGCGCCCGGCGGACCGCGGCGCGGCGGTCCAGCGTCCGCGCGCTGGCGGGACGCGCCGCCAGCGTCGCCAGCGCCGCGGCTGCCAGCAACGCGAGCCACGCGAGCCACGCGAGCAATCGGAAGAGTGAGGTCGGCGAGGGGGCCCAGGGCGCCGAGAGTGCCGAGACTCGCAAACGCTTCGCTGTGCGGTGGGGGATCGTCATCGGGGTCCTTCCTCGGGTGCAGTCCTCTTGGGTGCGGGCGCGGCCCGCGACGGTTCGGCAGGGGGCCGCGGCGGGCCGGTCTTGCTGTCGCCTGCCGCGGGAGCGTGGGTGCCGCCGCTCGCGCCGCCCGCGCCACCCGCGCCGGCACCGCCGAACGCATACTTGGCCAGGAGGTCGGCGACGTTCAGCGCCGGCTCGGTGTGCGTGATGCGGCCGCCTTCAGGCAGATCCTTCTCATCGGCGCCCGGCGACAGCGAGAGGAACGCGTCGCCCAGCAGGCCGGCCGTCGCGATCGACGCGATGGTGTCGGTGGGCATGGCCACCGAGCGATCGACCGCGAAGTCGACCTCGCCATAGTAGTCGGCGAGGTGGATCGAGCGCACCCGCCCGACCGTGACCCCGGCGATCTTCACCGGTGCGCGCAGCTTGAGATCGCCGACGTTGGAGAACCGGGCGGTGAAGTGGCGGGTGTGCGCCGGCAACAGGTGCATCCCGCCGATCGAGATCGACAGGTAGGCCAGGGCCGCCAGCCCCGCCAGCAGAAACGCGCCGGCGATGATCTCGGCTCTGGTGTAGTCCGGCATGGTCCTTCGGGTGCTCCTGGTCCGGTGTCTAGAAGAGCAGTGCCGTCATCACGTAGTCGCCACCCAGGATCAGCACCGCGCTCTCGACCACCGTGCGGCTGGTGGCTTGCCCGACCCCCATCGCGCCCCCGAACGTCCGGTAGCCGCGATAGGTCGCGATCCAGGCGATGACCGCGCCGAACACCACCGCCTTCCAGAGACCCACCGAGACGTCCTTCGATTCGACCGACGAGCGAACGTTCGACATGAACGCCAGCCCGTCCAGGCCCAGCACCGAGACCCCGAACAGGTAGGCCGCCGCGATGCCCGCCAGCGAGAACATCGCCGTCAGCAGCGGCAAGACCAGCACCGCCGCCAGAAAGCGGGGCACCACCAGGTAACGCAGCGGATCGATCGCCAGCGCCCGCAACGCATCGATCTGCTCGGTGACCGCCATGTTCCCGATGGTGGCCGCCGTCGCCGACCCCGCGCGCGCCGTCACCATCAGGGCGGTCAGCACCGGGGCCAGCTCCCGAGTCAGGCTCAGCGCCACCAGGGAGCCCACCAGGTTCTCGCTGCCGAAACGGACCAGCACGCTGTAGCCCTGCAGCGCCAGCACCAGCCCCGTGAAGATCGCCGAGAGCCCCACCACGCCCAGCGAGCGCGCACCCATGAATTCGACCTGAAGCAGGAAGGCCCGCCAGCGGACCGGCCGCCGGAACAGCCGGGCCGAGCTGGCGAGGTGGAACAAGGTCAGGCGTCCAGCGTCGGCGACCCCGGTGAAGAGGCGGCGGCCGGTGCTTCCCAGCAGCCGCTGCCCTGCAGTCGGCTCAACCGCCGGTGGTGGCAATGATCGCGCGCCATGGTGTGAACCGATCAACGTCATCGTGAGTCCGAGCGCGCAGGCGAACGTAGGTCGCGGGTGCATCGCCGCAAGCTCGGGCCCAGAGTGGATCCTGAGGAGGTGGATCCCGAGGACGGAGGAGGTGGATCCCGAGGATGAGCAGGGATGTGGTGCTATAGTTTCGCCACCTCGACGAGGTTCGGGGGCGAAACGGTTTCGACGGGGGCTAGCAAAGTTCGTGACGCGTGCCGAGGCGCCCGAGGCCTCGTAAAAACGGGCAAAAAAAACAAAAGCGAACGACAACGCGTTCGCTCTAGCCGCCTAAAAAACGGACTAGACCGTGAACCCAGGAGCCGCCCGCGGCCTGGGGGATCGGCTATTTAGCGGGCTTTGCGGCCACGCAGCGCTTTCCGGCGCGGCCGCGAGAAACAGGGAAGGCTAAGCACTGAGACGCCTCGCCGGTGGGCCAACTCAGCGACGAAAACCAAATCGCCGGACACGCACGTAGTGTTGTTGACGGAGCGCTTCCGGACCCGGGTTCGACTCCCGGCGCCTCCACAAAACGTAATGATCTTGCCGAAGCCGCCGGTCGACGGACCCGGGTAGTTTTCCCGGGTCCGCGAAACGTCTCTGTAGGCGTCGGTTGGTCGATAGGCTGCGCTCGTCAGGGGGTGTGGCGTCGTCGTCACGCATCACCGCCAGCGTTCGCGAGCGTTCCGTCGAGATTGTCGTCGCCGACACGGGATAGGCATCGCTGAGTAGGACCTCGCGCGGATGTTCCAGCCGTTCGAGCAGCTCGACGGCGGCGCGAGGGCCGGCGGCACGGGCCTCGGCCTCGCCATCAGCCTCGCCTACGCGCGGCTCATGTCGACTCGTGCGCTGCGACGAACACACACAGCAATGAGATGCTCGGGCGTGGGTGGCACGACTGCAGGGCCGTGCACCGGCTTTCCCTACCCGGTCACCGGCTCCGCGGGGCTGCCTTCGTATGTGGCCGTCGGCATGTTCATCTCCTTGAGGACGAGGGCCAGGGGTACGAGCGTCGTGTCTTGCTCCATCACGGCGCCGCCCATCACCGTCGCGCCAAAGTTGACGGCGCAGCGGTCCAGGATGCGAGTCCGTTTGACTCTCAAAATCATGTCTTCGAAGGTGTGAAACTGCAGAAAGCCATCGACGACGCAATCATTGCCGAACTGCACCGCGTTCCAGTCGGAACATTGCAGCGGTTGGGTCACGATCGTTCCATGGCCGATCCGGCATCCCATGAGACGCAGGACGTGACTGGCGAGGACGGTCCCGGCAAAAAACTGCAGAGAGCTCCGGCACCAGACGAAGAAGCAGTCCTGCGTGAAGAAATAGGCGAAGTGCTTCCAGGACCAGAAGGGCGTCGAGTGATCGGCTCCCCACTTGCGCCCGACGAGGCATGCCTTGATCACGGCGGCGAACAGGATCAGCGTGAGCTCGGTGAGAAGGAAGGAGACCAGCACGTTGACGACCAGGTTGAGCCCCAATCGCGAAAGGCCGAGGTACGAAATCGCGAAGACGAGCCCTTCGGTGATGCGCAGCGTGCCGATGCTGAAGAGATCGTTCAGGACGACGCGTGTCAGAAAGAGGGAGAAGCCGGGCAGTGTTTCGTTCTCGGCCTCGAAGGACGCGCTCGCAAATCTCACCGGCGGGTTTCCCGCCACCGTGATTGGCTCGCCGAGCCGCGAGCGCATTTGTCGGCGGAACCGTATGTCGCTGGCCGGCGTGGCGACCCCCAGAAGAAAGTTGGCGGGGAACTTCCCGTACTCCGCCACGGAATTGTTGCCGCACAAGAAATTCCGGGGCAAGTCGAGCCGGCGCAGCTTCAAGTGCTCGGCGCCGTAGTCGAGCATGTTCGTGAAGGCCTGATGGCACCAAAACGCTCGAGAGTCGGCGCTGGCAAGCTCCGGGACGAGATTGACCATGAGGTCACATTCCGAGGCCCCAACCCGCGGGAAGTGCACACCGGCGAGCGCTCGCAGGTACTGCCCGATGATGGTCCAGGTCCACTGTCGCTGGATGACGTTCATCCGGTTCATCCTGTACATGAGGAGCGCGCCCCGGAGCCCGTGTGACGGGTACAGCCCCGGTGCGGCAGCCGTGCAGCGGATGAAGAGGCAGCCCAGCGTCGAGGTCACGACGATGCTGACCCAGTTGGTGACGAACCCGTAGAGGGCCAGGCGCCAAACGATCTCGAACGGGGGCGTCACGCCGAAATATCCGCTGTGGAGAACAGCCCTTCCAGGAAACACGAATCCAAGGGCGACCCATGAAATCGCGATGGTGGGGGCTACGCTGAGCCAGAAGTTCAGGAAGCCTTGCATCAGGATATTGAGGATCTCCAGCAACCAGATCGGCTGCGTGTACTGGCAGGCACTCGCGGTCCTTTTCAGTTCGGTGCAGCGGCCAGCGAGGCGCGCGGGGGCTCCCTCCCACATCTCGTGAGGACCCACGTCGGCGAGGATGGGGGTGAACGGAGTGATCCACGTGCCGCGGCCCACCGTCACACTGTTGGCCACGGCGGCCCTCATCCCGATCTTGCAGCCGCTCTCGAGGCGAATCGGGCCGACCTGCAGGCTCTGCCCCGACCACCTCGTCGTGTGGATGTAGGCCCCCGTCGAGACAGAGACATCGTCCTCGATGGAGATCAAATCCAGGGGCCCGGAGAGAGAGGCATCCTGTGCGCATTGAAGATTGTGGCCGACCGTCGCGCCGAGCTGCCGCAGGATGAAGGAGGTTAGAGGTGCGCTGCGATACATTGCAGCCAGCGCGCGGAGCACCGTGCGCTCCATCCGTTCGATCCGCCAGACGCGCAGATGCATCCTGCTCCACTTCGGGTACACGCCCGGGCGGACATTGTTCTTGTAGATGTCACCACCCAGGACGAGCTTGAGCAGCATGACCCAGAGCAGGGCCGCGAAGGGCGTGATGAGACCCAGCAGGTAAGCGAGGAGCCCGGCGATCATGAACGTCGAGAGGCGAGCGGTCCCGAACGTTCCGACGTCGACGAGGTCTGCAACGCCGAGAATCGCCAAGAACATTGGGAGATACAGGACAATCGCGAAGAGGACCTGCAGGGTGGTGAAATATCCGATGGAGAGCACCTCGGCCGCGGCCTCATCGCGCCCGGCGGCGTCCGCGTCGGACTTCACCTGTCCTGCGGGGGCCCCGCAGGTGTGTAGCGACCTCCGCGGGCGGATGGCGACCTTGCGTGCCGTGTTGCATTCGCCGAGGAGCGCCCGGAGCGGCACCACCCATCCTGCAGCCTGGAGTCGCTGTGCCAGACGCGCGATGAGGATCGAGTGCCCGCCGGACTCCGCGAATCCATCGTCCGGTCCCAACGGGGTCTCGAACACCGCCTTGCAGATCGCCAGCACCTCCTCGCAGTCGGCGTCCAAACTCTCAGCGGGATGCTCTGGTGTGGCCTTCGCTTGCCCGGCCGACTCCCCGCCGGTCCGAGCGTCTCCGAGGGCGACCTCCGCTTGAGGCGTGGCGTTTCTCAGCAGGTGAGAGAGGTCTGGCAGACGCTTCCGGTCGATCTTTCCTGAGATCGGATTCGTGACGAAGTTCTGTACGAGGAAGATCCTCGTCGGGACCGAGGGAGGCGGGAGTTGCCCGGACAGGATGTCCGTCACCCGGGCAGCCCACGGAGCCGGCGCCGGAACAACCTCGGAGCCCGTTCCGTCGCGGACCGAAGGCGCGGCGACGAAGGCGACGAGCGAGTCGTTCTGGTTCGCCAGAATGGCGGCCTCGATTTCACCGAACTGCGTCTCGAGGATGTGCTCGACGGCCTCCGCCTCGACGCGGTGGCCCCGAACTTTGAGCTGCGCGTCGATTCGGCCGAGGAAGTGCACCCGCTGCGTTCGGATGTCGATCTTGCATTTGTCCCCGGTGCGGTAGAGGCGGCCGAACTGAGGATGCGTGATGAACTTCTGCGCGGTTTGTTCCGGCAGGTTGCGGTACCCGCGCGCAAGGTGCACGCCCCCGATGCAGAGCTCTCCGACCTCTCCGTGAGGCAGTGGGCGCAGCTGCCCCACCTCGAGGACCACGTACGTGACGTTAGGAAATGGCGAGCCGATGGTGACGGGCTCTCCCGGCCGTAGAGATCTGACGGCTCGTATCGGTGCTCGCTTCGGTAGGGCCGTAAGTGTTGATGATCTGCCGTCGGCCCCGTGTCCACGGCTCCACGAGCGCGATCGGGAACGCTTCGCCCGCCGGTACGATGTAGCGGCACAACGGATAAGGGAGATCCAGCTCCGGTGTTTCCGTGAGGGTCGTGAGCAGCACCGGCGGACAGAAGAGGACCGTGACCTCGGCTTCCCGGAGGACGGCGACGAGGTCCGTGCCGGACCGGATCTGTTCTTTCGTCAGCAGGACGACGGCGCAGCCCGACACCCAGGCGCTGTACATCTCCGAGATGCTGCCGTCGTAAGCCAGCGACGACGTGAGCGAGGTCGCATCCATGCCAGGGAGGAGATCGAAGTAATCGGCGTAGCTCAGAGCGAGGTTCACGTAACCCGCGTGCGGGCACTCCACGCCCTTGGGCATCCCCGTGGTCCCGCTCGTGTAGAAGATCGCCGCTAGGCGCTGCGTGGGGTCATCCAGCCAGTCCGGTGGCACTCGCGGGGACTTTCTCTCCGGTAGCGCCATGACGTTCAGGGTCGGCAGGCCGCGGAACTGGTCCACTCCCTGCGTGAGGACGACCACGGGACGAGCGTCCTTCAGCATGTGGCTGATCAGCGCGTCGGGCAGGGCCGCATCGAGGAACATGAAGGTTCCGCCAGCCTTGAGAACGCCGAGATGAGCGGCCACGATCTGCCAGCTGTCCTGTGACATCGCCACGGCCACGACCTGGTCGGGGCCCGTGAGGAAGGGAGCAACGGCCTCGGCCACTTCCTCCGCTCGCCGTTCGAGCTCGGCGAAGGTCAGGGATTCCCCGGTGTGCGGAACCTGCAGGGCCGTGAGATCGGGAAACTGCTCGGCGGAGCGAGTGAAGACCTCTGTGAGCCACCGGACTCCCTTCTGATGCGGCACGCTCACGAGGCTGCGCTCGTCAAAACAATCCGTGAGGCCAAAGGGGGAGGTGTCCGTCGCCGCCGCTGCTGCCCCCCGGCGGTACATCCTCCAGGCCACGAAGGTCAGAACGAGGACGATCGCAATCGCGGCTATGACAGGCATGACTGACAACCTCTCTGCCCCCTTGATCTAAGCCGTGGTCTCAGTCGAAGTATCGTTGCAGTGGCCCTTTTCGGCGGGTGTCCAGAGTCGCGCAATGAAACCCGCCTCCCAGCAACTGGGCGTGCCGCAACTTGAGGGGGACGACATCGAGCCCCTTCTTCTCCAGGAGTCTGATCAGGGCCCGCTGATCTCGATCCACAACCACCGTATTCGGATTGATGCTGAAGGCGTTCATGTCGATCCAGTCACTGCCAATCAACCTGGACGGATCGTCGCCATGACGGCCTACGTTCTCCATTGGCGGGCTGTAGATGATTTCCCATTGCTTGAGCACCGCGGGCAACGTGTCATCGCGGACGCGAGCTGGATTGCAGAGAAGCAGGCCCGGGCGCAAAGCGATCAGGGTCGAGTCAATGTGACTGCCGTAATAGACATCTTTGAGGAAGTGGACCCGAAATTCCCTACCCAGGATCGTCTCCAGCCATCGCCCCCCCAGCTCGTTGCCCGTGGAGCTCACCAGATAGATCAGATCCCGTCCCAGACGCAGGACGTTGGCAGCATCGAACGCGGGTTCGTCGTTGCGAGGCGTTGGCTTATCCGGGTCGACCTCGAAGAGCGAGTCCAGGAGCATGGGTTTGGGGGCGCTGTACCACCTGGCGCCGGATCTCAGGTAGTCCAGCAGCAGCGCGCGATAGCTGAATGTCTCCTGGTAGCGACTGCGAATGACATTCGGCGTTTCGATGATCTGGTCGCCGACGATCAGCAAGACGTCGCGAGGACAGTAGTTGTAGTAGCCCTGGGCCTCCCAATGGATCGTGGAAAACGGTCGATCGTGCCGCCAGGTCTCGGGGCGTTTGACCGTAGCGCCGGACTGCCTCAGGACGTCAATGAACCGGTTCAAGTCCTCCTCGGTCTCCTCGATGATTCGCTGGGGGAAAGGACCGCGCGGGATGTTGGCTAACGGGCGCTGCGAAAATTCTGCGACCTGGGTGCTCCGGTCTGGTGAAGGGAATCGCGCGTTCAGCGGATTGCCGACGATGACTTCTTCCAGTGGATCCCACTCCGTGCAGCTCCAAACCGTCGACATTGTGTAAGGGACCTCCTTCCTGCCCCGTTGGCAATCACAGTTCTGCGTCGGAGAAGAAGTGCTCTATGGGGACGAGCTTGCCGGCGGCCCGAGCGCGGTCATAGACCCACTTGCCGACAGCCAGATCGAGAACGCCGAGGCCGAACGGCGAGAACACGACGGGCCGAGCGCGATCAACCCCGCATCGCCCAGTGATGACCGCAGCGAGCGAGCCGGCAACGAAATCTCTCGTCCCCGTGAGCTGCTCCGTCAGATGTAACGACGTATCCTCCCGCATGACATGGTCCACGTCGTCGACGATGTTGAAGGCATCCACGAGGACCGCGGGGGCAAGGTCGCGGAGAGAGATGTGCAGAACGACCGGCCGATGCGCGAGAAGCTGCGGGTCGTGGACATGCGGGCGGGACGCCACCGTCGCAAACAGCACCAGGTCGCTCGTCTTCAGCAGGGTTGGCATTTCCGACGCGATGCGAACGTCAATGTTTGGCTGCATGGCCCGTGCGCTTGCGGCAAACCGTTCGGCGCGAGAGGGATCGACATCGAAGAGCTCGAACGGTGTCGATCTCCCACTGTGTGCCGACGAGAAAACGAAGAATGTATCTTGCGATGAGCCCCGTTCCCACGATGCCGAACGTGCCCACGTGATGATCGCCGGACCGCAGGTGGGAGGCCGCCAGAACGGCCGACGCCGCGGTGCGAGCAGCGGAAATCACCGACCCTTCGAGGCACGCAAACGGGTAGCCGAACTCATGGTCGTTCAGCAGGAGGACGGCCGAGGCACGAGGGATTCCCCGTGCAACGTTGGCCGGATAGCTCGCCACCCACTTCAGTCCGGAGGTCCTCCATGGGGTACCCAGGTGGCTGGGCAGCGCGATGATCCGACAATCCGGCCGATCTGCGAAGCGCATGAAGACGCTGCGGGGGTTGACGCCTCGGCCTTCGGCTTGGGCGAGATACGCGTCGCGAACCACGGCAATGCAGCCGCTGAGGTCCTCCCGAATCAGAGGGAGGATCGTTTCCGCGGTTATGACCGCGAACGGATGCGGAGGGGTGCTCATGTTGATAGGTCAGCCTCGCTGCGAAGCCGGTCGGGCGAATCGCCCATCCACAACCTGTCGCGGGTCCGCGCCTGTTCGAGTCGCACCTGGCGTCGACTCGGCGTAGACGTTGTGGAGATAGGCATCGCCCCGATCACAGCAGAAGAAGAGGACTCGCGGCCGTCTGCCACTGCTCCTGTCGGGGAAGTAGCGCCGAATCGCGCTATACACCGTGCCCGTCGATCCTCCCACGAATAGCCCGTGGCGTTCGAGCAGCAGGTGACACGCGTCGATGGTTTCCGTCTCTTTGACGATGACGACATCATCGATCGCCGCGTGATCGAGCAGCGAAGGCTTGATGCTCGAGCCAAGGCCCGGAATGCGCCGCTTCTTCGCCGGTTGGCCGAAGATCACCGAGCCTTCGGCGTCCACCGCGACGATGCGTATCGCGGGATTGTGTTCCTTGAGGCGCCGCGACACGCCGGCCACCGTCCCCGCGGAGCTGACGCCAATGAAGACGTAGTCCACGTTCGGCAGTCTCCTGCAGATCTCGCCGGCGGTGAGCACGTAGTGAGCCTCCATCGCATCGGGATTTGCGTATTGGTTTGTCCAATAGGCGGCACCGACGCGCTCCGCCAACAAGCGGCTGACCACCTGGAGTCGGACCTTCAAGTAACCGCCCGCGTCGTCAGCTTGCTCCGCCACCTTGACTACCGTCTGGCAGTGAGCTCGCAGGAACGATTCATTGAGTGGCGACACAAACGGGTCAATGACTGGAATGAAGGGTAGACCCAGGATTTTGCACAATGCCGCCAGCGCTCGCGCAAGGTTGCCAGAGGAGGACTCGATGATGGTGGTGCCCGGATGAACCTGCCCGCGCTCAATGGAGCGCTTCAGCATCCAAAATGCTGGCCGATCCTTGATGCTCCCGACGCTATTGAGGAATTCGAGCTTGGCGTACAGGTCGACCGGTTCGTGATCCAACCGAATGATCGGGGTCTCGAACGCACGTCTCTCCGCGAAAGCGAGGCGCTCCACGAGCTCCTGTGAGGACTGTGCTTCAGTCCTCATGAGATCTCTCGCCACAGTAGACGGCAGGTGAACTTCGCCACTCGCAGACAACATAGCCACTCGCCATCGCCCGTACCGTCTGTCCGTACGAGCCGTATTTCCCTACTCTGCGACGGGGTAGGGGTTGACCTGCCCCCTAGACCGCTATCGACGTGAGCGCGAGCGCGACGGTGAGGATGCGGTCGCGCTGCTGAGCGCAGATGCCCGGTGAGGGGGCACCTTCACGATCATCCCTTCAAGACCTCGAGCGCGCGAGTGATCAAAGGATCGACACCCCTCGCAATATCTGCCTTTGTGTTCAACAGCTCGATATCGGCTGGCACGCCTTTGCCTTCGTAGCACACGTGGTCGGCTGACAGGTATACCTGGTACGACAAGCAGTACTCCCAACCGTTCGGAAGCTTCTTTTCGAGCTGATACGAGAATATGCCGTTGGTGTGATCGCCCACGATCGTAACGTATGGCAACTGCCTCATCGCCAATGCGAAGGCCTCGCCGCCGCTGAAAACAGAATCGGAGGTCAGCAGCACAATCGGCCCGACGAACTGCGCGTCGCCTTCCGGATGGAGGTGCCAGGTCGTCACAGGCGTGAAGGCGTCTTTGCCGGGGCCGATCTTCGTCTTGCGGCGGAAGGCGACTCGCTTGCGATCGCAAAAGCGGTTGATGATCGCGATCGCTGTACTGTCGTCGCCGCCGGGGTTGTCACGGATGTCGATAATGAAGCCTTTTAGGCCATCGAAGTCGCGAGCAATCTTGTCCAGCGCGCGGGTCAAGGTTCGCATCCCGATGCCTTCCAGCTCGAGGATGCGGATGTAGCCGAACTCCGCCGACCTCGAGTAGTGAAGCATCCAGGCCGCGGTCTGCTCAGGCTTGCCGAAACCATGCCCGATCAGAGTTTTCTCGGTCGTCTCGAATAGCTGCTTTATCCCTCCGCCTGAGAATTCACGATGGAAGGCGGGCATCTTCTCCGGGGTGAAGCGCCGCGGCTCGCGATGCCCGCTCAGCTTGGCTTTCAGCTCGACGTGACCGTCATCCAAAGGATCGAGCATCCGACGCAGGACATCGAACAGCTCTTCATCGCTGGTCTCGGACGTGACCTGTGGTCTGTAGATCTCGTACTGCTTATTCCAGTCGACGTTCCTCAATTCGAAGAATGGGTACCTGTTGTGGAACGTCTTCCACAGCGCTTCGAAATTCTTCTCCGGGTCGCTGGTCATCGGCCGCTGGGAATAGTCGCGCGCGACGGCGGGCGGTGCCAGGCTTCCCACTTGCGCACGGTCGGGCAGCGGTACGACGGCGGGCGGTGCCAAGCTGTCCTCTTGCTCATCGGTCGGGCAGCACTCTTACGAGAAGCTCCGAGCCGGCGAGCTGGACAGCGTAGATCAACAGAGTGCGTCTACCGATGAAGCGCACAACCCCCGCCGCGCTCTCCGGCGGTTGCAGGCGGCTCGGTCCGCGCCGAAACAAGCACAGGCAAACTGATAGAGCGACGAGCTCCAGCACGACGACCGTGAAAGGAAGCGGAGGAAACGAGAATTCCTTTTGTTCCTGCCAGACGAATACAGGAGCGGCGACGACGCATGCGGCGAGCCGGATCAGCTTCGCATTGGGGCGGGTCCATCCGGACTGCGCCCGCGCGGACGTGCCGTGAGGCAGCGAGGGAGGCTCTGCTTGTGACGCGATGCTGGGTTGCGAGGCCGAGCCCGGCGTTGACGCGCCGGCAAGCTGGGCAGCGGCTCTGCCGTCGACATATCGACGCTGGTACAAGCCGAACAGGGCCCACAGCCAGCCCTCCGAACCGTAGTCGAAACATTTCGCCGCCAGCGGCAGCACCGCCAAGAGTCCACAGACGAGTACGACGAAGGCGGCCCAGCCGTACCGTTCTACGAGCCGTTCCACATGAGGACGCGCGAGACGGATGAATGCGAAGCTCAAGAGAATGTTCGGTGCCACCCAGGCCCAGTCAGCATTCCAGCTGTCGAGCACGGTCAGGATGATGCCGAGCCAGATCCAATTGAGCGGGACGGTCCGCGAGCGCGCGTAGCCGATGAGGAAGAAGAATGTTGGCGCGGCAAGACGGCCGACGACGCTCCACCAGCGGGCGTCTTCCACGAAGAAGTATCCGAAATGCCCGATCGAGACGAAGATGATCGCGGCGGTCTTCAGCCAGTCGGTATCGTCCACCGGGGGCGACACGCTTTTCGAGCGCGTCGCATCGTCGACGTCGAGAGGATCGCCTCTGTCTTTCTTGTCCCGCGTCACAGTTCTGCGTCGAAGAAGAAGGATACGCCAAGGTGTTTCAGTCCCCGCAGGAGTACAGCCATCGCCGTGGAAACTGGGCTCCGAGGAGGCGTTCGGGCGGCGGGTTGACCGAGCAAGTCTTATTGGTCTTTCGGGCTTCTGCCACCGGAAATGAGCCCTATTTCCCTTGGTCCTGCCCCCTGAAGGTCTTCGCTCCGCTCAACTTCGACGATGTGGGCGATCCCGTGGGCGCTTGATCTTCGGAGATCGCGCCCCATGCATTCGAGACAGGGGCGGCGTGGGCTTCGCTGGAGCGAAATGTCCCGTCCGACCCCGTGACCGCTCATGCGCGACCTTCTCGCGGCAACGCAGTACAACGGGGGCAGTCGGAACGCCGCCGGGGGAGCTGATGTCGTGATGGCGGCGGACTTCGCCGTGTCCGGGATTCATGGAGTCACTCAGGCCTCGCGGTGCTGGAGCGCCAAGCAGGAACTCGAGGCCCGCCTCTTGCGGCCCGCGCCGCCGGTCCTCACGCCGCCGTCGCCGGTGGCGCCTGTCCAGGCGCCGGGCGGCAGTCGCTGAGGCCCGCCGCCGGCGCTGCGCGTCTGGGCATGGACCGCATGCAGATCCAGGTGTCCCGGAGCGGAGAGGGTGCGGGCGGCCTGGCCTCGGTGCTTCCTCGTGGATTCGCCACCGCCGTCTGCGTCGGTTCACCGTCGCCGGAACCGCTGTTTCCCAGCGAGGCCGCTCTCGTCAGCGCCGCGGTCGATCGACGCCGGATCGAGTTTGCTCGGGGGCGCAGCTGCGCCCGCCACGCCATGGCTCTTCTCGGCGCGCCCGCCGCGCCGATCCTGGCGACCCCACAACGCGCGCCGATTTGGCCTGCCGGTCTGGTTGGGTCCATCTCCCACGCGTCCGAGTACTGCTGTGCCGCCATTGGTTGGGCGGACGATTGGGCGGCCGTGGGTGTCGATGTCGAGGTGCTCCAACCAATCGACTCCGACGTCGAGCGGAACATCCTGTCACCTGCGGAGCGGAGCGCGCTGGAACGGCTCGATCGACGGATCCCGTGGGCATGCGTTGTGTTCTCCATCAAAGAAGCCATGTACAAACTCTGGAATCCGCTCATGACATGCTGGCTCGATTTCCACGACGCGCTTGTCCGCCTGGATCCCGCCGCTCGGCGATTCGAATTGAGCGTGATCGGCCAGCCGGCCCCGTCCATTCCGCCGGCGCTTCGCCGCATCGAGGGACGATTCGACATCGTTGGGCTTCACGTCGTGTCAGCCGTCGCGTTGCCGCGTGGTCAGATCCCCGAGCTCGTCGCGCGAAAGCTGGGTGTCTCGCGGCCTGATTCTACCCGATGATCTCTTCTCGCAAAGAGCGAAGCTCGTCACGGACGGCGTCGCGCACCAGCTCACGCAGCGCCGTCTCGATGCCGAAAAACCTATCGGTCCCTTGGTGTCTCATGAGCGCTCAAACGCCATGTTCGTTCGCGGGCGTGACATGTGGCCCGCATTGTTTCCGCGAGCGCCAGCAGCCGCGCCCTTGCGATGTCGATCTCGTCGGCGTCAAGAGCCCTGAGCGCTCCATCGACGACCTCGAGCAGCTCGGCGAGCATCGGCGCGCTTGCTACGTTGCTACACGCACGCGACTCAAGGCCATCCTCCTGCGCTGTCGCCGTCCCGCCCTCGCCGCCCCAAGACCCCAATTCCTCGCCCGAAACTGCTCTCCTACTCGCTCCTGCACTCTCCTGCGACGTCGCCGGACCCGTGTTCGACTCCCGGCGCCTCCACAAAACGCAATGATATTGCCGAAGGTGACGGTCGGCGGACCCGGGTGCGGTGCCCGGGTCCGATCGCGGCCCGATCTGCGAACCCGCGCGGCTGCGCTGGTGGCCGTGCGCTTAAGATGATTCGCACGTCGCGTCCTCAATCTCGCTGAACGGCTTCGGCCAGCGCGCGCCGGACCCACGAGAAGCCGATGCGCTCCTGCTCCAAGCGGAGGCTGGGCGCCCAGGCTGCCCGACAGCAGGGCGTCGTAGACGCGCCGTTCTGGTGGGGCCAGGCGTGGGAGGGATCCTTGGTATTGTTCGTCTTCTCGACCCCACTGAGGCCGATGGGCCAGCAGCGTTTCTTCATCCATTAGGAACGAACGGGTGTGCGGCAAGAGCGCACGCAACCGATCGAGCATCGCGAATCCGTGCGTGTCGATGTCACCCCAGTACAGTACTGCCGCATCTCGCAACCACGGGACGGCGCCGAGGCGATCGAGACCGTAGCCGAGACCGAAGATCGCCAGGCTCCGCGGAGCTGAAGGGAGGGCCAGCCCATTGATCTCGTTCTCGCTGATGAAGACGCGTTCGACACCGAGGCGCAAGCGGGCAAATTCAGACGCGGGTGTGGCGACGTCTGTCAAGCCATGGAGCGCCAGACTCTCGTCGAGCAGGCGGAATCGGATCAGCGTCGGCTTCGGACGAAGCCCGTACCGTTCTTCGAACTGGCGCGTTGGTGAGAGGGCGGCGTCCACTGCTCCTTCGGGCAGGACCTGGTCAAGCAACTCGGCGATGAGCGTCCGCCGCGCCTCGATGAACTTCGTGTCGACACCCTCGATGTCGATCTGCCTTAGGTAAATCGACGGACGCGGGTGTGCCGCGAACCAGATGACGACCGCGAGGATCCGGTTCCAGTCGTCCGCGTTCTCGAGCACCACGAGTGGCCGCCGCCGAACCCATGCACCGAGGGCAGGACAGGCTGCGTCCGTCGCCGCGACGAGCGCGGCGTAGCGGGCCGCCGCGCGGCGCTTGCCGATCATTCCGAGCGCATCGTCGAGGGAGGCGACGACCACACCCGATGGCACCCGATTCGCGCCGAGCTGCCGGTGGTTGATCTCGGACCAGACGATGCCGTAGCCGGCCGCGCTGGCCGCCTCGAGCGCTGCGATCCAGTCTCGCACCTCCGCGAATCGCTCGAGCAGTTCGCGCGGCGTGGGCCGCCTGAACCGCAGCGGCATCGGGAAGGCGGCCTGGCGCTCGGCGGGGGAGAGCATCTCGCCGCGATCCCACCGGCGCTGGAGCTGTGCCCGCAGCTCGTCGGGCGTGGTCCAGGTCATGCCTTCGAAACGCCTGCGCGCAGGGCGCGTTCTGCGCGGTACTCTTCGATCGTCAGATTCCGCAGCAGCGACCGACGCCCTTCTTCGTTGTGCACAAACCCGACCGCGGCCACGTGTGGCTCGATGACGTGGATCTTCTGTAACGGGGTCACGATGAGGAGCTGGAGCCGAAGCTTCCCGAACAGCGCCAGCGCGTACCGCGCCGATTCGTCCGAGCCGCGTCCGAAGGCTTCGTCGATGACGACGAAGCGAAAGGACCGCGACCGCTTGGCGCCCCATTCGAGCCCGAACTGATACGCGAGGCTGGCGGCGAGCACCGTGTAAGCGAGCTTTTCCTTCTGCCCGCCCGACTTGCCGCCCGAGTCGGAGTAGTGCTCGTGCTCGCGGTCGTCCTCGCGCCAGCGCTCGGACGCCGCGAACACGAACCAGTTGCGCACGTCCGTGACCTTGCGTGTCCAGCGGCGATCGAGTTCCTCGGTGCCCGGCCGGCCGCGAAAGCGCTCGATGATCTGGCGGACCTGCTGGAACTTGCGCTCCGAGTAGGTATCCTCCTCGGAGCCCGTCAGCGTGCCCTCGGTGCACGCCCGCAAGTCCTGCTGGAAATCGCGGATCTCGACGTCGGTGGTTCCCGCGTCCTCGAGCACGATGTAGCGGCCCGGGTTGTAGTCGATCTCCCGGAGCGAACGATTGATGACTCCGATACGATCCCGGATGTTCTGCCGTTCTTTGTGGAGCTGCGACTGGAAGTTGGCGACCTCGCGGATGGTGTTGACGTTGAGGAGCTCCTTGAACCGCGCCTCGAACCGCGGCAGATCGTCGGAGCGGAGCTTTTCGAGCATCGCGACGTACTCACCGCCGGCGGCAACCGAGGCGTCCACCTCCTGAGTCTCGAGCGGGTGGTCGTTTCGATAGCCGGCCATCGCCGTGACGATCTTCTCGGCGAGGTTGTCGACCTTCTTCTTGTCGGCGTCGAGGCGCGCCTGCAGCCACTCGCGCATGTCCTTCTCGCGGTTGTCGCAGGATTCGACGCTCAGCGTCTGCGGACCCGGGACGAGCACGCGGAGCTCGGTGATTCGCGGGAAGGTCTCCAGCGCCTCCTGCGAGGCGGCGGCTACGGTGGCCGCACAGTCGTCGGCCAAGGCGCGGGCCTGGCTCTCCTTGAGCGAGATCTCCGCGTTCTGCGCGGTCTTGACCTTGAGCTCGGCCTCCGCGGCCGTGATGTCCCCCTCCACGCCGACGAGGCGCTCGGCGAGCGCGCGCAGGACGTCGGACGCCGCTTCCAGCCGTGCCCGTTCGTCCTGCAAGGTCTGAATGTCGATGACCAGCGGCTTCCAGTCGAGCTCGCGGAAAACCGACCAAGAGAGAAGCTGCTGCAGATCCGCGAGGCGCTGCGACAGCGCCTCGAGCTCGCCATGGAGGCGCGCAACCTCGACGGCACCCGCTTGCAGCCGGCGCTGGAGGTCGGCCCGCTGCTTCTCCAGCGCGGCGATCTTCTCCTCGTTCGACCACCCGAGCACGTAGCGCGACCGATCGTCGATGCGGTGGGTGTCGTCCTTCTCGTGGCGATCTCCTCTGCCCTTGGTCTGACCGGCGCGCGTGATGGCCCGCTGTTCGCGGCGAAACTGCTCGAGACTGTCGCAGCAGGCATAGTCGAATCGTTGCGCCAGCTCCTGACGCAACCACTCGTAGAGGGGCGATTCCGGCTTCACCGCTAGCTTGTGAACCAGCGAGCGCGGACCCGCTTCGACGGACGGGCGCACCGTCCGCTCCGCCCCGCGCGCGTCTCGGACACGATAGTAGACCAGCCGCCCGCCGAGGTGGGTGCGGTCGACCCAATCGGCGACGCGGGCGTAGTGGTCGTCCGTCACCAGCAAGGAGAGGCCGAAGTTGTGCAGCAGGCGCTCGGCGGCACCTTCCCAGGCACGCTCCTCGGGGCGCACTTGAATGAGCTCGCCCGCGAAGGGGAGATCGTCCTCAGCCACCTCGCCGAGGGCCGCGCAAAGCTGCCGGCGCAGCTCGAGCATACGGGCCGGGACGTTCGATCGCCGGTTGCGCAGCGACGTGAGCTCCGCCGAGATCTCGTCGTGCTCGTCGCGCAACCTGCGGAAGGTCACCTCCGCGTCCGTGCGCGCGTTCTGCGCCGCCGCCTGCCGATCCGAGGACTCTCGCCGGGCGTCCCCCGCCGCGCGCTGATTGGCGAAGAACGTCGCCTCGTCGGCCGCCGCGGGCAGACCGACGACGGCCGCGCACCCGTCGTAGCGTGCCGCGCGCTCGCGCCGCTCCTCCTTGTCCACCCGCTTGCGCGCGATCTCCGCGCCCAGCTGCTCGAGGCGATCGCCCCCGCTGCGCGCGATCGCCTCCTTGACCTCGTCGCGTACGCCGCGCAGCTCGCGCAACCGGATCTCCACCTTCTCGGCCTGCGCCCCGGTCCGAGCCGCCTCCTCCGCCAGGTTGGCGAGCCGCATTTCGAGCAGCTCCCGCTTGCGCGCGGCGAACCAGGGCCGCAGGGCGTCCCGACAGGCACGCGTCTCCTCCATCTGCCGGGTCAGCCCGGAATGCCGCTCGCAGTCGGCGGCGATGGGCACGAGCCGTGCAATCTGCCCCTTGGCCTTGAGCACCGAATCGTGCGCGCGGTTCAGGTCGTCGAAATGAGCGCACAGCGCCTCGATGCGCTCGGCGACGGGGATCTCCTCCAGCATGTGCTCGCGTACGAAGTCGGTCAGGCTGCCCACCGATTTCATGGACACGGTTTGGTGAAAGAGCTCCAGCGCCTGCTCGTTCTCGATGCCGAAGCGCCGTCGAAACGCGCCGCCATAGGGCGGGAAGCTGTCCCAGACCTCGACCCGCGGCAGTCCGCGCAGGCGCTTACGGAGCTGCCCGAGATCGGTGCCGAAACCGGCGAAATGGTCCTTGATGGACAGTGCCTCGTCTCCCAGCACGTAGAGCCGCGCGGGTTGCCCCTCGGCGTCCTTGATCCAGAACACCTGCGCGAGGGTGACATGCTGGCCGTACCCTTCATTGAAGAAGTGCCCCAGGATCACGGAGTAGGTATTGGCATCTCGCAACGGGACCGGCCGTGCCCCCGCCCCGGTCGCCGACCGCTCGGCCTTGTAGTATCCGAGGACGTACGAGCGCAGGGATCGTTCGCGAAGCTCGGCGCCAGCCGCCCGGTTGTAGGCGATCCGTTGCGGAGGGACGAGCAACGTCGTCACGGCGTCTACCAGCGTCGACTTCCCGGAGCCGATGTCGCCGGTCAGGAGGGCGTTCTCGCCGTCCAGCTGGAGACGCCAGACCTGCTGATGGAACGTCCCCCAGTTCAGCACCTCCATGCGCATGAGCCGGAAACCCGCGCGCTCGTCCGATGGCGCGAAGTCCAGCAGCGGCTGCACGTCGCCGCCGAAGCCGCTCATCCCTCGTGCTCCTTCTCGGCAGCGGCGGCGTGGGCGCGGTAGGCGGCTAGACGCTCGCTGACGTCGCCGAGCCACTGCGCATCGACGAACGCCTTGAGGATGCGCCGGACCTCGTATTCGTCCTCACGCCCGCGCAAGCGGCGCATGAAGCCGAGCTCGACGACCTTTTGGATGTGGGCCTCGATGCGATCGAGGGCCCGCGCCTCGTTGGTGACGTCGCGAAGGAAGACGCGCATCAGGTCGACGATCTCGTCACGCTTCAACACGAGGCGTGTATCGCCGCCACCGGCATCCAGCTCGACGAGCTTCTTGCGCAGGAGGACGAGCAGCAGGCTTACTGGATAGCTGAGCTGGCGACGGGGCACGAGCCGTGGGAGCGCGGCCTCCCCCTCCCCAGCGGCCCGTTGCCGGAGGTACGCGCACCCCTCCGCCTCGTCCAGCACCAGCTCCAGCCCCAGCACGGCGACGTACTCCCGAACCCGGATCTGCAGCTCGCCCAGCGCCTGCCAGAGCCCCTCGTCGCCGTCGCGATACACGACGCCCTTGAGCATCGAGATGATCAGCGTCGACAGCTTGTTGGCCTGGGGATCCACGAGGGCGTCAGCGAGAGAGGCTACTCCAATTCGCTCGGTCCGGTCGCAGCGTCTGGGGCGCCCGCGGGGACGGGCCGCGTCTAGTCCTTTTGCAAAGGGTCATCGATGAAAAATGACCAGGGGCAACGTGGCCTGGCGAACGACGCCTTGGCCATCGATCCATTGGATCGTTTGACGCTGCTGGTCGTCGATGACGTGGCGGACGTCCTCGCTCGCGATCGCGAGATAGGCCACCAGCTCCGCGAGCCCGTGCTCGAGCGGGTGCGCGTCGACGATAGCAGCCAGCGCGACCTGCGACGACGTCTCCAGGCTTCGCCGGACGTTTTCGGCCAGCCGCGCGCGGTCGACGTACACCTGTTCATAGAGGGCGTCGGCGGCGATACGCGCCTCGCCGACGTCCACACCCGCGCTGTCGACCACGGGCTTCCATGGTGGTACGAAGAGGGGCTTGTCCATCGGGAGCTCGACGGCCGCGGCGCTGTCCTCGATCTCTGCGAACGGCCCCGCGGGCGGCTCCGATCGCAGGGCGAGCGCGCTTTGCTCGATCTCGCGGATGATGGCCATGATGCGCTTGTTCTCGAGGAAGAGCTGGTCGTCCAAAAACCGGCGAAGCTGCTCGGAGAGACGGGCAACGGTCCGTTGGGCGACCTCTCCGGCGTCGAGCCAGTCATAGTGAACGCGCCCGAGGCGCGACTCGGGCGACAGCGCTTGGACGGCTCGCAAAGCCAAGACCCGCCCGAGCAGCGACGTGAGTTCTTCCTGCCGAGACGGAGACATCAGAAAGTCCCAGAAAGCGCGGAAGCTACGCCCCTGATCCGAGTCGCCGATCGCGTCCCGCTCGCCAAAGATGTCTTCCAGTAACTCCCCTTTGCTCCCCTGCCAGAGCGCGATGCGCTCTCGTACGCCGCGATCGAGCTCGCGGAAGTTCTGCTCTACCTCGCGGAAGTCCGAGAGCAGCGCGCGTGCGGTCGATGCGAGCTGAAGGAAGCGATCCCTGACCGCGGCGTCGTCCATGAGCGTAACGTCGCCGGTTTCCAGCCTCCGAATGTCGCTGTCGATCTGGTCGCGCCGTGCCCGCAAGTCGGCCAGGCGCGCGCCGCGGTCTTGCTCGGTGCCCTCGACGATCTGGCGCAGGAGGTCGAAGACCGTGAGCAATCGTGATTCCGTCGCGACGAACGGACGGCTACGCAGGCCGGTCACCCACTCGATCGCCTTCTCTGCTGCCGGGGTCAGATCGAAGCTGGGTTCGTCGCCGCCGGCCGCTGGGTAGTACTTGCGGAGATAGCCGGTATCGTCACTCGCCCAGGCATCCAGATACTCGGTCGCCGAACGCGGGTAGACGCCCTCACCGAGGCGTTCGCGGAGCTCGAAGAGGTAGTCGTCGAGCCGCGACGTCAGCTCCGGTTGCGCGATCGAGCGAGCGTTTGGCACGACGAAGGCACGATGTAGAAAGCCAATGATCAGCGAAGCGTACTCGGCGCGCAGCAGCCGCCAGGCCGAGTGCCGGCCACGCAGCAACTCGAGCGTGTCATGATCGAGAACGTGCGCGTCTCCGGACATTCACGCAGCCTACCCCATCGATCCGACGTGAAGCGTGACGAGCGATCGGTGGGTCGCCGTGTAAGTCCTCATCGTCTCTCGTCTCCTCGAATCCGGGACCGCGTTGGACCGGGGGCCTTCGTTCGGCTCTAGGGTTCGAGAATCGGCCGAAGGTCGAGGACCATGCGGCACGGGTACTCGTCGCTCAGGCGGACGAGCCCGTGCCGTTCGTAGAACTGAGCGGCGGTGGCGTCAATCGCATCAGTTACGAGCAAACGGAACGCAACCGGCCCGACTTTGGCGAGTTGCAGAGTGAGTCCCAGCGCCTCTTCGAATAGATACCGCCCGAGACCCTGCCCCTGTACGCGGGTGTCCACCGCCAGCCGAGCGAGCAGAACGCCGGGAATTGGAAAGCGGGGCAAGCGGGTGAGATTCGGGTGCCTCTCTGCCGCTGCCCGATCGACACTGACCGTCGCAAGACTAAAATAGCCGGCCAGGCGGGGCCCGGTCGGCGCGTCGTCGATCGCGACGAACGTCCTGGCCAGGAGATCCTTGGTGGCATGCCGAAGAGCGTACCTTTTCAGGTATTCAACCAGCGACGAGTGCTGGTTCTGAAATCCGGTCATGAGCGTCCGATGGTCGGGCCGGAGCGCCTCGATCCGCACGGGCATCGGCTACGCGGCCACGGCCTTCTTCCACCGCAGCTTCGGAGGATGCCGTCCGGCCTTTGCGAGGCTGGCGAGCGCGGCCCGAAGACCGGCCGGCGGGTTGAACGGACGCGCGAGCACGGCAGTCAGCCGTTCGACCTCGCTGTCGCTCAGCGTCAGAGACTGCCCGACGGGGCGCGCCTTGCGCGCGCGCACGCGCTCCAGCGCGGGATGGACGAGAGGCTCGACGTTCTGACCGTCTCGAGCTTGGATCTCCCGTCCCTGCTCGGCCTGCCGAACGACCCAGGCAGCGAGACCGGCGACCTCACGCAAGAGCTCAGCCTTCTGGCTGCGGTCGAGGCCGAGCCGCTTGCGGAGCATCTCGAGCTCCGCGTCGAGAACGTTGTTGGTGAGAGCCTGAAACCGGGCCATGGTGATGAGTAAAATATTACTCACACAGCCGGGGACGGCAAGGGTAATCGTGGCGCCACGACCGCCTCAAACGCCATGTTCGTACACAGCGTGACATGTGGCCCGGACCGTGTCCGCCAACGCGTGCAACCGCGCCCTGGCGCCGTCGGTTTTCCCAGCGTCCAGAGCCGCGATCGCGGCGTCGATGGCCTCGAGCAGCGCGGCGGGCGTCGTCCCGCTTGCTACATTGCTACACGCACGCAACGTTCCCGCATCATGCGGCGCGTTCGCCATTCCGCCCGTGTCCCCGCAAGACCCCGATTCTTCGCCAGAATCTACGCTCCGGATCGCTCCCACATTCTCCGCGATAATGACCGGACCCGTGTTCGACTCCCGGCGCCTCCACAGTTGAGCATAGTTAAGCAGGGTTGAGCCGAGTGCGGAGCACGGTTGACGCGTGTTGGGCCGTCATGTGCGTACCGGCGGTTGAAGGGTGTTCTGTCGGTCCGGCGAGGTTCGAGCGAGGGTACACGGCGAGCGGACCCGAAAATTCGCCCCGGGTCCGTCCGAAACGAAACGCGCGCCCGCGCGACTGCAGGTATCCTTCGGTGGTCGCCGTGCGGGAAGTTGAGATCAAGAAGATCAGCGTCGACGAGAATGGTCGGCTATTGGTCGTGCCTGGCCTCACAGCGGTGGGCGACTTCGCCCTCATCTACCGTGCTGCGTTGGAGGTCACGTGGAACGCCTCGGAGCGAGGACTTCTTGCTCCGCCACCGCGGCCAGGCGGGTGGTCGTACTCGGATTGGTTCCGACAGATCTTGCAGGCTGCCGCGCAGGAGTACGGCGCGACGCTTGTGATCACGCCGCGGACGATTTGGTCCGTGCCGCTTGACGTGCGTATACAAATCGAGGGCTCTCTGGCGGAGATGTAGCCGCCCCGTCGATCGCCCATGGAAGCCGCCATCGAGTTCCACTACGAGCTAACCGGACGAGGCTGGTCTGAATGCAGCATCTCGATCGGCGGTGTTCGATGCGAGATCGCCGCGTCCTACCTCTCGGACGCCCTGGGTGACCTCGCATCAGCGATTGAGGACCTGCTCCGCTGGGGCACCGACGCGCGCGCCATCTTTGTGGAGGAGCCAGGTGAATACCGTTGGCGATTCATGCCCACCGACGAACATCATGTTCGCGTGAGGGTGATCGAGTTTCCTGACTGGGGAAAACTGAACGACGATGCGGGCAAAGTTATCTTCGACGCCGAATGCGAGCGTCGAGCGCTTGCCAAAGCAGTGGTCCGAGAACTAAGGCGGCTTCGGGATGGCCATGGTCTGCGCGGCTACCGCGAGATGTGGGTCAACCACGATTTCCCTGAGGAGCGCCTACGCGCGATCGAGGAACTGCTTCGGCGGGGGTCATCATGAGAGCTGAGTCGATCTTGGGGACCGTCGTAGGAGGGGCACTTGGTGACGGATGGGGCAGACCACACGAGGGCAGCGTGCCACGGATCCCCGCGTGGCTCCCGGGTCCCACTGCGTCTGCGCGAAGCCCAGATAGTGGTGATTGTGGTACCGGGTGACGCAACCGCGGGCGATGGCCTTCAGCTCGGCGTGCTCCGGCGTGGTCACCACGACCAGGGGCGAAAACAGTTGCTCGAGGACCTAGCCGTTGCGCCGCAGCAGCAACCCGAAGAACTTCTTCACGTCGTGGGTCACGAGATCGAGCTCGAAGCCATCGCGCTTCTCCTCGATCGTCAGCGTGTCGGGACCTTCCTTGAGACCCAGGAGCTCGGCAGGGGGCAGGACGTGAACGCCCCGCAGATCCCAATCCGAGTCCGGCGAGGGAAACCCGTAGAGGTGTGCCCCGCTGACCGTCGCGAACAGGAGCGGAAACTGCTGCGCGTGCGCGATTCCCTGCCTCCTCTCGATACTGGCTCCAGATGCTGAACTCCCGCCGGCGGACCGAAGCCTCCGCTCCATCGGGGAATCGCACACGGTAGCTGTGCAGGGCGTCTGCCGGGGCGGCCACGATTTCGGCGACGGCGCCAACTGGACGCAGAGCTCGCGCTGCGTCTGTCTTCACCTCGACCCGGGTGACGATTCGGGTCCCGACGGGGAGGACCAGGTTGGGGTTCAGTTCGGGCGGCTTCGTGGTCGGCGTCATTCTACTGTCAGGTACCCTTCTCTGCAGTCGTTCTAGATATCATATATGGTATAGTCGCTCTCGTGACCTCGGCCGACGTCATCCGCGCGCTCAAGCGCGATGGCTGGTCCGAGGTCAGTCTTTCAAGCATCTGACGAAGCCCGGGATCGTTACGGTCCCGCACCCGAAGAAGGACATCCCACGCGGGACGCTCGCGAGTATCGAGCGTCAAGCAGGCATCCGGTTGAGGTAGACCATGCATTACACAGCCGTCGTGACGAAGGAAGGCAAGCAGACGCTGGCGGAGTTCCCCGGTTGTCCGGGATGCCAGACGTTCGCCGATCCGGGTGAAGACATCGCGGAGCGTGCCGAGGAGGCACTGGCCGGTTGGCTGGAGGCTCACCTCGCATCGGGGCAAGCGCCGCTTGAACCGAAGAAGCTTCGCTGGAAGGGTCGCGGACGAACCATGGAGGTTCCGGTACCGGCAAAGCTGGCCGTCAAGCTGGCCGTGCGATGGGCGAGGAAGCGAGCGGGCATGACCCAAGCGGATCTGGCTCGCCGCGCAGGACTCAGCCAACCAGCCATCGCGCGCCTCGAAGACCCGGACTACAACCCCACGCTCGACATGCTCGAGCGCGTGGCAGCCGCGCTGGGCACGCGGCTGGAGGTCGATCTGAAAGCCGCCTGACCACGCACGTGGTGCTACGCCCCGGTGGAGGTTCCCGCCGTCTCGGCCGCGATGCTGACCTACGGTGACGCGAGCGGGCTCTGAGATGCCACGACGAATGTGTCCAGGTCCGCTCGCCGAACACGGTACTTGCGGCCCGGGCGCGTGCCGTTGCCTGGCCGACTGGCCCTGAGCGTGCCCGATTGGATCCAGGCCCTCACCGTGTCCGGGATGACCTTCAGAGAATGGGCGACCTGCTCTACGGTCAGGAACTCGTTGGGATTTGGTTCGATCTTCGGAGGCGGCCTGTCTTGGAGGCGAATGGCCTCGAGCATCTCCTCGCGAAAGTGGCGAAGCTCGTCGCGGACCACGTCCCGCAGGAGCTCACGCAGCGCTGCCTCGATGCTCAGAATGTGACCGGTTCCTTGGTGTCTCATATCGGCTCAAACGCCATGTTCGTCCGCGGCGTGACATCTGGCCCGGACCGCCTCCGCCAACGCGTGCAACCGTGCCCTGGCGACGTCGGTCTCCCCAGCGTCCAGAGTCGCGATCGCGGCGTCGATGGCCGCGAGTAGCGCGGCGGGCGTCGTCCCGCTTGCTACATTGCTACACGGACGCGACGTTCCCACATCATCCGGCGCGCTCGCCGTCCCGCCCGTGTCCCCACAAGCCCCCGATTCTTCCCCCGAATCTACGCTCCGGATCGGTCCGACATTCTCCGCGATAATGACCGGACCCCCGTTCGACTCCCGGCGCCTCCACAAAAACCTAATGATATTGCCGAACGCGTCGGTCGGCTGACCCGGGTAGGGTACCCGGGTCCGATCGACTAGGCCGCCCGTCGACGCTTAGTCGCTGCTCTCTTCGGGCCGATTCGCAGCGCCTTCAAGACGGAGACCGGATCGCGATCGATCACGGTGAGCAGAACACGCGCAGGTCCGTCCGGTCGAACTCGTCTCTGTTCCCAGTTGCGGAGCGTACCGACGCTCACGCCGAAGGCACGCGCAAACTCGTCCTGTGAGAGGCCAACCTTGCCGCGCACCTTCCCGACGTCGAGATCACCCGCGTCGAAAGCCGTCGCCCGACCGCGCGTCTTGTCGCCCTTGGTGTATGCGAGCGCATCCTGGAGGCCCGCCATGATCGAATCGAATGCCTTCTTGCTCATGATATTCACCCTTCAAACTGATGCTTGATGGCCCTGACAACCACGGCCATCGCGTTTCGTTCCGCCAGTGTCAGGTTGGCCCTTTCGTTCTTCGCGAACACAGTCAAAGCGAACAGGGGAAGCTTCTCACTGTGAAAATAGTAGATCACGCGCGCGCCGCCGCTCTTCCCACGTCCGGCCAGTGCAATGCGGACCTTTCGCACCCCGCCGGTTCCCCGCATGATCTCGCCGCATTCGGGATCCCGGGCCAACATCTCCACCACTCGGGCGCGCTGCTCGTCAGACATCAACTTTGACGACCGCGCCAGGAACTCGGCCGTCTCGACGACGGTTTGAAGCGGTCGCTCCATGATGGATACACTACGCTAATAGCGTAGTACGAGCAAGCAACAAGGCTTGCCCGGCCACCGCCGACTCATTCACGCCGATCTAGGAAGTCTCCCGGAGCCGGATCGGTGCGGGGCGCTTGGCACGTTTTTCGCTCAGTTGAGCGGCGTGCGCTTGACCTTCGACCGGGGCACCGTCGTGCTCACACAGGATGGTGATCCCCTCGATCTCGCGACAGTTCCAGGCGCGCTCTGGGACGCGCGGGTTGGAGTTCACCGAGTTCCACCCTACCGCTGCGCCGCGCTCGTTGCCGAGTTGCGGACGAAGGGTGTCCAGGTCACGGACGAAACGACGTCATACGTCCGATCGGCGGACGAGGCGTTCTCTGGTCCTCAGCTGCGCGACTACCAGGAGACGGCGCTGCAGTTGTGGCACGCCGCCGGTTGCTGTGGCGCTATCGTTCTTCCGACCGGGAGCGGAAAGACGTCTGTCGCCGTCGGCGCCATGGCGCGGTCTCGACTGCCGGCGCTCTGCCTCGTGCCGACGCGGGTCCTCCTTCATCAGTGGCGTGCGGCGCTGGCACAACACTACGGCGGCCCTATCGGCGTTCTCGGCGATGGGCTACGTACGATCGAGGCGATCACGGTAGCGACCTTCGAGAGCGCCTTTCGAACCATGGAGCGCATAGGCAACCGCTTCGGTCTGCTCGTCGTTGACGAGGTCCACCACTTCGGAAGCGGCATTCGCGACGAGGCGCTCGAGATGTGTATTGCACCGACTCGACTCGGTCTCACCGCGACGCCTCCTCAAGGCGAGGCAGCGGCACGGCTGATCGACCTGATCGGCCCTGTCGTTTATCGCCTCGGGGTTTCGGATCTGGCCGGCGGTTTCCTTTCTTCGTACGACATCGTCCCGGTCGAAACCGAGCTGAACATCGACGAGCGCGCCGCATACGAAGAGTCGCTGGCGATCTTTCGGCGAACCCATCGCCCATTCGTCGCCAGCAACCCCGGCGCGTCGTGGGTGGATTTCGTTCGAGCCGCCTCCCAGACAGACAGCGGGCGACGCGCGCTGGCCGCGTGGCGGCGATCGAAGGCGATCCTGGCGTTCCCGTCGGGCAAACGCCGCGCGCTCGCCCGTCTGCTGGAGCGCCATCGCGATGCCCGCGTCCTGGTCTTCACCGGCGACAACGAAACTGCGTACGGCATATCCCGTCAGCACCTAATCATGCCTTTGACGTGCGACATTGGACCGGCGGAACGCGCTGAAACGATCACCCGCTTCCGCGAAGGGAAGCTGCGGGCGTTCGTTTCGGCCCAGGTGCTGAACGAGGGATTCGACGTCCCCGACGCTGAGATTGCCATCATCGTGGCGGGCCGTCTTGGGGAGCGAGAGTACGTCCAGCGGGTCGGCCGACTCCTGCGACCCGCGCCCGGCAAACGGGCGAGGATCTATGAGTTGCTCGCGCTCGGGACCTCGGACGTTCATCAAGCAGCGAGAATGCGAGAGGCCCTTGCTCCCCGACGACCTTCTGCCGCTTAGAATCAAAGACGGTCAGGCGATCGTCGGCTACCTTGGGCATGGCGATCAGACATGGCTGCGTGCGCTCATCGACGAGTTCGAGCGATACGTCGGGCGTCCCGAGCGCGAGCTGCGCCAGCGCCTCGGCGAACCTCTTCCCTTGCCTTCCCCGTTCTTGCAGCGCCGAGCAGCGACGGCGGTGCTTTCTCGACTGTGGCGTTCGCAAGGTTCAAGCACCGCTTCCTCCACGCGAGGTAAGACATGCCGTCTTTGGTGAGATGGCGGCTCAGGGCGGCTCACGCTCTGACGTTCTGACGCGCGTCGGACAGCGGCTCGCGATCGCTCCTGCAGTCCTCGGCGCGGCGCTGTTCGCCGATCTACCCGGCGAAAGGATCGTCGTGTCACCGCGCGCCATCCCGAGCCCGACCGACGCCATTCAAAGGATCAACCTCACCTTGGCCCAAGCGATGCTGTTCAGAGCCACGTCGGTCCGCGTGCGAGCCGAGGGCGGCGTGAGACCGCTCGTTCGCCTGGCGAAGCTGCGGGGTCTCATCTGCGCGGTATCGACGCCACCGGGCGAGAGCGCGCCGCGCCTCGAGGTTTCGGGGCCGTACGCGCTCTTTCGCCGCACGCTTCTCTATGGCCGAGCGCTCGCCGGGATCGTTCCCCCTCTCGTCGCGTCCGGTCGGTTCTCTTTGCAGGCAACCTGTGTCGTGCGTGGCCAGGCGCTGGATTTCTCACTCGCCAGCGGCGACCCGGTCTCGGCTCCCGAACAGGGTCGCCACTTCGATAGTCAGCTCGAAGAGCGATTCGTCCGCGACTTCCGCAAGGCCGCGCCGGATTGGGACGTCATTCGTGAGCCGGAACCGGTACGCGCCGGGGCGGGTCTCGTCTTTCCCGATTTCCTGCTTCGACACCGTGGCGATCCGACGCGCAGGTTCCTGATCGAAATCGTCGGGTTCTGGACGCGCGAGTACCTGGAGAAGAAGTTCGCCGCGCTCCGAAAGGCAAACGTCGAGAACCTGATCATCTGCGTGGACGCGGAGCGAGGATGTTCCGAGGGCGACCTGCCGATCGGCGCGCGCGTTCTCAGGTTTAAGCGGAAGATCGATCCAGCCGCAGTTCTGGCCCTCGCGAATGCCCGGTGACTCAGAGCCCCTTCAGTCGCCCAACCCAGATCGAGGGCTCTCTGGCGGAGATGTAGCCGCCCCGTTGGTCTCTGTCGTCGGGACGGGGCTCGCCCGGCTTGGATCTATCCGTGCCGGTGTGCGAGCATCGCGGCATGCGCGTCATGTTCACGGCGACTCCCGGGTGGGGCCACATTCATCCGATGGTTCCGTTGGCCCGCGCGCTCGTCGAAAGAGGGCACGACGTGCTCTGGGCGACGGGCGCCGACGCGGGCGAGCGCCTCGCGCGAGAAGGGTTCCGCACGGCCGCCTCGGGTCTCGGTGAGCGACAAGGGATGGCCGAACTCTACCGTCGGTTCCCGGAGATCCACACGATGCCGCCACCCGAGCGGCCCGACTTCATGTTCCCGCGCTTGTTCGGCACGGTGCGTGCGGTCGCGATGCACCGCGACCTTGAACCGCTAGCCCGCAGCTGGTCGCCACAGCTGGTCGTGTGCGACGCCGCCGAATTCGCGGGTCACCTGCAGGCCGCTGCGCTCGGCGTGCCGAGCGTCACGCACTCGTTCGGAGCGCTGCTTCCCGAACATCGGGTGGCCGCGGCGACCGCCGAGGTCGCGCCGATGTGGGTCGAGCGAGGGCTGGAGCCGCGACCGTACGGCGGCGCCTACGATCGCCTTTATATCGATGTCTACCCGCCGAGCTTGCGGCTCGGCCAGCGCCCCCACGTACCCGCCACCCAGCTTCTCGGACCCAGCTCGTTCGCCACCGCCGGCGAGGAGTCGCTACCCAAGTGGGTCGCGTCGTCCGCGCCGACGCCGCTGTTGTACGTCACGTTCGGCACGGTATTCAGCAACAGCGAAGCGCTTTCGAACATCGTCGAAGCCGTGCGTGCCCTACCCGTGCGCGTGGTGGTGACCGTCGGGCCGCATGGCGATCCTAGGAGCCTCGGCGCGCAGCCCGACAACGTGCACGTCGCCCATTATGTCCCTCAGGATCAATTGCTCCCCCACTGCGCGCTGGTCATTTCACATGCTGGCTCGGGTACGTTCCTCGCGTCGCTCGCCGCCAGGATCCCGCAGCTGTGTGTTCCACAGGCCGCCGACCAGTTTCTCAACGCAGCGGCGTGTGAGCGCTCGGGCAGCGGTCTCGCGTTGCAACCGGGAGCGGTCTCGGTCAGCAGTGTTCGCGCCGCAGTCGAACGCCTATTAGCCGACGATGCGTTTCGTGCTGCCGCCGCGCGTGTCAGCGGGGAAATCGCTGCGATGCCCACGGCCGGCCAGGTGGCTGATCGTCTTCAGTCGGACTTCTGCTGAGACGCGCTCGGGGATTGAGGACGGCGACTGATCGCCTCCAGCGATCTCGGTGACGCGTCGGCGCCGACCGGGGGCCGGACCCGAACATTCACCCCGGGTCCGCATCACGCCGACGCCATGTTGGTCCGCGGCGTAACTTTTGGCGCGGTCCGCCTCCGCCCCGCAGACTGCCAAGCCGGAAGAAGGCTACCTGAGGAGCTTCGCGAGGGCTTCTGCATCACGAGATGCGAGCTGACAACGGGCCCGGATCGCCTCCGCCAACTCGTGCAACCGCGCCCTGGCGACGTCGGTCTCCCCAGCGTCCAGAGCCGCGATTGCAGCGTCGATGGCCTCGAGCAGCGCGGCGGGCGTGGCCCCGCTTGCTACACTGCTACACGCAGCCGATTCTCCGGCATTCTCCGGCGCGCTCCGATCGCTCCCACATTCTCCGCGATAGTGACCGGACCCATGTTCGACTCCCGGCGGTGTAGCAGAGGGTGTAGCAAGCGGTCGCGCGATCGGGATGGTGTCGAACGGCTTCAGCATCGCCGACCCGGAAGACGGCGGCATGCTGGACGTCGTGGGCTTCGAGACCGCGACCCCGTCGGTCATCGCCGATTTCGCAACCCGGACGTGGAGCGCCGGATGACCGCTCCAGGTCCTCGCAAAACGAGGCGCCCGCGCGCACAGCCCACGCGCGGGCGCCACTCCTTTCAGGTCGTCTGTGGCAGCGAGAACCGGCACACCGGCCTGCGCGGTGAGAAGAACGCCGCGCGCATCAGCGCGACGGTCAGGGGGCGCTTCCGGTTCCACGGCATCAGCGACAAAAAGCGCCCGGCCAGGCAGTAGTCGAAGACGATCAAGACCGTCAACCCGGCCAGCAGGAGAGCCTGCAGCACCCGCAGCGGCGGCCAGATCCCCAGCAGCACGATGCTCAGCACGAAGATTCGAACCTGCAAGGGAAGAGTGTTACGCGTCGTCCGGGCGTACCAGCCTTGATGAGCCATCTGCACCGTCAAAAGAGCGATGATGAGAGGCAGCCCGTACCTCCAGCCGCCCAGGTGTGCGCCGAGGGCGCAACCGGTGAACAGCCAGAGCCACCATTTAATCCCGAATTGTCGTTTCATGACGTCCTCCGTTCCGCGAAGAAGTTCACTCCGTGTACTTTCAAGTCCAGGGCCACCTTGGTTCCTGCGCTCGTGCCGGCGAAGCAGTCGAAGCGCTCGGACACGCGTCCTCCGACGAGGCCCGCGTCGCTAGCCAGCTCCGTCAGCTCCTCCTCCCTGACCGCCCCGCCGATGCAGGCGGCCCACAGCTCCGGGTCCTCGCGAACTTCGATCTTTAGCTCGCGGGCGACGGCGACGTCGGCCAGGTAAAGGCGCCCCCCCGGGCGAAGGACCCGCGCGATCTCCCGGAATACGCGCGGCTTGTCGGGCGACAGGTTGACGACGCCGTTCGAGATCACGACGTCGACGCTGGCGCTGGCCACCGGCAGATCCTCCAGCAGGCCTGCGCGCACCTCGACGATGGAGCCAAGGCCCGCGGCGGTTGCGGCCGCGGTGGCCTGGTCGCGCATGGCGGGGGTCATGTCCACCCCGATGGCCCGGCCGCGCGGGCCGACCCGGCGCGCGGCGAGCAGGAGGTCGACCCCGGCCCCACAGGCGTGGTCCAGCACCGTCTCGCCGGCGCGCACCGGTCCGACGCGGAGCGGGTTCCCGACACCGGCGAACCGTTCCGTGCAGGCGGAGGGCAGCTCGGCCAGTTCGGCGCGGTCGTAACCCAGGCGATCCGCCGCGTAGGCCGGGCCGTGATGGAAATGGAAGTCGCCGTCGGGTGCGCGCGCCAGGCGGTCGTACATCCGGCGGACGTGCTCGCGGAGCTGATCGACGTTGAAGCCCGTGGGGCAGGTGGCGGCCATGATCCCCTCCTTTCAGCCCGCCAGAGGCGCAAGGGCCTGGCTGATGCGCTCGCCTTGCTCGGCGGTGATCAGGCTGCCCAGGATGTCGACGAACCGCGGGTGCTGCGCGCCGGACAGGATGTACTGCCAGCGGTAAGCGCCGCAGCACGCCGGCCCGCAGACCCGCCACCTGCGCGGCATCGTATCGGCCCGCGCTGGCGACGAGGAAGTAGTCGACATCCGCCGCCGCTTGCGTCTGCAGGAGACCGTCGACGGCGCCCACCAGATCGATGAAGTCGTCGACCGCGCGGTCCCGCTCGGATGGGCGTCAGGTTACCGTCCTCGCGGCGCCACTCGAGCTCGTCCAGGATCGCGTGCTGAGACTCCTCCTTCCAATGAAACAGGAAGACGTCCTTGAACAGCGGTGACAGATCCGGATCCGGCGCGATGCTCTCGCGGTAGTGCACCTGTGTGAACAGCTCGATGTGGCAGGTCAGCGCCAGCACGGCCCAGGTGGACTTGCCGAGCACTGCCGTCGCGACCTCGTTGGGGTCGAGCATGAACCGGTAGCCGGAGCGCATCCCGCCGCCGATCATCTCCTCGATTCGACGGAACATCTCCTGGTGCTTCAGCTCCTCGTCGCGAGAAGCGCACCAGCGCTTCGAGCGCCTTCTGATCGCCGAGCCAGTGCGCGGCGGAGAGCTCGAGCACCTTGGCGTTGATGAAGCGCTCGACCAGCCCGAAGATGTTCGCGTAGGTGCGGCCCTGGATCTGGCTCAGCAGCCTGCGATCCTCGGGCGAGAGAAACGGACAGCTCGCCCAGCTTGGACAGGCCCGTCGGGGAGGAAGCTCGTTCGAGAAGTCGAACTGCGCGACCGCGGAACACGTCTCGATCGATCTCCCAGCGGATCTGCCTGGACCTCTCGATCGCTTGCTGGTAACGGCTGCGCGCGGTGGGGCTGATTCGGGTGACGGATTCGGTCGCGGTCTGCATGGTGTGGCTCCTCGGTTTGGTGTGAGCGGCCACGGTCACGGCCGCCTTCCACTCCGTTCGCACGTAACGTGCCATCGCCGTCCGCGCTCCACGGCCAGCGATCTCGCGGGGTTGACGGTGTCAGACGGTCACGAGATCTCGCGTGTCGCGAGATCTCGTGACGACCGGAACGCTCAGGGCCGGCGTACGCCGAGCGCCTTCATGCGCGAGGAGAGCGTCGACGGGCGCCACGCCCAGCAGACGGGCCGCGCCCGACTCGCCCGCGACCTGCCAGCCCGTGCGCTCGAGCGCGCGTCAACATGTTGTCGCGTTCGAGCGAGCCAGGTCCTCCGCCGTGAGCAGACGTCCGCCGGGCGGCCCGTCTCGCTCGGGCGCGGCGGCTCGGCGCTGCCGGCTGGCAGCGCGCGGTCCAGGTTCAGGCGGCCGTCGCGCGCGGTGATGACCGCCCGCTCGATCACGTTCTGCAGCTCGCGCACGTTGCCGGGCCAGGCGTAGGCCGCGAGCCGCGCCGCCATCGTCGGGCGTGAGCGGCTCGATGCGGCGGCCCAGCGCGACGCGCGAACTGGCGGGCGAAGCTCGTCGGCCAGCAGCACGATGTCGTCGCCGCGCTCGCGCAGCGGCGGCAGCGTGATCGGGAAGACGCTCAGCCGGTAGTAGAGATCCTCGCGGAACCGTGCCCTCGGCGATCGCCGTCGGCAGATCGCGGTTGGTCGCCGCGACGACGCGCACGTCGACCTTGCGCGTGCGCGAGCTGCCGACCGGCTCGAACTCGCCCTCCTGCAGCACGCGCAGCAGCTTCGCCTGCAGCTCGAGCGGCAGCTCGCCGACCTCGTCGAGAAAGATCGTGCCGCCGTCGGCCAGCGTGAAGCGGCCGTCGCGCTTGCCGGTCGCGCCGGTGAAGGCGCCGCGCTCGTGGCCGAAGAACTCGCTCTCGATCAGCGCCGCCGGGATCGCGGCGCAGTTCACCTTGACGAGCGGCCCGTCTTGCGCCGGCGCTGGCGGCGTGGATCGCGCGCGCGAACAGCTCCTTGCCCGTGCCCGGTCTCGCCGAGGATCAGCACGGTGGTGTCGGTCGGGGCCACCTGCTCGACGTCGCGCAGCACCTGCGAGCAGCGCTCGGGCTGCGGCCGACGATCTCGCCCGACCGCCCGAGCTCGCGCAGCTCCTCCGCAGGTACTCGGCTCTCGTCGGTCAGCGTCTGGATGCGGCGCTCGGCCTCCAGGCGCTCGTTCACGTTGCGCAGGATCAGCGGTGAAGCGGTGGCGCCCGTGCAGCTCGAACGTCGAGAGCGTCGCCTCGGCGGGGAAGCTGGCCCCGTCGGCGGCCCGTCCGATCGAGACCGCCGGCGATCCAGCGGCTGCGCTCGGCGTCGGTCCCGACCGCCAGCTCGCGGGCCAGGCGCTCGAGCCGCGCGGCGCGTCCTCCGGCTGCAGCAGGCGCGACAGCGGCGTTCCGCTCGGCGGCGCTCGCCGCAGGCCGAACGTGCGCTCCGCCGCCGGGTTCATGCGGACCACGCGCAAGTCGGTCGTCGAGCTGCGACGATGGCGTCCATCGCGCTCGTCACCAGCCCCGCCAGCTCGGCCTCGCGCTCGCGCACCTGCGCGCTCGGCGCGCAGGCGCCGCAGCTCGGCCGCCGCCCGGCCGGCGAAGATCTCGAACAGACGTGATGTTCTCGCGGCTTTGCCGGCATCGGCTGCCGGTCGATCACCGCCAGATGCCCGAGGACCGATCCGTCGAGATCCGTGAGCGGCACGCCCATGTAGCTGACGGCGCCGACTCGCCGGAGATCCTGCTCGTCCGGGAAGAGCTCCAGCACCCGATCGGGGTAGTGGACGAGCCGCCGCCCGTCGATCGCCACCTGACAGGGCGTTCCGTCGATGGCGCGCTCGTAATGCCCCACCCAAGCGTCGTCCAGACGGAAAGCGAGCGCGCGCAGGCGTCGAGCACCGGGAAGATACTCGGTGACCCAGGCCCCGTCCGTACCAATGGACCGGGTCAGGTTCTCGACCAGCGCAGTGAAGAAGCCCTCGCCGGTCTCCCGGGCCGTTCCCTGCAGGATGGCCTGGAGGGCATCCGGTCCGGTTTGACCTTGCGCCATGTCGGTCGGGTATTTCTAACAGACCAGCTCGACCTTCTGGTAGCCCACCACCGTCGCCCGCAGATCGCCGCGCTGGATCACCAGTCCGTCCGTGCGGAGCTTGGCGAGCAAGCTCCCACAACCACCGCACCGAATGTCCCGCGCGTCGATCGACATTCGCGCCGGAAGGTGAGCAAGCTGACGAGTCCCGCCATGGCCGCTGCGGCGGCGGGCGGTCGCGGAAAACCTCGCATCAAGTTCCCGACCAGTGCTCGCCGTGCTCAGGCTGGAAATATCGATAGTATCGGGCGGCGATGAGGCCGGCCCGGGCTTCGGAGATCCAGACGACGTCCGAGCTGTCGAGAACATCGCTCCGGTTCTCGACTTCATCAGGTCGCTCCTCTCAAAGCCTCCCCAACGTAGCAGCCGGTCCCCAGCGGTAAAGTGCGGCGTCCCTGCTTGGATTGTTGTCGAGACAATTCCTCAGTTTTGGGCCGCGTGTCGTCAATCGGTTCGCACGCGCAACCACTCTCGGCCGAGCAGGATCGTCAGGGCAGCGTGCAATAGCGCCGCCGGCCAGAGCAGCAGCCCGACCGATCCGCGCTCGACACCCAGGACGAAGAGGTAGATCGTCACGAGCAGGGAGTAGATCAGCATCCCGAGAAAGGACCGGGGCGAGCCACGCGGGAACGCGCGGTTTGGCCAGCAGGCAGCTCCCAGGCCGACGAGTGCCATGCCGGCGATGCGGCTCATCATGCCCGTCACGTCGGACGATTCGGCGCCGAAGAGCAGCCTCACGAGGGTTGGCGGGTGCACGAGCAGGACGAGGCCCGTGGTTGCCTCGCCGACAGCGGCAATCCCGAGCACCCCGATCGTGGGCCCGGCTGCCGGGTTGGCCACGGCGTCCGTCACCCGGCAACACCCGCCGCCACAGCGTGCAAGGAGGCGTGCTGGTGCAGTGCCACCTCCGCCTCCAGGTGCTCTGGCTTGAGATCGAAGACGACGTTCTTCACCGTTCCTGTGAAGGCGTAAGGCGCCTTCTTCTCGTACGGCAGGTCGACGACGAGGCCGTTGTCGCGTCCGATGTCCATGCCTGAGTACGAAGTGAAGGCGATGGGCACCGTGTGTTCCAGGCGACCTTCGCCGATCTGCTTGTCGTTCGCCCACAGCGTCACTTTGCCGCCGGCGCCAGGCTTGGGTGCGTCCGCCTCGAACAACATCTTCACGGAGACGTCGCCGGTTGGGAGCTTCTCGCGCGAGACCTGCTTGTACGTCTCAACGCCCAAGAACGAATAGGTGTGGTGCAAGAGGCCCTTGCCGTCGACCCACAGCGTAAAGCCGCCGATGAAATCGGCGTTGGCGACGATGACCCCTTCCGCGCCGCCCGCGGGGACCTCGAGCTCGGCTTCGATGGCGTAGGAGCGCCCCTGGATGCGTGGGATCATCCCGCGCTGGATGTTCTGCACGTCGCCCTCGAAGTTGAACCGGGTGATCGTGGGAAGCGGCGGCAGGATCCCGTACATGACTGATAGCCCCGCCATCAGCGGGAGGACGTGGTTGCGTTCGGCCTCGGCCCACCACAGCTCCTGGAGCTCCTTGACCTTGTCCGGGTGCTGCGAGGCGATGTTCTTGGCTTGTGAGAAGTCGTCGGCCAGGTTGTAGAGCTCCCAGCCGGCGTCGCGGTCGGGGTCCCAGTCGGATTGCGGTCCAAACTGCTTGAGCGTTTCCGGGGAGACGTCCCACGGGATTCGATTGGGCCGCGAGGCCCCCCACCAGCCATCCTTGTAGATTCCGCGGCTGCCAAACATTTCGAAGTACTGCGTGGTGTGACGCTCTGGCGCCTTCGCGTCAGCGAACGAATACAGGAAGCTCGTGCCGTCCATCGGCTCCTGGGCGATTCCGTCGACCGTCTTCGGCTGCGGGATTCCCGCCGCCTCCAGGATCGTCGGGCCGACGTCGTTGACGTGGGTGAACTGGACACGGAGATCGCCATCCGCCTTGATCCGGCTAGGCCAGGCGACGACCATCGGGTTCCGCGTACCGCCGAGGTGACTGGCGGTCTGCTTGCCCCACTGGAACGGTGTGTTCATCGCGTGCGCCCAGGCCGCGGCGAAGTGCGGAGCGGTATGTGGCCCGCCCAAGGCCTGGACTCCGCCGTAGTGCTCGATCAACTTGAGCTGCTGATCCGCCTCGAGCACGAGCCCGTTCAGGGTCGTCATCTCGTTGATCGACCCGGTGACTGTCCCCTCCAGGCTGGCGCCGTTATCGCCCCAGATGTAGAGGACGAGGGTGTTGTCGAGGTCGCCGATCTTCTCGACCGCATCGAGCAGGCGACCCACGTTCCAGTCGGTGTTCTCGGAGAAACCGGCGAACACCTCGGCTTGCCGCGCGTAGAGCTGTTTCTCGGCGTCGGTAAGAGAGTCCCAGGCGGGAAGTGCGTCGGGGCGCGCGGTCAGCTCGGTGTTCTGCGGGATGATCCCGAGCTCCTTCTGACGCGCGAAGGTCGCCTCGCGAAGCTTGTCCCAGCCGGCGTCGAACTGGCCCTTGTACTTGTCGGCCCATTCCTTCGGCACGTGGTGCGGAGCGTGGCTGCAACCGGTCGAGTAGTACATCATCCAGGGCTTGGTCGCGTCCTGCGCCCGCACCGCGTGCAACCACTCGATCGCCTTGTCGGACATGTCATCGGGCATGTAGTACGGCTTGCTGTCCTTGCCCTCGGGCACGCCCAGGGTCCAGTCGTCCTGCGTGATGATCGGATCGTACTGTCCCGCCGCGCCCGACAGGAAGCCCCACCAGTGGTCAAAGCCCCAAGCCTTCGGCCAGTGATCGAACGGGCCGGCCGCGCCCTGCACGTTGTCGGGGGTCAGGTGCCACTTGCCGAAGCCGGCGGTGACGTAGCCGTTTTCGCGGAGAATGCGGGGAAAGGCCGCGCAGGATTTCGGCTTGGAGGCCGTGTAGCCAGGGAAGGGACCGGGATACTCGGCGACTGATCCGAAGCCGACGCGATGCTGGTTGCGCCCGCTCAAGAGCGCGGCGCGGGTCGGCGAGCAGACCGCCGTTACGTGAAATCGGTTGTAGGTCAGCCCCATCTTCTGCACGCGCGTGAAGTTGGGCGTGCGGATCGGGCCACCGAAGGTATCGGGCCCCCCGAAGCCGGCGTCGTCGATGAGGACGAGCAGGATGTTCGGCGCGCCCTCCGGTGCTTTCGAACCGGGGATCATCGTCCAGTCGGGGACGGACTCGCGCAGCGTACGCCCGGCCGTGCCCCCGAACGCCCGGTCGGGGATGGGCAGCACGGTGCGGTCAGGCGCGAACTTACCCCCAGCCTCGGCCAGGGCCTTCTTGAGGCTCCCGAGCCTTTCGCCGTCCATCACGGCGACTGACTTGGCCGGCGAATCCGCGAGCGCCTGCTCGGCGATCAATCGGTCATCCTCGCTCACGAGCGCAAGGATCATGGCCGTCCCCGGCTTGAGCTTGTCGGCGAGTTGCGTCTCAATCCCGCTCTCGACCTTGTACTTGAGGAATTCGCTGATCAGCGCGCCGGCAGCGGCGCCCACGACGACCGGGCCCAGCAGCGATGGCGCCAAGAGGCCCACGAGGACGCCGACGCCGGCGCCCCAACCCATTCCCTTGCGACCGAGGTGATCGCCGGCCTCCTTGATGACGACTTTGCCCCCCTCGCCTTGCTCGACGACGATGACGCCCTCGCACCTGATCTTCTTGTCCTTCGCTAGTCGCGTGATCTGATCGAAGTTCTTGGTAGCAGCGTCGACGGTCTGATAACCGGCCATGATGACGATCTTGTTGGGTGCCTTGCTCACGGTTGGTCTCCTCGCGTGGGAGCCACCAAGCTTGGGACGAGCCCCACCGTTGGCCAGTGAGGTCAGGGTCTGATTTCGACGCTACGCTCGACATGCTGGAACGCATGGCGGCTGCGCTGGGCACGCGGTTGGAGGTCGATCTCAGAGCCGCCCGATCAGGACGTGGGGCAAGTCAGCCCTCCCGAAAATCCCCAACGCCACGTTTGCCCGCAGTGTGACGCGACATTTTCTGCCGGGAGAGCCTCATCCGGTCCTTTCTTCCCCATCACACCGGTCAAACGCCATCTTGCCCAAAGGCGTGCCCCAGGGCCGGACCGCCTCTGCGAGCGCCTGCAACTGCGCCCTGGCGACCTCGGTCTCGCCGGCATCAAGCGCGACGATCGCGGCGTCGACGAGATCGATCAGCTCTGCCGCCGACGGCCCGTTTGCTACGTTGCTACACGCGCGCGCTTCTCCTGCATTCTGCAACGCGCTCGCACTCTCCCCCGATTCCCCGCAAATCCCCGATTCCTTGGCCGAAACCACTTTCCTACTCGCTCCTGCACTCTCCTGCGATCTCGTCGGACCCACGTTGGACTCCCGGCGCCTCCACTTTGAGCAGCGTTGAACGCGGTTGAGTCGCGCCACCAGCGCGGTTGACACGAGTCGACCGCGTCGATGGGCATGTCGGGCGACACCGCTTGACCGACGAACGCTCGGGATTCTCCCTGGTCCTCACCTTGGCATGCTCCTCGCAACGAGGCTCCGCGTGCGCCTGACGTTTGACCGAGGCACGATCGTGCTCACCGACGAGGGCGATCAGATCGAACTGGCGGCGCTTCCCGGCGTTCTCTGGGATGCGCGCGTCGGCGTCCATCGTGTTCCCCCCCACCGGTGCCCTGCTCTCCTTGCCGAGCTACGGACGAGAGGCGTCCGGGTCACAGACCAGACGGCATCCTCCGTCCGAAAGCCGGACGTGGCATTCTCGTGCCCCGAGTTGCGGGACTACCAGCGAAGCGCACTGGAAACATGGGAAGCTCGCGAACGACGCGGCATCGTCGTGCTTCCCACCGGAAGCGGCAAGACCTGCGTCGCTCTCGGCGCGATCGCGCGGGCACACGTGTCCACCCTGTGCGTCGTGCCGACCCGCGTCCTTCTACACCAGTGGCGAGCCATGTTGGCCCCACACGGGAAAGGTCCGGTCGGCATTCTCGGCGACGGTCAGCACACGATCGAGGCGGTCACTGTGGCCACGTTCGAGAGCGCCTTTCGGATGATGGAGCGCATTGGCGATCGATTCGGTCTGCTGGTCATAGATGAGGCCCATCATTTCGGCAGCGGAGTACGAGACGAGGCGCTCGAGATGTGCGCGGCGCCGGCTCGACTGGGCCTGACGGCGACACCAAATCAGAATGAGACCGGGGCACGATTGGCGGAGCTGATAGGCCCGATCGTCTATCAACTCGGTGTTTCGGATCTCGCGGGCGGGTTCCTATCGTCGTACGACATCGTGCCAGTCGAGGTGGAGTTGGATCTCGACGAGCGCGCTGCGTACGAGGCGTCGCTCGCGCTGTTTCGTCCCATTCATCGAGCATTCGTTGGTAGCAATCCAGGGGCGTCATGGAGCGATTTCGTGCGCAAAGCCTCCCAGACCGACAACGGGCGACGTGCGCTCGCCGCGTGGCGACGCTCCAAGGCCGTCCTGGCGTTTCCATCTGGCAAGCGGCGTGCACTCTCGCGACTCCTCGAACGCCATCGCGATGCCCGTGTCCTGATCTTCACGGCGGACAACGAAACCGCGTACAGCATCTCGCGCCAACATCTGATCATGCCCCTGACGTGCGATATCGGACCGGCGGAGCGGACTGACACGATCGCCCGCTTCCGGCAGGGGACGCTTCGAGCACTCGTCTCGGCCAGAGTGCTGAACGAGGGCTTCGACGTTCCGGACGCCGAAGTGGCGATCATCGTGGCAGGCCGTCTCGGCGAGCGGGAATACGTTCAACGGGTGGGTCGTCTGCTGCGGCCCGCTCCAGGCAAGCGCGCCCGCATCTACGAGCTGCTCGCTCGCGATACGTCCGACACCTACCAAGCGGCGAGAATGCGAGAGGCCCTTGCTCCCCGACGACCTTCTGCCGCTTAGCATCAAGGAGGGTCGGGCAATCGTCGGCTATCTGGACGACGGCGACCAGACGTGGGTTCGTGCATTGATCGATGAGATCGATCGGTATGTTGGGCGTCCCGAGCGCGAGCTTAGAGAGCGTCTCGGCGAACCTTTGCCGCTGCCCGCGCCGTTCCTGAAGCGCCGGGTTGCGACGGCGGTGTTGTCGCGTCTGTGGCGCTCGGCCGTTCAGGCACCGCTGCCTCCGCGCGAAGTACGTCGCGCCGTCTTTGACGAGATGGCCACCTCCGCTGGCTCGCGCTCGGACGTTCTCAAGCGGGTCGGACAGCGCCTTGCCATTGACCCTTCCGCCCTCGCCGCGGCGCTATTCGCCGACTTGCCGGGCGAGCGCATCGTCCTGTCGCCGGAGGCCATCCCGAGCCCGACGGACGCCATTCGGCGGACCAATCTCGCGATGGCGCAGGCGATGCTGTTCAGAGCCACCTCCGTTCGCGTGCACGCCGAAGGGGGTGTGCGGCCGCTCGTCCGACTCGCGAAGCTGCGTGGCCTGATATGCACGGTGGCAATTCCGCCCGGCAACACCGCGCCATGCATCGAGCTGTCTGGCCCATATGCGCTGTTTCGCCGCACGCTTCTGTATGGCCGTGCTCTGGCCGCGATCGTCCCGCCATTGGTCGCGTCCGGTCGATTCTCTCTGAACGCCACCTGCGTGGTGCGGGGTCAGGCGCTCGACTTCGTGCTGTCCGTAGGCGACCCAGTGGCCGTTCCCGAGCAGGGTCGGCGCTTCGACAGCAAGCTGGAGGAACGCTTTGCCCGAGAGTTCCGGAAGGCAGCGCCCGAGTGGGACGTCATCCGAGAGCCTGAGCCGCTGCGCGCCGGCGCGGGCCTCATCTTCCCCGATTTTCTGCTTCGCCACCGGCAGGACCCGGCTCGCAAGTTCTTGGTCGAAATCGTCGGGTTCTGGACACGCGAGTACCTCGAGCACAAATTCGCCACTCTCCGAAAAGCCAACGTGGACAACCTGATCATCTGCGTGGACGCAGAGCGGGCTTGCTCAGAAGGTGAGCTCCCACCCGGTGCGCGAGTCATCAGGTTCAAACGAAAGATCGATCCGACCGCCGTGTTGGCACTCCTGACGCCGAATCGTCTATAGGCGCGGTCCGTTCCCCCGTCCGGCGTACCAAACCGCCAAGATGGTGACCGCGCCGGACGTGGCGTCGACCTCCCAGTAAACGTGGTAGCGAGAACGACCGATCAGCAGTCGTCGCACGTCAGGCACGGGCGCTTGCGGGTACCGCTTACCGATCAGCGGGGACGTCTCGAGAAGGCGAACGGCTGCTTCTAGCTCATACCGGAACGTCTCAGGAGCTGCCGGTCGGTTCTCCCGCCACCAACTCTCGATCGTCGACACCTGCGCATCGGCTGTCCGGGAGAACCCGACGCGGTATCGCTTCATCCGCGGCGGAGCTTGGCGAGGACCTCATCCGCGGGAACTACCTCTCCGCGTTGAGCTTCGTCGTGGCCGCGTGCGATCGCGGTGTGGAGGCGCGCGCGCTCATTCTCATCGAGATCGTCACCATCGTCGACGACGGCCAAATCGACTTCGGTGCCTTCGGGCGCGTCGTAGGGTTCGTCCAGCTTCAGCCGACCTTGATGAACTTGCGCCTTGAGCTTCAGCACGATGCCTAGGTTACCTCGCCGCCTCCGCGCCGGCTACCATCACTCTTCTCTACGGAGCAGGGCGGCATCGCACCCGGGCCAGCGGGCGGCCCAAGCCGACCCTCGGCAGCCGCGACGAATGCGTCCAGGTCCTCTCTCCGTACACGGTAGGTACGGCCGGGCTGCGCGCCATTGCCTGGCCGACTCGCCCTCAGCGCACCCGACTGGATCCAGGCCCTGACGGTTCCAGGGACTACCTGCAACGCGCTCGCAACTTGCCCGACCGTCAGCAACTCGTCGGGTTTCGATTCCCTGGGGGGCGCTCGTGGCTCGCGGTTTTGAATCCGCTCGATGATCTCTTCTCGCAGATACCGCAGCTCGTCCCGGACGACGTCGCGAAGCAGGTCTCGCAACACCGCCTCGATGCCGAAGTACCGATCGGTCCCTTGGTGTCTCATGACGGGTCAAACGCCATGTTCGTCCGCGACGTGACATGTAGCTCGAAGCACCGCCCCCAGGGCCCACAATCGCGCTCTGGCGGCGACGATCTCTCCGGCATCGAGAGCCGCGATGATGTCGTCGACGACCTCGAGCAACCCCGCGAGCGTTGGCGCGCTTGCTACATTGCTACACGCACGCGACGTTCCCGCATCATCCGACGCGCTCGCCCTCTCGCCCGCGTCCCCGCAAGGCCCCGATTCTTCGCCCGAATCTACGCTCCGGATCGCTCCCACATTCTCCGCGATAATGACCGGACCCATGTTCGACTCCCGGCGCCTCCACCGCGCATCGCCGCGGATTCCGCATGGAATCCGCGGCGGGGGACGCAAACAGTGTAGCAAGCGAACTCCAGACCATGGGCTTTCTGGGGCCGCCTCCAGGCGCTGCGCGCGTACCGCCAGAAGATGAGCATCGGCGCCAAGCTGGTGGTGATCGGGATGGTGTCGAACGACTTCGCGACCCGGACGCGGAGTGCCGGATGACCGCTCCCTGTCCTTGCACGACTCGGCGGCCGTGCGCGCAGCCCCGCGCGCGGGCGCCGTTCTTTTCGGGTATCTCTAGGAGTAACCATGGGCCTGTTCAGCACGGTCAATACCGACCTCGCCTGCGAACGTTGCGGCTCGACCTACCGAACGGGTGTGCAGTTCAAGACCGGAGAGGATTGGGCCCTACCGGTGTACGAGGCAGGTCAAGTCGTGCCGGCGCTCCCTCCTGGATCGGACTGTGAGGGCATCGCAGACGCATTCTGCCCCGACTGCGCCAAGCGATGCAGTAGTCAGGTCAGGCGCCGATCGGTCGCCGTCCCGAGCCGTAAACGAACGCGGCGGGAAGATTTCGCGCGACGGTTCGTTGGCCAGAATGCGATGAAAAAACGGCCGGCTTCGTTGGCAACCATGGTGGCCCTCTCCTGGGCCTTGTGCTCTGTCGCGGCCGGCCAGCCCAGCCACCGCTTCCGCGCGACCGGCGCGGTGGTGACCGACGTGGGCAGTATTGGAAGTCCGCAGAGCGCTGCGCTGGACATCAATGACGCTGGCCAGGTCGTGGGCTGGGCGACGACGATGACCGGTGTGCAGCACGCATTCCTGTTTTCGAATGGTTCGATGACCGACATCGGGGCCGGGTTCGGCCCGTTCGCCAACGTCGCCAACGGCATCAACTCCAGCGGCGCCGTCGTCGGCACACTGACCGATCAGTTCGGGCCCGTCGGCCTCCTGTGGCAAGGAGGCGGGGCGCAGTTCCTCCAGATCCCCGGAACGACGCTGCCCCCCGATCCGACCTACGGGGTGGCGATCAACGACAGCGGTGACGTCTGCGGTTACTTCTTCCAGCCGAATGCCCTGTCACCCGGACCGTTGGGGATGGTGTGGAGAAACGGCTTGGCCCAGCCTGGAGCGCACGAGGGGACCCCCGTCGACATCAATTCGTCCGGCTTCGTCGTGGGGGACATGGCGCGGTGGACTCCAACCGGCCACGGACTTTTCCACTTGGTGCCGGTTCCACCGCCCGCGAGCACCGGCTATTCGGGCGGCGAGTCTCTGGCGCTCAACGATCACGGCTATGTCGTCGGCTCCATCTCGCTCACGAGCGGCCCCGGGAGCCCGGCGGAGCGCGCCTACGTTTGGGATGGCTCCTCGCCGAATTCCGTCGAGATCGGCGTGCTGCCGATGGGCAACAACAGCCACTCCGAAGACATCAACGAGCTCACGTTCATCGCCGGGTACGCCGACGAGCACGTCGTTCGTGGGCCGTTCAACTTCACGCACGAGGTGGCGTTCCTCTACCACCGCGACTTCGGCCTCTTTCCCCTCCCCTTCTTGTCCTCGACGACGCCCCTCGGCTCGTGCCGAGCCGTCGCGATCAACGAGTGGCAACCTTCGACGTCCCTCATCCAGCTCGCCGGCGAATGTGACACGCTCACCGGCAGCCGCGCGGTTCGCTGGGACGTGACCGTGCAGTCCGTCTCCATCTTGCCGCAGGTCCCCATCGCGAACGTCGCCGTCCCCGTCGCGGCTCCTTAGCGTCTGACGCTGAGGCGGGACAGACGTGGCAGACGGCGGGCGTGAACCGCGCGGCCCCCGGCGGCTACTCCCGCCGCCAAACCGCCTCCCGCAAGGGGCCGCCGAGGGCCGAGTCGACGGTCTCCCCCCAAAATGTGGGCTGGGGCTACACCCACTCGAACTTCTGCAGATCCGCGAGCATCGTCGGCCCGACGGGCTGCCAGCCGAGCGCGGAGCGCGTCTTCGCGCTCGACGCGCGCATGTCCGCGGCGGCAAAGTGGGCGAGCCAGCCGAAGTAAAGGCAAGCCCCCTCCCCAGGTTGATTTCCCGGGAGCTCCTCGCAACAACTGGCACGGCGTGTGTCCGGGGAAGTACACGAACGAACCGACGTAACCGGTTGAATCCTCGTCGCGAGCCGTCCGGATCCCGGCCGGTGGCCGTCCGGACGGACGCGGCCCTCCCGAGCTAGGATCGAAGATCAACCTGGGAGGGGTGTTCGTGAAGCAGAGAACGTGTCGGTTCATGGTCGTCTCCCGGCGAAGTTGTGTTGGAGCGCCCGTTATGCGCGGGCTTCGAAGATCAGGTTGAACGGCTTCTCCGTGGCGCGGCGGAATCGGTGAATCCTCAGATGCGGTGAGCCGCAGCAAGAAGAGACGTTACGTATCCGAATTTCCGCACGGAGGCAGGATCACAGAACCGCCAAGGCACTACAACGATCCGCCGGATCGGGCCCCGTCAGGGCAGACCGTCCTGGTTCCCAAAGTATTGGTCCCCGATCTTTAGGATGCCGCGCACCGGCCACTCCACCTTCAACGTATGGGCGCGCGCGGCGCGGCCAATCGGGGGCCGCCATACGGGTGCTACTATCCAACCGTGGCGGAAGCCATGGGGGCGCACGTGAGACGTCTGGCGAAGGCGGTCAGCCTCGCGGCCGGCTACGCCATGCTGGCCTACGGCCACGCGCAGGTCCTCCCTCGGGCCACGTACGACTCGCGCGCCTGGCCGCTCGCCTGGCTCTTCGCCGCGGACGTGCTCTCTCTCCTCTCTGTCGTGGCGCTCGCCGCGCGGCGACGTTGGGGCTTGAGCGGCCTGATGGCGCTGTCGCTCGTCGGCATTCCCCTCGATCTGTCGGTTCGCCCTCTGTGGGCGGTGTCGCGCGCCGCCATGCTGGCCGCGGTCATCCTCGATTTCTTCGCCACCAACATGGCTGCGGCGGTCCTCCGGTCGCGGAGCGACGGGACGCACTCCCCGCGGGGGCCTCTCTTCGGGCCCGGCGTGCCGGAGACGCTCGCAACTGTCGTCATGGAGTTACGGGGTCTGGCGTATCTCGGCGCCGGCCTGATCCTAGCGCTGCCGCGGCTGCAGCTGGGGTTCGCCTGGAGCGTGGGGCCGATCCTGTGGTCTTTCATCGGAGCCTTTGCGGCCTTCCAGTTCGTCTACGACCGGCACTGGCCCGAGCCAGTGGCGATCGGGCTGTGCGTCGGGGCCGGAGGCCTGGTGTACGTGGTGTTCGAGTGGCTCAAGACGACCTTTGCGCGGTTGCGTGACACGGCCAGGGTCCTGCCGGGGCGATTCCTGCGGTTCGCAGCGATCGCGCGCGCGCCGCGCGCCCACGTTCGACAGAATCGGCGGGCCGATCGGATCCTTGCCGAGGGCCGCGGGTTCACGCTCATCCTGCGCGACTGGCGGGATGTGTCTGGCGATCTCGCGCGGACCGAGCTAGGGAGGAACATCGTCCCGCTGATCGCCGATTCGCTGGCGCGGACGACCGAGGTCATCACGATCGCCGATCCAGGACAGGCCTGGCCCGACAGCGTCGTCTCACCGGTCGCCTCGTGCTACTGGTGGGCCGACAGCGTCCGGTCCTTGATCGCCCAGGCTCGCTCGATCGTCGTCCTCGCGAAGGAGCTCACGGACGGCCTGCGCTGGGAGCTGGACGAGGTCCGCGCGCAGGGGCGGGAAGGGCACACGTTGCTGTTGATGCTGCCCAGGGCGCGGCCGCGCGCGTCGGCGAGGTCGATCGCCCAGTTGTTCGACGACGACCACGATCCAGTCCTGGAGGATTTTGCCCGGAAGCACTTCGCGCACGGCTTCCTGATCCTCACCGCGACTGACGCCAAGGATCCCATTTGGCTGCCCGGGCTCGGCCAGTGGGCGGCCGATCCGACCGGGGACTCCGCCACCTCCGTGGGAGTCCGGCTGAGCTTCCTGCAGACCTGGAGGGAGCTCGAAGAGAAGCGGCCGAGGAGCGTAGCGTTCGGCCCCGACCCGCTGGAGACCATCCTTCGGCCTGGCAGCACACCGCTGCGGACAGAGCTGGCCCGCAAAGATTGGCTCGACGGCATCGCTCAAAAGGCGAGCTTCAGAAAGCGCGTGGCCGCCCGGAGGTCCCCGTCGGAGGTGGGGCGCGATGACGTCGGCTACGGGCTCGCGTGGCTGTGCGGCGTCCTCCCGGTGTTCCCGGCGTGCGTGCTCTTCTGGTCGCTCTGGAAGCGCCGCCCACGACAGGCCTTGCAGGCGCTCGCGCTGCTCGCGGCGGCGGTGCTCGTCGAGCTGATCTCCTCGAAGGCGCGCGGGCTCCGCCCGTTTCCGGCTGACCTCGTGTGCGCCGCGGCGCTGCGCCTGACCGGAGTCGCCACGATTCCCACGCTGTGGCTGCTTCGGCGGGTGTCATGGCCGCCGCGACGCCCTTGAAGCCCAGGGCGCCGCCGCCCGCCTCGACGCCGTCAATCGTCTCGGCCACCGTGCGTGATCAGCCCCATGGGTACGATCGCCGAATTTCCGCTGCCGGCGGGGACCGTCCCTCAGTCCATCGTGACCGGATCCGACGGAAACCTCTGGTTCACCGAAGCCAGCGGGCGTATCGGTCGCTTCGCTCCGCCGTGAGATCGAGGTGATGCTCTTACTTCATGCGAAGACCTGCGGCGCCACGACCCAGCGCCTCGGTCAGCGCGTGCTCACGGCCGATGCCGCCGCCGGAACCGGTCATAGTCGCGACCTCGCCTGCCAGAAGTCCGGGCATGTGATTCTTCTTCACGGTGGCGCGATGTAGCAGGGGGTGGGCGGAAGGGTCAATCGCCCGTTTGCAACGTGGGCACCGCCGCGCACGCCGCTTGCTAAGGTGTACCCGCATGCGTGCTCTCGCCCTGGCCCTTGCCGTCGCCACCCCTCTCGCCTCCGGTTGCGACAACTCCGATATCCAGCCGAATGGCAAGCACCACGTGCTCATGTTCGACAGCGGCTTCGGCGCGCTCGGGGAGGGGCTCGCGAGGGACATCATCCTGCCGCGCGAGGAGACGCAGGTGCGCGGTTGCGGCAAGATCGATCCGATCTGCGAGGTGAAAATCTTCCGCTACGACTACGACGGCACCACGCTGGAGGCCGACCTCGATCCGGGCCTGCGGCTGGTGGAGGCGCCGCTCGAGGATGGCGGCTACCGGATGCGCGTGGCCTGCGACCAGGCGCCGGCGGGCGGCGTGGGCGAGGTGCGGGTGCGCATCGTGGCGAGCGGCGGCGTGCGCTACGCCGACGCCCTGGACATGGAATGCCACCGCGCGGACGGGCTTTTGATCGACGTCCGGCCGGAGAGCCTCGGCCTGGGCGAGGCGAGCCCGCCGCGGGCGCTGGCGGCGGTGGGGGCCAAGATCTTCGCCGTGGTGGGGCCGTGGGCCAACCCGGGCGGGGGACCACAGTCGCTCTTTGGCTTGGGGTTCACGGTGGACGACGCTGACGGGGCCTTCGCCCTCGAGGGCTCGCCGCTCTGGGGCGCGTCGATGACCTTGGACGCGCTTGCGCCGGGTGGGGCCGCCTCGGTGGTGCACGCGGGGACTATCCAGGCGCCGCTGCCGGTGGAGGCGGTGCCGGACGACGCCTGGACCCTCGGCCTGGCGACGCGGGCGTGCAGCTTCGACGCCCCGGCGAGCAACCCGACCACGCTGGCGTCGGTGGTGGTGAGCGCCGCCGGGCACACCGCTGCGGGTGATTACGTCGGAGTGCCCCGCCAGGGCTGCGACTACACCTTCACCGGCGGCGACGGGAGAGTGCTCTCGCGGCCGGGCATGCCTTGCTTCGACCACTGCATCGACGCGCCCGGGGGCGGTCAGCTCTGCGTGAGCTTGGGTGGCAAGACCGCCTGCGTGACCGTGGACGCGAACGGCGACTCCCAATAGCTTGGCCAAGCCAAGCTGGAGATCACGCCGCGCTACGCCTCGCCAATTTCCGACAGGTTCGGGGAGGGGCTCTAAGTACCGGCCGGCCACCGGCCTGCAATCGCTCTGCGTACGCCGACGCGCTCATGACCCGTAATCAATTGAGCAGGGTGGGTCACCGCCGGGCGGGACCAGCCTTAGATTTGTAGCAGTCTGTTTCGTTAGTGCTGCTTGGCGACGCACCCTGCCCCGACATTACGGGTAAACAACGAGATTTACGCCGCGCTCGGCGACCTCTGGTACACCGCCGAGGACGCTCCCGTGGCGCTGCTTCGAGCCGAGTCGAGGCTGCTGAACCCGTGGGTCGCGGCTGAAATGACGACCAAGCTCGGCGAACGCCGTTGCCGGATATTGGACGTCGGATGTGGAGCGGGCTTTCTCTCGAACCACCTGGGCTTGCTCGGTCATGACGTCACGGGCCTCGACCTGTCCGCCGATGCACTGGCGGTGGCGGCGCGTCATGATCTGAGGCATACGGTCCGTTACCAAGAAGGTGACGCGCTGAAACTGCCGTTCGAAGATGCATCCTTCGACGTCGTCTGTGCGATGGACTTTTTGGAGCATCTGGAAAGTCCGGAGCAGGCCGTCGCCGAAGCGGCCCGCGTCCTCAGACCATCCGGGCTTTTCTTCTTTCACACGTTCAACCGCAATTTTCTGGCGTGGCTCGTGATCATCAAAGGCGTCGAGTGGTTCGTGCGGAACACGCCGCCCCGGTTGCACGTCCTGCGGCTCTTTGTGAAACCCACGGAAGTCCGCACCATGTGCCTCGCGCATGGCCTCGGCGCCGTGGAGCTCCGCGGGATGCGGCCGAGGTTGGGCTGGCCGTTCTGGCGAATGCTCCTGACACGCAGAGTGTCGGCCAACTTCCAGTTCAAATTCACCGGTTCGACGCACCTCGGATTCAGCGGCTGCGCCCGAAGATCTGGTTGAAGATCGCGATGGACTCGCAATGAGTCCGGCAGCCGATCGGGACGCGCGCGCCACCCGCGTGCGGATGGACCTGGCTAGCGAAGTCTATCGACCGACCTGGTCGCATCGGAGCCCTCCTGGTTTGAGCCGGTTTGATCGCCTCTTGTCGGGGCGACGATCGAGGGACGCGCGGATCGAAACGCTCCCGCAAATACGGCTCAGCGCGGCGGCTCGGGCGGGCGCAGGCGCTGGTCGGCGAAAGGCGGGATTGGGATTTCCGTGCCGATCGGGGGCCAGACCACGCGGCGCAGGCCGCCGCGCGCGGGTATCAGGAACAGCAGGGACGGATCGTCCAGCGGTCGATCAAAGCGAAACGCCACGCGCGTGGGGCGGCCGGCGCGATCCTCGCGCACGGTCGCGGTCATGTAGTTGGTCTTGACCACTGTGCCGTGCGGCAGCGCCAGCGATGGCGAGCGCATCGACGCGACCCAGATGCCGTCGAACAGGGTGCCGTCGGGTGTCCACAGCTCCAGCTCGTCGGTGCCGGTGCGCACCGCGCGGTGCGCGGTGCTCGCCATCGACAGCACCTTGGTGCCGCCGTAGCCGATCCGATCCGGCAGGGGCAGCGGCAGCGGGGCGCTTGGATCCTCGATCCGGTGCGACAGCGCGCGCAGCTGGTCGACGGTCCACCCCTGCTCGAAGGCGCGCACCGCGGGCAGGTCGATGGCCAGCAGGTCATCCATGGCCAGGATCACCACGCGCGCCGGCACCGGCGCGTCGATCTCGGCCTCGCGGGCCAGGCGCCGGTTGTCGTCGAAAATCTTGCCGAGGAGGGCGATCTTGGCCGGCAGCGCGACCACCGATAGCACCAGCTGGGGTATTCCCAGCGCCGCCAGGCCCAGCGCCGCCAGCACGCGCGCCGCGGGGGTGACGCCGACGCCCGGCGCGCCGCCGACCGCGATTCGCCGGAAGCGGCGCCACGCGTCGCGCAGCAGCGCCGCCATCACCGCCGCGCCGCCGACCCCGGAGGCCAGCAGCACCCGGTCGCCGATCAGCGCGGGCGTGCCGGCCAGCAGGCCGCCCAGCGCGCCGAGCCCCAGCCAGCGGATGGTACGCGCTTCGTCGGGCGCCATGCGCCGCAGCGCACCCGGCAACCAGACCGCTATCAGCACGCAAGCGGCAACGCCGGCGATCGCCAACGGGACCCGCAGCCGCGCTTCCAGCGGGACCAAGTCGACAGGGGTCGAGAAGACCAGGTTGCCGAACAGCAACAGCGCGCGCTCTGGAAGCTGGCGCAGGAATTCGAGGGGCTTGCCGAAGGGGTCGAGGTAGGCGCCCGAGTTGTGCGCACCCGATCCGGTCAGGCGATACGCGGCCAAATAAAGCACGACCAGAATGAGAGTGGGCGCCAGCGCCCGCCGCCAACCGGGCCGGCGTTCGACCAACTCCCACGCCACCAGGTAGGCGAGCGCGCCGACCGCCATCTCGCCGGCGGCCAGGCCCAGCACCGCCAGCACCGGCGCCAGCACCGCGCCCGCACGCCAGTCGTCGCAGCGCCAGCGCAGGTGCGCCACCAGCGCCAGCACCACCAGCGCCGCCGCCACCGTACCATTGCGCGCGGCGACGAACGCCACCGTCAGCGCGTGTCCGTCGTCGACACAGAAGATCAGCAGCGCCAGCGTCGCCAACCGGCCCGGCAACACCCGCCGGTACAGCGCCGCCGCGCCCGCCAGCAGCAGCGCGTACCAGAGCAGCGAATGCAGGTGGCGCGGCAGCGGCATGCGCCCGAACAGCGCGTAGTCCGCCCAGATGAGCGCGCTCGACAGCGGGCGCACGAAGGCGATCTGCAACCCGGGAGCCGTGAAGTAGGGCATCACGCCTTCGACGCGCAGCCGTTCACCCACCGCCGGATCGCGCGGAAGGAAGGAGTACAGGTCCAGCGCGCCAGGGTGGGTCGGCGACCAGCCCTCGAGATGTGCGATCTGAACGTAATCGTCGAGGTACAACCCCACGGTCAGTGACGGCAGCACCAACACCAGCCCGAGCAGCAGACAAAGCGCGGTGGATCGCCTTGGAGATCGAGTGGGTGACGGTTCGGGCGGCACGATGCGGCGCACTTTATATCCGTTGCGGCGCCGGCGCTGCCTCAGCGCGCACAGACAGGCGCGGCCTGAGGACTGCGCTACCTTCTGACCGCGACAGGGAATAATGGCCGACGACGCCGTTTTACGTGGGAGGATCACGTTGCCTGCGAATCGCCGCCATGCCCGGGCTGGATGACGCCGCTACCGGGGCGGAACTTTCATTGTCTCGCGACGAGCGTGTCGCGCTGGCGCGCTTCGCGCTGACGTTCTATCCCAACACCCTTGGCGCCAGCGCGGCGCTGGCGCTCGGCCCGGTCGACGATGATCTCGCCCGCGCGGTTGCTGGTGACGATGCGGGGGCTGAAGGGGCGCCTTCGGCTGCCGACTTGCGCCGCCTCGCGTGCGTGGGTGACGCGACCGGCCTCGCTGCCGCTGGCTGGCAACCGGCGACGTACGCTCCCGCCGTCGTCGCTCGCCTGGTGATCGGGCGTCGCATGCCGATCCGAGGCGATGTCGTCCAGGGGCTGGACGCGATTGCCAGCGACGCGCGGTTCGCGGGAAAGCCCATCGGCGATCTGGCGACGCGCCACCTGGGCCACATGCTGAGCCGCTTGCGGCAGTACGCGGCCGGCGGTGCGGACAGCCGGGATGCAGAAGCCTGGCACCTGTCCGGGGTGCGCGCGCTGGTGACGAGCGCGGGCGTCGTCCGGAAGACGAAAGAGGACTTCCGCGCCGCGGCGAAGTGGATCGGGGACGCCGCCCGCTCGGGGTCGGGTGCCACCTGGTCTCCGTCAGAGGTGCTGTGGGCGCTGCGATTCCTGGAAGAAGAGTGCGCGCGGTGGGGAGAGTACGGTGTGATGGAGGAGCCGATCGCCGGTGTGCTGCACCTGGTCGGCGTCGATGAGGCCATCAAGTACCTCGCCTACCGTCGCGAAACGGTTCCGAACCTTGCCCGCGAGGCCGCTCTCATCCGGATCCGGGAGACCGCCAGCGAGCTGCAAAGCACGGCGTGGGCGTACTTTCAGACCTGGGTGGCCGAATGGGCGAAATGGGGCATGCGGAGCGTGGTTCGGGGCGAGCTGGGGATTGTCGTTCCTTGGCGTGAGCCCGATAAGTGGGTCCGTTCGATGGTATCGGCTGAAGAGGTGGCGCTGATGGCCGTCGTCGAGGATGAGATCCTGCTTTCAGGTTGCCTCGACGCCGTGGAAAAAGGGGTTAACCCCCTTCTATTGTCGGCGGTGCTCGCGGCCAAGGATCTCGTCGCCCGGTTTCAGCACGCGGCGATCGAAAGATTCCAGGGCGCGGTGAACGAACCTGGCGCGAGGGCGCGATGGGCGCGCTGCCTGACGATGCTTCAGGGCCCGGTCGCGCGTTCTGCGCTGGAGCCATTCCTGGGCGAAGAGGGACCGATCGGCGATTGCGCCGAAGCCGCCTTCGTCGAGGCGGGCGCCGAGGCTGTTTCCCGCTTGCTGGAGCTGGCCCAGGCCCCGCGGTTTGCCATGGCGCTCGCGGCCGTCAGAGCCCTGGCGGCTCGTGAAACCCCCGAGGCGCGGCCGGTTCTTGAAGCCGCCCTGCGCGACAAACATCCGGCGATGCGCTGGATCGGGATAGAGGGGCTCGCGCGCCTGGGACCGAGCCGCTCCGCTTGCGAGGCTTTGCGCGACGCCTTCGCACTGGCGGCGCCCGCCGAACGTGAGCGAATCCTGCGCACCTTGTATCGCCTCGCGGAAGGACCGCACGACTTGGCGTGGGTTCTTCCGCTCGAGCCAGATGCCGCGTGGAGAGACGCCTGGCTCGAATGTGTGGGGCTCTACTGGGTGGATGTCTTTCGCACCCAGCAGCCAGACGACGCAGCCTTCAGCACGGTCGTCGTGCCGCTCCTCGAGCTCTCCAAGCAGTCGACCCGGTGGATCGGGGCGGCCGAGTCGCGAGGGCAGCGTGCCCTTCTCGAGGCTGTCTTGCATCAGACAGGCTCCGGACCGTTGAAGGCGGCGCTCTTGGAGGCGCTCGATACCAAGCCGGCGGAGTGGTTCTCTCGTCCAGCGATGGCTAAAATGCCGTCCCTTCGCGAGCCGAGGCGCGGCAATCCGTCACCCCGTCGCACGCCGTCTGGTTTCACCCGGAACCCCTGCTTCTCGTTGGTCGCGCCCGCGGCGGTGTCGCCCCATCAGCAGTTCATCGTCGAGGTCTTCATCCACGACAAGAAGCGCCGCGGAACGGTGGTGGAATGGTCGAGTCATCGAGCGCCGCAGATGTTCACGACCACCGGCAAGCCCGTCGAGCCGGGCACCACGGTCGACGCCGAAGTGAGCCTGCCCGGCTTCGTGGTCGATCATCCCCGAACACAAGTCGAGTGGGACGGGGACCTGGGAATGTCCCAGTTCAACTGTCGGGCGCCGCTCAATCCCGAGGAGACCCAGTATTCTGGCGTGGTCACCTTTCGCGTCGATGGCGTCATCGTTGGTACGACCAATTTCCTGATCGAGATTGGACCCCGCCCGCAGAACCGACACCAGCTATCGACGAAGATGCGGGTCATCAACAGCGCGTTCGCGTCCTATTCCACCGAGGATCGGTCGGCGGTCCTGGCGCGGATTCAAGGCATCCAGAAAGCGGTCCCGTTCATGGACATCTTCCTCGACGTGATCTCGTTGCGCTCGGGCGACGACTGGCGGCAGAGCATTCGTGACGCGATCGTCGCGCGCGACGTCCTGTTCTTATTCTGGTCGCAATCCGCCCGCGCCTCCAGCTACGTCGAATGGGAATGGCAGACGGCGCTAAAGGAAAATGGCATCGACCGCATCGAGCCGGTGCCGCTCGAGAGCCCCGACGTCGCGCCACCCCCGGTCGAGCTCCAGTCGTTGCACTTCAACGACTGGACGCTGGCCGTGCATTGAGGCTCGCTGCTCGCTCAGTTTCTGAAGGGCGTCAGCATCAAGCTCGACGAGCTCGAGATCGCTCGCGCCCCGCGCGGGTGGAAACGGTGCCACACACTCAGGCGCAACGCCTCGGCGAGGTTCGCGGCGCGCGGACCGGGCGCCTCTCCAGCGACCGGCGGCGCGGCCCGCCGCCACGCGGCCTCCGCGGCGGCCGACAGGACCGCCCCTCGTCCCATGCGCTCGAGCTCGAAGTCCACGGCCTCGACGGCCGCCTCCAGGCGCGAGAACCGCTCCATGGGCCTGCCGTCCATGACGACCTCCCAGCACTTGCCGCGGCCGGCGCGGCGCACGACCAGCACCTCGCTGACGCGGCCCGCGCGCTGGAAGTGCAGGCCGACACCGTGGCGGCCGAGGGAGAACCAGGCGTGGCTGGAGATGGCGCGCACGTCCTCGTGGGTGCGCAGGGTGAGGGGATCGAAGCTGGCGGCGCGGTCCTGGATCTCTGCCAGGGTCACGACGCCGGCCTCGAGCTCGAAGCCGGGGCGATCGAACGCGATGGCCAGCCACGCGCGGCGGGCCTCGGTGGCGTCGCCGCCGCGCAGGTCCAGGTCGCGCGGCGTGCCGAACAGAGACGGCAAGGTGCACAGGCTCAGCTCCGTCAGGTCGACGAAGTCCAGGACGAGACAATCGGCCTTGCCGGGGTGGAGGCGCGTGCCGCGGCCCACGCACTGGGCGTAGAGGCCCTCGGAGCGCGTGGGGCGCGCCATGGCGACGCACGACACGCCCGGATCGTCGAAGCCCTCCGTCAGGACGCCCACGTTGGTGAGGACCTGGACGCGTCCCGCACGGAAGTCGGCCAGGGCCGCGGCGCGCGCCTCGCCCGGCATGGCGCCGTGGACGATGCCGGCCGGAACGCCGAGTGCGTTCAGCGCGTGGGCCAGGTGGCGGGCGTGGTTCACCGTCACGCAGAACGCGATCGTCCGACGATCGCGCGCCAGCTCCTGGATCGACCGCGCGACCAGCGCGTTGCGCTCCTCGATGTCGACGGCCTCGGCCAGCTGCTCCTCGTCGAAGTCGAGGCCCGTGCAAGAGGAAGACAGCTGGCGCAGGTCGGCCGTGGTCGCGATGCGGTAGCCGCGCAGCGGCGCCAGGAAGCCGTCCTCGATCAGCTCGGGCAGGGCGCGCGAGTAGACGATCTCCTCGAAGACCTGCTCCAGGCCCTGGCCGTCGCCGCGCGACGTCGTGGCGGTGAAGCCGAGCAGTGTGCCCGTGAAGGTTGGCTCGAAGACGCCGAGCTGGCGCAGCACGCGCAGGTTGTCCTCGGCGGCCGCGTGGTGGCACTCGTCGTAGACGATCAGTCCCACGTCCCGCCCGCGCAGCACCTTTGCCAGGCGCTCCTCGTGCAGCGAGCGGATCGAGCAGACCAGCACGCGGGCGTCAGGCGGAGCGCGCAGCTCGCCGCGCTCGATGGCCACCACGGGGGCGCCGGCCGCGCCGCCCAGCGCGCGTTGCAGCTTGTCGCGGGCCTGCGTCAGCAGCTCCTCACGGTGGGCGAGCACCAGCACCTGCCGCCGCGCGAGCTGCGCCAGGTGCGAGAAGATCACAGTCTTGCCGGCGCCCGTGGGCAAGTGGACGAGCAGCCGGCGCTTGCCGGCGCGGCGCGCCGCCAGCACGGCCTCGACCGCGGCGCGCTGATAGGGGCGAAGGCCGGGCGAAGACCGCTGGGAGCGCTGGAGGGCAACGTGGACGTCATACCTTCACTTCGGGTTTGCCGGCGAAAGATTGCGCTGGCGCCGAGCAGCCTCGGCTTGTCAGAAGGCGGCTCTTCCGCCATCGTGTGGGCCGCCCTTTTACATGGACCTCACTCGTAGTGCCTTCGGCAAAGACTTTCTCTTCGGCGTCGCAACCTCCTCGTATCAGATCGAAGGCGCGGTCGCCGAAGATGGGCGTGGCCCCAGCATCTGGGATCGCTTCGCGCACACGCCGGGCAAGGTGAAGGGCGGGCACACCGGTGACGTGGCTTGTGACCACTACCATCGGATGCCCGACGACGTCGCTCTGCTTGCCTGGCTTGGCGTGGACGCGTACCGCTTCAGCATCTGCTGGCCGCGCGTCTTGCCCAACGGGCGCGGCTCCGTGAACGAGCGCGGTCTGGACTTTTACGACCGGCTCGTCGATGCGCTGTGCGCGCGCGGCATCGCGCCCTGCGCCACGCTCTACCACTGGGATCTTCCGGATGCGCTCGAGGGCGGCTGGCTCGCGCGCTCGACCGTCGGCGCGTTCGTCGAATATGCCGAGGTGATGGCCAAGCGGCTCGGGGATCGCGTGGCGCTGTGGCTCACGCACAACGAGCCCTGGTGTCAGGCGTTCCTCGGCTACGAAAAGGGCTCCTTCGCTCCCGGACACAGCTCGCTGGCGGAGGCGCTGCTCTGCGCGCACCATCTGCTCCTTTCGCACGGCGAGTGCGTGCGCGCACTCCGCGCGCTGGTCAAGACGCCGATCGGCTTCGCGCCGAACTTCATGCCCATGCACCCACTGAGCAACGAGCCCGAAGACGTGGCGGCTGCTGCGCGCATGGACGGCTACTTCAACCGCTGGTTCATCGAACCAGCGCTCGGGCGCGGCTATCCCGCGGACATGGTCGCCTGGTACGGCCCGCACATGCCGCGCGTTTCCGCCGCTGATCTGGCGGCGATCAGCGCGCCAATCGACGTCGTGGGCGTCAACTACTACGAACGCGCCGTGGTGGGCCACGATCCGCAGGGCGGCATGCTGCAGGCCAAGCAACTGCGCGACACCGGCCTGCCGCGCACCGCGGATCGCGAGATCTACGCTCCAGGGCTCGGCGAGGTGCTGCGCCGCCTGCACGGCGTGTACGGCGTGCAAAAGATCGTGATCACCGAGAACGGCGCAGCCTATGCCGACGAACTGACACCCACGGGCGTGCGCGACGCCGAACGCATCTCCTTTTTGAGCGATCACCTGGCACAGGTGCTGGCTGCACGCCGGGACGGCGTGAACGTGGCCGGCTACTTCGCATGGTCGTTGATGGACAACTTCGAATGGGCCGAGGGCTACGGTATGCGCTACGGCCTCGTGCATGTGAACTTCGACACGCAATTGCGCACGCCCAAGGACAGCGCCCACTTCTACCGCCAGCTCTTGACCGGCGCGGCAACGCAATAGCGGACCGATGCGCGCCGCCGCGCGGGAAGGAGTGGCTGTTCGGCCCATCTGTCCGATTTTGAACAGGCGACGTGATGAATTTCGTAAGTCGAACGGCCCGCCGCCCACGTGGGCGCACGCCGCCCGCAGGCACGTCGATTGCTTGAACTGGACCCGTGATCCGATTCCGATGCTCCGGCTCCCCAACCGTAGTCCGTGCGTACGCGATGATGGTGTCCGCGGGCGCGATGGCGTCGATACTGTCAGCGTCTGCGCCGGCCTGGGCGCAATCCATCGAAGAGGAGTCTTCGCGGGGTTCCGCAGGCGTCAGGGTGGAAGTACGCGCCGACAAACCCGGGGTCCGGATCGATCGCATCACGGCCGATGGGTCGAGCACCACCGTTTGCTTCGCGCCCTGCCTGCGCGTGCTGGCGCGCGATGGCGTTTACGTGATCGGCGGCGCCGGGATCCGGTCAACGTCGCAATTCGCGTTGCCTCGGGATCACCACCAGCTGGTCCTCGACGTTGAAGCGGCCGCCTCGGCGAGAAGCGTGGCCGGCGGCCTCCTCGTCACCACCGGCGGCCTGGCACTGCTGTTCGACGTGTTGTCCGGACCCAAGCCCGACGCGCCGGTCAATGCCAGTGGCTCGTCCATCGACGATGGCATCCGCACCGCAATGCTCGTGGGAGGCGTGCTCGCGCTGTCACTCGGCATCTACTTCGTCGCCACTTCACATACCAAGGTGACCACCAGCTCGGGCGTGACGTTTACCCGCGCGGACGCTCCCCGCCGCTCGCGGACGCCGATCGCCTTCACGTCCCGCGGCCTCGAGTTCTAGAGACTGGTGCATCCGGCCGCTGACGGCCTCCTACCGATGACCATCCCGCACCGCGAGGTCGTATGGCTGCGGCGGTCGTCAGCGGCAGCGCGCGTTGAAGACGTCGGGGCCGAACGGCGTCAGGCCGGTCTCTGCTGCAAAGCCGAGATGGCCGAGGCCGTCGTCGCCGCCTGAGGTGAGGCCGAGCATGTCCTCGTAGCTTCTCAGCGCGGAGAAGTGATTGTAGGCGGCGGCGGTGTTGACCGAACCCGGAACGATGTACTTCGGGTTGAGCAGGATGGCTCCCACCTTCCCACCGCCCTGGAACCCCGTCGAGCCAGGCGGCGGCGCTGAGATTCCGAACAGCGCGAGAAGTTCTCGATGAGCTCGCCCTGGTTGCGCAGGGTCCCGTTGAGGTACGTCGCCGGCGAGCTCGGGCCGAGCGTGTCGTCGAAGTCCTCGTTCTCGAGGTTGATCACGACGATGTGCTTGATCGCGCGCGGAGGCACCGCAGCCCGCGTCACCCTCGCCGGCGTCGCGGAGGCAGCAGCCGTAGCAACGGCGAAGACAGCGGCAGCAGCGGCAACAGACACGGCAACAGTTTTCGCTCTGTGGAGCATCCCTTCTCCTCCTGATGACCCGCCGGACGGCGGCGCAATCGATTCTCTCGGTTTGCCTGACCACCCGAGGTGCCGAATCGGTGACGACTTGGATACTGGGGTCGCAACGAAAATGTCGCGGAAGAAGCAATGGGCAGTGCGTTCTTGACGGGCGGCACACTCACACCAAGGAGGGGAGCGATGATTGTTCGTAGACACGCCGGAAACTCAACCCACTCGATGCTTGGCGCCCTCGTGGCGTTCGGCCTGGTCCTCACGGCGGCGCCCTGGACGGCCGAGGCGCGGCCGCACGATTCGATCTCGATCGCCGCCGCGCGCGCCTTGCCGCTCGGGTCGCGGGTGACGATCGAGGGGACCGTCAGCACACCCTCGGGCGCGTTCGCCTCCAGCTTCTTCGACGCCGGCTTCGGGATGCAAGACGATCGGGCGGGCATTTACGTCAGCCTGCCAATCGACGTTCACGCGGTCCCCGGCGATCGCGTGCGTGTCACCGGTGTACTGGCCGACAGCTTCGGCCTTCTGGTGCTGCTCCCCGACGCGCCCGGCGACGTCGATCGCCGGGGTCATGAGCGCCCCCCCAAGGCGCGGTCGGTCGCGACGGGAGCGGTCGGCGAGCCAACCGAGGGCCTGCTGGTCACCGTGCGGGCCACGATCACGCGAGCGCCGGCCGCCGACGATGGCTTTGGCTTCAAACTGTTCGTCGATGACGGCTCGGGCGAGCTGCAGATTTTCGTCAACTTGCAGACCGGCATCGACGTAGGGACGCTGGCGGTCGGAGAAAAGGTGAAGATCACCGGATTCAGCAGTCAGTTCGACGCCGATTACGAGATCGATCCCCGGTTCCCGCACGATTTGGTTTTGCTGAAGACGAACGACGATGACGGTGCCTGCGAGGGCGACGAGCGCTGAAACCGGCAGACGCGGCCGGCATCGCGTATGCACCACCAAGAAGGCGGATGCACGACCGACTTTACAAGGTGGGTGGCGTATCGTTCGTCGTGAGCGGCGCGCTGTTCATGACCAAGAGCCTCCTCGAGATCGGTCTCAGCCTCTATAGAACTTCCGCGGCGTCTGCATAGCGGGCGGGGCGGCGAGCCGCTGGCGCGAGACCTCAGGGCGTAAACGCCACAACGCCGCTGTCGGCGACGACGAAGATGCGACCTTTGGCGGCGATCGGGGAATTGAAGCGGTGCAGTCCTGTAATGGTGGTGGCGGCGCCGCTGAAGATCTGGCTGCCCGTGTCGCCGTCGAAGCCGTGCAGGTGGAGGTCGCCAATGGCTCCGAGACCCCACACGATGGCGTCGGACTGGCCATCGGTGGTGGTGACGATGGGCGAGCCAAAGCCGCCTTGCGTGGCGCACCACGAAGCGACCAACCGGGGCGGCGCTCCGGGCATCAGCTTCAATGTGGTCAAGTCGCCGGCGGCGTTCGTGCACGACGCGCCCGGCGCCTGGAAAACGACGTAGGTGGCCAGAGCCGTCTTGTACAGCGCCGCCGCCGTGATGATCTGCGATGTCGAGGCGCGGATCATCGCCAGCGGGGCCCCGACACCCGCCAGGTTGTCGCGGTCAACGAGGTAACCGTTGCCGTCCTTTCCCAGCGCCACGGCCAAGCGCGACGGGGTCGAGCCGGCGAGATCGACGACGACGGGCCCGGTGCCGCCGAGGTCGAGATCGCTATTGTCGAGCGTCAGCCAGTTGGTCGGCGCCCAGTACGCTGGCGTCGGGAACGATGCGCCGGGCGCGAACCGGATGAGCCCCTCGCCGCCTCCCCACATGTTCATGGTGGCGCCCTGGGTGTTGCCGGTCGTGACGTAGAGGCTCTGCCCGTCAGAGACGACACCGCTCGGCGCCCAGATGCCGCCGGCCCGCGCCGTGGTGGCCCAGGCCTGCACTTGCGTGGGGTCGCCGAGCGCGATGGACACCACCCAGCCGTGGTAGTTGCCGCAGTCGCCGAACAGCCCGCCGTAAGGGACGTACAGCCGGTCGCCCAGGATGGCCAGCGCGCCCCGCTGACTTTGCGGAGCGCTGGTGAAGGCGGTCCCGGCGCTGCCCGCCTTGGCGGCGACGTCCACCGGCCACCCAGCCTTCATCGAACCGTCGTCGATCGACATCGCAAAAACCAGGTGGCGCTTGGTGGTCCCGCCGTCGGGCGTGGTCATCGCGCCGACGTACAGCGTGCGCGACCCGAGGTCGATGACCGGCGTGCCAGTCACGCCGTAAGGATCGATGTTGCCGCAGGGCATGTTGGCCAGCGGCACCGGCGCACCGAGGTTCTTCATCCAGACCTCGGCGCCCGTCTTGCCGTTGAGGCCGTAGACGTTGTTGCTCTCGGTGGCGATGATGATCAGATCCTGCCCCGCTGCGCCGCCGTCGACGAACAGCGGCTGCGCGAACACCTGGCCCTGCAGCGGCGGCGAGACGAACGTCGTGTCCTTGTGCAGGCCAGCCGCCGCCGCCTTGGTCAGGGCGGGCTGCACGTAGAGACCGTCCCGATTGAGGTTCTTGTGGTGCATGAGCACGGAGTCGCCGGCGGCAACGGTGCCGCCCATCCCGGTCGCTCCGCCGGAGCCGACGCTCGCGTCCGCGCCCGTCGTTCCGCCTGCAGCCGCCGATCCATCAGCGCCGCTGCCGCCCGCGCCGCTGCCGCCCGCGCCGCTCTTGCCGCAAGCGACAAAGGCCAGCGCGAGGGCCGGCGCCAGCGCCAGCGCCGAACAGTGAGTCAGCGCGGTCCGTGTTCGGTTCCGACAATGAAGTCTCGTCATGCCAGGCGGCTCCTGTTGGTTTGCGCGGTTGCCCGAGCTGGCGACCGCGACGACCGCAGGCCAACTCCGCTGGCATTTTACACCGGTTCACGACGCCGAAGCGCGGTGGTGGAGCGCCAGCTCGGTCTGGATGCCTTCGCCGACACCCCCGACCGCGCAATTCGTCAAGCGGAAGGGATCGCCACGCAGCTTGGCGAGGCACCCGAAACGTCGCGGATTCCTTTGGAATCCGCAGCGTGTGCGGCAAGGCGGTGGCCGTGATCCCGAAATGCGGAGAGATTCGGCGGAAGAACCGCCTTCCTCAGCACTCGGCTAGTGCCGCGCCGCTTCGACCGCGGCGTGCATCTTCTTCACTTCGGCCTGCTCGGCGGGCGTCAGCTTCTCATCCTCGAGCTTGATCTCGACCTTCTTGATCGTGCCGGTGAACCGGAAGGGCGACTTGTAGTTGGCGCTGACGGGAGAGCCGGTGTCGCAGCCGACGTCGAACGTCTCGTCGGCCGAAAAGAGCGCCGGCTCCGTCTTCTCCACGCGTCCGGTGCCGACCGGCTTTCCGTTGACCAGCAGCTTCACGGTCCCGCCCTTGCCGAATCCGCCGCCGTCGTATTCGAACTCCATCCGGATCGTACAGGGCCCGACCGGAAGCGGCGACGATCCAGTCACCTGGTAGCGGTCGGCCGTGAAGCAGTTGTATTCGTAGACGGGCTTGCGGTCCTTCACGAACAGTGTGAAGCCGCCCACGATGCCCCCCTCCGCCACCAGCACGCCTTCGCCGCCGTCGGCCGGCATGTCGACGTGCGCGGTGATCGCGTGCGACCGGTTCTTGATGTTGGGCGCGCAGTTTTCGGCGACGCGCCTGGTGCCGGCGTAATACGTGAAGTCGGTTCGCCCCTCGATCAGGCTCGGTCGCAGGCGTGGGTCCAGACGCTCGGCCGCGCGGTCGTCGAGTGGCAACACGCTGTACTTGCCGGCCTCCGCCATGAACAGATCCTGGAGCTGCTTCAGCTTGAGGGGCTCCTTCTCCGCGAGATCGGTGTATTCGCTGAAGTCGTCGTCGACGTTGTAGAGCTCCCAGGTGTCGTTGTCGAAATCGACCGTGCCGGCCCGCCACGGCAGCCGCCCGTGGAAGCAGGCCGCCACCCACCCGTCGTGGTAGATGGCGCGGTTGCCAAACATCTCGAAGTACTGCGTCCGTCGGGTTCCCCGCGCCGAGGCGTCGTCGAACGTGTAGAGCATGCTGACGCCTTCGATCGGCTTCTGCGCGACGCCGTTCACGGACACCGGTTCGGGCACGCCGGCCGCCTCCAGGATGGTCGGCACGATATCGATCACGTGGTGGAACTGCGTGCGCAGGCCGCCCGCATCGGCGATGCGCGCCGGCCATGAGACGACCATCGGGTTGCGCGTGCCGCCGAAGTGGGACGCGACCTGCTTGCCCCACTGGAACGGCGTGTTCATCGCCCACGCCCAGCCGACCGGGTAGTGGTTGTAGGCGGACGGGCCGCCGATCTCGTCCAGCTTCGAGATCAGCGTCGTGGGGTCTTCCGACCCGCCGGTCAGCGTGACCATCTCATTGAATGCGCCGTGCAGCCCGCCCTCCATCGACGCGCCGTTGTCGCCGATCATCCAGATCACCAGCGTGTTGTCGACCTGGCCGATCTCCTCGAGCGTGTCGAGCAGCCGACCGACCTCGTGGTCGGTCTGCGCGGTGAAGCCCGCGAACGTCTCCATCAGCCGCGCCGCCACCGTCTTCTGGTCGGGGGTCAGCGCGTCGTAGGCCGGGATCTCCTCGGGCCGCGGGGTCAGCTTCGTGTCCTTCGGGATCACGCCGAGCTTGAGCTGCCGGCGAAAGCATTCGTCGCGGTACTTGTCCCAGCCGTGATCGAACTGGCCCTTGAACTTGTCGATCCATTCCTTGGGGACGTGGTGGGGCGCGTGCGTCGCGCCCGGCGCGTAATAGATGAAGAACGGGCGGTCGGGCGTGACCGACTTCTGCTGGTGGATGTACTCGATGGCGCGGTCGGCGAGCGCCTCGTTGAGCGTGTAGCTTCCTTCCCGCCCCGGGGGGACCTCCAGCTCGACCGGCCGGGTGTCCTCGTACAGCGCGGGCTGCCACTGGTTGGACTCGCCGCCGATGAAACCGTAGAAGTGGTCGAACCCCTGGCTGGTCGGCCACCGGTCGAACGGCCCCGAGACGCTGGTCTCCCAGGCGGCGACGTTGTGGTTCTTGCCGAAGAAGGCAGTGCTGTAGCCGTTCTGCCGCAGCATCTCCGCGCCCATCGCGCAGCTCTTCGGGATCTGCCCCGTGTAGCCGGGGAAGCTGTCGCCGAGCTCGGTGATGACGCCGGTTCCGCAGCTGTGGTGGTTGCGCCCGGTCAGCAGCGCGGCGCGCGTCGGGGAGCAGAGGGCCGTGGTGTGGTAGCGGGTGTAGCGCAGGCCGGTCTTCGCCAGCCGGTCGAGGTTGGGCGTCGGGATCTGCCCGCCGAACGTCCCCCACTGGCCAAAGCCGCAGTCGTCGATGACCACGAGCAACACGTTGGGGGCGCCGTCCGGCGCCTTGGGGACCGGAAACGTCCCCATCTTCGAGTCCTTGTAGGTCGTACCGATGACGCCGTCGAATTTGGGATCGGGCGGCGGCAGCACAACGTGTCCGCGCGGCGACGCCGCCTCCGGTGTCTTGTTGACGACCGTCTGTTTGTCGCCTCCCCCGTTGCCGCGCGACTTGTTGCCGTTGCCGTTCGTCTTCGCCATGCGAGGGAAGCTGGCCACGAAACGCGCAGGCGCCGCCCGGTCGCGGCGATTTGCGGAGGGGTCTTACGGGAGTGGTCAGTTTGCGCGCCGCTCCCCGGGTGCGAGTCCCTACCCGGTGGCCGGCGGCGCTGAGCCGCTTCGGTCGCGATCCCGCCCGCGTGGCATGTCAGTTCTCCAAGGCTCGTGCTGTCACACCTCGAGCGGCTTTCCGTGGGTCGCCTTCGCACTCGCCGCCTGGGCGACGATCTCCCGCAGGCGATTGAGATTCACGGGTTTGACGAGGTGGTCGACGAAGCCCGCGGCCATCGACGTGGCGCGATCGCGGCCGCGACCGTAGCCCGTCGCGGCGACGAAGCGAATCGCACGCCCGCCGGGCAGCTCGCGCAGGTGCGCGGCCAGCTCGTAGCCGCTCATTTCAGGCAGACCGATGTCCAGCACGGCGACGTCCGGGTGGAACGCCGCGGCCACGTCGAGGGCCGCGCGGCCGTCGTGCGCGACGCGCACGTCGTGGCCCATCGACTCGAGCGAGTCCGCGAGCATCGCGGCACCGTCCGCGCTGTCGTCGACGACGAGCACGCGGCAGACCGGCGATCCTGGGGACGCCGCCGTCGCCGCTCCCGTGGTCGCGGGGCGCGCGGCGCCTGCCGCCGCCGGCATCGAAGGCAGGGTCACGATGAACTCGCTGCCCGTGCCCGGGCCGTCGCTCTCGACGCGAACCGAGCCGCCGTGCGAGGCCACGAGGTTCTTGACGATCGCGAGGCCGAGACCCAGCCCACCGGCGGCGCGATCCAGTGCCTGCGGCTGCTGCACGAACAGATCGAACACGCGCTCGATCATCTCCGGGCGGATGCCGATCCCGTGGTCGCGAACGCGGATCTCGACGCGATCTCCCACGGGCTTCGCAGAGACGCCGACGCCCGTGCCCGGATCGCTGTACTTCGAGGCGTTCGTCAGCAGGTTCGCGAACACCTGCTGCAGCCGTGTGGGGTCGCCATCGACGAAGAGATCGCCGGGGACGTCCAGCGCGAGCGGCTGCTGCCTCTGCTGAAAGAGCGGCTGCGTGGTCTCGGCGGCGCGTCTGACGACCTCGGCGATCGACGTGCGCTCCTTGTGGAGCTCGACCTTCCCGCGCGTGATCCTCGATACGTCGAGCAGGTCGTCGACCAGCCGCATGAGCTGCTTGAGCTGGCGCTCGATGACCGACAGCTCCTTCGAGTTCACGCCGCGCCGATGCATCAGCTCGACGGCCATCACGATGGGCGACAAGGGGTTTCGCAGCTCGTGGCCCAGCATGGCCAGGAACTCGTCCTTGGCGCGCGTGGCGTCCTCGGCCGCGCGCCGCGCCTCCTCGGCGCGATCGAGCAGCCTGCGGCGGAGCTGGGCGAGCGAGACGTGCACCTGCACGCGCGCGACCAGCTCGCGCGCGGAGAACGGCTTGACGAGATAGTCGTCGGCGCCGACCTGCAGCCCCTCGATGCGCGACTCCTCCCCGGCGCGCGCGGACAGCACGATCACGGGGAGGTCGGCCGTCGCCTCGTTCGCGCGCAAGCGCGCGACCAGCCCGAATCCGTCGAGGTTCGGCATCATCACGTCCGTGAGGACCACGTCGGGGCGCCGCGCGCGGATTGACGTGAGGGCGGCCTCGCCGTCGACGGCCGTCTCCACCGTCCAGTGCGGGGCGAGCATGCGCGTCAGGTACTCCCGCATGTCGGCGTTGTCGTCCACGACCAGGACGCGCGCCGGCCGCTCGACGCCGTCGATCAGCAGCGGGGCGCGGGACGCCGCAGCGGTCGACGTCGAAGTGGCGTCCGCGTTCGGCAGCCAGCGGCGCGCCTCCTCGACGAACCGGTTGTCCGCCACGTGCGTGGCGACCGGCGCGGCGACGGGAGCCTCGGCGAAGCGTCCGACGAAGCGGCGGAGGACGCGTCGGCCGTGCGCGCTGGAATGACGACTGTCATCGTCGTGCCCACGTCCACGGCGCTCTTCGCCGAGACGTCGCCGCCCAGCAGTCGCGCGAGCTCGTGCACCAGCGCGAGCCCGATGCCGGACCCTTCTTGCGTGCGCGCCCGCGCGCCGGCGACGCGGTGGAATCGGTCGAAGACGTGCGGCAGCTCGTGCGCGGGGATCCCGATGCCCGTGTCGGCGACCTCGAGCTCGAGCTGCCCGCCGCGAGCGGCCAGCGACACGCGCACCTTCCCCTCGAAGGTGAACTTCAGGGCGTTCGAGATCAGGTTCAGCAGGATCTTCTCCCACATGTCCGGATCGATCAGGACGGGGTGCGGCAGCGGCTCGCAGCTGACCTCGTACGCGAGGCCGGCCTCGCGCATCGCCGAGTCGAATGCGTGGGCCAGCTCCCCGGTGAGGGCGTCGAGGCGGATGGGCTCGAGCGACACGCGGACGCGTCCCGCCTCGATGCGCGCGAAGTCGAGCAGGCTCCCGACGAGCTTTTGCAGGCGGAGCGCGTTGCGGTGGACGATCTCGAGGTCGTGGCCCTCGAGCGTCCGCGCGGGCGAGCGGAGCGCGTCCGTCGTGGGGCCGAGCATGAGCGTCAGCGGCGTGCGGAGCTCGTGGCTGATGTTGCTGAAGAACAGTGTCTTGGCGCGGTCCAGCTCGGCCATGGCCTCGGCGCGGCGTCGCTCCTCCTCCGAGGCCCGGGCGCGCGCGATCGCCGAGGTGAGCTGCGACGCGACGAGCGCGAGGAAGCCGAGGTATCCCTCGGAAGGGGCGCGCCACGCGGCGAGGCCGAAGACGACGAAGCCGTACCGATCTCTCTCGTCTCGGAGCAACGGGACGACGACGGCCCTCTCGGGCCTGACGCCGTAGCGGCCGCCGGGCAGGGAACCGAAGCGGCGCGCGAGGTCGTCGACGGGGACGGGCTCACCGGAGCGCAGCGCCTCGTGGAACGGCCACCCGCCGGTGGGAGCGCGCAGGTCGATGCGCCCCGCGAGGGACGCCGGGCTCGAGGCGGCGAGCGTCGGCGTGCCGTCGTCCCCGAGGAGGTACACGAGCGAGAAGGGAACGTCCGCGTCGGCGCCTTCGAGGACCGAGGCGCCGAGGACGCAGGCCTCCGTCGCGGTCCTCGCGACGCCCGTTCGCTCGGCGAGCGCGCGCAGCGTCTGCAGCTGTCGCTCGCCCTGAACTTGTTCGGTCGTCTCCTGGACCGTGAGCAGGACGCCGCCGACCTTGCCGTCGTCGCCGGGCACGGGGCTCTGCGAGAACGTGTGGAACGTCTCCTGCGCGAAGCCGCGGCTGTTGATGAAGAGCAGCTCGTGCTCGCGCCACAACGCGGGGCCACCCGACAGCACGCTGTGCATCAGCGGGCCGACGACATTCCAGATCTCCGACCAGACGACGCGCACCGGAGCGCCGAGCGAGGCGGGGTGCTTGACCCCCAGCACGGGGATGTAGGCGTCGTTGTAGAACTCCAGGAGATCCGGCCCCCAGCCCAGCATCATCGGGAAGCGGCTGCCCAGCATGACGCCGATCATCGTCTTGAGGCTGCTCGGCCAGGTCTCGAGCGGGCCGAGACGGGTCTTCGACCAGTCGCGCGAGCCGATCAGGGCACCGACCTCCCCACGAAGCTCGAGGCGTTCGGACTGGTCGGCCATGCAGAATGAGCCTATCCGGGCGCGAGCCCCTTCAATTCGAACCTGGGCTTGGTACACCCTCCGTCAAGCAGAAGGTGGCGGGCGTTCGGTGAGGACAAAGCGCGGAACCGCGTCAGCTCGACGACAGCGCCGTTCGTCCGATTCGATGATCCGTTCTCACGAGCACGGGAGACCGAGGCTCGAGCGTCGGGCTGGGCCTGTTCATCGCCAACCAGATCGTGCGCGCGCACGGAGGCACGATCGCCGTACAGTCACCCGATCGAGACGGGACCACGTTCAGTGTCCTCCTTCCTCGAAGACCTGCCATCGCCTGGAGCCCGGTGGAGCCCGCAACACCGCTTCATTGACCGGAGAGGCGGGATGGCATCCACCCGTCCGACATTCTGCTTCCGACATCGCATCAGGTCTCACGCTGAGCACTGGTCATCGCCAACCGGTGGATGGCTCCTGGTCGGCGAGACCTGCCCAAGCTACATTTCACCGGCGCTGATGGCCGATCTACGACCCTTGTCCACCGCCGATGGGCGCCGGGAGGGCGCTTCGCCGCTGCGACAGCAGTTGAAGCGCGAAACAGCCGACCTGCATCGGCGTCTCGAGATCGATCTGGGGCTGCTCGAATCCGAGCTTTCTCTCGACCGCGACCGCTATCGGCGGGTGCTCGAATTCTTTTTCGGTTTCTATGCGCCCATTGAAGCCAGTTTGGCGCGCGTGGCGTCGGCGGGCCCCCCGCTCGGTTTACCGCTGCGAGACCGCACCACGCTGATCGAGAGCGATCTCCTGTCGCTCGGCCTGTCTCGGCGGGAGATTGCCGACCTGCCCCGATGCGCCGATCTGCCGCGGCTGTCATGCCCCGAGGAGCTGGCGGGCTGCTTGTACGTACTCGAGGGTGCCTGCCTCGGCGGGCAGGTGATCGCCGCTGCGCTGCGCGAGCGGCTCGGGGTCGCCAGGGGCAGCGGCGCCTCGTTCTTCATCGGCGAAGCGGAGGGGACGTCGGCGAGGTGGAGCCTCTTTCTCGCCTGGCTCGAAGGCCTGGCGCACGCGGGATTGGCGACCGCCGAGATCGTCGCCTCGGCGCGCGCGACCTTTCTGGCTTTCGCGCGATGGGTGGAGCGATGAGGGATGCCAGGGCGGACCTGACTGATTGTGACCGCGAGCCCATCCACATCCCGGGGACGATCCAGCCCTTTGGCGTGCTGTTCGTGCTGGCCGAGCCGTCGCTGACCATCACACAGGTCAGCGAAAACGTCGGCGACCTTCTCCCCTTTCGTGTCGATGAGGTCCTGGGTCGGCAGCTCTCCACGGTGCTGGATCCGGCGTCGGTCGCCGAGGTGAAGGAGGCCCTGGGCGAGGAGCGCTGGTACGACGTGAACCCGCTGCAGATCGGCGCGCACGGAAGACAATTCGATGGAATGGTCCACCGCCACCAGGGAGCGGCCATTCTCGAGCTCGAGCCGAATCCGGGCTCACCCGTCGCGATGCGCCACCCGTTTCGGCCCGCGCTCCTGCGGATTCAACGCGTGGTCACGTCCGCCGAGCTCGCCGACGTTGTCGTTCAGCAAATGCGGCGAGTCACCGGGTTCGAGCGGGTCTTGTTCTATCGATTCCACGACGACGGGCACGGCTCCGTCGACGGAGAGGCGAAGGAACCAGCGCTCGAGCCGTATCTCGGGCTGCACTATCCGGCCTCCGACATCCCTGCCCAGGCGCGCGAGCTGTATCGCAGGAACTGGCTTCGGCTGATCTTCGATGCCAGCGCGAAGCCAGCGCGAGTCGTTCCCACCCTTCGCGTCGACACGGGCGGGCCGCTGGACCTCAGCTTCTCGGTTCTGCGCAGTGTCTCGCCCATTCACCTCCAGTACATGGCCAACATGGGGGTCCGCGCTTCCATGAGCATCTCGCTCATCGTTCGCGACCGCCTGTGGGGACTCATCAGCTGCTTGAACCACACCAGCGCGCGGCGGGTTTCGCAGGAGACGCGGATGGCGTGTGAGTTTCTCGGTCGCCTGACCTCGCTCCAGATCGCAGCGCTCGAGGACCGCGACCAGCTCGCCGATCGCGCCTCGCGTCGAGCGACGGAGGATGAGCTGGCCCGCGCGATGCGCGAGAGCGCGCCGGAAGACAACGTGCTCGAGGTCCTGCTCTCGCGCCCGAAGGAGCTGATGGGGATGGTGGGCGCCGATGGGGTGGCGCTTGTGAGCGGCGGGGAGAGCATGGCGGCCGGCCGCACGCCGCTGCCTGCGCTCGTTCAGGACATCGCGGCGTGGGTCGAGGAGAAGGAAGGGACCCGGCCGTTCGCCACGGCGTCGCTGGCCGCCCTATTCCCTCGGGCGCAGGAGGCCAGCGACGTCGCCAGTGGGCTGCTCACGTTCGCGCTGCCCGGTGCTCCTCAGAGGCGACTATTGTGGTTCCGCCAGGAGTTCATCCAGACGGTGAGCTGGGGCGGCGATCCCAACAAGCCCTTCGCGGCGGATTCCGGCGATCACCTGCGTCCGCGTCATTCGTTCGCGATCTGGCAAGAGGAGGTGAAGCTCCGTTCACATCCGTGGACGGCCAGCACCCTCGAAGCTGCGGACGAGCTGCGGCGCCGCGCCATCGAAGTCGACATCGGGCGGCGCTTCTTGGGCGAGCAGCGGGCAGTGCGAGCGCGGGACGACCTGCTCGCCGTCGTGTCCCACGATCTCAGGGGTCCCCTGTCGGGTGTCCTGCTTCAAGCTGAGGTGATCCTGCACGTGACGGCGGCCGGTGATGAGGTGAGCAAGAACCTGTTGCGCGTCAGCGCCGAGCGCATCCAGAGATTGGGGGCTCATATGAAGGCCCTGACCGACGACCTCCTGGATCTGGCGAGCATCGAAGCGCACCGCTTCACATTGCACCTCCGATCCGTGGAGAGCCGTGAGCTGGTCGAGGAGGCTCGGCTGTCCGTTTCCCCTCTGGCTGAGACCAAGCAGCTCACCCTCGCGGTGGAGTTGATCGATGCGCCGAGGCTGGAAGCCGATCCCGAGCGGATCTTCCGGGTGCTGTCGAACCTGCTCGGTAATGCGATCAAGTTCACCCCCGCCGGGGGCACCATCACCATCCGCACGGAACGCCGCGGCGCCGACTTGTCGATCGCGGTCGCCGACACCGGCCCCGGCATTGCCGCCGACCAACTCCCCCACCTCTTCGAGCGCTACTGGCAGGCCCCGTCGACGAGCCAACCCGGATCAGGCCTGGGCCTCTACATCGCCCACGGAATCGTCGAGGCCCACGGCGGAAAGATCTGGGCTGAGTCCTCCGCCGCCGGCGCCAGGTTCACCTTCGTGCTGCCCCTCGCACGCTGAGAGCGCCGCACGGCGACGGGATCCCCTTGAGGACGCAGGTTCAGACGCCACGTTCGTCCGCCGTGACATCGGACGGAAGACCGACTTCGAGGATGGCGAGCAAGAACGCCGCCGCGCCGCCGAGGAAGCGGCCGAACAGCGCCGCTCGCAACAGTTCGAGCGGGAAGCCGATCGACAGGCGCAGGATCTCGATCGCCTGATGCGCTCGCTCCAGCGAGGCCGAAGGATAGGGGCACCGATCCGGGCGCGGGGTTGGCGGCGGTGGCGGAGCGCCTTGTTGGTCGAAGCCCCCCCGAATCCCGCGCGCCGCTCGCGCGGCACAACTCGCTCGCGGGTGGCCCGCCAACTGGTGTCGGGATCACCACTGTTTACCGCATGCGCCTCCGCGGCGATCTTCGGCTCGTGCAATGCCTTCGACCACATCTTGCGATTCTATCCGCTTAGCGAGGTCGCGAGATTCCTCACTCCTCCATCGCCAAAGCGCGGCGCCAGCCGGCCCTGGAGGTGGCTTTGCTCCTCGAAGTCGAGGGTGATCAAATGGAATTCAATGGGCCCGAACTCGCCGTCATCCAAAGGGACGTTCAGAATCGACTCACTCAGCTTGGTGTTGAGCCGATCCATGCCCAACAGTTCAAGGCCGAAGACGGGTGCGGTCCACGTCGAAGGAGCGGCCTTCTGGCGGGTCATACGCACAGCAAAGCAGAGGGCGAAGAGGAAGGAAAGAAGGACTAACCCGTCGGTATCTTGATGGGCGACCAAATCGGTTGCTTCATTCCGCCGAGCCGGATCATTGTTTCGCTGGCCGGCAGTGCCTGGATCGCCGACTGCGGGCTCTCCGCCGACTCACCCTCGTCCGACAGTTCCAACGCGACGGAGACCCGTTGCAGTTCGTCGACGCGCATTGACGGTGGGTATGGAGCCACGTCTTCATAGGCGATCTCCAGGACCCATTCATCGAAGTCCACCTTGATCCCGAGATCCTTCAGGTGGTCCGCCCCCATGTCGTAGATCTTGTTGATGAGCGGGTAGGCACCGCTGGCGTTCCCTTTTCCACGGAGAGCATCGCCGTCCAGCGTGGGCCGAAGTTGCACGTTGACCTTCCTGCAAGCCCACACCTCAGGCGCACCGGCGCCGGTAGGTGTATTCCACGCGCAGATGACCCGCACCTGCGGGGCGCTCGCATCCTTCAACCACTCGCGAGGAACGGGAACCCGCACGCGCGCGGCGTGGCCGGGACGCTCGAGGGTTCCCTGCCAGAGAAACACGGCCGTGTTCGCCAACGGGGCGCCCAACCGCGCTGCGCTGGGGCGACCAGAACCAAGAGTTCGCTTGGCCAGAGTCCGGGCTGCGGCCGTGAGATCCGCGAGCGGCGCCTCGTGGCGCGCCACCAAATGGAGGAACGCCTTGGCTGTCGACGCGAACGGCTGGACTCCCGGCGGGCAGAACTTCTGGAGATCGCGAAGGAGCAAGGCCGCTTCGCGCGCGACGATCGGAGCCGCGTGGGACGTGCCTATCGCATCCTCCCAGTCACCGGCCTTGTTCGTGGTCCAGACACCGAAGCCGGGCTTCCAATGATACGTGTCGCTGCAATCCCCGGCACCGGCCGAGAAGCTTGGAACGGGTGCGTCGGCGACACCAGGACCAACGCGCGTGAACGGGCTCGGCCAACCTTCCCGGCGCGCGACGCCGTCGGTGTTGGGCCGCGGGACGTAGCCGCCAACCACGACGGTGTTGAACCCGGCCGCCCACGCACCGAGGCGCCAATCGGTTTCGTCGACGTGGCCGGGGTAGTCGGTGTTGGGCACGACGCCGCGCGGGGTGTTCCCGGCAGCGACGACAACCACAACGTCGTGTTCGAATGCGAAGTTGTCGAGATCCTGGAGTTCGACCAACCTCTCCTGCCTATCCGTCGCGGAGAATCGGGCAAGGGGAAGCCAGGAGCCGAGGCTCAGATTGAAGACCCGAACGTCGGGATAGGCGCGAGCGACATCTCGCAGAGAATCGAAGATCGCCTTGTCATCGAGTTCCAGTGACTCGCCGTTTTGGTCGGCAGGGACCAGAACGTCGAGAAATCGACAGCGCCCCGCCGGTGGCGAGAAGCCGGGCCCAGCGACCACGTCGCCGAACACGACGCGAGATGCGACGCGCGAGCCGTGGTCCCCAGGATCGGTGTGCGCCGCGTCGGCGTGACGGTACTGTCCTCGGCGATAGGGCGCCAGGAGGGGGTGCTCGCGGGGAATGCCCGCATCGACGACCGCGACCACGGGAAGGTCGCCCACGTCGCGCGGCGGAGGGGTGACAGTCCCTTTCGGCAGCGAGCGCGCTCCATGTGTCGCAAACAGCGTCGCCATCAGCGGTGCGTGGATCGTCTGGATAGATTGGAACTCCGTCGCGAAGCGCCGGATCCTCTCGGGCTGCATCTGCGCACGGAGCCAACGGCGCCCCGACAGATCATGGCCACCGCCCAAAGCCTGGCCACCCTTGTTCTCTCGGAGATCCCGCTGAATCGCCTCCATCAGGACGTCGACGTCGGCTCTCGTCAGTACCGGCTGAAACTCGACAATGACCTCGTGCGCCAGCTTCGCGTCGAGGGAGTCGAGCCATGCCACGTCGACGCGCGTCTCGATGGGCGCGAGCCGGAACTCCTTCAAGAAGGCCCATCGGGCTTGGTCGCCCTTGCCTGCGTCAGCGAGCCGCGCCGCTGTGGCCTCGAGCTGATCCAGCGTCTCCGGCTTTGCGTGAACGAGCGCATCGCCTTCCGGGGTGACTCGCAAGAGCTGAAGGTCGAGTCGCTCGAATACCCGAGCGTGCTTCCCGGCGAAGTCGATGGCGACGTGCTGCAGACCGCCCTTCGCGGTCTTCGCCTTGGAGTCCCGATCGATCCTCTCCTCAGGGCTGGAGAGCAGAAAGAACCTAGATTGGCGGAGTGGATCGGCCGTTCGCAGGGCCGCGGCGCGTGCGGCACGTAGAGACGCGGACAACCGTCGCCCCTTCTCTGGCCACTTGATCTGGGAGAACGTCGGGACGCGTCCCCCGCCCTCCGGCTCCCCTCGCGCGTGCTCGTGAGTCTCGTTCAGGAAGAACGTGCGAGGCGCCACGGGGCGGCGCTGAGCCATCTCACTCCATCTCCCGGCCGAGGATCTCGCGCCGGTGCATGTCGGTCACGACCCGTTCGGCATCGGCGTACGACCGCGAGCGGCGAAGCCTGCCCACGAGGTCCCGGCTAGGGCGAACGCCAAGGGCAACCTGCCGTTTCCGAGCGAACCCGAGAATTTGGGCCGCCGAAGGAACGGGGAAATCCAGAACCAGATCGAAGCGCCGCCAGAGCGCGTCGTCGAGCGCGCGTGGCAGGTTCGAGCTCGCCACGACGATCCCCTGGGGCATGGAGTGCTCCAGCTCTTGCAGCAGCGAGACGACAACGCGGTCCAGCTCGCCGACGTCACGTGGATTCCCGCGGCGCTGAGCGAGTGCATCGATCTCGTCCAGCACCAGCACCGAGGGCACCGCTTCGGCGTATCGAAACAGCTCCCGCAGGCGAGCCGCGGTCTGGCCGAGGTAGGAGCCGACGACCCCGTCGAACCTCACGACCATAACGGGGAGGGACATCTCTCCGCCGAGCGCGCGAGCGGTGATCGTCTTGCCGCATCCGGGCGGCCCGTGAAACAGAAGCTTCGTCCTGCGAGTGACACCGGCAGTGTCGAGCTTCCCCCGGTGTCTCCATTCCTGAAGCACTTCAGCCAGTTGTGCCTTCAGAGCCGAGGGCAGCACCACCTCATCGAGACCGTCGACGGGATCGACGGGCAACAGGGCGCCAGCCAAGGGTGTGCCCACGGGCGTGGGGCTGAACGCCTCGGCCACTTCCGCGCCGTCGCGGGACGCCAGCGCTCCGCGGAGCTTCCTCGCCACCCGGGCATGACCCCTCCGAGCCTCCCGATCGGCGATCTCCTCCCCAAGGCGCACCGCGTCCTCCCACCGGCGCTGGCCCAGTGCCTGGAGCAGGCTGCTCAGGAGGTCGACCTCGGTCGGCATGGCAGGCATGGTCGTACAGATTCTATAGCGTGTCCCGAAAATCGGCGCTCGCCTGTCCGCGGCTGCCTGGGCGGGGCTCTGTTGAATGCCAGGTCAGTGGCAACCTAGGCTGCCGCCATGGCGCGAAGACGGCCCACGGTAACCGGACGGATCGGACAATGCGCGCCAGCCCCGCAAGACAGGGCTCAGCGAGGCAAGGCTGGCAGAGATGATCGAGGAGGCGACGGTCGACGCCTATGGTGAATCGGAGCAGGCAACCGGCTGGTTCGATGATCGACCAGCACCTCGCCCTTCCCTTCGAGACGCAGGTTTTCGGCACCACCCTCACCGTCACGAAGATCGATCTCGGCAACGACGACCGGATCAGCGCCATCTGCGCGGCCGAGACCGGCAGGCAGACGCCTTGGCTCTGTTCAGTCGGCCTTCCCTTGTCGCCGAAAGAGGGCGACGCAGGTGTCGCAAATCTCCAGGCCGGACGCGGCGGCCTCGTCCATCGTGCGGTAGGCGGGCTCGCGGCTCGCGCCGCAGAGCCCGGCCGGCGCCGTGGCGACCTTCCGAGGCGCAGCCGCTGAGGTGCGATTGCTCTGCGCCTTCGTTTCCCGGAGATGAGCGAGCGACATGCTCGAAGGGTACTCGCATGCGAGCAAGCCACCACGAATATCGCCAGGGCCCAGGCCGAATGGCCTTTCAGCCTGGATCTGGCGTGCCGTCGAAGTAGTTCGCGGCGTCGATCGGGCGCGAGACGCGCTGCTGAGTTCGGTAAAATACCTTCTTGCTGGCGTTGAACCGGACGAAGTTGGCGTCGAGCTCATGCTCCTCGTACAGATGTGCCGGCAGGCAGAATCCGTCGCAGAACGCGCAGTAGACGACGCTGTCGGGCCGCCGGTCAGCCGGCTCCAGATAGTCACCGTGCAGGTAGTGTCGAGGCCGAGACATGCTCCAGTCGATCCAACTTCATCGGCGCTTCATGGCAGCCTCTTGATGGCGACGGCGACGGCAATGACGCAGACGCCCTCGACCACCCCAAGGCACCCACTCATGCACCCGCGTATCGAGATACCACGACAATCGACCGGTGCGGCATCGATCTCACCCGGGGGCGAGCGATTGCCGGTGGTCAGCGCGACCGCAGGTTCACACGAGCACCACGGACCGGCTCGCTAGAATGCGAGTTCCCGATGCTCATCCACGCCTCGGGCTTGCAGCTTTGGCTGAGGGTGCAGCCGCCGGAGCACACCAGCGGGGTGCAACTCTTGCCGCTGGGAAAGCACCCGCTGGTCCTGCAGTCAGCGAAACACAGTCAACCAAGTAGACGTCACCGCGACGGGCGCGCGTAGCGCGTCTGTGGGGCGCCGGTCCACAAGCTACGGGCGGTGCGGGATTGCGTCGGCCGCGACGGGCTCCTCCTCAGAGGCTTCCGTCAACGTATAGACGAGCGCCCCCTCTTCGCAAACCCCGGTGACGCCTTCGTAGTGGAACTCGAAGTCCTTGGGAAACACCTTTTCGCGCTCGACCAGGAATGTGTCGTCTCCGTCGTTGTGAATGACCTTTCCGATGGACTCTCCCCTCGTGGTGACGACGAGCAGGCTTTCGTGAACCATGTCCGGCCTCCCCTCTCGATCGTCTTCCGCGACGAACATTGAGGCATTGGGCGCCGGCCAAGCGCGTCGCGTGACGATCGCAGTGTAGCTTCCCACCGCCCGCTGGAATTGCACGCTGAACGCTGTTCGATTTTCCCAGCCAGCTCAGCTTCAACACGCGACCGCTGGGTCGGCGGGGCGGCGGTGCTTCGAGCACCTCTGCCGTTCCCGGGTGATGAGCTCCATCCCGATACGGATGTGCTAGTGTCCGAGGCCGATGGTTGGTGGGGCCGGGGCGAGACAGCGCGGGTCAGCGGCGAGATCGGCAATGCTGGTCGGAGCGATCGCGGGGATGGTGCTGGCCGGGTGCGGCGACGACAGCGTGTCCCATCCGGTGTTGAGCGTGGGCCTCCGCGTCGACTGGAACTGGGGCGCGACATCGGCCGATCAGGTCGGCTTCGTCTACGACCTGCTCGTCTTCCAGAGGAAGAACAGCGGCGGCACCTGCGACGATCTGCCGCCGTCGTTGCAGGTCTTCGCCTTCGGCCAATCCGTGCCGCTGGTGCGCGACGCCGACAATTGCCTGGGCGCCGAGGTCGCGGCCACTCCGACAATGGTTTCGTCGTTGGTCACCGTCACCGCGGTACGGGACGGCCAAACGATCGCCACCGGGACCTTCGACAACCTGATTCCGGGGCTGGGCGCGGCGCTGGTAGCGCCCGCCGATGGGATGGTTCACGCCGGCGACGAGATCGTGATTGCTCCCACGCCTGGATTGCCAACCAGTTCGCCAGGGCCCGGATGGGTTTTTCCCCTCGAGGGGACACCGTGGCCGGGCGCCGAGTACGTCGCCGACTTTCCTGCGCGATTTGCCGACGGTGTTCACGTCAAGATGCCGGTGTTCAGCGGACGCGCCGCCATCGTGTTGAAAGGGACACCGTACGGGCCGCAGGCAGCGGTGAATTGCGAGGGGTTCGCGGCGTGCGTGGGCAACGCCACCAACGCGCTGGGGCCGGTATTCGTCACGGAGGCAATCTGATGCCCGGGCGGCTTCGGTTGATGACGGCGAGCTCGCTGATTCGCATGGCCGCCTGCCTGACGGCGATGGCAGGCGCCGGCGGGTGCGGCTCGGACGCGCCGCCCTCGATCTCGCTCATGACCGGCGCCGAGTGGAACGACGACCCGGCCGCCCTGGACCGGATCGGATACCGGGTGTTCGTCGACTTCGGCTGGCCCAGCCGCGTCCAGAGCTGTTTCTCGCTGCCGCCGGATCTGACCGTCACCATGAACGAGCGCCAGGCGACGCCCACTCAGCTCGGCGAGTGCGTGTGGGACATCTTGGTGAACTTCGACGCGGTCCCGCCGGACGCTCCGGTTCACGTGCGCGTGGCCAGCGGCAGCCACGTGTACGGTGAGGCGACCTTCGACGATCTGTTCCCCGGTTTCGGCGCGCAGCTGGTTCCTCCCGGCGACGGCACGGTGCAGGCGGGCACCCAATTCACGGTCGCTCTGCCCCCGACCGCGGTTCCGGTGAGCGTGAACCTGGGCGCCGGTCATTTCTACTGGCTGGATACGCCTCCGTCGGAGGTACCGTTCTATACGTTCGCGCCCGGCATGGACGGGCCGGACCTGAAATCGGTCGTGATCACCGCGCCGGCCATCACCGGTCGGGCGACCTTGATCGTGAAGAGCGTCTTCCAGGGCGGCTTCGGAATGGCGTCGTCGTGCACCGGATTCGAAAGCTGCACGTCCTGGCCCAGCTCGCTGGCGGCGGGACCGATCGCCGTCGACGTCGTCCCCTGATGTCGAGCACGCAAGCGGCTGTGGTTCTCGGTGCATCGGGATCGGTCGGCAACGCGCTGATCAAGGAACTGATTCGCAATGGATCGTTCAAACCCATCGTGACCCTGGTGCGTCGTTCGCAGCCCGATCAGGTCGCGATGGCACGTGATGCGGGTGTCGAGCTGCGCGAGACGCTCGTTCCCGCAATGGATCCAGCCGGTCTGGAAACTGCGACTACGGAGGCCATTCGTTCGCTCGAAGGCGACGTCGTCGGGTTGAGTGTGTTGGGCGTCGGGGCCGGCACCGCGAAGCTCACGATCGACGAGCATCGCGCGGTCGACGTGCAATTGAATGCGGCCTTTGCGCGAGGGCTGAAGGCATCGGGGCGAGTGAAGCACCTGGCGTTCATGTCCGCCGCCGGCGCTGATCCCACCGCGGCGGCGACCGGATCAGGCGCCGCGGGGATGGCGCGCTACGCTCGTGTGAAAGGCGAGGCCGAGGAGGCAGTGAAAGAGAGTGGTCCGGCTGTCGTGAGCATCTTCCGCCCGGCGATGATCATCGGATCGCAACACACACCGTGGCTGCTCGAGAAAGTGCTTCCTGCGTTCTCGTTCGTGACGCCCGCGAAATACAAATCGATCACCGTCGAGCAGATCGCGAAGGCGATGATCGCGACGTCACTGAACACGCCGGCGAAATCGGACGTCTACCACTACCCCGAAATGATGGCGTTGAATCGGTGACGCCAGGGCTTCCGGCCACACCGGACCTGCCCGGGGCCAGGATACCCACACCGGGTCGATCGGCCCGCACGTCGAGGCGGGGGTCACCGCCGGCCGCTTCGTGCTTTCTCGACTGTCGGTCGAAGGGACGCTGATGGACGGCCCCGATGCCTCCTCTGGTCCGCGATGGCGAACGCGCGCTGGGAGCCGCTGCGCACCGCGAACGGTCACCATGCCCTGACCCTGGCGGGTGGACCGATGGTGCTGGTGGGTAACGGCGTTCATGGAACGACACCGCTCGCGCACGCCGAACTGGCCTACGTCTACCGCGCTGCTGTCGGCCTGACCCTGCTGGTCGCCGGTGGCGCGAACATGGCCCTGACCGATTCGAGCTACGTCGCGCCCTCCGGCGGCTGCTTTCTGGGTTGCGCCGAGGAGCTCCACCGGGGCGATCTCCTCCCGCACCTGCGACCGGCCGTCGGCTGGACCTTCTGATCGTGCGCAATCTGCATGAGTGGCCGTGACAGGGCGTCCCTGTGTGGCGCGGAACCGCTCGGGGAGGATCTCGTCGACCAGCGTCCCCTGTGGCCAGCCAAGAATGCGGTGGGCAGCTGGGTTGGCCCATCGCCCCCCCCGTCCTCAGCGACGACGATCTCGCCGTTAGGGCTAGCTTCGAAGAGTTGAGCGAACAGGCTCTCGTCATCGACGATGGGCGAACAAATCCTGGCGCGAAATCGAACGCCGCCCCCACGCAGCCCACGACCGCGCCGGCGTGCTTCAGCTGAAGCCAATACCTGCCGAACCGTGGCGGACATGAGCACGTTTCGCATGGGAGTCCTGGGTGCGGTTGTGCTTCTTGCGGGCGGGTGCGGCGGCGGAGCGGATATCACGGGCACCGGCGGCGGGAACGTCACCGGGGCCGGCGGTCAGACCGGCACCGGCGGCGCCGGTGCCGTCGCGATGGCGTACGACGCCACTGGCGGAACCGGTCAGACGGGAGCCCCCGGCCCCTTTGGCTTGATGAGTCCCGTGCAGGGCTCGTCGGCGCAGTCGCTCACCCCCCAGCTCTCCTGGGATGCGGCGGAGGGGGCGACAACTTATGCCGTCGAGATCGCGACCAGTACGACCTTCGGGACCAGCGACGTCTTCCAGCAGATCGTCGCCGCGCCCGCGACCACCCTGACGGTGCCCGCGGCGACGCTCGCCCCGGGCGTCGTCTACTACTGGCGGGTGAGCGCACAGAACGGGGCCGACTACACGATCGCGACGGGCGCGCCGCGCTGGTTCTCCTCGCCGTATGTCGTGCCGGCACGCGCACGGGATCGGTGTCACCCCGACGGCCGCACGTTGGTCGTCGCCAGCGAGATCAACAGTGGACCCGATCGTGCCTCGTCGATCTCATCAACCACACGCTGGCCGGGCTCGACACCGGCGTCCACAGCCAGCCGATCGGGATCGCGATCGCGCCCGACGGACAGGAGGCCGTGGCGACGCTGCTGACGAGCGGCACCAACGGCGTCAACGGCCTCGCCGTGATCGATCTCGTCACCGGCGTCGTCGAGGGCGAGATCGATGACCCCTGCGTCGGGACGACCCTGGGCGACCTCGCCTACTTTCCGGACGGCGCCGTCGCGATGCCCGATTTGAGCCCTGGTTGCTCGGCCATGGGGCTGACGACGTTCGACCCGATCCTCAACGCTCCCCAGTTCGCGTTCAGCAACTTCGGCGACACCAACGACCCCTACGGCGTCGCCGTCAGCACGGACGGCGCGTTCGCCCTGGTCACGATGGAGCTCGATCACCGGCTCTACCGCATCGACTATCCGGGCGCGCACCGTCAGCCACCTCATGCTGTCGTCGACCTCGGCCGGCGTGGCGATCACGCCGGACGGAACGAAGGCGGTCGTCGCCGAGGCGACCCTGGACGTCGTGGACATCGCAACCGGCGCGATCACGCCGCATCACGCTATCGGGCTCCGACACGCCCGGCGGTGACTTCCACAACGTCGCGATCACTCCGGACGGTGAGGTGGCGGTCGTCGTGGGAACGGCATCAATCCAATTCGTCTCGTTGCTCGACGACACCGTCCTCGCCGCGTATCCGGCCAACGGCGGCACCAGCGTAGCCGTGTCGCCCGACGGATCGTTCGCCTACGTGACCGACAAGGGGAACGGCTGGGTCCGCGTGCTGCCGATCCCCTGACCGACGGCTCGTCCGGGCATGGTTCCACGATATAGTCGTTGCTCGTGGTCCAAGATCTGTTCAACGCCGCAGCCGATCCGCTCGTCGGACGGAAGCTGGACGGACGCTATGAGATACTGGGGCGCCTCGGCGACGGCGGTGCAGGGGTCGTCTACCGGGGACGGCAGGCCCATCTCGACCGGTTCGTGGCCATCAAGGTGCTCCACGAGGAGACGGCCGCCAGCCCGGAGTGGCGCGGCCGATTCGAACGGGAGGCGCGCGCGTTGTCGGCGCTTGCCCATCCCAACATCGTTCCCGTGACCGATTTCGGCATCGACCGCGGCGTGCCATTTCTGGTGATGGAGTTGTTGGAAGGTAAGACGCTGGGGGCCCTGATCAAGGAAGGACCGCTGCCGCTCCGGCGGGTGCTGGATATTGCCCGCCAGATGTTGCGCGGGCTCGCGTTCGCTCACGGCAAAGGAATCGTCCACCGCGATCTGAAGCCGGTCAACGTGTTCCTGCAGGCGCTGCCGGACCACGACGATCACGTGAGGCTTCTGGACTTCGGAATGGTGAAGTTTCTCGAGGGGTCGAGCTCGCGAACCATGACCGAGCTGACCAGCGTCGGAGCCGTGATCGGAACGCCGGCTTATATGTCCCCCGAGCAGGTGAAGGGCGGGCCGATAGACGCCAGGACCGATGTCTATGCGGCCGGCGTCCTGCTGTTCGAGCTTCTCGCCGGGCAGCGTCCGTTCGTTTCCGATTCTCCCGAGGGCTACATCGGGGCGCACCTGACGCAGCCGGTTCCGTCGCTGTTGAAAGTGCGGCCCGAGGTTGCGGGTGCGCCGTTGTTTCAGGCGGTGATCGCGCGGGCGATGGCCAAGAATCCGGCGGGGCGATTCAGGGACGCGGCTGCGATGCTGGCGGCGCTGGAGCAGGTCTCTGCCAACCTGCCCGTCGAGGCATTGAGCGGCGGGCGCGCTGCAGCACCGAAGAAGCCGGCGCCGCGCGCGCACCGGGCGTCGCCTTCGGGCCCGCGCCTCTGGCGCTACGCCACCATCCTGGTCACGCTGGTGGGGGGAATCGCGGCTGGGGCGCTCTATCTGCGGCGCGATCGGGCGAGACCGGTCGAGACCGCCGCGCTGCCGGCGCAGCCGCCACCCAAGCAAGCGCTACCTTCGCCGGCGCCCACGCCGGCGACCAAACCGGCGCCCACGCCGGCGTTGCCCGCGGAGCAGGCGCCCACGTCGCCGACCAGATCAGCAACGACGACGGCGCCGACAACGCCGCCGCCTGCACCGTCGTCGCTGCCTCCGGAGCCGTCGCCGAATCCGGAACCGTCGACCGCTCCGCCGACGGAGGCCCAAGCGCCCGCGGAGAAACCGGTGCCGGTGAAGCCGCAAGCACCAGCCGAGACGCAAGCGCCCGTGGAGCCACCGGAGCCGCGGACGCAGCCACCGGAAACCGAAGCGAACACCGCGCAAAGTGCGCGTGATCCGTGGCTAGAGCCGGTCCCCCGCGCGCTGCGGCCGATCCATGACCGGGTCAGCCGCGGCGTGCGAATGTCCCAGCGGGCGCTTGTCCCTGCGTACGAATTCGCGCACCAGAATCCTGGTGACCCGCGTCCGTGGCTTCTGCTCGGACGTGCCTACGCGCAGCTCGATTGGTTCAGCGACTCGGTGGAACGATACCTGCGGGCCTACCGCGTCGATTCAACCTGTCGTGGCGACCCGCAGATGCTCGCGGATCTGCTGAAGGCCGCCGCGCATCCAGTCGCTGGTCGGGGCGCGGCGCGAGCCATCCGCACCATCTACGGCAGCGAGGCGATTCCCGCGCTGGAGAAGGATCTGGAGCGCCGGGCAGGTGATCGCGACGCCACCGCACGCCTCACCCGGCTGCGCGAGTCGCTTTCGCACTGAGACGACGTCGGCCGAGGCCTGCTTCCAATCCTCCCGGGTGCGTCTATCGTTCGCCGATCCGCGCGCCGTCAGTTCAGAGCCGCCGCCCCGCTGACCGGAGACGCGTCCAGGCTCAGCTCGGCCACCGCGTCCTGGAAGTGGACCCGGGAGATCATCAGCTTCTCTTGCAGGTTCACCAGCGTGATGGTCGCGTTCGAGACCTTGTCCGAGATGTCCTGCATCTTCTTCTCCAGCGCCTTTAGCAGCGCGGCCCCGGTCGCGACCTCTCGCAGGCTCAGGATCTGCCCGTGCAGCTCGTCCATCCGGCCACGGTACTCCTGCATCTGCTCGCGCGTGGTCTCGATCTGCTGCTCGATGTTGGCGGTCTCCTTCTGCAGCTTCAGCAGCTCGTTCACCTGATTCCGGAGCGCTTCGTTCCCGGTGGCCGACGTCAAATAGATCCGCACCAGATCCATCCCGTCGGTGGCGCGCACATCGGTGGTCCTGAAGACCGGCGTCACCTCCTCGATCTCGACCTCGGTCTTCCCCTTGGGGGCCAGCTCGATCCGGAAAAGGTGGGCCAGCCCCATCCGCTCGCTGACCGCTGGTGACTTGGCCAGGGTGTATCCCGGTTGAACCAGGTGACGGACGTAGACCACGGTCTTCTCGTCCTGGCGATTGTGCAGCGTGAAGGTCGTGCGGCGGGTGTGCTTGGACTCAGTCGAAAAGACCCCGCGCTGAACCGTGATGATGCGCGCGATCTCGTCGCGTTCGTTGTTCTTGCGCTCCACCACCACCTGGCGGTCGAGGGCGAAGGGGACAAAAGCGATCGAGCGCGCTGGAATCGGCTCGACCAGCCCCTCCCCGATGAACCGCCCCGCGGAGAAGACCGTCACCGGGCCGCTCTCCAGCACGGAATCGGTCGGGTTGCGCAGCCGGATCGCCTTGAACGGAAAGGATTCGTCGCCGTGCGCGCTGTCGGGATCGAAGAGGTACACCACCTCGCCGTCAGCCTCGGTCTTGAGGATCGACACCATCGCCGACGAGCCGCCGGGGACGTTCATGGCGCTGTCGGACTCGAAATGGGCGGTGCCGATCGGATCCTGAGGCATGGCCGCCGCCGGGCTGCCGTTGCGCAGCGTTTGCTTGGTTCCACCCGACGCCGGCGGTGGCGGTGCCTGCACCACCCTCACGCCGCCCGCATGCCCAGGCTGATCGCCCCGTCCGACCGCCACCACGCGATCGGGAGGCAGACCATCGTGGATCAGCCGCTCGCGCACCCGATTGGCCCGCGCCAGTGATGCGGCGTTCTTGTCGCTGTCGTCGCGGTCGGCAAAGCCTTCGATGATGATCTGGTCGCGCGTCCCGAGAAGCCGGCGCGCCATCGCGGACATCTGGGAGCCACCCGGGCTCGACGGGTTGAGCGTGGGGGGCGGGGGCGGCGGGGCGGGCATCTCGCTCTGGGGCATGTCCGCCGCCATCGCCCGCTTCTGGCCGCCGAAGCCACCGCCCCTGAACGCATCGGCCGGCGCCTTCTGCGCTCGACCCGGTCTGGCAGCGGTGCGCGCGGCCGGCAGGCTGGCCGGCGCCGGGGGCGGAGCCGGGAGCGGGATGTTCCGGTTGCCGTCGTCGCCGGCCGTCTCACTGGCGAGGCTGGAATCACTCAACTCGGCCAGCACCGGGGTCGTTCCGCCAACCTGGCCGTACGTCGCACCACCCACCGGCGGGGCCTGGGCGAACAGATCATTCGAGCGAAGCGTCTCGCGCTCGACGGTGCGGACCGTGTGCAGGTCATAGCGGAAGGACATCGCCGAGCTCGACCCGACGCCCAGCTTGACCCGGTTCCAGTCCTCGCCCGAGGTGTTGTCGACCACCGCCCACGCCTGCACCTCCACCCTGCCGGGCTTGTCCATCACCAGCCGATAGCTCGGCTTCCAGGACGGCGACTCGGTGACGTAGGACAGCTTGAGTCGGTGCGGCGCCGCGCCTGAAAGGCCGATCTTCATGTCGATCAGGTTGCTGCCCCCCTGGCGCGCCCCCGCGGTCGGGTACGCGACCGGCGCTGGTTGACCGGTGTCGGCATCGAACACCGTCAGTGAGCGGAGAAAGTCGTCGACTCGTTCGGCGGGGACGGAGAGCCGCAGGGTGTCGCCATCGACCGTCGCCGATCGTTCGAAGTATGCGACCCCATTTCGGTAGATGACCACTCGTCCCAGCACCGTCTCGGAACGGACATAGCTGGCCGGGCCACCCCCACATCCAATGCCCGCCAGCGCGATCACCGTGGCGGCCGTCAGCGTTGTTGGTCTCATCTTTTGTCCTCGTGAAGAATCGCCAATGTCCATGTCGGGTGAGACGCGCGCGGCGCGAAATGGATCTCCTCGACGTTCAGCCTGGGCGCCGCCGCCAGCCGCTGCGGTGGCACACTCAGCCATTTCGGCCGTTATGGGCTGAATCTGAAGAATCCGTCGCCGTCGCGACCGGTAATTCCGCCGAATTGTTGCGGGCAGCGACGGCGCCGCCTCGGAAATTCGAGAGAGCCGGGCGCCGATGTCCCGAGAAACCGGGCACCTCTGAGGCATTCCGAGCAGAATCGCAGGGGCCGATGGGTGGCGTACTGCTTGCTACGATGTGCCGCGGAAGTGTGCAAAGGAGATGCGATGACGGCGGGCCGTAGTGGTCTTTGGTTGGGTGCGTTGGCGCTCGCGGCGACGTCCGCCGGGTGGGGGTGCTCATCGACCCGCAGCCAGACCGACGGGGACGCCAGCACGGTGCTCGCCACTTGCGCCTGGCCATCGAGCCTCGATCGGACCGACGGCGCGGTGGGACAATGCGTGGCGGCCCGTACCTATCTCGCCTGTTCGGGCTCTGACGGCAGCGGGGAGCTCTGCCTCAGCGATGATGCCACCCAGTGCCCCGGACCGAATGCCGTGGTGGGCGAGACCTTCGGCAGCTGTCACGACCTGTGCAGGCCCGACGAATACGCGGTCGCCTGTGGCGGGCCCGGACCTGGCCCCTGGCCGTCACCGCCCGCGGAATGCCGGAGCCTCGCGCCCGGACCGGGCGGCGGCTCGGTCGCTTGCTGCCCGTGCGGCGGCGACGCCCACCCGTAGATCACGCTGCAGATCAACGTGCCCTGAAATCGGGCCCGCTGTCGCTTGCTGGCCAGTGGTCGCCGGCAGAGTTCGATCGCGTCCCTTTCCCGCGCGAGTTCCCGCCTTAGGTTCGTTCAAGATTCCGAACCATCGCCGGAAGGGAAGCGCCCATGGATGACGTTGTGGCTATCGTTCTCGGGGGGGGCCGCGGCACCCGTCTTTCTCCGCTGACGCTTCACCGGTCCAAGCCGGCGGTGCCGATCGGCGGCAGCTATCGGCTGGTCGATGTTGCGATCAGCAACTGCATTCATGCCGGCCTGCGCCGGATCTTCGTCGTCACCCAGTATCAATCGGAGAGCCTGAACCGCCACGTCGCCAACACCTACAAGTTCGACGCGTTCACCCAGGGCGGCGTCGACATCCTCGCGGCGGAGCAGACCGAGGACGGGAGCAACGACTGGTTTCGCGGCACGGCCGACGCGGTTCGCAAGTGCATGAAGCACCTCGAGCGCGAGCACTGGAATCGCATCGCGATCCTGTCGGGGGACCAGCTCTATCGGATGAAGCTGGAAGAGATGCTGCGCGCGCACCGCGACGCGAACGCCGCCGTGACCGTCGCCATGAAGGCTGTCCCCGCCGAGCAGGCGTCGGCGTTCGGCATCATGAAGACCGACGCCAGTGGACGGGTCTTGCGTTTCGTCGAGAAGCCGCCGCGGGAACGGCTCGCTGGCCTCGACTCGCCCATCCCCCCGAAGTCCGGCGCCGGGGCGGCCGGGTCCGCCCGCCAACCTTCGCCTGCCTATCTCGCCTCCATGGGCATTTACATCTTCGAGCGCGGCGCGCTGGAGCAGGCGCTGAAGGCGCCGGAGGACCACATCGACTTCGGCAAGCACGTGATCCCCAGCATGCTGGAACGGACGCGCGTGCAGTCCTACCTCTACGACGACTACTGGGAGGACGTCGGGACCATTCGCTCTTACTTCGACGCGAACATCGCGCTTACCAAGCTTCACTCCTCGTTCAGCTTCTATCATCCGCGCTTTCCGATCTTCATGGAGCGCGCCTTCCTCGCGCCCACCAAGATCCACGATTCGCGCGTCGCCGACGCGCTGGTCGCCGACGGTGGGTTCCTGGAAAACGTCGACATCGAATCCTCGGTGATCGGCCCGCGCACCCGCATCGGGCGCGGTTCGAAGATCCGCCGCAGCCTGATCCTGGGGGCCGACTTCTACGACGCCGACCCGGCGCCCTCGCCAGCGCTCGGCATCGGCGAGGGATCGGTGATCGAGAACGCGATCGTCGACAAGAACGCGCGCATCGGGCGCGGCGTGCGCATCAACAACGCCAGCGGCCGGCCCGACCACGACGGGAAATCGTACTTCATCCGCGAAGGCCTCGTCATCATCCCCAAGAACGGCGTGATCCCCGACGGCACCGTCATCTGACGCACGCGTGACGCGACGTCAGGCGCGCTCACTCGATCGCGACGACCATCCCTCCGTCGGGCGCAACCGGACGAAAGGCTCGTGCCGCGTCTGTCTTCACTGGGCTCTCCACTGATCAAGTGGGGCATGTAGCCCGCCAGCGGCTGGAGGCTGAAGCTCGCGTGAAATTCCGAGGCGTCACTTGACGGGCCCCGTGCGACGCACCATCAGACAAGCATGAGACAAGAGACGTACGATCACCGGATCCTGCTGTTGCAGGGGGGCGGCGCGCTGGGGTCGTACCAGGCGGGTGTCTACGAAGGACTGGTCCGGGTTGGCTTCATGCCGACGTGGGTGGTGGGGATCTCGATCGGAGCCATCAACTCGGCGCTCATCGCGGGCAATCCGCCCGAGCGCCGCGTCCAACGTTTGCGGGAGTTCTGGGACCGCGTGTCGGCGTACGCGCCGATGGCGGTTCCCTCTCCGCTCGCCTGGATGCGGCCGTTCCTGGATCGCCTCAGCGTGTTGAACGCAATGATGTTCGGCGTTCAGCCGTTCTACGTGCCGCGTGCCCCGTCCCAATTGCTGGCTCCGGCGCAATCTCCCGGCGCCGTCAGCTTCTACGACACCTCGCCGCTCAAGAAGACCCTCGAGGAGCTCGTCGATTTCGACCTCATCAATCGCGGCCAGACGCGACTGTCTCTCGGTGCCACGAACGTGCGCACGGGCGAGTCGGTGTACTTCGATACGCTCCGCACCCGGATCACCTCAGCGCACGTCATGGCCAGTGGCGCGCTGCCGCCGGGATTTCCCTGCATAGAGATCGACGGGGAGGAGTATTGGGATGGCGGCCTGGTCTCCAACACGCCGATCACCTACGTCTGGGACCAGAAGCCGCTCACCACGGCGCTCATCTTGCAGGTCAATCTCTTCCCGAGCCGTGGGCAGTTGCCACGCACCATCGAAGAGGTGATGGAGCGAGCGAAGGACATCGAGTACTGCAGCAAGCAGCGGTTCAGCACGGATAGGATCCGGGAGCTCGGCGAGCTTCACGCGGCGGCGAAGCGCCTGCTGGCCAAGGTTCCGGCCGAGATGCAGGCCGATCCCGACGTCCAACGGATCGCCAAGCATTGCGAGGACCGTGAGTGGACCATCGCGTTCCTCACCGAGTCACTTCGGTCCGATGTCGGACAGTGGAAGGACACAGAGTTCTCACGGGCGACGGTGAACGACCGTTGGGAGGCAGGGTTGGAGGACATTCGCCGTTCGTTGGCCAAGGGCGAGTCGACGTTTCCTTCAACCCTGATGGAGGGCGTTCGTGTCTTCGACCTCCCGCCGGCTACGGCCGAGAGAGCGCGCTGGGGGAACGAGCCCAGTGGGGATGATCTCCCGGCGCGCGGCGACGCCGGGGCTGCGGCGACGCAGCCCGGTCGATGAGGCACCTCGGGTCACGTATCGCGAGGCTCTCGGCCGCGCTCCCGGTACTGTGGCTCTTGTCGGGTGTGGCGCGCGCGCAGACCGCTCCGCAGCCATCTCCAGAGGCGCAGCAGCTCGAGCCTGCCGACGTCAAGACCCAGCAGGCGCCCGCCCCAGCTCCACCACCAGGCCCGGCTCCGGCGGCGGCTCCCGCGACGGCGGGCCCCGATGCCAAGGCCCATCCAGAGGTGGAAAAAAACGAGGAGAAGGTCATCAAGGGCGGCCTCAACTTCTACAAGGGCCCCCTCGGTTCCATCTCTCTCGGCATCTCAACGTACGTTCGCTACCTGAACCAACTGGGACTGGATTCCACCTATACGGACGCCTTCGGTCGCACGTTGCCGGTCGCGCACCGGCAGGACTTCCAGGTGAACAGAGTGCAGCTCAGCCTCCGCGGATGGTTGTTCAGCGAGCGGTTCAATTACGTGGCTTGGGTCTGGAGCCAGAACACGGCCATGGGCGACCAAACCCAGGTCAACGTCGGGGCAAACTTCTCATACACCTTCTTCGATTGGTTGATCCTCGCGGCCGGGATCTTCCCGATCCCGACGACGCGTAGCACGAGCCTGTCGTTCCCGAATTGGCTCAAGATCGATCACCGCACGATGGCGGACGAGTACTTCCGCGGTTCCTACTCGACGGGGATCATGCTCGCGGGGAAAATTGCCCCCGCGCGCCTCCAGTACAAGGCGGCGCTGGCGAACAATCTCAGCCAACTCGGCGTGGACGCGGCCCAATTGGACAACAAGCTGAGCACCTTCGCATCAGCCCTGTGGTGGATGCCGACCACGGGGGAATTCGGGCCGGCCTTGGGATTTGGCGACTACGAGGTTCACGAGAAGCTGGCCACCCTCTTCGGGGCTCACTACAGCGTCAGTCGCGAGACCGCGCAGAGCCAACCCAAGAGTTCTGACTTCGAGAACTCCCAGCTACACCTCTCCGACGGCACGCTGATCTTCAGCGTGGACCCCTTCAAAACCGGTGGGAACGTCAACGCGTGCACGTACCAGATGGTGGACCTGGAGGCAGGCTTCAAGCTGTGGGGTTGGTCGCTCGAGGCGGAGTACTATTTTCGATGGCTGACCAACTTCGACACGACCGGGCCCATCCCCGTGACCAGCCTGTTCGACCATGGCTTCCAGGTGCAGGCGTCGGCGATGGTCGTGCCGAAGCTGTTGCAGGTCTACGTCGCGCCATCGAAGGTCAACGGCAAATATGGCGACCCCTGGGAGCTGGGCCTTGGCGTGACCGCGTTTCCTTTCCAGCACAAGGGGATGCGCGTCAACTTTCAGGCTTTGAGCGAGCACAGAGCGCCAACCGGTGCTACCGCGCTGCCGTACTCGGTCGGCGCCCGTGGTTGGATATACACGGTGGACGTTGGCGTCTGGTTCTGATCAAGCTCGCGCCGTACCGCTGGTGGAATGAAACGGCGCCCGCCTTCGAGTCCACGACGCCGCCGACGCAGCCAAGCTCATCTTCGCCTTGTCGCCACCTGCGGAGGCCCTCTCAAGACGTCGCCTGAAGGCGAGCGGGCAGTGTCGCCACCTCCTCGCTTTGCTCAATCGCCTCCGGTAGGCTGGGCCCAGGACATTGAAGGGATTCTTGCTGCTGCTCGTCCTCGCCGCCGCGGGCCTCGCCGGCGTCCTCTACTGGCGGCAGTCCCTCCAGGCGCCTAGCGCGCCGGTCGTCGCTTCCGCCGGTGAGCCCGCCAAGCACGGCAAGGAGCGGCGACGCCGGCGGCGCGGCGTGCGGCGCCTCGCGCGCAACGAGGTCGTCGTCGCGGCGGCGCCGTCGGGCGAAGCGCCGATGGGCGAGGACACGTCCCCGGCCGTCGCCCAGCCGCCGCCGCAGCCGCAGCTGCCGCCCCCCGAAGACCGCGCCCCGCTTGCGCCGGGCGGCTCCTCGACGACCGAGGCGCCGCCCTCGGAGGTGTTCGGCGCACCCTCATCACCGGCGCCGGCCCCGAGCGGCGGTGCGGCGTCAGCCCATCGACGAGCCCGAACCCGTCAAGCTGCGCGCCGCCGACCTCAAGATCGTATGGCAGGGCGAGGATCTGTCGCGGCCCGAGGCCGTGACGCCTCGACTTCTCGAAGGACGCCGGCGGGCGCGAGCTGTCGCAGGACGAGATCGACGCGCGCTTCCGCACGAAGGAGGCCGCCGTGATCGGTTGCGTCACGCGCGCGCATCCCGACGCGTACACCTTCGTCCCGGGCCGCGTCACCGTGAGGTTCCGCATCCAGCGCACGGGCGCCGTGAAGGGCGTGCAGGTCGAGGCGCCCGTCATCTTGCACAAGGGCGGGCTCACCGGCTGCATCAAGGGCGTCGTGGGCGGCCTGCGGTTCCCGGCGTCGAACATGAGCCAGGTGATCACGTATCCGTTCTCGCTCTTGTAGGGGCGTGCGGCCTTGCCGAAAGTCACGCTAGTTCTTGAGAGGACAGTCGGGATCGCTGATGCAGTCGTAGACCTGCGTCTCGACAAACTGGAGCTCTCCACCGACCTTCTGGATCTCGTAGAGCGCGATGTTCGCCTTGACCTCGCCGTCGTCGAAGTCGACGGGCCCCGATGCGCCCTCGTAATCGATGTCGATGCCGGCCGCGACCCAGACGACAAGCTCGGGCCTCAGTGGTTGCATTCAAAGGGCCCGGCGCCGCGCCTGACCTCCCACGGAACTCGGTCGGTGGGCTCGACGGCCAGCGAAAGGGTGGGGGTCCAACCCACGGCGGTCGAGAGGTCGGGGTCGTTCAGGTTGTTCCAATCCTGGATCGGGTCGGCCGCTTGCCAGCCGCAGCCATCCCTCTTCACCAGTGTGCCGGTCGCGAAGATGGTGCTGCCGTTGAGGCGCGAGATCACGCGATCGAGGCTGACGTCCGCCGGCATCCGGAAGGCGTTGTTCTCGGCGTAGATGGCCGACTCGACTCCGACGCCCCAGCTGTACTGGTAGGCGCTGGCATCGGTGATCTCGTAGTAGTTGTTGTAGATGTGCACCTGGCCGAACCGAACCCGCGGACCACGCTGAACGACGTCGGCGAACAGGTTGTGGTGCAGCGAGACGCGGAGCTTGCCCCGATCCGCGACGGCGCTGTCCGATGACCCGATGAGCATGACCTTGTCGTGGTGCTCGAAGCGGTTCCAGGACACCGTGACCAGATCGGAGGCGTTGGTGATATCGACCTCGCCGTCGTGCACCTGATACAGCACGCCAAAATAGTTTGGCTCCTTCTCATCAGCGGTGTCGCGGTCGGCGAAGGCGTTGTGATCGATCCAGACATGGTCGGCGTTTCTCAGGGACACGGCGTCGTAGAGGGCGTTCCACGACCCCAGGACGCCGTCGGTCGGCGCCCATGCCGGAAAGCAGTCGTAGCTATCCTCGAAGGTCAGGTTGCGGACGATGATGTTGGTGGCGTTAGCCGCGGTCGTGCCCCGAATATCGAGCCACACGCCGCGAAGTCGCGCCCTGCCCCCGAGCCCGACGATTGTTGTGTTGGAACCAACGCGCATCCGCACCCGGGCCTGCTGTGCCTGCATTGAAGCCAGGCGAGCGGTCTCCAGCGGTCCGCTTGGCGTGGCCCGACCCCACACCGTCGGGTCATACGCCGCGAGAAAGGCCTCGAGGGAATACCCGTTGCGATAGTAGTCGGTGCAGGTCAGCGGTTGCCCCGCATCGTCGACGTTGAAGTCGATGCTACCCGTGACGTAGATGATCTTGGGCGCGCTGGACGGGATCGGCGGAGCGACAGTCACCGGGTTGCCGTCGTTGAGCGCAGCCAGAAGCTCGGCACGGCTGGTGGCGACGTAGGTCTGCTCGGGCGGGGCCAGGGAGCCTCCGGTCGTGCCCGCCCCCAGCGACGCCCAACCGTCATTGGCGGCCAGCACCTCGTGTCCGAGGTCGCGTTTCACCCCTTCTGCCTCGCTCGTGCGGCCAAACATCCACAAGCAACAAACCAACAGCGCCCACACCCGTTGCGACGGTTTCATGTCCCAATCCCCCTTTCGATCGTTGATCCAAAGACGGATTGAGGTGGACTTCTTCCAGGACTTTTCGATCCAGCTTCGCTGCCACAATTTCGTCACAAGTTCTCCGACTTGTCTCCCTATCCGCGCCGCCGTGCCGTCGCTTCGGCACGCCATCCTGGGCTCACCTCGAAAGGAGCTCCCGATGTCACAAACGACGCTCTCTCTGTCCAGACCTCGAACCTACTGGGCTCTCGGTGGCCCGCTGCTGCTCGGCGCATTGCCGGGTCTGCGCTTCGGCTTCGGCCCGACCTTGCGGCTCGGTCCCAGCCTGCTCGCGGCGCTATTGGCGACTGCCGTGATCATGGGTCCGGCGCTCTACCTGCTCTGGGGCCTCACGGGCGCCAAGGGTTCGCTCGACCAGGTGCGCCGCGCCTTTGCCGACGCGCTCACCGCGGCGGGACGAGTGCATGTTGGGTTCGCGCCAGCCGTCCTGCTGCTGGCGGCGACCGTCTCCTATCGCGATCATGCCCTTGCCTTCGGACTGTCCGCGTTCTTGGGCGGGCTGCTGGTAGGCGCCGTGCGACTCTGGCGCGCGCTGCAACCGGGTGCGTCGCGAACGCACGCAGCAGCGGTTCTCCTGCCATGGCTCGTCGCTTCCGCCATCGTCGGCTGCCGCCTGGTCGGCCAATTCGTGTTGCCCGTTCTCTCTGGAAAGGCTGTGTGACCCATGTCGACCTTCTCATTGCAATCGGCTCCCTTCCACGCTGACGGCATCGGGCCCACCGATCCGACCGATCCGACCGATCCGACCGATCCGACCGGTCTTGCCGGTTCTGCGACCGGCGCGGACACCGTCGCGATCCACATTGACCAGCTCCTCAAGAGTCCGGCCGAGGTGCGCGCGGCCATCGAGAACCGGACGGGGCTCGCGGCGCGTACGCGCACCTACGTCCAGGTGCTCGTCGCGTGCACCGCAGTCTTTGGCGCGTCGCTCGGCTTCTACCGAGGTGGCATCCAGATCCTTTTCGCGGCGATCAAGCTGCCCATCGTGACGCTCTTGACACTGGCCGTGGGGGCGCCGCTTCTGTACGCACTCAATCGCGCCCTCGAGCGTCCGGCGGACATGGCCCGCGAGGTGGCGCAGCTCGTCGGTTCGTTGGCCCGCGGCGCGCTCGTCCTCGCCGCGGAGCTACCTCTCATCTGGGCCGCCCACGCGGTGGGAGCCGACTACCACCGACTCATTCTGCTCACCGTCCTCTCGTGCGGCATCGCGGGCATCGTCAGCTTCTGGTTTCTTTGGAAAGCGATATCGGTGACGAGGATCGGCCGCACCCTCGTCGCGTTCATCGTCCTCGCGACCATGGGCGTCGTGGGAGCGCAGGCGAGCTGGCTGTTCCGCCCGTTCCTGGTGCGACCGCGTGCGAGCAGCGTCGCCTTCATGCACCCTCTCGAGGGCTCGTTCTCGGAGGCGCTCGGGGACAGCCTCTCGTCCGCGCAGCGTCACTATCGCGACGATGTCGTCTACCAATCGAGGTCGCAATGAGCGCCGGGGCGTTCTCCGCGGCTTTGCTCGCGCTCTACGCGGGCGTCGGCGTCGTCTGCGTCGTCGCCGCTCGGCACCATGCTGTTGCCAGCGGGCGGCGCGACTGGGGCGAGCTCGTGCTCGCCTTCGCCGTGTGGCCCCTGTGGCTGCCGCTCTGGCTTGGAGCGCGCCCCCCGGCGGTGGCCGAAGCCGGCGGCCCGGAGCGGCTCCAGAACGCGCACCCCGCGACGTCCTCGTTGCTCACCGCGCTGGCGCGCGTACAGGGCTCGCCGCTCGCTCCGCTCTTGCCAGATCCGGAGAGCGTGCGCCGCCTCGCCGCCAAGCTCACCGAGGCCTCGACGCGGATCGAGGAGCTCGACGAGGTGCTGGCGCGCCCGACCTTCGACCTTCCGGCTGCGATCGCGCGACATGACGAGCTGGCGGAAGAGGCCGCAGGCGCGGGCGCCTCGGCCGAGGCTCGGGCGAGCGCCGCGATCCGCGTGCAGAACATCGAGCGCCTCCGCGACCTGCGGGCGCGCTTCGTGGCCGAGGTCGACGAGATCGAGGAGCTGCTGTCACAGCTCGTCATTCAAGTCGAGGTCGTGAGGTTCGTCGGGGCGGCAGAGGACGGCTCGCGCGACCTTCTGCGCGAATTGCTCGCGCGGGTTGAAGGTCTTGGCCAAATGCTAGATGATCGCCCGGCGCTGCGGCTCACCGGCGCCTGACCATGGCCAGGATCCTCGTCGTTGACGATGAAGCGAACATCCGCGAGGTGATCCAGTACGCCCTCGTCAAGGACGGGCACACCGTCGAGATCGCAGAGAACGGCGACGCCGCCTGGGCGCGCCTTCAAACGAGCGGCGTCGACCTCCTGGTCCTCGACGTCGTGATGCCCGGTCTCGACGGTCTGTCGCTCTGCCGCCGCCTGCGCGCGACGGCGAGCGGCGGGCCGCCCATCGTGTTCCTGTCATCTCGGGGCGAGGAGCTCGATCGCGTCCTGGGCCTCGAGCTCGGCGGCGACGATTACCTCGCCAAGCCCTTCGGACCTCGAGAGCTCGTCACGCGCGTCAACGCCGTTCTGCGCCGCGCGCGCCCCCAAAACCAGTCGGAGCCGACGCCCCACCTCGCGCATGGCGCGCTGACCATCGACACAGGCCGGCACGAGGCGAGCGTCAACGGCGCGCGCGTCGACCTGACCGTCACCGAGTTCCGGATCCTGCGCGCGCTGCTCGAAGCGGGCGGGCGCGTCCTGACGCGCGGGCAGCTCATCGACCACGTGCGCGAGGCCGACTACCACATCACGGAGCGTACGGTCGACACGCATGTTCGCCGCATTCGCGCCAAGCTTCGGCCCCACGGTGTCGATCCGATCGAGACCGTGCACGGACTCGGATACAAGGCCGCCGCGGCCGCCACGCCATGACCTTCAAAGAGCTCTTCTCGCGCCTGTGGCGATGGCAGTTTCGGATCCGCACGCGCTTGCTGCTGGTGAACGTCATCATCGTGACGGTTCCAATCATCGGTCTCGCCTTCGCCCGCTTTTACGAGCGCGAGATGCTGGATGCCGTCGAGAAGGACATGATCCACCAAGGCGAGGTCTTGCGGGCCGCGCTACGCGACGACATCGACGCCGGTCCCGACGCGCTGGCAGCTCGCGCGTCCCTGCTGAGGACGATCGCCGGCGAGACACGCGCCCGCATCCGCCTGGTCGTGGCGCCAGGCCGGGTCGTCGCCGACTCGCACGCCGACGGACCGCCCGAGGGAATCGAGAGTGCGCCGTCGCTCGCAGGGCTGCGCCTCAGCGGCGCGCCGCCGCCCGAGGCCCGCCGCGAGCCCGAGCCAGACGTCGCCAATCGCCCGGAGATCAAGAGCGCGCTCGCGGGCCACTACGGCGCGTCGACGCGCATCTGGCATTGGCCGCGCTACCTGTCGGGCGCCGTCGAAGGCGAGCGCGTGTTTCTCTTCTCGGCATTGCCTCTGACCCGCCGCGACGGGACGGTCGCGGGCGCCGTCTACCTGACGCGCTCGACGGTGCCCGTGCTGGCGAGCATGCACCGACTCCGACAAGGGCTCATCAAGATCCTCCTCGTCATCATCGCCATCACCACCGTGATCTCGCTCTTCCTTGCCGCGACGATCGCGCGCCCACTCGGCAAGTTGCTGGCAACCGCGAAGAGCGTCGCCGCTGGCGCCCGCGGCGAAAGCCTGCGCCTCGATCGGCGTGACGAGATCGGCGACCTCTCTCGCGCACTCGATGAGATGGCGCGGCGGCTCGACGCGCGAGCGGCCGAGAGCGCCGCCCTCGCCGCCGACATCAGCCACGAGTTCAAGTCGCCGCTCACGGGTCTCCGCGGCGCCGCCGAGCTGCTGCTCGAAGGCGCCGGTGACGATCCGGCGACGCGCCGGCGGTTCCTCAGCAACATGCTCTCCGACACGCAGCGTCTCGATCGCCTGGTGACTCGCCTTCTGGAGCTCTCGAGACTGGAGGCCGACAACGCGCCGCCAGTCGAGCTGAACGTGGGCGATGTGGTGGCCGAGGCGATCGGGGGCGCGGCCGACCGCGCGGTCGTGTCCTGGCACGCTCCCATGGACGGTGTCGTCGTGCGCGGGCGCCGGGGTGCCCTCGTCGCCGCCGTCCGCAACCTGATCGACAACGCATCCGCACATGCGGCGCCCGGCACGGGGGTCGAGGTTCGCGTCGAAACATCGTCCCGAGATGGGGTCGGTGTCATTGTGACCAATCAGGGTGCCGCCATTCCGGCACCGACCCTCGAGAGAATGTGGGACCGCTTCTTCACGACGCGCGCAGATCGCGGCGGCACCGGTCTCGGTCTCCCCATCGTGGCCGCGGCGGCCAAGGCGCACGGCGGCAGCGTCACGTGCACGAGCAGCGCCGAGGCGGGGACCACGTTCACCCTCGCGCTACCGCGCGGCGCCTGATAGGCACCTTGCCCGCTGGCCCGTCAAGGTTCAGAGTGCGCGTTGGGCCGGATTGTCGGTCCGCAGCAAGTGGTGGGTCGTGTGAAGGGGGATTGCATGAAAACTACAGTGTCTCGAATGATCGTCCTGGGTGCCGTTGGTTGGGTTGGTGTGATGACGGGGGTCGGGTGCAAGACCGACGTCGGCGATCCTGCCGCCTGCCGCGCCGCGGAGAACTACCTCCCGACCTGGAGCAAGGAGCACATCACCGAAGGCCACCCGGCCATCAGCAACGTGAGGTGTGAGGCGTTCACCCCGAACGCCGCCGCGGGTTCGGCGGAGACCACGATCCGATTCGACGAGGACATCGCCGGGCTCGGAACGTTCCACCGTCGCGGCACGGTTCATTTCAAGAAGTCCGACAGCGGCTGGCAGGTCACGCTGGCGAACATCTCGTAGCGTCGCCGGGCCCTATGTTCCCCGGGGAGGTATCACGCGGGGCGCTGTCACTGCTGCCACTGTTCTGCAAGGGGCACAACCGGCTCACCTGGTTGAGCCTGCGCGCGATCAGCGCTCAACATGTTCGGCAGCCAGCAGAAGAAAGACGTTCCCCGGCCGGCCTCGCTGCATACCTCGACACGCCCGCCGAGATCGCGAACGGTGGCGACCACGACGCCCAAACCGACCCCCCGTCCCGAGGTCGCGGTCGCCTCCGCGCGCGACGAGACGCCGTCGGCGAACAGTGACCGCTCAACCTCTTCCGGCGTGGCGTGTGGCAAACCTAGCGCGCGCGCCCGCGCGGCGATGACGGCCCAATCGATCCCGGGGCCGTCGTCCTCGATGGCGACCAGCACGTCCGTCCCGCTCTCGCGGATCTCCAGGCGAACGGTAGCTCGCGGGGAAACCCCACGGGCTTCGCGCTGGGCGGCCGTCTCGACGCCGTGGTCGACGGTGTTGCGAATCAGGTGCGCGAACGCTGACCAGAACGGCCCCCAGCGGTGCGGGGGCAAACGCAGCGCGGTCGGCGCGCGGACGACGTCGACCGCCGCTCGGCCGAGGCGGCGCGCCGTGCTCTCGATCTGCTCGGCGATCAGCTCGAGGCGCTTTGCCGCCGGCTCGAACTCCCACGACTCCAGCGCACGCACCAGGCGCTCCTGGCCGCCCTGCTGGCGAAGCTCGCCGATCACGGTCAGATAGTCGGCGCGCGCGACCCGGACCTCGTCATCGGCGCCGGTGTCGGCCAGCTGCTGGCGCATCGCGGTCACGCTGTCCCAGGCCTCGGCCAGCCGCTTCCGATCGGTATCGTCGAGCTCGCCGACCTCGCCGAGGTGGTCCTCGACGGTGTGGCAGAGCGCGGCCACGCTCTCGAGCCCGAACAGCGCGCTGTTGCCCTTGAGAGTGTGAACCTGACGGCGCAGCAGCGACGCCTCGACTGCCCCGGCACCGCAGATCGATTGCACCAATCGCGTGGCCTCGCGGAAAAACTCGTCGAACGCGGGGCGATCGGCGGTGAGACGGCGATGGACGCTCAGCATCTCGCGCTGGCGCTGCTCCGACCGCTCGCGTTCCAGGCGGTGCGTGATGTCGGTGATGACGACGACGGTGTTGCCCAGCGCGCCGTGGTTGAAGATCGGGCGGTAGGTCAGCTGCAGGGTCAGCTCGCCCTTGCGCACAATCTTCGGCAGCTGCTCGAACAGCAGCTCCATCGGCAGGATCTGCTCGACGACGGCCGACCAGGCGACCTCGAAGTACTGGCCGACGTCGGGGTCGAGGCGGGCGAGGCAGTCCCAGAGCTTGGGAGAGCCGTCGAGAGAGCCAAACCATTCATCGACGACGCGCGAGCGCTCTTCCGACACGGCGCCGGAGAGATCCAGCGAGATGAACCCCTGCCCGACGTTGTCGAGCACCAGGCGCATCTGCCCGTTGCGCGCGTTGATGCGATCTTCGCGCACACGGATCGCCTCTGCCATCGAACGAAACGCGCCCGCCAGCTGTCCCATCTCGTCGCGCGTCTGCACGTCAATCTGGACCGGGCTCCCCTCCTCCAGCCGCTTGGCGGCGCGCACCAGCGTGGCCAGCGGACCGACGACCAGCAGGCGCGCCAGCACCACCAGCAGAATCGAGAGACCGGCTGCCAGCGCCACCGAGATCAAGAGCGTGCTGCGCTCGAGGCGCGAGATCGCGGCGTTCTCGGGGGAGAGCGAGAAGGCGACCGCGACCACCCCCACGAGCTCGCCCTTGACGTCGCGCACCGGCGCCACCGGCACCACGCGGTCGCGATCACGCCGGATCTGGATGTTGGCCGGCACCCCCGGCGTGGTCTCGGATCGGCCGCGCGCCAGCTCGGCCAGACGATCCGTCACCCGCCCGGCGCGGTCGACCTTCCAGATCGCCGCGTACTCGACGTCCTGGTTGCGCGCCAGCGTGGTCAGATTCTGCCGCAGATCCAGCTGATCCTCGAACACCACGGCCGGCGCGCACGAGTCGGCGAACAGACGCGTGACCGCGCTGGCGCTGGCCTCTTTCGCACCCAGCAGCGTCTCGCGCTCCTGCCGGCTGAGGCTGAAATAGATCGCCGCGGTGACAATCGCGATCAGCACGACCGTCGCGCCCGCGAGCTTGGCGCCGAGCGAACTCAGTCGATGCCTGTTCACGACTCGTGCCCGACATCGGCATATGTCGGGTTGATCTTGAGCACTAACCCCCGGCCTCATCTCCCCTATCAAGTTTGACGCGGAGATGCCGTTGGTGGCGTCACCGGTATGAGTCGCTCACGTGCGGTAGCGGTCGCCCTGGTCGCGGGGATAGCCCTGTCGCTCGACCCGCGGCTCGCCTCGGCCGAGGAGCCGTCCATCCCGCTGGACCTCCAGGCGCAGCTGAGCGCCAAGATCATCGAGTACGTCGAGAGCCCGCCGCTCGGCGGCGGGGACCGACTGCCGCTCGGCATCCTCGTCAACGCCCGAGACGCAGAGTCGATGCGCGCCGGTGTCGAGCTGCGGGCCGCCTTCGCACGCGTCAGCGGCTCGGGCCGGCGGGCGTTCGACGTGCAAATCATTCAGTGGGCCAGCGCCAGCGCGCTGGCCGACGAGATCGCCCGGCGCAAGCTGGCGATCGTCTATCTGACGCCGGGCCTGTCGTCGAACCTGAGCGCCGTCGTGAGCGCTCTGGCGCACCGGCGGGTCCTGACGATCGCGGCGGTCGATGCGTACGTCGCCGGGGGAGCGATCCTCGGCTTCGAGCTGTCGTCGGGCCACCCCCGGATGATTCTTAACCTGCGCCAAGCCAAGAACCAGGAGGTCGTCCTCCGCGCGGCGCTGATGAAGCTGGTGAGGATCATCGAATGAGAACGCGCGCATTATGGCTGGTGGCAATCTGCGCGGCGACCGCCGTCCCGCGCGCGGCGAAGGCGGATGAGCCGGCCGACACGTCCGAGCTCGACGCCCTGCTTGGCGAGAGCGTCAGCACCACCGCGTCGAAGGAGGCACAGGCCAGCACCGCCGTCCCCGCGATGACAATCAACATCACGGCCGAGGATCTGCGCCGACACGGTATCCGCACGCTCGGCGAGGCCTACAATTTTCTGGCTCTTGGGTTGATCGCCGAAGATCCGCTGGGCAACGTCGAGGTCGGAGCGCGCGGCGTCCTGTTCACCAACGACAACGGCAAGCACGTGCTGCTGCTGCTCGACGGCCACGTCACCAACGACCAGCGCAACGGAGCGTCCTATCACTCAGCGACAGCCGGGATCCCCATCGAGCTCATCGACCACATCGAGGTGATGCTCGGACCGGGGTCGGTGCTCTACGGCGCGAACGCGACGCTGGGCGTGGTCAACGTGGTCACCAAGCGCGCGCGCGACTACGGCGGACTGCAGCTGATCGCCGAATCGGCGTTCTCGCCGCCCCAGAACCAGGCGCGCCAGCCGCTGGCGCCGCAGTGGAACGCGCAGTACCCGAAGCAGATCGGGCGGGGCTATCGCGTCGGCCTGGGCATCGGCCGCAACCTGACGCTTGCCGGGCACACCGCCGAGATCACGGGCCAGATCGAATACTACGACTTCACCGGCCCGCAGATCGGATGGACGCCCGTGGTCACCGACAACTTCAACTACGGCCCGTACGCCCCGGTCGGAATCTGGGGCGGCAACACGTCGCGCAGCTACTCCCAGCGCATCCCATCGGGGTACCTGCGCCTGCAGGTGGGCGATTTCCAGCTAACGCTGCACGGGCTCTTCGCCCGGACCTCGGCACCCTTTTCGCGCGTTCAGAGCTTCCTGCGCGACTTCGACGACCCGAAGTCCTACAGCGACCGGGGTTACGGGGCCGTCGACCTCAGCTGGGCCGGGGCGCTGTCGAGCCGCGCCTCGTTCAAGGCGCGGGTCTACGGCGACGCCTCCCAAGACGATTCGCAGATCCGGGGCTCGAGCTTCATCGGGTGTCTCAGCGGACAGGACAATGGCTGCATCCGCCGGAGCGACGGCAAAGGGCAGTGGGCCGGGACCGAGCTGCAAACAACGATCAAGTGGCTGTCCGACTTCTCGATGTCCTCGATGCTGGGATTCGAGGGCCGGGTGCGTCGGGTCGCCTTCGACAGCAGCATCGGCGACCTTGGAACCGGAGCGACGGTCTCGACCTTCGGACAGTACCAGGCGATCAGCGCCGGCGGCGCGGTCTACGCGCAGCAGGTATACAGCCCGACCACGGCGCTGACGCTGAACGCCGGCGCGCGCTGGGACCTCGACCACCAGGCCGGGCAGCGCGTGTCGCCGCGCCTGGCGGCCACCCTGGACCTGGGGCACGGCGCCACCGCCAAGGCGGTCTATTCCGAGGCCTTCCGCGCGCCAACGTTCGAGGAGCAGCACCTGACCAATCGGCTGCTGGTGCTGGCGGCGCCGAATCTGGCGCCGGAGATCGTACGATCGGTCGAGGTCTCGTTCCAGCAGCGCATCGGCCGCCAGCGCATGCTGGTCGGCGCGTTTCGCAGCTGGTGGGGCGACGTCGTCCAGAGCCAGCGCCTGTCGCAGGCGGAGCTCTCGGCGGCCGAGCGCGCGGGGGACATCGACTCGAGCGCGGTCAGCATCTTCCAGTTCCGCAACGTCGCGCGGGTCGACAACTACGGCATCAACGCCAGCTACGAAGGCAGCCTGCGCGACGGACGCTTCAGCTACGGCGCCAACCTGACCGCGTCGTACGCGCGCCTGACCACCAACGGCGTCACGAATTTGATGACGGTGACGCCGTCGATCTTCGGCAACGCCCGCGTCTCGTACGATCTCGGCGGCGGGCGGCCGGTGCTCGCCTTCGCGTCTCAGATCACCGGGCAGCGTCTCGCCGACTACTCCCAGGATCCGGGCGTGGTCGGCCTGCACTACGCGCCGCCAACGGTCGATCTGCGGCTGACCGTGACCGGCAAGGTCCCTCGGGTGAGCGCGCTCCAGTATCGCCTGTCGGCCGATTACTCCGTCACGACCACCAATCCCTACGCGGTGAACACCGGCGGCGATAACGAGAACAAGACCGAGCTCGTGCCAGCGGTCCGCGCGACGGTTCTTTTCGGGCTCCAGTACAGCTTTTGATCCGCCGATGATTCGGCGCGAGGAGACGACAGGATGAGTGTAATGACAAAGTCAGCGTGGTTGTTCCTGGTTATCGTCGCGGGCGCCGCGGGCTGCGGCACGCCGGACGCGACGCCGAGCGACGGCGGTCCCGATTTTGGCTCGACGATCGTCATGGATCCGCCGGTGCTGCTGGCGATGGACGCGCCGGCGTGCGCCGATCCGCACACTGTCTGCTTGACGGTGAAGATGCCCGACAGTATCCCGGGCCCACCGACCCACCTGGCGGTCGGGTACTACAAGATGGTGCCGGTCAAGACGCCGGCCGTGGCGCGCGGCGTTCTGCAGAGCCCTCCGCTGGTCGCCGGCCAGCAGTTTCGCTTGAAGGTCGGGGACGGTGGCATCACCGGGGCGTACTACCCGGTCGTGCTTGTCTACATGCCGGGCGGCGGCGACATCATCGCGGTCGACAACCTCGACTACACCGCGGAGGCGACGCAGACCTACCCGTTCGCCGGCGACCCGCTCAACGTGCCCGAGCTGTTGACGCTGATCTACGGCATCTGATCCACGGGATCTGATCAGGCCGCCCCGCGCGGGGCGGCCCGCCCATCTCCGGCCGCGCTCAGTTGAGCGGTTGACCCGGCAGCGCCGCCTGCAGCACCAGGATGCGCGAATTCACGCCGTCGTCGAACAACGACGCGTTGGTCAGGTAGAGCTGCGTGCCCTTGAAGAGCAGCGTCGCGGGGAAGTCCAGCGTCGCCGCCCCCGAGCCGGCGTAGCGCGCGATGAGGCGCCCCGACGGTGAGATGACCTGGATTTCGCCGACCTGATTGGCGGCCACGTAAAAGTTTCCGGCGACGTCGATCGCCAACCCGTCGGCGCCGTGCAGCGCGTCCGTCGTGTTCTGGCGAGCGTTGATCGTCGCGCCGTCGGCGAAAATCTGCACCGTGCCCGCGTTGCCGTTCGGCAAGACGGGGATGCGCAAGATCCGACTGTCACCGGTGTTGGTGGCATACAGGTTGCTGTTGGTGTGGTCGAACGCCAGGTCGTTGACGCCGACCGGGGGAAAGCCGCTGGTCTGGAACAGCGGGCTCGTCGCCCACACGACGTTGTGGGTCCCGTCCTGGCGGATGCGGTTGATGGTCCCCAGCGCCGAATCCGAGACGTAAAGGTTCCCTGCGCCGTCCTCGGCGATCGCGTTCGGGAACGCGAAGCCTGACGCGAGCACGGTCACGCTTCCGGTCGGGATGTCGACGCGCAGCAGGCGACCGTTGGGGGCGTTGCCGTCGGCGGTGTCGGCGACGAACAGGGTGCGGGGCTCCTCGAAGAGCATGCCGACCAGCGGAGCGACGCCGGCCGGGCCCGGCGGGATCGAGATCGTCCGCGTGAACGTGCCGTTGGAGCTGAACACGCAGATCGTGCCTGTGGTCACGCCATCAACGTCCGACGCCGTGTAGAAGTTGCCCTGAGTGTCCATCGCCAGGCCTTCCGGATTCGCGCAGACCGTCCCCGCCAACGACGGTCCGAAGGTCGAGATCGTACCGACCGGAGCGGCCGACGCGCGATTCGAAACCATCCCGAGCCCACAGACGATGAACGCGATCGACAGGAAACGATTCGTCGAACGAGAGACTTTTACCATTGCGATTCCCCCTTTGTGACTTGCGCGTGTCGCACATTGGAGATCACTTTGCAAGCGGTAGCGAAGCGTCGCGCTGTCAGTTGGATTCAATTTTCCGGCTAAGGCGGCGCGCTGTTCGGCGGCTAGCTTTCCGAGGATCCCCGGCCCCTCACCTGCATTCTGCTAGAGTCGCGACGAGGAGAACGGGATGGGTGCTCGACGGGAAGCGCGCCGGTGGGCCTTGCTAATCGCAGTCGCGTTCCCGATCGCCGGTGCTGCGGGTTGCGGTTCGGGGAGCGGCGCAGGCGCCGGAGACAACGGCGACGCAGGTTCATGTGCGACGGGGCAGGTCCCAGAACGTTACCCGCCCGCGAGCTGCGCGGATCCCGAGTGGGCCGCGTGGCCGATGCCCAACGATCCTGTGGACGTCACGGCGGGCGCGCCGAATCGGGACAACTTCACGGACAACGGCGACGGCACGATCACCGACAACGTGACCAAGCTGATGTGGCAAAAGACGCCGACCAGCGACAACTACACGCGCGACGATGCCATCGCTTATTGCGCCATCACCTTGAACACCCAGGCCTCGGCGCTGGGCGGCCATCGCGATTGGCGGCTGCCGACGATCATCGAGCTCACATCCATCGTGGACTTCGGGCGGCCCGCCCCACCGGCCGTCGATCCGACCTTCACCCTGGTGCTGATGGGATCGATCGGCGGGTCGCGGAAGGTTTCATCAGCCCGGCCGACGCGCGCGCGTTTCTCGAGCTCGCACGGCGCGGCGAAAGGGCCGATGAGCGCGACGCGATCACACGCGCGTACTTTCGCGGGCTCGGGCATACGAACATCGAGACGCCTCGCCAAGGCGGCGATGGTGGCGCTGCACCGACTCGCGGCGCCGAGCTCGCGACGGCGGCCGACGTCGGTGGGCTGATGGCGCTTCTGCAGGAGGCCGAGGTGATCGCGCCAACGACGGTACGATCCCTCGGGGCACGGGCGCTTGGGTCGGCCGGGACACAGCCGGCAAGGCGAGATGCCGCAAAGCAGGGTCAGACACGCCTGGTGGCGCCGCTGTTCGAGCAAGCCATGAGTGAGTTGCGTGACCGTGATCCGACGCGGTTTTCGACGCGCGTCAGGGAGCTCGGCTACCTGGTGAACGTCTGCATCGCGGGCGGCGAGCACGACGGGCGGCGTCCGCGGCCAATGGAGGCGTTGGAGATGGTCTTGAAGACGTGCGAGGCCGGAGTGCGGACGCGCCTTCTGGCGAGACCGGCGACGCCCGAGCAGGCGCTCGCGGTGCTGGTCGAGACGCCGGCGGACACGCTGTTTCGGCTCGGCTCGGGCGCGTCAAGGCCCGGAGAGCCTCAGAGTGAGCGTGCCTGAATCGGCGACCTCGGTTGCCCTCACGGTCGCGGCCCCCATTGCTGAGCCCGTCCGCCGTCTCAGTTCCGGAGCGCCCCGCCGCTCGGCATGCCGACGCCCACGCCGCCCACGCCGATCCCGCCGCCGGTCGCGGTCGGGGGCGGGAAGCAGACGATCGACGCAGGAACGGCGTCGAGGTACGGCACCGGGGTGCCGTCCATGACGGTGCCGTCGAGGGCGCAGTACTCGTCGTTGCGGATGTGGGTCTGCCGTTCCGCGACCGCCGCGGCATCGAGCGCGGTGATGACCTGGCCGTCCGCGCTGATCTGCCAGCCGGTGCGGGCGTCGGCGAACACGACCGACAGGCCGATGGCGATCGGCTGCGATGACTCGGTGCACGCGATCTGCGGGCCGACAGCGACGTGGTCGGGCTTGAAGGCGTTGAGGCTGCCCTGGAAGGTCGAGATCTGGCAGCGCGCGCCGACGCGGTCGATGCGCGCGTGCAGATCGCCCTGGTCGCTGATGCGGTAGACGGCGATCGGCGTCGCGAACTCCTCGATGACGTCCAGCGACCAAGAATCGACGGTCTGGTTGATCGCATAGACCGACGAGTCGCCGAACGCGAGCGCGCTCCCCGCGCCGGGTGCCGAGCTGGTCGAGACGGTGCGCACGATGTCCTCGACGAGGTCGAAGGTCACCTCCGAGGTGAGCAACCGATTGGCGACGGCGGTGATGTTGAGCCGGTGCGCGGCCGGGTTGAACACGTCCTGGGGCGCGTGGTGATAGCCCGAGTAGGGCAGGAACAGCCGCTGGTTGTCGCCGTCGAGACGGATGCGCTGATCGTCGGCGACGCCGAGCCAGGAGGAGACGAAGTCGGCGTTGAACTCGGTGCCGAGCAGCAAATTGCCGATCTCGCTGGCGTCGCGCGGTCGAACAGGGTCAGCTTCTGGAGGTTGCGCGAGACGCCCCCGCTGGTGAAGGCGACGGTCCCCGGTCCGAGCACGCCGTCGGTGGCCAGGATCAGCTGGTCGCTCGAGCCCGGCATCACGAACTGGTTCAGCGCCCTTGGGAAGGACGGCGTCGTGAGATCGAGCATGATCACGTCGGACCAGTTCGGGATGTTGATTCGGCTGCTGGTAGTCGTAGTACGCGCGCGAGATCATCATCCGGTCGGCGGAGAACAACGTCGAGTGCGCGCCCGAGTACGAGCCGTAGCCGCTGCGCTGCCTGGGCGTGGCCTGCGTGCCGAGCTTGGCGATCGAGTTGCCGACGAGCAGCAGCGTGTGCAGCTGCTCGCCCTGGTTGGTGAGGACGTAGAAGTGACCGCTGCTGGAACTGGAGATCGCCCTTGCTGCTCGATCGAGCCGGCGACCTCGAGCGGCTTGCCGCTGAAGGTCAGTGAATCGACGTTGACGGCGCCCGCGCCCGGGTCGGCCAGCTCGTAGATCTGCTCGTCGAGCTTGACGAAGTCGCCGGCGTCGTAGCGGTAGACCACGAACTGGGTCGACTGCCGATAGTCGTAGGTCGGGTACGAGACGATGTTGGTCGCGTACTGGTCGCAGATGTAGTCGTGGTACGTGTACGTCGAGCAGGTCTCGCCGACGCGGACGTAGATGTACCGGCTGACCGTCGGGGCGGCCTCCTGGATGCAGTCGAGCAGCGTCTTGCCGTTGCACGAGTAGTCGCCCTTGGTCGACTGCGGCGGGCGGTAGTCGGGGTTGGGACGCTGCTCGTACTTGGGCGCGCACGAGCGTACCGATCGCGCCGGGCCCTCGTGCGACGTCGCGCAGTACGAGTAGCTCTCCGTGCGCGTGCCCGTGAACACCGTGCGGCTCACGTCGCGGCTCACGACGACGTAGCGGTCGCTCGCGCTGATGAACGGCTTGAAGGTCCTCGTCGTCGAGATCACGTCGCCCACGGCCAGCTGGGTCGCGGCCATGACCGGATCCCGGCCAGCGAACGGATCGGAGCTCGCCGGGTCGTTGAGGAACTCCTCATGCCAGGCGACGGTCAGGGCGGCGTCCCACTTGATGGCCGTGACCGCCACGCCCGTGCTCGGGCTGTACCACTGGCCCGGCGCCGGGGCGGCGGCGCCCGCGCCACCGGCGCTCGCGCCGCCGCTGCTCCCCGCGGGGGGCGCGGTTCCGGTGCCCGTCGTGCCGGTGCCCGACGTGCCGGTCGATGACGTGGCCGGCGGGATCGGCGTCAGCAGATTTGTGTAAACCACCAGCGTGCTGTCGAACAGGCGCGCGTCCTGGATGCTCTGCTGGTCGAGCATGACCGCGTCGACGAAGTCGAACCCGGTCTGGCTCACGCGGAAGCGCAGCAGCGCGGCCTCGTTGACCGACAGGCCGTTCACCAGCAGCACGAGCTCGCTGCCCCGGTAGAAGAAGTACTTGGGCTGGCCGGGCAGCTTGAGCGCGCAGCTCAGCACGGGCGCGGGGCCGTCGGTCTTCACGGCGAGGAGGCCGTGCCGCTGCGACAGGAAGATCGCCGTGCTGTCCTGATAGCCCACCAGATCGGGACGCACGATGGTCGGAGCAGCGGCGTTCGCGCCGGCGGTTGCGCCCGCGTACGGGACCGGGGGGCTGGGCGGCGGGATGCGCCCCTTGTAGAGCGGCGGCAGCGACTGGTCCTTGAGGATCGCGATCGGGTGAGTCCAGGTGATACCGCCGAGCGCGTCGGCCGCCGCCTGGAAGGAGGTGTCGTTGCTGACGGGGCAGCGCTTGGCGTCGATCGGATCGAGGCGACTGACCTGATCGACGAACGCCTGCTCCTTCATCACGGTGCCGTCGCTCGGCACTCTAACCGCGCTGCGGTAGCTCACCGTGTAGTCGCTCGGATCGAGCGCCGTCTTGTCGCTGGGCTTCGATGATCCACCGCAGCCGGCGAGGCTGGTGCCCACCGTCAGCCAGAGCATCGCGCCCGAGGCGCGAAGGGTCGTGGTCGTTCGTCTCGCTCGCTTCACCATGGGGGGCTCCTCGTCCAGCGGTTGCACGCTCCCATTGGTCAGCAAGCGACGTGCCGGCGCGATCGGCGCGGGAAGACCAGGGCTTTCACTCGCCCCGGCGACGCGCTCCCCGCCCGGGTCTCACATTCCTGAGGCCCCCCAACAAAAAGGGTCGTGCAGCGGTTGCCCCGCCCTTGCCGCACCACGGCTGGAGAATCGCTTGAAGGTGGAGGACCATCCGGCCTGGGTCGCCAACACTCCGCCCCCGGGCGGCAACTGGATGGGCAAATGAGCCTCTTCCCCAGCAACCCGACCGAGTTCTTCCTCAAGGTCACCGACGATCAGCTCACCTTCGATGCTGACGGCGACCGACCCGCGCAGCGGCTGATCCTGCACGCGGAAGGCCGCGACCTGCCCCACCGGCGCGTGCGCTGAAGCCCGGTGGTTGGCTCAGCAACCGCAAGCCGTCTTGACCCGGTCGAGAAGACCGGGCTTGCGCTGGCCGTCATCGAGCGCGTAGCGACCGGGTGCGGGCGAGACGACCATGACGCCGCGGGCGTCGAGCCGTTCGAGGAGCCCCTTGAAGCCGTCGCCGAACCGCTCCGGCAAGACATGGAGCTGGTCGAGGATCGCCTGCGCCGCGGGACCGGCCTGCGTGCTGATCCGCCAGACGACGCGACCGCCGTCCACTGTGACCTCATAGGTCAGGAACGGACAGCAGGCGCTTTCGCGCCGCGCGAGATCGGTGACCCATTCGACGACACCGGGCTTCGCGGCAAACCTCAATTCGACCGCGTCCGCCGTTCGCTCGCGATCGACCAGGGCGCGTGCGAACAGCTGGCCGTACTCGGCGATCCGTTCGTCGGGGGTGTCGGATGCGTCGGTCAGGTCGCAAGCGATCGGCGCCTTGGGGTTCTCCCGAATGATCAGTGGTTCGATGTTCGTCGTCATGGGGCTCCTGTTCGCAGCGATCAAGCTTGATCGCTGAAGCAGTAGGCGGCACCAGCCTCGGACGGGACACCCCCTCCACGGCGTCGATCCCTCGCGTCGCATTCGACAAAACCTCCCCTCCCCTGTCCCGGATCGTCGTGCGGCCGCCTATTGGCAGCGAAGGAGCCGCATGCACACCCAACAATCACCGACCCGAATCCAACCTGGGCCGAGAGCTGCCGGTGGCGCTGCACCGCGCGGGCGCCTCAATCGTTCCGCGCTTCTCGGCGGAGTCGGCGGTCTTGGGCTACTCGGCTGCGTCGCCTGCTGCACTCTCCCGATCCTCGGCGTCATTGGAATCGGCGGCGGGGTCGCGGCGTTCTTCAAGATCCTCGAGCCAATGTCGGCGGGATTGTTCGTCCTCGGCGCGGTGGCGGCGGTGGTGGTGTTCGCCCGGCGACGCCGCAGCAGATGCGCCCCGCCTGTCGGTGAAGGCGCCACGTGCGCGATTGACGGCTCTTGCGGGTGCGGCCCGGACGCCGGCAACCTCTCCGGGGCCGCGGAGAGGTGATGTAGCCTCGGAGGATGGATGCGGAGCGCCGACGCCAGATCCAGGCGTGGATCGTCCAGTTCGCCGACGGCGAGCGGGCGGCATTCCAGCCGCTCTTCGACGCGCTCTGGCCTGTCCTGCTCTCGTTCGCGTCGCGCACGCTGGAGCCCCTCGCCGACGCGGAGGACGCCGCGCAGCAAGCCATGTTGAAGGTCTTCTCACGGATCGCCGACTTCGATCGTGCGCGCGACGGCGTCAGCTGGGCTCTCGGGATCGCCGGCTACGAGGTCATGACCATCCGCAAGCAGCGCACCCGCCGGCGCGAGTCCCCGGCAGCAACGCTCGAGCGCGCGGAGCAGCAGGGCATGAACGTCGAAGAGCAGGCGATGGCCGATCAACTCCGACAAGCGATCCTGGAGCTGGTCGGCGAGCTGCCCGAACGAGATCGTGTGGCGCTGGCCTACGCATTCGCCGGCGAGGAGCCGCCCACGGACGAGACGTCGCGCAAGCGGCGGTTCCGTGCCATCGAGCGGCTGCGAGCCGCATGGAGGCGCGCCCATGGTTGATCTCGAAGCACTGGCCAAGCGAGCCCGGCGCGCCGCCGAGTGGGGGCGGTTGCGAAGCGCGAGCCGAGTCGTCGTCGTAGCGGTGGTGCCCTTCACCCTGCTTGCCTTGGCGGTGTCGCCCAACCACGCCGCCATCGCGGGGAGCGCGCTGGCGCTGCTCGCCGTGACCGTGGGACTCGGCTGGCTGAACGCCGAGGGAGAACGCGCCGCGCGCTCGGGCTTGAAGCTGGGCGCGATTCCAATGACCGTCGGGCTTTTCACGATCGCAGTCGAAGGCTGGTGCGACCCGGACCGGGCCGTCACCGTTTGCGGAATCGGCTGCCTCTTGGCCGGTGTGTTCGCCGGTGGCGCCAGCGCCTGGTACGCCGTCCGCACCCAGTCTCCAAGCCGCCTTCGGGTCTGGAGTCAGATCGGGCTCGTCGCGAGCCTCACCACCGCGCTCGGTTGCGTCGGCCTGGGACTCGGAAGCGCGCTGGCCGTTCTGGGAGCGATGGCCGTCGGCGCCGCGGTCGCGTGGGTGCCAGCCCGCGCGCGGGCGTAGCACGACGGCGCTCAGTCACACGATCAACCGGGGCCCGCCGACGCCACGCCGGTTGGCTTCATTCTGGCCCAATGCCCGTTCCCGCAGGACTCCCGTGCCGCGCCGGCGGCAGCCACCGGCAGGCGAATCGTGAACGTCGTGCCGTCCTGGGAGTTTGACTCGACGTTGATCTCGCCTCCGTGGGCGAGCACGATCTGCTGGACGATGTACAAGCCAAGCCCGAGGCCATTGGGCGAGCGGTCATGGGGCACGTCGCGGCGGAACGGCTCGAAGATCACCGCCATGAAGGCCGGCGGGATCGGTGCGCCGAGGTTGTTCACACGGATCGTCGCATCGCGGTCGTTCCCGTCGACGTCCACTCTCACCGTCGTCTCCGGCTCGCCGTAGGCAAGCGCGTTGCTCACGAGGTTCGTGATGGCCTGCGACACCCGAGCGGGGTCCCACTCGCCGCGGAGCGGGCCGCGTGTACGCAGCTCGATCGGCCGATCGGGCTTGCCGGCGCGGATCTCGTCGACGACGCCACGCGCGATCTCGCCGAGGTCGGCCGGGCGGAACGACAGGGGAAACGCGCCGAAGCGTAGGCGGGTGAAGTCGAGCAACGTATCGATCATCTCCTTCATGCGATCGGTCGCGCGGCGGATGTGCTCGAGCTGCTTGCGGTCCTCCGCGGAACGCTCGGCGCGCCGCAGCAGGAGGTCGCTCGAGAGCGTGATCGCGTTGAGCGGGTTGCGCAGATCGTGCCCGAGGACCCCCATCATCCGCTCCCGGAAGCTGACGTCGTCGGTCAGCCGCTGCTGCATGGCTTGCTGCTCGGTGATGTCGGTCGCGGCGCCGATGATGCCGACGATCTTGCCGGCGCGATCGCGCATCGGCTCGATCGCCTCGCGGTAGTGGCGCCGCTCGTTCTTGTCGGACGTGACATCGACCTCTTCGGTGATGCTCTCTCCCTGCTCGAGCACGCGGTTCTTCGTCGCCGCGGTGACAGCGGCCTCGTGGGACGCGAGCCAATGGTCGGGGGTCTCGCCGGCGTGCCCCTCTCGCGCGAACGGGTTGTAGAACCAGGTGTAGTGCAGCGACGTGTCCTGCTCGAAAACGACCGTGCGCGCGCCTCCGAGCGCCACGCGGAAGCGTGTCTCGCTCGTCTTTAGATCTGTCATGAGCCGCGCGTTCTCGAGCGCATTCGCGGCGTGCAGCGCGAGCTCCTTCGCGAGCATCGGGTCCCCGCTGCCGTACCTTCGGCCCGAGTCGTGCGTATATATCAGCGACAGGATACCCGTGACCCGGGCTTGCGAGACCAGCGGAACCACCAGGACGGAACGGATGCCGAGCAGCGAGAGCAGCCGGTATCGCTCCTTGGTCCCGGCGACCCTGCGCAGGAGATTGTCGCTCACCTCGGTGAGAAGCTGATAGCCGCTGGTGAGCATCTCCTGCCAGAGAGGGTGCCGGTCCCAGGGCGGAGAGGCCTTGAGGATCGCGTCGCGAAGAGGTTTCTTCGACGGGTCACGATTGGCCACGAAGAGCTGCTGGATGCGCTTGTTCTCGACGACGTTGAACGTGCACCAATCGGCCAGCTCTGGGATCGGCACGTTGGCGATGCTGGCGGCGACCTCGCCGTAGTCGAGAACGCCGGCCAGCGCCGAGAGCTTCGACAGGATGTCGAGGCGCAAACGCTCCTGCCTGAGACCATGGGTGTCGCGCACCACGAAAGCGACCGCGCCCACCCGGCCATCGGGCCGGTAGATGGCGTCGAACTGCGTCTCGTTGGCGCGCTCGGCGGTGCAGAGCTCGAACGAAGCGCGTGCGCGCGCCAGGGCCTCGAGATCGACGATCGGACGACCGACGAGGTGCTCGAGCGGTAGGCCGATCTCGTCCGGTGTCTTGCCGATGATGTCGCCGTGGCCAACGCACGCGAGCTCGCGAATCCCCTGCGCCACACGTCGGTTGCAGTAGAGAAGTCTTGCGTCCGGAGCGAGGACCGCGGCGCCGTCTTTCACTTCATCGAGGAGCATCGCCAGGCGCCGCGTCTGCTCGCGCAAGGAACTGCGATCCGCCCTGCACCGCCACCACGCGATGGCGACCTCGGTCGCGCACGTGCGGTCGCCGGTCTTCGCGGCTTGCTCCAGCAGGAGACGCTCGACCAGCTCGTGCTCGTCGAGCTCGCGCTCCGGATCGTCGACCGCCGGTGACTCGGCCAAGTCATCGGGGCAGCCGCGCCGTAACGCCTCGATCACCTCCGCGACGTCGCGGTTCAAGCGCACGCGGCGGTCGGGGGTCAGCCGTGACGGAGGCTCGATGCGTGCCAAGCGGTGGCCGAGCTCATCGACCAGCTTTCCCCGCATCCCCTCGAGGACGTCCGCGAACATTGCGACCCCACCAGTCGAAGGTGGGCGCCAATACAAGCTCCGTCAAGCACAAGGCGGCGGGCGTTCGGCGAGGACAAAGCGCGGAACCGCGCCGTTCGGTGCCGCGCACGAGGTGGCGAATCGCGGCCTCGATTTGCCCGGCATCTCTTTGCGGGAACCTCGACGCGCGCCGGCTGTCCAAGCTGCGTGCGAATCCGTCCATCGCAGACAGCAGCCGTCTGGAGCACGATAGCGGCCCTGGCGGCCGCCGTCCTCGGCGCGGCGTGGTGGGCCCTGCGGCCGCCGGCGCCGCTGCCTCTCGACGCGCCCGCGGCTCGCTTCTCGGAGGGACGGGCCCGCGAGGTCGTGCAGCGGCTCGTCGATCTCGGCGAGCGCGTCAACGGAACGGCGGCGCACGCGCGGGCGGCCGAGTTGCTGGCCAGCGAGCTGCGGCGGATCCCCGGGCTCGAGGTCGAGATCCAGGACGTCTCGGGCACCGAGGTGTATCGGTCGAGCGTGCTGCCGGCGTTCGTCTACCGGACACTCAACGTGGTGGCGCGCCTGCCGGGCCGCTCGCCCGAGGCGATCCTCCTGGACGCGCACTTCGACACCCTGCTGGATTCGGTCGGAGCGGCCGACGACGCCGCCGGCGTGGCGGCCATCGTCGAGACGCTCCGCGTGTTGGCGCGCGAGGCGCCGCTCGCGCACACGATCGTGGTGAACCTGAACGGCGGCGAGGAGGCGGGCCTGTTCGGCGCGGCCGGATTCCTGAAGCACCGGTGGGCCCGCGATGTCCGCGCGTATCTTTATCTGGAAGCGTTGCCCGGCGGGCGCGCGGGGCTGTTCGGCGCAGGCAACCCATGGCTCGCCGAGACCTACGCGCGGGTGGCGCCGATTCCCGTCGGCAACGTCGTGGGCCAGGATCTCGTGGCCAGCGGTCTTTTGCCTCACAACGGGGACTTCACGCCGTTTCATGAAGCGGGCCTCGTCGGCCTGGACGTGGCGATGACCGGCGATGGGTGGGCGTACCACGACGCGCTCGACCGCCCGGCGCGGCTCGAGCGCGGGAGCCTGCAGCACATGGGCGACACCGCGGTTGCGGTGGTCCGCGCGCTGGCGAGCGGACCGCTCCCGGTCGCCCGCACCGCCGCCGACCGGGCACCGGTCGTCTACTACGACCTCGTCGGCGCGACGATGGTGGCCTACAAAGCGCAGACCGGTCGGGCGCTGGGCATCGCGGCGCTGGTCCTGGCGGCGATCGCGCTGGCCGCAGGCGCGCGGCGATCGCGAGATCTCGGCGCGGTCCGCGCTGGGTGCGCTCGCGTGGACCCTGCTCGCGGTCGTCGCCGGCATCGGCGCCGCCGTCGCGGCGGGCCTGCTGCTGGGCCGCGGGCTCGGCCGCCCGCACGGCTGGTTCAGCGCCCCGGCGCTGGTCGTGCCGGCGTTCGCAGCGCCCGCGCTGGCGGCTGTGTTCGGCGTGCACGCGGCCTGGCGCCGCCGCGCGCTGCGGAGGACGGACGTCGAACGGCACGCCTTCGCAGCTTGGGCCGGCGGCCTGATCTTCTGGTCGGCGTGGCTGGCGGCCGCGACGATCAGCGGGGTGGGCGTCGGGTACATCCCGCTTCACTGGGTCTGGGCGACCGCGGCCGGCATGATCGCGTCGCTGCTGTTTCCACGGGCGCGGTCCATTCTGGCGCTGCTCAGCGTGGTCCCTGGCGCCGTCGTGACCGTCGAGCTCGGCGTGCTGTTCCTCAGCTATTTCCTGCCCATCACCGGCACGATCCCGGCGCCGCAGCCGTTCGACGCGCCCGTCGCTCTGCTGGCCGGTGGCGTGGCCGTCGCCGTTGCGGTGCTGGCGGCCGCGGTCGTCCACGGCGTGGGCGGATTCGGGCGCGCATCCCTCGCGTGCGTGGTCGTGGGCGTCATCGGGCTCGTGGCGACGGCCGTGCGGTTCCCGTATACGGCCGAGCGACCGAAGCGGCTGCGGGTGGCCCAGGTCGCCGAAGAATCGTCAGCCGAAGAGTCGTCGGGCGTTCCGAGGAGCGCGCTGCTGCTGCGGTCGGGCGACGCGCTCGGGCTGGAGTCGGTCCTCTCCTCGGTCCCCGGATTCACGCCCGCCCGCGCGGGATGGCCGCATTTCGAGACCTGGCTGCCGCCGTTCTCGCACGAGCGGCCGGCGCCGCCGCCGGAGGACCTGGACCCTCCGCGCATCGAGGTGATCGCCGACGCGTATGACGTCGTCTCCGACCGCCGCGAGCTGCGCCTGCGCGTGACGGCGCCGGGCGCTCAGATGCGCCTCGCCCTCCCCGCCGCGCGCCTTGTCGGCTGGTCGCTGGGCGCGCCGCCCGAGGCGACCATGCAGGCGTGGGGCCAGCGCGTGGTTCACCTCGAGGGGCTGGCCGCCGACGGCGCCGAGCTGTCCATCACCGTGCACGGCCGCGCGCCGGTGCCCGTCGAGCTGCGCGCGATCGCGCGCGCCCCCGCCCGCGACGAGGCCGTGAAAGCGCTGCTGCAGACCCTGCCGCCGTGGACCACCACGACGGCAATCGCGGTCCGGGTCACGCGCCTCGATCTCTGATCGCCCAGCCCGAGCGATCAGAGATCTCAACGATCGGGCGGCGGTCGGGGAAGGGGCAACGCGCTCGCTCCCGCCGGCGCATCGGCGCTGGAACGGACGTACGTCGCCAGGATCGCGCCGGTCGGGGTCGCCTCGCTCGTCGAGAGGGCGAGCCGCAGGCACGCTCCGTCATCGCGAAAGAAGCGCTTGCCGCCGCCCAGGAGCACGGGATCGATCATCAGCCGGAGCTCGTCGACCAGATCGTGAGCCAGGAGCGCGGCCGCGAGCTGGGTGCTGCCGATCACCAGGAGATTCCCGCCGTCTTCGCGCCGCAAGTTGGCCACCGACTCTGCAACTGGGCTGTCGAGCAACCGCGAATTCCGCCAGACCAGCGGCGCCTTCAGCGTTGTCGACGCGACGTACTTCGGGAGGGTGTTCAACGGCTGGGCGAGCGCCTGCTCCTCCTGGGACGCGGTCGGCCAGTGCGCCGCGAACACTTCGTAAGTGCGGCGGCCGAACAGGAAGCCGCCCGCCCCACTCACGTTCTCGACGACCCACTTCATCGAACGCTCCTCCAGGTACCGCGGATGCCACCCTCCGTGTTTGAACCCGCCGCTCGGGTCCTCGTCAACATAGGCGGGCGCCTGCACAACACCGTCGAGGCTCATGAACTCGAAAACGATCACCTTGCGCATGATTTCGACCTCCGGCAGTTCAAGTGTTCTGGCCTGACACATTCGCCTGACGTCGATGGACTCCGAACGAAAGGGCGAGCTTCTCGAGGACCAGCGCCCAGCCAACCTCCACCTTGTCAGCGACGTGCGGCATCGCGGCGGCGAGATCGTCCAGGCGCTGGTGCAGCAAGGTCAGGGTCGTCGCATTTCCCTTCGCAGCCTGCAGCGTGATCGTCAGCAGCGAGTCATACACGGGCCCAGCGGCTCTTTCAGGGCCGACGAACCCCCACCGGAAGACAAGACGCTCGTGGGGGACGAGCTCGACGATCTCGCACTCGAAGCCGCCCACGTCCGAGCCGGCGTCCCCATGCCAGATGCGAAGATGACCGCCCACGCGGCCGTCGACCTCGGCGCGTTTCACGTCGAATCCGCCGGGGGCCATCCATTGCCGTAGCAGCGCGGGGTCGAGCCAGGCCCGGTACACCTCGGATGGTGGTGCCGGAATGGTGCGCTGCAATCTCACGGCGGGAAACGTCGTCTTCGGCGTCATCGGCTTCTCCTTTTCGTTGGCCGGCTCGGTTGGAACAGGTCCGCGAGTGCGTCGAGACGCGCGTTCCAGAAGCGCTCGTAGAAACGCAGCCAGGCCGCGGCCGAAGCGAGCGGCCGAGCTTCCAGCCGGCAGACGTGACGGCGACCCTCCACGGTGCGGCGAACCAGGCCGGCCCGTTCCAGGACCCGGATATGCTTGGAGGCGGCCTCGAGCGACATGGAGAACGGCTCGGCAAGCTGCCCTACGGTGAGGTCAACGGACGCGAGGCGGGTCAGCATCGCGCGCCGCGCATCGTGACTGAGCGCGTGGAACACCTCGTTCATCTCCGCTATGTCAACCATCAGGTTGAATATGCGCCACCGCCCGCGCCTAAGTCAACCATCTGGTTGAACGTTGGAGAACCGCGCGACCGGGGGTGCGCTACGGTCCGCTCGGCGTCGGGTCGGCGTGGGAAGGCGAACTCTTGGTAGCGGGATCCGATCGCTCGGGTCCGCCTGAGCCGGCGTCTCGGGAGCGGGGCAGCCGCATCGTGAAGGTCGTCGTGCCGTCGGCAGACCGCGCGTCAAGCGTGCCACCACTGGTGAGCACGATCTGATTGGCGATGTAGAGGCCGAGTCCGAGGTTCCCGGTCGTCGAGCTCTCGTGCTGTCCTCGACGGAAGGGCTCGAAGATGAACGGGAGCAGATCCGGGGGAATGGGATCTCCCCGATTGCTGATCTCGACGACGACATCGGTTCCTTGGGGGTGTGCCCTGACGACGACTTCGGTTCCGGGTCGCGCGTGCTCGACGGCGTTGCCCGCGATGTTGGAGAGAGCTTCAGCCAGGCGATCCGGGTCCCAGGTGCCGGTCAGGTCACCTTCAAGATCCAGGTGCATGCTCGCCCCGAATTCCTCGACGACGCTCTGGCACACGTCACGCAAGCTCGTGGGCTTCGGTTCGAGCGGGAAGCCTCCCCCGAGCCGCGCGCGCGTGAAGTCGAGCAGCTGATGGATCATCCGACTCATGCGCTGGGTGCTGGCGACGATCCTCGAGATGCAACGCCGAGCCTCGTCGTCGACGCGGCAGTGACGGACCACCTCGGCGAGCATGGCGATCGTCCCGAGCGGGTTGCGCAGGTCGTGACCCAGTACACCAATGAACATCTCCCGGAACTCGGCTGTCGCACGCAGCTGCCGCTCGCTCTCCTCCGAGCGCGCCAGCGCCGCCTCCACCTTCTCGGTCAGCTCTTGCGCCTGGATCGTCGCGCGGACCAGGTGCTGGTTCGCCTCGCGAAGGTCGTTCGTGAGCCGACTGGCGTCTTCGTACAACCGCGTGGACTCGACAGCGCGCGCGGCAAGCATGGCTCGGGAGGCGACCAGGTCATCGGAGGCCCGCTTGCTTTCGGTTCGATCGATTCCCGTCTTGATGACGTACCGGACGCCTCCGTCAGGGTGGGTCATCAAAGTGTGCGACCAGGCGATCCAACGTCGCTCACCGCTCTTGGCGACCCAGTAGTTCGTATAGGGGCTTGGATGCTCGAACGTCAGCGCGGCGAAGGCGGCCCTGACCGGCTCGATCTCTTCCGGCACCAGGAGGAAGTCCCAGAACCTCCGGCCACGAACCTCCTCGAGCGAGTAGCCGGTCAACTCGGAACAGCGGCGGTTCCAGTGGACAATCTGGCCGTCGGGCTCGAGCACGACGACGAGCGCCCCGACCACCTCGAAGCAGGTGAAGTCCGGCTCCGTCATCATCGCCTCATCTCTTGTGCCGCTTTCCGTCCCTCGACGGAGTCCCGGTCAGCAAGCCCCGGTAGCCCTTCAGCGCCTTGCCGACGGCGATCCCGCCGTCGGAGGTGATCTCGTACTCTCGAATATCCTTGCTGTGCTGGCTGGCCCGCACCTTGACGACCGCCATCGCGCGCCGCAGTTCCCCGTCGATCTCGACGTAGCGCTGGATGATGATCGCGTCCGCGAGAAAGGCGATCCCCTGGGGGCTGAATCGGAGATCGACGTAGGAGTCAGACAGCTCGATGGTGGCCATCACCGTGACGCCCAGGCCCGTCAACGCTCCTACCATGCGGTAAAGCGACTCCCTCGAGTCCTCCCGGAAGGCTGGCGCGAGAGCGAGCTCCAGCCCCGAGAGCGAATCGATCACTGCCCGCTTGGCGCCGGTCCGCTTCACCGCTTCGCGAAGCTGCATCACGGTCTCGTCGATCGAGAGATCCAGCGGGCGCATGTAGAGGACCTCCAGCTTCCCCTGCCGGACCAGCCTCCGCAACGCCTCGCCGTGCGGGGTCGTCTGTAGGTACTCGTTCGGTCGCTTCTCGTACACGGCCACGATCGCGCTTTCGCCCCGCTTGATGCCCTCGACGATGAACTGATTCGACAGGACGGTCTTGCCGGATCCGGAGGGACCGGCGACCAGCACCGAATATCCTTGCGGGATGCCGCCCTCCATCAGCTTGTCGAGCCCCAACACCCCGGTCTTCAGCCGGTGCTTGAGCGGCTGGTCGGTGACGACCTCCTCCGGCCTCGGAAGGCGGGGGAACACGCTCAAGCCTGCGTCCGTGATGCGGGCGGTGTGGAGCCCGGGGATCTGCCCCTGGCCGCGCACCTTCATCACCTGCACCTTGCGCACGACGGAGTTGCGATCGATCGCCTGGTACAGCCAGAACAGCCCGTCGGCCACCGTGAACACCGCGCTGTCGCGCTCGCCCTCGGCGTACTCCCCGAGGAGAAACGTCGTCGCCTGGTGGCTGGTCAGCGCGAGCGCGAGGCGCTGCATGAAGTCGGTCACCTGTACCTCGCCGGCCGGTCCGGCCAGCGTGGTGCGCACCATCGCCCGGAAGGAGTCCACGACGACGATCTCCGGGTTCGATCGCTCGAGCTCTTGCACCACCGCCTCCAGCACCTTCCCCATCCCCCCCTCGAGCGCCTGCTGTCCGAGGTGGATGAAGCGCACCGAGCCGTCGCCGATCTTGGCGGCGTCGAAGAAGTCGTACTGTTGCTGGTAACGCAGCATCTTGATGGGCGGTTCCCCGATGATGCTGAAGTACACGGCCTTTCGCTCGGGGCTCGCGTTCGCGAACATGATCTGGTGACCGAGCGTCGTCTTGCCGCACCCCGGGCCGCCGGCAACCAGATTGAACGAGAACTCCGGGATGCCGCCGCCGAGCACCTCGTCGAGGCCGGGCACGCCGGAGGACAGTTTGCGAATCGGAACGCGGTCACTCATTTCTTTGGGCTCCCCGTAGATGCCGTCTCGTCTGGCGTCTCGTCTGGCGTCTCGTCAATTTTGGGCCAAGCACCCCGCAGTGCCTGGACGGTCAACCGGTCTCCGATGAAAGTAATGATGAGATCGAGGAAGGTACCGAACAGGGCGGTGGCGGCCTGGGTGGCGGCGGTCGGCTCGAGCGTCTGCAAGTACCCACTGAGTCCCGTCGCGCCCTCGCCCGACCCTTCAATCGCGGGGACGAGCTCGGCGTAGAGAGGGAGCTCGGCCCGCGCCAGCTTCGCGCTGCGCACGAACATCGCTTGAACGCCAGCGCCACCCAAGAGCGGGACCAGCTGAGCCGCGAGCTTGTCGTAGACCCGTCCGGCCGCCGCCGCGCACGCCTCCGCGCTTGCCTCCCACTCCCCCTCGGTCGAAAGCAGGCTCTTGGCCCTTTCGACCTGTGGGGCGCTCGGTCTCCTCATCGCATCAGGCCGGCGGGCATCCGAGGCTCGCCTGGACGTCGTCGCGGGCCAGGCTCGCGATGTGCGGCAGGCACAACGTGAACGTGCTGCCCATTCCGGGGCCGTCGCTGCGCGCCACGATCGTTCCACCGTGAAGCTCGATGAGCTTCCGCGTGACGGCCAGCCCCATCCCCAGGCCGCCTTCGCTGCGGTCGAGGCTTCGATCGCCTTGAACCAAGGCCTCGAACACGCGCGGGAGGAAATCCGGGGCGATGCCCACACCGTTGTCTTCGATGCTCAGAATGACTTTGCCGTCCGCGGTCGCGCCAGTGATTCGGACGGTCCCTCCTTCGGGCGTGTACTTGACCGCGTTCGTCACCAGGTTGCCAATCGCCTGCGCGAGGCGGTGCCGATCTCCCTCGATGACCAATCCGTCGGTCGCCACGGAGACGCTGATCGCTTGCCGCTTCCTCGCGATGATCGGGCTCGCGATTTCCAGCGCGCCGGCGACGATTTCCGACAGCTGCAACGGTTCCTTGTTCAGCTCGACTTTGTCGTAGTTGAGCCGAGCGCCGTCCAACAGATCGTCGACCATTCGGACGAGGAGCTTCAATTGCCGATCGATCGTCCGGCGCTCCTCGACGACCCGATCGTCCTGGCGCAGTCCCATCAATTCCAGCGTGAGTGAAATCACGGCCAACGGATTCCGCAGCTCGTGTCCGAGCATCGCGAGGAACTGGTCCTTCGCCTGATGGGCCACCTGCTCGCGCTCCAGCGCCTGACGGAGCGCCACCTCCAGACCATGGCGCCGTGTCACCTCGCTTTCCAGCGCCCGCGCGCGTTGCTGCAGCCGCGCTACCTCGCGCATCTGCGCGCCATGCTCGTGCGCCGTCCGGAAGCCCTCGGCTGGTCGTACCTCCGTGTGCGCCTCGCAAACCCGCGCGAACTCGGCCGTCAGAGTCTCTTTGACGAAGTTGTCCATCGCGTACCCACAGAGGACCCGGGCCGAATGTGTCTTCGCGGAGGCATTCCAGGTCTCCTCCAGCTGAATCGCGGCGCCGTGATTGCCGTCGCGCCACAGCAGATCGACCATCTCGCCGTAGAGTCGAGCGGCACGCCGCCCGTCGAGAGTCGCCGTCGCCAGCAGTCCGCGGATGCTCGACAGAAACCGGTCCGTGTCCGGCTTCCCCTCGACCATGAACGAAGAAAGCGCCTGACGCGCATCGAGCAGGACGAGCTGTCCCGATTCCTGGGGACCCCCGACATCGATCCCGCGCTCGGTCAGCCGGCGCTCGACCTCCCTCCGGTGGGGAGCGGTCGCGACCAGAATGACCGATTCGCCGTTCTCGATTCCCTCGCGCGAGAAGTCCGTCAGGATCTCGCACAAGAATCCGTCGTCCTCATAGAACTGAACGGCGTGCCTCGAGTCCACGGCTACCCTCGGAGAGTCGCTCATCGACGCCACCGCCGCGCACTTTAACACTCAACCTCGCCCCGGGATCGCCTTCGAGACGGCACTACGACTGGGCCACCGCCCGCTCCGCAGCGCCGCGCGCGGCCAGGGCGCGCGCGAGGCCGTCGAGGAGCTCGCGATCGTCGAAGGGCTGGGCGAGGAAGCCCAGCACGCCCGAGACGAGCGCGCTGAAGGCACGAAGGAAGATCCGCTCGTGGCGCGAGAGCCACCAGTGGACCGCGTAGTGGATCGCGGCGCACGCGAAGAAACCCGAGAGCCACGCGTTCACCGAGCTGAGAGGGCTCATCGCAACTCCCGACCTTCCTAACGAGCCGGAGACTATCAGACGCTCTGCCGGGCGGGCTCAACTCAGATATCCACAAAGTCGTCCCCCCGCGAGAATCGCTCGCGCCGGCCCGTGATCCCAGCCACGGACGCGCGCCGTTGATCTCCGGTAGGGGTTGCGCGGTATAAGTTCCAGCAGAGACCGAGCGCGTGAAGCCAACCCTGAAACTGGGCTCGTTCATGGGTACGGAGAGGTACAGCCTCCTTCGTCCCCTGGGCCAGGGGGGCATGGGCATCGTCTATCACGCGTACGACCGCACGCTGCAGGAGGAGATCGCGCTCAAGACGCTCCACTCTCTGAGCTCGCACTCCTTGCTGCTGTTCAAGCAGGAGTTTCGCGCCCTTACCGGCGTGGTCCACCGCAACCTCGTGTCCCTGTATGAAATGAACGCGGTCGACGGGGTCTGGTTCATGACCATGGAGCTGATTCGTGGGTTGAACTTCCTCGACTACGTCAGCGGCCTCGGCACCTCCACATCGGTCCAGACCTTCACGACCGCGTCGCCCCTGGGGACGCCGTGGGCCGCACCGACCGAGCCGGGCGCGCTGCTTGCGGGAAGCTTCGTCGACATCGGGCGGCTGCAGGACGCAACCGCTCAGCTGGTGCGGGGGGTCGACGCCTTGCACGCGGCCGGCAAGCTCCATCGCGACATCAAGCCGTCGAATGTATTGGTGGATCTGGAAGGCCGCGTGGTGCTGGTCGACTTCGGGCTCGTGACCGAAATCGTGACCGATCAGGCACCCGCCCTATCGGCCAGCCCGCTGCGCGGCACCCTCTACTACATGGCGCCCGAGCTGTTCGCGCCCGGGAGGCCAGCGCCGACCCCGGCCACCGACTGGTACAGCCTGGGTGTCATGCTGTACCAGGCCCTGACCGGGACGTTCCCCCAGGTCCGGCGGGGGATGAATGCCCCCCAGCAGGAGCTATTCGGAATCCGGCCGTCGTTGCTGGCGGAGAGCACCCCGGCGTTCCTCGACAATCTCTGCGTTGATCTCCTGAACGTCGAGCCGGCGCGGCGTCCTTCGGCAGCGGAGATCCTCGCGCGGCTGGGGCAGGAGCCGCCGCGTCGTCAACCGCACGCCCTGCGGTCGCTGCGCAGCGACTACGTGTTCGTGAATCGGGTCGACGAGCTCGGCCGCATGCGCGCCGCGCTCGCCCGCAGCCGGTCCGGCTCGCCCACCATCGTGCTGGCCTCGGGGCCGTCAGGGGTCGGAAAGAGCACGCTGGTGCGCGTCTTCCTGCGCGAGGCCCGCACCCTGGGCGCCGTCGTGCTCGAGGGGCGTTGCTACGATCGCGAGTCAGTTCCCTACAAAGCGGTTGATTCGCTGATCGATCACCTCGCCGAGCACCTCGAGGGCCTGGCGCCGGGGGCCATCAAGAACCTCCTGACGCCGGACGTACTCCTCCTCGCCGATCTGTTCCCGGTGCTCGACAAGATCGCGGCCGCCGCCCCGGTCGATCCAGCGTTCAGCCCGCCCGAGGATCTTCCCGACAAGCGCCGGCGGGCCTTCGCCGCGCTCCGCGACATCCTGGCCGCGCTGGCGCGTGAGAAGCCGCTGGTGCTGTTCATCGACGATGTCCAGTGGTCCGACCTCGACAGCGGCGCCCTGCTGGCCGAGCTGCTGGGCCGCCCCGGCGCGCCGTCGGCGCTGCTCATCGGCTGCCTGCGCTCGGACAGCGGCCAGGCCGGTGAGATCGGCGGGTTTCTCGGCGGCGGCCCCGGCAAGAACACGGTGCCCCTGGAGATCGAACGACTCGCCATCGAACCCCTGGGGCCCGACGATGCGCGGCGCCTCGCTGAGAGCTTGTTGTCTCGGCAGGGCAGCGAGTCGCCGACGCAGGCGGCGGAGAGCATCGCGCGCGATTCGGCGGGATTCCCACTGTTCATTCACGAGCTGGCGCGCGAGTCGTTATTCCCCGAGGTCGAGACGCTGCCCGCTCCCGAGCGAATCACGCTCGATCAGCTGGTCGGCGCGCGGATGGACCGGCTGCCGCCCGAGGCGCGACGTTTGCTGAACACCATCGTGATCGCGGGGCGCCCGGTGAGCGCGCCCGTGGCGGTGCGCGCGGCGGGGATTGAATCCCACGACCGTGAGATCGTCGCACTCCTGCGGGCGACCAGCTTCGTCGTCGACTGGGGCTCACCCGCGGAGCGGCGGCTCGGTATCGCCCACGACCGCATCCGCCAGGTCGTCGCCGACCGCATGTCGCCCGAGGACACGCGGGCGCTGCACGAGGCCCTGGCGCGCCAGCTCGAGAGCGCGGGCGACACCGACCTCGAGGCGCTGTTCGAGCACTTCCTGCGCGCGGGCATCCGCGATCGCGCGGCGGAGTTCGCCGCCCAAGCCGGGGAGCAGGCGGAGCGCGCGCTGGCGTTCGAGCGCGCCGCCGAGCTCTACACCAAGGCGGTCGAGCTGCAGAAGCCCGAGACCGCGCGCGGCGATCTGCTCGCAAAGGCCGCCCGAGCGCTCGCCAACGCCGGTCACGGCGCCGTGGCTGCCGAGAAATATCTCGAGGCCGCCGCCGCCCTCGAGAACGAGGCCTCGGCGGGCGTCCGCCCGCGCACGTTGCGGCGCCTCGCGGCCGAGCAGTACCTCAAGAACGGCGACCTCAGCTCGGGCTGGCGGGTCATGCGCGGAGTGCTCGACGAGCTGCGCATTCCCGTTCCCCGCTCTCAAGGCCGCGCGCTCTTCTACGGAACCTGGCGGCGAATCCTCTTCCTGCTGCGCAAGCGCAAGCTGTCCCGCCCGCGGCGCCAGGCGCTGATCTCGGACATTGCGCGCGAGCGACTCGAGGTGTTGTGGGCGGTATCGACGAGCTTCTCGATGGTGAACGTGACGCTGTCGGATGCTTTCCGCGGCATGCACCTCCTCGACGCGCTCGACGACGGGGATCATTCGACGGTCTGCCGCGCGCTCGCCTTCGAGGCCACCATGGAGACGTACCTGGGGATGCGGTTCTTCGATCGCAACTGCCAGCGCTTGCTGGCGCGCGCCGCGGAGCTCGCCGCGGACACCAAGGACCCGTACGATCAGGCGTGGCACCACCTCGCGCTCGCGAACGTGGCTCTCACACACGGACGGCTGACCGAGGCCATCGCTTCGTGCCACGCGTCCCTCCGGCTGTTTCGCGATGAATGCCCGGGCACGTACTGGGAGCGGTCGACGGTCATTGCCTTCTTGGTCGAGGCGCTCGCGATGCGCGGCGATCTCGCGGAGGTCAGGCGGCTGCAGCGCGACTACCTGGCCGAGATGGGCAGCCGCCATGTGCTGTACGGCGCGCTCGAGACTTACACCCTGCGAGAAGGGATCTTGAGCTGGATGGCGGCCGAACGGCTGGACGAAGCCTATGAAGCGGCGTCGCAGATCATGGCCCAGCAAACTGCCGGCGCCGCCGGCTGGCCCGAGGGGGCTTATCGCGCTCAGAACATGTATCTGCTCACGGCGCTGGTGAACGGCGAGATCTACAAGAATCGGCCCGAGCGCGCCTGGAAGGCGATCCTCGAACAGTGGCCCGATCTACGGAAGTCGTTCCTGCTGTCGCTGCGGCTCTTCCGGACGCACCTGCCCTACCTGCGTGGTCGCGCGGCCATCGCGCTGGCCCACGAGAACCTGAAGGGGCAGGAGGGCGTGACCCGAGTCGCCCCGGGGTCGCCCGAAGACAAAGCGGCGCGCCGCTTGCTGGCCGACGCGGAGCGCATGGCGCGCCAGCTGGCCAAGGATCCCGTTCCCGCCGCGCCGCCGTGGTGCGCGCTGTTGCGGGCCGGCATTGCCAGCACCCGCGGCGACAACGCCGCCGCGAGGTCGGCGCTCGAGGAGGCGATCGGCGGCTTCGAGCGCGCCGAGATGGCGGCCTACCGCGAGGTGGCGCGGCACGCGCTCGCCAGTCTGATGCCGCCGGGCCGCGAACGCGACGAGCGGCGCGCGCAGGCGGAGCGATGGCTCCACGACCAGGGGGTCGTCCGCGTCGATCGATTCGTCGCCACGATGTGCCCCGGCATCGCCGAGCTAGAGCCAGGACACTAGCTAGACTTCGCGTTCAATCGTGTAGCGGACCAGCTGCTCGATCAGCGCTTTGGGGCCCTGGTTCGGGGCGTCGCGATAGGCGACCTCGAGCTCGCGCACGGTGGCCTCCGCCAGCTCACGGGCAGCAGCCCGCGCAAAGTCGATGCTGCCGTGGCGGCCCAGCTGCTGGTAGATCCAGTCGATCTCGCCCGGCAACTTGTCGACGCGCGACTTGCCGAGGATGCCGCGCAGCCTGGAGGCATCGCGATCGCCAAGGCGATCGAAGAGATGCGCGAGGATCAGGGTCCGCTTCCCCTCCCACAGATCCCCGCCGATCTCCTTGCCGTACTTCTGGCGGTCGCCGACCAGGTTCAGCACGTCGTCCTGGATCTGAAAGGCGGCGCCCAGCAGGAAACCGAAGCGATCGAAGGTCGACAGATCAAAGTCGGGGCCGCGCGCGATGAGGGCGCCGAGGCGGCAGGGATGGATGAAGCTGTACCAGCAGGTCTTCTTCAAGACCAGCGTCAAGTAGTCCTCCTCGGTCACCGCGCAGTTGTTCTCGCGCACCCAGCCCAGCTCCAGCGCCTGGCCTTCGAGCGAACGCATCAGCAGGTGGTCGAACTCGCCGACGATTTGCCAGGCGACCTCGGGCCCGACGACCTGAACGTTGTCCTTGAGCATCCGGATCGCGAGCGCCTGCATCGCGTCGCCCGCGTTCACCGCCAGCGGCAGCCCGTGCTCGACGAACATGGTCGGGCGATCGCGCCGGCTCTCGCTGCCGTCCTCGATGTCGTCGTGGATGAGAAAGGCGTTGTGAAGCATCTCGAGCGCGCCCGCCGAGGGAACCGCGTGAGCCGCCTGGCCGCCGAAGGCCTCGGTCGTGGCGATGCACAGCGCCGGCCGCAGCCCCTTTCCCATGCGGCGGAGGTGGTTGGCGATCAGATCGTACAGGTAGCGTCGGGGCTCGCGGTCGGCGAGCGCGGCCAGCAGCCCCGGCATGACCATCGACCGATAGCGCTCGAGCCCGCGCTCGATGTCGACGGCAGGCACGCCGCTCAGCCCTCCAAGATGCGAACGCGACCGCTCTGCGCCGCCACGGCGGGGACGATCCCTGCCGGATCGGCGAGCGCCTGACTTTGCGTGGCCGGCGCGAACGCGCTCGCGTCCCAGGGTAGACCGCGAACGAACCGGTCGCGGTCGTAGGCGCGCAGGGGGGCGAACACCTCTGGCTCGTGCAGCTTCCAGACGCCGCACGGCTCGGCGGCCGATCCCGACGCGCGGAGGACCCCGTTGACCGCTCGGCGCGCCGCTTCGTTCGCGCCCTCCATGGTGGCGATGTCCGTGTAGGTCCGGACGTAATCGGAGGCCAGGAAGAAGTTCGGGATCGCGGTGACCGCCTCGGGCCGCAGGCGCCAGGTGTCGACGTAGTTGACCAGCAGCGGCTCGGCGTTGGTCTCGTAGCCGGGCACGGCGGGGTCGGTGTCTTCGATGCTCGGGTCGAGAAACCAGTAGTGCAGCATGTCGTCGCGCAGCACCACCTTGCCACCCACGTTGAGGCTGCGTTTCAGCTGCTCCCAGACTTCATTCTTGATCTCGTCTCGCGTGCAATCGTCGGCCTGCTTTCCGTTCAACCCCTCGACGTCCCAGTCGGAGATGCAGACGGAGAGGATGCCGCGCACCTGGCCGTCGCCGTACTTCGACAGGTCATAGCTCGGCCAGAACTGCGCCTGTGACACCGAGGTGAGCGCCCAGGGCGTGTCCATGTAGATGCTGTGTCCGTGAACGATCGGCTGATCTTCTTTGAGATAGAACATGATGCCGTTCATCCACTCGACGTACTCGCTCAGCTCCTGCAAGCGGCCAAGCCCGGGATCCGCGGCTTCGAGCGCCGGCGTCGAGAGCCCGGCCAGACGCTCAACCGGCAGCGCCGCGATGAAGTAGTCGCCCGACACGGTTCGTCGAGCCCCGTTTTCGACCACCGTGGCCGACCGCACAACGCCGTCGCGGCATTCGATCGCGACGACCTGAGCATTGAAGTGATACGACACCCCGCACGCCTGCAAGTGAGCGAGCCAGGGGTTGATCCAGACGTCGTTCGTGGGGCCGTTGAGCAGGCGATCGGCCGTCTTGGGCGGCGTCATCGCCGACAGGATCATCTGGATGAAGATGTCTCCGATGGTTCGCGTGCTGGCCCGCTGGGCCTTGGCCGCCACCAATGAACGAGTGAAACCGTTGGCGAAGAACTTCTCATAACCCGCCGAATGCGAGGCCGACTCGACGAACTCCGACCAGCCGAGCTTCTCGTACTCCGCCAATCTCCGCTCTTCACAGGACGAGATGATCTGGAAGATCTTCTCGACAAAGAAGGCCGTCTCCTGCGGAGGGACATCGAGCTCGGCCGTCAGCAGCCCGATCACGAACCGCAACGCCAGCATGATCTCCTGCGGCGTCTGCGGAAATCGGGCGGGGTAGAAGACCGGCGGCTTGCCAAAGCGGGCGATGTGGACCTGGGTGGTGTCGACCAGGTTGTCGGCCACGGTTCGTTCCCCGAACGGGATGCGCGCCATGGTGTCGACGATGTGGCGGTAGAAACCGGGAAAAAAGCGAAAGCCGTGCTCGCCCGGCAACAGCGGCGCCGCCAGGCGTCCTGGTCGACCCGAGAACATCGGCCCCGCGGTCGCTGGCTTGCCGCGCGCCGGCTCGGTCGCCGGCAGGCTGCGCGCCTTGCCGCCCGGAATGTCGCGCAGCTCGTAAACCTCGACGGCGAAGCCGCGCTCGACCAGCTCATGGGCGGCGCTCATGCCCGCCACGCCTCCGCCCAGGATCACGACCTTGGAGGACTTCATGACGTCATGATTCCCCGTCGATCTGATTGGAGACCCGGAACAGGTCGTAGTCGACGGTGCCCCGATCCGATCGCACCGCGCCCACCGCGACGAACTGTGCGCGGTTCATCCATTCGTATCGTTGGTCGCCGGTCACGAAGCGGGGCGCCAGCTGCAGCGCCGTCAGGCGCGGCAGATCGCCTCGAACGGCGCGCTCGTAGCCGCCCTTCCCCAGGTCGACGATCCCGTGATACTCCGCCCCGAGCCGGGCGCCGTCCTCGGTCTCGAACGTCGCCTGCACGTTGACGGCGCCGACGCCGTCACGGCAGATGAGAAGAAAGTCGCCGCCACGCGGCAGCACCCGACCATTGAGCCGGGGGCCGATCATGGTTCCCCCTTCGAGGTAGTAGTTGAGACGGAGGCCGATCGGCGTCTCGCCGATCAGGTCGACGCTCTGGCTGAAGGCCGCGTGAATCGACGAGATGAACTCCAGCTGCGGCGTGAACCGCGGCACCCCGGTCATTCCATACGTGGCGGCCGGAGCCTGTGCCAGCGGTGCGGCCGGCGACCGAGGTTCGGAGAGCGTAAACCGAGACGGCAGCCGCACGACCGCCGACGGCGGCGGCGCCTGGCGGCCGCCGCACGTCAACACCGGGCAATACTCGACCACGCACCCCTCGGGAAAAGGCGGAAAATGGGCGCGAAAATATTGGACGTCGCGCGTGTAGTCGGTTCCGGCGTCGGTCGCGACAACCACGGAGGCTCCCTTGCCGTCGACGCGATAGGGGACGGTCACCGCATTGCCGGGGTTCGGTGGCCTGACCCCGATCGTCAACGAGATCCCTTCGCGACTCGCGCCCTCCTCCGGCGGCGCCGGCGCGTCCGGCGTCGCGTACCAGAGCGTGAGCCCTTCGCTCGACAGTCTCATGCCGTCTCTGGTCTCAGTCGCGGGAGGGCTCGGGTCGAGACCCCCCCCCGGGCCCGGTGACGTTCGACTGATCGGTCGTCAGCGGAGGATCGGGGGTCGTCAGGATCGTCAGCCTCTGCATCTCCACCAGGATCTGCTGGCTGAGCGTCAGCTGGAGCTTCTGCAGCTCTATGTCGCTGTACGACGAGACGCTGCGACTCGCCACAGTCTCCATGGCCGTGACCAGGCGGCTGAGGTTGGACTGGATATCGATCAGTATGGAAGAACGACCTGAGTCGGCGAGGCGAACCGCGCCGGCGGGAATGGTTTTTGGAGGAGTCGCTTTGCTGGGCATCGTGATGTTTCCTTTCAGCGCCAGAGGACCGCGATGGCGGACTCTTCTCTCAAACGAAGGGCCACCCGCTCGGAGACGCGAAAAACGTAGCGCGGCTGAGAATCGATGTGCAGGAACCGCACGTGCAAGTCCGAAACAACCACCAGCTCGATCGGGCTGCCCGACAGCGACACCACGAGGCCATAGCCGTCGGGGATCGTGCTCGAGCGATAGAAGCGTCCCTCGACGAAGGGAAGGATCCGATCTCTCGGGAGGATGAGGGCGGTGTTCGGGCTGCACGCGTCGAGGAAAAGACTGTTGGAGAGGACGCACGCGTAAGGGCCGTTCTGTCCTTGATTCTCGAGCGCGAGAGTGGCGCTGACGATCGCCTGCACGATGTCGCCGCCCGAGTTACCGGCGATCTGGACGATTGACCGGTTGCCGCCATTCGGAACGCCCCTGGCCGGCGGCGCCGGCACAACCGGGAGTAGCCCCGCATTCCCGAATTGGTCGGAGATCGTCACCCCCCCGAACCCGGCCGCAATCCCCGGAATTGCGCTGCCGGCTGCGGGCTTGCCTCGGAAGATGAACGCATCCTCGACGCGGGCGATGCTGTTGGCGACCCGGCGGAACATCCCGAGCGCGGCGCCGAGATCGGGATCGGCAACCTCGATATTTCGCAGGTACACCAGCGCCGAAAAGGTGATCACGTGCAACGTTGGATCGCTGTCGACCCACAGCCTCCTTGCACCACCACCGCCTGCCGGAACAGGAGCGGCACCGGGCGGCGGCGGCACCGGCGCATCGGTCATCGTCAAGGGCGCGATCGCTTGCGCGTGGGGATCGTCGTATTGAGACGTCGGCAAGAATGAGGCCCCAACCCGCGCGCGCTGCGCCTCCTCGGAGACGACCTTCAACACCCGCGACCACTGATCCTCGGTCCAACAAACGTCCGCGCTGTTTCGGTCCATTCTCGTCGTCTCCTGGTGTCTCGGTTGTCTCAACGAACTTCGATCGAAATCAATTTCCGCGCCCCGGCCTGTCCAATGATTTGAATCACTCCGGCGTACTGTCCGGGCGGCGTTCCCGGCGGCACGGCGATCTCGATTGCCACAGAGGTGTTCTCTCCCGGCGGTATCAATGGGCCCGGCGGGGAAAATGACACGCTCGATGCCGGGATTCGGTGGCCGGATTCGCCGATGAGCTCGGTGGCGGCGAACGACAGCAGGGCAGCGATCGCATCGTCGTTGGCGAGCCGCATCGGCAGATTGGCCACGGCTCCCGGCCTGACCGCGCTGGGCGGAGCCAGCGTCAGAGCCCGGTCGAGCGCGGGGCGCGGGAGCGCGGCCGCCGGCGGGCCCCACCCATTTCGGTCGGCGGCGTTGCTCGGAACAACGGCGCTGCCCGGACGAGCGGCGCCGCCCGCGCCAGCGGCGCTGGCGCTCACGATCTCCAGCACCCGATCGATCCACTGACTTGCCTGGCGCTTCAGGTCCTCGATCGCGGCCGTCCCGCTCGCGCCGCCCAAGAACGATTCGCCCGGTGGCGCGGCGGGCGGGGCGGCCTCACGCGTCGTCTCGCGCGCCAGTACGCCGAGCGCGCGTTCGACGATGCCAGATGGTTTGCTCATCGGTTCGCAGGTCGGCATGGGCGCGGGTCCAGAACGCTGCAGCAACCACGCCAACGCCCCGGAAAGGCCGGACGACGCTGCAGGCGTCGACCAGCGCTACGACCGTCCATTGCCCCCCAGAGAGAGCGCGTTCTTCTGCGGCCGAGGAATTCCATATTTCTCGAGGCGCGCGATCAGGGTTCCCCGCGAGACTCCCAACGCCCGGGCGGTCTTGCTCTGGTTGCCGCCATGCTCGCGCAACAACCGGACAATTCGCGCCCCTTCGTCTTCATTTTCGTCGAATTGCGCGTGAGCTTGGGCGGGCGATTGCGGATCGCCCGGATTGACGGTCATCCCGACCAAACCGTCCGTCACCACCGGTGAACGGGAAGTAACCAGGGCAGCGATGACCTTGGACGGCAGATGATCAAGGTCGATCTCGTTTCCGTCGCTCAGCGCCACCGCGCGCTCGATGACGTTCCTCAGCTCGCGGATGTTCCCTGGCCAGTCGTACCGACGCAGCCGATCTTCGGCGGCAACCGTCAATCGCAGCTCCGGGCTGCGCCGCATCCCCGCGCACACCAACCGAACGAAATGCCGAGCAAGCCAGGGTATTTCGTCGCGCCGCTCCTTGAGCGGCGGAATCTGGATGACGATCCCGGCGAGGCGAAAGAAAAGGTCCTCGCGGAACCGCTCCGTGCGACAGGCCTCCTCGAGGTCGCGGTTCGTCGCAGCGATGAAGCGCACGTCGACCGAACGCGCCTTGACCGACCCGACGGGAATGAACTCCTTGGTCTCCAGAACGCGCAGCAACCTCACCTGGATCGGCAGCGGAATCTCGCCGACCTCGTCGAGGAACACGGTGCCCCCGTCGGCCGTCTCGAGCAGCCCCTTCTTGGCGGTGACGGCGCCGCTGAACGATCCCCTTTCGTGTCCAAAGAGCTCGCTCTCCAGCAACGCCTCGTTCAGCCCTCCGCAGTTCAGGCTCAACATCGGCGCGCGGTTGCGGCTGGACAGCGCATGGATCCGGCGCGCCAGAACGTCCTTGCCGACGCCAGTTTTGCCGCTGATGAGGACGCTGATATTCGATTGCGCCGCCCGCTCGGCGAGCCGCAGCGCCTGACGCATCTCGGGGTTCTCGCAATCCCAGCTCTCGGTCGAAGCGCAGGTCGGCACGCGCCTGAGATCGTCCACCGATCGCTCGAGCAGCACCTGCGCCCCCAGCCCGTCGCTCGACGAAGAGGCCAGGCCGAATTTCACCGCCCCGGCTTGCGAGGCGAGCGCCCGCTTTCCGTCCTCGGCAATCTTGCGAGCGGCCTCGGCATCGACGCCGAAGAGCATCGCCAAGAAATGCCGGACACCATAGACCGCCAGCACGTGGTGCGCAGGCACCGCCCCACACAGCGCCGCCGCGATCCGCGGCCAGGCGACGACGTCGGCGACCTCCCACCTCAACAGCGCCACGCTGGCCTCGGTCTTCGGCAAGCGGGAACAGGTGTCTTCGAGGATCGCCTCGAGCCCGTCATACGACAGCACCCGCCGCCGCCCAGGAAAATAAGGACCGTCATCGATGAGGATGCGCGTCGTGCCGATATCAACCACGTCGCGCGGGGACAGCAGGGTCGGCAGACCGGCAGCAATCAGCGAGCCGTTCAGCCGCGTGCCGTTCCGGCTGCCCAGATCTTCGATGGTCGCGCGGCCTGGCTCGAAGGCGAGCCGCGCGTGATGCCGTGACGCCAGGGTGTCGGAGAGGACGACGCGACAATCGTGCAAACGTCCGATGTACAGGTGGTCGCCGTCGCCGACCTGAAGAACCTCCACGAACTCCGGGGCAACGACGATGACGTGGGTACCGGTCCACGGCTCGCCCGCGCCGCAAAAATTCTTCACTTCGGTGGTCGTGATGGACATTGGCCAGCCCCCCGGGACTACCCGACCTGCGATCTCCCGATTGAGCCAATCGATATCATGGAAGATGGCGACTTGAGAAGCGCGCAAGGGGGCGGACGGTTGAACAGTCTGTTCAGTGATTGGACAACTTGTTCAAGACGTCCGGACGTTCTGTTCAATTGACCATCTCGCTGCGCGCTGTTCCCCGCGTCGCGGTCGTTGGGTCGCGCGGGACCCGGCGAAGTCCTCGAGGCACGATCATTGCTTTGGTCGTCGGGAATGTCCGTCACACACTCAACCAACCAATCGACCAACCGGATGTCCAACCGGACGTCCAACCGGACTTCCAACCGGACTTCCAACCGGAACTGGGAGTTCAAGTCGTCGCTGATCGCGACCCTCCCGAGACTGGAGGCACGCGCCCGCCGCCTGGCGGCCCACGCGGCCGAAGCGAAGGACCTGACCCAGGAGACCTGTCGCCGCGCGCTCGAGGCTCAGGCACAGTTCGTGCCGGGGTCGGATTTTCAGGCGTGGCTGAACCGGATCCTGCGGAATCTCTACTACGATCTTAGGCGCCACGCCGCCCTCGAGGTCCTCACCGCCGACGCGAGCGTGATCCCAAACGCGCCCAAGGACGAGCGCCTCCCGCTCTGGCGGATGGTCTCGGACGAATCGGTCGCCCGGGCGATCGCGGCGCTGCCTCGTCAATACGGCGACACCTACGCGCTCTACGCCTTCGAAGGGCTCTCATACAAGGAGATCGGCGTGCGACTCGGCATTCCGGTTCGCACGGTGGGCACGCGGATGAATCGCGCGCGCTTGCGCCTGCGTCCGCTCATTCTGCGAGACCAACCGAAGACGCCCAGGACCTGGGTGGCGTGAAGACCGGGGTCGCGTGAAAGACGGGTCTCTCGACAAACCGGACACATTGCGGTCGAATCGCCAGGTTTCGTGTTTGTCGACCGACCCAAGCGGTGGCGGGGCGGGCGCTGAACGGGGAAGGGGCCTATCAATGCGGGTACAGATTGGGATCGGGATTGGGATCGCGATCGTCTTTCAGCTCACGGCGCGGGCCTGGGCGCGGCCGGAGGTCCGGCTCGCCCCCGCATCGGCGCGGATGGCGTTGGCGAATGAGGTCGTCGCCCCTGCGCCAGCGGGACCGAGCCAGATCGCCGCGCTCATGGCGGCGGGACAAAAGCTCGAAGACACGCGCAACTGGGCCGGGGCCGAAAGGGAATACCGCCAGGCGCTGGCGCTGGCGCTGCGATCGCTCGGGCCCGAGGCACCGGCCGTCGCCGAGATTGAAACCCGGTTGGCGAATGTCCTGCGCGCGACCGGAGAGTCCGCCGAGGCGGAGACGCTTCTGCGCAGCGCTCTGTCGATCACCGAGCACGCATTCGGCACCGGTCATTTGAAAACCGCGGCCGGTCTCGATGCGCTGCACACGGTGCTCGCCGAGAGAGGAGACTGGACGGCGGCGCGAAGCGTGGCGGCGCGCTCTCTGGAAATCAAAAAGATTCAGCTCGGCCAGCAGAACGTGCAAACCATGGCAGCCGAGGTGAAGCTGGACCGCGCCGTCGAGGCCGGCAAGCGCACGACCGACGAGGCCGGCCCCACGGCCGCCCACAGACTGCTCCGGGCCCGACCACCTTCATCGGCCGCAGCGGCGCCCGAGTCGGCCGCCAACGCTGCAGCGCCGCCCGCGGCGGCCGCCGACGCTGGGCCGGACTACGATGCGCTGGATAAAGCGCTGGCGCGCCTGCGGCAGGCGTCGATCGCTTACGAGGTGCCGCAAGAGATGGACATCGACGACACGCGGGTGTTGCGCCTGTTGATCTCCCTCGCGGCCACCGTCGATGATCTCAAGAAGGCTTTGAACGACGGCCAACCGGGTAGCGTCGACGGCGCGACGGTCAAGGTATCGCCGGTCATGGAGGCGCACCTGACTGGTCCGGGCTTCAAGATCGCCGCCGACACGAACGAGGAACAACCGGTCGGTGCCCAGGCCACGACTGAATGGCGCTGGCAAATCACCCCCCAACAGTCGGGAGAACAGCTGCTGGCGTTGGTTCTGAACGCGCGGGTCACGATCGACGGCACCAACACCGAATACATGATCCGCAGCTGGGACAAGACCATCAAGGTGCGGGTGACCGCCTGGTCCCGCGTTCGCGGGTTCGTCTCAGAGCACGTCGAGTGGCTGTGGGGGCTGATCGTCGCGCCGGTGGGCGGCTTCGTCTGGACCAAGCTGCGCTCCGGCTCGCGACGACAGGCCAAGGCCGCACGACCGGGGACGCTCGGCTAGCCGCTGTCGTCAGCCGGTGACGAAACCGCCGACCTCTTCCGCGAGGCGGGAGAGGAACGCACCGTGGTCGGGGAGGGTCTCGGTGACATGCGGCGGTGGTAAGTTCATGAACGAGAAGTGCCCCGCGCCGTCGATCACACGCGTCTCCACGGGCACGCGCGGCGCGAGGGCACGCTCGATGAGCCGTACCTGCTCGGGTGTCGCGATGGCATCGCCCGTGCCGGCCCACGCGAGGATCGGCGTGCGTACATCGTCGAGCGCACCGGGGCCACGCAGGAAGTCGGTGGCCGGAGCCATGAGCGCCAGGCGATCGAGCCGCGCGATGGGTGGCACGGCGAGCGGCTCGCCCAAGATGGTCCATAGCTGCGCGCCCGCGAAGGCGAGCAGCATCGTCGCGCCAAGCGAGTGCCCGACCCCCGCCACCGGCAGCGCCGCCGCATCCACGGCATCGAGAGCGAGCCGCAGGCGACGGGCGCGCAGCCGCAAGTCGGCCTCGGTCGGGATCGCCGACGGCAGCCGCTCGAAGTGAGGCGCGACCACGGCGCAGCCGCGCCCGGCGAGCGACTCCAGGAGGGGCAGGTGCCGCCCCGGATCTCCGCCGCGTCCCACGCCGAAGAGCACCACCCGGGTGGGGTGGGCCGGCGTCAGCACGGTGACGTTGAAAGACTCGGTGCCGTCCGAAAGCGAACGCATGGGCGGCACTAGCGCGGCGCCAGCGGGGCGCGGCGCCGGCCCCACGCCACGAACAGCGACAGGGCGACCAGCAGGGCGTTGAAGGGCGTTTTGGCCGCTTCGCCGCGCGAGACGTGGAACGCGACGGCGCACAGCTGCAGGGCGGCGCAGCCCAGCGCGGCCCAGACCGTCAGGCCCGGCTTGATGCGGGTGGCGGCAGGCAGGATCACGCCGGCGCCGCCACACAGATCGACCAGCGCCGTGAAGTACAAGAAGCCGGCGGAAACCTGGCCGGCCCACGGGATCATCGCCGCCAGCTTGGAGACGGGCGTCAACACCTTCCACAGGCCAGTGCCCACGAAGGTGGCGGCCAGCAGGATCTGAACGATCCATAGGGCGGAGGAGAGGGCGCGACCCGGTGACTTGGACGAGTCAGCCATCGCTGAACGTCATCTCCCAGCCCAGCCTAGTGGCTGCAGCTCGCCAGGGCTTCGTCGATCGAAAGGCCCGGCGTCTGCCCCGACGGAGGGGTGGGAAGCGCCAGGTCGTTCGGCGCCACCACGCAAGCGGTGACGTTGAGCTGCCGAGCGGCGTGAAGCATCCGAAGGATGTCGAGGTCGTAGAAGAAGTTGATGCCGTTGTTGGTGCTGTGGACCGTGGCGGCCGTGTTCGCGGCGACGATGACCACCGTGGATGGCGTTTGCAACAGACGCAGCTTCGCTAGCATGTCGTCGAGCTGGTCGCTGGCGCAGGTCTGTTGAGCCGAGAGCAGCGACCAGCTCACCACGTCGCTGGGCATCGGCGGCGTCTGCAGGGTGTCGGGCTCGATCGAGCAGACCGGCATGCCGACCTCGGCGGCGGTCGACGCCATCGTCCCGGGATCGCCCACGAAGAGCTGCACCGCATCGCCGGGCATATCCAGCACGGCGCTCGCGGTGGCGCCGATGATCATCCTCGTGCTGGGACCGACCAGCGGAGCTAGCGCAGCCACGCTCACCGTCGGGAGCGTGGTCGTCGTGGTCGGCGTGGTCGGTGCGGGCGGCGGCGGCACCGGATCGGCAGGCTCCATCTGCGAGCTGCATGCGCCGACGCACGCGAGCACCACCATCAACCCCGCAAACGCCGACCCCCGCCAATCCTGATTCATGACGCCCCGATATTAGGCCCGAAAGCCGGACCGGCCAAGCCGGGGTCGTGGGGAGCCGTCAGGCGTCGGCGCAGTGATCTGACGAAGCCTACGAGGACGAAACCGGCGCCAAAGCGCCGATCGTTTCAGAATGGGCCTCGAGCTGGCGCCGTGCCGCCCGGAACGCGTTGCGGATGGCCACGTAGGCATCCTCGTGTGGGCCGTTGTTGGGGTGGTCGTAGTCGACGACCACAACGCCCGTCGCCAGGACCAGGTCCATGCGAACGCGATAGTGCCGCTCCTTGCGCCCTCGGTCGACGGCTTCGATCCGGACCTGCCCGGCCGTCATGGAAGCGGTCAATGCACCCAGCTTCTCTAACCAGGCGTACACCTCGACCCGGTGTGGCTCGTTCGCGGGCAGGCCCTCGAAGGAGATCTGGCAGGGACGACGGGGCACAACGACCAGCGCCAGCGCGGGGGCCACAGCGGCGATGATCGGCGCGAGCCCGTTGTTCGAAGCCGAAGATTCACCACTTCCGATCAGATTCTGCACACGAGCTCCTCTTGCGGGTCGCTCGTCAGGCGGCCGCTGGTTTGGCTGACATCTCTTGCGATGCCTAGTGTGGGCGCTTTGGCATGCGTCGGCTATCGGAAGTTTCAGACGACACCGTCGAGCCACGTCGAAGAAGCCGGTATGTGCGGGCCATCGCTGACGTATTACCGCGTCGCGCGGGCTATCGCGCCCCTGGCTGAGGTTCCACTCCCACGTCTGGCTGGGGAGGATGGATCGCTCGAGCGCGGTGTTCAGAGCACCAACGTCTGGCAAGCCCAAGTCAGGCCGCCGTCACCGGGATCGCAGCTGCAGATGGTCAATCCGAACTCGCATAGCTGCCCAGCCATCGCGCAGGATGTGCCGTACAGGTCGCTACAGTTAGTGGTCGCGAGGCCGTCCGGAATGCAGTTGGCGCCACCCACCGCCCGGGTGCCGGCCCCACATTGGCCCGTGAACCCATCGGGTTGACAGGAGGGCGGTCGGCTGACACCCGTGGTGACGTCGCAGCAGTACCCGTTGTCCCAGCGAGCACACGAGCCGGGCGCGCAGCCCGACCGCAGGACCCATCCCTCCGCGCAGCTCCACGCGCCGGTGTTCACGTCGCAGATCTCGCTGCCAAGGTCACTGACCTCCTGAGCGCAGGAGGGGACGCATTGCCCGGACAGTCCGCCGCAGGAACTGCCCCCCGCCCCGCCCGCAATCTGGCCGCCGGTTCCCCCGGCCCCGTCGAGGTTGTGTGTTTCCACCGAGCTGCAGGCGCCGATGAATGCCGCGAAGACGAGCCAGCCCACCAGCAAAGCCGGCGCGGCCCGCGGCGGGCGTACGGCGAAGCAAGGAACAGCCTCGAATCGATGCGGCATCACGGGTTCCTCTCGGACACTTCCGGAGCTCATGAGACCCCATGTCCGAGGTGTCCGCAAGGGCCGGCGCGCCGGAGATGTCGATGATTTGCCGGTGAGTCGGGTCCGTTCAGCGCCCGTACCCGGCCGCGACGATGTTGGCCTGAATCGCGTCGTCGATCGCGTCCGAAGGATTGCCGATCGTCATGGCGCCTTCGTAGAAAGTGCCGGTGCCACCGAAGCTTCCGTCGCCGCCGGTGCCGAGGATTATCGCTCCCTGCAGCTTCTTCGGACTGTAGTTGGGCGTTGGACGTCCTCCATCCCACTTGATCGCCAGCGTGCCCGACTGCGCATTGCCGGCCTTGAGCGTGAAATGGTTTCCAGAAGGGCCCTTGAGCATGGCCGTCACCCAGGACAACCCGGTGATCGAGGTATTGCTCGGGGTATTGGTAGAGTCTCCCTTGTACATGCCGTTCTCGAGATCGGCGGCGATCCACGGGCCGTTGCCACCGCCCCGGGCCCAAAGCGTGTCGCTCCCCCAGTAAATGGCCTCCATCGTGCCGTTGCCGTCGTCATTGCCGCTCGTCTCGGCGTTCCCATAGTCGAAGCAGCAGGGACTGCTGAAGCGCTTTCCGTCCAGCACCATGTACATGGCTTCGGCCTGGTCGCCGGTTGCGATGCCTTTGGTGGCGTTGTTTCGATAGGCCACGGTTGGCGCGGTCCGGTTCGTTTGGTAGTTGGGGTTGCCGGTGACGTAAATGCCGTAGACCGTGTGTCCGCCCACCGTGATCTTGCCGTCGGTGGCGTTCGCTGCCTGGCCGCCGTTCTGCAGAAAGTTCACCTTCGGCGAGACCGGAAGGTCGTTGTGTTGCGGGGACTGGTCGTAGATGATCGGAATGGTGCAGGTCGTGTTGGCGCAGAACGCGTCCTGGATCGCGATGTTGACGAAGTCTCCCGCAGCGAGGGTTGGGATGTCCTTGGTGGTGTTGTCCGAGGCGCGCCGAACCTGATAGAGCCTGCCGTTGTAGGCTCCGTAGAGCGCGCGAACCGTGCTGTGCGCCGCGACGCACGGCGTGTTGCCGGATTGATAGATGTCGCAAGGTGCGCTGAGCGAGGCGGTCCAGAGCTGGCTCTGGGTGGCGGACCATGCGGTCTGGACCACGGGGGTTCCAGCCGCGACGCCCGCGCCTTGAACGTCGACGACCAGGCGGCTCCACTTCGACTGGATGGCGAGCTTCTGGCCGCCGGTGTCGGTGATCCGCCACTTCTGATTGTCGTTCCCGCCGCAGTTGTACTGCTGCAAGATCACGCCGGCGACCAGGGAGGTGCCCGTGACATCGAGGCACTTCCCGCTCCCGGCGTTGGTCAGCGTCGCAAAGCCTGAAGCATCCTGCGCGGCCGTCCAAGATTGGAACGTAGAGCCGTTGCAGGTTTCGAGCTCGACGGGTGCAAGGTTCGCCGTGCTCGCGCCCACGACGCCCAGGCACTTGCCGCTTGCCACACCCACCAATCTGGAGGCTGGGAAGGTGACCAGATTGCCGGGAGGTTGCGCGATCGTTCCACCACTGTCGCGGCTGTCGGCGCCACCGTCGGCGACGGCGCCGCCGCGCGCATCGCTCACTCCCGCGTCGGCGATGCTTCCGCCGTACCCGAGCTGCCCCCGAACCGGCGCCACCGGTCGACGTTGTGCCGCCTTGGCCTTGCCCGCCCGTGGACGAAACACCGGCACCTCCGGCGGCGTTGGTGCGTCCCGAATCGGGAGTCGTTCCATTGCCGCCGACGCCACCTCCCCCATCTCCGACGTTCGACGAACAGCCGGAACCCAGCGCGGCAACCGTGGTCAACATGGCCAACGTGGACAATGTGGATCGAGACAACCGGTCCAGGCGAACGCGTCTCATCATTGCTTTCCTCGAGCGGTCAGTGAGGGCCCGACGCCTAGAACAGATGCCCCACGCCCGCGCCCGCAGGCACGGTCGTGGCGACCGTCGACGGGCTGGCGTCGAGGGTATAGGTGTACGAGGTCGCGGCGAACCCGGGCGCTGCGGGCACGGTCACCCGGTAGGTCAAACCGCTGACCAGCGTCGGCACCGCCACCGCCGCGCTGAAGGTCGTTTGTCCGCCCAGGTTCGTCGTCGTCGCCGCGTCGAGCAGGTTGTTACGCGCGCCGTAGGTGGCGTCGTTCAGCGGCGCGTAGACATTGCCGAAGTACCCGGCGTGACAGTAGCTGTAGGTCGGGGCGCCGCCATCGTTGTTGTAGATCGCCCAGCTGACCTTGGAGAAAGCATTCCCCTCGAGCAAGGTCGACGCGCCGCAGAGCGCGGCCACGCCGTAATAGGTGATGGTCGAGGAGTAGTTGTTGAACATGTGGACCCAGGTGTACGGCCCAAACAACGACGGATTGCGCCCGTTGCTGTTATCGATCCAGTTGTGATGGAAGGTGAGACCGGGGTTGCGATTGGTGCCGATGGCAAAATGGGTCTTGCCGCCGCAGCTATTGGTCGTCGTGCCGAAGAACCGGTTCCACGAGAAGGTCATGTAGCCGGTCAGCGTGGTGAGGTTCCCGGCGGCGTCCCACCCGGAGGCGATGTTCAGGAACGAGTGGCTCGCGTTGACGAAGGTGCAGTGGTCGACCCAAACGTGATCGGACGGCCACATGAGCAACGCGTCGCCCTGGTCGAGGATCCCGGGGTTGATGTCCGAGAGGGTCAAGTTGCGCATGATGATGTTGGTCGACCCCGAGAGATTGATCTCGAGGTTCTTCAACGTCGCGCCCGCGCCGAGCCCGATGATCGTCTTGTTGGAGCCGACGGTCACCTTGGTCGAGGTGAGCGAGGCATTGAGCAGCGCGGCACCCGCCGGGCAGAAGAACGACCCGGTCGCCTCGAAGGCGACGGGCGTCGTCGGGTTGCACGCCACGTGACAGACCTGGACGGTGGTCGCCGTCGTCGTGAAATCGTACGTGCCGGCGGCAATCAGGATGACCTTCGGCGTTGCGCCGGCCACGGCGCTGAGGAACTGACTGACGCTGGTCACGTTGACCAGGTTCCCCGCCGCCATCGCGACCGCGTACGTGCCCCCGCCGGTAGTTCCATTCTGCAGCGAGGCGCCGCCGATCGGTCGTTCGTCGACGATCGCGGCGAGGGTGCGCGCGATGGCCCCGCCTGCCCCGGCGCTGCCGGTGATTCCACCCGTGCCTCCGCTGGCCCCGCCCGTGCCCGCCGGGCGGGCATCGGCGCCGCCATCTCGAACGCCAGCGTCGGCGGCGCCGGTAGCCCCGCCCGTGGCGGTGATTCCTCCGCTCCCTGCGCCACCCGCGCCCCCCGTCGCGCCGGTGCCGGTGCCACCTTGTCCTGCCGTACGCGCGCCGCCGGTGGAACCGGTCGCGCCACCGCCGGAGGAATCGCCGCCGGCGCCTGGGGTGCCTCCACTTCCGATCGAATCAAGACGGCCATCGTTGGCGCTGCAGGCCAAGATCGAAAGAAAGACCGGGAGAAAGACCGGGAGAACAAGGGAGAACGCGAGAAGAGGGGCGCTCGACCTTCGCACACCGGCTGATGTCGCGAGCCGGACGGATCGATCACACTATCGGACGGGGACGGCCGTCGTGGCTAACGGGCTGCGGCGGGCGCGAGCAGCGCAGGACCGCGTCCGACGTTCTCGGGCACCGCGCCAACCTTCTCCAGGAATCCGAGGCGATCGGTCTCGATGGCGCCGGCGACGATCTTACCGTCCTGGCAGCGGAAGATCCCCGCGCCCGAGTTCGAGATCGCCTTGCCGGTGGGCGGAAACCCGCGGAACGGAGCTTTGTGCGTCCCGGTCCAGTGCCAGCGGGCGGCCACCCGGTCGCCTTCCGCGACCAGATCGTCGACGGTGTAATGGATGTCGGGGAAGGCGGCGTGCAGCCCGGCGATGACGCCCCGGAAGCCGGCCGGCCCCCTGTCGCCCTGCGGGCCGACGTATTCGGGCGACACCAGCTGGTCGAGCGGACCGAGGTCGTCGTGGTTGAAGGTATCGAACAGCTTCGCGACGCTTCGCTTGTTCTCGTCTCGGGGATCGTCGGACGTGGACATTGACATGGACATGGCATTGCTCCTGGTTGATGGATGGGCGCACCCGCAAGCTCCCAGCGTGGCGAGGGCGACCCAGGTCGTGTGTCGTCGGATGGATGTGGTCGTCATGGATACGAAAAGCTAGGTCCAGCGATCGTTTTCATCCAGTGATCATTCGTGAGGTATATGATCACGCACCGTGAGCTTAGGCGCGCTCGATCTGAACCTGCTGCTGATGCTCGACACCGTGCTCGCCGAGCGCAGCGTCGTGCGCGCCGCCCGCCGGCTGCACGTGACGCCGTCGGCGGTCAGCAACGCGCTCGCCCGGCTGCGCGCCGCGCTCGACGATCCGCTGTTCATCCGCAGCGGCCGCGGCGTCGTCCCTACGCCGCGCGCGGCGGCCCTGGCCCCGGCCCTCGCGCGCGCTCTGCGCGAGCTCGACCAGGCGGTTCACGGCAACGGATTCGATCCGGGGACGACCGATCGCGAGTTCACGCTCGCCACCGCCGACCTGGGACAGGTCGTGAAGTTGCCGCAGATCGTGGCGGCGCTCGCCGAAAAGATGCCGCGTGCGCGCCTGCGCGTGCTGAGCATCGATACGCTGTTCGCGTCCGGTGGGCTGGCCGGAACCGAAGTCGACGTCTCCATCGGCGCGGGCGAGAAGGGCCCCGGCGTCCACGCGCAGCCGCTGTATGAAGAGAGCATCGCGCTGGTGGCGCGCGCGGGCCATCCCACGATCCGGAGCCGTGCCCGGAGCCGCGTAACGAAGGGCCAGCTGGCGGCCCTTCGTCACGTCGAGGTGCAAGTGGCGCCGGGGCACGGAAACCGGCAGCTGACTGCCCGCTACGCGGCCCTGGGCGTCGTCCGCGACATCGCGGTCATCGTGCCGACATTCACCGCCGCGGCGGCGGTGGTTGCCAACACCGATCTCGTCGCCTCGTTGCCCGACAGCCTGGTGAATGTGCTGGGACCGCGGCTGGCGCTGCGGCGCGTGGCGACGCCGCTCGCGCCGATCGCGACCGCCGTCAACCTCTTGTGGCACGAGCGGACTCACCAGGATCCCGCGCTGCGTGCCTTCCGCGATCTGCTGGTCCACGCGGTGGCAGGCCAGCGCACGCCACCCCCGCGTGTGCGATCCCCTGGCTGAGTTGGCCGGTTACAGGGAGCGGGCACCGCAACTCTCGGCAATTCGCGGTATTTTTCAACCGCCTAATATCATAGGCATATTGCTAGTTTTGTTAGCACTCTCGGGGGCGGAGTGCTTGACGGTCGGCCAACGGTGCTTTGTCTGTCGCCGCGACGACTGGCCGCGGTGGCGAAGGCTCCAACTCCGAACACGACCCAAGCAAGGACAAAACGAAATGAAACTCAGACCCCTCTATGACCGGCTTCTCGTCACGCGGACGGAAGAGCAGCACAAGACGACCGGCGGACTCTTCATCCCCGACTCTGCCAAAGAGAAGCCGATGGAGGCGCGCGTCGTCGCCGTCGGGCACGGAAAAATCCTGAAGGACGGGTCGCTCCGCAAGCTGGAGATCAAGGCGGGCGACAAGGTGCTGTTCGCGAAGTACTCGGGCAACGAGATCAAGCTCGACGGAACCGACCACCTGATCCTTCGCGAGGACGACGTTCTCGCGGTGATTGATTAAGCACACACGAACCCAAGACTGGAGATAGAAGAACTCATGTCAGCCAAAGAAATCGTCTTTTCAGAGAACGCCCGCAACAGCATCGCGAGCGGGCTCAACATCCTCGCCAATACCGTCAAGGTGACGCTGGGGCCCCGCGGCCGCAACGTCATCATCGAGAAGTCCTGGGGCTCGCCGACGGTGACCAAGGACGGCGTCACCGTCGCCAAGGAGATCGAGCTCGAGGACAAGCTCGCCAACATGGGCGCGCAGATGGTGAAGGAGGTCGCCTCCAAGACCTCCGACATCGCCGGTGACGGCACCACCACCGCGACCGTGCTCGCGCAAGCCATCTACACCGAAGGATCCAAGCTGGTCGCCGCCGGGCACAACCCGATGGACATCAAGCGCGGCATCGAGGCAGCGGTCGCCAAGATCGTCGAGAACCTCAAGGTGCAGTCCAAGCCGACCAAGGGAAAGACCGAGATCGCGCAGGTCGGCACCATCAGCGCCAACGGCGAGGTCGTGATCGGCGACATCCTGGCCGAGGCGATGGAGAAGGTCGGCAAGGAAGGGGTCATCACCGTCGAGGAAGCCAAGTCGATGGAGACGACGCTCGACGTGGTCGAGGGGATGCAGTTCGACCGCGGTTATCTCTCGCCCTACTTCGTGACCGACGCGGAGCGAATGGAAGTGGTGCTGGAAGACGCGTTCATCCTCGTCCACGAGAAGAAGCTCTCCAACATGAAGGACCTCCTGCCGCTGCTCGAGCAGGTAGCCAAGGCTGCCCGCCCGCTGGTCATCATCGCCGAAGACATCGACGGCGAGGCCCTGGCGACGCTGGTGGTCAACAAGCTGCGCGGCACCCTCCAGGTCTGCGCGGTGAAGGCGCCCGGGTTCGGCGACCGTCGCAGCGAGATGCTGAAAGACATCGCGGCGCTCACCGGCGGCCAGGCCGTGACCGAGGATCTCGGCCTGAAGCTGGAGAACATCACGCTCAAGGAGCTCGGCCGCGCCAAGCGCATCACGGTCGACAAGGACAACACCACGATCATCGAAGGGGCCGGCAAGAAGCCGGACATCGAAGCGCGGGTCAAGCAGCTCCGCGTTCAGGTCGAGGACACGACCTCCGACTACGACCGCGAGAAGCTGCAGGAGCGGCTGGCCAAGCTGGTCGGCGGCGTGGCGGTGATCAAGGTCGGCGCCGCGACCGAATCGGAGATGAAGGAGAAGAAGGCCCGCGTCGAGGACGCGCTCCACGCCACGCGCGCGGCCGTCGAAGAGGGGATCGTTCCGGGTGGCGGCGTCGCGCTCATTCGCGCGCTCTCGTCGCTGGACAGCCTCAAGTTCCACGATGACCGTCAGTACGGCGTCAAGATCATCCGCCGTGCGGTCGAGGAGCCGCTGCGCCAGATCGCCGCCAACGCGGGCGTCGATGGGTCAATCGTCGTCGACAAGGTCAAGAACGGCAAGGGCGCGTTCGGCTTCAACGCGGCGACCGAGGAGTACGAAGACCTGGTGAAGGCCGGCGTCATTGACCCCACCAAGGTCGTGCGCGCGGCGCTGCAGAACGCGGCGTCGGTGGCGGCGCTGATGCTGTCCACCGAGGCCCTGATCGCCGAGCGGCCCAAGAAGAAGTCGGGCGGCGGCGATGGCCATGCCGGCGCGGGCGGCATGGGCGGCGGCGGCGACTTCTAGAACAACCGAGCGGGCGTGCGGCCTTTTGCGCCGCACGTCCCTCTCCGCTCCGCTACGACGTCACGCCGACCCTTTCTGAAGCTCCACCAGCAGGGCAGGCAACGAAATGACGGCAACGCCGACGGCGGCGTCGGAGATGCCGTAGGGCAGCACGAGCGCATCGCGGTGAACCATCGCGCCGCACGAGTAGACGACGTTGGGGACGTACCCCTCGCGTTCCGTGCTGTCGGGCTCCAGCAGCGGCTCGCGCAGCTCGCCCAGAACGCGCTGCGGATCGTCGAGATCCAGCAGAAGTGCGCCGATGACATACCGGCGCATCGGTCCGACGCCGTGAGTGATCACCAACCAGCCGGCCTCGGTCTCGATTGGCGAGCCGCAGTTCCCTATCTGCAGAAGCTCCCACGGTCGGCTCGGCCGCTTTAGCTCGGTCACGTCATTCCAGTGCCCCACCCTGGTGGAGCTGGCCAGATGCAGGTTCTCGCGATCACGCCGCGACAGCATGACGTAGCGTCCTTTGACCCGTCTTGGGAACAGCGCCATCCCTTTGTTCTGCGCGGCGCGGCCGTTGAGGGTGGCGATGCGGAATGAGCGAAAATCGTCGGTCTGGATGAGCTGGGGAACGATCTCGTAACCGTCGAATGCGGTATAGGTCGCGTAGTAAGTGCTGCGGCCGTCGTCCTCGGTGAACAGGACGAACCGGGCGTCCTCCATCCCGCGCGTCTCATGCGGTCCGGCCGGAAAGATCACCCGCTCCGACAGGCGCGAGTCGGCGGGGAACGTGGTGACATAGCTCGACGAGGCGAGCACGCGAATGATCTTGGCGGTCTCGTAGCTGACGGCGTGAGGCGTCCCGTCGTGCTCGAGAGCGGCGAGCGCCTGCTCCAGGTCCGCCGACGTGAAATGATCGGAAAGAGGATCCAGCACGCCCCAGGCGATCTCGTTTCCAGCCCCGAGCTCGACCAGCTTTGCGCAAAACTGGGCCTTCTCGTAGCCAGGGGGCTCGGTGCGCTCGCCGGTGACGAGATGGGGACCGAGCGGATCGAAGGTCAGCTCGCCTGCCCGGTCGATGACGCCGGTTCGAAATTCGATCGACGAGATGTGTCCCTCGCCGACCGCTCGCAGGCTCATCACGAACCGCTGCGCCCCGTCGGGCACGCCCGCCTGCGCCGGCGCGGGGACCAGCGAAGGGTTGAACAACGCGGCGCCTTCCACCGAGTACTCGTGGGTGAAATAGGCGCCGATGAGCAGCTCGCGCGCGCGGGAGAGGGTTGCTGCGCCGACCCGATGGGAAACCGCCACGAAGTGCCGCTCGAGGAGCTCCTCGAACCGGCGGTGCCGCGAGCCGAAGCGCCGGAGCGTATCCTCCAGCATCGTGACCACCTCGGCCTCGGGGATCGCGAGAATCCGCTCCATCAGAAGATCGGCGCGCTGGGCCGTCTCGCCCGAGATCTCCTCCCCGGGAAGGTAGGGCTTCGCGATGACCCGGCTTGGATCGTTTCGCAACCGGTGAGCCGTGTGCCGGACCGTCGCGCCGCTCATCATGTGGCTCCCGCGGATCCGTCCCCGTATTCGAGCCCCTCGCCTGCCAGCTCCAACATCTCGATCAGCGCCAGAAGGAACGACACCGTGCTCTCGGCCCCCTGGTTCAGGTTGGGCGCCGTCGGACCCAATCCGTCGCGACAGCCGGCGGTCGCCGAATCGTAGACCGAAATCCCGAGGCGGTTGGCGCCCAGGAACCAGGCGAACGACTGTCGCATGCGGTGCAAGAAGTGGTGATTCCCCGTCGCCAGATAGGCGCCGCGGAAAGCGAGCACGAACGCGGCGGCGTCGGTCGGCTGCTCATCGGACTCCGGCGGCGCCCCACCGCGGGCATGCCACCCGGCGTTTCCGATCAACGCCAGGCGGTCGTTCGGGAAGCACACGGCCTCCAAGAACTCGAGCGCTTCGATTGCGATCGGCCGACTGTCGACGTCCTTGATGATCCGGTGGGCGCGAAGCAGCGCCAGCGGCAGCAGCGCGTTGTCGTAGGTCAGCGACGGCTCGAACCAACGCCAGTCAGCGGTCGCCTGCTGGCGAAATGCACGACAGAGCCGCTCGGACATCTCGCGGAGGAGGTCGGCGACCGGCTTTACCTCCGGGTGCGCCGTGAGAAACGCCGAGATCCCGAGCATGGTCAGCGCCGACCCTCTGGGGCCGGGCCTGGCCACGTTCGCGAGGCCGCGCTCGAACATCTGGCGCGCGAGCAACCGCTGTCCCTCGTCGCGGGCCAGCTGCGTCGCCACGCCGAGCGCCCAGAGCGAGCGCCCCGCGCAATCCTCCGAAGGTGCCTCCTTCGGATACGCGCGACTGTAGGTCATCATGTTCCGGAACCGTCCGTCCCCGCTCTGCGCCGCGTGAAGGAACGCGAGGTAGGTCGACACCAGACGCTTCGTCTCCGCCGAGCCGAGCAGTCGGTCGGCGTGCAGCGCGACGATCAGCGCCCGCGCATTGTCGTCGGAGCAGTAGCCGCTCGCGCGGGACGGAACGCTGAAGGTGGCGTGTTGAATGACCCCGGTGTCGTCGGTGAGACGCACGAGGTGATCGAGCCGCAGCTCGGGGAGGCTGCTGGCGCGGGGCGGCTTCTCGCCCCGAACGCGCTTGGCGACGGGCCACGGCAGCTCGGCGCCGAGACGCAGGTACTGTTCCCCCACGCGCGGCCAGGTGAACGACCGCGTGTACTGGTAGCGCCTGGCTCCGAATCCGGCCGAGCTCCGTCGGGTCATTCAGCAGCGAGATGATCCGGTCCGCGAGCGCGCCGCTGTCGTTGAAGGGAAACAGCAAGCCGCGCCCGTCCCCCAGCAACTCCTGCGCGTGCCAGTAAGGCGTCGACACCACCGCCGCGCCGGCGCCCATGGCATAAGAGAGCGCGCCGCTCGTGACCTGAGCCTCGCTGAGGTAGGGGCTGACGAAGACGTCGGTCGCCTGGAGATAGTTGCAGAGCTCCTCGGTCGTGACGTACTGGTCGCGAAAGACGACGTGGTCGCGAACGCCGAGCTGCTCGGCCTCGCGCTCCAGCGAGGTTCGGTAGGCCTCGCCGTTCTGCTTCAGGATCGCGGGGTGCGTGGCGCCGACGACGAAGTAGACCAGATCGGGGCAGGCCGCGATGGCGGCGGGGAGCGCCCGGATCACGGTCTCGATCCCCTTGTTGGGGCCGAGCAGCCCAAAGGTCAGGAGCATCCGATGGCCGGCCACACCGAACCGAGCCTTCAGCTTGGCCTGATCGACGGGCGCCATGTCGGGGATGCCGTGGGGGATCACGTGGACCCGAGCGCCGGCGAGCGCGTAGCGGCGGGATAGCAGCTCGGCCGCCACCTGGCTCATCACCACGAAGGTTGCGGCCTTCGCCATCTTCTGCACGATCGTGCGCTGCGACTCGGATGGGCTGTCGAGGACGGTGTGCAGCGTGACGACGGCCGGGACCCGCAAGGCGCTGAGAAAATCGAGAATGTACGCGCCGTCGTCGCCGCCGAAGATGCCGTACTCGTGCTGCAGGGAGACCCAGCGCACGTCTTTGTAGTTGATGAGCTCGGCGGCGCGCGCGTATTCCCCCTTGGTGCCCTGCCGGATCTGGTACTCGACCTCGGGGGGGTATTCGTACTCGCCGCCAGCCTCGGTGACCGCGACCGCCAGCGGCACGACGCGCCGGTCAGCGGCCCGCATGCCAGCCGCGAGATCCCGGGTGAACGTCGCGATCCCGCACCGGCGCGGCGGATAGGTCCCGATGAATCCGATCCGGAGATCCGGATCCACGGCGGCCGTCAGCCCGCCGCCGGCGCCCGCCGGCGCCAGCAGAACCCGCACAGCGTGGCGGCCGGCCTGATCATCTGTCGACAGAACGAACAGGGGACGCGCGCCACCTCGGGTGTCGCTCCGCCGCCGGCGAGCAGGCGCACGGCTTCGTCAACCTGGCTCCGTGCAGCGGTTGCGGAACCTCGAACCAGCAGGGCCTCGACGTTGCCGCCGCCCGCTGGCAGGAGGGCACCCAGCCGGTCAAGACCTTCCTGGGCTGCGTGTAGCTGCTGAAGGGCAGCGGCGCTATCCATCTCGATCGGCGTCATGGGTCTTCCGTTGCGTCTATCAGGCGACAGGGACAGCGGCGTCGGGGCCCTCTTCGGAGACTGGCGGGGCAACCTTCACGTCGCCTTCGCTCGCTTCCTCTGCCGCGCCAGCGACGGCCGGGATCAACTTTGGTCCGTAGTTGTTGAGGTCCCGGAGCCCTTGCTTCGTCAGTCTTGGATTTGGATTCATCGCCCCCACATATGAACCTGGAACACCGCCGTTGGCCAGACCGAAGTTTGATTCAATAGTGTCGAAAAAACCTACGCATTGCGGAAATCCCTCCGGTATGTTCCGGCGATGGAGTGGCTGAACTATCATCACCTCCAGTACTTCTGGATGGTCGCCAAGAAGGGGAGCATCGTTCGGGCCAGCGAAGAGCTTCGCCTCGCCCATCCCACCATCAGCGGCCAGATCCACAAGCTCGAGGACGCCCTCGGTGACAAGTTGTTCGCTCGCCGGGGTCGAAGTCTGGTTCTCACCGAGGCCGGTCGCGTGGCCTACCGCTACGCCGACGAGATCTTCTCGTTGGGGCGCGAGTTCGTCGATACGCTGAAGGGCCGGGCCAGCGGGCGGCCGTTGCGGCTGGTGGCGGGTGTCGCCGACGTGCTGCCACCGTCACTGGTGCGCCGGTTTCTCGAGCCAGCCTTCCGGCTCGGCCAACCGGTTCGGGTGGTCTGCCGTGCGGACAAATCGGTCGACGAGTTCATCGCCGAGCTGGCGCTCCACCGTGTCGACGTCGTGATCGCCGACGGGCCGGCGGGCTCAGGAGTTCCCGTGCGTGCCTTCAGTCATTTGCTGGGAGAGTGCGGCACGTCCTTCCTCGCCTCGCCGAAGCTCAAGCTCTCCAGGGGACGAAAGTTTCCCCGATCGTTGGACGGAGTCCCTTTCCTGCTGCCGGGGGCACCCTCGACGGTTCGTCGCTCGCTCGAGCAGTGGTTCGCCTCCGAGGACGTTCATCCCACAATCGTCGCCGAGTTCGACGACAGCGCCCTGGCGAAATCCTTCGGAGAGGAGGGGATGGGCGTCTTCGCCGTCCCAACCATCATCGAGCGAGAGGTGCTGCGTCGGGATGCGATCCGCCTCGTGGGTCGCTCGGACGCCGTGCGCCAGCAGTTCTACGCCCTCTCGGTCGAGCGGAAGATCAAGCACCCGGCGGTGGTGGCCATTTGCAAATCCGCCCGCCAAGACATTTTCGGACGGCGCTGACTCGCGGTTCGGCCATTATGTCGCGATGACCTACTGTGTGGGGGTGTTGTTGAAAGAAGGGATCGTCCTCGGATCTGACTCTCGGACCCACGCGGGCGTCGATGACTTCGCCTCGTTCTGCAAGATGACGGTCTTCGAGCGCCCGGGGGAGCGCGTGCTGGTCTTGCTCAGCTCCGGAAGCCTGGCCGGAACCCAGGCCGTCATCAGCGTGCTCACGCAGAGGGCCGAGGCCCAGGCCGAGGTCCCAGCCGGATTCGACGACCGACCGCCGACCCTCTTGAATGCGCGGACCATGTTCGACGTGGCGTGCGTCGTCTCGGACGCGATGCGCGCCATCGAGCAGCGCGACAAGGAGCACCTGGAAAAGAACGACCTTTCGTTCAACGCCTCATTCATTCTCGGCGGCCAGATCAGCGGCGAGCCGATGCGGCTGTTTCGCATCTACGCCGAGGGCAATTTCATCGAGGCCGGCGACGACACGCCATTCTTCCAGACCGGCGAGGCCAAGTACGGCAAACCGATCATGGACCGGGTGATCGACCGGTCGACCAGCCTGAGCGACGCGGCCAAGTGCGTCTTGGTCTCGTTCGACTCCACGATGCGCAGCAATCTGTCGGTCGGCATGCCGATCGATCTGATTTGCTACGAGCGCGACGCGCTCGTGGTCCGAAAGCGCCGCCGATTCGAACCAGGCGATCCCTACTTCGGCGCCCTCAGCAAGAAGTGGAGCGAGGGTGTCCGCGCCGCCTTCAAGGAATTGCCCGATCCGCTCTAGCAGCTGCGTCATCGAACAGACTTTCGGTCGAATGCGTGATCGTTGAGGCCGGTTCGCGCATTCAATGGTGTGAAGACGTCGATTCTTTGCGTCGCGGCCATGGCCCTCCTCGTCAACGCGGGCTGCGGCGGTACCGCCGGAAGCACCGATGAAGGTGGCGGTGGCGGAGGGTCCGGAACGGGCGGCGCCATCGGCACCGGTGGCACCACCGGCGTGGGCGGCGGGACCGGCGTGGGCGGTGGGACCGGCGTGGGCGGCATGGCCGGCGTGGGGGGCGCGACCGGCTCCGGTGGCGCGGGCGGCCTGGCGGGGGCCGGGGGAATGGGCGGCCGCGGGAGCGGGTCGGGTGGCGGCGGAGGCGCCGCGGCCGGAACCGGCGGCGCGGCAGGGAGTGGGGCCGGCGGAACGACCACGACCTGCACGGCACCGCCAGCGGCCGGGCCGCTGCTCGGCTGGGCGTCCCGGCCAGGTGCCGGCAACGGCGGAACATCGGTTGTGACCACCACCGGCGGTGGCAACGCCACCCCGATCACCGTGACCACCCTGGCCGCGCTGAACAGCGCGGCCGGCGGAACCGCGGCCGCCGTCATTTACGTCAAGGGCGTGCTGGCGGCTGGCACGGTCAAGGTCGGATCGAACAAGACCATCGCCGGCATCTGCGGCGCGGAGCTTCACGGTCACGTCGACATGAGCGGGTCGGTCAACGTCATCTTTCGCAACCTCAAGGTCGTCGGCTACAACTGCAGCGATAGCCCCGCCGAATGCCGGAGTGGCGCGGACGCCATCACCGTGGTCAGCGGCGCGCACCACCTGTGGTTCGACCACGACGACATCTCCGACGGCTCGGACGGCAACCTCGACATCACCAACGGCTCGGACTTCGTGACGGTCTCCTGGACCAAGTTTTCGTACTCGACCAAGCGCACCGATCCCGTAACTGGCACCACGGGCCACCGCTTCTCGAACCTCATCGGCGCCGCCGACGGACTGGCCGAGGATGTCGGCCACCTGAACATCACCTGGCATCACGACTGGTGGGCCGACAACATCGCCGAGCGCATGCCGCGCTCGCGCGACGGCAAGATTCATGTGGTCAACAGCCTGTTCACGGCCAGCGGCAACGACTACTGCACCAACTCCGGCAGTCTCTCGTCGTTGCTGGTCGAGAACAACGTCTATCTCGGCGTGAACAACCCGCTGGCAGAGGACGCCAACGGCAACATGCTGGCGCGGAACAACGTCTTCACCAACACGACGGGCTCGAGGACCTCCGTAGGCACCGGCTTCGTCCCGCCTTACCCGCTCACGCCCGACGCCACGACCAACCTCGAAGCCACGCTTCGCAGTCAGGCCGGGCCGCGCTAGCAGACTGCTAAATCGCGACCGGATCACGCTCGCCCTGGCCCCGACCTCGCGGTCGGGGCCGCTCACGCGCCGCCTTCCAGGAGCCGTTACCTCTTGTTGCGCGCCTCGACGGCCTTGCGCAGCTCCTGCTCCCGTTCGCGATGCTTGCCGGTCGGGTCGCTCTCGGCGAAGTCGGCGGCGTCGAACACGGGGCGAAGCTCGATTTCGCTCTCCTCGCCCGGCATCGGATCGGGGCAGCGGCGGAGCCACTCGACCGCCTCCTCCATCGACTTGACCTGCCAGAGCCAGAAACCGGCGACCAGCTCCTTGGTCTCACCGAACGGACCATCGACGACGGTGCGCTTCGATCCCGAGAACTTCACGCGCTTGCCGCGCACGCTCGGGTGAAGCCCCTCCCCCGCCAGCATGATGCCTGCCTTGACGAGCTCCTCATTGTACTTGCCCATCTGCCCCAGCAGCTCTTCGCTCGGCAGCTGGCCTGACTCGGAATTCTTGGTCGCCTTGACGATCACCATGACGCGCATGTCTTTTCTCCCATTCCGACGGGGTTGATTCCTACCGTCTACCGCTGCGACGAATGGAACCCCACCCGATCGACACGGGTCCAGCTTTTATTACGCGCGGGGTTCAATCAGAAGCGGAGCAGGAACTGGACCGGAACCAGGATGCCGGTCTGACCGGAGGAGTAAACGTAAAGGACGCTGCCAAACGGGCTGTCACGAATGCCGATCACCTCGGCGCTGAGCCAGACGTCGCGCGTCTTGACCGGATAGAAGTGGACGCCGATCGCACCCTCGATCGGGGTCGCGAACGGGCCGTGAATCAGCGAGGCTCGCAGGTAAGTCTCGAGCTTGCGCCGGAGCACGAAGTAGCCCAGCGACGCCTCGAAGCCCCAGTCGTTCATGCTGGAGATCGGAAGCGGCCCATCCGCGCTGAAGCTGTTGAGCCAGCGGCCGTAACCCTCGATGTTGAACGCAAGGCCGCGATACTTGATGCCCGCGTCGATCGCCGCCAGATAGAAATTGGCCAGCGAGACGGTCACGCCCGGCGCCAGCGAACCGGTTGCAAAGAGCAGCGTGCCGTCCGAGATGAAGGTGGCATTGTTCTCCGGGCTGGCGGTCGACAGGTCCGACAGGCGATCTTCGCGCGCATAGGTGAATGCCCCACCAATGCGCAAGGCCGGCGCGTCGTGGTCTTCATAGTCGTTCCACGCCTTGCCAAACTGATTCTTGTCCCACCAGATGCTGGCCGAGTAGGCGAAGCGGAAGTCAATCTTCGTCGCGGTGAGGTCCAGCGTGTTGAGCGAGTTTCCCATCATGGCGATGTACTTCAGTCCGGGGACGAGCTCACCGTCGGCCCAGATGCCCTGGGTGAATCCCGGGCGCATGTAATTCACCGCCATGCTCCGGTCGGTGCCGGGAAAATACGGATAAGTGCCGGTCATCGACCGAAGGCTGGGCAGTGAGAAGAAGCCGGCGCGCAGCGCGAACGCGCGCGTGAACACCCACCCGACGTATCCGGCCGCGGTCGCCGACAGGGTCGCGCTGGAGGTGTAGAGCAGGATGTTGAAATCCAGCCGGCGATCGAAGACGTATCCCGAGAAATAGAACACGTCGCGCGTCAGCTGAACGTCGTTTCGCCTTTGAACCTCTTTCTCGACACCGAGATGGGTGGTGTAGGTCTTATCGACCGCCATCGTGTTGGTGTATTTGAATTGCGAGACGTGGTTGAGCCTGAGGAAAAATGGCGTCTCGACTCCCTCGGGAGGCGAGGCGATCACGAAGCCCTTGTCGTAGTGGGGCAGCTCCCAGGCGCCCGCTATTTTCGTGTCGGTCGGCGGTGGCGCGAATGCCGACAGTGAGAGCGAGCTGGGATCGGCCGGCTTGGCCGGTATCGGCGGGCCGTCTTTTTCCGCAGCCGCCGGTGCCTGCCCATGTGCCGCGCCCGCCGTGAACTGGAGCACGACGCCCGACAGCGCCGCGATGCGGGCGACGACCGGGCGCAGCGTCGGCGCGTGCCTGAAGATCAAGACGGCCTTGTTGGCGAGCCTTCTTCGAAAGCGCCGATGAGGGGTCCCCCCGACGGACTGACGATCGGCACGACTGCGCTCGCCAGGTCGGTCAGAAACCGGTCGGCCTGCGACTCTCCGTCGGCAATCAGCGCGTCGATGTGACTCGGCTGGCGCGAAAGCTTGCTCGGATAGTCCAGGTTTTCCTGCAGCTCCGGGGACATCCGAATGTATCGCACCGCGATCGGCTCGGTCATGTCGACGCCGAAGCGCGCGCGGACGCTGTCGGTCAGGGCCCGCTCCTGGATCAGGATGTTGACCAGCTCCACGAATTGCAGCTCGTGTTGCAGGCTGAGGTTCCCCGCCAAGTCATTGCGGCGATCGACGATGTCGCTCGGCACCTCCGGGACCGACTCCTTGCGCGCCCGATTGACCTGGATGATCCAGATCTCCTGGGGCAGCAACTGGGCGCCCATCAGGCCCTTGCGGAAGAAGCTGAGGATCGGAGGGTTAGCCGCGAAGATACCGTCCCAGTAGGCGTGGCCGTCGACCCACACCGCGGGAAAGAGATTGGGGATCGCCGCAGACGCCAACAGCGCCTCGACGGAGATTTCACGGCGGGCCGAGCTGAAGATCTTGAAGGTGCCTTCGATCACGTCGCCGGCCCCGGCGAGGAGCACCGGACTGTCGGGCTGTACGAGCTCGGCGAGGCTACCGAAGTCGATGTGCTTGACCAGCAGCGCCCTCAGATCGGTAAATTCCGGCCGCCCGAGCATCAGGGCCGTGGCACGCGACAGGGCCTGGAACTGCAGAGACGACGGACTGCTGGCGACGCTCGGCAGGTAACCACGCTCCACGAGCCGGACCAGCCCGAGGGAGATATGGTCCATCAGGATCTCCTGCGGCGTCTGGGCCGATAGATCCTTCCAGCAAGCCAAGATCCGGTCGCCGATCGGCGTTCGATCTCCGTGCGCCTGTTTGAGCAGCCCGATCCACGCGAGGGCTGCGGTAAAGGCGCCCCCTGACGTGCCACTCAACCCGACGACGGTGAATCGGTCTTGAATCTGGTGGGCGAACAGCTCACTGAGCGCGCCGGCGACGAACGCGCACTGACTTCCACCTCCCTGGCACGCGATGGCGATGCGTTTGCGAGTCATTTTTCTCCGACAAGCGTGAAGCGAATGCAGACGTACCCCGTTTGCGAGGTGGCAATCTGCGTTTGCAGACGGAGCTGTCAATACACGCTCGTCCGCGGGTTCGGTGCTTCACCGTCCCCACTGGTCCGTCGTCCTCACTCGTCCTTGGTCCTCACTGGTCCTTCGGGGTCAGTTCGGATTCGGGCAGCGGCGTTCGTGTCCAGATTGTGGTTCGTGGCTACACCGGCGCCGAAGCTCCGCCCTCCTCTGCGCCTGCTGGTGTTCGGCAGCGTGCCGGTGGTCATGATCGCGGTCGGCACGGTCGGCTACCACCTGATCGAAAAGTGGTCGTGGTTCGACGCGTTCTACATGACCGTCACCACCCTGACCTCGATCGGCTACGAGATCTCGCCGCTCACGATTCAAGGCCGCGCGTTCACGATCGCCCTGGCGCTCGGCGGGATCTTCACCGTCGCGCTCGCCGCGACCGAGATCCTGCGCACCATCGTCACGGGCGAGTTGCGAAATTACTGGGGGAAGCGCCGCATGCAGAAGCGAATCGAGGATCTCAAGCAGCACGTCATCGTTTGCGGCTATGGCCGCGTCGGCCGCCACGTCTGCGCGGATCTCCTCAGCGCCGGAATCTCCTTCGTGGTGATCGATCGCAAGGAGAGCGAGCTCGAGGCCGCGCGTGAAGCCGGGGCGCATCCGGTGTTGGGCGATGCGACCGCGGACGCGATCCTCCGTCGCGCAGGAATCGAGCGCGCCCGCGCCCTCATCGCGGTCGGCGGCACCGACTCCGACAACGTCCTCATCACCATGAGCGCGCGGCTGTTGCACCCCACGCTGCCGATCGTGGCGCGCGCCGAGGAGGAGTCGACGACGCCCAAGCTGCTGCGGGCGGGGGCCACCAAGACCGTCTCCCCCTACGCCGTCGGTGGCGGACGCATGGCCCAGGCGGTGCTGCACCCGAACGTGCTGGACTTCATCGACGTGGCGACCCGAAAGGACCTCCCTGACGTCAGCCTCGAGGAGCAGCTGGTGCGCCCGGGCCATGCGCTCGCCGGCAAGACGATCGGGGCCAGCGGCCTCCGTTCACGGATGGGACTGATCCTGGTCGCCATCAAGCACACGGACGGACAGATGGCCTTCAACCCCGGTGACGACGACGCCCTGGTCGCCGGTGACACCCTGATCGTTCTCGGCCGTCGGGCGCAGCTCGATCGCGCCGAGCTGGCCCTGTCCGAGCTGTCGCCGCAGGGCGCTCGCTGATGACGACGACTTCTGGCTCGCGGGTGTCTAGCATCGCCACGTCCGCCCTTGGTGGACTGGTGGGAGGATTGGTTGGTGGACTCTTCGTCGTCGGGGTGACTCTGATTCTCAAGGCGGGGCTGGAGTTCGTATCCAGCCTGGACACCTGGCTGCTCATCGCGGTGCCTTTGGTGGGTGTGGCGCTGGCCGTGCTGGTGCTGCACGGGTTCGGCCTGAGTGAGGACGCCGAGACGGGCGCGGGCGGCCCGCGACGGGCGCATCCCTGGAGGACCTTCCCGCGTGGCGCGGTCCGGGCCGACCTCAGCGGCGACATCGTGGGCTTCGCCGGCCAGGAAGAGCGCTTCCCCTGGCGCCTGGCGCCACTTCGCGCCGCCGCGATCATCGCCACCGTCGGGCTGGGCGGGGCGATGGGCACCGAGGCGCCCGCCGCTTACCTGGGCGTGGCGGCAGGCGCTTGCCTCGGGGACCGCGGCCGCTGGTGGCGCCGTCTGCTCCGTCCCGCTGCCGTCGGGGGCGGCGCAGCCGGTGTCGCCGCGCTGATGGGGATCCCGCTCGTCGGTGCGGGGTACATGCTCGAGCTCCCGCCCGCGCGGGCGCCCCTCACCGCCGAACGTACGACGGCGGCGCTGGTGGGCGGACTGGTCGGATGGGGGATCAACGTCGTCTTCCACCTCGACCTCATCCGCCTGGTGGTGCCGAAGGTGCCACCGGACAGCCTGAGGCAGGTCGTGATGACCGCGGTGTTCATCGGGGCAGCCTCGGGCGTCATCACCTCCCTCGCGGGCGCGGCGGTCTATCGCGCCAAGAAGTGGAAAGCCTCGCCGATCGTCCGGCTGGCGCTCGGTGGGCTGGCCGGATTGGCGACGGCGCTGATGCTGGTGAAGATTGCGGCCCCGTCGGCCGCGGTGGGCCCGGGCGGCGGAGCGATCGTGTGGGCGGAGAACGCCGGCGCGTTGCCGCTGACGCTGCTGATGGTCTGTCTTCTGCGCGCGGTGGCAACCGCTGCGCTAGCTGCCGCGGGTGGCTGCGGTGGCGTGTTCGTCCCGTTCCTCGCCATCGGCGACCTCGCGGGACGGGTGTTCGCCCCGGGGCTGGGTGTGGGCGGCGATCTGGCCGGTGCGGCCGGCGCCGCGGGTGGCCTCACCGGTGGCTACCGATTGCCCCTCACCGCAGTGGCGATGGTGCTGGGCAACGGCGGCCCGCGCCTGTCGATGCTGACCTGCCTGGCCACGGTGCTCATCGCCTACGTCACCGCCACGCTCACCGAGTCGCAGATCAAGAGACTACCAAAGCTCTCGACCTTCAGGAAACGTCGCCAGCCGCGTGCAAGAGGTGCCGCTCGGCGAACCAAGAGCACGGGACCTCTCCCGTCCTAGCTTAGCTAGTGGCCGCGCCTGATCTCCGGCGGGTGGAACCGGATTTCGAAGCTGTGCACGATGCGATCCTCGCAGGTGATGACGCCGGTCTCGCGATCGAAGGTGCGGGGAACCGGAATGCGCTGCTCTTCGTAGACGGCGTGGTAGCCGCGTTCAGCCAGCGTATCCAGCACCATGTCGACGACCGTTGCCTCCTGGAAGAGAGCACTGTCGGTCTTGACCAAACAGCGCCCCGACAGAGCGTGCCGCACGATCATCGGCACCATCTGCGACTCGATGAAGGACGCAACCTGCTTGAACAGAGGCGCCGCGGCGTGCTCGTAGGCATCCAGGCGGCGGACCAGCTCCTGGCGAGCGTGCAGGGTCAGCTCTGAGAGGAGCGGAATGCCGTGAATGATGTCGAACGTCGCCTGCCCGAGCTCGAGGGAGCTCTGGTACTGGAACTCTGCGTTGATGCTCTTCTCGACGTCTGACAGCGGCGCATCGGCGTTGACGAAGTGATAGTGGAAGTTCTTTCGTAAGCTGGTCAGGGCCGCGTAGGTCCGCTCCTTGAACGTTCGATACCGGTTGCGCGCCAGTGCCTCGTCGATATCGGTGGTACGCAACTCGACCAGGTCGCCCACCCCGGTTCTGCGCACCTCTTGATTGTGGGCGATGATCTCACGACCGCGGCGCAATTGGCGCTCCAGCGAGGTCTGTTCGCCCACGAACAACACCGTGATCCGGAAGATCGGGCGGCGAAAACGCTTGCCGGTCGGCGTCCCCCAGTACAGCGCGCGCAGTTGCATGATCTGGTCGTGCAACAGCTTGACGGCCTCGGCCTGGACCTCGGTCCGGGGAAAGCCGTCGACCACCACGCCGGTCTGGTAGACCGGATCCAGCAACTGACGCAGCAGCACCTCTATGACTTCGCGATCGCCTACGAATTGCCCGCGATCCTTCAGCGCGCGCATCTCGGGGCTGTCGAGCAGGTCGCTGATGACGATAGGGGCCGCGGTGAAACCTCGTTCGCGCAGGATGAACGGCGTGTTGGTGCCTTTCCCCGAGCCGGGTGCGCCGCCCAGCCACATGATCTCCTTCGGGAAGACCATGTTCTCCTGACCGCGCTCCTGGACCAGGCGATTCCAGACCTGTCCAAATATCAGCGGCGCGTCCTTGACCTCCAGCTCAGCACTGGCCATGGGGCGAGCATGTCGCGCCCGTCGGTGATTTGCTATCGCGAAGTCGGCGCCGGACGTCGCGCGCGGCGACGACGCCTCACGTTCCGCAGAACGTCTGGTAGCCGCGCTGTTCGGGGCCGGGCGGAGCCGCCAGGTATGCGTGCTCCGGCTGGTCGTCGTAGGGCCGGACCAGAACGTCGGCGAGGCGCTCGAAGGGCCCGAAGTCGCCGCGTCGAACCGCCGCCTCGATCGCCTCCTCCACGCGATGGTTGCGCGGGATGAAGGCGGGGTTGTGCTTGCCTCATCGCGGACGCGCGCGCCGCGGGAGAGACCGTCTCGGCGGCGAGCCGTCGCGCGCCAGGTCTCGGCCCAGGTGCGGAAGGCCGTCCGGCTCGTCGAACAGCGACAGGATGTCGGCGTCCGCGGCAGCGCCGCGGAGCGGATCGGCGGCGGACGCGCACAGCCGCCGGAAGAACAGCGTGTAGTCGACGTGGTTCTCGGCGAGCCGCTCGAGCAGATCGTGGGCGAGCGCGTGATCGCCCGGCTCCTCGCGCACCGAGCCCCAGCTTCGCGCGCAGGACCGCGCAGGTGCGCCGCCTCGAAGCGAGCCGGAAAGCGCGCCAGCCGCTCCGTCGCGACGCGGATCGCCTGCTCCTCGTCGTCGGCGATCAGCGCCAGCAACGTCTCGGCGAGGCGGGCCATGTTCCACTGCGCGATGCGCGGCTGATTCGCGAACGCGTAGCGCCCGCCGTGATCGATCGAGCTGAACTTCTTGTTCGGGTCGTACTCGTCGAGGAACGCGCACGGTCCGTAGTCGAGGGTCTCGCCCGAGATCGCGGTGTTGTCGGTGTTCATGACGCCGTGGACGAAGCCGACGCCGAGCCAGCGCGCGACCAGCTTCGCCTGCGCGTCGATCACGCACTCGAGCAGCGCGAGCGCGTCGTTGCCGCTGCCCAGCGGCGCTGCGGGTAGTGGCGCGCGAGCGCGTGGGCGGTCAGCGCGACCAGCGCCTCGCGGTCGCCGCGCGCGGCGAAGAACTCGAAGGTGCCGACGCGGAGGTGGCTCGCGGCGACGCGCGTGAGAATCGCGCCCGGCAGCGACCTCCTCGCGCACGACGCGCTCGCCGGTCGTCACGACCGCGAGCGCGCGCGTGGTGGGAATGCCGAGCGCCGCCATCGCCTCGCTGACCAGGTACTCGCGCAGCACGGGGCCGAGGGCGGCGCGTCCGTCGCCGCCGCGCGAGAACGGCGTGCGCCCGGATCCCTTGAGCTGGACGTCGCGCCGCCGCCCGTCGGTGCCGACGACCTCGCCCAGCAGGATCGCCCGACCGTCGCCCAGCTGCGGGACGAACCCGCCGAACTGATGGCCGGCGTACGCGAGCGCGAGCGGCTCCGCGCCCGGCGGGATCTCGTTGCCGGCCAGGAACGAACGCTCCGGCGCTGGACGCGAGCTGCTCCGGGCTGGCGCCGAGCAGCTCCGCCAGCGGCCGGTTGATCTTCACGACCCGCGGGTCGGCGACCTTCGTGGGAGCGACCCGCGCGAAGAAGCGCGCCGGGAGACGCGCATAGCTGTTGTCGAACGCGAGCATTCCGACCGTCGAAGGTTCCATTGCTGGGCTGGGACTTTGACACCGGCCTGCCCCCGCGCAAGCCGCAATGCGACGAGGAGCGCTTCCGCCTGCACCTTATCTCAAATCCGTGGACGTCGACGTAACGTCGACGTGGACTGAACGCTGTCGTAGTCGCTGTCGTGTCCCTAGACGATCCGATCCCGCTTTGCACACGGCCACCTCCTCGCCGCGCACGAGCTGTCTGCCGAGCGCGCGCACGTCGTACGACACGAGGCATGACACCGGCGAACGGCAAGGGCCGAGTCAGGCCGGTTTTCAATCAACGTCCAACCCCTTCGACCTCGATGCAACGCGCGCATTCGCCTCCGAATGCGCGCGTGGTCCAATGTCGGCGTCGGACGCGCGTGCTCCGATCCCCTGCCATGGACGCCACCGGCGGCGCCGGTGGCGTGCGCTGATTCACCGCCCAGCGCTTCAGGCGCGTCCGCCGACGTGACGATCGCCGTCGATGCCGGGACGGCGGTGCAACCGTGGAATCGCTTCTAAGAAAAGACCGTCGCCTCCGATCACGCGCACACGCTGCTGTGCACCGCCTATGGACGCAACATCCAGAACGCGCTCCGCAAGGCGCACGCGCAGGCCGGGTTCCAGTACGTACGATTCCACGGCTGCTGAAGGGCGACCCGCTGATCCCGGAGTCGTACGACGTTGCCAAGCCGGCGTTCAATGCGTTTCGCCTGCTGCATATGATGGGCGACCAGCAGCTGGGCGTCACCGGCGGGACCACCGGCAATGGCGTGGGCGCGGCGGCCACGCGCAGCGCCGACGGCAGCGCCGTGCAACTGCTGATCTACAACCACGTGGATGCGGGCGGGAACGACCCCACTCAGGCCAGCGTCGTGTCGCTGACCGTGAACAACCTGCCGTTCACCGGCCCGATGCGCGTGCGCCAGTACATCGTCGATTACGCGCATGCGAACTCGTACCGTGCCTGGCTGGCGATGGGCGCGCCGGCGAAGCCGAGCCAAGAGCAGTGGGTGACGCTGCGTGACGCCGCGGAGCTCTGCTACTACGAGACCACCGCGCAGCCGGCTGGCGGTTCGTGGACGCTGACGTTTCCTCAGAACATGTATGGCGTCGACCTGATCGAGCTCAGCGGCGGCTGACGCAAGCTGACCGTGTCATCGCGACCAGGCGTGCGAGGCCGGGCGCGGCGGCCGCAACGACCTGTTGCGAGCCGTTCAACAGGTGGCGTCATGAGGGTTCATGTGAGCCGAATGATTCAAGCATGATGCAAGATAGACCTAGTAGATTTAGTAGGCACAATTACTGCTTTGGTAGTCAGCCAAATGATCGGAAGCGCGCAGAAGACGGGTTGGGTGGGAGCGTCCCTGGCACTCGCACTGGCCCTGGGGGGTTGTCAGGCGGGAGGGGATGAGTCGGCCGCCGGTCAGAGCAATGAGGCGCTGGCGACGACCAACGGTCTGTCGATGCTGAACGGCCTGTCGATGACCAACGGCCTGTCGATGACCAACGGCCTGTCGGGCAACGGTCTCAGCGGCAACGGCCTGCTGATGAACCCGCTCAAGACCGGCATCCTGACCACCGGTTCGATGATGAACACCACCGACGGCCGCACCACGATGAGCTACATCGTCCGCTGCGCGCTGGCGTCGGGTAAGACGATCACCGCCAAGGACAGCGGCGGAGCGTCGTACTCGTTCGCGGGCGCGATCGGCGTGGCCCCCGAGTGGGAGACCGGGACCTGCGGCACGACTTGCCAGGAGCGCATGACGGGCTGCCTGCTCGCGCACGTCAACACCTCGGGCGTGCACATCCCGATCTGGCTCGACAGCGAGAGCGCGATCGGCTGGGGACAGAACAGCAGCTACCCGTACCAGGAGGGTTCGTTCTTCGGGAACATCTTCGTGAGCCCGCCCAAGGGCTACTTCTGCAACGGCAAGGATTTCAGCGCCGCGACGGTGCCCGGCCGCCTGGGCGTGGGCCAAACCAACGCGCCCTACTCCGACCCATTTGGCACGCCGGGTCCGTGCGCCGCCAGCTGCAGCGCCTCCTCGGCGAAGACCAACGGCGTGTCCGACGGCTTCACCTCCTGCTACGGCTACACCCACGTGGTGACGGTGTGGCGCAACTTCGACGTCAACACCCAGTACCGGATCTGCAATCGGCAGGACACCAAGTGTCTCGAGGTTGCGGGCAGCAGCAGCTCGGCCGGCGCGGCAATCCAGCAGCGCACGTACAACGGGGCGACGAACCAGAAGTGGACCATCACCCAGATCTCGGCCGGCAAGTACAAGGTCCTGAACGTGGCGACCGGCAAGGTGCTGGATGTGAACGGCAGCAGCACGGCCGACAACACCCCGCTGGTGCAGCAGTCCTATTCGGGGACGGCGACCCAGCTCTGGGCCCTCCAGTCGCTGGGCAACCAGGGCGACGGCGGGAACTACCAGGTCAGCCCCTCGAACAAGCTCACCGCCAGCCTCTGGCCGGCCGGCAACAACACCAGCGATGGCATCGCCGTCCAGACGACGACCTACGGCGCGGCCGACATTCAGAAGTGGCAGATCACTCCGCTCTAGCAGCCCGTGGTGAAAGTCGGACCGAGCCGAAATGGGCGCAGCCGGCCCGACTGCAAGGCGCGAGGAGGGCGAATACTCCGCGTATTTAACCGACGAGCAACGCAGCAGACGGGCCGGCTCCGCCCGTTTCGGCGACGGGAGACTTTCGCCACGGGCTGCTAGGTTGAGCCCTTCGCCGCCTCTACGGGCGGTGCGAAGCCAGACGTTTCAAGCCGGTCCGGGAAGGCGCCAGAAAGTATCCGCCGCCTCGGGCCGCGATGAAGTCTCGCTGATTGGGAACCTGGCGAAACGTTCCGTCGGGTAGCGCGTAGCGGAACCAGGCCCCCGGGCCGGCTCCCGCAGGTCGGTGACGACCCAGGAGGGCGTCGCGACCTCCGCCCTCACGCGGCGCCTGCTCGCCGTTCACCCACTGGCGCATCAAGAATTCGAACTGCTGCTCGATCGACGATTGATAGCAGACGAACAGCAGCCCCCGATCGACGCCGTCATCCGCGCCGTGCCGGAGATCGCGCAGCGGCGGACCGTAGGGGATGCCTCGCCGGAGAACCCGCCGGGTCAGCGTGTCCGACGGGCCTCCTGCATCGGTCGGATCGTCGCGCGGGTTCACCTTGCGGACGTGGGCCGCGAAGGGACAACGCACACCGTCGGGGTCGGCGATCGAGAGCGGTAGCTTGGGGATCGGCGGCTGACCGTCGGCCAGCACCGGCGCCGAGCCGGCGTTGCGGAACAGGAAGTCGTTGGCGACGCGATCGTCGGCCATGAACGCGGCGTCATCCCGATCGGGTGAACGGGTCACCGGAGCCCCCGAGGGCCAGCGGCCGACCAGCTGAGCCGCCACCTTCTCCACGGCATGGTCATCGGACTGGCCGATGAGATCCTGAGCCAGCGAGCGCATCGCCGACCAAAACCCGGCGACATCTTGCTTCAGCTTGCGCATCACCATGAACGAGGCGCCGACCAGCCAGTCTGAGTGGAGCGCGAGGGGAGGCGCCGGCGCCGTGGGATCGAATGAATCCTGCCGGGGATAGCCGAGAACGAACTGACCGGGCCAGACCAGCGCTTCACCTGGGCGGCCGTAGAGCGCAGCGTCGGAGCTCGACGGCGCAAGCGTGCGCGGCGTCAGCACCTCCGACGGGTCCGACTTGACGCAGCCGCGAAGCCCCGGCTGCGACACGCCGTCCTTGAATCCGAAGTGTTCGTGGCCACGCAGGCTGTCGGGCAACGTGGCACCGTCCTGGTCGGCGACGACGGGCCGGAGCGCCGGAGATCCGTCGGCGGATCTGACACCAGCTATCTGCCGGTCCCATTCGCGGCTGACCTCCTCGATGCCGGCCAGTGTGTCGGAGGCGATGGTGACCACGATGTCGATCGGAGGGCCCGACAGGCCGCCGAACTCCCAGTTCTTGGGATGCCCCGGGTCGGCCGGGTCGCTCGGATCTCCCAGCAGAGAAGCGCTCGCCGCGAGACCGGCCTCGAACGCGCCATTGTCCAGGCTGGCGAGCTCGCGCGCCGGAACGAGCAGCTTCAACGCGCGGTAGCTGAAGGCGATGGCCGACCACGAAGCGGTCAAATGAGACGACTGCCCCTGGTTCCGCGCCTTGACGGCCTTTCGCAGGCGGCGATAGCGCCACACCTCCATCGCCGTGGCGACCTGGCTATTGACCCAGGTCAGCCAGGGACGGACCGGCGCGACATCGACGATGGAGAGCAGCTTGAACCGCTGGAAGTCCTTGTTGAAGCCAAACAGGACATTTCCCTGAATGTCTTCGAGGTCGACCGGCGGTTCCTTTGTGACCGGTTCTTCCGTGGCTCCGCTCACGAGACCACGCGCCCTCGCCGGACGCGGGACACGGCGGTGATCGCCGCCGCCGAGCTGGCGGGACCACATCGGAAGCTTGGATCGTCGATGGTCCCCTTCCCGTACGCGACGCCGGTCAGGCTCATCTGCATGACCTTGGCGACCTGACCGCCCCAAGCGAGGGGGATGCCACCGATCTTGATGTCACCCACGACGTGCTTGCCCCCCTTGGGTGCCTGAAAGCTGGCTCGAACAGGATACTTTTCATTGCCGCGGGTAATTTGAAACCAGTCCTGCGTCACCACGGCCCCGTCGGGCGTTGTGAAGCCATCCAGATTGGGCCGTGACATGTAGAGCCCGACCGGATCCTTCAACGCCAGCACATACCCCTGGCGCGCCAGACCATTGACCAGGTCTCCAATGTGCGGATCGCTGGCGCGCGTCGCGACGCCATACTCGGCGCATTTGATCAACGCCTGCGCATCCGTCAACAACGTGCCGTTGGCGTCTTTGCGCAATATCGTCGCGTCGCCGGCGATCTGCACCTCCGCCTCCAACGAATTGGCGGGCTGAATGAGGTGCATCGCCCCTCGCGTGAGGTTCCACAAGTTCAGACTCTGGTATTCCGCGTCAACGATCAGATCGGAGAGTTGCACGCGCTTGTCGATGTGCGTCTGGTAGAGATTCAGCAGAACCTCAGGTTCGTTCTCGGCCAGGAACTCCCAGTACTCCGGCCCCTCGCAGGTGAAGTCGATCCGGATGATCTTCTTGGCGGCGTTCCGGGTCACGAACCATTCGAGGTACTCGTCCTGGTGGAGATGGCGTCCGACGACGGACCCGTGGATAGCCTCGGCGGCCTTCCAGGTCTCGGTCGTACCGACGCCGGTCTTCTGCTCGACCGTCCGGGGAAATCCCTGCCAGGAAATGACCTGCTCCACCGGCCCAGGCGATGACGGCGTGCCGTGGCCGGGATTGAAGAACTGGCTTGGCAATCCCTTCAAGTAGGCCTGGGTACCGGCGATGGCGACATCGAAGAGGCCTGACACCCGGCTGCTCCATTGCGCGGCGGACGGCGCCTTCTTGAAATCCGTGAGGTTTGCTGGCGGGGAGAATCGAATCGCGCCCGCGGCGGCCGCCCCGACCAGGGATTCCCCCTCGACGGAATCGATCTGGATCACAGAGAGCCGGGCGCGGTCGTCGGCCGCTGCCCCCGGCTTCGAAGGCTCCTCGGGTCCATGCACCCGATTCGACCACAGGAGCTGGATGGGAACGACACCGGGCGCCGCGGCGATCGGAACCTTCTTGAAAACCAAGGTCAGGTCATCCTCGGCCTCCTCGATGGGGACATCGCCGATCTCCGATCCCCCGTCGGAGTTCCAACCGATCCACCGCAGGTCTCCGGTTCGGATGGCATCCTCGACGTCGGGGTCGGTGCGAGCTTCGTTCAATTCGTGATAGAGGGTGGCGACGACGTTTTCCCAGGGCTGCCAGCCCGGAACCGCGATTCCGTTCTGGCCCTCGGACCAGACGGCCACGGCATAGTAGATCGTCGTGGTCGCCCCGGCGCCGCGCAGGTGCACCGAGCCATGATATCCGCCGAGTCCGTGCTCGGAGTCCTCGGCTTCATCCTCGGGCGTGCCGGGGGGGCGCGTCCCGACCGGAAGCTTGGCCTCGGCTCCCCCCGCATCCGACAGAATAGCTCCCGGAGAGAGGACGAAATTCACGACCGTCTTCGAGAGGTCGAGGCCGGCGAGGCTGCCCGCCTTGAACAGGCGCCCCACCAACCGTTCGATGGCCTCCTTGTTGTACAGGCGCAGAGCCTGCGTGCTGATCACGGTCGATGGTAGAGCGCTGGTCGTGACGGTGTGGCCGCCAAAGTACTGGCCGACGATGTCGTTGAGGGGGGGATCGGACATGGCGGCGGCGATCGATTCGTCGATGTTCTTCATGTCACCGGCGCGGTCGGTCCAAGTCTTGCCGACGTAGAACGTCTTGAAGCTCAGACTGGACAAGACCCGGCCGCCGCGGAACGCGAGATCTTCCGCAGGGCGAGGCGCGATGCCGGTCACCCGTTCGCCGACTGAACGCTTCCGCCTGAGAACAACCGCCTTGGGACCATAGCCACGCCCTGATGTCATGCCAACCCTCCAAAGGTCACTGGTTGCGATGCGCCGATGCGTCCTGCCTCAGAACGCGCGACCGGGAGATTGTTCCCCGGGGATATGAGATCAGCAACCTCTTATGTCGGCTGAGAGCGCCTGCGCGCACGACGGATCGAGAGCAGGGCGCCCGCCAAGAGCAAGGCCGTCAGGCTGACCGCCTGACCGCGCGACAGCGCCGGGACACTGGGTGGGGGGGCCGTCGCCGCCACCACCTTGATGGCGCCCTTCATGATCGAGTGATTCAAGCACTGGAAGCCGAACGTTCCGACGTTTGTGAAGGTCACCGCGCCGTTCACGTGCAGGCCGATCGGATTGGGGCTGTCGCCGCCCGACCCCCCAAGCGGGTGAGTGTCGAAGACGTCGCCGTTCCAGACTACGGTCTGACCGACCTGGACCTGAAGACAGCGTTCGGGATCGGTCGCGATGCTGAAGTCCCAGGTCAGCTGCCGGTCGGCGGCCGGGGCGGTGCGATCCAGGTACTGGGTCGGCTGGCAATCCTGCACGACCTGCGCTTGCGCCGAGGCGGCGGTCAGCCCGATCGTGACCACCAGCGCGGCGCACAGAGACCAACCCGCGCGATTCGTCCTCTGGTTCCATCGGTCGGTTGCCATGGGGCACCTCGTTTCGGTCAGAACGCGATGGCGGCGATGCGCAGCCACGACCAGTACGCGGCCAGCACGCCGATGACGTACAGAGCCGGCCGGCGCGCGTTGCCGAGCCATCGCTGCGGGAAGGGGACGCGCACGACCAACAGATAGGCGGCCAGCACCATCAGCAGCTGGCCGATCTCCACGCCGACGTTGAAGCAGAGCAGGGCGAGCGGGAGATGGCTCTGCGGCAGGCCGATGCTCTTCAGCGCGCCGGCGAAGCCGAGGCCGTGCACCAGGCCGAACAGAAACGACACCAGCGCCGGCAGGCGTCGCGCCAGCGTGTCGCGCTCGCGCAGGGCCTCGCTGGCGACCAGCACGATCGACATCGCGATCGTGGCCTCGACCGGCGGCGGGCGCAGCGTGATCCAGCCGAACGCGCTGCAGGCGAGCGTCAGGCTGTGCGCGAGCGTGAACGCGCTGATCGTGCCGATCAGCCGCCGCCGGAAACCGACCAGGAACAGCAGGCCGGCCACGAACAGCAGGTGATCGATCCCGCTCAGGATGTGCTCGACGCCGAGGACCGTGTAGGCGCGCGCGATCTCGCCGCCGCCGCGCCGATCGTCGGCCGAACCGTAGAGCTGCACCGTCGGCTGCGCGCTGGTGATCGTGTAGACGCGGCTCTGGCCGTCGAGCCAGATGATCTTCACGATCGCGGCCGAGTAGCGCTTGCCGACGCCGTCGACGGCCAGCGTCCCCTTCAGCCCGTCGGCTCCGCAATGCAGGACGTTGGGACCGGCCGTGCAGCCTGTCGGGCCACAGCGGCGTCAGGTCGTTGCCCATCGGGCGCTTGTCGTTGGCGGCCGACCATTGCCACAGGAACTCGCCCGGCGAGGTCTCGCGCACCTCCATCTCCGCCATGGACATCTCGTGCGCGCGCGCCGGCGCCGGCCGCAGCGCGCCCGCGACCAGCATCGCCGTGCCCGATGAACGAGTCATGCGTCGCCTCACTTGGCGGCTTCTCGCTTCACCTTGTACTTCTTGGTCAGCGCGCGCACGGCGGCGGTGCGCTGCTCCGAGGCGGTGGCGTCGGTCCAGTCGTGCAGCACGACGCCGCGCAGGACTTCGAAGACGGCCGGCTTCGGCCGGTGTGATGGTGTCGAGCCGCATGGCGCGCCAGCCGTCGCGCGTATGCAGCGCGTGCCATTTGCCGGGCTGGCACGCCATCAGCGCCTGGGCGAGCTCCGGTCCGTAGCTCTGAACCAGGTTGGCTTGCGGGCCGACCCTTGAAGACGCGCAGCCCGGCCTTGGCGTCGCCCGGCGTGCCGTCGTTCAGCGCCTTCACGAACTCGCGCACGGCGGCCTCGGAGTTGTCGCCCGAGAGCGCCGCTTCGTCGAAATCGTAGCGGGCGCGGCTCGTCGTACTTGTCGCGATGCGCCTCGAACCACTTGCGCAGCACGTTGTCGTCGACCGGCGGCAGCTTGACGTTGCTGTCGATCACGCTCAGGGCCTTGAAGATCACCCGTTCGCGGATCGCGGTGTCGCCCTTGTCGACCTGCAGCGCCAGACCTTCGCGATACAGCACCTCGTTGTCGAGCCAGACCCGGCGCAGCGCCGCCAGCTCCTCGGCGTTGGGGTCGTGACCGCGAGTGGCCTTGAACGTCTCTATCGCTTCGCGGTCGACGTCGGCGCCGACGACGATCGTGTGCGGGTCGTCGGCGCGGCCGATCAGAATGTGATCGACCGCGAACAGCAGGCCGCCGGCGACGACGAAGTGCAGCAGCGGCTCGCGCAGCCAACTCGAGCTCGAGCGCGGCGCCGCGGGCGGCGGCGCAGCCGCAGGTTCGGGGGGATGAACGTCTCAACAGCGGAGCGGACATGGGGCGTGCGGCACCTTGAACCGGATCGGCGCCGCGCGTTTGCACGCGCGGCGCCGAGGAGTCACTTCTTCAACAGCAAGCTGTCGTCCTACGGAACCCCAGCGACGACGGTCGAGCCGGCGACCTCGATGTAGATCGGGTTGCTGTAGAACCAGAGGTCGGCCCAGGCGGCGACGTCGAACGAGACCGCCGTCTGGCCGGCGATCGGGTTGGTGGCGCCGGTCGCGGCCGCCAGGTGATCGGGGCAACCGTCGAACTGGCTGCCGGCGCTGTGGACCGTGGTGCAGGGGATGCGCAGCCGGGTGGTGTCGTTCGCGTTGGTGTAGACGTCGGACAGCGGGTTGCCGCTGGCGTCGGTCTCGAACGGCACCGCGGGCGGCATGTTGGTGCCGCGCAGACGGACGTACTGCGAAGCCGCGACCGCGGGGATGCGGAACGTCATCGTCAGGAACGTCGATGCCGTCGACGAAGGAGGTCACGGCCTTCCAGGGCGTCGCGCCGCTGCCGTTGAACGTCCGGAGGATCGCCGACGTCAGGTTCTTGGCCGCGTCCGGCACCGACAGACAGGTCCGGCGGTCGTGCCGTCGGCGTGCAGCCAGGCGGTGTTGCGCGGCCACTCACCGGAGTAGTCCGGGCGTGCCCGGCGTCGTGTAGCCGGTGACCAGACCGCCGATGAGGTCGATGTGGTCGAGCACCGGCATGTTGATCGGCTGGTTGATGCCGACCTGCAGCAGCGACGGGTTGGCGAAGGTGTACGGCGAGAAGTTCGTCCCCGCCGGATCGCGCACCGCGATGCCGACGACGATGTCCGAGCCGGACGGCACCGACAGCTTCTCGCCCATCGTGGCGCAGCCGGCGAAGCGTCGAGCGCGGTCTTGTTGATCGCGGCGTTGCCGGCGAGCTCCGCCACGCAGCGCCGTCGGCGCTTGCCCGACGCAGGCGACGAAGGCGAGGCGGTCGATGATCTGGCCGCCGGTCGCGAAGTTGTTGCCGGTGCGCAGACCGTCGACGATCGTCTGCGGCCGCAGCTTGTCGGCGCCGTTGCGCACCATCGTGTAGTTGCGCTGGTACTCGCCGGGGAAGAAGTCCTGCGTCGAGCGGCGATCGTCCGGACCGAAGCTGCCGCGGTTGTGCCAGTCGGAGCTGGCGAAGAACCAGAAGTTGCGGCCCTCGCCCAGCAGCGCGTCCCAGACGCCGCCGATGATGCCGCCGTAGACGCCGGTGCCGCCGTAGGTGGTGCCGCCGACGCTGTCGGTCAGCACGCCGTTGATGTTGTTGCGCAGGACCTGGTATTCGCCGCGGTTGGCCGAGGCGCCGTGGCCGGGCTGGGTCTCCATGCCGAAGGCGATCTTGGGCGCCGCGTTGTTGAAGTCGCGCAGGTGCTCGACGTTGAAGCCGTTGTTGCCGTCCGGGTTGAACTGACCGGCGCGCTCGAGGTGGGCGGGAACGTAGTAGCTGCCGTTGGGATGGAACGCGGCCATCCACTTCAGCCCCTCGACGCGTCTTGGCGTGGCCCTTGGTGCCGGTGCCGGTGCCGCCGGCGGGGATCAGCTTCTGCGCCAGGTGTTCCAGCTCGGATCGGCTGCGTTCGGGCTGCCGGGGACCGAGCAGTCCCAGGCGTTGGCGACGCCGCGGCTGGTGTCGGTGTCCGCGCGGTCGAAGCAGTACTCCCACTGCGCCAGCGCGGTTGGCGTTGCCGAGCGGGCGCGTAGCGGCGGGGCCGATCGGCAGCGGCGCGGTGTCGAGCGCCGCCGGGATCTGGCCGGTGATGACCGACATCGACGTGTGCTCGTGGCCGGGGACGACCGTCTCGATGCCGATGAACAGCGGCAGGTTCTTGAGCGCGTTGAAGTACTCGATCAGCGGGTACTGGAACTCCTGGATCGACTGCCAGCGCCACATGTTCCGGTTCGGGGTGGTGCCCGACACGTCGCCCTTCGGCGTCACGCCGGAGGTCTCCCAGGTGGTGTTGCGGACCCACGCCGGCGGTGAACGGATAGGCGGGCGTGGCCAGCGTCGCGTCCTCGACCAGCGTGCAGTTGCGGTTGCCGTTGCCGCCGTGGCCGGCCTGCACGAACCAGTCGAGGCCCCAGGGCGTCTCGACCTTGTCGGTCGCCTTCTTGACCAGCTTCTGCATCGAGATCGAGCCGTCCGAGCAGGTGGTGTGGTTGTGGAAGTCGCCGGCCACGTAGGTGCCCGGGGTCTTCGCCACGACGGTGCAGTTGACCTGCGCGGTCAGCGTGTCGGCGCACGAAGCGGCGGGGTCGCCGTCGCTGACCGTCAGGGTGACGCGTCGCGGGGCCCGACGGCGTTGCAGGTGAAGGTCGGGTTCTGCGCGGTCGCGTCGCTGAGCGTGCCGGCGCTGGCCTGCCAGGCGTAGGTCAGCGGGCTCGGCGCGGCGTCGCTGTCATGCGCCGAGCGCGGACAGGGCGATCGTGCCGCCCACCTGGACCTCGGCCGGGTTGGCACTGATGCCGTCGATCGTCGGGCAGATGTTCAGCGTGCCCGAGACCAGGACGCTGCCGGTGCGCGGCGCCTCGTGACAGGTCATCGGAACGGTAGCGGTGACGGTGCTGGCGCGCGACCACGTTGAAGGTGGTCGAGCCGGCGCAGCTGGCGGTCCCGTCGGTGGTGGTGGCGGAGAGGGTGATCTGATAGCCGTTCCCCGCCGGGAGGCCGCCGATGATGGCGGTCAGCGTGGTCGAAGACGACGACGTTGATGGTGCCGGTCTTGGAGAAGCCATTCGGGCCGGTGATGGTGTAGCTGGCGCTTTGAATGGTGCGACCATCCGCCAGCTGCAGCGCGAAGCTGACCGCGCCGGTCGATTCCTGGCTCACCACCGAGGGCGTGTCTCCCCCGTGACGACCGTTGCATCCGGCGAAGGATGCGCAGCCGCAGAATGCCAGAGCCATCATTGTCATCTTCCCAACGGTTCTCGTCATCATCGCCTCCGAAGCGTTTCTGCAATTGTGAGCGGTGGCGACGGAAACTAACACCACCACCAGTTACGGCGGCGTGACCTTAGTGAAACAAGCGCAGTGAGCGTTCTGCGCCGCTTCGACGCGCGCTGGCTGGATCTTCGCGAGCTCGGTGAGCAGCGTGCGCGCGCCCGAAGCATCCGAGCCGGCGCAAGGCCGTCGCCATGGAGAGCAGCGGATCGTACGCCGGACGAAAATCGGGGCTGATGCGCAGCACGGAGAGCAGCGGCTCGCGCACCTGCGCCAGCATCTCCTGCACCCGCGGCGAGGGGCGCACGTCTCGGCCCGATTCGATGAAGCGGTCGCGCGCCAGCCAGTAGGCGGCCAGGCGGCGGGGCGCGTCTGGATCGGAATCCGGACCGGACGACGGGAGCATCAGCTCGCCCGGCTCGATCGAGACCTCGCGCAGCAGCGCGATCAGCCGATCGCGCGGGCTCGAATCGGGCGCGTAGGTGATGCGCGGCGCGCGATACGCCACCACCGGATGATCGTCGGTGTTGACGGGGCGTCGCGCCGCGAAGCGCCGCAACGCCTTCGGGCCCCGCGACGAAGCTGCCCAGCACCGCGAGCTCGTCCTCGAGCCCGAGGCCAGCCACGCGCTCCGGCAGCGCCACGCGCGCCAGTCGATCGCGAACGGCCGCCAGCGTCGAAGCGGCTTCCGTCGCGCACGCCCGACGAGACCGAGCACCGGCGTCTCGAGGCTGTTGCTGGCGATCAGGGCCCAGGCCTGCGGATAGACCGCCAGAAACGACTGCACGATGCTGCGCAGGGTCTCGAGATCGAGCTGGTGCAGCGGCAGCCACTGGCAGAACAGGCCGCCCGGTTGCTGACCGCCCGGTTGTAAACGAAGGCGCACCGCCTGGAAGTGCTCCACGGTGTACAGCGAACCCGAGCCGCTGCGCGCGGGGTGGAAGTTGTCGGAGACGATCACGTCGTAGCGCCGGTCGCTCGCGCGCACGTAGCGGCGCGCGTCGGCCGAGATCAGATTCAGGCGGGCCGGCGCATCCGCCTTCCCGCCGACAGCGGCGGCGTCGGCCGCGAAGCTGCGCGTGAAGTACGCCGACGCGGTGATCACCTCGGGCAGCAGCTCGACGGCGTCGACCTGCAGCGTGGGATCCTCGGCCGCCGAAGCGGCCGTGACACCGGTGCCGAGCCCCAGGAACAACGCCGCGCCGGGGCGCGGGATGCAGCAGCAGCGGCAACCACGCCTGTCGGCCGTCAACGCGCAGGCGTGGCGCTGCTCCCCTCCTGCTGGCGGTTGTTGATGCGCAACCGCGCGACGCCGTCGGCGTCTTCGACCACGCTCACGGCGGCCATGACGCCGTCCTGGTAACTGACGACGCGGCCGCCGTCGGGGACGTCGATGAAGGCCAGCGGCGGCGCGAGCAGCGCCAGCGCCAGCGCGCCCGCCAGCACCAGCGCCGCGGCCACCGTCCCGCGGCCGGGCCAGCGCAAGACGAGCAGCGCAGGAACGCCAGCGCGCGATCAACGCGAGATAGCCGGCCGCGAGCAACGCGAGATAACCGCCAACGATCAGCAGCAGGGCCCGCTTGGGCCCGAGCGCGGGAAGCGCCAGCACGCCGCACACCGCCGGCGCGGCCGCCGCGCCCAGCGTGTTCACGCCCAGCGCGCGCCCAAAGCTGACGCCCGAGGCGTGCGCGCGACGACTGAGGTGGCTGAACAGCGCGCCCATGACGATCGTCGGCGGGCCGAAGGCCAACAGCGCCGGCACCGCTTCGGCCAGAGTAGCGACGACGACGGCGGTGGTCGCGGTCGCGCCGCCGCCCAGAGGTGCAGCGCCGCTGCCTCGACCCGCTCGGCGCCAAACAGGGTCGCCGTGCCGAGGAGGCAAGCTCGCGGCCAGCGCCACCAGCAACCAATCGCCGAGCGCATCGTCGTCGGCGTTTCGGTCCTTTGGCGCAACCCTCGCCCAGCGCTGGTAACCGGCGGCGCCCGCGGCGCTGCCCACCAGATACACCGCGAGCAGCATCGCGAAGGTGTAGACGGTGTCTTCCGTCACCTGGCTGAGACCCGCACGACCAGGACCTCGTAGCCGATGCCCAGAAAGCCCGTGACCGCGAGACGAAGGATCGCGCTCCGCGCACGCGCACGCGCCCGGGCGCCCTCCTCTCGCGGCTGGGCGTCCGCCGCCGGCACGCGCGGCGGCACCGCGACCGTCGCCGCCGGAAAGACCGCGAGCGCCATCCCGCCGCACAGCAGATTGAGCGCCATGCAGACCAGCGCGGTCCGCGACAGACCGATCGCGGGGACCAGCCAGAACGCCGCGGCGAGCACACCGAGCACCGCGCCGAACGTGTTGCCGGCATAGAGCGCGCGCGATCGACCGGGCGTGCCCATCGAGCAGCTGATCGCGCATGTGCGCGGTGATGCGCTCCATCGCCGGCAGCGTGGCGCCCATCGCGGCGGTGGCGGGCAACAGCAGCAGGAAGGTTCCGCAAAACGCCACCAACCATTGCCAGGCCGGCGCCGGCTGCGCGCCGGTGAACCGCAGCACCCAGGCGCTGAACGGCGGCATCGCCAAGATCAGCAGCAGGCTCCAAAGCGCGATGACGAGCTCGCAGCCGGCGTACCAGCGCACGGGCCGCGCGCTGCTCTCGATGCGCGCGCCGAGCAGCAGCGCGCCGACCGCCAGGCCGCCGAAGAACGCCGCCACCACCGCCAGGACCGCCGCCGACTCGTGCCCCAGCCACAGGGCGCATTGCTGCGTCCAGACGATCTGGTAGCCGAGCCCGGCAAAGCCCGACGCCACCATCAACATCAGCGACGCCCAGTGGCGCCGGACGCCACCGGCCCGGTTCAACTGAACCTGATGACGTAGCCCCAGGAATCCAGCTGGGCCGGGATCGCGTTGAAGGAGAGCGTGATGCGACGCTCGCCCTGATTGGGCGGCACCGCGTGCATCAGGTAGCTCGGGAACAGCACCATGTCGCCGGGCTGGGGCGCCGGGCTGATCCATTTGTCGGCGCTGTACGGGACCGGGCGTCGTACGCGGGTGGTCGTTCTTGAACAGGAAGTCGGTGCCCCCCGGCGACTTCATGAACACCGTCTGCGAGCCCGGGATGCGTCGGCGTGAGATACACGACGCCGGAGACGAAGCTGTTGGCGTGGTTGTGCATGGCCTGTCGGCCACCCGTGTCCAGCACGTTGACCCACATCTCCTTCAGCAACCACTGGAGCCGTTCGACCGAACAGGTGCGACGCCGAAGTCGACCAGCTTGGGCGCGATCAAGCGCCGCCGCCTCCGCGAACAGCGGGCTGTCGCTCGGCCGCAGCATCTCCGTGTGCGAGAGGTTGGAAGACGAGTTGTTGTCGCGCGTCGCCAGCTTGGTGAAGTGCTCGATCAATCCGGCGACCAGCGCTGGAGGCAGCGTGGCCGGCGCGCGCATGAACGGGGTGGGAAAGAGTCCGAAGACCTCGTCCACGCCCCCTTTTCGCGGGCGCGCGCGACAGCGTCCAGCGACGAACGCGCGCGTCGCCAAATCGTCACAAGATCGAAACCGATTGGACGCAGGAAACCTGGCGCCCAGGTCGCGCGCGCGACGGAAGCGACCGGGCAGGTTGTTTGGGCGCGCTGGCCTCAGGCGCGCCGAGCGGCGTGCCCTGCCGGGATCGTGCGACCGGCCGGGCGCTGGCGGCGCTGGATCAGGGCGCCATAGATCCCCAGGCAAACCGCGCTGCAGATCGTATAGGCGAGCACGACCGGGATGACCTTCTTGCCGGCCGGTATCGCCGACGAGATCAGCAACGCCAGGCCGGGAAAGCGCATGGCGCTGAAGGTGGCCAGCACGCGCCGCTGCGCGGGATCCCGACCACCGCACAGGTGACCGATGGCCAGGGCCCCGGTAGCCACCGCCGCGCACAGCAGCCACCCCCGCGCGCCCAGGTCGAACAGACCGCGCCAGGTCGCCGCCAGGGCCACCACGATCAAGGCCAGCAACACAATCTGAACCAACGGACCTGCGATACGCCCCAGCGGCTTGGCGACGCGGGGAAGAAAGCGCGCCACCGCGACACCGACCACCAGCGGGATCAGCGACCGGGTCAGCACCAGCTTGCCGACGGCTGATGCTTCCAGGTAAAGCTCCCGATGAAAGTACCGTCCCACAACCGTCACGACGGTCGGAATGAACACCACGGCGAGCATGAGCAGGATGACGTTCAGCTCGATCTCATAGGAGATGTCGGCTACGGCGGCCCGCGTCTGCTTGAAAATCGCTGGTGGTCCGATACCGATGGAAACGATCGTCACCAGCAGGCCCGCCTCCAGCAGCTCCGCCGGGCGAAGGCCCTCAAGAAACAGGAACGTCCCGAGCGGAACCAGAATCAGGATCGCCAGCAGCGAGCGCAACAACAGCGCGGGGCGTTTGAGCAACCAGAGTGGATCGACCAACGCCGCTCGAAGCCCGGTGGCGAGCGAGGTGATGGGAATGATCACGCCGACGGTGATCTTGAAGATACGAAAGATCATTTCGTGCATGTCAGTACCTACGTTGATTGTGGGAACGCCCGACGCCAAAACAATGGGCGCACGACCGGACGACGAGCTGAGCCGCAGGTCGGGGCTCTACCAGACCGCGGTGCAGCCGAGCCCGCCGGCGCCGGCGACCGACCAGGGGGTGACGATCAGCGTGACGTTGCGCGGTCCGCCGGAGGCTCGCGCGCCAGCGGCTGAGCGCGGGCGATGAAGATAATAGGGGATGGCGACGCCGGCGGCTGAGCCGACCATCGCGCCGGTCAGCACGTCGGTGAAGTAGTGCTGATCGGCCGCGATGCGGAAATAGGCGGTCGCCGCGCCAATCACGCCCCCGACGATGTACACCACCGGTGCCCAGCGGTAGCCCCGCATCATGCCGACCGTGCCGGAGGCCGCCGCGATCGCGAACGTGACGTTGGTGTGGCCCGAAAAGAACGAGAGGTTCGCGTCGTCTCGCCCCTGTCTCGAGTCGGGGTTCGGCAGGCCCGCGCGCGCGTACGGGCGCTGGCGCCCGACAGTGAACTTCACCAGCTGACTGAAGGTGCCGCTCAGCGCGACCGCCTCGGCGACGATCAGGAAATCGATCGGGATGTTCCGGGCCTCCCCCTCGTGCACCGCCGACAGCGCCAACAGCCCGAAGCCCGCCAGCGGTGCGATCAGGTAGGCGCCGAGGTTGCTTGCAGTCACCGCGGCGCCGCCGTGGTCGGTCCAGCGCAGGCTCGACCGCACGCCGGAATCGAGCGCGTTCGATTCACACCAGCGGCAGGCCAGCGGCGCCAGCTGGCTCTTCAGCGCCTCGGTTCCGCCCCAGACCACCGTCGCCGCCACCGTCACCGTCATGTCGATCGGCAGCGCATAGTGCAGATCACCGGCTCTCGCGCTCGGTCGGTTTGCCGCGCGGCTCGCCGGCTGCGGCCCTGCCTGCGCCCGGGCCATTTGCTCCGTCACCGGAACGAGCAGGGCGGCGGCCACCAACACGACAGTCTTCGTCTTCACTCGACCGGGACTTTCGCACCGAACGGCCCGAATTGCAGAGACGATCGCCCGCGTGACCGCGGACCGCGCTGCGACCGCGACTCACCGACGCGCGTGCGGCAGGATCAGCGCGACCGTGCGCTGGCAGGCGTCGGTGCACTCCGGCAGCTGCACCAGGAAGCGCGCCTGGTCGATGCAGTGGTCGCGCAAGATCCCCGTGGCGGCAGGTGAGCCACGACACACGCTGGTCAGCTCGCCGAGGGTTTCGACGAACAGAGTGTGGCGCGTCTCCGCGGGCAGCTCGCGCAGCCCAGCGACCGCCTCCCGATGAGACAGCGCCACGCCCCCCCAGTAGAGAGCCAGCGCGGCGACGACGAGGGCCAGCAGAATCCATCGCGCGCGCCGCTCTTTCTGAGCGTCGCGGCTCGGGCCGCTCGGCCGTTGCTCGCTCCCAAGGGGGAGCATGAGGATCTTGGCTGATTTCGCCGTTTCCATCTTTCTTCCTCGCGTCGATTGGGTCGCGTCTTTGGCTCTTGGCCCCTTGTCACTTCAATCTGCACGTCCACATCTGCACATCGCGCGCCACGCCGCGCGAGGCCGGGCGACGGGGCCGGCGTGCGCGCCGGTCGTTCAGGCTGCAATTCCTGCGCAGGTCCGGCGTTGCAAAATCGAATGCCCAACCGGGGCCCCGCCGCGCTTCCTCGGGCAAAAGCCCGGACCGACGGGCTCCGCCCGGATGGCACGGCCGATGCGTTACTCCACCGCATGAAAGACATCGTCTTCATCGGCGCCACCGTCGCCTTCTTCGCGATGAGCTGGCTTTACGCCCGATCCTTTGACCGCCTCTGAAAGGGGAACCGAACCATGACCCTCGACTACGGCCTCGGCGCCTTCCTTGCTGTGTTGCTCGCCGGTTACCTGTTTTTCGCCCTCATCCGTCCCGAGCGCTTCTGAGGAGACCATCATGACCACCATCGGCTGGCTTCAGATCGCGGTGTTCGTGGTGGCGATCTTCGCCGTCACCAAACCGCTGGGCGTGTACATGTTCCGCGTGTTCGAAGGCGACCGTCAGCCCTTCCCGCGTGGGCTCGGGCCGGTTCGAGCGCCTCCTGTACCGGCTGTCCGGCGTCGACCCGAAGCGCGAGCAGACCTGGCTCGGCTACACGCTTCGCGCTGCTGGTCTTCAGCGCCATCGGCGTGCTGGTCACCTACGTCATCCAGCGGCTGCAACACCTCCTGCCTTTCAATCCGCAGCACTTCGCCGGCGTGGGTGCCGACCTGGCGTTCAACACCGCCGCCAGCTTCACCACCAACACCAACTGGCAATCGTACGCCGGCGAATCGACGATGAGCTATCTGACCCAGATGGCCGGGCTCGCCTGGCACAACTTCACCTCGGCCGGCGCCGGCATCGGCGTCGCGCTCGCGCTGGCGCGCGGCTTCACGCGACGGCCGGGCCCCGACGGCGCGAAGACGCTCGGCAACTTCTGGGTCGATCTGATTCGCTCGATCGTCTACGTGCTGCTGCCGCTGTCGGCGATCTTCGCGCTGGTGCTGATCTCGCAAGGGGTCATCCAGAACCTGGCGCCCTACCTCGACGTCACCACGCTGGAGGGGGGCAAGCAGACGCTGGCCTTCGGACCGGTGGCGTCGCAGGAGGCGATCAAGCAACTGGGCACCAACGGCGGCGGCTTCTTCAACGCCAACGCCGCCCACCCGTTCGAGAACCCGACGCCGTTCACCAACTTCCTGTCGATGTTCACCATCTTCGCCATCCCCGCCGCGCTGACCTACACCTACGGGCGCATGGCGCGCGATCCCAAGCAGGGGTGGGCGATCTTTGCCGCCATGGGCGTCCTCTTTCTCGCCGGCGTCGCGGTCTGCTATCCGGCGGAGGCGCACGGCAACCCGGCCCTGGCCGGCCTGGCGGTCGACCAGACCAGCGGAAACATGGAGGGCAAGGAGGCGCGCTTCGGCGTCGCCGCCTCGGCGCTGTACGCGGTGGTGACCACCGATGCGTCGTGCGGCGCGGTGAACTCCATGCACGACAGCTTCACGCCGCTCGGCGGCCTGGTTCCGCTGGTCAACATCGAGCTCGGCGAGCTGATCTTCGGCGGCGTGGGCGCGGGGCTGTACGCGATGTTGATCTACGTGTTGCTGACGGTGTTCATCGCCGGCCTCATGGTCGGACGCACGCCCGAATACCTCGGCAAGAAAATCGAGGGCAAGGAGATGAAGCTGGCGATGCTGTACGTCCTGATCTTCCCGCTCATCATCCTCGGCTATTCGGCCTGGGGCTCGGTCGCCGGCTACGGGACGTCGTCGCTGAACAACGCCGGTCCGCACGGTCTGTCGGAGATCCTGTACGCGTTCTCCAGCGGCGCCGGCAACAACGGCTCGGCCTTCGCCGGGCTCAACGCCAACACGCCCTGGTGGAACATCACGCTCGCCCTCACCATGCTCGGCGGGCGCTTCCTCATGATCCTGCCGGCGATGGGGATCGCCGGCTCGATGCTGAGCAAGAAGGTCGTGGCCCCCAGCCTGGGGACCTTCCCCACCACCGGCTCGCTGTTCACGGTGCTGCTGGTCGGGGTCGTGGTGATCGTGGGCGCGCTGACCTTCTTCCCCGCGCTCTCGCTCGGCCCGATCGTCGAGCACTTCCAGGCGCTCCACGGAAAGGTGTTCTAGTCATGTCGATCCCTCGTTCTCAGACTCAGTCGATCTCGCTGTTCGACGCTTCAATCGTTCGGCGCGCGGTCAGGGACAGCTTCCACAAGCTGTCGCCCCGCCAGGTGGCGCGCAACCCGGTGATGTTCGTCGTCGAGGTGGGCAGTGTGCTCACGACCTTGATCCTGCTGCGCGATCTGATTCACCACGCCAGCGCCACCACGCCGATCTGGTTCACCGCGGCGGTGACGGTCTGGCTCTGGTTCACGGTGCTGTTCGCCAACTTCGCCGAAGCGGTCGCCGAGGGGCGCGGCAAGGCGCAGGCCGACACCCTGCGAAAGATGCGCAAGGAGACGACTGCGCGCCGGCTGCTCGGGCCCGACACCGACGGCGAGGAGGAGGTCGTCGCCTCGTCGGCGCTGCGCAAGAACGACCGTGTCGTCGTCGAGGCCGGCCAGCTGATCCCGGGCGACGGCGAGATCATCGCCGGCATCGCGTCGGTCGATGAGTCGGCGATCACCGGCGAATCGGCGCCGGTGATCCGAGAGAGCGGCGGCGATCGCTCGGCGGTCACCGGCGGCACGCGCGTGCTGTCGGATCGGATCGTGGTGCGCATCGCCGTCGATCCGGGCGAGTCCTTCCTCGATCGGATGATCGCGCTCGTCGAGGGGGCGGCGCGCCAGAAGACCCCCAACGAGATCGCGCTGCACATCCTGCTGGTCGGGTTGACGCTGGTCTTCCTCTTCGCATGCGTCACGCTGGTGCCGCTGGCCAAGTATTCGGGGATCGCGCTGTCAGCGACCGCGATCGTCGCGCTGCTGGTCTGCTTGATCCCGACCACCATCGGCGGGTTGCTGTCGGCGATCGGCATCGCCGGCATGGACCGCCTGCTGCGCAAGAACGTGATCGCCACCAGCGGCCGCGCGGTCGAGGCGTCGGGCGACGTCGACACCCTGTTGCTCGACAAGACCGGGACCATCACCCACGGCAACCGCATGGCCGCCGAGCTGATCCCGCTGCCCGGCGTGCGCATCGAAGATCTCGCGGCGGCGGCGCAGCTGGCCAGCATCGCCGACGAGACCCCCGAGGGGCGCTCGATCATCACGCTCATCACCGAGAAGCTGCGCCTGCCGGGCGCCCACCCGCAGGGGGGCGACACCGACGGTGGCGCGTTCGTCGCCTTCAGCGCGCAGACCCGCATGAGCGGGCTCGACCTCCCCGGGCGATCGATTCGCAAGGGGGCGGTCGACGCGGTGGCGGCCTACGTGGTCGCCGCCGGCGGCACCCCGGCGCGCGAGCTCAAGGCGATCGCCGATCGGATCGGCGACTCGGGCGGCACGCCGCTGGCGGTCTCCGACGGGCGCAGCGTGCTGGGGATCATCCACCTCAAGGACGTGGTCAAGACCGGCATCCGCGAACGCTTCGAGCGCTTTCGCGCCATGGGCATCCGCACGGTGATGATCACCGGCGACAACCCGCGCACGGCGGCCGCCATCGCGAAGGAGGCCGGCGTCGATGACTTCCTGGCCGAGGCGACGCCCGAGACCAAGATGCGGCTGATCAAGGAAGAGCAGGCGAAGGGGAAGCTGGTGGCGATGACCGGCGACGGCACCAACGACGCGCCGGCGCTGGCGCAGGCCGACGTCGGCGTGGCGATGAACAGCGGCACCCAGGCCGCCAAAGAGGCCGGCAACATGGTCGACCTCGACTCCAACCCGACCAAGCTGCTGGAGATCGTCGAGGTCGGCAAGCAGCTATTGATGACGCGCGGAACGCTGACGACCTTCTCGATCGCCAACGACGTCGCCAAGTACTTCGCGATCTTGCCGGCGATGTTCATGGGGGTCTTCCCCGAGATCGCGCCGCTCAACGTGATGCACCTGGCGTCGCCCTGGAGCGCGATCCTGTCGGCGGTGATCTTCAACGCGCTGATCATCATCGCGCTCATCCCGCTCGCGCTGCGCGGCGTGACCTATCGTCCGCTGGGGGCGGCGGCGATTCTGCGCCGTTCGTTGCTGATCTACGGCGCGGGCGGCGTGGTCGCCCCCTTCGCGGGGATCAAGGCGATCGATCTGGCATTGCAGGCGCTTCACTTCGTTTGAGATGAGCTGACTTGAATTGAGTTGAATTGAACACGAGTGAGTGAGGAGACGTCATGCGCACCGAGATCCTGATTGCGATTCGTACCACGCTGGTTACCCTGGTCCTGACCGGACTCATCTATCCGCTGGCGATGACCGGCATCGGCCAGGTGATCTTTCCCGGACGGGCCAACGGCAGCCTGGTGCGCGATGAAAAGGGGACGGTCGTCGGCTCCGAGCTGATCGGTCAGACATTCGCGTCGCCCCCCTATCTGCAGGGGCGCCCCTCGGCGGCCGGCAATGGCTACGATGCGACCTCGTCATCGGGCTCGAACTTCGGACCGACGTCGAAGAAGCTGCGCGATCGGGTCGCCGCCGACGTGACCCGCCTGCATCGCGAGAACCCCGAGGCGGCGCCGGCCATTCCGGCGGAGCTGGTGACCGCGTCGGCGAGTGGTCTCGATCCCGAGCTCTCCCCCGCCGCCGCGCTCTGGCAGGTGCCGCGCATCGCGCGCGCCCGCCAGGTGGCGCCCGAGCGCATCGCCGAAGTGGTCACCAGCCGGATCCAGGGCCGCGACTTGGGTGTGTTCGGCGAGCCGCGGGTCAACGTGATGGCGGTGAATCTGGCGCTCGACCAGCAATTCGGCAAACCGGCCCCGGCAACGCCCGTCCCCACGCCCAGCACGGCGGCAGCCGTTCCATGAGCCCGCACCGGGCGGGGTAGTTCGGCGGCGTGACGGGATCAAAGCGAGGCGGCGTTACGGGCGCTGCGCGGGTCCTGCCGCTGCGGGGTCCTCCCCGCTGAGCTCGGCTGCCGGGGAGTCCAGGTCATCCGTGCGGCAGCGTGCTCGCCGAAGGCCGGATCGGGACCTTTCAAGTCCAGGAGAAGATCGTCGCTGGTGACGCATCACCCTCTCGGCAAGTGGCACTTGCACGCCCCGTCATCCGAGCTCATCGGGGGCCCCCCCCTCCACGTCACCCGCGCAGCGCCCTCCACGCCGCCGACATTGAGCCCGCGATCGTCTCTGCCGCGCCGTCGACGAGATTCCGGAGAGGGCGCAGCAAGAGATATAGATCTATCGGACGTCGCCTCGCCGGTAGTTGGAGTCATCCTTCGTCGCCTCAGGAAGCGAGGCTGGAAATATTGAGAGGCCCGTCTTCGTCGCTGCAACGTCGCGTCCGATAGATATTTTATATTGTTGTTTGCACCCTCCGGATCGGAGCGGCAGGCGTACCGAACGTAGCTTGTCTTGGCTACGGGGAGATGGTTTCGTCGCGCAGCCGCACACCGTGGCGGCGGTAGCGCTCGACGGAGGCGCGAAGGATCACCTGCGCCTGGGCGCGATCGATGCGGGCGCCGACCTCGACGGTCTTGCCTTCCAGCACCTTGTAGTCCTCGAAGAAGCGGATCATCTCGTTCATCACGTGCTTCGGCAGCTCGGTGATGTCGGTGTAGTCGCTCACCGCCGGATCGTTGATATGGACCGCGAGGATCTTGGCGTCCTCGCCGTGCTCATCACGCATGCGAAAACCACCGATCGCGCGCGCCTGAACGATGGCCAGCGGAACCACCGGCTCTTGACCGAGCACCAGCACGTCGAGCGGATCGTCGTCCTCAGCGTAGGTGCGCGGCACAAAGCCATAGTTGGCCGGATAGTGGACCGCGGAGTAGAGGACGCGATCGACGCGCAGCAGGCCGGTGCGCTTGTCGAGCTCGTACTTGTTCTTGTCCCCCTGGGGGACCTCGATCACGACCGGGAAAACGTCGAGCTCGTCGTCGGGCGGCAAGGCAATGTCGTGCCAGGGATGCGCCACGTCTCACCTCACCTGGGGGCAAGATAGGCACGACGAACCCCGGCCGCAACCGCTCCGAGGTCCACCGGATCTCGAGCGGCTGTCGTGGTCTCTCAGTGCCCGAGGGCATCATTGAGCAGAGCCGCCAGGCGGGCGCCGGCCAGCGCAATCCGCTTCTGACCCAGCTTGTAGGCGGCCGCCTGGTAGGCCGGCGTCACCGAGAATGGACCGTCGCCCACCCCGATCGGCGCGACGTAAACCGCGCTCTGCGCCAGGTCGAACCCCTCCTGCACCCAGACGGTGACGTCACGAATGGCCGCCTTTGATGTATCGGGCTTGGGCAAGCCGGGGGCCGCCTGCTCCACCGCCCGCACGCCGTAGCCCGAGCCGGCAATGGTGTCGTAAAAGGCGTGCAGCTCGTTGGGGGGGCCGAACGGGCAGTACCGCGGATCGTCACAGACCGGCGGTTGAACGTTTCCGGTTAGGTTCACGTTGTTGCCACCTCGATCGCCCTTGGGATCCGCGGCATCGAACCGTGAGGCGCAATGAAGCGGTTGGTGGACGTCCCCCACCAGGTGAAGCAGCCAGACGAGATCGTAGGACTTCACGTCGTCGCTGGTCGCCGCCGCCGCCAGCGCGTCGCGCAGGGTCGGGATCTCGGTCGCCACGTTGGGCGCCACCGGCTGGATCAGCGCGGTGCCGTCGGGCGAGAACGGCCGATCGACGAAGTGCCAGTATGCGTGGCGCAGGTGATCGGTATAGCCGATGTTCTGCGCCGCCGTCGGCGCCGTCGCATCGTCGGTCTGATACGTCGGATCGCTCTTGATTGAGTCGGCCCAGGTCGCGGCGCGCATGAACGCCGTCCGATTTTCGTCGCGCTTCGCGGCACCAACGATCCAGTTCGCGTAGCGCGGATTGAGCTTCAACAGCAGCGCGACATTCCTCTTCGCCTTCGCGTTCAACTGCTTGTAAGCAACCGCGGCGACCTCCATGTGACCGAAGTCGTCCCACCCACGCACCGGGGGCGCGATGCAAAGCACGCAACGAAAGAACCAGCGCGCTGCGAATCAACCATTTGAACATCAAGCGCCTCCGCACAACGCAGATCCTGGATTCTCCGTCGGGCGTATAGAGTTTCAGGAGCGGCGACGCGCGTCAAGCAGGGGTGCCGGGAGTTCCCTGATCTTCAATCGACGATCTCGGAGGGTTGGGTGGTGTTACCTGCCCGTGACTCGCGAAGCGGCGCCGTCACCAGATCGACGTCGCCTGACGGTCCGAAAGGGCGCCGCGCCGCGATTTTGCGGCTCGGCTTCGTTGATTGTCGCGTGGCATGTCCGCTGCACACCCTGCCCGCTGCAAATGACATCAGGCCTACTTACGGGGAGGAACCGACACATGAAGACCAATCGCGCATTCGGAATTGTATTCGGGCTGGTAATGGGTGCGTCGCCGCTGGCGTTCGCCGACAACGTGATCGTGGGGTCGCAACCGGCAACGCCGGTGCAGGCGGCGCCGCAGACGGCGCCGGTGGTGGTGCAGCCGGTGCAACCGGTCGCTGCACAACCGCCGGTTGTCGACGAACCGAGCCACCGCTCGGTCGTCCGCGCCGACGTCTCGCCGCCGCATAGCTACATGGGGACGATCGCCGGCAGCGCCTTCTTGGGCGCGGCGGCGGGCGTGTTGATTGGCGGCGCCGTCTATTACCTCGGCAACCAGAGCCACCCGGCCAACATCCTTTATTGGGGGGCGGGCGGCGTCCTGGTAGGCACCGGCGTCGGACTGATGCAAATCATGGTTCAGGAGAGCCGGGTGTCGCAGGCAACCGCAATGTCACAGGATCCGGCACCGACGCTCCGCCTCGCGCTTTATCAGACGCGGTTCTAGGCGCACGTGCCGTTCGGTGAAACGCCAAGACGCCGGGACGCCACGGTCCGGACCCTTGAAAATCCAGACTCTGGCGTCTCTGGCGTCTTGGCGTTTGGCCTTATCCGACCAGCATTGACCTTAACCGAACGGCATTGGACTGAGGACAGAGAGGAAGGAGTCCGGCCGCGCGTTGCCTTCTACCGCCGGGCCCGGATCCGCGACAGCACGCGGAGCGCTTCGGCCACGCTCCAGGCCTGGGCGACGCAGCCGCGGGGGGCGAAGGGCGGTTCGGCGTCGCAGATCTCGCTGATGCTTCCGATGCAGGACTTGCCGAGCTGCTCTTCCATTCCGTCGAGCAGGCGATTCGCCCCTTCGGGATCTTCGGGGTGGAGCTTGAGCCAGGCGTCAACGAACGGGCCGACCAACCAGCTCCAGACGGTGCCCTGGTGATAGGCAGCGTCGCGCGCGCGCAGATCGCCGTCGTAGCGCGGTTTGTAGTGGGGGTGTCCGGGCGCGAGCGAGCGGAGGCCGAACGGCGTGACCAGCCGTTCCGTGACTACCTTCAGCACGGCATCCCAATGACTCGCGTCGAGCACCGGATGCGGCAAGGAGATCGCCAGCAACTGGTTGGGACGAAGGCTCGCGTCGTCGCGCGGCCGTCTGACCTGACTGCCGCTGTTGCTCCCCTCCTCCTCACCCTCCCCCTCACCCTCGCTTTCGCCTTCGACGTCGACGACGTCATAGAGGTAGCCGCCGGCCGCGTACCAGAAGCGCCGGTTGAACGACGCGTATAGCTCTGCCGCCCGAGCGGCGACCTCGTCGGCACGCAGCGCGGGGCCGCGTTGTCCGGCCGGGCCGCCGCCGGATGATCCCCAGGCATCGCCGCTCCACCCGTCGGCCTCGGCTTCGCGCAGCCAGCGCTGCAGCAAGCAAAGCGCGTTGTAGAAGAGCGCATTGATCTCGACCGCCTTGCCCCGCCGCGGCGTCACCACCCAGTCGCCGACCTTGGCGTCCATCCAGGTGAGTTGATAGCCGGGCGCCCCCTGCCGCAGCAACCCGTCGGCCGGATCGACGCCGATGCCAAAGCGCGTTCCGGCGATGTGCTTCTCGACGATCTCGACCAGCTTCGGCATCAGGAGGCGGCGGGTTTCCCGGTCGCCGGTGGCGTTTTCATACCGATCGACGGCGTGGAAGAACCACAGCGTGGCGTCGGCGGTGTGGTAAAGCCCCTCGCTCTTCCCCTCGGGAAACAGGTTGGGGATCAGGCCATCCCGCACGTGGTGCGCGAAGGTGTGGATGATGTCGCGCGCCTCGGCGAAGCGGCCGGTGGTCAGCGTCAGCCCCTCGAGGCTGATCATCGTGTCGCGCCCCCAGTCGGTGAACCAGGGGTAGCCGGCGATGATCGTGCAGGCGGTGTCACCCTGCGCGTTCAGGATCGCCTCGTCGCGCGGGCGGGTGTGCGGCTTGATGATGAACTGATCGGCGGCCAGAACCAGCTCGGCGCCGATCCCGTACCGCAGCTCGGGCCGCGCCTGCGCCAACAGGCGCACCCGTCGCTCCTCCTCGAGCGCGTGCGCCTGCAGCGGCGGCAACGCGCACACCTGCTCCCAGGCTTCAGTCGACGCCACGAAGCGGACCTCGCCGCCCGGCTCGATCGGGATGTGCAGCGCCCCCGCCGAACGCAGCGCGCCGCGCGAGTCGTACCCGCGCGCCTGCTCGATCCGATAGCGCACGGTTGCCCCGCCGTTGCCCTCGGTGATCTGCGCCGCCCCGCCTTCGACCTTCAGTCGCAGCGGCGGGTACTCGGCGTCGGGCGGGACGATCATGAATCCGCCCTCGCCCCCCTCGCGGTCGGGCTCGATGCGATATTCGCCCGGGCCGCCGGCGACCGAGCCTTCGTGCGGCCGGATGTCGAGCAACGGCTCGATGGTCAACGCCACCGGCCCCGGCGCCTGCAGCAGGCGGTACCGGATCAGCACGGTGTTCTGTCCGTGCGGCATCAGCACGCTCTTCTCCAGAACGCAGCCCCCCGTCTCGAAGCGCCAGCAGGGCCGCCCGTTGACCAGCCGAAACAGCGCCAGCGCGTTCGGCAGCGACGGTGACGGCGTCGCTGACGGGTCCGAGGGCGCCGGATCGAGCGCCGTCAGCGGCACGACGCCGCCCGGCGAGCCGTCCGAGGCGTCTGCGGGCGCGTCAGCTCTCGATTCAGTTCCTAATAGCAAGGTCTCGGCCAGGTGATTGAGCATCAGGGTGCGACCGAGCGGCGCCGGCAGCGCCGCGACCAGCGGCCCGTGATAGCGCCGGGTCGGCACGCCGGCCAGCGTCCCGCTGGCGTAGCCGCCGAGCCCGTTGGTGATCAGCCACTCCCGGGTCAGCAGCGCCGACGCCGGATCTCCCCGTCGCCAGCCGACCCGCTCGGGCACCTCGACCGCCGCCAGCCCGCCCCCGGCCGATGAAGAGGGCGACGGCGACGGTGACGGCGCTTCCTCAGTCCCCTGCGAGATACCTGCCGATATCGACACGCCCGCTAGCGTAATCACGGCAGGGGCTTGGCAACAGGGCCAGTTCGACCGAGAGCCTCCCTATCGCGATCATGTTTCGTCCGGAACCAGCACCACTGCGCAGTGGCCGGGGAGATGCCACCCGGCGTTGCAGTCGTCGCCCTCGATCTCGAGAACCGGTGTCCCGCGGCCGCCGTAGCGGAAGTCTTCGCTCGACCAGGCGACCCGCCAGCGATGCCCCTCGGGCGGCGCCAGCAGCGGTTCGGGCGCCGGCGCGAGGTGCTGATCGCCACCCAGGTTCACCAGCAGCAGGCGATCCTCACCGGTCGTCGCCCCGAAGATCCGCAGCAGCAGCGACCGCGGCCCCAGCGGCACGCCGTGCAGGCGGCTGGCGTCTTGCTGCCGGAACACCGGATCGTTGCGCCGCAACGCCAGCAGATCCCGGTGCAGCTGCCACAGGCCGTCGTGTCGATCGCGCTCGCCCCAGTCGAGCTGGCACGCGCGAAAGGTCGCCTCGGCGGTCGGATCGGGGATGCGCTGCTGGCTCTCGGCCGTGGCCAGTGACGGGAACTGCGACAGGAACTTGCGCCGCCCCTGCGCCACCAGCGCGCCCAGCTTGGGATCGTGGTCGGCGAAGTAAAGGAACGGGCGGGTCGAGCCGAACTCCTGCCCCTGAAACAGCATCGGCGTCCCGGGCGCCAGCAGCATCAGCGCCGTCAACGCGCGCAGATCGCCGGGCGCGGTCAGCGCCCCGAGACGCGCACCACTCCCGGTGTTGGCGATCTGATCGTGGTTCTCCAGATAAAGCACGAAGCTCTGCGCCGGCAGATCCAGCGCGGGCGTGCCCCGCCGCTTCTTCTGCCAGGCGTAACGCTGCCCCTGAAAGAGAAAGCCCCAACGAAGGGCCGAGATCAGCTCCTGCGGGCTGCCGAGGTGATCGGAGAAGTAGGCCTCGTTGTGACCGGTCAACGCCACGGCGGCGCTGTGATGAAAGTCGTCGTTCCAGAGCGCGTCGAGTCCGTAGCCGCCGCGCTCCGCCGGCCGCACCAGCTTGGTCTCTTGCGGCTCGTTCTCGGCGACCAGATAGGTCGCGCGCCCGCCGGCCGCCGCCCGCACGCGGCGGGCGATCGCCGCCAGCAGATGCTCGGGCGAGCTGTCGTGGATCTGCTGGGTGGCGTCCAGGCGCAAGCCGTCGAAGTGAAACTCGTCGATCCAGTAGGCGGCGTTCTCGATGAAGAACTCGCGCGTCGGACCGGCGCCCGGCCCGTCGAAGTTCAACGCCGCGCCCCATTCGTTGCCGTAGCGATCGGTGAAGTAGTCGGCGGAGAAACGCGCCAGGTAGTTCCCGTCGGGGCCGATGTGGTTGTAGACCACGTCGAGGATCACGCCCATGCCCAGACGGTGCGCGCCATCGACGAAGCGGCGCAGATCGTCGGGACGGCCGTACAGGCGCGTCGGCGCCCAGAGATCGACGCCGTCGTACCCCCAGCCGAACCGACCGGGGAATTCACTCAGCGGCATGAGCTCGATCAACGTCACGCCGAGCGCGCGCAGCGTCGCCAGCCGCTCAGTCGCCGCGGCGTAGGTCCCGGCCGCGGTGAAGGTGCCGACGTGCAGCTCGTAGATCACCTGCCCGTACGCGCCGCTGCCGCGCCAGTCGCCGTCGCCCCAGGCGAAGGAGATCGGGTCGACAACCTCCGACGGCCCGTGCGGTCCCTCGGGTTGGAAGCGCGACACGGGATCGGGGTAGACCTTCTCGTCGTCGTCGAGCACGAACCCGTAGCGTCCGCCGGCCCCGAGCGCGCGCACCAACCCGGAGAAGTAGCCGCCCGGCTCGGCGTCCAGCGGCACCGTCGCCATGAGGTTCGCGCCGTGACGTACGACCACGCGGCGGCAACCGGGCGCCCAGACGCGCAGGTGCGTGCCGCCGGCAGCGCCCGCGCCGGTCCCGACCGGCTCGGCGCCAATCGGGTAGCGCCGCTTCACCGGTCTGCCACTGCCACTATCTCTACCACCGCTACCGCTACCACCGCCTCCGCCCGGCGGGCTCACGGCTTCACGCGCGCCGGCGCCCGCCCAGTCTCCGCCGCCAGGCGCGCCAGCCGTTCGTTGTTCGCGCGGTCGGCCGCCAGCTCGTCGACGGTCTTGCCGAGGCGGTAGCTCCAGTTGCCGGTGCCCGCCGTCGCCCGGCACGTTGACCCGCTCGCGGGTCCCCATGACGTCCTGAAACGGGATCAGCGACAGCGTCGACGGCGCCGCGTAGATCACGCGCAGCAGCAGATCGCGCACCCGATCGTCGAACGGCTTCTGTGGATCCAGCTCGCCCAGCCCCGGGACCGCCTGCAGCTTGGTCGCGCTCTTCCAGCGTCAGCCCGTCGTACCACTCGGCGGTGCTGTCGGTGTCGTGCGTGCCGTTGGTCGCGACCGAGGCGGCCGGCCACGACGCCGGATCGCGGTAGGCGCCGTCATCCTGCTGCTCCCAGCGCAGCACGCGGTAGCCGGGGACGCCGAGCCGCTCGCAGCGACGGGCGCAGGAATGGCGGCTGCGCGCCCAGATCCTCGGCGACCACCTCGCCGAAGCGGCTCATCATGCGCATCAAGCTCTCGCCGAGACGCATCTGCGCCTGCTTCGTCGGGCGGCGAATAGCCGCTGGGTCTCTGCCGTCGGTGCCGCGAAAGTAGGTCCGGTAGAAGCCGATCGCGTGGTCGACGCGATAGAGGCTGAACAGCTCGCCGGCGCGGATCGCGCGCGCCGTGATCCAGGCGAAGTCGTCGCGCGCCAGCGCGTCCCAGTCGTAGACCGGCAGTCCCCAGTCCTGTCCGTCGGGCGCGCCCTCGTCGGGCGGCGTGCCGAGGTGGCGGTCGAGGCGGAACAGGCCGCGGTTGGCCCAGACGTCGGCCGAATCGATCGACCACCACGAACGGCAGATCGCCCATCAGGTCGACGCCCGCGGCGCTGGCGTCGCGCCGCGCGTGGCGCCACTGCAGATCGAGCTGCCACTGCATCCACTTCACGCGCAGGATCTCGTCGCGGCGCTGCTGGCGCGCAGGCGGCGATCGCGCCGGGATCGCGATCGCGCGCGGCGGCCGGCCAGTCGAGCCAGCTCTTGCCGTACTGGTCGTGCCAGGCGCGGAAGAGCGCGTAGTCGTCGAGCCAGGTCGCGATTCTCGTTGCATGAACGCCGCCAGCTGCCGCGCGCGTCCCGTGTCCTTGCTCCACTCGTCGCGCAGGAAGCGCTCGAAGGCGAGCCCGGTCGCCTCGCGCTTCACGTCGCGCACCGTGTCCCAGTCGACCGCGGGCGCGGCAGCCGCGGCCGGCCAGCTCTTCCTGCAGCGTCGGGCGACAGCGCCTCGCCGCCCGCCGGCGGCGACGAAGTCCTCGCACGCGTCCAGCGACAGGTAGACCGGATCCAGCGCGAAGGCCGAGGCCGCGCGTACGGGCTGGCGTCGGCGCCCGCCAGCGCCGTTGCACCGGCAGGAGCTGCACCACCGAGAAGCCGGCGCTGGCCGCCCAGCCGGCGAACGCGCGCCAGGTCGCGCGATCTCGCCGACGCCCCAGCCCGACGGCGAGCGGATCGAGAACAGCGGGATCAGCACGCCGGCGCGGCGGCGGCGCCGCTGGGCCTGCTTCTTCGCGACGCGCGCGGGCGCGGTCGCCGCCTCGCGCAGCCGCCTTCGCGTCGCAGCGGCTGGCGCAGCATCGACGAGCGAACGCGCCGCCACCTCGTACTCGCCGGCGCAGGGCGTGTCGGCCGGCTTGCGCCGGATCGGCGGTGTCGAACTCGAGCAGCCAGTCGCGCGTGCCGTCCTCCGACGGCAGCTTGAAGGTGATCGGCTCGTGGTGCGCGTTCAGCAGCACCAGCAGGCCGTCGTCGACCAGGCGCTGGCCGCGCTCGTCGACCATCCGGATGGCGTCGCCGCCCAGCATGAACGCCCAGCGACGAGATCCAGGGCTTCTGCCAGTCCTCGGGCTCATCTCCTCGCCGTCGGGGCGCAGCCAGGCCAGGTCCTTGGACGTCGCGACTCCCAGATGAAGTCGCCCATCGAAGAAGCGGCGGCGCTGCAGCACCGGGTGGCGCTGGCGCAGCGCGATCAGGCGGCGCGTGAAGTCGAGCAGGCTGCGCCGCCGATCGTCCAGCGTTCCAGTCGAACCAGGAGAGCTCGTTGTCCTGGCAGTAGGCGTTGTTGTTGCCGCGCTGGGTGCGTCCCATCTCGTCGCCGCCCAGCAGCATCGGCACGCCCTGCGACAGGAACAGCGTCGCCAGCAGGTTGCGCTTCTGCCGCTCGCGCAGCGCGATGATGCGCGGGATCGTCGGTCTCGCCCTCGGCGCCGTGGTTCCACGACTGGTTGTCGTCGGCGCCGTCCTGGTTGCGCTCGCCGTTGGCCTCGTTGTGCTTGCTGCCGTAGCTGACCAGATCGTGCAGCGTGAAGCCGTCGTGCGCGGTGATGAAGTTGATGCTGGCCTGCGGCTGCGCGTCGGTCGCCCTGGAACAGATCGGCCGAGCCGGTCAGCCGGTAGCCGATCTCCGACGCCAGGTTCTCGTCGCCCTTCCAGTAGCGGCGCATGGCGTCGCGGAACTTGCCGTTCCACTCGGCGAACGGCGGCGGGAAGTTGCCGACCTGGTAGCCGCCGAGGCCGATGTCCCACGGCTCGGCGATCAGCTTCACGCGCGACAGCACCGGATCCTGGTTGATGATCTGGAAGATCGGCGCGTTGCGATCGAACGGCGGCGTGCCGACGCGCGCCCGAGCGTGGTCGCCAGATCGAAGCGGAAGCCGTCGACGTGCATCTCGCTCACCCAGTAGCGCAGCGAATCGACGATCAGCCGCGCCGTCTCCGGGTTCGAGGCGTTGAGGCTGTTGCCGCGTGCCGGTGAAGTCGAGGTAGTAGCGCGCCTCCGGCATCAGCCAGTAGTAGGTGGCGTTGTCGATGCCCGCGCAGGCTCAGCGTCGGGCCGAGGTGGTTGCCCTCGCAGGTGTGGTTGTAGACGACGTCGAGGATCACCTCGATCCCGGCGGCGTGCAGCGCCTTCACCATCGCCTTGAACTCGGCGACCTGGCCGCCGGGCGCGCGGCGGCTGGCGTAGCGCTGCTCGGGCGCGAAGTAGCCGAGCGTGCTGTAGCCCCAGTAGTTGCGCAGCGCCTTGTCCTCGAGGAAGCCGTCGTCGGCGAACTCGTGCACCGGCAGCAGCTCGACCGCGGTGACGCCCAGGTTCTTGAGGTGGGCGATGGCGGCCGGGTGGGCCAGGCCGGCGTAGGTGCCGCGCAGCTCCTCGGGCACCTCCGGGTGCAGCTTGGTGAAGCCGCGCACGTGCACCTCGTAGATGATCGTCTCGCGCCAGGGCGTCGCGGGCGCGCGGTCGTCGCCCCAGTCGAAGGCGTCGTCGACGACGACCCCCTTGGGGACGCCGGCGGCGCTGTCGCGCTGGTCGAACGACAGATCGGCGCGCTCGTTGCCCAGCTGATAGCCGAACACCGGCTGCTTCCAGTCGACCTCGCCCATGAAGCGCCGGCGTAGGGATCGACCAGCAGCTTGCTGGGGTTGCAGCGATGGCCCTGCTCGGGCGCGTACGGCCCGTGGACGCGCAGGCCGTAGAGCGTGCCCGGCTTCAGCTCCGGCACGTAGCCGTGCCAGACGTGGGCGCTCCCTTGCACCAGATCGAAGCGGGCGATCTCGGACGCCGGCTCCCCGTCGCGCCCATCGCGCCCGCTTTCGCGGGCGGCGGCGAACAGGCAGACCTCTACCCGCGTCGCGACGCTGGAGAAGACCGAAAAATTGACGCCCTTTCCGTCGAATGTGGCGCCGCGGGGGGACGGGCTGCCAGGCCAGACGCGCATTGCCCTACAACCTAAGGCAGAGGTCGGATTTGGGAACGGGGGAACTACCGATTAGCGAGGTCATTTCTCGCCCAACCGACGGCCGACGATCCGGCCCGCTGGCTATGCCGGCGCTCCGGTTCGGTTCGAGACGGCGTTCGCTCGAGTGGTCAGCGGCGCGGGCGGGCGCGCAGGTATTGCGGCGGCCAGGCAATGTCGGCGTCCAGCTCTTGCGCGGCGTGAAGCGGGAAATAGGGATCACGCAGGAAGGCCCGCGCGAGAAATACCAGGTCGGCCTGCCCGGTCCGCAGGATGTGGTCGGCCTGAGCCGCCGACGTGATCACCCCGACAGCGGCGGTCGCGATCGGCGCCTCGCCGCGCAAGCGTCCAGCGGCGGCGACCTGGTACCCCGGCCCGGCGTCGATCGGGACGCGCGGCGCGATGCCGCCCGACGAACAGTCGATGAGGTCGACCCCTTCGCGACCCAGGCGGCGCGCCAGCGCGATCGAGTCCTCGACGTCCCAGCCCTCGGCGCCCAGCCAATCGGTGGTCGAGAGTCGCACCGCCAGCGGCAGCCGATCCGGCCAGACGGTGCGCACGGCGCGCACGATCTCGATCAGGAGGCGCGTCCGGTTGTCGAACGTCCCGCCCCATTGATCGTCGCGCCGGTTGGTGACCGGCGACAGGAACTGGTGGATCAGGTAGCCGTGCGCGGCGTGGATCTCGATCAGGTCGAAGCCGGCGTTGAGCGCGCGCCGGGCCGCGCTGGTGAAGGCGGCGATCAGGTCGGCGATCGCGGGCGCCTCGAGCGCGTCGGGGGTCTGATAGCCGGCGTCGAACGCCAGCGCGCTCGGCGCGACGATCGGCTGCCAGCCGTGGGGCGGCGCCACCGGCCCGCCCCCCTCCCACGGACGCCCGGTCGACGCCTTGCGCCCCGCGTGCGCCAGCTGGATCCCGGCGGCCGCCCCCGCGGCATGCAGGAAGCGGACGATGCGCGCCAGCGGCGCGACCTGCTCGTCTTTGTAGATGCCGAGATCGCTCGCGCTGATCCGGCCGCGCGCCTCCACCGCCGCCGCCTCGGTGTTCACCAGTCCCGCGCCGCCGACGGCACGGCTGCCCAGGTGAACCAGGTGCCAGTCGTCGGCGAATCCGTCGACGCTGGAGTACTGGCACATCGGCGATACGCCGATGCGGTTGCGCAGGGTGATCCCGCGGAGCTTCAACGGCGTGAACAGCATCGGTGGGGAGATACCGCCTGGGCGCGCGCGCGTCAAAGGGTCTCCGCGGACGATGTCGGTCGCGGTCGTGCCCGTGTCCCGATCCCGCACGCAACAAATGGCCGCGCGCCGGTCGATGACTTGGGGATCCCGCTCGGGGCTTCCACCGACGCCCAGCTGCCCCGTGTTATTCTGGCGCCGCGCCGATCTCAGCCTCCTTCAAGGAATGCCATGCCAGGACCCTCGTCTCCCAACGGCAACCGAACGGTTGAAATCCACCCTCCTGCCGAGATGGGCCCGGTCACGTTCGAACGGATGTCGGGCGGCGAGGCGCTCGGGTCGCCCTTCGAGTTCGATGTCGACGTTCTGAGCCCGACCGGCGACATCCCGACGGCCAAGGTGCTGGGCAAGACCTTCAGCATCGCCCTGTCGCAGGGCGACCCGCCCCCGCGCTGGTTCAGCGGGATCGTGACGCGCCTGGCGCAGGTAGCGTGGACGGGAAGCACCTACCGCTATCGCGCGAAGTTGCGGCCGACGCTGTGGTTGATGACGAAGGTGTCGAACTGCCGCATCTTCCAGAACACCACGATCCCCGATCTCGTCATGGAGCGGCTCGGCGCGCACGGTGTGACCGTCAAGAAGCACCTCGGGTACGACAAGTATCCCAGCTGGGAATACCTGGTTCAGTACAACGAGACCGACTTCAATCTCGTGAGCCGCCTGATGGAGGCGGAGGGGATCTTCTATTACTTCGTCCACGAGAAGGGGAAGCACACGATGTGGCTCGTCGATGCGCTGACCATCCCCGATTCGATAGCCGGCTACTCGAAGATCCAGTTCGCCACCACCGGCGACCGGGCGTCCAGCGTCGACAAGCACCACGAGATCGTCGACAGCTGGAGTGAATCGTTGCAGGTCGAGCCGGGCGCCTACGCCGCCAAGGAGTTCGACTTCGAAGAGCCGGGCAAGCCGCTGCTATCGACCAAGCCGGGGCCGCACCCGCCCGCGACCGCCGACATGGAGATCTTCGAATACCCCGGCCACTACATCAAGACCGGCGACCGCGACGACTACGTCGAACGGCGGCTCGATGAACAGCAGCTCGATTTCCAGCAGATTCAGGGCGGCGGCAGCGCGCGCGGCATCGCCGCCGGGTTCCTGTTCTCGCTGACCGATCACCCGGCCACCGCCTTCAATCGCGAGTATCTGGTGACCTCGGCGTCGTTCGCGCTGACGGCGACCCAGCACACCACCGGCGGCAGCGACGCCGGGCCCGACTATCGGTGCAGCTTCGTCGGCATCGACAGCAAGCGCCACTATCGTCCGCCGCTCGCGACCCACAAGCCGATCGTTCAGGGGCCGCAGACCGCCATCGTCGTCGGCCCCAAGGGCGAGGAGATCTGGACCGACAAGTACGGCCGCGTGAAGGTGCAGTTCCACTGGGATCGGAGGGGGGCAAGGACGAGAAGAGCTCGTGCTTCGTGCGCGTCTCGCAGGTGTGGGCGGGCAGCGGCTGGGGCGCGATGCACATCCCGCGCATCGGGCAAGAGGTCATCGTCGACTTCCTCGAGGGCGATCCCGACCGACCGATCATCACCGGGCGCGTCTACAACGGCGCCAACATGCCGCCCTACGCGCTGGGCGCCAACGCGACCAAGAGCACGATCCGCAGCCACAGCACGCAAGGGGGGCGGTCCCAACAACTTCAACGAGCTCTGCTTCGAGGACAAGATCGGCTCCGAGCAGGTCTATCTGCAGGCGGAGAAGGATCTCGCAGATCCTGGTCAAGAACGACGAAACGCCGCGACGTCAAACACGACCGCACCAAGCAGGTCGGCAACGACGAGAAGAGCACGATCGTGGCCAACCGCACCGAGACGTCGGCAAGGACGAGACGATCACGATCGGCGGCAACCGCACGGAGACGGTCAGCGGGAACGAGACCATCACCATCGCACGCAGCCGCGAAAAGGTCGTCGCCGTGAATGAGAGCGTGACTGTCGGGGTTGCGCGCGAGGCGACCGTCGGCGGCAACGAGCAGCTCTCCGTCGGCGGAAAGCAGAGCGTGAGCGTCGGCAAGGATCAGACGATCGACGTCGGGGGCGGCTTCACGCTGTCGGTCGCCAAGGATCACCAGATCAGCGTCGAGGGCAAGAGCTCCATCGAAGTCTCGAAGGAGCAGACGATCGACATCGGCACGAAGCTGACCGTGAGCGCCAAAGACGAGATCACCTTCGTCAGCGGCGACGCCAGCATCGTGCTGAAGAAGAACGGCGACATCACGATCAAGGGAAAGAACATCACGCTCAACGGCTCCGGCGACATCAACGTCAAGGCCGGCGGCAACGTCACAATCAAGGGCAGCAAGGTCGCCCAGAACTGAGGCCCCGGCCTGCTACGGCTTGTCGCTTGCGGCGTCGGCGGCGGTCGGCGGCAAGGCCGCGGCGGCGTCGGCCTTGCGGACACTGTCGGCGATCTCGATGGCGATCTCGGCCGAGGTCGCCGGCCCGGCGTCGGCGGCCATCGTCGCGTACAGGTTCTCGACGTGTCGATCGCGCTCGCGCTGGCCCGGGTCGACCGCCCCGTCACCCGGCAGCTCGAAGCGCAGCTCCTCGAGGATCATGCGCGCGCCGGCGGCGACCGGCAGCGACAGCAAGGCGCCGGCGATGCCCATCAGCTTGGCGCCGGCCAGCAGCGCGATCGTGATGGCCCACGCCGGCAGCCGCAGCACGTGGCCATAGACGCGCGGGATGATGATCCGGTTCTCGATCTCCTGATAGGCGGCGAAGGCGCCGACGACCACGACCACGACCACTGTGCCGCGCGGAAGCGCCGCCGCCACCAGGGGAATCGCGCCCAGGATGCCGCCGATGAGCGGCAACACGTCGGTCAGCCCCGCGAACACGGCCAGCGGAAGGGGATTCCGGACGCCGCACGCGCGCAGCAGCACGTACGCGAACAGCGCCATCAGCACCGACGTGATGATCTGGCCGCGCATGTAGCCGCCGACGATGGTCTCGAGGTTCAGCATGATGCGCGCCAGGCGGATGTGAAATCGGCGCGGGACCACCGCGTAGAGGGCGGCCTGCGTCGACGACGGATCGGCCAGGATGTAGAAGGCGAGTGCCAGCGTCGTCAGCCCCCACCCCAGCAGCTCGACGGCGCGCGAGGAGAGCTCGAACGCCTGCCTGCTCGACGGAATCAGGATCTCCTGCAGCTTGGCGCGGCGGACGGCGTTGGCGATCGGCTGCGTCAGGTGGGAACGGCTCAGGCGCTCGGCCAGCTGCTGCTGCATGCCGGGGGCGCTTTCGGCCAGCTCGCGCACCTGGTCGACCAGCGCCGGGATGGTGACGAAGCCGATCAGCAGCAAGCCGGCGGCCATCACGATGAAGATGATCGCCAGGCTGACGGTGCGCCCAAGGCCGGTGCGCCGCAACAGGCGCACCACCGGGTTCAGCGTCCCGACCAGGATCAGCGCGATGACCAGCGCCAAGATCACCGGCCAGATCTGCGCCGCCAGCCAGACCGCACACACCAGCGAGAGCGCCAGCACGATGCCGTGGTCGGTGACCGCGAAGCGGGGCGGCCGCCGCTCGGGCCGCGCCTTCGGGTGGGGTGCGGTCATTTCGACTTCGCCGCTGCGATCTGCTCTTTCTGGTCTTTGGCCGCTGGGGCCTTGCCCGCCCGCTCGACCACGTCGTGAACGAAGCGCATCTTCGCGATCGCCGGCGGGGACAGCACGAACGGATAGGGATCGTGCGCGCCCATGCTGCGATTCAGGCTGTTGAGCGCGACGGTCAGCGGCACCCAGGCGCCGAGAAGATCGTCGAAGTCGGTGAGGTCGAGCCCGCGTGTGTGGGCCTCGAGCTTCCGCTCGGCGCTGCCGCCGCCCCCGCCCGGGCCCTCGCCGGATCTGGGGCGCAGATCCAGACCGAAGCTGCGCGCGGTCTCGAGAGTATCGACGATGTGCAGGTAGTGGGCCCAGCTCTCCGCCCAGTCCTCCCACGGGTGCATCGTGGCGTAGGCGCTCACGAAGCGCTCGCGCCAGTCGGCGGGGGCGCCGTCGCGATAGTGGACCTTGGCGGCCTCTTCGTACGACGCCCGCTCGTCGCCGAACAGGCGTCGAAACGACTCCAGCGCGGGCGAGTTGTCGACCAGCCGATCCCAGTAGTAGTGACCGATCTCGTGGCGGAAGTGCCCGAGCACGGTGCGGTAGCTCTCGCCCAGCTCGAGGCGGGTCTTCTCGCGCGACGGCGAACTGGCCTCCTCGATGTTGATGGTGATGAGACCTTGGTCGTGCGCGATGAAGACCTTCTCCTCGCCGGGCAGATCCTGCTTGAACGCGAAGGCGAGCCCCTCGGGGCGCTTCTCGCTGCGCGCCTCGATCGGCAGGTGCAGCTGCAACAGCGTGTAGATGAGCCGCCGCTTGCTGTCTTCCAGGGTGAGCCAGGCGGCGTTGGCCTTGGGGTCTCCCAGGTTCGGGATGACCTCGTTGAGTCGGCACGCCTGACAAAAGCGCTGATCGTCATCTTCGGGGACGGCCCAGTTGCACGCGGCGTGATCGATCTGATTGCCACACATGCGATAGCGCTCTTTCTTGGCCACGGGGCCGAGCGCGGTGAAGAGGCCCGGTGCGGGGGCATCGGCCACCGGTTCCAGCGCCGTGAGAACGCCGCGTTCAGGCAAATAAGCCAGCGCGTGGCCGCAACGGGTACATTGGAAGTTCTCGAAGTACAGCGTTTGATGACAGACCGGACAAGCAAAGAGTTTCATGAGGCTCCACAAACGACGGATGACGGATGAGATGCTGGAGCCTGGATGGTAAGCAGCATTCTTGAGACGGCAAGGCGTCGGCTCGGCGTGGCGCGCCGTGATCGGTGCCGGGGGCGGCGGCAGAGCAAGGCGGCCACGGCTACCGAAACGACACCAAACGGAAGGCCTGATCACCTTTGGGTGACGACCAGGTCGGTGCGGCGGTTCAGCCGGCGCCCCTCTTCCGTGGCGTTGCTGGCGATCGGGCGCGACTGGCCGAGCCCGTTGACTTCGATGCGCGCGGCATCGGCGCCGTCATCCACGAGCAGCGCCTTCACCGCCTCGGAGCGACGCCGCGACAGGTCGAGGTTGTCCTCCGCGCTGCCGACGTTGTCGGTGAAGCTCTCGACCCGGATCGTCGCGCTCGAGTGCGCTGCAAGTAGATCCGCCACCTGCTTGATGGTCGGCGCCGCGTCGGCCCCCGGCTCGACCGCCCCTGTGTCGAAGCCGAGCGGCGGCAGCGCAAACCGCCGCGGGGTCGTCCCCTCGGAGCCGGCCAGGAACGCCGCCAGATCGGTCAGCGGCGCGCCCCGGACTGCGAACACCTCTGGAGCTGGGGCCGGTGCCATCGGCAACGCCGCCTTCGGGGTCACCGGCACGATCGCATGCGGCACGGGGGCCGGCAGGGTGTGCACCACGACGTCGCGCACCGGCACCACGCGATGACGTGCACCGCGCAGCAGCGGGATGAACAGCAACAGCGCCGCCGCCAGCAGCGCGGGAAGCAGCCAGGACCGCTTGGGCCGTTCCAGCTCGCGGATGGCCGTGCCGGTGACGATCCTTGCCGGCTCGGTCGTGGTGACGACCGGTCGCCCCGCCGCCGCGGGATCGAAGGCCGACGCCATCGACGTCGGTAGCCGCTTCAGCCACTCGGCACGCTGCGCGTTGAACAGCGATCGCAAACCACCCGGGCTCAGGTTGCCCGCGCTCTTGGCCACCGCAAGCACGGCGAGCGAGGTGACGCCGCCCAGCAGCTTGTGCGCCGATTCGCGGCGGATGCCGCTGGTGCTGGCAACCGCGTCGGAGATCGCCCACGAACGCTGCCCGAGCTCGTCGTCGAGCAAGCTGAGCTCGTGACCACCATGACCATTGGCCCCCGTCACGTTCAGCAGCGCGGCCGCGCCTTCGACGCGCTGGCCTCGCTTCTCGTCGATGATCTCCTTCAAGTGGCCGGCGCCCGTGTCCGACCGCGTGACGTCCGAGAGCGCGGTCAGCACCGAAGGAACGCCGGCCGATACGGCCGAGGCGGTCCGCTCGCCGTCCTCGCCGAGCTGAGAGGCGATCGCTCGAATGGTCTCCGGTGTGATCTGCTTGTAGATGACGCTCATTAGATCGGGGGTCACGGTTGTGGCTTCGGGCATGGCGCACCTCGCTTTCTCGCGGATGCGAAAGTGCATCCCTCGTGCCGTCGATTGAGGCGCGCTCGACCGTTCCGCGGCCCTTGCCTTGCAAATTCTCCCGACAGGGAGGTGACTCATGAGGTGGGACAAGAACAACGTGCGGGAAGGAATGTTCGTAACCAGCACCAAGGGCGAGCGGATCGGGAAAGTCATCCGTTCTGGCGTCGACACGTTCGTGGTCGAGAAGGGGGCGCTCTTCCCCAAGGACTACGAGCTGCGCTACGACCACATCACTGATGTCAGGAACGGAGGCATCACCTACTCACTGGTCGACTTTTTCCAGCGAGAAGAGCGTGCACAACGGGCCGCGGTCCCGCCCGTGACGGCGTCGGCCGTTTCCACCTCGACTCCCGATCTGAATGCGGCTCGGCTGGCGGCAGCGAAGGTAACCGCAGCGCCGAGGTTGGACGAGAAAGAGGTTCGGATCCCGCTCATGAGAGAAGAGCTGGAGGTGGACAAGGTGCAACGCGAGTCGGGGCACGTGAGGATCCACAAGTCGGTGAAGTCAGAGGAGAAGCACTTCACCGTACCGGTCCGGCGAGAAGAGATCGTCATCGAGCACGTCACATCATTCGCTGGATCGGTGGGCGCCGAGGGAGCGGAGTTCAGGGAGGAGACCCTGGACATACCGCTGCATGAAGAGGAGGTACGGATCAGCAAGCACCCGGTGCTGCGCGAGGAGGTCGTGATCCGAATGGTCGCGCACTCCGTCGAGAAGGAGGCATCGGCCGTCCTCCGTCACGAGGAGGCGGAAGTAGAGGACTCGCGCAAGCCGGCCTCCATTTCGACCAGCACCTCGCCCAGCACCTCGACCGGCTACGGCGCGCCCGGCAGACACTGAAGGCGACGCAGCCGACATCTCACTGAGCTTGGCAGGCCACCGAACGCGCGGGAACGCGCGCCGGTGGCTTGCCGTTTTCGGCGCGCGCCCGGCGCAACGTCGAGGATCACGATGCTCCGGACGGAGGCCGCGGTGGTCGGGGAGGCGGGGGCGCGCTCAGATCGCGGAGTGTCGTGACGCTGGCGTGCGCGGCGCCGCCCTTGGCGCGGAACAGCCGTTGCGCGGGATAGATGCTGCGATGGCCGGTCAGCAGGTAGGCGACCACGCAGACGATCACGACGTGCGGAAACGCCGCCGCGCCCAGCAGCTCCACCGCCATGATCGAGAGCGCGAGCGGCGTGTTCGCCGACGCCGCGAACACCGCCGCCAGGCCGACGCCGGCGCCCAGGGCCGAGCGGAATGTCGAGCGCGCGCGCGAGCGCGTTGCCGAGCGTCGCGCCGACGAAGAACAGCGGCGTCACCTCGCCGCCGAGAAAGCCGGCGCCCAGCGTCACCGCCGTGAACAGCAGCTTCAACGCGAACGCGTAGGGCGGCAGACTCGGGTCGCTGAAGGCGCGCACGATCGTCGGCACGCCGAGCCCGAGGTAGTCGCTCGTCCCGACGAGCTTCCAAGTCCGACGACGACCAGCGCCGCCCAGGAACATGCGCAGCGGCAGCCGCGGGATCACCGCTTCGCCGCGCTTCTTGATCAGTGCGTCAGCTCGATGAAGATCGTCGTCACCGCGGCGACGGCGGCGGCGAACACCAGCCACTGCAGCAAGCAGCGGGCGACAGCGGGACCAGGTCCGCCGCGGGGTACGTGCGTGTGCACGATGCCGAGCGCGCGCGTCGTCATGTCGCCGACGACCGAGGCGACCAGCGCCGGCACCAGCGCGTCGTACTCGATGCGCCCGAGCACGACGAACTCGAGGCCAAAGACCGCGCCCGCGATCGGCGTGCCGAAGACCGAGCCGAAGCCCGCCGGCGACGCCCGGCCGCGAGGAGCTGGCGGCGCACCTGCCGACTGACCCGCAGCCGGTGCGACACCCAGTCGGTGAGGCTCGCGCCCATCTGCACCGCGGTGCCCTCGCGGCCGGCGCTGCCGCCGAAGAGGTGCGTGAGCACGGTGCCGACCAGCACCATCGGCGCCATGCGCAGCGGGATCTCGGGACCCTCGTCGTGGATCGTGTCGATGACGAGGTTGTTGCCGCCTTTGATCGACTGCCCGAAGCGCTCGTAGATCGCGCCGATCACGAGGCCGGCGATCGGCAGCGTGTAGACGATCAGCCTCGTGGGCGCCGCGAAACGCGGTCGCGCGCTCGAGCAGCCAGAGGAACAGCGCCGACGCCGCGCCGCACAGCACGCCGACCAGCGAGCCGAGCGACAACCATTGTCCGAGCGCCGTGAGGCGATCGCGCGGCGTCACTTCGCGCCCAGACTGCGCCGCGCCGATCCCCCTGTCAAGCGCGCAGCCCCGACGGTGAGAGACGTCAGTCGGGCAGGATCGAGCTGCGGCGCGCGAGGCTCTCCGGCGGCCACAGCTCGCGGGCGTCGTAGTATCCGTCGAAGGCCGGCACGCCTTGCGGCAGCGTCACCCAGGGGAGCTTCGAGCGAACATAGATGTGGACGTTGGGAGTCAACAGATGTGGATCGTCGAGCGTCCCGACGCGCACGAAGCGCAGCGTCTCCAGGCCGCCGTACTCACTCCAGACGGCGGTCCCGCACGACTGGCAGGAGTAGATGCCGTGCGGGCGGCCGCTGTCGGTCGGCATCTCGAAGCGTTCGGGATGGGCCCCCTCGACCTCGAGGCGCGCGGTCTCGATGAGCGCGTTGATCACGAACGCGCTGCCGGTCTGGCGCTGGCAATCCAGGCAATGACAGCAATGGACGAACATCGGCGCCGTCGCCAGCCGGTAGCGAACGGCTCCGCATGCGCAGCCTCCCGCGAGCTCTTCTTCTACTTCCTCTTGCGTCGGCGCGTCGTCTTGCACGGTCACAAAATTACTCCATGCAGCGCGGCGATTCACGCGGCCGCCGTACGTTTTCACACCCCTGACACAACAGCCGCCGCCGCGATTGTGGGGCGGATTACTTGCTGGGATCGAGCACCCGTCCCTGGAACACGATCGCGCCGGTGGCGTCGTCGCGAACCACGAAGAGAAAGGGGCGATCGACCAACAGGAGGTTCAGCGCCGCCGACTTGTGGGCGATGATGACCGCGAAGCTCCGGTTGTCGGCGGCAAGCTGAACCGCGTCGCCGCCCGAGACGTCGGGCGTCGTGATGCGCGCGAGGTTGGACCGCGCGTCGCTCCCTGTACCCACCCCTCCCGCTCCGGGGGAATCCCCACAGCCGGCGATCGCGAGCACGGCGAGCAGTGCACAGGTTGTCGATACGGCCGTCCTGCGATCCATGAGGCATCCCTTCAGCAATGTCGACGCCAACGCTGGACCGTGCCCGGGGCCGCCCGGTTCGGCGCGAGGACGCGCCGGAATCGCGAGACTATAGGGGCGAGCCAATCGGCGGTCGGGCGACAGATGCCAGATTTTTGCGGCGGCCGCCCCGAAATTGTGACAGTTGCGGGCGGAGTCGAGGCGCGACGTGCGGTGCCGTCGCAGGTCGCCTATCATGCGCGGCGCGAATGGCAGGCGACGCGTCAGGGACCGAGGCCCCTTCCCCCCGGGCCCCGGCCCCGCCTACCCGACGCGGGGCCCCTGGGCGCGGGCGCGACGGCGCCCGCGCGCGGCTGCCCCTTACCCTCGCTTCCACCTTGACCGCGATCGCCTTGGTCGGGCTCGCGCTGGCTCCGTCCACGGCGGTCGCCAGGAACCCCGAGGAGCCAGAGACGGCGCCCAAGGCCGGGAACGACCTGACCTTCTTGAATCACGACGGGCCAGGGCCGTTCTGGATCGGCGCCGAGGTCAACAGCATCTTTCAGTACCATCCGTCCTTCTCGGCCCCCTACTCGGGCACCAACAGCTTGCGCCCCGAGAGCGAATGCGGCGATCTCGGGCCTGTTCACGGTCTTCCTCGCCTACACCCCCTTTCGCACGACCGAGCTGATCCTCGACCCGGAGATGGCGCTCGGCGGCGGGCTCTCGCAGGCGCTGGGGGCCGCGGGGTTTCCCAACCTCGACGTGGTGCGAAACCCGACGCTGGGCCACGCCCCCTATGTCGCGCGCGCCCAGATCCATCAGATCATCCCGCTGTCCGACGACTGGGTTCCCAACGAAGACCGCGGGCCGATCTCCTCGATGCCGTTCGTGCCGCTGCACCGGCTGGAGTTTCGCTTCGGCAAGATGTCGACCGCCGATCTGTTCGACATCAACCCCGCCGGCTCCGACAGCCACCTGCAATTCATGAACTGGACCGTCGACAACAACGGCGCGTTCGACTACGCCGCCGACACGCGCGGCTACACCTACGGCCTGGTCAGTCGAGTATCAGGGCCCGCGCCTCGAGGTCCGCTTCGGCGAGATGCTGATGCCCAAGGTCGCCAACGGCATCGATCTCGACTTCGACGTCACCCGCAGCCGCGCCGACAACCTGGAGGTCGAGATCAAGTACCGCGTGCAGCCCGAGCTGGAGAGGGACGCTGCGGGTGCTCGGCTATCAGAACCACGCCAACATGGGCAGCTACCGCGAGGCGATCGACGCGTATCGGCCCGGGATCGACGCCCGCCCGACGTCACGCTCTATCGGCGCGAAGGCCGGGTCAAGCGCGGCGTCGGCCTCAACGTCTTCCAGGAGCTGTACGGCTTCGCCCGCGCCTTCGCGCGCGTCGGCTGGAGCACCGGCGATCTCGAGAGCTTCGCCTACACCGAGGTCGAGAACACCATCCAGTTCGGCGGCGACGTCACCGGACAATCCTGGCGGCGGCCCGACGACCGGATCGGCCTGGCGTTCGTCAGCAACGGCATCTCCGAGCTGCACCGCGAGTACCTGCGGCTGGGCGGGCTCGGGTTTTTGCTCGGCGACGGTGGTTTGCGCTACGCGCGCGAGACCATCGTCGAGCACTATTACAACGTCCACGTCTGGCGCGGCCTGTCGTTCGCGGAGGACATCCAATTGATCGTCAATCCCGGTTACAACGCGGATCGCGGCCCGGTCTGGGTGTTCTCGTTGCGCGGGCACCTCGAGTTTTGAGGCCGCACGGCCAACCGGTCCTTGACAGGTCGTCGGTCGGCGCGTACCAAAGAAATCGGTCGACGATGTTCCGACGTGCGAGTAATCACGGGCGCAACCTTACGCGCGCGCGCCCAGCGGGCGCGGCGCTGGCGACCCGGCTGTTCGCGGTGGCGCTGATCGGTGCCGTCGGGTTCGCGCAGCTCGCAGCATCGTGGCACGAAACCGTGGTGCGCCACGTGCGCTGCGCCGAGCACGGCGAGGTAACCGACGTTGCTGTCGGGTCGGACCACGACGCGGCTCCGGCGCGCGATCTCTTCGCGTCCCTTCCGAGAATAAAGCGGGACCCGACGGGGACGTCGTCCGAGCACGGCCACTGCACGGTCGCCTTCGCCCTTCGGGGCCGCGCGCAGCCTCGAGTCCTGCGGGTGGCCGAGCGGTTCGCTCCGCCCCCGGTTGTCGTGCGATGCAGCGGCGCCCCGGCGCCGCGTCCCGGGCGGGCGTTCGTGCTCGCCAGCGCTCCCAAGACCTCGCCACCCGTCGCCTGACCCAGGCCCGATCGACGGCGACCGCTGAGCCGGTGCGCGCGGTCCGGTTAGCGCTGCCGCACCAGCAGCGCGCATCGACGTCGCGATCATAGGCGGCAGTCCGTTTGCGCGCAGCCCGATCCGGGCCGCGTGATGTGAACCGATCGATCCCGCGGGTAGACCGCGGTCCCCGTCGGCGTCGGCGTCTTTTCTCGGTCTCTGTCTCCGTTGGAGGAGGTCTCTTGTTGTCGAGATTCAGGTCAAGGTCGTGGCGTGCGTTCGCGATCGCGCTCGGCGCCGCGCTCGGGAGCCAAAGCGCGGCGCACGCTCAAGCCGTGCCACCCGGCGGAGACGTCGACGTTGCAGGCACCCACGACGCGCCGCAAGCGCCGCCGGTCGCGGCGATCGACGTGAGCGTCCGCGGCCGTCGCCCGCCACCCAGCCGGGGGGCGTCCGACTTTCAGCTACGCGTCGACCAGCTGGGCGAGGTCCCGCGCGCCAACGCCGCTGATCTGCTGAAGCTGGCGCCCGGGATCCTGCTCACCAACGAAGGGGGCGACGGGCACGCCGAGCAGATCTTCATGCGCGGCTTCGACGCGCGCGATGGGCAGGATATCGAGCTGTCGGTCGGCGGCGTCCCGATCAACGAGAGCGGCAACCTGCACGGCAACGGTTATGCCGACAGCCACTTCATCATCCCCGAGCTGGTCGAATCTCTGCGCGTTCTGGAGGGGCCGTTCGACCCGCGTCAGGGAAACTACGCGGTCGCCGGCAGCGCCGACTATCAGCTGGGGCTGGCGCAACGGGGCCTGACCGCCCGCTACACCAGCGGCAGCTTCGGGACCAAGCGGCTCCTCGCCCTCTGGGGTCCGCCGGGGGCGAGCACGCACACCTTCGCCGGCGCGGAGCTGGCCACGACCGACGGCTTTGGCCAGAACCGCGACGCGCAGCGTGGGTCGGCAATCTCTCAGTACGAGGGGCAGCTGGGCACGCGCGGCAGCTATCGCCTCACCGCGCAGGCCTACACGACCCACTTTCATTCCGCCGGAATTGTTCGCGAGGACGACTATCGCGCGGGCCGGATCGGCTTTCACGACAGCTACGACCTCAGCGCCTTCGCCCGGCAGCGCGTCCCCGAGGGGGGCGATGCCGCGCGCTATTCGCTGGCGGGCGACCTCGAGACCGAGGCCGGCGAGATGACCCTGGCGCAGCAGGTCTTCGTCATCAAGCGCGACCTGCGGCTGCTCGAGAACTTCACCGGCTTCCTGCTGGACGTGCAGCAGCCGCTGCAGAGCTTGCACGACCAGCGCGGCGACATGCTCGATCTCGACGTCCACGAGGTCACGATCGGCGCGCGCGGTGCCGCGCGGGTGCACGGCCTGCTTCTCGGCCAGCGGCAAGAGCTGGAGCTTGGGTACCTCGCGCGCGGCGACAACGCAGCCGGCACGCAGCAGCGGCTGGAGGCGTCCACGGGGGTTCCGTATCAAACCGAGAGCGATCTGGTGTCACAGATCGGCGAGGTCGGCCTCTATGGCGACGCCAACTTGCGCCCGCTGCGGTGGCTTAGCCTGCGTGGCGGCGGCCGCGCTGATCTTCTGACCTACGGCGTGCTCGACAACTGCGCGGCGCAGTCGGTCGCCCATCCCTCCACAACCAACCCGCCGATCGACCAGAGCTGTCTCACCCAGCAGGATCTCGGGCGGCCGCGCGAACCCGACCAGCGATCGTCGACATCGAGCCTCGCGTTCCTGCCGCGCCTGTCGGTGATCGCCGGTCCGGTCGCCGGGCGGCTGCGGGGCGCGGCGCTGTCGGTCAGCTACGGGCGTGGTATCCGATCGATCGATCCGATCTACATCACCCAGGACGTCAAGACCCCCTTCGCGCGCATCACCTCCTACGAGGCGGGGGCGGCCTACGCCGGGCAACTCGGGAACGCGAGCGTCGTCGCGCGCTCGGTGTTCTTCCAGACCGTCGTCGACCAGGATCTGATCTTCAGCGAGACCGCGGGGCGCAACGTGCTGGGCGTCCGTACGACGCGCAGCGGATGGGTCGGCGCGCTGCGCCTGACGGGGTCATTCTTCGACACGTCGGCCAACCTGACGCTGGTCCGCGCCACCTTCAACGATAACCACCAGGCCGTGGCGTACGTGCCGGGGACGGTGCTGCGATCGGACAGCGCGCTGTTCGCGCGGCTGCCCTGGCGAATTGCGGGCGGTCCGGCGCGCGCAACATTGAGCGGCGGGGTCACCTACGTCGGCCCGCGCGCTTTGCCCTATGGACAGGTCAGCGATCCGATCTTCACGCTCGACGCGTCGGCGGTGCTGTCGTGGTCGCGCTTCGAGCTGCGGCTGGTCGCGACCAATCTGTTCGACACCCGATATCGCCTGGGTGAGTACGACTTCGCCTCGGACTTTCACGGCCAGCCCCAGCCGTCGCTGGTGCCGGAGCGCGCGTTCACCGCCGGCGCGCCGCGCGGCCTGTTCGTCACCTTGGGCGCCAACCTGGGAGGGTCGTGATGCGCGCGCGCCGCAGCTGTCAGGTTCTTGCCGCGTGGCTCGCTCTCGCCGCCGCCGGCTGCGTCGGGCAAACGGGGGGCGACGCGATCGATTTCCCGGTCGCCGCCGCCGGGCCAACCAGCGCGACCGCGGGACAGCCGCTGGCTTGCACCAACGACGCCGGCTGGGACATCACGGTCACGCAGGCGACGCTGCACATCGGCGCCGTCTACCTGAATCAGAGCCAGCCGGTGTCGGGCGGGCAGGCGACCGGCTGCTATCTCGCCGGAACCTACGTCGCCCAGGAGACGTCGTCGCTCGACGTCGATCTTCTCGTGCCCGAAGCGCAGCGTTTCCCGGCGCTGGCTCACGGCATCACCGATCCGCCCGCGTTGGTCGGTCAGCTGTGGCTGACCCACGGAGACATCAACATCGTTCCCGATAGCGTCCCGGTGCTCACCCTCGCCGGGACATCGACGCTCGGCGCGAGCGCGCTCTCTTTCGCGGCGTCGATCGCGATCGGATCCAATCACGTCACGGGGGGCGGCGCGCTCGCGGGCGGCGATCCGATCTGCAAGGAGCGGATCGTCACGCCGATCCCGGCGGCACTGACGATCGCGCGCACCGGCGGGCTGCTGGTGCGCGTCGATCCGTGCCGGCTGTTCACCAACGTCGACTTCAGCCAGCTGGCGCCCGGCGCCGCGCCTGGCAGCGCGGTCTTCAGCGACGACCCGAGCTCGGCCGACGACACCCAGCCGAGCAAGAACCTGTACGCGAACCTGCGCAACACCGCGCCCTACGCATTCTCGTGGGACCCGGATCTTTGACTCGATTGCGCATCACACCAAGGGACAAGAGACGGAGACCACCCATGCAGAACCACCCCGCTGTCAGTCACGCCGAACCAATTTGCCGCGCTTGCGCCTGCGCCATTGCGCTGGCGTGCGCCTGCCTGGCCGCCTGCGCGAGTCACGGTGAGCAATCCCCCACCGACGGTGGTGCCGGGGGCGGCGCCGCGACCTTCAGGCCACCGGTCGATCCCGGCCCGGGCGGCATCCTCTTCGCCGCGTCGGGCGAGCTGCTGGCGCTGATCGGCTACGCGTTCCCGCCGGTCAACCAGGGAGATCCGGCGTTCGCCGACGGTTGGCAGGTCGACTTCACGCGCCTGCTGGTCACCATCGACAAGATCACCCTCTCCAGCAACCCCGACGTCAGCCCGGGCAATCAAGCGTTGACCGGTCCCGCGCCCGGCGCGGCCGGCGGGGGTCTGGTCGCCGAGGTCGACGGGCCGTGGGCGGTCGATCTCGCGCATGCCGACGCGACGAATCTGCCCGGCAAGGGTGGGCCGGGCGAGCAGGCGGTGCCGATCGTCGCGCTCACCCGCCAGAACCGAAACGGCAACGGCCATCCCTTCGCGACCGACGGAACGCGCTACGCGTTTGGTTTCGACGTCATCCCGGCGGCGCCGAGCGCACTCAACGTCAACCTCGACGCCGCCGCCATGGACGACTACCAGCAGGCGGTCCTGGACCAGTGCACGGTGCTCTACGTCGGAACGGCCACGTTCAAGGGGGGCACCGTCGCCGGACACACCGATTGCAACGCCGGGCCCTACGCCAGCTGGCCGAAGGCGGTGAGCTTTCGCCTCTGCTTCAGGTCGCCGGCGACCTACGCCAACTGCCAGAACCCCGACAACGATCCGGCGCGCGCTCTGACCGGCGAGGAGCACGAGCGGGGCGTCGCCTTTCTCTCGAGCCAGTCGGTGGTAGGTCAGGTCACGATCCACACGGACCATCCGTTCTGGGACAGCGTGCTGCACGACGCCCCCGCGCATTTCGATCAGTTCGCGGCGCGCGTGGTGGGACAGTCGCAGGACGGAGGGGACACGCCGACGGTAACGCTGGAGATGACCAAGGGGGTCGACTACACGGCGTACACGGATGCGCTCGGCAACCGGCTCGACTGGCGATACTGCATCGATCCGCCGGTCGACGTGCACCCGCGGCTGACAGGGGCGATGGCGTTCGACGCCCAGAGCGTCCCGCACGCGAGCGGCGGCGACGCCGCCAGCGGGTTGCGCGACTACTACGACTTCGCGACCTACGACCAGAGCACGCAGGGGCACCTCAACTCCGATGGGCTGTGCGCCGTCACGCGCCACTACCCGTCACCGCAATGAGCCTTTCCATGACCAGCATGGATTCGGTGAAGGCGATCCTGCTCGCCTCCGGCGCAGGCTGGGTGCTGTGGCTCCTAGGGGTCTTGTCGGCGGCCAGCCTCGCGCTGGCCGCCGAGCGCTGGCTTTACTTGCGCGGCCGCGACGACAACCTCGAAGCGCTGGCGCGCTCTCTGGACCAGCGACTGCGCGACGGCGACTTCGCGCGTGCCGGCGCCCTGCTCGACGCCAGCCCGGCAGTCGCGGCGCGCGTCGCCAGCGCGGGGTTGCGGTTGGCGACGCGGGGCGCACTGGCGGCCGAGAAGGCGATGCAGAGCGCGGCGGCGCTGGAACGGGGACGCCTGGAACGGCGGCTGGCGTTTCTGGCGACGGTCGGCAACAACGCACCTTTCGTCGGACTGTTTGGCACCGTCGTCGGCGTGATTCATGCGTTCGAAGAGCTGGGACGCAACGGCCAGATGGCGTCCCAAGTCGCGTCGCAGACCGTGATGACCAGCATCGCGGAGGCGCTGGTTGCGACGGCGGCCGGGATCCTGGTCGCGCTGCCCGCGGTCGCCGCCTACAACTATTTGCAACGGCGCGTGGTCGCGTTGCTCTCGGGCGCCGAGGTGCTGACCAACCTCGTGCTCGCGTACATCGTCGACGTCAAACACGGCGAGCGGGACGTGACCAATGGCAGGGTCTGAGGGCCAGCCGGGAGGCGGAAGCGGAATCATCTCGGGGATCAACGTCACGCCGCTGGTCGATGTGATGCTGGTGCTGCTGGTGATCTTCATGGTCACGGCCAAGATCGTCGTGACGCCGGCGGTCCCCCTCGATCTTCCGCGCGCGGCCCACAGCGAGGCGGTGCAAGTCGTTCTATCGGTGATCGTGCCCGCTCACGGTCCGACGCTGGTCGACGGGATCGCGCTGCCGCCCACGGGTGCGTCGGACGACGGCGCCGGCGGCGAGGGGATGCTCGCGGAGCGGGCACGGGCGGCGCTGGCCCGCGATCCCGACCTGCGGGCCGTGATTCAGGCCGAGGCGGACGTTCCCCACGGGCGCGTGCTTCGCCTGCTGGACGAGCTGCGGGCGGCAGGGTTGACTCGCGTCGCGTTCGGCGCGCTTCCCGTCGGGGGGCGAAAGCCTTGACGCGCGACCCACCGCCCGCCGGCACGAGTGAGACTCGAGCGCCTCCGGCGATCGTCGATCTGGTCGCCCTGATTTTCGGCGCCGAGCCAGCGGGCGCGCGCCGGCGTTGGACGCTCGGCGGCGCGCTGGTTGTCCTGGTCTACGCGACGCTGTTCGGGCTCGCGCAACGGCGGGCGCGGCACGCCGGGTCGCCACGGCCAGCCGCGGCCGCGCGACCTCAGCATTCTCCGCCACTGGCGAGCGAGCGGTTCGTAGACCTGCCGCCGCCGCTGCCCGCTCGTCGCGCCGCCGCCGCGCCACGGACCGAAACCGCGCCCGCGCGCCCGGTGGTCCCGCGCGCGGCGCGCGCGAGCCACGCGCCCGTCAGCCGAGCGCCGTCGGCGGCGTCACCGTCACCGGTCCCCTCGCTCGCGCCGGCTCCGGCACAGGCGGCGCCGCTCGCAGCCGTTTCGCCGGCGCCGGCCGACGCTGCCGAGCCTGCGTTCGTCACCGGCGCCGGTGCTTCGTTTGCGGGCGGCGCCACGTCGGGCGGCGGAACCGCGCGCGCGCCGGCACCCGACACCGCCCCCGGTGGGGGGCCGGGCGCCGGCCTCCGCGTCGCGCAGGCGGCGCCGGCGGGCCTTCCGAACCGGGCGCGCGCGGTGTCGCTCGACGGTTCGGAGTGGAACTGTCCCTGGCCCGCGGAGGCGGACGCCGAGGGGATCGACGAACAGACGGTGGTGTTGCGCGCGCAGGTGCGCGCCGACGGGACGGTCGCCGACGTCGAAGTTCTCGTGGATCCGGGGCTGGGATTTGGCGTGGCGGCACGCTTGTGCGCGTCGCGCACGCGCTTCGCGCCGGCGCGCGATCGGTCGGGCCGTGAGATCGCCGCGGCGTCGCCTCCGATTCGCGTTCATTTTTTTCGCTGACTCGCGATCGGCCCGAGAAGGGCTAGGATCGCGACGTGGCGTCGCCGTCGAGATCGGGCCGGTTGGCCGTCGCCGCGCTGATCGTCGTACCAATCCTGGGTCTGGCGGCGGCCGATTCCGCCGTCGCAGCGACGCCCGCCGATGACGACCGACCGCAAGCGCGGGTCGGCGTCGGCGACGTCGCGCCGCCGATCCCCGTCGACGGGAAGCACGCCCCGCCCGCGCCCCCCGGCGCGGTCACGGTGGTCGACTTCTTCGCGACCTGGTGCCGCCCCTGCCACCGCGGGCTGCAGGATCTGGCGGCGATCCGGGACAGCCTGGGACCGCGCGTGCGCATCGTGCTGGTCGACGTCGGCGAGGACCCGGCCCGGGTGCGGCGCTTCCTGGTCGACTCGCCGCCGCCGAACGGCGCCGAGGTGGCGTTCGATCCGTCGGGCACGACGGCGCGACGCTGGGGACAGGACCGCTTCCCCACGACGTTCCTGGTCGACGAGTCGGGGGTGATTCGCCACATCAATCGCGGCTGGGGCCCGCACTATCGGGACCGGCTGACGCGCTGGCTGCGCGCGATGCTTCCGGGCGGCGACCCGCACCGCGCGCCGCCCGGCCAGTGACCACCGCCACGGGCGGGCCGTGGATTCCGCTAATTGTCGCGCCCCGGCGCGGTTTTGAATGAGGTGAGCCGAAAATCTGCGCTGGGGACGCACCTTCTGGGGCATTTTCTCCCCTTAAGAGGATGGCGAGTCAGCCATCCATCCGGTTCAGGTTCGATCACAGGAGAATGAGATGAAACGTTCCATGTTCGCGGCAGCAGCTGGTTTCGGCGCGGTCATCGCGCTCGGCGTCGTTGGTTTCGGGTGTAGCAGCACCAGCCCTGCGGGCGGCACCGGCGGTGCCACCGGCACGGGCGGCGGCGCCGCGACCGGCACGGGCGGACACGGCACGGGCGGCGCGACTGGTACCGGCGGCGCCACCGACGCGGGCGCGGCCCTTCCCATGTGCAACCCCTCGCCCAACGATCAGAGCGCGTGCGACAGCAACCCGACCTGCGTCAAGAACTGCGGCGTCAACATCTCGGCGTTGAGCACGACGCGCGCGCACAAGACCTGCACCTGCAGCGGGCCGGCGCCGGGCGGCATCTGGTCGTGCCCGAGCACGGGCGGCGCCTGCGTCTATCCGGCCGACCTCACTCTCGCCTGCTTCGCTTTGACGCCGACGCCCCCGGCCTGCCCGCGCGACACCGCCGACGGCGGGGCCGCCGACGGTGGAGCCGATGGCGGCGGCGCCGATGCCGGCGGCGCCCTCATCCGTTCGGGCGTCTCCTCCTGCACGCCCCCTCAGAGCGAGGTGTGCGGCAACATCTGCGGCTCCGCGAGCGCGGGCGTCGTCTCGTATCAAGACAGCGGCGGCAGCAAGACCGGATACTGCGTTTGCATCGGAAACACCTGGCAGTGCGCGAGCGCGGCCGAATGGCCGACGCAGTAGCCAGCCCCGCCCAGCCCCGCTGATCTTCTAGCCCTAGCCCCCCGATCCAGAGGAGTGTCCATGAGTGAGCAAGTGTCGATGGGACTGAGTTCGTCACCTGGCCATTTGCGATTTTGCTGGGCCCTCCTCGGGGCGGTGGGGCTGGTCGCCTGCTCGACGTCGTCGCCAGTGACCACACCGGGGAACGGCAGCGGCGGCGCTGGTGCCAGTAATGCAGGCGTGGGGGGCAACGGAACCGGCACGGGGGGGACGACCGGAACGGCGGGGACCACCGGCACCGCCGGCGACACCGGCACGGCGGGGGTGACGGGCACGGCGGGGGTGACCGGAACGGCGGGGGTGACCGGAACGGCGGGGACCACCGGCATCGGCGGGACGACCGGCGCCGGCGGCGGGGCCGGCACTGGCCCGCTGGTGCGCGGCGTGACCCCGTTCGACGACGGATGGCTGTTCTTCAAGGGCGACGCCACCGGCGCCGATCAGGCCGGCTTCAACGACACCAGCTGGCGATCGTTGAACGTCCCCCACGACTGGAGCATCGAGGGGCCGTTCGATCCAGCGGCCACCACCCTCGGCAACGGCGGCTATCTGCCGGCCGGTGTCGGTTGGTACCGCAAGCACTTCACGTTGCCGGCCACCATGTCCACCCGCCGCGTCTTCGTGGAGTTCGACGGCGTCATGGCGAACAGCACGGTCTACATCAACGGCTTCTCGCTCGGCACGCGGCCGTTCGGCTACGTGAGCTTCCGCTACGACATCACCGCGCACGTCACCTTCGGAACCGCGGCGAACGTCATCTCGGTGCGCGTCGACGACTCGGCCCAGCCGGCTTCGCGCTGGTACGCCGGCGCGGGTATCTACCGGCACGTGCGTCTGATCGCGACCAACCCGGTGCACGTGGACCAGTGGGCGACCTTCGTCACCACGCCGACGGTCTCAACCACGGCGGCGACGGTCCACATTCAGACCACCGTCGTCAACCAGGGCACGACCGCCCAGAGCATCACGCTGCAGGCCAACGTGACCGATCCGACGGGGGTGCGGCTGGCCCCGATCACGACGCTGTCGCAAAGCATCGCCGCCGGCGGATCGGGCAACTTCGCGATCGACGTCCCGGTCGCTAATCCCCGGCTCTGGAGCACGACGACGCCCAACCTGTATCAGCTGACCACCAGCGTGATCGCCGGGGGCGCCACGCTCGACGACGAAGTGACGACGTTCGGGATCCGCACGATCCGTTTCGACCCGACCACCGGCTTCAGCCTCAACGGCACCAGCCTCAAGTTCAAGGGCGTCGGCATGCACCACGAGATCAGCGGCCTCGGCAGCGCCGTGCCGATGCGCGCCTGGCAGCGACGATTGGCGCAGCTCAAGGCGATCGGGGTCAACGCGCTCCGCACGTCACACAACCCGTACGCGCCCGAGGTGCTGGACCTGTGCGACCGGATGGGCATCGTGGTGCTCGACGAGTTCTTCGACGCCTGGACGGCGCACAAGCTGGCGGCCGACTATGGCGGCGCGTCGTTCAACACGTGGGGAACGATTGATCTCACCGACACGATCAAGCGCGATCGCAACCACCCCAGCGTGGTGCTTTACAGCATCGGCAACGAGATCCGCGACGGCGCTGGCCAGCAAGATGGCCACGGCCACCAAACTGGTCGGGATCTGCCACACGCTCGACTCGACGCGGCCGGTGACCCAGGCGCTGTTTCGCCCCATGGACAGCGGCGACTTTCCCGGCGCCACCGGCGCGCCCGCGAGCGGGGCGACCATGCTGAGCATCCTCGACGTCTTCGGCGCCAACTACCGCGTCGCCGAGGTAATCACCGCCATCGCGCTCACGCCGCGCCACGCCGGCGTCGTCACCGAGGATGGTGCGACGTCGACGTCCAACTGGGGGATGGTCACCTCGACGCCGGCGCTGACCGGCGATTTCTACTGGACCAGCCATGACTACCTGGGCGAGGCCGTCACGGCTTACCCGACCGTCGGATCGACGACCGGCATGATGGACCGCATGGGCACGATGAAGCCGATTGCCTACAGCTTCCAGACGCTGTTTGGCACGACGACCACGCCGCCGACGACCGGCACGACCGCGACGAAGATCGTGCTGGCCGCCGACCATTCGACGTTGCTGACCGACCTGAACGACATCGTCTACGTCAAGGCGACGATCGCCGACGCCAACAACCGCGTCGTCACGTCGGCGGCCAACCCGGTGACGTTCAGCGTGACCGGCCCGGGAACGATCGTCGCCGTCGACAGCGGCAGCGTCAACGCCGAGTCGTTCCGCGGCAACGTGCGCAACGCCTACCAGGGCCTGGCCTTCGCGCTGATCCAGGCGACGGGGCCCGGCACGATCACCGTGACCGCATCGAGCGCCAACCTGACCGGCGCCACCGCGACGATCACGGCGAGCGCCGGGACGTTCGTCCCCTGCTCGGGGACCTGCGACTAGCGAGGCGACTCACGGCGACCGCCGGACCCCTCACCCGCCAGCCGCGGACGGCCGGCGACCTCTCCCCGCTCCGCGGGGCGAGGTGCAGAGCTTCCGACGACGTCAGCGTCGGCGTCGTCGTCGGCGTCCCTGGTCCCGTCCTCGTCCCTTCCGGTCCCCTCTCCTCGTCTGCGAGGAGAGGGTTAGGGTGAGGAGTCCGCTCAGGGAATGACGAGGTTTCTACACCCCGACGGACAGGGGTTGCCGTCGTTCACGCCGTCGTCGCAGTCTTCGAAGGCGGGCTGGACGACGCCGTCACCGCAGTACTGCGACAGCTTGCAGTCGGGGCCGCACTGGCCGTAGCCGCCGGGGTTGACCCCGTCGTCGCACTCCTCGCCGATGCCCAGGATACCGTCGCCGCAGATCGGCAGGCACTCGCTGGGCGCGGCGCTGAACCCGCTGAGCGTCAGGCGGTACGACGAGCCGTTGGTCTGGCGTTCAGCCTGGAACACCTCGACTTCGTAGACCTGACCGTTGGTCAGCCCAAAGGTGGCGGCCGACGCGGGCGTGACCGTCACCGTGCCTGAGACCGGCGAATGGATACCACCCAGATCGACCGCTAGCTTCTTGTTGATGAACAACCAGACATCGTCGTCGCCGGTGAAGTCGAGCTTGTAGGTCTTGGTGGCGTCGTACTTGAACCAGTAACGAACCTCGCTGGTGAAGCTGAAATTGTGCAGTGGCGCACCCGGCTCGGCGACGAATTGCGTGGTGTAGGGGGGGCCGGACGTCGCGGTCGTGCGCTCGGTGAGCGGCGTGAACAAATCGCCGTCAACCGGGAAGAAGAACGGCGTACCGTCGACGGTGCCGGTTTGGAAGATGGCCGAATAACCGCCACTCGCCGAGGTGATGCATTGGACCAGGGTGTAGCCGAGCGCGAGGTTGGTGTCGCAGTCGGTCGGGTTCGTAACGGGGTCGCTGAACCTGAACGTGCACGGGATCGGCAGACCGGTCGTTGGATCGGTCCGCGCGTCGGCGACGCTGCCGCAAAAATAGGACATCAACGTCAGCGGCCAGGCTTCGCCGTTCGGGCCCCACCGGTTCACGTAGGCGCCGTTGCCGTTGTTCCAGAGCGTCAGCTTTCCCGAGGTCATGTGGTTGACGCCGGCCGTGTTGCGATACCACTGCGAGAACGTGGCCTGGCTGGTGATCAGGCCGCCGGTCAGCCCGGTAAAGACCGGCTTCCCGTCGGCGTCGAGGGTGGCCTGCACCAAGCCCGGGAACGCGGCGGCGCGGCCGGGCGCGGTCGGCTCGAAGTCGACCGGGTTGTGATAGCGAAAGTCCCGATAGATGACCGGCACCTGGATCTTGTTGCCCAGCGCCGGCTGATGGCACATGAAGCCGGGTTCGATCTTGCACGCCGCCGAGCAGCCGTCGCCGTCGACGTTGTTGCCGTCGTCGCAGTCCTCACCGACGACGATCCCGTCGCCGCAGCTCGAGACGCAGGCGCCGCTGGTGCAGGTCGGCTCGGTCTGACAGTCGGCCGAGCAGCCGTCGAACGGGATGCTGTTGCCGTCGTCGCAGCTCTCGGCGCCTTCCTTCTTGTTGTCGCCGCACATGGTCGGCGTGCAGACGCTCGGGCTGCTGCTGCTGCACTTGAAGCCGATCTCGACCTTGCAGGTGCTCGAGCAACCGTCGCCCGCCGTCGCGTTGCCGTCGTCGCACAACTCGGGCGCCACGACGACGCCGTCCCCGCAGCGCGCGATCCGGTGACAGGCGCGCCCGACGGGAACGCACGAGTAACCGGAATCGACGCTCTTGCAGTCGGCGGCGCAGCCGTCGCCCGACACGGTGTTGCCGTCGTCGCACGCCTCATCCGAGGTGCGCATCCCGTCGCCGCACACCGTGGGGACGTTGCTGGGCCCGCCGCCGTGGCCGTGTGAACCGCCGTTCGGCGTCGAGATCGGCGTCGTTCCGCCGCCGCCGCCGACGCCGCCGCCGTCCCCCTTGTCATTGACGCCGGCGCAGGCGATCGCCAAACCGGGGGTCAGCGCCAGCAGCGCAAGCCGAGAGACGGCGCGCCAAACGACAGTCCAGGATTCAAGCGAGGTTGGGTTCGCAGAGCGCATTCGGGGAGCCCCCCTGTCGTAGTTAAGAAAACCGAAGCACGGGTGGCCGGGCGTGTTTTCGGATTCTGCACCAACCCAAGCACAGGTCAAAGGCCGATCGATGCGGTCGGGTCCGCCGCGCCGGGGGGCCCTGCAGCGATGCGGCACTGCGGCGCCGCACGCGATCGGGTGCTAAGACCAGGGCATGGCATGGATCGCACAGAGACCGAATCCTTACGGGCAAAGCGACGCGGTATTGACCGGCAGCCCCGAGCGCACCGTGGTCCAGGCGTTCCTGACGCGGGTCTACATGTTCATGGCGATAGGGTTGGGCATCACCGGGGTCGTCGCGCTGGCGGTGGCGGGCAGCCCGGCAGCGATGTCCTTCATCTTCGGCGGGCGGGCGATCCTGATGGGATTGATCATCGCCCAGCTCGCGCTGGTCTTCGCCTTCGCTCCGGTCGCGGCGCGCGCCAGCGCCGGCGCGGCGGCGGCGATGCTGCTGGTCTACTCGGTGCTCAACGGCGTCACCATGGCGTCGATCTTCCTCGTCTACACCCGCGCGTCGATCGGCAGCACCTTCCTGGTGACCGCGGGCGGGTTCGGCGCGATGGCGGCCTACGGCACCGCGACCAAACGCGACCTCTCCAGCCTCGGCAGCTTCGCGATGATGGGCCTGTTCGGTATCGTGATCGCGTCGGTCGTGAATCTGTTTCTCGGCAGCCCGATGATCTACTGGCTGACGACGTTCGCCGGGGTGATCGTCTTCACCGGGCTCACGATCTACGACGCGGCCAAGCTCAAAGCGCTCGCGGGCGCGGCGGCCGGCCGCGGGAACGCCGCCGAGACCAAGCTCGCGCTCCAGGGCGCCCTCACCCTCTACCTCGACTTCATCAACTTGTTCCTGATCCTGTTACGTCTCTTCGGCGGCGGGCGCCGCCGCTGAGGAGACGTGCCGTTGCCTCGGCGCATGCAGGCACCCTTGGCTCGACCATGGTCGCGGTGGTTGCAACTGGCGACCCGGTGCCCAGATTGCTTAGGTGGGGATCAGAACCGCCGGGACGTCTGACCTGAACGATGCCGCCGTGGCACCGGCCGACACCAAAACGGCCGGGGCCGAAACGGCTGGGGCCGAAACGGGCCAGGCGGTGACCGGTGCGCGCCTGATATTGCGCCTCGCGGTAGGCGGAACCATGCTGGCCGCGGAGGAGGCGGGGCGGACCTTGCGAGATCTCGCCGCTTCCGGCACGAACCAGCGCCCCACCGAGCCACTGCCCCCGACCTCGGCGCGGCACGTGCTGATCGGAGCCTTGGCGCTCGGCCCCGCCTGGATGAATCAGCTCGTGCGGCGCGGCCGGGGAGCGCTCTCCGGCTCTCTCTCGCGTCCCGCGAAGCTGGCGGCACGCGGGCTGCGTGTCGTTGCGCGCGTCATACCGAAAGAACGGCTCGCGCGCCGCGCCGACCAGCTGCGGACGGACGCGCTGATGACGGCTCGTCGGTTGGCCGAGGTCGGGCGGCGCGAGGAGCAGCAGGGTCGGTCGCTGGCACGTGCTACCGGCGCGTTCGGATTGACCCAGATCCTCGACCGTGTGGCCGACAGCCCGCAGCTGCGGTCGGTGATCCGCGAACAGAGCGCCGGCATGGGCCGCTCCGCGCTGGTCAATCTGCGCGAGCGGTCGGCGCGCGCCGACGAGCTGGCCGCGTCGGTGCTGGGCCGCCTGCTGCCACGCCACAGATCGGGCAACGGGCACGGATCCGGAACGCCAAGATAGAGACGACGATGATCACGAGCGACGCGGGTGACAACGACGCAGGAGTCATCGGATCCGAGGCGCATCCCGACGACCGCGCCGGGTTGGTGACCCGGACGGCAGCCTCGGCGCTGGACGCCGTGTTCCTGTCGCTGGCCATCGGCGGCGCAGCCTGGCTGCTGGAAGTCGGCGCGCGCGCCGCGCACCGCTTCGCGCCGCCGATCGATCTTCCGGCGGCGCTGGTGGCCTGCGCCCCGTTGCTGGTCATCGCCTATCACACCGCCTTCTGGCGCACGACCGGGCAGACCCCGGGGGCGTGGATTATGGGCATCCGGGTCGTGGCCCTCGGGGGCGGACGGCTCGGTGTGCCGCGCTGCCTGCTGCGCCTGTTCGGGTGCCTGCTCTCGACCCTGCCGTTGTATCTCGGCTTCCTCTGGATCCTGGGACCACAACGGCGCGGCTGGCACGACATTCTGGCTGGAACCGAGGTCCTGTACGTCGCCCGGCAGGCGACTATCTCGGAAACGATGGGCTCCGACGGCAAAGCCGTCCACGCCCTACGCGCGACCGGCGCGCTGCCGGCGCACCGGGCGGTCAAGTCATCAACTTGAGCTTGCCGCTGGCCGGGATCTGCGGCGACGCCTGATTGTTGACGATCGCCAGCTCGTACTTGTGCTTGGTCCCTTTGCCCCATTGCCCGAGAACCAGCGGCGTCTTGCACACGTTCTTGAACGGTCCCGCGCCGCCCCACTTCAGCTCGCCGACGACGGTCTTGAGGTGGGTGGCCGCGATCGCGTCGCGGATCGAGGCCGGGCTTGCCAGATCCTGGCTGCGCTTGAGCACGTCGACCGCGACCTCGAACAGGGCGTGCACGAAACCGATGCACTGGGTCCACTGCTTCTTCGTCATCGTCTCGTAAGAATCGCCGAGCTGCCGCGCCGTCTGCCGTGTCAGCGACGACGAGAAGGGATGCTCCGGCGTCCACCAGACTTCGGTCGACAGACCGTCGCCACCCAGCGCTTCGATCGCGGCGGGAAACAACAACGCCTTGCCCAACGTCACGACCTTGGGGTGAAAGCCCTGTTGCTTGGCCTGGATCAGGAACGTCTTGGCGTCGGGCGGGATCACCACGCCGGTGATGATCTCGACCCCTTCTTTTTTGAACGCGGCGATCTGCGCGGAGAAATCGTTGCTCATATTCTGGAAGCGCCCCGGATCGATCAGCGTGAATCCGTCGGCGGCCAGCGGCTTGGGAAAGCCGAGCTTCTTGTCGCCCCAGGCGTTTCCATCGCCGTCGTTGGGGAACAACCCGCCGACCCGCTTGTTGGTCGGCACCGACTTCCACCCGGCGACGAAGTTCCCGATCACATCCTCCAGCCCCCAGAAGAAGTGGTACGTCCAGGCGAAGCCCTTGGCGGGATCGCCCTTGCGCCCGAAGAACCACGGTTGCCACGGCACCATGGTCGAGATGCAGGGGATCTCGTTCAGCTCGCAGGCGTCGGAGACCGGGTTGGCGGTCTCGGGCGTCGATGAGACCAGCATCAGATCGACCTTCTCTTTCAAGATCAGATCGTTCGCGACCTCGCCCGCGCGGTTGGGGCTCGACTGGCTGTCCTTCTGGATGATCTTGACCGGGACCTTCTTGCCGTGGATCTCGATCCCGCCCGCGAACAGCTTGTTCATCTGGTCGACGGTGAACTTGTCGGCCTCGCCGAACGGCGCCAGTGGGCCGGTCTGCGGCGACACGAACCCGAGCTTGAGGGTCTTGGCCTGCGCGAACACCGAGGAGACCCGGATCCCCAGCGTCGCCGCGCCGGCCAGGGTGCCGCCGGCCTGAATCAGCGTTCGACGTCGAATGCGCGTGCTTCCCATGGATGCCCTCCTGCGCTGGTGCGGTTGACGGGATCCTCGGATAGCCGAGAGAGGAGGCGACTCTACTACGGATTGTCCTGGGGGAGGATCCAGCCCAGTTCAGCGCGACGCCGCCGAGCCCAGAATCTCGGCCAGAATCCCGCGCGCGCGGACGATCTGGTCGTCGGGTATCTCGTGCACCGCCGACGGATAGATCGTCGCGTCGACGCGCGCGCCGAGCCCGCGAAACACCGCCGCCGTCTCCAGCATGCGCGCCGCCGGCACGAACGGATCGGCGCCGGCGCCGCCCAGCAGCACCGGCATGTCGCGGAAGGCATCGCCGACCCGCTCCCATTCAGTTCCCGGTGGGCCGATGAGCCCGCCCGTGAACGCGCACAGCGCCGCAAAGCGGTGGCGGCCGCGGTTGCGATAGACGAACTCGCAGGCGAGACACGCCCCCTGGGAAAAACCGACGATCGCCTGCGCGGAGGGCGGAATCGCGCCGGCGCCGAGCCCGTCCGACAGCGCCGCCAGCCGCGCGAGCGCGAAGTCGAGACGCGGCTGGTTCTGCTCGGTGGCCGCCATGAACCCGGCCGGGTACCAGGTCTGATCTGCTGCCGCCGGCGCGATGTAGGCTATGTCCGGCAGATCCAGACGGTGCACGATCTGCTGCGCCATGTCGCCGGGGCTCTGGCCGCGCCCGTGAATCAAGATGACCACCGCCCGCGCCGCGCCCAGCGGCGCGCCGAACAGCTCCGGCGGCAGCGCGAGGTGCGGATTGGGTGAATCGACGATGGCGCTCATGGATCGCGCGATTCGGACACCCAATTCAAATAGCACACGCGCGCGAGCACACGCGCGCGCGGCAAGAAAACGCGGAACCTCGGTGGTGCGGGCGCTGTCAGCAGCAACAGAACCCAACGCCGGAGGCAACGATGACGGTAGAGCAGGCGCTCGAGGTCAGGACTCTCTTCCGCGGCGTGGTGATTGGCACGAAGTACGTCGTCGCGCCGACCCGCCGCAGCCATGCCCGCACGAGCACGTTCGTGATCGGTTCGTCGGTGAAAGCCGACGCGCCGGTCGCTCCCACTTTCTTGCGCTACCTGGGCGATGACGCCAACGCGGCGCATACGCTGATTGCGTGCGACGACAAGGCCGACGACGACGCGCTGTACACCATCACGCTGGCGCCCGGAATGGCGGGCACGATCGTCGACGACGGCGAGCAGACAAGACCGGTGCAGGCGCCCCTTGGCAGCTACGGGCCCGGGCCGCGCGTCACGCTCGCGCGCAACGCCCGCGCGCGGATGGAGTGCGGCGCGATCACGTTTCTGATCGCTCCGACGGAGCGGGCGGCGGCGCTGCCCGCGGCTCCGCTTCCTTGGCGTTCGACCGAAGGCCGATATCACGCGGCCTCGATTGTGGGCAGCGCGCTGGTCCTGCTGCTGCTCATGGCGATCCCGGGTGACCCGCGCGCGCTGTCGTTCGACATCCTGGCGCCCGAGCGCGGCCTAGTGAAGTACCTCATCAAGCCCCCGGTCGAGCCGGCCATGCCGCCGATCCCCGACGGCGACCAACTCTCTGCGGGTACCGCGCACCAGGAAGCGGGCCGCACGCAAGCGAGCGATCCCGCGCACAACCGAAACGCCAGCTCCGCAATCAAGGGCCAGGGCGCTGCACCCAACGCCCGCCGGGCCAGTGCGCCGGCGCCGATCGATCCGCGCGACGCGGGCGTGCTCGGGATCTTCCGACGTTCGGCCGCAGCGCGCTCGATCTTCGAAGCCGGGTCGGCCTTGGGTCCGGAGGGCAGCACGATCCTCGGCAATCTGGTCGCCGGCCCGATCGGCGCCGCCTACGGTCCCGGTGTTCTCGGAGCCACGGTAGCCGACCAGGACTGTACCCACGCCCCCTGTGGTCGCACGATCGGCGGTGGGGGGCATCTCAAGACGATGGGCATCTTCGGCGGAGGAGGCGGAGGCGGCGACCCCGACCCGCACTACGGCCACAATGCAGGGCCGCTGGGACCACACCGTGCGCACGCCGTCCCTGAAGTCATTCTCACCGACGGGCACGTGACCGGCTCGCTCGATCGCGAGATCGTGCGCCGGACCATTCGCCGCCACATCAACGAGGTGAAGTTTTGCTACGAGCAGGAGCTCGTGGTGCACCGCGACCTCGGCGGCCGGGTCACCGTTCACTTCACCATCGCCGCGACCGGGCAAGTGCTGGCGGCGGTGCTGCAGAGCTCGACGCTCGGCAGCCCGCGCGTCGAGAGCTGCATGGTGCAGGCGGTGCGCCGCTGGGAGTTCCCGCGACCGGTGGGCGGCGGCCTGGTGATGGTCTCGTACCCGTTCATGCTAACGCCCGCCGGTGGCGGCGACTGATGCGCCGAGCTGTAGCGAAAGCTAGTACCGGAGCGGCTCGAGGTACTCCATGATCTCCTTCGCGCGATTTGCGAAGACGGGCGGCACCTGGAAGCTCTTGCCTAGCTCCTCGAAACGCTCGTCGACCAGGAAGCCCTGCGGCTTGGAGACGGTCGCCTCGAACATCGCGCCCGACGGCGTGCGCACGTACATCGAGTCGAAGTAGCCGCGGTCCTTGCGCTCGGAGGTGTCTGTGAAGCCGAGCCCCTCGAGCTGCGCCTTGACGGCGTCCTGGACGGCGAAGTCTTCGACCTGAAAGGCGCAGTGGTGGATGATCCCTTCGCCAAACGTCCAGGTCGCCGCCGGCAGCGCCGGTTCGAGCGCGAAGTCGACGATCCGGCCCGAGCCCCCTTCGCCGAAGACGTAGCGCACGAATTTTCCGTCGCTGGCGATGCGGCGGCCGCTCCAGGCCTGACTCATGAACTCCTCGGACGCCTCGAGATCGCGCACGCTCACCGTGATTCCGTGCGTGCCACGGATCGCCAGGTCGGCCGGCACCTCGCCGTTCGAGTACGGCGTGCGCGCGTCGTCCCGGATGCCGCACAGCTCGTAGTCGATCCCGCACGGGTGCTGCAGCTGCAGGATCTTCTCACCGAAGCGTTCCGCCTCGCGCACCGCGATCCCGTGCGACGCGAGTCGCTTCTTCCAGAACGGCAGCGCCGAGACCGGCACCGACAGGCTGAGAATCGTGACCTGCCCGGTCCCCTTGCGCCCCTTGCGCCCCGACTGTCGCATCGGGAAGCAGGTGACGAGCGTGCTCTCCTGTCCGAGATCGTTGCCGTAGTAGAGGTGATAGATCGGGGCAACCCCGTCGTAGAGCGCGGTCTTCTTCACGCTCTTCAACGACAAGATCTTGGTGTGGAAGTCGTAGTCCTCCTGGGCACCGCCGGTGCACAGGGTCACGTGGTGGTGCCTCTGGATCATCGACCGGGTCTTCGACTCGATGGGCGAGCTTTGGGTCATAGCGTCCTCCGGGGGTAGGGGCAGCTCCAAGCGCCGCGGTGCTTGATTCTGGCGCGCCCGCCGAGCAGACGCCAGGCTGCCATCCTCAGGGAAACCCGCTCACGGGGAACGGCGCGGGTCGCAGGACGTCGGAGCCGTCGCCGAGCTGGCCGTAGTTGTTCACGCCCCAGCAAAGGACCGCGCCGCCGCGGCGGCGCGCGCAGCTATGCGCGCCGCCGAGCGCGATCCCGACGGCGTCTTCGATCGAGCGCGCGTCGACCGGCGTCAGTCGAATCGTGCGCGGCCCCATCGAGCCGTCGCCGAGCGCGCCGAACTCGTTTCGTCCCCAGCACGACACGCGCCCCGAGCGGCGCAGCACGCAGACGTGAAGGTCGCCGGCCGCGATCTGGATCCCGTCGGCGATCCCCACCACCGGCGTCGGCTGCCCTCGATTCTCGCGCGTGCCGTCGCCGAGCTGACCGGTGACGTTGTTGCCCCAGCAGAAGGCCGCCCCGTCGCGCCCGCGCACGCCGCACATGAATCCGGCGCTCCGGCTGAGGTCGGGGTTCTTCTTGCCGGCCTGCGTGTTGTTCGCGATGGCGACGCTCACCATCCCGTCGGCGCCTTGCACGGCCGCCGGCGTGGGGCGCGCCTCGGTGCGGTTGTCGCCGAGCTGGCCGCTCTCGTCGGCGCCCCAGCAGAACAGCGGGCCGCCGGCGTACGTCACACAGGTGTTCGAGCCGCCGGCGAAGATCCGCTCGACGGGCGGCAGACCGGCGACCGGCCCCGGTGGCTCGGCGACGGTCGAAGGGGGGCGGCCGAGCTGGCCGCTCTCGTTGGCGCCCCAGCAGGTCACGCCGCCGCCCGCGCGCAGCGCGCAGGCGTGCTGCCGGCCGGCGGCGATGGCCTGAACACCGTCCAGGCCCGGCACCTCGAGCGCGACCTTGCTGGGCGTCGGCGCCGGACTGCCGAGCTCGCCGCGCACGTTGCGCCCCCAGCACCAGACATGTCCGTCGCCGGTGAGGGCGCAGCTGTGCACTTCGCCCAGCGCCAGGTCACGCGCGCCGGTGATCGCCGCCAGCACCGGCGTGCTGTGGCCGTCGGTCGTGCCGTCGCCCAGCTGGGCCTTGGTGTTGCTGCCCCAGCAGACCAGCCGATCGCCGCGCCGGGCGCAGTTGTGCGAGCCTCCGCTCCAGAGCCCGGCCTGTCCAACGACGAACGTCGCCGACGACCCATGATCGGCGGCGCGGTGGCGCGGCCAGGCGATCGCGATCAGCAACGTCGCCAGCACCGCGGTGACGAACGGCGCCCGACCGCGCCACCGGCCGCGCGGACCGGTGGTGACCGTCGGCCCCAGCGACGCGCTGGTGCTCGACGACGATGCGCTCGAGGACAATGAGCTCGAGGGAATGGCGCCGACCAGCAGCGGCCCGCTCGGGGCCGCGCCGCCGGCGAACGCCGGCGCGCCCGCCGCTAGCGATGGATCGTCGCCGGATCCCGCGCTGCTGGCCGCAAGCGCGAGCGCCCCGTCGATCACCGTGCGGCGCTGTTCGCGCATCGGTCCCAGCTCGGCCTGCAGGAAGGCCGGCAGATCGAACGCCCCCTCGCCGTGGGCCAGCTCGGCGGCGATCTCCTCCAGCCGCGTCGCCACCGCGAGCGCGTTCGGCGGCCGCGACGCCCGGTCTTTGGCCATCAGCTCGAACAGCAGCGCGGCCAGCTCGGGCGAAACGTCGCGCTGCTCGAAGATGTCGGGCGCCGGCTCGTCGAGGATCCGGCGCGCGATCGCCGCGCTGTCATCGCCGTCGTACAGTCGCTCGCGCGTCAGCGTCTCGTACAGCACGACGCCGAGCGCGAACAGATCCGATCGCCCGTCGAGCTCCTGAAAGCGCAGGTACTCCGGCGCCATGTAGCCGACGTTGCCCTTGAGCACGCCGACGCGCGTCTGCTCGACGTTGTCGCGCGCCTTGGCGATCCCGAAGTCGGCCACGCGCACCAGCCCGTCGTAGCCGAGCAGGAGATTCTTGGGCGAGATGTCGCGGTGAACCACGCCCAGCGGCGTCCCCTGCGCCGAAACCAGCTCGTGCGCGGCGTGCAGGCCGCGCGCCGCCTGCGCCACCACCGACACGCAAAACGCGACTGGTAAAAGACGATCGCGCGGTTGAACGCCGGCCAGCACCTCGGCCAGCGAGGGCCCGTCGACGTAGTCCATCAGCAGGAACGGGCCCTCGGCGTCCTCGCCCACCTCGAGCGCCGCGGCGACGTTGGGGTGACGGATGAGCCCGGCCAGACGCGCCTCGTCGAGGAACATCGCACGAAATGCGCTGTCGGCCCGCAGGTGGGGATGCAGGCGTTTTCGCGCGAAAAGACGCGAGAAACGGCCCTGGCGGCGGGCCACCAGCTCGATATATCCCATGCCCCCCTCGGCGATCCGGAGGATCACGACGTCGCGGATCGGCTCCGAAGCGGCCGAGGACATGCGCTGAAATCATATAACATCTGCGACATGACCCGGGGGCGAGCCGACGCACCACATTGGAGCGCCGTTCTGGCGCTAGCGCCGCCGGCCCTCGCGCCGGGCGGGCCCGCCGGCGACGGCGGCAATGTCCGGTCGGACGGCGACGTCGTCGTCGACGGCAACGCCGATCCGGTGCGCGCCTGGAACGGGCTCGTGCGCGGCGAAGCGGAAGCGCTGGAGCCGCGGATGGCCGACCTGTTTGCGTTCGCCGCGGCGGCGCGCGATCCGCGGCTGGTGGTCGAGATGACGGCGCTGCGCGCCCTGGTGCTGGCGTCGCTGGGCAAGGCGGGCGAAGCGCTGGTGTTCGCCCGCAGAGCTTCGCTGATGGCGCGCACCGAGGCCGACCCCGACGCCGAGCTGCTGGCCAACCTGGTGCTGGCGCGCATGCGGCGCCACGCCGGCAAGCCGCACCTGGCGATGCGGATCCTCGACGCGATCGCGCGCCTGGTTCCCGACGCGCCCCGGGCCTGGCTCGAATGGGAGCGCTTGCTGGCCAGCGGCGCGTCCCCCGACGGGCCGCTCGGCGAGGCCGGCGACGGCGACGCCCAGGCAACGCCGGCGACGACGCCGCCCTCGGCGTCATCGACGGTGGCGGCGCAGACCGGGCGGCGCCTGTTGCTGGCGGCGCGCGCCGGCGCGCGCGCTGACTTCGAGCGCCTGGCCGCCGAGCTGCTGGCCGCCACCGCGGGATGGCGGGACGTACAGGACGAGGCGCGTGCCCTGGTCGAGCTGCTCGATCCGGATCGCGCGGTCTCCGATGGCGCTGCGCAGCTTCCGCAACGGCGACGAGGAGGCGATGCGCTACGGCCTGTTTGGCGCGCGCGTCGCCCCGGATGAGCAGGAACCGGGCATCAGTATCTTCGCCGTCGCGCGTCCGAAAGAGGCGGGGCGGCGGATCCTGGTCGACGGCCTCGGCCTGTTCGTCCCGGGCCGCGTGATCGCGTGCGAGGAGGGGACGCGGCGCGCCCACGGGCGCACCGACGCGGGGCTGGCGGCGCTGGTGCTGGCCGGGCCGGGCCCGACGCCGGAGGCGGAGTTCTTTCGCCGCGTCTATGGCTTCGCCTATTCTCCCCGCACCCACCGCGGGGTGCTGGACGTCCTGCTTCATCGCATGCGCAAGCGCATCGAGCCCAGCGGCTCGATCGCGCGCACCGACGGCCATCTCGCGCTGGCGCTGCGCACGCCGATCGCGGTCGCCGATCCGCGCTGCGCGCCGCCCGCAGCGGCGCGCATCCTGTCGGCGCTTGCGCGCCAGCCGGTGGCGACCGCCGAGGGGGTCGCGGCGCGCCTCGGCATCACCTTGCGCGCGGCCCAGCTGGCGCTGCAGCAGCTGGTCAGCGACGGCGCCTGCGTCGCCCGCCGCACCGGCCGCCACCTCGAGTTTCAGCTCCACGACTCGACGTTTCGCGAACCGACCGGCACCGACGCCCTTCGCCGCAACGACTCCGACCCCGGGTTCGACGCCGGCAGCGTCAAACCGCGCTGAACAACCGACGGGCAAGATAGCGTCGCGCGGGCGTGAGGACCGCTCAGTCGGCGCCGGCGTCGCCGCCCGGTGTCGTCGACGAGAGCAGCGCGCCCGCGACCAGCCGGCTGATCTCCTCGGGGATCAGCGCGCGCCGGTAGAGCATGATCTCGTCGAGCTTTCCCGGAAACAGCTCCGTCGGGATGCCCGTTGCGTCGTTTCCATTTCCGCCGAGGATCAGCGGCGTGGTGTCGGGAGCGAAGCTGCCGGTGATCGACACGCTCTGCTTCGCCACGCCATTGACGAAGAGCCTCGCGTTCATGCCGTCGTAGGTCCCCGCCAGGTGGACCCAGGTGCGCGGCGCGACGGCGTCGGGCGCGGTCAAGAGCTGGGTGAGGTTCGCGGTGGTGATGAACAGGCTCGGGCGATTGTCGGCGTTGAGCGACAGGTGATAGTGCTGCTCGATACCATCGCGGATCTGGCGCGAAGCCGCCGTGCCCCAGTTGGCCACCGTCCCCTCGAGGTAGACCCAGGCGGCGACGGTCACGCGGTCGGTGATCGCGTCGATCGACGCCGACGGCGGGACCACGACCCAACCGATGCCGTTGAACTCGATCCCGGTCCCCGCCCAACCTGGGACCCAGGCGCTGTTCGCGTTCAGCCCGATGAGCGCGCCGTTGTTCCCGCGACCCGACCCGTCGCGCGCGGTCGCGCTGCCGGACCCGTCGTCGAACCGCCAGTAGCCGACCAGATCGTCGAGCAGGCCGGGCGGGATGCAGCCGGCAGCGTCGCTGGCGCCGCCGGCGCACGGATCGACGCTGGGATCGACGGCGACCAGAACCTGCGGCGAGCAGGCGGTCGCCGCCAGCGCCAAGCTGGCCAGCAACCGGGCCAGCAGCAGTGCGGCGGCGTGCCCGCAGCCGCGGCGGCCGGGTCGCTCAAAACGTCGCAAGCAACCCCGCATGTGCAAAGACCGACGGTCGGTTGAGCTGGGCGGCATCGGTCCGGCCCACCCGCACGGTCACCGACGGCCAGATGAGCATCGCCTCGGCCTCGGCCGTGAGCGCCAGATGCGCGCCCAGCGCGAGGGCGGCGCCGCCCCCCGCCGACAACAGCGCCGAGAAGCCGGAGACGTCGTGCTCACGATCCGCCGGAACGCCGGTCCCCTGCGCGCCCAGGTGGTGCACGCCAACCGCCGCCGACAGAATCGGCTGCAGGCTCTGGTCGGCCCGAAACAGACGCACCACCCCCAGCGACAGCAGGGCGCGCTGCAGGCGCGCGCCAGAACCGTCGGGCGCCGCGACGTCGACGCCCGAGCCCAGCCCCGCGAGGCTGACCCGGACCGCGACGCCGTCGAGGCGCCCGTAAGAGAGCGCGATCTCGGGCGCCCACGACGCCGGGACCGAGCCGACGTCGGCGAACAGGCCGACGCCGACCGCCAGGCGCAGGCGCCGCGCCTGCGGCGATGGCGACGACGACAGCTCCGCCAGGTCGCCGCCGGCGCGCGCGCGCGCGGTCGCGTCGAGCGGCCACAGACCGGGCAGGCTCGCCCGCACGAGATCGACCGTCTCGACCGCCAGCTGGGCGGCGGCGCGATCGCCGTTGCCGGCGCGGATCTGCACGCGCTGCACCGTGGTGGTGCGGGTCAGTCGATTGGAGACCCAGACCGCGACCCCCGCCGAGCCCTCGTCGGGATCGGGCACGATGGCGAACGCCGCCACCGGTGACAGCTCGCTGCCGGCGCGGTCAATCTGCGCCATCAGGTCGACTCCAGGTTCGATGGGCCGGGTCACGACCTGAAACAGCGCGGCGCCGAACTCACCGGCGATGCGCACCATCGCGTTGCGCGTCAGCTCATCCTCGACCGGCGGCGACAACACCAAGACCAGCCCGCGCCACGGATGGGCAGCCCCCATCGCGGCGACCGCGTCGCGGGCGAAATTCGGGACCAGAACGAGCGCGCTCGCGATCATCATCGCCGCTGCTGCTTTCATGCATCGGCGCCTCTTTGGGCGCATGCAAAACAGGGCAACACAGCTGGTCGCCTTTGGCAACGAGTTCACCACGGGGTATGTGCGAGATCGGCCGTTTCGATCAGCGATCTGGGCCTTTCGCGGGCTTCGTCCGGGCGATTTCCGTGCCGCCGCGCGCAAATCGCGCGCAGCGCCGCGCGGTCGGTCGAGTCACATCTCGAACATTAGGCCGGCCGCCCAGGTGTTGTCGCCAAGCCGCAGCACCGACGAGGAGCCAAATCCGTTGAGGCCGAGGTGCGCCACCTCGACGAACAGCCCGACCGCATTGACGCCGGTCTCGGCGTCCATGGTCCGCATCCCGTCGGGGTCGAGGAACGTCAGGTCGAGGCTGAAGCCGACCGCGGCGTTCCAGCCCAGCGTGGTGCCTGTGGTCGAGCTCGACTTCGCGTCGTCGGACACCTGCCAGATCGCGCAGTCGAGGCCGAGCTTGGCGTAGGGCACCACCGGCGACGCCCAGCGTTCGCGCAGCTGGGAGGCGCGGTAGACCGCCTGCAGCGACAGCGGGAAGAAGCGCAAGACCGTCTGGTCTCCGCTGCGGGTCAGCTGATCAGCGGCCAGCGCACTGGCCGCGGCGCGGAAGGCGCCGATACCGAAACCGATGGCCCAGGTGCCGGCGCGATGCAGGATGTGCCGGTCGATCTCGAGCCCGGTCATCAGCCGCTGCTTCGACGAGAAGATCTGTTCGTAGGGGCGCGCGCTCTGCCCGCGATCCGCGAACTCGCTGTCGACCGACGGATAGTAGGGGCCGGCGCGCAGCTCGAGGTTCCAGTTGCGCGGCGACGGCCCGCCAGCGCCGTGGACCTGCGCCTCTTCTTCGCCGAAGCGATAACCGTGCGACCCGCTATCGTTGTCGTCGTGGTCGCTGTCACCGCCGGCGGCGTGGGCGGCGCTGGCAGTGAGGCAGGTGAATCCCAGCAGCAGCGCCAGCAGCGCATGCCGGCGCGGGCGACGGCGGCGGCGCCACCGCCGCCGCGCCATCGAGGTGACGGCCAGCACCATCATCACCCCGACCGCGGCGCGATCGGTAGCGCCGGTCGACGACCGGCCGGCGACCGCGCACCCGGCGAGCCCGGTGCCGCCGGACTGCTTGTAGAGATCGTCGAAGCCGAACGTCGGCCCCGGCGTTCCCAGGGCGACGGTCGAGGCAGCGCTGGGCGTGCCGTCGGCGCCGATCGACACCACCGCGACCTGGTAGGTGGTCCCATTTTGCAAGCCGTGAACCCGGACCGAGTTGGTGCCGACCGAGACGAGATCCGAGCAGATCAGCCCGGGGTCGAGCGCGGCGAACGGCCCGGTGCCGGTGGGCAGCGAACCGGCGGTGCAGCGGTCGAACGCCGCCGCTGGCGGGGTCGACGGGGCGGGCGCGCAGAGCGCCTGGTAGCCCTGGACCGCGGCGGTGCTCGACGGCGCGGTCCACGAGATCACAAGGCCGCTGTCGGCGGTGGTCGTCGCCAGCGCGCTCGGCGCGCTGGGCCTGGCGCTGCCGACGCCGAACGTCAGCGACGGCTGAGTCGTGAGCCGCACGCCGTTCTGGCGGACCACGGCCCACAGGCGGCTCGACATCGGCGACAGCGCGCTGCAGCTGACCGAGGGGGCGGCCGCCGCGAACAGGTCGCCGGTGGAGAGGATCTCGCCCGCCTGCGTCGTGCCGCTGTTCAGGGTCAGGTTCGCGCCGACGGTGGTGCAGGTGGTCGCGGCGACATTGTCGCAGTCGGCGCCGATCATCAGGGTCACGTCGAAGGTGTCAGCCGAGGTCAGCTTCGCCGCCGCATCGCTGTTGATCCCGATCGCCACCCCGACGTCGATCGGGCAGGAGCAGCGCGCGGCGCTGAGGAAGCTCGCGAGCGCGTCGGTGCTCAGCGCGACGTACGCCCCCGATGAATCGATCCGCGACAACACCAGCGTGAAGTCACTCGACCCAAGGGCGGCTGTCTGGGCCTGCGCCGCGCCGGCGCCGGCGAACAGCGCCAGCAAGCAAGCGCTGGGCAGATACAGGGAAGCGCGACGGCGCGGTGAATGTCGCATGCGGCGGAGATTTGCAACCGTGGGACCAACCGTGCACGCCACCAGCGGCGGGCACGACCGCGGCATCCTTGCACGCCGCTGCCAATCTGTCAGCGCCTGGAAGCGCCGTCGTGCAGGTTCTGGCAGGGGCTCGACTTATGCTGGGCCGGCGTGACTTAGATCGCCGGTCGGCTAGCGCGCGCCCGGAACCAATCTGAAGTCGTACGTCGCCGTGCAGAACGGCTCGGCGCAGGCCGCGCCGTCGGGGGTCGGGCCGGGGGGGTGGGCGACGAAGTCGACGATCAGCGATTCCTTCACCGCGAAAACGGCGTCGGAGTCGAGGTAGGGATCTCCTTTCACGAACAGGTGCGTCGTCACGGCGGCGTAGCCGGGGGCCGAGACGATCAGGTGCAAGTGCGCCGGCCGGTCCGGGCGCCGCCCCATCGCCCGCAGCATGACGCCGACCGGCCCGTCGGTCGGGATCGCGTAGCTGACCGGCTTGATGGTGCGAAAACCGTAGCGACCGTCGGCGCCGGTCGTGAGCTTGCCGCGCGCGTACGCGCCGCCCGGGCGCTGCACATCGTACAGCCCCTCGCCATCGGTCTGCCAGACATCCAGGACCGCGCCCACGATCGGCGCGCCGTCGACCGTGAGCACGCGACCGGAAAAATAGGTGGGCACGCCGGCGATCCCTTGGGCGATGTTGGTCCAGTCGGGTACGGTCGGCGCGCTCGGCAGATAAAACGGCCCCAGCACCGTCGTCTCCGAGGCGCCGGTCGGCTTGCGGTGGTTGATGGCGTCGACCAGCATCGAGACCCCCAGCGCGTCCGACAGCAGGATGAACTCCTGCCGCCGCTGGTCGCACTTGTGGCCGGTCGCTGTCAGGAACTCAATCCCGGCGAACCACTCGGCCTCGGTGAGCTCGGTCTCGCGCACGAACGCGTGCAGGTGGCGGATCAGGCTGGTCGCCACCTGGGTGAAGCGCGCGTCGGCGGCGCGATCGATCTGAGCGACAACGGTCTCGGTGAGGTTGGCCTCGGTGAGGTTACGCATGATGGGAGCCTCCTCGCGATTCGATGCCCAATGACGACGGTGGCAGCACCAGGCGCCGCTGCACCGGAAAGAAATGAAGGTCGTGGCGGCGGGAGAACCAGCCCCACAGCCCGCGCGGGAATTTGATGGTGACCACGATCGCCAGCAGGCCGAGGCCGACCAGGTACCAGGTGCCGAAGTCCGAGGCGACCTTGTTCAGCAGGTAGAAGATCAACGCGCCGATGATCGGCCCTTCGATCGTGCCGATGCCGCCGATCATGACGATGAAGATCGCGAACGCGCTCCAGTTCACGGTGAAGGCGGCGTCGGGTGAGATGCGCAGGTTGCCGAGGAAATAGAGCGCGCCCGCGAGCCCGGCGCCGAACGCCGCGGCGACGTAGACGCCCAGCTTGGTGGCGCGCACGGCAATGCCCTGGCTCTCCGACGCGACCTCGCTGTCGCGGATCGCCAGCAGCGCCAGCCCCTGGCGCGAGCGCAGGATCAGATACGTGGCCGCGATCGCGGCCACGGCGGCCGCCTGGCACAGCCAGAAGGTCACGTGCACGCGCGTCACTTTCTCGATCCCGCGCAGCGCCGTGAGGCTGGTGCCCGAGCCGCCACCGACCGCCGACCAGTTGGCGATCGACAGCCGCACCACCTCCGCGATCACCCAGGTCCCGATCGCGAAGGTCCCGCCCTGCAGGCGAAAGGCGAGCCCGGCGATCGGAACAGCGACGGCGGCGGTGACCATCGCCGCCAGCGGCACAGCCCAGAAGGGATTGACGCCCAGGAAGTTGCCCATGACCAGCAGCGCGTAGCCGCCGAGACCGAGAAAAGCCTGCTGTCCGATCGAGACCATGCCGCCGTAGCCGGCGAGCAGGTTCCACATCATCGCGAAGATCAGGTAGCAGGCGATCTCGTCGAGCTCGCGCAAGGTGCCGGCCTCGGCCCAGAACGGCAGCGTCGCCAGGAACACGATCAGCAGCGCCGACACCAGCGCGCCGGCGCGGCTGGCGCGCGTCGCACGCAGGACCTCGAATTGTGGGGGCGCTGGCGTGCTGATACTGGTGCTGGTCACTCGCTCACCTGGACGTCACCTGGATTTGGGAAAGAACCCCGTCGGGCGGAAGAGCAACATACCGAGAAAGACGATGTGCCCGAGCCAGATCCCCCACCCGGGATCGAAGCGGAAGCCGATCACCTGGGTCGCGCCGAGGATGATGCCGCCCAGCAACGTGCCGTAAAACGATCCCAGGCCGCCGATGATCACCGCCTCGAACCCGTACAGCAGCAGCGACGGTCCGTCGGAGGGGGCGACCGTGGTCTTCATTCCGTGCAGCGCGCCGGCCACAGCGACCAGCGCAAACGCGATCCCGGTCGCCAGCGCGTAGACGTGCCGGTGGTCCAGCCCCATGAGCAGGGCGGCGTCGCGGTCGTCGCTGACGGCGCGGAAGGCGCGGCCGAGCGCGGTGCGGCCCGACAGCGCCTGCATGCCGGCGGCGATCGCGACGGCGATCGCGAACGTCAGCAGCGGCAGCGTGCCGACCGAGAACCCCTCGGTCAGCCTCACGCTGGCGACGTTGAGGCCGCCCGAATCGATCGAGCGCGGATCGGCGGTGTAGATCTCCTGCAACAGATTCTGGATCACGATGGCCAGGCCGAAGGTCACCACCAGCGACGGCAGGGGATCGCGGCCGACGACCCGGTTCAACACCAGGCGCTGCAGACCGTAGCCGGCGCCGAACGCGATCGGCAACAGCAGCATCAGCGCCAGCCAGGGCGCGATTGCCGGCGGCACGCCGACCGCCAGCGCCAGCGAGAAGACCGCGAAGCTGCCGAGGATGATGAAGTCGCCGTGCGCGGTGTTGGTCAGGCGCATGACGCCGAAGATCAGCGACTGGCTCATGGCGAACAGCGCGTACAGCCCGCCGAGCAGCACCCCTTGCACGATCGTGGCGACCCAGCTCAATGCGCCCGACATTCAGACACCGAAGTACGCCTGGGAAATCTGCTGGCGCGCGAGCGTGCGCGACGCGCCAGTCAGCGTCACGCGCCCCTCTTGAAGACAGTAGAGCCGGCTCGATACCCGCTGCGCCGTGCCGACGTCCTGCTCGACGATCACCACCGTCATCCCGCCGGCGCAGATCGTCGGCAGCGCGTCGTAGATCTGCTTGACCACGATCGGCGCCAGCCCCAGCGACAGCTCGTCGCACAGCAGGAGGCGCGGGTTGGTCATGAGCGCCCGCCCGATCGCGACCATCTGTTGCTGCCCGCCCGACAGCGTCGCCGCCGGCGCGCGGCGCTTCTCGGCCAGCAGCGGGAACAGCCGGTAGACCGCGTCGAGGCTCCACGGGCCGGCACGGCGCGCGCAGGCGCCCATCAACAGATTCTCCTCGGCCGACAGGCTGGAGAACAGGCGTCTGCCTTCGGGCACCATCGCCACGCCCCGGTGCACGATCGCGCCCGGCGCGAGGCCCCCGATCGGCTGACCGTCGAAGGTGACGGCGTCGCGGCGCGCGCCGAGCATGCCGCAGATCGTCTTGAGCAAGGTCGACTTGCCGGCGCCGTTGGCGCCGATCAGCGCCACCACCTCGCCGACCGCGATCTCGAAGTCGACGCCGAACAGCACCTGAAAGTCGCCGTAGAACGCGTCGAGCCGCCGGGTCGCGAGCAGGGGAGCCATCACGTCACGCCTCCAGCCCCAGGTAGACACGCTGGACCTCGGGATCGCTCATCACTTCGGCGGGCGCGCCTTCGGCCAGCGGACGGCCGAGGTTGAGCACCAGCAGGCGATCGGCGACCGCGAGCAGCGCGTGCACCACGTGCTCGATCCAGATGATGGTGATCCCCTGCGCCTTGATGCGCCGGATCTCGTCGACCAGCAGACGCGCCTCCGGCTCGGTGAGGCCGGCGGCGATCTCGTCGAGCAGCAGCAGGCGCGGCTCGGTCGCCAGCGCGCGCGCCAGCTCCAGCCGCTTGCGGTCGAGCAGCGACAGCGACGCCGCCAGCTGGTTCGCCCGGGGCAAAAGCGCGGTCTCGCGCAGGATCTCGACGGCGCGCGCGTAGGTTTGCCGCTCGCGCTGGCTGGCGCCGAACGACGCGGCCGCCACCAGGTTCTCGAACACCGTCATCGCGCCCCAGGGCTGGGGGATCTGGTACGTCCGCCCGATGCCCAGGCGGCACCGCCGGTGGGGCGGGACGCTGCGTGACGTCGCGCCCGTCGAAGGCGATCGTGCCTGCGTCGGCCGCAAGGTCACCGCTGATCAGGTTGAAGAGCGTGGTCTTGCCGGCGCCGTTGGGGCCGAGGATCCCCAGCGTCTCGCCGGCGGCGACCGCCAGGCTGACGCCGTCGACCACGCACAGCGCGCCGAAGCTCTTGCGGACCGCGGTCAGCGCCAAGCGTGGCGCCGCGGCGGGCGGCGCGGCGGCTACCGTCGCGGCCGCGCCGGCCACGCTGGCCGCAGTGGCGTCGTTCGATGCGGCGGCGCGGCTCATGCGGCCGACGGCCGTCGTCCCTCCCAGGCGTCCTGCAAGAGTTGCCGGATCGCCGCGGGCTCGAGCGGACGCGGATTGTAGTAGGGGTTGCGCAGCGCGAGCTGCGCCACCTGGTCGAGCGCCGAAGCCGGCAGGCCGAGGTCGCGCAACGCCAGCGGCGCGCCGAGCGCACGCGCCAGATCGTAAAGGCGCTGCGCGGGATCGCCGGGATCGCGACCGGCGCCGTCGAGCGCGCGCGTGAACCGCGCCATCGCGTCGGGCGCGGCGTCGCGGTTGTAGCGCACGGCGTGCGGCAGCACGACGGTGTGGGTCTCGGCGTGCGGCAGATCGAAGCTGCCGCCCAGCGTATGACAGAGCTTGTGGTGCAGCGCCATCCCGACCGCGCCCAGGCAGCTGCCGGCGAGCCAGGCGCCATAGAGCGCGGTGGCGCGGGCGTCGATATTCCCCGGTTCGTCGACGATCTGCGGCAGGCTCGCCGCCAGCGCGCCGATCCCCTCCTCGGCCATCAGCGACGTGATCGGGTTCGCGTCCTCGGCGTACAGCGCCTCGACACAGTGGGCGACGGCGTTCATGCCGCTTGGACCGGCGACCCGGGCCGGCAGCTGCACCAGCAGGTGGGGATCGTAGATGACGGTCTTCGGCAGCACCCGCGCGTCGCGGCCGGTCTTCTTCTGCCCGCCCGCCGTCAACCCGAAGATCGGCGTCATCTCGGAGCCTGAGAAGGTCGTGGGGATCGCGAGGATCGACCACGCCGACGGCGACGCCGACACCGACACCGACGCCGACGTCACGCCGGCCGCCGACGCAAACGTCTCGGCCGGCAGAGCCAGCGCCTTACCGAGCCCGATCGTCGAGCCGCCGCCGACGGCGACGCAGCTGTCGGCGCCGACGGCCACCGCCGTCGCCCGCGCGGCCACCGCCGTCGCGACCGGGACGTGCATCGCCGCCTGGTCGAACACCCCGGCGGCGCGCGCCCCGAGACGGCGCGCGACCTCGTCGGCGAGCGACCGCTGGCGCGGCGTGCACAGCACCAGCACGCGACGCGCGCCCATCCGTTCCACCTCGGCCTCGAGCGACGCGAACGCCCCGATGCCGAACACCACCCGCGAGGGGAGGCCGACGTACACGAAGGTTCGAGCGAAGGATCTCACCGCCGCATCACCGCTCACCTGCGCGGGTAATAGGGGGGGATCTTCGCGTCGACGTTGACCCACACCGATTTGGCTTCTGTGTAGTCATGCATCGCTTCGAACCCCATCTCGCGGCCATATCCCGAGCTGGCGACGCCCCCGAAGGGCGAGCCCGGATTGACCCGCTTGTAGCAGTTGATCCAGACCATCCCGGTGCGCATCGCCGCCGCGACGCGATGGGCGCGCTGCAGGTCGCGCGTCCAGAGCCCGCCGCCCAAACCGTACGGCGTGCCGTTGGCGATGTCGACGACCTCGTCCTCGTCGCGGAAGGTCGTGACGGTCACGAACGGGCCGAAGACCTCCTCCTGACAGACGCGATCGCCGGGCCGCGCGCGCATGACCGTCGGCTGCAGGTAGTATCCCGGCGCGAGCGTCTCGTCGGCGGGCGGCGCGCCCCCGAGCAGCAGCTCGCCCCCCTGCTCCTTGGCGATCTTCACGTAGGCGAGCACGCGCTCGCGGTGCTGCGCCGAGGTGAGCGGGCCCATCTCGGTGCGGAGATCCAGCGGATTGCCCAGTCGGATGGAGCGCGCCAGCGCCAGGAAGCCGTCGAGAAACGCGTCGGCGATCGACTCGTGCAGCAGCAGGCGCGAACCGGCGATGCAGGCCTGGCCCTGATTGTGGAAGATCGCGAAGGCGGCGCCGTTGATCGCCGCCGGCAGCGAGGCGTCCTCGAAGACGATGTTGGCTCCCTTGCCGCCGAGCTCGAGTTGCACCCGTTTGAGGTTGCCCGACGACGCCTGCACGATCTTGCGCCCGATCGCGGTCGACCCGGTGAACGCGATCTTGTCGACGCCTGCGTGCTCGGCCAGGTGCTGCCCCGCCAGGTGGCCGTAGCCGGGGACGATGTTGACCACACCGCGCGGAATGCCGACGTCGCGGATCAACTCGGCAACCTTCAGGCTGGACAGCGGCGTCAGCTCGGCCGGCTTGAGCACCACGGTGTTCCCGGCGGCCAGCGCCGGGCCGAGCTTCCAGCTGGTGAACATCAGCGGAAAATTCCAGGGGACGATCTGCCCGACGACGCCGACCGGCGCGCGCAGGACGTAGTTCAGGAAGCCCTGCTCGACCGGGACGACGCTGCCGTGCAGCTTGTCGGCCATGCCGCCGAAGTAGCGGAAGGTCACCGCGGTGCGGGCGACGTCGAGCGCGCGCGTGTCGCGCAGCGGGTGTCCGGTGTCGATCGATTCGATGTGCGCCAGCTCGTCGGCGTGCGCTTCGATGGCGTCGGCCAGCTTCAGCAGCAGGCGCCCGCGATCGCCGGCGGCCATCCTCGACCAGGCAGGGAACGCCGCGCGCGCGGCGCCGACGGCGCGATCGATGTCGGGCGCGCGCGCCTCGGCGACCTCGGTTATCAGCGACCCGTCGTGCGGATTCAGCACCGGCAGCCACGCGCCGGCGACCGAGTCGACGAACTCACCGTCGATGAAGAGTCGGTTCTGGATCGATGGAGCCTCCGGCACGAACGCTTTGCCCTTCCGCGCGTCCCGATTAGAAATCGACCGGCCAGGGCTTCAGCTCGCCCCGTTCGTAGCGCTGCGGCAAGTCGGCGGTCGCGTTCTCCCAGACCAGCAGCATCGAGCGTTTCTTCGAGAAACCTTGGTGGCGGATGTCGGCCGGCATCGCCGCGACGTCGCCGGCCTTCATCGTCAGCCGCGCGCGCGGGCGCCCGGTCTCGCGGTCGGCGACCTCCCAGGTGATCTCGTCCGACAGCTGCATGAACCACTCGACGCGATCGTTGCCGTGGATGATCGGCAGGATGTACTCCTCGGTCGTCGGGCAGAACAGGCTGCGGCCGCAGACCGAGGTCACCGACGGGTTCCAGGTGACGTCGGAGCGCGACAGATACTTGAACAGGTTGAACGCGTGCAGCTCGCCTTCGAAGCCCGGCTCGGCACGGATCTCCGGCTCGCCCTGGTCGACGTCGGCGAAGGCGCGGTTGACGGGAAAACCATTCGCGTCGCTGCGCAGGGGCGAATCCCCTTCGATGCCGGTCATGCGCTGGGTGGCGACGCGAAAGCGATCGATCGCCGCCAGGTTGTCGCCGTTCTTCTCGCCGAACGGCGTGCCCTGGACCTCGGCCGGCGCGGCGAAGGGATCGAAGCCGGCGTTGACCCAGTCGGCCAGGATCTCCTTGAACTTGGCCATCGCGATCGCGCTGTCGAACGCCTCGACGTACGACAGGCCGGCGCCATGGATCGCCTCGTTGTAGCGACCGGCGAACAACTCGACCCGCCCGTAGAGATTGCGCGTGCCAAAGACGGCGTCGAAGTTCACCAGGCCGTAGAAGAAGTTCCAGGCCACGTCGCGCATCATCGCGCGCAGAAACGCGTCGGCGCTCATGGTGTGCGACTGGCGCTTGCCCTTGGCGGGCCAGGTTACCGTGACGAAGTATTCGTCGCGCGCGAAGGTGAGCTCACCCAGGCGGAAGGTCCGGTAGCCAGCGATTTTCTCGCGCGCTTCGTCGCGCGCTTCAGCGTTCGCCTGGTGGGTCGTCTGGATCTGAGCGTTGGCAGCCATGGATCCTCCTCAGCGGAAACAGATCTCGCTCCACTTTTCGACGGTGAGATCGCCCTTCAGCGTCTGCTGGATCATCGCCGACGGGCGCGCGGCGCTAAAACGATAAGCCGCCCCCTTCGGCAGCAAAGCCTGGTGGCCGCGCCCGAGGCGGATCGTGCCCATGCGCCTGCCGGTCGGTTCGCCGGCCAGGGCGACCGTGCCGGCGGGGCCAGCCGCCGGCGCGCCGTTGGCGGCCAGCTTGACCAGCTCGACCTCGACCTCGCCGTCGAGCACGACGACGAACTCGTCGTGCGCGCAGGTCATCCAGCGCGAGCGCCCCTCGGCGCGGATCGCTTCGATCACGTACTCCAGATTCTTGGCGACCGCGGTCTTCTCGTAGGGCGCCGCCCGGGCGACCACCTCGAAGACGTTCGAGTAGACGTAGTGCTTCGGATCGTCGTTGATGATCTCGACGGTTCCCTTCTCGTACTTCTCGAGCGAGCCGAACACCGTTCGGTAGGTCGTCATGATCGATCTCCTCAGTTGCGCGCGCGATTGCCGCAAGTGGGTGCGCCGGGGCGATGGCAACGGACTAGACGATGGCCGATCGAGATACTCCCACAGCAAACGAAAACGGCAAGCGCGCGATCCGTTGGCTATCCTGACGCGGTGAACGCGATCGTCATCAGCCGCTTCGGCGGGCCGGAAGTGCTGGAATTGCGCGACCTGCCAGCGCCGTCGCCCGGGCGGGGCGAGGTCCGCGTGCGGGTGCGGGCCACCGCGGTCAACCGCGCCGACCTGCTCCAGCGCGCCGGCGGCTATCCGGCGCCGCCGGATGCGCCGCAGGAGATTCCGGGCCTGGAATTCGCCGGCGAGATCGACGCCGTCGGTGACGGCGTCATCGACGTCGCGCCGGGCGACCGGGTCCTGGGCCTGTGCGGCGGCGGCGCCTACGCCGAGGCGCTGGTGGTGCCGAGCCGGACCGTGACCCGAATGCCCGAGGGGTGGAGCTTCACCGACGCCGCCGCCGTACCCGAGGCCTTCATCACCGCCTGGGACGCGATGGTGGTGCAGGCGCGGCTCGCCGCCGGTGAGACGGTGTTGATCCCGGCCGCCGGCAGCGGCGTCGGCACGGCCGCGATCCAGATCGCGCGCGCCATCGGAGCGCGCGTGATCGGCACGACGCGCTCGGCCGCCAAGCTCGCGCGAGCGCGGGCGCTGGGGCTGGACGAGGCGATCGCGATCGAGGGCGGCGGCGGCTTCGCGGCGGCGGTCCGGCGCGCGACCGGCGGCCTGGGCGCCGACGTGATCCTCGAGCTGGTCGGCGGCGCTTACCTCGCCGAGGATCTCGCCTGCATCGCGCCGCGCGGCCGCATCGTGCTGGTCGGGCTGATGGCGGGCGCGCGGGTCGAGCTGGATCTCGGCGCGATGCTGCACCGGCGCGTGCAGCTGACCGGCACCGTGCTGCGCGCGCGCCCCCTCGAGGAGAAGATCGCGGCGGTGCAGCAGCTGGCGCGCCACCTGATGCCGCTGTTCGCGCGCGGCGCCCTGCGGCCAGTGGTCGATCGCGTGCTGCCGCTGGCGCGCGCGGCCGAGGCGCACGCCTACCTGGCGACGAACGAGAGCTTCGGCAAGGTCGTGCTCAGCGTCTGAGCGGCGCGCCACGCGCAGCGCCCAGCCGCGCCGCGCTCAGTAGCGCGCGACGGTGGTATCGACCTGCGTCGACCAGGCTTCGATGCCGCCCACCAGGTTGCACAGGTTGGTGAAGCCGCGCGCCAGGAAGTATTGCGCGGCGGCCTGGCTGCGAATCCCGTGGTGGCAATGAAACACCAGCGGGGTGTCGCGATCGAGGTCCTCGAGGTAGGCGGCGCCCTCGGCGTCGAGCAGTCGCGCGCCGGCGATGCGGGCGATACGACGCTCTTCTTCGGTGCGCACGTCCCACAGCTCCAGCGTCGCGCCAGCGGTGCGCGCCGATTCGATCAGCAACTTCAGCTCGTGCGCGGTGATCTGCCGGATCTGCGTGGAATCGGTCGCCATGGTTTATACCTGCGTCATTTCTGCGCGTGGGCGCTGCGACGGTAAATCGAGAAGCTGGGGGTCTCGGTGACGTCGGGGTGCGACAGGCCAGTGACCAGGGTGGGCCAGCTCGTGGCGAGGAGGTCACCCGGATCGTGCGGGACGGCGATCTTGACGCCGGAGTCGAGGAGACCATTCAGGTCGTCGAGCAGCGGCTTCCGCAGCACGTTGAGGAGCGCCGGCTGGATGTAGCCGCGCGGCGTGAGATCGCACGTGACGTAGTACCAGTAGTCGTTGTTCGAGAGGATGTAGAGCCGGTCGTCGCCTGCCGCGCGTTTCAGCCCGTCACAGTCGATGGCCGGCGGGGGTCCTGCGGTCACCTTGCGCTGGGTGAGGACGATCCCCTGTTGCGCGTCGAGCTTGCTCAACGCCCGCCCCGAGTAGGAGTACGCGCAGACCGCGACCACGAGGTAGGGCGCCAGGCGAAAACCCCAGCGCAAGGCGGGCGGATCGGAGGGGGCCGACGGCCAGGCCAGGTCGAGCGCCAGGAACAACGAGAAGAGGTACGACACGCAGCTGTTGATGAGGTTGTGCTCGTGGCTGCGCCCGAAGAAATAAATCGAGTTTGCGACCAGCAGCCCGACGGCCAGGATCGCGGCCTCGGCGCGCCGCGGGGACAACGAGGACCGGCGCGCGAACGCGAGCCAACCGACGACGCCGGTCAGCGGCAGTAGCCACCAGTAAAACGACGTCGGCGCGATGCGGATCATGCCGACGCCGAGGTGGCTGTAGAGCGCGACCCCCGGTGAACCAAATGTGCCGAAGATCAGGCGTGCCGTCAGCAACGCCAGCGCGATCACTCCCAGCGCGGGCGCCGTCTCGCGCAGGGCGAGACGCGCGTCGGCAAGGAGCGGCGCGCGATCGTGCGCCGGAGTGGCGTAGCGCCGCGCCCAGAAGTCCCCCGCCAGCGCCAGCGCATACGAACCGAGGTAGAGCTCGCCCATGCTGCGCGACAGGACGAACAGCAAGCCCAGGACCAGTCCGACCGGCCAGCGCCGCAGCCCGGCCGCGAGTGCCGCCGCCAGCAGCAACGGCCACAGGTCGAGCCGCAACGGCGTCACCTGCGGGAACCCGCTGGCGTCGGGCACCGACGCGTAAATGCGGCAAAGAACAATCGCCAGCACCATCGGCCCGGCCAGCTGCGCGTGGCTGAACATGCGGCGCGCGATGACGAACAGCCCGATCAGCAGCGCGTAGTAACTGGCGGCGCAAACGAACCAAAAGGTCTGGGGCGAGGCGCCGAGCCCGGTCCAACCGATCCCGAGCAGCGCGGGGAGCAGGTCGTATTGCATGTACATCGCGCGCGGCGAAACGCCGTGCACCAGGCGCAGCCCCGGCGCGAGCACGCACGCCAGGTCCCTTATGGACGACGGGCCGGTCGCAAGGAAGCAGATCGGTAGCAGCAGCGCCGCCAGCAGCGCCGGTGCGCCCGCACTCCGGCGCACCGAGCGCGCGAGCAAGAGCGCGGCGAGCAAGCTGCCGGCGACCACCAGCCCCGCGTGGCTCGGAATGGGATCGATCGCGGACAACGGCGGTTGCGGCGGGAACTGGTACGCAAAGACGCCGACCGCGATCAGCAGCAGCCCGGATATCGCCGCTTGCCAGCGCGGCGTCGCCCGCGCCAGCAGCACGAAGCCTAGACCGGTCGCCAAGATCTGCACCAGCGCGAACAGGAGCAACGCGTAGGGCTCGAGGCCGTCGCGTTCGGCCATCGCCCATCGGGCCCAGACCAGCACATCGGCAGGAAGGACCGGCAGGGCGAAGTGCCATAACCACTTCGAAATGAGGAAGAACAGCGCGCGAACCGCCACCCCGACCGCGACCGCCACCCCCAGCAAACGAACCGACGGATGCTGAAGCAGCTTCATGCCGAACAGCGACGCCGGCGACGCCGGAGGGCCGGCGACACGACCCGGGTGGGGTCGCCGCACCGGCGCGAGCACGACGACGAAACGGCGCAGCGTTCGTCGGATGAGGGGCTGACTCGCATTGCGGCGACCATAGACGACCCGCACCCCCCGGGGCAAGCGCGGCGCCGGCTGTCGGAGATCGAGGTTTTCGAGAAACACTGAGAAAATGGACGGACGCGCCGTCCCGCCGTTCAATGGGGCATGGCGTTCGAGGGCGACGTGGCGACGTTCCCGGTCGGCGATCTCCTCGCCTGGCTGGCGCAGCGCCGCGCGACCGGCGTCCTCAGCCTGACGCGCGGGTTGACCGCGCGGCGTTTCTACCTGCGCGCGGGCGAAGTTCGCCTGGTCAGCTCGTCGGAGCAGGAGATGCTGCTGGGGCACCTGCTGGTCGAGCGCGCGTTGCTGAAACCCGAGGCGCTGGCTCAGGCGCTGGCGGCGCGCGGCCGATCGCGCGCCCGCCTCGGGCGACTGCTGACGCGCGGCGGCCTGGTGCCGCGCGCCGAGCTGCAGTCGATCCTGGCCGACAAGACCCGCCGCCTGCTCGCCGACGCGATCGCCTGGCGAGACGGGCGCTTCTTTTATGAGGCTCAAGAGGCCCTGTCCGACCCCGCCCTCGACCAGCGGCGGGCACGACGCGAGGACAAGCGCGGGATCGCGGTGGCGGTCGGCCTGGCGGGGGCCCTGGAGGAGATCAACCGCGAATCCGCGAACCGCGCTGGTGCGGCGAGCCGCCCAGACGGCGATGTCATCGACGTCGATGACGGCGACGTGGTCGAGACGCTGTCGATGATGGTCGAACCGATGGCCGAGCCGCCCGAAGATCCGGTCGCCGAGACTGACTGACGGCGCCGCCCTTCTGATAGAGTCACCCGCGCTCGTGACCGCAACGCCGGCAACAACGGACGAGCGGATCTCCGCCATCGACGTGCTGCGCGGCGTGGCTGTGCTGGGGATCCTCCTCATCAACATCGAGGACTTCGGCCTGCTGCACTCCAACAAGAGCGCCGCCGGCACCGAATGGGTCGGCGTCTACCTGCCGGCGACGTTCAGTCATCGCGCCGTGATCCTCTGGAGCGCGCTGCGCGCGCTGTTCGAGGGGAAGATGCGCGCGATCTTTTCGATGCTGTTCGGCGCCGGCGTCATCCTGCTGACCTCGCGCCTGGAGCGACGGAACGGAGCGGTCCCCGTCGCCGACATCTATTACCGGCGCACGCTTTGGCTGCTGGTGTTCGGCGTCGCGCACGCCTATCTCCTGTGGGAAGGCGACATCCTCTACAGCTACGCGGTCAGCGGGCTGTTTCTATTCCCGTTTCGGCGCCTGCCGGCGCGCCGGCTGATGGTGCTGGGCGCGATCGCGCTGTCATTTTCGCTGCCGCGCGCCGCCGCCGTCGCGCTGCACCGCCAGGAGCTGCGCGCAGTCGCCGACCAGGCCATCGCCGCCAAGGCCGCCGGCCTGCCGCTGACCCGGCCACAACAGACCGCGGCCGACGCCTGGGAGGAGGTCACCGACGACTACCAGCCCGACGCCGAGACCTTGCGCGAGGCGCGCGAAGACTATCGCGGGGGCTATCTGCATCTCTTCCAGCATCGCGCGCAGCTGGTCCGCTACGTGGAATCGTCGGACTTCTACGGCTGGGCCTTCTTCGACAGCTTCGGGATGATGCTGCTCGGGATGGGGCTGCTCAAGCTCGGCGTGCTCGGCGGCGAGCGGTCGCGGCGCTTCTACGCGTCGATGGTCGTGGCCGGCTACGGGATCGGCCTGCCCATCAGCGCCGCCGCCAGCTACGCGCTCTTCCTCCATCGCTTCGATCCAGTGTGGGTGGCCTGGCTCACCGCCGCGTACGATCCAGGGCGGGTGGCGGTCGCGCTCGGACACGTCGGCGTGGTGATGCTGGCCGTCAAGACCAACCGCGCGCGCGCGCTGACGGCGACGCTGGCCGACGTCGGGCGCATGGCGCTGACCAACTACCTGACGGCCACGATCATCTGCACGACGCTGTTCAACGGCTACGGCTTTGGCCTGTTTGGATCGCTGCGGCGCCACCAGCTGTACTTGATCGTGCTGGCGATCTGGACAGCGCAAATGATCTTCAGCCGATTGTGGCTGCGACGGTTTCAGTTTGGACCGGTCGAATGGCTGTGGCGGTCGCTGACCTACTGGCAGCGACAACCGCTGGTCATCGCGCGGGGCCCGTCGTCGCCTCGGTCGCGGTCACCGTCGATCACATAGCGTGCGTGCGATGCCGCGGGGCGGTGGGGTTGGCTGACCCGCGCGGCAAGAACTCGGCGCCGAAGCTGACCCCCCAGAAGGGGACGTACTCGTCGGCGAAGCGGACCTTGACGATCTGACCGGTGTCGAGATCCTTGCTGGACTTGAAGTTGGTCCAGGCCCAACCGGCCTTGAGGCCGACGTAAAAGACGTCGTTCAGCGCGTAGTAGATCGTGGCGGTCGCCAGCGCGTCGAACATGTTGTCGCGCACCACGCCGAGGTCGCGCTGAAGGATCTTCATCCCCACGCCGGCCTGCAGCTCCAGCTCGACGCGCTCGCCGAAGTCGAGCCGCTTCTCGAGGCGCGGGTTGACGTAGCCCTGGTCCCCTTCGAGCGGACCGTTGCGGAAGCTCGCGAGGTAGCCGAGGTAGAGAAACGCGACGTGATGGTAGCGGGGCTCGGCCGACACCGAAACGAAGTAGGGCGCGTGGGTGCCGACGACGCGCGGATCCGAAGCCGGGTAGCCGACGACGGTGACCTCGGCCTCGACGCCGAACGGATCGTGGCGCGCGAACGCGTAGCTCGCGAACAGATCCTGCTCGGCGCCGAGCCCGCCGCTGACGTTGGAGACCAGGTTGTCGCCGCTAATCTGATTGGCGGCCGCGTAGCCGATCGAAAAGCCGTTGTGCGGGGCGGTCCAGATGATGCGCGGGCGCTGCACCCACTTTTGCTCGCCCTGGCTGTCCGCCTGGAACACGTTGTAGCCGCGAAAAACGTACGCCGACAAGAGCTCGACGCTGACCTCGAGCTCGGGCTGCAGGCCGCGACTGACGGCGGCGCCGTTCGCGACCGGCTCCGCGTCGACCGGCTCGAAGGGCTCGTTCCATTCCTCCAGCGCCGGTATCACCGCGGCGGCGCGGCGGGCCTGACCCAGGTCCAGCAGCACCAGCGCAGCGCCGACCAGCGTCGCGTTCCTCCGAGCAGCAGGCGACCAGCGCCTGCTGGTGATCACAGCGATTGCTCCAACCAGGCCACGTCGGCGGCGACCCCCGAAGCAACGGCGGCGACCGGCACGGTGTACGGGCCGACCACGCGCGGCACGGCCTGCGCCGTGGGGATGCCAACCCAGTCGGTGCCGGCGGCCAGCGTCTCCCCTTTCATCAACAAGGACAGCGATCCAATCGACGAGCCGGCCTTCATGTCAGTGTCATATAGCACCACCGCCATGTTGCCCACCGTGCAGCGATCGCCGATCCGGACGACCGACGCTTTCATGATGCGATCCTCGAACAGGTGGTTCTGGATCACCGCGCCGGCGTTCAGCGCCACGCCGTCTCCGATCTCGACCAGATCGAACTCCGAGAACAGCGTGGTCTCGAGATAGACGTCGCGTCCGATCTTGCAGCCCAGGCGCCGCAGCCACCAGGCCGCGAACGGCGTCCCCAGCAGCAGCGTAAGCACCGGGGTCGCCACCGTCTCGTAGGTGCCGTTCAGCGCCTCGTTGAGCCAGACGAAGATCGACCAGAGCGGCTTCACCGTCGGCGTGAACCGACCGACCAGGATCTTCTTCGCCACGACGACGCAGGCGAGCATCGCCGCCGCCAGCGCCATCTCGATGGCCGGCACCGTGAGCAGCCAGGCCACCAGCGACAGCCGGTCGTAGGCGAACGAGGCCAGCGCTGAAAATCCGACCAGCGCGCCCGCCAGGATCGTCACCGGCAGCACGATGCGCAAGCCGTCGATCAGCAGCCGCTGGGCGATCAGCTTGGGCGTTGGCTCGTGGGTCACCGCGCGGTCGAAGCCGCCGACGCGCGGCCGGTGCGGCAGCGCGAAGCTGGGCGATCCCAGCCACTCGCTGCCGTCGGGCGACCGCGGGTGGGCGGGCGGCGGCGCCGACAGACAGCCGAGCAGGCAGTCGTCCCCCAGGCTGGCCCCGACCGGCAGGATCGCGCTGTTGCCGACGAAGCTGCGGCGGCCGATGCGGCTCTCCGCCAGCTGGAACAGACCGCGGTGGATCCGGTTCCCGCCGATGATCGAGCCGTCGGCGAAGAAGCTCTGCGCCCCGATGCGTGTCAACTTGGGCGAGATCTGCGAGACGGTGGAGATCTCGGCGCGCCGCCCGATCTGGGCGCCCATCAGCCGCAGCCACGCCGGCAAATAGATCGTCGTGTAGATCGGCCGCGCCAGCGTCCGGCTGAGGTGCATCAGCAGATCGGAGCACCACTTGCGCACGTAGAAGACGCTGTCGACGCGGTAGACGCCGGCACGCACCGACGGCAGCACCAGATGGTTCAGCACCACCAGCGCCAGGCAGAAGGCGACGATCGTCGCCGTCCCGGCGAGCGGGAGCGCCGCCAGCAGCCAGCCCAGGCCGTCGGTCCGCTCGGCGAGCGCGATCAGCGCCCAGGCGGGCGCAAGCGTCGGCAACAGCGACAGCATGACCAGCGTCAGCGCCAGCAACTGCAGCGCCCCCACCATCACCGGACGCCGCCGCAGCGACGGCGGTGCGTCCGCCGGCACCGGCACCGGAACCGCGATCGGCACGTGGACCTCGGCCGGCTGCGCCGGCGAGCCCCGACGCGACTCGCCCGCGGGGATGCGCGTCCCGTCGGGCAACAGCGACTGATCGTCGAGGCGCGAATCGTCGCTCATCCAGGTGTCGAGACCCAGCGCGGCGTGTGTACCGATGAAGCACCGGCTGCCGATGTCGACCGAGCCGACGTGGAGCAGGCCGTCCTCGATGCGATAGCCGAGGATCTGAGTCTCGACGCCGACGCTGGTGTCGTCACCGATGCGCAGCAGGTCGAACGCGCCGAAGAACGGCGTCGCGATCGTGCAGCCGCGCCCGATCTTGGCGCCCATCGCGCGCAGGTAGATCGGCAGAAACGGTGTCCCGACCAGGAACGCCGAACCGGAGATCAGCTGGAAGCGTTTGGCCAGCCAGAAACGCAGCGAGTACCAGCCCCACAGCCGGTAGGTGCCCGGTCGGTAGCGGCCAATCAAGACCCACTTGGCGGCCACGCTCAACGCCAGGAAGACCGGCCAGGTGCCGGTCAGCACCAGCAGCCACGCGCCCGCGCAGGCCGAGAAGGAGATGCGGCCCGCGCGCCAGGCGATCGAGGAGAAGTGCAGGCCCCAGTACGGCAGCGCCAGCACGGCGTAGACCAGGTACAAGCTCAGCGCCTGCGCGGCGGCGCACGCGCTGCGCACCGCGCGGGCCGCGATTCCGTCGAGGCGCCGGCGCGGCGCGAGCGACGTGTCGGCGACGGTGGTCCAGCTGCGCCCGGTCAAGCGATCGCCACCCGCGCCTGGCCACGCCACCGATGCCGTTCCCGCCGATTCCGTCATCGTCGTCGTCGATTCGGCGGCCGTCGATCCGATCTTCTTGGTACGCAGGTGGGCCGCCAGCGCGGCGATCGTCGGGTGACTGTAGACGTCGCGAATCGCCACCTGGACGCCCAGCTCTTTGCGCAGCTCGGACACCAGCTGCGCTGCCAGCAACGAATAGCCGCCCAGGGTCATGAAGAAATCGTCGTCGATCGAGATCGCGTCGTTGCGCAGCAGGCGCGCGTAAGTCGCCAGCAACTCGGACTCGAGCGCGTCGCCGGGCGCGCGGATCGCCCGGTCAGTACGGACGAGCGCGCTGACCGGGGGCGGCAAACTCCGGCGATCGACCTTGCCGCTCGCCAGCGTCGGGAAAGAATCGACGACGTCCAGGAAGGCCGGCACCATGTACGCTGGCAGGCGCGAGACCAGGCGCGCCAGCACGCGGTTCCGATCGATCCCAGCCACGGGATCCTTGGCCAGCACATACGCCGCCAGCACAGCGCCACCGTTGTCGCCGTCACCACCACCGTCACTGTTGCGCGCCGTGACGACCGCGGTGCGGATGGCGTCGTCTTCACCGAGCACGCTCTCGATCTCGGACAGCTCGATGCGATAGCCGCGCACCTTGACCTGGTTGTCGAGGCGACCGTGAAACAGAAGATCTCCCGATTCGTCGACGCTGACCAGGTCGCCGGTCCGATAGGCGCGCACGCCCGGCGCGGCCGACGCCGCGGGCAGCGCCGGGAATCGCTCGGCGGTCAGCTGGGGCTGGGCCAGGTAGCCGCGCGCCAGGCCGGAACCGGTGATGAACAGCTCGCCCTTCTCGCCGCGCTCGACGACGCGCCCACTCTCGTCGAGGACGTGCAGCCCGTAGCCGCGCAGGGGCCGTCCGATCGTGACCGCGCGATCGGGGCGGCACTCCGCGACGGTGGTGTTCACCGTCGTCTCGGTCGGTCCGTAGACGTTCAGCATGCGCCGCGCAGGCGCGGCCCAGCGATTCACCGCTTCCGGAGGGCAGCGCTCGCCGCTGACGATCAGCAGGCGCACGGTCGGCAGCGTCTCGGACATCGTGGCCAGCGAGGTCGGCACCGTCGAGAAGACGCTGACCGCGCCGCGCGTGATCAGGGCCGCAAGGTCGTCGCCGAAGCGCGCGGAGCCGCGCGGCGGCACCACCAGGGCGGCGCCGTTCGAGAACGCCATCCAGATCTCTTCGACCGATCCGTCGAAACCAAGCGAGAAGCCCTGGAACACGCGATCCCGCGGCCCGAGCTGCACGACCTGATTGAACGCGGCGACGAAGGCGACGACGTTGCGGTGCTCGGTCATGACCCCCTTGGGCCGGCCGGTCGAGCCCGAGGTGTAAAGCACGTAGCAGAGGTTGGCAGCCGAAACGCCGGTCTCGCCATCGGCTAGCCGCACCGTCGGCAGGTCACGCCACGGGCGCGACGGTTCGTCGACGGTGACGACGTTGACGCCGGCGCCGTCGAGCACGGCGCGCACGCCGGGCCCGAGTGCCTGTTCACTGACCACGGTCGCGATCGACGCTTCGGCGAGAATGTGACGGACGCGCTCGGCGGGATGCGACGGGTCGAGCGGCAAATAGGCGGCTCCCGCCTTCAGAATCGCCAGGATCGCGACGACGGCGTCGGGCGAGCGCTCGACCATGAGGCCGACCAGCTCGCCGGCAGCGACCCCGCGGCTCCTCAGATACCGCGCGAGCTGGTTCGCTCGCGCCTCGACGTCCGCATACGACAACACCGCGTCGCCGCTGACGATGGCGGGCGACAGCGGACAGCGGTCGGCCTCGCGCTCGAACAGATGATGCAGACAGGACACACGACCTCCAAGGGCTCGGGGGGGCGGACGTGGGGGGGTAGGACGTCGGGGGGGGCGGATTAGGTCAGGCGCCTGCCGGTCAGATGCACTCAAGGCACGCAGGGCTGTTGGGTTGTACCCTCAGCGCTTATCCGACAGTCACTTTCAAAGTCGATTTTTGCTTACCCTGGCGAAGGTTTCATCGGGAGCGGGCACAGCGTGCGTGACATCACGCTTTCCGGGCGGGGCGGGGGGCGACGGGACGCCACCGCGGCGGCCAGCCGGCGGCATGACGCCGCCCTGGCGGCGATCTCAGTTGATCTTGACGCTGCCGCCCTTGATGCGATTGACGCCTTTGGCGTGCGTCTCGACATAGGCGCCGCGCAGGATCAACTTGCCGTCGCGCTTGAGGGTGATGCTCGCCTCGCCGCATTTGAGCACGACCTCGTCCTGTCCCTCGAGCACGACGCGCTTTCCATCGACGCGTGCCTCGGCCGGCTTGCCCGAGGCTGGGGCGGCCGGTGCAGGCGCGGGCGCCAGATCCGGTGCGACACCGGGGGCCAAGACCGGCGCGGCGACCGGCGCGGCGACCGGCGCGGACGCGCTCGCCGGTCTCGCTGCCGGCGACGGCGCCAACGCCAGCAGCGCACCCAGCAACGCCGCCCCCGGCTCGGGAGCCACCAACCCGATGATGATCGGCAGGCGCGGATCGCCGTTCTCGAACAACAGCACCGCCGCGCGGCGGGCGGCAATCGCCTCGTCGAGCGCCCGCGCGTCCAGCGCGACGACCGAGCGGGCCGGCAGCGGCCCACTGCCGTTGCCGTCGTAATCGACCAGCAGCGCGCCCGGCGCGCTACCCGAGACCAGACGCCCCACCTTCACGCTCGGCGCCCCGCCCGCGGCGGTTCCGGCGACCACCGCCAACGGCTCGGATGATCGATCGGTTTTGCGATCGGTCTTCTGATCGGTTTTGCGATCGATCGTCCGCTCGGTCTTGGGGCTCATCGCGGCGATGATACGCCCAAACTCGCTGGCGTCAGCGCGTGCGGCGCACCGCGCGCGCGAGCCGGCTGCGGCGGCGCGCGAGCAGCAACGCCCCGCCGACGAGCACCAACCATCCTTCGGCGCCACCCGCTGGACCGACCGCGCAACCGCATCCGTCGCCGCTGAGCGCAGCGTTGTTGGCCGCGACGCTGTTCCTGATGACGGCCGTGTTGTCGGCGACGACGATCCCCGTGCCGGTGGCGCGGCGCTGCCAGGCCATCGCCAGCGCCGGCATCCCAGCGGCCACGCCGCTGGACAGCACCGCGGTCGACGGGCCGAAGCAGCTTCCGGCCGTCGTCGCGTCGGGGGCCAACCGCACGAGGGTGCCGTCGGGCAGCGTCAACCGGACCGGCGCGCTGCAATGGTCGTAGGCCATCGCGCCGCACTCGTAGACCGCCTGCGCCTGGTGCGTCGCCGAGACGTCCCCGAGGTCTGAATTGAAGAGAAACAGCGGGTCCTTGGTCATCTCGGCGGGCGAGATGAAGGTCGACAGCCGCGTGACGTAGGGAAACCCGTCGAACAGGGTCTGCGCCTGCGTGAGCGGCGCGAAGATCTCCGCCACCAGGGCGTCGGTGACCACATTCGCATCAAAGGGCGCGAAGTCGGCGGCGTTGGTCGCGTAGTAGGTTGAGATGAAATTGTAGAACGCCGTCTCCGGGACGCCGGTCGCCACCAGGCTCTGCGGCTCGGGAATGTGCTTCTCGAGAAAAGCCAGCAGCGCGGCGTCACGGGGCAGCCCCTGATTGACCAGCGCCGCCAGGAACGCGGGCGGCGTGGTCGCCGCGCGCAGGCTGGTCAGATCATAGCGACCGTCCTTCCAGAGCTTGCCGTCCATGATCCGCGCCGTTCCGGCGTACTCGGTGATGAAGGCGTTCCCGCCCGCCTCGTCGGCCGCCTGTTGCAACAGCGCCGCGTAGTTGCTGCCACCCTTCAACCAATCGAGCTTGGCCAGGTTCAGCGTCAGCTCGAAGTAGTTCTGCGGCACGGTGCGCGCCGCCGCGAGCACCCAGAGGTTGACCTGCAGCTGCGACGCGGCGGCGATCGCGGTCAGCCGCAGCGGGATGCAGGGCGACTCGCCGTCGAAGCGCAGGACGATGGGGCGGATCGCGTTGACCCCCTCGCCGCCCATCAGCTTCAGCGCAACGAAGTATTTGTTTTCGCTGACGTAGGTTCCGATGATCCCGCGCGCCTGATCCGAGACGTAGTAGCCGTTGGTCGACAACCAGGTCTCGAGCATGCTGGCATCCGCCGAGTGGATCACGACCGCGTCGTAGGGCCCGACCGCGCCCTGGAAGACAACCTGGACGCCGCCGGCGGCGCCATCGAGGACGACGCCGGTCGGTGTGCCCCCTGCGGTTGCGCTCCGGGGCGGGTAGACGCTCGGACGGCAGGTCCCCTCGTCGGTGTAAGTGACCTGGAAGCTCGGCTGGGTCGCCGCGGCGATGGCGTTGAAGACCGAGTCGCTGCCGGTGGCGAGGGTCGGCGCGGCATCGACCGGCAGGATCCAGGAGAACTGCGCGGCCGGCCCGGTATAGAAGATCTGAATCTGGGCCTCGATGCGCGAGCCCCCGGCGGGCGGGTTCGGGTTGACGGCGAACAGGACGTTTTCCGCGGTCTGGGCGATCGGTAGCGAACCGAAGCCGCCCGGCTGGTCGCAGAAGAAACCGCCGCAAGCGCGCGCGGGCGCGGGCCGCAGCCCAAGCGCCGCCAGCATCAGCACCACGCCCCAGGTCCTGGTCGCAAGTCTCATGCGTCCTTGCCGCGCAAGGACTGTGCCGGGAAGCCGATCGACCGCAAGTCCGCGCGCGGCGCGGACAAGGCGCACCGCGCGGCGGACAGTCCGCCCCGGCGTCATCAGAGATCTGAGACCGGACGCCCCGACGCACCAAGATTTCATGTCGTCTCCATTCTTGCCCATGCGTCTCCGTCCTTTCACGCCTTGCCGACCCTTCGTGTATCGCGAACGCCGCAGACTGTCGTCGCTGATTCACGATCGCCTCCCGCGGCCCCGTCGATCGGGCCGCCGGCGGGTGGCATTGCCCTTGCGATGGTCGACCTGCCATGCCGTGGTCCTCACGAAAACTAGAGCTCACTTGTCTGCTGATCCTGGTCGCTGGTTGCGGAGAAGACGGTCCGCCCCTCGACGAGCTACCCTTGCGCGACGCCCTGTCCGCCGACCCGGCGGTGATCGCCGCGATGCCCGAAGAGGCGCGCCAGCGTCTGGCGACGCGCCTGGAGGCGGCGCGCACTAACGACGGCGCCGACGACGCCGCCGATTCCGTCAGCGCCGGCGACCCACGCGCGCTGGTCGCGCAAGCCGACGCCGCGCGTATCCGGCGCGGCGCCGAGGCCCTGATCGTCGGTGACATCTCGGCGGGGGCGGCGCGCGCCCTGGCCGTCGGTCTTGATGTCCCGTCGGGCCCCGCGACGCTGCCCGGCTTCGAGACCGAGTCGGCCGGCGCCGCGATCACGCCGCTGGAATCACGCGCGCTGCAAGGCGCGGCCGGGAGCCTGCTTCGCGGGCTGCTCGCGGCGTCGGGCGCGCATCGTCTGCGCCGCGTGGTCGGCTGGCCGATCGGCGCCGTCGCGGTCGGAGACACCGCCTACGTGGGTGGCGCGTGGCTGGCGGCGCTGGCGCCGGCCAGCGCCGACGGCGGCGCGGATGCGGGAGCGGCGGCTAGCGCGACGACGCGGTCGCCCACGCCGACGCCGACGCCGACGGGGGGATCGTTTCCGACTGCGGAAGCAGTTGCGGCGACGAGCGGCGCACTGGACGGCGGCGTTCGCGCGCCGGCGGCGGTGGAGAACGACACCGCGCCCGGGTCCTGGACCGCCGACGGGGGCGTCGTCATCATCCAGCCGGGAGTCCCGACGCCGACCCCCAGTGACTCCACCAGCGACTCGTGCGGGGCGACCGCCGACAGCTGCGCGGCGTGCGCCGACGCGACCAGCTCCAGCAATGACTCCTGCAACAGCACCGACGACGGCAGCAGTGGCGACTGCAGCAGCACGGCCGACGACGGCACCAGCAATGACTCCTGCAACAGCACCGACGACGGCAGCAGTGGCGACTGCAGCAGCACGGCCGACGACGGCACCAGCAATGACTGCAGCAACACCACCAGCGACGGCAGCGACGGGAGCACCAACACCAGCTGCCAGGTGTCACTCAGCGGCCGGCGGCGCGGCGGCACCAGCCACAGCATGATGCTGACGCTGTTCGGGCCGCTGGCCTTTCTCTTCACGCGGAGGGGACGATGAGGCCGGTCGTGCTGGCGTGGCTGGTGCGCCACCACGTCCCAGGCGATCTCTTGCCCGATTATTTCATGCTCGCGGCGATCGCCGTCATCGTCGGATCGTTGATCGCGTTGCGCCTGGCGGAGCGCGACGGCGCGTCGGTGATTCACACGGCGCGCGCGATCGCTTGCGCCTACGTCGCCGCGCTGGCCGGCGGCTACGTCTTCGAGGCGGTGCGGGCGGTGCCGGCGGCGCTGGCCGCGGGATCGTGGCGCCCGGTGACCCACGCCGGTCGCGCGGCCTATGGGGGACTGCTGGCGGCGATCCTGGCCGCGTCGCTTTACCTGAGCGCCGCCGGTGAGCCGATCGCGCCGTTCTTCGATCGGGTCGCGGTCGGCGCCGGCCTCACGTTCGCGCTGGTGCGCACGGGCTGCTTCCTGGCCGGCTGCGACTACGGTCTACCGACGGCCGGCTTGTGGGGCGTGCGCTTCCCGCCGGGCAGCCTGGCCGCGCTCGAACACGCACGACGCGGCTTCGTGCCGCGCGGCGCCCCCAGCCTGCCGGTGCATCCGACGCAGCTCTACGAGGCGGGCCTGGGCCTGGCCGCCGGGCTGCTGTCGGGCGTGCCGCTCGCGCGCGGGCGGCGCGACGGCCGGGCCTTCGCGACCTTCCTGGCGATCTACGCCGCCGGGCGCTTCGCGATCGAGCGGTTGCGCGGCGATCAGGATCGGGGCGCGGCGCTGGGGCTGTCGACGGCGCAGTGGGTCTCGGTGAGCATCGCCGTCGCGCTGGCGGCGGCCTTCGCGTGGCGACAGCTGCGGCAGCGCACGGCGCGCGCCGACCAGACGCAGCGCTCAGCGGCTCAAACCGGGTCGCCGGTGACGGGACTTACGTAAAACGCTGGTCGAATACTTTGGCGCGCCGCCCCGCGGGGATGAAACGAAGCGCGAAGTCAATCTCGACGGACGCGAGCAGACCGGTTAGAAGTCGGCTCCCTTTTTCGTTTCACCCGCGCTGACGAAAGCGCGACGAAGCCGCCCGACGAAGATTCAGACCAAGTGGAGACGTAGCAATTCCGTCGGTCGATTCAGCGGACCCCACCGCCGGCGGCGGTCCCGCGCCGGCGGCGCCGCATGGCCTGCAGCTGCGGGCCTGGCAGCGCGACGCCCTCGAGCGCTTCGAGCACAGCGATGCCCCGAGCTTCCTAGTCGTGGCGACGCCGGGCGCCGGCAAGACCACGTTCGCGCTGGCCGCCGTCCGGCGCGCGATGGTGGCGCGGCGCGCGCGTCGATTCGTCGTGGTCGTGCCGACCCAGCACCTCAAGATCCAGTGGGCGCAGGCCGCCGAGCAGATGGACCTGCATCTGGATCCCGACTGGTCGGCCGGCTACGGCACGCTGCCGTCGGACGTCCACGGCGTGGTGGTCACCTACCAGCAGGTCGCCGCGAACCCGGGCGCGCTGCGCACGCTGGTACACGGTGCGCTGGCCGTGCTCGACGAGATCCACCACGCCGGCGAGAGCCGCGCCTGGGGCGACGGCGTGCGCTTCGCGTTCGAGCACGCGGCGCGCCGGCTGTCGCTGTCGGGCACGCCGTTCCGCTCCGACCAGAACACGATCCCGTTCGTGCGCTACGACGGCGACCTCGCCGAGGCCGACTACGAGTATGGCTACGGCGAGGCGCTCAAGGATCGCGCCGTCGTGCGCCCGGTCTACTTTCCGCGCATCAAGGGGCACATGGAGTGGACGGCGCCCGGCGGCCTGGAATACGCGGCGACGTTCGACGATCCGCTGACGCGCGAGCTGGCCAACCAGCGTTTGCGCACGGCGCTCGACCCCGAGGGGGATTGGTTGGCCGGCGTGATCGAACAGGCGCACGCGCAGCTCTGCCATTTGCGGACCCGCGACGCGCGCGCCGCCGGGCTGGTGATCGCGATGGATCAGGAGCACGCGCGCGCCATCGCCGGCATCATGCAAGAACGCCTGGGCGTCACCGCCGTCGTCGCCACCTCCGACGAGCCGAGCGCGTCGGCGAAGATCAGCGCGTTCGCCGAGGGGAGCGCGCCCTGGATCGTGGCGGTGCGCATGGTCTCCGAAGGGGTCGACATCCCGCGACTGCGCGTCGGCGTCTACGCGACCAACACCGTCACCGATCTGTTCTTTCGCCAGGCGGTCGGCCGGCTGGTGCGCTGGTCGGGGCGGGACGCGCGCCAGACCGCGTACATGTTCATTCCCGACGATCTGCGGCTGCGCACCTTCGCCACCGGCATCGCCGAGCAGCGACGCCACAGCCTGCGCCGCCAGGAAGAGGCGTTCGGTGACGAGGAGGGCCAGCGCCGGCCGCGCGAGGCAGAGGGCGACGGGGACGCCGACGGTGCGGGCGGCGAGGAGGAACAGCTATCGCTGTTCACCGCGATCTCCGCCATCCCGTTTGACGAACAGGGGCGCAGGCTCGACAGCGTGCGGGTCTACGACGACGCCGAGACGGCGCCCGAGGAGGCGGGCGCTTCGGGCAGGATCCCGGATCTTGTCACAACCGGTGGTGGGATCGGTTCGCTCCCCGTGCCGCTGCCAGAGCCGGAGGCTGCGGCCGACGCCGCGGCCCCCGATGGCACGATCAAGCCCGGGGCAAAGACCAGCGCCAGGACCGGCGCGCTGGCGCGGCGCCGCCAATTGCGCGAGCACAACAGCACCGCCGTCGCCGATTTGGTCCACATCACCGGAAAATCGCACGCGACGCTCAACGCCGAATTGAACCGCCGCAGCGGTATTCGCCGCATCAGCGAGGCGACGGTGCGCCAACTGGAACGCCGCCTCGAGCTGGCGAGGAAGCTGATGGGCCGGATTTGAGCTAGCTGCTAGCAGCACAGGGGCAAACCCCTCCCGGCCGGTATGCATCGGTGTGGGGATTGTCAACGTCCCCAATCGGCATCCCCAATCGGCGCCCCAATCGCCCCCCCCCAATCGGGCCCTCCAATCCGGCCTCAATGCGCCACAATCGCTGGCGGGCGGGCAAGCGAGAATACGGAGTCGGCCGTAAAAGGGCGGCCATGAGCATCCAATCCGGGCGGCATTGACGGAAACGCGATCACACGTCCGAGCGGCCCAGCCTCCCCTAACCGCCCTGATGGTGACGGATTAGTCCAGCCCCTCGAAGTCAATTCTTGCGATTTCAGTGGAGCGCCCGACCGCTTTAGCGCATACAATCCTCCCCGATGAACATTGCGACCCTCGTTGCCAACTTCACAAACCAACTCACCTCCATCATCGAGCGAGAGACGCTCGACCGCGCGCGAGCCGCCGTCGTTGGCGCGCTGGGCAGCGGAGATGGGCGCGGCGCCAACATCAAGACGCTCGACTTCGCGGCCGGCCGTCCTCGCAAGAAGGCGCCGAAGCAACTCTGCCCCGTGCCGGGTTGCAAGAACCCGGCGGCTCCGGTCTTCGGAATGGTCTGCGCCAAGCACAAGGACGTGGCGAAGACCAAGATCAAGAAGTACCGCGAAGCGCGCCGCGCAAAGAAATCCAAAGCGGCCGCCTGAGACGCCGCTTCCGACGCTTTTGGTCGGAACAGATCCGCCGCCTCATCGGCGCGCGTCGACCGATCGAAATCGACCGGAACAGGTAACGCTCGTCCGCAGATCCCCGCGCTCGATCGCCGTTTGGTGCGCCAGCGCAGCTGGGTCGTGGTAGACGAACGGGGTGACCAACGGTCAGCGTCACAGTCGGCTTCGTCGTGAGAATCAGCGCCGGCGTCAGAGCTTCGGCGTATGCGCGTCCCCTCTTGCCCCGTTGATTCTCTCGTTGATTCTCTCTTCTTGGACGGCCGGCTGCTGGAGCGGTAGCGGACCAAACGCCGGCCCCACGGACGCGTCGGCCGGCGATCTGGGCGCCTACGCTTGCAATGCGCTCGCGGCGGGCGCGGTCGTGGTCCAGTCGACCGATTCTGGAATCTGGCCGGCCCCCAGCCCGACCGGCGGGGCGCTCACTGACGGCTCCTATCACCTGACCTCGACGGTTTACTATCCAGCCGCCGGTTCGAGTTGCGCCGGCGTCGGCGTGTCAACCGGCCTGTCCATCACCTCGGCAGCGGCATCAACGACGACCGGGACGGTGCAACTGGCTTCGACCACCAACGCCGGCGACTTCACCACCGAATCAGCGTCGTACACAATCAACGGTACGTCGTTGTCGCTGCGCTTCGATTGTGTCTTCCCCGACGCGTACCACCTGCGGGGCAGCTCGGCCCAGCTGGCGTACAGCGCCACCGCGACGGAGCTGCAGCTTTACGGATCGAGCGCCGCCTGCGGCGATCGCATCGACAGCTACGACCTGGATTGATCCGCGCGGCGCGCCGCGGATCTCAGGGGCTGGCGGGCGGCAGCTTGGTGCTGAGGTAGAACCGGCGCCCGACCATGTAGTAGCGCATCTGTTGCTGGAACATGCTGACCTGGTCGTTCGTGACTTCCTTGCGCGTGTCCATCTGAACCAGCGGCGCGATCTCCATCGCGACCCGATCCGCCTCCCCGACCCAGTTGAGGCTGTCGAGCTTGTCGAGGATCTCCCATACCTGATTCGCGAAGTCCTGAAAACACGTCGGCACCTTCCGACAGGCCGCGGGCAGCGTCGATTTGATCTGTCCGAGAAAATCGAAGTCGGTGGTGTAGAACGTGTCGTCGATCCCCTCGGGGACGAAGTTCAGCTGGTGCGACGTCGGGTCGGCGTAGACGCCGGCGTTGGCACCGACCGGCTCGGCGGTCGCCGCATACGGCCACCCGCCCCAGTGCCCGGTGATCACCATCAGCGCCCAGTACCGGTTGAACTCGTGTTGGTTGACCGACATCCCCGCGGCGGCGATGGCGGTCGCCGCCGGCTGCAGCGCCAGCGCCTGCGTGAGCGCGTTGATCAGGGTTCGATCGTCCGGCCCGCCCTGAGGCTGGAATCCGTCGAGGTAGGCGGGCGCGAAGTCGGCGTAGTGGATCGTGTAGAACGGCCCTGACGAGTCGGTGAAGAAGCGGCCCAGCATCTGCGCGCGCGGCTCCTCCAGGTGGGAGTAAAGCCCCAGCAACTGGCCGTTGAGCGTGACCATCGCGTAGTTGGCGCGCGACGCCGGGACGCCGCCGACCTGGGCGATCGCCCAGTAGGCGATGCGCTCGTGCATCATCGAACCGTCGTTGATCATGTTGTTGAAGTAGAGCTCTCTTATGCCGAAGAAGCGCGCCCCGTCGGCGAATTGATCGGCATGGACGCGAAAGGCCGGCTTGGCGTCGATCGACCGGAACGAAGCGGTCCCCTTCAGATTCACGCCGACCGGGCCATAGGCGCGGCCGTCGTAGACCAGCGTCGCCTTGACCCAGGTGTCGGGTTGCGCGCGCAACGTCGCGATGTCGCCGTCGGCGATCCGCAGCTCGTACGACGGTCTGACATCGGTGCCGAGGATCTTCGGGCTGATGTCGCCGGCGTCGGCGACGGATTCGGGAGGTTGGTCCTGGGCTTCGATCGGCGCGGCGGCGGCGCCGCTGCCGGCCGGATTGGCAGCGCCCGGGGAGATGTGCCACTCGGCCGGCACCCAGGCCGACGAGCCGTCCGGCTCGCGCGCGGCGGAGAAGTCGACCACCTGCGCGCCGTAGTTGACGCGGTCGACGAACGAGCCGTCGGGGCGCGCCAGCCCGACCGCGCCGCCGCTCAGGGTCAGGGTCACGGCAACGTGATCCTTGCCCAGCGAAGAACGTCCATCACACCACAGCACCAGGTGATCGCCCGCCGGCAACACCAGACCGGCCGGCAGCACCGCCTTGTGCGGTTGTTTGAGATCGTCGGTCAGTGCATAGCCGTGCAGCGCAATGTCGGACGTCGTCGGGTTGTAAAGCTCGATCCAGGGGGCGGCCGCGCCAGTCTCGTCGGTGGCGCTGAGTACGTTCAACGCCATGATCTCGTTGATGGTGACGCTGTGATCGTTGTCGTTGGTGACGATCGGACCACCGCCGGTCGCGGCGCCGCCACCGCATCCGACCTCCAGCGGCGTCAGCGCCAGCGCCAGGCCCGCGATGGCGGCGAGGACACGCCCGCGCTGACCATTGCCGCGACCGCGGTGATCGCGCGCTCGCTCACCGATTGGCCCATCCACCCGGGCGCCGCGCTTGGCGCCAAAATGCCCGCTGCACCGCAACTCAGCGCCCACCGAACCCTCCTTCGCCGTGTTGGCGAGCGGATACTCAGCAATTGCCACACCAACCGGCGAGGGCGACGATCGAGGCGCATCGCGGGGCGCGCTTGCAGGCGAGCGCGGAAGGGTGGTGTGCGCGCGGCGTCGCCGAGCGCACAGATCGCCACCTGCGTGCGGTTACCGGCGTGGGGCCCCCCCGATCGGCACGTACCAAACGGTAACCGGCGCCGATCACCGGCAGTCACTGGATGCCGCCGGGATGCCGCCGGACGAATCCCTGGGTTGCCTTAGGGTCCGATCCTATTTCAATTCGAGCAGCTCGACCTCGAACAGCAACGTGGCGTTCGGCGGGATGACACCGCCGGCGCCGCGCGCGCCGTAGCCGAGCTCGGGGGAATCCGCAGCGTCCGCTTCGCGCCGATCTTCATTCCGGCGACCCCTTCGTCCCATCCCTTGATCACCTGGCCCTTGCCGAGCGCGAACGAGAACGGCCGTCCGCGATCGACCGAGCTGTCGAACTTCGCCGTCTTCGCGCCGTCGACCCAGAGCCAACCGGTGTAGTGCATCACGCAGGTCTTGCCGGCGGCAGCGGTGTCGCCAGTCCCCGCCTGCGTGTCCTCGTACTCGAGCCCACTCGATGTCTTGGTCATCGCCATGGCGCGGCAGTATGAGACCGCGCCATCGGATCGTCCAGTGCAGCGACGTCGATCCGCGCCGGTCGTCCAATGCCGGCGCGGCCGCGCCCGTCGTCCAATGCCGGCGCATCCGCGCCCGTCGTCCAATGCCGGCGCATCCGCGCCGGTCGTCCAATGCCGGCGCGGCCGCGCCGTCAATCCGCGCAGATTTGGGTAGGCCCCTGGTCGAGGAGGACGGGACCAGCCTGGAGCGCGCCGACCGCGATCGCGCGGTGACAGCCGAAATTGGTGCGAAACCGCGAGCACTGCCCCACGAAGTAGCCGCGCGCTGGCGGACCGGCGGTGGTGATCTCGGTCGCGCCGCCGTCGGCGAGGCATTGCCCCTCGCACTCGGCGCCGTCGCGGCACCGTTTGCCGGCGTCTTTGGTCGGGCAGAGACAGGAGAGCCGGTTGAGCATGCCGTGGGGCGCCCACTCACCACCGCACGCGCGGCAACCGTCGGCGGTCGTCGGCTCGCCGACCGGCGCTGGGGCGCGCGCCGCGGCGGGCGGCGCAGGAACGGCCGCGGCGGAGGGAGGCGACGGGGGGTGGGAGCAACAGGCGGCCAGCAAGAGTAGCGGCAGCGGGAGGAGGCGCATGAGAGAAGGCTACCTGATTGGCGGCGGGGGCGGACGGGGCGCGGACGTCTCGAGGACGAGGACGGGGACGAGGACGGGTAAAGATTAGTAGAAGAGGTAGACCCACCAGTCGTGCATCGGCGTGCCGTCGGCGTTGGTGGCGAGGGTGCCGGGGCCCGGGAAGTTCTGGTACAGGTACGTCGTGCCGTGGCCGCCGCAGTCATCGTCGCAGGCCGGCTGGGTGGCGGGGCAGGTTCTGGTGCTGCGACCGTAGAGGGTGTCGGTCATCGCGTTGGTGAACGGCGTCGTCAGGTCGGTGCCATTGGGGCCGTTCTTCAGCCCGTAGTTCTCGCACGACGACATGACCATCGGGTCGGGCGTCGCGACGTCGTACGAATAGGTCCCGGTGGTGTTGGGATAAAAGTGCGCGTTGCCGCAGCCGCCCGACATATCGGCGATGTTGAACACGCGCGACGCGGTCGTCCCCGATTGCACGTTGATCGCCGAGTTCCAGACCATGCAGTTGGTCAGCGTCGTGCTGTTGCTGTTACAGGCGCTGTAGAAGTTGCTGAATGGCGCGCCGACGCGCGTATCGAGATCCCAGTTGAGGAATCGCGCCGCCTGCTTGCGCAACGCCGGTACGGCGCTGGAGTCCATGTAGCGCTCCCAGGCGTGCCCCATCGCGTGCTGGTGACATCCGGCGCCGCGGCCCGAGTTGAAGTCGGTGATGCGCGCCGTGACCTTGCAGCCAAGCGACGTGATGCTGTCGCCGTTGGACGCGCTGACAAATCGGTTCGCGATCTTGACGCCGTTGGCGTCGTAGACCTGCTTCGACTCCTGGGTCTCGCCGCACTTGGGGTTGGCGCTGGCCATGCACCAGACTTCGTTGATCACCCCCTTCTCGAACAGCCCGCACAACGTGAGGTTGGGGCCGGTCGGATTGGCGGGATCCTTGAGCTGCAGGTTCGCATCGGCGAAGGCCTGGGTGTTCCACGAGTTGTAATCGATGGTCGCGCCGGTCCCCTTGGGAGCCTGGGCGATCTTCACCAGCTGATAGGACAGCACCGGCTGCGCCGCCGGGTTCTTGAACTTGTGCGGGCTGCTGGCCTCTTTCAGCGCGGCGATGTGCTGGGTGACCAGCGTCTGCGCCGTCGCCGTCGCCTCGAGATCGATCACCAGCACGCGCGGTTGAAGCTGGGTGATCTTGTCGTGGTTCTGCGACAGCCAGGGATCCGAGTTCGCCTTGCTCATGTCGTTTGGCCAGATGAGCGATCCGGTGAGCCCGCCGGCGCCGGTCGCGCCCCCCGTGCCGGTCGCGGTGCCGCCGGCCCCGGCGCCGCCGCTTCCGTTAGCGCGGCCACCGGTTCCGGTCACCACCACCGCGCCGGCCCCTCCACCAGCCCCGGGCGTGCCGCCCGACGATGACGCGATTCCGCCGGTGCCCGCCGTGTGGTCCACCGAGGCACCGGCCGCACCGCCACCGCCCCCCTCGCCAATCGTTCCCCCGGTACAGGACGCCCAAAGACAGACGGGGAGCAGGGCACCGAAACACCGACGACCAAGTCTGGAGCTGAGGGACATCGAGACCTCCTGGGAGGCAGAGCGGCCCGGGCGGGCGGGGGGGGATGACGGCGGGCGGGAAATGACGGCGCGCGGCCACACGACGCCCCATCGCCGCCACCTGCCGCGATCGTGGGTGACAGCGGCGGGGGCCGACGGCTCAAAAAAGAGGGTCCGGCGCGGCGCGCGACGCACACCGTAACCGGGGCAACGGGACGGCGTAAGGCTGGGCAGAGGAGACACATGCTCATGAACACGATCGAGGGGGCTTTGCAGCGGTTGCGCGCCTTCGCCGACAAGGTCTCTTTTCTCGGGCCGACCCTCGCCCGCCTCACTGTCGGACTGGTCTTCATGGGCACCGGCTGGGGCAAGCTGCACTCCATCCCGGACGTCACCGCCTTCTTCACCGACCTTGGGATCCCCGCGCCCGGCTTCAACGCGCGGCTCACCGCCGGAACGGAGTTCTTCGGCGGCCTGCTGGTGCTGCTGGGGTTGGGGGCGCGCCTCGCGTCGCTGCCGCTCGCCTTCACGATGGTGATCGCGATCCTCACCGCGAAGCGCGCCAACATCGACGGCCTCACGACGCTGCTCGGCTTCGAGGAGTGGAGCTATCTGGTGATGTTCCTCTGGATCGCGCTCGCCGGCGCCGGGCCATTGTCGCTGGACGCGCTGATCGCGCGCCGGCGGCGGCGCGGGCAGACAACGCCAACGCGATCCGCGGCATGATTCAGTCGGTCAGGCCCTTTGAGGCGAGGGCGGGCCGCATTCACCGCGCGTCTTGGCGGGGCGCGAGGCGTGTCCCGCCAGGTTGTACGCGGAGCCGACCAGCGCCAGGTGGGTCATCGCCTGGGGAAAGTTGCCGAGCAACCGCCGCGCCACCGGATCGTATTGCTCCGACAGCAGGCCGAGATCGTTGCGCACCGCCAGCAGCCGCTCGAACAGCGCGGTCGCCTCGTCCATCCGCCCCAGCTGCACGTAGGCGTCGACCAGCCAGAACGAGCAGGGCAGGAACGCCCCTTCACCCGGAGGCAGCCCGTCGACGGAGGACTCCGCTCCGTCGACACGGTAGCGGCGCACGAACCCGTCAGACATCAAGTCGCGCTCGATCGCGGCGACGGTGCCGATGATGCGCGGATCGTCGGCGGGCAAGAAGCCGACCATCGGCATCAGCAGCAGGCTGGCGTCGACCCGTGACGAACCGTACGACTGCATGAAGGCATTGCGCGTGGAATCGAAGCCGCGCGTGCACACCTCATGGTGGATCTGGGCGCGCGTCTCGCGCCAGCGCGCGATCGGCCCTTCCAGCTGAAAGGACTCGACCGATCGGATGGCGCGATCGAACGCGACCCACGCCATCACCTTCGAGTGGGTGAAGTTCTGCCGCGGGCCGCGCACCTCCCAGATCCCTTCGTCGGGCTGGGCCCACCGCGACTCGAGCGAGTCGAGCAACGCGTGCTCCAAGCTCCACGCCCAGGGGTCGGCCCCGATGCCGAACCGCTGCGCCTGATAGAGCGAATCGACCAGCTCGCCGTAAACGTCGAGCTGCAGCTGCTCGTGCGCCTGGTTCCCGATGCGCACCGGGCTCGAGCCCTCGTAGCCGGGCAGCCACCCGGCCTGATACTCGGTCAGGCGGCGCTCTCCCGAGACACCGTACATGATCTGCAAGCGCGCCGGATCGCCGGCGGCGGCGCGCAGCAACCACTCGCGCCAGGCCGCCGCCTCCTCGGTATAACCGGTCAACATCAGCGCGTACAGCGTCATGGTGGCGTCCCGCAGCCAGCAAAAGCGGTAGTCCCAGTTGCGCACGCCGCCCGGCCACTCCGGCAGCGACGTCGTCGGCGCCGCGACGATGCCGCCCGTCGGCCCGTAGGTCAGCGCCTTCAGCACCATCAGGGAGGTCAGCACCGCCTCGCGCCACGGACCCTGGTAGGTGCAGCGGCTGGACCAGTCGCACCACCACGACTCGGTGTCGCGCAGCGACCACTCGGGATCGATCGCCGCCGGCACCGCCTCGTGCGACGGAAACCAGGTGGCGACCAGCGCGCGCCGCTCGCCGGAGGCGACGGTGAAATCGCCCACGGTCGCCAGATCCTCGCCGCGCATCTCCAGATCGCCGCGCACGCACAGCGCGTCCGGCCCGGCGATCGCCGTCAGCGCCCCGTCGCGCTGGCGCACCCAGGGCAGAAGACGCCCGTTGTCGAAGCGGATCACCAGATCCAGGCGCATCGGCACGCGGCCACGCAACCCCTCGACGATGCGCACCAGGTCGGGCGCGCGGTCGCGCACCGGCATGAAGTCGATGATCCGCACCGCGCCGTCGTCGGTCTCGAAGTCGGTCTCCAACACCATCGTCCCAGGGCGATAGCGCCGTTGCACGCGCCGCACCGGCTGTGCCGGGGCGATCGACCAGCGGCCGTGCTCGCGCGTGCCCAGCAGCGCCGCGAAGCAGCTGCCCGAGTCGAAGCGCGGCAAGGGCGCCCAGTCGACCGAGCCGCTGTTCGACACCAGGATCGCGGTCTGGGTATCGCCGAGCAGCGCGTAGTCTTCGATGCGGGTCATGGTCCGATCTTGTCTCTGTAAGCATCCCCGGCCGCGTCGGCTACGGCGTGCGAGTCAAAGGTTGGTGCCGACGTTCCCGAAGGTGATGCTGGGGCCGAAGAGGAAGGACCAGTGGCTGGCCAGCGGGCTGGCCGGGTTCATCGGATCGATGTGGTACTCGTCGCGCAGCTCGTAGGCGCCCCAGGCGTGCAGGTTGACCGAGGCCTGCGACGGCTCGCCGCGGTTCCCGATCGGCACGCTGACGCCGATGCCGGCCAGGACCGCCAGCGTGCGCGGAAACCCCGGCGTCGACGCGAGGCCGATCCCCAGCGCGCCGAACTCCAGGCCGAGCAGCCCCTCGCGTCCGTCGCGCCCCAGCCAGGTCAGCCGCGAGAGCGCGCCGAAGTTCAGCGTCAGCACGTCGCTGGGCACGGTGATGCGAAACAGGCCGGTCGGGATGGCGGCCGTGGCGTAGAAGCGAAAGTGCCCCTCGCCGACGACCACCGCCCATTGCGCCGACGGCAGGTTCACGTGCAGGTCGCTGCCGCCGACGTCGTGCGCCTCGTCGATCACGTGTGACACCCGGATCGACAGACGATCGAACTGCGCCTTGACGCCGTGGATCCAGAAGATGCGCGGCTCGGGACCCGGGCGCAGGACCATGCGCTCGACCAGATGACTGTCGGGGCGGGCGTTGTCGTCGACCTTGGTGACGTTGACCTCGACCGAGATGTCCTGCGTCCCGTCCTCGACGCGCAGGCGCTCGCGATGGATCACCAGCCGACAGCTGTCGCGCTGCGAGAAGGGGATCGACGCCTGCGGCCCGGCGGTGATGCGCTGCAACTGCCCCTGACGGTCGGCGCAGATCAGCTCGATGAGCGGCGTCGGCCCCAGCGTGGCGGCGCCCAGCGGCGCCGGAACGCTCGCCTCGCGCAGCGGGCGCTGCAACGGCTCGTCGAGCACGGCGAGGTCGGTCGACGCAAAGACCTCCGGCAACGTGTCGACCCGATAGCCGAAGCGCAGCGCGACGAATCCGCCGGCGTTGCTCTCGCCGCGAATGCGGGTCGCCCCCTTGGCCGAGCTCGCCGGCCCGATCACCTGGTAGACGGCCTCGAGCGGCAGGACGACCAGGTGCACGTGATCGCCGACAGGGGCGGCGCGCAGGAACGCGTCGCGGTTGGTGGGAATGAAATCGACCCGTCCGAACCCGTCGAGATCCAGGCTGGCGCGCGGCTGGGGCGCCGGCCGCGTCGGCGCACGCGCCACCGCCAGCACCGACCCGTCGGGCTCGGGTCGCGTCGCGATGACGGTCGCCTGCGCCCCCTCGAGCTCGGCGGTGCCGAGCTGCACGTAGACGCCGTCGCGTTCGTGCTCGACCCGCTGCACCTCGGCGACCTCGCCGTTGACGGTCCAGCGCAGATTGCGCGCGTCACCCCCGCAGCGCTCGTCGAGGCGCACGATCACCCGCGTACCGTCGGCGTGGCGCAGCGGTTCGCCCGAGGCGATCGCGGCCGTGCAGTGCAGGACGGCGAGGGTGGCCGACAGCGTCGCATCCAGCGTCTCGCCGTGGCGGATCGAGACATGCGGCGCCAGGCGTATCCGCAGCGTCACCGTCGCGGCCGTGGCGGCGACGGCGCGGACCTCGATCCCCGGGTCGAGGAGCTCGCAGCGCGCCTGTGCGCAATCGACGGTGGCGACCGCGTCCGGATGCAGGAGGGTGACGCGACCCACGCCTGCCGTGAGATCGACCGTCGCCGTCGCTGGCAACAGGCGGTCGATGACGATGCGCGCTGGTCGCAGGAACGGGGCGAGCTGCGCGGCGCGGGCCGCCCCGGCGGCGTCCAGCCCCGCGGGATCCGGGACGACGCGGAAGACGCTGCCCAGCGGCAGATTCTTCGGTACGGCGAAGACACACTGCTGTGCGCTGCCGCTCGGCTTTGGGTCGCGGCAGACGTCGTCACCGGCGGGCCAGCTGGTGGATGAACCGGCGGGCGATGGTGGTCCCGAGGCCGCCCAGCCGACGCGCAGGCCGTCGAGGTGGCTCCCTTTGACCTCCAGCCTTCCCTCGTCGGGAAAGAAGACCACGCCGGCGGGATCGATCTCGGCCGGCGCGCGCGCCGTTGGCCCCAACATCACGCTGGTGTCCGACGCGGTCGACGCGTGCCCGCGCGCCGAAAAGAAAGCGATCAGCACGAAGGCGACGATGGCGCCGGCAATGCGATGCACGCCGTGACTATAAATCATCCCGCGCGCCGCCGCGCCGGTCGCCTGGTCGGATAGGAAGAAACGCCACGACGCCACGGACGCCAAAGACCGGACTTTCAAAGTTTTCGGACCGTGGCGTCCTGGCGTCTTGGTGTTTGACCGATCTCAGGGCGCGCCTGAAGAAGACGACGGCGATGACGGCGTCGCCCAGGCCGCGCGCAGCCGGGCCGCGACGTCGACGCGCGGCTGCGCTGGGGCCAGCGGGCGCGGCTCCTCGACCGCCGCGCCGCCCGCCAGCCCGACGCGATCGAACCGGTCCAGGATCGCGTCGGGCAGGAAGCGGGTGCGCGGCGCGAAGACGTGCCGGTCGCCGAAGCGGCTCTGCTGTCGCACGAAGAAGCGCAGCGGGTGGACCAGCGCCAGAACATTCTTCGCGCGGGTCATCGCCACGTAGAGCAGGCGGCGCTCTTCCTCGATCTGCGCCGGGTGGCCGGTCGCCAGGTCGGAGGGGATCGATCCGTCGGCGGCGCTGAGCACGAAGACCGAATCCCACTCCTGCCCCTTCGCCGAGTGGATCGTCGACAGGATCAAATAGTCCTCGTCGAGGTGCGGCTGCCCCGCCTCGGCGCCGGTCGCTTGCGGGGGATCGAGCGTCAGATCGGAGAGGAAGCGCTCGCGCGATGGCGCGGCCGCCGCCAGCTGCTCCAGCTGTTCGAGGTCGGCGAGCCGGACGCGCGCGTCGTCGTAGAGGCGTTCGAGGTGCGGCTGGTACCAGCGCCGCACCAGGCCCATCTGCACCGTGCACGAGACGGCGGCCGCGGTGCCGCACAGGTGCGCGAACAGCGCCGTGAAGGCGGGCCAGTCGTCGGCCGCCGCCGGCGGCGGACCGAAGCTGGCGATCGCAACAGGCAGCGCAGCGCCGGCGCCGCCGACGTGGCGCACCAGCCGATCGGCGTGGCGCGGTCCCATGCCGGGCAGCAGCTGCGCGACGCGAAATGCCGCCAGCGTGTCGCGCGGGTTCTCGGCCCAGCGCAGGCAGGCGAGGGCATCCTTGACGTGCGCCGCCTCGAGGAAGCGCAGCCCGCCGAACTTGACGAACGGGATGTTGCGCCGGCCGAGCTCGACCTCGAGCGCGTCGCTGTGGTGGGCCGCGCGAAACAGCACCGCCTGCTGGCGCAGCGGCACACCGGCCTCGCGGCGCTCGAGGACGCGCTGGACCACGAAGTCGACCTGGGCCAGCTCGTCGGCGACCGTCGCCAGCTGCGGGCGCTCGCCGCCGCGCCGGAGCGAGAACAGGTTCTTTTCGTAGCGCTCGGGCGCGAGCGCGATCACCGCGTTGGCGGCGTCGAGGATCGGCGCGGTCGAACGATAGTTCTGCTCCAGCGTCACCACGGTGGCCGGCGGGTCGTAAAGACGCGGGAACGCCAGGATGTTGCCGGCGCTGGCGGCGCGAAAGCTGTAGATCGCCTGCGCGTCGTCGCCGACCACGGTGACGCCGCGGCCGTCGGGCTTGAGGCGCCGCAAGATCTCGGCCTGCAGCGTGTTGGTGTCCTGGTATTCGTCGACCAGCACGTGATCGAACAGGGCGCCGACCCGCACCGCCAGCGCGCCGTCGCTCATGAGGTGGAACCAGTAGAGCAGCAGATCGTCGTAATCGAGCACGGCGCGCGCCGCCTTCGCGTCGACGTAGGCGGCGAAGAGCTCGCGCAGCGGCGCCTCCCATTCCAGGCACCAGGGGAAGGCGGCCTCGAGGCAGGCGCGCAGCGGCTCCTGGGTGTTCACCACGCGCGAGTAGATCGCCAGGCAAGTCCCCTTGCGCGGAAAACGCCGGTCGGTGCGCGCCTGCCCCTGCGCGTGACGCAGGTGATCGAGCAGATCGGCGGCGTCCTCGCGATCGAGCAGCGTGAACGCGGGGGCAAGCCCGATCTCGGCGGCGTGGTGGCGCAGCAAGCGATTGGCGATCGCGTGGAAGGTCCCGGCCCAGGCGAGCCCCGCATCGCCGGCGCCTGCGCCGGCGTCACCGAGACCGGCGCCTGCGCCGGCGTCACCGAGCCGCGCCGCGCCAGCGCGCCCACCGCCTCCGCGTCCGTTGCTGCCCGCCCGGGCGCGCCCCGCGTTGACCAGTCGAGCCGCGCGGCGGGTCATCTCCTGCGCCGCCCGCCGCGAGAACGTGAGCAGCAGGATGCGCCGCGGATCGGCGCCGCGTGCGATCAACGCCGCCACCCGGTGGGCCAGCGTCTGGGTCTTGCCCGAGCCGGCGCCGGCGATGATCAACAGCGGCCCGTCGCCGCTGCCGGCCGCCGCGCGCTGCGCCGGGTTGAGGGTGTCGGCCCCGGGGACGTCGGTGTCGATCGCGGTGCTCGACTGCATCCGCACGAGCCTATACGGATGTTCAGTCAGCGCAAAGAAACTTACCGCGCCAAGACCCGGGCGACCGCGAAGCCGTCGTAGCCCTTGCTGCCGACGGTCTGGATCGCGGTCGCGCTCACGCGGGGCTCGGCGCCCATGGCGTGGTACAGGCGCCGGGTTCCCTCGACGTTGGGATCGCGGCTGCCGGCGTCGACGACGGCGCCGCCGCGCACGACGTTGTCGACGACGATCAGGCCGCCGGCGCGCGTGAGGTCGAGCGCCGCGCGGAAATAGTCGGCGTTGCTGGCCTTGTCGGCGTCGATGAACACCAGGTCGAACGGGGCGCGCCGCTCGGCGATCAGCGCGCGCAGGCTGTCGATCGCTGGTCCCAGACGCAGCTCGATGACACCGTCGAGGCCCGCGCGCGCAAAGTTGGCGCGCGCCACCTTGGCGGCGGCGGGATCGATCTCCAGCGTGATCAGGCGGCCACCCGCCGGCAGCGCGCGCGCCAGCCAGATCGTGCTGTAGCCGCCGAGCGTGCCGACCTCGAGGATCGCCTTCGCCCCCAGGGTCTGCGCCAGGATCTGCAACAAGCGCCCCTGCGGCGCCGTGACGTTGATCGCCGGCAGGCCGGCCGCCGCGCTGTCCGCGAGCGCCGCCTCGAGGACGGCGTCGCCAGGAATCAGAGCATCGGAGATGAAGTCATCGACCGCGGTCCAGGTGGTGGATTCGACTTTCATGCGCGTGCCATCTGATGTCTTGCGGGTCTCTCGGCTGGTCAGGGGCTGGGGATGATGGGTTTGACGGCGACCCAGGTCTTCTGATCGTTGATCATCTCATCGAGCCAGGGTTCCAGCACGGTGCCGTTGGTGGTCGAGGTCGTCATCGTGCCGAGCAGCGTGTGCTGCTCGCCGCTGATCAGGAATTCACGAAAAGCCACCGTCGGATCCAGCCGATCGGTGATCATCTGCAAGAGAGCGGTCTGGAACATCTCCGGCGTCAGCATGAAATAGCTGCGGATCGTCGCGTCCTGCAGCGACGACAGCAGCGCCATCCGATCGTTGGGATACCGCTTGGCCAGCGTGCTGTTCAACAGCGAGAAATCGGTGCGACAGCCGGTGCACTGCGCATCGATGAAGCCGCCGATATTCCAGGCGCTGATCCAGGCGTTCTTTTCCGAAGCCGGCAGCGCGTCCCCCTCCAGCAGCGGCCCGGCGTCGTCGACCAGGTACATGCGCGCATCGGGGAAGGTCTTGCGCGTCAGATCGTAGGTGAGGATCGCGCCGAAGCCGCCCGCGCTGGAGCCGCTGACCACCACGCGCGCCGGGTCGCGCCAGGTCGAGACGACGCGGCTGAGGAAGGCGGTCGTGTCGGGCAGCCCCTTGTGATAGTAGATTTTCGTCGTCAGCGCCTGATAGGTGGCGACGTTGTCACCGACGTGCAGATCGCCGGTGCAGTAGGGGATGTAGATCATGGTCGCGTTGCGGAAAGGGTTGCTGGCCCGCGTGCGATCGAACGGCTCCGGCAGGTTGGCTTCCCGGGCGGCCCATTGGGCGCTGCCCACCGGGCCGTGGGTCGCCGTGTCGACCACGACGCAGGTCAAGTAGTCCCAGCAGGCGCCTCCCCCTTCGTAGAAGATGTAGAGGTCGCTGGTGTCCTGGACGTTGATCGCGAAGCCGGTCGGCGTTCCGTCCTCGCACTGTGATTCGGGCACGTCGATCCAGGTCCAGGTCCCCGGCGTCGCGGTCAGCGGGGGCAAGTCCCGGGGCACCCCCTCGTAAGATCCGGTGCTGCTGCCGCAGGAGATCGCCGCGGGCGCCAACAGCGTCACCAGCACAACCAGAGACTTGCTGGTGCTCGAGCGTGGGGATGACATGGCCCCCATTGTGGGCCCGAAGCGTGGGGATCGCCAGAGCGCGACCATTGGAATTGGCGCGCTGCGAGTCGAGAACCGCCCGGCCGGCACCGGCGCAGGCGCAAGCTTGGCAATCGCGAATCTGCGCCAGTGGTTTCGCGTGTACAATCAGCTGACCGGTTCACTGCGCGTATCGAGCATGGACGCTGGAGACAAGGGCAGAGCTTCTCCCGATGCCGGAGACCAATCGGTCGAAGGTCGTCTCGCGGCCCAGATGGAGACGATCATCCTCACGCGGCTGGCCGCCGATCGGTTGGTGGTCCCCGCGTTGCCGGCGGCTGCGCTCAAGTGCATCCGACTGCTCAAGGATCCGGAGCTGTCGCTGAAGGTGGCCGCCAGTGTGATCGAACAGGACCCGGTGTTGGCGGCGGGGCTGATTCACCAGGCGAACAGCGCCGCATACGCGACGCGCGAGCCGGTGCGCAGCGTGCTGGCGGCCGTCACCAAGATCGGCACCGGCAAGCTGAAAACGTTCCTGTTCGAGGCGTCGGCCAACCAGCTGTTCGAGTCGCGCGACGAGCGGATCGCGCGCAGCTGCCGCGCGGTCTGGGAGCACTCGGTGGCGGTCGCGATCCTGGCCAAGGACGTGGTCGCGTTCGCCAACGCCGGCGATCCCGACGCCGGTTACTTGGGTGGGCTGCTGCACGACGTCGGCAAGCCGGTGGTGGCGTCACTGCTGCTGCAGGCGGAGCGCACGGTCACTCAGCAGAAGGCCCACACCAGCTGGATCGATTCCGCGCGCTGGAACCGGGTGATCGCCAGCGTGCACCGCAAGGTCGGGATCGCGCTGGCGCAGAAGTGGGAGCTGCCCGATGCCATCTCCAAGTGCGTGCAGAGCTGCGACGACTACGACGTCACCGATCGACTGTCGGTGGTCAACGCGGTCCGCTTCGCCAACGCGCTCGCCAAACGCGAGGGGCTGTATCTCGGCGACGTCGATACCTCGGACAACGACGCGCTCATCATGATCGGGTGCTCGTTGCTGGGCCTGGAGACCAACGTCGTCGATCGCTTGGTCAACGGCATCCAGGCGCGCGTCGAGCGCCACCTGACGTAGCAACGCACCCCAAGGTCGTCGTTACGGAGCGAGCACCAGCGTTGCGATGGCGCGCGCCGGAAGCGCGATCGTCGAGCCATCGAACGGGATCGCGGCCGCGCGCTCATCGCTGCCCGAGGTCCGATAGAGGCTGGCGGTGCCGAAGGCGAAGCCGGCGCTGTTGACGGCCAAAAGGTGATCGGCGGTGTCGGTGTTGAGCAGGACCACCGTCAACGATGTCCCGTCCGGAGATACGAAGGCCGACGCCTTGACGGCCGCGACGTCGGCCGACGCGGCGACCCGCGTCCAGCCGGGATCGGTCCATCGGGCGAAGTGCTTCATGGCGTAATAGGTGTCGTTGATCGTGTACGGCGACGTGGGGTCGGCACCGGCGATCGTGACCAGCCCGCCCGGGGCGGCGCCGGCGGCCGGCGGCGCCCAGATCAGCCCCCAGTAGATGTACGCCGACACGCCCTCGATCGTGAGCGCGTTGTGGATCAGCCAGGCGGTGTTGAACAGGCTGGGCGAGGTCGGCGCGAACTCGGTCATGAAGATCGGCTTGCCCATGTCGGTGGCGGCGGCGACCGCGGCGACATTGGTCATCGGCGTCGTGAACGAATCGGGCGCCGGATCGTTGCCGGCGGCTCCTCCGTTGTACAGGTGGTGCGCCAGGGCGAAGAACGCCGTGCTGGTCATGTTCGTGAGGTAACGCCGGGTGGCGTTGAGGTTGAGCCCGGTGATCTCGGGGCCGATGATCTGAGGTTTCGCATCGAGCGTCGAGCCGTCGAGCGCCGCCGCGACGGCGTCGAGCGCGCGGCCGTAGCCGGCACTGGTGGTGCTCTCGGCGCCGGCGAGCTGGCAGGTTTCCCAACCGGCGTTGAAGAAGTCGGGCTCGTTCTGCAGGCTGATGTAGTCGGGCACGACCCCCTGCGCGGCGTAGGCCGCGAGCGAGCGCACCCACCAGTCGGCGAACTGCGGGTACTGATAGACCCCGCCGGTCTGAAGCAACGTGCCGGGCGTCCCCTTGGTGGTGGCGTTGCTCTTCAGATAGGCGGGCGGCGACCAGGACGACATCAGGAGCTTGGGCGGGTGACCGAGCGCCGCGCTCGCCTTCTGGACGATGGCGACGGTCGCCGTATCCGAGAACGGCGTTGCGGCGCTGGTGCCGGTCGCTGCCTGATTCTGGTACCAGTTGCCGACGCGCAGGATGTCGATGCCCAGGTCGTTGAAGAGGACCGTGAAGATGTCATCGGTCCGCGCCGACAGAAAGTTCGTGTAGAAGGCGACCGCGCCGCCGAAGCCAATCAGCGTCTGATGGCGATCGGTGAGGTCCAGGCTGACCGTCACGTCGGGCGGTCCGCTGCCGCCGTCGGTTTGTCCCCCGCTGCCCCCGTTGCCGCCGGCCCGCTGGACGTCGGAGGAACCCGCTGTCCCCCGCCTGCGCCCCCGCAGGCCAGCGGCGCCACCGCCAGCGCGAAAGCCAGGGTCAGCCGCGCGAGACGGGTGGTGCAAGCAAGCGGCGAAGGCAGCAACAGAGGCAGGCTCATCGGGGTTCGCGTTTTCTGACGCGGGCTCACGCCAGGCTCGCACGAAATCGGCCCGAAGTGGGGCCTGGCACGGCCTTGGCGACGCCGCCCCGCAAATGGCGCGGCAGGCCATCGGGCAGGCCCTCGTCCGGCCACAAAAGGCCCCCGGCGCTGGAGGTAATCCCCCGGAGCGGAGTATATTGCCGCCCGTAGCAATGCTGGAAGTGGGCGCACATCTTGGCGCGTATACGATCGTTCGCCCTATCGGAGCGGGTGGGATGGGGGTGGTCTACCTGGCGCGCCACCGGCACATCGGCCGCGACGCCGCGATCAAGGTCTTGCTGCCCGAGCTGACCAAGAATGAGGACATCGTCGCCCGGTTCCTGACCGAGGCGCGCGCCACCGCCGCCATACGTCATCCCGGCATCGTCGAGATCCTCGACTGCGACATCGATCCGACCGGGCGCGCCTACATCGTGATGGAGTACCTGCGCGGTGAGAGCCTGGCGAACTGCCTCGGGCGCGCGTCGTCGCTCGTTGAGCGCGCTGTCGACCGTGGTCTCGGTCGGCAGCCAAATCGCGAGCGCGCTCGCCGCCGCCCACGAACGCGGGATCGTTCACCGCGACCTCAAGCCCGACAATCTCTTCCTGGCGACCGACGGCACCGCGCGGACGTCGGTGGTGATCAAGATCCTCGACTTCGGCATCGCCAAGCTGGTGTCGGGCAACAACGAGGGGCAAACCCACAAGACCCGTACCGGCAGCATGCTGGGAACTCCGGCGTACATGTCGCCAGAGCAGGCGCGCGACGCCAGCTCGATCGACGATCGCGCCGACATCTACGCGCTCGGCTGCATCCTCTTCGAGATGGTCGCGGGTCGTCCGCCCTTCGTCCGCCCCGGCGCGGGCGAGGTGATGATCGCGCACGTCATCGAGCCACCGCCCCGGCTGTCGTCGCTGGTGTCCGACGTCGACCGCCAGCTCGAGTCGCTGGTGGCGCAGATGCTGGAAAAGGATCCCGCGGCGCGGCCGCAGACCATGGGCGAAGTGGGGACGCGGCTCGAGGCGCTGATCGTTGGCCGCCCCGCGCCGCTGATGACGGCGATCATGCCGACGGTCGAAACCGTAAATGACAGCCAGCCGCACTTCGTCGCCTCGTCGTCGACGCCGGCCCCCCGGGCACCAACGCCGCAGCCGTCGACGTCGGCGGTGACCGCCGCGCGCCAGCAGCCGGTGCCGATCGCGATCCCGGCCGAGCTGTCTTCGGCTCGGGTCGGGTGATCCCGGGCGGGACGCTGGTGATGCCGGTCGCCGGCGCGACGACCACGCATTCCACGACGATGAGCGGCAGCGCCACCGAGGTGTCGAGCCGCGCCACGGCGACGAAGACGCTGTCGTCTCGCCGGCGGCCCGCGCTGATCGGCGCCGCGATCGCCGGGGTTGGCGTGATCACCGTGATCGCCGCGGTGGCGCTGCACCCCAGCGCGCCGCCGCCCGCGGTCGCGGTGACCCCCGCCAACGTTGCACCGGCACCGGCACCGGCGGCCCGACCGCCGTCATCCATGAGACGCCACCGCCCGCGCCCACCCTCGAGCCGCCGCCGCCCGCCAAGCCTGCCCTGGCCCCGAAGCCCGAGCGGGTGATCGTCGAGGTGAGCTCCGACCCGTCGGGCGCCGAGGTCTGGCTGCCTGACGACAAGGAGGCGCGCGGTCGCACGCCCTTCAAGGTGTCGCTTGATGCCACGGCCGCTCCGATGCGCGTGGTTCTGAAGGCGCACGGCTACACCGACCGCGGGCTCGACCTCGATCCGGCGAAGCCCGATCCGATGTCGGTGACGCTGGAGCGGATCGCGCGCGACCGCGACCGCGGCAAGCGCAAGGGGTCGGAGGGCGTCGTGATCAAGAAGCCCAACAAAGACGGTTACCGAATGATGGGAGACTAACGTATGCGCCGATGCCGCCTCCGCGGTTTGTCCAGGCTGTTCCTGATCCTGACCCTGCTCGCTGGTGCCCGCGCCACCCAGGCGGCGGAACCCGGCAAGGAGGGCAAAGAGGCTGGCAAGAAGGCCGCGCGCCCGCACTACGAGAAGGGGGCCAGCGAATACAACCTCGGCCACTTCGCCGAAGCGATCGGCGAGTTCGAGAAGGCCTATGAGCAAGACCCCGCGCCGATCCTGCTGTTCAACATCGCGCAGGCCCACCGGCAGAGCGGCAACAACGAACGGGCGGCGTTCTTTTACCGCCGGTACCTGGAGCAGGAGCCGAACGCCGACAACCGACCCGAGGTCGAGCGCCGCATCAAGGACCTGGAGGGGGTGATCCAGCAGCAAAACGACCTGAAGCTCCGTCCACCGACCGAGGTCACGCCGCCGGGAACCACCACGACGGGGTCGCCGCGGCCCGCAACCCCAACGACGACCACGACCGCCTCGCCGCCGCCCGCTACCACGACTCGACGACCGTTCGCCGCCGCCGCCCGCGAACCTGGCCGCGGTCGCGCTGCCGCCCCCGATCACCCCGTCGTCGCCGCGCACCGACGGCACGGTGACCGCGTCGGCCGGCCCGTTCGACGAGGGGGCCCACCCGATCCGCGTCTGGGTGTCGGCCGGTCCGGCGTTTCCCAGCTTCTCGGGGCGCGATCTGCAAGAGCCGACGGTGCTGTCGGTGCGCCTGGGCGCCGGTTACGCCATCGATCTGCACAGCGCCGGCGTGATCGACCTCGGCGTCAGCGGCGCCTACGCGCCGTTTCAGTATCGGACCTTGAACACCAACGCCAATCAGTCGGCGGGCTTCTGGGGCCTGCTCGCCAACGGGACCTACCGGTACCGCGTGGCGCCGGCCTTCGACCTGATGGGTGAGGTCGGCGCGGGCGTCGTCTGGTGGAGCGGGCTCGGCGAGCAAAACCCGTTCACCACCGAAGGCGTCGCCGCGACCGGCGCCGTGCCGATGCCCTCGCTGCTGCTGGGCGTGGGCGCGGTTTATCACCTGCCGTACAACCTCTCGATCTTCGCCGAGCCGACGTTCCTGCTCAGCAAGACCACCGGCGAGGGCCTCAGCAGCGCGATCTCGTCGGTGAGCCGATTCGATATCGCCTTTGGCGTCGGCTACGCGATTTGATCTATTTCGGAACCCTCAAAGGGTTCCGAACCTCCCGCGATCATTCCTCGGCGCGCTTGGCGATGAGGGCGGACAGCTCGCCGCCAACCTCATCGATGACGTCGACCTTGCGGGTCACCTCCTCGTACCAGTGAGTCGGATCGACGCCGAAGCCGCCGTCGAGGTGTGACAGCGCGATCGCTTCCAGGCGCCGAACCTCGCCGAGCGGAGCCCCGGCCAGTCGCGCGTTGAGCTCGTTGACCAGGTCGCGCGGCGCCGCCGTCGTGAACAGGCGCAGGAAGCTCTCCTGCGCGCCGAAGACCGCGCCGACGGTCAGGATCTGTCCCGGCGCGAAGTGATCGCGGCCGAACGCCACCGCCAGCTGCGCGCGCTCGCGTCCGGTGTTCTCCTTGGCCCACATGAGCGAGCTGAAGGCGACCCCCAGCACGCGCAAGCGCTCTGGCGCGTCGGCGGCGATCGCGTCGATCGCCTCGAGCAGCTTCGCGTTCAGATCGGTGTAGGCGTCGATGATTGCGTTGGGCGAGCTGGCGTTGCCGTCGACCTGGGCGCGCAGCCCACCGATGGCGGCCGTCAGATCGCGCAGGCGGCCAAGGCGCGCCTCGATCGCCGGCGGCAGGTCGCCCTCGCTGACCGTGAATGCGCCGAGGTCCGCGATCCAGCGATCGGTCTCGGCGCGCTGCTCGCACAGCTCGGCCACGAACCGGCGGCCGTCGCTGCCGAGCAAGACTGCGGTCTCGCCGCGCTCCTTCTGCGCCTCGTGCACCAGGCGCGCGATGCGCTTGGCCAGCGCGAACAACGTGCGCGGCGAGGCCGGCGCGATCGACAGCGCGCCGCGCGTCTCCTCGAGGATCCGCTTCGCCATGCGGGCCGCTTCGTAGGAGCTGACGCGCGTGCCGAGCACGATCTCCGCCGCGGAGGCGACGTCGTCGACCTCGACCGGGTTCAGCTCCGCGAACGGGCGCCCGAGGCGCGCCACGATCTCGCGCTCGACGATGCGGCCGCGCGCGGCGCCGAGCTCGGTCATGAGGACCCGGCTGATCACGTCCTTGGGACGCTCGGCGTGACGCCCCCAGAACGCGATCTGTTTTTCGATGCACGACGCGCGCAGCTGGCCGGCGTCGGCGCCCGCCTTCAGCGTCTCCTCGAACGTGGCCCCCTCGAAGCGCCAGCCCCGCCCCTCGCTGTGCATCTCGATCACGCACAGGCCACCCTCGATGACCGCCCGCGCCTGCTTCCCCGTCGCACAGAACGACAGGATCGACTCGGCTTCTTTTACTCCTAGTGCCACCCTCCCACATTGAGCGAATTCCTGTTTCGACGAGGTTTCACTCCGACGAGGAAGTGGTTTCAGACGGGCGCGCTTGCGAAACCCCCGCCCGCCGCGCTAAACAGATGCCGCACCACGGCCTCGTAGCTCAGTTGGATAGAGTACCGCCCTCCGAAGGCGGGAGTCGCTGGTTCGAATCCAGTCGAGGCCACAGACCGGATAAGGACTTCGGGCTTCGGGCTTCGGGACGTCCGAGGCCCGAGGCCCTTATCTGAGCTGCATTGGCCCCTAACTCTTGAGCCTACCCAGGAGCGCAGCCGCCTCTTGTGGCCCCGGCGCGGGGCTTCCCAGAAGATCCGCGGCGATCTGGCTCGGCGCGGCGTGCATCACGCCGTCGCGTTCCCAGGTGTCGCTGAAAACCACCGGGTCGAACGGCTCCAGCAGGACGACGTTGGCGCCGTCTCTGACCGTCGGCAGGTCGAGCTTGCGGGCGGCGCGTTCGGCGTTGTCGACGTAGCAGGCGACCACGTTCGGGCAGCGCATGATGCGCCAGCAGGGCGGCGCTGACGCGCCCGGTGACGGCGTAGGGGATCTCGGCTTCGCGCAAACGGCACAGCAGCGCGCGCGGGCCGCCGATGTCGAGGCACAGCACCGCGCGATTCGCGTCGAGGAAGCGATATTCGGTCGCCCAGCGGCGGATCAGGCCCGGGACGTCGACCTGCTCGACCGGGCCGCGCGGGCCGCGCCGGATCAGCTCCTCGCGCTCCAGCAACTCCAGCAGGCGCGAGACGTAACCGGGGTCGGTGTCGACGCGTGCCGCGAGCTGCCGCACGCCGAACGGGGGCGCCCCGTCGCACAGCGCGCGGACCAGGCGGCTGGCCTTGGGTCCGTCGAGAGAGCGCGCGCCGCGGGCCTTGGCCCAGGGGTTTCGTTCCTGTCCCTGCCGATCGATGAGGATGCTGGGGCGATCGAGCGCCAGGCGCACGTTGCCCGCCAGGTCGACGTAGCCGATCCCGCGCGCCAGCAGGCGCTCGCGCGTGCGCGCCCCGAGAAAGGGCGAGATGACCAGGAACCCGTCGGCGGCGACCGCCTTGAGCGCGTCGGCCGCCGCCCGCCACCAGGCTGGGGTCGAGCTGGCGCCTCGACGCGATCGCCACCGCGGCGTTGGCGCCGGCCGGGGTCTTGATCACCAGACGCGCGTCGGAGGCGTCGTTGGTCTTGACCGCGACGCTGGTGCTCCAGTGCGCCGGCAGGCAGCTCTGGATCTCGTCGATCGCAGTCCGAAGCAGGACGTTGTTCGCGGGCGCCAAGTTGCGCATGCGCATGTTGCGCCTCCTGGACAACAGGGTCGGTGCAGACAACAGCGCCGTCAAGAAATCGGCCCCAAATCGCAAAATCGGTCAACAGCCGCGGTCAAAGCCGGTCCGAAATCGCAAAATCGGGCGACGAGATCCTTTTCGTGCGCCGCACGTCCTACGCCGCATGCGAAAATGCGGCGTGATGAAAGCTGTCTTCCTCGCTCTTTGCCCCCTGCTGGGTTGGCTGGCCGCCGGCTGCGCCACCGCCCCGGTCAGCGCGCCCGGATTGCCGCTCAAGAAGGTCGTCATCTACCGCAACGGCGTCGGCTACTTCGAGCGCGGGGGCCACGTCGATGCCGACCGGGTCGAGTTCCGGGTGCGCCGCAACGAGGTCGGGCGATTTCCTGGCGACGCTTGCCGTGCTGGAGCGCGGCGGCAGCTCGGTGCGCGCCGCCGCCTTCCCCATGCCGCCCGACGCCGCGGCCGACGCCGGCAGCAAGCTGCAGACGGTGGTGATGTCGCTGGACGGCAAGGAGCACGACCTGAAGGTCGGATACATCGCGACCGACGCCGATCTGGCGCCCGTCCTACCGGTCTGGTGATCGACAAGGAGGGGGCCAGCCTGCAGACCTGGGGCATCGTCCAGAACCTGTCGGGCGAAGACTGGAAGGACGTTTCGCTGTCGCTGATCGCCGAGGCGCCGCTGGCCTTCGACGCCTCGCTCGCGCGCGCCGTGGTGCCCGCCGCGTCCCCAGTCACCGACGATGGCGACGTCATCGCGGTCGTGCCGCACAGCGAGACCACGCTGGGACAGGCCGCCCCTCCGCCACCCGCGCCACCGGCGGCCGCGATGTCGGCGCCCGCGGCCGAGGCCGAGGCCGAAGCCGAAGGCGAGGCCGACGTCGCCGGCAACGGCGGCCCGTTGGGAGGGCTGGCCAAGAAGTCGGCGGGGGGACGGAGCATGGCCCCCGAGAGGCTGCGCGCCATCGCCGGCGCGTCGCGGCGCCAGGAGGCGGGCAAGGGCGGGGCCAGCGACGGCTACTCGCGGCCGCGCGCGCAACCTGTCGGCGCTGGCGACGGTGGCGCTGCAGGCGGGCGCGACCCGCTACGACGTCGGCGGCGCGGTCACGATCCCCGACGGGAGCGCGACCATGGTCATGCTGCTCGACCAGCGGATCCCCGGCGAGGCGATCGCGCTGTTCGCTCCCGATCGGCGGCGTCCCCGATTCGGCGGCTCATCCGTTTCGGGTGGCGCGCTTCACCAACAAGACCGGCGGCCTGCTCGAGCGCGGGCCGCTGGCGATCTTCACCGAGGGGGCGTTCCTGGGCCAGGGCATGACCGACTCGCTGCCCGACGGCGCGACCGCGACCGTGCCGTTCGCGCTCGAGCGGACGCTGGCCGTCGAGCAGGACCGCGAGACGCGCGAAGAGGGGGCGCGCCTGTACCACATCGAGGCGGGCGCGCTGACCATCGCGCGCGAGCAGGTCACGCTGACCCAGTACCGCCTGCGCAACGGCGCCGATCACGAGGCCAAGCTGCTGCTCAAGCACCCGCGCGATCGCCGGCGCGCGCCTGGTGGCGCCGCCGCCGGGGACCGAGGACAACGTCGGCACGGGCAGCGCGCTGGTGCCGGCCACGCTCGCCGCGCACGCGACCGCCAAGCTGACCGTCGACGAGCGGCAGCAGGTCGACCTGGGCGATCGACTGGCTGACGCCGCTGGCCGACGAGGCGGTGCGCGCCTACCTGGGTGATCGCCGCGCCGACGCCGCCGTGGCGGCACAGCTGCGCGCGGCGTGGGAATTCCGCAAAGTGCTGGTGCAGGCCGGCGACGAGCGCACGAAGCTGGCCGCGCAGGACGTCGATCTGCGCCGGGCGACCGACGAGACCCGCGCCAACCTCAAGGCGCTGGAGAAGAACACCAGCGCCGGCGATCTGCGCGCGCGGCTGACCGAGCGCCTGGCGGCCGACGCAGCGCGCCTCGACGTGATCGGCAAGCGCATGATCGAGATCGATCTCGCCGTCAACGAGCAGCGCGTCCGCTTCAACGAAGCGATCCGCGCCGATAACGCTGCGCGAGCCGCTGGCGGTCGATTGACGCGCCCGATCGCATCGTCCGATCCCATCCGGCTCGCCCCGAGCCGCCGTGGTAAGTTGGAGTCTCCGATGGCCAAGCACGGGCGATACAAGATCGTGAGGAAGGTGGCGGACGGGGGGATGGCGGAGATCTTCCTGGCCACCCAGCTCGGCCGTGAGGGCTTTCAAAAGCCGGTGATCCTCAAGCGGATCCACAGCATCGATCTACGCCGACCCGCAGTTCCGCAACATGTTCCTCGACGAGGCGCACATCTCGATGGCGCTGTCGCACAGCAACATCGTGCAGGTGCTCGACCTCGGCCTGGGCGGCGGGCGCTACTTCCTGGTGATGGAGCTGGTCGACGGCTGGGACCTCGGCCGCATCATCCACCGCGCCGCCGCGGCCGCGCGTGCCGTTCATGCCCGAGCTCGGGCTGCTACGTGACCGCCGAGGTCTGCCGCGCGCTGGCCTACGCGCACGGCAATGACCCACGAGCGGCAATCCGCTGGGCATCGTCCACCGCGACGTCAGCCCGCACAACGTCCTGATCAGCGAGCAGGGCGAGGTCAAGCTGACCGACTTCGGCATCGCCAAGGCGATGAACAAGCGCGAGCAGACCGGCACCGGCGTGGTCAAGGGCAAGGTCTCGTTCATGTCGCCCGAGCAGGCGCTGGGCAAGGCGATCGACGCGCGCTCGGATCTGTTCTCGCTGGGCACGATGCTCTACCAGCTGATGACCGGGGTGCGCCCGTTCGAGGCGCCGACCGATCTCGAGATCCTGCTGCGCGTGCAGCGGGCCGAGTTCCGCCCGCCCGAAGAGGCCAAGCCCGACATGGAGCCGGAGCTGGCGCAGATCATGATGCGGGCGATGCGGCTGGATCCCGCCGAGCGCTATCAGAGCGCCGACGAGATGCTGGTCGACATCGAGCGCGTGCTGCGCACGGTGTTCCCGCCCGCCGGGCAGACCGAGCTCAAGCGCTGGCTGGCCGACCTGCAGCGCGAGGACGGCGTGCCGTCGATCGGCAAGGCGCCCGCGGTCGGCGCCGGCGGCGCGCACCGGCACCGGCGAGCTCGAGGGCAAGGACGTCGAGCTCAGCGACAGCGATTCCGAGGACCAGGCGCTCGACGTCGGCGAAGAGAACACCTCGCTGGCGATGCTGGGGCCGCCGACGGCGGACGGCCGCCCGCGGCTGAGCCGCCACCGCGGCGGCGGCACCGAGCTGCCGCTGCCGGTGCCCGACGACGACGAGGCGGGGCTGTCGGGGCGTCACAGCCAATCGGAGCTGGCGCTGCCGATCCCCGAGGTCGACGACGGGCCGCCCGGGGCGGCGCCGCCGGCTGGGGCAGCGGGCGCTGGGTGGCGTCGCTGCTGGTCGGCGGGGTGCTGCTGATCGTCGGCGCCGCGCTGGCCGGCAGCTATCTCGGCTCGCGCGCCGAAGACGACAGCGCGGGGCACGGCGCCGAAGCGAACGGCCCATCAGCGCCCGGCCCGGCGGCACCCCCGCCGGCAAATCCTGCGCCGGCACCAGCTCGCCATTCGCCCGAGGGCGAACCGGCGGCGGCCAAGGAACCCCCGCCCGCCGCGGCGAGCGGCGAAGGCGCCGGCGCCGGCCGGGGCAGCGGCTCGCCGCGGAGCGGCGGCTCCCGCTGCAGCGGCTCCGCGGCGGCCGCCGGCCGCAGCGGCGCCGGCCGCGCAGGAGTCGGGACGCGAGGCGGCGGCCGGCGAGCGGCCGCGCGACTCCAGTCGCACGATCATCGAGCTCAAGAACATGATGCAGCCCGATCCGTCGCAGCTGCCGCCCACGCCGCCGCCCGCGCCGACTCCCCCGCCGCCGGCCGCCGCGGCGCCGCCCGCCCCGGCCGCCGCCGCCCCCGCCGCCGCCCGCCAAGGCGCCCGAGACGCCGCCGCCGCCCGCGGCGCCCGCCGCGCCGACGACGCCGTAGCGCTGGGCGGTCAGACGCCAAGACGCCAGGACGCCACCGTCCGGAATCCTTGGAAATCCGGCCTTCGGCGTCCCTGGCCTCATGGCGTTTCGTCCTCGATCTGCGGTGTTGTCCCGAGGTGTAGGCGCCTCGGCACAGCCGCGAGATCGCTGGGCTTTATGCGGGTTTTGGACCGGCTTTCTGTTTCGAAGCGCCGCCGTGTCTATGGCGTTGAGAGACACGACGAAACAACCGAACAGGAGACACCATGACATCGCGCTCTTCTCGCCCTGCACGCTTCGCCCGAATCCTTCCGCTGCTCGCCGTCTGCCTGCCGGCGATGGCGCTGCTGCCGGCCTGCGGCCTGCACGACGACGACGGGTTCCGCGAGGGCGTCCCGGCCAGCGACACCGTGTCGCTGAAGGTTCCCGCCAGCGCGCAAGCGACGGCGCAGGGCGCGCTTGAAGGCCGACGACGGCACCACCGGCGTGCGCAGCGCGCTGCTCGGTCAGACCGCCGAGCTCTACAACACCACGCGCGCCGTGACCGACATCGTCAACGGCGGCACCTTCGCGGTGCTGACGCTGGTGCACACCATCGTCGAGTTCCCGCCGACCACCGTCGCCAAGGACACCGCCGTCTGGGGACCCTACAGCGAGCCGCTCAAGCCGCAACGCCTGGCGCCTCACCGTGAACCGCGTCGCGCCGCACAGCTACGACTACGTGCTGGAGGCCAAGGCCAAGCTCGCGGCCGACTCGACCTTCATCTCGATCCTCCACGGCCACCACGACGCCGTGGTCGTCGGCAAGGGGCAGGTCGTCGAAGGCCTGGGCGCCGGCACCTTCACCGTCGACTGGGACGCCGCGCAGACGCTGCCCGATCACGACACGATCGTCGGCAAGGCGGACTTCACCTATTCGCGCCCCAGCTTCACCGACACGGTGAACATCGGCGTGGTGTTCACCGGCATCAAGGACAACGGCAACAGCGAGATCTACAACGCCGACTACCAGTACGCGGCCACGCCGGGCGCCGGCGGCGACTTCCAGTACGCCGCGCACCGCGACGCGCTCCCCGGCCCCGGCCCGACCGGCACCGCCAAGGAGCTGCTCACGATCCACAGCCGCTGGCTCGAGACCGGCGCTGGCCGCTCGGACGTGCAGTTCAGCGGCGGCGACGCGCCGGTCGCCCTCGCCGACCGTCAACGAGTGCTGGGACGTGAGCTTCATCAGCACGTTCAAGAACACCAGCTACGACCCGACCCAGAGCTGGGGACAGGAATCGAGCTGCGCGTTCATGCCGGCGGCATACTCGACGCTGAACTGATGCCGAAGCCGACCCTGGAGGTCCTACCTGGAGGCAGCGCCGCCGATTCACGGGCGGCGCTGCGCGATCTCTATTCGAAGTACGGGGGCAGCGTCTTCGGCCGCTGCTCCTATTTGCTGAAGGATCGTTCGAAGGCGGAGGATGCCATGCAGGATGTGTTCGCGAAGGCGCTGACCCACCTGGGCGAATTTCGCAGCGAGGCCTCGCCGCTGACCTGGCTGATGAAGATCGCCACCCATCATTGCCTCAACGTCCTGCGCGCCGAGCGCGCCCCCTGGCACCAGCGCTTCCGTATCCAGGAAGAGGCGCGCGGTGAAGGGCACGGCGGCCCGCAGCTGTTCGAGGACCGCGAGGCGGTGCGCAATCTGCTTTCGCGCTGCGATCTCGAAACCCAGGCGGCGGCGGTTCACTACTACGTCGACGAGATGACCCTCGACGAGATCGCCGGCCTGCTCGGGCGATCGGTGCCGACCATCCGCAAGCGGCTGGAGAGCTTCGCCCGCCTCAGCCAGGAGAATGACGACGAGCGCAACGACGCGGAGAGGGTGCAATGACCACCGAGACGCACATCAAAGAGCTGGCGCTGCGGCGTTTCTGGGCCGGCGAGCTGCCCGCCCCCGAGAAGCCGGCGGTCGAGGCGCACACCGCCGCCTGCGCGCGCTGCCGCGCCCGCCTCAAGGAGCTGGCCGACGAGCAACGGCGCTTCGAGCAGGAGATCTCGTTCGATCGCTTCGCCGCCGGTGTCGAGCGCGCCGCGCGCACGCCGCGCCGCCTGCCGGTCCCGACGCGGCCCATGTCGACGATGCGCTGGTTCTTTCCGCTGGCCAGCGTCGCGGCGGCGATCACGCTGGCGTTCACGCTGGCGCCGCGCCTGCGTCGCACGCCGAGCGCGGAGCTGGATGCGCTGGAAGAAGCCGCCGCCAATCACCGCGCCAACCGGATCAAGGGCGGCGGCGGCATCACCGTGCAGATCGCCCCCGCCGGCGCCGGCCCGCAGCGAACGGCAGCGGTCGGCGCGCCGGAGGCGCTGTCGCCGGGCGAGCGCATCCGCATCGGCTATCAGGCCGGGGCGCACCGCTTCATCACCTCGCTGTCGATCGACGATCAGGGAGAGGTGACGCCGCTCTACCCCGAGGCGGGGCGCAGCCTGCCGGCCGACACCGGCAAGGGCTCGCCGGCCGCGACCCGCTACCTGCCCGACAGCGTCGAGTTCACCGGCAAGGGGAGCGAGCGCCTGATCGTGATCCTGGGCGACCAGCCGCTGGAGGTCGAAGCGGTCAAGCAGGCGGCGCGCGCCGCCTATCGCCGCGCCGGCGGCAACCTGGCGCGGCTGGCGCCGCTGGATCTTCCCGGCGAACAATTCCAGCGCACGTTCGTCAAACCCTAGCTTGCCGCACCCTGGGTCACCCATGCGCCGCTGCTGTCTGGTCGCCGTTGCGTTGGTCGCGTTGCCGCTGGCGGCGGGCACCGCCCGCGCCGACGACCTGCGCCGACTGGCGGTGATCGTCGGCAACGACACCGGCGGCGCGTGACACGCGGCCGCTGCTGTACGCGCGCGACGACGCCAGGAAGGTCTACGACATCCTGAGCCGCCTCGGCGGCGTGCGCGCCGAGGACGCGACGCTGATCCTCGACGGCAGCGCGCGCGACTTCCTGGCCGCGCTCGGCGAGATGGAGCGCCGCGCGCGCGACGCCACCCAGCACGGCGAGCGCGTGGCGCTGTTCGTCTACTTCTCGGGCCACGCCAAGGACGGCGCGCTGCGCCTGGGCGACACCCAGCTGCCGCTCGAGGCGCTCAAGAGCCGGCTGGCGCAGGCCCCTGCCGACGTGCGCATCGGCATCTTCGATTCGTGCCGCTCGGGGTTGCTGACGCGCACCAAGGGGGCGCGCAAGGCGCCGGCGTTCGAGATCGAGTCGAAGAGCGCGCGCGACGCCAAGGGGCTGGTGATCCTGACGTCGAGCGCCTCCGACGAGGATTCGCAGGAGTCGGACCTGATCGGCGGCAGCTACTTCTCCCACCACCTGGCCAGCGGGCTGCTGGGCAGCGCCGATCGCTCGGGCGACGGTCGCGTCACGCTGTTCGAAGCCTACGCCTACGCCTATGACCGCACCGTCGCCGACACCGCCGAGAGCGCCGCCGGCGCGCAGCATCCGACCTTCAGCTACGACCTGGCCGGCAACGGCGACCTGGTGCTGACCGACGTCGGCGGGCGGCACGAGGGGCTGTACTTTCCGCGCGCGGCCCCGAGCGGTGTCTATTTCCTCGTGGACGGACGAGGCTTCGTCGCCGCCGAGGTGGTCAAGGACGGCCGACGCCGATCGGCGCATCGCGCTGGCGCCGGGGCGCTATCGCGTCAAGCGCCGCCTGGCCGACCGCCTGCGCGTCGGCGAGGTCGAGATCGCGCGCGGTCAGCTCGCGACGCTGGACGAGAACCGCCTGCACGACGCCCCGTTCGCCGACGATCCGGTCAAGGGGGCGGGGCTGAACCTCGCGGTCACGCGGTGGACCCTGGGCCTGGGCGGCACGTATCAGGCGATCTTCGACGCGCCGTCGCGCGCGAGCCTGTTCCCCGCGACCGGCATGCTGGGGATGGAGATCCAGCTGCACAACTTCTTTCGCCGCGACTGGGTCTGGGGCTTCGACCTCGCGGTCGGCAACGCCGCTGGAACGGTCAACCTCACCAGCGGCGGACAGGTGCCGTTCCAGTTCAGCGAGCTCGGCGCCGGCACCTCGATGCTGGTCGAGTGGCCGCACGCGCGCCTCACGCCGTTCGTCGGCGCGCGGCTGGCGCTGTTGTTGATGAACCGCACCTTCGAGGATCCGACGTTGCCCAAGCAGTTCTTCTCGACGCTGTCACCGGGATTGGTGGGCGGGTTCAAGCTGCGGCTGGTCGGCGACTTCGGCCTGCTGGTGCGCGGTCGGGTCCACTACCTGCTTTACAACGTCGATGAAAATCGCTCCCTCGGCTATTGGGAGCTCGCAAGCGCGGTGAGCTATGAGCTTTAAGAACAGACTGGCCTCGATGCTGCTGATTGCCCTCGGTCTTTGGGGCGCGGGCTGTGGCAACTACTCCAACGAAGACCTGGAGTTCATGAACGCGCTGCCGGACAAGCGGACCTGTCGGCCGAGGTCCCGCCGTGCGCAGCGCGGTCAGCTTGGGCGACACGCCGGAGCTTTATCGGATGACCCGCAACGTGGTCGTCGTCTTCAACGGGATCGTCGACGCGTTCCTGTCGTTGATTGACACCATTCGGTCGTTCCCGCCCACGACCCGCCGGCCCAAGCGAGCGCATCTGGGGACCGTTCCCCGCCGAGCATCAACCCGGCTGGATGGTGCGCATGGTGATGACGCGGGTTGATCTCGCCAACTTCAGCTATCAGGTCGGCTTCCGACCGGCCGCCTTTGTCGGGGGCGATGACGACGGGATGGCTCGACATCATCAGCGGAACGTTCGCCGCCGCCGGCGGGGTGCGCAAGGGGAGCGGCACGCTCGCGATCATGACGGCCGCTGCGCGCGCCGCAGGGCTGGATCCCGGGCTCGGCTATCTCGACTGGATGACGGCCACCTACGACAACCACGCGTTCCCGATCAGCGTGGACTTGCAGTTCGCCAACCTGCCCAATCCCCTCAAGCCCGATGATCCTACCGACGGTGACTATACCTATACGGCGCTGCAGAACGGTCAGGGCGAGCTCGGCTTCAACTGGTCGGCCTACAGCATTCCGGGGCCCGCGCTCGACGTGTTCAATGTGACCAGCCGTTGGCTCGGGACGGGTGAAGGACAATCCGATTTGCAAGTGGTATCGGGCGATGCCGCCGGCGCCCGGGAGACCCAATGCTGGAACCAGCTGCTCCAGGCTGTCTACATCGACAAACCTTGGCTGTCGGTGGAGGACATCGGCACCCCGTCCGACTGCCCCTCAATTCCGACGCTGTAACGTCCTCGTCGCTTGCCTCGACGGCCCCCGTTTAGGGTATGCTAGGGTCTTCAAGAATCGGATCCGCAGAGGCGGAAGCAACGGGACGCAGCGGAAAGAAGACGAGGCGGCACTTGCCTGAGCATTTCAGACGAATCGACCCACGCTACGAGCGCCAGCTGGAGGTCGAAATGCTCTTTGACGGCAAGAAGCAGGTGACGCGAACGCGCAACCTTTCGTTGGGTGGCCTTTACGTCGAGACGCCGTTTCCGATTCCGATTGGCACCACGGTGCAGCTTCGCTTTCAATTGCCGACGCAACCTGAGCCGGTCGAGGTCAGCGGCGACGTGCGCTGGGTGGTCAGCAAAGGGGCCAGCGACGAGATTGGGATGGGGATTCGCTTTCAAGGATTGAGGGCCCGCGACGTCTGGGCGCTCAATCGATTCTTCCAGACGATTGTCTAGCTCGGACAGACCCGGCGCGGTCGCGGTCGTCCTGCTCGGGACGCTCGCTGAGCGGCACCCGCATCGGCGCCGCTCACGCCGCCGAGGATGGGGTGCGGCTCTTCGGCCTGGTCGATCTGTCGATGGCCAGCGAGAGCACGCCCGAGCCGCTGAAGCGTGAAATCGAGCGCCTCGCGCGACGGCGCGGGCTCACCAAGCTGCCCGACCCCGGCATGCAGCGCGCGCTCGACGGGCCGCAGGCGACCGAGCCGGTGATCGCGCGCCTGGTGGCCGAGGCGCGCGCGAAGCAGGACGATGGCGACTGCGCGGCCGCGGTCGCGCTCGCACGCAACACCGAGACCGCGGCGCTGGAGGGGCTGGCGGTCGACGACGAGCGCGAGCCGCTCAAGGCGCTGTACGCCCTGCTGGTGGCGTGCGAGCACGAGCTCGGCCACGCCGATCTGGCGCGCGCCGCCGGCGTCCGCCTGCGCACGCTGGTGTCGTTGCCGCCGCCGACATTGTCACGCGCGCTGTGGGAAGCCTACGTCGCCGGACCGTCCACCGTCGATGGCGGAGCGAGTGGCCCGCTCACCAGCGCCCCCGCGGGGCCTCCGGTCGAGCTCACCATCGACAGCGACCCACCCAACGCGCGCGTGGCGATCAATTTTCACGTCGACGGGGTCACGCCGCGCACGCTCAAGCTCCCGCCCGGCGTCGTCTACCTCGAGCTCGAGAAGGCCGGCTACAAGAAGGCCTTCCGCGTGGTCACCCTCGCGCGCGAGCATGGGCCCACGCGCGTGGTCTTCCACCTCGCCGACCGCCGGGAGGATCGGGCCGCTCAGGTCGAGAACGCGGTCGTCAAGCTGCGCGGCAGCGATCCGACCACCCACCCCACGACGCTGGCGCGCCTGGCCGAGCTGGCGCGGGTCGACGTGTTGGTCGCGATCGCGGTCAGCGGCGCCGGCACGGTCAAGCTCTGGTGGTTCGACTCGGAGCGCGGCGACCTGATCGACGACCCGATCGAATCGCCCTTCGATCCCCAGTCGGGCAAGCTGACCGGCAAGCTGAAGGAAGAGACGACCGGCAAGCTGCTGCGCTCGTCGGCGAAGGCTCCGCCGCGTCCCGGCGGCGCGCGCGCCGGCGAATCCGCGCCGCCGCCCTGATTCGGCGGTCAGCGCAAGCTGTCGGGCAGCAACAGCGACGGGGCCCCGGTGTAGGTCACCCACAGCTGGTGCGCCGCGCGGGTCATCGCGACGTGCAACAACCGGCGCGCGTCGTCGGACGGCGGGTACGACGCCTCGTTGACGTCGAGGAGGATCACGATGTCGAACTCCAACCCCTTCGTCTGGCGCACGTCGGTGACGTCGATGCCGGCGGTGAACGAGAAGTCCTGGTCGGCGACCAGCCGCAAATTCGGTACCTCGGCGCGCGCGAGCGCGTCGTAGTACAACCGCGCCTGCTCGGGGTGGCGCGCCACCAGCGCGACCGACGCGGTCGGCTCGGCGCGAATCAGCTCCTTGAGCGCGTGCGACAGCAGCTCGCTCGCCTCGCCCGCCGATGAGAAGCCGAAGGCCTCGACCGGCGCGCCGGCGCGCGGGGCGACCGGGCGCACGTCGCCGCCCAGCGGACCGAGGACGTACTCGGCGATGTCGACAATCTCGCGCGTCGACCGGTAGCTCACCCGCAACGGCTCGACCCGCTCGTGCGGAATACCGAGGTCGTCGAGCAGCGCCGACCAGTTCGAGAACCCGTGCTCGGGCGCGATCGCCTGCGCGGTGTCGCCCGCCATGGTCACCGAGCGCTGGGCCGTCGTGGTCTCCAGCAGCACCGCCAGCTCGACCGGCGAGAAGTCCTGCACCTCGTCGACCATGAGGTGCTCGTAGGAGACGACGCCCCCGCCCTTGCCGGCGGGGAAACGGCCGCGCTGCAGCTGGTAGATGCGCAACAGCAGCGCATCGTCCTCGGGATCGAGCGCGTACGGCTCGTCGTCCTCGCTGGCGCGCGCCGTGCGCAGGCGGTCGCGCTCGACGCACCAGCGGTGGATGTCGTCGAGCTGCCCGTCGGTGAACAGCCCCGGCGCGTGGCGCGCGAAGCCGCGGCCGAGCGCGCCGCGATCGGTGAGCAGCGCGGCCCACTCGCCCACGACGTCGCGCGTGCGCGAGCGCAGCGCGCGGCCGGCCCCTTCGACGGCGTTGCGCGTGGCGGGATCGAGGACCGCGTCGCGCACCCACTGCGCCAGCGCCGTGAGACGCTCGTCGGCTGGTCCCAGCGTCCCCACGGTCTTCGCCGCGGTCGCCGTCCAGGCGGCCAGCACCGCGTCGGCGCCCGGCTTGCCGGCCAGCTCGCGCCCGAGCCCCGCCTCGCAGAAGGCGACCAGCTCGGCCTGCCGATCGGCGAGGATGCGCAGCATCGCGCCGTGGGCCTTGGCGCGCATCACCAGCGCCGGTGTCTCCTCGGTCAGCGGCGCCTGCAGCAGCGGGAAGGTCTGCTTGCGGATCGACTCGGCCCAGGCGGCGAAGGTCATCACCGGCACGCCGTCGACGTCCAGCGACGGCAGCACGCGCGACACGTACGAGGCGAGCGCGCGCTGATAGACGACGACCAGCATCCGGTCGCCCCGGAACCGCCGCGGTTCGGCGAACGCCAGGTAGGCGATGCGGTGCAGCCCGATCGTCGTCTTGCCGCTGCCGGCCGACCCCTGCACCGCGATCAGCCCCGACGACGGCTGGGTGATGAGCTCGAACTGGCGCGGGTCGATCAGCGCCGCGATCGCCGGCAGGTGGCGATCGGGGCGGCGCGCCCCCGACTCGTCGATGCCGAGCTTGCCGCGCGACGCGGCCGGCGCAGCGACCGGCGGGCGCGCCGTGACACCGCCGGGCTTGGCCCCCGGCGTGGTACCGGGATGGGGCGTCAGCGTGGCGGTCCCGTCGCGCGCGACCGACAGCTTGGCCTGCTGGACCGCGATCTCGCGCCATTCGCCGGTGCGCAGGTTGCGCGAGAAGGTCCCCTGCGGCGAGGCGACCCGGCGCAGCTCGGCCTCGAGGATCGCCACCGTTCGGCGCGCGAGGATCTCCCCCTCGACCAGGCGATCGCCCAGGCGCTCCTCGTAACCGTCCCCCTCCTCGTAGCGGTAGAACAGGCGCGACACCGGCGCGTTCCGCCAGTCGACGATCTGGACGCCGCCGCCCGGCTCGACGAAGGTGCGCGGCCCGATCAGCACGTCGCGCCGCTTGCCGTTCTCCTCGAGCCGCAGGTGTCCAAAGTAGGGGGACTTGCGGTCGACCGGCGGGTTGTCCCCCTTACCGCGCTGTCGCGACAGAGCCTCGATCCGATGCATCTGCTCGAGGATGGATCCCTGATCCTCGGGCTTGGCCTCGGCCAAGGCGTCGCGCAGCTCGATGAGCGCGCCGGCGTCGTCGACCTGCAGCCGCGATTTCTTCGGGCCCTCGTCGAGCTTGCGCAGGACGACCTTCAATAGGGACTCCTCCTCCGCGACAATGGGAGGAAGGTCAGGGTCGGTCTGGTGCGCCGCGCCGTCCGCGGACTCGGTCATCTGTTCCAAGCGACCGGACAGCATAGTGGCGCACCTGCCCTCTGTCACGCCCGATCGGTTTTCCGGTTCCCCGGACGCCCACACGGGGTCCAGCGTCGCCGGTCGGCACCGCTCGGGCGGCCCTCGGGTTTCGTCTTGCCGTAGATACTGGCAGGTCGACAGCTCGCCTTCGCCCTGCGCGCTCCTAGTCCACGTCGCGCAGATCGCTCTGCCAGGGGGAGCGCGCCGTGCCGTCGCACAGCCAGAGGAACATCGCCCGCACCTCCAGATGCTCCTCGGTCATCACCTCGGCCAGGACCCGGGGCATGACGTCGACCTCCATCCCTTCCCACTCGAATCCGGGGACCCCTTTGGTCATGGCGACCAGGCCGCCCGAGGTCAGCTTGTCGCGACAGCGCCAGGCCCGTTCGATCGACATCCCGGCGGCCCGCCCGAACTCCGCCGGCGGCGACAGCGCCTCCGGCAGCGCCACGCGGTCGAGGCCACAGCTCCAGCAGAGCCAGACCAGGGCCGCCCAGTCTCGGCGCGCGAGCCGCTGCAGCGTCGGAATGGTGGCGCCGTCGAGCTGCTGCCGTTCGTCGATCGCGATCGTCTCGACCTGAGGCTCGTCCGGCGACGCGCCGGTGGGCGCCGACTCTTGCGACTCTTCCGATGACGGCTCGCCGTCGGCGACGAAGCTCTGCTGGAAGGTCGAGGCGCCGAGCGCGACCGGCCCTTCGGGCAATAGCGCCGCCAGATCAGGGACCAGCCAGCCATCTCTTTCCGCCAGGTCGCCGGCTCCATCGCTGGCGCCGTTTTCGCGCAGCCGGTCCAGCAGCGCCGCGCGCAGTTGCGACAGCCGGGTGGCGAACTTTTGCACCACGTCGCGGATCGCATGCAGCGACTGCGCCGGGGCTTCGGGGTACTCCTCGAAGATCGTCTCGACCGCGACGCGCGCCGGCCAGAAGTCATAGCGAGGAAAGATCACCCGCTGGTAGTCGAGCAGCTGCGCGCGCTGCTCCCCCCACTCGGGGGGCAGCTCCTCCAGATCTCGCGCGGCGGCGGCGGGCGCGCCGAGGTGCACGTTGACCAGCGACCGAGTGACGAAGCTGCCCGGGCTGTCATCGGCCAGCAACAGCGCGGCGTCGACCAGCTGCAGTGCCGCGCGATACCCGCCCTTCAGCGCCGCGGCCAGCGCGCGAAACAGCGGCGCCGGAGCGCCGCCGCGCACCAGCGCGTCGACCAGCGGGGCCAGCCGATCGCCGGCGCGCTCGATCACGCTGGTTGCCAGCTCGCCGGCGGCCGAAGGCGCGCGGGGCCAGGTGACCTGCGCCAGCAGCTCGCGCAACCCGCCGGCGTCGCCGGTCAGCGCCGCGCTGCGCGCCATCGCCAGGATCGCTTCGCCGATGCGCCGCTGGCCGCGCAGCGTGTGCGCCCGATCGGCCAGCGCGCGCGCCGCAGCGGCCGGCGCGCCGGCATCGTCCGCCAGCGCCGCCAGCGCCGGCGAGCGCGCGAGCGTGTCGTCGTCCGCGGCGACGCCGAGGTCGCGTTCGACGACGACCTCGCCCGCAGCGTCGCGCAGCCGCCAGAGGCCGGCGGCCAGATCGCGGTCGAAGGTGCCCTCCTCGGTGACGGCGCGCCCATCCGCGAAGACGCCGGCCGCGATCGTGTCGTCGCGAAAGGGGCCGTGCTTCAGGCCGCGCTGGTAGCGCACGTCGATGCACAGGGCGCCGTCGGTCTCGCGAAATCGTCGCCAGGCGCCGTGATACGCGTCGTTCTCGACCTGCTCTTCCTCGACGAGAACCCCGCCCTGCGACCAGCGGCGCCAGTGAACCGCCCTGCCCTCGCCGACCGCGTAGTCGCCGACCAGCCAGCGCGCCGACGGCTCGTCGTAGCGCGCGTCGGCCGGCACCGACGGCGGGCGGGGTGGGTGCGGAGCGCCGCTCTCGAGGATCTGCTGTCCCTCGCGGTTGTACCAGCGTTGCGCCATGACCTGGCCATGGTGGTAGTCGCTCTGCAGCTCCCAGGCGTTGGGCGGGACGCAGCAGGATTGCAGCCGCTCCGGCGTCGGCGCGTCGCTGGCGAACGCGCGCAACGTCCCCTGCATGTTCCCGTCGACGAATTCCCCGCTGCCGGCGATCTGCCCGTTGGGGTGAAAACGCCGGTACGGCCCGACCCCCTGGCCGTCGACGAAGGCGACCTCTTCGCGCAGGCTGCCGTCGGGACGCCAGCTGCGATGAACCCCCTGCTTCTCGCCGGCGGCATCGACCACGCCCCAGCGCCATTCGTGCGCCTCGTCGACCCAGGTGGCGTCTTCCGGAACCGCCACGGGACGCTGCGGGGGACCGCCCATACCTGGAAGATACCCCGCCCAGGCCCCACCGGCGACGCCGGCGTTTGCCGCGGTCCGCCGGCGGCGGGGCCGGACCGGACTCCTCACCCTAGCCCTCTCCTCGGCGGACGAGGAGAGGGGACCGGATCCGTGGACGGACCTGGACGTGGACGTGGACGTAGTCGTAAACGCTGTCGTAGTCGCTGTCGTGTCCGTAGACGAAGGAACGAGCGCGAGGCCGGGGCGAGGTAAGCGGGACTAGCGGCGGCGGACGGACATGGCTCGGTCGATCTCGCGCTGCGACTCTCGCTTCTTGGAATCCTCGCGCTTGTCCCACTGCTGCTTGCCGTGCACCAGCGCCAGCTCGGCCTTCACGCGGCCCTTCTTCTCGTAGAGGCTCAGCGGCACCAGCGTGTAGCCCTTCTCGCGGATCTTGCCGGCCAGGCGATCGATTTCGCGCCGATGCAGCAGCAGCTTTCGTTTGCGACGCGGATCGTGGTTGCGGCCGTGTGCGAAGGGATAAACGCCGATGTCGACCTGATGCAACCAGGCCTCGCCGCGATCGATGTCGGCAAAGGCATCGACCAGCGTCGCCTTGCCGGCGCGGATCGATTTCACCTCGGAGCCGGCCAGCACGACACCTGCCTCCAGCGTCTCGTCGACGTGGTACTCGTGCCGCGCGCGCCGATTGCGCGCGAGGACCTTGATCTCCTCCTGGGCCTGGGTCGCGTTCTTCGCCACGGCGGAGCGCTAACCTACACCGCGCGGGCGAGGGCAACCACCCAGACCTCGACGGCGCCGGCGGCGCGCAGCACGCGGGCGCATTCGTCGAGGGTGGCGCCGGTCGTGAAGACGTCGTCAACCAGCACCACGCGGCGGCCGCGGACGCGCGCCGCGTCGCGCACCGCGAAGGCGCCCGCGACCTCGCGCCGGCGCGCCGCCGGGCCCAGGTGCCCGAGCTCGCGCGTGTCGCGGGTTCGCCGCAGCAGCGTCGGCTCGAGCACGGGGCGCAGGCGAGCGGCGACGCGGACATCGACATGGCGTGCGAGCAGCGACAGGGCGCCGCGTACCAGCTCGAGCGATTGGTTGAATCCGCGCTTCCGCAAGCGGCGCGGGTGCAATGGAACGGGCGCGAGCGCATCGCTGTGGCCGAAGGCGCCGCGCGCGAGCACACGCGCGAGCGGATCGACCAGCAGCCGCGCCAGGCGGCGCGCGAGGTCGCGCCGGCTCCGGTGTTTCATGGCGACGATCGCATCGGCCAGCGCGGCGCCGTACGCGCATGCCACCTCAGCCCCGGCGAAGGCGAAGCGAGCGCAGGCGCGACAAGCGCGGGGTCGGCTCTGCTCGCTGGGCAGGGCGCACCCCAAGCAGACGTCCCGAAGGGGTGTCACCGACGGCGCGCACGACGTACAAAAAACCACATCGTCGGCCACGTATTCGTGGCAGCCGGCACAACGCGCCGGCCAGAAGAGCTGAGCCGTCTCGAGCAGAAGAGCCGCGAAGGTCATTCTCCGTTGTCCGTTGTCCACTCTGCGTTATCGGAGCGGGGCTGCGCCGGTTGTGTGCGAAATGCGCTGATGTGGCCTCGGGTCGGGCCTGCAAACGCGCGCGAAACTGGCACAACTCGACCCGTTGCCGAATATTGAAACGACCTTAAGTTTTCGTTCCAGCTGGACGATGCAGCGTGCCGGACCTCAAGCGTAACGCCATCCCCGACTTTCCCAAGGAGCCTGAATGAAAACGCGACCGGTGATCTCGATTGAAGGCGACGCTTCTGCAACCAGCGTGCAAGAGACAACGCTGGACGAACAGAGTCTCGATCGCCTCTTCTCCGAGGTCGCCGAGGCGACAGTGTCGCCCCAGGTCTTCTTCCGCGATGGACGCCCGTCTTCACTCCCTCCGACCGCCGACGTGTTGGTCGTCGCGCGCGAGGCGCTGCGCCGCCAGACCACGCGCGGGATCCAGCTTCGCTACCGCGGCCGCGACGCCGAGCACTGGGACACGCTGACGCCGGAGTCGAGCGGCGCCGCCCGTCTGGTGCGCCTCCGCTTCGCCGCGTGATCGTCGGGGATCGCTAGCTCGGAACCCTGGGAGGGTTCCGAACCTCCCGCGATGAGCTCCGGCAGGCAAGCCTGCCTGCGCTCGACGCGGTTCTAGTGCAGCGCTGACGCCGGCGCTCTTTCGCGCGCGGCGGCCTCGCTCTCGGCCTGGGTGATCAGGCTCGCCGCACGCTGGCAATCGGTCGAACGCGACGGCGCGGGTCGCGCACAGTCGACGCAGACACCCAGCGACGCCAGCGACGCATCCAGGAGGTTCCATTCGGCGTCGAGCGGCCCGTCCTGGCCGACGCAGATGCGAACGCGATCGGCGAGATCGCCCTTCACCTGGCTTTCGAGCTCGCTCATCGCCGGCGAACCGCACCCCGACGTCCGATCCTTCGCGCGCTTCGAGCGTCGCGGCTCGGCCGGCGCGCAGCGCCACCCCCTGGGTCTGGCGGATACGCGCGGCGACCCGACCCAGCGCCAGGTACGAGCACTCGGGACGTACCTGCGGCGCCGGATCAGGAGGAATCTCCGGGTGAACGAACGGGGCCGGATGCGCGCTGCTCGCGGGCGACAGCGACGGCAGCGATGCCGGGGCTGGCGGCGACGGCACGTTCCGCCGACAACCGCCGATCGCGAGCGATAGCGATAGCGATAGCGCCGCCAGACCGATCCGCAGCGCGGCCGACCGCGAGAACGACCGTGACGACCGACGGCTCATCGAGCGCGTGCGGGCGTGGGCTACTCGGGCGCGGTCAGACCGCGCCGCAGGTAGGTGGGCTTGTCGAACTCGCTCTCCTCGACACCCAGGTCGTCGGCAGCGCGCACCGACGGCGCCTGGGCGCTCATGCGGCGCGGCTGCGGTCCGCCGCCCGAGACCGGCGGGCGGATGATCGGACGCTCGGAGGGGGCGGTCCACTCGGCGGTCGGCAGGCCGCCGTAGCTGATCGGCGCCGACGGAGAGCTGACCACCGGCGCCGGGGTCGCCGCGCCGTAGTCGGCGCCGACGTAGAAGTCGTCGAGGTTGTCGATCGGAATGCTGAGCGGGACGTTCGGCGGCTCGACATTGCGCGCCGCCGCCGCGGCGAAGCCACGCGCCGTTGGACCGGACGGCAGCTGCCCCGACTGCGCCCACGAGACCGGCGGCGCCACCGGCGGATTCGCCGCGGCCGGCATCGCCATGGTGGGCGCCGAACCGAACGTGGAGAACGATCCGAGCGAGCCGCCGAGCGAGGCGGTCACCTGACCGTTGCCCTGCGCCGACATCGGCAACGCCATCTGGTCGTGACCGCGGCGGGTCGGCGAAGCCCCCCGAACCGGCGGCGCCAGATGCTCCGACGACTGGATCGGCTGGAAGCCGGTGGCGATCACGGTGATGCGCACCTCGTCGCCGGCGTGCGCGTCGATGACCGAACCGAAGATGATGTTCGCGTCCGGATCGGCGGCCTCTTCGATCAGGCTGCAGGCTTCGTTCATCTCGGCCAGCGTCAGGTCTGACCCGCCGGTGATGTTGATCAGGATGCCGGTGGCGCCGTTGATCGAGACGTCCTCGAGCAGCGGCGAGCTGATCGCCTGCTGCGCCGCCTCGATCGCGCGCTTCTCGCCCGTCCCCCGTCCCGTCCCCATGAGCGCCTTGCCCATGCCGGTCATGATGGTGCGCACGTCGGCGAAGTCGACGTTGATGAGGCCCGGCACCGTCACCAGGTCGCTGATGCCGCGCACGGCGTTCAGGCACACGTTGTCGACCATCGCGAACGCGTCCTTCAAGGTCATCTTCAGGCCGGCCAGCGAGATCAGTCGGTCGTTGGGGATCACGATCAGCGCGTCGACCGCCTTGGCCAGCTCGCTGATACCGCCCGCCGCCTTCTTCTTGCGCTGCGACCCCTCGAAGGCGAATGGCTTGGTCACCACGCCCACCGTCAGCGCGCCCAGATCGCGCGCCACCTGCGCGATCACCGGGGCGGCGCCGGTGCCGGTGCCGCCGCCCATCCCGGCGGTGACGAACACCATGTCGGCGCCCGCCAGCGCCTCGGCGACGCGCGAGGCGTCCTCGAGCGCGGCTGCGCGGCCGATCTCCGGGTTGGCGCCGGCCCCCAGGCCCTTGGTCAGGCTCTTGCCGAGGTGGACCTTGATGGCGGCCTGGTTCGCTTCCAGCACCTGGCAGTCGGTGTTGGCGACGATGAAGTCGACGCCCTCGATGCCACCCTCGATCATTGTGTTGATGGAGTTCCCGCCGCCACCGCCCACTCCGATGACCTTGATGACAGGACGCCCAGGACTCGCTTCACCGTCGTCGAATTCAAGCATCGTGAAATCTCCCGTGACTATCGATCCCACGACTTGAAAGCCGACGCTAATTTTTTACTATTCCGACACTCCCGACCCCGCGCGGACGCGGGTGGGCGCCCAGCGCAGGACGACCACCGTGCAGTCGTCGCGACGGACGCCGCCATGGCGGCGATCGACGGCCGCCAGGATCTGGTGGCGCAGCACCGCCACCGGCACCGCCGAGTAGGTGCGCACCAGGTTCACCAGGTGCACCTCCGCCTCCTCCTGCGACGGCCACGCCTCGCTCACGCCATCCGAGTAGGCGACCAGCGTGTCGCCGGTGCCCAGGATCTTGCTCCCCTCCTCGAACTCGGCCGTCTCGAACAGTCCCAGCCCCGGTCCGCCCTCGTGCAGGCTGTCGCAGGTTCCGTTCGCGCGCACCAGGATCGCCGGCGGGTGGCCGGCGCTGACGTAGAGCAGACGGCCGCTCTCCGGATGGAACCGGCTGAGGAAGCAGGTCGCGAATCGATCGCCGGGGACGTTCTCGTAGAACGTGCGGTTGATGCGCGCGACGACGCGCGACAGCTGGCGGGTCGTGCCAGTGCGCGTGCACCGCCGTCCGCAGCGACGTCATCAGCATCGCCGCGCCCAGCCCCTTGCCCGAAGCGTCGGCGACCGCGAGCGACAGCTGGCGTCCGTCCCAGAGGAAGTCGTGGTAGTCGCCGCCGACCGCCTCGCACGAGCGGCTCTCGCCGTCGAGCTCGCAGTCGGGAACGTGGGGCGCTGCCTTGGGCAGGATGCTGCGCTGGATCTCGGCCGCCATGCGCATCTCGCCCTCGAGGCGCTCCTTCTCGAAGTTGGCCTCGAGCAGGCGCGTGCCTTCGATCTTCGACGCCGCGATGTTCGACAGCGCCGTCAGGATCTCGAGATCGTCGCGCTCGAACGCGCGCATCGCATTGCGCGTGTCGGCGTAGACCAGGCCGATCACCTCTTCGGTCATCCCCATCTTGGGCGCCAGCCACAGCGGCGTGCACATCGCCGAGCGCACGCCGGTGGCGACCAGGCTGTGGCGCGCCTTGTAGACCTCGTCGTCGAGCACGTTGGGGATCAGCAGGGCGACGCGCTCCTCGACGACGCGGCGCCAGATCGCGCTCGAGATGCGCGTGATCGGATCGCCCTCGCGGCTGCGCGCCGCCACGACCTGCGGCGCGCCCGAGCCCGCCTCCAGCAACACGATCGCGCCGCGCTCGACCGGCACCGCCTCGAAGATCACGTCGAGCACGCGCTCGAACAGCTCGGGCAGCGGGCGGCGGCCGAGCAGCGACGAGCTGGCGCGGCTCAAGCAGCTGGAAGACCCGCGTCTGGCGCGGCAGGTCGACGACCTCGACGACGCGGCTGGTGATGCGCGAGCGGAGCTCGTCGATCTTGTACGACTCGGCGCCGAGCAGCGCGAGCGTTGTCGCTGCTGCTGTCGGCGCGTACCGTCGGAGAAGACCAGCTTGCTCTCGCCGACGGCGATCAGATCGCCGTTGTGCAGGCGCCGCTCGCCGATGACGCGCTCGCCGTTCAGGAAGGTGCCGTTGGTGCTGCCGAGGTCGATGATGTAGAAGGCGCCGTCGCGCGGCTCGATCTCGGCGTGGCGGCGCGACAGCAGGTGGTCGGGCAGGAACACGTCGCTGTCCGATCCGCGACCGATGATCAAGCGCCCGCCCGACACCGGAAGGCGCCGGCGCTCCCCTGCAGCGGTCAAAAGCTCGATCTCCGTCATGCCGACCCCCTCCGAACGACCTGTGCTTATACCATAGCGACGGCGACTCGGCGCCGGGACCACTCGGCACGCCGGCTGCGATTTAGAACGCGCTCGTCAGGGTGCGTCGGATGCGGGAGAAGAGACCGGAGCGTTTGGGTGCGGTCTCCGACGGGCGGTCGTGCGACCTGACGGGCGACGCCGTACTGCACCAGGCCGACGCCGGTCGAGAAGGTGGGCGACTTGCACGACCTCGGCCAGCCCGCCGACCCCCTTGGGCATCCCGCGGCGCACCGGGATACCCAGGATCTCCTCGGCGAGCTCGGTCATCCCGGGCAGGCCGGTCGAGCCGCCGGTGATCACGGCGCCCGACGCCAGCATGTCCTCGCAGCCGAGGCGGACGATCTCGGCCTTGACGAACGAGAAGATCTCCTCGATGCGCGGCTGGATGATGTCGCGACAGAGCATCTGGCGCGACAGGATGCGCGGCGCGCGGCCCCCGACCGAGGCGACCTCCAGGGTCTCGTCCTCGCCCACCATGCTCGCCAGCGCGCAGCCGGCGCGGATCTTGATCTTCTCCGCCTCGTGCGGCGGCGTGCGCAGCCCGAAGGCGATGTCGCTGGTCAGCTGGTGGCCGCCGATCGGGATCACGCTGGTGTGCGCGACTGCCCCATCGGTGAAGATGGCGATGTCGGTCGTGCCGCCGCCGATGTCGACCAGCGCGACGCCGAGCCCCTTCTCGTCCTCCTCCAGCACCGCCTCGCCCGAGGCCAGCGGCTCGAGCACGATGTCCAGCACCTCGAGGTCGCAGCGCGTGCAGCACTTGATGATGTTCTGCGCGGCGGCGGCGGCGGCGGTGACGATGTGCACGCGCGCCTCCAGGCGCACGCCGCACATGCCCAGCGGCTCGCGCACGCCGTCCTGGCCGTCGATCTTGTACTCCTGCGGCAGCACGTGAATGATGTGGCGGTCGACCGGCAGCGCGATGGCGCGCGCCAGCTCCAGCACCTTGGCGACGTCGGTCGGGCGGACTTCCTTGTCCTTGACCGCGACGGTGCCGGTCGAGTTCACGCCCTTGATGTGGCCGCCGGCGATGCCGACGTAGACCTGCGAGATCTCGCAGCCCGACATGCTCTCGGCCTCGAGCACCGCCTGCTTGATCGACGCCACGGTGGAGTCGATGTTGACGATCACCCCCTTCTTGAGGCCGCGCGACGGGTGGGTGCCGACCCCGATGATGTCGAGGCCGTCGCGCCCGATCTCCCCGACCACCGCGGCGATCTTGGTCGTGCCGATGTCGAGGCCCACGATGATGTCCGAGGATTTTCTGGCCATGGCTATGCGCCGATTCTCACCGCGTTCCGCGGCGGACCGAAATTTTTTGTCGCGCGGGACCTCCCAGGGCCCCCTGTTCTCTACCGGGACGGGCTGTCGGCCAGGCGCACCGGAACCCGATCGCGGTTCGGTCCGTCGAGATGGACGGTGCGCAGGGCGGCCGGCCCGCGCGCCCCCAGCGCGGAGAGTCCGGCCAGGATCCGGTCGAGCCTTTCGAGCTTGTCGGTGTAGTCGCCGCGCCCGAGTCGGATCTCGGCGCCACCGTCGTAGAGCAGCAGCGAAAACCCGTATCGGGGATCGATGTGGATCTCGGACAGCGGCGGGCGCGCCGGCGCCGTCGCCGTCGGCGCGGCGGGCGCGGCGGGCGCAGGCGCGGGCGACCCGACCGGCGCACGATACTCGTCGAGGATCGCCAGCGCTTCGCGATAGGCCGCGGCGCTGGCGTCGCGAAAGGAGGCGTACTGCTGGCGCGTCACGCCGGTCAGCAACACCAGGCCTTCGGCCTCGTCGAGGGTTGCGCGTTTGAAAGGATGCCCACTCTCGTCGATGAGATAGAGGCCGCCCAGCACGGCGACGGCGGCCGCGCGGCGCTCGCGTGACGTCGATGGCCAGCACCGAGGGGAGCTCGCGGCGCACGCGGGCCGCCGCCACCCAGGGGTGGCTCGCGACCCGCGCCGCGACGGCGTCGGTGTCGATCGAGAGCAGCCGGTCTCCGGCCTCGACCTCCGCCAGCGCCAGGACCTCCTCGCGCGGCACACGCTGCGGTGGGGCTGACCTGGATCTGCCGGAGCGCGAAGCGGGGCGACGCGATCACGTGGCGCACCGCCTGTTGCCCGCCCCAGGCCGCGCCCGCCAGGACCGCGACCGCCGCCAGCGCCTTGAGCAAGAACAGCCCGCGCCGGACGCCCGCGTGCACGACGCGCGCGACCCAGACCGCGACCGAGGGGGAGGCGACGGTGATACGGTGATTCTGCCGGCGCCGAAACAGGCCGCGCCGGGCCGCCGCGCCCGTACCCGGGGCGGCCGCGGACATCACGGCGGGAGCGACGCGCGCCTCGAGAGCGCCGCGCGCGCCGCCAGGCGAGAGCGCGCCGGGCGTGCCGCCGGGCGGCCCGCCATACGAGCCGCCATACGAGCCGACGGGGTTCACGTGCTGGCCCCCCGGTCCTCGAGCAGCGCCAGCAGCTCGCCGGCGACGTTGGTGATGTCACCCGCGCCCAGCACCAGCACCATGTCGCCCGGCCGCACCAGCGCGCGCAGCTCCGTCGCCAGCGCCGGACGGCGCACGTAGCGGACGTCGCGCCCGGCAGGAAAGGTCGCCAGCAACTTCTCCGTCGATACATCTTCAATCGGGCTCTCGCCGGCGGCGTAGATGTCGGTCAGCAAGACCACGTCGGCGCCGCTGAGGGTCGGCGCGAAGAACGGCAACAGATCGCGGGTGCGGGTGTAGCGGTGCGGCTGAAACGCCACCACCAAACGACGGCCGTAGAGCCGGGCCGCGGCGACGGTGGCGGCCAGCTCGGTGGGGTGATGTCCGTAGTCGTCGATCACCAGGACGCCGTTCGCCTCACCGCGCAGCGAAAACCGCCGGTCGACGCCCTGGAAGCTCTCCAGCGCCGCGCAGTAATCCTGGAACGAAACGCCGAGGTAGTCGGCGACACAGAGCGCCGCCAGCGCGTTCTCGGCGTAGTGCACGCCCGGCATGCGCACCTGCGCCTCGCCGCGCAGCTTGCCGCGCACCGTGATCCGAAAGCGAGTGCCGTCAGGACGCGCCTCGAGCACGTCCCCCCGGTAGTCGCCGCTGCGCAGCCCGTAGGTCACGTGGCGGCGCAGCAGGCGCGGCGCGAGATCCATCGCCTTCGGGCTGTCGGAACCGAGGACCACCAGGCCATAGAACGGCACCCGGTCGGCGAAGTCGAGAAATGCGTCGGTGAGTGCGCTCTCGGATCCGAAGTGGTCGAGGTGTTCGCGGTCGATGTTGGTGATGACCGCCACCATCGGGATCAGGTGGCGGAACGAGCCGTCGGACTCGTCGGCCTCGGCGACCAGGATCTCCCCCTCGCCGAGGCGCGCGTTCGAGCCGAACGCGCGCGCCTTGCCGCCGATGATCGCCGTCGGGTCGAGGCCAGCCAGCGCCAGGATCACGGCGATCATCGTGGTCGTCGTGGTCTTGCCGTGGCTGCCAGCGACGGCGACCCCGTCCTTGACCCGCATCAGCTCGCCCAGCATCTCGGCGCGCGGGATGACCGGGATGTCGCGCGCGCGGGCAGCGGCGACTTCGGGGTTGTCGGAGCGCACCGCGCTCGACACCACGACGACGTCGGCGGCCGCCACCTGGTCGGGGCTGTGACCGAGGTGGATCTTGGCGCCCAGCGACACCAGCCGGCGCGTGACGTCGCTGGCCTTGAGGTCCGAGCCGGAGATCGGATAGCCGAGGTTGAGCAGCACCTCGGCGATGCCCGACATACCGATGCCACCGATGCCGACGAAATGGATCGCGACGTTGCGCTTGCGAAACATCAGGCCGCCGCTCCCGTCGGCGCGGGCGCCATCCGTTCCAGCTCGTCGACGATCGCGCGCGCGGCGCCGGGGCGCCCCAGCGCCGCCATCGCGGCCGACATGGTTTCACGCTTCGCCGGATCGCCGAGCACCGACGCCACCAAGTCGGCCAGACGCTCGCCGGTCGCTTCGGCCTGGGGCAGCAGCACGGCGGCGCCCGCGCGTTCCATCTCGCGTGCGTTCGCGGTCTGGTGATCGTCGGCGGCGGTCGGCAGCGGAACCAGGATCGCGGGACATCCGACGATCGCGAGCTCGGCCAGCGTCAGCGCCCCCGCGCGGCCGATCACCAGGCTCGCCTGAGCGAGCGCGGCCGGCATGTCGTCGATGTACGGGCGGATATCGACAGGACCGGAGCTGTCGCCGACGAGACCGGAGCTGTCGCTCAGCGGTGCCCCATTCACGGTCGCGGCGGCGTAGCGCGCGCGGGTGCGCTCGAAGTCGGCTGGACCGGTCTGATGGACGATCCGCGGCAAGGTCCCGCGTTGCGCGAGGATCGGTACCATCGCGCACACCAGCTCGTTCACCGGGCGCGCGCCCTGACTGCCGCCAACGATCAGCAGGGTCGGCGGTGTGGGCGATGCCGCGTTCGCCGACGCCGACGCCGACGGCAGAGATAGGCTGGTAGCAGCGTTGCTGGTGAGGAAAGCGCGGCGCACCGGATTGCCCGATAGCATGGTCTTCGCGGCGGCAAAGTAGCCCCGGCTCTCGTCGAAGGCGATGAAGACGCGGCGGACGAATCGCCCGAGCAGGCGGTTGGTGAACCCCGGGCGGCTGTTCTGCTCCTGGATCGCGGTGGCGTAGCCAGACAGCGCGGCGGCCAGCACGATCGGCCCCGACGCGTAACCGCCGACGCCGATCACCAGGTCGGGGCGAAAGCGGCGGAGGATCGCGCGCGAGCCGAGGAACGCCCCGGGCAGGCGCCACAGCCCGCGCAACAGCGCGCGCAGCCCCGTGCGTTTGAGGCCGCTGACCTCGAGCAGCTCCAGCGCGTAGCCGGCGCTGGGCACCAGCTTGGCTTCCAGGCCGCGCGACGTGCCGACGAACAGCACCTCGCCGCCCGGACGCGCGGTCACCTCTTCGGCGATGGCGATGCCGGGATAGAGATGCCCGCCGGTCCCGCCACCCGCGATGATCACGCGCATCGGTCCGTTTCGGCCGAGGGCGACGACGCGACGACGACGACGACGACTGCGGGCCGACCTCGACGATCAGCCGGGGGGCGTCGTCCATGCGGCGGTTGCGCGCGCGGCCGCCGCGGCCACGCGCCCCCTCCAGCAGATTCGCGCCCGGTTCGGGGCGACGGGCAGAGATGTTACCGAGCACACCGGCCATGAACAGGCTTACCACCAACGACGTGCCGCCGTAGCTGATAAACGGCAGCGGCAACCCCTTGGTCGGCAGCGACCCGAGCACGACGCCCATGTTCACCAGCGCCTGCAGACCGAACATCGCGGTGATCCCGAAGGCCAGATAGCACCCGAACAGGTCGCGCGCGCGGAAGGCGGCGCGCAGCCCGCGCCAGACCAGCACCGAAAATCCGGCGACGACGAACAGCACCCCGACCAGCCCCAGCTCCTCGCCGATGATCGACAGGATGAAGTCGGTGTGCGCCTCGGGCAGGAAGAACAGCTTCTGGCGCCCGTCGCCCAGGCCAAGTCCGCTCAGCCCGCCCGATCCGACGCTGATCAGCGACTCGGTGATCTGGTAGCCGACGTCGCGCCGGAACGCCCACGGGTCGAGGAACGCCAGCATGCGCCGCATGCGGAACGGGGTCGACACGATGAACTTCCAACCCGCCGGCGCCGCGACCAGCACCGCAAGGATCAGGTAGCTGGTGCGCGTGCCCGCGACGAACAGCAGCCCCAGCGCCACCGCGCCAAAGATCGCCGCCGTGCCGAGATCGGGCTGCTTGAGCAGCAGCGCCATCATCACGCCGGTGACCACCAGCGGCGGCAGGAAGCCGACGGAGAAGACGCGCACCTTCTCCGCTTTGCGCGCCAGCAACGACGCGAGGTAGATGCACAGCGCCAGCTTGGCCAGCTCGCCCGGCTGAAACGAGAGCGGCCCGAGGCGGAACCAGCGGATCGCGCCGCCGGCGCGCGACCCGATCTTGAGGACCGCGGCGAGCGCGAGGATCGAGAAGCCGAGCAGCGGGTAGGCGAAGCGCCGGTAGATCGAGTAGTCGGTGCGCAGAGCCAGGCTCATCGCGCCCAGGCCGAGGATGACGTACACCAGCTCGCGTTTCAAAAAATAGGCGGCGTCGCCGTACTTGCGGGCCGCGAACACCGCGCCCGACGAGAAGACCATCACCAGGCCGAACGCCATCAACAGCAGGACGGCGCCGACGAGGACGCGATCGGTGCCGACTTCGCTCGGTCGGATCGGGCGGTGCTCGCCGAACCGCGCGCGCCACCAGTGGTCGAAGCGCTCCTTGACCGAGCCCTCCACAGCGCCCTGCGCCCGGCCGTAGAGCGACCCGGAGCCGGCCGCGTCGTTTGCGAACGTCGACGACCGCGTCGGCGCGCCGGCGCGGAGCTTGTCGCCGATGCTCATCGGACCGGCCTCTGGGTCGTGCCGGCGCCGGCGCCGGCCTCGGCTGGCGCCCGATTCTCGAGCTGCGCGCGGACGGCGGCGCGGAAGACCTCGGCGCGGTGGGCGTAGTCGCGAAACATGTCGAAGCTCGAACAGGCGGGGGACAGCACGACCGCGTCGCCCGGCCGCGCGAGGCCGATCGCGGCGCGCACCGCCTCTTCCATGCTCGCGGTTCGCCGCACCGGCAGCGCTGGCGACTGCGCCGACGCCAGCGCCGCGGCGATCCGATCGGCCGCCTCGCCGATCAGGACCGCGCCCCGTCCGACGGCGCGCAACGCCGCCGCCAGCGGCGCGTAGTCGCCCCCCTTGTCGCGTCCGCCCGCGATCAAGACGACCGGGCGGGGAAATCCGGCCAGCGCCGCGACGACCGCGCCGACGTTGGTCCCCTTCGAATCGTCGAAATAGGCGACGCCGCCCGACTCGACGACCAGCTCCATGCGGTGGGACAGCGCGCGAAATCCGAGCAGACCGCGCCGCGCCTCGGCTGGCGTCGCGCCGGCGAGCCGCGCCGCCAGCAGCGCCGCCAGCGCGTTCGATTGGTTGTGTTTACCGGTCAGCGCCGGCAGGACGCCGGGATAGCTCTCCTCGTCGCCGCCCGGCAGCTTGAGGATCAACGATGGCGACGCGGCCGACATCGCCGACGCGCCCGACGACGACGACAGCCAGCCCCCCTCGCGTAACGGGCGCTCGGTCGAGAAGGTGAGCCGGCGCGCCGCGATGTCGGCAGAGACCCGCATCGCCAGCGCGTCGTCGGCGTTGACCACCGCGAAGTCGTCGCGCTGTTGCGCGCGGAAGATGCGCGCTTTGGCGGCGGCGTAGCCCTCGAGCCCGTCGTGGCGGTCGAAGTGGTCGGCGGTGATGTTCAGCAGCACCGCGACGCGCGGCCGGAAGCTCTCGACCGTCTCGAGCTGAAAGCTCGATGCCTCGACGACGCAGTATCCACCGGCGTCCGCCGCCGGCGTGCCGACCGCTTCACACAGCGGCTCGCCCAGGTTACCGCCGACGAACGTCGGACGGCCGGTCTCGGCCAGCATCGCACCGCACAACGTGGTGGTGGTCGACTTGCCGTTGGTGCCGGTGATCGCGACCATGGGCGCGGCCACGAACCGCGACCCGAGCTCCATCTCTCCGGTGACCGCGACGCCGGCCTGTCGCGCGGCGACCAGCGGCGCGATCTCCGGCACGCCCGGCGACAGCACGATGAGGTCGGCGGCGGTGAAGATCTCCGGCGGGTGACCACCGAGCGCGCGCGCCACGCCCGCCGGCAGCGCCGCCAGCGCCGGGCCGAGATCGCCCGCGGCGCGGCTGTCGGTGACGGTCACCCGCGCGCCGCGCGCCGCGCACAGCTGCGCCGCCGCGACGCCCGAACGTCCGAGCCCGACCACCAGCACGCGCCTGCCCTGCAAATCGATCGTCATCGCACCTTGAGCGTCAACAGAAGGCCCAGGATCGCGCAAGCGAACGAGACAATCCAAAAACGAACCACGATGCGCGATTCCGGCCAGCCCTTCTTCTCGAAGTGGTGGTGGATCGGCGCCATCAGGAACACGCGCCGCCCGGTGCGCTTGAAGTGGACCACCTGGATGATGTCGCTGACCCCTTCCGCGACGAAGACGCCGCCGATGATCGGCAACGAGAGCTCGGTCTTGGTGGCCAGCGCGACGAAGCCGATGGCGCCGCCGAGCGCGAGCGCGCCGACGTCGCCCATGAACACCTGCGCCGGGTGGGTGTTGAACCAGAGAAAGCCGATGCCGGCGCCGCCGATGGCGCCGCAGAAGACCGCCAGCTCGCCCGCGCCGCGGATGTGGGGCATGCCCAGGTAGTCCGCGACGTTGAAGTTGCGCAGCGTCGTCCCGGCGGCGTAGGCGAGGAACAGGAACGTGAAGGAACAGATGATGACCGGGCCGATCGCCAACCCGTCGAGGCCGTCGGTCAGGTTCACCGTCTGGCTGGCGCTGATGACCACGAAGATGCCAAACGCGATGTAGGCCGCCAGCGGCAGCGTCAGCGAGTGGTGGTGGAAGTTGACCAGCGGCGGCGCCAGGTGCAGCCGCAGCTCGGGCGCGAGCGCCTCGCTCGAGAACAGCCAGACCACGGCGACGCCGCCGATGACCAACTCGAGCAGGATCTTGAACCGCCCCGGCAGCCCCTTCTTGTTGCGCTTCGTGATCTTGAGGTAGTCGTCGAGGAAACCGACGACGCCGAACCCGACGGTCACCAGCAGCGTCAGCCAGACCAGCGTGCTGCGCAGGTCGCACCAGAGAAGCGTCGCCGCCACCAGCGCCAGGATGATCAGCGCGCCGCCCATGGTCGGCGTCCCCTTCTTCGACGCGTGGCTGGCCGGGCCGTCGTCGCGGATCACCTCGCCCAGCTGGCGCTCGCGCGCGCGCCGGATGAACCAGGGGGCGACCAGGAAGGTGATCAACAGCGAGGTGAGCGTCGCCAGGCCGACGCGCGTCGAGACATAGCGAAAGACGTTCGCGCCCGGGACCCGCTCGCGGAGGATGTTGAAGAGATGGAACAGCATCGGTCACCTCACGTCAGGTTCGACGGTTTCAGGCTCCCTCGGGCTCACGCGTGGGTTTCAAGGCGCCGACCAAGGACTCGACCGCGCGCTCGAGCTTCATCCCGCGCGAGGCCTTGACCAGGATCCAGTCGCCGGGGCTGGTCCAGCTGGCGACCCACCGCGCCGCCTCCTCGGGGCTGGACGCGGTGACGGCGCGCGCCGGGTCGACACCAGCCGCGCGCGCGCCGGCGACGATCGCCGCGCCGAGCGGACCCACCCCGGCCAGGCCGCCGCGCAGCTGGCGCGCCGCCTCGGCGCCGATCTCGCGATGCAGCGCCTCGGCATCGGGCCCGACCTCGAGCATGTCGCCCAGGATCGCGAAGCTGCGCGCGCCCGCCGGCGCCGACGCCGCGACCGACGCCAGCGCCGCGCGCATCGAGGCCGGATTGGCGTTGTAGCAATCGTCGAGGATCGTCCGGTCGCCCGCCGACAGCACCGCCGACCGGTGCGGCGGCAACGTCAACGTCTCCAGCGCGCGCGCCGCGGCCGGGATCGGCACGCCGGCCGCCAGCGCCACCGCCAGCGCCGCGCCGGCGTTGCGCGCGTTGTGCGCGCCCGCGAGCGGCAGGCGCACCACGACCGGCACCTGCCCCACGGCGTAGCGCACGATGCTGCCGCTGGTGCCGGCGGGGATCAGCTCCAGCGTGTGGACGTCCCCGCGGCGCTCGCCGTCGAAGGTGACGCGCCGGCCGGCCGGGATCGCCGCCGCGTCGGCCTCGGCCTCGATCAGGCGATCGCCGGCGGGCAGGATCGCGACGCCCCCGCGACCGGGGTCCAGCCCGGCGAACAGCTCTCCCTTGGCGTGCGCCACCTCTTCGATCGATCCGAGACGTTCGAGGTGCGCGCCGGCGACGTTGGTGATGACACCGATGTGCGGGCCCGCGATGCGCGCCAGCAGCGCGATCTCGCCGCGCCCGCGCATCGCCATCTCGAGGACCCAGAACGCCTCGTCGCCACGAGCCGAAAGGATGGTCAGCGGCAGGCCGACCTCGGTGTTGAAGTTGCCGGGCGTGCGCAGCACGCCGCCCGACGGCGCGAGCGCGGCCGCAATCAGCTCCTTGGTGGTGGTCTTGCCATTGGACCCGGTGACGCCGATGACCCGGCCGGCAAAGCGCGCGCGCACCGCCGAAGCCAGGTCGCCGAGCGCGGCCAGCGGATCGGCGACCGCCACGACGCTGGCGCTCTCGCACCCCGGCGGCACGCCGCGTCCGCCGGCGACGACCAGCACCGACGCGCCCGCGGCGACGGCCTGGGCGCAGAACGCGAAACCGTCGACGGTGGCGCCGGGCAGCGCGAAGAAGATCTGCCCGCGCGCGACCTGACGGCTATCGGTGGCGGCGCCGGCGAAGTGGTCGGGCGACCACGCCGACGCTGACGGGGCCGCGACAGCGCCCGAGCCGCGACCGGTCTGCAGCAGGATGCCCTTCATGGCAGCCAGCGCGAAGCCGAGGTCGTGGGTGGCGGGGCCGACGGTCATCGAATGACCTCGGACGCTGTCACAGCCGCGAACGCAGCGGAAGCCTCTTCGCGATCGTCGAAGTGGATCTTGGTGGTACCCAGAATCTGGTAGTCCTCGTGCCCCTTGCCGGCGATCAGCAGAACGTCGCCCGGCCGGCAGGCCGCCGCGGCGCGCCGGATCGCGGTGCGGCGGTCGGCCTCGCGATGGTAGCCGCGCGTCGCCGTCGCCAGCGCGTCGGCGCCCAGCTCCGGGATCGATTGACGGCGCACGCCGGCGGTGATCATGTCGAGGATCGACTCCGGCTCCTCGGTGCGCGGATTGTCGGAGGTGACGATCGCGATGTCGGCATCGCGCGCCGCCGCCTCGCCCATGATCGGACGCTTGCCCCGGTCACGGTCGCCACCGCAACCGAAGACGGTGATGAGGCGCCCGGTCGTCAGCGGCCGCAGCGCCGCGATCGCGCGCTCGAGCGCGTCGGGGGTGTGGGCATAGTCGACGACGCACAGCACGCCGCACGGGTTGGGCACGCGCTCGAGCCGGCCGGCGACGCCCGAGAGGCGCTCGAGGCCGGCGGCGATCGCATCGCGCCCGAGGCCGCGACCGATCGCCATCCCGACGGCGAGCGCGATGTTGGCCAGGTTGAAGCCGCCCACCAGCGGCGACCGGAAGACGACGGCGCCGCTCGGGGTCGCGATCTCGCCCCGCCAGCCGGCGTCGGAGGGCTCGGCCCGCGTCACCACGACCTCGGCGCCGCCGCCGGCGCGCGACGCCGCCTCGCGCGACAGGGCGATGCCCAGAATCGAGACGCCGCCCGCCGCGCGCGCGCGCATGCGGCGCCCCTCGTCCTGCTCGACGAAGAACGCACCGACACCGACGCCGGCTTCGGCGCGCAGCAGCCGCTCGAACAGGATCGCCTTGGCGTCGAAGTAGCGTTCCATCGTGCCGTGATAGTCGAGGTGATCCTGGGTGACGTTGGTCAGGCCGGCCACGCGAAATCGGCACCCCTCGAGCCGCCCCTGATCCAGCGCCGCCGAGGAGGCCTCGAGAACGACGTCGGTGGTGCCGGCGTCGCGCATCTCGGCGAACAACCCGTGCAGCGCCAGCGCCCCGGGCGTCGTGAGCGAAGCGTCGCGCGCGCCGCCGGCCCACCCCGCCGCGCGATAGCTGACGGTGCCGATCACCCCCGGGCTCTGCCCGGCGGCCAGCAGCATCGATTCGAGCAGATAGGTGGTGGTGGTCTTGCCGTTGGTACCGGTGACCGCGATCAGATCCATGGCGCGCGCGGCGTCGAAGCGGTTCGCGGCGATGATCCCCAGCGCGCGCCGGGCGCTGCCGACCGAGACCACGACGCCAGGAAACGTCGACGCCGACGCCGGCGCGGGCCCCTCGACGACCAGCGCGCGGGCGCCGCGCGCGGCGGCGTCAGCGATGAAGCGCCGGCCGTCGACCGCGGTGCCGGGGATGGCGACGAACAGATCGCCGGCAGCGACCGCGCGCGAATCGTCGCGCACCTCGGCGATCTCGACGTCGTAGTCGTCTGCTCGGGCGCGCGCGGGCACTCCGACAACATCCGGCACGCCGGCCAGCAGGGCGCCGAGACGAAACGGACCGCCGCCGCCGCTCATTCGCGCCGCCCAAAAGCGACGCGACAGAGCGTGCCGCGCAGGGCGGGACCGGGTGCCGGGTGCTGCAGGATGGCGACACCGCTCGCGCTCCCCTTGCTCTCGTCGAAGGCCAGCTCGACGCCGCTGCGGCGCGCCGCGCGGATCGCCTCGGCGATGCTCATGCCGCCGAAGTTGGGCACCGTGACCCTCGACGCTGCGGCGCCGGCGGCCGGCGCGCCTTCGGTCCCGGCGACCACGTCCCACTCCCCCTCCGAATCGTCGCCGGCGGTGCTGGCGACCACGCCCGCGGCCGGCGCCTCGTCGGTCTCGCCCGCGTAGGCAACCGGGGAATCGGTCGGCGGCAGGTCGCCGGCCGGCACGTCGTCGTCGTCGGGGACCGCGGCCGCCGACTTTCGCGCGGCCAGCGCGGCCGGCGTCGACGTTCCGGGGGTTCCGGGCGTTCCGACCGGGGGCACGTGCAGGTAGCGCAGCGCCTGCTCGGCGATCTCCTTGAAGACCGGCGCCGCGACCGCGCCCCCGAGGTGCCCGCCCTGCGGTTCGTCCATCAGCACGATCAGCGCGATGCGCGGATCCTGCGCCGGCGCGAACCCCACGAACGAGGCCACGTACCGGCTGGGATCGTAGTGCCCGCCAACGGCCTTCTGCGCCGTTCCCGTCTTGCCGGCGACGGGGTAGCCGTCGATCGCCGCCAGCTTGGCGGTGCCGCCGGTCTCGGTCACGCCGCGCATGATCCCAACCATGGCACGCGCCGTCGCCTCCGACATCACGCGGTGCTCCTCTTCGCCGGCCGGCGTTTCGATCGCCCCTTCGGGCGACACGATGCGCGAGACGATGTGCGGGTGATGATAAACGCCGCCGGCGGCGATCGCCGAGACGCCGGCGACGACCTGCAACGGCGTCACCGCGATCCCGTGCCCGAACGCGACGTTGGCGAAGCCGATGTCGCCCCACTTCTCGACCGGACGCACGACGCCCGAACGCTCCCCCGGCAAACCGATCTCGGTCGACCGCCCGAAGCCGTAACGGTCCAGGGCCTCGGCCAGCCGCTCGCGGCCGAGGCGGCGCGCGATCTTGGTCGCGCCGATGTTGCTGGAGAACTTGAACACCTCGGCGACGGTCAGGACTCCGTTCGAGTGGGTGTCGTGGATGGTGTACTTGCCGACCTTCATGCTGCCGTTCAGGCAGTCGAAGCGATCCTCCGGCCGCACGACCCCGGCGTCGAGCGCCGACGCGATCGTGAACGTCTTCATGGTCGAGCCGGGCTCGAAGGTATCGGTGATGGCGCGGTCGCGCGCGCCCCCCTCGGCGGCGCCGGCCGTATCGTTGGGATTGAACGACGGCACCGACGCCATCGCCAGCACCTCGCCGTTGCGTGGATCGAGCATGACGGCGACGACCGCCTTGGCGTGATGGCGCGCCGCCGCGTCGGCGATCGCGCGCTCGGTGACGAACGTGAGGTAGCGATCGATGGTCAACACGACGTCGCTGCCGGCGGCCCCGGTGGCGTCGGACGCCGATTCGACGAACAGCTCGCGCCCGAGCGCGTCGCGCACCCCCTGCACCGACGAGGCGCTGCCGCGCAGCGCTTCATCGAAGGCGAGCTCGACGCCGTCGAGGCCGCGGCCGTCTGACCCGGCCATGCCCATGACGGTGGCCGCGAGCGATCGGTTGGGATAAAAGCGGCGCGGCTCGCGCACGAAGGCGACGCCCGGCAGCTCCAGCGCGCGCACGGCCGTGGCCTCGTCGGGCGTGACCTTGCGCTTGATCCAGGCGAAGTAGCGCCGCTGCGCCAGCCGCTTCTCCAGCTCGCGCGCGTCGAGCCCCAGCACGCGGGCCAGCCGATGCGCCGCCTCGCGCGCGTCGGCGAGGCGCCGCGGGTTGCAGTAGACCGAGTCGACGTCGGCGGTCGACGCCAGCTCGGCGCCGTTGCGATCGAGGATCCGCCCGCGGCGGGGCGGCAGCTCGATCTCGCGCAGGTACTGCTCCTCGGCCATGGCCTTGAGCCGCTCGCCCTGGCCGATCTGGAGATTGAAGGCCCGCTTGCCGACGGCGACGAACAGCGCGCCAAAGGCGATGCCGCACGCGACCAGGCGGATCCGGGTCCAGCGCGTGGCGCCGGTCATTCGCGGCCTTTCGGATGACGACTCGTCTGCCGATTCGTCATCCAACTCATCATCCGACTCACCTCGGGCCTCGCCGCGACACCGAGACTTCGACCGGGGGCGGCGCCGGCGCCGGCGGCGGCCCGCGCCAGATGTCACCCGGCCGGGGCGGGCCCATCTGCAGCTTGTCGCGCGCGAGACCGACGACGCGATCGGGATCCTTGAGCATGTCGATCTCGATATGCAGACGGCGGCGCGCCTCTTCCAGCTCGGTGTTGAGCTTTCGCTCCTTGCCGAGCGCGTAGGCGACCTCGATCCCTTTCATGCGGACGCCGACATGGAGCAGGGCGCCCGCGGTGACCAGCGCCAGCAGGAATCCGCCGACGCCAACCCCGCCGCCGACCCCGTCGCGGCGCCGGCGGTCATCGATCACCATGGGCGGAGGAGCCATCCGGTCCTCAGATCCTCTCCGCGGCGCGCAGCTTCGCGGAACGGGCGCGGGGATTGCGCTCTCGCTCCTCGTCGCCGGCGACGATGACGTGCTTGTTCAGCAGGCGGACGCGCGCCGGCGCGCCGGTCCCGGCGCGCCCCGCCAGCTCGCGCAGCCGGCGCTTCACGATCCGGTCCTCCAGGGAGTGGAAGGCGATGATGCACAGACGCCCCCCCGGCCGCAGGCAATCGGCCATCTGATCGAGCAGCCGTTCGATCTGGGACAGCTCCTGATTCACGGCGATGCGCAGCGCCTGGAAGGTGCGCGTCGCCGGGTTCTTGTGCCACTCGTGCCGGGGCATCGCGCGGGCAACGATCGTCCCGAGCGCTCCGGTCGACTCGAGCTCGCCGCGTTCGCGCGCTTCGATGATGGCGCGCGCGATCCGCCCCGCGTAACGTTCCTCACCATATTCGCGGATGATCGTTGCCAGCTCCTCCTCGTCGATCCGCCGCAGCAGCTCGCCCGCCGTCTCACCCTGCGTTTGATCCATGCGCATGTCGAGCGGACCCGATTGGCGGAAGGAAAACCCGCGCTCGGGCCGATCGAGCTGCGGCGACGAGACGCCGAGGTCGACCAGGAAACCATCGACCGGCACTGCCCCGACCCGGGCCAGCGCATCGCCGACCTGGGAGAACGGAGCGTGGACCAGGGTCACGCGGTCGCCGAACTCAGCGAGCGACGTGCCGGCGGCCGCGATCGCGTCCTGGTCCCGATCGAGACCGACCAGCCGCCCATCGGGTGCAGACCTTTCGAGAATCGCCCGGGCGTGGCCCCCCAGGCCGACTGTCGCATCGCAATAACGGCCACCCGGCCGCGGGGCGAGCCACTCGAGCACCTCGTTGAGCAGCACCGGCTCGTGTCCGTCCGACATCTGGTACCGATTCTTGCTTGCGGGCCCGAGGTGTCAAGTTTTGAGACGGGTCTTTCCCTAATGATTGCAATGCGATCTGTATATTCAGCCGCATTGTGTCGGCGAAAGCACCCGGGACCCCGCCGCGCCGAAGTCGGCACCAAGTCGGCACGAGGCCCTGACCGGAAATCGGGCTGATCATCGTTGATCAATCCTCCGTCAAACCGCCCGTGAACCATTTCCAACATGTTTCGGAGACGTTCACCGCCTGTTGACAGCTGACGACCAATTGCGCTAACCCCGCTTGACGTAAGGATTCTGGGCTTATACGATGTCGCCCACTGTTGGAGTTGGCGCGCGAGCCGCGAGAACCGACCGCCTAACGTATGGAGATGGGGATGGACGCCAAATTTTTCGAGCTTGATGCCAAGATGGACCTGCTGCGCGCAAAGCTGGCGAGCTTTCCGCCGAAGATCATCAAGGACTATCAGGACCGACTCGACGTCTCCTGGATCTTCCACGACAACGCGCTCGAAGGGGTGGTCCTTTCATACTCCGAGCTCAAGGCGGCGATCGATCAGCGGATCATCAGCGACGTCACGCTGATCCCGATGTACGAAGAGGTTCGCAACCACAAGCTGGCGGTCGACTTCGTGCGCGAGGCGCAGAGCGCCGCCAAGAAGCCGATTCCGATCGATCTCGAGCTGGTGCGAAAGCTGTACGCGATCCTGACGCCCGAGGCGGCCGCCAAGGGATACCCGTACCGACGGGAAAATCCTCTGCACCGGCTCTACTATCACGAGATCGCCGCGCCCGAAAAAATCTCCTACAAGATGAGGAAGCTCGGCGAGTGGTTGGACTCCGAGGAGTTCAAGGATCTCCATCCGATCACCCGCGCCACCAAGGCGCACTTCCGCGTGCTCAGCACCTATCCCTGGACGAAGAACTCGGGCAAGGTCGCGCGCCTGCTGATGAACTTCATGCTGATCCGCCACGGCTATCTGCCGGCGGTGATTCACTCGATCGAGCGGCAGCGCTACTACGAGGTGCTGCGCTACGAGAACGAGGGCCTGCTGAATCTGGTGGTCGAATCGCTGGAGAACAGCATCGAGACCACCAACAAGTTCCTAGACGAGCTGAACGGCCTCCGCCTCCGCCGCGCGTCCTAGCGCTCCGACTCCGCTCCGTTCCGACTCCGTTCCGTTCGCGATCCGGAAGCACGCCGGTTAGAAGGCGGGCGACAAGCCGGTCGGATGGCGTAGCCGGGGCGAGCACCGGAGCGGAGTGTACATCCTCCGTATGTCGAGCACCGGAGCGCAGCCCCGGCATAGCCAGCCGGCCGGATCGTCGCCCGTCCTCCAATAGGCAGGCACGCCGTCCGTCCTCCGTCCTCCAATGTCCCCGCAACCCCGCAACAAAAAAACGCGCCGGGAGGCTTGCTCACCGGCGCGTTCCATCCGCTAGTAGACTGGTCTGAGCTAGCGCCCCCCTGGGCGCCGCCCGATCTATGGGGGTCCGGCGCGAGCCTCGTCGAACCCTCCGGTTGCTGTCTAAAAGGCTCGAGACGTCACAAGAACAGGCTGGTCCTGAGGAGGTCTAACTCCGCTCGGGTTCCTTTAATCCGAGTCGGTGCAGGTGGCGAAGAAGCTCCCTATCGGTCGTGAGGGTACGTTTAGCCATGCGCTCTTCCTCCTTCTTGGGCCAGTCGCTCGCGGATGATCTGAATGGTAGCGTGGCTGCCGAAGAGCGCCACATCTGCTAGGTTCCGCCAGCGATGACCAGCGGCAAAAGTGGGGGACGCGGCGCGCGCTTTCAGGCGGCGATGGATCCGGCGGCGGCGGCGCTCAACGCGTCGATCGATTTCGATCGGCGCTTGCTGCGGGACGACGTCCGCGGTAGTCAGGCGCACGCGCGCATGTTGGCGGCGGTGGGGCTCATCGCACCCACAGACGCCGACGCCATCGTCAGCGGTCTGGAGACCGTGGCGGGGGAATTCGAGCGCGGCGAACGGCAGCTGGATCCGGCGCTGGAAGACATCCACATGAACGTGGAGACCCGGCTGACCGAGCTGATTGGCGAGCCGGGGCGGCGCCTGCACACGGCGCGCAGCCGCAACGACCAGGTCGCGACCGACCTGAAGCTCTACGCGCGCGCCGCTGCGGTCGAGCTGGCCAACGCCATCGACCGGGCGCGCGTGGCGCTGTGCCGCCGCGCGCGAGAGCACGCCGACACCTTGCTGCCGGGCTACACCCACCTGCAGCGCGCGCAGGCGGTGACGCTGGGGCACCACCTGATGGCGTACTGCGAAATGCTGACGCGCGACCGGGGGCGCCTGCTCGACGCCGCGCGACGCGCGGGACAGTCGCCGCTCGGCTCGGGCGCGCTGGCGGCGACCGGGTTGCCGATCGATCGCGCGCGCACGGCGGCGGCGCTCGACTTCGACGGAGCCGACGCACAACAGCCTCGACGCGGTGTCGGACCGCGACTTCGCCGCGGAGATCGCGTTCGCCTGCGCGCTGCTGGGCGTCCACCTGTCGCGCCTGGGCGAAGAGCTGGTGCTCTGGTCGACGACCGAGTTCGGGTTCGTGCGCCTGGGCGAAGGCTACTGCTCGGGCAGCTCGCTGATGCCGCAGAAGCGCAACCCCGACATCGCCGAGCTGCTGCGCGGCAAGCCGGCGCGCGTGATCGGCGACGTGGTGGCGCTGCTCACGATCAGCAAGGGGCTCACGCTGGCCTACAACAAAGATCTGCAGGAGACCCAGGAGCCGTTCTACGACGCGGTCGAGACGGCGCGCCAGGTGCTGGCGGTGCTGCCGGGGCTGGTCGCCGGGCTGGAGTTCGACGTCGAGCGCATGCGCGCCGCCGCGCAGGACGCCGCGCTCGGCGCGACCGATCTCGCCGAGGAGCTGGTGCGCGGCGGCCTGCCGTTTCGCACGGCGCACGAGCTGGTCGGCAAGCTGGTCAATCGCTCCGAGGAGAAGCGGGTCTCGCTGCGCGAGCTGGACGCCGAGGATCTGAAGGCGATCGACGCGCGGCTCACGCCGGCGGTGCTGCAGGCGCTGGATCCGGCGCGCGCCGTGGCGGCGCGCACGGTGATCGGCGGCCCGGCGCCGGCGTCGGTGCGGCGCGAGATCGCGCGCGTCGAGGCCGAGCTGCGCAGCCTCGGCTTCGAAGTCTGACGTCGTCGCGGCGGCGCGCGCTCAGAACGTGCCGAACGCGCCGATCGCCGGGGTCATGCTGCCGTCGGGCGCGCGCAGCGGCAGCAGCGTCGTCGACACCGTGACGCTCGGGCTTGTCCGCCGGCGCCGGCGCGGCGGCGTTCGGATCGTCGTCGAAGTGGCGCGTGAGCAGGATCCCGCCGACCAGCCCGACGACGCTGCCGCCGATCGCCGCCAGCGCCGCGCTGCCGCGCGCTTCGGGATTGGGGTCGGCGTTGAGGCAACCATTGACGTCCGCCACGCAACCGCCGACGCCGCCCGCGACCGCGCCGGCGGCCGCCGCCAGATCGATGAGCAGGATCCGCCGCCAGGTCGGCCCGTACTTGACTTGATCGGGCAAATAGGCGCCGAGCAGGCCGGCGACGAGACCGACGTTGAGGCCGATGAGCGCGCCCGGCATCAGATCGAGGACGCTGGTCGCCGGGTACGCGCACTGCACTGCGGTCTGAGGTGTTCGTCGGATCCGTGAAACAACTGAGGCTGTCTCGCGGGCCGTCATCGGACGTCATTTTGTCGACGTTGCCGCACCGTGTAGTCCCAGCCGCTGCCGTAAGGATGCCATTGCGCGCCGAGCTGCGCGAGCGCGCCCGTGATCGCGCCCCCGAGCGCCGCGCTCTGGATCAGCGCCACCCGCCCGTATCGTGGCGCGCGCTCCGAGGTCAGCGCGCCGGTCGTCAAGCCGAGCGCGAGGCCGGGAATGGCGCCGAGAAAACTGGCGCGCAGCTGCTCGCCGATGGGCCCGCGACAGGGACCGGGACCAGGACAGATCATGCCCTGGGGGCCGCTCGCGGTCGCGATCTGCTGCACCACGATCCCTGCCATTGCCCCTTCGGCGCCGCCGATCCAGGTCGCGCCGATGATGAACAGCGCGCGGTTGTCGGGGATGTAGTGCGGGACGAACGGCGTCGCGATCAGCGCGCCGGCGACCGCGCCCGCGAGGCCGCCGCCGCTCATCAAGAGCACCGTCGCGACGTTCTGGCTGTCGATGTCCTTGCCGATCGCCGCCGCGACCGCGCCGGCGCCGAAGAATCCGCCGATGATCGCCGACGCCACCAGCAGCTCGGGCCGCCCCGAGCGCTGCGTGTACGCCAGGTGAAACCGATCCGCGCCGGTCAGCAGCTTGCGCTGGCCGGCCGACAGCGTGAACTCGATCGTGCGGCTGTCGTGATCGGGCGCCTCGGCGAAGACCTCGAAGTGCCCGGGCGTCACGTCCTGTTGATACGGGTTGTGCGCGCGGTTGCCGTTGACGTAGAGGGTCGCGCCGGGCGGATTGGTGTCGATCTCCAGGCGCGCCGGGATCTCGTCGAGCTTGAAGAACAGCGGCTTGGTCTCGGCGAGGTCGATGTCGACCACGCGTGACTGCTGCACGTAGTTCTTCTTCGAGATCGTGATGCGATAGCGGCCGCGCGGCACCGGGAAGTTGTTGGGCGCCTGCCCGGTGACCGGCGGGCGTCCGGGTTCGCTCTCGGAGACGATGCGCACGTCGACCTCGTCGGGGACGGTGTTGATCGCGAACGTCCCCGGCCGCCGGTCGATGCTCTGGATCCGATCCTTCGCCAGCTCGACGAACTCGCCGTCGGGGCTCTGCGCGACGTAGGCCTCGTAGTGGGTGCGCGCCTCCTTCAGGCGGCCGAGCAGGTACTCGCACTGGGCCATCATGAAGACCGCGGCGGGCCGCGACTTCAGCTCGTTGGCGGTGTCGAACTCGATCAGCGCCTGGTCGTGCTCGCGCGCGTCGAACAGCCTCAGCCCCATCTCGTAGTGCGCGCGCGCCTGCGCCGTCGCCTCGTCCTCGGCCGCGCGCGCGTGACCGGCGACGGCGGCCAGCACCGGCACCGCGACCAGCAGAGCCAACCCACCGACGGTCGCTGCCAACGACCTTCTCACGCCAACAGACCCAACGCGCTCACGGTTGCGTCAATCAGGATACGCCTCACCCGCGCGCGGCGACAGGACGCCGCGCTTCACCGACTCCGACGGCTCGCCCCGCTTGGGCGCCGCCGGCTTGTCGCCGTCGTCACCCTTGTGATCGCCGTGCCCCGGCTTGCGCCGCGCCGCGGTCGCCTTCGCGGCGCGCGACGGCAGCGTCGATGCGGAGGCGGCGCGCGGGTCGGCGGCGGCCGGCGGCGCCGCGAGCGGCGCAGCGGGCGGTTGCCGCCGCCGCGGCCGGTGGCGCAACCGTAGTCGACGGCGGCGGCGCCGCCGCGACCGGCGGCGGCGCTTCGTCCGACCCCGGATGCGCGTCGCTCGGGTGGCGCAGCGCGAGCGCGATCCCCGCCACCATCACCACCGCGCCGACGATCGCCAGGCGCCACCGGCGCAAGCCGCCGATCTCGACCGGCGCGACCTCGTCGGCGGCGCCGGCGCCGGCTGGCGAGCCGACGTTCTGATCGCCGGCCAGCAGACGTTCGAGGTCGCGCTCGACGTCGGCCATCGTCTGATAGCGGCGCTGGCGATCCTTCTCCATGGCGCGCATGACGACCGTCTCGACCGCCGCGGGAATCCCCAGCTCGGGGCGCAGCCGCGACGGCGGCGGCGCCTCGCGCGTCAGCACCTGCGAGATGATGCCCAGGTAGTTGTTGGCGTGAAACGGCACCTCGCCGGTCAGGCATTCGTACAGCATCACGCCCAGCGCCCAGATGTCGACCCGGTGATCGAGATCGTCCTCGCCGCGCGCCTGCTCGGGCGACATGTAAAGCGGCGTCCCCAGCAACAGGCCGGTGTGGGTCAGCCGGTAGCTCTCGGCCGGATCGTCGCCGCCCTGCTTGACCGCCTTCGAGATCCCGAAGTCGACCACCTTGACGAAGTCGGCGTCGCCGCGCCGGACCAGGTAGACGTTCTCCGGCTTCACGTCGCGGTGGTAGATGCCCTTGGCGTGCGCGGCGCCGAGCGCGCTCGCCACCTGGCGCGCGATGCGCAGGCTGCGCTCGACCGGCAGCGGCGCCTCGCGCATCACCAGCTGCGCCAGCGGCTCGCCGTCGAGGAACTCCATCACCACGAACGAACGTCCGTCGTCGGTGGTGCCGAAGTCGGTGACGTCGACGATGTTCTCGTGCCCGATCGAGCTCGCCAGCCGCGCCTCTTGCAGCAGGCGCGCGACCAGATCGCGGTTGCTGTGAAACTTCTCCAGCAACACCTTCACCGCGACCCGCTTGCCGATCACGGTGTGCTTCGCCTCGTAGACCGCGCCCATGCCGCCCTCGCCGATCCGGCGAACGATCTCGTAGCGGCCCGCCAGCGACGCGCCGACCAGCGGATCGAAGGTCTCCGGTCGAGCTGCCGGGGCGACGGCCGGGCTGGTCGCCCGAGAAGACACAATGACGCCCGCGCCGGCGACCCCCTCGCCCGCCTCGGACGCCGACGCCGGCGCCGACGTGGAGGCAGATCGCCGTCGCGACCAGAGGCGAGCCGTCCCGAGGGCACACCGTCGTGCCGTCGGAATAGTCGTCGCCGCAGGCGGGGCAGGACGCCATCGCCGGAACAGTCTAGCTCACCCGGCGACGGCGGGTACCAACCCTTCTTGACTTCGACCAGCGACCTCCTCAGAGTTCCGCCCGCTCATGCAGAAGGGTTTCATCTTCGACCTCGACGGAACACTCGCCGACACCATGCCGACCCACTACCGGGCCTGGACCATCATCGCCGAGCGATATGGTCTCAGCTTCCCGGAGGAGAGCTTCTACAAGCTTGGCGGCGTGCCGACGGCGAAGATCGCCGCGCAGCTGTTGGCGGCGGCTGGCCTGCACCTCGACCCGCTGGTCGTCGCCAAGGAGAAGGAAAAGGCCTACGTGGACAGCCTGGCCGACAGCGCCAACATCCGCCCCATCGCGCCGGTGGTCGAGCTTGCGCGCCAGCACCGCGCCGAGGGGCCGCTGGCCGTGGCGTCAGGCGGTCTGCGTCATCTCATCGATCGCACCCTGGCCCAGCTGGGAATCACCGACTGGTTCACCGCCGTCGTCTCGGCCGAGGACACCACCCGCCACAAGCCCGAGCCTGACGTCTTCCTCGAAGCCGCGCGCCGCATCGGCGTCGCGCCCGCCGACTGCACCGTCTACGAGGACACCGATATCGGCCTCGAGGCGGCGCGCCGCGCCGGAATGCGAGGCGTCGACGTCCGCCCGCTCTACCTCCCGCGCGCCCCCTGACCCTCCCGCGGCGGCGAAGCCGCTAGCGCATCTTGATGCCGAAGAAGGCGGCGATGCGCGTGCGGAGCTGGTTCTTCTGCACGGATTCAGTGGTGAGACCGACCGGCGTCATGTTCGTCCCCTCGAGCGAGACCTGGCGGTGGGTCAAGATGTCGCTGATCACGCCGGCCAGCTCGGGCTTCTCTTCCAGGATCTGCTGGAAGGCGTCCTTGTCGACGACGTAGCAGTCGACGTCACTCTTGGCGACGACGGTGGCGGAGCGCGATTCGCCGGTCATCAGCGACATCTCCCCGAAGAACTGCCCGGCCGACAGCGTCGCGATCTCCCGGCGCCCGCCCCCGCGCGTGGCCAGCTCCAGCGCCACGCGCCCGGTGCGAACCAGATACAGCGAATCACCGGGGTCGCCCTGCCGCAAAATGACCTCGCCCGGACCGAAGATCGCCAAGCGAAGCCCGCGCGCCAGGCGGTCGATCTTCTCGGCGTCGAGCGCGCGAAACACGTCGACCTTGGACAGCGCGTCGACGCGACGGGCGTAGTCCTCGTCGAGCTTGCGCGCGATGCGGTCCTCGTTCATCTCCGTCATGTTCACGTTCAGCGACGGGAACGGGATCTCCATCCCGGCGCGATGCAGCGCGTACCAGATGATGCTCCTGCACCTCGCTGTCGGATCGGTCGTCGAGCTGGAAGTCGTCGATCCAGTAGCGGACGGCGTAGGCGACCGCGTCGTCCTTGAACTCCCACAGCAGGCAGTCGGGCGCCGGGTCGGTGCGGATGCTGGGCAGCGAACGGATGGCGCCGACCACCAGCTCGCGCACCTGCGCCGGCGGGTGACGGAAGTGGACGCGAATGAAGACCCACTGTCGATGGGCGGTGTTGGGTCGGCTGAAGTTGGTGAGCACGGCGCGCGCCACCAGGCCGTTGGGCACGATGATCAGATCGCCGTTCTTGGTCATCAGCGCCGTGGCCCGCCAGCGGACCTCGCGGATGCGCCCGGTGATCTTGTCGTCGATCTTGATCCAGTCGCCGATGTCGAAGTCCCGCTCGAGCTGAAGCGCGAGCCCAGCCATGATGTTGCCCAGGGTCTCTTGCAGCGCGAGGCCGATGACCGCGGTGGTGAGCACCGACGCGGTGAACACCTTGGTGACGTCGACCTCCGACCGGGTCAGCACGACCGCGGCCGTCGCCAGGTAAGCCAGCCCGTGCAGCAGATCGCGCAGAATCCGCGGCACCTCGCGCCGCGCCAGGAACAGATCGAAGAGCACCAGGCCCGACGCGATCACCGCCGCGAACGAGAACAGCAGGATCGACAGCACGCGCAGCCAGTTGTGATGATGCGGGTCGGCGTCGCCGGGCCGCGCGATCAGCCCGAGAGCAAACAGCAACGTCAGATACGCGCCGCAGAACAGGATCCCGGCCCGGATGCGCCCGCGCTCGGCGGCCGGCAGAGTCACCCGCAGGGCAAAGAAGATCCCCATCAGGGCGACCGCGATGCCGGGAGTGGGCCACTGTCCCGACCATTCTTGCCAAAGTTGGGAGCTCACCGGGTCTGCCATTTTATCACCGGGGCCTGCAGGCCGGGCAGGGAACTCGCAGCCTGGACCGGTCTTCCGTCGTCAGCAAGGCGACGGCGGTGCTCAGCCGTACGAGGGCGCTTGGCGCCGGCGCTCAGCGCCGATCTGGGCGCCGGCTCAGGTTCTCGATCGCCGTGTCGCTGTTGATGCGTTCGCCGTCGGCGGCAGGCGTTGTGCCCTGGACGCGGATCAGGTCGCCGCGCGCCAGATCGGTGAACGCCTGGTTGGCGGGCGTGCGGTGTCGGTCGAGGCGCACCAGCGGATGGCGACCGGAAGGGCCGCAGCCGAAGAAGCGGAGGCGGCCCTTCTCGACGAGGGGATCGCTGACGATGCGGAAGAGAGAGGGGTCGGCGGATGGCTCGCCGGTCATCTCGCCGGTCTTCTCGCCGGTCATCTCGCCGGTCTTCTCCCCGGTCTTCCGGAGCGCGAGGTAGCTGAAATCGACCCGTCGGGGGCGTTGACCGGCGATCTCGACCGGTTCCAGCGCGGCGTCGTGGCACCAATCACGTTCGCGCGCGAGCGCGGGGCAGGGCCCTGCCCACAAGCAGGGGGCGACGACGCGCATGCCGGCGCCGACCAGCTGGTCGCGCACGCGCGAGCAAGTCGCGCGAGGTCTCACGCAGAGCCGGCTCGAGGATCACCATCGTTCCGCCCGGCGCCAGCAGCGTCTCACACCAGGCGCGCACCCTCTGGACGCGCGCCGCGATGCGCGCGGCGGCCGGCAGCGTAACGAACAGCTCGTTCAGCAGGTGGGCCGCGACGATGAGATCGAAGCGACCGTCAACGCCGCGCAACGGACCAGGTGCCCCGACATCCGCAACGACCATCCCGGCGGCGGCGACCCGATCGACCGACACCAGCTCCGTGTCCGCCCCGAAAAAAAGGCGGATGGCCCGCCCCGCGGCACCGGTCCCCGCGCCAAGGTCGAGCACGCGCGGCGGGGTCCCAGCGGCCGCCCCGCCAAACAGCTCGCGCAGAATCTTCGACAGCGCGACCTCGGTGCGCGGTGCGATATCGGCCGCGTAGGCCTGGCGCAGCTCGGGATCGCGCAAGTACGGCTGCCCGATCAGGGCCCGCTTCCCCACGAAGCCCTCATGAATCGCTCGACCGCTCTGGGTTGGCCTTTTCAACGCACCTGCCGAAGCCGCCGTAGTGCCGGCGAGCGAAGCCGCGACCAGCTCAGCCCTTGGCGAAGATGTCTTTGAAGCTGACGATGATCAGGACGCCCAGCAGGAACACGAAGCCGACGGTATGGACCGCCGCTTCGATGCGCGGGTTGACGCTGCGGCGTCGCACCGACTCGATGAGCAGGAAGACCGCCCGCCCACCGTCGAGCGCCGGAAGCGGCAGCAGGTTGAAAAGGCCGAGGTAGACCGAGAGCATCACCACGAACTCGAGGTAGTCGACGGCGCCGCGATCGGCGGCCTTGGCGATCTGCTTGGTGATCCCGATCGGACCGGACAGATCCTTGATGTGAACCCGCCCGCGCACCAGGTCGTAGAGGTTCGCGAGGATCCCCATCGACGCGTAGTAGGGATAAACCACCGCCTCGCGCAGCGCCGCGCCGGCGCCGACCGGCGTCCGCTGGTCGACCGGTCCGATCTGGATGCCGATCTGATAGGCGCCGGAGGCGACGTGCTCAGGCGTGACCACGAAGGTCATCGGTTGCCCCTTGCGCAGCACCTTGATGGTGACCGGCGCGCCCTGGCCGGCGCGGATCACGTCGGCGATCGGCGCGTCGTACGAGACCGCGTGGCCGTTCGCCTCGACCAGCACGTCGCCGGCGGCCAGGCCCGCCGCGGCGGCCGGCCGACCCGCAACCGGCTCGGTGATCTTCTGCGTCTTCGACGGCAGGCCGAACGAGAGCAGGACGATCAGCATGAGCACGAACGCCGACAGATAGTTGGCGGCCGGCCCGGCGAGGATCGTCGCGAGCCGCATCCAGCGCGGACGATTCGGGTAGACGTAAGGATCCGCGTGATCGAACTCTTCGCTGGGATTGAGCCCGGTGATCTGGACGAATCCACCCAGCGGGATCGGCGCGATCTGGAACAGCGTCCCGCCGCGCTTGAATCCGATCAACGTGGGGCCGAAGCCGATCGAGAACCGCTCGACGCGCATCCCGCACAGGCGGGCCACCAGGAAGTGCCCCCCTTCATGGAGCACGATGAGCAGACCAAGCCCAACTATCGCGAGCAGAAACGACGACCATTCGACGAAGCCTAGCACGCAGACCCGATACCGGAAGGCAAGAACAGGAGGCCAGCAGGCGACGAAAGGACGGCTCAGGCGGCGAGGAACCTCAACACCGGGCGCAACAACAGCGGCGCCGGATTGCGCGGCCGCGTTCCCACGATGTCGATGCCCAGATCGCGACCACGGCGTTCGAAGACATGCTCGAAGAACAGACCCGGACCGCTGGCGCGTACGATGATCGGCAGCGCCAGCAGCCGACGCGCGACGATGTATCGCCCGCGCAAGATCACCGCCTCGCGGCCGGCCTCCAGCCGCGACAGCGCCCACCCGAGCGGGGCGAACGACACGCTGCGGCCTGCCTCCAGCAGCACGACGACGTTGCCGCGCGCCTCGGACGTGCCGCGAAGAAAAGCCCGTCCACCGACGTTCGAGCTCACCAGCCGCAGCTCAGGGATGCGCGGCGCCAGCAGGCTGACGATCGACAAGCTGTTGTCACGCGAGCCGTCGTTGACCGCCACGATCTCGAACGATCGGCCAAGGCCACGAAGATGCGCCGCCACTGCCCTCACCTGATGCCCCACCGTCTCTTCGTCGTTCTTGATTGCCAGAACAACAGAAATACCGGGACCGGTTGAGCTGCGGTGCTTCATTCATTGACCCCCGTAGATGACTGGGCCACTTCCTAGAGCACAGTGCGTGCCTGATTGATTACCCACGTAAAGTTAAGCATTTATACCGTCTGATGTAGGGCTAACTGCGTACGTTGCTTCGCGTCTGGACCGTCAATACGGCCAAGTGGTGCAAAATCCGTTACGCGGGCGTTACACGGCCTTTACATGGGTAGCGCAGGGCGTCGTCGCGGGTCAGTAGGTCAACCTGCCGACCAGAACCAGCTGCGCGCGGCCGGCGATCAGCACCCGCTGGCCCGCCACTCGGGACAGCACCTCGCCGCCCCGCCGGCTGACCTGGCGCGCGCGCAGACGGTCCTTGCCCAGGCGCCGGGACCAGTAGGGCGCCAGCGTGCAGAAGGACGAACCGGTGACCGGATCTTCGGCGATGCCGTGGCTCGGGGCGAAGTAGCGCGAGACGAAGTCGACGCCGGGTGGAGTCTCGGCGTCGGCGGGCGCGGTCACGCAGACCCCGGTGCCGACGCGCGTGAGCGCAACCATGTCGGGGGTCAATCGGCGAATCGCGCCGGCGTGCGCGAACACCGCCAGGTACGAGCGCGCCGCCAGCAGCTCGACCGGCGCGTCGCCGAGCGCGGCCGCGATCTCGGCGATCCGCGCCGACCCATCCTCGACGGGAGCCGGCGGGTAGAGCGGGAAGTCGAGCTCGAACAGATCGCCGTCGCGACGGCTCACCTTCAGCGGACCGCTGCGGGTCTGGAACGTGACCTCGGCCAGCGTCGGCTCGAGCTCGGTCAGGATCACGAACGCCGACGCCAGCGTCGCGTGGCCGCACAGCTCGACCTCGACCGTGGGCGTGAACCAGCGCAGGTTGAACCCGGCCCCGTCTCGGTAAAAGAACGCGGTCTCGGACAGGTTGTTCTCGGCAGCGATGTCCTGCATCAGCGCCTCGGACAGCGGCGCATCGAGCGGGCAGACCGCGGCCGGATTTCCCGCGAACGGGCGGTCCGCAAAGGCGTCCACCTGAAACAGCGGCAGGGTCGGCATGGCGCTTCCGCTTATACCCGATTCGGTTCGCCGAGCGCGGCGTCGAGCGCTTTTCGCAGCGCACCGGCGTCGCCCGGCTCGAAGAACGAAATCCGTCCGTCGGCGCGGTCGAGCTCCGCCAGCCCACCTGAGCGCGAGACCACGACCGGCAGGCCGACGGCCAGCGCCTCGAGCGTCGCCTGGGGGAGACCCTCGCTGCGGCCGGAAGGCAGGACGCGCGACGGTTGAACGTAGACGTCGCCGGCCGCCAGCCAGGTTGGGAGATCGGTGCGCGCCACGAAGCCGGGCAGGCGAAGGGCGACGCGCCGGCGGCGTGCGCGGTCGCGCAGCGCCGCATCTTCGGGCCCGGCGCCGATGATCACCACCTCGGCCAGATCGCCGACGGCGTCGAGCAGCAGATCGAACCCCTTGATCGGAACCAACCGACCGACCGCCACGACCGTGGGTCGCGACAGACCGAGGCGGCGGCGCGCAGCCGCCCGCGCGTCGGCAGTCACAGCGGTGAACAGCGCCCCGTCGGGCATCAAGCGCTCGACCCGACCGACGCTGCCGCCCGCCAGCGCGGCAAAGCGGCGCTGCAGGTCCTGGCTCACGAACACGAGCTCGGCGTCCGCGTCGACGAGGTGGCGCGCCACCCTGCGGCCCAATCCGAACGGCAGGCGCTCGAGCAGAGCGACGTCGCCGGAATGCGCGAAGGCGCGGTGGGGGAGCCCGCGCGCCACCTGCGACGCCACGAGCCCGCACGGGACCAGCCAGTGGCTGACGACTGTGTGCCATCTCCGGGCGGCCGCGCGCGCCTCGCGACCGAGCGCTGCCGTGAAGTGCGTGGCCTCGAGCCAGGCCTGGATCGAAGCCGCCGCGCCTCGACGTTCGAAGGCCTCGGGCGCGCCGGCGCCGTAAAACAGCGACGTCGCGACCGGCTGGCCGGAGCTGATGCGGGTCACGGCGACGTCGCCCTGGCGCGTCTGGCGGACGCCGGCCGGGCCGTCCCCCGCCGCCAGGACCTCGACCTGCCAGCCCCGCGCGATCAGACGGCGCGCTTCGTCGGCGACGAAGCTGCCCGCGGCATCGCCGGCGTGGCGCGGATAGGACGTGGTCAGGACGCCGACGACCATCGACTCTCCGGCGCGGTCGGCGTGACCACGACGCTGGCCGGCCGGCGTGCGCCGAACCGGGCGCCGAGGCGCCGCAGCAGCGAACGAAGCAGGATCGCGAGGATCGGGAGGATCACCGCCTTGACCCGGATCCCCGATCGCCAGTCGGCACCGTAGATCGGCCGCACCGGGACGTCGGTCACCCGCGCGCCGGCGATGCGCAGCCGGGCCAGCAGGTCGTTGGGGTATCCGTAGCGCGCGAACATCGCGTCGGGATCGATCGCGATCAGCGCCCGCCGGGACGCCACCGTGTAGCCACACTGCGAGTCGAAGATCGCCGAGGTACCCCGACGACAGCCGCGTCAGCAGCGAGAGAGCGACGTTGCCGACCAGACGATGCAGCGGCATCGTCCGCCAGTAGCCGGGCCAGGCAAACCGGTTCCCCTTCGCGTAGTCGACGGCGCCGGTCACGACGGGCAGCAGCAGGCGCGGCAGGTCGGCCGGATCCATCTGCCCGTCGCCGGCCATGACCGCGGTGGCGTCGGCCCCGAGCGCCAGCGCGCGGTGATACCCGGTCGCGATCGCGGCCCCGACGCCGCGGTTGCGCGGGTGGACCAGGGTCTCGATCGACCGGCGGCTTCCCCGCCCCAGCGAACGGCGGCTGCTGCGCTGGGCGACCGCGCCGGTGCCGTCGGTGCTGGCGTCATCGACGACGATGATGTGGTCGACGAAGCCGGGAACCGACCGAATCGCCGCGGCGATCTTGTCGGCCTCGTTGTACGCCGGGATGACCACCGCTACTTTGGCGCCGCGAAACATCCCCCGAGAGCATCAAGAGCCGGCCCTCGCTGTCAACGCCAAACGGCGGCAGCGGCGCCGAACGGCGTGCCCAGCCGCTCAGGAGCTCAGTTTAGAACGGATCGACGATCTCGCCCTTCGAGCGGCCGCCCCCCGAACGCTTGCCGGAGCCACCGCCCCGGCGCTGCTTGCCCTTCGACGATGACGAATCGTTGTCGTCGCCCGCGGCCGGCTCGTCGGGCGCGGCGGCCGGCGGCGTGGGAGGCGACTCGGCCGCAGGCTCCTTGGCCGCAGCCGGAACCTCCAGCGGTTGAAGGTTGATCGAGATCGGCGAGTCGGTGGTGATGATCTGCTGATAGTCCTCGAAGCCCGGCTTCTTCAGCACCATCTGCACCGAGCTGACGCCGTTCAGATCGATCGGCAGGCTGATCGGGGTCGCGCCGACCGGCTTGGCCTTGCCGTCGAGGAAGATGTCGGCGCCCGGCGGCTCCGACTTCACGTAGATGTTGAAGCGACGGCCCGGATCGCTGGGCGGCGGGGCGTGGGCGGCGCCTCGGTCGAGTTCCGCGCGGTCGTCCCCTTCCAGACGAAGAAGCCGCCGATTGCCAGCACCGCGACGACGCCGACGAGCATCGCCAGGCGCGGACTTGCGCTTGCCGAGCAGGTCGCCGCGCGCCGCACGCTGTCGAACGGGACGCCGCGCGGCGCGACCGCGAGACCGGCTGGATCGTCGGTGAGCGGACGGCCGACGGGATGCCGGAGCCGGTGACGTTCGACGGGTTGGTCGTGGTCGTCAGCGTCGGCGGGCGACGCTCGGGGGCAGCCCCGGTCCGCCGCCGCCGCCCATCTCGAGCGGGAACAGATCGTGAAGCAGCTGCGCCAGGTGGCCCGGCTGGAAGCGCGACGCGTGCACCACGTCGTCGAGCGCGTCGGCCATCTCGTCGGCGGTGGCGAAGCGATCGTCGCGGTTGCGCGCCAGCGCCTTGAGCACGACGTTGTCGAGCTCGGGCGGGCACATCGGGTTCTGGAACGAGGGCGGCGGCACCTCGCAGCGCCGGACGCGCTCGATGGTCTGAATGTCGTTGGCGCCCTTGAACAGCCGGCGGCCGGTCAGCACCTCGTGCAGGACGATGCCGCAGGAGAAGATGTCGATCCGACTGTCGACGTCGTCGCCCTCGGTCTGCTCGGGCGCCATGTAGGCGTACTTGCCCTTCATGGTGCCGCTCTTGGTGGTCTCGGGCGCCTCGCCCAGCGCCTTGGCGATGCCGAAGTCGAGCAGCTTCACGCCGCCTTCGTACGAGAGCATGATGTTCGACGGCGAGACGTCGCGGTGGATCATGCCGAGCGGGCTGCCGTTGTCGTCGGTCAGGCCGTGCGCGTAGCTGAGCGCGCGGCAGGCCTCGCGACCGACGTAGGCGACCAGCTCGGGACGCGGCGGGCCCATGGTCTTCCAGATCGCGCGCATCGTATCGGCCAGGTCGCGGCCGCGGATGTACTCCATCGAGATGAAGTACTCGCCCTCGACCGAGCCGAGCTCGAAGATCTGGACGATGTTCGGGTGGTTGAGGCGCGCCGACAGCTTCGCCTCCTCGACGAACATGCGAATGAACGTCGGCTCCTCCGAGAGGTGCGGCAGGATGCGCTTGACGACGAAGACGCGCTCGAAGCCCGCCGGGCCCTGGATGCGGCCCTTGTACACCTCCGCCATCCCTCCTCGGCCGATGCGCTCGAAGAGTGTGTACTTACCGAACTGAATCGGCTGGGGGAGGAGAGCTGCCACGCCGGGCCTTTTTTCGTGCGACCTTCCGAGGGGTGCGGTCTGCGCCAACTGCCGCTGGCACCTCGGATTCTTGCTGCGCGTCCATGATACCGGTGTCATGAACTCGTCGCAAATGCGAAGGCGCATCGATCCGTGGCCGACGGATGACGGCAAGCACCGTCCGATCGTCGTGGCGATCGGCGGCGTCGATCCCAGCGCGTGCGGCTGGGCTGGGGAGAGATCTCCTTACAGCGCCGAGCTCGGGGCGACGGTGCGATGGGTGGGGACGGCCTGGACCGAGCAGAGCGGTGGCGGTGTGCGGTCGGTCGAGCCGCGCGCGGCCGGCGGCGGTCGAGGAGGCCGTGCCGCTGGGCGCTGCGCGCGCCCGCGCCGGGCGCGGTGAAGATCGGGATGGTCCCGGACCCGGCGGTCGCGGCGGCGATCGCGCGCGGGCTGGAGGGCTTCGCGGGCGCGGTGGTGGTCGACCCGGTCCTGGCCGCCTCGAGCGGCGGTGCGCTGTGGCAGGGGCCGCTCGAGCCGCTGGTCGCCGCTTCTGCGTCGCGCCACGCTCGCCACCCCCAACACACCCGAGGCGGCGGCGCTCACCGGGCGGCCGGTCGAGACGCTGGCCGACGCCGGTCGGGCCGCCGCCGAGCTGTGCGCCTCGGGGATCGCCGCCGTGCTGGTCAAGGGGGGGCACCTGCAGTCGGCGCGAAAGGATGACGGCGACGGCGGGGATCGCGTGGTGACCGACATCCTCGCCAGCTCGGCCGGCGAGCGGCGCTACGCGCGACGCGCGCCACCCCGGGCCGAGCCCGCGCGGCACCGGGTGCGCCCTGGCGACCGCCATCGCCGTCGAGCTTGGCGCGGGGCGAGACCTCGAGACGGCGATCGAACGGGCGACGGCCTGGCTGGCGACGCGCATCGCCGGCGCGTTCGAGTCCGACGGCGCCCGCCGGCTTAGCTGAGGCGGCGCGCGCCGAGGCGGGTCTGCGTTCGCGCGGCGGCTCGGCTCAGGGGGCGACCTCGAGGCGCAGCATGGGGCCGTGCTTGGTGGGCAGGAGGCCCATCAGGTTCTGGGGATCGTTGTTTCGGATGTACGACTGCCCCGAGCTGCCGCCGCTGGACCAGACCGTCGGCTCGCCGGCGGTCTTGCGCACGCCGATCCAGACGACGCCGCTCAGCGGCTTGGCCTCGGCCAGCTCCTCGACGACCCAGCGGCCGTCCTTGCCGTTGGAGACGTCGGCGCTGTCGAGCGAGCGGGTCAGCGGTCAGGATCGGTTCACCGGGCGACTCGAGCGGCGTGCTGTCGTAGATCGTGATCGCCAGCGCGCCCGAGCGCCCCGGCCTGGAGACGCAGGCGCAGCGGATGGTGCTCGCCGACCGGCAGCTCGAAGCGCGTCACGCTCTCGTAGGTTGAGGTCGGAAACGCGATGACGTCCTGGGGATGATTGTCGTCGTAGCCGATGACGACCTCGCGGCTCGCGTGCGACGGCAACTGCTGAGGCGCGGTGGCGCACCCCAAAGCCAGCAACGATAGAACCGGCAAGAGACCGGCCGCGGAAGCGGTGACTGCGACAGGCGTCGGATTGGCAGGCTTCGTCCCATGGCCCCCCCTCACATCGTCGGTGTGCGGGGGATTCTGTACCATCGTCGAGAAGAGGTGGGCTAGCATTTGCCCCCATGTCTAGCCTGGGTATCGGCGTCGTCGGCGCGGCCGGTTGGGGCAGCAATGTCGTCCGGGCATTCGCGGCCACCAAGGGGGCGTCGCTGCGCAGCGTGTGCGACCTCCGACCCGAGCTGCTCGAGCGCGTGGCGACGATGCATCCGGGGGTGCGGCTCACGCGCTCCTTCGAAGAGCTGCTGCGCGATCCGGAGATCGGCGCCGTGGCGCTGGCCGTCGACGCCGGCAGTCACCACCGGTTGGCGCGGCGAGCGCTCGAGGCGGGCCGGCACGTGTTCGTCGAGAAGCCGCTGGCGCTCAACGTGCCGGACAGCGAAGAGCTGTGCATCGTCGCTGAACAGAATCGGCGGACGCTGATGGTCGGGCACCTGCTGCTCTACCATCCCGGAGTGCTGATCGCGAAGCGCGCGCTCGACGACGGCGAGCTGGGGGACGTCCGCTACCTTCACTCGCAGCGGGTGAACCTGGGCGTGGTCCGCGAGACCGAGAACGCCTGGTGGTCGCTGGCGCCGCACGACATCGCGGTCGCGACGTTCTTGCTCGGCGGCGCGCCCGTCACGGTGAGCGCGACCGGCAGCTGCTTCCTGCAGCCCGCGCTCGGGGTCGAGGACGTGGCGTTCGCGTCGCTGCGCTGGGCCGACGGCCGGATGGCGCACATCCACGTCTCCTGGATCGACTCCAAGAAGAAGCGCTCGCTGACGATCGTCGGCTCGCAGGGGAGCATCACCATCGACGGCACCGCGCCGGTCGCGCGCGAGGAGGAGCCGCTGCGGGTCGAGTGCGAGCACTTCGTCGACTGCGTCCGCACCGGCCAGCGCCCGCGCAGCGATGGCGCGCAGGGGCTGGCCGTGGTGCGCGTGCTCGAGGCAGGCGAGCGTTCGATGCGCGCCGGCGGCGCACCGGTCGCCATCGGCTCATGACTTATTGGGCGCACCCGACGGCGATCGTCGAGAGCCCGGTCAGCATCGGCGACGCCACCAAGATCTGGCACTTCGCCCACGTGATGCCGCACGCGAAGATCGGGGCGCGGTGCTCGCTGGGGCAGAACGTCTTCGTCGGCCAGCCGCGCGGTCGTGGGCGACGGCTGCCGGATCCAGAACAACGTCTCGGTGTACGACGGTGTCGAGCTGGGCGATGACGTGTTCGTCGGGCCGTCGGCGGTGTTCACCAACGTGATCAATCCGCGCGCGTTCGTGAACCGGCAGGGCGAGATGAAGCGAACACCGGTCGCGCAGGGGGCGACGATCGGCGCGAACGCCACCATCCTGTGCGGGGCGCAAATCGGTCGTTACGCCTTCGTGGCCGCCGGCGCGGTCGTCACCCAGGACGTACCGCCCTACGCCCTGGTCGGCGGTGTTCCCGCGCGGCGTCTCGGATGGATCTGCCGCTGTGGGGTCACGCTGCGAAAGGCCGGGGCAGGTACGCGCACGCTTCGATGCGCGGCCTGCGCCGCGGTTTACGCCGTCGGCGGTCGCGGCGCGAGCGCCAGGGTGACGCTGTCCGCCGCCGCCGCCGCCGCCGGCGCCGCCGCCGCCGCCGCCGGCGCCGCCGGCGCCGGCGCGCGCGCGGCGTCAGCGCCCGAGGTAGAAGCTCCGGATCGCGTCCGAGACGCGGTCGATGTCGGCGAGAGAGATCTCGGGATAGATCGGCAGCGCCAGCACCTCGGCCGCGGCGCGCTCGGCCTGCGGGAAATCGCCGGGATGAAGACCGAGGGGGCCGAGGGCGGGCTGAAGATGCAGCGGCGTCGGGTAGTAAACCGCGGTCGCGATGTCCAGACGCGCGAGGTGGTGGCCCAGCCGGTCGCGCGCGCCGGCGCGCGCTCGGATGACGAATTGGTTCCAGACACAACCGTGGTCAGCGGGCGGGAGGTCAATCGGCAGGCCGGCCGCCGTGAGATCGGCCAGACGCTCGCGGTAGAGAGAGGCGACCTGGCGCCGGCGTTCCGTCCAGCGGGGCAGGTGGGGCAGCTTCACGCGCAGCAGGGCGGCCTGAAGCTCGTCGAGCCGGAAGTTGCCGCCGAGGATCTCATGCCGGTGCTTGGTGCTGGCGCCGTGAACCCGGAGCAGGCGCAGGCGTTGGGCGAGGGCGCCGTCGCCGGTCAACACCATGCCGGCGTCGCCGAAGCCGCCCAGATTCTTCGAAGGAAAGAACGAGAGAACCGCGGCCCGACCAATGAGACCGACAGGACGGGCGCCACCACCTTCGTCGTCGCTGCGTGCGCCGATCGCCTGGGCGGCGTCTTCGATGATCGGGATCTGCTGGCGGGCGCAGGTGGCCTCGAGCGGGGCGGTGCGCGCTACGCGGCCGAAGAGGTGGACGGGCAGCACCGCCTTGGTCTTGGGACCGACGCGCGCCAGCGCCGCGGTGGGATCGAGATTGAGGGTCGCGGGGTCGATGTCGGCGAAGACGGGGGTCGCGCCGAGGCGGAGGATCGCGCCCACCGATGCGAAGAACGAGAACGGCGTGGTCACCACCTCGTCGGCGGGACCGACGCCGCAGGCCATCAGCGTGGCGAGCAGACCGTCGGTGCCGGAGGAGACGCCGACGGCCTCGGGGACGCCCAAGGCGGCAGCCGCCTCCGACTCGAACGCCTCGGTCTCCGGGCCAGCGATGAACCGACCCGAGCTGAGAACTCGAAGCGCCGCAGCGGCGAGCTCCGGAAGCAGCGGCTCGTGGTGCGCCGCGAGATCCTGGATCGGCACCGCTCCCGGTTCGTCGGTCCCCGGTGAGCTCATCCTGTTGCGGGCTCGCGAGAGGGCCTAGCCCTGTCCGCAGCGAAGCCGCACTAGATGTAATTGCTGGCCGGCGGGGGCCGGCTGATGTCGATGCCCGGCGCAGGCGGAAGGGTGGGGTCGTTCGTCGGAATGTTCGGATCGATCTCGACGTCGACGCGGGTCGCGCCGACAAAGCTCAGATCTTCGCCGATGCAGTTCTCGGCCTCGGTGCCGAGGACCAGCACCTTTTGGTTGACGATCGTGAGCCGCGTGAACTCGTGCGAGCGAGAGCCCTCGTCGGAGCGAGCGATCGACTCCTGCAGCGTCGTCATCGACTGTTCGGCGATGTTGATGTTGACCTTCGCCTGCACCAGCTTGTCGGTGACGCAGTTGAGCTTGATGATGTCCTTCTGACGGCGCGCGGTCTCCTGCAGCGTCTGGATGTGCGCCATGGTCTCGTTCATCGACCGGAAGTAGTCCTTGCCTTGGCCCAGCATCTCCTGTGGGCTGAGGGTGGCGCGCTGCTTGACAGAGACATCGACGTCGCCCGCGAGCGGCGGTGCTGCGGGGGCGGCCGGCTGAGCGAGAGCGCTGCCTCCGGCGAGGAGCGCGAGGACAAAAAGCTTAGGTGTTTTTTTCACGACGATCGGTCCTTTCCGTTTCTTCGGAAATGCCGCATTCCCGCCTACTTAGTTGGGCTGCAAGGTCGAGTATAGGGACGCGGGCCGAGGCCGTCAACCAAGCCCATCCATCACCATCAAGCAAGCCCGCAAGCCCACGCCCGCAAGCCCGCCTTCGGGCTGCTCGAGGCTCGGCCCCTTACTGCGAGGACTGGAAGACGAAGGGGAACGACACGTCGACCGAGCCGCCAGCGGGAGCCGGGAAGCGCCAGCGCGCGACCAGCGACTTGATGCAGCTGCCGACCTCGGAATCTCCCAGCGAGTCTTGCTCGACGTCGACGCCGGAGACGGTACCGGCGGCCGTGATGGTCCAGTGCATCACGATCTTGCCGGTCAGGGTCGGGTTGCGTTTCAGCGCCCGCTCGTAGCAGGCCTTGATAGCTCCCTGGCGCGCGCGCACCTCTTTGGCAATCAAGCCGGGGTCGAGCTCGCCGTCGACGGCGGGCGCTTCGGTCTTCAGGACGGCCGTGACCCGCTTTTCAGTGGCGGCGTTGCCGGTGCCGCCCTCGGAGATGGAGCCACCGCCGCGCAGACCACCGACCGTCGCCACCTTGCCCGATCCCGAGCCGCCGCTCTTGATGCCTCGCAGCTGGTCATTGGCGCTGGCGACGCCAACGCCGCCCACGCCCTGAAACGCCTTTTCCTGATCGCGATCGACGTCACCCTTGCCGAGCACGTCGGCGATCGATCCGCTGCCGTCGGCACGCGCGCCGAGGAGCTTGAGGAGGCCGGTCGACTTCACCTGCTCGGCGAGCCGGGCGCGGCGCTCGGCGTCGGCCTTGGCCTTCTCCTCGGCGGCCTTGGCCTTCTCCTCGGGCGTGAGCTCTCGCTTCGCGACCGGCGCCTTCTTCTCCTCGCCCTTCTTCTTTTCGGGCTTCTTCTCCTCGGTGACCTTGGCGACCTCTTTCTTCGGCTCCGGCGGCTTCTCGACCTTCTTGACCATCATCTTGACGAAGCGGTCGGGAATCTCTTCGATGTCGGGCTTGCGCGGCCAGTCGACGTTGCGCAGGTAGATCACCATCAGCAGGTGCAGCAGGAACGACCCGGCGGCGATCGAAGCGAACGACCAGTCGAGATCCGAGGTGATCGAGCCGCGCACCGAGGCGGGGAGCTGGGGGCGGGGCTGGGGCGGCGGCGGCGTGACGAACTGGAACAGGATCGTCATGTCGCCGAGCGTGATCTTCCCGCGCGAGCGCTCGTCGAGCGGAAGGATCCAGCTAGAGCCGCGCTTCTGGATCTTGCCGGTCTGCTTCAGCTGCGAGAGGGAGATGATCTCGTTGCCGACGGCGATCCGTGCGTCCATGCCGTCGGAGAAGTGGGCGACATAGTGATTTCCGGTGATCTCGAACAGCAGCCAGTGGCGGGGAAGCGCCTCGGACGGGACAACGAACAGGTTCTTGGCCGACTGCCCGACCGTGATGTTTTCGCGTTTGCGAACCAGACGCTCTTCGACGATTCGTCCCCCCTGGATGATACCGATGCGGAGGATCTTGACCTTGGGAGCCACGCCGGCCTGGGGTGGGGCTCCTCGCACCGCTGCTTGCGTCGCCATAGGTTGAGTTCCTTATCTCGCTAGAAGGGGGCCTTCGAAACGCTGTCGAGAATCTTGGGGATGAAGTCCTGCTTCAGCTCCTGCCAGTCGTAGTTAATGCTCGACTTTTGGTAGAAGAAGAAGGCCTCGGGCTTCTGTATCTTCCCTTCGATTCGAATCTCCTCGGTGATCCGGTAGACCTTGTGGCCGCCGGTTCCTCGCTCGACCTTGACCTTGGGGGCTTCGGGGGCGGGAGTCCCCGCCGGGGCGGCGCCGTTCCGGGGCGGTGGCGCTGCGGGAGCCGAGATCGCCCCCGAGGCGGGCGTGGTGGCTGCCTTTTTGGCGCCCTGGGCCCACGCTGTCGTCTGCGCCGCCGCGACGCCGGCCACGACTAGCAGCAGGGCTAGTCGGCAGCGCCCGGGTCCGGTCATCGTCGTCGTTGTGGTCGTCATGGCGGCGTCTTTCAGTGACTGCTGCTTAGTTGCGAGGGGGAGGCGCAGGCGGCGCCGCCATCATTGGTTGGCCGCCGGCGGGCTGGCCCGCGGCGGGCGGCGCCGGGGCCCCGGCGGGCACGCCGGCCGCACCGGCCTTCTTGGCGTCGTCGGCCGCCTTCTTGGCGGCGCGCTGGCGCTCGCGCTCTTCATTCTTGTGCTGGCGCTCGATGCGCTTTTCTTCCTTCTTGATGCCTTCCTGGGCCTCGGCGACGTAGGCGTCGACGGGGTCGCCGGCCGGCAGAACTCCGCCCAGCATCTGCTTGTAGCGCTGGAAGTATTGGATCGCGGTGTTCATGCGCGCGGGGACGTCCAGGTTCGGCATCTTGTCGGCATCGAGGTAGAGAATTCCGAGGTTGAACACAGCGTCGGCATAGTTGGGGAAGAGCTGTAGGGCGCGCTGGTACTCGGCCTGCGCTTTTTCATACTCGCTCAGGCCCCGGTAGGCGTCGCCGAGGTTGAGGTGGGCCTTGGCGAAGCCCGGTTGCAGCTGAGCCGCCTTCTCCAGCACCGGCGCGGCCTCCCGGTAGTTCTTGGCCATCAGGTACTGGGCGCCGAGGTTGTTCCAGATGACGGCGTTGTCGGGACGCGCCTCGCCGGCCTTCTTGAACAGCACGATTGCGCCGGGGATGTTCTTCTGGTCGACCTCGAGGAAGGCCAAGAGCTGATAGATCTCGGACTTTTCGGCGTCGGAGGCGCCGTTGGCCTGCATCATCTCCCACAGCTTCTTGGTCCACTCGTACTTGTGCAGCTTGTAGTAGGCCTTGGCCATGACCAGCATGGCCGGGGTGTAGCGCTCGTTCTTGTTGAGGGCCGCCTTGGACTGGGCGACGGCGCCGGTGTAGTTCCCCGATTGCAGCAGCTGCTCGGCGGCCTGGGTCTCCGCCAAGGGGATGACCGCCGGAGGCGGCTGCCGACGCCGGCGCGGCGCGGCGGCGTCCCCGCCCGCGGGGGCGGGCGGCAGCGGGCGCAGCCGGAGTCTGGGCAAAGACCACGCGCGCCGTACCGGCGATCGGCATCACAACCGCCAGCAGCAGCGCCAAATCCCGCAGGGCGTTGAGGTGCTTCCGGTTCACGGCAGCTCCAGTCCGATCCGCTCGTCTTTGACGAACGGAAACTCGTCGGGGAGGTACTTGGACAGGTTCTCGCGCGCCTTCTTCACGTAGTCGTTGGTGACGCCCAGCTGGGCGGCCCGCGCCAGCGTGTCCTTCCAGCGCTTCTTGGCCTCGTCCTCGACCGGCGTGACGAACTGGTAGATGCCGTCCTTGTACTGGCTCTCGACCATGCCGCAGTCGTCGGGGTTCGCCTTGCACGCCATCTTGGCCAGCTTCTTCACGTCATCGGGGGGCGTGTTCGCGGCCTTGATCAGCTTCTGCGCGAACTCGTAGTAGACGTCGCCGGTCCGCAGGAAGGACGCCAGGGTCCAGGTCGCGTCCTTGTAGTTCCAGATCTTCTGGTACTCCTCGTTGAGCGCCTTCGACTCCGCAGTGAAGGATTCGAAGGTCTTCTTGATCTGCTCGGCCTTGGCACCGAACTTCAGCTCCTTCTTCTGGAAGGCCTTGAACTTCTCCTCGACGATCAGGAAGTCGGCCTTGGCAGCGAAGCCGGCAGCCGGGGTGGCGCCCGGCAGCCTGTGGGCGACGAACTCGTCGCGCACCTTCTTGTACGCGGTCAACGTGGCGTTCTTGTCGCGGCTCGACTGCTCGGCGATGACAGCCAGCTTCATGTACGCTTGGACGACCAGGTCCCCAGCCTCGAACTGATTGTTGTACTTCTTGATGAAGTCCTTGAGGCACAACGACTGGTGGCTGGTGTCTTTGGCCTTCTCGTAGGCGTTGCAGCCAAAGAAGTAGGCCTGGGCGCTGTCGAGCGGCTTGTCCGACACCGCCTCCGAGTAGCGACGATAGAGATCGGCCGCTTTCGAATACTGCTGGTCGTTATCCAGCAGCGACGCCGCCAGGCCCAGCGCCTCCTTGCGATGCTCCGATCCGGCGAACTTCGGATCCTGAGCCACCGTCAGGTAGCCCTTGACGGCCTGATCGAACTCGAAGAAGCGGTAGTGGTTGCGCGACGAGTTCCAAAGCGCCTCCTTGCCCCACTCCGACTCGGGGTAGTCCTTGTACAGGCGCTCGTAGCACTTCGTCGCCTCGCCGAACTGGAACAGCTTCTCGTAGATGACGCAGGCGTTGTTGAGCGCGGTCGGCGCGCCCGAGTCCTTGGGGTTGGCGTTGACGACGTCGATGAGGTCGAGAGCGAGCCCGACGTCGAGCTCGGTCGAGATCTTGCTCGGCTTCTCGCCCGGCTTGCTCCCAGCGGCGCCGGGTGTCGTGGCGACACCGGTCACCATGGCGATGCCGCCCGAGCCTTCGCGGCAGACCGTCAGCTCCTTGTTGGTCCCCTTCTCCTCGTTCTCCATCGACAGCTGGAGACGCTTGGTGATGATCGTCGTCTTCACCGACGACTTGATCTGGGCGATCCGGCTCAAGTACGGCGCCGCCTTCGACGACTTTCCGCACGCCGACTCGCTGAACTGCTCGGCGACGTTGAGCAGCTTTCCGAGCGCGCAGTCCTTCTGCTCTTCGTCCTGGACGCCGTAGTCGATGAAGTAGGTCTGCAAGATCGCGTCGTAGGCCTTGAAGCCGACCTCGGGATTCGGCCCGCAGTAAAGCTCGGTGATCTCGCCCAGTCGGCGACGGGCTTCGGGCCAGTCGTGGTAGCGCAGCGCGATGACCGCGGCCGCGTACTTGAGATCGGGCGTGCGCTCGTTCTTGATGTAGTTGACGTACCAGTCGATGGCGGCCGTGTACTTGACGTAGATGTCCGGCATCGGCATCGCGGTCACCGGCGGCTTGGTGTTCTTCTCGTCCGGGATCGGCGGATCCTCGAGCTTCTTTCCACGCCGGAGATCGTCGATGATCTCCTCGTAGGCCTTGATCATCCGGAAGGCCGAGTCTTCCTGGTAACGGTTGTCGAGCTGCGAGTCGCGCACCACCTGGTAGGCGGCGATCGCCTGCGGCAGCTGACCCGAGTAGTAGAGGGCGTCGGCGTAGAAGGCGCTGAACTCGTAGGCCCGCTTCGAGTTGGGATAGGCCGCCAGGTACTTGTCGTACAGCTCGGCCGCGACGCGATACAGGCTCTTGCACTCCTCGAGCTTCTTGAGATCCTTCTGATTCTCCTGCCACTTCGTCTTGCAGGCCTGTGCGCCGGCATGGACGTTGGTGGCGGCGGTGAGCAAGGCGTCCTCGGCCAGCTGCGCGGCGACGGCCAGCGCCTCGGGGTTGTCCTTGTTCTTCTCGTACCAGACCGACCCCTTCGTGTAATTGCGGCCCAGCGCTTCGCGCTCCTTGGCGGCGGCCACGAGGTTTCGATCACGCTCGTAGCTGCGGACAATCTTGTCCTGCACCCGCGGCGCATCGATGTAGCCGGGCCACTTCGCGAGCAGGGCCTTGTAGACCGCGATCGCCTCGGCGTACTTCGTCGAATCGAAGTAGATGTCGCCCAGGCGCTGGAAGACCTCGCGAACGTGCGGTTCCTCCTCGCGACCCTTGTAGAACGTGGTCGCGCGCTGGAGGCCGGTCTCGGTGTCGGGGACGGTGTCGCCGTCCCAGTCGGGCTCGGAGAAGCTGACGCCCAGGTACTGCACCGCCTCGGGCCGCAGGTCGGAGCCGACCTTTTGCCCGGCGGCCTTGCGCCCGTCGGCGTACTTGACCAGGTTGTCGAACTCGCGGACCGCGTCGGGGAAGTGGTTGTCGCGGTAGTAGGACCAGGCGAGCTTGTAGAGCGCGCGGTCGTAATAGGGCGAGTCCTTGAACGCCAGCACCCGCTTGAAGGCGGCGATCGCGAGGCGCAGCTCGTTGGGGCTGTCGAAGTGGAACTCGCCGATGCGCGTCCAGGACTCGGGGATGAACTTCGAGTCCTTACGAACCGGGGTGCAGTCCAGGTAGGGATCGTCGGTCGCCTTGTCCCCCATTTTGGGCAGATCGGGCGGATCCATCGGCTTGAACTTGTTGACGCAGACCAGGGCCAGCAGCGCCTGACGCGCCTGCGGCTCTTGCCCCATCTCGCCGAGGCAGAAGCCGAGCAGGTAGTACGCGGCGTCGAGAAAGCGATAGTTGGGAAACTCGGTGAGCAGGCGCTTGTACAGCGCGATCGTCGGCGTGTAGTCGACCCGCGGCGGCGGCGTCGTCGGTGGGCTCGGCGAATCGATCGCCTTCTTGTAGGCCTCGTCGGCGTCGAGGAACTCCTCGGCCGACTTTTCGTAGTAGAGCTCGGCCAGACGGAACATGGCGTCCGGCGTCCAGCGCTTGTCGTTCGGGTAGCGGTGCAGGAACGACTCGAACATCGCGATCGCGTCGCGGCGCCGGTCGCGCGCTTCCTTGTCGTTGAACGCGATCTGGGGATCGTACTTGGCGGAGATCTCCTTCGCCTTGTCGGAGTAGGCGCGCTTGACGATCATCCGCGCCGTCGACCGATAGTCCTGAACGAGATCGGAGAAGTGCTGGACGTCGCGGGTCATCTCGTCGAGGGCGCGTGGATCGACCGGCGTCGACGGCAAAGGCGCCGCCGCCGCGTGCCGGATCGCCACCGATGAGAACAAGCTGGCCGACAGCGCCAGGGCGCCGAGCGCTACACCGTGTCGCCTCACTTGTCGTCCTCCATGACCTTCTTGAAGTCCTCGTCGAGCGCCCGCAGCTCGAGGTTCTTGAGGTTGGTCAGCTTGGTGACCGCGGCCGTCTTCTGGTCTTTCATCCCCCAGGAGACGTCGATGATCCCGACGTCGGACCGAACCACGAGATCGTAGAAGCGGTCGGCGACGCGCGTGAACATCGCCTGCGCCAAGCCTCCCCCCAGGCTCTGAGATTCGTTGACGACCTCGCCCAGCTTGGCGGTCGCCTTGGCCAGCTCCTCTTTTTCGGTGGCGAGGTAGCTCTTGACGGTGATAAGCCGCACGTCGACCTGCTTGTCGACGCGCTGATTGAACTCGTCGATCTGCTTTCCGATCGCGTCGGCACGAGAGAGGATCCCGTTCATCCGGTCGACGTTCTGCTGGTCGGCGGGGCCAAGCCGGACCTTCGCGCGCGCCTGCACCTCCTCTTCCTGGCGCAGCAGATCGGTGAGCCGCACGCCGGCGTCGTGCTCGACCTGACCGGCGCCGCCGGCCGCGGTGTCTTCCCGGGTCGCGTCCGCGATCTGCTCGCGGATCTTGTCGTGCGTGTCACGCAACGTATCGACCGTGGCGTGCAGGTCCTTGATCGGCTGCTGGATGTCCTCGGGCTTGATCTTCTGCTGCGCCCGCGAGCTGCGGTAGTACTGCTCGATCGCCACCAGCTGCGCCTCGAGCGCCTGAATCTCCACGTTGAGCTCCGAGGCCTGCCCGTCGAGCTGGCGGTATTGCGCCTTGACCTGGCTCTCGCGCGAGTGGATCGCGTCCTCGGTCGTTGGCAGGTTCTTCAACTGACGCTCGAGCGCCTCGCGCTCGAGCGCGATGTGGTCGAGCGTCTTGCGTTCGTCGGGGGTCAGCGACGCCTCGAGGATCCCCCGCACCCGGCCCACGAACTTCTGGCGCACAGCGATGAGCTGATTCTCGATCTCGACCGACTTCGAGCGCGCGGCCGCGAGGTCGGGGAAGATCCCGGTCCGGCTGCTGCCCTGCATGGCGTGCTGGATCCGCTCGACCAGCTTTTCGCTCGACTGCAGATCACGCTGCAGCTCGCCGACGTCGGTGGCGAGGCCGATCATGCGCGCGACGTCGGGCTCGGCCTTGACCCACTTCGAGGCCGCCGGCGGCACGAAGACGGAGATGTCGAACTTCTCCAGGCTGCGACCGACCAGGTTGTCGAAATAGGCCGGGTCGGTCTGGGCGCGGACGATCACCGACTGCAGCTGGCGCTGGATCGGGTCGAACTCGTCGCGGACCTTGGTGAAGGCGTCGTGAGCGATCGCGAAGTTGCCGATGCGCAGCTGGAGATTCCCCAGCAGCAGCCGCTTGTCGGGCGCGTCGGGCAGGTCGGGATTCTGCAGCAGCAGCAGGTCGATCGATCGCCAGGCCTTCTGCCACTGCTTGGCCTTGATGTAGGTCCACGCTTGCTCGTCGAGCGCCTCGGGGGAGTACTTCGACTGGCGCGGGATCGACTGATACTGGTCGATCGCCTTGTCGAACTGCGAGCGCTCATAGAGGATGCGCCCCAGCGCCAGGCGGCAGAGGTCCTGAATCTCGCGCGCCGAGTCGTCGGGCGGCTGAAGCTTTGTGAGGTCGGAATAGATCTGTGAGGCGGCGGCGAGGTCGCCCTTCTTCACCATGATGGTGGCGATGAAGTAGCGGGCCTGGAAGTAGTACGGGTTGTTGGGCTGCAACGCCTGGAAGCCGGCCAGCGCCTCGTCGTCCTTCCCGCGGAAGTAGTAGAGCTTGGCGCGCACGTACGGCGTCGCGGGCTCGAGGTTCTGGACCGGGATGTTCTGCAGCTTGGCGAGATAGTCATCGACGTGCTCGTAGTCGCCGGTGCGGAACGAGATCTCGATCAGGCGCTGGAGCGCGTTCTGCTCCTTCGGCGAGCCGGGATCGTGCTGCAGGAACATCTCGAAGTAGTGTCGAGACGAATAGGGATCGTGCCCCTGGAACAGCGACTCGCCGAGCAGGAAGAGCGCATCGTCGTAGGCGCGCGAATTCGGGTACTTCTCGATGACGTCCAGGAGCACGGTGGCCGCCTCCTGGAAGTTCTTGAGGCCAAACAGCACCTGAGCGTCGAGGACGCGCCGATCTGCCGCGTCAGCGGGTGGCGGTGGAGTTTCCTTGAACTCCAGCGACATCACGTGGACGCGCTGGTCGAGCTCGATCAGCTTTTGGGTGTAGTCGTCGATCTCGTCGGCGACCGCCGAGCGACCGATTGTGACGAGGACGGCAAGCGTGAGCCCAGAAAGGGTGAGCTTGGTGTGTCTCATCACCGGGTGTCTATTTTTTCGCGGCCGTGGACGGGGCGCCTTCGCCGGCCGCCATGACGTTGACCCGGAAATCGACCTGGGGGCGATCGTTCATATCGGTGGTCAGGTTGCCCTTCTCATAACCGACGACGCTGATCCCGGTGGTCTTGCCCTCGCCCGCGACGAAGTTGTAGCTCGATTTCACCTTGAACTTGTACCCCTTGAGGTAGCTGAAGACGCCGAACCCGTTGCCCTGGTAGAGCATCACCACGCTCAACGTGTGTGAGCCGGGCTGAATCGCTCCGTTGTAGACGTCGAACTCAGTCATCTCCGCCAAGCGGCCACTGTCGTCGGATTTCGAAAAGATCTGAACCCCGTCGAGCGCGTAGGTCGCTTGGATGAGCCGATACGAGCTGCCCATCTCGTTCTTGTGACGGATGATCGCGCGCGACGCGCCGATGACGCCGCCGAGGACCGTCTCCTTCAACAGATTTATCCGCGCCTTGGTCCGGAAGATCTGCTCCTTGAGCTCGTTGACGTTCTTCTCGAGCGAGCGGAGCCGAACCGTGTACGCGCCCGAATCAGCGGCGCCTCCGCCGGAGGCGGGACCACCCGGCGCTGGCGCGCCCGTGGGAGCCGGTGCCGCGTCCCCGGTGGGAGCCGGCGTGCCGGATGGGTTGCTCGGCGAACCCGAAGCGTTGTCAGCTGCCGACCCGATGCTGGTCACACCCAGAAGCGTCGCCATTGCGACCACCACCGACACGCGGGCGGTCCTCCGCGAACCAACGGTCCACGACCAATTCATTGTGTTTGCTCCGTCTAGCGTTGCGTTTAGGGACCAGCTCAACCGACGCGGACATGAATCCGCAGCTGGCCTTCTATATCAGGACGCGCCGTGTTGGTCAATGTTCACGCTGCTTTGCAGAGCGCGGTTTACCGTCGTGGTTGACCTTCGTGGTTGACCTTGGGGAGTTTGCGCTCGTCGTCGCATTTCTGTCCGCCGGTGTTGCCGCCGGTGGTTGCCGCCGGTTGCCGTGGTTGCCGCCAGCTGGTTGCTGCCAGCTTCGATGCGCCGGCGTGACGGGCTCGATTTCCGGTTTTTGTGGAACGTGTCGATCCGCGCGCCGACATCCTGCGCGCCTGCGCGCCTACGCGCGAGATGGTACGCCGGCGCCGGCCGTCAGCGATCGGATTTTGCGCGCGCGGGATCGACGTCAGCGTGGGTGTCCCGATCACCCGCGTCGTCGTCATCGAATTTGTCCGGCGCTGCCGAAAGGATTCGCCACGCCGCCTCGAGGAGCTGCGGTACCCCTTCGCCCGTGGCGGCGCTCACTGGAATCAACTCGAGACCGCGCCGTTTGAAGGGCACCGCGATGCGGGCCAGATTGCGACGCACGTCGGGGAGATCGATCTTGTTGAGCGCGACGATCTGCGGCCGCTGCGCCAGCTTCGGGTCGTAGAGGCGAAGCTCACGATTGAGCGTCTCGAAATCGCGCAGCGGCGTGCGGCCATTGCCGGCAGTGGCATCGAGGAGGTGCACCAGCACCCGGGTCCGTTCGAGGTGGCGCAAGAAGCGATCACCGAGGCCGGCGCCCCGATGCGCGCCTTCGATCAAGCCGGGCACGTCGGCCACGACGAACGATCGCTCGCCCACCAGGCGGACCATCCCCAGGTTCGGCACCAGGGTGGTGAATGGGTAGTCGGCGATCTTCGGGCGCGCCGCCGACACCCGCGCGATCAGCGAGGATTTCCCGACGTTCGGAAAACCGAGCAGCCCGACGTCGGCCAGCAGCTTCAGCTCCAGGCGAAGATCGCGCTCCTCGCCTGCGAGCCCTGGCTCGGAACGGCGCGGAGCCCGGTCGGTCGGCGTCGCGAAGTGGATATTTCCGCGCCCGCCCTTTCCCCCCTGCGCCACGACGAACCGCTCGCTGTGGCGGCGCAGATCGGCGATCAGCTTCCCGGTCGCGTCGTCGTAGATCTGCGTGCCGGGGGGACGCGCAGCACCAGGTCTTCGCCGGCGCGTCCGTATTTGTCCTTGTTGGCACCCGGCTGGCCCGCGGGCGCCTGGTATTCCTTGCGGTAGCGGAAATCCAGCAACGTCGAGAGGCCGCCGTCGACCACCATGATGATGCTGGCACCATCGCCACCGTCACCGCCCGACGGCCCCCCTTTGGGGACGTACTTCTCGCGGCGAAAGGCAACGGCACCCTTGCCACCGTCGCCGGCCCTGACATGGATCCGGGCCTCGTCGATGAACTGCATGTTGGCTCACTCACTCGGCGCGAACCGGCGGCGCGCGCCAGGGGCACGCGACACCGGCAACCACGCCTGTGCGGGAACGGGCGGCCTAGGCCGCGACGGCCGCGCTCGCCAGGATGCTGCAGATCGTGCGTGGGCCCGAGCGCCTGTAGTTGACCGTGCCGGTCTTGAGCGCGAACAGCGTGAAGTCTCGTCCCATCCCGACATTGACGCCGGGGTGAATCACGGTGCCGACCTGGCGGACCAGAATGTTACCCGCGGCGACGTTCTCGCCCGCATAGCGTTTGACGCCCCGGCGCTGCCCCTGCGAGTCGCGACCGTTGCGGGAGCTCCCTTGACCTTTCTTGTGTGCCATGGCTTCAGTTCCTTATCGTTTTCAGGCCTGTCAGGCCTATCAGGCCTGGCCGCCGGCGCGGATGGCCGTGATCTTGACCGCGGTGAACGGCTGGCGGTGCCCGGCCTTGCGGCGATAGCTCTTGCGGCGCTTGTACTTGAAGATGATGATCTTCTTGCCCAGGCCCTGCTCGACGATCTCAGCCTCGACGGTCATTCCGCCGACGGTGGGCCGGCCTACGGAGACGCTGCCTCCGTCGTCGGCCACCAGCAGTGGCCCGAACGAAATCTTGGTCCCCGCGGGACCGGCAAGCTTCTCGACACGAAGGGTCTCCCCTTCGCTGACACGGTACTGTTTTCCACCCGACTCGATGACGGCGTACATATGCGAACTGCCCTCCAGGCGAGCCGCGTAGTCTAGATAGGGCGCGTCCTTTGTCAAGACGCTTCGCTTGATCTGGGACCCGGGGAGGGTCCCAGACCCCCGTGATCTGGGACCCTGGGAGGGTCCCAGACCCCCGGCCAGCGCGCTCCGGCGAGCAAGCTCGCCTACGCGCTAGCGTTGGAGCGCCGCCCAAAGCAGCTGTTTCAGAACCCGTAGGGCGCCTGGAAAACCCCGGTTTCGGTGATGATCGCCTTCACCAGGCGCGCGGGGGTCACGTCGAAGACCGGGTTGCGGACACCGGCGGTGACGGGGACGACCCTGCGGGCGCCGAACTGCGTGATCTCCTCGGCGGCGCGCTGCTCGATCGGGATCTTCGCTCCGTTCGCCGTGCCGACGTCCACCGTGGTGTGCGGCGCGGCGACGTAGAAAGGGACGTTGAAGAAGGCCGCCGACGCGGCGACGCCCAGCGTGCCGATCTTGTTGGCGCAGTCGCCGTTGCGCGCGATCCGGTCGGCGCCGACGACCGCGGCGACGACCTCGCCGGTGCCCATGAAGTGCGCCGCGGCGCCGTCGACGATAACCTCGGCCGAGATCCCGTCCTGCGCCAGCTCCCAGGCCGTCAAGCGCGCCCCCTGCAGGAACGGACGGGTCTCGTCGCACAGCACGCGCAGGCGCTTGCCGGCGGCGATCGCCGCGCGGATCACGCCCAGCGCCGTCCCGAAGCCGGCGGTCGCCAGCGCCCCGGCGTTGCAGTGGGTCAGCACCGTCCCTTCGTCGGGCAGCAGCGCCGCCCCGTGCGCGCCGATCGCGCGACAGGCCGCGAGGTCGTCGTCCCAGATCGCCTGCGCTTCCCGCACCGGATCGCGGCCGCTCGCCAGCGCGTTGGCCATGCGATGAACCGCGGCCCCGAGGTTGACCGCGGTGGGGCGCGTCTCGGCGATCTGGCGCAGGGTCACGCGCAGCGCGGCCGCCGACGACGCCTGACCGGCGGCCAGCGCGGCGGCGAACGCGCCCGCGCAGCCGATCGCCGGTGCGCCGCGCACCTCGAGATCGGCGATGGCGCGCGCGACGTCCTGCCACGAGTCGTAGGAGTTCCACACCTCGGCGTCGGGCAAGCGCCGCTGGTCGATCATGACCACCCGACCGTCCCGCCAGAAGATCGGCGAGAGCAGATCGGGGTGACCGGGTGGCCGCTGTCCGGGGGGCAGAGATTCAACCGCCATCTCTTCGCCTTTCTTTGAGTCCTCTCGAACTTCCTCTCGAACGCTGTAGCTTGCCGAGCCTGGTCTTACCGTCCTGGGGCTCGCCGACTCACCCGAGCAACCGTTGCAAGATCTCGTTGACGCTCTTGGGGTTGGCCTTGCCGCCGGTCTCCTTCATGACGGCGCCCACGAAGAAGCCCATCAGGCGGGTGTTGCCCGCGCGGAAGCGCGCCGCCTCGTCGGAGTTCGCCGCGACCACCTTGCGGCACGCCTCTTCGAGCGCGCCCTGATCGGAGACCTGCGCCAGCCCTTCGGCCGCGACGATCTCGGCGGCGCGCCGGCGCTCGGCCCACATGCGCGCGAAGATCTCCTTGCCCAGCTTGCCCGACAGCGTGCCGGCTTCGATGAGGCCGATCAGCTCGGCCAGCGCCGCCGGCGCGACGGCGACGTCGTCGGCGCCCAGCCGGCGCGGATCGTCGACGCGCGCGAGCAGCTCGTTGATGAGCCAGTTCGCGGCGCGCTTGGGCGGCGCGCCCGCCGCGACCGTGGCGTCGAAGTAGTGCGCGACCTCCTTGTCGGCGATCAGCACGCCGGCGTCCTGCGGCGACAACCCCGACGCCGTCGTGTAGCGCGCGAAGCGATCCTCGGGCAGCTCCGGCAGCGAAGCGCGCGCCTGCGCGAGCTCCTCCTCGCTGACCACCAGCGGCGGCAGATCCGGCTCGGGGAAGTAACGGTAGTCGTGCGCCTGCTCCTTGGATCGCATGGCGGCGCTCACGCCGCGCGCCGCGTCCCACAGCCGCGTCTCCTGGATGATGCGCTCGCCGCGATCGAGCAGGGCCGCTTGCCGCTTCACCTCGTGCTCGATGGCGTCGCGCACGTTCTTGAACGAGTTCATGTTCTTGAGCTCGGTCTTCGTGCCGTAGGCGGGGGCGCCGCGCAGCCGCAGCGAGACGTTGGCGTCACAGCGCAGCGAGCCTTCTTCCATGTTGCCGTCGCAGATGCCGAGGTAGCGCACCAGCGCGCGCACGGCGCGCACGTACTCCGACGCCTCCTCCGCCGAGCGGATGTCGGGCTCGCTGACGATCTCGCACAGCGGGACGCCGGCGCGGTTGTAGTCGACGAAGCTGACGCCGGCCGCCGCGTGCAGGTTCTTGCCGGCGTCTTCCTCGAGGTGAATGCGGACCAGGCGCACCGATCGCCGTTCACCGTGCAGGCGGAACGTGATCGCGCCGCCCTCGCAGATCGGCTCGTCGAACTGCGAGATCTGAAAGCCCTTGGGCAGGTCGGGATAGAAGTAGTGCTTGCGCGCGAACCGGCAGCGGCGGCGGATGTTGCACCCCGCCGCCAGCCCCAGGCGCACCGCCGACTCGACCGCGGCGCGGTTCAGCACCGGCAGCGTCCCCGGCAGCCCCAGGCAGACCGGATCGGTGTGGGTGTTGGGATCGGCGCCGAAGGCCGCCGACGACCAGGAGAAGATCTTCGATTGCGTCGAGAGCTGGGCGTGCACCTCGAGTCCGATGACCACCTCGTACTTGTCGATCTTGTCGTTCTTGTCGTTCTTGTCCTGGCCGGCGCTCACGACGCCCCTCCCGCGGCGGGCGCGGCCACCGGATCGGGCGGCAGCTGCCGGTGCCACTCGGTGCGCGCCTCGTACGCGGCGCCGATGCGAAAGCAGGCCTCTTCACCCAGCGGTGGGCCGATGATCTGCAGGCCGATCGGCAGGCCGCTCTTGGTGAAGCCGCAGCTCTGCGCCAGCGCCGGTACGCCGGCCAGGTTGGGCGCCACGGTCAGCACGTCGGCCAGATACATCTGCAGCGGATCGCCCATGCGCTCGCCGAAGCGAAAGGCCGGAATCGGCGACGTCGGCGTCACGATCGCGTCGCACTGGGTGAAAGCCGCCGCGAAGTCCTCGGCGATCTTGCGCCGCACGCGCAGCGCCTTGCCGTAATAGGCCTCGTAGTAACCGGCACGCAGCACGTAGGTGCCGAGCATGATCCGGCGCTTGGGCTCGAGGCCGAAACCCTCGCCGCGCGTGCGCGTGTACAGCTCCTCGAGCGTGCGCGCCTCCTTGGTGCGGTGGCCAAAGCGCACGCCGTCGTAGCGGGCCAGGTTCGACGACGCCTCGGCGGTACAGATAAGGTAGTAGGTCGCGATGGCGTACTTGGTGTGCGGCAGCGAGACCGGCACCAGCTTGGCGCCGGCGCGGCCGAGCTCGTCCATCGCCGCGCGCACCGCGGCCTCGACCTCGGCATCCATGCCGGGCTGGAAGTATTCGTCGGGGATGCCGAGGCGCACGCCCTTGAGCCCTTCGCCTTCGCGACCGGCACGGCAGGCGTCGCGATAGCGACCGACCGGCGCCGGGATGCAGGTGGCGTCGTGCGGGTCGGGGCCCGCCATCACCTCTAACAGGGCCGCGACGTCATCCACCGTGCGGCCAAAGGGGCCCGGGTGATCCAGCGAGGAGGCGAAGGCGATCACGCCATATCTCGAGACCCGTCCGTAGGTCGGCTTCATCCCCGCGACCCCGCACAGTGCGGCCGGCTGCCGGATCGACCCGCCGGTATCGGTGCCGGTCGCGCCCGCGCACAGCGACGCGGCGACCGCGGCCGCCGACCCGCCCGACGATCCGCCGGGCACGTGCGCCAGCGACCAGGGGTTGCGCACCGGACCACGCGCGCTGTTCTCGTTCGACGAGCCCATGGCGAACTCGTCCATGTTGAGCTTGCCGAGCGCGACGGCGCCGGCGTCGGCCAGGCGCTGCGACGCGGTCGACTCGAACGGGGGGATGAACCCGCGCAGGATCTTCGAGGCGCAGGTGGTCTCGACACCGCGCGTGACGAAGATATCCTTGATGCCGATCGGCACCCCCGCGAGCGGACCAGGATCACGGCCGCCGGCGCGCGCGGCGTCGACCGCGTCGGCGCGGCGGCGCGCCCCCTCGGCGTCGACCAGCAGGTAGCAGCCGAGCGCACGATCGAGCCGGCCGATCCGATCGAGGTACGCCTCGGTGACGTCGCGCGCGCGCAGCTTGCCGGCGCGCACACCGTCGGCGATCGCCGCGATCGATGCGCCGCGGATTTCGATATCCAGCCTCCGCACGTCGGTCATGGCTCGTCCTCGCCGGCGCCGCCGGTCGCAGGCGAGGGCAAGGGGACGATGCGCGGCACCTGGAAGAAGCTCGCCTCGCGGCGCGGGGCATTCTGCAGCGCCTCTTCGATCGGCAGCGACGCCGCGACCTCGTCGACGCGCAGCGGACAATCGAACGGAACGGCGTGGGTCATCGGCTCTACTGCCGACGTGTCGAGATCCTTCAGGGCTGCGACGTAGCCCAAGATGGCGTCCAGATCGCCGGTCATGCGTTCGATCTCCTGATCGCTCAGGTCCAATCGCGCGAGGACGGCGATCTCCCGAACCTCCTCCGAACGGATGCGTGACATTGTGGCACCATGTACTACCAGAATCTGGCCAGACTGGTAGAGGCCCGGTATAGTGTCGGGTCTTCCGGCGAGTTACGATGACTCTTGCATTGACGATTCCGACGACCACAAAGACGTTCGAAAAACGTCCGTGGAGGTTTCCACGTTTGGGTGCACGCAGCGGTGCGCGCCGCGCTGGCGGCGCTGGCGGTTTTGGTCGTGGCCGTCGGCTGCGAGGGCGAGCAACGCGCGCGCGACGCTTCGGCGCCGCCGAGCCTGCAGACCAGCGAGGTCTCGGTTCGCTTCGACGTCGCCCCGCTGAAGGCCCCGATGATGTCGGTGCTGGCGTTCCACGCGACCGTCTCCGGAGTGGTGCAGCGGGATGTGCTCGGCATCGTCGACCCGCTGGCGGCGGCCGCGCCCGAACGCGACTGCGAGCTGCGCGATCTCGATCTCTCGGCCAGCGCGCTGGTGGCGCAGGGCGGATCGATCGAGCTGCAGGAGCTGGGGGGGATCGGGCTCGCGCTCGGTTCGTCCTCCCCGGCGACCGTCACCCCGGGAGCGGCCAGCGCCGCCGGAGCGCCGGCGCTCGGCGCACTGGCGACCGGCACGATCATCCGCCCGTTCCCGCGTCTGTTCCCCGATGTCGCCACCGTGGTCGGGGGCGTGGTCGCCGAAGCCGGGCCGATGCCGCTCGGCGAGCTGCCCGAACACATCGTTCTGCTGACGCCGGCGTCGGAGCTGCCGCTCGCGGAGCTGGCGGTGCCGGCGGCACCGCGCATCACCAGCGTCAACGGCGCGCCGCTGATCGCCGGCGCCAAGGTCGACGGCCGCGACGGGCTGACGATCGGTGTCTCCGGAGACCCCGGCACGATTGTCGAGCTGCGCCCCTTCGGAGCGACGGTCGCCATCTCCTGCGCGGTCCCGCAGGGGGCGGCGGGCGAGAGCACGCTGATCGTGCCGCGGGCGCTGGTCGCGCGCCTGAGCGGGGCGGCCAGCCCGGCCGGCACGGCGACCGCGCTGCCGGCGTCGCTGGACGCGCTCAGTCGCACGCGCGTGAGGACGGCGCCGTTCGCGGTCACCAGTCACCTGTCGATCGAGGTGCGCGCATCGACGGCGGTGGAGCTGGGCCCTTGAGCGTCGGGACAGCGTCCGGGACAGCGTCCGGAGCCTCCCGGTGAGCGGAACGACCCCATGAGTGGAATCACAACGCTCGGGCGCGAATCGCGCAAGCAGGCGCGCGGGGTGTTCGAGGTGCCGGTGCTGGTGCGCGATCCTTCGAGCCGCGTGACCACGGGGATTCACTTCGACGCCGCCGATGTCTCCACCGGGGGCGCGTTCCTGCGCACGGATCTCTTGCTCGAGGTCGGCGAGCTGCTGATGCTGGAGTTCCGCCTGCCCCGCGAAGGTTCCCACGGAGATTCTCATGACGGCCCCCACGTTCGAACCGCCGGCCGCGTCACCCGCGTGTCGCGCGGGCGCGCCAAGGAGGTGCCGGGCATGGGCGTCGAATTCGTCGACCTGCGCGCCGAGGACCGACAGGCCATCGAGGAGCACCTGCGCCGCTAGGCCGCTGGCCGGCAGATCGGATAGTAGCGGGGATGGTAAGTAGATAGACAGATGGCGGAGACGCTGGAGGAGCTGACCTACGACTACGAGGAAGACGGCACGCTCGTCCGCAAGGAGATCGACCGCGTGGTCCTCACCAAGGGGGGATGGGCCACGATGATGTTCCTGTTTCAGGAGCTCGACCGAAACAGCGGCAAGTTTCGCGCGCCCAAGATGGCGATCGTGCGCTTCAAGAAGTCGAAGGGCGTCTATCGAAAGCAGTCGTCGTTCAATATCTCCAGCGAGAAACAGGCGCGCCAGATTGCCGAGGTCTTCGAACAGTGGTATCCGAAGATTCAGGCGGCCACGACCACGGCAACTGACGGCGGCGACGAATCTGAGGGTGATGACCCGCCGGCGGAAGACTGAACCGGACCCATCGGGTGATCGCAGTCCTCGTTAACCCGCGCTCTCGGGCGAATCGGCGCAATCCACGGATCGCCGCTGAGTTTCAGACGATCCTTGGCGAGACCGGGCGCGTGTACGCGCCGCGCAGCCTCGACGAGCTGGCGCAGGTCGCGGTTGAGCTGCGCGACGCACCGCCGGCGATCATCGGCGTTCACGGCGGCGACGGGACGCTGCACAAGACGGTGACTGCGCTGGTGCGCGCCTTTGGCGACACGCCACTGCCGCCGCTCGCCGCGCTGTGCGGCGGGACGATGAACGTGGTCGCGTCCTCGATCGGCGTGCGCGAACGCCCACACACGTTCGTGCAGCAGCTGGCCGACGCCGCCCGATCGGGTCAGCCGCACGAGACGATCCGGCGCCGCTGCATCCATATCGACGGGCAGTACGGGTTCATCTTCGGCAACGGCCTGATGGCCAACTTTCTCAACGAATACTACGGTCCAGGCGACTACGGGCCGGGGCGCGCCATCTGGCTCTTGCTGCGCCTGCTCGGCTCGGCGGTGATTGTCGGTCCGTTCGTGCGGCGCGTCTTTCACCGCTTTCGCGGCGTCGTCAAGATCGACGGCGTGCCGATCGAGTGGCCGGACTTCGTGACCATTGGCGCCGCCACGGTGCGCGAGGTGGGGCTGGGGTTCAAGCTGATCCACCGAGCCGACGAGGATCCAGAAAGGTTCGGTGTGATCGCGATTCACGCCGGCCCGCTGTCACTGATCCCCGATTTTCCGGCGGTCCACGCCGGCCGCGGCGTCGCGCCCTCGCGCGCGTTCAGCGCGGTCGCCTCGACGCTGGACATCGAACCGGTCGAGGACGTGATGGCCTACACCATCGACGGCGACCTTTATCGCAAGGCGGGCCCGCTGCGCATCAGCCTGGGACCGGCGATTGATTTCATCAAGCCGCAAAGAGGTTTGATCAGGGTGGGCAGGAACGATACGATAGGTCGTCCATGAGCTCGTCGTTTCCGCTCGACGGCATGCGCGCCCGCTTCGCGGGCGAAACCAATGTGGGGATGAAGCGCGCCCACAACGAGGATTCGTTCTACCTGCCTGAAGGCGAGCGGCTGGCGATCGTGGCCGACGGAATGGGGGGCCACGCCTCGGGCGAGGTCGCGAGCCGCATGGCGGTCGAGACCATCGCCGGCTTCTTCCGCGCGACGCAGGACGAGCAGCAGCTGACCTGGCCGTTCAAGATGGACCGCGGGCACCGCTACGACGTGAACCGCATGGTGACGGCCATCAAGCTCGCCAACCTCAAGATCCACGAGCAGGCGCAGAAGGACCCGCAGTGCCACGGCATGGGGACCACCGTGGTGGCGACTTTGTTCGCCGACGGGGCGCTCATCGTGGGGCACGTTGGCGACAGCCGGCTCTACCGGCGACGCGACGGTCGGTTCGAGCAGATCACCGAGGACCACTCGCTGCTCAACGACTACATCAAGATCAAGCACCTGTCGGCGGAGGAGATCGCCAACTTCCCGCACAAGAATGTCATCGTGCGCGCGCTCGGCATGAAGGACAGCGTCCAGGTCGACGTTCACATCGACAACCCTCGGCTCGGCGACGTCTACGTGCTCTGCTCCGACGGTCTGTCGGGCATGGTCAAGGACCAGGAGATCTCCGACGTCGTCGTCGCCGAGCGCGATCTCGACGTCGCCTGCGACCGGCTGATCTCGATGGCCAACAAGAACGGCGGCCTCGACAACATCACCGTCGTCGCGATCCGCATCGAGAACCCATAAGACGCCGGCGCCCTCCCCGCGCTGCCAGCGACTAGGCCCCGGGGCTACGGCAGGCTTGGGCTATGGGTTCAAAGCGGGGCGGGGACCGACGAAGGCGCGGGTCCTGTCACGGGGTGGGGTCCTCCCCGCTGCGATCAGATGGCGGGAGCAGCCTGGCTTGTTGTGGCAACTCCCGATCGCCATTCATCGGAATCGGTCGCGCAGGGCACGACACGCCGCCATCTGACCGCATCGGGGGCCCCCCCACCCCGTGCCACCCGCGCCTTCATCGGTCCCCGCTCTCAATGAGCACGCTCTCGGCTCGTCCGGGGCGGGATCGTTCTAGTGTGTGTCGCAAGCGATCTCGTTGAGAGCACCGAGAAGCGAAGGGCGCGGGTGACCGGAGTGGGGGGACCCAAATGGGAGCGGACCGCGGCGTGTCGTGCCCTGCGCGACTGATTCCGATGAGCAACGATCGGGAGTTGCCACCGCAAGCCAGGCTGCTCCCGCGGTCCGATCCCATTTGGGAGGACCCGCGCAGGGCAGGACCCGCGCCCTTTGCTTCTCGGTGCCCCGCTTGACTGAACGGGATTGCGGCTAGCTGCCGTCGATCGCGACCGTCCCCTCGGGCGTCACCACGGCACGGCCGACCTCGCCCTCGACGACGGCATCGGGCCAGACGACGGCCTGGTAAACCCGGGCCCCGGCGCGAACCCGGGCGCCGGCGCCGATGACGGCGGCGGGGCCGACCTCGGCGCCGGGTTCGATGATCGCGCCCGCGGCGATACGATAGGGCGGAACCAGACGCGCCCCGGCCGTCTCGGCGCTGGGGTCGACACCGGTGAGGGGCCCCGGCGCCTGGGGAACCAGCGTCGGTGTCGCCAGCAGGTCGAGGTTGCCGGCGAGGTAACGGGCCGGGGTCGAGTGCTCGGCGAAGTAGCCGCCCAAACGTTGCGTCGCGATGCGGGCCCCGCCCTCCAGGGCGGGGATATAGGCGTCGCGAATCACATCGCACGGGATCGGGCTCAACCGATCGAGCAGGGCCGGCTCCAGGACGTGGATGCCGGTGAACATCCGCTCCGTGACCGGACCTTCGGCGGGGATCGGCGAACGGGCGGCAAGGATGCTGACGACCCGACCGGTCGCGTCGACACCGATGGCGCCCCAGCGGCGGGGGTCGGGGTCGTCGCGCAACACCAGGGTCCCGACCGCCCCCTGGCCCGCCGCGGCAGCATGCCCGCGCAGCACCGCGGCGAGGTCGACGTCGGCGACGACCTTGCCGTTGATGACCAGCACCCGACCCGCGCCCAGCAGCGCGCGCGCCTGGGCGATCCCGCCGCCGGTCCCCAGCAGATCGGGCTCGACCGAGTAGCGAATCCGAACCCCGGCCGCCGCGCCGTCGCCCAGGGTTTGACGCAGTCGATCGCCCAGATGGTGCAGGTTGACCACCACGTCGTCCAGCCCGGCGCGCGCGCAGGCGGCCAGGCCGAAGCGGATGGCCGGATACCCGCAGATCGGCACCAGCGGCTTCGGCAGGGAGAGTCCGAGGGGGCCAAGACGGGTCCCCCGCCCCGCGGCCAGCAGCATCACGGCGGTCGCGCTCATCGGTTCACTGTCACACCGCCGTTGTTCGGAGAAACGAGGCTAGCATGTTATGTAATTGCGCCATGAAAATCTGTGTTATCGGCACCGGGTACGTCGGGCTGGTGGCGGGCGCCGGGTTCTCGGACATGGGGAACGACGTCATCTGCTGCGACCTCGACAAGGCGAAGATCGACGGGCTCAATCGGGGCGAGATCCCGATCTACGAGCCCGGGTTGGACAAGCTGGTCGTGCGCAACGCCGCCGAGGGGCGCCTGACCTTCACGACCGACGTCCCCAAGGGGGTCGCGGGCGCCGAGGTGATCCTGCTGGCGGTCGGCACGCCGCCGGGCAAGGACGGTAGCGCTGACCTGTCTTTCATCTTCCAGGCCGCCGAGACCATCGGAACCTCGCTGACCGGGTGGGCGGTGATCGTCACCAAGTCGACGGTGCCGGTCGGCACCGGCGACAAGATCGAGGCGATCATCCACAAGAAGACGTCGCACGAATTCGCCGTGGCGTCGAACCCCGAGTTCCTCAAGGAGGGGGACGCCCTCAACGACTTCATGAAGCCCGACCGGGTGGTCGTCGGCGCGGAGGACGAGCGCGCCATCAAGGTGCTGCGCGCGCTCTACGCCCCCTTCACGCGCACGGGCGACCGCATGCTGGTCATGGATCGGCGGTCGGCGGAGCTGACCAAGTACGCCGCGAACTCGATGCTGGCGACGCGCATCTCGTTCATGAACGACCTGGCCAACCTGTGCGAGATCCTGGGCGCCGACATCGAGCTCGTGCGGCGCGGCATGGGCTCCGACGCGCGCATCGGACCCAAGTTCCTGTTTGCTGGACCGGGCTTCGGCGGCAGCTGCTTTCCCAAGGATCTGCGCGCGGCGATCAGCACCGGCCGCGACGTCGGGTACAGGCTGGAGATCCTCGACGCGGTCGTCAACGTCAACGAGCGGCAGAAGCGCCGCATGGGCGAGAAGATCATCGCGCACTTCGGCGGCAGCCTGAAGGGCAAGCGCATCGCTGTCTGGGGCCTGGCGTTCAAGCCCGGCACCGACGACGTGCGCGAGGCGCCGGCGCTGACCCTGATCGACCAGCTGCTGGAGGCGGGGGCCTCCGTGTCGGCGACCGACCAGGTGGCGATGCCGGCCGTGCGCAAGATGCTGGGCGACAAGATCGAGTTCGAGAGCTCGAGCTACGCCTGCGCCAAGGGCGCCGACGCGCTGGCGCTGGTCACCGAGTGGCACGAGTTCCGGCGGCCGAACTTCGAGCGCCTGAAGACGATGATGCGCCAGCCGGTGTTGTTCGACGGGCGCAACGTCTGGAGCTCGAGCGAGCTTCGCGCTGCCGGCTTCACCTACTACGGTATGGGTCGAGGCACCGCCACCACCAAGCCGCGCTGAGCGCCGCGGACTTCCGTCAGCGCCGCGGCCGTCAGTTGGTTAACGGCCTGCCGGCGCCAGTCAATGGCTGCCGGCGCCGGTCAGGTGGTGGCGGCGGCCGGCCGAATCGCGCCGGGCGCCAGGTTCGAGCGCCAGCCGAGCACGGCGGCGGGCGGCTTCTTCTGCACGTGACGCGGGTGGCTGGCCTCGTAGCGGCCCGCGACGATCGTCACCCGATCGGGATACAGGTGAAGCGCACCAACCAGCCCGACCGACTCCGCGGGCATCGTGTACGACTGTCCCTCGTGAACGACGACTGCGCGCGGACCGACGACCACCGGGAAGCGCAGACCGAGGTTGCGCGGATCGAATTTCAGCGGACGCAGCCGTTGGCGCTCCTCGGCGAGCAGGATTGCCGGCGTCTTTGCGTTGAGCTCGGTGGTGCGGGTATTTAGATCGCACAACCAATCTGTAAGCTGGCGTTCCATGTCCGCTTCGTTAACAAAGGTGTGTGATTTGAAGAAGAAGTGTTTGACCCAGTTGCCGAGGTTGGTTCCCGGCCCGCGATCGGCGCCGCGGCGCGCACGCACTTCGACACCCAGACCCAGCTGAATCGCGGCGTAGGCGAAGGCCGAGTCCCATTCGATGACCTGCCCCTCGCGATCCGATCGGATCCCGATCGGCTTGGGGCGGTCGAACGCCGCCAGCAGCGGGATCCCTCCGATGGCGTCGAAGTGATGAACCAGCGCGCGCACCAGCGATTCGATGCTCTGATCCTCGACGATCGAGACCGCGATCCAGCGCGAATACTCGAGGCGCGTGGCGAAGAAATTGACCGACCGGACTTCGCCGCCCTTGAGACGCACGTCGACCTGGCCCATGCCGTGTCGAGAGATCTCGCCCGGGACTTTGTCCTGCTGGCTCAAGGGGCGGCTGCGCCGCGGCCGCACGCTGGCGATCAGCGAATAGAGCGCGCTCTTTCCGCCATCGTAACCAGCCGCCTTCGCCCGTCTGACAATTTCGAGCGAGCGTAGTTGCGGATGTTTGAGCAGCAGGTCGACGACGAACGCGCGAAATGGCTGCGCCTTGGAAGGGCGGCCAACGCCACGTTTGACCGGCTCATCCATCACGATTTCATCGGCCGTGGACTCCTCCGAACCAACATCATCCGAGAGGCGCTTCATGACCGGATAGTCCCAATTTCCGCTTTCATGCCCATGGTTCATTTGAACCAAATGGGGGGTTCTTTCGTCACTTTTTTTCGAAGGCGGGGTGAAAAGCCCGAATCTTTGCGGGCCTGCGTCGCGCGCCGTTAGCGCCATTGCAATTCTGGGGTCTACCGACCCCAGACCGGAAGCGACGTCGACAGCCCTCGCCGTGCGTCACGCCGTTCGATCGCGAGCTCGATCAGGCGCGACACCAGGGCGGTCGCGGACAGGCCGCTCGCTTCCCACATCTTCGGGTACATCGAGATCGCGGTGAACCCCGGGATGGTGTTCACCTCGTTGACGAAGATCTCCGACGTCGTGCGCTCGACGAAGAAGTCGACGCGCGCCATCCCCGCGAGCTCGAGCGTGCGGAACGTCGCGACCGCGAGCTCCTGGATCCGTTGCGCCAGCTCGTGCGGCAGCTCGGCGGGAATGCGCCAAGCAGCGCCGTCGGCGTCGACGTACTTCGCGTCGTACGAATAAAATCCGTCGCGGTGATGAACCACGATCTCGCCCGGCACCGAGGCGATCGGGCGATCGTTGCCCAGCACCGCGACCTCGATCTCGCGCGCGTCGACGCCGCGCTCGAGCAACACCTTGCGATCGAACGCGAGCGCGCCGCGCAGCGCCGGCTCGAGCGCTGACGGATCGATCACCTTGCTGACGCCGACCGATGAGCCGGCGTTCGCCGGCTTGACGAACACCGGATAGCCGAGCGCGGCCGCCTGCGCGACGGCGGCGCGCGGATCCTCGCGCAGATCGGTGGCGCTGACGACGCGAAAATCGACGACGGGGATGCCGGCGTCCCGCAACAGACGCTTGGCGACGTCCTTGTCCATGCCGACCGCCGAGCCGAGCACACCGGCGCCGACGTACCCGACGTCGGCCAGCTCGAGCAGCCCCTGCACGGTGCCGTCCTCGCCGTAGGTGCCGTGCAGCACCGGAAAGACCACGTCGTCGTGATTGAGTACCTGCGCGATCGACGACGGCGTGGTCGCCACCGCGACCGTCGGCGCGTCGTCCTCGAGCGCCAGCAGGCGCGGGTCGCCGGTCGCTCCCAGCAACATCTTCTCTGATTGCGCGCGCCAGCGCCCTTGCTTGTCGATGCCGACCAGCACCGGTTCATAGCGCGAGCGATCGAGCGCCACGAGCACGTTGCGCGCCGACAAGATCGACACCTCGTGCTCGGCCGAGCGGCCGCCGAACAGAATCACCACGCGCGTGCGTGCCATCTCAGTGAACCAGCCCGAGTTGCAATCCCAGCTGCATGAAAAGAAAGCTCCATTCGTCGGTCAATTGATCAATCACCTTTCCGAGCGGCTTGCCCGCTCCATGACCGGCCTTGCTCTCCAGGCGCAACAGCACCGGCCCGCCGCTCGACGCCGCCTGCAGGCGCGCCGTCATCTTGCGGGCGTGCATCGGATCGACGCGCGTGTCCGACTCCGCCGTGTGAATCAGCACCGCCGGATAGGCGACGCCGTCGCGGACGTGATGATAGGGCGAGTAAGCATAGAGCCATTTGAATTGCTCGGGGTCGTCCGGTGAACCGTACTCTGGAATCCAGAGCTGGGCGATCCGGAACCGGTGATAGCGGACCATGTCCAGCAGCGGTACGCCGCAGATGACGGCGCGAAACAGATCCGGCCGCTGGGTCAACGTCGCGCCGATGAGCAGACCGCCGTTCGAGCGGCCCGAGATGGCCAGATGGCGCGGCGACGTGATCTTTTCGTGCGATCAGCCATTCGGCGGCGGCGATGAAGTCGTCGAAGACGTTCTGCTTGCGCGCCAGCATGCCCGGCCTGGTGCCAGGCCTCGCCGTACTCGCCGCCGCCGCGCAGGATCGCCACCGCGTAAACGCCGCCGTGCTCGAGGAACGGCGCCACCTGCGGCTCCCAGTGGGGCAGGATGTTGACGTTGAAGCCGCCATATCCGTAGAGAAGCGTCGGGTGGCTCCCGTCGCGCGCGAGCGCGCCGCGCGCATGCACCAGGAACATCGGACACTGCGTGCCGTCGTGGGAGGTGTAGCGGATCTGCTCGACCTCGAACCCGCGCGCGTCGAGCGGCGCGGCGATCTGCCGCCACACCGTGGGCCGCGCCGCGCCGGGACCGTGGTCGCCGGTCCGTTCGTGCAGGATCATCGTCGGCGTCAGGAACGACGTGAACGCCAAGAACAGCTCGTCGCCGTTCCGCTCGCTGCCGAGCGCGGCGACGCTGCCCAGCCCGGGCAGCGTCAGCTCGCGCAGCGGCTTGCCGTCGGTGGCGAACAGCCGCACGCGCGACGACGCGTCCTTGAGGTACTGCGCCGCGATCTGCCCGTGCAGCACGGCGGCGCCCTCGAGGATCTCCTCGCTTTGCGGCAGGATCTCTTTCCAGTGCGCGCGCTGCGGCCGGCGCAGATCGACGGCGAACAGCCGCCCGCGCGGGGCGTCCTGGTTGCTGCGCAGGTAAAGGCGATCGTCCAGCAGCTCGACGACGTCGAAGTTGGCCTCGATCCCCTCGACGACGGTCGTGCAAAAGGGCGACGGCGACGGCGGCGACGGCGCCGCCGTGCCGGCGCCGTGGGCGCGCGCATGGACGTCCAGCAGGTAGACCTCGCTCTTCGACCATCCCTGTTCGACCTGAACGGCCAGCCAGCGACCGCTCGGGCGACAGCGTGACGCCGGGCCAATCCTTGAGATCGCGGCCCGCGCCGAAGATCGGCTGGTCGCGCCCGGGGTCCTGACCCAGGTCATGGCGGAAGACCGTGCGGTGATACTTCTCCTCGCCGGCAGGCACGCTGCCGGGCGCGGGATAGCGCGTGTAGTAGAAGCCCTTGCCGTCGGGCAGCCAGGCGAGCGAGCAGGCGCGCGTGCGCGAGATCTCGTCGGGCAGGTCGCGCCCGGTGGCGACGTCGCGCACGCGCAGCACCGACTCCTCGTTGCCGTCGGCCGACACGCCGTAGGCCAGCAGCGCGCCGTCGTCCGATGGAACCCACCAGTCCAGCGCGCGCGTGCCGTCGGCCGCCAGCGCGTTCACGTCGACCAAGGGGCGGTCGGCGCCGTCCAACCCGTCGCGCACGTACAGCACCGGCTGGTTCTGTTTGCCGTCGCGGCGGGTGTAGAAATAACGTCGGGTCTTGCCCTTGTGGCGCGGCACCGGCACGCCGAGCGAGCCGATCTCGTACAGCTGCCACAGGCGATCGGCCAGCGCCTGGCGGCCCGGGAAGGCGTCGAGCGCCTTGCGCGTCAGCGCGTTCTGCTGCTCGGTCCAGCGCTGCACCTCGGGCGACGCGGCGTCCTCGAGCCAGCGGTAGGGATCGGCGACGGCGACGCCGTGGAGCGTGTCGACGATCGGCTCGGTGCGCGTCGGCACGGGCGGTGGGGATCGGGCGTCGGCCACGGCCGGGCAGACTATCGCGGCCAGCGCCAGCCAGCAGCACAAACCTGAACGCGCGCAACGGTCAGACATCGCGCCCATGGGTCAGCCGCTTCAGCCACGGCGCCAGCGCGAACGCCACCACGCCGGCTGCCACCGAAGAGACCACGAAGACCAGGAAGAAGTCGGCCTGGCCGCCCAGCAGGTGGAACATCTCGCCGCGCTCCACCCGATCGCTGAGCGACGCCAGGTGGCCGGCGAGAAACTCCGCGATGGCGGTCGCGAAGAACCAGAGCCCCATCAGCAGCGACATGAACTTGGCCGGCGCGAGCTTGGTCACCGTCGACAGGCCAATCGGCGACAACGAGAGCTCGCCGAACGTGTGCAGCGCGTAGGTGGCGACCAGCCACAGCGGGCTCACCAGCGCGCCGCCGTCGCTGGCGCGCGCGGCCACGACCATGACCACGAAGCCGAGCGCCATGAGCATCATCGCCCCCCCCATCTTGACCGGGGTGCTGGGCTCGCGCCCGCGGCGCGCGAGCGCGGTCCACATCCAGGCGAAGACCGGCGCGGCGGCGAGCAGGATCGCCGAGTTCACCGACTGGAACCAGGTCGCGGGAAACGCATGGCCGAAGACCGTGCGACGCGTGCGCTCGGCGGCGAAGAAGTTCATCGACGAGCCAGTCTGCTCGAACGCCGTCCAGAAGGGGATCGAGAAGGCCATCATCACCAGCAGCGCGATCAGGCAATCGCGCTCGACGCGCGAAAGGCGCGCCGATGGCGACGCGGAAGCCGAAGCCGACGCTGCGCGGTTGGGGGCCAACCCGATCCCGGGCAGATAGCGCGCCTTGAGAAAGAGGTAGAGCGTCAGGCCGAACACCATGCCGACCCCGGCCGCACCGAAACCATAGTGCCAGCCCCAGCGCGGGCTTTCGGCGAAGTATCCGCATACGAGAGGGCCGAACAGACCGCCGACGTTGACGCCCATGTAGAAGATGGTGAACCCACCGTCGCGGCGCGGATCGTGCTCGCCGTAGAGCTGGCCGACCATCGTCGAGACGTTCGGTTTGAAGAAGCCGGTGCCGAGCACCACCAGCACCAGGCCGAGGAAGAACATCGGCGTCGACGGCACGGCGAGGCAGAAGTGACCGGCGGCGATGATGCACGCGCCGATGACCATCGACCGGTGGGTTCCGATCAGCCGATCGGCGAGGTAGCCGCCGCCCAGCGGCAGCGCATAGGCGCAGAACCCGTAGAGGCCGAACAGCCGATCGGCCGCCGGCTTCGACCAGCCGAAGCCACCGCGCGCGCTGTCGGTCAGAAACAGGACCAGCATCGCCTTCATGCCGTAGAAGGAGAAGCGCTCCCACATCTCGACGCCGAAGAGCAGGAACAAACCCGGCGGCTGCTTGACCGCAACCGTTGGCTCCGGTTGATGCACGGCCGCAGCATAGCCTCACCCGGGGAAACCGACGACCCCTCACCGACGCGCAGCCGCGAGAAATCACCGTCGAGGCTAGGCCCGATCTCGGGCTCGGGCTAGTGCGGGGACGGGGTCGCGGGCACCAGCCCGCCGCGCAGCGGGATCGTGTCGACGAACGAGCGCACCATCCGATCGATGTCGCGCGGATCCTGGGCATCGAGGTCGAGGCTCTCCCGCTGGTGCCACAGGACCCGCCCGTCGTGGGCCGAGACCATCGTCATCGAGACGTAGATCTGGTCGCCGGCGAAAACCTCGTCGTCGTGATCGACGGTGCCCTCGTGGGTGTAGACCGGCCCGTCGAGCGGCACGATGACCCCGACGCCGATCCCGAGGCCGACGTGGGGGCCGCCCCCGTAGACCCGTCCGGGTGCGGGACCACGCGGCGGCGGAAAGCCGCGACCGGTGGGGGCAAGGGCGGCGCCACCGGGCGGCGTGCCCCGGAAGGCCCCGGGGCCCGGCGGGCGCGCCCCCGCGGCGACCGGCGGCGCGCCGCGCATCACCGGTTGGCCCCGCATCCCCGAGCCGCGATTCAGCGGCGTTGAGCCGCTGCTTCCCTTGTTGCCGCTGGCCATGAGGGCCAGGATCACCGCCGCCACGATGACGACGATGAAGACCGCCGCCAGCACCTCGGCGGTGCGCTTGCCGGCGGTGACCGTGACCCCTTTGACGTTGACGTAGAGCAGGGCGTCCGACTGGGTCGCCCAGCCGACGCGGGCCGCCTGCTCGGGGGCGACGAACGCCGGCTGGGTCATCGGGCCGCCGCCGCCCCCCTCGGGGCTGCTGGCGAACTGCGTGATCCCGGTCGCCAGCCAGCCGAGGTCGTCGCGGTTGACCAGCAGCGTCCCGTCGGGCGCGACGATTCCGTCCCAGCGCGCCGACAGATCGACGTCATATCCGCGGCTGCGCAGCCCCTGGTTGATCGCGGCGACGGTCTGCGCCGACACCGCCTGCCCCAACGCCGCCGACGCCACCGGATCGTTGTCGCCGAATTGATCGAGCACCACGAACACGTCGGGCGGCAACAGCGCGATTCGCAAGGGCGTGTAGCTGCGCGCCGCGAACGCCGGTTCGATCATCGGGCCCGGCGTGGCGCAGCCGGCGGTCCAGGCCGCGGCGGCCAGGCACAGCCCCAGGGCGGAGCGACGGAGGCGCTTCATCCTCCGGAAACTACCACGGCTCGCCCGCGCCCTGGCGGACTGGTCACCGTCGCGGCGTGCCGCCGACGACGAAGTGATATGCTGCGCGCGCCATGGGGGCGCCGCTCCGATTGACCGTCGTCGTTTCGATGCTGGCGCTGCTGTGCGCGACGAAGGCGCGCGCCGGTAACGACACGGTCACCGGCCACGGCATCAAGCTTCAGGTCGACAAGGCCAAGGTCGATCTCAAGCAGCACCGGCTGGAGGTGAAGATGTGGCCGCGCTCCGGCAAGATCTCGCTGGCGGTCGTGGGCGAGTCGGGGGCGACCCTGGCGCAAGAGGAACAGGACTTCGCCGATCGCCCCGCCGGCGCCCCGCTGATCATGACCTGGACGCCATCGAGTGATGAAGAGGTCGCCAAGATAACCATCCGCGCCGGTGACGAGCGTGGCTACATCGGCGTCGAGCTCACGCCCTGGTCGGTGACGATCCCGCACGACGACGTGATCTTCCGGACCGACTCCAGCGACATCGACGCGGCCGAGGTGCCCAAGCTCGACGCGGCGTTCGCGCGCCTCGGCGAGATCCTGGCCAAGGACAAGGAGAAGAAGTATCGCTCGATCACGCTCTTCATCGCCGGCCACACCGACACCGTGGGCGACAGCGGCTACAACCTGAAGCTGTCGCGCGAGCGGGCGCGCGCGATCGCCGCCTGGTTTCGCCATCGCGGCGCGCGGGTTGCGCTGGCGTTCGAGGGTTTCGGAGAGACCGCGCTCGCGGTGAGCACCGCCGACGGGGTCGACGAGCCGCGCAACCGGCGGGTCGACTACATCCTGTCCAACGACGAACCGGCGATGAAGACGACCGGCTACAGGCCAGCGTGGAAACGACTCAAGTAGCCCCACATCGGTTGGCCAAGAGGGCGAGAGCGGGCACCGCCCTCGCGGTCTCTTTCTGGCGCTCTCCCTTTCGGTCGTCTTCGTGCTCTCCGCCGTGATCATCTTCGCGCTCTCAGGCTGCGCCACCGCGCCCGCGCCCCTCGCGGCGCCGGTCGTGCTGGCCACGCGATGCGTGCGCGGTCCGTTCTGCGTGACGGGCGAGATCGATGACCAGTTCTCGGCCGCGGTCGAGGGGGTCAAGTGCATCGCGCTCGGGGAGACCGGCAACACCACCACGGTGCTGTCGGACGCGCGCGGAGTCTTCTTCATGGACGGCTTGACGTCGCTGCCGCACCAGGTGCGGTTCGAAAAGGCCGGCTTCAACACCCAGAGCGTCGCCGTGCTGCCGGTCCCCGCCGGCTCGGCCGCGCCGGTCTACCTGATCTTCCACCGCATCGCCGACAGCGAATGCTCGTGCGAGCCGGCCGCGATCATGCAGGGCCACGACCCCTGCCCCGACGACAAATGCGGCCGCTCCCGCTTCGACGTGACGATCCCCGAGCACCCGCCGGCGCCGCCGCCACCGTCTGAATAGCCCAGGTCCGAGTCTAGGTCGACGAGCTGATCAGATCGAATAGCCGCCGGCCTCGATCACGTGCAGCGCGATCTTCCGGCGCAACGAGAACGTGTTCAACCGGTGCAGCTCGTAGTAGCTGTTGACGTCGCGGATCTCGCGGCCCCACTCCTCCGCCTGCGACATCCACATCAGCATCTCGCGCAGCATATCGAACACGCTCTCGTACGACCGGGCCACGAACAGCTGGGTCATGAACAGCGGGATCCGGCTCGCGTCCTCGCCGCGCGCGCGAATCAGCTGCAAGGTGCGCGTGATCGCCGAGTCCATGGCGAAGATCTGGATCAAGCAGTCGGCCAGCACGCCGAGCAGCTCCTGCTTGTCGGAGATCTTCTGCATGTACTTCTGCACGCCCAGAGACGCGCCGTAGGCGACCGCGCGCTTGGCGAAGTCGCACATCTGGCGCTCGAGCCCGAGCGGACCGTCGGCGACGCGGCGATCGATCTTTGTCGGGTCGGCCAGCTCCTGCTGCACCTGGCCGACCAACCCCATCAGCCCCAGCCGCCCCGACAAGGCGCGCTTGAGCAGCGTGCCCGGCACCAGCAGGCGGTTGATCTCGTTGGTCCCTTCGAAGATGCGGTTGATGCGCGCGTCGCGGCTCACACGTTCGATCGGGTAGTCCTCGATATAGCCCGCGCCGCCGAAGATCTGCAGCGTCTCGTCGGCGGTGAAGTACAGCATCTCCGAGCCGAAGACCTTGATGATCGACGCCTCGATCGAGTGCTCCTCGATGGCGTCGATCTGCTTCTGTGCGGCGGCGGGATCGGCCGGATCGATCGCGCGGCTGCGCGCGTCCAGCAGGCCGGCCGTGCGGAAGGCCATCGACTCGGCGACGTAGGTCTGGGTGGCGATCTCGCCGATCTTCTTGCGGATCAGGTCGAACTCGGCGATCGGCTTGCCGAACTGTTTGCGTTCGCGCGCGTACTTGACGCCGATCTCCAGGCAGTACTTCGCGCCCCCGACGGCGCCGACGCCCAGCTTCCAGCGGCCGACATTGAGGATGTTGAACGCGATCTTGTGCCCGGCGCCGATCGTCCCGAGGACGCTGTCGACGGGGATCGTGCAGTCCTCGAGATAAAGCGCGCAGGTCGAGCTGCCGCGGATGCCGAGCTTGTGCTCCTCGGGGCCGATGGTCAGCCCGGGCGCGCCGCGCTCGATCAGGAACGCGGTGAACTTCTCGCCGTCGACCTTGGCGAACACGGTGAAGAGATCGGCGAAGCCGGCGTTGGTGATGTATTGCTTGGTGCCGGTGAGCTTCCAGCTCTTGCCGTCGGCCGACAGCACGGCGCGCGTCTTGGCGCCGAGCGCGTCGGAACCCGAGCCCGGCTCGGTGAGCGCGTAGGCCGCGATCCGCTCGCCGGTCGCCAGGCTCGGCAGATAGCGCCGCTTCTGCTCGGCGGTGCCAAACAGCACCAGCGGCATCGTGCCGATACCCACATGGGCACCGTAGCTGACGGCAAAGGACCCGAGACGGCTCGCGCTCTCGAAGATCAGGCTGGAGCTGGTCTTGTCTCCGCCGAGGCCGCCGTACTCCTCGGGGACGTCGTGACCGAGCAGCCCGACCTCGCCGGCCTTCTCCAGCACCGCGCGCATCACGCCTGGCTTCTTCTCTTCGATGTCGCGGATGCGCGGCTCCACCTCGCGCCGCATGAAGTCCTCGGCCGTCTCCTTCATCAGGCGTTGCTCGCTGGAGAGCATCTCGGGGGTCAGGACCTTCGTCGTTCCGGTTCGCTCGAGAAGAAAGCCTCCGCCGGGTGACAACGTGACGTCCGTCGATGAGTCGCCCATGATTTTAGAATAGCAGCTGGCGCGCTGGCGCAAAGCCAGCAAAAACGAGACCCACGCGAGGCGCAGCGACGCGCGCGGGGCATCGGCGCTGCAAATCGATCTTGCCAAGCGGTGCGACTCGCATAACCTGGGAATATGAGCGCGCCCACACGACCGCGTGGACGCGGTGACCGGCCCCGCGTCGCCCTGGTGTTGTCGGGTGGCGGAGCGCGCGGCGCCTACGAGGCCGGGGTGCTGCGTTATTTGCGCGAGGATCTCGCCGGCGATCTCGGCGGCCAGGTGCAGTTCGACATCATCTCAGGTACGTCGGTGGGTGGAATCCACGCCTGTTTCGTGGCCGGCACCTGTGACATGGCGGCCAAGCAGGGGCGCATGCTGTGCGACCGCTGGGAGAGCTTCGTCCTCGAGGAGATGGTCGCTTTCGGCGTGAAGGAGTTTCTGCGCGCCCCCGCGACGCTTGCTGGGCAGCGGGAAGATCGAGGAGTTCGAGGGGCAGCGCCGGCTGGGTGGCATCGTGCAGACGCAGCAGCTGGAACGCGTCGTGCGCCGGTTGATCCCCTGGGGCCGCATCACCACCAACTGCCAGCAGGGGCTATTCGAGTCGCTGTCGGTTACAGCCACCGACATCGGGTCGGGCAAGACCGTCGTGTACGTGCAGCGCGCCGGGGGTGGGCTCCCGGAGTGGAGCAAGGATCCGTTCGTGCGCGCGCAGGCGGTCCACATCGGGCCTGAGCACGCGCTGGCGTCGGCGGCGCTGCCGATCCTCTTCCCCGCCGTCGCCGTCGGCGAGCGCTTCTTCTGCGACGGCGGCCTCCGTCAAAACACGCCGCTGTCGCCCGCGCTGCGCCTGGGCGCCGACAAGGTCCTGGTGATCGGCTTGCGCCACAAACCGCCCGAGAGCGGGCAGGCGGTACCCGAGGAGTCGATGCCGTTCCCCGGCGCGGCCTTCCTGGTCGGCAAGGTGCTCGACGCGTTCTTGCTGGATCACATCGACTACGACCTCGAGCGCTTGCGGCGCTTCAACGCGCTCATCCGGGCCGTGGGCGCCGTCGGCAGCCCCGAGCACACCAAACGCTTCGACGAGGTGGTGACGTCGATGCGCGGCGCCCCCTATCGCATCGTCGAGGAGTTCATGATCCGGCCGTCGGCCGATCTGGGCGAGATCGCGGGGCGCATCGCGCGCGCCGGGCGCTTCAAGGGCAGCGGCGGCGGTTCGGGGATCCAGCTGCTGCGCCGGCTGGCGACGGCACGCGGCGCTGACGAGGCCGACCTGCTGTCGTACATCCTCTTCGATGGCCTCTACGCCGCCGAGGTGACCCGCCTCGGCTACGAAGACGCACGCTCGCACCACACCGAGCTCGCCCGCTTCCTGGCGGACTCGGTGGTTCCCGAGCCCTAATCAGGGTCGCTGGTCGTCGCGGCGCCGACCCTGACGCTGGCCGCTGGCGCTACTTGACCAGGCGAAGCTGCGGTTTCCGGCGGCGGCGGCCGACGATCGGCCGGTCGCCCGGCCGGTCGCCCGGCCGGTCGCCCGGCCGGTCGAGCGGCGCGGAGGCTTCGTCGATCGGCACCGAACGCAAGAGCCGCTCGCTGATGCGGCCGCTCGGCCCGTTGGTGCCGAAGAGGCGCGCGCGCGCCGCACTGCCGACACCGCCGAGGGAGTCGTCAGCCTCGTCGATGCCGTCTATCTCGCGGGAAACGTCCTCATCCGACAGGTCGCCCGACAGATCTCGCGAGAGGTCGCCGCTGACCGCGGCCGTGTCGTCCGGCAGCCGATCGCCGTGGGGGTGGGTCGCGATGATCGACACGTCCTCGGGCACGTCCTCGTCATACAACACGCCGCGCCCGTCATCGCAGGTGACGACATAGACCGCCGACCAGGGGATGACCGTCCGCTGCGGGTTCTTCGAGAATGACAGCGTGGCGCGAACCCCATGCTCGTCAACCTCAAGGTCGGGGATCGGGATCGGCAGGTCGTGCCCGTATTGCAGCACGAGGTGCGGTTCGGCGCGCAGATGCGCGGGCACGATCACACCGGAACGTCGCGCATCGAGGTGCAGCGACGGCCGACCCTCCTGAAGAAGCGCGAGGAAGGCCTCGTATTTTGAAGGGCGTTCTGAAGACCGCATGCGCGCAGCGAAGGAGAACTTGCCGCTAAGTTTTACTAGATGACCGACTCATTGCAAATGGTGGACTTCCGTTGACCTGAAAATTCGGCCAACCGCCGTTTTGTGCCATGCCGTGGGGCGTCCGCCCCGGACTTGCCACACGGCATGGCCAATCGCGCAAATCGCCCCCCGGAACAAAGTCGTTCCCGTCGCCAAGGGGATTTTGCGTTACCCTTGCCCACACCGATGAGCCGTTCGCCCTTTGCTCCCCCTGCCGCCGGGCCAGCCCGCTTTCCGTCGGGTTGGCGCGCGCGCCTGGGGCGGGATCCGATCCCGATCCTGCTGCGCGAAGGCTCCCCGGCCCTGGTGGCGCGGGTACGCCGCGCCCTGATCGACGACGAGGAGGCCCCGGGCCCGTCGGAGATCGCCGCCTATCCTGAAGTGAAATCCTTCCTGCGCAAGCAGGAAAAGAAGGGCGGTTTCCCGGTCAAGGCGGCCGAGCGCGCCCTGGGGTCGGAGAAGTTCGCGAGCGCGCTCGCCAACGTGCGCGCCCTCGACCGTTTGACCGAGCTCGGCCTCGACGTCTCCCTGCCGGGGGTGAGCTCGGCCGCCGAGTTTCTGCTGGCGTCGCAGGCCAAGGACGGCGGCATCGCCGACCTCACGCTGGGCGAGAACCGTGAATCGCGCGGCAAGATGGTGGCGGTGCACTTCCACGGCTGGGCGCTGGCGATGCTCTGCCGCGCCGGCCTCGACACCGATGAGCGGATCGAAGACGGTTTTCGCTTTCTGCTTGCCAATCGACAAGCCGACGGCGGCTGGGCCTGGCGCGGGGTGCGCACCGATTCGGCGGCGCGCCCCTCGAGTCACCTGATCACCGGCATGGCGTTGCGCGCCTTCGCGGCCTCTGCGTCGCGCCGCAGCTCGCGCGAGGCCCGCCGGGCCGCTGAGCTGCTGGCGACCCGATTTCTCCAACCCGATCGCTATCCCGATCGCCGGGCCGCCACCTACTGGGAGCAGCTCACCGAGCCGCGATTTTATACCGACGTGCTCGACGCGCTCGACTCCGCGACCGCGGTCGGGCTCGGCAAAGAGAACTCGGGCGTCCGAACGGCCGAGGCTTATCTGCGCGGTCGGCAGCAGCCCGACGGCCTGTGGTATCCGGGCGCCCCGGCGCGCGCCGACGCCGCGGAGAAGTCCTCTCCGGCCGCGCGCCAGAGAGAGCAAGACAAAGAGCCTGACAAGGAGGCCGAAAAAGAACGCGAGGCCGCCCGCTGGCTGACGGTACGCGTGCTCATCGTCCTGCGCCGGGTCAACTGACCCCGGGCGCACGCGAAGTGTGCTACAAGGTGGTCCCATTCTTGCGACCAAGAGGCGGGGACAAGTGACACGGAACGACTTCACGCTGGCCGAGATTCGCGCGATCCACGACCTGCCGATCCCCGACCTGATCTGGCGCGCCCAGCAGGTTCATCGCGAGCACCATCCGGCGGGTGAAGTTCAGCTCTGTTCGCTGCTGTCGGTGAAGACCGGCGGCTGCCCCGAGGACTGCTCGTATTGCACGCAGTCGTCGCGCTACGACACCGGGCTCGAGAAGCAGCGCATGATGAAGCCGGCCGAGGTGCTCGACGCCGCCACCCGCGCGCGGGATGCCGGCGCGACCCGCTTCTGCATGGGCGCGGCCTGGCGCGAGGTCAAGGACGGTCCCGCGTTCGAAGAGGTCCTCGAGATGGTGCGCGGGGTCAAGTCGCTGGGGATGGAGGCGTGCTGCACGCTCGGCATGCTCACCGAGGCGCAGGCGCATCGGCTCGCCGACGCGGGGCTGAGCGCGTACAACCACAACCTCGACACCTCGCGCTCGTTCTACAAGTCGATCATCACCACACGCACCTACGACGATCGGCTGCGCACCATCGAGAACGTGCGCAAGGCGGGAATCACCGTCTGCTCCGGCGGCATCATCGGCATGGGCGAATCGCTCGACGATCGGTGCGCGATGCTGATGACGCTGGCGAACCTCGACCCGCAGCCGGAGAGCGTGCCGGTCAACGCCCTGGCGACGATGCCCGACGGCGTGCGCACGGCGCTGTCGGACCGGCCGCGGATCGATCCGCTTCGAGCTGGTCCGCATGATCGCGACCGCGCGCATCCTCATCCCCAAGGCGCGCGTCCGGCTGTCGGCGGGGCGCGACGCGCTCACGCGCGAGGCGCAGATGCTTTGTTTCCTTGCAGGCGCCAACTCGGTCTTCTTCGGCGAGAAGCTGCTGACCACCGGCAACCCCGACGTCGAGGCCGACCGCGCGCTGCTGCGCGACGCCGGCCTGCGACCGTCGCCGTCGTCGGTGGCGGCGTCGGCGTCGGCGGCGTCACCCCCCTCCTCGCAGGAGCCGGCGTGACCGCGGGCGCGGCGTCGGTCACCGGCCGCCGGCCACGTCTCGACGCCGCCGAGCTGGCGCCGCTGCGTCCCTGGCGCGAGCCCTGGTGGCGCGCCACGCCGGGCGAGGGGCCGGTGTTCTTCTACATGATCTTGATCCACGTCCTGACGGTCGTGGGCCTGATCGTCGCGCCGCTGCCGGGCTGGCGGATCTTCGCGGCCGCCTACCTGCTGCATTTTTTCGGCGGGATCGGCACCACCGTCGCGTACCACCGCGCCATCGCGCACCGCTCGGTGAAGCTGCACCCGGTGGCTCGCCACATCCTGATCTTTTTTGCGATGTTCAACGGCTCGGGCGCGCCGCTCAGCTGGGCCGCCTATCATCGCCTGCACCACGCGAAGTCGGACACGCCCGAGGACATCTCGAGCCCGCGCGTCGGCGGTTTCTGGTGGTCGCACCTGCGCTGGCTCTGGCAGGCGGGCGGGCCGCCGATCCAGAAGTACTGCAAGGAGATCGATCGGCCCGCCTATCGCTTCTGGGGCCGCGTGCAGATCCCGATGCTCGCGATCGCGGTCTTTGGAGGGCTGCCTTTCGGCTGGGCCGCCTTTTTCTGGCTCGGGCCGATGCGCCTGGTCTGGGCGCTGCACGCGCAGTGCTTCGTCAACAGCATCTGCCACATGGGCCCGCTGAAGGCCGACAAAGAGCCAACGGCCAAGAACATCCCCTGGCTGGCGCTGATGCACGGATTTCAGGGCGAAAACTGGCACCAGAACCACCACGATCGCCCGGGCTCGGCGCGGCTTGGCTTCACGCCCGCGCAGATCGACGCCGGCTGGTACACGATCCTGCTGCTGGAGAAGGTCGGCCTCGCCAGCGATGTGCGGCGGCCCGATCTCAACCGTTCGCTCGACGCCGCCGCCTGACCGGCGCCCGGCGTGGCTTCGCGGCCAGACGTCGCCGGGCCAGGCGTCGCCGCGTCAGATCACGTCGCTCCAGCGCGGCGAGACCAAGAACGCGGCGTTGATCAGCCCGACGTGGGAGTAGGCCTGGGGAAAGTTCCCCCACATGCGCCCCTCGACCGGATCGAAGTCCTCCGACAGCAGCCCCAGCGGGGACATCACCGCGCGAACTTTTTCGAACACCGCGCGCGCCTCGGCCGGGCGGCCGACCATCGCCTGCGCCTGCGCGAGCCAGAAGGTGCAGATCATGAAGGCCACCGTGGGCGAGCCGAAGCCGTCATCGACCTGGTATCGCTGCAGCCAACCGTCCTTGATCAACGAGCGCCCGATGGCGTCGATCGTGGAACGTAGCCGCGCGTCGTCGCGCGGCAGAAAGTGCAGGCTCGCCATCTCGAGCAGGGACGCGTCCAACGACTCGCCGCCGTAGGAGGCGACGAACGTGCCTTGCTGCTGATTCCAGGCGTTGGCCACGATCTCGCTGCGGATGCGCTCGGCGGCGTGCGCGAACTCGTCCTTGCAGCTCGGGGCGATGACGTCCGGCGACGATCGCCATGCGATCGGCCGCGGCCCAGCACATCAGGCTCGAAAACGTCTGCGGCTTCCACTCCGTCCGATACTCCCAGATGCCGGCGTCGGGCTTGCCCACGACCGAGATCGCCTTGCGCGCCAGCTGCTCGAGGAGATCCAGCGCCGATCGCGTCCGCTCCTCGCTGAAACGATCGTCCATGAAGACCGGCGCCAGCGCCAGCACCATCTCGCCGAAGACGTCGTGCTGCTGGTGCAGCGCCGCCGCGTTGCCGAGCCGCACCGGGCCCTCGCCCTCCATGCCGGGCCAGTCGCTGAGGATGCTCTCCTCGAGATCGCTCGAGCCGTCGACGCGGTAGAGCGGCGCGAGATCCAGGTTGGGGCTTCCGCCGGCGATATTGAGCAAGAACGAGACGAACTGCTCGCGCTCCTCGAAGTGGCCGAGCCGGCGCAAGGCCGCGAGCACGTAGTACGAGTCGCGCAGCCAACAATAGCGATAGTCCCAGGTGCGCCCGCTGCCCGGTGACTCGGGGATCGCCATCGTCGTCGCGGCGACGATCGCGCCGGTGTCCTCGTAGCAGTGCAGCTTCAGCGCCAGCGCCGATCGGATCACCTCCTCCTGGAACAGCGCCGGAACGTCGCAGTGCTTGACCCAGCTGCGCCAGTAGCGAACCGTCTCCGTCAGGAAGCGGTCACAGATCGTCGGCAGCGACTCCTCGACCGGCTGCCCCCAGGCGAGCACCAGGTGGTGCCGCTGGCTCAGCGAGAAGGGACGGCCGTTGAGGTAAGCGAGCGGCAGGTCGGTCGTCAGGCGCAGCGGCTGCGGGAAGCCCTCGTAGTTGATGTGGTGGGAACCTTCAATGCGGGTCGGTTCCTTCTTCGACCAACCGATCCTGGGGTCGCAACGGACCCGGATGCGCGGCAGTCCGTCCAGGGGCTCGATGATTCGCACCATGACCGTCGGGCGAAAGCTGCGGTCGGACATGAAGAACCGCGGCGCGAAGTCGAGCACCCGAAACGCCCCGCTGGCCGTCCGAAATGTGGTTTCGAGGACGTTGGTGTTGGCGAGATAGCGCTGCGTCCCCAGCTCATCGCTGTCGGCACGTATCGAGAATTCACCGCCCTTTTCGCTGTCGAGCAACGACGCGAAGACCGGCGGCGAATCAAAGCGCGGCAGGCAGCACCAGGAGACGGCCCCGTCGCGCCCGATCAGGGCCGCGTACTGACAATTGCCGATGAGGGCCAGGTCTTCGAGCCGCATTTGACAAACCGTAGTCCCGACCGCTTGGCGCGCAAGGTCCAATGATTACTCTTGTGCAAGATGTCGGTGGCCGCGCGGTTCGTTCTGCCGTTGCTGGTCGTGCTGGCGATCCTCACCTGGGTCAGCTCGCGTGCCATCAAGAGCATCACCGATGGGTGGCTGGAGCGCGACCTCAGCACGCGCGCCGAGCTGGCGGTGGCCAGCGGGCGTGATTCCCTGCTGACCGCCTGGCAGGCATCGGACCGGACGCGCGTGCAGCGCTTCTTGAACGGCCTGGCGCAGGACGAACGGATCGTGGGCGCGACGGCGTGCGACGCGAAGGAACGCCCGGTCGCCTCGACGCCGAAGTTCCCGGCCCCGCTGTCGTGTGAGCGGCTGGGGCGCGACCTCTGGCGCGCCGCCGAGGCGACCCCGGGCCCCAGCCCCAGCCGTGGCTGGTTTGGCGCGGTGCCGCTCTACGGCCAGGACGTGCACGTCAGCGCGGTACCGCTTTACGACGACACCGGCGAGCCGCTCGGCTTCATCGCGCTGGTGCACGATTCGCGCTTCGAGGAGCAGCGGCGCGGCCGGATTCAGCGCATCCTGTTGTTCGCGTTCGCGACGCTGACCGCGGTGGCGTCGCTGCTGATGGCGATCGTGGCGCGCCTGTCGTGGCACAGCTGGTTGCGCTACGTGCGGCGGCTGCTGCGCGGCGATCAGCGCGCGGCGGCCGAGGCGACGGCGCGGCCGGAGTTCTCGCCGATCGCGCAGGACGTCCGCGACCTGATCTCGCGCATCAACGACGACGAGCGCGGCGGGCCGCGCGGGCGCTGGACGCCCGATCGGCTGCGCGAGATCCTGCGCACCGAGCTGGTGGGCGAGAAGGTCATCATCGTCGCGAATCGCGAGCCGTACATCCACGAGTACATCAAGCCGCCAGCGACGGCGGAAAAGGACGGCGACGGCGACGGCGACGGCGACGCCGATGCTTCCGCACAGAACGCCGCCAACGGCGGTGAACGGCGCGAGCGCGAGATCACCGTGCGCTTTCCCGCCAGCGGTCTGGTGTCGGCGCTCGAGCCGGTCATGCGCGCCTGTTCGGGCGTCTGGATCGCCCACGGCAGCGGCTCGGCCGATCGCGACACGGCCGACGCCAACGGCCGCCTGCGCGTTCCGCCGGGAGAAGAGACCTACACGTTGCGCCGGGTCTGGCTGACCCGCGAGGAGGAGCGCGGGTACTACTTCGGCTTCTCCAACGAAGGTCTCTGGCCGCTGTGTCACTTCGCGCACGCGCGGCCAACCTTTCGCGCCGAGGACTGGGTTCAGTACCAGGCGGTGAACCAGAAGTTCGCCGATGCCGTCTGTGACGAGTCGGAGAGCGACGATCCGATCGTTCTGGTCCAGGACTATCACTTCGCGCTCGTGCCGCAGATGGTCCGGCAACGCCTGCCGCGCGCCACCATCCTCACCTTCTGGCACATCCCCTGGCCCAACGCCGAGAGCTTCGGGATCTGCCCCTGGCGCAACCAGCTGCTGCAGGGCCTGCTGGGCAGCAGCATCCTCGGGTTTCACACCCACCTGCACTGCAACAACTTCATCGACGCGATCGATCGCTACCTCGAGGCGCGCATCGATCGCCAGGACCTGGCGGTCGTGCACGACGGGCAGATGACCGCGGTGCGGGCCTACCCGATCTCGATCGAGTGGCCCAGCCGATGGCTGCCGATGCTCCCCCCGGTCGCCGAGTGCCGACGCAGCGTGATCGAGGAGCTCGGCCTGCCCGACGACGCGCTGATTGGCGTCGGCGTCGACCGGCTCGACTACACCAAGGGGATCGAGGAGCGCTTCCTGGCCGTGGAGAGCATGCTGGAGAACAACCCGGAGATGCGCGGGCGCTTCACGTTCGTCGAGCTCGGCGCGCCGAGCCGAGCGGAGATCCCGCGCTATCAAGAGCTGGACCGGGAGATCGAAGAGCTGACGACGCGGATCAACGAGCGCTTCGGGACGCCGTCCAACGGCAGCGCCGGCTACCGCCCGATCATCGTGCTGCGCGCCCAGCATCAGCCGCTGACCGTGTTTCGATACTTTCGGGCCGCCGATGTCTGCTACGTCAGCAGCCTGCACGACGGGATGAACCTGGTCGCCAAGGAGTTCGTGTCGGCGCGCGACGACGAACGAGGCGTTCTGGTGCTGAGCGACTTCACCGGCGCCGCGCGCGAGCTGACAGAGGCGTTGATCGTGAACCCCTACGACATCCGTCAGGCCAGCAACGCGCTGGCGACGGCGTTGCGCATGAGCCCCGACGAGCAGGGCGAGCGCATGCACGCCCTGCGAACGCTGGTCTCGGAGCTCAACGTCTATCGTTGGGCCGGGCGCATGCTGCTGGATGCCTCGCGCCAGCGCCGGCGCGAGCGCCTGATCGATCGGCTGGCCGAAAGCCACGTCTCACCACCGATGCTCTGATCGGCGGCCGCGCGGTCACTCCGCCCTCTCCCTCTCCCACTGGCGGCAGACCTCGTAGGCGGCGACGGCGACCGAGGTCGACAGGTTCAAGGAGCGCAGCTCGGGATCGCGCATCGGGATCGACACGGTATCGGCGGCGTGGCGCGCGAGGATCTCGTCGGACAGGCCGACGCTCTCGCAGCCAAAGATCAGCACCGTGCGGTCGGGGTAACGGGCGGCGCGAAAATCGCGTGAGGCACGCGGCGCGAAAAAGAACGGGGTTCCGAGCTCGGGCAGCTGCGCGTGCAAGGCATCCCAGGTCGGCCAGACGCGCAGGTTCGGCACCACGCGGGCCCAGTAGTCGAGCCCGGCGCGGCGGACGGCGCGCTCGTCGAGGGAGAAGCCGAGCGGCTCGACCAGATGCAGCTTCGCGCCGACGGCCAGGCAGGTGCGGCCCGCGTTGCCGGTGTTCCAGGGGATCTCGGGCGCGACCAGCACGACGTGCAGCGACGAAGAGGGCGACGGCGAGGGACCGGGCAAGGGCGATGGCATTGGCGCGGTGCCGGCGGCCAGTGTACTCATGGGGCAGCTCCCGTGCCACGACTCGACGTTCTGCTGGCCCGCAACCTCGCCTGCTCGCGAACCGCCGCCGCGCGGCTGATCCAGACCGGCCATGTGCGCGACGACGCGGGGCAGGTCCTCGAAGAGCGGCGGACCGAGATCGCGCCGGCAGCCCTGCCGTTCACAGTCGTGATCGACGATGAGCGCCGGGTGGCGCTGCACGACGCCGTGCACTTGATGCTCAACAAGCCGCTCGGCGTGGTGACGGCCTTGCGCGACGAACGCCACCCGACCGCGTTCGAGCTGGTGCAAGACGCCCCGCTCGCGAGTGAGCTGCGCGCGGTGGGACGGCTGGATCTCGATACCACCGGCCTTTTGCTGTGGACCACCGACGGGCAATGGGTCCAGCGCCTGACCCATCCCAAACGTCAGATCCCGCGCACCTACCAGGCGGCGCTGGCGCGCCCCTTTCGTCCCGTCCCGTCCGACTTCACCCTGGAAGACGGCCATCAGCCCACCGTCACGGCGCTCGAGGTCGTCGAACGGAGCGCGCTGCATCCGTCGCTGTCCGCATGCGACGACGCCGCGCTGTACGCGCAGATCACCGTGGTCGGCGGCGCCTATCACGAGGTGCGCCGGATCTTCGCCGCGCTCGGCAGCCACGTTCTCGCCCTGTGTCGGACCGCCTTCGGCCGCCTCGCTTTGCCGCATGACCTGGCGCCGGGCCAGTACATCAGCGCCGATCTCTCGACGGTCTAACTCGGACCACGATGGGCTCCGACGGCGAAGCCGTCTGCGCCCGACGCGACCAGCCGACGCCGACGGTGGTACGCTCGCGGTCGATGCAGCCCGGGTCTCCGCGAGTCTTGATCTTCGGCGCCACCTCCGCCATCGCCGCCGAGGTCGCGCGCCTCTACGCCGGCCGCGGGGCGCGGCTTTACCTGGTCGGTCGCAACCCCGACAAGCTGGCGCAGGTGGCTGCCCAAGTGGGTGCCGGTGCCGGGGCCGGCGCAGGCGCCGGGGCCGGCGCAGGCGCCCACCCGGTCGTCGGCACACGCGCCGCTGACCTGGATGACACCACCGCCGCCGCCGGCCTGGTCGCCGGCGCGATCGCTGCGCTGGGCGGCCTCGACGTCGCGATCGTCGCGCAGGGCCTGCTGGGCGATCAGCTGGCCACCGAGCGCGACTACGCCGAAGCCGAGCGGGTGATCCGCACGAACTTTCTCTCGGTGGTCGCGCTGCTGATCCCGCTGGCCAATCATCTGGAGGCCCAGGGGCGCGGTTCGATCGGCGTGATGTCGTCGGTGGCGGGCGATCGCGGACGACCGCGCAACTTCACTTACGGCGCCGCGAAGGGCGCCCTCAACGTCTATCTGCAGGGGCTTGCGCACGCGTCTCGGCCCGCGCGGTGTCGGGGTGCACACCTTCAAGATTGGTCCTGTCGATACGCCCATGACCGTCGACCACCGCAAGACGGCGGTCTTCGCGCGGGCGGGCGACGTCGCGGGCGGGATCTTGGCGACAATCGATCACGGCCGCGGGGAAGCCTACTTACCTTGGTTCTGGAGGCCCATCATGGCGGTCGTGCGGTCGATGCCCGAACCGGCGCTGCGGCGCCTGCCGTTCCTGGCGGGGCGCTGACATGGCGATCAAGGAGCTGACCGCCGAGCAGGTGCGCACGATGTCGCTGGCCGAGAAGGACCGCTGGTGGCGCGAGGACGTCTTCAAGGGCGACCTGCCCCAGCTGACCATCCGCGCGGCGCTGACCGGCATGCTGCTGGGCGGGATCCTGTCGCTGACCAACCTCTACGTCGGCATCCGCACCGGCTGGACGCTGGGGGTGGGAATCACCTCGGTGATCGTCTCCTTCGCCGCCTTCAAGGTGATGGCGACCATCGGCATCGGGCGCGAGATGACGATGCTCGAGAACAACGCCATGCAGTCGATCGCCACCAGCGCCGGCTACATGACGGCGCCGCTGATCTCGTCGCTGCCGGCGTACATGCTGGTCACGGGGCAGGTCGTGCCGCCGCTGCAGACCGGGATCTGGATCGTGCTGGTCGCGGTGCTGGGCGTGCTGTTCGCGTTCCCGCTCAAGAAGCGCTTCATCAACGACGAGCAGCTCCCCTTCCCCGAGGGCTACGCCGCCGGCGTGGTGATGGACAGCCTGCACACCGAACGCGGCCGCGAGGGGATGTTCAAGGCCAAGCTGCTGGTCGTCGGCGGCATGCTGTCGGCGATCATCGAGGTGATGCGCAGCGAGCGGGTCATGCGCGCGATCCACCTCAAGTGGGCCACGTTGCCCGACGCCTGGGACGACTTCATCTACCGCTTCGCGACCCCGCGCCTGCTGGGAACGCCGCTGCGCGATCTCACGATCCGCTTCGACACGTCGATCGTGATGATGGGGACCGGCGGCCTGATGGGCGTGCGCACCGCGATGTCGCTGCTCATCGGCGCGGCGATCAACTACCTGGTGCTGGCGCCGATCATGCTCCACAACGGCGTCATCCATGTCGCCAGCTACAAGGCGATCACCTCCTGGTCGCTGTGGGGCGGGGCGGCGATGATGACGACGTCGTCGCTGTGGGCGTTCCTGAGCAAGCCGAAGATCATCCTGCAGTCGTTCACCGGAATGTTTGGCCGGGGGCGCGCCAAGGGCGGGGTCGACCTGCTGGCCGACATCGAGCTGCCGATGAAGGTGTTCGTCATCGGCATCCCGATCGTGGGCGCCGCGGTGATCGCCGCCGCCCATTTCATCTTCGGCGTGCACGTGGCGCTGGGGCTGCTGGCGATCCCGCTGGTCTTCGTCTTCACGCTCATCGCCGTGAACTCGACCGGGCTGACGTCGATCACCCCGGGCGGCGCGATCGCCAAGATGACCCAGCTGACGTTCAGCGCGGTCGCGCACGGCAACACCGCGACCAACATCATGACCGCCGGGATCACCAGCGACGTGACCCTGAGCGCCAGCAATCTCCTGATGGACATCAAGCCGGGCTACATGCTGGGCGCCAAGCCGCGGCAGCAGGCGGTGGGTCACGTGCTGGGGGTCTTCGCCGGCGCGTTTGTCGCCGTGCCGATCTTCTACGCGCTGTTTCGCGGCAACATCAGCGTCTTCACCAGCGAGGCGATGCCGATGCCGTCGGCGCAGATCTGGCGCAGCGTCGCTGAGCTTCTGACCCACGGGTTCAGCACGCTGCACATCACCGCGCGCATCGCGATGGCGATCGGCGCGGTGCTCGGCCTGCTGATCGAGATCGCGGGCCAGCGAGGCCACGGACGGTTTCCGGTGTCGGGCGTCGCGCTCGGCCTGGGGTTCGTGCTGCGCTTCAGCGACGTGCTGGCCATGGCGGTGGGCGCGCTGATCTTCTGGCTGGCGGCGCGCCGCAGCCAGCGCGCCGATTCATTCACCCACCGCGTCTTCGTCGACAATCAGGAGACGCTGTGCGCGGGTGTCATCGCCGGCGGCTCGATCGCCGGCATCGCGCTCATGCTGCTGGAGACGGTCGTGCTGCGGGGGCCGTAGCCGCCGCCGGCGCGCCCGCGAGCGCCTTCTTCACCATCTCCTCCAGCTTGGCGCGCGGCACCGCGCCCAGGATTTGCGCGACGACCTTGCCGTCGCGAAACGCCAGGAAGGTCGGCAGGCCGCGCACGTCGAAGCGCGCCGCGATCTCCTGGTTGACGTCGGCGTCGCACTTGCCGAACCGCACGCGCCCCTCGTAGTCCTTGGCCAGCGCGTCGAAGTGCGGGGCGACGGCGCGGCAGGGGCCGCACCAGGCCGCCCAGAAGTCGACGATGACCGGCAGGGACGATGTCGTGACCTGGGTGTCGAAGTTGCTGTCGGTGATCTCCACGATGCTCGGATGACTCATGATCCTTTTCCTTTCGTTGTTTCCTTGACGGACGCGGACGACGGCGAGGGCGACGGCGACGTTGACGTTGAGTTTTCTTCCGCGGCTGCCATGCAGGTGGCCAGGTTGGCCTTCGCGCGATGTAACAGCACCGCGACGTGCCCAGGGGCGATGCCGAGCATGCGCGCGACGTCCTCGCCCGGGACCTCGTCGAGCATGCGCAAGGTCACCACCGCCCGCTGCGCGTCGCCCAGCTCGCCCACGCAGCGCGCCAGCTGCTCCTGCTCCTCGAGCGACTCCAGGACCTGCTCGGAGGTCGGCGCCTCGTCGGGCAGGCTCTCGACGACGCCGGCGTCCGACAGGTGCGGCCGCGCGCCGGCGTGCAGGCGGCGCCGGTTACGCGCCAGGTTGCGCGTCAGCACGATCAGCAGCTTGCGCGCGTCCTCGGGCGTGGTGACCAGCTGGCGCGCGTCGGGACGGGTGATGAAGGCGCCGAACGCCTCCTGAACCGTGTCGAACGCATCCTCCGCCCGCAGCCCCTCGGCGCGCGCGATGCGCGCCAGCGTCGCGCGATGGTCGTGAACCAGGCGGGTCAGCCAGTGGGAGAACTCGGCCGTGGCGGAGCTCTCGCGCGCCGTCTCGCACGGCAGGCAGCGTTCCACCTCGTTTCCGACCTCGGTTCCACGATGGCCGCCAAAGCGATGGCCGCCAAAGCCGGTGTCGTCGTCTGCGCCAGTCACCAAAACCTCGCTCATGGAGATGCTCTCGCTTCCGGGCGGGTTACCCGCCCCTGGGAGAGGTGTCGAGCGCGGCTGGAATTACAGACGATCGAGCGGATCAGCCAAACTGGTGGTCGCGTCGAGCGTAAGGCAGGCTCCGCCTGCCGGAGCTCATCGCGGGAGGTTCGGAACCCTTTGAGGGTTCCGCGTTGATCAGACAGCCTTTTCGGCGGCGGCTGCCGCGGCGCGCAGCTCGGGGTGCTCATCCAGGAAGGCCTTGCGGCTCTCGCGGCTGATCTCGACCACCAGGGTGGTATCGCGCTGGATGCGGGACTGGCAGCCGAGCCGCGAGGTCGCCCGCACGTCGAACGCCTTGTCCATGATGTCCTCCTCGCGGTCGCTCGCGGCCGACAGGTCGGACAGGCCCTGGCGCACGTACACGTGGCAGGTGGAGCAGGCGCAGACGCCCCCGCAGGCCGAACCGACCTGCGCGTGGGCGCGCTGCGACGCTTCCAAGATCGTCGTCCCCACCGGAACCTCGATCTCGATGCCGTCGGGCTCGAACCTTACTTTCGGCATGAAGTCACCTGTGCGTGTGCCCAGCGTGGCCGTGGCCTGCGCCGCTGACCCGACTCTGCAGGTCGCTCTTCGGCTCGGTCTCCGCCACCTTGGCCTCGACCTCCGCGACGCCCCGACCGCGCAGGCCGGTCTCGAGCGCGCGGTTCATCCGGCGCGCCGCGAAGTCCTTGGACGCGACGTCGAGACCCTCGACCGCCGCGCGGATCGCGCCGTGGTCGACGCCGCCCTTGACCCGATCGAGCTCGGCCATCGCGGCGGCGATCGCGGTGCGGTCGCCGTCGGTCAGCAGCTCGGGGCTGTCGGCCATCGCGGCGCGCGCGGCGGCGGCGATCCGCTCCGCCTCGACCCGCTGCTCGGTGAGCAGGCGCGCCTTGACGTCCTCCTCGGCGTGCGAGAAGGAATCGAGCAGCATGCGCTCGACCTCCTCGTCGGTGAGACCGTAGCTCGGCTTGACCTCGATCGCGGTCTCCTTGCCGGTGGTCTCTTCGCGCGCGGTCACGCGCAGCAGACCATCGGCGTCGACCAGGAACGTCACCTCCAGCCGCGCCATGCCGGCCGGCATGGGGGGGATGCCGGTCAGCTTGAAGCGGGCGAGCGAGCGGCACTCCGCGACCATCTCGCGCTCGCCCTGCACGACATGCAGATCGAATCCGGTCTGCTTGTCGGCGTAGGTCGTGAAGGTCTGCTTCGCGCCGCATGGGATGGTCGAATTGCGCGGCACCAGCTTCTCGACGACGCCGCCCATCGTCTCGAGCCCCAGCGACAGCGGGACGACGTCCAGCAGCAGCACGTCGTCGCGCACGCCGTCGCCCGCGAGGATGTCGGCCTGGACCGCGGCGCCGAGCGCCACCACTTGATCGGGGTCGATGTCGGCCAGCGGCGCGCGCCCGAACAGCCCGGCGACGAAACGCTGAACCAGCGGCATGCGCGTCGCGCCGCCGACCAGGATCACGCCCGACAGCGACGCCGCTTCGAGACCGGCGTCCTTGAGCGCCCGGCGCACGGGACCCGCGCAGCGATCGAGAATCGGCTGCACCAGCGCCTCCATCTCGGCGCGCGTCAGGCGTACCGTCGATGTTGAACCCGAGCCGGCATCCGACGCCTCCGGAGCCACCAACTTCGCGTCGGCGCGCTCGGCGGTCGTCAGCGCCTCTTTGACCGCGCGCGCGGCGTCGAGCACGCGGCGCGCGAGCCGGGCGTCACCGCCGGCGTCGTCGGGCAGCTTCAGCGCACGCAGCAGGTGTTGCGCGATCGCGCGATCGAAATCGTCGCCGCCGAGCGCCGAATCGCCGCCGGTCGACTTGACCTCGAACACCCCGTCCTCGAGCTTGAGGATCGAGATGTCGAAGGTGCCGCCGCCGAGATCGAACACCGCGAAGGTCCCCTCGGCGCCCTTGTCGAGGCCGTAGGCCAGCGCCGCCGCCGTCGGCTCGTTGATGAGCCGCAGCACCTCCAGGCCCGCGAGGCGTCCCGCGTCGCGCGTCGCCTGGCGCTGGCCGTCGTCGAAGTAGGCCGGCACCGTGATGACGGCGCCGGCGAGCTCACCGCCGAGCTCGCGCTCGGCGCGCGCCCGCAACACCTTGAGGATCTCGCTCGAGACCTCGATCGGCGTCACTGCGCGCGTGCCGCCCGCGACCGAGAAGCGCACCACCGGGTCGCCGGCGTGCGCGGACGAAAAGGCGTACGGGGTCAGCCGGCGGGTCGCCTCGGCGTCGTCGGGGCCGCGCCCCATGAAGCGCTTCACCGACGCGATGGTGTCGCGCGGATGCTGCGGCGCCAGGCGGTCACGTGCGTCGGCGCCCACGACCACGTCGCCCGCTCCGTCGCCGGCCTGGCCGTAGTAAACGACCGACGGCAGGATCGCCTCCGACGACTCGGGATCGCGCAGGCAGACCGGCTGTCCAGCCTGAACCGCCGCCACCAGCGAGTTCGTGGTCCCGAGATCGATCCCGATCGCGCGCCCCTTGCAGGCCTCTTTGATGCGGGACTGCCCCGGCTCTGCGATCTCGAACAGCGCCTCGACCGCCATCACGAGCCGCCCATCTCGGCAGCCGCCGGCAAACCGTCGGCGACCGCGTCGTCGTGCAAGGCCACCTCTTCCATGAAGCGGCGGTAGTAGCGCAGCGCCACCAGCTCGTCGGCGACGCGGTCGAGTTGCCCCGCCGCCGCCAGCCCGGTCGTCACCGCCTGCATCGCAGCGCCAACCCGCGCGCGCATGGTGGCGGCCATCGCCTGCACCTGGCGATCGTCGCCCACGGCGCGCGCCTCGCTCAGCTCCTCGCGCAGCTCCAGCGTCTCCATCAGCAGCGACGCCGGGACTTCCCTCTTCGCCAGGCTCACGCCTGACAGCGACAGCAGATACTCCGCGCGCTTGAAGTCATCCTTCAGCGTCCGCCAGGCCTCGTTCAGCTGCACGCTGCGCTGCAACGACGCCCGCCGCGCGCGCGCGTCCGCCTTGGCAAAGCGATCGGGGTGCAGCTTGCGGCTCTGCTCGCGATAGCGCGCCTCCAGATCGCCCAGATCGACGTCATATCGACGCTCGACACCAAAGACGGTGAAGTAGTCCGCGCTCGGATCTGGCGGCTGGATGGCACCACAAGAGGCGCAAACACCCCCCGTTCCCGTCGCACGTTCACAAGACCAACAAATCATGACCAACCCTGCGAGCGACTAAGAATTTGGAGCAATTCCTTCAGCATGACTATTTCAGTTCAGGAGGCCCGGCTCTGCCGGGCCGGCTCACCTTGCGCGAGCGGTGGGGAGGGCCCGCGGGAGGGGGCAGCAGCCCTCTTCCGCGAAGCGAGCAAAGCGAGCGATTAGAATTGCACGCTCTCCCCGCAGCCACACGACCCCTTCACGTTGGGGTTCACGAACTTGAAGCCGCGCCCCATCATCGACGTCGCGTACTCCAGCGTGGAGCCGTCGAGATAGAGAAAGCTCTTCGGATCGATGAAGACCCGAACCCGGCCGTCCTCGAACGAAAGGACCTTGTCCTCGGAGCGAGGCTCGCTGTCCGACCACTCGAAGAGATACGAAAACCCGGTGCAACCGCCGCCGCGGATCCCGACGCGCAGCCCCTTGGGCAGCGCGGGGCGCGCGCCCGCCGCCTTCTTGATTTCGGCAACGGCTCTGTCTGTGACCTGAATAGCCATGATCGACGTTCGCTCGCTCGCGCTAGGCGTTGCCGCCGGGCCGAGCTGCGCGCTTGGCCTTGTAGTCGGCGATCGCGCTCTTGATCGCGTCCTCGGCCAACACCGAGCAGTGAATCTTCACCGGCGGAAGGTTCAGCTCCTCGACGATCTGGGTGTTCTTGATCGCCATCGCCTGATCGATCGTCATGCCCTTGACCCACTCGGTCGCCAGCGACGACGACGCGATCGCCGAACCGCAGCCGAAGGTCTTGAACTTGGCGTCTTCGATCACGCCCGAGTCGCTGATCTTGAGCTGTAGCTTCATCACGTCGCCGCAGGCAGGCGCGCCAACCAGGCCGGTCCCGACGGTGGGATCATCCTTTGCGAAGCTCCCGACGTTGCGCGGGTTCTCGTAGTGCTCCAAGACCTTGTCACTGTATGCCATCGACGTTGCCTTTCTTTTTACCCGGATCGCCCGGAAGATCTCCCGGGTCCTTGCGTTGAAATCTTTGGTTTAGTGGGCCGCCCAGGTGACGCTCTTGAGGTCGATCCCCTGTTGCGCCATCTCGTACAGCGGGGACAGCTCCCGGAGCTTACCCACCTTGTTGGCGACGAGGTCGATGACGTAGTCGACCTCCTCTTCCGTGTTGAAGCGTCCGATGCCGAAGCGGATCGAGGTGTGCGCCAGCTCTTCGCCGACGCCGACGGCGCGCAGCACGTACGACGGCTCGAGCGACGCCGAGGTGCACGCCGACCCCGAGGAGACGGCAACGTCCTTGAGCGCCATCAGCATCGCCTCGCCCTCGACGTAGGCGAAGCTGATGTTGAGGTTGCCCGGCAAGCGATACTCCAGCGAGCCGTTGACGTAGGTGTCGCTGACCTTGTCGGCGATCCCCTTGCGCAGGCGCTCGCGCAGCGCGAACGTGCGCTTCGCCTCTTCGCCCATCTCCAGACGGCACAGCTCGGCAGCGGCGCCGAATCCGACGATCCCGGGCACGTTGAGCGTGCCCGAACGCATGCCGCGCTCGTGCCCACCGCCGTCGATCAACGCGGTGATGCGCACGCGCGGTTTGCGCCGCACATAGAGCGCGCCGACCCCTTTGGGGCCGTACATCTTGTGCGCCGACAGCGACACGAGATCCGCGCGCGACTCATTGACGTCGAACGGAATCTTGCCCACGCCCTGAACCGCGTCGATGTGAAAGAGCGCGCCCTTTTCCTTCACGATGGCGCCGATCTCGTTGACCGGGTTCACCGAACCGATCTCGTTGTTGGCGAGCATGATCGAAACCAGGATCGTCTTGTCGGTCATCGCGGCGCGTACCGCCGCCGGATCAACACGACCGTCCTTGCCGACCGGGAGATAGGTGACCGTGAAGCCTTCCTTCTCGAGGCGCTTGCAAGTGTCGAGCACCGCCTTGTGCTCGGTCTGCGCGGTGATGACGTGGTTGCCTCGGTCCTTGAGGAACTCGGCCGCCCCTTTGATCGCCAGGTTGTCCGACTCGGTCGCTCCCGAGGTCCAGACGATCTCCTTGCCCGAGGCCCCGATCAGCGCGCCGACCTGCTCGCGCGCCTGGTCGGTCGCTTTCTCCGCGGTCCAGCCGAACGAGTGGGACCGGCTGGCGGCGTTACCGTAGACCTCGGTGAAGTAGGGCAGCATCACCTGCAGCACGCGCGGATCGAGCGCGGTGGTGGCGTTGTTGTCCATGTAGATGGGGAGCTTTAGAGCCATGTGTGCTTGTCCGTCCGTTGGTCTTTGGCGTTGTTCAGCGCGGTCGTTCGACGCCGGTTTCATTTGGAAATGCCTTCGACCAGGAGCGGTGCCTTGCCGCCGTGGCCGTGAATATCACAGGTGCCGCACTCGGTCTGGAGGTGGGTCGGTTCGCAGGAACGGCAGCTGTCCATGTAGGCCAAGGTGTCGTTGAGCTCGACCACCAGGTGGCTGAGCCGGGAAATCGTCTCTTCGGTCTCACGCAGCTTGTCGGCGAAGATCTCCCGCACGCGCGCCATCGCCTTGGGGGCCGTGGCGCAGTCCTCCCAATCGCGGAGAAACGCTTTGATCTCGGTGAGGCTGAAGCCCATGTCCTGGAGCTTCTGGATCCACTCGACCCGCTTGGCGGCCCGATCCGGGTAAAGCCGGAAGCCCCCCTTCGACCGAACCGCAGGCGACAGCAGCCCGAGCTCTTCATAGAGATGAATGGCGCGGACGGTCTTCCCCGTCTTCTTCGCCAACTCCCCTATTTTCAAGAGCGCCAAGCTTTCAGCCGAGATCTCCACGACGCTGTCCTCCAAAGATCCTTGCGATAACCCTGACTCAGACCCTTACGTTAGGGTGAGGTTAATATGTTGACCCGGCAGAGGGGTGTCAAGCACATTTGCCGACAAGAACCCAGCACTGGCGCGGATATCGGCGGCCGCCCAGGGTCTTAGGATGAGATTGAGGAATTGATGTTGTTGCGCGGGCTTGGCAGGGCCGCTCGGAGCACCGTCGGCCTTTTCGACGCTCTGCTCGCGCTGGTCGCGGGCGGTAGCCTGGCCGGCTGCGCCACCAGCTCGGCAATTGGTGGGGGTGGGCCGGTCTTCGAGCTGCGGGTCGCCAGCATCAACGGCAACCCCACGGCGTTACGCGGCCCCAGCGCCCACCCCGCCTGCGTGCTTCAGGTCGCGAACCGGGTCGTGCCGGTCTGGCTGGCGATCCCTGAGCATGCCGATCGGACGAGCCCGGTCGTGCTGGAGGCCGACGCCGCAGCGCTCAAGGAGGGCATCCTGGTCGAGCGCAGCTGGAACGAGGCGGTGGTTCACGAGGTAACTGACGGCGAGCTGGCCGCGGGCGCCGCCGTGGTTTACGTCCCCGGCCGGACCGGGGCCACCACCGTCGAGCTCCGCTTCGATCGGGTGTCGCGCCTCAGCCGCTCAGACCGCAAGGACAACCTTGCCGAACACCGCCCGGGACTCGAGCAGCCGGTGCGCGCTGGCGATCTCCACTAGAGGCAACACCCGATCGACAACCGGGCGCAGCTGGCCCGACGACAGCAGTGACACGATCTCGTGCAGGCGCCCCTTGGAGGCCAGGGTCGAACCCAGGATCGAGAGCTGGCGCCAAAACACGTGGCGCAGGTTGAGGACCGGCTCGAAGCCGTCGGTGGCGCCGCAAGTCACGATGCGCCCGCCGCGCGCACAGGCGACGACCGACTTGCCGAACGTCGCCGCGCCGACATGATCGACGACGACGTCGGCGCCACGCCGGTCGGTGAGCCTCTTCACCTCGGACACCAGGTCGTCGGTGCGGTAGTTGATCAGCTCGTCGGCGCCGAGCTGCCGCGCCCGTGCCAGCTTCTCCGTGGTCGACGCGGTGGCGATGACGCGCGCGCCGAACAGCTTCGCGATCTGGATGGCCGCCGTGCCGACGCCGGATCCAGCCGCGAGGACCAGCACCGTCTCGCCCGGGCGGACGACGGCCCGCTCGACCAGCATCTGCCAGGCGGTCATGAACGTGATCGGCACGGCGGCGAGGGCCGTGTCGTCGAGCGGAACCCGGGCCGCCGGCACTGGAACCAGGTTGGCCGCCGGCACGACGACCAGCTCGGCGCAGCCGCCCCAGCGGTGCTCGCCCAACAGGTTGAACTCGGGGCAAAAATTGTCGCGACCGGAGAGGCAGGCGCGGCAGCGGCCGCAGGTGATCCCCGGATTCAGCAGCACGCGCTCGCCCGGCGTCACGCCGCGAACGCCGGCGCCGATCGCCGCAACCTGGCCGCAGACGTCGCCGCCCGAGATGTGCGGCAGCTTGACGTGCAGCGCTGGCAACCCCTGCCGCAGCAGCAGGTCGATGTGGTTCAGCGCCACCGCGGTCACACGCACCTGAACTTCGCCAGGACCGGGCTCGGGATCGGGCACGTCGCCGATCTCGAGCACGTCGGGGGCGCCGTGGCGCCGGAAGAGAGCTGCGCGCATCGGTGTCGACCTCCCGGTCAGACGGGGGCCGCGGCGCCCGATGCGCGCCGCGCAACCGCCACCACTTCGGTGACCGCGGCCAGGAACGCGTCGAGCGTCGCGTCGGGGATCTCGCCCATGTTGGCGACCTGAACATGGCGCGCCGCCAGCTGCCCCTTGCAGCCGTAGATCACGAACCCGCGCTGCTTGAGCCCGCGGTAGAGCCCGTCGACGGTGAGGAAGTCGGGCAGGCGCAGGGTCGAGATCGTCGACGACTCGCGCCCGGTGTTGGTGAACGACTCGAAGCCCAGGTCGGCGAAGACGCGCCGGATGCGCAGCGCCCGCTCGCGGTAGATACTTCGGCGCGCCGGAACGCCTCCCCCCTCGGCCAGCTCGTCGAGGGCGGTTTCGAGCGCGAAGAACGACGACACCGCGGGCGTGAAGGGGGTCTGGCGCAGCTCCTCGAGGTAGCGTCGATGGCGCTTGAGATCGAGGTAGTAGACGCGCGGGCGAATGTCGGCGATGCGCGCCCAGACCGCCGGCGCGACGCACAAGAACGAAACGCCCGACACCGAATGCAGGCACTTGTTCGCCGACGAGTAGCAGATGTCGACGTGGTCCCGCACGACGTCGACATCCTCGGCACCCAGCGCCGAGACCGCGTCGACGATCAAGGTGACGCCGCGCTCGTGACAGAGGCGCCCGATCTCGCGCACCGGATTCAGCAGGCCGACCGAGGTCTCGTGGTGGATCAGCGCCGCCCCCGCGATCTCGGGATCGCTCGCCAGCGCGCGACCGACGGCGGCGGCGTCGGGCAGCTCGCCCCAGGGGTACCGCAGCACGACCCGTCCGATGCCGTGCAGAGCCGCGATCTCGTCGAGGCGATCGCCGAACGCGCCGTTGCTGACCACCAGGATCTTCTTCCCCTCGGGAATCACCGAGGAGATCGCCATCTCCATCGCCGCGGTGCCCGACCCGGTCAGCAGCAGCATCTCGTGCTCGGGCGACGCGCCGAAGACCGGCCGCAGCTTCGCCTGCAGGCGCCCCACGACCGCCGAGTAGTCCTCGTCGCGGTGGCAGACGTCGTGATGCACCAGCGCCGCCTTCACGCGCGCCGACGTCATCACCGGCCCCGGGCTGAAGAGAACGTGGCCGGGGAGATCCTTCTCGGCCAGCAGCCGGTCGACCAGCGCCATCGTGTCGCCGGCGTGCGAGTGCGCCGACGCCGTGACCGAGGGGCGCGAGAGATCGCCGCCGTAGACCCGTAGCAACCAGTCGGCGTGCGCCTTCATCGCCGGAGAATCGACGTCCTGCCACAGCTTGGTACCGACGTCGTGGGCGGTGACCAGACCGCGCGCGGCGGCGGCGGCCACGCCTTGGGTCAAGGACGGCTCCACCAGGCTGTCGAGGGCGGCCAGCAGGGTCGGCGACATGACGAAGAGCCCGGCGCTGACCGCCTGGTACTGGGTCAGATCCTTGCCAATCCCCCGGACCCGGTCGCCCGCGAGCTCGACCTTCGTCGCGTCCTCGATGTCGAAGACCCGCGCCAGGTCGCGGTCGATGCACAGCACCGTCTGGTCGGCCGGGCTCGGCAGCGCCACCAGCTCGCGCAGCAGCGCCGGAGCCGCGATCTGGTCGGCCATGACCAGCAGGGTTCGCTCCTCGGTCAGGAAAGGGCGCGCCGCCTGCACCGAGAGCCCGTTCGGTCTCTCCCAGTGCGGGTTGTCGAAAAAGGTGATGCTTCGCTTGATCGAGGGCGCGATCCGCGGCGAGTCGGCGATCGCCCGCCGCAGCTCCGTGCCGCGCCAGCCGGTCGTGATGGCGATCTGTCGGACCCCGACGGCTGCCAGCACCCCCAGCGTCCGCTCGATCAGCGTCGCGCCTCCGACGGTGGTCAAGGAGTTCGGCCCGGGATGATCGCCCGCGGCGATCCCTCTTCCGGCCGCGAGGATCAGCGCGCGGGAAACCATGTCACCCGGTCGCCCCGGGGGCGGCTCTTACTTGACCCTGGCGACGACGCGCGGCATCGCCGTGTTCATGTCCGAGACGAAGGTCAATTGATAGACCGAATTCTCCGTCTCGACGTAAAGCTTGTCGCCGCTCGGCTCCCCGAGCAGCCGGCGAACCGGGGTGGTCACCATGCGGTGGCCGTTTGGATCGCGGAAGATCACCATCCCACGCCCGACGCTCGGGTAACTGATCAAGTAACCCGCGTAGACCCGTCCCACGCCGAGCGACCCGTGCTCGCGTCCGTGCTCCCGAATCTTTCTCGCGGTTACGCTGACCACGCCTATGCTTCCTCTCGAATGTTAACACACTCGTGAATGGTCGACGGCCGTCCTGGGGCTACCCTGGCCGACACCGTAGGGAATGCTCCTCCAGCCTCCTGGGACCATACCCAAAATGTGGGGCGTTGGGCAGCTTTTTGGCTCGCGGACGAGGTGATTTTCGCCGGGCACACCCCCCGCAAACCCTCAATCACGACCGAATGCCGAGTCACCCGGAGCCTCATCTCTTTCGTCGACAGCTCGGGGTGATCCCTTGACATTGACGGTCCAGGTCTTTCGAGGAATCCGGTCGGGCATCGCCATCTATCGCCATCTGTCGCCATCTGTCTTTGGGGAAGTGAGACCGCGATGTCCCATGATTCCGGGGTTCGGGTGTGACAGGCGGCACGGCTCGCTTCACCGGTGTGGTGACGGGCATGCTTTTGCAGGGCTATACTGCCTAGCTTCTGATGACCAGCCGCGCGCGCGCAGGAAATCTGACGGCCGCGCTGGTGTTCGTCGCCGCCCTGGAGCTGGTCTTGAACCGGGTGGCCAATCGCCTGTTCCTGCCGCGGTCCATCATCTCGGGGGCGAACGCCGGCGCCTCGATGATGGCGCGAGCCGTCGCCGACTCGGGGCCGTTCCTGTTTCATCTGACCGGCGTCCTGGCGCTGCTGCTGTTCGCGCTGTCGCTGAGCGGCCTGCTCCGGCGGCGCGAGCTCTTCCCCGAGCCGGTCCTGGCGCGCATGGTGGTGAGCACGATCAGCAGCGTCTTCGGCATCCTCGCGACGCTGGTGATCCTCGTCGGGCAAGTTCCGCGCGCCTTCGTGCTGCCGCTGGAAGCCAGCTTCGGCTTCCTGTCGCTGCTCATCGCCGGGGCTTTCCTGCGGTCGCGCGTGCCGGCGCGGGTCAAGATCGGCGTCCTGCTGTTCACGTTGCCGGCCCTGCTGCACGTCGCCTCGACGGTGCTCGAGAAGATGGGCTGGGTGCGTAGTCGATCGTCGGGCGCCGATCTCTTTCCCTGGGGCGAGGCCAGCCTGATCCTCGCCGCCGCGACCGCCCCGCTGACGTTGACGCCGTCGCGGCCAGGACCGGGCCGGCGGCTGCTCGCCCTCGGCATCGCCATCCCCCTGACCCTCGGTTTCGGCGTCGCGCTCGCGGTCCGTTACGATCTGATGCAGGCGATCGCGCTCTACGGCCCGCACCTCGAGATGCCCCGCCTGACCTCGGCGATGGGTCTGGCTTACCTGGTGGCGGCGCTCGGATGGTCTTACACCGTGGCCCAGCTGCTCGCGCAGCGGGGTGGGACGCGGCTCGCCGCCTACGGGTTGCTGTTGCTGGCCATCGGCGGCTATCCGCTCGGGTCGCCGGTCGAGCTCTCGGTGAGCCTGCTCGGTCTCCTGGCGTTGTCGGTCGGCGAGCTGCGCGCCCAAAAGGGCGCTGCGACCGCCGCGGCCGCGTCCACCGCCGCCGCAGGCACGGGAACGCCGGCCTTGAACCGCACCGACTGGCGCGCCTGGATCGGGAAGCTCGCCACCGCCGCGCACGACGGAACGGCGGCCGAGCTCGGTCCACCCGAAGCGGTGGTCGTCGAAGAGGACGATCTGGAAGCGAGCCGGATCCGTGGTCAGCGACGGGGCCGCGGCGTCGGCCTGCGATTTCTCCGCCGCCGTGGCCGCATCACCGAGCTCGAGGTCACCGTCGGCGATCCGGGGCACCGCGAACCGACGGCGAGCATCGAGCGCCACCGCAGCTGGCTGGCGCGCAACCCGGAGCAGCGGTTGCCGTTGCCACGCATCAAGACCGGCGACGCGATCTTCGATCAGAAGTTCAGCGTCCACGGCACCGTTCCGCTGGACGACGAAGCGATCCGGTCTCAGATCGCGCGCCTCGACGACGGCGTGCTCAGCATCTGGACCGGGACCGCGGCACGTTATCAGGCGACGACCGGATCGGCCGACACCCAGGCGTTGGTGTCGCTGCTCGATCTCATGATCGATCTGGTCGAAAAGGGGGCCAGCGCCAGCGCTGGCGCGCCGGCTCCCGGCGGCCAAGCGACCTGAGCGACATCGCCGCCGCCTTACTCAGTGGTGGTGGTGGTGGCGGGCGCCGGGGGATCGTCCCCCTTGGCACTTTCCTTGGCGGGCGACGGCGACGCCGCGGGGGGGCGCTTCGGCATCAGGCTCTCGATCTCCTTGAGCTGACGGCGCGCCGCGTTCGCATCGGGACCACCCGGGGCGACCCCGATGTACTTCCGGTAGTTCTCCGCGGCGGGACCAATCTCCCCCTGCGCGCGGTAGGCCTCCGCCAGACCAAAGAGCGCCGGCGCGAACTCGGGCGAGTAACCAAGCGCGCGCTTGAAGGTCGAGATCGCCGCGAGCGGCTTTTGCCGATCGAGGTACAGGTAGGCCACGCCGCTGAGCGCGGCGACGCCGTTCGGCTGCATCGCCAGCGCTTCGTCGAGCAGCTTTTGCGCGCGCAGCGGCTGACCGTTCTCCATCAGGCGGTCGGCGTCGGCGACCAGACGCTCGTAGGTCTTGGGCTTCGCGGGAAGCGCCAGGTCGGCGCCGGGCAACCCCTTCGCCCCCGCGGGCGGCGCGGCCGGTAACGGCGGAGTCGCGGGTGGCGGCGCCACGGCGACCGGCGGCGCCGGCGCGTGAGCTCCACTCGCCGCCGCCCGGGGAGCGGGCGCGGCGGGCACGGGCGGCGGGACGGCGGCGCTTGGTGGCGACGGCTCGGGCGTCCGATCGGAAGTCCGCTCGGAAGTCCGCTCGGAAGTCCGCTCGGAAGTCCGCTCGGAAGTCCGCTCGGGCGTGCGAGCCGACTCGACCGGCTTGGCGGTCGGTGTCCACTCCGGCCGCCGGAACCCGATCAGCGCGGCGGCCACGGCCAAGGCGACGAAGCCGGCCACGCCGGCGATCTTGAGACCCCGACGATTCCGGAAGATCGTCATGGTCTCGAACTTTTCTGCTTCCTCCGACGGAAAGTCGCCCGCGTCCAGCGACGGGGCCGGCGCCGAGTCGACGCGCGCCGAGAGCGCATCCTCGGCGCCGAGTCCGTTGGCGCGCCGCCGAGAGCCTCCAGGGCGCGCGACCGCGGTCTGCCGGGTCGGCGTCTGGCGCATCGCCAGACCCTCCGCCGCGCGCTGCGCTGACCGGCGACCCCGATCGGGCGGGTGCGCGGCCGAGCGCGCGCGATCGGCCTGGTCGACCACCTCGAAGAACGGAGCCAGCTCGTCGACCTCGCCGAGTGGGAGCCAAGGTCCGCCCCGCTGCGACACCCGGTCCTCGCGCGTCGCCTTGCGCTCGACCACCCACTTCTGCAGGGTCGTCAGATCGCGAAAGCGATGGGTCTGCCCGTCCTCGGTGGCCAGCAACCAATCGGCCGCCTGCGGTCCCGCGATGTCGGCCATGCCGCTAGGAGGCGTAGCGACGATCTGGGCGATGGTGACGCCGTTTGGCCCGACGACGAACGTGTGCCCGCACGTCGTACATTGCACCGACGCGCCACCCTCGGTGACGCTGTCGTCATCGAGCTCGTATTCGGTTTGACAACGATCGCAGCGAACGTCCATCTAACCCACCCGTTGACGGTCCGCCATCGGGCAACCCAACGGCGTTCGACAATAGCACGTTAGCGTCGCCGGTTAGAGGCTCTCGGGGAAGAGCGCGTACAGCTGTGCCGGTGGCAAGCGGTAGCTGCCCGCCACCATGAGGTTGCCGAGATGGTCGACGCGAAACCCGCGCTCGAAGGCGCGATGTAGGACCGGCGGCGAGGCGGCCGAGCCGCGAATCACCGCCGGACGTCCGGGCAGCGACACGGCGACCGCGTCGACCAGGGTCGCCAGCAGGGTAGGCGATTCGGCGACAGCCGGACCGATGATCACGCGCGCCGGCAGCGATCGGTAAAATAGATAGCCGGCGATCGAGAAGGGATCGCCGGGCGCTCGCGCGTCACCCAGCTCGGCCACGAACGCCGACCCGCTCTGCGCAAGGAGAGCCAGATCACGCCCCCGGTCGGCCCCGGTGCGCGCCAGATCGTATGCCTCCATCTGGCGCAGGTCGGCGGCGGTTGCCGGCCTGACCCCCTGCGGTCGCGCTGCCGGTGGCGACAGCTGCTCGGCCAGCAGGTAGGGGGCCACGTCGGCGACGCTGTACCCGAGGCGGGTGTAGAAGCCGAACGAGTCGGGGTTGAAGCTGTCCTGGAACAGGCGGACGCTCTCGCACCCCAGCGTCAAGCGATGGAAGTGCGCCATGATGGCCCGGCCGACCCCGCGCGGGCCGCCGGGGCGCGCCGCGATGGGGCCGATGCTGGCGACCGGCCCGCGGCGATGAGCGAAGCCGACACCCAGCGGGTAGGTGGCTTGCTCGGCGAGCGCGCAGCCCTCGGGATCGAGGTCGAGGTAGGCGCGGCAGAGCCAGGCGGCGCTCTCGATGTTTGGAAACGGGGGGGTGTGGCCGCGCTGGCGATACACCGCGGTGAAGGATTCGTAGAGCAGCCGCGCGGCCTCGTCGACATCGTCGTGGGTCAGGCGACGCACATCGATTGTGGGCGGCGGGCTCAAACGAAGTCCCGCCGCCGAAAGATCCAGACCGCCAGCGCCAGCACCAGCAGCGAGTATCCGACACCGTAAGCCGTCACCGACGCCAGATAGTCGGCGCCGACGAACTGACCATGGATCGAGACCTGACGCGCGGCCACGATCGCCCCCGATGGATAAAAGAGATGCAGATTCGGAACGGCGTAAGAGACCAGATCGATCGCGCGTCCCACCGCGCCGCCCACGCGCGCCGTCACCAGCCGGATGTCGGGGACCGACCGGCCGACGACGAACACGCCGATCGAGAAGAACCCCGAGAGAAACGGGCTGGAAAACGAGGAGAAGAGGATCGCCACCGAGGTCACCACGATCACGTTGACGAACAGCAGCCACAGCGCCTTGGCGATGGCGCCGTCGAGCGGCGCCCCCTGGACGATCGTCACCAGCGCGAGCACGACGCCCATCACCGCGATCTGCAGCGCGAGCGTCATCAGCATGCCCAGCCACTTGCCGATCACGAACTGCCAGCGCGCGATCGGTTTGGGCAAGATCGTGTACACCGTCTTGAGGTCCAGCTCCTTGTAGAGCAGGTTCACGCCGACGAAGATCGCGATCAGCACGCTGAACAGGTCGATGCCGAACAGTCCGAGGTCGCGGGTCATGCGCACCTCTTCGTTGAGCGACAGCTCGCCGAGCGCGAGCGCCGACACGATCAGCAATATCGCGAAGAAGAGCAGGCTGTAGAGCACCTTGTTGCGCGCCGCCTCGCGGAAGGTGTTGCGCGCGATGGCCCAGATCGCGATGACGCCGGCGGCGGGGCCGCCGACCATGCCTTGCCGGGCGCCGGCGCCCGCCACGACCGGCGTCAAGACGCGCCCCTCGACGCCGCGTTCGGCAGAGCGACGGCGAGCGGCGCCGACTGGGCCTCGCGCACGAACAGGTCCTCCAGCGACTCGCGGCGGGGCGAGAGCGACAGGACCGACGCGCCGGCGGCGAGCGCCGCGCGCAGGAAGGCGTCGACGTCGACCTCCTCGGGAAGCTCGAAGGCGATGGCGCGATCGCCGGCCACCGACGGGCGCGCCCCGGCCGGCAGCGCCAGGCCCGCGAGCCCGTGCGCGGGCGGGCGCAGGACCACCTCGGTCGACAGCAGGCGCGCCGACAGCAGATCGCCGAGCGGGCCGACGTTGCGTAGCACGCCGCCGATCACGATGGCCACCCGGTCGCAGGTCATCTCCACATCGGGCAGGATATGCGTCGAAAAGAAGATCGTCTTCCCTTCCTTGCGCAGCTCGAGGATCAGATCGCGGACCTCCTTGCGCCCCAGCGGGTCGAGGCCGGTCATCGGCTCGTCGAGGATCACCAGCTCGGGGTCGGCCATCAGCGCCTGCGCGATCCCGATCCGCTGCAACATCCCCTTCGAGAACTTGCGCAGCGGCCGCCCGCGCGCGTGGCCCAGGCCGACCCGTTCGATCAGCCGATCGGCGCGCGCCCGGCGCTCGGCCGACGGCAGCGCGCACAGCGCGCCGATGAAGTCGAGGAACTCCTCGGGCGTCAGGTAGTCGTAGAAATACGGACTCTCCGGTAGGTAGCCCAGGCGGCGCTTGGCCGACAGCGACGGCACCGGCAGCCCGAGCACCTCGGCGCGCCCGGCGGTCGGGAAGATCAGCCCCATCAACATCTTGAGCGTGGTCGTCTTGCCGGCGCCGTTCGGCCCGAGGAAGCCGAAGATCTCGCCGCGAAAAACCTCGAGGCTCACGTTCTTCACCGCCTCGACCCGGCGACGGAAAAAGCCGAGGCGAAACGTCTTCGCGAGGGCGTCGGCGCGCAGCACGACATCCCGGGAGGGCGCCGAAGGCGCGGGAGGTGAAGCGGCGGTCATGGCCACCGCCATCATACTCGGGTTATGGTCGTGGGGATGCGCATCCGGGTCTGCTACCGTAGTCGCGCTACGGAAAGCGTGCTTGGACACCCGCGCCCAAATCGATCTCGAAGCGCAGCCATCGGACGAAACCGATCGTGTCGCCGAGCTGGGCGTAAAAGCCGAGGTTGCGCATGACCTCGAACATCAGGCCGTTGCTGTTGTGAAAGGCGAGGTCGTAGCCGGTGAGCGCCCGATTGTGCTGCTCGGTGGCGTCGTAGGCGATCTGCAGCGTCGCGAAGAACTTCAGCTGAGACGGCGGGCCGACCCAGTATCGGAACCCGGGCATGATCGCGAACTGGTGGGTGCGCGCAAAGTCGGCCTCCAGGCCGAAGCGCAGATCGACCAGCAGATCCCAGTGGGTGCCAAGACCAAACGAGGGCTGCACGTCGAGGAACACGGGCAGCCGCGCTGTGCAGACCCGCTCGTTGAGCTTTCCGCAGTAGATCCCCTCCTGATAGGGCAGCAGCGCGCGAAACCCGGAGCCGACGAGCACGGCGATGCCGAACTGCGACTCGTGGCTGAGCGGCCGGTGCACGAGCGGCGGGAACGCCGCCGCGACCGGCGCGACCGGTTCTGCGACGGGCGCCGCCGCGGCCGCCGGCGCGCGGGCGACCACCACCAGGACCGCCGTCAACAACATCGTGCGGGTGAGCTGCCACCCGCAAGTGAGCCGCCGATCGCTGGCGCTCGTCATCGGTCGGGCAGCATAGTCGAAACCCCGCGCGCAGCGAAGGGGCGGACGGAATGAGCGGCGACGGCGGTCAGCCACGCCTGTCGCGACGGCGGTTCGTGGCGGGCGCCGCCGTCGGCACGGCGGCGTGGCTGTCGGCGCCGCGCGGGGCGGGGGCGATCGGCGACCGATCGCTGTTTCGCTTCGCGCGCCTGTCGCTGCCCGGGCTGCCCGACCCGCGCCCGACGGCGTTGCAGCGCCTGGCGTGGGAGCTGGTGCGGCGCACCAGCCTGGTGACGGCGTCGGATCGCGCGGAGCTGCGCCCGACCGACCCGAACCTGTTTCGCTTCCCCTTCCTGGTGCTGTCGGGCGATCGGTCGTTCGCGCTGCCCCCCGAGGCGGAGATCGCCCGGCTGCGCCGCCACATCACCTACGGCGGCTTCCTGCTGATCGATTCGTCCGAAGGGCGCGCCGGCGGCGGCTTCGACGAATCGGTGCGGCAGCTGCTGGCGCAGATGCTGCCCGGCGAGTTGCCGGTCCGCATCCCCGACGAGCACGTGCTGTGGAAGTCGTTCTACGTCCTGCACGGCGCGCCCGGGCGGATCCTCGCCGCACCCTACATGGAAGGGGTCGAGCGCGATCGCCGGCTGGCGGTCGTCTACACCCAGAACGATCTCGGCGGCGCGCTGGCGCGCGACGGCTTCGGTCGCTGGGAGCACGAGGTCATCCCGGGCGGCGAGCCCCAGCGCGAGGAGGCGTTCCGGCTGGGCGTGAATCTGGTGATGTACTCGCTCTGCCTCGACTACAAGACCGAGCAGGCGCATATCGATTACATCCTGCGCACGCGGAGACAGCCGCGGTGAGCGCGGCAGCGGCCCCATACGTTGCGGCGGTGGGCGCCAAGGTCGGCGTGACGTGAGCTCCGAGTTCAACGACTGGCGCATCGCGCTCAGCGGCACCTCGCACCTCGGCCGCGCCGGCGTCGTGCTGGCCGTCGTCGTGGCGCTCCTGGCCATCGGCCTGTCGGCGGTGTCGCTGCTCGAGGAGCGCCGCGGCCGGTGGTGGCTGCTGTTGCTCTTGCGAACCGCCGGCGTGGTCGCCTGCCTGACGGCGGCGCTCGAACCGGCGATCGAGCTGCGCCAGATCATCCACGTCGCCAATCACGTCGCCGTCCTGGTCGACGTCTCGCGCTCGATGGAGGTGCGCCCCCCCGACGGCGGCGCCTCACGCACCGACCGCGCCGCCGCGCTGATCCGGCGTGCGGCGCCGCGCTTCGCCGCCTGGGAGCAGTCGGGCCACCGGGTCGACCTGTACAGCTTCGGCGAGGTGCTGGCACCGGCGACGCCCGATTCGCTGGCGGCCCGCCCCGCGGGCGAGGCGACCCGCATCGGCGAAGCGCTGGCCGAGGTGCGGGCCCGCTACGCCGGCCGCGACCTGGGCGCGGTGGTGATGGTGTCGGACGGCATCGACACCGGCCGCATCGGTGAAGGACCGCTCGACCCCGCGACCCGAAGCACCATCCAGGCCCTCGGGGCCCCGATCCACACCGTCGGCGTCGGCGAGCGCGCGCTGCGCGATGTCTCGGTCGCCGCGGTGCTGGCCGACGAGTTCGCGTTCGTGCGCACGCCGGTCACCGTCGAGGCGGTCATCCGCCAGCACGGCCTGCCCGACCGCCAGATCGAGCTGACGCTCAGCCGTGACGGACGGCCAATCGCGACCCGCAGCGTGATCCTCAAGGGCGACCACTCGGAGGAGCGCGTGACGTTCGACTGGTTGCCCGACCACCCGGGCAACTTCGTGTTCCAGATCGCGACTCCGGTGCTGGCCGGCGAGGCGCTGTCGAGCAACAACAGCCAGGTCTTCACCGTCAAGGTCATCCGCGATCGCGTGCGCGTGCTGCACCTGTGCGGGCGCCCGTCCTGGGATCAGCGCTTCCTGCGCGCGATGCTGCGCCGCGATCCCAACGTCGACCTGGTGTCCTTCTTCATCTTGCGCACCGAGACCGATGATCAACCCTGGAACCGCAACGAGCTGTCGTTGATCCCGTTTCCCACCTTCGAGATCTTCGAGGAGCAGCTGAAGTCGTTCGACCTGGTGATCTTTCAAAACTTCAACTTCGCCCCCTACGGCGTCGAGCCGTTCCTGCCCGGCGTGCGCGACTACGTGGAGGAGGGGGGCGCGATCGCGATGATCGGCGGCGACCTGTCGTTCGCCAGCGGGGGCTACGGCTCGACGGCGTTGCGCGACGTGCTGCCGGTCGAGCTGCCGCCGGCGCCGCCCGGCTTCCCGCCCGGCAACAACGACGCCGATCTCACCGTTGACAGCTTTCGCCCCAAGTTGACGCCCGAGGGGCGCGCGCACCCGGTGACGTCGCTGGTGCTCGACGCGCGCGAGAACGAGCTGCGCTGGGCCAAGCTGCCGGCGCTGGAGGGGGTGAATCGCGTGCCGCGGGTGCGTCCCGGCGCGGCGACGCTGCTGACCCACCCGACGTTGCGCACCGACGGCGGCAAGCCGGCGCCGGTGCTGGTGGTCGGCGACGCCGGCAAGGGTCGATCGCTGGCGCTGCTTACCGACAGCGCCTGGCACTGGGGGTTTCTGTCAGCGGGCGAAGGGGACGATGGGCGCGCTTTCCAGCGCTTCTGGGAGAACGCAATTCGCTGGCTGGTGCGCGATCCCGCGCTCACGCTGCTGCGCCTCGAGCTCGATCGCATGGAATACCGCCGCAGCCAACCCCCCTCGGTGCGCATCCGCGCCATGCACCCCGACTACTCGCCGGCGCAGAAGGTCGACGTCGCGGTCGACGTCGTCGCGGCGGAGGGCGACCCGCAGGGCAAGCCGCTCAAGCATGTCGAGGCGACGACCAATCAGGACGGCGAGGCGCACGTCGATCTCGGTACGCTCGCGCCCGGTGCCTACCGGGTCACCGGACGGGCGACGCTGGACGGGCGGCCCGTTACCGAGGACAAGACCTTCGTGGTGCGCGCGGAAGGGCGCGAGCTGGAGGACGTCGCCTTTCGCGACCGCGTGCTGCGCGAGATCGCCGACGTCAGCGGCGGCAGCTATCACATGGAGGATCTCGGGGACGTGGCCATCACCGAACCCCGCGAGGTGCGCGTCGGCCGCCAGCGCTCGGTTGAGCTCTGGTCGAGCCCGGAGTTCCTCTTCGCCGGCCTGCTGCTGCTGGTGACCGAATGGTATCTGCGGCGCCGCGCCGGCCACAGCTGAAAAGCCGCGGCGCTTTAGCGGCAATGCCGTTCAGTCAAGAGGCCTCGGACCTCGGGCCTCGGGCGTCCCGCGAGTCTTCCCCCGGAAGTCCGAGGCCCGACGTCCGAGGCCCTGACCCTTTTAGCGGCGGCCCTTACGGCGGATGATCAGCCCGACGGCGGCTGCGGTGAACACGAGCCCGGTCAGCGGGGCGGGGGCGCGATCGCCGGCGCGGCGGGTGACGCTGCAGCCGGCGGGCGCCATCCCGTCGGCTACGGCGCCGTCGGTGGGGGCGTCTACGGTGATGGTGGTGGTCGCCGTCTGGCCTCGGCTGTCAGTGGCGGTGACCGAGATTGTTTGCCGCCCGCTGATGTTGGTGAGGTCCCAATCGTAAGGAGGCGTGACGGCCATGGCGTGCAACACCTGCGGCACGATGTTGACCTCGACCCGGTTGACCTCGCAATCGCCCATCGCCTTCACGTGCATCGTGAAGTCATGACCAACCACGCTGCCGTCGCCCGGCCCCATGACCTGGACGGTGGGCGGCTTGGAATCGGACTGACAACCGAACGCCGAGGGTTTGGGGCCGCCGGTCCATACGCCCAGGCGGTCCGTCATCATCTGGTACGAGTTCTGCGTCGTGCGATTGCAACGATCGCCGGTAACCGGATTGTCGGCATTCGAGAATCCGTCGCAGTTGCTGCACACCGTGGGGAGCAGGAGATCCACATCGCTCGTCGTGTGCTCGAGGCCGACCAGGTGCGCCTGCTCTTGCGCAATGATGACCGCGGTCTGCTTCGCGTCTTCGCCGCCGAGGAACGTGTAGGCGACGCCGCCGTCCAGGTCATTGCACAGGAATGGCGCGACGCCGGCGACCTTCGACTCCACGCCGCACCAGGCGCCGCCGCCCGAGCTCACGACCTCGGTGTAGAACGGGCCGCTCGTGGGGCGGGTGAACGTGAAGATCACGTTGAAGTCGGCGTACCATCGATCGAGATACGACTGCACCTGTCGTTGACAATCGAGCAATGAAGAACCGAAGTTGCAATGGAACTTGGGCGGTGTGCCGTGGCACGCATTGACGTTGGTCTTTGGCAGCGGATTCCCGTCGGCATAGAACAGATAAACGACCCGGGGTTGTTTTTCGCTCGCGCCGGCGCTACCGCCGTTCCCGCTCAGCGCCGAGCGCGCCTCGGTGACCTCGTCCATCTCGGGCGGCGAGACCATGTCGTCGCCGAGACCCGGCACCGACGACGCGACGCTCTCGGTGCCGACGGTCGGTCCAATCCCGGAGGGGGACCACTCACCCCCGCAGCCGGTGCCGACTACCAGCCAGCCGCACACTCCGGCCAAGAGAACGGGAGCGAGAACGGGAGCGAGAGCGGGAGGAAGAACGGGAGCCTGAGACGCCTTCGACTTCAATGATTCTCTCCTGCGTTCCATTCTTAGGATGGCGACGAGACGCGCTTCGTGTCAGGGTCACGCTCGCGCTTCGCCAGCAATTGCCATCGACACCTCTCAGAAGTCCTTGACGGCGCACCGCATCGAACGACAGGATTGAACGCCCATGGTGACAGCCGACAGTTTCGTAACTGAGCTTGACGCCAAGAATCACGCGTCAATCGAACGCTTGATTGGAACGCTGGTCAGCGGAGTCGCCAAAGAGGCGTTCGAGGTCCCGGACGTCATGCGCCTGATCTTGAAAGCCTCGATCGAGGCGGCCGAAATCGCGGCGTTGTGGTTGACCGACTGCGATGATTTGGAAATGAAGCTGCTGCTCGCTGAACAATGCGGCGACGGCGCGAAACACTATCGAGCGATCTCTGCGCGTTTGGCGACGCTTGGCGCTGATGTAGCCGGTTACGACCCACGGCACGGCGGGTACTCAAAGGTCTTCGCTTTCCTACGTTCACTCCAAACCCAGGAGGAGCGTTCCTCGGCCGGGCACGCTACCGCCAAGGCACTCTCGATGGCGCGGCTCGAAGCCATGGCTACCTTCTGCGAGAGCAAGGGTGACGCGGAAACGGCGCGACTGTTCCGCGAGGAGCTGTCGGTCGACGAGCGTCGTTACTACGAAGAGGGTAAGCGGATCCTGGCGATCGCCGCGGCGACCGAGGAGAGCCAGGCGCGCGCCCGCCGCGCCGCGTACCGCACCCTCGAGCTCGGCGCGGACATGCACGAGCCCATCCAGCTGCGCAAGATCCTGCTCAAGCGCCGCTGACGCTGACGCTGACGCTGCCGCGAAGCGGGGCCGCCGCGGAGCGGGAAAGCGCGGCGCGGGCGCTGCCCGGATCGCACCCGCGAGGCCCGATCCATCGGGCAGTGTCGGGTGTTATAGTGATGTTGAATGTCAACCGAGGGACCGGTGCTTTTGCCCTCGCAGTTCGGCCGCTACACGCTGATCGAGCGGCTCGCCGTCGGCGGGATGGCCGAGGTCTTCCGCGCGAAGATCGTCTCGTCGCACGGCTTCGAGAAGGTCCTCGTCATCAAGCGCATCCTGCCGCACCTGGCCGCCGATCAGGACCTTCGTCTCGATGTTCATCGACGAGGCCAAGCTCACCGCGCAGCTCACCCATCCGAAGATCGTCCAGATCCTCGACTTCGGCGACGTGTCGCGGACAGTACTTCATCGCGCTCGAGTTCATCGACGGCTTCGACGCGCTGGGGCTGCTGCGCGCGTGCGCGCAGAAGCACGTGCGCGTGCCGCCTCACATCGCCGTCTTCATCATCATGGAGGTGCTCGACGCGCTCGACTACGCGCACAACGCGCGCGACATGGACGGGCGGCCGATGCAGATCGTCCATCGCGACATCTCGCCGTCCAACATCTTCATCTCGAAGCGCGGCGACGTGAAGCTGGGCGACTTCGGCATCGCGCACGCGCAGGAGCGCGAGTCGAAGACCCAGGCCGGCACGCTCAAGGGCAAGTACGGCTACATGTCGCCCGAGCAGGTGACCGGCGGCGGGCTCGACGGGCGCAGCGATCTGTTCGCGGTCGGCATCGTGCTGGCCGAGATGCTGATGGGGCGCCGGCTCTTCACCGCGCCGAACGACCTCGACGTGCTGCTGATGGTGCGCGACGCGCGCACCGACCGCCTCGACAAGTTCGGAGGTGATCTGCCGCCCACGCTCGATCGCATCGTGCGCCACGCGCTGGCCAAGGATCCGGCGCAGCGCCACCAGACCGGTGCGCAGTTCCGCGACGACCTCGCCGACTACCTGTTCGAGGCGGGCAAACGGGTGAGCGCCGCCGATCTGCGCGCGTTCGTCGCCGATCTCAACCAGGCCGTCCCGACCGTCCCGGCCGCCGCGGCGGCGAAGCCGGCGGCCTCGCCGTCAGCGGCGTCATCGCCGCCCGGGTCGCCGAAGCCCGGGCGCGCGCCGGCGCCTCCCCCGGTGCCGATGTCGGCGGCGGCCAGACGTCCTGCGCCCGGCGGCGGTCTTGCTGGGCGGGCCCTTCCCCCGGGCGACGGGCCGCGGCCGACGCCGCTCACGTCGCCCGCGGTCATCCTCGCGGCCGAGGCGAGCTCGGTCGCCGCGGTCGCGGCGCTGGGCAGCGCGCTCGCGCAGCCGCTCGCCGTGGTCGATCTCGATCAGTGGAGCGGCGAGCCCGACCGTTCCTCGGGCGGCGACAGCGGCTGGACGCCGGTTTCCGGCACGAGCCCGGACGACAGATCGGGACGCCAGCGCGCCGGCCCCGGGGCGGGGCGGCAACCGCGCGCCTCGGGGACCCGCAGCGACGTCGGCCGATTCATTTCGGGCGCGCCGCAGCGGCCACCCGACAGCGCCGGCGACGTCGGGGTGATCTCGCCGATGCGCCTCTTCGCCGACCTGGCGGTCGCGGGCGAGACCGGGCTGCTGCGCTTCGAGGTCGCCGGCCAGGCCAAGGAGATCTACCTCGTCAAGGGATCGCCCCAATCGGTCAACTCCAGCCTGCCGGGCGAGAGATTCGGTGAGTACCTGGTGGCGCGGAACCATCTCTCGCGCGCCGACCTCGAGCGCGCGCTGGCCATGCTGCCAAACTACGCCGGCAAGCTGGGCGACACGCTGGTGGCGCTCGGGCTCATGAAGACGCTCGACGTCTTCCGCCTGTTGTCGCAGCAGGTTCGCGATCGGGTGATCGACGTCTTTTCCCGCACCCAGGGGACGTTCGCCTTCTATCGCGGCGTGGTGAACGAGCGCGAGAGCTTCCCCCTCGGGCTCGATACCTTCGAGATGCTGGGCGCCGGCGTGCTCAATCTGCCGTACGAGCTGCTCGAGCACGGCTTCTCGGCGCTGCTCGATTTTCGTCCCTCGGCGACCGGGCGTACTCACATCGCGCCCGAGCGGTTTCGCCTCGGCCCGACGCCGGGCGAGGTGCTGCGCCTGCTCGATGGCGAACGGACGCTGCGCGCCTGGATGTCGCACTTCGCCGCGCCGGCGGAGTGGCTGACCTTCCTGCGTTCGCTACACCTCCTCGTTGAGACCGACCTCGCGCAGTTCGACTAGACTAGCGGCACTAGCTAGCGGCGCCGCGGCGCCGGCTACTTGAAGGGGTCGATGGTGACGTCGCTCGAGAGGCGGCGGGGGACGTGCTTCTTGGCGGCGGGGCGGGCGCGCACCGGGGACGATGGCGCGACGGCGGGTTCGGTGTCGGGTTTGGGGGCGGCGACCGCGATCGCTTCGGGGGACGGCGGTGGTGGTGGTGAGAGCACGGCGCCGGTCGTCGGCGGGGCGGGCCAGGCGGCGGGCGGGGTCGCTTGGGCGAGCGGCGACGGGTGACGCCCGCGCCACGTGGCCCAGGAGAAGCAGGCGATCAAGGTCGCGGCGGCGCCGAGCATGATCGCGCGGCGGAGGATGCGGCGCTGGTCGGGCAGGACCGGAAGCGGGGCGGACGGGGCGGCGACGCGCAGGGCGGCGAGATCGGCGGCCGCCGACGGGGGCGGAATGTCGGCGTCCATCTCGAGCACCGGCGCCGCGGCTGGCTCGACCGGCGGGGTGTTCGGCGGGTCGGCGCTCATCGATGCCGCGCCCATTGCGGGAAAGTCGGGCGTCTGCTCGGCCGATTCGTCGCCGAAGAGATCCTGCAGCAGCCGGCCGAGCGCTTGGCTGTGGCAGGGGGCTTCCTGCAAGAAGCGCTCGAGGTCCTCGGCGAGGTCCTGGGCGCTCGCGTAGCGCCGCGCGCGCTCGCGCTCGAGGGCGCGCGCCACGATCGCGTCGAGCGCGGCCGGGACGCTGGGACGCTTCGATGACGGCGCCGGGATCGGCTGCGTCAACACGCCGCGCATGGTGAGGAAGTCGTTCTCGGCGACAAACAGGCGCTGGCCGGTCAGCATCTCCCACAACACGACGCCAAGGGCGAAGACGTCAGAGCGGGCATCAAGCTCCTCGAGACGTACCTGCTCGGGAGAGAGATAGGCGAGCTTGCCCTTCACGCGACCACCGCCGGTCTCGACCTGGCGCGCGAGGTTGGTGGCCTGTGCGATCCCGAAGTCGAGGACCTTCACCGCGCCAGTGCGCTGAAGCATGATGTTGGACGGGGTCACGTCGCGATGGACGATGCCCAACGGCTTGGCGTCGACGCGCGCCAGCGTGTGCGCGTAGTGCAGGCCCGTCGCCACCTGGTGCGCGATGTGGGCGGCGATCGGCGCGGCGACGGCGCTCTTCACCGCGCGGATCGCCTTCATCACCACCGCGAGATCCTTGCCGCGCAAGTACTCCATCGCCAGAAAGTAGGTCCCGTGGATCTGACCGAAGTCGTAGACCTGAACGATGTTCGGGTGGTGCAGCAGCGCCGACAGGCGCGCCTCGTCGCAGAACATGCGCGTCAGCTCCACCGACGCCGACTTCTCGGGCCGCAGCCGCTTGATGACGAAGACCCGGCGAAACCCCTCGACCCCTTCTGCGACGGCACGGAAGACCTCGGCCATGCCGCCGCGCCCGATCCGTTCGATCAGGCAATACCGCCCATAGCGTTCGACGCCCGGGAGCGCGACCCCGGCGTTGACGATGCCGGCCACGGCCGGATGGGAGTCGTTCTCCATCTTCCTCCAGGGGTCCCCGCGGCCACACCACGACCACGGTTTCCCGGGGTCCAATCGACAGGTCCCGGTAGAGGCTTTAGCGACCGGGTCGGGCGCGCCGGACGCTCACGCCGCCGACGTCAATCGCGACAGCAGCCAGTCGTCGCTCGGGATCGAGAAGCGGAAGGTCGTGCCCCGTCCTGGCACCGACGACACGGTCAACGTGCCGCCGAGCTCCTCGCAGGCCCAGTGGCAGGCCGAGAGGCCGGCGCCGCGGCCCGAGTACATCGTCGCCTCGGCCTTGGTCGACAGGCCACCGTCGAACAACGCCATCGCGAGATCCGCCTCGGTCTGCACCGGCAACCCTTGTGCCGCCGCCAGGGTGCGCACCCGATCCCAATCGATCCCGCGACCGTCGTCGGTCACCTCGATCACGACTTGCGCGCCGCGCTCGGTGGTGACCAGGGTCAGGCGCCCGGCGGAGCTCTTGCCGGCGCGCGCGCGTTCCTCGGGCGATTCGATGCCGTGGTCGAGCGCGTTGCGCAGCAGATGGACCAGCGACGGCCAGAACGAAGACCACCGGCGGCTGTCGAGACGAACGCCGTTGGATGCGATGTCGACCTCGATCATTTTGCCGAGACGCTGCGAGAGAGCGCGGGCCTGATCGGCCAGGCGCGCGAGCCGTTGATCGATCGGATCGCGCTCGATGCGACGAAGCAACTGCAAGAGCTCGGCGGCGCTGCGGCCGGCAACGATGGCCTGCTGCAGCTGGGCGAGGTCGGTGCGCGCGATCTCGATGCGATCGCGGCGGCCCGCGCCGATCAAGATGTGGACCTTGTCGGCCAGCGCCGACCATACCCGAGCCAGGCGCTCGAGATCGTCGGGCAGCAGATCCTGTTTGGTGTCGATGATCCTCGACTCCAGCTCGTGACAGACGTTCGCAAGCGACGCGAAGCCGTACATCCCGGCGTTGCCCTTGATGGTGTGCAGCGTGCGCAGCAGATCCGGCCGATTGGAGGAGCGCCGGCCGAGGACCAGGCCGACCAGGCGCTCGAGCTCACCGAAGGAATCCTCGAAGTCGGCTCCATCGATGCGGGCGTGCTGGAACATCATCAGGTGTTCCAGCTGCTCCGCCTCGCGCCGCTCGCGCGCGAGCTGATCGGTGACGTCGGAGATCACGACCAGGACCTTGTCGGGACGCGCCGGGTCGCCGATGGGGCGGTATTCGACGCGGTACCGGCGCCCGGTCGTGACGTTGGTCAGCGACGCCGGCAGCTGACCGAGCGACACCTCCGGCGGCAAGATCCCGTCGCCGAGCTGGTCCCAACCGAGCTCCAGCCAGGATGCGGCGTCGGCGTCGACCGGCTGCACGACCTCCCACAGTCGGCTCTCGGGCGCGGCGTGCGGGAACCAGGCGTCGAGGACCGCGGAGCGCTCGCGCGCGAGGCGGCCGTCGAGATCGACCGTGAACAGCGCCTGGTCGACGTTGTCGAGCACGGCGCGCAGCTCGCGCGTGCGTTCCACCACGCGCTCCTCGAGCCCCTCGTTGCTGACCGCGAGCGCGCGCGCGGTCTTCTGCAGGCGCTTGAAGCCGTAACCGACCAGGCCGAGCAGGCCGACGCATAGCGCGTAGAGCACGACGCGATACTGTCGGGCCTCGCGCTCCGCGGCGGCGTAGCCGGCGTAGTAGACCCGGGCCACCTCGTCTTCGTGAAAGATGATCGGTTCATCAAAGATGCGGACCAGCAGACCATCGACCGCCGGCTTCACTTTGAGCAGCCGGTGGATGTTGGTGATCATCGTGCGCAGGCGGCGCTTGATCGGGGGCGAGTCGGTGCGGTTGGCCCCGGCGGACAGCAGGCCAAGCCGCATGCCGATCACCGGCGCGTACTGCTCGTCCGACGTCAGGTTGTAGAGCAGCACCATCTGCAGCACGTTGTTGACCTGCTCGGCCAAGAAGCGATCGCCGTGGCCAGTCGCTGCCCGCGCCAGCGCGGTCCCGGCGCCCGGCAGGTACTCGAGCAGCTCGCGCAGGTCGGCGGTCCGGTACTTGACCTGTTCGATCAGCTGCTGCTTCGCCGTCACCGAAGCGCGGTAGCTGCGAATGGCGCCGGCCAGCCGGCGCTGAGTGTCAGCGTCGAGGAAGCGCGGCGGTACCGCGATCGCCGTCTCGAGCTCGTCGACGCGCCGGTAGCTGAGCAAGACCGGATCGTAAGACTTGATGAGCTTGTAGCGCGCGCGCAGGACGTCCTGGTTGATGGTGCGGTCGAGGCTCCGGAGCTCGCGCAGCGCCGCATCGAGGTGGGAGTGGTCTTCGGGATTGAGGCTCTGGGTCTTTTGCCAGAGCCACGCCAGCGAGGCGACCAGGCAGACGACGAGCATTGCGGCCATGGCGCCGCCGCGCCAAGCCGGCCTGCGGCCCGACTCTCCCCCGTGCTGCTCTAGGGATCGCACCTTTCACCGGTTCAACGGTACCTGGGCGACGACACTTGAGGGGGCAGTGCGTAACGGCGCCCAAGGTGTGACGGGCCCTGCTTGCGCTTAAGTTTTGGCCAGCGAAGCCGTTGATCGCCGCCAGGAGCCCGCCTTGATCCCCCGACCTCCACGCGAGCGGCCAAGGTCGATCGCCGCGGTCGTTTTCGGCCTCTGCGTGCTCGGCTTCTGCGTGGCGACCGCCGCCGGGGCGTGCCAATCACACCCGGAGGCGAGCGCGACCAGCCCGCGGCAGGGGCGTGAGCTGGTCGAGATATTCTCCTGGTGGTCGGCGCCCGGCGAGGCCGACGCGCTGGAGGCGCTCATCGCGGCCCACCAGGCGATTCGCCCCGAAGCGCGCATCTTCAATTCGGCCATCGCTTCAGGCGCGCAGGCGCGCGAGTCGCTCGAGGAACGGCTGGTCAGGAACCAGCCGCCCGACATCTTTCAGGAGTACATCCACGAGCTGCGCGCTGTCGCGCGGCACGCCGCCGAAAGACAGCAGCCGCTCGACGACCTGTTCGATCGCACGGGCCTGCGCCAGGCGGCTTTCCCCGAGCTGATTCGTGACGTCACGCGCGACGGCCACATTTACGCGCTGCCGGTCAACGTCCATCGCGAGAACACGCTGCTTTACAACCGACGCATCTTCGCGGCCCATCACCTGGCGCCGCCCCGGACGATCGCCGAGTTCCTGAACGTCTGCCGAACCCTGAAGGCGGCGGGTATCGTGCCGGTGGCGACGGCGGATCAGGGGTGGATCTTGCGCGTCATGTTCAACGGGCTGGCGCTGGGGCAGATGGGCGTTCAGGCCTACCACGACTACTTCATGGGCCGGCGCCCGGTCGACTTGCCGCGCCTGCGCGGGGCGGTCGACCTGTTCGCCGACGTCGTCGAGAGCTACATCAACGCCGACGCGGGCGACGACGGCTTCGGCTGGACCAACGCCGCCCAGACGCTGTTCGACGGCGAGGCCGCCATGCTGCTGCACGGCGATTGGGCCAAGGGCTACCTCACGCAGCTGGGATGGAGCGGCGAGACCGACTTCGGCGTGGTGGCGGCGCCCGGCTCCGCCGAGATGTTTCTGTACGGCGTCGACGCGTTCGCGCTCGCGCTCGGGGCGCGCAACGAGGCCGGCGCGCGCGCCTTTCTCGAGACGGTGGCGTCGCCCGCGGGGCAGGTCGCCTTCAACCGCATCAAGGGCTCGAGTCCGATCCGCCCCGACGTCCCCCGCGGCGAGCTGGATCAGCTCGGCCGCGAGACGCTCGACGACCTCGAGCACGCGAAGATCCGGATGCTGGTCCGCAGCCGCCCGGTCTGGGAGGAGGCGATGGTCGGGTTCACCCGCGACCACGATCGCGACAAGTTGCTGCGCGCCTTCCTCGACGCGCCGCCGACCGACTGAGACCCACTCGAGCGATCAGCGTGGCTCTTGCTGGGTCATGCAGTGGAGCGTGCCCAGCCCCCAGACCAGATCGACGGCGTGGATGCCGACGACCCGCCGGCCCGGGAAGAGATCGGCCAGGATCTGAAGCGCGCGCCGGTCGTTCGGATCGTTGAACGTCGGAACCAGCACCGCGTGGTTGCCGATGTAGAAGTTGGCGTAGCTGGCCGGCAGTCGCACGCCGTCGAGCCGCAGCGGCGCCGGCATCGGCAGCCCGATGACGCGCAGCCGCTCACCGTCGGCGTTGGTCATCGACTCGAGCCGCACGCGGTTCTCGGCCAGGTTGGCGAAGTTGTCGTCGGCGGGATCGGACTCCTCGGCGATCACCACGGTGCGCTCGTCGACGAAGCGCGCCAGATCGTCGACGTGTCCGTGGGTGTCGTCGCCGGCGATGCCGTTGCCGAGCCACAGCACCTTGCGCACGCCGAGGTGGTCGCCGATCACGCGCTCCAGCTCCTCGCGCGCGACGCCCGGGTTGCGCGCCTGAACCGGGCTGAGCAGGCACTCCTCGGTCGTCAGCAGCGTCCCGCGGCCGTTGACGTCGATGCTGCCCCCCTCGAGGACGATCCGGCGCGCGCGCGGCCCGGAGCCCAGCGTCGGCACCCACGACCGGCGGCGCAGCCGGCGCGCCAGCCATTCGCCGGCGGCGTCGTCCCGCTTGTGGTTGGGGTACTTCGCCCAGCCGTTGAATTTCCAGTTGGTGATCGCGACGTCGGCGACGGCGTCGCCGTCGCCTCGCTTCACGAACAACGGACAGAAGTCGCGCGTCCAGCTGCGATCGGTCGCGAAGCGAAAGAAGTCGATCTGGCCGAGATCGACGCCGACCCGCGCCAGCAGCGCCGCGCGCTTTCCGCTCGGTGGCGAGCGTCCTTCACCAGGATGCGCACCCGCTCGCCCGGTGCGAGGTGGCGCACGACCTCGCCGTAGACCCACGGGATCGGGGCCAGCTTGCCGGGCCAATCGGCCCGTTCGTGCGGCCAGGCCAGCCAGGTCGCGGCGTGGGGCTCCCACTCGGCCGGCATGCGGTAGCCGAGAGCCGTCGGCGACTGAAGTGGCTTCATTCCTTGGACGGATCGATGAAGCGCCGTTCGATCGGGGCGTAGGCGTCGATGCGACGATCGCGCAGGAACGGCCAGTGCCGGCGCACGCTCTCCTGGTGCCCGCGATCGCACCGGACGATCAGGATCTCCTCTTCGGTGCGCGACGCCTCGGCCAGCACGACGCCGAAGGGATCGCTCACGAACGAACCGCCCCAGAATTCGATGCCGGGGCCGCCCACGCCCTTGAGCACCTCGTGGCCGACGCGGTTGACGGCGGCGACGTAGACGCCATTGGCGATCGCGTGCGAGCGCTGCATGGTGCGCCAGGCATCGGCTTGCGCCGCGCCGAACTCCGCCTTCTCGGCTGGGTGCCAGCCGATCGCCGTCGGGTAGAAGAGCACGTCAGCGCCCGACAGCGCGGTGATGCGCGCCCCCTCGGGATACCACTGATCCCAGCACACCAGCGTGCCGAGCCGGCCGTGCGCGGTGTCGAAGGCGCGAAAGCCGAGATCGCCGGGCGTGAAGTAGAACTTCTCGTAGTAGAGCGGATCATCGGGGATGTGCATCTTGCGGTACAGCCCCTTGAGCGAGCCGTCGGCGTCGATCACGGCCGCGGTGTTGTGGTAGATGCCGGCGGCGCGGCGTTCGAACAACGAGGCGATGATCACCACGCGCTTCTCGGCGGCCACCTTGCACAGCGCGGTGGTCGTCGGTCCCGGGATCGGCTCGGCCAGATCGAAGTTCGCGTGGTCCTCCGACTGGCAGAAGTACTGCGACGCGAACAGCTCGGGCAAGCAGATCACCTGCGCGCCGCGCGCGGCCGCCTCACGAACGCGATCGATCGCCTTCGCGACATTCTCCGCCGGGTTGTCGGAGCAGCGCAGCTGGATCAAACCCAGCGTGAAGATCTGATTGGCCGAGGTCGACATTGGGACTGCTTACTATTCTCGCCGAAGTGAGAATTGCAAGCAGGGGCGCCACCGAAACGCCTCGCGGTCAGCCGTTGGGCATCAGCCGTGGGGCGATTGCGCGAAAGTTGCCAAGATGTTGCGAAGCAGGAGGTCGCCCGCGTGCGATGCGGTCGCCATGTAGCGCTGGGTGTCGGCGAGGATCCGTTCGCCCCCGCCGGGGCCGTTGGCACCGGCGACGTAGTCGGCGTCGTCGCGCACCCAGGCCGCGATCGTGTCGGCGCGCAGCTCGCAGTGAAACTGCAGGCCGAACAGGTGCCGGCGCACGCGAAACGCTTGGTTGGGGCAGATCTTCGTCGCCGCCAGATGGACCGCGCCGTCGGGCAGGTCGAAGGTGTCGCCGTGCCAGTGCAGCAGCGTCTCCTCGGGCTTTAGCCCGCGCAGCGCCGGCTCGCGATCGACGCCGATGAAGCGAACCGGCGCCCAGCCGACCTCGCGGCGCGGCGCCGGGTAGACGCGCGCGCCGGCGGCGCGCGCCAGCAGCTGCGAGCCGAGACAGATGCCCAGCACCGGGCGATCGCGCGCCACCAGCTTCTCCAGCAGCGCCAGCTCGGGCGCCAGGTACGGAAAGTGCGCGTCACCGGCGTCGGAGACGCCCATCGGGCCGCCCATCACGATCAGGATCTCGCCGGCGCCGAGGTCGGCGGGGACGGCGTCGCCGCGATAGACGTGGCGGATGTCGAGGGTCATCCCCTGCTCGACCGCGAGCTCTCCGGCGCGCTCGGGCCCTTCGGTCGGCGTGTGCTGCAAGACGATCGCGCGCAAGCTCTGGCTGGTCACAGCGGGGCGATTCTAGCCCACGGCGGCGCTGGCGCTTCGATCGAGATCGGGTCGCCGGTGATCGGATGGCGCAGGCGCACCGATTCGGCGTGCAGACGGACCGGCCCCGCCCCCAGCCGCTGCGCGACCTGGTGTGCCGTCCCGTGCCCGTACAGCAGATCGCCCACCAGCGGATGTCCGAGCGAGGCCAGGTGGGCGCGCACCTGGTGCGCGCGCCCGGCGTGCAGACGCACGCGCAGCAGCGCCGAGGCGTCCCGCTGTTCGAGCACCTCCCACTCGGTGACGGCCGGCAGGGGGTTGCGCCCCTGGCCACCGACGACGACCCGTCCGCCCCGTCGCCCCTGGCGGCCGATCGGCTCGGCCAAGCTGCCGCGCGGCGCGCTTGGCCGGCCCACCACCTCGGCGAGGTAGGTCTTCTCGCAGGCCGGCCCCTTGAGCGCCGCGCGCAGCGCCAGCCAGACGTCGTGGCGCCGGGCCGCGATGACCACGCCCGAGGTGCCGTTGTCGAGCCGATGACCGAGCCCGGCCTCGCGCCGGTCGTCGCCGGCGCCGGCGCACTCGGGGAAGCGCGCCACCAGGGCGTTGGCCAGCGTCCCCCGTTCGCCCAGGCGCAGCGGATGTGACGGGATGCCGGCCGGCTTGTTGACCGCGACCAGGTGCGCGTCGCAGTACAAGATCTCCAGCGGCGCCGACGCCTCGGCGGCGACGGCGGCGGTGGGGCTGGCTTCGACCTCGACGGCGATCGTCTGGCCGGCCCCGAGCCGCAGCCCCTTCTTCGCCGACTTGGCCGAGTGCCCGTCCAGGCTGACCCGCCCGTCGAGGATCAGACGGCGGGCCGCATGGACGCTGCCACCGATCAGCCGCGCGACGAACTGATCGAGGCGGACGCCCGCGCCGGCGGCATCGACGGTCGCGCGCGTCACCGGTTACTTCTTCTTGGCGGCGGGCTTGGTCGGTTTGGAAGCTGCCAGCGACGAGCTCTTCCCGTGGGGCAACGTGCCCGGCGAGCGCTTCGCGTCGGCGCGCTTCGCTTCGGGCGTCAGCCCCATCGTGACCTCGCGCGGGGCGTCGCCCGTGGGAGAATAGACGACGAGCTTCTGTCCCTCGTGCAGCTCGGTGTTGTACGAAAAGCGGTTGATGCGCGCCAGATCGCCGGCGGTCAGGCCGTAACGCCGCCCGACCTTTGCCAGGCTGTCGCCCGCCTTCGCGGTGTAGAAGACCCGCTTCTTCCCGCGGCGCGCCGTCTCCAGCTCCAGAAATTCCTCCGAGCCGAGCGTCACCACCCGAACCTTGGCTGGATCCAGCAACAGCACCCCGGCGGGGTCGAAGTCCTTGCGCACGTAGACCTGCAGGATCAGGCGCGGCTGCAGCTTGGCGGTCGCATCGAGATTGTTCCACTCGATGAGGTCGTCGGGCAGCACGGCGAAGGTCTCGGCGATCTCTTCGATCGAATCGGCGTCCCGCGTCCGGTAGAAGATCCGCTCGCGCCCCTCGTAGCTGAAGACCCGATCGGGGACGGCGACGATGGTCTGATCGTCGTCGGGCGTGTCGCTGTCGGCGTCGCGGTCGGTCTTCTCGGTCGGCTCCGTGCCCTTGGCGACGGCGGCGCGCCGGGGCACCACGATGGTGACGCCGGCGCGCAGCTCGGCGCTGTCCTTGACCCCGTTCAGCTTGCGCAGCTCGCGCGGCGCCAGACCACGCGCGCGCGCCACCTCGTCGATCGTCTCGCCGAAGCGGAGCACGACGGTGTCGACGCGGTCGGCGGCCGAACGGGCGCGCTCGAACGCCTCGGCGAACGCCGCGGCGGTGCCCACCGGAATGCGGACCGCGACCGGCGCGCGATCAGGCGGGGTCCGGTCGCGCACCAGGTGCGGGTTCAGCGACGCGATCACCTCGGGGCGCGTCCCGGCGGCGCGCGCGATCGCGGCCAGGGTGGTGCCGGGCGGCGCCTCCACCCGATCGAAGACGAAGGGCGGGTCGGGCGTCAGGTCGGCGAACCCAAAGGCTTCAAGATTGTGGCCGACGATCGCCGCCGCCATGATCTTCGGGACGTAGATGCTCGACTCCCAGGGCAACCCGGATTCGTGCCGGCACAGCTCCCAGTAATCGTTCGTGTTGTAGCGACTGATCGAAGTGAGCACGGCGCCGTAGCCGGCGTTGTACGCGGCGAACACCAGCGGCCAGGCCCCGAAGCGAACGTACAGGTCCTTGAGATAGCGCGCCGCCGCGTCGGCGCTGCGCTCGGGATCGCGCCGCCCGTCGACCCAGTAACCGACCTCCAGGCCATAGGTGCGCGCCGCGCTCGGCATGAACTGCCAGATGCCGCCCGCGCCGACGCGCGAGCGCGCCGCTGATTCGAAGCCGCTCTCGACCATGGCGACGTAGAGGAGATCCTTGGGCAGACCGTAGCGCTCGAGCGTCTTCTCGAAGACGGCGCGGAAGCGGCCGGCGCGACGCAGCCAGTTCGCCATCACCGCGCGCCCTTTGGGATCGCCGCGGAAGTAGTCGAGATAACGCAACACCTGGGGATCCCAGCGCACCGGCAGCTCCGGCAGCTTCAGCGTGCGCAGCCAGTCCGAGTCGGGATCGTCGGTCGGCGGCGACGTGCGGGATGTCGAGTCGGGCGAGCGCAGCTCGGGCGGCAGGTCGCCGGTGCCCGACCATCGACCGGGCAACGAGCCGCCCAGCTCAGGCGCGCCGACCTCCGCACCCCCGGCCCCGGCCAGGTCGCGACCCGGCTGCCCCTCCGAGCGGGGGAAGGCCTGTTCCTCGAAGCGCCGCAAGTCGCGCAGCTCGGCGCTCTCACCCGAGTCGTCGATCGGGACGCCGCGCACCGCCCGGCGCTCGGAAGCGCTCTCCTCGACGGGGGCGGGCGGCGCGGTCCCGTGCGCGCTGGCCGCCTTGCCGGTCGCCTTCTCGGATTTGGCGGCGCTCGCCGGCTTCTTCGCGCCCGGCGACGTCGACGTGGAGGCGCCCCACGCCCCTGGGCCGGTCATCGCGACGGCCAGGAGCGCCGCCACCGTCGAGCTGCCGCGCCTCGTTAACGACATGAGGAGAGAAATCGTATCGGCTTTTCGTCTGGGCGCCAAAAATCCTGAGTGGTTTCGCACGCGCGGTTGATTGTTTCCGGTGGAGTGCTATAGGTGGCACACAAGGGGTGCAGCAATGTTCGGAATGGGTTTCGGTGAATTAGTTCTCATTCTCCTCATAGTCGTCGTCGTCTTCGGCGCGACAAAGCTACCCCAGCTCGGCGACGGGCTCGGACGAGCCATCAAGAACTTCAAGCGCGCGGTGAACGCGTCGAACGAGATCGAGGTCGCGCCCAAGAGCGATACCAAGGGCGCGATCGACGACGACGCCGAGCACGCCGGCAAATCCGCGAAGTAACTCGGCGAAGTAACTCTCGGCGAAGCAGCTCGGCGAAGCAGCCTGAGGACAGACGCCCCGACGGGGGGTGGACTCCGGGGGCCAAGTCCGTTTGGATTCGTCAATCGAAATCGTCTTCGGCGTCCGCCGGTGCGATCCGCCGGTTATTTGCAGCACGTACACGCCCTCCGTTTGCGCGCGCGGCGAAATGGCATACTGCGTTTAGTATTTGATTTCATTGCCTTAATTTAAGCACTTTTAAAATCTTTTGGTCATATGCATTACATGATTGACGCGGGCAATTGGCTATGACACCCTAGGACAATGACCACCGCACGCACCATCAAACGCTACGCGAACCGGAAACTGTACGACACCCGAGACAGCCGCTACGTGACGCTTGATCACATCGCGGCCATGGTCCGCGCCGGCGACGACGTTCGCGTCGTCGACAACACGACGCGGGCCGATCTCACGACGGCCACCCTGGCCCAGATCATCTTCGAGGAGGAGAAGAAGACTCCCCGGCTGTCCGTAGCCGGCCTCCGGAAGATCATCCAGGGCGGCCTGCCCATGCTTCCGGCTGCCTAATCGCGTCGGAAGGACCCGTCCCCGACCCCCGAGGGGGCTCGACCGCCCTGAAACGGATCGAGCCCCTTCGGGGGACAACCCCTCGGCGGCCTGCGGCCCGGGCAAGGGTCTGATCTAGATATCGCTCAGGCGGAGCCTGGCTTTGGCTTTGCCAGGCTCTCTAGAAATCGAAGCCGGTCGACAGAGAGAACGACTGCTGGGATGGCTCCCGTCCTGGGTGCCGGTCGGTGACCTTGTCGTCACGGCTCCGGCCCGCGAAGGCGTAGTCGAACTCTCCCACCAGGAACAGGACCGATAGCTTCAGCTTGAAGCCGGCGAAGATTCTTTGCCGCGTGATCAGGTCCTGGTGGGGGAACGTGAAGTCGGCGAAGTAGTCGTTGGCGGTACCCGCCTGGCCGCAGTACGGGCTGGGAGGGGTCGTCGCATGCTGGAGCGCGTAAGCGTCGCAACCCGGCGTCGCGTCGATGACGCCGCTGCGCGCGTCGATGAACAAGAGGTTGTAACCACCGTAGGGCTCGAAGCGCGCCGTCCCGGCGATGCTGAATGCCTTCGACATCACCACGTCGACCCCGACGACCGTCAGATCGACCTGGTCGGTCCCGACCAGCTGCGAGGCCGAGGCGCGCACGGCGACCGAGGGGAGGACCCACGAGTGGAAGCCCTCCTGCAGCGCGAGCTTGGCGTAGCCCTGCAGGGCGAACATGCTCGAGCCGACGACGTTGACCGCGCCGGCGCCCAGCTCGAACGCCGGCAGGAAGCCTCCCCTTGCGCACGAACCCGCCGACCGTCGTCAAATACGAATCGGGCCGCGCCGCCGTGCGGTTGGCTGGATCGACCCCCTGGACGCCGTCCCAGTAAACCGCGTCGCGGCTGATCTTGGTCATTCCGAGCTCCGCCGCGAACTGGAAGCCGGCGTAGCCGAGCGTGTCGGCCGGGGTCTGGAGGCGGGGCGCGATCACCACGCCCAGCTCCGACATCAGGCTGCGGAAGTTCGAGAGCGCGGCGTCGCTCGGCACCACCTGCCCCGAGATCCCGTGCCCGCCCGCCGGATCGCGCTGCACCCATTCGCACTCCTGGACGCCGGCGCCCAGCACGCTGGTGTGCGGCCGGCACAAGTTCAGCAAGTTGAGATCGTTCTTTCCCGCACGCGCCGCCGGGGCGGCGACGAGGCTCGACAACGCGCAGGCAAGGACGAGGGCGGCGGCGAAGAGAGAACGCCCCCTTGGAAAGGACATCGGCCAGTACCGTACGGTCGCGCCTCGAACAGTGTCAAGGATAGTGCTCACGATCGCCGGTCGCCGCCGACGCTCGGAACCCTCGGGTCGAACCTCCGCTAGCTCGGAACCCTCGAAGGGTTCCGAACCTCCGGGCATGGCCCCGGCGTCCGAACCGCGTTTGACGCGGATGCGGCCGGCATTTGACCCGCGGCGATCCCTCCCTTAGCGTTCGCCGCTCAATGCGCGGATCGTACCGAGGTCTCGTTCGCTTTCTCCTGCTGGCGTTGCCGACGCTCGCGGCCGTCGGCGCGCTGGCCATCCCGCGCTGGCAGCACCTGCTGATCATCCTGACCTGCGGCGGATTCCTGGCGTTCGGCGTCGCCGAGATGTTCTGGCCGGGGCTGGAGCGGTTCGTCGGTCAGCGCTACCTGCGCAGCAGCCGCCGGCCGTCGCGCGCGATCGGCGGCCTGGTCACGTCGCTGGTGCTCACGGCGGCGGGGCTGGCGCTGTTCTTCCTGGCCCGCAAGCACGAGGCGCGCGGTTGGGAGACGCTGGGCGTGATCGCCACGCTGATCGGCGGCCTGGGCGCCGTCCTGTCGGTGCTGCTGCAGCTGTTCTCGGTCTTCTCGACCGTGTCGGCGATGGGGGTGGTGCTGGGCGTCGCGTCGCTGATCGTCGTCATGGCGGTCACCAGCGGCTTCGAGCGCGAGTTCCAGGACAAGGTGCTGGCGCTCAACGCCCATCTGATCGTGATCCCCTACGGCAACGTCGACATCGACTCGCCCGAAGCCGACCGCATCGAGGACAAGCTGCGCGGGATGCCCGGCGTCGTGCGCATGGCGAAGTTCCTGTTCTCGGCCGGCGAGGTGATGGTCGGCAAGGTCGGCGCCAACCTGAAAGGGATCGACCTGCAGAAGGGGGCCGACGATCTCCGAGGCGCGCTGATCGAGGGGCGCATCGAGGATCTCGCGCGCCCGGCGACCTGCCCGGGCAGCGGGCCAGGCGAGTCGGCCGGACGCATCATCCTGGGCGCCGAGCTGGCCCACCGCATTCACGCGCGGGTCGGCGACTGCGTCCCGATCATGATCCCGTTCAGCCTGGGCGACGCCGCCGCGCCGCCGTCGTTCCCGTTTCGGGTGGTTGGCCTGTTTCGGATGGGCTTCAACGAATACGACACCCGCCTGGCCTACGTCAGCCTCGACGACGCGCGCCGGCTGGAGAGCGCGCGCGGCTCGGTGTTCGGCATCGAGCTGCGCTTCGCCGATCCGCAGCTTCGCGCTGTCACAGGTCAAGGAGGTCAAGCGACGCCTCGACGGCCCCTACCGGGTCATCGACTGGAAAGAGCTGAATCACAACCTGTTCATGGCGCTGACCATGCAGAAGGTGATCATCTCGACGCTGCTGCTGCTGATCATCGTCGTGGCCGCTTTCAACATCATCGCGTCGCTGACGATGATCGTCCTGTCGAAGGTCCCGGAGATCGCGATCCTGAAGTCGATGGGCGCGCGCCCGATGATGGTCGCGCGGATCTTCCTGGTCGGCGGCACCACCGTCGGCGGCGTCGGCACCGGCCTCGGGATCATCTACGGCCTGCTGATCTGCGTGCTGGCGCGCTTTTACGGCTATCCGCTGGATCCGCGGGTCTATCTCATCGGTCAGCTCCCGGTGGAGATCCCGGCCGCCGAGATCGTCGGCGTCGCGGCGACGACGCTGGCGATCAGCCTCCTGGCGACGATCTACCCGGCGCTGCGCGCCAGCCGCCTGGAAGCGGTCGAGGGGCTACGACACAGCTGAGCGCTCGCGGCGCCCGATCGCCCCTCGCGCGTGCCCGTGATCAGAGCTGGCGCGCGACGCCTGGATCGATGCCGGCCTTGGGGGCCGCTCCACCGATCTTGGCAGCGTCGTACTTCGACGGGCACTTGGCCATGATCCCGTCGGGCATGACGTCCAGCTTGTCCCCCTCGCCCAGCTTGCCGCTGGCGACGACCTCGGCGCCCGACTTGAAGGTGTCGGGGACGAGGCCGGTGTAGTTCGCGCTGATCACGGCGTGCGGCCGCGGATCTCGGCTTTCGATCTTGAACCGGTACTGCAGCGTGCCCGGCTTCTGCTCGATCGATCCGTCGACGACGTTGCCGTGCACCTGCAGGCGCCGCCCGCGCATCGTCGGCAGCGACGTCATCACCTCGTCGACGTGCTTGTACGCCTGGACTTCTTCCTTCAACGAGCCCTTCATCAGAAAGAAGATCGCGCCGGTCACGACGATGACCGAGGCGACGATCTTCCAGGCGGATCCACGGGTGACCGGGGCGGGGGCAGCGGCACTCATCGGACGAGCTTAGCGCGGACACCGCGGCTTTCAACGGAGATCCCTCGGGGGACCGCCCGATACCGCGCTTGCCGACACAGCTCTGCCGGGGCAGGCGCCGCCCCGCATCGCCGCGTCATGCCCGCCGTGCGGCCGGACCAAGGTCGGCGATCTTGTGAAAATACCGGCAGAACATCTCCATGCCGCCCGACGCCTGCGTCCAGTCGTAGTTCTCGTTGACGGCGTGGTAGCCGTGCTCGGGCAGCGACAGCCCCATGAAGGTGATCGGCACCTTCAGCAGCCGCCGCATCGTGAGCACGGCGCCGATCGAGCCCCCCTCGCGGGTGAATCCCGGCTCCTTGCCGAAGGTCTCGCGCATCGCCGCCGCCGCGGCGGCGTTCTCGATCCCGCCGAGCGGAGCCAGATAGGGTTCGAGCGACGCCTCGTGGGTCACGACAGCGTCGGGGCAACGGCGCTTGATGAACTGCTTGATGAGCTTGAACACCTTGGCCGGCTTCTGGTTCGGGCACCAGGCGCGTCGACAGCTTGGCCTCGGCGCGGTGCGGGACGATGGTCTTGATCCCGGGGCCGCTGTAGCCGCCGACCAGGCCGTGCACCTCGAACGTGGGCCGCGCCATGATCGCCTGCATCAGGTCGAGGTCGGTCTTGGCGGGCCGCACGCTGGTCAGCTCGTGCGCCGCCTTGAAGCGCTTGGCCGAGAAGCCGGCGCGCGCGAAGCCCGTCGCGCTCGGCCGCGGTCGGCTTGCGCGACGTCGTCGTAAAAGCCGGGGATCTTCACCCGCCCGGTGCGCGCGTCGTAGCACTCGGCGATCACCGCGCACAGCTCGCCGATCGGGTTGCGCGCCGCGCCGCCGGTCGTCCCGGAGTGCACGTCCTTGGCGCCGGTGGTCAGCGCGACCGTGAAGCCCATCAGCCCGCGCAGGCCGTAGGGGATCGCCGGCCGGCCGGCGGCGATCCAGATCGTGTCCGACACGACCACCGAATCGGTCGCGAAGCCGGCGACGTCCCGCCGCGACGTCGCCCGCGATCGCCGCGGCCAGGCCGCGCTCGAAGTTCGGGCTGCCGATCTCCTCCTCCAGCTCCCAGAGGAACTGGATGTTGACGCGCGCGTCCTCCTCCAGCGCCAGCCGCGCGCCGTAAAGCGCGGTCAGCGCCGGCCCCTTGTCGTCGGTGGCGCCGCGCGCGAGCCAGCGATCGCCGTCGCGCGTGAACGTGAACGGAGGCGTGCGCCACTCGGCCGGGTCGGCCGGCTGCACGTCGAGGTGGTTGTAGATCGTCACCGTGGGGAACGACGGATCGCGCATCGATGCGCCCCACCACCATCGGAAAGCCCCCGGTCTCGACGATGTCGACGCGCGCGCCGGCTTCGCGCAGATACTCCGACGCCACGGCGGCGCAGCGATCGATGTCGCCGCGGCGGCCGGGATCCATGCTGACCGTCGGCACCTCGACCAGCGCGGCCAGCCGGTCCTCGAACTCGCCGCGCAGCGTGCCGATGCGCGCGCGGACCTTGGACACGTCCATGCTCATCCTCCGATGGAGATCATCGATTTTCGCGGGCCGCCGATGCCGAGCAGGCCGAAGGTGTGGCCCGGGCGCTTGGCCGACGATCGCGCGGTGGATCGCGGCGATGACCGCCGTCTCGCCGTCGGTGCGCAGGACGTCGCGCAGGTTCGACCGCGTCGTCGAAGCCCAGGCAGGCGTGCAGCGCGCCCGACGCCGACAGCCGCACGCGGTTGCAGGTGTCGCAGAAGTGCTCGGTCATCGCCGAGATGATACCGAAGCGGCGCGACCGGCCGCGTCACCGCGGCAGTCTCCAGGCGCCAGTAGCGGGCGGGGCCCGCGCCGCGCGCGCCGCCGCCCTCGTCGGCGACCAGCCGCGCGCCCGGCCATGGCAGCGACGACCAGATCGCGGATCTCGCGCGCCGGCAGCAGCTCGCCGGGAACGAACATCTCGCCGCCCCCCATCGGCATCTGCTCGATGAAGCGCGGGATCAGACCGCGCGACCAGGCGTAGTCGCACAGCGCGCCGATCTCGCCGTCGTTGAAGCCTTTGATCGCGACGGCGTTGGTCTTGATGACGGAGAAGCCGGCCGCGCGGGCGGCGTCGATCCCCGCGCGCACGCGCGCGACGTCGCCGCGGCGGGTGATGTGCGCGAACTTCTCGGGGTCGAGCGTGTCGAGGCTGACGTTGAGGCGGCTGACGCCGGCGGCGCGCAGTGGCGCGGCCAGCTCGGCCAGCAGATGCCCGTTGGTCGACAGCGCTAGCTCCTCGATCCCGTTGACGGCGCGCAGGCGCCGCACCAGCTCGACCAGATCGCGGCGGACCGTCGGCTCGCCGCCGGTGATGCGCAGGCGCCGCACGCCCAGCGCGGCGAAGCACCGGACGATGGCGACGATCTCCTCGAACGAAAGAATGTCGACGCGGTCGACGTGATCGATCCCGCCGGCCGGCATGCAGTAGGTGCAGCGGTAGTTGCACCGATCGGTGACCGACAGGCGCACGTAGTCGATCCGGCGACCCTGTGGATCGATCAAGGCATTCCCCTGCGGGGCAGGGTATTCCCCTGCGCGCCCGGGGCGTTCCCCGGCGCATCTTGCCTTGCGCCCGCGGCGTCAATGGCGGTGGTGTCCATGATCGGAGCCGCCGTGATGGTGGTGCGCCGCCGGCCCGCCGGCGCGCCGGTGAAGCTCGCCCACGATGTGAGCCAGCTCGGGCAGGATCAGTCGCTCCATCGCCAGCCGCACGCCCGCCGGGGAACCCGGCATGGCGAACAGCGCGACCGGACCGACGGTCCCGGCGATCGCGCGCGAGAGCATCGCGGCCGGGCCGATCTCGGCGAACGAGAGCATGCGGAAGAGCTCGCCGTAGCCGTCGATGCGCTTTTCCAGCAGCCCCGGCGACCGCCTCGACCGTGTTGTCGCGCGGGGCGATGCCGGTGCCGCCGGTGAGCAGGATCGCGTCGGCGGTCCGCTCGTCGAGAATGCGGGTCAGCGCGGCGCGGATCGCGTCCTTCTCGTCGGGCAGCAGCGCCTCGCCGGCGATCGGGAAGCCGGCCGCCTCGGCCAGCTCGCGCACCAGGCGCCCCCCCTGGTTGGTATCGGGCGTGCGGCTATCCGACGCCGTGACGATGAAGACTCGGATCGACGCCGCCGTCGGCGCGTAGGCCTTGTGGTCGTCTACCCCCATGTCAAACGTCAGATCGCCATCACCCCGGCCACCAGACCGCAAACCCCAAGGGCGAGCACGCGCAACGGCGCACCGCCCCACCCGCGGCGGACCAGGTGGCCCGCGATCCGCGCGCAGACGAACCCGTACATGATCGGTATCAGCATCAACGTGACGTAGCCGGCGCCGCTGACCATGAGCCAGCCGATCGCATGCTGGAGGTGCCACGACTTCACCACCAGCAGCATGCCGGCAACCCATCCGAACAGGAACGTCGAGGCGACGAAGCCGGCCGCAACACCGGCCGTGCGATTGGCGACGCTGGCCGGACCGAGCTCGGCATGGCGAGAGCGCAGCGGTCCGGCATGGCGAGAGCGCCCCCCCGACAGTGGTCGGGTTCGAGAATCCAGCGACGGCGCCGCTCCGCTCCCACGGTCACCCGGCGAAGCATGCCGCCGAGCCTTCGTTGACGCAAGCGTGGCGACGTGGCAAATAGGTCGCCAAATGTCGATGCTGGGCGCGGTCAAAAGCGCATTTTTCGGACAAGCGATGCGTTGGATGAGCGACCCCCGGCTCTCGAAGGTGGTCGCCGATCCGCGCGTCATGAACGCCGCGATGAAGGCCATGAGCTTGGGCGGAACCGTAAAGGCCGAGCTCGACAAGGCCAGCCGGTTCGCCGCCGGGGTCTTCGGCCTGGCCACCCAGGAAGAGGTGACCGCCCTGCGCACCACGATCCAGAACCTGGAAGACACGGTGGCGATCCTCGAGTCGAAGACCGGGACGACGCCGGGCACCGGCTCGTCTCACTTCGGCTCCTGAGCCCCGGCGGGCGGTTCAGAAGGGCCGCGGACGTCGGGCCTCGGACTTCCGGGGAAACTCGCGGGACGCCTTGAGGTCCGAGGTCCGAGGTCCGAGGCCTCTTAACTGAACGGCATTGCGCCCCTGGGCGCGGCGCGGAAGACCTACATTTTTTCGGTCGATCCGCCGTTGTGAGGATCGTGCCGGGGCGATCCGTGCCCCCGCCGCGGTCCATGGGCGCAAACACTGATTCTTATTACCTCCGCCGTAAATCCGGCAGTCCGGTCGGACCCTTCTCGCCGCACGTCCTCACGACGATGCTGCAGAAAGGAACACTCGACGGCAGCGAAGAGGTTTCGCGCGATCGCCGCAACTGGATCTCGGTGCGCGACGTCGGCAGCGCCAGCCCGGAGGCGCCCGCCGCCACCATGCCGTCACTGTCGCTGCCGCCCCCTCCGCAGGCGCCCCGCGCGGTCCGCCCGCCGCCACCGCTCCTCCGCAAGGCACCGCCCCCACCGCCGCCGGTGAGCGCCGGCATCGACCTGGGATTCGCCGGGGGTGGCGGCACCGAGGTGCTGTCGATGGCCGACGGCCAGATCATGATGCACGACCCGATCGCCGACGTCGGTGCCGCCGACCTCGGCGGCGAGGACGATTTCGGGGCCTCCCCCGCGTCGTCGTCGTCGTCGCCGGTCCCCGGCCGTCGCGGAACCGCCGGCGGCCTCGGGCCACCCGGCCCCGGCCTCGCTCCGGTCGCCGCTCGCGAATCGGCCGGCGGCATGGCAGCGCTCGAGCTCGACCCGGCCGACCTGATCCCACTGGAGCTCGCGCCGCTGGAAGCGCCGGTCGCCAAGGTGACGACGACCATCCCCCGCCTCGGGTCGCTGACGCCGTCGCACGATCCGGCGGCGCCGGTCGTGATCCTGCTGGCCGACAGCGAGGGGCGGCACTTCGACGAGACCGAACCGCTCGGCTCGATGCCGCTGCTCCCGACGATTCAGCCCGACAATGGGTCAACCGGCCCCGGAGGGGCGGAGGCGGGGCGCAACCTCGCGCAAGCGCCGGCGACGCGTCATCGCACCATGTCGGCGGTGCGCCAGCGGCCAGCGTCAACGATACCGCCGGCCAAGAGCCGCAAGAAGGTGTTCATGCTGGCCGGTGGCGCGGCCGCGGCGGTGCTGGTCGGCGCGGGGACCTTCCTTGCGCTGGGCGGCATCGAGCTCATCGCCGGCGAGCCGGCGGTCGAATCGGTGCTCGGCGCCGTCGGTGCCGAGATCGAGCAGGATCATTACCCGGCGTACGAACAGGGGGCGCGCCTGCTGACCGAGGCCGCCGCATCGCGCCCCAAGAGCGTTCGCCTGCGTGCCGCGGCGGCCGAGCTGCTGGCCAGCTCCGTGGTCGTTCGGCGCGCCGAGCGCGGGCGCATCGGCAAGGCCGAGGCGATCCTGGCCGAGATCAACGGCGCGCACGCCACGTCGCCCGAGCTGGCGCGCGCGCGCGGCTGGATCGCGCTCGGCAAGGGCAACGTCAAGGAAGCCAGCCGGCTGGCGATCGAAGCTTCGGACGACCCAGGCACAGCGCTGCTGCTCGGCTGGACGCAGATCTCCGACGGCAAGGCGAGCGCCGCTGCCAAGACCTTCGAGGCGGCGCTCGCGCGCTCGCCCGGCCAGATCGCCCTTCGCTACGGCCTCGGGCGCGCCCACGAGGAGTCAGGGCTGCCGACGGCGGTGACCACGTATCAGGCGCTGCTGGCCCAGGCCAAGTGGCACTTCGGTGCCGGGCTGGCGATGATCCGCTCGAGCAACTTCCCCCCCGCGGCGCGCATCACCCTGGTCGAGACGCTCATCAAGAACCAGGCCGCCGACGCCTCGCGCACCGAGCTGGCCGACGCACAGGTCGTCATCTCGCGCGCGGCGCGCCAGCTGGGCAAGATCGACCGCGCCGACTCCGAGCTGAAACAGGCCCAGACGCTGGACCCCGCCGTTCCGTCGGCGCAGGTGGCTGCCGGCGAGGCGCTGCTCGATCAGGGGCGGATGAAAGAGGCGATCGCGAAGTTCGAGCTCGCCGCCCCCAACGCGCCGGTGGTTCCGGTCGGGGCGACGCTCGCGAACCTGCGCTTCGCGATGGCGGCGTCGTTGATCGAGAAGGGCAAGGCCAAGGTGGGGCTGGCGCTGTTGGAGCCGGTCGCCACGACCGATCCGCGCACCCGCTTCTGGCGCGCGCGGGCCGCCGAGCTGGCAACCCCGCCCGATCTCGAGGCGGCCCGGCGCGGCTACGAAGAGGCGCTCAAGGCCGAGCCGCGGTTCGTGCCGGCGACGCTGCAGCTGGCCGCGCTGCTGGTGCAACAGCAGAAGCAGGCCGAGGGGCTGGCGGTGCTCAAGCGCGCCGAGGCGTCGGGGGCGTCGGGGCCTGCGCTGCAGCTGGCGCTGGGACAGGCGTTCCTGGCGTCGGGCGATGTCGAGCGCGCCAAGAAGACCTTCACCGACGCGCTGACCGAGAACCCCAGCCTCGCCGTCGCGCGCCTCGGCCTGGCGGCGGCGCTCAAGGCGGGCGGCAACCTGAGCGGCGCCAAAGGCGAGCTCGACACCTTGATGGCGCAAGCCAGCGACACACCCGGCCTGCGCCAGGCGCTGGCCGAGCTGCTGATCGCGCAGGGGCAGAAGGATCAGGCGCTGGCGACCTATCGCGCCGAGATCGACGGCGGGCGCGCGTCGCCGGCGCTCAAGGTCTGCGCCGCGCGGCTGGCGCTCGAGACCGGCCACGCCGACGTCGCGCGTGACATCGCCGAGAAGATCGTCGCCGAGAATCCCGAGACTCCCGGCGCGCTGGTGCTGCTGGGTCGCAGCCGGCGCGCGCTCGGCGATCTGCCGGGCGCCATCGCCGAGCTGCGGCGCGCGCTGGCGTTCGAGAGCACACCCGAGCTGCACTTCGAATACGGGCGCGCGCTGCTGGAGTCGGGCAGCGCCGACGAGGGGCTCGTCCGAGCTGGAGCAGGCGCCGACGATCGCGGCGGCCGCGATCGAGAGGGCACGCGTCTTCCTGCGCCGGGGCGACGCCGAGCGCGCCGTCGGGCCGCTGGAGCTGGCGGTGAAGCAGGCGCCGACGAACGGCGAGGCCTGGCTGCTGCTCGGCAACGCCTACGATCGCCTGGGGACGCCGGCCAAGGCCGAAGCGGCCTGGAAGAGCGCGATCAAGGCCGACCCCGCCGCCCCCGAGCCGCACTACCGGTTGGGACGGTTGCAGATGGATCAGGGGCAAGCCGGCGCCGCGTTGATCCAGCTGCGCGCCGCCGCCGCCAAGGTGCCAGCGAACACTGTCTGGACGGCGGACTTCTACTTCCAGCTCGGCTACGCCGAGCGGGCCCGCGGCAACCGCCCGGCGGCGACGGCCGCGCTCAAGAAGTACCTGAGCGTCGCCCCCTCCGACGCCCCCGCGCGCCACGAAGTCGAGCAGATGCTCGGACAGATTTAGCAGCACCGCGGGTCGGCTAAACGCCAAGACGCCAGGACGCCACGGTCCAAAATTTTGAAGATCGTGCATCTGGCGGCGCATGAGCAGATCACGCCGCAACAGTGGAAGGCGCTGACCGGCGTGTCGCGCAAATACGCCATCCCGCTGGCCGAGCACTTCGACGCCCAGAAGCTGACCCTGCGCGTGGGCGACCTCCGCCGTTTGCGCGCGCGGTGAATGCGGCGCTATCTCAGAAGGTGTAACCGATCCCGAGCCCCGCGAAGAACGCATCGAAAAATCCGGCTTCGATCTTGGCCTCCCAACCCTTGACGTCGGGCAATCGAAAATCGATCCCGACCACGGTGGTGACCACCGGGACGATCGGCAGCACGTCGTTGCTCGCGGTTTGGTTGAGCGCCGACTCCGGCGTGCAGACCCCGTTGGCGCAGGTCACGCCCGGAGGGTGACATTGAGTGAGGTCGCCGACGTTGCTGTCGGTGCAGCCCGGGCTGACGTTGACATAGATCTTGCCGCGCACGAGGGCCAGGCCGAGGCCGGCGCCGGCGTGCAGGCCGAACCACGAGGTCAGCATCCCATGCCAGGTGAGGGAGAGATCGAGCGTGTAGAGCGACAGCCCGCGGAACTGAAGAAAGCGGGTGTCGATGGCGGGGTCGTTCTTGGAGCCGAGCCAGTTTCCGTCGGGCGGCGACATGTTCTGGTAGCTGAAGCCCAGCGTCATCTGGAAGTTGTTGCGCCGGCGAAATCCCTCGATGCCGAAGTGCCCGAGGGTCGACAGCGGCATGTTGTGCTTGGTGAACAGACCGAGCAGCCAGCTCGGCACCGACACGTAGCGCATGCGCAACCCAACGCCGTAGACACCCTTTTCTGCCGGCGACCTCGGCGAGGCGTCGGTCGTCGAGACGCTGACCGGCGGCGCGGACAGGCGCGGCGCCGACGCCGGCGCCTCGGCATCGCCGGGCGCGCGCGGTTCTTCGGCGTCCTCGCCCGCCGCCGCCCGCGCGGGCCGTGCGCCGAGCGCGGAGCCGCCGATCATCATCAGAACGACCCAGAGACCTACGCGGCTCATCATGCAAACCTCCCGAGGGGCGCGGACCGGCGCGAACAAGACGCGATTATAGACATGGCGGGCCGTGCGCCGGCGCTGTTGTATTCTCAAATTCGTGCCCGACAGCGCAGCCCGTCCCCGAAGCACAGCCGGCGCCGCGCCGGCGGTGGTCCTGCTCGTGATCGCGATCGCCGGCGCGGGTTCCGGTGAGGTGGCCGCCGCGCCCACAGGCACCCGTGCCGAAGTCGAAGCGCGCCTTCAAAAGACGGCCCACGCGCTGTCAGCGACGGAGGTAGGCGAGCTTGGCGCCGGTGGTGGCGGCCTCCTGGCCCAGATCGCCGACGACAACGCGGCGCCGGCGCCGATCCGGCTGCGCGCGATGGACGCGCTCACGTATGTGCGCACTCCCGCGACACGCGCATTCCTCGAGAATTTCGTGATTCGCAAGCGGCCCTCGAGCGACGCGATCGACCGCGCGCTGCTGCGCAAGGCGGCCATGGCGCTCGGCTGGCAGGGCGGACCGCGCTCGGTCGAGGCGGTGGCGGCGCTGCTGGACCACGCCGATCCGGAGGTGCGCCTCGACGCCGTGCTCGCTCTCGGACTGACGCGCGCGCGCGGCGCCGAGAAGCCGCTGCGCGATCGGCTGGCGGTCGAGCCCGATGCCGCGGTGCGGGCCCAGATCGAGAATCAGCTGAAGGTGATCGTCGGACCTACGGACCGGGCGAACGCAAAGTAGCAACGACCTCGACGACGGCGGCCGGAGGCGCTGTCACGGGGCGTCGAGGGGGGGCGGATTGACCAGCGCCTCGTGCCGCCGGCGGCGGCGCCAGGCCTTGAGGGCGATGACCCCGATCGCGACCGCGATCGCGATCAGGATCCCGTGCTCGGTCTGGCGCGTGTACTTGACCACGCGATCGATCTGCCCCCCGAAGTACCAGGCCGAGTAGACCAGCACGGGAACGGAGAAGGCCGCCGCCGAAAAGTCGTAGATCAAGAACACCGACGGTCGCAGGTGTAGCGTGCCGGCGGTGAAGAAGATCGTGAAGCGAAAGCCCGGCGTGAAGCGGCCGATCAGCACCACCTTGCTGCCAAACTTGCGGAAGTAGGCGCGCACCCGAAGCTGGCGCCTGGGCGTGAAGTAACGGCGCGCAAACGGGCTGGCCAGCACGCGGCGCCCAAAGAAGCGCCCGAGGAAGAACGCCATCGTGTCACCGGCGAGCACCGCCGCGAAGCAGACCGCGAAGGCGGTGTGCACGTCGAGCACGCCCTTGTACGAGAAGTAACCGGCGGCGATGAGCGAGATATCTTCGGGGATCGGCAGCCCGAGGCCGCACAAGAGCAGAATGGTCGTCAGCCACAGATACGCCCCGAGCGGCGTCATGGTCGCGAGATGAGCGATGAACCACTTCACGCGGTCGGACCTGCCATGCGCCCCTGTGAGATACCACGATGGTCAGCCGAAACACGAGGTATGCCGAAAAGAATTTCAGCCGCTCGCTCGGGATCATGGCTGCCACGCGTTGACATTACCGAGGCTGGCACGTACGGTCTGTCCCGGAAAAAGGGGAAACCATGCATACCCACCGCCTCTGGTTGTTCAGCTTCCTCGCCGTCGCCACCGTGGCAATCGCGGGTTGCAAAGCCGATTACCCAACCTGCGAGACCGACAAGGATTGCCACGAGAAGGAATTCTGTGTCGCTCGGAAGTGCCAGCAATGTCGCGACGCAAAGGACTGCCAACCCGGGCAGAGTTGCAATTCCGGCAAGTGCGAGGCGATTCCGGGGTATTGCCGAAGCAAGGCAGAGTGTCCCGCTGGGCAGGAATGCATCGCCAACCAATGTAAGGCCTGCGCGTCGCAGGGTGACTGCCCGGCCGGCACCTATTGCGTGAAGGGCGTTTGTGGCCACAAGAAGCCGTGCAAGACCGAGGACGACTGCGCCCAGAACGAAGACTGCGTCGAGGGCCTGTGCGTCGCCGCCGAGCACAAGGTCGCGCCTCCACCCAAGGAGTGCACCCTGGAGTCGGTCTTCTTCGACTTCAACGAATCGGCGCTGACGACCGAAGCGACATCGCGCCTGGCACAGGACGCCGATTGTCTCAAGAAGACCAGCCGAGCGGTGTCGCTGGTCGGTCACACCGACAACCGGGGCACGCAGGAGTACAACCTGGCCCTGTCGGAGCGCCGCGCGCAATCGGTGCGCGATCATTTGGGCCGCCTCGGCGTCGACGGCGCCAAGCTCACCGTCCTGCCCCGTGGCTCTTTGGATGCCAAGGGGACCGATGAACCGAGCTGGGCGCAGGATCGCCGTGTCGACTTCACCTGGCGTTGAGCGCGGGCGGCGCCCCTTCGCGGGCGGATTGATCGCGGTCGCGTTTGCACTTACCGCGGCGGCGGCGCTGGCACCCGCCTGCGTCACCAGCGGCGAGGGCGAGAAGATGAGCGCCGAGATCGCGACGCTGCGCGCGCGGCTCGACGAGATCGACAAGCGAGACGCCGACTACAAGGAGCAGGTCGCGCGGTTGCGCAAGGTGCTCGACCAGGCGACGGCGCTGCTGACGCGCAACTCGGCCGACGTGGGCGCCAAGGCGGCCAAGGCCGAGACCGACATCGCCGAGCTGCAGGGGCGCATCGAGGAGCTGGCGCATGCGGCCGAGCAGCGCGAGCAGCGCGACCGTCAAAGCACCGACGACCGGACCCGCCTCGAGACCCGCATCGCCGCCCTCGAGCAGACCCAGACCAAGATCGTCGACCGGGTCGCGCCCGCGCTGCCCGACGACAAGGAGCAGCTGTGGACCCAGGCGGCGTCGCGCCTGGCGGGCGGCCAGCGGGACGACGGGCGGCGGTTCTACCGCGTCTTCATCCAGCGCTTCCCCGACGACCCGCGGTCGCCGCAGGCCTACCTGGCGATCGGCCGTTCCTTCGTCGCGGAGAACAAGTACCCGAACGCCGCGGCGGAATTTCAGAAGGTGCTCGACGTCTACCCGCGCTCCCCCGAGGTGCCAGAGGCGATGTGGCAGCTTTCGACGGCGTTCGTGCAGCTGCGCTTCTGCACCGATGCCCGATCGCTGCTCTCCGATCTGATGAAGCGCTACCCCAAGTCGCCGCGCGCGGCTGACGCGAAGAACGAGATCAAGCAGCTGGCGAGACTGCCCAAGGGCAGTTGTACGTCGTAGCTGTCTAGCTCGGAACCCTCAAAGGGTTCCGAACCTCCCGCGATGGGCTGCGGCGGCGAAGCCGCCTTTGCCCCACGCGCTCCTAGCGAGCGATCGCGAACGCCCGCGCCACCTGCAGCCCGGCCTGCGTCGGGTCGGGCGCCTGGTTCACGGCTGAGATCACCGCCGCGGCGGCGGCGCCGGCGGAGGCGACGCTGGCGACCGTGTCGAGGGTGATGCCGCCAATCGCGACCACCGGGACCGCCGAGGCGGCGCAGACGGCGCGCAGGGTCTGGAGGCCGACGGTCGGGTCGGGTCGGAGCTTGCTGCGCGTGTCGAAGATCGGGCCGAAGCCGAGATAGTCGGCGCCGCCCGCGACCGCGGCCGCCGCCTGCTCGGGGCGATGGGTCGAGTATCCGATCAGCAGGCGGCCGGCGGCGATGCGGCGCGCCTCGGCGAGCGGCAGATCCTCCTGGCCAAGGTGGCAGACGTCGGCGCCGACCAGCAGCGCGATGTCGAGGCGGTCGTTCACACAGAAGGGGACGGCGGCCGCGCGGCAGCGGGCCTTGAGCACGAGCGCCAGGTCACGCATGGCCGCCGTGCCGAGCGATTTGGCGCGCAGCTGCAGACAGCACGGGCGCGCCGCGAGCAACTGATCGGCACGCCGAGCCAAATCGTCCCGGAAGTCATCCCGATCTCGCGCCGCCCGGTCGGGGTCCTGCCCGGGCGCCGCGGCGGGCAGGTCGAGGATGGCATAGTAGCCGCGCAACCAACGGGTCATCGCGTAGAATATATCGCCTTGCCGACGCGGTTTCGTCTCCAGACCGAGCTTCTTCCCACCGGCGATCAGCCACGCGCGATCGAGGAGCTGTGCGCGGGTGTGACCCGCGGCGATCCGGCGCAGGTGCTGCTCGGCATCACCGGCAGCGGCAAGACGTTCACGGTCGCAAACGTCGTCGAGCGGATCCAGCGCCCCACGCTGGTCATCGCCCACAACAAGACGCTGGCGCATCAGCTGTACGGCGAGTTCAAGGCGCTGTTCCCCGACAACGCCATCCACTACTTCGTCAGCTACTACGACTACTACCAGCCCGAGGCCTACGTCCCCTCGACCGACACGTACATCGAGAAGGACTCGCTGATCAACGAAGAGATCGACCGCATGCGCCACGCGGCGACCTACGCGCTGCTCACCCGGCCCGACGTGCTGATCGTCGCCTCGGTCTCCTGCATCTACGGCATCGGCGCGGCCGAGGCCTACCTCGGCATGAAGATCGATCTCGCGCGCGGGGTCGAGGTGCGCCGCGACGCCGTGCTGCGCCGCCTGGTCGAGATCCAGTACGAGCGCAACGACGTCGACTTCTCGCGCGGGACGTTCCGCGTGCGCGGCGACGTCGTCGAGATCTTCCCGGCCTACGAGCGCGAGAAGGCGATCCGCATCGAATGGTTTGGCGACGAGATCGAGACCATCGCCGAGGTCGACCCGCTGCGCGGCAAGGTGCTGCGCAAGGTCGACGAAGTGTCGATCTTCCCTGGATCGCACTACGTCACGCCCGCCGACCGGCTGGTCAAGGCGATGACCGGCATCAAGGAAGAGCTGCGCGGCCGCCTGGTCGAGCTCAAGAACGCCAACAAGCTGGTCGAGGAGCAGCGGCTGCAGCAGCGCACGCTGTACGACCTCGAGATGCTCGAGCAGATGGGGCGCTGCAAGGGGATCGAGAACTACTCGCGCCACCTGTCGGGGCGCGCGCCGGGCGAGCCGCCGCCGACGCTGCTCGATTACTTCCCCAAGGACTACCTCTTGTTCGTCGACGAGTCGCACCAGACAATCCCGCAGGTGGCGGCGATGTACAAAGGGGATCGGTCGCGCAAGGAGACCCTGGTCGACTTCGGGTTTCGGCTGCCGTCGGCGATGGACAACCGGCCGCTGCGCTTCGACGAGTGGGAATCGCGCGCGCAGCAGACGGTGTACGTGTCGGCGACGCCGGCCGAGTACGAGCTGGCCCAGGCGCAAGGGGTGGTGGTCGAGCAGATCATCCGCCCGACCGGGCTCCTCGATCCAGAGATCGAGGTGCGCCCGGTGGGGACGCAGGTCGACGATCTGCTGGGCGAGATCCGCGAGCGGGTCAAGGCGGGCGAACGGGTGCTTTGCACGACGCTCACCAAGCGCATGGCCGAGGACCTGACCGAGTATTACGCCGAGCTCGGCGTGCGCGTGCGCTACCTGCACTCCGACATCGACACGCTCGAGCGGATCGAGATCCTGCGCGATCTGCGGCTCGGCGAGTACGACGTGCTGGTCGGCATAAACCTGTTGCGAGAGGGGCTCGACCTGCCCGAGGTGTCGCTGGTCGGCATCCTCGACGCCGACAAGGAAGGCTTCCTGCGCGCCGAGCGCTCGCTGATCCAGACCATCGGGCGCGCGGCGCGCAACGTGCGCGGCAAGGTCCTGATGTACGCCGATCGAGAAACCGAATCGATGCGCAAGGCGATCACGGTCACCCGCGCGCGCCGCGCGACGCAGGAGGCGTACAACAAGCAGCACGGCATCACGCCCAAGACGATCCAGAAGGCGATCGCCGATCTCGCCGGGACCGCCCAGGACGATTTCGTCGATCTCAGCCGGCCCCTCAAGCGTGCCGAGTCCGACATCCCGCTCGAGGAGATCCCGCAGATCCTCTCGGCGATGCGCAGGGAGATGCACGATCTCTCGGAGGCGCTCGAGTTCGAAAAGGCAGCCGCCGTGCGCGACAAGATAAAAGATCTGGAAGAGATCCAGCTCGCCATCGGCGCCTAGGCCGTTCATGTGAGGGCCTCGGTCGTCGGGCCTCGGACCTCGAGGGAAACTCGCGGGAGGCCCGAAGCCCGAGGTCCGGGGCCCGCTGACTGAACGGCATTGGAGCCAGAGGCGCAGCCCGTCGGCGCAGACCCGACGGCGTACCCGAGGGTGAAACACTGGTCTTTGGCGGCTGTCGCGCGCCGGCGCGGGCGGCGCGACCCCCGACGCCTCGGAATCGGTTGCTTGTGCTTGGAAAGGGGGGACACTTTGCGAGGGGAGGGGACGGACATGGCGATAGATCCGGCGCGTTACGAGCGGTTTTACGAGGCGATCAAGCGGGTGATGCCGCAGGTCCCGCTCGCGCGCCTACCGGCGGGGGCGGTCGTTCTGCGCACCGTCGGGGCCTCCCACAAAGGCGTGGTGCCGACGCCCACCTCGGCGAGCACGATCTTCGGCGGGGCGACGGCCGACCATCGCTGGAGCGGCGCGCGCGCCCGCGGTGCCGGGAAGGGGGCGCTCTACGTCAGCCTCCACCTCGACGCGCTCTCCAACGAGCTCTTTCATTACGCCGACAACAACCCGGCACTTCCGGTCAGCCCGGTCGCCGGACGGGTCCTCGCGCAGGACGCGCTCAAGGCGACGCGCACCTTTCGCTTCAAGACCAGGAGCGGCCTGGCGCTGATCGATCTTTCGGCCGCGTCGCCGGCAGGCACGGTGTTCCTGCGCGAGCTCGGGCTGCGCAGCTCCGTGAAGAACGCGCTCGCGGCCGCGCACTACGTATCGGCGCGCGCCGCCTGCGACGCCGCCGGCGATTACTCGTTCAGCCGCGCGCTCGCGCACGCGATCCTCGACACGGTGCCGCTGATCGACGGTTTCAAGGTCACGACGGCGCGCGACAGCTGGGGGCACATCGGGGAGACCGGCGAGAATCTGGTGCTGTTCGGCGCCGAAGGGGTCCCCCTGCCCTACCTCGTGCCGCTCACCGAGACGGTCTATGACGTCGATCCGAGCGGCAAGCTCACGCAGACCGTGAACCACCTCTGACGCGAAGGGCGCTAGTGTCCTGTCTCAGAAATCCGCTGTCGCACCGAGGGCGTGAATGCGGCCCGATCGCTAGGCGCGAGGAGCGCGCATAGTCGATCCTATGTAAGCGACGAGCAACGACGCGATCGGGCCGCAGTCGCGCCCGAATGCAAGCGGATTTCTGAGACAGGACACTAGACCTTGCCGTAGAGAAGGCGCCAGATCTTGGCGCCTTCGGCGTCGCACTGTTTCTCTCGGCGAGAGCGCGCGGCGAAGGGGCTCTGCGACAGGAAGCTCCAGGGTTCGACGGCGTTGCGGAAGCGGGGCGGGTCGTCCTGCTCCAGGACCGCCATCGCCTCGAGGGCAATGTCGAAGATGTCGGTCTCGACGAACAGCTCGCCACCGGGCGCCAGCGCGCTGTGGATGTCGCGCGCCAGGGTCGGGCTCACCACCCGGCGCTTCTGCTGGCGCGACTTCCACCAGGGGTCGGGGAAGTTGAGGTGAAAGCGATGCACGCTCGCGGGCGCGAACAGGCGCGGCAGGTCGACCGACATGTTGGCGAAGACGCTGCGCACGTTGTCGAGCCCGGCGGCGCGGCAGGCGCGGTTGGCGCGGTCGACCACCTCGCGGCGGATCTCGACGCCGACGTACAGCCCGTGCGGATCGGCGCGCGCCAGGTCGGCGAGGAAGTGAGCCTCGGCCGAGCCGAGCTCGACCTCGAGGCGCACATCCGGCGGCGCCTCGACGCGCTCGACCTCGATCTCCAGGAGATCGGACTTGAGCGGATTGACGTGCAGACGAACCCGGCGCACGCCCGCTAACGAACCTTGTCCTGATCGGACGCGGCGCCCCGGTCGGCCGCGGCGCCGCCGCCGACATCCGCCCCGACGTCGACGGCGCGGAAGGTCAGCTCCAGATCGTCGATGGGGCGCGCGTCTGCGCCGCCGAACGGCGGCGGCGGCCCTGGGACGGCCGCCGGCTTGACCGCCGCCGTGGCGTTGAGTCGAACGCGGGCGCGGGCCAGCCGCTCGGCCAGCGCGCCGATGCGCTCGCGCGCGGCGGCGACGGCTTCGCGCAGCTCGAGCCCGCGCTCGCTCACGCCAGGCTCCCCGACTTTCGGTCGACGTGGTTGACGTAGAGTTGCTGCAGGATGCCGATGAGGTAGCTGGTCATCATGTAGAGCGCCAGCCCCGACGGCAGCACCAGCGAGAAGGCGGTGAACATGATCGGCATCATCACGCTCATCATCGCCTGCTGCTGGTTGTCAGGCGACGCCGGCGACATCTTCATCTGCAGGAACATCACGCCGCCCATCAGCAACGGCGTGATGTAGAACGGATCCTTCGCGGTCAGATCGTGGATGTGCAGGATGAAGGGGGAGCGGTGCAGCTCGACCGCGTAGTTCAGCGTCGAGTAGAGCGCGATCCAGATCGGCATCTGGATCAGGCTCGGCAGGCAGCCGCCAAAGGGTGACACGCCGTGGGCCTTGTAGAGGTTCATCGTCTCCACCGACTGGCGCTGACGATCGTTTTCGTACTTCTTGCGGATGGCCGCCATCTTCGGCGCCAGCTTCTGCATCTTCTTCGCCGACAGCAACGAGCGCTGCGTGGGATAGAAGGTCAGCGCCTTGATGAAGACGGTCAGCAAGATGATCGCCAGCCCCCAGTTGCGGCTGAAGCTGTAGAAGAACTTGAGCAGCGTCAGGATCGGCCGCGACAGCACCGCCAGCGTCACGTCGACCGCCTCGTCGAGCTTGGCGTCGTCACCGCCGGGGCGAACCTGGTCCAGATCGCTGATGACCTTGGGGCCGGCGAAGATCGCGAACGCGTAGCTCGTCCGACCGCCGGGCGGAATCTCCCGCTCGGAGAACGTCAACACCCCCTCGGCGACCTCGGGGGCGACGCTGCGCTCGATGCATTTGCGCTGCTGCGCCGGGACCTCGGGATAGGGGAGCGCCGCCAGCAGGAAGAACTTCTCGTCGGCGCCGATCCAGGCAACGCTGCCGATCTTCTCGACCGACTCCTTGGCCAGCTTCTCGACCGAGGTGCGCTCGGTCTTTTCGTTGACGTGGCACAGAATCGAGGCGGTGTTGGCCGACGAGCCGCCGAGGAAGCCGCTGCCCTTGCCATTCGGATCCTGGCGTCCGAAGACGTGCATGGCCAGGTGGTGCGACTCCGCCTTCGCCGTCTTGTTCTCGACGGTGACGTCGAGGTGCAGCCGGTAGCGCGCGCTGTCGGCGACGTAGCGCTTCTCGATCCGAATGGCGGCGGTCTCGGCACGGAAGACCACGGTGCCGGGCGCCGGGCGAATGACCTCCCAGGTCCCGTCGGGGGGGTCGAAGCTCGAGCCTGGGAAAGTGGTCCTCATCGACCCGGTGGTGGGGCTGTCGGTCCGCACGATGTCGAACCCGCTGGCGGGATCCTTCTTGTCGAGGCGGTACTTGTCCTCGAGGAGCTGGGCGTGCTTGAGCGTTCCCCCGGCGCTCGACAGGACGAAGCGGACTGACGGCGTGACAAGCTCGACCTCCTGTTCGGGGTGGTTCACCAGCGGCGCCGCTGGCGTACCCGCGGCCGCGGGCCCGGGCGCACCGGGCGCGGACGGCGTCGGTGACGGGGAGGACGTCGGCGACGGGGAAGACGTCTGGGCCGTCGTTGGGGAGGCCGGAGCGGCCGGCTTGGGCGGCGGAAAGATCTGCTGCCAGACCAAGAAGATGCCGGCGCACAAGACGACCGCGAGAATGACCCGTTTTTCCATTTTGTTATGTCCGCTCGGGAACCGGGTCTATACCACCCCGGCAAAAGGGGTGACAGCGCGAGAGGCGTCGAAGAGTCAGCCAGCCACCGCGAGCGGCGCCGTGGCGGCGGATCGCCTCCTCGGCGTAGACCGAGCACGAGGGCTGGAACCGACAGGACGGACCGAGCAGCGGCGACAAGGTCCACCGATAGACCCGAAGGAGGACCAGCAACAGCAACTTCATCTTTTCAGCGCAGCCTCTTCGTAAGGCTAGCAAGCTCGGCCGAGGTCGGCGCGAATCCGATGCCGGCAGCCTGAGGTCGGGCCACGACCACGATGTCGAGCGTGGGCGGCAGCTCGGCGGCCCAGCGCCGGCAGCTCTCGCGGATCCAGCGCTTGACCCGATTCCGCGTCACCGCGTCCCCCACTTTGCGGCTCACCGTGACGCCGAAGCGCGTGGCCGCCGACAGCCCAGGCGGCGTCGGCAGCGTGAACACAAGGAAGTGGGGCGTTGAAAACCGCCGGCCCTGGTTCTGAATTCGCAGATAGTCGAGGCGCTTGCGGACGCGGCGCGCGCGCGGAAAGCCCTCGCCGCGCGCCTCAGCCACGCGCCTTACTTCTTGGCGACGCTGACCGTCAGCTGCTTGCGGCCGCGGCGACGGCGGCGGCGCAGGACCTCTCGCCCGGCGCGGGTCTTCATGCGCTTGCGGAACCCGTGGGTTCGCTTGCGGCTCTTGCGATGGGGCTGGAATGTCCTCTTCACGACGTCCTCCGAACTTTAACTGCTGCGCAGGGAACACCCGCCCCTGCGCGAAAAGGCGCTCTCAGATAGCACCCCGAGACCGCGGCTGTCAAATGGGCTGGGCGGAGACGGAGCTCTGCCCTGGCACCGGGCCGGCAGCTGGGCCGCATTGGGGCGGCTGGGTGGGCACCCGGTGCTGGCCACCCGGCCACATCTGCGCCGGCGCGACTTATGTCAAGAAGCGGCAAATCGGGAGCGAGAAAGGCGGGAAATGAAGGGGCCCCGACCCTAGGGGTGGCGCGCCGTGGATGTTTTACGGGGATCACGGTGGGCACACGCGCGCGCGATGACAGTTCTCGTCGAGATTCAGACAATTCACAGGGTCGCGATCGCGCCAAGCCGCATGTCATGGGGCTTGGCGCTCGCACGTGCGGTAAACGGTCCTGAAATCCGAGTGGGTCGAAGATGTTGCCGATCCGTTGCTCAAAAAAACAATTCCGTTCAAGACTTTAGGCTCTGCCGTCGCGGCGGTGCGGCGAGTCCCCTCCGAAGCGGATTTGGCGCGACAGAAATTTTTCTCCGATCTTCGGGAGGTTAGCGCGCGAACCCTCTTGGACCTTGCTGGTGTCGGAAGCGGTCTGATAGAGAAGCGCTCCCGCTCGTGAGCGTCAGCTCAGCGAGCTTCCGAGGATCGAGAATCTTTCACGCTTCGCTTGCGACCGGTGTGGCGCAGGCAGGTCAGCTTTGTCGTTGGCTGTTGATAGAGAGGGGAAAGTCTAGTGAAAGCGCTCGCTATCTCTAAGGTTTTGTTGCGCGTTGCCCTGTGGATAGGTTGCCAATCATGAACGAGCTCTGGACCGAAGCTGTCCGGTCGATCGAGCCAATGGTCAAACCGGCCCATCGAGATCTCTGGCTGCGTCCCATCGAGTGTGTAGGAATCAGCGACGGTCGCATTCGCCTGCGGGCGCCGAACCGGTATCACAAGGAGTGGTTCGAGGATAATTTCCTGCCACCGATTCTGCGGGATCTCGAAACGCGAGCGCAGCGGACCTTCATCGTCGACTTCGAAGTGCTCGAGGAGCAGGCAGGGAGCGCTACACCCCGGACCGGCAACTCACCCGCCCCGATCTCGGGGCCGCGTGGAAACGGCGCACCGGTCCCGGCGCCGAACCTGGTCACGCGCTACACGTTCGACAAGTTCGTGGTCGGTCCGACCAACCAGTTCGCGCACGCCGCCGCGCGCATGGTCGCCGAGGCGCCGGCGTCGCGGTGGAATCCTCTCTTCATCTACGGCGGCGTCGGCCTGGGCAAGACCCACCTGCTACAGGCGATCGGGCACGAGATCCACCGCCAGCACCCCGACTGGGTGATCACCTTCGTGACCTGCGAGGGCTTCGTCACCGACTTCATCGGGTCGATGATGAATCAGAAGCGCCAGAGCGGGACCAACCTGATGGAGGAGTTCCGTACGCGCTACCGGGAGTTTCCGGACGTGCTGCTGGTCGACGACATCCAGTTCCTGTCGAACAAGGACAGCTCGCAGGACGAGTTCTTCCACACGTTCAACGCGCTCCACTACGCCCACAAGCAGATCGTGCTCACCTCCGACAAGCTGCCGGCGGAGCTGCCCGGGATCGAGGATCGGCTGCGCAGCCGGTTCACCTGGGGCCTGATCGGCGAGGTCGAGATGCCCGACCTCGAGACGCGGGTGGCGATCCTCAAGCGCAAGGCCGAGTCGGAGAAGGTCATTCTTCCCGACGACGTCGCGCTGTACGTGGCGGCGCACGTCAAGACCAACGTCCGTGAGCTGGAAGGGGCCTTGCTGCGCGTGGCGGCGCGGGCGTCGTTCCAGGCGCAGGCCATCACGCTGGACGTCGCGCGGGATGCCCTGCAGAAGCTGCTGGCCAACACGCCGACCGGGCTGACCATCGAGAGCATTCAGCGCGAGGTCGCCGCCTACTTCGACATCAAGCTCCACGACCTCAAGGGGCCGAAGCGGCACCGGGCGGTGGCGCACCCGCGCATGATCGCGATGTACCTGGCGCGGAAGCTGACGTCCATGAGCTTTCCGGAGATCGGCAGCCGCTTCGGGGGCAAGGATCACTCGACGGTCATCAGCGCGGTACGGAAAATCGAGCGACTCTGCGCGGAAGAGCCGACCGTGCGCAGCGTGGTCAACACGATCGAGACCCACCTGCGGCAGCCCTAGGTCGGGCCTGCGTACTCGATCTGGAATCAGGGGGAAATCGTATCGAGTGGGAGACCTGCGGGCCTGTGGGTAGACCTGTGGACGGCACCCTCGACAACCCGATCTCGATTTCCTCCACTGCGGGCCGTCGATCGGAACGGGTGGTCCGTCAACAGGCGCCGCTGTCAGCTCAGCGACGGAGGGAGCGCGCAATCCACAGTCTCCACAGGGCCTACTACACCTACTTTTTAATCTTTCAATTTAAAGATAGAAGGAGCCTGAGTGCTCGCCCGGGTTGTTGGTCAGCTGCGCGAAGAGGAGGTCTGAGACATGGAGTTCAAGATCGAGAAGAACGAGTTCCTGCGCGGTCTGTACCTGGCGCATGGGATCGCCGATCGAAAGAGCACGCTTCCGATCCTGGCGAACGTTCTGCTTCGCACCGAGGGGAAGGACCGAATTCTTTGCGGCGCGACCGATCTGAGCGTTACGACCATCGCCAGTCTGTCGGCGAAGGTCGAGAAGGAGGGGGGCCTGACCGTCGCCGCGCGCCAGCTGTACGAGATCGTAAAGGGGCTGCCGACCGACGAGATCCGCGTGCGGCGCACCGACCAGAACTGGGCCGAGATCCGTTCGGGCAAGGTCGAGTTCAAGGTCGTCGGCATGCCTGACCGCGACTATCCGAAGCTGCCCAGCGTTCAGGAGGCGGAGCTGTCGAACGTCGACTCGGCGACGCTGCGCGAGATGATTGGGAAGACGATCTTCTCGGTGTCGACCGACGAGACCCGGCAGCACCTGTCGGGCGTGCTGTTCGAGTCCGACGGCGCGATGGCGCGCATGGTGTCGACCGATGGGCACCGGTTGTCGAAGGTCGGGCGCGCGTGTGTCGGTGGGCCGAAGCTGGCGGAGGGGGTGCTGATCCCGCGCAAAGGGGTGATCGAGATTCGGCGCGCGATCGAGAACCGCGAGGCGCCGACCGCCATCGGCGTGTTCCAAGGGAACTTCGTGCTCAAGGCCGACGACGTCAGCCTGTCGGTCAAGCTGATCGATGGTCAATTTCCGCCCTACGACCAGGTGATCCCGAAGGACAACGACCACGCGATCGTGGTGTCGCGGCTGGTGTTCCTGGACGCGCTCCGGCGGGTGTCGATCATGTCGTCGGACAAGACCCAAGGGGTTCGGATCGGCCTCGAGAAGGGCAAGCTGCGCATCGAGAGCGACAACCCGGATCTCGGGGCGGCCAAGGAAGAGATCGACGTGGCGTACAAGGGGCCGGCGCTGCAGATCGGGTTCAACGCGCGCTACTTCATCGAGCTGCTGTCGGAGATCGAGACCGCCGAGGTCCGGCTCGAGCTGGCGGGGGAGCTCGATCCCGGGGTGGTGCGTCCGGCCGACGGAAGCGACTACGTCGGGGTTGTCATGCCGATGAGGCTCTAGCCCGCCTCCCGTCAGGCGCGCGTTGGTCATCAAGGAGGTTCTGGCCGAGCGTTGGCGCAACCTGGACCAGCTGGTCCTGCGACCGAGCACGGGGCTCACGGTGCTGTTCGGGAGCAACGGGCAGGGCAAGACCAACGTCATCGAGGCGATCTACTTCCTGGCGACGCTGCGCTCCTTCCGCACCAGCCGGGTGCGCGAGTTGGTGCGGATCGGCGAGCCGGGCGCGGCGCCGGGCGAATCGCGCGCGCGGCTGGAGGCGCGGGTGACGACGCCGGCGCTGGAGCGGCAGATCGAGGTTGAGGTTGGCGAAGGGATGCGGGTGGTGCGGCTCGACGGGAAGCCGGCGCGCGCGGCGGCGGCGATCTTCGGCGCGCTGAGCGTGGTGCTGTTCGTGCCCGAGGATCTGCTGTTGCCGCGGGCGGCGCCGTCGGTGCGACGCAAGTACCTCGACCTGGCGGTGTTCAACGTCGACCGTGGCTATTACCGCGAGGCGAGCGCCTTCCAGCGCGTGCTCAAGAGTCGCAATGCGCTGCTGCGCACGGGACGGGCGTCGCCGGTCCTGATGGAGACCTACGACGAGGAGCTGGCGCGCACGGGGGCGCGCGTGGTGTTGCGACGCCGGCGCCTGGTGGCCGATCTGGCGCCGCGCATGGCCGCCTTGTTCAAGGCGTTGCATGGCGAGCTGCCGGTGGAGCTGCGCTACCAGAGCGACGCGCGCGTCGAGGCGGCCGGCGACGAAGCCTCGGTGAGGGAGGCGCTGCTGGGTGGGCTGGAGAAGGGGCGCGTCGTGGACGAGCGGCGTCGGTTCACCGGTTTCGGCCCTCATACCGATGACCTGGAGATCCGACTGTCGGGGCGGCTGGCGCGCGAGCACGCGTCGCAGGGTCAGCTTCGTTCGCTGGTGCTAGCGCTGAAGCTGGCGGAGCTGGGGAACGTCGAAGAGCGGCGGGGCGACGCGCCGGTGCTGTTGCTCGACGACGTGCCGAGTGAGCTCGATCCGGAGCGGCGGCGATTCCTGTTCGAGATGATCGCGTCGCTGTCGTGTCAGACGGTGATCTCGGTGGCCGATCGCGAAGTGATTCCGCCGTTGGCTCGTCGAGAGGATTTTCTGGTGGCAGGGGGCCGACTGGCGGAGGCGTGAGGCGCAACAGCTGGGGCACGGAAAGCGGAAGCGAGGTTGGCGCGCGCGTGGTCACGACGCCCGAAGGAAGGATCACGAGGCAGATTCCACGAAGGACAGACCACGAAGGACAGACATCGATAAAGGGTTTTCTCCCTTTACAGCCCCAGGTTCGCATGCTATGTAATCGTAACCGTTGAGTTTCTAGCCATTGAGGCTCACCCCCTACTGCGAGACAAATGACCACGCCGGTCGTCCCTGAGGGCGGTACGGAAGCTGGTGAGAGCTCTGCTCCCGCCGCCTCGACCGCCAGCGAATACAACGAAGAAAGTATCCAGGTCTTAAAGGGGCTGGAGGCGGTGCGGAAGCGTCCGGGGATGTACATCGGCGACACCGATGACGGCACCGGCCTGCACCACATGGTCTACGAAGTCGTCGACAACTCCGTCGACGAAGCGCTGGCTGGGTTCTGCGATCGCATCGACGTGACGATCCATTTCGACGGGTCAGTCTCCGTCGACGACAACGGCCGTGGAATTCCCGTCGGTGAGCACCCGACGGAGAAGCGGCCGACCGCCGAAGTGGTCATGACCGTGCTTCACGCGGGCGGCAAGTTCAACCACTCGAACTACAAGGTCTCGGGTGGTCTGCACGGCGTCGGCGTCTCGGTGGTGAACGCGCTGTCGGAGTGGCTGAAGCTCGAGATCAAGCGCGACGGCAAGACCTACTACCAAGAGTATCGCCGGGGCGATCCGGAGACCAAGATCGCGGCCATCGGTGTCTCGGAGCGGACGGGCACCAAGATCACGTTCAAACCCGATTCGCAGGTGTTCAAGGGGACGGAGTACAGCTTCGAATTGCTGTCGCAGCGATTGCGGGAGCTGTCGTATCTGAACCGCGGGCTGACGATCGCGATCCGCGACGAGCGCTCGGACAAGTCGCACGAGTTCAAGTTCGAGGGGGGGATCATCGAGTTCGTCGCCGACCTGATCTCTTCGAAGACGGCGATTCATGACAAGCCGGTCTCGGTCGTGGGAGAGGTCGACGGAACCCAGGTCGACATCGCGCTGCAGTGGAGCGACTCGTACCAAGAAGCGATCTTCTGTTTCACGAACAACATCAAGAACAAGGATGGCGGGGCGCATCTCACCGGTTTTCGGGCGGCGCTGACGCGCACGGTGAACGCCTACGCGCAGGCCGCCGGTCTGCTCAAGGACCTGAAGGCGGGGCTGAGCGGAGACGACATCAGCGAGGGGCTGACGGCGATCGTTTCGGTCAAGCACCCGGATCCCAAGTTCAGCAACCAGCCCAAGGACAAGCTGGTCTCGTCGGAGGTCAAGGGGATCGTCGAGCGCATCGTCAACGAGCGGCTCGGGCGGTTTCTCGAGGAGCACCCGCGCGAGTCGAAGCAGATCATCGAGAAGGCCGTGCTGGCGGCGCGCGCGCGCGACGCGGCCCGCAAGGCGCGCGAGATGGTGCAGCGAAAAGGGGCGCTCGATTCGTCGTCGTTGCCCGGGAAGCTGGCCGACTGTCAGGAGCGCGATCCCGCGCTCGCCGAGCTGTACATCGTCGAGGGGGACAGCGCCGGCGGCTCGGCAAAGCAGGGACGCAACCGCAAGGATCAGGCGATCCTGCCGCTGCGCGGAAAGATCCTCAACGTCGAGAAGGCGCGGCTCGAGAAGATGCTCTCCTCACAGGAGATCGTCACCTTGATCACCGCGCTCGGCTGCGGTGTCGAGAAGGAAAAAGAGATCGACAAGGTCCGGTATCACCGCATCATCATCATGACCGACGCCGACGTCGACGGGAGCCACATCCGGACGTTGCTGCTGACCTTCTTTTACCGGCATTTTCACGAGATCATCGACCGCGGTTACCTCTACATCGCGCAGCCGCCGCTCTACCGCGTGAAGAAGGGGAAGAAGGAGCACTACCTCAAGAACGAGGGGGCGCTCGATGAGTTCCTGCTGGATAACGCCGCAGAGAACCTGAAGCTGCGCACCGCGGGCGGAAGCGGCGAGCCGATCGTCGGCGAGGGGCTGCGCCAGATGACCCGGTTGGCGACAAAGTACAAGCGGTTGCTCGGCGTGATGGACCGGCGTTGCGACGCGCGGATCGTCGACGCGATCGTGAAGGCGGCGCACCTGTCGAAGACCGATCTGCGCGACCAGATGGTGGTCGCGAAGGCGCTGACGCGGTTGCAGGAGTACTTCGACGCCTACGCGCCGGAGCTGTCGGACGCTGTTCTGAAGGTGGCGCCGGATTCGGAGCACGGCGGATTCAAGATCATCGCGCCCGCGCGGACCGCCGGCGTCCGGAAGGCGACGGAGATCGACTTCGAGTTCATGGATTCGCCGGAGTTCGCCGAGCTGGTGGCGATCCACGAGCAGCTCGCGTTGCTGGGCGCCCCGCCCTATGTGCTGGAGAACGGGAACGAGGTCATCGAGTTCCGGAGGCTCGAGGAGCTGGCCGAGCGGGTGAACGAGCTCGGGAAGAAGGGCCTGGCCATTCAGCGCTACAAGGGGCTGGGTGAAATGAACCCGGAGCAGCTCTGGGAGACGACGATGGATCCGGCGCGGCGGACGCTGCTGCAAGTTCGCGTCGAGGACGCCTACGAATCGGATCGTCTCTTCTCGACGCTGATGGGGGACCTGGTCGAACCGCGCCGCGCCTTCATCGAGCGGAACGCGCTCAACGTCCGCAACCTCGACGTCTGAGGGAGGCAACGCGCGCCGCGCCGGCGGCGTCTGCGGCGCGCGCGGGACGCCAGAGCGGACGCCGTCTGCAGCGCGCGAGAGACAACAAAAAGCCCGGCAGGACGATGGCCATCCGCCGGGCTCCGGGTGACCGCGGGCCGCGGTCGATCAGCGCTGCTGAATTAGCAGGCGAAGATCCGGTCGAGCTTTTCCTCGATCTTGACCTCTTTGGACTTGGTCGCCACGGCGATCTCCTTGATCAGGAGAGTGCGCGCAGTGTCGAGCATCTTGCGCTCGCCGAAGGAGAGCTCCTTGTCGCCCTTGAGCCGCTGGAGGTCGCGGAGGACCTCGGCGATCTCGAAGACCGAGCCGGTCTTGATCTTCTCCATGTACTCGCGATAGCGACGGTTCCAGGTCTGACCCTCGACGGCGACTTCGCGGCTCTTGAGGATCTCGAAGACCTCGTCGACCTCGTCGGCGCGAATCAGCTCGCGCAAACCGACGGCGCCGGCGTTGCGCGTCGGGATCATGATCTTCATCCCGTTCTCGAGTATCTTGAGGATGTAGAAGGTCTGCTTGTTAGCGGAGATCTCCCGCGTCTCGATACCGACAATCTGTGCAACACCGTGGGCCGGGTAAACGGCCAAATCTCCCACTCGGAATGTCGGCTCCATATTGCTATTGCTCCTCGCTCGTGGCGGTTTTTAAAGCACGCGAACTCTATCACGCACAATAGGTGGAATCAACGGCCATCGCCGTGTCAACCTCCGATTGTCATCGATTTTAGGGTCGCATCGGCTCGATGCTGGGCCGGATGATCAGGTCCCGAATCGTTGCGTGGCCCCTGATCGGATTGTGGTCCGGAGTCTCGCGTTATGCAGCCGAAGCGACGGTGCGGAGAAACTGAAGGATGGTGGCGACGCCGAATCCGGTCCCGCCTTTCGCGATGTGGCCGAGCTCCTTGTCGGTGCTGGCCGGTCCGGCGAGATCGATGTGAAGCCAGGGGGTCGCGTCGACGAACTCTTTGAGGAACAGCCCGGCGGTCAGGGCACCGCCCCAGCGCTCGCCGGTGTTCTTGAGGTCGGCGATCTCGGACTTCAGCTGGTCGACCAGGCGCGGGGGCAGCGGGAGAGGCCACATCTCCTCGCCGGCATCCTTGGCGGCGGCAAGCCAGGTCGCGGTGAGCGCGTCGTTGTTCCCCATGACGCCGGCGATATGGGGGCCGAGGGCGACGACGCAGGCGCCGGTGAGGGTGGCGAAGTCGAGGATGAAGTCTGGTTTGAGCGCCAGGCCGTAGGTGATGGCATCGGCGAGGGTGAGGCGGCCCTCGGCGTCGGTGTTGGTGATCTCGACGGTCTTTCCCGCCATCGATCGCAGAACGTCGCCGAGCTTGTACGCGGTTCCCGAGGGCATGTTCTCGGTGCATGCGGCGAGGGCGTGGACCTCGACCGGGAGCTTCTGGCGGGCTGCCGACTCCACCGCGGAGATCACCGCCGCCGCGCCCGACATATCGACCTTCATGTCGAGCATGCCTTCGTTGGTCTTGAGAGACAGGCCCCCCGAATCGAAGGTCACGCCCTTTCCGACCAGGACGACGCGCTTCTCGGGGCGTTCGGGCTTCCAGGCGAGGTGGATGAAGCGCGGCTCTTCGGGGCTGCCCTGAGCGACGGCCAGGAAGAGACCCATCCCTTTTTGCCGGCAGGCCTCGCGGTCGAGAACGGTGAGCTCGAGGCCGGCCTCGCCCGCGACGTGCTGGGCGGTTTCGCCCAGCCGCTGGGGGGTGAGGAACCCGGCCGGTTCGTTGACCAGGTTGCGCGCGTTGCCGACGGCGCGTGCGGTCTCCTGGGCGCGCACGATGGAGGCGGGCGCCTGGTCGATGGCCGTCGAGCCGAAGAGGGAGATCGCCTGGATGGTTGGGGCGGTGCGTTTGGTCGGGTCGAGGTATTTGTCGAACCGGTAGAGCCCGAGAAGCAGCCCTTCGGTCGCCGATTGGATCTGGAGCGGCGGGCGGTACGGGCGCGCCGGCGGGGAGCGCAAGCGCGACGGCGCGCGCCCCGACGGCGGCGGCGGCGCGGGCGAAGCGGCCGGCCGCGACGCGGTTGGACGCGACCGTGGCCTGGGTCGAGGGGCCCGCCCCGACCAGCGCGATGCGCCGGGGGCGGACGTCGTTGCGGCTATGGAGGAGCACGGTCTGGCCCGGCTTGGCCAGGAATCGCTCTTCGGATATGGCGCTGCGCAGAAGACCACCGAGGGCGGCGTCGGCGCGAGCGATGAAGGGGTCCGAGTCGAGGGTGTCGTCGTGGCAGAGGATGCCCAGGATGTCGACCTCGGCCTGCAGGGGGTCAGCGGTGAGGAATCTGATGTTCATGGGGTTCTCGGAGGATGCCAGAGGCGAGACAGGAGAGGAGAGGACGGAGAGACAGACAGTGGCGGAGCGCACGCAGGTCCCGGATTTCAGAGGGTCGTATGTTGACACGGCGGGGGGCGAAACAGTAGCGTGGTTTGGGATGGCAACGGTCAGTAGCTCGCGGAAGCGCAAGGCTGCGCCAGCGGTCGCTCACAAGCGGTCGGGCGCGGACTCCGCGAAGGGCAAGGCGCAGGTCGGCGCGGGCGGCGAAAGTTGTCCGGCCGGTCGCACCGGGTGTGTCAGGCAAGAGCCGGGAGGGGGGCGTGGGGGTCTCTTCGGTGAAGGAAGAAGCCGGGAAAGCACCGGCAGTTGGGGCGGGGCAACCAGATCGGTCGCCCCCGGCGTTGCCGATTCCGATCGCGAGCTTCACCTTCTAAAAGGCGCGGCCTCGTAGAGAGAGAGAGCAGGTTATGTCTTCGGACAATGACAATAGTGTATTGAGCGCGAAGCGAGAGAACGCCGCCAAGGTCCTTCGAGAGATCCTGGACCGGATGGGAATTGAAGCCGAGGTCAGCGCGTTCGACGACGGCGAGCGGGTGATCCTGGACGCCCACGGGCCGGAGTCGGGGCTGGTTATCGGGAAGAAGGGCGCGACGCTGGACGCGCTTCAGTACCTGATCAATCGAATCGTCAGCAAGAAGCCGAGCGACGGGCCCGGGGTCGTCGTCGATGCCGAAGGCTACCGTGGCCGGCGTGAGGACGCGCTGACTGATCTGGCGCAACGGCTGGCGGAGAAGGCGGTGAAGACCGGCCGTCCGGTTCCGGTGGAGCCGATGAACCCGCACGATCGCCGGATCATTCACGTCGCGCTGGCGGAGCACACCGGCGTACGGACGGAGTCGGACGGCGAGGGGCTGTTTCGCCGGGTCGTGATCTTTCCGCGCAGTCGGCCGACGTCGTCAGTCTAGCCGCGGGGCGGTAGGCCCTGCCGGCGGGCGGCGATGGCGAGCAGGCGCTCGAGGTCGCTGGGAGCGAGGGCCGCAATCAGGGCCTGCGCGAGGCGTTCGGGTTCCGGGCGGTTCGTCTCGCCAGGGTGCGCGCCGAGATGAGGGAACGTCGCGAGGGCGCGGACGCCGGTCAGCTCCTCGATGAGGGCGCTGTTGCGCGCTTCGTGGGGCTGACGCTCGGGGGTCGTCTCGACGAGGATCAGGCCAGCGATGCGGATGTGGCGCCGGCGAAGCTCATTGATGGAGAGGGCGGTGTGGTTGATCGTGCCGAGGGCAGTGCGGGCGACGAGAAGGACCGGCAGGTCGAGGTGCCGGGCGAGGTCGGCTCCGGTGAGGCCGGGGGCATAAGGGACCAGGAGGCCACCGGCCGCTTCGACGAGGAGGCCGTCACCGAGGGCGGCAAGGGCGCGAGCACGCTCGAGAATCTTCTCGAGCGAGATTGAAATGCCGGCGTGCGCCGCCGCTGCTTGCGGGGCCGCCGGGAGAGGGAGGGGATAGAGGCAGACGAGGTCGGCGGGGATGGGGCAACCGGCGGCCGCATGGAGCGCCAACGCATCCTCGGGGCGCGGATCGGCGCCGGTTTCAGCTGGCTTGAAGGGGATGAGGCGGTGGCCCCGGTTGTGGCTGGCGCGAAGGAGAGCGCTGGCGACGACGGTCTTGCCGACGCCGGTGTCGGTTCCGGCGACGAAGAGGCCGCGCAGAGGCGGGGGGGAGGTCGGGGGGGTGGCTGCAGGAGGAGAAGCGGCGCTCCGGGTCATGGCAGCGCGGCTTCGAGCGCCGCGGCCAGGGAGGCGACGTCGGTTTCGGTGTGAGCCGCCGACAGGGTGATCCTCAGGCGGGCTGTGCCCTCGGCGACGGTCGGCGGGCGGATCGCGGGGACGAAGAAGCCGCGCTGGTCCAGACGGCGGGCGAGGGCAACCGCGGCTTGGTCGGAGCCGACGACGATCGGGAGGATCGGTCCGCCGAGCGCCGGGAGGGGGTGAGGCAGGGGGAGGCGAGCGAGGGCCGCATGAAGGATGCGGACGTTCCGGGTCAAGGCGGCGCGGCGGCGAGCTCCTTCGGCGGAGAGGGAGAGCCGGACGGCGGCGAGGGCGGCGGCGGCGATCGGGGGCGGGGTCGCGGTCGTATAGATGAAGGTCCGGGAGCGGTTGACCAGGTGGTTGCGGAGGATCTCGGCCCCGGCGACGAAACCGCCGAGGGAACCGAAGGCCTTGCCCAGGGTTCCGATGAGGACGTCGGGAACCACGCCGCTTTGCTGGCAGAGGCCGCGGCCGTCGGGGCCGAGGACACCGAGGGCGTGCGCTTCATCGACGATCAGTGTGGCGCCGCTTTCTTGGGTCAGGCGCTGGAGGTCGGGCAGGGGGGCGGGGTCGCCGTCCATGCTGAAGAGGGATTCGGTGATGAGGAAGCGGCGGCGGAAGGAGCCGGGGGTTCGGAGGGCCTCGGCGGCGGCGTGAACGTCGAGGTGGCCGTAAACCCGGATCGTGGCGCGGGAGAGACGGCAGCCGTCGATGAGGCTGGCGTGGTTGGCCTGGTCGGAGACAATCAGGTCCTCGGGTCCGGCGAGGCTGGTGACGACGCCGAGGTTGGCCTGATATCCGGTGGGGTAAAGCAGGGCGGCGGGTAGGCGAACCAGGGCAGCCAGGGCCTGCTCGAGGTCGCGGTGGGGCGGAAGGTGACCGGAAAGCAGACGGGAGGCGGCGGCTCCGAAGCCGTGGCGCTCAGCGGCGGCAGCGGCGGCCGCCAAGAGATCGGGGTGGTCGGCCAGACCGAGGTAGTCGTTGGAGCAGAAGCTGAGGGCCACTTGCTCCTGGCTCCTGGGATGGGCACGGGACGGCCCATCCAGCAGGACCAGGCTGCGCAGACGGTCGTGGTCCGCGAGCGCAACCAGCTCGGGCTCGAGGTCAGGCAGAGGGGGCACGGCGGGACTGTAGACCAGGGCAAGGGATCTTTCACGCGTGACTGCCTGACGTCCGGCGCTGCCCCGCGCCTGCCGGGGTTGATGTTTCACGTGGAACGTTTGAGCTCCGAGACCTCATCCGATGTTTCACGTGGAACGTCTGAGCTCCGAGACCCATCGATCGGATCGATATCCCTCCTGCGTCACGAGCTCGAGTCCGGGAGGCCATTCCGTGAGGGCGCGGGTCCCCAGGCAGAAGACCGTTCCCCCCGGCGTAACCAGGCGCTCCCCGAGAGCCAACCACTCGCCCGGGGCGAGCATCGCGCGCGACGTCGCCACCTCGAACGTGCCGCTCTCGCCGGCCGCCGGCCCCATCCGTCTCTGCTCGACCGTGACCCGGCCGCCGAGGCCGAGCTCGCGAACCGCCGTTCGCAAGAACGCCACCTTCTTCGCAGTGACCTCAATCAGGGTGAAGGCGCTCTCGGGACGCAAGAGCGCCAGCGGGAGCGCCGGCAACCCTCCGCCCGAGCCAACGTCGACCACCCGCTCCTTGAACCTCCCGCTGACCTGGAGCCGCCCGGCGATGGCAAATGCGTCTGGCAGATGCTCCGCGACTAGCGCCGCCAGCGACTTCGCCGCCGTCAGGTTGATCCGTTCGCCCCACGCCAGCAGCAGACGTCCGTACGCAAGCAGTGCCTCGACCGCCTCGATCGACAGCGGGACGTGGAACCGCTCGGCCCAGCTCTCGAGCGCGCGTGCCTCGATCTCTCCTTCCGCCTCTGCTTGCGCCTTTCTTTGGCCCTTCCCTCCTCCCGCGGTTCCCCCCGTCCGTCTATGATTCGCCATCTCTCCGCCGTCCGTCCGTCTCGATACGTGTTAGCAGTTTGGTATGTACATTTAGCGTAGGTGCCGCGACGGTCCCGTCCGCGCCGGTCAGCTGCGAAATTTGGATATATACTCGCCGAACTCGCGAGCGCATACGGCTCACCCCTTCGACCCCGCGCCTGAGCTGACCACATGGAATCACGAAAACCCCACTCCGAGGCGGCCCGGAAAACTGTTCTCGTCGTCGACAGCGACGTGCAGTCGCTGCGCATCGTCGACGTCACCCTGCGCCGCGCCGGCTTCGACGTGAGCCACGCCAGCGACGGGCTGGTCGCTGCTGCGTTGATCGAGCGCGTGCCGCCCCCCGACCTGGTGATCTCCGATATCGACTTGCCCAGCCTGGACGGGCTCGAGCTGTGCCGGCGCGCCAAGGCGCCGCAGAGCAACCGGAATATTCCCTTCGTCTTTCTCGCGCGCCCGAGCACGACCAACAAGATCCGCGCCTTCGAGCTCGGTGCCGACGACTTTCTGTCGAAGCCGGTCTTCGTCAAGGAGGTGGTCGCCCGCGTCAGCGCGCTGCTGCAGCGCCACGAGCGCGAGCGCCTGTCGTCCGGCGAAGGCCCGGGCGACCGCGTCACCGGTAGCCTGACCGATCTCTCGACCATCGACCTGCTGCAGACGATCGCGACCAACGGCAAGTCCGGTGTCCTGCACCTGCACAGCGCCACCGGCGGCGCGGGCGAGATCTATTTCCGCAAAGGCGCCGTCGTCGACGCCGAGGTCGGTCGCCTGTCGGGCAGCGACGCGGTCTATCGCCTGCTGTCATGGACCGACGGTCGTTTCGAGATCGAGTGGCGCAACATCCGGCGCCGCGACACCGTCGCCCTGGCCGCTCCCGCGCTGTTGATGGAGGGGATGCGTCGGCTCGACGAGTGGACCCGGCTCACCCAGCACCTGCCGTCGCTCGACACGGTGTTCGAGGTCGACTACCGCCTGCTCGCGGAGCGCCTCGCCGACATCCCCGACGAGGTCAACGGCATCCTCCGTCTCTTCGACGGCGTGCGCACCGCCATGCAGGTCATCGATGACTGCGGTCTGTCTGATCTCGACGCGCTCACCGTCATCGGCAAGCTCAGCAACGAGGATCTGATCCGCAATGTGGCGGGCAAGGTGGCGGAGGACGGCGCGGGCCCGGATCTCGAAGGTTGGTTGAGCGAGCCCGGCGCCGACGCGCCGGCGCCGCGTCCCGCCCCACCCGTCAGCGAAGGCGAGCCTCGTTTTCGCCGCGCCTCCGACACGCCCGTGCCGGTCGCGCGCCCCGAGCACCCGAGCGAACGCGAACGCCCGGAGCGAGAACGTCCGAGCGAGCGTGAAGATCGACCGGCGGCGGCGATGAGCGAGCGGCGCGATCGAAGCGCGTCCTCCGACCATCGCTCTGGCGCCGCCGCGTCCGAGGCCCAGATGGTGCCCGAGTCGCGCCCCGAGGAGCCCGCGGTGGTCATTCCCTTCCCGACGGCGACCCCGTCCGCGCGCCAGACGCTGGTCTCTCCCACCGGCGGTCCCCACGCTGCCGTCGCTGGCGAGATCACCAACGGACTGTCATCCCCGTCGAGCCCTCCGTCACCGACGGTGGCCCCGGCCGCGCCCGCGCCGACCCCCGCGCCGCTGGCCCACACCAGCGTTTCGATCCCCCGTTCGACCGATCCCGGCCTGGGCCCGGTCGCGCCCGTGCCCGTCGCTCAGTCGACCTCCACCGCTGGCGCGACCTCCACGGAGAGACCGGCAGCCCCCGCCCCGGCCCCTGCCGCCTCACCGCCTCGGCTGGACGAGCTCCCCACGCCGGTGCACACGGCCGCGCCGGCTCACACGGCTGCGCCGGCTCACACGGCTGCGCCGGGGCCGGCCGCGCGCCGCGACTCATCGCCCAAGGTCCCCGCCCTCCCCTTCTCCGACTCGGCGTCACGCTGGATGAGCGAGGGGGACGAGATCCACACCCGCCGCTCGACCAAGACGGAGGCGATCGAAGAGCTCGGTCTTCCGTCACGCACGCGCGGCCTGGCCTTCGTCGCCGCCGTGGTGGTCGTGGCCGGGGGCGCGCTCTTCGCCGTGCGCTCGATGCGCGGCGGCGAGCACAAGACCGATGTCGCCTCGGTGACCAGTGAAGCCGCGCCGGCCGCGGCCCCGCCGCCCGCGGCGCAACCTGCCCCATCCGCTCCGCCCGCCGCCAAGCCAACCGAGATCGCCGCCGCGACGCCACCGATCGAAAAGATCACGACCGCAGAGCCCGCGAAGCCGAATCCGGCCGGCTCGCCGGCGGCGGCCCCCGGCGCACCCGCGGGCGAGCCCGCCGAGGTCTCGGCCGACTTTCCGAAGCTGCTGACCGCCTGCCAGACGGCGTTCAACGCCGACCGCATGAAAGACGCGACCGTCGCTTGTACGGCCGCCGTGCAGGCGAACCCAGACTCGCCGAAGGCGGTCGCGCTGCTCGCGCACGCCGAGTTCAACCGCAGTCACCGCAAAGAGGCGCTGTCGTGGGCCGAGAAGGCGATCGCGCTCGATCCGAAGACCGCCGACGCCTACGTGATCATCGGCGGCGTTCAACAGGACGCCGGCCGCAACGCCGACGCCAAGGCGGCCTACCGCAAGTATCTCGAGCTCGCGCCCAAGGGGCAATACGCCGCCGACCTGCGCGCCATCGTCGACTCTCTCTGACCGCGCGTCGTTGTTGCTCCATGCTCGTGCTCGGTATCGAGACCTCCTGTGACGAGACCGCGGCGTCGGTCGTCGAAGACGGACGCTGGGTGCGATCCGACGTCGTCTCGTCGCAGATTCAGGTGCACGCGGAGTACGGCGGCGTCGTCCCCGAGGTCGCCTCGCGACAGCACGTCGCCACCATCGTGCCGGTGCTTCGGCGCGCCGCCGCGGATGCCGGCGTCGAGCTCACCGATCTCGACGGCATCGCTGTCACCGCTGGTCCGGGTCTGGTCGGTGCGCTGCTGGTCGGTGTCGAGACGGCGAAGGCGCTCGGCTATGCGCTGGGCAAGCCGGTCGTCGGCGTGAATCACCTGGCGGGCCACCTGGCCGCGGTGTTCCTCGACGACCGCCCACGGTCGTCGTCGTCGTCGTCGTCGACAGCGTCTTCGCCCGCTGCATTGCCCGCCGGTTTGCCGACCCCGCCCGATCCGCACCTCGCGCTCCTGGTCTCGGGCGGCCACACCGCGCTCATCCGCGTCGACGGCCCGGGCGTGACGACGTTGCTGGGCGCCACGCGCGACGACGCCGCCGGCGAGGCCTTCGACAAGGTCGGCAAGATGCTCGGGCTCGGCTATCCCGGCGGCGTTGCCATCGATCGCCTCGCGGCCACCGGCAATCCCCACGCCTTCGTTCTGCCGCGCGCGCTCCCGCGCCGCGACGATCTCGACTTCAGCTTCTCGGGCCTCAAGACCGCGGTGTCGGTGATGCTGCAAGGGCGCCCAGCCCCCGAGGGGAGCGAGCTCGCCGACTTCGCCGCCAGCTTTCAGGCCGCCGTGGTCGACGTGCTGTGCCGCAAGTCGCGCCGCGCGATCGCGCTGCAGGGGATCCCGCACCTGGTGGTGTGCGGCGGCGTCGCCGCCAACCGCGGGCTGCGCGCCGGCCTCGCCGCCGCCGCCGCCGAGGATCAGTTCCAACTCTACATTCCGCCGCCCAAGCGGTGCACCGACAACGCCGCGATGATCGCCGCCGCCGGGTCGAGGCTGCTGGCGCGCGGGGTCCGCGCCGGCCTCGATCTCAGCGTCGATCCCGGACTGCCGCTCTGATCTGGCTGCGGCGACGGATTCTGGCAGGCACTAGCAGGCACTAGATAGATGGACGACCCCCGCCGCCTGCTCGCCAAGCACGATCTCGGCGCCAAGAAATCCTGGGGACAGAACTTCCTGGTCGACCGCAGCGTGCTCGAGCGCATCGTGCGCGCGGCCGCGCTCACGCCAGACGACGTCGTGGTCGAGATCGGCGCCGGCACCGGCGCCCTCACCGCGGCGCTGGCGGCGGCGTCCCCGCCCCCGCGCCGCATCGTCGCGATCGAGCGCGACCCCGACATGCTGCGCGTGCTGGCGGCCGAGCTCGCCGACCAGCCGATCATCGAGATCCGCGCTGCCGACGCCGCCAGCCTCGACTTCGCCGACGAGAGCGCCGCCGCCGGCCGGCCGCTCGTCGTGCTCGGCAACCTGCCCTACCAGATCGGCAGCGTCATCCTGCTCGGCGCTCGCGCGCGCCGGCGGCGCCGTCGCGCGCGCGGTCGTGATGGTGCAAAAAGAATTCGCGCAGCGGGTGGTCGCGGATTCGGGCAGCAAGACCTATGGCAGGCTGTCGGTGATGATCCAGCAAAGAATGTCGGCGCGCATCCTGTTCCACGTCGGCTCGGGCGCCTTCTTCCCCCGACCCAAGGTCACCTCGTCGGTGATGGCGCTGGCCCCGCGCGCGGTGCCTCTGGCGCCGGTGGCCGACGCCGCGCTCTTCGAGCGCGTGGTGAAGGAAGCGTTCGGGACCCGGCGCAAGATGCTGCGCCGCGCGCTCGAGCCGGCCTTCGGAACGCCGGCGATCGCGCGCGCGTTCGAGCGCACCGGCATCGAGGGGACCCGGCGCGCCGAAGAGCTGACGGTCGCGGACTTCGCGCGCCTCAGCGACGCTCTCGGAGGCGCCTAGGCGCTCGCGCCATGCCGGAGCTTCCCGAGGTCGAGACGATCGTGCGCGGACTGGCGCCTCAGATCGAGGGGCGCCCGATCCGCGCCGTGTGGGGCAGCGGCCTGCCGCTGCGGCTCGCGCGACCGGTGGCGCTGCGCCGCCTGCGCGCGCTTTGCGTCGGCGCGCGCTTCGTCACCGTCCGCCGGCGCGGCAAGTACATCCTGCTGGCGACCGACCCGACCGCCGGCGTCAGCGTGCACCTCGGCATGTCGGGCCGCCTGCGCCTGCAGCCGGCGAAGGAGCCGCGGCCGGCGCACACCCACGTCGTCTTCTCGCTCGACAGCGGCGACGAGCTGCGCTTCATCGATCCGCGGCGCTTCGGCTCGGTGACGCCGGCGGCGCGGCTCGACGCCCTGCCGGAGCTGGCGAAGCTCGGCCCCGACCCGCTCAGCGAGCTCGACGTAGCCGAGCTGGCGCGCCGTCTCGACGGCGCGCGCGCCCCGATCAAGGCGTTCCTGCTCGACCAACGCCGCATCGCCGGGCTGGGGAACATCTACGTCTCCGAGGCGCTGCACCGGGCGGCGATTCACCCGGCGACGCGCGCCGGCCTGGTGCGCGGGCGCGCTGCCGCGCTGCTCGACGGGATCCGCGGCGCGCTCGAGAGCGGCATCGCCAATCGCGGAACGACGTTGCGCGACTACGTCGACGCGAGCGGCGCGGAAGGGGACAACCTGGGGGCGTTGCTGGTCTACGGCCGCGAGCACCTGCCCTGCCCCCGCTGTGGCGCGCCGATCCGCCGCCGCGTCGACAGTGCGCGTTCGACCTTCTTCTGCCCGCACTGCCAGCTGCGCTGAGTCTTCCCCGACCCCGTCCCCGTCTTCGTCCCTACGCCGCGCCGTCGTCGCGCCGCCCCGCCACCCGGTGGCCTTCGATCGTCCCATGCCGTGGCCAGGGCCAGCTCAGCCGCGCCTCGGGCGGCAGCCGCCCGTACTTGCGCACATAGGCGCGCGTGAACAGGCGCGTGCGGGTGTTGGTGTAGCCGTGCCCCCCCACCGGGCCGAACTCGTGCTCGTAGCGCGCGGCGATGCAGGCGAACAGCTCGTCGCGGCGCACCTTGGCGCAGATGCTGGCTGCCGCGACCGCCACGTGATGCTCCTCGGCGCGATCGATCGCCTCGACGTGGGGGAAGGTGGCGCGCAGCTCCCCGAACAGCCGGCGCCCGTCAGCGATGATCCGCTTGCAGTCGGGTGCGCGGCGGATCATCTGCAGGGCGCGCTCGCGCTCCAGCACGTTGAGGGCGCCGCGTGCGACGTAGGCGTCGATGGTCTCGACGTCGCACACCTCGAACGCGATGAACGCGGCCGACTCTTCGATGACGCGCATGAGCTGGAGGCGCGCCTGGTGCGCGTCGGGGCCGGCGCCGAACGACTTCGAGTCGGCCACCCCCGCGCGCGACAGGCGCCGCGACGCCGTGGGGGCAAGCGCGACCGCGGCCAGCACCATGGCGCCGAGCGCCGGTCCGCGCCCCGCCTCGTCGATGCCCAGCACCAGATTGCTCACGCTCCGAGCCTGGGACAGTCCGGGTCCGCCTGTCAATGATCCCGATCGTTCGCCAGCGCGTCGACGGCGCGCGCCAGCTCATCGAGCGGCCGGTCGACCCGTTCGCGGCGCACGAGCGCGCCGATCGCCGCGGTCGCCTCGGCGCGCTCGAGATCGCGGCGGGCACCGCGCAGTAGCGCGCCGACCTCGCGGTCGAGCACGTGGAACAGCGCCTCTTCCGGATCGGGGGCCCGGCGCGCGAGCGCGCCGCGGATCGCCCCCAGGTCGAGCCGAATGCGCGGCAGGTCCTGCCGGAAGAACTCGGCGACCGCACCCCCCTCGAGCACGCCGCGGGCATAGGCGCGGAAGCGCTCGATGGCGCGGTCGCACGCGCGACCAAACGCCTCGACGAACGCGGGCGGCGGCGGCGTGCCCACGCCGGGGCTGGCCGACGTTGCCAGCACCGTGCGCGTCTGTTCGGTCGCGCGCCCGATCGCCTCGTCGAGCAGGTCGATCAGGAACTCTTCGTCGGCGGCTTCGGCGCGGTGCTCGCCGAAAAGCCAGCTGCGCGGCCGCACGAATTCGCGCACCTCGAACGCGGCGCTGCGATAGGCCTCGTCGATGCGCGCGCGCAGCGCGACCCGCTCGCCGGCGAGCCCGCCGCGCACGCGGTGCTCGGTGGCGGTCAGCGCGACCCGCTCGGCGGCGAAGTCGCGTGCGGCCGCCGCGGCCGCCGTCGTCGTCGTCGTCGCCGCTGCCGTCGCTGTCACCGCGGCCGCGGCGGGGCCCGACGTCTTCGCGCGCGCCTCGGCGACGAACCGTCGCAGCGCCCCGAGCGCCGTCGTGCGCTTCAGCGCGCGGGCGTGCTGGAAGAACCGCTGTTCCAGCGCCGCCTCCAGCGCCGCAAAGCCGCCGTCGCCGTCGCCGCTGCTGTCGCCGCCCTTGCCCTTGGGGACCGCCGCCGCGCCGGCCACCCGACGCTTGGCCTCGAGCGCCCGGCGCGCCGAGATCGGGATCATCCCTTCGACGAGATCGCCGAGGCTCTGCCCGACGTGGGCCGATACCTGCGCGATCTCCTCGTCGCTCGCGCGATCGATCTTGTTGAGCACGCCCAGCACCCGCTTGCCGGCCGCCTGTGCCAACCCCAACGCCTGCTTCTCGGTCGCCTTGGCCGCCTGGCCGACAGCGAACAGCCAGACGATCGCGTCGGCGTCGACCAGGAAATCGCGCGCCACGCTCTCGTGCTCGGGGCGCAGCGAGTTGAGCCCCGGCGTGTCGACCACCTCCACCCGGCGCAGCACCTCGAGCGGGTGGAAGATCTCGACCACCCGGATCGCCGCCGCCTCGTCGGCGCCGAGCCCGCGCAAGAACGGCGCGACCGACGCCGCGTCGAGCTCCCGCGCCTGGCCGTCGTGGTAGATGGCCCGCCCTCCCCTGGGCCCGTGGCGCAGGATGTTGATGGTCGCGGTGGTCGGCGTCACGCCGACGGGCGCGATCTCTTCCCCGCACAGGGCGTTCACGAACGACGACTTGCCGGCGTTGAACTCACCCATGACCGCGACCAGCAACGGCCGGTCGTAGGCCTCGGTCGCGCGCGCCGCCGGCAGCGCCAGCGACCACAGCTCGGGCGTGCGCGCCGCCAGCGCGTGGGCATAGCCGAGCAGCGCGACCAGGTTGCCCGCGGGCGCCGCCGCCGGCGCCAGCCCCTCGACGACGAAGCTGCGGGATGCGGCATCGGGGGCGAAGCCGGCGAGCGTGATCAGGTCGGCCTCGTCGGCTTCGTTGGTGAGGAAGCGACCAAGCGCCGCGCGCGCCGCCGCCAGCCGCTCCGCTTCGCTGCCCCCGTCCCGCGCTTCGTCCCGCGCTTCGTCCCGCGCTTCGTCGCCCACTTCGTCCAGCTTCGTCGCCGCCAGCGCGGCGAGCGCCGCGCGGTCGCGCGCGCCCAACGCCAGCGCCAGCAGCTCTTCCGGCGGCAGGCGCGTCACCGATGACCTTGACCCCGCGGCGTCGATCTCCGCCGCGCGCTGCGCCGCCGCCAGCGCCTCGGGCCAGCGTCCTTCGGCGGCATAGCTCTCGCGCAGCGCCGCCAGCGCCGCGGGTGATTCGGGGGCACGCGCGATCGCATCCAGGGCCAGCCGGCGCGCCTCCTCGTGCGCCCCCGCGCGCGTGAGGTGCCGCGACAGCGCCGCGATGATCGCGACCTCCTCCGGCGTGCGCGCCAGCGCGTCGCGCAGCAGACGCTCGGCCTCTGCCGGCGCGGCGGTCGCGTCGGCGGCGTCGACGATCAGGCGCGGGTCGGCGCCCGGCGCCAGCGCGGCGCTGGTCAGCCACTCGGCCGCCCCCGCGTCGCCGGCCCCCACCAGCGCCCGCCCATAGGTCGCCGCCAGCGCATGATCGCCCGGCAACAGCCGCACCGCCTTGCCGAGCTCGCGCACCGCCTTGCCAGGCGCGCCGTGCGCCCCGAACAGCCGACCGAGGGCGGCGTGCGCGCGCCCGCGCTCGGCCGGATCGATCGACAGCGTCAGCGCGCGCCGGAGCGCATCGCGCGCCGGCTCGAAGCGGCCGAGCCGAGCCAGCACCTCGCCGAGCTCGAACCAAGCGTCGATGTCGGCCGACTCGAGATCGACGGCCCGCCCGTAGGCGTCGGCCGCGCCGTCGTGGTCTCCGCGCCGCACGCGCACCTCGCCCAGGCGCTTGAAGGCGCGCGCCAGCCGCGGGTTCCGCTCCGAGATCTCGCGCAGCCGCTGCTCGGCCGCGGCCAGGTCGCCGCGCTCGGCGACACCCATCGCGCCGTCGATCTCCTCGATCGCGCGCTCCTCCGCGCGCGTCTCCGCGTCGCGCGCGAGGCCATCGAGCGTGTCGGCTATCCGGTCGAGCAGCCCCATGCCGTGCGCCTCAGCGAGGCGCGGCCGCCGCCGCCGCCGGCTCGGCCTCGTCCGGTGTCCAGAGGCGCTGGCGGATCTCGGCGATGCGCTCGTCGATCGACTTGAGGTCGCGCACGCTGGCGTCGATCACCGCCGACTCGGGGTGAGCGTCGACGGCGACGTCGTGCTCGCGCCGTTCGCGCAGCGCGCGGTCGAGCACCTCGGAGATGCCGCGCGCCAGCGCGTCGCCCGCTTCGGCGACGAACTCCGACAGCCGGGCCGCGAAGCTGTCAATGAACTCATCCAGCCGCGGCCGCAGCAGCGCCGCCACGCGATCCACGGCCAGCGGCGCCTGTTCCTTGGCTTCGTTCTTGATCTCTTGCCCCACGCGCCCGCGCAGAATGAACGCCAGCACCGGAGCGGCGACGGTGAGCAACCCGCCGACGACGCCGTTCACGAACAGGAAGATCGTCGTCCCCAGCGCGCCGAGCGCAAACACCGAGGCGTCGTAGCGCAGGGTATCGACCGTGATGTCGATCCTTGTCTCGGCCGGCCCGAGCTCGGCCGAGACGTCGTGCGCCACCTCGCGCACGTTCTCGTTGGCGACCTGAATCACCTTTTCCGCCAGGCGCTCCAGCTCCTCGGCGATCCGGTCGCCCTCGGCCTCGGCCCAGGCCTTCCAGGTGTCCTGCACGAAGAAGCTCAGGTAACGGCGGATGTCGGCGGCGTCGACCTTGTCGATCTCGGGCGGCAGCGCCGCGCGCAGCTCGCCGGCGAAGTCGGCCAGATCCTGGCGCACGCGCGCCTTCAACGCCGCGGTCTCGGCGGCGATGGTGTCGGCCGCCATGCCCAGCGCCTTCTTGCCGTGCTGCAGCCGCTCCTTGGCGCGCCCGATCCGCAGCTCCAGCTCGGGCAGCGGCAGCTCCAGCGAGCGGCGCCGCATGCCCAGGCTCTGGCGCACGAACATCGACAGCCGGGCGGCGTCGGCCAGCGCGTGATCGAGCAGCAGCTTGCGCCGCTCCTGGCCGACGGTGGCGCGCAGGTGCTGCACCAGCGCCGGCATGCCCGAGCCCTCCCGATCGCCGGCCAGCGCGCGCCGCGCCGACACCGTGAAGATCGCCGGCTCGTGGACAATCGGGGCCAGGTGGCGGCGCGCGAACTGCACGGTCTCTTCGAGCTCGGCGGCGTCGAGCAGATCGGCCTTGGCGATCACGAAGATCAGCCGGTCGCGCGCCGAGCGCAGGATCCGCTCCTCGAGAAACTGGCGCTCGGACGCGGTGAGGATCTGGGTGGCGTCGAGCAGGAAGACCACGGCGTCGGCGCGCGGCACGTAGCCGTAGGTGATCTCGGCCCGCTGCTCGTTGATGTCGTTCACGCCCGGCGTGTCGACGATCGTCAGCCGGTTTTGCAGGATCGCCGCCGGGTGGGTCAGCTCGACGTGGTGCAAGCTCGCGCGCTCGGCTCGCGCGGTCGTTCGCGCGGTCGCCGTTGGTGGTCGGGGCCTCGCTCCCCTCGACGGTGAGCCAGGCGCCGAGCGCGCCGGCCGCGATCTTGCGCCGCTCGCCCGATTCGAAGATCAGCGTGGCCGCGGGCGGCGTCCCCTCGACGATATGGGTCAAGCACGGCGGTCGTCGGCGTGATGCCGGTCGGCAGCACCGCCTCGGCGAGCAGCGCGTTGATGAACGTCGACTTGCCGTGGTTGAACTCGCCCAGCACCACCAGGGTGAAGCGCTCTTCGTCGAGCTTGGGGATGCGGGTCTCGCGAATGTCGCGCGCCGTGCTCGCCAGCCCGGCGGCGTCGGCGGCCGCGGCCACACTCTCGAGCGCGGCGCGAATCACCGCCTTACGCTCCGCGCTGCTGCCCGGCTTGGCGCCGGGGGGGTGGCGGCGGTGGGGGGGCCGCCGCCGGGGGCGTCGAGAGTTTTCGCGGACGTGGGTGCGGGCTCGGTCATGGGTTCCTATCGCTTGATGATCGAGAGGATGTCGGCGACCTTGGCGTCGCATTCTTCCTTGGACAACGCCGGCGGCAGCGGCGGCGAAGAGGGCGATGTCGCGGCGGTGCCATCCGCCGGTAAGCCGAGCATGCTGCGGTAATAGTGGGTCTGGGCGAACAGCCGCAACGCCGCGACCCGCTTGGGCAGGTAGGGGTGCGTGTGCATCAGCTCGTCGAAGCCGCCCGGGGCCGCGACTGGCTTCCTCGAGCTGCGCCAGGTACTCGTCGAGGTTGATGTCGCTGTACAGCTTGCGCGAGCCGATCGCCAGCTTGACCAGGCAGCCGATCGACGCGTCGAGGTCGCGCGTGCAGATGAGGCCGGTGCGATCGCAGGTGATCTCCGCGCGCCGCGCCCAGGCGTTGAGCGCCATCACCGCCGGCTTGACGCTCCAGCGCAGGAACATGTTCGCCGCGCGGGTCAGGAAGTAGAGCGTGGTCATATAGACCACGTGGTTGTTCTGGATGTGGCCGCATTCGTGGCCGATGACGTCGAGCAGCTCGACGTCGGACAGGTGGTCGATGAGCGCCGCGTTGACGACGATATAGGGGTCGTCGGCGGTGCCGAAGGTGTGGGCGTTGAGCGAGCCGATGTTGGGCGAGACGTACAGCGTCGGGATCGGGATGCGCAGCGCTTCCGACGCACGTGACCCCCAGCTTCCAGACCTTGGGGAACTGCTTCTCGGTGACCTTGACCGCGGTGCCGAGCATCCGGCTCTTCTCGACGGTCTGCCAGAGCCGGACCGTCGCTTCGACCGCCAGGGTCACCGGTCGCACCCGGTCGAGGGTCGCCCGCACCTTAAGGTCGCCGGCATAGGCGTAGACCGCCCCCTCGCGCGAGCGGGTCGAGGCTTCGCCCTTGCGCGCGGCGACATAACGTGAGAACGACAGGTCGATCTGCGGTTTGGGCACGGCGACCACGATCATAATAGAATACTTCCCCAACCGCCGCCGATGACGACGACCATGCCGATGACCAGCGCTGCTCCCCTATCCGAGGAAGAAGGTACCGCCGGGGCGAGCCGCCTCCACACCGACCACGAGATCGGATTCATGCGGCGCGCGCTGACCGCCGCCGAGGAGGCTGCCGGCCGGGGCGAGGTCCCCGTCGGCGCCGTGGTCACGCTGGGCAACCAGATCGTCGCCGTCGCGCACAACGAGCGCGAGACCGGCAGCGACCCCACGGCGCACGCCGAGATCGTGGCGCTGCGGCGCGCGGCCGCGGCGATCGGCAACTGGCGCCTGTGCGACGCCGATCTCTACGTCACCATGGAGCCCTGCCCGATGTGCGCCGGCGCGCTGGTCAACGCCCGCATCCGCCGGCTCTACTTCGGCTGCGACGATCCCAAGGCAGGGCGCGGTGCGCACCCTCTATCGAATCCTCGACGACCGCCGCCTCAACCACCGCGTCGAGGTCGTCCCCGGCCTGATGGCGGTTGAGGGGGCGACGCTGCTCCGGGATTTCTTTGGAAGACTTCGCCGCTAGTGCGGCGCTGGGAAGACTTCGCCGCTAGTGCGGCGCTGGGAAGACTTCGCCGCTAGTGCGGCGCTGGGCAGACTTCGCCGCTAGTGCGGCGCTGGGCAGACTTCGCCGCTAGTGCGGCGCTGGGCAGGCTTCGCCGTTAACGCGCTGGCCCTCGGTCCCGACAGGCCTTAGCTACTTCCTCGCCGTCGCCGCGAAGGCGAGGATCTTTTCTTCCATGCGCTCGATGACCTTCACTTCGAAGGTCTCGCCGTAGAGGGTGTTGGCCTCGACGATGCCGGTGGGGCTGGTGACGTTGATCTCCGTGAGCCAGCCGCCGATCACGTCGAGGCCGACGAAGAAGTGGCCGCGCTCGCGCAGGCGCGGGCCGACGGCGCGCACGATCGCCAGGTCGCGCTCGTCGAGCGTGGTCGCCATCGGGCGCGCGCCGACGTGCAGGTTGCCGCGCGCGTCGTCGGGCGCCGGCACGCGCAGCACGGCGCACAGCGGCTCGCCGTCGCACAGGACGATCCGCTTGTCGCCGGCGCGCACCTCGGGCAGGTACTTCTGCGCGACTGTCCAGCGGCGGCCGAGGTTGGTCGCCTGTTCGAGGATCGCGCCGGTGTTGGGGTCGCCGCGGCGCACGTGGAACACGCCGAACCCGCCCGAGGCGTCGAGCGGCTTGACCACCATCTCGCCCCCCTGCTCGGCCAGAAACGAGCGCAGGCGGCCCGCCTCGCGCGTGACGACCGTCGGCGGCGCCAGGTCGGGGTAGTCGAGGATGGCGAGCTTCTCGTTCGATTCGCGCAGGCCGCGCGGGTCGTTGATCAGCACCGTCTGACCACGCGCCCGCTCGAGCAGCAGCGTCGCGAAGTAGTAGTCGAGGTCGAACGGCGGATCCTTGCGCATGAACACCGCCTGGCAGCTGCGCAGCGGGACCACCGCCTGCGGTCCCAGCAGGTAGTGGTCGCCGACGACCCGGCGCACCGTGACCGGCCAGGCGCGCGCCACGGCGTCGGCGTGCTCCAGTGACAGGTGGCGTGGCTCGCAAAACCAGATCTCGTGGTTGCGCGCCTGCGCCGCCAGCATGAGCGCAAAGGTCGAGTCACCCGCGATCTGCAGGCGCGCCAGCGGATCCATCACGAACAGCAGCTTCATGTTCATCATTGTGGCTGCGATTGCGGTGGATTTCCCGTGCCCGATGACGATGGCGGCGGCGCCGCGCCGCTTGATTCGCCTGAGCCAGGCGCCTCCTTCATCGGCAAGAGGTGCTCGAGCCCGTGCTTGCGTAGCCGATAGTAGAGCGTGGAGCGGTTGATGCCCAGGGTGCGCGCGGCCAGCGCGATGTTTCCCTGCGCCTGATCGATGGCGGCGATGATCTCGGCCCGCTCCTGGTCGGACAGGCGTTCGTGCAACGGCCGCTGGGCGTCCCGCGCCGGGGCCCCCGGGCGCCCGGCGGCGGGACCGGTCATCGCGGGCGACGTCCACGCCGTTGTCGACGACGTCATCGTCGCCGGCACGGCCGCGCTGGGACTCGGGCGCCGGCTGAACTCCAGATCCGCGGCGGTCAGCTCGGTGCCGCGCGCCAGGATCATCGCCCGCTCGATCACGTTCTCGAGCTCGCGGACGTTGCCGGGCCAGGCGTACGAGGCCAGCGAGGCGCAGCGCGCCGGGGTCGACGCCGCGCACGCCCTTGCCGATCGACTGCGCGTACTTCTGGATGAAGTGGTCGCACAGACCGGGAATGTCACCGGGTCGGTCGCGCAGCGGCGGCAACTGAATCGGGAAGACGTTCAACCGGTAGTAGAGGTCCTCGCGAAACTCGCCGGCGGCGATCTGCTGCTCGAGATCGCGGTGGGTTGCCGAGACGACCCGCACGTCGACCTTCACCGTCTCGGCTCCGCCGACGCGCTCGAACTCGCGCTCTTGCAGCACGCGCAGCAGCTTGACCTGGACGTCGAGCGGCAGATCGCCGACCTCGTCGAGGAACAGCGTGCCGCCGTCGGCCAGCTCGAAGCGGCCGAGTCGCCGGGCGACCGCGCCGGTGAACGCCCCCTTCTCGTGGCCGAACAGCTCCGACTCGAGCACGCCGGGCGCCAGCGCCGCGCAGTTGACGCGCACGAACGGACGGGACTCGCGCGCGCTGTTGATGTGGATCGCCCGCGCGACCATCTCCTTGCCGGTGCCGGTCTCGCCGCGCAGCAGCACGGTCGACGACGTCTGCGCCACCTGCTCGACGCGCGCCAGGACCTCGCGCAGGGGCGGCGAATCGCCGACGATCGCGCCGAAGTTGAACGCGCTGTGCGCGTCGCTCGACAGGATGCCGGCGTACTGCTGCAGCTGCTCGGACAGGCGCCGGTTCTCGCGCACCAGCTGGTAACGCTCGATGGCGTGGGTGAGGATACCGCGCAGCTCCTTGGCGTCCCACGGCTTGGTCACGTACCGATAGATGCGGCCGAGGTTGATCGCCTCGATCAGCACATCGACGTCGGTGAACGCGGTGACGATGATCCCGACCGCGTCGGGTCGGATCTCGCGCGCCGCCTTGAGCAGCTCGAGCCCGGTCATGCGCGGCATGCGCTGGTCGGTGACGATCACGGCGAAGTCGTGTTGCTTGACCAAGGCCAGCGCCTCCTCGCCGCTGCCGGCCGGAAACAGGGAGAAGCTCTTGCCGAAGTTGAAGCGAATCGCGTCCAGGTTGTCCGGCTCGTCGTCGACGACCAGCACGGGAACCTTGTTCGACTCGACGCCGGGCGGGGACATGCCAGAACGGTAGCATAGGCCAGTTTTTGCTGGCGACCCCCGTTGTTGATACGATCGCCTCCCAGTGCCGATGACCAAGGTCAAACCCCCGAACGAACGCGACCCCGGGGGGGGAGTGGTGGAGCCTGTCCAGGCGTCGAAGGTGACGAAGAAGCCGATGGCGAGGGCGATCCGCATCGCCCTCTTCCAGCGCGAGATTCGCGTGCGGCTTTCCCCGGCGGCGCTGGATCTGTTGTTCGCGCGCGTCGACGTGATCTCGGAGGGGCAGCGCGCGGTGCGGGGGGGGCGCGATTCCTACTTCGGATCGACGATGCTCACGCTCGACCTGCCGTCGCTGGCGCCGCTGCTGAGCGACGCCTGTGACGCCGGCACGGCGCGCCGCCTGGCCGCGCTCCTGGAGAGCGACGCCGACGTGGCGCGGCGAATCCAGGCGCTGGCCGAGCTCGAGACGGCGCGCGTGGCCGGGGCGGTCGCGCGCCAGGTCGGGACCCACGTCGTGATTCGCTCGCAGGGTGCCAAGGTGTTCATCGACGTCGATGTCGAGGCGGTCTTCTCATGAGCCGGGGCGGCCGGCCGCACGCGACGTCGTGACCGACGACGCGACCTATACCTTCGCCGGCGTGGCGAAGATCCTGGAGATCAGCGAAAGCAAGCTGCGCTACTGGTCGCAGGTCGGCTTCGTCGGTCCGTCGGTCCGGCGTGGCGGCAAGCAGATGTTCAACTTTCAGGACCTGGTCAGCGTCAAGGCGGCCAAGGAGCTGGTCGACCGGGGCTTCAAGGCCGCCGAGGTGCGCAAGGCGCTCGACGCCGTGCGCGCCTCGCTACCCCACATCGCGCGCCCGCTCGACCGGATCCGGGTCTCGTTCGACGGCAAGTCGCTGGTGGTCGTCGATGAGGGGGGCGCCTACGATGTCACCGGGCAGCGGGTGTTCGACTTCGGGCTCGGCGACCTGGCGCGCCGGATCACCGACGTTGCGCAGAACGGAGGGGCCGGGGCCGTCACACCGCTCCCCGGCTTCGGCGGCGACGCTGCGGAGGGGGCCGACGGCGGCTCCGCCGGGTCGGGCCGCAGCGCTTATGACTGGTTCATCGACGGGACGCGGCTCGAGGGGCGCGCCGATCTCGACGGCGCCGACGAACAGGCGGCCCTCTGTTTTCGCCGCGCGCTCGGCCTGGATCCCGGCCTGGCGCCCGCGCACACCAACCTCGGGAACATCGCCTACCGGCGGGGTGACCGGCTGCGCGCGCGAGAGAGCTTCGAGACGGCGCTGTCACTCGACCCCGACCAGCCCGAGGCGCGCTTCAACCTGGCCAACCTGATCCTCGAGGAGGGCGACCTGGAGTTGGCGGTTGCCGAGCTGCGCCGGGTGCTGCAGATCGCGCCCGACTTCGCCGACGCGCACTTCAACCTCGCCGTCGCCCTGGAACGCCTCGGTGGGCGCGCCCAGGCCCGCGCCCACCTCGAGCGTTACATCAACCTCGAGCCCGAGCCCGCCGCCCCCTGGGCCGAGCAAGCGCGCGTGCTGATCGCCCGCCTCGCCGACTAGCTAAGAGCGACATTACTTCTCGCCCGGCCGACGGCCGACGATCCGGCCCGCTGGCTATGCCGGCGCTGCGCTCCGGTGCTCACATACCAAGAAGTATTGCTCCGCTCCGGTGCTCGCGCCGGCTACGCCATCGGGCCGGCTTGTCGGCCGCCTTCTAACCTTCGTTCGTTCGGCGGAGGACCTCGAAAGAATGTCCGTTCAGGTCAGTTGGTGATGGTCAGGTTGATATTCGAGAACTCGACCTGGCACATCCGCGCGGTGAACAAGCCGGCGTAGACGAACTGACCGTCGATCGCGGTGAGGTCGATCGTATAGACCGCCGGCGCCTCGGTTCCGTAGGTGCAGGTGTAGACCGAGCCGGCCTTCACAATCTTCAAATCGATCACCGAGGCGGCCGCGGGGACCACGGTCGGCGAGCTGACGACCGTGCCGGTCAGCTGCGTGCTGGCCGAGGTGTCGCGGATGAAGGACGACCAGGCGGCCGCGGGATTGTTTCCTTTCAGGGTCCCTGCGGCGACGTACGAGCTGAGCAAAGACGCGTCCGAGGTGTCGGTCCAGGCGGCGTCGCGAACCATGAGACCGAACCCGACCTGACTGTTGTTGTAGGTGATCGACGTGACCGTCGCGGTGGCGGACAGAGTGAAGTCCTTGTCGATCGGCACCTGCTGGAAGTAGAACGCGATGCCGTCGGTGCCCGCGGCAATCTTGCCCGCAGGGGTGGTCGTGGTTCCCGAGCGCACCGACACGACCAGTGGCGAGGCCGAGGTCTCCGAAATGCCGTAGGAGCCATCGCCCACCTTTGATGTCCCGCCGATGTCGCCGAACGCCGACCCAAACCAGGGATCCGTCGTTACCCAGACCGTGCTCTTGAGCGGTGGGCTGTAGACGATCGGTTTGTAGCTTGGATTGACAACGAGGATCGACATGTCCGGCGGAGCGATTCCAGCCAACACATGGTCCTTGAGCGAAGAGCTGGAGGTGGTGAGGGCGTTGGCGATCAGATAGGCGTAGTAGGCCCCGCCGTAGATGTTGGTGTGCGTGTCGTCGACGCTGGTGGGCGCGGCGCTGACCCAGGCTTGTAAATTCGCGGTGCCGGCCGCGCCCGCCGCGGCAAAGATCTGCTTGCCCAGCGCCATGGTGTTGGCGGTGTTGTCGATCACGACGACGCCGTTGGCGGCGCCGAGGTCCCGGATCGCCTTGGGATAGTCTCCGCCCGGGAAGGTCACGCCGCCCGAGACGACGTCGGTGGTGACGTGGGCCTTGGCGCCCGCATAAACTCCGGCAGCATCCCTGCGCACCACCGGTGTGGCGAGAATCGGCGTCGCGCCGGCGGTCTGGGCCACCTGAATGTAGTAGGTGTACAGGTAGTGCTGGAACGACGTCGGGTCGTTCACGTCGGTGTTTGGATTCGTATACAGCGTGTTGTCCGCCTTCTCGTCGTTGTGCCCGAATCCAATGATCACGTAGTCGCCCGCTTTGATTGAGCTGGTGAACATCGCGTAGTTGAGGTTGTCGAGCGGATCAATGAAGCTCTTCGAGCTGCGCCCCGACAGCGCGAGATTCTTCACCGTGACGTTGCTGTCCAGGTAATTGCCGATCTGGGTCCCGTATCCGTATCGCGGGTAGTAGTAAGGATCGTTGAACGCCGCCACCGTCGAGTCTCCCACCAGATAAAGCGTCGTTGGCGTCGTGGTGAGGGGGGCATCGGTCCCCGCGTCTGTCGACACGCCCGCGTCAGCCGTGCCGCCCGCCGTGCCGCCGGTCCCCACGACCACGCCTGTCGATCCCGCCGCGCCGGGCGTCGACGAACCGCCACCCCCGCAACCGACGACAGCCAGCGCGACCGCGTTGATGAGGGCAAAACTCAGCACGCAAGCTGTGCCTGATCGTCGTTTCATCTTCCTGTTCTCCTTTTGGGGCAAGCCGTCATCACCGGGGGCGGCGAGGTTCGAACGTCGCCGACGTCGGGAGAATAGTCCAGCCTAGGGTCGATTCTCGCTGCGCGCAGTTCGTGTAAGGCAGGGAGGTGCCCCGACCAACTATTTCGCGGTCGGCGTGCGCCGGCGGGATTTCCACTCGACGAAGGGAAGTCGCACGGGACCGGTGGCGGGGATGTACTCAAGCACCGGCTCGAAGCCGTACTCGTGCGCCGAAAAGAAGCGGCACAGCGTTATCAGATAGTAGAAACAGAGGCCCATGAAGATGTCCCACCACGCGTGGAGGCAGAAGTAGGCCACGATCGGGCGGCAGAGGAACTTGTCGGCCGACCAGCCGGCGTACGCGAGGAACGCGCATGCTATGGCGTACAGGACCAGGCGGAATGCGGCGGTATTGGGCGAAGTCCTTGGCCAGGTGGCGCGGCGTCGCCAGATCGCGATCAGCAGCGCCGCGATTAAGATCCAGAGCAGGTCGAACACCAGCCATGCGACCCAGGGATTGGCGCTGGATTCCCCGGCAACGTGTACGGCCGCCGGGTAGGCCGTGAAGATCAGCGTCATGAGGACCGCGACGACGCGATACCCTTTGCTGGCGTCTCGCCCCCGCAGCTTCACGCGGTAGAGATACAGCGCCTGCACCAGCATGATGATGACAAAGGACTGCACCATGCTGACCGCCACGTCCTGCATGCGGTAAAGGCCGTTGGTCAGCGTCGCGTGATAGAGCACCGCAAACAGGCCGTACGCGGCCAGCAGCCCGTACATGAACTGAAAGGCCATGGCCGAACGCTTCGAGCGAACGAGGCCGATGAGCCCCAGAACAAACGTCGTGACGGAAAAGACCGCGTTGCGGGGCTCGACGAGCATCCGACCTGGCCCAAACGTCTGCTGCTCGCAAAAGCCGCCCCGAGGATTGGGCGAGTGGAAATCGTAGTAGGACATGGGTCTCGCTTCCCTTGCCGGCGAGCCCGCCACAGTATCGAGTGCGCCATCGAGCGCGCCCGCCGCGGCGCGACCTTCCATCGAGACGCCAATCAGGAAGCTGGCCACCACCGCCGTGGTCAACAGACCCGCTCGAATCGCTGTCGATCGGCTCATTGCGCTTTCCCCCCCATCCGCGTTGCCCGTTACCCGTTACCCGTTGATCGCGTGGCCATCCGCCGATGACGGCGATGCCCGTGCAGGTCTCCGCACGAACCGGTAGTGTGCCCTGTCGCCGGGTGAAAATGCTAGCGTCGTTGCGGGTGACCCCGCTGCCGTTCGCGATCCTGCTGTCAGCCGCCGCTGCCGACGCCGCGGTCGTCGATGGGGCTGCGACCGGCGCGACCACCGTCGATGCCGCCGCGCATCGTCGCGAGGTCGAGGCGTGGCAGAAGGCGCGCGACGCTCGCTTGCGGGCCGACGGGGGGTGGCTGACGCTGGCGGGCCTGTTCTGGCTGAAGCCGGGCGCGAATCGATTTGGCGCCGATAGCCAGAACGACATCGTGTTGCCGGCGTCATCGTCGCCGCCCCGGGCCGGCGCGTTCATTGTCGACGGAAGCAAGGTCAGCGTCGACGTCGCGCCCGGCGTCTCGGTCACGCTGGCCGGCAAGCCGATCGGCAAGGCGGCGCTCCGTTCCGACGCGCAGGGCGCGGAGCCGGACGTCCTGGCCCTGGGCGCGCTCACGCTGCAGGTCATCGACCGACACGGTCGCCTGGCGATTCGACTCAAGGACAAGCAGAGCCGCACGCGGCAGGAATTCCAGGGACTGCGCTACTACCCGATCGACGCGCGCTACCGCGTCGTCGCCCGCTTCGTTTCGCATGCGACGCCGGTCACCATCGTGGTGCCCAGCATCCTCGGCGTCTCCGAGGCGGAGCCGAGCCCCGGCTATGCCGAATTCACGCTGGGCGGAAAGAGCTTTCGCCTGGATCCGGTGATCGAGCCGGGAGAGTCGCAGCTGTTCTTCATCTTTCGCGACCGCACCTCGGGCAAGACGACCTACGGCGGAGGCCGCTTCCTTTACGCCGATCCGCCCAAAGACGGTCAGAAGAACGGCCAGATCGTGCTCGACTTCAACAAAGCGTACAGCCCGCCGTGCGCGTTCACGCCGTTCGCGACCTGCCCGCTGCCGCCCGATCAGAATCGCCTGCCGTTCGCGGTCGAGGCCGGCGAGCTCGATCCGCACCACCACGCACGCTAGAGCTAGAGCGAGCGTCCGATCGCGGTCGGCAAGATCTGGGAGGAAGATCTCCGCGGTCATTCGTTAGCTGGTGGGAGGACGCGATGCCGCTCGAGACGCCGTACGGCGTGATTGTTGGACCACTCTACAGCTACGACCTGGTCAATCCAGACACCGGCCAATGGCCGCACTACCACGTCCGACTGCTCGCGGACGGTATGGTCATGGACGCGGCGGTGAATTTGAAGTCGCTGACCGACATCCAGATCGAGTTTCGACGCCGGCAATTCAACGTTCAGGACCCGCGCTTTTCCAGCATCGTCTCGCTCCCGGATGGGATTCACCTGCTCGGGCAGACGCCCGCCTCGGGCGCGCTCGACTACGTCCGCCACGACGGCATCACCGGAACCAATGACTGGACGCTGCAAAACGGCAATAACCTGATCAACGAGCTGAACACGTTGATCAGCGGCGTCGAGCGCCTGTACATCTTTGGGGCGACCTATTCGACCGGCGTCGGTGTGCACGACGTTCACATGAATCAGGGCGATCCCAACGGCAGCTCGTTTCAACACCTCGACGGAATCTGGCAGGACGGCGGCCTGCTGTTCCAGTACGGCGCGCCGCAACCTCGACTCGAGATTCTTCAGATCAAGTTCGAGACCCAGTCGCTGTTCACCGACGACCACGGTCTACCGATTTCGTTTCGGCTGCCCAAGCACGTCTACTACTACATCCCGCGCTGGCGTTGGCCGCCCGGAGATCCGCTGCGCGATCACGAGCGACGAACCTTGGTGGAAAAGGGCCTGTTCCAGCTGGTCTCCTGGGCGGCGGCCATACCAGAGGCGCCGGGCGAGCTGCCCGCCATGATGTCGTCGGAGCTGCGCGCCCAGATCGGCAAACGGCTGGACGGCGCCAGTCACGATCGCGTCGCGCGGATCGCCGAGTACGTCGTCCGGATGGGACAGTCGGTGCGCGAGTTCCGGCGCTAGCTGCTCCGCAGCCCGCGGCCCGACGTTCAACTTCCAACGTTCGACGCCCCGCCTGGTGGTGATTCCCCGCATCTTCCGCCGATCACCCGCCAAGCTTCGCAGGATCGCATGGCAATGCGGGCGGCATCAGAGTTGCTCTAGCCTCGAGCTGTGAGAAACGACGTGACCTTGGCCGGGCTCGCCCTGGTCTGTGGCTTGGTGACGGGGTGCGCGATGACCGGGCCGGCGCCGGGGGGCGCGCTGCGACCGGGGGCGACGACCCAGCTCGAGCCCTCGTGGGCCGTCGCCTACGGACCGGCGAGCGCGAACGTCGGTGGGACCCGGGTGACCGGCAGCGGGCAGACTTACAACGGCAAGACCGGTCAGGGCACGATCATTCCCCTGCGGGTTGGCGTGCGCCAGACGCTGGGCGGCGTCGTCGAAGCCAGCGGCGACATCGGATGGCTCGACTCGGGCGTCGAGCTGCGCGCCGGGACCCCGGGGGGAGCCGGCGCATTTCCCGTGGCGGTGACCGCCGGTTTCCGTAGTGGGCGATTCGCGTTCAACCTCGGCGAGAGGACCTACGAGGGGCGATTGCGCTTCGAGGTCTACCCCGACGTGTCGCGCGCGAACGACGGATCGAAGCGCCTCATGCTCGCCGCCGGCGCCAGCAGCGGGACCTTCGCGCACTCGCTCACGCTGCCGGACAGCTTTCAGCCGCAAGGTGGCGACTCCCCGGACTTCTCCACGGCCAGCGTCATCGTGGTTCGCCCGGAAACGCGCCTCGAGCTGGCGATCGGCTTCAGCCTGCGCGGCCCGCGCGGTGGCGTGACCTTCGCGTTGGTGCCCTGGATCCTCCTTCACGCCGGGGCGTCGACCAAGGAGGTCTGCTCCAGCTGCATCGGTTTCCCGGCGCCGCCGGCGACCGACTTCACTCAGAGCTGGGGCGCGGCGTTGGTCGTCGCGCCCTCGTTGGCGGTCGATTTCATCGACTGGGTGTCGGGCGGGGGCTGAGCCTGACGGCACGGGCCCGCTGGTGTCGCCGGTCAGCGCGGCATCGCCTCTTTGATGCCGCCGTCGATCGGAAGCGCGGCGCCGGTGGTGAAGCGCGCGCGCGGCGAAGCAAGAAACAGCGCGGCCTCGGCGACGGCCGCCGCCGGGATCGGGCCGACGTGCATGGCGTTGCGCTGGCGGTACTCCTCGACCTGCTGCTCGGCGGTGACGCCCCGGTGGGCGGCGCGCTGCGCGATCAATCCGCGCATCAGCGGCGTGTCGACGAAGTCGGCGTTGAAGTAGTTGACGCGGATGCCGGTCGGGCCGAGCTCGATCGCCAGGTTGCGCGCCAGCGCCGCCACCGCGGCCTTCGAGCTGGCGTAGGCGGCGTTGTCGGCGGTGGGCGCGAAGGCGCCCTTCGACGCGTTGAAGACGATGACGCCACCGCGCCCGCCAAGCTTCATCATGCGCACCGCGGCGCGCGCCGCCAGGAAGTAGCCCTTCACGTTGAGATCGAAGTGCCGGTCCCAGATCTCCTCGTTCATCTGATCGACGGGCCCGGCCTGGATGAAGCCGGCGTTGCACACCAGGATGTCGACGCCGCCGAAGGCGAGCACCGCCTGATCGAACGCCGCCTCGGTCTGATCGGCGCGGGTGGCGTCGGCCTCGACGGCGACGCACGCGCTGCGGGTCCTTGCACGCGCGCGCCGATCGCCTGCGCCGTCTCGCGCAGCGCTGGTCCGGCGATGTCGGTCAGCACCAGGTGCGCCCCCTCGGCGGCGAAGCGCTCGGCGATGGCGCGGCCGATGCCGCTGGCGGCGCCGGTGATCAGCGCCACCTGGCGGCTGAGCTCGCGCTCCGCCTGCTTGAGCTTGGCCAGCTCCAGCGGCCAGTACTCGAACTCGATCGCGTCGGCGTCGTCCAGGAAGCGAAAGCCGCCCAGCGCCTCGGCCGCGTCGGCGACGCGCATGACGTGCCGGTAGCAGAGGTTGCCGACCACGGCGTTGGCCTTGTCCTTCATCGCGGTGACCAGGCCCAGGCCGGGCAGCAGCACGACCCGCGGCGCCGGCTCGAGCATCTCGACCTTGGGCCCCGAGCGCTCGAAGGTCTCGCGGTAGCGGGCCGCGAACCGGTCGAGCGCGCCGCCGATCGCGCCGTCGCCTGCGCCGGCCGGCAGCGCCGGCAGATCGGCGTCGACGTACAGCGGCACGCGCCCGCAGCGCAGGATGTGCTCGGGCGTCGACATGCCGCGCGCCGCCAGCTCGCCGGCGCGCGCGGCGCCGACGAAGGCCAGCGCCTCGGGCGAGTCGTCGTAGTGCAGGATCACCGGCGCGCTCGCGCGACAGGCGCCCGCGCAGCGCCGGCAGGATCGCCCGCGCCAGCTCGCGGCGGCGCTCGGCCGGGGGGGCCGCGACCTTGACCTCGGCCGAAATGGACGGGCGCGTCCCGCGTCGGTCAGCGATGAAGCGCAGCGCGCGGTTGATCAGCAGGTGCAGGTTGTCGTAGCAGGCCTTGGCGGTGTCGCCCCAGGCGATCAGGCCGTGCCGCCCCAGCACCAGCCCGCGCGCCTGTTCCGCGACCGGGCCGAGATCGATCACGGCGCGCGCCAGCGGGAATCCGGGACGGACGTAATCGACGTAGGCGGCCTCGTCGCCCAGCGCCTCGCGCACCAGCGCCGCCGGGCGCGGGGTGTCGGTCAGCGCCTGGGTCGCGAAGTCGTGGGTGTGGACGATGAAGCGGTGGGGCAGCACCGAATGCAGCGGCGTCTCGACCGATGGGGCCGGCTCGGCGCCGTCGGTCATGCAGGCGCGCATGAAGGCCATCATCTCTTCGTCGGACATGCTCTCGCGCCGGCGCAGGTGATCGAGGTCGTCGCGGCGCAGCCCGGTGAAGCCGGCCGGCCCGATGGTGCGCAGATCGGTCCCGCTGCCCTTGACCCGCAGCACCTCGACGGGACGGCCCGCGAAGTCGACCTCGCGGCGCTTGACCGAGCTGTTGCCGCCGCCCGGCTGGGTCAGCGCGCCGTCGCCGCCGATCAGGTTCGAAAGGTAGACCAGCAGCGCCAGGTCGGCTCCGCCTGATTCCGACCCTGGTGATTCCGACCCTGGCTCTGCGGCGATCTGCTTGGCGCGCTCTTCATCCCAGCGGTAGTCCACGGCGCCGAAACTATCACCGTTGGCGGATCAATCGCGATCGACGGAGAACGTGACCTCGCCGTTGTAGCCGACGGTGACGGTCACGCTCCAGGGGCGGCAGCAGACGGCGCAGTCCTGCACGAAGACCTGCTCGCCCGGCTCCGAAGGATCGAAGTCGGCGGCGATCTCGCCCGGCTCGCCGCAGAAGGGGCACTCGACGGTTTGGTCCATGGTTAAGCCAGCGCGTGGGGGGGGCATCGGGCTCGGGGGTTGACCTGAGGACCGATTTTCCGACGCGGCGTAGAATAATCTAGGAAAGCATGGCGCGCTGGTTCGTCTATGTTCTGCGATGCAGGGACGGGTCGCTCTATACCGGTATCAGCACCGATGTCACCCAGCGGGTCGCGGCCCACAACGCCGGCCGCGGCGCGCGCTACACCCGACCCCGGCTACCGGTCACCGTGGTGCACGTCGAGCGCAAACGGTCGCGTTCGACCGCGCTAAAGCGCGAAGCGGCGATAAAGGCCCTGTCGCGCGCCGAAAAATTGAACATGCTCAACGGCGCGTGAGCCCGATCTTCCCGCGAACCCTGATTTATGTGCTGGCCGTCGCCAGCGGCGGAGCCGCCCGCCCCCCGCACGCGACCCGTCCCGTGCCCGATCGCGTCCGAATTCCCGCCGGACCGTTTATTCAGGGCTCAACTCATGGCGAAGAAGACGAGCGGCCGGCACGAACTAAGGTGATGGCTGCTTTCAGCATCGACCGGACGGAGGTGACGCGCGGCGACTACGGGCGCTGCGTGGCCGCACGCCGCTGCCCACCGGTCCCGGCGACCGACCAACCGTCTTCTTCGTCACCCTCTCCGTCGCCGTCGGCGGTGCCGGCCCCGGCCGACGCCGCCAGCGACCGCTTGCCGATGGCGAACGTCACCTGGGCCGATGCGCAGGCGTTCTGCCGCTTCGCGGGCGGGCGTCTCCCCAGCGAGGCGGAATGGGAGAAAGCGGCGCGCGGCGCCGACGGGCGGGAGTATCCCTGGGGCGACGAGGTGTCATGCGAACGCGCCAACTGGGGCAACTTCGACGGTGAGGGCCCCTGCGCCGGTCACAACCCTGGTCATCCGGTCGCGGTGGGGCAATATCCCGATGGGGCCAGCCCCTATGGGGTGCTGGATCTGGGCGGAAATGTTTGGGAGTGGGTGGCCGACCGCTACGATGACGACGCGGCGGCGATCACACCAGAGGCTCCGTTGCGACGGGCCCGGGGGACGGCGCCTGACGGCGCTGTTCGCCAGGCCAGCGCGAACGGGGCGGTGAAAGAGCGTGCGGGCCGCGCCTCGGCGCGGGTCGGCAACGCCGATCGACGTGTTGTGAAGGGGGGTTCCTGTTGCAGCTTCTTCGTGGGGCCGCGCGCCGCCAATCGAAACGCATGGTCGCCCGACCATCGCGACGCCGATTTGGGTTTCCGGTGCGTAGCGGACCGTTGATCACGCGCGCGGCGTTGGTGGCGTTGCTGCTCCCGTTCGGGGCGGCGTCGCTGTCGCCGGGGCGTGCCCTCGCGGTGAACGCGCGCGAACCGGCGCCGAGCCCGGTGGTGGGCCCGCCGGGCAGCTATGCGGGCGCGTCCGGCGACGGAGGCGCGCGCAAGCTCGGCAAGGCTCCGGCCGGGCCGAAGAGCGACAAGGAGAGCCTGCCGCGCGCGCGCGCCGGCGACGAGCTCCCCCTGCCGCCCGACGGCGATCGCGATCGACCGCGCATCCTGCACGTGCAGGAGATGCTGCGCGACATCGTGCACGGGGCGACCTTGAACCGGCTGCACGTGGGGATGCGCGTCGTCGAAGCGCGCTCGGGCCGGCTGCTCTTCGGGCGGCGGGGCGCGGCGCTGATGGACCCGGCGTCGAACCAAAAGGTCCTGGCCACGGCGACCGCGATCATGCGCCTGGGCGCCGATTGGCGCTTTCGCACCGAGCTGGCCGGGCCCGAGCCCGACACCCAGGGGGTGATCGCGGGCGACCTCTATCTGCGGGGCAGCGGCGATCCGACGGTGCGCGGGTCGGACCTCGAGGCGATGGCGCAGCGTCTGGCGCGACGGGGCGTTCGTCGCATCGAAGGTGGGGTGGTCGCCGATCCGCGGCGAATCGGTACCGAGGACCCGTCGTCCGATGGACCGGCCGACGCCTTGCCCGAGCGGGTCGCCAGCGAGGGCGACGACGAGCGCGGGCACGGCGACAAGGCGGCGCGACCGCCGCTGGTGGTCAACCGCGGCTTCATGCAGATCAAGGTGCGCCCCGGTTCTGGCGACGGCAGCCTGGCCGAGGTGACGACGATCCCGCGCGATGAGTCCTACGAGATCCACAACAGCGCCCGCACCCGGGCGTCGGGGACGGCGAAGGTCAGCTGCGACCTGTCGCTGAGCGAGGGGAAGATCCGGATCAACGTGACCGGCCGGATCCTCGTCGGGCAGCTCGGCCTCACGTTTCGCCGCAAGGTGCCCCATCAAGCGCTCTACTCCGCGTCGCTGTTGCGCGAATCGCTGCTGCAGGCGGGGGTCGCGGTGCGTGATCCGGCGCGCGTCGGTCCGTCGCCCCTCGACGCGCCGCTGATCGAACGCCACGAATCCGAGCCGCTGGGGATCCTGCTGCGCAAGATCAACAAGGACTCCGACAACGATCAGGCCGAGCGCGTGCTCGAGGCGGCCGGCGCCGAGGTCTACGGGGGGCCGCCCACGCCGGAGAAGGGGGTGCGCCTGCTGCGCGAGGTGATCGGCGAGCTGGGGCTCTCCCCCGGCAGCTACGTGCCGCGCAACGGTTCGGGGCTGGGCCACGCCAACCGCATCACCGCCGAGGCGATGGCCACCCTGCTGCGCGCCCTGTACCTGGATCCGCGCATCGGCCCCGAGATCCTGCAGTCGCTGTCGGTGGGCGGCGTCGACGGGACGACGCGCAACCGGTTCAAGGGGTCGCTGGCCGCCAAGCACGTGCGCGCCAAGACCGGCACGCTGATCGGCAAGTCTTGCCTCTCGGGTTACGTCGGCGACGGCTCCGACGTGCTGGTCTTCTCGATCCTGGTCGACGGGCTCAGTGGCAAGGGGTTGCTGCGGGCGGTGCGCGGCGCGCAGGTTGGCGCCGTCAACGCCATGATGCGCTACGTCCGCGAAGGAGCCGGCCAGATCGGCGACCTGCCCGGCGGCCTGGACGATTCGACGGCGACCGACTACGAGAACGGGGACGAGCAGTTCATGGAGACCGACGGCGAGGTCACCGAGGGGGGTGAAATCGTCAAGCCGCGCGAAGACGCCGTCGACGCCGTGCTCAGGAAAGAGCGCGCCGCGAAGGCGAAGTAAGCGACGGCGAAGTCGAAGTAGGCCTCCAGGCCGCCGCCGGTGGCGGCGGCCGCTTAGCCGATCGCGTCCTCTTCGCTCGCGCGGCGCCGCGGCGACTTGCCGGCGAGCTTCTCGGCCTTGCCGTTGCTTTGCCCGTTGGTGGCGCCCGTGGGGTGGAACTTCTTGGCCGCCGATCGCAGCGCGTCGGCCTTGTTGGTGCGCTCCCAGAAGAAGTCGCTGTCCGCGCGGCCGAAGTGACCGTAGGCGGCGGTCTTCTGGTAGATCGGGCGCAGCAGGTTCAGCTCGCGGATCAGCGCGCCGGGGCGGCAGTCGAAGTGGGCCCGCACCAGCTCGGCCAATCGATCCTCGGGCGCGGTTCCGGTGCCGAAGGTGTGGACCAGCAGCGAGACCGGCTCGGCGACGCCGATGGCGTAGGCCAGCTGGACCTCGCAGCGGCGGGCCAGCCCGCCGGCGACCAGGTTCTTGGCGATGTAGCGGGCGTAGTAGCAGGCCGAACGATCGACCTTCGACGGGTCCTTGCCCGAGAACGCGCCGCCGCCATGCCGCCCCATGCCGCCGTAGGTGTCGACGATGATCTTGCGCCCGGTGAGCCCCGAGTCGCCCATCGGCCCGCCGACGACGAAGCGGCCCGTCGGGTTGATGAAGTACTTGGTCTTGGGGGTGACGAAGCCGGCCGGCAGCACCGGCCTGACCACCTCTTCCATGACCGATTCCTTGAGCGTCTTGTACTTGACGTCCTCGCTGTGCTGGGTCGACACGACCACCGCGTCGATGCCCAGGGGACGCCCGTCTGCGGAGTAGCGCACGGTGACCTGGCTCTTGCCGTCGGGGCGCAGGAAGTCGAGCGTCCCCTTCTTGCGAACCTCAGCCAGCCGCTTGGCCAGCTTGTGCGCCGTCATGATCGGCATCGGCATCAGCTCCGGCGTCTCGTCGCAGGCGTAGCCGAACATCATCCCCTGATCGCCGGCGCCCTGCTCATCCTTGGTGTAGACGCCCTTGCCGTCGACGCCCTGGGCGATGTCGGGCGACTGCTGCTCCAGCGCCACCATCACGCCGCAGGTCTTCCAGTCGAACCCCATGTCGGAGTGGCTGTAGCCGATCTCCTTGACGACGCCGCGCACGATCTTGGGGATGTCGATCTGGGCTGCCGACGTGACCTCACCGGCGACCATGACGAAGCCGGTCTTGGTCAGCGTCTCGCACGCCACGCGCGAGCCCTTGTCCCCCTGGAGGAGCGCGTCGAGGATGCCGTCCGAGACTTGGTCGCACAGCTTGTCGGGGTGACCTTCGGTGACACTCTCGGAGGTGAAAAGCGATTCGGACATCAGCGGCTCCTTCAATTCGGGACGAGAAAAACGACCTAAACCAAACGACGACGATCGCGAGTCAATGCGGCTGCGCAGTTTCCCAGCCGGCCGTTCACGAGTCAATCGCCAACATCCACCCCGCCTGGCGCGCGCCTGGCGCCGACGCCCTGCGCGAGCTGATCCATGACCCGGCCCCGAGCGGGTGTTAAGCTTTTGGAGTGGAGCCGCTCAAGAAGTACCGGAAATCGGGCCTCGAGCACTTCATCAAGTTCGTGCGCGACCTGCCGGTGCCCTCCCCGAAGCAGATCTTCGCCCGTCTCGAGGAGCTGGGCTATCGCGGCCAGGACGAGGCGCGGCGCGCCGTCTCGCTCATGGCCTACCGCCACGTGCGGCGGATCAAGCGCGTCTATCTCGACGGCGCCAAGCGCGAACAGCTGCTGCCCAAGTCGAACACGCTGCTGGTCGGCCCGACCGGCTGCGGCAAGACCTACCTGGTCGAGCTTCTCTTCCAGCAGATCCTGCGCCTGCCGACAGTGATCATCGACATCACCACCTACTCCGAAACCGGCTACGTCGGCCAGGACCCGAGCACCATCCTCACGCGGCTGCTGCACGCCGCCGACGACAACCCGCTGCTGGCGTCGATCGGCATCGTCTGCCTCGACGAGTTCGACAAGATCGCCTCCGGCCAGAACAACGCGGTGTTCGCCGGGGCCGGCACGACCAAGGACGTGACCGGCATGGGCGTCCAGCGCGAGCTGCTCAAGATGCTGGAGTCGTCGGAGGTGGTCGTTCCGCTGGAGCTGACCCATTCGACCTACGGCGATCACATCGTGCTGTCGACCGCCGACGTCGCCTTCGTCGCCGCCGGCGCCTTCTCGGGCTTTCACCAGGTCGCGCGCAGCCGCGCCTCGCGCGATCGCATCGGCTTTGGCCGCGACGCCGTCACGCGCAACGGGCCGGTCGACGGCATCGCCGTCGGCTTCACCTCCGAGGAGGTCGAACACCTGGCCAACTTCCAGGCCTTCGGCTTCCTGCCCGAGCTGCTGGCGCGCTTCACCCGCTTCGTCCCCTTCGACGCGCTCAACGCGGCGACGCTGATGGACATCCTGCGCAGCGGCGTCATCGAGCGCCTCACGCGCGAGTTCGAGGACGAAGGCTTCGAGCTGGTGATCGAAGAAGATGTCTTGCAGCACGTGATCCGCGAAGGGCTGCAACGCGAGACCGGCGCGCGCGGGCTGTCGTCGATCCTGACCCGGCACCTGGAGAACGCCGCGTTCGGCGCCTTCGCGGAGAGCGGCGGCGGCGAGATCCGCGTCCGCTACCTCGAGGGTGCGATCCGCGTCGACGTTCGGGTGTAACGCCCGGACATAGCGTCCGGGTGGTGTAACGTCCGCGGGCAACCTTCGCGGATTGTTCGCGCGTTGTTTGCGCGGCCGACTTGCACGGGTCCCTGCGCGACCCTAATGTCCCGCGCGGAGGAAGCGCACATGAGAGTCATCCCGCGATCCGTTCTGTCTGTCGCTCTGGTTCTGTCCGTCGCCCTGGTCTGCACCGCCGCGCGCGCCGATCTCGATCTGCCGCGGCCGAGCCCGGGCGCCAAGATCACGCAGGAGGTGGGGTTGACCCAGGTCTCTGTCGACTACAGCTGTCCCGGGGTCAAGGGGCGCCAGATCTGGGGCGCGCTCGTCCCCTTCGACAAGATCTGGCGCACCGGCGCCAACGGGGCGACCAAGATCACCTTCAGCAAGGATGTCACCTTCGTCGATCAGGTGGTCCCGGCCGGCACCTACGCGCTGTTCACCATCCCGGCCAAGAACGGCGATTGGACGGTGATCCTCAACAAGAACCCCGACCAGCCCGGCATCGGCCGCGAATACAAGCCGGAGCTCGACCTGCTCCGGGTCAAGGTGCGCGCGCAGCCGGCGCCGATGCGCGAGCGGCTCGCCTTCATCTTCTCCAACATGACCGACGACAAGGCCTCGCTCGACCTCGAGTGGGAGAAGCTGCGCGTGGCCATCCCGATCAAGGTGAAGACCAGCGAGCAGGCGATGGCCAACATCAACAACGCGATCGACAACGGCTGGCGTCCCTACGCCAACGCCGCCCGCTACCTGCTCGATAACAAGAAAGACTACGACACCGCGCTCAAGTACGTCGACCAGTCGCTGGCGCTCAAGCAGGACTGGTTCAACCTCTGGATCAAGGCGTCGCTGCTGGCCGCCAAGGGGAACTTCAAGGACGCGCGCGTCGAGGCGCAAAAGTCCTACGACCTCGGCGCCAAGGCCGGCCCCGGCTTCTTCCTCGAGCCCGAGGTGAAGAAAGCCCTGACCGACTGGAGCAAGAAGGGCTAGCCCCGCTCACGACGCGCTACTATCTCCTTCGTGATCGACTTGCGCTGGCTGCGGGAGGTGGCGATGCCGCTGATCCTGCTCACCAAGGACTACTTGCAGTCGCGCTGGCGCAAGGCCTTCGCGGCGCGCAACATCTTGGTCCTGGGCAGCAAGCAGACCGGCAAGTCGTCGCTCACCCAGTTCCTGCACGCCGGTACGCCATATGAGATCAGCGGCGGCGACATCAAATCCCCGGCGCCCACGGCGATGGCGGCCATCGTCGACTACAAGTTCTCCCCCAACAAGACCGAGTGGCTGCGTTTGCGGCGAGACGTCCCGGGTGACCTGGATCTGCGCGCCACCTGGAAGCAGGCGATCACCGACATTCGCCCCCACGGCATCATCTTCATGATCGACGGGCGGCAGGACGCGGACGCCCTGGCACGCGGCGTGTCCGAGATCCGGCAAGATGTGCTGGCCCACTACCAGGGCGGCACCGGTCACCTGGCGACGCTCCACGTCTTCCTCGGATTCTGCGATCAGTGGGCCGCCGACCCGATCGTCGCCCGTCGGCGCTGTCGCTCGGTCGAGGACGCCTTGCTGCAGGTCATCGAAGCGACGCCTGCGCTCAGCCACCTGCGGATCCACGTCTCGGAGACCCAGCTGTCGCCGGCCCGCAAGAGCTGGCCGGAGGTGGAGCGGGCGCTGGCCCGGTTCGCGGCCGATCTGGTCGACTGACGTGGCGCGCGCGGCGGCGATCGGCGACGGGCTGGCGCTGATCGAGACCCTGGCGCCGTTCGCTTCCCATCGCCTGTCGTTCGACCGCGACGCGGGCGACAGCTTCGCCCTCACCGTCGACCGCCTGCAACCGGTTGCCGCCGACGTTCGCAACGACGATCTCTTGCCGCTGCTCCCGCGCGGCAGCCGGTGGAACGCCGCGGTCGGATGGCGGAGCTTCGTGGTGTTGCCGTTCGAAAAACCTGGCCTGCACGGCGCGGTCGTCGGTGTCGAGGCGGTGGTTCCCCACGCCACGCGCGGCGCGTTCCCGGTCATGCATGGCTTCATCATCCGCGCGGACGACGTCGCCCCCGCGCTTGGCCGCCTGGCCGCCGGGCTGTCGTCGTCGGCCAGCGCTCTCGCGGTCGGCCTACCCGAACAAAAGTGGGTGATCTGGAGCTCGGACGCGCAGTCGCCCGCCGAGCACCAGCGCCACGAATCGTGGATGATCGCCGCCACCGCCGAAGCCTGGCGCCGGGGCGAACCGAGGCTGCTGCGCACCGTGGTCCTGTCGGACGACCAGGCCCCCTGGTCTCGTTCTTGGGTCGACCGACTGCGCGAGGCGGCCAGCGGCGGCGCGAGGCGCCCCTACCTGGTCGCCACCGTGCCGCCGATCCGCGCGCAGTTCTTGCGCTCGACCCGACTGGCGCTGCTGTGGAGAGAGCTGCTGGCGTGAGCCCTCAATCCTGTCGGATAGGACGAAACGCCAAGACGCCAGAGACGCCACAGGCCGGATTTTGAAGAATCCGGACCATGGCGTCCTGGCGTCTTGGCGTTTGACCGCTTTTCAGCGCGCCAGCAGATCGCGGTACAGCGATTCGTAGCGGGTGACGATCGCGTCGAGGGGGAACGTGGTGACCGCCCGTTCGCGCGCCGCGCGGGAGAAGCGCGCGCGCAGCGGCGCGTCGCGAAGCAGGCGCAGGACGTGTGTGGCCATGGCGGCGACGTCGCCCACGGGCGCCAGCAGCCCGCTTTCGCCGTCGACGATCACCTCCGGGACGCCGCCGACCCGCGAGGCGACCACCGGAACGCCGCAGGACATCGCCTCGAGCGCGGCTAGGCCGAAGCTCTCGCTCTCGCTCGGCAGCAAGAACAGGTCGGCGCCGCGCAGCACGTGCGTCAGGTCGGCGCGCTCGCCCAGGAACTGAACGTCGTCGGTCAAATGGGCGTCGCGCACGACGCCGCCGATGCGTTCGCGCTCCGGGCCGTCGCCCACCAGCTGCAGAACCATCGCGATGTCGGGCGCGCGGCGGCGGGCTTCGGCGAAGATCGCGACCACGTCGTCGACGCGCTTGAGCGAACGGAAGTTGGAGACGTGGACCAGCACCGCCGGACGCGCCGGCGTCGGCATCGGTGACGATGCTGGCGGCGAAAGCGCAACCTCCGCCGCGGGTGCCGGCGCGAAGCGCGCGGTGTCGACGAAGTTCGGAATGACCTGGATCGCGCGCCCGCGCGGGATGTCGAAGCTCTGGTAGGTCGCTTCGGCCAGCCAGGCCGACGGCGTGGTGACGGCGTCGCTCTCCAGGATCGAAAAGCGGGTCAGCGGCAGGAAGCCCGGGTCGCTGCCGACGAGGGTGATGTCGGTGCCGTGCAACGTGGTCACGATCGCCGGCGTGCGCGACCCCAGCACCTGGCGCGCGAGGTAGGCGCTGATCGCGTGCGGGATGGCGTAGTGGGCGTGCAGGATGTCGAGGCCCTCGCGTCGCGCGACCTCGACGATCTTCGACGTCAGCCCCAGCGCGTAGGGGCTGCCTTTGAGCTGGGGGTAGCTGCGGATCTCGACGCGGTGGAGCTGGACCTGCGCGCCTGCGCCGGTCTCGCCGAGGCGTCCCGGGCGATCGTCGCTGAAGAGATGAACGGTGTGCCCACGCGCCGCCAGCGTGAGCCCGATCTCCGACGCGACGACGCCGCTGCCGCCGAAGGTGGAGAAGCAGGCGATGCCGACCCGCAGCGGGCGTTCTGTCGAACGCGGGGCCGCGGTCACGGTCGTCGTCGTCGCCGCCGTGGCGGGCGCGCTCACGGTCGCAGCTCCTGCAGCGCGGTGACGAACGGCCCGGCCGCGGCCAACCGTTCGAACACCAACCGCTTGAACGCCGCGGGACCGATGCGCGCCGCCAGCGTCGGCCAGCCGTAGACCCGCTCCTGCGCGACGCCGCCGGGGTAAAGCGCCGCGCGCAATCGGTCGAGCCGCTGCCGGGTGACGTCGTCCCGTTCCGCCAGCACGCGGGCGTAGCGATCGATGAGCCGCCGCAGCGCGCGCCCGACGCTGGCGCGCGTGCGCTCGGCGGCGCGTGCCAGCGCCGGCTCGGCCGCGACCACGGCGTCGGCGATCTCCGCCACGACCGGCGCGATCTCGGCTTCGATGCGCCGCCGCAAATCCGTCGGCGTCGGCGTCAGCGTGGTCGCCCCCTCCGCCGTCGCCGTCGCCGTCGCCCCCGCCCGCGCCACGCGCGCCAGCAGCGCGGGCAGCGGCAGCGCCACCTCGTCGGGCGTCAGCCCCAGCGCCTCCAGCCAGCGCCGCGCCGGCGCCTCGATACAGCGGAAGCGGGCCCGCGGCATCACCAGCGCCGGGCTGACGCCGAAAAAGGAATAAAGCGGCTCCAGCTGGGCGAAGTAGCTGATCTCGGCCGGGCCGCCGACGTAGGCGACCGTCGGCAGCAGCGCATCTTGCACGACCGGGCGCAGCAGCGCCGATGTGGAGAAGCGCAGCGGATCGCGCGCGAGCGTCTCGAGCAGCGCCGCCGTCGATAGCGTCGCGCCACCGTCGTCGGACCGCCAATCGCCGCCTTGAGATCTCAAGCGATGGCGGGGACCGGCCGCGCCCTCGGCATGGAAGAACACCAGCGGCGAGCCGGCGCGCAGCGCGACCTGGCAGTCGAAGTCGGCCGCCGTCAGGCGCTGCTCCTGGCGCGCCAGCAGCTGGTCGATCTCGGCGGCGCCGGTGATCGCTCGCCGGTAGATCGGCGACGCCAGCGCCGCGACGCGCGCGTCGCGCGGATCGAGGAACAGCAGCCCCTCGTCCCCGAAGATCTCGCCGAGCGCGCCGGCGAACGCCGCCGCCAGCGACTGCCCCGGGCGGTAGTGCGCGCGGAGCAACGCCGTCACTTCGCGGGCGGCCGGTCGGTCGCCCGCGGCGTCGGCGAATCGATCGACCAGCTCCGCGACCTCGGCGCCGAGGCGTCGGTACGCCACCGAGGTTCGTTCCAGTTCGGGCGGTCCGTCGGCGAGCGCGAAACGGACCGGGGTCCCGTCGTGCGCCGCCGCGTTACAGCCGGCGATCTCGGCGAAGTCGTGGTCCTCGGTTTGCAGCCAGAAGAGCGGGACGCATCGCACGCCCGACTCATCTTCGATGGCGCGCGCGACCGCGATCGCGGTCGCTGCCTTGTAAAATGTGTAAAGCGGGCCGACGAACAACCCAACCTGCTGTCCGCTCACCACGACACCGGCGCCGCCCGTCGCCAGAGCTTCCAGGTTCTGGTCGCGTGCCCGGCTTGCCGGCAGCGCCGCCTGTTGTTCACGCAGCACCGCAAGCAACGCCGGGTCGAGCCGCCGGGCGGCCGCGCGCTGGGCAGCCGCCGCGCGCTCGGCGGGCCGGCGAGAGTCTCGCGGCAGAAACGCCGCCGCTGCAGCCTCGCCCGCGAGGTAGGAAGTGGAGAATGCGCGTCCCACCGGCCTGCGACAATATACTCCGCGTCCGCCGGTCGACGAGTCGCCGGTCCTACTTTCGGCTGCCGCTTCCGTTTCCGCTGCCACCCTCATTGATTCTTTGTAACCTTCGCTGCCCGTCGCGCTCCAGCCGTCTGGCTTTTCTCCGTTCTTGCCCCTCGTGACACCGTTTTCGTCGACGATTCATTCCCCGGTTCACACTTTTCCGTCGCTGCGCGCGGCGCCTCGTCCTTTGCCTCACCATGCGAACCCATCCTGCGAATTCGACACGGGCGTTCTCGCCGGCACTGCTGGGCGCGGCGCTCTGCGCCGTTCCATTGGTCTCACTGGCCATGACCGCTAGCGCACACGCGGCGGGGCCGCCGCCGCAACCGACCGCGGCGCAGATTCAGCTCGCGCTCGCCAAGCTCGGCGTCGCCGGCAGCGTGCTCTACGTCGCGGCCCATCCCGACGACGAGAACACCGGCCTGCTCGCCTACCTGGCCAGCGGCGCCCTGGTGCGCGCCGGTTATCTCTCGCTCACGCGCGGCGACGGTGGACAGAACCTGGTCGGGTCGGAGCAGGGGCCGGAGCTGGGGCTGATCCGCACGCAAGAGCTGCTGGCGGCGCGGCGCATCGACGGCGCCGAGCAGTTCTTCACCCGCGCGCGCGACTTCGGTTACTCGAAGACCCCCGACGAGACCCTGCGCATCTGGGGCAAGGATGCCGTGCTGGCCGACGTGGTCTGGGTCATCCGCCGCTTTCGCCCCGACGTGATCATCACGCGCTTCTCGCCCGAGCCGTCCGACACCCACGGCCACCACACGGCGTCGGCGATGCTGGCGGTCGAAGCGTTCCGCGCCGCCGCCGATCCGCGCTTTCACCCCGAGCAGCTCGCCGCCGGCGTCACCCCCTGGCAGGCGCGGCGCCTGCTGTGGAATCGATCGACCTGGAGCGCGCGCCCCGGCGAGGATTTCTCCGGGCTCGCCAAGCTCGACGTCGGGGGCTTCAACCCACTGCTGGGCGCGTCCTACGGCGAGATCGCCGCCGACAGCCGCAGCATGCACAAGAGCCAGGGCTTCGGCGTCGCGCGCGCGCGCGGGCCGGTCCCGGAGTACTTCAAGGTGCTCGCCGAGGCCGGGCCGCCCCCGTCGGCGCCGGGTGGCACGGCCGGGGCAGCCGCGCGCCGCTGCAGGAGCCCTTGCAAGGCATCGATCTCTCGCTGGCGCGCTGGGGCAGCACCGCCCCGCTGCGGGCCGCGATCGCGCGGGCGCAGAAGCAGTTCGACCCGGCGCACCCCGCGGCGTCGATCCCGGCGCTGGCCGCGATCGACGCGGCCCTCGACAGCTTGCCCGACGCCGGCTGGCGGGCGCGCAAACAGCGCGAGGTGCGCGAGCTGATCCTCGCCTGCGCCGGGCTGTTCGCCGACGCCACCGCCGCCGATTTTCGCGTCGCCCCGGGCGATCCGATCGAGGTCACCGCCACCGCGGTCAACCGATCGCCGGCCGCCATCACGCTGCGCGAGATTCGCTTCCCGGCCGCCGCCGTCGATGTCCCGTCGGCGTCGGCGTCGGCGTCGGCGGCAGCAAGACGGCGACCTTGGGCCGAGCACTCGCGGTCCCGCCTGGGACCGTCGCCACGCCGGTCGAGGTCAAGCGCACGCTGCGCGTTCCCGCCGACACGCCGCTGTCGACCCCGTACTGGCTGGCGTCGCCGCCGCAGCCGGGCGGGTTCGTGATCCCCGACCAGCAGCTGGTCGGAGCTGCCCGAGGACGAACCGCGGTTGCACGTCGACTTCGTCTTCGACCTCGCCGTCGGCGCGGGCGCCACCCGACGTCCACAGTTGGGTCGTGTCGCGCCCGATCGCGTTCAAGTGGACCGACCCGGTCGCCGGCGAGCGCTACCGCCCGCTGGAGATCACGCCGCGCGTGTCGGTCCGGCCCGACACCCAGGTGCTGATGTTCCCCGAAAAGCAGCACGAGCCGCGCGCGTTGACCGTGCGGCTGGTCGCGGGTGCCCCGTCGGTGCGCGGCGTGCTGCATGTGGCGGCGCCCGCCGGCTGGCAGGTCGAGCCGGCGTCGGCGCCGTTCGCGCTCGAGCACAAGGGGCAGGAGCTCGAGCTTCCGTTCAGCGTGCGGTTGCGATCGCGGGCGGGCGCGGCGGGACGACCGGCGCGGGCGACGCGACGGGGACGCCCACGCCGACGCCGACGCCGACGCCGACGACGCCGGCGCTGTTGCAGGTCTTTGCCGAGGTCGAAGGCGAGCCCGCCACCGAGGAGAGCGCGACCCGCTTCGCGCGGGGCGTGGTGCGCATCGAGCACGCGCACATCCCGATCCAGACCTGGCTCGCCGATGCCGAGGTGCGCCTGGTGCCGCTGGCGCTCGAGACCGCGGGCACGCGCATCGGCTATTTTCCCGGCCCCGGCGACGAGGTCCCCGCCAGCTTGCGCCGGGTCGGCTACGACGTGACGCTGCTCGACGACGAGGTGTTGCGCGCCGGCGGCGCCGGGCTGGCGCGCTTCGACGCGGTCGTCGTCGGCGTGCGCGCCTTCAACACCAGCGAGCGGCTGCGCGCGGCGCACGACGACGCTGATGAAGTACGTCGAGGCCGGCGGCACGCTGGTCGTGCAGTACAACACCAACAGCCGGATCGCGCCGCTGACCGCGCCGATCGGACCCTTCCCGTTCGAGATCGGACGCGATCGCGTCACCGACGAGACCGCCGCGGTGACGCTGCCGGCGGCCGGCCACCCGAGCCTGACGACGCCCAACAAGATCGGCGCGCACGACTTCGACGGTTGGATCCAGGAGCGCGGCCTCTACTTCGCCGACAAGTGGGACGCGCGCTACCAGACGCCGCTGGCGATGAACGACCCGGGACGAGAAGCCGCTCGCCGGCGGCTCTGCTCTGGGCGCGCCACGGCAAGGGGACGTTCGTCTACACCGGCCTGGCCTTCTTCCGCCAGCTGCCCGCCGGTGTCCCGGGCGCGTTTCGCCTGTTCGCGAACCTGATGGCGCGCGGCAAGCCGGCGCATGGCCCGCTGACACTACTGCTGGCGGCGCCGTCGCGCCTCTGGCGGCGGCGCGGGTGGCGGTCCCGCGCGCGACGAGATGCACGCGGCGCCGCCGTTCCTCAGCTGGGGCGCGATCTACGTGCATCGTCCTGGGCGCGCTGGCGCTGCAGGTCGCGATCTACGCGGCGCTGACCGCCGTCTACCGGTGACCCGCGTTGAGCGCGCCCCCATGAGCCTGCTCGACTGGGTGGTGCTGTTCGGCACGCTGAGCGCGATCGTCGCCTACGGCGTCTGGAAGACCCGCCACCCGCGCGACATGGCCGACTACCTGCACGGCGGCTACGCCGACCGCTGGCCCACGATCGGCCTGTCGGTGATGGCGACCCAGGCCAGCGCGATCACCTTCCTGTCGACGCCGGGGCAGGCCTACACCGACGGGATGCGCTTCCTGCAGTTCTACTTCGGCCTGCCGCTGGCGATGGTGGTGCTGTCGATCGTCGTTCGTGCCGCGCTTCTACGGGCTGCGCGTCTTCACGGCGTACGAGTTCCTCGAGGGGCGCTTCGATCGCAAGACCCGCCAGCTGGCGGCGTTTCTCTTTCTGGTGCAGCGCGGGCTGTCGGCCGGCATCACGATCTACGCGCCGGCGATCGTGCTCTCGACGGTGCTGGGCTGGTCGCTGCAACCTGACCTGCGTGTCGATCGGCGCGCTCGTGATCCTCTACACCGTCGCCGGGCGGCACGCGCGCCGTCAGCCAGACGCAGAAGCACCAGATGGTCGTGATGCTGGGCGGGATGGCGGTGGCGTTCGTGGTGGTGGTCGACGCGCTTGCCGCCGGGACTGTCGTTCGGGCGCGCGGTCGGCCTGGCGGGCGCGCTGGGCAAGATGAACATCGTCGACTTCTCGCCGCGCCTCGACAGCCGCTACACCTTCTGGTCGGGGATGACCGGCGGCTTCTTCCTGGCGCTGTCGTACTTCGGCACCGACCAGTCGCAGGTGCAGCGCTACCTGTCGGGGCGCTCGATCACCGAGAGCCGGCTGGGCCTGCTGTTCAACGGCCTGCTCAAGATCCCGATGCAGTTCCTGATCCTGTTCGTCGGCGTGATGGTGTTCGTGTTCCACCAGTTCCATCCGCCGCCGATCTTCTTCAACCATGCGGCGCTCGACGCGCGTGCGCGCCGATCGCCGCGCGCGCGCGGAGCTGCAGCGCGCTGGAGCAGACGCAGCGCGAGGTCGTTCGCGCGCAAGCAGGCCGCGGTCACCGGTCTGGAGGCGGCCCTCGATCGGCGCGACGCGGCGGCGGCGCGCGGCCGCCGCGACGCGCGTGCGCGCCGCGGAGCAGGCCGACGCTGGCCGTGCGCGAGCAGGCGCGCGCAGCTGATCGCGCGCGCGCTGCCGCGCGACCCCGAGCCAACGACACCGACTACATCTTCATCTCGTTCGTGATGAAGAATCTGCCGCGCGGCCTGGTCGGCCTGCTGCTGGCGGTGATCCTGTGCGCGGCGATGTCATCGACCGCCAGCGAGCTGACCGCGCTGGGCGCGACCAGCGTGGTCGATTTCTACAAGCGCAGCGTGCGTCCGGACGCGAGCGATCGCCACTACCTGCGGGTCGCGCAGCTGTTCACCGCCGGCTGGGGTGTCCTGGCGGTGCTGTTCGCGGCCTTCGCGTCGCTGGTCGACAACCTGATCCAGGCGGTCAACATCCTGGGCTCGCTGTTCTACGGCACGATCCTGGGCGCTGTTCCTGGTGGCGTTCTTCTCAAGCGCGTCGCGCGCGACGCGCGGTGTTCGTCGGCGGCGCTGCTGTCCGAGGCGCTGGTGATCGCCGTTTGGCTGCGCGACCGAGCGTCGGCTTTCCTCTGGTTCAACGTGATCGGCTGCGCGATCGTGGTCGGGGTGTCGTGGATGCTGGCGGGCTACGGCCGGCGCGCGGCGCCCGGCGGCCCGGCGTAGTGGCAGGCGGCGGTATGATCGGCTGGCCGCTCCCGAAAACCCGGCCAGCGGCGGCTGCGTGGTCGTGCAGATCGGGTCGCGCTTCTCGGCGTAGAGTGGACAGCGCGGGATGAAAGCGGCAGCCGGGCGGCGGCTCCAGCGGCGACGGCGGGATCGCCCTCCAGGATCACGCGCTGTCGCCGTTCGCCCGGCGTCGTCGACGGGATCGCCGACAGCAGCGCGCGCGTGTAGGGGTGCGCCGGCGCGCGGTAGAGCGCGCCGACCGGCGCGAGCTCGACGATCTGCGCCCAGGTACATGACGGCGACGCGATGGGCGAGGTGCCGCACCACCTTGAGGTCGTGCGAGATGAACAGGAACGCCAGCCCCTGCTCGGCCTGCAGGTCGGCTAACAGATTCACGATCTGGGCCTGGATCGAGACGTCCAGCGCCGAGATCGGTTCGTCGGCGACGATCAGGCGCGGGCGCGACGCCAGCGCGCGCGCGATGCCGATGCGCTGGCGCTGGCCGCCCGAGAACTCGTGCGGGTGGCGGGCGAGCGCGTCGCGCGACAGGCCGACCCGCTCCAGCAGCGCGACCACGCGCGCGCGCCGTTCGTCGCGGGTCGCGCCGATGCCGTGGATCTCCAGCGGCTCGGCGACGATCGCCTCGACCCGCATGCGCGGGTTCAGCGACGAAGCCGGGTCCTGAAAGATCATCTGCATGTGGCGGCGCAGCGCGCGCAGCGGCCGGCGCGGCAGGCGCGCCAGGTCCTTGCCCTCGAACAGGATCTGCCCCGCGGTCGGGTCGGTGAGCCGCAGCACCGTCCGCCCGAGCGTCGTCTTGCCCGAGCCCGACTCGCCGACCAGCGCCAGCGTCTCGCCCGCGGAAAGGTCGAAGGAGACGTCGTCGACCGCGTGCACGACCCGCCGCGATCGGCGCGCCAAACCCCCGCGCTCGGGGAAGTGCTTCACCAGATCGCGCACCGAGATCAGCGGCGCCGTCGCCGGAGCCGCTGGCAGCGCCGCCGTCATCGCGAACCCTCCCGCCCGCCGGCGCCTGGGTGATAGCAGGCGGCGTCGTGCGGGGTCGCGGCAGCGCCGTCGTGGTCCTCGTCGTGGTCCTCGTCCTGGGCTTCTTGGTGATCCGCCGGCGCCAGCGGCGGCGCGGCGGCGCGGCAGTCGTCGGCGGCGTTCGGGCAGCGCGGGGCGAAGCCGCACCCCGGCGGGGAACTTGCCGAGCGGCGGCACCAGGCCGGCGATCTCCTGCAGGCGCACGCGCGGCCCGGCAACCGGCGCGCGCCTGATCGGGGTTGGTCGACTCCGCCTTGGGCATCGCGCGCATCAACCCGCGCGTGTACGGATGGCGCGGGTGCCGCAACAGCTCGCCGACGGCGGCGCGCTCGACGATCCGGCCGCCGTACATCACCGCGACGTCGTCGCAGGCCTCGGCGACGACGCCCAGGTCGTGGGTGATCAGGATCATCGCCATGTCCAGCTCGCGCCGCAGCCGCTCGAGCAGCGCCAGGATCTGCGCCTGCACGGTGACGTCGAGCGCGGTGGTCGGCTCGTCGGCGATCAGCAGCGCCGGCCGGCAGGCGAGCGCCATCGCGATCATCGCCCGCTGCTTCATGCCGCCCGACAGCTGATGCGGGATAGGCCCGGGCGCGCTCCGCCGCCGCCGGAATTCCGACCTGCTCGAGCAGCCCGATCGCGCGCGTGGTGGCGGCCGCGCGCGTGCAGCCCTTCGTGGATGCGCAACGGTTCGCCGACCTGATCGCCGATGGTCAACACCGGGTTCAGCGCCGTCGACGGCTCCTGAAAGACCATCGACAGGCGGCGCCCGCGCACGCGGCGCAGCGCCCGCTCGGAGGCGCGCGCCAGGTCCTCGCCCTCGAAGAGGATCTCGCCGCCGGCGATGCGCACCGCCGGCTCGGGCAACAGGCGCAGGATCGACATCGCCGTCAGCGACTTCCCCGAGCCCGACTCGCCCACGATCCCCAGCGTGCGCCCGCGCGCCACGTCGAACGAGACGTCGCCGACCGCCGTGAGCGGCGACGCGCCCCGCCCCGGGTCGACCACCGTGGTCAGGTGTCGCACGCTGAGCAGAGGCGCGCCGGTGGTCATGGCCCGGGGCCGGGGCCGCAGCCGACGTCGATCACCTTGGTCCCGGATGGTGGCGCGATCGTGAAGCTGTCGGGCGCGATGTCGGCGTTGGCGGTGCGGTCCTTGAACCGGATCTCGACGCCGTCGTCGAAGGATCCGCGTTCCCTCGGCGAAGCGGATCAGCCCGGGCAGCGACGGACCGCCCTTGCTCGCGCCGAAGTCTTCGTACGACGCCCGCCAGCGCGGCCCCTCGGGCCCCGACGCCGACGCGCCGACGATCTCGTCGGGGTGGTCGGGCCGAAACAGGACCCGCGTCTCGAGCCCGCCCGCCTTCACGCCGAGCGCGTCGGCTCCGTGCTCGGCGTCCCAGGTGACCGTGGCGCCGGCGGGCGTTGCCCCCGCCGGAAGCTGCACGTCACCCAGCAGGATCGCCGCCACCTCCCCCGGTGCCAGCGGCATTCGGATCAGCGACGCGACGTTTGCGGGGCACGCCGGCCCCTGGCGCAGCTGGTTGTTGCGCACGTCGAGCAGCTGAAAGGTTCCGTCGTCGGTCGCGAGGATCGACACCGTCCCCTGCAAGCTGACCTCGGCCTCGAAGCGCAGGTGCCCGCCGCGTTCGACCAGCATCAGCACCGTCGCGCGCACGCGATCGCCGCCGATCCAGCTGGTGGCGCGCGCGCGCGCGTTCATCGACCGCAACGCCGCCTGGCGCGCCGCCAGCGCTTGCCAGCAATGACTCGGCCGCCGGCGCCGGGCCCGGCCGCACCGCCGGGGGCGCGGCCCCGCCGCAGGCCCCCGCTCCGGCGACCGCCAGTGCCAGTGCCAGTGCCAGTGCCGAACGTCCAGGGAGGGTGCGCGTCATTGCTCCCGCTCGCTGCGCTCGCGTCATCGCCCGGCTGCGCTCTTGGCCTCGAGCGTGCGCACGCGCTCCTGCAGCTCGCGGTTCAGACGCTCGGGCGGCGCCAGCGTCAGTGCCTTGCGGTACGCCTCCAGCGCGCGCGCGCGATCCTGGCGCGCCGGCGAACAGATCGCCCGAGGTGCTCGAGGATCTCCGGGTCGGCCGGCTCGAGGCGCCCGGCCTGCTCCAGGAAGGCGCCGGCGCGCACGCAGATCGCCGGCGCGGAAGTAAGCCCAGCCGAGGCTGTCGATGATCGCGCCCGAGCCCGGGTTCAGCGTCGCCGCCGCCTGCAGCCGCCTGAGCGCGCGCGGCGCCTCGAAGCCGTGGTCGGACGGCGACGAACCCCAGGAAGTTCAGCGCCTCGACGCTGCGGGGCTCGCGCTTGAGCAGCCGTTCGGCGAAGCTGATCGCGCGCCGCCAGTCGCCGCGGCGCTCTTCGACGCCGGCGCGCGCCACCAGCAGCCGTGCGTCGTCGGGGTCCTTGGCCAGCGCGTCGTCGAGGCGGCGCGCCGCCATGGCGGCGTCGCCGCGCTTCTCGTCGATGGCGCTGCGGGCGATCACCAGCTCGATGCGCGCGCCCCGCGCCTCCTTGCTGGCGGCCGCGTCGCGGTCATCGGCGGCGCCGGCGCCGGTCTGGCCGCCGGTCGGCTTGGCCGCACCGGCCATGTCGAGCGCGCGCATCGCATCGTCGTACTTGCCGTCATCGCGCAGCAGCTCGGCGGCCCGCAGCCGCGCCTCGATCGCCTCGGGCGCGTCCAGCGGCTACGCTGAGATAGGTCGTGACCGCGGCCGCGCGCTGGCCCTGCTCGGCCATCGCGAGCGCGGTCAGGATCGCGACGCGCCCGGCCGGGCGCGCCCAGCTTTTGCGCCTTCGCCGCCAGCGCGCGGGCGCGCTCGGGACGCTTGGCGGCGCGCTCGACCCGGCTGCCGATCATCAGCGCGTCGGCGCCGCTCCCCTCGGCGGTGAACCGTTCGGCGAGCTCGAACGCGTCGGCGGCGTCGCCGCGCGACACCAGCCAGCCGGCGAACGCCTCGGCGATCTCGCCCGGCGCCTCCGAGCGATCGATCGCCGAGCGAAAGCTGGCCTTGGCGGCGTCGATCTTCCCGCGCGCCACCTGCAGCTCGGCCAGCAGCAGCCGCGCGTCGATGTCGGCCGGCTCCTCCTCCAGCGTGCGCGGCCAGGGCCGCCTCGGCCTCGTCGAGCGCACCGCGCGCCCAGGCCAGCGCCGCGAGCTGGAAACGCCCGCGGACGGTGTCGGGCGCGATCTCGACCAGCTGGCGGCAGCTCTCGTAGGCGCCGTCGATGTCCAGGCCGACCAGCTGCGCGTCGGACAGCGCCAGGTAGGCGCGCTCGGCCGCCTCGGCGCCGCTGCCGCCGGCGGCGTCCTTGCGCGTGATCTCGACCGCGCGCCGCAGGCTCTCCAGCTGGCCGGCGCTGTCGTCTGCGCGCCTCGCGCAGGTGCGCGCTCGCCAGCCAACCGTCGACGGTCGGCTCGATGCGCAGTGATTGCTCGACCTGCTCGGCGGCGTCGTCCAGGCGGCCGAGGCGCACGAACAGATCGGCCAGATGCGCGCGCACCTCGGGCGCCTCGTCGTCGAACGGCAGCGCGCGCTGCAGCTCGGCGGCGGCGTCGTCCCAGCGCTCCTCCTCCTCGTAGACCAGGGCGCGCGTGACGTGCTCGTAGGCCTCGGGGCTGACGGCGCGGGTCACGATGACCTGGCCGTTCGACGATCTTGGTCACCGGCTGCGGCGCGGTCGCGCACCCGCCGCCCACGCAGACCAGGGCGACAGCGGCCAGCAGCAGCGCGGCGACGGATCTGAAAGAGTCGGCGCATCACAGCGGGATGTTCCCGTGCTTGCGCGGCGGGTTGGTGTCGCGCTTGTTGCCCAGCAGCGCGAGCGCCCTGGCACAGCTTGGCGCGGGTCTCGCGCGGCCGGATCACCTCGTCGATGTAGCCCAGCTCGGCGGCCGCGTAGGGGCTGGCGAACTTCTCGCGGTACTCGGCCAGGTAGCGGGCGCGCGCCGCGGCCGGATCGGCGGCGCGCGCGAGCTCGTCGCGAAAGACGATGCCGACGGCGGCCTCGGGTCCCATGACCGCGATCTCGGCCGCCGGATAGGCGAAGCTGAGATCGCCGCGGATGTGCTTGGACGACATGACGTCGTAGGCGCCGCCGTAGGCCTTGCGCGTGATCACCGTCAGCTTGGGGACGGTCGCCTCGGCGAACGCGTACAGCAGCTTGGCGCCGTGCTTGATGATGCCGCCGAACTCCTGCGCGGTGCCGGGCAGGAAGCCGGGCACGTCGACGAAGGTGACGATCGGGATGTTGAAGCAGTCGCAGAAGCGCACGAAGCGCGCCGCCTTGAGCGACGCGCCGATGTCGAGGCAGCCGGCCAGGTGCGCCGGCTGATTGGCGACCACGCCGACCGGCCGCCCGTCGAGCCGCGCGAAGCCGACCACGATGTTGGGCGCGTACTCGGGCTGGATCTCGAAGAAGCTCCCGTCGTCGACGACCCGGGTCAACACCTCCTTCATGTCGTAGGGCTTCGACGGGTCGACCGGGATCAGGTCGTCGAGCGCGCGGTCCTCGCGGTCGGGCTTGTCGCGCGTCGGCAGGCGCGGCGGATCCTCGCGGTTGTTCTGCGGCAGGAAGGTCAGCAGCTCGCGCAGCGCCTCCAGGCAGGCCGGCTCGTCGGCGAAGGCGCGGTGGGCGACGCCCGAGCGCGCGGCGTGGGTGTGCGCGCCGCCCAGCTCCTCCTTGCGTGACCTCTTCGTGGGTCACGGTCCGGATCACGTCGGGGCCGGTGATGAACATGTAGCTCGACGACTCGACCATGAAGATGAAGTCGGTGATCGCGGGCGAATAGACCGCGCCGCCCGCGCACGGCCCCAGGATCGCCGACAGCTGCGGGATCACGCCCGACGACAGCGTGTTGCGCAGGAAGATCTCGGCGTAGCCGGCCAGCGACGCCACCCCCTCCTGGATGCGCGCGCCGCCCGAGTCGTTGAGGCCGATCACCGGCGCGCCGGCCTTCATCGCCAGGTCCATGATCTTGCAGATCTTGCGCGCGTACGACTCGGACAGCGAGCCGCCGAACACCGTGAAGTCCTGCGCGAAGACGAAGACCGGGCGCCCGTGCACGGCGCCGTATCCGGTGACGACGCCGTCGCCCAGGATCTTGTTGTCCGCCATGCCGAAGTCGCTGCAGCGGTGGGTGACGAACTTGTCGATCTCGACGAAGCTGCCGGCGTCGCACAGCAGCTCGATCCGCTCGCGCGCCGTCAGCTTGCCAGCGTTGTGCTGCCGCTGCACCCGCTCGGGGCCGCCCCCCTCCAGCGCGCGTCGCTCGAGCGCCTCGAGGCGTTCCAGGGGTGTCACCGCGGGCGCGCCCGCGCCACCGCCGCCGGCGGCCTTGCCGTCGCCCACATTGCTGGTGTCGCCGCTGTCGCTCTTCATCCCGGCATCTCCGGCAAGCCGAGCCGTTCCCGAACGTAGCTGCGCAGCCGGTGGCGATCGTCCTCGCCGACCGCCAGAAAGATCAGCGCCGTCCGCCCACCAGGCCGCCCTCGCGGTCACCCTCCTCGTCATCGTCGCGGAGCTCGACGCGCGCCGGCAGGCGCAGCGCTTCGGCGTCGTCGGGCAGCGCGAAGGCGATCTCGACCGGCCGGCCGATCTCGAACGGCGCCGGCCGCTCCAGGGCCATGCCGTCCTCGCCGAGGTTTTCGGCGAGACGAAAGACCCGACGGCCGGCTGCGCGGACCTCGACGGTGACCGCAATAGGGGCGCGCAAGCTCACGTGCTGGTAAGCATCATAACACCCCGATGGCTTCGAGCACGGCGTCGTGCAGGCGCGGCCGGAGCTCGGCGAAAGCGGTCGTCGGTCGCGGCCGGCGGCTCGGGATGAACCCGGTTGCTCAGCAGCACGATCCACAGCTCGCGCTCCGGGTCGATCCAGAGCGAGCAGCCGGTGAAGCCGAGGTGTCCGACGGCGTCGCGCGACAGGCGTCGCGCCGGCCTGCGAGCCCTCGGTGGCCGGGCCGTCCCAGCCGAGCCGCCAGGTCGACCCGGGGATGCCGCGCCGGCGACCAGAACTCGCGGATCAGCTCGCGGCTGACGATGTTCGAGCCGGTCGGGCTCTTCCAGGCGGCGCACAGCGCGCCCGCGAAGATCCCAGATCGGCGGCGTCGCTGAACAGACCGGCGTGACCGGCGATCCCGCCCATGGCGTACGCGTTGAGGTCGTCGACCTCGCCCAGGACGACGCGCCGCCGTTCGGGGCAGAGCTGGGTCGCCGCCACCGAGCGATTGGCCAGCAGGCGCGCGCGCGCCTCGGTGTCGGCCAGGTTGACGAAGGTGGTCGAGGTGAGGCCGAGCGGCTGGAAGATGCCGCGCGCCGCCTGCACGTCGAGGCGCAGCCCCGCCGCGCGCTCGACCAGCCACCCGAGCAGGATGAAGCCGAGATCGGAGTAGACCGAGCGCGTCCCGGGCGGGTACTCGAGCGGCTCGTGCGCTGCCAGCAGCGAGATAGCCCAGCGCTCCGACGCGGCCGACGCCGCCGAGCTCCAGTAGCGGCGATGGGCCGGCAGCCCCGAGGCGTGCGCCAGCAGCTGCCGCACGGTGACTCGGTCCTTGCCGGGGCCCTGGAAATCGGGGATGCGCGTCGCGACCGGCTCGTCGAGCGACAGCGCGCCGCGGTCGCACAGCTGCATGGTGACCATGCTCGTGATGACCGCCTTGGTCAGCGAGGCGACGTCGTAGACCGTGTCTGGAGCGGCGCGCAACCGCCGCGGGCTGACCTGGCGGAAGCCGAACGCTTCATGGAACAGCGTACGCCCCGCGGAGGCGCACAGGAGAACCAGGCCGGGGACGACCCGCTCGGCCACCGCCGCCTCGCAGAGCTGTCGGACATCATCGAAGCCACCCGCCATTCCCGCGCACTATACCGTCGTGCAGCCCTGCCGCGCGCCCGTCGGGTGATTACTTTATTCGCGGAGGAATCTTACATGACTCGTCGAGCTTCGAAACGATCCTTGGACGCAGCCTCGGCTGCACCCTCGTCGTCGGTACCCTCGTCGCCGTCACGCGGGAAATCAGCTTTCGGGCTAGGCCCGGTGCGACGACACGAACGCAGCGACGACGGCAACGCCTTCTTCCCCGATCCCGAGGGGGGGCCGGCCCATACCTCGGACGATCTGGCGGAGATCCTGGCCGAGGACTTCCTGCAGGCGGCCACCAGCGGCGAGGACGTCGCCGAGGAGTCGGGTGACGAGGTCGTCCCGGAAGAGCTGGGCGGTCCCTTCGTCGAGACCTCGGCCGGTGAGGAGTTCGCCGCGGGCACCGATGAGTCGAATCCGCCTGACGCCGAGACCGAGCCGTTGCCCCTGTCCGGGCCCGGTATCGTCGGTACGCCCAGGGAGGAGCTTCCGTAAAGCGATCATTCCGCCCGTGAGCGCGTGACGAGCATAGACGACGCTCGGTGCGCTGGTTTAGCCTCGGTTGCGCCAATGAAGTTCGGTCAGTACGAGCTGCTCGAGCGTATCGCCATCGGCGGGATGGCGGAGGTGTACAAGGGGCGGGTCGTCGGCGCCGAAGGCTTCGAGAAGCTGGTCGCGATCAAACGGATCCAGCCCGATCTGATCGCCGACGAGCGGTTCGTGACCATGCTGCTCACCGAGGCGCGCATCCACTCGGCGCTGTCGCACCGGAACATCGTGCAGATCCACGACCTGGGGATCTCCGAGGAGGGCGAGTACTTCATCGTTCTCGAGTACGTCGAGGGCTACGACCTGCGCGCGATCATGGAGTCGATCAACGGCGACGGCGAGATCATCCCCGAGGCGCTGTCGCTGCACATCGCCGCCGAGGTGGCGCAGGGGCTGCACTTCGCGCACGAGCTGTCGCGGGCCGGATCGGCAGCCGCTGGGGCTGATTCATCGCGACGTCTCGCCGTCGAACGTGCTCATCTCGTTCGCGGGCGAGGTCAAGCTCGTCGACTTCGGGCTGGCCAAGCGGCGGCACGATCGGTCGGTGGTCGGCTCGCTCAAGGGCAACCTGATCTACATGTCGCCAGAGCAGGCGCGCCAGGCGCCGCTCGATCGGCGCACCGACGTCTTCTCGCTGGGCGCGTTGCTGTTCGAGTTGCTGACCGGCAAGCGGCTGCGCGAGATCACCGACGAGATCAAGGGCTGGGGCGAGGTCGCGGCCGGCGTGGTGCGCAGCGCGCGCAGCGCCCGCCCCGATCTTCCGCCCAGCGTTCGAGGCGTTGCTGAATCAGGCGCTGGCCGCCGAGCCGAACCGGCGCTTCCCCGACGCGGCGACCTTCGGCGCGGCGATTCGTCAGCTGCTGGCGCAGATGAACATGCCGGTCGGACCCTCCGACCTTCAGGCGTTGCTCGGTCTGGTGAGGCCGCCCAAGCAGCCGCGCGGCGAGCTGGATCGCTCCAAGGTCATCCGGCTGGTGCCCGACGCCGCGCGCACGCGCGCCGGGTTGACCACGTCGGGGATCGCGCCGCGCCCGGCGGCGCCCGGTCCCGATCCTTCGCCGCTCGATCGACTGCGGTCGGCGCAGGCGCGCGGGTCGACTGTTACCCCGCCGCTGCGGCGCGCGCCGGTCCCGCCGCCGCTCGCCAGGACCGAGCAGCGCCCCGCGCAGGTCGAACGCGCCGCCAACGGGGGCGATGAGCGGGCGCGGGCGGCCGCCGAGCGCGCCAAGGTCGCGGCCGAGCTCGACGAGTATCCCCCGACCCCGCCGCCGGTCGTGACGGCCAACCCGGCCGCGCCGGCCGCGGGCGCGGCCCGCGCTTCGTCGCCCGCTTCGTCGCCCGCTTCGTCGCCCGCTTCGTCGCCCGCTTCGTCGCCCGCTTCGTCGTCGGCTTCGTCGTCGGCGCCGTCATCCGCTCCTTCGGCCGGCTCGCCGCACAACACCTGGGCCGGGGGATTCTCGCTGCCGGGCAATCGCCCCGGGCACGCGCCGTCGGCCGACGCCGCTCGGCTCGACGCTGGTCGGGCCTGCGCCCGCCCAGACCGCGCCCGGCGTCGCCCCCGCGTCTCCCGCGCTCGAGAATCGGCGCCAACCGCAGCCGACCCCGCCCGGCCCGATCGTCGCCCGTGCGCGGGTTCCGATCGGGCAAGCGGCGCCAATGGTCCTGCGGCGCCAGCAGCCGTTCAACGCCCGGCCGCTCCGGCGCCCGTCGCCCCGGCGCCCGCCGCCCCGGCGACGAGAACGCCGGGTCCCACCCCTGGACCCACGCCCCCTCCGCGGGACTGGTCGGCGGTTCCGACGCCCCTGCCGTCGCCGGTGGCGTCGTCCTCGTCTGCCCTTCCCACGCCGGTCCCGCCGCCGGCGTCGCCGCCCCCTCCCGAGATGGCCGTGCCCGACCAGCGCGAGGGCGCACCGTCGGCGCCGATGTGGCGCTCGGCCGGATCGGCGCGCCACCTGCAGCCGCTCGACGACCCGGCGGCGGCGCCGCGTCGGTCCGCGGGCGTGCGCCTACCGACGTTCCCGATCGGCGTCTGGCGGTCGGTCGCCGTCGGTGCGGCGGCGGCGGTCGTGGTGGCGGCGCTGATCGTTCACGTCGGGGTCATTCCTCTCGAGGTGCTCGCCTCGTGGCGAAAGCCGGCGCCGCTCTATGTCGCGTCCGAGCCCGAGGGCGGGATCGCGAAGCTCGACGGCGTGCGCCTGATCGATCCGACGCCGACGAAGATCCCGGTGACGCGCGATCGCCTCGACCACGTGATCGAGGTCGAGTACCCCGGCTATCGTCCGGTGCGCGAGACCGTGCGCTTCGATCGATCGGTCGCGCTCTCGTTCATGTTCACCCTCGAGAAGGAGGGTGACGCCGACATCGCGCCGGTGCCGGCCGACCGGCCGCCGCTCGGCGTCCTGCCGAGCAGCGGCGATCTCTCGTCCGGCAGATAGCGGCGTCCGTTGCCAGGCGCCGAGCGCGAGGTCGGCACGCAGCGCCGGCAGAGCTGGAAGGGGATGGCCGCGCTGCTGATCGGCGCGACCGCGCTCGGATTCTCGGCGATCTTCGTGCGCTGGGCCGAGGGCGGCGGCGCGACTGTCCTCACCGTCGGTCTGTATCGGATGCTCTTTGCGCTGCCCGGCGCCTTCCTGCTGGCGTCGCGCACGGGCGGCTTGGGGGCCGCGCAGGGGCGGCGCTGGGCGCTGGCGTCGGGGGTCGCGTTCTTCGTCGACCTGACGCTGTGGCACCAGGCGATGAGCTACACCACGGTCGCCAACGCGACGCTGCTGCTGGGGGGGCTGTCGCCGATCTGGGTCGCGCTCTTCTCGGTCGCCGTGTTGCGCCGGCGCTACCGCTGGCTCGGCTGGCTCGGCCAGCTGGTCGGCCTCGCCGGCGCCCTGATCCTCGCGCTGGCGCGCGGCGCACGCGGGGGCTCGGGGATCGGTGAGGCGATCGCGATCGCCGGTAGCTTCTTCTACGCCGCCTTCACGCTGGCGATGGCGCGCAGCCGGCGCACGCTCGCGGCGCCCCAGGCGCTCTTCTGGATGAGCCTGGGATGCCTCACCTGCTTCTTGATCGCCGCGTTGCTCGCCGGTCATCCGCTGGCTGGCTACAGCGCGCGCGCCTGGATCTCGCTCGCGGCGCTGTCGTTGGTGGTCCAGCTGTTCGGCTGGTGGCTCAATAGCTGGGGGCTCGGCCACGTCGACGCCGCCGCGGGCGCGTTGGCGCTGCAGGGGCAGCAGGTCGCGACCCTGTTTCTCGCGGCCTGGTTCCTGGCCGAACCGCTGCGCGCGCTGGGCCTGGCCGGCGGCGCGCTGCTGGTGTGCGGGATCGTCTTCGTGACCCTCGGCTCGACGCCTGCGCTTGCACTGGCGGCGACGCCCGCGCCCGTGACGACGCCCGCACCTGCACCCGCGCCGGCGACGCCGACGGCCTGTGAAGCGCGCCGATCGGTCCAACGTGTCCCGGTCATCGGGGCCGCGGGCAATGATTGGCGAGCGAGCGGCGGTCGCGGGCGGCGGATGGCGGCGGGCGGCCCCGCGGTATCGCCGGTCGTCCTATCGGTCGTCCTATCGGTCCCGCCATCGGTCCCGCCATCGGCGCCACCGGTACCGGCGGTCGCTTGATCGCCACGCGCGTCGGTGGCGCCGGGGCCGCCGGCGCGGGCGGCGGCTCCAGCGGTGGCGTCGGCCGCCGGACGGCGCGCGCCGTGCTCGGACCGCTCACCGCGAGGTGGCGCCGCAGGTGGCGGACCATCTTGCGGCCGATCCCCTTGATGCGCACCAGCTCGTCGACGGTGCGGAAGGGGTGTCGCTGCCGGTACCAGTAGATGCTGCGCACCTTGGCCGGCCCGATCCCGGGCAGCAGCTGCAACAGGTCGGCGCTCGCGGTGTTGAGGTTGACGACGCCGTCGAGATCCTTCCCCTCGGCCCGGACGACGCCCGGCAAGAAGAGGAAGAGCAGGAGGAGGACCGCGACGCCGACGCCGACGCCGACGGTTGCGCGGGCGATCGACGCGACATGATCCAGCGGGCGCACGCCTGGGTTGTCGGCGCGCGGCCCCCGCTGGTTGCGTGCGCGCCGTCAGTCGCGGGTACGCCCGCGCGGATCCAGGCGATCGCGCAGGGCGTCGCCCAGCAGGTTCGAACCCAGCACGACCGTCGCGATCGCGAACCCCGGCACCATCGCCAGGTGCGTCGACCGCCAGAGATAGGTCGTCCCCTGCGCCAGCAGCGCGCCCCAGCTGTACGGGATGGCCGGGCCCAGGCCGAGGAAGCTGAGGCTCGCCTCGACCAGCACCACGCCGCCGAAGCCGAACGTGGCCTGCACCACCAGCGGCCCGAGGATCGACGGGATGATGTGGCGGCCCAGCAGGCGCGGCAGGCCGGCGCCCGACGCGCGCGCCGCCAGCACGAACTCGCGCTCGCGCACCACCAGCGTCTGACCGCGCGCGACCCGCGCGTAGCCGACCCAGCCGTTGACGGTCAGCGCGAAGACCATGAAGCCGAGCGACGGCTGCTGCGACAGCGCGACGATCGCCAGGTTGAGCAGAATCCCCGGGAACGACAGCAGCACGTCGACGACGCGCATGATCACCTCGTCGACCCAGCCCGCCCAGGTAGCCGGCCATCGCGCCGATGAGCGTGCCCACCGTCAGCGAGATCAGCACCGTCGAGCCGGCGATGGTCAGCGCCGCGCGCGCGCCGTACAGCAGCATCGACAGCAGATCGCCGCCGTTCTCGTCGGTGCCGAGCAGATGCGCGCCGCCCGGGGGCGCCAGCACCTGGTCCAGGTTCTGCGCCAGCGGCGAGTGCGGCGCGAGCGCCGGTCCGAGCAGCGCCGCGAGCACGAAGACTCGCGAACAGCGCCGCGCCGACGATCGTGCGCCGGTCGCCTCATCCGCGCCAGCCGCGCACGCGCGGATCGCAGCGCCGCGTAGACCAGATCGACCAGCACGTTGACCAGCACGTACGAGATCGCCACCACCAGCACCACGCCCTGCACCACCTTCCAGTCGCGCAGCGAGATCGCGTCGAGCAGCAGCGTGCCGAGGCCGGGGCGGGCGAAGATCTTCTCGGTGACGATCGCGCCCGCCAGCAGCGCGCCCAGCTGGATGCCGGCGACCGTCACCACCGGCAGCAGCGCGTTCGGCAGCGCGTGACGGCGCAGCACCGCGGCGCGCGACAGCCCCTTCGAGCGCGCGGTGCGGATGAAGTCGTCGCCGGCGACGTCGAGCAGCGACGAGCGCGTCATGCGCGCCAGCATCGCCGCCAGGTGGCTGGCCAGCGTCACCGCCGGCAGCACCAGCGCCCCCGCCGCCGACGGTGGATCGGCGGGGCCCGGCAGCCAGCCGAGGTGCACGTAGAAGATCGCCAGCAGCAGAGGTCCCAGCCACATCGCCGGCACGGCGATGCCGGCCAGCGACAGTCCCCATCACCAGCGCCGTCGAGCCACGAGCCCGGGCGCAGCGACGCGAGGATGCCGAGCGGCAGCGCCACCAGCAGCGCCAGTCCGACCGCCGCCAGCGCCAGCTCGAGCGTGCGCGGATAGACGCGCGCGATCATGCGACGCGACGGTCGAGCGTCGATCGATGCACGAGACGCCGAGCGTCCCCGAGAAGACGTCGCGGCCGAACGACAGCAGCTGGCCGCCGATGCTCTTGTCGAGATCGAGGCAGGCGCGCAGCGCCTCGCGATCGGTCTCGGTCGCCTGTTCGCCGAGCATGGCGTCGACCGGATCACCCGGCACGGCGTGGCGGAGCGCGAACACCGCCAGCGACACGCCGATCACCGCCGCCGCGGCTCCCAGGCTGCGCGCGCGACGAATGACGAGAAGCCCGTGCATGATGCGCGTCGGTCGCGACCGCTCGCTACTGCACCGCGGGCGCGCAGAAGCTCACGGTGCCGCAGGCGTCGCCGAGCAGCGGCAGGCTGCCGAGCGTCCCGCCGAGGCGACACTCGTAGCCGCCGCGGCAATCGCTGTTGTTGCCGCAGGTCTTCACGCACAGCCGTTGCTCGTCGGCGCGCGGCGCGCAGACGCCGTTCGGCAGGCACAGCTCATCCGCGGGGCAGTCGTTGGTGGCGGCCGGGAGATCGCACACCGGAATCTTGTCGGGACACGGCGACGACTTGGTCGACGCGGGGTCGGTGTCCTCGCACGCGGGATTGCAGGGCTCGGTCAGGAACTGCTCCGGGAAGAAGCGGACGCACGCCGTTCCATCCGGGCACGAGGACTGATCGCAGCCCTCGATCGTGCAGTAGCCACCCGGTTGGGACATGTCGCAGGTCCGATCGCCGGTCGGTGCTGCAGTCGGTGTTGGTCGTGCAGCCGTCGCCGATGGCGTGACCGCACCCGGCGATCGCCGCGACCGCCAGAATCAGGGCGACACGGATGACTGCTCCGAGAGGTCGAGCGCCGCGCGTGCAGCTGCGGCTCGGATGATGTCGAATGCACGCGAGGTTTCTACCACGCGCCCGGGCGGTAGGGAGATCCTCTAGCCGGGCACGCTTTTTGTAAGGCTGCGGCTCCAGTGACAGACGAGACACTCAGGACCTCTCCGTGTTTCTCGCCGCGGGCCGCGAATTTCTACGCCCGAAGCGCGGACGAGAATACAGTTCCAGCTCCAGTGTGGGTGGGGATGGGGGACGAGTTTCGAAACCACGTGACGCGCCTGGTGGCGGGGACGATGCAACTCCAGGAGGGGTTGCCCATCGACGCCGCGTCGGAGCTTGCGCCGGCGTTGGCCGACATGGAGTCGAGCCTGGAGAGCCTCGCCGGGCTCGTGAAGTGTCTCGATGCCGTGATGAAGCCCGGTGAGCAGGTCATAAGTGATCTAGACGACGTGATCGGGCGCGCCCTGAAGCTGGCGCGCCCCTGGTTACCGGCCCAGATCCGCATCCTGGTGTCGGGCCGCACCGGGGCGGTCCGAAACCGGAGCGGCGCGGTCGAGTGTGCGTTGGCGGCGATGATCGTCAGCCTGGCGCGGTCGTCGCCTCCGGTCCCGGTGACCCGCGAGCTCAAGATCGACGTCTTCTCCGCTCGCGGCGTCTTCGCTGTCGAGATCGAAAGCGACGGCGCGCGGCCCGGCGCCGAGCTGGCGCTGGGCGCTGGCCGAGCGGCTGGCGGCGCTGGTCGGAGGAACGCTCGAGCTGTTCCCCGACCGGGTCGGGGCCAGCCTCCGGTTTCAATGAAACGGTTCTAGCCGGGCCAGCTCGTCTTCCCACCCCCTGGGGTGGCGGGTTGGCCCGGCGCTTTTTCGGGCGCTTTTGTAGGCCCAGGTGTCGAAACCGGTTTCGAAACCGAAACCGGCGCTGGGCTCTTTACTACCCGCGGCGGTCGGATGCGACTCGCGCCGTTCCCTCCGTCGGGCAGCGCCTTCCGCGCGAGACCAGCTAGTGTTATTCTGCCGGTATGCTTCCGCGCTGCCGAGGCGCCTTGCGCGGTTCCCAACGACCCGCTGGTGACGACCGACGGCCATGAGGGTTCGCTTTTGGGGAGTGCGCGGCTCGCTTCCGGTGCCCGGCATGAAGACCGAGCGATACGGCGGCAACACCTCGTGCGTCGAGGTGCGGTCGGCCTCGGGGACGCGGGTGGTGGTCGACGCCGGCACCGGGATCCGCAAGCTGGGCAAAGAGCTGAGCCAGGGCGAGAACGACGGTTCGCCGAGCAAGGTCCACCTGCTGATCAGCCACACCCACTGGGATCACATCCAGGGCCTGCCGTTCTTCTCGCCGCTTTATCAAGCCGGCAACAGCCTGCACGTCTACGCCCGCAAGCGCGACGATCTGCACCTGCGGGCGGTGTTCGCGTCGCAGACCGATGATCCCTACTTTCCGATCCCCTTCGACGAGGCCAAGGCCGACATCGCGTTTCGCGAGCTGATGGACTCGGCCGAGTTCGAGATCTCCGACGTGGCGGTCGCCTGCGCGCGCCTCAATCACCCGTACATCGCGACCGCGTATCGCCTGTCGGCCGACGGCGCCGCGGTGGTCTACGTCTCGGACACGGCCCCGTTCTCCGACATCCTGTTCGAGGATCGGTTCATCGCGCGGCCCCCCTCGGCGGGCGCCGAGCTGCCGAAGGCCGATCGCGACAAGCTGGCGGCGATGCGACAAGGGGTGGCGCGGCTGTGCGAGGGGGCCGACCTGGTCATCTACGACACCATGTTCACCAACGACGACTACCGGAAGCTGCCGCACTACGGGCACTCGCGTCCGTCGGACGCGATCGAGATCTGCCGCGAGGCGGGCGCGCGCCGGCTGGCGCTGTTTCATCACGCGCCCGAGCGCTCCGACGCCGAGGTCGACGCGATCCTCGCCGACGCGCAGGCGCTGGTGGCGCGCGACAAGATCCCGCTCGAGGTGGTCGCGGCGTACGAAGGGATGGACCTGACGCTGGGGCGCGAATGATCGAGCTGACCCTGTGGGGCGTTCGCGGATCGATCCCCGCGCCCGGGCCGGGCACGGTGCGCTACGGCGGCAACACGTCGTGCGTGTCGCTGCGGACGGGCGACGGGCGGCTGATCGTGATCGACTGCGGCACCGGCGCGCGCAACCTCGGCATGTCGCTGATGGACGGCCCCTTCGGGCGGGGCCGCGGCGAGGCGAGCATCCTGCTGTCGCACGCGCACTGGGACCACATCCAGGGGTTTCCCTTCTTCGTGCCGCTCTACGTGCCCGGCAACGTGTTCAACATCTTCGGCGGCGGCAAGAGCTCGTCGATGCTCGAGGGGATCCTCGAGGGGCAGATGGCGCCGCAGTACTTCCCGGTGCAGACGCTGAAGAACATGGGCGCGACGATCGAGATCGCCGCCGTCGCCGAGGGGGTCCCCTTCTCGGTCGAAGGATGTCGCGTCCTGGCGCGCACGAATCCGCACGGCCGCAGCGGCGCGCTCGCCTATCGCATCGAGAGCGAGGGGCGCGTCGTCGTGTACGCCAGCGACGCCGGCTACGCCAGCTCCGGACCGCCCGAGCCGTCGATCGACCTCTACCGCGGCGCCGATTTGTTGATCCACGACAGCACCTACACACCGGAGGATCGCCGCCGCTACCTCGACCGGGGCTTCTCTTCGATCGAGGACGCCACGCTGTGCGCCGCGCGCGCGGGCGTCAAGAAGCTGGTGCTGTTTCACTACGACCAGGACTACAGCGACGCCGACGTCGATGCGCTGTGCGCGCGCGGCCGCCGGCTGCTCGACGCCCAGGGGGCGCGTCAGATCGAGGTCGTCGCCGGCGCCGAAGGGATGACGCTGGCGGTGTGATCGGCGTGCGCGCCGCGCTCAGCTGTTGGCGATGAGGTAGCCCTTGTCGAGCAGGACCTTCAACTTCTCGGCCACGGTCAGATCGGTGAGGTGGCTCTCGTCGAACAGCGTGCGCAGCGTATCGGCGCTGAGCGCGGTCTGAAACACGTCGAGCTCCTCGGGGTTGAGGTCGCGCAGCTTGGGCTCGAGCGGCCGTGGGATCGTGATGGTCGCGGTCAGCGGCGGCAGCTTCTCGGAGATCACCTTGTGCTCGTCGAGCTGGCGCATGCCCTCCATCAGCAGACCCTCGGTCGAATCCTGCAGCTCCTCCAGCACCGCCCGCTCGTCGGGGGGCTCGAGCTCGAAGAAGCCCTGGGTCCAGCTGAGCATGCGGAAGATCGCCTTGCGCGGACCCATGTTGAAGCTGTCGTCGATGCTGGCGAAGTAGATTTGCCCCTTGCGCATGTAGAGCTTGCCGACGCCGCCGTCCGAACGCAGGACCAGGACCCCCGACTTGCGGCTGGTCGACAGGAGCTGAAGCAGATCGGGCAGCGGAATCTCTTCGATGCTTCCCGACATCGACTTGGTCGGGGGACGTCGATTGGCGGTCACGGCCATCCGCGAGCGTGCTTCCGTTTCGGACAGGCCGTTTGTGTTCTCACCATCGACGTAGACTAGCTTGACGATCGACGTTCCGATCAAAATTCGATCGCCATCCTTGAGCTCGACTTTTCGGATCTTCTCGCCGTTGACGAAGGTCCCATTGGTCGAGCCGAGATCCTGAATGCTGACAGTTTTGTCGTCGGTGGTGATCTTCGCGTGCTTGCGCGAGACCATGTCTTCGACCAGCACCATGTCGAGCTCTGACGAGCGTCCGATGACGATCTCACGGTGAGGCCGCAGGGGGAATTCGCCCCCCTGGTACTTGCCAGAAATGAATCGAAGTGCCCACTGAACGGCTTCCGAGCCCACTGGACTCCCGCCTTGCACCACGTCAGGTGGTCTAAAGGTGCTCAAAACTTAGCGATTTTATATTGAGCCGTCGGGGCCGTCAAACATTCTGAAAAAAGCCCGTCTCTTCCACTCTCTTGCACAGGTCAGGTTCTGACCAGCGCAAGAGCGTGGAAGAGCGGCCGATGACCGCTCATTGTCTCAGGATTCCGTCGACGACGTCGGCGACCTCCTCCTCGACCAGCAGGCCCGAATGTCCGGTCGCGACCGAGATGTGACGGACGCCCTGCAGGACGGTGGTGCCGAGCGGAGCCAGCCAATCTCGCTCGGCGCCGATCGACACCACCTCGATCCCATCGGGCAGCGGCATCTCCGCCAGCTCGCGCAGGAAGGGGCTGCCGGGCAGCAGCTGCAGGCTGGCGAGGCCGAGCGGGGCGGTGAAGAGCCCGAAGAGCGCCGACCAGGTTCCGCGCGCCGGAGTGCCGAGCAGCACCAGGCGCCGCACGCGATGCCGGCCGCCGAGCCGCTTGAGGTAGTAGAGCCCGACCAGGCCACCCATCGAGTGCCCGACGATGTCGACCTGGGTGACGCCGGTCTGCGCGACGATCGACTCGACCTTGCGCGCGATCAGCCCCGCGGAGTCGCGGATGTCCCCGAGGTTGATCGGGCCGAGCTTGTAGCTCATGACGACGTGCCCGCGGCGCGTGAGGTTGCGCTCGAGCAGGTGGAGCGACCCCCGCGTCGCGAGATAGCCATGGATCAGCAACACCGGGCGCCCCGAGGGCGACGGGGGCGTGTCGGCCGCCGGCACGTGCTCGCGCGCCGCGCTGTTGCCGCGCAGGAGCTGCCGCAAGTAGATCGCGGCGTGCCCCGAATCGGCGACCTCGCGGCTGAAGTTGCGGCGGAAGTCGGCGGCGCGCGCGCGCCATTTGTCGATCAGACTCATGGTTGCAGACTCATGGTTGCAGACTCATGGCTGCAGATTCGTGACTCGCAGCTTCATGACTCGGGCGACTCGCGCAGCCCATGCTTGCGCAGCAGCTCGCGGAAGTGCTTCCGGTCGACCTCGGCGCTGCGCGACGCCGCCGACAGGTTGCCCTTGTGGCGTTTGAGCAGCGCCTGGATGTACTCGCGCTCGAAGGCGTCGATGACCCGCGCCTTCGCCTGCTTGAACGGCAGGTCGAAGCTGACCCCGCCCGAAGGGCTATCGGCGACCGGGCGCACCTCGAAGGTCTCGTCGATCTCCAGGTGGTCGCCGTGGCACAGCGCGCACGCCCGTTCGATCACGTTGCGCAGCTCGCGCACGTTGCCCGGCCAGGCGTGCTGCTTGAGGCGGTCGAGCTCGCGCTCCGCGACCCCGATCTGCCGATCACCGCAGAACTGGCGCACGAAGTGGTCGACCAGCAGCGGGATGTCGTCGATGCGCTGCCGCAGCGCCGGGACCGACACGCGCACCACCGCCAGGCGGTAGTAGAGATCCTCGCGAAAGTGCTTCGCCGACATCTCGTTGCGAAGATTTCGATTGGTGGCGCCGACCACGCGCACCGAGACCTGTTCGTAGCTGGCCCCGCCCACGGGCCGGATCGCGTGCTTGTCCAGCGCGCGCAGCAGGACCGGCTGAACCTCGGGCGACAGCTCGCCGATCTCGTCGAGGAACAGCGTGCCTCCGTCGGCCTCGGCGAAGGCGCCGCGCCGATCGGAGATCGCGCCGGTGAACGCGCCGCGCACGTGACCGAACAGCGCCGACTCGATGAGCTCGCTCGGCACGGCGCCGCAGTCGAAGACCACGAACGGGCCGTCGCGGCGCGCGCTGTGGCGGTGGATCTCCTCGGCCAGCAACTCCTTTCCCGTTCCGGTCTCCCCTTCCAGCAGCACGGTCGCTTCCGTGTTGGCGACGTCGCCCAGCAGGCGAAACAGCTTGCGCAGCTTGGGATCGCGTCCCACCAGCGAGCCGAACGCCTCCTCGTCGGCCGGCATCGGGTCGACCGCCTCCTCGTCGGGGAGGTACTTGAGGGTGGTGTGGCCGATGGTGACCTCGGCGCCGAAGCCGAGCGTCAACTCCTGGAAGCGAGCGCCCTGCACGAACGAGCCGTTGGTCGAGCCGAGGTCTCGCACGATGACGCCGTCTTCGCCCGGCTCGACGCCGAGGTGGCGGCGCGACACCGTTGGATCCGAGAGCAAGATGTCGCAGCCGGCGCCGGAGCCGAGCGTGATCGCGTGGTCACCGACGGCGATCGATTCCCCGCGGTCCTGTCCCTTGACCACCAGGAGGCGGCCGCGCCCCCGCTGCCGCACGATCGCGGCGGTCACGTCGATGACGCGGGTGGCGCTCTTGTCCATCATCTCAACGGGTCAAGGGATCTCAATGGGTCAAGATTTCAATGGGTCAAGGGGGCGTCGGCGCCGCGGGTCCGGGTGATGCCGCCGCTTCGACCTCGGGACCGCGCAGCAGGGCCGCACGGTCGCCGCGCGTCGCCTCGGCCGCCAGCTTGGCTCCGCTCACCACGGCCGCCAGCAATACGACCGCGACCACCACCCAGGGGGGGCCGGATCGGCCGGCCATCGGTCGGAACGGGAAGTGTGCGCCACCGGTCGCGATCGGCTGGGGTACACCGCCCATCGGCGGCGGGGCGAAGCCGCCCTGCGGTCCGGGGAGCTGCGGGCCATGCGCCGGCTGCCCAGCGTGCGCCGCGCGCGCCGGAGGCGGGGCGGGCATGGGCGGCTCGTGGGTGTGCGCGGGTTGCGGGGGCTCGCGCCCCGACGGTGGCGGCGGCAGTTGCGGCTCGCGCACGGCTGGTGACAGGGGCTGGCCGTCGCGACCGAGGGGTGGCGGCAGCTGCGCGTGACCATAAGCCGCCGTCACGTAGGGGGTCCCGCGCGGTGGCGAGCCGGTGGTCGGTGGCGCCGGGGCCGACGCCGCGGGGGTGAAGGGAAAGTCCTCGACCTCGGACAGGTTCTCTTCCTCTTCGAAGGGCGATTCCAGCGCGGCCGCGGGCGGGCGGCTTGCCGAGGGGGGCGGCGGCGGCGGGGGGGCGTTACGCGGCGGGACCGGCGGCGGCCCCACGCGGGGCGGAGGCGGTGGCGCCGCCATGCGGGCCGGCGGAGGAGCGGGAGGCGGCGCGCCCGGCGGTCGCGGTGGCGTGGTCACCGGCTGGGAGCGCGACGTCGGCACGTCCTCGTCCTGTTCGTCGTCGATCGGGATGGCGAGGGGCGAGTGGTCATTGCCGGGGGGCGGCGGAGACGCGGCCGGCTTCGGCGCCGGCCGCGCCGCCGGGGTCCGCTTTGGGCTCAACGACAACAGCGCGTCGAGATCCAGGTCGTCGGAATCGTCGACGCGACGGCCGGTCACCGTGGGCGACTTCGAGCCGATCACATCGGCGGCCAGCTCGGGGCCGCGATTGTCCCCGTTCTCGCGGTACAGCCCCGAACCCTCGACGACGCCGATCGACGAAGCCTCCTTGCCCTCGAGCCCGCGCGACTGAATCTTCTGCGTCTCGGGCGCCCCGTAGGCGTCGAGCTCTTCCTGCAGCCAGCGGTTCGGGTCCTGGCCCAGGATGTCGCGCAGATCCTCCGCCAGCTGAGGCGCCGACGAGATCATGCCGTGGTGGTGCGCCACCTGGCGCAGCGCCTCGGAAAACGCGCGCGCGTCCTGGTATCGATCGTCGGGATCTGCGGCCAGCGCGGTCGCCATGACGTGGTCGAGCGCCCGCGGCAACCCCGGACGCTTGTACGACGTCGGCGCGATCGGTTGTCCGTAGATCACGTCGGGGGGCGTGCTGAGATCGCCGACGAACAGACGCTCGCCGGTCAGCGCCTCGTAAAGACAGACCGCCACCGAGTAGAGGTCGGTGCGCGCGTCGATCGGCTGGTTGCGCGCCTGCTCGGGCGACATGTAGCCGACCTTGCCGCGCACCCGGTAGAACACCGACGAATGGGTCGAGGCCTTGGCGATGCCGAAGTCAGACAGCTTCACCTCACCCTGCGCCGAGCAGAGGATGTTCGACGGTGAGACGTCGCGGTGGATGATGTCGAGCGAGACGCCGTTCGGGTCGCGGCGCGTGTGCGCGTAGCTGAGCCCGGCCAGGATCTCGAGCGCGATCTGGATCGCCGCCGCGGGGGTGATCTGGCGGCGGCGCAGCTTGGCGCGGCGGCAGATCGTTCTCAGATCCGCGCCCCGCACGTACTCCATGACGATGAACAGCGACTCGTCGGACTCGACGAGATCGAAGGTGTGGACGATGTTGGCGTGGTCGAGCGTGGCCGAGATCTTGGCCTCTCGAAAGAACAGATCCCGGAACTCGGGGCGGGAGGTGTGCTCGGGCAACAGCTGCTTGAGCACGACGTCCTTCTCGAAGCCGCCGGGTCCCAGCTTCTTCCCGACATAGATCGCTCCCATGCCCCCTTCGGTGAGGTAGCGCTCGATGCGGTAGCGCCGGGCGGCCATCTGCTGGCTGGTGGCGTTCATGCTCGACGAGGGTAGGATCGCCGAACCCAGGTTTCAATGTCCAGTTCCGACCCGCTCGAGACCCTGCTCGCCGTGAGAAAGGCGGCCGAGGCTGCCGCCGCCGAGGCGCTGGCGGGGGCGCTTCGACGTCGCGCTGCAGCGGAAGCGGCCCAGCTCAGCCTCGACGTCGCGTTGCGCGCGGCGCGCGATGATCTGCGGGGGCGCCGGCAGGCCGCCGCGTCGATCGACGTCGAGACCGCCGCCCGGGCCGGGGAGCGGGAGCGCTTCTGGGCCCGCCTGGCCGAGGGGATCGCGGTCCGAGCCGCCCGCGCCCGCGCGCATCGCGACGGTGAGCTGGCGGCGTCGCAGGCCGACGCCGCGGCGTCGCAGGCCGCCCATCGGGCGGCGCAAGGGGCGCGCGAGCAGGTGCAGAAGGTATCGGAGCGGGCGGAGTCGGCGCGACGGTTGATGGCGGGGCGCCGCGCCGAGGCGGCGCTCGACGAGGAGGCCCAGGCGATGCGCCCGTTCGCCGGCGCCCGAGACCGCTGACGCCTTCTGACTCCTGGGCAGGGTAGATCGCGTCGAGCGTAGGCAGGCTTGCCTGCCGGAGCTCATCGCGGGAGGTTCGGAACCCTTTGAGGGTTCCGAGGTAGATCATCGAGCAGCGCGGCCTTCATCTCGGGGATCCAGCTGCCGGTGAAACCGAGCGACGCGTGGGCCGCGAAGTTTCGCGTGTAGTCCCAGTAGCCCCAGCCGAAGCCGCGCTTCTCCGCCTCGTCGCGCGCCGTTCGCGCCCAGCGCGCGCGCGACGCGATGTCGGCGTTGATTCCCGCGCCGAACTCACCCAGGTAGACGCGCATGCCGGTACGGTCGGCAAAGGCCTTCGCCATCTCCATCTGCTCGATGATCGCCGCCGGCCCGCCGGGGTTGGTCGCGGCCGGCTCGCGGTTGTACCCGTCGAAAAACGCGCGGCTCTCGGGGAAGGCGTTGGCGTCGGCCGTCGGCTGCACCGGATGCGGCGGTGGTCCGGGGAAGACCACGCCGCGCGTCCCGTAGTGCGGCGGCATCCACCCGAAGCCCTGGTGGGTGAAGTACATCGGCGCGTACATGTGGAAGCTCGCCACCAGGTGGGGGTCGCCCGCCGGCACCACCAGCGTGTCGCGCAGATCCTTCGCCGATGCCCAGTGGGCCCCCTCGACGATGATCGTGCGCTCGGGATCGATCTCCCGGATCGCGGCGATCGCGCGCGCCAGGATCGGGTTCCAGATCTCGGCGGTGAGCTTGTCGGTTGGTTCGTTGAGGATCTCGTAGACCACGGCGGGCGGCAGGCCGCGGTAGCGCGTGGCGATCTGGCGCCAGATCGAGACCAGCCGATCGGCATAGGCCTTGGGGGCCTTCATCATCTCGAGAAAATGGTGCAGGTCGATGATCACGCCGAGATCATTCGTGAGCGCCTGATCGATGACCCAATCGACGCGCTTCATGAAGCGTCCATCGACGCGAAAGGGCGGGCTCGCGTCGACGTGGCTCGAGAAACGCATCGGGACCCGCACGTGGTCGAACCCGGCCTCGCGCACGGCGGAGAAATCGGATGCCGAGATGACGAACCCCCAGTCCCCCTCGTTGGGGGCGTCCATGGCGTCGCCGAAGTTGATGCCGCGCCGCAGATCGCCGGTGGCGCGGGTGGTGGCGCGGCCGGTGCGAAAGGCATCGAGGCGCGCCCTGGGGCTGTTACAGGCCAAGGGCGACAGTGACAGCGCCAGCAACGCGGTGCAGGCGGCCACCAGCAGCGGCGTTCTCCAGCGGGCGCCAGAACCGGATTTCCTAGAAAGAACGGGGCGATTCACGTCCGGGAGCCTATCACCCGCCATCGGCCGTCAGGAGCTGCCTTGAGCCGGGGCACCCGGCGCCCTCCTGAAGGGGGGTGATGGCTGCCCCAAACAGCTGAGCCTCTGTTACCATCTAGCGTCGAGCCGCCCCGGATTTTTTGGGGATTGAACGAAAAACATCTGACGTAATGAAGGGGTGGGCCTGCACTTACCCTACCGCGGGTAGTGGGTGCTGGCGGGGCGGCGGGTTGGGCGTTCCGGTGGCTGGATAATCGTGAAAAGAATGAAAACTCTCGTGCCGCGTCACGCTTTCATCAGGTGGGCCTGCGGCGGATGTGTGGTGGCCTTCGTGCTCTCGTCGATTTCAAATAACGCCCAGGCCGAAATTCCTGCAGCCATCGTGTTGGTGGGGGACATCCCTGCCGACGGCGCGGTCGATGCGGCTCGCCAGGAGCTGTCGGCGGCGTGGCGTGTCACTCGGCTCAAGCCCACGCCGGTCGCCAGCGGACGCTCGATCGAGGACGACAGCCAGAGCGTGGCCAAGGCCTATTTCGATGCTGATTTTCTCCGCTGCCTCACGAAGCTGCAGAGCAGCGCGCTCGATGTCGAACGTCTTCTCGAGAAGGATCGCCGCGAGGACGCGGCCCGCGTCGGCGTCCTGGCCGCCGCCTGCACGCTCGGCGCCGGCGACAGACCGCGCGCGCACGAGATGATCCACCGCCTGCTGGTTCGTGGGCTGGAGTCACCGGATACGCTGCGCCAGACGACACCCGAGTTTCAAGCCCTGGTCGACGAAGAGCGTGCGGTCGTGCGCACGTTGCCTTCAGTGACCGTCGAGGTGCAGACGAATCCCGATCGGGCGTCGGTCCACGTCGACGGCCTGTTGCGCTGCCGCAATTCGCCGTGCCGGGTTCACACGATCCGCGGCGAGCACATCGTGACCGCCGAGCTGCTCGGCCGCAGACCCCGCGCCGCTACCATCGAATTCGCCGAGGACCAGCGGCTCACCCTCGCGCTCGACGACGCGCCGGCCGAGGACGTGCGCGCTCAGCTGCTCGCCTCGCTGGCCAGCGGAACCTCCTTCACCGACATCGAGGTGTCCCAGGCCTCGTCGAGCGCCTTCGGCGCGCGCTTCGTGGTGCTGGTCTGGTCGGAGCAAAACAGCGTCCATGCGACCGCCTACGATCGCGTCAGCGACAAGATCTCGGCTCACGTCGCCATCGATGCCGGACCCGATGCGGTGCCTGCCGCCGTGCGCGCCGCGGTTCACGAAGAGCGCGGCGCCGCGAGTCCAAAGCCTATCCTCAAGCAACCATTCTTCTGGCTGACAGCCGCGGGAGTTGCTCTACTCACCGGCACCATCGTCATTTTGGCCAACCGGCCCGTTGAGGTCCAGCATGAGCTCGTTTTTCACTGATCGCCTGACGCTTTTGGCAGTCCTTGCCGGGGCGGCGGTCGGGCTCACCGCCTGCACAGACGTGCAGGTCGAAGAGACGCGCGTCGATTTCCTGACCAAGGCCTGCGGCTCGGGCAACGGAGGCGGTGGTCAGCAGCAGCCAGCATCCAGCAGCAGCGCCAACGCGGTGATGGACACGTACATCGTCCAGATCTTCGAGCTCAACGATCCCATGTCGCTGTCGCCCAACGACTGCGATGTCTGCCTCGCCGAGGGCAGGAATTGCCACCCTGAGGCCGACAGAGGCATCTGCGTTTGCGGCGCCCCCACCGCGGTCTCCGCCGACAAGCTCCCCACCATGCTCCAGGGCGTGCGGTTGAGCGTGGCTGACAACTATGGCTCCCTCTATTGCATGCGCGTCATGGCGGTACAGCGCACGACGCAATTGGAGGCGTCGGGGCAGTGCGCGTGCGAGCTCGGCTGGTCGAACCCTGACAACGTGCGCCTGTGCGCCGTGAGCACGCCGTACGCCGCCAGCTCGCTCCCGATCGAGATGTCAGTGCAGTGTGGCGGCGATCGTACGTTCTCTGCCTGCGCGGCCAACACGGCCTTATCGACACCGTCATCGAATTGAAGCCAAGTTGACGTTCCACCGAAGCTCACCGTGTAGAAGATTGGCGTTCCCGAAGGTTAGGCCGGCTTCATCTCGTCGGGCTCGGCTTCGTCGTCGCGACTGTCTTCGAGCCTGGCGGTATTCTTCCCTCACAACTCGGGTGCGCTGAATGCAACGACAGTACACATTACTGAACGAGCGCGGCGCCGCCAAACCGGCGGTGACCCGGGTGCGGGTCCAGGTCATCGACGGCCCGAGCCGCGGCCTGGTCTCCGAGCCGACCGGTACCAGCATTGCCATTGGGACGTCGCCCGACAACGAGATCGTTCTCGCCGATCCGACCGTCAGTCGCTATCACCTCGAGCTGCACTGCGAGGAAGGCGTGCTGGTGCGGGACCTCGGCAGCCGCAACGGGACCTTCGTCAACGACGTGCGGATCCGCGAGGCGATCGTTCCCATCGGGGCGCGCGTGCGCCTGGGGGGCAGCGTGCTGCTGCTGCTCGACGCCGGGCAGGGGGCGCCGTCGCCGGCGTTGCCCGCTCCCGAGATTCCCGGCCTGGTTGCCGCGAGCCCGGTCATGCAGGACATCGCGCGCGCCGTCGATCGGCTGGCGAGCTCGAATGTCTCCGTCCTGGTTCAGGGCGAGACCGGCACCGGCAAGGAGCTGATCGCGCGCGCCATTCACGAGTCGGGTTCGCGCGCGGCCGGCCCGTTCATCGTCGTCGACGCGGGCGCGCTGGCGCCGACGCTGATCGCGTCACACCTCTTCGGCCACGAGCGCGGCGCGTTCACCGGCGCCGACCGACGGCAGGAGGGGGCGTTCGAGCTGGCGCACGGCGGCTCGATCTTCCTCGACGAGATCGGCGAGCTTCCGCTGTCGATCCAGCCGGCGCTGCTCGGCGTGCTCGAGCGGCGGTCGTTCCGCAGGGTCGGCGGCAAGGAGGACATTCAGGTCGACGTGCGGGTGATTTCGGCGACCCACCGCGACCTGCGCGCCGAGGCGAATCAAGGCACCTTCCGCGCCGACCTCTACTTCCGGCTGGCGGTCGCGCGCATTCATATCCCCCCGCTGCGCGAGCGTCAGGAAGACATCGAGGCTCTGGTCGAGCACTTCGCGCGTGAGATCACCGGGGCGCCCGGCTCGCCGTTCTCCGACGCCACGATGGATGCGCTCCGCAATCACCGCTGGTCGGGCAACGTGCGCGAGCTGCGCAACGTCGTCGAGAGCGCCCTCGCGATGGGTAACCTGACCCTGGAAGGGATCTCCCCCTCGCAGATTCAAGACGCCCTGCGCACCGAGGACATCGTGCCCTATCGCCGCGCGCGCAGCGAGGCGATCGCGACCTTCGAACGGCGCTATCTCAGCCACCTGATCGAGGCGACCGGCGGCAACGCTTCCGGCGCCGCGCGCGCGGCGGGCATGGACCGCCCCTATCTGTTGTCGCTGCTCCGCAAGCACGGCCTGCGGTAACGCGGCTGCCGGCGCACCCCGCGCCACCGCACCCCCCGCCGCGAACCGTGCACCCGCGCCGGTGGCGCTTAGCGCAGCAGCGACAGCGGCCTGAGACGCGTGTGGTGGCCGCCGACGTGGATCGTCTGACGCACCAGCGTCTGGCCCGAGCTGGGGCTGACGACGGTGATCGAGTGCGCACCCACCGGCAGGGCACGCTCGAGCGGCGCGAAGCCGACCACCTCGCCATCGACCGTCACTTGACCGCCAAAGAATCCGGCTCCGCCGACGCGCAGCCAGCCACGCGCGACCGTCTCGGCAGCGCCGGACTCGCTCTTGAGGCCGATGGCGCCGCGGTTTCGGAAGCCGATCGGATGGCGCGCGTGGGGCACGTTCGCGGGTACCTCAGCCGCTCGCGCGGGGGCTCTGGACGCCGGCGTGCGATGGATGATCATCGGTGGCTCGTTCTCGGCCACCGGCACCGCACCCGCCTTGGCCTTCTGATGACTCGGATTGCCAGTGCGATTGCCGCCCGGCGGGGCAGCGATCGCAGCCGGGGCCGCGACGTTTGCCAGCATCGACGAAGAGCCGTGGACGGCGACGCCCGACTTCCAGGCGGTGAACGTCGCCGCGGCCGCCACCACCACCGCCGTGGCTGCCCAGCGCGCCGCGCGGGCGACCCGCTGGCCCGTGGTCAGCGGTGCCGGCTCGAAGTTCTGAATCTCGATCGGCGCCGACGTGCGCGCCGCGCGCGGATCGCGCAGCGTCCGCAGCATCGCGCTGCGCATGCCGTCGCCACCGACCGGCTGGCTGATCGGCATCATCTGGCTGACGGTGAAGGTGCGCCCGCCGTCGTCGCTGGCGACCGGCACCAGGCACAGCCCCATGAGATCGTCGAGGGCGCTCCCCTCCTGATCCTTGGGCTTGACCGGCCCCAGCCAATCGCGCAGCGTCGCGCGCGCCCCGCGCGAGAGCTTCTGGAAGGCGAGCGAGCCGGCGGCGGCCGCGACGTCGGCGGCGCGCAAGCGATCGCTCGGCGAGCGGCAGGTGCAGGCGCCGATCAGCTCGGCGACCGCCGCCGAGACGCCGCGCTCGCGCGCTTCGCCGACACGGGCCCAGACCTCCTCGTCGGTCATGGCCGGTCCCATCGCGCGTCCGCCCAGCAGCGTCGCCAGCGTCGCTCCCAGGGCGTAGACGTCGGCGGCCGCGTTCACGCGCTCGCCCAGCGCCTGCTCCGGTGCCATGTACGGCAGCTTCCCCTTGACCACGCCCTCGGCGGTTTGCTCCTCGCGCTGCATGCACAGCGCGATGCCGAAGTCGGACAGCTTCACGTCGCCGTCCCACGACAGCAAGATGTTCTGCGGGCTGACGTCGCGGTGGACGATGCCGAGCGGCTCGCCGAACTCGTCCTTCACGTCGTGGATGTACGCCAGCGCGTGCGCGACCTCGGAGATCACGTGCAGCGCGATCCCCTCGGGCATGACCCGCTCATCGCCCGAGAGCGTGACCGCCCGAAGCGCGTCGACACCGTCGACGAACTCCATTGCCAGGAAGGCTGCGCCGTCGATCAGACCGTAGTCGATGATCTGCACGATGCCGCCGTGGTGCAGGCGACTGCCGATGCTGGCCTCGTCGAAGAACATGCGGCGCCGGCCGCCGTCGCGCAGGTGCTGGGGGAGCAGCCGCTTGATCGCCACGCGGCGCTCGAACCCCTCCATCCCCTGCGACGCCGCCTCGAGAACCTGCGCCATACCGCCGCTCGCGATCGTGCGGACAAGGCGATATCGCTGAGTCAGGTTCACGGTTCGGCATATTACCCCAGACCCACAACTGGATCGCGAGGATCTCGATCTTTTTGCGCCGAATGCCCTACATCGCTACAAATATCGGAAATCCCCGTGGTTGTCACCCGCTGACGGCTATTTTCGTCAGCGAATTTTCGGCGTGTTGCGTGCCGTGTAGGACAACATCGCCAGTTGACGCGGGCGACGCGCGGCCGGCGACGCGGCGCAACTGACGCAGGGTGCGCGTGAATTCAGCAACGGTGCACTAGTCGGTCAGGTCCTCGGTCACGGCACCGACCAGCGCCGCCGGCAGGACGGTTCCGACTTCGAGCCTGGGGTGTCGCACGCGCATCCGCACCACCGCCGGAGCGGCGCCTGGGCGCGCGGCGGCGATCAGGCGGGCGACGGCCGCCGGCCCAAGTGGGAACTTCAGGTAGTGGACCGCGGTCGTCCGATCCGGCAGCACGCCGCGCGTCTCGTTTCGCGCGGGAAAGAGCTCGCCGTCGATCTCGAGCGCGAAGGTCTGCTCCAGGCCCGCGAGCTCGACCAACCGCCGATCGCGCACCTCGCGCTCGGCGATCTCCACGAACAACGTCGCCGACAGCTCGCCCGGCCCAGGCACCAGCTCGTTGTAAGTGTCGATCTCGTGCTGGATCGCCGCCTCGCGCGTGATCCGCTCCGTGCGCAGCATCTCCTGGATCTGGAACAGCACCGTCGTGTGGTTCTCGAAGACCATCGACAGCTCGTCCGAGACCTGGCAGCGGCGGTGCTTCTTCTCCTCGATCACCGCCGCGCGAAAGCGCTCGCGGATCTGTTCATAGGCACCGAGCTCGAGGAGCTCATCGCGTTTGACCTTCTTCATGGCGATACCTCACATGCGATTTTCATGGCAGCCCTCAACCTGGCTCTCCCGGCAAACGCTCCCCCGGTAAACCGTAGGCCTCGCTGACGGCCTCCACCGGATGCAGCACCCGCCGTCCGGTCTCCTTCACGATGCGCAGCGACGCCAACGAGCAATCAGACACGACCAGCGCCGGCTTCTCGGCGCTGCCCCGGTCGTCGTCGACGATCTCCTTCACCAGCTTCTGCGCATACTTTTTGCCCATCTCGTAATAGTCGGCCTTCATACCCCAGGTCCCGTCGACGGCGGAGCACTGTTCGACCAGGCGAACCTCGGTCTCGGGCACCAGCGACAAGATGCGCATCCCGGGGTAAGCGATCTTCTGCGCGCGCAGGTGACAGGCGGTGTGGTAGGTCACCGGCCCGAGCGGGTTCTTGAAGTCCTTCTTCAGCGTCTTCGCGCGCCGAAGCCCGTCGAGGAACTGCATCAGGTCCATGGTGGCGGCCGACACCGCGCGCACGTCGTCGGAGTCGACGTAGAGCGGCCACTCCTTGCGCATCGTGTACGAGCAGGTTGGCGCGGGAACGACGATCTTCTTGCCGGCCCGGACGTGGGGCAGCAGCACCTCGACGTTGGCGCGGACCTTCTTCATCATCGCGTCGACGTCGCCACCGTCGAGGTTGGGCATTCCACAGCAGACCTCGCCCTTGGGACGCAGCACGCGGTAGCCCTGATGTTCGAGCACGCGCACGGCCGCCTGCGACACGCTGGTCTGGTTGTAGTCGCCGTAGCAGGTCGAAAAGAGGATCACCTCGCCCTGCTCGCCGGCGCCGGGCGCTGGCTGGTGCTTGTCGAGCCAGGCGGGGAAGGGCGTCGCCTCGAGCGGCGGCAAGCGGAAACTCGGCCGATACGCCGGTCACCGCCTCGGCGACCTTTCGCATCAGGCGGTTGCGATTCACGAAGTTGGTGAGCGGCGCCATCGACGCCGCCGCCGAGCTTGCCGATCAAGCCCGGCTCGCCCAGTACCTTGTCGACGATCGGCACGCCTTCGCGGCGCGCGCGCTGCGCCTTCTCGCGCGCCATCAGGCGCGGGAAATCGACCAGCTCGCCGGCGCCCTCATCCTCGGTGTAGGGGCACTTGATGTAGCAGAGCTTGCACTGCCAGCAGAGGTCGGTCGCGCGCGCGAAGTCGAGCGCGCCCAGCTTCTCGGCCCCTTCGGCCTTGCCCTTGTCGATATCGCGATCGACGGCCGCGAAGATCGAAGGGAAGGTGCCGCAGTAGCCGACGCACATCCGGCACTCGTGGCAGATCTGAAAAACCCGCTTGAGCTCGCCCTCCAGGTCGGCGGTGTCCCAGTACCGCGGATCGTTGGGGCCGGCGGCCGGCGGGCGATCGGGGCGGCGCTTCAGAACCGACATGGTGGTTTGTGCATGAATCGGGTTGGTTCGCGCCGGCCGGGTCCTTGCTGCCTGACCCGGCCGAGCCGGCGCGAATCGATCAGCCGAGGATGTCGTGGGCCTTCTGGAATCGGCCGGCGTGCGACTTCTCCGCCTTCGCGAGCGTCTCGAACCACTCGGCGACGTCGGCGAAGCCCTCCTCGCGCGCGACCTTCGCGAAGCCCGGGTACATCGTCTCGTACTCGTGCGTCTCGCCGGCGACGGCCGACTTCAGATTCTTCGCCGTGTCGCCGATCGGCAGCCCCGTCGCCGGGTCGCCCACCTGCTTCAGGTAGTCGAGGTGCCCGTGCGCGTGGCCGGTCTCGCCGTCGGCGGTGTCCTTGAACAGGCCGGCGACCTCGGGGTAGCCCTCGATGTCGGCGACCTTCGCGAAGTAAAGGTAACGCCGGTTGGCCTGCGACTCTCCTGCGAATGCGTCCTTGAGGTTCTGATGGGTCTTGGTTCCTACGAGCTTTGCCATTGTCTCTATCCTCCGTTGATGATTTGGGACGAACACGACGTCGTCCGAGTGAGTCTTCTCGGTGAATCTACTGTTTCTTTTCGCGTCGCACGGACGGTCGACTGCTGGCGCTCGCGCAGGCCGCGCACAGCCCGCGCATGATGCGCTCGACCGAGCGGATCTCGAAGCCGGGCGAGACCTTGGCGATCGCGCGTCGGACCGAATCATCGCTGGGCGATCCGCCCGCGGTCGGGCGCGCCAGATCCGGCGTCAGAAGGTCGCGCACCGAGCCGCAGTGGTCGCACACCAGGTGATGGTGCGGGTCCATGTTCGGGTCGAAGCGGCCCGAGCCCGGCGCCAGCGCCAGCGTCGCGCACAGCCCGGCCGCCGTCAGCGCGTCGAGCGTGTTGTAGACCGTCGCGAACGACATCGTCGGCAGCGCCGGGCGCAGCCGCTCGTACAGCTCCTGCGCCGTCGGGTGCGACTCATCCCCGGCCAGCTCGCGCACGATCGCCAGCCGCTGCGGCGTCAGCTTGAGCCCGGCGGCGCGGACGCCCGCCACCATGCGGTCCATCTGCGGCGAGGGACCACCTCCGACGTGGCCTTTGCCATTGCCCTTGCCTTGGCCATGGCTGCGCTCTGCCAGGTGTGTCCTCGACCGCTGCATGTGTAGCGGTTTCTTACTAAGAATAATTCTAATCTGCAAGTCAGAATGTCGATATCGGATATCGAACGCCGGCGCCACCGCGCCTGGCGCGGCTCGTGTCGCCTCAGCCTCGGCCTCAGCCTCAGAACAGGTACATGAGACGCACGCGGCCGCTAACCATCGTGTTGTCCCAGGCCGGTGTCTGCTGCCCGCCGGGAGCGATGTGCCCCTTGGCGTAGGCGCCCACGACCTTCACGAACAGCTGCTTGTGAATCAGGTACTGGAGCGCACCGAACGCCTGCAGGTGGGTGAACTTGCCCTGCTGCTGATCGGTCTCGGTGTTCAGGTTCGCGCCCACGCCCAGGATCAGGTCCTCGGCGAGCAGCCCGTTCAGGAATCCCCCAAAGTCGATGTCGGTCACGCTCCCGGCGGTGTCGAAGCTGCCCCTCGACGCGTTCGGGTCGGTGGTGTTCTGCGCCAAGTAGTGATCGACCAGGCCGTAGGCGAAGTTCACGCCCGCCTCGAGCTTCTGCTGCAACACCACCTGCAGGGCGGCGCTGCCCCCGCGCTGGAACCGACTCTCCTTGGAGGTGCTGAAGACCGGGAACTGCTTGCGCGCGTCGCCTTCGGCCTTGAGCTTGAGCCAACCCAGGTCCAGTACCAGCGCCGGTCGGGCACCGACCGTGTCAATCGACGTCGCCGTGTCGAAGCCGAACTGACCGAGGAGCTCGAAGCGCAGGCGGTCCATGGCGTACACGTGCAGGGCGACGTTTCCAACGCCGCTCTGACGATAGGAGATCGTCTTGAGGCCGTAGACGTCCGGCGGCGCGCGCATCTGATCACTCGCGCCGTCGCGCTCGAGCGTGTTCAGGTCCATCGCCATGCCGAAGTGGTAAACCTCGAAGGCTTCGAAGCGGCCGACCTGGATGTCCCATTGCTTCCACTGACCGGCGCGGATCCACAGGTCGTCGACGTCGGCGACGTTCGGCTGGGCGATCGTCTGGTCCTTGTTACCGACCAGCTCGGTCTGCCCCTGCACGTAGAAGGTGCCGCTGGAGTAGGTCGGCGAGATGCGCAGCACGGCTCGGCCCTGCGAGACCAGATATTTGATATCGGGCTCTACGTTGTTGCCGCGATTGATGGTCTCGTAGCCGGTGTCGAGCCAGGCATAGCCCGAAACGCCGATCCCGGTCTTGGGGTAATAGGGCCAGGGCATGCCGTGCATGCTGCCGCTGAACCAGAGCGAGCCACCGGTGATCCCGCGCGTGGTCCATTCGGGGTAGGCCGAGGGGGGCAGGCGCTCGACCGGGCCGAGCGAGGCGGTTTCGGCTGGCGCCGCCGGCGCGGGCTCCGGAGGAGGCGGGACCTCCGCCGAATCCTGGGCCCGTGCGGCGGTCGAAAGAAGGGTCAGGCAAAGCGGCGCGCAGAGGAGCGTCGCTCGACCGATGGAGATCGTCGAGGGGTTCATCGCTTTTTGGCTCTCTGTCAGGGTTGGGGAGCGTTTCACTGCACGACGAAGGAGCCGGGCGTCAGGACGCTCGCCTTGTCGGCGCTCGGGCCGACCATGACCTTCACCATCCCGGTCTCGATCTGCCAGCTGCTCGACGTGGTGTTCCAGTAGTCGAGGTCCGAGACGCGGACGGGAATCGTCACGCGCTTGGCCTGACCGGCGGCCAGCGTCACGCGCTTGAAGCCCTTCAGCTCTTTGTAGTTCGGCGCCTTCCGGGTGGTGACCGTTGAATTCGGCCACGAAACGAACAGGAAGACGGTCTCGTCCCCGGCGACCGTCCCGCTGTTCTTCACGTCCACGGTGACGTTGACGACGCCCTTCTTGGTGACCGTCGAGCAGGGGACGATCAGGTTGCTGTAGTCGTACTTGGTGTACGAGAGGCCGGTGCCGAACGCGTAGAGCGGCGTCTTGCCCTGGGTGTCGAACCAGCGATAGCCGAGGTAGTAACCCATGTTGGTCGTGAGCGCCGACGAATCCGAGCCGCTGAAGCGCGGTTCGTCGGCCAGGCTCCGCGGCCAGGTGACCGGCAGCTTGCCGCTGAAGTTGGCCTTGCCGAACAGCAGCTGACCGAGCGCCGCGCCGCCAGACTGTCCCGGATACCAGGCCATGACGATCGCGGGAACCGTGCTCTCCCAGGCCGACACGTCGATGACGCTGCCGCCTTCGAGCACGACGACCATCGGTTTGTGTAGGGCGGCGACTTGCGCGATGAAGTTGTTCTGCGCGTTGCCCCCGGCCTTGCCGTCGAGCGCCAGGCTCTGGTCGCGGTCCGAGTCGTCCGGCACGATGGTGTAGTCCTCGCCTTCGTCGTAGGGGGTGAGCCCCGCGACGACGACCACGAAATCAGCGCTCTGCGCCGCCGCCAGATCGTGGCCCGGCAGCACGGTGACGCCGGTGGGCGCCGCCCCCTGGATACCGGCGAACGGACCAGTCGACTTGGCCGGATCCGCGTTGACCCGGCTGCTGCCCAGGTCGCCGGTGCGCACGTCGACCGGGAAGTTGACTGTGCCCGAAGCCACGACGCCCTTCAGGGTCCACGGCACCGAAAGGCCGACGACGGCGACCGAACGAACGGTGCCGTCGCTCTTGATCGGCAGCACGCCGTTGGTGTTCTTCAGCAGGACCATCCCTTCGGTCGCCGACTGCAACGCCAGAGCGACATGGGCGTCGCTGTTCGTGATCGAAAACGCCGTCCGATTGAAGCCCGTCGTCGGAGGAAGCAATCCGATCGCTCCGGTGGTCGGGTTGACCTTGAAGCGATACTTCTCCGTCACGACGCGCAGCGCGGCCGCCGTGATGCCCGCTTCGTTGTTCACGTTGTCGAGCTGGCTGTAATTGAGGTTCCAGGGCATCTCGAGATCGAGACCCGCCCTCAGCGCCTGCCCCGCCTGCGTCGACTCGACGCTCGTGGTCGGGGTCCTGCCGCCGGGCATGGCCCACCAGTCGGAGATCACCATGCCCTTGAATCCAAACTCGGTCCGCAGAATATCATTCAGCAGGTGCCCGTTCTGCGTGCAGTTGATCGCCTGCCCCGAGCCGACCTGAATCTGGTTGTAGGCCGCCATGACGCACGAGACGCCGCCGTCGCGAACGATCATGCCGAAGTGACGGGCATAGATCTCTTGCAGCGTCTGCTCGTCCATCTGGGCGACGTCGCCGTTGTCGCGATTGCGCTCGATGTTGTTGGCCGCGAAGTGCTTGGCGCAAGCCGGAGCAAAAGTTTGCACGCCCACGACGTACGCCGAGCCGAGCCGACCCAGCAGAAACGAATCCTCGCCGTAGGTCTCCTCGGAGCGCCCCCAGGCGGGGTGGCGCAGAATGTTGACCGTGGGGGCAAGGAGCATCGTGCGGCCGGCCGCGATCAGCTCGTCGCCCGTGGCGGCGCCGATCTTGTTCTCGAGGTCGACGTCGAACGTTGCGCCGCGCAGCGAGGCCGCCGGGAACACCGTCGCGTAGCCCTGCGAGTTGGCCGGCTTGACTGCGTCCAGGTTCACACCGCGCGGACCGTCGCTGAACTGGAACTCCTTCACGCTGCCGGTGTCGCCGTAGGTCGTGTCGGAGAGGTTGTGCGCGCTGCGAAAGATGTCGTCGAACTGGGCCTGGTTGGTTCCCCGGAGCTGGTTCTCCTTTTGGGTCAACGTCATCGACTGCACGGCGTTCGCCGCCTGCGATGCGGCGCTGGCGGCGATCGTGTACCCGGTCGCGTAGGGCAATGCGTTCTGCTGGTTGGGGTCGTCCGGGCAGGCCATCGTCGTCGGCACCGGCGTTCCGCCATCGGTGCCTCCCATCCCGGTGGGATCGATCACGATGTCCGTCGTGCCGCCGACACCGGTCGGCCCCACCTGCCCGCCGAGGCCGCCGAGGCCGCCACCGTTCGTTCCCCCGCTCCCGCCGCCCGGGTTGGTCATCGCGCCGGGGTGGCTGCAGGCGCCACCCAGCAAGCCGGCGGCGCCAACCAAGATCAGCGCGCCGATCGGCGCCAAGGCGGACGGACCATGAAAACAATTGCGGCGGTCACGCATGATAAGACTCCTTTGGCTAAGTCTCGCCGAGCCGCGCCGTGGGGGCAGACTCGGCGTAGGGCCTAGGAGTTACAACAGAATCGACCGGAAAAGCCAGTGCGAACGGCACCGCCGGCCGGTCCGCCGCAGACCGCCTCGCGAGACGTCGGCCGGGCGGCGCCTGGCGCGCCGTCGGGAGCTGCTGGCTGCGCCGCGTTCGGTCTACGAACGGCCGATGTTCGCGACACGCGGCGCGTTGGCGGCGGCGCGCGGTGGCCGCGCCGCCACGGTGGCGACCGCCCGGATCAAGTCACTGGCCTCGACCGGCTTCGTCAAATGCAGGTTGAATCCCGCCTCGATCGCGCGGGATTGATCCTGCGGGCGGGCGCAGCCGGTCAACGCCACCGCCCCGACGCCGCGGCCGCCGTCGTCGGGCATGCCGCGCACGCGCCGGATCAGGCTATAGCCGTCTTCTTCCGGCATCCCGATATCACTGACCATGGCGTCCCAGCGTCCTTCGCGCAGCGCCGCGAACGCTTCGGCGGCCGACGCAGCGGCGGTGACCTTCGAGCCGGCGTCACGCAGCACCAGGGTGATCGCCTCGCGCACGCGGGGCTCGTCGTCGACGACCAGCACGCGCAGGCCCTTGAGCGTGCGCGCCGTGCGCGCGGGCGCGCGCCGCCCGCGATCCAGGCTGGGGGGCGGCGCGGTCTCGGACGTGAAGGCCGGTATCACCGCGTCGGCCAGCGGCAGCGTCACGGTGAAGGTCGAGCCGCGCCCTTCACCCTCGCTGGCGGCGGAGACGCTGCCGCCGTGGAGCGCGATCAGCTGCGAGACGATCGCCAGCCCGAGCCCGAGCCCGACCGGGACCTCGAGCGTGGGGACGGCGCCCGCGCCGAACGCCGCGAAGACGTGGGGCAACCGCGCCGGGGCGATGCCCCGACCGGTATCGGCGACGACGATTTCGATGCGCCCGTCGCCGCGGAACGCCGAGACGCGGATGCTGCCGCCCGCGTCGGTCGACGCCAGCGCGTGCGCCAGCAGGTTGTCGAACGCCTGGCGCAGCCGCACGGCGTCGCCCCGGACCGCGCCCAGGCCGGCGTGCAGCTCGATCTCGAACGCGACGCCCTTGTTCGCCGCCGACGGCGCCGCGGCCTGCAGCGCGAGGTCGAGAAGCGGATCGATCGACACGATCGAGCGGTCGATCTCGAGGCTGCCGTTCACGCAGCGCGAGAGGTCGGTGATCTCCTCGACCATCTTCGACTGCGCGACGGTGCTCTGGTGAATCGCGTCGAGCGCCCGCTTGCGCGTCGGCTCGTCCTGCGCGCCGCGCAGGATCTTCTCCCACAGCAGCAGCGCCGCCAGGCTGGCGCGCAGCTCGTGGGACAGCGTCGCGAGAAAGTTTCGATACCCGGTCTCCTGGCGCGCCTTCTCGTTGACCAGCTCGTAGGCGCGCGCCTGCGCCTCGCGGCGCAGGTCGGCGTTCTCCAGCGCGAACGCCGCGGTGCGCGCCAGGTCTTGCGCCAGGACCACGTCGGAGGGCGAGTGGCAGCGGGTGCCACCGGTGTAGCAGGCGGTGATCGTCCCCAGGACGCGCTCGCCCCGACCGACGGGCACGATGATCACCGAGCTCAGCGCCGGGTCGTGGAGCGCGCCGGCCGGGCCCTCGGCCTCGATGATTCGCGCGCGATCTCCCGGCGAGATCGGCGACAGCAACAGGGCCGCTCCGCCCTGCATGGCGTCCAGCGCGGGATGCGACCGGCTGTTCCAGGTCACCGGCGGCGACATGCTCTCGACCGCCAAGCCGGCCTCGCTGGACCGAAAGGCGAACCGCTCCAGCCGGCGGGCGCCCCGCCAAATATCGAACAGGCAGTACTCACCGAGCTCGGGAAGAGCGACCTGAGCCAACTCCTGCAGAACGCCGATCTCATCGCGCGCCGAGGCGACCACGCGGCTGCTCGTCTCGAAGAACGCCAGCCGGCGCCGGGTCTCTCGGGAGTCGGCGCGCGCGAAGTCCAGATGCCGCTGCTGAGATGTCCGCATCTCCTAGGCAGTGCGCCCATCTAGGCCATGGGTCAATCGGGTCTTGACGGTAACGATGGCGCACGCGCGACTCAGCCCTTGGTTTCGCGTGGTTGCGACGGAGCTAAACGGACGTCCCCGCCGATTCTTCCCCGCGACGATTTCGGCAATCGGAGACCCTCACCCGGGTGGCGCCGCGAGCGCCGCCGGACGGCGCTCGTCTACCCACGGCGCCCCGCGATGCCGGGTGGTTCCCAACGCGTCGGGAACGATCAGCATCGAATCGCCGAGCTCGTGGGTCTGGAAGCCCTGGGCCTCGGCGAAGGCCGACGCCCGGCGCAGGAGATCGCCGCCGGCAAACGCGCCCAGCAGCGCGAAGTGGCTCTCACCCTCGGCGTGGGCGCCCGAGAGGATGCCCGCCACGACGCGGGGCCGAAAGCGGGCGTCGATGCGCAGGTCGGTCGTCCCCGGCCCGGCGCGCAGTACACCGGTCGCCGCGGTCGCCCCCTCGAGGGCGCGGACGACGGTTGTCCCTACGGCGATCACCCGACCGCCGGCGCGGCGGGTCTCCGCGACGGCGTCAACCGTCGCGGCGGGAATCTCGTATCGCTCCGGCAGCGGCAGCGCGGCGTCGAGCGCCGGATCGCCGGTCGCCGACAGGCCGGCGGCGTGGGTCAGCGCCGCCCATCGCACCTGGTTGCGCCGCAACGCGAACAGCGTCTCCCACGACAATGGCCGACCCGCCGACGGCATCTCGAACGCCCAGGGTCGGGCCGCGTAGACCGTCTGCACCGCCCACAGGGGCAGCTGGTGCGCCAGATACGAATACTGGACCGGTCGCGCCTCGCGGTAGATCGCGCTCCACAGCGCGTCGCCCTGGACGTCGAAGCGAACCGAGACCAGGCGCGGCGACAGCGACGCGCGCGCGACGATCTCGCCCGCCAGCGATCCAAAGCGGAGCCGTGCGCCGGGTCGCAGCTCCGGCGGCAAGGGGCGGTCCTCCGTGCGCTGGCGCCAGTCGCCCGCCCCCAGCAGCGCCGCCCAGAACCGGACGCTCCGCGCCCGACCGCTTCCCTCGTCGGCGTCGGCGTCGGCGTCGGCGTCCGCGTGGTCGACCGCGTCGTCCCACTGGCCCCCCTCGTTCCCGTCGTCGACGGCCAGCAGACGCAGCTCGATCGCCCGCCCGCGCTCGTCGTGCCCCTGCAGCGACGCCGGCAAGGTGGCGGCGTCGTTCACCACCAGCAGGTCGCCGGGATGAAGCAGCGCCGGCAGCGCCCGGGTGCGCGTCTCGATGAACGCGTCGGCCACCGGATCGATCACCAGCAGGCGCACGTCGTCGCGCCGGACCGGGTAGGTGCGCGCCGGCGTCACGGGCCACCTTCCGGCTGGTCGCTCGGTCGTGCGCTCGGCGACACGCCGGTGCCCGCGGCGGCACCGCCGCCGTCGACCTCGCCCCCGCGGACCACGGCGCGCACGCCCGACTTCGCCCCCGGGTGCGCGCGCAACCAGGCGACGATCCCAGCAGCGACGCGCGCCGGATCGGCCAGCGTCGTCGGATCGGCGTCGGGAACCGCCTGCGCGTGCATGCGGGTGTTCATCTCACCGGGGTCGACCGCCAGCACCCGCACCCCGGTCCCGGCCAGCTCGGCCGCCCAGGTGCGGGTCAGGTGGTCGAGCGCCGCCTTTGACGCCCCGTACGCGCCCCAGCGCTCGTAGGCTTCCACGCCGGCGTCGGAGCTGATGTTCAACACGGTGCCCTGCCCGCGCAGCACCATCGCGCCGACGATCGCCTTGGTCAGGCGGAAGGGCCCGACCAGATTCACTGCGAGCGCGCGCGACAGATCCTCGCAATCGGTGTCGAGCAGCAGCCGCAGCGGCACCGGCCCCAGCGTGCTGGCGTTGTTGATCAGCAGGTCGACCGACCCGACCAGCGCCGCCGCCTGGCCGGCGATCGCGGTGGCGTCATCGTTGGTCCCGCTGTCGCCGCCGTCTCGCGCGGGGAGCTCTGCGCCGACGTCGGCGACCACGCCGTGCGCTTCCCCCCCGCGCGCGCGGATCGCCGCGACGGCCTCGTCCAGCGGTCCGCGGTCGCGTGCGACCAGCACCACGCGCGCGCCGGCGCGCGCCAGCTCGGCGCCCAGCGCCCGTCCCAGCCCGCGGCTGCCGCCCGTCACCACCGCCCCGGCGCCCGCCAGCTCGAGCCCTTCACCCTCTCTTCGCGCGTCGCTCATTTTCCCCTCCTTGCTCGTTCCCATTCCCGTCTTCGTCCTCGTCCTCGTCCTCGTCCCCGTCCCCTCGCTCAGGAAGATGGGGCACGCGCGCCGGTCTATGGGCAAACTTGCCAATATATTGTCAACGGGTCATCGTGTTGGACGCCATGGCGCTGACGACCCACAACCGCGATGACGCCGCCGCCAACCTCGGCCGCAACATCCAGACCCTGCGCGAGGCGCGCGGGCAGACCCAGCAGCAGATGTCCAAGCTGGCCGGGCTGCCCCGCGCCACCTGGGCCAACCTCGAATCGGGGGCCGCCAACCCGACGCTGGCGGTGCTGGTGAAAGCGGCGCAGGCGCTGCAGGTGCGCCTGGAAGAGCTGATCGAGCCCCCGCGCCGGATTGGCCGTCTCTACAAGGCCGCGGCGCTGCCGTCGCGCACGCGCGGGACGATCACGATCCGAAAGCTCCTGCCCGAGACCATCGCCGGCCTCGAGATCGAACGGATGGACCTGCCGGTCGGCAGCTCGATGGCCGGTGTGCCGCACACCGCCGGCACGCGCGAATACCTGACCTGCGAGCGCGGGCGCATCGAGCTCGGCGCCGGCGGCGAGACCTTCGCGCTCGAGCCGGGCGACGTGGTCGTGTTCCGCGGGGACCAGCGGCACGGCTACCGCAACCTGGGCGGCGCGCCGGCGGTCGCCTACAGCGTGATCGCCTTCGCGCCCGTCGGCACCTGAGGCGCGCGGTCAGCGTTTGCGCTCGGCCATCGCCTGTTCCCAGTTCTGCCCGTCGAACGGGGTCACCTTCACCGATGCGGGATCGACGCCGTCGAGGCAGCGGAGGTTGACGTCGATCTTGTCGGGGTCGGAGCGCGGGACGTAGAAGGCATGGATGCCGCAATGCCGGCAGAAGGTGTGCGCCGCAACGCCGGTGTTGAACCGATAGGTCGTCAGGTCGTCCTGACCCGACAGCAGCTGAAACTGGTCGCGCGGCACGATCAGGTGCAGAAAGCCCTTCTTGCTGCAGATCGAGCAGTTGCACGCGACGGTGTCGGCGACGTCGGCGGTGACCCGCATCCGCACGCGACCGCAGTGGCAGCCCCCCTCGTAAGTCGACATCGCCGCCTTTTTTACCATCCGCTGCTGCATAGCGCCTCGGGGTCGGGCCTGAATTTCGGGCGACGGGGATTGTCGGCCGAGCTCACGCTCCCACGATTCTGACAGCGCTTTCATGAAGACGACTAGAGCGAGGAGAGCCACATGAGCCTGACGACGACGCTCGGACCGCTTGCAGTTTTGTCGATCCTCACGGCGGCGGCGGTCGATTCGCCGCGGGTGCTGGCGGCGCCGGCGACCCTGCCGTCGACCGCGCTGCTGGTCGCCGACGCGACACCGGCCCTGCCGGTGACCGCGACGCCGCCGACGGTGACGCCGCAGACCGCGACGTCGCCGACCCCGGTCCCGAGCGCCGCAACCTCCGCCACGACGACCCCGGTGACGGCGACGCCCACCACCGCGACCCCGGTGACCGCGACGCCCATGACCGCGGCGCCGCTGACCGCGCCCAACGCGGCGGTGCTGGAGTCGGAGGCGGCGACCGCAAGGAACACGGCGGCCGCGGCGCCCGCGACCGCGGCGCCCACGCCGGCCGCCGCGGCCGCGGCGGTCAACAACGCCGCGGCGGTCGCGGCGCCGGCAGCGGCACCCGCGGCGGCGGTTTGCCCGCCCTGCGACTGCCAGCGTTGAGCCTGAGCCTGACAAGCCGCACAGGCCCGGGCGGGGACGCCACACTCCGTGCGCGATCCTGGTCACGATTGCCCCTGAAGCTTCGAACCAGCCCCTGAATCAGCCCCTTCCGCAGGACGGCGCGCGGTTTGCTTAGCTAGGGGAACATGATCCCCGAGCCTATCTTGCTGTCGCGCTCCGGCCTGCTGCCCCGCTTGATGATGCAGCTCGCCGCGAGCGCGCTGCTGACGGTCTTTTACTCGCCGGGGGGGATCGCGGGCTGGGGGCTCGACCTGTTGCTGCGCCTGTACCTGGGCCTGACCCGCCGAAGCGGGTCGAGGGCGTGGTCGGCCTGGTGGTCGGGGTCGCGGTCCTGGTTGGCAGCGCCAGTGCTGGCGCGGGTCTCCGCGCGCGCCGCCGGCATCCGCCCTGCGACACGCCTGTCAGAGCTCGTCGAAAAATGAACGACCGGGCGTCGGCGATCGGTCGCCGTCCGGACCAGCGCCGGATGCGCCGCAAGCTCAGCGGAAGCTCGGGGCAACGATTGGCGGGCGATTAGCGGGAACAGTTTCGTCGTTGGTATGGTTCCCTTCCAGGCGGGCAGCCGCCCGCCCCCTCGGCATCTCGATGAGCGACGATTCGGAATTCGGTCACCAACCGCAGCCTCGCGCCTCTGGCGCGGGCGCCGCGTTCGAGCGCGCCGGCCTGCGCGATGGGTTGCCCGGCCGTCTCGCGGTGCTGCTGGCCGCCGGCGTAGCGCTGGGCCTGGTGATCAACCTGCTGCATCCGCACGCCGTACGCTTCGGCGGGTTCGCGCCGCCGCGCGCCTGCGCCGCCGCGCCCGACCACGCAGGCGCCGTGGCGCCACCGACGGTGGAGTTGCTGTCGCTGGTCCAGGTGGCCAACCTGTGCGGCGACCCGCGCGCCCTGGTCGCCGACGCCCGCGCCGCCGACCGGTTCGCCGACGGGCACATCAGTGGCGCGATCCATCTGCCGTGCGCCTCTTCACGCACGGCCGCGAGCGCCGCCCTCGATCGCCTGGCAGGCAAAGAGACGCTGGTGGTCTACGGGGACGACACCGACGACGCCCTCCCGGTCGCCGAGGAGCTGCGCCGCCGCGGCGATCGCCCCGGGCTGCGCGTCGCCGTGCTGGTGGGCGGCTTTGCGGCCTGGAGCCGGGCCGGGCTCGCCTGCTCGTCGGGCCCCTGCGTCGACTGTGGCGTCCACCGATGATCGCGGCGCGCGCGTCGGCGGCGTGGCTGCTCCGCCTGGGGCTGGGCGGTCTGCTGGTCGCGGCCGGCCTGCTCAAGCTGCGCGACCCGGCCGGGTTTGCCGTCGAGATCTCCAACTACCAGCTGCTGCCGGTGATGGCGCCCTACCTGGCGGCGGCCCTGCCGGCGACCGAGCTGGTCCTGGGGCTGGGTCTGATTGTGACGCCGCGGGCCTGGCGCCGCGCCGCCGCAGCCGGCGCCCTGCTGCTGTTCGCGGCCTTCACCGTCGCCGTCGCCTCGGCCTATCTGCGCGGCATCAACATCGCCTGTGGTTGCTTCGGCGGCGGCGGCGACGCCATCGGCCCGCTGACGCTGGCGCGCAACCTGGCGCTGCTGGTCGCGGTCGCCGCGCTCTGGGTGTGCGACGCGCCGCCGCGCCCCGCGTTGCGCGCTTCATAATTCTTTACACGCGCGCAAGACCCGCGACAACCGCGGCGGTCAAGTTGAGGGTGTGCCGGACGCGAGTGAGTCTGGCTCAACGATAGAAACCCAACCACGAAAGAAGGAGAGACCATCATGACCGCACCGAACTCGACCCCCGACAGCACCGAATCCCGCACGGCATCCGCGCGCGGCATCTCGCGCGGCATCTCGTGCTCCTGGGCGCGGCTGGCGCAAGTGGACCTGGCTGGCGCTGGCCCTGCCGCTGGCGCTGGGTGGCGTCACCTACTCGGCGGCCAACGCCTACGGCTTCCCGGGCCACGGCGGAGGGCCGGAGATGCACGAGCGGATGCGGGCGCGCATGGAGCGCATCCTGACCGACGCCGGCGCGACCGACGCGCAGAAGGCCCAGGTCAAGGCGATCTGGGCGGGGCTGCGCCCGCAGCTCAAGGCCGCCCATCAGCAGCACTTCCAGCTGCGCCAGCAGATCCAGCAGGCGCTGGCGGCGCCGAACATCGACACCGCGGCGATCGAGAAGCTGCGCCAGCAGTCGGTGCAGTCGATTGACCGGACCTCGTCGCTGCTGACGCAGGGGATGGTCGCGACCGCGCAGGTGTTGACGCCTGACCAGCGGCAGAAGGTCCTGGCCGAGATCCAGCGCCACCCCGACCATCACCCGATGGATGCCGAGTAGTGAGGAAGCGGGCCGGCGACGGGGCTCTCCGGTATTTCGCCGAGGAGCCCTGCGCCGGCGTGCTCGCGTTCTTTCGGTCCGCGCGCGCCCACCGGCTATCATGATCAAGGGCGCTGGTCCCCAGCCATGACCGATCGGATCCTGATCATCGACGACGACGAGCGGTTGGCCGCCATGCTGGCGAGCTATCTCGCGTCGCGTGGCTTCACCGTCGAGCAACGCGCCGACGGCCGATCGGGGCTGACGGCGCTGGAGGCGGGCGACGTCAGCGCGGTGATCCTGGACGTCATGCTGCCCGATATGGATGGCTTCGAGATCTGCCGCCGCATCCGCGCCCGCTCCGACGTGCCGGTGCTGATGTTGACCGCGCGCGGCGACGATCTGGACCGCATCGTCGGGCTCGAGCTCGGCGCCGACGACTACTTGCCGAAGCCCTTCAACCCGCGCGAGGTGCTGGCGCGCCTGGGCGCGATCCTGCGGCGCACGCGCCGCCCCGCGGCCGGCGCGCCCGATGCGATGCGCTTCGAAGGGCTGACCATCGATCGCCGCACGCGCGAGGTGCGCGTCGGCGGCGTGCGGCGCGAGCTGACCGGGCGCCAGTTCGACATCCTGGTCCTGCTGGCCGAGCGCGCTGGCCGCATCCAGACGCGCGAGCAGTTGATGGAGGCGCTGGGCAGCGACGACGCCGACAGCAGCGTCGATCGCAGCATCGACGTGCACGTGTCGCGCATCCGCAATGCCATCGAGGACGATCCGAAGCGGCCGAAGTTCGTGCAGACGGTGCGCGGCGCGGGCTACGTCTTCACCCCGCCCGAGGCGGGCGGCGAAACCAGCAACGGCGCAAACGATGACGAAGGTACGACCGCGTGACCCGACGCCTTTACCTACAGCTCTACCTCGCGCTGCTGGCATCGACCGTGATCTGGCTGCTGGCGGTTCACGTCGCCTTTCGCGTGCTCGGCGAGCCGTCCGGCCCGCCGGCCGAGCGCCTGCGCGTTGCCTCGGGCGTGCTGCTGGAAACGCTGCGCGACGTGCCCGACGAGGATCTGCCGGCGCGTCTCGGTACGCTGGGCGACGAGCTGTCGATGGATCTGGCGATGTGGGACGCCGACGGGCGGGTGCTGGCCGAGGCGACGCGCCGGCCGATGATCCGGCCCCGTCACCCTGGCCCGGGCTGGTCGCAAGATCGGGCGGGGATCGAGCTCATCGTGTCGTTCCCCGACGGCCGGCAAGCGGGGCTGCGCAGCCGCATCCGGCCGCGCCCGCGGCGCCCGCTGTCGTTCCCCGCGGGGGTGGTGATCCTGTCGCTGGTGATGGCGGCCGGCAGCTATCCGGTCGCGCGCCGACTCACGAAGCGAATCGAGCGCGTCGCCGTCGGCGTCGAACGCTGGGGCAAGGGCGATCTCGCGCACCGCGTGCCGGTCGAGGGGCGCGACGAGGTGGCGACGCTGGCGGCGACCTTCAACCAGGCGGCGGGGCAGATCGACGTGCTCATGGGGCAACAGAAGCAGATGCTGGCCAGCGCCTCGCACGAGCTGCGCTCGCCGCTGACGCGCCTGCGCATGGCGCTGGAGCTGATCGGCGAGGAGGCGTCCCCCGAGGGGCGCGGGCGGCTCATCGAAGAGGCGCGCCACGACATCGTGGATCTCGACGCGCTGATCGAGGAGCTGTTGCTGATGGCGCGCGCCGACGCGCGCACGCCGCGCCGGCCGCTCGAGCCGGTCGATATGCGCCGGCTGGTCGAGAGCGAGGCGGAGCGGCTGGGCGGCGGTACCAGCATCAGCGGCGCGCCGGTGTCGCTGAAGGGCGATCCGCTGCTGCTGCGCCACCTGGTGCGCAATCTGCTGGAAAATGCCTACCGCCACGGCCACGGCAAGGACGTGAAGGTGGTGCTGGCGACCACCAATGAGAGCGCGATCCTGGCCGTCGAGGACGGCGGCCCCGGGATCCCCGAGTCGGAGCGCGAGCGAATCTTTGCGCCGTTCTATCGCCTGAGCGCGGCCAACGGCGGCGCCGCGTCGACGGGCGCAGCCGCCGGTCCGAGCGGCGTCGGTATCGGGCTGGCGCTGGTGCGCCAGGTGGCGCGCTATCACGGCGGCGACGTGCAGGCGCTGGCGCAGGCCTCGGGCGTCGGCACCCGCTTCGAAGTGGTCCTTCCGCGCGAAGGCCCGCCGGCCGTGGCATGAGCGCCGCCGACGCCGACGCTGCTGTTGCTGGCCCCGCTTCGCGGCCGCGGGTTGCCATCGTGGGCGCCGGCTTCGGGGGGCTGTCGGCCGCGCGCAGCCTGGCGCGGGTCCCGGTCGACGTCACGATCTACGACCGGCTGAACTATCACCTGTTCCAGCCGCTGCTGTACCAGGTGGCGATGGCGGGCCTCAGCGACAACGAGATCGCCGTGCCGATCCGATCGATCCTGTGGCGCCAGCACAACATCGACGTGGTGCTGGCCGAGGTCGTCGACGTCGACGTCGCCAGCCGCACGCTGGTGCTGGGCGACGGCGAGCGCGCCCGGTACGACTACCTGATCATGGCCGCGGGCGCGTACACCAATTACTACGGCCACGACGATTGGCGGGGCCTGGCGCCCGGCCTCAAGGATCTGGACGACGCGTCCGAGATCCGGCGGCGGGTGCTGCTCGCGTTCGAGGCGGCCGAGCGCGAGCGCGATCCGGCGGCGCGGCGGGCACGGCTGACCTTCGCGATCGTCGGTGGCGGACCGACCGGCGTCGAGCTCGCGGGCGCGATCGCGGATCTGTCGCGCAACGTCCTCGCGCGCGATTTTCATCACCTTGATCCCGCGGAGACCCGGGTGGTGGTGATCGAACGCGCGCCGCGCCTGCTGACCACGTTCTCGGAGCGCCTGGCGGCGAGCGCGGCGCAGCAACTGGGCGAGCTGGGCGTCGAGATCCGCACCGGCGTCGAGGTAACCGGTATCGACGCGCACGGCGTCCATCTCGGCGCCGAGACCATCCCCTCGACGACGGTGCTCTGGACGGCGGGCGTCCGTCCGAGCCCGCTCGGGGCGCGCCTGGGCGTCACGCCTGACAAAGCTGGTCGGGTCGCCGTCGCGCACGACTGCTCGCTGCCCGGCCACCCCGAGCTGTTCGTCATCGGCGACATGGCGGCTTTGGTCCCGGCCGGCGCGGAGGCGCCGCTGCCTGGTGTCAGCCCGGTCGCGATCCAGATGGGACGCTCGGTCGCCGCCAACATCCAGCGCACGCTCGCCGGTCGGCCGCGCGTCCCATTCAAGTACTTCGATAGGGGGATCATGGCGACGATCGGACGGCGTCGCGCCGTGGCTCAGCTGCGCGGGATCGCGCTCACGCGCACGCCGGCGTGGCTCGCCTGGGTGTTCGTCCACCTCTGGTTCCTCATCGGATTTCGCAATCGGTTGTTCGTGTTCGTCGACTGGATCTGGGCGTACGTGATGTCGACGCGCGGTGCGCGGCTGATCACGGGCGGGGCGGCGGCGTCTACTTCCGGGCGCGGCGGTACTGGGCCAGGGCCATGAGCGGGAAGTAGTGCCGGTAGTATTCGTAGTTCAGGTAGAAGACGCCGGGAAAACCGGTTCCAGTCCACTGATCCTGGCGCCATGATCCTTCCCGATCCTGGCTGTCGACCAGGTAGCGAACGCCGGCATGCACCGGCGGCGTGGCGATGCAGCCCGGCGGCGATGAGCCCCATCACCGCCCAGGCGGTCTGGCTCGGCGTCGACGGTCCGACCCCCTTCTTCGCCGCGTCGTCGTAGCTCGCGATGCTCTCGCCCCAGCCCCCGTCGGCGTTCTGGCGTTCGGTCAACCAGCGCGCGGCGCGCTGCACGTGGGCGCGGGTCATGTCCTCGCCGATGCAGCTCAGGCCGCGCAGCACTTGCCAGGTCCCGTAGATGTAGTTCACGCCCCAGCGCCCGAACCACGATCCGTCGGCGTGCTGCTGGTCGCGCACGAAATCGATCGCGCGACGCACGGTCGGGTGGCGCGCGTCGAAGCCGTCGAAGTGGCTCAAGCACTCGAGCGCGCGCCCGGTGATGTCGGGCGTGCTGGGATCGATCATCGCGTTGTGGTCGGCGAACGGAACCTGGGTCAGCCAGTGCTTGTCGTTGTCTCGATCGAAGCTGGCCCAGCCGCCGTCGCGGTTCTGCATGCCGAGCAGCCAGGCCAGGCCGCGGCGCTGCGCGACGCGCGCGCGGGCGCCGTCGCTCATTTTCACGCCGGCGAGCGCGATCAACGCCATCGCCGTGTCGTCGACGTCGGGATAGAAGTCGTTGCGAAACTCGAACGCCCAGCCCCCCGGGGCGGCGTGGTTCTTCTCGGCCCAGTCGCCGGGTCGCTGGCACTGGCGGCCCAGCAACCACGAGGCGGCACGGGTCAGCGTCGGACCGGCGGCCGGCTCGCCGGCCTGGATCAACGCCGAGGCGGCAAGGCAGGTGTCCCAGACCGGTGACAGACAGGGCTGCACGCGCAGCCCCGCGGTCCCGCGGCTGGTGAACAGCCGATCCAGCGCGCGCAGCGCCTCTTCCAGGCGCGGATTGCCGTCGCGGTAACCGAGGCAGCGCAGCGCGATCACCGAGCTGGTCATCGCCGGCAGGATCGCGCCCAGGCCGTCGGAGTGCGCGAGCCGTGCGATCATCCAGGCCGACGCGCGATCGACCGCGCGTCGGCGCAGCGCACCCGCCAGCGGCAGCCGCTCGCCGACCTTGAGCACGCGATCGACGTTCAGAAAGAACTGCCGCCAGCGCCGCGCGGCCCGGTTGCCGCCGCCGATCTCGTCGCGATCGTAGAAGGCCGCATCGTTGTCGCCGTTGCCGTTGCCGTTGCAGTTGCCGTTGCCGTTGCCGTTGCCATTGCTGTTGCCGTTGACCGCGGGGTGGCCGTTGCCGTTGTGGCCGCTGCCGTTGGCCGCCGCATAGCCGTTGCCGTCGCCGTCGCTGTTGCTGTTGCCGTTGTTGGCGCCGTCGCGGCTGTCGTCCTCGGCACGCCAGCGGTCGTCGCGTCCACGCCAAAGCTCGCCGGCGCGCCGATCCGGCGGCAGCCGCACCACCGGCTTGTAGGCGTAGATGATCGAGAGCGGGACGAAGATCGTTCGCGACCAGCTCGACATGTCGTAGACGCTGAACGGGCCGGCCTGAGGCAGGAAGATGATCTCCGGCGGGATCGCCGGCACGTCGGACCAGGGGCACTCGCCGAACATCGCCAGGTGATAGCGCGTGTACGAGTTGGCGCATCCGGCGCCGCCGAGCGCTAGGATCAGATCGCGCGCGCGCCGCATGTGGGGCGCTTGCGCCGAGTCACCCGCCACCTTGAGCGCGAAGTAGCTCAGACACGAGACCGACAGATTGCCGGGGCCACCCGCGTACGAGCTCCAGCCTCCGTCGGGGCGCGCCAGCTCGCGGATGCGGATCGCAAACCGCTCGATCTCGGGATCGATCGCCGCTCCCGAGACCTTGGTCGCGGAATCGGCGCCGTGCCGGAGAAACGCGCGCAGCAGGATGAGGTAGCTCTCGAGCGTCGTGTCTCCCTCGAGATCGCCGCACCAGTAGCCTTCGCTGGTCTGGCGCGCGACTAACCACGCGCGCGCGCTTTCGATCGCGGCGTCGACGGTGTTCGCCGTCGGAGCGTCGAGCGGCGACGGTTCATCAAATACCGATTGGTGCGCATCGTCAGTGGCCGATTGCATGGACATCTCGAATGAGCAAGGGGTGAGCGGTCGACGGAAACTCCGCGTTTCGAACCCCACTCACTGTAAGAGGCATCATGCGTTTTCCAATCCACATCACCACCGACATGATCCGGCACCAGGCGAAAAATGCGCTGCGCGGTCGACGGAGATTCCCCTTCGTCCTCATGCTCGAGCCGCTGTACGCGTGCAACCTCGCGTGCATCGGCTGCTCCACCGAGCGGCACACCGGGAAGCTGAAGGATCGTCTGTCGCCGCAGAAGTGCCTGCAGGCGGCCGACGACTGCGAGGCGCCCGTGGTGTCGATCTGCGGCGGCGAGCCGACGCTGTATCCCGAGCTGCCGGAGCTGATCTCGGCGCTGATCGCTCGCAAGCGGCACATCTACCTGTGCACGAACGCGCTGCTGCTCGACGAGGCGGTGTTCGGAAAGATCGCGCCAGCCTCGAGGCTGACAATCAATGTTCATCTCGATGGGCTGCGTGCGACCCATGACTACGTTTGTGCTCGCGAGGGAGTTTTCGACAAAGCGGTGCAGATGATCCGCGAAGCCAAACGCCTCGGGTACCACGTGACGACGAATACTACCGTGTTCAAAGAGACCGACCTCGGCGAGCTCGAATCCCTTTGCAGCATGCTGTCGGAGATCGGCGTCGACGGGATGCTGATCTCGCCCGGGTATCACTACGAGTCGGTCGCCAACGACGTCTTCCTGTCGAAGCGCGAGATCCAGGAGAAGTTCCGCTTCGTCAAGGAGCTGGCGCGCCGCTTTCCGATCACGTCGACGCCGATGTTCCTGGAGTTCGCCGCCGGCGAGCGCTCCTATGACTGCTCGCCGTGGAGCACGGTCACCTTCACGCCGCGCGGGTGGAAGGGGCCCTGCTATCTCATCGGCAAGGAGTACGTCCCCGACTGGGACGAGTTCTGGAATCACACCGACTGGGATTACTGGGAGTCGCGCAAGGACGACCTCTGCCAGAACTGCGCGATGCACTCGGGGTTCGAGGCCTCGGTCGTCATGGACGTGCGCAAGCATCCCCGAGACCTGCTGCGTCTCGCGGTCTGGAACTTCGCGGGCTGAGGAGGGGGAGGCTCTGCGATGAAGACGTTGGTCACGGGCGCGAGTGGTTTCGTGGGCGGCCACATCACCCGACTCCTCCGCGAGCGCGGGCACGACGTGCGCTGCCTCGTGCGGCCGTCGAGCCGGCGCGGGCCGCTCGAGGGGTTGGGGGTCGCGTTCCACGTCGGAGACCTCGCCGATCGGCGCGCGCTCCGTCAGGCGATCGACGGCGTCGACGTGGTCTTTCATTGCGCGGCCGACTATCGCTTTCAGGTCCGGTCGCCGGCCGAGATCTATCGCAGCAACGTGACCGGCACCGAGAACCTGTTCGCGGCCGCGTCCGAGGTCGGGGTGGGGCGCGTCGTCTACACGAGCTCGGTGGCGACCCTCGCCCCGCGCTCCGACGGAAGCGCGGCCTCCGAGACCACGCCCTCGTCGCTCGACTCGATGGTCGGCGCCTACAAGCGCAGCAAGTTCATGGCCGAGCGGGTGGCCGATGCGTTCGTCGCGCAGCAGAAGCTGCCCATCGTCATCGTCAACCCGTCGACCCCGGTCGGCGAGGATGACGCGCGCCCCACGCCCACGGGCCAGTTCCTGGTCGACTTCCTCTCAGGCCGCATCCCCGGCTACGTCGACACCGGGCTCAACATCATCGACGTGCGCGACGTCGCCGAGGGGCACCTGCTGGCGGCCCAGCGCGGCGTCGTTGGCCAGCGCTACATCCTCGGCCATCGCAACGTGACGCTGGCCGAGCTGCTCGACATGCTGGCGCGCATCTCCGGCGTGCGGTGGGCGCGCCTGCGGATTCCGCACTTCGTGCCGCTGGTCCTCGGGGCGCTCGAGGTGCCCCTCGCGCGGCTGCGACGCCGTCCGCCGCGGGTGTCGCTCGAGGCGGTGCGCCTCTCGCGCAAGAAGATGTTCTTCGACCCCGGCAAGGCGGTGCGCGACCTAGGCTTGCCCCAGAGCCCGATCGAGACGGCGCTCGCCCGCGCCGTGGCGTGGTTTCGCGAGCAGGGGTACGTGGCGCCGTGACCGCCGGTCCGAATACGCCCAGCCGCGACGACGGCCCGCTGACCGCGATCGTCGCGGCGATGCCGGAGGAGCTCCGGCCGCTGTCGAAGCGCATCACGCGCCGCACGACCTGGCGCATTGGCCGGGCGCATGTCACCAGCGGCCGCCTTGGCCGTCACGCCGTGGTGATCGCCTCCACCGGCGAGGGGGAGCGTCTCGCCCGCGCCACCACGAGCGAGCTCTTGCGCGTATTGCCGGTGCGCCGTCTGCTAATCACCGGGGTCGCGGGCGCCGTGAGCCTGGGACTGCACCCGCGCGCGCTGGTCATCGCCGACCAGGTGCGCCGGCAAGGGCAAAAGGCCGACGGCGACGGCGACGGCGCAGAGTTTCGTTCATCGCCGTCGCTGGTGGAATGGGCGGCGCACGCGTGCGGCGCGAGGCGTGGGCGCGTGATCACCACCAGCGCGATCACCGGTACGGTGGCCGCCAAGGCGGCGCTCGACGAGCGCTTCGGCGACCAGGGGCCAGCGGTGGTCGACCTGGAGTCGGCGGCGCATGCCGGCACCGCCGAGGCGTCGGGCGTGCCATGGCTGGTGCTGCGCGCCGTAGCCGACACCGCCGAAGAGAGCTTGCCGGCCTTGCTGGAACAATGCCGCGACCGGGACGGTGGAATCCGTCGAGTCCAGGTCGCCGGCGCGCTGCTGCGCGATCCGCGCTCGCTCTGGCTGCTGCTGGAGATGCGCCGGCGCGTCGCCGAATGTGCCGCCGTCCTCGCGCGCGCGGTCTTGTCGCTGCTCGACGCGTGGCCCGTTGGCGTTGAGATTCGCACCCGAGCGCGAACCCGGATCATGGAGGAGCCGTTATGACCGACGTCGATGATTTGCTGCAAAAGACTAGTCGGACCTTCGCGGTCACGATCCCGATGTTGCCGTCGCCCACGCGGCATCAGGTCGGGGTCGCCTACCTGCTCTTCCGCATCATCGACACCTTCGAGGACGCCACGCACTGGCCGCCAGCTCAGCGGATCCAAATGATCGAGACGCTCACCGCGCTGCTCGACGCGCCTGACCCCGAACGCGCGCGCCACCTGGCCGAGCACTGTCTCGCCGATCCGCCGCTGCAGCACGTGGGCTACCTGGAGCTGCTGCGCGAGATCCCGTTCGTGCTGCGAAAGTACGCCGACCTGCCCGAGGAGCCACGCGAGATCCTGCGCCACCACGTGAAGCGCTCGGCCCAGGGGATGGCCCAGATCGTCGGGCGCTGCGACGAGGGTGGCCACGTCTCTCTCACGACCGTGCAGGAGCTGCGCGACTACTGTTACATCGTGGCCGGCATCGTCGGCGAGATGTTGACCGAGCTGTTCCTGCTCAACCGTCCACAGCTGGCCGGCGTCAGCGAGTACCTGCGGCAGCGCGCGCACCTGTTCGGCGAGGGGCTGCAGCTGGTGAACATCCTCAAGGATCGCGACGCCGACGCGCGTGAGGGGCGGGTCTACCTGCCGAGCGAGGCCGAGCGCGCGCAGGCGATGACGCTGGCGCGCGCCGATCTGCGGGCGTCGTCCGACTACACGCTGGCGCTGCAGGAGCAGGGCGCGGAGCGCGGGCTGGTGATCTTCAACGCGCTGCTGGTGCGGCTGGCGCTGGGGACGCTGGGCGCGATCCGCGACCAGCGCCCGACGGGCAAGCTCACGCGCGTCGAGGTCTACAGCATCGTCTCCGCCGTACTGCGCGACGTCGACACCGGCCGCCCCGTCTTCCCCATTGCTGGCTCGGGCGCCGATGTGCCCGCAACGGCTTGATCGCGGGGCGCGCCGCGTGGTCCGCGGCGACGCTGTTGCTGATCTCGATGGCGCGCGCTGACGGGCGCGCGTCGGCCGAAGAGCTCAGTACCCAGCTCATACCTCTGCCCATGTATGCCACCGTCCCGAACGAGGGCAGCACATACGGCGTCATGCCCGTGTTCTTCAGGACGTCGGCTCCACCGCCGGCCGATACATCCCAGTTCTCTGATTCGGACCTGAACGTCATCCCCGTCGCCGCGGTCTATTCGATCACCGCGCCGAGCCTCAGCTGGAACGCCGCGGCCGGCGTCACGGGGACCTTCCGCTACTTCCGCTATCTCGATCCGGTGCGGACCTGGACCTTGGTGGCCTCGTTCAGCACGCATGTCAACCGCACGCTCTGGTACACCTACGACGACCTGACGCGCGAGCCGAGCGGCGTCACCACCAACGCCGTGCTCATGGTTCGGCGCAACCTGTTCTTTCGCTACTTCGGCCTGGGGCCCGACACCCCGGAGTCGGGCGAATCGAGCTACGCCCGCACCACCGCGACCGCGAACGGACGCTGGGGATACAACTTCACCCGCTTCTTGAACCTGGGCGGCTACGCCGAGCTGCGCGGCGACTGGCTCGAGAACCACGCGATCTTCAACCTGCCGACCGTGCAGCAGGCCTACCCCGACGCGCCCGGGCTCAACGGCGCGGCGCTGGCGCGCGCCGGAGTGAGCCTGCGCTTCGACACGCGCGAGGGCGGTGACTATGCCGAAATCGGCATGATCAGCGAGCTCAACGCCTTCGTCGTCCACTCGACCCCCGGCGGGACCTATGGCCAGGTGACCTCGCACACGCGCGGGCTGCTCCCCGAGTTCTCGTGGCTGCAGCTGGCGGCGCGTGCTTACTGGACGCAGGTGTTCAGCGGCGGCAACCTGCCCTTCTACTACCGCCCGAGCCTGGGCGGCGAGTTCCTGCTGCGCGGCTACCCCGATGACCGCTTCATCGCCAACGGGGCCTGGGAGGTCGAGGTCGAGCAGCGACTCCGCATGTTGCGGACCCACATCTTCGACGTCACCGCCGACTGGCGGATCGATCCGTTCGTCGCCCTCGGCCAAGTCTACAACGGCACGGACGTCTTCAGTCACGTTCGCGTCACGGCCGGCTTCGGGCTGCGGGCCTGGGTTCACCCGAACGTGCTCGGGCGGGTCGATCTTGCCATCGGCGACGAGGGACTTCGCGCCTACGTCATGCTCGGCTACCCGTACTGAGCGAGCCATGCGACCACTCGTGCTGGCTTGCGCGTTCGGGGGCCTGGTCCTGCTGGCGACCCTGGTGCTCTCTTCGTCGCCGTCGGCGATCCTCGCGATCCTCTCGACCAGCGCCGCTCCGCTTGGCGTCGCCGCGGTCTATCGCTCCATTCCCTCGTTGTTGAATGCCCTCAGCTGGCAAGCTCTGATCCCGTCGCTCGGCCGTCCCAAGCTGGGGACGCTGCTGCGTTTGCGCTGGATCGGGGAATCGATGAACGCCCTGTTGCCGGTGGCGCAGATCGGCGGCGACCTCGCGCGGGCCCGGTTGCTCACGCAGAACGGCGTGTCCGGAGCGACTGCCGCGGCGTCGATGGTCGCCGACCTTGGCGTCGGCGCGGGGACGCAGGTCATGTTCACGCTCGCAGGCGCGATCATCTTCTCGCTGCACGGGGCGCTCGGCCCGCTGGAGCGCGCGGTCATCTTCGTTTGCGTCGTGATGGCCGTCGCCGCGGCCGGCGTGATCATCGTGGCCCGCGTCGGGTTTGATCGCATCCTCCGCCTCTTCCCGGCGCTGAAGCGCTCGCCGCGCCTGAGCGCACTCTTGGCGCAGGCGGTCCACGTCGATCAGGCGATGGCCGCGGTCGGCGCGCGCCGGGCAGTGCTCGCGCGCGCCATCATCTTCCACCTCGTCGGCTGGTTTCTGCAGGCGGGGGAGACCTGGCTGATCCTGCGCATGATCGGGCCCGGCGTCCCGTGGACCGGCGCGGTGGTGATCGAGAGCCTGGCGCTGGCCGCGCGCAGCGCCGCGTTCCTCATCCCCGGTGGCCTCGGCGTGCAAGAGGGGGCGCTGATTCTGCTGTGCGCGCCCTTCGGCATCGACCGACCGATGGCGCTGTCATTCGGCATCATCAAGAGGATGCGCGAGGTCCTCGTGGGCGCGCCCGCGATCGTCGCCTGGTCGATCGCCGAGCGCCACCTGCTCGACCGCATCTGGCGCCGGGCGACCCGACGTGAAGAGCGAAAGGAGGAGGAAAGCTGATGCGGCGGCTCCCGGATCCGAGCGCGACCACGCCACCCGGCCCTCCGCTGCCGGTCTGGAGGCGCGCGGCGGCGTCATGATCGGCCATCGCATCCTGGTGCTGGCGCCGCACCCCGACGACGAGATCGTCGGCTGTTTCGCCGCCATCGCGCGCGCCCGTGCCGCAGGCCGCGAGATCTTCACGCTCTATCTCACCACCGGCGTCCCACCGATCGAGCAGATGTGGCCCTGGCAACGCCGCGATCACGGGGCGCGGGTCTGCCGCCGGCGCGCCGAGGCGCTGCGCGTTGCCGAGCGGCTGGGGGTGCATCCGCTGGCGTTTCTCGACTGGCCATCGCGCACCCTGCGCGATCACCTGGCCGAGGCGCGCGCCCGCGTCGCGCACGTGCTCGCCGACCCGGCGAACGACATCGACACGCTGTGGGTGCCGGCCTACGAGGGGGGGCATCAGGACCACGATGTCACCAACATGATCGGCAGCACCTTCGCCGGCGACGCCGAATCGCTGCGCGTCCTGGATGTTCGCCGAGTACAACTTTCGCGATCGGGTCGTGCGGTCGCACGAGTTCGTCGCCGGCTCGCACGACGACGTGGTCCTGGTGTTGACCGCGCAGGAGCGGCAGCTCAAGGCCGAGATGCTGGACGCATACGTCTCCGCGCGCGCGAACCTGGAATCCGTCGAGATCGGCCGCGAGCGATTCCGGCCGCTGGCACGCTACGATTACTCGCGACCGCCCCATCCGTCGCCGCTCTTTTACGAGCGGTTTCAGTGGGTGCCCCTTCGTCACCCGCGCGTCGACTTCACTTCGCCGGCGCAGATCTGCGCCGCGATGACCCGCTACCGGCAAGAGATCCGAGAGGTGGAGCGCCCGCCGCCGCTTCACTCGGGTTATCTTCCGGCGCGATGACCACGTCGCGCCTTCATCGCAGCCTGTACTTTCAGGTTCTGGTCGCGGTCGTGATCGGCGCCGTGCTCGGACACGTCAAGCCGGGCGTCGGCGTCGCGCTCCGCCCGCTGGGCGACGGCTTCATCAAGCTGGTGAAGATGCTGATCGCGCCGGTGATCTTCACCACCGTCGTGACAGGCATCGCCAAGATGGGCGACCTACGCAAGCTGGGGCGCCTTGGAATCAAGGCGATCGTCTACTTCGAGGTCGTGACCACGTGCGCGCTGGTGATCGGCCTCTTCGTGGGGAAGTTGGTGCGCCCGGGCGCAGGCTTGCACGTCGCCGCCGCGTCGCTCGACACCAAGGCCGTGGCCAGCTACGTCGCCGCCAGCCACCACCTGGGCGCCGTCGACTTCCTGCTCAACGTGATTCCGACGACGGTGATCGACGCCTTCGCGAAGGGGGAGATCCTGCAGGTGTTGTTGATCTCGGTGCTGTTTGGCGCCGCCGCCGCCACGATCGGCAAGGCCGCCGCGCCGGCGATCGCCTTCATCGAAGGGGCGGGGCACGTGTTGTTCGGGATGGTCGGGGTCATCATGCGCCTCGCCCCGCTCGGTGCGTTCGGGGCGATCGCGTTCACCGTGGGGCAGTACGGCGTCGGCACGCTCGTCGGCCTGGCGAAGTTGATGCTCGCCTTCTATTTGACCAGCGGCGCTGTTCGTGGTGTTGTTCCTCGGCTTCATCGCGCGCCGCTGCGGGTTCGGGATCTTCGCTTTCCTGCGCTACATCCGCGAAGAGATCCTGATCGTGCTCGCGACCTCGTCGTCCGAGTCGGCGCTGCCGCGGCTGATCACGAAGATGGAGGCGCTCGGCTGCCGTCCGGCGCTGGCGGGCGTCGTGATCCCGATGGGCTACTCGTTCAACCTCGACGGGACGTCGATCTACCTGACGCTGGCGACGTTGTTCCTGTCGCAAGCGCTCGACGTTCCGCTCAGGCTCGGGCAAGAGGTCGCGCTGCTCGCGATCCTGCTGCTCACCTCGAAGGGGGCGGCGGCCGTCACGGGTGGTGGCTTCGTCACGCTGGCGGCGACGCTGTCGGCCACCAACGCCCTGCCGGTCGAAGGGCTGGCGTTGCTCCTCGGCGTCGACCGCTTCATGTCCGAAGCGCGCGCGATCACCAATCTCATCGGCAACGGTGTCGCCACCGTCGCGCTGGCGCGCTGGGAGAATGATCTCGATCGGGATCAGTTGCGCCGCACGCTGGCGGCCGCGGGCGCGCCGGTTCCGCCTTCACCTGCCTCGGAACCCTGAAAGGGTTCCGAACCTCCAAACAACGATGGGCTCCGACGGCACAAAGCCGTCTACGCCCACGCGATCGCCTGCTGCGGGCGGCTACTGAACGACCAGACGGCGACCGGTGGCGTGCCCGTGGTGCGACGCCACGCTCACGTCGGGCAGCGACGATTCCATCTCGTCTTCTTCCTGGTCGGCGTTGTCGTAGAACAGCCCACCGCTGTTCCAGCAGGTGAGCGCGGCGTCCAGCGACAGACCGACGCCGAGACAATCGGCGACCGCGTCGATGAATTCCGCTTCGTCTTCCTCCATCGCCGCCGTCGGCGACGTCCACGCGTCGTCGAGCGACGTGCCCGCGGTTGCCGGATCCGCCCCGAACTTCGCGCGCAGCCGCGCAAACTCGATGGTCAGACGCTCCGTCGCGTCGATGCGCGACTCTGCTGGCGGCTCGCTTGGGTTCGTCTGGTTCCCGATCCCCTGCGCGCTCAGCGCCGTACCGTTCTCGACCGTGTTCCCCGATTTGCCCGATTTGCCCACAACGATGGTACCCATGATGACCCTCCTTCCACTACCGGACCGATGCTACACCTGCGCGCAGAAGGTGGCCGTCCGAAAGTGGGAGTGCAACGCTGCCGCTGAAGATCGACAGCGTTGCCTCAAATCGTCACGCAGATTACGAACAAGCGGTTTCAGTGGACGATTTAATGGACCTGGCCCCCGGTATTTGGGGCCGAGGACTCAACAGGTGCCGGTTGCGGCGTTACGCCGGGGTGGTCGCCGCTGGTGTGTTCGACCGCGTTCGGGTCCGCGCCGAGCGATCCGGTGGTGCCCAATCCAGGATCGGTTGGCGCCCCGGTCGGTGCAACCATCGGCGCCACGCCGGGGTGGTCGCCGCTGGTGTGCTCGACCGCGTTCGGGTCGGCGCTCGGGGACGCCAGACGCTCCCGGCCCGCCGCTGCCGGGCAGCGACTTGTCGTCCTCACCGCCGCCGGTCCCGCTGGCTCCGGTTCCCATTGGTGTCGTGTCGATCGGCGGCAGGGGGCTCGGCGTGCTGGTCGGCGACGCGGATTTGCCGAGCGACGTGTCCTGATCCATTCCCGAACCCGTCCCTGGCAGGGTGCCGGAGCTGGGCGTGTTTTCATTGGTCGGCCCGGGCGTGATCGGTGTCGTCACCGGAGCGGGCAACGTACCGGCTCCAGGAGAGTTGAACCCAGTGCCGGCACCTCCCGGACGGGCGGTGGTGGAATCGGTCTGGGCCAGCTGACCGAAGGTGAACGGAACACGCGCGTGGGCGCGCGCCTGGGTATTTAGCGTCGCGATCTCAGCCGTTGCCTGCGCGCCCGCATGCTGCGCCGAGACCGGGTGGATGACCGGTTGGATGAACAACATGACTGCCTCCTTCACCGTTCATTGGTTCACCCTGCAATCTGACGACGGGTCACGAACCTGCCAGGCCCTAGGAAGCTCTCGCTAGAGCGCACTACTGAGCACTATTGAGAGCACCTGGTTGGGCGATTGCCGGCGTACCCGATCTTTACGCGGTCGACCTGACTATTGGTTGGGGTCGATTTACCTGTAAAAGGAACTCGGAAAGAGCGCTTCTCATGCGAAAGCTCGACACTATCGTATGGCTCATCGGCGCCCGATATCGGCGCCTTTCTATATCCAGCCTAACCCCTGTATGGGGAACGGGCACTCCGCTGGCCACCTGGCTCAGTCAGACCGATCTGTGGGCGCGCGGCGCCGCCGATCGCAGCCTGGTTGAGCTGTGTGAGGTCGTGCAGCGCTACGCCGGCGACACCGAACATCAGGTCCTGAACGCCGACGAGGACGCGATCACGCTCTGCTCGCGGATCGATCCCGCTGCCGCGCGCGATCGGTTGGCCTTCCTCGCCGAGGCGAGTGCATTCCTGGGCGCATCGACCGATCTCTCCACCGTGGCGACCGCCGCCTCGCGCCTGGCGCTGCCCGGGCTCGCCGATTGGTGCGTCCTGCGCCTGGCGCCGGCGCTCGAGAACGTACAGCGCCTGCTGGTCGGGCACCGCGAGTGGGACCGCGAAAAGGAGATCCGCGACATCGAACGTCGCCGCCATCTGCGCAACCAGTGGGCCGGAACGTTGCGCGGCGATCAATGCACGCTGACGATCGAGACCGCGACAGCGCCTGCGCCGTCGACCCCCTCCGCGGAGGGTGAGGGCGATCCCCTGACGCGCGCGCGTCGCTCCGAGACCGAGATCGAGCTCCTCGGCCGCGGCCTCACCTCGGAGATCACGGTCGACCTGCACGGACAGCACGGCCGGCTCGGCCGGTTGACCTTCGCCTCGACCCGGCGCACCGCCCGCTACGGCATCTTCGATCTCGTGGTGGCCACCGCCTTCGGCCAGCGGGTGGCGACCGCGCTGGAACAGGCGGCCCTGGTGCGTCGCAGCGTCAGCGAGACCATGCGTCGCGATCAGCTGCTCGCCACCGTGTCGCACGATCTGCGGAATCCGCTGACGGCGATCCTCGCCGGGACCCAGGGGCTGCTCGCGTCGGAGGGGCCGGCGACCAGCCCGGGCCGTCATCGCCGGCTCGAGGCGATCCGCCGCTCGGCCGAGCGGATGAACCGACTCACCGAGGATCTGCTGGCGGTCGCGCAGCTGGAACGCGGCGGGATCGTCCTGAAGCGCGCAGCGAATTCGGTGCAAGGGATGCTGGCGGAGGCGGGCGCGCTCTTCGAGCCGCTGGCCGCGCAGCGGGCGCAGACCCTGGTGGTTTCGACGCCGACCCCCGACATCGTCGTGAAGTGCGATTCCGACCGGATGCTGCAGGTGCTGTCGAACTTGATGGTCAATGCGTTGAAGTTCACCCCCGAGCACGGCCGGATCGAGCTGCGCGCCTGGCTGGTGCGCGATCACGTCTGCTTCTCGGTCGCCGACGACGGGCCCGGCATCCCCGCGGGTAGCCTGGCGCACGTGTTCGACGTCGGCTGGCAGGCGACACCTTGCGACCACCGCGGGCTGGGGCTCGGCCTGGCGATCGCCAAGGCCTTGGTGCTGGTTCACGGCGGCGACATCTGGGCCGAGAGCCGCGTCGGCGCCGGCGCCACCTTCTTCTTCACGCTGCCGCTCGACGTCACCAGCGCGGGTGTCGGCTCGGGCGCGCCGGCGCGGCGCAGTCGCACGCCCACGCCCAAGCTGTTCTACTCGGCGCCGTTGCCGGCGCAGCCGCTCAACGCCCGTCCCGCGCGCTGACGAGGACCAAGGTCGGTGAGAAGACGGGTGAGAAGACGTGTGAGGGCGCGCTCACGCCTTGGCGAACTGGCGCACCGCGAACACCGCCGCCAGGCTGAGCCCGATCACGATCACCGCCCAGCGCACCCGGCGCGGTTGGACGCGGCGGGCGACGCGCGCGCCGATGAAGCCGCCCGCGACCGCGCCCACCGTCATCAGCAACGCCGCGCGCGCGTCGATCATCCCGCGCGTGAAGAAGTAGATCGACGCGACCCCGTTCATCAGCGCCGCCAGCGCGTTCTTGATCGCGTTCATCTGGTGGATCTCCATCCCGCCCAGCATCGTCAGGTAAGCGAGCATGATGATCCCCATCGCGCCGCCGAAATAGCCGCCATAGATGCCGACCAGGAATTGAAAAAAGAACACCAGCCCCAGCCAGCGCGGCGACCGCTCCGCCGCCGGCCCTGACGCGCCCTGCCCAAGGTGCAGGCCCAGTTGCTGCAACAAGATGATCAGCGTCGCGCCCAGGATCAGCCAGGGCACGATCGCCTCGAACAGGCTCGCCCGGGTGTGTCGAAGAATGTACGCGCCCAGCGTGGCCCCCACGGCGGCGGGCAGCGCGAGCAACAGCGTCAGACGCGCTTTATCCCCGAGAAAACGCCGATATGACCAGGCCGCGGCGAGCGAGCCGGGCGTCATTGCGATGGAGTTCGTGGCGTTGGCCACGACCGCGCTCAAACCCGACGCCATCGCCGCCGGGAACGAGAGCAGCGTGCCACCGCCCGCGACGGAGTTGATGGCGCCGGCGGCGACCGACGAACCAACCAGGAATGCATCTCTCGCCAGGTTCATGACACGCTGATACTAATGCCATCGGCAGTCACCTCGATTCAACGCGCCATGAAAATCGACGCCCGACAGATCGACAAGGCTGTGGGATACTTCGCGGGCTTGCTTCGATTTACCTTGGTCGTCGCATCCGTCCTGGTCGTAGGCACTGCCGCGGCCGAGGCGCGCCCATGGGAGGCGCGCCACCCGGCGCGCGAGCCGACGCCGGCTCACCAGCTGCGCACCCTCTCCACCTGGCCCGCCGAGCCGGCGACACCGACCGCGATCGACGCCGAGCGCTTTCGCGCGTCGCTGGTGCATTTGTGCGGCCGCCGCGGCGAGACGGTCGGCGCCAGCATCTCCGACGATCTCCTGGCCGCCGCCAACAGCTCGCAGGTCGATCCGTTCTTGCTCGCGGCGCTGGTGTTTTTCCAGAGCGCCTGCAATCCGGCGCTGACCTCGCCCACCGGTGCGGGGTTGCTGCGCATCGATCGCGATCTCTACGTCGGCGCGGGCGCGCCCAAGCCGCCCGTCGAGAAGAGCGAGTGGGCGCTGACGAACCTGCTGGATCCGAAGCAGAACCTCAGCGTCGGCGCGCGCCTTCTGAAGATGTGGCAGGACGCGCATTCCACGCTCGACGAGCAGTTCGGCGGCGTCCCCCACCGCAGCGCGGTCGCGCACTTCGTCTGGGGCGACGACGTGCGCAGCAGCGGGCAGGAGGATCTGATCCTCACCGCCCGTCGCCGCATGCTCCTCAGCTACAGCGCCGCGCCCGACGAGACGCGCGACACGTCGCTGGGCATCAAGATCGTCTCGCCGCTCGAGGGCAATCCGCGCGTCGCCACCAGCGGTCCGGGCGAGGAGCGCGACGGCGGCGCCCGCCGTCACCGCGGCCTGGACATCACCGCGACGATCGGCGAGCCGGTGCGCGCCATCGCGGACGGCGTCGTGATCTACGCCGGCGCGAACATGGGCAAGAAGGTGCGCGTCGACTCGATACCGCCCGACAAGATCGGTCGCTACACCAATCGCCAGCTCGGCGCGGGCGGGATCTATGTCTGCATCCAGCACGACAGCGATCGCAAGGTCGTCTCCTGTTACATGCACCTGTCGACCTACCGGATCGCCGACGGCGATCGCGTCACCCAGGGCGAGACGATCGGGTTCGTCGGGCGTACCGGCGTCCGGGTGTCGCCGCCGCACCTGCACCTCGAGATCCGCGTCGACGACCGGTTCACCAACCCCTGTCGTTACCTCAGCGATCTGGTGATCCCGCCCAAGGCGACGATGACCTATCGCTACGTCATGAAGCGCGCCCGCCTGCGGCGCGTAAGCCGGACAGGCGCCAGGCCGAGCCCGCGCGACGCGGGTCAGGATCGAGCCGCGTTGACGCCGCTGACGCGACCCGTAGCGCCGCTACCCCTGTGCGCGCACGCCTCTTCCGCTCGAGCCTGCCTGTGGCTATGTTCAAGACGTTCGTAGAGACCACTGACGATATTGCGGGAGGATACAAATGGCTTCGATTCTTCGACGATTGTTGATTGCGGCCCTTTTGGCGGTGATTCCCGCCGCTTCAACGATGGCGCGGGCAGCGAGACGCCCCGGGCGCCGATCGTCGAGCACGCGGATCCAGGCGGAACGGCGCCTTCGTCACCGTCGCCGACAGTCGATCCTCGCCGATGACGCGGCCGCCTACGCGGCGCGTGAAAAGCAGTCGACCGGGCTGCAGAACTATCAGGGCGGTGGCTATATCTACATCGGCGGTGGGGTTCTGACCGCGGCGCTACTGGTCTTGTTGATCCTGGTCCTCGTCTAGCACCAGAACGCGCAGATTCACGATGGGGGGGATTGAGTCGCATGTCAGCGCAGTATTGGCTGGGGGCGCTCGCCCTCGCGTCGTTGGCGGGGGTTGGTTGCTACGCCGGTTCGGCGCACGCGATCACCCCTCATGAGGTCGCCGTCCAGGCGGCAGCCGATCCCGGGTGGGCCCTCGTCGGGCGCGTCCCGCTGATCCGGCAGCGCGCCACCGCCGATTGCGGCGCGGCGGCGCTGGCCATGGTCCTGTCGTTCTGGACGACGCCGACCAGCGTCGCCGACATCGACGCGCGCGACCCGGTGGCGGCCGCCAAGGGCTGGCGCGCGGGGCAGTTGCGCGATCTCGCGCTCGAGTACGGGCTCGACGCGTTCGTGATCAGCGCCGGCATCGACGATCTGACGCGGGAGATCCGGCACGGGCGCCCGGTGGTCGTGGGGGTGGTGAAGCGCTACGGCGATCGCGCGCTCGCCCACTATCAGGTCGTCGTCGGGATCAATCCTGCGCGCGGGCGCATCCTCAGCTTGGATCCCGCCGACGGCTGGCGCGAGGACAGCTTGGCCGGCTTCGATCGCGAGTGGCTGCCGTCGGATCGACTGGCGGTGATGGTGCTGCCGCGCGCGCCGGCCGCTCAGCGCAGCCCGGGCGCCTCGTGACCGCTTCGTTCGACGTACTCGCGGTAGCCGCCGCCGTAGGCGGTTGCCCCGTCGGGGCCGAGCTCGAGCACGCGATTGGAGAGCCCGGCCAGGAACTCCCGATCGTGCGAGACGAACAGCATCGTCCCCTCGAAGTCCTTGAGCGCGGCGATCAGCATCTCCTTGGTGGCGATGTCGAGGTGGTTGGTCGGCTCGTCGAGCACCAGGAAGTTGGGCGGATCGTAGAGCAGCCGCGCCAGCACCAGACGCGCCTTCTCGCCGCCCGAGAGCACGCGGCAGCGCTTCTCGATCTCGTCGCCGGAAAAGCCGAAGCAGCCGGCCAGCGAGCGTAGCGAGCCGATCGACGCCAGCGGGAACGCATCCTCGAGCGTCTCCCAGACGGTCTTGTCGGGCTCGAGCACCTCCATCGCGTGCTGCGCGAAGTAGCCCATCTTGACGCTGGCGCCGACGTTGACGGTGCCGCCGTCGGGCGCGGTCTCGCCGGCGATCAGCTTGAGCAGCGTCGACTTGCCGGCGCCGTTGACGCCCATCACGCACCAGCGCTGCTGGCGCCGGATCATCAGGTCGAGCCCGTCGTAGATCACGTGGTCGCCGTAGGCCTTGTGCACGCGGTCGAGCTTGACCACGTCGTCGCCGGAGCGCGCGACCGGCGGGAACTCGAACACCAGGGTCTTGCGCCGCTTGGGCGGCTCGACCTTCTCGATCTTGTCGAGCTTCTTCACGCGCGACTGCACCTGCGCCGCCTTGGCCGCCTGCGCCTTGAAGCGCTCGATGAAGCGCATCTCCTTGGCCAGCATCGCCTGCTGGCGCGCGTACTGCGCCTCGGCCTGCGCTTCGGTGAGCGCGCGCTGCTGCTCGTAGAAGTCGTAGTTGCCCGAGTAGGTGGTCAGCTCGCCGCCGTCGATCTCGATGATCTTGGTGACGATGCGGTTCAGGAACTCGCGATCGTGCGAGGTCATCAGCAGCGCGCCGTCGTAGCGCTTCAGGAAGCCCTCGAGCCAGATGATCGACTCGATGTCGAGGTGGTTGGTCGGCTCGTCGAGCAGCAGCGCGTCGGGGCGCATCAGCAGGATGCGCGCGAGCGCGACGCGCATCTTCCAGCCGCCCGAGAGCGCGCCGACGTCGCCGTCCTGCATCGCCTGCGAGAAGCCGAGGCCGGCCAGGATCTCGCGCGCCCGCGCCTCGAGCGCGTAGCCGCCGAGCTCGTCGAAGCGCGCCTGCGCGTCGCCGAAGCGCTCGACCAGGCGCTCGAGCTCGTCGGCGCGCGCCGGATCGGCCAGCGCGTGCTCGAGCTCGTGCAGCTCGGCGGCCACCTCGGCGACCGCGCCCGCGCCGTCCATGGTCTCGGCGACCGCGCTGCGGCCCGCCATCTCGCCGACGTCCTGGCTGAAGTAGCCGATGGTGACGCCGCGATCGATCGAGACCTGGCCGTCGTCGGGCGACTCCTCCTTCATGATCAGGCGGAAGATCGTCGACTTGCCGGAGCCGTTCGGGCCGACCAGCCCGACCTTCTCGCCGCGGTTGATGGCCGCGGAGGCTTCGAGGAAGAGGATCTGCGGGCCGTGCTGCTTGCTGACGGAATCGAGGCGGATCACCGGTGCTTTACCTTTGGGTGCCGTATAGCACGGAAGATGATAGTGTCCTGGCCCCTAAGGAGGGCGATGCCGTGACGAACGAATCGATCCTGATCTCCGAGGTCATTCCGGCCACTCCAGCAGCGGATCTTCAGCGCCTGGATGGACAGCGCCGAGCACAGCGCGTTCACCGGCGACGAGGCGACGGTGGTCCCCGAAGGTCGGCGGCGAGCATCAGTCCGCTGGCGGCTACATCAAGGGGCGCACGCTGGAGCTCCACGAAGGGACGCGCATCGTGCAGAGCTGGCGCACGACGGAGTTTCCGCCCGAGAGCCCCGATTCGCGCGTCGAGATCACGCTCGAGCCGACGCTGGGCGGGACGCTGGTGACGCTGCTGCACACCGACATCCCCGTCGGGCAGGGCGACCGCTACCGCCAGGGCTGGAACGAGTACTATCTGACCGCGCCTCAAGAACTACTTCGCCGACGGTGAGCTGTCGGCGGGCGGGTCGGAGATGCGAGAACGGTCCGCGGTGGTCATGGGCGCCGACGCCGACGACGATGATTTCGACCTCGACGTCGATGTCGCGTCCGAGGTGGTCGACATCGAGCCGACGGTGACCGCCGAGGCGCCCACCAAGGTGATGAGCCAGAACGCCATCAAGGCCAAGGTGCGCCAGACGGCCAAGACGACGGCCAAGACCTCGCCGGCAAATGGCGTGCGCGCCGCTGGCCCTTCCCGCACTCCGGTCAAGGCCGCTGCCGCGCGCAGCGCCAAGCCGGCGGCGAAGCCGGCGCTCAAGGCCAAGGCCGAATCGGCCGCCAAGAAGCCGGTCAAGCTGGCCGCCAAGGCCTCCAGCGCCAAGAAGGTGACTCGCCTGTCGATGAAGAGCGCGAAGCCGAAGACGATGAAGGCCGCCAAGACGATGAAGGCGGCGGCCAAGGCGAGGAAGCCGGCCAAGGCGAAGAAGACGACCGCCGCCAAGGCGAAGGGCAGGACCAAGGCCAAGGCCCAGACCAAGGCCCAGACCAAGGCCCAGACCAAGGCCCAGACGAAGAAGGGCGCATCTTCGGCACGCGCGGGACGCCGCCGCTAGCGACGACGGCGCTGCGGCGCGCCGCCGTCCTCGCAGCGCTGCTGCTGGGCGGCGGTTGCCGCGACCGCCTGCACTTCGCGCCCGAGGCGATCGCCGCGCACCGCCTGCTCGACGGCGCGCCCGCCGGTTTCTTGCTGGGCGCGGCGACGTCGGCGCACCAGATCGAGGGCGGGACCCACAACGACTGGACCGCCTGGGAGAAGGGGCGCTACCCCGACGGCCAGCCCCACGTGCTCGACGGCGCCAGCGCGGCGCGGGCCGCCGATTCGTGGAACCTGTGGCGCGCCGACCTCGCCGCCTTGCAGCTGCTGGGCGCCAACACCTACCGGCTGGGGATCGAGTGGAGTCGCCTCGAGCCGGCGGAAGGGGTCTGGGACGAGGCCAGCGCCGCGCGCTATCGCGAGATGCTGCAGTCGCTGGTGGCGGCGCACATCCAGCCGATGGTCACGCTCTATCACTTCACGCTGCCGACCTGGATCGCCGATCGCGGCGGCTGGGAATGGCCGGGGGCGCCCGAGGCGTTCGCGGCGTTCGCGGCGCGCGCCGGCGCGGCGTTCGGGGCCTCGGTCGACCTCTGGTGCACGATCAACGAGCCCAACGTCTACGTCGCCAAGGGCTACCTCGCCGGTCAATGGCCGCCGGGCGTGAAGGACCCGCGGCGCGCCGGCGAGGTGCTGCGCGCGCTCATGAAGGCCCACGCGCTGGCGACCGCCGCCCTGCGCCGGACCGACGTCGCCGACGCCGACGGTGACGGGCGCGCGACCCGCGTCGGCATCGCCCAGAACCTGCGCATCTTCGACGCCGCGACCGCGAACCCGATCGACGGCTTCGTCGCCGGCGATCGCCGCCTCGTTCTACAACGACGCCTTTCTCGACAGCGTCGCCAAGGGACGGATCCGGATCTCGATCCCGCGCGCGATCGACATCGACGAAGCCTACCCGGCGCTGGCGGGCACCTTCGACTACCTGGGAGTCAACTACTACACGCGCGAGTTCGTGATCGGGCACCTGCTCGGCCCCGACCACTACGTGCCGACCGCGCCACCGGAGCTGCCTCGCAGCGACATGGGCTGGGAGATCTATCCCGAGGGTCTCTATCGACTGCTCACGCACTACAAGACCTACGGCTGGCCGCTGCTGGTCACCGAGAACGGCATCGCCGACAACGCCGGCACGCGCCGCGCCGACTTCATCCGCGCGCACATCTACGCGCTCGACCGCGCGCGCGCGGAGGGGGCCGACGTCATCGGCTACATCTACTGGTCGCTGATGGACAACTTCGAGTGGTCGCACGGCTATCGCGGGCGCTTCGGGTTGTTCTCGATCGACTTCGCGTTCGACCCGTCGCTGACCAGGCGGCCGACGGCGGCGGTCGCCGACGTTTCAGGAAGCGGCGCGGAACCTCGGCGCCAGAATCTAAAATGAGACGCGGAGGCCGAGCTCGGGGCCCTCGACGCGGCAGCTGACCAGGTCGGCGCAGAAATGGGAGGGGAGGAACCAGAGGATGGCGTAGCCGATCTCGAGGCCGATGCCCGGGGAGAGGAAGAAGATCGCGCCGGCGGTGCCGCCGACGCCCCAGCCGTCGTCGTGGTCGGACATGAAGACCCGGCCGGCGCGGCCGGTGAGGATCAGCGCGGCCACCTCGCCACGGAAGGGGACGACCTTCAGCGACGCCAGCACCAGGCTGGTCGTCGGCTGGCCCGAGGCCTTCGAGATCGAAGCCTCGATCCCGGGTCCGACGCCGTCGATCACGAAGCGGCGAAAGCCGCCGCCGCCGAAGAAGCCGGTCTGCTGGGTGTAGCCGAGCGCGAGGCTCAGCTCGGTCGAGCCGGTGTCGCCGTACTGCCGCCGGTGCGGGGGTGGCGGCGGCGCGAGCGGTGGGGGCGCCAACGACGAAGTCGGCGGCAGGTCGGGGGGCGTGGGTGGCGCGGCGGGGCGGGGCGGTGGGGCCTCGGGCGACGGAGGGACGGCCAGCGGATTGGGGTCGGCTCCGGCTGGCGTCGCCACCGCTGGGGGCGCGGGCGCGAAGATCGGGGGCGGCGTCGGTGGCGGCGCCGGCGGCGCCGGTGTGAATCCGGAACCGGCGGGCGCATCGGCAGCCGCGTGCGCGATCGCCGCCGGCGCCAGCGCCAGCGTGATGAGCCAGGCGAGGACCATCGATTGAGAGCGCATGGTGTCGCTCTGTCAGGCTATTCGAAGCGAATCTGCAGCGCCACACCGGCGCCGAATCTTCGGGCGGCGGCGTTGCCGCTGATGTCGGGGAACAGGAACCAGGTGCGCAGGTCGATGGCGTTCGCCAGCGCGGTGCCGAGGCCGAAGCCGAGCGGATAGTCGGTGTGGCTGGTGTGCCCGTCGTTGACGATCTGCACGCCCAGCAGCGGTCCCAGCCACAGCGTGCGGCTCGCCTGGATCCACAGATGCATGGGGAAACTGATGGTCGATCGGGTCGGGTCGTAGAACAGCAGCGGAACGTAGACGCCGGTGTCGATACGCACCATGCTCAGGCGCAGGCGCAACGGCAGCGCGAACATGACGCCGACGCGGGTGTCGTGCTCGATCGGTAGATAGACCCGCCCCTCGAGCCCGAGCTGCACGATCGAGCCCTGCGCCACCGCCCAGGTCATGCGCAACTCGGGATTGGCGAACGAGTCGTTGCCGGTGCCGTAGGTCTCGGTGTCGAACGGACGGCCGTAGCGGTCGGCGCGGGTGAATTCGCCGTCGCTGCCGAAACGGGGTCCGGTGCGCAGTCCCAGCTCCAGCTCATGCGTGACGCCGAACGCGACCTCCAGGTTCATGCCGAACCCGGTGGTCGAGCGATTGGGGTCGATCGGTTCGTGCCCCAGGCCCATACCCAGCCCCAGCGCGACCCCGCCGCGGGGCAGCGTGAGGCCGCGGTAGATCCAGGGGGCGGCGGCCTGGGCGCGGGCCGACCAGAGCGTGACGGCCAGCATCAAGGTCGCTGCCAAAGAGGCCCCGGTGCCGGCCCCGATTCGCGGTGCCCGTCTGGTCGGCTGCGACGACACGGCGAATCTATAACATGGGTCGCCGGGCGATCTCTGCGCGCCGCTCTCGCGGTATGCTGGCGGCATGTCGGGTCGCGGTCGTTCTTCCGTTCTGGTCGGGGGGGTGTCCATCGGGGGGCGGCGCGCGCGTCGAACGTCGCCACTCCTCTTGTCGGCGTTGCTGCTGGCGGCTTTAGCCTGGCCACTGCGCGCCGGTGCCCAGCCCGTGCCGGTCGCCGGCGCGCCGGCACCACCGGCGGCCGCCGCGCCGGCGCCTTATCAGCCCAATCAAGCGGCCCCGCCGTCGGGCCCGCCGACCGCCCCCTGGGTCGCCCCCTACCCGCCGCCTCCTGGGGGCGGGTATCCCTATCCGGGGGCGCCGCCTCCCGGCGGTGGGTATCCCTATCCGGGCGCGCCGCCTCCCGGGTGGGGCCCGCCGTACGGTGGCGGCGGGCGTCTGGTCTACGTCGAGCTCACAAGCGATGATCCGCGCACGCGGATCGATCGTGTCGTCGGCGGTGCGCGCGTGCCAGCCTGCTTCGCCCCCTGCCAGAAGATGCTGGAAACCAACACGCTCTACGTCATCGAGGGGGATGGTATCCGCTCGACCTCGCAGTTCATGTTGCCCGACGATCGACCCTCGGTGCGGCTCGACGTGCAGGCCGGCCCGACGTCGCGGCTCGCCGGCGGCGTGGTCTTGATGGGCCTCGGGATCGCGACGCTGTACATCGGCGCGGTGGTGTGGGAGTTCGGCGCGGTGCAGAACGCCTCTGCCAACAGCTTCGGATCGAGCACCGACACGCGCGACAACAGCCGCGCGGTCAGCATCGGAAAGACCATGGTCATCATCGGGATTCCCGCCGCGCTCTTCGGGCTCTACCTCGCGGTGACCACCCGCACCTCGGTCAACAGCAGCACCGGCGCGACCTTCACGCGCGCGCCCCCGCCGCGCCGGCGCCTGCCGATCGCGCTCACGCCGCGCGGACTCGAGTTCTGATTCCGCGCTATAAGCCTGGCCGATGAGTGACCTCGTCCCCTTGCGCCGGCCCGGCGCGCCCGCTGCCGGCGCCGGTGGCGTTGCCAGTGGCGAACAGGCCGGCGCCGCCGCGGGCGCGCGCGCGGCCCAGCGCCAAGTCTACATCGAGACCTATGGCTGCCAGATGAACGTCGCCGACACCGAGCTGGTGCTGGGGATGTTGCACGGCGCCGGCTACGCGCGGACCCTGGACCCGGCGCGCGCCGACCTGATCCTGCTCAACACCTGCGCCGTGCGCGAACGGGCCGAAGAGAGGGTGTTCGCGCGCGCGAGCATGCTCGCCGAGCACAAGGCGCGGCCCGGCGTGGTCCTCGGCATCACTGGCTGCATGGCCGAGCACCTCAAGGGGGCGATCCAGCAGCAGGCGCCCTACGTCGACGTCGTGCTCGGCCCCGACGGCTATCGCCGGTTGGTCGACCACGTCGCGCGCGCCCGGCAGGGCGAGGCGATCGAAGACACGCGCCTCGATCGCTTCGAGACGTACGAGGGGCTCGACCCGGCGCGCGTCGCCGCCGCGGGGACGGCCGGCGCCGAGTGGGTGGGCGGCGGCGGCGTCACCGGGCCGATAACGATCCAGCGCGGCTGCGACAAGTTCTGCACCTTCTGTGTCGTGCCCTACACGCGCGGGCGCGAACGCGGGACGCCGCCGCGCGAGGTGCTGCGCCAGGCCCGCGCGATGGCGGCCGCCGGCTACAAAGAGGTGCAGCTGGTCGGGCAGACGGTGAACTCCTATCGCCACGAAGAGGCCGGTTTCGCCGACCTGCTGCGCGCGGTCGCGACCGTCGACGGGCTCGAGCGCATTCGCTTCATGTCGCCCTATCCGCTCGATTTCTCGCCCGAGGTCATCGCGGCCATGGCCGAGACGCCCAAGGTCTGCCGGCACGTGCACCTGCCGCTGCAGACGGCGTCGGACGCCGTGCTGGAACGGATGCGGCGCGGGTATAGCTACGCCGATTTTCGCCGTCTGGTCGAGGCGCTGCGCGCGGCGCTGCCGGGGGTGGTGATCACCACCGACATCCTGGTCGGCTTCTGCGGCGAGACCGAGGAGGAGTTCCAGGAGGTGCTGCGCGCGCAGGAGGAGCTGCGCTTCGACAGCGCGTTCATGTTCGCCTACTCCGAACGCCCGGGTACCGTCGCCGCGCGCAAGATGCCCGACACCGTCCCCGAGCAGACCAAGCAGCGCCGGCTGGCCGAGGTGATCGCGCTGCAGAAGCGCATCTCGATCGAGATCATGGACGCCCAGGTTGGCAAGCGCGAGCGCGTGCTGGTCGAGCATCCCTCGAAGCGGTCGCCGACCGAGATGCTCGGGCGCACCGACGGCTACCGCGCGGTGATCGTGCCGGCCGGACCCGGCGTCGCGCCGGGTGCGCTGGTCGACGTCGTCATCACCCGCGCCACGGCGGCGACGCTGTTCGGCGTGCCAGCGTAGACCAATGCTAGTCGGACAAGGACAAACGCCATGACGCCAGCGTCCGGATTTTCAAGGGTCCGGAGCCTGGCGTCCTGGCGTCCTGGCGTTTAACCGTCGACGGTCCCCCAAAGAAAGGCCGCTCTCATGTATCAGCGCCTGGTCCTCGGGATGTTTGCCGGTTGTTGTCGGTCTCGCGGCTGTCGGCTGTTCCAACAAGAACAACCGCGGCGGACAAGGGGGCGAGGTCGGCGATGCGCAGGCGGGTGCGGGCGGGGTGACCGCCGCCGTCAACTCGGTCTACCAGCGCAACAACCACCCCTCGCGCGACGGTCACTTTGTGCAGCCGGCGCTGACCAAGACGGCGGCAGCGACGCTGGCGCTCGACACGACCTTCGCCGGCAACTACACCGGCAGCACCTGGGCGTCGCCGCTGTATCTCGAGAACGGACCCGGCGGCAAAGGGGTGTTCATCGTCGTCACCAACGGCAACGACGTGTTCGCGCTCGACGAGACCACCGGCAGCATCGTCTGGACCCGCAACATCGGAACGCCGCCCGGGCGCTCGGGCGCCGGCTGCGGCGACATCTTTCCGATCGGCATCATCAGCACGCCGGTGATCGATCCCCAGACCCGCACGATCTACGTCGCGGGCGCGATCGGCAACACCACCACCATCACCACGCACCAGATCCACGCGCTGTCGCCCGAGGACGGCAGCGAACGCGCGGGCTGGCCGGTCGACGTCAACGGCATCACCTCAGGCACCGCGACCTTCGCGGCACCCCCCCAGAACCAGCGCAGCGCCCTGTCGCTGGTGGGCGGCATCCTTTACGTCGCCTACGGCGGGCACAACGGCGACTGCGGCAACTATCGTGGCTGGGTCGTCGCCGTCGACGTCGCCGACCCGACGAGACGGGGCGCCTTCGTCACCGGCGGCACGCGCGGCGAAGGGATCTGGGCGGCGGGTGGCATGGCTTCCGACGGAAACGGCGTCATCGCGGTCACCGGCAACAACCTCACCGGGACGGCGAACCACGCCGACAGCGAAGAGGTCGTGCGCATCACCGGGCTCGGCGCCGTCGATCGCAGCACCACCGACAGCGTCTTCTACCCGGCGAGCTGGATGGGGATGGATCGCGTCGACGCCGACTTCGGCGCCAGCAGCCCGGTCTACCTGGCACAGCCGTCACCGATGGTGGCGGCGGTGTCGAAGGACGGGCACCTCTACCTGATCGACAGCCAGCACTTCGGTGGGATGGGGTCGCAGCGGGCCGACCTGGTGCTGGCGACCGGCGGCGCGATGATCATTCACACCACGCCGGCTGCGTACGCGACCGCGCAGGGGATGCACGTGGTGCTGACCGTGAACACCGGCGCGCAGTGCACCGGCACGGGCGCGAACGGCAAGGCGGTGATGTCGGTGCTGATCCCCGCCGGTACGCCGCCCGTGCCGCGCGTCGTCTGGTGCGTGCCGGTCGTCAACGCCGCGCTCAGCTTTCCGGCGTCGCCGATGGCGACCACCACCGACGGTACCGCGAACGCGATCGTCTGGTACATGAACGGGCCGCAGCTGATGGGCGTCGACGGTGACACCGGCGCGACCATCTTCGCCGGCTCCTCGGCCGCCGCCTGCGCCGGCGTGCACAAATGGACGGCGCCGATCGCGGTCAAGGGACGCATCGTCGTCGCCGGCGACAACCACCTCTGCTCCTGGTCGCCGCGCTGATCAGTCAAGAGGCCGATCAGCTGCCCAGCAGGCGTTCGATGAAGGTGTGCATCGTCGACGGCTTTTCAGCGATGAAGCTGCGGCCGATCTGCGCCGCCAGCCGCGCCAGCGGCGGGCCGGCGACCGCGATCTGATCGAGCGCCTCCTTGGCGGTCGTCTTCTCGGCGGCGCTCCCCTGCTGCGCCGTCATCACCAGCGCCTCGAGCGCGACGAAGCGGCGCGGGCTGTCGGCCTCGGCGGTCGCGAGCGCGTCGGCGAGGTCGGCGGCGGGCCGGCGGCGCGACCACGCGAGCGCCAGCCCCGGGATCGCGGCGCTGCGCACGTCGTAGGACGAATCGCGCACGGCGCGCTCCAGATACGACAACGCGACGTCGGGCTCCCGTTCGGCCAGGTGGCCGAGCGCGCGCGCCGCCGCCGTGCGCAGCGCCTCGCTGCGCTGGGCGAGCGCCTCGCCGAGCAGGCGCGCGCCCGCCTCGCCTGCGCCCGGCAGGTTGCCGACGCCGATGACCGCCGCCTCGCGCGCGCTCTTGTCCCCGCCGCGCAGCATCGACTCGAAGATCGGCAGCACCTCCTTGCGCGCCGGCGCCCGACACGCTCGACAGGATTCGCGTCGCCTCGGCGCGCACGGCGTTCGAGCGATCGTCGACGGCGCCGCGCACGATGTCGAGCGCCGGCGGCTTCAGCGCGCCGGCCGCGCGCACGGCGTCGAGACGCACCGTCTCGTCACCGTCGGCGGTCGCCTGCCGCAGCACCGGCGCCAGGCCGATTTCGGCCGCGACCGCGACGATCACCCGCCGCTCGGCGGCGTCGCCCTGCATGAGCGCGGCGTTGAGCGCGCGCTCGGCTTCGACGCCGCGCCGCGATTCGGCGAACCCGGCCGTCCCGGCGCGCCCGGCGACGGCGTTGGCGACCGCGCCGGTGAACGCCCGCTCGGCGGCGATGCGGACGCCGCGATCGGGATCGGCCACCAGCTTCATCAGCGCCGGCAGCGCGATCTCGCGCGCGTTGGCGCCGAGCCGCCCCAACGATTCGGCGGCGGCGGTGCGAACGGTCGCCTCGACGGCGCCCGGCCAGCTCGACGGCGATCTTGGCGGCGCCCTTGGGATCGCCCTCGCCCAGGTTGCCCAGGCACGAGGCCGCGGCGGCCCGCACCTCGTGGTGGTCGTCGCGCGCGGCGATGCGCAGGTAGGGCGACGCGGCGGCGGCGTTCTTCTTGCTGATCCCGCAGAACGCGGCCGCGGCGGCGGCGCGCGCGCCCGGGTCGGGATCCTTGAGCGTGCGCGCCAGCGGCGGCAGCACCGCGGCCGGGCGGGTCTCGCCCATGCGGCCCAGCGCCTCGATCAGCGCGCGCCGCACGGCGGGGCGCACCGTCTTGACGGCGTGGCCCAGCATGTCGGCGACCTGATAGGGGCTGACCGGCGCCAGCGCCAGCGCCGATTCGATCGCCGCGCGCTCGACCTCGGCGTTCGGATCGGCGATCGCCTTGCCGGCCAGCGCGATCCCGTCGCGCTTGAGGTAGGCGAACGATCGCGCCGCCTCGATCCGCACCTCGGGCGACGGATCGTAAAGAAAGCTCTTCAGCGGCGCGGTGGCGACCTCGGGCCGGCTGATCGCCACCGTGCCCCAGACCGCGGCGCCCGCGGCGCGCGCCGCCGGCGGGCCCTTCATCTCGGAGCGGGCGATCTCCTCGGCCAGCGCCGGGTCGATCAGGCGCACGTACAGCGGCAGCGCCGCCGCGCGCAGCCGCGGCGACGCCTCGGGGCGCACCGCCTTCTCCAGGATCGGCCGCAGCGCCGTCGCCGGCGTGCCCGCCTTGCGCAGCACCAGCAGCGCGGCGACGCGCGCCTCCTCGGGCGCCTGCTCGTTCGACACCACGCGCGCCAGCGCGCCGGCGCACTCGGCCGGGGCGCGCGGGTGGCGATCCGTTCCAGCAGCGCCAGCCCGGAGCGGCGCACGCCACCGTCGGAGCTCTGCACCACCTGCTGCACCGCCTCGGCGGCGACGGCGGGCGCGCGCTCGGCCAGGCTCTCGGTCGCCGCCTCGGCGGTGCGCCGAAACACCGGATCGGGATCGCGCAGCGCCACCGTGAGGATGCCGGCCGCCTCGGCCAGCGGCAGCGTCGCCGTCTCGTTCAGCACCGCCGCCCGCACGTCGAGCGACTTGTCGGCCAGCGCGATGCGCAGCGTGGCGCCGTGCGGCCCGCCGGTCTGCCGGCGATCGATCGCCGCCGCGACCTCGACGCCGCGCCGGCGAATCTCGGGCGCGCTGTCGGCCAGCGCCGCCGCCAGGATCTCGTCCTCGCCCGCGCGGCCGCGCCCGATCACCGCCAGCGCCTCCAGCGTCTCGCGGCGCGCCAGCGGATCGCTGAACGCGTGCTTGAGCGAGGTGACGCCGTCGGGATCGCCCAGCAGCGACTTGGCGACGCCGCGCGGGACCGGGCGCAGGCCGTTCAAGCACCTCGCGCAGCCAGGCGGGGACGGCGCGCGGGCCGGGCGGTCGGCGTTGCCGTTCGCGTTGCCACCGGGTGATGGGGCCGCCGCGCGCCGAGGCCCCTCGCCCCGATCCAGCGTCCCGATCGCCTTGCCGGCGGCGATCCGCGCGGCCGTCTCCGACACCAGGCTGGCCGACGAGAACCCGGTGTCGGCGATGACCGCGCCCAGCCGCGGGCGGGTCGGCAACAGGTTGAACAGCGACGGGTTGCCGCGCCCCAGGCGCACGACCACGCGCGCCGCGGCGCCGCCGCCCGCCGGCTCGAGGCCGAGCGTGTACGACCGCCGCAGATTCATGAACAGGAACAAGAACAGGCCGAGCGCCAGCGCGGCGACGGCGCCGATCTGCAGGATCGACCGGCGCAGGCTGCGCGTCACCACCGACTGCTCGTCGGGCGACAGCGCCGGTGGCCAGGTGCCGCTTGACCGCGTACAGCTCGAGCAGCCCGAGCCGCTGGCCCGAGGTCACCCGGCGGCGCAGGCTGCGGCGCGCGGCGGCCGCCTGCGCCCGATCCTCGAGCGCGCACTCCGCGACGTGGGGTGCGAGGCCGGGGTGCGCCAGCGCCCAGCGCTCGCCGGTGGTCGCGGTGTCGGCGCGCGACCGCAGCAGACCGCGCGCCTTGAGGTTGCCGAGCGCCGCGCCGAGGATCTCGCGATCGATGCCGGCGTGCGCCGACAGCTCCTCGAGCGAAGCCTCGCCGGCGTGCGCGATCTCGACCAGCACGCGCCGCGCGATGCGCCCGCCGGCCTGCGCGCACAGGTGCTGAAGCAGGGTCACCGGCAGCATCGCCGCGCCGCCCGCGCGCTCGTACTTGCGCAGCGACGTCAGCCGCAGCTCGACGATGGCGCGCGCCAGCAGCTGCAGCTCCAGCGGGAGGCAGGGGCCGGCGCGACAAAGGTCGGTGGCGACCGCCTCGGACAGCCCGGCTTCGAAGAAGATCCCCGACTGCAGCGCCGTGCGCTCGAGGATCTCCGCTGCCTGCGTCCGCGTGAGCCGCTCGAGCGTCATCCACGCCGACCGCGGTCGCGCCGGCGCCGGCGGCTTCGCGCAGCGCCGGGATGCGTGCCGCCGCCGCCCGGTCGACGGCCAGCACCAGCCGCACGCGCGCGCCGCCCGCCTCGACGACGCGTGCGATCAGCGCGACGACGGCGGCCGACGGTCCGCTCGGGGGTCAGCACCTGCTCCAGGTGATCGAGCACCAGCACCGTGCCGCCGCGCGATTGATGCGCGAGGCGCGCGAGCTGCTCCGCCGGTTTCTCGGCGGCGTCCTGAGCCTGAGTCGACGGCAGGTCGACGCCCAGGCGCGCGGTCGCGCGCAGCACCTCGGCGTCGAGATCGTCGTACGCCCCGAGATAAATCGCCAGCCCGCCCTTCTTTTGTAGCGCGGGGACCTGCAGCGCCGGGATCAGCCCCGCGCGCAGCAGCGACGTCTTGCCCACGCCCGACTCGCCCGACAGCACGACCGTCCGCGTCGCCTCGGCCAGCACCAGCTGCGCCAGCCGCGCCGTCTCCTCCTCGCGCCCGAAGAAGTGGTCCGCCGCTCGCCTCGTCGAACGCCACGAAGCCGCGAAAGGGCCCAGTCGTCGTCGCGCCGACCATCGTCACAGAATAGGGCATTTTCGTCGCCGAAGGCCCATGCTCTTCGGCCACGCCTGGTCCGGCGCTTCAGCGCCGCGCGGACGCTCAGTGACAGGACACTAAGCCTGCCGGATGTCCGACTCGAGCATCTCCGGCTCTTCGTCGTAGTCGGAGATGATGATCTCGCGGTTGTGCGCGTCGGTCGACGACGGCGTGAAGAAGCCCTCGACCAGGTCGGCGACCTCCTCGTGCGAGGTGCCGCGCTTGACGGTGGCCAGCGCGTAGACCACGTGGCCGTCGTCGACGACCGACAGGAAGCCGACGCGGCGGCCGTCTTCCACCGACCAGAGATCCCACGACTCCCCGGCCTGGGTGCGGGTCACACGCGTGGCGTAGAAGGTGCGAGGCTCGTGGCGGGTGATGGGTGTGATCTTGGGATCGCGGGCCAAAGTGCCTTCTCCGTCCAAAGACTCGAACGCAAACTGAAATGGAAACTCGAACAGGACTCGAACAAATACTCGATCGGGAGCTGGAACAGCGAGAATAACGGCCGCCGACGGTTCGGGCAAGCGTCCGATCAGGTCTGTCCGAGGCTGAGATCGAGCCAGAACGTCGCCCCCTGTCCGAGGCGGCTGTCGACGCCGACGACGCCGCCGTGCCGCTTCGGCGATCGCGCGGCAGATGAACAGCCCGAGCCCGAGCCCGCTCACGGTGTCGGCAAGCTCGGCCGCGCGGTAGTAGCGTTCGAAGATCCGCTCGCGGTCCTCGGGCCGGACGCCCGGGCCGTGGTCGGTCACCGCGATGCGCACCCGATCGCCGGCCCGGCTCATCCGCACCTCGATCGGCGATCGCTCGGGCGCGTACTTCGCGGCGTTGTCGAGGAAGTTGGCGAGCACCGACCCCAGCCGCTCCGGCGTCGGCGATGTGCATCAGCGGCGGCGGCGGCAGGTCGCAGACCACGCGCTGGGCGCGGACGCGTCGGAAGGTGTCGACCGTCTCCTGGACCAGCGCGCACAGATCGACCGGCGCCAGGCGCAGCGGCAGCTGGCCGGTGTCGATGCGCGCGGTGTCGAGCAGATCATTCACCAGCTGAGCGATGCGCCGCACCTGCGCGCGCGCGAAGCGCAGATCCTCGATCGCGATCGCGTCGCCCATCGCGGCGCGCCGCTCGCAAAGCTGCAGCGTCATGGTCAGCGGGCCGAGCGCGTTCTTGATCTCGTGCGCCGCCACGCCGAGGATGTGATCGGCCTCGAGCTCGCGGCGTGCCGTCCGGGTCGCGCGGGTCGCCTGGCGGATTCGGCGGCGACTGATCTCGGCTCATGCTTACCCCCGATCGACGATGGTGGAGATCCCCTGGCCCACGCCGATGCACATCGTCGCCAGCCCGAAGCGCGTGCCGCGGCGGTGCAGCTCGTGCACCAGCGTGGTCATGAGGCGCGCGCCCGAGCAGCCGAGCGGATGCCCGAGCGCGATGGCGCCGCCGTTGACGTTGACGATCGCCGGATCGAGGCCGAGCTCGCTCATGCACGGGATCGCCTGCGCCGCGAACGCCTCGTTGAGCTCGACCAGATCGAGCTTGGCGGCGGTGATGCCGGCGCGCTCGAGCGCCTTGCGCGTCGCCGGGATCGGCCCGACGCCCATGTAGCGCGGCTCGACGCCGGCGACGGCGCTGGCGACGATGCGCGCCAGCGGGGCGCGGCCGCCCGCGCCGCCCGACAGCTTCGCGAGCCCGCTCTCCGACGCCAGCAGCAGCGCCGCGGCGCCGTCGTTGATCCCGGACGAGTTGCCCGCGGTCACCGTGCCGCGCTCCTTGCGGAACGCCGGCCGCAGCGCCGCCAGCGCCGCCGCCGTCGTGTCGGGGCGCGGGTGCTCGTCGACCTCGACGCGCGCGGGCGCCCGCGCCCGCGCCGGCGCGCTTGCCGCCGGCCCCGTCGAGCTCGACGGCGCACAGCTCGTCGGCGAAGCGTCCGGCGGCGTGCGCCGCGCCCCAGCGCCGCTGGCTCTCGAGCGCGAAGGCGTCCTGCGCCTCGCGGCGTGACCTGGTACTTCTCGGCGACCAGCTCGGCGGTCTCGCCGAGCGCGTGCGTCCCGTACAGCGCCTCCATCTTGGGGTTCACGAACCGCCAGCCGAGCGTGCTGTCGGCCAGCGTGACGTCGCCGCGCGGGAACGCCTCGCTCGGCTTCGCCATGATCAGCGGCGCGCGCGACATCGACTCGACGCCGCCCGCGATCAGCAGATCCGCGTCGCCGACCGCGATCGCGCGCGCGCCGTCGTCGACCGCCATCAGCCCCGAGCCGCACAGCCGGTTGACGGTCCCGCCGGGCACCGACGGCGGCAGCCCAGCCAGCAGCGCGCTCATGCGCGCGACGTTGCGGTTGTCCTCGCCGGCCTGGTTGGCGCAGCCGAGCAGCACGTCGTCGATCGCCGCCGGGTCGGCGCCGGTGCGGCGCACGATCTCGCGAATCACGATCGCGCCCAGATCGTCGGGGCGCACGCCGGCCAGCGCCCCGCCGTAGCGGCCGATCGGCGTCCGCACCGCATCGACGATGAACACCGGCCGCAGGCTAGCCAGCATGCTCATCAATCTACGAGAAGCCGCGCGGAAGCGCCATTCCGCCCAAGATCCAATGCTGGTCGGAATAAGAAGAAACGCCATGACGCCAGAGACGCCAAGGCCGGATTTCAAAGAGTCCGGACCGTGGCGTCCTGGCGTCTGGCGTTTAACCGACGGGCATTGGGCCTAGATCCCGAGCGCCTTGAGACGCTCGACCGCCTCGCGCAGCCGAGCCTTGTCGGCGCACACCGTCAGGCGGACGAAGCCCTCGCCGGCGGCGCCGAAGCCGGTCGCCGGCGTCGCGACCACGCCGGCCTCGGTGAGCAGCCGCGCCGTGAAGTCGATCGACGACACGCCGGGCGGGTTGGCGATCAGCGTGTAGAAGCTGGCCTTGGGCGTCAGCACGTCGAAGCCGGCCGCCGCCAGGCCGCCGCACAGCACGTCGCGCCGCTCGCGGTAGATCTCGCGCTGCTTGGCGACGCATGACTGATCGCCGCTCAGCGCGGCGATGGCGGCGCGCTGGACGGCGTCGAAGCAGCCCGAGTCGACGTTGGTCTTCACCTGGCCGAGCCCGGCGACCAGCGTCGGGTTGCCGCACGCCCAGCCGACGCGCCAGCCGGTCATGTTGTAGGTCTTCGACAGCGAGTGGAACTCGATGCCGACCTCCATGGCGCCCGGCGTCTCCAGGAACGAGGGCGGCGGCGACTCGTAGTACATCTCGCTGTAGGCCAGATCGCTGGCGACGATCACGTCGTGCTTCTGCGCGAAGGCGACGACCTTCTCGTAGAACCCGGGCGCCGCCAGCGCGGCCGTGGGGTTGTTGGGGTAGTTGATCCAGAGGATCTTCGCGCGCCGGGCGACGTCGGCCGGGATCGCGTCGAGATCGGGCAGGAAGCCGCTGCTCCGGCGCAGCGGCAGGAAGTACGGCTCGCCGCCGGCGAAGCGGGTCAGCGTCGCGTAGACCGGGTAGCCGGGGTCGGGGCACAGCACGACGTCGCCGGGGTTGACGAAGGCGAACGGGAAGTGGGCGATGGCCTCCTTCGAGCCGATCACGCAGACCACCTCGCGCGCCGGATCGAGCGTCAGGCCGAAGCGCGTCTTCATGAAGCCGGCGGCGGCGCGGCGAAAGTCTTCCATGCCGACGTACGAGGGATAGCGGTGGTTCGCCGGGTCGCGCCCCGCCGTGGCCAGCGCCTCGACGATGTGGGCCGGCGTCGGCAGGTCGGGGTCGCCGATGCCGAGGTCGATGAGATCGCGCCCCTTCTTGCGCTCCTCGTTCTTGAGCGCGTCGATCTTGGCGAACAGGTAGGGCGGAAGCTCTCGAATGCGGTGGGCCAGCTCGATCTTCATGGTGAGGCGCTTTTTACCATGGCTTTCGTCGCGCCTTGACTCCATTGGCCGACCGCCTATCCTCTGGCGCGAAATGGCCGAAAAGACCAAAGCGACGACAGCAAAAGCAGCGGGCAAGAGCACGGCCGGCAAGGCCGGCAAGACCGGGACTTCCGCCGACAAGAAGGCGGGCGGCGGGGGCAAGGCGACACCGGCCGCGACCGGCGACGAGGTGAAGTGCCGCGCCGAGAAGTGCAAGCAGCCGGTGCGCGCCAAGGGCTACTGCCGGAAGCACTTCATCGCCTGGCGCCGCGGCGACGTCGGCAAGAAGCACCAGTACAAGATCTGCGAGAAGGAAGGATGCCGCAAGCCGCGCGCGCTCGGAGGCTTCTGCGAAGAGCACAGCGGCAAGGGCAAGCCGGCCGAGGGCGCCGCCGCTTAGCGCCCGGCGCTCCCCGATCGTGCAGAAGATCGTCATCCGCGGCGGGGCCCGGCTACGCGGCGAGGTCCACGTGTCGGGCGCCAAGAACGCCGCGCTCCCCATCCTTGCGTCGTCACTGCTGGCCGAGGGGCGATCGATCTACCGCAACGTGCCGGCGCTGGGCGACGTGCGGACGATGGGTCGCCTGCTGGCCAAGCTGGGCGCGGAGATCACCGACAAGCCGGCCGGCACGATGGTGGTCGACACGTCGCACATCACCGAGCTCGAGGCGCCCGTACGAGCTGGTCAAGACCATGCGCGCGTCGGTGCTGGTGCTGGGCCCGCTGTGCGCGCGCTACGGCCGCGCGCGCGTGTCGCTGCCGGGCGGCTGCGCCATCGGCGCGCGGCCCATCGATCAGCACCTCAAGGGGCTGGCGGCGCTGGGGGCGCGCATCGAGCTCGAGCACGGCTACGTCAGCGCGCGCGCCCGGCGGCTGCGCGGCGCGACCATCGTCTTCGATCTGGTCACCGTCACCGGCACCGAGAACCTGATGATGGCGGCCGCGCTGGCCAAGGGGCGCACCACGCTCGAGAACGCCGCGCGCGAGCCCGAGGTCGAGGAGCTGGCGCGCGTGCTCAACAAGATGGGCGCGCGCATCCAGGGCGCCGGCACGCCGATCATCACCATCGAAGGCGTCGACGAGCTGCAGCCGGTCGAGCACGCCATCATCCCCGATCGGATCGAGGCCGGCACGCTGCTGGTCGCGGCGGCGATCACCCGCGGCGACGTGCTGGTGCGCGACTGCCTGCCCGAGCACCTCGAGGCGGTGATCGCCAAGCTGCGCGCCACCGGCGCCGAGGTGACCGCCGACGGCGACGGGATCCGGGTGCGCGGGCGCGCCGACCTCAAGCCGGTCGACATCTCGACCCAGCCGTTCCCCGGCTTCCCCACCGACATGCAGGCGCAGTTCATGGTGCTGATGACCCGCGCGCGCGGGCAGTCGGTGCTGTCCGAGACGATCTTCGAGAACCGCTACATGCACGTGCCCGAGCTGCAGCGCATGGGCGCCGACATCGTGGTCGAGGGACGCACCGCGATCGTGCGCGGCCCGACCAAGCTGACCGGCGCGACGGTGATGGCGACCGACCTGCGCGCGTCGGCGTCGCTGGTGCTGGCCGGGCTGATCGCCGACGGGACGACCGAGATCTTGCGCATCTATCACCTCGACCGCGGCTACGAGCGCCTGGACAAGAAGCTGCGGGCGCTGGGCGCCGACGTGCGGCGCGCCAAGGGGACGCTGTGACGACGACGACGAAGAAGCGCGGGACGGGCACGATGAGAGCCGACGCTGTGAAAGCCCGCTCGTCGCAGGCGCTGCTGACCCTCGCGCTGCCGCGCGGCCGGATCCTCGACGAAGCCCTGCCGCTGTTCAAGCGCGCCGGGCTTGATCTGGGCGCCGCCGAGAAGGCGCGCGCGGGGCGCCGGCTGATCATTCCGATCGAAGAGCTCGGCCTGCGCGTGCTGATCGTGCGCGACACCGACGTGCCGGCCTACGTCGAGCACGGTGCCGCCGACCTGGGCATCGCCGGCCGCGACGTGCTCGAGGAGCAGGACCGCGATCTGTACGAGCCGCTGGATCTCGGCATCGGCCGCTGCCGCATGGTGGTGGCCGAGCCGGAGGGCCGCCCGGTCGACGAGTCGGCGCAGGTGCACCTGCGCTACGCCACCAAGTTCCCCGAGATCACGCGCCGCCACCTGCAGGCGCGCGGCACGGTCGCGGAGATCATCAAGCTCTACGGATCGATCGAGATCGCGCCGCTGGTCGGTCTCGCCGATCGCATCGTCGATCTGGTCTCATCGGGCGAGACGCTGCGCCAGCACCACCTGAGCGAGGTGGAGACGATCTTCCCGGTCTCGGCCCGCCTGTGCGTCGGCCGCGTCGCCGCGAAGCTGCGCGGCGATCGCATCGACGACATCATCGAGCGCTTGCGCCGGGTGATCTGAAGCGCGCGCGCCGCGCAGGCAGCGCGCGCGCGTCGTTTACTTACTTCTTGGCGGGCGCGGTCATGGCCGGAGCCGAGGCGGGGGCCTTCGCCGGAACGATGCCGGTGGCGGCGGGGGCGGCCATCTTGGCGGGGGCAGCCGCGGGAGCCGCGGGGGTGGCGGCGGCGGACTTGGCGGGAGCAGCCGCCGGGGCGGCGGCGGCCTTGGCGACGGGAGCAGCCGCCGGTGCGGCGGGGGCGGCGGCGGCGGCCGCGGGGGCCTCGGGCTTGCTGAGCAGCTCGAGGTTGATGTCGAGGTTGACGTCGTCGCCGACGAGCACGCCGCCAGCCGCCTCGAGCGGCTTGTTCCAGGTCAGGCCCCACTCCTTGCGGTTGATCTTGCCGGTCGCGCTGACGCCGCTGCTGTACGAGCCCATCATGTTCTTCATCTTCGGCGACGGCCCTTCGACCATCAGCGTCACCGGCTTGGTCACGCCGTGCATGTTGAGGTCGCCGGTGACCTTGAACTTCGCCTTGCCCGCCTTCTCGATCTTCGTCGACTTGAACGTGACGGTCGGGTACTTGGCGACGTCGAAGAAGTCAGGCGACTTGAGGTGGCCGTCGCGCTTGGCCTCGTGGGTGTCGATGGAGGTCGGATCGATCGCGATCTCGACGGTGCTCTTGGTCGGGTTCTTGTCATCGAGGTTGAGCGTGCCGGTCACCTTGTCGAAGCGACCCTTCGCGGTCGACACCATCATGTGCTTGACCGAGAACTCCACGGACGAGTGGACCGAATCGACCTCCCATTCGCTCGCCCGCGCCTGGGCGCTGAAAGCGGCAAGGGTCAGGGCGACAAATCCCATGGCGATTGATTTCATGGCTTCTCCTCTTTTGTGGCTGTGGCTGGGGGTCAAAGAGGCCCTTAGATGGCACGGCGTTGCCAAAACGCAAAGCGTTCTGTGACCAAGCCGTCGCCCAAAATTTTCAGCGCAGGTCCGGACGCGACCTGAGCGAATATCGTTAACTTATTACAATTGCTAATCTATTCTCAGATTATTAGCACTCTCTGGCATCGCTTGACAGCCACCGGATCGCGCTTATCCTACGCGCGGACTGAAATAGGAACCCGCGCATGCCCATCTACGAATACGCCTGCTCCGCCTGCGGCCACCAGTTCGAGGAGTGGCAGAAGATGTCGGACAAACCGATCCGCACCTGCCCCAAGTGCAAGGCGAAGAAGGTCGAGAAGCTGATCAGCCAGACCTCGTTCCACCTCAAGGGCGGCGGCTGGTACTCGGACCTCTACGCGGGCCCCAAGCCCAACGGCGCCAAGGATCAGGGGGCGAGCAAGGACTCGTCCTCCAAAGAAGCGAAGGCCGCTTCGACCTCGACGACCAAGACCACGACCAAGGCCAAGAAGACCAGAAGCAGACTGAGAAGAACCGAGCCCAGCGCCGCCTGACAGTCGTCGCGCGCAGCTCTCGCAGGAACCCGAGACAAGGAGAAGACCCATGAAGATCAGACCGCTCTATGACCGCATTCTCGTGAAGCGTCTCGAAGAACAGACCAAGACCGCCGGTGGCCTCTACATCCCCGACACCGCCAAGGAGAAGCCGCTCGAGGCGCTGGTGGTCGCCGTCGGCACCGGCAAGGTCCAGGAGGACGGCTCGCTGCGCAAGCTCGAGGTGAAGGCCGGCGACAAGATCCTCTTCTCGAAGTACTCGGGCAGCGACATCAAGATCGACGGCGACGAGCACCTGATCCTGCGCGAGGACGACATCCTCGCCGTGATCGAATAGCTGGTTCGCGCCCCCACCATTTTCAAAAACTGAAACCAACGGAGACGAACAATCATGGCAGCCAAAGAAATCGTTTTTTCGCAGCAGGCGCGGCAGAGCATCGCCCAGGGCCTCAACATCCTCGCCAACACCGTGAAGGTGACGCTCGGGCCGCGCGGCCGTAACGTCATCATCGAGAAGTCCTGGGGCTCGCCGACGGTGACCAAGGACGGCGTCACCGTCGCCAAGGAGATCGAGCTCGAGGACAAGCTCGCCAACATGGGCGCGCAGATGGTGAAGGAGGTCGCTTCCAAGACCTCCGACGTCGCCGGTGACGGCACCACCACCGCGACCGTGCTCGCGCAGGCGATCTACACCGAGGGCAGCAAGCTGGTCGCCGCCGGCCACAACCCGATGGACATCAAGCGCGGCATCGACGCCGCGGTCGCGAAGATCGTCGAGAGCCTGAAGGAGCAGTCGAAGCCGACCAAGGGCAAGACCGAGATCGCCCAGGTCGGCACGATCAGCGCCAACGGCGAGACCGTCATCGGCGACATCCTCGCCGAGGCGATGGAGAAGGTCGGCAAGGAAGGCGTGATCACCGTCGAAGAGGCCAAGTCGATGGAGACGACGCTCGACGTGGTCGAGGGCATGCAGTTCGACCGCGGCTACCTGTCGCCGTACTTCGTGACCGACGCCGAGCGCATGGAGGCGGTGCTCGAGGACGCGTTCATCCTCATCCACGAGAAGAAGATCTCGAACATGAAGGACCTGCTGCCGCTGCTCGAGCAGATCGCCAAGTCGGGCAAGCCGCTCCTGATCATCGCCGAGGACGTCGACGGTGAGGCGCTGGCCACGCTGGTCGTCAACAAGCTGCGCGGCACGCTGCACGTCTGCGCCGTCAAGGCGCCGGGCTTCGGCGATCGCCGCAAGGAGATGCTGAAGGACATCGCCGATCCTCACCGGCGGCCAGGCGGTCACCGAGGACCTCGGCCTCAAGCTCGAGAGCCTGACGCTGAAGGACCTCGGCCGCGCCAAGCGCATCACCATCGACAAGGACAACACCACGATCGTCGAGGGCGCCGGCAAGAAGGCCGACATCGAGGCGCGCGTGAAGCAGATCCGCGCCCAGATCGAGGACACCACCTCGGACTACGACCGCGAGAAGCTGCAGGAGCGGCTGGCCAAGCTGGTCGGCGGCGTCGCCGTCATCAAGGTCGGCGCGGCCACCGAGTCGGAGATGAAGGAGAAGAAGGCGCGCGTCGAGGACGCGCTGCACGCGACCCGCGCGGCGGTCGAAGAGGGCATCGTCCCCGGCGGCGGCGTCGCGCTCATCCGCGCGCTGCCCTCGCTCGACAGCCTGAAGTTCGACGACGACCGCCAGTACGGCGTCAACATCATCCGCCGCGCCGTCGAGGAGCCGCTGCGTCAGATCGCCGCAACGCGGGCGTCGACGGCTCGATCGTCGTCGAGAAGGTGCGCAACGGCAAGGGCGCCTTCGGCTTCAACGCCGCCACCGAGGAGTACGAGGACCTGGTCAAGGCCGGCGTCATCGACCCGACCAAGGTCGTTCGCGCCGCGCTGCAGAACGCCGCCTCGGTGGCGTCGCTGATGCTCACCACCGAGGCGCTGATCGCCGAGCGCCCGAAGAAGAAGGCAGCCGGCGGCGGCGGCGGTGGCCACGGCGGCGGCGGCGGTGGCATGGGCGGCATGGGCGGCGGCGACGACGACTTTTAGGTCGCTAGCGGACCTCGGGTCTCGCGTGAAGAGCTCGACGGCAAGCGCGTACCTCGCGCGCCGAGCCCCGAAGCTCGTGCGCCGCTTTCTGACGTGTCAGGGCGGACCCTCGAGGGCCCGATCTATGACATCTCGTCGACGCGCGCCACTTCGCGCGTGGTGTCTTCGATCAGCTTGCAGACCTCGATTCCTAGACCGCGGTCGTCGAGCCAGCGCTTCTGACCGAGGTCGTAGTCGAAGTGCCAGGCGCGGTCGCGGAAGGCGACCCACAGCTGGCGCGGTGACGGTTGCGGCGTCAGCATCATCCGCAGGTTGCCGGGATAGGTGATGGTCAGCGTCCCGAGCGCCAGCGACACCTCGGCCAGATCGGGGTCGACGTCCTCGAACGCGGCGTCGATGTGCTTGAACGTCTCGTCCAGCAGATGCCGGTAGGTGGTTTCGTCGAGCGTCGTCGGGTTCGCCATGGCTAAGCCATAGCATCAGCGGCGCGTGAATGCGGTCCAGAAGTCGAAGCCGCTCCGCCGCACCAGCATGGGGACGGTCGTCGCCGAGCTTGAACGTGCGCAGCGCCGTCGTGAGATCGTTCGACGTCCGGATCGCCCTGCTTGCCGACCCGCAGGATCACGTCGCCGACCTTGAGGCCCGCCTGGGTCGCGGCGCCATGTCCCGACAGCTGGGCGATCGCGATCCCGCGTCCCCCCGGCAGGCCGGTCGCCTGGGCGGCCGGCACCTCGGCGACGTCGAAGTCGTCGGGCGTGCCGTCGGCCGACTCGCGCTTGCGCGAGCAGCTCGCGGGATGGCTGGGGATCAGCGACCGCCCTTCGGCCATGCGCATCGTCACCTCGCGCTCGATCGCCTTGCCGTCGCGCCAGCAGGCCGACCTTGACCCGCGTTCCGGGCAGCGTGAGCTGCGCGTCGATCTTCAGATCCTCGCTGGTGGCGATCGGGGTTCCGTTCCAGGTCACGACGACGTCGCCCGGCTCCAGGCCGCCCGCCTCGGCGGGCGACTTACGTCCGACGCTGGCGATCAGCGCGCCGCGCGTCGACTCGAGCTTCAGCGCGCCGGTCAGCGCCGAATCCAGCGGCTGCGCATCGACGCCGAGAAACGAGCGCGGCGCGTCGCCCTTGTCGCGCAGCCGCGGCAGCAGCGACTTCGCCATGTTGATCGGGATGGCGAATCCGATCCCCTGCGCCGGCTGCAGCGGATGGCCGGCCCAGAACGCGGCGTTGACGCCAATCACCGCTCCGTTGGCGTCGATGAGCGGTCCGCCCGAGTTCCCGAGGTTGATCGACGCGTCGGTCTGGATGAAGAACGAATAGAGGTCCTGCGCCGGCGCCTCGTGCAGCGTCGCGCGGTCGACGACGCGCTCCTTCGCCGAGACGATCCCGGCGGTGACGCTGTGATTGAAACCGTACGGGTTGCCGATGGCGACCACCGTCTCGCCGACCCGCACGGCGTCGGAGTCGCCGAGCGGCAGCACCGGCAGCGGGCCGTTCGCCTCGATCTTGATCAGCGCGATGTCGGTCGGCGCGTCGGCGCCGACGACGCACGCCGGTAGCTCGCGCCCGTCGTACAGCCGGATGCGCAGGTCGGTGACCGCGCGGATCACGTGCTCGTTGGTGACCAGGTAGCCGTCCTTGTTGATCAGGAACCCGGTGCCGATCGACGTGCGCGAGCCGTCCGCCGAGGCGTCGGCGCCGTCGGCGGGGCCGTCGGTCGTGCCGCGCACGTGCACCACCGCGGGGCGCGCGCGGTCGGCGAGATCCGCCAGCGACAGGGGCGGCGCCTTCCTCCCCTTGGGTGGACTGCTCCAGAGCGTGGGCTCGTGCTCGGCGCTGGCGACGCCGACACCCACGCCGTTGCCACCCAGGCCGACGAAGATCGGCATGGCTACGCAGCAGAGAAAAAGAGCCGATCGCATATGCGTTCCCCGTCCAGGGCGGGAGCCCGAATCTACAACAATAGCTATCGTCGTGCCGAAGCGCCCTCGGCAGAGCTGATGAGCCTGCGTAGTCGCCGGCGCTCCGACGCGGTCAGGGTCTCCTGCGCGGCGCCGCCGTCGGGACGTCTATCGGATGCGGCCGATGCCGTGTGCGCCGCCTCGTCGGCAGGCGCGCCGGCGCCGGGACCGGGCTCTTTGGCCGGCGCCGGGACGCCGGCGATGCGGCGGCGCATGTCGTCGACCAGCGGCCCGGCCGACTGCTTGGTTCCGTCGAACAGGTCTTGTGACTCCTTGGTCTCGGAGATGGCGTGCAGGTGACCGAACAGCGTGTGCGATCCGAGCGGAACCTGCGTCCCGAACCAGCAGAAGCCGGCGAAAAGCACGACGAAGGCCAGGAGCTTGAGCATCCGCCGCCCTTTCTCTTCAGCGAAGAATTTGGTTGGCCGAACGAAACACAATCTGGCCCGACGCCGGCACATCGTCGGCGGCGCGCAGGCGGCGGGACAGCGCCGCGACGACCGTTCGTCCGCGCTTGCGCCGTCGCAGGATGGCCCCTTTCGAGCCGGATTGGTTCCGTTCGTCGCTATTGGAAACTTCGCCCATCATGAGATCACCCGTCCATCTTCGACGGGGCGCCAATCACGTCAAATTTTTTGCTGCCCTTTTTGCGGCCGCTTCGTTGCTTTATGCTGGGGGCCCATGGCCGTGCCCGATCCGCCCTCGCCACCCCCTGACAAGAAGGCCAACGACAAGAAGGCCAACATCGTGCGCTGCCCGATCCACGGGCTCTCGTACAATCGAGACCGAACAGCGGGTTGCCTGCGCTGTCCCGATCCCGAGCGCGATCGGGCGCAGGCGCTGGAGCGAACGCGGTTGGCGCACTCCTGGCGCTGGCGCGACATTCGCCGCGATCCGGTCAAGCGCGCGATCGTCGGCCTGGCGCTGGCGCTGGCGATCGGGTTTCTCCCCGCGGCCTACACCACCTTCGGCATCAGCGGCGGCGAGGTGCGCCGGATCCGCGCCCGGCAGACCGAGCTGTCCGAGCAGTCCGGAACGACCGCGGTCCAGGGCGAGTTCGATCGCCTCGAGGCAGCCGTGACGCGCGTGCGCCGCCGCGGGCTGCAGCACTCGGCGCTGCTCTGGGTCCTGGTCTCGGCGATCGCCGCCGCCGGGTTTCACCGCCTGGTGCCGCAGGAGGCGGCGTCCGGCGGCCCTGACAGCGGCGCGCGCGACAGCTGATCCGCGCGCCGCTCGCTACTCGAGCGGAACGAGGTCGGCGCCGGTCGTCTTCGCCAGCGCTTGCAGGCTCTTGCGGCGCGCCCGCTCGATGGCCCAGACGACCAGGATCGAAAGGTTGTAGAGGCCGAACAGAGGACCGGCCATCAGCACCTGCGACAGCACGTCGGGCCCCGGCGTGAGAATACCGCCGACGACCGCCGACAGGACCAGCGCGTACTTGTTGAAGCGCCAGAGCGCGCGGGCGTTGACGATACCCAGCCAACCCAGCACCGCCAGCACCACCGGCAGCTCGAAGGCGACGCCGGTGCCCAGCAGCATGGCCAGCATGAAGCCAACCACCTCGTCCATCATCACCGCCGGCTCGATCTTGAAGTGCAAGCTGCCGGGGAAGATCTCGGCGAACGACAGCATGTAGGTCAGCGCCGGCGTCGAGAGCACGCGGTAGCCGAAGAACGCCCCGACGAGAAAGAAGGTCGCCGTGGCGATGGTGACGGCGAGCGCCACCCGCTTCTCTTTCTTGTAGAGGCCGGGCGCGATGAACTTCCAGAGCTCCCAGAAGATGAAGGGGCTCGAGATCAACAGCGCGCCATACATCGCGAGCTTCGTGTAGACCCAGAACGGCTCGGTCGGGCTGGCGAAGCGGAAGACCGGCTCTTGCCCCGAGAGCGCGACCATCCACGCCTGGCGCGCCGGCCGCGTCAGGTAGTCGAAGTAGTGTTTGACGACGAAGAACGACCCCACGACCGCCAGCAGGAACACGATGGCCGCGTTGCGCAGGCGCGGCGCAGCTCGCCCAGGTGGTCCATGAACGACATCCGAGCCTCGTCGACTTCGGGCTCACTTTGCGGGGCGGTGGTCAGGAATGGCTCCTCGTTTTGGGGGACGTCTCGGGGACACCGGCGGGACTAGGCAGCACGGGCAGCGAACGCACGCGGCGTTCCGATCAGCTGGCGTCGTCTTTCTTGTCTTCATGCGGGGCAGCGGCCGCCGGGACCTTGCCCGTGTTTCCGGGAACCGGCGGCGGTAGCGGAGGCGGAGCGTCGGGCGGAATCAGATCGGCCTCGGAGAGAAACTGGGTCACCGACGTGCGCTGCGGCACCGGCGCGGGCGCGGCGGCCACCGGCGGGCGAACCGGCCGCGGCGCCGGCGGGACGCGGGGTCCTGCGGGCACCGTTCCGGGCGGCGACGACGTCGTCGCGACGGGACCGGAGCCGGGCCCGTGAAATGGCGGAGGGATAGCGCCGCCGGCGGCGACCGGACCGGAGCCGGGCGCGTGGTGAGTGGAAAACGGCGGGGGCACCGCCGTGGGGCCCGAGCCCGGCGGGGGGAAGGGGGGTGGCACTGGCACGCCAGCGGTGAGAAACGGCGGCGGTACCGGCAGGCCACCCGACGGGCTGCTTGCGGTGAGCGCACTCGGGACGGCGCCGTTCGGCTCCGCGGTGGCCGCCGTGTCGCCCAGCGCGGCGCTCCCCGCCTCGCCGGAGGTCCCCTCCGCGCTGGCGCTGGCGGCCAGGGATCGCCAGATCGGCCTCGGCCTTGCGCTTGGCGTCCTCCAGGTCTTTCCGGATACGATCCCGGCGTTTCAGCTCCTCGGGATGCAGGGTCACGGCGTCGCGCAACTCTTCGAACGGTTTGCGGATCGCGTCGTCGAGCTGGATCTCGTTCTTGACGTCGTTCGTCGCCTTGCGGATGTCGCGGATGATCTTGCCCAGACCCGAGGCGAGCTCCGGCAGCCGCTTCGGCCCGAGAAAGATCAGGGCGAGGAGCAGAATCACGGTGATCTCGCCCATTCCGAGGTTGAACACGGTGGAGTGATTTAACTCGATCCAGAGCGGAAAGGCCAACCCGAGTCGCCGGGGTTATCGCACCTCCGCCCTCGTGTGACGCACCTCGCGCAGGGCCCCGGCGGCCCACAAATCGACGGGTGGGCGTGGCGAACCGGCGCGGCTGAGCTCGGGTCCGCACCCGATGCCGGAAGGTCGGGTCAAAACAGGCTGATCTGCTCGGGGGGGCCGACGGGATAGGCGTCGATGCCGCGGGCGCGCAGCGCCTGGCAGAGCTCGCCGTCACCCGCGTGCATCACGCCGACCTCGCTCGGTCCGACGGCGTCGACATAGCGAAGCAGGCCGGCGAAGTCGGCCATGGTCGACAGCGGGATCGCCCGGTCGACCTGCATCCGGCCGACAACCGTCGGGTCGGCGGCGGCGCCCGAGGCCAGCAGAAAGGCGGGCGCGGCGAGGCGCCGCAGCGCCGGGGCGTCGCGCGCCTCCGCCGGCCAGAGCAGCGCCTCGCCGGCGTCGAGCTTGCCGGCGAAGCGCGCCAGCGACGGGAACGGCGATGCCGGCCGCGCGAAAGGTCGCCGCGGCCGCCAGGGCGGCGCGGTGGGCGCGCAGCGCGATTCCGGCTCGCCCGAGCGCGCTCGCGCACGCCAGCAACGCGTCGCTCGCGTGCGTGAGCACCACCGGCGCCCGTCCGGCCGCGAGGCTGTCGCTGACGAACGCCGACACCGACGCCAGGGCGTCGTCCAGGCTGGGGAAGGCGAAGCGCGACGAGCCGAAGGTGCCGTCGAGGCACAGCGCGCGCGCGACCCGCACCTCGGGTGCGTTCGCGCCCACCGGGCCCGAGTAGATCAGGCGGCCCGCTTCGTGCTCACACAGCAACGACGCGGCGCCGGGTCCGTAGCCCGACGGGAACAGCTCGAGCCGCATGCCTCCCAGCGTGAACGGTCGGCCGTACGCCGCCACCAACGCGTACGGCCGCAGCCGCTCGCCCGCGGCGCCCGACAGCATCAGCGTCGCATCGGTCGTGAGGATCTTGCGCCGGCCGCCGCGCGCGCGCGGCAGGCGCCGCGCGGCGTGGCCGTCGATGACGTCGGCGTGCGACAAGAAGATGAGGTCACTGCCTCCGGTCGCGTCACACGCCAGCACCGAGTCGCGGACGCGAACGCCAGCGCGGTAGCCGAACGTTCGGCCGTTCGTCGCTCTCGCCTTGCTCGCCATGCGCTGCAAGCTTATAGACCGCGCGTCGCTGATTCAGAAGGCCTGCTTTTTACGGCTCGTCCGCGCGTTCATATGTTGCCCCCAAGTGAAGACCGCCTGTAAGCTGCCCCCCGTCGATGGCTGATTCGACCCCGCGGTTTCGGCAGGATCTGATTGCGACCGCCGTGGAAGTCGACGGTGTGCGCTACATCGACGTGCGTGATCCGTCCCGGGGGACCGGCTTTCGCTTTTACGATTTCGAATTCGAGCTCGCGCGCCAGCTCGATGGTCGCCCGCATGCCGACGTCTCGGCGTGGGCGATCGCCACTTACGGACTGGATCTGACGCCGGTCGGGATCGGCGAGTTCGCCGCCCGGCTCGCCGAGCTGGGCTTCCTTGAAGGGAGCGCGCCGTCGCCCTCAGGCGCCGCGCCGCCGTCACCCGCCGCGTCTCCGTCAGGTGGCGGGTTGCGGGTGCGCTCGGCGACGCCGACTTTGATCGGGCCGCCGTCGCCCGACTCGGGCCCGCTTCCGACGCGCGGCCATGACGAGGACAGCCGACCGCTCAGCGAGGTCGTGAACCGCGTCGTCGAAGGCGCGTCGTCGCACGCTCCCACGTCGGTTCCGACGTCGGTTCCGACGGCGGTGACGGTCAATGCCATGGTCGTCCCGTCGCCGTCGCCCCGACGTCCCTCGTCGGAGCTCCCGGTCATCATGCGTCCGTCGTCGCCGTCGCAACCGGCCGTGCCAGCTCGTACCGGCGAGCTGGAGATCGGCGGCGCGCGCGCCAACGGATCGCGCGAGCTGGCGCCGATCGAGCCGCCCGCCGCCGAGACGATGATGGGCTTTGCCGCGGTGACCGAACCGATCTCGAAGCCGCGCGAGATGACCGTCGAGCCGTCGGACGCGATGGGCACGGTGATGGGTTTCGCCGCCGTCACCGACGAGCAAGTGCGCGAGGCGGAGGCGGCCCGCGCCCCGTCGGCGCCGCCGGCCTCGACCGGCGAACGCCGCATGCCCCCGCGCCCGGAGTCGGTCGTGATGGCGCCCTTCCAGGTCGAAGACATCCGCCGGCGCCCCGCGGCGCCGGGGCTGCGGCGGCCTGCCACCACCGCCGCCGACCGATCGACGATCATCGTGGTCGTGGTCGTGGCCCTGGCCGTGATCGCCGCCGTCATCGGCTACTACTTCTGGTCGCAGCACGAGGCGGCGATGGAGACCCGTCGGGTACGGGTGATCGGGCCCCGTCCGGCGGCGGTCTATCGCTGGTTCGACGCGCCGGGATCAGCCGTGGTCGCGGGCACGGTATCACTCGCCTTTGCGGCCGGCGGATCGGTCGCCGACGTCCTGCCGCCGGGCAGCCACTACGCCGCGGGTGAGATCATCGCGAAGCTGCAAGGTGCGGCGGCGCGCGAGGCGGAGGTGAACCACGGGCGTTCGCGCGTGGCGTTCAATCAGCAGATCCGCGATAGCATGAAGACCGCCGGCAACCTGCCCGAGATGCGGCGCGCCGAGATCAAGATCGTCGAGAAGCAGGGCCAGCTCGACGAAGCCGAGGCGGCGCTCGATCGCCTGGTGATTCGCGCCACCGACCCGGGCGAGGTCGCCGAGGTCATCGCCAAGCGCGGCACGGTGGTCGAGGCCAACGCGCCCGCGGTGCGCGTCAGCTCCGGCCTCATACGCGGCGAGTTCATCCTCGCGGCCCGCGACGCCGAGGCGGCGGCGCACCTCGGGTTCTGCCGCGTCGAGATCCTCAGCCTCACGCCGCCGGTTCCCGACGCGCGACGGGGCGAAGGGAGCACCGCGGCCGAAGGCGGCGGTGCCGGCACCACCACCGACGGCAGCCCGCACTTCGCCGACTGCCGGCTCACGCCGACCGGGGGGGCGCCGCCAAGCGAGGGTCAGCGCCTGGAGGTCGAACTGCCCGCGAGCGCGGGGATCCTGCTGGGACAGCCGCTGCGCCTGGCGCGCGTCCGCTACGACGGCGTCTTCCCGGTGCCCCGCGCGGCGGTGGTGCGCGTCGGCGACACCGACCGCGTCTTCGTCGTCGGGCCGGGGAATGTCGCGCAGGCGCGCGCGATCACGATCGCCGACTCCGACGCCGACGAGGTCGTGATCAGCCAGGGGATCGACGTCGGCGACCGCGTGATCATCGATCCACCGACCGACCTGCGCGACGGCGTGCCGCTCATCGTGACGCAGTAGACGGGGACGGGGACGAGGACGAGGACGAGGACGGGTAAAGCTGTGATCAGTCGAGGTAGCCGGCGGCCTGGAGGCGGAAGAGGTGGGCGTAGCGTCCGTCGCGCGCGAGCAGGTCGGCGTGGGTTCCCAGCTCCTCGATGCGGCCGGCGCGCAGGACCACGATCCGTTCGGCCAGGCGTACCGTGGACATGCGGTGGCTGATGAGAATCGCGGTGCGTCCCTGCGCCAGCGACTTGAACCGCTTCCACATCTCGTGCTCGGCCTCGGCGTCCAGCGACGCGGTCGGCTCGTCGAGGATCAGCACCTCGGCGTCGCGCATGAAGGCGCGCGCGATCGCGATCTTCTGCCACTGCCCCACCGACAGCTCCTGCCCCGCCTCGAAGTAACCGCCCAGCATCGTCTCGTAGCCGCGGGGTAGGCGCTCGACCACGGCGTCGGCGCCGCCGGCGGCGGCCGCCTTCTCGATGCGCGCGCGGTCATCCAGCGCCGGGATCCAGCCGAGGCCGATGTTCTCGGCGACCGTGAATTGATAGCGCACGAAGTCCTGAAAGACCGCGCCGATCCGGCGGTGCAGCTCGTCGAGCGGGATGTCGCGCAGCGGTCGCCCGCCGTAAAGGATCTCGCCTTCGGTCGGCTCGTAGAGATGCATGAGCAGGTGAATCAGCGTCGATTTGCCCGCGCCGTTGTCGCCGCACAGGGCGATCACCTCGCCGGGCGCGATCGTGAGATTCACGTCGCGCAGCGCCCAGCTCTCCTTGCCCGGGTAGCGAAACGAAACCCCCCGCAGCTCGATCGCCTGCGGTTCGATTGCGGGCGGCGGGAGGTCCGGAACCCTTTGAGGGTTCTGGGTTAGATCACCCGGCAGATCGAGATAGGCGAAGAGGTTCGACATGAAGAGCGCGTCCTCGTACAGGCCGGCCACACCGCCGAGCACGGCCTGGAACGCCCCTTGCCCCTGGCGGAACACCATGACGTAAAGCGTGAGATCGCCCAGCGTCATCCCGCCCAGCGCCGCGCGTCGGGCCGCAAAGGCGTAGCAGGCGTAGAAGGCGCCGAGGCTCAGCAACGTCAGCAGCAGGCCATAGACGAAGCGCTTGCGCGCCAGCGCGCGGTCCTCACGATAGAACTTCTCGAACAGCGTCTTGTATCGGTCGAGGATCAGGCGGCCCAGCGCGAACAGCTTCACCTCCTTGACGTGGCTGTCGCGCGTCAGCACCCACTCGAGGTAGTTGAGGCGCCGCGCCTCGGGCGCGCGCCAGCTGTTGAGGCGAAAGGATTGGTTCGACAACCGGGCCTCGGTGATGAAGGCCGGAATGCTGGCGGCGATCAGGATCAGGACCGAGGCCGACGACAGGCGCGCCAGCAGGAAGGCGTAGCTCCCCAGCGTGATCGCATTCTGGGCGATCCCCAGCACGCCCAGCACCATCGACAGCGGCCGCGCCGAGGCTTCGCGCCGCGCGCGTTGCATCTTGTCGTAGAAGGCGGCGTCCTCGAAGTGGCGCAGCTCCAGGCCGAGCGCCTTCTCGAGGATGTCGACGTTGATGCGGTTGCCGAGCTGCGCGCGCAGCAGCTCGCGCAGCAGCGCCGACAGGCGGTTGACCAGCGTCAACACCATCATCAAGCCGAGCTCGACGGCGACCAGGCGAAGCGGACGACTGGCGCGTTCCCCGGCCGCGCCCGACGCAACCCCGGCGCGCGCCGCGACGACGACGCTGTCGACGATCAGCTTGCCGACCCAGGCGAGCGACGCCGGAATCACGCCGCTGGCGACGGTGAGCGCCGCGATGCCGACGCTCAGCACCGGGCTGGTCTGCCAGAGGATGCGGAACGTGCGCCCGACGTGAGGGAGAAGCCGCAGCGTCTCGCGCAGGCGGGTCACGATCGGCGGCCGGCGCTCCGCCGCTGGCGTCTCGGTCGCCGTCACGCCCGCCTAAACTCCAATGCGCTGAAGCTCGATCAGCGGTCCGTTGGGGCCGTGCGCGGCGCCGGCGGCTCCCGGCGTCGACGCGCCTTCGGGCGCGCCCTCGTGCGAGTCCTTGCCCGATCCCGTGCGCGACAGATCGACGATGCAGTCGAGGGCCCAGTCTTCGTCCCCCTCGGGATCGATCATCCGTTGCTGCGCGCGAAAACGTCGCGGCGCGATCTCCTGGATCAGCGTGTTGCTGGGCCGGCGCGCGAGCGGCGTCACCGACAGCCCGGCATGGGCGGCGAAGTAGGGCGCCATCTCCTGCTCGAGCCGGGCGGCCGTCCAGGGTTCGCCGCCGCCAGCACCGGCGGCGCCGTCGTCGTTCGGCTCGGGCGGGCGCAGCGCCGCCGCCGCCTCGTCGTAACGGCGCGCCGCCAGCGCGCGCAGCAAGCGATGCAGGTCGGACCGGATCCGGGCCGCCAGCGCCTTGGGATCGTCCGCCAGTTCAATGCGGCGGGGCTCGCGTGCCGCCGCCAGCGCGCGCGCCGCGGCCGCCGCGCCGCTCGTCGAACGCCCGTCCTTCAGGCTCTGCCACTCGTCGACCAGGCTGGAGTCGACCTCGCGCAGCGTCGCGTGCAGGTGCGCGATGATGTCCTCGACACCGTCGGTGCGCGCCGGCGCCGGCACCGTCTGGTTCAGGGTTTTCCAGACGTCGGACAGGTAACGCAGCAACACCCCCTCGCTGCGCTGCAAGCCGTAGTCGCGCACGTACTCGGCGAAGGTGCAGAACGTCTCGAACATCTCGCGCGCCACCGACTTCGGTCGGATGTTCTCCTCGCCCACCCACGGGTGCTTGTCGGCGAAGGCGTTGAACGTCGCGTAGATGAAGTCGCGATTCGGTTTGGGATACTCCAGCGTCTCCAGCTCGGCGATGCGCTGCTCGTAGTCCATCCCCGCCGCTTTCATCTCGTCCATGCGCTCGGTCTTGACGCGATCCAGCTGGCGGTAGAGGACGACGTCGGGGTTCTCGAGGATCGCTTCGACCAGGCTCAGCACGTCGAGCGCGTAGCTCTCGCTCTGTGGATCGAGGAAGGTCAGCGCTTCCAGCAGGTAGAGCGACAGCGTCTGATTGAGCGAGAAGTCGCGCTGCAGCTCGGAGCTGACCTCGACGATGCGCCCGCGCACCGACTCGTAGGGGACGACGTCGATGATGTGCGCGCGCCTGAGCGACCGGAAGCAGTTTGCGGCGTGGCGCCGCGCCTCGCGCTTGGCGCGCTCGCTGCCGTGCGACAGCGCGACCAGCCCGGTGAGCCGCCGATAGCCGCCACCGCGCGTGCCGTTCTTGCTCTGTAACAAATTCAGCAGCAGGCCGTGGGTGACCGCGAAGCGGGACTCCAGCGGCTCGGGCGTCCCCGAGGTCAGCCGTTCGAACGTCCCCTTGTCCCAGTGCACGTAGCCCTTGGTCGGCGGCTTGCGCATCACCACCTTCTTGCCGCCCGCCTGCTTGCTGGCGAGACGGCGATTCTCGATCACGTGCTCGGGCGCCTGCGCCACCACCGTGCCGCGATCGTCGAAGCCCTTGCGGCCGGCCCGCCCGGCGATCTGCTGGAAGTCGCGCACGCTCAGCACGCCGGTCTTCTCGCCGTCGAACTTGCAAAGCTGGGTGAACAGCACGGTGCGGATCGGGATGTTGACGCCGACCCCCAGCGTGTCGGTGCCGCTGACCACCTTCAGCAGCCCGGTCTGCGCCAGCTTCTCGACCAGCAGGCGGTACTTCGGCAACAGCCCAGCGTGGTGCAGGCCCAGACCGTGGCGGATGAAGCGCTGAAAATCCTTGCCGTAAGGCGTATCGAACGAGAAGTCGCCGAGCGCGGCGCGGATCGCCTCTTTCTCGTCCTTGCTGCTCAGGTCGACGCTCATCAAGTTTTGCGCCTCTTCGGCGGCGGCGCGCTGGCTGAAGTTGACGAGATAGATCGGGTAGCGCCGCGTGGTGATGAGGTCGCTGATCGTCTCGTGCAGCGGCGTCTCTCGGTACTCGAAGTCGAGCGGCACCGGCCGCGCCTGACTGCGCACCACCGCCGGCTCGCGGCCGGTGATCGCGCGCAGGCTCTGCTCGATCGGCCGCGTCTCGCCCAGCGTCGCCGACATGAGCAGGAACGTCGTCTGCGGCAGCGCCAGCAGCGGGATCTGCCAGGCGGCGCCGCGCTCCCGATCGGAGTAGTAGTGGAACTCGTCCATGATCACGTAGTCGACCGCCGCCGCCGCGTCGCGCAGCGCGAGGTTGGCCAGGATCTCCGCCGTGCAGCAGATGATGGGTGCGGTGCGGTTGATCGTGGCGTCGCCGGTCATCATGCCGACGTTGTCCGGGCCGTAGAGCTCGCACAGCGCGAAGAATTTCTCGCTGACCAGCGCCTTGATCGGGCAGGTGTAGAACGACACCTTTCCCTCGGCCATCGCCTTGAAGTGCATCGCCGTCGCGACCAGCGACTTGCCAGAGCCGGTCGGCGTGTTGAGGATGATGTGCTTGCCGGCGACCAGCTCGAGCAGGGCCTCCTCCTGCGCGGGGTAGAGCTCGAGTCCGGCGTCGCTGACAAAGCCGACGAATCGACTCAGGATCTCGTCGCCGTCGAGGGGGAGGGTCTGCCCGGCCAAGAGCGCGGCGAGCGGTGCAGTCGGGGTCGCCATGGCCAGCATGCAGGGGATAGCACGATCCCCGTCGTCGCGCGCGCTCGCAAGCCGCTTTGGTCGCGGCGTCAGTCGGCCTGTCGGTCGGCATCTCCATCCCCGTGGTCGCTCTCGTTCTCGCCGCCGTTCCCGTCCCTGCCGGCGTCGGCCCCCGCATCGCCGCAGGGGGGCGTGGGCGAGCCCGGGCTGCCGAAGCTGCCGGCGGTGCCGAACGGCTCGCCGGCGGGGCAGAAGAGACCGTCGCCCGGGCCGACGATCGCCGCGTGTCCGTCGTAGGCGGCGCCCAGGTCGGCGGTCCAGCCGATCCGTTCCAGCACCAGCCCGGTCGCGCACGGCCCGAGGCAGAGCGCGATCGCGTCGCCGCCGTTGTTGAGCGAGATGCTGTTCCCGAAGGAGAACGATACCGGCGCCCCGCCGTTCTTGGTCGGATCCAGCGACTGCCCGAGGACAAGGATGCCACCGGGTGCGAGAACCCCGGCGTCGAGCGCCACGTCGCTGGCGGCGTCGGCGACGTGGAGCGCGTGAAGATCGAGCGCGAACGAGGCGACGTTCACCACCTCGATCCACTCGCGATTGGTGTCGGTGCCCGCGGGGTTGATCAGCAGCTCGTCGATCACCAGCTCGCCCGGGCTCGGCTCCACGCCGGTTCGATCGACCGCCAGATCGGCGTTGCCGTCGCCGTGGTCGGCATCGGCATCGGCATCGGCTCCGCCCGCGTGCGCGCTGTCCCCCCCGTCAGCGCGGCCGTCGCCGCGCGCGGTCTCTGTGGCTCCGACGTCGACGCCGCCGCTGGTATCGCCGCGCGCGTCTACGGTCAGAGTCGCCGGCGGCCGGCCCTCGCTGCGCGCGTCGAGCGCGACGCTCGGAGCCGGTCCCCCGCTGTCCTTGCCGCTGTCCTGGCCGGCGTTCTTGCCGGCGTCATCCCCGGTGTCGGGCGGCTGCGCCGCGCGCGGTGGGCGAGGCACTGTCGGGGCGCAGGCGAGCAGCAGCAGCGCCAGCCCCGGCAGGCAGGAACGAAAGGGCATGCTGGGTCATCGGCAAAGGCGGCCGGCGGTTGCTCCGGCGCGCGATAAAGTTTCGCAAGCCGACGGCTGACCTCGCAAATTTTGCCGGTCGAGCGAGCTGGCTCAGCGCCGGTAGAGGCCTTGCGGCGTCTGATACACCGGCTCGCCCACGCGAAACGGCGGGTAGCCTTCGTAGACGAAGTTCTGAGTGCCGCCGTCGTCGAAGCGCACCACCGTCTCGTAGAAACGCCGCTCCGCGTATCCCTGGCTCGACTGCGCGCCGACCGCCGCGCCGCCCGCGGCGCCAACGATCGTGCCGGCGCCGCCGCCGCCCAGCGCGTGCCCGATCACGCCACCGATGATCGCGCCGGCGATGGCGCCACCCGCCGGGTCACCCTGCTGGCGCTGGATCGTCTCGCGGATGAACTCGACATGACCGTAGCGAACCCATTCGGCGTTCGGGTAGGGCTCACCCCAGCCGCGGGTCGTCGTTGTCGTCGTCGTGCAGGCCGATATCGCCAGAAGTGCCACGCTCAGGATCCAGAGCCGACTGCCAATAGAGTCACTAGAACGGCGCATGAGGCTGATGCTTCCCCAGTTCATGACGGAACCTCGCTTTTCTTCTCCACGTCCACGCCTTCCTAGAGTGAGCATCAATCGTGCCCACGGCCAGGATGTGCCGCGTCGTGCGGCCCCTGCGAAGTGCGAGTGCGACGTGGAACGGCGAAGTGCGACGTGGAACGGCGAAAGTGATCGACGTCAACGCCTCACAGGCCGAGCTCGCTCAACCCCGGATGGTCGGCGGGCCGTGCCGCCGGCGCCGGCCAAAGGAACTTACGGTCGTTCGCGGTGATGGCGACGTCGTTGATGCTCGCCTCACGCCGCCGCATGAGCCCAGCCGCGTCGAACTCCCACTGTTCGTTACCGTAGGCACGGAACCAGTGTTCCGAATCGTCACGCCACTCGTATTGAAAGCGCACAGCGATCCGATTGTCGTGGAACGCCCACAGCTCCTTGATCAGTCGGTAGTCGATCTCGCGCGACCACTTGCGGCGGAGAAATGCGACGATCTCGGCCCGCCCCTGGAAGAACTCTGACCGGTTGCGCCAGCGGCTGTCCTCGGTGTAGGCCATCGCAACCCGCTCCGGATCGCGCGAGTTCCAGGCATCCTCCGCCATCCGCACCTTCTGGACGGCGGTCTCGAACGTGAACGGTGGCAGCGGCGGTCGCGACATGGTCGAAGACTAGTGCACCGCTCTCGAAATATCATCAACGCTGCGCCGACGATCCCGCGGCCCGGCTTCGTTGCTCCTCCTCGGAATACCTTCAGCTATTCGTCGTCGTCGCGCCTCGCCGGGCCACGGGCTTGTCGGCGAATCGTTGACGCTATGTCGAGAGCGGTGCACTAGCACCGCCGCCACCGCCCCGCGCCGGCGCTACCTACTGGCAGGCCGGGAACTGCTTGCCGGTGTCTTGGTTCAGGTTCTGCGTGGTGCTGTTGACGACGACCGTGATGGTCCGTCCGACGTTGTCGGTCAACGTCAGCGTCGCCCCCGCGGGGATGTTGTTGGCAAAGTGCCACGCGCCGTAGAACTGCCGCACCGCCTGGGTTCCGTTGAGAGAGACCGTCGCAATCGGGGCGATCTCATTCTCGATGAAGATCTCGTTGGGATTGCCGGATTTGACCCGAACAACAACATTGTGACTCGCCGGCGTCGTCGCCACCGGGCAGGGAACGAATCGCCAGGTCGTGCCGGTCGGATTTCCGACCGAGAATCCCAGCGCGTTGAAGGCCGCCACGCTCAGATCGAGGTGGCCGTTCGGATTGGCCTTGCACGGAGGATTCGAGTCGACCGGGCACTGATCAACAATCGTCACAGTCACCGAGCGGCTGCCGTTGGTCACCAGCGCACACGCGCCGCAGTACTTCGACGTATTGAAGTCCGTCGAGCTGTTCGCGGGGATCGCTGCGAAGTAGCCCGGCGTGGGGATGTTGGTGATGATGTCCGAGGCCATGCCGCTGGGCTCCGTTCCCTGGTACCCGCACGCGGTGATATAGGGGTTCTGTGCACAGCCGCTGCACTGGCCGAACCAGTATTCGGTGAATGATCCCGAACCATTGACCGCCGGGCCGACGGTGCAGCTGGTGGCGACGGCGCCGCCGACGCCGGCACCACCGACGCCCGTGCCGCCCGCGCCGCTGCCGCCCACGCCGCGGCCGCCGACGCCGGTGCCGACGATGCCGCCCACGCCGCTGCCGCCGACGCCGCGTCCGCCCGTGCCGATCGCTCCTGCGTTTCCGCCGGCGCCCGTGCGGCCACCGGTACCGATGCTTCCGCCCACCGCGCCGCTGGTCCCGCCGGTACCGGTCCGGGCGCCGCCAGTGCCGGTTGCGTGGCCACCTTCGCCGCCTTCGGGGCCGCCGCCGGGGATGCGATCACCGGGCGCCGGGCCGAGATCGACAATGCAGGCCGCACCGCAGAACGCGCTCGCGAAGAAGACCAAAGCTAGAACAGACCTGTTGCTCATAGAGAAACAAAGCCTCCTGGCGGAGCGACATAGGCCCGCCTCTTGATTCACGCTGCTCAGGGGGCAGAAAAGGGTCTACTTATACGACACGCACCCACGGCGACGCGAGCTTTTTCTCCAATCGCCGCGCGGCGTTTACGCAATTCCTGTTTGACCGGGCTCGCCCCCGGACCGGGAAATAACCGTAACCGAGAATTCGCGCGGCGTTCCAATCCCCCCGCGACTCTCGGCGTCAGGGGGAGCAGGAGGAGTAGCCGCTTAGAACTTCAGCTCCATCAGCGTGAACGACTCAGACTTCGCCTTGGACGGATCGGCGAACAGCTCGCCGAGGCGGGACATCATCACGTAGAGCTTGCCGCCGACACCGGCGACGACGGTGGTCGGGAAGTCCTTGGTCGTCTGAACGATCTTGTCGATCTTCGCGGTCTTGAAGCCGTCGGTGCTCTTGAGACGGACCACGCGGTTGACGTCGCCGTTCTGCACCACCACCAGCTCGCCGTCGGCGGTCAGCAGCATCCCGTCGGCGTTCAGCAGCTTCTCGGGGATCGTGACCTGCTCCATCTTCTTCGGGTCCTTCTCGTCGACCTTCCAGATCGTGCCGTCGTTGTACTTGGCCACCAGCAGGTAATCACCGGCGTGGTGGACGATGCCGTTCAGGCCGAACCCTTCGCCCTTGAGCGCGTCGTTCTTCAGGAAGACCTTGGCCTTGTACGACGGGTCGACGCGGTAGATCACCGGCGTGAAGCTGTCGGTGACGAAGATGTCGCCGGTGGAATCGATCGTCAGGTCGTTGCAGAAGTGCTGTCCGTCGGCCAGCTTGTCGAGCTCGACGACCTGCTTGCGCTTGCCGGTCGTGAGATCGAACACCAGCAGGCGCGCCATCTTCTTCTGGGTCTTGGGCGACGTCTTCAGCGAGACGCCGGGATCGGAGACGCAGACCAGCAGCCGGCCGCGCTCGGGATCGGCGTGCATGCCGACCGCCGACACCAGCAGCGGATCCTTGGCGAACTCACGATAGGTTCCGTCGGCCTTGACCGCACCGACGGTGCCAAGGCGCATCGAGCTGACGTAGAACTCATTGGTCTTCGGGTTGAACGCGATGCCTTCGGGATAGGCGGACGGTGCCTTGAACTCGATCCCGGGCGTTGCCGCCGAGGCGGGTGGCGCCAGCGCCGCACCCGCGAATGCTCCTGCGAGCGAGAGAAACGCGATCCGAATGGTCTGCATGGGGGCTCCTTCTGTATGAAAAACAGCGGGAGCATAGTCACTTTGGAGTGACGACGCGAGCGGCTATGGTGGGAGGCTATCGCCGGCCCCGCAGGGGCGTGATCGCGCTCGCCTCTAGCGGCGTAACTTTTTTTCCAGCAGCTTGTAGGAATCGGTGAGCTTCTGCGTAATCTCGTTGGCTGCCTTCTGCTTTTCGGGCGTCGCCGTGTGCAGATCGGGGTGGTACTTGCGCATCAGCGTGCGGTACGCGTGCCGCACGGTTTCGAAGTTCGATCCCGCCGGCACCTCGAGCGCGGCGTAGGCGCGGCGAACCGCGTTGCCGTCGTCGGGGCCGGCGCGGCGAAACTCGGGGCGGCGGCGTGAACCCGAACCGGGACGATCGCCGAACGGATCACTCGCGCGCGCGGCGCGCGGCCCACGCGCGGCGCTCTCGGCCTCCTGGCGCGCCTGGCGCCGCCGCTCCAGCTCCTCTTCGAGCTCCTTGTCGCTCAGAGCATCGGTCGGCGACCCAAAGTCGTCGTCGTCTTCGGCGCGGGCCGCGCGGTCGAGCAGGGAATTCAGCTCGGCACGCGCTAGGTCGATGAGCCGACGCCCGATGCTCACCGCGCGGGCCCCTCGAACAGGCTGACCGCGTCCATCTGCGGTGGCTGCGCGATGCCCAGGTATTCCAGGATCGTCGGGGCGACGTCACACAACCGGCCGCCGCTGCGCAGCTTGCGCCCTGCCAGCGCGCGCCCCACCGTCAGGAAGGGGACGGGGTTGGTGGTGTGCGCCGTCTGCGGCTGGCCGGTCACCGGATCGATCATCGTCTCGCAGTTGCCGTGGTCGGCGGTGATGAAGACCACGGCGCCCGCCGCCTCGGCGGCGTCGGCGATGCGGCCGAGACAGTCGTCTATCGTCTCGATGGCCTGGATCGCCGGCTTGAGCATGCCGGTGTGCCCGACCATGTCGGGGTTGGCGTAGTTCACCAGGATGAAGCGCGCGCCGCCCGCGTCGACCTTCTGTTGCAGCGCGCTCACGACGCCGTCGGTGACCGGGACGGCCGACATCTCGGGCGCGAGATCGTAGGTCGCCACCTGACGGTTCGACGGCACCAGGCGGCGCTCCTCGCCGGGAAACGGCGCCTCGGTGCCACCGTTGAAGAAGTAGGTCACGTGGGCGTACTTCTCGGTCTCGGCGGTGCGCAGCTGGGAGACGCCCGCCTTCGACAACACCTCGCCCAGGATCATGTCCAGGCTCTGCGGCGGGAAGGCGGCCGGCACGTCGAGCTTGGCGTCGTACTGGGTCATGGTCGCGAACGCCGCCAGCTTGGGGCGCGGCGTGCGATCGAAATGCGGAAACTCCGGCGCGTGCAGCGCCGTCGTCAGCTGGCGCGCGCGATCGGCGCGGAAGTTCCAAAAAAAGCAGGCGTCGCCGTCGCGCACCGTCGCCAGCGGCTTTCCGTCGGCGCCGCGCACGAGCAGCGGCTTGATGAACTCGTCGGTGATCTCCTTGCCGTCTTCCTTGCCGGCTTGCTTGTCGCCGGCGTAGCTCGCCTCGACGGCGGCCGCCAGATCGTCGACCAGCTTGCCCTCGCCGCGCATGAGCATCTTCCAGGCAAGCTCCAGACGATCCCAGCGCTTGTCGCGATCCATCGCGTAATAGCGGCCGACCGCCGAGGCCAGCCGACCGACGCCGATCTTCTTTAGCTGGGCATCGACCTCGCGCAGGTAGCCGGCGGCCGAGCGGGGCGGCGTGTCGCGCCCGTCGAGGAACGCGTGCCAGACGACGCGGTCGAGCCCGCGGCGCTTGGCGGCCTCGCACACCGCGTAGGCGTGCTCGAGCGATGCGTGGACGTTGCCGGGGCTGGTGAGGCCAAACAGGTGCAGCGTGCCACCCGAGCGTTTGGCCGCCTCGATGGTCTCGCCGATGACCGGGTTCGCGTGGAAGGTACCGTCCTTGACGCCGCGATCGATGCGGACGATGTCCTGATACACGATGCGCCCGGCGCCGAGGTTCAGGTGGCCGACCTCGCTGTTCCCCATCTGACCCTCGGGTAAGCCGACGTCGTTTCCCGACGCGCCGATCAGGGTCCAGGGATTGCCGGCATAAAGGTTGGCGAGGTGCGGGGTCCGGGCGAGGCGGATCGCGTTTCCGTCCTTCTCCGGGCGCTCCCCGAACCCGTCGAGAACGACCAGCACGACCCGAGGCAAATTCGTCATGGACGACAATTTATCAGAGAACCGAGACGCGGGCTCATCGGCTGTAGGGCTCCCCGCGCAGGATCGAGAGCGCCCGGTAGACCTGCTCGCACAGCACCACGCGGGCCAGCCGGTGGGGCAGCGTCAGCGCCGACAGCGACAGCCGCAGCGACGCGCGGGTGACGGCGGCGCGCGGCAAACCGTCGGCGCCGCCGATGAGAAACGCCAACGCCCGGGTCCCGTGCAGCATCTGCTTGCCGAGGTAGTCGGTGAAGCGGGCGGTATCCCAGGTCTCACCGTCGGGCTCGAGCGCCACCACCACCGATGCGGCCGGAATGCGGCGCAGGAGCTCGGCGTCGTCGGCGACCTCGGTGACCTCGATCGGCAAATGCCGGCGGGCACGTTCGAGGTAGTCGTCGCAGGCCGCCGCTAGATGGCGGTCGCGCATCTTGCCGACCGCGAGGATCAACACCTTCATGTGACCACCCTGCGGTTGTCGGGCCGCGCGACGTTATGCGCCTCGGAGCGCCGACTCAGAGCGCGCCGTACAGCGCGTCGGGCTGGGTGAGGATCGCGTCGGGCGGGATCGCGATCTTCACGCGGGGCGCGTCGATCCAGAGGCTCTCGAGATCATAGAACTCGCGCACCGGGTGATAGAAGACGTGGATGACGATCTCGCCGTAGTCGAGCAGGGTCCAGCGTCCGTTGCCGCTCCCCTCGTGACCGATCACGCGCCGGCCGCGCGACTTCATGAACTGGCTGACGCCGTCGGCGATCGCCTCGACCTGACGGTCGCTGCGCCCGCTGACGATGCCGATGAAGTCGGTGTAGCTCGCCATCGATGACACATCGATCAGCACCGGCATCAGCGCCTTCTTGTCGAGCGCCGCGTCGAGCGCGCCCAGCGCCAGCTCCCGCGCCTCGTCGAGCTGCGCGGGGGTGGCCCGGCTGGTCGTCGTGGGTTGCAGGCTCTTGGCCTTGACCCCGTCTTTGCCGGCCGACTTGCTGGCGCCGCGCGGCGCGCGTGCGGAGCTGCCCCCGGCCTTGCCGCTGCGCTTCCTTTCGTCACGTGCGTGCTTGGCGCGCGTCTGGGCGGGCAGGGGAGGCCCTTTTTGTCGTGGACGAGGTTGATTTTCCGGAGCGCCGAGTCTTAGTCACCTGGGGCAATCGTAGCAAAGGGCCCGAGGGGTTGCTATGGATTCGCGGGCGGAGCGGCCGGCGGCCCTGCCGCCTCGGCCTGGCGCCAGCGCTGCTCGAAGCTGCGGACCAGCGTCCGCAAGTAGCTGGTACCCAGCTGATTCAGCCGGGACTCGACGGCGCCAGCGGCGCGATCGAGCCAGCGCGCGTTCTCGCCTTCGGTCGGCAGCTCGGTCTCGGCGTCGGCGTGGCCGTCAGGCGGCGGGTGGCCGCCGTTGCGTGCCCACTGCTCGGCTGCGCGCTCGAATCGGTGCGACATCCAGGCCGGCGCCTCGAGCATCGAGCCGCCGAGGATCCGCCCGCCTTCGCGGAACACCGCGGTGAGCGCGCTCTTTTCGGCGTCGGACACCGAGGCGTGGATGATGCCGCGCAGCTGGAACGCGCGCGCTCGATCGATCCCGGCGCCGACGTGCAGCTTGGTGCAGAAGTGGTCGAACAGCGTCCCCATCTGGAACGTCGTCGCCATGTCCTCGGCGCGGCGTCCGACCGCCAGCACGGCGAAGAACTTGCGCCAGGCCAGCTTGAGCGCCAGCAGCGTCGCCGCCGTCATCGTGGCGTTGCGCACCGCAGTGGCCTCGCGCGGATCGGCCAGCAGCTCGGCCGACGAAAGCAGCAAGTCGACCTGCCGGCGCTCGGCCAGCTTCATCAACATCCCCGCGCGCACGCGCCCCGCCAGGTAGTCGTCCATCACCGGGATCGGAATGACCCCAGCGACGGCGGTCGCGAGCAGCGAGCGGCGAATGATGAGGCGCCGGTTACCGTCGAGGTGCTCCAGGTTCTCGGCGTCGGCGTCGAGCTTCGAGCGCGGCAAACGGATCAGCTCGGCGCCGTCGTCGTCGCCTCCGTGGCCGCCGCCGTCATCGCCTCCGCCGGTGCTGCGGCCGTCGCTGCGGTTCATGGCGTCGGCTTCCCCTCTTTTGCGCCCAGAAGCTCTTTCTGTTCGGGCACGATGCGCTGGCGCAACATCAGATCCTCGGCGGCCGGCTGCTGGATCGCGGCGGTCGTCCCGATCTGGTCGATCGTGGTCTGAACATCGACCGTGCCGACCACCGCCTCGCCGGGAGCGCTGGCGCGGTCGTTGAGGTGCCCTTCGGCTGTGCGCTGCGCCGCGAACACCACGACGAAGTCCGACTTGAGCAGCGCGCTGCTGGTGTTGTCGACGGTCATCTGCCCGTTGAGCTCCAGCACGGAGGCGTTGCTGCGCCAGTGCCGGATCCCCTGCGGCGTCAGCGGCGACTTGCGATGGCGCCGTTCGGACTTGGTGACGTGATAGTCCTCGCCCTTGCGCCCACCGCCCACGTCGACCGGGCTGTGCTTGATGATCGCGAACGGGGACGCCACCTCCCAGCCGCTCCAAGGTCCGCCGAGCGCCTCCTCGAGCAGCCGCTCCGGTTCCGGGTCTTGTGCCTTGCGGCGGATCATCTTCCCATAGCGTAGCGCAACGTTGAGATCGTGCCCGAAAAGCACGACCTCGCGCCCGCCGTCCTGGTCATTGGTCTCGACGATGCGGTAGTTGCCGCCACGGTCGAGCCACACGTCGGTGGTCGTGGTGACAGTGTCCCACCCGGCCTCGTTGCTGGCCGTGGCGGCCGCGGTCACCGACATCCGGGTGGTTCCGTGGAAGTGCACACCGCCCAGCTTACGCAGCGCCGCGACCAGGAAGGTCGGGTTCAATGCCTGGTCGAGGTTAGCGACCGCGGCGCGGTTCGCGGCGTCATCGCGCCCGTGGCAGCCCGCGGCGGCCAGCATCAGCGCGAACGGGATCGCGGCCGAAACGCGGGACAGAACGTCTCGTTTCACCGAGGGCGACCTTAGCATCGACCGGGGCCCGCGGCGGGCCAGAGTGACGACACATTCGCTTCCGCGCAGCCGCCCCCGTAACATGGCGGACCGTGGACGAGAGCGTCGCATTCCTGGCGTCTCCGCTGGCGGTGGCGCTGGCGGGGTTGTGGGGGGCGATCTGGGGCAGCTTCTTCAACGTCTGCATCGCGCGCGTCCCGCTCGGGCAGTCGGTGGTCCGCCCGGGCTCGCACTGCATGGCCTGCGGCGCGCCGGTGCGGGCGGCCGATAACCTCCCGATCCTCTCGTATTTCCTGCTGCGGGGGCGCTGCCGGTCGTGCGGTGTGCGGTTCTCGATCCGCTATGCGCTGGTCGAGCTTCTGACCGGGCTGCTGTCGGCGGCGCTGTTCTGGAAATTCGTGGCCGCCGACCCGGACGGCGCGCTCGCGATTCGGCTCGCGCGCTTCTCGCTCTACTTCGCCTTCACCGGCTGCTTGATCGTGCTGGCCTTCATCGACCTCGACACCAAGCTCTTGCCGGACGTGATCACGCTGCCGGCGATCCCGATATTCTTTCTCTCGGCTTTCGGCGCGCACGATGTCCCGTGGCTGGAGCGCGCGATCGGCGTCGCCGCTGGCTATCTCTTCGTGCGCCTGATCGCCGATTTTTACTACTACGTGCTCAAGCGCGAAGGGATGGGGCTGGGCGACGGCAAGCTGCTTGCGGTCGTGGGCGCGGTGCTCGGCTGGAAGGCGCTGCCGATCGTGATCTTCGCGGGCGCGTTGCTGGGGACGGTCATCAGCCTGCCGCTGCTGATCGCGGCCCGGCGCCGGCGACCGGCGGGCGCGCCCGGCGCAGAGCCCGCCGCCGAACCATCGCTCGCGCGCGTCGAGGTGCCCTTCGGCCCCTTCCTGGCGATGGGCGCTGTCGTCGACCTGTTCGCCGGCGCGACGATCCTGCGTCTGCTGCTCGGCGGTTAGGCGCCGCCCCTGACCTCGGCGATCAGCGTCTGTATGCGCGCTTCGACCAGCGTGCGAATCTCGGCGAGGTGCGCGGCGCTGTCCGCTTCGAAGCGCATGACCAGAACCGGCCCGGTGTTCGACGCCCGCACCAGCCCCCAGCCGTAGGTCCGGCCGCCCTCGTCCTTGAAGCTGACACGCACGCCGTCGACGTCGACGATCTGGTAGCGCGCGCGGAACCAGTCGACGGCGCGGCGCACGACCTCGAACTTGAGCTCGTCGGGGCAGGGCAAGCGGATCTCGGGTGTGTTGTGAAAGACCGGCAGCGTGTCGAAGAGCTCGGCCAACGTCTGCGGCGAATGGCTGAGCAGCTCGACCAGCCGCGCCCCCGCGTAGACGGCGTCGTCGAAGCCGTACCAGCGGTCGGCGAAGAACATGTGCCCCGACATCTCGCCCGCCAGCGCCGCCTTCTCTTCCTTCATCTTGACCTTGATCAGCGAGTGGCCGACCTTCCACATGATGGCGCGCCCGCCGCGTGCCGTGATCTCGTCGAACAGCGCCTGGCTGCACTTGACCTCACTCACGAAGGTCGATCCGGGGCGCTCGGTCAGGATCTGGCGCGCGAACAGGATCACCAGCTGATCGCCCCACAAGATTCGCCCCCGACCGTCGACGGCGCCAATGCGATCGCCGTCGCCGTCGAGCGCCAGCCCGACCTCGGCGCCCGTCGCGCGCACCCGGGCCGTGAGGTCGGCCAGGTTCTCGGGAACGGTGGGGTCGGGATGATGGTGGGGGAAACGACCGTCGGGCTCGCAGTACATGGCGTCGACGTCGACGCCCAGGCGGCGCAGGATCGGAATCAGCGAGATGCCGCCGGTGCCGCTGCCCCCGTCGACCACCACCTTGACCGGGCGCGGGCCGAGACGGATGTTGCCGACCACGATGTCGACGTAGTCGGCCAGGATGTCGTGGGTCGACGCGATGCCCGGGCGGACGTCCTGACGAACGTCCTGCCGAACGTCCTGCCGATCTTCGGCGCGCACCTCGCGCGCCTCGACGCGGGCGCGCAGCCGCTGCAGCTCGGCGCCGTAGATGGTGCTGCGTCCGGAGACGATCTTGAATCCGTTGTCCTCGGCCGGATTGTGGCTGGCGGTGATCATGACGCCGCCGTCGGCCTCGAGGTGAAAGACCGAGAAATAGAGCCCGGGCGAGTGCAGGACGCCGACGTCGACGACGTCGAGCCCCGAGGCCAGCAGGCCGACCTTCACCTGGGCGTGGATGCGCGGCGACGAGATGCGGCAGTCGCGGCCAAGGGTGATGCGGCGGGCGCCGCCGTCGTAGAGATGGTCGCCGATCGCGCGGCCGAGTATGCCGGCCAGATCGTCGGGGAAGTCGCGCTCGGCGACGCCGCGGATGTCGTACTCACGAAAGATGCCCGGGTTCATGATGGTTCGCTGAGGCTCTCTGGGAACGGCGGGTTAGAGCAGATCTTCCCGCCCGGACTTCCGGGCGGCTTCGACGATCTGACGAACATCTTGCGCACGGTTCTTGGGGATCACCAGGATCGCGTCGGCGGTCGCGACCACGACCAGGTCATGAACCCCGAGGACGCTGACGAACGGGGCGCCCGCCTCGGCGACCACCACGTTGCCGGTCCCCTCGATCAGCGTCGCGTCGCCGACCACCACGTTGCCGCCGGCGTCTGCGGGCCGGATCGACGACAGCGCGGCCCAGCTGCCGACGTCGTCCCATCCGAAATCGGCGGGGATGACCCGCAGGCCCGACGCTTTCTCCATGATCCCGTTGTCGATCGAGATCGACGGCACCGTCGGATAGTGTTCGCGGATGGCGTGGTCGACGTCGGGCGCGGCGACCAGCGCGTCCAGCGCCTGCCCCAGCTTCGGCAGGTGGCGATGCGCCTCCTCCAACAGACGCCCGGCGGTCAGAAAGAACATCCCCGAGTTCCAGAGGTAGTTGCCCGAGGCGAGGTATCCCTCGGCGGTGGCGCGGTCCGGCTTCTCGACGAACGAGGCGACCTCGTGGACCGCCGCAGCGCCCGGCACCGCCGCGCCGAGCCGGATATATCCGAACCCGGTCTCGGCGTGGGTCGGCTTGATGCCGATGGTGGTGATCGTCTGGGCGGCTTGGCCGAGGGCCGCGCGGACCGTCGCCGTGAAGCGGGCGTCGTCGGCAATGTGCGGGTCGGCCGGCAGCACCGCCAGCAGCGCGGCGGCGCCCCCGCGCCGGTAGGCGATCGCTGCGCCCAGCCCCACGGCGGCCGCGGTGTTGCGCGGCAGCGGCTCGACGACCACGTTGTCGGGCGGCAGCCAGGGAACCGCGCCGCGCACCGCCTGCTCCTGGTCGGCCGCGGTCACGATCAGGATCCGGTGCGGGTCGCAGAACGCCCGCGCGCGGCGCGCCGCCGCCGCCAGCAGCGACTCGTCGCCCCCGAGGCGGAGCAGTTGCTTGGGATGGCGCCGGCGGCTGGCCGGCCACAGCCGGGTGCCCCCGCCGCCCGCGAGGATGATGGCAAAGGCTGCCGACATAGGGCGGTGACGTTAGCACGGGACCTGCCCGCCGCGCTGGCGGCGGACCGGGGGGCTTCCGCCTTTGTTCCCGCCTTCTTCCCGCCTTTTTGGGCTGTGATATCTTCCGCGCCGTGGCGGTTTTGGCCGGAAGCGCGAAGCCGGCGGCGGGCGTACGGATGGATGAGCTTCGCCGCGAGATCGGAACGGCGACCGACGTCGTCGCGCGCGCCCGTCTGCGCACCGAGCTGGCGGGGCTGCTGCGCGCTGGCAACGATCTCCCGTCGGCGCTCGCCGAGCTGCGGCGCGCGGCCGACGAGGCGCCCGGTCTTGGCGTGGTGAGGATGGCGGTGCTGAGCGCCGCGCGCGCGCTGCCCGCGCTCGATCGCGCCGCCTTCCTGGTCGAGATCGGTCACATCGCGCGCGCCGAGATCGCCGCCTGGGCCGCCGCCGCCGCCGAGGCCCAGAGCGAGGCGGGACGGCCGGTCCAGTCGGCGCGCGCCTGGCTGTCGGTCGCCGGTGACAATCGATTTCCCGCCCACCAGCGGCGGGCGGCGGCGCGGCACGCGATCAAGATCGCGGCCGGCGTGTTACCGGCGGAGCACCTGGCGGCGTTGCAGCTGCGCGCCGCTGACAGCAGCGGTCGCGCGCGCCTCGCCTTCCTGCGCGAGGCGCTGGTGCTGGCCAGCGCCGAGGGGGTCGATCGCCCGGCGCGGCTCGCGGCGGCCGCGGCCTGGATCGAGGCGGGGGGCGCCCCCGCGCGCGTCGAACCGCTGCTGGAAGCGGCCGAGAAGGCCGGCGGGCCGGTTGCCGAGGAGGTCACGCGCTTGCGCCGTGAGATCGACCGCCGCTGGCGCGCCGCCGTCGAACGCACCGAGGGCGGGCCCCCCAACGGCGGGCGCGCCCACGCGTCGAAATCCCTGCGCCCCCCCGCGCGCGTCGCGCGGGCCACATCCGGGACGACGTCTGGCGCCGCGCCCGGCGCGGCGACCCCTGCGACGCCGGCGGCGACCACCGCGCCCGCGTCCAAAAAGACCGAGACGAAAACCGAGACCAAAGGCGAGACCGGCAAGAGCGCGTCGGCCAAGGCCGAAGCCGGCAAAGTCGAAGCCGGCAAGGCCGACGCGGCGCGCATCGAGCCGGGGAAAGCCGAGCCAGGCAAAGGCGAGCCCGGCAAGAAGGGCGCGGGCGCAGCCGCGAGCGGCCCCTCGGCGACCACCCAGGCGGCGCGCGCCGGCGAGCGCCCCGACCCCTGGGACCGCGCGCTGGCTGCCGCGCGAGCCGGCCGAGGGGGGCTGGCGCGCCGTCTCGCCGAGCAGGCCTTGCGCTCCTCGGCGCCCGCCGCCGGCACCCCGCGCCTGGCCGCCGTCGAGGCAGCGCTGCGCCAGGGGGGCCTGGTCAAGCAAGCCCTGCTTCTGCGCCGCACTCTGCTCGAGGACGAGCCGGCCGACGCGCGCCCGGCGGCGCTCGAGAGTCTGATCGCGGAGGCCGAGGCGTCGGGCCATGCCGCCCTCGCCGCGACCTGGCGCAAGGACCTGGCCGAGGTCCCATCGCCGCCCCCCGCGCCGACCGACGAGCGTCCGCCGAAGACGCCCGCCGAGTTCTATCTGGCGGCGCAGCGGTTGCTGATCCGCCTGCCGGCCGACGGCGACCTCGCCCCGGTGCTGGCGCTGCTGTCGCATGCCGTCGCCGGCCACGCCGGCGCCGACACCGCCCTTGCGCTTGGCGAGAGCCTGCTGCGCCGTCAGGCGGCGGCCGAGGCCAGCAGCGGCGAGCCGGAGACGCCGGTCAAGCCGATCGAGGCGCGGATGATCGATCTGCTGCGCGCGGCCTCCGACAGCGAAGATCGTCCGTCGCGACACGCTCGGATCGCCGACCGGCTGGCGGCGGCGCTGGAGGTCGACGGCGATCCGCCGGCGGCGCTGGCGGTGCTGGAACGCGCGATCACCGCCGGCGTCCTCGAGGTGCTGCTGCCGCTGCGGCGGCGCCGGTCGCGGTTGTTGCGCCAGCTCGGGCGCTCGCGCGAGCTGGCGACGGCGCTGGCCAGCGACGCCGCGGCCCTGACCGGTCGCGATCGCCTCGCCGTGCTCGCCGAGCGCGCGCAGCTCTTCGACTCCAGCGGCGAGCCCGAGCGCGCGCTGGCCGAGCGGCTGACCGCGCTCGGCGAGCTCGGCGCCGCGGCGGCGACGCCGCCCATCGGGCCCGACGGCAGGCCGATGCCGATCCTCGCGCCGGCGCGCCGCCGCCTGGAGAGCACCGGCCGCTTCGAGCAGTCGCTGCGGCTGGCGGCGGCGGCGGTTCATCACGTCGCCGACCGCGGCGACCGGCTGAAGCTGCTGCGCGACGTCGCCGCGCTCAGCGAGAAATCGGCGCGTGATCCGTCGGAGGTCGCGATGGCCTGGCTCGCCGTGCTGGAGCTCGATCCCGACGACGTGGCCGCCGCCGAGGCGGCGGAGCGGGTGCTGACGGCGACCGGCGAGTGGCAACGCTGCGCCGATCTCCTGTCCTGGGCCGCGGCGCGCGCCGAGTCGGGCGCGGGCGCCGGGACCGCGGGTCGCGCGGCGTTGCTATGGCGCCTGGCCGAGCTGCGCCGCAGCCGCCTGAACCAGGAAGATGAGGCGCTGCGCCTTTATCGCGCCCTGGGCGCGCCACCCACGCCGCGTGCGGCTGGCGCGCTCGGCGCGCTCGGCAAGCTGCAGGGGCCGCTGGCGCTTCACACGGCGCGCATCGCCGTGGCGCCCGGCCCGGTCGAGAAGGCCAAGGCGCTGCGTCGATCGGGGTCTGGTCATCCTGACCGAGGCGGGACGCACCGCCGAGGCCGAGGCCGACTTCTCGGCGGCGCTCGATCTCGATCCGCGCAACGTCGACGTCATGGCGGCGTTCGAGCGGCTGTGCGAGCGCACGCAGCGCTGGGACGAGCTCGGTCACCGCCTGGAGCAGAAGGCGGGCACGCTCGCGCCCGCGGGGGCGTCGCGACTCTGGTACGGCGTGGGGCGCGTCGCCGAACGGCTCGACGATCTGGCGACGGCGCGCGCCGGCTATGAGCGCTCGGCGTCGCTCGACCCGGCGCTGGTCGAACCGGTGATCGCGCTGCGGCGCCTGGCGAGCCGTCGCGCCGACTGGGGCGAAGTGGCGCGCCTCTTGGACCTCGAGCTCGCGCTCGGCGCGCCGGGCGCGGGCGATCCGGCGCGGCTCGTCGAGCTGGCGTCGATCGTCGGCGAGCGCCTCGGCGACAGCGCGCGGGCGCTGGCGCTGCTCGAACGCGCCGGCGCCGTCGAATCGTCGGACCCGGCGGCGCTCGATCAATTGTTCCGGTTCGCCCTGGCCTCCGAGGATCCGCGCCAAGCGCAAGTGGGAGCTGGCCGCGCAGGCGCTCGAGCGCCTGCTGGCCACGGGCGCCGAGGTCGCCGACGCCGCCGACCGATACTTCCGCGTCGCCTCCGACGCCGAGACGTCCGGGCACCTCGACGAGGCGTTGGCCTTCTTCTCGCGCTCCTACGCGCGCAACGCGAATCACCGGCCGACGCTCGAACGGCTCTCGTTCATCTGCTTCGAGAAGGGGCAGTGGGACAATGCCTGGCGCGCCACCGAGGCGCTGCTCGATCGCTATCGCTCGACGCTGGCTGAAGGCGACCTCGCGGAGCTGTTCGTGCGCTCAGCGCTGTGCGACGTCCACATCGCGCAGCGGCTGGCGGCGACCGCGCAGCTCGGGTCGATGGTCAGCAGCACCAGCGGGGGCATGCGCGATCTCGCGGAGACTTGGGCCGCGATGCGCTTCGAACCGCGGCTGCTGGGCGGGCTGGAGGGCGAGCGGCGCACGCGCGTCCTCGATCGGCTGCGCGACGCGCTGGCGACCGAGCGCTGTCCGCCGGCGGCGCGGCGGCAGGCGTGGGGGCTGCTGGGCGCGTTCGCCACCGTCGAGCGCCGGTGGGGCGACGCGCGCGACGCTCTCGAGTTCCTGTCGGCCGACGGCGCCGCGAGCCCGAGCGAACGATGCGGCTTCTTGATCGCCGCCGGCGACATCGCCCTGACCGTCGAGCGCAACGTCGAGGCCGGTCATCGGTTTTACGCGCGCGCGCGTGCGCAGAGCGCGGGCGATGCCCGCCTGGTCGAACGCGATGAGCGTTCGCGCGACGAGCATTCCGGGCGCGAGGATCGCGGGTCTGACGGTGCGTTTACCGAGGAGATCGCGCGCGACAACACGGACGAAATCGTCCGTTAACATCCCGTTCATTCGACATCCCTTCGACGATTTTCTGATCGCAGAACCGTTGCGAAGAACCTGGACCGTGTTACAAGGCTGTTCAGCTGCACGACATAACGTCTTCTTCGACGAAAGGAATTGGCCGACATGTTCAAGAAACTGGGAAAGGTCTTTGTGGCGTTGGTGTTCACCGGAGGGCTGACTCTCGCCGTGACGTTGAGCGGTTGTAGCAGCAGCAGCCCCAAGGGTGGCACCGGCGGCGCAGGCGTCGATGGCGGTACGGGTGGAGCGGGGATGGGCGGCCACGACGGCGGTACGGACACGGGTCCGGCCGATGCCCCGCACGACACACCGATCGACACGCCGGCCGATGTCCCGCACGACACGCCGATCGACACGCCGATCGACACGCCGGCCGATGTCCCGCACGACACGACGACCGACACGACTGACACCGGTCCTGCGGACACGGGTCCTGCCGATACCGGCCCTGCGGACACGGGTCCTGCCGATACCGGTCCTGCGGACACTGGTCCTGCCGATACCGGTCCTGCGCGACACTGGTCCTGCGGACACTGGTCCGGCCGATACCGGTCCGGGCTAGCGACGGCGAGAACGGCGACGGTCGCGTCGCCGTTCTGTTGGCGCTCGAACATCCAAGCCCGCCTCTCCCTGCTTTCGCGGGGAGAGGCAAATTTCAGAGCTGATTCAGCGAGTTGCTCGTCAGGGGGTTGGCGTCGGGGATGGCGACGGCAGTAGAGTGGCGCCCGCCAGCAGCCGGGCCAGCTCCGCTTCGTCGATGATCTGGGTTCCAACCTTCCGGGCAGCGTCGAGCTTGGCCTTGCCGACGTCGGCGCCAACCACCAGGAGGTCGGTGCTCTTGCCGACGCTGCTGACGAACTGCCCGCCGGCGGCTTCGATCTCCGCCTGAATCTCGCTGCGCGGCCGCGACAGCTTCCCGGTGACGCACACCTTCTTCCCGGCCAGCACGCCCGAGCTCGCGGCGCGCGCGACCGGCTCGATTGGCGAGACACCGCGCTCGCGCAGGCGCGCCAGCAGCCGACCGTTGTCGGGATCGGTCACGAACGCGCGCATCGCCTCGGCGATCACCGGCCCGACGCCGTCGATGGCCGCCACCTCCACCGCCAGTGCCTCTGCCCCCTCGGTCGCGGCCGCTGCCATCAGCGCCTCGAGCGAGCCGAGCCGTGCCGCGACCGCGCGCGCCGCGACGACGCCGACGTGCGGGATGCCGAGGCCGATGATCAGGCGAGACAGCGTCGCCCCTTCGCGCGCGCGGCGCACCGCCGACACCAGGTTCTCGGCCGACTTCTGCGCCATCCGTTCGACCCTGGCAACTTCGCCGCTCGCGCCGCCCGCGGCCCCGCCGGCGCCGCCTGCCGGCGGAATCAGCTTCTCGACGGTGAGGTCGAACAGGTCGGCGGCGTCGTTCACGATCCCCTTGCGCACCAGCTCCTCGGCCAGCACCTCGCCGATGCCCTCGATGTTCATCGCGCCGCGCCCCGCGAAGAATTGCAGCGCCCGCCAGCGCTGGGTGGGGCAGGCGTGGTTCTCGCAGCGCAGGGCGACCTCGCCCGCGCGCCGCACCAGCGTCGACGCGCAGCTCGGACAGCGCTCGGGGATCGCGATCTCGGTCTCCTCACCGGTGCGGCGCGCCGCCAACACCTCGATGACCTGCGGGATGATCTCGCCGGCCTTCTCGACGACGACCTGGTCGCCGATGCGGACGTCGAGTCGCGCACCTCGTCCCAGTTGAAGAGCGACGCGCGCTTGACCGTCGTGCCCGACAGCTCGACCGGATCGAGCTCGGCGACCGGCGTGACCGCGCCGGTGCGACCGACGTTGACCTCGATGCCACGCAGGCGCGTCGTCGCCTGGTTGGCGGGGAACTTGTAGGCGATCGCCCAGCGCGGGAACTTGGCGGTGAAGCCGAGCAGCCGGCGCTGCGCGAACGAGTCGACCTTGATCACCAGGCCGTCGACCTCGTAGGGCAGCGTGGCCTTTCGCTCGGCCCACGACGCCACGGCGGCGGCCAGCGCGGCGCTGTCGTCGACCAGCGCGACCTCGGGCGACGTCGGCAGCCCGAGCGCGCGCAACCACAGCAGGCTGTCGGAGTGCAGCGGGCGAAAGGTCTCGCCGCCGACCAGCTCGTAGAGCAGCGTCTTGAGCGGGCGGCGCGCGCACTCGCGCGGATCCAGCAGCTTGAGCGAGCCGCCGGTGAAGTTGCGCGCGTTCTTCCACAGCTCCTCGCCGGCCTGCTCGCGCTCTTCGTTGATCGCCGCGAAGTCGCGCTTGTCCATGAACACCTCGCCGCGCACGGTGATGGTGACCGGCTCGGCCAGCGTCAGCGGCAGCGACCGCAGCGTGCGCAGGTTGACGGTGATGTCCTCGCCGACGCGCCCGTCGCCGCGCGTGGCGCCCTGGACGAACCGGCCGCCGGCGTACTGCAGCTCGATGCTGATGCCGTCGATCTTCGGCTCGACCACGAAGCGCGGGGTCTCGCCGTGCAGCCCCTTGAGCACGCGATCGTAGAACGCCTGCAGCTCCGTCGCGCTGTAGGTGTTGTCGAGCGAAAGCATCGGCACCTCGCGCACGACCTTGGGGAAGGCGGAGATCGGCGCCGGCGCCACGCGCTGGGTCGGCGAGTGGGCATCGATCCAGTCGGGGTGCGCCGCCTCGAGGTCGCGCAGCTCGCGGTACAGGCGATCGTACTCGACGTCGCTGATCAGCGGCGCCATCTCGACGTAGTAGCGTCGATCGTGCTCGCCGAGCTCGCGCACCAGCGCGTCGTAGCGCGCGCGGGCGCCGTCATTCGCTTCGGGCGGAGGTGCCGGATCTCGACTCACGACGCGGGGATCTTCTTCCAGCCCTTGACGCACGCGCCGACGACCGTCACCGAGAAGACGCGGCCCGAGAAGTAGGTGTCGATCGCTTCCTTGACGAAGAAGAAGATGTCCTGCATCTCGTCGCCGCGCGCCGGCGATCGTCTTCCAGCGCGACAGCGGTCCGAAGTGGATCACCGGCGCGAAGAAGAACTCGCGCGCGCTCTTGAACAGCAGCTCCCAGCGATCGACCGCGACCTCGACGTTCGACCAGCCCCGCCTCCTCGAGCCAGCGCGCGCAGGTGTCGCCGTCGGGCAGCGACGCGACGTAGGCGTCGAGGGCGGCCAGGCTCGTCGGTGCGACGGTTCTCGCGCAGCACATCGCGCAAGATGTCGAGGAACTTCGCCCCAGGTGCCTCGCAGCGGCAGCGTCAGCACCAGCTCGCCGCCCGGCTTGAGCATGCTCGTGCAGCTCGACGATCGTCTGGCGCGGGTCGGGGCGAATCGGCGACGCGCGAGGTTGGAGACACAGATGTCGAAAGCGCTGTCGGCCAGCACCAGCGTCGGGTGCAACGGCGTCGCCGTCTGCCTGATCGACACGCGCCGCGCCGCCCGCGGCGCGGCCGCCACCTTGGCCTGCGCGCGCGCCGCCAGCGGGGGCGCCGAGCTCGAGCGCCGTGATCTGGCTGGCGTCGTCGAAGCGACGGGCGAGCTCCAGCGTCAGCTCGCCGGTGGCGCAGCCGATCTCGAGCACGCTCGCCGCCGGGCGCGAGATCGAGCTCGCGCAGGAGCAGCTGGCCGAAGCGCCGCCCGTAAAGCGGCTGAACATCGCTGTCGTAGACGCGCGCGAGACGCTCTTGCTTCTCGCTGGCGCTGGAGGCCGTGGGCGCGCTGCGTGCTGGTCATCGCGGTGGACGCCACCCGCGGACCGGTCCCATCGGACGGCGGCTGCCATCGTAGCGGCCAGCGACGTACTTGCAAGCCAGCAGGTAGAGCGCCGACGAGATCCGGTTCAGCGCCAGGCAGATGTCGGCGCGCAGCGGCGGCGCCGTTGCTGCTTCGGGCGCAAAGGCGGTCAGCGCGGCGACCTCCGCCTCGCGCGCGATGGCGCGCGCCAGGTTCAGCTTGGCGACGACCGGCCCCTGCCGCACGTCCGGGTACATGAACGGCACGCCGTAGAGCTCGTGCGTGTGGTGGGTGGCGTCGCGCACCTCGTCGGGGGTCATCCCGAACAGCGCGAAACGGGGCCAGCGGCTTGCCGGTCACCTCGGCGCCGACGAGCGCGCGCGCGAGCTCGAGCAGCTCGCCGAGCTCGCCGACCAGGCCGCGCGCCTGTCCGCGTCGGCGGCGACCTGCGCGTCGAGGATCGCCGACTGCAGGAAGTCGACCTTGCCGCGCAGCACGATGCGCGGGTGGGTCTTGGCGACCAGCGACGCGTCGTCGACCAGGTGGGTCAGGTGGTCGGGCTTGGTCGACGAAACGCTCGCCGGTGGCGAGCGCCTTGAAGCGCGCCGCCTCGCCCGCCGCTTGCCCGCGCGCCCCGGCACCGGCCGCCGCCGCCGCTTGCGCCGCGGTCACCCGGGTTGGGCCGCCTTCGCCGCCGCCGCGCGCCGCGCGCGCCGCCTTGGGCGCGGCGCAGACGTCGGCGATCGCGCTCGGCGAACGCGCGTCGCGGCCGCCTCGCACGCGGTCTGATCGCCGACCAGGTAGCCGCCCCCGAAGTTGGTCTCGGACGGCGGGCCGAACCACTTCGCCAGGCGCACGTTTGCCGCCTTGCACGCGGCGTCGAGACCGACCACCGACTCGAGCGGTGGCGCGATCAGATAGGCCATCGCGCCGCCGACCGCGACGCCGGCCAGCGGCGCCAGGTAGCGGCCGGTCGAGGCGACGACGTGCGGGTAGAAGACGACGTCCTGCGCGCCGCCTCCGCCGCCGCCGACCGCGATGGCGTAGAACCAGGCCTCGCTCTCGAGGTAGGCGAGGCAGGCGGCAAGCGCGGCGTCGATCTCCGCCGGATCGCGCGCGGCGTAGATGCCGATGCACTCGCCGGACAGCGGCCCCGACGGATGCGCGGCGCCGGCGTAGAACGACTTGGCGTAGACCACGTCGGCGGGCGACGCCTTGGTCCCCTGATCGAGCGCGGTGAAGAGCGCGTCGTCGGAGGTCGCGGTGATGAGGCCCAGCGCGCGCCGGTCGGCGGGCAGCCCCAGCGACGCCGCCAGATCGGGCGCCGCCTCGGGGATGGTCCGCACGGCGAGCGCGCGCGGCTTCACCGGGCGCAGATCGAGCTTCATCTGTCATCGCGGGAACACGACGCCCGACTTCTTGTCGCGCAGGATTCGCTCGATCGCGGCCGCGACGTCGCCGGCGGCGTCGGCGGGCGGGCGGCCGCGCGGGTTGATGTTGGAGATCACCTCGCGGTCGGCGTCGGTGGCGCCGGCCGCCGGCTGGTAGATGTAGTAGGCCGACAGCGAATCGGCGAACCCGAGGCCGGGTCGCTCGCCGCAGGTGAACAGGGCCGCCTGCGCGCCGGTGAGGCGGGCGATCTCGTCCATGATCTTGACGCGCGAGCGGCGCACGAAGAAGGGCGGGGCGTGGCTGATCCCGCGCGCCGCCAGCGCTGGCAGCAACGCGCCGTGGAACTCGGCCAGGTGCTGGTTGATCGCCGCCGCCGACAGCCCGTCGCCGTAGATCACCACCAGCGTCGGCGCGCGTCCGATCCGCCGCACGAGCTCGTCGCGCGCGCCGTCGGACAGCGCGCGTCCGAGATCGGGGCGCTGCAGGAAGGTCGGCTTGTCGGGCGCGCGCGACGCCAGCTCGAACATGCCCAGGCGCGCCAGCAGCTCGGGGTCGACCTCGGACAGCACGGCGTCCTTGGCGGCGGCGTGATCGGCGCGGAAGCGCAGCATGGTGTTGGTGCGGTAGCGCGGACCGCTGCGGCCGACGACGATCGCGGGCCGGCGTCGCCGCCAGGATCCCCGGCATGACGCGCGGGTCGTAGGGCTCGCCGATGTTGACGCCGCGGTCGGGCGGGATCATCAGCGCCCCCGACGACTCGACCGGCGCGGCCACCTCGCGCGCGTCGCGCCCCCACTCGCGCGCCAGGGCCTCGCGCACCATCGCTTCGATCCGCGTGCGGTCGATCATCCGAACAGGCTCGCGTCGCCGGCGCGGGTCGTCAGCTTGCCGTTGTGCATGATCCCCATCTCCTCGAGCCAGCCCTCGAACTCGGGCGCGGGGCGCAACCCCAGCAGCTGGCGCAGGGTCGCGTTGTCGTGAAACGACGTCGACTGGTAGTTGAGCATGACGTCGTCGCCCATCGGCAGCCCCATGAAGAAGTTGCAGCCGGCGCTGGCCAGCAGCACCTCCAGGTTCTCGACGTCGTTCTGATCGGCGTCGGCGTGGTTGGTGAAGCAGGCGTCGCACCCCATGGGGATGCCGTGCAGCTTGCCCATGAAGTGATCCTCCAGGCCGGCGCGCGTGATCTGGCGCGCGTCGTACAGGTACTCGGGGCCGATGAAGCCGACGACGGTGTTGACCAGAAACGGTTGGTAGTGGCGCGCCAGGCCGTAGTTGCGCGCCTCCAGCGTCATCTGGTCGGCCCCCTCGTGCGCGTCGGCCGACAGCGCCGAGCCCTGCCCGGTCTCGAAGTACATCACGTTGGGCCCGGCGCACTGGCCCAGCTTGCGGGTCATGTCGTGCGCCTCGTCGAGCATCGGCAGCGTCACGCCGAAGCTGCGCAGCGCCTTCTCGGTGCCGGCGATCGACTGGAACATGAGGCCCAGCTCCGCGCCCGCCTCCAGCGCCTTCATCTGCGTGGTGACGTGCGCGAGGCAGCAGTTCTGCGTCGGGATGCGCCACTGCCGCATGAACGCCGCCGAGGCGTTCAGGATCGCGGCGGTCTGCTCGGGATTGTCGGTGACCGGGTTGATGCCGATCACCGCGTCGCCGCACGCCGTAAGACAGCCCCTCGCGCATCGACGCGAGGATCCCTTCGATCGAATCGGAGGGGTGGTTGGGTTGCAGCCGCACCGACAGCCGACCCTCCAGCCCCACGGTGTTGGTGGCGTGCACCACGACGCGGATCTTGCGCGCGGCGTAGATGAGGTCGAGGTTGGTCATCAGCTTCGCGCAGGCGGCGATCATCTCGCTGGTCAGGCCGCGCGACAGCCGCAGCAGCTCGGGCCCGCTGACGGCGTCGTCCAGCACGTGCTCGCGCAGGCGGGCGACGCTCCACGACTTCATCGATTCGTAGACCGGGCGTTGCAGGTCGTCGAGGATCAGCCGGGTGACCGCGTCGCGCTCGGCGGGCACGACCGGGTTTTCGTGCAGCTCCTGCAGCGTCAGCTCCGCCAGCACCCGCTTGGCGGCGACCCGCTCGGACACCGAGCCCGCCGCGACGCCGGCCAGGCGATCCCCGACTTCTCCTCGTTCGCCTTGGCTAGCACCTCTTTGACATCGGCGAACCGATGAGTCGTCCCGCGCAAAGTGGCCGCCAGATTCATGGCCCGCCGACGCTATCCCGCGACGGCGGCGGCATCAAGCCGACAGAGATCCTGGACGCCCCTCGGTCCCAGTCCTCTCCGGATCCTATCCCCCTCTCCTCGACTCGCCGAGGAAGGGGCTAGGGTGAGGAGTCCGGCGCTCGTCGCCCGCTACTTCGTATAATCGACGAAGCTGCCCGACATCATCAGCATCGAGATCAGGCGCAGCGACGACGGGAAGTAGGCCTGATCGGCCTGCTGGCCGCTGGCGCCGTAGGTGAACGCGGCGTCGAGTAGCGTCGGAAAACCCGCCATGCCGGCGACGCCGGCCGGGCCGATGAACGCCATGTTCTTGGCGCTGCCCTTCGGCGAGCCAGTCACGGCGTAGCCGTCGACGATGTTGGCGGCGCCGACGCCGTTGAAGAACGCGCCGACCTTCATCAGGTAGTTGTGCGCGCGCACCTCCCCGTTGAAGCACCAGTCCATGGCGATGCGCCACGGCACCCGCGAGGCGTCGTAGCCGTAGGTGCTGTTGTCGTAGGTGCCGCCGGCGCCCGGCGTGCCGGCCGACGTGAGCAAGCCGGTGTTGACGACACCAGAGTTGGTGGTCCAGTCGGGGGCCAGACCGTTGGTGCCAGTGATGCTGGCCAGCAGCAGGTAGTTCTTGTCGAGGATGTCGCGCGCCCACAGCGGATCGCCGACGACGACGGCAAAGACCCGAAAGTAGGCCGGAGAAAAGTACGACGGATCAGTCAGCGTGGTCCCGCCCCAGGTGTCGCCCGGCTTGAGCGTTCCGTCGGGGCCGATGGAGTTCTGCCGCATCGACTGGATCATGCTGGCGGCGGCGTTGAGGTAGTCGGTCGACAACCACTGGTCCGAGGCCATGATCAGCGCCCAGATCATATCGACATCGCCATCCGACGCCGAACCCATATCCAACGGCGCGCCGGCCGCGGTTATGTGCCACATCATCAGCCCCTTGGCGTTGAAGTGGAGCTGGCCGTATCTCCACAGCGAGTCGAACGTCGGCCGGTCGTTCATGTAGACCGCCGCCAGCATTCCGTAGCCGATTCCCTCGGACACGGTATCGTTCGAGTTGGTTGGGCGCTGCACGCGCAGGTTTCCCGCCGGGCCGGCGCCGTTGGTGGTCAGGAACGCGTTCTTCCAGGTGGAGTAAGCCGCCGCGGTCGACGCGATCGCGCCCGGCACCGTGGTCAGGGTGCAGCTTCCCGAGGCCTTGGGCATGGTAAATGGCCCGCCGGTGCCCAGCTTGAGCCCCATCGTGTCGCCGCCGACGCCGCTGCCTCCCATCCCGGCGCCCGCCGCGCCGATCGAGCCGCCCGCCCCCGCCGGAGCGGCGGGGGGGGAGGCGGCGCACGCCGCAAACAGAGCACCGGCGGCCGCCAGCGCCGCTGGACCGGACCAGCTTCTTTTTCGGGAACCCTGAAAGGGTTCCCGAACCCTCCCGCGACGGACTCCGCTCGGCAAGCCGAGCTCCGTCCACGCGCATTTAAAGCGCATTACGGCGCTTTGGGGATGATCGCCGAGAGATTGCTGATGCAGAAGTTGTACGTCGCCGCGGCGGTGGCGCTGGCCGGCACGTGGAACTGAATCGAGTAGATCGTCTTGGGATCGAAGACCGGCGCGGCGGTGTCGTAGAAGGGACCCTTCACGTCGGCCCACTTGATCTCGTTGTGGCCGGCCTTCACCGGAGACGACTGGTTGTCGCCGCCCCAGAACGCGGCGTTGGTGGCGGTGGCGTTCGGGAACTCCACGCGCAGCGTGGCCAGCGGCACCGTGTCGATGTCGAACGCGATGCCGAGCACGCCAGCGGCGGTGGCGTTGTAGGTCCCCTTCACCGCGCCGGCGTCGCCGCCACCATTATTGAGGTCGAGGCCGATCCCGGCGCCCCAGATCTCGTTGTAGTCGAGCGCGGTCATGCCGACGATCGGGATGATCTTGGCCACCGTGCCCGTCGTGCACATCTTGCCCGCGGTGTTCGGGAAGCTGCCGAAGCTCGGCATGTCGATCTTCGAGCACTCGGTCGCGGCGTGCGAGCCCTTGGCTTCGCAGTCACCGGTGCCGGTGGTCCCGTCCGAGCCGATGCCGTCGCCATAGGCGTACCAGGCGCCTTTGATTCCCGTGGTTCCGGTGGCGCCGACGTCAACGAATCCGGTGCCGTCGGGCAGCAGCGGCTGGAGGTTGGAGCTGCTGCCGCCTGCCCCCATCAAGCCGCCGCCGTCGTTGCCCGCGCCGGGGGCAGTCGTAGAACAGCCGGCAGCCATGGCCGCCGAGCCTAAGAGCACCAAGGACAAACACTTCGCCAACTGTTTCATGACTAGGCCTCGTAGATTCGGTGTTAAGGGGATGAAACGGGGCGGTCACCGAGACAACACTCGGGCCTGGCCCCAGGATTCGGCGAGTATCATCGGCGACCACGCGAGCGTCAAGCGCGTTTCCTGCTGTCCGGCCCGATCCGGCGGCCACGTTTCGCAAGGCGTCTTTGCGTAGTGGCTGGCGCGGCGGTCTGGCACGCGTCTTCGCTGGATACGCGGTCCCTGCGGCCGAGCTTCGGCGCTGCGCGTCCGACGCCGGCTACGGCGTCATGTCCCAGAAGTTGCCACTCAATGTCAGCAGCGAGAGCATGCCCCAGGACCCGTTGAAATAGGAGAAGACGCCCGCATTTGAGACGAGCGCGGTCGAATTGTAGACCAGCTGCGCGGAGACGTTTGCGACAAAGGCGTCGTGGCCGCCGATCATTGCGGCCACGCCGCCCGGCCCGAAGAAGGCCATGCCCGCAGGGTACACGCCGAGGTTGGTCGGGTTGGTGGGCGGCATCGCGCCGGCGATGGTATAGCCGTCGCGGATCGCCGCCAGCCCGCCGCTTGCCGACTTCGAATCGTAAAACCCGACGATCTTCTGCAGATAGGCCATGGCATTCGGGTCGCCGTTCTCGCAGTAGTCGAGCGCGATTCGCCACGGGGTGCGGCAGGCGTCGTAGCCGAAGTAGACGCCGTTGCTGGCGTCGCTGCCCGGCCCGTTCACCCCTATCCCCTGCGCGTTGACCCAGTTCGGCACCAGCCCATAGTTGCCGGCCGCCTTCGCGAGGATCGAATAGCTGGTGTTCAACACATTCATCCAGCCGGTGTTGCCGGTGACCCGGGCAAATACGCGGTAATAGGACGGCGCGAAGTACGAAGGATTGGTCTGGTTGGCGCCGCCGAACATGTCGCCCGGCTTGAGGACGAAGCCGTTACCCTGGTCGACCTCGTGGCTGAAGATGTTGCCAATCAACGTCGTCGCCGCGCTGAGGTAGCTCGCTGCGCCCCATTGCTTGTTGGCCATCAACAGCGCCCATGCCATGTCCTGATCGGCGTCGGTGGCCCCACCCTGTTCGACGACCGAACCGCTCGAGCTGTAATGCCAGGTCATGAGCCCGTTGCCGTTGAGCCGCGCCTGCGCGTAACCCCAGAGTGTGTCGAACATCGCGCGGTCGTTCATGTAGACCGCGATGAGCATGCCGTAGGCGATCCCCTCGGAGGCGGTGTCGTTGCCGTTCTCGGGACGGATGACGCGCCCGCCTTGGTAGAACTTGGTCTTCCAGTTGTTGTAGGCGGTCGCGACCTTGTCGGTGTCGTAGGCCGGCAGCGCGCAGTGCGCGAACGCGTGTCCCTGGGGATAGGGGAACGCCGCGCCGGCGGTGTTCTGCGGGTAGTTCGAGGGGTCCTTCATCACCGTGCCGGTGCCGTTGCTCCCGCCGTCGCCGCCGCCCTGGCTACCGCCGACGCCACCGCCGGTCGAGCCGCCGGTTCCGGGCATCGCCGAGGGGAACAGCTGGCCGCAACCGCCGAGGGTGGTCGCGACGGCCGCGGCGCACAAGATCACAAAAGACGCGGCGCTCCGTGAGGTCAAAGACATTCCAGGCCTCCTTAATGCAACTAAGTTATCACCAACGGGTCGGACAACGTGTTCGGCAACCTATTCGGAGACGGGACGGGGCATATGGGGCAACGCAGACAACGCAGGCGACGGAGCAGACAGCGCTAGCGGCTGGACGGCCCGCGCGTGCGCACCGTGACGGCGCGCGCGTGCCCTGACAGCCCTTCGACCTCAGCCAGACGCTCGATGTCGTCGCCCTGCGCCAGCAACGCCGACGCCTGATACTCGATGATCGAGGTGCGCTTGACGAAGTCGGCCACGCCCAGCGGCGACGCAAAGCGCGCGCTGCCCCCGGTCGGCAGCACGTGGCTCGGCCCGGCGAAGTAGTCGCCGACCGGCTCGGGCGTGTGGATGCCGATGAACAGCGCGCCCGCGGTGGTGATCGACGCGGCCAGGGCGCGCGCGTTGCGCACCGCCAGCTCGGCGTGCTCGGGCGCGAGCAGGTTCATCACGCGCACCCCCTCGCTCGAGCGCATCGACGACAATCACCACCCCGAAGTCGCGCAGCGACTTCTCGGCGATCTCCCGGCGCGGCAGCTCCGTGACCTGGCGCGCCGTCTCGGCGGCGATCTTCTCGCCGACCTCACGGCCGAGCGCGATCAGGATCGGCACCGCCAGCGCGTCGTGCTCGGCCTGCGCCAGAAGATCGGCGGCGATCCAGGCCGGCTCGACGCTGTCGTCGGCCATGATCACCACCTCGGTGGGACCGGCGATCGAATCGATGCCGACGTCGCCGAAGACCAACCGTTTGGCGGCGGCGACGTAGGCGTTGCCGGGGCCGACGATCTTGTCGACCCGCGGCACCGTCTCGGTGCCGTAGGCCATGGCGGCGACGGCCTGCGCGCCGCCGATCACGAACACGCGATCCACGCCGGCGATCTCCGCGGCCGCCAGCGTCTCCGGCGACGGTCCCGGCGTGGTGAGGATGATCTCGCCGACGCCGGCCACACGCGCCGGGATCGCCGCCATCAACACCGTCGACGGATAGCGCGCGGTCCCGCCGGGAGCGTACACCCCGACGCTTCGCAGCGGCGTCACGCGCGAGCCGACGCGAGCGCCGGCCGACTCGATCTCGAACGAGGGATAGCGCTCGCGCTCGTGGAAGGCCTCGATGCGCTCCGCGGCGCGCTCCAGCGCGGTCAGGACCGGTGCCGCGACGTTCGACGCCAGCGTATGCCAGGCGTCGCGGTCAAGCTCGAGCGCGTCGAGCCGCCGCCCCTCGAACTTCTCGGTCAAGGCGCGGATCGCGGCGTCGCCGCCGCTGCGCACCGCCGCGATCACGTCGCGGGCGGCGGTCTCGATCGCCGGCGGCACCGCGGCGCTGCGCCGGCTCAGAGCCTGCAGGGTCGACTCGTAGTCGGCGTCGGTTCGATCGATGAAACGCATGTCGCTGAGGCGCAGGAGCATAGGGGGGTTCATCGCGAAAGGCCACCACGCCGTTTTCGAATGAATCGCCTGAACCGCGGCTGGCGACAATCAATTTTCTCCGCCGATTTTTTCGTCCAAAACCGCCCGACGCTCCGCTGTCGCTCAGTATGGGCAAACCGCTTGACCAATGGGGCCGAGACGTGGCTGTATCTCCCCTCGAACGCCGCTCCCCGACTTTTTTCGTAGCTCGGGGAGTGATCCGCAAGTGATCCGTCCGGTCTCGCTGCGTCCTCGAAACCTCACTATTAAAGGTTAAATCGCATGCGTAAGCTCAGTCTGATCGCGCTCCTTCTTAGTCCTGCCTTCGCCGCGCCCGCCCTGGCGCAAGATGCTCCGGCTGCCGCGGCGGCGCCCGCGCCGAGACGCCGCCCGCCGAGGTCAAGCCGGCCGACGCGGCGCCGGCCCCAGCCAAGAAGCACGGAGGCGGCCCGGGACTGTCGCTCGATCCCAACGTTCCGCAGTCGGGCGCGATCCTGGTCTCGCCAGTCGAGGTCGTGGCGCCGCCCGAGGAGAACACCAGCAGCGAATGGAAGTTCGACGTCACCGGCTACTTCCGCGCGCCGCTGCGCATGTCGTGGGGGCCGGCGAACACGCCGGCAGCCGCGGCGCGCCGTCGATCGCGGGCACTCAGCTTCGGACGCCCCCGTTGGTGCCCGACGCCAACTACATCGATTGGCGCTACACCAACAGCCTGGTCGGTCCCTGGACCGAGCTCAACTTTCACTACGGCAACTCGCGCGTGAAGGCGACCGTCCAGATCGCGTCCTATAACCTCACCGACTCCGGCTATCGCCGGCTCGAGTCGAACCTCGGGATCAACCAATCGTTCCTGAGCATCAATTGGCCCGAGCTGTTCGACGAGAACAGCCGCTTCACGCTGACCGTGGGTGGTTTCACCAACCGTTACGGCGCCGCCGGACGCTACGACGGCGGCAAGTACGAGACCTATCTCTTCGGCCGCACGCACGTCGCCGGCGAGACCGGCACCTTCGAGTACGACGTCGCCGACTGGACGCTGTTCGTCGAGGAGGGTTTCGGCGCGAAGCTCGAGCCGATTCCGTTCCTGGGGCCGCCCTTGAACCCCAGCCAGAACCTGGCTTTCAACCCGTTCCCCGGGCCGGTGGCGCAGGAGTCGACCTTCGTCGCGCACGGCCACCTCGGCGCGTCTTTCAAGAAGATGGTGCTCATCGGCCTGCACTACATCGACACCTTCGCCAACGACGACGAACGCGCGGGCGGATACAAGGCCAGCCCGCCGGCCTTCGGCGGTCGCGACCCCTCGACGACCTCGTCGCCCCACATCATCATCTACGGCGCCGACGTGAAGCTGCTCGGCGGCGTGCTCGGCGACGGCTACATCGGCTACGCCCACCTCGACGCCCGCAACGCGGAGTACCTCGGCGACGCCATCGAGACGATCCACTCCTTCGGCGGGTGGCAGCTGCACGACAACTACTTCGGGCCTCCGGGCGTCGGCGACGGCGACGACCGGCAAGATCGACACCATCGAGTTTCAGCACGTCTTCAGCTTCGGCCAGCTCTTCCGCTATCCGCAGGCCTTCTGGGGCGACGGACCGGATCTGATCGCGTCGATCTTCGGCATGTACAACAAGGTGTCGGGCTCGCCCGACCCGGCGCTCGAACCACGGCCGCTTCAAGGCCGGCGCCGAGGTGACCTATCTGCCGCTGCCTTGGTTCGGCGTCGGTGGACGCTACGACGTGGTCGATCCGAACCTCGACGACACCAGCTACAACTTCTCGGTGTTCTCGCCGCGCATCATCCTGCGCAGCACGTTCGTCACCCACGAGCAGATCCTGATTCAGTACTCGCGCTACTTCTACGGCGCGAACGGCGACGTCGCGTCGTTTCCCTACAACGGCGGCATGACCGACTACCCGTACAACACCGCCGGCCAGGCGGTGGGCGCCGACAAGAACGCGTTCACCATGGCGGCCATCATCTGGTTCTAGGCTCTCGAGCAACTCTCTAATTAGAACGAGGCGATCATGACGACACTATCGAACTGGAATGCCATCGCGTTCGCGACTGGCCTGGGCGGGCTGCTGGCGGCCGGCTGTATCGCGCCCGCCGCCACGGCTCCGGGCGCGGCGCCCGGCTCTCCGGCGTCGCTCGGCGGCGCCTCGGCGTTCAAGGAGTGCGGCGCCGAAGGGATGATCGACGACGGCGAGGACGGCAACAACCAGAACCTGCCGGTCGGCAACCGCGGCGGCTACTGGTACACGTTCGTCGACAAGGTCGGCTCGACCGTGACCCCGATGGCCGGCGAGCAGGGCGGCACGTTCGCGATGACCGAGGGGGGCGCGAACGGTTCGAAGTTCGCCGCCAACTTCAAAGGCAAGATCGGCACCGGCGCGATCGTGTTCAGCGGCCTGGGCGTGAACTTCGTCGATCCCAAGGACAAGTACGACGCGTCGAAGTACGCCGGCGTGGCCTTCTACGCCAAGCGCGGCGATGACTCGACCCCCAAGATGCGGCTCAAGGTGCCGGACGCGAACACCGATCCCGACGGCGGCGTCTGCTCGGAGTGCTTCAACGACTTCGGCGCCGACATCACCCTGACGACCGACTGGAAGAAGTACATCTTCCCGTTCAAGAAGATGGCCCAGATGCCCGGCTGGGGCGCCCCGCGCAAGCCCCACGTCAACCCGGCGACGATCTACGGCCTGCAGTGGCAGGTCAACGTCCCCGGCTCGAACTACGACGTCTGGATCGACGACGTCCAGTTCCTCTGCCAGTGACCGGCGCGCAGGAGGGCGAGGGCTAGGCCCAATTCCGTTCGGTTAAACGCCAAGACGCCAGGACGCCAGGGGTCCGGACTATTGAAAATCCGGACTGTGGCGTCTGTGGCGTCATGGCGTTTTGTCCTGCCAAATCTATGATATGACGACGCCGTCACGCTCGGCGCGACGGTTGTCGCCGGGCGCATCTTATTGAGGGAATTACATGCGCTTTGGTCACTTCGACGATCAGAATCGCGAATACGTCATCACCACGCCCAAGACTCCCTACCCCTGGATCAACTACCTCGGGTCAGAGAGCTTCTTTTCGCTGATCTCCCACCAGGGCGGCGGCTACTGCTTTTACCGGGACGCGCGGCTGCGCCGTCTGCTCCGTTATCGCTACAACAACGCGCCGACCGACGTCGGCGGGCGCTACTTCTACATTCAGGAGGGCAGCGACTACTGGACGCCGACCTTCATGCCGGTGAAGGCGCCGCTCGATTCGTTCGAGTGCCGTCACGGCCTCGGGCTACACCAAGATCGCCGGCGAGCGAAAGGGGATCCGGGCCGAGCTGCTGTTCTTCGTGCCGCTCGGCCAGACCGCCGAGATCCATCAGGTGACGCTGAAGAACACCGGCGCGTCGGGCACGCGCACGCTGAAGCTGTTCTCGTTCCTGGAGTTCTGCCTGTGGAACGCCTACGACGACATGACCAACTACCAGCGCAACTGGAGCTGCGGTGAGGTCGAGATCGACGGCAGCACGATCTATCACAAGACCGAGTACCGCGAGCGGCGCAACCACTTCGCCTTCTATCACGTCAACGCGCCGATCGCCGGCTTCGACACCGACCGCGAATCGTTCATCGGCCTGTACAACGGCATGGGCGAACCGCAGGTGGTCGCCGCCGGCAAGTCGTCGAACTCGGTCGCCGCCGGCTGGGCGCCGATCGCCTCGCACAGCCTGGACGTCACGCTGGCCGCCGGGCGAGGAGAAGACCTTCATCTTCACCCTCGGCTACGTCGAGAATCCGGTCGCCGAGAAGTGGGAGAAGCCGGGCGTCATCAACAAGACGCGCGCCAAGCGAGCTGATCAAGGCGTTCTCGTCGACCGAACAGGTCAAGGCGTCGCTGAAGACGATGGCCGATCGCTGGTCGGGGCTGCTGTCGAACTACTCGGTCGACTCGCCCGACGAGAAGCTCAACCGCATGGTCAACATCTGGAATCCCTACCAGTGCATGGTGACCTTCAACATGTCGCGCAGCGCCTCGTACTTCGAGACCGGCATCGGGCGCGGCATGGGCTTCCGCGACTCGAACCAGGATCTGCTGGGGTTCGTGCACCTGGTGCCGGAACGCGCGCGCGAGCGGATCATCGACATCGCGTCGACGCAGTTCGCCGACGGCAGCGCCTATCACCAGTATCAGCCGCTGACCAAGCGGGGCAACAACGACGTCGGCAGCGGCTTCAACGACGATCCGCTGTGGCTGATCTTCGGCGTCGCCGCGTACATCAAGGAGACCGGCGACTACGGGATCCTCGACGAGCAGGTGCCGTTCGACAACGATCCCAACAACGTCGCCACGCTGTTCGAGCACCTCAAGCGTTCGTTCCACCACGTGCTCAACAACCTGGGACCGCACGGCCTGCCGCTGATCGGGCGCGCCGACTGGAACGACTGCCTCAACCTGAACTGCTTCTCCGAGACGCCTGACGAGTCGTACCAGACGACCGGCAACCGCAAGGGGCGCACCGCCGAGTCGGTGTTCATCGCCGGCATGTTCGTCGGCGTGGCCCCCGACTACGCGGCGCTGGCCGAGAAGCGGGGCCTGGGCGACGAGGCGAAGCTGGCGCGCGCCGAGATGGCCAAGATGGAAGAGGTCGTGCTGGAACACGGATACGACGGCGCCTGGTTTCTGCGCGCGTATGACTTCTTCGGCAACAAGGTCGGCAGCAAGGAGAACAAGGAAGGCCAGATCTACATCGAGCCGCAGGGCTTCTGCGTGATGGCGGGGATCGGCGTGAAGGACGGCCGCGCGCAGAAGGCGCTTGATTCGGTCAAGGAGCGGCTCGACACCAAGTACGGCGTCGTGCTCAACAACCCAGCCTACACCGAGTACCACGTCGAGCTCGGCGAGATCTCGTCGTACCCGCCCGGCTACAAGGAGAACGCCGGGATCTTCTGCCACAACAACCCCTGGATCATGATCGCCGAGACGGTGATCGGGCGCGGCGATCGCGCGTTCGAGTACTACAAGAAGATCGCGCCCGCCTACATCGAGGACATCAGCGAGATCCATCGCACCGAGCCCTATGTCTATTCGCAGATGATCGCCGGCAAGGATGCGGTTCGCCCGGGTGAGGCGAAGAACTCTTGGTTGACCGGCACGGCGGCCTGGAACTTCGTCGCCATCTCGCAGTACATGCTCGGCGTTCGGCCCGAGTTCGGCGGGCTGCTGGTGAATCCCTGCATCGGCAAGGAGGTGCCGCGGTTCACCATCACGCGCAAGTGTCGCGGCGCCGAGTACCGCATCTCGGTCACCAACAGCGGCAAGGGCGGGTTGGCGAAGCTGTCAGTCGGGGGCAAGGCGATCGAGGGCAATCTGGTGCCCTACGCCGCGGCGGGGTCGGTCGTGATGATCGATTGCGAAGTGTGAGCGTCGCGCGCCGACGGCTGAGCGGCCTGACGATCTCCGCGATCGCTCTAGTCGTCGCGGTACTGGCCCACCGCCAGCCGGCGCGCGCTGCCGGCGCGAACGCCGACGCCGATGCCGCCGACGCCGCCATTCGGCGCGGCGTCGAGCTGCGCCGGCAGAACAATGATCAGGATGCCCTCGAGGAGTTCCGTAAGGCGTACGCCCTGGTGAAGAGCCCGCGCGCGCTGGCGCAGATCGGGCTCGCCGAGCAGGCGCTCGGCCGCTGGACCGACGCCGAGTCGGATCTCGACGAGGCGACGGCGAGCAGGAGCGATCCGTGGATCCGGAAGAACGCCACGACCTTGAAGGGCGCGCTCGACACCATTCGCCGGCACCTCGGGAGCCTGGACGTGATCGGTCCCGCGGGCGCCGAACTGCTGGTCGACGGCCGAAACGCGGGCACCTTGCCCCTGAAGAAGCCGGTGCGCGCGCCAATCGGCAGCCTCACCATCGAGGTGCGCAAGGACGGTTTCTTCCCCGCGACCCGTCCGGTCTCGATCGTCGCTGGACAGCTGACGCGCGAGAGCGTCGATCTGCAGCCCCAGCCGGTGGCGGCCCCGACGCCGCCTCCATCCATCAGGGCAGCGGCGCCCGAGGCGCGTCCGACCGGGATCCCCGAGGGGGGCGCTGGTGCGCCGCCCGCCCAGCCGGCGGCGGAGCGCAGCACCGGTGGTGGCTGGCAGCGCCCGCTCGCCTGGACGACCGCGATCGGCGCGCTGGTGGGGGCGGGCGGCGGCATCGCCGCGCTCTTGATCCACCGCGCCAAGGTCACCGACGCCAACAACGTTCCCTGCTACGTCATGAACGGAACGGTCAACCCGACCAACTCGGCGGAACGGGGCCACTGTATCGATCTCGCCCAGGCCGCTGATCAGGCGAGCGTCGCAGCGGTGATCTCGTTCTCGGCCGCCGGCGCGCTGGCCATCGCCTCGCTGCTGCTGTTCGTGACCCAGCCGTCGTCAGCCAGCGGGTCGGCCGCCGGCGCCGAACACGCCTCGACGACCGGCTTGGTCTGCGCGCCGACGCTGGCGACCACCGGCGTCGCCTGCCAGCTGCGATTCTGACTGAACCAGCGCCGGCGAGAGACCCTATCCCCCCTCGCCCCGCGGAGCTCCGCGGAGCGGGGAGAGGGTGAGGGGTCCGGCGCGATAGCCGCTACGGCGCGATAGCCGCTACGGCGCGATAGCCGCTACGGAACGAAGACCACGTTGTCGATCGTGACCGTTCCAGCGCAGCCGGCGCCCGCGTCTCCCACCGGGACGTTGAGCTGCCACTGCACGCCGGTGACTCGGGCCTTGTCGACCGTCGTCACCGGAGCGCCACCCGTCACATCGGCGAAGTTGACCGTCACGTCGGCCGCGGTCGGGGGCAAGGTGAAGATCTTCGCCGGGGGATAGCAGGAGGCGGCCACGCACCCATCGCGGCCAGCGGGGCTTCCCGTCCCAGGCGCGGCGTCCTCGGTGAAGAGGGCCGAGAACTGGATCGTGCAGCCGGCGCTGAGCGTGCCGCCGATGTTGAACTTCACGCCGGTGTACGCCGTCGCGTCGACGCAGGCGTTGAACGGAATGCCGAAGCCGGCGTAGTTGGCGCTGGCGCTGGGGGCCGGTCCGGTGGCGACGGTCACGACCATTGCCCCGGTCGAGGTGTCGCGGGTCGGCTGGGTCAGGCCGGTCGCGGCGTAGGAGTAGCTGCCGGTGGTCCCGACGCCGGTCGCGCCGCCGTCGACGGTGAAGTCGGCGATCGACGCGCTCGTCGGGGCCGTGCCCGTGCACAGGGTCGGTCCAGCGTCGACCGACGATCCACCGACGCCGGCGCCGATCGTTCCACCGGTGCCGTGCCCGCCCGCACCCGAACCGTTCGATCCGCCGCTGCCGCTGGCCGGGCTGCTGCTGCTGCAGCCCTGCGCCGCCGCCATCAGGGCCACGGCTGTGAGTCCACAGAGGGTGATCTTCAACTGACGCGACGTCGTTCGTTCCATGACTTCTCCTTAAGAGCGTTGATTAATGGATCCCAGCGCGCACACGTATGCCGCCACACATGGTTCGCTCCCCGCGAGCGATTCCCTCGAATCTGGGCGAGAGACTGCCACCCACCGAAAAACCGGGCAAGGATTTTGCTGGCTTCAGTGCCTGACGCGCGACGCGGTCCGGTTGCCGGCGACCTTGGTGTTCGCGGCGACGCTGCCCTTCTCGTCGAGAAACGCCGCGACCCACGCCAGCGGCGAGTTCCAGTTGATCGTGATCTCGTTCGCCGACCACGCTTCGATGTGATCAACGAAGCACTTGGCCGGCGCGCAACCAGCCAGACCGGCCGCCTGAACGTACGGATCCTGGAGAGCTGAATTGGGGCCGCCCGAGATCGCGCCCGGTGGCGGACCGGGCAGTTTGGCGTCGACCTGGTGGGCCCAGAAGCGGTGGTGCGGGTGCTCGAGCGGGCGGTGGCCGTACCCGGTCACGTACGACTGATCCATCGGGTTGCGCCCCAGCAGGTAGTTCATCGCCTCGCTGGCGCCGTCGAGATACTTCTGCTCCTTGGTGAAGTCGTACGCCAGCGCCATCGCGATCGCGTTGTTGAGCACGAGCGAGTTCGATCCCCAGGGGAAGCCCTTGGTGCCCGGCCTGAAGGGCATGCGGTAACCCTGGGTCTTGATCAGATCGACGTAAGCGTCCGCGGCCGCCTCGATGTTCTTGCGCGCGCCGGCGACGTCGGCGGCGCCCAGCCGGTTCGGCACGACCGCGAGCGTGATCGTTCCCAGCGCCTCGGTCTCGCCCCAGCCCATCGGCGTGGGGAGGTGCTCGTCTCCGCCGGCGATCGGCACCGCCTTGAAGTGCGGTGATTTGGTGAGGAAGGCCTTGTAGACGTCCTTCTTGGTGGTGGTGTAGAGCTCGGCCGCCGCCCAGTAGAATTCGTCGCTGACGTTCTTGTCGTCGTACGCGCCGCCGCCGACCCCGTCCGTGCCGGCGAACACCGCCGGGTGCGCTTCGGCGGCGGTCCAGGCGCGCTCGGCGGCCTCGAGGCAGCGGGCGGAGAACTTCTTGTCGACCTTCTCCCAGATGCGCGCGCCCTGCGCGGCGTTGGCCGCCAGGTTCAACGTCGCCGCCGTGCTCGGCGGCCAGAGGAAGCGCGGGATCGTGTCGTCCTGCGGTGGGGTGCCGAGCTCGGTCCATTTCAGATCGTGGATCTTGTGGTGCGCCATGCCCGCCAGCGGCTGGCCGGCCGGAACCTGCATCTTCAGCTCGAACTCCAGCTCCCAGCGCGCCTCGTCGAGAATGTCGGCCACGCCGTTCTTCTTCTCGGGGATCGCCATCTTGCCGTCGGCGAAGTCGTGCGACGACGTGCCGAGGTACTTCGCGCGTTCGTACTGGTTCAGCATCGTCCAAACGCTGATGCCGGCGTTGACGACGTATTTGCCGTGGTCGCCGGCGTCGTACCAACCGCCGGTGACGTCCAGCGTGTAATTGCAGCCGGAATTGGCCAGGCAAGGGACCTTGTCATCGCCTTGATTGGGCGCCTTGCCGGCGTGCCCGGCCGGCCGCGTCCATTGCTTGCCGCCGGCGTAGGGCATCGCGATCTCGATGCCGCTACGGTTGTGATAAAAATACGCCAGCGCGTCGTACTTCAGCTTCCTGTAGACGTCGGCCTCGATGTCGAAGGGATGGCTGACCGCGCCCGCGACCTTGAGCGTGTAGCCCTTGCCCGGCCCCTCGAATGACGAGAAGTCGGCGATGTGCACCGTGTCCCCCGAGGTCGCATCGGGGCCGATCGGCAACGTCGTCCCCGACGCCACGACCTTGCCGCCGCTGCTCAGCAGTTGATAGGTCTCGGGCGTCTTCGACGCGCTCTTCACGGTGGCGATCTTGGGCAGATGGGGCAGGTAACCGACCTGGTTCACCAGCACGTTGGGGATCGGCGCCGCCTTGGGCGCTTCTTTGCGTACGAACTGCGGATCATCCAGGTACACGTCGTCGATGCAGATGTTGAACGGCACCGGCCCCTCGCCCGCCAGTGCGCCCCCCATGTGGAGCGCGAACTCCGCCGTGGCGTCGTCGTCGCGCCCCATGGTGAAGGTTCCGACGAAGGTCTGGGGGCGGGTGAGCAGATCGACAGCGTCGGTCCAGTACTCGGCGTAAGGGGGCCCGGCCATGCCGACCTTGAGCCGCATGCGCGTCGGTCGGGTCGCGTGCGCCTTGAAGCTGATGGCGTAGCTGTGCCCCTTCTGGATCACCATCTCGCGGTGGCGCAGCTGCACGTCCCAGTTGTTCGCCCCCTTGTTGGTGACCTCCACGCAAAGCTCGCCGTCCTTCGCCACGAACGACCGGCCGCTGGCCGGCGCCGAGAACGAATTGGTCCAGGGCAGCGCCTTGCCGTCACTGAACGTCGCGTTCGCGATCAGGTTGTTGCCCGACAACTTCGGCACGTCCATCCCCGGCGACCCGTTGATCGGAGCCGCGCTCCAATCAGCGGGCGGCGCCCCCGGCGCTGTCGCGACCGTGGGTACCGCCGCCGTCGGCGCCGGATTCTTCGAGGCGACGCAAGCGACACAACCGAGCGCCAGCGCAAATTTCAGAAGAGGGCGGCGCCCAGCAACACGCCGGCCTGACGAGGCAGACTGAGACGCGACCCTTCATGTGCGTGTTCGTCCTTTCGATTCCAGCGCAGCTCCCGCTCGCACGTGGGCGCTGCGGCCACGGAGACCTTCTGGACCTACGGCACGAACTTCAGATCGTCGATCCACATGTCGTAAGGAGCGAAGACCGCCGGCGCCTGCGCCTTACTCTCGAACTTGATCCCGCCGATGCCGGCGCCGGTGAGGGTCTCGACGTTTCCAAACGGCGTCGGCATCGTCTGGTGGAAGTCAGTCCACAGGATGGTAAAGGCCGTCCAGGCCGCGGTGAGCGTGATGGCCTTGAAGCTGGTGTCGTAGCACTTCGTCAGGCAGCCCAGAGCCGGATCCGAGTTTGGAGTGGGAATCTCGACATTGACGGTGCCCGACCCTTTCGCGAAGAACGTGACCCCGCGAAACGCCGAAGCATTGACCGTGAACTTCATCGTGCTCGGCGCCGGCGCTGGATTGAAGTCGAGCCCAAACCCCGCGAAAATGTTCTTGGGTGTCGCCGTATCGCCCGTGAAACCCATGGCCGTGCTGTGCGCGGCGTAGGTGCTCGGGGGCCGATCCGTTATGGCGCTGTTCATGAACATGTTCACGGCCGGCGTCTGGGCGCCGAGGCTGCCGTCGTTGAACGTGTACCAGTACCCGTGCAGGCAGGGATGGGCGACGCCGTTCGCCGGCTTCTCGAAATCGTCGATGAGGGCATCAGCCGCCGCCACCGTGCAGGGCCCGGTTCCGACTGTGCCGGCCGTGCCGCCCGGCGAGCCGCCGGTGCCGAAGCCGCCGTTGGAGCCGCCGGTGCCGAAGCCGCCGTTGAAGCCGCCGACGCCGCCACCAATGAAGCCGCCGACGCCGCCGCCGATGAAGCCGCCGACGCCGCTGCCCGGTGCGTGGCCGCCGCTGCCGCTGCCGTGGCTCCCGCCGGAACCGCCGACCGTGTCGCCGGAGACGCAGGCCCCCGTCATGAGTCCACAAGCCACAAACCCGGCTGCGAGGAGACGGTACGATTTCATGAGCTAAGCCCCTTTCACGTCATTGCCGGAAAATGTCACGGCAAAAAGACCGCACGAACCCAGCGGTTCTATCCCGTCTTGTGGGGTGATTTCAAACGTTTTTGGGCTGCGATACCGCTTGCCGGTGAAGGAGGGCGGCGTCGCGGCGATCTTGATGATCGTCACAGTTTCGATTTTTCGCGGGCGGCGAGCTGGTCGTTTGCGTCTGCGAAAGAGGGAGTAGACTCGCGCCGCGAGCGCGCCGTGGCCATTTGGCCGCCCTTTCGCTCGACCGCCGACACGCTTAATCTGCCGACGAGGAGATCTGGATGCACCGCGTTTCACCGAGCGTTTCACCTGGCTTGGCCTTGTTTTCCTTCTTCCTGGCGTCCGCGTTCACGACGTCCGCCTGCACCTCCGCGTCCTCCCACGGCGGCAGCGGCGGCGCGCCGGCGGGCTCGGGAGCGGGAGGGAGCACGCCGTCGGGAACGGGGGGCGGCTCGCTGTCGGGCGCGGGGGGCAGCAGCGTCGACGCGGGAAGCTCAGCCGGGCACACGGGCGCGGGCGGCACCGTCAGTCGCACCGGTAGCGGTGGCGTGACCGGCACGGGGGGCGTCACCACCAGCAGCCTCTGGAAATGCCCGGCGGGGCCCTTCACGGCGCTGACCAGCACCACCGCGCTCCCGACGCCGCAGCGCCTCGCCGACGCGCCGCCGGCGGGGGACAACTACGGCCAGGGCTTCTCGATCATCGAAGGGCCGGTCTGGCTGGGCGACTCGCTCTACGTCTCGCAGATCCTGGGCGGGACGCCGCCGCCGCCGTCGCGGATCCTCAAGATCGTGCCGGGCAGCGCGGCGACGGTCTTCGCGACCAATGACGGAACCAATGGCCTGGCGATCCTGCCCGACGGGGATCTCGTGGGTGCGATTCATCTCGACGGCTCGGTGTGTCGCGTCCCGCTCGCGAACCCGAACGGATTGATTCCGATCGCCTATCAGTATCTGGGCGCCCGCTTCAATTCGCCCAACGATTTGGCGGTTCGCAGCGACGGAAATATCTATTTTTCCGACCCCGACAACAACCAGGCGCCCCACCCGGCCCCGCAAGGGGCGGGACACACCCGCGTCTACCGGATCTCGCCGCTGCCCGCCGCCGTGGTCAGCGTCGTCGACGAGACGCTGAGCCAGCCGAACGGCGTCACGCTCTCCCTCGACGAGAACACCCTGTATGTCTCGGGGCCGGGCCTCTACAAATACGCAGTGATGGCCGATGGTTCGGTCGGACCGCAGCAGCCGGCGGTGACGACCCCGCAGATGTATTCGGGCTCGGACGGAATGGTGTTCGATTGCGCCGGCGATCTCTACGTGGCCAACAATTCGGTCGTCAGCGTGATCAACCTGGCGACCGGCAACAAGATCGGTGACATCAGCGTGACCGGCAACGGGATTCAGGCGGTCTCCAACGTCGCTTTTGGCGGAGCCGACCACAAGACGCTGTTCATCACGACGCTGGGCGGAACCCCAGGGGTCTTCTCGGTCGCCATGCCCCTGCCCGGAATGCCGTACTGAGCTGGCTCTCCGCGTCTCGCAGAATACAGCCCAACCCGCCGGTGGGGGGACGACCCCCATCCCGCTCGCGGCCGATTTTTGAGCCGGTTTGGGCCGTTCACTTTTTGCTCCCCTGCTGCGGAAAAAATCCTAAGCTCCGGTCGTGAAAGCCAAATCCCTCGGGGTTTTCGTGGTGTCCCTGTTTCTGTTGCTTGCGAGCGGTCACGCGCGGGCAGCTGACCTTGTTCAGCAGGTCACGGCGCTGGACGACGCGGCGACGTCGGCGTACAGCGACGGCGACTTCGACAAGATGAAGAAGAGCCTGATGAAGGCGCTCGCCGTCGGCAAGGATGCGCTGGCGAAAGACCCGATCATGGCGCGGGTCTACCTGCACCTCGGCGTGCTCTACGTCGACGGGCTCGACAACCGCGCCGTCGGCGTGAAGTACTTCGCCAAGGCGCTGAAGATTCGCCCCGACATCGAGCTGCGATCGAACATGGCCACCAAGACCGTCTCGGCGGCGTTCGCCGAGGCCGGGCAGCAGGTGGACTTGGCCCCAGCCGAAGAGGCGCCCCCGCCGCCGAAGGCCTCGCGCCGCGAGGCGGCCGCGGAGCGCGATGACAGCGAAGCCGAGCCCGAACGTCGCCCGGCCGCGCGCGCCGCCGCGCCGGAGAAGTGCCGCAACAGCGACGGCGACGTCTCCGCCGTCAAGAAGGAGGCGCGCGAAGAGTTCGACCGGCTCGAGAAGGCGCTGACGATGTCGAAGGACGCGCTGAGCAAGGAGCGCGCCGACAGCGAGAAGTTCCGCCAGGCCAAGATGGATCTCGAACGGCAGCTCAACGAGGCCAAGTCGCGGGTGTCACAGCTCGAGAACGAGACCACGCAGAAGGACAAGCGGTCGGTGGCCGAGGCGGCGCGCGAGAAGAAAGAGCGCGACGCCAAGGAGGCCCTGCAGAAGGAGAAGACCGAGAAGGACAGCCTGCTCCTCGAAACCGCCCAGCGGGTCACGCAGCTCGAGAAGGACAACGCCGACAAGGAAAAGCAGATCGCCGCCGGCGCGGCGCGCGAGAAGAAAGAGCGTGACGCCAACGAGAAGCTCGAGCGCGAGAAGCTGGATCGGGATCGCGCGCTGGCCGACCTCAAGCTGAAGTCGCAGCAGTCCGAGTCCGACGCGAAGGCGCACGCGCAGCAGGTCGAGACCGATCTGAAGCAGCGCCTGGCGCAGGTGGAGAAGGAGAAGGCCGAGAAGGAGAAGCAGCTGGCCGCCACCCAGGACCGCGAGCGCCAGGAGCGCGACGCGAAAGAGAAGCTGCAGCGCGAGCGCCAGGTCGCCGAGGCGCGCGATCGCGAGCGCAAGTCGTGGGAAGACCGGGCGCGTGCCGAGCGCGACAAGGTCGAGGCGGTGCCGCCGCTGCCGTCGCGCATCCCCGAGCCGCTCCACTGCGCCGTCCCCGAGGAGGTTCAGGGGGGAGCCGATCTCTTCGTGCAGTGCGTGACCCAGCCCAAGGTCTCGGCCAAGAGCATCGTCTTCTATTATCGGCCGGCGAACTCGGCGCTCTACAACGCCGTCGTGATGGACCCGACGCACAAGGGCTGGTCGCGCGCGGTGATCACCGCCAACAAGCTCAACGGCAAGCTGCTGCAGTACTACGCCGAGGCGCGCGATTCAAAGGACGGCGTCGCCGCCACCAACGGCAAGGCCAACTCACCCAACATCGTGATGATCGCGCCCCCGAGCAAACGCTAGCCGTACAGCGGTCGCCGAGGGTCCGGGTGCACGTGCCACCTGGACTTGTACCTGGTCGTAGACCTGAACGCTGTCGTAGTCGCTGTCGTGTCCCTAGACGACCGCGACCACCGACCGAGTCCCCTGTCCCTGCTATCTAAACGCTTCTTGTAGCTCGTCGAGCGCGGCGCTGCCGGGGCAGAGCTTCTCGTAGGGGACCTGCGCCAGCGGCTGGTCGACGGTGGCGTTCATGTCGTGCACGTCGCCGGCGCTCTTGTCGACGTACAGCAGGCCGGTCGGCACCTCGCCCTTGCCCTGGCGTTGCTGCAGATCGGCGAACACCGCGCGCCGGTCGGTCGGGTCGTAGTCGCGCTCGACCTTGCTCAGGCGCACCGAGCTGCCGTCGTGCATCGTGACGTTGACGGTCGTCCCCTCGCTGTAGTCGGTGGTGATCTCGCGCGCGGGCGGCACGAAGTCGGCCTGCACCAGCTGCAGCAGGTGCTTGCGCGTGTGCAGGTAGCTCTTGGTCGAGCCCTCGTGATCGTTGAACGTCACGCAGGGCGAGATCACGTCGATCAGCGCGAAGCCGCGGTGCGCGAGCCCGGCCTTCAGCATCGGCACCAGCTGCGCCTTGTCGCCCGAGAAGCTGCGCGCGACGAACGTCGCGCCCAGCGTCAGCGCCAGCATCACCGGATCGATCGGGCTCTGGCGGTTGGCCTCGCCGCGCTTGCTCTTCGAGCCGACGTCGGCCGACGCCGAGAACTGGCCCTTGGTCAGGCCGTAGACGCCGTTGTTCTCGATGACGTACAGCATGTTCACGTTGCGGCGGATGGCGTGGCACAGCTGGCCGAGGCCGATCGACAGCGAATCGCCGTCGCCCGAGATGCCGATGTACGTCAGCTCGCGGTTGGCGGCGTTGGCGCCGGTGGCGATCGACGGCATGCGCCCGTGCGCCGAGTTGAAGCCGTGGGCGCCGCTGACGAAGTAGGTCGGCGTCTTCGACGAGCAGCCGATGCCGGACAGCTTGGCGATCATGTGCGGCGGCGTATCCAGCTCCCAGAAGGCGCGGACGATCGCCGCCGTGACCGAGTCGTGCCCGCACCCAGCGCACAGCGTCGACATCGCCCCTTCGTAGTCGCGCATGGTGAGGCCGATCTTGTTGGGCTGCAGGCTGGGGTGAAGGACGGATGGTTTCTTGATCGACGGCATGGTGCTTAACCTTTCACTACCCCTTAACCTTCTTCGCGAACCGCGCGCAGGCCACCGCTGCCGCTGCTGACGCCCCGCTCGCCCTCGCCGGCGACGCCGTCGACGACGTGGCGGGCCGACAGCGGGAACCCGCCGTAGACCAGCACCGAACGCAGCTTCTCCTTGGCGCCCGGCACTCCCGTCTCCATGGTCAGCAACGTGCGCAGCTGGGCGTCGCGGTTCTGCTCGACGACGAAGATACGGTCGTGCGAGCGCAGGAACGCCTCGACGCTGTCGTCGAACGGGAAGCCGCGGATGCGCATGTAGTCGGCGATGATCCCGCGCTCGGCCAGCGCGTCGACCGCTTCGCGCACCGCGGGATCGCAGCCGCCGATCGTCACGATGCCGAAGCTGGCGTCGGCCTGCTTGACGATCACCGGGGCCGGCACCGCCTTCGCCGCCGCCTTGTGCTTGCGCGCCAGGCGATCCATCACCTCCTGGTACTCGTCGGGGATCTCGGTGTAGCCGCCGAACTTGTTGTGGCCCGAGCCGCGCGTGAAGAACGCGCCCTTCGAGTGAACGCCGGGCAGCGTGCGCGCCGCGACGTGGTTGTCGTCCTCGGGCGAGTAGCGGAGGAACTTGGGCATCGCCTCGAGCTCGGCGGCGGTCAGCACGCGGCCGCGATTGGGGCGATAGCTGTCGTCCCAGCGTGAGGCGCGGCACGACCCAGTCGTTCATGCCGATGTCGAGATCCGACAGCATGAAGACCGGTGTCTGAAAGCGCTCGGCGAGATCGAACGACTGCGACCGCGAAGTGGAAGCACTCGTCGGGATTGCCGGGGAACAGCAGGATGTGCTTGGTGTCGCCGTGCGACGCGTAGGCGCACGCCAGGATGTCGCCCTGCTGGGTGCGCGTCGGCATGCCGGTCGAAGGCCCCGTGCGCTGCACGTCGACGATGACCGCCGGGATCTCGGCGTAGTAGGCCAGGCCGATGAGCTCGTTCATCAGCGAGATGCCGGGGCCGGAGGTCGACGTGAAGGCGCGCGCGCCGTTCCAGCCGGCGCCGATCACCATGCCGATCGCCGCCAGCTCGTCCTCGGCCTGCAGGATGCAGTAGTTGTTCTTGCCGGTCTCGGGATCCTTGCGGTAGTCCTCGGCAGAACTCCTTGAAGGCATCCATGCACCGACGTCGACGGCGTGATCGGATACCAGGCGGCGACGGTCGCGCCGGCGTACACGCAGCCCAGCGCCGTCGCCGTGTTGCCGTCGATCAGGATCTTGTCGCCGGTGGCGTCCATCTTCTCCAGACGGAACGGCAGCGGGCAGTCGAAGTTCTCGATGGCGTAGTCGTACCCGGCGCGCAGCGCCTTGTGGTTGGACTCGAGCAGCGCCTTCTTCTTGGAGAACTTCTCCTCGAGCAGCTGCTCGACGATCCCCATGTCGATGTCGAGCAGCGCGACCAGCGTGCCGAGGTACGCGATGTTCTTCATCAGGATCCGCTCGCGCGAATCCTTGAAGATCTCGTTGCACATCTTCGCCAGCGGCACGCCCAGGAAGGTGATGTCCTTGCGCGCCAGCTCCGCGTCCAGCGGCCAGGTCGAATCGTAGAGCAGGTAGCCGCCGGGGCGCACCTCCTTCACGTCGCGCGCGTAGGTCTCGGCGTTCATCGCGACCATCAGGTCGTAGTCCAGCGCGCGCGCCGTGTGGCCGTCCTTGTTGACGCGCATCTCATACCAGGTCGGCAGGCCCTGGATGTTCGACGGGAACAGATTCTTGCCGGACACCGGAATCCCCATGCGGAAGATCGCCTGCATCAGCAGGCTGTTGGCGCTGGCCGAGCCGGTTCCGTTGACGTTGGCGAGCTTGAGCGCGAAGTCGTTGCTGCGAACTACTCTGTTTTGGTGCACCCGTTTTTTCCCGCGTAAGGAGTGACGAGCTCGAACTTTTCCATGTCCCAGGCCGCCGTCGGACAGCGCTCGGCGCACAGGCCGCAGTGGACGCACACGTCCTCGTCCTTGACCATGATCCGCCTGGTCTGCGGCAGCGGCCCCGACATGAAGACCGCCTGGTCCAGGTTCGCTGCCGGCGCGGTCAGTCGCTTGCGCAGCGCCTTCTCGTCATCCTGTTCGGCGACGGGGGTGATGGTCAGGCAGTGCAGCGGGCAGATGTCGATGCAGGCGTCGCACTCGATGCACAGCTTGTCGGTGAACACCGTCTCCACATCGCAGTTCAGGCAGCGCTGCACTTCGCGCGCGGTCTGCTCGAGCGTCGAAGCCGAGCTCGACCTCGATGTTGAGCTGCGCGAACCGCTCGCGCAGATCGACGTGCTTCATCTTGGCGCGCTTGGCCGGATTGTAGTCGTTGCTGTAGCTCCACTCGCTGCAGCCCCATCTTCTGGGTGATCAGGTTCATGCCGGGCGGCGGCCGCTCGGTGACGGCGACGCCCTGGCAGTGGTTGTGGATCGAGATCGCGGCCTCGTGCGCGTGCGCCACCGCCCAGATGATGTTCTTGGGGCCCCAGGCCGCGTCGCCGCCGAAGAAGACGCCCGGGCAGCGTCGACTGGATGGTCTTCTCGTCGACCACCGGCATGTCCCAGCTGTCGAACTCGATGCCGAGGTCGCGCTCGATCCAGGGGAACGCATTCTCCTGCCCGATGGCCAGGATCACGTCGTCGGCCGGGATGAACATGGTGTCGATCACGGTCGACGTCTGCTTGCCCTTGGCGTCCTCGTTCCACTCGAGGCGCTCGAACTCCATCCCCTTGAGCTTGCCGTTCTCGACGACGAAGCGCTTGGGCGCGTGGTTGATGACGATCTCGATCTCTTCCTCCTCGGCGTCCTCGAGCTCCCAGGGCGACGCCTTGAAGTAGCGGGCGCGGGCGGCGCGCCATGACCTTGATGTCCTTGCCGCCGAGGCGGCGCGAGGTCCGGCAGCAATCCATCGCGGTGTTGCCGACGCCGATGATCAGCACGCGCTCGCCGATCGACTCGATGTGGCCGAACGCGACGCTCTCCAGCCAGTCGATGCCGATGTGGATCCGATCGGCCGCTCCGGCGTCCTTGCGGCCCGGGATCTCCAGATCCTTGCCGCGCGGCGCGCCGGTGCCGACGAAGACCGCGTCGAACTTCGGCTTCTCGTGCAAGCAGCGCCTTCAGGCTGCCGACCGGCGTGTTGTAGCGAATGTCGACGCCCATGTCGAGGATCATCGTCGATCTCCTCGTCGAGCACGCTGCGCGGCAGGCGGAACGACCGGCATGTTGGTGCGCATGAGGCCGCCCGCCGCGGGCCCTTCTCGAACATGACGACCTCGTAGCCGAGCGGCGCCAGATCGTTGGCGACGGTGAGCGAAGCCGGGCCCGGCGCCGATGCAGGCGACGCGCTTTCCGTTCTTCGGTCGCGGCGGCTGCGGCAGGCGATCGCTGATGTCGCCGCGCAGGTCGGCCGCGACGCGCTTCAGGCGGCAGATCGCGACCGGCTTCTCGTCGATGCGCGTGCGGCGGCAGGCCGGCTCGCACGGGCGATCGCAGGTGCGCCCGAGAATTCCGGGAAAAACGTTCGACTCCCGGTTGAGCATGTAGGCGTCGGTGTAACGCCCCTGCGCGATCAGGCGAATGTACTCCGGCACGTTGGTGTGCGCGGGACAGGCCCACTGGCAATCGACGACCTTGTGGAAGTAGCTGGGATCACGAACGTCGGTTGGTTTCACCGTCTAGGATCTCCGCTTCCCCGAATACACCATATCGGCTCGTCATTCCAGGGCGAACGGCCTACGTGCGGTTAGGCAGCGTGCTCGCTTGACGGCGTGCGGAAGATGGCGATTTTTGAAGAGAACCCACTCAAGCGTAGTTGGGGTTAACGGAATCGTAGGAAACGCGGCTTAACATGTGGCGCCAACTGGCAACTTCAATGGTCGCGGTGGGATTGTGGACGCTGGCGTTTCAGGGTCCCGCGGCTGCGGATGAGGAAGCCTGGCGTCGATTCAAGGGGCAGGTGGTCATCAGCGACGTGCTGCTGGCGCCGAGCTTCGGGTCGGACCGGGTGATGATCACCAGCCTCAGCCGTATGCGCGTCTCGGCGGTGCAGGAGGCCGGCGACTTCTGGCGCCTGCACCTGGTGGCGTTCCTCGACCCGGGCGCCGACGGAAAGACGCTGCACGTCGTCGCGCGCGACATCACCGCGCCCGAGGATCGAGACCAGGCGCGCCGCGGCAGCCTGGCGGCCCTGAAGGTGTTCGAGACCCCCGGCGAGCCGGGGCAGAAGATCATGCACATGAACGACCTGGTGTTGACCGAGGCGATGGGGTTTCATCGCGGGCACACCTACGAGGTCAGCGTCGAAAACGACCCCGGTCCGAATGGAAAAGAAGACGTCTATGCCCAGGGGGTGGTAACTCTCAGGTAGGTGCGTCGTTCGTCTTTGATTCCCATCGCCGTTCTTGCGTCCTGGTTGACGGTGTCGACCGGTCTCGCGCTGGCCGCGAAGCCGCGCGCCGTGCGCAAGGCGAGCCCGCGCACCGGCCTCATCGTCACGCACGACGACGAGCTGGTGCGGGCGGTCAAGCGCAAGGACCGCGGCGCGCTCGAACGCCTCGCGGAGCGCATGGGGCCGGGGCATCTGGGCGAGGCGCTGCGCCGTCCCGACCCCGTCGTGGTGGAGGCGGCGCTGACCGCGCTGCCGCTCGCGCGCGGCGCGGTGCTCGAGATCGGTGCCGTCGCCGATCTCCTCGATTCGTCGAACACGGCGCTGGCGTCGTCGGCCGCGCACGTTCTCGGCGAGCTGCTCGACGGTTCCGAGCCGGGCGCGCTCGACGACTGGGAGGTGCCGCCCGACACCATCGATCGCGCCTGTAGCGCGCTCCGTGGGTTGGCGACCCGCGCCGACGCGCCGGTGACGTCGCGCGTGGCGGCGATCAGCGCGGTCGCCAGCGCGTCGAGCATTTGCAAGGCCAGCGGCGAGCTGGCGGCCCTGCTGCGCGACCCGGTGGCCGCCGTGCGACGGGCGACCGCGCTCGAGCTGCGCCCGGACGAGCGGCGCGCCGCCAGCGCCTTGCGCGACGTCGTCCGCGATCCCGAGCGTCTGGTCGTCTCGGCGGCGGTGGCGACGCTGTGCCGCAACGAGCCGAACGAGGGCAACGGCGCGCCGGCGAGCGATGCGCCCACCCCGCCGGTGATCGAGGCGGCGCGCGTCATGGCCAACTCGCGCGGAACGCCGGTCGCCGACGCGGTCGAGATGCTCGGCTGCCTCGCGCGGGCCGCGACGCCGGCCGATCGCCAGATTCTGGATCAGCTTCGCCGCGGGCCGCCGTCGCCGCTGCGCGATCGCGCCACTGATTTGATGGGCGGGCCGGACCGGCCGACGCCGCAATGAGCGGCAGCGCGGCGGAGGCCGCCGGCGGCACCGAACGGCTGGCGCGGGGGGCGCGGCGGGTCAGCGCGCTGACCATGCTGTCGCGCCTGCTCGGGCTGGTGCGCGAGCAGATCTTCGCGCTGACGCTGGGGGCCGGGACGTACAGCGACGCCTTTCTGGCCGCGTTTCGCATCCCGAACCTGCTCCGCGACCTGTTCGCCGAGGGGGCCCTGTCGACGGCGTTCGTGCCGACGTACGTCGGCGTCCTGAAGAACGAAAGCCGCGCCGCCGCCTACGCGCTGGCCAACCGGGTGCTCTCGACGCTGACGATCTACCTCAGCGCGATCGCCATCGTCGGCATGCTCTTTCCGCAACCGGTCGTCTCCTTGATCGGGAGGGGGTTCGGACCGGAGAAGGCGGCGCTGTGCGCGCAGCTCGTGCGGATCATGATGCCGTTCCTGCCGGCGATCTCGCTCGCGGTGGTCGCCATGGGGGCGCTCAACGCCGAGGAGCGCTACACGGCGCCGGCGCTCGCCTCGTCGATGTTCAACCTGGTCGCCATCGCGGGCGGCGCCGCCGTCTACTTCCTGGCGCCCGGGGGCCGCGCCGCGGTCATCACCTGGGCGGGCCTCACGGTGGTGGGAGGCATCGCCCAGCTCGGCATTCAGATACCGACGCTGTGGCGCATGGGGTTTCGGCCGAAGCTGATCCCCGACCTACGCCTGCGCGACGCCGGTACGCGCCGGATCGCGATGCTCATGGCGCCCGCCACGCTCGGCGTGGCGGCGGTGCAGATCAACGTCGTGGTCAACTCGTCGTTCGCCAGCATGGTCTCCGAGGGGGCGATCTCCTGGCTCAGCTACGCGTTCCGGTTGATGCAGCTGCCGATCGGCGTGTTCGGCGTGGCCGTCGCCACCACCTCGCTGACCCACCTGTCGCGCGACGCGGCCGCGCGCGACTGGGACGCCCTGCGCGCCACGCTGCGCCGCGGGCTGCGCATGGTGCTGTTCCTCACCGTGCCGTCGACGATCGGGCTGTGGCTGCTGGGCGTGCCGATCATCCGGCTCATCTATCAACATGGGCGCTTCAGCAATGCCGCCACGCTGGCGACGGCGCAGGCGCTGTCGGGGTACGCGCTGGGGTTGGTCGCGTACGCGGCGATCAAGGTCGTCGCGCCGGCCTTCTTCGCGCTCGGCCGCACGCGCGTGCCGCTGATCGCCAGCGTGAGCGCGGTGGCCGCAAATCTGGCGTGGAATCTGACGACGCTTCATCGCTTCGGGCACGTCGGGTTGGCGGTCGGCACGTCGTTGGCCGCGACGGTCAACCTGGCCGTGTTGCTGATCGCGTTTCAGATGCAGGTGCGCGGCCTGTTCACGCGCGACCTGTTTGGCGCGGTCGCGCGCATCGCGCTTGCGGCCGCCGTCATGGCGGTGGTCGTCTGGTTCCTGAGCGCCCGCCTCGAGCCGGTCGAGCTGCCGCGCCTGCTGGGCTGGACGATCAAGGTCTTCGTCCCAATCATCGCCGGCGCGGTGGTCTACTTCTCCGCCGCACGCGTGCTTGGGATTGACGAGGCGGCGGCGCTGATGCGCCGTATCCGCTGACTGTTCGTCTACCCCCGTTCGTGGGGCATGCGGTCGCGGGGACCACGGAAGTACTGCATGGGCGAGCTGAAGCGGAAGTTCGAGACCCGGCTGGTGTAAACGCAGGCGTAGGCCTCGACCTGCTCGCCGAACTTGCTGACCTCGTAGCCCTCGCGGAACAGCGGCCCCCAGTGCGGGTTGAAGGCGTAGTCGATCTCGCTCTCGACCGTGCGGTGCTGGGCGGTCGCCGCGCGCAGCTCGGCGCGCAGCCTCTCGATCGCCTCCTTGACCTGCCGCTTCGCGGCCGGCAGCTGATCCGCGATCGGCGCATCGACGCCCAGCTTCTGCAGCGAACGCATCACCGTCTGGCGCTCGTTGATCTCGGAGTCGAGGTGGATGAGCTGGCCGTCGAGCTGATCCAGGCGCGCCAGCGAGGTGCGCAGCCGGTCGTAGGTCGACACCTCGTGCTCCAGCTCCTGCAGGATCATCGCCGTGCGCCAGTTCGACGATTTGCGCGAGCGCAGCATGTCGCCGTAGATGTGATCGCCGACGAACAGCACGCGGTCGCCGCTGGCGCGCGCGCGCTCCTGGAAGTCGCGGATGTTGCCGCCCGAGTAGATCCGCCCGCGCGTGAAGGGGCCGTCGGACGGTCGGTCGACCGGTGCGCCCTCGACATCGAGCTCGATGAACGGTCGCTCGTCGGTGAAGAACTCCGGCTTGCCGGCGCTGACCACGATGATGTCGAAGTAGTTGCGCCATGAAGGATAGGCGGTCAGCACGCCGTCGAGCAGGTAGCTCATGACGCGGCTGGTGTAGTCCCACGCCGAGTTGGTGAGCACGAACAGGCGCTTGCCCGAGGAGCGAAACTTGTGCAGCGTCTCGGCCAGCGCCGGATCCCGCACGACGAACGACGACAGCTCCTCGCTGACGATCGCCTTGATCGATCCGTCGCGGTGGGCGAGATCGATGCACTCGCGGATGTCCTCCCACAGCACGTCGTAGGTCGGTCGCTGCGGCGACGCCGTGCGATCGAAGTAATCGACCAGGCACCCGTACAGCACCGCCTCCGGCAGCGCGAACAGCGAATCGATCCAGGCGTAGCGGCGCGCCGACAGCCGCATCCGCTCGCGCTGGTAGAGCTCGGCCATCTTGGGGCGGTCGATCGGCGTCAGGCCGTGGCGCGCGCGCCCCGGGAAGCCGTAGCGGTCGGGCTTGAAGATGTTGCCGTGGATCCGATCGACGACCAGACCGCGGATGGCGAGCGTGGGGTCGTAGCCGAGCGCGCGGATCTCCTCGGGGTAACCCTTGGTGGTCACCAGCTTGTGCAGGGTGGCCCGCATCGAGAGCTCCTCGATCCGCGCCTGGTTGTACAGCGCGAGCGTGTAGTCCATATCGAACCCGACCAGCTCGATCCGATCCAGCCGGAGGTTGCGATTCACGAAGATCCGGTTCTCGCGCGGTATGTCGAGAGGTCGCGTCGCCGACTCGATCAGCTCGATGCCGAGGGGGACTGGGACGACCGCCTCACCGGCGCTGGACATGCTCCCTGATTTTATCACGCTCGATCCAAATCGCTCGTCGTCGCGGATCCCCCACGTTAAAGTCCGGGCGTGATCGTCGCGATCGGCCAGATCAACCCGACCGTCGGGGACTTCGATGGCAATCGCCGCCTCATCGCGGCGGCGCACACCGATGCCGTGCGCCGCGGCGCCGATCTCCTGGTCGTTCCCGAGCTCGCGCTCTCGGGCTACCCCCCCAAGGACCTGCTCGAGCGGCCAGCCTTCCTGGCGGCGGCCCGCGCGTCGCTGGAGGCGCTGGCGCGGTCAACCGCCCGCGTGGTCGGCGAACCCCCGGCGCAGCCGGGCGGGACGCCGTCGCGATCCACCGCGCTGCTGGTCGGATTTCCCGAGGCGCTGCGCGACGGCGCGACCGGACGCGGCGTGGCAAACTCGGCCGCGCTGATCGATGGCGGCACCATCGTCGCGGTGGTGCGCAAGTCACTGCTGCCCACCTACGACGTGTTCGACGAATGGCGCTACTTCGAACCGGCGACCGAGGTGGCGCCGATTGACTTCCGCGGCCGTCGCCTGGGCATCTCGATCTGCGAGGACATCTGGAACGACACCGACTTTTGGCCCCATCGGCTGTACCGAACCGACCCGATCGAGACGCTGGTCGCCGCCGGGGCCGAGATCCTGATCAACATCGCGGCGTCGCCGTACACCATGGAAAAACGGCTTCTGCGACCGCGCATGCTGGCGGCGACCGCGCGTCGCTGGCAGCGCCCGCTGGTCTTCGTGAACCAGGTCGGTGGTCAGGACGACCTGGTGTTCGACGGCGCGAGCATGGTCTTTGGCAGCGACGGCGCCGTACTGGCGCGGGCGCGCGAGCTCGCGCCCGACCTGGTCGTGGCCGACCTGGCGGACGTGCGGGGTGACGTGCGCGCCCCTGAAACCTCGGAGCTGGGCTCGGCGATCGGGGCGCTGACGCTCGGGACCAGCGACTACGCGCGCCGATGCGGCTTTCAGCGCGCGCTGCTGGGTCTGTCGGGCGGGATCGACTCGGCGCTGGTCGCCTGCCTCGCGGCCCGGGCGCTTGGCCCCGAGAACGTGCTCGGCGTCGCGATGCCGTCGCGGTTCTCGTCGGAGGGGTCGCTGACCGACGCGGCCGCGCTGGCGAAGAACCTGGGCATCGACTTCAACGTGATCTCGATCGAGCCGATGTTCGAGACCTACCTGGGCGCGCTGGCCCCGGCCTTCGCTGACGCGCGCGGCGGCGACAAAGGCGACGCGGGAGCCGAGGCGGCGGTCGACGTGGCGATGCAGAACCTTCAGGCCCGCATCCGGGGCGCGATCCTCATGGCGCTGTCGAACCGCCACGGCCGGCTGCTGCTGAGCACCGGCAACAAGAGCGAGATCGCCACCGGATACTGCACGCTCTACGGAGACATGGCGGGCGGCCTGGCGGTCATCAGCGACGTACCCAAGACGCTGGTCTATCGCCTGGCGCACGAGCTGAACCGCGAGCGGGTGGTCATCCCGGAGGCCACCCTCACCAAGGCGCCGTCGGCCGAGCTGCGCCCCAACCAGACCGACCAGGACTCGCTGCCGCCCTACGACCTGCTCGATGCCATCCTCGATGCTCACTTAGAGCAAGGCCTTGATGCCCAGGCGCTGATCGCGGCCGGGTTCGACGCGGCGATCGTCAATGATGTGGTGCGCCGGGTGCGGCTGAGCGAGTACAAACGCCGTCAGATGCCGCCTGGCCTGAAGATCACCGGCAAGGCGTTTGGACCCGGCCGCCGCATGCCGATTGCTCAGGCCTGGAAGGGGTGAACCGGAGGCACTTGACGTACAGCTCGGACACTGTATGTTCCGCTCCGACATGCGAGCCGTCGTCGCCGTTCTACCGGGAGATGGAATTGGGCCTGAAGTCGTCGCGCAAGCGACGGAAGTCCTGGGTGCGGTTGCCAAACGCTGGGGGCACGTCTTCGTCACGCGCGAGGCCCTTATCGGGGGCATTGCGATCGACCAGACCGGCAGCGCGCTGCCGCTGGAAACTCTCGAGCTATGCCGCGGCGCGGACGCCGTCCTCCTGGGCGCCGTGGGCGGACCCAAGTGGGACGACCCCAAGGCCAAGGTGCGGCCGGAGCAGGGGTTGCTGGCGATTCGCAAGGGGCTGGGTCTGTACGCGAACTTGCGCCCGGTTTCGGTCAACCCGAAGCTGATCGCGGTCTCGCCGCTGCGTCCCGAGCTGCTGGTCGGCGTCGACCTGGTCGTCGTTCGCGAGCTCACGGGCGGGATCTATTTCGGTGACAAGCTGCGCGAGAAGGACCGCGCCGTCGACACATGTGTCTACACCGAGGCCGAGGTGACGCGCATCGTCCGTTCGGCGTGCGAGCTGGCGCGCGGCCGCCGGCGTAAGTTGACCTCGGTCGACAAGGCCAACGTGCTGGAGACGTCGCGCCTGTGGCGCGAGGTGACCGAGCGCGTGGTCAAGCGCGACTTCCCCGACGTCGTCCTGTCGCACATGCTGGTCGACGCCTGCGCGATGCACCTGATCCGCCGACCGGCCGACTTCGACGTCATCGTCACCGAGAACATGTTCGGCGACATCCTGACCGACGAGGCCTCGATGCTCGCCGGTTCGATGGGCATGCTCCCGTCGGCGTCGTTGGGCGAGGGGAAGCGCGGGCTCTACGAGCCTATCCACGGTTCGGCGCCCGATATCGCCGGCAAGGGGATCGCCAACCCCTATGCGACGATCCTGAGCGTGGCGCTGCTGCTGCGCCACTCGCTCGGTCTCAGCGTGGAGGCGGCGGCCGTCGAGGCCGCGGTCGGTACCGCCATCGACAAGAACGTGCTCCCGGCGGACGTGGCGCCTCCTGGCGTCACGCCCGCGACCACGGTCCAGGCAGGCGCCGCGGTGCTCGATGCCTTGCGTGTCTAAGATCGGCGCGGCTTAGCGCGGGGTTTCCGCCCCGCCCCACAGCAAACGAACGTTCTTCGAGAAACCCAAAGTGGGTTTTTCACCGTAGACGTGCGCACTGGGCACGCGCTCGACATCGGCCACAGCCATTGGTAATCTCGATGGACTAGCGAGTTCTCGAGTGTTGTGCTCGTCGCGCCAGCTGCCGTCGTGTCATGAGAGTGGGAACCCTGAGAGGGGTCCCAAACCCTCCCGCGGTGAGCTCCGCTATCCGGGTGCGCCTGCGCGATCGTCGCGCGCCGCCCACAGTCTCTCGCCCCAGCAATAGGTGCCCCAAGCGCCGAATCCGTGAACCAAGGAGAACGAGATGGGAACCAGGCTCTACGTAGGAAACTTGTCGTACAACGTCACTGAACCAGAGCTGCGCGAGGTATTCGCCGAGAGCGGACGGAACGTGGTCGAGGTGAAGATCGTGATGGATCGAGACACCGGCCGCCCGCGCGGGTTCGCGTTCGTCGAGATGGGGAGCGAGTCCGACGCTTCCGGGGCGATCGAGACACTGACGGGGCGAGAGGTGCAGGGTCGCGCCATCAACGTCAGCGAAGCGCGTGAACGCACGCCGCGTGGGGGCGGCGGTGGCGGTGGCTACGGCGGCGGCGGTGGCGGGCGCGGTGGTGGCGGCTACGGCGAAGGTGGCGGCGGCCGCGGTGGTGGCGGCTACGGCGAAGGTGGCGGCGGTCGCGGTGGCCGCGGCGGCGGCGGCGGTCGCCGCGGCGGCTGGTAATACCGCTGGCTACGCTCGTGGAAGGGGGCGTCGGCCCCCTCTCGCGGCGGGCGGGGGTCTGGGACCCTTTCAGGGTGCCAGATCTGGGGGCTGGGACCCTTTCAGGGTCCCAGATCTTACGAAATTGCGCGCAGGCCTTCGGGGTCGGCCAGGATCACCTTGCGCCCCTCGGTCTGGATCAGGCCTTTGCGCTTGAACTGAGACAGCGTCAACGACACCGTCTCGCGCGTCGATCCGATCAGGTTCGCCATCTCCTGGTGCGTGATCTTGAGACCGACCACGACGCCACGCACGTCAGCGATGCCATGCTCGTTACCCAGGCTGAGCAACAGCTCGGCCAGCTTCGAGCCGACGTCCTTGAAGATCAGCTGCTCGACGCGGGTCTCCAGATCCTTGCGCCGTATGATGAGCGCGCGCGCGAAATGATACGCCGCGTTGCCGTTGGTCTGCAGCAGGCGGTCGACCAACTCGCGCTCGACCTCGACGGCGATCGAGGCATCCATCGCCTCCGCCATCTCCTCGCGCGGGCCGCCCTCCAGCAGGCACGGCTCGCCGAAGAAATCGCCTTCGGCGCGATAGGCGAGGGTGAGCTCCTTGCCGTCGCGAGTCACCTTCGAGATCTTGATTCGACCGGAGGCGAGGAAGTGCACCCCCTGCGCGCGGTCGCCCGGAAGGTAGATCACCTGCCGCGGGCGGTAGGTGCCAACCTTGAGGTTCGGTAGCAACGATTGGAGAGCCTCGGCGGGGGTGTTGGCCAGGACGTCGCACTTCCGCAGCAACCCCAGCACCCGTTTTTCTTCGCTAGTTCCCATGTCTCCCCTTTACAGGGTTTGTAGCAATCATCCACGGTCTCGACAAGGAAAGAACGTGAACTGCGCTACATTTGGCCTGGTCGTTCGCCGGAGGCGGAAGAGGTTGCGCGATCGGTTCCGACCAAGAAGCCGCCGGCCACCAAAGCCACCGACGCCGCGACGAAAATCCCGATCTGAGAGGCGGCGCCGAGCGTCGTCATCTTCTCGTCGACTCCGAGCTGGGCCAGGGTCACCAGGCAACCGTTGTTGACCCCGTGCGCCAGCATCGACGGAAGGATCGAGCGGGCCCGCAATGCGATCAGCGACAGCATCAGGCCCAGCAACGCCGTCGGTAGAAATCGCCACACGTCGAAATGAAACAGACCGAACAGGACGCCGGTCATCGCGGCGGCCGCCAGCGGCGACAGCCGCGTCGCCAGACCGCGCAGGATCGGTCCGCGAAACAGCGCCTCTTCGCACACGGCCGGGGTGATCGCCATCAGCAGCAGCGTCGCGGCCAGGCCTCGACCACCGGGCGGCGCGACCTGGTGGCGTAGTCGGTCGATGAGCTCGCGCGGCGCGGGCGCGAGCCATTCGGCGAGCAGGCCGATGACGATCCAGCCCGAAAGTCCGCACAGCGCGGCGCCGACCAGCGCGCGGCCTGACGGGCGCGTGAAGACCAGCACCGACGCCAGCCGTTGTTGCGTGACGCGCGCGTAGATCGCGACCAGGCCCAGCATTCCGCCCCACTCGGACACCAGCAGACCGACCTCCAGGTGGCGCGACTGCAGCGGAAAGAAGACGAAGAACAGCAGCACGCAGGCGCCGGCGAACAGCAGCAGTGAATCGCTCGCCGTCACACGATGGGTGGCCACGCCCGGTCCCGACGCGGGGTCCGACCCGTTCTGGCCCCGGTCCGGGGCACGCGCGCCCAGCAGCAGGCTTCGCAGCCACGCGCGCAGGCCGAGCCGCTGATCTTCGGCGTACAGCAGCCGCTCCGAATCGTAGAGCCGCGCCGCGAGCGACAGCGCGAGCCCGCCGTAAACCAGCGTCGACGCGATGACCACCAGCGCCGGCCCGAGACGCGCGCTGCCAAGGACGATGGCGCGCGCCAGCAGCGTGACGTTGACTGCGGGGACGATCAGGGCGACGCCGGTCATCTCGTACTCGCCGAGCCCGGCGATCAGCGCCGGCGTGATGCACAGGAAGTAGATCGGCGTCAGAAGGTTTTGCGCCTCCTTGAACCCGCGCGCCATCGCGCCGACGGCGACCATGACCGACGCGAACAGGAAGGCCGCAGGACCGACCATCGTCAGCGCGGCGACGGTGCGGATCCAGGGGATGCGCACGGCGTCGCTGGCGCCGCCCATGAGCCGGATCCCTTGCAGCATGGTCAGCGATATCGACACCAGGTTCAGCATCCCGGTGACCGCGGCCAGCGTGGCCACCGCCAGCACCTTGCCGGTCATCAGGTCGAAGCGGTCGACCGGCGACGCGAGGATCGTCTCCAGCGTGCCGCGCTCGCGCTCGCCGGCGGTGATGTCGATCGCCGGGTAGAACGCGCCCAGCATGACCATGATGACGACCACCAGCGGCAGGACCTTCGACAGGAGATAGCCGCCGACCTTGGCGCCGGGCGCGACGCTGCGGTCGTTGACGTCGTACGTTGGCCGGCACTGGGCCGGCAGCGCGCCGGCCAGCAGGCGGTCGATCCGTTCGCGTGCCTGGTTCGACGGCTCGCGCGTCTCGTCGTAGAGGACTTGCACAGTGGTGCTCGGCGCGGGGATCGCTCGCCCCGTCTTCGGATCGAGGCCTTGGCCGGCATTTCCGACCGCGATGACCGCATCGAGGCGCCCGCGCTCGACGTCGGTCTCGCCGAAGGTGTCCCGCAGCACGAAGGTGGCCCGCTCGCGTTCGATCAGCTTACGCATCGCGGCTGCCTCGGCGGGGGGCCCCGTGACGGCGACGCGCGAGGCGTAGGCGGCGTTCTTCGTCGCCTTGCTCGCCATCACCTGGGCCAGCAGCAGCGACATCAGCGGATAGACCACCATCGGGAACAGGATCATCACCATGATGGTGCGGCGATCGCGCAGGGTCTCGCGCAGCTCCTTGGCGTAGACCAGCCCCACGGTCGCGAAGTCGGGCCGGCGGATCATGACGGCGACGTCGACGCCGACGCCGACGCCGACGCGGAAGAGGTCGCAGACCCCGTGTCCTCGAGCGACGCCACCAGGGTCAAGAACGCCTCCTCGAGGCTGGTCGCGCCGGCGGCAGCGGCGCGCAGGGCCGCGGGGCTACCTTCGGCGAGCATGCGGCCGCGGTGAAGCAGGCCGATGCGATCGCACAGCAGCTCGGCGTCGGCCAGGTAGTGCGTCGAGTAAATCACCGCCTTGCCGCGATCCCGTTCGGCGCGCACGAAGTCGCGCAGAAAGCGCGTCGCCAGCACGTCGAGCCCGACGGTCGGTTCGTCGAGGATCAGCACCGGCGGGTCGTGCAGCACCGCGCGCGCCACCGACACGCGTTGCTTGCCGCCGCTCGACAGCGCCTCGCATCGCTTGTCGAGCAGCGCGGCGAAGTCGAGCGTGCGCGCGATCCAGTCGATGCGCGCGCCGACGGCACGGGCCGGCATGCCGTGCAGGCGCCCGAAATAGGTCAGCAGCTCGCGCGCGGTCAGGCGCGCGTAGAGCCCGGTCGTGCCGGTGAGGAAGCCGAGGCGGCGCTTGGCCTCCTGAGGTCGGGCTGCGACCTCGATGCCCGCGACCGAGACGCGCCCGCTGGTCGGGGTGAGGATGCCGGCCAGCACGCGCAACGTCGTGGTCTTGCCGGCGCCGTTCGGACCGAGCAGGCCGTAGATCTCGCCCGGCGCCACCGAGAGCGAGATCCCACCGACGGCGACGGCGTCACCGAACGACTTGGTCAGGTTCTCGATGACGACGCCGGGTGGCGGCGCCGCCGGCGGCTGCGGCGACGGTGAGAAAGAGCCAATCATCTCCCGTCGCAAAGATACGTGAAGTCGTCAGTCTTCGCGCGGTTGCCAATGCTGGTCGGCCCGGGCCGTCTCAGAGCACCTTGCGCAGGAATTGACCGGTGTAGCTGGCGTTGACGCGCGCCACGTCGTCGGGCGGGCCCTGCGCGATGATCTGCCCCCCGCCCGGTCCCCCCTCGGGGCCGAGGTCGATGATCCAGTCGGCGGTCTTGATGACGTCGAGGTTGTGCTCGATGACGATGACGGTGTTGCCGGCGTCGACCAGTCGATTCAGCACCGACAGCAGCTGCGCGATGTCGGCGAAGTGCAGGCCGGTCGTCGGCTCGTCGAGGATGTAGACGGTGCGCCCCGAGGACTTCTTCGCCAGCTCCTTCGACAGCTTGATCCGCTGCGCCTCGCCGCCCGACAGCGTGGTCGCCGACTGCCCGAGCTTGATGTAGCCGAGGCCGACCTCGCGCAGCGTCTCCAGCTTCTGGCGCACCTTGGGGATGTTCTCGAGGAACTCGCACGCCTGCGCGACCGTCATGTCGAGCACGTCGGCGATGCTCGATTGCCGGTAGTGCACCTCGAGCGTCTCGCGGTTGTAGCGCCGCCCACCGCACGCCTCGCACTCGATGTAGACGTCGGGCAGGAAGTGCATCTCGATGCGCAGGATGCCGTCGCCCTGGCAGGCCTCGCACCGGCCCCCCTTCACGTTGAAGGAGTAGCGGCCCGGCTTGTAGCCGCGCGCCTTGGACTCGGGCAGGTTCGCGAACAGGTCGCGGATGTGCGTGAAGACCCCGGTGTACGTCGACGGGTTCGAGCGCGGGGTGCGCCCGATCGGCGCCTGGTCGATGTCGATCACCTTGTCGATGTGCTGAAGCCCGTCGAGCCCGTCGTGCGGCTCGGCCGGCGCCTTGGCGCCGTGCAACCGGTTCGCCAGCGCGCGCAGCAGCGTGTCGATCACCAGCGTCGACTTCCCCGAGCCCGACACGCCGGTCACGCAGGTGAGCACGCCGAGCGGGAACGACACCGTCAGGTCACGCAGGTTGTGGCCGCGCGCGCGGCGCAGCGTGAGCCCGCGGTTCGCCGACTGCCGCCGCTGCCGGGGCACGTCGATGCGCTTGCGCCCCGACAGGTACGCGCCGGTCAGCGACTGCGAGTTGCTCTCGATGTCCTCGGGCGTACCCGCGGCGACGATGCGTCCGCCGTGGACGCCCGCCTTGGGCCCCATGTCGATGACATGGTCGGCGGCGCGAATCGTCTCCTCGTCGTGCTCGACCACCAGCACGGTGTTGCCGAGATCGCGCAGGCGCATCAGCGCCTCGAGCAGCCGCGCGTTGTCGCGCTGGTGCAGGCCGATCGACGGCTCGTCGAGGATGTAGAGCACGCCGACCAGCGAGCTGCCGATCTGGGTCGCGAGCCGGATGCGCTGCGCCTCGCCGCCCGACAGCGTCGCCGCCGTGCGGTCGAGCGACAGATAGTCGAGCCCGACGTTGATCAGGAACGACAGCCGGTCCCCCGACTCGCGCAGGATCCGGCCCGCGATCTCCTTCTGCCGCGGCGACAGGCTGAGCCCGGCCAGGAAGTCGTGCGCCTCGCGGATGGTGAGGGCGGTCATCTCGGTGATGCTCTTGTCGCCGACGCGCACGTGGCGCGCCTCCTTGCGCAGGCGCATCCCCTGGCACTCCTCGCAGACGGTCTGCGACATGTACCGGTGGAACTCGTCGTAGATCGCCTCGAAGTCCTGCTCGGTCGTGCGCCCCTGCTCGCGGCGGCGGCGCTCGTACTCGTCGAAGCGCCGCTGCAGATTGGCGACGACGCCCTCGAATTCCTTCTTGTAGGTGTGCTTGCGGCCGTTCTTCTCGAACGCGAACTCGACCTCTTCGCCGCCCGACCCGTTGAGGATCAGCGCGCGGTGCTTCTCGGGCAGCTTGCCCCACGGGACGTACTGGTCGATCTCGAAGTGCGCGGCCACCGAGTCGAGCATCTGGTGGAAGAAGGGCCCGTTGCGGCGCTCCCAGGGCTCGATCGCCCCCTCTTTCAGCGACAGCTCGTCGTTGGGCACGATGAGATCGGGATCGAAGAACATCTTGGCGCCGATGCCGTCGCACGACGGGCAGGCGCCGGCCGGGTTGTTGAACGAGAACAGCCGCGGCGCGATCTCCGGATAGCTCACACCGCAGGTCGAACAGGCGAACTTCTCGGAGAACAGCATGTCCTCGCCCTCGAGCGGCGAGATCTTCACCACGCCCCCCGCCAGCTTGGCGGCCAGCTCGACCGAATCGGTCAGCCGCTGGCGGATCCCGTCCTTGCGCACCAGCCGGTCGACGAACACCTCGATGGTGTGCTTCTTCGCCTTGTCGAGCTTGGGCGGCTCCGACAGCTCGTACAGCTCGCCGTCGATGTTGGCGCGCACGAAGCCCTCCTGGCGCAGCTTGGCCAGCTCCGTGGCGTACTCTCCCTTGCGGTCACGCACCACCGGCGCCAGCACGGAGAAGCGCGCCCCTTCGGGCAGCTCGAGGATCTGATCGACCATCTTCTGGATCGTCTGCGACGCGATCGGCTGGCCGCAGCTCCAGCAGAAGACCTGCCCGACGCGCGCCCAAAGCAGCCGCAAATAGTCGTAGATCTCGGTGATCGTTCCGACGGTCGACCGCGGGTTGCGCGATCCCGACTTCTGCTCGATCGAGATCGCGGGCGACAGCCCCTCGATCGAATCGATGTCGGGCTTGCGCATCTGGTCGAGGAACTGGCGCGCGTACGCCGACAGCGACTCGACGTAGCGGCGCTGCCCTTCGGCGTAAATCGTATCGAACGCGAGGGAGGACTTGCCCGAGCCCGAAAGCCCGGTCAGCACCACCAGCTTGTCACGGGGGATCTCGACGTCGATGTTCTTGAGGTTGTGCTCCCGCGCCCCCTTGACGACGATCTTCTTCATGCGTTCCTGAGTCTGATCTCTCCGGCCGCCTCGCCCCGACGCGTCACCCCGTAGTGCGGGGCACAACAGCCGACCTGACACTCCAGCGACGACACCCTACCACACCCCGATAAAGTCAAACCGCCGCTTTTCTCGGCGCGCCGCTTCCGAATCTGTCTGGCGATCTGTCTTGTAAAAAAGGCGCGCCGCTCTCGCGAAAAGGCACGCCGCGCCGCGCCTGCGCGCCTTGTTTCAGCAGGTCACGCCGTCATCTGGCCGTCATCTTTTGCCGTCATCTTTTGCCATCATTCGACGACACCATGCTCTGGGCGAGATCGAGAGCCGCCAGGAAGCTATCGGCCTTGGCCAGCCCCGTCCCGGCGATGTCGTAAGCGGTGCCGTGATCCGGGGAGGTGCGCGCGAACGGCAGGCCGAGCGTCACGTTGACCGCCTCGTCGAAATGCAAGAGCTTCACCGGAATCAGCCCCTGGTCGTGGTACAGCGCGACGACCGCGTCGAACTGTCCCAGCGCCGCCTGGCGAAACACCGCGTCGGGAACGCACGGACCGGTGATGACCGCGTCGATGGCAGCATCCTCTGCCGTGCCTGCTGCCGTACCTTCTTGGGCCAGGCGTGCGCGTGCTGCCGCGATGGCGGGCTCGACCAGGCGGGTCTCCTCGTCGCCGAATCGTCCCCCTTCGCCGGCGTGGGGGTTGAGGCCGGCGACGGCGATCCGCGGTCGTGCGATTCCCAGCTGGTGATGCAGCGCGTGCGCCGCCAGGTAGATCGCCCGCGCGATCGCCCCGGCATCCAGCGTGGTGGGGATCTCGCGCAGCGCGACGTGGGTGGTCGCCAGCACGACGCGCAGCTTGGGCCCGGCCAGCATCATGGCGAACTCGGTGACTCCGGCGCGCGCCGCCAGGTACTCGGTGTGCCCGGGATGGGTGAACCCCGCGCGCGCGATCCAGTCCTTGGAGATCGGCGCCGTCACCAGCGCCGCGATCTCGCCCGCGAGCGCCGCGTCGACCGCGGCCTCCAGGTACGCCAGCTGCGCGCGCCCGCACGCCAGCGTCGGTCGCCCCGGGACGACATCGGCGGCCGGCAGGGCGGTGATCGCTCGCACGCGCTCGGCGGCCGGCGGCGCGACGCCGGTGACGGCGGCCGCGCGCTGCAGGACCCCGAGGTCGCCGAAGATTCGGGCGTCGATCGCCGGGCGGGCCGCGAGCGCGCGCACCACCACCTCGGGTCCGATCCCGGCCGGGTCGCCCAGCGAGATCCCGATTGGCCGCTTCGGCATCGCCATCGCGCCGGCGCTCCGGTTCAGGTCGGCGTGGCGCTGCCGGGCGCGCGCAGCTTGTAGCCGACGTGGCGCACGGTCTCGATCATCGCGCTGCCCGGGCCGAGCTTGGCGCGCAGGCGGCGGACGTGAATGTCGACGGTCCGGGTGCCGCCCGCGTAGCGATATCCCCAGACGCGTGACAGCAGCTGCTCGCGGCTGAAGACCCGCCCGGGGCGCTCGGCCAGGAACTTCAGCAGCTGAAACTCCTGCCGCGGAAGCTTGAGTGCGCGCCCGCGAAATGAGGCCTCGACCGCGACCGCGTCGATCACCAGGTCGCCGATCTTGATCCGTCCCGCGGCGCGGAACGACGACATTCGCCAATCCAGCTGACGTATACGGGCGTAAAGCTCGGGCCCGACAACCGGCGCCAGCACGAAATCATCCGCGCCCGCCTCGGGGTCGAGGCCAGCAAGGCGCGAGACCTCGACGCACAGGAGAACGGGCACGTCAGTGAGCGACGCCACCTCGCGCACGCGGCGGATCGCCGCACGCCCCACCTCGAGGTGAGCTCCAGCATCGACAACAACCACGGAAGGCCGGGAAAGCTCGATGTCTTCGGGAAGCTGATCGATGTCGTATCCAACCGCGACGATCTCGCACCCAAGATCGTTCAGCGCCGACGCCGGCGAATCCGGCTCGGACACCGCCGTCGCGGGGTTCGAGGTCACGACCAATGCTCGCATAGTGTGCGTACACTAGAACAAGCGGGCTAAAGCACCAAACTCCAACTCATCGCTGCCTCGGCGGAGCCGAGGTTGGTTGGGCCTGGGCGGAGCCGAGGTTGCCCCGGCGAGCCAGGGTTGGCACCGTCCGGTCGCCACCCGGCAAGTCAAGGTCGAAGAGGCCTGTCGGTCGGGCTTACACAAAACCGATCCGGGGTGCTTGGCGTCAAGCGCTCCCAGTGCAATACTCTTACCTGATGGACGATTTCCACTGTTCATTTTGTGGGAAGCGGCGCCGCGAGGTCCGCAAGCTGATCTCCGGCCCGCGTGTGTTCATCTGCGACGAGTGCGTGGCGCTCTGTAACGACATCATCGCGAAGGAAGAGGCGGCCGAGCGGCCCAAGTACCCGCGCCCGCGTGAGATCTACGAAGAGCTGAACCGCTACGTCATTGGCCAGGATCGCGCCAAGAAGGCCCTGGCCGTGTCGGTCTACAACCACTACAAGCGCATCGGCCAGCACGGGAAGGCCGGCGAGGTCGAGATTCAAAAAGGGAACATCCTGCTGCTCGGGCCGACCGGCTGCGGGAAGACGCTGCTGGTGCAGACCCTGGCGAAGAAGCTCGACGTGCCGTTCGCCATGGCCGACGCCACGACGCTCACCGAAGCCGGCTACGTCGGCGAGGACGTCGACAGCGTCATCAAGGCGCTGTACCGAAACGCCGGCAACGATCCCGACAAGGCCAGCCGTGGCATCGTCTGCATCGACGAGATCGACAAGATCGCGCGCAAGGGCGGCGGTCCTTCGGTGACCCGCGACGTCTCCGGCGAGGGGGTGCAGCAGGCGCTGCTCAAGATCCTCGAAGGGAAGCAGGCGTCGATCACCCCCGACGGCGCCCGCAATCGGCCCCAGCAGGAGCTGATTCAGGTCGACACCACCGACATCCTGTTCGTCTGCACCGGCGCCTTCAACGGCATCGAAGAGCTGGTCCGGCGCCGCGTCGGCGAGCGCGGTCTGGGCTTCGGCGCGCACATCGGCAAGGGTGAAGAGTCGAAGAACGCGCTGCGCGCGCTGGCGCGCACCGAGGATTTGATCAAGTTCGGAATGATCCCCGAATTCATGGGCCGGCTGCCGATCATCGTCGCGGCCGATGATCTCGACGTCGACATGCTGGTCGAGATCCTGTGGAAGCCCAAGAACGCTCTCGCCAAGCAGTACGAGCGCCTGTTCGAGATGGAAGGCGTGAAGCTCCGGTTCTCGGAGGACGCGCTTCAGGCCGTCGCCGAGGAGGCCGCGCGCCGCAAGTCGGGCGCGCGCGGGCTGCGTGCGATTTTGGAAGAGGTGATGCTGGACGTGATGTATGAGATCCCGTCGCTGACCGGCGTCACCGAGTGCGTGGTCACCCGCGAAGTCGTCGTCTCGCGCGGTCGGCCGCAGCTCGTGCGGGAGAAGAAGGCCTCGTAGTCCGTTAAAGTTCTCCTTGGCGAACACCGAGGTTTGGACGAACCGGACCCGAGGGTCTGCTCGGAGCTTCCTCGCGCACAATCCATCGCTATCGTTAGTCCCACCAACGAAATTTTCAGAGGTTTCACATCATGTTGAGCGAGAAAGAGAAAGCCCAGATCCGCACCGTGCTCGAGGACGAACAGAAGAGGTTGGCCCGCACGAGTCAGAACGCGCTGGCCTATTCGATGAACCACGAGCGGAACATCGGGCGCGACTCGATCGACGAGTCGATGGAGGAAGAGATCTTCTCGACCGAGATGCGGCTCCATGATCGGGAAAAGTTCCTGCTGGGCAAGGTGGCCAAGCAGCTGGTCCGTCTGGACACCAACGAGATCGACATCTGCGAGGAGTGCGGGGAGCCGATCTCGTTTCGGCGCCTGCTCGCCCGCCCCGTGACGACGCTGTGCATCGACTGCAAGGAGCAGAGCGAGCGCGAGGAGGCCGCCGCCGAGCAGTCGGGCCGCGGCGGGCTCGCCGAGATCGGCGACCTCGGCGACGGCGAGGCGAAGAGCCCGGGCGGACTGGAAGACTAGCCGCGCGGGGCGTGGGCCCGCCGGGGCTAGCCACGAGGACGTTTCGCCGGCTTGCGCTAAATTGCCGCTGCGGGCCATCTGTTATAGTTTGCGAATGAGCCGGCGATGACGCCCGACAGTCGATATCGGATCACCGAGCGGGTTGCCGCGGGCGGGATGGCGGAGGTCTTCCGGGGCGTCGCCGAGTCGATGCAGGGGTTTCGGAAGAATATCGCCATCAAGCGAATTCTTCCGAACCTCACGAAGAACAAGAAGTTCGTCGCGATGTTCCTCGACGAGGCGCGCCTGTCGCTGTCGCTGCAGCACGCGAACATCGTCCAGGTGTTCGACATCGGTCACTCCGAGGACACGTACTTCATCGTCATGGAGTTCGTGGAGGGCGTCGACCTCAAGGCGCTGACCGAGTGGCGACGCCGCCTGGGCCGGCGCATCCCGATCGCGCACACGCTCTACATCGTCATGGAGATCTGCAAAGGTCTCTCGTACGCGCACGAGATGCTCAACCCCGAGACCGGCCGCCCGCTCGGCATCGTCCACCGCGACATCTCGCCGCCCAACGTGCTCATCTCGAAGCAGGGCGAGGTCAAGGTCGTCGACTTCGGTCTCGCGAAGGCGACCAGCCAGATCGAGACCACCGATCCCGGCGTCGTGAAGGGGAAGATGAGCTACCTGTCGCCCGAGGCGGCGCGCGGCGAAGAGGTCGACAGCCGCGCCGACATCTTCGCGGTCGGCATCCTGCTGTACGAGATGCTGACCGGAAAGCGCCTGTTCTACGGCGAGACCGACTACCAGACCGTCGAGCTGGTGCGCAACGCCAAGATCCCGCCGCTGCGGCCGCAGAACCCGCAGGTCGAGCCGGAGCTCGAGGACGTCGTGCGCAAGGCGCTCGCGCGCCGGGCCGAGGATCGCTACGCCAGCGCCACCGACCTTCAGGACGCGCTGGCCCACTACAGCTACTCGCGCGGCCTCAAGGTGATCTCGCGCGACATCGCCGAGCTCGTGCGCCAGTGCCTGGACGAGAACCGGCCCCGCTCGGTCGAAGGGGGGAAGAAGCCGGCCGGCAGCATCATCGATACGCTGCTGCAGAACGAGATCGTCAAGTTCACCTCGGTCGACTTCGAGGATCCCGGGGCGCGTCCGCTGTCACCCGACGATCTGTCGCCGTCGCCGGCCGATTCCGGCTCCGACGCCGGCTATGGTGGGGGCGGCGGCGGGGGCGACTTCATCGATCCTCGCGCCTGGGCGAGCGAGCGGATGACCCCCGTGGTCGGGGTCGACCAGATCGAGGGGATCGAACGGCGCGACACCATCAACGACGCCGGCTCGATTTACCATCAGGCGACGCAGGCGCGTGACACGATCCTCGATCGTCAGGCGGTGCCGCCGCCGTCGATGCCGGGGTCGGGTCTCGGCGGCCCGACGCCGGGCCCTGAATCACTGGCGAACGTGCTCGAGCCCGGCGTGGCGCCCAGGCCGGCCCCCGCTCCGAGCCCCGAGATCGTCCAAGGCGCGCCGCAGCTTTCTCATCGGCGCCGCCATCGGCCTGCTGCTCCTCGGCGTCACCATGGCGGCGATGGTCGCGCGGCGCGGTGGCCACCCCACCGGCGCCACGCCGACGCCACCCGCCCAGCAGCACTGAGCGGACCCGCACCGGGCGGGTGGCCTGAAACGGCGAAGCAGCGGGGTGTGAGGACGGCTTCCCTCTCTCCGTTGTGGGGGCCTAAGGAGGGGGTATGGGTCCCGTGCTCAAACGTTTGAGCACGGGACCTATCCCCCCTCCTTCGGCCCCCACAACGGAGAGAGGGAAGCCGTCCTCACACCCCGCAGCCCCGCCGGTTCAAACCACCCGCCCGGTGCGGGCCCCTCCGCTAGTGGCTCGGGTTCGGGTCTTCCTTCGGTTTCGAACCCGGGTCGTGGTGGTCTTCTTTTTCGGGGACCAGCGGGAAGCGGTCGCCGCCCACGCGGCGCTGTGACGTGACCAGCCAGCGGCCGTCGAGCCACTCCCACTTCTCCTCGATGCGCGACTTTTGAACCACGCCGCGGCGCTGGTTGAACCAGGAAAACTCGGCGACGACCGTCGCCTTCTCGGCGCCCGGCACCGTCATCACCGATGTGACCTCGTGGTCGGCCACCACGAAGTCGTCGCCGAGATCAGCGCGGCGGGCCTGCATCAGGCGCGCCTCGGCCGCCGGCAGGCTGCGGAAAACCTGGTCGTCGCGGCCCCAGCGCAGGCCGTCGTTGAACTCGCGCGCCGTCTTTTGCAACGACTCTTCCCGTCGCTGCGCGGGCGACATGCAGCCTGCCGACGCCGCCAGCGCCGACGACGCCAGCGCACACACCAGCCTCCCAAAGCGAAGCCGCCCGGTCACGCCACCACCCTACGCCGCATCAGCGTCGCCGCACAATCCTGGCCAACTTCGCGCGGTCGGCGGCGCCGAGCTCGCCGGTCACCAGCAACCCGACCACGTAGACCAGGCCGACAGCGGCGATGACCGCCAAGCCCAGAATCTTTCCGTGCGCCGGCAGGAAGTGCCCGACGCCGACCGCGAGCGCGGCGCTGATCCCGACGCGCAGGGCGCTCGCCGGGGGAAGCCCGCCGCCGAGGCGCTGGCGGACGTAGATGACCCCGGCGATGAAGCCGACCACCGTTCCACTGGCGGTCGCGGTCGCCGCGGCCATCAGCATCGCCGGGCCGGGCGCCGCTTTCGGGACCAGCAGAAAGGCGGCGCCGACGCCAACCACGACGGTCAGCGCCATGAGCGCGATCGCCGCGCCCGCGCGTCCTGCGGCGTTGAGGATCGCGCACGAGACGGCGAGCATCGCCAAGCAGCACTCGCCAAGCACCAGGATCGGCAGGGCGGCCGCCCCCTCGCCGTAGTCGCGCGGGTAGACGATGGCCAGCAGCGCGCCGGGGCGGGCCGCCAGGCACAGTCCCATGGCGGCGACCAGGATCAGCGCGTAGCGCAGCGTCTGGCTGACGTACGCGCGGGTGGCCTGGCGGTCGTTGGTGAACGTCGACCGTGAGACCAGCGGGAACACCACGAAGGTGATCACCAGCAGCGCCTGATAGGGCAGCAGCGCCAGCGTGCGCAGCCCGTCGTAGTGGCCGACCAGGATCCCGGCGCCGTGGGCCTCGGTGACCTCGCCGGCCAGGCGGCGCAGCAGCGGCTGATCGTAGTTGAGCGCAATGTTCAGCAAGAAGGTGTAGGCCACCATGGCGCCCATGAAGCCGAGCAAGCGCCAGGCGGAGAAAGGCGGTTCGTCGGCGTGCGCCCGCCGGCGCGGGACGCCCATGGTGCGCGCCGCGACGACCAGGATCACCACGGCGGCGAGCGCGAAGCCGACGAACGCGCCGGTGACGTGCCAGACCAGCGCCAACCCCAGCAGCAGCACCGTCTTCACCGTCGAGAAGCCGACGTCGAAGCTGGCCTGCGTGCGGAACCGGCGCAGGCCGTTGGCCGATCCGACGAAGAGCGCGTAGACCGCGTACAGGAAGGGGATCGCGGCGGCGATGCGGAAGTAGCCGACGTAGTCGGGCGCCTTTTCGAAGCGGGCGATGAGCGGCGCGCCCAGGAAGAAGACCAGCGCCAGCACGCCGCCCAGCACGATCTGCATGCGCAGACCGGCGCGTTTGACCGCGTCGGCGCGGCGGTTGTCCTCGGCGGTGAACTTCGAGATCGCGGGGATCGTGGCCTGGACCACCGTGTTGTTGACGATCGAGATCAGGTTGTTGACGACGCCAAACGCGCCGAAGCCGGCGGCGTCGATCAGGTGCGGCAACACGACCCGCTGCAGCGAGCCGCTCATCATGAAGTAGATCTTGGCGAAGCCGATGAACAGCGCGCCGCGGCCCGCCTCGACGCCTTCGTTGACCCCTTCTTTCGGGGTTTCCGTCGCCGTGGCTGGCGCTGTCGTTGTCGTCGTGCCGCCCTCGGGCGCGGCCCCTCCTTCGATGCTCATGCTTTGACTCCCGAGACGACGCGATCGATCGCGCCCAGATCGCGCCGTTGCCGCACGTCGGTGAACCCGGCGGCGGTCAGCAACGCCGCCGTCGCCGGCGCCTGGCCGGCGCCGATCTCCAGCGCCAGCGCGCCCCCCGCGCGCAGCAGACCCGGCGCCGCCGCGACGAGCCGCCGCACCAGGACCAGCCCGTCGGCGCCCCCGTCCAGCGCCAGCAGCGGCTCGCTGCGCACCTCGGCGGCGAGCCCGGCGATGTCGGCGCTGGCGATGTAGGGCAGGTTGGCGGCGATGACGTCGAACGGCGCCAGCGCCCCCAGCGGCGCGTCGAGGTCGCCCTCGACGAAGGTGACCGCGACGCCGTGTCGCGCGGCATTTTGGCGTGCGACCGCGAGCGCGCCCGGCGACAGATCGCTGGCGACGACCTCGAGCGTGGGGTGGGTCTTCGCAGCGGTCTTCGCGATCGCGATCGCCACCGCGCCCGAGCCGGTGCCGACGTCCGCGAGGCGCACCGCGCGCGGTGGGTCGCCGAGGCCCCCCGGCGCGTCACCGACGGCGGCCAGCCGTGCCAGCGCCTCGTCGACCAGCGTCTCGGTGTCAGGGCGCGGCACCAGCACGCGCGCGTCGACCTCGAGGTCGATGCCGAAGAACTCCTTCTTGCCGGTGATGTACGCCACCGACTCGCCCCCCTGGCGGCGCCTGACCAGCTCGCGCATGCCGGCGAGCTCGGCGGCCTCGAGCGGGCGATCGAACTGCACGTAGAGCTGCACGCGGCTGATGCTGAGCGCGTGCGCCGCCAGCACCTCGGCGTCGAGGCGCGGAGATGTCAGACCGCGCTGCGAGAAGCGGGACGTCGTCCAGCGCAGCACCTCGAGCACGGTCCAGCGCGCGGGTGGAGGCGAGGGCGGCGGGGGACCGCCCGATTCGGGCTGGGACGGAAGTGCCAAGGTTCGAGGCGGCGATTGTAGCAACGAAGGGTTCACGGGGCTTCGGCGATCCACTGCAGCCAGATCTCCGGTGAATAGCCGACCGTCGCGCGGGCGCCGTCCCGCACGATCGGCGTGCGGATGAGCAGCGGATCGTCGACCAGCATCTGTTCGATGCGCGCGCCGGTCGGGGCGGCGTACTTGAGGCCTCGTTCCAGGTAGCGCTTGCCGTCGCGGTCGATCAACCGCTCGACGCCGCCCACGCGCGCCGCCACGTTGCGCAGCTCGCCCGCCGACATCCCCTTGTGGCCGAGGTCGATCGCCTGAAACGGGATCCCGCGTTCCTTGAAGAAACGCTCGGTTTTTCGGCTGTCGGCGCACTTCTTGGTCCCGAAGATCTGGATATTCACGGCCGGACCGCGACCCTACCGCATTGCCGCCCGCGCCGCCGCAGGGGTTTAGCTTCCTGGCCGGTCTGCCGATTCTGCCGGGGAGGAGCAATCGCAGGTCAAGTGTTCGGCCCTGGAACCAGAAGCGCGGTTGGGCGCCGGCCCCTGCCGCGCGCGGCGCGGCCCGCCGCCACCCGGATCTCCGCGGTCGCCCCGGACGCCCCTTCGGCCGTCGCCCTCACCGTCGCCGTCGCCCTTTTGGTCGCCGCGACCACGGTCGGATGCAAGGCCAGCTCGCCTTCTGGCGGCGACAGCGACGGGGGTGGCGACGCCGCGACCGACGCCGGTGCGCCGGCCTGCGCCCCGCCCGCCGACGCCGGCGCCCCGATCGGGGTCGCCGACGACTTCGGTCCCAACGCCAAGGTCGGCTCGACCTCGTCGGCGCTGGGGCAGCTCGATCTGTACGAGGTGACGTCGCCGCGCCAGCTCGAGTGGGTCGACCTGTACCTGCGCGCCGACCTCGCGGGCACGCGGCTGACGATCTCGGTCTACGAGGCCGCCGCGCGCAACGCGATCTTTCAACGGGTGGCGACCGTGCAGGTCGAGGTCTCGCCCTGCACAGGATGGATCGGCACCGGACCGCTGGGCATTCCGCTCGAACCCGGGCGCTTCTACGCCATCGGCTTCGACCCCAACCAGGCGGTGACCACCTTCGTCGACAGCGAGTCGAATGATCTGCCGATCGACGGCCAGTTCGGTCGCCTCATCGGGTCGGAGACGACGACCAGCGTCTCGCTCGACGCGCTCGACTGGGGCAAGCCGTCGGACAAGTCGTTCACGCGGCAGCGGCTGTTCACGTCCCCGCGCAGCCCCTCCGATGCGTCGTCCGACCGGGTCGACGGGGGCGTGTTGGACGGCCACGGACCAGACGGCGCCCTTCTCGACGCGCGCGGCTGAAAGACCCCGGCTCGGGCGCGCGCTACTTCATGCGCAGCCGTTCGACCGGGACCCCGTCGATGAGGTGGCGGTCGACAATCTCGGCGACGTCCTCGGTCTTGACGCCTCCGTACCAGACCTGCTCGGGATAGACCACGACGCTGACGCCCCGCGAGCACTGATCCAGGCATCCGGCGGCGTTGGCCCGGATCTTTCCCTTGAGACCCTTCTCGTGCAGCAAGCGCTTGAACTCGTCCCGGACGGCATCAGCCCCTTTCTCCGCGCAGCACCCCTTGGGGTTGCCCGGATCGCGCCGGTTGACACAGATGAAGACGTGGCGTTCGAAGTGGGGCTCGGCCATCGCCCCCTTATACCGCGCACGGGCGAATTCGCTGCACCGCCGGCAGGTCCGGGGCCCGGGCGCCGCCGGCCCGGCGGCAGGTTCGTCCAGGCCCGACGCGCGCCGGCGGGCCGACGCCGTGCGTGTGCCTTGCCAAACGAAGCCCCGCAACGCGTGAGCGAAGGCTGAGCAACGCGCAAGCGAAGGTCAAGTAACGCGCGCGAATCAAGGGAAAAACGTAACAAGACCGCCAATTCCATCGTCTGGTCTCCTTGGGGCTTGCAGGCCCCTGTGAGGTGCGCTTGAATGACGGCAGTTTGGGCGATTCCTCGTTTATAGAGACCGGTCAAGTCTCCCTGAGTCGGCCGAAGCCCGGTGACCTGATTGCGGACAAGTACCAGGTTGAGCGGTTCATCGGACAGGGGGGGATGGCGGAGGTCTATGCGGGTCTCAATATCCGCACCGGCAAGCGCGTTGCGCTGAAGTGGATCAGCCCGGCGCTCGCGAGGACCAAAGAGGCCCTGTCGCGGTTTCGGCGCGAGGCGCTGGCGGCGGGGCGGATCAACCACCCGAACGTGGTCACCGTGTTCGACGTCGTCGAGCACATGTCGTCGACCTGGCTGGTGATGGAGCTGCTCGAGGGCGACCCCCTGTCCGAGATTTTGAACCGCGTCGGCTACATGGAGCCCGAGCCGGCCGTGCAGCTGCTGATCCCGGCGCTCCGGGGCGTGGCGGCGGCGCACGCGCACGGCGTGATTCACCGCGACCTCACCCCCGACAACATCTTCATCTGCCGCTCGGCGGACGGCAAACCGCGCGAGGCCAAGGTCCTCGACTTCGGCGTCTCCAAGCTGGCCGACGACGCCAACGACCAGGTCGGGATCACCGGCCTTGGCCACGCCGTGGGGACGCCCGCGTACATGGCGCCGGAGCAGATCCGCGGCAATATCACGACCGATGCCCGCACCGACGTCTACGCGCTGGGCGTGGTGCTGTATCAGATGCTCGCGGGGCGCCGGCCGTTCGACGGGCAGATCTATTCCGCGCTGATGATCCAGATCGCCACCACCGATCCACCGCGCCTGAGCAGCGTGCAGCCGCACGTTCCGGCGGCGCTCGAGGCGATCGTTCACCGCGCGCTGGCGCGCGACATGGACCAGCGCTTCCCCGACGTCAAGAGCCTGCTGGAAGCGCTGGAGGATCTGATCCACGTCGACGTCACTTACGCGCCGAACAAGATGTCCGCCGGACACAGCGGACGGCTGCTGCTCTCCGGCACCGAACGGGAGCGGGTCGACGTCTCTTCCTATTCGGGGCGGCTGATCCACATCCCGCCGACCGGTGAGCTCGCGCTCGGGCGCTTCGCCACGAACCCGCACAACCTCAACCTGCCACCGATGACCCCGCCGGGCGGCAGCGTCCCGGTCGATCATGGCGCGGGCTGGGCGCGCTCTCTCCATCGCGTGATTCCGATCGTCGCCGCGCTCGGCCTGGTCGGCGCGGTGATCGCGCTGGCGGTGGTTCGCGCGCGCCACGAGGCACCGCGCGAGGAGATCGCGGTCGCGCCGTCGCGCGCCATCGCTCCTCCGCCCATCCGACCGGCGGTGCCGGTCCTGGGCGAGCTGGTTGTCGTGGTCACGCCCCCGATGGCCAAGATCAGCATCGACGGCGTGCCGGTCGACGGGAATCCTCACACCGGGCACTACCGCAAGGATCTGGTGCACGAGGTTGGCGCGTCAGCTACAGGATACGAGCCGAAGACCCAGCGCGTGGTCCTGGCCAAGGACCTCACGGTGAACCTATCGCTGGATCGAAAGAAGCAGGCATCGAACTGGCCTCCGGTTCAGGCCGTGCGCGGTCTGGCGGTGCGGCGACCGACCGACGCCAAACGGAGCGCCGCCCGGCCGGCGACCTCGGGCAATCGAGGGGCCGACTCTGAGATCACCGCCGCGCGGTTCGGCGATACCATCGCGCCACCGGCGGCCAGCCCCACCCAGCAGATCATCAGCCCCGCGGGCGGGCACGCGCCGATTCACCCGATCCAGACCACCAGCCCCTACAGCACGCAGTAACGGGCGATCAACTCGGAGCCCTCACAGGGTTCCGAACCTCCCCGATGAGCTACAACCGTCCGACGTCTTGCTCGCGCACCCAGCCTTCGAGCCCGTTCGGCAGGCGGATGCGCAGCCAGTCCTGATCGCGATCGAGCAGCCGCACGCGCAGGCCGGCGTGCAGCTCGAAGCTGGTGCGGTAGTTGGTGTCGGCCCCCTCTTTCACCGCCACTACGTCGGGGAGCACCACGCCCGACGGGAGCCGGTCGAGGTAGGCGCGCCCGCCCAGCAGCAGACCGGAGAGCAGCGCCGCCACGCCCAGGATTGATGCCGTCGCGCCGAGCAGCGCGCGCGGCTGCTCGGCCGGTCGCCGTCGGATCCAGAGCGCCGCCAGCGACGCGAAGAAGGCGAGGTAGAGGATGGTGAACAGCCAGGTCTCGAAGGCGGGCGCGAGCCCTGAAACGATTCGCATCCAGAACGGCTCCCGGTCGGCCCCTTCGATCTTGTCGCGCGCGCGCCGGTCGGCGATCTTGCGCGCCTGCGTGAGGTTGTAGCGCGCGTCGTCGTCGTCGGGGTCGAGCGAGGCGGCCCGTTCGAACGACCAGATCGCGCGTCCCAGGTTTCCCTGGCGGTAGTAGGCGTCGCCGAGGTTGAAGTAGAGATCGGCCGACACCAGGCCCTGGCGGTCGAGCTCTTCGTAGGCCGCGACGGCGCCGCCGTAGTCGCCGTGCAGGTAGGCGTCGTTTCCGCGGCGCCACGCCTCGTCGGTGCGGTCGGCGCGCGCGACACCGGCGTGCAGCAGCGCCAGGAGCAAGATCGCGCCGCCGGCGACCGTCGCGGCTGTCGAAGATTCGACGCGCTTCATGTCGTCGCCTCGTCGCGCAGAGGGACCCGATCGATCGCCACGATCAGCTCGCCGGCGCGTTCGAGCGCGGCGTTCATCTGATCGCGCGCGCCGCTCGCCCGCTCCCGCGCGGCGGGCGCCGCTTCCGTGTCGGCGCCGGCGCTGGGGGCAAACCGGGCCAGGTCACAGCTCTCCAGCTCGGCGATCACGCGGCTGGCCTCCTCGGCGGGCATGCCGCGCGCCAGCAGCAGATCGCGCAGCTCGTCCATCCGCAGCCCCGACACCGGCCGTCGCAGGCGCGCCGCCAGCACATCGCGCACCACCCGATCGATCTCGATGTAGAACGCCGACCAGCGCCCGGCGTCGCGGTGGTCCTCGGCAGCGCCCAGGCGCTGGCGCACCATCTGGCGCACCCGCCGGCGCCGGTTGCGCTGTGAATCCTGCGCCAGCCGCTCGCGCAGCCGCGCGATGAAACGGCCCAGCACCAGCGCCAGCGGCGGCACCAGCAGCACGCCCAGGAACGGCCGCGATCGATAGAAGGTCGCGCCGACATCGCGCTTCAGAGATGCGTGCGCGCGGATGGGGCGGATCTCGGCCGAGATGACGTTCTCGACGGGACCGGCGGCGTTCGCCGCGGCGAGACCGGCGCCGGCCGACGGCACCGCCCCGCCCTTGGCCTGACCCGCGGCGTCGGGCACGACCTCCACTCGCAGAGGATCGCTCTTGGCGACGTCATACGCCTTGGTCGCGGGATCGAAGAACGCCAGCTCGAACGAGGGGAACATCGTCGTGCCGGTACGCTCGGGCATGACCAGATACTCGACGGTCTTGGTGCCCGATACGATCTCACCAGGGTCCAGGGTCACCGTCACCTTGGGCTGGTAGCTCTTCCACCCGTCCAGCCGCGGCAGCGCCGGCGCGCGCAGGTTGCGCAGGTTGCCCTGTCCGTGGATCTCGATCGTCAACGTCAGCGCCTCGCCGACGGCGATCGACCCGCGGTCGGCGCGCGCCGCGATCGTGAACCGGCCCACGTTGCTGGCCTCGAACCCGTCCGGTTGGCCCGCCTTGGGCAGCGGCAGCGCCTCGATGACGATCGGGTCGGCCTTCAGCCGCTGGCGCCGGACCTTCGATCCGAAGAAGTCGACCTGCGCGATCTCCGACTCCATCGGCGAGATCGTCAGCTTTCCCGGCTGCAGCGGGAAGAGCGCCCGCTTGACCAGCGAGGCCACCTGATAGACCCGTCCGCCGAGCACCTCCTGGCTGAGCGAAAGCTGATTGCGCGCCGGACGGCGACACGTCCTCGCTCCAGAATCCGTCGGTGCGCGGCTCGGTGATGGTCTCGTACTTGTCTTGCCGCTGGATCAGGTAGAGCGACCAGTTCACGGTGATCTGCTCGCCGACGAAGGCCTTGATCTTGTCAGGGACGGCGCGAATGAAGTTGGTGTCGCCCTCGGACGCCGTGGGGGCGCCGCCGCTGGATGGGGGCGGCAGCGCGGCAGCCGCGCCCCCCGCGGGCCCGGGCGCCGCCGCCTGACCGCCCGCGCCGACGCGCAGGGTGACAATGTTCGAGCGCATCTCGCGACCGTCGACGTGGATCCGGGCCGGGCCGATGGCGATCACCACCTTCTGCGCCGACGCCGGCGTCAGCTCGTAGCGCCAGCTGAGGCTGTTCTGGATGAACGTGCCGCCCGCGCCCATCTGCATCTGCGTCGATTGATTGGGTCCCGCCGGCGCGTTGACGACGGTCAACCCCTTGAAGTCGGGCGGGTGATAGCTGTCGACGCGCTCGCCGGCGGTGGTGACCGTGACCTGGTAGACGAAGACGTCTCCCGGGGCGACCTGGTTGCGATCGACCTCGGCCAAGAACGTCGGCGCCTCGGCGCGCGCGATCGCCGGTGCGAACGCGGCCAGCGCCAGCAGCGCTGCCAGCCCGGTGGGGGCGATTGTCTTCATCCTGAATCGCGGGGTTCGCATCGTCTGTCACGCCGGGCGGTAGCGGTGTTTTACCAGGCTTTCCCTACCAGTCCTTGGTCGGGGGACGCCGGCGGACGGCGCGCTGTCGGGCGCGCTCCTTTTCGAGGTCCTTGGGGTTGCGCTCCAGGCTGTCGAGCACAGCGCCGATCTCTTGCTCGTCGGCGGCCTCGGGTGCTGGCGGCTTCTGGTCCTGCTTGTCCTTCTGATCCTGCTTGTCCTTCTCGTCTTGGCTCTTGTCGTCCTTCTTATCCTTGTCCTGATCCTTCTTGTCTTTGTCCTTCTGGTCCTTCTGGTCCTTCTTGTCGTCCTTCTTGTCCTTGTCCTTGTCTTTGTTCTTGTCCTTGTCGTCCTTCTTTTTCTTCTCTTCGTCCTTCTGCTTCTTGAGGGCGATCTCCAGGTTCCACTTGGCGCGCGCGTCATGGGGGCTCGAGCGTCAGCGTCCGCTTGTAGGCTTCGATGGCCTCCTTGAACTTGTCCTTCTTGAAGAACGCGTTGCCCAGGTTGTAAAAGGCCGACGCCTTGAGCGCGCTGTCCTTGGCCTCGGTGGCGCGCAGGAACTCCTGGCCCGCCTCATCGAAGCGCGACAGCGCGAACAGCGCCACCCCGCGATCGAAGTGCGCGCCGGGATCGTTCGGCAGCTTCGCGACCGCCTTGTCGTAGGCCGCCAGCGCCTCCTCGGCCTTGCCGGCCTTCATCCGCTCGTTGCCGTGCTCGACGTCCTTGTTGCTGCTCTTGAGCGGGTCGAACGCCAGCAACAGCGGCAGCAGCACCAAGATCGAGATCGAGCGTGCGGGCGTTCTCATGACGGTCGCGCTCATGCCGGTCGCGCCTCGGCGCGCCGCCGCCGCCGTTCGCTGCTGCACGCCTCGCCGACCAGCAACAGGAAGGCCGGCAGCAGCAGGATCTCGTAGACCTCGTCGTACTGCTTCACGACCCGCGCCTCGTTCTCCGAACGCTTGAGGCCGGCGAGCGCGTTCTCGACCTCCTCGACGCCAAAGCGCTTGGGGTCGGCGTGGAAGTACTCGCCGCCGGTCTTCTCGGCGATCTTGCTCAGCGTGGCTTCGTCGAGCCGCGACGTGACGTACTTGCCGTCGGCATCCTTGAGGTAGCCGGTCACCTGCCCCTTCTCGTCGTACTCGGGGATGAGCTCGCCCGAGCGCGACCCGATGCCGACGGTGAACACCTTGACCCCCAGCTTCGACGCCTGCTCGGCCACCTCCAGCGGTTCGCTGTCGTTGTCCTCGCCGTCGGTGAGCAGCAGCATCACCTGCGCGCGCGTCGCGCCCCCCTGCACGCGGATGCGCGCCAGCAGATCCAGTCCGGAGCGCATGGCGCGTCCGATCGCGGTCCCGCCCACCGGCATGTCCCAGGGGTAAAGGTCGCGCCAGAACAGCTTCAGCGCCGCGTAGTCGGTCGTGGGTGGATAGGTCAGCGTCTCGCCGGCGAACGCCACCAGCCCGATCCGATCGCCGCCCAGGCGGTCCATCAGCCGCTCGAGCTCACGCTTGGCCCGCTCCAGGCGCGACGGATAGACGTCCTTGGCCAGCATCGAGCGCGAGAAGTCGAGCGCGACCACCAGATCCAGCCCCGGCTGCTTGGTGAGCTTGGCCCGCCCACCCGCCTGGGGGCGCGCCAGCGCCAGCGTGACCAGCGCCAGCGCGGCCACGATCTCGACCGCGCGCACGACCTTTCGCGTGACCGAGGTCGACGCGATCATGCGCTGGATCATCGGCGCGTCGCCGAGCTTGGCCAGCAGCCGGCGCCGCTGCGCGAAGGTGACGGCATAGGCCAGCACCGCGATCGGAACCGCGAGCAGCAACCAGAGAAAGTGGGGATTGGCGATGCGCATGGTGGTGGTGGGTGGTCAGGGCAGGCGTCGAAAGCGGGTCAGGCGCAGGGTCATCTCGAGCAGCAGCAGTGAGGCGGCGCCCAGCAAGAAACGCTGGTAGAGCTCGGCGTACAGGATGCCGCGGTCCTTGATGCGCGACTTCTCGAGATCCTCGAGGATCTTCTGGAACTTTTCGGCGAGCGCGCGCGTGTCGGTCGCCAGGTAGGGCGTCCCGCCGGTCATCGACGCGATCTGCTCCAGCAGCTTGGGGTTCACCGAGTAGCGCGGCCGCGCCTGTTGCAGCAGCCCGTGCTGGGTCTGCCCCGCCGCCGATTCCGGATCATTGTCGCCGGCCAGGATGGTGTGGATCTTGACGCCCAGTTTCTGCGCGTAGCCCGCCGCCTGCAGCGGCGCGATGTTGCCGGCGTTGTTGTCGCCGTCGGTCAGCACGATGATCACCTTCGAGCGCGCGTCCGAATGCCGCAGCCGGTTGAGCGCGACGCCGATCCCGTTGCCGATCGCCGTGCCGCGGCCGTCGATGATCCCGAGGTGCAGCTCGCTCAGCATGCGCAGAAAGGTCTCGTGGTCGAGCGTGAGCGGGATGTGGGTGTAGGCCTCGCGCCCGAAGACCACCAGGCCGATGCGATCGGTCGGCCGCCGGCGCACGAAGTCCTCGATCACCGCCTTGGCGGCGTCGAGGCGGTTCGGCACCAGGTCGGTCTCCTCCATCGAGCCCGACACGTCGAGCGCGATCACGATGTCGATCCCTTCGAGCTCGAGGTCGTCGTCGACGCGCGAGGTCTGCGGCCGCGCGAGCGCCAACCCGACCAGCCCCACGGTCGCGAGGCGCAGCACCATCGGCAGCGCGTGCAGGCGCGCCACCAGGCCCGCGGGGCGTGCCCCGAGCTCGGAGGCGCGCGAATAGGTCAGCACGCCGCGCCGGCCGGGCGAGCGGCGGATGCCGGCCCACAGCACCAGCGCGATGCCGGTCGGGACCAACGCCAGCGCGCCCGGGTGCGCGAAGCGAAATCCTTCCGCCCCGCGCAGCATCCAGACGTAAGCGGCGCTGATCGGACCGAGCACAGCGGCGATCAGCCCGTAGGGAATCTTGCCGTAGCGGATCTTGCCGCGCCGGTTCGTGCGCCGTGTCTCGGTGGGCGGCCGGTCTTTATCCATGGGCGGCCTTGGATGTCGGTCCCGAACCGGTCGCCGAGGCCGTCCCCCGACCACCTCGGGGCGCGGGCGGGTCGACGACACGATGAGGATCGCCGTCTCCAGCGTCCCGCGCGCCTCGGCCGCGCTGGGTGAGATCTTCGCGAACTTCACCAGGTCGCATCCCGACAGCCATCCCTGGACCTCGCCGAGCAGGACCTCGCGCGAGGCAGTGCGCCGCAGCTCGGCCATCAGCTCGTCGGTGGTCAGCTCCAGCGAATCGAAGCCGAAGCGCGCGCCCAGGTACTCGCGGATCACCTCGGACACCGCGAAGTAGAACGGACGGTTGTCGGCGTTCTCGAGGAAGCCGTAGGTTCCCAGCCGATCCAGCTTCTCGAGCGCGACCTCGTGCGCCGGCCGCGGCGGCGGGCCCGGTCGCAGCAGCACGCGCCCGCGCAGCCGCCGGACGACGAACCAGGTGATGAGAGCGCCGATCAGCGCGGCCAGCAGGCCGCCGGCGATGTACGCCAATAACAGATCTTGCTGCATGACCGGCACCGGCGCGGCGTTGTCCTTCAAGGCCGGCTCGGGCTCGTTGGCGATGACGCTGGCGATCTTGATCGGGATCGGGGTCGTCTTGGCGGTGCGGATCTCGCCGTTCTTGCCGAGGTAGGTGATCTCGACCGCCGGGATCTCGACCGGGCCCGGCTCGTAAGCCGCCACGACCAGCGTGAACTCGCGGCGCATCTTGCCGTCGCCCAGATCCTGCTCCCCCTCCTTGCGCTCGAGCACCGAGAAGGGATCGAGCGCGATGGTCCCGGGAAGGTTGACGGCAACGCCGCGACGGCCGATCGCGGTGATGGTGAGGTTGATCGGATCGCCGACGTGGGCCTCGGTCTTGTCGACGCGCCCGGTGACCGTCGGCGCGTCGGGGTCGGCCGGCGCCGCGGCACCGGCCGGCGCCGCGGACGGCGCGCTGCCCGCGCCGACCGGCCGATCGGCCGCGCGCGCGCCGGGCGCAACCAGAGCGGCCGCGATCGTCAGGGCGGCGACGGTGGCAAGCGACGCCGGCGGGAACGACCGGGGCCGCCTCAATGCCGCAGCCTCCGGGCGCGCGCCTCGAAGAAGGTGGTCAGCGCCGGCAGGTACGGGCGGTCGGTGCGCACGTTGACCATGTCCATGTCCAGCCGGCGGAACAGCGACGTGCGCGCGTCGGCGGCGCGGCGCGCGTCGGCGGCGAAGCGGCGCGCCTCGGGTCCGCTGGTGTCGAACAGCACGACCTCGCCGGTCTCGGGGTCCTCGAGGTCGAGGAAGCCGACATGGGGCAGCGCCTCCTCCAGCGGATCGGTGACCGACACCGGGATCAGATCGTGCCGGCGCGCCGTCGTGCGCAGCGCCCGCTCATACGAGCTGGGCGCTGCAAGGAAGTCCGAAACCAGGAAAGCAACCGCGCGCCGCCGCGCGATGCGCGCCAAGAACTGCAGGCCGACCTTCAGATCGGTGCGCGGGCTCTTGGGCGTGAAGGACAGGATCTCGCTCACGACGCGCAGCACGTGCTTCTTGCCCTTCTTGGGCGGCACGAAGCGCTCGACGTCGTCGGTGAAGATGATCAGGCCCACGCGGTCGTTGTTCTTGATGGCCGAGAACGCCAGCACCGCCGCCAGCTCGGCCGTCAGCTCGCGCTTCTCTTGCTCGCGCGAGCCGAAGTTGCCCGACGCCGACATGTCGACCAGCAACAGCACCGTCATCTCGCGCTCTTCGGTGAACAGCTTGACGTAGGTGTCGTTCATGCGCGCCGACACGTTCCAGTCGATGAGCCGGATGTCGTCGCCCGGCATGTACTGGCGCACCTCGGAGAAGGCGATACCGCGCCCCTTGAACACCGAGTGGTATTGACCGGCCATCCGGTCGCGCACCAGGCGTTCGGTCACGATCTCGATCTTGCGGATCTTCCGCAGTAGCTCTCGTCTCTGCATGTCCGGGGCCGGCTCTTTTTCTACTTTGCTACTTTGCCACCTGTCGCCTCGCGCTCGACTACGGCACCTCGACGTGCTCGAACAGCTTGCGGATGACGGTCTCCGACGTGATCTCCTCCGCCTCGGCCTCGTAGGTCAGGATCACCCGGTGGCGCAGGACGTCGACGCCGATCGCCTTGATGTCCTCGGGCGTGACGTAGCCGCGGTGGCGCAGGAACGCATGCGCGCGCGCCGCCAGGTTGAGGTAGATCGACGCGCGCGGGCTGGCGCCGAACTGGATGAAGTCGGCCAGCTCTCCCAGCCCGTGCGCCTTCGGCTCGCGCGTCGCGTGCACGATGCTCACGATGTAGTCGCGGATCTTCTCGTCCATGTAGACCTGGCTGACCACCGAGCGCGCCTCGGCGATCTCCTGCGGCGTCGCGACCGGCCCCGCGCTGACGCTCATCCCCGAGGTCATGCGGTCCATGATCGCCCGCTCCTCCTCGCGCGTCGGGTAGCCGACCTTGATCATCAGCATGAACCGATCGAGCTGGGCCTCGGGCAGCGCGTAGGTCCCCTCCTGCTCGATCGGATTCTGCGTCGCCATGACCAGGAACGGGTCGGGCAGCGGGTGGGTGGTGTCGCCGATCGTGACCTGCCGCTCCTGCATCGCCTCCAGCAGCGCCGACTGCACCTTGGCCGGCGCGCGGTTGATCTCGTCGGCCAGCACCAGGTTCGCGAAGATCGGCCCCTTCTTGGGGATGAACTCGCTCTTGGCCTGGTTGTAGATGACGGTGCCGACGATGTCGGCCGGCAGCAGGTCAGGGGTGAACTGGATGCGTTGAAAGTGCATGTGGAGCGCGTCGGACAGCGTCTTGACCGTCAGGGTCTTGGCCAGCCCGGGGACGCCCTCCAGCAGCACGTGCCCGCCGGTGAGCAGCCCGATCAGGATCCGTTCGATCATCGCCTTTTGCCCGACGATCACCTTCGACACCTCGGCGCTGAGCTTCTCGACGAAGGCCGACTGTTTATGCACGAGCTCGTTGATGACCCGGACGTCCATGAAAGCGTTCCTCCCCAAAAATGTGCGACGAAGATGTGCGACGCGGTGAAGGTTTCGCCACCCGGCGGCGGCCTGCGGGCGGCGAGCTTACAACTCTCCGGGGGTCAGGGATATTTCCGCGGCGACTTCCGCGGCGACTTCCGCGGCGACTTCGGCGGCTCCGTGGGGGCACGGTCGCGGTTCGGGTTTTTGCCGCGATCGGTCTCGACCGAGGTTGCCGTCTCCCGACCCGGTTGCCTACCGTCTTTCCTACCTTCCTGGGACTCTATTTCGGCCCCAGCTTCCCCCGCGCCGTTGCATGTGGTAGCTAAACCGCCCATGAGCCGAGATGCCGAAGCCAAGAACCTGCGCCTTTACGATCGTCGCACTATCGAGCGCAACATCAAGAAGGGGCTCATCACGCGCAAGGACTACGAGAAGTTCTTGAAGGCTCTCGAAGACGCCAAGGAGAAGGGCGTCGTGGGCGCCGAGATCCCCGACGTCGACGAGGACCTGACCGACGAGACCGCCGAGGACGAAGACGACGAGGCCGACGACGCGGTCGCGGCCGAGCCGCCCCCCTCGGGCTCGAACTCGCACTGAAGTTCTGCGACGGGGCAGGCCCGCCCAAGACCGTGGCGCACCCGCGGTGATTGACCCGGCCGGGGCCGCGCCGCCGCCACGCGACGGGACCATTTGAAACCGGCGGTCGCTGTGCTTAACCTTGCCCCCCATGGGCACCTCAGACTCCAAGCAGGGCGGGTTCACGGTCACCGATAGACGGAGCTTCAGCGGCGCGGAGCAGGCCAAGGCCGACGCGAAGGAGGTCGACGCCGCGCCGCCGCCGGCCGACACGCGGGGCGCGCGCGACGCCTCGGCGTTGCCGGCGGTCGACTTTCACACCTTCGTGCTGTCGCTGGGCAGCTCGGCGTTGCTGCACCTCGGCGAGCTCGAGCATCCGGAGGGGGGCGCCACCGAGAAGGATCTCCCGCTGGCCAAGCACACCATCGACATCCTCTCGATGCTCGAGGAGAAGACGAAGGGCAACCTCACCTCCGCCGAGGAGAAGCTGATGGAGAGCCTGCTCTACGACCTGCGCCTTCGCTACGTGAACGCCAGCAAGTGAAGTTCGACTTCCTGTCGGGGCCGGCGCGCCGCGCGGTGGTGGCGGCGCAGCGGCTGGCCCGCGCGCGGGAGCAACCGGAGGTCGAGCCCGAGCACCTGCTGGCGGCGCTGATCGACGCGCCCGAGACCGCCGATGTGATCCGGCGCCTCGGCACCGATCCGGCGACCTTGCGCGGGCCGCTCGACGCCGCGATGGAGTCGCTCCGGCGCGTTCCCGGCGAAGAGGTCTACCTCGGCGCCGCCGTGCTGCGCCTGCTCGACATCGCGCAGATCGACGCGCGCGAGCGGGGATCCGACAAGGTCGAGCCCGGCGACCTGTTGCTCGGCATCCCGCTCGAGACCCGTTCGGCGGCGGCGGGCGTTCTGCGCAACGCCGGCCTGACGTTGCCGCGACTCGAGGAGGCGATCAAAGCCGCGACGACCGGCGCGCACAAGCGCGTCAGCGGGCGTGCGTCCTGCGACCGCCGCGGCGGGCGGCGGGCCGAGCTACCCGACGCTGCAGCGGTTCTCGCGCGATCTCACGCTGCTGGCCGCGGCGGGGCGGCTCGATCCGGTCATCGGCCGCGACGACGAGATCCGGCGCGTGATGCAGATCCTCGGCCGCCGCAGCAAGAACAACCCGATCGTCGTCGGCGAGCCCGGCGTGGGCAAGACCGCGGTCGTCGAGGGGCTGGCGCAGCGGATGGCGGCGGGCGACGTGCCGGCGGGGCTGCTCGGCAAGCGGCTGCTGGCGCTGGACCTGGGCGCGCTGATCGCCGGCGCCAAGCTGCGCGGCGAGTTCGAGGACCGCGTGCGCGCGATCCTGCAGGAGGTCCACCAGGCGGGCGGCGAGATCCTGCTGTTCATCGACGAGATTCACGCGCTGGTCGGCGCCGGCAAGGGCGAAGGGTCGCTCGACGCGGCCAGCCTGATCAAGCCGGCGCTCGCGCGCGGCGAGCTGTCGTGCATCGGCGCGACCACGCTGGAGGAGTTCCGCCAGCGCGTCGAGAAGGATCCGGCCTTCGAGCGCCGGTTCCAGCCGATCGTGATCGAAGAGCCCGACGACGAGACCTGCCTGGCCATGCTGCGCGGGATCAAGCGCCGCTACGAAGAGCGCCACGGCGTGCGCATCCTCGATCCCGCGATCACGGCGGCGGTGAAGCTGGCGCGGCGCTACGTCGCCGGGCGCTCGCTGCCCGACAAGGCGATCGACCTGCTCGACGAGGCGGCGAGCCGGCTGCACCTGGAGCTCGACTCTCGCCCCGACGAGATCGACGTGGTCGAACGCCGGCAGACCGCGCTGCGCGTCGAGATCGAGTCGCTGCGCGGTGACCGCGACGCCGAGTCGGCGCGCCGGCGCGACGCGCTGGTGGCCGAGGTCGACGGGTTGTCGGCGCGGCTCGGCCCGCTGCGCGAGAAGTGGCACGCCGAGCGCGAGGCGATCCGCGACCTGCACGCGGCGACGGCGAGCCTCGAGACGGCGCGCGACGACGCCGAGGGGGCTCTGCGCCGGGGCGACCTGGGGGCGGCGGCCGAGGCGCGCTACGGCCGGATCCCGGCGCTGGAGAGCGCGCGCGCCGCCGCGGAGGCGAAGCTGCAGGCCGTGCAGGGGAGCGACCGCTTGCTGGAGGACGCCGTCGAGCCGCTGCACGTCGCGCGCGTCGTCGGCGATTGGACCGGGATCCCGGTGGCGCGCATGCTCGAGGGGGAGCGGCAGAAGCTGCTCGGCATCGAGGATCGCCTGCGCCGGCGGGTCATCGGACAGGACGACGCCGTGCAACGGGTGGGGTTGGCCATCAAGCGCGCGCGCGCCGGCCTCGGCGATCCCGGGCGCCCCATCGGATCCTTCATTTTTCTCGGCCCGACCGGCGTCGGCAAGACCGAGCTCGCCAAGGCGCTGGCCGAGTTCCTGTTCGACGACGAGGGGGCGATGGTGCGCCTCGACATGTCCGAGTACATGGAGCGTCACTCCGTGGCTCGGCTCACGGGCGCGCCGCCCGGCTATGTCGGCTACGACGAGGGAGGGCAGCTCACCGAGGCGGTGCGCGCGCGCCCCTACTCCGTCGTGCTGCTCGACGAGGTCGAGAAGGCCCACCCCGACGTCTTCAACGTGCTGTTGGCGCTGCTGGACGACGGGCGGCTCACCGACGCGCGCGGGCGCACCGTCAGCTTCGCCAACGTCGTGCTGATCATGACGTCGAACCTGGGCAGCCAGGCGATCCTCGACGCCGCCGGCGACCGCGACAGCGTTCGGCGCGAGGTCGCGGCGGCGCTGCGTGGGCATTTCAGGCCCGAGTTCCTGAACCGCATCGACGAGACGGTGATCTTCGACCCGCTCGGCACAGAGCAGATCGAGGCGATCGTCGGCCTGCAGATCGACCGCCTCGCGAAGCTGCTCGGTGAGCAGCAGCTCGCCATCGAGGTGTCACCCGAGGCGCGCGCGTTGCTGGCCGTCGAAAGCTACGACCCCGCCTACGGCGCCCGCCCGGTCAAACGCGCGCTGCAGCGCCGCCTGCGCGATCCGCTCGCCGAAAAGATCCTGGCGGGCGAGCTGGTTGCCGGCGACACCGTCGTCGTGACTGCCGCTGATCGCGCCCTCCGGATCGACAAGAAGGCGCCGCCGCTCTCGCCCGGAGCCCCCTCACCCTAGCCCTCTCCCCCGCGGACGAGGGAGAGGGGACCGGAGAGTGAGAGATCCAGATCCCCCAGATCCCCCCATATTCCCCCGATACCCCGATCCCCAGATCCCCTCCTATCCCCTCGCCCCGGTCTGCTGGGGAGAGGGCTAGGGTGAGGGGTCCGCCGACGAAGGGAGCGAGCGCTATTCGCCGCCGAGGCTGATGCCGTTTTTCTGGCAGAGCGATCTCGCCAGGGTGCGGCTCTTGTCGTCGAGCTTGCCGTAGGCGCGGCCGGCGCCGTCGGCGTCGCGCAGCGAACAGGAACAGACGGTGATGATCTGGTAAGCGTCGGTGAGGCTTGGCTTGGCCTTGAGCGCGCGGCGCGCGATGTCGATCGCCGAGCCGCACTGCTGGTGCAGCCAGGCCTCCCGCGCCTGCTTCAGCAACAGGTCGGCGTCGGCGGCCGGCTCGGCGGTCGCTGCCGCTGTCTCGGTGCGGGTCGTCTCGTGCGGGCTGCGCGGCGTGGCCGGCGCCTCAGGACGCGCGGGCGACTCCTTGGCGGGCGCGCCGACGTTCCCGGCGGCGACGCGTGGATGAGCCGTGCGGGGGACGGCGGCCGTGACCAGCGTTCCGCCCGCGACCGGCTTGCACAGCTTGACCAGCTCCTTGATCAGCTGGTTGGTCGGGTCGACCTTGGTCACCTCGTCGGCTTCGTGCCGGGTCTCGACGCACTTGCCTTGGGTGCGGAACTTCTCCGCCGCCAGCAGGTGCTCGGAGACGAACAGCGTGCGCGCCTCCTGGTAGCGAGACGCCGCGCGCTGCTTGTACATGCTCTCGGGAGGGATCGCCTCGAACCAGTCGATGGCGCCGCCGTAGTCCTTCGCGCTCGACGCTTCGTCGAACTTCGCAAACGCCGCCGACCCCTTGCGTTCGGTCTCGGCCTTGTGAAACAGCGCGAGCAAGCGCGCGCGATCGGCGGCGCTCAGCGGCGCCTGGTTCGCGCCCCCGGCGTTGAGCTGGCGGATCGTCGCCAGCGCGGCCACCCAGTCCTCATTCTGGGAGTCGCGCGCGATCTTGGCGAACGGATCCAGCGGCGCGGGCGCGACCGCCGCCGTCTGGCCGGGCGCCGCGGGCGCCCCAGCGGGCGCCCCAGCGATCGGGGGCGCGCTGGGGGGCAGGCCGGTGGGGGCCGCCGCGGCGGGCGCCGCCGCCGGTGCGGTCGCGGCGATCGGCGCGCTCACCGGCGGTGCCGCGGTCAGCGCGTCGGCGGACGGCTTCGGGTGGCTGAACGATCGCTGCACCAGAATCGCCAGCACTGCGAACAGCAGGCCACCTCCGACGGTGAAGAGGGCCCGCGGCGAAATCTTGGGCTCGCCCAGCGTCGCCGCGGTCGCCGGATCGAACACGTAGAGCTCGAACGGGCCGACGAAGCGCATCTTCACGTGGCCGAGCTCGACAATGTCGCCCGGGTTCAGCTCGATGCGCTCGTAGTCGTCGCCGTTGACGCGCACGCCGTTGGCGCTCTGCAGGTCGACGATCGTGTAGCGATCGCCGTCGCGCACCACCTTGGCGTGGTGGCGCGAGATCGAGCGGTGGTTCAACTGGATGTCGTTCTCGTCGGTGCGTCCGATCACCACCGACGCGCGCCCCATCATGAACTCCATCCCGGCGAGCTCGGTGCTGAGCACGACCAGCCGCGCCGGCGTCGGAGCGGCTTCGCCGTTCACCCCCAGCTCAGCGAGCGTGCGCACCGGGATCGTCGGCTGCGCCTCGATCGGCTCGGGCGACGACGTGCGGACCGCGACCGATTCGGGCGGGGAGATGCGGGCGGCGACCGCCGATGCCGCAGCCGCGGGCGCGGTGATCGAAGTCGCGGCCGCAGCCGGCGTCGTTCGCGATCCCATGGCGGGAGTGGACGTCCGCGCCTTGACCTTCGTGGTCGGCGCGGATGACGACGCCACGCCCGACACGTCAGCGGGGCGGTCTGATTTGAGGACAATCTTGTAGTCCCCGATGTGCAGCTCGTCCCCTTCGCGGATCGGCGTCACGGCCGCGATGCGCGAACCATTCAGCTTCACGCCGGTGAAGCTCGCCAGATCCTCGACGTAAACGACACCGTTCTGTCGCAGAAGACGCGCGTGACGCCGAGAGACGTTCCGCTCGGTGAGGCGGATCGTATTTCCCTCTTGTCGACCGATCGTCATCTCATCGCGGATCACCGGGATGACCGTGGTCTTACCCTCATCATCCTCGATGGTCAGCTTGAGCACGATAAACGCCTCAGTTCGCAGGCACTTAGACTGTATCCGTGCCCCACTCCGTGGTCAATCGGCGCGTCGAGCCTCGTTTGGCGGAGAAGACCGCACGCGGATCCGCTGTCCGACGGGGCGCGTCGTTCGAGGTTGAGAGCCCGGTGGGCGCGTGAGCGGAGCGCGGCTCAGCCGCGCCGAGCTCGTCGCGGGGGGTAGGGGACCCTTTGAGGGTCCCACTGCTTTTTACTAAAGGCTGCGCAGCTCTGGATACGTCGTCATCACGTCGGTCTCGGTCATCGAATCGTCAGGATCGGCAGGCGTCCAGACCACTTCGAGCCCGAGCAGGCCGCCCGGCGCCACCCCGCCCAGCTCCGACAGCAGGGCCTCGACCTCTTCGTGGGTGTCGAGTCGCTTGAAGGCCGACAGCGGCGTCCGGGTGGCGACGATCATCGTCACCAACACGATCTCCAGCGCCTCCGCCCCTTCGACGGCTGTCTCCGACGCACGGTTGACGCGTCCGTCGGCCGACCGAACCCGTTCGACGGAGAACCTCGACCGCTCGCCGAGCGCCAGGCCGTTCATCTTCGTCTCGGCGTTGGTCAAGCTCATCGGGCCGCTGGCGTCGGCGCCGGCGTAGCGGATCGAGTCCTTCTGGCGCAACAGCTCCAGCGCCGATTGCTGCAGCAACGCCGCCAGGCCCGCCTCGGTTCCGGTATCACCCGAGGTCGCGAACTGCTCCAGACGCTGCTGGATGCCGCGCGCCGACCGCCCGAGGCCGATCTGCAGCTTGTAGACATAGGCGCGCCCCGCGGCGACCTGAGCCTCGTCGTCGTAGCTATCGCCGTAGCTTGAACCCCAGCCCCCGCCGTTGCCGTAGCCCCCGCCTTGGCGCGCACGCCGGACGGCGCGGCTGATGGTGACCACCGTGTAGCCGACGACGGCGATGACCAGCACGGTTCCGAAGATTCCGAGGCCGCCGCCGAAGCCGTAGCCACCACCCCAACCCCAGCCCCAGCCGGGCGCGACGATGAAGTGGGTGCCGCCGCCGCTGTAGCCCGGCGACGAGTAGCTGCGCGGCATGGACGACCCGCCGCCGGAACGGAACCCCAGCCGTCCGCCGAAGCTGCCGCCCGAACGCGGCCCAGCCAGCGCCAGCGCCGGCAAGACCAGCATCGCCAGCACGGCAAGGAGGCTCAGAACCCACTTCGCACTGCGCGTCTTTTTCATGGCGTCAAGCGGAAGTCTAAGCGCCAAAGCCCCCACCGGCTACTCCCCCGGATATTCCCAATCGGGGCCTCACGTTACGACGAACTAGTGCACTAGATGAGGATGCTCTCCTCGGCGACCGCGCCGCGCGGGCCGGCGGTTTCGCCGTCGCCAGCGTCGTTGCCAGACGACAGCACCAGCTGCGATTCCAGACCGCGCCGCTCGGTGAGCTCCTCGAAGTAGCGACGGATCTCGGGTAGCGCCTGCACCAGGCGTTGAAAGTAGTCGCGCGCGAGAAACAGGATGGTCGACTGCCGCGCCGCGCGCACGCTGGCCGAGGTCGGCTGGTTGTTGATGAGCGACATCTCGCCAAAGACCTCGCCGGCGCGCAGGCGGGCCAGCGGCACGTCGACCTCGGGTACGCCGCCGCCGGCCGGCTGCCGCTTCGTGACCTCGACCTCGCCCGCGAGCACGACGAACAGCCCGAGACCGGCGCCCCCCTCACGGATGATCTCGGTGCCGGCGGCGACCTCGTGGCCGTCGAAGCGGCGGATCAGATCCAGCTGCTGCTGCCGATTGAACGGACGAAACAGCGGCGAGGTCGCGAGCAGGTTCTTGAGCAGGCGCTCGCGCGCGAATCGGTCGAGCGCGGCCGCGAGGGTCGGGATCTGGGCGGCCAGCGCCGCCAGCGCGTCGCGACCGACCTCGAGGATATCGGCCTCGCCGACGACCTGCACCGACGCCGTGCGCGGCTGCGCCGTCAGCAGGGACATCTCACCGAACAGCGCCGACTCGTGCAGGCGCGCGCGATCGGTCTGCCGGCCCAGGCCGTCGGTGGCGAAGACCCGAACCTGGCCGCTGCCCACCAGGTAGAAGGCGACGCCGGGCTCGCCCTCGCGGATCACGAAGTCTCCATCGGAGAGGCGCAGAACGTTGAGCGCGCGGATCACCGGAGAGAACGCCGCCGCCGGCAACTCCGAGAGAAAGGGGAGCGGCAGGAAGCTCTGGGGGTAGCGGGTGTAGATCGAAAAATCGAGCGCGCGCGTGCGCGCGCGGGCCGCGACCTCGGGCGCCGCCTCGGCGCCGCTGAGATCCGGGCGCGCGATCGTCGCGTCCTCCTCGACCGGCGCCTGGCGCGCCGCCGTCTTGCCCAGCGCCGGCGAGCCCTGCGCATAAAGCGACGCCATCTCGGCGACGATCTCCTCCGTCGATTGTCCCAGCCGTTCGAGCTCCTTGCAGGCGACAATCGCCGGCAGCACGTGGCCGGCACGCACGTTGTGCAGCGCGAGCGCCCGATAGATCGCGGCCGCGCCGCCGATATCGCCCAGCCGCGCGATCAGATCGGCGATCTTCAGCCGGCAGCCGTAGTCGAGCGGGTTGGTCGCCAGCACGTGGTCGTACGCGGCCAAGGCCGCGCCGAGCTCGCCCGCGCGCAGCAGCACCCGCGCCTCTGTCTTGAGCGCCCGTACGGTCGTCGTCATTGCAGAACGGTAGCCGGAGGGGGAAATTGGGTCCAGCTTGGACACGCGCCCGCCCAAAGGAGCCCCGGACGAAGCATCGCCCGAAGGAGGTTCGCCCGACAGCTCCCACCTGCACCCCGACTTCGGCCTCGACCCCGACTTCGGCCTGGGTGATGAAGATTCGCAGCGGATCGGCCTGTCGGTCGAGGGGCGCGCCCTGCGCGCCTGGCGGTTTGGCCCCGACGGCCCGCCGGCGCTGCTGGTGGTGGCGGGTGTGCACGGCGACGAGCCGAGCAGCGTCGGCGGCGCCGTCGAGCTGGGGCGCCGCTTGCGGGCTGGCGCGGTCGCGGCGGCGGGGCCAGTCTGGTTGCTGCCGCGGCTCAACCCCGACGGGCTGGCGCGCGGCCAGAAGAACTCGGCCCGCGACGTCGACCTCAATCGCAACTTTCCGGCGACCAGCTTCACGACCGCCCACAGCGCCGGGTACTTTCCCGGTGACCGCCCGCTGTCCGAGCCCGAGACGGCGGCGCTGGCGGCGTTGATCGAACGCGAGCGCATCGGCGCCGTCGTCGCGGTGCACGCCCCCTTCGCGTGCGTCAACTACGACGGTCCCGCGCAGGCCTGGGCCCAGCGGGTCGCCGCCGCCTGCGGCTGGCCGGCGCGCGGCGACATCGGCTATCCGACGCCGGGCTCGCTGGGCAGCTGGCTCGGCGTCGACCGCGGCCTGCCGGTGTTGACCCTGGAGCTGCCGCCGGGGCCGTTCGATGGCTTTCGTGACACCTGCCGCGTCGCGCTCGATGAAGCTCTGCGCGTTAGGCTATGAATCCGATACGAATCAGGTAGTATCGCGCCAATCGTGGCTGGGATAACAATCCCTCCGTCGATTCCGCGGCCATGGACAAGGATCTCGAGCGCAGTTTTCTAGAGACGCTTTCAAAAGCTCTCGTTTCACTCCCCTTCGACGTCAAGGTGTTGTTGGAGGCTGTCTCGGACCCCGAGCTCGAACACGCCGTGCGTGAGATAGCCGCCGCGACCGTAATCCACGTCATCACCCCCAAGGAGGGGAATGTCGAGGCGCCGGTCCGGCACGCCGAGGACGTCGTCCTGGTGCGCCTGGCGCTGGCCAGGATCGCCGCCGAAGGGGGCGAGGGGGCGCAGGCTTTTCGCGACCGCTTCGCCGAGAACTACGGCCGGCTCGACGAAGAGCTTCAGCTGTTCCGCGACAGCTTCGGCGGCGACATCGTCGACTGGATCGACAGCCGCTGGGGCGCGCTGCTCAAGGCAGTTTACGGAAAAAAGAAGGTCCCGCTGTTCGTCGATGACGAGGAGGTCGGGACCTTTCTGTACGACGAAGGGCTGCGCTTCGGCACCGAATATCCGATTACCGAGAAATCGCTGGCCGGGCGCGTGAAGCAGGCCCAGCCTTTCATCGATCATCTGAGTCGCAAGCGCGATCAGGACCGCAGGAAGATCCCTTCCTAAAACCAGCTGGGCGTTGTTCATGGTTGTGCCCGGTTCATCCGCCGCGCAGTTTGGCGCATCCCCGGAGACGTTGTTGGAGGTCGCGGTGGCGATCGCCGAGAACGGCGAGGGACGCCTGCCGCCCGAGACGCTGACCCTGGCGGCGCGCGAGGCGGCGCCGCTCATCACCCACGTCCCGGTGGCGAGGGTCCGGTCGGGCGTGGAGGCGGTGATCCTCGGCCGCTCGCTCGACGTGGCGCTGCAGTGGATGCACGACGCCGGTGTGCTGGGCGTGCTGCTGCCCGAGCTGGAGGCGACCGTCGACTTTTCGCAGGAGGCGGGGCGCCGGCACAAGGATGTCTGGGAGCACACCAAGCAGGTGGTGCGGCAGTCGGTGCCGAAGCCGATGGTGCGCTGGGCGGCGCTGCTGCACGACATCGGCAAGGTGCCGACGCGGGTCATGCTGCCCGACGGGCGCGTGACCTTTCATCGTCACGCCGAGGTCGGCGCGCGCATGTTCGACACCGTCGGGCGGCGGCTGGGTTTCGATCGCACCGAGCGCCAGAAGATCCGGTTCCTGATCCTTCACCACCTGCGCGGCAACGCGTATGAACCGAGCTGGACCGACGCCGCCGTGCGCCGCTTCGACCACGAGATGGGCGAGAACCTCGACGATCTGCTCGACCTGTCGCGCGCCGATGTCACCTCGCGCCGCCCGGGCCGCCGCCAGGAGGCGGTGGCGAACATCCACGCGCTAAAGGAGCGCATCCTCGCGATCCGCGATCTCGACGCGCGCATCCCGCCGCTGCCCCCGGGCCTGGGCAACGCCATCATGGAGGCGTTCAGCCTGCCCCCGTCGCGCCGCGTCGGCGACATCCGCAAGCTGTGCCAGGACGCGGTCGAAAGGGGCGAGCTCGAGGAGCGCCGCGACGCCGCGTACTACGTCGAGTATCTGAGGAAGTCGGGCGTCACGTCGTGAAGATCCGGGACCCTGGGAGGGTCCCAGACCCCCGGCCAGCGCGCTCCGGCGAGCAAGCTCGCCTGCGCGCTGGTCGTAAGATCCGGGACCCTGGGAGGGTCCCGCACCCCCGGCCAGCGCGCTCCGGCGAGCAAGCTCGCCTGCGCGCTGGTCGTAAGCATCCGGGACCCTGGGAGGGTCCCAGACCCCCGGCCAGCGCGCTCCGGCGAGCAAGCTCGCCTGCGCGCTGGTCGTAAGATCCGGGACCCTGGGAGGGTCCCAGACCCCCGGCCAGCACGCTCCGGCGAGCAAGCTCGCCTGCGCGCTAACGTTGGGAGGTTGGCGAGAGGCGAGGCGGTCCAAACAGAGCGTTGGGAGCTGGCTATTGCCGCGCGCTAAGACCAATCGTCGACGCCTTCGAGCGGCTCGTCGCGTTCCCAGTGGCGCAGGTTGCGGCGGCGGCGGCGCAGCGTCCGGATCTGGTTCCCCCAAAAGACGACGGCGCCCACCACGACCAGCGTGATGATGACGGCGGCGGGAGCGGGCATGTGATGAGTTTGGGCGCGAGCCCGCTTTAATGCCAGATTTAGCGGCGCATGCCCGAGTTGCCCGACCTGGCCCACGTCGAAGCCAAGCTCCGGCCGGCGCTGACCGGCCGGGTCATCACCGATGCGCGCACCGGCGATCCCACGGTGTTACGCCTGATGATCGACCAGCCGCTCGCGGACGCGCTGCGCGGTCGCCGCATCACCAGCGTCGATCGCCGCGGGCACTTCATGCGCTTCGGCATCGAGGGCGACCGGGTGATCGTCATCAACGCGATGCTGGTGGGGCGCTATCGGCTGCGAACCGCGGCGGAGCTACAATCGAAGAAGGACCCGCGCGCGCTCGGCCTCGCGCTGGTGCTGGCGGGCGGCGACGAGCTGCAGTACGTCGACGACAAGCGCATGGGCAAGGTCTACCTGGCGCGCGCCGCCGACGAGGGGCAGATCCCGGTCTACGGCGCGCTCGGCGCCGACGTGATGTCGCCCGCGTTCACGCGCGAGGCGTTCGGCGCCTTGCTGCGCAAGCGTCGTGATCAGGCGCGGATGTTCCTGATGGACAAGCGGGCGCTGGCGTCGATCGGCAACGCCTACGCCGACGAGATCCTGTTCGCGGCCGGCATTCACCCCAAGACCTTCTGCAACAAGTTGACCCCGGCCGAGGCCGACGCGCTCTACGCAGCGATCCCGTCGGTGCTGCGTCATGCGATCGACGAGATCGCGCGCCGCGACCCGCCGATCGAGGACAAGGTGCGCGACTTCCTTTCGGTGCGCGGCCGCGACGGCAAGCCCTGCCCGCGCTGCGGCACGACGATCCGCGCGGTGCGCGTCGGCGACGGCGACGCCTGCTTCTGTCCCAGGTGCCAGCCGGCGGCGCGCAAGCTGTTCGTCGACTGGGGCGCGCTGCCGCCGCGCTGACCCGGCAGACGCGTCGGCGTCCGACGCGTCGCGTCGCCTGGAATTGCCGCGCCGGCGCGCCGCGACGCAGATGATAAAGAAAGATCGCGCCCGCGGTCGCGACGTTCAGCGAGTCGGCTCCCGCCGAAGGGGACATCGGGATGGTCACCAGGTGATCGCAGGCGGCCTGCGCCGCCGCCGACAGACCGGGTCCCTCGGCGCCCAGCAGCAGGATCGTCTTCGGCGGCGGCGCGAACGCGGCCAGCGGGAGCGCCCCCGCCGCGACAACGGCGCCGACGATCGAGAAGCCGTGCGCGGTGCGCAGCGCGGCCAGATCCTCGGGCCAGCGCTCGACGCGGATGACCGGCAGCGAGAAGACGCCGCCCAGCGAGACCCGGATCGCCTTGCGGTAGAACGGATCGGCCGCGCGCGGCGACAGCAACAGCGCCGACGCCCCGAAGGCGACGGAGTTGCGAACGATCGCGCCCAGGTTGTCGACGTCGACCAGATCCTCGACCGCGACGACCAACCGCGCGCCGTCGGGGAGCGAGCGCCCCGTGGGACGCTCGCCGATCGCCAGGCAGCCGCGGTGAACGTGGAAGCCGGCGATGCCGTCCATCACCTCCTGGGTGGCGACGTAGACCGGGCAGCGCGCCGGGTCGCCGATCAGGTCGGCCATCGCTGTCCAGCGCGGCGGTGTCACCAGGATCGAGTGCACGCGCAGGCCGCTCGCCAGCAGCCGGCGCACCACGCGCTCGCTCTCGGCGACGAAGCGGCTGCCGGCGGCGCTGAGGTGGCGCTCTTTCAGATGCCGGTAGTCGGCGATGCGGGGATCTCCTGGGTCGGTGATCGTCGCCGCCGCTGCTGGGAGAACGGGTGAGAAGACGGAGGGGAGCACGACGGGGAGAGTACAAAAAATGTCCGGCGACCGTGCTAAAAGCAGGGCGGATGAGCCCGCGAGACGCGATCGACACCTCAGCCAACGCCTTCGCCCTTTTGGCGCCGTCGCTGCGCCGCCCGTCGCTGTACCTGTACGGGTCGTGGCTGCACCGGGCGGCCTTTCCGCGGGCGCGACGCTGGCTTCTGTCGGCGATCGGGTCGGCCGCGCTGGCGGTTGGCGTCGGTTGCGGCGGCAACAGCGCGCCCCACGGTCCGCCGGTGTTGCTGGGGGTGTTCTGGGAGGTGAACGGCGACGAGTGTCCGGTCTGGTCCCCGGGGGACGACGGCGGCATGTTCGGTGCGGTGCCGCCTTCGCCGACGCAGTTCAACCTGGTCTTCGATCGGGTGATCGACGGCAGCAAGATCGAGGACACGGTCACCATCAACGGCGTCTCGCGCCAGCAACCCAAGGCGATGCCCCCGGTTTCGGTGAGCTGGCCCAGTCCCGCCATGAATCCCCCGTCGGGGCCCGCGTTCAACCTGGCCGTCTGGTACAACAGCATTCATCTGGCGACCGCCGACGTCAACACGTCCTACGTGTACGGCCGCGCGACGCCGAGCTACCCGTCGGATGCGTCGATCAGCATCACGATTGACGCCATGGGGATCACCAGCGAGTACAACGAACCGATGGTGATGCTGGCCCCGATCGTGGTCCAGACCCAGCCCTTCTCGGTGACGCTCAGCCCGGCGCCGCCCGATCCGGCCAATCCGCATCCCAGCTGCAAGCTCGCCACCGACACCGCGGGGCCCGGCATGGTCGGCACCAACTATCGGCTGCCGCTGAAGTTCAACAACGTCCCGGGCGGCGCGGTCACCGACCTGGCGCAGCACCTCGACGTGCGCCAGGGCGGGAGGCCCCTCAGCCTCGGGGAATATCAGCTGTCCGCCGATCCGCTCGATGCGACGCGCATCTTCCTGCAGCCGGGCACCATCCGGATCTGGGACAGCGGCTCGGATGTCACCGTCACCGTCGCCGCCGACGTCGTCGACGTTTACGGCAGCGCGCTGGGGACGGCCAAGATGGTGACCTTCACCGCCTGCGAGCCGGTCGCCAGCGATGGCGGCGCGACGATGTGCGGCCCCCCCATGGGCGGAGCTGCGGATGGCGGCGCGATCGACGCGGGTGCGGGCCCCGACGGTGGCGTCGACGCGCCGGCTGACTAGGGTGTCCGCGGTCAGACTAAGACGAAACGCCATGACGCCAGAGACGCCAGAGGCCGGATTTCGAAAAGTTCGGACCCTGGCGTCTTGGCGTTCAGCTGACCGGTCCCGCGGTACGCTCAGGCGAAGGCGCGGTTGAAGACCGCGGCCATTCGCCGCTCGACCACCGGCTTGACCTCGGCGAGCGTGATCGGGCGCTCGAGCAGCGACGACATCGACGCCATCACGTTCGCCTCGAGCCCGCACGGGTTGATGGCGGCGAAGCGCGAGAGATCGGTGGCGACGTTGAGCGCGAAACCGTGCAGCGTCACCCAGCGTTTGACCGCGACGCCGATCGACGCCAGCTTGCGATCGGCGGTGCGGTTCCAGACCCCGGTCCAGCTCTCGCGCCGGCCGGCCGACAGCCCGAACTCCTCGACGGTCTGGATCAGCGCCTCCTCGAGGTTGCGCAGGTAGACGTGCAGATCGCGCTCGGGCTGGCGCAGCAGGAAGATCGGATAGCCGACCAGCTGCCCCGGTCCGTGGTAGGTCACGTCGCCGCCGCGCTCGATCTCGAACATCGGCATGTCGCCCGGCGCGACCAGGTTCTCGCGGTGGCTGCCGCGCCCGAGCGTGATCACGTTCGGGTGCTCGACCAGGATCAGCGTATCGGGGATCTCGTCGCGCTGCCGCGCCGCCACCATCTCGCGCTGCATCGCCCAGACCTCGGCGAACTCCCGGGTCCCGAGATCGACGACGCGCGCAGGCAAGAGCTCCGAGGACATGCGGCGAGCATAGCGCATCGGGTGCGCTGGGCTCGCGGGCGGCGAGCTATCGGTTCTGGATGTGGATCGCCTCGCCCAGGCTGGCCTTGGCGGCCTCCATGATCGCCTCGGGCAGCGTCGGGTGGGCGTGGATCGTCAGGCTGATGTCGTCGGCCAGCGCGCCCATCTCGATGGCCAGCGCCGCCTCGGCGATGATGTCCGACGCGCCGTTGCCGACGACGTGGATGCCCAGCACCTCCTTCGAGTCGGCGTCGATCACCACCTTCACGAAGCCGTCGGTGTCGGCGTTGGCGATGGCGCGGCCGAGCGCCACGAACGGGAACTTGCCGATCTTGACCTTGTGCCCCTTCTTCTCGGCCTCGTCGGCGGTGATGCCGGCCGTCGACGATCTCGGGGTCGCTGAAGATCACCGCCGGGATCGTGCGCACGTCCATCTCCGCCTTGTGACCGGCGATGACCTCGGCGACCACCTCGGCCTCGCGCGAGGCCTTGTGCGCCAGCATCGGCTGGCCGGCCAGGTCGCCGATGGCGTAGATGCCGGGCACGTTGGTGCGCATGCGCCGGTCGGTCGGCACGAAGCCGCGCTCGATCTTGACGCCGACCTCCTCCAGGCCCAGGCCTTCCGAGTTGGGACGGCGGCCGACGGAGACCAGCACCTTGTCGACCTCGAGCGTCGCTTCTTGACCGCCCGTCAGCTCCAGCGTCACCGCCGCCTTGCCGGACTTCTCGGTCCAGCGACTTGGCCTTGGCGCCGGTCATCACCTCGACGCCCAGCTTCTTGAGCTTGCGCGACACCACCTGCGCCAGCTCGGGATCGGTGCCGGCCAGGATCGTCGGCAGCGCCTCGACGACGGTCACCTTGGAGCCGAGCTTCGCGTACAGCGTGCCGATCTCGATGCCGATGTAGCCGCCGCCCACGACCAGGAAGCGCTCCGGCACCGTCGGCGAAATCCAGCGCGCCGGTCGAATCGACGATGAGCTGCCCGTCGAACTTGAAGCCCGGGATCTCGATCGGCCGCGACCCGGTGGCCAGGACGATGTTGTCGGCCTGGATGGTGACGTTGCCGTCCTTGCTCTGCAGCTCGACGGTGTTGCGCGACGTCAGCCGCGCCGTCCCGGTGCGGTAGTCGCAGCCGTTGGACTTCAGCAGCTGGCGCACGCCGCTGGTCAGCTTGGTGACGACCTCGCCCTTCCACGACTGCAGCTTGGCCATGTCGAGGCGGATGTTGTCGGCGAGGATCCCGATGTCGGCGCCGTGACGGAACTTGTCGTAGTACTTCGACGCGTTGATCAGCGCCTTCGACGGGATGCAGCCGACGTTCAGGCAGATCCCGCCCGGCTTGTCGCGCTCGACCACCAGCGCCTTCTTCTTCAGCTGACCGAGCCGGATGCCGGCGACGTAGCCACCGGGACCGCTCGCCGATCACCAACGCCTCGACCCGAATCACTTCTTGAGCCATCGAACGGTTCCTGACCTCTCTGCTAGTCGTTTGCGACCTTCTTGAGAGCCGCGCTGCCGATCAGCGTGCAATCGGTCGGGGTCCCCAAGATGTCGATCTTATCGGCGGTCGCGAGCTGCTCGACCGCTGTGGTCGCGCTGGTCAGCGTGAAGGTCCAGCTGGTCGGCACCTCGGCGATGGGGTTGCCGTTCCCGTCGGTGAGGCTGCACATCTGACCCGTCTGGATGGTCGCGATCTTGTCCTTGACGTCGAATGTGTAGAAGCACTGGGTCCCGAAATCGAAGACCGACGTGTTCAGATCGACGAGGTCCGACGAGACGCCGCCGCCCCAGCGCTCGCTGGTGCCGAGCGTCCCCTGCAGGTCGGTCTGGCCGGGGCACGACAAGGTCACGAGCGACTGGCTGTACTGCCAGGTCCCGGTGAACTGGGCGAGATCGTTGCCGTTGCCGCCGCACCCCGCCGCCCCCGCTCGCCAATCCGAACAGCCCGATGGCGAGGAGAATGCCGCGCGTCTTTTCCGACATGGTCGACTCCGCTTTTCGATTGAGCTTGCGGTTATACCGCAAGGTGCGCCGGCGCACTACCGCTGCTTGCGACGGATGCGCTGCAGATCGGCGAGCTGCTCGCGCAGCGCGGTGGTCGGCTCGGCGAAGACGTCCTCGATCAGGCTCTCGACGGGTGGCGGCCCGACGCTCTCCTCGGCGGCGATGGCCGCGCGCAGCTCATCCTCGATCTGCGCGCGCAGCGCGGCGTCCGCCGCCTCGTCGACCACGCCGGCGCGCCAGCAGCCAGGTGCGAAAGCGGCTGATCGGATCCTTGCGCGTCCACTCCGCGGTCTGGTCGGGCGCGGTAGCGCGCCGGATCGTCGGACGTGCTGTGCGCGCCCAGGCGGTAGGTGACCGCCTCGATCAGCGTCGGGCCGTCGCCGCGCGCGCGCGCGATCGACCGCCGCGCGGGTCGCGGCGTAGACCGCGAAGACGTCGTTGCCGTCGACGCGCACGCCCGGCATGCCGTAGGCCAGCGCCTTGACCGCGAAGGTCTCGGACGCGCTCTGCGCGCCGGCCGGCGTCGAGATCGCCCACTGGTTGTTCTGGCACAGGAAGACCACCGGCGCGCGGTAGACCGCCGCGAAGTTCAGGCCGGCGTGAAAGTCCTCGGCGCTGGTCGCCCCCTCGCCGAGGTAGCCGAGGACCACGGTCTTCTTCTTGAGGATCTTCGCCGCCCAGGCGATGCCGGTCGCCTGCGGCAGCTGCGTCGCCACGCACGACGACGGCGGCAGGTAGTTGAGCGCGCGCGGCGCGCCCGGGTGCACCGGCATCTGCCGGCCCGTGCGCGATGTCGTTGGCGTTGCCGAACAGCTGCGCGACGAAGCTGCGCAGCGGCAGCCCGCGATACAGCGCGGCGCCCAGCTCGCGGTGCGCCGGCACCACGAAGTCGTCGGGCACCATCGCCGCCACCGCGCCGATGACCGCCGCCTCCTGGCCGCGCGCCTCGGCGTAAAAGCCGATGCGCCCCTGGCGCTGCAGCGCCATCAGGCGCTCGTCGAGGATCCGGATGCGCACCATGCCGCGGTAGATCTCGCGCAGCGCCGCGGCGTCGAGCGCGGGCACGGCGCGCGCGTCGGCGCGTGCCGTCCTCGCCCAGGATCGCCAGCAGGCCGGTCGCGCGCGCCTGGTCCTCGTCGCTCCAGACCTCGACGAAGTCGGACTCGACGTCGCCCATGCCGGCGCGGATCTTCGCACGTCGGCGCGGGCGGCGCCTGGTCGCGGGGCATCTGCGGGGGACGGGACTTCGAGGCCGCCATGCGTCTACACCGACTCGAGGAAAAGCAGGCCCGGCGTCTCGAGCGAGCCCTTGATCTCGGCCACGAAGCGCGCGGCGTCGAGCCCGTCGACCACCCGGTGGTCGACCGAGATCGACAGGTTCATGAGGTCGCGGATCACCACCTCGGTGCCCGAGGCCGACACCGCGGGGCGCTTGGCGATCTTGTGCACGCCCAGGATCGCCACCTCGGGGAAGTTGATGATCGGCGTCGCCAGCACGCCGCCCAGCGCGCCCGGGCTGGTGATGGTGAAGGTCGAGCCGACCAGCTCGTCGCGCGTCGCCGTGCCGGTGCGCGTCGCCTCGGCCAGGCGGTCGATCTCCTGCGCGAGATCGACCAGCGAGCGGCGGTCGGCGTCGCGCACCACCGGCACGATCAGGCCGGCCTCGGTCGCCGTGGCCAGGCCGATGTGGTAGCTGCGCCGCTGCACGATCTCGCCGGCCGCCTCGTCGAGCGTGGCGTTGAGCTGCGGGAACCGCTGCAGCGCCGCCACCGTCGCCTTGATGACGAACGGCAGGAACGACAGCTTCACGCCGCGCTCGGCCAGCCGTTCGTTGGCGCGCCGGCGCAGCGTCACCAGGTCGGTGCAGTCGACCTCCTCGACGTAGGTGAAGTGCGCGGCGGTGTGCTTCGAGCGGACCAGGTTCTCGGCGATCTTCTTGCGCACGCCGCGGAAGGGGACGCGCACGTCGGCGCTCTCGCGCGCCGGCGTATGCAGCGGCACGACCGCGCGCGGCCGCGCCGGCGCGCGCCGGCGGGCGCGGCGCTTCCGACCGACGCCTGGTGCTCGCGCACGTCGTCCGAGGTGATGCGCCCCGCCGGGCCGCTGCCCGGCGACGTCGCGCAGGTCGACGCCGATGTCGCGCGCGAGCTTGCGCGTCGCCGGCGTCGCCAGCACCGCGCGCTGATCCGCCGCCCGGGCGCCGTTGGTCTTGCCGGCGGCGTGCGCGGCCGGCGCGTCGGCGGTGGCCGTGCGCGGTCGCGGTGCCAGCCGGCGTCGCGCCGCTCGCGGCGCCGTCGGCCGGGGTCGCAGCCGTCGCCGTCGCCGGCTTCGGCGCGCCTGCGCCGCGCCGTCGGTCTCGATGGTGATCAGCACCTTGCCGACCGGGCAGAGCTGCCCCTCGGCGTACATGCGCTTGCCGACCCGGCCGGCGCGCGGCGCCGGGATCTCGACCGTGGCCTTGTCGGTCATGATCTCGACCATCGGCTGGTCCTCGCGCAGCGGGTCGCCCTCCTTGACGAGCCAGCGGACGACCTCGCCCTCGACGACCCCCTCGCCGATGTCGGGCAGCTTGAACTCGTAGGTCATGCAGCGCGTCTCCGTCGCGGCGGCTAGAAGGTCACGACGCGCTCGACCGCGTCGAGGATCCGGTGCGCGTCGGGCAGGTACTCGTGCTCGAGCGTGTAGGGGAACGGCGTGTCGAAGCCGGTGACGCGCAGGATCGGCGCCTCCAGGCTGCAGGATCGCCCTCTCCTGGATCGAGCGCCGCCAGCTCGGCGCCGAAGCCGCAGGTGCGCGGCGCCTCGTGCACCACCACGACCCGCCCGGTCTTCCGCACCGACGCCAGGATGGTGTCGATGTCGAACGGCAGCAGCGTGCGCAGGTCGATGCACCTCGCAGGTCGATCGCCCTCGCGCCGCGCGCCTGCTCGCGCCGCCTCGAGCGCCGTCGTGCACCATGGCGCCCCAGGCGAGCACGGTGACCTGGCGCCCCTCGCGCACCACCTTGGCCTCGCCGAGCGGGATCGGTGTACTCGCCCTCGGGGACGTCGCCCGCGCGCCGCGCGGTAGACGCGCTTCGGCTCCATGAAGATCACCGGATCGTCGTCGCGGATGCAGGTCGGCCAGCAGCCCCTTGGCGTCGATCGGGTTCGACGGGCAGACCACCTTCAGGCCCGGGCACGTGGATGAACAGCGCCTCGGGCGACTGCGAGTGGTAGTGGCCGCCGCGGATGCCGCCGCCGACCGGCGTGCGGATCACCACCGGCGCCGGGTACTCGCCGCCGGAGCGGTAGCGCAGCTTGGCCAGCTCGCTCACGATCTGGTCGAAGGCCGGGTAGATGAAGTCGGCGAACTGGATCTCCGGCACCGGGCGCAGCCCGTAGAGCGCCATGCCGATGGCGGTGCCGATGATGCCCCGACTCGGCCAGCGGCGTGTCGATGCACGCGGTCGGCGCCGAACTCCTCCTGCAGGCCGCTGGTGGCGCGGAAGACGCCGCCGAAGCGGCCGACGTCCTCGCCGAGGACGACCACGCGCGGATCGCGGCGCATCTCCAGCCGGAGGGCGTCGTTGACCGCCTGGATGATGTTCATTTCCGGCATCGGGGTGACTCGGCTTACGCCACCGGCTCCAGGAAATCAAGTGTGTGTCGTTCCCTCGGAACAACCAGCCTCGGCGTGGTCGCACCGGCGGGGGCAGGCCCGGTGTGGGTGTTCACCCGTGGGGATTTTTCGGGCCGTGCTTGGCGATCTCGGCCTCGAGCTCGGCCGCTTGCTCGCGCAGGTGCCAGGGGATGTCGGCGTAGACGTCCTCGAACATCGATGTGCAGCGGGGGCTTGGGCGCCTGCTGCTCGGCGTACTGCAGCGCGTCGGTGATCTCCTCGAGGATCTCGCTGCGCATCTGCGCCTCGAGCTCGGCGCTGACCTCGCCCTTGGCCAGCAGGTACTTGCGGAAGCGCTCGAGCGGGTCGTGGCGCTCCCACTCCTTGGGCTCGGCCGGGTCGCGGTAGACCGACGGATCGTCGGACGAGCTGTGCGCGCCGCGCCGGTAGGTGCGCGCCTCGATCAGCGTCGCGCCCCTCGCCGCGCCGCCCGCGCGCCGCGGCCTCGGCGGTGACGTGAATCATCGCCAGGATGTCGTTGCCGTCGACCAGCACGCCCGGCATGCCGTAGGCGATCGCCTTCTGCGCGAAGGTCGGGCGCGACGGTCTGCACCGAGCGCGGCACCGAGATCGCCCAGCCGTTGTTGCGGCAGATGAGGATCGCCGGCACCTTGAAGACGCCGGCGAAGTTGAGGCTGGTGTGGAAGATCGGCGTCGAGGTCCCGCCCTCGCCGAAGAAGGCGACCGCGACGTCGTCCTTCTTCTGCAGCTTGGCGGCCCAGGCGGTGCCGACCGCGTGCGGGATCTGGGTGGCGACCGGCGAGCTGATCGACACGAAGTTCAGCCGGCGGATCGAGTGGTGCACCGGCATCTGCCGCCCCTTGACCGGGTCCTCGGCGTTGCCGAACAGCTGGCACATGAAGGTGCGCAGCGGATAGCCGCGGTACAGCGCCGCGCCGACCTCGCGGTAGGCGGGGTAGAGCCAGTCGCTCGGGCGCAGCGCGTGCGCCGCGCCGATGTGCGTCGCCTCCTCGCCGAGCGAGCTCAGGTAGAAGCCGAGCCGCCCCTGCCGCTGCAGGCGCAGCATGCGCTCGTCGAGCAGGCGCACGGTCAGGATGGTGCGGAACAGCTTGCGCAGATCGTCGCCGGAGATCTCGGGCTCGCGCTCGGGGTGCGTGACGCGCCCCTCGTCGTCGATGACCCTGATGACTTCTAGCCGCAACGTGCCTCCATGCGTGGCGTGACCTGGCCTGCCCGATTCTCGATGTTACGCGATCGCCGCAGGCGAGACTGGCTCTGCCGGCGACGAACCGTATAATCGTGCGACGACGACGCTGTCAAGCCAGCGCCGCGCACGATCGTCAGTCCGTCAGATACGCCAAGGAGATGTGAGCGCCATGAAGATACACGTCCGGGACGTCGTCAGCTTCTTTGGTCGGGACTACCTGGTCGAGGGGGTCATCGGCTATCACGTGAACGGCAAGCGGTTTCAGCTGGCGCGCGCCGTCGACGGCGACGCGGTGCTGTGGGTCGAGCCGCTGCGCGACGACGGCGACGAACGGCTGCATGGTGTTCAAGGAGGTGCGCGATCTCGAGATGGCGATCCCGCCGCCGGCGACCATCCTCTACAACGGCGCGACCTACCTGCAGCGGCTGACCGGCAAGTCGACGCTCGAGGTGGCGGGCGTCGTCCCCGAGCGGAGCGCCGGCACCGTGCAGCTGTGGCGCTACCACGCGGCGGGCGATCTGGCGCTGCACATCGAATCGAGCGGCGCGGGCACCTGGACCGCGGCCGGCGAGTCGGTGCATCGCGGGATGATCGACATCCTGCCCGGCAAGTAGCATGGGCAGCAGCTTCGGCACGCTGTTTCGCATCACCACCTTCGGCGAATCGCACGGTCCGGCGGTCGGCGTGATCGTCGACGGCTGCCCGCCGCGCCTGCCGCTGACCGTCGAGGAGATCCAGCGCGAGCTCGACCGGCGCCGCCCGGGACAAAGCGCGATCACCACGCAGCGGCGCGAGGCCGACGCGGTCGAGATCCTCTCGGGCGTGCACGAGGGGCAGACGCTGGGCACGCCGATCGCCATGGTCGTGCGCAACCAGGACCAGCGCGGCGGCGACTACGAGGAGATGAAGACCAAGTACCGTCCGTCGCACGCCGACTACACCTACCAGGCCAAGTTCGGCATCCGCGCCTGGCAGGGCGGCGGCCGCGCCAGCGCGCGCGAGACCATCGGGCGCGTCGCCGCCGGCGCGGTCGCGCGCAAGGTGCTGGAGGCGCTGGCGCCCGGGCTGCAGATCGTCGCCTACGTCAAGCAGGTGCAGGCGCTGGAGGCGGCGGTCGACCCCGAGACGGTGACGCGCGAGGCGGTCGAGGCCAACATCATCCGCTGCCCCGAGGCGGCGATGGCCGAGCAGATGATCGCGCTCGTCGACGGCGCGCGCAAGGCGGGCGACTCGCTGGGCGGCGTCGTCGAGGCGGCGGCGCGCGGCGTGCCCGCGGGGTGGGGCGAGCCGGTGTTCGACAAGCTCGACGCCGATCTCGCCAAGGCGATGCTGTCGCTGCCGGCGGCGAAGGGCTTCGAGATCGGCAGCGGCTTTGGCGGCACGCGGCTGACCGGCATCCAGCACAACGATCCCGTTCTACAGCGCCGCGGGCACCGTCCGCACCCGCACCAACCGCTCGGGCGGCGTGCAGGGCGGCATCTCGAACGGCGAGTCGATCCTGCTGCGCGTGGCCTTCAAGCCGACGGCGACGATCCTGCGCGAGCAGGAGACCGTCGACGTCGACGGCAACGCGACGACGATCAAGGCGCGCGGCCGCCACGATCCCTGCGTGCTGCCGCGCGCCGTGCCGATCGTCGAGGCGATGATCGCGCTGGTGCTGGCCGACCACGCCCTGCGGCAGCGCGGGCAGGTGGGCGAGGCGCGCTGAAAGCGCGCTGACACCCGCTTAGGCGCAATGCTGGTCGGATAAGGGCAAACGCCACGACGCCAGAGACGCCAGAGTCCGGATTTTCAAGAGTCCGGACCGTGGCGTCCTGGCGTCGTGGCGTTTAACCGAACGGCATGTGCGCTTAGGCGCGCCTGAGAAGTCAGCTGCTGGGGCCCGTAGCGCCGGTGGTTTCGCGGCGGATCGCCTCGAGCGCGATCTCGTCGAAGTCGTAACGCTCGCGACAGAAGTTGCAGATCACCTCGGCCTTGCCGTCGTCGAGGATCATCGCGCCGAGCTCGCCGGGGCCGAGCAGCGTCAACGACGCCGCGGCGCGATCGCGCGAGCACGGACAGAAGAAGCTGACGGGACGCCGGTCGAGGACCTGCAGCGTCGGCAGGTCGTCGCCGAACGTGGCTTCCACCAGCTCGTCGACCGTCGGGGGTTGCCGGGCCAGCGCGCGTGTGAAGGCGCCCGTCTGCACGCGTTCGCGCAGGGCGCCGACGATCGCGCTGCCGGCGCTGCCGGGCAGCGCCTGGATCAGCACCCCGCCGGCGATCACGATATCGCCCGCGCCATGGCTCACGATGTTGTCGGGGCTGGCGGCGCTCGCCAGCTGGCTCTCCAGCACCCCGTCGCAGGCGAGCGCGCTGTCGATCTGCTCGCTCTTGACCAGGTAGTGCTCGACGTCGTCGTCGATCTCGCCGGTCGTGAGCGCGGTCTCTCCGCTGAAGGTCTCGCGCAGTCCGAGATCGCGCACCACGTGGATGACACCACCGCGCCCGACGGCCGGCGCCAGACTCAGCCGGCCCAACGATTTAACACTGCCCGCACCAGCTGCCGGGCGCAGCGGCGGCAGGCGCACCGCCGGGTTGCGCAGGTAGGCGCGCACTCGACCCGACGAGCTGGCGTCGACGGTGAGACCGCCCAGCGGCCCATTGCCCAGCACCTGGAGCGTGATCCGCTCTTCGTCTTTGGTGAGCGTGCTCAGCAGCAGCCCGGCCGTGGTCCCGCGCGCCAGCGCCAGCGCCGCGGCGCCTGAAGATTGATGTCGTCGGGTCGCCTCCCGGACCGCCGGCGTCGTCAGCGCCACGACCAGGCGCGCGGCGCCATCGGCCAAGATACAGCGCGCGATCTCGCCCGGTGTCTCGCCCGTCATCTCACCCGCGGTATCTCATGCGTTCTGGCCCCGGGCATTATCGACGGCATTTCGGCTGTTAATGCTACCCTCGCGGAGGCTCGATGTCCCCTCCGTGGCTGCAAACCCTGATGTCGCTGCCAAATCTACTGAGCCTGTCGAGGATCCCGCTCGGCGGCGCGTTCTGGCTCACGCTGGGGCCGACGGCGGGGGAGTCGGTCTGGGCGTTTGCGGTCATGGCGGTGGCAGCGGTGACCGACGTCCTCGACGGCCACCTCGCGCGCCGGCAGGCCCGCACGCGCCGGCGACGCACAGGCCGAGCCCGGGGGCGGCACCGGGGCCTGGCTGGATCCGATCTGCGACAAGCTGTTCGTCGCCGCGGTGCTGGCGGCGATCATCGTGCGCCGCCACCCGCCGCCGCTGCTGATCGGCCTCATCCTGACGCGCGAGCTGGTGCAGTTGCCGCTGGGCGTCGCCTATCGCTTCATCCCGACGCTGCACAGCTGGTTGCGCTACGACTTTCGCGCCAGCGTGCTGGGAAAGGCGGCGACGGTCGCGCAGTTCCTGGCGATCGCCGCGCTGATCCTCGATCACCCGGTCGATCGAGATCTTCGCCCTGATCGCGTTCGCGCTGGGGATTGCGGCGCTGGTCGACTACATGCGGCGCGCGATCCGGATCGGGAAGAGCCCGCGCGCGCCGGCCGATCCGGCTTCGAAGTCGGCGCCGAAGCGGTAAAGTGCACCTGGATGCGCCTGCCTCGTTCGCCGGGACGCCTGTTGTTCTTGCTGTCGCGGGTGTCCGTGCTCGCGCTGGCGGCGGCGGGCTGCGCCCCGGCGATCGCGCACGGACCGCCCGCCCAGGCGGCGGCGCCCGCGGCCACCGCCGACAACGGCATGCGCGTCGAGAAGGTGCGCGAAGAGCTGCAGCTTGCGCCCTGGGATCTGGCCTTCTCGGCGGTGCGCGGGACCGGCGTGGTCACCGAGACGGTCACCGCGCGCAACCTCACCGACGATCCCGTGACGGTGCGCGCCCTGCCGGTGCTGGGCGACCAGGCGGCGCCGTTTCAGCTCCGCAACCCGCCCAAGCTGCCGGCGATCGTGCCGCCCCGGGGCCAGCTCTCGGTCGAGGTGACCTTCGCGCCTGCGGCCGACGCCCCGCTGGGGGTGCACCGCGCGCTGCTGCGGTTTCAGACCGGACCGACGCTGGAGGACGGCCCGGGCACCGATCTGTCGGCGCTGGCGACGCTGGGCCGCGCCGGCGAGCACGAGCCGTCGCTGGCCGACGTGGTGGAAGCGCTGGGCTACGCGGTCGACGTGCGCGGTGGCGGGGCGCGCAGCGACGCCCCGGGGGTGGTTCCCGCGGCGGCAAACAAGGCGGGACCGGGGTCGCCGCGGCCGCTCGGCGACGAGGTGACGGCGCCGTTGTTCGTGCGCGCGACGCCGACGCTGGTCGCGATCAATCCGGTGGCGCGCTTCTCGGAGGACGGGCCCCGCCCCTTCGGCCCCTACACGATCAAGGCCGACAGCGCGACGCCGCAGACGCTGGCGACGCTGGCCGAGGGGCAGCACCAGACGCTGAACCCCGAGCTGGAGCCGGGCGGCAACGCCAGCTTCGACCCCGGTGACGCGGTCTTCGGCCTGTGGGTGCGTGCTGGCAAGCGGGTGATCTACTCGGACGATCGCCGCAACGGCGGAGCGGACCGGCACGCGGCGCGCGTCTTCCCGCTGCGCGCGCGCGGCGGCGCGCCGGTCGCCAACGCGTATCTGGTGGCGTTTCGCGACGGCGGCGACGACGCGTTTCAGGACTACGTGTTCGTGCTCTGGAACGTGAAGCCGGTGCCGGCAGCCGCCGGCGCCGACGCGGTCAAAGCGCCCGCGTCGCGATCTCCGTGAGCTCGTCGTCGGTCAGCGGCAGCGGGTTCGCCTTCATGCTGCTGGCGACCTTGGCCTTTTGCACCAGGTCGGGGATGTCGGCGGCGGTCACGCCGTAGCGCGCCAGCCCCGGGATCGCCAGCGCGCCCGCCAGCGCGTCCAGCCAGGCGATCCCGTCGGCGGCGGTCGCGTCGGCACGCCCGGTGAACAGCGCCGCCAGCTCGTGGAAGCGCGCGCGCGCCGGGTGGTGCGGCGCGCGCGCCTCGAGCGCGCGCAGGTTGACGCGCATCGCGTGCGGCAGCAGCGCGGCGCAGGCGGCGCCGTGCGGGGCCGGCCAGGCGCCGCCGACCGGGGCTGCGAAGCCGTGCACGGCGCCGAGCCCCGCGTTCGCGAGACAGATCCCGCCCAGCAGGCTCGCGAGCGCCAGGTCCTCGCGCGCCCCGGCCCCCGCGTCCGCTCCCCCGTCGGCGCCGACGTCGGCGTGGGCGTCTCCGTCTCCGTTCCCCGTCTGCTTCACCGCCGCCTCGTACGCCGGCCGCAACGCCCGCGCCGACCGCCGGATCCCTTCGCGCGCCAGCGCGTCGGTGACCGGGTTGGCGCGCGACGACAGAAACGGCTCGATCAGCTGCGACAGCGCATCGAGCCCGCTGCTGGCGATCACCGCCGCCGGCAGGCCGCGCAGCAGATCGGGATCGACGACCGCGGCGCGCGCCAGCATCAGCGGGCTGCGCAGGCTGGCCTTGACCTGGTGCTCGGGCGACGCGAGCACGGCGTTCTTGGTCACCTCCGAACCGGTGCCGGCGGTCGTCGGCACGGCGACGAAGGGCAGCGCCCGGACGCTCGAGCGCGCGACCCGCGCCCGACCACCTCCAGGTAGTCGAGCGGATCGCCGCCGTTGCCGACCAGCGCCGCGATCGCCTTGCCGGCGTCGAGCGCGCTGCCGCCGCCGCAGGCGATCACCAGATCGCACCCGGCGGCGCGCGCCCGTTCCGCGGCGTCGCGCACCGTCGCCACCGTCGGCTCGCCGGTGACGGCGAACGGGGTCGGCTGCAGACCGTCGCGCTGCAGGGCCGCGGCCAGCGGCGCCGTGCGCGCCGGCGAGCGCGCCGGTCACCAGCAGCGGGCGCGCTCCGAGCGCGCGCGCGATCGCGGGGATCTGCGCGGCGACGCCGGCGCCGAACAGGATGCGCGTCGGCGTCGCCAGCTCGAAGGCGGCGGCGCTCACCAGCCGGCGTCGTCGGGAAAGAGGTTCTGGTACTTCACGCTGGTGCGCGGCTCGGCCATCAGCTCGGCGACGGCGTCGCGCCAGGCCAGGTAGTGCGCGGTCTCCTTGTGTGCCGCCGGCGCGTCGGCGTTCTTGTAGACCTCGACCAGCACGAAGCGCGTCGGGTCCTCGCGCGACTGCACGACGTCGAAGCGCGCGATCCCCGGCTCGCGCACGCTGGCCTGCGCGTTCGCGAGCGTGGCGGCGCGAAACGCCGCGACGCGCGTCGGGCTTCACGTGAACCTGAACATGGACGATCAACAACGACTGCGTCTGCGGCATGGCTTCCCTCCTCGGCGGATGAGACTCTAATAGATCTCACCTTGATCGCATCCGGGAAGAGCGAGCGCGCGGACGGGTGGCGGCGTTTTCTGCCGGCGCCCGATTCGGCGCGCTACCACCTGCTGCTGGGGGTGGTCGCGATCGCGATCCTGGGACCGCTCGGCGGCGTCACCACCGCGTACATGAACTTCAGCCTCGGCACCTGGGTGCCGGCGCAGCTGCTGGCGGGGATCCTCGGCAGCACCGTCACCTACGGTTACGGCCCCGACGGAAAACACGGCGCCAACTACATCCAGACCATGGCTGCCAGCGTCGGCTCGATGTCGGCGATGAGCGTGCTGGTCCAGGCGATGGTCTGGCTCGGCCTGCCGCTGCCGCCCGCGTGGCAGCTGATGCTGTTCGTTGGCTGCGTCGGCATGTTCGGCGTCGGCGTCGGCATGCTGTGCACGCCGATCCTGGTCGACCGCCTGCAGCTCGAGTACCCGTCGGGCCACGCGGTCGCGAACATCCTGCGCGCGCTCACCGACAAGCGGCTGCTGCGCCGTTCGGTGGGAAAGCTCGGCGGCGGCACCGGCCTGGGCGTCGTGGCGGCGGCGCTGGCCGACAAGGTGCGCCTGCTGGGCGACAGCGGGCTGTCGGCGTCGACCGTCGGCGCCGGGATGATCGTCGGATCGCGCATCGCCGTCCCGGCGATCGTCATGGGGGGCGCCCTGCAGCTGCTGTCACCGCACCTGCGCGCGATCGGCTGGCTGGGGCCGCGCGATCCGTTCCGCAAGCTCGGCTTCCTCATCGCGCTCGCGATGATCATGGGCGCGGCGATCGTCGACCTCACGCTGATCGGCGTCGAGACGGCGCGCCAGGTGCGCGCGCGCTGGCGCGTGCCGGCCGGCGTCCCCACCGCGCCGGCCGCGGGCGCCCCCGCCCGCGTTCGGCTGTCGACGGCGCGCGTGGCGCTGTGGGTCGCCGTCTGGGGGGCGCTGTTGCTGGCGGTCGCGACGCGCCTGCTGCACCAGCCGACCGGCTTCATCCTGTTCGCGATGGCGCTGACGATGGTCTTCGTCTTCGTCAACGGGATCGCGACCGGCGTCTCCGATCAGAACCCGATCTCGTCGGCGTTCGTCGTCGCGGTGCTGCTGATGTCGGGGCTGGGGCTGAAAGATCCGGTCGTCGGCCTGATGGCGGCCAGCATCCTGCTCATCTCGTGCAACGTCGGCGTCGACATGCAGCAGGACCGATCGACCGGGTGGCGTCTCGGCACCGATCGCGCGCTGCAGTTTCGCTACCAGGTCGTCGGCATCGTCGTCGGCGCTGTCCTGTGCGTCGCGCTGGCGTCGCTGTTCATGGCCGCCTACCCCGAGCTGCGCATCGATACCTTCGCCCACCCCGAGGCGCGCGTCGGCCGCTGGCAGTCGGCGATGACGTTCAAGCTGGTCGGCGCGATCCGCGACGTCGGCCATCTGCCGGCGCACAAGATCACCGCGCTCGAGATCGGGCTTTGCATCGGCCTGTTCACCCAGATCGCGCGCCGGTCGCTCACGCGCGCGTCGCGCTACCGCGCGTTGGCGTCGTCGCGCCGCGGGCGCGCCGCCGGCTGGCTGGTCGACGCGGTGCTGCTGCCCAGCCCCTACGCGTCGTCGTTCGGTGGCTTCCTGTCGCTGTCGACCTCGGCCTGGTTCGCCACCGGCGGCGTGATTGCGTCGGTGTTCGCGACCTGGGGGCAGGGCAACCAGCAGGGCAGCCCGGACGCCGCGGCCGCCGCCGCGCTGCCGGCCGACATGAGCACGATGTCGCTGGTCGGCGGCGGGCTGATCGCGGGCGAGTCGCTGTTCGCGCTGGTGACCGGCGTCGTCAGCTTGGTTGGCCTGATGTGATGCCCCGGTGATAATCTGGGGCGAATGGGAGGCGGCATGTCGTCGGCGCCGGCGGTGCGTGCGCTGGTCGGGTTCGTGGTCCTTCACGGCAGCGGGCTCGGTTGCGCGACGGCCGGAGCCCAGCGGTGCCTTCGATCAAGGGGACTATCGCGCGGCCGCGGGCCAGGCCGACGACGCCCTGCGCGCCAACCCTTCCGACAGCGCGATGATGTCGTTGCGCCAGCGGGCGCGGGATCGCTTCGCCGAAGCCGAGATCGCGCGCATCCAGGCCTTTCGAGCCGGCAAACACGACGAGGCGGCGCTGGTCGAGGTGACGGTCGTGCTCAAGCAGGTGCGCGCCTGGGGCGGCCACGAGGTGCTCTCGGCCGCCACCGGCTCGTCGCTGGACCTCGCGCTGGCGGCGACTCGAGAGCAGCTGGCCAGCCTGATCGATGGCGATCTGGCGGCCGGACATCCGCTGTCGGCGGAGGCGACGCTGGCGCGGTTGGCGCCGCTGCTGGCGCAACCCGAGCTGGCGCTCGCGCGGGACGGCGTGGCCAACAAGGTGCGAGCCAAGGGCCAGGAGCTCTGTGCGCGTTTTCGCGGCACCGCGCTCGCCGACAGCCCGCACTGGGACCTGACCGTCGATCGCTACTGCACGCACTTCGGGGCGCCCGCGCGCCCGATTGCCGCCGAGCCGGCCGTCCCGGCGTTCGACCTCACGCTCAACGTCAAGGGGATGAACCCCGCGCAGGCCGCCGCGCTGCGCGCGCGGGTGATCGCCTGGGTGCGCGCCTCCATCTGGAACGATCCGGCGCGTGGCACGATGGGACGCGGCACGGTTGACGGGAAGGTCGAAGCGTCTTTTCGACGTCAGACCATCGCGCTGCACGCCCCTTACGAGGAGGAGACCATCAATCCCGTGGTCATCCAGAACGGCGACAGCCCTATCGCCAGACCCTTGAACTCCCCCACGGGGTCGCCCCGCGCGCTCGCCCCGGTCGTCCCCGTCCCCGGCTTCGTCTTGCCGGTCACGAACAAGGCGACCCGCGAGTTCACCTACGACACGGAAGAGGTGCGCGGGTCCTACGCGATGGACCTGACGATCAAGCTCGACATCGGGACGCCGGCGCCGGTCACGCTCAAGCTGCAGCGCGCGGGACACGAGAAGGGGTACGAACACGACGTGACCTTCGAGCCCGCCGACATCTCTCCTCGTCACGACCACGTCCCCTCGGCGGAGGAATGGGTCAACTCCCAGCTCGATGGATTCGCGACGCGCGTGACCTGGGCGTTGAATCGGAAGTTCGTTCGCGCCGCGTGCGAGCGCGCACGGTACTCGGTCGATGAGGCGTCGCGCTGTCTGGTGGCGGGGGTGAAGCCGGCGGCGGCGATCGCGACGCTGACCGAGGCTCTGGGCGAGAACGCCGAGCTGGCGATGACGCTGCTCCACCCGGCACCCGTCGAGGTGTTGGCGGAGAAACCGGCGCGGAACAAGGCGCCGACGCCAGCACGGCCGCATGCCGGCGAGCACCGAGGACGACGAGGACCCGATCGCGAACTAGGGACCTCGGGAGACGGAGACGATGGACGGGTAAAGCTGGGACAGGTCCGGCTTGGGCGCGCACCGTGCGCGCCGCTGCACCCTTCTTCGGGGCGATCTTGGTAGATCTGGCGGATGCGGTCTCGGGCTCGGTTCTTGGCGTTTGTGGCGCTGGCGGTGGCGCCGGCTTCGTTGAGCGCTGCCCCGGGCGTTTCCTCGTTGCTGTCGGCGGCTGACGTGCAGTTGCTGGAGCAGCGGGGTTGGCTCGAGCGCGACCCGGCGCGCGTGCTGCGCGCGCTCGGCCCCTACGCCGAGCGCGTCACCGGCGCCGAGCACGTGCGCCTCGACGACGTGCGCGTCGCCCACATCGAAGCGCTCGAGTGCGTCCTGGGACGGGTCGCCGCGCGCCGGCTCGGCGTCGCGGAGTTCTTCACCGATCCGCTGTTTCGCGACGGCGGGTCGCGGGTGGTGGTGCTGCTGGACCCCGCGACGCTGGCGGTGCTGGACCAGGTCTTCGACCTGCACACGATCTTTCCGCCGACCGTGACGCCGGCCCGGCCCGCGCCGCCGGTGCACATGCGTTTTCTCCTGGCCGGCCAGGGGCGGCTGGTGATGGTCTACGACGGCGCCGCGACCTTCGCGCACCGTGACGACGCCTACGCGATCTTCGGCAACCGCGACTACGACGTTCACCCCTTCGCGCGCATGACGATCGGCGCGCGGCAGGGCGACCCGGCGCTGCTCGACCTGGCGGTCGCCGACGGGCCGCGCGCCCCGCTGCAACCGTTTCGCAAGCACGTGCTGTTTCTGTGGCCCGAGATCCACGGGCTGTTCGTGCACGGCGGCGACGTCACCGCCGACACCAGCGTCATCAACCGGAACATCCGGCCGCCCCCCATCGATTGGCGCAGCGGCGCCGCCTACGGCGCGCGGCGTCTGGCGCGCAACGGTTGCCCCGCCGACGGTCCGTGGACGTTGACGCCTTAGCGCCAAATGCCGTTCGGACAGGAAGAAACGCCATGACGCCAGAGACGCCAAAAGGCCGGATTTTCAAGAGTCCGGACGGTGGCGTCCTGGCGTCTTGGCGTTTAACCGAGCGGCCCTGGCTTCAGCGCGGCGCGCGCTTCATGATGTCGGCCAAGCGGCGGGGCAGCTCGTGCTCTTCCAGCTTCTCCAGCGGCAGCGGCAGCGCCAGCGACCAGTTGGGCCACGCCGTCGTCGTGCCCGGCATGTTGGGGCGCTCGACCACCGCCAGCGCGTCGTCGAGCGTGGCCAGGATCACCCGCGACGGCGCGGTCGCGAGCGTGCGGTAGGTGGCCTCGACCGCCTCCTCGGGGGCGGCGTCCGAGGGAATCGCCGCCTCGCGCTCGACCTTGTCGCGCAGCGCGCGCATGCCCGGCTCGTTGGGCTCGAGGCCGGCCGCGCGCGCGCCGGCGACGTCGCCGCCGGTCCACAGCCCCGCGACCGTCGCCAGGTCGTGGGTGGTGACGCCCGACAGCGCCATCTCGGGGAACTCGCGCGGCGGCACCGGCTCGAAGTACATCAGGCGGTACGACAGCATGCGCTGCTCGGCCAGCTTCTCGCGCACTCCCGCTTCGACGGTGCCCAGATCCTCGCCGACGATGAACGCGCCCGCGCGATGGCTCTCGACGGCGACGATCGCCAGCAGCTCGTCGGGTCGCGAGCGCACGTAGGTGCCGCCGACGGCGCCGAGCCCGCGCGGGATCCAGAACAGCCGGAACAGCCCCATGACGTGATCGATGCGCAGCCCGCCCGCGTGGCGCAGCATCGCGCGGATCGTCTCGCGGAACGATTGATAGCCGGTGGCGCGCAGCCGGTGCGGGATGAACGGCGTCAGCCCCCAGTCCTGTCCATTGGCGGCGAACTCGTCGGGCGGCGCGCCGACGGAGACCTCGCCCGCCAGCAGATCCTGCCAGCACCAGGCGTCGGCGCCCGCGACGTCGAGGCCGATCGGCAGATCATTGATGATCGCGATCTCCTTGGCCGCGCGCGCGAGCTGTTCATCGACCTGCCACTGCAGCCAGGCGTGGAAGCGCACGCGGCGCGCCTCCTCAGTGACGAAGCGCGCGACCGCGGCGCCGTCGGGGCGGCGATACTCGTGCGGCCAGCGGCGCCAATCCTTGCCGTGGCGTTCGGCGAGCACGCAGTAGGTCGCGAACTGGGTCAGCGCGTCGCCCTGCTCTTTCCAGAAACCGTCGAAGCCGGCGTCGCCGGTGAACTGATCGAAGATCCGCTCGAGCGCGTCTGTCTTGATCGCGAAGATGGCGTCGCGGTCGATGCGCCGCGCGTGGTTCAGGGCCTGCCCCGCCGCCGCCAGACGCGGCAGGTGGGCGCCGATCGCCTCGGCGCCCGGCACCTCTTCGACGCGCAGAAACAGCGGATTGCGAAAGCGCCGGCTGCTCGGGTAGTAGGGCGAAGCCTCGATGGGACGCACCGGCGTCGGCGCGGTGAACGGGTTCACCATGATCACACCGGCGCCAAGTTCCTCGCGCGACCAGCGCCCCAGCCGGCGCAGATCGGCGAAGTCGCCGATGCCCCAGCTCGCGCGCGAGCGCGCGGCGTAGATCTGCGCCGCCCAGCCCCAGGTGCGCAGATCGTCGGGCAGATGACAGGCGCCGGGGGTGACGATGACCAGCGTCTCCTCCTTTCCCGTACGCGGCGTCAGGCGGTGGTAGCCGATCGGCAGGTCGGGGGGTAGCGCTCGTTCAGCGCCCAGCACCGTTCCGTCCTCGAGGGTCAGGCGGCCGGGCGCGGCGATGAACGCGCTCTCGCCGGCGCGCACGACCCGCACGCGGCCGTGCACGTCGTCGTCGGGGGCCGGTGCGGCGCGGTGCGCGTGGTGCTCATGGTGCGCGTGGTGCTCGTGGCGCGTGTGGTGCGCGCCCTGAGACTCGTGGGGACTCGCGGCGCCACTGCCGGCGGCGGCGTCGGTCGCGGCCGCCAAGGCGGGATCGACGCCCATCGCCGTCAGAAGTGCGGCGCGGGTGGCCCGGGATGTCAGGTGCTCGACGCCGAGTGCATCAAAATATCGGTCGTCGATTCCCCATTGGTCCGTCGTCACCCGCCCAATCTACTCCGACGGAGTCGGACGAAGGAAGGTGAAGCGCCAGGTGAAGCCACGGGTGAAGCGACGGGTCACGCACTGACGGGCGCGGAACCGGGAGACCGACGACCGGTAGAGGAGGCGATGTCGGGAGTTTGGCGACGGCTGGCCGGCCTCCGGTGCGGGGACTATCGTGCTACCTTAGCCGGCGCAGAGATGGCGGGTCATGGTCGGTACACCATCGTCAGCAAACTCGCCGATGGAGGCATGGCCGAGATCTTCCTCGGCATCCAGCACGGCGCCGAGGGCTTCCAGAAGCCGGTGGTGCTCAAGCGGATCCTGACGGCGTTCTCCGCGGATCCTCAATTCCGAAACATGTTCCTCGACGAGGCTCACATCTCGATGAGCCTCAACCACAGCAACGTCGTGCAGGTGCTCGACCTCGGCGTCTCCCGGGGGCGATATTTCTTGGTGCTCGAGCTGGTCGACGGGTGGGACCTCGATCGGATCCTCCAGCGCGCCAAGGCGGTGTCGATGGTCTGGCCGCCGGCCCTGTCGCTGTACGTCGTCGCCGAGGTCTGCCGCGCGCTGGCGTTCGCGCACGGCAAGCTCCACGAGGGGAAGCCGGCGGGGATCGTCCACCGCGATATCAGCCCCAACAACGTGCTGATCAGCGAGCAGGGTGAGGTGAAGCTGGCCGATTTCGGCATCGCCAAGGCGCAGCGCAAGCGCGAGCAGACGGCCGCCGGCGTCATCAAGGGGAAGATCGCGTTCATGTCGCCCGAGCAGGCGACGGGCGGCGCGATCGATCGGCGGTCGGATCTCTTCTCCGTCGGTTCGATGCTGTATCTGATGGCGACCGACAAGCTGCCCTTTGAGTCGGCCACCGATCTCGAAGCGATCTTCCGCGTCCAGCGCGCCGACTTCACGGCGCCCGAGGTGGCGCGGCCCGGGGTTGGACCCGAGGTGGCGCGCATCATCATGCGTGCCATGCGCCTGACGCCGGCCGAGCGCTACCAGACCGCCGACGAGATGCTGGTCGACGTCGAGCGCGTGTTGCGCACCGAGTACCAATCGGCGGGGCAGACCGAGCTGAAGCTCTGGATGGCCCAGCTCGCGCGCCGCGATGGCTCGCAGTCGTTCGGCAAGACCCGCTCGGGGGCGGTGTCGGCGACCATCGCCGACGGTGGCAACACCGACCTCAACGTCGTCGGCAGCTCGTTCGAGCTGGTCGACTTCGATGACGTGGTGGTGCCGAACGATTCGTCCTTCGCGCCGGGCGCCGTGGTCCCGGCTGGCAAGGGGCCACCGCCGGTGCCGCAGTCGACGCCGCCCGGGGGCGCGCCCATCGGGCCGGAGGTCGCCCCGCCTCCGCGCGACACGGCGGCGATGCGCGCGGTCGAGCAGAAGTCGCGCGGGCTGCGGGGCTTCTGGTTCGGCGCGACCTTCGCGCTGGCAGCGGTGGTCGGCGCGCGCTACGTGATCGAGTGGGCGCGTACGCAGCCGTTCTTCGCGGGCGGCGCGGGCGGAAGCACCCCGTCGGCGATCGGGCCGGCGGCGCCGCCACCGTCCTCGTTCGTACCGGCCCCATCGCTGCCGCCGCCCGCGCCCACGAAGCCGGCCGCCGGTACGGCCCCCGAAGCCAGGGGTGGCGCGACGACGGTCGCCGGGGCCGACGCGGCGGCCGCGGGTCACCCGGCCGAGGCGGTCGCCGGTGCCGGCGCGCGCAAGCCCGACGCCGGGGGCGCGGTCGCGAAGGACGACTCCACGCCCGAGCCCGACGAAGAGGCGCTGCTGCGCCAGGCGTTGCCCAACGCAGAGAACACGGTGATCGGCGAAGAAGAGGCCGACAGCCCGGCGCCCGAAGGCAAGAACGCCGGCGCCAAGACCGGCAAATCGGCGGCGGGTCACCCGGCGTCGGCGTCGTCGTCGAAGGCGGCCGCCAAGCCCGAGACGGTGTCGCTGCACATCACCAGCACGCCGGTGGGCGCGGTCGTGCGCACCAAGTACAAGGTCCTCGGTCGCACGCCGATCAGCCTGCACTTCCGGGGCGGCAACACCTACGAGCTGGTCTTCGTCAAGCAGGGCTACGCGCAGACCACCCGGCGGGTCACCATCGCCGGTGGCGGCGGGAAGGATCGCAAGGTCGCCGTGGTGCTGAAGAAGAACCGCACGCCCGCCGGCCGCCCCAGCCTGTTCCACATCCATCGATGAGGCGCGCGCCACAGGGGTTGCTGCTCGGCGCGGTGCTCTGTGCCGTGGTCGCGGCGGCGCATCGCGGTGCGCCCGCGGCCCCCGCGGCACCTGCTGTGCCCGCGGCCCCCGCGGCACCTGCGACTCCCGCGGTCCCGGCGTCGCCCGCCCCACCACCAACCGCCGCCCCGCCCGCCGACGGCGTCCGGCTGCTGCGCGCCGGCGCGGTCGCGGCGCTCGAGCGGGCGCGCGCGCACGCGGTGGCGCTCGACGACGTCGCCCGCACGATCAGCTTGCCGTCGGTCGAGATGCTGATCGAGGACGCCGACGCGCGCGCCGCCACCGTGACCAACCCGGCGCGCGAGGGGGCGTTCGTGCGCCGGCAGCTGGAGACCGCGCAGGCCTATGCCGACGGGCTGGCCGCGGGCGCCGACCCCTACGCCGGCGTGACCGGCGCCATGGTCAAGGCCTACCGCGACGACTTCGATCAGACCCTGCAGCCATACGCGCTTTACGTCCCGCGCGGCGCGCCCCCGCCGTCGGGTTGGCCGTTGCTGGTGTCGCTGCACGGCGCCTACTCGAACCATCGGCTGAATCTGCGGCGGGTGTTCGGCAAGTCGAATCGCCCCGGCGAATCCGACGAAGAGGCGACGCGCAACGAGCTGCCGCTGCCCGATGTCCCGATGATCGTCGTTTGCCCCTTTGGCCGCGGCGAGTTCATGGGGTACCAGGGTCTGGGCGAGCGCGACGTCCTGCGCGTGCTGGCCGACGTGCGGCGCGCCTATGCGGTCGACGGCGATCGGGTCTACCTGACCGGGCTGTCGATGGGTGGCGAAGGGACCTGGCACATCGGCCTGCGCCACCCCGATCTCTTCGCGGCCATCGTTCCGGTCTGCGGCATCACCGACGCGCGCCAGTGGATCGGCGCCGCGACGTCGCCGCTCTTCGACCCGACGCTGCTGGGGCTGACAACGGCGCAGGCGGTGGCGGAGAACGCGTCCAATCAACAAGTAACCTTCTTTCACGGCGACGTCGATCCCACGGTCAAGGTCGCGCAATCGCGCGCCATGGCCGAGCGCTATCGACAGCTCGGTTGGCTGGGCAAGAACGTGCGCTACGTCGAGCTGCCCGGCGTGAACCACTTTGCCTGGGAGAGCGCCTATCGCGACGGCGCGATCTTCAAGCTGCTGGCGGGGGTCAAGCGCGACCCGTTTCCCCGCCACGTCGTCTACAGGACCTATTCGCCGCGCTACAACCAGGCCTACTGGCTGCGCATCGACGCGATCGCGCGCGGGCTGGCGATGGCGCAGATCGAGGGCGATCGCGACGGCGCGAGGCTCTCCGTGCGCGTCGACAACGTCAGCGCGTTCTCGCTGCTGCTCGATCCGAAGCAGGTCCCCGCGGATCGCGCGATCACCGTGGTGGAGTCGGGCGCGACGATCTATCAGGGGTTGCCGCGGCCGGTGCTGAGCTTCGCGCGCCTCGGCGCGGCCTGGAAGCTGGTGGCCGAGCCGCTCGCGGCCGGAGGCGGCGGCGGTTCGGCGGGGCTGCCCGACCATGGTTCGAGCGGCCTCTTCAGCCGCGCGCTCGCGCGCGAGCGGCCGCACCTGTACGTGTACGGTACGATCGGCCGACCGGAGATGACGGCCGCCAATCGGGCTCTGGCGCGCGCGCTCAGTGACTGGGGCCGCGGCGTACGCGCGCGCTTCGCGATGAAGTCCGACCAGGAGGTGACCGCCGCGGACCTGGCCGGGCTCGATCTCGTGCTGGTGGGCGGCGCGCGCAGCAACGCCGTCGTGCGGCGATTCGCGACGTCGCTGCCGATCGACGACCGCGCCGACCGGCTGATCGCGGGCGCGGTCACGCTGACCGACGCCGATCGCGGCTATCGCCTGACCATGCGCAACCCGCTGTCGCCGGCGCACCAGGTGCTGATCTACGCGGCGGAAACCGAGCGCGGCCTGTCGCCGTTTCAGCGCTTCGTCAAGCCGAACGCCGCCGGGCCGGGGCCGGAGTCCAACCTCGACTATCTGGTGTACGACGGCGCGGGGAAGATCCGCGCGGCGGGGGTCTTCCGCGACCGCGAGAAGATCGGGGAGTGAGCGAGGCTCCCGTAGCTGAGCTTTACCCGTCCTGCGTCCTCGCCCTCGTCCTCGACCTCTGGGGTTTAGCCCACCGATTGGGATCGTCTCGCGGACGAGGACGGCGTCGAGGACGTGGACGGGGACGCGGTAGCGCTCAGATCAGAGCTTGCAGCGCGGCCAGCAGGCGGTCGTTGTCTTCGGGTTTTCCGACGGTGATGCGCAGGCGATCGCGGAGCTCGGGCGTGCTCCACCAGCGGACCAGCAGGCCCTGTGCCTTGAGGGCGCCGTAGATCGTCTCGGCGCGGGCGCCGGGGGGCGGGGTGCATAGCAGGAAGTTGGCCGCCGACTCGGGCCAGGTGAATCCCATCGCCGCCAGGGCCGCCTCGAGACGGGCGCGCTGCACCAGGGTCTGGCCGACCAGTTGGCGGTGGTGGTCGCGGTCCTCGAGCGCCGCGACGCCGAGCGCCTGGGTGATCACGTTGACGTTGTAGCTGTCCTTGACCTTGGTCAGCTCCGTCACCAGCGCCGGCGCCGCGAAGAGCAGTCCCAGGCGCGCGCCCGCCAGGCTGTAGCTCTTCGAGAACGTGCGCAACACCACCAGGTTCTCGTGCTGCGCGAGAAAGGGCAGCATGCTGCTGCCGGTCGATGGCGCGCCCGCGGCGGCCCCGGTGCCCGCACCCGGGCCGGCGGCGAAATCGACGTACGCCTCGTCGACGACGACGACGCCCGGAGCGCGGTCGCACAGCCGCCGCAGATCGTCGACCGGCGCCAGCGTCGCCGACGGGTTGTTGGGGTTGGCGACGATGACCATCTTGGCGCCGGCCGCCCCCAGCTCGTCGGGCAGGTCCCAGCGCCGCCCCACCTGCCGGTAGGGCACCGTCGACAGCCGCGCCCCCTGCAGCGTCGCCAGCGTGTCGTACAAGCCGTAGGTCGGCCAGGGGATCCGCACCTCGTCGCCCGGGCTGAGAAAGGCGCGGTACAGGATCGTCAGGCAATCGTCCGAGCCGTTTCCGGCCAAGATCTGGTCGGCGGCGACCCCGTAGGTCGCCGCCGCCGTCTCGCGCAGGCGGCGGCTGATCGGGTCGGGGTACAGGCGCAGCGCATCGTCGGCGATCCCCGCCAACACCGCGCGCACCCGCGGCGAGGGGCCAAAGGCCGACTCGTTGGTGTTGAGCTTGATCGCGCCGCCGATCTGCTCGCCGGGAGTGTAGCCCCGCATACCCCGGATGTCGGATCGGATCAGTTCGAGCGGGCTCGGGAACTTCTTGTTCAAGGCCATGGCTGGGGCGTCGATGATGTTTCCTGTTTTGGCACGAGCCGTTGCACCGCGCGCCCGTGACTTCCTTGGCGACCACAAGCTAGCGCGGAACGACCGGGCGAAGGAGGCATTTCACCGACGGTTGGCGGAAACATTTGGTAATCCGCCGAGAAACCGGCCGAAAGACGGGCGAGTCAGTCTAAAATTCCACGCTCCCGGGCAAGGATAATAAGAGGAAACGTGACTGATCCGCACCCCTTCCCGGTACTAGATGTAGGAGAAGCTCCCTCCTTCCCTTGGCTTGTCGTTTGGCTTGTCGCTTGGCTTTTTGGGGCCACCACCCCCCACGCGGGGCTGGATCGGCCCGCCCCGGGGGCCCCGTTCTGCGCTTCCCGTTCCTGACGTTCCGAGATGCAGCAGTTCCTCACCGCTTCGTATAGCCAACTCCTCGGGGCCGGGCTGACCTTCGCGAGCGTGGTGCTGGCGATCTACCTGATGCGCCGCCGCATCGAGGATCGACGCGCCAAGAAGAAGCTCGCCGAGGCGATCCGCCTCGAGCTCAACGTCCCGACGTCGCTGCACCCGGTCATCGACCCGACGTCTGCATCGGCAGCGGCTCGTGCATCAGCGCCTGCCCAGAGGGGAAGATCCTGGGCCTGGTCGACGGCGTCGCGACGCTTGCTGAACGCGTCGAAGTGCATCGGCCACGGCAAGTGCGCCGTCGAGTGTCCGGTCGACGCCATCAAGCTGGTCTTCGGCACCGCCGAGCGCGGCGTCGAGCTGCCCGAGGTCGACGAGTTCTTCGAGACCAGCCGCCCGGGCGTGCACATCGTCGGCGAGCTGGCCGGCATGGGGCTGATCAAGAACGCGCTGATCCAGGGCCTGCAGGTGGCGGCGCGGTTCAAGGAGACCATCGATCGCGCACCGACGCCGGGCGCGCCGAGGGGGCGGTCGACGTCGTGATCGTCGGCGCCGGGCCGGCCGGCATCGCCACCGCGGTCGGCTGCCGCGCCGCCGGGCTGTCCTACGCGCTGCTGGAGCAGGACACCGTCGGCGGCACGGTGGCGCACTACCCGCGCCAGAAGCTGGTGATGACCGAGACCGTCGACCTGCCGTTCTACGGCAAGTTCGGCCAGACGCTGATCCGCAAGGAGAACCTGGTCGAGCTCGTTCGAGGAGGTGATCGCCAAGGCCGGGCTCAAGATCCACGAGAAGACCAAGCTGACCGCGATCTGGCCGGCGAGCAGCGACAACTTCGCCGTCACCACCGACAAGGGGCGTGATCACCGGCAAGCGCGTGGTGCTGGCCATCGGTCGGCGCGGCACGCCGCGCAAGCTCGGCGTCCCCGGCGAGGAGCTCGAGAAGGTCGCCTATCGCCTGATCGATCCGCGCCAGTACGACGAGCAAGCGCGTGCTGGTGGTCGGCGGCGGCGACTCGGCGCTGGAGGCGGCGATCCAGCTCGCCGAGGAGACCGACGCCGAGGTCGCGATCTCGTACCGGCGCCCGGAGTTCGGCGCGCTGCCGGCCGCTGAACAAGCAGAAGATCGACGCGCTCCTCAAGAGCGGCCGCATCACGGCGTTCATGTCGTCCGAGCTGCTGTCGGTCGATCGCGAGACGGTCACGCTCAAGAACGGCAAGGACAGCACGCTGCCCAACGACTTCGTGATCGCCTGCCTGGGCGGCGAGCTGCCCAACGAGCTGCTCAAGACGATCGGCGTCTCGATCCGCAAGCACCATGGGCGACAAGGCGATGGCCAACCCGGCGCTGACGCGACGGAAGAGAGGCACGCGCAGCGGACGCTGGGCGGCGGCCCTGTTCTTCCTGATCGGCGCGCTGGTCGTCGCCGGTCTCACCGAGGTCGGCATCAAGTACTACCTGCTGCCGCGCGGGCTGCGCTACAAGTCGCCCGACCACGCGATGCTGAAGCCGTCGGGGCTGTGGGGGCACGGCGTCGGCATCCTCGCGACGATGTTCATGCTGTTGAACTTCGTCTATCCGCTGCGCAAGCGGCTGCGGTGGTTCAAGGGCAAGGGATCGATCGCCCCCTGGCTGCGCTTCCACGTCTTCGTCGGGATCATGAGCCCGATCATCATCCTGTTTCACACCGCCTTTCAGTGGGGCAATCAGCTGGCGACCAGCACCTACGTCTCGGTCGTGGTCGTCGTCGCGACCGGGCTCATCGGTCGCTACATCTTCGGCTGGGTGCGCCTCGACGCCGGGGAGGCCGCCGACGCTCTGCGCCTCGGCAAGGCGCTCAAGGAGTTCGTCGAGGCGGTGCCCCAGGGCTGGAAGGATCACGCGCGCGCCGGCGATCCGCCGCTGCAACACATCCTCGACCTGGCGGCCGGCGCGGCGACGCGGCCGCGCTCGCTGCCGGCGTTGCTGGTGCGCGCGCCCGCGGAAGCGCTGCTGATCTGGCGCGGGCTGCGCCACGCGCGGCGGCTGTTCCTCGAGCGCGCGGCGCTATCGGACGTTCTGCGCGCAGGTGCAGGATCTGCGGCGGCTCCGGACCAAGATCGCCTTCCACCGCCGCCTCAAGCGGCTGATGTCGATCTGGCGCTCGCTGCACGTCGTGCTCGCCATCGTGTTGCTCGGCGCTGATCGGGATGCACGTCTGGGTCAGCATCCGGGTCGGCTTCCGGTGGATCTGGAAATGAGGCGACTGCGCGCTTGCCGTGGCGTGCGCCATGTTGCTCGCCTCGGCGCCCGCGGCCGCGCAGTTCTTTTCGCCGGGCCGGCTCTCGCGCGCGCACGCGGCGCTCGAAGGGCTGGAGAAGTGCTCGAAGTGCCACGAAGAGCAGAAGGGGCTGTCGGCGCGTCTCTGCCTGGACTGTCACACCGAGCTGCAGACGCGGGTCGCGAAGGGGGCCGGCTTTCATGGTCACCTGCCGGCCGCCAAGAAGCAGGACTGCCAGGGCTGCCACCCCGATCACCGCGGCGTCGACTTCACCATGGTCGAGTGGGAGGGCGGGCGCGAGAAGTTCGACCACCAGCGGGCCGGTTGGGCGCTGAAAGGGGCGCACGCGAAGGCGCGCTGCGACCAGTGCCACCAGCGGCCGCTGATCGTCGATCCCGCGATCCGGCGCCTGCTGGAGAAAGAGCCCAACCGGACGACGATGCTGGGCGCGTCGACTCGCTGCGACTCCTGCCACTTCGACGAGCACCGCGGCCAGCTGGCGCGCGAGTGCCAGAAGTGCCACAACGAAACTGCCTGGAAGCCGGCGGCCGCCTTCAACCACCAGACGTCGGGGTATCCGCTGCTGGGCAAGCACCGCGACGTCGCCTGCGCCAAGTGCCACCCGACCGACACCGACGAGCACTTCCTGGCGACGGCGTTCCCGCGCCCGCGCGCGGCGTCGTTCATGCAGATGAAGCCGATCGATCACCAGACCTGCGAGAGCTGCCACGAGGATCCCCACAAGGGCTCGCTTGGTCCGAACTGCGCCGGCTGCCACACCGAGGCAGGGTGGAAGCAGATCAAGAGCGAGAAGGGACAGGACACGTCGTTCCACGACAACACCAAGTTCCCGCTGCGCGGCGGCCACATCGGCGTCGCCTGCCGGGTTGCCACGGGCCGTACCCGGGTCAGCCGGCGCGCTTCAAGGGGATCGCCTTTGCCCACTGCAGCGATTGCCACGAAGACGCGCACATGGGGCAGCTGCGCGCGAAGCCGCCCGCGAAGGTGGTCGCGTGCGAGGGATGCCACACCGTCAACACGTTCTTGCCGGCGCGCTACGAGCTCGAGCAGCATCAGACGACCAAGTTCCCGCTCGACGGTGCGCACGGCGCGGTCGCTTGCCGCGGCTGCCATCCGACCGACCCGGGTCTGGCGGCGCGGATCCCGGCGGCGGTGCGGCTGCGGCTGCACGCGCACAAACGGCCCGAGAATTTCAGCTTCGTGGTGCTGCACCCCAAGAAGACGCCGCAGGCCTGCAACAGCTGCCATGAAGACGTGCACCGCGGTCAGTTCGCCGAGGGCAACGTGTCGCGCAAGGGTGGCCTCACGGACAGCGCTCGTGAGCGGGACACCTGCGCCACCTGCCACCAGACGACATCGTTCGCCGACCTGTCGTTCAATCACGACAAGGACAGCCGCTTTCCGCTGACCGGCAAGCACGCCACGACCCCGTGCGCCGGTTGCCATCGGCCGGAGCGGGTCGGGGGGCGCGGCGCGGGTGGCGGGCCGGTGGTGACGTTCACTCGTTACAAGCCGCTGGAGATGGCGTGCGGGAGCTGTCATGCGGACTATCACCAGGGGCAGTTCCTGACGTCGACGTTGCCGTTGGCGGCGACGGTCGCGAGCACGACTACGAGCACGAGCACGAGCACGAGCACGAGTGCGAGGCGGGGCAGGGGGTGCGAGGTTTGCCACAAGACCACGCGCTTCAAAGAGACGCTGTTCGAGCACAATGATCCGGCGTTCGCGTCGTATCCGCTCGAGGGCAAGCACGCTAACGTCGCCTGCGCGAAGTGCCACCCGACGATGCGGCTCGGCGAAGATGTTCTGACGGTGCGGTACCGCCCGATGCCGCGCGGCTGCGAGGAGTGCCACGTCGACTTCCACCACGGCGAGTTCCGGGGGTTCGAACCGTGACCCGGCGGGTGCGGGTCGCGATCGCCGTCGTGCTGGCCGCCGCCGCGGCGCTGGTGGCGGCGGGGACGCACGGCGCGGCCGCCGCCGCCGGCCCGCGCGACGACGACGACACGCGCGACACCGTGATCCTGCCGCGCAAAGCGCGAGCCAAGCCGTCGCTGCCGGGCATCGGCAAGCGCACGCCCGGCAGCGAGGCGGACGGCCCCACCCGCTGCGCCTCCTGTCACATGGTCGAAGGCTGGGAGAAGGTCCGCTTCAACCATGACCCGACCGGCTTTCCGCTGCGCGGGGTCCATGTCGACGTCACCTGCAGCGGCTGCCATGGCAAGGGGTTCGAGACCCCGGTGGCCGACACCTGCAGCGGCTGCCACCGCGACCGGCACTCGGGCGAGTTCGGCCTGCACTGCGAGGGATGCCACGACGAGAAGAGCTGGCGCCCGCTATTTCAGGCCGACGCTCACCGCAGCACCAACTTCCCGCTGGTCGGCCGGCACGCGTTGATCCCCTGCACCGAGTGTCACGGGAACCTGCGCGACCGCACGTTCACGCAAGCGGCGGTGCGCTGCGATGCCTGCCACGAGCCCGATTTCCTGCGCACCGGCGCGACCTCGGTCGATCACATGGCCAACAACTTCAGCCGCGAGTGTCAGACCTGCCATAACACCTTCCGCTTCTTCCCGGCCAGCGTGCGCGCGCACGACACCTGCTTCCGGATCTCGGGCGGCTCGCATCACGGCGTGCGCTGCCTCGGCTGTCACACGTCGCTGGCGTCGGTGACCTTCAGCGGTACCTGCGCCACCGGCACCTTCACCTGCTCCGAGTGCCACAGCCACACCTGCGCGCACAGCGACACCCAGCACAAGACCGTCATGGGCTACGAGTGCGCCAACGCCAAGTGCTACGAATGCCACAAGCTCGGCGGGTTATAGTGACGGCAAAGCCGTCTACGCCCCACGCGCTGTGCGTGCTCGTCGCGCTGAGCGCCGGCCTCGCCTGGTCGGGCGATGCCGCCGCGGCGCGCACGCACAAGCGCCGCCAGCGCGGCGGCGCGCGCGCGCATCCGGTGGTGGTCGTGCCGCCGATCGCGCCCCGGGTCCCGGCCGCTGTCGTGGCGCCGGCGCCTCCCCTGCGGTCGAACCCCGGCTTCGGGCGGGTGCAGTTCGTCACCGACCACCGCGGCTACCTGGATCGCGGGGCCGCCGACGGCCTGGCGGTGGGGCAGTCGCTGCTGATCGCGCGCGGCGTGCGCGCCATCGGCACTTGCCGGGTCGAAACCGCCGGCGATCACGAGGCGACCTGCGTCGGCGGCCGCCTGCGCGTCGGCGACGCGTTTCGCACGCCCCGCGGCGGCGGCAAGAAGGCGCGCGCGCCGGCGCCGGTGATGGCCCCGATCGTCGACGACAAAACGCTGGAGCTGCGCGCCGTGCAGGTCGCCGAAGGGACGATCGAAAGGGTCGACTTCAACGGCCGGCGCGCCTTCCGCTCGCACGGCGCCGCCGAGGCGACGCCCGGGTTCGCCACCTGGTTCAGCCAGCCCGACGGCGGCGGCGGCACCTACGTTCAGGAGCGCATCGACGGCATCGTGCGCGGCGTCGACATCGGCAACACCGGCTTCCGCTTCGACGGAGCGTTCTCGGCCATGCGCTGGAACACACCGGTCGCCACCACGCGGTTTCGCCCCGACACGCCGACGCAGTTCTACCTCTGGGAGGCGGAGGCCTCGCGGCGCCTGCAGGACGGCGGCGCCACCGTCGCGGTCGGCCGCCTCTGGCCGTTTCACACGCCCGGGCTCACCGTGCTCGACGGGCTCCAGCTCGGCCGGCAAAACGAGGCGCGCACCGCCGAGGGCGGGCTCTACGGCGGGCTGATCCCGTCGGCCGAGGGGCTGGTCCCGACGTTCGACATCTGGACCGCGGGGCTGTACGGCGCGCTGACCCAGCTGGGCGCCGCCGGCGTGAACCGGACGCTGTTCCGGCTGGCGCGCGAGGAGGCGCGCGTCAGCGTCTGGCACGACGCGACGACCGGCGCGGTCGCCGAGGCGCAAGGGCTGGCGCAGGCCTGGATCGGTCCGGTCACCGCGGGCGGCGGCGGCCGGGTTCGCTGGGCGACAGCGCAGCCGGGGGGACACCCCGTCATCGAGCTCGCGCACCTCGACCTCGGCGTGCGCCCGACGGTCGATTCTGCCGCCGGGCTTCACCTGCGCTACGTCGGCGCCTCCCTGCTGTCGATCGCGCCGCTGCGCGCCGAGGTGCCGATGCTGGCCGGCGCGCTGCACGCCATCGCCGACGCGCACCTGAATCTGTCGTCACGGCTGGTGCTGGGCGCCAGCGCCGGCGCGCACCGCGAGGGCGAGACCGGGCTGCACCAGATCCACGCTGGCGCCGAGCTGCGTCTGCCGCGGCTCTTCGGCGAGACCGGTGGGCTCTGGTTCGGCGGCACCGTCGAACAGGGGTGGATGCAGGGGGAGACCCTCTACGCTCAATTCGTGGGCTACCCCGGGCAGCGGTTTCAGGTGCTGGCGCGGCTGTCGGCCGACGGCACCCGCTTCGAGACGCCGACGGCGATCACGAACCTCAACGAGCTTGGCGGCTATCTGAGCGTCGACGGCGCGCTTGGGACGCGCATGCGCTTACGCGCCTGGTCGATGCTGCGCGCGCCGATCTTCGTGCAAGGCGAGCTGCCGGTGCAGACCTCCGTCGGCGGCGTCTTCGGCGTCAGCCTGGCCGGTTCAATCTGATGTCGTCGCCTGATCTGGCCGCCGCCCCATGAGCTATCCTCAGCGGAGGTGACCATGGCCCGGATACTGATCATCGACGACAACGAGACCATGCGCGAGGGACTCGGCGCCACCGTGCGGCGAATGGGGCATCAGGCGCTGCTCACCGGCTCGGGGGCCGAGGGGTTGGCGCTGTTCCGCAAGCAGGGGGCAGACTTCGTGATCACCGACCTCAAGATGGACGGTACCGGCGGTCTGGATGTCGTCCGCGGCGTGCGTGAGATCGATCCCGGCTGCCCGACGATGATCGTGACCGCCTTCGGCACCGTCGAGACGGCGGTCGAGGCGATGCGCGTCGGCGCCTACGATTTCCTGCAGAAACCGTTCGCGCCCGAGGTGGTGCGGCTCAAGGTCGAGCGCGCGCTGGAGCTGCGCGGCGAGCGGCGCGCGCGCGAGCGGGCCGAGGCCGAGTCAGCGGCGCTGCGCGAAGACGCCGCCGATCCCTACCGTTTCGCCGAGATCATCGGCGAGACGCCGTTGATGCGCGCGCTGTTCCAGACCATCCAGAAGGTGGCGCCGACCGACGCGTCGGTCTACGTCTACGGCGAGTCGGGCACCGGCAAGGAGCTGGTGGCGCGCGCGATCCACGCGCGCTCGCGCCGCGCCGCCGGGCCGTTCATCAAGGTCAACTGCGGCGCGCTGACCGACACGCTGCTCGAGTCCGAGCTGTTCGGCCACGAGAAGGGGGCCTTCACCGGCGCCATCAAGCGCAAGCTCGGGCGCTTCGAGCTGGCCGACGGCGGCACGCTGTTCCTGGACGAGATCGGCGACGTGACGCCGTCGCTGCAGCTGAAGCTGCTGCGCGTGCTGCAGGAGCAGGAGTTCGAGCGCGTCGGCGGCGAAGAGACGCTGCGGGTCGACGTGCGCGTCGTCTCGGCGACCAACAAGGATCTGAAGGGCGAGGTCGCCGCGGGGCGCTTCCGCGAGGATCTCTTCTATCGGCTGCACGTCGTGCAGTGCACGGTGCCGCCGCTGCGCGAGCGCAAGGAAGACATCCCGCGCCTGGTGGCGCACTTCATCGAGAAGCTCGGCCCGCGCACCAACCCGGCCGTGCGCGGCATCGCCGACGCCGCGCTGGCGCGCCTCGGCTCATACCACTGGCCGGGCAACGTGCGCGAGCTCGAGAACGTGGTCGAGCAGTCGCTGGTCTTCAGCGAGAGCGATCGCATCGACGTCGCGTCGTTGCCGCCGGTCCTGCGCGACGGGGCGTCGGAGAACACGCTCGCCGTCCCCGCGGGGGAGATGAGCCTGACCGAGATCCTCGAGGACCTCGAGCGCCAGCTGATTCAGAAGGCCTACGACAAGAGCGGCGGCGTCAAGACGGAGACCGCGCGGCTGCTCGGCATCAAGACCAGCGCGCTTTACTACAAGCTCGAGAAGTACGGCATCGGCGTGATCGAGAGCCGCGGCGGTGCGGCGCACGCCGGGCCGCCACCCGACGCCGAGGCGATGCTGGATGACGGGCCGAGCAGCGGCGGCGGTGGTGTTGGCGGGGGCACGGGCAAAGGTGATCGCGAGAGCTGACGCCGCCTCCCGGCCGTCGGGACACGCCGCCGCATGGCTGGGCGGCTGCGTTGTCTTCCTCTTGGCCTGCCTGTTCGCAGGGTGTGCGACCACGGCGCAGCCGGCCTACCCCAACAACCGCAGCACCGGGGTTCGCCATTACTTCGTTGAAGAGGGGCGCGCCAGCTACTACGCGGCTCACTTCGAGGGGCGGCGAACGGCGTCGGGTGAGACCTACGATCCCGAACGAATGACGGCTGCGCATAAAACGCTGCCGTTCGGGACCTGGGTCCGGGTCACGCGCGCCGGGGGCCCGTCAGTCGACGTGCGCATCAACGATCGCTGTGGCTGCGGCAGCGGCCGCATCGTCGATCTCTCGCGCGCGGCGGCGCGCCGGCTGGACATGATCCGCGCCGGAACGGTGCCGGTCCGGCTCGAGGTGATCGCGAAGTGAGCCGGAGCCGACGCTGGTCTGCCCGGCTGGTCTATCCGGCTGGCTTATCCGGCCTTTTTGCCGGCTTTGACCTTGAGCGTCGGTCCGGTCATCGCGAACGACATGACGTCGCGCTCGACCACACCGTCGATCTCGACGCTGGCGCCGTCGACCTCGATCCCCTGAGTCGCGCCCTCGAGCACATAGGTCTTGCCGTCGTCGGCGACCAGCTGCCAGTGCCCTCCCTCGAGGTCGCTCCTTTTCACCTTGCCGCGAAACTTAGCCATGGGGGCAAGTATAGCGGCTCTCGCGGCTGACCTCGCGCGCCAACGCCGATCGGCCAACAAGTGGTCGGGTTGACTGGCGAACTTGGATGGTCAGGTTGTCTGGGGAGTCCCCACTGGGACTGACAGAAAACACCGGAGGTCGCCAATGAACAAAGACCAGATTTTGGGCAAGGTTGAGAACATCAAGGGACGCATCAAAGAGGCCATGGGCGCGGCGTCCGGCGACAAGCACACCGAAGGTGAAGGACTGGTCCGAGCGCGTAAAAGGCGCGTTTCAGAAGAAGGTCGGCGACCTCAGGGAGAGGATCTCCGAGCATGACGACGCCGACAAGAAAGAGGCGCGCCGCGACGGAGAATTCGACGACGAAGCGCTCCGCCGCGAATAGCAGCCGAAACGCCACGACGCCAGAGACGCCCAAGGCCGGACTTTCAAGATTCCGGACGGTGGCATCGTGGTGTCTTGGCGTTTGACCCCTCAGGCGGCCGGCCCCTCAATAATCCGGACCGTCGGGGCGGTACTTCGTGTCGACGGTCAGCGGGATCTCGTACGGCGTTGGGCCGTAGAGGTGTCGGTAGTGCGCGTAGATCCCGACCACGCGCTTGACGTATTCGCGGGTCTGCGCGAAGGCGATGAGCTCGACGAACTCGTCCATGGGGTGCTGGCTGTGTTGATCGCACCAACGCCCCATCGCCTTGGGACCGGCGTTGTAGGCGCCGGCGGCGAGCGGGATCTGCTGGTTGAACTTGCGAAACAGCGATCCGATGTACGTCGCGCCGAGGCGAATGTTGGTCTCGGGCTCGTAGAGCTGATCGGGAAAGAAAGCCGAGCCGGCGGCGGCGGCGACCTTGGCGCTGGTCGGGGGGATCATCTGCAGCAGCCCGCGCGCGTCGGCGTACGAGACGTCGAGCGGCGAGAACGCCGACTCCTTGCGCATGATCGAGTAGAGAAACCAGTCGGGGTTCCCCGCCGGGGGGCCGAGCTTGTCGATCAGCTCGCTGTAGGCCTTTGGGTACGCGGCTTCCCAGATCGGACGCGCCGCCCCCTTGGGCTCGAGGGTGAGCGCGGCGCCGCCGCGGCTCTCGGCCAGGCGGAAAGCGCGGTGATAGTTGGTGGCGCGTCGATAGCGCTCGAGCAGCGCGCCCAGGCCGCGGCTGTCGCCGAGATGGTGCAAGATCGCCGCCTCGTTGCGCTCCAGCTCCCAACCGGCCTCGACCTCCATGCCGGCGTCCAGCAGCTCGTCGGCGCGTGCCAGCGCCGGGTCGTTGTCGTCCGACGCTCGCGCCGCCGACGTTGCCTTCCCGGCCGCCGCCGGCGTCTTGCCGGCCGCCGCCGACTTGCCGGCCGCGGCGCCGGTGTTCCCGGCGTTCTCCTTCTGGGCGTCGGTCGTCGGTGACAGCTCGAAGGGGACGACCTCGCCGAGCGGCCGCAGGCGCGCGCGCGCGAGCAGTCCGTAGAACGAGAGCGGGCTGCGGCGGATCGACTCGCGATAACCGGTGATGGCGTCCGCCTTGCGTCCGGTCTTTTCGTACACCCGCGCCCGCCAGTAGTTGACGCGCGCGCGGCGCTCTTCGCCGGTGCCGTCGTTCGCCGGCAGCTTTTCGTAGCGGTCGAACCCGGCCAGCGCCTTGTCGGTCTCGCCCAGCAGGTAGTGTGCGAACGCCAGGCACCAGGCGGCGTCGTCGGCGAAATCGCTCTTGCCGAAGTGATCGAGCGTGGCCTGCAGATCGGGGAGCCCCTCGCGAAATCGGCCGCGATTGAACTCGAGCCAGCCGGCGAGGTACTGCGCCTCGGCGGCGTAGCGCGAGTGGGGGAAGGCGGCGACGACCTTGTGATAGCCCGCGATCGCCTCGTCGTCGCGGTCGACGCGCGACAGCGCCCGCGCGCCGTGGAAGGCGGCCGAGGCGGCGCGGTCGCCGGTGAGCAGCGGCGCCGCCGCCAGGAGCAGCTCGGCGGCGCGCGGGTAGTCGCGCCGCATGTGGAACTTGGTCATGCCGATCTGGTAGTCGCGCTCGGCGCCCAGCGGCGCGGGCAGCTCCGGCGGCAGCTTCGCGAGATCCTCGAGCGCTTCGTTCCAGTGGCGATCCTTGCTCAGCGCTTCGGCGCGCTTGATCCGCTCGGCGGGCGAGAGATCGACCTTGGGCGGCGGCGTCGCGCTGGCCGTCGTCGGCGTCGCCGTCGCCGGGGGACCGGCGCGCCGGAGCGCCTCGTCGGCCAGCGGGTGCGCCGGGAAGTTTCGATTCAGCGCGAGGAACAGCTTTGCCCCTTCGGCCGGACTGCGCGCCGCAGCCAGCTCCGCGAGGTGGAAGCGCGCGACCGCTTCGTCGGCGAAGGGCCCGGGGTGCTTCAGCAGCTTGCCGTATGCGGCCCCGGCGGCGGCGCGCTCGCCGGCCATCCAGAGACAGTCGGCGACGCGCCACGGGGCCAGCTCGCGTGGCCGGCCCGTTGTCTTGCTCGCGGCCAATCGTTCGAAGTGGCGGCGCGCCGCCGGGTAGTCCCCTTCGTAGAACTCGCTCTCGGCCAGCAGGTAGAGCGCCCAGTCGTCGGCGCGCAGGCCGTGCCCGACCAGCGGCGCGAGCGCAGCGACCGCCTCGCGGTAATCCCCGGCGCGATAGGATCGAAATCCGCGCGCCAGCTGGGTCACACCGGCGTTCGCGGGAGCGCCGGCGTGCGACGCGCTGGCCGCCGCGGGCGCCCCCACCAGCGCGGTCGCGCACGACGCCGAAACGGCCACCAGCACAGGGATCAATCGGCGCGCGATCACCGGCCGTGACCCTAGCATTCGCGCGCCGCCACGAAACTAAAAACGGGCCAGAGCCGAAGCCTTCTCATGGTAGAAGGAGACAGCTCATGGGAAGTGTCAACAAAGTCATCCTGATCGGGAATCTCGGGGCGGATCCAGAGCTGAAGTACACGCCCAGCAGTCGCGCGCTCTGCAACCTGCGCATCGCGACCACCGATGTCTTCAAGGACAAGGGTGGCCAGCGTCAGGAGCGGACCGAGTGGCATCGGGTGACGGTCTGGGGCGACCAGGCCGAGAACTGCTCGAAGTACCTGAGCAAGGGGCGTTCGGTTTACATCGAGGGACGCTTGCAGACGCGGTCCTACGACAAGGAAGGGCAGAAGCACTACGCGACCGACGTGGTGGCCGATCGGGTGGTCTTCCTCGGCAGTGGCAGCGGCGGTGGCGCCGGTGCGGGTGCTGCTGGTGAAGGCGGCGCGCGGCGTGGCGGTGGTGGCGGTGGCGGTCGGCGGTGGCGGCGGTGGCGGCGGTGGCGGCGGTCGCCCGGGTTGGGGGAATGAAGGCCCCGGCTCTGCGGATGAGCCAGAAGGTGGCGGCCCGCCCCCGTCGGACGACGACATTCCGTTCTAGAGCGGCAGCGCACCGGTTGCGCCGTCTCTTCGCGCGTGACGCGCACCGAGACGCGCACGGAAGAAGGGTAGGTGTCGGGGTAGGCGTCAGGGATACCCTTTAAGTTCTTGCCGAGCGGCTGCCGTTTGGGGTCCAATGTTTCTTTTTGGAGGGCACCCATGCAGCGGCGGACCCGCGCCGATCATCGCGCGATCCTCGGAACGGTTGGCCTGGCGGTCGCGTTTGGCGGTTCAGCTTGCGGCGGCGGCGGCCATGGCGGCTATCCGGACGCGTCGCCGCAGTTCGATGCGCGCGGCGCGGGCGGCAACACCGGCGACGCCGGGACGCGCCCGCCGCCCGCGGTGGGCAACGGCGTCACGGCGCTGGCGTCGGGGGCGGCGTTCTTGGTCGGCAGCGGACAGAACAGCTGCACCAGCCAGGATCCGCCCTCCGGCGATCGCTGGTGCGCCTTCACGCTTCCGTCGAGCTTCCCGGGCGGCAACGACCTGTGGGTCATCAACGTCACCCAGGCGAGCGCCGGCAAGCCGATCAAATGCGATGTCAGCGATCTCAACTGCCTGCTGCTCAGCAGCACGCTCTACACCGGCGATCTGACGGTTCACGCGTTCACCGGCGACACGCTGATCTTCTACGCCGACACCGGCTCCAGCGTCGGGTCGGCCTACGCGTGGCGGCCGGGGATGCTGGCCGCGCGCCTGCTCACCACCAAGGCTCCGCTGGGACAGTGCGCCGGGCATCCCAAGAACGACACGGTTCGCTGCCTCCAGAACCCCGACAACACCACGGTGACCGGTCAGACGTCGGTTGACCTTTCGGCCGACCACCTGTTGCCCATCGTGACCACGCCGCTGCCCAAGGTCGCGACGTTCATCGTCTCGCTCGCCAGCGACCCGGCCTCGACGGTGCAGTCGCCGAAGTTCCGGACCGGGCTCTCTGCCGACGGTGAATGGGTCGCCTGGTCGGCGCGCCCGGCTCCGGACGGTGTCGAGACGCTCAACGTGCAGAAGATTGGTGATGCCAGCACGCGGGTGGTCGTCGCCGCGGATGTCGCTCGCTGGTCGTTCTCTCGCGACGGCGCCTCGCTGTACTGGCTGAAGTCGTTCAACTACAGCCCCACGGCGCCGCTGGGAACGCTGCAGAGGACCGCCTTTCCGGTACCGCCGGCCGGCACCGCCCCGGTGGTCACGACCGTCCAGCCCAACGTGTCGTTCTTCGCCCCGGTTGGCGCGAGCGGGCTCTTGGTGGTGGGCGCGCAAACCGGCGGCGCGGGCGCGCTCAGCCTGCTGGCCGATTCGACGCAGCCGTCGCAGGCCAAGGTTCTCGACGGCGCGGTGACTCAGCTGTCGAGCGCCTCGCTCGACGGGCGCGAGGTGAGCTATTCGCGCTCGGGCCTCGACCTTTACGCCAACGGGCTCGATCTCGCCAGCGCGTGCACGTTGACTGCCGGCGCCGGTGATTCACCCTTCGGCACCTTTTCCGATCCGCCGACCACGGCGTTCTGGCTCGATCCCGACGCGCAGACCGGCATCTACGTCGGCAAGTACACCAACCTCGCGAGCTGCCAGACGAAGACCTTCGCCTCGGACCTGTGGGTCTGGGTGCCGATCAAGGACCAGGGGGTGGTGTTCGGCGACGACGTCTTCATCGATCAAGCCGGGAACGCGGACGTGACGCTGCGCTACGCCCAGATGACCGATGGCGCGCTGCCGAGCGCGGGCACCTCCATCCAGCAGCGCGCGAACTCGATCTTCTCGGTGATGCTGCCCTATCTGTCGGCGGTGGTCTTCACCATCAACGCCGGCGGCGACACCGACGGGATCTATGTGCGCGGCGGTCTCCCCTTCCCGGCCACCCCCCCGCCCCCGCCGCCGCCGCCCCAGGACGCCGCCGTGGACGGCGGCGCCGCCGATGCCGCCGATGCATCGCCCGACGCAGCCAGTGACAGCGCCGGCGCCGCCGACGGCGGATAGGCAGGGGCCTACATAGGGACTAGGTCCGATTCTGGTCGGATAAGAAAACGCCATGACGCCAGGGACGCCAAAGGCCGGATTTTCAAGATTTCGGACCGTGGCGTCATGGCGTCTTGGCGTTTAATCGACCAGCATGACTCGCCCGGACGACGGGCCGCGCCGACCCAGGTGCACGGCACAAACACTTTTGGCGACGCACCCTTCCGCCGACGAACCAGGTCGGATAGGATCCGAGACAGCCCGTGCTTCGCCGTCTTTATCCCATCGCCGCGGCGTTCGTCGCGATCACCGTCCCCACGCTGGGCGGCGGCGGCGATGCTTCGCTCGCTTCCAGCGGCGCGCTCGGCGCCGGCCGCAGGGGATCGGCCGCGGCGCTCGATAGCTCGGGCGGCGCCTGCTGGCTGCCGCTGCCGACGGTCGACGAGGCACCGCACGCGTTGGCGGCGCGGCCGCCGACCCACCCGCGCGAGCTGTTGCTCTCTTTCGACGACGGTCCCGATCTGCGGGGGACGCCGCTGATCCTCGACGAGCTCGATCGCCGCGGTATCAAGGCGATCTTCTTCGTCACCGGCTGGCGACTGTCGGGCGATCGTCCCGAGGACGTGGCGCGGCGCGATCTCGTGCGCAAGATCGCGCGGCACGGCCACCTGGTGGCCAACCACACGATGACCCACAAGAACCTCTGTCAGAACCCGACCGCGCAGGCGGGCGAGATCGACGAGGCGGCCACGATCGTCGAGCAGGTGACCGGCGTGAAGCCGCTGCTGTTTCGCGCTCCCTACGGCGCGGTCTGCGCGAGCCTGCTCGCCTCGCTCGAGGCGCGCGAGCTGCCCAACGTCCGCTGGAACCTTGATCCCCAAGACTGGAAGAGCGACAGCGAGCCGGAGATCTTCCACTACCTGACGCAGAAGCTGTCGCGCCTGGAAGGGCGCGGCATCCTGCTGCTGCACGACACGCACCTCGCGTCGGTGAACGTGTTGCCGGCGGTGCTCGACTGGATCGCGCGCGAGAACCACCGCGCGATCCGCGAGTCGCGCCCGCCCATCACGTTGGTCGACTACGCGGCGCTGCTGCCCGAACGTACCGTGCCCGAGAGCGGGCTCGAGACGATCGTGGCCAGCGTGGCGCTCGACGCCGGCGCCGCCATCGGTCGATTCGGACACTTGTTGAGCCAGTAGCGCGAGGGCTTCGATGTTCGTCCTTCGCGACGTCTCGCCCGGCGACCTCGATGATCTGCACGCGGCGGCGCGGCACCTCGACTCGGTGAACCTGCCCGACGATCGCGAGCGGTTGCGCCAGCTGATCGACGTGTCGTGCCAGTCGTTCGCCGGCGAGATCGACGTGTCGGGGCGCCGCTTCGTGTTCGTGCTCGAGGATCGCGAGCAGGTCCCGGCGCGCGTCGTCGGCGCGTCGATGATCTTCGCGCAGCACGGGAACCGGCGCGCGCCGCACGTCTACTTCGACGTGATCGAAGAAGAACGGTACAGCGAGACGCTCGACAAGCACTTCAGCCACCAGGTGCTGCGCATCGGATACAACTACAAGGGGCTGACCGAGATCGGCGGCCTGGTGCTGTTGCCCGAGTACCGCCATCGCCCCGAGCAGCTCGGGCGCGCGCTGTCCTACGTGCGCTTCCTGTACATCGCGCTGCACCGCCGCTTCTTTTGCGGCGAGGTCGTCTCCGAGCTGATGCCGCCGCTCGAGGCCGACGGCACCAGCCTGCTGTGGGAGTCGCTGGGCCGGAAGTTCACCGGCCTTTCGTACCAGGAGGCGGATCGCCTCTCGAACCAGAACAAGGAGTTCATCCGCGCGCTGTTTCCGCAGGATCCCCTGTACGTGACCTTGCTGCCGCCGCACGTACAGCAGCTGGTCGGCCAGGTCGGCCCCGAGACCAAGGGGGTCGAGAAGATGCTGCGCGAGATCGGCTTCGAGTACGCGCGCCGCATCGATCCGTTCGACGGCGGCCCGCACTTTCACGCGCAGACCGACGACATCACGCTGGTCGGCGCGACCAGGCGCGCGCGCGCTGCCGCCGCGATCGACGAGGGCGGCCGCCCGCCGGCCGGCGCTCCCGCCGCTGGCGAGGGGGGCGCGACCACCTACCTGGTGGCGCGCGAGTCGACGGCCGCGCCGTTCTTCGTGGCGACGAAGGTGATCGCCCCTCCGCCCGACAACGATGGTAGGCTCGCCTTGCCGCGCGCCGTTCGGGAGGTCCTGCGGGTCTCTCCCGACGACGACGGGGCTGTTGAATTGGCGATTTTGCCGCTCACGTGACTCACCCTCACCTCCACCGAATGCGCTGACCCATGCCATCTACCGTCTTCGTCGTCGACGACGAGAAAAACATCCGCCGGACCGTTCGCATGGTGCTGGAGGGCGAGGGCTTCAACGTCGAGGAGGCGGGGAGCGGCGAGGAGGCGCTGGCGCGGCTGCCCGACATCGGCGCCGATGTCATGTTCCTCGACGTGCAGCTGCCGGGGATGTCGGGGCTGGAGGCGATCGAGCGCATCGCCAAGATGAAGACCAGCGAGCCGCAGCCGACGGTGATCATGATCTCCGGCCACGCGACGCTCGCCGACGCCGTGCGGGCGACCAAGGCCGGCGCCTACGAGATCCTCGAGAAGCCGCTCGATCGCGAGCGCCTCATGGTCGCCCTGCGCAACGCGCTCGAGCGGCGGGCGATGGCGCGCGAGGTGGCGGGGCTGCGCGCGCTGACCGAGGAGCGCTTCGAGATGGTCGGGCGCAGCCCGATCATGAACGCGCTCTACGCGCAGATCGCCAAGGTGGCGCCGACGCGCACGCGCGTGCTCATCACCGGCGAATCGGGGACCGGCAAGGAGCTGATCGCGCGCGCCGTCCATCGTGAGAGCGCGCTCAAGAATCAGTCGTTCATCAAGGTCAACTGCGCGGCGATCCCGCCCGAGCTGATCGAGTCGGAGCTGTTCGGCCACGAGCGCGGCGCCTTCACCGGCGCCATCGGCCGCAAGCGCGGCCTCTTCGAGATGGCCGACGGCGGCACGATCTTCCTCGACGAGATCGGCGACATGATCGCGTCGGCCCAGGCCAAGGTGCTGCGCGTGCTGCAGTCGGGCGAGTTCACGCGCGTCGGCGGCGAGCAGACGCTGAAGGTCGACGTGCGCGTGGTCGCCGCCACCAACCGCGACCTGCCGGCCGCGGTCGCGGCGGGGCAGTTTCGCGAGGATCTCTACTTTCGCCTGGCGGTCGTGCCGCTGCGCGCGCCGCCGCTGCGCGAGCGGGCCTCGGACATCCCGCTGCTGTGCGCGTCGTTCGTCCGGGACGCCTGCCGCGAGAACGGCATGAAGGAGAAGGCCATCTCCGAGGAGGCGGTCGCGCTGCTGAGCGAGTACTCCTGGCCCGGCAACGTGCGCGAGCTGCGCAACGTGATCGAGCGCCTGGTGATCCTGTCGGAGGAGAGCGTCGGCGTCGGCGATCTGCCCGAGGAGATCGTCGAGGAGGTGTCGCGCAGCAAGCGCGAGGCGGCGTCGGCCGGCCTGACGTTGCCCCGGGTCGAGCTGCCGCCCGAGGCGCGCGCGCTGCCGCTGCGCGAGTTCCGCGACCACATGGAGCGCGAATACATCCGCATCAAGCTCGACGAGAACGGCTGGAACATCTCGCGCACCGCGAACCTGCTTGGCATCGAGCGCACCAACCTGCACAAGAAGATGCGCTCGCTCGGGCTCACGCGTGAAGAGCGCGCGGGCAGCTGACGGGCGCCGGCGGAAGCGCGTGCGGGCAGCTGAGGGGCGTCGGGTGAGTCGGCGCGTGGGGCACTTGATCGAAGGTGCCGCTTGACGTCGCTGATCCGCCTCGCTGCCGTGCTGGGGTTCTCCGGCGTCGCGCTCGGCGCCTTCGGCGCGCACGGCCTGCGCGACCGCGTCTCGCCCGCGATGCTCGAGGTCTACCGCACCGGCGTGCTCTACCACCTGCTGCACGCGCTCGCGTCGCTGGCGGTGGGGCTCGGCGCGCAGCGGCTGCGACGTGCGCGCGCGATCGCCGCGCTCTTCGCCGTCGGCGTCGCGCTCTTCTCGGGCAGCCTGTACGCCATGGCGCTGACCGGCATCACCGTGCTCGGCGCGATCACGCCGCTCGGCGGCCTGGCGTTTCTTGCCGGTTGGGCGCTGTTGTTTCTTGCGCCGTACGACACCGCGTCGCGCGAGTGAGGATGATTTCGGCGCCGGACGCCGGCCGCGGACGGCCGCGACCTCTCGTCCGCTCCGCGGGGCGAGGTGCAGACGGCCAGGCCACCGTCCCGACCGTCCGCTCCTCCGCCTTCCGGTCCCCTCTCCTCGGCTGCGAGGAGTAGCAGGGCTAGGGTGAGGAGTCCGTTCCGGTCCGGCGCCTCCTGCCTCCGCCCCTTACCGCCGCAGCACGACCCACAGCACGCCCGCCGTCAGCGCAAAGATGCTGGTCAGCAGGCCGACGCCGGTCATCAGCTTGCGGCGATCGTAGTGGGCCGACGATTGATCGATGGCCGCGATCTGCCGCATCCGGTCCGACAGCGTCTCCTCGAGTCGGTCGATGCTCTGGTACAGCGGCGTCAAGCTGGGCGCCGTCGAGCGTGATTGGGCGCCGGCGCGGCCGAGCTGCTCAGTGAGCTCGACGACCTCACGCTCGGCGTCGGCGCGCTCGCGGCTGTGCCCGGCGATGCTGGCCTTCATCGCCGATCCCGCGCTCCGGCGTGTGGCGACCGACTCCTCGAGCTTGGTGCGCGCGGCCTGCGCGGCGGCACGCAGCGACGACGAATGCTCGCGCATCTCGACCAGCTGATGATCGAGCCGCGCCCCCTGCGCTTCCAGCGCCTCCTCGTCGGATTTCATGCCGGCCGCCTCGTGCCTCAGGTGAGCTGCCTTCTGCTTGCCGTCGGGCGCGGCGTCGGCCGCGTCGGCGTCGCGCTCCAGACGGGCGCGCGCGTCGCGGGCGCGCGCGAGGCGGCTGGCGGTCTCCTGGCTCTCGCGGCTGACCCCGCGGGTCAGCTCCTCGGCGTCGCGGCTCGCCTTGTCGCAGGCGTTCCGCTCGGCCTCCAGCACCAGCTCGTGCGCGCCGAGCCGACCCTCCTCGGCCGCCAGCAGCTTCTCCGAAGCGAGGATGTCGGCGGCGGCGGCCTCGCGGCGCGCATCGGCGCGGCCGATTGCCTCGAGCAACCCGGTGAGATCCGGATGCTGGATCCCCTGCGCCAGGATCGTCAGGCCGAGCTCCTTGACCGCGCCGCCGAGCAGCCGCTCGGCCCCGTCCCGCTCCTCGACCAGGCGGCGTCTCCGCTCGCCCGCGTCGAGCTTCTCGCGCAAGTAAACGTAAATGTAGGCGATCGAGCCGGCGAACCACCCCAGCCGCGCGGTGGAGGCGCCGCCGCGGCGAGCGGCGGCGTCCGCGCCGATGATCGCGCGGCCGCTGGGGCTGGCGCCACGCGCTGCCTCTCCCGGCAGCGGTCGGCTCGTCCCGGCCGGCAGCGGGGCGAGCACCGTGCGCGACATCGCCCCCGAAAGGGTCGACAGATTGTCACTTGCCGGCAACGTCCCCATCCCGCCGCCCAAGCCCAGCGGACCGCTCCCTGCGGCCAGCGGTCCAGTCACGGGCGGCATGCGCCGGCCACACTCCGAGCAGTAGCCGAGGTGATCGGCGTTCTGATGCGAGCAATACCGACAGGCGCGCATGCGGTCTGTACTCTACTTTAGAATGGGAACGGCGGGCTCCGCCTGGCACAGCCAGGTTGCGCCCACGCGACGAAGTCTTTCGCGCTTGTCCCGGTTTCCACGCGGCATTTTCCGTGGTACCGATGTGATATGAACGCGGCCGCCAAGACCAGCTGTCAGGTGATCGAGAAAGCCTTGGGGAAGAGCCCGGCCTTCAAGAAGGTGGACGAGGGGCTCTACGTCGTGAAGCAGGGGTCGTCCCTGGTGATGATCAACGTTCTGCCGTGGAACCTCGATCGCGCCGTCGTCCGCTGCGTGGCCCAGCTGGTCAAGGGCGTCACCATGGAGGTGCCGCTGGCGCTTCAGCTGCTGGAGATGAACGCGCTGGTGCGCTTCGGCGCCTTCGCCTACGTCCCGGCCGGCGACGTGATCATCTTTTCGCACACGCTGCTCGGCGGAAAGTCGCTGGGCGCTGAAGAGCTGACCACGACGATCCGCGACGTGGTGATCATCGCCGACGAGTACGACGATCGCATCGCCGCGCGCTACGGCGGCCAGACGATGCAAGAGCTGCTGGAGGAGAGCGTCGTCGAGCACTTCCGCACCGCGCACGGCAAGAAGGATCACTTCAAAGCGTGACCGGCGCGAAGGCGAATATCCTGGACGCGATCGGCAACACGCCGATCGTCAAGCTGCAGAAGGTGGCGAAGCACGTCGCCGCCGAGATCTTCGTCAAGTGCGAGTACCTGAACCCGGCCGGCTCGATGAAGGATCGGGTCGCGCTGAACATCGTCGCCGACGCCGAGCGGCGCGGTCTGCTGGGCCCGGGCGCGACCATCGTCGAGGCGACCAGCGGCAACACCGGCATGGGCCTGGCGCTGGTGTCGGCGCTGCGCGGTTATCAGTGCGTGTTCGTCATGCCCGACAAGATGTCGCAGGAGAAGGTCGCGGCGCTGCGGGCCTTCGGCGCGCGCGTCGTCATCTGCCCGACCGCCGTCGAGCCGGAGGATCCGCGCAGCTACTACCAGACCGCGAAGCGCATCGTGCAGGAGACGCCGGGCGCCTACTACGCCAACCAGTACCACAACCCGTCCAACCCCGAGGCGCACTACCTGTCGACGGCGCCCGAGATCTGGGCGCAGACCAACGGCGAGCTCGACGTCTTCGTCGCCGGCATGGGAACCGGCGGGACGATCTCCGGCTGCGGGCGCTACTTCCGCGAGAAGAAGAAGGACTTCCGGCTGGTCGGCGTCGACCCCATCGGGTCGCTCTACTACGAGTACGTCAAGACCGGGCGCATGACGCGACCCTTCTCGTACTACGTCGAGGGGATCGGCGAGGACTTCTTGCCGACGACGATGAACCTCAAGATCCTCGACGAGATGGTTCGCGTCGACGACAAGGAGTGCTTCCTGATGACGCGCGATCTCGTGCGGCAGGAGGGGCTGTACGTCGGCGGCAGCTCGGGCGCCGCGGTGGCGGGCGCGATCAAGTACGCCGAGATGAGCAAGCGCAAGGAGAACATCCTGGTGCTGCTGCCCGACAGCGCGCAGAAGTACCTGTCGAAGATCTTCGACGACAAGTGGATGCGCGAGAACGGGTTCCTCGACGAGCCCGACCTCCTGGGCACCGTGTCGCAGCTGCTGCGCTCGCGCCCCGAGCGCCCGCTGGTCACCGCCAAGATGGGCGTGCGCGTGCGTGACGTGATCGCGCTGATGCGCGACAACGGGATCTCGCAGCTGCCGGTCGTCGGCTCCAACGGCCGCCTGGCCGGCATCGTCGCCGAGGTCGATCTGCTGAACCACCTGGTCAAAGGCGAGGGTGGGCTCGACAGCGCGATCGACGAGCTGGTCGAGTCGGACTACGCGACCGTGTCGCCGGCGACGCGCATCCATCTGATGCGCAACATCTTCAACGACGCCAAGGTCATCGTGGTCGAGGAGCGGGACGTGATCGTCGGGGTGATCACCAAGATCGATCTCATCGAGTACCTCGCCGAGCGCCGCGGAAGCGTCGTCTGACCATGGCGCCGCGATCGCGTTCTGCCGGCCGGCGTCCGGACGCGCGTGGCACCGACCCGGGCGCCTCGGGCGGCGCGCGCATCGCGACGCTGGCGGTGCACGCCGGTCAGAGCCCCGAGCCGATCACCGGCGCGGTGATGACGCCGATCTTCCTCACGTCGACCTACGCGCAGAAGGGCCCGGGCGAGCACAGCGGCTTCGAGTATTCGCGCACGCAGAACCCGACGCGCTTCGCGCTCGAGGCCAACCTGGCGGCGCTGGAAGGCGGGGCGTTCGGGCTGTGCTTCAACTCGGGACTGGCGGCGTCGACGGCCGTGCTGTCGCTGCTGTCGGCCGGCGACGAGGTGGTGGCCGGCGACGATCTCTACGGCGGGACGTTTCGTCTCTTCGACAAGGTGTTTCGCCGCCTGGGGCTGACGTTCGTCTACGCCGACGCGCGCGACCCCGCCGCGGTGGCGGCGGCGATCACCCCGCGCACCAAGCTGTGCTGGATCGAGACGCCGACCAATCCGCTGCTGCGGCTGGCCGACATCCGCAAGATCGCCGGCGTCTGCCGCGCGCGCGGCGTGCTGCTCGCGGTCGACAACACCTTCATGAGCCCCTATTTCCAGCGCCCGCTCGCGCTGGGCGCCGACCTGGTCGTTCACTCGACGACCAAGTATCTGAACGGCCACTCCGACATCGTCGGCGGGGCGATCGTCGGCGGTCCGGGCAAGGGCAAGGGCAAGAGGGAGTCAGCCCATTCGCTGCGGCAGCGCCTGGCCTTCATCCAGAACGCCATGGGCGGCAGTCAGCCGGCGTTCGACAGCTTCATGGTGCTGCGCGGGACCAAGACGCTGGCGGTGCGCATGCAGCGTCACGCCGAGAACGCGATGAAGGTCGCGCGCTGGCTCGAAGCGCGCGCCGAGGTCGCCCGGGTCGTGTACCCCGGCCTGCGCTCGCATCCCCAGCACGCGCTCGCGCGCCGCCAGATGTCGGGCTTCGGCGGCATGGTGACCTTCGCGCTGCGCGGCGGAGAGGGGCGCCGGACGCTGGCGCGCGCGCGCACGTTGCTGCGGTCGCTGCGCACCTTCGCCTGCGCCGAATCGCTGGGCGGCGTCGAATCGCTCGCCGAGCACCCGGCGATCATGACCCACGCCTCGATTCCCCCCGAGCGCCGCGCCGCGCTCGGCATCGGCGACGGCCTGATCCGCCTGTCGGTCGGCATCGAGGATGCCCAGGACCTGATCGACGACCTCGCGCAGGCGTTGGCCAAGGCCAAGGGTTAGCTTCAACCGCGTTCAGTCGCGGGAAGCCTGAGGTCGGAGGTCCGAGGCCCCTCGACCGAACGGCATTGGGCTCTCTCGCTGGCTCGAAAAAAAAGGCCGACCGGATCGCTCCGGCCGGCCTCTTTGGGGTGGCTCCTCGCTTCTAGCCGAGGAGCGGATCGGGCGCTTCGCCTACTGGCACATCCAGCGGGCCGCGACAGCGGCGTCGGCGCCGGCGTCGGGGACGCCAACGCAGGTGCACAGCTGAGTGCCGCCGCCGCCCATATTGCGCGTGCAGGGGGTCGACACGCCGAGCATGCAAGCGCGGCCGTTCTGGGGGGCGGGCTGGCCGTTCATCGCCATGCAGATCGGACCAGCGTCAACCGGCGGACCGGCGTCGACCGGGGGCGGCGGGGCGCCGGCGTCGTTCGGCACGCAGGCCATGCAGGCGACGCGGTTATTGTTGCCGCAGGTGCAGTCTTGCATGCCGGGGCCGCGTCCGCCGGCGTTGCAGTTCCGGGTACAGGTGAAGCCGGCGGTGCACGCCGTCGCGGGGGTGCACATGTTAACGCCGGCGTCCACCGGCGGGCCTGCGTCAACGCCGACCCTGCCGCCGGTGCCGCCGCCGGTCATACCGCCCGTGCCGATGATCACCGCGCCGCCGCCGGTGCCGGTCCTGCCACCCGTGCCGGCGGTCTTGCCACCCGTGCCGGTGTCGATCGTCGAGCTGCTGCCGCAGCCGTACGCTGCCAGCGTCGCTACAAGCGCCGTGCACCAGAGCGTCGAAAGCGTTGTTGTCCGTGTCATGAGTCCTCCAGGAATTTCCGTTTTGAATTGCCCACAGTGCATCGGGCGGGGTACGTCCTGGTGCCGTTAGTGCTGACACGCACATACAATCGCCAAAAAAATCTGAGCCGTTTGTAAAAAAATATGGGACTTCCGTCACGCCGACCCGCGTTGGCAGATCGAGTCAGGGCGCGTGAGGGTCTGGACAGCTCTTGATCACCACCTGGTGGGAGCTGACCTTCATGTTCTGGATGATGGCGTCACACGCCGGCCCGTAAATCACCACGCTGGTCCCCTGCGACGAGGTGACGAGGTTCCAACCATTCTGATTAGTTCCATCGTCGCGCAGGACCGTGTTCCCGTTGAAGTCGACCTCCACCATGGCTCGATCGAAGCTCGTGGAGTTGTCGATATCGAAGTGGCAGATCGTCCCGAGGACGATGTTGTTGATGTGGGTCTGGACCAGGGCGTCAGCGTTGGCGACGTAGTAATACGGGGGCGCATTGGGGGCGTGCCCGCCCGCCAGGGCCAACTTGTTGAGGCAGTCATTCCCACTAGGGGGCGTCACGCTCGTCCCCGCCGTCACGTCCCCGATTCCCACGACGAAGGTCGAGACCGAAACCGAGGTTGCATCAAGGGGATCGGCCATGAGCATGCTGTTGATCGCGCTCCTCGTCTGATCGCAGGCAAAATCTGGCGGAGACGAGTCGAGGGTGCAGGACGGTTCGTTGCCGGTCAGAAGCAGCGCGTAGCGCGGTTGCGTCGCCTTCATGAGCGACGCGTAGGCCTTGTCGATCTTCTTGATGACCTGCGCGGTGGGCGTCTCGAGCGAGTTGATGCAGTTGATCGTATTCTGGTTCGAGCAACTACCGAGCGGACCCAAGATCGGGGAAAGGCCGTCGCCGGGGCGAACGAAGGAACTGACTCCGCTGGCGCAGCAATCGCCGCAGCAGCCGCTCGAGCCCGAGCAGGGTTGGTCGGGCATCCCCGGGAACTCCGCGTAACCGAAAAAGGCGAAGTCACCGTAGTTGTTCAGGACTTTCGTGATGGCATTTTGGGTCAAGCTGAAGCGCGACGGACTCCCCGAATGCATCACTATCGGCAGCGCCATTGTCGGCGTGCGGTCGAGGGCCAAGACAATCGTTGGCACCTCCCGCGTCCAATGCAGCGAGAAGACCGACCCGCTGTTACAGCGCAGGCCGCGGTCGCCCGGCGCGTCGCTCGAAGGGCCGCCGTCACCACCGTTCGGGCCGCCATCGAAGTTGCCCGACCCGCCGCCCCCGCCAACCGGGTTGCTGTCCAGGACGTGCGTCCGCATGCACGCGACGGGAAGCACCGCCGCGACCAGGAGCGCCGCGCCGCCGGCCCTCCGACTCACCGTCATGGCGACTTGGTGCGGTTACTCGTCGTTGTGCCCAGACTGGTGCCGAGACTGGCGGCCGGACTGCCCTGCAGCAACCGGCTGGCGTCGCGGCTGAACCGCCCCTGCGGCCAGGCGTGCAGGTATTCTTCCAGAGCGATGTTGCCGCTCGATTCACCCATGCTGACCAGGCAGGCCGCGCGCTGGAAGCTTGCGTACTCGGTCACCTCGCGGGTGCGCGACGCCGCCAGCGCGGTCTGGTAGGCGCCGACGGCGTGATTGCAATCGCCCCGCTCGCGGTAGAGGTCGCCCGAGATGCGCGCGATCTCGGCGCGCCGTTCGCTGTCGGCGTGGTGGCGGAGGAAGTCGTTCGCCTCGCTGAGCGCCCCGCCCGAATCGCCGGCAGACACCAGGGTCTCGATGATGGAGACGTCGGTCTCGACGCGCAACAGGCCGTTCGGGTGCGACGTGCGATAGCGCTTCCAGGTGCCGATCGCCTCGTTCGGCTGGCGCAGGCGATCGCGCTGCACGCGGCCGATCTCGTACTCGGCGTTTTCGGCGGCCGGCCCACCGCGGGCGATGGCGGCGCGATAGGCGTCGAGCGCGCGGTTGGGATCACCCGCGGTCAGGGCGGCGCGTGCCTCCTGCATGGGATCGAGGGGCGCGGCAGCGGCAGCGGCCGGCGTCGCTGCCGGCGCGGGGGCCGCCACCGGGACCGCCGAAGGCGCGGCCGCAGCCGGAGTCGCGACCGGGCTGGCGACCTGGGGCGTCGCGGGACCGGTCGCCGGGCCATCGACGGGCGCGCCGCCGCGATCGGTCGGGCTCGACCACGACTCGCCCGAGGCGAGGCGAGCCACGCGATGCTTCCTCCAGACCTCGACGACACCCTCGTCGACGGCGAGCGCGACGTTGGCCGCTTCGACGTGCAGGCGGAACTTGGTGCCGATGACCACGATGCGGTACGGGCCGGCCGACACCGAGAAGTTACGACCAGGCGCCTGGTGGGGAACGCTGAACGCCACCTCGCCCTTCTCCACGCCGGGCCGCTCGCTGCCGTCGGTGAGTGGGGTCACGGTCATGGTCGACGACGGCGCGAGCCGGGCTACCGTCCCGCCGCGCAGCACGAGCCTTCGGGTCTGACCCGCGGTCGTGCGCACCGAGGAGGCCCGCGCGCTCGGGCGAGCGGACGGCCCCGGGACGGCCGCCTCGCTATCGGGCGTGATATCGGAAGGCCCGTCGGCTGCCCGATCGGCGGAATCTTCCGCCCGTGCGACCTGACGTGCCGGTTCGATCTCAGGGGCGACGACCGGCGCCTCTTCCGCCGAGCCGACCGACCCAAGGATCAGCCGCGTGTGCGGGACGACCGGGACCAACCAGATGCCGATCGCCACCGCGAGCGCGGAGCTGGTGACGACCCCGCCCACGAACCAGGGCCAACGCGAACGCGTCGTCTGCTCGAGATCGGGGCTCGCGACCTTGCTCCAGAGGCGACGCATCGTCACCTCGTCGGGGAGCCGCCCGCGCGCCTCTTCGAGCGCCGCCGCGAGATCGGCTTCGACCTCGTTCGCTGGCTCGCTCAGCCAGGACCCATGATTGCTCATTGGGCCCTCCGGCTCGCCATCTTGGTCAGCTCGGCGCGCGCGTGATGAAGGCGCGACCAGACGGTGTTCTCGGGGCAGCCGACGATCTTGGCGATCTCCTCGATCGGCAGTCCTTCGATCTCGAACAGCACCAGCACCATCCGCTTCTTCGGGTGCAGCCGCTTCAAGAGATCGTCGAGCAGGTGCACGCGCGCCGTCTTCTCCGACGGGTCGGGCGCCGGGGCCGGCGCCGGCTCGCGCAGCAGCAGCGTCGACAGCAGGCCGTTGAGGCGGCGCCGTTGCACCATGCGGTTCGCGCCGCGCGCGGCGATACGATAGATCCAGGTCGAGAGCCGGGCGTCACCCCGGAAGCGCCCCAGGCTCCGGTAGATCGCCATGAAGACTTCCTGGCAGGCGTCTTCGCGCTCGTGCTCAGGCACGCCGAGCGCACAGATAAAGCGATGCACCGTCGGCGCATGTCGCTCGTAAAGAAGCCGCCAGGCCCCCCGATCCCCCCCACGGCAACGATCTACCAGGTCGCCGTCCGAGGGGGCGGAAACCGGAGCGCGCCGCACTGCATTTGAGCTTTCAACCGTTCTCAAGGTAGTTCCTTTACGATTAGGTTAGAGCAGTCGCGGGCACTTTTCGTCATTGAAAAGAAAAGCCCAATTCTAATCCGGCTTTGAAATAGACCTGAGGTTCGACGAGCTCGGTCGTTTGGTCTCTTCGGGTCCATGTATCGCCTGTGCCCACACCGCCCGAAACGCCGCCGCGCACGAAAAGGCGGCGCAGCATCGCGACGCGGTAACAGAGGGCCAATTCGGCGCGCGGCCGGATTTGCGTGTCGGTCTGCCCGTTTTGGACCGTCGCCACCAGCCAATCGACCCCGACCCGCACCCCGGGCTCCAACTGCCCTGGGCCTGCCGCCAGCGGGACGAAGAGCCCGATGCGGAACGGCATGCGCCGGAGGGTCGCGAACGAGGAGCCGTTGGTGGCGGCCGTGTCCGACTTCCGACTCGACGAAACACCGCCCGATATCGTGGCCGCCAGGCGCCGGCTCCAGAGGCCCCGCTCGAATCCCAGCCCGATACCGACCTCGAGGTCACTCTCCTCGGCCGCCGCACCCCGCCAGGAGCCGCCTGCGAAGACGTCGAAACGCGTCGCGCCGAGCGGCGGGGGCGGGGGGCCCCGCGTCAGGTTGTCGGTTGGCGCCGGGCGCAGCGGCGCCGGCAGCGTCAGGGGCGCCTCATATCCCAGGTCGTAGAGGTACCGCTCGACGATCAGGGCGACCGTCTCGCCCAGTGCCGAGCAGTCGCTGTGGCCCCGCTCGGCGACCGTCAGGTTGCGATAGAGGCGGACCTCTCCCCCCTGGTCGGTCATCTCGACGCGCAGCGGGTTCGCTCCCGTCCCTCCCGACACCGACAGGCGCAGAACGCCGGGCGTCGATGCTTCGCTCCCCGACACGACCACCGCCGGGATGCGCGCCATCAGCGCGTCGGTGATCTGCCGCGGCGTCGGACAACCCTGGTCGGCACCGGAGGGGGCGGCAACGACCACCGCGTAGGCCGGAACGAGCAGCACCGGCGCATTATGGAACAGAATCACAGCAGCGCGCGAAGATCGCCGCCGTTCCGCGCGTGAATGTCTCGGGCTCCGGGAGCAGGCTGACCACCAGATAGGCACCGGCCGGCATGTCGAAGAGATAGCCGGGGTGGACCAGGACGCCGTCTTCGGCCAGCAAACGCACCGCCCACGCCTCGTCGCTGGCACCATCGATCGTCGCCAGGGCGGGAACGCGCAGGATGGCGGTCCAGCCCCCGTCCGCGTTGAGACAGCTGCAGGGCGAGTCGGGGCTCACGGCGCCGAGCAGGCGGGCGCGATTTCCGTCGACGCGCTGCTGGATCGCGGACCGGATGCCGGCGCCGAGATCCAGGAGATCCGGCAACGCCCGCTGTACCGGCCCGCCGACCGAGAGATAGGTGTCGGTGATGAGCTCGAGGCGGGCCAGCGCCGCCCGGGCCGCCGCCGCGGGACCGCCGACGACGATCCATCCCAGCTTCAGCTGCGGCAAACCGCAGGCCTTGGACAGGCCGCCGAGGCTGAAGGTCAGCGCCCGCTCTGCCATCGCCGGCGCCACCGCGAGACAGCTCGGCGTGGGCGTGGGCGTGGGCGTGGGCGTGGGCGTGGGCGGCGGCGCGGGCGTGGGCGTCATCTTCGTGGTGGTGGTCGCCGCGGGTAGGGTGAACCGGTATCCAGCGAAGACCTCGTCCGAGATCAGCGCGAGCTCGGCGCCGGCGCAGATCTCGCCCAGGCGGTCGAGATCGGACGCTGAAACGAAAGAGCCGGTTGGGTTGTTCGGATTGACGACGACCAGGGCGCGCATCGTACGCCCCTCGGCGCGCGCGCGCGCCTGCGCCGCGGCGACGCTATCGAAGTCGACGTGCCACTCGCCGTCGTACGCCAGTCGATACCCGAGCGTCCCAACTCCTTCGAGCCGCGCGAGATAGTCGAACAGCGGATAGCTCGGCTCCGGGACCATGATCACGTCACCGGGATCGCACAGCAGCTTGAACAGCAGCGCGTAGGATTCGCTGGAGCTGGCGGTGAGAATGATCTGATCGGCGTCGACCACCTGCCCGCCCGATGCGTAGTCTCGCGCCACCGCTTCCCGCGCCAGGCGCAGTCCCAACGGGGCTGGTTCGTAGCCGCGCGCCGCCACGGCACCTAGCGCGGCGCGCAGCGCCGGCTCGGGGTACGCGAGCCCGACCCGCGTCGGGTTGGATTCGGTCAGGTCGAGAATCGGCTGGCCCGCGTCACGCCGCGCGCGCTCTTGGCGCGCCAGCGCGTTCTCGGCGCGGTCCCACGACAGGCGGGTGGAAAACACCGCGCGAGCTTACATCCGGTCGGGTGCCTTCCGTCGGGGCCGGACGTCGTTATGCATGAAGGATGCGCTATCACGCCCTGGCCTGCGACTACGACAGCACGCTGGCCTCCGGCGGGCACGTCGCGCGCGAGACGGTGAACGCCCTCGCGCGCCTGCGCGCCAGCGGTCGTCGCACGCTGCTCGTCACCGGTCGCCGGCTCGACGATCTGCTGGCGGTCTTTCCCGAGGTCGGCCTGTTCGATCGCGTGGTCGCCGAGAACGGCGCGGTGGTCCATGCACCGGCGACCGGGGCCACGCGCGCGCTCGCCGAGGCGCCGCCGCCCGGGCTGCTCGAGGCTCTGCGCGCCGCCGGGGTCTCGCCGCTGGTCGCGGGGCGTGTCATCGTGGCGACCGAGCGGCCGAACGACACCGTCGCGGCGCAGGTGATTCGCCGGCTGGGTCTCGATTGGCAGGTCATCCTCAATCGCGAGGCGGTGATGTTGCTGCCGACGCGCATCGACAAGGCCAGCGGGCTCACGGCGGCGCTCGAAGAGCTGAGCCTCTCGGCGCGCAATGTCGTCGCCATCGGTGACGCCGAGAATGACGAGCGCCTGCTCGCGTGCTGCGGGTGCGGCGTCGCCGTCGCCAACGCTGTGCCGGCGCTCAAGCGGCACGCGCGCCTGGTCACCGCCGGCGCCAGCGGCGCCGGCGTCGTCGAGCTGGTTGAGCTGCTGGTCGCGTCGGATCTCGCCGGCACCTGAACCATGCCCTGGACGCTGCGCGCGGCGTGCCCGCGCGGTCCGACCGGTCCCGCCGTCCGACCGCACCACGGATTTGATACGGTTCAGCTTCTTGAGGTCCGGTGGTTATCGACGGGTTGGGCGAAACCACCTAAGATGGCCATCCCCGATGTCCCTCGATCTCCGTGACCTTCTGCGGACCGAGCTGCGCGTCCATGCGCGGCTCAAGCAGCAGGGATTGCTCGTGCGTCCCGACGAAGGTGCACGCCTGGCGGCGGCGCTGCCGCCGCTGGTTCCGTTCGCGAGCGCGCGGTACGCGGCGGCCGACTGGCTGGCCGATTGGGATCATCGACTGCCCTCGCGCCAGTCGGTTCTCCGCCTCTACGCCCACTACACCGATGAACGGCGCCGGGAGGCGCAGCGCGCGCTCGACGAGCGGCTGGCGGAGATGACCAAGTCCGATCTCTTCCCCGAGTTCGACGTGCCCGATTTCGTCGGGCTGCCCGCCGACGAAGCTTACGAGACCGAGATCGATCTCAGCGGTAACCCGTCGCGCCTCCGTCTGATCAGCGACTGGCGGCGGGAGATCCAGCAGGTCCCGGGCGAGCAGGCGGTCGAGATCGTTCGCCTGTCGGAGCCGTTCCGCGAGCTGCGCGCCAAGGCCAAGATCCGGCCGGCGGCGCTGGGAGATCTCGAGCCGGCGGAGTGGTCGCCCCCGTGCGAGAGCGGCCACGTGCGCTGGGGCGTCGACGTCTGGTATCTGCTGACGTTCAACGGGATGGTGGGCGAGGGGCGGGCGTTCCTGGTTGATCTCGAAGAGCGCGCCGTGGTCAAGGAACGAGACTTTCAGTTCCGCGCGGGTTGAAGCGCCCTGGCCCGCCGGGAGGGCGAGAGTATCAGCGGGGCTATCCTTTCGAGGTTCCAGCATGAGGGTCGCGCGGCGCCCGCGGCTCGCGTGAGCTGCCGATGCAGCGCCGCCGGCGCGACTTAGATTCAGTGGGGGTGAAGCCGTGGGCGACAAAAAAGCAGAAGACGAGCTGATTGACGAGGCCAGCCTCGAGTCGTTCCCCGCGAGCGATCCGCCGAGCTGGACGATGGGCCGGCGGAAAGCGGCCGCCGAACAGCCGGCGCCGCCACGAGCGGGATCGAGGTTGCCCCCGTCGGGGCGGCCTGGGGAGACACCGGATCGGCCACCGGGGCGGGCAGCGGATCCCGCGCCGCCCCAGCGTCGATAAGGCGCGCGAGAGCGACCGGGTCAAAGCGCCCGGGATGTGTTAGGCATCGCGGGTCCGATGAACCGGGAGCTGGCAGTCGAGACCGACGGGTTGAAGAAACGCTACGGCGGCCTCACGGCGCTCGCCGGGGTGTCGCTGTCGATCGAGGCCGGCGAGATCTTCGCGCTGCTGGGGCCGAACGGCGCCGGCAAGACGACCTGGATCTCGATCGTGTGCGGCCTGGTGCGGGCGACCGCCGGTCGCGCGCGTGTGCTCGGCTGCGACGTGGTGCGCGACGCGATCGCGGCGCGCAAGCTGGTCGGGCTGGTTCCGCAGGAGGTCAACTTCGATCCGTTCTTCACCCCGCGCGAGGTGCTCGCCTTTCAGATGGGCTACTACGGCCAGCGGCCCGACCGCGCCCGCGTCGACGAGGTGCTGCGCGCGCTCGACCTGTCCGCCAAAGCCGACACCAACACGCGCGCGCTGTCGGGCGGGATGAAGCGCCGGCTGTTGATCGGCAAGGCGCTGGTGCATCGGCCGCGCGTGGTCTTTCTCGACGAGCCGACCGCCGGCGTCGACGTCGCCCTGCGCCGCGACCTGTGGAACTACGTGCGTCACCTGCGCCAGGAGGGGACGACCATCGTCCTCACGACCCACTACCTCGAGGAGGCGGAGGCGCTCGCCGATCGCGTGGCGGTGATCGATCGCGGCCAGCTGGTCGGTCTCGACACGACGGCGGCGCTGCTGGCGCGCTTCGGCCACAAGCAGCTGCGCGTGCGGCTGGTGGCGCCGCTCGGCTCCGGCGAGGCGCGCGACGCGGGCCTGCCGGCGTGGCTCCGGGAGCTGGGCGCCTCCGTCGACGGCACCGGTCGGGTGATCACCTGCCCGCTCGGCCAGATCGCGCCGGCGGCGCTGCTGGCCCGGCTCGCGACGCTCGAGCCGGCGGTGGCCGACATCGACACCGAGCAGCCGTCGCTGGAGCAGGTGTTCCTGGCGCTGACGGGTGCGACCGGGGCGCCGGCGCAATGAACATCGTCGGATTTCAGACGCTGTTCGCGAAGGAGACGCGTCGGTTCCTGCGGGTGCCCGGGCAGACGCTGGCGCAGCCGATCGTCACCACCGCGCTCTACTTCCTGGTCTTCGGCTACGCGCTCGGCGGCCGCGTGCGCGAGGTCGACGGCGTTTCGTATATCCGCTTCATCGTGCCGGGGCTCATGCTGCTCAGCCTCAGCCAGAACGCCTTCCTCAACACGTCGTCGTCGATGTTCATCGCCAAGATGCAAGGGACGATCGTCGATCTGCTGGTGGCGCCGCTGGGCGTCGTCGATCTGCTGCTGGCGTTCATCCTGGCGGCGGTGCTGCGCGGGGTGCTGGTCGGCGGGATCGTGTGGGCGATCTCCGCGCTGTTCACCGGGTTTCACGTCAGTCACCCGGTCTGGGTGCTGGTGTTCGCCCTCCTGGTCGGCGCGACCTTCGGCCTGGTCGGCCTGGTGGTCGCGATCTGGAGCGACAAGTTCGAGCAGCTCAACATCGTCCCCACCTTCATCATCACGCCGCTCACCTTCTTGGGCGGCGTCTTCTACAGCGCCAACATGCTGCCGCGCCCCTGGAGCTACGTAAGCCGGGTCAACCCGGTCCTCTACATGGTCGAGGGGTTGCGCTACGGCGTCGTCGGCACCTCGACCTCGTCGCCCTGGCTCGGCCTGGCGGTGACCGGCGGCATCGGCGCGCTGTCGCTGGTGATCGCGATCTGGATGCTCGCGACCGGTTACAAGCTGCGCAGCTGACGGCAATCCCGTTCAGTTAAGCGGGGCACCGAGAAGCAAAGGGCGCGGGTCCTGCCCTGCGTGGGTCCTCCCAAATGGGATCGGACCGCGGGAGCAGCCTGGCTTGCGGTGGCAACTCCCGACCGTTGCTCATCGGAATCAGTCGCGCAGGGCACGACACGCCGCGGTCCGCTCCCATTTGGGTCCCCCCACTCCGGTCACCCGCGCCCTTCGCTTCTCGGTGCTCTCAACGAGATCGCTTGCGACACACTGGAACGATCCGGCCCCGGACGAGTCGAAAGCGTGCTCATTGAGAGCGGGGACCGATGAGGGCGCGGGTGGCACGGGGTGGGGGGGGCCCCCGATGCGGTCAGATGGCGGCGTGTCGTGCCCTGCGCGACCGATTCCGATGAATGGCGATCGGGAGTTGCCACAACAAGCCAGGCTGCTCCCGCCATCTGACCGCAGCGGGGAGGACCCCACCCCGTGACAGGACCCGCGCCCTCGTCGGTCCTCGCCCCGCTTTGAACCCATGGCCCAAGCCTAAGCGAGCCTCAGCCCCCGGCTAGCGGCGTAACGGCGCGCGCCGGCGCGCATGCATCGCACGACTGGTTCCCAATACTTCGATTCACCGCTTTAATGCCCCACCATGGAGCTGCGCGATCTCAACTATTTCCTGGCTTGCGTCGAGCACCGCAGCGTCACCGCGGCGGCGCGGGCGATTCATGTCGCGCAACCGACGCTGTCGCACGCGCTTGGCCGGCTGGAGCGTGAGGTGGGGGTGCGCCTGCTGGATCGCCGGCCGCGCGACGATCTGCGCCCCACCGCGGCGGGCCGCCTGCTGCTGGCGCGCGCGCAAGATGCGCTGGCGGCGGTCACTGGGTTCGCCGCCGACCTGGCCGCGCTGCAGGGGCTGGCGCGCGGCGAGCTGATGGTCGCGTCGATTCAAAGCCTGAACGCGACGCTGCTGCCGGCGCCGATCGCGCGCTTCGTCGCGCGCTATCCCGGCGTGGCGCTCGGTGTGCGCACCCACCCCGCCGAGGCCATCGCGCAGGCGGTTCGCCACGGCGGCGAGGAGATCGGCTTCGTCGCGGGCGCGCCGCCCGAGACGCTGACCGGCCTGTCGGTGCGCCGTCTCTATCAGGAGCGCTTCGTCGCGATCATTCACAAGTCCGATCCGCTCGCGCGCCGGCGCAAGATCGCGATGGCGGCGCTGCGCGAGCGCGCGCTGGCGCTGGTGCCGGCCGGCACCTACACGGCGACGGTCGTACACAGCGCCTGCGAGCGCGCCGGGTTCGTGCCGCGTGTCGCGGTCACCCTTGACTCGGGCGAGGGACTGCGCGAGATCGTGCGCGCGGGAAAGTTGATCACGATCTTGCCTGAGCGCTATCTGCCCAAGAACGACGATCGGCTGAGCGCGGTCGCGCTGACCGATCCGACGCCGACGCGCGACGTTCTCGCGCTGCGCAACCCTGCGCGGCTGGGGACGCGCGCCGCTGACACGTTCCTGTCACTGGTGGAGGCGCACGTGTCAGAAAGGCGTTAGGCGCGAGTAACTCGTTGATTTGTCAACGTGTGTAGGGAGGAATGTTTCGCTGCCGTGAACAACGGGAAAAGTTGTTTGCGGTCGCTGGTAATGGCGGCGTTCGTCGCTCAAGATGGACGGCATGGGGCCGATGTGGAGGCCCGATATGAGTCCGGTGAAGGTGAGTTAAGTGATGAAGGCCTTGGTGGTGGGGGTGCTGGCGTTGGCGAGCGCGCTGGTGCGCGAGCGCGAAGATGCGCTGCGTGACTTGACGGGGCGCGCGCAGGAGTCTCAGTCGATCCTCGCGCCGCGGGCGACCGCCGGCCAGGCGGCTGTCGGCGTCGCCGAAAGCGCGCGCGGAGCGCGCGTGGACGAGGTTGCGGCCGACACCGTCGCGGGGAACGTGACGGCGTCGGCTGATGTGCCTTCGGGTGTCGCGGCCGACAGCGCTTCGGAGGCGCCGAGCGACCCCGGCGACACCTCGACCACGGTCGATGTCTCCTCCGACGCGCGCTGGCCGTACGGACAGTGGCAGATCGCGTGCGAGATCAAGAGCGGCAGCGCGCTGGTGTTCGACCGCGCCTCGCTGCGTGACTACGGAACGGTGACGCTGTTTCGTTGGTCGGCGCCGCGTACGCGCGTCGCCGGACCGGGCGAGCAGATCTTCACCGCGCTGGTGAACTGCCGCGAGAAGACGCATCGAGGCGGCCTGGCCAGGTCGGCGGCGCGAGACCTACGCCGGCACCTGCGGGCGCGGGCTGGTCGAGGCGGTGTGCGCCGCCTCGGAGCAGGCGGCGGCCCCGATCGGGACGACGACCGGGACATCGACCAAGTCGCGCGCGATCGAGCACGCGGGCGCGGGCCACGCCGGCACCGGCGTGACGCCGCACCGCTGAGCGCGCCGGCGGTCCGGTCTCGGCCAGCTCACACGCCGGAGGCGCGGGCGACGGCGACGTGCGAGAGCGCGAGCTCGTACTGCGCGCGCGTGAGGTTGAGCCGCGCCTGGGTCAGCGCCGACTGAGCTTCGAGCAGATCGGTGGTTGTCGCCGCGCCGGCCTTGACCTGCGCGCTCGGTGACACGAAAGGCCTCCTCGGCGCTGGCGATCGCCTTCTCGGCCGCGTCGACCGCGCCGCGCGCCGCGTCCCCCTGCGCCAGGCTGATCGACAGATCCGACTCGACCTGCCGCTCGGTCGCTTCGAGGTCGCGACGCGCCGCTTGCGCGTCGGCGCCGGCGGCGCGGCGCAGGTGCTCGGTCGCGCCCCACTCCCAGATCGCCCACTCGGCGCGCACGCCGACGAAGGCCGAGTTCTTGGGGGCGAACACCTGACCGTCGGTGCGCAGGTAGGCGGCCTCGGCGTTGATCTCGGGCAGCAGGGAGTAGCCGCTGGCGTGCGCCCGCTGATCGGCGGCGTCGACCAGGCGCAGACGCTCGACCAGCTCGGGGCGGCGCGCGCGCGCCTGCGGCAGCAGCGCGTCGAGCCGCGCCGGCGGCGTGCGCGCGGCGGCCAGCAGGTTGCGCGGCTCGAGCAACGTCACCCCGGCGTCGGCGACCCCGGTGCCGATCAGCGCGAGCAGCGTCGCGCGCGCGACCTGCGCCTGGCTGCGCGCCTGCAGCGCCTGCTGGTGGGCGTTGGCCACCGCGACCTCGATGCGCAGCATGTCGGCGCGCGTGATCACGCCCGAGGCGAGGCGCGCGCGCGCCACCTCGACCTCATCGCCGAGCTCGTGCTCCGAGGTGTCGGCGATCTGCCCGATCGCCTGCGCCTCGAAGTAGCGCAGGAACTGGGTCTGGACCGCCTCGCGCAGATCGGCCTCGGCGGCGGCGAGCTGCGCGCGCGCCGCGTCGGTGCCGGCGGCCTGCGCATCGTGCTCGCTGTCGAGGCGCAACAGGCCCAGCAGCGGCTGCTCGATCGCGGCGACGAAGGTGTTGGTGCGTCTGCTCGCGCGCCACCGGAAGGGGCCCGCCGTTGAACGACACCGAGAAGGGGCTGTTGTAGTACTGCAGCTCTTCCGACAGATGGACGACCGGCAGCATGCGGCGCCCGACGGAGGTCGTGCGCTCGTCGCTCGCGTCGACGCGCGCGCGCGCGCGGCCAGGACCGGGGGTTCGAGCGCAGCGCCAGCTCGACGGCCTGCTCGACGGTCAGGCTGGTGGGCGCGCCGGCGGCGGGCGCCGCACTGCCGGGCGCCGCACTGCCGGGCGCCGCACTGCCGATCGGGCGCTGCCGAGCGTCGCCACGACGATCAGCGCGCCCAGGGTGTGGCGGTACACGGTCGTCGCGCTCATTTGTCGACGGTCACGGTGACGTCGGCCGACAGGCCCGCGCGCAGATCGACATCGGCCGGCGGGTTGACCCAGGCGATCCGCACCGGGACGCGCTGGACCACCTTGACGAAGTTGCCGGTGGCGTTGTCGGCGGGCAGCAGCGAGAACGCGGCGCCGGTGCCGCCGGACAGGCTCTCGACTTTGCCCTCGAACTTGCGGCCGGGGAAGGCGTCGACCTCGATGTCGGCGTGCTGGCCGGGGCGCATGCGGCCGATCTGGGTCTCCTTGAAGTTCGCCAGCACGTAGGTCACCGTCGGCACCAGCTCGACGACCGGCTGGCCCACGCCGACCAGCTGCCCGTCGTGCACCATCAGCTTGGACGCGACGCCGTCGGCCGGGCGCGAGCACGCGGGTGTAGTCGAGCTGCAGCTTGGCCAGCGTCAGCGCCGCCTCGGCGCTCTGCACGCGGGCGCGCGCCAGGTCGGCGCCCGGCGTGCGCGGCGGCGATCTGCGGCGCGATCGGCGCGCTCTGGCTCACGCGGCCGCGCGCCTCGCCGACGCGGCTCTGCGCCGTGCGCTTCGTCTCTTCGGCGAAGGTGATCTGCGCCTGCGCCTGCGCGACCGCGGCGCGCGAGGCGTCGAAGGCCGACTGGGCGCTGTCGAGCCGCTCCTGCGTGGTCGCGTTCGCGCGCTGCAGCTCCTGCGCGCGATGCGAGATCGATGCCGGCCTTGCGCGCGTCGGACTCGGCGCGCGTGAGCGCCGCGCGCGCCACGGCGAGCTGCGCGTCGGCGCCGCTGACGCCGACGGTCGAGCCGACCAGCGACGCCGCGCGGTGGCCAGCCCGCCCTTGGAGGTCGCCTCGACGATCTGCACCTGGGCATCGGCGGCGGCCGCCTGCGCCTGCGCGGTCGCCAGCTCGGCCTCGGCCTGCCGCGCGCGCGCCGCGTAGTCGGCGCGGTCGATCTCGACCAGCAGGTCGCCCTTCTTGACCGCGCTGGTTCTCCTGGATGCGGCACGTGGGCGACCGCGCCGGCGACCCGCGTGCCGACCGGGACCATGTCGGCGGTGACCTGGGCGTCGTCGGTCCCCTCGCGGCCGGCGGTGGCGAAGTGGTAGGCCGCGATGCCGCCGAGCGCGAGCACGGCGACGACCCCCAGAATGATGAAGGGACGGCGCCCGCTTGCGCGGCGGCGCCGCGTTCGCCGCGGGGGCCGACGCGATCGGTCGACCGGCGGCTTGCCGGCGCTCGCCGGCTCGGGGCTCCTCTGATTCCGAGCGGTTTCCATGGTGCTCACATCTCCACGTGTACGTCGGGCTTGGGTCCGCGCGCGGCGGTCGGGCTCTTCAGGAACAGCACGAGCGGAAGAATGAACAAGAAGGCGATGCCCGCCAGCAAGAACATCCGTTCGAAGGCGAGCACGGTCGCCTGACGCATCGACCATCCCGCCCAGCACGCGCCCAGCGGCGACGTGAGCGGTGTTGGTGTCGAAGCCCTGCGCGCCGAGGGCGTGTTCGATCATCCCGAGGCGGCTCATCAGCTCGGGGCGTCCGACCGGCAGATGGGCCGGCCAGCCCGTTGTGCGCGCCCGCGATGAACCGCGGCAGCAGCGTCGCGAAGGTGGCCAGGCCCAGCGATCCGCCGATCTGGCGCAGCAGCGAGTTGAGCCCGGTCGCGTCGGCGAGCCGATAGCGCGGGATCGTGCTCAGCGCCACCGCGGTCAGCGGCACGAACAGCGACGAGAAGCCGAGGCCCTGGACGATGATCGCGAACACCACCGTCCGCGCGCCGGTGTCGAGCGTGTAGTGCGACATCATGTAGGCGCTGGTCGCCACCAGCGAGATGCCGATCAGGATCAGGATGCGCGCCTGCACCTTGTTGTAGAGGCGCCCCACGATGGGGATGCCGACCATCATCGCCAGCGCGCGTGGCATCAGCGCCTGGCCCGACTGGGTGGCCGTGAAGCCGAGCAGCTCCTGCATGAAGACCGGCAGCAGGAAGGTGATCGACATCAGGATCGCGAACATCATCGCGCCGATCAGCGTCCCCGACAGGAACACGCCGTCCTTGAACAGGCGCAGATCGACCGCCGGGAAGGGGGCGGTCAGCTCGCGGATCACGAACGCCGCCAGCACGAAGAGCGCCACGAAGGAGCAGACCGCGATGACGCGTGACTGGAACCAGTCGTTGCGGCTGCCCTCCTCCAGCACGTACTGCAGCGCCGCGAGCCCGATCGCCATGAGCACGATGCCGATCCAGTCGAGGTTGCCGCGCTGCCGCCGCGCCGCCTCGAGGTTGGCGCGGCGAATGTCCTCCGGTTCGTGCACGAAGCGCGTGACCATGAACAGCGCGAGCAGGCCGATCGGCAAGTTGATGAAGAAGATCCAGGGCCAGCTGTAGTTGTCGACGATGTACCCGCCCAGCGTCGGACCGATCGCTGGGCCGACGACGACCGCCAGGCCGAACAGCGCCATCGCCATCCCCTGCTCTTCGGGCGGAAAGGTCTGGCGCAGGATCGCCTGTTCGGTTGGTTGTAATGCGCCCGCGCCGAACCCCTGCAGCGCACGGAAGGCGACCATCATCGGCAGGGTGCGCGCCATCCCGCACAGCGCCGAGCCGAGCACGAACAGCGCCAGCGAGAAGAGATAGACGCGCTTTTGTCCGAACAGCCGGCCGAGGAACGCGGTCAGCGGCATCACCACGACGGTGGCGATCACGAACCCGGTCGTCACCCAGGTCATCTCCTCGACGGTGGCGCCGAGCGCGCCGCGCAGGTGCGGCGTCGCGACGGCGACGATCGAGATGTCGATGGCGCCCATGAGAGTACCGAAGGTCACCGACAGGGTGACCAACCACTTGTTGACCGGCGGACGTGGCGCCGCGCTCATGCGCCCGCCCCCTCGAAGAAGAACGTCAGCAGGCGATCGGCCTCGGCCAGCAGGTCGCCGGCTGCCCAGGCCCTTGAGGAAGGTGTCGCGAATCATGATCGCGCGGATCATCCCCATGAACAGCACCGGCGCCAGATCGGCGATGTCGGCGCGCAGGGCGTGCGTGCGCACGCCCTGCTTCATCAGCTTGTCGAGGCGGGACAGCACCTCGTGTATCGTCGCCGGCGGCACGTGGCACGCCGACGGGAAGGTCTCCTGATAGCGGCCGATCTCGCCCTGCATCAGGATCTGGAAGAAGCGCCGGTGCGCCTGCTTGTGGGTCAGCACGGCCATCAGGAACGCGCGCAGCCGGTCGCGGAACGACCCGGTCTTCGGCACCTCGCGGAGCGCGTCGTCGATGCGCGCCAGCAGCTCGGCGCGCCGGTCCTCGAGCAGCCCGGCCAGCAGCGCGTCGCGGTCGGCGAAGTGGTTGTAGAGCGTGCCCACCGCGACGCCGGCCAGCGCGGCGATCTCGCCCATGTGGGCGGCGTGCAGCCCCTTGTTGGCGAACACCTCCTCGGCGGCGCCGAGGATGGCCTGCGCCGTGGTCTCGCGGATGCGCTGTCGGAGAGCCGGTTGTTGAGCTGATTTCATAAAATGAACCGCGATTCAGTTTGTGAACGGTAGCTGCAAGGTGCGCACGAGTCAACGCCCCAGTTCGTAACAATCACGTCAAGACCACACCCCTCGGTTCCGGCCTAGGCTTGATGCTGGTCGGACAAAGGAGAACGCCACGACGCCAGAGACGCCAAGAGACCGGATTCTCAAGACTCCGGACCGTGGCGTCCTGGCGTCGTGGCGTTCAACCGGCCTGCGCCGGGGTCGCCTGTGCGCCTACCCGCGGCGCAGTTGCTCGAGGTCGGCGGCGCCGATCTCGATGTTCTCGACGTCTTCCAGGATGTCGACGACCAGGTCGTGGAACTGGTCGAGCGACAGGCCGATCGCGGCCGCCACGCGCCGCAGGTGCTCGTCCTCGGCCAGGTCGAGCTCGCCGTCGGCGGCGTGCACGGCGGCGCACAGCTCGACCAGGCGGCGCTTCTGCGCAGGCGGATCGCCCGCGAAGGCGGCGCCGGTGCGCGCCAGGTCGAACGCCGCGGGGGAGAAGTCGTCGATGCGGAAGTCGAGGTCCATCGGCAGCGCGGCGTTGCCGATGCCCATGATCTCGCGCAACAGCCGGCGCACGGTGCTCTTCTCTTCGCCCGCCAGCTGACGGTCGGCGTGGGCCGCGTCCATGAGCAAATCGGCGACGAGAGGTAGGCGATCCTTCACGTGGTCTTTACCTCGAGCTTGAAGTTGCGGCACTGCGCCCGACGGGCCGGCGGCCCAGGGGGCCGCCACTATACTACGCGGCCGGCCGCGCGCCGCGCCCCGGTTGCACGGCGGCGATGAACTGCAGCTGGGGGTTGTCCTGGATGGCGTTGCGCATCGCCCACTCGTTGGCGAACAGCACCAGCGGCCGCCCCTCGACGTCGAACACCGAGGTCGTCGACCCGGGGCGCTCGAACTTGTCCAGGTTCACCGGCGTCGCCCTCGATCCAGCGCGCGTGCAGGTAGGGCAGGCGATCGAAGCCGACGTTGACGCCGTACTCGGACTTCAGGCGGTGCTGGATGACCTCGAACTGCAGCACGCCGACGGCGCCCAGCATCGGGTCGCGCTCCAGGCGCGTGCGGTCGAAGAACAGCTGCACGGCGCCCTCCTCCGACAGCTGGTCGAGCCCCTTCTTGAGCTGCTTGCGCTTCAGCGGATCGGTGAGCCGCACGCGCACGAAGTGCTCGGGCGAGAAGCGCGGGATGCCCTCGAACTCCAGCGGCGCCCCCTCGCACAGCGTGTCGCCGATGCGCAGGTTGCCGCCGTCCCACAGGCCGATGATGTCGCCCGAGAACGCCTCGTCGACGATGGTCCGCTCCTGCGCCATGAACTGCAGCGGGCGCGTCAGCGCCAGCGTCTTGCCGGTGCGCACGTGAGTCACCTCCATGCCGCGCGCGAAGCGCCCCGAGCAGATGCGCACGAAGGCGATGCGATCGCGGTGGTTGGGATCCATGTTCGCCTGGATCTTGAAGACGAAGCCCGAGAACGCCGGCGCGTCGGGCGCCAGCGGCCCGACCGACGTCGCGCGCTGCCGCGGCGGCGGCGCCAGCGTCGACGAAGTGGTCGAGGAAGGGCTCGAGGCCGAAGTTGGTCATGGCGCTGCCGAAGAAGACCGGCGTGACGCCGCCGCGCAGGAACAGCTCGGTGTCGAAGGCGTTGCCCGCCGTCTCCAGCAGCGCCAGCTCGTCGCTGAGCTGCCGGTGGCGGGTGGGGCCCAGCGCCTCGGCGATCTCCTCGTCGTCGAGCGCCCCCTCGGTCATGGGGCGCGAGTCGCGCGCCGCCCTCGGCGCGCTCGAAGTGCAGCGCGCTGCTTGTGCCAGCGATCGTAGACGCCGTAGAAGCTCGTGCCCCGAGCCGATCGGCCAGTTGACGGGGCTGCAGGGGATGCCGAGCACGCGCTCGATCTCGTCGAGCAGGTCGAGCGGCTCCTTGCCGTCGCGGTCCATCTTGTTGATGAAGGTGATGATCGGGATGCCGCGCATCCGGCAGACCTGAAACAGCTTGATCGTCTGCGGCTCGACGCCCTTGACGCTGTCGATCAGCATGACCGCCGAGTCGGCGGCGGCCAGCGTGCGGTAGGTGTCCTCGCTGAAGTCGTTGTGGCCGGGCGTGTCGAGCAGGTTGATCTGCCGCCCGCGGTACTCGAACTGCAGCACGCTGGTCGAGATCGAGATGCCGCGCTGGCGCTCGATCTCCATCCAGTCGCTGGTGACGGCGCGGCTGCCGCCCCGCGCCTGCTTGACCGAGCCGGCCAGGTGGATGGCGCCGCCGTAGAGCAGCACCTTCTCGGTGAGCGTGGTCTTGCCCGCGTCCGGGTGGGAGATGATGGCGAAGGTTCGCCGGCCCGCGACCTCACGCTTCAGCTTTTCGACGTCGACCGACATGAAGCCCAACACCATAGCGCAAACGTTGGGCCCGCGGGCGGGGCGCGCGCGCGCCACGGCGCGCGCCGCACGTCGTCAGCGTCCCCGGTTTGTCGTCGCTGAGGTCAGGCTCGTCCGCGCAGCTTGGCCAGCCACCAGCGCAGCCCGACGAAGAGAAACCGCCAATCCTTGAGAAACTCAGGCGGCTTTCCTTCATAGGCGTGGCCGACCAGCTGGAAGATCCAGCCGACGACGAACAGCCCCAGCGGCACCGGCCAGAGCCCGCGCACCGCGATCGCGACCAGGAACAGCGGAACCGCGAGCGCGATCAGCGGAATCCCGATCGTGTGGCAGAGCCGGTTGACCCGATGCTGGTGGCTGCCGCGCGTACTCCCGGATCCAGTCATCCCAGCTGCGCGGGTCATTCAGCGCCATCAGAAGGTCCCTTCACCCTCGGGGCCATTGTTGACTCTCGAGGGGGCACTTGTACTCTACCGCGCCATGACGCCTCGAATCCAGAAATGCGCGCGCCAGGCGCCGCGCGCGCTGCCGCCTGCCCTGGTGCTGCTCGCGCTGCTCGGTCCGACGCCGGCCTTCGAGCGACTGGCCTTCGGGCAAAAGGATCCCAAGTTCGACTTCGCCAAGCCGGAGGAGGTGAAGACCGTCGAATGGAAGGCGCAGGCCAAGGGCGGCTTCGCCATCACCACCGGGAACTCGGATACCAAGAATGGCCTCTTCACCGCCAGCGTCTCGCGCAAGGAGGGCGGCAACAAACTGGCCCTCGAGGGGAGCGTCGCCTACGGGCGGGCGAACAACCGCGTCGGTTTCGTCGATCCGATCAGCAACACGTACACCATCGGGCGCCAGTCGGTCACCAGCACCAACAACGAAGCCCTCCGGGGCCGGTACGATCGGTTCTTCACAACCAACAACGCCGGATACGTGATCGGGCAAGCGGCGTCCGACGAGATCGCCGGCAAGACCTTCTTCGGCGGCGGCCAGATCGGCTACAGCCGCCAGCTGTTCAAGGATGACATGCACCTGCTGGTGGCCGAGCTCGGCTACGACTTCTCGTACGAACGCTACGTTCAGCAGGCCGGCAAGGTGCTGGATCCCGTGTCGATCCACTCGGCGCGCGTCTTCGTCGGCGAGGCGCTGAAGATCAGCGCGGCGACCGGAATCAACGCCAGCATCGAGGCGCTCTTCAATCTCAACAAAGAAGGCGCCGCGGTCAATGTATCCACCGGTCAGACCGGCGTGAGCGCGTTCAATGACACGCGCGTCAACGGCAAGGTCGGGCTGACCACCACGCTGCTCAAGCAGCTGAGCATCGGGTTCGGGTTCACGCTCAAGTACGACCAGAATCCGGCGCCACTGCCCGCGCCGCCCGGCATCGGGACGGCCACACCAGCGCAGCCTTTCTTCTTCGCCGAGAAGATCGACACCCTCAGCGAGATCACGCTGATCTTCACCTTCCTCTAGGCGTGCAGCGTGCAATGTGCAGCGTGCAATGTGGGTGGCCCAGTAGAAGATGACCAAGACCAGTACTCACCGGTGGCGCTTCTTTCGCGCGGGCGGCTTCGACCAGGTCAAGCTCTCGACCGGCGACGACTTCGTCAACCTCGGCTCGCTCGACCAGAAGCTGTGGGTCGCGCTGGCCTCGCCGACCTCCGGGTTGGACATAGACCTGCGGACCGCCGCGCTGATCGACAGCGACAAGGATGGGCGCATCCGCGTCGGCGAGCTGCTGTCGGCGGTGCAGTTCGCCTGCGCGAACCTCAAGCGCCCCGATGACCTGGTGCGCGGCGGCGCCGAGCTGCCGCTGGAGGCGATCGTCGACGACACGCCCTCCGGCAAGATCCTGCTCGGCGCGGCGAAGCAGGTGTTGACCAACCTCGGACGCCCGACGGCGACTTCGATCGCGCCCGCCGACTTCGCCGATCCGGTGAAGCTGTTCGCCGGCACCACGTTCAACGGGGACGGCGTCGTCATCCGCGAATCGGCCGACGACGACGCCACGCGCGCGCTGATCGACGAGATCATCACCTGCATCGACTCCGAGCCGGATCGGTCGGGCAAGCGCGGCGTCAGCCAGGCGCTGGTCGACCTCTTCTTCGCCGAGGCCCGCGAATACGACGCCTGGTTCAAGGAGGGTGAGGCGGACGGCCGCGTGTCGTTCCTCGGCCTCGACAAGACCGTCGCCGCCACGACCGCCGTCGAGGCGGTGCGCGCCAAGGTCGACGACTACTTCACGCGCTGTCGGGTCGCGGCCTTCGATCCGCGCGCGCTGCCGCTGCTCAACCGCAAGGAAGAGGACTACCTGGCGGCGCTCGACGAGGATCTCTCGGCGTCGGGCAGCGAGCTGGCCGCGTTCCCGCTGGCGCTGATCGCCGCCGGGCGGCCGCTGCCGCTGGTCGAGGGGATCAATCCGGCGCACGCAGCCGCGATCGGCGTCTTTCGCCGCGACGCCGTCGCGCCGGTGCTGGGCGATCGCGCGATCCTCACCGAGGACGAGTGGCGCCGCCTCGACGAGCGCCTCGCGCCGTGCGCCGCCTGGCGCGCCGGTCAGCGTGGCTCGCGCTTGGCTCGCCTCGGCATCGCGCGCGTGCGTGCGATCCTCGCGTCGGGGGGCGAGCAACAGTTGACCGAGCTCATCGCGCGCGACAAGACGCTCGAGCCGGAGGTCGCGGCGATCGAGAACCTCGAGCGTCTGGTCCGGTATCACCGCGATCTCCATCGCCTGTGCACCAACTTCGTCAGCTTCAAGGACTTCTACGACGGCGGCGAGCCGGCGATCTTTCAGGCCGGCACGCTTTACCTCGATCAGCGCGCGTGCACGCTCTGCCTGCCGGTCGAGGACCCGGCGCGCCACGCCACGATGGCGGCGCTCGCCGGCGCCTATCTCGCCTACGTCGACTGCGTGCGCCGCGCCAGCAACGAAAAGATGCAGATCGTCGCGGCGTTCACCGCCGGCGACTCCGACAACCTGATGGTCGGACGCAACGGCGTCTTCTACGACCGCAAGGGGCAGGACTGGGACGCGACGATCAGCAAGATCATCGACAACCCGATCAGCGTGCGGCAGGCGTTCTTCGCGCCCTACAAGAAGTTCGTGCGCTTCATCGAAGAGCAGGTCGCGAAGCGCGCGGCCGCCGCCGACAGCGACGCGCACAAGCAGCTCGACAGCACCGCCGCGCGGGCCGTCAACCTCGACAAGGGGGAGCCCGCCAAGCCGGCAGCCGCCACCAAGATCGACATCGGCACGGTCGCGGCGCTGGGTGTCGCGTTCGGCGCGATCGGAACGTTCCTCACCGCCATCATTGGATACGCGACGGGAGTCTTCAAGCTGGGACCGGCCGCGACCTTCGGGGCTGCCGTGGCGGTGGTGCTGCTGATCTCGACGCCGTCGGTCGTGCTGGCGTACGTCAAGCTGCGTAAGCGCAACCTCGGGCCGATCCTCGACGCCAACGGTTGGGCGATCAATTCGCGCGCAAAGATCAACGTCCCGTTCGGCGTGACGCTCACCAAGGTGGCGAAGTTGCCGCCCGGATCGCGCCGCGATTCCCAGGATCGTTACGCTGAGCGTGGTTTTCCAGCAAAGACGCTGCTGGCGATGGGGATCGTGCTGGCGCTCGGCTGGACCTGGTATCAGGGGCGATTCGACGCGCACTTGCCGGCGCACGTGCGCTCGGCAACGGTTCTGGGAGCGTGGGCCCCCGCCGCGGTGCCCGTGCCGCCGCCGCCCAGCGCCAAGCCCTGACGGCGCGGGGCGCGCCGCGCCCAACGCGCCCGGGCACCGTAAATACGGTCAGTTACCGAGCTAAAGTCGATCCCTGGCGGGGTTCGACTGTTGGGGCGGACCATCGAATGGCGGCGGCGCCCAACAGGAAATAGCGGCATTGCGCACGGTTTTCGTTGCTGAAGCTACGTCGTGCGGCCGCCAAATCAGAAAATGATGACGGCGGCACACCCTGTGCTCATACGTGAGTCCTGAGAAGCTGGCTGCTGTTCGGACACTCGCCGAAAGGATGAAGTTATGAGTGCAACGCCCGTCGCTTCGATGCCCGTGGTTTCGGAGACGCATCACGCCCGGTCCAAGTTCCTGTTGGCTGGGCCAAAATTCCCGCTGCTGTTTCTCACGGCTCTCCCCGCAGCGGTGGTCGCGCTCGCGTCGGATGGCCATGCCCAGCAGGTGAGCGCGTTGATCGCGCTCGGTTGGTTCAGCCTGGTGCCGATCGCGCTTTACGAACGCTGGGTTGCGCTGGCTTTGCCGGCGGTCGCTGCCGGGTTCTTGGTGCTGACGCTCGCGGCATTGCCGTTCAATTCAACCGCGCTGATCGTCGACGTCTGGACGTCGGCGGCGATGTTCGTGTTGTCTCTGCCGCGCTCGGGCGTCGCCCCGCGGCCGTACCGTCGCTGATCGCGCCGCGCGTGCGGCCATGCGCGCGGGTCGCGCTGGCCGCCGCTCGCGTCGCGCTAGGCACGCGCCAGGCGCGTGAGCTGCCCGCCCGCGAGGTTGAAGCGCGTGGCGTTCAGCCGGCCGGCGAAGTGCAAGTCGTTGGTTGCCAGCACCGTCGCTTCACCCTGGCGGCAACGGTCCTCGACCAGCGCGGTGATCAGCGCCAGGCCGGGGCCGTCGAGGCCGTTGGTCGGCTCGTCGAGCACGAGCAGCGGCGGCGCCCCCACCAGCGCCGCCAGCAACAGCGCGCGCTTGCGCTGTCCGAAGGACAACGTAGCCAGCCGTTGCCGCCACAGCTCGTCGAGACCGAGCCGCGCGCGCAGCGCCTCGATCGGCGTGCCGCCGGCGCGCTTGAACGTCTGCACCAGCGCGACCAGCTCGCCGACCGAGAGCTCGGGCAGCACGTCAGTCGCGTCGGGAACGTAGCCCAGGAGGCGGCGCGCCTGTCCCGATGCGCCGTTCACCGCAAGCCCGCCCACCGTGATCGCGCCGCGATCGGCCTCGACGAGACCGACGGCGATGCGCAGCAGTGTCGACTTCCCCGAGCCGTTGTCGCCGGTGATCACGCAGGCCTCGCCGGCCGCGCACGCGAAGCTGACCGACGCGAGGATGGCGCGACCGCCCAGGCGTTTGTCGACGTCGCGGACGACCAGCATCGTCAATGCTCGCCGGCGCCGACCGCCGCCGGGCCGCCCACGCGAAGCCGCCGGTCGCGCAGGGGTTCGGGGAGTACAAGCGTGACCGCGGCCACGATCGGCAGCGCGACGCTGGGGAGCAGCCAGGCGAGCGGCGCCAGGAGCAGGCCGGCGATCAGCATCGTCGCCAGCAGCCGCGCGCTGTCCCGGCCGTCACCCCGACAGGCCCAGCGCCCGACGGCGGCGGCCGCCACCGAGCCGGCCGCACCGGCGAGCACGCCGTCAGCCGACATCGCCACCGCCATCGACAGTGAGACCGCGGTCGGCGTCGGCGTGCCCGCGGGGGAAAACCTGCCGAGCAGCGCCCCGGTGATCGCGCCCAGTCCCGCGCCCAGCAGGCCGAGCGCCAGCGCCGCGGCGAGCCGGCGTTGCGGCGGCGTCACGCCGCAGACCACCAGCAGCCATTCGGATTGTCGCTCCAGCCGCTGGACACCGCCGACCAAGCCGGCCGCCCCCCACCCGATGGTCAAGGTGGCGATGGTCCGCCAGAGGACCCGCATCCGATCCGGCTCGACAATTCCGTTGTTTGCGGCCGCCAGGCCCGCCATCAACGCGCCGCCGGCGGCGAACCAGATCGCGCGCACCAGCGCCGGCCGTTGCGCGCGCACGACCGACGCCAGCTGCGCCTGCGCCAGCCCGATCACCGGGGACCGCCCCGCGCGCACCAGCCGCCAGCTGCGCCGGACGCCGATCCGCTCGGGAGCCGCCACGAAGGCACGGCGCACGCCGAGCCAGACCGCCGGCGCACCGGCGCCCAGCGCCAGCAGCGGCGACGACAACATGGCGACCGCCAGCGCCCAGAGCAGGGCGGCGCCGACCTCGATCGCCCGGCGCGGCCGCGCGAGCAGCAGGCCGTGCCCCCCGAGCGCCAGCACCGTCGCCGCCGTGCCGGCGATCGCGCCGCCGCCCTTGAACCACAGCAGCACCCACGGCGCCTCGACCAGCAGCAGCAGCGCCGTGATGACGCCCAGCAGGTGCGCGCGCGGGATCGGCCAGGTGCGGATCAAGAAGGTCGACGGCTCCCCGACGACCGCGCGCGCCGCCGGAAGCGCCAGCAGCAACCAGGCCGCCAGCAGGACGATGCGGGTCGGCGGCGAGGTGAGGGCCAGCGCGACGACGTCTTGAGATCGCACCCCGTTGCCCTGAAACAGGATCACCGCGATCACGAACAGGCCCAGGTACGTCGGCAGCGCGCGGCGCGCCGCCGCGATGCCGCTGGTTCGCGCCAGCAGCCCGATCAGCGCGCGCAGCGCCGGACCGTTCGACCTTGTCGCCCTCCGGTCGGTGTCCCGAGTCCCGTCGACGACTGTCACGCCGCGTCCCGCCGCTGTCAGTTCATCGGCAGCGTGAATTGATTGCTGGGATCGGTGAGCCAGGCGTCGAGCACCGGCGAGTAGGTCGTGATCGAGATCGTCGACGTCGCGCGCGAGAAGCGCACGATGCGCAGGTAACCGTTGCCGCCGTTCACCGTCGACCCCTGCGGGGACTTGTCGCACGGCGCACCGGTGCAGGTCTGGTAGTTGGCCAGCACCTGGTGCACGACGCTGCCGTCGGGCCGCGCGCTGGTGAGGCGACCGGTCGGTGCCGGGCGGCAGATCGCCGAAGTTCACGTCGTGGCCCGAGAAGACCATCTTCACGTTTCGGTTCGGCAGGACCAGCTTCTGCCACATCTCCTGGCCGTCATTCACCGTGGTGTGCTGCTGGCCCATCATCACGTAGCTGTGCGGGTTGTAATACTGTCCCGTCGGCCCGTGCTGATCGTACCGCGTGCTGTCGCGGTAGAGGTACGCGTGGGTGATGATGATCGCCGGCGTGTCGTGAAACGCCTGCAGCACGGCGCCGGCCCAGGCCAGCGCCTCGTCGCGCGGACCGAACTCGAGCGAGATGACCAGCCAGCGCGTCGAGCCGACCGGGATCAAGCTGAAGCTGTTCTCGATGTGCCCGGTCTCGAAGGTGTCGCCGAACCAGGGATAGGCGGCGAACCCGGCCGGCGGAAAATAGACGCTGGTCATGCCGACGCGATCCGCAAAGATCTGGTAGTCGTGATTCCCGGCCGCGATGACGTAGGGGACCACGCCGTCGAGCTGGTGCAGGCTGCGCGATGCCGTGTCCCACTGCTCCGGCAGGTCCTGGTCGACGATGTCGCCGGTGTGGAGCACGAACGCGATCTGCTGTTGGACGCGGTTCTCGACGATCCAGCTCGTCTGCTTGAGAAAGATATCGGGGAAGGCAGCCGCGTAGTACTGCGTGTCGGGCAGCACCACGATGCTGTAATCAGCGGGAATGGAGTCACCGCTGTCGGAGCCGGTTGTGTCGATGCCGGCGTCGTTGTTTGGCGTCGCATCAACGCCGGCATCCTTCATTGAGATAATGCTGTCATCGTCAGGGGGGGGGTCGCAACCAGCCGCCGCAACTGCCAACGCCAAGCTGCCCGCGAGCGCAAAACCTCTGCAAATGGGGGATTTCAAGCCCGAGGAAAAGTAGCATCGAACCGGGCTCAATTCAGCATCTCGGATGTCGATACCGGGCGGTATGTGCTGAAATCGGCGACTGGCGCCTCCTTTTCAGGCGACTCGCGCGCGCCGCTGTCGATAACGAAGTGTGACTTCGGTTGCCGTCCCTGTCATTGTTGCGCTCGTTGTCGTTGCCGCTGGAACGAACGGATCGGGATCCGCCGCCGCGACAGCGCGGTGCATCGACCTTGGCGATGCGATCCCGCGCACGGCGCGGGAGCTGGACCATCGCAGCACTGCTGCTGGTCTGGGCGCTGCGGCTCGCCGGGCCGGCTCACGCGACCGGAACCCTTCGGATCGACTTCATCGACGTCGGTCAGGGCGACGCTGCATTGGTGACATCCCCGACGGGCAAGACCGTGCTCATCGACGGTGGTCCCGGCCGATCGGCGCCCGCCTTGACCCGCTTTCTCGACGCGCAGACCGACGGTCCGCTCGACATGATCCTGCTCAGCCATCGTCACGAGGATCACCTGGGTGGGCTGACCGCGGCGGTTCATCAGGTCGGCGCACGCATGTTTCTCGATGCGCCGGTCCCCAATCCGGGTCCGGCCTACACCGCGCTCATGCACGAGCTGGCGGAACAAAAAGTTGCGGTGGGCCAGGCCACGCGCGGGCGCCAGATCGCGCTCGGCGCGGGGGCGGCGTTGACCCTGATCGGCCCGCCCGACCCACCGATCACTGGTTCGCGCTCGGACGTCAACGCCAACAGCGTGGTGGCGCGTCTCAGCTTTGGTCGGTTCGCGGTGCTCTTTGCGGGCGACGCCGAGGCGCCGACCGAGGCCTGGCTGCTGGCGTCGGGTGCGACCCTGCACGCGACGGTGCTGAAGGTCGCGCATCACGGCAGTCGGTACGCATCGCGCGCCAAGTTCCTCGACCAGGTCGGGGCGCAGGTCGCGATCGTCAGCGTCGGGGCGCACAACGGATACCACCACCCGGCGACCGCGACGCTCGAGCATCTGGCGGGCCGGGGCGCGCATGTCTATCGTACCGACGTGGACGGCACGGTGACCCTGGAGACCGACGGCGCGGTCGTGCGCATCCGAACGACCGGCGGCCGGCGCGAGACGCTGGAGCTGCCGTGAGCAAGCCCCCGGGCGGCGGCGCGGCCTCCACACCCGACGCGGGCGGCGACAGTGGGGCGGCGGCGACATTGCTGTTCGTCGACGCCATCGAGGACGGCCGCGCCCGTCTGTTGCTTGGCCGCGACGCGTTCGAGCTCCCGGCAAAGCTGCTCCCGCCCGGCGCGCGCGAGGGGAGCTGGGTTCGCCTGTCGCTCGCGCCGGCGGCGCCGCCGCCGCAAGACGACGGGGCCGCGCTGCGCGCCAAGCTCGGCCGCTCCGACGACGGCGGCGATATCGAGCTTTGAGTCGTTTACCCCGGAACCCTCAAAGGGTTCCGAACCTCCCGCGATGGGCTGCGGCGGCGGAGCCGCCTTCGCCCGACGCGCTCCTACCGTCGCGCGCGTGCCGCGGGTGGGGCTGGGCGCGCCGCGGTCTTCGTCGCGGTCTTCGTCGGTTTTTTTTTCCGCTCGGCGGCGCGCCAGAGGTACCAGCTCGCCACCGACCGGTAGGGCTTCCAGCGCGCGCCGCGCCGATCCAGCTCGGCGGCCGACGGCAGCGCGGGCTTGCGAAAGGCGACCGCGAAGCCCTTGCGCACGCCGTAGTCGTCGACCGGCAGCACGTCGGCACGTCCCAGCCGGAAGATCAGCAGCATCTCGACCGTCCAGCGCCCGATGCCGCGCACCTCGGTGAGGCGCTCGATGATCGTGTCGTCGTCCATGTCGCGCACCTCTTCCAGCGACGGCAGTTGGCCGGACAGCGTCTTGTCGGCCAGGTCGCGCAGCGACAGCAGTTTGCTGCGCGACAGCCCCGCGCCGCGCAGCTTCGCGTCGGACGCGCGTCGGATCCGTTCGGCGCTCAGCCCTTCGTGCGCGCGCGGAAACAGCGCCTGCACGCGCGCGAAGATCGTCGCCGCCGCCTTGCCGGTCAGCTGCTGGTAGACGATCGCCTCCGCCAGCGCCAGAAACAGGCTCGACGTGCGGTCGACGCGCATGCGGAAAGGACCGACGGCGTCGATGACCCGCGCGAGCGCGGCGTCGGCTTCGCGCAAGTGCGCGACCGCCGCCGCCGGGTCGAACCCGAGCGCCTCCGCCGACAGCTCGTCCGCGGCGGTGCCGTTGAGCCGCGCGCCGTCGCGCTCGATCGACAGCAGCCGCAGCTTGGTGCCGACGCCGCCGTTGGCGGAGAAGCCGCCGACCCGGCCGCCGGCCGCGAGCACGCGATGGCAGGGCACGACCATCGCGAATGGATTTCGGCCCAGCGCCTGGCCCACGGCGCGCGCCGCGCCCGGCTGACCGAGCCGCGCCGCCAGGTCGCCGTACGAGATCGTCTCGCCGGGCGCGATCCCGCGCGCGAGCTCGTAAACGCGTCGGTGGAAGGGGGGCAGTTGATCCATGTCGAGCGCGATCGACGACATCTCGCTGGCTTCGCCGCGCAGCAGACGGTTGATCTGATCGGCGACGTGCTGCACCTGGGCCGGCATCGCCGCCTCCGCCACGCTGGGAAAGCGCAGCACGAGCCGCTCGCGGGTCGCTTCCTCGCGGCCCTCGGGAAGCTGGACGGCGGTGATCCCGCGCCCGCCCCAGGCGATGCCGCATTGCCCGATCGGCGTGTCGAAGAGCGCAAAACCCCGCTCGGCCACCGCGATCATGATGGGCCCGAGCCTACACCGCCACACCGAGACTCGGCATGCGGGAAAGACCGGACGGCCGTCAACCCACGATCCATACTTCCGCGCGGGAGCGTACCCATGCTGATGAGCTGGTGGAGACGGCGGCGTCAGGGTCACCTGGCGTGGTTGTGTCGGATCGAGGGCGTCGAGAAGCCGGCCTTGTTGCTGGGCTTCGGGATGGTCCTTTATCGGGTCTGGAGGAGTGGCGATAACGACAACGACCCGAGCCCCACCCTCAAGGATCGCTGGCGCGTGGTCGTCGACCGGGTGCGCCGGAAGCGCGAGAGCTCCAAGCTGCAGGGTGAGTCGCAGGAGGCGACGGGCGGGCCATAAGAGGAATTCGCCGACCGCCTCGCTGCTAGCGCAGCAGGAAGTACCAGATCGCGGCGGCAGCTCCGCCGAGCGTGAAGATCGTCAGCATCAGTCGCGGCGTCGACATCCGCCGGCGCAGCGAAACCACCTCGCCTTCGCTGTCGCTGGCCACCTCGCCAAGCTGGTCGCCGGCTAGCTCGCCCAGCTGCGACGGCGCGGGCGCCTCGAGCGCGGTGGGCGCCGGGGCTTCGAACGCGGCCGGTGCCGCGGTCATCGGCAGCGACGGAGGCGTCGCCACGCGCGGGACCGTGGTCAATGACATCCGCGGCATCGGCGCGGGCGGCGGCAAGGGCGCGGAGGCCGGCAATGCATCCAGCACCTCTTGCGACGGCATCTCGGCGTGGACGTCGTCGACTTGAATCGGCGCCGAGTCGATGTGCACCGGAAACTCGGGGGACGACGGCACCCGCTCCCGGCGCGGCGGCGCGGGAGGCGGCGCACCGATCGTGCGCATCGCCGCCGATGCCCGCGCCGGGACCGGCGGGGGCGTCGCCGCCATGCGCGGTGAGGCGGCTCGGGCGGGGACCGGGGCCGGGGTCACGCTGACCGGGGCTGGCGTCGGCTCCGGCGTCGCTGCACCTTCATAACCGCTCGGCATAGGCGTCGGCTGATTGGCCGCACGGTCGACGAGATCCGGCGTGTAGCTCGCGGCGGCCGGGCGACCGGGGGGCGGCGCCAGGTGGCGCCCCGAGCGCTCGATGGCCGAGATCGGTGTGGGTGCCGGCGTCGCGGCGCCGAACGCGGCGGCGGCCGCTGCGGCCGCCGACAGGTGGCGGGCCGATCCGCTTTCGATGACCGCGGCCGGCATCGCGTGCGGCGCAGTGGCCGGCCGCGACAGTCCCGGCCGAGGCTGGGCCGCCGGCGGCGCCTTGGCCGCCGAGACCTGCGGGCGGGCCGGCGCCACGGGCACGGGGGTTCGGGTGCGCGCGACCGGGGCGGGGGGCGGCGTCGGCTCGGCCTCGACGACCGGCGGCTTGGCCTTGGGCATCGGCACCGGCGAGGCGGCGCGCCGTCGCGGGCCGAACGATTTGGTCGCGAGCGCGTTCTCGAAGATCGCCAGCAGCTCGCCGCTGACGCGCGATTTGAAGAGGGAGCGTCCCTCTTCGATCTCGTAGGTCAGGTCGATGCCTGCGGCGATCTTCTTCGCGCCGTAAAGCTCGATGTCGGAGAGGATCACCCGCGCCAGGCGTGCGGCCGCCTCTTCGGTGTCAATGATTCCGCCCCGTACCGAGGGCGAGTGCGCCGGGCGCGCGGCGGCCGGGGGAGCGGGGGCGGGGGCGGGCGTGGCCGCGGCAGCGGCCGGCACTGCGGCTGCAACCTCGGCCGGCGCGGCGTGCGCGGCCAACGCCGGTGCCGGCACCGGCGCGCTCGCCATGGGGGCAACCGGCGCGGCGACCGCCGTCCGGTTCGTCGTGCGGGGCACGGCCGGCTTGGCCACTGGCGCGGCCTCGGCCGCCTCGGCGCCTCGCCGGGCCGGCGGCGGCGCGATGCCGTTGCGCTCGGCGGAACCTGCTGCCGCGGCGCCATTGCGCTCAGCCGATGCCGGGTCGGAGGCCCGCGCGGCGCTCTCAGCCTTTTTGCGAGTGGCACGCCGATCCTCGAGCACCGACGTGAACAGCGGGTGGAGCTCGGGCGCGACGCGCGAGCGGAAGAGCGCGCGCCCCTCCTCGATGGCGGCGGTCAGATCCGCGCCGGCCTGAAACTTCTCTCGATTGTAGATCTCGATGTCGGAGACGATCACCCGGGCGAGCCGCTTGGCCGCCTCTTCGGATTCAATGACCCCCATGGTCGGTCCTCTCGCGCAAATTCGTGGCACCTGATTGTATCGCCACGTCGCCCTGGACGACAGAAAGCAGTTGCCCCGAATTGTGGGCCCGGTTCATTTCTGAATGGGACCCATCGGCAGAGCGGGCCCGGGACTCAAATCCGGAGGCGGCGGTCGCTTCGCTGCGCTTGATTGAGGTGGGCGGGCGGATACCTGGCCGCATCGCCTTGTGAAACCTCTGGCGTGGCGGGCGTTTATCCGGTGCCGGCGCGCCGCTGATCCAGGTTCGCCCGCGCGCGCCAGGCGGTTGTCCGGGATTTCGCCGTTGACACCTCGACCGGCGGTCGATAAAAACGATTTTGACTTTCATTATCAAAATCAGTCGACCTTTCAATCCACGGGCGCTTTCGCGGTCACGGCGCTTTCGCGGCCCGCGGCGGTCGGTCCCACACGCAACAAGGAGAGAAATGATGTCGAATCCAAAGGTCCTGGCCCCGCTCGGGATGGTGGCGCTGCTGCCCCTGCTCGGCGCCCTGTGCGGCGTATCGATCGGTTGCGGCACCGACAATTCGGGGTCGCAACAGGCCCAGGCCCAGACCACCGTCAAGACGTACATCGTCGGCGAGATCGGCAATTGGGTCAACGCCAGCGTCGCCTTGCGCGCCGCCGCCCCGCCTCCCGACGCCGACGGCTGGAACGACACCGCCGACGCGGCCGCCGTGACCATGATGAAGACCCAGTGGGCCGCGACCCGCGTCGCCTACGAGAAGATCGAAGGCGCGATCGCGGTCCTCTTCCCCGACTACGACGTCTCGACCGACGAGCGCTACGACGGCTTCCTGGCCGACGGCGGCCCCGACAGCGATCTCTTCGACGGCATGGGCGTGACCGGGATCCACGCCCTCGAGCGCATTCTATGGGCAGGGCACGCGCCGGCCGACGTCGTCGCCTTCGAGTCGACGCTCGATCGGTTACATGCCGGCCGCCTTTCCCGCCAACCTGACCCAGGCGACCGAGTTTCGCGACGGCCTGGCGACGCGGCTGGTGACCGACACGCAGGCCGTGCAGGCGATGTTTGCGCCGCTGACCCTCGACACCGCGGCCGCCTTCCGCGGCGTCATCGGCTCGCTCGGCGAGCAGATCGAAAAGATCACCCTGGCCGCCGAAGGCGAGGACGAGTCGCGCTACGGGCAACACACGCTGGCCGACATGCGCGCCAACCTCGACGGCGGCAAGAACACCTACAACGCCTTCCGCGACTGGGTGCGCAGCGAGAGCGGCGGCGCCGCGCTGGACGCCGACATCCTGGCCGGCTTCGGTCGCGTCTCGGCGCTCTACAGCGCCGTGTCGGGAGACGCGCTGCCGGCGGTGCCGGCCGGATTCAACCCCGCCGCGCCGACGGCGGCGCAGCTGGCGACGCCGTACGGGATGATCTTCGCCGGGTTGTCGACGGAGAGCGACGGGACCAACCCGAATTCGCTGGTGTCGAAGATGAACGCCGCCGCCGACCTGATCGGCATCCCCCAGCTGCCGCAATGACCGCCGCGCGCCCGGCCCGTTCGTCCTGCCGCCCGGGCCGTCCGCTCGGGGGGGTGGCCCTGGTCGTCGCGCTGTGCGCGGCCGGGGCCGGCTGCCTCGATGACCAGCTCGATCCCTCGCAAGGAACGCCATCGGCCGGAACCTTCATCGCCCTCGAGCGCGATTTCCAGGCGTTCCTCGGCTGGATGCGGGTTCAGGTCGGAGAAACCGAGATCCCCGACGGGCACGCCGCCGGCCCACGCTTCGCTTACGTCAACGGCACGCCGACCGGCGACAGCTTCCCGGTGGGGACCCTGATCGTGAAGACCGTCGAGATCGGCGAGCCGTCGACCTGGACCATCCACGCGCGCGCCAAGCGCGGCGGCGCGTTCAATCCTCAGGGCGCGATCGGCTGGGAGTGGTTCGACCTGCACATCGCCACCAGCAACGCGGTCACGATCCTGTGGCGTGGCGCGCAGCCGCCCAAGGATCACGGCTACGAATCGCTGCCCGGCCTCGGCGTGACCAGCACGATGGACGGTGACTGCAACTCCTGCCACGGCGGCGCGCAGAGCGGCGACTACATCCTGTCGCCGCCGCTGCGCGCCGAGCTGGGACTTTGATGGTCAACGGTACGGCGACCCGGATCCCGGCCGCGCGCTTGGTCGCCGGTGTGGCGTTCGCGATAGTGACGGGTGCGGGCACAGCGCAGGCGGATCCGCGGATCGACATACCGATCACGCCGACGCCGCCGCCGACGCCGCCGCCGACGCCGACGGTGCCGGAGCCCACGGCTCCGCCGGCCAGCGTCACACTCGCGCCGGCCGCCGCCGGCTCGACCGTCATCGGCGGCTACGGCCAGATGGATCTCAAGTTCCTGCGCACCGGCTTTGGCAACGACTTCGATGGCCGCGCCAACGTGCGCCGGGTCGTCCTGCTGGTCGCGCATCATTGGACCGACAACCTCCGCTCCTACGTCGAGCTCGAGTGGGAGAACGCCGTCGCCTGCGCCGCCTGCCAGGGGGTCGCCGAGGTCGAGCAGGCCTATCTCGAGGGCTCGCTGCTCGGCCCGAATCTCATGCTGCGCGCCGGCCTGATCCTGGTGCCGATGGGGATCATCAACCGCTACCACGAGCCGCCGGTCATCTTCAGCGTCGATCGGCCGTCGTTCGATCAGTCGATCATCCCGTCGACCTGGCGCGAGCTCGGCGTGGGGCTGGTCGGCCGCCTGCATGAGATCTGGCACGGCGAGCTCTACCTCATGACCGGCCTCGATCCGACGCACCTTGGCCCCGACGGGATCGTCGGTGGTCGTTCGTCGGGCGTGCTCGCGCCGGTGCGCACCGGCGCGCTGGTCGGCCGCCTCGAGGTCGAGCCGCGGCTGGGGACGATCGTTGGCCTCGCGGGCTACGCCGGCGACATGGGGCCGAACGGCGAATTTTACGACGCCAATGGCGTGCGCCAGTCGCCGCACTTTCCGATCTTCGGTTGGTCGTTCGACGCGCGCGCGCGACGGGCCGGCTTCGAGCTGCGCGTCGTTGCGGCGCAGTTCTTCTTGCCCCGCTCGGGCGCGCTCATGGACGCGCGCCGCGCCGACGGCTCGCTCTACTACCCCGATCCGGGGACGACCGGCGCGGTGCCGAATCGCACCGAGGGGGCCTACGCCGAGCTCGGCTACGACCTGTTTCGCCTGCTGTGGCGGGCGACGTCCGCGCAGTTGCTGGCGTTCGCGCGCGTCGAGCACTACGACACCCAGGCGGCGGTGCCGTTTCCCTTCCGGCCGCAGGGGCAGTTCACCGTCAACGAATTCACCGCCGGCCTGTCGTTCTTGCCGATCCGGCAGGTGGTCGCCAAGGCCGACTTTCAGCTGCGCGATCGCCGCTACGGTCTCGACGAGATGCAGCTCAACTTTGGCCTCGGCTGGCTGTTCTGACGCCCGCACGCGTGGCGTGAATCGCGCGCCCCGCTGCGGTAGCGTGTGCCGGCATGCCAACTCTCGACGAGCTCACCGCCGCGCTTCGCCAGTTCGTCGCCGCGCGCGACTGGCGGCAGTTCCACGATCCCAAGAACCTGTCGATGCTGGTCGCCTCGGAGGCAGGCGAGCTGGTGGCCGAATACCGCTGGGTGCGTGGCGACGAGGCCGACGAGCGGTCGCGCGAGCCGGCGGCCCGCGCCCGCGTCGCCGACGAGATCGCCGACGTCGGCATCGCGCTGCTCTTGCTGTGCGACCGGATCGGGCTCGACCTGGGCGACGCGATCCAGGCCAAGCTGGCGCGCAACGCCGAACGCTACCCGGTCGAGGCGTCGCGCGGCCGCGCCGAACGCCCCGATGGGACCGGCTGACCATAGAAACGCGTGGGCGAAGGCGGCTTCGCCGCCGCAGCCCGTCGCGGGAGGTTCGGAACCCTTTGAGGGTTCCGAGCTAGATGACAGCGTCGGCGAGACCGACGTAGATCCGCTGCACGTCGTCGTCGTCGTCGATCGCCGACAGGAACGCCTCGACCTCGGCGCGCGCCGCGCCGGCGACCGCGACCGGGTTCTTCGCTCGCCAGCCGAGCACGGCCGACGTGACGGTCCAGCCTTGCGCGGTCAGCGCGCGGTTGACGGTGTCGACGTCGGGCGCGTCGGTGTAAAAGCGGAAGCCACCGTCCTCCGCCGGCTCGACCTCTTGCGCACCGGCCTCGATGGCGGCGGTCTCGGCGTCCACACTCTGCGACGGCGCGGTCGCCTCGACAATGCCGACGTGGGCAAAGTCCCACGACACCGCCCCCGACGTCGCCAGCTGACCCTTGCGGAACAGCACCCGGATGTTGGTCGCCGTGCGGTTCTTGTTCTCGGTCAGGCACTCGACCATCACCGGGACCTGGTGCGGCGCGAACCCCTCGTAGGTGACCGTCTCGTAGATCACGTTCTCATCGAGCAGGCCGGCGCCCTTCTTGATGGCCCGCTCGAGGGTGTCGCGCGGCATCGACGCCTTCTTGGCCGCCTCGACCGCCAGACGCAGGCGCGGGTTCATGTCGATCTCCGCGCCGTTGCGCGCGGCGATCATGATCTCCTTCGCCAGCTTGGTGAAGACGCGCCCCTTGGCGTCGGCCGCGGCCAGCCGACCCTTCTGTTTCCATTGAGCTCCCATCTCGCGAAGAAGATAGAACGTTGCGCGAGGAGAGACTAGCCGGTCGGCTTAGCCGGCGGCCTGGGCGAACGACTTCATGAAGTCGGCCAGAGCGCGCGCGCCGGCGACCGGCATCGCGTTGTAGAGCGAGGCGCGGATGCCGCCGACGGTGCGGTAGCCCTTGAGCGCCACCATGCCGTTCTTCGACGCGTCCTTGACGAACTTCTCGGTCACCTCTTCGCTCGGCAGCAAGAAGGTGACGTTCATGTGGCTGCGCGCCGCCTTGTCGGCGACCGTGCCCTTGTAGAAGCCGCCCGAGCCGTCGATGGCGTCGTAGACCAGCCCGGCCTTCTCGGCGTTGCGCTTCTCGATCGCGGCCAGGCCCCCCTGGCTCTCCATCCAGCGGAACGTCTCGAGCAGGAAGTAGACGCCGAAGGTCGGCGGCGTGTTGAGGCAGCTCTTCGCCTCGGCCAGCGCCGAGAAGCTGAAGATCTTCGGGACGCTCTTGGCGATGCGCGCGTAGAGGTCCTTGCGCACGATCGTCAGCACGACGCCCGCCGGACCCAGGTTCTTCTGCGCGCCGGCGTAGACCAACGCGGTGCGCGCGATCGGGTGCGGCCGCGACATCATCTCCGAGCTCGCGTCGACGACCAGGTTGGCGTGCTCGGGCCACTCGGCCAGGCGGTGTCCGTGCACGGTCTCGTTCGAGCAGACGTGCAGGTAGGCGGCGTTCGGGTCGGCGGTCCACCCGGTCGGGGGCCGGTCGAACTTCGTCCCCTCGCTCGATGCGATGACGCGGATCTTCTCGCCGTAGGCGCTCTGCGCGGCCGAGGCGGCCTTCTTCGACCACTCGCCGCTGACCACGTAGTCGGCGACGCCGTTGAGGAAGTTCATCGGGATCGTGTTGAACAGCTGGGTCGCGCCACCCTGCAGGAAGAGCACGTCGTGGCTGTCCGGGATGTCGAGCAGCTTGCGGCAGCGGCTGATCGCCTCGTCGAGGACGCCGTCGAATTCCTTGCCGCGGTGGCTGCACTCGGCGATGCCGAACCCCTTGCCCTGAAAATCCACGAGCGCCTTGGCCGACGCCTCGAGGACCTCGACCGGCAGCATGGCCGGCCCTGCGCTGAAGTTGAACACGCGGTTGCTCATCGCCGTCTTGTTACCGCCTGTGGCCGCCGAGTTCAACTGACTTTTCAGAAACCTTCATCGTGGGTCACCGTTCGGTTCACCGGTCGGCTCACCGGTCCTTGGACTGGGCTGCCCCCATGATTCCCACGAAGGGGCGGATCAGCTTGGCGATATTGTCGAAGGTCACGACGGGGATATGCACCTCGCCGGCCAGGTTCGGCCCCGCCGGCGCGGCGACCATCAGCGGAGTATGCGTCGTGCTGAGCCCCGGCAGCGCGCCGAGCATGATCGCCGCTTGCCGGCTCTGCGGGTCGGCGGCGTGCTCGAACACCTTGAACAGCGGCACCAGCGGATCGAACAGCACCATGGCCGCGTACCCGCGAACGCGCGCCAGCGCCTGCTGCATGACCTCGGATCTGCCTCGGGTCTTGCCTCGGGTCGCGCCGCGGTCGGCACCGCTGCCGTCGGGTGCAGGGCCCAGGCGGCCAGCCGCGCGCGCGGCGCGGCGCCCTGAAACTGGATCAGATTCCCGTCGCGCACCGCCGCCGCGTACTTCATCGAGTCGCCGCCCATGAAGGCCCGGATCGTGGCGTAGCTCTCGGAGCTGATCATGGACGAGCTCAGGGGGCGTTCGAACTCCAGCACGTCCTTCTGGATCTTCGGCGGGGGTCGGCGCGGGGTGGCGCCGGTGCTCGCCTCCCAGGCCAGCACCGCCGTCACCAGCGCGCGGTAGCTTTCCAGCGCCGTGTGCGCGTCGACGCCGGGGCGGATCGGCAGGCTGCACACCGAAGACGGGGGACTTTCGCCCAGCTCGAAGGTGCAGGATCCACCGCCGCTGAACGCGGTCAGGAATTCGTCGACCGGCGAGATCGCGGGCGCGCGAGCGGCGCCGCGGCGGGGAGCCAGCGGTGGCAACAGCGCCCGCAGCAGCGGCGCCATCAGGCCCAGCGAGCCCCACGCGGTGAGGCCGGTGCGATCGTCGCGGATCGGCAGCCGCGTATCGACGACGAACGGAGGCGCGGCGGCCGAGATCGCCGCCAGCCCCGAGCCGGGCTTGGGCTCGAGCGCCGCGCTCGCCACCAGGCCGTCGGTGGCCGACACGGCCAGAGCCAGCCGCGCACGCGCCGTCTCCGAGAGCAGCTGAATCAGCTGGTCGCCGAGACGGTTCAACAGCGCCAACGCTTGCGCTCCAGGGTCCGGCGCGGCGTGCGCCGCCGCTCGCCCGCGGCGCGCCGCCGGCAGCTCCGGCGGGCTCTCGGAGCGCGCCCGCTCGTGGAGCGTCGCCGCGATGCTGGCCCAGCTCGAGCCGGTCGCCGCCAGCGCGGCGGCGGGGTCAATCGTCAGAACAACCTCTTCGACCGGCACGGGCACGCGCGTGGCGGCGAGCGCCCGCGCGCCGACCCACCACAGCTCGTCGTAGCTGGGTGCCAGCAGCAGCGTCCCATCGCTGACTGCGGTCCAGAGCTTGACGCCCGACGCGCTCCGCCGCTCGACGGCGCCCGCGCGCTGCGACAGCGGCGCGCCCAGCTTCGCGACGGTGCGCGCGGCGTCGGCGGCGCGGGCGAGCGGCGCCGCCACGCAGTAACCCGGCGGTCCACCGGCGCCCCGCTGAATCTGCACCATCGCCAGCGGTCGGTCGGTCGCCAGCGCGGCGACGACCTCGGCGTCGATCGGCAGCGCGACCTCGGCGGCGCTCTTCAGCAGCGTCTCCATCAGAAGATCGCCGAGCCGCAACGGCAGTTCGCGTCCCAGCCGGTTGACGTCGGCAGTCAGGCGCGCGGGCGGCGCGATCAGCAGCTGGAGGATCGTCGGAAATGCCGGGGTCATCGCCGGTGCCGGCGGCGGCGCGAGAACCAGCGGCGGCGCCGCAGCGGCCGGCGGCTGTGGCGCCACGGGCGGAGCGCTCCCGCCAGCGCTGGCGACCACCGGCGCCGCGGGCGTGGCCGGCGGCGGCGTCGAGCCGGCCGAGCGGCATCCGGCCAATCCCATTCCCACTGCCATTCCCGCTGCAATGCCCGCCGGGATCGCAAGCGAGAGCATCGCGCGCGGACGACAGATGCGCGAAAACGTACGCGGAGACATCCTCGGCGGCATCTTCGGAAGCATCCTCGGATGATAACGCGCGTCCACCGGAATCAGTGCGCGGGCGCGACGGTCGGCGGAATCGATCGCGGCGCTGGCGGCGCCGCAACGCTTCGATCCGCCGCGCCCAGCATCGCCAGCAGCGGATCGATCTCGTCGGCGTGCGCGCCGTCGACGATGTCGACGTCCAGCCCGCGTCGCTGCACGACGATCGCCGTGCCGTCGGGCCGCCGCACCGACCACCGGTTTGATGACGACGGCGCGGGCAGCGGCGGCGGCGCGACCGCCTTGTGCCCGAAGCGCCGGCCCAGCGACAGTCGATAGGCCTGCTCGAACTCAACCGCATCGGCCAAGCTGTCCCATCGGGTGGCGGTGGCCGCGACCGGCTTGCCGGCGCGCTCCCAGACGGTCACCAGATCGCCGCCCCAACCGCTGGCGGCGCGCTCCGGGTCGGGGTCGCTCCAGGTCTTGAAGTAGCAACGCCAGTCGAGCTCGCCGGCGGTCTCCTGCAGCAGCGGTTCGGTCGCGGCGATGCGCGCGGCCGGGCCGCCGATCGATGCGGGCGGCGGCAACCGGATCGCGATCGGTGGATCGCGCCGATCCAGCAGCTTCTCGACCGGGTGCAGGACCTGCTCGGTCGACTCCGGCGGCTGGCGGTACAGGCTGCCGACCCGCGCCCATCCGCCGCGCGCCCACGCTTCCGAGACCAAGAACGCGCCGCGAATGTAGGGATCGACCATCGTCACCGCCACCAGCGGCGGCAACCTCGCCAGCGCGTCCATCGACTGCCGCGACTCGGCCCCGAGCTTTTCGGCCGCCTCGCCGGTTCGCACCAGCGCCAGCACGTCGACGTAGTCGACCGCCGACAGCATCGTCAGCGACATGCGCACGCCGGCGACCTGCAACGGACCGAGGTGGCGCTCGGCGCCGCTGCCGCTGCCCGACTGATAGGCGAGCATGACGAACGTCGCCTCCCCTTCGACGACGTAGCGGCGCGCCGCGCGCTGGTCGTCGGACAGATGCTGGGAGTTGTCTGGCCCGCCGTCGTAGCCGATGAGATCGAAGTGCTGGTGTTGCAGCGCGTGCGTCAGCTCGTGCGCGACCACGGCGTCTCGTTCGTCGGTGTCGGTCGCGGCGACGACGGTGTGAAAGCCGCCGGTGCGCGGATCGTAGTACGCGGCGACCTGGGTCGTCTCCGCCTCCTCGAGCGTGGCCGCGAAGTCGATCGGCCGGGGCAGGAAGCCCGTGTGCGACAGCGCCTTCGAGAGCGCCGCGTTTTTCTGCGGGCCGATCTCGCGCGCCAGATCGTCGCGCACGATCCGGCGGAACTCGTCGCGCGACTGCGGCGACGACGTGACCTCGACGGTGAACGGCAGGCCGCGCAGCGCCGCGACCGCCGCCGCGACGCGCGCCATCGCACCCTCGGCGTGCCCCTCGGGCGTCGCCGTCGCCGGTCGCCCGGGGCGCGGCTCGTTTGGGCGGTCGCTGGGCAGGTCGGGGCCACCGGGGCGCGCGGGACCGGCGACACCTGGCGCCCCGGTCATCGCCGCCGCCGGTCGGGTGGTCGGCGCGCCGGCGCCGGCGCGTACGCCGCCACACCCGAGCGCCAGGAGGGTGACCGCCGCGATCTGCGCGGCCAGCAGCAGCCCCGAAACGCCGGCCGATGCGGGCGTGGTCATCGCGGCGATGTCGCAGGGGCCGCGTGCAGCGCCGACCGCCAGCGTCGAGATAGGGCCGCCGAGGTTTCCACGTGCGATCGGCGAGTCTCGACGCCTTCGGCGGGGCGCGCAACGTGAAATTCTGGCGCTGCGGTCACCACGATTTTGCGATGCGGATCACGCTGCACTTGTTATGGTGCGCATCGCCTCGAGCCACCCGCGGAGCTCGGTTCATTCCCCCCCAATTTATCGGAGGAGCGACGATGTCACGAAACCTTTGGACGATGAGCGCCCTGTCGCTGTTGTGTGTGGGCGCCTGCTCGTCGAACCCGCCGAGCAACACCGACGCGGGTCCGAGCGGCACGGGCGGGGCGGTCGCGGGCACGGGCGGCACCACCGGCGGCGGCGGCGCGCCCGGCACCGGCGGATCGAATGGCGCCGCGGGCGCCCCTGGAACCGGGGGCGGCAACGGTGCCGGCGGCAGCAGCGCCGGCATCGGCGGCGCGCGCGGGACCGGCGGCAGTCCCGCCGACGCGGGCGCGCCGGCCGACGGCGGCACCACGTCGCCGTTGATGAACTTTTTCGTGACCAGCCGCGGCCCCGGCAACGGCGGAAACCTCGGCGGCCTCGCCGGCGCCGACGCGTTCTGCAAGATGCTCGCGAACGCGGTCTCGTCGGCGCTGGGCGCCCAGACCTGGCACGCCTACCTGAGCACGACCACCGTCAACGCGCGCGACCGCATCGGCACCGGCCCCTGGCGCAACGCCGCTGGCCACGTCATCGCCAACAACCTAACCGACCTGCACGATCAGATCGCCGCCAACGCCGCGCTCAACGCGACCTGGCCGATCAACGACACCACGACCGCGCTCGACGAGAGGGGCAATGCCGTCCCGAGCGCTCCTCTGGTCCATGACATCCTCACGGGATCGAACCTCGACGGTACGCTGCTGGCCAACGCGACCTGCAACGACTGGACATCGTCGGCGATGACCGACATCGCCCAGATCGGTCACAGTAACCGCTTCGGTGGCAACCGCCCGGTGTCGTGGAACTCGGCCCACGCCACCACCGGCTGCGCGCCGTTCACGGCTGACAACCAGGCGGGGACGGTCAGCTCCGGCGGCGGTCGCGGATCGATCTACTGCTTCGCGGTGCCGTAGACGGTCGCGGGGCTGCTAGCGGTGGTGCGAGCCCGAGCCCGAGCCCGACCACGAGCCTGAACTCGAGCCTGTGCCCGAGGTCGAGCGTGCGCCACCGGTGCCGGATGAAGAGGTCGACCCGCCGGTGCCGCTCGACGTCCCGTCGGCGTTTCGCCAGACGGTGACGATGTGGTTGTAACCGAAGCAGGCCTTGTATCCGTCGCCCTGGTGCGGGATGTCGGCGGGCGTGCAGTGGTCGCGGCAGTAGCCGTTGCCGGAGAACGGGTTTTTGTAGGGGGCGTTGGTCTGACCGGCGCCGATACGACCGGGCACGACGCCGACGTCGAAGTCCTTGCCGTTGCAGTAGTAGGCGTTCGGCGGCGATACGAAGATGTTGCCGAAGAACGAACCCTCTTGATCCGGGTAGGCGGCGTTCTGGCTCCAGTTGATCGCGGGGCTGTCGCCGTCGATCCAGAGCGCGATGTGGACGCCCGACGTGTTGATGTGGGCCAGGATGCAGGCGGTGACCTGCTCCTGACAGTCGTTGGTGCAAGTTCCGGTCAGCCACTCAGGCGCGACGCCGATCTCGCCCTGGAACGTGTACGACGTGCCGTTGGCATCCTGCTTGGTGAGCGACCGATTGCCCGGCAGCGCGCACCGCACCAGGTAGGCGACGGTGCTGCGACCCGAGTCCGAGTTCATGAAGAAGCTGTTCGGGGTCAAGCCATTCGCGTCGAGGGGGCCAACCCCGTAGCCCGAGGACCCGTTGATCATCGAGAGACCATTGGTCATCGACAGGCCGTTGGTCATCGACAACCCGTTGATCATCGACAGGCCGTTGGTCGTGTTCAACGCCGATTCACTGCTGGTCTCGTGCGCGTCGGGTCCTGGCGCCGGCACGCATCCCCCCAGCCCAACGCTCCCCGCCAGCAGGATGGGGAAGAACGACGGGCCCACGGTCGTGCGAAACGTGCTCATCAGGTTCCTCTCCCTTGAGAGGAAACATTAACCTTGCCATAAATAGTATTTAAACTTACGTCTTATTCTGGAAGATCAGGCGACGCGCCCGGCTAGATTTCGTTGACCGCGCGCGCCCCGCCTGTTGTTTCTGGCGCAACGGATGCGGCCGCGCGCCGCGAGGGCCTGCCCGGTTCGCCTCGGGCCCATGCCGCAAAATAACGCAAGCCGGTGAACATCGACGTCCACATCGGCAAGCGCCCGGTGTTCGCGGCCGGCAACGTTCGTTCCGGCGGCGACATCGCGATGCTCGAGTATTCGGCCGGCGGGCCGCGCCGCTCGCTGCAGATCCTGGTCGACCACGACGACGCCGTGCGCGAGTTCGCCTATCAGGAGAAGGACGGCGCGTCGCTGGCGGCGGCGCGCGGGAACGGTTGGACCGTGGTCAGCATGAAGCGCGACTGGAACGCGATCTTCGCGAAGTGAAGCGGGCCCGTCAGCGCGCGCGCACGCTTGTGCAACTAGTAGCGCAGGTCGACCTCGAGCCAGGCGGCGCGCGGCGCGCCAGGGCCAAGGAAGCGCGGGCTGCTGTAAGAGGCGCCGAGGACGTTGGTCGCGTCTCCCAGCATGCCGAAGGTCGAGTAGCGCGCGTCGAAGAGGTTGTTCACCAGCAAGAAGACCGCGACCGGCATCGCGATCTGATAGCCGACGCGCGCGTTGACCACGACGTAGCCGGGGACTGGCGCCAAGAGATTTGCCTCGTCGCCGCGCAGATACTGGCTGCTGCTGGCGACGACGTTGACGCCGGCAGATGCGCCCAGCCCCGATGTCCAACCGACCGCCAGCTTGCCGGTGTGTTTCGGTATCGACGGGATGTGGGCGCCGGTCGGCACGGCGATGGCGCCGCCGACGGCGTCGGGGTGGGTGGCGCTGGGGGCGACGAACGGCGTGTCGAACGTGGCGTCGGTCAGCGTGTAGTGCAGCGCCCAATCCAGGCTGCCGGCGGCCCCTCCGATCCGGTGCAGCGCCGACACCCCCGCTTCGACCCCCTGGCGGCGCGTCTCCCCGACGTTCGCGAAGTAACCCTGGTTGGCGACCGCACCCGAGCTGATGAACAAGATGTCGTTCGAGTTCGTCGTGCGAAACGCCGCCAGGTCGTAGCGAACCATGATGGCGCGGCCGCGGCGGATCGTGCCCCGCGCGCCGGCCTCGACGGTGCGCGCCACCACCTGCGCCAGCGGCGGGTCGGCGACGAAGGCGTTGGGCAGTCGGCAGGGGTCGGTCGGGCTGGCGCAGGTGAGCTCGATCGCCGTCGGGGTTCGGCTCGATTCGCTGTAGCTGACGTAGCCGCCCAGCCAGGGGCGCGGTTGGTAGCTGAGCCCAGCGGCGGGGTTGAGGCGGTGAAACGAATGGTCGCCGTTCAGGGCGTCGCCCAGTTGATCCTCGAGCGAGAGCGACGACAGGTTCAGTCGTCCCGAGACGGTCAGGAAGAGATCCGGGCGCAGGGCCCCGGTGTCGCTCAGGTAAATGCCCAGGTCGTTGACCACGCTGTCGACCGCCACCGGCGAAGCGGGGTCGAGGAAGCCGAGATCGGTCGTGCCGCGATCGCCGGTGAGGGCGCCGACCGTCGATTGCGCGCGAAATCGGACGCGGCTCTGGTCGGCGGTGACCCCGAGAAACAGGTGATTCTCGCGCGCGGCGAGCGGAGCGTCGACCGCCAGCTGCGCCGACAGACCAGCGCTGTCTTGCCGGGTGTCGGTGCGATTGAGGGCGGCGTTGATGCCGCTCGAGAACGGCACCGGGTTCCCCGCGCCATCCTGCACCGGCATCTGCGCGCCGCTGTCGTCCGTCGAGCAGAGCACGCCCGCCATCGCCGTGCACTCTGACCAGTCGCGCTGGTCGCCGTTCACCGACTGGGTGCGGTTGGTGCGAACGTAGGCGGTGCCCGAGAGGCGCGCGTGACTGACCAGCGGCACTTCGCCGCGCAGCAGCGCCATGAACATCTGGTTTTCGGTGCGGTCGGGATGAGTGAAGACCGCGCGTCGATCGGTCGCCAGCAGCTGTTCGGGTGATGCGCCGTTGCCGCTCATGCTCGTGTTCGCGCCCAGCAGCGTGAGCTCGGCCGACCTCCCCTGGTCTCGGTACGACCCCGACACGAACGCCTGCTCCGAACGGGTCGGGGAGTGTTCGCGCCAGCCGTTCTCGTCGAACACCTGCGCCGCGGCGAACAGGGCGAATGTTTCGCCGTGGGCGCCGCCGCTGGCGCGCGCGAGCTTTCGGCCGAACGAACCATAGAGCAGGCTCCCTTCGGCGCCGGTATCGGTGAAGCCGTTCTTGGTCTCGAGGGAGATCGCGCCGCCCAGCGTGTTGAGCCCGAAGATCGGATTGGAGCCTGGGATCACATTCACCGAGCGGATCGCGTTGGTCGGGATCAGATCCCAGTTGATGGTGTCTCCGAAAGGCTCGTTGAGCCGCACGCCGTCGAGGTACATCGAAAGCCCCTGAGGCGCGCCCAGCAGAGGAGACGCGAGGAACCCGCGGTACTGCAGATCGGGCTGCAGCGGGTTACCCTGCACGTCGTTGACGTGGACGCTGCCGACGGCATCGCCCAGGTACGCGGACAGATCCAGGCTGTGTTGCGCCGCGATCTGCGCCGCCGTTCCCGTCTGCACGTTGGCGGGAACTTCGTCGCGCGGCAGGCCGGAGCCGTGCAGCGGCGTCGCCACCGTCACGACGGTTTCGTAGCGCGGCCTCGGGACCGATCGCGGCGGTGGCGGCGGGAGCGGCGAGACCGGCGCCGGCTGCGGCTGCGGCTGCGGGGGCACCGCAGCTGCGACGGGCGCCGTCACCTGGTCGGCGCGTGCAGCGGGTGAAAGCGTCAGCGCGACCAGGCCCGGCAGGAGCCTTGTACGAAGGGCGCGCGTCATACGCGCCCCCTCATCGCGACGGAGGCGTTTCGGCCACGGCGCCACGCTATCACAGCTGCGCCGCGGCCATGCGTCGACGGCGAAGGCTAGCCGCGCAGCTAGCCGCGGAGAAAGGCGAGCAGGTCGGCGTTGATCTGGTCCTTGTGCGTCGAGGGCATCCCGTGCGGCGCCCCCTTGTAGACCTTGAGCTCGGCCTTGGGGATCAGCCTCGCCGACGGCGGCGCGGAGTCGGCGAACGGGACGATCTGATCATCATCGCCGTGAAGGATCAGCGTGGGCACGTCGATCTTCTTCAAATCTTCGGTGAAGTCGGTCTCGGAGAACGCCTTGACGCAATCGTAAGCCGCGTTGAGACCGCACTGCTCCGACTGCAACCAGAACGAGTCACGCAACCCTTGCGAGACCTTCGCCCCGGGGCGATTCGCGCCGTAGAAGGGGGCGCTGAGGTCATGGAAGAACTGCGATCGGTCGGCCCGCAGGCCGGCGCGCAGCTGATCGAAGATTTCCATCGGCAGGCCGCCCGGATTCGCCGCCGTCTTCAACATCAGGGGGGGCACCGCGCTGATCAGGACCGCCTTCGCCACCCGCGCCGACCCGTGACGGGCGATGTAGCGGACAACCTCTCCGCCGCCCGTCGAGTGGCCGATGTGGACCGCGCCCTTCAGCCCGAGCTTTTCGGTCAGCGTGGCGAGGTCGTCAGCATAGGTGTTCATATCGTTGCCCTCCCAGGGTTGGCTCGAGCGGCCGTGCCCGCGGCGATCGTGGGCGACGCAGCGGTACCCGCGCGCAGCCAGAAACAACATCTGGTCCGCCCAGGCATCGGCGCTCAGCGGCCAACCGTGGCTAAATACCACCGGCTGACCCTCGCCCCAGTCCTTATAGTAGAGCTCGGTGCGATCCTTGGTGATGATTGTTCCCATGACGAGGTCCTCCCTGCCGCAGCTACGTGCAGGGGCCGTACCGGTCACGGTCGGGATTGGAGAAGCGTAAGAACATGGATCTCAAGCTCAGGGACAAGGTCGCCATCGTCACCGGTGCCAGCAAAGGGATCGGGCTCGCCATTACCAAAGCGTTCGCCGGCGAAGGGGCGCGTGTGGTCGCGGGCGCGCGCGGGGTCGATGCTCTGCACGGGCTCGAGCGGGTCACGGCGGTCGCGCTCGACCTGGTGGCGCCCGACGGTCCCGCTCGCCTGGCCCAGCGCGCGCTCGACCAGCATGGCCGCATCGACGTGCTGGTCAACAACGTCGGGGCGGTACGGATGCGGTTGCAGGGATTCCTCGGGACCAGCGACGATGAGTTCGCCTGGGCCATGCAGGTGAACTTCTTCGCGGCGCTGCGCGCGACGCGGGCGGTGCTGCCCGCGATGTTGAAGCAAGGCGCGGGATCGATCGTGAACATCGTCTCGGTCAACGCCTTCTTCGAACCGGACGCCGGCGTTCTCGACTACGGCGCGGCCAAGGCGGCGCTGCTGAACCTCACCAAATCGCTGGCGCAGGAGTTCGGGTCGAAGGGGATCACGGTCAACGCCATCTCGCCCGGACCGGTCAGCACCGATCTCTGGCTGGGCAAGGACGGCGTCGCGCACACCGTCGCGCGCGCCACCGGCACCGATCCCGAGACGGCGCGCAAGAACGTGCTCGCGAGCATCGGCGGCGTTCCAACCGGCCGCCTGACGACGCCCGAAGAGGTGGCGACGCTGGCCCTGCTGCTGGCGTCACCGCTCACCGCCAATGTGACCGGTTCCAACTTCGTGATCGACGGCGGTCTGATCAAGACGACGTAGCTTGGGCGCGGCTACGGCCGGCTCACGCGCACCCCGGTGATTGATGCGAAGCCGGTGCCGGCGAGCGTGAGGCCGAGAAAGCCGGCGCGATCGGCGGGGGTTTTGGCGGTGAGCTCCTTGCCGTTGACCGTGACTCTGACCAGCTTGTCGTCCACGCGCACGGTCACGGCGATCTTTCGCTCGGCGGCGAGGTCGACCTTCCATTCGGCGAGCGGCTGTTCGTCTAGCGCTTCGCGCGGGTTGCCGCGCGTGAGCCGGGTCAGGCGCACGCCCGATCGTCCCAACCGCACGGCGTAGGCCGCGAGTGGCGCGGGCGCGGGCTTTCCGTGCGTCGGCACGCCGATGTTGCGCATGCCGAACACCAGGCCGACCTCCGGTCGCCGATTCTCGGGCGGCTCCTTCTTCAGCTTTTCGAAGTCGAAGTCGTCACCGAGCTGCCAGTCGAGCGGCGGATTGTCGACGACGTCGAACGCGACCGAGAAGCGGTCGACCGGCGCCGCGCCGACGGCGATCAACGTCTCGCGTGAAGGCTTGCGGGTCGGAGAAGCAAAGTACCGGATCTCGTCGGCGCGGAGGCGATCGGACCGCGGCCCGGTCGACAGAGTGGCGTTGTCGTCGCTGCGCAGGCGCCACATCGGTTCGTCCCCGATCAGGAGATATTCGTCCTCTTCGCGCGGCCAGAGCCGGTGGCGCTCCAGCTGGTCGGCGATCTGGCGCGTCAGCACGCCGGCGCTGAACATCTTGCGCTCGTCGTCGACGGGATGATTCCCGTCGTACGAGCCGCGGTATCGAAGCACCTCGCGCAGCTCGGTCTTGAGCTTGACCTCTCCGATCAGGCGCTCGAGCTCGCGGTTTTGGTCCAGCAGCTCGGCGACGCGCCGCAGATCCTCCGATCGCTTGGCCATCGCCTGGGTTTGCACCAGAAAGGCTGTCGAACGATCGAGCTCCAGCACCCGCTGATATTCGAGCGCGACGGCGATCTGCTGGCTGACCTTCCATTGGTCGTCGGGATGGAACTTCAGCCCCAATCGGTACAGCCGTTCGAACAGGTCGGCCTGTTGCCGCTGATCGAAGTGCAGCCGGCGCGCGAAGTGGTACCCCGAGTAGAGGAAGTTGATGTCCTCGACCTGCCCCTTCCCATCGTGCTCCAGGTCCTTGCGCGACTGGGCGAAGTCGGCGTCGAACTTCTCCAGCGTCTCGGGCAGGTGCTGGCTGCCAGCCCACGGCATCGGGGGCAGCTGCGGCACCACGTCGGGCGCATTCACCCAGTAGGTCTTGTCGTAATTGTCGGCGATGCGCGCCATCACGAAGGCGTCCCCGCGATCGGACAGCGCCTTGAGCGGGCCCCAGACCTGCCCGGAATAGGTCATCGCCAGCATCGAGACCGCGAGCTGTCGTTCGACCTTGTTGCCCTTCTTGGCCAGGGTTTGCAGGCGCTCGGCCAGGTCGGCGCCGAGGGCGCTCTCCTTGTCGCGCTTCAGGCGGGTGAGCTGCTCCTCGCTCTCCTTGGCGGCGTCGGCGCCCGCGCGCGCCTTGCGCACCAGTTCCTCGTACCCGGCCAGCGTCATGTGCGCCAGCTTGAAATCGGTGTCGAGCGCGGTCGCCTCGCGCAGCACGCGCGTCGCGTCCTCGTAGCGCTTCTCGTCGAAGAATCCGATGCCGTCGGAGAACTTCCGGAACGCGTCGAAGTCGGCGGTGTGGATCTTCGCCATGCGCGCCCGCTCCTTGGGCGCGACCTTGGCGCCGACGGCGGTCACCAGCTTGCCCATCAGCCCCTTCTCGAGATCGAAGAAGGAGGCCTTGTCCCCCTCGACCTTCTCCGCGAGCAGGATCTCGCCGGTCGAGACCGCGAACAGACGGCAGTCGATGCGCATCTTTTCGCCCACGACCGTGAACGAACCGGTCACCAGGTGAGAGGCGCCCGCGAGCTTCCCGATCCGCACCGCGGTCGACTTGTCGATCTCGGCGCGCTTTTGCAGCTTCAGCTCCGCCTCGACATCCCGCAGGCGCGCGCGCTCCACCAGCTGGAACGCCGCCGATTCGGAGAGATCGGTCGTGATCATCGACTGCAGGCCCTTGCCGAGGTTGTCGAGCTCGCCCTTCGGCGCTGCACTGGTGAAGTCCATGACCGCCACGCGCACCGGCGGCGGAGCGCCGAGCGCCAGGGCGCTGGAAAGCAGCAGGGGGATCACGATCGCGTGGGGGAGTCGCACGGCGGCAGCCTAGGACAAGTGCAGATTGTTGGGAACCTTCCCGGTCCACCGTGGTCTGCGCGGGGTGGGCAAACGCGTGACGTGGTTCGGGGGGCTGGTCGGTTCACAGCTGGCCAAGTGCGCGACGGTATCGTCCGCGGCGGTGTGGGGCGCGACGGCGCTGGCTGCCCTGTTGCCGGCCTGTGGCGGAGGGGCAGATCCGGGCAGCACAAGCTGCGGGACCATCCAACCCTGCGGCGGCGACGTGCAGGGGACCTGGGTGCCGGCCGAGTCGTGCTTCAATCAAGCACGTTTTGTACAGACCCTGTCCACGGTGTTCGGGTTGATGTGTCCCGTCGGTTCACCGATCACGCTGACCCACACCACGGCCGACCGACGCATCTCTTCGACGTTCGCCGCGGGGAGTTACTCCGGCACTTCGAGCTTCTCGGGCGAGATCGACATCGACGTCCCGGCCGCCTGCCTCGCCGTCGGCGGAGTGTGCAGTGATCTCGACGCCGTCTTCGCAGGGTTGGTCGGTCCCGCCAGTGGCATCGAGGCCGTGCTGTGCAGCGGCAGCACGGCCTGCGCCTGCACGATCGCTTTGGGCGGCAGCTTTTCCGACACTGGCACCTATTCGACGTCGGGTTCGATCCTGGAGACCGTCCGATCCGACGGGGTCGTGAACCAGACCAACTATTGTGTGAGCGGATCGGAGATGCACTTCGTCAACTTCGCCCCGACCTCCGGCGCGCCATCGGACCCGCCCGTCATCGGCAGCGACGTGGTCCTGCGTCGAATGCCCTAGTAACCGACGCGAGCGGCGTAGGTGAACAGCGGGTTTCCGTAGCTTCCGCCCCATTGATAGCCGTAGCGGCGCTCCGGCTCGATCTGCATGATGTCGTACTTCTTGCCGACCCCCGGAGGGTTGTCGGTCGGCAGTCGCCCGCTGAAGAAGCCGACGTCCTGAGCGAGATCGTAGAACCGATACCACATGGTGCTGCCAGCCTTAGTCTGGATCGGATCATAGGTGTCGTCGGTGCTGGTCGAGGGGCGGCTGACGTACGCCGTGTTCGCGACCTTGACGCTGTCGCTGTTGTACCAGGCGATGGCGGCCTGAACGGCGGCTTTGACCTCCGTCGTCTGCGGCTGGGTCATGAGGAAGGTGACGACCCCCACCGACTCCTTGCCGCTCTTCGACGGCAGCTCGTACGAGCGGGCGCCCTGCGGCACGTAAGTGGTCGGATCATGCTGGGCACACCAGACGGTGTTGACGCCGTTCTGGACGATCTGTGACTTCAGGATGTAGTCGACGGCGCTGGCAATCGCGCCGGGGATCCTCGCTTGCTCGTCGGCGGTGAAGAGATCCCCGCCCAGCGGCGAGGTCTGCTTGCCCGCCTGCAGGAGGAGCACCAGTACGCGCACCATCGCGTCGTCATTGAAGGTGACGTAGTTGGAGTAAATGACGCCGGCGCGCGCGGGATAGACCTGCGGAAAACCACCCGACGGGTATTGCATCGTCAGCAAGAAATCCAGCGCCTTGCGCGCGCTGTCGCGATACTTGGTCGTGCCGCTGCGACGGTACACGTCGGCCAGGAACATCAGCTCCGTCGCCGTCGCACTGTTGTCGATGGTGCCGAGCTCGACATTGTTGGCGCCGAACCAACCGGAGCGCGCCGCGGTTCCGTTCCAGGGCGCCGCATACACCGTCACGTCGTTCTTGTAGAAGCCGCCATGGGGCATCTGCCAGGTGATCATGTTGTCGGCCAGCGTCTCGTCGGCCGCCAGCTTGGCGGCGTCACCGGTCGCGGTGCTGAGCCAGCCGGTGTAGGTCCTGAGGAGGTCGTAGACCGGGTTGCCGGTCTGATCGAGCGTCGGCGCGTTCGTCGTCGCGCCGCCCGTGCCGCCCGTGCCCGTCGGTCCCCCGCTTCCGCCCGCTGCTGTCCCACCCCCGCCGGTCGCGCCCGCGCCGCCAGTCGCACCGGCGGTCGTCCCGCCGGTCGCGCCACCTGCGCCGCCGGTCCCATCCGAGGGCGCGATCCCCCCGGTCCCCGCGGCGCCGCCGGTCGCCGTCGCGCCGCCGGCCGCGGAGTCTCGGGGGGTCGTGCTCCCCGAACAGGCTCCGAGCAGCAGCCAGGCACCAGCGCCCACCAGCGTCAAACCAGATCGCGTGTGCTTCACGCTGTGACTCCCTGTGTCTCGGGGCGTCGCGAGAGTTCCGGCGTTTGTCGGGTCATCCCGGCATCATGCCGCCAAGGCCCTCAAACGATCACAAAAAAGTCATGGTTGATTCGCGGCGACCGCCGAATCGCTCGCTCGCCGCCCCCGAGCGGAGTTTAAGTCCGCTGAGATCCTGATCGACGGCTGCTCGCCACGGACCCACCTTTTCCGCCCGGCTCTCCCAGGCGCACCACCACGTCACCACCAGCAACGGGGCATCCACATGATGGAGCTAGAAGGTACCGTCGACGACTTCAGCAGTCTCTCACTGAAGGACCTCTTGGAGGCACGCGACCTCTATCACTTTCATCTCATGAACAAAGCCAACGTGGTGGGGACCGCCGTCGGTCGGTACCTGATTCGCAAGGAGGGAGTGGGCCACAAGACGGCCAGAACCTTTCAGAACTCCGAGGTTCGGTCGAACTCCTGGCCGTGCGTTCTGGTTCTGGTCACGACGTGGTTCGACGAAGGGCGATTCCGAACCAAAGACGGCGACCTTCATCCTTACGAGATGGTACCGGACGCGCTGTTCCTTCCGGACGGCCGCAAGGTGCCCGTGTGCGTCGTCAAAGTGGAGACTGCCGAAGCGCCACAGCCGCACCTCCCTTCGTGGATCTGGCCGTCGAGTTACTTGTCCCCAGGATTCCCGGTGGTCGCCTCGGTCCAAGGTGAAGAGCGACGGGCGAGCATAGGTATCCTTGTATCCGATGGACACAAGCTATTCGGACTGACGAACCGGCACGTTTGCGGTGACCCCGGCGAGCCGCTCGACGCGATCGTCCGCTCTCGCCGCGTTGAGATTGGCCGCGCCAGCAAGAAACAGATAACCAATCTCCCGTTCAGCGAGTGCTATCCCGAATTCCCCAGCCGGCGAACATACGTCAACCTGGACATTGGCCTGTTCGAGATCGCAGACGCGACCCAGTGGAGATCCCGGGTATATGGCCTACCGCCGATCGGCCCGATCGCGGATCTGAACGAGGCAAATATTCGCCTGCGCCTCATCGACGCGAAGGTCGTCGGCTTCGGTGCGGCGTCCGGAGCGCTCGAGGGTCGCATCGCCGCCCTCTTCTACCGCTACAAGTCGCTCGCAGGATTCGACTACGTCGCGGACTTCTTGATTTCACCCACCAACAACGACGGTACGCAACCGGGAGACTCCGGCACAGTCTGGCACCTCATTCCCAAAGGGCCTGACCCTCGCCCTCGTCCCATCGCCGTCGAGTGGGGTGGTCAAGCGTTCGCGTTACAAAGCGGCCGGACCCATCGATTCGCCCTCGCCACCAGCCTGAGCAGCGCGTGCAAGCAGCTGGACGTGGACCTTGTCCGCACCAACGACACAGGTGTCCAGCCATTCTGGGGACAGACCGGCCACTACGACATCGCGACGTTCGCCTCCGAGGAGGTCGAGTCGACCAAGCTAAAAACGCTGTTGGACGCCAACCTCGATCGGATCTCCTTCGCGAAGAACTCCCTCGATGCCGGAGACATCGCGCGCGCGATCAACAACGCCAAGAAGAATCGGCTCTTCGTCCCCCTCGCGGACGTGCCCGACATCGTCTGGAAGAACCCCCCCAGCAAGTTCCTGGGGGGGCGCGACAATCAGTCGGGGCCCCACGGCTCGACCGGGCCGGAGCATCCGACCCACTTCGCCGACATCGACGAGCCCTGGAAGGACAAGGGTGGAAAGACCCTGCGCGAGCTGTGCGTCGATGATCCGACCAATGTCACGCCCCAGGTCTGGCGCGACTATTACGACTCGAACGGCCACAAGACTCAACCGTCGCGTGGGCTGCTCCCTTTCAGGGTCTGGCAACACTTCGATGCAATGGTCGCTGCGCTCGCCGCCTCCGATATCGCAAGGTTTCTGGCCGCGGCAGGAACCCTGTCTCACTATGTCGGCGACGCATGTCAGCCTCTCCACGGGTCGATGAACGCCGATGGCTTCAAAGACCAAACCGTCAAGGTCGGGCATCACAAACGTGACACGGGTGAATACTACGAGACCGTGAGCGTCGTGGGCGCGGGCGTACACAGCGGTTACGAGAGCAAGATGGTCGACGCCTACTCGACCGAGATCGTGAATGGGTATCCCAAGGCACGAGCGAAGGTGTCAAAGCTGGCCTTCGGTTCCGTACGCACCGGCAACGACGCTGCGATCGCAACGGTGCTGCTGATGGACCGGGCCGCGTCGCGAATTCCTCCCATCAAGCTCATCCAGACCTTCGTGGACGCTGGCGGCAAGGTCAATCATTCGACCTTGCAGAAGCTATGGGACGACTGGGGGACTCAGACCATCGAGACGATGGCTGATGGCGCTCGGGTGCTCGCGTTCATCTGGGACGCGGCCTGGAAAGCGGGTGGTGGCGACAAGATCGCCGCCGCCAAGCTGGTTGCTCTCGACCAAGACGACCTGAGGGCGATCTACGAAGATCCCAGCTTCGTGCCCTCGCTGGATCTGAACAGCATCGACGGAGAGCTGGGCGTTGCAGCCGCGGGACCCCAGGTCATCCCCAAATCCAACGGCAAGTCGAACGGCAGGCGCTTCCCTCAGCACCACCGACAACGACGCGCCCACGCTTGATGCTCAGGGCGCGCAGCTGTAGTAGGTGGTGACGTTGGCCGGCTGCGCCGCCCCCGCGCGGTTGATCGCCAGGCGCTTGCCGTTGATGCAGCCGGTGGCGTCGTCGGAGAGCGTCCAGCACGGGGCCAGGTTCGCGACGGCGGCGCAGCTCGGCAACGGCGTATCCTGCACAACACCGGCGCTCGAGAGCGCTCGATCGACAACCTGGCACGACGTCGGAGGCGTGGCGAACGATCCGCTGACGCAAGCCGGACCGAAGAGGGTTCCGATCTTCGCGGCGATCGTCTGCAGAGGCGCGGTGAAGCTGGCGTCACAGATGCTCGCCAAGATTCCGTTGACGCCGAAGCCGTCGACCCATTGCTTGAGGCGAACCGCGGGATCGGCGAATTCGCCCGCGCTCTGCGTGCACGAGTGAACGACGCTGGGGTGCGGCTCCACGTCCATGCCCTGCTGAATCATCTGGACGCTGTACGGCGTGTCCGGGCCGGTGATCGCGGCGACGATCAGCTGGTTGGGGTCGCGCTTCAGGGTCTTCAGGAAGGCGATCTCATCGGCGATCTTGGTGAGCTTGCCGGTGGGGGAATCGTTCGAGACGCAGTCCTGCAGGGACGTGGCAGCCCCGCGCGGTGGGGATTGCAGGGTTCCGTTGACGTTGCAGAGATGGCCAAACTCATTGCATCGGTACGACCACAACGGACCGAGCGCCGAGCTCATGAGGGTCTGGGTGGGGTCGACCAGATCCGAATCGTCCGGGAGCGAGCAGTCGTCTTCGTTGGTCACCAGGATGACGACCAGGGTGGCGCCGTCACGCAGGAAGCCCCGATTTTGGTCGGGAACGTTCGAGGGATCCAGGGCCCAACGCACCGATTTCAACTGACCCTCGAAGCCGCACCCTTGATCGCCCAGCGCGGCGATACAAGTGAACGCGTCGACGATATCGCCGAGATAGTTCTTCACGGTCTGATTCGCCGACGTCGAGAGGAAGGTGTTGCCCGCGGCGAGCGGCGCGCTGGCGCAAACGCCGCGCGGCTGGCTCTGGAACTGACCCCTGTCGCCCATGAACGGGCAATGATACGAGGGCAGGTCGTACCTGCCGGGGCCGGTGTCCGACGAGATCACGGCCAGGTGCAGATCGGGCAGGCCCAGGGGGAGTTGCTTGAGCAAGCTGGCGAACGCCGGGAAGGACGCGTTCAACTTCGCCTGCAGCGGCAGCATCGATTGCGAGTTGTCGACCATGAACAGGATGTCCAGCTGTCTTTCGGTCGCCGGCGTGAGCTTCCATTCGATCGGCGGCGAAGCTCCGCCCGCGCCAGTGGCGGCGTCGGACGAAGAGCCGCCGGCTCCCGAGCCGCCGGCTCCCGAACCCCCAGCGCCCGAAGCTTGAAGCGGGGTCGAACCACACGCGCCTGCGCTCGCGGCGGCCATGAACCCCGTCAGCCACAGCCATCGCACGACGTACCCTGATCCGGGTCTCTTCACCATTCGCGCTCCCCCGTTTGGCCAATCTTCGGCGCTGCGGCGGCCGCGGTCAAGCCGACCCGTCTGCTGGCTGACGTTCACCGTTTCACGTGCACGTGCACGCCGTGCACGTCGAAGTCGACGTGCACGGCTGACGTCCAGATCACCCCCGAATCTCCCGACGACCCTGAGCCGCCGACCCGGGCATCGGACACCAACCCGCAAACGCCCCAATCCTGGGGCCATCCCGCGACGAGGTCCTCATGCGCGCGCCGAGGTCGACGATTGTCTGCGTCCTGTTGTCTGCGGCGGCGTGCGCCAAGGTGGCGCCGAACCTGCCCGTCGACCAGGGCGTGGGCGGTGCGGGCGGTGGTGGTAGCAGCAGCCAGACCGGCGAGGGCGGTGCGCGCTCGACGCCGCACGACTCCGGCACCGGTGTCGTCGTCGACACCGGGATGGGCGACACCTGTGGCTCGTTCAACTTCAAGCCGACGCCCAAGACCGCGGTGCTGATGCTGGTGCTCGATCGCTCTGGGTCGATGAAGAACAGCCTGCCCAACAACGCCGGCACGAAGTGGACGGTGGTGACCGCGGCGGTCAATCCTGCGATCAGCGCCACCCAGAACGGGATCCAGTGGGGCATGAAGACCTTCCCCGGCGACAACGGTTGCGCGGTCGCGGGCGGTATCGACGTGCCGGTAGCGCCGATGAACGCCGCCATGATGACGGCCAAGATCGGCATGACGACGCCCGATGGCAACGGCACGCCCACCGGCGACGGCGTGCTGGCGGCGTCGACCTATCTGCAAGGCCTGGCGACGTCCGAGCCCAAGTACATCCTGCTCGCCACCGACGGTGACCCGACTTGCCCGGGCGACGGCATCACCAACGCGCTCCAGCAGGTCACCGCCGCGCGCACCGCCGGCATCCCGACGTTCGTGATCGGCGTCGGCACCGGCCACGATTCGAGCACGAACCTCGACAACCTGGCGGTCGCGGGCGGCCAGGCGCGGCCGGTGACCAACCCGCTGGACACCAAGTATTTCCCCGCCGATTCGCCCGACGAGCTGGCCATGACGTTGAAGGCCATCACCGGACAGATCGCCAGCTGCGTCTTCAGCCTTGGGCAACGTCCGCCCGACATGCAGTTCGTCAACGTCACGTTGGGCGCGACCGAGATCCCCTACGATGTCGCCGGCGTCGACGGCTGGCAATTCGCGGCCGGCGACACCTCGACGATCACCGTCGTCGGCAACTGGTGCGACCAGATTCAGTCGTCGCCGGAGACGGTGGGGATCGTGTTCGGGTGCAAGCCGCCCATCATTCCGTAGCTCGTTTGCCATAACTCCTTTGCGTACTGATTTGCAGCGCTTTGTCGGGAGGCTCGCAATGATCCGCCGCGGTCGATTCGTTGGTTCGCTTGCGCCGTTTCTGGCGACGGCAGTCGCTGTTGCGGCCGCGGGGTGCGTGCAGGGGACGTCGCACGAGATGGACGGGAGCGGCGGCGCCAAGGGAGCCGGCACGGGTGGCATGCCAGTCGCGGCCGGCGGCAGCGGCGCCGGCGGCTCGGTCACGGGCACGGGCGGCGCCACCGGTACCGGTGGCAAGACCGGCGCGGGCGGCTCGATCACGGGCACGGGCGGCGCGACCGGCGCGGCCGGCGCGACCGGAATCGCGGGGCAGACCGGCACCGGGCAGCCGGCGATCTTGGCCGCGTTCACCGATGACTTCGAGGACGGCAGCTTCACCGCGCCGCCCGCGAAGTGGTTGTCGACCGTGCGCAGCGCCGGCGACCTGTCACAGTGGGCGATCACCACCGACGGCACCAAGGTGGCCAGCCAGAGCCTGGCCGCCGATGAGACCGAGCTGGTCTCCGGCGACTACCGGTGGACGGACGCGGCGATCGAGGCCAAGGTCAAGCTGATGACCCCCGACGCGCGCGCGGGCGTCTGCGTGCGCTGGAAGAACAAGGACAACAAGTACTGCGTCTACCTCGAGAACCTGGCGACGAGCAGCGGCGTCGTGAGCTGGACGATGGAGCTGCGCATGCGCTCCGATCTGGGAAGCGCGTCGAGCTTGCCCAAGGTGAAGTCGAAGGATCTGACCCCGCTGATCCCAGCGTCGGTCACCGACTGGAACACGGTGAAGCTCGAGGTGCACGGCAGCATGTACACCGCGTCGCTGAACGGGATGATGGTGTTTCAGTTCGCCGACACGGCGAACCTGGTCAACACCGGTGGCATCGCGCTGGCCACCAACAACGGCGGCATCGCCGAGTTCGACGACGCGACGGCCACGCCGTTCTGAGTCGCGGCGCCAATCGCGTTCCTGGACGCGCCACGTCCGCGTTCGAGGCCGCCGTGCCCGATTCTTTTGGCGCGATTGGGGGCGGACGCGTCTTTCTCGGGCACGATGATGGCAACTGGCGACGCTGCACCGCGCGGCCAACGGCAGGAAGATCAACGATTTGACCTCGCGTCGCGTGAGCCATCCGTTTCCAACGCGCGGTTTCCACGGCGTCTCCCACGCAACCTCCCACGCCGCGGCGCGATCTTGGCGTCGCTCGTGGCTTCTGTCACTCGGACGAACCAGGGTGGCGGCGGTTCACGGCGAGACCCACGACGCCAAGACGGAGGCCCTGACCATGATGCAGACGGAACAGATCGAAAACGTCACCGACCCGGCCCACGATCCCGCGGCCATCGCTCGGGCAAGGGCTCAGGTGACCGAGCTCAAGAAGATGTTCGCCGAGACGGCGGCGGCGCGCGCGCAACGGCAGAGGGAGAAGCCGCTCTACGAACGGCTCGGGGGGCGACCGGCTTTGCAAGCGGTGGTGGCGGACATCGTCGATCTCCATTTCAGCGAGCCGCTCACGAAACCGCTCACGAAGGGGGTCGACCGGGACAAGCTGGTCACGCTGGTCGTGGAGTTCCTGTGCCGGGCGTCGGGCGGTCCCGAGACGTACACCGGGCGCGACATGGTCGCCGCGCACGCGCACCTCAACATGACGGAGGTCCACTTCATGGCGGCGGGCGAGCAGATCATGCGCGTCCTCAAGAAGTACTCGGTCCCCGAGCCTGAGACTCAGGAGGTGATGTGCGCGATCATCGCGCATCACGACGACGTCATCCGATAGGTGGCGGTCAGGCGTCGAAGCCGATCCTCCGGGCGCTCTGGCGCATCAGGCGATCGGTTTCGGGCTCGAACTGAAACGCGCGCAACAGATCGTTCACGCTGTAGCTGGGCAAACGACTGCGGATGCGGGTGACGAACGCGCCGGCCTCTTCGCGCCGATCGGCCAGGGCCAGGCACTGGGCAGCGATGGCCAGAATGTGGGCGTGCGCGTTGGGGCGTGCGGTCGCCCTCACGGCCCAGTGGGCGGCGGCCTCGTGCTCACCGAGGCGGACATGCGCCAGGGCGCGGCTCGCCAGCATGGCGAACTGCAGCGGATCGAACGGGCTCAGCTTTCGCGAGTAGTCGGTCGCGTCGATCGCCACCTGCGGATCTCCGGTCTGGCTGTGCACGAAGCCGAGCGTGTAGTGTCCGAGCGCGAAGTTGGGACTGAGCTCGATGCTGCGCGACAGCTCGGCCAGCGCCTCGTCGTGGGCGCGGCGCAGCCACAGGGCGCGGCCCATCGCCCAGTGCGCGGCGGGATCGTGGTCATCGGCGCCGAGCCCACGGGCGGCCGTCTCGAAGGCGAGCTCGATCTGGCGGCCTCGATCCTGCGTCAGATCGAGAAACGCGTTCTGGAAGTGGGTGAACGACAGGCCGGCGTGCGCTCGCGCGAACGTGGGATCCAGCTCGAGCGCCGCGCGAAAGTACCGCTCGGCGTGGCCGTTGTCGGGGCCGTTGAACCGGTACATGTGCCACAGGCCCCGGTGGTAGGCCTCCCACGCGTCGAGGGAGCTTGGCGGCTTGAGGATGGCGCGCCGGCATTCGGCCATCTCGATCTCCTCGGAGATCGCGGCGACGATGCGCTCGACGATCGAATCGAGCACGGGGAGCGCGTCGTCGACGGTGCCGTCGAGCGCGTCGGTCCAGACGATCCGTCCGTCGTGCGCGTCCGCCAGCTCGACGCCGACGACGATTCGCTTCTCACCGTCGCGTCGGACGCTGCCGCTGACCAGGTAGTCCACGTTCAGGATGCGCGCGGCCTCCTCTGGGCCGACGCCGCGCTCGGCGAGCGCGAAGACGCTGCCGCGCGCGATCACGAACAACACGCGCAGCTTGGCGAGCTGCATGATGATGTCCTCGGTCAGTCCGTCGGCGACGCGCCCCGGCTCGCGCGCCCCGGGCGTGCGATCGGCGAACGGCGTCACCGCCACGGACGCGCGGCTCCCCGACCGGACGCCCAAGGTGGGCGTGGGCGCGGTCGGCGCGGGTGCCGCGGCGGGCGCCGGCGCTTCGATGCGCGGGGATTGCACGGCGGCTTCGCGCGCGCGGCGCCACGCCTCGCGCAGCGGCAGCCAGTCGAGCTGTTCCTGTTCGAACGCGCGAATGGTCATGGCGAGATACTTGTCGGCGTCGCCCGTCCGTCCGCATCTCAGCAGCGAATCGAGCATCAGCTCGTGCGCGCGCTGGTCGAACGGGGCGATCTGCAGCCACCGTTCGAGGCAGCGGAACACCCCGTCGGATCCGGGCGCGCGCGCGGCGAACTTCTCCAGAAGAGACACGTGCAGCGCGCGATAGCGGCCTCGCTGCGCTGCCAGCCAGCCGGCAAACTCCGGGTTGCCGTCGATCTCCACGCCCTCGAGCAGGTCGCCGCCGAAGAGATCGCAGAGCTCGGCGAGCCGCGGGTAGGGGACGTCTTCGATGCCGTCTTCGATGCCGCCTTGGACCGCCCTGTCGACTTCGATGGCGTCGACGCGGCAGTCGGACAGGTCCAGGCCCACCAGATCGCTGCTCGTCACCACGCGCCGGCGGGCCGAGTCGTCGACCAGGCCCCGGAGCTTGCTCAGACACCATCGGAGCTCCCCGCGTGGATCGTTCGGCACATCCCACAGCAGGCTGCACAGCCGGGAGCGGGAGAGGGGAGTCGGGCTGAGCGCGAGAAACGCGAGCAGTCCACGCACCTTGCGCGACCGCGGCAGCGGCACGGCCACCCCGTCGCGGCTCAGGGCCAGCGGGCCCAGAACGCGAACGACAAGCGCCGGATCGTTCATTCGAGCCCGATTTCCACGGCCCCTACCACGCTCCGTCCATCGCGGCTTGCCCAGTTTGTGGTGACGCCGGCATTCACCCTCGACCAGCCCGAGCGTAGGATGAAACCCCATGATCTACCAGGACATCACGCAGACCATCGGCCGCACCCCCGTCGTTCGCATCAACCGCCTGGCGCCGCCGCACGTCACGATGTACGTGAAGCTGGAGGCCGCCAATCCGGGTGGCTCCGTCAAGGATCGGCTCGCGCTTGGCATCGTCGAGGACGCCGAACGCCGGGGACAGCTGAAGCCCGGACAAACCATCGTCGAAGCGACCTCCGGCAACACCGGCATCGCGCTGGCGCTCGTGTGCGCGGCCCGAGGCTACCCCTTCGTTGCGTTGATGCCGGAGTCGTTCTCCGTCGAGCGCCGGCAGATCATGCGCGCGTACGGCGCCAAGGTGATCCTGACGCCGGCGGCAGAGCGCGCTTCGGGCGCCGTGCAGGCCGCCGAACGACTCGCCGCTGAACGCGGGTGGTTCCTGGCGCGCCAGTTCGACAACGAGGCGAACCCCGCGTACCACCGCCAGACGACCGGTCCGGAGATCTTGTCGGATTTCGCGAGCACGCGCCTCGACTACTGGGTCACGGGGTGGGGAACCGGCGGCACCCTCACGGGCGCGGGACAGGTGATCAAGAGCGCGCGCCCCGAGACCAAGATCATCGCGTGCGAGCCGGCGGGAGCGGCCCTGCTCGACGGCAAGGCGTGGAAGCCCCACAAGATCCAGGGCTGGACGCCCGACTTCGTGCCGTCCGTCCTCGATCGCGACGTATACGACGAGGTCGTCACGATCGCGGACGAGACCGCGGTCGCCTGCGCGCGCGACCTCGCGCAGCGCGAGGGCATTTTCTGCGGCATCTCGGCCGGCGGAACGTTCGCTGGAGCGCTGGCCGTCGCCGAGAAGGCACCCCAGGGGAGCGTGCTCCTGGCCATGCTCCCCGACACCGGCGAACGCTACCTGTCGACCGTCCTGTTCGAAGGCGTGCCCACGGGATCGGACGAGGCGTGATGGGGCGGGCCGATGACGATCGTGAAGGTCTGCTCCGGCGACATGGCAAAGCCGTTCCAGAATGGCTTCGTTGACGGCTTCGTTCGCTTCATCTCCTCGTAGTAACTTCGATAGCCGGTGTTGAAGGCTATCTTCATCCCGGCGCTCCTGAGCGCGGCATCGATCGCGGTCACGTACGCCGGAGGCCGCTCATCAGCGGCGAACAGGAAGAGGCCTGGCCTGAGCGGAAAACGGACCCGATCCTCTCGGCGGACGACCCACCCCGCGCGTACGAACAACCCGCGCAGCGCTCGATAGAAATCGTCGCTGCCGTCGTTGTTCTCCACCGTGGTGAACCAGACCGGATGTCCGGGTCCTGCGGCTGAAAGGTTGCGTAGGACGGCGCTCGCCGTCGCCTCGTCGATGGGCCCGGGTGAGTTGGTCAGCGAGGGCGCGTCCACTTTGGCGCCGCTCAGGTCGGCGGGTCCGGCCAAGGCTTCGGCAGCGCGCCCGCGTCCCACTCCCTGGTACGCTACCGCGAGTTTTTGGCGGAGCTGGCCTCGATCGCCGTGGTACGCAGGATCGCGCCACATCGTCTCGTAGAGGCGAACGAGCGCGTCCCGTCCCATTCGGCTGTCGGGCTTCAGGTCGAGCACTCGACGCATGTGGATCTCGGCCTTGTCGTACTCCTTGCGCCCCAAATAGAGCTCACCGACCGACCGCATGGCGCCGACGACAGTCTTGGGCTCGATCCGGATGGCCTTCTCGTAGGCTTCAATGGCCAGCTCAACTTGTCCGGTCTCGGAGTAGAGCGCGCCGAGATTGTTGTAGCCAACTGCAAGGCTGGGCGCCTTCGTGGCCTCGATCCACGATGGGGTGATCATCGAGAACAGCGCGCCGCCCAGCACGATGCCGCCGTATAGGGTCACGCTCCGCCATGACTTCGATCGAACCGCGGCGACCAAACGCGCCGCTCCGAAAGTCCCCAGCACCGCGAGGATGGGCAAGATCTGGATGCGAAAGCGGGCGAGGATGAAGAACGCCACGATGCCAGCGCAGTAGGCCGCGGCGACTGTGATGATCGATCGCGCGTGACCATGGGTTCGAAACGACGCACCAGCTCCGAGCAGCGCAAGGGGAAACAAGAGCCCCATCGATAGCAGCGGGAGTCTCAAAACGAATGACTCTTCGCGCGCCAGATACATGTTCCCGTTGTCGGGGACTTCGTAGTCGTGCCAGAAGAGTCTGACCTTCTTGAACGTTCGCTCGAGCGCGAGCCGAGGATGATCTGCTATTTCCGCCAGCGCCTGGCCCCGCCAAAACGAGGAGATCTCCGGCGGGTTGAGCGTGCGGCCCAGGCGCCGCTCAGCTTCCGCCCGAAAATCGGCCTCTTCGAATCGCGGGTCGGGGCGGACGAAGCTGGGTGTCGAGTATGTCCCATCGAGGTTGCCAGAGTGGTTTCCGATGTAGAGGTTCTGGCCCAGGTTGGTCGTCGTCGCCGCGACACCGGCCACGAGAGTGTTTCGGAGCACCGCGACGCTGACCACCAGGAAGCTGGCCATGAGGAAGCGCCCCGCGATCTCTCTGTTCATACTGATTCGGGAAAGCAGGCGCGGCGCCAGGCGTCGTTCGCTCGCGTGAGGCGTTTCTAATTCACTTGAAGGCTCGCGCAGCAATAGCGCCACGGTGCCCAGCGGGATGAACAACAAGAAGTTGCCGCGTGTGAGGGCCGCCAGACCGAGAGCCACCGCGGCGATCGTGATATGTCGCCGGCTCTGCTCGAGATAGAGGACCAGGCTCAGCGTGAACAGGAACAGGCTCAGGGCCGTCTTCTCGATCAACGCCTCGTAGTAAATGGCGGGCGCGTAAAGCACCATGACCAGACAGGCGAGAGCTCCCAGCCGGTGACTGAAAACCCTGCGCCCAAGAAGGCAGGTGAGATAGCAGGTGCCAACGCCAAGCAGGGACTGGATGACGAGGACAACGACCGGTCTGTGTCCCGATACCCAGTAGATGATCCCCAAGAAGTAGGCGTACAGGGGATCGACGAAGTAAGCCTGAGCGCCCACCCAATCTCCAGCCGCGATTCGTTGTCCCCACTCGTCGTAGATTCGGTGGTCGAGTTGCATGTGCTGCAACCAGGGCGCGTCCCGTATGGCGAAAACGTGGCTCAAGCGCAGCAGCGCGCCGACGAGCAGCACCACCCCGAGAAACCAGCGCCGCTCCAGGAACTCGGCTGCCTTCGATAACCAGGAGCTGGCCTTCGCGGTGAGCATAGGCCGGTGTTCAGACCTCTGGTCTCCGGCCCCGCCGGATCGCCTCTGCTTGTTGCGCCTGGTCTTGCTCACGTCGCGTCGCCGACCGACGCTTCGTCGTCAGGGCGCCACGACGGTTTGAAACGGCAGATCGCCCGTGTTCTCCACCCATCCCGGAGGATTCGGGCCGAGCGTCCAGGAACGACTTGCCGCCAGGATAGGTGTCACCGACTGGGCCAAAGGCCATGGCACACGAGTCAGTCGCGGGTCCTATCGCGACGATTGCGAACTGGGTCCCGATCGCCAGCGGGATAGGCGTGGTCAGCGAGATGGCTCTCAAGGTAGCCGTCGCTGGGAAGCGGGCCAGGCTGGACAGTGACGCTCGACAGGATGGTTCCATCGGGAGCACCTGCCGCCGTGACACCCTGAATTTGGACAGACATTGCAGCTCCGACGAGTGCAGGTGACGGCCAAGCGTACCTCGACCAACATCCCCGCTCTTCCGGCCGTCACCACCTGCGCCAGTTTCTCATTGGTGAGCGTGCCGCCGAGTGGCCCACTCACCGCGGATCGCATCGGCTGCTGCTGATCAACGCTGGCGGCGACACACGCCGTCCCCAGCAAGCAGGCGAAGTTGGGCGCGCAGTCCGCGCTCGAGGAGCAGCTGGTCTTGCAACTTCCGGCAGAGCAGGCCAAGTTGTTCGGGCAGTTCGTGGGAAGCGGGGAGTTACAGGTGCCGGCCGAGCACGTTCCTGGGTCAATGACCTGGGTCCCCGAGCAGATCGCGAGGCCGCACGAGCCCGTCGGAAACAAGCAGGTGTGGTTCGTCTGACAGGTTCCGCTGCAGGCAAGCGCGCTGCCGGGGCAGTCACTGTCGGTGCAGCACCCGCCCTTCGGGATGCAGGCATTGCCGCACGCGGTGAAACCGTTGGCGCACGGATAGCTGCAGGTGTTCGCGGTCCCGCACACGCCGACCGAATTGGCCGGGCCGCTGGTGCAGTCCGCGTTCACGCAGCAGCCCGCGGTCGGCACACAGAGGTTGGTCCCCGGACAATTCTTGAAGCCTGAGTTGCAGGCAATGCGGCACGTACCGCTGGTGATGTCGCAGCTGGCCCCGCCGTTCGACGCGGGTGTTGGGCAGGAAGTGCATGTCGCGCCACAGAAGCTGGTGCTGGTGTCAGGCTGACAAATCCCGCTGCAGTTGTGCATCCCCGCCGGGCAGACGCCGTTGCAGGCGTTCGCGCTCGGAATACAGGCACCGGCGCACAGCTTGCTCTGCGCTGGACATGCCGGGACGCACGCCAACCCATCGCAGGTGACCGTGCCTCCGCCGGTGGGCACCTGGCATGCCGTGCACGAAGTCAAGATCGTTCGGCCCGCAGGTTGCGACCGCTCGGTTGTCCACACACTTGCCGCCGCAGATGTGGAAGCCGGTCTTGCACTTCACGGCGCAGGCGCCGGTAACGCAGGCGGCGGTGCCGTTGGGGTCGGTCGGGCAGCTCGCGCAGCTCGCTCCGCAGCCAGTGGCGTCGTCGTCCGCTGCGCATCGCGTGCTGGCGCCGGTCCCGCAGACGTGGGTGCCTGCCCCGCAGGTGAAGCTACACGTCGAGCCGCTGCAGCTGGTCGTGCTGGCCCCCGTCGGCTTTGGGCAGGGCGTGCAGGAAGTACCGCAGGTGTCGACGCTGGTGTTCATGGCGCAAAGACCGCTGCAGTTGTGGGTTCCGGTCGGGCACACATCCGAGCAAGGAGCCGTGTTGGCTATGCATGCGCCGGCGCAAAGCCTGGTCCCGGCCGGACAAGTCACGATGCACTGCGTGCCGTCACAGCTGGCCGAGCCGCCCGTCGGCTTCTGACAGGCGGTGCACGACGTGGTCCCGCAGCTGCCCAGGTCGCTGTTGCTGACGCACTTGCCGCCGCACAAGTGATAGCCGGTCTTGCACGCCAGCGCGCAGTTGCCGCCCACGCACTGTGCCGCACCGTTGGGATCTGTCGCGCAGGTCGCGCACCCCAGTCCGCACGCCGTCGCGTCGCTGTCGAGGGCGCAGGCCGCACCACACTTGTGATATCCAGTGGTGCACGCGAAATCGCACTTGATGCCATCGCAAGTGGCCTGGGTGGCGCCGGTCGGGACCGGGCAGGTCCCGCACGACGTCCCGCACGCCTTGATATCCAGAACCGACGGGCAGAGGTTCCCGCAGACGTGCTGGCCCGGGGGGCAGCCGCCCGCGCAGGGGGCGTTGGCGTCGATGCAGACGCCGCTGCAAAGCTGCATGCCGCTCGCGCACGTCGCCCCGCAGGATTTCCCGTCACACGTCGCGATGCCGTTGGTCGGCGGCTGACAAGGGGTGCACGAAGCGCCGCACGTGTTGGCGTCGTTGTCGGAGACGCAGCCTCCCGGGCAGGTGTGCTGGCCTGCGGGACACCCGAGGACGATGGCTGTCCGCGCCCGCGTCCCGCGCGTCGTCGGAGCCCGAATGGCCAGCGGCCGCGTCGGGCAGGCCCATCGGGGCGCCCGCGCCGGCATCATCGGGGACCTCGCCTCGTCGCACTGGCAAGGACTGGCGAAGCGAGTTGCACGCTCCACCAAGAGCCACCACCAACGAAGCCGCCAAAAAGACCCGCTTCCCGAACCGCAATCCCCGCATGGATCTTGTCTCCACTACCGCCCTGTCATCGACCGACCGCCGGCTTTCAATATCACTATCCCCGGTGGCACCCCAAGACTTAACGAATCTCTCGCGGATAGTTCCCGGGCGTGACCGCCGGGGCCGGCGATGTTATATGGACGGACTTCATGGCCATCGGAGTGGGGAGGGGGGAGGCGGTGCTGCTCGCGAACAGCGCGTCATCAGCGGGCGCCCTGGGCGGCGGCGTTCGTGATCGGCATCAGTGTCGCTCGCCTTCTCGGCTCGCCGGGACCTGCGCTGGCTGCCTCCTCGCCGGCCGCCGAGGCAGAGAGCCTGATTCACGACGGCGTCGCGCTGCGGCGCCAGCACCACGATGAGGAGGCTTTGCCACTATTCCAGAAGGCGTACGACCTGTTGCGCAACCCGCGGATCGCGGGCTACTTGGGTCAGTGCGAGCTCAGCCTCGGCTATTGGATCGAGGCCGAACAACACCTCAGTGAGGCGTTGCTGGTTCCCAGACACCCATGGGTGGAGCAGAACCACGCCTCGCTGGCTGCGTCGCTCAAGCGCGCCCGCGACAACATCGGAGCGCTTTCCGTCACCGGCGCCCCGGACGGCGCCCAGATTTACGTCAACGGCCGTGCCATGGGGCAGTTGCCGCTGCCTGCGCCATTGCGCCTGGCTCGCGGTCTGGCGGACGTCGAGCTGCGCGCTGCCGGATACCTGACGGCGCGCCGATCGGTCAGCGTGACGGCAGAGGCCGCAACCCTGGACATCAGGCTCGAGAGTGAGCACCGGCCGGTAGCGAGCGTGTCTACGCATGGAGAGGACAAGCTCCCGGCAAGGCTTCCGGAGTCCTCCGCGGGGACGCCCCGCGAGCAGCCTTCGGCCGCTGCCGATCCGGGCGCCGCGCGTCCCGGGCAGTCTTTGCGCTGGGCGGCGATCACGACCGCCGTGCTCGGGGCAGCAGCGCTGGTCGCTGCGGGGGTGGAGACCGTTCGCTGGCAACGGGGTATTGCCGATTTCAACAGCCATAGCGTGAACGGAATGCAGGACTGCCAGGCCACGGAGCCGCTGCTGGGTGGAGCCGATTGCCAGGGCATCTACAACAAGCAGACTTCGGACAGGCGGCTGGCGATGATCGGTTACACCGTGGGCGCGGCGCTGGCGGCGACGTCGCTGACGCTGTTTCTGGTCGCCCCGCGCTCGTCCAGTGTTTCCGACCGGGTCGCGTTCGGCTGCGCGCCGACGTTGCTCGACGCAGGTGTCGCCTGCCGTCTGTCGTTCTGACGGACGCGGTTAACCGCAATGCTGGTCGGATAAGGCCAAACGCCACGACGCCAGAGACGCCAGAGTCCGGATTTTCAAGAGTCCGGACCGTGGCGTCCTGGCGTCTTGGCGTTTAACCGAACGGCATTGCGGTCAGACCTCGGTCAGAGCCGGTTAGACCTCGGTTAACCGCGGTTAGCCGCTTCCGACCGCGCGCTGGGCTGCGCGCGGCGATCTCATCGGCCTCGGGTGAACAACGACGCTCGCCGCCCGCTTCCGGCGCGCGGCATGCGGCGTGAATGAAGACTCCGCGCGCGCGGTCAGACCCTCAGTGGCTGACGATCTGCGATGACAGCGTGCCGCCGGAGGTCGACAGAAACCAGAGCGCACCGCTCGTGTCGAAGAAGAGCTGGTCGGCCTTGGGCGCGAGCGTCGGGGTCACGATCGAGTATCGAGTCAGCTCGTACACGTAGTTTTTCGTGGCCAGCCGGCCGTTGGCGGCGTCGAGCGCGTAGGCGTTTTCGGCTGCTCCATAGAATGTGTCGAAGGTCGACGGCAATGAATAGATCACCTTGGTCAGGTTGGTGGCGTCGAAGATGATGTTCTTCGCGAACACCAAGCCGCGCGTCTCGTCCAGCAACAGCGGCGCGTCGAGCGGGTCGCGCGTGAACGACGGGACGTTCGATGGCGACACGTCGAGCTCTCCCAGCGTGCTCGCCACCAGGCGATGGACCGCGGTGTTGAGCGCGCCCGCGCTCCAACCGTATTGATACCAGTAGTAGAGGTTGGATTCGCTGTCGGTCACCGCCAGTCCGCCAACGCCCGCTGCTTGCGCGGTGTGGTCGGTCGCGATCGGGTTGGCTCCGTCGAGCCCGTCGACCGTGAACAGCGCGGGCGCCCAGGCGCCGTCGACGACGTAGAGCCGGTCGGGAGTGCAGTAGATCTTGAAGTGCGTCGCCGTCGGACCCCAATCGGTGCCGGTCCAGGGGATGTCACGCACCGACGTCAGGTCGCTGGTCCGGTACTCGGTGAGCAGGGTGCTGCCCTTGTTCACCACGAACAGCCGGCCGCGCTTGGCGTCGACGCATCCGTCGTTGGGCACTTGCACGATGTCGCCGTAGGTCGTGTTGCCGCTGGCGAGATCGATCTTCGCCAGACGACGGTTGGTGGCGTCCATTCCGTAGACGACGTTCGCCGCCGGGTCGTAGGCGACGCGAAAGATCTTTCCGTTCAGCGGGATGACCCGATCGGCGGCAAGAGCGGGATCGGGTGTGCCCGACGCTTGGAAGTTGATCACGCCTCGCAGCGCGGATGCGCCGCCCTCGCAGTGCTGCTCCAGCGTCGCGGAGAATCTCGTGATGCCCGTGGAGGGATCGCGCGCGAGCTCTTCGATGCTGAACCGGCCGGTCAGCGTGTTGCAGCCGCGTCCGTTGCCGTCGACGGAGAGGCCGGCGGCGGTTCCCACCTGGAATGGGTATCGCTGCGCGGGATCGTAGAGACCCGGTGCCAGCAGCGAGCCGGCGCCCGCAGCGAAATCGACGTACCACGACGAGCCGGTGCTCGAGTCTTGCAGCGAGAGGCTGACGGTCGTCGTCGAGCCGCTGGGCGTGCTGACGCTGGCCGGACCGCCGGCCATGTAGCTCTTGCCACCGCCGATGTAGTCGCCGGCGTCGCTCTGGAGACAGAAGCCCGTCGGCAGCGGCGCCGCGCACGGCAGCGGAATGCGGCGGCCGACCGTGACCGTGCTGCCGCCGACGCCCGAGCCACCGGCGCTCGAGCCGGCAGCGCCACCGGCGCCCTTGCCCGCCGCGCCGCCGCCTCCGCCCCCGCTCCCGTTCCGTCCCCCGATGCCGCTGGAGCCGCCGACGCCCGTGGTACCGCCAACGCCCGAATCACCCGCTGCGTTGCCGCCCCGAGCTCCGCCGTCGGCACCGCCGGTTCCGGGCATCGCCGGCAAGAGCGGGGTCGACAGACCGCAGCCACAGGCGAGAGCGATGGCGAAACCGAGCGGGGCGAAGCGAGGACTGAACGAGCTCATGCGCGAAATCCTAGATGCGGATCCGGCGTGGCTGCAAGCGCGCGGCACACACGCTCATGACGCGCGACGTTTAGCTCCCTTCGCGCGGCATTCACCGATGACGCCGCCGCGCACCCGATCGCTGAGCTAGAGGGCGTCGCCGCTGAGAGCGACGGTAGCCGACCCTCCGGGTGCCGCGCTCACCGACAGGGTACCGGCGCGCGCGCCCGTGACCGCGGGGAGGAAGGCCACGGACACGGTGCAGGTCTGGCCCGGCTGCAGCGCGACGCCGCTGCAGGACGAGACGGTGACGGCAAAGTCCGGGCCCGCCAGCGAGGTCGCCAGCGCCCCGGTGGGCATCCCGCCCGCGTTGGTCACCACCAGGGTCGCGGGCGGGCTGGCGCTGCCGACCAACACGTTGCCGAACGAGAAGTTGCCCGGCGCGATGACCAGCGCTGCTGGGGTCACCGCCGTGCCGGTGAGCAAGGCGACGACAGTCCCCCCGGGGCTGGCCGCGACGGTCAGCTGGGCGGCCCTGGCGCCCGCCTGCACCGGCCCGAAGGCCAGGTTGATCGCGCAGGTCGCCGCGGGCGGTAACGGGCCCGCGCAGGTCGTGCTCAGGATGCGAAAGTCGCTGGGCGACGCCCCGCCGAGCGTGATGGCCATGGCTCCCGTGGGCGAGCTGCCGTCATTGCGGACGGTCAGCACGGCCTGCCCACCGACGGCACCGAGAACCACCACGCCGAAGTTCAAGGTCGACGGGCTGATCGCCAGCAGTCCCGGCGTCCTTCCGAGGCCCGTCAGCGTCAGGCTGGCCACGCCGCCCACCCGGGCCCGAGCGGTCAGCGTCGCCGACGCCGGCGCCGCCGTCGTGGGCGCGAACTGCACCCGCGCCGTGCACGACGTCCCCGGCGCCAGCGTGGTCACGTTGCCGAGGCAATCCCCCGCCGCCACCGGCAGGAGCGCGAAGGGCGCGCCCGCGCCACTCAGGCTGAAGGCGATGCGACTGGTCGACTGCCGTGTCCCGACGTTGGACACGACGAAGGTCTGCACCACCGGACTGCCGATCAGCACGCTACCGAAGTCTGCCGACGAGCCAGGCGCCGGCGCGAGTCGCAGTGTGGCGGCGGCGATCTCAGCTTCCGCCGTGGCTAGGGTGGCCGGTTCTTCGCCTCCGCAGGCGGCAACCATGGACAGCGTGGCGAGCGTGGCGAAAGCGAACGGCGAACGGCGGATCGAGACCATGCGAAACCCTCCCCCCAAGAACGATAGAGGCCACAAGGTGTGTGGCCAGATGGAGGCGTAACGACGGCCGCCGACAAATATTCCCCCGATCATCCCAAGCATGATCACAAGGCGGCCGTCGTGGCGACCTCCGCGATCGGAGGCAAGAGGTTTCGGCGAAGCTGGTGAGCCCGCCCGCGAACTCAACTGATGAAATATTCAGGTCCTCACCCGTTTGTGGGGGGTTCCAAGAAGGCCACCCACGAAAGGTCACTGATGAGCACGCTGAAACTGGATCCGTCGAAGCCATACATCTACCTGACGGTGTCCAACCTCTGGGCTGAAACATCGCTGGGGGTCTACACTCTGGCACCTCCGCCCGCTGGCCAGGCATTTCCGGTTCCCACTCTCCTCGCCACCATCGTCGCCAACGGCGCACACCCGCAAGGGTTGCAGCTTCCGACGAAGACGGGGCAGGACGGGACCAAGGCGCTGGGCTGCGGCGGGCTGCGATTCGCCGTCGCCGCGTTCCCCAGCCAGACCGGGACAGTCCAGATCGATTTGCGCCGCGAGCAGGACAAGCCGCAGCAGCCGCCGTGGGACGCCTGGCAGGCGCAGAGCACGGTGTCACTGCAACGAAGCGACACCAGCGCGCCGGTCTACGTCGAGCAGGACATCGCCCTCTCGGGAGAGGCATCGTGAGCCCCCGTCCCGCCGGCGTCGCCGCGGCGGCGATGGCGCTCCACGCGGCACTTGCGCTGGCGCTGGGCGGCGTGGCGTTCGCTGCCGACCCGACGGCCGATGCAAGCGCGACATCAGCGGCCGCGGCGCTGGCCTCGCAGATGCCCGTTCCGGCGCTGCGCAACGGAACGCTCGGGATTCCGTCGGTCGGGGGCGCCGGCGTGAGCGCGCTCGTGAACAATCAGATCGCCGCGAACACCGGCGTTTATCGTCCGGACTTCTTCGCGCAGATCGGGCGCCTGCAGCTCTCGGACAGCTGGTCGATCGACATTCTCGGTGAGACGTTCAGCGCGCCCGTGCCGACCGTGGCGCTCACGCCGCCCACCGACACCACCCCGCTTCCAACCCTCAAGCTCACGTCGTTCCAGAGCATCGGTTTCCGCCTGGGCGTCGTCATCGGTGGAAAGCCGCTGAACCGAAGGGACGCGTCGACATGCGTGAGACTTCGGCACATGCCGCCGCCGCTCGAAAGTCCCGATCGCGAAATGTGCAAGAAGGTCGGTATCGACATCCCCCCGCCCGATCAACCCGTCCCCAAGGACGCCGACGCCGACAAGGACGACCGATTTCTGCAGGCCGCCGCGGAGGAGCGAGCATCTCGCGGCGTCACGCTGATGTTCGGCGGCCGATTCCTTTACGGCGGTAACTCGACGAACCCCAGCGGCCTGGCCCCCGAGCTGGCTCTTCAATACCTGAGACCGAAGGGCGGATTCTTCGTCTCGGCGTCCGGGTTGATCCTTTCGCAAAACAAGGACGTCACGGGACCGACAATCGTCCAGGCCGAGAAGGTGCAGGAGCTCAAGCTGGGCCTGGGCGGCCACCTGCAGTTCTCCAAGAATGTCCTGTCTTCGGAGGTCCTGCCGCGCGTCGGATTTTACGCGGCACTCAGCCGCAACCGCTGGACCAACGAGTTCGCGCAGCCCGCCGGGACGCAGCCCGACATCCGCGGCGCCCAACTGGAGGCGTCCATCTACGCCAGCGGGCACTTCAGCGGCGGTTTCAGCGGGTTGATCGCGTTCTCGGTCCTTCGACCGTACGGTCACGATCCGGATCTTCAATACGTTCTCAGCATTGCGCCCAGCCTGGGCACACCGCTGTCGAAATAGGCTGATCATGCTCAAATCTCTCCGCACCGTTCTTTTCGCTGGCGCCCTGTTTTTCGCCTGCACAGCGACTGATTGGAAAGACAACACGCCGACCTGCTTGCCGGCGACCACCCTCACCGGTTGCATTTGCCCAACTGGCAACTTCGGTCACCAGGTTTGTTCGGTTGACGGCCTGTCGTACGGCGCCTGCCTTTGCGGCTCGCTGCCCGCCGACGCTGGGATGACGGCCGACGGCGGAACGGAATCCGACGCCGCCTCGCCGGACGCGGCGAACGACGCGTCCGAACCGGTGGACGCGCCACAAACCGAGACTGGCGACGACGTCGAGCCGCAAGGCTCCGACGCCGGCAAGACCGACGTCGTAGGCGACGAAGAGAACTGATAGAGCTGTCACGGCTACGTTCGTCCTGGCGTATTGGTCAGGAACAGATCGGGTTCTCGGCATCGAGGCGTCGTGCGTGAGCTGCCGCACGACATATTTCGCGACGAGCTTCAAACAGGGCTCCGGGCATTTTTTTGAGCCAAGTTGGCGCCACTCGTTGACTTCATGGAGCATGAGCCAACCTCAGCGAGCAGTCGCGTCACGAGCCATGATCATCAGCGCGGCCCTGGTGCTCGCGCTGCCATCTGCACGGGCCATGGCGGCGGATGGCTGGGGCTCGAGCTGGAGCTTCGGGCCGGTTCATCCGACCGCGACCAACCACATCATCTATACCAAGACCACGCTTGTGCCGGGTCGCTTACCACCGATCACGTCGACCACGGGCCCGCTGTTCCTATGGCCTGGCATCTCCAACCCCACGAGCGACCTGATCCAGACCACCATGGATGCTTGGCCGGACAACGCTGGGTACTGCGACGCCACTGCCGGCCAGTGGTGTGTGGAAGGGTCGGTCTTCGGCAGCTTCGGCCAGCGCAACGGTCCGACCGTCGCCATCGACCCCGACGACCACGTCACCATCGAGTACAAGCTGGGGACGGACAACAACACCTGGACTCAGACCGTGACATCCCAGAAGCTGGGGAAGGTGGTGTCGACGCTACACGAGCACCAGCGGGCTCATGCCGGGTGGCGGCTTCGGCTTCGCCACGGAGGCCGACGCTGATTCGTTCACCATCGACACCCAGTACTACCTGTGCACCGAGGTGCACCTCGCGGCGGCCGACCCGGCCTTCGGCGAAACTGGCGTGGGTGGCGTCGGCGCGAAGCACGGCGCAACTGGCGTGGGTTCCGGCATCGGTACCGCCAAGAACCTCCGCACTCCAGACGGCGGCCTCACGTGGCTGGTGGACCTCATCACGCTGCCCGCGATGAAGCCGCAAGGCACGCAGACCCCGGCACCCCCGATCAACTGCGCGGCCGGCGGAACGGGAGGCACCAGCGGAGCGGGGGGCAGCATGGGCAGCGGTGGCAGCACCGGAAAGGGCGGCAGCTCCGGCAGTGGTGGCAGCGCCGGGAAGGGCGGCAGCTCGGGTAGCGGCGGCAGCATCGGCAGCGGTGGCTCGACGGGCGCCGGAGGCGTGGCGGGCACCGGTGGCGCCAACCAAGGATCTGGCGGCCACGTCGTTGCCGGAAGTGGAGGCACGTCCGGGAGCACCGGCACAGGTGGCGGTGGAGACCGGCGGATCCGCAGGTATCACGGACGGCTCCTCGGGCTGTAGCTGCGTCGTTGGCTCGCGATTCCCACGCGGAGGGATATCCGCGCTCGTTGATGTTGGGAGCGTTCGCCCTGCTCGCGAGACGGCGCCGAAATCGCACAAGAGCGGCGACGCCGCGGCGCTAGCAGGCTGCTAGGGCACGAGTCGACGAATACGACCTTCGGGAACTACGTGCAGGCGGATGCGGGCCTATTTGATGATCTCGAGCTTCGCCGCGGAGCCGGACAACTTTCGAGTCGCCTGCGACCAGTGTAGACGAGTGACCTCCGACGCGCCGCCTTCGTATGCGTACGTGTTGCCGTCGTCGCGATATAGGTCGAAGTCCGCATCCTTGCCGGCGTACACGCGCACCGTGGCAATTGGTTGAGCCTCGTTCGTGCTCTCGACCGGCGCGCCGAGTGGAATGATCGAGTCGAGCTGGCCCGGGAGCACGCCACGGCCTCGCTGCTGGGCAACCACGAGCTGCGCCACCTCAATTACCGCCGCACCGACGACCCCAGCCACCTCAAGAAATACGACTACGACACGATGGAGCAGCTCCGCGGCAAGGACTGGGACTACCTGGAGTCGATGAAGCTCACCTACGAGGACGAGGAGACTGGGCGTCGTGTTCGTCCACGCGCGGTTTCCTGCCCGACCGGCCCTGGCAGAAGCAGCCGGCCCGGATCGTCACCCGCATCCAGGTCGTCGGCAAGGACGGCGAGCCGCACAAGCGCTCCGAGATGCCCGACGCGCCGCACTGGTCGACCCTGTGGGACGGCCCGCCCTTTGTCGTCTACGGCCACACGCCGCGCGAGGACGTCGCCCGCACCAAGTGGACGCTCGGCATCGACACCGCCTGCGTGCTGGGCGGCAGCCTGACCGCCTACATTCTGCCCGAAAAACGGATCGTGCAGGTGAAGGCGCGCGAGCCCTACTACAAGTCGCTAAAACGGAATCCCCGGTCGCCGGCGGGAGTTGTTGGCGTTTGACCCGGCTGCAGGTCGGGCCGAGCGTGGCCAGCGTCGCCCGGGGCCACAGGCGGACGCCTTCCAACCTCAACTCCGTCATTGTCATGCCTAAATACTGGATGATCACCAACCGGAACGTCGACCCCGCTCGGCACCATCGCTCGCAGAATGCACCTACTACACCGCGGACGGCGGACCCATCGACAAGTTCACCACCTGGACCAGCCGCACTGAAAAGCAGTTCCGAACTGAACTGGCGGCGCAGGCCGATGCCTTCCCGCTGATTCCCGAGAACGACCACGAGCGGCAGAAGCACGTCACCCTCTTCGTCCACGGCTACAACAACGACTGGATGGATGCCGCCCGGCGCTACCAGCAGATCACCGATGACATCTACGCCGCGCCGGCGATACGTCG
>CAVZVU010000005.1:797500-2756587 GCA_963778795.1 uncultured Pseudomonadota bacterium | reverse complement strand
AGCGCGCACGGATTCGACGGCGTGCAGTTCCTCGACCCTGAGTCCATCGACCATGCGCTCGACCCCCGGCGCTGGCCGCGTTCCGCCGACGAGCCGACGTCCTGGACCTCTACCTCGAAGTCGGCCTGCCGTCGCCGAACCCGGTGCGACGCTCGCGGCAGGAGGAGCGACCGATCACCCCGGCAGAACACGCGCGTGAGCTGGCCTGGCACGTCGAGGCCGTCGCGACGCTGGGATGCCGGCCACGCCCGCGCCTACATTGGGGACCGTCACGACCGGTTCCGCACCGACGTCCGCTGGGGACGCAGCGGTGGGCGACGCTCGAGGTCATGGATCGCCTCGCTCCGAGGCTCCGCGACCTGCGAGTCCGAATCGCCCTGGAGACCCACGCCGACGTGACCGTCGACGAGACCGGTCGAGGTCCCTCGACCACCTCGACCCCGAGATCGCGGGGGTGACGTTCGACACCGGCAACCTCCTCATGCGCCTCGACGAGCCCGTTGCCGCCGCGGAGCGGCTCGCGCCCCGAGTGCTCGCCACCCACGTCAAGGACGCGGTCCTCGCCTTCACCCCGAGGCCTCTGCTGGCAGGCGCGGCCGGTCGGGCTGGGGGTGATCCCCATACCCGACGTGCTCGCCCCCGTGATCCACGCCAACCCCGACGTGTGCTCTCTATCGAGCTCCACCCCAGGATCTACGACCTCCCGATCTATGACCGCAACTGGCTGGCCTACTTCCCCGTCCTCCGCCCCGAGTGCGCTCGCCGCCGTCGTCCGACTCGCCGCGACCTGCGAGCGGCGCTACGCCGAGGGGTCGCTCGCCCGACCCGAAGTCGTCGAGATGATCCCCTGGCACGACCGCGACCTCGACGGGCTCGCCAGCTCGCTCGGCTACCTGCGCATGGTCGTCACCACAAGACGTATTGCAGCTACGCCGACACGATCATGCCGCAGTTCTTCTTCGCGGTCGGCTTCGCATTCCGACTCACGTACCTGAAGCGCTCGAAGACCCAGGGTGCCTGGCCCGCGACCCGCGCGGCGATCGTGCGGAACCTCGGCCTGATCCTGCTCGGGATCGTGATCTACCACCTCGACGGCAAGGTCGGGTCGTGGGAACAGCTCCAGAAGCTGGGGCTCTCCGGCTTCCTGGCGCCAGGCGTTCCGGCGCGAGGTCTTTCAGACCCTGGTCCACATCGGGCTCGCCTCGCTCTGGATCCTGCCGGTGATCGCGGCCGGCACGATGACCCGCGTCGGGTTCCTCGTGGCGACGTCGGCCCTCCATCTCGCGCTCTCGTACGCGTTCTACTTCCATCACGCCTGGACCTTGCCCGTCATCGACGGCGGCCCGCTCGGCTTCATGACCTGGGCGATCCCGACCCTGGTCGGCTCGCTGGCCTACGACGCGGTGGCGGACCGGACGGACGACCCGAGCCCGGTCCCGAAGCTGCTGGCCTGGTCGGTCGTGCTCATGGGAATCGGCTACGCGCTCTCCTGCCTGGGCGGCTCGATCCCCCCGCCACCGTTCGTCCATCCGGGCGGCCGGGAGGTGACGATGTGGACCATGAGCCAGCGCACCGGGAGCGTCTCCTATCAGACCTTCGCCGCGGGCTTCTCGCTGGCCGTCTACGCCCTGTTCGTGCAGCTCTGCGATCTCGGCACCTTGCGCGTCGGACTCTTCCGGACCTTCGGCCAGAACGCCCTGGCCGCGTACATCGTCCACCCCATGGTCGCCGGCGCGGTCAAGCCGTACGCGCCGGACGACTCGCCGCTCTGGTACGTCATGGCGGCGTTCCTGCTCTATTTCGGAATCTCTTATCTCTTCATCCGATACATGGAGAAGAACGGATCTTCTTGAAGCTCTGAAGTAGGGTGGGTGAACGGTGGGTCGAACCCGCCTAAATCGGCTCACCTGGGACTCGCGCGGCAGCCCCCCGCCGCGGCGGCCTCGGCCTCCTGGCGGAGGTCGGGGTTCCGGTTCGGGCCGCCGCCGGAGGGGCGGGGGGATAGGGATAAAACGGCGTCCGGTCGAAGAAGTTGCGGGGGCGGAGGTCGAAGCCGCTCCACATCACCAGGGCCGAGCCTTCCCAGGCGTCGTCGCCGGGCCAGAACTTGGGGGCGGAATCGGGCTTGCCGTCCTCGTCGCGGGGCTCGTGGTGCGACGACGAGGTGGCCCAGAGCACGATGTCGGCGGATTCCACGGTCTCCTCGTCCTTCACGATGTTGGGCAGGTTCGAGAAGATGTACTCGAGGGGCCGCTCGGGATGCGACCGGGTCACCCAGTAGTCGTGGCGGGTGAAGTCTTCGTTGTGCCGGGCCGAGCCCATCCGGATCGGCATCAGGTCGTAGCCGATCGTCTTGCCGTTGGCGTTCTTCTTGTTCGTCTCCACCCGGATCATGGTGAATTCCTTGGGGTCCCAGTCGATGCCCCCCTCGAAGCCGCGGTTGAACGGCTCCTCGATGTCCTCGGCCCCCATGCTCTCCGGGTCCTCGACGTGCCGCATCACCATGGCCGAGTTCTTCTTGCCGTCGATCAGGTCGATGTCGATCCGCCAGTGGGCGCTGTGCATGTGGGCCTCCTTGCGATGCCCCGGCAGGTTCTGCCCGGTGGCGCCCACGCGAAAGCTGATCGTGCCGTCGTCATGAAATCCATAAGACATGATGTACATGTAATTGCCGGCTTCGAGCGCGCCCCAGATCACCAGCTCCTTGCCCCGGCGCACGCCGTGGGCGTAGTCCTTCCAGACCACGCCTCGGTCGCGAAACTCCCGGACGACGGTCGGGTACGGGTCGCCCTGGAACGGGGGCATCAGCGATGCCGTTGGGGCCGGCGTCTTCCTCGCGCACCTGGGCCATCGGGAACGAGAAGCCGGTCAGGTCGAGGTAGCGGATGTAGCTCGACTGGTGATACGGGACGAAGAGCTCGGCGACCCGGGCGTCGTTGAGGATCTTGATCCAGTCCTCGCCCAGGCTCCGCTTGTACCAGGCGCCCGTGATGTAGAGGCCCTTGTGCATCCCGCGGGCGAAGTGGACCTGCCAGGCCGTTCCCTTGCGGGGCTCGAGCCCGCCCGAATCACCCACCAGGAACTCGGCCGTGACCTCCTGCGACGGGGGATCGGCAAGCTCGCGCCGGAAGAAGGGCTGCGCCGTGGCCGCTGGGAGGCAAGAGCACCAGGGCCAGGAGGGCGATCATCGCCCCGGGTCGGGTTGCCGGAAAGTCCATGCGGGATCCCCTGGGAAACCTCTTGAAGACGCGTTGTGGTGTCATCCGTTGCGGACGCGGTTTCGGGAACGCTTCAGGCTCGGGCGTGGCCACCTGGCGCGTGGTCAGGTCGATGAACGGGCGGGGATAGCTCAGGTCTTTCGTGCCCACCCGGTAGGTCAGGTGGATCACCCGGTGAATACGCGGGTCGTCCTTGACCGTGAACTGGCTGAACTGGGGATAGACGGAGAGCTGTCGCCGAACTTCTGGTAGAGCGCCTTGACCTGCTCGCTTCGCTCCTTCGCCAGGGCCTTGGCCTCCTCGTACTCCTCGTCGGAGAGGGGGTGCGAAGATGCTGGGCCGCCTCCAGGTTCACCACCCGGCCGGTCCCCAGATCGACGGTCGCGAAGACGGTCATGTCGTCGAAATAACGGTACGACGTGACCACCGCGAGAGGACCGGGGACTCTGGGCGGCTCCTTCGTCTTGGCCTTCTCCTTGGGCTGGACTGCCGGCGGCGGGGGCTTGGCCTTCGCCTGCTGCCCCTCGGCGGGCTCCTTGGCGGTCATGAGCTCGACACCGACGATGTACTCGCGCCGGTCCACCTCGGGCTTGGAAGCCCCTTCGGTCTTCTTGCGGAGCTCGACCATGGCCCCGCGGGCGATCTCGACGGCCTGCTTGGTCTGCTCGAAGGACAGGCCGGGGCGAGGGCTCGGCGTCCCCTGGGCCACGGCCCATGTCCCGCGCGATCATCCCGAGGGCCGACGCACCCAGGACGATGGCTCTCACGTGCCAACGCATATCTGTCCCTTCCGTCGAACGTAGGTCAGGCTTTCCAGCCTGACGTCCGACCGTGTCAGGCTCAGTACTTCCCGAATGAACGACTTCGGCGAGTCAAGTCGCAACTGATTCTGGTATATCCCTTTCGGTTGCTACCGTGAGAACTAAACCATATAAATCCGCGGCGACCTGCTCCAGCCAGAGCAGCATCCGCTCCACCCGCAGCAATTCCCAGTTGTACCGCCGGCAGCCCCGCCGCGGGCTCGACAGGACGACGTGATGCAGCCACACCCACAGGTTCCTCAGCAGCAGCCCGATCGCCACGTAGAGGAACCGCACGTTGAACTTCTTGGTCGTCGTCCGGATCCGGCACTGGTTCATCTGCCGGTAGCTGGTCTCGATCCCGAACCGCTTGCGGTAGGTCTGCTTCACCCAGTCCACCCGCTTGGGGGTGATCCCCCAGTAGGCATACACCCAGGTGTCCCACTTCTTCCGCCCATGCCGATCCGTCAACCGGGCCCGCTTCACGCAGATCGATACGGTGGCTTTGTCCTTCTTCTTGGCATCGTCCAGCGTGTGGGTGAACCACCCGCTCTTCTTCATCAGCTTGAACACCTTCGACCCGCTGGGGCCCTTGGGATGGTCGGCGTTGCGGCCGTGGCAGACCACCGGCATCAGGAACGGCCGCCGCGCCTGCTGCAGGTAGCGGATGATCTCCACGCTGTAGAAGCCGCGGTCCAGCAGCAGCAAGCCGGGCCGGAGCCCGGCCTTGCTCACCAGGTGGAGCAGCTCCTGGAGCACCTCCTTGAGCCGCTCGGAGCGGGTCACCGGGGTCACGGCCAGGGTGAACCGCTGGCCGTGGAGCACGACGTAGGCGGTGGCGTAGGCGAAGAACGAGTGGGTGCCGGCCTTCCGCTGGCCGCGGTAGATCTCGTCGCTGTCCAGGGCGTGTTCGCCATAGTAGGGGATGAGGGTCAGGTCGACGGCGACGCGGAGCGGCCGCTTGCGGTGGCGGCGGAGGGCCCGGGGCAGGTGGGCGACGAAGGCGGCATTGACCTTGCACTTGAGCTGCTCGAGGCAGAAGAGCTCGGCGTAGAGGGCGTTGGCGTAGGTCTCCTCGCAGGGGGCGTCGCGGAGCCGGCGGCAGGTCTCGGAGATCGAGGAGATCCGCGCCGCGGCGGCGAAGAGGACGGTCAGGAGGACCGTGGCGGTGACTTTGCCCTTGCCGCGGAAGTCCAGGTGCGGCTGGCAGAAGTCGACGGCGAAGCGATAGACTTGGGCGGGTGTCAGGGTGGTGGTGGACTTGCGCATAGTTGCCTCCGTGATGAAGGAAGTTCAGCACAAGTCATTATCGGAGAGATGCTTGAGTTGGCCATCCCCTGCCACCTCTATAAGCCGCAATTCCGGGAAGTACTGAGGCTGGAAAGCCTGACCTACGTGAGCTTCTCAAGACCCCGCCGGCGGCTCGGTCCGGCGGGGCCTCTCCATCTTCTGCTCGGCCCGACTCAGGGCTCCTTGATGTCGAGGTTGGCCTCCAGGACCTTGGCGATCCGGTGCTTGCTCTCTTCCAGGTGGGCCCTCGTCGTGTCGTCGAGGCCGGCGGAGCGGGTCTCGAGGACCATGCCGATCCGGCCGGCGGTCTCCTTGAGATGGAGCCGGGCGAGCGCCCGGGCGTCGGCCGGCACCGAGGAATTGCCGCCGCCGATGATGATGATGTAGCTGTACATATCAGAATAAGGATTTGACTGATTGCCGATGACCATGCTCGAGAGCCGCCTCAGGTACTCGCGCTGGAGGTTGCGGCGGACGGTCGAGAAGGCGACCTTGGCGGCTTTCGGATCCTTCGCGTCCTTGGGTCGGGAAGCTTGTCGAGGTCCGACCAGATCCCGTCGGTCGAGTGCCCGGAAGACCTCCTCCATGCGAAGCGGGTCGGCCCCCGGGTTCGCCTGGAGCTGCTGGTTCTGGAGACGGGCCAGGGTCTGGGCGTTCAGGCAATGGCTCAGGACGATCTTCTGGATCCCGAGGATCCGTTCCAGCACCGAGATGTCGATAGCCGGGCCGAAGCTCGAGAAGCTGTCGTTGCCCCAGTGCATCCAGCGGTCGGCGGCCAGCTGGCGCAGCAAGCTCGGCGAGAACTGGAACGGCTTGTCGGTGAGGATGTTCTCGGCGAGGAACTTCAGGCCTCGCGCTGCTTGGCGCCCGGCGACCGGCACGAACGGGTCGCGGCCGTTCTGGTCGGCCTTGTGGTCGCGGGAGATCGCCTCGCCGCCGACGAACTTGCGAGACCAGGTCGCCGCCGTTGCCGTACTGCTGAAGCAGGATCCCGAAGGCGCGGCCGGCGTCCTGGCCCTTCGCCGTCCTTGACCACGCGCGTCGGCCAGGTCCTTGAGCAGCTCCTTCGCCAGGGCGATGCGGTCCTTGGCGAACTTCACGGGTCGTTGCCCAGGTCCAACTGGTTGACGAGCGGATCGGCGTTCAGCGAAGGGTCCTCGTCGGTGGCGTAGTCGAGGCCGTGCTCGGCGCCCGGCGGGCGATCTTCTTCAGCTCAGCTCGCCTCGTCGCCGTCGAGCGGCTTGTAGGCGTACTCGATGGCCCAGTAGTCGTAGGGCCCGATCGTCGTGGTGAAGTAGTCGCCCTGCTTGACGCCCTTCGGGGCGAGGTTGACGGGGTTGTAGTCCATCACCGAGCCGACCAGGCCCTTCTTGCGGGTGATCGGCGGTGTCGTGGAGCTGGTCGTTGGTGCAGCATGGTGCTGGCCTTGAAGTTGTGCCGCAGGCCGAGCGTGTGGCCGACCTCGTGCATCACGATTTCCTTGATCGCCTGGCCGATCAGCTCCTCGGGCATGTCGGTCTCCTTGCCCTTCTCCTTGTCCTTGTCGGCCTTCGGGGCGTCGGGCTTGGGAGCATCCGGCCTTGGGCGTGTCGGCCAGAGCGATGGCCGCCAGTCCGAAGTCGTGCTGGAGGCCCGCCTGGTACTGGCAGAAGCCGCGGCTACCCCTGGCGAGGTGCGGCCAGCTGCCAGTGGAGCGGGTTTGATCGGCCGGGACGACCTCGGCGACCATGCGGGCTGCCGTTACGAGAGCCCCGCAGCCCGAGCAGTGCGCTCCCGGATCGACTGGCCGACGCCATCCTGGAGGCCGAGGATCGGGCTGATCACCTGCCCATCGCGATCGGCGGGCCTGGCTCGCCACTCGCCGCGATCGTGCTGCCGATGAGCAGGCGGGTATTGCTGCTTCCAGTACCGGACGAAGCTGGCGTCGAAGATGACGTCGCCGTCGATGATCTCACCGGTGATCGGGTTGGCTCGAAGGCCCGACTGGCGAAGGTCGGCGTCGCTGGTCACCCAGCGGAACGTGAGAGTACGTAGTCTTCCGGATCGAAGACGTCGCGACCGCCTCCTGCCACCGCACGGCGATGGCGTCGCGGAAGCCATATCCTCTCGAACGCCTTGTTCCATTCGCTGATCCCCTCCTCGACGTAGGGGGCGATACTCGAGGGGACACCCTTGGCGGATGAAGTAGTCGCCCATCTCGAGGAAGACGGCGTCAACGATCCGGGCGACGGCTTTCTTGGTCAGGCCGCGTGGGATGTGCTTTTTCCCGTGGACGCGCTCGATGAGCTCTGCCTTGGTGGATTCACGCCCGTCCGAGTGTCCGGCCAAACCGGGGCGCTAGACTACGGATTCGGGTCTAGGGTGTCAACGCTGCCGACGCCAAGATTAAGGCGAAAATTCACGCGAAAAAGCGCCGGATGCGCGACCCCGGCGCGACTTTGTCCCGATTGGCGAAGTGAACCAGCTTTGAAGTATTCTAGGGCGGTGGGAACCAGGCTTGCGTCGTGTGAGAGGGGATTGGCATGACCGCGCCCGCGAAGGTGACCTATGTGAGCCTCAGCGCTGACAATGCTGAGGTGCGGGCCGGCTTCGACGCCGCGATCGCCGCGGTGGCCAGCCAGCTGGGTGGGTCCCATCCGCTGCGCATTGCCGGCGCTGTGCGCCAAACCGCGGCCACGTCGGAGAGCCGCAGCCCGGCCGATACCCGTGTGCTGGTGGCCCGCGTCAGCAGCGGCACCGCCGACGACGTGAACGACGCGGTCGCCGCAGCGCGCGCCGCCTTCCCCGCCTGGAGCCGCACGGCGTGGGCCGAGCGGGCGCGCCTGATCGACCGCGCCGCCGATCTCATCCGCCAGCGGCGCTACGAGCTGTCGGTCTGGCTGATCTGGGAGATGGGAAAGAACCGCGTCGAGGCGCTGGGCGAGATCGAGGAGACCGCTGATCTGCTGGCCTACTACGCGACCCAAATGCGCAACAACGGCGGCTTCGTGCGCGAGATGGACAAGCTGGCGCCGACCGACCGCAACGTCAGCGTGCTGCGCCCGTACGGTGTGTGGGCGGTGATCGCCCCCTGGAACTTCCCCTACGCGCTGATGGGCGCGCCGGCCGCCGCGGCTTTGCTGACTGGAAACACGGTGGTGATGAAGCCGTCGTCGGAGACCCCGCTGTCGGCGCTGAAGCTGTGCGAGATCTTCGAGCAGGCGGGGCTGCCGGCGGGGACGATCAGCTGCGTCACCGGCGGCGGGCGCACGGTTGGCGACGCGCTGGTCATGCACCCCGGGGTCGACGGCGTCACCTTCACCGGGTCGTTCGACGTCGGGTTCAAGCAGCTTTATCAGCGTTTTTCGACCCGCTACCCCAAGCCGTGCATCGTCGAGATGGGCGGCAAGAACCCGGCGATCATCATGGACAGCGCCGACCTGGATCGCGCCGTGCAGGGCGTGCATCGCTCGGCGTTCGGCATGAACGGCCACAAATGCTCGGCCTGTTCGCGGGTCTACGTCCAGCGCTCGATCGCCGACGAGTTCCTGCGCCGCCTCGAGCGCGTGACCAACGAGACCCGCATCGGCGACCCGCTGCAGCCCGACACCTTCGTCGGCCCGCTGGCGACGCGCGCCAGCTTCGACGACTACCAGCGCTATGTGGCACAGGCCGGCAAGCCGGCGGTGCGCGCGGGCGGCGAGGTGCTGAGCGCCGACGCCTTCGCGCACGGCTACTTCGTGCGCCCGACCATCCTGACCGGGCTGCCGCCCGATCACCCGCTGGTGCGCGACGAGCTGTTCGTGCCGATCGTCGCGGTGCAGCCGGTCGGCAGCCTCGACGAGGCGCTGGAGGCGGCCAACGCCTCGACGTTCGGCCTGACCGCCGGCCTGTTCAGCCGCAAGCAGGACGAGATCGACACCTTCCTCGATCGCATCGAGGCAGGTGTGGTCTATGTCAACCGCGCCGCTGGCGCCACCACCGGCGCCTGGCCGGGCGTGCAACCGTTCGGCGGCTGGAAAGGGAGCGGCTCGACCGGCAAGAACATCGGCGGCCACTACACGATCCAGTGCTACCTGCGCGAGCAGAGCCGGACGGTGGTCGAATGACGCTCGCCGAGGCGTCGATCATGGTCGCGACGGCGGCGGCCACCAAGCTGGCGCAGCAGGCGCTGGCGGAGCAGCCGATCACCCTCGTCACCGAGCCGCCGGGGCCGCTGGCGCGCGCGATGCTCGCGCACGAGCGGCCCTTCGTGTCGCCGTCGCTGGTCGACTGCTATCCGCTGGCGGTGCGGCGCGCGAGCGGCTGCATGATCGAGGATCTCGACGGCAACATCTTCCTCGACTGCGAGGCCGGCGTGGCGACGGCGTCGACCGGGCACTGCCACCCGGCGGTCGCCGCGGCGATCGCCGAGCAGGCGCAGATCCTGATCCACATCTGCGGCACCGACTTCCACTACCCGGGTTACGGCGCCCTGTGCGAGACGCTGGCCGGGCTGGCGGCGCGCGCGTTTCAACCGATGGCCGCGCCCAATGCGACGACCACCGCCGGGTGGCAGACCTTCCTTACCAACTCGGGCACCGAGGGGGTCGAGGCGGCGATCAAGCTTGCCCGCTACGCCACCAAGCGGTCGCAGCTGATCGCGTTTCGCGGCGGGTTTCACGGGCGCACCCTGGGCGCGCTGTCGCTGACCGCCAGCAAGGCGAAGTACCGCAAGGGCTTCGGCCCGCTGTTGCCCGGCGTGCACCACGCGACCTACGGCGTCGCCGACAGCGTCGAGGCGGAGCTGTTCGCGCACACCGTCGCGCCCGAAGACGTCGCCGCGATCGTCGTCGAGCCGATCCAGGGCGAAGGCGGATACGTCGTGCCGCCCGACGATTTTCTGCCGCGCCTGCGCGCGATCTGCGACGCCCACGGCATCCTGCTGGTGTTCGACGAGGTGCAGACCGGGATGGGGCGCACCGGGCGCATGTTCGCCGCCGAGCACTTCGGCGTCGTTCCCGACGTCATGGTGCTGGCCAAGGGGATCGCGTCGGGGATGCCGCTCGGGGCGATGATGGCGAAGAAGGAGCTCATGACCTGGCCCGCGGGCAGCCACGGGTCGACCATCGGCGGCAACCCGGTCTCGATCGCGGCGGCGATGGCGACGATCGGGCTGCTGGAGGACGGCCTGGTCGACAACGCCGCGCGCGTGGGGGCGTTCCTCAAGGGGCAGCTCGCGAGCAAGCTGGCGGGCAATCCCGCGGTCGAGGAGGTGCGGGGCCTGGGTCTGATGATCGGCGTCGAGCTGCGCACGCCCGAGCTGGCCGACGCGGTCGCCCTGCTCTGCTTTCGGCGCGGACTGCTGGTGCTGGAGTGCGGGCGCAAGGCGATCCGCTTCGCGCCCCCGCTCATCCTCAGTGAAGCGCAGGCGACGGCGGCGGCGGCGGTGTTCGCGCAGGCCTGCACCGACGCCGACCGAGACGCCCGCCGATGAGCGAGGGCGACGCGCGCACGCTCGCGGCCCGGCAATCCGAACGCGTCTTTTACACCTGGTCGGCCCAGAAGGCCGCCGTGCCGCTGGAGATCGTGTCGGGCGCCGGCGCGCGCTTCGAGACCGCCGACGGCGCGCGCTGGTTCGATCTCGGCAGCATGACCTGGAACGCCAACCTGGGGCACGGCCACCCGCGCATGCGACGAGCGCTGGCGGTCGCGGCCGAGCGCGGGCTGCTGACCTACCCGACCTCGGTCTTTCCCGACAAGGCGCGCGCCGGCGAGCTGCTGGTCGAGGTGGCGCCGCGCGGCCTGGCCAAGAGCTTCATCTGCCTGTCGGGCGCCGAGGCCAACGAGAACGCCGTGAAGATGGCGCGCCTCTTCACCGGCCGAAACAAGGTCATCGCGCGCACGCGCAGCTACCACGGCGCGACGCTGGCGATGCTGTCGCTGTCGGGCGATCCGCGGCGCGAGCGCTTCGAGCCGGGGCTGCCGGGCGTCGTGCGCATGGCCGACCCGTACTGCTTCCGCTGCCCGTTCGGCAAAGAGCCGACCAGCTGCCACCATGAATGCGCCGAGGATCTCGAGACCGTGCTGGCGCGCGAGGGGCCCGAGACGGTCGCGGCGGTGATCCTCGAGGGCGTGGTCGGCGCCAACGGCGTGTTCGTGCCGCCCGCCGGCTACTGGAAGAAGATCCGCGCCATCTGCGATCGCCACGGCGTGCTGCTGATCGCCGACGAGGTGCTGTCGGGGTTCGGCCGCACCGGGCGGTGGTTCGCCGTCGACCACGAAGGGGTCACGCCCGACCTGCTCACCGTCGCCAAGGGGGTCACCGGCGGTTACGCGCCGGGGGGGGCGGTGATCGTCACCGAGGCGATCGCGCGCCACTTCGACGACGAGGTGCTCTGGTGCGGCCTGACCAGCTACGGCCACCCGCTGGTGTGCGCGGCGATCGTCGCCGCGATCGAGACCCTGCGCGACGAGCGGCTGGTCGAGCGGGCCTCCGAGCTCGGCGCCTGGCTGGGGCCCCGCCTGCAGGCCTTCGCCGGCGCGCGCCCCTACGTCGGCGACGTGCGGGGCGTCGGGCTACTGTGGGCCTTCGAGCTGTGCGTCGCGGGCGCCCCCCGGACGCCGGCGTCTTCCGCTACCATGGCGCGGCTGGCGACGGCGCTGCGCGCGCGCCACCTGCACATGCACAAGCGAGAGAACATCCTCTACTTCGCCCCGCCGCTGGTGATCGCGCGCGACGAGATCGAAGAGGCGCTGGTCGCGCTCGGCGCCGCGCTCGACGAGGCGCACGCGTGAAGTCCAAGGTCTTCCCCGACGTCGACGCCGCGCTCGACGGTCTCGCCGACGGCATGTCGATCATGTCGGGCGGCTTCGGCCTGTCGGGCAACGCCGAGGCCTGCATCGAAGCGATCGCCCGCCGGGGCATCAAGGGCCTGACCATCATCAGCAACAACTGCGGCAACCAGGGCCAGGGGCTGGCGGTGCTGCTGAAGAACCGGCAGGTGCGCAAGGTGATCTGCAGCTTCATCGGCGGCAACCCCGACCTGGCCGAGCAGTACCTGTCGGGTGCGGTCGAGGTCGAGCTCAACCCGCAAGGGACGTTCGCCGAGCGGATCCGCGCCGGCGGCGCCGGCATCGGCGGCTTCTTCACGCCGACCGGCGCCGGCACCGTGGTCGCCGAAGGGAAGGAGACCCGGATGATCGACGGCCGCCTCCAGGTGTTCGAGACGCCGCTGCGGGCCGACCTGGCGATCGTGCGCGCCGCCGTCGGCGACCCGTTCGGCAACCTGCGCTTCTACCGGACGTCGCGCAACTTCAGCCCTCTGATGGCGATGGCCGGCCGCGTGACCGTCGCCGAGGTCGACCGGCTGGTGCCAATCGGCGCGCTCGACCCCGACGACGTTCACCTGCCCGGCCTGTTCGTGCAGCGCATCGTCGAGGTGCCGCAGCACAAGAACGTCATCGAGTTTCGGACCACTAGAACGGGAACCCTTGAAGGGTTCCCGAACCCTCCCGCGACGGGCTCCGCCGGGGCAAGCCCGGCTACGCCCACGCGATCGCGAACATCATGAGCTGGTCGCGCGACGACATGGTGAGGCGCGCGGCGGCTGAGATCGCCGACGGCCAGATCGTGAACCTGGGCATCGGGCTGCCGACCGAGGTGGCGAACTTCATCCCGCCCCACGTCTCGGTCTGCCTGCACTCGGAGAATGGCCTGCTGGGTATGGGGCCGTTCCCGCTCGAGAGCGAGGTCGATCCCCAGCTGATCAACGCCGGCAAACAGACGGTGACCGCGCTACCCGGCGCCAGCGTCTTCGATTCCGCGCTGTCGTTCGCGATGATCCGCGGCGGCCACGTCGACCTGGCGATCCTGGGCGGGCTCGAGGTGGCGTGCAACGGCGACCTCGCCAACTGGACGGTGCCCGGCAAGCTGATCACCGGCATGGGTGGGGCGATGGACCTGGCCGCCGGCGCTCGCCGCGTGGTGGTGCTGCAGAGCCACACCGCCAAGGACGGCACCCCCAAGCTGGTCGCGAAGCTGACGTTGCCGGCGACCGCGCTCGCCTGCGTCGCGCGCGTGATCACCGAGCTTGGCGTCTTCGACATCGCCGGCGACGGCTTCCGCTGCGTCGAGCGCGCGCCCGGGATCGAAGAGGCGCAGGTCATCCGCGGCACCGGCGCGCCGGTCCGCTTCTAGCGACAATCCCTGTCGGCGAAGACGAAACGCCATGACGCCAGAGACGCCAAAGGCCGGAGTTTTGTCCGGACGGTGGCGTCCTGGCGTCTTGGCGTTTAACCGCTTCACGGCGATTCTGCGGCCGGGCTTTCGCCGGGTCGGGCCCGGCGCTGCACCTCGACCAGCTGGACGACGACGTCGCCGATGCCGACCGGGACCGAGAGGCGCAGCGGCACGCGCGCGGCGTTGTCCGACAGCCAGAGGGTAAAGGTGCGGTGCGGGCGGTTGGCGCCGTCGGGGGAACCGTCGTAGCGAATGGGATCCAGGCGCCCGTCGATGCGCAGCGCGCGGATCGGCACGGCGCTGTCGGGCAACGGCTGCGTGCCGGCGGTGGTCAGCGTGACCCGCCAGAGCGCGTTCCCCTCCAGCACTTGAAGAACCTGGGTCTGCTGCGGGGCCGGCGGCGCGATGCGCAGGCGCAGGATGAAACCCAGCGGATCGAAGGTCGCCGCCGCCAAGCTCGCCGATTGGCGAACCGGGGCACGCCCGCTGCGGCGCCGCTCGAAGGTGAAATTACCGGGGCGCGCCTGCTCGACGATGTCGACGGTCGTCTGATCGTCCTTCCACTGCGCCGCGGTCCAGCGCCGCGATCCCAGTCCCGATGTATCGAACTGACTGTCGACCCGCGTGCGCAGCCGGCCGAGGCCGAAGATCGAACCCTCTCCGTAACCGTCGACCGCGACCAGGCGCGTGGCCCCCTCGTGGTGATCGCCCTGGATCGCCGTCCGGATCTCGCCGACCTGCCCGAGCAATCCGTATCCAATGCGGTAACGCGCGGTCTCGAGCATCGCCACCGGGGCCGGCAGCGGGAGGACGGCTGGCGGCGCCCCGACCGGCGCGGCGCGCGGCGCCGAGAACGGCGAGAGGAGCACGCGGTCATCGGGCTGGGTCGGTACTCTCTCGAGCTCCACCGGCGCGGGGTGAAGCCGCGCCGCGAGCAGGAGATGGAGCGCCAACCTCCAAGCGCCAGACATGACGGTTGGACGAGGACCCTCGTCATTCTAGTCACCCACCGCGGCCCGACGCGTCGCGCCCGGCGCAGCCCCGCTGCCGAGCCCCAGACTAGGGCGGAATCAAGCCATTGGTCGGCAAGGTCCAGGTGCCCTGCGCCGGGCCCCACCCGACCGCGATGCGTCCCAGCGATCCGCCGTCGAACCAGATCGTCCCCTCGAGGCGGTAAGGGATGACGAACGTCGGCGCCTGTCCGGCGCGCAGCTGGCTGATCGATTGGCTGGCGAGCTGCCGCAGCACGCCGAGCAGCTGCTCGGGCCCAAAGGAGTATCGCGCCACGACATCGATGGCGCCCGCGGCCGCGATCGGCGGCGCCACGAAGGTGGGGCGCTGGCCGGTGGCGAGCGCGACGCCGCCCGCGATGAGGAGCTGCGGCAAGGATTTGTTGACGAAGTCGCTCAAGGAACGAACGTCGCGCGACGAGGCTTCGCAAGCGCCCGGCGGCGCCGTGCCGGTGCAGCCGGGCGCGCCCGCGGGGCAAAGACTGAGACAGATCGCGCCCAGCTTCTCGTTCGACGCCGCCGGAAACACGGTGGCCGCCGCCAGCACGCTGGCGAGCGGAACCGGAATGCGGTTCGGGTTGGTGATGTGGAAGCTGAGATCGAAGGTCACGACCAGCGCGCCGGGGCTCGGGCGCGGGCCAAACAGCCCCTGGCAGATCAGCGGGCCCGATCCCAGCGGCGCCGAGACCACGTCGGGGCAGTAGTACCCGGCCAAGGTTCGCGCCGAGGGCGCTCCCGTCAAGGTCGCGCCGACGAACGTCACCGTCGGCGGGGTCAACACCTCGGCGGCGGGGACGGCCAGCAGCCCGGGCAGGTTGAAGTCAGCGCACGAGGTCGCGCACGGAATCGTGGTCGCGGCCGCGAGAAGGCACAGCGACTCCACCAGGCGCGACCGGCGACCACGCGCCAAGCGACCGCGCACGAAGACGGGTGACGGCATCATCATGGCGCGCGTCCGTCAGACGGACGGAGGGGCTCCCGGCGGCGGGGCGACAGGTTTGACCGGAGGCGGCGCCGCGCCCTTGTTGGGGGTGGGGCTGGGCGGCAGGGTCCGCAGCCGCGCCCGCATCCGCGCATACCCGTCGGCGCCCAGGTTGGTCCCGCCCAGATTTTGCGATTGGATGAAGCCGTTGATGTGGGCGATGCGATCGCCGGTCGCCGGGTGATCGGAGAGATAGACCAGCACCCCCGGCGAGGAACCCTCCGAGGCTTGCAGGCGCTGGAAGAAGGTCGGAAACGCGTGCGGATCGTACCCGGCGGCCGACGCGTAACGCGCGCCGTATTCATCCGCCTCGGTCTCGTCGGCGCGCGAATGCGCCAGCAACGCCCCCTTGCCCGCGATACCGGTCGTCAGCTGGGTGAGCAGGCCGGGGTTGTTGCCGGCGGCCAGGGAGACCATGGCGTCCAGCCCGTACGCCATCACCAACGAGCGCGCCGCGTGGCGCGCGACGACGTGACCGGTCTCGTGCGCCATCACGGCGGCGAGCTCGGCCTCGTTCTGGGCGGTCTCGAGCAGCCCGCGGTAGACGTAGAGGTACCCGCCGGGGGTCGCGAACGCGTTGACGGTCTTCGCGTCGTCGATGACGAAGACCTGCCAGGTCACCTCCGGACGTTCCTTCCGTCCGAACTGGATGACGTTGTTCGCCACCCCTCGGACGTACTCGACGGTCGCTGGATCCGCCAAGTAGACGACCCCCTGCTTCGTGTCGAGATCGGTCTTGAGCTGCAGCCCGATCTGGTTCTCCTGGGCAGGAGAGACCAGCACGCCCGCCACGCCGGTTTCAAGCTGCCGGGTGGTGCTGGTGGCGCAGCTGCCGGCCAGGGCCAGCAGCACGGGGGCAAACCAGCCTCGACGCGAAGTCAGGGTGCTCACAGGGACGCGATCAATTACACGCGGGCGGGGTCTTGGTCCCCTTCACCATGTGCCAGGTCCAGGTCGAGGTGCAGGTTCCGCCGCTGGGTACCGTCGAAGCCGTGCAAGCAGTCGCAAACATGTTCTCGACCTCGGTGACCGCGATGTCGAACTCATTGGTCGCCGTCAGCGTCACCTGCGCAGTGTCGGTCTGATGCCACGAACAGGTCGGCATGGCCGAATCTACCGGATTGCCGGCGCGCGTGAGCGTTCCCATGTTGAAGGCGATCGTCCCCGCGCCCAGCGAACCGGCGGTGCCGACGCTCAGCGTGGCGGTCGACATGTTGTAGTTCACCAGCAGCGACGCCGTGTTGACCAGACTGACGACGCCGATATCGCAGCCGTCGCTCGAGCCGGTCGCGATCGACACGATGTCGAAGCAGCTGTCACCGGTGGTGAGCCCGTAGAGGGTCGGCCCGGTGTCGCCCGCCACGTCCAAGGACGCATCACCGCCATCGTCCGAGTTGGAGGTGCTCGAACAGCCACCCAGCGCCAAGGTTGCGCCGAAGAGGGCGACGGCGAGGGCGCCGGCGCCGAGAATTCCCGTGGAGAATTTATTCTTGAATGAAAGGTTCATTTTTATCTTCCTGTCTGGAGTTGTCAGTCGAGCCTAGAAGTGGCCCTTGCCCTTGCGCGTTTCCGTCGCCGGGCCGGTCGCCGCGGGCGGAGTGGGTGCGGGGGTCGCTGCCGCGGGCTCGGCCGGCTTCGAGGCCTTCTTCGCGCCCTTCTTGGCGCCCTTCTCCTCCACCACGGGCGCCGCCGGAGCAGCCGCCAACGCGGCCGCGGCTGCGGCGGCCTTGGCCTGGAGATCGGTCACCTGCGCCTGCAGCGCCGTGCTCTGCTGCTTGGCTGCATCGAGCTGGGTCTTGAGGCCGTCGCGCTCCGCGGTCATCGCGGTGAGCTGCGCCTTCGTCGCATCGAGCTCGGCCTTCGACTGGTCACAGCCGCTGGCGGCGCCCATCGTCAACAGCGCCGTCACGATCACGAACGTCATCTTCCTAGAAGTCATTTGCATGTGGTGTCCTCTGATTGTGGGAATCCCCGGTTGCTAACACGGCGCGTTCGGTCCGGCAAGTTTGCCATCCACCGTTCGCGCCGTCTTTCGTGCCGGCCTTCGTGCCGGTCTTGGGTCCGCAGCCGCTGCTGAACTCCAGTCAGGGCGGGCAGCCGTCATCGACGAAGCCGTTGCAGTCGTCGTCGATGCCGTTGCCGCAGATCTCGCGCGCGCCGGGGTGGACCGCGGCGTTGTCGTCGCGGCAATCGTCGCACCAGGGGACGCCGTCGCCGTCCTTGTCATCGCCGACGCTGCGCTGGCCCCGTTCGCAGGACACGAAGCTCTGCAGATACACCGGGCGGTTGATGATCACGTCGCGGGAGGCGGCGACGGCGCTGTGGAACTGATCGATCGTGGCCCACTTGTGCGGATCGGCGGCGACCGCGTCGGCCACCTGCGCCGACCAGGCGTCGAGCCAGCCGGTCACCTCGGACACGTTCCACTTGCCGACCTGGGTCTCGATGGCGTTCGCGTACTGGGCGCGCCAGTGGGGATCGCCCATCACGGCCATGTAGTGCTGGCCGGGAATGTCCGCGAACATGCGTCCCTCCCACCAGTAGATCGGGTGCTGCCGATAGGACAGGTTCTGGAACAGCCCGGTCCACTCGAGGCAGGTGTCGATGTCGGTGGGCAGCCATACATAGCCGGCCGCGCCCTGGTCGTAGATGAAGAAGTTGTGCGAGCCGCCGTAGTAGCCGTCGGCGTCGTCGAGCACCGCCTCCGCCGCCCACTCGAGGATCGTGTGCGGCAGGTCGACGATGCTCGCGACCGCGCCGATGTCCTTGGCGCTCCAGAACTGCTGCAGACGGTTCCCGTTGAAGGTCTTCTTGTTGGTCTCGGCGAGGGTGCCGCCTTTGAAGAGATCGCCGTCGGAGTTGCCGGGGTAGAACTCCGCCAGGACACCCGTGTCGTCTTTCCCTTCGGCCGTGTAAAGGCCGTAATACGCGCCGTTGATCTCGAGCCGCGCGCTGTTCGCGCACGGGGCCGCGATCCCGATCTCACGGAACCAGTTCTGGGCGATGCGCTCGTTGAGGAACGTCCAGTCGTCGCGCGGCATGTCGAGGCGGATTTTGTCGACACCGTGAAAGCGCGCCGTGGAATCGAGCTGATCGAACACGATCACGAACTGCATCTTGGGGTTGGCGTCGAACATCACGGTGTTGACCCAGGACGACTGACCCTTGAGCCGGATGTAAACGTTGTTGACCGTCTCGGCGCCGAAATGAAAAACCACCGGGTGGTAGTTCTCGACCGGCGTGCCGGCGAGCACGTCGGCGATGTCATGAAACTCAGCGTCGAGCTTGGTCCACTCGTCCGCGGAGATCTCGATGGAGTAGGTCTGAAGCACGTTCTCGTCGAACAGGTCGGAGCAGCCGTGCATGATCGACGTGTCGCTGCCTCCGTCGGCGGGCGCGACCGCGCCGCTGTCCGCGCCGGCGTCGTTCTGTCCCGTGATCGGCGACATGGTCTTCGCGCCGCCGCACCCGCCCGCGGCGCACGCGGCGACCAGCCACGCCGCCACGCCCGCCCGCCATTGTCGACTCATCCCGCCTTCCCTCCGCCGTGTCTTGATCACTTTTTCCCTTGCCCCCCGCACTTGTCTAAAGCAACCGCGATGCCGCTTGGGACTGCGTCGAAGGGGCGGAGCGGTTTCCCTTTCGTAAGGATCGGGGACGCCGTCTTGGTCCAACCGGTGACACCGCCCGCGCAAACCTCCCGCGTCGCCTGGAAGAGCAGCCGGCACCTCGGTTGCACTGCCCCAGCGTCGCAATGCCGTTGGCAAGGGGGACTGTCGAATGAAGCGTGCGTGTGGATGGACGTCAGTGGGTCGGTTCGCGGTCAGCGCAGCACTACTCGGTATGTTGGGTGCGTCGGGTGCCGCGTGTGGGGGCGGAGCGTCGGGCGTGGGCGGCCTGACTCCCTCGGACGGCGGTTCCGACGGCGGCGACGCGGCGACTACGATCGGGCCCTGGACCGAGCTTGCGAAGCCGGTGATCAGCGTCCAGGGCGGCGCGGCCTCGCAGGCCGGCGGCGTCGGTCAGGCGGGCGGTAGCGTCCACCTGGTCTCGGTGGGCGACGTCTCGATCGATCCGTCGCTCCCGCAAGTGTCGGCGCCCGCCGTACCCACTGTTCCCGGCAACGCGATGCCGCTGGCATCGGGCGCCCTGACGGCCGACGTCTCGACCGGCACGATCGACATCTCGGGCACGGTCATGGCGGGCGGGCCCGACGCGGTCCGGGCCATCACCTCGAGCGGCGACATCTTCATCGACGGCACTCTGCAGGGTGCGGACCTTGGCGGCGGCCGTCAGGGGTTCAAGCTCACCGCCACCAGCGGCACCGTCTACATAACGGGGACGATCGACACCAGCGGCGCCAACATGTCGGGTCAGGCCGGCGGGCCGATCACCATCACCGCGCGCGCTGTGGTGATCACCGGCAAGGTGCTCAGCTCCGGCGGCAGCAGCCCAAGCGCGGGCGGCGCCGCCGGGGCGATCACGATCGTGACCTCCGGCGCGTTCACCAGCACCGGCACGATCCAGTCGTTCGGCGGCAACTCCGTCGGCGGCGGCGGCACCGCGGGCGGCGCGGCCGCCGACCTTGCCATCACGGCCGGCGGCGACACGGTGCTGGCGGGGACCGTCCTTCTGCGCGGCGGCGCCGCGGCCAGCAGCTCGGTGTCGAACGCCTCGGGTGGCGCCGCGGCGAACCTGCGCATCGACGCTGACGGTGCGCTCACGCTGGGCGGCACCGTCGACGCCCGCGGCGGGATCGCCAGCGCCATGAGCGCCGGCGCCACGGTCACCGCTGGCGCCGCCGGTTCCATCCACATCGGTGAATCGGCGCCCCCGACCCAGATCGCGCTGCTGGTTCCCGTCGACGCGACCGGCGGGGACGGCGACCAGGCGGGCGGCAAGGGCGGAAGCTTCATCGCCGAGCCCAACACCGGCAACCTCAACGTCGCCGGCGCGAAGGCGGTCGACGTCAGCGGCGGCGGCTCGTCGTCCGCGCCCGGCGTGGGCGGCCAGGTCACCGGCGGACCGCGCGCCGATCCCGGCAGCGGCGGTCTGCACGTATCTGGCGACATCCTCGCGAACGGCGGCTCGATCCGAAAAGGGGGCATGGGCAACGGCGCCGACGCGGGACGCGTCGACTATCAGCTCAAGGCAACGGACGGGCCGGTGATGATCGACGCCACCGGCACGATCTCCACCAACGGCGGCAACTCGGGCGGCACGGGCGTCGCCGGCGGCGGCGGCCACATCTGGCTGTTCACCAAGGACGGCGACCTGACCATCGCGGGCAAGCTGTCGACCCGCGGCGGCGACGCGCCCGATCCGGGCGGCACCGGCGGCGGCGGCGGCATGGTGTACCTGTTCAGCGACAACAATCACAACGCGCTCAACAGCAACAAGGGCAACCTGCTGGTCGACACCACCGGCGTGGTCGATTCGTCGGGCGGCAACGGCGACAAGGGCGGCTCCGCGCGCAGCGACGGCGTCAAGTGGAGCTACGCCACCTTCCCGATCAACCAGGAGCAGTTCGCGATCTTCTTCAACTGCGACGGCGTCCACGGCGAGACCATGAACTGGATGGAGAACCGGGGTCACCTCATCGCGCGCGGCGGCGTGCACAACGGCAACGGCGGCGACGTCGTTTACCACGGCATCGGCCCCGGACAGCGCGGCGCGCCGCTCGATCCCGGCCAGAGCCAGCACCACCCGCCGCCGGGAAATCAGGACCTGTCGGGGGACGGCACCGGCATGAGCGGCGACTACGGCGGCGAGTAGCGGGGGCGAGCGGAGTGAGAGATCGGACTCCTCACCCTAACCCTGCTATGAAACAGCCTGTCCGGGGGTGGGTAGAGGGGTGATCTGGACGGAGTAGCCGAGTGCCTGGAGCTTGTCGCGGAAGCGGCGGACGAGGCGTTGGCGGGTTTCGGGATTCGAGGGAGGCGTGTCTGGGTCGCGGTATGGAACGCGGTCATGGAGGATGTGGAAGAGCGCGACGAGCATTTTGCGTGCGATTGCCACGATGGCCTTCTTGGGCCCCAAGCGGGCGCGTAACCGGCGAAAGACAACGGGCCAGAATCCGTCCTTCATCCGGACGGCCGACCAAGCGCACTGGACGAGGGCGGTTCGAAGGTACTTGTTGCCTTTGCGAGCGGGTGCCGGCTTGGCTTTGCCAGCGCTCTCTTCACTTCCGGGCGCTAGTCCTGCCCAGGCGGTCAGGTGCTTCTGCGATGGGAAGAAGCTCATGTCTGTCCCCGATTCGGCGAGCACTGCGGCCGACGAAATCCCGCTTAGCCCGGGGATAGTCACGATCAGGTTCTGGTCGGAACTCCACGGCTGCATAAGGCGGGCGATCTCTTCGTCGAGGGCGAGCATTTTCGTAGCTGTCAGGTCGACCATCGCGAGCAGTTGGTGGAGCACGAGCTTCGTACTCGGAGTGAACGAGCCATCGATCGCGCGACGGATTAGCGGGATCTTTTTCCTGAGGCTTCCCATCGCGAGATTTGCCACGTCGACCTTTGGGTCGCCGACGAGAAGAGCATCGATGATGGCGCGACCCGTCTTGCCAAGGCAGTCGCTCATTACGGAGGCCAGCTTGACGCCGCTTCCCTCGAGTTCCTTGAGAATGCGGTTCTGATACCGCGTCTGGTCCGCGACGAGCTTGGTCCGGTGGCGAGTAAGCTTTCGCAGCTCACTCTGTTCGCGCGAAGGGACGTAGCTTGGCGTGACCGAAGCATAGAGCACGAGCTCGGAGAGCCACCGACTGTCCTTGCGATCGGTCTTGCGCCCAGCGCGCCGCTTGACGTCGAGCGGATTGACGAGCCAGACCAGCAACTTGGGCAGCCGCTCGTGCAGCACGCGGACAACTGGCATCCAGTACACTCCGGTGCTCTCGAGTCCGACCACCTCTACCTGTTCGGCCTCGAGCCACTCCGTCATCGACACCAAGGTGTCGCGAAATGTCTCGAACGTACGCGTCTCTACGGCGTCGTCTTCGGCGCCCGCGCTCTTCTTTCGCACCGAGACCACCACCGTGTCCCGATGAACGTCTATCCCTGCCACTACCGTGAACGCTGCCTTCATCTCCATCCTCCTGCCGGCAGCGGATGGGCCCGATTTCGCCGTAAATCCTGCTATACGTGCTCAGGCGAGCGAGCCCGCCCTGCAACAGTTGGGGGTCCGTCGGGCCCGCCCCAGACTCTCCTACGGGGTTTGCCGCCGCCAGAGGGTAGTCGGGGTTGGTACCACCGGCCCCGACAGCATGGCTCGGCTCGCTCGCGTCTGTTTCATCTTTCGGGGTGCGGCAGCGCCCCGTCAGGACTCTCCTCGCCGAGCCGAGGAGAGGGGACCGGAGACGAAGGAGCGGGGACGAGACAGCAATGCGGAAGCAACACAGAAACAATACAGAAAGAGCTCTGCACCTCGCCCCGCGAAGCGGGGAGAGGTCGCCGGCCGTCCGCGGCCGGCGGGTGAGGGGTCCGGCGGCGCCCGCTACGGCAGCAGCGCGTACGCGCCGAGCGTGAGGAACTCCTCGAAGGTCTCGCTCAGCACCAGGTGATCGAGCAGCGCGGCGGCGTCGCCGTAGCGACCGATCGCAGGCCCGCCGAGGCGCGCCAGCTCTTGCGCGCGGATCTCGCGGTACAGCGCGGCGGTCATCGGTCGCCCGTCATCCAGCCGCGTGCCGGCCTGGATCCACTGCCAGAGCTGGGCGCGCGAGATCTCGGCGGTCGCGGCGTCTTCCATCAGGTTGTGGATGGCGACGGCGCCGTTCTCCTGCAGCCACGCGCCCAGGTACTGCAGCGCCACGTCGACGTTCAGACGCACCCCGGCCTCGGTGACCTGGCCGCCGGGGATCTTCGGGTCGACCAGCTGCGCGGCGGTGACCTGCACCTCGGCGCGGGTCTTCTCCTTCTGGTGCGGGCGCGCGCCGAGCACGCCGTCGAAGACCTCAGCCGCCGTCGCCACCAGGTCGGGGTGGGCGACCCAGGTGCCGTCGAAGCCGTCGTTCACCTCGCGCCGCTTGTCGTCGCGCACCTTGGCCAGCGCGGCCTGGTTGATCTCGGGGTTCTTGCGGCTGGGGATGAACGGCGCCATGCCGCCCATCGCGTGCGCGCCGTGGCGGTGGCAGCGTCTTGACCAGCAGCTCGGTGTAGGCGCGCATGAACGGCACCGACCATGGTGATCTGCGCGCGCTCGGGCAGCGCGAAGCCGTCGCGGCTGCGGAACTTCTTGATGAACGAGAAGATGTAGTCCCAGCGGCCGGCGTTGAGGCCGCTCGCGTGCTCGCGCAGCTCGTACAGGATCTCCTCCATCTCGAACGCCGCCGGCAAGGTCTCGATCAGCACCGTCGCGCGGATCGAGCCGCGCGGGATCTTCAGCGCCTCCTGCGCGGCGACGAAGACGTCGTTCCACAGGCGCACCTCCAGGTGGCTCTCGTTCTTGGCCAGGTAGAAATAGGGACCGCTGCCGCGATCCAGCAGGGCGCGCGCGTTGTGAAAGAAGTACAGCCCGAAGTCGAACAGGCTGGCGCTGATCGGCTCGCCGTCGACGGCGACGTGCTTCTCCGTCAGGTGCCAGCCGCGCGGGCGCACCAGCAGCGTCGCGACCCGCTCGCCCAGGCGATACGACTTCCCCTCGGGCGAGTCGAACGAGATCGTGCCGCGCACGGCGTCGATGCAGTTGCGCTGGCCGTCGATCACGTTGCGCCACGACGGCGACAGCGAGTCCTCGAAGTCGGCCATGAAGACCTGCGCGCCCGAGTTGAGCGCGTTGATCATCATCTTGCGCTCCACCGGTCCGGTGATCTCGACGTGCCGGTTCTGCAGATCGGCGCGGCGCCGGCGCGACCTGCCAGTCGCCGCCGCGGATCGCCGCGGTCTCGGGCAGGAAGTCCGGCAGCGCGCCCGCCGTCGAACGCCTGCTGGCGCTCCGCGCGCGCCGCCGAGCCGCTCGCGCCGCACCGGCTCGAACCGCCGGTGCAACATCGCCAGGAAAGTCAGCGCGTCATCGCTGAGCACGTCGCCGGCGCTCTCCGGCGGTGGCGAGAGGACCTGAGCTGGCGTCGTCATCGGCACACCTCCGACGAGAGAACGCTGATGCGTGCGGAGAGAATGGGCCCGCGGACGCCCGAATGCAACGCTCGGCCTGCACGACGGATAAGGCGAAACGCCATGACGCCAGAGACGCCAGAGTCCGGATTTTCTAAAGTCCGGACCGTGGCGTCCTGGCGTCTTGGCGTTTCGCCCAACGAACCTACGCCGCGGGTACGTGGGGCGGGTCGAAGCCGAGGCGCTTGAGCGCGGCGTTCACCGCCTTGAGGTCGGTCCACGCCTCCTTCTTCTTGCTGGGGTCGCGCAAGCAGGTAGGCGGGGTGGAAGGTCGGCATCAGGCTGATGCCTTCGTAGGTCCGGAAGTTTCCGCGCAGGCGCGAGATCGGCGTGTCGTCGCGCAGCAGGCACTGGGCGGCGAACTTGCCCAGCGTCACGATCATGCGCGGGCGCAGCGCCGCCAGCTGCTTCTTGAGGAAGGGCTCGCAGGCGGCGACCTCGTCGGGCTCGGGGTTGCGGTTGCCGGGCGGGCGGCACTTGATGACGTTGCAGATGTAGACGTCCTCGCGCCGGTAGCCCATCGCCTCGATCATCTTCGTCAGCAGCTGGCCCGCCTTGCCGACGAAGGGCTCGCCCTGCTGATCCTCGTCGGCGCCCGGCGCCTCGCCCACGAACACCAGATGCGCCTGCGGGTTGCCGACGCCGAAGACGATGTTCTTGCGCCCGCCCGACAGGCGGCAGCGCTGGCAATCGCCGATCTCCTCGCGCACGAGCGCCAGCCCGGGCGCGCCGACGGCGGCCGACCCGGTGACGTCGTCCGGGTCGGGGACATCGCCCACGCCGACGGCGACGGCGACACGCCTTGCGGCAACCGCGGCCGGCGCCGGCGCCGCCAGGCGACGGCGCGACGGCCGGCGCGAGACGCCCTGCAACCCGGAACGCCCGCGCGCCTCCAGAACCGTGCGCACGCGCGCGGCGATCTCGCGCAGCTCGCCGGCAAATTCGCCGGCATCGCCGCCACCCTCAGCGTCGGACATCGTGACCGTTGCGCACCGGTATCTTGTATGACGACGACGACGAGGATGCCACCCCGGCCGGCACCGCGGCCCCGGCCCCGGCCGCCGGTTTCGCCGGCGCCGCCGTCGCCACCGCGCCGTCGGCGGTCACCAGCGCGTCGACCGCCAGCGCGTAGTAGAACGTCGCCGCGGTCTCGGGCGCCTTCGACGAACGGTCGCGGCCGATCGCGCCGTCGCGATCGCCGTCGCGCCGCTCGAGCTCGTCCATGATCTCCGAGTAGGCCTGCAGGAACGCCGGATCGGTCGAGATGACGTAGGCGCGGCCGAGCGCCCAGGCGACGCACGCGTTCCAGGTGTTCTCGTCGAGCCGGCGCGGCACGAACGACGGCGGCACGATCGGCGCCACCCGCTCGCGCAGCCAGGCGCCGACGAACGGGGTCGTCCCCTCGGCGGCGACGATCGCCATCACGCGCGTCGCGGTCGTCGACGAGAAGTCGAACAGGCCGGCGGTGGCCGCCGGCTCGGACGCGAACGGCGGCGGGGCCTTCATGCCGAACGCCCGCTCGACGAAGCGCCGCCCGCTGGCCAGCAGGCCGCGATCCTCGACGGTGCGCGCGTACTCGATCAGCGCCCAGGCCAGGAAGCCCGGGATCGCGGAACTCGCGCGCGGCCGCGTCGTCGAGATCGCCCAGGTACGCCGACAGCAGGCGCGCGGCGCCGTCAGCCAGCAGCTGGCGCCGCCCGTTGCCGGCGTCGAGCCCGCGATCGGCGTCGTGGGCCAGCAGCAGCATCGCGCAGTCGTAGGCCGCCTCGTCGCTGGCGGCGGAGCCGATGGCGTCGGGGATGAAGCGACGCGCCGCCGCCTCGACGAACGCCCAGGCGGCGGCGCGGTTGCCGGCGAAGCGCGGCGTCGCCCGACAGCCGCTGGTGGCGCGCCCAGATCCAGATCGCCGACAGCGTGCCGTGGAAATCGGAGTCGGTCGGCGCCGGCCCAGGGCGGGCACGTTGCCGGCGGTCGCCCCGCCCACGACCTGCCGTGCCGCGAGCGTCGCGCCGGCATGGGCGAGGTGGCGAATCGCCTGGGGGGTGTAGGTCTTGAGCCGGGGATCAGGCATTTCCGAACCTCACCTGCCGCCAAGGACGGACCGCGGCGGTCGTGGTCTCGGCGACCGTTGGAGGGGCGGGATCGCGTCCCGCGAGCGCGTTGACCAGATGGTCCCAGATCTTGTCGGCGATCGCCAGCTTCGACGCGCGCGGCAGCGACAGCGCCCGGCCGTCGGCGAAGACCAGGGTCACCTCGTTGTCGTCGGCGCCGAAGGGGAGCTCGAGCCGATGCCCTCTCGGCCCTCCCGTCAACATTCCCGCTGATGTCGTTGGCGACCACGATGTCGCACCGCTTCTCGACCAGCTTCGCCCGCGCGCGCGCCACCATCGGCGCGCCGCCGCCCGCCTCGGCGGCGAAGCCGACCAGCAACGGGCGCGTGCCGCGGCGCGCGCGCGTCCGAGCTCCGCCAGCAGATCGGGGTTGGGCGCCAGCGCCAGCGACAGCGCCTGACCGCGCCTCGAGCGACCGGCGCGACAGCTTGCCGGCGACCGGCGACGCCGGGCGAAAGTCGGCGACCGCCGCCGCCATGACGACGACGTCGGCGCCCGGCGACCGTCGCTGGCGAGCGCCTGTCTGAGATCTCGGCGGTCTCGACGTCGATGCGCGCCGCGACGCCGGCCGGCGTCGGCAGCGCCACCGGGCCGGCGATCAGCGTCACCCGCGCGCCGCGCGCCGCCGCCGCCGCCGCCAGCGCGAAGCCCATCTTCCCCGACGACCGATTGCCCAGGAAGCGAACGTCGTCGATCGGCTCGTGGGTCGGGCCCGCCGTGACGACGACCTGCGCCCGACCAGATCCCGACCCGATCGCCGCCCCGATCGCGCGCCGGCGCCAGCGGTGGATGCGACGCCGGCCCCGCCGATACGGGCAACTGCGCGGGCTGCCCGCCCGCTAGCCGCTGCTGCGCCGCCAGCAAGATCTCCGCCGGCTCGATGAGGCGCCCCTGGCCGACCCAGCCGCACGCGAGCGCGCCCGCGATCGGGGCCGACGGTGGTGAAGCGCCCTGCCGCCGTCGGCGCCCAGCAGCCGGGCGAGGTTGGCCTGGGTGATCGGGTTCTCCCACATGTTGACGTTCATCGCCGGCGCCAGCAGCACCGGCGCGCGCGACGCCAGCACCACCGCCGCCAGCAGATCGTTGGCCATGCCGGCCGCCAGCCGCGCGATCGCATCGGCGGTCGCCGGGCGCGACGACGATCAGGTCGGCCTCGTCGGCCAGGCGGATGTGCCCGATCTCCGACTCCTCGGTCAGGTCGAAGAGCTCGCGCGCCACCGGGTGCCCCGACAGCGTCTGCAGCGTCAGCGGCGTGATGAACTGGCTCGCCGCCTCGGTCAGGATCACCCGCACCGTCGGCGCCCGCCTTGATCAGCAGGCGACAGAGCTCGGCGGCCTTGTACGCGGCGATACCGCCGGTAACGCCGAGCACGACCCGACGGCCATCCAGCCGATTCGCGAACCGGCTCGGGGCCACGTCGGTGTCCGCTGCGGGCAAGAGGGAGTCGGAGTCGGCGTCGGCGCCATCACCCTCCCCGGCCGCCGGACCCTGTTCTTCCGGGCTCATTCCAGAATTGGGACCTTACCTCAAAAATGAGTGAAACTCTGCGTCCCTTCCGGGTAATGCTATAGGCCCCCGTGTCCGACCCTCGCGAATTTCCCCGACGTTTCGCCTCTTACGTGCTGCTGAAGCCGCTCGCGCGGGGCGGGATGGGCGAGCTGTACCTGGCGCTGTCGGGCGCGCCCGGCATGGAGAAGCTGTGCGTCATCAAGAAGGTGCTCCCGCACCTGGTCGCGCCGGACAACGTCCAGCGCTTCCGCGACGAGGCGATGGTCGTCGTCCGCCTGTCACACGGCAACCTAGTGACCGGTTTTCGACGCCGGCCACAGCGACGACCAGATCTACCTGGCGATGGATTTCATCGACGGCAAGGACCTGCTGGCGACCTGGAACCGCTGCGCCCAGCGCGGCGTCCCCTTCCCGGTCGAGGTCGCGGCCTACATCGTCAAGGAGCTGGCGCGCGGCCTGGGCTACGCGCACGCGTTCGGCGGGCTGAACCTGGTGCACCGCGACGTCTCGCCGGCCAACGTGCTGCTGTCGTACACCGGCGAGGTCAAGCTGACCGACTTCGGCCTGGCCACCTCGACGCTCAAGCTGCAGCACACGGCGCCCGGGCATCATCTTCGGCAAGCTCAGCTACCTGGCGCCCGAGCAGGCGCGCCGCGAGCCGCTGGACGGCCGCACCGACATCTACGTGTGCGGGATCCTGCTCTGGGAGCTGCTGACCGGACAGCAGCTGTTCCCGGTCAAGGCGGCGGCGTTCGCGCCCGGCCAGCGCCAAGAGCGACTCACCGGCCGACGCGCTCGAGCGCGTGCGCAACCCGCGCGTCGTGCCGCCGTCGCAGATCACCGACCGCGTGCCGCCGGAGCTGGACCGCATCGTGATGAGGGCGCTGCAGCCCAACCCCGCCGACCGCTACCAGACCGGCGAGGAGCTGCGCGCCGATCTCGGCGCCTTCCTGGCCAAGACCGCGCCCGAGACCGACGCCGACCGCCTGGCCGAAGTTCCTGCGGCTGCTGTTCGAGAAGGACATCGACACCGAGAGGCGCGAGCGCGCGGAGATGGTCCGCGGCGCCAGCCACTTCCTGTCGGGCGTCGGTGGTGTCGCGCAGCATGGCCTACACCGTCGCCCCACAGCCCCAGCGCGCGCGTCGACCGCCGGCGCCCGGCGCGCGCCCGCGCAGCCGGTCGCCGCACCGCGCGCCCAGCGGCGCCCACGCCGAGGGGCATCGACGACGCCCGCGACGACTCGCACCCGCGCGTGCCACCGAGCGCGATCCGCGCGTCGGCACGACGGTCGGCGGCGCGCTACTACCTGCGCCGGCTGTGCGGCGAAGGCGCGATGGGACGCGTCTACGAGGGCCAGCACATCGACATCGGCCGCCGCGTCGCCATCAAGATCCTGCACGTCGAGCTTCCGCCACAGCGCCCGAGCTGGTCGAGCGCTTTCGGCGCGAGGCGCGCGCCGCCTCGCGCATCGGCCACCCCAACATCGTCGACGTCACCGACTCGGGCACGACCGACGACGGCGCCTTCTTCTTCGTGATGGAGTACCTCGACGGCATCAACCTCGAGGAGCTGATCAACCGCGAGGGCGATGCTGGCCGTCGAGCGCGCGCTGCTGATCGGCGCGCAGATCTGCCGCGCGCTGCAGGCGGCGCACGCCGCCGACATCATCCACCGCGACCTCAAGCCGGCCAACGTCATGCTCATCAACCGCAAGGAGGATGAGGACTTCGTCAAGGTGCTGGACTTCGGCATCTCGAAGACGCTCGACCTCGAGGGCGCGGCGAGCCGCAGCGCGCCGGCGCTGACCCACCCCGACGTCGCCGTCGGCACGCCGGTCTACATGTCGCCCGAGCAGGCGGCCGGCGATGCCGGCCGACGCGCGCACCGACGTCTACGCGGTCGGCGGGCTGCTGTACGAGATGCTGACCGCCTGCCCGCCCTGCGACGGCGACGACATCCTGGCGATCCTCAACAAGAAGGCGTCCGAGGATCCGCGCCCGCCGCGCGAGCTGCGCCCCGACATCCCGCCCGAGGTCGATGCGGTGGTGATGCGCGCGCTCGTCGCGCTTCGCCGACGAGCGCCAGCAGTCGATGGCGACGCTGAAGGACGACCTGGTGCGCTGCCTGACCGGCGTCAAGGGCGCCGCCAAGCTGCCGCAGGCGCGCATCGCCGCGCCGCGAACGCGCGCCGATGCAGACGCTGCGCATGCGCCGCGTGCTCCGCTCGCACCCCTGGATCCTGGGCGTCGACCACGGCGGCGCTGGTCGTCGTTCACCGGGATCTGGTGGTTTGGGCGCGCCGGCAGCGACGACGTGGTGCAGCGACGGAACGACATGCTCGAGGCGACGCCGGCGTTCCCGCCCGCGAGACCGCGCGGGACCGAGCCGGCGACCGCCGCGCCCCGACACGCGGCGGCAGCCCCGGCGACCGCCGCAGGCACGCCGATCGTCGAGGCGATGCCGCGCCAGCCGGTGGTCGTGCCGGCGGCCAGCGCCAGCGCGCGACGCCCGACCCGCCCGGTCAGCTTCCTGCCCAACCCGGCGCCGTCGGCGCCGGTCGCCGCCGGCGCGCCACCTCGGCGGGGAGCGGCGGCGTCCCCCGCCGAGGCAACGGCCGGTGATCCGACGGTGGCGCTGATCCCGGCGACGCTGCCCGCGCCGTCGGCCCCCGCCAGCCCCGCCAGTTGCTGGAACAGGCGCAGGCGGCGTTCAATCGCGGAGCCCCCGCCGAGGCGGTGCGTCGCGCGCGCGAGGCGCTCGCGGCCGGCGGTTCGCCCGCTGGCGGCGCACCTGCTGCTGGGCGACGTCTACTACCACATGGAGCGCTACGCCGAGGCGCTGCGCGAGTACCAGGCCGCGCTGAAGCTCGACCCCGACAACCCGATCGCGAATCGGGGGCGCCAGCTGGCGTTGCGGCAGGTCGAACCGGCGACCGAGTGAGCCGGAGAAGCCGTAGCTAGTGTCCTGAGTCAGAAATACGCCGTCGCACCGAGGGCGTGAATGCGGCCCGATCGCGAGGCGCGAGGAGCGCGCATACTGGACGTATGTAAGCGACGAGCAACGAAGCGAGCGGGCCGCAGGCGCGCCCGAATGCAGGCGGATTTCTGACTCAGGACACTAGAACAGCGCCGACAGGTTGAAGGCCAGGATCTTGTCGGAGGGCGCGTCGCTGACTGAAGCGCAGATCTGATCAAAATTGCCATTGAACGGGTCCGCCGCCGCGCAGGTCTTGGTCCAGACGCCGTCCTCGAAGGAGAAGAGCCCGCCCAGCAGCGCGGTGCCAACTCGGGTGTAGGCACCGGCGTTGATCCCAACCAGGTAGCCGCTCGCGTTCCCCAGCGTGTTGCCGTCGGTGTCGCTGTAGTCCTCACTCCAGGCGCCCAGCTTGGGGCCAAGCACGATCTCGAGGTTGCCGTTCGTCGTCAGGTGATAGAGCGGGCTGAACGAGATCGCCGCCCGCACGGCGGTTTCGTTTCCGAGGCTCGAATCGGGGTTCATGAAATCGATCGACAGCTCGCCGTTGAGCGAGAAGACCGGGCTCGCGTAGAAGCCGATCAGGCCGCCGAAACGCAGGCCGGGACTGAGGCCTTCACCGGTCGTCCCCTGGAACGAGCTGATCCCCAGGAAGGCCGACAGCAGCAGGCCATGGTGGCCGAGCGGCGCGGGCGGTGCATAGGGGGGCGGATATCCGGGCGGTGGGTAGCCCGGCGGCGGGTAACCCGGCTGCTGCTGATACGGCGGTTGCGGCGGCGGATAACCCGGCTGCTGCTGGTATTGCTGCGGCGGCTGTTGCGGCTGCTGATAGTCCTGTGGGGGATACGGCTGCGGCGGGGGCGGATAACCCGGCTGCGGTTGCGGCGGATACCCCGGCTGCTGCTGGTATTGCTGCGGCGGTTGCGGGTATTGCTGCCCCGGCTGCTGCGGGTATTGCTGCCCCGGCTGCTGCGGGTATTGCTGCCCCGGCTGCGCATTGGGATCGGGGTACGGCTGGACGGGCGGCGCCCCCTGAGCAAGAGCCACGGTTGAGGTCAATGCGGTGGCGAACAGAGGACCAAGCGACACGGCGCGAAACCTCTTCGTGGTCATGGTCGTAAGCTCCGGGGGGGTAAGGGCGATGACGGCTCTTCGAATGGCCGACGATGGTACACGAGATCTCCCACCGCTTGGTGGGCGAACGCCCGATCAGGATTTCACGGCGCGCAACCCCGCCCGACCCGCGCGCCGCACCGGTCAGAACCGGCCGATCAGAACCGGCCGATCAGAACCGGCCGATCAGAACCGGCCGATCAGAAGCGTGGCCCCCAGCGCCACCGCCAGCAGCCCGCCGCCGATCGCCGTATAGCCACCCGCGCGCGTCTTGAAATTGTCCCGACACTCCACGCCGGGGTCGTGGCTGCAGGTCCCTGTCTGATCGATCGACACCATCAGAATCCCCGTGCCGATCGCGACGGCACCGGCGGCCATGCCAGCCACCGACCAGGCCCGCCACCGGGGCGGCTTGGCGTCGCCCCCGCCCTCGGCGCCGGAGCCGGTCAACGTCGTCCCCGACAGCCCGGCGGGATCGCGCTGGCTGTCGCTCAGGGCGCGATACTCGGTCGCCGGCGTCGGACTCTTGGCCGCGTTCTTCGTCGTCGCGTTCTTCGTCGACGAGTCATCAGCGTCGGCCGGGCGGCCGGCCGCGCCGGCGTCGAGCCGTTTCATCACCTCGACCTTGAGCTCGGAGGCCGCCATGCTCGCCGCCTCGTACGCCTCGTTCTCGGTGCAGATCTCACATCGATCCTCGTGCACGCCGATCAGCGTGCCGGTGTCGCCATCGATCATCTCCAGATGCACGGTGTAGCTGCGCCCTACCGTCTCGACCCGACCCCGCAGCAGCAGGCGCGCGCCGGTCGCTTCGGCAATCGCAATTCGGCAGGTCGAGGTGTCGCAACCGGCCAGGCCCTTCGCCGCGACGCTTCTCGCGGCGGTGGCGCTGTCGACCACGTCGGCGCCTGACGCAACCAGACCACCCGCGACCGCCGCGGTGAGCTTGTCTCGCACCTCGGCGCGTTGCTGCTCGACGGTGATACCCAGCACGGCGATGCGCGGCCGCGCGCCGCGCGCCTGCGCGGCTGTCCCCGCGGCGCCCAGCGCGAGCAGGCCGCCGACGATCCCAATGCAAACTCTTCGCGACATCGTGCGCGAATGCTCGGGTCGGTCACGCTCGAAGTCAAGCCCGGTCCCGACTCGACGAAAACCACGGCTCATCTTAAGTTCCAAAGCGAAGCTACCGATGGGGCCGACAATGGTATTCAGAGTCGAAGCGAAGACGGCGTTGGCCGAAGCGCGCTCCTGGGTCCGTATCGCCCGCGGACGCCTGGAAGAGCTCTCCAAGGAATCGGAGCAGCCACAGGCTCTGTCGGCGATGGCCGCGACCATGGCCGATATGCAGGCGAGCATCGAGGCGATCGAGCACCGGCTGTCGCACGTCGACAGCGAGTGGAAGAAGCTCTATCAGCCGCCGCCGTCGCGCGCCGCGATCGTCTGACCGCCCGCCGCCTGGTATCTGATACCGCTGGCGCGGCGCTTCCGCCGCTTCATCTCCCCGGCCCCGCCGGCATATAGTGGGGGCAGATGGAGCGCGTCGCGCTGATCGCCGGTGGTGCCCGTGGGATCGGCCGCGACATCGCGCTCAAGCTGGCGGCGCGCGGCTGGTCGATCGCGCTCGCGTACCGCGACAGCGCCGAGGCCGCCGCGCAGACCGCTGCCGCCATCGAGGCGCGGGGCAGCGCCGCCGTCGCGGTGCGCGCCGACGTCTCCGACCCGGCCGCCTGCGAGCGACTGGTCACCGAGGTCAGCGGGTGGCGCGGGCGAATCGACGCCCTGGTTCACGCCGCCGGTCCTTACCATCGCGCCCCGCTGCTCGACGAGACCGTCGACGGATGGCGCGCGATGTTCGCGAACAACCTCGACTCGCTCTTCTATCTGTCGCGCCTGGTGGCGCCCGGAATGATCGAGCGGCGCTGGGGGCGGATCATCGCGTTCTCGATCGCCAACGCCGATCGCCTGCAGGCCCAACCCCTTCTCACCGCCTACTACCTGGCCAAGGTGGGGGTGCTGGGGCTGGTGCGCAGCCTGGCCAAGGAGCTGGCGAAGAGCCAGGTCACCGTCAACGCGATCTCGCCGGGGTTCATCGACAGCGGCGCGATGTCCGACGACGAGCGCGCCGCGAGGGAGAGAGAGATCCCGGCCGGTTACGTGGGCGCGGTGCCCGACGCGGCGCACGCGGCGCTTTATTTGATGTCGGATGAAGCGGCGTATGTGACGGGATCGAATTTGCTGGTGAGCGGTGGGTGGGGGATCTGAGGGGACGAGGACGAGGACGAGGACGAGGACGAGGACGGGGACGGGGACGGCTCAAGACCAGAGGGACATCGCGATCAGCAGCACGGCGCGCGCGAGGACGGCGGTCGACGTGCGGCCGGTCGCCGCCCGGAGCGCCGACGCGACGGCGTGCATGGCGACGATCGCGACCAACGGCCCCGGCGTCGCCAGGCAAGCGATGGCCAGCGTGACCAGCGCGGCGGCGATGACGCCGCCGCGGCGGCTCGACCAGGTCTCTTCCAGCGCACGCTGGAGCGTGCCGCGGAAGATCAGCTCCTCGGCGAGGATCGACGGCAGGGTCGCGAGCGCGATCTCGAGCGGCAGCGCCGGCATCTGGCCGCGCAGCGCCAGCGCAAACCCGCCGCCGACCAGCAGACCGATCGCGAGCGACGGCGCCGGGCGCAGCCGCGCCGTCAGCCTGCTGGCGCGCCGGCGCAAGAGATAGATCGCGGCGACGATCCCCAGCAGCGCGCCGACGGCCAGCGCGGCGACGCCGACGACCATCGCCCGCTGCTCGTCGGCCAGCTCGGCCCCCTTCACCACGGCGCGCCCCATGAGCGCGCTCAGCAACGCCAGCACGGCGGCGTCGCCCAGGCGAACGACGCGGCGGCGGCCGGCCTCGGGATCCAGGCAGTCCTCGGCCTGCTTCATCCCCGACGACCACAGCGACAGCCCGACGAAGAGATACAGCGCCAGCCAGCGCCAGCGCGCCGGACCGCTTTCACCCAGCACGACGTTGTAGAGCGCCCCGACCAGCAGGAACAGATAGATCGTGCCCGGCCCGATCGCGGTGCGCTGCTCGTCGGAGAGATCGGCCGCCTGGCAACCGAGCGCCACCGCGATGAACGCCATGCCGCCCGCGCCGGCGACGACCCAGAGCAGGGCCACGATCCGCTCGCCGGCCGAAGCGCCGGCCACGCCCGCCGACAGCGCCAGGAACGACGCCGCGGCCAGGCCCCCCAGCACCAGCGCCCAGGTGCGCGCCTTGGCCAGCATCAGCCGGCCGATCGGAATCGGCGCGGTGCGCAGGATCCAGAAGCAGCGGCGTTCGGCCTGCATGTGCACCAGCGGACCGAGCGTCGCCATGTAGAGGCACATCGAAAACGTCAGCACCGCGACCCGGTTCAGGCTGGCGGTCGACCAGCCCCAGCCGACGGCGCCGAAGATCTGGATGCCGACGAAGATGATCGGCGCGGCGACCAGCGCCAGCAGCTGCGAGCGATCGCGACCGATGAGACGCAGGTCCTTGGTCCCCACCGTGATCGGCGCCGAGGATCCGACGCCGCCGAACGGGCGCGGCGCGACCTGAGGGCTCGCCTCGGCCCACGGCGCGCCCGCCTCCTCCCAGCCGTGCATGCCGGCGCGGCGCGCGAACAGCGCCGCCAGCGCCACCAGCGCGCCAGCCGCCAGCGCCAGCGTGGCCAGCGCCGCGACCGCGACGACCGGCTGACCGAGCCGCAGCGCCGCGATCGGCCGCACCAGGGCGGCGCCCGGTGTCCAGGCGATGACCTCACGCCAGGGCGCGACCGCCGCCGCCAGCGCGCGCGGCGCGCGCAGCACCCAGGTGCCGGTCATCCAGAGCACGGCCAGCGTCAGCGCCGCCCCCAGCCGCAGCCCCATCCAGACCAGGCGCCGCCGCGCCGGCCGCACGTAGCGCACCACCGCGATCTGCACCATCTGCGACGCCGCCGAGACGGCGATCTGGACGGCGACCGACGTCATCGCCGCGACGACCCAGGCGCCGGCGCCGAGCCGCCAGGTGATCGCCGCCGCGACCAGCACCGGAAAGATGAAGAGCGCGCCGAAGGGATCGACGACCGCGCCGGCCAGGCTGCGCGCGACCACCAGCGACGCCATCGACGTCGGACGCGACAGCAGAAACTCGTTCTCGGGCGAGCCGGCGAGCACGGCGTCGCCGCTGGCCGCCTTGCCCGCCAGCGTGCCGAGCAGGATCGCGCCGACGATCAGCGACAGCGCCGCCGTCTGACCGGCGGGATCGGTCGACGCGACGATCGCGCCGAAGGACTGCGTGAACAGCCCGACGTAGGCCACCGAGGTGACGATGGCCATGACCATGGCGAACGCCGGGCTGGGGCTGGCGGCGCGCGCGGCGCGGCGGTGACGCAGCAAGTTCCGCAGCAGACGCAGCCGCATGCCGGCCAGCAGCCGCGCCAGCCGCAGCGTCGAGATCGCGCCCCCGCCCGCGCGCGCAGCCGCGCCGGTGCCTGCGCCTGCCCCGCCCGCGCCCGACACGCTACTCTTCCGTCACGCGCAGGAAGAGATCCTCGAGGCTGGTCTCCGCCGTCGGCGGCGTAGCGGGCGCGCAGCTCGTGCGGCGCCCCGACCGCCTGCAGGACGCCGCGGTTGATGATCGCCACCCGGTGGCACAGGCGCTCCGCCGCCTCCAGCAGGTGGGTCGACAGGAACACCGTGCGCCCACCGGCGGCGAGGCGCGCGATGGTGTCGCGCATCTCGCGCGCCCCCTTGGGGTCCAGGCCGTTGGTCGGCTCGTCCATGATCAGCACCTGCGGCTCGTGGATCAGCGCCATGGCCAGCGCCAGCCGCTTCTTCGTGCCGTGCGAGTAGGTCACGGTGAACGCGCTCGCCGCCGCGCCCAGCCCGAAGGTGTCGGCCGACGCGCGCGCCCGCTCGCGCGCCTCGCGCGCCGGGAAGCCGTGCAGGCCGGCGACGAACTCCAGCAGCTCGAGCCCCGACAGGTAGGGATAAAGGAACGGTTCGTCGGGCAGGTAACCGACCTCGCGCTTGAGCACCACGGCGTCGCTGTGGCAGTCGAGGCCGCGGATGCTCGCGCGCCCCTCGCTGGGCCGCAGCAGCCCCATCAGCAGGCGGATGGTCGTCGTCTTGCCCGAGCCGTTCGGGCCGAGGAAGCCCATCACCTCGCCCGGCTCGATGCGCAGCGTGAGTCGATCGACCGCCCGCTTGTCGCCGTAGACCTTGCTGAGGCCGACGGTCTCGATCACGGCGCCATCACGGCGCGATGCCGGCCGCGGCCACCGCCGCATCCGCATCCGAATCCGAATCCGCCGCCAAGACCGGGGCCGCCGCGGCCGGCTGGCGGCGCAGACTGTCGACGTCGAGCGGATCGACCGACCCGGGCGCCCACAGGCCGAGGCGCGCGATCTCGGCCCGCGGCGCGACATCGGCGCCGAACAGCGCCGACAGCACTTCGATGGGACGCGCGCTCCCCTCGTGGCTGACGGCGACGCGGAAGCGGACCAGCGCGCCGTCGGGCCAGTCGAGCCGCTCGCGCGCTCGGTCGTCGTCGAAGAGCTCGATCGACCGCAGCGACTTGCGCACGTCGACCATGCGGCCGATGCCTTTGTCCGAATGCCGCTCGATGCGCAGCGGTGTGCCGGCGGCGTCGCCGAAACGCGCCAGCGCCGCGCCGACGTCGACGCCGGCACCGCGCCGGCAGCCGCGCCGCGAACTCGGCCTCGGCGATCACCCGCCCCAGCGCGCGATCGTTGTTGCCGAGCGACGCCCCGCCCAGGAAGTCGATCCCCTCCAGGGTCACCGCCTGCAGCCGGCGCACCAGCTCGGCGGGCGCGACGCGGTCGATCAGCTTCACGTCCAGCAGCTCGCCCAGCGACGGGATCCCCAGCCCCAGCGCCGGCCCGAACGCCAGCTCCGGCTTGGGGTGGAAGCCGACCGAATAGAACACCTCGAGCCCGGCGCGCCGGAAGACCCGCGGCAGGTGGCGGATCAGATCCAGGTGACCGAGGTAGGCGATGCGCCCGAGCTTGGTGTAGCGCAGCCGATAGCGGACGCCGTCGGCCTGGCTGATGCGCGTCGGCGGCTGCGGGCGGCGCGTCTTGGCGCCAGCGGCCGGGCGCTGGTCGCCGACCGGCGCGCCCGAGGACAGCGCCGCCGATAGCGCCGTCGGCGGCGTCCAGGCGTTCATGCGGCGCAGGTAATAAAGCCGCTCCGCCTTCATGCCGTCGAGATCGCAGGCGACGCCGCAGTCGTAGCAGACCAGCTTCTTGGCGGCGCCCGCCTCGGCGGCGGCGACGCTGCTCGGGTGCAGCAGCTGCTTGAACGGCTTGCCGCACGGCGGGGACAGCCGATCCTTGAGCGCCTTGCGGTACTCCTTGACCAGGAAGTCGTCCTCGAGACCGATGTCGATGTGATCCCAGGGCAGGCGCGCCGTCACCGGGATCGTCCCGAGATAGCGCTCGACCTCGAGGCCGGTGCGCGCCGATGTCTCCTCGATCGCCTGATCCCACAGATCGATGCGCAGCACGTCGTCCCAGCCGTCGAAGCGGCAGCCCGAGGCGGAACGCCGCCTCCAGCAGATCGGCGACCGCGCGATCGCCGCGCGAGAAGATCCCCTCGATGTGCGACTGGTGGTTCTCGTGCGTCTTGAGGTCGACGCGCAGCTTGCGCGCCAGGTCGCCGAGCAGCGTCTGCTTGCGCTCGGTCTCGGCGGCGCTGTCCATCGCCACCCACTGGAACGGCGTGTGCGGCTTGGGGACGTGGGTCGACACCGACGCCGTGACGCGCGCGGCGCGCAGGTGGCGGTAGCCGATCTCCTGCACGCGCGCCGCCGTCTCGACGATGCCGCGCACGTCGGCGTCCTCCTCGGTCGGCAGGCCGATCATGAAGTACAGCTTCATGCGCTGGAAGCCGCGCCCGAACACGCGGTGCGCCGACTCGACGATGTCCTCCTCGGTGACGTTCTTGGTGATGACGTCGCGCATGCGCTGCGTGCCGGCCTCGGGCGCGAACGTCAGACCGCCCGCGCGCATGGTCGCCATCTCGCCCAGCAGATCTTCGTTCAGCCCGTAGGCGCGCAGCGACGACACCGACAGCGACACCTTCTCGTCGCGCAGCTTGGCCATCGCCGCCTTCACCAGCGGCGTCACGCACGAATAGTCGGCGGTCGACAGCGACGTCAGCGCCGTCTCGTCGTAGCCGCCCTTCTTGACCCCGCCGATGAGCGCGTCGATGACCGCGACCGGGTCGCGCTCGCGCACCGGCCGGTAGATCATGCCGGCCTGGCAGAAACGGCAGCCCTCGGTGCAGCCGCGCGCGACCTCGACCGCCATGCGGTCGAAGATCGCCTCGGCGTAAGGCAGCGGCGAGTCGTCGGGGAACGGGAAGCGGTTGATGTCGGCGACCCAGGCGCGCTTCGGGCGCGCCGGCACGCGCGGATCCAGCGGCGCCCCGACGACCACGAAGCCGGTCTCGGCGTCGATCTCGGTCGCGTACAGCTCCGGCACGTACAGCGGATAGCGCTCGGCCAGGCGGCACAGGCGCTCGCGGCGGGGGACACCGGCGCGACGCAGCGCCGCCGCCTCGAGCACCAGCGGCGGCAGCCGCTCCTCGGCCTCGCCGATGAAGAACGCGTCGATGAACGGCGCCAGCGGCTCGGGGTGGGTCGCGGTCGGCCCGCCGGCGATCACCAGCGGCGCGTCGTCGCCGCGGTCGGCGGCGCGCAGCGGCAGCCCCGAGAGATCCAGCAGGTTCAGCACGTTGGTGTAGGTCAGCTCGTACTGCAGCGAGAAACCGATCACGTCGAACGTCGCCAGCGGCGCCGCCGACTCGAGCGTCAGCACCGGCAGGCCGCGCTGGCGCAGCTGCGCCTCGCAGTCGCCCCACGGCGCGAAGGCGCGCTCGCAAGCGATCTCGGGGCTCCTTGTTCAGGATCGAATAGAGAATCTTGGTGCCGAGATGAGACATCCCGATCTCGTAGACGTCGGGGAATGCCAGGCAGATGCGCGCCGACACGGAGGCGGGATCCTTGCGCGCCTCCTGATACTCACCGCCCAGATAGCGTGACGGCTTCTCGACGTCGTGAAGGAAGTCGGCGTAGGGGTGCTTCATTGGGAGCGCCGAATCTACTCTCCGCTGCGCGCCCAGGCAAAAGCGGCACTGGCCCGCGCCTGCCTCCGCACCGGGCCCGACCGTGTGCGGCGAAGGCCGACAAGGGACGCGCGGCGGCTACTCTTACTCGGCGCCCTGAAAGACGTAGCTGAACGCGGTGCCGTATTCCTCGGACGAGGCCGGGAAGACCCAGCGCGACAGGACGTCCTTGATGCACGGGTCGAGCGAGCGGAAGGCGGCCGGCCCGTCGATGTTGACCTTCTTGACCCGACCCGAGATCCCGATCGACACGTCGACGTCGATCTTGCCGTGGGTCAGCGAGGTGTCGCGCAGCAGCGCGCGCTGGTAGCAGACCTTGATCCCACCCTTGTTGTTGTTGACGACGCGGGTGATGTCCCCCTGCGCCGGCGTCACCTTCGCGACAGCCGCCGTCGGGTTGCGAAGCTGAATCGCCTTGCTCGACGTGTCGCCGAAGCGGTTCGCCTCGGCGCGCTGCTCGGGGGTGAGGGGCGCCGGCGCAGTCGGCCCCGCGGGGGCGCGCAGCGAGGGGTTGCGCACCGGAGCCGGACGCGTCGCCTTCTTCGACCCGGCCACGCGGGCGACGGTCTCGGCCCTCAGGCCCGACACATCGGTCTCGCCGGTGGTCTCGGTCGGCGCGGTGCTCGGCGGCGCCGGCGTGACCTCCTTGGGAGGCTCGGGGGCCTTGGCGACCGGCTCGGGGGGGGCAGTCACCGGAGCGCTCGCGACGGGCGGCGGCGGCGCCGGCTTCCGGAACGCGACGAAGAACAGCGCCAGGCAGATCCCGACCAGCGCGATGGCGCCGACGGCCAGCTTCAGCGTACGCTGGCCGGGACGCGCGCCGGTCGCGGCGGCGATCGAGGCCGACGAGAGCCTCCCGTCAGCCGGGGCGAGCGGCGCCGCCCGGCTGTCGCCAGCCTCCGCCGAGGTTCAGCGTGGACAGCGCGTCCGATTCCCCGTTGGCGAGGACGCTGGGCGCGGAGCCGACCGCCAGCCCCGCCCCATGAGATTCGGCGCCGTTGTGGGCGTGATGGGCCTGCACCAGCTCCCGGATCGGCGCCGGCGTGTCCAGCAGGGCCGCGGGGCCGACCGCCGCCGGATGCGGGGCCGGGGAGTGGGAGGCGACCGGCGAGACACTGGCGAGCCCCAGGCTGAGGCCGCTGTGGTTGGCGTGACCGTTCGGGGCGTGGCCGCCGTGCGAGGGGTGCCCGCCGTGCGAGACCGCGCCGTGGACGGAGTGTCCGCCGCCCGAGACGGCCGACAGGCCGTGGGCGGAGGCGGCCATCCCCCCCGCGTGAGCGGGCGCGGGCAGCGCCGACTGGCTGGGGGGCGGCGGCACCGGCCGCAACCGTGGGTTCGGCGGCGCGGGCGGGCTCGGGTCCGGGCGGTGGCGCGCCTGCAGCTCGCGCGCGATCTGCGGCACCTCGGCGGGGGGACGCCACCCGTCGAGGGTGTCGTTCCAGACGTGAACGTCGGAGTTGGCCGCCAGCGCCGCGAGCCGGTCGATGAGGACCTTGCGCGGGAAGGGGCCCTTTTGCACCCCCGCGATCGCCATGAACCACTGAATGTCGTCGCCCGGCGCGGCGCCGGGAGGCGATGGTGGGGCTCCGCGGCCCCGCCGCAACACCCGCTTGCGCCGCGGCGGCCGCCGCGCGCGCGACGTGGGGTCCGCTGGTAATCACCGTTCGATCCGAGTCACCCGAGGTCACCGAGATCGGCGACGGCACCGACTCCTTGACCGTGATGATGTTCGAGCAGCTCTTACAGCGGATCTTGAGTATTCTCCCGCGAACCTTCTCGTCCGCGATGGAGTACTTGGTGATGCAGCGGTCGCAGACGAATTTCATTCAGAGTGGTGGGTTCGCGGCTCCCCGGGGCGAGCGCTTGGGTTGGGACTGTGGACTGTCTAGATCGGTCGATTGACGCGTTTCTATAGTCGAGGGCGACCTCGGCGGGCGGCCGGCCCAAAGGTGATGAAAATTATCACTTCAATACGATGAATACCATGGCCCCGACGCCCAAAAGGACCAGGGCCGCCAGCACGAGCCAGCCACCAAAACTGCCCGACCGCTGACCGCCTCGGGTCGCCGCCTCCCGGGTCTCTACCGGGAACCCCGAACCGACGGCAATCGGGAAGGCGCCGGCTGCCGCGAGAGCCTCGACCGGCACCGGCGATCGGGTCGGCACCGGTAGCCCGACCACCGATGTAGGCGACAGCGGGGCCTCCGCCCCGGCGCCCTCTCGGGCCGCCGCGGCGCTCAATAGCGGGGCCGACAACGACGGAACGGACGAGAAGGACGTCACCGCCGACGCTGACGCCGACGATGCCGCCGGCAGAGGATGGGAGGGCGACGACCGGGGCGTGGCGGGGGCGGCCTCGAACCGCATCGTGACCGACGCCCGGCGGTCGAAGTTGAGCTCCTCGGACTGGTCGGTCGCCATGGCCGGGCTCGATTCCGGGTCGCCGTCGCTGAGCTGGCGCGCCCGGGCAACCCCATCCTCGGTGACCGGGGCGTCGGGCGCGAACAGCTGCTTGAGATAAAGCGCCACGCGCCGGGGGCCGGTGCGGAAGCCCGACTCGTCGAGGAACTCCTCCAGGTCGTTGCGCATCTCCTCAGCCGACTGGTAGCGATCGGCGGGACGCTTCTCCAGCGCGCGCATGACGATGAGCTCGAGGCCCGGCGGGTAATCGCGCCGCACCGACGTCGGCGGCGGGATCTTCTCCTCGACGATGCGCTTCATGACCTCGTCGGCCGGGCCACGCCACAGGCGCTGACCGAGCGACAGCTCGTAGAGGATGATGCCGAGCGAGAAGATGTCGGACCGGTAGTCGGCCCCCTCCCCTGCCACCTGCTCGGGCGACATATACGAGGCCTTCCCGGGGCGCATCCCCGACTCCTCGCGGATCTGGTCCTGGATGCGCGCGATCCCGAAGTCGACGATCTTGGTCTGTCCCTCGTAGCTGACCAGGATGTTCGATGGGGAGACGTCGCGGTGGACGATGCGCAGGGGCGCCCCCTCGGCGTCGAAGCGTCCGTGGGCGTAGGCCAGCCCGGCGGCTGCCTGACTGATGATGTGCAGGCCGTGCTCGAGCGGCAGGTAATTCCCGACCGCGACCCCGCGGCGAATGATGTCGATCAGCGTCTCGCCATGAATGTGCTCCATGGCGATGTACTTCAGGCCGTCCGCTTCGGCGACGTCGTAGACGTGCACGATGCTCGGGTGGTTCAGCTTGGCGGCCAGCCGAGCTTCGTCGAGGAACATCTCGACGACGCGCGGGTTGTCGGCGTAGCGAGGCTGCAGAACCTTGAGCACGAGGTGCTTCTCGAAACCGCCCACCGCCTGCTGCCGAGCGACGTACAGCTCCGCCATTCCTCCCGAAGCGAGGTGGCGCACGACGGTGTAGCGGCCCACCTGACGGTCGAGCAGCGCAGCCCGCGTCTCGGCACGATCCGCATGACTTGTACCGCGCTCCATGCGAAGCGCATCTTAGTCCGAAACCATCGCAATTTCGCGGGCATCTTGCTCGCGAGCGGATTTATGAGGTACCGTTGAGGAGGGTGTTGCTGGACGCCGAAAAAGATCCGAACCGGGCCGCGGCCAAGCGATCACCTGGCCGTCCGCCGGGCATGCCCAGCGCCCGCGGTCGTCTCCCGGTCGTCCTCCCGGTCTTGCCCGGTCGTCCTGCCGGTCTTGTCCCCGGTCGTCCTCCGGCTTGCCCCCGGTCTTGCGCTGGCGCTGGCGGGATGCGCGCTGGCCTGCGTCGTGTCGGGATGCGCTCCGCTGTCGGCGACGCCAGCGTCGCCCTCGCCGTCGCCGCCGTCATCGTCAGCTTCGGCGGCACGCCCGGTCGCCGACGCGCCACCGCCGCAACCGTCGCTGTTTAGCTACCCCTGGTCCTGGCTCGACGAGAAGGGCCAGGCGGTGACCTTCGCGCACTGGCGCGGCCAGCCGTTGGTCGTCACCGCGATGTTCACCTCGTGCCAGGCGACTTGCCCGCGCACGCTGGTCAAGCTGCGCAAGGTCTATGACCGATTCCGTCAGGAGGGTCTGTCGGCGCAGTTCCTGGTCGTCAGCCTCGACCCGACCAACGACACGCCCGAGGTCCTGCGGCGCTACAAGACGTCGTCGAGCCTGCCCGACGACTGGCGGCTGCTGACGGGCGACGTCAACCAGACGCGCGACCTGCGGGACCTGCTCGGCATTCACGCCATCGACGACGGCCCGCACCTGATGCACGACGGGCGCATCGTCATCTTCGACGGCCAGGGGGTCGCCACCCGCAGCTTCGGCGGCTGGGGCCTCGACGAAGAGTCGAAGCTTTAGCCCAGTCCGAGCCCGACGGACCGGACGGGTTATGTTGCCGAGCCGTCTCAGAAGCCCCAGGACCAGTTCAGGATGCCCTCGTATTGCGTGGTCCTGAGGTCGTAGGCGTGGGTCTGCCGGAACTCGGCCTTGAGCGCGGTCCAGTCGCTGAGATCGACGCGTAGCCCGACGATCCCTCCCAGCGTGTCGAAGGACTGCACCGGACGCGTTCGCGGGATTGAAGAAGGGATCGATTCCCCCCTTCGAGGCGATACGCTCGAGCTCCACGTAAGGGGTCACGCGGCCGAAGGCATAGCCGATGAGAAAGAAGCCACCGTAGGTCGTCCACTGATGGCCGAGCGCGAGGTGAGCGACGTCGTAACCTTCGGCGATCAGCAGCAGCGGGACGTTGACGTAGGCGACGTGCGCGCTGCCGATCACCTCGGTGATCGCCTGGTTGGGCAGCAAGGGGCGGACGCTATCCGGCTGCGCCGGGATGCGGCCGAAGATCCCGGCGACGCCGACGCGCAGCTCCGGGCGTCCGATGCCGACCAGCTCCAGCCGATCCGTGGAACGCCTTCATGGTCTGGTAGTCGCGGTCGTTGCGTACGTCGTCGACGATCGTGCCGCGGCCGTTGCCGACCGTCGCCATGATGTTCACGGTGGTGTCGCCGATCGGCACGCGCGCGCCGGTGCCGGCGCCGACCCAGTGCACCGGCAGGATGACCGCCGTCGTCCTCGAACGCGACCCAGCGCGGGCGGGCGATCGTCGGCTGCAGCCAGCGGCCGTGGTGGTAGGCGTTGTTCCAGTAGCCGAAGCCGGTGTGCGTGCGGCCAGCGTCGAGGAAGAACCGCGACGACTGCCAGCGCACGTTGAAGCGCTCGATGTCGACGCCGATGCTGCCGTCCTCGCCGGGCTCGAACGCCATCTCCGTCGTGGCGACCATGCTGTTGCTGAGCTCGCCGCGGATGAGCACGTCCTGTGCGCCGAAGCCGAAACCGAAGGTCTCGTCGCCGCCGCCCGGGTGGCCGCCGCTGAGCGATATGTCGCCGAAGAAGTTCAACGAGTAGCGCCAGCGCGCGCTCCGGATCGTCATCTCCTGGACCGACGCGCCGGCGATCTCCTCCATCGTGCGGGGTCGCGTGGGGGCGCGCGTTGCGGAAGCTGCCTCCGACGCGGTGGGCTCCAGCGCCGGAGCCTGCGCTCGGGCGCCGCGGCCAAATTTCATCTCGGGCGGCGCCTCGCTCTCGGCGGCCGGCACGTTCGCCGAGCCCACCTCGGCGGTTCGCACCGGCGCGGCGACGCAGATGCAGATGCAGATGCAGATGCAGATGCAGATGGCGGTTGAGGCGCCGATGCGGGCGGCGGCGACGTCGCCGCGGCCGTGGAGGCGGGCGGTGGCGTGAAGGTTGGCGTTTCCGCGCGCACCGCAGACGTCGAGCCCACAAGCGCGACTACGAAGAAGCCCGAGAACCATTTGGTCGTCGTGATCAAAGTGATCTCCCTGGTTGGCGCCGGCGCCCTCTGCAGGACGACACCCGGGCGCGGAACGCACAGTAACCCGGTCTTTACTCGAACGAGAAGGAGTAGGTAATGGTTCCCTTCACGCCACCGGCTGGCGGCGGAAAGCTCCAGCGCGCAAACAGCTCAACCACGCAGGTCTGCAATCGCCCCCCGCCCTGCATGACCGCCGTCGGCGTCACTGACAGCACCCGCCCCCCGGGATCGATCGATGCCCGCACCGTCAGCCGCCCGTGCAAATCGGCGTGCTCCATCAGCGCGCGGTCGAAGCAGCCCTGCACCTCGGCGGCGTGCGCCCGAACGACCGCGGTCACCGCCTTCGAATCGACAAAACCGGGCGGCGGCGACGCGGCCGGCGCGCGCTCGGCGACAGCGGTGGGCGCCGACTCGGACGGCGGAGTGGCCGGCGCGGGCCGGCGGGCCGGCGGCTCCGGCGCCGCGCGCGACTCGCGGCGACTCCGCGACCGGCGCGGGGGGCGCCGGCGCAGGTGCCGGCGGCGACGATGCCGTCGAGGGGGTGCTGTTTCGGCTGGCCGTCTCGGCGCTCGCCAGCTGGTGGTGCGGACGACGGTTGCGCGCCCGCTCGCGTTCGCGTTCGGCGGCGACATTGCGCGCAGGCGCCGCCACCCGACTCGGCGTCGCCGGCGAAACCTTGACGACCGGCGACTCTCTCTCGGCGGGAGGCGGCGACGGCTGCCGCCTGGTCACTTCCGGATTGGTCGCTTCCGGCTTGGTCAGCTCCTCTTGCCGCAGTTGCTCGAGCGACTTGCCCGGCACCTCGACCGCCGGCTCGACGTTCGCAGGCGGCGGCGCGATCGCGGTGTCGGGGCGGCGTGACCGCGCGATCAGGATCACCGTGGTGAAACCGACGAAGGTGATCGCCGCCGCGATCAGCGCCAGCTTCGCGTTGGAGGGCCCGCGCGGCGCCAGCACCGGCGGCGGGGTGACCGCGCCGGGGTACGACGACCGCGTCCCCACTTGCGAAAGGATCGTCGGCATCGACGCCCCCGTGCGGCGCGGCGCCGGCGTCGACCCCCCAAACGTCCCGTGCCGCGGCCGGCACCGCTCCAGGCCCGCCCCGACGCCTCCGTCGGAGGCGACACCGCTGACGATCGGCAGCGGCGCCGAATCGCCCTCCATCGGCCCCTTGGGCTGCACGATCCCCTCGTCGGACAGCGCGGCCTTGATCGGGAACAGCTCGCGCAGATAGAGCGCCGTCTGCCGCGCACCGGTCCGGAAGCCGGCCGACCGCGAGGAACTCCTCCAGATCGTGCCGCAGCTCCTCGGCCGACTGCTGGCGATCGTCGGGCCGCTTCTGCAGCGCCTTCATCACGATCGCCTCCAGCGCCGGCGGATAGTCGGGGCGGATGCGTCGACGGCGGCGGCGCCGCCTCGGATGACGATGCGCTTCATCACCTCATCGGCGGGGCCGCGCCACAACCGGCGGCCGAGCGTGATCTCGTAGAGGATGATGCCCGAGCGAGAAGATGTCCGAGCGGTAGTCGACCGGCTCGCCCGCCACCTGCTCGGGCGACATGTACGAAGCCTTGCCGGGGTGCATCCCCGACTCCTCGCGGATCTGGTCCTGCACGCGCGCGATGCCGAAATCGATGATCTTGGTCTGCCCTTCGTAGCTGACCATGATGTTCGAGGGCGAGACGTCGCGATGGACGATGCGCAGCAGCCCGCCGTTCGGGTCGTGACGGCGGTGCGCGTAGTCGAGCCCGGCGGCGACCTGGCTCACGATGTGCACCGCGTGCTCGATCGGCAGGAAGCTCCCGACCTCGACGCCGCGCTTGATGATGTCGGTCAGCGTCTCGCCGTGGATGTACTCCATGGCGATGAACTTGCTGCCGTCCTCTTCGGCGACGTCGTAGACGTGCACGATGCTCGGGTGATTCAGCTTGGCCGCCAGGCGCGCCTCGTCCAGGAACATGCGCTCGACGCGCGGATGCTGCGCGTAGCGCGCCTGCAGCACCTTGACGACCAGGTTCTTCTCGAAACCGCCGACCGCCTCCTGGCGCGCGATGTAGAGCTCCGCCATTCCGCCGGTCGCGAGATGGCCCACGATCGTGTAGCGCCCGACGTGGCGCCCGATGACGTCCTCCCGGTTTGCCCTGCGCTCCATCCGACGGGCATCCTAGCCCAAACCCGCTGGCGCCGGTTGACCTATCCGTACGTCGCGAGTAGGAATTGACGCGGCTCAATGACCGCCCGAATTCCGCACGATGCATCGGTCAACGGGCACCTGGTCGATGGCGCGTTCCGCTACATCTTCGTCGCCACCGCGGTCTGCTTCGTGCGTCATGGTGGTCGTGCTGCTGGCGGCGATCGCTGTTTCATCGCGCGGGCCGCGCGACGGCGCGTTACACGCATGGCGACAGCCGCGCCAGCTATCTGCTGACGGCGCTGGTCGCCGCGGCGATCTTCTTCGGCGTCGACGTGGTCGCGCTGCGTCGCTCGGCTCGACGACCTGCGCGCAGCATCTGTGGCGCATTCCCCGACGGCGATCCCACGGCGCTGCGCGTCGAGGTCACGGCGCAGCAGTGGGCGTGGACCTTTCGCTACGCCGGCGCCGACGGGCGCTTCGACACCGCCGACGACGTCGTGACGCTGAACGAGCTGCACGTCCCGGTGGCGACGCCGATCTATCTCAAGCTGCGCTCGAAGGACGTCGTGCACTCCTTCTACCTGCCCAACTTCCGCACCAAGATCGACGCCGTCCCGGGCAGCACGACGCGCCTCTGGTTCGAGGCGCGCGAGACCGGCGCTGTTCGAGATCGGCTGCGCCCAGCACTGCGGCGTCAGCCACTACAAGATGCGCGCGCGAGCTGCTCGCCACCAGCGCCGAGGACTTCCAGCGCTGGTTCGCGCGCGCCGCCGCCGACAGCGCCCTGCGCCGCGACACCGGGCCGCCGGCGACCGCGCCCGACGCCGACGGCTGGGACTGGGAGAGCTGATGTCCGACGCCGGTGACGCCACCGACGACGACCGCCCGAGACGCGGCCGCGCATCTGCCGAGCGCCGCGCGGGTTGCTGGCGACGGCGCGTCTTCTCGACGCGACCACAAGGTCATCGCCAAGCAGTTCCTGTTCGCTGGGGCTCGTCTTTCTGGCCGTGGGCGGCTTCCTGGCGATGATGATCCGCTGGCAGCTGGCCAACCCGGGCGTCGCCGTTCCCGCTGGTCGGCAAGCTGCTGTTCGGCCCGTCGGGCGGCGTGATCTCGCCGGCGGCCTACACGGCGCTGTTCACCATGCACGGCACGATCATGATCTTCTTCGCGATCACGCCGATCCTGATCGGCGGCTTCGGCAACTTCTGCATCCCGCTGCTGATCGGCGCGCGCGACATGGTGTTCCCGCGCGCTGAACATGCTGTCGTTCTGGACGATGTTCGTCTCGACGGCGGTGCTGACCGCGTCGTTCTTCGTGCCGCTGGGCGCGCCGCAGGCGGGCTGGACCGCCTACCCGACGCTGTCGACCGCGATCGGCACGCCGGGGCTGGGCCAGACGCTGTGGACGGTGGCGATCTTCTTCAACGGCGCGTCGTCGATCATGGGCGCGGTCAACTACATCACCACCGTGATCCGCCTGCGCGCGCCCGGCATGGGCTACTTCCAGATGCCGCTGACCGTGTGGGGCTTCTGGCTGACGTCGATCCTGAACGCGCTGTTCGTGCCGGTGCTGGCGGCCGGGCATGGTGCTGCTGTTCTTCGACCGCGTGCTTCGGCACCCAGTTCTTCATCGCCGGCGCGGCGATCAAGGGCGGCGGCGATCCGATCCTGTACCAGCACCTGTTCTGGATCTTCGGCCACCCCGAGGTCTACATCCTGATCCTGCCGGCCTGGGGCATCGTCTCCGACCTGCTGTCGTTCTTCGCGCGCAAGCCGGCCTTCGGCTACCGGGTCACCGTCTGGTCGATGATCGCGGTCGTCGTGCTGTCGGCGCTGGTCTACGGCCACCACATGTTCGTCACCGGCATGAGCCCGATGCTGGGCGAGAGCTTCATGCTGCTGACCATGATCATCTCGGTGCCGGCGATGCTGCTGTTCCTCAACTGGCTGGGCACGATCTGGCGCGGCGCGATGCGCATGGCGACGCCGATGCTGTTCGCGCTGGGGCTGGTGTTCGTCTTCGGCCTCGGGCGGCCTGACCGGCCTGTTCCTGGCCGACATCGTCGCCGACATGTACCTGCACGACACCTACTTCGTCGTCGGGCACTTCCACCTGACCATGGCGGCGGCCGTGCTGCTGGCGTCGTTCGCGGCGATCTACTTCTGGTTCCCCAAGATGTTCGGGCGGATGATGAACGAGCCGCTCGGCAAGCTGCACTTCTGGCTGACGCATCATCACGCTCAACCTGGTCTTCTGCGGGCAGCTGCTGATCGGCTACGCCGGCATGCAGCGGCGGCTCTACGATCCGTCGGCCTACGATTTCCTCAAGCCGCTGCTGCCGCTGAACCGCGGCATCTCGCACGCGGCGTTCCTGCTGGGCGCGGCGCAGCTGATCTTCGTCGTCAACTTCTTCTGGAGCCTGGCGCGCGGGCGCAAGGCGCGACGCCAACCCGTGGCAGGTCGGCACGCTCGAGTGGACGGTGCCGTCGCCGCCGCCGCACCACAACTTCGACCGCATCCCGGTGGTGCGCCACGGGCCGCACGAGCTCGGCAACCCGCGCGCGCTCGAGCGCGCTGGGCCGCGACTGGCTGGCGCAGGACGAGGAGCTGCCGTGAGCGCCGGGACGCGCGCGCGGCGACGGCGACGCGGCGCGACGCGCGCGTGCGCCGACGCCGACGCCGACGGCATCCGACGCGACCTCGCTGGTCGGCATGACGATCTTCCTCGGCGCCTGGGTGATGCTGTTCGCGGCGCTGTTCCTGGCCTACGGCGTGCGTGCGCGTGCAGGCCGACGAGTGGCCGCCCGTTCGGCGCGCCGCGCCTGCCGCGCGGCCGCGCCCGGCGTTCGAACACGCTGCTGCTGCTGGCGTCGAGCCTGGCGCTGCGGCGCGCGGGCTGGCGCGCGCGCGCGCGGCGCGGCACGACGGGCGCGCGCTCGCGCCGGCGCTGCTGGACGGCGGCGCTGCTGGGCGTCGGCGTTCCTCGGCGGCGCAGCTCGCGATCTGGCGCGCGGTGCGCGCGCGCGGGCTGCTGCCGAGCTCGGGCGTCTACGGCTCGGTCTTCTTCGCGCTGACCGGCGTTTCACGCGCTGCACGTGCTGGGCGGGCTGGTCGCGCTGGCGGCGCTGGCGATCCGGATCGGCGCGGTCGCGGCGGCGCGCGCCGGCGCGCGCCGCGTGCGCGCGGCGCGGCTGACGGCGCTCTACTGGGACTTCGTCGCGCGTCGTCTGGGTCCTCATGTACCTGTCGATCTATCTGGCTGTGACGCAGCGCGCGCGATACCAGACCAGCGCCGGCCGCGGCGTGACGACGAGCGCGCTCGGCGCGGCGCGCGCGCTGGCCGCTGGTGGTCGCGGCGGCGGCGCGGCGGCGGCGCTGCCGGTCGCGCGGCAGCGGCATGCCGGTGCCGGCGGCCGGCCCGCTGGTGCTGGGCGGGCGCACCGTCTCGGCCGGCGCAGCTGCGCCACGGCGGCGAGGTCTACACCCACTACTGCCGCCCCTGCCACGGCGCCGCCGGCGACGGCAACGGCCCGGCCGCGCCCGGGCTGCGCCCGCCGCCGCGCGATCTGCGGCGCGGCATCTACAAGTTCGCCGCGGTCGCCGCCGGCCAGCTGCCCAACGACGACGACCTCGTGCGCATCATCCGCGGCGGCCTGCACGGCACGGCGATGCTGGCCTGGGACGTCCCGGCCGCCGAGCTCGACGACCTGATCCAGTACATCAAGGCCTTCTCGCCGCGCTGGCAGAGCGAGAAGGCCGGCGAGCCGATCGTCCCGGCCGCCCGATCCCTGGGTCGGCCGACGCGGCCGCGGCGGCGGTCGCGCGCGGCCGGCGCGGTCTACCACGGCCTGGCCCAGTGCGCGGTCGCCTGCCACCCCGCCTACGCGCCGCAGCGCCGAGATCTACGCCGCCACGAAGGAGCTGACCCGCATGGAGGTGCGCGAGTTCCGCGCCGATCTCTACGCGCCGGTCGCCAAGGACAGCGACTTCGGCTTCAAGATCCTGCCGCCCGACTTCACCTTCACGCCGCTGCGCGCGGGCGACGCGCTGGCCGACATCTATCGCAGCATCGCCGCCGGCATCGGCGGCACCGCGATGCCGACCTGGAAGAACGTGCTGCCCGAGTCCGACCTCTGGGCGCTGGCCCACTACGTCCGGTCGCTGGTCGCGCTGCGCGGCACGCGCGCCGCCGACGAGCTGCGACGGCAGCTGCTCGATCAGCCGGCCTGGACGCCGCCGCCGCTCGACGGCGGCGCGATGCGGGCGACGGCGGCGCCGGCGGCGGTGACGGCGGCGCGCCGATGCCGGCGCGACGCGGCCGTAGAGCGACCGCCGCACGACCAGACACACCGCCGCCGCCACCGCGAACGGCACCAGCAGGAACAGCCCGACCAGCTTCAGCGTCGGCGTCAGCGTGCTCTGCTGCGCCGAGGCAGTTGGGGCACAGCGCCCAGGCCGCGCGCGCCGAGCGGCGACCAGCGCCAGCCACAGCCGGCGACGCCGGCCAGCCCGGCGCGTCGGCGGCGTCGCTCATCGCGGCCCCACCGGACGCGGATAGACCGCGTCGAGCATCAGCACCACCGCGAGCACCGGCGCCACCACCAGCGGCACCGGCGCCATGAAGCTGCAGCGTCGCCGACTCGAGCGCAGGCGCATGAAGAACGAACAGCAGCGCGCCGCCTTCGCCATCGCCAGCCCGGCCAGCGCCGTGATGCGCAGCGGCGCGCTCGACGTCGAAGCCGGACCAGGCTGATCTCCAGCGCGGTGAAGCGTCACCAGCACCAGGAAGACCACCAGGTACGGACCAGATCTGCGCACCCGCTCGGCCTCGCCCATCGTCGTTCACCGCACCGGCAACAGGTAGATGAAGGTGAAGATCGGCACCCAGGCGAGGTCGACGAAGTGCCAGAACAGCGCCGCCACCTCGACGTCGACGCGCGCGCAGCGGCGCGCGCCGCCCGCGCCGCCGCCAGGCCGAGCACGATCAGCACGCCGGCCAGCACGTGCAGGCCGTGAAACCCGGTGATCGGCGTAGAAGCGTCGACGCGAACAGATCGGTGGTCAGGCCCATGCGCGGCGCGTCCGTGCAGCAGGTGGCGATACTCGAGCGCCTGCCCGGCGAGGAAGCCGAGCGCCGCAGGCGACCGTCACCGCCAGCCACGCCGCGCGCCGCCGCCGCCCGCCCCACGCGCGCCGCCGCCAGCGCGAACAGCACCGTCAGGCTCGAGGTCAACAGCGCCAGCGTCATGGCCGCCGCCAGCGGGATCGCGCAGCCGTTCCGTCGGGTCGGGCCAGGCGGCGGCGCGCGCGCGCAGCACCCCGTAGGCGACCAGCATCGCCGCCGAACCCCATCGCCGTCGGTGACCAGGAAGATCCACATCCCGATCTTGCCCGCGCCCGAGCGCGCGCCTGCCGGCGGGCCGTGCGCTGACACAGCGGCGCCCCCGGCGGTCGCCGTCCCCACCTCGGTCCCCACCGAGGTCTCACCATGGGCCGACGCGCTCATGACGATCTAGGAGTACCACACGGCGCCCGCCCGCCGCTCGCCGCTCGCGGCATCATCTGATGGCATCATCGCGACAGCAGCACGGCGGCGCGCTCCCCTCGATCGGCACCGGCCCAGATCAGGCATTCGCCTGCGATGCGCCCGCGCGCCAGCGACATCGCCCCCAGGCCCAGCATCACCAGCCCCAGCGCCGCCCCCGCGTCGCCGATGCAGTCGGCCGGATGCTCGACGCGAAGCCGCTTGCGCAACCGCCCCGCGCTGCGTATCTGCGCCACCCCCCATTCCTTGGCCCAGTAACTCTCGCCGTTGAGGCCGGCGTAGACGCAGCCGACGTCACCCCCTTGCATCGCGGCCGGCGTCGCGAGGGTGGTGGCCGGCGCCGGCCGCGGCGAACAGCGCCGCGAAGGCCGCCGCCAGGCCGTCACCCCGGTGGGGCTGTTCACTGTAGAAGTGACCGGCCTCGCGCGCGCGCCCGACGCCGAGGACGCGCGCGATCGGTTGCCCGCGCCGCTCTTCGCCTGCGCCTGCGCCCACGCCCGCGCCTGCGCCGCGCCTGCGCCACGTCCGACCTCCGCCTCCGGCGCGCGGCGGTCCCCGGCGCGGCCAGCCGCAGGAACGCGGCCCCTTCGCCGGGGATGAAGCCGTCGGCGATATTTTCGGCGTTGCCGGTCTTGAGGCGCCCCTCGTCGTCGAGCGCCTCCAGCCACCCGGCGTCGAGGGTGCTGTCGATCGCCCCGACCAGCACCGCGGCGGCCTCGCGCCGATCCAGCAGGTCGAGCGCCTCCCCCACCGCGACCAGCCCGGCCGGCCGACCGAGCGGATAGACGCGACTGCGCGCCAGGTCGAAGCGGCGCCCGGTTTGAGTCGCCAGGATCTCGAGCATCTCGGGCCCGATCGGGTGGCGGGCCTCCGCGCGCGGTTCGGCGATGCCGAGCAGCAACGGGATGCCGTCGGGCGTCTCGGTCCCCAGCGCCTCTTGCAACGCCGGCGCGCCGAGCCGCGCCAACCGCTCCTGGCCGAGCGAGAGGTCCCGGTCCTCGAGCTCCTCCACCAGCGGCGGCAGCTCGTGATAGTCGACGAGCCCCATCACCAGCGGCTCGCCGAACCGATCGGTCATATACGACTCCGCAAGGCGAGTGATCCCGGTCCGCACCGACGCCGCCGTCTGTCGCGCCGACAGCCCGACCGGCGTCACCATCCCGATCGCCAGAATCTCCGCTGCCCGCCGCCCCCTCGTCATCGCGACTAGTGCCCCGCTCTCGAAATATCATCAACGCTGCGCCGACGATCCCGCGCGCCCGCTTCGTTGCTCCTCGGTTGCGTAGCTTCGGCTATGCGCCCTCGTCGCGCCTCGCGGACGCGCGGGCTTGTCGGCGGATCGTTGACGCTATTTCGAGAGCGGGGCACTAGCCGACGGCGTTCTTCTTGTTGTGGAACAGCGGATCGCCGAGCCGGCAGACGTTCCGCCCCTCGAGCTTCACGTCGAACGAGTACATCAGAAACTCCGCCTCGCCCGCGATCACGCCGCTGACGACACCGCCCGCGCTGCCTGCCTCGTCGCCGCTGGTCACTGCGTACTTCGCGTCCTTGGTCATCGGCATGCTGCCGTCGACCGTCACCGTGCCGGGACCCGACGACGTGTCGGCGGCCTTCCCGATGTTGGGGTACGGGATCGGGATCGGACCGGCGGGCGAAGGGGTCTTGCACACGTCGGGGAAGACCGTGCTCAGCCCACCGCTGGTCTGGTGGACCACGCCGCGTCCGTTCACGAAGACGGTGCAGGGCACGGTCCGCTCTCCTCGCGAATATGGATGCTCTCGATCTTCAGCGCGCGCCGGTCGCAACGCAGGGCCGCGCGCCAGGTCAACGACAGCCGCCCGACTCCCTCTTGCCCTTCATCATCGCCTTCATCGGGCTCGATCAGCACCGTCTCGAGGTGTACCGGCGGCCGCTCGCGCCGGCGGGCCACCACCACCTCGACGTGCGGATGCGCCGCCGGGATCGACGACCGCTGCGGGCCGCGCCGGCTCACGCCGTCGAGCACCAGCGGCTCGCCGCCGACGAGCCCGCCGTCGAAGGTCAGGTCGGTGCTGGCGGCGTTGCAGAAGCGGGCATCGAAGTCGGCCGGCAAGAACGGCGCGCGGGTCGTCCGCCAGACGTCATCGTAGGTTCCGGCGTAGGCGCGCCGCGGTTGCCAGCAGGGCGCGACAAAACCAAACCCCACCGGCGGCGGGCGATCGCCGAGCGCCCGCCAGGGGCGGCGCGGATCTTCCAGGTTGGGAAGCCTCAGCGCCGAACCGCGCGCAGGGGCGCGCCGGCCGCAAAAGCCGGTGCCGACCGGGTTGCGCTCTTCGACCAACCCCCGCCCCTGCCCGCCCGTGCCGGCTTCTCCCCGACCGGCGTCAGCGTCGTGATCAGTGTCGTGATCAATGTCGTCTCTTCCGCCAAAGGCGCGTTCGTAGACCAGCGGCATGCTCACGAAGGGTTCAGGCGTTGTCGAACGTCCGATCGAACGTCCGATCGAGCTTCCGATGACGCCGCGCCAGACCCGATCGCCGACGACCCGGACGACCTTTCGCCGACCCGCCACCGTGAGCGCGGCGAGCATCTCGGTCACCGGGCGCCCCGCCGGCGCGTGCGCCGAGCCGACGAGCGCGACATCGGTGCCGACCTTGCCGACGTGGATCTCCGAGGTGTACTTCAGGCTGGAAGCGCCCGGTTCGCCCCAGTAGACGTCGCTGGCAGCCGGCGGCGGCTGCGCCGGTTCGAGCTGCGGCGACGGCGTGAGCGTGAAGGTTCCGCGCACGACCACATAGAGCGTGTCGACGCCGGTCGCGTCGGGAAGGACGTTGATCAGCGACGCGAACCGACTCTGGTTGATCATCTGAAGCACACCCGTTTATCGACGCGCGCTCGCGGGAGTTGCGTCGACACGTAGGCGGACTCGCCGCCCTCCCCCGCCCGGTCGCCGCTGGGTGGGTTGTCCAGCCCGCCCGTGAGAGCGTCCCAGCGCCGGCGCTGCTCGGCGATGAACGCGCGGGGCTCGATCTGAACCCGACCCTGAGTGCGCATCGCGAGCTCGAATGCTATCGGCGGTCGCCGGCGCATCGGTCCTTGCGCGACAGCGTCGACCAGGACGGTCACGCGGATTGGGCGCCCTGCGAGGTAGCGCGTGCCGGTCTCGAAGCGCGATCGATTCCGATTCCACCAGCGAATCACGCCGGCGATGTCCGGCTGGGGGAGACGCGCCTCGGCCGACGGCACCACGTCTTCGGGCTCCGGCGGCGCCGGCGCGACCAGCGCCGCGCGCGCGAGGTCGAGCCCGGTGATCGCGCAGAAGGCCTCGGTCGCGAGCGGCGCGTGCTGCTCGCGGGCCAGCAGGTCGATGCAGGCGTCGGCGCCCGAGCGACGCCCGCCGAATCCCAGCGCCCAGATCGCCTCGCGTTGCCGCGCGGGACGATCGAGCAGGCGCAGCACCAGGTCGTGATTGCCGGGCGAGCCCGACATCGCGAGCGGGAGCAGCAGCCGCGCGCTGCCAGCCCCGCGACCTTCTCCACGGACGTCCCCACGGACTTGCCCACGGACTTCGCCACGGCCTTGGCCGACGGCCAGCTCGCGGCAGCGCGCCCAGGCCTCGCGGTGGCCGACGATGAGGCCGGTCTCCACCGCCGCCTCACACGCCTCCGGGTCGGCGCCATTCAGCGCGCGCGGCAACCACGCGTCGATGATCGCGCGCGGCGCATGGCGCAGCAGCCGCGCCGCCGCCCGCTGCAGCGCCGGGCTCGCCGACGCCGCCAGCTCACCGACGCCGGTCTCGAGCGGCAAGCCGCGGAAGGCACAGGCATCGAGGAAGGCCGCGCGCACCGGCTCGGGCCCCGCGCGGCTCGCCGCCACCAATCCGAGATACGGCCCCGGCAAGGCGATCAGCTCCAGCCCGCGCCGGAGCGCCTCGAGCCGCGCCCCCGACGCGCGCGCGAAGGCGTCGGCAAAACAGTCGGCCCCCTCCCCCGTCCCACCCGCGAGCAGCGCGTGCGCCACCACCGCGATCGTCGAAGGGTCGTCACCATTCAAGGCCGGCGCCAGCAACCGATCGACCGCGTCGGCCCCCGGAACGCACAACCCTTCAATCGCGCCGAGAAGCCGCTCTTCGATCCGTTCCTCGACCTCGTCGGGCGTCTGGTCCGCAGCCTCGAACGCCGCCTCCCGCCGCGTCCACAGGAACTCCCCTTCGCTCAGGCTCTCCTCGACGATTCCCCAGGACACCAATGCCATGCCGACGTATCGGCAAGACCCCGCAACAGTTGCGCCAATCTGGTCGGACAAGATGAAACGCCAAGACGCCAGAGACGCCAAGGTCCGGATTTTCAAGATTTCGGACGGTGGCGTCCTGGCGTCTTGGCGTTTAGCCGATCAGCACTGGCGCTACGGAATGACCACGCTGCACGTCGCCGAGCAGAATGAGCCCGTCGTACCGTTGACGGCGGCGCCGAGGTCGCAGTCCTCGCCGGGGTCGGGGATGCCGTCGCCGCAGTAGTGCGGCTTGGTGCAGCCGAAGGTGCACCCCTGCGCGCCCAGGCTGATGTTTCCGTTGTCGCGCCCGAGGTCGCACAGCTCGGGGCCGTTGACGATCTTGTCGCCGCAGAACGGTCCGAACTTGCACTGGGTCGAACAACCCCCGTAAACGCCGTCGGCGTTCGGACCGTCGCAGCCGGCCGGGGACGGTCCGGTGCCGTCGCCGCAGTCGCACTCCTCGCCGCGCCGAGACGACGCCGTCGCCGCAGCGGGGCTGGCAGTTCGACCGGTTGGTCGTGAACCCGCTGAGCGTCAGCTGGTAGTTCGACTCGGTCGGGTGGCGGTCGGCGTGGAAGACGGCGATCTCGTAGATCTGCCCCGGCGTCAGATTCAGCGGTCGCGGTGCGGCACCCGACAGTCGACGCCGACGCCGGTGGCGTTGTGCACGGCGAGCGTGTACGGGTCGATCCGAGCCGGCGGCGCAGGACCGATCGCGCCGGTCAGCGGGATCAGCGAGCCACCCTCGGTGATCGTCGCCGTTCCCGGTCGGCGCCGACGATGGTGACGCTGCCGGGCAGCCGCTGGTGGACGCCGCCCAGATCCAGCACCAGCACGCCGTTGACGTAGATGAACAGATCGTCGTCGCCGTAGAACTGCAGCGACATGGGCGGGTTGTACGCGAACAGGTAGCGCGACCTCGGTCGAGTACCAGGAGTTGTGGAAGAACCCGTGCAGCAGCGGCACCCAGGTGCCGTTGGCGCATGGCTGCATTCCAACCGCCGGCATCTGCAGCCCGGCGTGGTGATGTCGACGCTGGGCGGGAACATGTACTGGTCGCCGATGCAGTTCGGGCCCCAGGCCTGCGGGAACCAGTACGGCCACAGGTTGCAAAGCAGCGGCTCGTTGGTCATCGGCACGGTGCGAATGGTTCCCGGCGGCGCGGGCGTCCCTGGCGGATTGACCGGGAAGAAGCCGCCCAGCACCGACGTGTGGGCGGGCTGGAGAACCGGTACTGATTGACCGCGCCGGCCAGCGGCGCCAGCTCGAGCACCGACTGCGACTTCACGTTGAAGGCGTTGTCGCTGAACCACTGGCTGAACGTCGTCGCGTCCTGTACCGCGGCCACCGTCCCGTGCCAGGACGGAATCCCGTCCTGGCCGACGTAGACCAGCGTCTCGCCCGCCGGCAGCGCGACCCCCTCCTTGAATCGCAGCGGGCCGTTGGTCGCGTCGACGTACCCGGGCACATGGCCCGCCGTTGGTCTTGGCGCTGTAGTCGGAGAACTGGCACTCGCACTGCGGCGCCGGCGCGCTCAGCACCGGCTTGCCGGCGACCGAGCGTCGGCTGCGCGATGCCCCAGCAGCGCGCCGTCGAGTCATTCTTCTTCGCGGGGCCGCCCGAGTTCGGGACGCAGAACCGCTTCACCTTGCCGCTGGTCGCGTCCATCGTCCCCAGGAAGTAGAAGTCGGGGTGACCGCCGACCTCGTGTCTCGCTCTTGAAGTCGCGGTAGGTGATCGGCAGCCTGCAGGCACTGCTGCGTCGGGTCGGTCGAGCAGGCCTGCGTGTCGGGGCGGGGCTGCGGCGTGCAGGTGAACCCGCCTTCGACCTGTGCAGGTCGGCTAGCAGCCGTCGCCGTCGACCAGATTGCCGTCGTCGCACTGCTCGCTCACGTCTTGAGTTGCCGTCGCCGCAGGTGACGGCGCACGCGCTGGTTGTGGCCGGCGGCGTCGCGGCAGATCGGCTCCTTGGTGCAGGTCTTGGAGCAGCCGGTGCCGTCGCCGAAGAACAGGCCGTTCTTGTCGCCGGCGTCGCAGGTCTCGCCGGTCTCGACCGACTGCCGTTGCCGCAGACCGATTTGATGCACGCCATGCCGGGCGTGGGGCAGGTCGCCCCCGGCTCGCGCAGGCAGGTGCTGGAGCAACCGTCGCCGCTGTTGGCGTTGCCGTCGTCGCACTGCTCGGTCCCGGTCAACACGCCGTCGCCGCACAGCGGGACGCACTTCTTCCCCGGCACGCGGCACTGCCAGCCGGTCTCGACGGTCTTGCAGTCGGCCGAGCAGCCGTCGCCGCCCATCTTGTTGCCGTCGTCGCAGGCTTCGTCGGAGGTCAGCAGGCCGTTGCCGCACACGGCGATGAAGACGCAGGGCTGCCCGGCCGTCGCGCAGTTCCAGTTGGCCTCTTGCTGGCACAGCTGGTTGCAGCCGTCGCCGCTGGCGGTGTTCCCGTCGTCGCACTGCTCGGTGGGATCGAGGTGGCTGTTGCCGCAGGTCAGGAGGATCGCGTCCGAGAGGTGCCGCACATCGACGCCGCCGCCGGCGTCGTTGCCGACCGTCACGTCAGTGGTCGCAACCCGCGCGCAACCAAGCGCCGCGAGAGCTCCGATCGACACAATGCTAACGAAGAGACGGCATGCTCGTAACATAGGCATTTCTCCCCTGACGAAGGTGCAAGACGACGCTGGCGAGCCGGACACTGACTGGGGCGTGGACTCGGGCCAAAAAGAAGCGGAAAAAAAGGAGCGGGTGCGGCGCTGCCAGCGAGCCACGCTCCGGGTTTCTGTTAACGAAGGTGGCACAGGCGGGCAGCGCCGCGCAATAATCATTTGAATGTCGATGGTTCCTTTGATCGCGCCGGCGCCACCAGCCAGAGGGCGGGACGGCGCCTCCGGACCGCGCGGCGGCGGCCGGGTCGGCCGGCTGGTCGCGCGGCCCGCCTTCTGGCTGGTGGCGCTGGCGCTGCTGTTCGGCGTCCCGCTGGGCCGATCGTTCGTGCGCCGGGCGCCGCCGTCGCCGCCCGACCTCGGGACCTTGCCCGATTTCGCGCTCACCGATCAGACCGGCCACCCCTTCGGCACGCACGACCTGCGCGGCAAGGTCTGGGTCGCGAACTTCATCTTCACCAGCTGCGCCGGCAGCTGCCCGCTGCTGAGCCAGAAGATGGCGGAGGTCGCCCGGCGCGGGCGCCATCTCGGGCCGGACTTTCACCTGGTGTCGCTGACCGTCGATCCGGAGCGCGACACGCCCGCGGTGCTGGCCACCTATGCCGCCCGCTACGGCGCCAACCCGCGCAAGTGGTCGTTCCTGACCGGCGACATGGCGACGATCCAGGGCGCCGTCGTCGACGGGTTCAAGGTCGGCATGGGCCGGGAGAAGGTCGGCGACTTCTGGGAGATCTTCCACGGCGAGAACCTGGTGCTGGTCGATGGGCGGCTGCACATCCGCGGCTATTTCCCGGCGTCGGCCGAGGGGATCGATCACCTGATGGAGGCGCTGGGCTCGGTCATCAATGACTGACGCGCCGATGATGCGCCGGTTGACGGGGCGATTCACCCGGCGGCCGACCTGCAATCCTTGACGATGACCCCCCAGGCTAGTATTCCCGCCGTCTCATGAAGAGATCACAGTCGCGAAGGGATCTGACGGGGCACGGGCTCACGGCGCTCGCCTTGGGGCTGGCCTTGGCGGCCTGCACCAAGAAGGAGGAGCCGCCGCCGCCCCGCTGCCCCCGCAGCCGCCGCGGCCGCCGCCGCCGCCGCCGCGCGCCCGCGGCGCCGCCCGCCGGCGTCAACCCCATCACGGGAACGGTCAAGCTGACCGGCACGCCGCCCGAGATGAAGATGCTCAAGCGCGAGTCCGACCCGTTCTGCGGTCGGCTGCAGATGAAGGACGAAGAGGTCGTCGTCGCGCCGAGCGGCGGGATCAAGAACGTGCTGGTGCGGCTGACCAAGGGCGTGACCGGCAGCTACCCGGCGCCGTCGACGCCGGCGCTCATCGACCAGTCGGAGTGCATGTTCCGCCCGCGCATGCAGGGGATCATGGCCGGCCAGCCGCTGTCGATCCGGAACAGCGACCAGACGCTGCACAACGTGCACACCTACAAGGGGGCGTCGACGATCTTCAACCAGGCGGAGATCCCCGGGATGGCGCCGATGGTGAAGAAGTTCGACGGGCCGGCCGCCGTCATCAAGTTCAAGTGCGACGTTCACCCGTGGATGACCGGCTACGTCGCCGTGTCCGACCATCCGTTCTTCGCCGTCACCGGCGACGACGGCAGCTTCAACATCCCCAATGTCCCCGCCGGGACGTACACCATCGAAGCCTGGCACGAGCGCTTCGGCTCGACGACGGCGCGAGGTGACGGTCGCCGCCGACAAGCCGGGGACCGCCGCGCTGACGCTGGTCGCGCGATGAGCGACCGTCGAGCTCGTCGCGGCGCCCGCGACTGAGGCACCATGGCCCGCACTCGGTACACCGCCGCGGTCGCCGACATCCGGGTCAAAGATCTCCCTGCCGCCGCGCTGCGCGCGGTGCTGCGCGAGGGCTACCACCGCGCCGACTTCAAGGCCGACCTGCTGGCCGGCCTGGTGGTCGGCATCGTCGCGCTGCCGCTGGCGATGGCGCTGGCGATCGGCGTCGGGGTGCCGCCGCAGCACGGGCTTTACACCGCGATCGTCGCCGGCGCGCTGGTCGCGGCGCTGGGCGGCTCGCGCACCCAGGTCACCGGGCCGACCGCCGCCTTCATCGTGATCCTGGCCCCGATCTACACCAAGTTCGGCATGGCGGGGCTGCTGATCTCGGGCGCGATGGGCGGGCTCATCCTGATCGCGCATGGGGCTGGCCCGGCTCGGCCAGTTCATCGAGTTCATCCCCCACCCGGTCACCACCGGCTTCACCGCCGGCATCGCGACGGTGATCGCGACGCTGCAGATCAAGGACGTCTTCGGCCTGCGCCTGGCGCGCGCGCCCGAGCACTTCTTCGACCGGGTGGCGGCGATGTGGGAGGCGCGCGGCACCGCCTCGCTGGCCGAGCTGGGGATCGCGGCGGTGACGCTGGCGATGCTGATCTTGCTCCCGCGGCGCCTGAAGCGGATCCCGGCGCCGCTGGTGGCGCTGCCGATCGCGGCGCTGCTGGCGGCGGCGCTCGGCCACTTCTTTCCCGGCCACGCGGTCGCCACCATCGCGTCGCCGCTTTCACGCGACGATCGGCGGGCGGGTCGTTCGACGGCATGCCGCCGCTGCCGCCGCTGCCGATGCTGCCCTGGCACGCGGCCGGGCCGGGCGGCGCGCCGTTTCAGCTCAACTTCGCCACGCTGCGGGCGCTGCTGTCGGGCGCGTTCGCGGTCGCCATGCTGGGCGGCATCGAATCGCTGCTGTCGGCGGTGATCGCCGACGGCATGGCCGGCACGCGCCACGATCCCGACGCCGAGCTGCTGGCGCTGGGCATCGGCAACGTCGTCACGCCGTTCTTCGGCGGCATCCCCGCGACCGGCGCCATCGCGCGCACCGCGACCAACATCCGCTCGGGCGCGCGCTCGCCGATCGCCGCCATCGTGCACGCCGCGACGGTGCTGCTGGCGGTGCTGGTGCTGGCGCCGCTCATCGGCTACCTGCCGATGGCCGCGCTGGCGGCGCTGCTGCTGCTGGTGGCCTGGAACATGTCGGAGGTGAAGCACTTCGTGCACATCGTGCGCGTCGCGCCGCGCAGCGACGTCGCGGTGCTGCTGATCTGCTTCGGGCTGACCGTGGTGTTCGACATGGTGGTGGCGGTCGCGGTCGGCGTGGTGCTGGCCGCGCTGCTGTTCATGCGCCGCATGGCGGACATCACCCAGACGCGGCTGACCAGCTACGACGGCGGCGGCGCCGCCGTCGGTGACGTCGGCGCGAGCGGCGTGCACCGCCTGCCCGACGGGCTGCGCGGCAAGGTCGCCATCTACGACATCGCCGGCCCGCTGTTCTTCGGCGCGGCGCAGCGGGCGATGAGCAGCCTGGGCGCGATCGCCGGCCGCGTCGCCGTCGTGATCATCCGCCTCGAGCACGTGCCGGTGATGGACGCGACCGGCCTGGTCGCGCTCGAGAGTGCGCTCATCCAGCTGTCGAAGAGCGGCTGCGTCGCGATCCTCGTGGGGCTGCAAGCTCAACCGCAGGCGCTGCTGGAGAAGGCGCTCCAGCACCTGCCCTGGCGCTTGTTGATCAAGCCCGATCTCGCGAGCGCGCTCGCCGCCGCCGAGGAATTGGTGAGGCGCGGCGACGGGAGCCAAAACGCCGACAAGACCCTGGTCGATCTGCCTCGCGTCTGATTTCCGCGCTATAAGGGCCAGCGAAAATGTCCGTGCCGATCAGAGATGCAGACCTGGGGGGCGTCGCCCTGCCCCCGCGCGCGGTGGCCGAGTCGTTGGTGGCCGGCGGCGTGGTCTCGGCGGGCGCTGCATCGGCGGGCGAGCGGGCCGGGATCCGGACGCTGCGCCTGGTGCATGGCCTGGCGATCGCGGCGGCGGCGGCGACCTTCCTGCTGATCCTGATCGGGGGGTTGGTCCACGGCACCGGATCGAGCCTGGCCTGCCCCGACTGGCCGACCTGCTACGGCACGATGATGCCCAAGATGGAGGGCGGCGTGCTGGTCGAGCACAGCCACCGGCTGGCGGCCGGCTCGGTGATGATCCTGACGCTGGTCCTGTTGATCGCGATGCTGGTCAGCCCGCAACCGCAGCACCGCCGGCTGCGCGGGCTCGCGGGGCTGGCGATGGCGCTGGTCGTGGTGCAGGCGCTGCTGGGCGGCATCACCGTGCTGCTGCGCCTGCCGACGCCGGTGTCGACGATGCACACCGGCGTGTCGCTGCTGTTCTTCATGACGACGTTCTACCTGGCGGTGCGCACGCGGCCGGCGCGCGCCGCCGACGGCCGCCCGGACGGTGCCGCTGCCGGCGGCGGCGGTCTGGCTGGCGCTGGTCTCGGTGGTCGCGATCTACTTTCAGATGGTGCTGGGCGGCCTGGTCCGCCACTCGGGCGCCGCGCTGGCCTGCACCGACCTGCCGCTGTGCCGCGGGGCGATCTGGCCCGACGCGCATCCGACGGTGCTGATCCACGTGCTGCACCGGATGAACGCGCTGCTGGTCGCCGGGTTGGTGATCGCCTCGTCGATCGTCACCTTTCGCCAGGCGCGCGGGCGCGCCGGGCTGCGCGCGCTGGCGCTGCTGGCGCCGGTGCTGGTGCTGGTGCAGATCGCGCTCGGCGTGCTCAGCGTGCGTCAGCTTTCTCGATCTGGTGACCGTCGAGTCGCACCTGGCGGTCGCGACCGCGCTGCTGGCGACGCAGATCGGCGTGGTGCTGCTGGGGCGGCCGGTCGACGGTGACGCGCGGCGCCGCTGGTACGCGCGGGTTTCATCGTCGATCTGGTGCGGCTGACCAAGCCGCGCATCACCGCGCTGGTGGTGGCGACCTTCGCCGGGGGCGTCTGGCTGGCGCCGGGCGCGCTGCCGCGCTGGCGGCTGGTGATGACCCTGATCGGCACCGCGCTGATTGTCTCGGCGTCGAACGTCATCAACATGTTCCTGGAGCGCGACCAGGATCGGCCTGATGGACCGGACGCGCGCGCGCCCGCTGCCCGAGGGGCGCCTGTCGCCCGAGTCGGCGCTGGCCTTCGGGACGGCGCTGGCCTGCGCGGCGCTGCCGTTGCTGTTTCTCGCCGGCAACGCGCTGACCGGGATCCTGGCGGCGATCGCCTTCTTCTCGTACGTCGCGATCTACACGCCGATGAAGCGCCAGTCGGCGGCGGCGCTGTTCGTCGGCGCGGTTCCGGGCGCGATCCCGCCGCTGATGGGCTGGACCGTCGCCACCGGCCGGCTCGACGCGCCGGGGCTGGTGTTGTTCGCGATCCTGTTCTTCTGGCAGATCCCGCACTTCCTGGCGATCGCCATCTTCCGGTCGACCGACTACCAGCGCGCCGGCTTCAAGGTGCTGCCGCTCGAGGCCTCGGCGCTGACCACGCGCGTCTACATCCTGGTCTTCTCGGTGGTGCTGGTCGCGTCGACGATGCTGCTCGAGCCGCTGCGCGTGGCCGGCCCGCGCTACGCCGTGGCGGCGGCGTTGCTGGGGGCGACCCAGATCGGCTGGGGGCTGGCCGGCTTCCGCCGGGACGCCGCGCAGCCCTGGGCGCGCTCGCTGTTCTTCTTTTCGATCGTGTATCTGACGCTGCTGTTCGTGGCGCTGATCATCGATCGGACGGTCGCGTGACCACCGCGCGCCCGCCCGCCGCGTCGTCTCCTTCTTCATCGTCGGCGTCAGCGTCGGCGTGGCCGTCCGTGTCCGACGGCGCAGTCCCGCGCCTGCGCGCGCACGATCTGCGGCGGCGCTTCGGCGCGCGCGCCGCGCTCGACGGCGTCAGCTTCGAGGTCTACCCCGGCGAGATCCTCGGCCTGCTGGGCCCCAACGGCGCCGGCAAGACCACCGCGTTCCGCGTGCTGTCGGGGCTGATCCCCGCCGACGGCGGCGGCATCGACCTCGACGGGGCGCCCGCGAGCCCGGCCGACCGCGCCTACCGGGCGCGGCTGGGCGTCGTCTTCCAGGAACCCAGCATCGATCTCAAGCTGACCGGGCGCGAGAACCTGGCGCTGGGCGCCGCGCTCTACGGCCTGCGCAGCGGCGAGGCGGCGCGGCGCATCGACGAGGCGCTGGCGCTGATGGAGCTCGGCGCGCGCGCCGACGAGGTGGCGGCGAGCTACTCGGGCGGCATGCGCCGGCGCATCGAGATCGCGCGCGTGCTGCTGCACCAGCCGGAGCTGCTGCTGCTCGACGAGCCGGGGCGCGGCGTCGATCCCGAGGCGCTGCGTCGCATCTGGGACCAGCTGGGCGCTCTGCGCCGCGAGCGACAGGTCAGCATCATCGTGACCACCCACCAGCCCGAAGAGGCCGAGCGCTGCGACCGGATCGTGATCCTCGACGCCGGCCGCGTCTGCGCCAGCGGCACCCCCGACGAGCTGCGCGCGCGCGTCGCCGGCGACGTGGTGTCGGTGCGCGGCGACGCCCCCGAGGAGATCGCCGCCGTCATCCAGCAGCAGCTGGGGCTGGTCACGCGCATCGCCGCCGGCGAGGTTGCCATCGAGGCGGCGCGCGGTCACGAGATCGTGCCGCGCATCGCCGAGCTGTTCGCGCCCGGCCGCCTGCGCAGCATCGCCACCGCGCGCCCGACGCTGGCCGACGTGTTCGCCAAGCTGACCGGAAAGGGACTCGAAGCATGAGCGCCGACAGCGCGGGGGCCAGCAACCAGGGTCGGGTTGCGGGCGTCGCCGGGTCGGTCGTCGGCGCGCGCGCCGGCGGCGTCGTCCCGGCGCACGCCTGCGGCGAGCCCCCAACGTCACCGGATCGGTGATCGCGGCGCTGGTCGGACGCGACCTGCGCCGGTTCTTCCGCCAGCGCAGCCGGATCGTCGGGTCGGTGGCGCAGCCGCTGATCCTCTGGGCGGTGCTGGGCGCCGGCCTGGGCGCCAGCTTCCGCGCCGCCGGCGCGGCCGGCGTGAGCTATCTGACCTACTTCTACCCGGGGACGGTGGTGCTCACGGTGCTGTTCACCGCGATCTTCTCGACCATCTCGGTGATCGAGGATCGCCACCACGGCTTCCTGCAGGCGGTGCTGGTCGCGCCGGTGTCGCGCACCGCGCTGGTGCTGGGCAAGACGCTGGGGGGCGTGACCATCGCGCTCATGCAGGCGGCGGCGCTGGTCGCGCTGGCGCCGCTCGCCGGCTTCTCGCTGGGCGCGGTCAGCTGGCCGATGCTGGCCGGCGCGCTGTTCTTCTCGGCGCTCGGGTTCACCGCGCTGGGGTTCGCGGTGGCCTGGTGGATCGATTCGACCCAGGGCTACCACGCGGTGATGAGCGTCGCGCTGATCCCGCTGTGGATGCTGTCGGGCGCGATGTTCCCGGCCTCGGGCGCGCACCGCGCGGTGCACTGGCTGATGGTCGCGAACCCGATGACCTACGCCGTCTCCGGCGTGAGGCGCGGGCTCTACGGCGCCGACCTGCCGGCCGGGCTGATCCCGGTTGGATCATCGGGGCTGCTGGAGATCGGCGTGACGGCGCTGTTCGCGGTGGCGGCGATCGCGGCGGCGGCGGCGCTGTGCCGCCGCCGGGCGTGACGGCGGGCGCTGCCCTCGCAAGGCTGGCCCTCACCCGGCGCTGCGGACAGCGCCGGCCTCTCCCGCAGACGGGAGAGGCACATTTTATGGGTCCGGCCTCCGAACCCCGTTGCCGTCAGCCTCGGCGCCCATCTCGCGCGCCACTTCTTCTTTCTCCCTCGTTCTTTCTCCCTCGCCCGTCGAGCTTCCGATCCCCTCTCCCTCGTCCGCGGGGGAGAGGGCTAGGGTGAGGGGTCCGACTTCCTCTCCGGCTACGGCGCCCAGTCGAGCGCGACCTCGCCGGTGAGCAGGCCGGCGGCGCGCGCTCTTTCGAACAGCACGCCGGTCGCGTGGCGCGCGTCGGCCGCGAACGCCAGCGTGTCGGCGTTCGCGTAAAGGTTGAGGTAATGATCCAAAAGCCCCGGATCTGACAGCATTTTTTCGCCGCGGTCCTCGGCGGCCAGCGCGGCGATCAGGTCGGCGCGGTGGGCGAGCGCGAAGCGGATGCTCTCGCGCAGCACGGCCGACACGGCGGCGATCCGCTGGCCGCCCAGCCCGCGGCGGATCACGTTCACCCCCAGCGGCAGCGGCAGGCCCGAGGCGCCCAACCACCACTCGCCGAGGTCGACCACCTTGTGCAGCCCGCGGTCGCGATACAGCAGCCGCCCTTCGTGGATCAGCAGCGCCGCGTCGATCTCGCCGGCGTCCAGCGCCTGGAAGATGCGCGCGAACGGGACGATCGGGATCTCGACCGGGATCGCCGCCGGCTCGATGAGGCGCAGCACCAGCCAGGCGGTGGTGGTGACGCCGGGGATCCCGACGCGCGCCCCCGCCAGCGCCGCCGGCGCCATCGGCCCACGCGCCACCACGACCGGCCCGAAGCCCCGCCCCACCGAGGCGCCGTGCGGCAGCAGCTGGTAGCGCCCCGCGACCCGAGGATAGACCCCCGCCGAGATCGCGATGACGTCGGCGATGACGTCGGGATCCGCGGCGACGCCCTGCCCGTTCGCCCCCGACGGTGCCGGCTCGCCCAGCGCCAAACGATTGAGCGCCGCGGTGTCGCCGCGCCAGTGCGTGAAAGAAAAACCACCGGTGTCGATCAGCCCGGCGCGGATGGCGTGGAACATGAATGCATCGTCGGCGTCGGCCGAATAGGCAAGCGCGATCTCCGACGGCGTTCTGGTGCGGTCCAGGCTCATGCGGGCCGCATCATCGGGGTTGGGGAGCGCACCCGTCAATCACCGCCCCCAAAAGGCACTCCCGCCAACGTGACGTCCATTGACCGCCGCGAGGGGTTCAGGGATGCTTCGGCAGCCCTTGCGTGCGCGCTCTCCCGCTTTGCTGCTGGCGGTCATGACGTCATTGCTGCTCGCGTCCCTCGCCGAGGCGCGAGAACGGACGGCCCGTATCGATGACGTGGAGCAGTCGCTGCTGCACGATCCCTCGTATCGCGTGCGGGTCGGCGCGGCGCTGGTGCTGGGTCGCATCGGGAACCCGCGCTCGCTGCCGGTGCTGATCCGGGCGCTGGGCGACGCGAACCCCGCCGTGCGCGCCAGCGCGGCGGCGTCGCTGGGGCGCATCGGGGATCCCGCGGCGCGCGAACCGCTGGCGGGCGCCGCGCGCGACCCGAACCCCATGGTGCGGCGCATGGCCGCCCGGGCGCTGCAGGGGTTGCCCGAGCCGGCGGCGCGCAGCGGCGCAGCGGCGCGCGACGGTGACCGCCCGCGGCCGCGCCCCTCGTTCGAGGTCAAGCCGATGGGCGACCGCAGCCACCACGCCGGCCCGGCGATGCGCCAGCACATGCGCGAGGTGCTGACGGCCGAGCTGGCGCCGGTCGGCGACGTCGCGCGCGGCGGCGGCGGCGACAGCGGCGGCAAAGACGGGTCCCTCGGCTTCGTGATCGACGGCGTCATCAAGGACCTGTCGTTCGCGATCCACCCCGACCGCGTCGAGGTCACCTGTGCCGTGCAGCTGGTGATCAGCAAGCAGCCCAGCGGCGGCGTCTTCCTGCTGACCTCCGGCGAGGCGGTGGTGCAGAAGCCGCGCCGGCACTTCCGGTCGCAGAATCGCCCCGACATGGAGGTCCAGGCGCTGGAGAGCGCGGTGCGCGGCGCCAGCGAGGACCTGCGGCGGCACCTGGCTCAGCAGTGACGCTCCCGCGGCGCGGCGCCGCTTTCGGCGCCGCGCGTCCACATCCCGGTTGACAACCGCTGCCCGATCCCGACGATCGTGATCGCTTGAAGATGGCCGCCGCGACCGCGATGTCCCCCGCCCCCCCCACCACCCCCGCCAACGTTGCCGCTACCCGCGCCGGCGCCGGCGTCCGCATCCGCCAGCGCCTCGGGGCGCCTGGATGCGATCGACTGGCTGCGCGGGCTTGCGGTGGTGCTGATGATCCAGACCCACCTCTACGACGCCTGGGTCAGCAACGCCGTGAAGGCGACCTCGACCGCGTACGGATGGACCCGGTTCTGGGGCGGCGTACCGGCGCGGCTGTTCTTGCTGCTGGTCGGCGTCTCGATGGCGATCCGCTTCGAGTCGCAGATCGCCAAGAGGATCGACCGCGCGACCATGGTGCGCGGCGCGATGAAGCGCGGGTTCGAGATCTTCCTGCTCGCCTACCTCTTTCGCCTGCAGGAGTTCACGCTGTCGGGGTTCGGCGGCGACTGGATGAACCTGTTCCGCATCGACATCCTCAACTGCATCGGCGCGTCGATGATGGCGATCGCGTTCATCGTCGCGCCCCGCAACGGCCGGCCGCAGATCGCGGGGGCGCTGGTGGCCGCGCTGGTGGTGATCGCGCTCGGGCCGATCATCGGGCCGATGCACTTCCCCGATTTCATCCCGCGGCCGATCACCTCTTACCTGGGCGGCGAACGACCGATGGCCTGGTTCCCGCTGTTCCCCTGGGCGGCGTGGCCGCTGGTCGGCGTCGCGATCGGGCACGTCTGGGTGCGCCAGGCGCGGCTGGGCAAGCGGCGCGAGGCGCTGGTCTTCCTGCTGACGGGAATCGCAGGCATGGCGCTGATTTACGGCGTGACCCTCGTGCGAAGGATCAACCCGCACATCATTCACTATCCGTCGGACGTCGTGCAGCAGATGGGGCCGGGTTCGTTCATCTACCGGCTGGGGATGATCGGGCCAATGGCGCTGCTGGGCTACGTCGTCACGCGGATCGTCGGCCAGCGTTTCTCGATCATGCGGCAGCTCGGCCGGACGTCGCTGCTGGTGTACTGGATCCACGTCGACCTCTGCTACGGCATGGTGTCGGGCCGCCTGCACGGGCGGTTGACCATGGGCTGGGCCACCGTCGGCTTCGTGAGCATGACGGCGCTGATGCTGGCGATCTCGATCTTCAAGACCAAGTACGTCAGCGGCTGGCGCCGCCGTCCGGCCGCGATCGCGACGACCAGCGCCTAGGGCCTGCCGGCGTGGGGCTGAACGATCCACGCGAGCTGCTGACCCGGATCTTCCTCGACGTCGCGGCCCACATCGACGGCGCGCGTCTGGTCGCCGACGCGGCGGTGAGCGACCCGGCGTTCGGCGAGGCGACGCACGTGCTGGCGGTCGGCAAGGTCGCGCTTCCGATGCTGCGCGGTCTGCCGGCGTCGCGCGGGGCGAGCCGGCCGCCGCGCCAGATCCTGGCGATTTCGCCAGCGACGGGCGCCGAGGCGACGGTTGCCGCGCCGGATCAGGTTCGCGTCGTCGCGGGCGACCACCCGCAACCGACCGCGCGCAGCGTCGCGGCGGCGCGGGCCGCCGAAGAGTTCGTCCGGTCGGTCGGCGGCGGCGCGGCGACAACGTCCGGCGCGGCGGCGCGGCTGCTGGTCTTGCTGTCGGGTGGCGCGTCGTCGCTGCTGTGCGCGCCGGCCGACGGGCTCGGCTGGGAAGACAAGCGCGACGCCGTGAACGCCGTCGCGCGCGCCGGGGCGACGATCGGCGAGCTCAACACCGTGCGCAAGCACCTGTCGGCGATCAAGGGCGGGCGGCTGGCGCTGCTGACGACGGCGCCGATCGCCGTGCGCGCGCTGTCGGACGTCATCGACGATGATCCGGCGACCATCGGATCGGGACCGTTCTCTCCCGACCCGACCACCTTCGCCGACGCGGGCGCGATCGTCGCGCGCCTGGGCGTCACGCTGCCGGCAGCGGCGCGCGCGCACCTCGAGCGGGGCGCGGGCGGCGGGGTCGCCGAGACGCCGAAGCCGGGGACGCGCGCGCTCGACCACGTCGACTACCGGGTGCTGGCCGGGCCGGCGCGCGTCGTCGAGGAGGCGCGCGCCGCGATCGCGCGCGTTGATGTGTCGGGACTGAGCGAGGCGGGGGCGCTTTACGACGCCGACGCCGACGCCGACGGGGCCGACGGGGACAACGCTGACAACGGCGGCACGTTGCGCGAAGCTGCGGTCGAGGTTCTTGCGGCGGCGATCTGCGCGCGCGCCGCGCGTGAGGCGGCCGCCGGCGACGCCCCGGCGCGGATCTTCATCGGCAACGGCGAGCCGCGCGTGGTGCTGCCGCCGGTGAACCGCGGCGACCCCGACCCCACCGGATGCGGCGGGCGGGCGACGCACCTCGCGCTGCTGGTCGCGCGCGGCCTGGCCGAGCTTCCCGAGGCGATGCGCGCGCGCGTCGCCTTCCTGGCCGCCGGCACCGACGATCGGGACGGGAACACCGCCGTCTCGGGCGCGCTGCGTCGACGGCACCACCTGGTCGCGGGCGCTGGCGCTGGGCCGCGACCCCGAAGCCGCACTGCGCCGATTCGACAGCCTGCCGCTGCTGGCCGCGATCGGCGACACAGTGCGCGGGCCCGGGACCTCCAACCTGCTCGACCTGCATCTTCTCCTGATCAGCTGAACGCTTGAGTCGTCGCCGCAACCGTGAAGGTTTACTTGCCCAATCGCCCCGGTTTTCATAACGTTTGTGCGGTGCTAACGCCTTTGTCTCGCCGGGCCGCTCGCTGGGCCGTTCTGGGCGCGGTCGCCGCGTTGTTCGCCGCTTCGCCGGCGCTGACCCCCAGCGCGCACGCCGCCGCCGCCAAGAAAAAGGGGAAGACCACCGCCGCCCGCGGCCACGCGCATTCCAAGACCCACGGCCGCGCCGGCGCGAAGAAGGTCGTCTTCCTCGAACGCCACGTGGCCGCGACCAAGGGCGGCCTGCCCAACGTGCAGGCGCTGGGCGCGCTGGTGCTCGACGAATCGGGGCACGAGCTTTACAGCCGCAACCCCGACAAGGAGCGCCCCATCGCGTCGATCTCCAAGCTGGCGGCCACGCTGGTGGTGATGGACAAGGGCCTCGAGCTGGAGGGGCTGTCGACGATCGCCAAGGGCGATCTCGACGTCGCGCGCGGCGGCGCGAAGTCGCGCCTGCTGGAGGGGATGACGCTGTCGAACCGCGATCTGCTGCACGCCGCGCTCATGGGCTCCGACAACCGCGCCATCCCGGCGCTGGGGCGCGCGGTCAAGCTGTCGTCGTCGCAGCTCGCGGCGGCGATGACCGCGAAGGCCAAGTCGCTGGGCCTGAAGAACACGCGCTTCCACGATCCCACCGGACTGTCGACCGAGAACGTCTCCACGCCGCGCGAGACGATCGCCATGCTGAGGGCGGTGATGAACCACCCGGTGCTGGGGCCGATCACCCACCGCCTGACCTACGACGCGCACCCGGTCGGCAAGCCGCCGATCACCTACCACAACACCTACACACCGGCCGTACGCACCAACATTCAGGTGCTGGGCGGCAAGACCGGCTACAACGACGACGCGCGCTACTGCCTGGTGATCGCCACCAAGATCGACGGGCACAACTACTTCATGTCGTTCCTGTCGAACGAGGGGAAGCTGACCCGCTTCGGCGACGTCGCGCGCGTCGCCGACTGGGTCGTGGCGCGCCACCCGCAGCGCGGCCCCGGCGCAGGAGCCGGCACGACCGCGACCGCGTTGTACGTCGCGCCGACGCCGGGCGCGGGCGTGACCGCGCCCGCGCCGCCCGCCCACCCGAGTGACACGGTGGGCGCGGGCGATCCGACCGGCGCGAGTGAGCCCACCGCCACCGGCGTCAGCGAGCCGACCGCCACCGGCACCAGCACCGCGCTGCCGATCGGCGTCGTCGCGCCGCCGCCCGCGGCACCCGCGCGCCGCGCCGCGCAGCGCCCGAACCGCCGTGCGCTAGGATCGCGGCGGCGGCGACCCATGCTGGCGCTCGGCGATCTGAAGCTCACCATGCTCAACGGCGGTAACTTCCGCCTCGACGGCGGCGCCATGCACGGCGTGGTGCCGAAGACGATCTGGTCGAAGCTGGTGTCGTGCGACGACCTCAACCGCGTCGAGTACACGACCCAGTGCCTGCTGGTCGAGACCGCGGGCCAGCGCGTGCTGATCGAGACCGGCAACGGCGACAAGTTCTCGTCCAAGCTCAAGGACATCTACGGCATCAACCACGACCGCTCGATCGGCAACGCCCTCCGCGACGTCGGCCTCGAGCCCGACGCGATCGACGCCGTGATCATGAGCCACCTGCACTTCGACCACAGCGGCGGCACCACGCGGCGCGGGGCTGGCGGCGCGCTCGAGCCGGTGTTTCGCAACGCGCGCGCACATCGTGCAGGCGCGCGAGTGGCAAGACGCCACCCACCCCCACGAACGCAACCGCGCCAGCTACCTGGCCGAGAACATCCTGCCCCTGCAGGAAGACGAGTTGCTGGAGATCGTCGACGGCGAAACCGAAGTCGCCCCCGGCGTCTGGGTCGTCCCCACCCCCGGCCACACCGCCGGCCACCAGTCGGTGCTGCTTGGCGAGCCCGGCGGCCCGCGCGCCGTCTTCCTCGGCGACGTCGCGCCGACCGCCGTTCACACGCGACTGCCGTTCGTCATGGGCTACGACCTCGACCCGGCGCGCACCGTCGAGACCAAGCGCGCGCTGTTCAGCCGCGCGATCGAGGACGACTGGATCGTGTTGTGGGGGCATGACCTGGAACACCACGGAGGACGGCTGGGGCTGGATGCGGACGGCAAGCCGGTGGTGCGGGAGTTCGTGACGGTTTAACGATCTTGCCAGGATGCAGGGTCGCGGCTGTGATGAGCGACAGCAACGGAGATCAGCCTGCGCTGCAGGCGAAAAAGCGACCGGGACTCTACTTGCTGGCACGCCGAGCCCGGAGCGAAGCTTCGATCTCTGCAAAGACCTGCTCGCCCGGGATGAGCTGGACGCGGCCCTCTTCGATATCCCGCACTCGTCGATCGAGCTCTTCTTCCCATGCTGGGCTGAGCTCGCCGTAGTTGCTGTTCTCGAGGCTCTCGATGATCTCTTGAGCGACCTCCGCTCGGGCCTCCGGATCGAGCTTGAGTGCGGCTTCGACGATCTCTTTTGCAGCGGCTGACATGACGATTGAAAGTGTACCTCCGTTTCGAGCGACCGACCCGAGGCGGTTGGCGAAACGCGGCGCCCAAGCCCGCCACCACCTGAGCCGAGGTCAATCGAGCTGCGACAGCGCCGCACCGCGGAAAGGGCGGCGCAGCACGGCCGATCCCCGAACCGGACCAAGGTTGATTCTTCGTCCCCCGAACCGGACCAAGGTTGATCTTTCGGACGTGGCTCCCTTTCTGGCGAATCGAACGATAGCCGACCTTGGCCAGCGCAGCGATGCAGGCGCTACCAGAGATGACGGGGAGAGGCGGCACGTCTCAGGCGGCGACGTCCACGTCGACGTTCACGATCTCGTACTCGGATGGCAAGGACCAGCCTTCGCTCTCGCGGTTCTCGAGGCAGAGCTCGATCGCCTCGCGGATGTTCACGAGCGCTTCATCGTGCGTCTTTCCCTGGCTGATACAGCCAGGAATGAGCGGGCACTCGACGACGATCCAGCCGTCCTCGCCGGGATGCATTACCACCGGAAGCTTCATGGATACCAAGGTACGCCGCAGGCAGTTCGTTGGCCAGCACAGCCCTCCGGCCCGCCCGACCGCCCTCGGCCCCACCGAACCTGTCGCGCGGGTGCTACCCATCGAGCGCGCCTCGGCCGATCTGATCGGCGCGCTGGCGCTGGACCTGGCGCGCGGGATCGATCCCTCGGACGGTTCGGGTGCGCGCCGGCCCGACGACGAGATCGCCGCTGCGTCGGACGAGCGCTGGCGGCTCGTCGATCAGCCGCTACCCGAGCCGGACGATCCGGCTGTCACAACGGCGCGGCTCGGCGACGATCTTGCGCGCCTGGCCGAGCGGCTCGATAGAGCCGCGGCCGCACTGGCGCGCATCGATCCGTTGCGTCCGAGCGAGGCCATCGCGCCCCTCGAAGAGGCCCGCGCTGAGCTGGGCGCGGCGACCGACGCGGCGCTGGCCGCCGTCCGCGCCAGCACCTGGCTTGCGCGTGCGGGGGAGGATCTGAAGAGCCGCAGCGAACGGGAGCGGGACTAAGAAATGGCGCGAGCGCTGGTCACGCTGACGCACGAAGAGGCCGACCGACTGAAGGTCTGTCCGTCCTGCGGCGCCGCGCTCGGCGCCCTTGACCGAACCACGACCGGCTCCTTTTGCGAGAGTTGCCGGACGCGCTGGGACCGGCCAGCCACTCTGTGAGCACTGGCCGCACGTAACACCAGGTCGGTCCGTAACACCAAACGTCGACGCCTGGGGCGTACCGTCCGTCCGGACGGCCACCGTCCTGATATCGGACAGCCGTCGACGAGGGATCAACCAGTTGAGTCGCGGAACTCGGTCCCTCACCTCGACACGATTCGTGCCAGGCCGACCTGAGGCCCAGTGGATTAAGCCTCAGAGAGGGATTGCTCAGCCATCGTTCTCGTCGCTTACGTTCAATGATCCAGCGCGACGAATTCCAGGTCGCTGACCCGCACCGCGCCCGCGGGGTCGCCGAGCGCCGCCGACGCCGGGCGTCGTGTCGAGAGCACCACCACCGGCTGGCCCAGCGCCCAGTGCACGGCGACCAGGTGCGCCGCGCGCGCGCCCCGCAGGTCTATTCGTGGCACGCGGATCTCCCCGCCGTCGGGGCTGACGCGCGCGACGTCGATGTGGCCCGCGGCTGCGCTCAGCGCGACGCCGATGTCGGGCAGCACCATGGCGGCCGCGTCATCGGGCCACTCGATACCGGGCAAATCGACCATCGGCGTCGCGTCGAAGGTGTCGGAGGCGCGCAGCGACGCCTGGCTCTCCTTGTCGTTCCTGTCGGCGTCCTGGGTCCCCTCGCCCGGCTTGTAGATCGGCAGCTCTTTCTTCACCTGGTGCGCAGGCGTCGAGAAGCGAACCGCGCACCCCTCACGGTCGCCGTCGACCTTCCAGCACCAGCGGTGGACCACCTGGCCGGGCGCGGGCGCGTAGGTGATGGCCCGGCCGCTGAACACCTCGCTCCGTAGCATCAGAGCGTCGAGATGGACCGACGTCTCGCTCTTCGGCGCGGCCGACACCGTGGGCGCGAAACGAAAGGCGATCACCACCTTGCGCGCCATCCCGTCGGGAAACGCCGGCATCGGCAGCGCAGCGATGCGCTTGACGATGCAGGGCGCGACCACGCGGCTCATGGTCTTGAACGCCGCCGTGGCGGTTTCGTCGGAGCCGATGCCGCCACTGACGCCGTAGGGCGACGCCTGGATGACCTTGCCGCTGCCCTCGACGATCGCGTGCACCACCACCTCGCCGCCCAGCGACGGGTCCTTGAACGCGCGCTGATGACAGGCGCGAAAGTCGTCGAGCTCGGGCGCGATCAGTTTCAGCATCGCGGTGCCGACGATCGGCGGTTCGACCGCCTTCTTCTCGACCGCGCGCACGCGAGTCCCGGCCAGCACCAAGCCAATCGCGATCGCGGTCGCCCGCGCGGCGTGCCTGACCATGGGCGCAACTATTGCGACTGAACGTGGCGTTGTCGAGTTCCCGACCGCGGCTCGTTGGCCCGAACCGGACCAAGATTGCTTTTCGAACAACTCGACGACCGCCTCTCTGGCCCAGGCCTTCGCGTTCGTGCTCGTACTTGCGAGCCGCGGCGCGGAGCTCGAGGCGCGCCGGCCGGAGGATCCGATGCGGGGGTCTATCGGCCACGCGAGTGGATTTGCTTCAGTTCGTCCAGCAGCTCGTCGCGTGCTTCATCCCACGGTGTCGAATCGATCTCGCCGGCATCGGCGGCCGCGAGGCGCTGCTTGATCTCCTCGGCCCAGGCTGCGTCGATGTCGCCCTGCTCCTCGATGCTCTGCCACAGCGCCTCGGCGAGACGTTCGCGCTCGGCAGGGTCGAGCTTGAGTGCAGCCTCGAAGATCTCTTTGGCAGCGGCGGACATGACCCCCTCAGTGTACCGCGCAGACGAGCGACGGCCCACGGCGTTTGCAGAAGTTGGACGCCCGCCCGCGCCGCCACCCAGCCCACCATCGAGCGAGCCGTTCGCCTCCCCGAAGCGCAGCGGCATGCATGATGCGGCGTCCGACCGGGACGCGACGATGCCGCACCGCGGGGGCGTCGGCGCGGCACTGCCCCCGAACCGGACCAAGGTTGATCAAACAACTCGAGGAGCGCCTCTCCGATAAGCAGGTGTGTCTCTCCCACGGGAGGTTCTGCCTGGACGTAGCTACATGATCACTCGGCGCTGCACGCAGCGCCAGTTCCTGATGCGTCCCGACCGAGAGACAAACAACGCCTTCATCTACTGCCTTGCCGTTGCCGCTCACCGATACGGGATCCGCGTCCTCTTCCACCGCCGCCATGAGCAATCACCATCACACCGGTATCGAGGACCCGGAGGGCAACTACCCCGCTTTCCTCGAGTACTTCCACAAGCTCTTCGCCAAGTGTCAGAACGCCCTGCGTGGACGCTGGGAGAACTTCTGGTCCTCCGAGCAGACCAGCGTCGTTCGCCTCGTCGATCCCACCGATGTCCTCGACAAGACGGTCTATGCACTGGCAAATTCGGTGAAAGACGGCCTCGTCCAGAAGGCTCACCATTGGCCGGGGGTGTCATCGCTCGATTGCCTACTCCATCGTAAGCCCCTGGTCGCCTCGCGCCCCAACCACTTCTTCCGCAAGGACGGGCCCATGCCCGACGTCGTCTCGCTCCACTTGGCCAGACCCCAGGGGTTCAACGACCTCTCCGATAGCGCCTGGGCTGCGTTGGTCCTGGACCGCGTGCGCGCCGTCGAAGAGACCGCCGCAGCTGAACGACGCCGTACCGGCGCCCAGGTCATGGGCCGCAGCGCCGTACTCCAGCAGAAGTGGAGCGCTCGCCCCACCTCCCGCGAACCACGTCGCCAAATCGACCCGCGCGTCGCCGCGCGTAGCAAATGGAGCCGCATCGAAGCCTTGCTGCGCAACCGCGCCTTCCGCGACGCCTATCTCGCCGCCCGCTTGGCCTTCGCCGCCGGCGTTCGCGACGTTGTCTTCCCCGCCGGCACGTACTGGCTGCGTCGCTTCACCCAGGCCATCTGCGACCCCGTTCCCGCGCCCGGCTGACATCGTTGTCGGCTCCAGCAGAACCTGCTCCGATCTCGGTGCGGTTGCGTGCCCGGCGGCTTCCGCGGTCGTCTGCATCGGAGCTCCTGCTCGCGCCCTACGCGACTCGCTCCGCGCGTTCTGGGTCCGTCGATGCGACCGCAGGCTCGCCGCCCGCCATCTGACTCCTCTGGCTCCTGGGCATTTCGGCGATCCCTCATCCACATTTTTGCCACCGCAACATCAACGTCGGTCCGGTGCTGCCCGGAAGCAGACACAGACCGTTGCGGTCGAACCACAGCACCTTCACTCGGGTCGCCGACTTTCCCGCGAACACGAACAGCGCGCCGGCCTCGATGGGGTCCTGTCCTACGCGCTCGCGCGCTACCTGGGCCAGTCGGTCGAACCCGTATCGCATGTCCACGGGCTGCGTGCAGACGAAGATGCGTACCCCCGACGGAATCACGCCGCTGCCTCCAGCACGCGCAGCAGCCGCCGCAAATCCGTCTCGTCGAACGACGCCGGCACGCGGACGCGTCGGCCACCGAACTCGATCTCGAAACGCGTGTCGGCCGGCATCGCTGCGGCCCGCACCTCGACGATACGCGCCAGCGTCGACTCGGGCAGCTTCGCTGGCGCGCTCGTCGATGCCGCGCGCCAGCGATACACCGTGTTGCTGGCCACCCCCATCCGCGCTGCGAACGCGGCCGCGCTTTCCCCGCTCTCTTCCCACTCCTGAATCAGCCTGCGCTGCTCGTCGTGCCCTCGCCGTCGGCGTTTGCTCATGCCCAGACAACTACGCCACCGCCAGGCTCCAGTCAGCTACGCGATTCGACGAACGGATACATCATTTACATTTTTCCCGCCGCAACATCAACGTCGGTCCGGTGCTGCCCGGCCGCGTCATCGGGCCACGCTGCCGGCTCCAAGCAGAACCTCCTCCCGATTTCGGTGCGATGTGTGCCCCGCGGCTTCGGCGGTCGTCCGCATGGAGCTCTGGCCCCTGGCCATTTTGGCAATCCATCATCCCCATTTTTCACCGCCGCAACATCAACGTCGGTCCGGTGCTGGGTGCTGGGCGGATACCTGCGCTCGGGCGGACAGACACGTGAACGCTAACTAATCCGTTTCGTAAAAGACCAGGTTCTTCTCAAGTTCCTGGACCACCACATACCTTCGGCCCCCTCGCGTTCGTTGGCCTACCGTCGGAGTTCGAGCACCGATGTTCAGAAACAGCAACCCGCTTTCATTGTCGGCGATTCCTACGCGTACTACCCGCTTTCCTTCGTCCTCTCGAACTACGGCAGCCAACGACAGCACCTTGAGCTTGCGGAGCATCGACTCAAAAGCCTTCTCGGAAACGCCCTTGTGATTCAGATAGCTCCTCAGATCAGCCACGTCGGTCCAACTCGCCGAGGGGACAAAGCCCATCACCGGGCTTGGATTGGTCTCCTTCACCTGGCCCATCATCGCGAAGAGGTTGTCCACGCGGTACTCGCCCACGATGCCCCACTGGCTTACGAGATCTATGCCCCTTAGCGAAGCGAACTCTTTCACGACTTCCTTAATGGGCGCGAGTTTCGACAAGAGTTCGCTCTTTCGAGCGGCGGTGCACGAAGGCCCGCAATGAAAGCCCTTCACGAGCGCCTGAGCATCAACTCCACAAGCGGCTCCGACGATCCCTAGGTAGAGATTCCGCAGAATCTCGGCCTCCTCGTTCGACCCTTTCGAGACAGTCAAGTCCATCGGGCCGTACGGAAGTACTGCGTGGCGGAAGGCCTCCTCGTCGCCCCTGACAGCTCCGCAGTACCCCTTCACGTGCGGCACCAATGCAAAGAATTCATTCGTCGCTCGATTGACGGGGAAGTTAGGGGCATCGATGGAACTCGCCAGTACGACAGCCAGGCCGATCCTGGCCCCGATCAAAGGCACACTCACTTCGCCTTCTCAGACGCACCGAAGGCATCCAGATCGACTAAAAGATCCACGTCGCGCCATTTCGTCTTCATCTTGAGCAAGTCGACGCCGGGCACGCCGAGGTACAACCTTTCGTCGTCTGTCCATCTAAGCTGAGGGCTGAGGTTGCCTTCATAAACTGCGACGGCTTGCTCGCGGTCGGCTTTCGCCTGCTCCTTCGAAGGACTCAACATAACCAATGTTACAAATCCCGTAGTCGCACCGCAATTCCTGACAAAAACGGTCGCTCGGTACTTATTTCCAGGTGAGGTCATCGATATTGTCTCGCGATCAACACACATCATCCGTTCACAGCTCGCGATCATCGCTATGCCGAAGAAATAGAACATCAGATAGCCTGACCTCTTAGCGGCCACCTGAACCCCCTCCGTACAGGTGGTCGTAAAAGTCCATCCCCTGTCCGATCCAAAAGGCATCGACAGGATCGTCGGCGTTCGATCGCGTCCCCAAAAATGGGTTCCCGAACAATGGATGGGACGTGCCACTGTGTATTTGAACCAAGCCTGCTGCTCGCATGAGCATTTCGCGTGGTACGCCGAGCGCTCGTCCGGTTACTCCAAAGTGCCAGTTCCCAAAATGTTCATACTGCCTCCCCTCCTGCTTGTAATCCCACGGTCCTCCCGGTCTAACCTGAAGGGCGAACCAGATGAGATCCCCAAAGTGATCCCTCGATTGCGAAATGTTCCTAATGATGTCGGCATTCGGGGGAATCGCGGGCGGCAACATAACCCCGCCGGGAACCGCTCTTGCTTCGGCCGCGAGCTTTCCGGCCTCTCGCCATTTCTCTTGGGCCTTTTGGCTTTCCCTGTCGATCGCCGGCTGCGGCGGGGCTCCCACAACAGGACTCCCCGCTTGACCCGGACTACTCGGGGGAGGAGGCGCAGTCGGCGGCACGGGATCGCTGTTCGGACTGGGGCTCGAGTCGTCGACCGGGCCTCCACCGCCCGGCGGCGAAGATGGCGTCGGTGCCGCCGGTGAGGCAGCGCTGCCCGCGGTAGCCGTAGACGGCCCTGGGGGCGCCTGTTCAGGCGGAGGCGCGTTGCCCCCTGACGGGGAGGAGGTATCGTGGGTCGGTCCCGGGGAAGGCAGCGGGCAGTCGGTCGCATGAGCGCTGCCCTTCGGAACTCCGCTAGACCCGGAATGATCTCCTCCTTCGACATCATCTCCGTCAAACCCCGACGGATCCCAGCGTTTTAGCGGACTGTTCTCGACGTAGCTGTATCGGTTGAACGATTGCGACTTCCAGGGGCGCGAGACCAGCGGGTCCGGCGTCAGGAAGCGCGCGAGCGCCGGATCGTAGATTCGGCCACCCATGTTTATGAGGCCTAACTCGTCATCCTCCTCGTGCGCGGCAAAGCCTTTGGTGACATCGGGGGCCGGCGACAGCGAAGGTAGCAAGCTCATGGGTGGACCACTGGTACCGATCCGCGTTCCGAAGGGGTCGAATCGCATCTGAGTGACGCTAACCGTCGGGCCGTCCCGCCCTGTCACGGCATTTGTCGATCCAACATGGTCTCCATGAAGATATTCGAGCTTCGGCGAAGGCGCGCCATCAACCTGCGTCGCCTGGGCGATGATCCCACTTTCGCCCGGGATGTACATCACGTTCGTCGCCACGCCACCGGGCGTGGTACGAACCTCGAAGAGGCCACCGAGGTAAAACGTCGCTCCGGACGGGCCCTGCTTCGCCGCGCGCCGGTGGTTCGCGTCGTATTTGAATACCCAGGTGGCGCCGGCCTTCGAAATTGAACGAGGCAGATCAAAGTCGGTGTATCCGACTGTTCGGTCAGGACCGTGTGTTTGTCTTCCCGCCGCATCGTAAACGTAGAGCTCCGCAGGCGATCCCGGCACCGCCACCGACGTGACACCGTGGGGTAGAGCGGGTCCCCCAGGAGTAAAGGTCCTTACCTCCGGTAGCCCCCCTGGCTGCACCGATGTACGCGTCGTCATGTTTCCGATGTCGTCGTACTGGTAGTCGACCGACCAACCGCCAGAAGGTCCTCCCCAGTGGGTCAAGCGCCCCAGCTCGTCGTGGCTGAAGATTTCCTCCTCGCCATCGATATAGTTCGCACGGAAGGTCATGAACCCCGCTGCGTCATAATCAAATCCTAGATTCTGAACGAACTGCGCTCCGTTGAGCGTCACTATCGATTGAAGATAGCCCCGTTCTGGTTCGTAGCCGCGGGTGCTCGTCACGCCGTCACCGAACGTCTCGTGAAGAATGTTGCGCTCGGGATTTCGGGCGTCCGCGACCCAGAGAACACCGCCGTCGCCCGCTGTGATCGTAAGCAGCTCATTACTCGAAGACGTATAGCCGTAGACTGCCTGGTAGCGAGCGCCGCTTATCGTGGGGTACGTCATCGACCCCGGGCGGCCAAACCCATCGTATTCCACGTCCAGGCGATAGCTCCGCGGAGCCCCCGCGACGGACCAGGTCTCCGCCGACGGGCGTCCCTTCGAGTCGTACTCGAATCCGGCTGTCACGCCGTCCGGACTACCATGAGAGCTGATCTGGCCTATGCCATTTGGCGAGGCGTCCCAGGTGAAGACGCTCGCGACGGAACCGCCCTCGGTTGTGAGCTCGCCGAGCCTCCGTCCGAGGCCATCGTAGTCGACCTGAACGATTTGGCCGTGAGAATTGGTCTGCCGCAACTGGCCGAAGGCGTCGTAGATATCGGACTGAAGCCCACTGTCCGGATCGGACATCGACACGCGCCGGCCCAGGACATCGTATTCCATGTGCGTCACGTTTCCGGTCGTGATCGTATTTCCAGTCGCATCGATCACATGACGGAGAGTTCCAAATGGTCCGTATACGTAACGCGTCGTCACTGCGTGCGCAGATGTCGGTGGCGATTCCAATCGACCCACCCACTCATCGCGCTGGACCAGACGCCCTGCCTGATCAACCAGCGATTCCTCCGCTGCCCATAAATCGTCTGACTCCGGGTCCTGCCAGTTTGGGTTCGTGCGTGTGGTGCAGCGGGTGGTATTCCCGACATACCCACAGCTCTTCCTCGCAGGCAGAAGATCCTCTTCGAGCAGACGCCCCAAAATGTCATATCGGTAGGTTCCGTGCGGGAGTGTGGCCTCGGATCCAATTGCACTCACGGGGTACGGCCTCCAGCGAGCAACTCGGCGACCATAGGCGTCGTACTGACTGGTGCTCCGGTTGTAACCACCGTTTTCATCGCGCCGACTGACGATGAGATCATTCCCGTTCTGATCATAGATCGTGCTCTCGTCGCCACCCGCCTGCTGAATATCGACTTGAATTCCAGTGAACGGGCCCAGAACGGGACTACCGTAGGTCTGAGCAAAACTGACTCCACTTGGCTGATCCTCGCCACGAAGGCGGCCGAATCCGTCGAACCTTCGTTTCAACACCAGTTGGTTTGGATCTTTTGCCTGAACCAACACGCCAAGTCCCGCGTGGTAAATCAAGACACTTGGCTGGTTCTTCGCGTTTCTGACGTGGTACGGGTAGATCCCGGACACCGGGTCAAAGTCGTCGATGACCGACTCTCGAATGGTCGGCGAGCCCGTCAGCGGATCAGTCGCCGTCTCTTTGGTGTCATAGATCTGGCCCCTACCATTCCTACTAAACTGCGTGACGAGCCTCAGCGTCGCGTCACCACTAGCGTCCTCTCGGGTAAATCCCCGGAGGGCACCGGTCAGGGGATCTGGATCGAGAGTTGTCGTCCGGATCTTCTGTTCGTCGGGCGTCATGACATCGGTCCGCCCTGGCATCCGATAGGTAATCTTCTCCTGTGTCTTCAAGCCGATGAGCCACTGCTCCGGATTGTCGGCCAAGAACGTGTAATCGACGTCCTCTTCCTCGCCACCTTCGCCCCCGATGACAAGACCTTTGGACGTGAGGTAGCCATACTGCTGGTTGTAATTTGTGACCAGCCTCCACGTCTTGTTGACGCTCGACGATAGCTGTATCCCCGCTGCCTGCAGGTATTCAGTCTCCGCGTAATCGAGCTCGTCGGGAAATAATACAACCCGCGCTCCGTCCTCCGAGACAATCGGTGGTCGATAGGTCTGCGTCGAGATCTTGGAGACAAACCTCGAGGCGAGGGCTGGGTCGGGCTTAACGTCCACGCCAGCCGTGACTACAGTTCGGAAGGGCTTCTCCGCATAAGGATATATGTTCGACCCGCCCTTGTTGACGTGGTCGTAGAAGGTCGTCGTCAGAAAACTGGACCTTCCGGTCGTGTCGGTGTCGTCCTTGACCGTATGCTGGTCCATCCCCAACCACCCGATCCCTTGCAGATCCGATCGGGCGCCCTGATAGTGGTGGCTGTAAGTCAGGGGTGTGCCAGTCGCGTCCATCGTCTGTTTCGAAACCACCCACATTCCCCTCGGATTGCAGCTTTGCGGATAGCTACACTGGACCTTGGTATGGACCGTCGAGTCAGTGATTGGCTTGTACTCAACCTTCACCTGATGGCCTAGGCTATCTGTGATCGTTTTCAAAAGATCTGGGCGTCCGGCCGGATCTCGCCGCCGAAGATAGACGAAGGGTTGGAACGAGGATCCCTCGATTTGAACGAAATCGCTTAGACCGTCCCCGTTCACGTCGAGAACCCGCGCATCCGAATGATCGTAACAAGCAAATTCATCAAACACTGGTTCCACGGGATTCCCGACCGGGGCGTCCGCCTCCGCATAGTCCAACTGGCCACTTGAGCCAAAAAAGCTGTCCGATCTCGGCATTAGCGCGGTCGGATGGAAGCGCGTCGGCGTCACGGCATCGCCGTCAGATGGATGAAGCGGAGTGCCCTGATTGAAGCAGCCCTCATCCATCAGAAAGAGATCGGCACGCCCGTCGAGGTTGTAGTCCATGACGCGAATGCCAGGATCGAGACCGGCCGCGACGGAGAAATGAGGAACCGCAAGATCCACGGATTGTCCCACGTTCCGGGTAGCTGGCAGCTGGAAGGAGGTCGGCGGCATGAACTCGCGACCATTATTGATTGCGATACGGATGGTGTTTCCGCCATTGTTCGGGATTTCGATGGCGTCGGCGAGTCCGTCGCCATTGACGTCTGCCATCTGGTAACGCACCTCGCCCGGGTGCTTTCCGCTGCCAATGAGAGACGTGACCCTGAGAGAACTAGCGCCCGTGCCATCCGTCGGCAAAGGCGTGAGTGCAAGCATCCTGGCCGTTGTGCTTTGATCTGGATCGTTCGCTCGGGCGTCGCGAAAGACAAACTCGAGCTTCCCGTCGCCGTCCGTATCGAGAGCGTACGCATTCCATTCGGCGTTCGCGCCGATAGGTTGATTGGCGCCTGGCGACAGTTTTTGGAGAGTCTGATATGGACCGAGGCCGCCAAACTGACTATTGGGCCTCAAGCCCCACACGCCGACATCGCCTGCCGTATCCGTCTGGACGATCGCCCGCATGATATCTGGCAGGCCGTCGCCGGTAAAATCACCAACGTAGTCGGCATTGAACCGACTTCCGACTATCTTTGAGAGCTCGGTTTCTGTGGTTTCGAAGGGTATGAAGCCAGTTCCGGTAGATCTGAGAAGCCTGGTGCCGCTGGTTCCGGCAGGGTTGATTACTCGCGGGTAGAGAAAGTCGGCCAAGCCGTCCATATTGAGATCCGCCGCCCGTCCCGAGAAATCCAAGCCCGGCTCGGCGGGAATGTCGGACGAGATCGGAGAAGGATTGTAGGGAATTGAGACAATAGGGCCGAAGCTTCGGCCGTCGTCCCCCGCGATCGCAAAAGCCCACTGGTTTTCATTCGCCGCGAAGATCAGGTCATCTCGGCCGTCGCCGTTGATGTCAGCTGGAATGAGGCTAGGAATCCGCGACGGAGATGCGCCTAGACCAACAGGCACCTTTTCGAAGGTCATGTCGATGTCGGTCCATTGAAAGGTAATTGGTGCCTTGCAGGTGTTTCCCCGATCGCATTCGGTGACGGATCGGAGCTGAGCGCGCACGCCCGCACTGTCGCGGTAACCAAGTCGATATAGCCGCAGCTGAGACGGCGTAACCGGGTCGGGACCCTTCATGGTGATGGATCTAAGAAGCCGGCTGTTCTTGAAGGCCAATCCGCCTACATACGATCGGCGCACATCCTTTCGGTCGTCAGTGTACTGAACGCCCCAGTCGAACTCGACCGTGCGGTCTCCCGTCGTTGCACCTGGCTTGAAGTTGTACTCGATCTTGACCGGCAGGTACTCGATGGTGCCTTCGAGAGCGTCTCCGAAATTGCCGTAGGTGTAAGTGACCTCGTTGTTGAAGCGGTCACGCGACGACGCAAGCGCCCAAGAGAATCGATCACGAGCGGCTTCGTATCCGATCGTCGGTTGGACGGTGGCGTCTTGCGGATTCGAGTTGACGATGATCCGATAGCCAGCGACAACCGCGGTTGGATCGCCATGAAATCCAGCGGTCGTGGCATTTGGGTCCGAACCAAAGCTGCTTCGTGTTCCGTCGGGATAGTAGACAAGAAACCCGGTGGGGCCCTGGTCATCGGCGCCGACCTGAAGGACCTTGATGAACTTGTCGTGCTCGGTACGGTACTCCGCGGTGGCCGTCATGTTTGCGCCGCCGCCGGTCCAGACCAAGCGCTCCCCGTCGAGGCATAGCTTGTCCTCGTTGGTGAACTTTATAGGTTTCGTATCGCCATCGCGTGCGTAGTCGTCGTGACAGCGGGTGATCGTCGATAGGCCACCGATCTGCCAACCGACGCCGAGGGGTCCATCGCCGGCGCGACTGCTATAGGCCAATGACAGGTGGGGCTGCATCCCCGCCACTCCATCAGGGACCCAGAGGGGAATATGATACGTCGCTGCGCCATCGTCGGTAACCCCGAAGCGACCGTCCACCATTCCTGCCGTGTCGGTCGCATCGGACGTGGCACCCGAAGGAAGAATCGCCGCTGCGATGTCCGGTGCCGGATTAGAGACGAGGATTACAAACGTCCCATCAGCTAGAGTCACCCCTGTTCCGTCTGGATGTGTTTCGGGTGTCATGGGGAAGGACGAACCGTCGGCCATCACGGTCTTGCTACCCACGGTCCAACTGAGCGCACCATTCACCAGAGGACTCGTGAATGCTCCCCGTTGTTGGCCGGCCAAGAACCACGTCGGGGGCGGCGACGCCGGCGGATTACTCTGGTCACTTCCCGGTGGCGTGAGGAAGTTCTGCGGCCCGTACGGAATGTTGGTATTTTGATTGCCGCTGTTGTTGTACGAGAAGACGGCGACCTGTTGACCATTGAGGGTCGTCACTCCCTCGACCGCGGGCGCGACTGCGCAGACCACATCGAGCGGCCCGCCGACGCAGTTCCCCGCCTGACACACGTCGTTTGGTGTGCAAGCGTTTCCGTCGCTGCATGATGTCCCGTCGGCAAGCACCGGCGACGAAGAGCATTGACCGGTGCGCAGATCGCGGATTCCCGGACCGTGGCAGGTGTCGACCGGCGGACACGGCGACAAGTCCGGCACGTTCATCATGAACGCCCGAGTTTGTCCGTTTAGGCTCCCGTAACCCACGACCTGTCGTTTGTCGTTGATCGCGTAGGCGACATTGAGCGTCCAGCCCGACGCCGGGTCAATGAGCTCGTTGAGCTCGACGGTTCCGGTTCCTTCCACCCAGATGAATGCATAGTGCGAATAGGACACGGACCAGTCGTACACGCCGCCGACCACCTCACCGGCAGAGTTGATGGCGTGCGCGACGAGGTAGTAATTGGGATCGTCGAGCGGAAACCTACGAATCATGTCGATCTTCTTGATCGTTCCGCTGCCGCGGCTGCCGTCCGCGCCCGGGGTCAGGACGAAACCCCGAAGCGCACCGGAACCGCTATGCCCGCCGCCCACGATTTGGTGACCATTGGAGCCATAGCCATAGGCCAAATAGTCCCCATCGCTTAGCGGGTCGAGGTTCCAGTCGCTGCCCCCCGGGACCATCTGGTTCAAGTACTCGAGACCGAGGGCGTCGCTGTACATGATCGCCGCCCACGTAGAGTTAGCGCGGTACGTATTTCCGAGAACTGTTCCGAGGGGGTCTATGGCGTTCCCATACTGATATTGATCTCCGGTTGGTCCGGGAATCGTTTGGATCGTGTTGCCCGTGGCCCGGTACATTGACAGGCCCTGCGGAAAGTAGGCAAAACCAGCGATCTGGCCCGCATCGTTGATGCCATTTCCCACCCCGTTCTGGATCGGGAGAATCTGAAGCTGGGTATCGACCGATGGGTCATAGCGAAAGACTCTGGATCCTTCGCCGGGGTCGGGCACCGTGGAGCCGGCGACGACGCCGGATGTGGAGATGCCGGCGGGAAAAACGTAGGTGTTGGCAGGGGCGGGGATGACCTGGATGCCTCCTTCCTCGGTCCAACGGAATCCCTTCGAGGGTACATGGACGGCGGAGGGTGTGGGAGTGCTGAGGTGCGAATCATGACCCACGACCACTCCGTCGTTGTTGATTCCCCGCGCGAGTGAGCTTCCCTGCGTTGAACCGAGCCCAATCACCGGGACGTAGAACGTATCTGTCGGGCCCCGACACCCGTTGTCGGTGGGACCCGGCATGCAGGTTCCCAGGTTACAGAAGTCCCCTATCGTGCAGCGATTGCCGTCGTCGCAGCTCGGACTACCGGGATAGGGAGCCGGAATGGAACAGAACCCTGATGAGGGATCGCAGACACCCGCAGGCCGGCATGCGTCACCTGGACAGGCGACGGCCGTGGTCCCCACGCACGCCCCCGCCTGGCAGTGGTCACCGCTGGTGCACGCGCTCCCGTCGTTACAGGTCGTCCCGTCGGCGAGTATCGGCGATGAGCACACGCCCGTGCGGGCATCGCGCACGCCCGGGCCATGGCAGGCATCGACCGCTGGGCAGGCACGCAGGTCGGGCATTCTCATTTTGAACCCGCGCTTCTGACCATTGAACAGACCGTCACCCACGACTTCGGGCCTGCCGTTGACGCCGTCGTTGATACCGAGGGCGCTTTGCAGGACCCAGCCGGAGTTGGGGTCGACGTATTTGTTGAGGTCGATCGTGCCGACGCCGTCGGACCAGATGAAGGCTCGCTGCGGGCCGTTGGAGATGTCGGCAATGGTGCCGACCACCTGTCCGGCGGCATTGATCCGGTACGGCGAGACGACATGGGCGGTATCGTCCGTCGTTCCTGCGGGAAGGTCGATCCTCTTGATTGTGGCGCTGCCGGGTGCTCCGGCCGGCCCGGGGGTGAGCACGAAGCCGCGGGTCTTCCCGTTTCCGCTTTGCCCGGTTCCTACAATCTGGGCGCCGTTGGTTCCGTTAGCGCTGGTGAGAAAATCACCCCCGAGGACCGGGTCGATGTCCCAGTCGGAGCCGGCTGGGAGCAGTTGATTCAAGTATTGGAATCCCAGGGCATCGGTGTAGCGCATCGCTACGAGCGGCGCACTCGCAGACGCCCGTTGAAAATTTCCAAAGATGTTTCCTGAAGCGTCGATCGCGCGACCGGCCAGGGCCACGAAGCCACTCAGATTCGCTATCTGCTGAAACGTTGCTCCTTGTGCGCGAAAGGTGGTGTAGCCTTGGATGCCGGGGAAGGAGGACTCGCCGGTGAACTGCCCGCTGGCATTGATCGCCATCCCCCATCCTGCGGTTTGGGAACCTTGGGCTTGGTCCGTGACCGGGTCGTAGTGATAGACATTTGCGCCAGGCGAGGGCACTTCCATATTCCATGCTGTCCCAACGATTTCGCCGTTGTCGCTGATGGCCCACGAGGAAACTTGTTTGCCGGCGGGCCGCGGGAGCTGGTGAAAGCCCCCCTCGGCCGTCCAACTGAAGCCCAGGCCTTCGCCAGAAAAGGCGAACTCATGGAGACCGAGGAAATGGACGTCGGTTCCGGCCACCACGCCATGGTTGTTGATGTCGTTTGCCACCGACACGCCTTGTCGCGAGCCGAGGTTGGTCAACGGTGCGTAATAGGCATCGCCCGGTCCCGTGCAACCGGTGACGGGGTCTTCGGGCACACAGACGCCGAGCTTGCACTGGGAGGTGACGGTGCAGCGGTTCCCGTCATCGCAGGACAGCCCCTCATTGATCGGCGCGGTGTTCGCGCAGAAGCCAGTCGCGGGATCGCAGGTCCCGGCGGCATGGCAGAAGTCGCCCGGACAGGTGACGTTCGGCCCAGGAACACACACACCCCCCTGACATCGATCATTGACCGTGCAAAGGTTTCCGTCGGTGCAGAAGCTGTTGTTGGGGAGCTTGTTATCGGTTGGGCAGCCGGGGGAACTGCCCGTGCAGCTCTCGGCGGCGTCACATCCATCGGTCGCGGTACGGCAGATCGTTGCCGCCGCAAGGAAGCCATCGACGGGGCAAGCGGTGCCGGTGCCGGTGCATTTCTCGGCCACGTCGCAGGCGCCGTTGGCCGCGCGGCACACCGTCGTCGCCGATGCAAACGCGTCCGTTGGACACGCTGCACTCGTTCCTGTGCAGGACTCCGCCACGTCGCAGACGCCATTGGCGGCGCGGCACACTGTCGTCGCGGGCGCGAGACCATCGGCCGGACAGGCGGTGCTGCTTCCTGTGCATGTCTCGGCGACATCGCAGGCCCCATTCGCGGGGCGGCACACCGTGAGGGCTAGCGCGATGACGTCCACCGGACATGCAGTGCTGGTTCCTGTGCACGTTTCGGCCACGTCGCAGGCGCCGTTTGCCGGGCGGCACACCGTGGTGGCAGGCGCGAGAGCATCCGCCGGACAGGCGCCGCTACTCCCCGTGCAGGTTTCGGCGACGTCGCACAGGCCCGCGGCAGCTCGACACACTGTCGTCGCGGCCAGGAACCCGTCGGCCGGACACGCGGCGGCGGCTCCCGTACATTTCTCTGCTACGTCGCAGGTCCCCGCAGCTGCTCGGCAAGTCGTGGTGGCAAGCGCGAAGGTGTCCGTCGGGCAAGCGGCGCTGGTGCCCGGGCAGGTTTCAGCGACGTCACAAATCCCGGCAGAGGCGCGACAAACGGTGGTCGCCGCGGCAAATCCGTCGGCCGGACACGCGGTGCTGCTTCCCGTGCAGGTTTCGGCCACGTCGCAACCGCCGTTGGCGGGCCGACAGACCGTGGTGGCTGTCGCGAGGGCATCCGCCGGACAGGCGGCGCTGGTCCCTGAGCAGGTTTCCGCCACGTCGCACGCGCCCGCCGACGCTCGGCACACCGTCGCAGCGGCCAGGAACCCGTCGGCCGGACAGGCCGCGGCGGTTCCCGTGCACTTCTCCGCCACGTCGCAGGTGCCCGCGACTGCACGGCAGGTGGTGGTGGCGGGTGCGAAGGTGTCCGTCGGGCAAGCGGCACTGCTCCCGGTGCAGGTTTCAGCGACGTCACAAGTCCCGGCAGAGCCGCGGCAGACGGTCGTCGCCGGGACAAATCCGTCGGCCGGACACGCGGTGCTGGTTCCCGTACAAGTCTCGGCCACGTCGCACGCCCCGTTCGCGGGGCGGCACACCGTGGTGACTGGGGCGAGAGCATCCGCCGGACAGGCGGCACTGCTTCCCGTACAGGTTTCAGCCACGTCGCACGTCCCCGCAGCGACGCGGCACACCGTCGCTGCGGCCAGGAACCCGTCCGCCGGACAGGCCGCGGCGGTCCCGGTGCATTTCTCCGCCACGTCGCAGGTGCCCGCCACTGCCCGGCAGGTCGTAGTGGCGGGTGCGAAGGTGTCTGTCGGGCAAGCGGCGCTGGTGCCGGTGCAGGTTTCAGCAACGTCACAAGTCCCGGCGGACGCGCGGCAGACGGTCGTCGCGGCGATAAATGCGTCGGCCGGGCAGGCGGCGCTGGTTCCGGTACACTTTTCGGCGACGTCGCACGTTCCCGCGGCCGCGCGGCAGGTCGTCGTCGCAGCGGCGAACGCATCGGTCGGGCAGGTCAGCGCCGTGCCGTTGCAGGTCTCGGCGACATCGCACGTGCCAGCGGAGGCGCGGCAAGTCGTCCCGCTGGTCACCGGCGAACAAGTCCCGACCAAGCCCGGCAAGTTGCAGGCGCCGCAGCCGCCGTTGCACGCGCTGTTACAGCAGACGCCGTTCGCGCAGAAGCCGCTGCCGCATTGGCTGTTCGTGGTGCAGGTCAGCCCGATTGAAGGATCGTACAGGCGGGCCGTATTCGCCGTGGTCGTCGTCGTGCTGGTGACGGTCATGCCACCGGCGATCAGCACGCGATTATTCGGCAAGAGGGTCGCCGTTTGCCCCTGAACGGCGGCGGGCAAGGCGGTCGTCAGCGCCCAGGTGCTCCCATTCCAGAGCTCGGCGGTCGACTGCGATACGCTGCCGTTTGAACCGCCTGCCACCAAGACCTGCCCATTGGCCAGAATGCCCGCCGGCAACAGCGTGGCGGTGTGCGCTTGTCGCCCGGTCTGCATGGACCCGGTTGACGTCCAGCTTCCAGATCCGGTGGACGGGTTGAAGAGCCGTGCCGTAGTGAGCGGTGAGCCGGTGCCGCTGTGGCCTCCCGTGACCAGGACGTTGCCGTTGGCCAAGACCGTCGCCGTGTGCGCCTCGAGTGTCGCCGAACTGGGAAGCGCAGGTCCGTTGGTCCAGCCCGCCGTCGAGTCGAAGAGCAGGGTGGTGCCAAGGCTGGTCGTGCCACCAGAATTCCCCCCCACCACCAGCACCTTGTTGTTCAAGGTCGCATTGCCGGGAACCACCAACAGCGTCGCCGTATGTCCTCGGCGCCCGGGCGAAAGAGCCGTGGTCCCGGTCCAGCTGCCGGTGCTGGTGCCGGCCGGGTTGTAGGTGGCGGCTGCCGTCGATGGGGTGGTGCCGCTCACGCCGCCCACCACCAGCACTTGACCGTTCGCAAGCAGTGTCGCCGTGTGCTGCTCGTGGGTGGGGCTCAAGGTGACCGAGACCGCCAACCAAGTACCCGCGCTCGGCGAATAGAGTTGGGCTGTGCCAAGGCTAGCGCCGGCGTTCCGACCACCGACGATCAACACCTTGCCCGTGGTATTCGAATTGCTCGTCGAACCGAGCTGGGTTGCGCTGTGGAAATATCGTCCGGGCGTCGTCCCGGCCATGGTTCCCGTGGCTGCCCAAAGGCCGGTCGACGGATTGTAGAGCTCGGCCGTCGCGAGCCCGGTGGTCGAGGTATTGCTCGTTCGCCCACCAGCGACCAACACGACCCCGTTCGTCATGAGCGTCGCCGTGTGATCCTGGCGAGCACTGACCATGGTGTTGGTGGTCGTCGTCCACGACGGATCCAGCACCGCCGGATACACAACCGCCGCGTTGTTCCAGCTGACTCGGACCGTGCAACTGGCCGCACCCGGTGCCGTCACGCGGCGGCCCCACGGCGCGGATGGGTCGCCATCGACCGCGCACCCACGCACCGCCAATGTCGCATCCGCACGCGCCCCATCGGCGCCCACGATATAAGGCGGCGCGACCCGCAAGCGCGGCGCGCCGCCGGCGTCCACCATTTCCAACGTGTTAGCGACTAATCGAAGTCCCGCAACCTTGGGCCCGAGCGTCATCTCGTAGGAAATAGTTGGTTCCTGCGGCCGAGTCTCAAAGGATACGAAGTCTTCGTTTCCCGACAGCCCCGGGCGCTGAAGGACGGTCGCTCCCGATGCGTGGGCTCCGGAATAGATGACGAAGCCTTCCTCGATCTGGCCCTCGACGTCCTTGACCTCCTTGAGCGCGACGTCGACGCCAGCGCCGGTCTCAGCGTCTTCGAGGTGGAACGATCCGGCGGACCGCGCCGGCAGCGTCACTCGCGCGGTGACTCGTCCAGCCGAAGGAAGGAAGGAGGGGCTCACCCGGCCGGCAACTGTTTGAAAACCGTTGGCCAGGCCGGCCGACAAGAGGGGCTCCGGGGTCCGGCTGGCGAGCAGTCGTGAACGCAACCTGGACAGCGTCGCCCGCCCTTCGGACGATGCGGCAACAGCGCCAGGTTGATTGGCTGCCGCTGCCCTGACGACCGGCGCCCCGTCGGGAGAGGGATCTCGCCGGCACGCGGCTGCCATCGCAAGCCCCACTATGACTAACTCAGCCAACCTGCCCGAAGTCATATGACTAGCGCCCCGTTTGCCGGTCATCGGTTCCCCTTTTTGGATTCAACGCACGGAGGTTGCACGCCCGGTGCCAGCGCCCACATCAAAATACTCTGGGAAGAAACGCGTGCGGCCTCGTTCGTGGTCTCGTCGGGGAGCTCCATCGTTTGGACACACGACTCCCCTACTCCGCCGATGTCCCCCCGGACTACTTCACACGGACGGTCCGCGCATTTGTAGCGATTCGCCAACGAACCGGTCAACAGAAATAGTTCGTTGCGGTGTGGTAGCTCGGCGTGCCGCAATCTCCCGCGTAGACGCAAGCTAGAAAAGCAGCAATGATGCTATCGCGGCGCAGGAGGCGTTGAGACCCGAGGCCCGACGGCTTCCCGAATGCTTTCTTCTTTGCGCTCCAAAACACACCGTCAACAAAAAAGCCCGCGCGCCCGCGCGACCAATTGCGGCGATTGTTTCGGGTTTGTCGGTCCCGATTGGCAATTCCGGAAGCAGAGGGGCCGCTTCCCGGCGAAAAGATCGAAAAGTTTTGGGAAGAAATTCGACCGAGTTCGTACGCACGCCGCAACTCGTGCGACCGGGTTGTTGAACCGCGCGGACCCCTCACCCTAACCCTCTCCCAGCGGACTGTCAGCGGACTGGGCGAGGGGACCGGAAGGGTCCCCGGCTCCGCGGGGAGGGAACCGGAAGGAGGGGAAGAGTTCGAGGAGCTAAGTTCCACCCGGGACCTCAGTCGTCCGTGACGCTGGGTTTGCGGGCGAGCACGGCGCGGGTGCGGGTCAGCGCATCGGGGTACGCCTCGAGGTGGAAGTGGTCGTGGTGGTCGGCGTTGTCGTCGGGGGTGATCACCTCGCGGAAGATGCTGCTGGCGCGCAGGCGGCAGGCGAGCGTGCGCAGCAGGCGGCCGGCGTCGGTGCGCGGGTGGCCGATGCACTCGAGCTGGTCGGCGACCACGGCCCACTTGCCGACGTTGGGCTCGAAGTCGCGCACCACCTCGACCACGGTCGTGACGTCATCGGGCGCGCCGGCGTCGGGAGCCCGCGGATCCGCGCCGGGGGGTTGGCCGTCGCGCCCGCTGCGCGCGCCGCGCGCGCCGACGGCGAAGGCATGGACGTCGATCGCCAGGCCGTGCGCGTGCTCGGACAGCTTGGTCGAGTGGCGGCGCGTGCGATAGTCGTAGGCGCCCGAAAAAAGCAGCTCACGCACGCCGAGCGCCTGAAACGCGGGGGCGGCGTCGAGCAGCGCGCGCGCCAGCTCGCAATCCATCAACGCCGGCTTGCCGACCGAGCGTGGGTCGTGCGAGCGCAGGCGGACGGCGCCGAGAGGGCCGAGAATCTTCACCGGCGTGCGCACCCCTTTGGTGGGAAACTCGACGAACGCGATCTGGCGCGCGCGCAATCCGTCGAGGCAGATCCGGTTGGGGATCGTGTCCTCCGGCTGGCCGGCCGCAGCGTCGCCCGCGGGTGACGACGCTGACGGCGGCGGCGATGCTGCTGAGGTCGCCGACGCGGACGCGGACGCCGCCGAAGTTCTCCCCGTCGGTGCCGCCGCGGTCTTGGTGTCCGCTACCGCCGCCCCGCCGCCACCCACCACAGCGATCCAAACCGCGATCCCCGCCGCCATCCGCACGCGCGCGCCAGCGCCGAAGATCAGTCGCCCCCCGACGTCGTCCCCTCCGCCTTGCGATCCAGGCTGGGGACGGCCGCCTCGAAGCGACGCGCGAACTCGTCGCCGCTCTTGGCCTGCGCGAGATCAAGCTCGAAATCCGGCACGGCCGACGGCCGCAGCTTGGCGAGCAGCTCGTCGATCTCGCGGTTCGACAGCCCGCGCGCCGCGAGCTCGGCGCGGCTGATCGACGCGCCCGCCGCCCGCAACCCCGTCGTCGCCGGCGCCGACGCTCACCAGCGCGCGCATCGCCTCCAGCTCCGCGCGCCCGAGGTGCGCGCCGCACACGTCGTAATCAATCCAGGCCTCGTACGACAGCGGCGCCACGCGCTTGAGCATCCCCGCCATCACGCGCCCGAACTCCTGGATCTCCCACTGCGCGTGCGCATCGACCCGCAGCGTGAGGAAGTGCAGCAGGTTGTGCAGGTCGATCTTCCAGTACCACTGCGTATACGTCGACAGCGGCAGGTCGATGCGCGCCAGCTCGCGCGCGATCTCGTTGCTGGTCATCCACTCGTAGGCGTCGGTGCTCTCGCGGCGGATCGCGTTCCAGCGCCGCACCGCCTCCGCGTGCAGCTCCGGCGCCACCGGTTGACCGCTGCGCCCCTGGTTGTTGCGCCGGCTCTGGGTCTGCATCTGCGCCTCGTCGGGCGTGTAGAACAGCATGGGCATCAGGCTGTAGCGCCCCGAGTACTCGTTGACGTTGGCGGTGCGGTGCCGGATCCACTGGCGCGCGATGAACATCGGCATGCAGCAGTGAAATTTCAGCTCCACCATCTCGCTGGGCGTGGTGTGCTTGTGCCGCCGCAGGTAGCGCAGCAGGCCGCGGGTCTGCGAGCGCGGGCGCGTCCCGTATCCGTAGCTGACCCGGGCGGCGCGCTCGATGCACTCGTCGGTCCCCATGTAGTCGACCAGGCAGACGAACCCGTGATCCAGCACGGGGAAATAGAGGCCGAGGATCTCCTCGGCGGCCGGGCTCACGGGGCGCTTGGTCTCGGCGGGCACGGCGCGACGATAACACGATCGCGCACCCGATCGCCGCGCGGGCAACCGCCTGGACGACGACGACGACAGCCGTGCCGCCGCGCCGCGTGCGGCCGGGAAAACTTGCCAGCCGCGCCCCGGTCGTTCAAGGTGAACCCATGTCAGAGCGGGTTCCGCTCCTCTGTCTTTTCCCTTTGCGCGTGCTCGTCGGCGTGATGTTGGTGCTGTCCGGCTACCAGAAGTTCCTGGGCGGCTGGCTGCACGGCACGGCGCTGCTGTCGATCCTCGATGGCTGGGTCCGCGACCACAAGGTCTACAACTTCATCGTACCGGTCGTCGACACCGCGCGCGCCCACCCCAAGATCTTCGGCTCGCTGGTCACCATGGGTGAGATGGCGATCGGCGCGTCGATGGTGATCGGCCTCTTCACCCGCTTCACGGCGATCCTGGGCGCGCTGGTGTTCTTCACGTTCGCGTTTGCCTCGGGCGAGCGCATCGCGCCGCCCGGCCCGGCGCTGCTGGTCGGCGGGATCTTCTTCACCTTCATGCTGACGCCGCCGGGACGCGTGCTGGGGTTGGATCAGGCGCTGCGCGGCCGCTTGCCGGCCTGGCTCTCCTGACGACGACGCTGCCTCTCTTGAGAAGGCTACCGCTGACTGCCGCGTCGCCGGCGGCGCCGGCGCAACCGGTAGGTCACCGCGGCGACGCCGAAGGCGAGCGCGCCCAGCCAGCCTGAGCGCAGCTCCGACGCACGCGCGGGCGCGACCGCGCAGGCGGCGGTCACGTCACCCCCGCAATCGGTCGCGAAGCCCTTCGGCGGCTCGAAGTTGCAGACCGGCACCGCGCGCGACGGCGGATAGGCGGCGCAGATCGCGTCGAGATCGTCGCTGGCCAGACGCGCGGGGACGCCGCCCCCGGCGTACTGGAAGAACATGATCGCGCTCGGGTCCGACGAGTGATCCAGGCCCAGGAAGTGCCCCGACTCGTGGGTGACCACGAAGTCGAGGTCGGACGCGGTGAGCAGCGGCGTGTTGATCTCCATGTCGGCGTCGAGGATCACGCCGGTCTTCACGTTGAACGCCACCGTGGTGAGGGCGATCGCCGACGGTTCGTGGGTCCAGCCGTCATCACGAAACAGGATGGAGTTGGCGTTGGGGCCGGTCGGGTTGTACTTGACCTGATCGCAGGTCAGCCCGGGGCGGCCCATGAGAGCGATCGACGGAGAGCCGTCGGAGCACTGGGCGTTCGGCCAGTGCGCGAACGCCTGATCGATGATCGCGGACGCCGCGGCATAGTCGAGCCCGAGGCGGGGCGATCCGGCGACATTCACCGCGTAGGAGATGCACTGCTGCGGCCAGAACAGCGGGACCCCGGCTTGCCAGCAGCCGTTGGGATCGCGCTCGCACTCGCGCGGCGGTACCGTCACCGCGCAGGTGGTCGTGCGACAGTAAGCGAACGCCGACGACGACGGGAGCGCCAGCACGCCGAGCAGGGTCACGACCGCCGCGGCCCAGCCGACCGGGCGGCGATCTCGGCTGGCCTCAGGTTTTTCCGAGGTTTCTGTCGATGCCATCCGTCCCAGGAATCGATGGACCATCGCGGCTCATTCACGATAGCATGACCAACCGACTGACCCCGACCTCCTCCTCGCCGACAGCCAGCGCGGCTGTTACAGCGCGCGGCCGGCGACGCAACTAGATGGGACGAGCGATGCGACGGCTGTGGGCTCTTTTGCTACTCGTCGCACTCGCGTCGACAGTCCTTGCGGTCGCGGACCGATCTGTCGAAGCGCGCGCGCGCCGCAAGAAGGCGCGCACCCCAGCCACCGCCGAGACGACCGCATCCGAACCGTCGGCGTCGGCGTCGGCGACCACCGGCAAGGCTGGCCGTGCCCGCACCCGCGCGTCGAAGCGGGTGTCGAAGCGGACGTCGACGCGGACTTCGACGGAGACGTCCACCCCCACCTCGACCCCCGATGACTCCCCTGCCCCCACACCCGACCTGGTTCCCCGCCGGCTTCTGGTGCTGGGATTCGCGGGCAAGGGGGCGCAGATGGCGCGCACGGCGACGCTGGCGGCGCTGCGCAAGAAGCCGTCGCTCGTCGTCGTCCCGCTGCGGCCCGCCGACGCGCTGAAGATCGGCACCAACTACGGCGCGCAAAAGACCGTGGGGCTGGCGCGGCGCCTCAACCTCACGGCGGTGCTCTACGGCGAGGTCACGCAGGAGAACCGCACCGTTCGCCTGTCGCTGACGCTCGCCAACGGTGAGGACGCGCGCATCGTGGGCGAGCTGGCGTTCGAGGCGCGCACGATGGGCGCGCTGCGCGCCAAGATCCGCGCGCAGCTGTGGGCGGGGCTGGCACCGCTCATCGATCAGGCGGCGTCGCCGGGACCGCAAGAAGCGCCCGCCAAGGCCGTGCCCGCCGAGCCGTCGCCCCCTTCTGAGCCCGAGGCCACCCCGGCGAAGCCGCCGGCTCGCCCGCGCACCGCCGAGCCGGCGCCGCGCGCGCCGGCGCCAAGCCCGCCTCGACCCGAGGCCCCTGCCGGCGAAGCCGAAGCGCCACCGGCCACCCCCGAGGAGGAGGCCGTCCCCCGCAGCCGGTCCCACAACGCCGCGCCACCTGAAGAGGAGGCCAATCCCGCCGCTGCCGGCGAAGGGAAAGCCCCCGAGGCCACCCCGGCCCGCTGCTCCGTCGCCGAGGTCGAGCCGGGCGCCGGCGTGATGATTCGCCGCTTCAACTACCGGGACGAGCAGCGCGGGGCGCTGCGCGGCTACGCGCTTTATCGCGCGCCGGTGGGGCGATTCGAGGGGACGCTGTATCCGTTCGCGCGCGGGCGCTGCCACCGCCTCCTGGCGGGGCTGGGGCTGCGGCTCGCCTACGAACGCCAGGCGCCAGTGACGGCGCGCCTGGCCGACCGGGCGCTTTCGACCGCGGCGTCGGCTTACCAGGCCGAGCTGGTGCTGCGCATCCCGCACGGCGCCTTCACGTTTCAGCCGGCGATCGGGTACTTCGTGCGGCAATACAGCGTCGAGAGCGGCGTCATCCCCACCACCGACTACCGCGCCGTCGGCGCCAGCCTCGACGCCGGGCTCCGCCTGAGGTTCCTCACGTTCGAGCTCGGCGCGGGCGGCCGGCGACTGCTCGGTGCCGGAACGCTGCAAGACAGCGACTGGTTCCCGGGCCTCAGCACGCTGGCGCTGTCGGCGCGCGCCCGGGTCGGCGTCGCGGTGACCGATTGGCTCGACATCCTGGTCGGCGCCTACGCCGAATACTATTCGTTCGACTTCAAGATCGTCGCCGGCGCGCCCTATCCGAACGGCGTCGCCGCCGGCGCCTATGACTTCTACTTGCAGGGCCTGGTGTCAGCGCGCTTTCGCTTCCATTGAAGCACTACCCGTCCTCGTCCCCGTCCTCGTCCTCGTCAGGGCGCCATCACCTTGCGGATCCGGTTGTTGCCCGAGTCGGCGACGAAGATGTTGCCGGCGTCGTCGACGGTGATGCCGTAGGGGGTGGCGAGGGTGGCGGCGGTCGCCAGCGCGCCGTCGCCCGCGAACCCGCTGGTCGGGCCGCACTGGCCAACGGCGGTCGAGATCACGCCGTCGGTGCCGACGCGGCGGATGCAGTTGTTGTCAGTGTCGGCGATGTAGAGCGCGCCGTTGGGGCCGACCGCGACGTCGCGCGGGCCGCTGAGCTGGGCGACGGTGGCCGTGCCGCCGTCACCCGAGAATCCACGCGTGTGGTTGCCGGCGAAGGTGGTGATGATCTCCTCGTTCGGGTCGCCGTCGCCCAGGATCCCGTCGGCGCCGGGGACGACCTTGCGCACGACGTTGTTCTGCGTGTCGGCGATGTAAAGGTTGCCGTCGGCGTCGAGCGTGATCTTGCCCTGTGGATCGGCCGCCTGGCCGAAGTTGTTCGACAGCTTGGCCATCGTGGCCGGTCCGCCGTCGCCGGCGTAGCCCTGCCCCATCGGACAGCCGAAGCCGGGCGTCCCCGGGCAGTTGCCGGCGACGGTCTTCACGATGCCGTCGGTGCCGATGCGGCGGATCACCTGGTTGGACTGATCGGCGATCAGCAAGTTCCCGTGCTTGTCGTAAATCACCCCCGACGGCAGATCGAACGAGACCAGCTTGGCTCCGGTGGCGTCTGACGCACGGCCCGCCGTTCGCCGGCGAAGTTGCGCCTGCCGTCGCCGCAGGCGTCGACCAGCGCATTGGCGGCGAGATCGGCGACCTTGATCTTCGCGTTGTGCCAGGCGGCGATCGCGAGTCGCCCCATCGGATCGAAGGCGACGTCGGTCATGTGGTTCAGCTCCGACGCGACCAGCGGGCAGGTCCCGTCGACGCGCGGGCGCTCGCAGGCGTCGCCCTCGACGCCGGTGCCGACGACGAACTCGACCATGCCGGCGGCGTTGAGCCGGCGGACCTTGTGGCCGTTCCAGTCGAGGATCAGCAGCGCCCCCGAAGGATCGATCGCGGTGTCCATCGGCGTGTCGAACATGGCCAGCGCGGCCGCGATCGGCGGGTCGGCCACGCCGTCGCGGTCGGCGTCGCTCGGCTGCGTCGCGCGCTGGCCGCTGCCGGCGACGGTGGTGATCTCTCCCGCGCCTGCCGGCGGTGGCGGCGGGGGCGGATTGTTGCCGCCACCGCTGCTGCCACACGCGGGCGGCAAGGCAATCGCCAGCAGCAGCGCCGCTGCCCGCGCGGACACCGCCGCCGTGAACGGATCGAAGCGTCGGTCCATGGTCATGCGGCCCGCCTGTGGTCCGGTCATTTGGGAATGATGCGGATCCGGTTGTTGAACGAGTCGGCGATATAGAGGTTGCCGGCGGTGTCGAACGCCAGGCCATAGGGTGAATCCAGCTGCGCCTGCAGCGGCGAGCCGTAGTCGCCCGAGAAACCCCGGGTCCCCGTCCCCGCGACGCGATCGATCTTCCCGGTCGCCAGGTCGATGCGCCGCACGACGTGGTTGCCGGTATCGGCGAAGTAGAGCTTGCCGTCGGGGCCGAATTCCAGATCTTCGGGATGATTCAACAGCGCCGCCGCCGCGGGCCCGCCGTCGCCGGTGAACCCCGCCGTGGTGCAGTGCCCGGCCAGGGTGGTGATGATCTCCGCGGCGCCGTCACCGTCCCCGATGACGCCGTCGGGGCCCGGGCTGATCATGCGGACGCAATGGTTGAAGGTGTCGGAGACGTAGAGCGTCCCGTCGGCGCCGAGCGCGAGCGACCCGCCGGGAGGGGGATTGTCGGCGCCGTCGACCACGGCGTAGGGGGCGAGGCCGAGCCGCGACGCCGCCGCCGGACCGCCGTCGCCGGCGTAGCCGGAGCTGGGGGGCGCGGGGCTGGTGCCGGCGACGTCGGTGATCGTGCGCGCGCTGTCGCCGGCGATGCGCCGCACCCGGCGGTTGCGCTCGTCACCGACAAAGACATTGCCGTGGGCGTCGGTCGCCACCGAATCGGCGAAGTTCAGCCGCGACGCCGCCGCGGGACCGCCGTCGCCGAGGTAGCCAGGCGCCTGCCCGCCGGCGACGATCTGGACCATCGTCGTCGCTGGATCAAAGGCTTCGATCTTGTGGTTGTGCCAGGCGGCCAGGTAGCCGAGCCCATCGGCGCCGAACTTGATCGCCATCGGGTGATTGAGCGCGAGGTCGTCGCCGGCGACGGTGCCGGTCATCGGCACCACGCAGTTGGCGGGATCGGCGGGGTTCTGGCAGTCCCAGTCGCCGGGCAGGTTGCGTCCGATGAAGGTCTCTACCGTTCCGTCGGCGCGCAATCGACGAATGCGGTGGTTGTTCCAGTCGACGATATAGGCGCGGCCGTCGGGGCCGAAGGTGAGATCCATCGGCTGGTTGAGCCAGGTCTTCTGCGGGACGTTGCCGTCGCCGTCGAAGCCTTGGGTGCCGTCGCCCATCCAGGTGCCGATCGCGCCCGACAGCACTGTGGGGCTGCCGCTGCTGCTCGCGCATCCGGCGCCGGCGAGCAAAGCGAGGGTCAAGGTCGCGAAAGTCCGCATGCTGAAGCTCCCGCCGGAGGTCTCAACTTCTATCATCAAGCCTCCGTTCGGTACAAGATTGGCACCGACTCGACCGAGGAGCCATGAGCACGCGCATGAGACCGCCACGCCGCCGCCGCATCGTGTCTCCGATCGTTGTCCTGATGGCGACGCTGGTGGGGGCCGCGGCCGCGGCGGCGGGGTGCTCGTCGAATTCCAGTCACGGCGCGGTTGACGGAGGGGTGCTGGTCTTCCCGACGACCTTCCGGCAGTCGGGATTCCAGATGGTGCGCAGCTGCCGCGGGCCCGGCGAGCACTCGGGGCTGAATGGATTCACGGTCTGGGTCAACGACGCGGCGGCGGCGACCTACGATCAGCTGCTGCTGGGCGGCACGCCGGGCGACGCGGGCAGCGGGCACGAGATGCCGGACGGCGCCGTCGTGGTCAAGGAGCTCTACCGCGACCGCAGCTGCTCGACCGTCGACCGCTGGGTCGCCATGAAGAAGATCGCCGGCTTCGATCCCGGCCACGGCGATTGGTTCTGGCAAGACGTCACGCCCGCGGGGACGGTGACCAGCGAGGGACAGGTGCCCGCCTGCTCCGACTGCCACGAGGGAAATCCTACCGCCAGCTGCGTCGGCTACGGTGCGGTCAACGGGATGGACTACCTCTGCACGGCGCCGTAGCGGCGGCGCGTGGCGGCAAGCAGCGCGGCCAGAAGAGTGAGGGCGTAGGCGTCGGCGCCCGGCGTGGGGGCGAGCGCGCAGCCGCAGCCGCTCGACGGCGCGGCGGGCGGCTTGCCCGCGTCGACCCCGGGCGTCGTCCCCGCGTCGGCGCCGATGGCCGCCGCGATCACCGGCCACTTGGCGGCGCAGATCCCGGCCGAGCTCGAGGCGGGGCAAGCGGCGGGCGTGACCTCGGCGAGGTGGAGCAAGGGCGCGAAGTGGGCGCCTTGATCGTCGGAGGCGGCGATCGCGAACGCATCGACCGACTCCTGGGCGCACGCCAGCAGGCGCGCGCCGACCCAGGTCAGGCACGACGGCTTGACCGTCCCGGTGAGCGGGAAAGGACCGGTCGCGCTGGGACCAACGAAGAGCCCGCTGCCGGCGCCGCCGGCCGCCAACGTCGATCCGTCGGCGGACAGCGCGAACCCCGAGACGTCGCCCGGCACCGTGAGCAGGGTGTCGAAGGTCGTGCCGCCGTCGTGGCTGACCAGCACGCGCCCCGGCGCCGTCGCGGTCGGCGAGATGCGCAGATAGACGACGTCGGCATCGACCGGATCGACGGCGCCGATGAAGGCGCCGGCGTCGGCGCCGACGCCGGCGATCGCGAATGGCGTGAACGTCAGGCCGCCGTCATCGGAGCGCGCGAGCGTCGGCTGCTGCGTCGCCAGCAGCTTGCCGCTGATGTAGATCCGGTCGGCGGTGGTGGGCGCGACCTCGACGGTGGCGCCGAGGAAGCCGGGCATCGGCTGGCCGATCTCGGTCCAGGTCGCACCGTCGTCGGCGCTGCCGACCAGATGCAGCGTGTAGACGGACGCGGTGCCGCCGCTGCCGCCGTCGGGCGCGCCAGCGGTGTCGATCGACAGCTCGATCGCCAGCGCGTCATGCGGGCGCGCCGGGCTGACCGTGACGTCGACCGCGAAGCGCGCCGCCGGAATGCCGCTGACCGCGGTCCAGGAGCAACCGTCGCGGCTGACGTTGATCCCCTGCGAGTACGCGATCACCGCGCTGCCGTCGCCGGTCAGCGCCAGCGACGGATCCTCGGCGACGTCGAGCATGCCGAGCGCCTCTTCACAGACCCAGGTCCAGGTCGCGCCGGCGTCGGTGCTGCGCAGCAGGCCGAAGGTCGTGCGCGCCACCAGGTGGCTCGGGTCGCCCGGCTGTGCCACCAGCTGATTGGCCAGCGGATAGCGACCGTTCGCCGCGGCCCCGCGCGGCGCCAGCGCACCCAGACCGATCAGGGCGAGGGCGACGAACCGGCGCGCCGTTCTTCCGTCCGGTCTCGCCATCGCCCCGGCTTGTTAGCACGCGCCGTCGCGGGCGTCCCGCCCTTCACGCGCGCTTGACGCCGCCCGCCGTCACATTCTATCCACAGCGGATGGCGATCCTCCCGAGGATTGATCGGCGTGATGATCGGCGTGATGGTCGGCGTGATGGTCGGCGAGCGCGCGGTGCCGGCGCCCGCTCCGGCTCCGGCACCAGCGGCGGCGCCACCACCACCACCGATGCGCCGACGTTACTGGCGCGGCTGGTCCGGCACGCCGATCTCGGGCTGGCCGCGGTGGTCGTCGCCAGCGTCGGGATGATGATCGTTCCGCTGCCGGCGTTCCTGCTCGACCTGCTGATCTCGTTCAACATCGCGGTCGCGGTCACGTTGCTCTTGCTCTCGATCTACGTCAGCGACGCGCTGAAGATCGCCACCTTTCCCACGCTGCTGTTGCTGACGACGTTGTTCCGGCTGGCGCTGGAGGTGTCGGCGACGCGCCTGATCTTGCTGAAGGCCAACGCGGGCGACGTGATCCACGCCTTCGGCGGCTTCGTCGTCGCCGGCAACCTGGTGGTGGGCGCGGTGATCTTCGTGATCCTCACGCTGGTCCAGTTCATCGTGATCTCGAAGGGCTCGGAGCGGGTCGCCGAGGTGGCGGCGCGGTTCACGCTCGACGCGATGCCGGGCAAGCAGATGGCGATCGATGCCGACCTGCGCGCCGGCCACATCGACGCCGGCGAGGCGCGCCGCCGGCGCGCGACGCTGGCGCGCGAGTCGCAATTCTTCGGCTCGATGGACGGCGCGATGAAGTTCGTCAAGGGCGACGCCATCGCCGGCATCGTCGTGCTGGCGGTCAACATCGTGGGCGGCCTGGTGATCGGGATCGTCCAGCGCGGCATGGAGGTCGCCGCGGCGGCGCGCACCTACACCCTGCTGACCATCGGCGAAGGGCTGGTCGCCCAGATCCCGGCGCTGGTGATCTCGACCGCAGCCGGGATCGTGGTCACGCGCGTCGCCTCCGAGGACGAGGCAGGACTGGAGGATCGAGAGGGCGTCGGGTCGCATCTCGGCCGCGACATCAGTGTCCAGGTTCTGGCGCAGCCGCGCGCGCTCGGCGTCGCCGCCGCCTTGCTGGCCCTGCTGGGGCTGGTGCCGGGCCTGCCGGCGATCCCATTTCTGGCGCTGGCGGCGCTGCTGGGCCTGATCGCGTGGCGGCTGCGCGCGCGGCGGCCGCTGGGCGCGGCGGCCTCAGTTGAGCCGACGCGGTCCGGGGCGCGCGCCGCGACGGCCGACGACCGCGCCGGCGGCGCACCGCCCGCGCCGCGGCTGACACCGATCGGCATCGAGCTGTCGGCCGCGTTGACGGCCGAGCTCGAGGTCGACGCCGATGGCGGCGGACCCTTCGTGACCGAAACGCTCGCCGCGGCGCGGGACCGCCTGTTCGAAGAGACCGGGCTGATGCTGCCGCCGGTGCGGGTGATCCCGACCGTCGTCGAGCTTGCGGGTCGCAGCTATCGTCTGCGTTTAAACGAGATCCCGCTCGCGCGCGCCGAGCTGTCCGCCGACGCCACGGCGGACGGCGCCGGGGCGCAGGTCGCCGCCGCGCTGCTGCGGCTGATGCGCCGCCGCGGCCACGAGCTGGTCGGCATCCAGGAGACGCAGGCGCTGCTGGCGGCGCTGGAGTCGAGTCACCCGGCCCTGGTGCGCGAGGTCGTCCCGAAGCTGGTGTCGCCCGCGCTGCTAGCCGACGTCCTGCGCCGGCTGTCGGCCGAGGGGATCTCGTTGCGCCAGCTGCCGGAGATCCTCGGCGCGCTGGCCGACACGCCGGCGACGATCCGCGACGCCGCGACGCTGGCCGAGCGCGCGCGGGCCGCCCTGCGGCGCGCGCTCACCTTCGCCCACGCTGGCGCCGACGGCCGGCTGGCGGCGATCATGCTCGATCCGCTGGTCGAAGAGACCCTGCGTGACGCGGTTCGCAGCAGCGACGGCGGCGCGGGCAGCCACCTGGCGCTCGAACCGCAGGCCGCGCTCGATATCCTCGACGGCGTCGGGCGGGCGCTGGCCGTGGCGCCGCCGGCGGGCACCGGCGCGCCGCGCGCGCCCGCGGTCATCGTGACCGCGTCGGATCTGCGCCGCCACGTGCGCCGCCTCATCGAGGTGACCTACCCCGCTCTGTCCGTGCTCTCGTACGCGGAGCTGACGCCCGAGACCGAGATCGAAACCGTCGCCCGGGTCAGCGTCCGGTGAGCCCGATCGACGACCCCGTCGCCAGACGACGATAGCTCTCGTCTCGATCGCGCCGCAGATCAGCAAGGACCGCCTCCAGCCGCGGCACACCCTGCGCCGTCACCTGGTCGTAGTTCTGCTGGGCGATGTCGTCCGACAACGACGGGCGCGTGACGCGCAGCTGGTCGAGCAGCTCGGCGCGCACCAGCTGGATCGTCGGATCGGGCGTTCGGCGCAGGAACGACACCAGCTGGTACCGATTCGTGAACGTCGACGCGGCGGCGGGATGAAACGCCGCCATCACGAAGTCCTTGCGCCCTTCGGCGCGGCACCGCTCGCGGTCGGCGCGCCGCACCTCCTCGGTGAAACGATCGAAGGCCGGCGACTCCACCGGGGCGCGCGGGAAGATCAGCATCCCCACGCTGGCGTCCGCTCCGGCGCGCGCCAGCTCGTCGATGAAGGACAGCGCGGCCGCCAGCGTCGGCGTCTGGTCGAGGACGACCGCGCGCCGCAGCTCGCCGCCGGTGATCGACCGCTCTGCCCAGGGGCACAGCCCGAAACCGAGGACCACCTCGTGCAGGTAGCGATCGTTCAACCGCAACGCTTCGCCGCGCAGCTTACCGTCGGCGTTGGCGTCGGCGTCCGCGTCGTCGCGAGGCCGGGTCACTCGGCGGCTGGGGGAGTCGCCGGCGCCCCCTCGGTCTTGCCGCCCGACTCGATGTACGCCCCCATGCCGCGGAACTTCCGGTATCGATCGTCGCGCAGCCACTCCGGCGATTGCAACAGCAGCTCGGCCAGGTGGCGCCGGAGCGCGTCGCCCAGGCTGCGGGCGCTGACGTCGTGGTCGCGGTGCGCGCCGCCCGGCGCCTCGGGGATGATCTCGTCGATGATCCCGAGCCGCAGCAGATCGGTGGCGGTCATCTTCATCGCCTCCGCCGCCTCCGGCTTCTTGGTGTCGTCGCGCCAGAGGATCGACGCGCATCCTTCCGGCGAGATCACCGAATAAGTGGCGTACTCCATCATGAGGATCCGGTTGGCGACCCCCAGCGCCAGCGCGCCGCCCGAGCCCCCCTCGCCGATCACCGCGCAGACGATCGGGACCGGCAGCCCGGCCATGACCTCGAGGCTCTTGGCGATCGCCTCGGCCTGCCCGCGCTCCTCGGCGTCGATGCCGGGATAGGCCCCCTGGGTGTCGATCAGGCAGATGATCGGCCGCCGCATGCGCGCCGCCAGCTCCATCAGGCGCATCGCCTTGCGATAGCCCTCGGGCTTGGGTTGGCCGAAGTTGCGCGTCACCTTCTCCTTGGTGCTGCGCCCCTTCTGGTGGCCGAGGCACAGCACCGGCGTACCGTCGAAGGTGCCGAACCCGGCCACGATCGCCGGGTCGTCGCCGAAGCGACGGTCGCCGTGCAACTCGATGAATCCGTCGAACAGGCGCTCGATGTAATCGAGCGTGTACGGCCGCGCCGGGTGCCGCGACAGCTGCACCTTCTGCCAGGCGCTGAGGTCGGCGAAGATCTCCTGCTGCAGCTCGCGGGCGCGCGCCTCCAGCAGGCGGATCTGCGGGCGCAGCGCCGGCGCGTCGCCGCTGACGCGCACCAGCTCCTCGATCTTGCGCTCGAGATCGATGACCGGCCGCTCGAAATCGAGCGCGTGCGCGGCGGCGGCTTCCGTGATCCGGGATTCTTTTTCGGCTTTTGCGGCCATGGGTGGGGACGACATCTTAGTATCCGCAGCGGGCGCCATCAAACCGGCAGCGCGGCCGCGATGCGGGCCGCGAAATCGTCGCGCTCGGCATCCGATGCATACGGTACGCGCGGCCAGAAAAAACCTCGCAGCCCATCCTTGCGGCGCCGCGGCACGATGTGAACGTGCAGGTGCGGCACGCTCTGCGAAACCTTGTTGTTCATCGCGACGAACGTCCCGTCGGCGCCCAGGCCGCGCTCGACCGCGCCGGCGATGCGCCTGACCGCGCCGAACAGCGGCGCCACCGCACCGTCGGGCAGCTCGAGCAGGGTCGGCACGTGCGCGCGCGGGACCACCAGCACGTGTCCCTTGAACACCGGCCGCGCGTCGAGGAACGCGCACACCTGTTCGTCGCGCCACACGATCGCCGCCGGCACCGCGCCGGCGCCGATCGCGCAGAACAGGCAGTCATCGTCGTCCCCGGGCGCGTTCGCTGGCTCGTTCGCTGGCCCATCCGGTGGCGACGTCGGCGTCGTCATGGCGCGCCGAGCTCGGCGATGGCGGTGACCAGCTCGGCGACCGCCGGCTCGGCCGGCAGGCGGGCCGCGGCCGCCTCCTTGCGAAACCAGGTGCGCTGGCGGCGCGCGTAGGCGGCGGTGGCGGCGATGGTCGCGCTCACGGCCTCCTCGAGGGTGCAGGTCCCATCGAGGTGCGCGCCCAGCTGCCGGTATCCCAGCGCCTGCATCGGCCGCACCGAGGCGCCGTAGCCGGCGGCCCGCAGCGCGCGCACCTCGTCGAGAAAGCCGGCCGCCATCATGCCGGCGACCCGCGCGGCGATGCGCCGCCGCAGCTCGTCGAGCGGCGGATCGAGCACGATCGCGTACGGGCGCCACTGCGGTGGGCGGCGCTGGCGCTCCTTGAGCGCGCTCACCGTGACGCCGGTCTGCTCGTACAGCTCGAGCGCGCGGCTGATGCGCACCAGATCGCGCGGAGCGATCGCCGCCGCCGTCGCCGGGTCGAGCTCGGCCAGCTGGCCATGCAGGGCCTCGACCCCGCCTCCCTCCGCCGCCAGCGCGCGGTGGCGCGCGCGGATCGACTCGTCGGGCGGGGGCGCGTCGAACAGCCCGACCGTGAGCGCGCGATAGTAAAGGCCGGTGCCGCCGACGACGATCGGCAGCCGCCCGCGCGCGGCGATGCCGGCGATCGCCGGGGCGGCCAGCGCGGCCCAGCGCGCGGCGTGAAAAGGCTCGTCGGGGCGAACCAGATCCAGCAGGTGGTGCGGCCGCAGCTGGCGTTCCGCGCGCGTCGGCTTGCCGGTGCCGATGTCCATCCCCTGGTAGACCTGCAGCGAATCGCAGGCGACGATCTCGCCGTCCAGCCGCTGCGCCAGCTCGAGGCCGAGCGCGCTCTTGCCCGACGCCGTCGGCCCCAGCACCGCCACGAACGGGATCATCGCCGGCGCCTCGCTCACAGCCGGCCGAAGCGTCGCTCGATCTCGGGCAGCGCCATGCGCAGCAAGACCGGGCGGCCGTGCGGGCAATGCGAGCGCAGATCCACGGTGTCGAGCTGGGCGAGCAGCGCGAGCACCTCTTCGCGCCCGAGGACGTCGCCCGCGCGCACGACGCTGTGGCAGGCCATGGTGGCCAGCACGTGATCGGCGCGCTCGATCGCCGAGGTCGCGGTCCCTCCGTCGGCGAGCTGGCCGAGGACGTCGCGCAGCAGCGGCGTCGGGTCGGCGTCGCGCAGCATCTCGGGCACCGCGCGCACCCAGATCGTGCGCGGGCTGCCGCCCTTGCCCGCCGGCTCTCGCGTGCCCGCGGGCTCGACCTCGAACCCGAACGCCTCCAGCTGACGCGGGTCGGCCGCCAGCGCGGCGCCGAGCTCGTCGACCTCGACCGGCAGCGGGAACAGCAGGCGCTGGCGCCGGATCTCGCTGCGCGTGTGCGCGGCGCGCAGGCGCGCGAAGGCGACCCGCTCGTGCGCGGCGTGCTGGTCGATCAGCACCAGCTCGCCCGGCCCCTCGCACACCAGATAGGTGCGATCCAGCTGGCCGATGTACGTGAGCGCGCTGAAGAACGGCTCGCGCTGATCGAGGGGATCATCCCCCGCGATGCCCCTCCCGGTGTCGGCGTCGGCGTCGGCGTCGGCGACGGCGGCTGACCCGGACGGCGACCACCGGGGCGAGGTCGGCCCAACGCCGTCGAACACGAACGGCTGGTAAAACGGCGCGGTCACTCCCAGCGCGCCCGCCGCGCTGGGCGCGCTGCCTTGGACCCGCGCCTCCGCCGGCGCGTCACGCAGCCCGGCACCTGCCGCCCGCAGCGGCAAACCGCCCTGCGCCCTGCGCGGCCAGCTGGCGGCGCCATCACCCGCCGCCGACGATTGCGGTTGCGGCAGCCGCTGCTCCCGCGCGGGGCCGGCGCCCACGTCGGCGCCCTCACGGCCTTCGCCCCGCTTCCAGGTCTGCGGCGGCAGCGTGAACACCCGCACGGCGCGCGCCGACGGCGCGGCCAACCAGGGCGCGCGCGCGATCGCCGCGCCGATCACGTGACGAACGGCGGCGTAGACCTCCTGCGGCCGCGCGAAGCGCACCTCCAGCTTCTGCGGGTGGACGTTGATGTCCAGCTCCTGCCCCGGCACGTCGACGAACAGCGTCGCCAGCGGATAGCGCCCCTTCTCCAGAATCGCCCCGTAGCCGAACGCCAGCGCGTGCAGCAGCGAGCGGTCGCGTACGAATCGCCCGCCGACGAACAGGAACGTCGAACGCGGCGTGGTCGACGCCTCATCGGGGCCGGCCAGGAACGCCCGCACGCGATGCCCACCTTCCTCGCCCGCCGCCTCGTGCAGCACGCTCGCGCCGCGACGCGCGAGCGCGGCGCGCACCCGCTCGCCGAGCTCGGGGTGCGCCGGCAGATCCAGCGCCACTCGCCCGCCGGCGCGCAGGCGAAAGTGCACGCCCGGGTGCGCCAGCCCCAGCCGCAGCATCGCCTCCGACACGTTGGCGCTCTCGGTCGCCTCCGACTTCTGGAACTTCTGACGCGCCGGCGTGTTGAAGAACAGATCGCGCACTTCGATCTGCGTCCCGTCGGGGATGCCGATCTCGCGCGCGTCGACCTCGACGCCGGCCTCGACCGACAGCTGCAGGCCCGCGGGCGCGCCCGGCGTCTTGGTCGACAGCGTCAGGCGCGACACCGCGGCGATCGACGGCAGCGCCTCGCCGCGAAACCCGAACGTGCGCAGCCCCCACAGGTCCTCGGCGGCGGCGATCTTCGACGTGGCGTGCCGCTTCAGCGCCAGGCGGGCGTCGTCGGGATCCATGCCGCATCCGTCGTCGACCACGCGGATCAGGCGCCGCCCGCCCGCCTCGATCTCGACGTCGATGCGGCGCGCGCCCGCGTCGATCGCGTTCTCGACCAGCTCCTTGACCACCGACGCCGGCCGCTCGACGACCTCGCCGGCGGCGATCTGATCAGCCAGGGTGGCTGGAAGGATTCGTATCTTCTGGCGAGACGTCTCGGCGCCGTTCATCCTCGGGCTCGGGCCCAACCGTAGGTGGCTTCTCCGGGGGAGGCAACGCCTTTTCGCTGCCGCTCTGGTAGCCGACCCGCATCGTCTCGCCGCTGTCGCCCCCGACGCCGCCCGCGTACGGAAGCTCGAGCGCGAAAAGGCAACCCGACCGCGCAACCGACCGCGCCGTCGACCGCACGTCGACCCGTCCGCCGTGCGCTTCGACGATCCGCTTGACCGTCGCCAGCCCGAGCCCGACGCCGGGCTGGTGGTTGTTGGGGCCGCGCACGTACGGCTCGAAGACCGCCGCCTCCATCTCGGGCGGCAGGCCCGGGCCGTTGTCCTCGACCTCGATGCGCATGAACGCCCCCTGGCGGCGCGCGCGCACGCACACGATCTTCCCTGGCCCATCTCCGACGTACTTCACGCCGTTGCGCACCAGGTTCGAGACCAGGCTGCTGAGGATCCCCAGGCTGCAGCGGACGCTGCCGGCGTCGACGCCGTCGACCGACAGCGCGACCTTGCGCTCGTCGGCCAGCGCGCGCGCCTCCTCGACCACCGCGCCAACGACCAGACGCACGTCGGCGCGCGCCGTCGGATCGGGACGCGCGCCCGAGCTCGCGAACTCGAGCAGATCATCGGCGATGAGGCGCGTGCGCTCGATGCCCCGCTGCCCCAGCGTCAGCATCCGGCGCGCGCGCGGATCCTGGATCCCCGCCTTCTCGTCGAGATACGACAGCGCCAGGCTCGCCGCCCCCAGCGGGCTCAGCACGTCGTGCGCGACGCGGCCCGCGAACAGCTCCAGCTCCTCGGCGCGCAGCTCGACCAGGCGCGTGTAGCGCCGCATGAAGCGAACCACCAGGAACGCGGCCAGAACGGTCAGCAGCACGCTCAGCCCGTCGAGCGAGGCGGCGCGCAGGATCGATCGTCGTCCCAGCCGATCGATGCGCGCCCCCAGGCGATCGGCCTCCTCGGCGTTGCGCTCGACCAGCCTGACCGCCGCGTCGTCGAGCGCGTCGGCCGCCGGCTTGACCTGCTGCTCGAGGATCGTGAGCGCGGCCGACGCGTCGCCCGCGCTTCACCGCGGCGAGCGCGCTGCTGCAGATCGCCCACGAAGGCGTCGCGCGCCTGACCGACCACCGCCGCGAGTGTCAGCTCGCCGGGGAAGGTCGGAAGCGCGCGGTAGAGCGTCCCATTCGGTCTCGAGACGCGCCAGCGACGCCGTGAGCAGCGTGGTGTCCGCCGCAGCGGGCGGCGGCGCAACGGTCGCTGCGCGCGCCGCGCTGGGTCGCCTCTTCTTCTGAGCCTGCGCGCGCGACCGCTGGACCTCGAGCGCGCGATCGATCTGGTCGTCGGCCATCACCACCAGATGCCGCGCCTCGCTGCGAAACGCCTCGACGTGCACGATGCTGGGCGCCGCGTTGCCGGTGATGAGGACGGCGTCGCGGCGAATCTTGACGTCGCTATGCTCCGACACCAGCGTGGCGAGAACAAAGCTCACCGCCACCGCCGCGAACGCGGCCACCAACCCCCGAGCCGACGGCGCTGATTGCTGGCGCCCCATACGCACTCAGTCATAGCAACCCCGGTTGCGCGGGCAAGTCCGACTACGCGCCGCGCGCGCGATTGATTGGCCCGGATCGATGTGATAGCGAGTGCCAACAGGCGGTAACGAGTCATTCCCGTGAGGTCATCCATGCCGTCCGCGTCCGGAGTCACGCAATCAGTGACGGCGCGGCCGTCGCCGCACCCGCGCCGACGCACGCGCAGCCTCGTGCTCGGGCTCTTGCTCTTTCTGGCGTTGGTTGGATCCATCAGCACCGCGCTCTGGATCGGCGCCGCCCACCTGCCCGATCCGAAGCGCGCGGCGCTGTCGAGTGGGATCTGGCTCGCGCTGCTCGCGTGCGTGACCCTGACCACCGTGAATCTGACGTTGCGCTGGTTCAGGTGGCACTTCCTGATCCGGCGCTTCACGCGCGGGCTGATCACGCGCGACAGTCTGGCGGTCTACCTGGCCACGCTGCCGGCGATCGTGACGCCGTTCTTCGTCGGCGAGCTGGTGCGCGTGCTGATCTTGTGGCGTCAGTCGGGCACGCGGGCGTCGCACCTCGCCTGGGTCTGGCTGATCGAGCGGCTGCTCGACGCCGCGGTGCTGGGGGTGTTCTTCCTGATCGTGGCCCATCCATCGCTCGCCGGACCGTCGGCGCTGATGGTGCTGGCGCTCACGTACGCAATGTTCCGATTGATCCTCGAGGATCGCCGCACGCGCAACGTCGCCGTCATCGGCGCTGTCGCGCTGACCGCGACGGTGCTCGCGTGGCTCTTGCCGGCGCTGGCGCTGCTGATCACGATCGGGCTCGCCGGGCGCGTGATCCCCTTCGGCCTCGGGCTGAAGGCGTTCTCGGCCGGCACGTTGTTCGGCGGGCTCAGCGGGTTCCCCCTCGGCGTTTCGGTCACCGGTTCGACGATGATCGAACAGCTGCTCGCCGCCGGCGTCGCCGCCGAGGTCGGCATCGTCGGCGTGCTGGTCTATCGGGTGGGGACCTCGTTCTACGCCGTCGCGCTCGGCGTCGCCGCGTTTCTGGTGTCGCGGCGGCGGCTGGCGCGCATCATGCGCAAGCGCGCCCCAAAGGGCGACGGCGACGACGATCCGTTCCACTTCGACGAGGTCGCGCACGCCTACGAAGAGCAGATCCCCCGCCACATCCGCGAGCGGTTGCTGGCCAAGAAGACCGGCCTCATCCGCGAGCGGCTCGCCGCGGCGGGGATCGCCGGCGACGCGCGCGGCCTCGACCTTGGCTGTGGCCAGGGTTGGTACCTGAGCGAGCTGCGCGACGCGGGCTATCGGATGCACGGGCTCGACTTCTCGGCGGGGCAGCTCAAGAAGGCGGCCGAGACCGTGCGCAGCCACGCCGCGTCCGGGGCGGCGCTGCCGGCGGGCCTGTGCCAGGGCGACGCACAGACGCTGCCCTTCCCCGACGGCTCGTTCGACTTCGCCTACAGCATCAACGCCTTTCACCACCTCCCCTCGCCGGCGGCGCAGGAGCGCGCCGTGCGCGAGATCGTGCGCGTGTTGCGGCCGGGCGGCATCTTCATCCTGCACGAGATCAACACCCACAACCCGGTCTTCCGCCTGTACGTCGGCTACCTGTTCCCGCTGATCAAGCAGATCGACGAGGGGACCGAGAGCTGGATCCTCCCGTCGGCGCTGCCGGCGGCGGCGGGCGCGGCCTGGGCCGAGGAGCTGCAGTACTTCACCTTCACGCCGGACTTCGTCCCCAGCGCGCTGCAGACCCTGCTGGGCGGCATCGAGCGCGGCCTCGAGCGCTCGGCGCTGCGCCGCTACAGCGCGCACTATCAGGCCTGCCTGGTCAAGAATCGGACGTGATAAGAGAGCGTCGCGATGTCACCCGTTGAGACGCCCGACGATCTGACCTCGGCGGTGGCCAGGATTGACCGCGCGCCATCACCCTCGACCTCGACGGCGTCGGCGCCGGCGAGGTCGAGCCGGCCGCCGCTTCACGTCTCGGTCATCATCGCGGGGGTCTTCGCCGTCTCGCTGCTCAAGGGGCTGCGTATGCCGAACCTCTGGTCGGCGACGCACATGACCTTCAACTACAGCCAGGGGTTCATCCGGCGCGGGCTGTTCGGACAGATCCTGCGCGTCGTCGGCGGCAAGAGGGCCTACCACTACAGCACGCTGGCGCTGCTCGCGGTGATCCTGTTCGTGCTGGCGGTCGCTGGCGATGGGCCGGCTCACGCGCCGGATGCTGGCCACCGACGGCGGTGACCGCGGGCTGGCCGCCGTGACGCTGGCGTTCGCCGCGTCGCCGGGGGTGGTCTTCCTGGCGCACGAGATCGGCTACCTCGACTACGTCGGCCTGGTGATCGTGCCGCTTTTCATCGTGTGGGCGGCGCGCGGCGCGCGGCGGTGGGCGGTGTTCTACGTCGCCACCGCGCTCAGCGTCGTGCTGGCGCTGATCCACGAGTCGATGATGATCATGTTCGCGCCGACGATGTGGTTGGTCATGGCCTGCCACATCGCCGTGCAGATCCGCACCGGCGCGCCGCCGCGGCGCACCCGCGCCCTGCTGATCCTGCACGCGGTCGCGGCGGCGGCGGTGGCGCTGGTCGTCTCGTCGGTGGTCGGCGCGATCGGCACCCGCAGCCCGGCGCGCGTCATGGCGCTGCGCGCGTCGATCGCCGAGACGGCTGACTTTCCGCTGCGCGGCGACGGCTTCGAGGCGCTCTATCGTCCGGTCCGCGACAACCTGCTGCACCTGATGCCGCGGCACTGGTCGTTCGAGGACAACCAGCGCTATCTGATCACCGGCCTCGTGGTCTCGCTGCCGGGCCTTGCGGCGCTGAGCGTCTACGGCGTTCGGCTCATCGGGCGCCTGGCGTTGCCCCGACTCACGCGCGCGATCCTGACGACCCTGTTGCTGGGAGCGACCTTCGCGCCGCTGGTGCTGAACCTGCTGGGCTGGGATTCGGCGCGCTGGAACGCCATCTGCTTCGCCGCTGCCTTCAACGGCGTCGCTGCCCTGCGGCTGTTCTTCTGCACGCCCGACGCCCGCGCCGACGTCGTCGCTCCAAGTGGGAGTTGGAGCGGGCGCGTCGACGATCCCTGGATGCTCACGCTGGCGGCGGCGGCGATCGTCTTCGGTTTGACCAGCAACTACGCCGGTTTCTTGTTTGACGGCTACGTCGTACAGTGGTTTCCGTTCGACGGGCAGCTCCGGTCGCTGCTCGAGCTGGTGCGGGGAAATTTTCATTTCATGCCCCGCTTCTGAAGCCCAACCAGGATCGGCTAAAGACACCGGCCGAGGACATCGGCCGGGGACGGCGATTGACATCCCGTCGTTATCCGAATATAAACCCCCGCTTTCGCACGAGTTTCCAAAGACCGAGCAAGGAGCTTCGCCGCATGTCCCTCAAGATGGGCCTTTTGGGCCGCAAGATCGGAATGACCCAGGTGTTTCACGACGACGGCAGCGCCCTCGGGTGCACGGTTGTCTCCGTCGGTCCTTGCGTCGTCGTTGGCAAGCGCACCGCTGAGAAGCACGGCTACTCGGCCCTGCAGCTCGGCTTCGAGGAGACTCCGGTCCGCCTGCTGACCCGCCCGCAGAGCGGCTACTTCAAGAAGGCCGGCGTCGAGAAGCCGCTGCGCGTGCTGCGCGAGGTTCGCCTCGAGGCGAAGGAGCTCGACAAGTACGAGGTCGGCAAGACGATCCGCGCGTCGGAGGTCTTCAAGATCGGCGACGTCGTCGACGTGGTCGGCACCACCAAGGGCAAGGGCTACCAGGGCGTCATGAAGAAGCACCGCATGGCCGGTGACAGCATGACCCACGGAACCCACGAGTTCTTCCGCCACGGCGGCTCGATCGGCTGCCGCCTCACGCCGGGCCGCGTGCACAAGGGCAAACGCATGTCGGGCCTGATGGGCAACGTCAAGAACACCGCCTCGGATCTCGTGGTGGTCAAGGTCATGGACGACAAGGACGTCGTGCTGGTCAAGGGCGCCGTCCCCGGCCCTGCGAACGGCCTCGTGCTGATCAAGGGCAGCGTCAAGGACGTGAAGAAGTACATCGTCCCGCGCGCCATCAAAGAGGTCGAGTCGAAGAACCCGATGAAGGCCTCGAAGAAGGGCGCCCCGCAGGGCGGCACCAAGTAAGCGAGCGTGGGAGGGCTAGCCCCTCCCGATTCGCTGCCCTCCCGATTCACCGACCCCTCCGGTCCCCTCTCCCGTCTGCGGGAGAGGGCTAGGGTGAGGGTCCGGCGGTGGGAGGAACGGAACGAATATGTCGAAGCTGGGCGACCCGCGGCATCGCCACGACAAGTACTTCAAGAAGGCGCGCGAGCAGGGGTTTGCGGCGCGCTCGGTGTTCAAGCTCGAGGAGATTGATCGCAAGCTGAAGCTGCTGCGCGGCGGCGATCGTGTGCTGGACCTTGGGTGCCGCCCCGGGTCGTGGATGCAGTACGCGGTGGCGACGGTCGGGCCGCGCGGCGCGGTGGTCGGGATTGATCGCGATCCGCTGCCGGCGCCGATCGCGGGCACCCGCGTGCTGGTCGGCGACCTCTTCAAGGTGAGCGACGCCGAGCTGCTGGGGACGCTGCCCGCGTTCGACGTGGTGCTGTCGGACATGGCGCCCGATACGACCGGCGTGCGCGCCACCGATCAGGCGCGCTCGGCCGCGCTGTTCGAAGAGGCGCTCGCGCGCGCCGAGCGGCTGCTCGCGCCGGGCGGCTCGTTCGTCGGCAAGATCTTCCAAGGTCCCGACTTGCAGGGGCTGCGCCAGCGCATGGCCGCGCGCTTCGCCGAGGTGCGTCTCATCAAGCCCGACAGCTCGCGCGCGCAAAGCATCGAAATTTACCTAGCGGGCCGGACCTTCGGCTGAAAAAAGCCGGCGCGCGCCGGTGCCATCTGGGGGTAAGCTCGCGGGCAGCTGATGCGAACGGACTCTTCCGCTCGGTTCATCGTCGGCAGCGCGCTCGGCATCGCGGTGGTCGGATGGTTCGCGACGTCGTTCTCGACGGCTTGGGGGGAGGGGAAACCGGCTGAGGGCGCGCCGACGCTTGACGAGGCACCACCGACCCAGAAGATCGCCGTCGATCTGCGTGGCCCGCTGGCGATCGTCACGGTGACCCGTCTGCTCTCCGCCGAGCGGCCGCGCGCCGCCACTGAGGAGACGCTGGATCTGGCGCTGCCCGAACGCACCGCCCTGCTGTCGGTCGAGATCGAGGACCAGGGGCGCTGGAGGAAGATCGTGGGCAAGGGCGGCGACGTCGGCGGCGACGCCGGCGCCGAGCGTGGCGGTCGCCCCTCGACGGCGGTGCCTTCGGCCGGCGGGCGCGGCGGCTACCTCGACCTGCTGCGCGCGCGCGGAATCGCCGCGCGCGGTGAGCCTTTCGACGACGACACGACCTATCGGGTGCGAGTCGCGCGCGGCGCCGGCGGCAGCGCCGCGAAGGCGGCACCCGCGTCGCCGGTGACGCTGCGCTACCGCTTCTCGTCGCTGGTCGAGGACACGCATGGGCGTCTGCGGTTGCGCTTCCCGCCCTCTCCCGAGGCGACGCCGCCTGCGGCCGAGGTCAGCGTCGTCGGGCCCGCGCTCGCCGATCTGGAGATCGCCGGCGTGCACGCCGCGCTGCCGGCGGCGACGCCGACGGGCGCGACGACGCCGGCGCTCGCTCGCGTGTCGGCGCGCTCGGGCTGGGAGATCTCGTACACCTTGGCGACGGCGGCACCCGCCAGCGCCGGCGTCAAGGACGGGCCGGCGCTTGAGGGGTCGGCCGCCGTGGCGACGATCTCGGCGCGCGAATCGGCGATCGCTTTCAACGTGCGCGCGCGCGCCGGGGGACCGCCCGCGCCGCCGCAGAACGTGCTGTTCGTGATCGATCGATCGCGCAGCGTCGGCCTGGCCGGCCTCGCCGCCGAGCACGACGTCGCGACGCGCCTGCTCGATCTGCTGCCGCCGACGACGCGCTTCGACGCGCTGTTCTTCGATCGCACGCTGACGCGGCTGTTTCCCATGGCGCGACCGGCGACCCATGAAGCGATGGGCTCGATCGAATCGGAGATGCTGCCCGACAAGCTGGCCAACGGCACCGACCTTCAGGGCGCCCTGCGCGCCGCCGGCGACCTGCTGCGCCGCGAGGCCAGCTCGTTCGGGCCGCGGGCGCTGCTGGTGGTGATCAGCGACGGCGCGCTGCCCGAGAGCGCGACCGGTGAACACCTCGACGCCGCGCTGGGCACGACCGCCGGCCTCGAGCTCGGCGTGGCGCTGATCGTCGTACGCCCCGGCGACGACGACCCGATCACGCCAGCGGCCCACCAGGCGCTGGCCGCGGTCGCCGAGGCGCGCGGCGGCGTCGAGCGCGAGCTGCGCGCCGATGAGATCACCGAGGCGATCCCCACGGTGATCGAGACCCTGGCCGCGGGCGGCGACGTCTTCTCGGCGCGCCTCGCCTTCGACAAGACCAGCGCGCGGCTACCGGGGACGGTCGCGCCCGGGTCGGGCGTCACCGGTGTCGTTCGCGTGCCAGGCAAGCTGCGTCGGGCCGGCGAGATCGTCGGCATCACGCGCGGCCGCAGCATGCACGCGCCGCTGCGGGCCATCGCCGTCGAGCCTGAATGGCTGCGGCCCCACGCAGCCGGCACCGACCTCGCCGTGCCCGCGGAGTCGCGCCTGCTGTCGCTGCCGGCGCTGGCGGCGCTGGTCGAACCGGCCGTTCATCCGGCGACGGCGGCGGTGACGGCCCCGTCACCGGTGCGCGGCTCGATGGACCGGGACGTGGTGCGCAACACGCTGTCGCTGGCGTTCATGCCGCGGGCGCGCGCCTGCTACCAGAGCCGGCCCAGCAGCACCGCCGCCATGCGCGACCTCACCGGCCGCGTGCGGCTGGCGATCGATCTGGTGCGCGGCGAGGTGATGGACGCGCGGATCGAATCGTCGACGCTGGGACAGCCAGCGATCGAGACCTGCCTGCGCGACGGCGCGTTCGAGCTGGAGGTGCCGCGCGCTTATCACAACGACGAGCAGGTCACGGCGGTGGTGAACCTGGTGTTTCGTCCGCGCACGCCCGAGAAGCGCCGCAGCGCCGAAGACAGCTTTCCGATCGGCGCCGAGATCGACCTGGTGCTCGAAGAGCTGAAAAAAGCCGAAGCCTCGCCGGCAGCGCGCTAGAATCACGCGCCATGAGCGAAGGATCTTTCAACCCGGCCGCCCGACGTCTCTGCCCGGACGGGGCCTGCATCGGCGTCATCGGCGCCGACGGCCGCTGCCGCGTCTGCGGGCGCGCCGGCGAGGGCGCGGCGGCAATCGGGACGGGCGGCGGCGCGTTCGCCGACGACGCGCGGGACCACGACTCGAATCAAGACCGGTACGATCACGCCGACGCCGACGGACGGAAGGCGGACGGCGAGCAGGACGCGGACGCCGGCGCGTTTCGGCCCGACCGCCGCTTGTGCGAGGACGGCAGCTGCGTGGGCGTCATCGGCGCCGGTGAGGTCTGCTCGGTGTGCGGCCGCCCCGCGGGCAACTGACGCCATGCCCAGCGTGGCGGTGATCGGCGCATCGGGTGCGCACCACAAATTCGGAAACAAGGCAGTGCGCGCCTACCTTCGACAGGGCTGGACGGTGTATCCGGTGAACCCCAACGAGCCGGTGATCGAAGGCCTGACCAGCTATCCGTCGGTGAGCGCGATCCCCGGCGCGATCGATCGCGCGTCGCTGTACCTGCCGCCCACGATCGGGATCGGCCTGCTCGACGAGATCCAGCGCAAGGGCATCCGAGAACTTTGGATCAACCCCGGCGCCGAGAGCGACGCGCTGGTGGAAAAAGCGGAACAGTTGGGTTTGAACCCGATCCAGGCCTGCTCGATCGTCGACATCGGCGAAATGCCGTAGGCGCACCGGCGCGCCAGACGCACCTTGTCGCCTTCGCCCGCACGGTTCGCGGGATCTGCCACCGTCGCGCGACGTGTGTCCAACCAATCAATTCGTCGCGCGATCGACCTTTCGGACGACGATTCCTCGATTCGCCTGAACGCTCCGGGGCGGCTTCGGGCACTAACAGGGAAAGAAATGATCCTCGTTTGCGAGCCGTTTTACCCCCCTCGCGACCCTAATGAGGGACAAAACAGCTCATCCAAGAACAATTAGCTCAAGACACTTAGAAGAAACCTAAAAGAAACCTGACAAATGATGACCCGCCCTATCTTGCTTCCCGTACCCAATGCGCCCTCCGATGCGGAGCTGGTGGTCCGCGCCGTGGAAGGCGATCGATTCGGCCGCGAGCTGATCTACCGCCGCCACGCTGGCTATCTGCTGGCGATGATCACCCGTCTGCTCGCGAGCCGCGGCGACGCCGAGGAGATCGTCCGCCAGACGTTCGTCCTCGGGCTGCGGCGGCTGGCGACGATGCCCGAGCCGGCCGAGCTGCGGGCGTGGCTGTCGCGCCTCGCGATTGGCCTCGCGCGCCGGCGGCTGCGTCGCGCGCGCCTGCTGCGTTTCTTTCTGCGCTTCTTGGGCCTGGCGCGGCGCGACGACGGGGACGCCCGGCTGGCGGCGCTGGCCACCCCAACGGCGACGGCCGCCCCTGCTGCGATCGATCAGGGGCTCGCGGCGCGACACGCGCTGTCGGTGCGCGCCGAGCTGGAGCACGTCGATCGGGTGCTCGAGCGCGCGCGGCTCGAGCCGCGCATCGCCTGGATGCTCCGTCGCGTCGAAGGCCTGTCGCTGGCCGACGTCGCCGCCGCGTGCGGTTGCGCGCCTGCGACGGCCCAGCGCCGCATCGCCGAGATCGACGCGCGGCTCGTCGATCGCTTCGGCACGCCCGCGGAGTCGTCGTGAGCGAGCTACGCTACCCGCTGAAGGAGCGGCTGCACGACGTGGTGACCGAGCGGGCGCTGCAGCGGGTGTGGCGCAGCATCGACGAGCGACGAAGCCAGCGCCGGCCGCGCCCCCTGGCGCGCCGCATGCTCGGCCTCGGGCTGGCGGGGCTCGCCATCGCGCTCGGCGTGGCGCTGGGTCTGGCGCTGCGCACGCGCGACGCCGGCCCGTTGGCGCTCGCCGATGGGCGCCCGTTCGCGGCGGTCGACGCGTCGACGCGCGCGATGTTGGCGCTGGCCGACGGTTCGTCGATCCGGCTCTGGCCTGGCACGCGCCTCGAGCCGCTCGAGAGCTCGGGCACCAGCTTCAACCTGCGGCTGGCGCGCGGCGAAGCGCGCTTCGACGTGCGTGCGGGCGGGCCGCGTCGCTGGCTGGTCGAGTGCGGGCTCGCCTCGGTCGAGGTCATCGACACCGAGTTCCACTGCGCGCGCGGGACGAACCGGCTGCGCGTGTCGGTCGAGCGCGGAACCGCGCTGGTGCGCGGCGATCGGGTCCCCGACGGAATCCGTTGGCTGGGCGCCGGCGACTCGCTCGAGCTGGCCGAAACCACGGCCGCCGCCCCCGCCGAATGACGCTACCGGCCTAGCTCCGATGCGAGTCGGACGAGGTTAAACGCCAAGACGCCAGAGACGCCAGAGACGCCAGCCAGAGTCCGGATTTTCGAGAGTCCGGACCTGGCGTCCCCGGCGTCTTGGCGTTTAACCGAACGCATCGGGCCTAGCTCGGTGATTTGAGTAGACGCCTGTCTATTGGGGTATAACTCGCGGCCTATGCCCGCCGTCGCCGTCAACAGCATGCTCGAGCTCATCGGGGGGACCCCGCTCGTGCGGCTGCGCCACCTGCCCGAGCCCGGAATGGCCGAGATCTTCTGCAAGTGCGAGCAGTTCAACCCGGGAGGCTCGCTGAAGGACCGCGTGGCGCTTTCAATGATCGAGGCGGCCGAGCGCGAGGGGCGGCTGCGGCCGGGCGAGTCGACGATCGTCGAGCCGACGTCGGGCAACACCGGGGTCGGCCTGGCGCTGGTGGCGGCGGCCAAGCGCTATCGCCTGATCCTGACCATGCCCGACAACATGTCGCTGGAACGGCGCGCGCTGCTCAAGGCCTACGGCGCCGAGGTTCACCTCACGCCGGCCGCCCTGGTCATGCAGGGGGCGGTCGACAAGGCGATGGAGATCTGCCAGGCCAACCCGCGCGCGTTCATGCCGCAGCAGTTCAACAACCCCGCCAACGTCGACGCACACCGTCGCGGCACGGCGCCGGAGATCCTGGCTCAGCTGGGGACGCGCGTCCCCGACGCCTTCGTGCACGGCGTCGGCACCGGCGGGACGATCACCGGCGTGGGACAGGTGTTCCGGTCGCTGCACCCGGGCGTGCGCATCGTCGCCGTCGAGCCCGAGAAGAGCGCGGTGCTGTCGGGCGGCAAGCCGGGCGAGCATCGCATCGACGGCATCGGCGCCGGCTTCATCCCCGCGATCCTCGACCGCTCGGTCATCACCGACGTGCGCACGATCTCCGAGATCGACGCGCAGCGCACCAAGTTGGCGCTGGCGCGCCGCGAAGGTCTGCTGGTCGGCATCTCGGCGGGCGCGTCGGTGAAGATCGCGCTCGACATCGCGCGCGAGCTCGGCCCCGGCAAGACGGTGGTGACCGTCCTGTGCGATACCGGCGAGCGCTACTTCAGCTCCGACGCCTACTTCCAGTGAGCGACGGTGAACCTGGGTAACCGACCTGACGCGCGCGTGCTGATCATCGGGGCCGGCGGCCTCGGGTGCCCGGCCGCGTTCGCGCTCGCCGCCGCCGGCATCACCCGCATCGGCGTCGCCGACGACGATCGCGTCGACGCCAGCAATCTGCACCGGCAGATCCTGCATGGCGTGGCCGAGGCGGCCGCCGGCGAGCTCAAGGTCGTCTCACTGGCGCGCGCGCTCACGCGGCGCTTCCCGGCCGTGACGGTGACGACCCACGCAATGCGCTTCGACAGCGCCAGCGCCGCCGCGCTGGTGGCGGCCTACGACGTCATCGTCGACGGCTCCGACAATTTCGCCACCAAGTTCCTGGCCAACGACGCGGCGGTGCTGGCCGGCAAGCCGCTGGTGCATGGCGCCGCCGTCGGCACCGGCGGCCAGCTGCTGACCGTGCCCGCGGGCGGCCGCCCCTGCTACCGCTGCCTGTTCGAAGAGATGCCGCCCGCCGGCGTCGGGCCGTCGTGCGCCGAGGCGGGCGTTCTTGGCCCGGTTCCCGGGGTCATTGGCGCGCTGCAAGGCGCCGAGGCGGCCCGCCTGGCGGCCGGCGAAACTCCAGGCTTCATCGGGCGGCTCATCCAGTATGATTCGGCCGGCATGAACGCCCGGGCCATCCCCTTCAATCCCAACCCGCTCTGCGGCGTCTGCGGCCCCGCACCGCGTATCCGCGAGCTTGCCGAATCCAACTATCCGGTCGAGAGGTGTTTCGTATGACCACGGCGCCCGTCTCCGTCAGCAAACCCAGCTACGTCCAGGCCCTGCGCTGCCGCGAGTGCGGCAAGGACTATCCCAAGACCGCGATCCACGTCTGCGAGTTCTGCTTCGGTCCGCTGGAGGTCGCGTACGACTACGCCGGCATCGGCAAGGCGCTGAGCCGCGGCGTCATCGAATCGCGCGCGCCGACCATGTGGCGCTACGCCGAGCTGTTGCCGCTGGACGGCCCGCCGACCGTCGGACTGCAGACCGGCATGACGCCGCTGGTGCGCGCCGATCGCCTGGCCAAGCGTCTGGGCGTGCGCGAGCTCTGGATCAAGAACGACGCCGTCAGCCACCCCACCCTCTCGTTCAAGGACCGCGTGGTGTCGGTGGCGATCTCCAAGGCGATCGAGCTCGGCATCGCGACCGTCGCCTGCGCGTCGACCGGCAACCTGGCCAACGCCACGGCGGCGCAGGCCGCTTCGGCGGGGCTGCCGGCGGTGATCCTGATCCCGTTCGACCTCGAGCCGGCCAAGGTGATCGGCACCAGCATCTACGGCGCGCGCGTCGTCGGCGTGCAGGGGACCTACGACGACGTCAACCGCCTGTGCTCCGAGATCGCCGGCAAGTACGGCTGGGGCTTCGTCAACGTCAACCTGCGCCCGTTCTACGCCGAGGGCTCGAAGAGCTACGGCTACGAGATCGCCGAGCAGCTGGGCTGGAAGACGCCAGCGCACATCGTGGTGCCGATGGCGGGTGGCTCGCTGGTCACCAAGATCGGCAAGGCGTTCGGCGAGTTCGACAAGCTCGGGCTGCTGGGCGGCGCGCCCGCCGGCGGGCGCAAGACCAAGATCCACGGCGCCCAGGCGGCCGGCTGCGCGCCGATCGTCGACATGGTGCTGGAGAACCGCGACCAGGTGCGCCCGGTCAAGAAGCCGAGCAGCATCGCCAAGTCGCTGGCGATCGGAAACCCGGCCGACGGCTTCTACGCGCGTCAGACGATGATCGGCTCGGGCGGCTTCGCCGCCAAGCCCGACGACGAAGCGATCGTCGCGGCGATGCGGCTGCTGGCCGAGACCGAGGGGATCTTCACCGAGACCGCGGGCGGCGTGACGCTGGGCGCGACGATCAAGCTCATCGAGCAGGGGAAGATCGGCCGCGACGACGGGCCGATCGTGGTGTCGGTGACCGGCAATGGTATGAAGACCCAGGATCCCCTGGTCGGCAAGCTGCCCGAGCCGATGCTCATCGGGCCGCGCCTGGCAGACTTCGACCGCATTCAAGAAAAGGCCTGACCTCAGGCGCGATAACGGGACCCACGCTCACCAGAAGGAGACAGAGGATATGGCGACGATTCGGATTCCGACCCCGCTTCGCAAGCTCACCCAAGGAAAAGAAGAGGTCACCGCCTCCGGAGGCACCGTCGGGGCGCTCATCGCCGGCCTCGAGGCGCAGTATCCCGGCATCAAGGAGCGGATCTGCGACGACAACGGCCAGGTGCGCCGCTTCGTGAACATCTTCGCCAACGACGAGGACATCCGGTTTCTGCAGAACCTCGACACCCCCGTGAAGGACTCCGACGAGATTTCGATCGTGCCGGCGATCGCCGGCGGACGCTGAGCGAGCGATGGAGCCCGACGCCGCGCAAAGATATCTGCGCCAAATCGCGCTGCCCGAGATCGGCCCCGACGGACAGGCCCGGATCGCCGCCGCGGTGGTCGCGGTCGCCGCCGAGGCCGAGGGCGATCTCACCGCCGAGGTGGTCGCGCGTTACCTGGCGGCCGGCGGCGTCGGCACGCTGCGCCTGATCGGCGGCGGCGACGCCGTCCCGGCGGCGACCTTCGAGGCGAGCCTGCGCGCGTCCAATCCCGACGCCGCGATCCAGACGCGCGCCTGGCCGGTCGACGGCGACGCCTGGGTCGCCGCGCTCGAGGGGGTCGACCTGGTGGTGCGCACCGGCTTCGACGACGACCCGATGCTGCGCGCGGCCGTGCGCCTGGGGATCCCCGCCGTGTTGCTGCGCGCGCTCGACGATCGCGTCGAGCTGCTGGCGCTGCGCGAGCAGGGACCCTGCCCGCACGTCGAGCTGGCGATCCCGCCGCGCCGCGCGCAAGGGGCGCCCGCCGGGGCCAGCGCCGTGGTCGCGGCGACGCTGGGGGCCGCCGAGGCGTTGTTGCTGCTGGTCCGGCGGCGCCACCACGAGGAGGCGCCCCGCACGACCGACGACGACGAAGCCGCCATCGCCGCCGAGCCGCCTGCCAGCCGCCGCGCCAAGCGCGTGAACGCGCGCGCGCGCCACCTGGTGCTGCCTCTGGACGGCAGCGCGCCGCGCGTGCAGGAGATCCCGTGGTCGCCCGAGTGCTTTGCCTGCGGCGGCGGCGCGGTCGAGATGGTCCTTTCGTGAATCACGCGGTCGACGTCATCCGCTCCGCCGCGGACCAGATCCTGCAAATGGAGACGCTGCGCCGCGCGCGGCTGCGCGTCGCCGACAAGATCACCGACCTCATCGGCGACACGCCGATCGTGCGGTTGCGCACCTTCGACCGCGAGACCCCGGGCGTCGAGATCTGGGCCAAGTGCGAGTTCATGAACCCGGGCGGCTCGGTCAAGGATCGCGCCGCCTACCAGATGATCCGCGACGCGATCCGCAGCGGCCAGCTGAAGCCGGGGCAGACGATCATCGACTCGACCAGCGGCAACACCGGCGTCGCGTACGCGCTGATCGGCGGCGCGCTCGGTTACAAGGTCACGCTGGTCATGCCCGGCAACGTGTCGTGGGCGCGCCGCAAGATCACCGAGGCCTTCGGCACCGAGCTGGTCTTCTCGGATCCGATGGAGGGCTCCGACGGGGCGATTCGCCTGTGCCGTGAGATGGTGGCGAACAACCCGGGCACGTACTTCTATCCCGACCAGTACTCGAACCCGTCGAACCCGCTGGCGCACTACAACACCACCGGACGCGAGATCTGGGAGCAGACCGAGGGCCGGGTCACCCACTTCGTCACCGGCATCGGCACCAGCGGAACGGTGATGGGAACCGGGCGGCGCCTGAAGGACTACCGCCGCGACATCGAGATCTGGGCGGTCGAGCCGGCGGACGCGCTGCACGGCCTCGAGGGGCTCAAGCACATGGCCAGCTCGCTGGTGCCGCCGATCTACAAGGTCGAGGAGCTCGACGGCGTGATCGCGATGGATACCGACGAGGCCTGGGATACGTCGGATCGGCTGGCAAAGGAGGAGGGGCTGCTGGTCGGCCATTCCTCGGGGGGCGCGCTCGCGGGCGCCGTGCGCATCGCCAAGCGCGAGCACGCCGCGGGGCGGCGAGGCGTGGTCGTGACGTTGTTTCCCGATCGCGCCGATCGCTATTTCGAGGCGCCGGTCGAAAAGCAGACGCCGGTGCCGCCGGTCAACGGCGGCAAGGGATCATGACGACGAAGACGACGACGCCCACGCTGACGCCGACGCCGACGGACGCCGCCACGGCGGGCGCGAGCGGAGACGAAGGGGCAGCCCACCCGATCGTTTCTGCCGGGGCGCTGGCCGAGATCTACGCGCACGCGCGCCGCGACTATCCCGACGAGTGCTGCGGCATCATCTATGGCCCCAAGGGATCGGCCGTCGCCGATCGCGCGGTCGCCTGCGTCAACATCCAGAACCGACTGCACGCCGAGGATCCGATCCGCTTCGAGCGCGACGCGCGCACCGCATACAACCTGGACGCGCCCGACCTGTTCAAGCTGCAGCGCAGCCTGCGCGGCGACAGCCCGGCGAAGATTGTCTATCACTCGCATGTCGACGTCGGCGCCTACTTCAGCAAGACCGACGAAGCGGCGGCCCTGTTCGACGGGCAGCCGTCCTATCCGGTCGAGTACGTCGTGATTGACGTCAAGTCCGACGGCGCGCGCGGCGCCGTACAGTTCGCCTGGGATCAGCAGCGGGGCGCCTTCGTCGAGGTGGCTCGCTACTGAGCGATGAGGCAGACTGATATCGTTCGCGACGCGGTACCGCCATTGACGAAACCGGCCGGCCACGGCCACTAACCCGCACATGGCCAAGAAGAAGTCGACCCCCGGCGCCGGTGAAAAGGACAGGGGCCCGGCTCTGCCCGGGGAGGTCGGCTCGAAGGTGACGGCGGCTACGGCGAAGGCGATGACCGCAGCGACGTCGGGGACGACCAGCGCGGAGCTGCCGTTCTCGGAGATGATCTCGCGCTGGCTCGAGGATGGCGACCGGCTGCACGAGACCGGGCACGCGGCGGCTGACTTCAGCGCCGAGGTTGCGGGGCACGAGGGGCGCCTGCACCTCTTCGTCGAAAACGCGCGCGCGCAGGCCCATCGCCACCGGCGCCTGTTGGGCGGTGCGGCGCTGCTGGCGGTGATCGTCGCGGTGGTTGCCTTCCGACACGCGAACACGACGCGCGCGCGCGCGACGGACACGTCGAGCGACGTGGCCGCGGTCGCGGCGCCGGTGAACGCCGGCCCGCCGGCTACCACGGCGCCGGCGACGACGGCGACCGCTGCGACCGCTGCAACCGCGCCCGACACCGTGACGACGACGGCGACAGCCACGACCGCAGCAGCCGATCCGGCGGCGGCGGCGATCGGCGGCAACACCGCGACCACGAACCTTCCCGCCACGGCCCCTTCCGCGGCGGCGGCAACAACCACGGTCGCCGCCGCAGCCCCCGCGGTGAACGAGATCGCCGCGGCCCCGGTTCCCACGACGGAAACCGGGACACCGGCCGTCGCCGCGACCCCGCCGCCGCCTCCTCCGGCCCCCGAAGAGACTCCCCAAGCGACGACTAAGACGACAGCGGCGACGGCGGTCGCTCTCGCCGTGCCCGCCGCCCCGCCCGCCCCACCGTCCGCGGCCGCCGCCCCGCCCGTGCCCGCCCCACCGTCCGCGGTCGGAGCCCCGTCCGTGCCCGCCGCACCGTCCGGGACCCCTCCCACCGCCGCCGCTTCCACGACGATCGCCGCCAACCCAGCCCGCAAGCCCCGCCCGCCCGAGCCAGCGTTCAGCGGCACAGGGTCGACCGCCCCGCCGCTGGAGCTGTGCAAGTCAGCGCTGCTGCGGCAGCGCCCGCGCGACGCGCTCGCCGCTTGCCGGCAGGTCTTCGGCGGCGATCCGCACTCCCCGGACGCGATGATCCTGCTCGCGCGCGCCGACCTCCTCGCGGGACGGCCGGCCGAGACCCTGCAGCTCGCGCGACGCGCCGTCGCCACCGACCCTCGCCTGGCCGACGCCTACTTGCTGATCGGCACCATCGCGCAGACCACCGGCCAGCGCGAAGACGCCCGCACCGCCTACGAGACGTACTTGAAGCTCTCCCCCTACGGCGCCCACGCCTCCGACGTGCGCGCGATCCTCCGGACGCTGTAGCTCTGCGGCGAGGAATCCGCGCGACCCCGCGCCGGACCGGACCCCTCACCCGCCGGCCGCGGACGGCCGGCGACCTCTCCCCGCTCCGCGGGGCGAGGTGGGGATCAACCTCGTCCTCATCCTCGTCCTCGTCCCGTCCGCGCTCCTCACCCATTTCCGGTCCCCTCTCCCCGGCTCGGCGAGGAGAGGGCCAGGGTGAGGAGTCCGGCTCCGCGCCGCCTCAGCGGATCATGTGCAGCTCGAGGCGGCGGTTCTTTGCCTTGTAGACCGGCGTGACGTTGGGGACCAGCGGCTGGTCGGCGCCCATTCCGACCGCCTCGATGCGCGGCTCGGCGATCCCCTTCTTGACCAGGTAGTCCTTCACGGCCGCGGCCTGCGCGTCGGTGATCTCCTTGGCCTTGGCGACCGGCGCTCGGATCCCAGTGGGCCTCGACGCGCAGGACGCGGATCTCCGGGCGATCCTCCAGCACGGCCACCACGCCATCCAGCTCGGCCTGCCACTCGGGCACCAGCTTGGGCGTCCCCGCCCCGGTCTTGAACTTGATCGGCGCGCGCAGCACGATCTCGTCGGCGGTCAGGGTCAGGTCGGGGCTCAGCGGACGCAGCATCAGATCGATCTGGCGGTTGGCGTCGGCGACCACCTCGAACTCGCTCTCCTTCGTCGGCAACCCCGGCGCCTCGGCGACGACCTTGTACGGTCCGGGCAGCAGCGCCGCCTGGTAAAGGCCGCTGCCATCGGTTCGCGTCTCGAAGCGCCTGCGCGCCCGAGAACTTCAGCGTCGCCTCGACGGCGTGTCCCTGCGCGTCGGTGGTCTTGCCGCGCACCGAACCGGTGCGCGCCTTCGCCGTCAGCGCGAGCGCGACGTCGGTGACCTGGCCCGCCGTCACCATCGCCATGACCTTCTCGCCCTCGAAGTCGGGCGCCTCGACCTCCACATTGGCGGGCCCGGGCGCCAGCGCCGCGATCTCGAACGTCCCGTCGGCGTCGGTGACGACGCTGGCGTGCGGACGCCCGGCGACCGCGACGATCGCGTGCGCCGATCCCCTTGCCCGACTTGTCCTTGGCGACGCCGGCGATGCGCCCCTCGGTCGGCGGGGCTTCGACCTTCTTTTCGATCACCTGGGTGACGATCACCGGCTTGCTGAAGGCGTCGACGTCCAGCGGATAGGACGCGCCGAAGATCACAGCGTAGGGCGGCAGCGGCGGCTCGTACGCGAGCCCGGTCGAGCGCAACCGCACGTCGGCGCCGACGTCGAGCGTCGCGCCCCGGTAGACCTGCGCGCGCAGGCCGAACGTCAGCCACTGCCGATCGCGCGGCCCGCCGAGCGGCGAGACGTCGACCAGCGCCGGGTCGGCGGCGGCGGTGACGATCTCGGCGTGGTACTCGGCGAACGGCCGCAGCGGCACCGGCCCGGTGTACTTCTCGAGCGGCGCGTCGATGCCGGCCGCGAGGCGCACGCGCGAGGCGCCGATGCCGTAGGCGAACTTGGCGGCCTGGCGCGACTCGGGCGTCGCCGTGCTCAGGTCGTAGACGTTCTTCGAGTTGTCGACGTAGAAGTTGGCGTTCACGTGCAGGCGCAGCGGCACGCCGGCCAGCGGCCGCAGATCCAGCGTGGCCAGCGGCCCGAACCAGAGCGAGGTCGAGCTCGGCGAGAACGCCAGGCTCGACGCCGACGCCAGAAAGCGCACGCCGGCCTCGAAGCCGATCGACGTGCCGGTCGCGACCGGCACCGCGAGCTTGGGGCCCAGCAACAGATCGCCGTGCGGCGCGGATGACGTCCTGGTCGGTGCGGCCCGGCTCGCTCGTCCGCGTGTTGCGGTTGCTCGAGGTCAGCATGCCGCCGAAGATCTCGAGGTAGCGCACCGGCGTGAACCCGAGCGTCAGCGAGCCGGCGAGCATCGAGTCGCTGTCGCCCCCGACCACGACGTTGTTCGTGGAGAAGTACTGTCCGTGCAACCCGAAGCGCAGGTGGTGCGCCGGCCCGACGTCAGCGGTCGACATGTGGTAAAGGCCGATCGGCCCATCCAGCGACGGCAAGAAGACCGCGGGGTCGTCAACCCCGTGGGTGGGCGGCGGCGCGGGAGCCCTGGAGGCGGCGGCGGTCGCCTCGGGCGGCCCCTCCACCTCCTCGGGCCCGGCGGCGGCGGCGGTGCCGCCGGCGACCAGCGCCGCCAAGAGCGCCAGCGCGAACCGGGCACTAGCGCCCCAGGCGCGTGGCTCAAGGCGCGGCGGGAAAAGCGACCGAGCGAACGTCGAATCGAACGAGGGGACCAGCGGAGGGAGGCAGAGGTTGTCAGCGTCATGGATCTTTCCTGGTGTCCAAGCGGCCAGCGTGCAGGGGGTCAGTTCACGGTCAGAGTTGTCGTCGCGGTGATCGCACCGCGTTGGGCTTGAATCGTCGTGGTGCCGGCGACGAACGCCGTCGCCTGACCACGCGAGCCCGCCGCGTTGCTGACGTCGGCGGTGGCGGTGTTGGTTGACGTCCAGGTGACGAACGCGGTGACGTCGAGCGTGCTCGCGTCGCTGAACCGGCCGGTCGCGGTGAACGCCACCGTGGTGCCGGCCGCCGCGCTCGGGTTGGCGGGCGCGATCGTGAGGCTGACCAGCGTCCCCGCGGTGACGGTCACCGTCGTGCTGCCGGTGCGGCCCGAGAACTGCGCCGAGATCGTGGTCGCCCCCGCGGCCGCGGCGGTCACCAGCCCCTTGCTGCCGGCGGCGTCGCTGACCGTCGCCGCGGCCGGCGTCATCGACGTCCAGGTCGCCGTCGCCGTGACGTCGCGGTTCGTCCCGTCGGAGAAGAGCGCGGTCGCCACCAGCGGCTGCGCGAAGCCGGCCGGCAAGCGCGGGTTGAACGGCGTCACCTGAACCGCCGTCACTGTGGCCGCCGGCACCGTCAGCGTCGTCGAGCCGCTGATGCCGGCCGACGTCGCGGTGATCTGCGCGGTACCGGCCGCGATCGCGGTCGTCAGCCCGCGCGTCGCGGCGGCGTTGCTGACCGCAGCGACCGTCGTGTCGGACGACTGCCAGGTCGCCGTCGCCGTCAGATCGACCGAGGTGCCGTCAGACAGCAGGCCGGTCGCCTGGAAGGGCATCGACGTCCCGGCCGGCAGCATGGCGTTGAACGGCGTGACCTGGATGCTGACCAGCGTCGCCTGGGTCACCGTGACCGCGACCGCGCTGCTGAGGCCGCCAAAGGTGGCCTGGATGTTCGCGGTACCCGCGCCGACCGCGGTCACCTGGCCCCGCGTCGCCCCCGCGTCGCTGACACCGGCGACCGCGGGCGCGCTGGACAGCCAGACCGCCAGCGCCGTCACGTCGCGCGAGCTTCCGTCGGAGAAGATCGCCTGCGCCGTGAACTGGCGCCGCGCCCCCACCGCCAGGGTCACCCCGGCCGGGCTCACCGAGACCGACGTCAGCACGGCGGTCGAGACGGTCGCGGTCGTGCTGCCCGACAGTCCCATGAACGTCGCCGTCACCGTCGCGGTGCCGGCGGCGATGCCGGTGCCGCGGCCGCGTGCGCCCGCGGTGGTCACCGCCAGCACGCCGGGCGCGCTCGACACCCAGGTGGCGCCGCCGGTGACGTTCTGGGTCGTTCCGTCGGAGTAGATCGCGGTCGCGGTGAACTGAACCACCGCCCCCAGGGTCACCACCGGCGTTATCGGCGTGACACTGATGGTCGTGATGGTCGGCTGGGTCAGCGTCAGCGTCGTGGCCGCGGTGAAGCCCATGAACGTGGCGGTGATCGTGGTCGTACCGACCGCGACCGGCGTCGCCAGGCCGCGGTTGTTGGTGGTGTTGATCGTGGCGACCGCCGGCAGCGACGACGTCCAGGCCGACTGCGCGCTCACGTTCATCTGCGTGCCGTCGCTGAAGATCTCGGTCGCCGTGAAGCGGACGTTGCCGGTACCGAGGCGGACCGACGGCGCGATCGGCGCGATCGCCAGCGCGACCGCCACGCGCCCGATCACGGTGACGTTGGTCGTTCCGGTGATCGCGCCCAGCGTCGCTGTCACCGTCGTCGTCCCGTTGGTGCGCGCGACCAGCTGCCCTTCCGCGCCGGCGACGTTGCTGATGGCGGCGATGGCGGCATTCCCGGTCGCCCAGGTGACGTCGGTCGTCAGATCAACGGTGGTGCCGGTCGAATAGGTCCCGGTGGCGGTGTAGCTGGAACGCAAGCAGCACCGTCGTCGTGGCGTTGGCGGGGGTGACGGTGATCGAGCGCAGCGTCGCCGCGACCACGGTGATCGTGGCGCTGCCCGCGACGCCGTTGAGCGACGCGGTAACGGTGGCGGTGCCGACGGTGACGCCGGTGACGACCCCGCGCGTGCCGGGGGCGTTTGACACCGTGGCGACGGCTTGCGGCGCACTGGTCCACGCCACCTGGTTGGTGATGTCGCGCCGGGTGGTGTCGGAGAAGAGGCCCGACGCAGTCAGAGCCACCGTCGTGCCGACCGGGGTCGACGCCGCCGCGGGACTCACGATGATCCCGATCAGGGTCGCCGCGCGACACCGTGACGGTGGCCTGCCCGACGATGGCGCCCGAGGTGGCGGTGATCGTCGCCGTCCCCACGATGAGAGCGGTCACCGTCCCGGCCGTCCCGACGGCGTTCGACACCGACGCCACCGCCACGCCGGTCGACGCCCAGACGACGCTCGAGGTGAGATCGACCATGCTGCCGTCGGCGTAGGTGCCGGTGGCGCGCAGGATCGCGGTCCCGCCCGCGACCAGCGTCGACATGGTCGGCGTGACCGCGATGCTGACCAGCGCCGCCGGCGTGACCGTCACCGTGCTGGTGCCGCTCTGGCCGCCGAAGGTCGCGGTGATCACCGACGTCCCCCGCGCCAGCGTCTGCGCGCGGCCGGTGGCGGCGATCGCAACCACCCCGGTCACCGAGCTCGACCAGGTCACCATTCCGGTGATATCGGCGCGCGTGCCGTCGGAGTAGATGCCGGTCGCGGTGAAATTGATGGTCGTCCCGGTCCCGACGGTCGGGTCGACCGGCCCGACCTGGATCGCGGTGAGCGTCCCCGCGGTGACGGTCAGCATCGCGGTACCGGAGGCGCCGCGAAAGGTCGCGGTGATGGTCGCGCTGCCGGCCCGCGCGGCGGTCGCGACACCGCCCGCGGCGACCGTCGCCACGGTGACCGCGCTCGACGTCCAGGTGGCCGAGATCGTCACGTCCTGGTGCGTGCCGTCGGACAGCGTCGCGTCGGCGGTAAAGGAGATGTTGGTTCCCACCGCGGTGGTGACGGTCGCCGGCAGGATGGCGATGGCGGTCACGCCCAGGGCGTTGACCGTGATCGACGCCGTCGCCGAGAGCGTACCGACGGTCGCGGTGATGGTCGCCGTGCCGGCGGCAACCGCGGTGACGACGCCGGCGGCGCTGACCCCGGCGATCGTCGACGCCGACGAGGTGAACGTCGCGCCCGCGGTGACGTCGCCCCGGGTGCCGTCGGTGTAGACCGCGGTCACGACCAGCGCGCGCGCCGAGCCCTGCACCAGCGTCGCCTGCGGCGGATCGATGCTGATCGACTGAATCATCGCCCGGGTGTCGCCACCGCCGTCGACACTGCCGTCGCTCCGGGCATCGCCGTCGACCGCGGCGTCGCCGCTACCCACCCCGATGCTGTCGGGCTGCAGGCGACTGAGAGAATCGCGACCACACCCCGACCCGAATGCCACCGAGATCAGCAAGCAGCTGGCGAGGAACGCGGCGAAGGAAGACGACGAACGGCGACGACCGAGCGAGCGAACGAGGTTATTCATTTTTGAGTTCCCCCCCGGCGAAGCCGGGGATCAAAGGATCGGGGGCGAGCGGCGGGGATGGGGCAAGACGCAGGGACGACGGATACGACCGGGAGCCAGCGAAGCAGAACGAGAACCAGAAAAACCAGCGCAGGGCGGACCCGACAGTAGTCCGCCTGCGGTCATTAGTGGATCTGTCATTTCACCTTCATCACCAAATTTGCGCGTGATCCAGCGTCAACCGCTGGTCCGGACTCAGACCGTGACCGCGGCCTCTCACTGAGATGGCGGCTTACTCGAACAGCGTTCTACGGCGGTGGTTTGGGGCCCCCCACGCCGGACCGCGACGCAGTATGCTGCGCCCATGCCCCCCGAGAATCGATTGACGCTGACGCGGGCGCGCGAGAGCCGCGAGCGGGTGATCGCGGTGCTGTCCGAGCACTTTGCCCACGACGTGCTCGATGTCGACGAGTTCGAGCGTCGCATCACCCTCGCGCACACCTCGGAGTCGCCCGAGGAGATCGACGCCCTGCTCGCCGACCTACCGATCGTGCCGGCGTCGGTAGCCAAGCCGGCACCGACGGTCAGGATCACGCCGGCGCTGGTGCCTGCGGCCCAGGTTCGCGCCGAGCAGACGATGCTGGCCATCATGGGCGGTGTCGAACGGCGCGGGGCCTGGAGCATGCCGCGGCGCCTGCGTCTGGTGACGTTCATGGGCGGGGCCCACCTCGACCTGCGCGAGGCGCGCTTTCCCCCCGGGCCGGTCGACATCGAGATCTTTTCGATGATGGGCGGCACCGAGATCATCGTGCCACCCGGACTGGCCGTCGAGACCCACGGGTCGGCGATCATGGGTGGCTTTCAGGAGGTCAATCGCGCCCCGGTCCATCCCGACGCCGACGCGCCGCTCTTGCGCGTGCACGGTTTCGTGGTGATGGGGGGCGTCGATATCCGGATGCGCCTGCCAGGCGAGAGCGGGCGCGACGCCCACCGGCGCCAGCGGCACGAACTGAAGGAGCAACGCCGCGAGCAGCGGCTCCGGCGCCGTGAAGAACAACGCGAACAGCGCGCGCTCCACCGCGCGCGCGATCGCTGACCGGCGGCGCCTTTCCAGGATTCCGCTCAGAGCGGACGCTGCGGCGCGCCCTGGCTGGGCGCCGGCCCCGCCCGCAAACCGGTGCGCAGAGCGGTGCGCAATCCGATCCGACCGAAAAGCACGTCGGCGGTGAGCGCCGCCAGCTTCGACGCGACCTGCTCGGGCGGCTGGCGCGGATGCACGCCGCCGGGCCGCGCGGTGAAGCCATAGGTCGTCACCAGGAAGATCCGCGTGACCTCGGCCCGCTCGTCCGGAAAGGTGTCGGCGTAGGCTTTGACGAGATCGATCAGGTCGCGGGGCGGCCGCGCCGACTCGCCCGCGCGGTTCCACGCCACCAGCAGCTTGGCCTGGAAATTACGAAAGGCGCCCAGGAGCTGCCCCGGGCTGAAACCGGCGGGAGGAAACTCCGGCACCAACCGCCGGTAGATCTCGTCGGGCGCCAACCGATGCCCCGCGGCCGAGCTTGCCAGTCGATAGAGCACGGTGGCGATCACCAGCGGATCGCGCACGAGATCGTCAGGGGCGAGCGCGAGGTCATTGCCGCGCTGGACAAAGCGCTCGACCCCCTGGTTGCCGCGCACGTCGGCGAACCAGCCGGCGCGGCGCAGCCGGGCGCGGGCATCGCCCGCTGCGGCGGCCCCCGCGCCAGCGCGCCACTCGGCGTTGACGACCTCGAGAAATTGAACGTAGCCCTCGGTGAGCGGATCGGGGGCGGCGTCGTCGCCGGCCGGCGCGCGCCCGCCCGTCGCCAAGTCGACGATCGCGTAGCCGAGCCCTCGAACGACCTGATCCAACGCCACTGCGTCCTGCAACGCCACCGCGTCTTGATCGACCGCCACGTCGGCCTGCCGGTCGCGCGTCGATGCCAGCGTCTCGCCAAGCGCGAGGTGCGTGGCGTCGTCGTCGATCCAGACCAGCGGCACGTCGGCGGCGATCGACTCCCTCCACCAGCCGGTTCCGATCACCCGATCCCGATAGGGGTGGCGGCGATCGTCGAGATCGCTCACGCCCAGCACGAGATACGCCGGCACCTCGGCGCGCACGCTCTCGACCGACCTGCCCGCTTCCCGGCGCGACCGGAAGCATCCCCGCGACCCGGGCTCGGCGGGCAGGCGCCGCGCCATCGCGAACGTGCGCAGCAGCTCGCCGGTGAGCTCGTCGGACATCAGCCGCTGCACCCGCGCGGCGCCGGGATCGTCGCGCTCGGGATAGCCAAGCGGCGTCGGTGCCCCCGGCGCACGCACCGGACCGCGGCGCAGCAGCACGAAGCGGTCGTCGCGGGTGGAGGTGCAGGCGCCGGGCGCGCCCGCGCCCCCAAGCGCCAGCGCCGCGAGCCAGGCCAACAGACGAGACCGACCACGAAAGCGACCGCGAAACCGACCGCGCATGCGAGGGGCGACGTTCATGGCGGAGGGACAGCGCCCCGCCGCGCGGGTTCCCAGTGACGATCGCAAATCGCGGCCAGGTAACCGGTCGCGGTCTATCGGCGATGCCCGCGCCAGCCCCGCGCTCAGGAGAGGGGGACCGTCAGCGGCGCTTCTTGCCCTTGGCCGGCTTCTTGGCTGACGTCTTCATCGCCTTCTTCGCCTTCTTCGCCGGCTTGGCGGCCTTGGCGGCTTTCTTCGCGGCCTTCTTCGCGGCTTTCTTCGGCGCCTTCGCGACCATCGCCTTCTTTGCGACCTTCTTCGTCGCAGGCGCCTTCTTCACGGCCTTGGCCGACGGCTTCTCGGCAGCGCCCTCGGGCGTGTGGCACACCACCTCGATGTTGTTCCCCTCGGGATCGAGGACGAACGCTGCGTAGTAGTGCGGATGGTAGTCGAGCCGCAACCCGGGCGGCCCGTTGTCGCTGCCCCCGACTTGCAGCGCGACGGAGTGGAACTCGTCGATCTGAGGCCGTTCGCCGTTGAGCGCGATGTGGGTCGGATGCGGAGTCTGATCGGTCTGCATGATCCAGAGGTCAGGTTTGCCACCTGCCCCCAGACCGGCCACGTTCGGGAACTCCATCAGAACTTCGTACCCGAGCGGGGCGAGCGCCGACTTGTAGAAGTCGACAGCTCTCGAGAAATCCTGCACACGCAAGCTGATGTGGTCGATCATGGGCGGCGAACATATCACGGCGTCACCCGCGATCGAACAGACGCCGGCGCGGGTCAATCGGTCGCGGCCGGAGGGACCGTCGCGCCGCCCCGAAGGCGCGTAGCCCTGCCCTCCGGACATTACATAACGTCGACCGCGGAAAATATTTCGTCGGCTCGACCAAAATCGGCGGATTTTTCTGCAAACAGGTCGTCCGAGCCGCGTCTGTGAAGTGAGAGAGGCCGACATTGGCTCACCGCAAGATTCAGGACTTCGTCGGCCGTTCCGCCAGCAACCGTACCAGGCTGACGTCGATCTGGCTGTGCAGGAGCCGGGCCAGGGAATCGAACTCACCAGGCGCAAGATGAAGCTGGCGACTCAAACCGTCGCGGGTCTGCACCAGCAGGCTCTCTCGAGCGCTGGCGAGCCAGCGCGAGACGGTCGAGATATTGACCTGAAACATCGGCGCCATCTGATCGAGCCGCAGGCGGGAGACCAGGTGCAGGCGAAGCAGGGTGCGCTCGCGGTTGGTCAGCGCCGCGAACGCTTCCTCGAAGCAGGTCGACGAAGGCGGCGCGGTACGTCCGCTTGAGATACGCCAGCTCCGGATGTACCGAAGCGGCCAGCTCTTCGGCGGCGGCGGCGCGGTGGCGGGCCTGGGCGGAGACCTCCCGGCGGCGCAACGACAGGGCGGTTCGCTGAGCGCTGACCGCGACCCACGCCGCCAGCGGACCGCGGCCGGCGTAGGAGAGGATGCGCGGACCGGCCGCCGGCTCGTCGGGGTCGACCTCCCCGCCGATGAAGAGCTTCTCGCGCACCAGCTGCTTGGCGTCGTCGGCGAAGGCGGCCGTCGCCTGGCCGCTGAGCGCGCCGTCGATCACGGTGCCGCAGGCGCTCTCGAAGGCGGCCAGGGCGCCCGGGACCTGCTCTGCACATGCGAAGGCGAGATAGAGATCGGCGGCGTGGATGCGCGCCAGGGCGGGCGCCCACTCCTCGGGCGCGGCCGGAATCTGCCGCGCCAGGTGGGCGAGGAATCGCACCTCGTCGACCGAGAGGTGCCCGTGGGCGGCGACGGCGGCCGCCAGGATCTCCTGCAGCGTCCGGGTTGTGCGCTGCACCTCATCGTCGGTGGGTCGGCGCGCGGGCTACGGCAGCGACGCCGACCCCGCCCCCGACATGGGCGGCGAAGAGGCTGAAAGGCCCGGGCGCTGGGAAGCTGAGTCACGGCGAAGGTGCGGCGAGTATACGCCCAGCTCAACCGGGCGGCTGCTTCGTTGATGGACGCCGGCCAGGGTGTTACCGTCAGAACGCAGGCGACTGTCATGCGAGGGTCCGTCGACGATTCTGCGAGCGAGGAGAGCCAGCGCTGCCTCGACGAGCAAGCGGTCGTCGACTTCGCCGCCGGCCTTCTGCCGGCCGACAAGATTGCCGATCGTCGAGGCGCACCTGTCGGGTTGCGACAAGTGCACGGCGCTGATCGCCGCCGCCGCGTCGCACGTCAGCGCGGCGACCCAGGTCACGCGCTCGATCGAGACCCAGCCCTTCGGCCAGCAGCCCACGACGCCCTTCGGCCACGGCGGCCACGGCCGCGAGCGGCCGCTGCTGGCGCCGGGGACGCCGCTGGACGGCACCTACCAGGTCGTGCGCTTCCTGGGGCGCGGGGGGATGGGCGACGTCTACGAGGTCAAGCACGCCCGCCTGGCCGGCCGCTACGCCGCCAAGCTGCTGTCGACCGATCTGGCCGACAACGCGCAGGCGTTCTCGCGCTTCCAGCGCGAGGCGATGATCGCGTCCGGCCTCAGCCACCCCAACATCGTCAACGTCATCGACTTCTGCCACCTGCCCGACGGGCTGCCCTGCCTGGTGATGGAGTTCCTGGACGGCGTCGACCTGGCCCAGGTGATGGCGCCGGGACCGCTGTCGCCGGCGCGGACGCTGCGCCTGGTGCGCCAGATCGTGTCGGCGCTGAGCACGCTGCACGGCCACCAGATCATCCACCGCGATCTCAAACCGCAGAACATCTTCGTGCTGCCCGAGACCGACGGCGAGCCGGAGCGGGTCAAGCTGGTCGACTTCGGCCTGGCCAAGCGATCCAACCCGTCGCTGGTGGTCACCCACGACCGCACGCTGCTGGGGACGCCGCAGTACATGGCGCCCGAGCAGGCGATCGGCAGCGCCGACGGCGTCGGCCCCGAGTCGGATCAGTTCTCGCTGGCGGCGATCGTCTACGAGATGCTGGGCGGCCGGCACCCCTTCGGCGGCGAGGTGCTGTCGACCGTGCTGTATCGCATCGTCCACGAACCGCCGGCGCCGCTGACCAGCCTGGCGCCGCACGTTCCGCCCCACGTGGTCGCCGCCATCGAGCGGGGCCTGTCCAAGGATCGCCAGGCTCGTTTCCCCTCGGTCAAGGCGTTCCTGCAAGCGCTGGAAGGTGAGGGAACCGCCATGAAGCCAGCGCCGACGCCCATCACCAAGAAGCAGCGCCGTTCGTGGTTCATCCGCCGCGAGGTCCTGGCGTCGGCCGGCGTGCTGGCCGCGGCGCTGGGGATCGTGGCGTGGATGCGCATGCGCCCGCCCGGGCACCGATCCGGCGCTCTGGCGGGCGACGGGGCCGGCCCAAACGGGCCAGGCCGACAAGGCGGCGTCGGGATCCGGCGTGCCTGGCGCGCCGCCCGACCCGACGAAGCTGACGATCGAGCGAGGCCCGGTTCCGCGGGCAGCCGACACCCCGCCCACTCAGGCGCAGCGGGCGACCGCGGTCAGCAAGCCCCCCCCGCACGTTGCGCTGCCGGCGCCGACCAAGAAGGAGACGCCGCGCCGGAAGGTAGAGAAGACCAAGGCCGTCGCGGCTGCGCCTCCTCCCCCACCGGCCACCGGTGAGGCCGCGCCCGCGCTGGTGGCGCCGACCGAGCCGCAGCCGCTCCCGTCACCCGCTGAACCGAAGCCGCGCCCGATCCTCATCGAGAGGTTGGCGCCATGAAACGCCCGCGGGGACCGGTCCTCTCGATTCTCCTGGTGCTCGCGAGTCTGGGCGCCTGGGCCGGTTGCCGGCGCGTCACCATCATCTCGTTCACACCGTCCGGCACGCCGGCCCTGGAGATCGACACGCTGAAAGTCGACTTCGGTTCTACCAAACACCCGCTATCGCTTGGGGGATTCGACGAGCAAATCGGTCTTTATAATCTCCCCGGTAACAGCATTGATATCGCCGCCTGGGCCTGCAGGCACGAGTTGATCGTGCTGAGCAACCTGGGCAACGGCCGCGACCGCCAGCCTTACACCATCGTCTCCGACACCGTCGTCGTCACCCTCGGCGTCAACGGCGATCAGGGCCTCCCATGTCCCGTGATTGAAGAGGACGGCGGTGTCTCAGGAAGGCCGACCAGAAGCGGTGAAGGCGGGGCCACAGGCGCGGGGGGCAACACAGGCGCCGTCGGCACCGGAGGTATGGGCGAGATCGGCGGTGCCGGCGGAAACGGCGGCGCCGGGGCGGGCGGGGTCACCGGCTGCGGTGGTGATTCCGGTGACGCCGCGGCGGGCGGCACCGGCGGCGTCGTTATGGGCGTTGGCGGCGGAAGCGGAAGTGGGACCGGCGGTTGCGACGACGCCGGCCACGGCGTCGATGCCGGCGTCTGCGAAACACCTGACCCCACGACGGCCGCGCCGCCGACAGACGTGGCGCCAAGCCAAGCGTGTATCGACTACTGCGACCAGATCATCGGACCCGGCGACGGTGGCGGCCCGCTCTGTCCGGGAAGCTACCCCGACATCGCCACGTGCCAGCGCTATTGCACGCTGGTGATGTGGCCCGCGGGAATACGGGGCGACCACAGCGACACCCTCGGCTGTCGGCAGGACGCCCTCGGCATGGCGAATGGCGCAACGGGTACGCTCAAGGCGTCCTACTGTGACCAGGGTGGCCCGAGCGGCGGGACCAACGGCAAGTGCGGGCTCGCGGACGTCTGCGTGCCCTTCTGCAACGCCTTGGCAAGGATCTGCGGTCGCGCGATGGCGGGATGCCTCTTGGCCTGCCGGACGAGCGCGCCCCCCCAACCAGTCTGTCGATACAACTGGCTCTTACGCGCCGCCTGGGACCAACGCTACTGCGACGCCGTCGACATCTCGTCGACCTGCTCGTTGCCCGGCTGCTGACGGGCGCCGTCCCTGAGACCGCGATCAGATCGGCGAGCAGTCGGTGAGATTCTTCGACACGCAGGTGATGATGGAATAGCCGTTGAGGGTGACGCCCGGCGGAACAGCCGCACAGTAGAGAAGAGAGCCAATGACGTTTTCATAGAAGATCAGCGGCGTCGTTCCGGTGGTCCATGAGTAGACGAACGTGGGCGTCGACGTGTTCGGCCCGATGACCGTCGGGTTCATCATCGTGAAGTGGCCAGTGCTGCTGATGACCGAGCTCGTATTCATCACGAAGGTGCAGCCTGGGTCGAAGGGCCAGTTCACCACCCCGGACCAGCTGACCGTGAAGGAGATCTCCTGCATCTGCGAGGTCGTCGCGTCGAGCGACCAGCTGACCGGACACATCAACTCCGGCGAAACCTGACCGGGCGGAATGGTGACTCCGTCGCTCGAGTAGGCGTGGGGCATTGTTGAGTTCGCGGTCTGGCAGGTGGATCCGTGAAAGTTCTGGTACCGCATCGGCCCCCCCGCCGCCTGGGCGTCGGGAGACACCACCACGAGCGCCAGCGCCAGCGTTCCACAGCGCAAGAGCAAGACGGAGAAGAGAGGAGCGACCTTGCGCATCATTTGGCCCTCGGTTGAATCGGGTTGACCAGACCGGGCGCGGGAGCACGCCCGGCTGGGGCAGGCGGAGGCACCGGTTTGCCACCGGCATCAGCTTGCCGACAGATGTCGGGGAGGGTGATCGGCGGAGGCGGCGGCGGAGGCCGTATCAGCGCATCGAGCGCCGGACGTTGTTTCTCCGGCTTGGACAGCAACAGGGCCCAGGTCACGTCCACTCTCCCATCCCCCGTCGGAATACCCGGCGTCTTGTAGACCGGCCCCGGCCACTTGCGCAGCGGGGCGCCCACCCTCCGGAGCAGGACGTCGTCCGCCGCACGCGCCGCGCACACGTCGCGGTAGATCACATGCTGAAGACAGCCGTCATGAAAGCAGGAGGCGCCAACTGTGTACTGCGCTTCGGGCGTCGAGGGGAAAGTCTGCGCGAAGGCGGCGTTGGCGGCCTGGTTCACCACCTCCTTCACCTCGATCGCCACCTCGCCGGAGCGCTGGACCGACTCGACAAGCGAGCGGGTCTCATCCTGGGCAGACTGCGCCGGCCGGAGCGGCGTGGGGACCTCGGTCGGAGGCAAACAGGAGGCCAAACAAACACTCGACAACAATCCCAGAACTGAAGCGCGTAACCGCAGACTTGGATACATTGCCCCTCCGACCCGATTTGGGTCGTCAGTATCACGTCTTTCGCACGGCGGCAATGGCCTGGTCTAAGCTGGATACGTGACCTCTCTCCGTCGGCATGTCGGCGCGCCGGCCATTGCGGCGTGCCTTCTCGTGATCGTCTCAGGCGAGACCCGCGCCGACGACGCGCACGCCGACGGAGGCGAAGATGCGGCGACGGCGGCGGCCGCTCGCGCGCAACAATTGCTTCACGACGGCAACGAGCTCTTCTGGGCGGGCCATCTGCCGGAGGCGTTGAAGCTCTTCGAGGAGGCTCATCGGATTTACGCGAGCCCGAAGCTTTTCTTCAACATCGCTCGTTGCGAGGAGGGATTGGATCGTCGCACCCGCGCCGTGGCCCATTACCAACGATTCCTGCGCGAGGAGACCTCGGGGGAGCCGCTGGCGCGCGCGGAGGCCGATCAACACGTGACCGCGCTCAGCGCGGCCCTGGTGGCGCTCGAGGTGATCGACGCCCCCGCGAATGCCGCGATCCGGATCGAGGGCGAGCCCGCGGGCCTGGCCCCGCTGGACGGGCCGCTCTGGCTCGAGCCCGGCACCCACCGGGTGTCGATCGATCGCCCGGGGCAGCCGCTCTGGATCGCTTCCGTCAGCGGCGAGGCGGGCGCCAGGGTCTCCCTGACTGTGCCCAAGCCTGAGGGGCCGCCCGCGAACTCCGGTGCCGGCGGGGGCGCAAACGGCGGCAGCTCAACCAGCGGGGATGGGCACGCCGATCCGGCCCCCCCCTCACGGCTAAGGCGCTGGTGGTGGTTATGGACCGGACTTGGTTTGGCGGTCATCGGCGGAACGACCGCCGTTTACTTGATGACCCGATGCCCGGTCTCGAAGGGCGTCTGCGAGTAGCGTCCGCCGGGTATCATCCGGCTCAGGGCCCGAGCCGTGCTCGGTATGGTGCCGCGGCGGCAGGATCGGTACACTCGGCAACCGATGGCCAGACCGGCGTTCGCGAAGCTTCAGAATCTGCTCCTGGGCGTGGCGATACCGATGGCGATGGCGATCGGCGGCGCGGCCTGCAGCAGCAGCAGCGGCACTCCCAACATCGCCGACGCGGGCGGCGATGATCGGACCGACATGCGGCTCGCCTCCGATGGCGCCGACGGCAATGTCGATGCCCACGTCGATCGCGCCAACGATCCGGTGGACGTCCAGATGGACGTGGGATCGGACGGCATGGATCAAGCGGCCGACGACGCCGAGGCCAGCGTCGAGGCCGGTCACGATCTGTCGATCGATGACGTTCCGCCGACCGACGTCCCGATGGATCGGTTGCCCGAGGTCAACGAGGACACGCCCGCCGACAGTCCGGATGGCGGCGTCGACCTGCCCCCCGACCTCCCGGCGACCGACGGCGATGCGATGATCGACGTTGGCCCGACCGACGTTCCGCCGGAAGCCGCGGCCGACGTCGCGGTCTGCGGGACCGGCTGCCCCTCGACAGTGCACGGCGACAAGCTCGCGCTGTGGCTCGCCGCCGACTTCGGCGTCACCTGCGTATCCGGGCGCGTCACCTCCTGGCAGGACCGCGGGGGCTGGGCGCTGCCGGTCGTACCAGTCACCGGCAAGACCGGTCCACGCTGCGGCGTTGACAGCATCGCAGGCCGCGACGCGCTCTTCTTCGACCGCCCGGGCAGCGACGATCTCGACGGCGTGCTGACGGTCGATCTGAATCTGCCGCTCAAGGGAACGGACTACACCGTGTTCGTCGTCGAGCGCCGCCAGTCGAACACCGATGGCTATATCCTGGGCACCGGGGGCGGAGGCTCTTGCGCCGACGACTCCTACTACGCGTATCGCTTCGGCTACACCACGAGTGCTGCACCACCAAGCTTCGTCGCCGGACCCTACGCCTACGACAACGTCGGCGACAACGGCTGCCTCGATCCGTTCATCCCATACGGCCCCTACTCGGCCAGCGATCCGGCGGCGCTGGAGATCGAGGTCTTCGGTCAGAGAATGGGTCATTCACTGGCGATCAATGGCGCCGCGGCCCTCACCAACACCGATGAGAATCCGATCGTGATGCTACCGCCCGCTTTCATCGGTCGTGCCTTCGATGCGCCGACGTTGAGCCTCCACCACTCGCGCTACCTCGGTGACGTCGCCGAGATCGTGATCTACTCTGCCGTGCTCACCGACGACGAACGCACACAGGTGACGAGTTACCTCCAGCAACGCTGGAACCTGGCCCTCTGATCGTCACACGCCCGCGCGCTGCCACGCGGTCCTCCGCGTCGCGCGCGCCGGCGCCAGCGACGCGATCTCGTCGGCCGGCTGCGGCGTCGGCTTCGACACCACCGAAGCGTGCGGGCGCGCGGGCGCGCGGGCGGTCCGGCGCGCCGAGACCGGGGCGCGGGCGGCCCGCGTGACCTGCTGGTCCGTCCCCCGCTCCATCTCCTTCTCCAAAATCGCCCGCAGCTGGCGGCGCGCGCGCAGGATGCGCGTGCCGACGGTGCGCGACGGAATGCCGAGGCACTCGGCGATCTCGCCGTAGGATCGGTTGGCCTGCAGGCGCAGCTCGAGCACCTGGCGGAAGATCGGCGGCAGCTGCGCGATCGCCGCCGGGAGCCGCTCGAGGATCTCCTCGTCGAGGCCGGTGCCCTCCTCGGGCTCCGGCTCCGCGGCCGCGAGCAGATCGATCGACGGCAGGTGGTAGATCTTCGCCGCCGCCTGCCGCCGCCGCCAGCCGTCGATCCAGACGCTGTTCATGATGGTGCGCAACCAGGCCCAGACTGCGGTCCCCGGGCGAAACCCATGGAACGTGCGCAGCGCCCGTTCCAGGGTCTCCTGTACCAGGTCGCGCGCGTCGGCGTCATTGCCGACCAGGCGGCGTCCTCGCCGTAACAGCGATTTCTCGTGCGGTAGAACGGTCAGGGAAAAGATGACGTTGATGTTCGTGGGGCGAGCAACCCCGAGCCCAACTCCAACCGGGGGCGCGACCGGGGTTACGACCTGACGGGTGGTTCCTTCCGGGGATTCATCCATGTCCATATCGGCCTCTATCCTCAAGACGCGGGCCCCCGGGACCGCTTGCACAAAAAGAGAGGGAGAATTCGCTCGCGCGCGGGAAGGACGGGCAAAATCCAGACGCTTCCAGTAAAATCTGCGAACAAAGATGTGTGGAATCGTTGGATACGTCGGTCCGAGGGAGGCGACGCCTCTGCTCATCAGTGGTCTGAAGAAGCTCGAGTACCGCGGCTACGATTCGGCGGGCCTCGCCGTCGCCGGGTCGGACAGCCTTCAGGTCGTGCGCTGCCGGGGCAAGCTCGCGGGCCTCGAGGGCATGGTCGAGCGCGACCCGCCGCGCGGCACCGTCGGCGTCGGCCACACGCGCTGGGCGACCCATGGGCGCCCATCCGAGGCCAACGCCCATCCGCATCGCGTCGGCTCGGTCGCCGTGGTGCACAACGGCATCATCGAGAACTACCTCGCCCTGCGCGCGCGGCTCGAGGCCTCGGGGCGCCGATTCCTGTCGGAGACCGACACCGAGATCGTCGCCCACCTAATCGACGAGGCGCTGGAAGAGGGCGCGCCGTCGCTGGTGGGCGCGCTGCGCATGGCGCTGCGGCAGGTGCACGGCGCCTACGCGCTGGCCGTGGTCTCGGACCAGCACCCGGGGCAGATCGTCGCCGCGAAGATGGCGTCGCCGCTGGTCATCGGCCTCGGCAAGGGCGAGACCTTCCTGGCGTCCGACGTGCCGGCCTTCCTCGAGCACACGCGCGAGGTCGTGTTTCTGGACGAAGGAGACATCGCCGAGGTCACCGCCGCCGGCGTGAAGATCACCGATCTCGAGGGCAACCCGATCGCGCGCCCCGCCAAGACGATCACCTGGGACGCGACGCAGGCCGAGAAGGGGGGCTACCCCCACTTCATGCTCAAGGAGATCCACGAGCAGCCGCGCGCCATCGCCGACACGCTGCGCGCGCGCCTGCTGCTCGAGACCGGCGACGCCGATCTCGACGGCTTCGAGGTCGACGCGCGCGCGCTGCGCCGGGTGGTGCTGCTGGCCTGCGGCACCTCGTACCACGCCGGGCTGATCGGCAAGTTCCTGATCGAGGGGGCGGCGCGCATCCCGTGCGAGGTCGATCTGGCCAGCGAGTTCCGCTATCGCGATCCGGTCGTCGGCCCGAATGATCTGATCATCGCGATCTCCCAGAGCGGCGAGACCGCCGACACGCTGGCCGCGGTGAAAGAGGCGCGCGCGCGCGGCTCACAGGTGCTCGCGATCTCCAACGTGGTCGACTCCGCGATCGCGCGCGCGTCGCAGGGGGCGCTCTACACGCACGCCGGACCCGAGATCGGGGTGGCGTCGACCAAGTGCTTCACCGCGCAGCTGGCCGCGCTGGCGCTGGTCGCGATCCATCTCGGCCGTCGCACCGGCACGCTGGCGCCCGAGGCGGCCAAGCTGATGGTGCAGGAGCTGTCGGGCATTCCGACCAAGATGACCGAGGCGCTCGAGGGGCTCGGCGACATGACGGAGCTCGCGGAGCAGTACAAGGGCGCGCGGGACTTTCTCTTCCTCGGGCGCGGGACGAACTACCCGATCGCGCTCGAAGGCGCGCTCAAGCTCAAGGAGATCTCGTACATCCACGCCGAGGGCTACGCCGCCGGCGAGATGAAGCACGGGCCGATCGCGCTGGTCGACGACGGCGTGCCGGTGGTGGTGATCGCGCCGCGCGGCCCCGGCTACGAGAAGGTGCTGTCGAACCTGCAAGAGGTCCGCGCGCGCAACGGCCACATCATCGCGGTCGCGACCAAGGGCGACAAGCAGATCGGCAGCCTCAGCGATCGCGTGCTGACGGTGCCCGATGCGCCCGCGATCCTGCAGCCGTTCCTGACCGTGCTGCCGCTGCAGCTGATGAGCTACGCGATCGCGCTGGCCAAGGGGAACGACGTCGACCAACCGCGGAATCTCGCCAAGAGCGTCACGGTCGAGTAGCGTCCGCCAGCGATGAGCTGATCATCCTGTTCGTGACCGGGTACGCCGAGCGTACCCGCCAGGGTCGCTCAGGCGTCGAGCAGGACGACGGCCGCCACCGGCGCCGGCGCCACCTGATTGAGCGCACGGCGCAGGTCGCGCGCCTCCGACCGCCCCCGCCGGGTCGCGATGACGATGGCGTCGGCCGTGTCCTGGATCAGGTTCACGTCGCCGCTGGCCAGCACCGGCGGCGCGTCGACGACGATGTAGTCGAACGCCGCGCGGAAGCGCTTCATGGCCATCGAAAAGGTCACCGCGTCGAGCGCCACCGTTCCGGTGCCCGCGACGTCCTTGCCGCACATGCCACAAAAGCGCGCCTCGAGCGCGACGACGGCCTGGCAGTGGGGGCAGCAACGCGGCTCGACGGCCAGTACGAACAGCGGTTGGGTCGTCCCGACCTTGACCACGACCCACGGCTCCATTGGTCGCGCCCGGTGCCGCGCGAGCTGCAGCGCGAAGCCTTTGGGCGGCTTGAAACCAAACACCTCGGCGACCGCCGCCCGACGGAAGCTGGCTTCGATCAGCAAGACGCGATACTTGCCGAGCTCGGCGAAGGCCAGCGCCAGGTTCGCCGCCAGCGTCGTGGTCCCCTCGCCACGGAGGGCGCTGGTGCATAGCATCGTGCGCGGATCGCCGCGCTCGATCAGCCGCTGGCGCAGCAGGCGATAGCTCGCCGCCGTCTCTGACGCGCCCCGCTGCCAGAACACCAGACGCTGGTCGAAGGGCGGGGTCGGAGCGAACTGGACGAACGCAATCCCGCCGTCCTCTTCCTGGCGGACGAGCGCAGTCGAATCGCCGTTTCCCGAATCGTTACCCACTTTTCCCTGTGAGCTTGGAGAGTGCGCCGGCGACTCCGTCCATCGGTGCGAGTTGCACGTCCCGGTTTGAGAAGAAGCTGAGGTCGAACCCTGGAGAGAGCACGTTAGGCCGCAATGATAATACTATCGACGGCGCTCGCCCGAAACCTTCCCGCTGGAATCGACCGCCACGGGTCCGGGCGAGTGGCAGGTGGTGATGGGTCGGGAGGTAGCTCATCCTGAAGCAGAACTATACACGCGCTCAGCTCCCGGCCGCCTCCTTTGGCGCCACCGAAGCAGGAGTCCCCCCTCTCCAGTAAGCACTTCCCGGAGCCGCACCGTCTGCGCTATTCGGTCAGCTCGAGCCCCAGCAGCGCGACGTCGTCACGGCCCCTGGTTGACGAATCCTCGGTCTTGAGGATGCGCCGATGAATCTCGGCCAAGTCGTGGGGCGCCTTGCGAAGGGTGTCGACGAGCTGGCACTGGCCCATCGTCGAGCAGACGTCACGCGGCCCACCCGACAGCATCTCGAGCACGCCATCCGTGGCCAGAACGACGATGTCCTGCGATTCGAGCGGGAAGATCTCGTCGCGATACTCCGGCATCGGGATCATCCCGATGGGCGGGTTGAGTGAGTAGGCCAGGCCCAAGATCGTCCCCGACCGGCGGCGCAGCAAGGGCACGACATGTCCCGCGTTGGCCACGACCCAGCGCCGATTCGGCACGTCGAGCAGCACGCACACGACCGTGACGAACCGATCCTCCTGCATGCCACGCATCGAACGATTGAGGCGCGTGAGGATCTCGGCGGGCCCTGAGGTCTCGTGGGCAAGCCGGCGCAGCTCCGAGGTGACCCGCGACATCATCAGCGCCGCGGTGACCCCCTTACCCGAGACGTCCCCGATGGTGGCGAGCAGACGCCCGTCACCCAGGTCGACGAAGTCGTAGAAGTCGCCGCCCACGGCGAAGGCGGGCAGATACTCGGCGAGGACGCGCACGTGCGCCGAGTTGTTCTCGATCGGCCTCGGCAAGAACATGCGCTGCATGTCGCGCGCGGACGCCAGATCGCTCTGGAGCCAGGCGGTGACGGAACGCCCGCCGCGCGCGCGGACGCGCGGCAGCAACTCGCCGAGGCCCCGCGCGAGCTGGATCAGCGCGTCGAGGTCGCGCGTCGTGAAGCTTGGTGCGCCCAGACGCCGCTGAACCACCACGAAGCTCTCGAGCGCCCCGTCGGAGATCACCGGCACGGACATGCTGGCGCCGCGGTCAGTCGTGACGTCGCCCGGGACCAGCGTCGGTGTCACAGGTATGACGCGGACGCTGGATTCGTCCCCGTACTGGGAGCCGACCGCACTCAGTAATGCGACCCCGCCACGAGCATCGCGCACGCCGCGCAGCTCACCGGAGCCTCCCTGCGGCAGAAACATGTCGGCGCCGGCGACCTCGGACCAGAGCATGGCGATGGTCGCGTAGAGACGCTGCGCGAGATCGACCGTCGTATCTGGCTCGCCGATCGCAGCCAGCGCCTGCGCGACCGGGATCGGCGGCACCGGCGGCGCCTCGACGGCGAGCGGCCGCGCCATCGGCGTGAAGTCAGAAATCGATTTGATAGTTGTCTCCATAAGTCCTCCGGCCCCCCCAAAAGTCCCGTAGGATAGCGCCGCGACAGCAGTAAGACACGTCGACGAGATACTGCTCTCGCTCACGGTGTGTTACAACACATTTCAGCCCGTCCGTGTAACGGAAGGGCGACATTTTCCATATAGGCGGTCGACCCCTCTCGAGCGGTCTCCGGCGGCACCACCCCGGCGACCCGGGCGACGGCGCCAGATACCCGGTCGGCCTGCCCCGGAAGGCACGGCGCCAGGCACGGCGCCAGGTACGGCGCCTACGGCAACTAGCTTGACGGGTTGCGATGCTTGGACGCGGAAGGAGGCGGGGACTTGACCTCGGCACCGACCATCACGCGGTCCAGTCGAAGCAGCCGGAAGATGGCGAGGGGCTGGTCCCGAAGGCCCAAGACGACGACCTCCCCGCCCCGGGCGCGCACCTGCTTGTAGAGAGAGACCAACGCACCGACGCCCGAGCTGTCGAGCATGCGCAGCATGGAGAGATCGACCTCGACGCGCCCGATCTGGCGCATGAGGAGCTTCTCGATTTCGTTTCTTAGGTCGGCGACCGTGATGGCATCGAGCTCTCCTTCGATGGAGAGGCGAATCACCCCAGCCTCGTTGATCGATATCGAGAAGGTCATGACTCTCCTTCGGACGGCACGAGACTCTTTGACAGAGTGAGGACATTAGGGCGACCTGGGCGATATCTGATACTCATAAACGCTCTCATGATGAATATTCCCAATCCGGATTCTGGAAGAAGGTCCAAGTCTGGTGTCGCGACCGCATCGAGGTCGAAGCTTTCGCCGTAGTCCCGAAACTCCACGGTGATGTGGTGGAACTCCGTGCGGATATCCATCTCGATCATCCCGTCGCTACGCCCGGCGTAGCCGTGTAGGACGATGTTGTTGAATGCCTCACCGACGGCGGAGACGACATGGGTGCGAAACTCATTCATCTCCTGCAGCTGGGGCCGGGGCGTGACCAGCTTGCAGGCGGCCGAGACCGCCCGCAGCGCCACGTCCCGATGATCCAAGAGACCGAGCATTTGCATCCTGATCAAGGCCGCAAAGAATCATGCCACTTCTTTATCTCCGGCGCGATGGCTCAGATTCGCCGTTTCGTTGTAGGGTATTATCCCGTGCACCGCTCCGTCAAAATTGTCAAACGCGCCTTCGACGTCATCGGGTCATCGCTGGGACTGGCCTTCACCCTCCCCCTATACCCGGTGATCGCGGCAGCGATCTACCTCGAATCGCCCGGGCCGATTTTTATTCGCCAGCGCCGCGCTGGGCAGCTGTTGGCCCCGGGGTCGGGCGACGCTGATGGCCCGGGTCGTAGCTCCTCGCCTCGGCCCAAGTTCACTGAGTTCGTCATGATGAAGTTCCGGTCGATGCGGCCGGACGCCGAGAAGATGACCGGGCCGGTGCTGGCCACGCAGAACGACCCCCGGGTCACCCGTACGGGGCGGATCCTGCGCAAGACGCGCCTCGACGAGATCCCCCAGTTCCTGAATGTGCTGCGGGGAGACATGAGCATTGTCGGCCCGCGTCCCGAGCGGCCCGAGCTGGCGGAGCAGCTGGCGATGGCGATTCCGTACTTCGAAGAGAGGATGCGCGACGTCAAGCCGGGTATCACCGGGCTCGCGCAGATCTCCCTCTCGTACTCGGGCAAGCCCCACGCGGGGAGCCCGGTCTCCAAGTTCGAGGCCGACCTGACCAACCCCTTCAAGATCGAGGGGGCGGAGGACGCCGTCGCCGACCACATGCGGGTGAAGCTGCTTTACGACCTGGCGTACAGCGCCGCGACGGAAGACCTGCGGCACTTCCTGCCCGTCGAGATCGGAATCATCGTGAAAACGCCGCTGGTGATGATTCGGGCGCTCGGGACCTGATTCGGAGAGGCGTCGACCATGACCACTCATGCGCTGTCCCTGGTGATTGGCTGCGTCGTGCTCACCACCCTTCTACTCGTCTACACCTACGCCGGATACCCGCTGCTGATCGGTCTGCTCGCGCGGGTGAGCCGGGCCCGCCGCGCGCCGCAGGGCGGCGACACGGCCCACGGCCACGCGAACGACGATGACAGCGCCCTGCCGTCGATCAGCGTCTGCCTCCCGGTGTTCAACGGCGCGGGCTATCTACCCGCCAAGATCAAGAGCCTGTTCGATCAGGACTACCCGGCCGAGCGGATCGAGATCCTGATCTACCTCGACGGATGCACCGACGACAGCGAGGCGGTGGCCCGGTCGATCGCGGAGTCGGCCGAGGCGCGCGGACGGGTCCGCCTGTTCCCGTCCGCCGATCGGCGCGGAAAGCCGACCGCCCTCAACACCGTGGTGCCCGCCGCCACGGGCGAGCTGCTTCTTTTGAACGACATCCGCCAGCCCCTCACGCCCGGCGCCCTGCGCGCGCTCGTCCGCCCGCTGCGCGATCCCAGCGTCGGATGCGCCACGGGAAACCTGGTGCTGACCGGCGGCGCCGGCAGCGGAGTCTACTGGCGCTACGAGAACTGGATCCGGGCTCAGGAGTCGGCGTTTCGCGGCATGGTCGGCATGACCGGCCCGATCGCGGTGATCCGACGCGCCGACTTCGCTCAGTTGCCCGAGGATCTGATCCTCGACGACGTCTGGATCCCGATGCGGCTGGCGCTGGCCGGGAAGCGGGTCACCTTCGTCGCCGAGGCCGAGGCGCACGACGCCGCCTTCGAAGACGACCGCGAGTTCCGGCGCAAGGCGCGCACCCTCGCGGGCAACTATCAAATCTTCGCGCGCGTGCCCGCACTGTTGAGTCCGCTGTCGAACCCGATCTGGTTCGAGACGATCTCGCACAAGATCCTGCGTCTGCTCGCGCCGTGGTTGATGATGATCCTCGCAGCGACGTCAGTGGCCGGTGCGCTCTCGTCGACCGGTGGCACCGCCGCGGTGCTGGGCGCCCTGGTGGTCGGACAAGCGGCGTTCTACGCGGCCGCCCTGGCGGGGGGACGGGGCGGCCGACTGGCAGGCGTGGCGCGGACCTTCGTGGTGATGAACGCCGCCGCTGTGGTCGGCCTGGTCCGGTACCTGACTGGGCGCCAGCGCATCACCTGGTAGTGGTAGCCTCTGGTAGCTTCGAGCGTGGTAACGGCGGTGTGGGGTCGACGACGATCGTGAAGAGTCGAGTGGGTCTTCTGGGCTGGCTGCTCCGGCTTCTCGCCGTGAGCTATCCGATCGCGCTGATCGCGATCGTGCTCGCGCTCCGGTTCATGGGCGAGCGATGGTGGGTGACCACGGTGGCGCTCTATCTCCCGCGCCTTGGTTTCGCGCTGCCGCTGCCGTTCCTGACGCTGGCGCTGTGGATCTGGGGACCTCGTCGCTGGCTCGTCAGCCAGGCGGTGGCGGCGCTGGTCTGGCTGTTTCCGCTGATGGGTTTCGAGCTGCCGGGCGCGGCGAGCCCGACGACGGGCGCATTTCACCTGCGCGTGGTCACGTGCAACATCGCGACCGGCGCTTACGGCAACGATGCGATCCTGGCCATGCTGCACGCCACCGACGCCGACGTGATCCTGCTGCAAGAGACGACGCAGGTGCAGTACGGCATCCTGCCACCCGGCCTGCCGGGTTACTCGGTCCGGATCTCGGGCCAGTTCTTGCTGGCCAGCCGCTTCCCCGTCGAGGAGGTGGTCGAGCCGCCGAAGATCCCGCACTACGGCCTGGCGCGCTCTCCGCGCTTCGTCCGATACCGCGTCTCGACACCGGCCGGCGTGCTGCGAATCTATAACGTCCACCCGATCTCGCCGCGCGACGGCCTCGAAGAGCTGCGCGGCGAGGGGCTGCGCCGTGAAATCGCCGGCGGTCGCATCCTCCAGGGTGCCGCCGGAGCTACCGTGATGAAGAACGCGACGCTGCGCCTGGCGCAGCTGCAGGCGATCGCCGACGACGCCCATCAATCAACCGAGCCGGTGATCATCGCCGGCGACACCAACCTGCCGACGCGAAGCTGGGCGCTCGCGCATTTCTTCGGTGACTTTCGCGACGGCTTCTCCGACGCGGGATCCGGGCTCGGCTACACCTACCCCGTGCCGCGACGACGCCCTTGGATGCGGATCGATCGCGTGATGGCCGACCACCACTTTCGATTCGTGCACTTCGAGGTCATCCGGACAAAGGCGTCGGACCACCTCGCGGTCATGGCCGATCTCGAGCTCCCCTCCTCGACGACGACGTCCGGCGCTCCCGCGCGATGACTCACTTGCCCGGCGCTCCGCCGCTGATATCTGGCAAAATGGTGCTCCCGTGAGAGCCTTCGCACCGATGGGGAGCCGGCATGTCGACCAATAGGCTGCGCGTCGTCTGCGCCGCGTCGCTGGCATTGAACGCGCTGATGGTGGTCGGTCTTGGTGCCGCCTTCACGCGCGGCGGCGCCTGGAGACAGCTGGCTGACCAGCTGTCTCACCTGGGTGGCCGCGCGCCACCGATCGACGCCGACCGGGCCGTCTTCCTGGAGCGGGAAAGCATTTTCGAGCACTTACCTCCTGTCGCTCACGGCATCGTCTTTCTGGGCGACAGCCACATCGGCCAGTACGAGTGGGGAGAGATGTTTCCCGGCGCGGTGAATCGGGGTATCGGCGGCGACACCACGGTCGGGCTGTTGAAACGACTGCCGGGCGTCGTTCGTACGAACCCGCGCGCGATCTTCCTTGCGATAGGCTGCAATGATCACGGCAACCTCGGCTTCACAGGGCAGCAATCGCTGGAGAAGATACGGGAGATCGTTGCCATCATTCGCCGGGATTCCCCCCAGACCGTCATCTATCTTCAAAGCCTGGTTCCAAGCCGCCAGAGTCAAAAGAACCCACCCAGGCACGAGATCAGCGCCGGGATGAAGCGCATGGCCGAGGAAGACGCAGGCGAGGACAAGGTTCGCTACGTCGATTTCTCCGGTGCGCTGCTGAAGGACGGGCTGTTGGACACGAAGTACACGTTCGACGGCGAGCACCTCAATTCAGATGGCTACGACATTTGGACGCGCGCGCTGCTCGCGAGCGCTCCCGAGTTGGCCCACTGAGGTTGAAACCACAAAGGTTGAAACAAGAAGGTTGAACCAAAAAGATTGAAACGAAGCACGCTCGGGCCGCAGAGCGCGCGCCGGCCGAAACTTGATTTTCACCGGCACCTGTGCGAGTCACAATCAAGATTGGGGGATCCATGTTCGGCAAGCATTCTCTTTCCATCGACCCGCGCGCCACGGCGGATGAGATCGCTGAGAGCATTCGAAGACAGGTGCTGGGCGAGCTGCGCCGGCGGGGCGTCGTCGTCGGGCTCTCGGGCGGCATCGACAGCTCCGTCGTCGCCGCGCTCTGCGCGCGCGCGCTCGGGCGCGAGCGGGTCCTCGGGCTGTTCATGCCCGAGCGCGACTCGCTCCGACGACTCGCTGCGGCTCGGCCAGCTGGTCGCGGACGCCTCGGCATCGCGACGCGACGTCGAGGACATCGGCCGCGCCCTCGAGGGCGCTCGGTTGCTACGCGCGCCAGAACGAGGCGATCCGCACGGTCTTTCCCGAGTACGGCGAGGGCTGGAAGTGCAAGCTCACGCTTGCCCTCGATCCTCGACAGCGATCGGCTCAACGTCTTTCAGCTCACCGTGCAGAGCCCTGGCGGCGAGCTGAGAACGTCGCGGCTGCCGCCGCGCCGCCTACCTGCAGCTCGTCGCGGCGACGAACTTCAAGCAGCGCGTGCGCAAGATGATGGAGTACTACCACGCCGATCGCCTCGCACTACGCCGTCGCGGGCACGCCGAACCGGCTCGAGTACGACCAGGGCTTCTTCGTGAAGCAGGGCGACGGCGCGGCCGACGTCAAGCCGATCGCGCACCTCTACAAGACCCAGGTCTACGCGCTCGCGGAGTACCTCGGCGTGCCCGAGGAGATCCGCAGCCGGCCGCCGACGACCGACACGTTCTCGCTGCCGCAGACGCAGGAGGAGTTCTACTTCGCGCTGCCCTACGACCAGCATGGACCTCTGCCTCTACGCGCACGAACCACGGCGTCTCCGCCGCCGAGGTCGCGCCGCGTGCGTCGGGCTGACGGCCGAGCAGGTCGAGCGCGTCTTCAAGGACATCGAGGCGAAGCGGCGCGCCACGCGCTACCTGCACGCGCGCGCCGCTGCTCGTCGACGCCGGTCGACGCGAGAGCTCGTGACGGCACGATGTGCGGCATCGCCGGCATCGTCGCGCTCGAGCGACGGCGCGCCGCCGCCGATCGCGCGAGCGCTCGCGCGCGATGGCCGGCGGCGCTCGCGCCACCGCGGCCCCGACGAGTTCGGCGTCTACCGCGACGCGCGCGCGCGGGCTCGCGCACGCGCGCCTGTCGATCATCGACCTCGCGACCGGGCAGCAGCCGCTCGCGAACGAGGACGAGACGCTTGTGGATCGTCTTCAACGGCGAGATCTTCAACTACGTCGAGCTGCGCGACGAGCTCGAGGCGCTCGGCCATCGCTTCCGGACGCAGAGCGACACCGAGGTCATCGTCCACGCCTACGAGGCGTGGGGCGACGCGGCGCTTCGAGCGCTTCAACGGGCAGTTCGCGATCGCGCTCTGGGACGCGCGCGCGCGAGAGCTCGTGCTCGCGCGCGACCGCCTCGGCGTGCGCCGCTCTACCTCTGCGAGCACGGCGGGCGCGCTCTGCTTCGCGAGCGAGGTGAAGGCGATCTTCGCCGCCGATCCGGACGATCCCGCGCGCGCTCGATCCGGTCGGCCTCGACCGAGACCTTCACGTTCTGGACGGTCGTCCCGCCGCAGACCGTCTTTCGCGGGCGTCGACGAGCTCGAGCCCGGGCACGTCCGCACGTACGCCGACGGCGGGCTGACGCGACGAGCGCGTTCATGGCGCCCCGCTACGCCGTGGCCGACGCCGAGGAGCTTCCAGGGCTCGCTCGACGAGGCGGCCGAGCAGGTGCGCGACGCGCTCGAGGACGCGACGCGCCTGCGCATGCTGCGCGCCGACGTCCCGGTCGGCAGCTACCTCTCGGGCGGCCTCGACAGCTCGCTCGTCGCGGCGCTCGGGCTGCGCGGCCAAGGGCGGCAGCTTCACGACGTTCTCGCTCCGCTTCGAGGACGCCGAGTACGACGAGACCGCGTACCAGCGCGCGATGGTCGCAGCGCCTCGGCAGCGAGCACCACGAGGTCGTGGTCGTCGCGGCGCGACATCGCGCGAGTCTTTCCCGACGGTCGTCCGCCACACCGAGCGGCCGATCCTGCGCACCGCGCCGGCGCCGCTCTTCCTGCTGTCGCGGCTCGTGCGCGACGCGCGGCATCAAGGTCGTGCTCACCGGCGAGGGCGCCGACGAGATGTTCGCCGGCTACGACCTCTTCCGCGAGGCGAAGGTGCGCCGCTTCTGGGCGCGCAGCCCGACTCGACGCTGCGGCCGCGCCTGCTCGAGCGGCTCTACCCGTACCTGGCGCGCTCGCCGGTCGCGCAGCGGGCGATGGCGCGGCAGTTCTTCGGCCGCGGGCTCGAGCGCGCGGCGGGAGCCGGGCTTCGCGCACGAGCCGCGCTGGCGCACGGCGACGCGCGCTGAAGCGGCTCTTCTCGCCGCGGACATGCGCGAGGCGGCGGCCAGGGTCGACGTGACCGCGCGCTTGCTCGCGACGCTGCCCGCCGAGTTCGCCAGCTGGTCGAGCTGCTCGCGCAGGATCAGTACCTCGAGATCCGCACGCTGCTCTCCGGCTACCTCCTCTCGTCGCAGGGCGATCGCATGCTGATGGCGCACTCGGTCGAGGGGCGCTTCCCGTTCCTCGATCCGCGAGGTCGTCGCGCTCGCCGACTCGCTGCCGCCGTCGTACAAGCTGCGCGTGCTCGACGAGAAGCACGTGCTCAAGCGCGCCGCGGCGCGAGCTCGTTGCCCGACGCAGATCGTCGCGCGGCACGAAGCAGCCCTACCGCGCGCCCGACGCGCTCTCGTTCGTCGCCGCGGCGACGCCCGACTGGGTCGACGACGTGCTGAGCGAGGACGCGGTCGCGCGACGCCGGCGTCTTCGACCCCGCGGCCGTCGGGCAGCTCGTGGCAAGAAGTGCCGCGCAGCGACGAGCTGGCGCAGTTCTCGAACGCCGACAACATGGCGCTCGTCGGCGTGCTCTCGACGCAGCTGCTGCACCGCCAGTTCGTCGAGACGCGGCCCTGTTCCGAGCGTCAAGTACGTTGGACGACGCAGGTTGACCGGTTGCACCATACAAGGTGAGAGGAGTCGGGACAATGGACCACGCCGTACCGCTGCTGCACGACTACCTGCTGCACTCAGCGCGGCGACTGCCGCGACAAGGTCGCGCTGGTCTGTCGCGAGCAGCGGCTCACCTACGCGGAGCTCGACGCGCGCTCGAACGCGCTCGCCCACGCGCTGGTGCGCAGCGGCGTCGCAGCGCGGCGATCGCGTCGTGATCTTCGCCGACAACACCGTCGAGACCGTGGTCGCGTTCTGGGCCGTGCTCAAGGCCAACGCCGTCGTCTGCATCGTCAACCCGCTGACCAAGGCCGACAAGCTCGCCTACCTGCTCAACGACTGCCGCGCGACCGCGCTGTCGACCGAGGCCAAGCTGGCCCCGATCGTCGCGCAGCCTGCAGCGGAAGGTGCCCCACCTCAAGGCGGTGATCGTGACCGGGGCGATCTCGAGCCGCCCAGGCAGAGGCGATCCGAGAACCTGCGGCCCTGCGACGAGACGCTCGCGGCGGAGGACGGCGCAGCGCCCCCGCCGCGCGCCAACATCGACGTCGATCTCGCCGCGATCATCTACACCTCGGGCAGCACCGGCGAGCCCAAGGGCGTGATGCTCACGCACCGCAACATGCTCACGGCGGCCACGTCGATCTCGACGCTACCTCGAGAACGTCGAGGACGACGTCATCCTCGGCGTGCTGCCGCTCGCGTTCGACTACGGCCTCTACCAGATGATCATGGCGTTCCGCGTGGGCGCGCGCCTCGTGCTCGAGCGCTCGTTCGCCTTCCCGGCGCAGGTGCTGAAGCTGGTGGTCGCCGAGGGCGTCACCGGCTTTCCCGGCGTGCCGACGATCTTCGCGATGCTCGCCGAGATGAAGAGCCTGCCCGAGCTACGACTTCTCGAAGATCCGCTACGTCACCAACACCGCGGCCGCGCTGCCGGTGAAGCACATCACGACGCTGCAGGAGATCTTTCCCGCAGGCGCGGATCTATCTCGATGTACGGCCTCACCGAGTGCAAGCGCTGCACGTACCTGCCGCCCGAGGACCTCGAGCGAAAGCCGGACGAGCGTCGGCATCGCCATCCCGAACACCGAGCTCTGGATCGTCGACGAGAACGACGAGCGGGTCGGGCCCGAATCAGGTCGGACAGCTCGTCATCCGCGGCGCGACCGTGATGCGCGGCTACTGGGAGAAGCCCGAGGAGACCGCGACAGAAGCTCCGGCCGGGACCGCTGCCGGGCGAGATGGTCCTCTACACCGGGCGACTTCTGCCGGCTCGACGACGAGGGCTACCTCTACTTCGTCGGGCGGATGGACGACATCATCAAGTCCCGCGGCGAGAAGGTCGCGCCGAAGGAGGTCGAGACGCGCTCATGAACATCGAGGGCGTCAAGGAAGCCGCGGTGATCGGCGTGCCGGACGAGATCCTCGGCCAGGCGGTCAAGGCGTTCGTGGTCCTCGAGCAGGGCGTGCAGCTCGACCGAGCGCGACATCCTGCGCGAGTGCCAGAGGCGGCTCGAGAACTTCATGGTGCCGAAGTTCGTCGAGTTCGTGCCGAGCTGCCGAAGACGACCACCGGCAAGATCAAGAAGACGGGGCTCTCGTGAGCGAGAGGTCCTCAGCCGATCCGTCCGAGGCCAGCGACGCGAAGGAATCGGTCGAGGTCGCCGCGGCATATGAATCCGGCAAGGTCGGCTTCATGGGCCTGGAGCTGTTCGCGGCGCCGGGGGCGCTGGTCCCCCGCAAGGAAACGGAGATCCTTGCGCGGACCGCCATCGAACGGCTTGCGGCGCTGGCTTCGGGATCGGCCCCGGGATTCAATCGACCGCTGGTCATCGTCGATATGTGCTGCGGCGCCGGCAACCTGGCGTGCGCGCTCGCCGTTCGATTTCCTGACGCGCAGCTTTTCGCCTCTGACCTGACCGATTCCTGCGTGGCGCTCACGCGCCGGAATGTCGAGAAGCTCGGCGTCTCCGCGCGCGTGCAGGTGCGTCAGGGCGATCTCTTCCAGGGGCTGGCGGGCGCTGGAATCGAGGGCGCGGTCGACGCGATCGTTTGCAATCCGCCTTACATCTCGCACAGCCGGCTGGAAAAGCGCAGCGATCTCGCGCGTGAGCCGCGAGAGGCCTTCGATGGTGGGCCGTACGGGCTGTCGATCCACCAGCGAGTCATGCGAGAAGCCGAAGCCTATCTGAGGCCCGGTGGTTGGTTGATGTTCGAGTTCGGACTGGGTCAGGAGCGGCAGCTCGAGCTTCTGTTCCAGCGGGCGCGCATCTACGAGAGCGCCGAGCTCGTCCGTGGAGAAGACAATGAACCCCGAGTCGCCGCTGCAAGGAGGAGGCAGACATCATCATGAGTACTGAGGAACGGATCCGCGAGTTCATGACCACAAATTTCTACGTACCATCCGGCATGGAGCTGAAGCCGACGACATCGTTCCTCGACATGGGGCTCATCGATTCGACTGGAGTTCTGGAGGTCGTGAGCTTCCTGGAGCGAGAGTTCGCAATCACCATCGAGGACAGCGAGCTGGTTCCAGAGAACCTGGACTCGATCGCGAACGTGAGCTCGTTCGTTGACCGAAAGCGCGCCAAGCTCTAGCCCAACGAGCCGAACCACGGGGCCTCTCGAAATGACCAGTGCAGTTCCTCCCCTGCCCCCGCGGCCCGACGACTGGACGAAACCGGTGACAACCGCGTCGCAGACCTACAGCGCACGGCCGCTGAGTCTCGAGCAGGATCGGGAGGTTCTGCTGCGCCTTTGGCGCGAGAACATGAGCGACCCTCGAATCGGCAATGTCACCGCCGAGCGCTTTCGGTGGCTTTACGAGACGAACCCGAATGGCCCGGCGCGGACATGGCTGGGATTGGTGGACGGGGAGCGCGTCATCGGCTGCGGCTCGCTGCTTCCTCGCCGCATGTCCGTCGCCGGGCGGCAGATGCAAGCGGGCATCCTCAGCGATTTCACGGTCGACCGCGACCACCGCGTCCTCGGGCCGGCGATGGTGCTGCAGCGACGGATATTGAGTGATTGCCGCGAGGCGGGCTTCGACCTGGTGTTTGGCTGGCCCAACGCGCGGGCGATCGGCGTGATGAAGCGGATTGGCTACGCCACGGTCGGTATAGCGCACAGCTGGATCAAGCCGCTGCGAACCGGTGCGCGGCTTGCTCCCCTGATCGCCGAGCGGTATTCGAAGTACCTGCCTGGCTGGCTCACGCCCGAGCGGGTCGCGCGCATGGGCGCGCCGCTGCTCGATCGCGCGCTCGCGGGTCGGGATCTGCTCATGCGCGCCAATGATCTGGCCCGCACCCGGGTGGATCTCGTCGATAGCATCGACGACCGGGTCGATCTTCTGTGGGCGCGCGCCAAGAACCAGTTGATCCTGGGCGAGCGAAACGCCGCGTTTCTCAACTGGCGCTACTCCCGATTCACGACCGAGCGCTACCGGTATGCGCTGCTGTCGGATCGCGCCAGTCATCAGTTGCTGGGCTACCTGGTCTTCACGATGCGGGGAGATACCGCGCTCATCGTCGACCTGTTCGTGGACGACATCGATCGCAGCATGGCTCCCCTGGTTCTCGGCTTGACCGCGGAGCTGCGCGCCCAGTCGGTTGGCTCGCTCTCCCTCACCTACCTCGGCACGCCGCGCTTCCGCGCGAAGCTGCGGTCGCTCGGGTTCTTCGAGCGCGGCGGCGACCGCCCCGTGATTATGTGGACCACTCCGGGGATGCCCGACGACGTTCGCGCCCTGCTCTCGAATTCGGCGAACTGGTTCATGCTCGACGGCGACCTCGACATCTGATCACACCCCGATCGCCTCGCGGTCCTAGACCTGGACTAGACCGACCAGTCCCCCGCCCTCAGCCGAGGGTGACCGCCGAGGCCGGCCGCCGTTCCGTGAGCCGGCCGCGCAATCGCAAGAACGGCCTCTCGACGATGTAGTACGAGGCGGCGCCGAATAGGACCGCGACCAGCAGCGACGCAACCATCAGCGCCAGGAAGTGCCCCTCCCCCACCACCCTGTGCGCCGCGATCGTGGCGTAGCCGCCGTAAAGGTACATCGGGTACGAGACGCTGCCGACGAAGCGAGCCGCGCGCCAGTCCAGCCATCTCCAAGGCGCTTGACTCGAGAGCGTCATGATCTGAAGCATCGCGAGCGCGGTCAGCGAGGCGTCGATCGTGAAGCCCACCGAGTAGTGATAGTCGTCGGGCAACCCGAGCCGAGATGCGGCGATGAGCCCGATCGTGAAGGCAGGGAAGCTCCAGTGCGACGACAGCCGGCGGACGCCCTGCAGAAACCGCTCGCTTTCGGTCAAGAGCGCCGCGAGGCAGCCGACGGCGAGGTTGTCGAAACGAGTGTCGAAGGCGTTGTAAACGTACGGCGTTCCCACGCGAGCCACCAGGAAAAGATAAGAACGCCACGCCACGACGATCACGATCGACAGGGCAAGGAAGCTCACCAGAGTGCGGCGGCCCCGTCCGCTCAGGAATGCGAAAATCAACGGCCAAAACACGTAGAACTGCTCTTCGACCGCGAGCGACCAGATGTGCGAGATCGGCGACACCGGATGTCCGTGGGTCGCGTTGAAGTAGTTAGCGTAATAGAGGAACGCGGGCAAAACGACGTCGGTGCGGCCGCCGTGCCGAAACAAATAATTCGGCAACGCGATCGCCAGATAGGCGTAGTACGCCGGGAGGAGACGAAAGGCGCGCCGCTGGTAGAACTTTGGCAGCGAGATGCCGCCGGTTCGTTCCTTCTCTTTGATCAGCAGCCACGTGATCAGGAACCCGGACAGCACGAAGAACGTGCTGACGCCAAGATCGCCGGGCATTCGCTCCCACCCCGCGTGAAACAGGATGACCATGCCGACGGCGATCCCGCGGATTCCATCGAGCGCCGGGAGGTGCGATGCCCCTAGCAGCTTTCCAAGCGGGGTGCGGGTGCTCCAGGCCAAAGTGCAAATACATTAGCTTTCCGACGCGACGGAGTCTAGGGCCGAAGGGCAACCCATCGCACACGTCACCCTCTTCCTGATTCGAAGTCCGGTTCGGCGGTTCTCAAATATAGTCCCGTCAATCCCAATGCCGTGCAGCACGAGCCCCGCTCCGACCGACGCCGCGACTCTCCAAGGTCTGCTGGTGCCGGTGATCTGCTGCTGGCTCCTGGTGTCCACCGCCGACGCCGCCGACCTGTTCGTCGCGAAGAACGGCTCTGACACCGCGAGCTCGTGCTCCAAGTCGAGCATCCCGTGCGCGACGATCGCCCATGGAATCGCCGCGATGTCGGCGGGCGACACCCTGATCATCGGTGACGGTACCTACACGGATTCAATCACTGACATTCCCAGCGGGTCGGCCAGCGCTTACACGACCATTCGTGCGGCCAACGATTGGGGCGTCACTATCGATGGCTCAGCTTGGCCGAACACTTATGTTCACGGGATCAACATCACCTCCAAGCACTACGTCCAGGTGCGCGGAATCCACGTGAAGATGAATCAGTCAACGCTCAACAATATGCCGGTGCTCGTTCCCTACAGCGATCATGTGAAGATTCAGCGCTGCTCCGGAAGTCATGCGCCGACCACTGGCAACGCGGCGACGTTTGGCATCGGGCCGACCTCCTCGTACGTACTCGTCGAAGAGAGCTACGCCTTTGGAGGCGCACGGTATCAGTTCGTCGCGTTTGGCTCCGATCACGTCGTGGTCAGACGTTCGGTCGCGCGCAATGACTACTGGAACGGGGTCTCGCAGTGCGCGGGCTTCACGAACTACGATTCGGTCTCGACGGCCTGGCAGAACGACATCGTGCTCGACTCGGACACGGCCCACTGCGCGGGGCACCTCTACGGCGGGTTCTTCAACGAGAACCAGCCCGGCACCGTCGACGACACGAGTGAATCGTTCCAGGGTGACATCATCCTCAACGTGCAGGCCTTTTATGCGGGGATTCTCGACTGGGTCGCGGCTGGAACACACAGCCTCCAGGACGTGGTGATTTGGGGATCGTCGGGCGGTTACTACGGCGACCAAGGCCCTGGCCTTCCCGCGAACATCGCAGCGACGCGCATGACCGTCGGCGGACTTCTCGGGACGTACAACGTCAACGGCGGCCAGGCGATGGGAACCGGTGTCTCGGTCGTCGGTCCAGTTCGAAACGCGTTTACGAGCTCGGTCTTCTCGCATTGCAACTCATATGGTGTCGCTGACCACACGGTGTCCGACCACAACGCCTTCGCCGCCAACGGCGCCAACTACGGCGGCGCGCATCTGGCGGCACCGGGGCCGCACGATCGCGCAGATGGCACGGTCACCAGCAGCCTACGTTACCTTCCTCGCATCGAACCGGACTCGCCGCTGAAGACGGCGGGATCGGGGGGCGGTCAGGTCGGTGCCGAGGTCATGTACATGATCGGAGGGTCGGGCACCCTGCACGGTGATGCGGGATGGGATCAGTTGACGGCGCAGCCCCTCTGGCCCTTTCCCAACGAGGACCAGATTCGCGCGGACATGGCGTCTTACACCGGGCCCGGCGCCCCCGGCGCGCGGGGGTTCGCGACCGGGAAGAGCCTCGACGGCTCACCACAGACCCTGACGAAATACGTCTGGGAGTACCTCGGTCACCAGATCCCTCCCGAGGTTTACAGTCTGCGCGTCGCCATGGGCGCTTTGCCTGCCGCCTTCGTCGGCGTCGGCTACCGCGCCACGTCCACCGCGGCCGGCGGGACGCCGCCGTACACGTGGTCGGCAACGGGGAGCTTACCGGCGGGGCTCTCGCTCGACGCCTCGACCGGTACGATCGCCGGAACGCCCACGACCGCAGGATCGACCAGCTTCACTATCAAGGTGGCCGACTCGAGGCATCCGCCCCGCAGCGCGAGCAAGACCGAGAGCATTGTCATAGCGGCTGGCGCCGGCGCCGATGCCGACGTCGGCGCCGCCAGAGCCAAAGCTGCCATGGGCGCCAGCCATGGTTGCGGGTGCCGTCCGTTTGGACCGGTGGGTCTTACCCTGCCCACCCTACTCGCAGCCCTTTGCTCGGTGTTTTTCGCCCGCCGCCGGCGATGAGTGGGCCCGCCGAGCATGAAAGTCACGTGTTAGAGTGCGCCGAAAATACGGCGTTGCGTCGGGGCTGTCGTCAACAGCAACTGCGCAGCCGAGGTCATCGGGGGGAGGAGATAAGATCATGACAGCTCCGCTAGGGACCAACGAACTATCTTCTGGAACTGGCAACGCGACGGCACTGTCTCAGAACGCATCGAACCGGCTCGCCATGGTCCTCGTCGTGCTGACCGCGTTGTTCACGCGGGCAGCGCTCATCAAGCTGATGCCCATCGGCACGGAGCAGGCCGTCCAGCAGCGCGTGGGCGACGAAAAATACTATATCCAGATCGCTGACGGGATCCTCGCCAAGGGACGCTTCGTCGAAGGCAACCTGCTCGCCTATCGCCCGCCGCTTTATCCGGCCTTCGTGGCGACGACGTTGCTCGCATTCGGCCGGCGACTGGCGGCACTGCAAGTTCTTCAGAACATCTTGTTCGTGGGCGCGAGTCTCTTGCTCGGTTTCCTGGCCTGGCGGCGCTTCGGACGGGCCGGCGGCCTGCTGTGCGGTGCCCTGGTGCTGTTCTCTCCGCTGTGGCTCGCCCTTCCGCAGACCGCCTATTCGGAAACCTTGTTCCTGACCCTGATCGCCCTCCAACTCGTGCTCCTCGATCACCTGGATCGGGGAAAGGGAGAGTATCGTTTTGCGGCGTTGCTGGGCTTGTCGATGGCGGCCGCCGCCCTCACGCGCGAGATCGCCTTGCCAGGGGCCGCGCTCGCCCTGCTGGCCTACGTCCTCGTGGCAACGAAAAACCAGACGCGGCTCCATCGATTCAAAGTTTCCCTATTGGCCGGGGTCCTGATGATCTGCACCGTGGGCATCTGGACGGCACGAAATTACAGCGTCTTTGGGCACCTGGTTCCCATCACCACGAACGGCGCCATCAATTTCTATGTCGGGAACAATCCAGAGGCGACCGGGGACATGCATTGGGCGCTACCAAAGGACGCGCAAGCGATCTGGAACACTCCGTCCGAGAACGGCCGGAATGAGCTCGAGGCAGATCGCCTCTCGTTCCAAGGCGCGCTCGCCAACATACGCGAGAACCCAGGACGGGCGCTGGAGCTGGCCGGGAAGAAATGGTTTCGTTTCTGGTTCACTCCACCCACCGACATCAGCGGTTCGCTGCTGTCGATCGGTGGGCTCGTGCGGGTGGGAAGAACCGGATTCGAGCTGGCGCTCACGGCGCTCGGGCTTTGGGGACTCTGGCTCTTGCGCAGGGAAGCGATCGCGTGGGCGATCTTTCTGAGCATGGCATTCGCGTCCTTTGTCCACGCGGCTACGTTCTTCAACCTCCGATTCCGTGCGCCCTTCGACGCGCTTCTCGCGCTGCCGGCCGCGGTCGCCGTCGCGACGTTGAGCCGCCGCTGGACGCCGCGGGGAGATCGGACGGCACGACCGCGGGTGTTGGCAGGTAAACTTGATTGATCCGGACGTTCGGGGCAGTCTTGCGACCCAGGCGCGGCCGCGTGCCGAGCTCTCCGTGAAGCAGATGGTCACCGACGATGTCCGCCCTGTGCGATCTCCTGCCTTGCTGCGCGCCATGCGACCCAAGCAGTGGATCAAGAACCTGCTCTTGTTCGCGGGATTCGTCTTCACACTGAATGATCACTGGCGCCCCTTCTCCCCGGAGATGTGGAGCGCCCTCGGGCGCTCGGCCGCCGCGTTCTTCTTGTTCTCGTTCCTCGCGAGCTCGGTCTACCTGCTGAACGACGTGCTCGACGTCGAAAAGGATCGCATACATCCCACCAAGCGGCGCCGCCCCATCGCTTCGGGAGAGCTGTCGACCCGCGCCGCCATCGCCGCCGCGTTGCTGATCATGCCGCTGGCGCTGTTTGGCAGCTACCTGCTGAGCCCGCCGTTCGCAGCCGTCGCCGCCGCTTATCTGAGCATGCAGGTGGCATACATCTTCGTGCTCAAGCAGATCGTGCTCCTCGACGTCTTCGTGCTGGCGCTTGGCTTCGTGATGCGCGCGATCTCCGGCGCCGTGGTCATTGGCGCCGAGATCTCCCCGTGGCTCTATACCGTGACGCTGCTCGGCGCCCTCTTCCTTGGCCTGACCAAGCGGCGCAGCGAGCTGGTGCTGCTAGAGGGGGGAGCGGCGCAACACAGAAAGATTCTCCAAATGTACACGCCATCGATGCTCGACAGCTTGACCAGCATCGCGGCGTCATCGACCGTCATGGCGTATTCGCTGTACACGTTCACGTCGCCCAAGCTGCCCCGAAACAACTTGATGATGCTGACGATCCCCTTCGTGATCTTCGGGATCTTCCGGTACGTCTTTCTGGCTCACAGCCAGAATGCGGGCGGCAGCCCCGAAGAGGTGTTCCTGCGAGACCGGCCCCTCATCGGCGCGATTGTGCTGTGGATCGCCTGCACCGCGCTGGTGCTGGGGTTCTTGCGCTAGTCAGCCACCTTTGGTCGACACTCTCGGGATGACCACGATGACGCCCTCACCCACCGTGCGCTCGATATCGCGCTCGTTGTAGAGCCGATCGTCGAACACGGCCAGCACGAATGTCGCCAGCGCCGCGAGGGCGATCGACATCACCGACCCTACCAGCGCGACCTTGACGCGCCTGCCGGAGATGGGACGCAGCGAACGCAGCGGCGAGTCGACCATGACCAACCGACCGCCCATCCCGCCCCTGAGCAGTGTCGCCAGCAGCTGGGCCTGGAACTGGCGCGTCTCGAGCTGGGACTGCCGCTCACGCGCCTCTGTCGCCTCACGCGCCAGCCTGGTCCATTCAGTGTCGACCGCCACCATCGATCCTGGCGCGCTCGGCAATTCAGTCCGCGGAACCATCCGCGCGCGCGAGCCGGCAATCTGGGCGCGCACGGCAGTCAGAGCGTGTCGCAACGCGACCACGCGCGGACTGTCCTCCGTGCTGGTGCCCGGAGCAGCAGGCTCGACGGGAGTCGCCTGCGCCCGCTTGCGCGCATCGTCGATCGCGCGCTGCACCTGATTCAGCGAGCTCTCCGCCATCGCCACTCGCTGCAACGCCGTCTTGACGTCGGGGTGCTCGTTGGTGAAGCGCGCCTCTTTTTCCTGCAGATCTTTCTGGGCGGCCTGAAGCTCGTTGTGCGCGCGCCGCTGCGCCTCGGCCAGCTCGGGGTCGACCGGCGGGGGACCCGTGCTGCCGGGCGCCTGTTTCCCCAGCGCCGCGAGCGCCTCTTCGAACTGTGCCGCTTGAAGCTCGAGCGCCGCGACATCTGGCCCCGGGGCCGGCGCAACGCGATCGTGATCGGCTGCTCGAATCGTACCACCCGGCGCAGCGACGCCCGCGAGGGCCAGCGGGGGATGCTCGGCCAGGAACGCCCCCAGCGCGGCCTCCTTGGTCTTCACGTTTTCGTCGGCGCGCTCCTTCTCGGTATCGAGAAAGCGCTTGCCCTCCTCGGCCTGGTGAATTCGGCGCTGGGAGTCCTCATCGATCACCTCCCTCACCACTCGCTCGAGCACGCTCTGGGCCACGTCGCGCGAGTCGGCGCTGAACGTGACGCGGAAGGAGAACCAGCCGTTGCCGCCAATCTTGATGGCCTTACGCATCTCCTCTAGGGCGCCCACCATGCCACGCTGATCCAGCGTCGACGGGTACAGGTTCAGCTGCTTAATGATGGGCTCGAGCCGCTGGCGCGCGGTCAACATGTCCTGCAGTCGCAGCAGGACCTGATTCGGCGTGTCACCTTCGAGTCCGCCGACCGACTGGACGCCACGTTCGAACAGAATCGACGCCTCGGACTCGTAGACTCTGTGTGTCAAGAGGGCCCAGGTCGCCGTCCCCGCCAGTCCGAGCGCGAGCACGACGCCCCCGATCCAGGCCGCCCGAGCGACTCTCGGGGTGAGTGCAATGACGGAGGCCAGCGCCTCCCGCGGTGAGGGCCCTGGCGGCGGAGTCATGCTCGACACTATACACGCTGTCCAAAGCGCCCGCTCGTCCCGGATAGACAGAGGCGACCGCTCCGGCCGGGCCGGGCCGCCCCCCGCCAAGAGGCCGGACGCGGCGCACGGCGACTATCGAGAGCCGCGGCCGGGGGGTATGACGGGGAACCGGGCCAGGATCGGCATCCCGATGGAGCTCATGTCCTCCTCATTGACCACCCGAGGATCAAATCCCCCGACGAGCAAACAGACCGCCGTGGCGGTCGCGGCGAGGGCGATGGCGAACGTCATCAGGGCCGCGGGCACCGGATTTTCGGGCAGTGCCGGGTGGCCGGCGTCGACCAAGCTGAACAACAGCAGCTGTCCCTGCTCGAGCGCACGCAGACCGACGTCGGCACTGGCCTCGGCCTTTTGCGCCCTCTGCAGCAAGGAGCCCTCGCCGTTCGGGCCTGGATCAGGCTCAACCACCGGAGGCGGGAGAGGAGGCGGCCCGAGCTCTCTCCGCAACAAGGTGCCGTCGTCGGTCGCGCCCGGGTCAGCCTGCCCCGCCACATGTGTCGGGAGGCGATGCGGCCGGAGGACCGACGCGCCATGGGCCGCGGCCGACGCACCAGCCTGTTCCTGCTCGAGCGAGCGACGCTGGTGCTTCACCGAAACATCGATGATCAGGCTGGCAAGCTCCTGCGCGACCTCCCAGGCCACGTTCCGATCGACCGCCTCGAAGGAAACCGCGATGCGCGCTGACTGGCGCTCCTGGTAGGGTGCGTCCTCTACCAGGTCGTTTCCCGAGATGCCCACGTCCATGTGCTCGCGAAACTCCCGTAGAGCGGTCACGGGGTCCCGATCGACCTGCGGGAACTTGGCCGCATGGCGCTGCATCAGCCCCAGCAGGTTGTCCGCCGTGAAGACCTGGCTGTCGACGAACGTCTTCAGCTCCCCGTTGCGAAGCTCGGGGCTGGGCTCCTCGACCGTCCCCTCGGTAACGCGCAACAGAACCGTCGACGAGTAGATGGATGGCCTGCGCGCTCGCCACACGCCGAGTCCGCCGCTGGCAACCACACAGGCGCTCAGCCAGATCAGCCACGAGGTCGAGGCTCGCCTCACCAGACGGCGCAGCGTCCGCCAAGCGGTCCTGCCCAGGGCCGGTTCCTGCTCGAACCAGTCGCGATCGTTCGGTTCTTCGTATGCGCTCAAAAGCCCTTCATCCTGAGATACACCGCCGTCCCGACGACAATGCCGATATCCGCCATGCTGACCGCCGCGAAGTCGCGCCAGCCGAAGAACACTCGGAACTCCGGATCGTGCGCGCGGATGGCCCCGTAGAGCGCGCCGATCAGGCCAATGAACATCCAGAGTATGGGGTGATAGGACAGCGACAGCAGGGTCGCTGAGATCACCGTGCCGACCATCGACGCGAACAGGGCCGTCGCCCACGACCGTGCCACCGCCGCAGCGGGGTTGTTCGCCAGGTGAATCTGCGCCCGAATCGTAATCTTGAACGCGAAATAGATGGTTGCCGTCCAGAGAAAGAAGCCCAACGGTCCGAGCTCGGCCAGCGAGAGCATGAACGAGTTGTGCGCCGTCAGGTAGTGGTGGGACGTGAACTGACCGGCGCCGACGCCGGTCAACGGGTTTTCTCGCCACATGCTCAGGGCCTGCGACCACGCCTCCATGCGATCGCCCGTCGAGGCCTCCGCCTCGGCCCCCTGCCTGCCTCCCAACAACAGCACGGGAATGCTGAGGACGCCGATCAGCGCGGCGCCGCCCCAGCGGAAGCGACGCAGGAAGTAGACGCCCAGCGTGGCCAGCAGGCCCAGCTGCCCCGAACGCGACGCCGTCATCACCACGCAGACGCCCCCCAGACCCACCATCGCCACCACGGCCAGCAGGCGCATCGCAGATCTCTTCCGCTCGTGGAGCGCGAACGCGAACGGCATTCCCATGTTGATAGCCCAGGACATCTCGTTGGGATCCTCGAGGATGCCTCGATACCGGACGCGCCCTTCAATCGAGTGGGTTTCGAGCGGCCCCGGATGCTCGCAGAGATAGTCGGCCCCGGCGACACCGATCTTGCGACAGTCCACGACCGTCTCGCAGGGTCGGCCGTCGCGGAGGTCCCGGAACACGCCCTGGCGCGGGGTGATGGCAGTACCCATGACGTAGCAGACCTTCGGAGCCAAGCCCTGGGTCAAGCCGAGCGCCGCCATCGCCAGTGAGAAACAAAGAAAGACCGTGGCGAACGCATTGAACGCGCGCAGGTTCTGCAGCCCTTCGGACAGAATGACGAACGCGATCGTCACGATGCCAAACAACGCGAGCTGAGTATTGAACGTGTCCGGGGCCTTGACGATGACCGTCAAGACGCCCCACACCGCGAACGACAGCAGCAGCACCAGCAGCGGCGAGCCGCGCATCCGGACAGCTCCGACGCGGACGTCGATCAGAAGCGTGAACGAGGCCAGAACAACCACGAGCCCCAGGATCTGGGCGGGCAGCTCGTAGAAGATCTCTTGAGGACGCCAGTAGACAAACGCGAACAGGATCGCGACGCCACCCACCGTCAACATGCGTTGGACCCGCTCGCCGCGGCGGTCGAGCCCGACGGCGTCATGATGCCGCGAGGCGAGCGAAGCCGTTCAACGGCTCGGCGCGCATCGTGGAGGGGCGCTGCACCCCGAACATATCGAGGACCATGGGCGCGATGTTCTCGAGTGGAACCTTGTCCGAATGAACCTTGTGCGCGTGGTCGGGCCGGCGAATCCAGAGGATCCCGTCCGGGTGATGCATCCCGCTCTTGAGCCCTTCGATTTGATAAAAAATGTCGAGGAACGGAAGCACGGTCCCGGCTTCGGTGTTACGCAGCTGCGTGTCCTGCGGAAGCTGGTGGTAGATCACGCAGCCGCACATGAACTCGCGGCCGCTCTCGTACTCCACGTTCATGGGACGAACGCCGGCGGCCTCGAGAGCTCTGAGCTTGCGCGCCGCCTCGGCGGCCGCGCGATCGTCGTCGAATTGAACGTGGAAATAGTGGGCCATGACGGGCGAAATCGAGAAGCGATCCTCGACGCCCGCGAAGCGCAGCAGCTTGGCGAAGTCCCGCGGCCGATGCGCCACCTTGCCGCCCTGATCTTCGTAAATCAGGCAGGGCTGCTGGCTCAGCGCCGTGGCGAGGACCAGCGTCGTGCGATCTCCGCACATGTCCATGAGCTCGCCCAGCATCCGATCCATCCCGCGGTAGCCCTGCTCGATCGCGTCCGCGTACTCGAGCTGTTCCTTTTCGGCGGGCGCCACCTTGAACAGACCTGGCTCCATGTTCCGCCAGTACATGTGCTGGAAGTGAGCCGTGCTGTTGGAGAAGAACGTGCTGAACCCTGGCTTCAACTTCCGCCAGTAGTGCTTGAAGATGTCGAGCTGCATCCGATCGAGCAGCAGGGCCCGCTTCCACCGACCGCGACCGGTCATGCGCTCCTCGAGCAGCTGCCGGCCCACGGCCAGCACCGTGGAGCGCGAAAGGCCGTGCTGCGCCATGAAGCCGACGAAGGTCATGTAGTCCTGCGCGGTCAACGGCAGCTTGTCGTTGGTGTACTCCTGAACGTTCCGCTGCACGAACTTGAAATACGCCTCCAGCTCACTGGGCTGAGGCTGGAACTGAGTGGTCCAGGGGTCGGGTAAAATGGCGCCGTTGAGCGGCTTCCGATACTGCGCGTTCATGCTGCCGCAGACCCAGACGGGAATTCCCGCCGCCGACAGCACGTCCCAGACCGCCGGGGCGTCGACCTTGTGCCCGTCGCCGAGGTTGTAGATCTGGTGCTCGTTATAGGTGAGCCCGGTGTGAACGGTGATCCATTGAATCCACGGCTCGAGATAGGGCGGGCGTTCCTGCGGCTCGCTCACGTAGACCTGGGACTGCCCGTGGAAGCGGGCGAAGTTCGGCAGCACGCCCCGATCCATGAACCGCCGCATCAGTGGCGGACAAAGCTCGTTGAACTCTATGAGCACGACAGATGGAGAAGTCACGATGCTGGCTCCGATGCTAGCCTCCTCCCTGCCCAGGTTCAAGCCTCCTCGCGGAGGCGCCGCGCCTCCGCGAGCCGAGCGGCTGTGGACGACATACCCAGCGGGACACAGCTATGATATTGGAGACGTGTGTCGTCCCGACGGCTTGGTAGCTGGACCGCGTTCGCGGGGGTGGTCTCGATCGCTTCGCTAGGCGCCTGCTGGAGTCAGACGCGCCCATACAACTACGCCGCCGAGCCTGATCCCATCGGTCAGGAGTACGTCCTCGGGCCTTCCGATGTCCTGCGCATCAACGTGTGGCACAACGCCGAGTTCGCGGGCGACGTCATGATCCGTCCCGACGGAACCATTTCCCTGCCGCTGCTCGGCGACCTGCGCGCCGCCGGACGTACCCCTGGCCAGCTTCGCGCCGACATCGCCGCCCGACTGACGACCTTCATCAAAGACGACTCGGCGGTCGTGACCGTGTCGGTCTCGGCGGTAAACAGCTATCGCTTCGTCGTCAGCGGCAACATCGAGCACCCTGGCGTCTTCACCGCCAACCACTACGTGCGGGTCACCGAGGCGATCGCGCTCGCCGGCGGTCCGAACCGATTCGCGAGCCCCGAGGAATCCGTGATCATCCGCCTCAACGCCGATCCGAAGGGCCCCGTCCGACGAATCCCGATCGATTACGTCGGCATCCTCGATGGCCGTCACCCCGAGCAAAACCTTCGCTTGCTGCCCGGCGATACCGTCTACATTCCCTGACTCAGGCGAGCGGCCGCGCAGCGGGTCAGATTCCGCTATGAAATAGCGGCGGAGTCCCCGGGCCCCAGGCGAACGAGCCGCCCAGGCTGAGGATGAGCAACTGCCGGTGCAGGTTGCCAGTCGGCACGACGCCGGACGCGAGCGCTGGGTTGCCGTGCTGGTCGAGGTACGTGTACTCGATAGCCCCCCAGAACGGTCGTCGCGCGAAGTGCGCGCTCAGCACCGCGCCCGCCGCGCGCTGATCGTACAGGCGTGTGTATCCCGTGCCCTGGTTTGCACGGAGGTAGCTCGCGAAACCTCCCAGCGTCACCAGCTCTTGCTGGTTGAGCGGCACCGCGAGCCGCGCCAAGGCCTGATCGTTGGTCGTCACCTGCGCGAGGAAAGCATTGGCGACCTGGCTCTGCGACACGACCAGCGTGGCAAACCAGAGCTCCCGATGATAGCCGATCCCCGCCAGGAACGTGGGCGCGTAGTCCGTAGCGGAGCCCGACCGGTAGGCGGCAGCCACCCCGGCCTCGAGATCCGTCGCCAGCGCCACCGAGATCGATCGGTGCCACCGCGCCCGGACATCGACCAGAAAGGTCTGGCTCTCTCCGGTCGTGCCCGGCACCGACGAGGCAAAGAAATCGGCCACCGAAGCGCCCAGCGAAAAGATGTCGCGCGCGCGGATGAGATCGCCGTGAACGGCTCCGGTGATCGTCGTGCTTCCGGAGGGCAGCCCGACGGCGGCGCCGCCGAAGTAGTCCACTCGCCCGAACGTCAGCGACTGGCCCAAGAGATATTGCGCGCGCGGCCGGTAGATCAGCTCCTCGCCCGCGTTGCTACTGACGTAGGCGCTGGTGCCCCCCGCGGTGCCCGCCGGGATCACGGCCGAGACGTCGCCGGAATCGACCCCCGAGCTGCGAGATAGCGTGCCGCCGGCGGTCAAGCGCAGATCAAGCTTCGCGGTTGGGTGGAACAGCGCCTGCCCGAGCACCGCGTTCGTCACGGTATCGATGCCGTGATGCTCGAAGTAGTGGGTCGCACCCAGGCGATAGCCCAGCGTGAAGAGCGACCTGGCGCCCTCGGAGCGGAGGCCTGCGTTGACGCCCACGACTCCGAATTCGTCGCGCACCGGAACGACGGCGAGGAGCGCGTTGTCGGTCACCCCGAGCGATGCGCTGGGGACCAGCTCGAAAACGACCTCGGCGTGCGCCGTCGATCGCCCCAGAGAAAGAGCCAGCATCGAACCCAACATCGCCGCCCCGGCGACGGTCAGAGATGCAAGGTGACGGCGGCGCGCCGCGCGCCGCCAGCTGGCACGACAGCGCCCAGAAGCGTCACCGGCCTCGCATGGAAAACCGGCCATCGTCCTCGAATCTTTAGCCGACTGCCCTCTCTCATACAAGAGCGGGCGCACCGTCGGTGCGCCAGGTTCGTATGATAACGTTTGCCGATCTTGCGAATCCTCGCGCTCACCACGATCTTCCCCAACTCGAAACAACCTCGCGCGGCGCCGCACATGCGCCAGCAGGCGGTCGCGCTTGCGGCGATGTGCGACCTCGAGGTCTGGGCGATGCTGCCTTGGTTCCCCGGCATGGGTCTCGCGTGGCGCTGGACATATTGGAAGAAGGATCTTTCAGACACTCCGCGCGAAGAGATCATCGACGGTGTCCGCGTTCGACATCCGCGTTTCTTCCACGTGCCCCGCGTCGGCCAGTCACTGTCGGCGGCGACCTTCGCCACCTCGCTGTTGCCGGCGCTGGCGCTGGCGCGCGGGCGCTTCGACGCGATCCTAGCGACCTGGGCGTACCCGGACGCCGTGGCGGCGATCGTCGCGGGAGGGCTGCTGGGACTACCGGTTGTCGTGCAGGTGATCGGCTCGGACATCGACGTCACGGCGGCGCGGCCCGGTCCGCGGCGCCAGCTTCGCTGGGCGTTGCCGCGCGCCCGCGGCGTCATCGCCGTGAGCGCGCCGCTCGGAGCCGCCGTCGCCAAGCTTGGCGTGGACGAGAGGAACATCCACATCATCTCGACCGGCGTCGACCAGCGGCTGTTTTATCCCCGCGATCGTGCCGAAGCCCGCGCGCGACTCGGGCAGCCGTCCGGCGGCCGATTGATCGTCTTCGTGGGTCGGGTGTCCGAGGCCAAGGGTGTCGTCGAGCTGCTCAACGCCTTCGAAAAGGTCGCGGCCAGTGATTCAGAGTGCCGCCTGGCGATCATCGGCGGCGGCCCCTTGCGCGACGAGTGCGCCAAGCGCGCAGCCAAGCTTGGCGGCCGACTGATCGTCGCCGGCGAGATCGGGATCGAAGGGGTCGCCGATTGGATCGCGGCCAGCGATGTGCTCACGCTGCCGAGTCACCACGAGGGGACGCCCAACGTCGTCCTCGAGGCGCTGGGAAGCGGCCGGCGGGTGGTGGCGTCGAGCGTCGGCGGGATCCCCGACTTGCTGAGCGACGCGCGTCTGGGCCAGCTGGTTCCACCGCGCGACGAAGCCGCGCTGGCGAGCGCGCTCGCGAAAGCCGTGCAAGAGCCCTACGATCCCGCTCAGGTGGCAAGCGCATCGGGGACTTACGGATGGGACGAAAATGCCCGCCGGATTCTCGAGGTGGTCACCCAGGCCTGCACGGCGGCCTAGCGGCGCACTCTCATGATTGGTCACACTTCCGCGGCGGAGCCGAGAGCGATTGGTGGGATCTAAGGGGGGCGGCGCTACGGAAGCTGCGCGGGTCCTGCCGCTGCGGGCACCTCCCCGCTGAGCTCGGGGTCCGGGGAGCCCATGGCATCCGCGCGCCGTCTTCCCGGCGCGTGCCGGCGCGCGATCTTGCACGCATCGGGAAACGTGGGGGCCGTCCGAGCCGTCCACCTCTCGGCAAGTGGCACTTGCGCGCCCCGGCCCCCGAGCTCATCGGGGGCCCCTCCCTCCACGTCACCCGCGCAGCTCCCTTCGCTTCGCCGACAATGAGAGCGCGATCGTTTCGGGCCCACTCCGCTCCGGAATCTCGTCGACGCCGCGGCAGAGACGATCGCGGGCTCAATGTCGGCGGCGTGGAGGGCGCTGCGCGGGTGACGTGGAGGGGGGGGCCCCCGATGAGCTCGGATGACGGGGCGTGCAAGTGCCACTTGCCGAGAGACTGATGCGTCACCAGCGACGATTTTCTCCTGGACTTGAAAGGTCCCGATCCGGCCTTCGGCGAGCACGCTGCCGCACGGATGACCCGGACTCCCCAGCAGCCGAGCTCAGCGGGGAGGACCCCGCAGCGGCAGGACCCGCGCAGCGCCCGTAACGCCGCCTCGCTTTGATCCCGTCACGCCGACGAAATGCGACCAATCATGAGCAGCGGCGCGCTCGCCACCGGCTCATCCTCGGCGGGTCGCTCGCTTCGATCCGACGCCGCCGTCAAAGCCGCTCCGGCGCGCGCCGGCGGGCAGACCCAGCAGCTTTCCCGCCCAGGAGGTGAGCGCGCCGGAGAGATCTCCCGGGCGTCGCGACCCAGCCAGCCCGACGATCTCGCCGTAAAGCGCCGCGTGGCGATCGATCATGACATCCAGGCTGAACTTGTCGCCGACGTGGGCGCGCATCGCCCCGGCGACCGGGCGCCCGCGCCGCGAGTCGAGCTCGACCGACAGCAGCGCCTCCGCCATCAACTGGGGATCGTGCGACTCGGCCCAGCCTTCGATGGGCGGGCCGAAGAACACCGGCGCGCCGTCGAGAGCGATCTCCTCGATGGGCGCCAGACGGGGCGCGACGACCGGCAGCTCGCAGGCCATGGCCTCGAGCAGCGACAGAGGATGTCCCTCCTGGCGCGAGCTCGACGCGAAGGCATCAGCCGCTCCCAGCAGCTCGGAGACGTCCGAACGCGCGCCCAGAAAGCTGACGCGCGCGCCGAGCGAGAGCTGAGCCGCCAGCGCCTTGAGCTCCTGCTCGCGCGGACCGTTGCCAGCGAGGGCGAGCAGCGCGCGCGACGAGCTCGGCAGGCGCGCCATGGCTTGCAACAGGTACTCGTGTCCCTTCTGTTCGCTGAGGCGTGCCGCGTACAACCATACGAACCGATCATCGCCCCACCCCAGCGCGGCCCGCTTCGCGGCGCGGTTCTCGGCGCTCGCTGGCGCGAAGACGTCCATGCGGATGCCGTTGTAGATCACGCGAACCTTGCCGGCGTCGACGTACTCGACGTTCTGGACGTGCCGCGCGACCGCCTGCGAGACGCATACGACGCGCGGAACCGCTCGCGAGACCGCGCCGTAGAGCAGCCGCGTGCTCAGGCGCTCGTGCGGATACGAGAGGTGAACGGTGTAGACGACCGGAACACCCAGTGCGCGGCACAGCGCCACGACCTGCCAGTCCTGCGGGCGATTGTGAATGTGGACCAGATCGACCGCTTCGTCGCGCAGCGCCTGGGCCAGACGCGCGCGCGCGGCCCGATCGCGCACCGATGGGAAGACCAGCCGGCGCACCGGCACGCCGCGCTTCTCGGCCTCGCTCTCGATCGTCCTCTCGAAGCGCGTCGCCCCGAGATCGGAGGGCCCGAGCACCCAGAGCTCGGCGCGCCAATCGTCGCCGTGGCGCTGGCCGAGGCCCGCGGCGACCTCGAGGGCGACCCGCTCCGCGCCACCGACGGCGAGCGAGCCGACGACCTCGACCACCTTTTTCATGATGCGCGTGCCGGGGCAGCCGCCGCCCGCGCGACCGGCGGGGGCGCGAGGACATAGTCGCGGAAGTCCGCGGGATTTCCGGTGCGGCCGTCCATGGCAGCGAGCGCGACGTTGTACATCTCGCGCGCGGTCAGGTAGTGAAGGCGCCAGCGCTTGCCATCGTTGTAGCGGGTCGTGAGCTCGGTGTGGAGCATGCGTCCGCCCTCGCCCAGCAGCGACGCCGCGTGAGTCTCCGGGGCGCCGTGGGTGTGCACCTTGACGAAGACCCAGTTCGGCTGCCCGACGACACCGATGCTCTGACGAACCCAGGTGCGCACCCGCGAAGGCGTCGCCGGATCGGTGCCGGTGATGGCCGCGTTCTCGATGCGCGGGGTCAGCCGGCCCGGCCACCGCGCGAAGGAAAGCGGACCTTCGATCATCAGGATGCGGTCGTGCCGGCGCTCGCCCACGCGCGCCGGCGAACCTTGCTCGTACGCGCGACGCTGCGACAGATCACCCTCGGGCCAGTAGATCTGGTTGACGATCGCCGGTTGAGATTCGTCGGGCGCGGCGGGGAACGTGAAGTCGGCGTAGCAACCGGTGTCGTGAAGCAGCGGCAACTCCTCGATCGACGCCGCACTTCTGGCCGTCGTGGCGCGCGTTGGCCAGACACCAGTTGCCGTGGATGAAGGCGTAGCGCAGGCGCCCGTCGGGGTCGCGCGAGAGGTGGCCGTGCTGCGCGAACAGCCCCAGGTACTCGTGCAGACTGCGACGCAGGCCATCGGCGGTGTCACCGTCGTGGTGGAGGTGAAACTCGACCTCGCCCAGCCCCTGGCGCGCCAGGACCGCGAGCGGCTCGAGGAAGTCCGGGGAGTACTGCTCGCCCGGGAAGAAGAAGCTGTGGCGTGGGGGCCGCCCATCGCTGTCGCGAAACGACGCCGTCAGCGCGGGGTAGCCCTCCGACCACGCGCGGACGCGGGCGACTCCCTGCGCGTGACTGACATCGTTCCACAGCGGCTCGTAGTGATCGCAGAACGTGAACAGCAGGTGGCGGGGACCACCATCGGAGCCGCGCATCGCCTCGCGGGTCCGCGACGCGATCGATCCTGCCCACCAGCGCGCGTAGCCCGGGGTCCAAGCCTCCAGGTTCTTGCTGCGCAAGTACTGAACGATCTCGTTCAAGCGCCGAATCGATCTCGCCATGTCGTCTTCCGCCTCGTCATCCGATTAGGATGGCGCCCAGCCGCTTCGCGGCCGGCACCACGTCTTTCAGGGCTTCCGCCACCCGATTGGTGCGCGCGCTCCTCGCGACCACCGCGATCAGCAACCCATCGAGCGCCGCCACCGCCGCCGGAATCGCCTCCAGTCGCCCGTATCCGCCGAGGTCGACCAGGATCGGCGACACCGTGACCGGCACCGAGGACAGCGCCGGCTCGAGCGCCGCGGCCGCGCTCGCGCCATCTTCTTGCGGGCGCGGCACCACCTCGAGCACGTGTGGGTGCACCTCCCTGGTGTGAGCCGCCGCGGCGGAGCCGGCCGGGGCTCGCACGCTCCACTCCGTCCAGGGACCGATGAAAGCCACATCTCCGTCCACGAACATCGCCAGCGCCCCGGCAACACGCTCGAGCATGGGAGACAGGTCGAGCCCGCTCCAGCCGAGCCCGTACCGCCCGACCGGAAGTACTCCGACGCGTCGCACGCCGGAGCGCGCGATGTGGCGGGCTACACGAGCACAGGAAAGCGTAACCGCCGCTTCATCCGCGCCGGGCCAGGCGTATCCGCCGCTCTGGCTTGGAGGCTTGTCGAATTCCATCAGTGACGGTGCCGCAGTATGCGCCCATGCCAGAGTTCCCGCTACTGGACGTCGCCCTCCGGCCGGGGTGTCGCTATTCGCGCGGCGGCTCGATCGCCGGCGGGTCGGGTGGCGCTGGCGCCGGCGCAGCCCCGCTGCCGGGGCGTGATCGGCGGACCACACTGAGCACGTCTCTGGTCGCGCCCCGGGCCACCACGAACGCCGCGCCGACATAGGCCACCCCACCCGCCAAGACCTCGAGCACCAGCTCGACAACACGCGACGAAAGGCCGGCCCGGTGAAGCGCGAAGCGCGTCGCGAACACTGCCGCCACGAGGGGAACGCAAGCGAGCAATGGCTGCCAGAGCCGCCCCAGCAGCGTCGGCACGCTAACCTTGGCGGCCGCCCCCGCGACCGACATCCCGAGGAACGCGCGGGTCACGAACGCCAAACCGACCGCGCTGCAGGCCCACATGGGCGAAATGCGGCCGAACGTCAACAGGCCCGCCAGCAGCACCGCGACCGTGAGCCATTCCACCACGATGAGAGGGCGCGGGCCACGTTCGACCGTGATGAATGACGAGACCGCGGCATAGGGCGACCGCGCTACGAACCAGAACGACAGGGCCATCAGCAGCGCGCCGGTCCCGGCCCACTTCTTGTTAAGGAAGACATCGGCCAGCGTGGGGGCGAGCGCGCCCAACCCCACCGTGAGCGGGAAGGTGACGAGCGCGATCACCCCGAAAGAACGAAGCAGGGTTCTCTGGCGCTCTTCGGAGCTCATGTGGGCGTAGGACGCCTGCATGACGTCGGTGAGCTGTTCCGCGACCTGGGTGGCGGGGATCTCGGCCAGACCGTACGCGAGGTTGTAGCCGCCCATGACCGCGGCGCCGAAGTAGCGGGACACCAGCAGGTTGTCCCACTTCAGCGTGGCGTAGTAGCCGAGATGGCCGAGCGCGGTCTGAAACCCGTATCCGCCGATCTTGCGCAGGACGCTGTAACGAATCGGCCCAATCTGCAGCCACTCGATGCGCTTGACCGAGATCAGCGTGGCGATCATCCGGATCCCGCCACGCGTTGCGGCGCCGATAACGATCGACAAACCGCCCAGCCCTCGCCAAGCCGCGACGACCGAGACGACCGCGTAGACAACTTCACCCAACGACCGCACCAAGCTCACCCGCTTGAATCGCAGGTTACGAATCAGCACCCGCTCGGCCATGAACGCAAACCGATCCGCCAGCGCCGAACATGCGAGCAAGGGCACGTATTGGTACATGTTGGGTGCGCCAAACATCGGCGACAGCGGCTTGGCCAGCAGCAGGGCCAAGAAGAAGGCCACCAGACCGAGCATCACGTGGATGAACGTGGCGTGGTAGAGGTCGTCGCGGGTGGCATCACGCGTGGCGATCGCGTAGATCCCCACCCCCAGCGTGCTCAGCTGATTGATCGTGCCGACGACAACGGTGGCGGCCGAGACCTCGCCGTAGCTGACCGGAGCGACGAATCGGATCAGCACCAAGGTCCCGACCAGCGTCAGACCACGGGAAAACAGGCTCGAACCAATGGTCCAGGCCGCGCCCTTCGCAACGGTGCGTGCGGTTGCCAACGTTCAGTCCACGTCCCGGAGACGGTCGAGCACAACCCTGCCGACCGCGATCCGTTCGAGCCTCGCGGGATCCTTGCCGCACGGGCAAGACCCGCACGCGATCGCTCTCGCACGCTTCGCCCCGCTGTCGTCACGTGTCGTGAAATGCCCTTCGATCTTCCACTCGCGCTTCCACTCGCGCGCCACCGCTCTGGTTGCGATTTCTGCCCCGCCGCTCATTTTTTCTCCCTCCTTCTATCTCAATTCCAGACACGTTGGAAATGATCCGATATATGCTGCGACTGCGTTACATGCCCCCTACCATCAGCTGCATCGTTGGTATCCGTGGTCGCGTGCTACCCCGCGGTAGCGTCTTCTCGTCGGGCCCGCGCCGCGGAGGACTTCTCGTCGTCGCGCTCGCGTTGCTCGGCGCGCCTGCCGCAAAGGCTGCCACGCTCTACGTCGCGAAATCGGGATCCGACGCCGGCAACGCCTGCAAGACGCAGGCGACGCCGTGCGCGACCATCAGCCACGGCATCGCATCGATGGCTGCCGGCGACACGTTGATCATCGGCGACGGGACGTACACCGACCCGATCGCGAACATGCCCAACGGATCGGCCAGCGCGTACACAACTATTCGCGCCGCCAACGACTGGGGCGTGACCATCGACGGCTCGGCGTGGGCTGACAACTATATCTACGGAATAAGCTTGTCCTCCAAGCAGTACGTTCAGGTGCGCGGATTCCACGTCACGATGAACCAGACCAAGCTGACCAACGATCCAATCATGGTTCCGTACGCGAATCACATCAAGATTCAGCGCTGCTCTGGAAGCTACGCGCCGACTGCCGGCAACGCCGCGACCTTCGACCTCGGGCCGACGTCCTCTTATATATTGGTGGAAGAGAGCTATGCGTTCGGCGGCGCACGCTATCAATTCCTCGCGTACGGCTCCGACCACATCATCGTGAGGCGATCGGTCGCGCGCCACGACTACTGGAACGGCGTCTCCCAATGCGCGGGTTTCACGAACTATGATTCGACCGCGACGGCCTGGCAAAACAACATTGTGCTCGATTCGGACAACGCACATTGTCCCGGGAATCTGTACGGCGGCTTCTTCAACGAGAATCAGCCCGGTACGGTGGACGACACCACTGAATCGTTTCAGGGCAACATCGTCCTCAACGTACAAGCCTTCTACGCCGGTATCCTTGATTGGGTCGCTTCTGGAACGCACACGATCCAGGACATGGTGATCTGGGGATCATCGGGGGGATACTGGGGAGACCAGGGCCCCGGCGTCACGGCGGTCATCAACACGACCCGTATGACCGCGGGCGGGCTGCTCGGCACGTACAACGTCAACAGCGGACAGGCGATGGGGACCGGGATGTCGATCTTCGGGCCGGTTCAAAACACGGTTACGAACTCGTTGTTCTCGCACAACCACTCGTTCGGAGTGGCCGACTACGTGGCGTCCGACTACAACGCGTTCTCTGGCAACGGCGCCAACTACGGTGGGAACCATGTGCCCGTTGCCGGTGCACATGACCAGGCCAACGCAGCGGTGGCCACAAGCCTGCGCTACCTTCCCCGCATCGAGCCGGGATCGCCTCTCAAGACGGCGGGATCCGGGGGCAGCCAGATCGGCGCCGAGATCATGTTCATGACCGGTGCCACCGGCACGCTCTCCGGCGATCCGGGATGGGATCAACTCACGACGCAGCAATTGTGGCCTTTCCCCAACGAGGACCAGATCCGCGCAGACATGGCCACCTACAACGGTCCCGGCCCCGTGGGAGCGCGGGGCTTCGCCACCGGCAACAGCCTCGACGGAACGCCCCAGACCCTGACCAAGTACGTGTGGGAGTACCTGGGCAACCAGATTCCGCCGGAGATTTACGGCCTCCACATCGCCGTGGGCTCGCTGCCCGCGGGCGCCGTGGGCGTCGCCTATAGCACGCCGATGATCGCGGGCGGCGGAACGCCGCCGTACGCCTGGTCGATGACCGGGACTCTCCCCGCCGGTCTCTCGCTCAACACGTCGACTGGCATGATCACCGGCACGCCCACGGCGGTCGGCTCATCGAGCTTCACCATCATGGCGACCGACGCGCACGCGCCGACGCAGATGGCGACAAAAGCCCTCAGCATCGTGGTCACCGCGACGGTGACCGGCACGGGCGGCGCAGGCGCCGGGGGCGCCGGTGCTGGCGGCGCCACCGGTGGCACCACCGGCGGGACCGGTGGCGGCACCGCCAGTGGGACCGGCGGCGGCACCGCCGGCGGGACCAGCGGCGGCACGGGTGGCGGCACCACCGGCGGGACCGGCGGCCGCGTGAGCGGTAGCGGTGGTCTCGGCGCCTCTGGCCCCGGTGGCGTCCCGGGCGGCCCGCAGGAGGCTGCGCCGATTGTGCAGGGCTGTGGCTGTCAGGTCGTTGGTGACCCGCGCGGCTCGTTCGCGGGATTGCTCGTCGCGATGGGCGCTCTACTCCTCGCTCGGCGGCGCGCTCGGTAACCCCGAGCGCCGCTCACTCCCGATTCGGCCGGAGGCAGTCAAGAGATGCAGCACAAGCATGTCTTGTCCGTGGTTGTTGGCGTTGTTGCGTTGACCGCGCTGGCAACGAAGGGCCGCGCCACAACGTATCAGCTCGGCCCAACGCGGACCTACAAGACGTTCGCGTCGCTTCCGACGCTGCGCCCGGGTGACATCGTCGAAGTCGACGGAGGCGCGACTTACGCGCCCGTGGTCTTCGATGCGCCGGGCACCGCCGCGCAGAAGATCACGGTCCGCGGCATTCCAGCAAGCGGGCAACGCCCGATCATCTCGGGCGGCACCAACACGGTGGAGGTCCGGGGCGATCACTTCGTGTTCGACAGCTTCGATCTCACCGGCGGCAGCTCACGGTGCTTCTATCACCACGCCGACGACGTGACGCTACGCAACTCGGTCATCCATGACTGTCCCTCGATGGGGGTGCTGGGCGCCGACACCGATTCGGGATCCCTGCTGATGGAGTACGACGAGGTCCATCACTGCGCCCCCCCCGCCAGCGGTAATCAACACCAAATCTACATGGCCACCGATGAGGGCACCCACCCCGGGTCGGTCTTTCGCATGCAGTTTTGTTATGTGCACGATGGGCTTGGCGGAAACAACGTCAAGTCGCGCGCCGAACGGAACGAGATCTATTACAACTGGATTGAAGGCGCCTATTACCACGAGCTGGAGCTGATTGGCCCTGATCTGGCCGGCGGTACCACGGCCACTGAAGGCACCGCTCGCGAAGACTCGGACATCGTCGGCAACGTGCTCCGAAAGACGGGCAGCAATGCGTCGTTCTACGTCGCGCGCGTCGGCGGAGACGGGCAAGCCCAGACCAACGGACGGTACCGATTCGTCAACAACACGATCATCGCCGCCTCGACCGTTGGGGTGTTCCGGCTGTTCGACGGCCTCGAGAGCATCGAGATGCACAACAACGTCATCTATCGCGCGGGCGGAGGCCCCGTGAGCATCATCGACGCGTCGAACGTGCTATGGGCGACCGGCAGCGCGGTCATCGCCGGCCTCAACAACTGGATCGGCACCGGCTCGACCAATGTGCCGTCGCAATGGACTGGGACGCTCACCGGCACCAACCCGGGCTTCGTCGCCCAGGTGACCGATCTGCGACCTGCCGCCGCCAGCTCGCTGGTCAACGCGGGCATGAACGCGCCCGCCACGATCGCCGGGCACCCCTTTCCATCCCCGCTGGCGACGCCGGTGTTCGTGCCGTCGGCCGCGCTGCTGGCGGTCGGCGCTGCGGTCGCTCGGCCGACGAACGGAACGATCGACATCGGCGCCTATGAGCTCGGCACCGGCGCCGGCGGCGGCGCAACCGGCGGCGCTGCCGGGACCAACGGCGGCACCGGCGGCACCAACGGCGGCACCGGCGGCGGCACCGGCGGCGGCACCGGCGGGTCAAGCGGATCGGCGGGCGCAACCGGCACGGCCGGTCGCTCAGGAACGGGGGGCACGTCGGGTGGCGCTGGCGCCAGCGGCCCAGACCTGAATGGCCCCGTCAGCGGCGGCTGTTCCTGCGCGACGACGGCGCGGGGTCGTCGTCAGTCCAACGTCGGCCTATTCGCAGGATTCGGCGTCGTCGTCGCCTTCCGACGGCGCCGCGCGCGAGACCGCAGGGTTGACCGCTAGTCCCCTCGATCTCTAGAGAAGATCACCACCGGCGGGGAGCCGGTTCCGACCGACGCGTTTGCTACCCGTTCGGAGGGGACATCGGGCCCGGAACGCGGCCCACCGCGGACGATCCGACCCGGTCCGCGAGCATTCGACCAGCGCGCATCGCCGGGGCTTCGATCCATTCGTAGGAAAGGTGCGACAGCAGGAGACTCAGTCCCAAGCTCAGTCCCAGGATCACCCCGAGTGGGAGCTTTCCGTAGAGAAGATGCGTGAGGGAAAGCACGACCACGGCGTGCAAGAGGTAAAGGCTGTAGGAGACCTTTCCCAGGAACTTGACGGGAGGCAAATGCAGGAAGGCTGAGCTTCGAGCCGAACCGAGCGCCGTCAGAACGATCAGGGCAGCGCCCCAGGCGGTGACTACGTCCTCAAAATATTTGAGCTTCCAGGGAAGCACGTGGCTGTAACAGTAAAATACGAAGCCCGCGAGCGCGATCGCCAGCCTGGATCGAGAAGATAGGGACGTGTGCCAGGAGAGGATCTCTTCCCGATGGCGGGCCAGCAGGAATCCCAGGATGAACACTCCCGCGTAATGGAAGGTGATCAAGTAGTCGGTCTCGTAGCCCTTGAGCTTGATCCAGGCCAGCGAGGCGACGATTCCGAAGACGGACAGCGCGCCCGAAAGGAGGAGATTTCCGCGCCAGCCGCGCTTCATGACGATCGCCATGAGCAGTGGAAAGGCGATTGAGATCCGGAGTTCCTGAACGAGCGACCAGAGCACGGGGTCGTATTGGTCGCTCTTGAAGTCGTGCAGAAAGACCACGTGATCGATGATCGAGCGCAAGGTTATCGGGCTCGACCACGGGTTATTGAACCACGGTCCCAAGTCCGCGATCGGACCGGAGAAGAACCCCGCGCAGGCGACGACCGCGAGAGCCAGGACGATCAGGTAGGGAACGTAGATGCGGAAGAGCCTCTTGATCAGAAAGGGGCCATAAGCCACGGAGTGGCCCTTGAGAAACTGGAGCGACAGAACGAAGCCGCTGAGCACGAAGAAAAGCATCACCGCCTCGTGGCCTGAAATCAGCACGAAGAAAGGCGTACGGTGAATAGCTTCGATGACGGGTTTGATCCCGGCGTAGGGTCCGGCCGGCGCAAGGAAGAGATTCGAGTAGTGGCCCAACATGACGCTCAGCGCGGCAAGTCCGCGAAGCGAGTCCAGCTCGTAAAAGTGGCGGACCGGGGCTTTCGCGATCATGCGAGGACCTCCAGCGCGGGAAGCGCCCGAGAAGCGGGTTGACGTATGCCTTCAGTTTCGAGGGCAGCATGCGCGATCAAGATCAATCCGTGCAACTTCCGTCCATAATATCCGTTCTGTGCACTCCTTGGGCGCCTCGTCGGACGACGACTCGACACTTCGGTCCGTTCTGCGGCGTGTCGCGGGGCGGCCACGGTGAGCCGCGCCGCCAAGCTTCGGGTCCGCAGGCCGCCTGGCGCGCCCGAGCGCCATCGCGCGGCCGCTTGACTTCAGCTGTCATCGCCCCCTGCCCCGCCGCGAACGCTCGTGGCGCGCGCCCCTCAGGGGGTGCGGCGCGCGGCATCGTCGCTCGCTGACCGGCAGTGACCGCTCGGGGCGTGGTCACCATCGACAATGCGCGCTCGGGCCACACCGTGGGCTCGGGTGATCAACTCATACGGATCTTTGCGGCTTCCTCGGAACGGCAAACAAGAACCGCGATTCAGCGGGACCGCCTTACGTCAAATGGTGGCATCCCGCACGAACTGCGTTCATAGAGAAGGTGACAGGCGGATCGTCAAACGCGCGGCTCGTATCATGGATCAAGTCAGCGTTGTCATCCCGACGTACAACCGCGCGGCCTTGATCAGGCGGGCGGTCGACTCGGTCCTGGCGGCCATCGCCCCGGGGGACGAGATCATTGTCGTGGACGACGGCTCCTCCGATGGGACTCGGGGAGTGATCGCCCTTTACGACGATCGAATCCACTACGTCGTCACGCCGAACGGCGGCGCGGGAAAGGCTCGAAACCGCGGGATCGCCGAGGCGCGCCACCCCCTGGTGGCCTTCCTGGACTCCGACGACGAGTGGACCGTCGATCGGCTGCTCATCGGGAGGAGGCTTCTCCAGGCGCGACCCGACGTTCTCTTCTGTTTCAGTGATCTCGGGTTGCGCCAGGCGGGAGTCCCGGACGTGCATGGTGGCCTCAGGAGTTGGCACCACGACGTCAGGTCGTGGGACGAGATCCTCGGTCGGGGGTCGTTCTACTCCGAGATCGGGGAGCTTCCCTCAGGGCGCGCTGATTTCCGCGTCCACGTTGGCCAGCTCTATGGCCGGCAACTGCACGCGAATTACGTCGCCGCACAAACAGTGTTGGTTCGTCGCAACGAAGCCGGTGCAGCCTTGAGATTTGCGGAAGATCTGCCCACGTTTGAGGACTGGGAGTTCGCGGCCAGGCTGGCGCGCGCCGGTCAGGCTGCCTACCTCGACTGCGAGACGGCGTGGCAGTGGGGCCACGCGTCGCCCCGCCTGACCGACGCCGATCATCTCACGCGCACAACCGCCCAGCTAAAGATCGCGGAGCGCATCTGGGCCGCCGACCCGGAGTTCCTCGCCCACAACGGCGCGGACGTTCGAAGAGTTCTCAGGCAGTTGCAACTGGAACGCGCCAAGTGGTTGATCCGCTCGGGGCGTACGCAAGAGGCGCGCACCGCCCTTGATCTCGCCGGAGATGCTCCCAAAGCCTATCGACTGCTGGCGGCTATGCCAGGGTTCCTGGCTCGCGAGCTGATTGCGGTCGAGGGGGCGGTGCGACGAACACTGACAAGGGGGGAGGCGTCGTGAGTGGGATATCATCTGTCGTCACACCGGTAATCAATGGCGTTCGCGCTGCCAATTGGTCGAGGCACGCTCCAATTGGCCGCAAACTGATCTTTCGGTCGTTTCGGGGCGCCGACGGCCTGCGCACGACCCGCGCCGACTGGAATCGCGTCGTGGCGGCAATGCAGGCGCCCCGGTTCTTTCAGCTCTTCGAATGGTACCAAGCCTATGCGGGGACCCTGGCGGAGAGCCCTTCGTCGCTTCGATTCTTCATTGCGTATGAAGACAATGTCCCGATCGGGGTGTTTCCCCTGTTGGCTCGCAGCCGCACATTCGCCGGCTTGCCCGCGCGGACACTGGAGCTCCCCCACGATCTGCACCTTCTCCTCGGTGATTTCGTCTTCGAGAAGACCGACGCCAACGCCGGACTGGTGGCCGCGCTGGTTGATCACCTGAGCCATCGGGCCAGTGAATCGTGGGACGTCCTGTTTTTGCCGAACCTGCTCGAAGACGCCGCCGCCTGGTCCTCGCTGGGCGCACACCCTCCGCCGCGGATGCTCTTCGAGCCGTCGAAGAACTGCGACTACCTGGACTGCATACCATTCGAGGAACGTCTCGCAGTGGTCTCCAAGAACTTCCGCGGCGCGCTTCGGAAGGCAAGGAACAAGCTGGCTCAGGAGCCAGGGGTCGAGGTTCTGCGGGTCGTCAATCCGGCCGACATCGCCGCCGCCGTCGAGGAGTTCATAGATCTCGAAGGGAGCGGCTGGAAGGGGACCTCCGGCACGGCGCTCAAGTCGGACCCAAGGGTCGCGGGGTTCTATCGTTCCGTCGCGGCGGGATTCGCGACGCTTGGGGCGGCCGAGATCAATCTGCTGAAGATCGGCGGCAAGTGTGTCGCCGGCCAGTTTTGTCTCAAGGTCGGGCGTTGCCTCAACATCCTCAAGATCGGCTACGACGAGCAGCGCTCGAAGCTAGCGCCGGGCAACATGCTGCTCGAGTCGGTCATGCGGCGATGCGCGACCGGGCGCGACGTCGATACCGTCAATCTCATCACCGACGCCGCCTGGCACACCGACTGGAAGCCCAGGCCTTCGGCGCGATTCGAGGCGATGGTGTGCAATTCTTCGGCTCGTGGCCACGCGATCTACCTGGGCCTGCGCGCCAAAGATGGTCTGCGCCCCTACTTCCGCCGATACCTGAAGCCGCTGGTCGCGCGTTGGAGGCAAAGACCGGACGAGGCTTCGCCGCCCGCGGCCCAACCGCATTCCGAAGCGATATCAGGCACATCGGAGTCAGCACCGCCCTAGACGCCCCATGGTCACGGTCGTCGACCACCCAGGCCTCGTTATCGGCACCAGGCTGCTCGAGGAGACCGAGCGGGCGCTTCGTTGACAATCCGTTCCCGGCGGCCGAAAGTCGGGAGAGATGTGTAGCGTCCAGGCCCGCCCCCCTGGCGGACGCATAGAGGCCATTGACGGTGCCCGTGGCGCGGCGATGCTGCTGGTCTTCCTGGCCCACTTTGCGGACGTGTATAACGTGGGCCAGATCACGGCTGGCCACCACCAAATGTTGCTGCTCGTAACGCGGGTCGCATCCCCGGCGTTCGTGTGGATAAGCGGGATGATGCTCGGGATCCTCTATCACCGAAATCGCGACGACTTTTCGGTGGTCCGGGACCGGCTGATCGATCGGGCCCTCTTCTTTCTCATCGTCGGACATCCGCTCTTGATGATCTCCTTCCTCTTCCGCTCTCCGGGGTGGGCCCTGCCGCGGGTCGTCTTCATCACCGACACCGTCGCCGTTTGCCTCATCGTCGGATCGACGTTGGTCACCCGCCTCGATCCTTGGCGGCGAGCCCTTTTGGGGGCGTTGCTTCTGATCACCAGCTGGATCCTGATCGTCACCTGGCTCCCGCCCATCCCCTCGACGGCATGGTGGCTCAAGAACATCGTGACGGGCGACCTTCGCGACGACGATGTCTCCTACACCTTTCCGTTGCTCCCCTGGCTGGGCTTTTACCTCGTGAGCAGCGCTCTGGGCGGCGGGGTCGCCCGCCTCTACCAGGAACGCAGGCGCAGGAGTTTGCGGAACGCCGCTGCGCTGATCGCGGCGGGCGCGATGGGGTCTGCCATCGTGATGAAGTTCTTGATGCGTCGGCTGGCGGATCTGGTCGCCACAAGCACCTATTCCAAGGCGCTGATGACCCTCTCGTCGCTGGCCCTGAAGCGCCCGCCCGGGCCAGCATATTTTGCTCTCTACGGGGGCGTGGCGCTCATGATGTTCGCCACGATCCTGATGTTGGAGGAGATATCGCTCGGACGAGCCGTCATTCGTTGGTGCGCCGTGTTCGGCCGCAGCTCGCTGGCCTGTTTCGTGGCTCAGTTCTACGTCTATTACGTGGGGGTGTTCCTTCTGCCGCACCCACCCACGTGGGTCGCGCCCTTTTACTTCGCCGCGACGCTGATACCGCTTCGACTGCTGGCGTCCGCCTGGGATGGGGCCTCCCTCAATCGCTGCCTCACCGTCGGGTACGGGGCCGCGGCACGCCGGGCCAGGCAGCGCGGTTTCGTTGTGCAGGACACTCGGTGAGGAGCCTCGGAAACGCCCAGACTTTGCGCGCGGCGTGTTAGACAGACCTTCATGCTCACGACGTTCCGGTTGTTCGCCGGTGATCTCCGAGCCAAGGCGAGGTGGTGCTATCAGCGAGAGGACCTGGCCGCCCTCGTAAAGGTCGCCGCGACCGACGGCACGAGCGCGATGCTGCTCTATCGGTTGATGCAGGGGGCACGGCGGCGCGGGCTCGCCCCGCTGGAGATGGTGTTCAACAAGCTCAACTCCGCCCTCAATCACTGCGTGATCGGCCGAGGCGCCGAGTTCGGCCCCGGTTTCGTCCTCATTCACTCCGACGGCGTGGTGATCAACGGCGAAGTGCGCGGCGGCGCGCGGGTGCTGATCGAGCACCAAGTCACGATCGGCGCCGAGCGCCGGCAGAGCCCGCAGCTAGGAGACGATGTCTTCATCGGGGCCGGCGCGAAGATCATCGGCTCGGTGACCATCGGCGACGGCGCGCGCGTGGGCGCCAACGCGGTTGTCGTGCACGACGTCCCTCCGCAAACCACCGTCGTCGGCATCCCCGCGCGACCCGTCGTCCCGCGCTCGGCGTCGACCGGAGCCGACACGAACGGAAATTCGCCGCCGAGCTGAGTCGCTGGTCCGCCCGAAGGGCGCGGGGGCGGGCCGAGCCGACCGTGCGGGAGAATTCAGCCGAGCCGACGTTGCTGCGAAAGGATCGATCGATGACGAAGCACCTCCTCCTGATCGCCGCCGTCGTCCTTTGGCCGTCGCTGGTCCTCGCGACGACGCCGGCGCCCAAGCCACCCGGCGGCCTCGGATGCGCCGGTCCGCTGATCGGGTCGCACAAGACCTACGACGTCGGCCCCGGCCGCCCGCACGCCGAGCTCACGACCGTGCCGTGGCTCTCGCTCGAAGCCGGCGACGTCGTGAATGTCTATTACCGGCCCGAGCCGTATCGCACGAAGATCGGCATTCGCGCGTCCGGAACGGCGCAGCGCCCGGTGATCATCAACGGCGTCACGGACGCCGACTGCCGGCGGCCGACCATCACCGGGCAGAACGCGATGACCCCCGACGACGCGCGCCAGAGGTCGTTCTTCAGCGAGAAGTACTCGGAGTTCCTGGGGACGATCTTCATCTACCGCGGGCCGTGGGATCCGTATCCCTACAAGCCGAAACATCTCGAGATCCGAAACCTGAAGATCACGGGGGCCGCGAAGGGGAACGCGTACATCTCGCAGCGGGGGACGCCGGGGAAGTACTCGGGCGGGGCGGCCGGCATCTACGCCGTGGTGGTGGAGGACCTGCTCGTCGAGAACTGCGAGATCACCGGAAACGCGATCGGCGTCTTCGTGAACACGCGCAATGACAGCGAGGAAGACGCGAGCCGGCACATCACCATTCGCCGGAACATCATCGCGTTCAACGGCACGCCGGGGAGCTACTTCGACCACAACCTCTACATCCAGTCGCAAGGTGTCCTCTACGAAGGGAACCACATCGGGCAGCTGGTCGCGGGCGCGGTCGGCTCGTCGCTCAAGGACCGGAGCAGCGGGACGGTGATCCGCTACAACCGGATCGACGCCGCCGCGCGCGCTCTCGACCTGGTGGAGACGGAGGGCGGTGGCACGACCGTCTTCAAGGATCCCGCCTACCATGACGCCTGGGTCTACGGGAACCTGATCGTGAACGATTGGTCCTCACCGCTGGCGTCGTCGGGGGCGCTGATTCATTGGGGCGGCGACGACACGCCTCAGTACTACCGCCGCGGCACGCTCTACTTTTATTACAACACAGTGGTCAGCCGGGCGGACCGCAAGCAAACCTGGCGCATCGCCGTCTTCGATCTCCCGTCGGACCAGCAGCGAGTCGAGGCGCGCGGGAACATCCTCTGCAACCTCGGCGACACCAACTGGCAGCTCCTGGGCCACTCCGGCAAGCTCGATCTGGTCGGGACCAACTGGATCGAGGACGGCTGGCAGAACGGGTACGAAGGGGCGAAGGTCGAGGTCAACGTTCGCGGCAAGGTGCTCACCGGTGGCGAGCCCGGGTTCACGGCGCTGGCGAGCGGCGACTTCCGCCTCGGTGACAAGTCGCTGGCGGTGGATGCCGGTGACGCGGTCGCACCCGCGGGGCTCGCCTCGCGCTGGGTGGAGTGGGAGTACCGGGAAGGCGGCGGGCCGGCGCGCCGGGCGCGGCACGGCAGCGCCTATGACCTGGGCGCGTTCGAGCGTTGACGGCGAGTCGAGCGCCGACCGGTGTGGTAGAAGGGGCCGCCGTGCGAGACGCGCTCCGGGGACGAGACATGCTCTGCTTCAGTCACGACTGGACGGGCGACCCGCTGTCGAAGACCCACCTCATGCGCTTGTTCGCCCGAGAGAACCGGATCCTGTGGGTGAACTCGATCGGCTACCGAGCCCCGTCGGTGTCCAGCCGCGACCTGCGGCGCGTCGTCCAGAAGCTCCGGGCCGCCGCCACCCCCGTTCGGGAGGTCGAGCCCAACCTGTTCGTGCTCAGCCCGCTGGCCATTCCGGCCTACGGCATCCCGGCGATGCGCCGGATCAACCGCGAGCTGCTCCGGTTCCAGGTCCTGCGGGCGATGCGCAAGCTCGGCTTCTCGAGGCCGATCAACTGGGTCTTCAACCCGGCCGCCGGCGTGATCGCGGGCGCGCTCGGCGAGGAGATGCTCATCTACTACTGCGTCGACGAGTACACCGCGTTCAGCGACGTCCCGACCCAGTCGCTCATCGAGCTGGAACGCGATCTTCTTCGCAAGGCCGACCTGGTGATCGTCTCGGCCGATCGCCTCTACCAGTCCAAGAAGAAGGAGAACCCGCGCACGGTGCTGGTGCGCCACGGCGTGGACCTCGCCCACTTCGCGAAGGCGCTCGCGCCCGAGACCCGGATCCCCGACGAGATCGCCCGCCTGCCGCACCCGATCATCGGCTACTTCGGCCTCATGGCGGCCGACTGGATCGACATCGACCTGATGGTCCGGGTCGCCAAGCACTTCTCGCACGGCTCGCTGGTCCTGCTCGGCAAGGTGACCACCGACCTGTCGGCCTTGACGTCGCTCCCCAACGTGCACCTCCTCGGCCGCAAGCCGTACGCCGACCTGCCGGCCTACAGCAAGGGGTTCGACGTGGCGCTGCTTCCCTTTCCGATCAGCGAGGTGACCTTGAACGCCAACCCGCTCAAGGTGCGCGAGTACCTGGCGGCGGGCCTCCCGGTGGTCTCCACCGCGATCCCCGAGGTGGAGGTCCTGGGGATGTGCCGCATCGGGCGTGACCCCGCCGGCTTCATCGCGGAGATCGAGGCCGCGCTCACCGACCCGGGGCCGACGCGGGCGCGCAGCGAGCTCGTGCGCGGCGAGAGCTGGGCGGCGCGCGTCGAGGAGATTCGAGGTCACGTGGCCGCCCTGGAGCGTGGCCGGACGGCGTGATCTCGCAGGCCGCTCCCCTCTGAGGCCGCCTCAGGGGTCTACGAACGCCTTCTCCGACGCCGGAAGCCGCAGATCATCACCAGCCCGAGCACGAGGGATCCCCTGCCAACCTCACCACGCCCCTGGGTGGTGCAGCTGCAAGCGCCTGTCACCGGCCCCGCCACCACCTCTGGGTTGCCGCTCACGTTGGGCGAATGACCCGCATCCACCGTCGGGTCGCCCGCGCCGGCGGAACCCGAGCTGGTCCCACCGGCCCCGGCCGCGGTCCCGCCCACGCCGGAGGTCGTCCCTCCGGTCCCGCCCGCGCCGGACGTCGTCCCTCCGGTCCCGCCCGCGCCGGACGCCCTGCCTCCGGTCCCGCCCACGCCGGACGTCGTCCCTCCGGTCCCGCCCAAGGTCCCGCCCGTGCCGGGCGTCGTCCCCCCGGTCCCGCCCCCGGTCCCGCCCGCGTCCGGCGTCGGCGGCCAGGGGGTTCCGCCGTCCCTGGAACCGGCGCCGGCCTGCTCGTATGCGCCGATGTCGATTCCTGCCCCTTGCGGTCTCGGATTCTGCGCGTAGTCCACCGCGGGCGCGCCAGAAGCCGTGCCGTGATCGTTCAACGGGCTGGCACCGGTAAGGTGATAATCGTCGGCCGCGGCGTTCACGAACGCCGGATCGTTCTTGAGGTTACCCGCCCCCACCGTGACGCCGGTCGACTGGGTCGAGAAAGTGGAATAGGAGACGTTGAACGTTCCACCTTGGGTGGCATCGACGTTGAGATCGCCCGCCGTGTGCCCCCACACGATGTTGTTGATCATGTCGATGGTCGAGTTATAGACCTGCACGCCCGGCACGCCGGTGTTGAAAGCGATCGTGTTGTTCACCAGAATCGCGTGCGAAGGGGTCGACCCTTGGTCGACGTCCACGCCCGAGCCGCTGCGGCCCGCCTTGTTGCGCACGATGACGTTGTTGATGAGCGTAGCCGTCGCGTTCTCGTCGATGATGACGCCCCCGCCGCCGGTGAGGGCGACGTTATGGCTGATCCAGTTGCGCTCGAGCGTCGCGACGACCCCCGTGCCGAGGACGATGATCCCGCCGCCGGCCCCCCCGTTCTGCGGATTGTCGGTGGCGTTGCCGTCGATGAGGTTGTCGCGGACGGCGCCGCTCACGGAGAAGTAGACGCCGCCGCCGTGCGCCTGTCCGCCGTGCGCCGTGTTGCTTCGGATGGCGTTTCTCTCGACGGTGGCCACGGACTTCGTGATGTCGTCGGCGTTCTGCACGTAAACACCGCCGCCGAAGCTCGCGCTGTGATTGTTCTCGATGACGCTGTCGGACAAGGTGACCGTGAGCCCGCTCAGCCAGACACCACCGCCGTCGCTCAACTTGCCGTCGTCATAGGTGCCCGAGAAATGGCCGTTAGCAAAGACGTGGCAGTGCGTGACGGCCGCTGTGCGGCCGCTGGCCCAGCCGCCGATGATCACGCCGGATTTTCCGTTTGTGATGTTGAACCCGTCGATGGTCACCGCGGACGTGTTGTAAAACCAAAACACCGGTCTGGTGGCGTCCGCCGCGGTGGCCGTCGTGGGATAGGTGTTGGGATCGCGACTTGCGAACCCCGGCTGGTAACCTCCCAGGAACGTGTATTGGCGGTTCTTGCCGTAGAGGTCGACCGCGCTGCCGACATTGTCGACATAGTTGCCGCCCGCCACCCGGACGATGACCGCGGTATTGTCAGTCACGGTCGCGTACGCCTCGTGCAGGGTTCGAAACGGAGTGGCCATCTGGCCATTACCGCCCGAAGCGGCGGCCGCATCGACGTAGACGTCGGCTCGAGCCTGCGCAGCGACGAGCACGCCCGCGATCGCAATCCCAGCGCAACTCAACCGGAAATAATCGACAGCCATGCTGGTCTCACCTTATCGTGGCGTCGCGCAGCTGCGCAATCGCGAAACATACCAGTGGCGAAAAATGCTGGTTCCGAAAAATGGTGGTGTGATATTGTGGGCAGGGAATGGTTCGGGTTCTCGTGCTGTTCGCTGCGTCGCTGATCACGGCCCAGCCGGACTCGTCCTCCTCATCGGAGAATCTCTACGTGGACGGCGGTGTGTCCCACAGCGGGAACGGAACGATCGACCATCCGTTTCGAACCCTCGGCGCCGCGATCGCGTCCAGCCACGGCCGAGGGATCGTGCACATTGTCGCTGGCAACTACCGCGAGAACATCGGCTCAGCGGAAGATCACCCGGGCGAACGCTATGTGCTGCGGGGCGGGTACCGGCCCGGGAGTCGCTTCGTGGAACGTGATCCCGCGAAATTTCCCAGCGTGATCACCGCGGCCGATTCGAAGCGCCCAGTCGTCAATGTCGCGAACGCCGACGCCGTCGACCTCGACGGCCTGCGGATCGAGGGCGGAAGCCAGGGCATCCGCGCGAGCGGATGGCAGTCGAATCGGACCGTCTCCGTCTCCAATTGCGTGATCACAAAGAATGGGAGCTCAACCAATCCGGTCAACGGCGCCGGGGCCGACCTTCAGGCTCGAACCGTGCGCTTCGTCAACAATCGGGTCGAAGACAACCAGGGCGGCCAGTTCGGCGCCGCGATCATTATCGGACACGCGGGAGGCGACCGCGATGCCACCACGGAGGTTCGCGCGAACATCATTCGCCACAACGTGGCCATCGGCGGTGGGATCCACGGCGCCGGCATCTGGCTGGCCTCGAGCGGTCGACTCGACGAGAATGTGATTGACGGCAATCGGATGGTCTCGAACGACCGCAGCGGCCCGGGTGGGGGCGTCATAATCATCGGCGACGGCGTGCACGTCACGGCATCGCGGAACCTCATCGTGAACAACCAAGCGGAGACGTCGGGCGGCGGAATCTTCGTTGACGAAGGCGCGTCGGCGACGCTGGAGAACAACATCATCGTCCACAACCGATCCGGTCGAGGGGGCTCAGGCGTCGGAGTAGACGGCAGCACCACAAAACGCGGCAGGCTGCGAATCGTCAACTGCACGATCGCGGACAACGGCGCCGGATCCGAGTTCGGCGACGGCCTGTCGGTCGAGAACTCCGACGTGGAGGTCGTGAACACGATCTTTTGGGCGAACGGCCCCCGCGATTTACAGGTCACCTCGGGATCGACGGTCGCGATCTCCTGCACCAACTACGGCGGAACAAATCCCGGCGCAAACGTAAAGAGTGGGCCGGGCGTGCAACACCTGGATCCCAAGTTCTTGTCGGCGAAGCAAGGCGACTACCACCTTGGTCCCAAAAGCCCCATGATTGGAAGCGGATGCGCCGGTGCCACCCCGGCGCTGGATTTCTATGGTCGGGAGCGACGCGCTGGCATCGCCGATTTGGGCGCCGTCGGTCCCGGGGAAGGTAACCGATGAGCGTCGCCGCCGAGGGCCCTGTCGCACCTTTTGTAACGAAGTGCTTCCACGAGCTCTTCGAAGAGACCGCGCGCCGCGTGCCGAATCGGATCGCGCTCGTGTGCGACCAGCGACAGGTCAGCTATTCCGAGCTCAACCGACGCGCCAATCGGCTCGCCCGCCACCTGCGCACTCTCGGTGTCGCCGAGGGGAGATACGTCGCGCTCTGCCTGCCTCGATCGGCGGACATGATCGTCGCGCTGCTCGGAGCGATGAAAGCCGGCGGTGCCTACGTGCCGTTGCTACCGGAGGCGCCCCGGCTCCGCATCGAGCATCAGCTCGCGGAGACGGAGGCGCCAGTCGTGGTGACCACCCGCGAGGTCGCCGCGTCGCTCCCCTCGAGCATCCGCACGCTGCGGCTCGACGAGGACGAGCGCGTGCTCGAGGGCCTCGACGACACGAACCTGGGGCCGCTCGCCAGGCCCGACAACGCCTGCTACGTCATCTACACCTCGGGGTCGACGGGGACTCCCAAGGGCGTGGTGGTGCGCCATGACAACCTGGTGAACTACACGTCGTTCATCTGCCGACTCCTGCGGCTCGAAGAGCACGACGCGGAGGGGGGCTCTCGTTCGCCACCGTCTCCACGCTCGCCGCCGATCTCGGCAACACCTGCGTGTTCCCCGCGCTCGCCTCGGGCGGACGCCTGCACGTGATCTCGCACGATCTCGCCATGGACGGCGCGCTCTACGCCGAAGCCGCCCGGCGCCACCCGATCGACGTTCTCAAGATCACCCCTTCCCATCTGAGCGCGCTGCTCGCCGGCGGCGGAGCGGCGGTTTTGCCTCGACGTTATCTCGTCACGGGCGGAGAAGCGTCGACGTGGAAGTTGGTCGATCAAGTGCGGGCGACGTCCGGTCTGAGGTGGATCAACCATTACGGGCCGACCGAGACCACTGTCGGGTCGTTGACCCTCGACCTCGATCTCGAGGACCCGCAGGTCCGGCCCCACACCGAGGTGGTCCCGATCGGCCGGCCGATCGCCAACACGCGCCTCTACGTGCTCGACGAGGAACGGCGCCCGGTTGCCCCGAGTGAGATCGGGGAGCTCTACATCGCCGGCGCCGGCGTGACCACCGGCTACCTCAAGCAACCCGACAAGACCGCGGAGCGCTTCCTCCCCGAGCCCGGCCGGTCCGACGGGCGGATGTACCGAACCGGCGATCGGGTCCGCCAGCTCCCCAACGGGGCGATCGAGTTCCTGGGGCGCGTCGACCACCAGGTGAAGATCCGCGGTTTCCGCGTTGAGCTCGGCGAGATCGAGGCCACGCTCGCGAAATGCCCGGGCGTTCGAGAAGCGGTCGTGGTGGCGCGCGAAGGGCGATCGCAGGAGCTCCGGCTCATCGCCTACGTCGTTGCCGCTCCCGGCGCCGCGCTCGACGTGCGGCAGGTACGCGCTCACCTTCGCGCCGCCCTCCCGGAGCAGATGGTCCCCGCGATCATCATGGAGATCCCCAAGCTCCCCCTCACGCCCAACGGCAAGGTCGACCGGAAGGCGCTCCCCGAGCCGGAGGCTGACGTCGCCACCGAATCAGCCGAGCGTCCCCCCGCCGCGGCGGGCCCGGCCGCGGCTGAAGATGGCTTGGAGGAGCAGATCGGTCAGGTGTGGAAGCAGTTGCTCGGGGCTCGTCGAATCTCGGCCGACGACAGCTTCTTCGATCTCGGCGGCGATTCGCTCACCGCGCTGCACATGCTCGCCGGGGTGCGGGCGCGGACGGGTAAGGTGGTGCCCAGTCAGGTCCTGTTCCAGAACCCGACGGTGCGCGGCCTGCTCGACTACATCCGGCGCGGCGGCCAGACCGGGTTTCGCTCCCTGGTCACGCTGCGGGAGACGGGATCGCGACCGCCGCTGTTCTGCGTGCACGGAGGCGGTGGAGAGGTGTACTGGTACCGGAGCCTGGCCGACCGCCTCGGCCCGGACCAGCCGTTCCATGCCCTGCAAGCGCGCCGGGAGGACGACGGGACGGTCCAGACCCGAAGGGTCGAGCAGATGGCGACGTACTATCTCGAGGAGGTTCAGGGGGTGCAACCGCACGGTCCCTACTTCCTCGCGGGCGCCTCGTTCGGCGGCAAAGTAGCGTTCGAGATGGCGCAAATGCTGCTGGCGCAAGGAGAGCGCGTGGCGCTGCTCGCGATGTTCGACACCTGGGGTCCCGGCTACCCTCAGCTGCGCTCGGACATCGGCCCCATTCGACGCCGTGCTTTTTGGCTCCATCAACGGGTGGGCCACCACGTCGGGAGTCTCTGGTACCTGGAAGCGAAGGATCGACTCCCTTACCTGAAGGACAAGGCCCGACGCGCCTGGCTCGAGTCGAAGTGGGCGGTCCAAGACTTCGTCAAGGAGCGACGGCGCCGCCAGGCGGAGGCACGCGGAGAGGATCCGGGCAAGCTGGCGATCCCCTCCAGCTTCATCAAGGAGGCGAGCGACCACTACGTCGCCCGCCCGTACCCGGGCAAGGTCTTCCTTTATCGATCGAACCGGCAGCAGCTCGATTTCGTTCCGAGCCACGCGCTCGGCTGGGACAGCGTGGTGTCAGACCTCGAAATCCACGACGTCCCGGGCATCCACGCCACGATGGTCGTCGAGCCTCGGGTGCGCTTCCTGGTGGAGAAGTTCGCGCCGGTCCTCGAACGGGCGCAGCGGGAAGCGGCGGGCGCCCCCTCGGCGAGCCCGACCCGCCGCGCGGCCCCTGCACCGGCAGTCGCGGCCGGAGCGCGAGCCGAATCGGCCGGCTGACCGGAGCAGCGGGGAAACCACGCCGACTGACCGGCTGTCGTCAGCCGTCGCCGTCGCGGTCGGGCGGCGCCGGTCGTGACGGCGGGGCCTGCCAGCCCAGCTTCGACCGGTGCTCGCGCACGAACGCGGCCCCGTGCTCGACCGCTGCGCGCGCCAGGTCCCGTAAGATCGCCTGCGAGGCCCGAAAACCGATCACGGGTCGGCTGGCGTTGGACAGCTTGGCCTTGTACTGGCTGGTGCCGGACAAGAAGTCGTATTCGGTGCGACCGGCTTCGATGGCCGCGCGGATCATGCGCAGGTGAAGGATGATTCCGGGACGAACCCCTTTTGGAACGTCCAGCGTGCGACCGCCTTGATAGGCCAGCGTCTTGTTGTTCCAGATCAAGCTGTAAAGGACGGCCACCGGTTCGCCGCGGACACAGAGCCAGACCAGCTCCAGCGCGTTGCGCTCGAGAAGAGCCGGCAACACCGTGTCATGGAACGCGCTGAAGAACCGAGAGGCAAACACTCCGTTTTGACCGGCGGCTTGCCAGCGCTGCTCGTGCAGCATCGTGAGGACCTTCTTGCCCTTCGGCAAATCGGCGACCGACTGCACGCGCTCCACGGTCACGTCGGAACCGGAACCGGCCCACTTCTCGAAATCGCGAATGGATCGATTGACGAAGTACCGGTTGGTTCCCGACAGGCTGCTCAGATAGCCCTCCCAGCTGCTGGCGAGCCGGATATAGGGCGCCTCGGGCAACACCTGCTTCTCGACCAGAAACCCGCGCTCGCTCAGCGCCCGCGCAGCGTAGCTCCAGATCGGCATATCTCCCTCGAGCGGCGAGAGCACGATCTCATCAAACGAACCCGGGAATCCTCGCAGCCAGCTGTCCGCAAGTGCATCGATCACTGGCTCTTCGAATCCTTGCTCCATGACGATGCCGAGATAGTCAGACCTTATCTCGTCACGGGTCGGCTCACCGGTCGCCAGGAACTCCAGGCGGCGATAGGGGATCACCTTCCGATACCACAGTCGCCGCCTGAGCATCGGCGCGATCCCAACCAAGCGCTTGCCGTCGTAGATCAACGATGCCGCTATCTGACGGTGTTCGAGCCCTCCGAAGACTCGCCACCAGGCCAGCAACCACAACGGTGATTGCGACGGCCGATCGCTGGCACTTCGCGACAGCAGGTCCCACCAGTCGTCGCTCCGCGCGCGCAGCTCCCCCTCGCTGGTGACGGACACCACCGTCAAGGCGCTGGCCGTACGGGTAACCCTTTGGACCGGCGCGGCCGGCAAAACGTTCGTCTCCGCCACGGTCAATGGGATACCTGTCGGCCTCGTATTGCGCGGTAGGCACTACGGGCAGCGCTATGAAGCGTCCGCGGGAGGCACGCCATCATCAGTATGCGGGCTGCCTGCGGTTGCCCGGGCAAACGCGCAAGCGACCGGATGATCTCTCTCCGCGCGCCCACTCGGTCGCCCGACTCGAGGAGCGTTCGGCCGTACCAGAGGTGAGCCTCCGCCAGCACTGAGTTCTGCATGCTCATGGGCAGGTTGATCTTGTCACTTTCGATCTCGATGATCGGCTTGATGACTTTCAAGAAGTTCTTCGCGAGGGCAATGTTGTTCGCAGGCTTCGTGGCTTGGTCGGACCGGCCGACCTGATAACGAATCGACGAAACGTCGACATAGCCGACCGGGCCGCGGCGGCAGGTCCGAAAGTGGAACTCGTAGTCCTCTCCCGCAAGTCGGAGATCCTCCCGGAACGCCTTGATTTCGGCGGCGCAGGCGCGGGTCATCAGCACCGTCGATGTGTGGACCAGATTGCCCATCAGCATCTGCGACGAGATGTCACCGTAGTAAAATTTCCGCCCGGCGGTCACCGCCGCCGTCGCCGGCGACACCTCCTCCAGAGGTTGCGAGTCCTTGAAGAGGTCTCTCAGTCGTCGGGTACCACCGATAGGCGCCGTACATTCGCCGCAGGTACGCCTCGTGCGTGACCTTGTCGTCCGGATCGACGGCGATCATATCGGTCCAGGTCATCCCGAGATCGGGATGCGCGCGCATGCACGCCAGCTGCACCTCCAACTTCCAGGGCAACCAGACGTCATCGGAATCGAGAAGCGCGACATAATCCCCGCGTGCGCGAAGCAAGCCGGCGTTCCGAGCGCCGGATATACCGGTGTTGCTCTGGCGGTAGTACCGGACCCGCGGCTCGAGACCGTACTTCGCCTGAACCAGAGCTTCGGTGCCGTCGGTCGAGCCGTCGTCCACGATCACGACCTCGACGTTTCCGTGGGTCTGGCTCAACGCGCTATCGACGGTTCGGGCCAAACAGTACGCGCGGTTGTACGTCGGGACGATTACAGAGACCAATGCTGCAAACATCGAGGGGCTAGAGCCTGGCATCTCGGTCATCGACAGTCAACAATCCCTGGAGTCATCGTGCTTTCCATGATCTGCCGCACCCGAATCACGATAGGATCGAAGTCGTCGCGCACAAGGTCGGCGGACGAAAAAAGTCGTGGCTACGACCGACGGCGTTGAACCCTACCTCCGGCCAGGCCACGGCCGCCCGTGGGGGCCCTACCGCCGCCCTGAGCCAAAACTCCCCGGTCCGCCGGCGCCGACCATAGTAGAGATTGGAATGTGGCTTCCTTTCTGCCTCTCTTGCCGCCTCTCTTGCCGCCTCTCTTGCCGCCCTCTCGCCGGAATGTCGAGTCTCGCGTTTTGCCGGTGACGCAACGCCTTGTCGCACGCGGTTCTCGGGCGCCAGTGACGACCGTCGAAGAACGGATCCACGCGCGGACCGCCAAGGTGGTGGTCGTCGGTGCCGGCTACGTCGGTCTGCCGGTGGCCGTCGAGACGGCGCGCGCGGGATTCCGGACCACCGCGTACGACAAGTCCGCCGAGAAGGTCGCGGCGCTGAACCGAGGCGCCTCGTACATCCGGGACATCCCCTCGGCAACGCTCGGGCCGCTGGTCGCGGCCGGCTTGCTCTCGGCGTCGGTCGACCCGGACGTGCTGACCGACGCCGACGTCGTGATCATCTGCGTACCGACGCCGCTCAACAAGACCAAGGATCCCGACAACTCCTACATCATGGACGCGGCGCAGATGATCGCCGCCCGCATGCAGCGCCAGCAGCTGATCGTCCTCGAAAGCACGACCTTCCCGGGCTTCACCCGAGAGGCGTTGCTGCCGCGCCTGTGCGAGGGCGGCAAGAAGACCCCGGACGAGGATTTCTTCCTCGCGTTTTCGCCCGAGCGGATCGACCCCGGCAACCAGCAGTTCGTCACACGCAACACCCCCAAGGTGCTGGGTGGCATCAGCCCCAGGAGCCTGGAGGTGGCGCAGACGATGTATCACTGCTTCATCGAGACGGTCGTGCCAGTGTCGTCGACCGACAGCGCCGAGATGGTGAAGCTGCTCGAGAACACCTTCCGCGCCGTCAACATCGGTCTGGTCAACGAGGTCGCCATCATGTGCGCCCGCCTCGGGCTCGACACCTGGGAGGTGATCGAGGCTGCCGCCAGCAAGCCCTTTGGCTTCATGCCGTTTTATCCGGGACCGGGACTGGGGGGGCACTGCATTCCGATCGATCCGCTGTACCTGTCGTGGAAGCTCAAGACCCTCAAGTACAACGCCCGCTTCATCACGCTGGCCGACGACATCAACTCGAGCATGCCGGAGTTCGTCGTGGTCATGGTCTCGGACGCGCTCAACGAGCACCGGAAGGCGGTGCGCGGCTCGAAGATCCTGATCTGCGGCGTCACGTACAAGCGCGACGTCGAAGACGTGCGCGAGTCGCCGGCCCTCGATCTCATCGAGCTCCTCCACCGCCGCGGCGCCGAGGTCGCCTACGCCGACCCTTACGTCTCCAGCTTGCGCGTCGGGGATCGCGCGCTCGAACGCGCGTCCCTCGACGAGGTGGGGCGTTTCGACTGTGTGGTCATCGCCACCGACCACTCCGATGTCGACTATGCCGGGCTGGTCGAGCGCGCGCAGCTCGTGGTGGATACACGCAACGCGACCCGCGCCGTGCGCGGAGCCCACCCCGGCAAGATCGTCTGCCTCTGAGGCGGCGCCGCGCCCCCCTCCGCCTCGGCCGGCGGTCGGCGGTCGGCGCCGCCATGCGGCGCTCAATGGTGCGCGTGAAAGGTCGTCGCGTAGACCGGGTTCTGGTCCGAGACGCGCTGCAGGAGCCGCTGCCCCTCGTCGGTACGGCCGGCGGCGAGCGCGATGATCGCGGCGTGGTAAAGGACGTGCGCCCCGGGAGCGCCGATCGCCAGCGCCGCCGCGCTCTCGCGGCGCGCGTCGTCGATCCGCCCGACACGAAACAGCGCCCACGCCAGCTGATCCCGCACCGCCGCCACGCCGGGCCGCAGCGCGCGGTCCTGCTCGGCCCAGCGCAGGGCCAGGGCGGCGTCGCCCGAAATGTCGGCGTGGTAGCCGGCCAGCGCGTGCAGGTACTGCACCTCGCCGCGGCTCACCGACGCGGCGTACGCGCCGAGCGCCTTGTCGAACCAGAGCGCGGCCAGCGCGGGCCGGCGCAGGTACTGGTACAGCTCGCCGGTCGCCTGTGCGATCTCGGGGTTCTCGGAGTGGTTCGCGGCCTGGCTGTAGGCGGCCAGCGCCTCCTCGACATGGCCCAGCGCCGCCTCGAGCTCGGCGCGCCGCGATTCGACCAGCCAGTAGCCACCGTACGCGCTCGCCGCGCGCTGATAGCGCAACTGGGCCTCGGTGAAGCGTCCGCGCGCGAAGGCGGCGTGACCGCGCTGCACCTCGAGCCAGGCAAAGGTTCGCATCTGCTTGGCGCCGACGTCGTCCTCGGCCTGCGCATAGAGGTGGTCGGCATCCGCGACGTCGCCCGCCAGCGCGCGCAGGTTGGCCAGGCGCGCCAGAACTTCCCAGCCGGGGTGCGCGGCACGCGCCCGCGCGTAGTCGCGGGCGGCGGCGTCAAAGCGCCCGTCTTGCACCGCGAGATCGCCCTCGATCGCCGCGACCAGCCATGGCCCCCGATCACGCACGCCGGCCAGCCAGCGGCGTGCATCGCCGAGGCGGTGACCGTCGAGCGCCATCATCGCCGCCAGCAGCGCCACCTCGTCCGAGGCGGCACCGGCGGCGCTGGCAGCGTCGACCAGGCGCGCTGCCTCGGCCAGATCGGCGCCGTTGCCGCTGAGGCCCCAGCGGTGCTGCAACCAGACGGCGCGCTGGATCAGGGTGCCGGGGCTCAGCGCGGGGGACGGGGGCGAGGACGGGGACGAGGACGAGGACGACGGGGCACGCCCAAGTTCTTGATCGAGCGCGGCGAGATCTTTTTCGTAGTCGGTCGGGGGTGGACCCTGGGGGGCGTGGGTCAACGCCATCATGACCATCAGCGTCCCCAGCACGGCGCCGCCGGCGATGAGCCGCCGCTTGGCGATGCGGGGCGGGCCGATCTCGTGCCCGGTTGCGATCGCGGCCCCGCGGCTACCAGGGATCGGCGAGGTACGGGAAGTGATCAAGGAATTCCTTGTCGTTCTTCAGGGGATTGGGCGGGGTCTTGGGCTCGATCGGCGCATGATCCCACAGCGACTGCTGGCCCAGCGTCTCGATGTTGACCTTCTTGCCGCCAATTTCGGCCGACATGTCCAGGAACAGCGACAGGAAGCGGGTCGCGACCTGGTCCTCCAGGCGTCGGCCATAGGGCCAGGTGCCAGTGGTGTCCATGTCGATGGGACAGACGTTGGGAATGAAGATCTCGATCGGTCGCTTGAGCGGGATGTCGATCCCCTTCCGCTTCCAGCTGTCGTCCGGCATGTTCAGGCGCTGAAAGATCACCTTCTTCACGCGCGGGAAAGCCTCCAGCGTCGCCGCCAGGCCGTTGCCGTACTCGCGGTGCACGGAGATCGGCGAGTTCGAGTGGTCGAAGGAGGTCTTCAGCCCGAGCGCGCTGATCGACGGCCCGAACCCCCAGCCGAGGTGCGCCAGCCGCGTGACGAAGCTGGGCGCCAAGGAGAAGTTGAACGCGCCGAGCTGCTTGGCGTCGTCGCGCTGGTTCAGCGCGGCGTCGGCGAACGGCTGCCCGTCGGTGTCGACCAGCTTGTAACGACGGAGCTCCTCGTCGAGGTCCCCCGCCTTGCGCGACAGCTCGGGGCGTTGCTTCGCCAGCGCCGTGAGCACCACCCCGGCCCCGAGACCGCCCGCGATCAGCACCACGCTGACCACCGGCACCAGCACCCGCCCGACGACGCCCGCGCGACGGCCCCAGACCAGCGCCAGCAGGCCGAGCGCGATGACGACGCCGGGGATCAGCCAGGGGTGCTCCAGCCAGATCGGCCCCTTCACGCGCGGGCGATCGTCCGGGATGGTGTCGACTTTGCTGGACGCCTTGAGGACCCAGCTCTCGCCCCAGGCGTTGACGATGCGGTCGCTCGCCGGCGAACGGGTCAACGCCGCCAGCGGAAACTCGAGGATGATCGCGTTGACGTTACGCCCGGCCTGCGCGTCCTTGCCGCTGTAGACGAACCGATAGTTGCCGTTGGCGTCCTTGTGAAACGCCTTGCCGGTCCAGGTCAGCGCGCCCGGCGGTAGGTCCAGCTTCACCCCCTGCCCGTGCAGCGGCAGCGCCGGGTTGAAGTTGAACAGCGTGTTCCCCTCCAGCTCGAGCAGCGTCTTCGGGATCTTCAGCTCCCGCGCCTCCTTCATCGCCAGCGGCACCTTGTAGAACTGCGGCGCGTAGTTGATCGACCGGAAGAACCCGGGCAGGTCGTTGAAGAACGCGTCGTCGCGCCCGCCGACGAAGGCCTTGATGGCGAAGCCGCCCGGCGCTTGCAGCGTCGCCGGTTGGTTGGTGTCGATGACGGCGGAGAAGTCGCCGCCCGGCAGCTTGAAGAACTTCAAATAGGCCTTGCCCTGGGCGTCGACGTTGACCCGCACCTCCGACGGATTCAGGCGCGCGTACTTGTTCTTCAGCGACTCGAAGTACTTGAGCATCCCCTCGAGCCCGTCGTCGTCGCTCAGCCCCGATCCGACGCGGGCGCCGGGCGCCAGCAGCACGCGGTAGAGCAGGTCGGGATCGAGGACACCGGCGCGCGGCACCGCGCCGAAGGTCAGCGCCACCGCGACCCGCTCGCCGCCGGCATCCTCGACGGGGAAGCCGAACAGGTCGTAGAGGTCGGCCGGCGACGGCGCGATGTCGGCGAAGATCGAGTTGGCGCCGTTGGGATCGTTGTGGTCGGCGGCGTGAAGCACGGCGGGCGCGGAGCCGACCGCGATCGCCGCCACCACCGCGAATGTCTTGAGCTGCTCTCTGAGCTGCCCTTTGAGCTTCCTCGACGTCATGGCTCCTCTTTTCGTGCTCATCGCGGTTGAACATCCGACTGCGTCGTGACTAAGGTGCGCGCGTGCGTGCGGCGATGACCCTGGTGGCCAAGGTGGTGGGGTTGACGGTGTGGATGCGGTGGGTGGTGGTGCTGTTCGCCTTGCCGGCGTGCGGGCCCAGCCTGGTGGCCATGACGCCGGCGACCCCCGAGCGGCCGCGCGTGCAGATGCTGGATCTCGGCATCGCCAACGCCTACGTGATCTACGGCCGCCGCCCGATCCTGTTCGACAGCGGGACGGCCGGCGAGGCCGACGGCCTGGTCAAGGACCTCGACCGCCTCGGCATCAAGCGCGGCGACCTGGCGCTGATCGTGCTCAGCCACGGCCACGCCGACCACGCCGGCGGCGCCGGGCGGATCCGCGACGCCTGGCACGCACCCATCGTCGTCGGCCGGGACGACGTCGAGATGCTGCACGCCGGCCACAACCGAACGCTGCGCCCGATGTCGTTCACGGCGCGCCTGCTGCGGCCCTTCGTCGACAAGACCTTCCCGCCCTACACCCCCGACATCGAGGTCACCGCGCCGATCGATCTCACCCCCTACGGCATCGACGGGCGGATCCTCCCCGCGCCCGGGCACACCCCCGGCTCGCAGGTGCTGCTGCTCGCCGACGGCGACGTCTTCGTCGGCGACCTGCTGCTCGGCGGCTACCTCGGCGGCGCCATGTTCGCCAGCTCGCCGGGCACGCACTACTTCCACGACGACCGCCCGGCGGCCGAGGCGCAGATCTGCGCCGTGATCCGCGACGGCGGGAAACGACTTTATCTGGGGCACGGCGGCCCGGTCAGCGCCGAGGACGCCTGGAAGAAGTTCTGCCCGGGCCTGGATCAAAACGTCCTCAAGAAGGCGATGAGCGCGCGCTTGTCCCCGTCGGTCAATGCCGGCTCCTCCTTGAAGAACGACGTCCCGAAATAGTGGCCGCGGTTGACCACGAAGTCGGGACACTTGGTCAGCTCCAGCAGCGGCTCGACCAGGTTGGCGAACGCCCGCCGTCCCTCCTCGTCGCTGGCGCCCTTGGGCAGCGCCTTGAGGTCGTGCTTCGCCTTCAACAGCAGCGCCAGCACCTTCTTCTCGTGGCCGAGACGCGAGCCGACGTCGTCGGCCTCGGGCACCATCTCTAGATTCGCCAGCAGATTGACCGGCGTGCCGGCGGGGATCGGGCCGATCGCGACCCCTTCGTCGCTGGCCAGCCAGGGCGCGAGGCTGGCCAGGGTCCCGAGCAGCGGGCGCACCCAGTCGGGCAGGAAGCCGACCGGCACGCGCAGGTAGCTGGCGGCCGTGGTTCGATCGATCACGCCCGGCACCTTGTCCCCCAGCACCGGATCGTGGTGGCGCTTCTCGGGCCACAGCAGCTGCTCGATCGAGCTGTCGAACGACGCCATGCGCCCCTCGACCGACGGGCTGGGGTTGAAGTCGCCGACGCTGTTGTTCAGCAGGAACGGCGCCGTCGACCAGACGCTGATCAGCGACGCCGGCCGCGTGTAGCCGCGCCCACCGGCCGGCATGAGGTAGGGGCGCGGCGCGCCGGTGATCGGGTGGTGCACGGTGATCGTGCCGACCGACGGCAGGTCCTTGTAGCTCTGCGACGAGAAGTTGTCCCAGATGTTGCCGGCGATGGCGTTGGTGGCCAGCGGGCTGCAGGCGTTGGTCTCCAGCAGCGTCACCGGCACGCGCAGCTCGGTCGACAGGAAGTTGCCGTCGAGGAAGTCGTCGCGCAGCACGATCTCGCGCATCTTCTTCTTGAAGTCGTCGGTCTTGGTCGAGTCCCAGTACCGGTTCCAGCAGGTCAGGTACTGCGCCGGCGAGCAGCTCGCGAAGTCGACCGACCGGCGGCGGCGCCTTGCTCGAGTGGCAGCGCGCGCAGCGCTCGGCGAAGACCTCCTTGCCGCGCGTCAGCTTGTCGGCGTCGCTGCGCGAGGTACTTGTCGCCGCCCGGCGCGTCCTTGAGCTGGTGCGGGGTCGCGCTCTTGAGGAAGAACAGCGCCAGGTCGGGCGTCTGCGCCTCGGTCGCCTCCCAGTAGGCCGAGTTCCGGCGCGCGACCGCGATCTCGATCGGCGTCGTCCGCTTGCCGCCGACCAGCGCGTTGAAGTGCAGCAGCCACTCCTCGCTGAACAGGCCGATGTTCAGGAAGACCCGGTTGAGCGCGCCCAGCGCGCCGACCGAATCGGAGCCGTCCTTGAGCACGCGCGGCGACCAGACCGTCGCCGGCGGCTGGTAGAACGCCGTGAGCGGTCCATCCTTCACGTAATCGTTGAACTGCTTGTTGTCGAGGCCGCCGCCCGCCAGGGTTTCCTTGCCCGATGCGCTTGCGCGATCTCCAGCCGCGCGCCCAGGTCGTAGACGGCGTTCATCGTGCGCGGATTGTTGATGTAGTCGGTCGACACCAGCGACGTGTCGAGCGCGCCCGGCCGCGACGTGTGGAACAGCTGATAGGGGAAGCTCGACTCGTCGGCCTCCCAGGCGAAGATGCGATCGACCCAGAAATACTGCGCGCCGACGTTCGAGCTCAGGTTCGCCCAGGTCGGCTTCTCGGGATCGGCCGGCGGGTGCGTCGGGTTGGGGCCGACGTGGCAAAAGCCGCACGACATGCCGACGCGATAGGGCTTCACCAGATCCTTCGAGAAGTAGTAGCTCGGGTCCTCGTAGTAGCGCTTGGCGTCCCACTTCTTGGCCGCCGCCTCGTCGAACTCCGGATTGGGGAACAGGCGCAGGCCGACGATGCCGGTCGCCCAGCCGTAGAACGATCCGGCTGGCAGATTCTTGCCGCGCGCGCCGACCGCCACGCCCGGATACTTCGTCTCGTTCTCGAACGGATCGGGCGGACAGTCGGCGCGCCGGTGGTCGAGCCAGAGGCCGAAGCGCGCCGGATCCGGGCCGGTCGCCTTTTCGAAGCAGGGCTCGTTGACCAGGCCCAGGTAGTTCCAGCGGTTGTCGCGGCTGGCCTTCAGCCCCGGGTGCGACGACAGGGTCTTCAGGAAATCGAGCGTGCCGTTGCTCTTGCGCGAGATCGTGTCCCAGAAGCGATCGTTGCCGCCGCTCCAGACGATCCAGGAGTTGCGCCCCTTGACCTCGTTCGGCGTCAGCGCGACGGCGCCGTCCATGTCGTGGAAGTAGTCCTCGTCGGCGGCCGGCAACGAAGCGACCGTCCGCTGCGCCGTCCGCGCCTCGTCGAGGACGTGCCCGGGCTCGGGCCCGCGCTTGCACGCGCCGATGCCTGTGGGGATACCGGCCGCCATCGCCAACCAGAACCAGATTCCGACGCTCGCGCCGCTTCGGTGGGTGATCCGCATCTCGTGGTCTCTCTCTCCTCGGCGTTCCGGGTAATGGGTCGGCGACGGCAAACGCCAGACTCAGGTCGGCGCGAGTGTCGCGCGCCGATCGCTTCGCTGTCAATCATCCGGTCGCGCGTTCTATAGGACGTTCGATCGGACGTTCGATCGCGCGTTCGGCGTTCGGGAACAAGGCAAAGGCGAAGGGCCGCAAGGCGATTTTATTTGCGGAGGTCATTGATCTGTTTTGCACCCCTTGTTACCGTGCCGCCGCTGGCGGCGTGAGATCATCCTTCGAGAAGCGCCTTATGGGCTCGAGAAAGGCTTATTCATGAGCAACCCTTGGTTGATCGCCGCCGTGATCGGCGTTGTCCTGTCGGGAGCGCTGGCCATCGCCGGGATCGAACGCGGGCCGCGGGTGCTGACGCTGATCTTCAAGCCGCTGGCGACGCTGCTGCTGCTGGTCGTCGTGGGCTGGCCCACGACGACGTTCGCGCGCCTGGTCGACGTCGGGATCCTGCTGTCGCTGGTCGGTGACGTCGCGCTGCTGTCCGACAGCGAACGCGCCTTCATGGTCGGCCTGGTCGGGTTCCTGGCCGCGCACGTGATCTACATCGTGGCCAACCTCAGCGTCGCCGCCTTCACGCTGATCCCCGTGGTGGTCACCCTGGTCGTGCTCGCGGCGACCACGGTGCTGCTGCGCTACGTCCGCCCGACGGCGATCGCGCTGCGGATCGCCACCATCGTCTACGGCGCGGCGATCAGCACCATGGTCATCACCGCCTCGGCGACGATCGGCGGCCCGCTCGGGTGGAGCGGGTTCGCGGCGGTCGGCGCCGGGCTGTTCTACATCTCCGATTCCAGCCTGGCCCTCGATCGCTTCCACCGCAAGATCCCCCACGTCGCCTACCTCGCGCTCGGGGTCTACTGGCTGGGGCAGCTCGGCATCGCCCTCGCGGCGCGCGGGCCGGTGCTGTGATGGCGGCCGAGCCCGCGGCGAGCTCCGGCGCGAAGTCCGGGTTGACGTTCGACTACATCGTCGTCGGCTCGGGCGCGGGCGGAGGTCCGGTCGCCTGTGCGCTCGCCAAGGCCGGCTTCGAAGTCCTGCTGCTCGAGGCCGGCTCCGACCGCGGTGACCAGCTGCTGTATCAGGTGCCGGTCTTCCACGGCCTGTCGACCGAGGACGAAGCGATGCGCTGGGACTTCTTCGTGCACCACTACGAGGACCCGGCCCGCCAGCGCGCCGACTCGAAGTTCTCGACCGCCCACGGCGGTGTCCTGTACCCGCGCGCCGGCACGCTGGGCGGATGCACCGCGCACAACGCGATGATCACCGTCTACCCGCACAACAGCGACTGGGATCAGATCGCCGAGCTCACGGGCGACAAATCCTGGCGGGCCCCGGCGATGCGCCGCTACTTCGAGCGACTCGAGCGCTGTGACTATCTGCTGAAGCCGGGAAAGTATCCGAAGAATTTCTGGCGCAAGCTGGCGCTGTTCATCCTGCGGGGCTTCGGCGCCGCCTCGCGCGCCAACCCCAGCCGCCACGGCTACGGCGGCTGGCTGCACACCAACCTGGCCGACCCCCTGCTGGTGATCCACGACAGCGAGCTGGTCGGCATCATCGAGGCGGCGGCCCAGGCGGCCGGCGCGCTGGCGCTGTTCGGCGCGCGCGGCATCCTGACCAAGCTGCGCCAGATCTGGCAGTCGATCTGGCGCGGGGAGGACGCCTACGAGCGCGCCAAGGGGCTGGTCGACCCCAACGACTGGCGCAACGTCGCGCGCAGCACCGAGGGGATCGCCCTCATCCCGCTGGCGACCCAGAACGGACAGCGCAACGGCTCGCGCGAGCACATCCTGGCGGTTCGGCAGGCGGGGCACCGGCTGACGATCGAGCTCGAGGCGCTGGCGACCCGGGTGCTGCTCGACGACCAGCGGGTCGCCGTCGGCGTCGAGTACCTCAAGGGACGCAGCCTCTACCGCGCCGATCCTCGATCCGCGCCTGCATCGTCATCGGCGGCGCCAGGGGCGGCGGCGGGCGCGGTGGCACCGCCCGAGGCGCGCGTCGCCTACGCGCGGCGCGAGGTGATCCTCGCGGGCGGCGCGTTCAACACGCCCCAGCTGCTGATGCTGTCGGGCATCGGCCCCAGCGACGAGCTGCAACGGCACGGCATCACCCCACGCGTCGCGCTGCCGGGCGTGGGCCGCAACCTGCAGGATCGTTACGAGGTCGCCGTCATCAGCGACCTCAAGAAAGACTTTCAGATCCTGGCGGACGCGACCTTCGACCCGATCAAGGGCGATCCCCTGCTGGACGAATGGAAGGCCTCGAAGCGCGGCCTTTACACCAGCAACGGCGCGATCCTGGGCATCGTCATGCGCTCGAAGCCGGAGCGCAAGGAGCCCGACCTGTTCATCTTCGGCCTGCCCGGCTTCTTCAAGGGCTACTTCCCCGGCTACAGCAAGGCCTTCTTTCGCGACGATCAGCCGGTCACCGCGGCCGCCGAAAAGGGCCAGCACCTCGACGAGACCAAGAAGTGCCGCTTCACCTGGGCGGTCCTCAAGGCGCACACCAACAACACCGCCGGCTTCGTGCGCCTGCGCAGCGCCGACCCGCGCGACACGCCCGAGATCAACTTCAAGTACTTCGATGAAGGGAACGACGCCGGCGCCGAGGATCTCGATTCGGTGGTCGAAGGGGTGAACTTCGTGCGCCGGATGTCGGAGCGGACCGAGCTGTTCACCAAGAGCGAGCTGCTGCCCGGCAAGGACCTCTCCAGCCCGGATGCCCTGCGCACCTTCATCAAGAACGAAGCCTGGGGACACCACGCCTGCGGCACCTGCAAGATGGGGCCGGCGAGCGATCCGATGGCGGTGGTCGACTCGGCGTTTCGCGTTCACCAGACCCAGCGGCTGCGCGTGGTCGACGCGTCGATCTTTCCGCGCATCCCGGGGTTCTTCATCGTCACCCCGATCTACATGATCAGCGAAAAGGCCGCCGACGTGATCCTGGCCGACGCACAGACGACAACGCCCAGAACCGGTTGACTCAAACGCCAAGACGCCAGGACGCCACGGTCTGGACTTGAAAACTCTGGAGTCTGGCGTCTCTGGCGTCGTGGCGTTTTTCGCCCCTGGCCCCGTGCCCGCGCCCTGACCATACTCAGGACGCAATGACCGATAAGTCAGAACCCACGCCCGAGCCCGAAGGCGAGCCCCGACGCGGTACCCATCCGACCCGGCGCGCGGCGCTGGTCGCCGCCGGGGGGATCGGCGCCGCCGGCCTGGCGGCGCTGCACGGCCACGGTGGCGGCAGCGGCGGCAGCTCCCACGCGGGCGACGCGCCCGCGCCGCAAAAGTCGGCGCCGGCGACGGGACGCCTGCCGGTCGTGTTCCTGCCCCACGGCGGCGGACCGTGGCCGTTCGTCGACCTCGGCTTCGACCGGCAGGAGATGGCGACGCTGGCCGAATATCTGCGCGCCCTGCCCTCGCTGCTGCCGCACAAGCCGAAGGCGCTGCTGGTGGTCTCGGCGCACTGGGAAGAGCCGGTTCCGACGGTGATGACCGCGGCGCACCCGCCGATGCTCTACGACTACTACGGCTTTCCCCCCGAGTCGTACCAGATCACCTGGCCGGCGCCGGGCGAGCCGGCGCTGGCGGCGCGCGTGCGCGCGCTGCTGGGTGCGGCCGGCATCGACAGCGCCGAGGACGCGCGACGCGGCTACGACCACGGCACGTTCGTCCCGCTGAAGCTCGCCTACCCCGACGCCGACGTACCAACGGTACAGCTGTCGCTGCGCCGCGGCCTCGACCCGCAAGAGCACCTGGCGATCGGCCGCGCGCTGGCCCCGCTGCGCGACGAGGGGGTCTTCATCATCGGCAGCGGCATGACGTTTCACAACCTGCGCGCCTTCGGCGATCCGCGCGCGCGGCCGGTCTCCGAGGAGTTCGACGCCTGGCTGCGCGAGAGCGCGGCGCTGCCGCAGGCGGTCCGCGACGGGCGCCTGCTCGACTGGGCCCTGGCCCCGTCGGCGCGGCTGGCCCACCCGCGCGAGGAGCACCTGCTGCCCTTGATGGTGATCGCCGGCGCCGCCGGCGCCGACCGCGGCGTCGTCGGCTATGGCGGCGTCGCGATGGGCGTACGCCTGTCGAGCTACCACTTCGGCTGAGGGAGGGCCCAAGACGGCGCACGGCGCACCGGCGGACCGGCCGACCGACGCCGCGTAGACTAGGCGCGTGTGCGCGCGCGACGCCGGCCCCCCCGCCCCTTACGATCCCCAGCTGGCTCTGCTGGTCGACGAGCCCCCCGAGGGCGAGCAGTGGCTGCACGAGATCAAGCTCGACGGCTACCGCATCGGCTGCCGCGTCGATCACGGCCAGGTCGCGCTCACCAGCCGGCGCGATAACGACTGGACCGCCCAGTTCCCTGGGGTCGCCGCCGACGCGGCGACGCTGGCGGTGAAGAGCGCCCTGTTCGACGGTGAGGTGGCGGCGGTCTTGCCCGACGGACGCACCAGCTTTCAGGCGATGCAGCGCGGGCGCGGCGGCGCGCGCCCCGACATCGTCTACTTCGTCTTCGATCTGCTGCACCTCGACGGCGTCGACCTGACCGGGTTGCCGCTCGAGCAGCGCAAGACCCGATTGCGCGCGGCGCTGGGTGCGCAGCCGCCCCGCTCGTTCCGCTACGTCGACCACGTCGTCGGCGACGGCGCCCAGGTCTTCGCGCAGGCGTGCGCGATGCATCTCGAGGGGATCGTGTCGAAGGATCGCAGCGCCCCCTATCGGCGCGGCGCGCGCAACGCCACCTGGCGCAAGGTCAAGTGCCTGCTGCGCCAGGAGCTGGTCGTCGGCGGATACGACGACTCGGTCGTGGGCGGGCTGGGCGCGCTGTTGCTCGGCACCTACGACCCGGCGGGTCGCCTGGTCTACGTCGGCAAGGTCGGCACCGGATTCCAGCGCATCGCCGCCGCGCTCTACGCCGAGTGCCGCAAGCTGGTCCAGCCGACGACGCCGTTCGACGACAACCTGCCGCCGCCACGCATGATCGCCGGCACCCACTGGATGAAGCCGACGATGGTGGTCGAGGTCGCGTTCACCGAGTGGACCGACGGCGGCCACATCCGCCACCCGTCGTTCCAGGGCGTGCGCCGGGACAAGAAGGCGCGCGAGGTGACGCGCGAACGCGCCGCCGTTTCGGTTCCCCCCGCGATCAAGCCGCGGCGGGCGCGACCGAAGTGATAGGAATGAACCTATCGAGAGGACCGAGGTGGAGATGAGCGGCATGGGCGAGATGATCGCGACGGGGCGGGGCCAGAAAGAGACGGACGTGGGGCGGAGGCGCGGGGCGTGCGGATCCTGATCCTGGGCGGGGGCCTCTTTCTCGGACGTCACCTCGCCGCCGCCGCGCTGGGGCGCGGTCATGCCGTGACGCTGTTCAACCGGGGCCAACACGCGGGGTCAGACGCCGGCGCCGCCGGTGATGGCACTCTCGAGATCGTGATCGGCGAGCGGCGGCGCGACCTCGGACGCCTCGCGGGCCGCGCCTTCGACGCCTGCATCGACACCAGCGGTTACGTGCCGAGCCAGCTCGCCGCGGCCGCGGCGGCGCTGGCGTCCACCGTCGGGCACTACACGTTCGTGTCGACGCTGTCGGTCTACGCCGACGCAACCGGCGGGCGCTTCGACGAATCAGCGCCGCTGGCCACGATCGCCCCCGACGAGCTCGCGCGCACGGAGACGCTGGACCCGCAGGGACCGGTCCCGACGCTCAGCTACGGCCAGCACTACGGCGCGCTCAAGGGGCTGTGCGAAGCGGAGGCCACCCGCGCCTGGCCCGATCGCTGCCTGGTCGTCCGCCCCGGCCTGATCGTTGGCCCCTTTGATCCCACCGATCGTTTCACCTACTGGCCGGCGCGCATCGCCGCCAGCGGCGACGTGCTGGCGCCGGGCGCGCCGTGGGCGCCGCTGCGCCTGATCGACGTGCGGGATCTCGCCGGCTGGATGCTGGCGATGATCGAGCGCCGGCAGACCGGCGTCTTCAACGCCACCGGCGCGGCGACGGCGCTCGGCACGATCCTCGACGCCTGCCGCGCCGTCGCCAATCACGACGCGCGGCTGGTCTGGGTGCCCGACGATTTCTTGCTGCGCGAGCGGATCGTCCCCTGGTCCGGGATCCCGCTGTGGGTCCCGGCGACGATCGATCCCGGCGCTCCGCTGCGTGCCGAGTCGACCGCCGCGCTCGAACGGGGCCTGGCGCTGCGTCCGCTCGCCGAGACCATCGCCGCGACGCTGGACTGGGATCGCGCGCGCTCTCCGTACGCGCCCCGCCGCACCGGGCTGCCGCGCGCGCGCGAGCGGGCCCTGCTGGACGCCTGGCAGGCCGTCGCCGGCGACAGCTGAGGAGGGTCGAACCCGCGCCGATTCAGTGCTCAAGGTTTCGCGGCCAGCGGCGCGCTCCGCTCGACCAGCCAGTCGGCGAAGCGCACGATCCAGCCCGACGCCGGTCCGGGTCGCAGCGCGAACCCGTGACCGACGCCGGCGTAGACGTGCAGCTCGACCGGGACCCCGGCGGCGCGGAAGGCCAGGTAGGCGCGCGCGACCCCCTCGGCGACGTCGGGCCGATCGTCGACGCCCGAAACCACAAACGCCGGCGGCGCGTCCTTCGGCGGCGCGATGTTTTGCGAGGCGGCGGGATAGATCAGCGCCTGAAACGCCGGGCGCGCGCTCTGCCGCTCGATCGGATCGGCGCTGCCGGGCGCGCCCGGGTCGAAGCGCATCGCCGACAGCGCCGCCAGCTCGCCGCCCGCCGAAAATCCCATCACGCCCACGCGCGCGGCGTCGATGCCCCACGCGCCGGCGCGGCTGCGCACGACGCGCAGCGCGCGCTGCACGTCCTGCAACGACTCGACGTCGACCCGATAGGTCGAGCCGGCCTCGCGCGCCAGCCGGTACTTGAGCACGAAGGCGGCGATGCCGTGCGCCGCCAGCCAGCGCGCGACGGTGAAGCCCTCTTTCTCCACGACCAGGAAGCGATGTCCCCCGCCCGGCAAGATCACCACCGCCGATCCGGTCGCGTGCCCCGCCTCGGGAAGAAAGACTGTCAGCGACGGATTGTGGATGCCGGCGAGGTTGCCGCCCACCGGCGTCTCCGGCAAGTTCCTCTTCGCCTCCGAGCCCGGCGCGCCCGCGGGCCAGAGCACGACAACCGGCGCGGGCGGCGACGGCACAGCTGGGGAGGCTGATGACGCTGGCGACAGCGCCGGCGGGGGCAGCGCCGGAGACGCCGACGACGACGCCGACGGTACCGTTTTGTCGGCGGCGACCGCTGTGCCGGTGAGCGCCGCCCACGCAGGGAGCCACACCGCGAGCGCGACCGATGGGGCGCGGCGGACCATCATCTGCCGCGTCCGTGCCCGCCGAATCCCCCACGCATCGGCGAACGACCCGGTGACGATCGGGGTGCCGACGGCGCGGGCGCCGGCGCCGCGCGCACGCTGCTGCTACCCGGCGGCATGCCCCGAAAGCCCCCACCGGCCGGCGGGGGCGGCGATCCACGCAGGCCACCGCCGGTCGCGCCCGGCGGCGATCCCCGCAGGCCACGCGCGGGCGGCGGCGCGCCCCGCCAGGGACCGCCCGGCCCGCGCCCCGGCGGATAGTAGTAGCGACGAATGATCGGCGGGTAGGTGCGGCGATAGGGGAAATAGGGCCCGTACCACCAGCCGACGCCGAAGCCGAGCCCGACCGCGACGTAGGGCGGATAGGTCTCGTACGATCCCGGCACGCCCTCGAAGCGCTGGAACGACGTGCGCCCGTCGACGGGCACCCCGCCCGCGTCGACCTGCCAGTCGATCTCGAACGCCGCCAGATTCATCGCGTGATCGAACGGCGCCGGCAACGCGTAGTAGAGATCGAACACGCGCGCCTGCGCCGGGGGAACCACGTAGACCGGACCGGCACCGGCGTCGGTGTTCAGAAAGGCCGGCCCGACCGGCGGCCGCCCCGCGAACACCATCGCCTGGCGCCGGCCGTCGACGGTCCAGGCTGCCGCGCTGCCGTTCGACACGGCGAGCCGCGCGTGCAGCAACGTCCCGGGGGCGCCGGGACCGAGGTCGATGTCGGTGAAGCCAAACGACGTGACGTAGGCTTCGCCCTGGGGCATGCCGGGCGGGATCGGGTAGCGCATGGCTGGCCCCCCGCCGGCGCCTGGTCCGACCGGGACGTAAAGGAAATCGTGGGCACAGCCCGATGCGAGCGACAGCGCAAACAGGGCCAGAGCGGCGACGGCGGCTTTCATGAGCGGCCTCCTTCGGCGCCCAGAGCATGAGCCGCCTGGGCCCGCGACGCCAGCGCCGTGTGCACCCTCGAAAATCCGAGGGGGCGGCCGCCTTTTCCGAGGGCCCGGCGAACGGCCTCCTGGTCGTTCGCGCCCGTTTTTCGGGTCCTTTCTGCGCCCGTCCCACCCAGCGACGCACCGATGGGCGCGGCACTGGGCTTGCTTTGATGATCGGCATGCTTCACCGCTCGCGTCACCGATCTTGTCGCCGATCTTGTTACGGATCTTCGCCTCGCCGACCTCGGTGCTCGCGCGCGGGCGGCTCCACGACCGCCGCGCTGCTCCTCTGGCCCTGCCTGGCGCTCTTTCTCGCCGCCGCCTGCTCGTCGACGGAGATGCCGCCGGCCGACGGCGCGGGTGGCAGCGCAGGCGGCGCGGGTGGCAGTGCAGGCGGAGCCGGCGGCGCGGGCGGCGATACCTGCGCGGCGCTGCAGGCGAGCTACAACGAGGCGTTCGCCGTCGCGCGAAGCTGTAGCCCGCTGCTGGACAACATCCAGTGCACGCTGACCGCGAGCCCCTCGCTGGCGTGCAACTTCTGCCAGATGCACGTCAACAGCACGACCGTGCTCGACCAGCTCCGCGCCGCCTACGAGGCGGTGCCCTGTCCGCCCCTGCCCTGTCCCGCGATCGCCTGTATCCCGATCAGTCCCGCCGCCTGCGTGCCGAACGACGGTGGGGCGACGGGAACCTGCAACTAGCCCTCTCGTACGGAAGTCACCTGCCCTGGCGTGACCAGCGCCGCCTCGACGATGTCGGCCGCGCGCGCGATGCCGGGCACGCGCGCCAGCTCGGCGCGCACCGCTTGCGCCGCCCGGCGATAGCTCGGCTCGACCAGCACGCGCCGGATCGCGCGACGCAACACCGCCGGCTCGAACGCCGCGCGCGTGACCACCTCGGCGACGCCGAGCCGCGCCAGCCGTGCGGCGACGCCCGGCTGATCGTTGGTGACCGGCAGCGCCACCATCGGCACGCCCGCGGCCAGCGTCTCGAGCGCGGTGTTCAAGCCGGCGTGGGTGATGACCACCGCCGCGCGCGCGAGCAGCGCCCGCTGCGGCGCGTACGCCACCACCAGCGGCTGCCCCGGTAGTGAGCGACCGAGCGCCTGCGGCGACTCCGGCCCCGACGTTGCCGCGGTCTTGCGTCCCAGTGTGATCAGCAGCTGCACGTCCAGGCCGGCGCACGCCTCGGCGATCGCCTGAAAGACGTCGCGCTGGCGGTTCTGCAGCGTCCCCATCGACGCAAAGATCAGCGGGCGGCCGTCGAGTCGCTCGAAAGGAAAATCGACGGGGTCTCCGCTGGCCGGGTCATGAAACGGGCCGGCGTGGTGAAACCAGCGCGGCTGCGCCGCACGCGGAAAATCGAAGAGCGCCGGCTGTTGCGCGATCATGGCCCGTCGCATCTGACCGGCACGCGTCGGCAGGCCGCGCGCGGCGCGATAGCGGCGAATATCGCCTCGCGACAGCTGCTCGGACCGCTCGAGCAGAAACGCCACCAGCCGATTGCGCATCCGCGCGACCGGGCCCGGCCGGTAGCGCCAGCCGAAGATCGGCGGCGGCAGCCCGGGATCCGGCGCCAGAGACAGCGCGTTGCAGATCGTGACGTAGGGCAGGCGCAGCTCGTCGGCCACCGCCTCGGCAGCAGGACAGACCTCGTCGATCAGCAGCAGGTCGAGCTTTGCCGCGCGCAGGCGCGCCGGGCCGTCCTCCAGGAAGGCGCGCGCCGATTCGGAAAGCACATTCAGCGTGAAGAGCAGCGCCGCCCAGCCCTCGAGCCGCCCGAGCCGTTCCAACGTCGGCTCGATCGATCCGCGCGGAAAGGCGGCGGCGCCGACCGCCTCGAACGCCAGGTCGCACGCGCGCGCCTTCGCCTCGGCGTCGGGGCGCGCGAACAGGGTCACGCGATGACCCCGCGCCGCCAGCGCGCGCGCCAGCGTCGTCGACGGGTTGAGGTGACCGCTCACTTCGAGGCAGACGACGCCGATGTCAGCCACGACGCTCGGTGCCCTGGCTCAGGTGGGCGCCGTCCAGTCGGTGCCGGTCGGTCGCAGCACCAGCTCGTGCGTCCAGGCGCGCCGCTCTTGCCGGTGCAGGTACGCGCAGGCGCGCGCGATCTCGGCCTGCGGGATCGCGCGATCCAAGCCGTTGCGCGCAGCCCACGCCGCGGTCCTCTCACTTTCGATCGCGCCGTCGATCGGCAAGTAGGCGACATGGACCCCCTGCGCCCGCCACTCGCGCGCAGCCACCTGCACCAGCGCGCGCAGCCCGTGCTGGATCGCGCCCAGCGCCGCGAAACCTTCCTTGGTGCGCACGCCGGACGAGGTGCCGATCTGCAAGAACGTCCCCGACCCCTGCGCCATCAGCTTCGGGCCGACCGCCTTGAGCAGGTTCCAGGTGCCGCGCAGATAGGCGCGATAGCTCTGGTCGATCTCGTCGTCGCCGATCTCGATCAGGGGCCGCGATCCGAAGCGGCCGCCGGCCGTCTGCGCAGCGATGCAGAGATCGACGCGCTCACGATCCTGGACCAGCGCCGCGAGCGACGCAGGATCTCCCAGATCGCACACCACGCCGACGCCGCGCCCCCCGGCGGCGTCGACCTCGGCCGCGAGGCGATCGACGTCGTCCTTGGTGCGCGCCGCCGCGATCACCTGCCACCCGTCGGCGGCGAAGTGCAGCGCGAGCGCGCGCCCGAGGTTGCGCACACCGACGACGATCAGGGTCTCCTTCATCGCGGGCGTCGCCGGCATCGCGTGCAGTCTACACGCCGCGCCGCGCCTGCGCTGGCGTCTGGCGCTGCGTGGGGCGCCGGAATCAGAAGCGCAGGTCGAGCCCGACCGAGCCGAGGCCGACGGTCACGCTGGCCGAGTGTGCGTCGCCGTGGGCGCTGACCGTCGAGATGAGGGTGATGCCACCGACGACGACCGCCGCCGCCGTCAGCGAATCGGCGACGATCGACAGGGTCTTCGTCCGATTGGCGAGGGTGTCGAACGCACCGGGCATCGCCGGGTACGTGTTGAGACGTGCATTCTTCAGATCGTTTGATTCGTTGCGCGCCAGCAGACCAAAGACCACGGCGCCGCTCGCCAGCACCCCGGTGGTGACCCACCCGGCGACCCGCCAGGCCGCTGTGTCGACGGGCGTGGTCGGGGCGCGATCGACCAGGACCGGCGGTTGTGACGAGCTCTCGGCCTTGGCCACCGGCGCCGGCGCGGGGAGCTCGATGGTGATGGGGACGTCATCTTCGGCCGCGACATCGACCGAACGCACGACGGGCGGACGACCCGGCATCGTGGCCTTCACCGAGAGCTGCCCAATTCCGACGACGATCGGCTTTTCGAACGGGGTCTGCCCGATCACGCGGTCGTCGATGCTGATCTCCGCGCCTGCCGGCACGGTCACGATGCGCAGCCGCCCGACCCGCGTGCGCAGCTCCTTGACGTTGGCCTCGGCCAGCGCCCGATGCGCGTCGTTGGCCGGGGCCTCGACGAGATACTCCTGAAAGGTGGCCAGCGCGGCGGCGTAATCCCGCAGCTGATATTGCGTCTCACCGACGTTGAACAGCACGGTTCCGTTGGGCGCCAGCGTGTAGGCACGCGTGAACTCGACCAGGGCGCCATGATAGTCGGCCTCGACGTAGAGGGCGACGCCGCGCTGAAAATGCCGATCGGCCTCGCGCACGGTGCCGTCGGGCTCCGCGGCGGCGGCGGGAAATCCCAGGCCGATGCAGCAGCAGGTCAGGAACAGCAACAGCACGGAACGACTTCGCAGCAGCGTGGGGGGCGCTTTGGACTTTTTGGACATTTTGATCATGGACTTTTGTACGGGCTCCGGGTCTCGATGGGGTGCAGTGGACTGCGTCCACCGCGCGGATCGACAATATCCGTCGGCATCGCGCCGGGAGAAAGCCCCGGCGGCGTCGACGCGAGCGACCGCGGCAACGGCAACAGCTCGCGCGCCTGCTGCAGCCGCCCCACCTGCGCGGAGGGCGGCGTACGGGCCTGCGACGCCGGCGGCGCAAAGCGAGGCAGCGCTGACGACGACCGCGAAGACGTGCTCGACGACGACGACGCCGTGGGCGTCGGTTTCAATCGCCGTTCCAGGCTGAAATCGACGACGACGTCGGTGGCAAGCGACGCCTGCTGCACCTTGGGTTCGTAGCCGGCCGCGAAGGCCTGGATCTGATGAACCCCGACGGGGAACCGACCGCGAAACGGGTTGCCGGAGACCATCGCGCCGTCGACCATGATCTGGGCCGTGGGAGGCGACACCCGTACCACCAGCTCGTTCAGCGCGACAGCGCCCGGCGCGCCCGGCGCACCCTCAGAGGCCGGCGTCGCTGGGGGCGGTGACGCCGGTTGAGGCGGCGGCACCACGGTCATGGCAGCGGCCGGCGCGCGCGGGGGAGGCGCCGAGCGCAAGAAGGCGAGAACGACGACGCCGCAGACCAACAGCCCCGCGGTGATGACGATGCCCGACGTGCGAGGCTGCCAGGCTGGCACAACGTCGCCCTCTGCGTCCTGGGGTGGCAGCGGCAGCGGGACCAGCGCCCCCGACGGCGGCGCGATGCCGGTCGTCGCCATACCCGTCGTCAAAACCGACGCCGCCGGAACGGTGACCGGCGCGGGTGGCGTCGGCGTCAGCTCCGGTGGCAGGTCCCGCGTCGGCGGTGTCGGGCTCGCGAAGCCGATCTGCGTCCATTGCATCCCCGACTTCGCCACCTCGGCCGCGTCGGGCGCCCGCGCGGGCGCAAGCCCCTCGCGCAGATCGCGCGCCGGCGTGATGGCGGCGGCGCGCTCGGCGGTCGCCCCGGCGCGTCCGGGCGCGAACGGAAGCAGCGCGATCGCCAGACCGGCGGCGCTCGGAATGCGCCGCTCCCGATCCTTCGCCATGGAGCGCACGACGACTTCGGACAGCTCTTGCGGGATCTCGGGGCGCAGGTCGCGCAGCGCCGTCGGCTCTTTCTTCACGATCGCCTCGGCCATCGCCAGCAACGGCAGCGCCGGGTCGAACGGAGGGCGCCCCGCCAACATCTCGTACAACGTGCAACCGAGCGACCAGATATCGCTGCGGTGATCGACGCCGGCCGCCGACTGGAACTGTTCGGGCGACATGTAACAGGGCGTGCCCATCACCAGGTTCAGGTTGGTCGTGATGTTCGATGCCTGCGCCAACGAAACCTTGGAGATGCCGAAGTCGAGGATCTTGATCGTTCGCCAGCCCGGAGAACGCTCGGTCAAAAACAAGTTCGACGGCTTGATGTCACGGTGCACGATGCCGCGCGCGTGCGCCTCGGCCAACCCCTCGCACGCCTGAATCGCGTACTCGACGGCGCTCGATACGTCGAGTCGGCGCTCGGCGGCAATGACCTTCTCCAGGCCGTGCCCCTCGAGATATTCCATCACCATGTACGGCGTCCCGTCGTCGGTGACCCCGACGTCGAGCACGCGCGCCACGTATTCACTCTTGATCTGCGCCGCCGCCTTGGCCTCGCGCATGAAGCGCAACAGCGGTTCGCCCGAGCTGCGCAGGTCGCCGCGGAAAAATTTCAGCGCGACGGTCTGCTCGAGCTGAATATGCGTCGCGGCAACCACCAAGCCCATACCGCCCTCGGCGAGCACGCGCTCGATCCGAAACTTGTCGGCTACGATGCTTCCGATCTCGATCGGTATATTCGCCCCTGTGAGACTCAATCCCGGCCCCCCAAACAGCAGAGCAAAATACGGTTCCACGCCCCGGTGCTGCTGTCTGTGCCGATACTACAGAGTTGCCGCGCCCGCATTCAAGCCGGATCCGCCGCCAATACGCGGGATCCGGTCAGAAACCCCGCGATCGGGAGACGACCCGACGCAACGCCCTACAGCATGTTTCCGATGGTCCGCCGACCTTCTGGACGCGGCGCATGGGGGTTTGCGACCTGACGCACCGACGTGCCGAGGCGCCCCACCGTCTCAGGCGTCGACTCAGCCGCGCACCTTCAATCACCTTGCGTAGGCGATCCCGCTTCCAGTACATTCCGCCTGTGGCCAGGGGGCCGTCGTAGGTAGACTTTTGACCCGCGCGCGAAAGGCTCGACTGATGAATTGCTTCCGGGGCATGCGAGGGACGGTGATGGGGACGGTGGTGGCGCTGTCCGTGTCCGGTGCGGCCTGCACCAAGCTGCTTGACCACAGCGCCGTGCAGTGCAGGACCCCGGCGGATTGCGAGCACTTCAAGAATCGTCCCAGGTGCGACACCGACCGGGGAGAGTGCGTTCCATCAGGAATTCAGCCTCCCGTCTGCTTCCTCGCAACGCCGATGGCGCCGCCGGTGGCGCCCGAGGACTTTCTCAACCAGTGCAGCACCAACGCGCTGTTGCCCGATCCGGAGGACCCGCTCGCGTCGTGCCTTGGGTACAACGGCCAGATGGATCCGGGCGCCACCATCAAGGCGCCGCCGGCGGCGACCCCGCCGCCCGCGTCGACGGCGGGCGTGCCGACCGTGCTCTGCACCGACCTGGCGACGGCGGCGGGGAAGCAGATCATGTACATGACCGGCTCGAGCAATTTCCCGCCGCTGCTCGCGGAGCTGAACACGATCGTCGGGCAAACCGGCATCGCCCCGGTCTTCGTCACCACGACCTCTTGCCAGGGGACGAGGTCGATGAACCTGATGCCCGGCACAACGACGTTCGTAGCGGATCACCTCGTCAAGAATCCGGCAGCGGGCAGCGCCACCGCCTACCCCCAGATCTTTCTCGGCGACGGTGGACCGGCTGTCAGCTGCTTGCTTCCGACTGCGGGGGTCGCCGTCGATGTCGGCGAGTCGGAGATCTATCCCGAGACCTGCGGAGCCGGCGTCGACCCGAGCGTCGTGGCCCAGAGCTTGGGACCGATTCTGCCCATCCTGTTCATCGTCCCGAAGCTGTCCGACCAGATGTCGATCTCCGCCGCGGCGGCTCGCCAGGTCTTCGCCGGCGGTGGCGGCTATCCTCCGTGGGAAGACCCCAAGTTCATGTTCATCCGTGGCCAGGGGACGGCCACCTTGCGCATCGTAGCCAAGCAACTCGGTCTCATGCCGGAGCAGTTCTGGGGCTTTGACGCGGGAAGCGCCAGCGTCATGGCCCAGACCGTCGGCGGGTACACCTTCTACGGCGACGCCGAGAAGGTCATTGGAATCATCGGCTCGGATTTCTACGACTTCAAACGAAACCTGCTCAAGGCGCTGGCGTTCCAGGCAGACGGGCAAACCTGCGCCTACCTCCCCGACTCGAGCCTGAACAGCATGGACAAGATCAACGTCCGCGACGGCCACTACCCGATGTGGGGACGGATCCACTTCTTCACCGCGCGCAAGAACGGCATGGCGTCCCCAGACTATGCGGCCACCTTCACCACCCTCTTGTCGACCATCAACCCCGACAACGATCTCCTCCATGCCCTGATCAAAGGGGGCTTCGTTCCGCCCTGCGCCATGCTGGTGCGGCGCGACACCGAGATCGGGCTCGGGCCTCTGACGGCTGACGATCCGCCGGCATCGTCCTGCTCGTGCGCCTTCGACGTGGCCGTGGGCGCCACCAACCGGACGGCTGAATGTCACACGTGCACGACCTCGAGCGATTGCGCCCCTTATACAGGCCGACCGGCCTGCAACAACGGCTACTGCGAGCCCTCCAAGAACTAGCGCGCGCTTCGCGCCCGCGGCGTCACCGGCGGCGGCCCGGTGCGAGGACGACCCGTCAGTTTGGACTGTACGGCGGCAGGCCGAGCGCCGCCGCGATGAGGTTCATGACATCGACCGCGGAACCGCTGTAGCTCGGGTCGACCTCGTTACCGATCGCCGTGTAGAGCTCTCCAAAAGGAGAGTTCAGCGCGGCCGCTGACGGCGGCATCGACCAGTTGGCGGGCGGGGTCGGAACGGCATCTCCCGACACTTTTCCGTAGCTGTCCCCGAGTCGCATGAACGCTGCCGACGCCTTGGTGTTCAGGGTCATGCCGTACGGCTTGGTGTCGAGCCAAGGGACAAAAAGATCGTAGAAATCCTGGGTGCCCGAGAGGTTCGAGCGTAAATCCGCCATGGTGGTCTGCGAGTAGCGCGACTCAGCCAGATTCATCCCCGCGAGGTTGACCTTCTCCGCCTGCGCGCTCATGAGGCCGGTCAGCCCACGGAACACGACGCCCAGGTCGATCGACACGGTTTTCCACCGGTCGAGCAGGTCCTGGGAGTCGGTGACCAGGCGCTGGCAGAGTCCGTTCTTGAACTCGGCGGCCTGCTCATCGGACGACGGCCACGCCGCGGGCTGATATCCGGGCGGCATCCCCAGCGTCGCCTCGTAGTCCGCCACCGACTGGGGACCCGGCGCGTACAGGATCCGCTCCACGGCGTGCATGCCGATCATCCCTTCGCCGTCGAACGGATCGGGATCGCCGGCCGCGCCCAGTGCCATAACCATGTCCTCGTAGCGGGAATCCATCGCCTCGTCGAGCATGGCAAACATTGGCTCGATCACCCCCTCGGCTCGTTCCCAATGGATTCGGGTCCGCGTCCAGGCCACCTTCATGTTGGCGATCGCGGCCCCGCTGTCCTGCGTGACGTCCCACCCCTGGAGGAACGTGGACGGCGCCGCGTTCTGGAGATCCTGGGCGGCCTGATGCAGGGCGGTGATCTCGGCGAGCACCAGCGCGTGCATGCTCACGACGATGTCCGCCTTGAGATCTGCCTCGCTCTTCATGTCCGAGCCACAGGCGAGCGGTGCAATGGCTAGCGGAGCGACCGCCAACGGGGTGAAAACCAACCGGGTGAAACCAAGGAACGCTAGTCTAGATAGCCTCTGGGGGAGGATCATCGTCTGGCCTCTTTGCCTGACGGAGATGCGGGCCATCCGCCTCGCGCCAGGAAACCACCATCTGTACCGGCCCGCGGACTCATATTGCCCCAGTTCCCGATCACATTCCAGAGAGACGCTCGCGCCGAGCTGCGAACGCTGCCCCGTTCCCCCGAAACCAGCGCCGATCAGAGCTCGATCTGGGCGCCGATCTCGACGACGCGGTTCGGCGGGATCGAAAAGAAGTCGGTGGCGGATCGCGAATTGCGCGACAGAAATCGAAACAGCAGCTTGCGCCATTCGGCCATGCCGGTCCCTTTGGTGGACAGCAGCGTTTCGCGCCCGAGATAAAAGCTGATATCGGACAAATTGAGGTGCAGCTCCTGCAGCTTGCAACGCCGCAGCACGTCCAACACCTGAGGTGACTCCATGAATCCGTAGTGGGCCGTCACCGCCCAGAAGCCGTGCCCAAAGCTCTTGAGCCGCACCTTGTCACGGTCCGCCACCTCGGGCACCGCGTCGGTGGCGATGGAGAGGATCACCACCTGCTTGTGCAACACCTTGTTGTGCTTGAAGTGATGCAAGAGCACGTTGGGCGTTCCGCGCCGGGTCGAGCTCAAGAACACCGCCGTTCCCGGTACGCGATGCGGTTTGGTCATCTCGACATCGGCGACGAACGCCGACAGCGGCAGCGTCTCGGCCGAGATGCGCGCGTCCAGCAGCGCGCGACCGCGCTTCCAGGTCAACATCACCGTGAACACGACACCCGCCACCAGCAGCGGGAACCAGCCGCCATGGGCGATCTTCGCGGAGCAGGCGCTGAGGAAGGCGAGATCGATGGTCAGGAACAGCGCCACCAGCGCGCCGGCGTGCAGCCGGCTCCAGTGCCAGCGATCGCGCGCCACGAAGTAGAACAGGATCGACGTGATCGCCATCGTGCCGGTCACCGCGATGCCGTAGGCGTCGGCGAGATCGCCCGACGATCGGAAGCCGAGCACCAGCGCGAGGCAGGCGAGCATCAGCAGCCAGTTCACCTCGGGGATGTAGATCTGCCCTTCGGTCTTGCCCGAGGTGTGGATGATGGTGACGCGCGGCAAATAACCGAGCTGCACCCCCTGGCGCGTCACCGAGAAGGCGCCTGAGATCAACGCCTGCGACGCCACCACGGTCGCCATCGTCGCCAGCAGCACCATCGGCAAAAGCAGCGCGCTCGGGCACCATGGCGTAAAACGGGTTGCTCGCCGCGCCGGGGTGCTCGAGCAGCATCGCTCCCTGGCCGAAGTAGTTGATGAGCAGCGCCGGGAAGACGCAGAGGTACCAGGCGGTGCGAATCGCGCGCGTCCCGAAGTGCCCCATGTCGGCGTACAGCGCCTCGCCGCCGGTGACGCACAGGACGACGGAGCCGAGCACCAGGAACCCGTGCCGGCCGTGCGCCGCGAAGAAGCGCACGCCGTAGAGCGGATTCGCCGCGCGCAAGATCTCCGGGTGGCGCACCACCCACGGCAAGCCGATGGCCGCGATCGCGAAGAACCAGCACAGCGTCAGCGGCCCGAACACCGCGCCGATCCCGGCGGTGCCACGCTTCTGCACGCCGAAGAGCATGACCAGGATGATGCAGGTGATGGGAACGACGAACGGCGAAAACGCCGTGGTCTCCACCTCGAGCCCCTCGACCGCCGACAGAACCGAGATCGCCGGCGTGATGACGCCGTCGCCATAGAGCAGGGCCGCGCCGAACAGGCCGAGCATGATCAGGATCATCCGCCCGCGGTAAAGGCCGCTCCAGGTCCTCTTCACCGGGCGCTGCGATCCGGTCGACGACGCCGTGGGCGGCGCCGCCTGCGGCTGGCGGGCGACCAGCGCCATCAGCGCGAGGACTCCCCCCTCGCCGTCGTTGTCGGCGCGCATCACGTAGAACAGGTACTTGAGCGAGACCACCAGCGTGATCGACCAGAAGACCAGCGACAGCACCCCGAAGATGTTGGCGCTGACCGGCGCGACCCCGTGCGGCAACGTCACGCACTCCTTGATCGCGTACAGCGGCGACGTCCCGATGTCTCCGTAGACAACGCCAATCGCGCCCAGAGCCAGTTTCAGGCTGTCGAGGCCGTGCACGGCCGGGTGATGAGGACCGGCGCCGACGGAAATCGCGGGGGCGCCGCCGGCGGGAGCGGGCGCGTGATGACCTGCGGACATTTTCTACTTTTGAAACCGGCTCGACACCGCGAGCCGAATGCATGATGCCTGAATGATGTTTCCGATACGTGTCGGGGAGGTTAGCGTCAGGCAACGAGGCGCCAGCTCAGCCGTGGGGACCGATCAGCGCAACCGAAACTGCACCGTCCAACGCATGCGGACACCGACGGGGCGACCGGCGCGCTGGGCCGGTGAGAAGCGATAGGCGCGGATCGCGCGCAACGCCGCCTCGTCGAGACCGTAGCCGGCGCGGGTGACGGCGCGCGCCGAGATGACCCGCCCCTGCGCATCCACCACGATGTCGACAGGAAAGTCGATCTCGATCTCCGCCTGGCGGGCGGCCGGCGGGTAGACGAGCGGGCTCGACGACAGCAGCCGCGCGGGCACGCCCACGTCTCGCTCGCCGAAGGCGTCGTCGCCGCCGCCAGACGCCGAATCCGGCGTCCCCATCGTCCCGGTCGTCGCGCTCGGCGCCGAGGTCGCGCTGCCGGCGGGGGCGGCGGCGGCGCGCGTGGCAACGGTGCCGGCGCTGAGCACGAACAGCGAGGGCGGATCGCTGTCGTCGACCGAAATCGCGCTCGCGGGCGGCGGCGGCGCGCCGGCGGTCGCCGGGGGCACAGCGCTCGCGCGCGATCGTCGGGTGGCGACTGGGGCGGCGACCGACCGGGGCGGCCGCGACGACGCCGGTCGTGGTCGAGCGACCGCGGGCGCTGGCCCGGCTGGCTCCTCCCGAGGACTCGGAGGCGCGGCGACATCGAGCGCGAGCGCGACGTCGACGTCGACGTCGACAACCTCCGCCGGCGCGAGCGGCGCCTGGGGCAGCGTCTGCAGGACCGCGCCCACCGTCACCGCCGCCAGCGCGTGAGCGAACGCCGACGCCACAACCGCACCGACGGCACGGCCCGACCACGCCGACCGGCGGCGCGGCGAGTGACCGATTCTCGGAGAGGAGGATGCCCGGGCCACGACGACGCGAAGTTCTGTAGCACGTTTCGAAACACTCGTGCTATGAGCGGCACGTTTCTCCAAATTCATGCCACCCGAGCCGACGTTGCCCAGGAGCTCGCCCGAAGTCACGTCGAAGATCAGGTCAACGCTCGCGTTGAAGATCGTGTCAAAGATCGCCTTCGTCCCTACCCTCTTGCTCGCGGTTCTTCTTGTCGGCGGCGCAGCGGCGTCGGCGCAGCCTGCGGGCGACGCGCCCGCGAACGCCCCTGCGCCCGGCGGCGTCGATGCTGCCGCGCCCGCGAACGCGCCGGTTGCGCCGCCAGCGGTCACGACGGCTCCGTGGCTGTCGAATCATCCCGACGCGCCCTACCCGGCCGACGCGCTCACGCAGCGCGTGGAGGGCAACGTCGGCCTCGAGCTCGACCTCGACGCGAGCGGCACCGTCGTCGGCGTCCGCGTGACCACGCCGGCCGGGCACGGCTTCGACGAGGCGGCGGTCGCAGCGGCGCGCCGCTTCACCTTCGAGCCGGCCCGGCGGCGGGGCGTGCCGGTCCCTTCGACGGTGCAGTTCACGTATGAATTTCATCTGCCACCTCCGCCCACGGCGCTTGCCTCGCCGCCGCCCGCGGTTCCACCACCGCCCGCGCCGCTCCCTCCACCCGCGGCGCCGCCCGCCGCCGCCGAGACCGTGCAGACCGGCCCCGATCAATCGACGCTGGTCCTGGGCTCCAAGCCGATCAGCGCCGCGTCCGCCTTCTCGGTCCAGGATCGCGATTTCCAGCTGCGACCGATCGGCAGCGTGCAGGACATCCTGCGCGTCACCCCTGGCCTGGTGCTGGTCCAGCACTCCGGCGGCGGCAAGGCAAGCCAGTACTTCCTGCGCGGCTTCGACGCCGACCACGGCACCGACCTGGCGCTGTCGATCGACGGCGTCCCGATCAACCTGGTCGCCCACGCGCACGGCCAGGGCTTCGCCGACACCAACTTCATCATCCCGGAGGTGGTCGAGCGCGTCGAGATCACCAAGGGGCCCTACTTCGCCCATCAAGGTGACTTCGCGACGGCGGGCGCGGTGAACATGGTCTCGCGCGACGCCTTCGAGCACAGCGCCGCCAGCGCCGGCCTGGTCGGCTCACCCCACCACGGCTCGGCCGGATACCGCGGGCTGGTCATCGCCAGCCCGAAGTTCGAGCGGCTGCCGATGAAGGCGACCTTCGCCGCCGAGGTCGGCCGCACCAACGGCCCCTTCGAGAACCCCGACGGCTGGGACAAATACAAGCTGTTCAACAAGCTGACGTTCAATCCGGCGCCGGTCTCGAGTGTCAGCGTCACCGAGATGAGCTACGCCGGCAACTGGCACGGCTCGGGCCAGATCCCGGCGCGCGCCGTCGAGCAGGGTCTGATCTCGCGCTTCGGCTCGATCGATCCCGACGAAGGGGGCAACACCGCGCGCCACCAGCTGGCGCTGCAGTACCGCCTGCGTCCGACCGAGAGCAGCGAGCTGCGCGCGCTGGCGTACGCGGGCACGTACCGATTCAACCTGTTCTCGAGCTTCACGCTGTATCTGCACGACCCCGACAGCGGCGACGAGATCGAACAGATCGATCGCCGCACGTTCTACGGCGCCAAGGTCAGCTACCGGGTCGTGCACCAGGTCGGCGCGGTGACGCTGGATACGACGATCGGCGCCGACGGGCGCAACGACGACATCCACGAGGAGCTGTGGGACACGCTGCGCCGCCGGCAGGTCGCCGCCGTGCGCAGCAACGACGTCCACGAGAGCTTCGTGGGCGCGTACTTCAACGAAGAGATCACGCCGGCGCGCTGGATCCGCGCCAACCTCGGGGGTCGAGCCGACCTGCTCTCCTTCGCGGTCGACAATCGCCTGGCCAGCAGCGATCCCACGGCGCCCCAGAGCGGCGTCGACGGCGCTCACCAGCTGAGCCCGAAAGCGAGCCTGATCGTCACCCCGGTCGATCGGCCGGGCGCGCAGCTGGACGTCTACGCCAACTACGGCCACGGCTTTCATTCGAACGACGTGCGCGGCGTGTTCAGCCAGCCGGCGGTCACGCCGCTGGCGCGCGCGATCGGCGAGGAGGTCGGCGCGCGCGCCCGCCTGCTCGGCCGGTGGGATCTTGCGGCCGCGGCCTGGCAACTAGATCTCGCCAGCGAGACGGTCTGGAACGGCGACGACGGCACCACCGGCGTCAGCGATCCAACCAACCGCAAGGGGATCGAGCTCGAGACCCGCGTCGAGGTGGCGCCCGGGCTGGCGGCCGACCTCGAGCTCACCCTCACGAAGTCGCGGTTCACCACCGACCGGGAGAACGGCGGTGGCCTGGCGCTGGCGCCGAAGCGAACCTGGGCCGGCGGTCTGTCGGGCCGGCACACGCTCGGCCCGGGCGTCGTGCGCGCCGGACTGCGCTTCTACGGCATCGGTGACCGCCCGGCGACCGACGACGGCGCGCTGACCGCGCCGGGCTTCACCCAGCTCGACCTGCACGTCGGCTACCGGCACCGCTGGTTCGACGTCGCGCTCGATGTGGAGAACCTGCTCGACGGTGACTACCGCGCGGCGCAGTTCTCGACAGTGAGCCGGCTGCGCACCGAACCGGGCGTCGGCGCGCCGGTGCCGGCCGGCTTCAGCTGCGGCAACAGCGGCCGCCTCGCCGCGGCGCCCGACGGCGGCCCGGCGGGCGGTCGCTTCTACGGCTGCGAGGACATCAACTACACGCCGGCGTATCCGCTGACGGTGCGCCTCATGGCCACGCTCTTTCTCGATTGAGGAGACGCAAAGCGGAGGGATTTGTCGGCGCCGGAGAATCGTCATAGGTTGCGTCTCGATGACCAAGACCGGCGTAATTCCGTCTCTGCTCTTCACCTTCGCCACGTTCGTATCGGGATCGATCGCCGCCGCCGATGCGCCGGCCCCCAAGCCGGCCGGAGGCCCCGCCGCCGCGGCCCCCAGGACCGTGGGGCCGACCACGGGGCCAAAGACCGCGGCGCCCGCCACCGCGGGGCCGAAGGCTGCCGCCGCTCCGGCGGCGGCGCCGTCGATGCCGACGCGATCCAAGGAACTGGAGGCGTTCATGAAGGGCTTCGAGGGGAGCTGGAAGTGCGACACGAAGTTTCCGGCCGGCGCCTCCGGGCCGGGATCGGTGGAGGCAAAGGCGAAGTCCTCGGTGAAGATCAAGAAGGAGTTCGAAGGCTTTTCCTGGCACGGCGAGTTCAAGCTCGAGAAGACCGAGGCCATGCCGGCGATGAGCGGCGTGTTTCAGATCGCCTACGATCCGGGGACCAAGCAGGCCACGTTCGTGAGCTACGACAGCATGGGGGCCGCGATGATGGGCGTCGGCCCGATCTCCGGCGATTCGGTCACCTTCGTCGAGCAGGGCTACATGCTGGGGATCAAGGCCAAGGTGCGCGAGACCATGACCAAGAAGAGCCCGAAGGAGATCGCTCACAAGGTCGAGATCGACCAGGGCAAGGGCTACCAGCTGATGGCCGAGGACACCTGCAGCAAGAAGTAGGGCGCGTCTCCGAGATAGAGCCCGGGGCGACGCGGGCGTTGCCTCAGGTGCCGTTGGCGGCGACCGACGACTCATCCATCGCCGTGCCCGCCTCGATGCGCAAGGGCTCGCGCTCGCGCCGGCGCGGGCGCGACGCGCTGGAGCAGGCGCGCATCAGCGCCCCGCCGACCCGGGGCCACAGCGTGCGCCCGACGGCGCCGACAATCTGGGGCGTCGGCCCCGAGAACTTCGCCGAAGCGATGCGCTGGCCGGTCAGGCCGCTGCGCAGGTGAATGACCATGCTCTGGCGAGCGCCCTCGCCGCTCATCTCGCCCTCGACGAACACCGCCAGGTTCAACGCATAGGACATCTCGCGGTACTGCACCGCGCTGTCGACCGGCCGCAACGTCGCGGTGACGTTCAGTCCCTTCGTCCGCAGCAGCCGCACCACGGCGGCGCGCACCGGCTCGTAGACGTCGTCGCCCCTGAAAACGAAGACCGCGACCTTGCCCTTCGCGTGCGCGCCCGGCTTCTCCGGCTCGTCCATCATCCAGGACTGATCGGGCGGGCCGGACGGAACGACCGGGGCCGCCCGCAGGAACGGAACCACCCAGGCCGCTTGCGCGCGGGTGGACCACGGTCCCAGCAGCACCACCAAGATCGTTACGACGACCGCGCCGAGCCACCGGGTCACGCTGAATGCCTTCGCGCCCGGCGACCGGCGCAAAGCCAACCTCGCTGAAGTCCACTGCCGCGACATTCAGCGAATTCTTACCCGAAAATGGCCGCCAGACCCAGACATCCGACGAAAGAGACGCAGAACGTCTGGGGCGTTCCCGGGAATCGTCGGACCGGGCGCCATCCTGGGATTCCGTTAATTCGTGAGCAACCTCAGGTTGCTGATGCAGAAGCTGTAGGGCACCGCCGACGTCCGGTTCGTCGGCACGTGAAACAGAATCGACTCAATCATCGTCGGGTCGAATGCGGGCGGCGCCGCGCCGGCGATCCGCACCTCGGCCCAGCGGAGGACATTGGTGCCCGCCACGACCGGCGAGTCGGAAAAAGCGGGGTTGGCGCCCCAGTAGGCCGCGCCGGCAGCGCCGAGGTCGGTCGCGGGGGTGGGGAACTCGACCCGCAGGGCGGTCAGCGTGCTGATTTCGAGATCGAACGCCAGGCCGGTCACCCGCTTGATCGTGGCGTTGAAGACGCCCCGAACCGGCACCGCCCCCCCGCTGTTGTTCAGATCCAGCCCGATGCCGGCGCCGGTGATGTTGGCATAGTCGGGCAGGCCGCCCGCCCCCGCGATTATGACCGCCGCGGTTCCGCTGGTGCACATCCTGCCTCCCGTGTTGGGGAACGATCCGACCGCGGGCGTGAGGATCGTCGAACAGGCCGAGGCCGGGTGACCGCCGCGCAGCTCGCAGATCCCGGTCGCGGCCGCGCCGTCCGCACCAACGCCATCGCCGTAGCTATACCAGGGACCTTGGGCCCCGAGCGTGTTCGACGAGGCGAGGACCAGCCCGTTGCGGTCGGGCGCGATCACCACGCCCGTTGCCGCGGCATCGCCCGCCCCGTCGATGCCGCCGCTGTCTGCACCGGGTCCGTCGACGCCGGCCTCGTCTCTGGCTCCCCCGTCGACGCCGCCTCCGTCGCCCCCCGGGGCACCGGCCGAACCGTCTGCCCCCACCGCGCCATCGGTGGTGTCGAGCGGGGCATCGATCGGCGTCGAGGCGTCGGCGACGTCGCCCAGGCCCGCGCCCGCATCGGTGGCGCCTCCGGTTCCGCGTCCCCCGGTCCCGGGAGAGCCGCCGGTGCCGCTGGTGCCGTTCGCACCTCCGGTCCCGGGAGAGCCGGTGCTGCCGCCGGTCGCCGTCGGCGCACAGCCGGTGCAGGTATCGTAGCGGGAACCGTCGTCGACGCAGACCTGGACCCCGTCCGGGCGACCGGGGCAGGCGCACGCCTTCTGATCGCCCGGCACACACGCCTGAGAGACGGTCGGTGCCGGCTTACCCGACGCGCAACCCAACACCCCGCACAACATCATCAGGCAAGGCGCGACCCACAGATTTCCCCGCGCGGAGCGATCCTTCCGCGACCGACGAACGTGCAACTCTTCGAATGAAGCGCGATACACCACGACACTCCTGGTAGGAGGATCCTGAGAATCGCCGCAGGGGGCGTGAAACGGGACGCTGTCCGAGATCGAAGGGGCTGTCAACCTCGCGCTGCATCGAGGGAATCTCGGCTGCGGAGGATCGTAGATAATGGTATGAAGCGGTCGAAGCAATGAGCGTCCCGGTGGATAGGGGGAGCGGGGATACCCTGCAGCCAGGGACGATCCTGGGTCGGTACGAGATCCGGCGGCTCCTGGGGCAAGGCGGGATGGGGCGGGTGTACGAGGCCCAGCACCGGGATCTCAAGAAGCGGGTGGCGATCAAGACGCTCTTGCCGGCGCTCGCCTCCAACGGCGATGCGCGCGAGCGATTCCTGCGCGAGGGCGAAGCCGCGTCACGCATCCGGCATCCCCACGTCGTCGACGTGACCGACGTCGGATCCGAGGGGCAGGTCATCTACCTGGTGATGGAGTACCTCGAGGGGGAGGACCTGGCGCGCCTCATCGCGCGGCAAGGTTCCCTGTCGGCGACCCAGTCGGCCGACATCCTGCTGCCGGTGGCGGCAGCGATCGCCACCGCGCACCAGCAGGGCGTGATCCACCGCGATCTCAAGCCCGAGAACATCTTCCTGGCGCGCACCGGATTCGGCGGGGTTCACCCCAAGGTCCTCGACTTCGGGATCTCCAAGGTGCTGGGCGGCTCGGGCGTGCGGGCGCTCACCGGCACGGCGGCGACGATGGGCACCATGAACTACCTGCCGCCCGAGTCGCTGCAGGGCGCGCGCGAAGCCGACGCGCGCAGCGACCAGTACGGCCTGGGCACGATCCTTTACGAGTGCGTGACCGGCCAGCGCGCCTTCGAGGAGGAGAGCTTCTACCTGGTGCTCAAGAAGATCGCGGAGGGACAGTTCGTTCCGCCCTGCGGCCGACGTCCCGAGATTCCGAGACGCCTGGAGAAGGTCATCCTGCGCGCCATGAGCCTCGAGCCGGCGCGCCGCTTCGAGTCGGTTGGCCATCTCGGGGCCGCCCTGCTCGAATTCGCCAGCGAGGGTGTGCGCGCGTTCTGGACGCCCACCTTCGGCGCGGCGGCATCGTCTGCGCCAGATCTCCTGTCAGCGCCGACCGAGCTCCCGTCTTCGAGCGGCGGCCGCGGTGCGGAGGCTTGGGAATCACGCGTTGGTTCCGGTCAGAGTGGGAGTGGGCGAGTTGCGACCTTGGCGGCGCCGACGTCGCAGGCGGGTGCCACGCTCCAGCTCCCACCGCCCGACGCCAACCGTCCGGCGAGCACGACGATGCGCAACGCGAACGGCGAACGCGCGTTGTACCCGGCGACATCGTCGACGCGCCGATCACGCGCGCCATTCGTGATCGGGGGTGTCGCGCTGGTTGTGGCGGTCGCGGCGCTGGTCTTGCTGAGCGGTATCGGTCTGAACAGCCGACGTCCCGACCCTTCTTCTACCGGCTCTTCCGCAAGCGCCGAGCCCATCAGCGCTGAGCCGGCGGCGCCGAGTCCCCCGCCCCCGCCCCGCCCTGCCATCGCGCCCGCCCCCGGACCGGCACCGGTGCCTCGGGCGGCTGCCGAAACGCCGCCGACCGAGGAACCGGCGGCGGCCGACCGGAGAGGCGCCATGGCGGGCAAGGCACCGACCGTGGACGAGGCTGCGCCCAACCTCACCAAAGCCGGTGTGCCTCGACCCGGCGCGCGCAGGAAAACCCGTGCCCCGCGGAGAGCCCCCTCGCCGGAGGGGACGCCCGCAACGCCGACGCCCGGCAATGGCGACGAAGTGATCGTCGACTGACCGGACGTGTCAGTCAAGGAGGCCTCGGACCTCCGGCCTCGGACTCCGGGAAGACTCTTGCGCAACTGAAGGTCGGCGACTCGCGGGACGTCCGAGGCCCGAGGTGCGAGGCCTCCATTGCTAGGGCAGGACGACGACCCAGCCTTGCTGGACACCGGTGCTGCTACTAGAGCCGCCGCCTACCAGGATCTTGCCGTTGGTTGAGACCCCAGCCACATTGTTGAGCACAAAGTCGCCAAGAGTGACGCCGAGGCTCGTGAGCCTCGTCGTCAAATTCGTCGATGTTCCGCCGGTCCAGATCGCCGGGACGTTGGGGTCATTGCCAACGACCGTGTTGCCATCGCCGCTGATGGCGCGCGGCGTGAACGTCGTAGGCAGAAGAGTGAGAGCGTTCGTGGACGCTGTCCAGACGGCCGTGGCAAAGCCTTTAGAAAAGATGAGCACCTTGTTGCCGTCCGCGCTCACACCCACCGCATGCGAGAACGCCGGCGTCCCCGGGACAAACGGAACCAGCCCCATCACTCCGCTCGCGCGTGTCCAACGGTAGGCTTGTCCCAAACCCGTGGTGTCACTGCTCAGAAACAAATTGCCCACAATCACCGAACCGTCGCTGCTGATGCCCGCCCCGCTACTTCCCGCGCCGGCGGGCTCGGGAAGCAAAGTCGTGGTGGCGCCGCTGGTCCACAGCCCCGTATGCGAAGTGCCATTGGCGCTGGTCAAGCCGCCCGTAAAGATGCTTCCGTCCGCGCTGGCCGCCACCGCAGTTCCGCCGGTGGTTCCGAGAGCCAAGCTGAGGATCAAGGGCGAGGTCCCCGACCAGCGCGTCGGGAAGTTGTCGCAGTAACCGACGGCCGTGGTCCCGTCGGCGCTGACCCCCTGGACGATGCACTGGGATGCGCCCTGGGGAAGCGTAAGCGCCGCTATCCCGCTGGAGCGCGTCCAACGAAAGGGGCTGCTGAGACCTAGCAAGGAGACCCCAATGACAACGCTGCCGTCCCCGCTGACCGCTACCGCTTGGGTATTGGCCCCTAGCGTGGTGAAGACCGGCACAGTGCAAGCGCCGGCCGAGCAGACCAGGCCAGCGCCGCATGCCCGGGGAACGGGGAACATGCAAGCGCCGGTCGAACAGGTCCCTGCACCGATGAAGGTGCTGGCAGATGCACAGCTGGGAACACCGCAGGAGACAGTCGGAAACGAGCACACCCCATTGGCCCCGCACGTGCCGTTGCAAGCCGCGTTACTTCCGACGCAGTCGGCGCTGCTACAACAATTCGCCGTCGGGATGCAGGCGGCGCTGCCGCACTGCTTGGAACCGGCGTTGCACGCGTACGAGCACTGACGGTTGCTACAGGTCGCCGTGGCATTGGCGATCGCCGGACAGTCCGCCCGACGGTTGCAGCGGTTGGTGGTGGTGAAGGCCGACTCCACCGATTGAACCGCGGAGTTGTCATCGGTGCCGGCGCACGCTGACGCCAACACCACCCAGAGTCCCAACAAGGTCACACTGACGCCCCAACGCCTCGAAATGATCATGGTATCGATACGCACAAAGGCGCCGAATATTCCCGATCGACCTCACGACTGGTGCGGCGAATGGCTAGCTAGGGCAGGACGATGACCCAGCCTTGACCGACACCGGTGCTGCTGGAGCCGCTACCCACCAGGACCTTGCCGTTGTTCGAGACCGCCGTCACTTCGTTGAGCACAAAGCCTCCGAGATTGACGCCGAGGCTCGTGATCCTCGCCGTCAAGTCCGTCGATGTTGTTCCGCCGGTCCACAGCGCCGGGACATTGGGATCATTGCCAACGACCGTCGTGCCATCGCCGCTGATGGCGCGCGGGGAGAACGTCGTAGGCAGAAGAGCCAACGCGTTCGTGGACGCGGTCCACACGGCCGTGCCAAAACCTTTGGCAATGAAGATGACCTTATCGCCGTTCGCGCTCACACCCACCGCCTGCGAGAACGCTGGCGTTCCCGGGATGAGCGGAACCAGCCCCATCACTCCGGTTGCTCTGGTCCAGCGGTACGCTTGTCCCAAGCCGGCCGCGCTACTGCTCAGAAACACGTTGCCCACAATGAACGAGCCGTCGCTGCTCATGCCCACTGCGTTACTTCCCGTGGAAGGACCCAGCTCGGTCAGCAACGTAGGCGTGGTGCTGGTCCACAGACCCGAGTGCTGCGTGAACCCATCACTGGCCACTAGGGTGCCCGTGAGGATGGTTCCGTCCAGGTTAGCTCCCGCCAGAGTTGCGCTGCTGGTTCCAATCGTCAGCCCGAAAATCGAAGGCGCGGTCCCCTTCCAAGTTACCGGGAAAGTGTCACAGGCGCCGGCGGCGACGGTACCGTCGAAGCTGATGGCCGAGACGGAGCACGCAATAGCGGCCGCGGGATTCGAAAGATTCACTGGCCCGCCCAAGCGCGTCCAACTCAAGGGATTGGTGCCATTCCCATTCCCAACGACAACGCTCCCGTCGCCACTCACCGCCACCGGCGCGGTCAAGGTCGGCAGCGCGGTGAAGATCGGTATGTTGCAAGCGCCACCCGCGCACAGGCCCAGCTTGGCGCCACAAGAGGTGCCGTCGCTGGCACTCGCCGTCGAGCAGAGACCGGTCGTGGTGTTACAAGCGGCGACCTGACAGGCCGCCGTGGGGGCCGGGCAAGACGAGGGACTGGTGCATTTGGCGATGCAGGTCCCCGCGGTCGTTCCCGTCGTGGAGCAGGCAAAACCAGTTGCGCAGTCAGCGCTGGTGGTGCAACTGGTCCTGCAGGCCGTGCCCCCGACCGGGCAGATGAAGTGGTTGGCGCAGGTCTTGGGCGCGGCGAAGTTGCAGGTACCCGCGCCGCATGTCGGCGCGTCGACAAGGTTGGGAGAGGAACAACTGGCGGGGCCGCAAGTCGTCCCGGACGGGAACGAGCAGGTCCCGGTGCTGAGGCACGTTCCGTTGCAAGCAGTCACGGTGTTCCCTGCCACGACGCATTGCGTGTTGTCGCAGCAGTTGGCGCTTGGAATGCACCGGTTGTCGCTGCAGAGCTTGAAGCCGGTGGTCGTCGGGCAGCTGCAGACACCAGCCCCTGAGCAGGTGAAGTTGGTGCCGCACGACGTGGAGGTCTTGCCGCCACAGACCCCGTTGGAGCAAGTTCCCGCGCTCAGCCGGTTGTTGACGACGGCCGGATCACACGTGACCGCGCCGCACGCCCCGGTGGCTGCAACGCATTTGCCGGCGGTACAAGTGCCGTTGCAATTGATGCCATCGGCTCCCTTGCAGTCGTTGCTGTCGCAACAATTGGCCACCGGGATGCAGCCACCCGCGCAAGACTTGAAGTTTGCGGCGCAAGTGGAGCACAGACCCGCCCCCGAGCAGGTGAAACCCGCGTTGCACGGCGTCGTCGCTCCCGGCAGGCAAGATCCGTTGGAGCAGGTGCCGGCCGCGACACTGCTGTTGCCCGAGCAGGACGCGGTGCCGCAGCCCCCGGTTGGATAGTTGCAGAGGTGGGTGGTGGTGTTGCAGGTCGCGGCGCACTGGGTGGATGTCGAGGTGCACTCGCTGGCCGTGCAGCAGTTCCCGTTTCCGACCGGAATGCAGACGCCCGCGCACAGCTCGAACCCGGAGGCGCAGGTGGTATTGCACAGACCGGCGCCCGCGCAGGTGAAGTTCCCCCCGCACGCCGCCGCCGCCGGCGGAATGCAGGCGCCATTCAGGCACGACCCCGCGCCAACGCGGTTGGCGCCCGAACAGGTCGGATTACTGCACCCGCTGGTGGTGTTGTAGGTGCAGACGCCGTTGGCGCCGCAGATTCCCGCGCAAAGCGTGCCGACGCCCAGGCAGTCACTGGCGCTGCAGCAGGAGGCGTTGGGGATGCAAGCGCTTCCGCACAGCTTGAAGCCGGTGGCGCACGGGTAGCTGCAGGTGTTGGCGGTCCCGCACACGCCGGTGGTGTTGGGGGGCCCGCTGGTGCAGTCGGCGCTGGCGCAGCAGCCCGCGGTCGGGATGCAGAGGTTGGTCCCGGGACAGTTCTTGAAGGCCGTCGAGCTGCAGGCGATGGCGCACTTTCCGGCGCTGCAGACCGCCGAGCCGTTCGCCGTCGGCGTGGGGCAGGAGACGCAGGTCGCTCCACAGGCGCTGGTGCTGGTGTCGAGCTGGCAGATGCTGCTGCCGCAGATGTGCATTCCCGTCGGGCACATGCCGTTGCAGGGCGTGCGCGGTGGGAATGCACGCGCCGGCGCACAGCTTGGATCCCGGTCGGGCAGCTCGGCACGCAGCCAAGCCATCGCACATGACCGAGCCTCCGCCGGTCGGCGTCTGGCAGGCGGTGCACGAGGTCGAATCGTTGGGCCCGCAGGTCGCCATCGCCTTGTTGTCGACGCACTTGCCGCCGCAGATGTGGAAGCCGCGCTTGCACTTCACCGCGCAGACGCCGGCGGAGCAGCTGGCCGTGCCGTTGGGATCGGTCGGGCAGATCACGCAAGTCGGTCCCGCACCCAGTGGCGTCGTCGTCGGCCGCGCAGCGTACGCTGGCGCCGGTCCCGCACAGGTGGGTGCCCACGCCGCAGGTGAAGCTGCACGTCGTTCCGTCGCAGCTGGTCGCGCTGGCCCCGGTCGGCTTTGGACAGCGACATACAGGACGTCCCGCAGCTGTCGACGCTGGTGTTCGAGGCGCAAAGGCCGGTGCAGTCATGGGTGCCGCCGGAACACACGCCGGAGCACGACGCCGCACCGTCGATGCAGGTCCCCGCGCACAGCTTCATTCCCGACGGGCAGGTCGGAACGCACGCGGTCCCGTCGCAGCTCGCCGAGCCGCCCGTCGGCTTCTGACAGGCGGTGCACGACGTGGTGCCGCAGCTGCCCACGTCGCTCGTTGCTGACGCATTTGCCGCCGCAGATGTGATAGCCGGTCTTGCACGCCAGGCCGCAGTTTCCGCCCACGCACTGCGCGGTGCCGTTGGGATCGGTCGCGCAGGAGATGCACGCCATCCCGCACGCGGTCGCGTCGTTGTCCAGGGCGCAAGCGGTGCCGCACTTGTGATAGCCGGTGGTGCAGGCGAAGTCGCATTTCGTGCCGTCGCAGCTGGCCTGGGTCGCGCCGGTCGGCACCGGGCAAGCCACGCACGATGTGCCACAGGCCTTGACGTCCATCACCGAGGGGCAGAGGTTGCCGCAGACGTGCTGGCCCGTGGGGCAGCCGCCTGCGCACGGGGCGGTCGCGTCGATGCAGGCGCCGTGACACAGCTGCTTGCCCGGCAAACAGCTTCCGCCGCAGGACTTCCCGTCGCAGGTCGCCGTGCCGTCGGTGGGAGCCTCGCAGGGCGTGCACGAAGCCCCGCAGGTCTGCGGATCCATGTCGGAGACGCAACCGCCCGGGCAGGTGTGCTTGCCCGTGGGGCACTCCGGCGCGGCGACCTCGGCAGCGGCGTCTCGCCGGGCGTCGGATCCGTCGGGTCCAAGGTCTGCCCCGCTGGCGTCGAGAAACACCGTCGGGGCATCCTCGCCCCAATCGCCGCCGTCAGGGTTCGTTGGCAGGGATTGCCGCGCCGAGTTGCACGCTCCGCCAAGAACCACCACCAGCGACGCCGCCAGCAAAGTCCGGCCCCTCCAAGCGAATCCCCACATAGGTCTTGTCCCCGCTAGCGCCTTCCGCCAGCAGCGGATGGCGAAATTCGGTTCAGCAGTAGCATTTTCCTTCGGGGCCTCCAAGCGATAACGAATTTCTCTCGGATTAGTTCCCGGGTGGTGACCGCTGGGGGCCGGCGATGTTATATGGAATGCCTTCATGACGATTGCAGTGGGGAGGCGGGAGGCGCGGCCGCGGCGAGAACAGCCGCCGCGAACCGCGTGTCGTCGACGGATGCGGTGGGTTGCCGCGCTGGTCGTTTGCGTCGCTGGTTCGCTTGCGTCACCAGCAATTCTGGTCGCCGCAACTCCTGCCGCCGAGGCGGAGAACCTGATTCGCGACGGCGTGGCGCTGCGGCGACAGAAGCATGATGAACAGGCGCTGCCGCTTTTTCAGAAGGCCTACGATCTGGTTCGCAACCCACGCACGGCGGGCCAGCTGGGTCTGTGCGAGCTCGGCGTCGGGTACTCGATCGACGCCGAACAGCACATCAAAGAAGCGCTGGCGTCCCCCGAGCATCCCTGGGTGGCGAAGAACAAGGCGTCCCTGGATGAGGCGATCAAGCGCGCCCGCCAGAACATCGGCGAGGTCACGGTCACCGGCGCGCCGGTTGGCGCCGAGGTCTACGTGAATGGCCACTCCGCGGGGCGGCTGCCGTTGCGCGATCCGATTCGCCTGGTCCGCGGGGTCGCCGACATCGAGCTGCGCGCTCCGGGATACGTGACGTCGCACCGCTCGCTCGCCGTGACCGCAGCGACCCAGTCCGTCGACCTCAAGCTGGAGCACGAGCGCGTGGCGGCGGTGGCACCCGTGACCAAGCCCCCGGAGCCGATCTCCCTGGCGCCGATCTCCGGATCACCAGCGGAGCCATCCGGCGAGGAGCCTTCGCACGCGCCCCCACCCGAACCGGCCGCACCCCGCGGGCGGGCGTTGAAGTGGGTGGCAGCGGCGACCGGAGTGCTGGCCGTGGGGGCGCTGGTCGTGGCGGGCGTGGAGACGGTCCGCTGGCAATCCGGTATCACCGATTTCAACAACCACAACGACCCAACGGGAAAGTCTGCCGATGCCTGCTCGCTCCCTGCGTCGAACAAAGGCGGGGCGGGCTGCCAGGACATCTACAACCAGTACACGTCTGCAAGGCAGCTGGCGATCATCGGCTACGCCGCCGGCGGCGCGCTGGCGGTCACATCGTTGACGCTGTTCCTGATCTCGCCGGGCTCGTCGAACGCGACCGACAAGGTCGCCTTCGCCTGCGCGCCCGATCTGTTGAACCCGGGCGCCTCCTGCCGATTCTCGTTCTGACCGGGCGGCGGCTCCGCAGCGGGTAGCAGCGGCGGCGCCGGTCGGGTCCGGCAAAACGAGACTCGCAAAGGAAGATTGGCCACGTCTCCCGTTTGGAACACGAGCTGTTCAAACAAGGGGGGATCAGGTCATGGCTCGAGCTTTCGTTCGTTTCTTGTGCGTCTCAACGGTTCTTGCGGTCGGCGGCTCATCGGTGCTGGCGATGGCCAAAGGCGACGACAACGGGGCCGACAACGACGCCGACGCTCTCGGCCGACACTTCGTCCACCGAACCGGCCGGTCCCTCTCGCACGAGGGCCGACCCTTTCGCATCGCCGGGGCCAGCAACTACTACTTGATGTACGCGTCGCCGTTCATGGTGGACAGCGTCCTCAACAGCGCGGCGGCCAGCTCGTTGAGCGTCGTGCGCCTCTGGGGCTCGCTGGAGATCGGGAACCAGGACGGCTCGGGCTCGGTCGACGGAATCAAGAACGGGGTCTATTTCCAGTACTTCAACGGTCAAGCTCCCGCCTACAACGATGGCCCCAGCGGTCTCGAGAAGCTCGACTACGTGATCTACCGGGCGGGTCTGCTCGGCCTCAAGGTCATCATTCCCTTCGTCAACAACTGGAATGCCTTCGGCGGGATCGATCAGTATGTGCCGCTGGCGCGGCGGCCAGTTCCACGATGACTTCTACACCGATCCGACCATCCGGGGCTGGTACCACGCCTGGATCGAGCACCTGCTCAACCGGACGAACAGCTATACCGGGGTCAAGTACAAGGACGACGCCACGATCATGGCATGGGAGCTGGCCAACGAGCCCCGCTGTCGGGCGTTCGGCGTCTATCCAGAGTCACCGACCTGCAACACGCAGACCCTGATCAGCTGGGCCGACGAGGTCAGCCGGTTCGTCAAGAGCATCGACCGGCGGCACATGCTGTCGGCGGGCGACGAAGGGTTTTACTGCATCGCCGGCGCGACCGACTTCACCGAGAACTGCAGCGAGGGGGTCGACACGCTGGCGCTGGCCGACCTGCCCGCCATGGACGCGATGTCGTTTCACCTTTATCCCGACAACTGGGGGAAGCCGCCGTCCTTCGGGGTCGACTGGATCAAACGCCACATCAGCGACGGCCGTCGCATCCACGAGCGCGTGCTGCTGGGCGAGTTTGGCATCGTCGACAAGTCGATCCGCAATCCTCTCTATCAACAGTGGACCGATGCCGTCCGCGAATCGGGCGGCGGCGGCGCGCTGTTCTGGATGCTCGCCGACAAGCAAGACGACGGCACGTTCTACCCGGACTACGACCACTTCACCGTTGTACTGCCCGAGCCCGGTCTGCACCACGTTCACCAACTTCGCCAAGCTGATGCGGTTTCAGCCGCCCTTCGACTTCTCACCGGTCGCCGACGACGATCGCGTCGCGACGCCCGAGAACCTGCCGGTGACGTTGTCGCCGCTGTCCAACGACATCACCTACGGCGGGGCGACGCTGGTTCCGGCTTCGATCGATCTCGACCCGGCGGCGTTGGGGCAGCAGGCGCAGCTCGCGACCGGTTTCGGCACCTACGCCGTGCAGGCCGGCGGCGGCGTGCTCTTCACGCCCGCGACCGGGTTCGCCGGCACCGCCAGCACGCCCTATGTGGTGAGCGACAGCCGGGGAAGGGTCTCGCATCCCGCGAGCTTGATCATCACCGTCCAGGGCTCGGCGCTCTACAGCTTCGAGGACGGCACCGAGGGGTGGGGGCCGGCCTCTTTCAACGCCGGCGCGGGGACGGTGGCCCAGAGCACGCTGTTCGCCACCGCGGGCACCCACAGCCTGAGCGTCGACGCGACCGCGAGCGGTGGCTGGTTCGGCCCGGCCTATGCTCCGCCGCTGCCGCTGTCGCTGGCCAACGTCGGCCATCTGCTGTTCGACATCACCGCGGCGACCGCCGGGACGTCGCAGTCGGTGGCGTTGCAGGTTGGCAGTGACTTCCACTGGTGCCAGACCGATTTCGGCTTCGTCAACGCCAACACCAGCACCACCGTCGACGTCAATCTGGCGACGCTGCTGAGCTCGGTGTCGGCCTGCCAGGGATCGCTGCCCGCCGACACCAGCTCGGTGCAGGGGATCTGGGTGTACTTCAACGGCGGCGGCACGTCGTATCTGGACAATATCCGCGGCACACAGTGAAATGCTCCGGCTCAGATGGCACGACGGCTCATAAGCTCGGGGTCGACCTTCGAACAGGAGATTGGCTACTCGCGTGCGGTGGTTGACGGCGACTGGGTATTCGTCTCGGGCACGACCGGCTTCGACTACCGGACCATGACGATCTCGGACGACCTGGCCGAGCAGACCGAGCAGTGTCTTCGAAACATCGAAGCCGCGCTGGCCGAGGCGAACGCGAGTCTGCAGGACGTGGTCCGTGTGACCTACGTTCTGCCGAACGCGACCGAGTTCCCGCAGTGTTGGCCGATCCTGCGCCGCTACTTCGGGCAGATCCGTCCCGCGGCCATGATGATCTCGGCGGGCCTGGCGGATCCTCGCATGAAGATCGAAATCGAGGTCACCGCTCGTTGCCAGGCGACCGGTCGCTGATATTCTGTCACCTGGAGGTATCGATGACGTTGAAGGGGTGGCTGGTGGGCGCGTGGATGGCGTTGGCAGGTACGGTCGCGCTGGCGGGTGGTTGCGGGTCGGACCCGCCGCCTCCGACGAGCACCATCACCGGCCTGCACTTCACGACGGCGACGATGCTCCCGTCGAATCCCCCACCCAGCGTCGACGTCACGCTGACGGAGCCGGCGCCGGCGCGCGCCGTGTACGCTGCCACGATTGCGCTGCCGGATTTCCCTTCGGGAACTTTCAACTGTCCGAACGACTCTGGCGTCCGCTACACGATCGCCTTCAGCAGCGATACCGGTCGGACAGTGGCGGCGGTGTTGAACCCCGGCGGTTGTCGCGCAGCCCAGATCACGGGCTCGCATGAGCGGCGCGTGCTCGACGACACCTACTGGGCGTCGCTGGCGCAGAACCTCGGCATTCCCGAAGCGACGATCTATCCGCCGCCATGACCCCAGCGGGCGCCTTGCGGCGACTGACGTCGCCCGGGTCGATCGGAATCCCGTCACACTTGTAACTCCCGTCGCTCACTGGCGGGCGCTAAGTCTCTTTGTGTAGATCGGCGATCAGCAATCAGCGATCAAACCACAGAGGGAGACAAAGTCATGACGAAGCACCAGACTGGCACACGAAAGCAATGGATCGAGGCGCGGCTCGAGCTGCTGCAGGCGGAGAAGGAGCTGACCCGGCGCAGCGACGAGCTGGTGCAGCGGCGGCAGGAGCTGCCGTGGGTTCGGGTGGAGAAGGAGTATCGGTTCGAGACCGACGAGGGGAGCGCCTCGCTGGCCGACCTCTTCAGGGGGCGCTCGCAGCTGCTCGTCTACCACTTCATGTTCGGGCCCGACTACACCGCGGGCTGTCCATCCTGCTCGGCGATCGCCGACGGGTTCAATGGCTCGGTCGTCCACCTGGCCAACCACGACGTCACGCTCGCGGCGGTGTCGCGGGCGCCGCTCGCGAAGCTGCAGGCATTCAAGCGGCGGATGGGGTGGACCTTTCCCTGGGCGTCGTCGCACAACAGCGACTTCAACCTCGACTTCAACGTCGGGTTCACCGAGGAGCAACAGCGCGCGAGCGGCATTGAATACAACTACCGGCGCGAAGCGGCGTGGCCGGCACCCGCGCCCGGACAGAAGCCCCAAAGACGACGATGACGACGACGGCGATGCCGGCAAGATGGCGGCCATGACCGGAACCGACGCCGCCACGTACCTGCGCGAACGGCCGGGCATCAGCACCTTCACGCTCGAGGACGGCGTCGTCTATCACGCCTACTCCGCCTATTCGCGGGGCGTCGACAGCCTCTGGGGCATGTACCAGTGGCTCGACCGCGCGCCGAAGGGGCGCAACGAGACCAACGTCTGGTGGCGCCACCACGACCAGTACGGCAAGCGCTGACGCTCGACCGTACTGGCCGGCGCCCGGCGCGCTAGAGCTTCTTGAGAACCGCGGCGAGCAGCTTCTGGCTGGCCGCCCAGTCGCCCGCTTTCCCGTCGGCGACGTTCCCGACCCACGCCAGTACCAGGACATCTCCCTTTAGGGCGGGGGCCTCCATGTGCCGCTTCGTATAGAAGTCGTTGGTTTCGGAAAGCTTGGCCTTGGGTCCCCACATGAGGGTGAACTTGGCGCTGCGCCCCTTCGCGCCGTGACCGGCGGCGTCCAGCACGACGTAGGTACAGGTCGAGAACGTCGTATCGCCCCGGGTGGTTGGCGTCGACAAGTCTGGCATGAACACGGAAACGGGAGAGCCGACCAGAGCGCGGACCTCCTCCAGCGGCAGGAGATCGCACGCGGCGCGTGTGCCGGCGACTGCCCGGCCGCTGGTCGCCAAGATCATGCCGGAGGTGACAAGCGACGCCAGAAGACCGGACGACGACATCTTCATTCGGGGACCTTTCTGCAGTGGACCAGCGGGCGACACGACCGGCGAAACGACGGACCACGCCACTCTCTGCGACAAACCCGGTGCTGTCCATTGAGCACAAATGGCTTGGTGGCCCCGCCGGGGGGCCACCAAGCCAGCTCATATCGTCAGGTCCGCGAGCCGCAGCGCTCCGATCGCGCGCTCAGAACAGCGGCGGAACCGCCAGCTGGGCCAGCTGCTGCGCTTGCGCCGGAAACCACGCACCAGCGGCCGGGTCGGTGATTCCCCAGAGCGGATCGAAGTGGTTCTGGGCGTCGCCAGTGATGTTCCACGGATCGTACGCCGAGTAGTCCCAGGCGCGCGCGCCGCCCGCGATGTCGCACGAGCCGTCCGACTCGCCCGGGGTCTTGATCCACAAATATGCATCCAACAGGGGGACGCCGGTGTTGGCGGTGGGGCGCAGCCCGGCACCGGCGCCGGGTCGGTTACACCAGCTGCCCGCGGCCAGCCCGCTGAGCACTGGCGCGGGCTGATTGAACGGCGGCGCGCCGTAAGCGCTGGCGTCGAACGGCGGCTGACCGTTTCGGCCGCTGTCGATCACGAAGGACAACGTCGGTACCGCGCCGTTGAGCATGTTGGCCAGCCCCGCCGTCACGGTGGCCTCGAACGCCGGGGTGTAGTTGACCGTGGTGTAGTTCGTCGCCGGGTCGAACTGGCTGGGGCAGTAGTCGAAGTGGCCGAGCGCCCACGATGCTCCGGCCGTCACCGCCTCCACGCACTGCGACACCCAGGTCCCGAACTGGACCAGCTGGTCCGACGGCTGATAGTTCGACACGTCGAGGAAGAATCCCTTGACCAGCGACGCGCCCGTGCTGGGATCGAAGCCGGCCCGATGAACCCGATAGGCGGCCTCGCCGACACCCAGCCAGGAGCTGTGCGTCCCATCGAGATAGACCGAAGCGTTGGGCGCCTGGGCGGCGAGCGTGGCCACGGCTCCCTGCAGCTGCGCGTAGCGTTCGTCGGCGCTGGCGCCCGGCGCCGGAACGGTGGCGCCCGACGCGTCGGTGATCGTCGGCTTGCACCAGTCGCTGGCGCCGAAGATCGTGGTGTTGTACGGAATGATGCCCAGGCCATCCGGCTCGAGCAGGACCACGGCCTTGCCGTTGCCGATGCCCCGCGCGAACCCCTCGATCCAGGCGGCGTACGCGCTGCTGTCAACCGCACCGCCCGACGAGTATTGCGCGCAGTCGCGGAAGGGAAGGTCGTAGGCGACCAGGACGGGGACGCGATGCTCACGAGCGGCACGCACCATCGTGTCGTGGACGGCGGCCTCGGCCTCCGCTGGCGAGCCTTTCGTGAACCAGACGGCTTGGGGCGTGGCCCCCATGGCGACCAGGCGGGCGGCATCGCGAAATTGGCGTCCCTTCACCAGGCCCGCAATCTGCGTGATCGCCGCGGGATTCATTGGCGGCACGTAGAAGCGGGTGTTCGCCGCGTCGTCGCCGCCGCACGCAACTGGCGCGCTGAGTGCCGAGGTCTCACTGACCAGCTCCGGCTCGGTCCCCAGCTGCGACGGGTCGGCCCCGCAGCCCGACGCCATCACCAGCCCACCCACAAACATCCTGCCAAGGCACATCAGCTTTCTCATGGTCTCTCCGTTTCGTTGGTCATCTTCGTTGTCAGCTATTGGGAATGCGTTGCTCAATCGGTGACGTTGTCGATCTCGAACACCAGATCGCCGGTACTCTCGAAGCCGCCGCCGTCCGATGGGCCGCCGTCGGGCGACGCCGCGGCGGAGGAGACCTCGACACCGATCTCGAGGATCGCTCTGGGCTCGAAGCCGACCTCGGTCGCGGCGCTGAGGTCCAAGGTCAGCGGCATCCAGGCGCCGGCCGCCAGGCTGGCCTGGTCAAGGCCCGGGGTTTGCGGGCAGATATAGCTGGGAGATCCCCCGCTGCAGGCGTAGAGCGCCACGCTGCTGCCCGCGGCCGAGCCCGACACCAACCTGACCCTTGCGTGAAGCGTCTTCCCCGCCAGGTTCCGGCCGTGCTGGCCGAAGCTCACGTCGGCAATCGCGTACTGGTCGGTGCCGGTGAACGCCACCGTCAGCTGGAGCGCGCCGGGACTCGGATCCCCGGCGGCTTCGTCAAAGCGCAGGGTCGGTGACGATCCTCCGTCGGGGACTCCGGCCCCGAGGTTGGTGAGGTCTGGGTTGTGCCAGTTGTTCAAGACCCACCCTTCGCTCGAGCGCTCGAACGTGTAAGTGACGCCCGGAACATCCTCGCCCGGAGGCGACGCGGGCGGATCGCCGTAGCCGAGCAGCGCCGCCCTCACCACCTGCCCCATCGCGGAGGGTGTCCCCGACCAGTCGTTGATGATGGCCGGGAATGAACATCCTCCCGGGAACCAGGCCCAGGCGGTCCAGTTGGTGGCGTGCGCGTCGGCGTATTGAATCAGCGCCGCGGTGTAGTCCGTGGCGCAGGTCGCGCTGCTCGGATCGCCGAACTCCGTGAGAATGACCGGATCGGTCTCCGTGAGAAAACCCCACGACCTGTCCCAGGTGCTGGGTCGCCGGTCGGGCGAATTGTACGGGTGGGACGCGTAAACAATGTTGTAGCCGTCAATTCGGTTCGCGGTGACGCCCGACAGGTCGTAGGCCCAATTGAGACCGCCGATGAGCACCAGGTTCTGCGCGCCGGTTGCCCGCACGGTGTCGTACAGCTGTTGCATCCCCACCGCTTGCCAACCGGCGCTGGTGACGCCACCGGACTTCCACACGCTCCACAGGACGCCGTGAGGCTCGTTGTACAGCTCGAACATCACCCGTCCGTCGTTTCGATAGCGGGTGGCCACCTGGGTCCAGAACGTGATCGAGTTGGCGTCGGGCATCTCCTGCTGGCAGCCGTCGACCGGCGAGCAGCTGCCGAGAACGCCCCTGTCGGACCAGTGCAGATCGAGGATCACGTCGAGGCCCTCGGCCTCCGCCCAGCCGACGGCGCTATCCACCATGCCGGCGTAGCTCGGATCGAACTGCGGCGACTCGGCGATCCAGAAGTCCTGGTTGAGCGCGATGCGCACGACGTTGGCATTCCACGACGCCATCAACCGGAAGTCCGACCGCGACAGGTTCTCCCCGCCGCTGGTCCATTCGAGCGAAGGCCGATCGACGCCGTGAAGACGATGAACCCGCCCATCGGCCGTGCAGACGCTGTTGCCGTTGACGTAGTAACCGCCGGGCGCCGCGGGGTGCGCCGCAGCGGTGGCGCACCCGGTGACGTGGACCGAAAGCGGCTGCGTCCCGTCTTGTCGACCCGCATCCTCGGCCGGCTTGCCGCCGCCTGCTGGCGAACCGCATGCGGCGGTCAGACCGAGCGCACCGAACAAGACTCCAATCGACAATCGTTTCGTCATGTCGTTCTCCCTGAGCTGGCAGCGTCGGTTTCGCCTAGTGGTAGAACTTGACGTCATCGATGGTCAGACTGGCCGTGCACGCCGGCGTGCCAATGGCAGCGGGAATGGTCAGTTGCCAACCGACGCGGTCGAGCGCCGACGTGTCGAGCGCGAGGCCGTCGGGGCTGCCGCCCGACGGCGCGCCGGCACCGTTGAACGGCATCGAGATCGTCGTCGGCGTCGGCGTGACCTGACTGGCGGTCAATTGCGCCTGGGGCGCGTAGGCTCCGGCCGGACCGGTGGCATGTGGGCTCGGGGACGCGTAGGTCGTGTCGTCGTGCTCGCTGTCGACGGTCGAATACTGCATGGTGCAGCCGGAGAACGAGCCACTGATGGTGAACTGGACGCCGGTGAAGGCGCTGGCATCGATGCAATTGTTGAAATAGACGACCACGCCCACGTACTGCGGGGTCGACGTCGCGAGCGCGCTTTCAGTGATCTCGAGCGCGCCCGAGGTCGTCGAATAGGTCGGCGATCCCGGCCCGCCCAGCGTGGCGCCGCCATACGTGTTGATGCCACCCATGATCGCGACCGCTCGGGCGTCGGATCCGCCGCCCGAGGCCGTGAAATCGGCGATGAGCCCGTCAGTGGGCGCGAGCGATGTGTTGGACGCGGTGCAGCCTGCGCCGTTTCCCGTCAGGCCGGCGTTGCTGCTTTCGTCGCTCGCGCAGCCCGCTTCTGATGCGAGCATGCCGACGAGAACGATGGTTGAAAGATGGCTTTTCATGGGTCTCCCGAGTTGTTCGCCGTTGTTCTTCGTCCAGCGCTTCAGCAACATGCGGGCCAGCACCTGCGACGCCGCGAGGGTTCCCAACCGACCGCGGAATCGGGGCGATCGCGCGCGCGGCCCGCGGCGCGCAGGCGCCGGGCGCTGGGCAAGCCCCGCGCAGCTGAGCAGAAGCTGCGCAGGCGCCGAGGGCGCGGGTATATACTCGCGGCCAGTGTCGTCGGAGCGGGGATATCAGCTGGTCGTTTTTTCGCGCGATGAGGTCCGGGCGTTCGATGTGCCCCGCGCTGGAGAGGTGACGATCGGACGCGACGAGACGAACACGGTCCGCATCGACGATCCCTCGGTGTCGCGCCGGCACGCTGTCCTGCGCGTGGGCGAGCTCCTGGAGATAGAAGATCTGGGCGGCGCCAACGGGACGTTCGTCCGCCAGACCGCGCCAGCCCGCTCGGGCAACGACACCCTTCAGGTCAACGTGAAGCAGCTTCTGCGGCGCAGGGCCAGCCTGGCGGTGGGAGACTGCCTGCTGTTCGGAACCGCGTGCGTCGTGCTGCGCCACCCGCCTCGATTGCAGCTTCCCGATCTCGAATCGGCTGAAGCCCTGGGTGCCGACGGTGCCCCGGGCGTCGTCGTGCGCGATCCCGCCATGCGCGCGCTTTACGCCGAGGCGGCGCGGGTGGCGCGCGCGAACATCAGCGTCTTGCTGCTGGGAGAGACCGGGGTCGGCAAGGAGGTCCTGGCGCGGGCCATCCACGCGCACTCGCCGCGCGCGGCGGGCCGGTTCATGGGCATCAACTGCGCGGCGCTCGCGGAATCGCTGCTCGAAAGCGAGCTCTTCGGCAGCGAGAAAGGGGCCTTCACCGGCGCCCTGGCCCGGCCCGGGCTGTTCGAGGCCGCCAACGGCGGCACGGTGTTCCTCGACGAGGTCGGCGAGCTTCCGCTCGGGACGCAGGCCAAGCTCCTGCGGGTGCTCGAGGAGCGCACGGTGATGCGGCTCGGCTCGACGCGCCCGCGCTCCATCGACGTGCGCTTCGTGTCGGCGACCAACCGGGACGTCGAGGCCGACAGCCGGCAGGGGCGCCTGCGCCCGGATCTCTACTTCAGGCTCAACGGCGTCGCGCTGCTGATCCCTCCGCTGCGCGATCGGCCGCTGGAGATCGCGGCGCTCGCGGCGTCGTTCCTGGCCGCGACCTGTCGGGACCTGGAACGAGCACCCGCGCTCGCGATCTCGCCCGCCGCGCTCGACCTGCTGCGCCGGCACGCCTGGCCGGGCAACGTCCGCGAGCTTCGCAACGTGATCGAACGCGCGGTGGTGATGTGCACGGAGAGCACGATCCTGCCCGAGCACCTGCCGCCTTCGCTGCTCGCGGCGGCGCGGGCGGACCAACCGCAACGCACCGGTTGCGTCGACCTCTTCGGCGCCCACCGGCCTGCGCCCCGATCTACACGCCGAGATGAAGTCGGTCGAGCGCTCTCGGATCCTCGAGGCTCTCGAGCGCAGCGACGGCAATCAGAGCGAGGCGGCGCGGCAGCTCGGCATGCCGCGCCGGACCTTGGTCTCGCGCCTGACCGCGCTGGGGCTGACCCGCCGCCGCTCGCCGGGCAGCGAGGCCTGAGCCAGATCTGGAGCGAATCCAATTGATCGCTGCCTCGCCCTTCCCGGCGCTCATCGCCGCTCGCTATCGCACCGATTCGACTCATCGCCACCGGCGGGATGGGTGCGGTCTACGAGGTCGAGCACACCGCGACGGGTGAGCGCCTCGCGCTCAAGGTGCTGCTGTCGAACGCCAACGCTTCCCCCGAAGCGCTCGCGCGCTTCCAGCACGAAGCCCGCGTCTCGGCGCGCATCAAGAGCGACAACGTCGTGCGGGTGATTGACGCAGACATAGCGCCCGAGCTCGGCGGTGTCCCCTTCCTGGTCATGGAGCTGCTCGAGGGAACGGACCTCGAGCGGGCAGCGGCCACCACGCCGCCCGCCCCTGCCACCGTGATCGACTGGCTGCGACCCGTGGCGCGGGCGATCGACAAGGCCCACCACCTGGGACTCGTGCACCGGGATCTCAAGCCCGAAAACCTGTTCCTGGCCACGCGCAGCGACGGCCCTCCGCAGGTCAAGGTCCTCGACTTCGGCATCGTGAAGATGCTGGAAGAGGGGACCGGCGCGACCGGCTCGGGACAGATCCTCGGGACGCCGAAGTACATGGCGCCCGAGCAAGCTTCGGCGAACACCCCCGTCACGCCGGCGACGGACCGGTGCGCGCTGGGGCTGGTTGCCTACCGCCTGCTCATGGGCGAGAGCTACTACCAGGGCGGCGTCATGGTGGTGCTGGGCGAGTTGCTGCACGGTCAGCTGCAGGCACCTTCGACGCGCGGCTCCCGTTTCGGTGGCGCGTTCGACGCCTGGTTCCTCAAGGCTTGCCACCGGGATCCCGCCGCGCGGTTCGCCTCCGCGTCCGAACAGATCGAAGCGCTGGCCGTCGCGCTTGGGTTGAGCGAGGTATCGGTTGAGGCCGCGCGCGGGTTCACTTCACGATTGGCGCGGCGTCCTGGCGCCCGCCGATCGTTGCGCGTTCCAATAGCGGCCGCTTTGGTCGTAGCCGCGGCCGTCACCGCGGTCCTCAGCACGCGCCACGCGGTCACGGCGAAGCAGCGCGAATCGGCCGTCGCCGGTCTGCCGAGCCAGGAAGCCCTGCCGGCGCCCTGGGCGTGCCTCGGGCATGTGAAGGGCTATTCGCCGGGCGCGATTCCGCAGAAGATCGTCGTCAAGACCAAGGCCATCTGCTGGGGATGTGGAACCGGAGGAGGACACGCCCCCCTCCCCGGCACCAGCGTTCGCGTCTGCTCGGTCGCCGATCCCCGGTGCGCCCTCCCGCTGGCCCACGGGACCACCGACGAGACCGGCGAGGTGACGTTGAACATCGACACCTCCCTCTACCCGCCCCCGCTGCCGGTCTTCCTCGAGTACAGACGGGAAGGCTACCTGGACCTGCTGGTCCAAACAGCCAGCACGTCGCCGCTCTCTGCAGACATCGATTTGAACAACATTCCCCTGGATGATCAAAAGTCGCAGATCGGGCCGACCGCGCTGCGCTTCGGCACCACGTATGATCCGACGCGCGCCTATGTCGACGTTCGGCCGCTCGACTGCAATGGTCAGCTGGCCACGAAGAAAGCAACCGTCACCTGGCTCGATCGCGACGACCGGACGGTCAGCGTGCCGTACTTCGTCTACTCGGGGGGGGCAACCGCCGTCAATTTGCCGATAAGCGCTGCCAGCGTCACGCGCGTCGTTGCGCGCGTGAGCGAGACGAACCAACTCATCGGCATGGCGACCGCGGTCGTTCGCGCTCGCGCGGTGACCTACCTGGCGCTGGCGCCGACGCCCTGATGTGAGCGCGCGGCGGCAGACGTCAGTTCGTGAGGGCCGCGAGATGACTGATACAGAAGCTGAAGGTCTTGGCGCCGGCCGGATCCGCCGGCACGTTGAACGCGATCGATAGCAGCTTGGCCGGGTCGAATCGTGGCTGGGGCCGGGCAGACAGAGGGCCTCCGACGTCCACCCACCGGAATTCGTTGTGGCCCGCGTGAACCGGTGATCGTTCCGCAGCTGCCCCACCCCACCAGGCCGGTTCCAGGTTCGTACCGACCGTTGCCATCTCGACCCGGATTCCCGCGTTGAGCGGCAACTCTGAATCGATGTGGAACGCGAAGCCGGTCACGCCGTGAGCCGGTGCATCGAACGGAGCGCCGTCGTTCAGGGTCAGACCGATCTGCGCGCCGTAAATGTTTGCGAAGTCGGCCATCCCATCGCTGCCGGCGATCGCCTTGGCGACGACTCCCACCGTACACATCCCCAGATCCGCGGTCGGCGCGAAGGCGGGCGCCTTGGGATCGGGCGTGATGAACTGCGAGCATTCGCGGGCCGCGTGCTTGCCTCTCCGATGGCAGTCGTCCGTGTCCGCGACGGCGAACCAACGGCCCTGAATGCCGGACGTTCCCGTCGTCGATCTCTCGACGCGTCCGTTGTCGTCCGGCGCAAGCACCTGACCGGCGGCCTCTTGCAACGGGGGCACCGCGTTGCGCGCCAGTTGCAGGGCGGCCTCGGGAAACCATTCGTCCACCTCGGGATCGACCATGCCCCACAGCGGGTCGAAGTGCTTCTGGGCGTCGCCCGTGATCTCCCATGGGTTGTACCGGTTGTAGTCCCACTGTCGCGGAAAGGTCCCCGCGACATCACACGTGCCGTCGGAGATTCCGGGAGGGTTGATCCACAGATATGCATCGAGAAGAGGCACCCCTGTGCCCGCGCTGGGCCGCGGTCCCAGTCCGGTGCCCGGCGGGTTGCAGAAATAACTCGTCCTGAGGGCTGCGATGACCGCCGGGGCCTGGCTATAGGGCGCGGCGGCAAACACGCTGGCGTCAAGCGGTCCCCGGCCATTCCGCCCCGTGTCGATCACGAAGTGGGCCAGGCCTGGCGCCCCTGACGCCGGGGGCGCAGCGCGATCGACCCGCTCGGCGTACCACCGCTCGGGCGAGGACCAGTCGAAGGTGTCGATCCCGCCGGTCGAATGGCGCGGGGTCGGACATTCGCGATACGGATCGGTTCGACTGGCGCCTTTGGAGGGAAGGCGGGCATAGGCAATGCACTTCGAAACCCACGTGCCGTACTTGATCGACTCTGACGTGAGTTGAAAGTTGCCGACGTTCACCGTGAATCCCTGCACGCGATCGATGCCGGCCTTCACCAGGCGGCGCGCGATCTCGCCCACCGGCAGCCAATCGCCGTGCGTTCCGTCGAGATAGACGGCGGCGTTGGGCGCCTGGCTCTCGATGCTGTCGATGGCCTTGGCCAGCATCGCGTAACGATCGGCGGGGGTGGCGCCGGGAGCGGGAACCGCTCTGCCCTGCGCGTCGCTGATCGTCGGTTTGCACCAGTCCGACCACTCCGTGACATAAGGGATGACCCCAAGGCCGTTGGGTTCGAGAATGACGATCACCCTTTCGTTGGCGAGACCTTTCGCGAATCCGTCAATCCATGCCGCGTAGGTCGCCGCATCAGTCGCTCCGCTGGAGCCGTAGACTGAGCAATCGCGATAAGGGAGGTTGTAAGCGACCAGGACCGGGACCGTCCGTTCGTGCGTCGCCCGGATCACGGTTCGATGCACGGCGGATCGCACCTCCTCGGGCGAGCTTGCGGCAAACCAAACCGCCTGCGGGGTCGCGACCATTGCCGTGAGCAACGCGGCGTCGCGCATGGCGCTCGCTTTGGCAAGACCGGCGATCTGTTGGACCGCGCCGGGATTGGGCGGTGGTGCAAAGAAGCGCGTTCCCGGCGCCAGCGTCTGTCTCGCCACCCTCGGACCACCGAACAGGTGCGACTTCACCACTGACCATTGGCTGCCGACGCCGACCGCGACGGCAAGTGCAGCGAAGGCAAAGCCCGCTGCCCAACGGGTCTTGGAGATCATGGCCAGCGGTCACTGATAACACGACCGTCCCGGCATTCACACCGGCCGGCCGAAGCCACCACCTCAGCCCCTTTTTTGGAGCGACGCCGCAAGGGCCGCCACGCCCTGCGGCCCTTGACGGCTTTCCTGACGACTAGAGGGGCGCGGCCTTCTCGGTCTCGCCGGGAATGGCGTCGCGCGGATTGCCCTCGCTCAGGAGCTCCTCCTGGGTCTCTTCCATGGCCGCCGCGATCGACTCCAGCTCCGCCTTGTCGAAGAGCTTCTCGACCTTGGGGAAGAGATCGGTCTCCTCTTCCTTGACGTGGTGCTCGACGTCCTCCTGCAACACCGTCGCCTTGGCCGCGAACTGGTCATCCTCCGCATCCATGTCGAGCATGTCGCTGATGACCCGCTTGATCTCCAGGTGCTCCTCGACCGCCTCCAGCAGCAGGTCCTCGGTTTGCGTCTTCATGACCGCAGGATAGAAGTGCCGCTCTTCGAGCGTGGCGTGAACCGCCAGCGCATCGGCGATCTTCTCAAAGATATCGCGCCGCGGCTTCGCCGATTTCGCCTTTTCCAGCTGCTTGAACAGAGCCGCGACCTCCCGGTGTTGCTTTTTCAGCATCGCAATTGCGTCCATCTCGACCTCCTGTTTTCGTCCCCCACGCAACCTAGGCACGACCCTGCGATTTGGGAGGTCTGGCGCGCAGAAGTTCGTCGCGGCCTCTCCCGCTCCGCCCGCGTCGACGCCGCCCTGACGCTCCGTTCTCTCCGCAAAGGCGATTCGGCAGGATTTCCTCGCCGGTCGCGCGCGTCTTTGAACAATACTGGCGCTGGCCGCCAAACGTGACTCTCGGGATGCGGCACGAACACGGAGGAGGAGGCCAGATGATTCGCTCACCGAGGAGTCTGCTGCTGGCGTGGGCGCTCACGTGCGGACACGCCTGTCGTCAGGATAAACCGACCATGAAGAATGCCGATCCGTCCCCGTCTGTCAGTCATGACGAGAAGCTGCTGTCTGCGCAGCTCAACCTCCCGGGACGACCCTTGGAGGTGTCTTTCGAGCAGGTGCCTCGGGGAGTGCCGGGCGGATTCGGTCCGACCGACCGGATCCTCGTGGCGCTTCTTCGTTTCGACAAAGATGGGCTGGCGCGCCTCGCGGAGATGTCTCAGCCCCGTCCTGGCAGTCCGCCTCGCATCTCGGTGCTGGCGAACCGGCCCTGGTTTCCCAGCGCCGTGAAGGCGGCCATCGAGCAGCAAGATGAGGTGGGGGTTGCGATTCGCGGCCGCAAGTTCGACGCAGCCCCTCTGCTCAAGTCGCCTTACACCTCGGGATACTTCGTCATCGTGAACGGCAGCGACTACGTGATCGTCAGCGCGCAAACCAGCTGACGAAACCAGGCGCCCGCGCTCGTGAAGGGGTCAGCTGGGCTGACCCAGGGGCACCCGCTTGGCATCAGCGGCCGCTGCACCGGTTCAGGAACACGCTCACAGAAAAATTGGAGGTGATCGCCACGTCGGGCCGATGGTCGCCGTCCAGATCGGCGGTCGCCAACGACGCGGGCACCGAGGGTTCGGCGGCCAACGTGACCTGCGGCAAGAACCCGCTTTCGGTATCACCGAACAGAACGTTGAGGTCGCCGGTGTACATCACGTTGGCGGAGAGGGCTGCGATCACCAGATCGGCGCGGCTGTCCCCATTGACGTCAACGATCGCGATGGGAGTCGCACTACTCTGGGCGGGGTAACGCGTCACCTTCTGGAACGTTCCGTCGCCGTTACCCAGCAGCACGCCCACGGCGCTGGAGCCTGCGACCACCAGGTCCAGACTCCCGTCGCCGTCGATGTCGGCAATCGCCACCGAGCTGGGTTGCGAGAAGTTGCCGGTGTCGAACACGGTCTGCGCGCGGAAGGTCCCGTCGCCATTGCCCAGCAACACACTGACGTTGTCGCTGTTGATGCTGGAAAGCACCAGGTCCGGCTTGCCGTCATGATTGAGATCGCCCACGGCCAGCGACCGGCTCTGGGGACTGCCCACTCCCGCCTGGTACCTGGCGGATGCGCGCAGCGTCCCATCCCCGTTGCCGAGCATCACCACGACATGTCCTGGGGCGCTGGTGGCTTCTGCCGCCACGACGTCCAGCTTGCCGTTCCCGTCCAGGTCGGCCACCACGATCGAGCTGGTCGAGTTGTCGGTTGTGTATGCCACCGGCTGCAGGAATGTCCCATCGCCGTTCCCCAGGAGCACGCTGATATTGGGGGGCGAGCTGCTCGAAGCCGGCACCACGACGTCGAGCTTGCCGTCGCCGTTCAGATCGCCGACGGCCAGCGACAGCGCGCTCGGCGCCCGGAAGAGGGTCTCGGCCTGAAAGGTTCCGTCGCCGTTGCCCAGCAACACGCTGATGCCGTTGCTGGCGTGGCCATCGATCACGAGATCGGCCTTGCCGTCGGCATTGAGGTCGCCAATCGCCAGCGCGTCCGAAAATATGTTGGACGTCGCCGTCGTGCTAGCCAGCATCAGACAACCCGAGAGCGCGTCCGGGTTGACGTCGGTCGCCGGCGCGTCGCCCGGACCATCTTCGGGGATCGTCCCGAGGTCGACCGTCGCGACGATGTCGACCGCCCCGCCGTCGTTCGTGCCGACCACCAGCGCCTGCGGCTGACAGCCTCCGGTGCTCATCACGCCGGACACCAGCACCCAGTACCAAGGAGATGACAGAAGCCAAGCCCGATCCGCTTTGAATGAAGTGTCCATGATTCGACCCGCCCTTTTCTGGAGAGCGCGCGTCACGCCTCCCACCAGAGCGCTTGGGGCGATGGTTGCTTTATTGTCATGGGCCCGTCGCTGGACCGACGGCCGACTCGATCGCCGGCCAAAGGATGCTGTCAGGAAAGCGCACCCGAAATCTGGCCGCGCGCGCCCGTGCCTCCGTGAAGCGGCCGAGCATCGCCAGCGCCCGGATGGCCATGGCCTCGCGCTCCTGCACCAGGACACCGCCGGGGAAGAGGCGCTGATGCTTCGTCGTGGCGTCGAGCGCCACCGCCGGCTCCCCGCGTTCCAGCGCGCCCCGCGCGACGTCGAGAAGCCGGCGTTCGGCATTGAGTGGATGATGCAGCGCCGAGGGCAGCCGCTGGGGTCGCTCCGATGCAACGGCGCCAACCGGGCGTTCCGAGGGATTCGCCGGGGTGAGACCCTCTGCACGTTGCCCCGCGGAGCCGACATCGACCGGCCGATCGATGTCGATCACGCGCGTCGCGGTGGCGGGGCCGGCATCGGCGGGACGTCGGATCCTCGACACCACCAGGCCCCCAACCCCGCCTCCTACCGCGAAGCTGAGGGCCAGCGGCAGCAGGCGACGGGCCAGGCCGGTGGATTGCACGACGCGGGGAACGACCGGCGCTACACCGGCGGGGACCCCGGCGCCGACCCCGTCTTCGTTCGCACCGGGGCCCGCGGCACCGCCCCCGCCAGCAGCAATGCAGGATTCGACGCGAGCGCGCACGCGGATCTTCGCAGCACCCGGCGCGGGGTCGATGCCCGACGCGCGCCGCAGCAGGGCGCGCACGTCGGCGTCCAGCGCGGGAGGTTCCGGGTCGGTCATGGCGCACCCTGCCCGTTCTGGGCGGCCCGCAGTCGTCGAACCGCCTTGGTGAATTCGTCGCGCGCCACGCGAAGGCGCGAATATCCCGTGAAAAGGGGTATGCCCAGCACCTCGGTCACCTCCTTCATCGAATATTCGTCCAGCTCGTGCAGGATGAAGACGGCGCGCCGCTGGATGTCGATCGCCTCCAGCGCGCACAGCACCAGCGCGACGTCGCCGGCCCGTTCCAGAACCTCGTCGGCGCCGGGCGCGGCGCCCGCGCGATCGGCGCGGGTCCCGATGAGCTCGACGCGGTGTCGCGCCAGCTGTCGGTGGTCCGACGCAAGTCGCGCCGCAAACGCGAACAGCCAGGGGCGAATCGGCCGTGCCGGGTCGTATTGATTCCAGCGCCGGTGAACCTGCACGAAGACATCCTGGGCGACATCCTCCAGCTCACGCACCTGCACGCCGAGGCGGCGCAACGACATCCAGACGTAGTCGAACTCCTGTTCGAACATCGCCCGGAACAACGCATTGCGCGCGTCGTCGTCGCCCGCGTCCGCCACTGGTTCGGGACGGCGACCTTTGCCATCGACAGGCGCCACTCCCGGAGCTTGGGACGACCCCGGCGAAATTGTCACCTAAAGCGCCAGGCGAGCGCCAGCCCCAACCCGGCGGACCAGGCGGGGACCGTGTACACCGGGATCGCGTCAACCCACAGCGTGTCGCGCGTCATCGTGGCCAGCACCTGACCGTAGATCTGCATCGACAGGCGCGCACGCAACGTCCATTCCCCGCCCAACCGTGCTCCCAGCGCAGACCAGGGCCCGTGGTTTTCAACCGCGCTCCGCACGTTGCGTGCTGTCGCGGCGAGCCTTCCCGCGCTGGCGACCGGACAGCCGAACATCGCGCCGACGTGAAAGCAGGGAACCAAGGTAGCCGCCATCAGCCACGAGCGGACCTGCACGGGCGCCAGGGCGCTGTCTCCCGTCACCGGCGCGTCGACTCGACCTTCGATATCCAGCGACAACGCTCGCCAGCCAACGCCGACCATGACCGTGGCACCGGCGGTTGCGGCGGGGGCGGCGTTCGCCGACCCGAACGTGCCAAGGCCGACGCGCGGAAAAAACGCCGAGCTGTCCGACGGTGGCGCGGGCGCCTTCGTCGCCTTGGTCACCCCCGCATCTGCGTCGGGTGCTGCGACTCGCATTGGATCGGCCGCGGCTGGCGCAGGAACCCGAGGCGGCGGCGGGGCCGGCGGCGGCGAGCCCGTGGCCGTCGCGGGATCGATCGCCAGGCTGACCGACAACCCGATCGCGTCGATGACCGCCGAACAGTCGTCCCCCTTGACCGACATCGCACGAGCGCCCCGTTGCTTGTGGCTCGCGTCGATCAGCTTGACCACCAGGGCGAACGCGTGAGTGTGGCGCTGAATCTCCACGAACACGGTCTCGGGCGCCCGATCGAAGAACGGGTCGTAACCCAGCCGGGCGCTCACGGCGGCGCGCACCGCCGACTCCTCCGGACACCGCTCTGCCCCAGGCCCTCTCGAGTACAACAGCTGGGCCGATCGGGCGGCGTGGGCCTCTTGCGCCGCTACGAGAATTCCCAACGCCGTCGCCCAACCCGCCAGGTATCGGAACGATCGCATGCCTGCGCATGATGACATGGATGGATCACGCCACGGCCATGTAACCCGGTGTCACTTCACGTGGCGGCTTTGGTTGGCCATTTTGCGAGCCATCCACTTTGCACGCCACGGAGGATGACATGACCGACCGTTCGCACGCGGGCCCCGGGTTCGTCTGGATCTCGCCGGCTCTGGCGTTGGTGCTGTTGATCGGATGCGGGAACAGCGCCGCACCCGCGGGCGCCGGCACCGCGCTCCACCGGGGTCGGCACAGCGGGCCCGCGCCGCGGCGGCGTGGGTGACGCGGGCAGCACTGACGCGGGCGGGGCCGACGACGGGACGACGCACGCCGGCGCCGGCGGCTCCGGCGGGATCGGCGGCGCCGGTGGTGACGATCAGGGACGCGGCGGCTCCGGTGCCGTCGGCGACGGCGCCACCGCCGTGGGCGGACAGGGCGGCGGCGGCGGCGGCAACGCGGTCAAAGGTGGCAGCGCCGGGGCCGCCGGCGTAGGGGGCGCGGGCGGCAACGGCGCTGCCGGTCAGACCGGCGGCGGTACCGTCGGCGGCGCGGGCGCTGCGGGCCGCGGCGACGACAACGGCGGCGACGACAATAGCGGCGAGGGCGACGGCGACAACGGCGGCGGCGACGACGGGCAGGATGGCCACGGCGACCTCGGCGCGCCGTGTCTGACGACCGCGGAATGCCCGCTCGGCCAGGCCTGCGAGAGCACCCATGGCGCGTGGTACTGTCGTAGCGTCTAGCTCGGAACCCTCAAAGGGTTCCGAACCTCCCGCGATGGGCTGCGGCGGCGGAGCCGCCTCCGCCCCACGCGCATCTAGCTCGGAACCCTCAAAGGGTTCCGAACCTCCCGCGATGGGCTGCGGCGGCGGAGCCGCCTCCGCCCCACGCGCATCTAGCTCGGAACCCTCAAAGGGTTCCGAACCTCCCGCGATGGGCTGCGGCGGCGGAGCCGCCTCCGCCCCACGCGGAACTAGCAGCAGCTCTCGGGCTTCCGCCCGGCGCAGGCCTCCGTGCTATGAGGATCGCTGGGAATGCGCAGGACGGTTGCCCCCCCTCCCCCGACCCCCGGCGAGACCGAGATCGCCCGGCGTCTCTATGCGGGGCGGTATGCGGACATCCTCGGCGACACGATCGACTCGCGCGCGGCCGGGTCCGCCCCCGAAGACGTCGCGTTCGTGGTGGGCGCGCTCTGCTTCGTGGGGCGCGCCGAGGAAGCGGAGCTGTTTCTGGAGAGTCACCGCCGCAGCAAGCAGCCGGCGATTCGCACGCTGGCGGCCGGGGGGTTCTTCTTGACCGTCGCGCACGCCCGTTCGGGAGACTTCATGCGGGCGCGGCGCTCGCTCGCGCGCGCGTACCACGAGACCGCCGCGCGGCGCGACCCGTGGTCGCGCGCCTTCCTGTTCCAGGCGATCGCGTGTTGCCACTACTTCACCGCGAAGTACACGCGCGCCGCGCGCGCGGCCCTCAATGCGCAGGCGAGCGCGATCGAGGCCCACTTCGCTTACATCCAGATGCTGGCGACCGACATGCGTGCTCACGTGCTCGCCCAGCGCGGTGAGGTCGACGAAGGCCTGCGCCTGCTCGAGCAGGCGCGCGATCACGCGCGGCACCTGGGCTTCGACGTGAACGTGCGGGTGCTCGAAGCGTCGATCGCGCTCGCCCGCGCGCGCGTCAATCACCCGGTCGACGCCGTCGCGGTCATCGAGCAGTTGCTGGAGGCGACCGACATCCAGGACGGGTATTCGCGCCGCTTGCTGCTGACCGATCTCGCGCGCTGCTACGCGCTGCTCGGGCGCGGCCAGGACGCGCGGCGCGCCGTCGACGAGGCGGCGCGCGTCGGCTCGCGCGACCCGCGCGCGCAGGCGGCGCTGGCGTGCGCGCGCGCCGAGGTGGCGCGCGTCGTCGGGGGCTGGCAGACAGCCTTGCCCCATCTCGCGGACGCGCGTCGCGTGGCGGCGGGCGTGAACGATCCGCCGCTCGAGGCCGAAATCGCCGGGCTGGAGCTCGGCTGCGCGACGTTTCTCGGCGACGCCGGCGGCCGCGCCGCCGCGATCGCCGTGCTGGAAGCGCTGGTCGCCGAGCACAACCTCTACCGGGCGCGATCCTGGCTGTTCCAGTACGACGTCGCGCCGAGCGCCGCCGAGGCCGACGAGCTGGCGCGCACGCTGCGTCCGGTGGTCGCCACCGCACGCCTGGGGCTGGAGTCGCGCGAGGCGACGCAGGCCATCTTGCGCTCCGGGCTGTGGGGGCTGGTGGCCGAGGCCAGCGGCTTGCCGCCCGCGCGGCGGATTCACCTGTTCGACGACGCCGAGGTCCTGGAGGCCGAAGGAGACGTGCGACGCCTGAGCGGCCTGCCGCCGCGCGGGCGCGCCTTGCTGACCGCTCTTTCGCGGCGGCCGCTCTCGAAAGAAGCGCTGCTCGCCGCGGTGTGGAGCGTGCCCAACTATCGACCCGAGCGGCACGACTCGCTGGTCAAGACGACGATCTCGCGCCTGCGGGCGGCGCTGGGCCGCGGGCACATGTGGATCGAGACCATCGAAGGAGGCTACGGCCTGGCCGAGGGGATCACCGTGCTGGCGCATGGCTACGACCTGGCCGGTGAGCCGGCGTCGCTGGACGAGATCGCGATCCTGCCGGGCGGCCGTCCGGGTAAGACCGGCGCCGCCGAAGAGGCGCGCGCGGTGCGCTGGGCGCGCCTGGCCCAGGAGATCGTGCAGTCCGGCGAGCGATCGGTCGGCGATCTGGCCACCATCGTGCGCGCGTCGCTGCGCACGGTGAGCCGCGATCTGTCCGAGATGCACCGGCAAGGTCTGGTGGATCGCGTCGGCGACGGCCGCGGCACGCGGTACCGCGCCAAGCCGATGCCCGGCAGCGACGTGCCGAAACGACAGCCGCTCACGCGCGCGCGACGGGGAGCTCCATGAGCGAGGAGGTCACGATGCGCGCGAGGTCCGGTGTCTCCGTCTCCGTCTCCCTCTTGGCGTTGGCCCTGTGTGCGATCGCCGCCTGCAGCAGCGGGAGCGCAGGCGCACCGCCGATGGGCGCGGGTGGCGGCGCCGGCGCGGGCCTGGTCGGCTCGGGCGGCGCGGTTGGGTCCGGCGGCAGCGACGTCGTCGGCGGCGGCGGCGACGACGCGAGGAGCGACGCCGCGGGAATGTCGGACGCCGGCTTCGTATCGAGCGGCGCGATCGACTCGTCGCCGGCGATCTACATCGTGCCGGCCGGTCCCGACACGCCCGAGGTGCGCTACGCGATCGATCGCCCCTCGACGAAGACCGATCCGGGCGAGTTTCGCGTCGACTACAACATGCCGGCGCTGCTGGTCGGTGGCGATCAGATGATCTCGCTGCGCGGTACGCTCGACGCCACCGGGCGGCTGGCCACCGTCACCGGCGACGCCGGTTCGGCGACCTGCGATCTGGCGCCGGGCGACGGGTTCTCCGTGCGCTGCAACGAGACGCTGACCGGGATCCAGGTCGACCTCGGCGAGGTGCAGCGGATGGCGCAGGCGCTGCCGGCCCCCCTGGCCGCGCTGTTCGTCGGCGTCGCGTCCCGCTTCTCCGGCGAACCGATCGGCATCGTCGAGATCCGCTAGCGGGACACTGGCCGCGCGCGGCAACGCCACGCCCCCGCCTGCTCCCGCCTCCCCCGGCGCGTCACGCGCGGCGGGTTCGAGCGTTCTCATTGGTCGGGAGGACCCGATGACTGAACCCGAGAAGAACGGAACGCCCACTTGCGGCGAAGAGGTAGCGGCGAGCGCCGAGGTGCCCGAGGCCTGGCGCGATCTCATGCGGCACGTCGCGATCAACCTGGAGGCTCACGCCGCATGGGTCGGGGGCACCTCACCCGCGGCCCGGGAGGAACACGACGGCCTCCGTCGCGTGGCCGCCGCCTACCGCGACCTGGCCGACGCGGCGGAGCGCGCGGTCGTCGTGATGCGGTCGTTGCGCGCACTACCGCCCGCTCCACACGATCGGGCGACCTTCGATCACGAGGGGTTCGTGGCCTGGATGCGGGAAAAGATCGAACGTCAGCGCGCGCTCGCAACGCTGCTCGAGCGTCACGCCGCCGCCGCGGCAGCCGCCATCGAGGGCGGAAGATGACCTGCCGCGTCCGGAGCGCGACTGGCCCGGCACGCGGCGACAGGCTCGACGGGCGCAGCGCCCGCCTGAGACGCGGTACTCTGCGGGCGACGGAGGGCTTGGCGTGGTTCACACAGTCCTGGGGGTTCTGGCACTGGTCGTCGGCGGACCCGCCGCCGCGGCGGCGTCTCAGGCGGTCACTGTGACGGGTACTTGCGGCTGTCCAACACCCGCCGAGGTCGCGATGCAGTTGACCGCGCTCGCGAACCAGCAGACGCCCGAAGCGGCCAGGGCCGATTCCGCGCGGGCGCGTCACCAGGCGGTACTCACCTGTTCCGCTGGCGGACCCGTCGAGCTCGTGCTGCGGGGCGCGAACGGCGAGCGCATCGCCGATCGGACGCTCGCGCCGCAGGGCAGATGCGCCGATCTTGCGTCGGCGATTGCGGTGATGGTCGGCGCCTGGGAGGCGGACCTGGATCCGCACGTCGCGGCGGCGGTGGCGCTGCCGGCGCCGGTTGCCGTCGAGCTGCAGCGGCCCAGCGCGCTGCCACCGTCGGACCCGACCGCGCCGGCTTCGACGCGGGTGGTCGCAGCCCAGGAGGCACGGGACGCTTTGGCGATCGCGCCGCCCCCGCCGCGGCTTCCAGCGACTGCCCGGCCGATCCCCGCGACGTTGGCTCACGCCGAGAATCGCGGGCCGTCGCCCGCGCCGAAGGCGGCGGCGTCAAAAACGGATGCCTCGGTCACGCTAGGCCTGCTCGGCGCGGTCACGGGAGGGGAGATTTCCCCGGGCGCGACCATCGCGGGCGACCTGTTTCAGGCGGGCGCGCGCCTCGGCCTGGCAGCAGGGTTGACCGGCACGCTGCCCCGTGAGGCTTCGGTCGGTTCATTGTCAAACGTGGCCCGATGGTTCCGCGTCACATTGAGCCTGGGGCCTGAGCTCCGGCTGAATCTCGAAAGGACCCGGATCGACCTGCAGGTGGCAGCAGTCGCGGCGCTATTGCATATCGCCGGTACCGGGCTCTCCTCGACCTCCTCTGACACCACCCTCCAACGTGGCGTGGCTCTCGGTGCAAGCGCGACCCGCGCGGGCGGCGCGGTCGCGGTGTGGGCCGGCGTCCACCTGCTGGTGTTTCCCGGAGACGACCGCCTGATCGTCAACGGGGTCGCGGCGCAAGGTCATCTGCCCCAGATCGAGCTCCAGATCGCCTGGGGGATCAGTTTTGGGCGCTCTCGTTGAAAGGTTTTGGTCCCCCCGCGCAACAGGGCAGGTTCGAGATGTCCTCAGCTCGTTCCCACGCTCCTTCGCCCGCGGAAGTCGTGGCGGAGCACGTCGACCTCGACGCGGTCTATCGCCAGCACGCGCGCACGGTCGCGCGCTGGGTGGCGCACCTTGGTGGGCCGCGCATCGACGTCGACGATCTGGTGCACGAGATCTTTCTCGTCGCGCAGCGCCGCCTGGCTGAGTTTCGCGGCGCGGCCAAGATCACGACCTGGCTCTATCGCATCACCGCGCGCGTGGTGTCGTCGCGGCGCCGCCGCGAGCGGGCTCGTCGCTGGATGCGCCGCACCTGGCGCGGCGACATCGAGCAGGCGACGGTACCCACGCACCCGACGCCGATCGATGACCTGGAGCGCCAGCAGGCGCGCGAAACGGTCTATCGGGCGCTCGATCGACTCGGCGAGAAGTATCGAAGCGTGCTGATCCTTTTCGAGCTCGAGGGACTGTCGGGCGAGGAGATCGCCGGCTTGACTGGAAGCAAGATCGCTACGGTCTGGGTGCGCCTGTATCGAGCGCGTGCGCTATTTCTCGCGGAGCTCGACCGCGACCAAGGGGGATCGCGATGAAGCCAGCGCAACTGATTCGCCGAGCATTCGCCCGCCGGACCACGCCCCGCGCACCGATCCAACAGCCGTGGGTCACCCTCGGCGACGGTCACGGCGCGGAAACGCGCGCGGGTGCGCTGCTGCGACAGGCGATGATGCGGCAGCCGCTCAGCGACGCTCAGCTGGGGGCGCTGGGCGCGCGGCTCGGTCGCGAGCGAGTCACGGTCGCGCGCTGGACGCGCACCCTGCAGGTCGCGGCCGGACTGGCGGTGATGCTGGCAGCGGGCGTGCTGCTGGCTGGGGCGGCGACGCACTTCTTGAGCCAGCCGGTGCGGGCGCCGGCCTCGCTGCGGCCGGCGGTCCCCGCGGTCGTGCCCCGCGTCGTGCGGCAGAGCGCGTCGGCCCCCGTCCAGCCCAAGAACCGCACCCGCGCCGCAGGTGCAGCCGCCACCCGTGGTCGCCGGGCCGGTCCGACCGGCGCCGGCAGCGAGCCTGCCTGCCGTAACGCCGGTGCGAGCCACGCCCGAGTCGATCGACCCGGAATCGCGCGCAGCGGCGGCGCCGTCGCAGCTGGCCGAGGAGTCGAGGTTACTGGTGCTGGCGCTGCGCCAGCTTCGCCGCCAGCAGGATCCGACGGCGGCGCTGCAGACGCTCGACGAGCACGCGGCGCGCTTCGGCCAGACGGGCACGCTCACCGCCGAAGCGGCGACCGCGCGGGTCGAGGCCCTCCTGCGTCTCGGGCGTCACGCCGAGGCGCTGATTCGGCTCGACAGTCTGGCGCTGGAGCCGGTCGGACCGAGTCGCGCGCTGCTGGCCGCGCGTGGTGAGCTGCGCGCCGAGAACGGACGGTGCGCCGACGCGTCTGCCGACTTCGATCGCCTGCTCGGGCGACGGAGCGAGCGCGACGCCGTCGTCGAGCGGGCGTTGCATGGACGTGCGAGCTGCCGCGCGCGCGCGGGCGACGTCGCCGGCGCCCGGACCGACCTCGCGACCTATCTGGCGCAATTCCCCGACGGGCGCTTCGCCACAGAGGCGCGCGCGGTGCTGGATCGGTGAAAGATCGCGGCGGGCCGTCGCACCAAGGCAAGGCAGGAGGAACGAACATGATGCGAGACAAGCGGATTGGCGAGGACGATCGCGGGCGCGCGCGGCGCCGGCGCGTCCTCGGCGCGGCCTTCGTGATCGGTCTGATCGCGGGCGGGTGCGACGCGCGGCACCTGATCGGAGGCGTCAACCAGACCGGAAGCGGAGGCGATACCGGTCAAGCTTCGACGTTTCAGATGTTCGACGCCGGGTACCCCGGAGACGTCAGCGGGCTGGGAGCGGGCGAGTCGTGGACCGGCTACATCGAGAACTACGGGCTGCCAACCGGCTCGCGCTCCGATGCGATCCACCTGGCGTTCGCGGGCGATCCAACCGGGGTGGTCGTCGGGACCATGACGCTGGGCACCGGCGCGCCACCGCCGCCCGCCACCGATCCCAACGTTGGCTACCCGCCGGGAGTCGCCGCGACGGACCTCTTCATTCAATACATCGCGGAAGGCTTCCCTTACACGATGGCCAACGGCTCTCTCGTCGGGGAGCGGCTGCGCTTCGACGCCCGGCCCGCCGAGCTCTGGACCGGTTGGTGCGCACTCGAGACGCCGGCGCCCAACAGCTCGCAGTGTGTTCCCGGATGGGCGAGCACCCTCACTGCGAATGACACGATCTGCACGATCACCGATCCGACCACCGGGAAAGATGTCCCCATTGATTGCGCCAAGCTCGTGCTCTGCAGGTTCGCCGCGGTGTGTTCCTGCTCGGCAACGACCTGCTACCCAGAGCTGGACCTCGGTATCCTGGGCGTGGATCTCACCTTCTCGGGGACGACGGCGAGCGGCAGCATCGCCGGCGACTTCAGCCGCAACATCCACCTGACGAAGGACCCCTGATCGCCTTCCGGCACCACGATGGATCGTCTATCCGGGCGGCGCGATCGGCGTTGCGGCGGGGCGGCGACAGCTGGTAGATAGCGCCGCGTGAGGCGAAAGAGTCTGGTCTACTTCAGTCTTCTCGGCGCCGCCCTGTCGTTCTTCGGCCTGGCCGCGTGCCTGACCGTGCTGATGGACGGGGATGGAGATTACGTCGGGCTCGGGCTGTCGCGATTCGTGGTGCTCTGTCTGGGGATCGGCTGCTCCATCGGGACCTGGTTGACGGCGGTGGCGATCGCGTCGATCCACAAGAAGACCTGGGCGCTCTACGTCACCGTCGCCGTCGTGCTGCTGGCCTGCCTGGCGTTTGTGAGCATCTGCTATCAGATGCCCCGCACTCGGGCGTAGAGAATCCGGCCGGCGTTTCAGAACAGCGGCGCGATGGCGTCGTTCCAGGCGGTCGCGATCTTCACCGAGCCGGAGTCGTTGGCGTGGACACCGTCGACGGTATCGGTGGCGTCGTCGTAGCCGGTGAACAGGTCGACGGTCGTGACCGGCGAGCCCGGCATGGATTGGGATGCGGCCCATCCGGGAATGGCGTCGTTCAGCGCCATCACGCGGGGATCGCAGGTCGCGTGAACACAGTAGATCCAGTTTATCGGGGGAATCTGCGCGACCATCAGCTGGACGTTGGGATTGTTGGCGCGCAGCCGCACGAGAATCGCCGCGTACGCGTCCAGGATCGTCGTCGTCGGGACATTGTTCGAGACGTCGTTCGTGCCGAAGTTCATCAGCACGACATCGGTGGGGTGCCCGTCGAACCAGGTCACCAGGTCCTGCGCCGATGACACGTACGGATCCGAGAGATCGGCGCCGCCGGGCCGGCCGGTGCTGGTCGCCTTGAGGACGTCGCGGACGATATATCCGCCATGCCCCTCGTTGTCCTGGTCGAATCCCGGGATGGTGCATCCCGGGTTCCCCGAACGGGTTCCGATGAAGTCGAACTGCGTGTGACCCGCCTGGGTCAGCATCTGCCACAGGTGCGCGCGGAAGCAGCCATCGGAGGTCGTCGAGTCGCCGAGCAGCGTGATGCGCAGGGTGCCGGTCCTGCCTCCGAGGCCACTTCCGCTGCCCCCGCTGCCGCCGGTGCCTCCATCAGTCGCGTTGCCCCCCGATCCGGGACCACTGCCCCCCGTACCGCCGTTCGGCGAGGTCGAAGAACATGCGAGCGGGACGACCAGGAACGCCAGCCAGCGCCAAGCTTCTCGCGGAAAGCAGCCGAGGATTCGCTTTACTCATCGGATTAGTCTCGCTTGCAGAGGTTGATTTGGGAGGCAATTCCATCAGAAAAAATAGACCTGCCACTGCAGGTTGAACTGGTTCGCGCTGTGATAGGGAGGGGCGCCCGGGGGCGGCTGCTGGACGATGCGGGTGTACTCCGCCTTCACGTTCGAGTTGTGCCCGAAAGGCCAGAACGCCAGCCCGCCACCGTAGCGATCTTGCCGCGGCAGCTGGGGACCCTCGAGGTGCTCGAAGCGAACCATCGGGCTCAGGCGCGCGGCGAAGAAGGTGAACCCGGCCTCGGCCATCACCGCCGTTTGGTCCTGGAGCACGACGCCGGTCTGCCCCGTGACCACGACCACCGGAATGAAGTTGTGGCCGTTCCAGTGCGCGACGTTCACCTGGGCCGTGACGACGCCCGGCCCCACCGGCAGGTCGACGAAGACGATCTCCCGCGAGATACAGGTAGTCCTTGGTGAAGCTGTTCTGGAAATCGTAGGAGGCACCGATCGACACAACGCGCTTCCGGCCGAGGTAGGTTCCAGCATAGAAGAATCCCGTCTCGGCATCGAGGAGATTGACCTGGAGCCGGCTCGCGACCCGCAGGTCGTTCTGCGCTCCGGTGGCCGACGTCGTCTTCGCGCCCCGCAGGCCCTGGAACAGCCCGACGCGATACTCGAGGTGCCCGCCCAGCACCAATCCGCGCAGCTGGACGCCGGTGTCGCGGCCGGCCGGCGTGGTGGGCGGCGTGAGATTCTGCGGCGACCCGAACGCCTGATCGTGCTGGAACGTGTACCGAAAATAGTCCCATCCGAACAGCGTCGCCGCGCTCTGCAGCGCGTTGTGGGCCATCGGTGGCAGGAAATAGCCGGCGTCGAGCATGATGCGCTCGCCGAACGGCCTGGCCGTGAGGAACACGTCCTGGATGTTCATCGACGGTGTGTACTTCACCGAGGGCGATCCCACGGCGGCCCGCGACAGGAACAGATCTGGATAGTCGGTGTCGAAGAAGTAGTCCATGACGCCGAACAAGGTGCCGCCGGCGATGAATCGGGCGCGACGAACGTACAGATCCTGCGCCTGCCCGCTGCAGCGTGTTGTCGCCCAGGATCTGGTACTGGGGCTGCACGAGCAGGCCGATCCTGAGGCTGAGGTTCGGGCTCGCGATGACCAGCGGTGACACCGTGGAGCCGAAGTTCGGCGGCGGGACCGGAGCCGGGGCCAGGGCCGGGGCAGGCGTCGCTGGCTCGGTCTTTTCGGTCACGGCGGCCGCATCTGGCACGACCGATGGCGTCGTCTCGGCCGCCGACACCTGCGCCAGCGTCGCAAACGCGGTCAGCGCCGCCGCCAAGGGCCCGGACACTGGCGTCATGCTGTCGTCTTCTCCTCGAATCGCATTTCGAACCGGGGGGCGAGCTTCCGCCACACCGGTCCCGCCTTCTATCGTCAACCGACCGGTTCGTAAAGACCTCGGCGCTCATCGCGCCGGCGACGGCTACGGCTTCACCTCCGCGAAGCACACGCGCCCACCGCCCTGTTGCTTGGCCTGGTACATGGCCCGGTCCGCCGACGCAACCAGCTCTTCGGGGGCCGCGGCGTGCAGAGGACACACCGCCACGCCGATGCTGATCCCCAGGGGCAGCGGTCCGTGCTCGATGGACATCATCGGGGAGGAGCGCACGCGGTCAAGGATGCGCTCCGCCAGGCTGTGGCCCCCCTCGAGGCTGGTCTCGGGTGCGAGGATCGCGATCTCATCGCCGCCATACCGGGCGGCGACATCAGAGGTTCGCAGCATCGGGCGGGCGCCTTTTCCCGGCGGTCCCACCAGCACTCTTCCGAGGCCGCGCAGCGCCTGGTCGCCCACCAAGTGGCCATAGTTGTCGTTGATGCGTTTGAAGCCGTCGACGTCGATGAACAGCAAGCACAGGCGCCGCACATGCCGCTTGCAGCGCTCCGCTTCCTGGGCCAGTCGTTCGTCGAAGTACCGCCGATTGTAGAGACCGGTGAGCGAGTCGCGATAAATCTGGCTCTCGAGCGCCGCCTTCGCTGAGACGGCCTCGTTCTGGCTCTCTTCGAGGCGACGTTCGAGGTTGTCCACCTTCGCCTGAAGCTCGTGCTCTCTCGCCTTCTGTTCGGACAGGTCGGACACCATCGCCAGCGATCCGGCGTAGCCACCCGTTCGGTCGTACACCGGATTGGCGTTGACCAGCAGCCAGAGCGGAGAGCCGTCTTTGCGTCGGGCCCTGAGCTCGTACTGCTCCTCGATGCCCGACTGGCGGCGGCGGATCCTATCCTCGGCGATCTTCTGGCCTTCCTCGTCAACCAGCTCGAGCCCTGGCATCGCGAGCAGTTCGTCGACGGTGTAGCCGAGCAGGCGCGCGACGCGTTCGTTGACGAAGCTGGTGCGCGCCTGAGCATCGACCAGCCAGACCCCCTCGCTGGTAGTCTGCAGCACAAGATCCGCCACCGCGCGGCGAAGAGCGAGGCCGAAGGGAGGGACATGGCTGGCAGGGGCTGAGGTCGGGGCTCGCTCTGTCCCATCGCCATGCGATCGAGGGGCGAGCGAGAGAATGCTGTCGTTGGGGCCGGGCGCGCGCTTCATCTGGGACCTCCCGTGTTGGCCATCCGCTTGCGCGGCCCCTGGAAGCGCCGACGCGGTTCGGGGGAATTTGGAGTTGCCCACCCGCCCTGCAGATCCCAACGTCGAAGACCGCGCCGTCGGCCGTCAAGGCACCGGAAGCGAAGCGCCACGGGGAAGTCGGAGAGTACCCCCTTTTCCTCTACCGACCGCGAAAGCGACGCAGCGACGATAATAGACCCTTTCGCCCCGCCGGAGCAACTTCATTGCGCGGCTTCATCCGCGCGGCCTGAGATTCACTCGAGGACTGTCAGTTCAGCTGGTCAGCCGGCTAGACCAAGCTGCAGCGGCTGCGAGCCGGCGTTCCGCCAGGAGGCGCATTCGAACAGAAGCTTCGCTCTCACGGCCGTTGCGCCGGGGTCGCGACCGCGCGACTTCCGGTGGCACCAGCGTGCGCACACCAGTCCTCCCCACGCCCGATACGGCAGGTGCACCAGGGTCAAATATTCCTCGCCGGCCTTGTCCAGGATGGCCATTCCAGCTCTGCGGTGCAGAGCTGGGTTCGAATCGCCCCTTGGCAACGGGCCCGAATGTAATCCATCGAGCCGCCGCCCGCTAGCGTCCGTCGACTCTACCCTCTCGGCTCATACCGCATCGCCACCGCCCCCGAGCCGAACTCCAGCCGGCTCACGAGCTTCAAGTCTATCGCCCGGTGGTTCATCTCTCGAGCTATCAGTACCCCATCCTTCTCGAGGCCGGCGACCGCGTGACCATTTCGGAAGCCGGTGGGTGTGCACAGACCGGTGGCGTGGGAAAGACCTGGAAGCGCTACGTTAACCCCGAAGGCAGCGAATCAGACCAGATCTACGTCGGCGGCATCAGCATTCCGGGTGCGCCCGATCCACTCCTGGGCGGCGCCATCCTCGACGATAAGCGCCTGCTCTCCGTCCTGGGGCACACCGTGATTGTCCCCGACATTACGGGTCTGCCCTGCAAGGGTGTCACCGTTCCGACGAATGTCACGTTGACGTACAAGGATGAGAACGGAGAGTTCGGCAACAACGGCTACTACAGCAAGGACAGCGGGAACGGGTGCGACTCCTTGCCGGACGCCTATGTGGTGCTGACCATCGTGCAGGGCGTTGGCAAAATGAGGACCGACCCGATGCCGCCGGCTGTGGCTGAGTTCGACCTCATCACCGCCGACGCCAGTGGCAGCTCCCGCCTCCCCGACATTCGTTACCCGACTCCCGCTTGAGTTGCTGACGGCCTTCGATCAACCCCGCGAACGACGTCGGCGTCCATCGGCCCGCTAACCTGGGTGCACCACGATCGTACTTCTATCCCGCTCCGTCCAACGCCAGCGGCAGCTTCACGCCTCCCACGAACAGTCCCTTACCCGACTCCCGCTTGAGTTGCTGAACGGCCTTCCCTAGATCCCCGCGCACGAGCTCCGCGTTCCAACCGACCCGGTCCAGGGTGCTCGATACGACGTACTTCTTTGCCGCGTCGATCGTCCGGGCAAAGGGTTCCGTCCAATCAGGCCCCGCTCCCGCCCGCGCCGGCCGGCGCCACGCTGCCTCCATCATTTCATAGGTCACCCGGCCAAACAGAAGGGCATCGGCCTGGGCGAGGTTCTCGACCGCGTGACGATGCAAGTCTTCGTCCGCGAGCATTGCACGATGATCGCAGCATCCGTCCAAGGTGACGTTGATGGAATACCGAAGGGGTTGCATACGCCAAGCGTACCGCAAACTCTTCCCGTCCGAGGTCCGTCAAGCGACCATCTCCGCTCGCCTGCTAGGCGCGATAGCCAACGACCTCGTCGGTCCACACCTTGAAGCCGGTGAGCACGTTTGGACCGAACGTGGTGCTGATGGCCACGTCCGCGGCGTCTCGGCCGCGGGCAATGAGGACGCGTCCGATCCGCGGCATGTTGTGTCGTGCGTCGAACGTGTACCAAGCGCCGTCCAGGTAGGCCTCGAACCATCCCGAGAAGTCCATGGGCGTAGCATCTGGCGGTACGCCCACGTCCCCGAGGTAGCCCGCGCAATAGCGTGCGGGGATATTCATGCAGCGGCAGAACGCGATGGCCAGATGAGCGAAGTCCCGGCAGACGCCGGTGCGCTCTTGGTAGACCTCCCAGGCCGACTTCGTCGGTCGGGCATAGCCGTATCCAAACGTGATGTACCGGTGTACGAAGTCGCAGATGGCCTGGACGCGGCCGCCGCCGGGCGGCGTGTTCGCGAAAAGCTGCCAGGCAATGGGTGACAGCCGATCGGTCTCGCAGTATCGGCTTCCCAGCAGGAACTCCAGGGTCTCCGCCGGCAAGGCGTCGACGCTGGTCTGGCGCGCTCGGGTGACGACGTCGGGCCTCCCCGTGTCGTTGATCAACGCATCGGTGAAGATGCGCGTCCGGCCCGGCGGCGCGACGATTCGGCTGCACCAGTTGCCGAACGAATCGCGATGCCCCTGGATCGGCAGCGACGGGTCGGTGTGCATGTGGTCGGGGATCACGAGGTCAGAAACGCGGCTGAAATGGACGTTCAGCATCAAGATCATGGGAGTCGGTTGAATACACTCGCAGGTCAACTCGTAGCCGATCCGGATTTGCATGACTTCACTCGGATCTCACCACTCGACGTCCGGCATCCGCGTGAACACGGCGCGAACGCCCTCGCCCCACTGCTCGCTGAGCTTGCTGAAATAGGGATCGCCCTGGGTGAACCGCCGGCGTTTGCGCAGCGCCAACGTACCCTGCTCATAGCAGACGAGGTCGATGGGCATGCCGACCGACAGGTTGCTGCGCATCGTGGAGTCGAACGAGACCAGCACGCACTTGGACGCGTCGGCCAGGCTGGTGGAAGGGGCGAGGACGCGGTCCAGGATCGGCTTGCCGTACTTCGCTTCGCCGGTCTGGAAAAAAGGTGTGTCGACGCCTGCCTCGATGAAGTTCCCTTCGGCGTAGATGCGGAACAGCCGCATGGGCTCGCCCTTGATCTGTCCGCCGAGGATGAACGACGCATTAAAAGCGAGGTCGCTCTTTTCAAGGTGCATCTTGTCGCGGCGCTCGATGTCGCGCATCGCGTCCGAGACGACAACCGCCACGTCGAACATCGTTCTTGCGGTCCAGAGGTTTGGCGATCCTTCCGGGACCTCATTCTTCTGCCGGAGAACGCTGATGACCGCCTGCGTTCCGGCGAGGTTCCCGGAGCTGAGCATGACGAGCACCCGATCCCCCGCGCGCTCGAAGACCGTCATCTTGCAGAACGAGGCGAAGTTGTCGACGCCCGCGTGGGTGCGCGAATCCGACGCGAAGACTATGCCCTCGTTTAGCAACGCGCCCACGCAGTAGGTCATGGCGTGCCCTTCTTGATGACTCTCGACTTCATGACAGACGTCTTAGCATTAGCTGTGCCAGCCTGAATCGCCCGCCTCTCGAAGAAGGGGCGACGGAGCGCGACGCGGCTGGCGGGGACCGCGCGTGAACCGCTGGGCGACGGGCATGCGCGGACGCGGCTCCGTAAACCCTGCATCGGCGTCGGACTCAACGGCAGATCGTGCGCCGTTCGGCGGGTGCGACTGAGAGCTAAGCGAGGCGGCATCGCCGCAATGCCGCGCAGGTCGTGCGCGACATCGCGGGGCGCCGGTAGGACCTGTCTTAGTTGCCGACGGTCGCCTGATTCGGGACCGCCAGTACGACGTCCGTCTGGCCGTACGTCGACCCGAGGCCGCTGCCCGTACCGTCATCGTGATACGCGATCACGCGATAGCCCGAGACCGCCCCTCCAGCGGCGGCCGGGTCAGCCGACGAGAAGTTCATGTGGTTGAACTGGTCGGCGTTGGGCTTGCGCCCGACCGACCCGATGATGCTGTACCCGGTCTCTCGCTTGAGCAACTGGTAGTGGGCCAAGCCGCCGTGGTAGTCAGACATGCGGACGCCGCCCGGGTTCCGGCACACGCCGGCCTGGCAGGTCAAATCCGAAGTGGTGCAGGGCGCGTTCGGATCGCTGTTGCCCAGCCCGCAGCTGTTGGGAAGCTCCCAGCGTACGTACGGGACACCCTGCTGGTAGAGCGCGATTGTCAGGTTGATCGGTGGTCGTTGATCCCCGCTGACGTTGACCGGCGTCGCGCCTCCAATGTTCACGCCAAGCTGATCGGAGAACAGGTTGGTGGTGCCGCTGGTCCAGCGGACCCGGTAGAAGGTGTCGATGCCAGGCTGCGACAGTCCCCCTTGCCAGTTGCTCGCCGAGCCGGGGAGCGTGACCAGGGGCGTCCAGGTCACCCGGTCCGTCGACCACTGAACCTGGTAGCTGCCAAGCTGCGCGACTTCGGTCTTCCAGCGCAGCACGATGTTGTGTTGCTGGAGGGTCAGGCTCAGATCCATGGCGCCGTGAAATGGCCCCTTGACCGGCTTGGTCACGGCCTGCCCGCGGCCGACCTGGTAGTTGGGATTGCTCACGTACTTCCACCAGTTGTTGGCGCGACCGTCGAAGAAGCCGTCGTTCTTGGGCAGTTGCTGGAGCTGCCAGGTCATGGCGAAGGTGTCGCGATCGGAACGGCCGCATTGCCCCACGCCGTCCCAGGTCTCGCAGGAGACCATGACGCGCCGGTTGCGCTTCGTCAGATCGAACGGGTAGTTCTGCGGGAAGGTCGCCCAGAATTGATAGTTGCTCGGCACCCGATCATCGTGATCGCGCACGTACTGGACGACGGCGTTCGGCGGCTGGTGCGCCCAACCGACGTGAGCCTCGCCCAATACGACGTAGTTGTCGCCGTCGTTCTGGGTGTCGTTGGTGGTGAACAGGTCGAAGGGCGTGTTGTCATTGTGGGGGTCAATCGCGCTGAGGCCCCAGGTCTGGCCCGTACCGCAGTGATCCACGGTCGGGTCGCCGCTGGCGACCGTCGAGAACGCCAGGCTCAGGGTCAGCTCCTCCCGATGCATGAACTGCTCGAGGTTGCGCTCGTCCTTTTCGAAGCCGACGCCGTGGAAGATGAACTTCTTGTTCATCTGAAGACCCGGGTCGCGCAGCACGCCGTCGTGCGACGCGTAGGCCGTGCCGTCGTTCGTGTTGGCGACCATCGTCCCCTCTTTCCACCCCGGACCGGGCAGGGAGACCGCAATCATCTCGTGAAAGTACTGGCCGTTCGCGTCCGCGATCAGATCGAAATTCAGAGCAGGATTGAAGGCCTTGAAGGCACGGAAGATGTCCTGGTCGGACTGGGGCCGGGGCAGGTTATTCGTGACCATGTCGAAATACTGCTCGGCGGTGTTGACGACCAGGGAGTTGCCGCGAACGTACTCGCACCCGCCAACGTAGCTGGTGTTGTTCCACGGAATCTCCTCCACGTACTTCACCGCCGACGCGTAGTCCCCGTCCTCGGGCAGATAGAGCGTCTCACCCGCGCCGAAGTTGAGAGCCTCCGTCCACCACTGCAGCACCACCTCGGGCGCCCGCCAGTTCGCGAACATGGTGTGCATCCGCAGCGTGCTGTTGGCGCGCAGCGGATCGAACGCCACTGCGCGGATCCGGCGGTGCGGCAGTCCGCTGGCCAGACGCCCGACCTGGGTCGCGCTCAGCGCAACGCCGTAGAGGCGCAACTCATCGACGCTGCCCTGGAAGGCGCTGCCCGACGGCACCTTGCCCACGCGGATGGGGGCGCTCGAGCTCAGCAGCGTGCCCGTGCGGGCCACCGACGCGACCTGCGTGCCGTTGACGTAGAGCCGCATCGTCGCGCCGTCGTAAACACCCGCGACGTGGCTGTAGGCAGTCGTCGACAGCGCCGTCGGTCCGGTGACGCTGACCAGGGTACCCGAGGCACCGCCCGCAAACGTCAACGAGAAGACCGGCTTCCCCGCATTGAGCGTCAGCTGATAGGAATTTGGCGAAGCCCACTTGCCGGCGATGAAACCAGTCGCCGAGGTGCGCTTGACCCACGCCGACATCGTCATCGCGTTCGTGAAATGCAGGTTGGCGCGGTCCGGGATCTGTACCATGTCGTCGACGCCGTCGAACGAAACCGCGCGGCCGATCTGGCCTTCGACGCAGCCGACTCCGTTCAGCTCGCTGCCGTTGGCCGTCGCCGGCAGGGTCAGCGTGTCGTAGACGACGCTGGTGGAGCATTTCTCGTCGAAGCTCCACCAGCCTGCCGGGGTCGGCAGCCCGCTGCCCGTCAGGGCCAGCCTCGTGACCGTTTCATCGGATGCGGTGTTCGAAGGCAAGCCCGTCTCACCATGACAGGCAGCGCCGACAAGCGGCGCGGCCAAAGCGAGCAACGAGCAGCAGGTCTCGAGGGCACCGCGGCTGGATATTCTATTCCATATCATGTTGGATCTCCTCTGTGGTCGGACGTCACGCGCACACGACCAGTGCCGTCGAAGCGACCGGACCCACGTCCTGCGGGCCCGGCGCGCCCACGCAACGCAAGCGTCGTGCCCGTCGACGTCGCCAACGGCGATCAGGCGATCCCCGCGATTTCCCGGCCCGCGCGCCTGCGTGCCCCGCCGGCGCCCCGGTGATTGTCGTCAGCTACACCACAAGGAGTGGCGTGGCTGGCCACACGCGCACCACCGCGACACGCTCCTCTCTCGCCACGCTCCTCGCGCTCAGGGGCGGCGCACAAGTTCGACCGGCGAAGTGGAATTGACCGGTCTGGTCCGCTTGTCCTAGGCTGAACGTCAAATGGGGGGTGCGCCGGGTGAGGGCCCAGGATCCGATCGCTCTGCGCCCACGGCGAACCTCGTCGCGACGACGAGCCAGTTTTTCTCGCTCGAAGGGCACTCGGTGGCAGCTTCTTGCATCATGTACTTGACCATGTAAACGCCGGCGATGGCCAACGCTTCGCGGGCATCGATCCCGTTCGAAGAATCGACGCCCTGAAGTTCGGAATCGGTTCTATGGACGTAGTCGATCAACCAGTCCGGCGGCGGGCCATGGCCGCGTTCTTTGGATCGCTCCCGACTACAAGTCGCGACGAGCGAAAGCAGTGCGCACACGATGACGCTCAGGCGCATGAGACAACTGACACTCCACCCGTCCCGAAGTTCTGTCCGTCCCGACCGCCCGCGAGACGGCTGTTACCGTCCCGAAGCACTTGCGCGGAGCATTCTGTATTCGAACCAAGGGACCAGCTCCTAGGGAGCCCACGCGCCTTAAGTTGGCGATAGGTCGAGACGAGCCTGGAGGCGGCCGCCGCGCCGCGCTTCACGACGCTCGGGAACCGAGAAAGGTGGGACGACATGGGGCGTATAGTGGGGCGTAATCGGGGTTCCAACGTATCGAGGGCTTCGGGTCTAGGATGCATGCTGGCGCTGGTGCTCGGAGGCTGCAGCGCGGGTCAGCCTGCCGGCGCGGCGGGACTGAGCGCGGATCCCAGCGTCCCACCGGGCGCCGGCGGAAGCAGCGGCCAGCCTGGGGCGCCGTCGTCGGGTGATCCGACGGCCGGCGGCGCCGGCGGGCAGCAAGGCGCCGCGACCGCAGGGCGATCGCCACCGCCGATCAGGCTTCTGGCGCCGCTCTCCGGCAGCATCGACGACAGCTTGCGCCCCGATTTCAGGTGGGCGGGCGGTCCCGGCACCGTCGACGTGTGCCGCGATCGGCCGTGCCACGAGATCGTGGCCTCGGTGACCGGCGCGGCTGGGCAGGCGCGGCCCGAGGCGCCGCTGCCGTCTGGGACGCTGTTCTGGCGCGTGGTCACCACCCAAGGACCTACGGCCACCTGGCAGATCACGATCCCGCACCGCGAGTCGGGCCGGCCGATCGCTTTTGGTTCGATCCCCGACTACAACGGCGACGGTTTGGCCGACGTGGCGCTGACCGCGCAGGACGGGACCGGCGTGAACATCTTCTTCGGATCGAAGAGTCTCCCCGCGCAGGAGCCCGACGTGACGTTGACGGGCGTGGACAGCTTCGGCTGCGGGTTGGCCACCGTGGGTGACGTCAACGGCGACGGGTTCGCCGACCTCGGCGTGGCGCAGAACTGCGTCGACGGACCGGTGAGGATCTTCCACGGCGGCGCCGCCGGTCTGGTCCTGGGAGCGACGCTGGACTCCGGCAGGCAAATCGCAGGCTTCGGCACGACGATGGCCAGCGCCGGCGACGTCAACGGCGACGGCTATGGTGACGTGATCGTGGGCGCGCTGGGAGCGGCGCAGGTCTTCCTCGGTGGCCCGGACGGCGTGTCCACATCGCCGGCCTTCGAGCTGGCGCCGGACTTCGGTCCGACGACGGTGCAGGGACCGGGCGACGTCAACGGCGACGGGTTGCCCGACGTGTCATTGGCCTTTGGCCTCACGCCGGGCGCCGTCTTCCTGGGCAACGGGCACAGCTTCACCAGGCAGCAGGGCATCACTCTGAGCAACCAGGGCAACACGTTCGCGGGCGACTTCAACGGCGACGGGTTCGTCGACTTCGATTCGTTCTGGGTCTTCGCCGGGTCACCCGAGGGCGTCGATACTGATATCTTTCACGCGCTGGCGGGCCAGCCAACGATGCCGACCTACGCCGCGGCCGGCGACATCGACGGTGACGGATTCTGGGATCAGGTCGAGCTCGTCGGTTCCGCGCTCATGGTGCCCGAGCATTACCGCATCTTGTTCGGCGCCCCCTCCCAATGCTTCGGTTGCCGCTTCGTTCGGCTCTTTCCTCCGGGGTTGACCCCGTTCGACTTCGCGATCCTCGCGGGCGTCGGGGACGTCAACGGCGACGGGGTCGATGATCTGGTGGTGTCGAGGCCGTCGATCGGCACGGCCTATCTCTACCTCGGCGGCAGCGGGTTCCCGGGATCGCCCGCGCGGACCTGGACGGGACGGGCCGGGTTCGGCTCCAGCGTACCGGCGCTGTTCGGCACGGCCAACTTCTTCGGGACACCTTGATGGTGGCGCCGGAGGAGCGCGGGGCCCGTGCCCCGCGCGGGCGCGCGTCGTGCTGCGAGCAGCCGCCCGAGCGAAACGAGGAAGGCGATCGCCCGCCTACAACGCGGGGTGCGGGCAGTCGGGCTCCGAACGCCCTGTCGCTCCGAAACTACTGCTGGTCGTGGGGAACGACGACCGTCGCGTTCTGCACCGAGACGGCGCCCCCGCTGTCCTTGCAGGAGATGGCGATCGTGTAGGTGCGGCCCGGACCGTTGCCGTCTCTATCCGCGCGAAGGGCGACCGTGTGCGCGTCGATCACCTGCGCATCCGAGGCCGAGCCCTCGTTGCTGGTGACGGCCAGCGTGCAAACCGTCCCGCCGCAGTTGTCCGTCGCGAGGTAGCTCACCGCCACGGTCTTCATCTTGTGGTTCGGCGGCCAGAGCACCGGCTGGTCCACCGACACGCCGCTCACCACCGGCGCGGGGTTGACCGCGGTGATGGTGGCGGAGGCGGCGTTGTCCGCCGGGGTCGGATCCGACAGCGCGAACGAGGCCGAAGCCTGGTTGACGATGACGGTCCCGTCGGCGATGTCGCAGCCGACCTTGGCGGTGATGGCGGCGGAGGCCGAAGCCGCGCCCGCCAGGGACGGGAACGTGATCGTCGGTCCGGTCGCGCTCGTCCCGCAGCTCCCCGCCGAGCTGCACGAGACCAGCTGAAGCCCCGCCGGCAGGAGGTCCGCCACGACCACGCTGCTGGCCGGAACGAGGCCGCTGTTCTGGACGGTGAGCGTGTACGCCACGTTCGATCCGGTGACCGCGGTCCCGGCGGCTGCCGTCTTGGCGAGCGCGAGGTCCGGCCCCCGCTCGGTGATCTGCTGCGGGACATAGGAGAGGTTGAAGTTGAGCGCAGCGAGATCCGCGTCCGTGAAGCCGAAGACGAACCAGCGGTTCGGCCCGGCCACGTCGGGAATGAAGTCGTTGTCGTTCCCCACGAACAGCGTGTGGGTGGTGACGCCGCCGACGAGGACGTCCGGGCCGAAGGCCAGGCCCTCGATCTTGGCGGGGATCTGGGTGCTCACGATGCCGTTGGCGTTGAGCACCGCGACGATGTCGAGGAACCGCACCTTGGGCACGGCCTTGGTGAGCAGCACGGCGGCGCCAGACAGGGTGGAGACGTCCTGGGCCCCGGCGATGTCGACCGCCCACAGCTGCTTGATGACCGCGACGCTGCCATCGCCCAGGCCCTTGCCGTCCCGCGTGTCGATCAAGAACTGGTGATCGTTGAAGGCGATGATCTCGCTGCTGTTGAAGGCTTTCGTACCGATCTGGTTGTCGTAGACGTACTCGTGTGTCGCGCCCGTCGCGACGTCGATGGTCACGATGCGGTTCGCGCGGCCACCGTCGCCGCCGTCCTGGAGCAGCGGGCTCTGCACCAGGGCCACGAGCATGCTGCCGTCGGGGGTGATCGCCAGACCCTCGACGCCCTTGTTGGTCACGCGGCCGACGATGTTGGTCGCGATCTCGACGGCGCCGACGGGGCTGAGGTGGCTGATCGCGAAGTGCTCGGGGAGCTGGTAGCTGCGGACGCGGCGGCCGGTCGCCCGATCGAACTGATAGACGTAGGGGCCGTACTCGTCAGCGATGAACATGGTGTTGCCGTCCCGGGACACCCGAATGCACTCGGGATCGAGGCGGGCGAAGTCGGGGTTGGTCGACAGGCCCGGACCGAAGTTGTCGGAGCGCCCGCTGAAGTAGAAGTGGTCGGCGGTGTTCTCCACGGGGACGGCGCTCGGCAACCCGACGGTGTTTCCGTAGGTGAGGGGCGTCGCGCTGAAGAGGAGCGTAGTGGCCTCGAGCGCCGGCGTGAGCGTGAAGGGGAGCGAACCGGAAGCGGCGGGCGTGAGCGCGAGGTCGAGCGACTCGACGCGCGAGATGAAAGAGGTGGTGTTGTCGTTCAGGCTCCCGTTGGGGATGGGGGTGGCGTTGGGGCCGCGATCCGGGACCGCGAGGAACGTGGTCCCTCCGGCATAGGCCAATCCCGATCCGACGCCGCCCAGAACGTTCTGCGGCAACCCGTTTTCGAGCGCCTCGGTGACCCCAGCAAAGTCGCTGGGGCGATCCAGCGTCGCCGTGGCGATCAAGGCTGGCCCGGAGCCCGACAGGGCCGCCACGCGGCTGTCCGTCGACCCGTCGATCGTCTCTGGTCCACAGCCTGCGAGCGCCAAGAAACCCCCAACGAACAACGCAGACAGCTTTGCCGATCCCCGACTGACTCTCATCATTTTTCCGTATCCCGCCTTTCTTGGGCCCGCACAGTAGAGGGCTGGCATCCGCCCCCGAGCGACGTCTGTGCAACAGCTTCGTGTCGGAAACCGGGCGTCGATCGACATTTTTGGGGCCTTGAACTGACTGTCCCTGGCTGCCCCCCGTGCTCAAGCTCATCCCGGCCTCGAATCGAAAGAAAGGGAGAGAATCATGTCACGCACGAGACTCGCAGCCATTTTCATACCCCTCTTCATCACCAGCACCGAAGCGGCGTTTGCCGGCACGCCAGCCTCGGGTGGCACCGCACCACCGAGCATGCAGCCCCAGTTGAGCGAGAGCTTTCTCGGAACTGCACGCGGTCAGTCAGTGGTCCGTCACTCTCAGTGAGATGGCGGACAAGAGGGCAAAGTCGGACCTCGTGAAAACCTATGCCCGCGCGGTCACGAATGCCAATCCGACTCTGGACGCAAAGCTCGTGTCCGTCGCTCAAAAACAGGGGATCGACATCGCACCGCCGGACCCGCAAACCGAGGAGGGCAAGAGCCTGATCGAGCGCATGAAGGCCGAAGCGGTGCTGCTCGGCTCTCTCGAGGGGGATGCCTTCGACAAAGAGTACATGACCCTCGTTACCAACACTCAGCAAAGCGTCCTCAATTTGCTGAAGGCAAGCAAAGGGTCGGCGAAGGATCCGGAGGTCAAGCAACTCATCGGTGAGTTGACGACCACGGTCCAGAATCGTCTCAAGACGGCCCAAGACATCATGTTGAAGATCTACGGCAACCGAATCTGAGGCGAACGGAGGTCATCATGAAACGGCACATTGCAGCAGGTCTTTCCATTGTCGCAGTGGTGGTCGGCGTGGGATGGAAGCTCGCGAGTCGTCCGGCGACCTCGACGGAGCTCGAGGACATCCGTCTCATCCAGCGCTCCGAGCACTCGCACCCTGGCCCGAGCGACGCACTGGCAGGTATTCGCATTCGCCTGAGTCCCAGTGATTTCGGCTACGAGATCACGGTGCCGGCCCGCGAGGTTCCGCGAATCTCCGTGGCTGCCGAATAGACCGGGATGCGTGGCATGAAGCGCTTGCTCCTGGTAGGCGCCTTCAGTTGCCACCTTGCACTCGTCGTCGCAGGGGCTCTCCATCTCACGTCTCGTCTGCATGGGCCCGTCGGGAGAGGACTTCGTTTTTATGACGAGCTGTCGGGAGCAGGCGACTCCTATTCCTTCTTCGCTCCCGCGGTAGGTCCCCAGTTGCGGGCGCGGTTTACCCTGTCGACTCCGCGGGGAGAGCGCTCCGAAGAAACGCTGGAAACCGGGAAGAGTCGCGAGGTCGGCTTCCGCGTGGGGAATCTCGCGGGAACGATCTACATCGCGGCCAAGCGCACAGACCTGCGACGAGCGTTTCTCGGTGCGCTCGCGGCGAGTCGACTCGGCGCACATCCGGAAGCGAACCGCGTGCAGGTGGACATCGAGGATTGGGTGATGCCCACGATGGCCGAGTACCGGCTCGGGGCGCGGCCGCGGTGGCGCTCGTTGCACGATGCGACGTTCGTGCGCAGGTCGAGCGGCCCCCCGTGAGGTCAGAAGTGAGGTCAGGGAGGTACCGGTACATGGAGATCGACACCTGGTTTCGGCCGGTGTCGGCTCGCCCGCTCGCGGGACTCCGGGTGGGGCTGCCGCTGCTCCTGCTCTTTCATCTGGTCTGGCTCTCCAACGATGTCCTCTCACTTCATGGCAACCGGGGAATCATTCCCTGGGAGCTCACGGATCTGCTGCGCGATCCCTGGGTGCCCGGCCTTCCAACCCTGGCCAAGGCCTTTCTGCCCCTCGGAATCGGTGTGCACACCGCCATCATCCTTCTGCTCTCGGGCTATGCCGGAAGCCTCCTCTCGCTCGCTCTCGGATGTTACACACGACTCTCGGCATTTCTGGCGTGGGGCCTTCACCTCAGCCTCGTCACGAGCGGTGTTGCTTCTTTCTACGGTGTGGATCAGCTGGCCAATACGTTCCTCTTCTATCTCTTTGTCTTTCCATCCGGGCGCGCCTGGACGTTCGCGTCTCGTCCGGCCTCCTCCCGCCGAGAGGAAACGATTCCCGTCGGTTGTCTCAGGGTGATGCAATTCCACCTTTGCGTGATCTATCTCGCCGCCGGTCTGGATAAGGCAATGGGCCGACAATGGTGGAACGGCGAGGCGATCTGGCAGACCGTCTCTCAGCCCATCTTCAGCACTTTCGATCTCAGCTGGCTGGCGAGGCCTTCCTGGATCCCCATGTTCGCAGGCTGGAGCACGCTGCTGGTGGAGATTGGCTACGTGTTCTTCATCTGGCCGCGCAGCACGCGCAAGGTGTGGTGCATCGCGACGATCGGATTGCACCTGGGCATTGGCCTGTTCATGGGGCTCGTCTTCTTCTCGAGTGTGATGATTCTCCTGACGGTCTGTTTCTTTCTGATTCCCGAGGCGAGTCCCGGAGCGCGCCGTGGCATGAGGCGGCTACGGCAGGTCCTGGCAGCGGTCCTCGTGGTGATGGGCCTGGCGGCGCTCGGCCACGAGGCGAGCGGCGAAACGGGGCTTTCCGACGATTTCGCGCCCCTCGTTCGCCGTCTGATGGCGCGTGACCAGATTCCGGGCGTGGCCGTGGGAGTCGTCGAGCGGGGACACCTCGCCTTCGCACGCGGCTTTGGTTACCGCGATGTCGACAAGCACCTGCCGGTCACGCCCGACACGCTCTTCCCTCTCGGGTCCTGCTCGAAGGCGTTCACGGCAACGGCGATCGCTCTCCTTGCGGACGAGGGCAGGATCGCGCTCGACACTCCCGTACGCACGTACCTTCCCGACTTTTCCCTGCTAGACGCCGTCGCCTCGGCGACTTTGACACCGCGCGATCTTCTCACCCACAAGAGCGGATTGCCCCGGCATGATCTCTTCTGGTACCAGGCCCCGTTCTCGCGCGATGAGCTCTACGGGCGCCTTCGATTCCTCGAGCCCAGCGGTCCCCCCCGCACGCAATGGCGATACAACAGCCTGATGTTCGTCGTCGCCGGTCGAATCGTCGAGAAGGTTTCGGGAGAGAGCTGGGAGAGCTTCGTGGCGTCTCGGATCCTCGTCCCCCTCGACATGCGTCGCACGCTCCTCTCGGCGGAAGCGATGGAGGCCGACTCCGACCATGCCTCGCCCTACGCGATCCGCGAGGGCAGCGTACAAAAGATACCCATGCTGAAGGGCTTGAGCGCCATCGCGCCCGCGGGAGCCGTGCAAACGAGCGTGCGGGATCTCGCCCGCTGGCTCACGTTTCACGCGACGAGATCGCCGGGGCTTCTCGACGAGGGCATGTGGCGTGAGCTACATCGCCCTCAAGCGGAAATGCCGGAGTCGGACCAACCCGAGGTACGGCACCGTTATTACGCCTTGGGCTGGATCCACGAGAGCTACCGCGGCCATCCCTTGGTGGCCCACAACGGGTCCATCGACGGATTCGTGGTGCATTTGGGCTTTCTTCCAGAGACCGGACAAGGGCTCATTCTCCTGATGAACCGCGATCTCGCGACCGAGGCTCTGATGGCGATTGCCTACAGCGCCTACGATCGCCTTCTCGGGCTCGAGCCGCTGGACTGGGAGCAAAGGCTCGAGGAAATGCCGACAGCGTTGCCGAATGTCCGGGAGACCGCGCTCGACTTTCCGATCGAAGAGGTCGTGGGAAGATACGAGCATCCCGCGTACGGGCCGCTCACGGTTCGGGCCGAGGGGGACAGGCTCGTGATGCAGTTTCGGAGTCTGCGCTCCACGCTGGTTTATCAGGGCGAACGGCGGTTTCTCGGCCTGGAACCCATTGCCGACGGGGTCCCGCAGATCTCGGTTCGGTTCTCGAAACCGAAGATGGACGAGCCTCTGAAGCTCTTCGTTCCGCTCAACTTCGATGCGGGCGATCCCGTGGAGGTCTTGACCCGCGTGAGCATCACCGAGCCGAGCTCCGTCGGGCGAGGAAGCTCTGCAGCTGAGCGACGACCTTTTCGTCGAGGGGGACGCCACGACCGGCCAACCAACTTGCGGCCGGGTCGGCGCCCGTGAAGACGAACAGGTGTTCTGTCACGATCCGTCGAGAAGGCCAGCGTCGCTGGGAAGGAGGTGCGATCCGGCCTGGCAAGGTCATCGAGCTGGCGGGGCTGCGGGGTACAGTGTGGCGGGCACGCCTGCGCTCGCCAGCGCATCGTCGGGAACTCGCGCGCAGGCCAAAACCGGAACGACGATCGGCGCAGGGCTTGGAAAACGGTCCGGAGCCGGAGAAGGGGTTCGAAACCTCGACGTCCACCTTGGCATTGGCAATTGGCGTAACTGGGCGTAACAAGCCGTAACGGAACCGGGAGAAATCAACGACATTGCCGCCGAAGGCGTAACCAGGGCGTCCAGCTCGTAACGCGGAGGTGGTGGTAGAAGTGGTGGTACGCGGACACCGTCGCAATCGCGCCCAGGCCTTCACTGAGGCCTCGACGGAGGCATGGGCGATCGATCGATGGCATCGACCGACAAGGTCCGGCCGCGCGCAGGAGATCCGCGAAGTCGCGCATCGACATCCGGCGCCCCACTCTTCGGACAGTGACGCGGACGTAGCGCGGCGGGCGACGACCCACGCTTTATTTGCAGCGATTGCGCTGCTAGGTTCCTGCCATCGGGAGATCCACGGGAATCGGGGTGATCCGGATTTCCAAAGATCCACTACACGGAGGACGGTTTGACGACGCGGGCGTTTGGCATGGTTGTGGCGGGGATGTCCCTGGGGCTAGCGACCGTCGGTTGTCAGACCGGACGACATTTGGAACGCGACGACGGCGGCACGGACCAGGACGTCGGCACCGGCGGGGGCCCCGCCTTCGACGCCGGCACCGACGCTCCCCAGCCGAGCCACGGAGCCGGCGGCGCAGGGGCGGCCGGCCAGCAGGGAACCGGCGGAAGCCCAGGCTCCGGGGGGATGGGCAGCACAGGCGGAGCGATCGGAACCGGCGGAGCGCCCGCCCCTGTCGGGACCGGGGGACAACCACCACCGCCAAGGGCCGTCTCGTTCCTGGCCCACGTCGACTACCCGGTGCCGGCCTGCACGGTGTGCGGGGATCTCGCGATCGGCGACCTCAACGGCGACGGCAAGCTGGATCTCGCCCTCGCGGACCTGGCTAGTGACCCGACCAAGGGCGGGGTCAATGTGCTGTTTAACAGCGGAGCCGGCGCCTTGGCGCCACCAGTCTACCATGCTACCGGAGGCGCCTATTCGGTTGCGATCGGGGACTTCGACCGAAACGGCAAGTTGGATCTCGCGGTTCAGTCTGCCACCGGTATCGGCGTCCTTATCAACAGTGGAAACGGGATGTTCGCGCCCGTCGTCGACAATGCCGTCATACCGGGCGCCATCAGAGGGGTCGCCGATCTGGACGGAGATTCCTGGCCGGACCTCGCCGTCACGGGTTTCACCAGCATCGCCGTCGCCATCAACAACGGGAACGGCACGTTCAGCCGCGGCGCCAGCTACCAGCTAAGCGGCTCCGTCGCGAGCGGCGCGCTCGGTGACGTCGACGGTGATGCGAGGCCGGATCTCGTCTTGACCTTCATTGGCACCGTCGGCGTCTTCATCAACAACGGAAGGGGCACCTTCGCGCCAGTCGTTAACTACCCCATCGTCGGTAGTGCCCAAGCCATTGCGATCGCTGACTTGAACGGGGATGGGAAGGCCGACCTGGCGGTCACCAATGTCGACCCAAATGTCCAAACTCCTGACCCCACGCTCAGCGTGTTTCTGAACACCGGATCCGGCACATTCGCGCCAGCGGTCAGCTACTCGACGGGAACCCTGGGGGTTTCCATAGCGGTCGGCGACCTGAACGGAGACGGTCGGTTGGACATCGCCCTCGCAGACGACACAAATCCGATGGTCATGGTGCTTCCCAATGCCGGATCTGGCGTTTTCGCCAGCGCGGTCACGTACGTCACGGGTCCGAGATCCAGAACGTTCGCGACCCAAACGGTCGCGATTGGTGATCTGAGTGGCGACGGCAAACCGGATCTGGCCATCGGTCTCATTTCGGGGGTCAGCGTCCTGGTGAACACCACGCCCTGGTAGCGTGCCGGCGAACCAGGGCGATCGAGCCCACGCCAGGCAATGGTTGGCGCGAACAACGCCCATCCCAGGTTGATGTTCGGTGCCCCAGGTTGATGTTCGGTGCCAGCGGGGGCGAGACCCGTCCGTCCGGACGGCCACCGTCCTAGATTCCGACGACCCACGACGAGGAATCAATCGGTTGGGGCCCCGCGATCGGGCGCTTGCCCGGACACAATCCGTGCGAACTGGGGCGGCGAGCTGTCTCCAGGCCCCTTTCTCACGTGATGAGCTGAGGGGTGGATCAGGCGGACCGTACCCGGGAATCAATAGGCGGGAACGTGTAGCTGCCACCCTCGGGTGGGACCCGGTTCCCCAACATCCCGCTCCCGAAAACGTACGGAGGCCCCATTGCGTCAGAGGCTTTTCGCCGAGCTGTGCATGCCACCTTTCATCTTGGCCCTCGCCTTGGCCGTCGCCGCTTGTGCAGGAGAGTCGTCTATCGACCGGGCGGGAAATGACGCGGCCAGCGGGACGGGTGGCGCCACCCCCGGCGTAGGGGGCAGCGGCGGAAGCTCCGGCACCCACGGAGGTTCGGGCGGAAGCAGCACTTCGATCGGTGGTTCGTCCGGCACGGGTGGCGTCGTGGGCACTGGCGGAAGCGGCGGGGTGGGCGGCATGGGCGTCGGGGGCGTCGGGGGCATCGGGGGCAAGACGGGAGTCGGCGGGTCTGGCGGCGCCACCCCACCGGGTCCGTCTGGGTTACCCGTGCCCCCGGGGCCAGCCAACGTGCCGAAGCCGAGCGGCACGCCCGGCAACCTGACAGTGCTCAACTGGGCCGGCTTCACGAGCGCCGTTTCTTACACCTTCGACGACGCGAACTCGTCGCAGATCCAGAACTACACCACCCTCAAAGGCCTCGGCGTCCCGTTTACGTTCTACCTCTGGACCGGCAAATCGGACGCGTCCAATTCGATCTGGGGGACCGCGGTCAGCGACGGTCACGAGCTCGGCAACCACACCCAGAGCCACCAGAGCGCCGGGACCGTCGCGGACATCAACCTGGCGACGCAGTTCATCATGCAGCACTTCGGCGTTCAGGCCTGGACGATGGCCGCCCCGAACGGCGCCGCGGTCTATACGACCCTCGCCAACGGCCTCTTCCTGATCAACCGGGGCGTGGCCGATAATCTCGTCGCCCCCAACGACAACACCGACCCGTTCACCCTCCCCTGCTACATTCCCCCCACCGGCGCCACCGCGACCATGTTCAACTCGGAGGTCGACAGCGCGCACAGCGCGGGCAGGTGGCGCATCATCCTGGTACACGGCTTCACCGGCGGCACGGACGGGGCCTACCAGCCCGTGCCGCTCGCCGAGTTCACGAGCGGCGTCAGGCACGCGATCTCCCTCGGCGATATGTGGATCGGGGCCCTCGTGAACGTCGCCGCCTACTGGCGCGGACAGAAGGCCTTCTCGCAGGCGAGCAGGACGACGTCAGGCACCGACACGACCTGGACCTGGACGTTGCCGGCGAAATTCCCGCCCCGGAAGTACCTGCGCGTGACGGTGCCCGGTGGCACGGTCAAGCAAGGCGGCGTGGCGCTGACCTGGGACAGCCACGGCTACTACGAGATCGCACTCGATGCCGGCTCCGTGACCGTGTCGCCGTAGTCGCCAGGGCCGACGGGATTGGCCCATCCGCTTCGTCAGGGGCCGAGCGTCGCCCCAAAGACCGCGCCGATGCGATCGATTGACCAGTACGCGGCGATGCTACCCATCGCGTAGATGAGGCCGCGGCGCAGCCCATCGCGTTCCAGGCGGACGCTGATCACGATCCGACGCGAGGCCGTCACGACGGCGATGATGCCGAGCTGACCCAGCTCCACCCCCAGGTTGAAACCCAGGAGCGCGGACGGCACGTGCTGTTCGGGCACGCCGAGCTCGAGGAGCGCGGACGCAAAGCCGAGCCCGTGCAAGAGGCCGAACGCGAACGCGACGGCCCACGGTGCGCGCCTCGTCAGGGAGTCGACGGGACGCAGGCACTCTGCGCAGACCAGGACGATGGAGAGCGCGATCGAAGCTTCGACGGGGGCTGAGGGAACGCGCACGAGCCCGAGCACCGTGACCGCGAGGCTCAGGCTGTGGGCGAGGGTGAACGCGGTGATGGTGACGAGGAGCTGCCTGCCGCGCCGAACCAGGAGCGCGAGCGCGACGACGAAGAGCAAGTGATCGAACCCGGTCAAGATGTGCGCGACGCCGAGCCTCGTGTAGTCGACGAGGACGGGCTCGAGCGCGCGCCACCCGGACGCCGGGAGGCCGTAGACCCTCAGGCTCGGGTAGCTCGGGGTGACGACGCGCAGGAGGCGCGTCCCGTTCTGCCACTCGATGTCGACCACCGCACGCGTCGACGTTCCCTCGATCCACGGAAATTCGATCGAACCCACCAGACCCGAAGTCCCGCACGCCAGCTCGGCCCCTTCCAGGCGACAAGGTCTGGGGAAGATCACAGCGGTGCTCAGATCCTCCTGCAAGGTGCGGGAGCTTGCGCGCCAGTGCACGAGGAAGCGCCCGCCGCCAACCTCCGTCAACGACAGTGAAGCAGAGTCGAGGTCGTGACCCCGTGCGATACTCGACGAGAGAAACAGAACGGCGCCGAGCAGCCCTGCGGACACCCAACGCGCGCGCCGTCCCGTCCTTCCCGTTATTTCAATCAAGGGCGCCGCTCGAAGCGATAGCGATCGACGATTGCCTGTACCGCTTGGTCGACCACGCGCTTCCGTTCGGCAAACAGCCAGTCCGCGACCAGCCGTCTGTGCAGCTCGTCCGCGCCAGGCAACCCGCCCTCGATGGCGTTGATGCGCACGAGCAGCAGACTTTCCTTGCTCTCGAGCCTTTGCCACTGCCCGATCGGAAGACCCCGCATACGCGCCGCCAAGGCCGGTCCGAACCGTGCCTCGAGGTCTTCCGCAGTCAGATCGCCCCCCACGATCGGACGGCCCAGGGCGCTGGGTTTGGCCCCTGCCCTCAGAGCCCGCTCGTACTTTTCGAGCGCCACCGACGCCGCCGGATCGCCCTTGGGAAACACGACGGTTCCGTAGTCGTAGCGGCGCGGCGCCTCATAGAAGCTTCGATGGGTGGCGAGCCAGCGATCGAGCTCTGCGTCGGAGGGCTCGCGCCTCGGAACCCCAAGGGCCGCACGCACGCGCATTCGGTCGGCGAGGACCGCTCGAATCGTGGCATCGTCTCGATCGAGGCGGTCGCGCACCGCCTCCCTGTAGAGCGCCTCGTCGCGCTCCCACGCGCCAACCTCGCCGTCGAGCTCGGACAGGCTCGGCGGGCGGCCGTTATTGTCTCTGAAGCGCCGCTCCAGATCCGCCCTCACGCCGGAGGTGACCACGACGACTCGCGGGTCTCCCACGACCAGTCGATGCGCGACAAACAAGAGCGCACCGATGACGAGGAAGTGGAAGATCGGCTCGGCTACGAGGCGGCTCGTGCGGCGGCTACAGTCTTTCTGCGGACCCATCAATGGATCTGGCGGGCTCGCATCTCTTGTTTTCACGCCGGTGCCTATTCCAGGGTCCGTCCGAAGCGATCTCAGTTCGCCGCCGCGAGGCGGTACCCGGAGTATGACGCGATCAGAAACTCGGGTGGCCGTGAATGAACTTCTGCCTTGAATGGAGCGCGGGTATCGATCGCCGGATCCTGCACCGGATTTTGGCTCATCACCATCGAAGAGATTCCCCCGCCTGAGGGCCCGTTGTTCCGACCCGAGGGTCGCAAGAACGGCAGCCGAGCGCTCGCGGCTCAGCGTGTGACGGCGCCGAGCGTGAAGTCCGAAATCAGGCTGACCGCGGCGATCGCGAGAAAGACGTACGTTCCGCTGCCCGGCGGCAACAGCTCCGCTAGGATCCGAGCAGACGCCAGCAACGGCTGGACTTATGGCGTGTCGGATCAATCGATCGTGCTCGCGGGCGACTGATGCGCCCAGGTCCGTGCCGGAACGCGGTCCGTGTGGAAGATCAGGCCTGGTGGTGGACAACGGCGACGGCCATCAAGAGGGTGGATGTTTCCCTCGCGTACCGGTGGACCGCGCCGCCCGTCGTCGCTTCAAAAGCCCTGGCTGGCCTGCCTCAAGGCCGCGCAGATCGAGGGACGGTTCACGGTCCACGGCCTCCGTCGGACGTTCGTCGATCTCGCGCGGCGCGCCCGGGTGGACGGCGTGGTGACGCGCGCGCTCACCGGACATGTCACTGAGAAGATGCGCATCCACTACTCCACCGTCGGGATGGACGAGAAGCGGCGCGCGGACAAGAAGGTCGGGACAACTCCTGCGGCCCGCGACAAGAGCGGTAAGCTCGCCAAGCGTGCCGGATCAGGCGGCGGTGACCTCCACCTTGTAGGGGAGCCCCGCTCGATCGACCGCGTCCTGGAGAGCCAATCGTACGAACTGATCGGAAGAGTAGCCGAGCAGCCCCGCGAATCGCGAAGCCCGTTCCGGTCTGACCAGCTTCCGCCCTCGTTCGATGTCGCACAAATGCGACTTCGTGACCGCCCTCCGCGCCCGTGAACCTGAAAAAGGCCAACCGCCGGCGTTGCCCGGCGGTTGGCCGAGCGCTCAGCCCTGATTAATGGGGGACGGTGGAGCCGGCGGAGCTTGCAGACAGACCGAAGGGACGCCGCTGCTGCAGAAGAAGCTGGAGCAGGCGTGAGTGACGCCGTGGACGTCGAGCGAACTGCAAGCGGCGCCCACGGCACCGTCAATGACCACGATGGGGCCACCATTATAGCAACGGCGCGAGCAAATCCCCGTCTCCGCGTTGCAGAATGTGCCTATCCCGCACACGGTTCCGACCGGACAGATCTGCCCGTTGCTGCAGATCTCGGAGCCCGGAGGCGCGACGCACGAGTACTGCCCCCCCTTGTCGGCGCAGACCAGCCGATTCTCATCGGCCGAAGCGCAGGTCCCGTCGCCGCCCGGGCAGATGGCGGAAGCCGTGCCGCCTGGCGCAGGCGCCGGTGCAGGTGCCGGCGCAGGTGCCGGCCGCCTGCGCAAAGCCTCGCTTGCGGCGGTCTGGGCGCCGTCGTCTTCGAGGGCGCCGCAGCCCGCCAGCGAGGTCCCGACAGCACCCAAGGCCAGCACCGCGATGACGGAGGCGAAGCGGCCGAAGGATGGAATCCCAGTCTCTGATCTCATGATGTTCTCTCCTTTGAAGTAAAAACGCAGCTGTGTCGTAACGGCCAGAGCTCCGACGAGCCATGGGCTGAACGCGGAGTGGCGGGAAGGTTCAGGGCGCAGGTGCAAACGGCTCTAGGTTGCCGGCGCCGAACTTGCCGACGGCAAAGATGGTAAACGAGTCGTCCGCTCCCAGGTTCGGTCCCAGGCCGGGTTGGGTTTGTGTGATCGCGCTCTGGTTTCCGGGATGCCCGTTGAAGATCCTGATCGTGGGGTGATCGAACGGAGCCCGTTTGAAGCGCACGCGCAGGTCGGTGAGCGACTTCATGAATGCGATGAGGTCGGACTTCTCCTGGCCAGTCAGACCAAGGGGCTCGATATCCGGGTCCAACTCGGGATTCTCAAAGTTTCCACCTCGATTGTAAAACTGAACGACCTGCTCCAGCGTCGCCATGCCGCCGTTGTGCATGTACGGGCCCGTCAGCTCTACGTTGCGGAGACCGGGGACCTTGAAGGCTCCCTTGACGGCCGCCCGGAACGTCGAGGCGGGCGGCGTATGGCAATTGTTGGGATCGAAGGGAATCGTGAACGTACACGGATCGACGCGGAATGGATCCGGCGGGCTGAAACCCTTGAGGAGACTCCGGTACTGCTCCGTGAACGACAGGGGCTGTCCGATGATCGGGTCGACACCACCGACGCCTATGTCGAAGGCCGTCTTGGTTACGCCAGTGTTGTAGAAACCGTCGTCGTAGAGCGCCACGCCACCATCGTTCATCAGCATGCGCTCGACCAGCCCCCCCTCCTGACTCTCCGCCTGAAGATGGCTCGCGGCCCCAGAGAACTCCGGCCCGCTGTGGCAATTGATGCACTTGCCCTTGGTCATGAACACGTTCTTCAACCCGCGGAGTTCCGCCGATCCGAATCCCGTAATGAAGCTCGGATCGGGCTTACCGGCCTTGATCCAAGCGTCGAACGGCGTCTGGTCTGAGATCAGCGTCGACTCGTAGGCCTGGATGGCGAGGCCCCAAAAGAGCGAGAAGTTCGCCTCCATCAACGAAAAGCCGCCGACCTGACTCGCAGAGCTCCACCACGCGGGGTTGAAGGCCTGCTTCACGAGGTCTTCGTACTTGCCCCGAAGCCCGATGTTGTTCGTGCGGTATGGGCCGAACACGCTGTCGTCGAATGCGGTGTTCTGCGTCGACAGCGGCTGGATCTTGAGCAGCTTTCGAGCGAGATTTGAAAAGGTCCGGCCATCGCAGGACATTTCGAAACCGCTGAGCGGCGGCCCGACAGCCTGCGACGCGAGGCTAGCGTTCGGCAGAAAGACCTGTACCGCCTCCAGCGCTCCGTTTGGCTGCACCTTGAATAGTCTTTTCGCCTGGTCGCGCCGGCCGAATGGGTTCATTCCATTGAAGATGTTGTTCGCCCTTCCGTCCCAAAAATTTCGAAAGTTAAACACGGCGTTGATCATGGTCGGCGTATTGCGCGCCTCCACCTTGCGCGCACCGATGTTTCCCACTTTGAAGATCGCATCAGGTCCCCGCTGGCAACCATCTGTGAGCTGAGGCGGCTGCACCGAGATGAATGCGCCCGCAAACGTTCCCTGCGAGGATGCGACGTCATCTGTCGTGAACCGTACGCCGGAATTGCGGGCGTTCGGATTGTTGAACTCATGAAAGGGGAAGTCACCCACCCGGAGCGTGTAATTCGGCCCGCTTCGCGCGGCTCCCGACGCCGTGGGGTCGAACCTTTGGCCAGATCCAGGATCGTCCTGCCGGAGGATGCCGGGATCTATTTGATTCTTGATTCGATTGTCGGCACCGGCCTGAAAGTGGCAGCTGCCGCACGCCTGCCCGTCACTGCCGACCGCCGTGTCCCAGAAAAGGGCCTTTCCAAGCGCGATGGCTGCGGTCTGGTTTTGAATGATCTCGTCGAGCCCCGGCACGGGCGGCACCGGGACCGTATCGAGTGATCCGGGAATCTCGGGCGCTGGCTCCTGGGCCAACGCGCTCCCCCCATGCCAAACAACGAACGCTGCGACGATTCCGACGAAAGAGACTCTAATGCCACTCATTGTTCTACCCCCCAATTGTCCTCGCCTGAGCCCGGGCCGATGTGGGCCGCGAGCGCCTCGAACTTGTCGCCTAGATACGGAGCGGAGGAGGGATCGGTTACAAGTCGACGCGTGAAGGGGCGGTCCTTGCGGAATCGCTCCATTGCGCCCCTGTCACCGGCGGAGCCAACGTCTCTCTGCCGCGCGCGTGATCAACGCACCCGCCAGCATCAGCGGGAGCGCCGGGAGCAGGTGAGCAACGAGGGCGTGGCCGGAACCGGTGACGGGACAGGCTAACCACACGACGGCGTGGGCCCACGTCGCGGCGCCCAGGCCCAGGCAGGCACCGACGAGGAGCGGGCGGGCCATCAACAGCCTGCGCAGAGCCACGAGCGCCGACGCCATCAATGGCAGAGCAACGACGATCGTTTGCAGGGCGCAGGGACCTGCATGCGAGAGCCCGGCGACCAGGTCGGGGAACGTCACTTTTCCGCGCCCGTCACAATCAATCGCTATCACCAGCGCGTGCAGCACGACGAGTAGGCCCCACAGAGCGCCCGTCAACCACTCGGTCGCCGCTCCGACCATCGCCCGCCCGCGAGACAGTCCCACCGCCCACGATAAGGCGGCGACCAGCACCAGCGCCGTCGGCGTCGTTGCCAGCGGCAGTGGCGGTCGGTCGGGCCACGTTGTGCGAATGCCAGAGGCGGCGACGGCCACGGACAACCACGCCGCCGCCGAAAGGCCAAGGAACGCCATTTGTCGACGCCAGACGCGGGGAGCTGGCGAGGGAGACTGCGCGATCGCCGCGAAGAGCCGGGCGCGCAGGCGCTCGGGCGGCAGCTCCAAATGCCTCACGCCCTCTCCCGCCTGCTAGCCGGCAGCTCGCCCTCCGTGGTCAGGCGCTTGCCGAGCAGGAGGCGAAGCGCCAGGTAGGCGCGGTGCGCGCGCACCTTGACCGCTGCCTTACTGCTGCCCATCACAGCCGCGGTCTCGGCCACTGAGAGACCCTCCCCCTTGAGCAAGCGAAAGGCCACAGCCTGCGTCTCGGGGATTCTGGCCAGGGCATCATCGACGTCGCGCGCCAGCTCGCGATCGGCCAGCAGGTCTTCGGCGGAAGGCGCACCGACGCCCTCTTCGGCGGGATCGTCGGTGCGCCGGCTTGTCGACGAGCCGGAGGCCGGCGACTGGTGGCGCGTCTCAGCTCCCCGGACGCGAATGGCGTCGAGGAAGAGCCGCCGGCCGATGCTGTATATCCACGGCATCACGGCGGCGCCGGGGCGATAGAGGCCGCGGGCCCGATGAATGCGGAGGAACGTTTCGTGCGTCAGATCCTCGGCCATCGAGCGATCACGACACACGCGCACCAGAAATGTGAAGAGGGCGGGCGCCGCCAGGTCGTAAATTCGCCCGAGGGCTGCGTCGTCGCCGCTTGCGAAACGAATCATCGCGTCCTCGAGATGGGTTGGCTCGGCGGGGCCCATATTCCTGCTCCCCTTTTTAGACCCTGACCAACGCGATACCAGCACGCGCGTTCTGAAACGAGTGGAGTTTCAGAACGCCTGTTCTGAGTGCGATACGCGGGCAAACCGTTTACGAGGGGCCAGACTCCACGTAGGCTCCCGCGCAGGAGGGGTTAATGGGCAGGCCAGTTTCCTATGACCGAGAGGACGTCCTTCTGCGCGCGGTGATGTTGTTTCGCGTTCGCGCCTTTCATTCGCTGAGCGTGCAGGAGATCGTCAAGGTGACGGCCCTGAGTCGGTTCGCGATCTACGAGAAGTTCGGGAGCAAGCGGGAGCTCTTCTACGCTTGTCTCGATTTTTACCTCGAGGTGTCGGTCGAGCAGGATCTGCTAGGTGGACTCCAGGGCCACGAGGGGACGTTTGACGGCCTCCTGGCCCTGCTGGCTCGACTGCGCGGAAACAATCTCGACCCTAAGAAGCCGGCGGGTTGCCTCATCGTCAACGCGAGCGTCGAATTCGGTGGCGCCGATGCGCGCGTGGAGCAAATCAACGAAGCGTATCGTGCGGCAATGCGACGTGCCATTCGTCGGGCGCTGACGCACGCCGAGCGACGGGGAGATCTCGTGGAGGGAAGACCGGTCGAGCAGAGGACCGAGCACCTTGTCACGATGATCAACGCGTTCATGATCCTTCGTCACGTGTCACGCCCCGCGGCCGAGGACTTTATCGTGGCCACCATCAACGAGGTCATGACCTGGCGCCGGCCAGGCCCCAAGGGTGCCGTTGCCGGACGTGCTTCCGTGTCGCCGCGGAGGCAGCCTCCACGACGCGAAGCGCTCGTTCAGACAGATGGTGATCGCGATGGTGATCAGAAGCGGGAAAGCACGCTCCCAGGCGGCCGGCCGTGCCCGCCTATCGAACCGTCGACGTCGAGTAACTCAGGGTTGCGTAGCGCCGTCGAGAACCCCGAGGCTTAACCCGCCTCTCGATCACGGGCCTTAAGTGATCGATATCCCTCGTTTTCGCGCCGATTTTCGCGGAGCTTCGGGCCCATAGGCGTTTCGGGAGGGCGAGCACGCACAGGCGGATACAGTCCGGGGCGTTGGCGCTCAGCCGCGCCAAACCGACCGGAGAAGAACCTCAGGCTGCTCTTAGTGAGCGGGAGAAGGGGTTCGAACCCTCGACGTCCACCTTGGCAAGGTGGCATGCAGGGTGTCACAGGCCGTTCCTAGGCGTAACCGAAACAACAGAAATCACGAGATGATCCGCCGACAGGCGTTACCAGAGCGTCCAGGCCGTAACGCGGGGGGGGTGGTAAAAGTGGTGGTACGCGGGTACCGGCCAAGGTGGCGACAGGCGTCACGGGGTGGAAAGCGACCTCGACCTTCCGGGCCAGATCGCGCATCCAGGGTATCGGGCCTGGGATGGGCTCGATCGCGATTCCGGCGCTCGGGCCCCGAAGCGGCTAAGATGGGTCCATGAGCGTCAAGGTCACCATCGATGTCCCCGAGGGGGCGCTCTCTGCGCTGCGGCAGAGCCCCGCTGAGTTCGGTGAGGAGCTCAAGCGCGCTGCCGTTGCGAAGTGGTACGAGATGGGAACGATCTCGCAGAGTAAGAGCGCCGAGATCCTCGGCGTGAGTCGGGCGGAGCTCCTGGAGATCCTAGCCAAGTATCGGGTCTCCATTTTTCAGAACGACGAGGACGATCTCGCCGACCTAGCTGCCCGTGCCTGACGTCTGGGTCGTCAACGCGTCGCCCCTCATCGCCCTCGACCGGATCGGTTGCGTTCACCTGCTCGGCCAGCTGGCGAGAGAGGTCGTGCTTCCTGGAGCCGTGATCGCAGAGGTCGCAGCCGGTCCTCATCCACTCGGCGCCGCCCAACTTGGCCGACATCGCTCGGTGGTGGTGGGTGCCATACACCCGGTCGTGGCGGCCTGGGACCTAGGCGCGGGCGAGACCGAGGTCGTGTCGTGGGCCGCCTCCGAAATTGGCACTGTTGCCATCCTCGACGATCGGGCCGCGCGTCGATGCGCAGCTGCGCTCGGCGTCCCCACAGTTGGAACCCTTCGCGTCCTGCTGCATGCCAAGAAGGCCGGCCTCATCGCGGCGGTAGCTCCACTGCTCGACGGCCTGCGAAGATCGGGCATCTACCTTTCCGACACGTTGATCGCCGACGCGCTCAAGCTGGCGGGCGAGTCCGCCTGACTCGTCCTGCAGACAAGCCCATCGGTCCGTTCCGATAGTGAGCATTGGCAGAGAGGGCCCTCCGATGGGATTGGACTCGGGACGCGTGACTTCCCCTTGGGTTTTCCGGGTGCGCCGGCGCGCGGCCGGGTACGCGCCGGTTGCCAACACGGCTGTCGAGCCGTTCGCCGACTACAACGGCGACGGCTATCCCGACGTCGCCATTGCCACCTTGACGAGGAACCTTATCGTATTCCTGGGTGGGCCCAACGGTCCGGATCGGGCGCGGCTGCTGCGACCGCAAGGGTTGGTAGGTGGCTCGGCCGGCGATCTGAACGGCGACGGATTCACCGACGTCGTCACCGTCCACGATGTCCAGAGGCTACCCGGGGCCAACGACGACCACTTCGGGCTCGTCCAATTCGGAGGCGAGCAGGGCTTCGGGTCATCACAGGCTTCGTTCGAGATCATGGAAGGGTATTCGCTGCCCGTGTTCGGCCCAACTCCGATGGGAGACTTCGACGGCGATGGATTCGGCGATCTGGCCATCGCCTTCCGCGATGGACAAGCGATCTTCCACGGCTGCTTCGGGGTTCCCCCCTCGCGGCCCTGGGGTTTCTTCGGCCTGGGAGGCCCCAGCGCCAATGCGGTCGTCACCGGTGACTTCAATGGAGACGGGCGCGCCGACTTCGCCTTGGCCAACGGGTTCGAGGCGGCAGCCTTTCTCGGAGGATCGACGTTGGGGGAGTTGGGGGAGAGGATGACGGTCCTGTCCGGCGCGCTCACGCCGGTGCTGGTTCTCGACGTCGATCAGGACGGGTACTCCGACGTCGTCACGAAGGTCGCATACGGTCCTTCGTTCGCTGCGTTCGGAGGGAGCCCATCCGGACCCGCGAGCACGCCGACTCGATCCGTGCCGCTGCCGCTGTCTATCCTCGCCGTTGGGGACTTCGACGGTGATGGACTTTGGGACGTCGTCCAACGAGCGGACCTAGTTTGCACCGCGCCGCCTTGCCCAGCGCACCTCTCGGCGGTTTATGGCACCACTCCCGACTGGACCACACCACCTACGCGCGAGACTCCACTGGTGACACAGAGCTCGATCGATTACCCGATTCTCGTCGTCGACCTGAACGGGGACAACTACGACGATCTGGTGGCCTACGACTGGGACAACAAAGCTATGCTCTACTTCGCCGGCTCTCCCTCGGGCCTCGGCCCTTCGCCTGTGCGCACACTCCCGCTCGACTGAGCGCGTCCGGCGGCTTGAAAACGAAAAAGCCGCGAACCCTACACGATCAGCGGCTTCCTTGTTGAGCGGGAGAAGGGGTTCGAACCCTCGACGTCCACCTTGGCAAGGTGGCACTCTACCACTGAGTTACTCCCGCAGAATGCGCGCGTAAACTAAGAGATTCCTCGGCGCACGGCAAGAGAAAGTTGTACGGGCGGAAACTTCGCCGCCGGCGGGCGCGAAACGCGCCCGGAAAAGGAAAGACCCCGGAGGCGCGAGGCCTGCCGGGGTCTGGATCTCTGACTCGTCGGCTGCCGTCGGGCTGCCGTCGGGCTGCCGTCGGGCTGGCCGTCGGCTGCGTCGGACGCTCGAAGCGGCTACTCGAGCTCGTTGGTGATGATCGGGGCGCGGCTGCCGGTCACGTCGCCGTTGCCGTCGATCGCGCCGTTGCGCAGGAAGGTCGAGACCTTCTTGTTGCAGTCGAGGTCGCCGGTGGCCGACGCGGCGAAGGTCGCCTTCGAGCTGGTGTCCTTGCTGGTGTAGTGCGGCAAGTAGAGGTGGGGATCGGGGATCGAGAACTGCAGGCCGACCCACACCGGGTCCTGGTACTTGACCGAACCGCCGGGGCACTTGCCGGTGTCCTGGCAGCCGCACTCGGTGTCGAGCTCGTCGGGGGCGTTGCCGGGGAACTGCTTGGCCAGGGCGTTGCCGCTGGAGTCGGAGTGATCGGTCTCGTAGTAGGTCACCGAGCCGGCCCACATCTTGTTCAGGTGTCCAACCGCCTCTGCGGTGCGCGAACGCTTCACGTACTTCGAGAAAGCGGGAATGGCGACCGCGGCCAAGATCCCGATGATCGCGACGACGATCATGAGCTCGACGAGAGTGAAACCTGACTGACGCCTCCGGGTAAACATCGGTATCCTCCTTGAAGACTTTTTGCTGCGTGAGGCCGCTGCCGGCCGCCGGTCCCCGCTGGATTGGGCCCGACGGAGACAGGAAGTGCAGCGCTCGTGCCAGTCGTCCTGCGTCGCACCGAGGCAGCAAAGCCGCGGCTCTCCGACGGAGAGCCCGCCTCGGTGGCGGCGCGCGAACCGCGATTCGTCAGCCCGGCTGACGAAAATCGTCAGGCCTGCCCCGAACCACTTGTGGGTGCGCGGCGCCTACCGCGCCGGGCCTGCTCGCCCGCGTCTACTTGCCCGCGTCTACTTGCCTTCGTTGAAGTTGCGCAGAACCGGCGACAGGCTGGACAGCGCGAAGATGCTGACTTCGTCGGGGTAGCCGGTCTTGGGCGACAGGTTGCACGCCGCCAGGCTGTAAAACCAGGGGGCCGCGGTGTTCGCGCCGATGAGCACCGAGCCATACTTCAGATTCTTGGTGTCGTTGCCGGCGCCACCGGCGTTGGTGAGGTAGGTGCAATAAAGCCCGGTGTCGCGCGGGCGCACGCCGATCGCCTGCCAGCCCTGCGGCCACTTGGTGGCGTCGGCGATGCTGGTCTGGGTCCGCACCGAATCGAAGGTCGAGCTGTTGGCGGACACCGGATAAAAGGCGGTCTCCACCTCGTCGGGGCTGGGCAGGTCGGGCTTGTTGTCGGCGCGCAGCGGCAGGTAGCTCGCGAACTCCAGCTTGTAGCTCTGCTCCTTGCTGCTCATCTCGGCCAGCATCGCCACCGCCTCGCCCGAGCGCGCGCGCCCGATCCACTTCCGGTAGCCGACGGTGGCGATCGCGGCCAGGACGCCGATGATCACGACGACGATCATCAGCTCGACCAGCGTGAAGCCACCGCTTGGCTTCCTGGTAGCGTCGATGTCCCGGACGTTGAGGGCGTGCATCGCCCTATTGTTCCGCGAAAGCGAAAAGACTTCAATGAATGCGAAAGGCCTTCACGCGTCCCGGGCCAAGTCCCGGTCCAAGTCCCGGTCCAAGTCCCGATCGAAGATCGCCAGCACCTCGACGTGGAACGTCTGCGGCATCAGGTCGATCGCCAGCGCGCGCGTCAGGTGAAATCCGGCCGCGGCGATGCGGCGCGCGTCGCGCGACAGCGTCTGCGGATCGCACGATAGGTAGACGACCCTGCGGCGCGCGCGCATCGCGGCCGCCAGGTGGGCGGCGTCGGCCCCCTCGCGCGGCGGGTCGAGCACGACGACGTCGGCGGCGATGTCCGGAAGGCGCGCACTCCAGACCGCGCCCGGCGCCGCGCGCGCGCCGCGCGCCACCGCCGCGGGATCGCCCTCGCAGGCCAGCACGCGCGCCGGCGCCGCCTGGGCGACCAGCTCGCGCGTGAAGTTCCCCGAGCCGGCGTAGAGCTCGAGCACAGTGCCGGGCGCGCGCCCCACCGCCTCCAGCACGCGGTCGACCAGCACGCGATTGCCCGCGCGCCCGACCTGCGCGAACCCGCCCGCCGGCACCGGCAGCGGCGCGCCGCCGCGCTCGGAGACGTCGACCTCGGCCAGCCCCGCGATGAGCCTGCCACCGATCGTCAGACCGACGACGCCCGCGGCCATCAAGCGATCGGCCTCGCGCCGAACCAGCGCGGCGCCATTGCCGTCGACCTGGCCGACGTTGACGTGAACCCCCTCGGCGCCAGCCTGGAGATCGATCTCGGTTCCGGCCGGCAGCTGAGCCGCGAGCGCGCGCACGACCGGCAGCACCGCCTCCAGCGCCGGCGACAGCAGAAGGCAGGCCGGCGCGTCGACGATCTCGTGCGAGCGGCGCGCGTGAAAGCCGACCGGCCTGGGCGCGGCGCCCGCACCGACGGCCAGCTTCGCGCGATCGCGATAGCCGAGCGCGGGACCGGCGGCGACCACCGGTTCGATCGCGCCGGGCCCCAACCCCAGCGCCCGCTCGACGATGGTCCTCTTCGCGCGCTGCTGCGCCTCGAGCGTGACGTGCTGCCACTGGCAGCCGCCGCAGCTGCCGAACAGATGACACGGCGGCCGGTACGCGATCCGGTCCCGCGCGCTCGATCGCGACCAGCTCGCCCCAGGCGACGCGCTCCTTCTCGCGCACCAGCGAGACCCGCACGCGCTCGCCGGGCGCCGCCAGCGGAACGAAGACGACGCGCCCGTCGCCGGCGGCGGCAGACCGGCGCGAAGACCGGCAGGAAGACCGGCGTGAAGACCGGCGGGATCGCCCCGCGCTGGCGCCCAGCCGCGTCGCCGCCCGGCGCCAGCGACTCGACCTCGACGACGACCTCGCTCACGGAAACGGCTGCGCGCCGCGGCCGCGCTCGAGATCGAAGTCGAAGAAGCCGTCGAGGGTGCCGCCGATCAGCGGCTTCGGAATCGGCATCAAGTCCTTGATCGCCGTCCAGATCCGTTGGTCGCTGAGGACGATGTGGAACCTCGCGCGCAGGCGATCGCCGAAGTTGACCTTGAAGTCTCGCGAGAGGTCCTGGCGGTCCTCGGGACGCAGCTGGGGCTGCGCCGCGCCGCCAAAGTCGAGGAAATCGATCCAGCCGTCGAACGCCAGACCGACCACGTTGGCCTGGTGACAGGTGAAGAGCAACGACAGCGACGAGCGCACGAACTCCTCGGTGCCGAGATGAATCCGCGCGTAGCCGGTCGGCGGGGGCAGACCGGCGCTCGCACCGGCGTCGGTACCGGCATCGCCCGCGTCGCCACCAGCGCCGGCGTCGGCCACCACCCCTCCGTCGCCCACCGGCGCGCCGCCCGACCAGTCGCACCAGGGCGTCGTCGTCGGCTGCAAGGTGTAGGTCGACGTCGTCATCCGCGGGTCCCACTGGGGCTCGCCGCCCTTGGTTTGACCCGCGCACGCAGCGCGCCGACCTCGTAGGCGTTCTGCACGTCGATGTACAGCGTGTCGTTGACCTCGATCCGGTTGCCGTTGCGCTGCACGCGGATGAGCAGGCGGTTCTTCGGTAGCGCGACCGCCGATGTCCTCGATCGGCTCGCCCGCGAAGAAGCGTCGGAGACGAGGTTGAACAGCCGCTCCATGCCGGGCACGCCGTAGTCGCTGCCCTCGGCGTGCAGCCGAGAAGAAGATCGGTCCGGCTGCGGCGCCGCTGCCGTTGCCGACGGTGCAGCCACCCGCAAAGGAAGACGAACACCAAGACCGTGCGCCAGCGCCGCCAGCGTCGCCAGCAGGCCGCCGCGGTTCACGGCGCCCTCCGCAGCCGCACCGAGCTGCCGCGCCCGGCGCCGGTCGACGCCGCCGCCGAACCGTCGCGCAACCCGATCTCCAGCAGCCCGGAGCTGCCGATGTAGGCCACCAGCGCGCCGGGCGCGACGTCGGCGAACGTCTTCCCGAGCGTCGGGCCGGAAGGTCCCCTCGCGCCCAGTGATCTCGATCTGCGCACCGGGCGGGACGACGTCCGCCGACAGCGACGTCAGCAGATTTCCGAAGCGATCGACGTGGGTCACCGTCCCCTCGACGCGATCGCCGACCCGGCGCACCAGCGGCGGATCCAGCTCGACCAGCGCCGGCAGCGACGGACCGGCGGCCGAGGGCGGCGCGCCCGCGGCCAGGCGGCCCGCGGTGGGCGCGAAGACGTCGCGGCCGTGAAATGTCGGGCTCACCGGCTCGCGCCGAAAAGCCGCCGCGTCGATGCGGTAGATCTGCCGCGGCTCGGGCGCCGCCAGCGACAGCACGCCGTTGTCGGGACCGACGAAGAACGAACCGCCCGCCGCGACCACGACGTCGGCGCGCGCCCCACCGACGCCCGGATCGACGACCGCGACGTGGATCGTCCCGCGCGGAAACAGCGGCGCCGCCTGCGCCAGCGCGATCGCCCCGCCGACGACATCCTGCGCCGCGATGCCGTGGGTGATGTCGACCAGCGTCGCGTCCGGCGCCAGCGACAGCACCACACCCTTCATAGCTCCAACATAGCCGTCCGAGAAGCCAAAGTCGGTGGTGAAAGTCACGATGGTCACGTCGGGTCAGGGAAGTATCTCACCGTCACGTCGCTTCGCCATAAAAGCTGCCGGCGGGCGGCCGCGGGCGGCGCGCGGGTTTCGGCGTTAAGATGTTGCGTCATGGACAAGACTGTCGCCTCCGCCGACGAGGCCGTTGCCGACCTGACCGACGGCGCCACCCTGATGGCCGGGGGCTTCGGCCTGTGCGGCATCCCCGAGAACCTGATCCAGGCGATTCGCAAGCGCGGCACGCGCGACCTGACCGTGATCTCGAACAACTGCGGCATCGACGGCAAGGGGCTGGGGCTGCTGCTGGGCAACGGCCAGGTCAAGAAGATCATCGCGAGCTACGTCGGCGAGAACAAGACCTTCGAGCGGCTGTTCCTCGACGGCAAGCTCGACGTCGAGCTGACGCCCCAGGGGACGCTGGCCGAGCGCATCCGCGCCGGCGGCGCCGGCATCCCCGCCTTCTACACCGCCACCGGCTACGGCACCAAGGTCGCCGAAGGCAAGGAGACGCGCGAGTTCGACGGCCGCATGTACGTGCTGGAGCGCGCGCTGCGCGCCGACGTGTCGATCGTCAAGGCCTGGAAGGGCGATCGCTTCGGCAACCTCGTCTACCGAAAGACCACGCGCAACTTCAACCCGATGATCGCCGCCGCGGGCCGCATCACCATCGCCGAGGTCGAGACGCTGGTCGAGCCCGGCGCGCTGGACCCCGACGGCATCCACACCCCGGGCATCTACGTCCAGCGCATCATCGCGGGCGCGCACTTCGAAAAGCCGATCGAGCAGCGGACCGTCCGCAAGAGGAGCGCCTGACCATGCCCCCCCTCACTCGCGAGCAGATCGCCCAGCGCGCCGCGCGCGAGCTGCGCGACGGCATGTACGTGAACCTGGGGATCGGCATGCCGACGCTGGTCGCGAACTTCATCCCCGCCGGCACCCACATCGTGCTGCAGTCGGAGAACGGCATGCTCGGCATCGGGCCCTTCCCCTTCGAGGGCGAGGAGGATCCCGACCTCATCAACGCCGGCAAGCAGACGATCACCGAGCTGCCGGGCAGCGCTTACTTCTCGTCGGCCGACTCGTTCGCGATGATCCGCGGCGGACACATCGACTGCGCGATCCTGGGCGCCATGCAGGTGGCGGAGAACGGCGATCTCGCCAACTGGATGATCCCCGGCAAGATGGTCAAGGGGATGGGCGGCGCCATGGATCTGGTCGCCGCCGCCAAGCGGGTGATCGTCATGATGGAGCACGTCGCCAAAGGGCGAGAAGAAGATCCTGCGGCGCTGCACGCTGCCGCTGACGGCGGTGGGCGCCGTGCACCTGGTGCATCACCGACCTGGCGGTGATGGAGGTGACGCCCGACGGGCCTGGCGCTGCGCGAGCGCGCGCCCGGCGTCTCGCGTCGCGGAGATCCAGGCGCAGACCGAGCCGACGTTGCTGGTCACGGGAGAGGTGCCCGAGATTCGCCTCTCCCCGGCATGAAGCGCCCGGAAGAGCCGAAGGCCGAAGAGCCGATCGACGGATCCGATCGAGACCTCCGCCGGCATCCCGCTGCCTCCGGTGTTCGACGCCGCCACGCTGGCGGCTGCCGATCCTCCCTTCGATGCCGCGCGCGATCTCGGCGCGCCGGGCGCCTTCCCCTACACGCGCGGCATCCACGCCGCACGATGTATCGCGAGCGCCTCTGGACCATGCGGCAGTACGCCGGATTCGGCTCGGCCGCCGAGAGCAACCGGCGCTACAAGTTCCTGCTGGCCTCGGGACAGACCGGCCTGTCGGTGGCGTTCGATCTGCCGACGCAGATGGGGCGCGACTCCGACCATCCGCTGGCGCGCGGCGAGGTCGGGCGCGCCGGCGTCGCCATCGCCAGCCTCGACGACATGCAGGTGCTGCTCGACGGGCTGCCGCTCGATCGCGTGTCGACGTCGATGACGATCAACGCCACGGCGGCGACGCTGCTGTGCCTCTACATCGCCGTCGCCGACGAGCGCGGCGTGCCGCGCGCGCGCGCTGCAGGGGACGATCCAGAACGACATCCTCAAGGAGTACATCGCGCGCGGGACGTACATCTATCCGCCGGCGCCGTCGATGCGGCTCGTCGCCGACTGCTTCGCGTTCTGCCGCGACGAGGTGCCGCGCTGGAACACCATCAGCGTCAGCGGCTACCACATCCGCGAGGCGGGCAGCGACGCCGTGCAGGAGGTCGCCTTCACGCTGGCCGACGGCATCGCCTACGTCGAGGCGGCGCGCGCGCGCGGGCCTGCGCGGTCGACGACTTCGCGCCGCGCATCTCGTTCTTCTTCAACGCCCACGCGAATCTGCTGGAGGAGGTCGCCAAGTTTCGCGCGGCGCGGCGGCTGTGGGCGCGCATCATGCGCGACCGCTTCGGCGCGCGCGATCCGCGCTCGCTGATGCTGCGCTTCCACGCGCAGACCGCCGGCTCGACGCTGACGGCGCAGCAGCCGCTCGAACAACGTCGTGCGCACCACCGTCGAGGCGCTGGCCGCCGTGCTGGGCGGCGCGCAGTCGCTCCACACCAACGCCTACGACGAGGCGCTGGCGCTGCCGACCGAGGCGTCGGCGCAGCTGGCGCTGCGCACGCAGCAGATCCTGGCGCACGAGAGCGGCGTCGCCGACGTCGTCGACCCGCTGGGCGGCTCGTACGCCGTCGAGGCGCTGACCAGCGAGATCGAGGCGCGCGCGCGCGCGCTGCTCGACGAGATCGATCGAGCGCGGCGGCATGGTCGCCGCCATCGAGGAGGGCTTTCCGCAGCGCGAGATCGAGCGGCGCGCGTTCGAGCACCAGCGGGCGGTCGAGGAGCGGCGGCGCATCATCGTCGGGCCAGAACCAGTTCGCCGACGACCCCGGCGCGACCGCGCAGGCGGCGGTGCCGCTGCATCACCTCGACCCGGCGATCGAGCAGGCGCAGGTGCGAACGGGTGGTTGGTCTGCGCCAGCAGCGCGACGCCGCCGCGCTGGCGGCGCCGCTGGCGGCGCTGGCAGCGACCGCGCGCGGCCGCGACAACCTGCTGCCCGCGATCCTCGCGGCCGTCAAGGCGCGGGCGACGCTGGGCGAGATCGCCGACGTGCTGCGGAATGTCTTCGGCGAACACCGCGCCGGCTAAACTTGTTGCGCCTCACCGCCCTCTGGAGGTACGGTTGATGACTGCTGAGGGTGTGTCGCTTTTTCACTTGCGCATTTTCGAGTCGCTCTCTGTGGTTTTCTTCGTAGTCTTCTTCGTTTCTTCTTTTTCGATTCTTTTGGGGGGGGAAAAAGCCTGATGACGAAGTCAGATCTCATCGACCTCTTATGCGAGGCTGAGAAGATGCCCAAGGGTCGGGCCGAGCTTCTCATCAATGCGATCTTCGATTGCATGGAGGCGTCGCTCCGCCGCGGCGAGCGCATCGAGATCCGGGGCTTCGGCAGCTTCGAGATTCGCAACTATCGCGCCTACGAGGGACGCAACCCGCGCACCGGCTCGGCCGTGAGCGTGAAGCCGAAGCGGCTGCCGTTCTTCAAGGTCGGCAAGGAGCTGAAAGAGCGCGTCAACGAGGCGGCCGCGCGCGCCGCCGCCAGCGCCGGCAACGGGACCAGCGCCACCGCCCAGAGCAGCAGCAACGTCAACGGCAACGGCGCGCCGGCAACCGAGTCGCCGGCGGCAGCCCCGGGTCCGAGCGGCGCCGCCGCGTCGACGAAACCGACGTCCCCCGCGCCCCGCGCCGCCAGCGTCTGACCAGCTCGCCCGCTGCCTCAGCGCGTAAGACCGACGGCCATTCGTCGTAGCTGCCGCAAGCGCGGCCTCGCGGCGACGGCGTGCCGCAGCAGGGCGCCCAGCAGCTGCCGGCTTCGCGTCGGCCAGCACCGCCGAGCCCGACACCCGCGCGGCATACAGCTCGCGCACGCCGGCGATCGAACATGCACCATCGACAGCGCCAGCGAGAAGCCGCTCGACGGATAGAGCATCGCCGCCGCCCAGCGGTCGAGCGTCAGCTCGCGCCCGACGACGGCGGCGCGCACGGCGGCGGCGTAGCCGGCGAACCGGAAGTCGCCGGTCGCCAGCGCGCGCGGCGATCGCATCGGCGGCGACGATGCCCTGCTCGAGCCCGACGGCGATCCCTTCACCGGTCAGGGCGTCGATGCCGGCGGCGTCGCCGACGCACAGTCAGATGCGGCCCGGCGATGCGCGCGCGCGGATCGTAGCGCCAGGCCGGCCAGCCGCGCGCCGGCGCCGTCAGGTTGACGCCGTAGCTCGCCAGCGTGCGCCGCAGCAGCCGATCGATCTCGGCGCCCGGCAGGTGGCGCGACGGGTAGTGCATGGCGCCGACGTTGACCCGCCCGCCCGCGACCGGAAACAGCCAGACGTAGCCGCGCAGCCCTTCGTCCATCGGCGAAAAGTCGTAGATCATGCGGCCGCCGAGCTGCAGGCGCCGGCGGCGCCGCCAGCTCGGCCTTGAACAGGCGCAGCGGGCTGCCGACGCCCGCGCGCCGGCGGCGCCGGATCCGCCCGGGCCAGCGCCTTGCGCACGCGGCTGCCGACGCCGTCGGCGCCGACCAGGATCGCGGGCGCGCAGGTCGCGGCCGCGCGTGGTCACGATGCGCACCTGCCGCGCGGCGCCGTCGACCTGGAAGCGCTCGACCCCCTCCCCTTCGACGACCTCGATCCCGCGCGCGCGCGCCTGGGCCACCAGGTCGGCGTCGAACTCCTCGCGGCGAACGATGTCGACCGCGCGCCCGAGCGCGACGTCGGCGACGGCGGCGCCGTAGACCAGCCGGCCGCTGGCGCAGGCGACGCGCGGCACGCGCACAGCCAGCCCCAGCGCTCCAGCGCGTGGTGGGCGTGGCCGGTCAGGCCGCCGCCGCACGGCTTGGCGCGCGGGAAGCGCGCGCGGTCGAGACAGACGATGCCGCCGCCCGCCAGCGCCGGCGCCCGCTGCGCCAGCGCCACCGCCGTGGCGACGCCGGCCGGACCGGCGCCGGCGATCAGGACGTCGAAGACGACCAGAGGACACGACGCCGCGCAGATTAGCAGAGCGCGTCGGGCGAAGGCGGCTTCGCCGCCGCAGCCCATCGCGGGAGGTTCGGAACCTTTGAGGGTTCCGAGCTAGTTGTCGGCGGCAATTCAGAGGTTCGGCTTGGCCTTTATCTTGCCGCCCACGGTGACGTCGACCTTGCCGGCGGGGACCGGGCTGCCCGGGGGAACGATCATCGTGGTCTGCGCGATGATGTTGAACGGGATGGTGAACGAGCTGGCGTAATGCGAGAAGGCCGCCTGCCCGTTGGGGTCGAGCATCATGTCCCCGCTCTTGGTCGTACCAGCCGGCGTCGCCGGGATGGTGCCGAACTTCTTCGCCGAGGCATCCTTCGACGACGTCGCGCCTTGATCGGCGACGTAGATGTCGATGGGCGGCAGCTCGACGTTCAGCGTGCTGGCGATCGTGTAGGTGATCTGAGAGATGCTGATCTGGGCGAGGGTCTGGCCGCCCAGGTTCGACAGCGCCGGAACCTCCATCTTCAAATCGATCGCCTGGCTGGTGCTGACCGGAAACTCCAGCACGCACACGCCGCTCTCGCAGACCAGCGGCGTCGTCCCCGCGCAGTCGGGCGCGGGCGCGGGCGGCGGCGGGTGACAGCAATCGGTGACCTGCTGGCCGCTGGTCCCGCAGGTGACCGAGGGAAAGCTCGCCGGCGGCGCCTTCCAGCCGGAGCTCGCGGTGTCGAAGCTGAAGCTCTTGGGCGGCAGGTCGAACGTCAGCGTGGTGAGAGAGCTGACGGCGCTGCAGCCGCTCAGCACCCCGGCGCTTCCCGTCGTCGCCAGGGCCAATGCCAACCTGATCACAGCGGACATCTTGCGGCGCATCGCTCGATCCTAACACGCCGACCGCCCTGCCCGCCCGAGGCGAATCACTACGACCGGGCGGCGGCCAGCGCGTCGACCAGCGCCGCCGCCGCCGCGTACGGATCGCACCGTCGGGCCGCGACCTCGTCGACCAGACGACGAAACGCGCCCGACCGTCCTCCCCCGCCCCCGCCCCCGTCGGCGTCGGCGTGATCCGCATCCGCGTCGTCGCCGCCGTCGTTGCCCCTGGCCCCGACGAGCCGGCGCAGGGCCTGGCGGCCGAGCTCGCCCGCGATCGCCAGCACCTGCGCCTCGGCCTGCTGCCGCCGCCGGTCGGCGCGCTGCTCCGGCGTCGCGGGACGGGCGCCGTCTATCGCCTGCGCCAGGGGTTCGATACCGACCCCGCTCGAGGCGACGGTCTTCAAGACCGGGCGGGCACCACCCGCGGCGCCTCGCGGCGCGCCGCCGCGCCCGCGCTGCGCGAGGTCGAGCATCGTGGTCAGGTCCTTCACGGCGCGATCGGCCCCCTCGCGATCGGCCTTGTTGACCACCAGCACGTCGGCGATCTCGAGAATTCCGGCCTTCAACGCCTGCACCTCGTCGCCGAGGCCGGGCGCGCTGACCACGACCACGACGTCGACGGCCGACATGACGTCGACCTCGGCCTGGCCGACACCGACGGTCTCGACGATGATGCGCTCGAAGCCGGCGGCGTCGAGCACGCTGACCACGTCGACCGTCGAGCGCGACAGCCCACCAAGCTGCCCGCGCGTCGCCAGCGAGCGGATGAAGACCCCGGCGTCGGTGGCGTGGTGCTGCATGCGCACGCGATCGCCCAGCAGCGCCCCGCCCGAGAACGGGCTCGACGGATCGACGGCCACCACGCCGACCTGCGCGCCGGCGGCGCGGTAGTGACCGATCAGCGCCGCCACCAGCGTCGACTTGCCGACGCCGGGCATGCCGGTCACGCCGACGACGAACGCGCGCGCCGGTGCGCGGGTACAGCCACGCCAGATCCTCGGTCGCCCCGGCGACGCCGTCGTCGAGGTCGCGCATGAGCCGCGCGGCCGCGCCCCGATCACCGGCCAGCACCTGCCGCGCGCGCGCCGATCCCTCTTCGTCGGGCGCCGCCATCAACCGTCAGGCGCCCGCCGCCTCCTTGAGGATCTCGCGGGCGATCACCATCTTCTGAACCTCGTTGGTCCCCTCGCCGATCTCGGCCAGCTTGGCGTCGCGCAGGTAGCGTTCGACGTCGAACTCGCGCGTGTAGCCGTAGCCGCCGTGGATCTGCAGCGCGGCGTTGCAGGCGCGCATCACCGTGCGCGCGGCGAACAACTTGGCGATCGACGACTCGCGCGTGGTGCGCTGGTGCTTGTCCTGCAGCAGGGCGGCGCGCCAGACCAGCAGGCGGGCGGCGTCGAGCTCGGTCGCCATGTCGGCCAGCATGTGCTGGATGGCCTGAAACTCCGCGATCGGCTTGCCGAACTGCACCCGCTCCTTGGCGTAGCGACGGGCGGCCTCCATGGCGGCGCGGCCGATCCCCACCGCCCAGGCGCCGATCCCGATGCGTCCCTTGTCGAGGATCTGCAGCGTGTCGAAGAAGCCCTGGTTCAGCTGGCCAAGCTGCTGCGACTCGGGCAAGCGCGACGTCCTCCAGCACGAGCTCGGTCGTGTCCGACGCGTGCAGGCCCATCTTCTCGATGCGCTTGCCGGTGCGGAACCCGGGCGTGCCGCGCTCGACGATGAACGCGGTCAAGCCCTTGGCGCGCAGCTCGGGCGCCGTCGACGCGAGCACGACGTAGATCTCACCGACCGAGCCCTGGGTGATGAAGGTCTTGGTCCCGTTGAGCAGCCAACCGTCGCCCTGGCGCTCGGCGCGCGCGCGCGCCGCGCCGGCGTCGGAGCCCGAGCCCGGCTCGGTGAGCCCCCAGCCGCCCAGCACCTCGCCGCGCGCGAGCCGCGGGATGTACTTGCGGCGCTGCTCCTCGTTGCCCGCCAGGAAGAGGTGCCCGGTGCACAGCGAGTTGTGCGACGCCATGGTGAGCCCGATCGAAGCGTCGGCGTGACGCGACCTCTTCCAGCGCCACGACGAAGTCCAGGAACTTCATGCCGGCGCCGCCGTACTCCTCCGGGATCTGCATGCCGAACAGCCCCATCTCGGCCATGGGGGCGATCACCTCGTGGGGAAAGCGCTCTTCCCGATCCCAGCGCGCGGCGTTGGGAATGATCAGTCGCTCGCACAGCTCGCGCACCGACTTCTTCAGGATCAGCTGCTCTTCGCTGAGGTCGAAGTTCATTTGGCCCTCGCCTTGCCCGTCGCCTTGAACCGTTCCTTCTCGGCGCCACCGGGCGCGAAGGCCTGAAGGACCATGCCCCGCTCGTCGCCGTGGAACTTGATCGCGTGCGCCTGTCCGGCGGGGATGTGGATCGCCTGCTCGCGCCCGAACTTGATCTTGTCGCTGCCGACCGTCAGCTCGCCGTCGCCCGAGATGACGTAGAGGATCTCTTCGCTGCCTTCGTGGGTGTGACGCGGGATCTCGGCGCCGCCCTCGGCCTCGAGCAGGCCGACGTAGACATCCTTGCTGTCGGTCGTCTCCTCGGTGAACAGCGGATGCGCCTTGACCTTGCCGGTCGCGCCGGTGATGGTCTCGGCCTTGCCGGCGCCGGCGAGCACGAAGTGCGCCCCTTCGGGCGTCTTCGCCTGGCGGGGATCGCGAATCACCTCGAAGGCGGCGCGCGCCGCCTCGTCCTTGGGATCGCGATAGACCCGCTCGGGGCCGGAGCGGCGCGAAGATCTCCAGCATGACCGCGGGCGCCGAGCGGCCCATGTTCTCGATGGCGTGGGGCATCTCGCCAGGGATGAAGATCGCCGTCCCCCTCGTCGATCTTCTCGGGCGCGCGGCCCTGCGGGCCGATGACGCGCGCGTGCCCCTTCAGCACGTACAGCACCTCGGCGCCCGGGTGCTTGTGCATGGCGATGCGGTTGGCGGGCGACACCGTCAGCAGCGACAGCGACGCGTGCTCGGCGTGCATCGTCGCCTCGTCGACCAGCAGCTTGACCGAGAAGGGCGCGACGCCGGTCTGCAGCCCCTTGCGCTTGTGCTTGGGCGCGGGCGGCCCGTGGTCGGGCGCGTCGGCGGCCTTCAACGAAAACTGCGCCATCTGCCCCTCGAAGGTCAGCGGCACGATCACCGTGCTGCCGGCGTCGATGCCGGCCATGGTCCACAGCTGCGCGCTCTCCTGCAGGCACGCCAGCAGCACCGGCGACTTCACCTCGTCGAGGGCGGGCACCGCCTTGACGACCCGCCCCTCGGCGCCCACGTCGACGGCGAGCTCGATCTTTCCCGACACGTCCAGCGTGTCGGCCAGCGCCTTCTCGAAGCAGCGGTGCACGTCGCCGCCGTGGGCGACCAGCGTCGCCTGCAGCGCCTCGGCGATGCGCTGCTCTTCCGTCTTCTCGGTCGCGTTGGCGCGCGCCTCGCGCAGCCCGACCACCAGCAGCGTCAGCGCCAGACCGGCCCGCAGCGAACACGACGTGGCGACAGCTCGACAAAAACCCTGGTTCACGCAGCGGCTCCTTCCAGGCGCGGCCGCAGCTCGCGCTCGATCCAGTCCACGATCTCTTGCGTCGACGCCCCCGGCTTGAAGATCGCCGCCACCCCTTGCTGCTTGAGCGCCACGACGTCCTCGTCGGGGACGATGCCGCCCCCGAACACCACGACGTGGCCGGCGCCGCGCGCGCGCAGCGCCTCGATCACCGCCGGGAAGTGCGTCATGTGCGCACCCGACATGATCGACAGCCCGACCGCGTCGGCCGACTCCTGCAGCGCCGCGGCCGCGATCATGTCGGGCGTCTGGTGCAGCCCGGTGTAGATGACCTCGTACCCCGCGTCGGCCAGCGCCCGCGCGACCACCTTGGCGCCGCGATCGTGCCCGTCGAGCCCGGGCTTGGCGACCACGATCCGGATCTTGCGCTTGGCTTCAGACACGTCCTGGCAATCTTATCAGATGGGGGCGAAGCTCGTGCGCGCCTCCCGCAGCCACTCGCGGGCGATGACCAGGCGCTGGATCTGGCTGGTGCCCTCGTAAATCGTGGTGACGCGGACGTCGCGGAAGTGGCGCTCGACGGGAAAGTCGCGCGTGTAGCCGTAGCCGCCCAGGATCTGCACGGCGCGGTCGCAGATCTCGTTGGCGCGCTCGGTGGCGAACAGCTTGGCCTGGGCGGCCTGGCGGGTGAAGGGCTGCCCGCGCTGCTTGCGCCAGGCGGCGGCCAACGTCAGCAGCCAGCCGGCGTCGAGCGCGACCGCGGCGTCGGCCAGGGCGAAGCGCACGGCCTGAAAATCGCCCAGCGGGCGGTTGAACTGGCGCCGCTCGCGCACGTGGGCGCGCGCGACCTCGAACGCGGCGCGCGCGATGCCCAGCGCCTGCGCCGCGATGCCGATGCGGCCGCCGCCGAGCGCGCTCAGCGCGACCTTGAGCCCGTCGCCCTCGGCGCCCACCAGCGCGTCCGGCGCGACCGCCACGTCGTCGAGGGTCAGCGCGACCGTGGTCGACCCGCGCAGCCCCATCTTGTCCTCGTGGCGGCCCGGCGTCAGGCCCGGCGTCCCCTGCTCGACGACGAAGGTCGAGAAGCCGGGCCGCCCCAGCGACGCGCCGTTGCGCGCCGCCACCAGCAGCACGCCGGCGCGATCGCCCGAGGTGGTCCACAGCTTGGCGCCGCGCAGCCGATAGCCGCCGCCGGCGGCGTCGCGCTCGGCGGTCGTGGTCATCGCCGACGGATCGCTGCCGGCCTGGGGCTCGGACAGCGCGAACGCGCCGGCGACCGCGTCGCCCGAGCAGAGCCGCGGCAGGTAGCGGTGGCGCGCCTCGTCGGTGCCGAAGCGGGCCAGCGTCTCGGCGACCATGTTGGTGACCGACATCGTGACGGCCACCGAGGCGTCGCCGCGCGCGATCTCGCGCAGCGCGAGCGCCAGCGCGACCGGCCCGGCCTCGACGCCGCCGTACGCGGCCGGCACCATCACGCCCAGCAGGCCGAGCGCGCCCAGCGCGCGCATCTCGCGCTCGGGGAACTCGCCGCTGCGGTCGCGCGCGCCGGCGCGCGGGGCCAGCTCGCGCTCGGCGAACGCGCGCGCGGTCTCGGCGATCAGGCGCTGCTCCTCGTCGGGCTCGAAGTCCACGCGCCGTTTATAGCGCGATGCCCTGTCCGCCTGCGAAATACCGGCTGGGCTTGCTCTCGCCCCCGACTTTGCTCATCTTGTTCGTCCGTCGATCGTCGATCTTGCGCGTCACATCCCGCGTGCTGTTTCTCGCCCGCCACGGCGAGACCGCCTGGAATTCCGAGCAACGGTGGCAGGGGCAGACCGACATCGCCCTCAACGCCATCGGGCGCGCCCAGGCCGTCACGCTGGCGGCGCGCCTGGCCGGGTATCGCGGCATTGGCCGCGTCTGCGCCAGCGATCTTTCGTCGCGCACGCGAGACCGCCGAGATCGTGGCGCGCGCACCTGGGCATCGCGACCGTCACCCTCGACGCCGGCCTGCGCGAGCGGGGCTACGGCGTCTTCGAGGGGCTGACGCGCGCGGAGTGCGAGGCCCAGCAGGCCGAGGAGTGGGCGCGCTACATCGGCGACCGGACCCACACACCGGCGGGCGGCGAGCTCGAGCACCAGGTGGTCGCGCGCATGCAGGCCGCGGTGGCGCGCGCCGGCGCGCGACCGCCGGGCCAGGACCCCGGCCGGGCCGACGCCGTGCTGATCGTCAGCCACGGCGGCGCGCTGCGCGCCCTGATCGCCGCCGCCACCGGCTGGCGCCCACCCCCGATGGGCAACGGCGACACCTTCCGCATGCTGCTGGACCCCGACGGCCGCCTGCGCGACCCGGAGCTGATCCCGGGCTAGACCGACGCCATGACGCCAGAGACGCCAAAGTCCGGATTTTCGAAATTTCGGCCCGTGCCGTCTCGGCGTCTTGGCGCTACCCGACCAGCCTCAGCGCGCGGTCCAGCCGCCGTCGATGAGCAGGGTCGTGCCGGTCACCATCGCCGCCGCCGGCGACGCCAGGAAGACCACGGCGGCGGCGACGTCGACCGGATCGCCGACGCGCCCGAGCGGGATGCGCGCCAGCAGATCGGCGCGGAAGGCGTCGTCGGCCAGCCACTTCACCGTGCCGGGCGTGCGGATGAACGTCGGCGCCACCGCGTTGACGTTGATGCCGTGGGGCGCCCATTCGACCGCCAGGCACTTGGTCAGGTGGGCGATCGCCGCCTTGGTCATGCAGTAGACCGACTCGGTCGGCAGCGCCACGAAGCCGGCCTGCGAGCTGAGGTTGACGATGCGCCCGCCGCCCCCCTGGCGGATCATCGCGCGCGCCGACCTCCTGGCTCACGAAGAAGGTCCCCTTGAGGTTGACCGCGACCGTGCGATCGAAGTCGTCCTCGGTCACCGCCTCGGCCGGATTGGGCGGCCCGATGCCGGCGTTGTTGACCAGCACGTCGATGCGCCCGAGCGCGCGCACGGCGTCGCGCGGTGGCGCCGGCGATCTGCTCGCGCCGGGTCACGTCCATCTGCAGCGGCAGCGCGCGCCGCCCCAGCGCCGCGATCAGCGTCGCACAGCTCGCGCGCCTCCGGCGAACCGGCGTCGCGCAACCCCAGCGCCAGGTCGGCGCCGGCCTGCGCCAGCGCGATCGCGCAGCCGCGCCCGATCCCGCGCGCCGCGCCGGTCACCAGCGCCGTCCGCCCCGCGAGATCGAAGCGCGGCGCCGCGGGCAGCGGGCGGGCGCGCGCTCATCGACCACTCACGGGCTCGGAACCGCGGAGAGTCTGCAGGACGACGCCGCCCTCGCTGCCGGGCTTGTCGGCGTCGACGACCAGGTGGTAGCGGCCCATCGGCAGGCGCGGGAAGACCTGGGTCCCGGTCGCGCGCCCGCCGTGGCGAAGCAGGCCCAGTTGGTCGCCGCCTCGCACGCGAGCAGCGTGCCGGCGTCGGCGTAGATCGCGAGCGCGTGGTTGCCGACCTGCGCCCACTGCACGGTCAGGTCGGACAGCGCCGGCAGCTGGAAGTTGACGACCGCGTCCTGGCCGCCGGGCGCGCTGGTGCACGTCGACGTCGCCTGATCGTCGCCCGCCGATCGACGGTCTGGACGACCACCGACGACCCGCGTGCCGTTGAGCGGCAGCAGGCCGAGCGATCTTGTCGGCGCGGCAGGCGAACTTCGCGCAGCTCGGCGATCGGTGACGCACTTGAGGTCGGCGCAGTCGATCGCGCCGTCCTTGTCGTCGTCGATGCCGTTGTCGCAGATCTCGCGGATCGCGTCGCCGCAGCCCGGTCAGCGTCAGGCTGCACCGTCCCCTCGGTGCCCGGCCTGGAAGGCCTGCGACGATGAGGTTGTAGGTCCCCGGCTGCAGGTTGGGGATCGCGAAGCCGCACCCGAACGGCAGCGCCTCCGGATCGGCGCAGTCGACTGGTGTTGGCGTTGCAGGCGTCGAGCGGCTTCAGCTGCGCGCGACAGCTCGAACACGTGCGAGCCGGTCTCGCGTGCAGTCGAGGCCCAGCGCCATCGGCTGCGTCAGGGTCAGCCGCACGACCTGCTCCTTGCCGTTGCCGCGGCCGCACTCGGTCTGGTACAGGTCCTTGCCGTTGGTGGTGTCGACGGTCAGGTCTGGATCGTCCACCGACCCGGCGTCGACCCGGCGAGAACGCGCCCGACGTTCTGGTCGGGCATGCAGGCCGGCGCCGTGCAGGTGCCGACGCCGAAGCAGGTCGGGATCGGCGCAGTCGATGAGGCCGTTGCCGTCGTCGTCGATGCCGTTGCTGCAGATCTCGACCGTGCGGCCGCTGAAGGCCGACAGGCGCAGCGACACCAGCCCGGTCTGCGGCGGGCTCGTCGCCTTGACGATCAAGAGGTAGCTGCCCGGCCGGCAGGTCCGGGAACGCGAACGGTCGCCGGACGGACGGTCGCCCGGATAGACGCAGGCGACGCTGCGTCGGCGTCGCAGGCGAGCCCGGCGGCCGGCATCGTGTAGAGCGCGAAGACGTGCTGCGCCGGTCTGGTTGAAGGCGACCTCGAGCGCCGCCCGGCTCGGCCAGGGTGAAGGCGACGCGTGCGATCGGCGCCGGTGCTGTTGCCGGCGCAGGTCGGCGTGGTAGCGGTTGGTCGACGACGCGGTGTTGACGGTGCACCGTCTTGGCCGGCGCGCCGACGACCAGCGCGCCGACGTTGACGTCGGGCGACGCACTCGCTGCCCACGCAGCAGCGGGACGCTCGACGCAGGCGCTGTCCTGGCAGTCGATGAGGCCGTTGCCGTCGTCGTCGATGCCGTTGTTGCAGATCTCGGGCGTCGTCGGGCGGTGCCCGTCGACAGCGTGACCGTGGTCGAGCCCGGCGATGCCCGGGTACGACTCGACGATCACGCCAGTAGACGCCGGCGCGCCAGGCCGGGAAGGTGTGGGTCGCCGTGCGCCTGTCTGGCCGACCGGCAGGCAGTAGACCGGGTTCTGGTCGCAGGCCTGGTTGGCGCCGGCGCGGAACAGCGCCGACCACGTGGGCGGTGCCGCGTCGGCTGCGAGAAGTCGAGGCGCACGTCGGCGGCCTGGTCGAGCTGGAAGCTGGCCGACGCGCCCGCTGCCGCCCGTCGGGCGCGCAGGTCGCGTAGCCGTTCGGCGGCGCCGCGCGTGTCGAGGGTGCGCGTCACCGTCGCGCCGTGCGCGGCGAGCGTGCCGAAGTCGACGTCGGGCGTGCAGCGACCACGTCAGGCAGCCGGCGAAGGTGGTGCACTGCGGATCGCTGCAGTCGACCAGGCCGTCGCCGTTGTCGTCGAGGCCGTTGTCGCAGATCTCGGTGCCCATCGCCGGGCGTGCAGGCGAGGCTGCCCGTGCAGTCGGGATCGGCGCAGTCGATGCGTGCCGTCGGCGTCGTCGTCGAGGCCGTTGTTGCAGATCTCGACGCCCGGCTTGGTGCAGGCGCGATCGCCGAAGCAGCCCGGGTCGAGGCAATCCGACGAGTTGTTGCAGTTGTCGTCCTTGCCGTTGTTGCAGATCTCGACGCTTGGCCTGGCAGGTGCGGCGGCATGTCCGACCGCCGCCGTCGCTGCCCCCCGCCGCCGCCGCCGCCGTCGCTCTGCGGCCGCCGCCGCCGCCCGCCGCGACCCGCGCGCCGAGAAGCAGATCCGACCGCCCGCAGCCCGCGACGCGACGATCCCAGCGCCGCACGCTGTCCCGCAAATCGTCAGCACGAGCCGCCAGCCGTCATGTTTTCCCAGTGTACGACGGGCGCCTGCGCCGGTCCATCGCAAAAGTCGCCCGGCGGTCGCGGATCCGGCCGGCGCGCCGCGACCGCGGCGCGAGACAGCTGCGACCGATGGCGCGCTGGCAACAGATCACGCGCCGCCGCACCGCGCGCACGTCGACCAGGCAAGCCGACGGGGGCCCGCGCTCAGCCGAGTTCGCGGCCGAATTCGTGTAAAACCGGCGGCATGCCCCCCGCTCCCCGCCCTCCGCATCCAGAACCCGGCGCACCGGCGCGACGCATCGCCGAGGTCGCCGCCGGCGAGCGCCGACGACGTGGACGCGGCGCTGGCGCGGGCGCGCGCGGCTCAGCCGGCCTGGGGCGCGCTGCCGTTCGCCGAGCGGGCGCGCGCGCTGCGCCGCCTCGCCCGCGCGCATGCTGCGACGACGTCGGCTCTGATCGACACCCTGGTCGCCGAGAGCGGCAAGCCGCGCTACGAGGCGGAGGTGATCGAGCTCTTCTACACCTGCGAGCTCACGCGCTACTACACCGGGCGCGCCGGGCGGCGCGCGCTGCGCGACGACGTTCGCCACCCGCTCGTCTTCGCCAACAAGCGCGCGCGCGTCGTCTACCACCCGCGCGGCGTGGTCGGCGTGATCGGTCCCTGGAACTGGCCGCTGCTCAACAACTTCGCCGACTGCGTCGCGCCGCTGGTGTGCGGCAACGCGGTCGTCCTCAAGCCGTCGGAGTGGACGCCGCTGACGTCGCTGCGGGTGCTGGAGCTCTGGCGCGAGCTGGGGCTGCCCGAGGGCGTGTTCCAGGTCGTCACCGGGCGAGGGCGACGTCGGGCGCGGCGCTGTGCCGCGAAGGTCGACATGATCTTCTTCACCGGCAGCCAGAAGGTGGGGCGGCAGATCGCGCGCGACGCCGGCGAGCGGCTGATCCCGGTCGTGCTCGAGCTGGGCGGCAAGTCGCCGATGATCGTGCTGGCCGACGCCGACCTGCCGCGCGCCGCGCACGCCGCCGTCTGGAGCGGCTTCGCGCACAGCGGGCAGGTCTGCATGCGCACCGAACGGGTGCTGGTCGAGGAGCCGGTCGCCGACGCGCTTCGTCGAGCTGTGCGCCGCCGAGATCGCGCGCCTGCGCCAGGGACCGTCGCCGCCGCCGCACGGCGATCGCAGCGACGTCGACTTCGACGTCGGCGCCATCACCTTCGCGCCGCAGATCGACAACGCGCGCGCGCAGATCGCCGACGCCGTCGCCAAGGGGGCGCGCGTCGTCGACCGGCGGCGCGCGAGCGCGCCGATCTGGGCGCGGGGCGGTTCTTCGCGCCGACGCTGATCGCCGACGCCACGCCCGAGATGGCGGTGATGCGCGAGGAGACCTTCGGGCCGGTGCTGCCGATCATGCGCGTCCCCGACGCCGAGACGGCGCTGCGCATCGCCAACGACTCGCCGCTCGGCCTGTCGGGCAGCGTCTGGTCGGGCGACGCGGCGCGGGCGCGCGCGCTGGCGCGGCGCCTGGAGGCGGGCAGCGTCTGCGTCAACGACGTGCTGGTGAACTACTTCTGCGTCGAGGCGCCCGCTCGGCGGCGTCAAGGCGAGCGGCATCGGGCGTGCGCCACGGTCCCGAGGGGCTGCGCCAGTTCTGCCGCCTCGAGACCGTGGTCGAGGACCACCCGCTGCTGGGCTTGCTCTCGCCCTTCGTCGACCGACAGCTCACGTTCCCGTATCGGTCGCGGACGCTGCGGCGCTGCGCTGGCTGATGCGCCGGCTGTACTGAGCGCCACGACGCCAGCGACGCCAGTCCGGTTTCAGATCAGGCGACCGGCTGCGCCTGGTCGGCGGCGTCGCGAAAGCGCTCGATCACCTCGAGCAGCTCGTCGAGATCGATCGGCTTGCGGATCGCGCCGGCGGTCTCGAGCGCGGCGGCCTTCTCGCGCATGCGCCCGTCGGCGCTGAGCAGCACCACCGGATAGTGCGCCAGCAGGGGATCCTTCTTCTGCGCCAGGCGGAACTCCGAGCCGCTCATTCGCGGCATCATGAGGTCGAGCAGGATCAGCCCGGGACGCCCGCCGCCGCGCAGATAGTCGAGCGCTTCGACGCCGTCGTTCGCGACAGTCGACGGCGTAGCCTTCCTCGCGCAGGGTCTCCGCGAGCGCCTCGCGAACGTCGAGGTCGTCTTCGACGAGCAGGATCGTGAAGGACATCGCCGAGACTTTAGCGGAAAGATCAGCGAGCAGAAACCGACGCGCGCGCCGGCGAACCGGGCGGCCGCAGCCAGGCGCCGAAGACCTGGACCAGCGCGGCCCGGTCGAGCCGGTCGAAGTTCGCCAACAGCCACTCGATCGCCTGGCGGCGTTCCAAACCCATGACCGCGCGCAGAGCGGGGTCGACCTCAGCGCGGTGGGGCACCGGCGGGAGCGGTGATTGGGGCGGGCGTCACGCCCTTGGCCAGCGCTGTCCCCTTCGCCGCCTTCGTCCCATTGCCCTTCGCCCCATTGTCCTTCGGGCCGGTGCCGCCGACCGGCGCGCCGAGGTCGCGCCGCGCGAGCATCGCCTCGGCCGTGGCCGCGCGCACCGCGGGGTCGCGACGCTTGGACAGGCGCACGAGGAAGGCCTCCGACGGCGCCGAGGTCATCCGCCCGAGCTCGTTGGCGACCGCGACCGCGACCTGGGGCAAGGGCTCTTTCCAGACCAGGACCAGCTGATCCAGGGCCAGATCGCCGCAGCATCGCACCAGCGCCGCCGCGGCCGCCGCGCGCACCTCGATCGCGGGATCGTGCAGGAAGGGCAGCCAGCGGTAGAGCGCCGGCCGCCCGCCCCCCGGCCGCGCGAGCAACGACACCGCGGCCGAGCGCACCGCTGGATCCGGGTCGGCCAGCAGCGACGTCAGCAGCCGCCGTGCCCCGTCGGCCGAGATCGCGGCCACGGCGTGCGCCGCGAGCGCGCGCCGCCGGCCGTCGCGCGCGGGGTCCTGAACGAAAGTTGCCAGCACCTGCACGCACGGTGACGTCGGCGGCAGGCTTCCCCCGGCGGCGCTGAGCGCCTGCATGGCGAGGTCCTGCGCGGCGGGATCGCTGGCGCCGAGGTTTTGCTCGACCAGCGGGCAGATCTCGACGTTGAGCTCGCGCAGCGCGCTCGCGGCGACAGCGACGGTGTCGCGGTGACCGAGCGCGACGCGCAGGCGCGGCACCTGCTTTGCGTCGCCGGCGCGCGCCAGAGCGGCGGCGGCCCGCCCATCGTTGATCGGATCGCCCTGGGGCCGCGCCAGCCAGGCGCGCGCGAACAGCTGCAGCGGATCTTGCGCCGTCGCTTCACCCGACTCCGCGTGACGCGCCAGGCGCCAGAGCGCCTCCTCGACGCGGCCCTGGATCAGCAGATGCGGCAGCGCCTCCGCGAGCGGCTCTTCGATCCGGCGCACCTCGCCGCCGGTGCAGCCGCGGTCGTCGCGCGCGAAGACCCAGCGGAAGTGCGCGAGCCGGTCGTCGGACAGCACCGCGACCGGCGGCGGGGGGAAGCTGTCGATCTTGAGGATGGCCTCGCGGGCCGCCTGGTCGAAGGCGGCGACGCCCGACTTCCCGACCAGCGTCACGTCGGTCGGCGTGCCGTCCCAGCGCACCGAGAACTGCACCACCGCCTGGAGCGTGGGGTTGTTGAACGGGCTGGTCGGCGGCAACGGGCCGGCTAGGTCGCGCATGAAGCGGCCAACCCAGCGGGGATGGATCCGGATGTGGAGTGAGCGCAAGTAGTCGGCTTCCACCCCAGCGCCCGGCATCGCCGGCTCAGCCGGGAGCACCGGTTCGGGGCTGGCCGCGCGGGCGGCCCCGCTCGCCAGCGCCAGCGCCAGCGTCAAAGCACCCGTCAACCGGCGCGGTCGGTGGTGGCCGGCCCGCGCACCGTCCCGCCGCACGTCACACATGCAGCCGCTGGCGGTGAAAGGGCCGGAGATCGCGCACGGGTCCCCCCGTCGATTGGACATCAACCGCAACATCGGCAGGTCTCGCGGCGATCCTGAGCCCGCTCGACGAGAAGCGGCGCCTTTGACGTTTCCAGAACCGCGGGGCTGCGCTAGCGTCACGCGCGATGAAGCCCACCTTGGTCCGCTTCGGCGTCGCCATCGACGCGCCGCTGCTGAGCGAGCTCGATGCGCTGGTCGGAGAGCGCGGCTGCACCCGCTCGGAGCTGTTCCGCGATCTGGCGCGGGCGGAGATCGGGCGCGCCAAGATCCCGCGCGGCGTCGACGCCGTCGGGGCGCTGACCCTGGTCTACGACCACCATGTGCGCGACCTGTCCGAGAAGCTGACCGAGCTCCAGCACGAGCTGGGCGAGAACGTGCGGGCGACCATGCACGTCCACCTCAGCCATGACCTGTGCATGGAGGTGATCGTCGTGCGCGGAAAGTCGGATCGGCTGAAGGCGATCGCCGAACGCATGCTGGCGATGCGCGGCGTGAAGCACGGCGGGATCGAGATCGTCGCCGACGCCCTGGGACGCCAGCAGCTGGGGGGCGCCGGCGGCGACAGCGACGGCGAGGCCAAAAGGGCGACGGCGACGGCGCCGGCGACGGCGTCGAGCGGGCGTCCCGGCAAACGCGGCGCCGCGCGCGGCGGCAAGAAGAAGACCGCAGCCGCCGCCCGTTCGCCGGCGACAGCCCCCCGCGGCCACGGCCACCGCCACCGACACGGCGGCGGTCCGGACCACGAGCACCACTGATGCCGGTTGCGCCGCCGTCTCCGCTCGCGTGGCCGCCGGCCGCCCCATCGCCGCTGCTCGAGCGGCTGCGGGCGCACGCGGCGCGGGGCGGCGGCCTGGCCCTGGGGACTGTCGGCGATCCGGTCGGCGATGCCACGGGCGTCTCGGGCGACGCCCCGGTCGGCTACGCCGCGCTCTGGAGCCGCGCCGGCCGCCTGTCGCGCGCGCTGCGCGGCGGGCGCGCCTCGCTCGACGGCGCGCCGATCGCGTTCCTGATCCCGCCCGGGCGGGCCTACGTCGAGGTGCTGCTGGGCGTGCTGGCCGCGGGCGGCACCGCGGTCCCGCTGTCGCCGCTGCACACCGCGCCCGAGCTCGGCTACATCGTCGACAACGCCGCGCCGGCGCGGCTGATCGCGGCCGCCGAGCTCGCGGCGCGCGCCGGGGTTGCGGCGCCGGGGCGAGTGGTCGTCACGACTGAGGAGCTGGGGGGCGGGGACGACGACGGCGACGAGGACGAGGACGGGGGCGGATCGGACGCGGGGGAGCCGGCGATCATGCTCTACACCTCGGGCACCACCGGGCGACCGAAGGGGGTCGTGCTCAGCCACGGGGCGGTCGCGGCGACGCTGGCCTCGCTGGAGATCGCGTGGCGCTGGCGGCAAGACGACCACCTGTTGCACGTGCTGCCGCTGCACCACACCCACGGGATGATCGTCGCGCTGCTGGGCGCGCTGTGGGCCGGCGCCACGACATCGTTCCTGCCCTTCGCTTTCGAGGCGACCGCCGTCTGGGACCGGCTGGCGCGCGCCGCGCCGGCAATCACGGTGTTCATGGCGGTGCCGACGATGTACGCCAAGCTGATCGACGCCCATCGCGCCGCCGCGCCCGAGCGCCGCGCCGCCTGGTCGACGGGCGCGCGGCGGCTGCGCCTGTTCACCAGCGGCTCGGCGGCGCTGCCGGCGCCGCTGCTGCGCGCGTTCGAGGAGGCGACCGGCCAGACCATCCTCGAACGCTACGGCATGACCGAGATCGGAATGGCGCTGTCGAACCGCTACGACGGCCCGCGCCTGTCCGGTGCCGTCGGCGTGCCGCTGCCCGGGGTCGAGGTCGACCTCGTCGGCGACGACGAACAGCCGGCCGCGCGACGGTGAGCGCGGGCGAGCTGCGCGTGCGCTCGCCCCAGCTGTTCTCGGGCTATCACGGCGATCCCGCGGCGACGGCGGCGGCCTACGACGGCGACGGCCGCTTCCGCACCGGCGACACCGGCGTGCGCGACCCCGCCGACGGCGCGATCCGCCTGCTCGGCCGCACCTCGGTCGACGTGCTCAAGAGCGGCGGCTACAAGATCTCGGCGCTGGAGATCGAGGCGGCGCTGCGCGAGCACCCGGCGATCGCCGACCTGGCGGTGATCGGCCTGCCCGACCCGACGCTGACCTGGGGCGACCTGGTCACCGCTTGCGTGGTGCTGCGCGCCGGCGCCGCGCTGACGCTCGACGATCTGAAGGCCTTCGCGCGCGATCGGCTCGCGGTCTACAAGATCCCGCGCGCGCTGCGCCTGCTCGACGCGCTCCCGCGCAACGCCATGGGCAAGGTGCAAAAGCGGCAGCTCCTCGACGCCGAAGCCGGCCGGCAGGGGGGCGGCCCGCGTTGATCCGCCTCGTCTACTCCAACGCCACCGAGCAGCTGCTCGACGCGCTGGCGGCGACGATCGCCGACGAGCGACGCGACGCCGGCCCGCTCGAGCCGGTGCGGATCGTCGTCCCCAACGCCAACATCGAGACCTACCTCAAGCTGGGGCTGGCCGAGCGCGCCGGCATCGCCGCCAACCTCGAGATCACGTTTCTGCGCCGGTTCCTGGCGCGCATCGCCGAGCGGGCGCTGGCGCCCGCGCGCGCCGTCGACGTTGAGCATGTCGAGGGCTGCCTGCTGGCGATTTTTCACGACCAGTCGCGGCTGGCCGATCCGGAGCTGGCTCCTGTGCGCGCCTACCTGCGCGCGGCGGGCGACGGCGCCGACGCCGTCGACCGCCGGCGCTGCCAGCTGGCGGCGACGCTGGCGCGGCTCTTCGACGAGTACGCCAGCTCGCGTGCCCAGTATGCTGGCCGAATGGCGCGCGTACGGGGCGTCGGGCCGCGCCCCGGGCGGGGCCGTGGCGCGCGATGGCGTCGGGAGCGGCGACGCTGACGACGCCGCCGCGCCGCCGCCCGACGATCGCGCGCGCTTCGCCGCGACCGAGCGCTGGCAACGCGCGCTGTGGCTGGCGATCTTTGCTCAGCCTTTGGGCCAGCCGCTGGCGCAGCCCTCGGGCGCGCGCGGCCTGCTGGCCGAGCTGGCGGCCCGCACCGGGACCCCGTTGCTGCCGCTCGGCGAACTGCTGCTCGAGGCGGAGCGCCGGCTCGACCCGGCGGGGCTGGGCCGCACGCTGCATGTCTTCGGCGTCTCCTACGTCGCCGAGAGCTATCACCGCATGCTGGCGCTGCTGGGGCGTCACATCGACGTGCGCATCTACACGCTGAACCCGTGCCGCGAGTTCTGGGAGGACGTCGACACCGCCGGCGAGGCGGCGCGGCGTTCGAAGCGCGAGACGCGCCGCCTGTTCCCCACGCGCCGCGAGGGGCGCCAGCCGGTGCTGGCGCTGGACGACGATCCGTTCGCGCTGGCCGCCGACGCCGAGGTGATGGCGCTGCGGCTGTGGGGGCGGCCGGGGCGCGAGAACATCCGGCTGCTGAACCAGCAGACCGACGCCGACTTCGAGAGCCGCTTCCGCCGCAACCCGGCGGGCGGCCCACCGTCGCTGCTGCATCGCCTGCAGGACGACATCCTCGACCGCGTCGCGCGCGAGCGCCCCGATCCGGCGCTGACCGCCGACGGCAGCATCGCCGTGCTCCCCTGCCCCGGCCTGCGGCGCGAGCTGGAGGTCGTGGCGGCCGAGATCTGGCGGATGGTGCGCGCCGATCCGTCGCTGCGCTTCAACCAGATCGCCGTCATCGTTCCCGAGGCGAGCAAGGAGGCGTACCTCTCGCAGATCGGCGCCGTCTTCGGCGAGAGCCACGATCTTCCCTGGAGCGGCGTCGACCTGCCGGCGGGCCACGGGCACGGCGTCGGCGAGATCACCGACGTGGTCGGGCGGCTCATCGATCTGCCGCTCGGCGCCTTTGGCCGGCGCGAGCTGCTGCCGCTGCTGACCCACCCGGCGATCCTGTCGCCGGCGCGCTTCCCCGGCGTCGCCCCCGGCGACTGGATCGGCCTGTGCGACGAGCTGGCGATCGTGCACGGCGCCGACCATCGCGATCACGCCGGCACGTACATCGACGAGGATCTCTTCAACTGGGACCAGGGGGTGCGGCGCGCGGCGCTGGGCGCGCTGATGACCGGGCCGCGCAGCGGCGACGACGCACCGGTGACGCTTCGGCGACCGTGACTACCTGCCGGCGGAGCAGGCCGCGGGGCAGACGCGCGGCGCGCTCGGCTTCGGGCTGCTGGTCCGCTCGCTGATAGAGGACGCGCGCTTCGCGGCCGGCGTCACCGGTCCGCGCGAGCGCCCGCTCGAGCACTGGCTGGAGTTCATCCGCGGGCTGGTCGCCGCCTACGTCTGCCCGGCCGACGAGACCGGCGTCGCGGGGGTGGCGCGCGCGCTGCTCGCCCTGTCGGATCTCGACGAGGTGGCCGCCAGCCTGGGCGGCCGCGCCGTCTCCTATCGGGTCGCCGCCGAGCTCAGCCGCGCGCGCCTCGAGCGCATCGGTGGCGAGCGCGGGCAGCACCTGGCGCGCGGCGTGGCGGTCGCGTCGTTCGTACCGATGCGGGCCATCCCCTTTCGCGCGATCTTCCTCGTCGGGCTCGGACACGGCGCGTTCCCCGGCGCCGCCCGCCGCCACGAGCTGGACCTGCGGGCGGCGCGCCGGCTGCCCGGCGACGTCTCGCCGCGCGAGCAGGATCTCTACATGTTCCTCGAGACCTTGCTGGGCGCGCGCGAGCGGCTGGTGCTGTCCTACGTCGCGCGCAACGAGCTGACCGGTGATCGCCTGGAACCGTCGTCGGTGATCCTCGAGCTCGGCGACATCCTGCGCCGCGGCTACCTGCCGCCGCACCAGGCGCGCCGCCTGTTCGAGGAGGCACCCGCGATCCCGCTGCGGCGGTTCGACGACGAGGATCGCCTGGAGGCGCACCCGCCCGCCCTGCGCGAGAGCCGCGCGCGCGCCCTCGGCCGCTCGCTGGCGGCGGCGTTGCCCGACGGCGCCCCGCCGCCCGAGCTGTCGTCGCTGCAGGAGCTGCTGCCGCGCGCGACCTACCATCAGCTGGCGACGTCGCTGGGGCTGCACCGGCCCACGACCAACGCAGCGGCGGCGGCCGACGCGACCGGAGCGGGGGGCGCGACGGGCGCGGCGGGCACGCGCGAGGCCGAAGGCGCGAAGGTGGTCATCTCGCTGCAGACGCTGCGCCAGTTCCTGGAGGATCCGCTGCAGGGCGCGGCCCGCTTTCGCCTGCGCATGCAGGAGGCCGGCGGCGACGAGGAGCAGATCGATCGCGACGACGAACCGTTCGAGAGCGAGCGCACCCAGCGCACCTTGCGGCTGCGCGCCGCCATGCTGTCGGTGCTGGCGCAGCCGGGGCGGGCGGCGCCGCCGGCGCGCGCCGAGCTCGCGGCGGCCCACCTGCGGCTCGCGCGGCGCGACGAGCTGCTGGGGCTGATCCCGACCGGGCTCTTTCGCGCCGCCGAGCGCCCCGCCGAGGAGGAGATCCTGGCCACCTGGTGGGAGCACGCCTGCGCCGTCGGGGGCGGCGACCCGCCGGTCGGTCGCGTCGTGCGCTTCGGTCGTGCCGCCGAGCTCGAGGCCGCCGATGATCTGCGCGATCCGATCGTGCTCACCGCGCGGGTCGCCGGTCTGCCGCCGCGGCGCCTGGAGATCGTCGGGCGCACCGAGCTGGTCGTCGCGCCGGCGAACAGCCAGGCGGCGGCGGGCTCGCTGGTCTTCTCGTGCCGGCGCACCTGGGACGAGACGCGCGCCGACCGCGAGCTCCTGCGCGCCTTCCTCGACCACGTCGCGCTCGCGGCGGCCGGGCTGTCGGCGGGGGCGCACGAGGCGCTGCTGGTGGTGGCCGACGGCGCCGCCGGTCGGGGCGCCGAGCGCGGCGCGCTGCAGCGCCACCTGTTCGCGCCGCTGGATACAGCGCGCGCGCAGGCCTATCTCCAGACTCTGGCCACGGAACTGATGGAGGGGGTCGCCGATCCCGCGACCGGCAGCCCGACCGGCGTGCACCCGTACCTGCTGCCGCACGAGGCGATCTTCGCGTCGCGGCGCCCGAAAAAGGGGGTGCAGAAAGGGCTGGTCGAGGCGATCGAGGATCTGTGCGAGGAGCAGGCCGAGCGGCGGCGCCCCTTCAGCTCGGTGTGGGGTCCCGTGCCCCAGGCGGTCGAACGCCACGCGCCGCCGACGGAAGAGGTCGCGGCGCGCATGGCGGCGAGCCGCTTCGATCTGCTGTTCACGCTGCTGCGCGACGGCGCTGGCGGCGAGGGCGAGGCCGACGCATGAGCGACGGCGTGCGCTACCGAAAACCGATCGAGCTGCGCCTCCTCGGGCGCCGTCACGCCATCGTCGAGGCGTCGGCCGGCACGGGGAAGACCTACGTCCTCGAGCACCTGGTCGTCGATCTGCTGCTGCGGACCCACACCACTCTGGAACAAATCCTGGTCGTCACCTTCACCGAAAAGGCGACCGCCGAGCTGACCCTGCGCGTGCGACATAAGCTCGAGGAGCTGTGCGATCTCTACGACGCCGCCGCTGGCGAAGAGGTCGTCGGCGTCGGCGTCGGCGTCGGCGTCGGCGTCGGCGTCGGCGCCGGCGTCGGCGGCGACGCCACCGGCACCGACGACGACTACTGGCTCGTCGATGGGCCGGCGCGTGAACGCCTGCGCCGCGCGCTGCTTGCCTTCGACCGGGCGAACATTCTGACCATCCACGCCTTCTGCCAGCGCATCCTCACCGAGAACGCCTTCGTGCAGGGGCGGCTCTTCGACGAGGAGGCGACCGACGAGCGCGAGGCGTTCCACGCCGCGTTCGTCGAGACGCTGCGCCACGACATCGGGTCCGGCAGCGCCGAGGCGACGCTGCTCGAAGCCTGGCGGCGCATGGGCGCCACCATCGAACGGCTCGAGAGTGACCTCCACGACGCCGAGAGAAAGCTCGTTTCGATCTTCCCCGCGCGGGCGAGCGCGCTCAGACCCGAGGCGCGCTACGACGCCGCGCTGCTCGAACGGGCGGCGGTCGGCTGGCCGACGCTGGACGGCGACGACGAGCGGCTGAAGCAGGCCTTCAAGAAGAGCGGCATGAACGGCAACACCGCGCGCTGGCTGGTCCCGCGCTTGCGCGATCTCGCCGACGCTCTCGACGAGCGCGCCGATGGCGCGGCAGCGTTGCTGGCGGCGCTCGAGCGCCTCGATCGCATCTCGGGCAAGAAGAAGAAGGACGGCGCGCTGACGTCGATCCACAAGGACCTCGGTGGGGCCGCGCCCGGCGACCCGCTTGTGGCGGTGCTGCGCAACGCTGCGCTCGCGCTCGACGGCGCCTTCGCCCCGCTCGGCGCCCTGCTGGCCAACCACCTGCTGCCGCTGGTTCGCGCGCGCCTGGAACGGCGCAAGCGCGAGGCCGGGCTGTTCGACTTTCAGGACATGCTGACCCTCGTCGCGCGCAACCTGGAAGGCGACGGTGCGCGCGCGCGCGCCCTGATCGCCGCGCTGCGGTCGCGCTACCGCTACGCGCTGGTCGACGAGTTCCAGGACACCGACGAGACGCAGTGGCAAATCTTCCGCCGCATCTTCTTCGAAGCCGGCGCGCCCGGCGTGCTGACGCTGGTCGGCGACCCCAAGCAGGCGATCTACTCCTTCCGCGGCGCCGACGTGCACACCTATCTGCGCGCGCGTGACGAGGTCACCGCCGTGCAAGAGCCGCTGTTCTTGACCGCGAGCTATCGCGCCACGGCCGCGCTCATCGCCGCGCAGAACGCGCTGCTCGAGCAGCGCGACCCGGAGCCGTTCTTCCGCGCCGACGGCCCGATCCACTACGACCATCCGGTCACCTGCGGGCGCCCCGACCTGGCCCTGGTCAACGCCCGCGGCCACGAAGTTGCGCCGGTCGTAATTTTTGACGCCGTCCGCGCGTCGGCGACTCCGTCCTCGTCGTCATCGTCACCCCGCCTCCGCCTCTGGGAGATGAAGCCGGCCCTGCTCGACCGCATCGCGCGCGAGATCGAGACCCTCCTCTCGATCGACGGCCGCCTCTCTCTCACCTCGCGCGCCGGCGACGGCGAGCGGCGCGCGCCGCTGGGGGCGCGTGACATCTTCGTGCTGACGCGGACGGTGCGCGAGAGCCGCGAGGTCGGCGAGGCGCTGCGCGCGCGACGGATCCCCTTCGCCTACTTCAAGCAAGAGAAGCTGTTCGACACCGTCGAGGCCGACGGCGTGCTCGACCTGCTGCGCGCGCTGGCCGAGCCCGAGGATCGTTCGGCGCGCTTCCGCGCGTTCATCACCGCGTTCTTCGGGCTGACGCTGCTCGATCTGGCGGCGTGCGACGACCTGCCGGGCGACCACCCGCTGATGCAGCGGCTCGACGACTGGCGCGCGCTCGGCGAGGCCGGGAAGCTGGACGACATGTTCGCGCGCATCCTCGACGACAGCGGCATCATCTCGCGCGAGCTGTTCGGCCAGGGGGTCAAGGGACGCGCCAGCGAGCGCGCGATCACCAACTACCTGCACCTGTTCGAGCTGCTGCAGCGCGAGGCGGCGCGCGAGCCGTGCACGCTGCGCGAGCTGGCGCAGCGGCTGGGCGGCTACGTCGCCGGTACGCGCCGCCCCGCCGGCCGCGAAGCCGACGTGCAGCGACTGGAGACCGACGCCGACGCCGTGCAGATCATGACCATTCACCACGCGAAGGGTCTGGAGGCGGCGGTCGTCTTCGTCTACGGCGCGACCTGGCCCTGGTGGGGCGGCGACGCGCGCCTGTTCCACGACGAGCAGGGGCGCCGCACGGTCCGCGTCGGCCGACAGCCCGACGCCGAGGAGGAGCTGTTACGACAACGACCAGAACGACGAGGAGCGGCGCGTGCTCTACGTGGCGCTGACCCGCGCGCGCGCGCGGCTCTACCTGCCCCGCTATCCCGGCGACGCCGACGTTCCAGTCTGAAGGGCGCCTACCGATTCGTGAACGACCGGCTGCAGGTGCTGCTGGGCGGGATCACCCCGGACGAGACGCGTCGGCTGTTCCGGGTCGATCCGGTGGCGTGCCCGCTGGCGCCGGCGACGCCCGCGCCGCGGCGCTGACCTGGTCGGCGCGCTCGCCGACTGGCGGCCGGCGGCCGGCCTGCTGTCGGCCCCCGCGCCCGACCCTTCTTTTCGGCAAGCTGCCACGGCGCGCGCCGGCTTCATTGTCACGTCGTACTCGGCGGTGCGGCGGTCGCACGGGCGCTTCGTGCCGGCCGACGCGCTCGACGCCGCCGGTGACGAGGCCGGCGACGCGGGGGGCGTGGCGATGCTGGCGCGGCCGGCGCCGGCGCCCGACGAGCTGCCGCGCGGGCGACTCGCCGGCAGCTTCCTGCACGAGATCATCCAGCACCTGCCGCTGGAGACGCTGGGGCGCGCGCCAGCCTTCGACGACTGGCGCCAGCTGCCCGAGGTGGCGGCGCTGTTCGAGCGCATGCGCCGGCGGCACGACCAGCAGCTCGCGCACATCGCGCACGCGCAGCGGCTGGTGCACACGGCGCTCACCGTCCCGGTGCGCCTGGGCGACACGCGTCATCGGCGGACTCGGTCGCGCCGGCTCACCCGACGCGCGAGATGGAGTTCCTGTACCCGATCCCCGAACGCCGCCACCCGACGCAGCGTCCGACGACGACGACGACGACGACGACGACGCTGCCGCCGCCACTCGAAGCGGCCGGCGAAGCGCCGGCCTGGCGAATCGAACGCGGCGTGGTCAAAGGTTTCATCGACTACCTCTTCGAGCACGACGGCCGGGTCTACGTCTGCGACTGGAAGAGCGACGCGCTCGACCAGCTGGAGCGCCGCCGCTCTCGCGGCGCGCTGCGAGAGCGACTACGCCATTCAGGCCGAGCTCTACACCTGGGCCACGGTGCCGCTTGCTCGGGCTCGGCGACGCCGACCGCTTCGAACAACGCTTCGGCGGCGTGCTCTACTGCTTTCTGCGCGGCATGCGCGCCGACGATCCGACCGCCGGCATCTACTTTCGGCGCCCGACCTGGGGCGAGATCCTCGACGGGCAGCGCGCGATGCTGGAGCCGGCCTACTGGGGGCAGCCGCGTGAGCGGCACCTTCGAGCCCGGCCCGTTGTCGCCGCTCGGCACCGCGCGGCTGCGCCTGGCGGCGGCGCAGGGCGCGGCCGGCGGCGGGCGAGACGCTCGCGGCGGGCGGCGCCTCGCTTCTGGCCGAGCTGCGCGACGCCGACCTCGGACCGGAGTCGCTGTTCCTCGCCTGGCAGATCGGCGCGCTGGCCGAGACGCTGGCGCCCGCCGAGCGGCGTGAGCTGACCGCGATCTTCGTGCGCGCTCTGATCGGCGTCGCCGGTGGCAGCACGCGCACCGAGGTCGGCGCCCGCCGAGCGGGCGCTGCTGGCGCGCGCCACCGACGTCGTCGGGCGGCCCGGGCGACCGGCGGCCGTTCATCCTCGACGGCAGCTTCCTGTACCAGCAACGCCTGCTGGCCTGCGAGGAGCGGCTGGCGGCGGCGCTGCGTGCCCGCCGCGACGGCGCGCCGCTCGCGAGCGCCGCCGACATCGAACCGGCGTTGCGCGCGCTCGTCGACGCCAGCGCCAGCCGCCGGCACGGACGCCCCGCCCGCGCCGACGGCCGAGCAGCTGGCCGCCGTGCGCGCGACGCTCGGCGGCCGGCTCACGGTGGTCAGCGGCGGCCCCGGCACCGGCAAGACGACCATCGTTCTCGCGATCCTGCGCGCGCTGATGCGCCTGGGCGTGGCCCCCGGCGCGGTGGCGCTGGCGGCCCCGACCGGCAAGGCGGCCAAGCGGCTGGAGGAGGCGATCCAGCACGGGCTCGATCGACTCGCACCGCTGGCGCCCGCCGACCGAGCTGGCGCGCGCCTGCCCGCCGGCGGAGACGCTGCACCGCCTGCTCGGCTGGTCGCCCAGCCGCGGCACCTTCGCGCATCACCAGAACAACCGCCTGGCGCAGAAGGTGGTCATCGTCGACGAGAGCTCGATGATCGACCTCGCGCTGATGGAGCGGCTGGTGCGCGCGGTGGCCGACGACGCGCGGCTGGTGCTGCTGGGCGACGCCGACCAGCTGCCGTCGATCGAGGCCGGCGCCGTGTTCCGCGATCTGTTGCCGCTGGCGCACCGGCTGACGCGCAGCCACCGCGTCGACCCGACCGCCGTGGGCGGCCAGCAGCTGGCGGCGCTGGCGCGCGCGCTGCGCGAAGGGACGCCGCCCACCCTGACGGCGATCGCCGTCGCCGACGTGCAGCACTTCGTCCAACCTTTCGTGGGGGCGATGGCGGTCGCGCCGACCGAGCGCGAGCCGCTGCTGGAACGCTGGCACGCGCTGCAGCTGGCGTTCGACGACGAGCTCGGCGGCGATGGCGCGCCGGATCTACCGCCCCGACGAGGACGGGCAGTTCGCCGGCGAGGACGCCGTCCGCCTCGACCGGCTGCACGCCCACCTGCAGCGCGCGCGCGTCCTGTGCGTCACGCGCGGCCGGCCGACCGGCACGGTCGCGGTCAACGCCTGGCTCCACCGGCGGCACGCCGGCGACCGCGGCCCGTTCGCGCCCGGCGAACCGGTCATGGTGCTGCGCAACGACTATCAGCGCGGCCTTTACAACGGCGACCAGGGCGTCGTGATCCTCCTCGAGGAGGACGACGGCCGCCCGGCGCGGATCGCGGCGGCGTTCCCGACGCGCATCGGCTGGCAGGCCTGGCCCGTCGGCGCCATCGCCGAGGGACTGGAGCTGTCGTACGCGATGACAGTCCACAAGTCCCAGGGCTCCGAGCTCGACGCCGCGATCCTGCTGCTGCCCGACGCGCCCATCCCGATCCTCACCCGCGAGCTGCTCTACACCGCCGTCACGCGCGCGCGGCGCGCGGTCGTGATCTGCGGAAGACCCGAGGTGCTGGCCGCGGGCGCCGCGGCGCCGCTGGTGCGATCGTCGGGGCTGGGGGAGCGGATCGGGGAGTGACGGAAACGAGGACGAGGACGAGGACGGGTAAAGCTTAGGGGAGGCCGGGGGTTTCTACGCGAACCTCGTAGATGGCGTGCAGCGTGGTGACGTAGAGCGTGCGGCGATCGGGGCCGCCGAAGGTGCAGTTCGACGGGGGCGCGGGGATGGCGATGCGGCCGGCGAAGCGGCCGTCGCTCTCGAAGACCTCGATGGCGCTGACGTCGTCGCTGTTGTTGGTGACGTAGACGCGACCGCGATCGTCGACGCACAGGCCGTCGGGGACGTGGAGCCGGCCGCCGGGGACCTGGTGGCTGTCGACGAACGGCGCCGCCGCGCCCACGGTACCGTCGGGCGCCACCGGGAGGCGCCAGAGCCGATCCTGCGCGTCGCTGCCGACGTAGAGCGTGCCACCGTCCGGCGACAGCAGCACGCCGTTCGGCATGTCGACGCGAAAGGCGACCGAGAGCACGCCGTCGGGCGCCAGGCGATAGACCGCGGTCGGCGCGTGCTCGCCGGGGCGCGCGCCCCACTTGGTGTCGGTGAAGTAGATGTTGCCGTCGGCGCGCAAGGTCAGATCGTTCGGCGCGTTGAGCGAACCGCCGGCGCCCGCGCCGCCGGGTGGCGCCCGATCCGCCAGCACCGTCCGCTGGCCCCCGGCGACGCGCACCAGGGCGCCGTTCCACCGTTCGCACGCCACCAGGCGCCCCTGGGCGTCGACGGCCAGCCCGTTGGTGCTGGTCGGTACCTGCGGATAGGGGACGACCGACACCGCGCCCGTGCCCGGGTCGTATCGGTAGATCTTGGCCGCGGCGCCGTTCTGCTCGACCACGTCGGAGAAGATCAGGTAGCCGCCGGAGGCGACCCAGAAGGGCCCCTCCAGCGACACGAACGGTATGTTCGCCGGGATCGCACGCGGCGCGCTGATCGCGATCCCGCCCGCCGGCGCGCTCGCCCCCGCGGCCGCGACCGAGACTGGCGGCGGTGCCGGCGCCGCCGCACCACAGCCACCGGCCGCGACAGCGAAGGCGACGACGACGACGACAACGACTGCGAATGCGCATGCCGCTGCGCCCGCGCCGCTGCACGCCCCCCGACGCGACGGCGCGGCCGGCCGGCTCCGCGCGCCCCCTGAAATCGGCGCGAGGCTCACGCGAGACCTCATCTTGGTTTTAGGAATGTGCACGCCGGGCATTTATCACGAGTGGTGCGTAAAGGGGAACCTGCAGCCGCGCGCCGCGCGCCAGCCTCCGCACCGACGGAGCGCTCGGCGACGCAATCGGGACTGCCCCCTGCTCGCCGACGTTCGCGCGCACCTGATCGCCGGTGGCTTCGTCAGCGCGATCCCCGACGGCCTCCTGCCGGAGGGCTCCTTAAGCCCTGGTCTGGGTAACCGCAGACGCGCCCTGAATTACGCGCGGGTAACAGAAATGACACAGAACGAATGCAACTAGGCGTTATTGGCGTGCGCTGCACCGGGCACCACCGTTGCAATGTGCTGACTCGTTGGAAACGCCTGGGTGTTCTCGCCGACGGCCGGCGAGCGCGCGCAGCCTGAAAACGAGGTGTCCCATGGACAGTGTCCTCGACCTAGCCGCCACGAACATCAGATCCGCCGACCCCGATGTCGATCCACTGGAAAGGGAGTGGCGCTTCTTGCTGACGCGACCGCAGACCATTGCCTTCTTGCACGCGGTGAGGCGAACGACCGTGCCCGAGCTCTACGACGACGCGCGGCCACTCTCGTTCACGCGAACGACGTACCTCGACACCGCTGATCGTTCGTACTTTCGTTCGTGTGCCGGCGGCATCGCGCGCCGGCTGCGGCTGCGGGAATATGCGCTCGCATCGACCCTGGCAGAGGTGCCGCTGCTGAGCGGCCTCTGCTTCCTGGAGCTCAAGCAGAGCTCCGGCAGCCGTCGGACCAAGGTCCGTCTCGCGGCGACGCCAAGCGCGCTCGAGCGCATCATCGCCGGTGGCGCGGAGCTCGTGCGCTGCGCCGACGGCGCCGAATCGCGCGTCGCGCTCGCGGCGCTGCGCGCCGAGCTGGCGGCGTCACGCCCCGCCCCCTGCCTCACCACCTGGTACCGCCGCTCGTGCCTGGCCGGCGACGACGGGCGGGTGCGCATCACCCTCGATCAGGACCTCTGCTTCTGCGAACCGGAGCGTCTGGGCGAGGCAGGCGAGCCGGCCATGCCGAGCCGAATTGTCGCGCGCGGGCCGGCGCGCATCCTGGAGATCAAGTACCGCGGCGAAGCCCCGGCCTGGTTGGCGCGGGCAACCCTCGGCCTCATCGCGGCGCCAACCTTCTCGAAGTTCCGCGTCGGCATGATGGCGCTGGACAGACAGGCGGCATGATGGCGATCCTGGTGGTGTTCGAAGGGATCGACGGCAGCGGCAAGACGACCATCTCGAACCGGGTCGCCGAAGAGCTGCGGCGCGCCGGCCTCACGGTGCGCCACGTGCGCGAGGGCGGACAGTTTGCGTCGCGGGTGACCCAGGCCATCCGCGACGTCGGCCGCGACGCGCGCAACCTGGCGCTGGCGCCGCGCGCCGAGCTGCTGCTGTACCTGGCGCGCGAGATCCAGCTCATCGACGAGGTCGTGCGCCCGGCGCTGACCGAGAGCGAGGTGGTCATCGCCGATCGCTTCGTCTACACCGCCGAAGTGCTGGCGCGCTACGGGCGCGGGTTGCCCGAGGACGTGGTGCGCCGGGTCATCGAGACGTCGCGCGCCCCGGGCGACGACTCCGGCCCGATGATCGAGCCTGATCTGGTGTTCCTCATCGACGTTGATCCGTCGGTGGCGCGCGGTCGGCGCAAGATCGCCAAGATCGTGTCGGCCGATCGGCGGGCCCCTTCGCGCAAGGGACTCACCGGCAGCGGCATGCAGATCCGCCTGCGCGAGGGCTACCGCGCGCTGGCCGCGCGCGATCCCGCGCGCTGGCTGGTGATCGACAACTCGGACCAGGATCTCGACGCGGCGGTCGCGCGCATCGCTTCAGCGATCGCCGTCGCCAGCACCTCCGGGGTCGAGCGGGCGCTGGCTGCCGCGCGCGGCGATGCGGCCGCGGCGGCGGCGACCTCGCGCCGCGCGAGCCCACGTCCCGTCACCACGGCGACCGAGGCGCTGGCCGCCTTCCTGGCCTGGGTCGATCACCGCGCGCGGCGCGAGCCGGCGCTGGCGGCGTACGTCCTTGCGGGCGTGTTCGGCCCGGGCATCGACGAGCGCCGCCGCGCGCTGGCCCCCGTCGCGCCCCGGGTCCTGGCGCGTGGCCTGCGCGGCCTGGGCGACGCCGTGAGCTGGCAGCTGCGCCGGCAGCTGAGCGCGCTCGCGCCGCGCGAGGTCGCCTTCTCGCTCGACGGCCCGGCGGCGATGTCGGACGAGGCCTGGACGCTGCGGCGCGAGCTGGCAGAGGCCGCGCCCGTCGAGGTCGCCGGCGGCCTGCAACGACTCGACGACGACGCCGCCTGGCAGCTGCGCGAGCGCCTGTGGCCGGTGGCGCCCGACGCGGTGATGCTGTCGCTGGCGCGGCTCGCGGGGACGCGCGCCTGGCAGGCGCGCGAGCGCTGGCTGGATCTGCGCGGGGGCAGCGCCGGGCCGATCCTGCGCACCTACGAGGGAGCGCGCACCACCAGCCGCGCGCTCACCGGGCTCGACGACGCGCGCGCCTGGGAGCTGCGCGCTGCGGCCTTCGAGGCCGCCCCCGTGGCGACCATCACCTCGCTCGAGGGGCTGACCTGCGAGGAGGCGTGGTCGTGGCGCGCGCGCTACCTCGAGCGCGCGCCCAAGGCGGTGCTGTCGACGATCGCCGGCATCGACGACCCGCGCGCCTGGTCGATGCGCCAGGCGACGGCACACCGCTGCCGCGAGGCGTTCGACTCGATGATCGGGCTCGACCATCCGGCGGCCTGGGAGATGCGCCGGTCGTGCCTCGACATCTGGCCCGCGACGGTGATCAAGAGCCTGGGCGCGCTCGTGGGCGACGCGCGCGGGTACGAGCTGCTGGCGCGCGCGCTGGCCAGCTACCCCGACAACATCTCGCTGCTCAAGCAGGCGGCCACCATCGCGATCGGTGGTCACCTGCACCCAAACGTGCTGGCCGCCTGATCGCCGCGAGGAAGGTTCTCCATGAAGGCTCCCCCGATCGAGATTGCGCCCCTGACCGTGTTCGACTGGGGGAGCGCGCTCGGCATGCACGATCTGGCGGCCGCCCACTTCGAGGCGGTCCTGGTTCGCCTGCTGATCGCGGCGGTGCTGGGCGCCTCGGTCGCCTATCGCTGGTGGCGCAAGGTGATGCCCAGCGCGCTGCCGCCGGCGCGCGAGTCGGCGCAGGCGCAGACTCTGATCGCGATCGCCGGCGCGCTGATGGTGGCGGTCATCGGCGACAGCATGGCGCGCGCCTTCGGGCTGGTGGGGCTGGGCGCCTTCATTCGCTTTCGCTCGGGCATCAAGGACCCGCGCGACGCCGCGGTGATGTTCGTCATGATCGGCATCGGCATGGCGTGCGGCCTCGGCGCGGTGCCGATCGCGATCGTGGCCACGCTGTTCGTGACCTCGATCCTGGTGGTGTTCGACGCGGGCACACGAACGCGCCCGCGCATGGCCCGGCTCGCGATCTCGGTCAACGATCCGCGCGCCGCCTTCCACCAGATCCGCGCCGCCTTCCCGACCGCGCGCATCGTCGAGCTGCCCAACACTAACCCCGAGCCCGGGCGGCTGGTGATGGACGTGGTGCTCGGCGAGGCGACCGACGCGGCCGCGATTCTCGAGATATTGCAGGCCCGAGAGGTGCAGGGGATCCGAAGCGTGAACCTCGACGAAGGCAAATCGCCGTCGTCGTCGTAACCGACAAGGAACGGACCACACGGAGGTACGAGATGCGTGGCTTGGCGAAGACTTTGGGCGCGACACTCTTATTCAGCGGCCTGGTGGCCGGCGGATGCGGATCGGGGAGCAGCGGAGGGGGATCGCTCAACGGCGGAGGGGGGAACTCGGGCGGGACGCCGCAGAAGACCAGCGGCCCTTACGAACCGCTCGCCGCCGGCGTCAGCTGGACCTATCACGTCAACGATCAGGGCGTGACCTATGACAAGACCAGCACCGTGAAGGGGACCGAGGATGCGGGCGGCCCCGCCGCGGGGATCACCGTCTTTCACCTGGTCGACACGTTCCCGGCCGACACGCAGAACACCTGGTATCAGGTCGACGGGATGGTGGTGAAGCGCTTGCACGACAACGATCTCGACGCCTCGGGCAACGTCAAGACCGACGACTGGTACGCACCCTTCCGCCTGCGCGTCGACGAGACGCCGGAGCACCTGGTGGCCGGCGCCACCTGGACCGTCGCCTTCACCGACAGCCACACCTCGACGACCAAGGCACCGACGATGACGTCGAAGACCGACACCTGGCGCGTCGACGGCGTCGACGAGCCGATCACCGTCCCCTACGGCACCTTCCTGTCGCTGCACCTGACCCGCACCGACAGCACCGACGCCGGGACCAAGAGCTTCTGGTTCGTGCGCGGCGTCGGCAAGGTTCGCGAGCAGACCGGCAACGGCCACATCGAGGAGCTGGCGAACCGTACGCCGGCGCCGTGAGTTCGGTTAAACGCCAGGACGCCAGGACGCCACGGTCCGGAGTTATGAAAATCCGGACGCTGGCGTCTCTGGCGTCGTGGCGTTTGTCCTTATCCGACTGGCATCGGGGCTCACGGGCAGCTCAGCGGCTGTCGATCTCCTGCTTCATGAAGATCGCGCCCGAGGTCACGATCTTCTCGCCCGGCGTGAGGCCGGAGATCACCCGCACGGTGTCGTCGACCTCGGGACCGATCTGGATGACGCGCGTGCGGAAGATGTTGCCCTCGGTGGCGATGACGACCATCGCCTTGTCGCCGTCGTTGAGCACCGCCTTCGACGGCACGGCGATCAGCTTGGCGCCGCGCGGGGTGTCGACGTCGATCTTGGCGTACATCTCGGCCTTGAGCCGGTGGGCGGGGTTATCGACCACGCAACGGATCTTCACGGTGCGGCTGGTGGGATCGACGACCTCGCCGATGTGCTTGACCCGCCCGGGGAAGGTCTCGCCGGGGTAGGCCGGCACGCGGACGCTGACCGCCGCCCCGTCGGTGACCAGGCCCAGGTCCTGCTCGTAGGCGTCGCCCAGCACCCAGACCGAGTCGAGGCTGCTGATGGTGAGCAGCGGCGCCGCGCCGTCGCTGCGTACCTCCTGCCCTTGCAGGACGTTGCGTTCGACGACGACGCCGGGGATCTGGGCGCGCAGCGCCACGTTCACCGCGGGATCCGACGCCGAGATCCCCAGCGACTTGAGCTGGGCCTCGGCGCGCGCGTAGTCGGACTTGGCCTTCTTGAAGTCGCCTTCGGCCTGCGCGACCTCCTTTTCCGAGGCGGCGCCGATCCCCTGCAGCTTGTGCAGGCGCTCGATCCCCTTCTGGGCGACGCTGAGGTCGGTCAGCGCCTTCTGGGCGTCGGACTGGATCTGTCCCACGTGCGGCGACGACAGCTCCAGCAGCGGCTGCCCGGCCTTCACTCGATCGCCGAGCTTCACCAGCAACCCGACGACCCGTCCGTCGATCGGCGAGGCGACCCGCTGGGTGCGGTCCTCGTCGAACCCGATCCGCCCCGGCAGCGTGACCTTGCCGCCGCTGTCCGACTCCTTGACCACCTCGACCTTGATGAAGTCGAGACGCGGGCTCTTGGGATCAAGCTGCACGAAGTCGCGCGAGCGCTCGGCTGCCTGCGCCGCCGGCGGCTCCTCCAGGCGGCTACAGCCCGCCGCCAGCGACAGCGACAGCGACAGCGACAGCGACAGCGACAGCGACAGCGCCAACGACAATGACAATGACAACGACGTCGCCGAAACGGCGGCGCACTTCAGGAATGACTTTGCTTGACTCATCTCACTTCACCTCGGTCCCAACTGCGTGGTTCACGTCGACCGTCGCCTGCCGGTAGTCGTAGACCGCGTGCAGGTATTGCCCGCGGACGTCCAGGTAGGTCCTTTGCGCGTCCAGGAGCTCGAGCAGCGTGCTCGCCCCCGCCTGATAGGATTTCTCCGCGACCTTGAGCGCCGTCTCGGCGCGCGCCAGCATGCCCCTCTTCTCGGGCGGCAGCGGCGGCGACGGCAGCGCGCCGGGAGCAGGCTTCGCCGCCGGCGCCGGCCCCCCCGTCGGCGTCGGCGTCGGCGTCGGCGTAGCCGTAGCCGACTCCGCCTCGGCGATCCCCTCGAAGACGTCGAGCAACGCGCGCGCCCGCTGCGCCCGGCGCACCGCCTCGACGACGTCGTGCTCGACCGCCAGCTTCAGGCGTTCGAAGTCGTTGTCGGCGCGACGGATGTCGAGCGCCGACCGGCCGATCGCCGCCTGGTTGCGATCGAACAGCGGCAACGGCAACGACAGCGACAGCCCCAGCGTGTCAGGGTTGTCGCCCGACACGGTGAACGAGCTGTGGGTGTAGGCCGCGCCCAGCGTCAGGTCGGGGTAGGCGTCGCGCTTGGCCGCCTCGAGCTGCGCCTCCGCGGTCAGGTGGGCGGCGTTCGCGGCACGCACGTCGGGGCGGTGCTCGAGCGCCAGCGACATCAGCGCCGGCACCGCGTACGCGCGGCGCGCATCGGGGACGTCGGCGACCTGCGGCGGCAGCTGCGACCCGCTCGCCAGACCCATCAGGCGCGCCAGCTTCTCGCGCGCGAGATCCAGCTGGAGATCGCCGTCGATCACCGCGTTGGTGTAGCGCAACCCTTCCAGCTCGACCCGGCGCAGCTCGGCCTCGGAGATGTCGCCGGCGCGAAAGCGGCCGCGCGACACGCGCACCGTCTCGCCGTACCGATCGGCGATCTCGCGCGCCAGCTGCCGCCCCAGCTGTTCGCGCGTGAGGTCGGCGTACGCGGAGCGCACGGCGTAGACGATCTCGCGCAGGGCGTCCTCGACGTTCAGGCGGCGCTGCTCGACCCCGCGATCGGCGGCGCGCGTGCGGGCGCTGCGCTTGGCCCACACGTCGATGATCTCGCTCACGCCGATGGTCTGCACCGGTTGACTGATGAACGATGGCGACACCGTGCCGCCCTGGCTGTTCCCGTTGCCCAGCACCAGGTTGCCGAGCGCGTACGTCGCGACCGGGTTCGGGTAGATGCGCGCCGCGACGACGTCGAGCTGCGCCGCTTCGATGTCGAGGCGCGCTGCGATCGCCTCGCGGTTGCGCTGCAGCGCGATCTGCACCGCCCCGTCCATGGTCAGCTCGCCGAGCCCGGCCCCGGCGTCCAGGGCATCGGGAGACGCCGGCGCCGCCCACGCCAGCGCGAACGCGGAAAACAACGCGCAGCCGATCATGATCCCTCTCGCGACATCAAGCGCCGCTTGGCGCGGCCGGTGCCGAACCAGCGATCGGCGAGATCGTAGAACGTCGGCAACAACATCATGGTCAGCAGCGTCGAGGTGATGAGACCGCCGATGATCACGATCGCGAACGGCCGCTGGGTGTCCGAACCGATGGCGTGCGACATCGCCGCCGGCAGCAGGCCCAGCGACGCCAGCAGCGCGGTCATCAGCACCGGCCGCAACCGCTTCGACACCGCCAGCAGGATCGCGTCGTCGCTGTCGTTGCTCTGCTCGCGCGCCTGCCGCACGTAGGTGATCAGCAGCACGCCGTCCATCACCGCGACGCCGAACAGCGTGATGAACCCGACCGCCGCCGAAACCGACAGCACGGTGTGGGTGAAGTAGAGCGCGAAGACGCCGCCCACCGTCGCGAACGGCACGACCAGCAACACGACGACCGCGGGCAGGGCCGCCTGGAACGTCAGGTACAGCAGCGCGAGGATCAACAGGATCGAGATCGGCACGATGATCGACAGCCGCTTCATCGCGCGCCGCTGGTTCTCGAACTCACCGCCCCAGGTCAGGTAATAGCCCTCGGGCAGCTTGACCTGCTCGCGCACGCGGGCCTGCGCCTCGGCCACGAAGGAGCCCATGTCGCGGCCCTCGATGTTGCACTTGATGGCCAGGAAGCGCCCCCCCTGCTCGCGGTTGATCTGGGTGCGCCCGCGGTCGACGTGGATGTTGGCCACCTGGGCCAGCGGGATGCGCGCGTTGCCGAACGGCACGTCCAGCCGGCGACAGCGACTCGCGCCCGCCCTCGGTCGGCGTCGGCAGCTTGACGCGCACGCCGACCTTGCGCTCCCCTTCCCACATCGACGTCGACAGGTGACCGCCGAAGCTGCTCTCCAGCGTGTCCTCGACGTCGCGCACCGCGATCCCGTAGCGCGCCGCCGCCTCGCGGTCGATGTCGGCGACCACGTGCTCGGCGGTGCCGGCGCGGTAGATCTCGACGTCGCGCGCGCCCCTTGGTGGCGTTCAGGATCTGCTTCACCTTCTCGAGCTTCTCGTGCATGAGGTGCAGATCCTCGCCGTAGATCTTGACGACGATCTGGCCGCGGATGCCCGAGATCGATTCTTCGACGCGGTCCTTGATCGGCTGGCTGAAGTTGTAGACCACGCCCGGCCGCTTCTCGAGCTCGGCGCGCATGGCGTCGACGATGTCCGCCTTCTTGCGGCCGGTGTGCCACTCGCTCTCCGGCTTCATGATCACGAAGGTCTCGGCCTGATTGGGCGCCTCGTCGTCGGTGCCGTCCTCGGGGTGCCCCTGCTCGGTCAGCACGTCCTTCACCTCGGGGAAACGCAGCAGCTTGAGGCGGGTCTCGCGCAGCACCTCGGCGCCGCGCTCGAGCGAGATCGCGCTCGGCGCCGTCACGGTGACGTGGATGTCGCCCTCGTTCATCTCGGGCAGGAACTCGGCGCCGAGCTTGGGGATCAGCGACACCGCCACGACCAGCACCGCCAGACCGACCACCGGCGGCACCACCGGGTAGCGAAGCGCGCCGCGCAGCGCGCTGAGGTAGCGCGCGCGCAGCCAGATCAGGAACCCCGGATCCTTCTCCTCGACCTTGCGGTGCTTCAGCAACACCGTGGTCAGCGCCGGCACGCGAGGTCATGGTGAAGAACAGCGCGCCCCGCCAGCGAGAAGGCGTAGGTCAGCGCGACCGGGCGGAAGATGCGCCCCTCGACCCGCTCGAGCGTGAAGATCGGCATCATCGCGGCGGCGATGATCGACATCGAGAACAGAGTCGGCCGCAGCACCTCCTTCGACGCGCGCGCGATGACATGCGGCACCTCCTCGGGCGGCGGCTGCTCCTCGGCCAGGTGGCGGTAGGCGTTCTCGACCAGGATCACCGCGCCGTCCAGCAAGATGCCGAAGTCGATCGCCCCCATCGACAGCAGATTTGCCGGGACGCCTGCGTAGTAAAGGCCGACGAAGGCGGTCAGCAGCGCCAGCGGCATGGTGACCGCGACCGCGATCGATCCCGAGACGCGCGCGCAGGAACAGCCACAGCACCAGGCTGACCAGGAACGCCCCCTCGAGCATGTTGTGCGAGACGGTCTTGAGCGTGGTGTCGACCAGCCGCGTGCGGTCGTAGAACGGCACGATGCGCATGCCGGGCGGCAGCACGTCCTTGTTGATGCGATCGACGCTCTGGTGCACGCCCGGTCAGCACGTCCTTGGGGTTCTCGCCGCGGCGCAGCAGCACCGTCCCCTCGATGGAGTCGATCGCCTCGCCGCGCGCGACGGCGCCCCGGCGCGGCGTGTAGGACTCGACGACCTTGGCGACCGTAGCGCACCAGCACCGGCGTGCCGTTGGTGGCACGCACGACGGTGTTCTCGATGTCCTTCATGTTGCGCAGATAGCCGCGCCCGCGCACCACGAACTCCGACTCGCCGTTCTGCAGATAGCCGCCCGACGTCGCGCCGTTCGAGACCGACACCGCCTGGATGACGTCGCGCAGGGTCAGGCCGTTGTTGCGCAGCTGCGCCGGGTCGGCCAGCACGTGATACTCCTTCTGGAACCCGCCGAAGCTCACGACGTCGGCGACGCCGGCCGTGCGCATGAGGTGCTTCGAGACCACCCAGTCCTGCCAGCTGCGCAGCTCGCTCGGCGTGTGGTGGTCGCTCTCCAGCGTGTACTGGTAGACCTGCCCGACGGGGGTGTCGTTGGGGCCGAGGTGCGCCTCGACGCCGTCGGGGAGCTCGGCGTCGGGCAGTCGCTCGGAGACCTGCTGGCGCGCGAAGTAGATGTCGACGTTGTCCTCGAAGGTCAGGATCACCTGCGACAGGCCGAACGAGGTGATCGACCGCTGCACCAGCACCTGGGGCACGCCGGTCAGCGCCCGCTCGATCGGGATCGTGACCTGCTTCTCGACCTCCTCGGCCGCCTGTCCGGGATAAAGGCCAATGACCATGACCTGGACATTGGTGACGTCCGGGAAGGCCTCGATCTTGAGCTTCCCGAAGGTGAAGATACCGAAGACGACGAAGCCGGCCGTCGCCACCAAAGTCAGGACGCGCCGATGGACCGCGATATCGATGAGTCGTTCGAGCATGCTGCCGCCGCTGCGTGTCGTAGCAACGACCATGCCGCTTGACCGTCCCGACATCCGGCGCCCCCATGAACTCATCCAAGGAGCGGGCTGAAGTTTTCTTTCAGGTTACCTGCAAGAAACTTTCGGGTAGGCGGAGGTCCGTGAATTCGCGCACAGGTGGCCAGGCGCCCGCTCAGAGCCCGTAGTCGGTGATCTTCTTCGCGACCGTCGGATACGACACGCCGAGCAGGCGCGCGACCTGGGTGCGGTTGCCGCCGGTGAACAGCAGCAGGCGAGCGATGTAGCGGCGCTCGAGCTCGGCCAGCGACGGGGGTTGGCCGCCGGGATCGAGCTCGGCGCTGAAGAAGCCGGGCGCACCCGGGCTCGCCGCCGCCGTGGTCGTCCCCACCGCCGACCCGCCTGTGCCCGCCGTCACGCTCGCGCCGGTACCGGCGCCGGCGCGCGTGGGTCCGCTGATCACGATGCAGCCGGGATCGATCACCGGGCCGCTCGACAGGATCACCGCGCGCTCGATCAGGTTGCGCAGCTCGCGCACGTTGCCGGGGTAATCGTAGTCGCGCAGGATGCGCTCGGTGTCGGGGGCCAGGCTCGCCGCCGGCTTGCGCATGCGCGCGCTGAAGATGCGCAGGAAGTGCTCGGCCAGCGGCAGGATGTCCTCGCGCCGATCGCGCAGCGGCGGGACCCGGATGTGGAACACGTCCAGCCGGTGGTAAAGGTCGAGGCGGAAGGTCCCGCGCTCGACCTCCTCCGCCAGATCCTTGTTGGTCGCGGCGATCAGCCGCAGGCTCACGGTGAGATCGCGCGTGCCGCCCAGGCGACGGAACGTCATCTCCTCCAGCACCTTCAGCAGCTTGGCCTGCGTCCCCGCCGGACAGCTCGCCGATCTCGTCGAGGAACAGCGTGCCGCCGTCGGCCTCCTCGAACAGCCCGCGCTTCTGCGCCTTGGCGTCGGTGAACGCGCCGCGCTCGTAGCCGAACAGCTCGCTCTCCAGCAGGTTCTCCGGCACCGATGCGCAGTTGATCTCGACGAACGGCTCGTTCGACCGCCCCGGCGTGCGCCGGTGGATCAGGTCGGCGATCAACTCCTTGCCGGTGCCTGACTCGCCCTGCACCAGCACCGTCGTGTCGGTCGCCTCGGCGACCTTGTCGACCATCGCCAGCACCTGGCTCATCGCCGGCGACGTGCCGGCGATGAAGTCGCCCATCGCGGCGCGCGCGCGGCCGGTCAGCTGGCGCACCTGCGCGCGCAGCCGCTTGGCCTCCAGGGCCTTGCGCACGGTGACCACCAGCTCGGGCAGCTGCAGCGGCTTCGACAGGTAGTCGAACGCGCCGATCTTCAGCGCCTGCACGGCGCTGGCGACGTCGGCGTAGGCGGTCGCGATCAGCACCAGCGTGTCGACGCCGCGTTCGCGCGACTCACGCAGGATCGCTTCCAGCACCACCACCCCGTCCATGTCGGGCAGGTGGCGATCCAGGATCACCAGATCGCAGGGATCGCGCTGCCACGCGGTCAGGCCGGCGCCGCCGCTGGCGGCGGTGGTCACGTTGAAGCCCTCCGCCGACAGCGCCTCTTCGGCCACGATGCGGAAGGTCTTCTCGTCGTCGATCACCAGCAGCGTCGGTCTCATCTATCCGCTCCTCCCCGTCCCGGCCGCCGCATCGGACGTGCTGGCGCGCGGCCACTCGCCGCGCACCACGCGCGGCAGGCGGATGCGAAACAGCGCGCCGCCCAGCCCCGAGGCGCCGCCCGCCTCCAGCGTCCCGCCGTGCGCCTCGACGTAGCGGTGCGACGTCGCCAGGCCCAGGCCGGTGCCGTTGGGTTTGGTGGTGAAGAACGGCTCGAACAGGTGCTTGCGCACCTCGTCGCCCAGCCCGGGCCCGTCGTCGTCGATCTCCAGCACTACCTCGGCGTCGGCGACGGCGGCGCTCACGTGGACCCGGCGGCCAGCCTCGACGGCGTTCTTGATCAGGTTGACGATCACGCCCTTCATCTTGTGGCTGTCGCAGTAAAGCGGCAAATCGGGCGGCGTGTCGACCGTGACCGTGGCGCCGCGGTCGGCGATCAGATCGGCCAGCAGCGCGCGCGCCTCGTGGATCACCGGCACCAGGTCAGCGCTCGCCAGCTCGATGCGCGGCGAGCGCGAGAACGACAGCAGCGAATCGACGACGTCGCGCAGGCGCGCGATCTCACCCACCACCTGCGGCCGCAGCCGCGCCACCCGCCCCTGGTTGGTGGGATCTTCGAGGATCAGCTCGACCGCCATGCCCAGCCCGTTGAGGGTGTTCTTGATCTCGTGCGCGATCGCCGCCGAGGTCTTTCCCATCGCCGCGAAGCGCTCGGCGTCGACCAGCGCCTCCTGCGTCGCCACCAGCTTCTGCGTCCGGTCGCGCACCCGGTGCTCCAGCAGCGCGGCCCCCTCGCGCAGCTCGCCGTCGCGCTGGCGAATCGCCGTCTCCATGTGCTCGAAGGCGGCGACCAGCGACCGCACCTCCTCGGTGCGCCCCGGAAACGGCGGGCGCACCGACGGCACATGCTCGCCGCGCGCGATGCGGCTCGCGCTCTCGCCCAGCGCGTGCAGCGGGCGGGTCAAGTAGGCCGACAGCATCAGCCCGGCGATGACCGCGAGGATGAACCCGAAAAGCAGGATCGCCGCCAGCGTCCAGACCTGCTGGCGCAGGTTCGCGTTGAGCGCGCTCCAGGGCCAGGCGAACACCACCGAGAACTTCGTCGCCGCCCCCACCGGCGAGTAGGCGAACAGCGCCTCCTGGCCGTTGGCCTCGCCGGTGAGCGTGCCGATGCCGCCGCCGCTGGCGGCGCGGATCGCCTGCTCCCAGTCCGACCCGAACGACGCCTCCACCCGACCCGGCGGGTAGATGATCTGCCCGCTGGAATCGATCAGCATCGCGTCGGTCCGCGGCGGCAGGTTGTCGTGCAGCGCCGGCGTGATGAGGTTGGCCTCCCCGAGGGCGATCATCCCGACCAGCGCCCCGGTGAAGATGCCGTCGTGCAGGATCGGCTGGATGATCTTGATGGTGCGGCCGATGTCGGGCTCGTCGCTGGCCCGGTAGATCGGCACCTGCTTGCTGGTCCGCGCGACCTTGAACCAGCCGCGGTCGCCGAAGCTCTGGCGGCGGAACTCGGGGCGGTCGGGGACCGAGCCCAGGCAAGTGCCGTCGGCCGACAGCAGCAACACCGCCGTGTTGTAGAGGACCGAGTTCTGGTGCGCACCCGACAGCAGCTGCTGCTCGGGCGCGAGATTGTCGTCGGTGAGGTTGACCTGCGGTGACAGCGCCAGGCGCTTGAGCTCGTCCTCGAGGATGTCGAAGTTGTCGCGCAGCGCGAAGGCGCGATTTTCCGCAAACAACTGATATTCCGTCGTCAGCTCGCGGCGCATGTTGCGCGCCGACTGGTAGATCGCGGTTCCCCCGGCCAATCCGATGGCCAGGACCAGCAACGTCGACAGAAACAGGGACAGCTCGGTGCGGAGGGTCAGGCTGCCAAGCTAGCACGCCGACCGCCAGGCGGCCTGATGGCGCCCAGCGCGTCCCACGGTGGACGCAAAATTTACTCAAACCGGAAGGGTCAGAAATACGCCAGCAACAATCATCGGCGTAGATTTGCGGTCATTAGTATTGCCGCGTGGGAATCCGGCGAGCTCGACTCGATTCGGGGCCCCTCGCGGGAGGGAATGGGAGGGCAGTTCCAAGCTCCCATCCCCGCGCGAAAGGGGGACCAAATCATGATGTCAGGACTTGAGAGACACGTCAGGTACTCAGGAACGGGATCGGGACTGGCCTTCGCCGTGAAGGTGATCGGAGTTGGCCTGTTTGCGGGACTCGTGCTCACGTATTGCAACGTGCTGCTCGACGCCTGCATGAGTGGCATTCGGTAAGGCGCGGTCTGGAGCGCGAGCCGCGGTCACTCGCCCCCTGTGCCTTCGGCTCGTCGCGTCGCATCGAGATTTTCTTTCAGCCACCCCGGCAGAGTGGAATTTTCCCGCGTTCGCGCGTTAACTCGTGCGGTGGCTTCGATTACTAAGAATGCTCACTTACGATTTATCGAGGTTGGTTGGTTAGCTTTCTTCGTGGCGGCGGCGGGTGGCGGGTGCGATGGGCGCGTCGTCCCCGGGCTGTCGATCGAGGAGGACGGCGGACCGAACCTGCGCGGGAGCACCGGCGACGGCAGCGCCGATCTCCCGACGGCGGACAAGGACGCTCCGGTGCTCGCCGATGGCGGCAGCGGAGGTAGTGGGGGCGGCATGGGCGTGGGGGGTCGCGGCGTCGGCGGCATGGGCGCGGGGGGCAGCGGCACGGGCGGCATGGGCGTGGGGGGTCGCGGCGTCGGCGGTATGGGTACCGGCGGCATGGGCACAGGCGGCATGGGCACAGGCGGCATGGGCACAGGCGGCATGGGCACAGGCGGCGTCTGCCTGCCGGTCACCCACCAGCTGTTGATCAACCCAGCGTTCGATCTCGACACCGGCTCGCTGAACCCCGGCGAGACCGGCTGGACCAACCCCGGCGTGGCGATCGTCTACCTGGCGAACGGCGTGCGCGCGAGTGGGCGCCCCGACGTCGCCGCGCAATCGTCGCCGAACCTGGCCTGGTTCGGCGGGCTCAACAACGAAGACGACCAGCTGAGCCAATCGGTCTCGATCCCGGCCGGTGCGACGTCGCTGTCATTTAGCTTCTTCTATGCGGTCGTCACCGCCGAGAACAACGCCATCCCCGAGGCCGACGTGTTCGACGCTTCGCTCCTCGCCGGCACGCAGGTGATTTCGCTCGCGCACCTCAGCGAAAACAACGCTACCAACACCTGGACGCCGGTCACGGTGCCAATCCCCGCCACCCTGGCGGGTCAGACCGTGACCGTGAGGCTCCACGGCGTCAACGACGCGGCCCGGATCACGTCGTTCTACATCGACACGCTGGCGTTCCAGGCCATCGTCTGTCAGTAGCCGTCAGCCGTCAGCCGTCAGTCCTCTTCCGTCAGGTAGCCGCCGCCTTGCAGGGCCAGGCCCGATCTGGCCCGCCTACCCTTCGGTCTTAGGTTCGGACGAGCCTCGACCCCGGTGCCGGAGGGCGGCTCATGACCAGAACCATCGGACTCATGATAGGCGCGTGCGCGGCGGTCGGGCTGGGCGTCGGTGGGTTCGTCGTCAACAACCTGAACCGTGCGCCGAAGTCGCCCTATCACATCGAGAAGACCGCCGTCGATCGCGGTCCCATCGTAGGCCGGGTCACGGCGACCGGCTCGCTGTCGGCGCTGGTGACCGTGCAGGTTGGCAGCCAGGTCTCGGGACGCATCCAGGACCTGGCGGTCGACTTCGGCTCGCACGTCACCAAGGGGCAGGTCATCGCTCGGCTCGACGCGCGCCTGTTCATGGCAGCGGTCGAGCAGGCGACCGCCAACCGCCAGGCGGCGCAGGCGAACCTGGCGCAGGCCCAGGCCAAGCGCACCCACGCCGATCAGGAACTGGAACGCGCCAAGACGCTGTCGGCCAAGCATCTCATCGCGCCCGCCGAGCTCGACACGCGATCGGCCGACGCCGCCGGCGCGATCGCCGCCGTCGCCGCTGCCGTCGGCGATCTGGCGCAGGCCCGCGCCTCCCAGCACCAGGCGGAGGTCAACCTCGGGTACGCCACGATCGTGTCGCCGATCAGCGGCACGGTGATCTCGCGCAACGTCGACGTGGGCCAGACCGTGGCCGCTTCGCTGCAGGCGCCGACGCTGTTCACCATCGCCGAGGATCTGCGCAAGATGCAGGTCCACACGGCGGTTTCGGAGGCCGACGTCGGCAAGCTCGCCGCCGGCATGCCGGCCACGTTCGCCGTCGACGCCTATCCCCACAAGAAGTTCCGCGGCCTGATCCGGCAGATCCGCGACGCCCCGCAGACGCTGCAAAACGTGGTGACCTACGACGCGGTCATCGACGTCGACAACAACGCCCTGGAGCTGAAGCCGGGCATGACCGCCAACGTCACCTTCGTCTACGCCGAACGCCACGACGTGCTGCGCGTCCCGACCGCCGCGCTGCGCTTCCGCCCCCCGCCCGAGCTGCTGGCCGCGGGGACGAAGACCACCCCGAAGGCGGCGGCCAAGGCCGCGAAGGCGGCAGCGAAGGCCGCCAAGGAGGCCGCGCACCTCGAGAGCAAGGCGGTGGCGTCGGAGGGATCGGCTAGAACCGGCGCCCACAGGGACGGCCACGCCGACGCCGACGCCGACGGCAATGCCGGGGCGGGCGCCAGCGACGCACCCGACCGCAGCGTCTGGGTTCTCCGCGGCTCCACGCCGTCGGAGGTCAAGGTGTCGGTCGGCGTGGTCGACGGCACGCGCGTCGAGGTCGAGTCGCCCCAGCTCAAGCCGGGCGACCTGGTCATCACCGACGCGATCACCAAGGCCGATCGCGCCGAGGCCAAGCACGCCCGCAACCAATCGGGCGGCGGCGCCAGCAAATCCCTCTTCTGAAAGGCGCCACCCCGGATGCTGCCGACCATGCCGCCCAAACCCACACTCGCCCCCGCGCTGATCGAGCTGCACGAGGTCAGCAAGAGCTATCACATGGGCGACATCTCGGTCAGCGCGCTGCGCGGCGTGTCGCTGACGATCGCGCGCGGCGAGTTCATCGCGATCATGGGCGCCTCCGGCTCGGGCAAGTCGACGCTGATGAACATCATCGGCTGCCTGGATCGACCGACCACCGGCAGCTATCGACTGGACGGCGTCGAGATGGCGCGCCAGAGCCGCGAGGCGCTGGCCGACCTGCGCAACCGCGGCCTCGGTTTCGTGTTCCAGAGCTTCAACCTGCTGGCGCGCACGACCGCGCTGGAGAACGTCGAGCTGCCGCTGGTCTACGGCGGCACGCCGGCCCGGGAGCGCCGGCGGCGCGCGCGCCAGGCGCTGGAGCGGGTCGGGCTCGGCGATCGGATCCATCACCACCCGAACCAGCTGTCGGGCGGCCAGCAGCAGCGCGTGGCGATCGCGCGCGCCCTGGTCGGCCAGCCCAAGCTGATCCTCGCCGACGAACCGACCGGCAACCTCGACTCCGCCTCCAGCGCCGAGATGATGACCTTGCTGCGCGGCCTGGGGAACGAAGGCATCACGCTGGTGCTGGTGACCCACGAGCCCGACATCGCCGCCTACGCCGAGCGGGTGGTCGTCTTCAAGGACGGGCTGGTGTGCAGCGACAGCGCGGCCGCGCGCCGACCGCACGGCGACCCGGAGCTGGCGCCGGTCGAAGGCAACGACCCGGCGCTGGCGCCGGTCGAGGGGCGACAGCGTGAGGCTCTGGGAGACCATCCGCATCGCGCTGCGGGCGCTGCGCCGCAACCGCCTGCGCTCGTTCCTGACCGCGCTCGGGATCATCATCGGCGTCGCCGCCGTGATCGCCATGGTCGCGATCGGCGAGGGGGCGAAGGCGCGCGTCGAGCAGGCGTTCACCGCGATGGGGACCAACGTGCTGATCATCTCGTCGGGCGCCAAGACCGCGGGCGGCGCCAAGGCGGGCGCAGGGACGCTGCCGACGCTGACCTGGGATGACCTGAAGGCGATCTCGACCGAGGTGCCGGGCGTGCGCTTCGCGGCGCCGCGCCTGCACACGACCGGCCAGGTGGTCAGCGAGGACCAGAACTGGCTGACGCTGATCACCGGCACGACGCCGGCGTTCTTCGAGATCCGCAACTGGCCGATCCGCATCGGCGCCGGGCTGACCGACGAGGAGGTCGACTCCGGCGCCAAGACCGCCGTGCTGGGACAGACCGTGGTCGAGCGGCTGTTCGGCGCCAGCACCGATCCCGTTGGCCAGACGGTGCGCATCCAGAACGTCCCCTTCCGCATCGTCGGTGTCGCCGACCGCAAGGGGCAGTCGCCGGGCGGCAGCGACTACGACGACGTGGTCTACGTCCCGGTGTCGACCTTTCTGGCGAAGATCCAGGGCGGGCCGCAGAGCTACATCCCCGGCACGATCATGGTCGAGGTCACCGCCGACGACCAGACCGCCGCCGTCGCCGGCCGCGTCGCCGCCCTGCTGCGCGACCGGCACAACATCGGCGCCGACGCCGACGACGACTTCACGATCAAGAACCTGACCGAGACCGCCAACCGCAAGGAGGAGAGCACCCAGGCCCTGACGTTGCTGCTGGCGAGCATCGCCGCCGTGTCGCTGCTGGTGGGCGGGATCGGGATCATGAACATCATGCTGGTCAGCGTCACCGAGCGGACGCGCGAGATCGGCGTGCGCGTCGCCGTCGGCGCCAAGCCCCGTCACATCCTGTTCCAGTTCCTGATCGAATCGCTGGCGCTGTCGGTGATGGGCGGCGTCGCCGGCGTCAGCCTGGGGCTCATCGCGGCGCAGCGGCTGGCGCTGCGCTTTTCCTGGCCGATGCTGATCCGCATCGACGTGATCGTCCTGGCGGTCGGCTTCAGCGCGCTGGTCGGCATCGGCTTTGGCCTCTACCCGGCGTACAAGGCGGCGCGCCTCGACCCGATCGTTGCCCTGCGCTACGAATGATGAGCGCCGCGGCGTTGATCTTCCTGTGCCTGGTCGGGGCGCGCACCGTGACCCTCGACGAGGCGGTGCGTTCGGCGGAGGCCAACCAGCCGCTGCTGCGCGAGGCGCACGCCGCCACCCAGGCCGGCGGCGCGCGCGCCGACCTGGCCCGCGCCCCGGTGCTGCCGCAAGTGCGGCTCGGCGCCGAATACCGGCGCACCACCGGCAACCGCGAGCACAAGCCGGGCAGCGCCACCACGGTCAACAACAGCGACGCGACCTACAACTGGTGGGACTTCGAGGCCAACGGCAACTTCATCCTGTGGGACTTCGGCCAGACCCGCGGCCGCTGGCACTCCGCCGAGGCCAGCGCGCGCGGGCTGGCGCACGACGAGAGCCAGACCCGCCTGCAGGTCGTGCTCGACGCGCGCACCGCCTACTTTCGCGCGCGCGCGCAGAAGTCGCTGCTCGGCGTCGCGCGCGAGTCGCTGGCCAACCGCGACCGGCACCTCGGGCAGATCGACGGCTTCGTCAGCGCCGGCACCCGGCCCGCGATCGATCTCGCGCAGGCGCGCGCCGACCGCGCCACCGCGCGCGTGCAGCTGATCGACGCCGAGAACGCCTACTCGATCGCCCGCGCCGCGCTGAACCAGGCGATGGGCGTCACGGGTGCCATCGACTACGACGTCGCCGACGAAAGCTTCCCCAAGCTCGACGCCGAGGCGCAGCCCGTGGCGACGCTGGTCGACGAGGCGCTGCGCGTGCGACCCGACCGCGCCGCGCTCGACGAGCAGATCCACGCGCAGGAGCTGGCGCGGCGCGCGGCGGCCGGCGCCTACGGACCGACGCTGAACCTGGTCGGCCAGGCTTCCGACGCGGGGACCGACCTGACCGCGACCTCGGGCATCGGCACCACGTCGTCCGGCACGCAGCGGCCGTACCACGTCAGCGGCCTGGCCTGGAACTTCTTCGGCGGCCTGGTCCTGAACTGGCCGGTCTTCCAGGGCGGCGCCACCCGCGCCCAGGTGCATGAGGCCGACGCCGTGCTCGGCGGCCTCAGGGCGAAGCGCGACGCCTTGGTGCAGCAGGTCTGGCTCTCGGTCGCCCAGGCCCAGCTCGACGTGCGCGCCGCGCAGGAGGCGCTGGTCGCCTCGAACGAAGGCCTCGTGAGCTCACGCGAAAGGCTGGCGCTGGCCGAGGGGCGCTACGAGGCCGGCGCCGGCAGCGTCATCGAGCTGGGCGACGCGCAGCTGGGGATGGTCTCGGCCGGAGCGCAGCAGGTCGCCGCGGAGTACCGCCTGGCGATCGCGCGCGCTGAGATGCTGTTCGCGCTGGGACGGCAGTGAGACTTTTCTAACGAGCGGGCAAGACGTCGATGAAGACGCCGGCTTTCGGCGAAAGGAGGGTCTTCGAGTCGGCGACCATGATCTCGACCTCGGTACGCCCCGAGTCTGTTGCTTTGTACCGGGCCTCGAGGCCATTCGCGCCGAGCGGATCCAGCAGACCAATCCCCGAGCGAAGCGCCTTTTCGACCTGATTGGGATCGAGCGGATCGAACCGGGGTTTCAAGGCCTCCAAGAACTTCACCAGGAACGACGACGCGGGTGCGTCGCCGGCCATCCGAACGCTCACAGTCACAATGTCGCCAACCCGGATCGGCTTGGGGGATACATCGATCGCGGCAACTCGGGGGACATGCCTCGCCAGGTCTCGAACGACGTGGGCCTCCATGAACGCCTGAATCCGACGCGCGGCCTGAAACACGTCGGTGCCGGCCTCCCCCCTCGACGCCTCGACACAGACGTTCCGAAACACCCAGGCGACCATGTCTGAACTAAGACTTTGTATGGCCAGCTCGCCGAGCCCGGCCGGACCGACCGGGAACGTACTCTCGACGGTGCTTGTGTCGGTGGCCAGACGAAGGAGTCGCGCCCGCGCACCTTGCGATCCGACCCCCGACACAAACACTGTGAGGTCCAATCGCTTCAGGCCGCGCGTCCAGCACCAGTTGGCCTCCGCGAGTCCCGGCTCGGTTGGATACATCTGATCAGATTCCGGGAAGAGCCCGCGGTCCCGGCGGAGCCCCGACACCTCCGATGCCAATGCCGACGGAAGGAGGCTCCAGTCAGCCTTGACGCCGTCGGCCCCGGGCTCGGACAACAACTCCCACCCCACCCGCTTCTTGAAGTTCTCGATTTTTCGGTTTGTCATTTGCGTATCGCCGAACGTTCAGCTCACTTCGCAGACACCGATGTGCGGTCGAATGTCTTGCGGTTTTCCAGGTCGGAAGGACCGGTCGTAAAGAGAGGGGTCGCGGTCGATGCTGTCGGCCACGTACTCTTCGGGCGTCTCGGTGGCCAGATGCGGCTTGGCGCAAGCATCGAGGACCGTGGCCCCGTAAGTGACGATGAAGGCGTGTCTGCCAAAAGCCGTCCGCTTCAGCGATTCGGGATCGACTAGCTTCTCCGATTCCTCATCGCCGAAGAAAGGATTGTTGCAGAGACCGAGACCCACCAAATTCGTCGGTTTGATGTAGCCGAATGGTTCAAGAAAGAGCCACACCGTCTGGGCCCCCACCGCTCCCGACAGCGCTTGTACCGCGGCAGCTTGGTCGTAACAATTGCAGTCTTGCCTCTTCCTGATCAGATAGTCCGTCAGCCTGAACGTTCCACCGTCGTGGCCGACGCCATATCGTGAGCGGCCGTGTTCTGTCTCGTATCTGAGTCCGTGGCGGCCGTGGCAGTAGGCCGCAACCTTGGCGCCAACCGCCTTTCGATCGAACTCACCGGCGACGCCAACCCGCCCGCAGAGGAACCGAAGCACCTCGACCCATACGCCCAGCTTCCGGTAAAAGACGCTGGGCCGATCCAGGATGAAGTAAACCTCCGCCAACGTCGACCGGAGGCCAACGGTCATCGGCGGCGCATCCGTTTCGAGATGCCAGGCGATCCTCCCTCGGTAGCCGCGGATCTCCTCCGGGGCATTCTTGATCTCGGCCCGGACGATGTGCTCGCCGACGCTCGTCGGACAGACGCCCTCGATTGAAAGGCTCCAGAGCTTTCCGATCAACCGGGCGGAGCCGGCGACATTCTTCGATTTCGTCACGTTGACTCTCACCTCGACGATATGGGCGGCGGTCATCCCTTTCACGAGATAGACCGCCGGGCGCTTCGAGTACGGCTCCGCGGGCAGGCCCATCATCCCGGCCAAGCGGCTCCAGAAGTCTTCGAGCTTGCCCTCTTCTCCCTTCGCCCAGTGCGGCCCCTCGATGGTCTTCCTCTCGTGACTGACCTTCTCGCTCGACTTGAACGTCACCGACAGCAACTCCGCCGCGAGCTCGCAATCCGGAGGCGGCGGCGCCGCCGGTATGACCGCCGCCGGTTCACCGACTTGCATCGACGCACCGGAGCGCGGGCGGCGCACACTTTTTCGAGGTGATGGACGGAAGCACCCACCCTTATCGTCGGCCGCGCACAGAAGTTTCGTCGTCGCTCAACCGCCGACGTGGCGCGCGATCAGGCGCACGATCTCGACGACCACGAACACCGGCGCGGCCAGCGCGGCCAGCAGCGCGAGCAGCGCGGCGCCGACGACGACGGAGTCGGACCAGTGGCTGCGGACCTCGACGCCCTGGGCGCGGGACTGCAGCAACGCCAGGTTGCGGGCGTGGGCGCGGAACAGGAAATCCCAGATGTCGCCGAGGATCGGGATCGCGCCGCCGGCGGCGTCGACGGCCAGGTTCAGGATCATGCGGGCCAGCAGAGCCTTCGGCGCGCGGCGACGCCAGGCGAGCACGACCGGATAGAGCCCGAGCGCCGAGCCCAGGAGATCGCCGACACCGGGCAGCAGGAGCCCCAGCAGCGGGTCGACAAAGCGACCATCGAGCCAGTGCGCCAGCGTCGCGGCCACCTGAAGCGCGCGGTCGTCGCCGGGCGGCGGGTGGTCGCGGCCGGGCAGCACCTGGTCGGGCTTGATCGCCGGCTGGTCGGGCGGTTCCTCGGAAGCCATCAGTAGGTGTCGTGAATTGACGTCGCCTTCACGCGGACCGTCGGGCCGCTCCATTCAACGGTCACCGCTTCGCCGGGCAGCAGATCGAAGTAGTTGTCGCTGAACATCTCCTCGCGCCGCTCGGGCGTCGGGTCGGCGTCGAGCCGCACGTCGCGCGCCAACCGCCGCGCCACCACCCGCACCGACGCGCCCGCCACCACCCCGCCGCCCGCCACCGCGTTCGCGTGCGGCGTGACCGCGACCGACAGCTCGGGGTCGGGCAACGCCAGGTCCTTGGTCTTCGCGAAGTAGAAGAGGCTGCGCGACAGGTGCTGACCGCCGGCTCCCCACAGCTCGGCCACCAGCACGACGCGCGCCGGGTCGGCGCCCCGCAGCGCCGCCGCGCGCGGCGCCGAGAAGATCACCGCGCTGCTGTTCGCGCCGAGCGCGACGTCGCTCTCCTTGCGCCACAGCTCTTTCCCCTCGAAGTCGAGCAGCCGCAACGCCAGGCGCGCCGGCGTCGGCGCGCGCAGATCGGACACGCCGTAAACCCGCATCTCCCCCGCCTCCTCGAAGGTGCTGAGCAGGATCGGCGCGAAGAAGCGGCGCGCCGCGTAGTGCAGCGCCTTCCAGCGCCCGAAGTAGTCGATGCCGGCCCACGACGCCACCGGCCAGCAGTCGTCGAGCTGCCAGTACAGGCTGCCCCAGTTGTACGGCATGCGCCGGCGGTGCGCCTCGGCGGCGTAGCCGATCACCGTCGCCTGCAGCACCTGGCTGACGTAAAGAAACGACGCGAAGTCCTTGGGCCGTCGAAAATCGCGGTCCATGTACGTGCGCACCAGCTGGTTGCCGCGCGGGTGGCGCTGGTGCGCCAGCATGACCGGCGATTCGATGTCGTGATCGGCCGGCGTCGCGTAGCGCGCGACGCTGGCCAGCTCGGGGAAGGACTGAAAACCGTACTCGCTCATGAAGCGCGAGGTGTTCGGGCCGTAGTCGGTGTACGGCGCCTCGGCGTGCCAGACGCCCCAGTAATGCATGTCGCCATAGCCGAGCTTGTTGGCCGGCACCTTGTCGTCGTTGGCGCTCGGCGAGCTGCGCGTGTAGAAGCGCCCGGGGTCGTGCTCGGCCACCACCTTGGGCAGCACGTCGTGAAACACGCGTTTGTAGGCGCGCCCGATCTTGTCCTGCGCCGCCTTGTTGAGGTGGAACTTCTCCGGCCAGCCCCACCCGGCCCAGGCCGCCTCGATCTCGTTGTTGCCGGCCCACAGCGCCAGGCTCGGGTGGTTGCGCAGGCGGCGCACGTTCTCGATCGCCTCCTGGCGCACGTTCTCGATGAAGGGCGCGTCGCCGGGGTACATGCTGCAGGCGAACATGAAGTCCTGCCACACCAGGATCCCCAGCTCGTCGCACAGATCGTAGAAGCGATCGTCTTCGTAGATGCCGCCGCCCCAGACGCGCAGCATGTTCATGTGCGCGTCGGCGGCCGACTGCACCAGGAAGCGGTAGCGCTCCGGCGTCACCCGGTCGACGAAGCTGTCCGACGGGATGTAGTTCGCCCCCTTCATGAACACCGGCGCGCCGTTCACCTCGACGGTGAAGCTCTTGCCGTCCTTGTCGTCGCGGTGCACGACGGTCAGGGTGCGCAGGCCGACGCGCACGGCGCGGCTGTCGCGCGCGACGCCGCCGACCGACAGGGCCGCTTCGATGGTGTACAGGTGCGCGCGACCGAGGCCGTTCGGCCACCAGCGCTCCGGGTGGTCGATGGCGACATCGATGTCGATCGCGTTCTTGCCCGCCTTCAGGGTCGTGCCGATCTCGCCGAGCGGCGCGCTGCCGGCCAGCGCCAGCCGCAGCTGCGCGCGCCCCGCGTGCGACGCCACCACGGTGGTGGTCACCCGCAGCGTCGCGCGCGCGTCGGTCAGCGCGGTCTGCCGCGCGTGCACGTCGTCGATGCGCGCGGCGTCCCAGGCTTCCAGCCGCACCGGCCGCCAGATGCCGCTGGTGACGAAGCGCGGGCCCCAGTCCCAGCCGTAGTGGTAGGGCGCCTTGCGCGTGAACATGCTCACCATCGGGGTCGCCTGATCGTTGGCCGCCGGCAGCACGTAGCCGAGGCGATCGTAGGCCGCCTGGACGTGGGTGATCGGCGACCGAAACCGGATCAGCAGCGCGTTCTCGCCGGGGTGCAGGTGCGGCTTCACCGCCACCCGCCACGAACGGAACATGTTGTCGGCGGTCAGCACCGACGCGCCGTTCACGAACACCTCGGCGTAGGTGTCGAGCCCGAGAAACTCGAGCTCGATCCGCTCGCGCGCGAGCAGCGCGTCGTCGGCGACGAAGGTGGTGCGGTACTCCCAGTCCTCCTTGTCGATCCACTGCTGATCTTTTTCGTTCGTGCCGTAGAAGGGGTCGGCGATCTTCTTGCTGGCGAGCAGATCGGTGTGCACGCAGCCCGGCACCGTCGCCGGCAGCCAGCCGTTGCTGTCCGCGGCGTGGCTCTTGCCGCCCCCGGTCGTCGCCTGGCGGAACGACCAGGGACCGCGCAGCTCGATGGACATCCGGCCGGTGGATGAGGCACCGGCCGCACCCGACAGGCCTTTACCCGGGTGTGGCGCCGAGGAAGACGCCGCGCCCGACGTTGCCGACGCCGACGGCCGCGGCGGCGGCGGCGCCGCGGTGGCGGCCTCCGGTGCGGCGCCAAAGCTCATCCCCACCATAATACCCGCCGCCAGCAGCTGCGAGCGCATCGGCGCGACCCCAGGTCGGTCCGTCGTGGTCTGCGGCACGCGCGCAGAATGTCAGAAGCCCCGCCGGCGATCCATCTAGGAGATCGCCAGGAAATCGAGGCCGCTCCGACGAGATCGCCCCCCTCCCCGCTCAATCTATTTGACGACCGGCGACCCGGGGCGCTAGCCTTCGGCTGTTTTCGTCTCGGGCGTTTAACTCAGCGGAAGAGTGCGACCTTCACACGGTCGAAGTCGCAGGTTCAATCCCTGCAACGCCCACAAGCAAAGGCGGCGGAATCTCAGAGATTCTGGCCGCCTTTTTTCTTGGCCGAGGGTCGAATGTGCCTGTCTTGGAGCCATGTGCCCAAGAATGTGCCTAGTTGACTGCCTGTTTCGGGCCACCCGCCGTCGGCGAGGCGGTGAAATCTCCGAAGCTGCTCCCGCCACTCCCCAGCACCTGGCGTAGCTCGTCGGTGAGCGCCGGGTTGCGCCGCCGCCAATCGATCTTCGCCGTGGACACCAGCGTCCGCCAGTTGCCGCGGCAGATGCGGATGATCCCCCTCCCCTCGTCGATGTCCTCCCAACGAGAGGCGCGGGCGCACCTGGATTCGCCGGTTCATCGTATTCCACGGCAAACGCCATCCCGAGACGATTGGCGCGCTCTGAGATCGGGGCCTTTCTTTCGTCGCTCGCCACCGAGGCGAAGGTCGCTGCATCAACACAGAACCAGGCCCTGGCAGCGTTGCTGTTCCTGTATCAGGAGGTGCTTGGGCACGAGCTTCCGTGGGTGGGCGATCTGGTCCACGCCAAGCGTCCGTGCACGTGCCTGTGGTGCTGACGCCCGCGGAGGCCGTGACTCTCCTGGCGGGCTTGACTGGCCCCACCCGCTCGTGGGTTCCTTGCTTTACGGTGCCGGCCTGCGCCTGCTCGAGGCGCTTCGATTGCGCGTCAAGGACGTCGATTTCGAGCGGCGCGAGATCATTCTCCGGCGCGGAAAAGGCCAGAAGGACCGGCACACCGTGCTGCCCGGGAAGCTGGTCGACCCGTTGCGCGGTCATCTCGAGCTCGTGCGCACGCGACACGGCGCGGATGTGGACGAGGGCTGCGGCTTCGTGGAGCTACCCGAGGCCCTGCGCCGTAAATACCCTTCGGCTCCCAAAGAGTGGCCGTGGCAGTGGGTCTTTCCCGCCACTCGAACCTATGTCGACCCCGCCACCGGGGAGATCCGTCGCCACCATCTTCACGAGACGGTCGTTCAAAAAGAGATCCGTCGGGCCGCCATCGCCGCCAAACTTCCCAAGCACGTCACACCCCACACCCTCCGCCACTCCTTCGCGACTCACCTCTTGGAACCCGGTTGCGACATTCGCACAATCCAGGAGCTCCTCGGTCACAAGGAGGTCAGCACCACGACGATCTACACCCACGTCCTCAATCGAGGGCGCCGGTGGCGTCCGCAGCCCCCTCGATCCCTGACCAGGCTGCGCCCCCTCGCCATGCCTCTCGCGGCCCAGGTCGCGGCCCTTATCGCATTATCCAGCGAGGCCCTGCGTCACAAGCTCGCGAAATCGCGATGGACCGGTCGTGCAATATGACCGCGAGATTGCTGTGGCCAGGATTATCCAACTGTGGAGAATATGAGTCGGGCAGACGAGGCGAGTGGTGATGGTGATCGGAAGTCACTGTGCCTGAAGCAGTCGTGATCGCGGGTGCGAATGGCGCGGGAAAGACCACGTTCGCGCGCGAATTGCTTCCGGCCTTGTACCCGGGCGTCGGGTTTCTGAACGTGGACGAGGTTCAGGCCGAGGGTTCGCCCTTCGCGCATCCCATTGCAGCTGGTCGCGAGGTGCTCCGTCGGCTCGCCGAAGCGGAACGGCGCCGCGAGAGCTTCGCCACCGAGACCACTTTGTCATCGACGATGTACGCGCGTCGGATGCGGTCCTGGAAGGGATGGGGTTATCGCGTGGTCCTCCACTTCATCGAGTTGCCTTCTGAGGACTTCGCCGTACGACGTGTCGCGATGCGCGTCGCGGCTGGCGGGCACTCTGTCCCCGAGCCGGACGTAAGACGGCGGTATCACCGGGGTTTGGCGCTCTTCGAGCAGGTCTATAAACCACTTGCCGACGAGTGGTATCATTGGTTCAGCGACGACGAGGGACTTCGCCTTGGCCAGCACGCGGAGAGATGAACCGGTAACCCCCAAGCTCGAGATACTGCTCGAGGCAGCTCGGCGTGCAAATTGGGACGCCCTCCACGGCCCACGTCACCTGAGAGCTGGGCGGTTTCACTCCACACGAAGCGAGCGTCCTGCTCAGGATGCCGTGGGTGCTGCCCAACAAGGCGTTGCAGCGGACGGCGCTTCGCGCCGCCGCTGAACGCCACGGTCGTTATACGGACAAGCGATGGACGCGGTGAATCGCATTCTCAGACACTGGCAGGGGCAGGGAGTTCCGCTGAATCCTGGCGCCTCCACCCAAGATCTCTCTGCCCTTGAGACGTTTCTGGGCCGCAGCTTGCCGGCCGACGTCCACCGCTTCTATTCGACCGCAAACGGGATGGAGGACTTCGCTCACGACTCCAAGATGGTGAGCTTCTGGTCCATCGATCGCATCCTTCGAGAGAAGGATGTTGCTCGGGCGGGAGGCGAGGGTCGGGGCTCGGCCTTCGCCGACGTGTTGATCTACTCGTGGACGTTCCGCTATCTCTCGCGATCGGGTGGCCCACTGACCGTGATGGCCGACGGATCACAGCTCGAACATGAATCCCTCTCAGCGTTCATCGGGCAGTACTTGGCGGATCCCGATTCGCTAGGTCTGGTGGATGCCGTATAACAAGGCGTTGCAGCGGACGGGCTTCGCCCGTCGCTGAACGCCAAATCGTTGATATGGAACGACCCCTCAAGTTCAAATCAGCGCTCGTTGCGTTGGTGTGTCTTCTTCCTTCCTGTTAGTTGATGAACCAGGGAATGACGGGCCGAGTGCGAGCTGAGTCGACGGTTGATCAGGCTGATATTCGAGGGTTGGTCGCGGCGAGGTGATCGCAACGACGTACCTCACAGTCTTTGATGCGTCGGGAGCTGCCTCGGACTAGGCATCGCGGGTTGGGTACCGCATAACGATTTTCGAGGATTCTCCTTTCCGTGCCGCGCTCGGCCGGTCATCTCCTGGTTCATCGTGCGAGGTTCGGCGTCGAGGAATCTGTCGTGGATCTCGCGGGCTACGTCGCGCTCGCAGTCGCGTGGCTCTCGGCCAGGCGGCCGATCGCCCAGATGAAGCCCACGAACTCGCGGGCGACGGCCGTCGCCACCTTGGCGGGCGGCTTGCGGTGAAAGGTCAGCTTCGTGAATTTGCGATGCAGGCGCTCCTGGGCCTTCCACGCGATCTCGGAGACGCCGGCCGGCAACGTCGGCAACGTCTTCTTCAGCCGCACTGTTGAGCCATGGTCGATGGCGCGCATGCCACGCGGCCTCGCCGAGCACGTGTCTCAGGTGCGCGTTGCCCGTGCGCGTGATCCGACCCTTGGCTTCTCGACCTGCCGCTGGAATACTCCGACGGCACGAGCCCGGTGTACCCCATGAGCTCGGTCGGCTTGCGGAAGCGCTGGAAGGTGCCCACCTCGGTGACGATGGTGACGGCCGTCAGCTTGGCGACGCCGCGCATCGCCTGCAGCGCCTCCACCACCGCTCTCTTCTCGGGTGGCGCCGATTCGATCGCGCGATCGATCGCGAGGTCGAGCCGCCCCAGCCGCTCGGTTTGATGGAGCACCTCGGCGACACAGTCGCCGAGGGTGACCTGCTGGGGCTCGAAGTCGAACTTGATCGCCTGCACCCACCGCCACCACGGATGCGTCCACGCGCGGCAGTCGTCCGGATGCCGGAGGCCATTTCGAAGCAGGTACTTCACCAGACGATGTTTCGCCCGGCTCTCGTCCCTCTTCGTCGCCGCTCGCGCGCGCACGAGGTCCCGCAGCGCCTCGTGGGCCGCGTCGGGAACCCACACCGGCGTCAACGTCCCGCTCTGGTAGCACAGCGCCAGCTTCTCCGCGTCCCGCCGGTCCGTCTTGATCTTGTCGCCGGGCTTTCGCGGAATCAGCGACGGCGCGACGACCTCGCACTCGATGCCCATCTTCGTCAGCTGCCAGTACAGCGCGTACCCCGTCGGCCCCGCCTCGTAGCAGATCTTCAGGCCCTCCGGGCCTCCGAGCTGCTCGATGAACCTCCGCACCGATTCCGGCCGATTCGGGAACTGCCCGAGACTCCGCGCCTTCCCGTGCCCCTCGCCCACCGCCGCCGCGATGGTCTCGCCGTGAACATCCAATCCTACGTATCGTGTATTCTTCATCATGACCGGCTCCTCCTTTGTGGCTCTGCGGTTGGACTTTTCACCGAGGCCGAACGTAACCCACGCTCAGGCGTGAGCCGGTCGTTCCATTCTGACTAGACGGACCTGCACGCCTACTCGAGATGCGGTTTTGCGATGCGGATCGTGTCCAGCACAGCCGTCACAACCTTCATCTCGTGGGCGCTTAGGTGGTCGGCAAAGTAGTGGATCGTCTCAAACGGTGAGCCCGGCGTATTCTTGTAGGTCACACCGCTGAAGTTCATCAAACCCTCGACTCGGTCCGGGGACCGGAACTCCTTCCTCGTTCCACCGCTCCGGCCGGATTCGGTCGGTCTTCCCGACCATCGAAACTTGGGAAAGGCAGGATGGTTCCCGACGTACAGCGTGCATTTTACGCTACCAGTACGCTGGTCGGCCAAAGCGTAGAGGTCGAAGTCCATCAGCTTAGGAGACACGTCTTTCAGGACGTACCCGGCGGGCACCGCGATCGCATAGTGCTCGATCACCTGGACCCTGCCGCTCTCGGTGGAGGTCGCCGACGCGGTCACCAGAACCAACGCAAGAATCCCAGTCATGGCGTCCTGAGGATATCAAGGTGGTGCACGGTGTGTGCTGCCTCCGATGTGACGGTGGGCCGCCCAACCCGGAATTGCAGCGGACAGGCACGCCGCACCGGCGGTAGGTGTCACTTCGTCACCTGATCGTCCCTGGCGTTCGATGACGCCAGGATCTCGCAGATCCAATCGGGGCGCAGGCGGATCGGCGTCCCGGCCGGTTTTCAGGGCAGAGCCTGGATCTCCGCCGAGGTCAGCGCGCGTCGGTAGATGCGGAAGTCGTCGATCATTCCGTCGAAGAGGGGATCGCCGAATTGCGAGCGGCCGAGCCAGTTGTTGGTGGTGTTGCCCAGGTTCGAGGGGCGGAGGGTCATGTTGGGATTGGCGCCGGCAGCCATCTTGTCGACGTACAGCCTGCCGGTGTAGGGCGCTCCGGCTTCGAGCACGACCGCCAGGTGGTGCCAGGCGCCGACGGACAGCGGCGCGGGGTTCGTCATGACGATGGTTTGCTCGGCGCCGGCGCCGTTGCCGTTGAGGGTGATCGCGAAACGCGGGACGTTGGGCACCGCCAGGCCCAGGGCGTTCGCGGTCAAGAACATGTAAGTGGTCGTGTTGTTGCCGAAATCGAAAATTCGCGTCCAGCTGGTCACGGTACGGACGTTCACCCAACACGAGATGGTGATCGCCGTGTCGGCGCCCAGCGTCGTCATGCTCGCCGGCAGGGTGACGAAACCGCCGATAGCGGCGCTGGTGCTGGTGAGGTTGAGAGCGCCGGTCCCCACTCGAGCGGGGGCCGCAATCGCGGCGGTACCGCCGCCGATGCTGGTGAGCGTCGCCGTGCGTGCACCGCTGGACGAATCGGCGGCGGTGGTTTGGCCGACGCCATCGAATCGGTACCAGGCCACGAGATCGACGTCGATCGCGCCGCCCGTGCCCGTCGCGCCGCCGACACCCGTCGCGCCGCCCACGCCGCCATCGATCGCGCCCGCGTCGACCGCGCCGCCCGTGCCCGTCGCGCCACCCACGCCCGAGTCGACCGCGCCGCCCGTGCCCGTCGTGCCGCCCGCCCCCGCGTCGATCGCGCCGCCCGTGCCCGTCGCGCCGCCCGCCCCCGCGTCGATCGCGCCGCCCACACCCGTTGTGCCACCGGCGCCGGCCGCGTCGATCACGCCGTCTACGCTAGCCGCCCCGTCCGTCGTACCAGCGTCGCCGCCCTCGCCGGTCGCGCCTGCCATTCCGCCTTGGCCCATCTCGACGGGCGCGTCGATCTGGGCATCGGTCAGCTCGCGGCAATCGCGACAGGCCTCGGGCGGTGCAAAGCACCCACTGACGGCCAACCCCGCCACAGCCACCAGAAGTGCCCACCCTGCCGCACGGAAACGATCCGCACCATCCATGGAACAGCTCAGCATCAGCGCAAACTCGCCCCCCCCGTTCACCTCGAACTCTTGCGAACCTACCACACCACAATGCGACCGCGTCGCGCGGACTGGGTCAAATCGGTCAGCGAAAGAGGTCAGCGAAAGAGGTGTAAGGACCTGGCTGAGGTGACGTGTGACTTCCAACGCGGCAAGATCTGATCGTATTTCGCCGAGACGCGTCGTCACTTGCGGCTTGCGGAGATCGCCGCGACCCGCGCTCTATCGCGACCGTTGCGACCGTGCCCTCGGCGACGCGATGTTTGTCCGAAAATAGTTAGCCGAACCCGCGACGCGAGTCGGCTCATTCACGGACAGACCGGCAGGACGGGGGCCGGGGAGAGTTGGTCGTCGGTGGTGCCGGTGCCGAGGGCGCCGGTGTTGCCGGCGCCCCAGCAGCGCATCTCGCCGCTCGCCAGGAGCGCGCAGGTGTGTGCCGTGCCGGCGGCGACCGCGACCGCCCCGGTGAGCACGGGCGTGGTTGGCGGGCTCAAGACGTCGATCTTGGTTCCGTTGCCCAGCTGGCCATTCGCGTTCGATCCCCAGCAATGAACGCCGCCATCGGCGAGCAGCGCGCAGGTGTGGGCATTTCCAGCGGCGATCGCGATCGCCCCGGCAATGGCATCAGAGGTAGGTGGAGCCGAAACCGAGAGGGTGTTGCCGTTGCCCAGCTGCCCGTTCATGTTCAAGCCCCAGCAACGAACGCCGCCGCTGCCAAACAGGACGCAGGTGTAAGACGGCCCGGTGGCGACCGCGATCGCGCCTGTCACCACGTCAGTGGTGGGTGGGTTCGCGCGCGGGATGTCGCTGGGCGCTCCGTCGCCGAGCTGGCCGCTGTAGTTGTTCCCCCAGCAGCGCACTCCCGCCGTATCGAACAGCGCGCAGGTGTGCACCGACCCGGCGGCGAGCGCCACCACCCCGGTGGGCGCGTTGGCGACCGCCGGGCTCGGCCGATCGATGAGGGTTCCGTCGCCGAGCTCGCCGGTGGCGTTGAATCCCCAGCAGCGCACGCCACCGGTCTCGAGCACGGCGCAGGTGTGGAAATATCCGGCGGCGATCAACCGCGCCCCGGTGAGCACGTTGACGGTGGGCGGGGTCGGACGATCGGTGTTGGTGCCGTCGCCGAGCTGGCCGTTGGTGTTCTTGCCCCAGCAGCGCACGCCGCCCCCCTGCAGCACGACGCAGGTGTGTCGCAGGCCAGTTGCCCGCGCCTTGGCGCCCGACACGACCGCCTGGGCGGGCGGGCTGGCCGTCAGCACCGAGGTCCCGTCGCCGAGCTGGCCGTTGTCATTGACGCCCCAGCACTTGACGCCGCCGGTGCTCAGCAGGGCACAGGTGTGCATGCCGCCCAACGCGATCGCGGCGACGGGTTAGGCGTTGGCCGCGCCGGAATCAGCGGCGCCCTCGCCGGAATCGGCGTCGCCCGCGCCGGAATCGACGTCGCCCGCGGCGTCACCAACCAACGACATCGCCGAGCCGGCGTCGGGAGAATGCTGCGCGCCCACGTTCAGGAAGTGTCGGCCGCACGCCGCCTGGCCGGCGAACCACGCGCCAAGGATCGCGACCGCTGGGCGCCAGCGGCGGCTTGCAGGCGCGCCCGCGCTCACGGGCCCGGCTCTCTCCGCCGGAGCTCGGCGGCGTGGGGCCCGTCGGGAAACGTCGAAAGATAGTCCTGCAGCTCGTGAGACGCTCCGGCGGCATCCCCCGCTCGCGCGGCACGACAGCCGCCCGTAGAGCGCGCGCTCCTTCTGCGACTTGCCCGCCAGCGCGAGCGCGCGATCGAAGTCCTCGATCGCTTCTTCATATCGCCCCGCCCCGGCGCGGAGCTCGCCCCGCACCACCAGCATTTCCCCCCAACGAGACCGCTCCCAGGTTAAAATATCCACATTGGAGGGGGGCTTTCGCCAGACCCCGGCCGTCCAGACGCACAGGGGCTCCCATCGCACGCTCGGTACCCCCAGCCCGCGTGAGCGCAAAGTTAGTCGGCGAGGCGCGCCGCTCCGACGACGCCGGTTGAGTCCGGTGGGCTCGTACATACAGGTGAAGCCATGGCATTCTCCGCTCATGGAAAACCGCTCAATAGGAGTGCGAAGCGCCGCGCGGCACCTGCTCCGAACCTTCAAGAGCCGACTTCGCACGAGCCTCTCCGGGTTGTTGGATGCCCCCCGTCTGGATCCCTCGGCAGCATACGATCTGTGGTCGTTGACGTATGACTCGCAAACCGACAATCCCTTGCTCATGATCGACGATGACCTTCTGAGCGAGTTCTGCCGAACGGTGAGTTCGAAGGACAAAGTAGTCGTCGACATCGGCTGTGGAACCGGTCGTCATTGGCCTTACCTGACCTCCCAAGGTCCCGGACAGCTAATTGGCTACGATGTTTCGCAGGGGATGCTGACCCGTCTTCGTGAAAAATATCCCAAGGCATCGGCCTACGTCCCCGACGGATACCGACTCTCGAAGACGCCCGACGAGACCTGCGACATCGTCATCTCGACGCTCACGCTCGGATATCTACCCGATCTGGTACCTGCATTCGCTGAATGGTCACGAGTTCTTCACCGCGGCGGAGAGATGTTTCTCACAGACCTTCACCCGTCAGCGGCAGCGACAGCAGAGCGAAGCTTCCGTGTCGGAGACCACACCGTTCGGATCCGTCACTATGTCCATCCGCTGGCGGCTGTCGAGCACGTTGCCAGGCTTCACCGACTGGAGCTCGTTGGCGTTCGCGAGAGGGTTGTCGATAACTCGATCAAGGCCTTCTATGAAAGAAAAGGGCGGCTCGATGTCTTTGAGAGGACGCGGCACACCCCAATAATGTACGGGGCGCATTTTCGGAAGACCGCTTGACCTGAGCCAACACAGACCCAGAGTCCGCAGGCCTTCGGCTTTACCGGCGTTCCTTCGTCATCAACTGCGGTACGCCCACTGACTAGTTAACCACGACAACATCGCTTGGTTGTTGTCTGAATGGCGCATGGGTCAATTCTGGCTGTTTTGGTTTGCCGTACAGGGCCTGTAAGCCGGCTTTCGCCACACTCGGTAGCCGACGAAATGCGTTTACACTCGACGCCCGTTCGTTGTAAACGAACCGAGCCGCGGTAGATCGTCCAACCACCAATGGTACGCAGAGGGGAGCAGTGGGCATGAGGATGTTAAAGGTTGTACCGAAAGTCGGTTTAGGTATCGTAACTGTCGTTTTCGTATTTCATGGAACAGCGAGAGGACAGACTTGTAACCTGGGGAATGGGGCCTATTGCGCCACGATTCAGAATACGAACGCGACTGGGAATGGCCTCAGCGTGAGCGCCTCAACGGGGGGTATCGCAATAAGTGCGTCGAGTGCCGGCTATCACAGTATTGAGGCGCGTTCAGTGGGCTCAGATGCTATCCAAGGAATCTCCAGCACCGGTACTGGAGGCAACCACGGTGCCGGGGTATATGGCGAGACCACTGCCACCTATCCGGCCGCAGGCGTCGTGGGATATTCGACCGCGAGTGGTGGTTCGGCGCTCGGTGTATATGGCAAGGCGACCAGCAACGGCGTCGGCGTAGAAGGTGATTCTTCGACGGGGAATGGCGTTGTGGGTTGGGCTACCGGGTCCTCTGGCACTGGGGTGTACGGCACCGTCAGCGGGACTGGATACGGTATAAAGGGCAGTGTCAATAACGTCAACGCTTACGGGATTTACGGTGCGAATAGTGTCACAGGCGGGTACGCGGGATATTTCTCAGGCGACCTGGGCGTGACAGGAACTCCCCGGGCCAATCAATCGGGGTTCACACTGTTCTCGGACCTTCGGCTCAAGAAAAACGTAAGAGGGCTAACAGGAGCCCTCGATCGCGTCCTCAACCTGCACGGCGTTACCTTCGAATGGCAAGAGCCCAAAGAACATGGAAATCAGGTTGGTCCCCAATTTGGGTTTATCGCCCAAGAAGTTGAAAAGGTGATGCCGGCATGGGTAAGCAGCGATCAGAACGGATTGAAGAGCATTGGTATTCCTGGTCGTGCGTTCGAGGCGATGTTGGTGGAAAGCATTCGCACGCTCAAAGAAGAAAATGAGCAACTGAAAGTGCGCATTGAGGCTCTCGAGACCTCCCGCAGGACTCTCGGCGAAGGCCCCGAACACTTTAAGCTTGGCCTTGCTGGTCTTATCTCGATCGGAGGCTTGGGCTTTCTGTTGTCCAAACGGCGCCCCACCATTGGCAACAGTAATATCAATACGGATCAGTCATAGTCGAATCGCCAAGGGCACGCGCGTTCGTTGACTCACAAATGCAAATGTGCGTCCGTCAGGCGCGCGCGGTCCAGGTGATCGCGCGCGCCCATCTGCGTGCTGCGGGTTTCACTCGGACTCAGTCAAACTGTCGCGAAACCCAACTCGCGGGCGCCGACCGTGATTCCAGCGCGGTGGGTCGCGAGGGGTCAGAAATTTCCATCTCGGACCGGCGGTTGGAGTTCGTCGCCTAGAGGGGACTGACTCATTCACGGACAAACCGGCAGGACGGGGGCCGGCGAGAGTTGGTCGTCGGTGGTGCCGGTGCCGAGGGCGCCGGTGTTGCCGGCGCCCCAGCAGCGCATCTCGCCGCTCGCCAGGAGCGCGCAGGTGTGGACCGTGCCGGCAGCGATCGCGACCGCCCCGGTGAGCACGGGCGTGGTTGGCGGGCTCAAGACGTCGATCTTGGTTCCGTTGCCCAGCTGGCCACTCGCGTTCGATCCCCAGCAATGAACGCCGCCATCGGCGAGCAGCGCGCAGGTGTGGGCATTTCCGGCGGCGATTGCGATCGCGCCGGCAATGGCATCAGAGGTAGGTGGAGCCGAAACCGAGAGGGTGTTGCCGTTTCCCAGCTGCCCGTTCGTATTCAAGCCCCAGCAGCGGACGCCGCCGCTGCCAAACAGGACGCAGGTGTAAGACGGTCCGGTTGCGACCGCGATCGCGCCTGTCACCACGTCAGTGGTGGGCGGGTTCGCGCGCGGGGTGTCGCTGGGCGCTCCGTCGCCGAGCTGGCCGCTGTAGTTGTTCCCCCAGCAGCGCACTCCCGCCGTATCGAACAGCGCGCAGGTGTGCACCGACCCGGCGGCGAGCGCCACCACCCCGGTGGGCGCGTTGGCGACCGCCGGGCTCGGCCGATCGATGAGGGTTCCGTCGCCGAGCTCGCCGGTGGCGTTGAATCCCCAGCAGCGCACGCCACCGGTCTCGAGCACGGCGCAGGTGTGGAAATATCCGGCGGCGATCAACCGCGCCCCGGTGAGCACGTTGACGGTGGGCGGGCTCGGACGATCGGTGTTGGTGCCGTCGCCGAGCTGGCCGTTGGTGTTCTTGCCCCAGCAGCGAACCCCGCCCCCCTGCAGCACGACGCAGGTGTGTCGCAGGCCAGTTGCCAGCGCCTTGGCGCCCGACACGACCGCGTGGGCCGGCGGGCTGGCCGTCAGCACCGGGGTCCCGTCGCCGAGCTGGCCGTTGTCATTGACGCCCCAGCACTTGACCCCGCCGGTGCTCAGCAGGGCGCAGGTGTGAACGTCCCCCAGCGCGATCGTGGTGACGCGGCAGGCTCCGCTCGCGCCCGAATCGGCATCGCCCGCGCCGGAATCAGCGTCGCCCGCGCCGGAATCAGCGTCGCCCGCGCCGGAATCAGTGTCGCCCGCGCCGGGATCAGCGTCGCCACCGGAATCGGCATCGGCCGCGGTGTCACCCACCATCGACATGATCGCGCCAGCGTCGGGAGAGTGCTGCGTGCCCACGCTCAGGAATTTTCGGCCGCACGCCGCCTGGCCGGCGAGCCAGGCGCCGAGGATCGCGATCGCCGGACGCCAGCGACGGATCGTAAGCACGCCCGGCTTCAAGGGCCCGGCTTTCTCCGCCGCAGCTCTGCGGCGTGGGGCCCGTCGGGGAACTTCACAAGGTAATCCTGCAAGTCTTGAGACGCGCCGGCGGCGTCCCCCGCTCGCGCGCGGCACGACAGGCGCCCGTAGAGGGCGCGCTGCTCGAGCGACCTGCCCGCGGCCAGCGCAAGCGCGCGATCGAAGTCATCGATCGCCTCTTCATATCGCCCCACGCCGGCACGGAGCTCGCCCCGCACCACCAGCATCTCCGTCGCGCGTGGGCCGTCCGTCTCGTGGCCCGGCACTTGCTCCCGCCCGTGCCCGTCGAGCAGCCGGAGCGCAGGGCCCGACTGTCCCAGCGCCAACAGCGCGTCGAGCCGGGCCAGCGCCGCCTCGCCGCGCAGAGCGCCGTTCGGGAATTCGGCGTCGTACTCGTCCAGCGTCGCCAGCGCCGCGGTGTAGTCGCGATCGGTGCGCACCGCCGCCAGCGCGGCGCCGAGCAACCGGGATTCCTGCGCCAGCGACGACGGGGCCTCGGGCGCGCGCGGCGGCAAGGTGGTCTTGGCCGCTGACGCGCCGGCGCGCAGCCGTGGCCTCACCAGGGCCGCCGACGCTGACGCTGACGCCGATTCGGGGGGCGTCACTTCAGGGTCGACGTCCGCCTCGTCCGCCGTGATCGCAGGAGTCATCACGCGCCGAGCAAGGCCGGCGTGTCGGGTCGGCGCGCGCGCGTCCGGAAGGGGCGCGGCCGCAGGCGCCTCGGGGCTCCAGGGCAGCCCCACCCGCCGCACCCAGGAGATCCCGGCCTGCGCGGCGAGCCCGAGACACAGCATCGCGACCGCGATCGCCACGACCAGCGCCGGCCGCGCCAGCATCGATCGCACGAACGCGCGACGGTGTTCTCGGCCACGCGCCTCCTGCCGCGTCTCCGCCCGTCGCAGCTGGCGACGGATCGCCTCGTGCGCCGCGGCGTCGAGCTCGGCAGGGATCTCCATGCGCCGGATCAGCGCGCCGAGCCGCGCCTCCGCGGTGGTCCCCCGCGGCTCTTGCGCGCGCATCGGCTGTGGCGATCCCGGCGAACGCAGCCAGCGCGGCGAGCGCAGGAAACGAAAAGGCAAAGACAGTCTCATCGGCTCCTCTCTTCGAGTGCGATGAACCGCTTGAGCAGCTGCGCGCGCCCGCGATGCAGCCAGACCCAGACGGTCGGCAGGCGAACCCCGGAGAGATCCGCGATCTCCTGCCCCGACAGCTCGTCGAGCTCGAACATGACCAGCACGGCGCGATAGCGATCGCTCACCCCGTCGAGCGCCCGGTAGAACATGCGCGACGCCTGTTTGCTGGCGGCGATGTCGAGCGGCGACGGCCCGGTGGCCGGCAGCTCCGCCGCTGCCTCCTCGGCGGAACCGTCCAGCCAGCGCCGCCAGCGCTCTTTTCGGCGCTTGTGCCAGACCACGCGCTCGGTGATCCCGAACAGCCAGGTCGCCGGGCTCGACTCGCGCCGAAAATTGGGCAGCTTGCGGTGCGCCACCAGGAACACCTCCTGCACGACGTCCTCGAGATCGAGCGACGGCCCGGCGAGCCGGGCGGCCCAGCGCTGCACCGCGCCCGAATACAACCGGTAGAGGGCCCCGATCTCCGGCTCGTCGGTAAGCGCCGCGGGGAGGGCGGCGGTCTGCTCCATTGGTTCAAGAGTGACGGAACCCATCCCAACCTTTCACTGGCTGGTCACGAAAGTTCCGCCGAGGGATACCGCGGCGTCGACCCGGGGAGCGGCGACCGTCTCCGAGATGCCTGCCACCCCGATCTGCTGGTCGATCGGCCAGTAGGTGACGCCCGCGTCGACCCACATCGCGAAGCGCCGGCCCAACCAGACACCGGCGCGAAGCCCGGCGCCCACCCCGCCGTCGAACGCCATCGAGGTCGCGGTCTCGTCGAAGCCCCGGCCCGCCGCCACCAGCGCCCCCACCAGCACCTGCCCGCGCAAGTCGGCGAACAGCGACGGCCTCGACCAACCGCGGATGATCCCAAGGGCAAGCATCGTCCGCGTCCATGACACCTGACCGGGACCGAGCGCGGCGTCGTTCCACCAGGTCCCGCCGAGCGCGAGACGCGCGCCCCAGCCACTGGTGGTGTCGCGTGCCACGCCTTCGATCAGCACGCCCGGGACCACGTCGGGGAGCAGCGTTTGAAACGCCGCGCCCATCTCGAAGCGCCAGCGCGCGGGTGCGGGAGCGCCCGCGTGAGCCTGCACCGCGACCGCGGACGTCCGCGCCCCGGCGGCGATCGGCTCGAGCGGCGGCGGCACCAGCCCGGGCCGAAGCGGCAGCTCCCAGATCACCACGACGACCGCGATCGCCTCGGCGAGATCCTCACACGAGGGGCCGAGCGCGAGCGTCCTCTCCCCCACGAGGGCGCCGTCGGGGCGACGGAGATCGATCCGGATGCCGTCGGAGACGGCGCGTAGCACGACCTGATCAGGATCGACGCCGGGCGGGCCCGGCGCCAGGAGCCGCGCGACCCGCCCCGCGACCTCGACCGGGGTTGGACACGAGGTCCCCCCCAGCACGCTCACCGGGGGCGGTGGTGCGAGCCAGAACGAGAAGAGAAGCGCTGCGAATCCGGAAGCGGTGAGCATCGTCCGATCACACCCCGAGCCTACGAATGTCGCGACGAGTTGTAAAACGGCGTCGTCGTTTTTTTTTCGTAAGGTCGCGACGCTGCCCGGCACTCCTTTGCACGGAAGGCCGATGCGCGGCCCTTCGACACACGGCGCGTGAAGTCCGCCAAGGGGGCGGGCCGTTGGCGCTCCGTGTTCGCTCCGTGTTCATGGCTCCACGAGCACCCGCCTGTCGGCTCGCCGGCTCGGGATCTGCTCGCGCGGACCAGTCGTCCAGGCAAAGGCAAATGCACAAAGCAAAAGGGAGACCGATCATGAACAGGCTCGCAAAATCAGGAACCGCACTCCTCACGGTGCTGCCCCTCTTCGCGCTCGGCGCCTGCGGCACCCCGCCGGAGATAGCGACAGAGGAACCGATCGAGCGCGTGGCGCAGGCGCTCACCAGCCCGGATCAGGTTCTCGGCTTCGAAAACGCCGCGCTCTGGAGCGCGTCGCAAGGGGTGAAGAGCGCCAGCACCGACCACATCCAGGGGGCGCAAGCGCTGGCGGTCAAGGGGTTCGTCTTCACGGCGCTCACCTCGGTGCCGCTGGCGACCTTGTCGGGCGTGACGTCGACGCTGCAGCTGGACGTGAAGCCGCCGGCGCCGCCGGCCTGGGGGACGGTGCAGCTGTTCGTGAGCATCCCCTCGCGCAACATCAACAACTTCCCGCTCAATGCCGTCAGCATCATCAATTACCCGGCGACGCAGTACACGACGCTGTCGTTCGCGATCCCCGCCAACATCGTCACCGCGCTGAAGCAGTCCTATACCGACCTCACGTTCGGCATCACCATCAACGCCCCGCAGTCGGATCAGAGCTTCCTGCTCGACAACCTGCGCTTCCTCAGCGGCGCGGCCCAGCCTTCGCTGGTCGAGATCCAGGCCGCGAACGTCGACGACCTGCTGACGATCACCGTCAACCAGATCCGCCGCAAGGTCTGGCGCATCAACGGCCCCGATCTCAACCAGCGCATCGACGTCAGCAGCTGGTTCGGCGCCGGCAACAACACCGTGCGCATTCAGAACCCAAACACCGGCGGACCCGCGGGATATCAGTTCCAGCTGTGGGTCGACGGCCAGCTGGTGGTCAACGACAGCGCCGCGCTCGACCCCGCGCAGGTCGGCATCGCCGTCGACAAGACGCTGACCGTGACCACGCCGAACCGACCCGCATTTCGCAACATCTCGCTCACCAGCAGCACGCCGGGCGCGATCTACCTCGACAGCGTCTATCTCGGCAGCAGCACGCCGCTGCCCAACCTGTCCGTTCCCCAGGGCAGCTACAAGTTTGGGCTGGGGATCAGCCAGGACACCCCTCCCAGCTACACCGGGTCGTTCTACGAGCAGACGGTGAGCATCGGCGCCACCGGGTCGACCTCGATCAACTTGACCTCGGGGTCGCCGCTGCCGGTGCAGAAGACCAACAGCGTCGTCGTGATCCCGATCCGCGACACGTACAACTACGTCACGGCGCTGGGACGGCCCGACGTCTCGAACGCCAGCACCCTGTTGCCGGCCGACATCGCGGCGCTGACGCCGCAGATGACGGCCACGCGGGACGCCTGGTTCAAACCCTTCACCTACGGCCTGGCAACCTGGAACGTCACCACGCTGCCGATGGTCACCAACGCGCCCTTGCTGGAGGTGTCGCCCGATAACGTCGATCTGGACGGCTTCCTGGTCGCCGCCGGTCTCACCGGCCTCAAGCAGCAGTACGACCGCATCGTCTTCTACTTCTCGCAGCAGCGCGCCGACGGCACCGACGTCGTCGATCCGATCGGCTTCATCTTCGCGCTCGGACGCCAGTATGTCGGGTTCCAGTCCTCTTACACCCGCATCGTCGCGCCGGGGCTGCCCAGCCCGTTCATCCTGCACGAGTTCATGCACAACCACGAGGCGTACAACTTCGACGTGCTTGGTCTCTACAACGGCATCGCGGGGCTACACGGCGCCGGCCAGCACGGCTATCAATCCGAAGGCTCGAGCGGCGAGACCGACTTCGTGAAGTTCTATCGCCGCTACCTGCGCAGCCAGATCGCGGAGCTCGACGGCATGAACATCGACACCCAGTGGCCGTCGATTCCGACCAGCGCCGATATCTGGCTGGGGCTGTTCCAGACGGTGCGGGTCTACACCGGCAAGTAGCGGACGCGCGGGCGCGGGCGGCGGAGAGGCGGCGACACTAGCGATTGGACAGGGGCGTGCGTGGCTCGCCCCTGCGCCGGTTTCCGCCGCCGCCGTGCCCTTCGACGCGCCTTTCGCCGGCGAAGCCGGCCACGGTTCCATGCTCGGGCAGGCGCAACGGCCACTCGGCCATCCAGGGCGTCGGATCCCAGAAGGCCTCCGAGAACGCCAGCGACGGCTGGGTCGACAGCGCGAAGGTCAGGTGGCGCGTGGGGCTGCCGGTGCCGGTGTCGCCGACCAGGCCGATCACATCTCCCGCGTGGACGGAGACGCCGCGCACCAGCTCGCGCGGGATGCCGGCGAGATGAAAGTATTCGGTGTAGACCAGGCCGCCAAAATGCGCGAGGCGCAGCGACGCGCCGCCCGGCTCGTTGGTGCCGTCACGTTGCACGCGATCGATCACGCCGTCACGCGCCGCGTACACCTGCTCGCCCCACAGCTCGCCCCCGAGATCGGCGCCGCAGTGGCGCGACGGACGGCAGTACGCTGGATGCTGGCGCGGCGCTCGCGGCGCGAACATCTCGGCGCAGGGCGTCGGGGTCCGGCGCAGCGGGCCGGGCAGCGGATAGACCCACCTCGGGTCGCGGAACAGCAGCGCCCAGTCGTCGTCAGTGGGGGGCCAGGGCGGGCCGAGCGTCGGCCCGGAGAGCGTCGCTCCCCGCGTCGGCGCCGCGGGACGCAGCGCCGGCGCCGGCGGCTCGAAGGAAATCGTCCGGGGCCGGATCAGCTCCCGATATTGACGGGCGGCGTTCACGCCGAGCGCCAGCAGGCTCACCAGACACAAACGAAGGAACCATCGTCTCTTGGTGGCGGCGCGCGCCTTGCGCCGGGTGGCGACCGCCTGGCGGAGACAGGACTCGGAGCAGTGCTCTTCCTGCGTGCGTCCGCGCACCAGCAGCAGCCGCTGCTCGTCGTCGACGAAGGCGGTCCCACAGGTGAAGCAGCTGAGCGCGTGTTTCATCTCGTCACGTCACTGTCTATTCGTCGCTGGTACCGGCTGACTCGCCGTCGGGATCGGCGGCGGCCGCCGCATCCTCGCTGTTCGCTCCGTCATCGGTCGCCGCCGATTGGTTCTTGTCCGCGTCGCGCGCTTTGCCACGCGCGCTGCCGGCACGCTCCGCCTTCGCCAGCTTGCGCTTGCGCCCGGCGTTCAGCGGCGCCGAGCCGAGCGGCGTGCCGGCCGGGGCCACGGTGTTCACCAGGCCGACCTCGCCGCCGTCGATGGGGACGCGCAGCGGCCACAGCGCGATCAGCGGCTCGGGATCGACATATTTCTCGGGCCAATCCTTGGCGGGCCGCACGGAGATCGTGAAATGAAGGTGCGGCGCCGAGTTCTTCACGCCCGTGTCGCCGAGCAGACCGATGACATCGCCGCTCTTGACCGTCACGCCGCGCTCGAGCCCGCGCGGGATCGCCGCGAGGTGGAAGTACTGCGTGAACACCGTGCCGCCGCGGTGGGAGAGCCGCACGAACTGGCCGCCCCGGTCCGGGTTCACGCCGCGCTTCACCCAATCGACGACGCCGTCGTGCACCGCGTGCACATGCTCGCCCCAGATCTCGCCGCCCAGGTCGACCCCACAGTGTCCGTTGCGGCACTCGGGTGCGCGATCGCCCGGGCGCGCGGCGCCGAAAACCCGCGAGTCGGTGCGCGGCATGCGGCGGAAAGGCCCCGCCAGCGGATGAATCCAGGCGTCGCGCCCCAACGCCGCCAGCGCCGACAGATCGGTCGGCGGCCAGTCGGGACCGAACCACCCCTCGGGCAGCGCGGCCGGACCCGAGGTCTGGTTGACGGCCGTCGACGCGGACGCGGCGCGCGTCAGCTTGCGCGCGCGCAACGCCGGCCCCTGATGCGGCGTCACGAACGCGCCGGCGAAGATCACACCGATGGTGATTCGCTTGACCGACTGCCGGCGCTCGGACCAACGCCGGCGGCGGCGCGCCCAGGCGACTGCCCGGGAACACTCCCTGGAACAAAGTACGTAGAAGGACGACGCCTCGGCGTGTACGAACCGCCTATCGAGAAGCGGGCTATTGCACAGGCCGCAAGCGTCGGCGCCCTCAATCGTGGGTGAGGAGTCGACCATGCGGTTGGAAAACGCTCTCTCCGCAGCGCGGAGGCCTAGCTTAGCAAGGTCTCGGAGATCCGGACGATCGAAAGCCATCGCACCGGGCCGGAAGCGGGGTGATTTTCGATAACCGGCGGAAAATAGACGACAAAAAAATTAGTTCGACTCCGGGGTCCTGGAGCTACTAACCTGGCATGGTCCCCTTCGGGGCCTCGGGAGATCTTGCGATGCACCGACGACCGTTGTGGACCGCCTGCGGCAGCCTCTTGTTTTCGGCCATGATCCTCGCCGGTTGTCAGGGGACGGCCGGCACTGCCGGCGGAAATACCAGCGGCGCTGGCGGCAGCGGCGATCCCGGCGGCGCGGGTGCCAGCGGCGCGGGAACCGGCGGCCACAGCGGTGGCGGTGGTAGCAGCGCCGGCATCGGCGGCGCCAGCGCTGGTCCCGGCGGCGCGACCGGCGCGGGCGGCAGCCCGACAACCTCCACTGGCGCGGGTGGCAGCCCAACGACGACGGGCGTGGGTGGCGCGACCGGCGGCGTGGGCTGCGGCGCCGCCACCTGGCCGGCGGGCGAGATGACCTACTCGATCGACGTCGGCGGCACGGCGCGCACGTTCATCGTCGGTCTACCCGCCGGATACAACGGCAGCCGCGCCGAACGACTGGTGCTGGCGTTCCACGGACGCACCGGAACCGCGGCCCAGATCGCCGGCACCGGCACGCGCGGCTACTACGGGCTGCGCGCGCGCATGACCGACACGATCTTCGTGGCGCCGCAGGGTCTGGGCACCGCCGCCGATGCGACCGACACCGGCTGGCCCAACACCAACGGACAGGACATCGCGTTCGTGCGCGCGCTGCTCGCCTGGGCCGGCACCAACTACTGCGTCGATCAAAGCCGCATCTTCGCCACCGGCTTCAGCTACGGCGGCATCATGTCGCACACGATCGCCTGCCAGATGAGCGATGTCTTTCGCGCCGTCGGGCCGATGGCCGGCGCGATCTTCGGGCGCACGACCAGCTGCCTGACCCACCCCATCGCGGCCTGGATCACCCACGGCACGATGGACACCGCGGCCGCGGGCGGCGTCGACTTATTCGGCGGGCCAGACGGCGCGCGATCGCATCGTCGCCCTCAATCACTGCCAGGCGACGACGACGGCGGTCGCGCCGTCACCCTGCGTGTCCTACGACGGCTGTGACAGCGGCTATCCCGTGCACTGGTGCGTCCACGACGGCGCCCACGTGATCCCCACCTTCGCCGCCGAAGGCATCTCCAACTTCTTCCTGCAATTCTAGGCAGGTCCGGCCTGACTCCGCGCGTGGACACGTCCACGCTTGAAAATCACCGCACCGTCGCGTCCAGCCCCAGCCAGTACTCCCCGATCTGTCGCACCACCTCGCGGAAGCGATCGTACTCCAGCGGCTTGATCACGTAGCTGTTGGCGCCTGCGCGCACGACGCGTTCCACGTCGGAGTCCTCGCCCGAGGAGGTCATGATCACCACCGGCAAGCTCTTGGTGCGCGCGTCGGCGCGCAGCGCGGTCAGCACCTCCACCCCATCGAGCTTGGGGAGGTTCAGGTCGAGCAGCACCAGCCGCGGCATCTCGGCCGCGGGCAGCCCCGGCCGGCCGTCGCCCCCCAGCAGCAGCGCCAGCGCCTCGGCGCCGTCACGCGCGACCTCGATCCGGGCATCGCCGTGATGGCGGCGGAGCGCGCGCAGGGTCAGCTCGGCGTCGTAGCGATCGTCCTCGACCACCAGGATGTCGATCCGTGGCTGGCTCTCGCGCCGGGGCTGGCTCACGCGCCGGCCTCCGCGGCATCGCCGTCGGGGATGGTCAGGAAGAAGGTCGCGCCCCGCCCCACCGCCGCCTCGGCCCAGATCCGGCCGCCGTGCCGCGCCACGATCCGCTGCACCAGCGCCAGGCCCACGCCGGTCCCTTCGTAGTCGTCCTGCGCGTGCAGCCGCTGGAACACCGCGAAGACCTTGTCGTGGTACCGCATGTCGAACCCTTCGCCGTTGTCGCGGACGAAGTATACCGTCTGTCCTCCCTGCGTCAGGCTGCCGACCTCGATCACCGCCGGGTCGCGCCGGCGCGTGAACTTGATCGCGTTGCCGATCAGGTTGGCGAACACCACGCGCATCAACGCCGGATCGGCGCGACAGTTGGGTAAGGAATCGACGCGCAAGTCGATGTGTCGTCCCGCGCGCTCCGCGGTGAGGTCGTCGACGCAGGCCCGCACCAGCGGCTCGAGCGCCAGTTCTTCGCGCTGGATCGGCTGGCGCGCGTGGCGCGCGAACGCCAGCAGGTCCGCGATCAGGTCCGCCATGCGGCGCGCGCTGTTGTCGATCACGGTGAGGCAGCGACGCGCCTCTTCCGGCAGCACGCCACCGAAGTCCTCGACCAGCGACGCCGAGAAGCCCAGGATCGCCCGCAGCGGCGTACGCAGGTCGTGCGACACCGAATAGGAGAACCCCTCCAGCTCCTGGTTGGCCTGTTTCAATTCTGCGTTCGAGCGGCGCAAGGCGGCGTTGCGCGCCTCGATCGCGCCCGCCATTTCGTTGAACGATCGGATCAGGCGCCCGAGCTCGTCGTTCCCCTCGGGGGCCAGCGGCTGGAACGGCTGTCCCTGCGCCTGCTCGGTGATCGCCAGATCGAGGCGCCCGACCGGGCGCGCGATCGCCGTCGCCACCAGCAGCCCGCCCAGCGCGGTCAGCAGGAACGTCAGCACCCCCACCCCGATCATCGCGGCCGACCAGGCCCAGATCTTCGCCTCGGCGGCGCGCTCCTCGGCCAGCTTCGCCTGGCGCGCGAGATCGACGACCTGATCGACGGCGCGGCGATGACGCTCGTAGGTCTGGGCCAGCGGGCCGTAGGCGACGGCGCGCGCCGCCGCGAGATCGCCGCGCCCGAGCGCCGGCAGGAACTGGCTTCGCTCGAGGTCGAAGAACGCGCGCGCCTCGCGCGCGGCGCCGTCGAGCAGCGCGGCGCGCAGCGCGCCGGGTGGCAGCGTATCGCTCCAGAACTGACGCCGGGCCTCGAAGGTCTGCTCCAGGCGGCGGGTCTTGTCGATGAGGTCGCCTGCCGATGTTGCGCGGCCGGCCTGGTCCAGCTGCTGAAACAGCGTCAGGTACGCTTCGATGACGTATTCGGGCGGCGGCAGCACGTCGGCGATCAGTTCGTCCGCGGCGGCCAGCCGCTGGTAGACCGGGCCGTTGACCCGCAACTGGGTCAGCGCGCGGTAAGCGGCGGCCACGAAGACCAGCAGGCCGCCGAGCGGGATCGCCAGCAACACGACCAGCTTGGTGCGCATCGACCAGTCGCGCAGGCGCCCCAGGCTCATCTCCGACAATCCTCCCCGGCCCTTGGCATAAAGCAAGGAAAGCGGCGGCCGAGCCAGGCGGCACCCGGCGGTCCGGGATATATTGACCGGCGCGCGCTGCTGCGTGCGCTGCATGTCGACCTCGTCGTCACTCGACCTCGTCTCACGTCTGGCCGCGCTGCTCGCGGGCGACGATCCGGAGCAGGCCCTACAGACGTTGCGTGCGCTCCTGGGCGAGCCCTCGGGCGAAGCCTCCGACCAGCCGACCCGCTCCGCCGTCGAGGGGTTGCTGCGCGTGGCGCTGGCGCGCGTGGCCGAGCGCGACGAGCTCCGCCGCACGCGCGAGCGTCTGGCGATGCTGTCGTCCGCGTCGTTCGAAGGGATCTTCGTCCACGTCGACCACGTCATGGTCGACACCAACCAGCGGTTCACCGAGATGGTCGGCTATCCGCCCGAAGAGGTCGTCGGCCACAACGTCGCCCGCCTGCTGCTCGCGCCCGAGGATCTGCCGACGGTGCTCGACCGGGTGGAGAAGCGCCTCGAGGGGGCCTACGTCGTCACCGTCATCCGCAAGGACGGCAGCCGCTTTCGCGCCGAGCTGAGCTCGAAGCAGGGCTTCCTGGGCGAGCGGCCCGTGCGCGTGGTGGCGTTTCGGGACGTCACCGACCGCGAGCGCCTGGAGAGCGATCTGCGCGCCAGCGACGAAGCGGTGCGCCGGTTGAACGCGGAGCTCGAAGACCGGATCGCCGCCCGCACCGAGGAGCTATCGGCCGCGAACCGCGAGCTGGAGTCGTTCAGCTACTCGGTGTCGCACGATCTGCGCGCGCCGCTGCGCGCGATCAACGGGCTGGCGCTGATCCTGCTCGAAGACTACGGCGACCGGTTGGGCGACGAGGCGCGCGAGCACATCCAGCAGATGCGCGCCGCGAGCGTGCGCATGGGCGAGCTGGTCGACGGCTTGCTCTCGATCGCGCGCATCGGACGGGCGCGGTTGCACCGCGAGCCAGTCGACCTGTCGGCGATCGCGCGCGAGGTGACCCAGAGCCTGACGGCCGAATCCCCGCGCCGGCAGGTGACCACGATCATCCAGCCCGCGCTGGTGGTGCGCGGCGATCCGGTGCTGCTGCGCACGGCGCTGTGGAACCTGATCAGCAACGCCTGGAAGTTCTCCGCCGGGCGCGAGCGCGCGGAGATCTCGGTCTCTTCCCGCGCTACCCCGCGCGGGCGCGCGATCGTCGTCTCCGACAACGGCGTCGGCTTCGACATGGCTCACGCCGGCATGCTGTTCCGGCCGTTCCATCGCCTGCACGCCCAGCACGAGTTCGCCGGATCGGGCATCGGCCTGGCGACGGTCGCGCGCGTGATCGCGCGCCACGACGGTCAGATCTGGGCCGAGGCCGAGCCCGGGCGCGGCGCCTCGTTTCTGTTCACGCTGCCCGAGTGAGACCGCGCGCGCCTCAGTCGACGCGCAGCCGATCGAGATCGATGTCGTTCCGGCGCGCGAGGCGGCGAAAGTTCGCCCGATCCATGCCGGCCAGGCGCGCGCTCTCGGCGAGGTTGCCCTGAGTGCGCGCCATCAGGCTCTCGATGTATTCGCGCTCGAAGTTGGAGACCACCGTCTCCTTGGCCTCGGCGAAGGGGCGGTCCCACTCCGTCTCCCTTTTGGGCCCGCGCCGGGCCCGCGCCGCCGCGCGCGGGCGCATCGACACCGGCAGGTCGCGCGCGCTGATCTCGTCGGAGGTGGCGAGCACGATCGCGCGCTGGATGACGTTCTCGAGCTCGCGGATGTTGCCCGGCCAGGCGTAGGCCTGCAGCGCCTGGAGCACGTCGGGGCAGACCCGGGTCACGTTCTTGCGGTGGCGCGCGGCGTACTTCTGCAGGAAGCAGTGGACCAGCGCCGGAATGTCGTCGGCGCGGTCGCGCAGCGGCGGCAGGTCGATGGCGACCACGTTCAACCGATAGTAGAGGTCGGCGCGGAAGCTTCCCGCGTCGACGGCGGCGCGCAGATCGCGGTTGGTGGCGGCGACGACCCGCGTGCTGACCTGGCGCACCGCCGACGATCCCACCGGCTTGATCTCCCCCTCCTGCAGCGCGCGCAGCAGGCTTACTTGAAGCCGCGGCGAGATGTCGCCGATCTCGTCGAGGAAGAGCGTCCCCTCCGACGCCTCCTCGAACATGCCGGCGCGGTTGGTCGACGCGCCCGAGAAGGCGCCGCGCACGTGGCCGAACAGCTCGGTCTCGAGCAGGGTCTCGGTCAGCGCCGAGCAATTGACCGGGACGAAGGCCCCGGCGCGCCGCGCGCTGCGCGCGTGAATCGCGCGCGCGACCAGCTCCTTGCCGGTGCCGCTCTCGCCCAGCAACAGCACGGTGGCGTCGGTGGGGGCGGTCGCCTCGATGACCTGGAACATCTGGCGCATGGAGCGCGCCTCGCCGACCATCCCCTCGAAGCGCTCGGCGATGCCGAGCTGGCGCTCGAGCACGCGGTTGCGCTTGACCAGCCGCTGGCGCTCGAGCGCGCGGTCGATGGTCAGGGTCACCTCATCGACGCTCTGGAACGGCTTGGCCAGATAGTCATAGGCGCCGAGACGCATCGACTGAACGACCGCCGGGATGCTGGCGTCGCCGGTCATCATCACCACCGGCAGATCCGGCCACTCCGCGCGCACCAGCGCCAGCAGCTCGAGCCCATCCATGTCGGGCATGCGCAGGTCGGACAGCAGCAGGTCGACGCGCGCCGGGTTCTGCTGGAGGGCGGCCAGCGCCTCACGCACCGACGAGAAGGTGTACACCTCGTACCCTTCCGAGCCGAGCATCGAGGCCAGGCTGCCCAGCAACCTGACTTCGTCGTCGACGACGAACAGGCACCCGCGCGAGGTCGAGCTCGAGCTCGACCGGGACACGCTCGAGGCCGTGCTCGGGTCTGTCCTCGTGTCTGTCCTCGTGTCTGTCCTCGTGTCTGTCAATGACAGGTCGTCCGCCGGCCGGATGCCTGCGCTCATGGTCCTTTCGTTCATCGGCCGAGCGCGATAAGATCTTGAACAGCCGTCGCGCTGCTGACGGGAGGTGTCCGGGATGAGACCGAGGTCGGTGCTGCTGGTCGAGGACAACCCCAACGACGAGATGCTGACGTTGCGCGCCTTCAAGCGGAGCAACATCCCGAATCAGATTGTCGTGGTACGCGACGGCGCCGAGGCGCTCGACTACCTGTTCGGCGTCGGCAGCCACGGCGGGCGGGATGTCTCCGATGCGCCGGCGATGGTCTTGCTCGACCTCAAGCTGCCGAAGATCGGCGGGCTCGAGGTGCTGCGACGTCTTCGCTCCGACGCGCGGACGCAGCTGTTGCCGATCATCATCCTCACCTCGTCGGTCGAAGAGGCCGACCTGGTCGGGGGCTACTCGCTGGGCGCCAACAGCTACATCCGCAAGCCGGTCGACTTCGCCAGCTTCGCGGACGCCGTGGCTCGTCTGGGCGTCTACTGGTTGACGATCAACGAACCGGCGCCGGTCGCTGGCCCGCCATGCCAGACCCCGGCAGGCTAGAAAATGACCGCCGCGATCCGCATCCTGCTCGTCGAAGATTCGGAGGTCGACGCCAAGCTGCTCGCTCGGACGTTGCGCCAGGCCGACATCGATGCGGCGATCACCCGCGTCGACAGCGCCGAGCGCTTGCAGGAGGCGCTGCGCACCGCAGGCTGGGATCTGTGCATCTGCGACTACCGCCTGCCGTCGCTGGAGGCGCCGCAAGCCGTGTCGATGATCCGCGCCACCGGCGTCGACGTGCCGATCGTGGTGGTCTCGGGGCAGGTGGGCGAGGAGTCGGCCGTCGAGGTGATGCGCGCCGGGGCGCAGGACTACCTGACCAAGGACCGTCTGTTCCGGCTGGGCGAGGTCGTTTGCCGCGAGCTGTCCGAGGCCCAGGGGCGCCGCCAGCGCGTAGAGGTCGAGCGCGCCTTCGTCGCCAGCGAGGATCGCTTGCGCTTCGCTCTCGAGGCGGCGCAGATGGGGATCTGGGACTGGGACATCCCGAACGACGACATGCGCTGGGCGCCGGGCCCGCCGCTGTGGAACCCGAACGGCGGGCTGCGCGGAACCCTGCGCGATTGCCTGCGCGCGGTGGCGACCGAAGACCGAGACATGGTGGCGCAGGCGGTGGCCGACGCCGTCAGCGGCAGCCGGCCGACCTACGCCGTCGAGCACCGGGTGCTGACCAGCGACGGCAGCGTGCGCTGGCTCGACGTGCGCGGGCGGGTGTTCTTCGACGATCAGCGGCGCCCAGTGCGCATGGCCGGGACGTTCCTCGACATCACCGGGCGGCGCGCGCTGGAAGGGCAGCTGGCCCACAGCGACAAGATGAAGACCATCGGACAGCTCGCGGGCGGTGTCGCGCACGACTTCAACAATCTGCTGACCGTGATCCTGACCTACTGTCAGCTGCTCGATCGTCTGCGGCCGGCCGGCGCCGAGCGCCCGGGTGACCGCGCCGGCCCGCTGGCCGAGATCGCCGAGCTGACGGCGCCGATCCGCGACGCCGCCGAACGCGCCGCCGCGCTCACGCGCCAGCTGCTGGTGTTCTCACGCCCGCAGGCGGTCGCGCCGCGCGTGCTCGATCTCAACGACCTGATCCGCGGCGTGAGCAAGCTGCTGGTCCGGCTGGTCGGCGAGCAGGTCAAGATCGACCTGGCGCTGGAACCGAACGTCTGGCCGATCCGCATCGATCCGAGCCAGTGCGAGCAGATCATCGTGAACCTGGCGGTCAACGCGCGCGACGCCATGCCCGATGGGGGAACCCTGCGCATCGCGACCCACAACGTACCGCCCGACGGCAACGCCGACCGGGTCGTGCTTGAGGTCACCGACACCGGCGAGGGAATGACCGAGGAGGTGCAGCGACGGGCGTTCGAGCCCTTCTTCACCACCAAGGCCAGCGGGCGCGGCACCGGGCTTGGGCTGGCGACCTGCCGGATGGTGGCCAGCAACGCGGGCGGCACCATCGAGCTGGAGAGTGCGGTCGGCCGCGGGTCCTGTTTCCGCGTCTACCTGCCGCGCTCCAAGGACCAGCTGGACGCAGCGCCGCGCCTGGATCGGCTCGTGCGCACCGGCCGGCTGCCGGGCACCGTGCTGATCGTCGAGGACGACGCCCTGGTGCGCATGAGCGCCGAGCGGGCCCTGCGCGCCGCCGGATACGCCGTGCTCGGCGCGGCCGACGGCGAGCACGCGTTGCGCCTGCTGCAGCAGCACGACGGCGAGATCGAGCTGCTGTTCACCGACGTGGTGATGCCGCGCCTCGGCGGCGTCGAGCTGGCGATCGCGGCGCGGGTCCGCACGCCGGCGCTGCGCGTGCTGTTCACGTCGGGTTACCCGGGCGACGCGCTGTCGCCGCGCGAGCCGCTGCAAGAGCCGATACTGATCAAGCCCTACACCGCCGACGAGCTCACCCGGCGCGTCGACGAGCTGCTGGCGACGCAGGCGACGTAGCCCCCGCCGACGGCGCCAGGGTGGGGGCAAGCGTCGGTTCCAGCAGGTTGCGGAGCCCATCGACCTGCTTGCGCACCGCGAACAGCAGGTGCCGCCGCTCCTCGACGCCGAGCGGAAGGAAGTGCGCGGCGGCTTCGGCCGGCTCGCCCACCTGGGCGACCAAGAAGAGCGGCTCGACGATCTCGTCGGCGATCTGACCGGCGATCGCGACGATCGGCCAGAAGGGGGTGCGCACGCCGCTGCGACGGCCGTGGTGATTGCCCGCGGTGCGGGTGATGTCGACCGCCATGCCCCAGCGCTGCAGGAGATCCTCGCCGACCCTTTCGTGATGATCGCCGATCAGCTCCAGCGTCGACGCCAGCACACCGCCGTCGTCGGCGGCGGGCAGGCCGCGCATGCTCGACCAGCCACAGCAGGAACATCGCGCCCACGTCGGCGAACAGGCCGGCGGTGTAGAGATTTCCGGTCAGCCAGCGCCGCGGCACCTCGACCCGCTCCGCGACCAGCCGCATCGCCTCGGCGCGCGCCAGGCTGTGCCACCAGACCTCGGACAGGCGCCGGGCCACCGCGGCGCTCGCGGCGCGAAACAGGTTGCGCGACGCGACCAGCTCGACCATGCGCCGGAAGCCGGCGAGGCCGAAGCGCGCGATGATCGCCGGCAGATCCTCGGCGGCCCGTTTGGCGCCGGCGCCGGCGCCGCGCCCGGCCAAGGCCCGCCGCCAGGCACATCAGATCGGAGGCGAACGGATCGCAAGCCTCGACCAGCGCCGCCACCCGATCATGAATCGGCGTGATCGGATCGGCGATGAGCACGTCGACCTCCAGCAGGCCGCGCATGGCGCGTGGGGTCTCGTCCCAACCGGCCGCCGCGCGCAGCAACATCTCACGTTCGTCCGGGGCGGCGCGGGGACCGTCGAACGGCGGCGTATTCGACCGGGAACGTGACTCCTGCGGGCTCTCGGCCTGGTTCGACATCGTGCGCCTCCGCCGTTCGCTGCAGCAAGCCAGAGGCCAGCGACGAGCCCCCGCGCGGCGCGGTGCTTCGCCGACCCCCATGGGGGTCGGCGACGACCCGGGGTCGCGAACGACCCCCCGTGCAGCCGGCGCGCGCATCAGTTGAACGCCACGAAGCCGGGACGCCACCATCCGGAATCTTGAAGACTCCGGCCTTGGCCGTGTCTGGCGTCATGGCGTTTCTTGTTGTCCGAGCCGCATTGCCGGCTAGCACGAGCCTTGCTATTCACCGAGCGAGCAAGCGAGCCCGATGACCACCCAGAACAGCGCGGCGGAGACCGGCAGCGCCTCCGCGGAGACGGACAGCCGGCTCGGCGCCCAGATGGAGGCGATCATCGTCGCTCGGCTGGAGGCCGATCGGCTGGTGCTGCCGGCGCTGCCAGCCGCGGCGTTGAAGTGCCTGGCGCTGCTGCGTGACCCCGGCCTGTCGCTGAAGTCGGCCGCCGCCGTGCTGGAGGGGGATCCGATTCTGGCGGCCCAACTGGTGCGGCTGACCAACCGCGCCGCGCTCGCCACGCGCGAGCCAGTCAAGACCGTCCTGGGGGCGGTCACCAAGCTCGGCACGACCAAGCTGCGCGCATTCCTGTACGAGGCCTCGGCCACGCAGATGGTCGATTCGCGCGACGCGCGCATCAGCAAGAGCTGCCGCGCGGTCTGGCAGCACTCGCTGGCGGTCGCGGTGCTGGCCAAGAACGTGGCGACGTTCGCAGCGGTCGGCGATCCCGACGCCAGCTACCTCGGCGGCCTGCTGCACGACATCGGCAAGCCGGTCGTCGCCTCGCTGCTGCTGCAGGCGGAGAAGATCGTGGGCGAGCAGCGACCGCGCACGGGCTGGATTGGCTCGGACGAGTGGTCGCAGGTGATCGATCGCATCCACCGCCGCGTCGGCGTCGCGCTCGCGGACAAGTGGCAGCTGCCCGACGACGTCACGACCTGCCTGCGCAGCTGCGACGACTACGACGTCAACGACCGGGTCTCGGTGGTCAATGCCGTGCGCTTCGCCAACGCGCTCGCCAAGCGGGAGGGTTTCTATCCGGGTGCGGTCGACGCCGACGACAACAACGCGCTGATCCTGATCGGCAGCTCGCTGCTGGGGATCGACGACGCGGTGATCGCGCGCTCCCTCGCCGGGCTGCAGGAACAGATCGACGCCCGCATCGGGTGACGCAAGCGACCACAACTGGGTGGTGCGCGGCGATCCCCATCGGCCGCGGCCGGTGGCCCGGGTCAAGGATCCGGTGTCGGGGCGGGTGATGACGATCGAGGCCGATCAACCCGGCCTACGAGCCCGACGAGATGATGGGGGCGTTCACGCATGCAACGATGCGTGGCGCCCGAAGATCTGCCGGCGGTCATGCAGCGCATCGCCGAGCACAACGAGGGCGCGTACGTCATCACCGGCGTGCGCAAGGACGGCTCGCGCTTTCGCGCCGAGCTGCAGTCCAAGCAGGGCCGGCGTCGGCGACCGTCCGGTGCGCGTCGCCGCCGTCCGCGACGTCACCGAGCGCGAGCGCACCAACGCGCTGCTGCGCGAGAGCGAGCGGCGCTTGCGCGACCTGGCGCGGGCCGCGTTCGACTTCGCGGTCTTCAGCCGCGACGGGATCATCGTCGACGTCGACGGTGACCCGACCCCGGTGCTCGGCGTCACCCGCGAGCCAGATGATCGGGCCGCCGGATCGTCGACTTCGCGGCGCCGTCGTCGCATGCCGACGGTGCAGCAGCGCATCGAGAGCGGCTGGGTCGGTTCGTACGAGGCGGTGGCGATGCAACGCCGACGGCGAGGCGGTGCCGGTCCTGTGCGTCGTCGCCGACTCGACGCTCGACGGACAGCCGGTGCGCGCCGCCGGCCTGCGCGACCTGCGCCCGGTGCGGCGGCTCGAGGCCGAGCGGCGCGCGCTCGAGCAGCGGCTGGAGCGCGCCCAGCGGCTCGACAGCCTGGGCGTGCTCGCCGGCGGCATCGCGCACGACTTCAACAACCTGCTGGCGGGCGTGCTCGGCAACGCCGAGCTGCTGCGCGAGATGGTCACCGGCGCGGAGCAGCGCGAGAGCGCCGAGGCGATCGTCGCCGCCGCCCAGCGCGCCGCGGCGCTGACGCGCCAGATGCTCGCCTACGCCGGCCAGCGCGACCTCGGCCGGCGCGAGCCGGTCGACCTCGGCGAGCTGGTCGCCGAGCTGCGCACGCTGCTCGGCGCCACGCTGTCGAAGAAGGCGCGCCTCGAGCTGGCGGTCGATGCGCGCAGCGTCGTGCTCGGCAATCGCGCCACGCTGAGCCAGGTGCTGATGAATCTGCTCACCAACGCGTCGGACGCGCTCGGCGACGAGGCCGGCGTCATCGAGGTGCGCGCCCGCCGCGTGACCGAGCTCGACGCGCGCTGGGACGGCGCGCTCGGCGCCACCGTGCGCCCCGGCGACTGGGTGCTGATCGAGGTGAACGACACCGGCAGCGGCATGGACGAGGCGACGCGCGGCCGCGTCTTCGAGCCGTTCTTCTCGACCAAGGAGCGCGGGCACGGCCTCGGGCTGGCCGCCTGCCTCGGCATCGTGTCGGCGCACGGCGGCGCGGTGCTGGTCGAGAGCGAGCCCGGCCGCGGCAGCTGCTTCTCGGTGCTGCTGCCCGCCGGCGCGGGCGAGCCGGCGCCCAGCCCGCGCCCGCCGGCGACGCGCGACCCAGCGCACCGTGCAAGGTCCTGATCGTCGACGACGAGGCGCTGGTGCGCTCGCAGCTGCGCCGTTCGCTGGAGCTGCGCGGCTACACCGTGGTCGAGGCGATCAACGGACGCTCGGCGCTCGACAGCGTCAACGAGACCCGCCCCGACGTCGTCGTCCTCGACATGACGATGCCCGACCTCGACGGCGCCGAGGTCCTGCGCCGCCTGCGCGCCAGCGGCTCGCGCGTGCCGGTCATCGTCTCGTCGGGATACCTGGACGCGTCGGTCGAAAAGCGGCTGGTGCGCGGCGAGTTCCAGGGCTTCCTGGCCAAACCCTACAGCGCCACCGACCTCGCCGCCGCGATCGACCGTGCCCTCGCCGCGCCGTATGCCGGGCCCGCCCAGGCCCCCGTCGCGCACCACTAGCGGTCGGCGGACGGCGACGACGAAGACGGAGCTGCGCAGCGGCTGAGCTCGGTGGTGGGTGAGAAGGGCTCGCTCAGCTTCTTGTCGTCGTACTTGTGCAGCTCCGAGACGATCTTGCCGCGCAGGTCGTCGTAGCGTTCGTTGAGCAGGTCGGCGCTGGTGCCACCCGGCTGGGCGACGCAGGCGAACTTGTTGACGCCGCAGATGTCGAGAGAATCACAGGCCGGCGATGTCTGCCCCAGCGCCTTGAGCGTGGCGTCGCCGTAGATCGCTTTGCCGCCGACGACCACCAGGCGGACATCGCGCGGCGCCGCCGCCAGGATCGCATCGTACGGGCGCGTGCGGTCGCCCCCGATCACCACCAGATCGGCCTTGCGGCCATACGCCAGCTCGCCCAGCGTGGTCTGCAGGCCGACGACCTTGGCGGCGTTCTTGGTCACCATCTGCACCAGCATCTTCGGCGACAGAACGTCGCCCCACTGCGTGCTGTCGATCTGGTGGGCGAAGCGCAGCTCGTCGAGCAGGTTCTGCGATCCGGTGATCGACCAGTCGGTACCGATAGCGACGGTGATCCCCTTCTCGATCGCGGCCGGGATGTTCGCCGTCTTCGACAGGTCGGTGCCGTGCCCGTACAGCGAGACGTTCGACCGCGGCAGCCACACCAGGCTCATGCCGTGCGCGACCATCTCGGTCATCTCCGGATCCTGCAGCGCCGCTCCGTTGACGATCGTCGTCTTGGGCGACAGCAGGCAACCGCGGCTCGAGCTCGCGTCGTGCAGGCGCTGGAACTCCTTGCGCGCGATGTCGTCGGTGCCGTCGCCGATCTGCACCAGGTAGGCGTCGGTCTTGCCGCTGGCCTGGTTGGCGCAGACGCGGTCGGCCTCGGGCGGCTTGGGAAACCCATCGGCGGTCTGGATCCGATCGGCGCCGAGCCCGTTCTGCTTCTGGTCGATCGTGCGGACCAGCGACGAGTAGCACTTCTGATCTTCGGGGAGCGCCTGGCCGACGATCGACGTCGTGCCGCCGATCAGACCCTTGAGCTTGGCGAACTTGACCAGCTCGCAGCCGATGTTGACGTGGGCGCCCTTGGATTCGCCGTTCAGGTATTGCTTGGCGTCGACCAGCGCGCGGAAGCGCTTGGTGTCTGCCCATTGATAGTGGTTGGTGAAGTGATCGCTCGCGTCGGGCGCCCAGTCGGTCTCGTCGAAGATGTCGAACTGAACGTGGTTGTGGGCGTCGATCAGGCCGGGGAAGATGATGCCGTTGGTCTGCACGATCGACGCGGTCGCCACGGCGGGATCGTTCTGGCACGAAGGGCCCGCGCACTTGATCTCGTCGCCGACGATCAGGATCTCGCCGTCGATCACCTCGTCGGGCGTCACCAGCGTCCCGATCAGCAGCAACCCGCCCAAACCCTGCCCCAGCACCACCGCCCCGGCCCCGGCGACCGCCGGCATGCAAGCGCCGACCTGGCAGACCTTTCCCGAGCCGCACGGCGCGCCGTTGAGGGGCGTGCCGCCCGTGCACTGACAGCTGGCCGAGAAGACCTCGCCGCGCGTGCAGGGATTGCCGTCGTCGCACACCGCTCCGGCCGCGCATTTGCCGTTCGAGCCGCCGGGCGTGCACGCGATCGGGCCGCTCGGCGAGCCGTCGCCGTCTGGTTGCCGGCCGAAGCACTGCCCGGCCGCCGTCGGCCTGGTCGCGATGCCGGTGCCGGTGTCGCGCAGCAGCGCGCCGCAGGCCCCGGCGAGGCGAGGCGTGGTCAGCAGGCGGCAGGCGTCGGGCGTGGAGGCGTTGACGAACGGATACTTGATCCAGACCGCCTCGCCCGGCCCGAGCGCCGCGCAGGTCGGCGTGCGCTCGAGCGCGCCGCAGGACGGCGATCCGGCGGCGTGGTTGACGTTGGTGTCGCTGACCAGCTTCGCGCCGCCACCGCCTGCGGCGTCGTCGATGAACCAGCAGAAGTCGGGATCCTTCGCGAGGTCGACCGGATCGGAGCCGCGATTGACCAGCTCGATCCATCCCGTCGGTCCGGTGGCGCACTCGTTGACGACGATGGACGGGTTCGGCACGGGGGGCGCCAGCGCGCTCTGGGCATGTGCTGCCGGGACGCTGTGACCCGCGGGCAGCCCGAGAACCAGCAATCCGAGAACCAGGTAGACGCCCAGGCGGGATGACGCCCGAAAGAAAACAGCGCCTCGGACGTACGCCACCTTCACGACCGTAAACGCTACGCCGAAGTGCGCGCGCCGACAATGACCGGGCGCACTTTGCGGGCTGCGGTGTACCCGGGACTTCCGGGCTAGACGACGTGGCGCAGGCCGACGCCCCCCTCGGCTGCGGGCTCGGCCGGGGTCGACAGCCAGCGCGGGACGCTGAAGAAGAACGACGCGCCGGCGCCGGGGGTGCTGCGAACGCCGATGTCGCCGCCGTGACTGAGCACGATGCTGCGCGCAATGTACAACCCGAGGCCAATGCCGCGCGAATCGGCGCTCCAGTAACGCTCGAACAGGTGCGCCAGATGATCGGGGGCGATGCCCGAGCCGGTGTCCTCGACGACGAAGGAGACCATGTTCCCCTGCTCCTCCACGCGCACGGTGATGCGCCCCCCCGCCGGCGTGAACTTGAGCGCGTTTCCCACCAGGTTGCCCAGCACCTGCAGGATGCGCTGCCGGTCGCAGGCGATCAGGAGATCCGGGCGCCCCGTCAACCCGCCGGTCGCTGCCTCGATCTTGCCTTCGATCTTGCCCTCGATCTTGCCCTCGATCTTGGTCTCGAGGTTCACGCCCGCCTCTTGCGCCAGCGGCGCGTAGAGATCGAGCGCCTCGCGGATGAGCGGCTCGACCCGCTCTTGCTTCATGGTCATCGGCAGCTCGCCGCGTTCGACGCCGGCGGCGTCGACGATGTCGCGGATCAGGTTATCCATGCGCACCACGGCGCGATCGATGCTCTTGAGTCGGTTGCGCACGGCTTCGGCGTTGGACGGGTCGCGCGCCAGGGACGAAGACGACACCATGATGGTGGCCAGCGGCGCGCGCAGATCGTGGGCCACCACCGCCAGCACCTGCTCGCGCGACGTCCGGGCCGAATCCGCCCGTTCGCGCGCCCGCTGCAGCGACCTCACCAGGGCGCAAATGGCGACGCTCATGATCAAGAACATCACCAGCTCGAACTGCACACGGCCAGTCCCGCCGCCGCTCCAGAAGCAGGCGAGCGCGACCAGGCTGACGACCGCCGAGACCAGCCCGGGGCCGAACCCGAACAGCCACGCGGTCAGCATCACCGCGGGCAAGAACACCAGGTGGCGGTTCTGCTGGCGGCCCCACCACGGATCGAGCGCCAGCCGTCCCGCGACGACGCCGACGATCAGCACCGCCCCCCCGCCATACCTCAACCACGCCGGCCGGCGCCTCGCGGCCAAATACAGACCCCGCACGTCATTCAGGGTACGGCTGCGTCTCAACCCGCGCAACCGGGCTCTGGTTCGTTGAGGGTTCCCATCTCAACGCGTGGGCGGAGCGAGGCTCCGCCTCGCGAAGCCCGTCGCGGGAGGGTTTGGGAACCCTTTGAGGGTTCCCATCTCAACGCCGGAACCGATCCTCGTAGCGCCCCCCCTGCCCGGCCGGCGCTGTCCAGGGCCGATAGGCGTTGATGAAGTCGACCCGCTCGCCGATCGGCGGATGGCTCGCGCGAAACCACTTGTAGAGCCAACCGGGGCGGGGCACGGCCAGGTTCTGCTTTTGCAACGCGACGAACGCCGCCGCGCCAGCGTGGTTGTCGCGGGTCAGCTCCAGCGCGAAGCGATCGGCCTCGTGCTCGTGGTAGCGCGAGAGCGCCAGCGTCGCCGGTCCGATCACCAGCGAGAACAAGGACAGCAGCAGCATCAGCAACGGCAGCGACGCCACGTCCGCCAGCTGGGTGAACCCGAAGCGCGCGCCGAACCGCGCCAGCAGCAGATCCGCGCCGCGGTGGGCGCCGAAGAGGCCCAGCAGCGTGAGCGCCGTCGAGATGAAGATACTGGTGACGACGTGGCCAAGCACATAGTGCCCAAGCTCGTGACCGACGACGAACTGGATCTGTCGCGGCGTCAGCCGCGCGAGCAGGGTGTCCCACAGGACGATGCGCTTGGTGTTGCCGACGCCGGTGACGTAGGCGTTGACCTTCTCGGTGTCGACGCTCTTCTCGACCTCGTAGACGCGCGCCCCCTCGACGCCGGCTTGCGACGCCACCGCCAGTACGTCGGCCTCCAGCGTCTTGTCCTTCATCGCGCCAAACTTGTTGAACAGCGGCGCGATCCAGACCGGCGTCACCAGCAGCACCAGCGCGAAGAACGGCAGCGACAGCGCGCCCGTCCAGAGCCACCAGCGCGTCGGGCTGCGCGCCAGCAGCCAGTACGGCACCCACAGCACCAGCGCCCCGACGATCAAGCCGATGCCCAGGCCCTTGACCTGGTCGCCGATCCATTTCGACAGCCGCTGCGTCGACAGGCCGTAGGCGTGCTCGCGCGCGTAGCCGACGTAGTACGACAGCGGCAGCTCGACCAGCGCCATCAGGATCGAGAGGACGACGAAATAGATCAGCAGCGTCGGGTAGAAGCGGCCGCGGGCGAGGGAGGCGGCGAGCGTGCGCAGCTGCGCCGAGAAGCCGGTGAACAGCAGCAGGCACGGGAGCGCGATCGCCAGCAGCTGCTCGACCAGCCAGATCAGGTTGCCGCTGCGGTAGTAGCGCAGCGCCTTCTCCGTCGGTGCGGGCACGGTGACCGGCGCGTCGGGATCGCCCGACTCGGTGGGCGCGACGGGAGCGACAGGAGCGCGCGCGGCATCGCCCCCTCCCGACTCGGCGCGCGCGGCGCGCGCCGCCCAGACGCCGGCAATCAGCGCGACCGCGACGCCGGCGATCAGCGCCGGCGACCTCAGGTCCATTCCGTCACCCGTCCATGCTGGTTCGATTCGGCAGCAGCCATTCTCATCGTCGAGAGTCTACTCCGCGCGATCCCGCGGCGCCGAGCCTGGCCTCGAGGGCTATGATGTCGCGCTGCCTTGACATGATGTCGCGTTTACGCGACAAACGCACGCCATGGCGGCGCTGGGGAATTGCATCGGAAGAAAGCGCGGCGCCGCCGGGCTCCGCCAGGAGGATCTCGCTTCACGCTCCGGCATCAGCCGCCAAAGCTTGAGCGCGCTCGAGTCGGGGCGCCGCACGCCGTCCGCGGCGCTGGCGCTGCGGCTGGCGCGCGAGCTGGGATGCACGGTCGAGGACCTGTTCTGGATCGACGGCCAGCAGGCGCCCGTCAGCGTCGAGCTCGCGAGCGAAGCGCTCGACGATGGTGCAAGTGCGGGGGCGCATAGGGGCGCGCGCTCGCGCGCGGCGCGCGTCGTGCCCGGCACGCGGGTCGTGCTCGGCTGGATTGACGGGCGCTGGGTCGCGCACCGCCTGGTGCCCGACGACGCGGGGACGTTCCAGACCGCGGCTGACGGCGCGCTGTCGGGCGGCGGGGCGGACGGACGGCGCCCGCCCCGGGTCACGCCGTTCACCGACGTGCGCGCGGCGCGCGACACGCTGTTCTGCGCCGGCTGCGCCCCGGCCTTCGGAATCCTCGCGGCGCGCGCGACGGCGGCGGGGCGGAGCACCGAGGGGAAGACGGACCGGATCGTCTGGCTCGAGCGATCGAGCGGCGTGGCGCTGGAGCTGCTGGCGCGCGGCCAGGTCCAGGTCGCCGGCGCGCACCTCTTCGATGAGGAGGCCGACGAGTTCAACGTCCCCTTCGTGCAGCGGCGGCTGCCCGGGCGGTCGATGTTGATCTTCAACCTCACGCGCTGGCAGACCGGCCTGGTCGTGGCGCGCGGCAACCCGCGCCGCATCCGCGGCGTGCGCGATCTGGCGCGGCCCGACGTCACCTTCGTGGCGCGCCCGCGCGGCGCCGCGGCGCAGGAGCTGATCGATCGGCTGCGGCGCCGCGAAGGGATCCCCGCCGCCGCGACGACGCGCCCACCGATCATCGCGCGCGGACACATGGACGTCGCGCGCATCGTCGCGCTGGGGCTGGCCGACACCGGCGTCGCGCTGCCCGAAGTCGCGCGCGCGCACGGCCTGGATTTCATCCCGCTGGCCGAGGAGCGCTTCGACCTGATCCTCGCGAAGACGCACGCACGGGACGCGCGCGTCGTCCGGCTGCTGGAGACGCTGAGCGGGCGGAGCTTTCGCCGCGAGATGGAGACGCTGGGCGGCCACATCGCGCGCGCCGCCGGGCAGTTGATCGCCGACACCACGCCGTCGCCGCCCCGACCCAACGAAACCCGAAGCTGACACCAATGACCTGCACAGGCCACCGCAGTGAATCGACGTTCTTGACCCGGATCGTCGCCGCGGCCCTGCCGGTCTTGGCCGCGGCGCTGTTCGGTTGCAGCTGGTCGTCGGCCAGTCCCAACGTCATCGACGCCGGCGCCGAGGTGAGCGTCACCGCGGATGGTTCAACCGACAGCGCGCGGGACGGCGCGGCCGACACGAACCCGTCCGACGCCGGCGGCGGTGACGCGGGCGACGCCCTGGCGTTGCCCGCCTGTTCGTCGCTGACCAACCCGCTGTACGTGATGTCGGGCGACACGCAGGTGCCGATCCTCAAAGCGCTGGGCAAGGCGTTGCGCCAGGACGCAAGCCCGATCACGCTGGTCTGGCAGGCGACCGGCTCGTGCACGATCATCGACGCGGTCTACAACGGAACGCTGCTCAAGCAGAACCTGTCGTACATCCCCGCCGATCCGAGCTGGGATCCCAGCACCGGCACCGTCCCCAGCTGTGCGCCCGACGCCGCCGGCCTGCCGGTGCAACTCGGCATCCCGATCGTCTTCCCCGAGAGCTGCACGACCGCCACCCCACCCGCCAGCGTCAGGGCGTACAAGGGGCCGATCCAGTCGTTCGTCTTCGTCGTCCCCAAGGCCAGCACCGCCACGGCGATCAGCGCCGAGGAGGCCTATCTGACCTTCGGCTTTGGCGCGGCGGGGATGGTCAGCCCCTGGATCGACCCGGCCTTCTACTTCGTGCGCCCCCCCACCAAGGGGACGCAGGTCAGCATGGGGGCGATGATCCAGGTGCCGGCGGCGAAGTGGAAGGGGAACCCGATCGATCAGTCGACCGCGGTCGCGTCGATGGTGGCGGCGTCGAGCGCGCCCGACAAGACGATCGGCATCCTCGGCACCGAGATCTACGACGGCACCAGCAACCGCGCCGTGCTGCAATCGCTGTCGTTCCAGGCCTACCACCAGACGGGCGGCTACTTCCCCGACACCACCGCGGCGGCGTTCGACAAACGCAACGTGCGCGACGGCCACTACGCCGGCTGGTCGCACGTGTTCTACATGGTCAACGTCGACGGAGCGTCGACGCCGACCGACACGCGCGCGGCGCGGGTCGTCGACATCCTGACCGGCGCGCCGACGGCCGCCGCCCCGGCCGGCGTCGACCCGCTGGCGCTGGTCGCCGGGAAGGGGCTGGTCCCGATCTGCGCGATGAACGTGCAGCGCAGCGCCGACGGGGGGCCGCTGTCGTCGTATCAATCGTCCGATCCCTGCGGCTGCGCCTACGAGGCCGCCGTCGGCACCCCGCCCGACAGTTGCGTCGCCTGCAGCGGCGCCACCTGCGCCGCCGGCCAGACCTGCCGCCACGGATTCTGCGAGGCGGACGACGGACGCACGCCGCTATCCGACTGCGCGGCGGCGCCCGCGACCGCGGATGCCATCCCCAACAATCCGTGCACGGCGCGCACGGTCGCCCCGCTGCGACCGGTCCCGACAGTGCAGGCGAACAACGGCGGGCTTCTCCCTCCGCTTCCCAGTCAATGAGGCGCGGGCTCGCCCACGGTGTCACCGCCGGGCTGGCGGTGACGCTCTGGGCGTGGCCGGCCGCCTGGGCGGCGAACGACATCGATGCCGGTGCGCCGGCGCCGTCCGCGTCCGGCACGCCCGACACGATCGGCGTGCGCCTGTCGGGCTACATCCAGGCCGACGGCGTGCTGTACGACGCCGCATCCCAGAACGAGGTCGACCCGTCGACCGGCGCGCCGCTGAACCAGACGCGCTATCTCGTGCGGCGCGCGCGGATTCACCTCGACATCGATCACGCGCGCATGGCCGGCAGCCTCGAGCTGGACGCCAATACCGTCAACGGCCCCGCGGCCGGACTCATCGACGCCGAGGTGAGGGTGCGCGCGCGGGCGCGCGACCAGACGGGACGGCCGTGGGGCGATGCGACCATCGGCCTTCTGCGCACGCCCTGGGGCTACGAGGTCTCGCAGCGCGATCAGGACCGCTTCTTCCTCGAGCGCAGCACCGCCAGCCGCGCGCTGTTCCCGGGCGTCTTCGATCTCGGCGTGCGGCTGCGCGGCGGCTGGCGCTTCGTCGACGCGCAGATCGCGCTCATGAACGGCGATCCGCTCGGCGACCGCGCCTTTCCGGTGCAGGATCCAAACCGCGCCAAGGATCTGGTCGGCCGGCTGGGCGTCAGCGGCGCGCGCGGGCCGGTCCGCTTCGCCGTCGGGCTCTCGGGGCTGACCGGCACCGGCTTTCACCGCGGCACGCCCGAGACCAAGGACGTGTTCGTCTGGCGCGACCAGAACGAGGACGGCATCGTCCAGCTGAGCGAGATCCAGGTGATCACCGGTTCGGCGGCGACACCGTCGGAGAGCTTCCACCGCTTCGCGCTGGGCGGCGACGCGCGGCTGCAGATCGCCGTGCCCCGGCTCGGCGGGCTGGAGCTGTTCGGCGAGGCGATCTGGGCCGAGAACCTGGATCGCGCGCTGGTGCCCGCCGATCCGGTCGCCACCGGACGCGACCTGCGCGAGCGCGGGTGGGTCGCTGGATTCGTGCAGGAGCTGGGCAGCGCGTTCGCGATCGGCGGGCGCTACGATACCTACGACCCCGACGCCGACGCCTCGGAACGGCGGGCGCTGGCGGTGGTGCCGATCGACGCCCGTTACACCACCTGGACCGCGACGCTGGCCTGGCGCTGGACCGACCTCGATCGCATCACCGTCGAATACCAGCACTTCACCAACCCGCTCGGACGCACCGCCGCGGGCGTGCCGACGACGCTGGGGGGCGACACCGTCGTCCTGCGGGGGCAGCTCGGGTGGTGAGGCGGGGGCCGATTCGCGCGCGTGCCGGCGCGCGCTGGGTGCCGTCGCTGGCGATGGCCGCCCTGGCGGTGGCGGCGGTGTGGCTCGGCGGCTGCCGGACCACCGCGGACGCCGACGTCGGGCTCGACGCGCAGCTGCGGGTCGCCGGCGCGCAGTTCGTCACCGGCGATCTCGACGCGGTGCCGGCCGACGGCCCCGCGGTGGTCAGCGTGTTCAACAGCCTGACCGGCGTGCAGCCGGGCGAGCGCGACAAGCCGCTCAGCGGGACGGTCGCCACGACCGCCACCGCGGTCGCGCTCGGCCTGCGCGGCGATCGCGGGTACTGGATCGTCGTCGCCGGGCCGCCGGCGCTGGATGCGCCCGATCTGCCGACGTTCCAGGCGACGCTGTCGTTTTCGCCGGCGCTGCCGCTGGGCCCGCTGACGCTGGTCGCGCGCGCCGTCGACGCCGTCGGACACTTCGGCGCGCCCGCGCTGGTGCCGCTGTCCAGCGCGCCGGCGCCGCCGCCCAGCGGGACGCTGGTGGTGAGCCTGCGCTGGGACACCGAGGCCGACCTCGATCTGCACCTGGTGATCCCCGGCGGCATCGAGGTCTGGGCCGGCAACATCAACTCGTACCGGATGCCGGCGCCCGGCGCGCCCGGCGACGCCGGCTTCTGGCAGCAGGGGGGAATGCTCGACTTCGATTCGAACGCCGCCTGCGTGATCGACGGACGGCGCGAGGAGAACATCGTCTGGCAGTCGCCGCCGCCGCCGGGACCGTACCTGGTGCGCGTCGACGCCGCCTCGCTGTGCGGGGTGGCGGCCGCGCGCTGGACCGTCGATGTGCTGGAGGACGGCGTCGCGCGCGCCGCCGGCGCCGGCGAGAGCCTGCCCAGCGACGTGCGCTTCTCGAAGGGGCCGGGCGGCGGCACCCAGGCGCTGGCGTTCGACGTGCCGGCGCCGTGAACCGTGTCAGCGCGATGGTCTGGCGTGGCGGTCGGCGTGCTGGTCGGGCCGCCGGCGCGCGCCGAGGAGACCACCGCGCCACCCGCGCCGCCCGGGATCGCCTACACCACGTTCGTGCGCGTCCCGGCCGGCCCGCCGCAAGCGGTCGCCACCGCCGTCGACGCGGAGCAGGCGCGCCACCTGCCGGGGACCGGCGGCGATCCGTCGCTGGCGGCCCAGGACCTCCCCGGCGTCGCGCGCGCCGCGCCCGGGGCGATCGGCCTGGTCATCTGGGGCGCGGCGCCGGCCGAGTCGCGCGTGCTGTTCGACGGCGTCGAGATCCCCGCCCTCACCCACTTCGGCGGCTTCCGCTCGACGGTCGGCGCCGAGCTGGTCGGGCGGATCGACGTTGTCCCCGGGGCGTACGGCGCCGACTACGGCCGCGCGCTCGGGGGGCTGGTGCGCATCGAGCCGCGCGCGCTCGAGCGCGCCGGCAATCACCTCTTGCTCGACGCGAACCTGCTCGACAGCGCGGCCGCCTGGCGGGGTGGCGTGGCCGGCGGCCTGCGCGTCGCCGTCGCCGCGCGCACGAGCTACCTCGAGCAGACCTACGGCCGCGTCGCGCCCGAGGTGACGGCGGCGTCGACGGCGGCGGCGACGTCGAGCGGCTCGCTGTTTCCGATCCCGCGCTACTCCGACGCGCAGGTCGAGGCGACGCTGCCGGTGGGCGCGGCGGCGTCGCTGCGCGCGCTGGTGCTGGCGTCGTCGGATCGGGTGCGGCGCGATCTGGCGAGCGGGGCACCCGGGTTGCCCGCGCGGGTGGAAGACCAGACCTCCCGGTGGTGGCGCGCCGCCCTCACCTACGAGGAGCGCGGCGACGACGACGGCTTCGCGGCCACGCTCTACGTCGGCGGCGATCGCAGCACGCTCGAGCAGCAGCTCGGGGCCGTCCCCGCGTCGCAGGCGATCTCGACCACCGAGGTCGGCCTGCGCGCGCGCTATCGGGCGCGGGTCGGCCCGGGCGTGCGTCTGGCGCTCGGGTTCGACGGCCTGCTGCAGTCGGCGCGCGCGCGGCGCGCCGGCAGCCTGACCATCCCGGCGCGCGAGGGGGACCTGGTCGTGTTCGGGCAACCGCCGGGCGACGATGTCAACGCCGACAGCTGGTCGGCCACCGTGGGCGATCTGGCGCCGTACATCAGCGCGTCCTTCACGCGCGGGCGCTTCAGCCTGACGCCGGGGCTGCGCGCCGATGCCTTCCCCACCGAGGGCAGCCGCGCGCTGCCGCCGATCGGCGCCACGCCGCTGGTCGGCTACGCGCACCTCGCCTGGGCGATCGATCCCCGCCTCGCGGCGGCGTACGCCGTATCGCCCCGGATCATCGTGACCGCGGCGGGCGGCCTCTATCACCAGCCGGTCGATCCCGCCGATCTCAGCGCCGTGTTCGGATCGCCGTCGCTGGTCCCCGGGCGCGCCGCGCACGCGACGCTGTCGCTCTGGTCGCGCCTGACCGAGCAGACCACCCTGACGGCCGACGCCTTTTATCGACGCCTCGACCGGCTGGCCGTGAGGTCGCCGCTGGCGACGCCGGCGCTGGCCGCCGCGCTGATCTCCGACGGGCACGGCCGCAGCTACGGGTTCGATCTGCTGCTTCGGCGCGACCTGGTGCGCGGAACCCAGGGCTGGCTGACGTACACCTTGAGCCGCAGCGAGCGCTGGACCGCGGACGGCCCGACGCGGCGGCTCGACTTCGATCAGACCCACGTCCTGACGGCGGTCGACCAGCCACCAGTGGCGACGCCTGGTCGGTGAGCGGGCGGGCCCGTTACGCCACCGGCATGCCGCGCACGCCGGTGCCCGGCAGCTTCGTCGACCTGCACGACGGGGTGTCGCAACCGATCTTCAGCGCGGGCGCGCAGAACAGCGTGCGGCTGCCGCCATTCTTCCAGCTCGACGCGCGCGTCGACCGCCGCTTTCAGGCCGGACCGGTCGATCGTCACCTTCTATCTCGACGTGCAGAATCTCACCGGCCGGCGCAACCCCGAGGAGATCGTCTACACCCGAGACTTCAGCGCGTCGGGATATCTCACCGGTCCGCCGCTGCTGGTGCTGCTGGGCGCGAGGATCGAATCATGAAGGTGAAGCCAAACCTGAAGGTATCCGTCGGCGTCGGCGTCGGCGTCGGCATGGCCGTCCGGGTGCCGCGGTCGCCGTGCTGCGGTTGCTCGCGCTGGCGGCGGCCGCCGGCGCCGCCGCCGGCTGCGCGCCCACGCTCGACGATCGGCCGTGGCTGATCACGCGCACCGAGATCGTCGGCTGGAAAGCCGAGCCGCCGGAGGTGCCCCCCGGCGGCAGCGTGAGCCTGCAAATCTTCGCGCTGGGTCCGCCCGGATCGCCGTCGGGGCCACCCGATCCGGCCGGCACCTCCTGGACGCTGTGCCGTACGCCGAAGCCGCCCGCCGAGAACCGCGTCGTCGCGCCCGACTGCCTGGCGCCGCCAGCGGCCACCGCCGCCGGCGCTCCCGACGCGGTCGGCGATCCGGTGGCGATCAAGATCCCCGTCGACGCCTGCCGTCTCTTCGGTCCCGACGCCCCGCAGCCGCCCCCCGGCGCGCCGCCGACCCGCCCGCGCGATGCCGACGCCAGCGGTGGCTATTACCAACCAGTGGCGATCGCGCTCGATGCCGCGACGGCGATCGGTCTGCAGCGGATCACCTGCGACCTGCCCGAAGCCTCGCTCGCCGACGCCCGCGCCTTTCAGGCCGCCTATCATCCGAACCAGAACCCGACGCTCGCCGCCCTGACGTTCAGCGCCGCCGCCAGCGGCGGCGCCGCACCCACCCCCGTCGACCCGGGCGCCGTCCCGCGCGGCGCGCCGGTCATGATGACGGCCACCTGGCTCGACGGCGCCGCCGAGACCTTCCCGATCTTCGACCGCCGATCGCGCACCGTCGTCGAGACGCAGGAGACGCTGTCTGCATCCTGGTATGTCACCGGCGGTACGCTCGACCGCCCGGCGGCGCTGATCGCCGGTGCGGCGACGGAGACCACGGTGACCACGACCTGGACCGCGCCCGACGCGCCGGGCGCTTACGATCTGGTGCTGGTCCTGCGCGACAGCCGCGGGGGCAGCGATGTTGCGCGCGTCACGCTGGTGGTTCCGGGCGGCTGATGGGCGGTGCCGGCGCGCGACCGGGAATAGTTGGCCCCGCCAGCGTTACTTGAACAGTCCCCCCTTTTGGTTCGGCCACGCGCGGAGGTCTGCCGATGACATATCCAATCGTGCTCGCCCACGGCATCGCTCGATTCGACGTGCTGCTCCGCGATCTGCTGAAGGACGAGGACCTGTCCGACGACCGAACCCATTATTTTCGTCGCATTCGCAGCACGCTGCAGAGCGCCGGCTTCAACACCTATCACTCGTCGGTGCCGTGGGCCGAGGGCGTCAGCGTGCGGTCGCGCGCGCTGCGCGCCAACGTCGAGCAGGTGCTGGCGTCGACCGGCGCGCGCAAGGCGCACATCATCGCGCACAGCATGGGGGGCTTGGACGCGCGCCACATGCTGTTCGACGGACGCGCCGACGGCATCCACGAGCGCATCGCCTCGCTGACCACCATCGCCACCCCACACTGGGGCACGACGTTCGCCGACTGGGGTGTCACCTCCGAATCGGTGCTGCTGGCGATCCTGTCGACGCTCGGGGTGACCGCGCTCGACGGGTTCCGCGATCTGACGACGAAGTCCTGCGCCGCCTTCAACGCCCAGGCCGAATCGTTCGAGCTCCGCTGCGGCGTCGCCTTCCGCGCCTACGCGGGGGCGCAGCAGCTGCCCTACGTCTTCGAACCGCTGAAGCTGGCCTGGCACGTGATCCAGCACCACGAGGGTGCCAACGACGGTCTGGTCTCGGTCTCGTCGGCGCGCTGGCGCGACGAGTTTGCCGTGCCGACGGTGATCGACGCCGATCACCTCAACGAGGTCGGGTGGTGGGAGCCGAACGATCTTCTGGGCGCCGGCATCGAGCTGGTGAAGTTCCCCCCGCGCCCGCGCCTTCCGGAGCTGCCCACCAAGCTGGGCGAGCGGATCCGGGGTCTCTATCTCGCGATCGCCCGCGACCTGGCCGCCAGCTTCCCCTGATCTTTACCCGTCCTCGTCCTCATCCTCGTCCCCGTCCCCCCTCCTCGACCACCCGCGTCGCGAACGACGCCGCCCCCTTCAAATCTTCGCCAAATTTTCGAAGCTCATGCGTAGCTCTTGCGACGGCTGACGGGGCAGGCGCGACCGATCGACCGCACCGAGAACAGGGGGATCCGATGCGCAAGTCCGCAGAATGGTGGTTGGGGATCGTCACGGGGTTTCTGGTCGCTGGTCTCGCCGGCTGTGAGCGCGGGCGCCCGCTCGCCGACGTCGACTCATCGTCGCAGGCGACCTGGTCGGCCTATTTGAGCGACGGAGACGTCGCCTCCGTCGCGCCGGCTGGGATGAGGCCGCCGCCGTCGACGACGCCGCCACCGGCGCCGCCGCCGCGCTTCTGCTCCGGCAGCGACTGCGCGCGCCTGCCGGTGGCGTCCTGGACCTTCGATGACTGCAACACCCAGTCGTCGGCGCTGGCCGACGGCGCCACCTCGTCGTTCATTCAGCACCCGGCGTTTCGCGCGCTCAGCGTCGCCTGCGTCGCCGGCCACGACGGCCAGGCGGTGCGCCTCGCGGGCAACGAAGACGTCGTCTACGCGCCGGATCAGCCGGACTTCGTGTTCGACGCTGGCCTCACCGTCGCCGCCTGGATCAACCCCGACCGCCTCTCGGGCACGCAGACCATCCTGCGCAAGCGGCTCGGGGGGTCGAGCTCGTTCCTGCTGGCGCTCGACGGGCGGCAGCTGATCTTCGTTCTCCGCCTCACCAACGGCCGCACGGTCGGCGTGTCGACGCCGATTCAGGCCGGTCGCTACACCCACGTGGCCGCCACCTACGATGGCGCGCAGGCGACGCTGTATCTCGACGGGGTGGCGGCGGCGCATGCCAAGGGCGTGGGAACGATCGCGCCCGGTCGCAGGCCCGATCTTGATCGGCAACGACGCCGACGGGCGCCGCTTCACCGGCACGATCGACAGCGTCTGGCTCAACACGCTGGCGGCCCCGCCCGACGCCGTCGCGGGCCTGCTGTGCGTGCGCAGGACGCCGGTCGTCACGCTGTCGCCCATGTTCAGCCCGCCGACGCCGGCCGGGGTCGCGGCGACGTTCGACATGGCGGTCACCAACCCCAGCGATGCGGTCTTCTGTCCGGTGGGGCAGTATCAGTTCTTCTCCGGCGTGGTCTTCGGGCTCACCGCCGACCCCTCGTTCGGATTCCTCACGGTGGCTCCCGGCGCGACCGTGCACCAGACCATCCTCGTGACCGCCGACGCGTCGGTGCCGGCGGGGACGGCGTCGTTCCAGTACATCGTCTTCGACACGGCGCAGTCCGGCGGCCAGCCGGGGTTCGCGTCGGCCGCGCTGACGATCGCGCCGCCCCCGCCGCCGTCGATGACCGGCTGCGCGCCCAGCCCGACCCAACCGGTGGCGCCGGGCGGGTACTACGTCAATGGCAACACGGTCTGCACCGGCGACGGACGGCCGCACATCTTCCACGGCGTCGATCGACCGTCGCTGGAGTGGGACAGCGCCGGCCTCAACATCACGCGCGCTGACTTCGCGCTGATGTCGTCGACATGGAACGCCAACGTGGTTCGCATCGGGCTCAACCAGGACTTCTGGCTCGCCGGTTCGCCGCTGGCCGATCCCGGCTATTCGGCGCTGGTCGATGACGCCATCCACTGGGCGGAGATGGCGGGTCTCGACGTGATCCTCGACCTGCACTGGTCTGACCAGGGCGTGCTCGGCAGCTGCCCGCCATCGGCGGGATGCCAGCAACTGATGCCCGACGCCAACTCGCTGACCTTCTGGTCGCAGGTCGCCGCGCGCTATGCCAACGACGGCCGGGTCGCGTTCGAGCTCTACAACGAACCGCACGACGTCCCTTGGAACGTCTGGCTGTCGGGCGGCTTGACGTTCCAGGGTTGGCAGGCGGTCGGGATGCAGCAACTCTACGATGCCGTGCGCGCGACCGGCGCGCAAAACCTGGTGATGATCGGCGGGCTCGACTGGGCCTACGATCTGTCGGGCGTGCCGGCGAATCGGGTCGCGGGGTACAACATCGTCTACACCACGCACCCGTACACCTCGACCGACGGAACCTCGCGACCGCCGCGGGACTGGGATCGCGCCTGGGGCTCCCTGACCCGCACCGATCCGGTGGTCGCCACCGAGTTCGGCGTGCTCAACGATCTGGCCTGCACCACCGGATACGACGCTCAGGTGATCCAGTACGCCGACGCGCACTTCGCCGGCTGGACCGCGTGGGCCTGGTTTCCCGGCGGCTGCACCTTCCCGGCCATCGTCACCGACTGGGCCGGCACCCCTTCGCCGACCGGCGTCGTGGTCCAGAGCGCGTTGCTCGGGTACCACGATCCACCGGCGTCGCCGCCGCTGGCATCGCCCGGACCGCCGCGCGCCGTCGAGTACACCTTCGACAACGGGATCGAGGGCTGGACGTTCAACACCTACGACGATCCGACCTTCGCCAACCTCGCCGTACGCGTGCCACCGGGTGGCCGGCCGCCGACGCTCGCCTTCCAGGGCGCCGACGGCGATCCCTCACCGGGCTCGCTGCAGGTCACGGCGCCCTTCACCGCGCTCGATCAATACGTCGACGCGAATGTCGGCTACGCGCAGCCCGGGCTGGATCTGACCGGCAGGTCGCTGCACGTGATGGTCAAGCTGGTGTCGGGCACCTTCGGCGGCATGCAGTTTCACGCCAGCAGCGGCGCCAACTACACGTATACGGCGGCGCCGTTCGTGGACAGCCTTCCGGTCGGGCAATGGGTGCCGCTGACGCTCGATCTCACCACGGGGACGAGCCCGGGGTTCGATCCCACGCAGGTGATCCAGCTGGGCGTGCAGTTCTTCTCGGGGTTCTCGAGCGACGGCGGCACGTTCGTGAACGCCGGCGACACGGTGGTCGAGATCGACACTCTGACCGACTGACCCGCGCGCGCTGCGCCTCAGTTCGAGGCGCAGCGACGCAGCGGCGTCGCCGCGGCCGCCGGGTGGTAGAAGAAATAGTCGGCGCGATAAGGGACCAGGACCTCGGCGTTGAGGTGAGCGGCGTCGCAGCCGCTTGCCGGCGCGGCGCCACCGGTGGTGTCGAGACGCTGAATCCAGGTCACATCGCCAAACAGACCGGGGCCACCGACCGACGCCGTGCGAAGCAGCAGCCAGGGGATCGACTTTCCGTCGGGCGCCGGCGCGGCGGCGACGCGCGTTCCGGTCAATCGACTGCCGTCGAGCGCCTGCCAGGTCGGAACCGGCGCGGGCGACGGGGTCGCGCCGGAGCCTGGCCCTGCGAAGTGGGTCGCGGTCGTCTCCAACCCGTCGGACAGCAGGGCCTGGGGCGCCTTGAGCACCCAGGCCGGCGCCCCGCCGCCCGCCGGCGCCGTGCACACGTAGGTTTGCACCCCGCGCGCCGCCATCCCCGCCTGCAGCGTCGCCCCCGCCGGTGGGTTCAGCGCCGCGGGAACCAGCGAGGGACAGCTCAGCATTTCGCGCCGGCTGTCACTGGTCTTGCTATCGCCGGTCTTGCTGTCGCTGGTCTTGCTGTCGCTGGTCTTGCTGTCGCCGGTCTTCTTGAGCGCTGCCGGGCGAATACCGGCTCCGGACGCGGGGGGCGCCGACGGCGGCTCGGCGAGCGCCGCCGCCGACAGGGAGACAATCAAACCGCCCAGCACCGCGACGATGGCGTTCCGCGTGTTTCGCATGTGTTTCTCTCCCGTTTGTTGTTTGCGCGCATGCCCGTTACCTGACGCGCCCGGCGCGGCGTGGTCGGTTGGCGCCGAACCGACCGCCCGCGCGGAAGTCTCTCAACCGCGGTGAAATTTGCAATTGAGAGCCTAGGCGCCCCCCACTACGCGGGGTTCGAAGCGGACGCGAACGCCGCGGGGCCGGGGCGAGGGCCAAGGACGCCTTCCGAGCAGATGCCTTGCGGCGCGGGACGGCAAAGCCGCGTATGATCGAACGGTGAGCCTCCGCGAGGTCAGCGATGCCGTTTACTCCGACCGGATCATCCACCGGGTGGAGCGGGTACCGAAGGCCCTGGAGGGCACCGCCCCCTGGCGCGCGCTGTGCGGTGTACCGGTCGGCAAGACCCGCGCCGGAGGTTCCTTCGAGTTCGACGTCGCGGTAGCGATCGATCCCGAGGCGTGGCGTCTAGCGGCAAATTGCGGCCCCTGTCGGGCGGCCGCCGAGCGCCGCGCGCTCGGAACGCTCTCCCAGTAGAAGCACCCGGTCCAGCGGCGGGCGCAAGAAGCGCCGCCACGCACTCGCAACGCGTCGCCAAAAGGCGTGAACGTCGCGGCAATGGATCTCACGGTCGCGTCAACGATCTGTCACACCACTCAACGAACGGCGCACACCGTTATTCCCGGGTCTTTCCGCTCATTCGTCGAACGCATTTTGTCTCCGCTCGGACATTTTCCAGGCCGAATGACATGGTATCTTTGCGCACGTGGTGGGAGATTCGGCAACAACCGATTGGGGGGCGAGGACCTGCATCCGACGATTGGCGCGTCTGTTGATCGCCGCCGCGCTTTCTGTTTCGTTGGGCTGTTCGGTCGACCGAACCGGAATCACGTTGAACGTCTACGGCGGTGGTGGCGCGCGCGCGGGTGACGCCGGCGGATCCGACAGCGACGGCGCCGCGGGAATCACCGGTGGCGGCGGCAAGGGAGCCGGCGGCGGCGGCGGAAGAACCGGCACCGGCGGCAACAGCGAAACCGGCAGTGGCGGCAGCAACGCCGTCGGGGGAAACAACGGCGCCGTCGGCGGCAGCAAGGGAACCGGCGGCGGCAGCGGCGGCTCGATCGACGCCTCGATCAGCGACGGGGCCATGAAGGACGCGGGAATCGATGTTCCGGTCGATCACCCGCTCGACACCGGCGTCGATACAACGGTCAACGACAGCGGGCCCGATGTTGTGCGATCGTGCGACTCCGCCTGCGCGACCGCCGCGATGAACGTCGCCCTACCGGGCGACCGGTTCACCGGCAGCACCATCGGCGCGTCGCTGAACGCCGGTTCGTGCGGAGGCGCAACGGCGCCCGAGGCGGTCTACCAATTGGTGCTGACCGAAACCAGCGACGTCTTCGTCACGACCCACGGCTCGACGTTCGACACCGTGATTTACATGCGGCGCGGCTGTTGCGGCACCGAGATCGCGTGCAACGACAACGCCGATGGCCGCAATACCAGCATGCTCAACGTCACCGGCCTGACCCCGGGGACCTACGATATCTTCGTCGACGGCGCCGGCGCCGCCGGTGGTGCGTACACCGTCGACATTTACGCCAGCCCCAGCTCGGCGGTGGCGGGTGATTCATGCGGCCGCCCGATTCGCCTCGCGAACAGCCCCTATATCGGCAACTCCTGCGCCTACCGCGACGATCTCAGTCCGCCGCCGGGCTGTGGTACGCATGCCGGCCCCGACGGCGTCTTCTATTTCGTGCTCGACGCACCGACGACGGTCACCTTCGACACCTGCAGCAACACCTGCATCGACACCGAGCTCTACATTCGCGACGTCTGCACCTCGGAGCTGGTGACGCCCGACAATGTCTGCAGCGACGACGGCTGTATGTCGAGCGTCAGTTGCCTGCAAGGTTCGGTGCAGAGCATGGTGACGTTTCAGCTCGGACCCGGCGCCCACTACGTGGTGCTCGACAGCTTCCAGCATGACGCGCCCGCGCCCTCCTGCGGCCTGTTCACGGTCACGCCCAGCGGCGTCCCGCAGTAGCTGGCACCGGCACCGTCAGTGCGCGCCGAGCGGCGGCGGGTCGGGACAGCCACCGACGCCAGCCGCGGGCGCGGCCGAAACGGCGAGGTCCCTCCCGCACGAGAAGTCGAACATATCGAGCAGCGCGTCGCTGTTGGCGTCGCGCGCCGTCAGCGCGGGGAGGTCGAACACCGTCTCGACGAAGCGGATGATCGCGGTGTGGTCGCGCGCGATATGAGAGGTGTAGCCCCGCCGGGCCCAGGGTGAGATGGCGACCAGCGGGACCCGCGGCCCGAGCTGCGTGAACGGTGAGGCCGAGGGGAGCGCCTGGCAACCGAGCGGCGGCGGCACGTGATCGGCGAAGCCGCCGGCTTCGTCGTAGGTCCAGAACATCACCAATCTCGGCCACTGCGGGCTGGTGATCACGTGGTCGTAGATGGCCTTCGACCAGGCCTCGCCGGTCTGGATGTCGGCGAACGGGTGGTCGTCGTCGATGTACTCGCGTCCGTCGACGAACACCAGGTTGGGCAGCGTCCCCTGATCGAGCGCGGCGTAAAGCTCGTGCAGCGAGTGCACGCCCGGATCGGCCGGCCCCCAATCGAGGGCGCCGCTCAGGGGCGCGCCGTCGCTGTAGGCGCCCCAGGTGAACCCGCGGTTCATGATGAGCTGCATGATCGACGGCGTGTTGGGGGGCGGAAACGAGATGCCGGTGTCGACCACGCCGGCGTTGGTGGCGAAGAGCAGGAAGTTGCGGTTGCCGAACGTCCCGCTCGCCATCGGCGCGAAGTGCCGGTCGCCGATGGCGAAGGTCGTCGCCAGCCAGTAGTAGAACGGGAAGTCGTGATCGTCGTACTCCCACATGACGAACCTGCCGTCGGTGTCGGTGGTCCGGGCGGCGCTGATCACGAAGCCGTCCATGAGGCCGCCATGCAGGCTGGTCAGCACCGACTGCGATTGGTGGTCGGGGTCGTGCGGGATGCAGGTGGTGGTCGCGTGCGATGGGAAGACCGGGTTGCCGTGGAGGTCGGGGTTCGAGTAGGTCGGCGGCACCGCTTCGATCTCGGGGCGCCCGAGGTCGTGCAGGGGGCCGAGGAGATGATCGAAGCTGCGGTTCTCTTTCATCATGATGATGACGTGCCGGATCGGGATCTCGGTGCGCACGACCTGGTCGATGCCGAGCGACGCCGCCGCGCGCGTCCCCGCGGGAAACTGGCACGCGCCGCGGGCGGCGGCCGCCGGGTCGGCCGGGATTTGCACGCCGCAGGTCAGGTTTGCTTCGTCGGGCGGCGTGACCATGGTGCGGATGGCGCCCAGGCCCCAGTCCGCTTTTTGCGGATCGCAGCCCGCAATCAACGACAACGACAGCGATAGCGATAGCGACAACCGCCACGGCGAGAACAACGGCGAGAACAACGGCGAGAACAACGGCGAGGACAACCGCAAGCCCAACGACGACACCTTCTTCATTTCCGCCTCCCGATTGGGAACCCGTACAGCAACGACACGCCAAACCGAGGTGCGTTGGAGGTGTCGTAGACGTTGCCGGTCACGAAGTAGACGATGTGGTCGCTGTCGCGCGCGATGAAGGTCGACAGACCGGCCCACATCTCGTTGGCGAAGGTCTTTCGAAATGTGAGCACGCCCGCACTGCGCGACGTTTGATCAGTCAGCGCGCGCAACGAATCCCGTCGCTCTGGCGCGACCCCCCACGACGCCTCCACCGACGCCGAAAGACTGCGCGCCACATCGAAGCGCGCCCCGACGCCGATACCGGCGAACGCCTGGGCCGGCGTATTGGTCTGGGCCGCGTTCAGCTCTTCCTGGATGAAAGCCAGCACCAGCCACGATCGCTGGCCGTCGAGCCACGACGCGCCGAACGTGACGCGAATCAGGCCGGCGGCAACGGTGCCGCCGACGTTGTCGACGCTGTTGATCGTGTCGAGATCCGACCAGGCGAGCCCGGGGTGCTTCATCAGCGTCAGCTCGTTGCCCAGGCGGAGGCCGGCGTACGGGCTCCAGCGCCGCGGCGCCAAGAAACGAAATCCCGCTTCGCCCCACGCCAGCTCGTGCCAACCAATGAGAGACATATACGGGTGCTGGTTCGCGAGGTAGCCGCCGCGCAAAGCGACCAGCGCGTCCCATTGCAGCAGCCAGCGCCGGTCGCGCACCACCCGCAGCCCAGCCCACTGACCGCCGAGCTCGAACATCAGGGTGTCACCCGCCATGCTGGTCCCGATGCCGCCGTCGGCGATCGCGCCACGCACGGTGTTGTCGTACGGCGACGGTACGGGCGCGGCGGCGGCCACCGGCGCGGGCGCCTGCGCCACCAGTGCCTGCGCGGCGCGCGTCGGCAACGCCGCTGTCGCGCAGGCGAGCGCCACCAGCAGCGCGCGCCGCCCGGCACCGCCGCGAATCGCCGCGACGGCGCTCATCGCCGCGGGCCGGGGTGGCTCGCCAGCGCGACCAGCGTCCAGGAACGGGGGCAGCGCGGATGGCCGGGCGACATCCCGAGCAGGCTACCAGGAGCCTCACCGCCCACAAGAGCCTTCGCTCGGCGGCCGCTGGAACGCGGCAACCCTCTGCGGGGCGTTCGCTTCGATGTCTCCAAAGATCGGTCTATTCTTTCCTTTGGCGAGCGACAGCGTGAGGGTAGTCTCCGCCTCCCAGGGGGTTTTGCGGGATGACCGGGGCGACGCATCGAAGAGCCTCACCACCGAGCACGCCGCCGGCGCGCGGTAATGGCGTTGGCGTGACTGAAGCGCTGGCTGTCGCCGTCGCCGTCGCCGTCGCCCTCTTGGCCGCCGCGTGCAGCAACCCGATCACTTACTCGCGCATCGCCGCTCACGCGAATGATGCCAGCGCCGACCTGCACCGCGGCGCCGGGGGCGGCGCGGGCGCCGGTAGCGGCGGATCGATCGGAACCGGCGACGCGGGTGCAGGCGGCCGCGGCGCCGACGCTGACGCCGACGCCGGCGCCGACGGATCGATGGACCTCGCCGGCAGCGGCGGCACCGTCGGAACCGGCGGGATGGGCACCGGCGGCATGGGCATCGGCGGCATGGGCATTGGCGGCATGGGCGTCGGCGGCATGGGCGTCGGCGGCGGCCCTGCGATCGACGTGGCCCAGTACAACTTCGAGGCCACCACCCAGGGCTGGACCTTCTTCGGACCCTGGACCGGCATCGCGCGTCTGACGACCCAACGCTTCGCCGGTGGGGCCGCGCTCGGCGCCACCCTCACCTATGCGCCGGTCGGCACGGGAGCGGAGATGGTGCAGGAGCTCTCGATCCTGCCGCCCGCCGGGACCGGACCGACCGCGGCCGGGGTCGTCACCTTCCACGTCTTCTTGCCAGCCAACGCCGCCGGCGTGGTCCCCTGGGTGCAACCGTACGTCCAGGACGGCGCGTCGGTGTTCTCCGGGGCCTACCGGCCGGCCGCCATGCTCGCCTTCGGCGGCTGGACGACGATCCCCCTCACGCTGCCCGCGACGGCGGCGGTGCCGGTCTCCAAGGTGGCGGTCCAGCTGGCCACCAGCGGCCCCACCGCCTTCTCGGGGATCATCTACGTGGATTCGATCGGTTGGTGATCGGCTTGGCACACACGACGAACGCTTTGAGGCGGAACGGCACCGGCGCCAGGGCCGGCGCACGCGCGGCGCGCGCGGGCGGCGCGATCGCGCTGCTGCTGGCGCTGGTGACGTTGGCGGTGCCGCGGCCGGCCGCGGCGCAGAACGATCCGATGCAGCTGACCGACATGGCCCAGCAGGCCCTGCGCGCCTACGACGAGCTCGACTTTCCGCGCGCGCAGGCGATCCTCGAGCAGGCGCTGAAGACCGCCGCCGCGGGCGGTCTCGATCAAGGACCGCCCGCCGCGCCGCTTCACCTCTACCTCGGCATGGTGCTGGCCGCCGGTCTACAGCGATCCGCCGAGGCCTCGGAGCAGTTCAAGATCGCCCGCCGGCTCGATCCGACGATCACGCCGCCCGAGGGGCTGTTCAACCCTGAGGTCGCCGCGCTGTTCGCCGCCGCCGGGCCGGCAGCACCCGCGCGAGCGGCGGCACCGAACGAGGCGACGACCGGCGACACAGACGGCGCTGGCCAGGCGGGCGAAGCGGGCAGCAACGCGAACAACGCGCCACCGCGCCCGACGGCGCCGCCGCGGCGCGGACGCACCAGGCAGCTCGCCGACGCCGACGCCGACGCTGACGCCGACGGGAATACGGAGACGAAGCTGGAGGGGGGCTCGAGCGGCGGCGCGGCGCGCGCGTACTTCGTGGCGCTGGGACTGGGGGCCGGCGGCGGCACGGCGGCGGGGCACATCGACATGAAAGGGGTCGCTCCGAACACTGCGCCGGGAGGATTTGCGCTGTCGGCGCTCGGGCACGTGACGCTGGCGGGCGGCTATTTCTGGTCGCGGTCGCTGCTGCTGGCGATCGAGGCGCGGCTGCAGCTGGTGTCGGGCTCGACGCCGCATTGTGACGGGTCGACCTGCTCCGATCCTTCCAGCTTCGCGGCGGCGGCGCTGGCCAAGGCGAGCTACTTCGTCGGCGACGGACCGCTGAAGCTGTTCGGGACCGCGGGGCTGGGTGGCGGGACGATCCGCCAGATCGTGAAGTTGAACGGCCTGCCCGATTGCGGGCGCAGCGGCAGCCAGCAGTGTTTCGATACGGTCACCGGAGGACCGGTGCTGCTGGCCGCCGGCGGCGGCGCCGCTTACGACATCGGGCCGATCGTGCTGCTCGGCGGTCTCACCGCAAACATGGGCGTGCCGGACTTCATGTTGAACATCGACCTGACGATCGGCGCCGGCCTGCGCTTCTGACAAGGCACTTCTGCCCCATGCTGTCCGGACCAAGACGAAAACGCCATGACGCCAGTGACGCCAGGCCGGATTTCAAAGAGTCCGGACCGTGGTGTCCTGGCGTCTTGGCGTTTAACCAGTCTCAGTAGTGCTTGGTCCACATCAGGTCCGCGGTGCCGGTGCCGGCATCGCCGTACTCGGCGTCGAAGCTCCAGCGCGAGCTGATCCGATATTCCAGGTGGACCGCGTTGCTGTTCTGGAGCAACGCCGGGTTGGCGCCGCTGCGGCCCACGTAGCCAATGTATAGCTCGCTGCTGAGATACTTCCCCGCCTCCAGGCGCGAACCGGCGAGCCCTTCGCCGGTCTGGATGCTCAGGACATCCAGCGGCAACCGCTTCGACAGCACCTTCTGCAGCTGCGACGCCAGCACGCCGGCCACCAGCGAGCCGGCCTCCGCTGTCAGCGCCTGCGACGACACCGCCGCCGCGGCGCCACCGCCGCTGTCGCCCCCCGACTGCAAGTGTCCCACGACCAGGACCGTGTACAGCTGGGTCTCGGTCAGGCCGGGGTGGTCCGGCGCCGACACGTTGACCTTGAGGTTGTCGATCGGCCCCTGCGCGCGCAACACCACGGTCAGGTTGTCCTTGTCGTCGACGTACTTGGCGCTGACGTCGATGATCGGCACCGCGACCGGCCCGGCGAAGCGCGCGGTCGAGCCCGCCTGCACCACCAGCCGGCGGCCAAGCACATCCACGTGCCCGCGTTCGACGTGCACCTGGCCGAAGACGGTCACGGCGTCGCCGAGCTCGATCCGGAATCCCCGTTCCAGGCCGACCTCGAGATCGGCGTCGTTGCCGCGCAGCCACAGGTTCCGCGGGGCGTCGATGGTCACGCGCGTGACGAACGGGGGCGCGCTCGGCAGCGGGGTCGCGGCGACACCGGCGGCCAGGGCGGCGGTACCAGTCTTCCGGCGAGCCGCCCGCAGCCGCGCGAGCTTCTTCGCCTCGACGCGATCGATCGGGTGCCCCTCCGACACCAGCACGACGTCGGCGGGACGGTCCAGCGGCTGGAGATTCTTCGGCTGCTTGGCGAGCTCGGCGTGCAGATCACCGATGGTGAGCGTGCCATCGGCGCCGGCGTGCGAGAGGGTGGCGCGCGCCGAGGCGTCGAGCGACGCGGTCGCCAGCAGCTCTCCCTGGGCGTAGACCGGAAAGCGGTTCACCTTGGCCGCGAGCTGCAACGCCGCGCCGCCGCCGGTCGGGCGGTGGAGCGTGCCGGTCAGATGCACGTTCCCGTCGCCGCTGCGCGCGTCGAGCGCGTCGAGCTGGATCGCGCGCTGGTCACCATGTGCCCTCAGGTGAATCTTGTTATACCCGCCGAGACCGGCGAGCCCGAGCGTGCCGTCGACCCATTCGAAGCGCCCCGTCACCGTCGGCGCGCCGGCCTCGCCTTGAAAGCGCACCGCCGCTGTCACGCGCCCGCCGACGTCATGGACCAGCGGCGCGATGCCCGACAGCCACGCCAAATCCAGGGCGTTGGCATCGAACGAGAGATCGATTGGCACGCGCGCCAGATCGATCCCGTGTCGCAGCGACGAAGAACCGAGATCGAGCGTGCTGGTGCCGCGCACCGTCGCGGCCCCCCCGGCCTGCGACGTCAGCTTCACGTCGAGCGCCGCGTGGGCGTCGGCGTAGGTCAGCAGCGCCCGCGCCGCCCCCGCCTCGAACGCCTCACCGCGCAAGGCGCGCAGCTGCGCCGTGGCGCGCACCGTCGGCCGGCGCGCCGTCCCGTCGATCTCGACGTCGAGCCGCGCCCGACCGTGCAGCGAGCCCGAAATTGCGCCCGCGCCCGCGCCCGCGTCCTCCTTGACGGCGACCTTGGCAGCACCGTCCGTCGTCGTACCCTGCGTCGTGCCCTGCGTCGTGCGCTTGGCCGTGCCCTGCGTCGCCGCGCCATCCCCCGGACCCGGCGCGCCCGACGCCGCCTCCAGCCCGACCAGCGGCGTCTGGTGCAGATCGATCGGACCGACGCCCAGCCGCACGTGCAACGGCGCTTGCTCCAGCGCGTCGACATCGCCGAGTCGGGCCGCCGGAATTTCGGCGAGCGCGCTGGCCCACGCCAGCAGCCGCTGCTTGCGCACGACCTGCGCGGCCAGGCGCACGTCGCGCGTGCCGAAGGCGGCGTCGACCCGAACGTCGGTCTCGGGGAACCGCGGCCCGTGCGCGCGGCTGACGATCAGGTTGAAGGCCCCCTCGGGGGCCCGCGCGGTGCCGTGCAGATCCAGCCGCAAAGCCGCCGAGCCGGCGATCATGCGCGGCCGCCGCACCAGCACCGCGATCTTGGCGAGCGCGATCTGCTGGAGGTCGGCGCGCACCGCCACCGGTGTCGCCAGCCAGTCGCGGCGCGGCGGCCACTGCCCGCGGGCCAGCGCGCGCAGCGACAGCGGCGCCTCGACGCTGAGCGTGCCGATCGCGATCCCCCCTGCCCCGCCGGCGCCCGCGCCGAGACGAGCGGTCAGCGTCATGGGCGCGTCGCCCGCCGCCTGCGCATCCAGCGCGACGGCCCCGGTCGCCAGCTCGCCGACGCGCAGGTCGCTGGTCTCGACGTGCAAGCTCAGGCTCGGGTCGTCGGCGGTCCCGCCGAGCTGCAACCGCGCGCGCGCCCCCCCGGCCACCGCCGCTGCGTCTCCCGGTCGCACGACCGCGAGCAGCGCGCCGAGATCGGACGAGGTCACCGCCAGATTGGCCGACAGCGGGGCGGCCCGCTCGCGCACCGGCCAGGTCGCCGGCAGGTCGAGCTGGCCCTGCACCGACGCACCCAGCCCGGCGGCCGAGACGGTCGCGCGGGCACGGCCGCGGGCGTAACGCCCGTCGAGCACCAGCTTCAATTCACGATAGCGCCCGACGCGGGCGTGCGACAGATCGACGCGCGCCGCGAGCTCGGGCCGGCGCGTCGGTCCGTCGACGGCGAGGTGGAGATCCAGCCGGCCGCCCAGCTCGGGGACGCGGGCCGGGAGCAGCCGGCGCGGAATCCGGCCGAGATCGAGCCGGTCGACATCGACGCGCGCCGCGAGCCCCTCGCCGCGCGCCTTCACGTCGGCGCGCAGCCGCTGGTCGCCGGAGCGCAGATCGAGCCCGCCCAGCGCCCATCCCCCGTCGCCGAGCGCCAAACGGATCGGCCCGCTCTGCGCCCAGCTCGCGTTGCCGCTGACCAGCGTGAACGAATCGATCACGGCGGCGCGACGCGCGCGCGTCCAGCGACCGCGCGTGGAGACGGCCAGGATCTTTCCGTCGCCGATCTCGACCTCGGCGGCGATCGCGCGATGCTGCGAGCGCAGCGCGAGCCGCGCCTCCCCGAGCGCGCGGCCGCCGGCGACCAGCGAGGACGCGTGCAGCTCGGCCACCGCCGACTCCGGGTGCCGTAGGTCGACGAGACCGATCTTGAACGTGATGTCACGCGCGCTCTGGCCCGCCACCGCGAGCGCGGCGAACCGTCCGCGCGCGGCGATCGATGGCGCGACCAGCGTCCCGCCGACGTGCACGACGATCTGTCCCCGCCCGGCGAGCGGCGGCAAAAGGGAGCCGGAGCCGGAGCCCGAGCTGACCAGCAGGGACAGGCTGCGCGCCGTCCGCTCGAGGTCGGTCGCGTCGATCGCGAGGTCAGCGGTGATGCGCGCGTCGCTCCGACCGCGAATCGGCGTACCGATGGTGGTGGCGGTGGCGCTGCCGGTGAGGGTCAACCCGGGAAGCACCACCTTCAGCGGATCCGCCTCGATGCGACCGTCCGACGCGCGGACCGACAGGCGCACCGGACCGACCGCGGCGCCCCCGAGCCGCCCGGGGGGAGCGATCAACGAGAACGTCCCGTCGAGTCGGTCGAGGTCGGGACCACCCCCGTCGGCCCGCAGCGACAGGGACAGATCCGAGCGCGGCAGACCCTCGAGGATCGCGCCAAGATCGACGTCGGAGGCCTGGACGTGGACGCCGATCGCGCGCCGCGTATCGAGGTCGAAGCCGCCCTCGACAGCGACGTGGCCGCCACCCCCGAGGGCGCGGGCGTCGACATCCGCCGAGGCGGTGACCACGGCTCCATCGCGGCCCAGCCGCCCGGTGACATCGATCGGTGTCTTCAACCCGAGCGACGGGAAGAGGGCCCTCACCAACCGCGGCGCGAGGTGAAGACGTTCCACCTCGACCTCGATGTCTCCCGAGGGGGCGCGCGTCGCCGTCGCCTGCAGCGCCGACCCGTCGTCGGAGGTGTCGACCGAGACGTCCAGGTCGAGGTCGATACCGGCGGCCCGCCCGCCCGCGACGCCGTTTCCCGCACGCGCGCCGAGGTGAATCGCCAGCGGCGCAGCCAGCGGCGCCACGACCCGAGCGGCGGCGGCGGCGCCAGCGTCGATCCCTGATCCGTCGAGCCCCACCGAGGCGTGCGCCGCGATCCGGAGATCCTCGAGGCGGGCGTGCCGCGGCTCGGCCCCGCTGCCGGCGGCGTGATAGTCGACGACGCCGCCGACCAGCTCGAACGCGCGGACGTCGAGCGCGAAGCGGCTGCGCGCGCCCGCCGGGTTGCCCGGCGCCGCCGGCTCGGCTGCCGGGTGGCGCGCCGCGAGCGCGCGCGTGAGGTTCAGACCGCGCCCGTCGATGCGCAGGCGCAGCTCGGGTCGGATCACCGCGACGCGCGACAGGACGATTCGTCGGCGCAGCAGCCCGAGCGGCGACAGATCGACGTCGACCTCCGCGGCGCGCGCCACCAACTGCCCCTCGGGATCACGCAGCTCGAGACCGTAGAGGCTGACCCGGTTGCCCGCAAAACGCAGGCGCTCGGCGGTCACTTCCCCGGCGACAGCGCCGGCGACCCCTTCGAGCATCCGGCGGCGAACCAGATTGGCGCCGGAGGGCGTGTGGAGGAACAGGACGCCCCCTCCGACCACCAGCGCGACGGCCGCGACCAGCGCGCGCGCGATCGCCAGCGCGATTCGCAACCAGCGGCGGCGGCGCTTCAAAACGCCTCTCCGATCGTGATGTGCAGGACGCACAGGTTGTCGGGGACCGGCGTGCTGACATGCGAGCCGCCCAGCCCGAAGCAGCTGTCGTCGACGGCGTAGCTCTGCGCGACCACCCGCCCGATCGCGTCGACGGTGAACAGCTCGGGCGGGGTCCCGAACGGCAGGCGGCGCGCGAAGTCGACGCGGATCGGCCCGATCGCCGTCCGATAGCGCAGCCCGACGCCGACCGCGAACAGGATGTGCGCGAAGTCGGAAGCCCCGAAGCTGCCGTGGGTCACCTGACCGACGTCGAGGAACAGCGCCAGGTCGAGGTGGCTGGTGATCGAGTAACGCGCCTCGAGGCTCCCCTCGAACAGCCCGTCGCCGCCGATCGGCAGCGTGAACGGCGTCGGCGTCGGGTTGGCGGACGACGGCGGCTCGGACGTCAGCAGCAACGGCGACAGGCGCTGCTCGTTGAAGCCGCGCATCGAGAACGCCCCGCCCGAATAGAAGCGGGTCACCACCGCGCTGTCGTCCGGGTTGCCCGAGGTCGGGACCAGCTGTCCGTAGCGCACGCGCGCCGCCACCGTGAACAGGCTCTCCTCTCCGATGGTGAAGTAGCCGCGCACCTCGGGCAGCAGGCGATAGTAGGTGAAGTCGCCGCCCAGCGGACCGCCCCCCTGCTGCAACGACAGGCTGGCGTAGAAACCGCGCCGCGGCTCCATCGGGTTGTCGCGCCCGTCCCAGGTCAGCACCTCTTCGAGATAGGACAGCCAAACCAGGCAGCTTTGTCCGGTGGTCGTGCAGCCGAGGGTGAGCGGCGCCACCAGCACGCCGGCCCCCGGCGGCCCGGTGAGCTCGTCGACCTCGATATGATACGAGGGGTGGAGCAACAGCCTCGCGCGCGGCTTCCAGATGATGCCGTTGCCCAGGCGCGCCGAGGTGGCGTCGTAGGTCTGCTCGAGGGTGTGCGACAGCTCGAGCTGGGTCAGCTCGCTGAGCGACGCGCGGCCGAACAGCCGCGGCTGCTCGAACTCGCCGCGCGCGCGCGCGATCGGACCGCTGCGGGTCGTGTTGGCCGACTCGATCACCTCGAAGATGCTGGGCAGGAACGCCCAGCCGGCCTCGATGTGCAGGGTCAGCCGGCGCATGCCGCCCAGGAAGTTGCGGTTGCTCCACTCGGCGATCAGCCGCCCCTCGTTGCGGATCTGATCGATCCGCACGCCGCCGCCGAAGCTGAGCGTGTGCAGCGGCGCCTCGCTGGTGATCACCTTGACTGGAATCCGCCCGGTCGCGGGATCGGGTGTCCCGGTCTCGACGCGCACGGCGCCGAACACCCCCATGCCGAGCAGCCGGCGCTGCGCCTCGGTCAAGGCCGCCCCCGAGAACACCTCGTCGCGGCGGATCGCCAGGCGCACCGCCTCCCAGATCCAGACCGGCGCGATCGCCTTGCCGCCGCTGGTGTCGACCTGGATGTCGCCAAAGCGATAACGCAGCCCGGGACGAACGCCGACGTCGAGCGCGGCCTTCGAGGCGGCGACGTCGACCAGCGCCTGCCCGTCGACGGCGATGTCGGCGTAGCCGCGGTCGTGCAGCCGATCGCGCAGGCGCCCCTTCAACGACGCCCACCCCCGTTCGGTGAACGGCTGCCCCAAGGCCAGCGCCGGCTTGGCGAGCGCGGCGCTGCGATCGGCGTCGGGCAATCCATCGAGCCCGGAGATCTGCAGCGCGCCGACCCGCGTCGGTTCGCCCTCGGCGATCTCGACCTCGATGGCGACCCCGTCGCCGCCACCCGACGCGCGCGGGGTCACCGTCTCGCGCACGATGCGCGCGTGGTAGTAGCCGCGGCTTTCATAGAACCGAACGATCCGGCGCAGGTCGGCGTCCCAGATCGCGTCGTCGAAGTAGCGCTTGGTGGCGAACGGCCACCAGCCGGTGCGGGCGGTCGCGATCTGTTTCTGGATGTCGCCCGACGACAGCGCGTGGTTGCCGACCAACTTCAGCTCGCGCACCACCGGGCGGTTCTGCGCGGGATGCGACGCGCAGCCCGCCGCCAGCATCATGGCAGCCAGCAACAGGGTCGTGAGGCTGGCGCAGACAATCACGAACCAGCGGTTCGGATCGCCAATCGACGAGTGTGGCCGTGGCGATGCGGCCGAGTGCTGATGGGTCGCCACTGTCCCGGCAATCTGCTCACGATATGTAGGATGAGAATGGCCATCCGCGGCGAACCGTCCATGCGCGGCACCGTGTATTGGCGGCGCGACAGCGCTTCCCTGTTGGCGTGCGACCGGGCACACTGGTCCGTGAAAGGGGGGCCGCGCAGGAATGCGTCAACGCTCGGTTCTGTCCACCGCCGGTGTCGACTCGCTGCGGGTCACGCTGCTGGCCACCCTGCTGTGGGCCGGGTGCGGCGCGCCGACTCGGGCCAGCGCGCCGCCGCCGCCGCTGTCATCGACCGACGCGGCGGGCGCGGGAGGATCCGGTGCCGCGGCTGACGCCGCCGCCGATCGTGACGCCGGCGCGCGGGTCGCCGACGGCGGTCCGGATGGCCCGGACGGCGCGGCGCCGCCCGGCTGGCGGCTGGTCTGGAGCGACGAGTTCGAGGGGGCGGCCGGCACCGCTGTCGATGCGACCAAGTGGAAATTCGACCTGGGCAACAACAACGGCTGGGGCAACGGCGAGCTCGAGGACTACACCAACCGCACGCAGAACGCCGCTCTCGACGGCAACGGGGATTTGATCATCACCGCGCGCATGGAGTCGCTGGGCGGCCAGAGCTATACCTCGGCGCGGCTGCTGACTCAGGGCAAGGCCTCATGGACCTACGGCCGCTTCGAGGCGCGCATCCAGCTCTCGGGCGGACAGGGGACGTGGCCAGCGTTCTGGATGCTGGGCGACAACATCGGCACCGCGGGCTGGCCCGCTTGCGGTGAGGTCGACGTCATGGAGAACATCGGCCGCGAGCCGACGATCGTCCACGGCACGATGCACGGGCCCGGCTACTCGGGCGGCAACGGCATCGGCGGTCCAGCGATGCTGCCCGGCAACGCGGGTTACGCCGGCGCTTTTCACGTCTTCGCGGTCGAGTGGGAGATGAATGTGATCCGCTGGTCGGTCGACGGCGTGCAGTACTTCCAGACGACGCCGGCCAGCCTCCCGACGGGAACGACCTGGGTCTACGACCACCCGTTCTTCATCATCCTGAACCTGGCCGTCGGCGGCAGCTGGCCCGGCAGCCCCGACAGCACGACGATCTTTCCGCGCACGATGGTCGTCGACTACGTGCGCGTCTACCAGCGATGACCGGGGAAGGTACGGACGGGGATGGGGATGGGGATGGCCACGCTGACGCCGACGCCGACGCCGACGGGCGGAGGGGACGGACAGGGGGGCGGGATGCGGTTTTTGCGGGCAGTCTGTGTCACTCGTGCGCGGCTCATCGCGACGTCGAGACGAAGACGTCGCGGTTCTTGCTCTGCACGGCGCTATCGGTGAAGTACCCGCGCCAGCCAATCGCCTTGTGTGCCGCGTACCGCCGCGCGCCTGGGTGAACGGCGCCGGCGCTGCCGATCAGCTCTTGCGCGGGTCGCGGCAGGACGCGCAGGTGCCGTACAGTTCGTGCCGGTGGCGGTTCATGATGAAGCCGTGCGCGGCGGCGATCTCGTCCTGCAGGCGCTCGACCTCGGGGTTGACGAACTCGACGATGCGACCGCAGCGCTCGCAGATCAGGTGGTCGTGGTGGGACCGGCCGACGGCGACCTCGAACACCGTCCCCTTGGCGTCGCCAAAGCGGCGCGCGTGCGCGATGCCGGCCTCCTCGAGCAGCTTCATCGTGCGGTAGACGGTGGCGAAGCTGACGCCCGCGTGCTGACGGCGCGCGATCTCGAACAGCGTCTGAAGATCCAGGTGCGCCGACGTCGCCAGGAAGACGTCGACGATCGCCTCGCGCGTCCGGGACGAGTTGAGCCGGCGCTCCGCCACGAAGGCGCGCCAGCGACGGCGAGGATCGTCGGGCGTGACGGATCGCGAGCGGACCTTCTGTTGGCTCCCCCGGGGGCCCATGAGCCCGAGAACTCTGGGACGAGCGCTCGACAAAGTCAACGGACCTGGACGGCCGCACAGACCGCGGCGCATCGGCTTGGCGAACGGAATCACGTCGGCGGCCCTTGTTTCAGCTTGAGCTGGATCGTCCGGCGCGTGATCCCCAGGCGGCGCGCGGTTTCAGAGACATTTCCGGCGCAGTCGGCCAGGATCCGCTGCAGATGCTCCCACTCGACCCGTGCCATGGTCAGCGTCTCGGCGCGCGCGGGCTGGCGGCGCGGCCCGGTCAGCGCGTTCGACAGATCGGAAGCGATGACCGGCTTCAGCAGGTAAAAGTGCGCGCCCCGTCCCATCGCCTCCAGCGCCGTCGCAACCGTTCCGGGACGGACCATCGCCACGATGCGGACGTCGACCAAGAGGCGGCGTAGCTCGGACACCAGGTCGAGACCACGCCCGCGCCGCGCGTCGACGTCGACGGCGGCGTACTTGAAAGGGCAGCCGCGTTCCAGCAGCGCGCTGCGCGGCGTCGCCCGCGCGGTCAACACCTCGTAGCCAAGCCGCCGCAGATCGCGGGCCAGCCCCTCGCGCCCCTGGCGGTCGTCGGCGGCGAGCAAGACGTCGCTGCTCATCGGATAGCTCTCTGTCGACCGCTGTCTAGGGGCCAGATCATCGTGGTTCAGGCTCGCCGGGTGGACGCGCACGCTCCTGGCATTACTCGTTACGATAATTGAAATTCATAGTCAATATCAATACGGACGGCGCCGGGCCGCGGCGCCGCAACGCGCTGGGCTTCGGCGCCGCAGCGCCGGGACGGTGTCCAGGGTATAAAGCGCCGCCATGGATCTCGATCTCGCGGGCAAGACCGCGCTCGTCACCGGCGCCAGCCGCGGCATCGGACGCGCGATCGCGATCGCGCTCGCCGCCGAGGGGGCGCATGTCGTGCTGTGCGCGCGCGGCGGCGACGATCTCGCGTCGGCGGTGCGCGAGGCGCGCGCACGGGCCGACGGCGACGAGCGGGCGGCGCTGGGCGTCACCGCCGACGTCACGACACCTGCCGGCGTCACCGCGCTGATCGAGACCGCCGTCGGCGCGCACGGCGGCATCGACATCGTGGTCAACAACGTGGGCGGCTCGGGGGCGCGCGACTTCGCCGGCACCGACGAGGCCGACCTGCAGGCGATCCTCGACCGCAATCTCTTCCCCGCGCTGCGCGTCTCGCGCGCCGCCCTGCCCCACCTGCGCGCGCGCGGCGGCGGCGTCATCATCCTGATCGCGTCGATCTACGGCCGCGAGTCGGGCGGCGGGCCGAGCTACAACGCCGCCAAGGCGGCCGAGATCAGCCTGGCGAAATCGATGGCGCGCGACCTGGCGTCGCAAGGGGTGCGGGTGCTCAGCGTCGCGCCCGGCTCGGTGCTGTTCCCAGGCGGCGGCTGGGACCGCCGCCAGCAGGCCGACCCCGCGGGGATCGCCGCCTTCGTCAAGCGGGAGATCCCGTGCGGGCGCTTCGGGCGGCCCGAGGAGATCGGTGACGTCGTCGCCTTCCTCTGCTCGCCGCGCGCCGGCTGGATCACCGGCGCCTGCATTCCGGTCGACGGCGGACAGTCGCGGGCGTTCTGATGAGCGCGCCCGACCCGACCCCGACGCCGACCTCGACGCCGGCGGCCGGCGCGGCCGCGACGGCCGCGCACGCGGGCAATCCCCTGCGCCGGCTCTTTCTCTACGCGCGCCAGTACCGGCGCGACGTCGTCTGGGCCACCGTCTGCTCGGTCCTCAACAAGTTCTTCGACATCCTGCCCGAGGTGCTGATCGGCATCGCCGTCGACGTCGTCGTCAACCGCAAGGACTCGTTCCTGGCGCGCGCCGGCATCGCCGAGCCGCGCGCGCAGATCGCGGGGCTGGCGATCGCGACCGCGCTGATCTGGATCGCCGAGTCGCTGTTCGAGTACCTGTACGAGGTGCGCTGGCGAAACCTGGCGCAGAACCTCCAGCACGACCTGCGCATGGACGCCTACGACCACGTGCAGCGGCTGGATCTGTCGTGGTTCGAGAGCCGGCGCACCGGCGCGTTGATGTCGGTGCTGAACGACGACATCAATCAGATGGAGCGCTTCCTGAACGGCGGCGCCAACGATCTGATCCAGGTGGCGACCGGCACGGTGCTGGTGGGCGCGGTCTTCTTCACGCTGACCGCGAAGATCGCCGTGCTGGCGCTGCTGCCGATCCCGCTGGTGATCGGCGGCGCGTTCTGGTTCCAGCGCCGCCTGGCGCCGCGCTACGCCGAGGTGCGCGAGCGCGCCGGCGACCTGAACGCGCGCCTCAACAACAACCTGCTGGGCATCGCCACCATCAAGGCCTACACCGCCGAGGCGTTCGAGGCCGGTCACGTGCGGCAGGCCTCCGACGCCTATCGCGTGGCCAACCGGGGCGCGATCCGGTTCTCATCGGCGATCACGCCGATCATCCGCATGGCGATCCTGGGCGGCTTCACCGTGACGCTGCTCTACGGCGGCTTCCTCGCGCTGCGCGGCGAGATCGGCGTCGGCAGCTACTCGGTGCTGGTCTACCTGACGCAGCGGCTGCTGTGGCCGCTGACCCGCCTGGCCGACATGACCGACCTCTACCAGCGGTCGATGGCGTCGATCCAGCGCGTGATGGATCTGGTGCAGACGCCGGTCGCGATCGCCGACGGCGGCGTCGCGCTGCCGCTCGACGGCGTGCGGGGCGCGCTGACGTTCGACGACGTGCGCTTCAGCTACGATCCCCAGGCGGGCCCGCCGACGACGCCGACGCTGGACCGGATCTCGCTGGAGATCCCGGCCGGCACGACCGCGGCGTTCGTCGGCAGCACCGGCAGCGGCAAGAGCACCCTGGTGAAGCTGCTGCTGCGCTTCTACGAACCGGGCGCCGGCGCCATCCGCCTGGACGGCCGGCCGATTCAAGATTTGCGGCTGCGCGACCTGCGGCGCGCGATCGGCTACGTCGCGCAGGATCCGTTCCTGGCCGACGTCACCATCGCCGAGAACATCGCCTACGGCGTCCCCGAGGCGACGCGCGCGGCGGTGGTCGCCGCAGCGGTCGCCGCCGAGGCCGACGAGTTCATCACGGCGCTGCCGCGCGGCTACGACACCGCGGTCGGCGAGCGCGGCCAGAAGCTGTCGGGCGGCCAGCGCCAGCGCGTCGCGCTCGCCCGGGCGCTGCTGAAGAACCCGCCGATCCTGATCCTCGACGAGGCGACCAGCGCCGTCGACAACGAGACCGAGGCCGCGATCCAGCGCTCGCTCGACCGCGTCGTCGTCGGCCGCACCAGCCTCATCATCGCGCACCGGCTGTCGACGGTGCGCCACGCCGACGTCATCTACGTCGTGGACGCAGGCCGGATCGTCGAGCAGGGGACCCACGAGGCGCTCCTGCAGGGGGGCGGGCAGTACGCGGCGCTCTGGCGGCTGCAGACCGGGGAGCGCGCGCCAGAGCCCGAACGCACCTCGGGCGGCGGCGCCCCGTCGCGGACCCAGGGCGCGGCCAGCTGAGCGGTCCGGTTATTTAACGCAGCCGTGCGCCGGCCGTATACTGGCGGACCCGTGTTGCAATCGCCCCAGGTCGAGCTCCTGATCCGGATCCTTCTCGGCACGCTGCTGGGAGGCGTGATCGGGTTCGAGCGCGACCTGCACGGTCGCCCGGCCGGGCTGCGCACCCACACCATCGTCGCGCTGGCGTCGGCGACGTTCATGGTCGTGTCGACCCGCTTCATGTACGCGCAGCACTACGCGGCCAGCGATCTGATCAGCGTCGACCCGTCGCGCATCGCCTCCTCGGTGGTATCGGGCATCGGCTTCCTGGGTGCGGGGGCGATCCTGCGCACCGGCATCACCATCCGCGGCCTCACCACCGCCGCCGGGCTGTGGCTGGTGGCGGCGATCGGCATGGCGGCGGGCGGTGGCATGTACCTCGTCGCGGCCTTCGCGACCGTGGTCGGCCTCGCGGCGCTCACGCTGCTACGCAAGCTCGAGGATCGCGGCGAGCCGATCGCGCGCCAGCGCATCACCGTGCTGCTGGACGAGGTGCAGTCGCCGTTGCCGTCGATCACCGAGGCGCTGGGGCGCAAAGGGGCGCTGCTGTCTCAGGAGGTCTACGAAGGGCCGCTCGACGACGGGAACTTCCGCGTCACCTTCGAGGTCCGCACGCCGGCGCCGGTCCATAGCTACGAGCTCGCGCGCGCGCTCGATGGCCTCCCGGGCGTCAAGCAGATCCGGGTCGAGCGGCTCTGAGCCGCCGCTCTTGCTTGCGCGTCGTGGCGGGTGTTCGGCCGCTTCAGCCGTCAGCCGTCAGCCGTCAGCCGTCAGCCGACTTGCTTGAGCATGGTCGCGGCGTCGCTGACCTCGAACTTGCCGGGCTCCTCGACGTTGACCTGCTTGACCACGCCGTCGTCGACCAGCAGCGAGAAGCGGCGGCAGCGCGTGCCCATACCCGACTTGCTGGAATCGACCGACAGGCCCAGCTTCGCGGCCAGCTCGCCGTTGCCGTCGCCGAGCATGCGCACCTTGCCGATCGCCCCCTGCTCGCGTCCCCAGGCGGCCATGACGTAGGCGTCGTTGACCGAGACGCACCAGATCTCGTCGACCCCGTGGGCCTTGAGCGCGTCGAGATTGGCCACATATCCCGGCAGATGCTTGGCCGAGCAGGTCGGCGTGTAGGCGCCGGGCAGGCCGAAGATCACCACGCGCTTGCCCTTGGCGGCGGCCGCGACGGCGACCGGCTTGGGCGACAGCGGACAGGCCTCGCCGAACTCGGTCGTCTCCATGAGGTTCGCGTCGGGGAGTGCATCACCTGGCTTGATCATGCGGCGCATCCTGAAAGGTCGGCGATGAAAGTTCAAGCCCTCTCGTCGCATAATCTGGCGATGTGCGGCTTCATCCCGATAGTGCGACGGCGCGCCTGGCTCGCGCGATCTCTCCAGCTTGTTGGACTGTGCGCGTGCCTGGCCGCGCCGCTGGCCTGTCAGCAGACCCCCGCGCAGCGGCTGCTGCGCGAGTTTGCGGGGTCGTATCCGGTCGAGGCGCGCCCGAACGGCGACGGTGCGCGACGTTCGAGATCGTCGCCGCCGAGGCCGAGCTGCCGCTGCTCGACGGCGGCCAGCTGCGCGTCTGGGCCTACAACGGCCAGGTGCCGGGCCCGACGCTGCGCGTGCGGCTCGGCGACACGGTGCGCGTGCGCTTCGCGAACCGGCTGCCGCAGCCGACGACGATCCACTGGCACGGCGTGCGCGTCCCGAACGGGATGGACGGCGTCCCCCACCTGACGCAGCCGCCGGTCGAGCCCGGCGGCAGTCGTTCGTCTACGAGTTCACGCCCAAGGACGCGGGCACGTTCTGGTTCCACCCGCACGTGCGCTCGAGCGAGCAGGTCGAGCGCGGCCTCTACGGCGTGCTGATCGTCGAGGACGCCGAGCCGGCGCCCTACGCCCGGGACGTGGTCTGGGTGCTCGACGACTGGCTGCTCGACGAGCAGCGCCAGATCTTCCCCGAGTTCAACACCCGCGCACGACCTGATGCACGACGGACGCTGGGGCAACGTCATCACCGTCAACGGGCGCACGGCGACGCGGCTGGCGCGTGCGCCCCGGCGAGCGGGTGCGGCTGCGCCTGCGTCAACACCGCCAACGGCCGCGTGTTCGTGCCCGACTTCGGCGCGCTCGACGTCAAGATCATCGCCGTCGACGGCCTCTACCTGCGCGCAGCCGATCCCCTACCGCGGCTTCGAGCTCGCGCCCGGGAACCGGCTCGACCTCGACGTCACGTGCGCCGGCGGCGACGAGCGGCGTGTTCGCCGGTCGTCGATCGCTTCTATCCGCAGCAGCCGAACCCGCTGGCCGACATCGTCGTCGACGGCGACCGCGCCGCGCCCAGCCGCCGGTTCGCCTCGCCGGCGCACGCGCACGTGCCGGCCTGGCGCGAGGCGCTCGCGCTGCCGGTCACCAAGCAGTTCCGCCTCAACGCGCGGCGCGGCGGCGAGCACGGCATCGAGTGGACGATCAACGAGCAGGCGTTCGCCGGCCACGCGCACGCGGCGCCGCCCGCGCTGACCATGCGCCAGGGGACGTTCCAGCGGCTGCAGTTCATCAACGAGTCGTACCGGCTGCACCCGATCCACCTGCACGGCATGTTCTTCCGCCTGCTCGCGCGCAACGGCGCGCCCGTCGACGAGCCGTTCTTCCGCGACACCGTGCTCGTGCACTCGCGCGAGACCATCGACATCGGCCTGGTGCCCGAGGACCCCGGGCGCTGGATGATGCACTGCCACATCCTCGAGCACGCCGAGGCCGGCATGATGACGACGCTCGAGGTGCGCGCGCCGGGGTGAAGGCAATGCCGTCGGATAAGACGAAACGCCACGACGCCAGAGACGCCAAGTCCGGATTTCAAGATTGAGGACCGTGGCGTCCTGGCGTCCTGGCGTTTAACCACTCGCGCGTCGGATCGTCGTCGGGGTCGGGCGTCTCCTGCGGCGGGCGCATCGGCCTCGGGGACGTGGCGCAGGTTGACGCGGATGCGCGTCCAGGTCGACGAGCGGCCGCGCATCGAGTCGACCAGCACGTCGTCGACGGCGAGGTGCCCGGCCGCCTCGGGGTGCCGCGCCTTCCAGCGCTCGAGGCCGGCGAGCGCCGCGTCCTTGCTCGGGGAGTTCGCGACGACGACGAGCGGCATCTTGCGCGCGCGGCGTTCGTCGCCGTGGCGCGGCGCCGCCTCCGTCGCCGGGGCGCCGCGCGCGCGACGGCGCGACGCGCGGCGCCTCGCCCTCCATCTTGCGGAAGTGCGGCGGCCAGGGCGCGTCGCCGAGGCCCGCCGCCTCGTCGCGCGCCGCCAGCTCGAGCAGCGGCTCGAGCGAGCCGGCCGCGGCGTCGATCCCGGCGTGCGGGATCGCCGAGCGCCGCGAAGCGCGCCGGCATGGTCAGCACCGTGAAGTCGGCCGGCTCGCAGTCCGGGACCTCGTCCCAGTCGCAGCGGCGCCGACACGCGCGCGTCGGGCAGCGGGCGCACCGAGTACGCCGAGCAGGTCGTGCGGTCCTTGGCGTTCTGGTTGTAGTCGAGGAACACGCCGTGGCGCTCCTCCTTCCACCACTTCGACGTCGCCAGCGCCGGCGCGCGCCGCTCGATCTCGCGCGACAGCGCCAGCGCCGCGCGCCGCACCTCGGTGAACGTCCAGCGCGGCGCGATGCGCACGTTGACGTGCATGCCGCGCGAGCCGCTGGTCTTGGGCCAGCCGCGCAGGCCCAGCTCCTCGAGCAGCGCCTTCACCTCGAGCGCGACCCGGCGCACGTCGTCCCAGGCGACGCCCGGGCCCGGGATCGAGATCGACGCGCAGCTCGTCGGGGTGCTCGAGATCGCCGGCGCGCACCGGGTGCGGGTGCAGCTCGATGCAGCCGAGGTTCACGATCCAGGCCAGCCCGGCCGCGTCGTCGACCACCACCTCCTCGGCGGTGCGCCCCGACGGAAACGACAGCGTCACCGTGCGCAGCCAGGCGGGCCGCTTGTCGGGCGCGCGCTTCTGGTAGAAGGCCTCGCCCTCGGCGCCGTCGACGAAGCGCTTGAGCACGATCGGCCGGTCGCGGATCCCGCCGAGCGCGCCGTCGGCGACCGCCAGGTAGTAGCGGACGAGGTCGAGCTTCGACAGCTTCGCCTCGCGCGAGAAGTAGAGCTTGCTCGGGATGGGTGACGCGGACCTCGCGCCCGCCGATCGACAGGATCTCGGCTGCCTCTGGCGCTTCCTCTGTCCTTGCGCTCATTCTGGCTCACGCGGAAGGCTACAACATCGGTCATGGCCGACACGAAGCAGGACGTGCTCGACATGCTGCGCGAGCTCGCCGAGCTCACCATGCTCGACGAGGGCGATCCGCAGTCGTTCCGCGTGCGCGCCTACGAGAGCGCGGCGCAGGCGATCGGCGCGCAGGCGACCGACCTCGGGCAAGCTCACGGTCAAGGAGCTGCAGCAGATCGACGGCATCGGCAAGAGCACCGCCGAGAAGATCCGCGAGCTGCTCGAGACCGGCAAGGTCGCGAAGCTCGAGGGGCTGCGCCAGAAGCACCCGCCCGGCGTGGTCGCGCTGCTGCGCATCCAGGGGCTCGGGCCGAAGGCGCTCAAGCGGCTGCGCGCCGAGCTGGGCGTGCAGTCGATCGACGATCTGCGCCGCGTGCTCGCCGAGCACAAGCTGCGCGCGCTCAAGGGCTTCGGCGCGAAGTCCGAGGAGAAGCTGGCGCAGGCGCTGGCGCGGCTCGAGGAGCAGGGCGCCGTCGGGCGCACGCCGATCTCGGTCGCGCTGCCGCTGGCCGACGCGGATCGTGGCGCGCCTGCGCGAGGTGCCGGGCGTCACGCACGCGTCGACCTGCGGCTCGCTGCGCCGCTTCTCCGAGACCATCGGCGACGTCGACATCGTGGTCGCCGCCGAGCGACGCGCCGAGCCGGTGATGGAGGCGCTGGTGCGCGATGACCGCTGGTCGACCGCGTGCTCGGGCGCGGCGACGCCAAGACCAGCGTCGTCACCCGGCGCGGCACCCAGGTCGACCTGCGCGTGGTCGCCGCCCACCAGCTCGGCGCGGCGCTGCTCTACTTCACCGGATCGAAGGGCCACAACATCAAGCTGCGCCAGCGCGCGCTCGCGCGCGGCTGGACGCTGAACGAGTACGCGCTGTCCGAGATCGAGGGCGGCCGCGTCGTCGCCAGCGAGACCGAGGAGCAGATCTACGCGGCGCTCGGCCTGCCGTTCATCCCGCCGGTGCTGCGCGAGGACGCCGGCGAGATCGAGGCCGCCGAGAGCGGCACGCTGCCGCGGCCGATCGGCCGGCGTCATCGGCGACTTCCACGTGCACACCACCGTCTCGGGCGACGGGCGCTCGTCGCTCGAGGAGGTGGTCGCCGCGGCGCGGGCGCGCGGCTACCGCGTCCTGGCCATCACCGACCACGCCGAGGGGACGCTGTCGGGCGTCGGGCGCGAGGCGTTGCTCGAGCAGCGCGCGCGCATCCGCGCGCTGCAGGCCGAGCTCGGCGACTCGCTCACGCTGCTCCACGGCGTCGAGCTCAACATCGGCCGCGCACGGCGAGCTCGACTACGACCTCGAGTTCCGCCGCGCCTTCGACTGGTGCCTCGCCTCGGTGCACGACCACTTCGAGCTCGACCGCGCGGCGCAGACCCGGCGCGTCGTGACCGCGATGCAGGACCCGACGGTGCGCATGATCGGCCACCTGTCGGCGCGCATGATCGGCGGCCGCCCGCCCATCGAGCTCGACCTCGACGCGATCTTCGCCGCCGCCGAGGAGACCGGCACCGCGCTCGAGGTCAACGGCGCGCTGCCGCGCCTCGACCTGTCGGTCGAGGCGCTGCGCCGCGCGCGCGGGCGCGACGTCACCTTCGTGCTGACCAGCGACGCGCACCACGCCGAGGAGCTCGAGCGCGTGCGCTTCGCCACGCTCAACGCCGAGCGCGCCTGGGTCGATCCCGAGCGGATCGCCAACACCTGGACGCCGGAGCGGCTGCTCGCCTGGGCGACCACGCCGCCCACGGCGCGCGGCTGAGGGCGAAAGACGAAACGCCATGACGCCAGAGACGCCAAAGTCCGGAGTTTGAAAGGTCAGACCGTGGCGTCCTGGCGTCTTGGCGTTTAACCCCCGTTCATGGACAGCCAGGCTGGGTGAAGCCGGGCGTGCACAGCACGCACGAGACCTGGCTGTTGAGACCGCTCGGGGGCGGGGCGCTGCTGCGATTCACCTGCAGCGTCTTCGCGCCCGGGCAGTTCTTGGCGTCGTCGACGATCGCCCAGCACGGCGCCGTGTTGCCGTTGTTCGCGCAGGACTCCACCGCCGAAGCGATCGTCTGCCCCTGGTCGTTGACGTAGGAGTCGGTGACCTGGCACTCGGGATCGAGCGCCGGCGTCGATGGATCGGCGTCGCGCAGCGTCCCCTGAATGCACTGGGGGCCAAGCCGCTTGCTCAGCTGGGTCGCGATCGCCGACAGCGCCGGCTCGAAGCTGTCGGCACAGATCGTTTGCGGGACACCGTTGGCCCCGAACGCCGCGACCCACTCGAGGATCCGGACGGCCGGATCGGCGTACTCGCCGGTGTTCTCCAGGCACGAGTGCTCCACGTTGGCGATGTTCTCGTTGGTCTGCTTGTTCGGGATCAGCTCGATGCTGTACGGGGTCGCCGGGCCGGTGATCGCGGCCACCAGGATCTGGTTGGGATCCTTCTTCAGACCCTTCAGGAAGGCCACCTCCTCGCCGATCTTGGTCAGGCGCCCGGTCGCCGTCTCGTTGGAGATGCAACCGGTCAGGTTCGTCGCCGGGCCGCGGGGCGGCGGTTGCAGAGTCCCGTTGATGTTGCACAGGTGCCCGAGCTCGTTGCAGCGAAACGACCAGAACGGCCCCAAAGGATCGGACATCAGCGTCTGCGTCGGATCCATGAGCGTGCTGTCGTCGGGAACCGAGCAGTCGTCCTCGTTGGTGATCAGAATGACCGCCAGGTACGCGTCCGGACGGAGAAAGCCCTGGTTTCCGTCGGGGACATTCTTGGGATCCAGCGCCCAGCGGACAGACTTCAATTGCCCCTCGAATCCGCATCCCTGCTCGCCGAGCGCAGCGATGCAGGTGAACGCGTCGGCGATGTCGCCGGTGTAGTTCTTCACGGTCTGATTGTTCGATGCCTGCAGGTAGGTCTGGCCGGGATTGAGCAGCGCCGTGGTGCAGTTGCCGCGCGGCTGGAATTGAAACCGTCCGCGGTCGCCGCCAAATCGACAGTTGTATTGTGGGAGGTCGTACCCACCCGGACCGGTGTCGGACGAGATGACCGCCACATGAACGTCCGGCAAACCCATCGGCAAGGCCTTGAGCACGTTCATGAAGACCGGAAAGTTCGTGACCAGCTTATTCTGCAGCTTCGCCATCGACTGCGAGTTGTCGATCATGAAAAGAATGTCGAGCTTGCGATTGAGCGTCTGCTGAAAGGTGCCGGTCCCAACCTCGATCGGATGGGGCTCCGGAGCGATGAACGTGCGGCTGCCGCAGCCCCCCAGCAGCGGCAGCAGCACCGCCAGCCGGCGGGCATACGATGTGCGTGAGCGAGCGCGACTCGAGAATCTGATCATGATGGTCTCCTCGTCTTCGGACGAGCTTCGACAACGCAAGGCCGGGGCCAAGGCGCGGGCCGCGCATCGGGCACGCAAATCGCGGACGCGACCGCCCCGGACGCGCGATCACCGACAACCGCGTTGGCGGCCGACCATCGACGTTGGCACTGATGTCGATCTCGACGAGACCGGCGGTGCCGCGCGCGCGGCGCGCCGCGGCGTCGCGCGGCGTGCCTGGCCAGCCGCGTTCGTCGCATTAAACTGATGGAGTGACGTACGCGGCAGTGTCGCCCCGCCCACCGATCAGGCCGAGGCGCGATGTCTGACGACGGAGGTGTCGACCTGACGCCGTTGCTGGGCGTGCTCGCCGGCCGGCGACTGGTGGCGCTCACCGGCGCCGGCTGCAGCACCGAATCGGGCATCCCCGACTATCGCGGCGCAGGTCGCAGCCCGACGCGCCAGCCGATCCAGCACGACGCGTTCTTGCGCCGCCCCGAGGTGCGCCGCCGCTACTGGGCGCGCGCCACCCTCGGCTGGGCGCGCTTTCGCGGCGCGCGCCCCAACGCCGCGCACGACGCGCTGGCGGCGATGGAGGCGGCAGGCTCGCTCGCCGGCGTCATCACCCAGAACGTCGACCGACTGCACGCCGCTGCCGGCAGCCGACGCGTGGTCGAGCTGCACGGCGCGCTCGAGGACGTGCGCTGCCTTGGATGCGGGACGCTCGAGCAACGGACCGACGTCCACGAACGCCTGCTGGCCGAGAACCCGGGCTGGCTGCAACGGGTGTGGGGCGACATGCGCCCCGACGGCGACGCCGATCTCCCCGAGGAGCAGATCGAGGATCTGCGCGTCGTCCCCTGCCGCGTGTGCGGCGGCGTGCTCAAGCCCGACGTGGTGTTCTTCGGCGGCAGCGTGCCGGAGGCGACGCTGGCGGCGGCCTGGGCGCTGTTCGAACAGGCCGAGGCGCTGCTGGTCGTCGGCTCGTCACTGATGGTCTGGTCGGGATATCGCTTCGTGCGCCGTGCCAGTGAGCGGGGCATTCCGGTCGCGATCGTCAACCTCGGCCCGACGCGCGCCGACGGCGAGGCCGCCGTGCGCGTGCCGGCGCGCGCCGGCCAGCTGATGCCCGCGCTCGCGCGTGCCCTCGCGCAGGTGCGCGCCAGCGACGACCTGCCCGCCACCGGCTGAGCGCCGGCGGCCGTGACCGGTCAGGGCGCGCCGAACGGAGTCGGCGGCAGGGGCGAAGACATCGACGGCGACGGGGGCGGCGGCACTTGCAGTCTTGCGGGCGCGAATCGCAACGGCAGGTGCCTCAACCAGACGTCGACGGGCCGCACCACCCGCGCCAGCAGCCAGGGCCGCAGCCGCGACAACGACACCGACAGCGCCACGTGCGGGCGCGCGAAGTAGACGCCGCCGCCCGCCACCGCCGCCAGAAACGCGACGAAGCTGGTCAGGAAGATCGCCCGACGCACGCTGGCCATGAACCCGCGGCGCGGGCGGCGCGCCCCGCGGCGACGCGGAATCGGCGCCGGGCCCGGCCACGCCACCGGCGCCTCTTCCGGCCCGACGCCGCTGGCCGCGCCGGCCGATGCCTCCTCGGGGCGCGCGGCGTCGGCGCCGGCGGCGACGACAGGCGCCGTGTCGGCGCCGCCCGCGGGTGAAACCTCCGGCGCGATCGCCTCCGGTACGGCGGCCACCGGTGCCGGTACCGGCCGGGCTTGCGGCGGCGGCGGCAGCGACGGCAGCCGCGCCTGCGACGGCCGCGGCGCGAGCGAGACCGGCGCCTCCTCGTGGATCGGTACGTCGTCGTCGAGATCCAGCTCGGACTCCGGTTCGAGCGTCGTCGGCGTCGGCGTCGGCGTGGGCGTCGGCGTCGGCGGCTCGTCGCGCAGCGCGAACAGCGGCGCCGGTCGCGTCGTCGCCTCGTGTTCGTCCTTGCTGGCAGCGGCGGTGGCGGCCGATGCGATCGCCGAGAAACCCCGCTCGGACGCGCGCCCGACCGCGGCCTCGCCGGTGCCGCTGCCCCCGGTGCCGCGTGTCATCGGCGCGATCGACAGCGACAGGTAATGCGCCCCTGCGCCCGAGGTCGAATCGCCGGCCGCCGCCGCGCGCCGCGGCGCCACCGCCAGCTCGCCCGACGCCGTGTCGTGCAGCTCGAGATCGCCGCTCTCGAGCTCGATCGTGCCGACCGCTGCCTCGGTCTCGGGCGCCTGCACGTCGCCGGGCGGCGCCACGCCGTCGCGCGCGCTCAACGTGTCGAGCCAGCGCTTGAGCGCGGCCGGGCCGCTGGCCTGACCGAGCTTGACCAGGATCGCGTCCAGTCGATCGGCCATCTGCTCGGCGCTTTGCCAGCGCCGCGACCGGTCGGCGCGCAGCGCGCGCGCGATGAAGCGCTCGACCTCGGGGTTGAAGTCCTTGACCACCGCCGACGGCTTCTCGTAGCGCGCGCGACGCACCTGCATCAGCACCTCGACGTCGGTCGGCGCGTCGAACGGCTTGCGCCCCGTGGTCAGGATGTACAGCAGCGTCCCGACCGAGAACAGATCCGAGCGCGCATCGAGCGCCGCGCCGATCGACTGCTCGGGCGACATGTACGCGAACTTTCCTTTGATGATGCCGGTGGCCGATTTCTCGCGACGGCCGACCGCCTTGGCGATGCCGAAGTCGGCCAGCTTCACCTCGCCTTCGCGCCCGAGCAGCACGTTCTGTGGGCTGACGTCGCGGTGTACGATGCCAAGCGGCTTGCCGTCGCGCGTGCGCTGGTGCACGTAGCTCAGCCCCCGGCACAGCGACGCGACGATGTGCACGGCCAGCGGCAGCGGGAACTTCAACCGCGCCTTCTGCGCGCGGCGGCGCACCTGTTCCAGGCTCCAGCCGTCGACGAACTCCAGCACCAGGAAGAACTGCTCCCCCGCCTTGCCGAGGTCGAGCACCTGCACGAGGTGGCTGTGACTCAGGCTCGACGCGATGTGCGCTTCGTCGACCAGCATGCGCACGAAGTGGGGATCGGCGGCGAACGCCGGCAAGATGCGCTTGAGCACGACCGGCTTTTGAAAGCCCTCCGCCCCGGTTTGAAGGGCCAGAAAGATCTCCGCCATGCCGCCGTGGGCGATCTTGCGCAAGACGCGATATCGCACCGCTCTCGGCATCGCGGAAGGATACCCGGAAGTGCCCGGGATGTGCCGCCGAGAATCACCACCCGGAAATCGGGCAACAGTCCCGCCAACATCGCCCGCGCCGGCCGCTCCCCACCAGCGCAGCGCGTTGGCCGAAGCGCCGGATCATCGCAGGGATCAAGGATGTCGCGCCGTCCGTGGACGTGGACGAAGGTGCGCGGCTACGGAACGACGACGTTGTTGACGCAGGCGAGCGACGTCTCGATGTGGAAGGTCGAGTAGATCACGTGGCGCTCGGCCTGGAAGATGTCCATGCGGTAGGTCTTGCCGGCTGTGATGCCGAGCTCGCCCGCCTTTTGATCGAGATCGACCGAGCCGGTCTCGGCCTCGTGGACGCCGCCGAGGTCGATCGCGAGGTGGCCGTTGACGAACACCCAGACGTCGTCGTCGCCGCGGAACGTGAACACCTCGCCCCCGCGGTACGGGAAGTCGAAGTGGATCTCGGTCGTGAAGTCGAAGTTGTGGCCCTGGTACTGGTTACCCCACCCCTGGTCGTCGATCGGAAAGAAGGCGTCGTTGTCGTAGACGAAGACCCCCTGCCGCGCCGGATCGGCAATCAGCGGGATCTTGATCATGTCGAAGCGCATGTTGACGGTGTCGACGTCGCGGTACCACTGCTTGAAGTAGTCGGGGCCGTTGGTGACCGCGGTCGGCCCGGGCGGCGCGTAGATCGGCTTCTGGTCGGCGCCGAGCATCGGCTCGACGATCCCGCTCAGCGGACCGACGTTGAATTCGAAGTCGGGGTGCTTGGGCAGGCTGGGAACCTCGGTGAATCCGCGAAAGTCGCGCACGACGGCGCGCAGCTCCTGGCTGCAGGTGCCCTGCCCCGCCGGATCGACGCCGCGACCGCCGTTGCCGCCGCCGCCGCCGGGATCGTCGCTGCCTTTGACGCCGGCGCAGCCGCTGGCCGCCAGCCCCACCACCACCAGCGCGAACGCCACGGCGCCCGGCGCGGGGATCGAACCGGCGGCTGGGATCCGGCAGCGCGAGATCATCGGTGGATCGTTAGCATAGTCGCGCCGTCCACCGTCAACCCTGATCGTACGTGATCGCCCCCCCGACGGGGCCCGGTGAGAAAGGCCACCCACGCGGCGTTGAGGAAGGGTACCCTTCGCTGACTCGGCCATGAACCAGAGCCAACCCACCGGCGGCGCGTCCGGCCTCACCGACGACGGCGAAGAGATCCGGTTCGTCTGGATCGACCTCGAGATGACCGGCCTCAACCCCGACGTCGACAAGATCCTGGAGATCGCCGTCGCCGTGACCGGCCCCGACCTGCGCGTGCTGGGCGAGGTCAGCCGGGTGGTCCACCAGCCGGAGGGCGCGCTGGAGAAGATGAGCAAGATCGTGCAGTCGATGCACACCAAGAACCGCCTCATCGAAGAGGTGCTGGCGTCGACCACGTCGTTGCGCGCGGCGGAGCAGGCCGCAATGGCCCTGGTCGTCGAGCACTGCCTGCCGGGCGAGGCGTTCCTGTGCGGCAACGGCGTGCACCACGACTGGCGCTTCCTCGCGCGTCACATGCCGCGCCTCGAGCAGTACCTGCACTACCGTCAGGTCGACGTGTCGACGATCAAGGTGCTGGTGCAGGCCTGGGCGCAAGACGTCACCTACGACAAGGAGACGTCGATCCACCGCGCCCTGCCCGATGTCCACGCCAGCATCGCCGAGCTGCGCTTTTACTGCGAGAAGGTCTTCCGCGCCGATCTGCGCCAGCTGGCGCACCCGCGGCGCTGAGACTCGCGTCGTCGCGTCCTGGCGTCCTAGCGCGACGACGACTTGCCCGCGGGCGACTTGCCCACGGCCGAGGCCGCCGGCGCGTCGCTGTCCGCGGCGACGGGATAAAGGCCGATCGCCTCGTTGGCGATGAAACGCAGCTGCTGCACCGGGGGCTCGTCGCCGAGCTCGGTCGCGAGCGCCAGCACCTTGGTCAGCGCCGACCGCGCCCGACGGAGCTCGAAGATCAACCAGCGGACGTCCTGCGCGATCTGTTCGGGTCCGGTGCCGTGCAGGCGTTCGATCTCGACCGCGCGCCATTCGACCAGGACGTCACTGCTGGGCAGCACCCCGGCGCCGCCGCAGTCGGGGCAGGCGACCGGACCGGCGTCGTTCGAAACCTGGCCCTCGCCGTAGCAGTTTCCACACTGTTGACCGACCGTTGAGCTTGTCACGGCGGCGAGTCTGCCACGAGACCGCCCGCGCGCGCCCCCCCTTTCTCCGCGCGGCGACGACGGAGAATTAACCATCACTTGAACGATCGGAAACATCGACGGGCGCAGGCTGACCTTCATGAGCAACGACAACACGGCGGGTCAGGAGAGATCGGTGGGCGCGGCGGCGGCGGCGGCGGCACTAACCAGCGCCCCAGGCGGCGGCGAGGGCGACGCGAATCGGGTGCTGGTCCTGTCGACGGTGGCGTTCACGCTGCTGTTCGCGGTCTGGTTGATGTTCGGCGTGCTGGGCGTCCCCATCAAAGAAGAGCTGCACCTCGACAAGATTCAGTTCTCCTGGCTGACCGCGATCGCGGTGCTCAGCGGCTCGATCTGGCGCCTCCCCTTCGGCATCCTCACCGACCGAATCGGGGGGCGCCGGCTCTTTGTCGCGCTGCTGCTCGCGACCGCGGTCCCTTGCTTCTTCGTCTCGCGCGCCACCACGTACGGCGGGCTGCTGGTGTGCGCGCTGCTGCTCGGCATCGCCGGCAACTCGTTCTCGGTTGGCATCGCCTGGAACGCCGCCTGGTTCAGCCGGCAGAAACAGGGCTTCGCGCTGGGGACGTTCGGCGCCGGCAACGTCGGCGCCTCGGTGACCAAGCTGATCGGCCCGGCGCTGATCACGCTGGTGCCGGTGTCGGGCCTACTGGGGGGCGCGCTGCCGGGCGGCTGGCGCATCGTGCCGGTGCTGTACGCCGCGCTGTTGCTGGTCATGGCGCTGGTGCTGTGGGTCGCCGCGCCCGCCCACGATCGAACGCCCGGCTCGGGACGGCCCCTGCGCGTCATGCTCGCGCCGCTGCGCCAAGTCAGGACCTGGCGCTTCGGCCTGTACTACGTCGGCGTCTTCGGCGCCTACGTCGCGTTCTCGCTCTGGCTACCGAGCTACTACAAGAACGTCTACCACCTGTCGCTGGCGAAGAGCGCCCTGCTGACCGCCTTCTTCATCTTCCCCGCCAGCCTGCTGCGCCCCGTCGGGGGTTGGCTGTCGGATCGATACGGCGCGCGCCCGGTCACCTACGCGGTCTTCATCATGATGCTGCTGGCATCGATGCTGCTGGCGGCGCCGCGCGGCGCGTTCGGCCTCCAGCTGGGAGTGGTGCCCTTCTTCCTGCTGGTCGAGTTGCTCGGCATCGGCATGGGGCTGGGCAAGGCGTCGGTCTACAAGTACATCCCCGAGTACTTTCCCAACGACGTCGGCGCCGTGGGCGGTCTGGTCGGCACGCTGGGTGCGCTGGGCGGATTCTTCCTGCCGATCGGCTTCGGCTACCTCGAGACCGCCAGCGGCCACCCTGAGAGCTGCTTCTGGCTGATGACGGTCCTGGTGCTCGCCTGCCTGCTGTGGCTGCACGTGGTGGTCGTAGAGCTGCGCCGCCAGCGCACGCGATCGCCCGCGACCGGAGGAGAACTGGCGCCCGCGACCGTGCGCATCTCGCGCCGCTGACGACTCGCCGCTGAGGCCCAAATGAAAAAAATCCCGGTCGGGGGGTTGCCCGACCGGGACCGTCATGGGACTACCAGAGAACTCTTGGTTACCAGGTCACGCTGTCGACGTACGCGGTGAAGGCGCCGCCGGTCGAGAAGTCGATGCCGACCTGGTTGGCGGTGACGCCCGAGGGGACGGTGATGTTGATGACGTTCCACGAGCCCTTCAGCAAATTCGCGACCGGCGTCGCGAGCTTGGTCTCGGCCACGCCGTTCTTCCTCACCCACGGGGTGATCGTCGTCGAGCTTGCTGTCCGACGCGAGGTACAGATAGAAGGTCACCTGCTTGCCGGCGGCGATCGAGAGGGTGGTCGGGCTCTGCATGCGCAGGGTCGACGAACCGCTGGCGTAGGTCGCCTTGAGGATCTTCGACCCGGTCTGGGCCTTGACGTCGGCGGACGACGAGATCGTGAGCTGCGTGTTGCCCGCGGTCCAGCTGTTGGTCGAGCCCTCGAAGTCGAACTGCACGGTGCGACCGTCGGCGGTCGTGCCGGCGACGACGTTGCCGGTGGCGTCGAACGCCACGTTCTGGCGCCACACGGTGATCAGCTGGTTCCAGGTGGTCATCGCGCCGTCGCCCATGGTGCAGACCTTGTAGCCGTCGGAGACGCCGTTGGTCATGATGTCGGACGGCATGCAGCCGTTGATGTTGCAGTAGCCGCTGGCGAACATGTCGCGGTACGGGGCGCCGACCTGGTTGGAGCCGATGCGGCCGTCGACCACCGACTTGTTGAAGCCGGGGCCCTCGCAGTAGTACGCGTCGGTGTGACCGGCCTCGTTGACCGTGAAGATGTTGCCGAAGAAGGTGCCTTCCTGGTTCGGGTAGGTCGTCGACTGGCCCCAGCCGAGGTTGGTGTTCTGCCCGACGATCCAGATCGGCACGTGGATGCCGGCGGTGTTCACGTGCGCGAGCAAGCAGGCCGAGTTCCAGCGCAGGCAGTCGCCGGTGCAGGTGCCGTTCTCCCACTCGGGGGTCAGGCCGATGCCGCCGGCGAAGGTGTAGCTGGCGCCGGTCGAATCGGTCTTGGTGATCGAATGGCCGGCCGGCAGCGCGCAGCGAACCAGGTACGCCAGCGTGCTGCGCCCGGCGGCCGAGTTCATGAGGCCGGTCGACGAGTTGAGAGCGCTGCCGGCGAGCGGGCTGACCGCCAGCGCCTGACCGCTGAGACCGTTGCCCGACAGGCCGTTGCCCGACAGACCGTTGGTCATCGACAGACCGTTGGTCATCGACAGGCCGTTGATCATCGACAGGCCGTTGGTCGCGACGAGCTCGCTCTCGACCGATGAGGCGGTGCCCTCCGCTGACGGCGCCTGACACCCCGTGAGGGCTGAAGCCAGCGCCAAGGAAGCGGCGAGCCAGGTCGTCCTCTTGGACAGGTCGGTCATGGTCGATCTTTTCATCGTTGTCCCGACTGACGAAGCAGTAACCGTGCCCACTAAATTTACTAGGTGAGATTAGTAGGCAGCCCCTGGTCCTGGGGCTTTCGACCCCCGGAGACCTTCGGCCTGTTGAAGCCGTCGCAACATTTGTTGCGGGTCCCACCCGGAAACGCAGATGACCCGATAAGCATGCCATTACCGGCACTTGGCGCACAGACCGGCAAAAGGAAAGGCCCGGTCGGTGGGTCTCCGACCGGGCCTTCGGGGTGGGATCAGGAGGGGGTGGGTGCTACAGGCGCCACACGGTGATCAGCTGGTTCCAGGTGTTCATCGCGCCGTCGCCCATCGTGCAAACCTTGTAACCGTCGGACACGCCGTTGGTCGTGATGTCCGAGGGCATGCAGCCGTTGATGTTGCAGTAGCCGCTGGCGAACATGTCGCGGTACGGAGCGCCGACCTGGTTCGAGCCGATGCGGCCGTCGACCACCGACTTGTTGAAGCCGGTCCCCTCGCAGTAGTACGCGTCGGTGTGACCGGCTTCATTGGTCGTGAAGATGTCGCCGAAGAACGTGCCTTCCTGGTTCGGGAACAGCGGGTGATTGCCCCCAGCCGAGGTGCTGGTTCTGCCCCACCAGCCAGATCGGTATGTGCACGCCGGCCGTATTGACGTGGGCCAGCAAGCAGGCCGAGTTCCAGCGCAGACAGTCGCCGGTGCAGGTGCCGTACTCCCATTCAGGGGTCAGGCCGATGCCGCCCGCGAAGGTGTAGCTGGCGCCGGTGGAATCAGTCTTGGTGATCCGGTGGCCCGCCGGCAGCGCGCAGCGCACGAGATAAGCGAGCGTGGTGCGCCCGAGGGCCGAGTTCATGAGACCGGTCGACGAGTCGACGCCATCACCGGCGAGCGAGTCGACCGCCAGCGCCTGGCCAGTGAGCCCGTTGCCCGACAGCCCCTTGCCCGACAGACCATTGGTCATCGACAGGCCGTTGGTCATTGACAGGCCGTTGATCATCGACAGGCCGTTGATCGCGACCAGCTCACTCTCCGACGAGCCGGCGTCGGCGGCCGATGGCGGCTGGCACCCCACCAGGGCAGAGGCCAGCGCCAGGGATGCGGCGAGCCATGTCGTCTTTTTGGTGAGGTCGGTCATGGTTGATCTCTCCATCCTTCCACAGACTACAAAGCAGTAACCATGCCTACTAAAGTCACATAATGCGATATGCTAACCCAAGTAGTTCCGCGGCCTTCAGCGCCCCGCTCCCGGCGAGCTGTTGAGACGCTCGCAACAGCTGTTGCGGTGGATTCGAACGCGACCGCCAAAGAGAAAGGGCCCGGTCGGGGGTGCCGACCGGGCCCTTTGGGAGGGAGGGTAACGGGAGGGAGGAGGGGGTGCTTACCAGCCCACGCTGTCGACGTAAGCCGTGAAGGCGCCGCCGGTCGTGAAGTCGACACCGACCTGATTGGCGGTGACGCCGGCCGGGACGGTCATGTTGACCACGTTCCACGAGCCCTTGAGCAGGTTGGTGACCGGCGTCGCGACCTTGGTCTCGGCCGAGCCGTTCTTCCGCACCCAGGGGGTGATCGTGGTCAGCTTGCTGTCCGACGCGAGGTACAGGTAGAGGCTCACCTGCTTGCCCGCGGCGATCGACAGCGTGGTCGCGCTCTGCATGCGCAGCGTCGAGGAGCCGCTGGCGTAGGTGACCTTGAGCGCCTGCGTCCCGGTCTGGCCCTTGACCTCGGAGGTCGAGGAGATCACGAGCTGCGTGTTGCCCGAGGTCCAACCGCTGGTCGAGCCCTCGAAGTCGAACTGCACGGTGCGGCCGTCGGCGGTGGTGCCCGGGACGACCGTGCCGGACGAGCTGTACGAGACGTTGTTACGCCACACCGTGACCATGGTGTTCCAGGCGTTCATCGCGCCGTCGCCCATCCCGCAGGCCTTGTAGCCGTCGGCGACGCCGTTGGTCAGCGCGTCCGACTGGGTGCAGCCGTTGATGTTGCAGTAGCCGCTGGCAAACATGTCGCGGTACGGGGCGCCGACCTGGTTCGAGCCGAGGCGGCCGTCGACGACGGTCTTGTTGAAGCCCGGGCCCTCGCAGTAGTACGCGTCGGTGTGACCGGCGGTGTTCAGCGCGAAGATGTTGCCGAAGAAGGTGCCTTCCTGGTTCGGGAAGTCGGTCGACTGGCCCCAGCCGAGGTAGCTGTTCTGGCCCACCACCCAGATCGGCACGTGGATGCCGGCGGTGTTGACGTGGGCCAGCATGCAGGCCGAGATCCACTGCTGGCAGGTGCTATCGCAGGTTCCGGTCTCCCACTGGGGCGTCAGGCCAATCCCGCCAGCGAAGCTGTAGGGCGCTCCGGTCGAGTCGGTCTTGTTGATGGTGCGGCCGGCCGGCAGCGCGCAGCGAACCAGGTACGACAGGGTCGAGCGACCGTCCGCCGAGTTCATGAGGTAGGTCGACGAGGTGAGGCCGGTCGTCGACAGCGGGTTCAGCAGCAGGCCGTTGCCCGACAGGCCGTTGCCCGACAGACCGTTGCCCGACAGGCCGTTGCCCGACAGGCCGTTGGTCAGCGAAAGACCGTTGATCAACGAGAGGCCGTTGGCGCTGACCAGCTCGCTCTCGACGGTGTTGCCGCCGATGTCCTGATCGGCGGGGGGCTGGCAACCGACCAGCGCCGAAGCCAGGGCCAGCGACGCCGCCAGCCAGGTCGTCCGTTTCGTGGTGTCAGTCATTTTCCTTTTCCGTCCTTCGGTAGCCCGGCTGACTCAGGAGTGAGTTCCGTGGCTTTGCGTCGCCCGGTCGCCCGGGGTTTGCCTTTATCGGGGGGCGGATACTTTCCGCCCTACGCAGACCCAGCAAAGCAGTAACTATGCCTACAATTATTTTAGTGATATATGATCTAACCGATTGAAACTCATTAGGTGTATGCGCGTTACTACACCTGGACCTGTTGGCTGACCGGCAACAGATCGTTGTCAACAGGGGACCAGACACCTCGCCTTCCGGGGTCCAGACGCCCCAGGGAACAACCGCGCCTGGGACAAAAAAAACGGGCCTGGTCGGTGTGCCGACCAGGCCCGTGAATGACCGTGTTCTCGTCAGTCGAGACTAGAGGGGCGTGATGTGCCACTTCTGGGTATCGGCGGTGTTGTAGGTCCACTCCTGGATCGCCGTTCCGCTCGCCATGGTGCCGCTGCTCGGCGGCGCGAGTGACGAGGAGGTGTTGCTGGTCGGCGAGATGACGTACGAGCCCGCCTGGTCGGCCAGCGAGGTGAACGCCCACAGCTGGTTGGCCGCGCCGCTGTACGTGTACTGAATGGCGGCGGTGCCGTCGGTCGTCCTGGCGCCCGTGATGTCCAGCGCCTTGCCGCTGTTGACGTTGATGACCTTGTACTTCTTCGGCGAGATCTGGGTGATGACCCACTTCTGATTGGTCGTGCCGGCGTACGTGCTCTGCACGACGGCGGCGCTGTTGGCCGTGCTGCTGCCCGACACCGTCGAGGCAAAGGGCGTTGCCCTTGTTGCAGATCTTGTACTGGGTGTTGACGTCGAAGTTGCGCCACGCCGTGACGACGTGGCTGTAGTTCCCGCACTTGTCGAAGCCGTCGGTGCCGTGCGCCGTGCAATAGGCCGAGCAGAGCGAGTTGCCACCGAACGGGTTCGTGTAGGGCGCGCTCGAGTTGGCGCCGAGGCGGCCGGGGACAGTCCCCGAGTCGAAGTCCTTGCCGTTGCAGTACTGCGCGACCGGCGGGCTGACGAAGACGTTCCCGAAGAACGAACCCTCCTGGTACGGGAAGTCGGTGTTGGTGCCCCAGCCGATCGCCCCCTCGCTGTCGAGCCAGATCGGGATGTGCACGCCCGAGGTGTTGACGTGCGCGAGCAAGCAGGCCGACATGCGCTCCTGGCAGGTGGTGCCGCAGGTGCTGGTCTCCCATTCGGGCGCGGTGCCAACCGTGCCGGCGAAGCTGTACGACGTACCGCCGGTGTCCTTCTTGGTGATGCTGTGGCCCGACGGAAGCGCGCACTTCACGATGTAGCTGACCAGCGTCCGCCCGCTCGCCGAGTTCATCAGCGTGCTGGTAGACGAAAAGGCCTTGGTGCCGGAGAGCGCGTCCATGAGCAGACCGTTGCCCGACAGACCGTTGCCGCTGAGCCCGTTGCCCGACAACCCATTGCCGCTGAGCCCGTTGGTCAGGCTGAGACCGTTCAGCAGGCTGAGCCCGTTCGCGGACGTCAGCTCGTTCTCGGTCGTGGGCGCTGACGCTTCAGCATCCATCCCGGGCTGACAACCGGCGAGCGCCGAAGCGAGCGCCAGAGACGCCGCGAGCCAGGTGGTTTTCTTCGTGGGGTCGGTCATCTCTGTTTTCGTCCCTTCGGTGGCCCGGCTGACTCAGTGAGTCCCGCTGGCTTTGCGTCACCCGGTCGCCCGGGGTTTGCCTTTTTCGGGGGCGGAAATTTTCCACCCTTCTGAGCACTGATTAAGCAGTAATTATGCCTACAAATAAATGTGGCGGCGCTTACCTAATGGGCCGAAACCATTGGGTGTAAGTGCGTTACTCTCATCGCGGTCCTGTTGAAGGTGCCGCAACAAGCGTTCTCCCCGGCTGAGCTGACGAAACTCGCATTAGTAATTCAACGTACGTTTTTATATGGTGTGACTACCCGCAAGCATGTGAAAATGCTCTCGTGTCCGCACGCCGGTTGGCAGCCCCGTGTCGAGGTCACCCGACATCCCGTCGTTACGTCGTCCAAACCGGGCGACCGCCCATCAAGCCGCGCGCGCAGTGCGCCGATGAGTGAGGCGAGGTCCCGAAAATGATCCGCTGTCATAGCTGCGGCCGGCGGCTGCCTGACACCGAACCGCGCTGCGCGGTGCACGGATCTGCGGAGGCGCGTCCGCCATCCGACGAATCGCCGCCGGCACCGATGGCGGCACCGGAGATTGCCGGCTACACGCTCGGCCGACTGCTGGGGCAAGGCGGCTTCGGCGCCGTGTTCAAGGGAGAGCGGCTCAGCGATGCGCGCCAGGTGGCGTTGAAGATCGCGCGCGCCGACAACGCGACCGCCGGCGAGAGCCTGCTGCGCGAGGTCGCGGCGCTGTCGACGCTAGGGCCGCCGGCGGTGCCCGAGGTGTTCGAAAGCGGCGCGCTCGCCGACGGCACGCGCTGGGTCGCCATGGAGCTGGTCGACGCGCCGACGCTCGCCGAGCGGATGACATCGATCGAAGTGCCGCTCGCCAGCGCCGACTTCCGGCGTCTGGCGCTGGAGATCCTCGCGCCGATCGAGGCAGCGCACCGTCGCGGATTGGTGCACTGCGATCTCAAGCCGGAGAACATCTTCGTGTGCGGCGAGCTCGGCACGCGGCTGTTCGACTTCGGCCTGGTGCGCCTCGGCGGCGAAGCGCACGCCGAGACGACCTCCGAGGAGGCGCCCGCCGGAACACCCGAGTACATGTCACCGGAGCAATGCGAGGGGCGCGCCGACATCGACGTGCGCAGTGACGTGTACGCGGTCGGCAGCATCCTTTACGAGCTGCTGACCGGAGCGCCGCCCTTCTGGGGAAACCCCGCTGACGTCAAGCAGAGCCACCGCAGCCGCCGCCCGACGGCGCTCGGCCGCCGCGTCACCGTGCCGGCGCCGGTGGAAGACGTGATCATGCGCTGCCTCGCCAAGGACCCGGATCGCCGGTTCGCGAGCGCGTCCGAGCTGTCGGCGGCGTTGCAGGCCGCGTTCGCGACCGCGGCGCCTCCGACGGCGACGGCGTCGGCCCCCACGAGCGAGACGCCACGCGCCGGCGAGACCGCGGTCGCCGCGAAGCCGGCGGCGCCCGCGCGCCAGCGGCAGGCGGTCGCGCTGGTCTTCTGCGAGTGCAAGGGCGGTGTCGGCGCCGTGCGCGACGTGATGAACAACATGGGCGCCCACCTGGCGCACACGGCGGGCGCGCAGATCGTGCTCGCCTTCGGGCACGAGCTGGGCGACAACCCGACGCGATCGGCATCGAACGCCGCCACGCTGCTGGTCGCGCGCGGGATCTGCCAGCGCGCGCTGGTCGACCTGGCCACGGTGTCGATCCAGGCGCGCCCCGACGGCACCCGGCGATACCAGAGCGCGCTGTTCGCCAAGAAGGAGTCGTATCCCAGCGCCGCCGATCCCGAAGGCGTGCTGCTGTCGGCCGCCGCCGCCGAGGTCCTGCCCGACCTGCCGGTCGATCCGATCCCCGGCCGCAGCGGTGTCTCGCTGATCCGCAAGGTCAACCAGCTGTCCGAGCACACGACGACGCGCATGAACATCGCGCCGCTGGTCGGGCGCGACGATCTGCTGCGCACGCTGCTGACCTCGGCGCGTGCCGTCGCCGACCAGGGCGCGCCCACGATCTTGACGCTGATCGGCGACGCGGGATTCGGCAAGACCCACCTGGCGCAGTCGCTGGCGCAGATCGTCGAGTCGACCGCGCGCATGGACACGCTGTTCATCCGCGCGAAGGAGCCGCTCGGCGGCGTGCCCGAGCAGACCACGCGCGAGATCCTCACGCGACTGCTGGCGCTGCCCGAGGAGATACCGAGCGATCTCGGCAAGACCAAGCTGACGTCGCGGCTGGGGCCCGACGTCACGCGCGAAGTCTGGGCCGGCGTCGCCGTCGCCATGGGATGGGCGCAGCCCGACCACCCGGAGATCCGCGAGCTCGCGGCGGCGCCGGGCGCTTTGCGCTCGTCGGCGGCGCGCGCGGTCGGCGAGGCGATGCGCCGCGCGTCGCGCACGCGCCCGCTGGCGCTGGTGATCGACGACGCCCAGTTCGCGGGCGAGACCGCGCTCGACGCAATCGAGTACGCGACGCTGAAGGAAGCCGGCTGCCCGATCTGGGTGTGCGTCATCGGACGGCCGTCGTTCGGCCGTGGCCGCACCGCCTGGGCGCGCCGCGCGGCGCGCCGCCTCGAGCTGACGCTGCCGGCGCTCGACCCGGCGGCGGCGGCCGAGCTCGCACGCCGCCTGCTGTCGCCGGCCGAGAACGTGCCGGCGAGCGCGCTCAGCCGGCTGGCCGAGCGCACGCAAGGCGTGCCGATGCTGCTGGCCGAGCTGGTGCGCGGCCTCAAGCGCGACGGGCTGGTGCGCAAGGCGGAGCGCGGCAGCTCCTGGTACCTCGCGACCGACGAGCTGGAGCGGCTTCCGGATCTGCCGCTGGTGCAATGGCTATCGAGCCGCGAGACCGAATCGCTGCCGCCCGAGCTGCTGGCGCACGCACGCCTCGCCTCGGTCCTGGGCGTCGAGCTCAGCGCCGAGGAGCTGGAGGGGGTGCAGCAGGAGCTGGATCGCGGCGGCGCCTCGCCCGAGACCCAGCTCGACGCCAGCATCGGCCTGCGCCGCCTGACCGAGTCGGGAATCCTGGTGCGCCACCGCGGCGGGCGGCTCGGGTTTCGCCACTCGCTGCTGCGCGACACCGTCTACCAGGCGGTGCCGCCCGCCGAGCGCGACGCCATTCACCGGGCCGCCTACGACTATTACCTGCGCCAGGATCACCTGCCCGACCACCAGCGCCTGCCGCAGATGGCGTTCCACGCCGAACGCAGCGGGCGTCGCGACGAGGCCGGCCGCATCTACCTCGATCTCGCCAAGGGGGCGCTGGCGCGGCACGCGTACCTCGACGCCGAGCTGCTGTTCCGCAACGCGATCGAGAACCTACCCGACGGCGACGACGACGGACAGATCGCCGCCTCGAAGGGGCGAGGCCTGATGCGCTTCCGCCTCGGGCGCCACGAGGGGGCGCTCAAGGATCTGGAGCTGGCGCTCGAACGCGCGCGCAAGACCGACGCGCGGCGCGCGCAGATCGACATCCTGCTCGACGTCGGCATCCTGCTCGACTGGACGCTGGACGTGCCGCGCTCCGCCGCCGTGGTCGCCGAGGCCGCGACCCTGGCCAGCGGCGACGCGACGCCGCCCGAGCTGGAGGCGCGCCTGCTGATGGGCAAGGGACGGTCGCTGGTCCGCCAGGACAAGACCGTCGAGGCGCTGCAGATCTTCCGCGACGTCGTCAACCTGGCCGGCACGCTGGGCACCGGCGGCTACGAGAGCTATGAGCAGAGCCTGGCGATGCTCGCCTGGTGCCTGGCCGTCACCGGCGCGCACGAGGAGTCGGAGCGCACGTTCAACCGCTGCATCTCGGTGTGCGAAGAGCACGGCGACATGATCGGGCTCGCGGGGGCGCTGGTGAACCGCTGCACGCTGTCGTTCATGACCAACAACGTCGAACGGGTGCTGGTCGACTACAAGCGCTCGATCCAGGTCGCGCGCGAGTTCGGCTTCCCGATCCTCGAGTGCGTCACCGTCAGGGACCTGGGCGAGATCTACCTCGCCCTCGGCCGCCCCGCCGAGGCCCAGCCGCACGTCGAGCGCAGCATCGAGCTCAGCACCCAGACCTTCGGCGAAGGCGTGGGGCGCGTGTTCAGCTCCCATCTGTTGTTGGCGCGCCTCAAGTGGTACCAGGGCGAGGTCGATGCCGCACGCGAGGTCGCGACCCGGGTCATCCAGGGTCAGTCCGAGGCGGCGGCCGCGCAGAAGAGCGACTCGCTGCTCACGCCCGAGGAGAGCATCATGCTGGAGATGGTCGGCAGCGCGCTGCGCAGCGCGCCCGACGAGGAGTTCGACGCCCTGATCCTCAAGGGGCGGCGGCGCATCATGCAGCCGATGGACATCGTCGAGATCATGGAGTGGAAGGCGCTGTCGGCGCTGCGCAGCGGGCGCCGCACCGACGGCCTGCGCTTCCTCGAAGAAGCGCTGGCCGAGGCCGACCGGAACGCGCGGCTCACGCTGGTGCGCATCCGGGCGCAGCTGGAACAGGCGACCGCGCGCGCCGCCAGCTGACCCGCGCCCGCCGCGGCGGCGCCGGTCGCCGACGAAAACGGAGGGGATAGGCGCGACCCACCGGGAGGGGGTAGAGTTCGCGCATGGCCGGGAGCGATCGGACGCAGGGAAACGCCGAGTTCCTGGCGCAGATCCCGATCTTCGGCGGTCTGCCCGATCTCGTGCTCGAGCGGATCATCGACCTCGCGCGCGTGTTGCACGTCGCCCCCGGCGGCCTGGTCTTCGCCGAGGGCGAGCCCGCGCACAGCATGTTCATCGTGCGAGAGGGCGAGCTGGAGATCTGCAAGCGCGGCCGCAACGGCGCCGAGTTCTGCCTGGCGGTGCTCCAGCGCGGCGACTGCGTGGGCGAGATGGCGCTCATCGACATCCAGCCGCGTTCGGCGACAGCGCGCGCGGTGGGCGAGGCGACGTTGTGCGTGCTCGACCAGCAGGAGATCGCCAAGCTCTACCAGACCGACCTCGAGATCTACACGCTGCTGGTGCTGAACATCGCGCGCGAGATCAGCCGCCGCCTGCGCCGCGCCGACCAGGTGCTGGTCGACGCCGGGCTCGCCGTCCAGGGCGTCTGGGTCGACGGCCGCCCGGCCGGGTAGACGAAACGCCATGACGCCAGAGACGCCAAAGGCCGGATTTTCAAGAACCCGGACCGTGGCGTCCTGGCGTCTTGGCGTTCAAAACGCGAACCCGATCTTGAGCAGATCGAGATTCGGGATCGGGTAGCGCATGATGACGCGCGCGATGTCCTCGATCTGATCGCGGTCGGCGTTGGCCGCGGTCACGACCGGCGCGGGGAAACCGGCGCCGTTCTCCGGCACCACCTGACCGTTGTAGGTGACGGTGACAACCGGCTCGCGCGGCAACGGCAGCTGCACACCGAGGCTGATACCGAGCGCGAAGCCGGACTCCCAGGTCCAGAGCCATCCCAGCTGGGGCGACAAGAAGACCGTCGACATATCGGCGTTGACGGTGAGCGTGCCGCCTTGTACGGCATCACCGAGCGAAGCCTTGAACTGCTGATAGCCGAGTCCGCCCCCCAGGTAGAACGCCCCGCGAAAGGGAAACCAGCGAAAGACCGCCTGGGTCGCGGACAGCTCGAGGCGGGCGTCCTGGCCGGGAAGGGTCAGCGTGGGGAGCATGCTGAATTGCGCACCGAGCGCGATGCTGCCGCCGAACTTCAGCAGCGCATCGATCTCGATCGGGCGCGGAAGAGCAATGATTCCGATCAGGACCGCGAGCTGGACGGCTTGCGGCGGCGATGTGCCGGGCGACGACGAGGGCTCGAAGCGCGGCTCCGGGGGCGGAGGCGGAAAGGGCACCATCAGATCGGGTGGCGGCACAGCGACGGTGGCTGGAGGCGCAGCGGCGGGGCGCGCGAGCGGCGGCACGGCGGGCGGCGCGGGCGGCGCCGGCGGCGCAGCGACGGCGGGCGGCGCGGGCGGCGCGGGCGGCGGCACGACGGCGGGCAGCGCGGGCGGCGCGGGCGCAAACGCCGGCGGGGGTTGTCGGGGAGCCGGAGCGGCGGCGGGCGGCGCCGGCGTCGGAGGTGGCGGCGGCTGGACCGGCGCCGTTGGTTTGTCCGTGCCAGTGCCCGGAGCCACACCAGGTTCGGGAGCGGCCGCCGGCGCGTCCCCATTGGGCGCCGGTGCCGCCGGCGCACGCTGGGGCGGGGGCTCGGTCGGCGACGCGCCAGCAGCCGGCGGCGCTGGCAAGGCCCAGCTTGGCGTCGAGAGGACCGCAAACGCAACCAGAGTCAGTCCACACCCAAACGCCCCGATCAACGATCCGCGCGGCATCGCACCCCCTGTTCTCGATTTGGACGCGCCGGCCGGCGCGCGGTCGTTTCAGTCTCTCAGAACAACCAGCCGGCTCCTAGCTTCAAGCCGGAGGTGCCGGCCTCGGCGCGCAGGGTCAGCCCGTTGTTGATGTTGTAGAGCGCGCCCGCGTCTCCGCTGACGAAGGCACCGCCATACGACGCGGCGGCCATGTTCGGCCCCAGGTTGGAGAACCAACCGAATGCGTAGCCGGCCTCCAGCTTTGGATAGACCGCGAACCGATCGTTGAGCCACAGATTCCACATCGCGCCGACGACCGGCAAGATCTCGGTCCAGCTGTAGTTGTATCCGGGGCCGCCCAGCAGACCGGCGCTGTAGTTCCAGTGCAGGAGATCGGCGCCGAACTCGAGCGCAAAGCTGTCCCGGACCGACGTGTTCACCAGCAACGGGCGAATACCCAGCGGCAGCATGTAGCGACCGCCGACGCCGATGCCGCCCCACGGCAGAATCCCCCACAGGCTGGCGCCGTGCAGGCTCGACGCCGAGCCCGAAGACCAGGCCTGCCGGGGCGCAGAGGACGAGGGGGTGGAGCTGTATGCGGTGGGAGGCGGCGCGTTCGGGGAAACGTTGGCCATATCGTCGGCCCGAGCCGCGGACGCAAAGACTGAAAGCAATGAAGCCGTCGCAATGAAAGTGCGCATGACCGGATCTCCTTTTGATCGGCTGAGAGGATCGCGACCGACCACCTCCACCCAGACGAGCGGTTATCGACCGTCGGCGAGCGTCCATTAACGTGAAAACCTCGGCCGGAGACAAGAGACACCTTTGTTTCGACGCAGCAGGTAAGCACGCGCGGTGTCATTCAACCGCGCCATCCAATCCACGGCGGAGCTTTGTTTCTTGGAGCAATGGCGTCTTGGCGTCGGGCGGCGACCTACATCGATCGCGACGGCGACCTACATCGATCGCGACGGCGACCTACATCGATCGCGACGGGCGGGCCGAGGACGCCGGCCGACCATGTCGCCGATCCGCCGCGATCCGCTGCAATCCCCGAGAGATCGATCGGCGTCGAAGCGCGCTGCTACTAGACGGGTCGGCGGAAGGGCGGTACGTTGCTCTCGGACGCGTATTTCCCTCGGAGGCCACGACCCTCCTTTCCCATGAGCAGCGCGACCATCTCGGGGCAAGGCACATGAAGCCAAGGCAGGGAGAAGACGAAACGGAGGCCCCCGCCTCGGAGGCCTCTGCCGCCGACCCAGACCAACCCAATCGCACCTACGAGTGGCTGACGCCGGGAAGCGCGTCGGCTCGGACGCTCGACGGGCCGGTGCCGGCCGGCGTGCGCGCGGTCCCCGAGACGCAGCTGCTGTCCGAGGCGATCGTTCGCTCGCTGGGCCGCGAGGCGACCGCCATGCTGCCCGACGCCGTGACGCCGGGGCCGGTCCCGATTCCCGCGGCGGCGTCGGCAGCGCCCGCGGCGGCGTCGGCAGCGCCCGCGGCGGCGTCGGCGAAGTCCGCGCCGGCGGTCGCGCGCACCGAAAGCTTCCCGCTCAAGATGGTCTCCGGCCTCATCGAGCCCCGCCCCCCTGGCGGCAGCGCGACCCGCATCGCCCCCATCGCGCTCGCCTCCGGCGTCGGCATCGGCGGGACCATGCGCCAACCGGTCCCCTCGGGGGCCGGCGGCGGCGGGACGCGCATCGGTCCGGGCGAAGGGCCCGGCCCCGCGCCCCACGGCGCCGGCGCGCCGGCACGCCCGTCGGCCCCGGCGATCAACTCGCAGGCGATCACCCCGGTCCCGGGCGCCACCCCCTCCCCTTTTCCGTCGGGCTCGTCGTCGTCGTTCCGCGCCCCTGGCGTGGGCGCGCGCCTGGGACAGTACGAGATCATCCGCGAGCTCGGCGCCGGCGGCATGGGCGTGGTCTACCTGGCGCGCGACGACCGCCTCGGGCGCCGGGTGGCGATCAAGTTCCTGCAGACCGGCAACGCCGAGCTGACCCGCCGGTTCATCGTCGAGGCGCGCGCGACCGCGCGCTGCAGCCACGAGAACATCGTCGTCATCTACGAGGTCGGCGAGCTTCAGGGCAGCCCGTTCATGGTGCTCGAGTACCTCCAGGGCCAGACGCTGTCCGCGGTGATCCGCAAGTCGGCCCCCATGCCGTCGACGCGCGCCGTGGAGCTGATCGCGTCGGTGATCCGCGCGCTCGCCTGCGCGCACGAGCAGGGCATCGTGCACCGCGACCTCAAGCCCGACAACATCTTCCTCACCGACGGCGGCACGGTCAAGGTGCTCGACTTCGGCATCGCCAAGGTGCTGCAAGACGAGCAGCGCGATCCGGAGTCGTACCGCGATCAGTCGCGCCCCGAGGTCATCGGCCCGGCGGCGCTCGACATGGCGGCGCGCACCGGGATCATCGGCACGCTGGCGTACATGTCCCCCGAGCAGTGGGGCATCGGCGGCCCGATCGATCACCGCACCGACATCTGGGCGACGGGGCTGATCCTGTTCCAGATGCTGACCGGGCGTCACCCGCTCGAGCCGCTGGGCGGCGATCCGCGCGCCTGGGTCACCGATCTCGACAGCCCGATGCCCAGCCTGCGCAACGAGGCGCCGGAGATCCCGCCCGAGCTGGCCGACATCGTCGACCGCTGCCTGCGCAAGCGCAAGGAAGAGCGCTGCCCGACGCCGCCGCGCTGCTGCGCGCGCTCGAGCCGTTCCTGCCGGGGCGCTTCGCGGCGCGCTCGCGCCAGGTCGAGAGCGCCGTACGCCGGCCTGCGCGCCTTCCAGGAGGAGGACGCCGGACGATTCTTCGGCCGGTCACGCGAGATCGCCGCGCTGGTGACGCGCATCCGCGACACTCCGCTGATGGCGGTGGTCGGTCCCTCGGGCGTCGGCAAGTCGTCGTTGGTCCGCGCCGGCGTCGTGCCCGCGCTCAAGCGTCGGGCGAGCAGTGGGAGGCGCTGGTCCTGCGACCCGGGCGCGACCCGATGATGGCGCTGGCCGGCCTGCTGGCGCCGCTGATCGCCAGCTCGCCGACGCCGGTCGAGGACATCGGCGCGCAGAGAGAGCTGGCCGAGCGCTTCGCGAGCGAGCCGGGCTACCTGGGCAGCGCGCTGCGCAGCATCGCGCGCCGCAAGGCACAGCGCGTCCTGCTGTTCGTCGATCAGTTCGAGGAGCTCTACACGCTGAGCACCGATCCCAGCGAGCGGCGCGCGTTCACCGCTGCGCTCGCCGGCGCCGCCGACGACGCCACCTCGCCGGTGCGCGTGGTGGTGTCGATCCGCTCCGACTTCCTCGAGCGCATCGCCGAGGATCCGCACTTCATGAACGAGCTCACCAAGGGGCTGTTCTTCCTCGGACCGCCGACCGCGACGGTCTGCGCGAAGCGATCGTGCAGCCGGCCGAGCTGGCCGGCTATCGCTTCGAGACGCCGATGATGGTCGACGAGATGCTCGACCACCTCGAGTCGACGCCGGCCGCGCTGCCGCTGCTGCAGTTCGCCGCCGCCCAGCTGTGGGAGGCGCGCGACCCGCGCCGCAAGATGCTGACCGAGCAGAGCTACCACGATCTGGGCGGCATCGCCGGCGCGCTGGTGAGCCACGCCGACCGGGTCATCGCAAAGCTGACGCCCGACTTGCAAACGCTGGGGCGGTCGCTGTTCGTGCAGCTGGTGACGGCCGAGCGCACGCGCGCGGTGCGCGACCTCGACGAGCTGCGCGACAACGCGCCCAGAAGGCGGAGCTCGAGCGCCTGATCGATCAGCTGGTCGAAGCCCGCCTGCTGGTCGTGCAGACCGGCAGCGGCGGCGGCGGCGCTACCGTCGAGATCGTCCACGAGTCGCTGATCACGACCTGGCCGACGCTGCGGCGCTGGCTCGACGAGAGCCAGGAGGACGCCTGTTCCTGGAGCAGCTGCGCGCGGCGGCGCGCCAGTGGCAGGCCAAGAACCGCGACATCGGCCTGCTCTGGCGCGGCGACATGGTCGACGAGCTGGCGCGCTTTCAGCGTCGCTACCGCGGCGAGCTGCCCGAGGGGATGCGCGCGTTCGCCGACGAGGTCTTCGGCCGCAAGGAGCGCGGCGCGCGCCGGCGGCGCCGCTTGCTGGGGATGGCGGGCGCGCTGTCGGTGATGCTGCTCGCGGCGGCCGCCGTCGCGCTGGTGGTGATCCACAGGTCGCAGATGGCGGCGGAGAAGAACGCGGCGGCCGCCACGCTGGCCCAGGGCGAGGCGCAGCACCGCCTGCAAGAGGTCGAAGCCAAGGAGCGCGAACGCCAGCGCGCCGAGGTCCTGCAGCGCGAGGCGCAAAAGGAAGCGGCGACCGCCAACACCAAGGTCGCATCGACCAACGAGGAGCTGGCGCAAAAGAACGTCGAGCTCGGCACCGCGCTCGAGCGGGCCAAGGAGCAGCGCCAGCGCGCCGAATCGGCGCAGGTCGCCGCCGAGAAGAACGCGCGCAGCGCGCGCGAGGCCGAGGAGCGCGCCCGGCTGTCGGCGCAGCAGACCGAGCAGCTGCTGAAAAAGGAACGCGAGCGCGCCGATCGGTTGAACGCGCAACTCGGCCAGCTGGTCGAACGACTGCGCTGAGCGGCGCCTGTAGACGCGACGCGGCTGTTCGCGCGATACTGTTCGCGTGAGCATGATCGCGTGTCGGACATGGCGGCGCATCAACCGACCCAGAGCGACGACCGCGCTCCTGGTGACGATGGGGCTCCTGATCGTGGTCTCGGGCTGCGGCAGCTCGCCGAAGGGTTCGGCCGACGCCGATAGCGGCAACCCCGACGGCGGCGGCGGGGATCTCGGTCCCGACGGCGGGGGCGCACCGGCGACCGTCGGCGGAGTTGTGTCGGGCCTGGTAGGCGGCGGGCTGGTGCTCGCTTCGGCGGGGGAGAGCCTGGCGGTGGCCCACAACGGCCGGTTCAGCTTCGCCACCGCTGTCGCGGGCGGCGCGACCTACGCCGTCACCGTCACCGCCCAGCCGACAGCCCCCGCGCAGACCTGCCTGGTGCGCAACGGCACCGGCACCGGCGCTGGCCGCGGCATCGACAACGTCATCGTGGCCTGCGCGCCCCAGCGCCCGCGCTACGCGCTGGTGGTCGGCGACAGCGGCGTCGCCAGCTACGCCGTCGACGGCGCGACCGGGCGGCTCTCGTTCGTCGGAAATACCGGCACGGGGAGCGTGCCGTCCGGAGTGGCCGTGGCGCCGTCCGGTAAGTTCGCCTACGTCGCCAACTCCGGGTCTGGAACCATCTCTCAATACCTGGTCGGCGCCGACGGAAATCTGACCGCGCTATCGCCCGCGACCGTCGCCGCCGGGAGCGGCCCAAAAGCGATCGCCGTCGATCCGGCGGGGAGGTTCGCCTACGCCGTGAACTCGGTTACCAATGACGTATCCGAGTACGCGATCGGCGCCGATGGGCAGCTGTCCCCTATCGGCTCCAGCGCCGCCGGCGCCGGAGCGAAGGGGATCGCAGTCGATCCGGCGGGCCAGGCGGTCTACGTCGCCAACACGAGCGGCCTGTCGCAGTTCACCGTCGGCTCGACCGGCACGCTGTCGGCGATGGCCAGCGCCACCGTCGCGTCGGGGACCGGGGCCACGGCGGTGGTGGTCGATCCGGCCGGACGCTACGCGTACGCCACCAACACCGTTGACGGCACCGTCTCGGCCTACGTCGTCGGGACCGGCGGCGCCCTCACCCCGCTTTCGCCAGCGACGGTCGCCATCGGCAACGCCCCCACGGCAATCGCCTGCGAGCCCACCGGGAAGATGGTCCTGGTCACCAACGGCGACAACGCGGTGATCCCGCTGGCCATCGGCGCCGACGGGAAGCTGACCGCGCTGACCGCCGCCACCACCGAATCCGCGCCGGTCGCGCTGGCGATCGACGGTGGCGGCGCGTTCGTCTTCGTCGCCAACCGCACCGGCGACAGCCTGTCGCAGCTGAAGCTGCTCAGCAGCGGCGGGCTGGCCCCCAACGCGCCGCCGCGCGCGCCCGCCCAGGGGTCTCCCGTCGCCATCGCCCTGGTCTCGGGCGACGAGCTGGCGCAACCGTTCGCCCGGTTTGCCTACGCGGTCAACGGCGACAACACGCTGTCGCTGTACACCGTGGGCGCCACCGGTGCGCTGGGCACCGCCGGCAGCCTCACCGTGGCGGGGACCGGTCCGCAGTTCGTCGCCGTCACCCCGTCGGGAAAGTTCGCGTACGTCGCCAACAGCAGCAACAACACCGTCTCGCAATACGCGATCGGCGCGACGGGCGGGCTGACCGCATTGACGCCGCCCACCGTCATGACCGGGCAATTCCCGAGCGCGGTGCAGATCCATCCCTCGGGCCGGTTCGCCTACGTGCTCAATCAGAGCGACGGCACCGTCTCGCAGTTCTTGGCCGGCGGTGCCTTGTCGCCCCTGACGCCCGCGACGGTCACGGTGACCACCACCGGCGTCGCCGTCGCCCTGGTCCTCGATCCGTCGGGGCGATATGCCTACGTCACCCTCGGCACGGGCAGCGTCGTGGCGCTGACGATCAACTCCCTGGGCGCCGTTTCGCTGGCACCAGGCGGAACGATCGCGACCGGCATGGAGCCAGCCGGCCTCGTGGTCTCGCCGTCGGGACAACGGATGTACGTCGCGAACGGCGCCGGCAACAGCATCTCCCAGTACAGCATCGGCGCGATGGGGCTGCTCACGCGGCTCTCACCCGCCACGGTCCCCGCCGGCAGCTCGCCGTTCGCGCTGGTGATCGATCCGACCGAGAAGCTGGCCTACGCGATCAACGCGGTCAGCAGCGATGTCGCTCAATACTCCATCGGCAACGACGGTGCCCTCACGGCGCTGGCGCCGGCGCGCGTCGCGGCCGGCGTTGCCGGGACCGACGTGCCCAACGCCATCGTGATCGATCCATCCGGCCACTCCATCTATGTCGCCAACGACGCCAGCCCCGGCGGCGTCTGGCAGTACACCGTCGGCACCGACGGCAAGCTGCAACCCGCGACGCCGCCGTCTGCCCCCGCCGGCGCGCTCACCCGCCACCTCGCGCTCGCGGTTCAGTGGCGCTGAAGCCGAGCGCCGACTAGCGCCCTCCTCCTACCTAGTTGCAAGTGCGCGGCGAGCCGCCGCCGCTGGCGTCGGGGGCGGCGTCGGCGCCGGCGTCGACGGACGGGCAGTCGTGGCTCTTGCACTCCGCGTCGGCGGTGCACGGCGAGCCGGCGCACAGCAGGCAGCTGCCGCCGCAGTCGATCGCGGCCTCGCCGCCGTTGCGCACGCCGTCGGTGCAACTCGGCGCCTGGCAGGTTCCGCCGGTGCAGACGCCCGACGCGCAGTCGGCGCCGGTGACGCAGGTCGAGAGATCGGGGCATTTGCACGAGCCGCCGCCGGTGCAGGGCTGACCCGCGCAGGCGGTCCCGCAGTCGGTGTCGGCCTCGCTGCCGTTCTGCACGCCATCGGTGCAGCTGGCCGCCTGGCAGGTCCCGCCGCTGCACACGCCGCTCACGCAGTCGGATGCGATCACGCAGCCCTTGGTGTCGCCGCAGGGCGCGCAGGCGACCCCGCCACAGTCGGCGCTGGTCTCGCTTCCATTGCGGACGCCGTCGTTGCAGCTGGAGCCGAGGCAGGTGTTCTTGGTGCAGGTGGCCGTCCCGCGCACGCCGCTCGTCGGGCAGCAAACGCCGCTGGCGCAGTCGCTGTCGACGCCACACCCGGCACCAGCGGCGCAGTCGTAGGCCACGCCGTTGGCCATGCCGGTGACGACGAACCCGGTCGCTCTCACCGTCTTCCCGATCGCCACGTTGCCGCCGGCGCCGAAGATCGAGCTCGCCAGCTGAACCACCGGCGGCGACGGATCGGTCGCGTTGATCGCGAGCGCCGCGCCGACCCCGTTGATCGCGCTGACGATCAGACCGGCCATGCTGGCGGCGTCGCCGTTGCGCTGGATCCGGATGTGTCCGGCGGCGGCGGTTCCGTTGGTGAACTCGAAGGTGACCGGCGCGTGCACGCCGTCGGACAGCGTGAACGATTCGCCGCCGTTCAGCGCCGACGCCGCCACCGCCGTGATCGACCCGGTCGGTTGGCTGGCCGCCTGGACCGCGTTGCAGGTCGCGCTGCAGCCGCCGCAGCTGCTGGTGTTGAAGTCGTCGCAGACCTCGTGGCCGGTCACGCGGCCGTCGCCGCAGATCTCCTTGCAGGTCGACGGACCGGGCGTGGTGCAGGTGAAACCGACCTCGATCTTGCAGCTGGCATCGCAGCCGTCGCCGCCCAGCCCGTTGTGGTCGTCGCAGACCTCGGTCGCCACCGCGTTGATGTAGCCGTCGCCGCACACCCGGTCGTGGCACTTCAAGGCGCCGGCGGCGTTCCCGTTGCACGTGGCGGTGTCGGCGCCGCTGGCGGTGACCTCACAGGTCTCGGTCGCGGCGTGATTGACGTAGCCGTCGCCGCACGCGGCGGCCCGGCAGCGCAACGCCATCGCCATGACGCCGTTGCAGGCGGCGGTGTCGTTGCCGTCGGCCAGGACCTCACAGGTCTCGCCGGCGGCGCGATTGACGTAGCCGTCGCTGCAGATGGCGACGCGACAGGAGGCGGCGCCCGCCCCCTTGCCGTTGCAGTCGACGGTGTCGGCGCCGCCCAGCACGTCGCAGGTCTCCAGCGCCGCAGCGTTGGTGTAGCCGTCGCCGCAAGCCGAGCGATGGCAGGCCACGCCGGCCGGCGCGCTGCTGCCGTTGCAGTTGACGGTGTCGGCGCCGCCCAGCACGTCGCACTCCTCGCCCGCGGCGCGGTTGACGTAACCGTCGCCACAGCGGGAGAACAGGCAAGCCACGCCGACCAACCCCGCGACGGCGCCGTTGCAGTTGGCCGAATCGGCGCCCCCTGGCAGGTCGCACTCCTCGAGCGCGGTGCGGTTGACCTTGCCGTCGCCGCAACCCGCGAGGGTGCAGTCGACGTTGCAGGTCGTCGACTCGCCGCCGTCGTCGCACAGCTCGCCGGCGGCGCGGTTGATCTTGCGGTCACCGCAGCGGGCGGTCGTGCAGTTGTCGTTGCACACCCGCGACTCGCGAATCCCAAGCGCGCAGGTCATGTGGGCGGATGCCGTATCGGAACCGGCGTCGCTGTCGGCGTCGGCGTCGCTGGCAGCGCTGGCGTCGCTGTCGGCGTCCGGTCCAGCGTCACCGCCCGCGGGGCCGTCGGTGGCGGCGTCGCTGGGCCGGCCGTCGATGCTGCCGTCCTCGGCGATGCAGTAGTCGCAGTCCTCGCCGTTGTCGCGGATGCCGTTGCCGCAAAGGCCGCTCGAGTTGCAGTTGACGCTGCAGTGACCCGGCTGGCCGTTCAGCGGGCCGTCGTCGCAGACCTCGCTCTCTCGCGTCGACTCCGAGGGGTCGAATCGGTCGACGGTGCCGTTGCCGCAGCTGTTGTCCGACGTGCAGTCGCGATTGCAACCGTCGTTGTTGATCTTGTTGCCGTCGTCGCAGGCCTCACCCGTCTCCTTCACGCCGTTGCCGCAGCCTCCCAGGATGCAGATGTCCTGGTCGGCGGCGCAGGTGTAGGGCGACGGACAGACCCGCCCCGACGGACAGGTCACGCTCTTGGGCTCCGGGCAGCCGGCCAGCAACAACAACCCGGCGGCGAACAGCCCGCGCACAAGCACGACGATCGAGCGATTCGAGGCGCGCGCGACCACCTAGAAGCTCCCGCCGCCGGCCAGGCCCGCCATCCCCGCGCCGACGACCGGCACCAGGTACGACCGCGCGCTCGCCAGATCGCGATGCTCCCCCTCGGGATCGACGCGATAGGGGGTCGACCGATCCAGCAGCAACAGCACCAGGCCGGCGGCCGCGATCGAGCCGCCCGCCACGAAGGAGGTCGTCGCCAGGGTCTGGTAGATGTTGCCGCGCCGCTTGAGGTCGCTGAGCGCGGGATAGTCGGGGTTGCTCGTCCCGCAGCCCGGCTTGCCGGGATCGCTCGACCGGGTTCACACAGCGCGCCCGCGCCGAATCGTCGAAGGCGTTGTAGTACTTCTGCGCCTGCAACGACATCACCACGCCGGTCACCAGCAGCGCGCCGCCGAAACCGGCGACCGCCAGCGGGCGCCAGATCGGATAGCGCCGCCGATAGCCGATGAGCTCGCCCGAGGTGTAGAGCTTGAGCTGCAGCGTGGTGGGCTTGTCGGAGGTCAGATCCTCGGTGAGCGAGGTGGTGGTGAATCCGGGCTTCGATGCCGTCACCGTGTGCACCCCCGCGCGCACCAGGCCCTGGTACCGGCCGGGCGCGCGAAACAGCGGCGCCCCGTCGAAGGTCACCTGCGCGCCCGCGATGTCGCAGCGAATCTCGACCGTCGCGACCTGCTTCTCGATCAGGCGCAGGTAGCTCTTCGCATGCTCCAGCTTCTCGGGGTCCAGCGGCTCGGCGCCGTATTTGATGGCGCTCTGGAGGTTCTGATAGACCTCGACCGGCTGGTCCATGTTCAACAGCGCCAGCGCCAGGTTGTAGTGAATCCCCGGATGGTCCCACGCGGTCAGCGCCTCGCGATAGGCCTTGGCCGCCTCGACGAACAGCGACTCCTTGAGGAGGCTGTTCCCCTCCTGCAGGTGCTTGAGCGCCGCCTCCTGGCGCTCCGGAGTGACGCCGACGGCCCAGGGGCGGTCGGAGACCTGCATGCGGGCGGTGGCGTCGGACATCGGCTCGTTCGCGCCTGCCGCGTCCGACGGCGCCAGGGCGGACGGCCGGCGGCGCGGAGGCCGGCGGCGCGGCAGCGGCGGCGCGCGCGTTTGCGCCCAGCGCCAGCAGAAGAGCGACGCCCGAGACGATTCGACCGATCGCGATCGCCCCACGACGCGGGGCGGTTCCTGGTGCGTTATCCATGCCGTGTCGTGGCCTCTCTCGGCTGCCCCAACGATTGAAGAACGATTTGAAGACTGACGACGCCGTCCCGACGACGGCTCTAAGGTGGTGCGACCACCCCGGTGACTTCCGCAGAGCCCGCAACATCTTACAGATACGGCGCGCCGACGGTCGAGAGAAAACCGGCGCCGACGGCGACAGCGACCGTTCGAACAAGTGCGACAGCGACACCGGTCTGCCCGGACGCGCCGGACGGGCGTGGCGCAACCTCTACGGTCAGGACGGCGAGCGAGACCACGAAGCCGTGGAAGGCGTCGTTGGCGCGCTCGACCGAAAGGACGAACTCGTCGTTGTCGCCGAGCCGCACGACGCGCCCGTTGGCGACGCAGACCGCCTGACGGTGCGCCGGTGCTGGAATCACGAAGCCGAACGCCGCCTCCTGGTGGAGGCGCAGCGCTCCGGTGGGCGATCGAAAGCGAACGCCGGCGCGGCCAATGTCGATCATCTCAACCGTGACCGGGTCCGACCGCCAGGCGACGTGGACGTTGACGGCCAGCCCCACCCGAAAGCGCGGGCAACTCCGGCGGTCGTTTCTGTCGTCTTGCCGGTCGTGATTTCGGGCGGCCTGGGGATCTTCCTGATGATTGATCATGAATGAGCTCGTGGTCGGCCTGACTGGATCAACGACCTGCGCGCCGGCTGTTCCCCAGAAAACGCCGGCGCGCTACCCACAATCCAGCGTTGAAAACGCGGCGCGTCGTCGATGGGCGCGCGCTGCGGCGACGACGATCACGGCTCAAGGCTCCAGGCGCGATTCGATGCGCCGATCGGGGACCAACCACATCAGCGCGACGAATACGTAGATCGCCAGCGAGACCCAGCGCTGCACGAACGCCAGCGGGATCGCCGCCGCGTAGAGCAGCGGCGACACCAACCCCTTGGCGTCACGCCCCATGGCGCGCGCCAGCTTCGACTCGGGCCCCTCCAGCCGCACGATCTGGTTCTGCAGCAGCTTGTAGGCGATCCCCGACGCCAGCAGCACGCCCCCGTAGACCGCCGCCGGCAGCGACGCGAAGTGGTTCTCGCCCATCCATCCAGTCGCAAAGGGGACCAGCGACAGCCAGAACAGCAGATGTAGGTTGGCCCAGAGGATCGCTCCGTTGATGCGCCCGGTGGCGTGCAGCATGTGGTGGTGGTTGTTCCAGTAGATGCCCAGGAACACGAAGCTGAGCGTGTAGGTGGACAAGACCGGCCACAACGGACGCAGCGCCGACCAGTCGGCACCGTGCGGGACCTTGAGCTCCAGCATCATGATCGTGATCAGAATCGCGATCACACCGTCGCTGAAGGCCTCGAGACGCCCCTTGCTCACGCCGCCGGATAGTCGCCGAGATCGAGACCGCGCGCCAGACGCTCGGCGACGGCGCGGGAGCTAACCAAGTTGGCGCCCGGTTGACGTCGACGTCAGCCGGTTGACACCGCCCCGGAGCAGCGCGGCGGCGCAACGTCGACGAAATGGTCAGCCGTTGGCTTCGTACAGCGACTCGAGGAAGGTCGCGAACGAATCGGCCACCGGGTAGACGTTGATGAAACCGGCCGGCCCCGCCGCTCGCTCCGGGAACGTCGCCTCCCACTGCCGCAGGATCTGGTTCTCGTCGAGCTCGACCGTGTCCTGCCCCTCGGCCTCCAGGTCCAGCACCATGTCGTCGATCCGCGCGTCCAGGCCGCGACACTCGCGGTCCCAGAACCAGATCCGGGTCTCGCTGACGGCGGCGTCAGCGCCGTCCGCGACCGAGAGCAGAAGGAGGTTCTCGTGGGGATCCGAAGCGATGGGGATCATCCCGTCGGGCAACGCCTCGGCGTAGACCTCGCTGACCAGGAAGCCGAGGTCGCGCCGCATCTCCGACGAGAAACCCAGGAACGACTGGACCTCGGCGTCGGCGCCGAAGGGTCCCGCCTCACGCAGGGGAAAGCGCAAGGCTTGCGCGAAGCCGGTCCAGCCGTACGCGCCCAGAAAGAAGCGATAATCGGGCGGCAGCGTCGCGCCGATCTCCTCTTCGAGCCAGCGCAAGTCGTCCTCGGTCGGGTCGCGCCGGCGCGTCGGGTCGAGCAACTGGAACCGCCAACGCCGGAGGATATCGTCGGCGACACTGGGCGCGCCGCGCCCTCCCCAGGCGACCCGTCCGGACGTTTTCCCGGACGTTGCCCCGGAGGTTGCCCCGGACGTCCGCCCGGACGTTGGCCCGGACGTCGGCCGCCGCGGCGCCCGCCCGCCGCATGTGAACCGGTGCGCGACGCTCACCCCGCCGGCGGAAGAGGGAGACGGACCCTGTTCGAACAAGTCTGAAATTCCAATAATCTTCTTCACGACGTCCCCAGAGAGAGGCAAACCGTGTGCCGCCAAGAACGACAACCGACTGGCGGCCCAGCGGGTCGCAACCCCGCGCCCCGTCGGTGTGCCGCCCAGCGCCCCGCGGCTCACCTGTCGTCTCCTGGTACAACAGCGTCACCAGGTGAACGCGTCGGCCAGGTCGGAATCGCACCGATCCCATCGCCGTGCGGCTCCCCGAAAGCCACACCGGTGGAAGTTACGCACTTCTATCGTGGCCGAAACTTCGGCGATACACGTGCGGGAGCAGAGTAAGCCCGGACCTGACTGGAAAACACTATGCGACAACCCGCTCAGCAGGACGATGGAACAATCAGGGCCTCAGCGACCGGCGAACCGGCCGGTGGCGGCGCGGGCAGCTCGACGATCAGCACCGCCGACCGGCGGGTCGTCGTCGCCGGAAAACGCGCCAGCCTGCAGGGCGCCGATTTCAAGAAAGCCGTTCTCGAGCACCTGACGCACACCTGCGCCAAGGAGATCCGCGACGCGTCGGCGATGGATTTCTACTACGCCTTCGCGCACACCGTGCGCGATCGCCTGGTGCAGCGCTGGCTGGCGACGCAGCGCACCTACCTCGAGCGCGACGTCAAGCGCGCCTACTACCTGTCGTCGGAGTTCCTGACCGGGCGCAGCCTGGGCCTGTGCCTGATGAACCTGGGCCTGTACGAGACCGCCGAGACGCTCGCCGGCGAGCGCGGCTTCGACCTGGGCGCGATCCTCGAGCAGGAGGGCGATCCCGGGCCTCGGCAACGGCGGCCTCGGGCGGCTGGCCGCCTGCTTCATGGACTCGCTGGCGACGCTCGAGCTGCCCGCGGTCGGCTACGGCATCCGCTACGACTTCGGCATCTTCGAGCAGCGCATCGAGGACGGCCAGCAGGTCGAGCACCACGACAACTGGCTGCAGCTGGGCAACCCGTGGGAGCTGCCGCGCCACGAGGACGCGCAGACCGTGCGCTTCTACGGCCGCGTCGAGATGCGCCACGACGACAACGGGCGGCTGCGTCGCCGACTGGGTCGACACGCGCACGGTGATCGGCCTGCCGTACGACTCGTTCATCGTCGGCCACGACACCGACACCGTGAACACGCTGCGCCTGTGGTCGGCGCGCGCGTCCGCGCGACTTCGACCTGCAGTTCTTCAACGAGGGCGACTACCGGCGCGCCGTCGAGGAGAAGATCGACATCGAGAACATCTCCAAGGTGCTCTACCCGAACGACCAGAGCGAGGAGGGCAAGGAGCTGCGCCTCAAGCAGCAGTACTTCTTCGTCGCCTGCTCGATCGCCGACATCGTGCGCCGTTACAAGCGGCAGCCACGCCACCTTCGACGCCTTCCCCGACAAGGTCGCGATCCAGCTCAACGACACGCACCCGTCGATCGCGGTCGCCGAGCTGATGCGCGTCTTCGTCGACGAGGAGCGCCTCGACTGGGACGTGGCCTGGGAGATCACGCGAGCGGACGTTCGGCTACACCAACCACACGCTGATGCCCGAGGCGCTCGAGAGCTGGCCGGTGACGCTGTTCGAGCGCGTGCTGCCGCGCCACCTGATGATCATCTACGAGATCAACCACCGCTTCATGCGCCAGGTGCAGCACGCGCTGGCCGGGCGACATCGAGCGCATGCGCGCATGTCGATCATCGAAGAGGGCGACGGCGCACAGCAGGTGCGCATGGCGCACCTGGCGACCGTCGGCTCGCACAGCATCAACGGCGTGGCGGCGCTGCACACCGAGCTGATCAAGCGCGAGCTGCTGCCCGACTTTCACGAGCTGTGGCCGGAGCGCTTCAACAACAAGACCAACGGCGTCACGCCGCGCCGCTGGCTGCTGTACGCCAACCCGCGGCTCTCCGCGCCTGATCACCGCGCGCATCGGGCCGGACTGGATCGACCGCGACCTGCCGCAGCTCGCAGCCAGCTGCTGGCCCATCGCCGACGACGACGCAGCTGCTGGACGACCTGTGGCAGGTCAAGCAGCGAGAACAAGCGCGACCTGGCGGCGCTGGTGCAGCGGCGCACCGGCGTCGAGCTGCCGGCCGACGCGATGTTCGTCATCCAGATCAAGCGCATCCACGAGTACAAGCGCCAGCTGCTGGCCTGCCTCGAGATCGTCGCGCACTACATGGCGCTCAAGCGCAACCCGGACGTCGACACGCGTGCCGCGCACCTACATCTTCGCCGGCAAGGCCGCGCCCGGCTACGCGATGGCCAAGCTGCACATCAGGCTGATCAACGACGTCGCCGCCGTGATCAACGCCGACCCCGCGGTGCGCGGCCGGCTGGCGGTGGTCTTCCTGCCCAACTACGGCGTGTCGCTGGCGCAGGCGCTCATCCCGGCGGCCGACGTGTCGCTGCAGATCTCGACCGCGGGCAAGGAGGCGTCGGGCACCAGCAACATGAAGTTCGCGCTCAACGGCGCGCTGACCGTCGGCACGCTCGACGGCGCCAACGTCGAGATCCGCGACGCCGTCGGCCCCGAGAACTTCTTCCTGTTCGGCCTGACCACGCCCGAGGTGGCCGACGCTGTGCGCGGCCGGCTACGACCCGCGCGACTTCATCGCGCGCAGCCCCGCGCTGGCGGAGGTGCTGGAGCTGATCGACAGCGGCTTCTTCAGCCTGGGCGAGATCGATCGCTTCAAGCCGATCGTCGACAGCCTGCGCAACCACGATCCGTACATGGTGTGCGCCGACTTCGACGCCTACGTCGCCGCCGAGGCGAGCGCCGCCGCAGGCGCTACCGCGACCCGCGCGATTGGTCGCGCCGCGCGCTGCACAACATCGTGGGCGGCGCGCGCTTCTCCAGCGATCAGACCGTGCACCGCTACGCCGAGGAGATCTGGGGCATCAAACCCGAGAAGACCGACCTCTCGCCTATCGGAGACTCCTGACCGGGGATTCCTAACAAGCGGCGATCCCTGACGAGCGACGCTTGACAAACATCGGCGTTCCCATCATGAAGCGGCCTCCCCACGACTCGTCCTCACCGATTGGAACCTGAATGTCGATCACCGTTTCCCTCCATCACAAGACCACCTACCGCTACGACAGCCTGGTGCAGCTGGCGCCGCACGTCGTCCGCCTGCGACCGGCGCCGCACAGCCGCACGCCGATCCTCGCCTACTCGCTGAAGGTCCGCCCCGAGCAGCACTTCCTGAACTGGCAGCAGGATCCGTTCGGCAACTACCAGGCGCACCTGGTCTTCACGCGCGAGACGCAGGAGCTGGAGCTGGAGGTCGACCTGGTGGCCGAGCTGACGGCGATCAACCCGTTCGACTTCTTCATCGACGAGCACGCGCAGGAATATCCCTTTCGCTACACCGAGGACGAGAAGATCGCGCTGGCGCCGTACCTGGTGCTGCTGCCGTCCTCGGGGCGCGTCGACAAGCTGGCCGCCGAGATGAAGCGCGAGATCGCGCGCGCCGGCCGGCGCACGATCGACGTGCTGGTCGACATCAACCGGCACGTCCGCGATCTGCTGCGCTACGAGATCCGCCTGGAGCCGGGCGTCTTCTCGCCCGACGACACGCTGGAGCGCGGGCACGGCTCGTGCCGCGACTTCGCCTGGCTGATGGTGCAGCTGACGCGGCGCCTCGGCTTCGGCGCGCGCTTCGTCTCCGGCTACTCGATTCAGCTCAAGGCCGACATCAAGGCGCTCGACGGCCCGCAGGGCGTCGCCGAGGACGTCACCGACCTGCACGCCTGGGCCGAGATCTTCCTGCCGGGCGCCGGCTGGATCGGCTTCGACGCCACCAGCGGCCTGCTGTGCGCCGAGGGGCACCTGCCGCTGGCCTGCACCGCCGATCCGACCAGCGCCGCGCCGGTCAGCGGATCGTACACGCCGCTCGAGGGCGACGAAGCACGATCCCGCCGGCACCAAGTTCGCGCGTCGAGATGCACGTCGAGCGCACGCGCGAGCACCCGCGCGTCACCAAGCCCTACACCGAGGAGACCTGGGCGACGATCGATCGCCTCGGCAACGAGATCGACGCGCGCGCTGAAGACCAGCGACGTGCGCCTGTCGATGGGCGGCGAGCCGACGTTCGTGTCGATCGACGACCCCGACGGCGCCGAGTGGAACACCACCGCGCTCGGGCCGCACAAGCGCCAGCCTCGCGGGCGAGCTGTTCGATCGGATGCAGGCGCGCTTCGCGCCCGGCGGCCTGCTGCACTTCGGCCAGGGCAAGTGGTACCCGGGCGAGCCGCTGCCGCGCTGGGCGCTGACCTGCTACTTCCGCAAGGACGGCACGCCGATCTGGCGTCGCGCCGAGCTGACCGCCAAGGATCCCGAGCCGGGGAAGCGCACGCAGCCGCCGCGACCCGAGGTGCCGCGCGCGCTGATCCGCGCGATCGCGCAGCTGGTCGGCGTCGACCCGGGCAGATCCTGCCCGGCGTACGAAGACGGATTTTACTACGCCTGGAAAGAGCGACGCCTGCCGGTCAACGTGTCGCTGTCGGACGCGCGCCTCGACGACGCGCAGGAGCGCGCGCGGCTGGCGCGCGTCTTCGAGCAGGGGCTGACGTCGGTGGTCGGCTACGTGCTGCCGATCGAGCACACGGACTTCGGCGGCGCGGAGAACCGCTGGCGCACCGGCGCCTGGCCGCTGCGCAGCGAGCGGCTGCTGCTGATCCCGGGCGATTCGCCGCTCGGCTACCGGCTGCCGATCGACGGCCTGCCCTGGGTCACCGCCGCCGAGCGCCCGCTGATTCACGAGCTCGATCCGTTCGCGAACTACCCTGCCCTGCCGATCGTGCATCGGCTGCAGCAGCCGGGGACGCGCGCGCCGTGGGAGTTGGAGCCGGCGCGTGAGCGTGAAGGCCAGCCGCTCGGCGATCCGCGCATGGCCTTGAGCGCGGGAACCGGAACGGGACCGGGAACCGGAGCCGGAGCGGGACCGCGGGCGACGGCCCGGCGCCGTCGGGCGGCGGTACGGCGTCGACGCGCAGGGGCGGCCGCCGGCGTGGAACTCGACGGTGCGCACCGCCCTGTGCGTCGAGGTTCGCGACGGCATCCTGCACGTCTTCATGCCGCCGCTGGCCAGCACCGAGGGCTACCTGGAGCTGGTCGCCGCCGTCGAGGAGGCGGCGCGCGCCCACGATACGCCGGTGCGCATCGAGGGCTATTCGCCGCCGAGCGATCCGCGCATCGGCCAGTTCGCGGTCACGCCCGACCCCGGCGTCATCGAGGTCAACATCCATCCGGCGCTGTCGTGGAAGGAGCTGACGGAGAACACCACGGCGCTGTACGAAGAGGCGCGGCTCACGCGCCTCGGCACCGAGAAGTTCATGCTCGACGGCCGCCACACCGGGACCGGCGGCGGCAACCACATGGTGCTCGGCGGCCCGGTGCCGGCCGACAGCCCGTTCCTGCGCCGGCCCGACCTGCTGCGCAGCATGGTCGGCTACTTCGTGAACCACCCGTCGCTGTCGTACTTCTTCTCGGGCATGTTCGTCGGACCGACCAGCCAGGCGCCGCGCATCGACGAGGCCCGCCACGAGAGCATCGACGAGCTGGAGATCGCGTTCAAGCAGATCGACAACAGCACCGGGCCGCTGCCGCCCTGGATGGTCGATCGGGTCTTCCGCAACCTGCTGGTCGACGTGACCGGCAACACCCACCGCTCCGAGCTGTGCATCGACAAGATGTTCAGCCCCGACTCGCTCGAGCGGCCGTCAGGGGCTGCTGGAGCTGCGTTCCTTCGAGATGCCGCCGCACGCGCGCATGAGCCTGGTGCAGCAGCTGCTTTTGCGCGGCATGGTGGCGACCTTCTGGCGCCAGCCATACCGCAGGCCGCCGGTGCACTGGGGGACGTCGCTGCACGATCGCTTCATGCTGCCGCACTTCCTGGCGCAGGATCTGGGCGACGTGATCTACGACCTGAACGAGGCCGGCTTCCCCTTCAAGCCCGAGTGGTTCACGCCGCACTTCGAGTTCCGGTTTCCCGTCGCCGGGCGGGTCAACGCCGCCGGCGTCGCGCTGGAGCTGCGGCAGGCGATCGAGCCGTGGTCGGTCATGGGGGAGGAGGCGAGCGGCGGCGGGCAGGTCCGCTTCGTCGATTCGTCGCTCGAGCGGATCCAGCTCAAGGTGCAGGGGTTCATCCCCGACCGCTACGTCGTCGCGTGCAACCAGCAGGCGATCGCGCTGCACCCGACCGGCACCAGCGGCGAGATGGTGGCGGGCGTGCGCTATCGCGCCTGGCAGCTGCCGAACGCGTTGCATCCGCGCATCGGCGTGCACGCGCCGTTGACCTTCGACGTCGTCGACACCTGGACGGGGCGGGCGATCGGCGGCTGCACCTACTTCGTCTCGCACCCGGGCGGGCGCGCGCACGACACGCGGCCTGCCAACGCGCTCGAGGCCGAGGGGCGGCGCAGCTCGCGCTTCTTCGCCTTCGGCCACACGCCGGGCGCGCTGCCGGAGACGGTGTGGCAACAGAATCCGAACAGCGCGCGGGGATTCCCGCTGACGCTCGACCTGCGGCGGTAGCGGTCAAACGCCAAGACGCCAGGACGCCACGGTCTGGAACCTTCGAAAATCCGGCCTTGGCGTCTCTGGCGTCGTGGCGTTTCGTCTAATCCGACGAGAGCATTGGTCCTAGAACCCGATCCGTCGCATCACGAAGCGGGGCAGCGATCGAATCACCAGCATGATCAGCCCCCAGATCCCCGGCACGTAGACCACCGGGCTCCCGCGATCGATCGCGCGGCAGACCTGGACGGCGACGGCGGCCGGCTCGCCGGCGAACGGCGGCGGGCGGAGGCCCTCGGTCATGCCGGTGCGGACGAAGCCGGGCTTCACGCAGATCGTGCGCAGGCCGCGCGCGCGGAACTTGTGGTCGAGCCCCTCGAGGTAGTGCGTCAAGCCGGCCTTCGCGGCGCCGTACAGGATCACCGGCTTGCGACCGCGTTCCCCCGCGACCGAGCTGAAGACGCACAGGGTTCCGCCGCCGCGCGCGAGCAGCATCCGTCGCGCCTCTTCGCAGAAGGCCACGGTGTTGGCGAAGTCGACGGTCAAGAGACGGCGCGCGAGCTCCGCGTCCTGCCTCGAGCGTCTCCTGCGTCGCGAACATCCCGCCGGTCACGACCACCGTATCGAAGCCCGTCCAGCGCCGCGGCGGCGGCGGCGAGCGCGGCGCGGAAGGTCTCGGGGCGCTCGAGATCGCAGTGCGCGACGCCGACGACGCCGCGTCGCCGCCCTCCGCGCGCGCCTCGAGATCGCGCGCGCTGCGGGATAGATCGTCGACGTCCCGTCCCAGCAGGAACAGGCGATCCCCGCGCGCCGCCAGGCGCCGCGCGAGCGCGCGGCCCATCCCCTTGCTCGCGCCCAGGAAAGCTACCTTGCGGCCCACGCGGGGCGCACTCTACCAGGACACCGGCCCGCGATGAACTGAGCGGCGACGGGCGGCTACTCGCCGCCGGGTTCGAACTGGACGACCATCTCGACGCGACGATTGGCCTCGCGCGCCGCTGGCGGTGTTGCCCGTCACCAGCGGGCGGGTCGACCCGTAGCCGGCCGCCGCCAGCAGCTTGCCGTTCATCCGGTGCGCCCGCTCGATGTAGCTGGCGACCGCCGCCGCGCGCGAGCTCGACAGCTCCCAGTTGTCGCGAAAGCGGCCCGAGCCAAGCCGGCTCTCGTCGGTGTGTCCCTCGATGCGCAAGGGCATGTCGAGGGTGACCAGCTCCTCGGCGATGAGGTCCAGGATCGGGATCATCTCGGGGCGAATCGCCGCCTGCGACGGATCGAAGAAGTGCGAGGCCGACAGGCGCACCGTGAGGCGATCGCGCTCGGTCTCGATCTGCACCACCTGCGGCTGGGGACGCAGCTGCAAGTAGGTCTTGAGCTTCTTCTCCATGCGCTTGCGCGCCTTCTCGGCCGCCTCCCGCTGCTTGGTCTTGGGGTGCTCGTCGACGCCGCGCGAGGTCTTGCACTTGCCGCCCTCGACCGGCGGCCCCTCGAAGATCGGCAGCTGCGAGATGCCGCCCGTCCCCTTGAAGTGCAGCGCGAACTTGATCGACTGCTGCACCTGCGCCATGCGCTTGTTGTCGACGCGGCTGATCGAATACATCACGACGAAGAACGCGAACAGCAGCGTGATGAAGTCGGCGTAGGAGACCAGCCACCGCTCGTGGTTCTCGTGCTCTTCGTGGTGCTTCTTCTTGGCCACTATTTCTCCGCCGCGCCTTCGGCCGCCTTGGGCGGAGCGTGGTGGCCGGCGTAGGCGGCCAGCTTCTCCTCGAGCACGCGCGGGTTGAGGCCGGCCTGGATCGAGAGCACGCCCTCGGCGATCAGCGTCTTGCGCTCCTTCTCGACGTGCAGCTTGCGCTTGATCTTGCTCGCCATCGGCAGGAACATCAGGTTGGCGACGCCGACGCCGTAGACCGTGGCGACGAACGCGGTCGCGATGCCGCCGCCGAGCTTCGACGGATCGGACAGGTTCTCCATGACGTGGATCAGGCCGAGCACGGCGCCGATGATGCCGACGGTGGGGCTGTAGCCGCCCGCCGCCTCGAACACCTTCGCCCCCGCGGTCCCCTCGTCGAACTCGGTGGAGATCTCGGTCTCCAGCGCGTCGCGCGCCACCGCCGCGTCGACGCCGTCGACCAGAAAGCCGACGGCGCGCTTCAGGAACGGATCCTTGATCTCCGCCATGCGCTGCTCCAGCGCCAGCACGCCCTCGCGGCGCGCGATGCCCGCCAGCTCGACGACCTGCTTGATCAGATCGCCGATGTCGCTCTTCTTCTGGCTGAAGGCCAGCTTGCCCAGGCCGATACCGCGCTTGAGGTCGGGCATCGGAAACGACACCGCGACCGCGCCGATGGTTCCGCCGAGCACGATGATCGCCGCGGTCGCCTGCATCAGCGAGCCGGCGTGCCCGCCTTCCAGCGCCTGCCCGCCCAGGATGCAGGCGATCGCGAAGACGATGCCGCCGATTGTTCCGATATCCATCTACGAGCCCTCACCGTCTAACTTCGTCGCGGCCTCGGCGCCGAGCTCCCCGCCGCCGCCGAGCGCGGCGGCGCGATCGCGCGCGTCGGCGCGCACGCCCGGCCCCTGCAGCACGCGATGGCGGAACTCGACCGCACGCGCGACCACCTCCTCCACCGACTCACGGACCATGATGCGATCTCCGGTCGTCAGCGTGATGACCGTGTCAGGCGTCTTCTCGACGGTGACGATGAGGTCGGTGTTGATCACCACCTCCGTCCCCCCGAGTCGCGTCACAGAGATCATTCGATTGTCCATGCCTTTCGCTGCAGTCCCTTCATCGGCACGTCCCCCCGAACCCTAAATCCCCAAACCTTCCCCAATCGCCCATGCGCCCAACCCCCACACCAGGCACACCCCGCCCCAGGGGCTCGCGGCCCCGTCAGTCAAACGCCAGGACGCCAGGACGCCACGGTCCGGACCTTGAGAGTCCGGACCCTGGCGTCGCTGGCGTCGTGGCGTTGATCCTCGGTCCACGAGCATTTGCGCCTAGCCCTCGCACGAAGCGAGGGCCGGCGAGCTATCGGCTATCTCTTGATCTGCATGAGCTCCTGAAGGAGCGCGTCGGCCGTGACGACGGTCTTGCCGTTGGCCTGGTAGGCGCGCTGCGCGGCGATCATCTTCACGAACTCGTTCGCCAGGTCGACGTTCGACTGCTCGAGCGCGCCCGCGACGATGTTGCCGCGACCCAGGGTGCCGGCCGCGCCCAGCGTCGCCTGACCCGAGCCCGGCGTCACCGCGAACAGATTGCCGCCCACGCGGTCCATCTGATCCGGGCGCCTTGACCAGCGCCGTCGCCACCTGGCCCAGCAGGCGGGTCTGCCCGTTGGTGAACGTGCCGTTGATGTTGCCGGCCTTGTCGATCGCGATGTGGGTCAGCGAGCCCGCCGCGAACCCGTCCTGGCTGGTCTGGGTCGCGCCCGAGGGGCCCGAGAACTGGGTGATGCCCAGGACGCCGGTGCCGCCGCCGCCGGTCGGATCGCCGAGGTTGAAGGTCAGCGGCTGCGGGTTGACGGCGTTGAGCGGGTTGAAGTTGTTGAGCCGCGGTGGTCTGCGCCGTCAGCTTGCCGGAGGTGTCGAACGTCATCGTGCCGTTCGCGATCTCGGTCGGCGTCCCCGCGACGCCGCCGGTGAGGCCGCCGCCGTCGGTCAGCGCGTGCCAATCCCACGCGCCGGCCGCCGTCTTCACGAAGTAGACGTCGACCTGGTGCGCGGTGCCGAGCGAGTCATAGGTCGTCACGCTGGTCGACGAGTTCGAGGTCGTCGCCGGGTTCAACGGATCGAACGGCAGCACCGGCGCGGTCGCGCCGGCGTCGAGGTTGGCCTGGACGCCGACGGTGGTCGTGGCCGAGCGCCGGCCACGACGAATCGCCGAGCGTGAGGTCGCCCGGCGTCGTGCCGAGCACGCCGGCGGTGTTCGCGGTGTAGCCCTGGACGTGCAGGCCTTCCTGGTTCACCACCGTGCCGGTGTTGTCGACCGTGAACTGACCAGCGCGCGTGTAGAACTGGCCGTTGGTGCCGTTGTGCGACGCCGCTGACCACGAAGAAGCCGTTGCCGTCGATCGCCAGATCGGTGGCGAGGCCGGTGTTGGAGATCGCGCCCTGGGTGATGATCTTCTGGATCGACTCCAGCTGGGTGCCGAGCCCCATCTGGCCGGTCGCGGTGCCGGCGCCGATCATCTGCTGCGACATCGCGTCCTGGAACGACGCACGGCTCTCCTTGAAGCCAATGGTGTTGGCGTTGGCGATGTTGTCGCCAATCACCGACAGATCGGTGGTGTTGGCTTCGAGACCAGTGGCACCCGTGTAGAGGGACGAGATGAGACTCATGGCGTGTTCCTTTCGTTTATTGAAGTGACTTGAGACATCGTTACGAGACGTTCCGTTGACCTTGAGCTTGGGGACACCGTTGTCGAAGTCGACGCCGGTGATCTCCCCGTTACCTTGCAAGCTGACGCCGACGCTCGTGCCTTTGCTGTCGGTGGCGTTGACGCTGAGTGAGTAGACGCCGGGCGGCTGGCGGTTGCCGCCGTCGTCGTTGCCGTCCCAGATGATGTTGAGCGCGCCGGCGTACCTGCGCGCCCATCTTCATGGTGCGCACCGCCTTGCCGGTGTGGTCGAGGACCGACACGCTGACCGCGGTCGCGGGAGCGGTCAGCGCCGACCTGCGCCGTCGCGGACAGCCCCGCCTCGAGCGTCGATCGAGTCGGTGCGAAAGTCGACCATCTTGCCGATGAAGCCGACGGCCGGCGGTCTGCGTGCCGGCCGCCTGCGCCGACACCAGCGTGTCGAGCCGGCTGTTCGTCCCCTGCGCCGCCTCGAGCCCGGCGAACTGCGCCAGCTGCGACACGAACGCCTGGTGTCGTCGGTCGGCGCGGTCGGATCCTGATTGGCCAGCTGGGCCATCAGCAACTTCATGAAGGTCATCCTTGCCGAGCGCGCTCGAGCCGGTGGCGGTCGGCCGTGGTCGGCGGCGTCAGCGGCGTCGAGTCGAGTCCAGGGATAGCGGCGGGCATGTACTTCACTCCTTCTCAGGCGGTGACGTGGACGCCCCGGCCGTGCGGCCGAGGCGGGTGAGGGTTCGTTGGCGGTGAGCGCTGCCGTCACGGCCGGGGTGGCGCGCGACGCGACTCGCGAGACGGCGGAGGCATCGTCGGCGGCGTCGGAATGTCCGCCGCCCGAGGTGTGATCGGCGGCGACTGCCCGGATTCGAAGCTGCCCAGGGTCAGCCCCTCGCTCGCCAGCGCGGCGCGCAGCTCGGCGGGGCGCATCTCGGCGGCGGCGGCGCCGGTGACACGCACGTCGGCGATGCCGTCCCTGACGCGCAGGTGGAGCGCGAGCTCGCCCGCGGTGCCGGCGTCGATCGAAAGCACCGCGCGCTCGGGCATCACCGTCGCACGCAGCGAGAGATCCTCGGCCGCCTGGGCCAGCAGCGGGCCGGGCGCGGCGGGTAGCGGCGCTTGCTGCGGCAATGACGTCGGCATGGAGTGTGGCAGCGAGGCGAGAAGCGCGTCGAAGGGAACCGGCGCCGTCGTCGGCGCGTGTGCGTGCGACGCCGGCGCGGGCGCGGGCGAGCGCTCGCCACCGGCCGACATCGCCGCGCCACCCGGAGCGCGCGGCAGCCCCGCCAGCAGCTCACGACCCTGCGCGAACAGGTGCGTGGCGGCGGCGCCGGGGCGATGCGCGCCCGCCTGGATGCCCGGATGGGCGGCAGCCGCGACGGTCCGCTCGGGCGCGGCGTGCCGGGGCGCCGCATGCCGAGGCTGAATCGTGCCGTCGACCGGCGCCGGAGCGACCAGCGTCGCAGGGGCGACGGCGGCCGCGTGAGCCTGCGGCGCCTTCGAAGCCTTCGAATCACCCTTATCAGCGGCGGGAGACGCGCCGATACCCTTTTCGACAACTTCAAAGCGCGTCGCGGGCGGAGCCTTTTCGGAAGGCCGAGCCTGAACGCGGAGATCCGTGCTCGCTTCGCGCGCCGGCGCGCGCAAGGCCGGTGCGCCCGTGGGCACAGGCGGCGTAGATGACATGCCCGGCGACGCGACGACCGGCGTCGAGAGCGCTTCAGCGGCGCGCCCCGCAACCCGCGTTGACGGCGCGCCCGACGGACGACGGTTCGCGGTCGGGAGAGGCAGGCGCCGCGCATCCACCGGCGCGGCGACGAGCAGCGTCGGCGAGACCGTCGTCGGCGGCGCCACCGTCGGCGAGACCGTCGCCGTCGACGACAGCGTCGGCATCACCGAGAGCGTCGGCGAGACTGTCGGCGTCGACGACAGCGTCGGCGTCGACGGCGGCGAGACCGTCGGCGTCGGCGTCGGTGAGACCGTCGGCGAGACCGTCGCCGTCGGCGCCGCTGTCGGCACCGCCGTGGACGACGGCGCCTCGGCATGTGCCGCGGCGGCGCGCGGCAACGTCGACGCGCCGGCGTTGCCGGCGTCGGGCCGCGACGGGCGGACGGGAGCTTTGGGAGGCGTTCCCTGCGACACTCGTGACGGCGACGCCGGTGTCGGTAGCGCGGGAACGGCGGGACGGCTGATCGCGACAGCAACCGCAGACGGGGCCACGTCCCTAGCGTCAACAACGACGACGGCCGGCAGGTCCGTCGCGCGTGAGACCACTCCTCGAGTCCCCTCGCCCCCCGAAGCGGTCAGAGTATCAGCGACGACGTCGGCCGTCCCGTTCGTCGTCGATGTGACCACTTCTCCGGTCGCCTCGCCCCGCGAAGCAGAGAGCGACTCAGCAACGACGTCGCCCATCCGGTTCGCGGTCCCTGAGACAACTCCTCCGGTTCCTCTCGCCTCGCGAAGCGGGCAGCGACTCAGCAATCACGTCGGCCTTCCCGTTCGTCGTCGGTGGGACCACTTCTCCGGTTGCCTCGCCTCGCGAAGCGGGCGGAGACTCAGGAACCACGTCGGCCATTCGGTTTGCCACGCCCGTGACCACTCTGGTCCCCTCGCCCCGCGAAGCGGGCAGCGACTCAGCGACCACGTCGGCCTTCCCGTTCGCCGTCGGTGGGACCACTTCTTCGGTCGCCTCGTCACGCGAAGCGGGCAGCGACTCAGCAACCACGTCGGCCTTCCCGTTCGCCGTCGGTGGGACCACTTCTCCGGTCGCCTCGTCACGCGAAGCGGGCAGCGACTCAGCAACCACGTCGGCCTTCCGGTTCACCGCGCCCGTGACCACTCCGGTCCCCTCGCCCCGCGAGGCGGGCAGTGACTCAGCAACCACGTCGGCCTTCCGATTCGCCACGCCCGTGACCACTCTGGTCCCCTCGCCCCGCGAAGCGGGCCCAGACTCAGCAACCACGTCGCCCATCCGGTTCGCCACGCCCGTGACCACTCTGGTCCCCTCGCCCCGCGAAGCGGCCGCAGACTCAGCAAACACATCGCCCATCCGATTCGCCACGCCCGTGACCACTCCGGTCACCTCGCCCCGCGAGGCGGCCGCAGACTCAGCAAACACGTCGGCCATCCGATTCGCCACGGCCGTGACCACTCCGGTCCCTTCGCCCCGCGAAGCGGGCAGCGACTCACCAACCACGTCGCCCATCCGGTTCGCCACGCCCGTGACCACTCCTCCAGTCCCCTCGCCCCGCGAGGCGGGCAGCGACTCAGCAACCACGTCGGCCTTCCCGGCCGTCGTCGGTGGGACCACTTCTTCGGTCGCCTCGCCCCGCGAAGCGCGCGCAGACTCAGCAAACACGTCGCCCATCCGGTTCGGCACGCCTGTGACCACCCCTCCGGTCCCCTCGCCCCGCGAAGCGGGCAGCGACTCAGCAACCACGTCGGCCTTCCGGTTCGCCGCGCCTGAAACCACCCCTCCGGTCCCCTCGCCCCGCGAAGCGGGCCCAGACTCGGCAAACACGTCGCCCATCCGGTTCGCCGCGCCTGTGACCACCCCTCCGGTCCCCTCGCCCCGCGAAGCGGGGAGAGGGTTAGGGTGAGGGGCACCCGGCTTGGTCGTTGCCAATTGATCCGTTGGAGCGCGCGGGGCGGTCAGGATTGGCTTGGCCGCCGCCTCCGGCGCAATTCGGTCCGCCCGAACCACACCCGCGCCGAACGGGGCGCTCCGGCGCAGCGGCGGGCGCGACCCATCGGGACCCGGCAGCGCCGACGATGTCGTGGGCAGACCCTCGCCGTGGGGCGGGCGCGCCCGCTGCGCGTGGTCGGGGCGGCTGGGAACGACATCCCGCGCGGGGCTCGCCATGACCGTGGGGCTCACGACCGGCCCGCGCGCGGTCTCGCTGCCCGCGCCGGCGCGCGCGGCCTGGTAGCCGGCGTGCGCCGCGCGACGACGACTCCCCGGCACCGGCCGCGCCTCCGCCGGCGAGAATCGGAGATCATCGATCGGCGTTGTCACCCGATCCGCGACCGGCTTCTCGGCGAACGGCATTTTCACCGCATCCGCGACGGTTCGAAAAAGAGCGACGGGGACGATCGCAGGCCGGCCCGGTCGCTCGATGGCGATCGCGATCGCGGCCGGCTCCGCGGCGGGGTGGCCACCCTGCGCCCGTGGCGCCAGCGGTGTCCCATCGCTCCGCGGCGACGGCGCGACCTCCGGAAACCTCGGGGTCGGGGTCGGCATCGACGCTCGGCCCGGTGCCGGCGCCAGGCCGTTCCCGGGCAACTCCGGCGCAGCGGCCGCCTCGCCGACCATCGGCTGCAGATCCACGCCGCTCGACATTGGATCGGCGGCACGATCGATCTTGGTCGTCGGTCGGCGCTCATTCGCGCCGTTCGCTGCCGGCACCGGGACGCGCCCGATCTCGCTCGCCGGCAGGTCCGCTTCCGCGCCGCTCGCCGCGAAGACCAGCGCCCCGTCGCTCTCGCCGGCGGGCGCGCGCACGCCGGCGCGATTCGTCGCCGGCTCGAGCGCAGGCCCCGCCTGATGCGCCGCTCGATCCGCTGGCGCGCGATTCGGGGTGGCCTCGAGCGGGCGGCGTGGGTCGCGCACCGGCGCGCGGGTCACGGCGCCGTCCGATTGCGACACGAGCCTGCCGGTCGATTCCGTCCGCTGCCTGGCACTTCCAAGGCCGCCCGACGCCGCGGCGCGGGCTTGCACCGCGCCCTCGGCAGTCGTCTGAGTCCGCGACGCGACCGGCGCGACCGGCGCGACCGGCGACGGCAGCTGCGGGCGGGTCGGCTCTGGCTGCGAGGTATTCGTCATGCCGACGCCGACGCCGACACCGGCGCCGGCGCTCGACGTCGGCACCAGCGCGCGCGCCAGCTCGCCCGCGAAGTCGGGCGCCGCGGTCGGCGAATCGCCGTGCGCGGCGGCGCGACCGGGGTGCACCGTCGTGCCCGCGCTCTCCGCGGCCGGCGTATGCAGCCCGGGGAAGTGTCCGCGCGCGCTGGTCGAGTCGGCCTTCATCGCTTGAGCTCCGCGTGGGCGGGACGGGGCGCGCGCGACGCGATCTCCGCGGCCAGCTCGGCCGCCACCTCGGGCTTGCAGACCCCGAGCACCTTCCCCGCGTCGGCGCCCGGCATCCGCAGCAGAACGTCCGCCGCCAACTTGCGATCGACGCGGCTGATGATCGGCGCCGCCTGCTCGGGCTTCATGCCCCGGATCGCCTTGGCCAGGTTGTCGAGCGGCGACGGGACCTTCTTCGCCGGCTCACCGCTGTCGCCGCCCTCGGACGGCGTGCCGCTGGACGCGACCGGCGACGGCAGCGCGTCGCGCGCCGCCAGCATCGCTTCCAGCCGCGCGGTGTCCTGTCGCAGCCCCTCGCGCGCCTTGTTGATCTCGGCGGCGAGCTGCTCCAGCCTCTCGCGCTCGGCCCGGGTGGCGGCATGCTCGTCATGACGGGGGGCCGGACGATTCATCTCCTCGCGCAAAGCGCTGAGCTTGATCGGTGGCGTGATCGGTCCCGACGGCTCTTCGGTGCCCGTGCCGGTGCCCGGGGCCGCGCCGTCGGCGGTCTTCGCAGCGCCCGCCGCCGTCTTCGACGCCCCGCCCGGCTTCGACGAGCCGGCGGCCTTCACGGCGCTCGACGCGGCCTTTTCCTTGCTCCGATCGCTCGCATGTTCTGGCGCCGCGCCTTCCTTCGATGCATCGGTCTTGGTCGACCCGCCGACCGACACCTTCGTCGGTTCCTTTGTCGGCTCCTTCGTCGGTTCCTTCGTGGGCTCCTTGGCGCCATCGCTCTTCTTCTCGTCCCTGGCGGCCGGCGCACCGTCGTTCTTTCGCGCCTCCACCGGCGCCGAGGAGGCGGGCGGTGTCGCCGCCTGCGCGCGCGCAGCGCCTAGCGCCACAACCAACAAGACAATCGGCGACACACCCGGCCTAGCCACGCGCCACCTCCGGTGCCGCTGGTTCCAGCGCGCGGCGTAGCCCCAGCAAGGTGCTATCGAGCGTGAAGCGCTGGCTCGGCTCCTGGCGAAACAGCGCGTTCACCGCGTGCACGCTGCGCAGCGCGCGGTCGACGCGCGGGTTCGATCCGGCGACGTACGCGCCGACCTCGATCAGGTCGGCCGACTCGCGGTAGGTCGACAGCACCTCGCGCGCCTCCATCGCCAGCTTGCGGTGATCGGGGCTGACGACGTCCGACATCACGCGGCTGACGCTGGCCAGGATGTCGACCGCCGGGAAGTGCCCCGAGTTGGCCAGCTTGCGCGACAGCACCACGTGCCCGTCGAGCGCGGCGCGCGCGGCGTCGGCCACCGGGTCGGTCAGGTCGTCCCCCTCGGCGAGCACGGTGTACATCGCGGTGATGCTGCCGTCGCCGGCGTCGTTGCCGGCCCGCTCGACCAGCCGAGGCAACGCCGCGAACACCGACGGCGGATAGCCCCGCGACGTCGGTGGCTCGCCGGCGGCGAGCCCGATCTCCCGCTGCGCCATGGCGACGCGCGAGAGCGAGTCGATGAGCAGCAGCACCTTCTTGCCGCGCGCGCGAAAATACTCGGCGATCGACGTCGCCGCCATCGCCGCGCGCACCCGCACCAGCGGCGGCTCGTCGGCGGTGGCGACCACCACCACCGATCGCGCCAGCCCCGCCGGACCGAGATCGCGCTCGACGAACTCACGCACCTCGCGACCGCGCTCGCCGACCAGACCGCACACGATCACGTCGGCGCTCGCGCTGCGCGCGAGCATGCCCAGCAGCACGCTCTTGCCGACGCCCGGCCCCGCCATGATGCCGACCCGCTGCCCCTCGCCGCAGGTCAGGCAGGCGTCGAGCGAGCGAATCCCCAGCACCAGCGGGCGCGAGATGCGACGCCGCTGCATCGCTTGCGGCGGCGGCGCGTTCAGCACCGCGGTCTTGTTGAGGGCCGGCGCCGGCCTTGCCATCGACGGGACGCATGGCGGCGTCGACCACCCGCCCGAGCAACGCATCGCCGACCGGGATCTCGGCGGCGCTCGCGCGCGGCCAGACCGGGCAGCCCTCGCCGATGCCGGCCAGCTCGCCGAACGGCATCAGCAGCGCCTTCGAGCGCGAGAAGCCGACCACCTCGGCCGAGATCAGCCGCCCCTCGCCGATCTCGATCACGCACGCCGTGCCGACCGCGACCCGCGGCAGCATCGCTTCGACGATGATCCCCGACGCGCGCGTCACCTTGCCCGACACCACCACCGGATCGGCCTCGGCCAGCGCCCGCTGCACGCGCGCGATCAAGCGCGGATTGGCCGCGCCCGCCGGCTGCACCGACCTGCTGTCCGACGCGGGCGCAACCGCCGTTCCCGTCGTCGGCGTCGGCGTCGGCGTCGGCGTGGCGCAGTCTGCGCGCCGACGGGCGTGGCGGCGCGCGGGCGTAGCGCCTCGCTCATCGGCGGCGAGTCGCCGAGCGCGTCGAACTGGGCCGAGATGGCGTCGATCGCGTCATCGATGCCGTCATCCGTCTCGGCGGTCATCGCGCGCCCGCCTCTTCCTCGGTGAGCGCGCGCGTCAGGATGCGCCGCACCTCTTCCAGCCGCGTCGCCACGCGACCGTCGACGGTCCCGTGCTCGCCGTCGACGATGCAGTCACCGGGCGACAGCGAGGCGTCGGCGCGCACCTCGACGCGCGCCACGGTCACGCCCGCGAACGGGCCTTCGTCGCCAGCGGCCTGGACCGCGGCGGCGTCGGCCGGGCACAGCCGGAGGTGGATCTTGCGCGACTCGCCCAGCCGTCCGATCGCCGACCGGATCAGCCCGGCCAGCGCCGCCGGGTTGGTCGTCAGCTCGGCCTCGAGGATCCGGCGCGCGATCAGCAACGCCATCTCCAGCGCGTCGCCGGTCGCCTGCTCGGCCAGCCGCTCGCCGTGGCGGCGCAGATCCCCAACCGCCTTCGCCAACCGCTCGGCGAACTCGGGTCCGGGCTGCGGGATCGGCGGGGGCAGCGGCGGCGCCAGCGACTCGACGCCCTCGTGCGATGTCTCCATGACCGGGATCTCCATCGTCGACACCGCGCCTCCCTGCCGCTCGAAGAACGGCAGGATCGGCGACTGCGTCGTGCCACCGAAGGTGGCCCGAGCGACCGACCCGCGCACCTGCTCGAGAAAGCTCGGCAGGCGGGGGATCGGAGACGACGATGAAGATGTGACCGGCATCGGAGGTTAAACCATCTTGTCCGCGGGGCTGACGACGGTGATCCGCCCCTGCTCCGCCAGCGTGAAGGCGACCTTGACCAGCTCGCCCTGCGCCAGCTCGACGTCGGCCAGCTTGACCGGCCCCATCGCGCCGATGTCGTCCGACAGCATCTGCGCGGCGCGGCTGGACATGTTCTTGAGGATCTTGTCGCGCACGCTCGCGGCGGCGCCCTTGAGCGCGACCGACAGCCGGCTGGTGTCGACCTCGCGCAGCAGCGTCTGGATGTCGCGGTCGGAGAGGTTGACCAGGTCCTGGAAGGTGAACAGCTTGCTGCGCAGGTCGGCCGCCAATTCGGGGTCGTCCTTCTCGATCTCCTGCACCGTCTCGGTCTGCTGCGCCGCCGGGCTGCGCCGCAGGAGCTCGATCGCGGCCGCCTTGCCGTCGAACTTGCGCATGCCGCTCGACACCGACGTGCGCAGCTCGGCCGACAGCCCCTGCCCGACCTCGCGCAGCACGTCGGGGGCGACCCCCTCCAGCAGCGCGAGCCGGCGCAGGATCTGCGGCCGTTGCACCTCGGGAACAATCTTCATCACCGACGCCGCGCGCGTCGGCTCCATCGCCGCCAGCACCAGCGCGATGGTCTGCGGCTGCTCGCGCGACAGGATCATCGCCAGCGCCTCGGGGTCGGCCAGCGCCGCCGGGCCGAGCACATCGTCGACCAGCGGCGCCAGCGACCCCCTCGAAGGCCCGCTGCGCCATCTCCGGCCCCAGCACCTGTTCGACGATCTGCCGCAGCACGCGGTCGCCCGTTTCGGCCTCGCCGCCGACCTTGTCGAGCGTCGCCACGAAGTGGCTCAGCGCCGTGGAGACGGCGTCGGGGTTCTTGCGGATCTCCGCGCGCCCCGGCGGCGATGCGCCGCACGACCGGCTCGTCGAGGTGCTGGAAGATCGCGGCCGCCAGATCGGCGCCCAATCCCAGCAACAGCGCGGCGGCGCGCTGCGCCCCCGGTCCCGCCTTCACTTCCTTCTCTGGCGCTTGCTCAGGCACGCTGCTTGGCCTCTTCGTTGTCGACATTTATCCACGCACGAACGATGTGAGCCGCCCGCTGCGGGTCGGTCGACGCCAGCTCGCGCGCCCGATCACGCACCTGCACCGCGGGATCGACGCTGGCCAGCGCCTGCTGTCCCGACGACGACGACGGTCCGGGCGGCAGCGCCGCGCGCTCCATCGCCGCCTCCAGCTCGGCGACCTTGGAGCCGGGCTTGAGCATTGCCGTCGACGACGCCATCGGCGTCAGCTGCGACCCGCGCGCGCCGGCGCCGCGCATCTTCATCAGCGCCAGCGCGATCAGGAAGAAGAGCACGAAGCCGCCGAGGATCTCGCCCAGGCGGAAGGCGCGCGGCGAGGTCCACCAGACCTCCTTGATGCCGTCGCCGTCGGTGCCGAGCTTGCTGGTGAACGCCGTGCTCGAGATCTGGAACTGATCGCCGCGCTTGGCGTCGAACCCGACCGCGCTCTTCGACAGCTCCTCGAGCCGCTTGACGTCGGCGTCGATGCGCGGCTTGCCGCCCGGCGCGTCGAGCAGCACCGCGACCGACAGCCGCTTGAGCCGCGGTCCGCGCGCCACCGTGTGGGTCACCGTCTTGGTGATCTCGAAGTTGCGTGTCTCGTCCTCGCGCTGGGTCATGCCGCGGTTGGTCCCGCCGCCGCCCGGCACGCCCGCGCCCGGCTGATTCGCCGCCGCGCCGGCCACGCCGCGCCGCGCCCGGGCTCTCTTGATTGGTCTGTTCGTTCGACTTGTGCTCGCTGCGCACCGCGGTCTGATCCGGGTCGTAGGCGTCGGCGGTGGTCTCGACGTCGGCGTTGTCGAAGGCCGCGGTCACCTTGGCGACCACGGCGCCGGCGCCGACCGCCGGCTCGAGCAGATCGATGATCCGCTGCTCGAGGTTGCGCTCCATGTCGTGCTCCTGGGTGGCGATCTTGGTGTCGGCCGAGGCGTCGCCCGCCAGCACCGTGCCGCGCCCGTCGACCACCGTCACCGAGTCGGGGTTGAGGCCGGTGACCGCCGACGCCACCAGGTGGCGCACCCCCTGCAGCTCCTTGTCGGACATCGTGCGGCCGGGCTGCAGGTTCAGCACCACGGCGGCGACCGCCTTGTGGTCGTCGTCGCGATACAGCCCCTTCTCGGGCAGCGTGATGTGGACCCGCGCCGAGCGCACCGAGGCCAGGCGGCCGACCGTGCGCGCCAGCTCGCCCTCGATCGCGCGCCGCAGGTTCACGCGCTGGGTGAACTCGGACACGCCCAGATCGCCGCGGTCGAAGATCTCGAAGCCGACGCCACCGCCGCGCGGCAGGCCCATCGCCGCCAGCATCAGGCGCGCGTCGTAGACCTGGGTCGCCGGCACCGCCAGCGCCGTGCCGCCGGCCTCCAGCCGGAAGGGGACCTTGGCCGCCTTGAGCTGGGCGGCCGCCTCGCTGCTGTCCTCGGCCGACAGGTTGGTGAATGCGTACTCGTAGCTGCCGCTCGACCCGCCGAGCTGGGTCAGCACGACGACCAGCAGCACCAGCGCCGCGGCGCCGAAGATCGCGAAGCGCAGCGCGCTCGACAGCGCGCTGAACTTCTTGGTGAGATCGCGCAGCTGATTGAGCAGAGGTTCCAACCCGCTACACTCCCATCTTCATGATCTCGTTGTAGGCATCGAGCAGCTTGTTGCGAACCTTCACCGCGAGCCGCATCGCCACGTCGGCCTTCTCGAGCGCGAGCGACATCTCGTGCAGGTTGCCGCCGCCATTCGCCACCTGCGTGGCCTGGTCGTCGGCCTGCAGCTGCAGCTTGTCGACCGACTGGATCGCCTGGCCCAGCGTATCGGCGAACGACACGCCCGGGGCCGCGGCGCCGGCGCGCTCGTTGGCGCGCGAGACCAGGCCCGGAATGCCCTCGATGCCGCCCTGGATGCCGCTGTTGTCGATGCCGCGTATGGTTTCGATGCTCACGTTGCTACCTCATGCGTGCGTGCGCCCGGCGGTCGCCGGTCAGCGCGCGATGTCGAGCCCTCGTTGCGCCATGGTCTTGAGCGTGTCGATCGCGGTCGCGTTCGCCTCGTAGCTGCGCGACGCCGACATGAGATTGACCACCTCGTGCACCGGGTTCACGTTGGGGAAGGTCACGAACCCTTCGGGATCGGCGTCGGGGTGACCGGGGCTGTAGACCTTCCGGCCCGGCCCGTTGTCGGCGACGATCGACGAGATCACCGGATCGATCGCCGGCGTCGGCGCGCTCGCCTCGCCGAGCGCGGGACCGAACGGAATCGCCTGGATCACCGGGTCGAGCCGCTTGTACGGCCCGCCGGCCGCGGTGCGCGTGGTCTCGGCGTTGGCCAGGTTCGACGACGCGAGGTTGACGCGCGTCCGTTCGACCGACAGGCCCGAACCGCTGATTCGCAGCGCCGTGAGAAAGTCCATCATCCACCTCCGTCGATGGCGTAGCGCAGGATGGCGAGCTTCTTGCCCGCCGCCTTGGCGCTGGCGCCGTACTGCAAGCCGTTCTCGGCCATGCCGGCCATCGTGCGATCGAGGTCGACCGCGTTGCCGTCGAAGCTGGGGCTGGTGCCGCGCCCTTCGACGATCATCGACGTGGCGATGTCGCCGGCTCCCGTGCCGGTCGAGCCGCCGTTCGGCCCCATGTGGCCAGGCGCGGTGGCCGCCATGATGTCGGCGCTGGCGGCGGCGTGCGCTGCCTGCATGGCGGCGCCGAAGTCGAGCTCCTTGGGCTTGTAGCCCGGTGTGTCGGCGTTGGCCACGTTGCCCGCCAGCACGTTCTGCTCGACCAGGCGCACGTCCAGCGCCTGCTCGAGCGTCTTCAGGGTTGCATCGAAGATCTTCACGCCGCCTGCTCCTTGTGCGCTGGCAACAGATGCGAACCGCGTGCCGGAGACGGCGCGACCGTCGGCTCCTCGAAGGGGGCGGCGTCGGCGACGATTGGCCCCGAGGCGTCGTCCCTTTCGTCCGTCCCCTCGCCGGGCACAATCTGCCCATCGGCAGAAGCTGCCGGGGCGACGCGACCGGCGCCGTCGCTGCGCTCGCGATACTCGCGCAGCTTGTTGCGCAGCGTGCGCAGGCTGATGCCCAGCACCCGCGCCGCGCGCGTGCGGTTGCCGTTCTCACGGCGCAACGCCTCTTGAATCGCCAGCCGCTCCAGCGAGCTGAGATCGATCGGCACCCCTTCGGGCAGGAAGCGCCGTTCGGGCAGCGGCGCGCGCTCGGTGCGTCCCAGCGCCGCCACGCTCGACCGTGGCTCGTGGATGCCGATGTCGAGAAACTGCAGATCGATGACGCCGAAGCGGCAGCGGACCAGCGCCCGCTCGAGGATGTTGCCGAGCTCGCGCACGTTGCCCGGGAAGCGATAACGCGCCAGGCCCCGGATGGCGTCGTCGGCCAGGGTCGGCACCGGCCGGCCCAGGTCCTCGGCCAGCTTGCGCAGCAGGTGGTTTGCCAGCACGGGGATGTCGTCTGGGCGATCGCGCAGCGGCGGCAGGACGATCGGGAAGACGAACAGGCGGTAGTAGAGGTCGGCGCGGAACAGCTTGCGCTCCACCATCTGGCCGAGATCGCGATTCGAGGTCGCGATGATGCGCACGTCGACGGGGACCGGGCGCCCGCCGCCCAGCCGATCGACCTCGCGCTCCTGCAGGACGCGCAGCAGCTTGGCCTGCAGCGGCGGCGGCAGCTCCGAGATCTCGTCGAGCAGCAGCGTCCCCTTGTCGGCCTGCTCGATGCGGCCGACGCGCCGCTCGGCGGCGCCGGTGAAGGCGCCGCGCTCGTGGCCGAACAGCTCGCTCTCCAGCAACTCCGCCGGCATCGCCGCGCAGTTGACGGCGACCCAGGGGCCGGCCGCGCGCGGCGAACAGCGATGGATGTAGCGTGCGACGACCTCCTTGCCGGTGCCGCTCTCGCCGAGGACCAGCACGGTGGTGTTGCCCATCGCGACGTCCTCCGCGGCGCTCAGCACCTCGCGCATCGCGCCGCTCTCGGCGACCGGCATCGGCGCGGTGGGGCGCGCCGCGGGTGCGGCGGGCGGTTGAGCGACGCCGACGGTACGGGCGAGGTTCATGGCTTGTCTCCTTGCTTCTTCTTCGGGGCGGTCTCGGCGCGGGCGACCTGGGCGCGCGCCAGCACGGCGCGCGCCGCGGCGAGCTCGCGTGAGACCTCCGTGGCGTCGACGTTGATCTTCAGCGGTGGTGCCATCGCGGACTCCTCTTCGCTGGCGACGCGCGCGGCCAGCCTGCGTTCGAGCGCGACCCAGCGCCCCGTCATCCTCTTGCCGACCCGCGTGCGCGCGTACTCGATCACCAGGCGGGTGCGGGCGATGTCGTCGCCGTCGAGGTAAAGCTCGGCGGCGCGCAGCAGATGTGCGGGCAGCATCGCGATTTCGACGCCGGGCGCGACCGCCGACAGGATGTTGCCGCCGAACACCGGCGCGCCGAGGTGATTCGCCAGATCGGCGGCCGCCTCCGAGAGCTCGGGCGCGAGCGGACCGTGGTCCCACGCCGGCAGCGACAGGTAGACCTCGAACGCCATCTCGGCTTCAGTCGGCTCGCCGTCGGAATCGGGCGCGGACACCCCCGTCGGCGTCGGCGTCGGCGTCGGCGTGCCCGACTTCTCAACGACCGCGACCGGAGCGCCCGCGTCGTGGTCGGGGATGGTGGTTGCCGTGGACGCGGCGCCGGGCGAATTCTTCGCGACCGTCGCGGAAGCGGCCGGCGGCGGCGTGGCCGCGACCGTGCCCACATCGCTACCCGACGCTGCGACCGGAGCGGTCGGCGGCTCGGCCGCTCTAGTCGGGCTCGCGACCTCCGCCGCCGGCTCGGCCGGCACGTCGGCCGACGGCTCCTTCGCGGGCTGCGTGGCGTTGACGTGGCCGGCGGTTGCCTCGCGCATGTATTCCAGCAGCACCCGGCGGCAGATCAGCTCGCCCCCCTCGCGACACATCCACCCCAGCGAACCGCCGCGGATCATCTGCCAGAGGATGCGCGTCGCCGAACCGAGGCGTCCCTCCAGCGCCTCGGCGCGAACCGCGCGCACCGTCATCTCCGCGCGCAGCGGCCCGGGCAAGCCGCGCGGATCCAGGACGCGTTGCACGGCCGCCGTCGAATCGAGGCAGCTGCCCTCGAGCTCGCAGATGCGCGCGCGCGCCATCCGCCCGAAGATCCCCGCGCTGCCGGCGCGACGGTACCAGCCGATCGCCGTCGCCGGATCCCCGGTGCCGAGCGCCAGATCGCCCAGCCGCAGCGCTGCCATCTGGCCGTCGCCGGTCTCGACCGCCGATCGAAACTCCGTCGCCGCCTGAAGCTGCCGCCCCGCCAGCAGCGCGCACTCGCCGCGCGAGACCGCGTTCCTGCCCGGGCAGATCGAACCCAGCCCGGTGCGGAACGGCTCGTAGTGATAGAACGGCGGACCGGCGGCCCCCTCGCGCCAGGGCAGCCCGCGCAGCTCCTGGATGTCGAGGAACTTCTTGCCGCCCTCGCTGCTCAGCAGCGCCTCGAAGCGGCGCGTGCGGCAGGTCAGCTCGATGACAGAGCCGTTGAGCTTCACCGTGGGGCAGATCATCCCGGCGTGCCGCGACACCTGCGCCGCCAGCGCCGGCTGCGGCTTCTGCGTGCGCAGCTCGATGCGGCCGCCGTAGGGATCGGCGACCAGGTCGATCGGACCGCGCAGCGGGCTCAGCGGAATGCGCTCGGCCGCCGTCGCGGTGGTGACGTGCACGCCGACGGGACCCTTGTCCTCGACCGCGACGAGCGCGAGCAGCCATGTGAGCGCGTGTAAAACCAAGGGGGAAAGGCTCCACTGCCTTTCTCTGCAGCGACCGTGCCGGTCGTGGGCAGCGACCGTGCCGGTCGTCGGCAGCGACCGTGCCGGCCGCGCGCAGCCTGCGATCCGGCGCGTGAACCGCCGCGCGGCCTCACTCGCCGCGCGCGCCGACGCCGGCGCGTCTCGCCGGCGTCAGTTGAGTGGCACGCCGCCGGTCAGGAGCGTGACGCGTCGGTATTCCGACGGCGCAACTTCTCGACCAGGGTGGTGCGCCCCATGCCCAGCAGCTTGGCGGCTTCCTTCTTGTTGCTGCCGGTGTGGTTGAGCGCGGCGTTGATGTACGCGTTCTCGAGCTCGCGCAGCATCGTCGGCAGATCGATCGGCAGCGTCAGCGCCGGCGTCGGCGTGGCGCCCGGCGGGGAGCTCATTCCCGACTCGTCGTCGTCGCTGGCGGTGCCGTTGCTGTCGAGCACCGCTTCCGCGGCCCGCGCACCAGCCGCGACCGCGTGGGCGGCCCGCAGCGCGTCGCGCAGCTCGGCGGCGACCGCCTCGATCGGGCGTGGCTCGGCGCCCGACGCCATCGACACCACCGACGCCATCGTCGCGATCGGCGTGTCGTCGTTCGGGATCAGATTGTCGCGCACCTGCTGCACCTCGATGGCACCCAGGTGCGGCGCGCGCACGCCGATCGGCAGATCACCGAGGCGGATGATATCCCCCTCCGCGCACACCGAGACCCGCTCGACCAGATTCTCGAGCTCGCGCACGTTGCCCGGCCAGGCGTAGCCCGACAGGCACTGCATGACTGCCGGCTCGACGGCGCGCGTCTCGCCGCGGCGCGCCCAGAAGTGGGCGAACAGATGCGCGATGTCGTTGGCGCGCTCACGCAGCGCCGGCAAGTGAATCGGGCAGACGTGCAGGCGGTAGTAAAGATCGCTGCGGAAACGACCGGCCTTCACCTCTTCGGTGAGATCGCGGTTGGTCGCCGCGATGAGGCGGAAGTTGGCCGGCACCGACTCGGAGCTGCCGATCGGTTCGAAGGTGCGCTCCTGCAGCAAGCGCAACAGCTTCACCTGCAGCGTCAGCGGCAGCTCGCCGACCTCGTCGAGGAAGAGCGTGCCGCCCTCGGCCAGCGAGACCCGGCCGCGACGCGCGGCGACGGCCCCGGTGAACGCACCTTTGACGTAACCGAACAGCTCGCTCTCCAGCAGGGTCTCCGGGATCGCGCCACAATTGACCGGCACGAACGGCTTTGCCACGCGCGGGCTGGCGCCGTGGATGAAACGCGCGAAGACCTCCTTGCCGGTGCCGGTCTCCCCCGTCAGCAGCACGCTCGCATCACTGGCGGCGATTCGCGCGCAGGTGCGCTTGGTCTCCACCAGCGGAGACTGCGGCCCGTGAACCAGTCCTGAGGCGTTGGCCAGACTCATCGGCTCCGTCGCCCTAGCCGCGGATATGGCCATACGGCTTCGCCTCTGTACGAGAGTGCATGTGAAGCCCCATCGGCCCCTATTTTCAATTCTTTAGAAACTCTGACAGCGATCTGACGCGGCCTCTGGATGAGTCGCCAACCTGACGCGCTCAAGCTGGAAGCCCTGAAAACCGATGACTTATCTGCGTCGATCCATGGAGTTCTCCATGCGTTCACCCCGGCGGTCAGGAACAAACCTCGCGTCGGTCGGCGTGGGAAGAGTGGAGCTGCTCGCGCGCGGTCGCTGGCACGCCCCGCCACCCGCCAGCCTGTGGACGCGCATCATCGCCGTCGGCTCGACCAGCGGCCGCGCCGGCAAGAGCACGGTCGCGGCGCACCTGGCGGTCGCGTTCGCCAACCTGGGCGCCCACGTGATCGCGGTCGACCTCGATCCGCGCACGCCGTCCCTGCACACCATCCTGGGCGTCGAGCCGCCCACGCTGGGGTGGCAGGCGCTGCTCAACCAGGAGATCCGCGACCTCGACTCGTCCCTCATGAGCACGACCATTCGCAACCTGTACCTGGTCGCGGGCGGGACGGCGCGCCCCGGCGCGGCGACCCTCGACCGGGATCAGCGGCGCCTGCTGATGCCCCAGTTGCGCGCGCTCGAGGCGGAGGTGGTGATCCTCGATCTGTGCGCCACCGATCAGGAGGACCTCGCCGACTTCTTTTCGCTGGCCGAGACCAGCCTGCTGGTCACGTCCCCGGACGGTTCCTCGCTCGCCGGCATGCTCGCTTTTCTCGGGCAGAACGCGCGCGTGCCCCTGGCGGCGCCCCCCGCGGGCGCTGTCGCGGAGGAGGGGGCGCCGACGCCCCCGTCATCGTCACTGTCGCCCTCATTGTCGTTTCTGGCCAAGCTGGTCGGCAATCAGGCGTCGACGCCGGAGCAGGTGGAGATGTTCCACGCCTTCTCGCGGCTGGTGCGCGCGCGGCTGGGGTTCGACCTGCCGGTGGCCGGCTGCGTGCGCGCGCAGGACCGCCTGACGCGGGTTGGACCGCCGACGCGCGGGCCGCTGCGAGACGTCGGTCTCGACCGAAACGGCCGCACGTTTCTGCGCATGGCCGAGACCCTGCTGCACGAGGACCTGCCGGTGATGCCGCCCGAGATGGAGGGCGAGATGCCCGAGCTGTCCGGTCTGTCGGCGCCGGTTGAGGTCGGGAGCGGGGGCAACCTCGAGATAGCCGAGGAGCCGCTGGCGGTGATGCTCGATCGTTTCCGCCGCAAGCACCTTCGCCACGAGGTCGACTGGGCGGCGACGCTCAGGATCGGCGCGCGAGAGATCGCGGTGCGCGTCGTCGATGTCTCGCTGTCGGGCGTGGCGCTCGAGGTCGCGCCCCATCTGGAGATCGGCGCCGACGCAACCTTGCGCTTCGATCAGCTGCCCGGCCAACCGGCCCTGCCGGTGGTCATCAAGAGCTTGCAGGAGTCGGTGCGGCGCGCCGGCGTCGCCTTCACCGGCCCCGATGAGGAACGACAGCGGCTGGTCGACATCGCGCAGTCGGCTCCCGAGCCCGCGCCGGCGATCGCGGAAGGGATGCTCGCGCCGTAGGGGCCGTGCTGTTCGGTTAAACGCCAAGACGCCAAGACGCCACGGTCCGGACTTCACAAAATCCGGCCCTGGCGTCGGTGGCGTCATGGCGTTTGTCATGGGATCTGTCGTAGATCTTGCGCCATGACGTCACCCTCGCCGCCCTCGCCTCTGCCCGGCTCCGGGCGATTCGACCTGCCGGTGCCGCACGGACAGCTGGAGGCGATCCTGAAGGAGAGGCCGGCCCCATTCGCCGCGGTCGTCGTCTGCCACCCGCACCCGGTTCACGGCGGCACCATGAACAACAACGTCGTCTACCGCGTCGCCAAGGCGCTGGGCGACGCGGGCGCCTCGGTGCTGCGCTTCAACTTTCGCGGCGTCGGTCGCTCGACCGGAACCTACGACAACGGCGTCGGCGAAGAGGATGACGCCCGCGCCGCGCTCGATTTCCTCGCGGCGCGCGCCCCCGGCGTGCCGCTCTGGATGGCCGGCTTCTCGTTTGGCGCGCGCGTCGGCCTGACCGTGGGCGCCGCCGACGCGCGGGTCGACAAGCTGCTGGGCGTCGGCCTGGCGCTCAAGATGTTCGACTACCGCTTCCTCGCCACCTCGTCCAAACCCAAGGCGATCATCCAGGCCGCCGACGACGAATTCGGCGGCCGCGACGCGATCACCGCCGCCGTCTCGACGATGGCCGAGCCCAAGCGCCTCTTCGTCGTCGACAACGCCACCCACCTCTTCCCCGGCCAGCTCGACCCACTCGAGCGCGCCGCCACCGAGGCAATCACCTTTCTGCGCACGCAGCGCTAGACACAATGCTGGTCGAACAAGACGAAACGCCATGACGCCAGAGACGCCAAGTCCGGACTTCTTGATTCCGGACCGTGGCGTCCTGGCGTCTTGGCGTTTAGCCGGCCAGCGTCAATACCCGAGCTGCGACTGCCGCGGCTTCCCCGACTTATCCGGCAGAAACGTCGGCGCACGGCGATCCCCCGCGACCTTGATCTCCAGACCGCGCACGCCGTCGGAGCCGACGGTCACGCGCTGGTGCAGCTCCTTCGAAGCCCCCTCGTGCCAGATGCCGAGCTCGTATTCGCCCGGCGGCACGCCCTTGATCGTGAAGGCGCCGGCGCCGTCGGCCTGCGTGTAGTACGGCGTGTCGACGACGTAGACGTACCCGAGCATCGACGAGTGGATGTTGCAGAGGATCTGCACCGGCCCCGCCTTCTTGAACACCTGGCTGTACGACGCCCCCTGCCGGTAGAGGCCGGTGTCGAAGTCGTTGGGCTTCGACAGCGAGAACACGTTGTGAAAGATCGTGTCCTCGTTGCGGAAGTCGACCTTGCTGCCGACGGGAACCGCCAGCACGTGCGGGACGAAGCTCTTGTTGCGCTGATTGATCACCTTGCCCTTGGCCGGTGCCGGGCGCGGCGTCTCGGCGCCGTGGCGCTTGAGCCAGATCACCGCGCCGCCCGGCCCCTGCGCGCCGCCGCCCGAGAGCGTAGCCGCTGACCGCGACGGTCCGAGGCTCGCGTGCGGGCGCGGCCGTCGCGTCGGTCGGCAACGGCGGCGACGCCCCGACCGGCGGCGCGGCGGTCGACGGCGATTCCGCGATCGGGGTGCCGCCCGCCTTGCCGCGCGCCTCGCGCGCCAGCGGCCGGATCACCCGATCGATCTCGGGATCCAGCCCCGGCAGCCGCAGCAACGTCTCCCACTTCGTCGCCGCCGTGGCGTAGTCGCCGCCGTCCCACGCCAGCTTGCCGCCCGCCAGCAGGTTGAAGATCAGATATTGCCGCTCCGCGACCTGCTTGACCGCCAGGTCCTGCGGCGTGCGCACCGACAGCGGCAGCGGCATCTCCTCGCCGAGCCAGCCGCCGGCGCGCGGCGCTGCAGCCGCCTCCGCGCGCCCGGCGGCGGCGACCGCGAGGACAGCGACGGTGACACCGACGACCAGCGCCGCGACGAGCGCCGGCGCGCGGCCGGGGGCGCGAGGATGATGGTGCCCACGATGACACCAGCGGCGGCGCGAGCGAACAATCGATCTATCCATCGAACCTCCTCGTGCGACTCACGCGCTAGAAGCTGTAGACCACCGACAGCGTCTGGACGTTGTTGGGCACCGTGGGCGCCCCCGCCAGCTCGCGGTTGACCAGAATCTCCCCCTTCATGATCAGCGCCTCCCAGAGATCGAAGCGTAGACCACCGGTGATGCGATCGACCAGCAGCGGCGTGTACCCCTCGAACCAGGCGTTGCGCCGCTCATAGCGCGCATAGGCGGTGATCTTGCGCAGCGGGCCAGCCGCGGCGTCGATCGCCAACCCGTAGGCCAGCTGAACGTAGTAACCGCGCTCGTGGAACGCCGACACCAGCGGGAAGACGCCCAGGCTGGTGATCTTCTGATCGTGCCCCGCGTCCTCGTCGACCCGCACGTACTCGCCGTTCAGGTAGATCCCGGCGACGGCGATGCGCGCGTCGGCGCCCACGATCTGCTGCAGCACGTGGGGATCGTGCTGATCGTTGCGCGGCCCGTACAGTCCGCTGACGCCCAGCTTGACCTGGAAGCGCGGCAGATTCAGCTCGTAGCCGAGCCGCCCGCTGCCGACCGGCACGCCGGTCAGCGACGCGTCGGGCACCTGCAGCGACTCGACGAAGCTGCCGCTGGTGGTCGCGGCCAAGTTCAGGCTCAGCGCCGACCAGGCGGCCGGGATCTGGATGCGATAGAAGGCCTTGGCGCCCAGCGACTGGCCGGTGGTGTAGCGCGCCAGCAGCGACGGCGTCACGCCGGTGCGGATGTTGGCCTCGTTGTCGAGGTACTCGATGCCGACGACCGAGTCGAACTTGCCGACGCTGAGCGCGAGCTCTTGCGAATCGAACGGGACCCAGCGCCCGAACGCCTGTTGCAGCAGCGGCCGCGTCTCGTCGCCGGTCCCGGTGAACCGCGGCAGCAGCTGCAGCCGCGAGAAGAACATCAGCGGCGCCGCCGGGACGTTGTAGCGGAGGTCGAAGTCGACGGTGTTGATCAGCGGTGACGCGTTCCCGCCAATGCCGACCGAGCGCGGGAGGAATCCGTTGACGAAGCGGCCGCCCGCGTCGGTCGAGGCGACGTCGCCGCGCGAGTTCACCGCGGTCGCGAAGGTGTCGACGCCGTAGTCGGCGGGCACGCGCGTGTCGCCTGCCCGGTAGCTGGTGCCGTCGCCCTGCGCGTGCGCGAAGCCGAGATCGATGTAGCCGGTGACCCGCAGCGCCGGCGGCGACGCCACCCCTTCGGCCGGTGTGTAGCCGTCGCCCGCGTTGTCAGCGTCGACGCCGCCAGCGTCGTCGAAGGGCGCCGCCGACTGCGCGGCGGCGCGCCCGGCGACCGCCAGCGAAAGACTGCCCATCACCATCGCCGCCACCGACGCCCGCCGCCCCGCGGCCCGCGCGCGCATCATTGGTACGGCACCGGCCGGCCGCGGAACATCACGAACGGGCACGCCGGCAACAGCGCCGTGCGGGTGATCGCTTTTTCGCCGAGGTTGTTCTCGATCGCCGCCTGCGAATCGAGCCAGACGCACTGGTCGCCGGTGGCGAGGGAAGCGAAGCACGAACCGTCGAGCGCCACGCGCAAGACCTTGGTGCCAAGCATCGCCGCGTTGCCACCGTTCATGATCGCGGTCGCCGCGTCGGTCGCGAAGAAGACCCTGGCCGCCGGCGGCAGCGTCACCACGTGCAGGCGCCAGAGCGCGCCGAACTGCGGCCGGTTGTTGGCGCTTACGCGCCCCGAGACGCCGCTGAACAGGGGCGCGACACCGCCCACGTTGGGGGCGCCCGCGAACTCCAGATTCCCGGCCGCGTTGAGCTGCTTGAACAGGAACAGCGGAACGTCGAGGATCACCTGGTTGGCATCGACGTCGAAGTTGTCGGTGCCGAAGTCGACGTAGTCGACCGCGGCGCCGTCCAGCCAGCCGGTCAGATGCTGCGAGCTGTCGACCAACTTGGCGCGCGCATCGGCGCCGTCCAGCAAGTAGGCGTCGATGGACGGCCAGGTCTTCAAGATATCGTTGGCCGACGGCAACGAGACGCTGCTGGGCCCGATCGACGCGAAGCGATTCGGGCCAGGGTGCATGACCAGGTCATCGTCGAAGAGCGCGCGCACCGAGGTGTACTGGGTGGGCGCCGTCCCGGGTGGCACCTCGACGTAGAACACCTGCCAGTACGGGCTGTAAAAGCCGCTCTGCGGCCCGATGCTGAAGATCGGTCCCGCCAGGTTGCCTGCGGGGTCGCGCAACCGATTGACCAGCGGCGCCTTGTCGTTCCAGGCGGTGACCAGGATGTACATCGGCTCCAGCCAGATCCGATCGTAGTTGGCCCAGAAATCGGTGGTCATGTAGCCCATCGGCTGACCTTCCGAGAACGCTAGCTTGAACTGCAGGACGTCGTTGCCGACGGCGCCGGCGGCGACGAAGTAGTCGCACGGCAGGCCGCCCGGGTTGGTGCAGGCGGTCCCCTGATGAAACGATTGCTGTAGATCGGCCATCGTCCACAGGCGCTGCGCGGGGGCGAGGTTGCCGTCGCTGCACGACGACGCCGCGGCCAGCAGCGGCAACAACGAGAGCACGAGCCGCAGCGAGAACGAGAAGACGACCAGCCGCGCGTGCCGCGCGGACGTCGACAAGGACGTGGACGAGGACGTCGGATACCCTCTCACGGGGCTCGACGTTAAACGTGAGTCGGCAGCGAGGGAAGTTTTTTCCCCTCGGCAGCGCCCCCCGCCGCCCGGCGCGCGGTCGGCCGCTTCGTTGACCATCGCCCATGCGTGCTTAACCTCTCGGGGAAATGCCCAGTTCGGTTGCCGCGACGCCCGCGTCGGCGGGCGCTCTGTCGAGCTACCTCCGCACGGCCGTGCTGATGGCGGCGCTGATCGCGCTTCTGGCGATCGGTGGCCGCGCCATCGACGGCCAGCGGGGATTACTGACCTTCGGCGCGTTCGGGCTGGCGCTGAACTTCGTGATGTACTGGTTCTCCGACCGCCTCGCGCTGCTCGCCCACCGCGCGCAAGAGGTGAGCCGCGCCGAGGCACCGAGCCTGTACACGATCGTCGGGCGGCTGGCCGCGCGTGCGGGGATGCCGATGCCGCGCCTCTACCTGATTCCGTCGGCGGCGGCCAACGCCTTCGCGACCGGACGCAACCCGAACCACGCCGCGGTCGCGGTCACCGACGGCATCCTGCAACTGCTCACCGAGCGCGAGCTCGAAGGGGTGCTGGCGCACGAGCTGTCGCACGTCCGGAACCGCGACGTGCTGATCGCAACCGTGGCCGCGGGCGCCGCGGGGCTGATCTCCACGCTCGGTCACGTGCTGCAGTGGGGGCTATTGCTGGGCGGCGGCTCGCGCGGCGACGACGACCGCGGCGGCGGCCTGGCGGCGCTGGCCTGGATCGTCGTCGCGCCGATCATCGCGCTGCTAATCCAGCTGGCGATCAGCCGATCGCGCGAGCTGGGCGCCGACAGCTCGGGGGCGGCGCTGTGTGGCGATCCGGACGCGCTGGCCGACGCGCTGGTCGCGCTCGAGCAATCCAAGACCGTCCGGCCATACGAATTCGCCGGTCCCGCAACGTCGCATCTTTTCATCGTGAATCCGCTGCGCGGTGGCGCCGCCGCCGCGCTCATGGGGCTGCTGTCGACTCACCCGTCGATCGAAGAGCGCGTCCGCCGCCTCCGCCGGCTGGGGCGCGACCAGCACGCGCCCGGCTGAGGCGGCGACCGGTACGCGCGCTGCCGGGCGCGCGCGGCCACGTGCGCAAGCGCACCCGAGCGCATTCGACACACAAAATTCATGCGTGGGTACCGGCGGGCTTGCCCGACGGGACCCGTCGCGGGGGGGGGAACCCTTCCAGGGTTCCCATCATAGATGTTCGCGTGGGTACCGGCGGGCTTGCCCGACGGGACCCGTCGCGGGAGAGTTTGGGAACCCTCCCAGGGTTCCCATCATAAATAAATGTTCGCGGCGCCCGATCTTGGAATAGATAAGCGCCAGTGACCGGTGCCAGCACGATCCTCATTCTTTCGGCCTGGGAGCCGGAGATCGCGCCACTGCGGGCGCAGCTGGCGCGGCCGGCGGCGCGGGCGATCTCGCGCCTGACCACCTGCCGCGCGGTCGGTGTCGGGGGCGTCGACGCCGGTATCGGCGCCGCGCGCGCCATCGCCGAAACCGAGCCGACGCAAATTGTCTTCGTCGGGACCGCGGGCTGCTACGCCGCGCGCGCGGGTGCGCTGTCGATCGGCGCGGTGGCGCTTCCCGAAGAGCTGGTGCTCTGCTCGACCGCGGCGCTGCGAGGCGACGGCTATCTGCCCGGGCCGCTGGTGCAACGCACGCCGACCTCGGGCGCGCTGCTGACCGACCTGCGGCGCGCGGCGCCGGAGGCGGTGGCCGGTGGTGCGGCCGCGACGCTGCTGGCGATCACGCGCACCGTCGCTCTGGCGCGCCGGATCGCGCGCGGCACCGGCGCCACCGTCGAGAATCTCGAGTCGTTCGCGGTCGCGCGCGCCGCCGCGCACGCCGACACGCCGATGGCCGCGGTGCTGGGCATCGCCAACCACGTCGGCCCGCGCGCCCACGCCGAGTGGCGCCGCAACCACGTCGTCGCCTCGAAGGCCGCCTGCGCCGTGGTCTGGGCCTGGCTCAGCGCTGTCGGTTAAACGCCAGGACGCCGGGACGCCAGCGTCCGGAACCAGAAAATCCGGCCTTTTGGCGTCTCTGGCGTCGTGGCGTTTCTCTTATCCGCCCAGACTGCGCCTAGGCGGCGTTCTCGACGCCCAGCAACTGCGCGCGCACCTCTTCCAGGCGCCGGAGCGCGTTTCGCTCGGCCTGGTCGACCCAGGCGGTCGGCGGCAGCTCGGCGGAGCGGGCCAGCTTGGCCAGCGCGCGCAGATCGCCCTCGAGCCGACCGATCGTCGCCTGGAGCGCGGCCAGATCCGGCGACGACGACGCCAACGCCGCGGACGCGAGCGGCGCCACCTGCACGTCCGAAGGCACAGCCGGCACCGGCGCGGCGACGACCACCGTCGCTTCGCGATGCGCCGTGCGCAGCGCCAAGCTGTCGAGCGCCTGCGCGCACTGCCGCGCCAGCGCGATGCTGAGCGCCCGCTCGCCCGGGGTGACGACCCGACGGGCTTTCATCGAGATCTCGACCGCGCCGAAGTGCCGCCCGCCGATCACCAGCGGGATCACGGCGCGCGCCGGCGCGCCGTCACTCTCCTCGACGAACGACGGCGCGGTGACGGCCGCGGCGTCGGCGCGCACCAACACCTCATCGGCGGGCAACAGCTTCATGGTTTCGCTGACGACGTGATCGACGATGGTGCCGCGATCGTCCAGGCCGGCCAGGCGATCGGCGAGCGCGTCGAGACGACCCAGCCATTCGCCTTCCGACAGGACCGGCGCCACGGCACCCGCGGCCGACGCGTTCGCTCCGCGCGGCTTGCGACGACGTTCACCCCCCGAGGCACCTGTGGACTTCATTGCTGCCATTCTCTTGAAGCTCCGTGCCGCGCTTGCGGACGCGACGAGCCTTATAGATTAACCGCGACCAGGAGGGAAGCCAGCGCGGACGATCAAGACGCGACGCTGCCGACGGCAATGGCTTTCGGGTAGAGTACCCCGCTGCTCATGCTTAAGGACCAAACCCCCGCCCCCCTCTACCTCCGCGCCTGCCGCGGCGAGGCGACGCCGCGACCGCCGTTGTGGATGATGCGCCAGGCCGGGCGCTACCTGCCCGAGTACCGGCAGGTGCGCCAGGGCGTCTCGTTTCTCGAGCTGTGCAAGACGCCGCGGCTCGCGGCCGAGGTGACGCTGCAACCGATCCGGCGCTTCGGCTTCGACGCCGCGATCCTCTTCTCCGACCTGCTGGTCCCGCTGGAGGCGATGGGGCTGGAGGTACAGTTCACCGAGCAGGGCCCCCGCCTGCCAGCACCGCTCCGCACGGCCGCCGACCTGTCGCGCGATCTCGCGCTTCGATCCCGACGCAGCGCACCGACTTCGTGCTGGAGACGATCCGCCTGGTGCGCGAGCAGCTGGACGCGGAGACGCCGCTCATCGGCTTCGCCGGCGCGCCGTTCACCGTCGCGACCTACGCCATCGAGGGCAAGACCGCCAAGAGCTTCACCGAGACCAAGGGGCTGTTCTACCGCCAGCCCGAGCTGGCGCACCGCCTGCTGGCGCTGCTGGGCGAGACGACGCGCGACTACCTGCTGGCCCAGGTCGCGGCGGGCGCGCAGGCGATCCAGATCTTCGATTCGTGGGTCGGCGTGGTCTCGCCCGAGGACTGGGATCGCTACGTGCTGGAGCCGACGCGCGGCGCTGGTGACCGCCGTGCGCGCCAGCGGCGTGCCGGTGATCTACTTCGCCAACGGCGCGACGACGATCCTCGACCGCATCGCCGCTGTCGGCGCTGACGTCTACGGCATCGACTGGCGCATCCCGCTCGACGAGGCGCGCGCCCGCCTGGGAGGCGCGACGGCGGTGCAGGGTAACCTCGACCCGGCCGTGCTGCTGGGTCCGGTGGCCGAGATCGAGCGGCGCGCCGCCGACGTCGTGCGCCGCGGTGGCGGCAAGGGACACATCTTCAACCTGGGACACGGCATCTTCCCCGAGACCCCGATCGAGAGCGTCGAGGCGCTGGTGCGGACCGTCAGGGGGGCCTAGTGCCGGCCAAGCCGGCCGACACGCTGGCCGTCGTCGCGCTCAACCTCGGCGGCCCCGACTCGCCGGAATCAGTCGAGCCGTTCCTGCGCAACCTGTTCGCCGATCCCGACGTGATCCAGCTCGGCCGCCTGCTGCGCCCGCTGCAGCCGCTGCTCGCCGGCTACATCGCCCGGCGCCGCGCGCCGTTCTCGCGCGCCGCCTACCTCCAGATCGGCGGCCGGTCGCCGATCCTCGCCGAGTCGACCGACCAGGCCAAGGCGCTCGCCGCCGAGCTCGAGCGGCGCGGCCGCGCCGCCCTCCCCTTCGTCGCCATGGCCTGCTGGCGGCCGTTCTCGGCCGACGCGGTCGCGGCCATGCGCGCCGCCGGCGTGCAGCGCGCCGTCGCGGTGCCGCTGTTTCCGCACTACTCGATCACCACGACCGGCTCGTCCTTCAAGGCGCTGGAACGCGCGCTGGCCGGGACCAGCATTCAGCTCGCGCGCGTCGAGAGCTACCCCGACGCGCCGGGATTCATCACGGCGCTGTGCGATCGCGTGAGCGAGGCGATCGCGACCTTGCCCGACGAGCACCGCGCGAACGCGCCGATCGTCTTCTCGGCGCACGGCCTGCCGGTATCCTACGTGCGACGGGGCGACCCCTACCTCGACGAGATCCGCACCACCGTCGGCGCCGTGGCGCGGCGGCTGGAGCTGAGGGACCGCCAGCAGCTGGCGTTCCAGAGCCGGGTCGGCCGACAAGAATGGCTCGGCCCCGCCACGGAAGACGTGCTCAGGCAGCTGGCGGAGGCCGGGAATCGCGCCGTCGTCGTCGTCCCGGTCGCCTTCACCGGCGAGCACCTCGAGACGCTGCAGGAGATCGACATCCTTTACCGTTCGCAGGCGGAACGGCAGGGCATCGTCCACTTCGCGCGCGCGCGCACCGTCGGTTGCCACCCGGCGTTCATCGGCGCGCTCGCCGACCTGGCCGACGCCGCCGCGCGCGCGAAGGGCTGGAATTAGGGTCATGCGCGTCGCGGTGCTCGGACGCGGGATCTCAGGGCTGGCGGCGGCGCACTTCCTGGGGCGCGCGGGGCACGACGTGGTCTCGATCGATCCCGACAGCGAACCGGGCGGGTTCATCCGCAGCGAACGCATCGACGGGTTCTTGTGCGAGACCGGGCCGCAGGCGCTGCTCAACGGTCCGGCCGAGACCCGCACCCTGATCTCCGATGCCGGGCTCGAGCCGCGTCTGGTCAGCGCCGAACCGACGGCGCGACGGCGTTTCATCCATGCGCGCGGCCGGCTGCACCCGCTGCCGATGAACCCGATCGCGCTCGCGCGCTCGGGGCTGCTCAGCTGGCGCGGCAAGCTGCGGCTGCTGCGCGAGCCGTTCACCCGCGGTCGTCCCGCTGACGACGACAGCGACGAGTCGGTGCTGGCGTTCGGCGCCCGACGCTTCGGCGCCGAGGCGGCGCGCGCGCTGCTGGCGCCGGCGGTGATCGGGATCTACGCCGGCGACGCCGCGGCGCTGTCGGTGCGCAGCGCCCTGCCTCGACTGGCCGCCCTCGAGCGCGCGCACGGCAGCGTGGTGCGTGGGATGCTGGCGCAGCGACGGGCCGGCGGGGGCGGCGTCGGCAAGTCGGTCACCTTCCCTGACGGCCTGCAAGAGCTGGCGCGCGCGCTGGACCACGCGCTCGGCGCGCGCCGGATCGTCGCCCGCGCCCAGCGGATCGAGCCGGCTGGTAGCAAATGGCGGGTGACGCTGGCGGGCGGCGCGGCGCCGCTCGACGCCCCGGTCGAGGGCCCGGTCGAGGCCGACGCCGTGGTGATCGCGACCGGCGGCGCGCCCGCGGCGGCGTTGCTCGACCCGCTGGCCCCGGCGGCAGCGGCGGCGTTGCGCGGGGTACGCGTCGCGCCGGCGGTGGTGGTCTGCCTCGGTTTTCATGCCGGTACCGACAGCATCGGCGTCGACCTCGGCGCCTACGGCTTTCTGGTGTCCCGCGAGCCCGATCCCGCCGCCGCCGCCCCGACATCGACGGTGCTCGGCTGCCAGTACGAATCGTCGATCTTCGCGGGCCGCGCGCCGCCCGGCGCGGTCCTGTTGCGGGCGATTCTGGGCGGCACCTTCGACCCCCAGATCATCGATGCCAGTGATGCCGAGATCACGACGCGCACCGTCGCCGACCTGCGGCGGCTGGCCGGACTGACCCGTGCTCCCGACCTGGTTCGCATCTGGCGCCACCGCGAGGCCATCCCCCAGTACGCGCTGGGGCACGCGCACAAGGTCGCGGCCGCCGACGCCGACCTGGCGCGGCACCGAGGCCTCTATCTGATCGGCCAGACCCTGCGCGGTGTGGGGCTCAACGATTGCATCGCGGCGGCGGCGGCCGTCACGCGACAAGTCGCCGCTTGATTCGTCGTTCGCGGCGGACGATGCTGCGGACATCGTGAATTACCGCCGTATCGTCTTCATGATCTTCGTCGCGCTGGTTGCCACCGTGGCGGGCAGCCTGGTCGGCATGCGCGGGGGCCGCGGCAAGGTGGCCAGCGGCAACGAGATCAAGCCGGGGATCTACGGCGTCAAGAGCGGCTCGTCGACTTACGTCTACGGCGCGCGCGCCGGGCACGACGTGATCCTCTTCGACGCCGGGGCCGACCCGGACGGCAAGCCGATCGACGGCGTGGTGCGCGGGTTGCTCGCCAGCCGCCCTGACGTACGAGCCGTCTTCCTCACCCACGGCCACTTCGATCACTATTCGGGCGCGCTCTCGCTCCCGACCGGGGTCCATATCTTCATGGGTGCACCTGATGTCGAGCTCGCCGCCGGCATCGTCGCCCCCGACGCCTTGGCCACCAAGGCGCTGACCCTGGTCATGCGCTCGCCACCCCTCAAGGTCAGCGAGCTGCTGACCGGGCCGCAGACCATCACCGTCGGAGACGGCAAGACGGTCAAGGCGATCCCGGTGCCGGGGCACACGCCGGGGTCGTTCGCCTTCCTCTTCGACGGCGTCCTCTTCGCCGGGGACACCATGATCCTGAAAGAGGGCATTCTCGAGCCCACGCCTTTCCTGTTCGACGCTCATCCCGACGAGAACAAGGCGGCGATCCGTTCCCTCAAGACGCAGCTCGCCACCGACACCATCGACGTCGTCTGCACCGGGCATGGGGGGTGCACGGCCGCGGGAGCGGGCCGGCGTCTGCTGGACGATCTGGTCGCGCGCCTCTCCGGCTAGGCAATTTTCGCATAGGGCACCAGGTCATTTCCCGACCGCAGCATCCCGCCCGACGCGTCTTGGCGCCCGACCATCAGGAATGTTGGTTTTTTGGGTGATTTCCGACACAATGTCGTTGCGAAGGGCGGCGTGTAGGAGAGAATAGGTGCCCACCCCACGCGGAGGTTTCGATGCGGTTGAAGTTCGCTCCCGTCGCTCTCGTCGCCCTTTCGGTTGCCTTCGGCGCCCTGTCGTTTTCGTCGCCCTCGGCCGCCTGGGCCAAGGGGGGGAAGGCAAAGACGGAGAAGGGCGGCGACGACGCCATCAGCCGGCAGTTCAAGTGGGAAGAGAACGTCGTTGGTCCGAACGACAAGAAGCTCGATCGTGACAAGATCGCCGCCATGCAGGCGGCGGCGCGCAAGGAAGACGCCGCCCACAAGAACGAGCCCAAGGTGAAGAAGGCCGAGCGCCCCGCCGGCGTCGGGGTCCCCTCGAGCAGCACGCTGCCGACGATGGACATCGAGAAGCCGGCCCCGGTCGCGGCGCGCACGCCCAAGCCGCGCCCCGCCGTGGAGAAGGCGCCCAAGACGCGCGACTCGCTCGACGCCCTGCTCGACAGCGAGAAGGACACCGGGGGCGGGACCCACCACGGTGACGGCGGTCTCGGCAAGGTGCTGGCGGTCGGCGATCGCTCGCCCGCGGCCTCGTCGTCAGCGCCTGCACACGACGTGACAGCCGCCCGCACCGGCGCCGCCAAGGGCAAGCACGCCGCGCGCACCCGCTGATCTGCAAGCGCGGGCTTCCGGTCTCAGCCGAGGCGGTCGGATAGAAAAAACGCCAAGACGCCAGGACGCCACGGTCCGGAATATTGAAAATCCGGCCTTTGGCGTCCTGGCGTCCTGGCGTTTAACTCAGCCGGCCCCGAGGATCATCATCGCGATCCGGAGGTAGATGATGATCCCCAGAACGTCGACCAGCGAGGCGATGAACGGACCCGACGAGACCGCCGGGTCGAAGCCGAGCCGCTTGATCAGCAGCGGCATTCCGGCGCCGACCACCGAGCCGAAGGTCACGCAGGCGATGAGCGACAGCCCGACGGCGGTCGCCATGCCGCCCCGTCCGCTGTGACCGACCAGCAGCGCGCGCAAAAGACCGATCAGTCCCAGGAACCCGCCCAGCACCAGCCCCATCCGCACCTCGCGCCACAGGATCTTGATGGCGTCGCCCACGGCGAACTCGTTCAGCGCCAGGCCCCGGATCACCAGCGACGACGCCTGGCTGCCGGTGTTGCCGCCCGACGAGATGATCAGCGGCACGAAGACCTCGATGGCGGTGAATGACCGCGCGCACGTGCTCGTAGTGCTCCAGCACGCTGGCGGTGAGGATCTCGCCCATGAAGATCGCGATCAGCCAGCCGGCGCGCTTCTTGCACGAAGGTCCAGAACTCGGTCTGAAGGTACGGCTGCTCGATGGGCGCGACGGCGCCCAGCTTCTGGATGTCCTCGGCCTGCTCGCGCTTCAGCACCGAGACCACGTCGTCGACGGTGACGATGCCGATGATCTTGTGCATCGGATCGACCACCGGCAGCGCCAGCATGTTGTAGTGCTCGAACAGACGCGCGACGTCCTCCTGGTCCATCTCGGGCGGGACCGAGATGACGTCGGGGTTCATGATGGCGCGCGATCGGCTGGCCGGCGCGCGCCAGCACCAGATCGCGCAGCGACACCACGCCCAGCATCGTGCCGTTGGGATCGACGGCGTAGGCCTCGTAGATCGTCTCCTTCTCGGCCGCGGTCGTGCGCACCTGGTCGATGGCGTCGCTCGACGGTCATCAGCGGATCCAGCGCCACGAAGTCGGTGGTCATCAGGCCGCCCGCCGAGGACTCGGGGTAGCGAATCAGCTCGCGGACGTCGAGCGACGCGTCCTTGGGCATCCGCGCCAGCAGGTCGAGCGCCCACCTCGTCGGGCAGCGAGCGGAACAGGTCGGCCCGCTCGTCGGCCGACATCGCGTCGGCGATGACCGCCGCCAGCGCACGGTCGAGCTGCCCGAAGATCTGGACGCGGCGCTGGGGCTCCATCGCGTCGAGCGCCGCCGCCGCCGCCCGCACCGGCAGCGCCGCCAGCATCTTGCCGGCCGACTCGTCGGCCAGACCGTCGATCAGCTCGGCGAGATCGGCGGCGTGCAGCTCCTCGGCCAGCTCGGCGGCGTGCGCCGGGTTGGTCCGCAGCGTCTCCTCCAGTTCGGGGCCTAGCAGCGTCGAGATTCGCATGGCACCGGGCCCTTCAAAGTGCCGGAGGGGGCGCGCTCACCGCAAGAGCGCCACGGACCGGTGCTTACTGACCCGCCGATACATATCGAGAGACCGGGAGAGACCTTGAGCCGACCTAGCCGACCTTGAGCGGGGCCTGGCCGCCGCGAGATCTGGGCGAGTCGCCGCCGCGCGCAATCTCGGTTATTGTTTCACGATGGCAAAGATGCCGATCAGGGAAGTGACGGTCATCGGATCCGGCGTGATGGGAGCGGCCATCGCGGCCCACCTGGCCAACGCCGGCATCAAGGTGCGGCTGCTGGACATCGTCCCCAAAGACGCCGCGCCGCGGGCGATCGGCGCGCGCGCAACAAGGTCGCCGACGGCGGCTTCGAAGCGGCGCGCAAGGCCAAGCCGGCGGCGTTCTTCGCGCCGCGCTTCGAGACGCTGCTGACCACCGGCAACCTCGAGGACGACCTGGCCGGCCGCCGTGGCGGCCAGCGACGTCATCATCGAGGCGATCATCGAAAACCTGGCGATCAAGCGCCAGCTGTACGCGCGCATCGACGAGCTCGGCGGCGCGGCGGTGATCACCTCGAACACCTCGGGCCTGCGCATCGCCGATCTCATGGAGGGGCGCAGCGCCGACTTTCGCCGCCGCTTCTGCATCACCCACTTCTTCAATCCGCCGCGCTACCTGCGCCTGTGTCGAGATCGTCGCCGGCGCCGACACCGCGCCCGAGACCCTGGCGCGCGTCGAGGATCTGTGCGGGCGGCTGCTGGGCAAGGGGCTGGTGCGCGCCAAGGACACGCCCAACTTCATCGGCAACCGCATCGGCACCTTCTCGATGATGCGGACGCTCGCCGAGGCGGTGAAGAGCGGCTACACCGTCGAGGAGGTCGACGCGATCTTCGGACCGGCGCTGGGCCGCCCCAAGAGCGCGGTCTTCCGCACCGCCGACGTCGTCGGCCTCGACACGCTGGTGCACGTGACGCGCAACTGCTACGACGCCCTGCCCGGCGACGAGCGGCGCGAGGTCTTCGATCCGCCGGCGGTGCTGCGCGCGCTGGTCGAGAAGAAGTGGCTGGGCAGCAAGACCAAGCAGGGCTTCTACAAGAAGGTCGGCGATCAGATACAGCAGCTGGATCTGAAGACGCTGGAGTACGGGCCGCTGACCAAGCCGCGCTTCCCCTCGCTGGGCGCCGCGCGCGGCACCGACGACGTCGACGAGCGGACGCGCCGGATCGTCGGCGGCGACGACCGGGCGGCGACGCTGGCGCGCGCGGTGATCTACGAGACGCTGATCTACGCGGCGAACCGCCTGGGCGAGATCGCCGACGACGTGGTCGAGATCGACCGCGCGCTGCGCTGGGGCTTCGGCTGGGCGCGCGGCCCGTTCGAGACCTGGGACGCGCTGGGCGTCAAGGAGACGGCCGCCAAGATGGAGGCGGCCGGCTACACCGTGCCGGCGTGGGTGCGCGAGCAGATCTCGGCGCAGGGCGAGGGCATGCGCTTCTACCGGCGCGAGGCGCCGGGGCGCGTCGCCCAGCTCGGCCAGCGCGGCGGCTTCACGCCGGTGCCGACCGACCCGCGCGAGCTGTCGCTCGACGCGGTGCGCGCCGGCGGCGGCGAGGTCGAGCGCAACAGCAGCGCGTCGATCCTCGACATCGGCGACGGCGTGTTCTGCCTGGAGTTCCACTCCAAGATGAACGCCATCGATCCCGACATCGTCGCGATGATGTTCAACGCGGTCGACCGCGCCGAGCGTGACGGCGTCGCGCTGGTGATCGGCAACGACTCGCCCGACGTCTTCTCGGCGGGCGCGAACCTGTTCGCGCTGATGGTCGCCATCGGTCAGAACGACACCGCCGGCATCAACCAGCTGCTGACGCGCTTCCAGGGCGCCTGCCAGCGCACCCGCTACGCGCGCGTGCCGGTGGTCGCCGCGCCGTTCGGGCTGGCGCTGGGCGGCGGCGCCGAGGTGGTGCTCGGCTGTCAGACGGTGCGCGCGGCCACCGAGCTGTACGTCGGCTGCGTCGAGGTCGGCGTCGGCCTGATCCCGGCCGGCGGCGGCTGCATGGAGCTGGCGGCGCGCGCCGCCGCCAAGGCGTCCGACGATCCGGCGTTCGATCTGCTGTCGCTGGTGCGGGTCCCGTTCGAGATGCTGGCGCGCGGGCGCGTCTCGACCAGCGCCGAGGAGGCGCGCGACATGGGCTACCTGCGCGCCGCCGACAGCACGTCGATGTCGCGCGAGACCCTGCTCGGCGACGCCAAGCAGCTGGCGCTGGGCCTGGCGCGCGCCGGCTATCGACCGCCGCCCCCGCGCCGCATCCGGGTCATCGGCGAGGCGGGCGCCGCGACCATCGGCCTGACGATGAAGAACCTGGTCGGCGCGCACCAGATCAGCGAGCACGACGCCAAGATCGGCACCGCGCTGGCGCGCGATCCTCAGCGGCGGCAAGGTGCCGGCCGGCGCGCTGGTCAGCGAGCAAGCGATCCTCGACCTCGAGCGTGAAGCCTTCCTGTCGCTGTGCGGGGAACCGAAGACCCGCGAGCGCATCCAACACATGCTGACCACCAGCAAGCCATTGAGGAACTAACGATGCGCGACGTCGCCATTCTCTCGGCCGTGCGGACCCCGATCGGACGCGCCCCCAAGGGGAACCTGCGCAACACCCGCCCCGACGACCTCGGCGGCCTGATCGTCAAAGAGGCGCTGCGCCGCGCCGGTGTCGACGCCGCGACCATGGAAGACCTGGTGCTGGGCTGCGCCATGCCCGAGAGCGGAGCAGGGGCTGAACGTGGCGCGCCTGGTCGGCTTCCTGCGCCGGGCTGCCCGACGAGGTGCCGGCGATGACCATCAACCGGTTCTGCTCGTCGGGGCTGCAGGCGGCGTCGATCGTCGCCGATCGCATCGCCGTCGGCGCCATCGACGCCGGCATCGCGGGCGGCGTCGAGTCGATGTCGATGATCCCGATGGGCGGCAACAAGGTCTCGCTCAACCCGACGCTGGTCGAGAGCTTCCCCGACGCCTACATCCCGATGGGGAACACCGCCGAGAACGTCGCGCGCAAGTTCGAGGTCAGCCGCGCCGATCAGGACGCGTTCGCGCTGCGCAGCCACCAGCGCGCCGTCGCCGCCTGGGCCGAAGGGCGCTTCAAGGACGAGGTCCTGCCGGTGCAGACGCGCGTCTTCGAGGACGGCGCCTGGCGCGAGGTCACCGTCGATCGCGACGAGGGTCCGCGCGGCGACACGTCGCTGGAGAAGCTGGCGTCGCTGCGGCCGGCCTTCGATCCGACCGGCAGCGTCACGGCGGGGAACGCGTCGCCGCTGAACGACGGCGCGGCCGCGCTGGTGCTGATGGGCGCCGACAAGGCGCGCGAGCTGGGCAAGAAGCCGCGCGCCTACTTCCGCGCCTTCGCCGTCGCCGGTGTCCCGCCGGCGCTGATGGGCATCGGCCCGGTGCCGGCCGTCCGCAAGCTGCTGGCGCGCACCGGGCTCGCCGTCGGTGACATCGACATCTTCGAGATCAACGAGGCGTTCGCGTCGCAGGCGCTGTACTGCATTCGCGAGCTGGGGCTGCCCGAGGATCGGGTCAACGTCAACGGCGGCGCCATCGCGCTCGGCCACCCGCTGGGCGCCACCGGCGCGCGCCAGATCGCCACGGCGCTGCACGAGCTGGAACGCCGGAAAGGGCGCTACGCCGTGATCAGCATGTGCGTCGGCGGCGGCATGGGCGCGGCCGGTTTGATCGAGCGGGCCTGAGGTTTCCAGCGCGCCGCGGGGCCCGGCGTGGTTATATCGCGCCATGCCGGGATTTCGTCGTGCTTGGTCCCCTGCCGCCGCGCGCAGCGCTGTCGCGTTGTGGTTCTTGGTCGCGGGACTGGTCGGCGGATCGGGGTGCCGATCGTCGCGCGCCGGGGGACCGGGAGCCGCTGACGCCGCCGCCGATCGAGGCGGCGACGCCACGGGCGGCGGTGGCGGCGCGCCAGGGGGCGACGGCGCCGATGCGCGCACCGACGGCGCGACCGACGGCGGCCCCGGGGCAGATGCACCCGCGGGCGCTGACGTACGTCCCGGAACCGACGCGGGCGACGGCAGCGCGGGGGCCGACGGGGTGCCGGCCGACGGCGTCGATGCCGGCTTCGGCGCCGGCTGCAACACGGTCGCGACCGGCGCACCGGTGACGGTCACCTGCGCCGGCGACGGCGGCGTCGCCCCGGCGCCGGCGGGTGGCACCATCGTGCCGGGCACCTACGTGCTCACGGCGGTCACCGTCTACGGCGCCTGCGCCGCGGTCGACGTCGCGCAGACGCTGGTGGTGACCGCGAACAGCGTCGAGACGGTCATCAACGACCCGATCGACGGCCTGTCACGGGCCAACGCGACCTACGCGATCGCCGGCAACAACATGGTGCAGACCAACACCTGTCCCAACACCGACACGCGCACGCTGGGGTTCAGCGTCGCGACGTCGGCGGGCGGGACGACGCTGACGCTGATCTCGACCGACACGAGCAACACCACGGTCGGCGTGCTGACCCGCCAGTGAACCACCGCATGACGGCGAATGTCGCGAATGTCGCGAATGTCGCGCGGATCGGGCTGGTCGCGGCGTTGACGGCGTTCACGGCGTGCGGCTCCGGGGGCGCGGCCTCGCCCGACGCCGACGCCCACGCCGACACCGACGCATCCGACGCGGGCGATAACTGCAACGGGCTGGCTCCGCTCGGTCCGCTGGTCACCGCGACCTGCGACACGGGCGCGCCCCCACCGGCGACCGGGGGCACGATCGTCGACGGCACCTACCTGCTGAGCGAGAGTCATTTCTTCGGAACCTGCGCAGCCAGCATGCTCGGCGAGACGCTGGTGATCTCCGGCGGAAAGATCGAGTCGCTCGCCGTCGATGCCGGCGGCGCCGTGCTCCGCAAGAGCCTCAGCTACGCCGTCAGCGGCTCGGGAACCACAATGGTCGAGACCCAGACCTGCCCGCTCAACGTCGTCGCAACCATCAGATTCAGCGCCACCCCAACCACGCTGACGATCTATCTCGTCAACTCGCTGGGGACCCGCGTCTCGACCTTCACGCTCATGTGACGGCGCCTGATGGCCGGCTCGGACCGCCCGGCTATAGTGTCCTGGTGACCGAATCCAACAACCCGGCCGCTTGGTTGCCTGCGTGGATGGCGCGCCAGCTCGAGCGCGGCGCGGCCCAGCACGCAGCCCTGTCGTTCGTCGGTGGGGACGCCATCTATCTGGTGGGGTCGATCGGCGTCGATGCGGCGCTGACCGCGACCGCGGCGATCTACGTCGGCGAATACGATATCGAGGCGCTGGACGGCAGCAGCGCGCCGTCGATCCGATGGCGCCAGGTCGAGGGGCTGGAGCGGTTGGGATGGATCGTGCTCGGCGCGCGCCGGTTCGCCGAGCTGCGGGCGCTGTTGCCGGTACGGTCGCCGGACGCCATGGCGTGTGCCTCCTGTCGCGGAACCGGCGATTGGCACCTCTTCTCGGACGACCGCAAGGAATCGCTGCGCATTCGCGGGATGATCTGCAAGGACTGCGGAGGCCTCGGCTGGCGAGCGCCGGGGAACTGACATCGTTCCCCGGCCCTCTCGATCACGTCTACGGCAGCGTTCCCGTGCACGTGCACGCCCACGATCGAGCGTTCGGCCACGCCCACGTGCACGGCGAACGATCACGGGCCCTGTCGGTTTTGACGGCGTTCAGGGCGGCTACAACAGTGGCGGCACGGCGTTCCGCGCCAGCTCGAGCGCTTGCTGCGGGAACCAGGCCCCTGCGGCCGGATCGACGATCCCCCAGAGCGGATCGAAGTGGTTCTGCCCGTCACCGTCGACGCCCCAGGGGTTGAACTGGCTGTAGTCCCAGGCGCGGGCGCCGCCGGCGATGTCGCAAGAGCCGTCCGATTGACCGGGGATCTTGACCCAGAGGTAGGCGTCGAGGAGCGGAACGTTGGTCGTGACCGTGGGACGGGGGCCGAGACCCGCGCCAGGCGGGTTGCACCAACTGCCGGCGCCGAGCGCGCTGATGACGTTCTGAGGTTGATTGTAGGGAGCCAGCGCGAAGGGCGCCGCATCGAGCGGCCCCTTGCCGTTTCGGCTGGTGTCGATCACGAACGGCAGCGTCGCCACGGCGCTGCCCATCAGCCCCTGAATCTGAGCGGTCACCGTCGCGGCGTACTCGGGGCTGTAGTCGAGACCAAAGCCGGTAGCGGGGTTGTATTGACTGGCGCACCAGCCGAAATTGCCGAGACGCCAGCCTCCCTCCTCGGGGTTGGTGGCGAACGCGGTGCACATGGAGACCCAGGTTCCAAACTGGATCGCCTGTTCGGTCAACTGATAGTTCGAGGCGTTGATGAAGAATCCCTTGTTCAGTTGCGCGCCGGTCACGGGATCGTGGCCCGCCTTGTTGATGCGGTAGGCGGCCTCCCCGACGCCGAGCCAGGCGCTGTGGGTGCCATCGAGATAGACCGCGGCGTTCGGAGCGTTCGCGCTCAAGCTGGCGCCCGCGTACTGGAGCTGTGCATACCGTTCATCGGGGCTTGCCCCTGGCGCTGGGCTCACGGTGCCGTCGGCGGAGGTCACGGTCGGCCGACACCATTCGGTCGCGCCATAGATCGTCGTGTTGTAGGGAATGATGCCGAGCGCGTCGGGCTCCAGAACGACGATCGCCTTGCCCTGGCCGATGCCGCTGGCGAACCCGTCGATCCAGGCCTGGTACGCCGTCGTGTCGACCGCGCCGCCGGCCGAGTACTGCGCGCAATCACGAAACGGGACGTTGTAGGCCACCAGGACCGGAACGCTCCTCTCGAACGCTGCCGCGGCCATGGTCTTCTTCACCGCCTTCTCGACCTCCTTGGGGCTGCCGCCGGTGAACCAGACCGCCTGCGGCGTCGTCACCATCGCGCTGAGGCGGATGGCGTCGCGAAACTTTCCCGCCCTTGCCAGGGCGCCGATCTGCGAGACGGCTCCCGGGTCAGGCAGCGGCGTGAACAATCGCGTGCCCGGATTCGAATCGCACGCGGCGCTGAGCGCGAGCTGCGACTCGGCGACTTCCTCCTTGCTCGTCGAGTCCGGGCGACCGAGGTCGCCACACCCTGCAAACACCAGCGTTCCACACACCGCAACTGCCCACGAAGATGCGCTTTTCGTCATTTTCAAGATCCCCCTGTTCTCGAGTTTCCGTTCACCGCCTGTTCAACGGGGACCAGTACCTTTCTTCCCATTCCCTTCCGCGGGCGCGGATCCATGACGGCGCAACCGATTCTCTGGCGTGACGATAAGAAGGTGTGCCACCCGCGCGCCGCTGCGTTGCTCTCGATACCCGTCTTCCCTCCTGCGCGTGCCTCCTCGCGCTCACCGCCGGCTGCATTCCCGCCCCGGCCGAGTCTCCTCGCGCCGCGCCGACCACCAGCACGGCGCCAGCGACCCTGCTCGTCGAGCCCGACGACGGCGCCGCGCCGGTGCTGTCGTTCATCCGCGGCGCCCAGCGCGCGCTCGCGATCGAGATGTACCTGCTGACCGACGACGACGCCATCCAGGCGCTGATCGATGCGCGCAGCCGGCGGGCGAACGGTGCAGGTCATCCTCGAGCCGCACCCGTTCGGCGCCGACGGCGCCAACCAGCCGGCCTACGACCGTCTGGCGGCCGCGGGCGTCGACCGTGGCGCTGGGCCAGCCCGCGCTTCGCGCTGACCCACGCCAAGTTGATGGTCGCCGACGGGAAGCGCGCGCTGGTGATGAGCCTCAACCTCACCCACGCCGGTCTCACCACCAACCGCGAGTACGCGATCGCCGACAGCGATCCGATCGACGTCGGCGACGCGGTGGCGATCTTCGCCGCCGATCGCTCGGGCCTCCTCGCCCCCGCCCCGTGCGCCCAGGGCCGCCTGCTCGCCTCGCCGGCGAACGCCCGCGCGCGGCTCGGCGATCTGATCGCCGGCGCGCGCCGATCGCTCGCCATCGAGATCGAGGAGCTGTCCGATCCGCGCCGCCGTCGACGCGCATCGGCGCCGCGGCGGCGCGCGGCGTCGCGGTCATCGTGGTGCTGCCGGGCGCGGCGCGCTCGGCCGGCACCGACGCGGCGGCCGGCCGCCTGGCTGCGGCCGGCGCGTCGGTGCGCGCGTCGGCGGCGCTGACCGTCCACGCCAAGGCGATCGTCGTCGATGGCGCGCGGCTCTACGTCGGCTCGGTCAACCTCACGGCGGCCTCGCTCGACCAGAACCGCGAATTCGGGCTGCGGCTCGACGATCCGGCGGCTGGCGGCGCGCGTCGCCACCACCATCGCCGCCGACTGGGCGCGCGCGGCCGAGCTGTGATCGGCGCTCGCGTCGGCGCCGTCGCCGGCGCCGGGGTATCATTGCCCCATGTCAGAGGACGCGCCGCGCGATCGCCACGCCTACCTCGAAGAACAGATCGAGCGCCAGAAGCGCGGCGAGCCGATCGACGTCGACTGGGTCCGCGCCGAGCTCGAGCGGGTGCGGAAGGAGTCGCAGCAGAAGCTCGCGACGACGGAGCGACGCCTGCGCTGGGTCGTCGTGGCGATGGGGGCGCTGTTCGCGATCTTCTGGCTGGCCGGCAATCTGCTGGCGCGGCGCGATCCCTGGGCGATCGCTCCGGTGGTGCTGATCGTCGGCCTCGCGATCTGGGGGCTGCGCCGCTACCGGAAGAGCTGATCCGGCGCTGCGCCCCCTCGGCCTCGGCCTCAGGGCACGGCGCTCAGCGAACGCAGGACGCGCTGGAGGGCGTCGCGATTCTCGCCGACCTCCAGGTCGAGGTACTGGCGCACCGTCGCGGTGATGTCGTCGCCGGAGAAATTCGCCAGGCACTTCTGGGCGGCCGCGCGCAGCGCGCCGGTCTCGTGGCGGAGGGTGTCGAGCAGGAAGAGGCCGGCCTCGAGCGAGCCGAGCTCGCCGATGGTCTCGAGGGCGGCGATGCGGATGTTCTCGTCGGAGAAGTCGCGGAAGATCTGGGTCAGCGGATCGTAGCCATCGCGGAAGCGCAGGCCGCGCAGGGCGCGCAGCGCCTCGATGTGAACCGGCGCCGCCGCGTCGGCCAGCCCCTTGCGGACCAGGCTGAAGCTGCGCTTGCAGTAGACCTGGCCGACGCCGCCCATCACGGCGGCGCGCACCTGCGGCGACGCGTGCTCGAACAGGCGCTCCAGCGGGCGCAGCACCTCGTAGACCTGGATCCGCCCCAGCGCCAGCGCCAGATCGGCCGCCGCGCGCGGATCGTCGCGCGAGAACCCGGGCGCGCTGCACAGCAGCAGCGCGCGCAGCGCCAGCCGCGAGAACCGCACGTGGTCGGTCCGCTCGACGACCAGCCGCGCGAGCACGCCGATCGGATCGCCGTCGAGCTCCCACTCGACCAGGTCCTGGCGCCAGATGTCCTGGTAGGCGCCGGGCCGGCGCAGGTACTCGGGAAAGGGGACCGCCGGCGGCATCTCGACCGCCGGGCCCGCGTAGCGCGCCGCCAGCACCCGGTAGCGCGCGCGCTTCTTCGCCGACAGCGGCAGCGCGCCGAGCGCGCCGTACAGCCGGGCGCACAGCGGCAGATCGCCGAGCGCGCTGGCGGCGTCGATGCCGGCGTGCAGCGCGTTCTCCGACAGATCGGTCGGCCCGCCCGCCGATCTCGTTCTGGCGCGCGGCCTCGGCCCACAGCTCGGCCGCGCGCGCCAGGTAGTGGCGATCGTAGACCAGCCCCGCCTTGACGCTGTAGTCGGCCGCCTCGCGCGCCAGCTGCGCCGCCGCGTACCACTCGTGTTGCTCGACGGCGTACGACAGGAAGTCGTCGTAGTACTGCAGCACGTAGAACTTCTGGTCGTCGCTGGCCAGGATCCGGATGCCGTTCAGGTACCCCTCGGCGACGTTCTCGAACGAGCCGGTGTCCTTGCCCAGCCGCAGCAGGATGCTGTAGCAATCGAAGGCACGCTCGCGCTCGCCGCGGCTCTCGAAGTCGTCGGCCAGCAGCTCCAGCAGCCGCTGCGTCACCGTCAGCTCGCGGTCGGCGCCGCCGCGATCATTGGTGCGCAGCAGCGCCTCACCCAGGTTGAAGTGCGCCAGCGCGGTCTCGTACGGCACGCCCGCCAGGCGCGGATCGCGCACCACGCGCTCCCACTCCATGCGCGCCGCCGTGTGCGCGCCCGCGGTCTCGAGCTCGACCGCCGCCAGCGCCGGGTGCCCCGCCTCGGCCAGCACGCGCGCCGCCTCGCCGTGGCGCCCCTGGCGTGACGCGCACAGCGCCCACTCGAGCGGCCGCTCCTCGACCGGGAACAGCCGCTGCGCCTCGGCGAAGCGCCGCAGGCCCAGCAGCACGTACCCCGCCTCGCGGTTGCGACCCAGCACCTGGTACGCCGCCAGCGCCCCCTCGAGCCAGCTCTCGTACAGCCCGGGCTCGAAGACCGACACCTTCGCCAGCAGCGTCGCGTACAGCCCCAGCGCCTCGCGCGCGCGCCCCGCGCGCAGGGCGCGATCGGCGCGATCCTTGGTGTCGATCTCGTCGCGCGTCGCCATCAGCGCGCGCCCCGCGCGCCGGCCGAGCCCTCAACCACTGGCGACGTCCTCGACGATCTCCAGTGCGCGCCGGCGCTTCTCGGCGGCGCGCGACAGCGACTCGGCGGTCACGACCTGGTAGCGATGCAGCTTGGGCAGGTACTCGAGGTCGATCGGCTTCGACGGCAGGATGAAGATGCCGTACAGGTACGCGTCGCGCGCCAGCGCCTCGACCGTCGCCGTCGGGATGTGGCACTCGGCGTGGGTGATGAACGTGAGCGCGACGTCCCGCCCCTGCTCGCGCCGCAGCCGCCCGACCTCGGTCGCCAGCTCGGCGAAGACGCGGGCGTAGTTGCGGCCGCGCTCCGACCGAAACGACAGCAGGCGCGGCAGCTCGCGGCGCGCCGACGTGCCGACGTCCAGCCGTTCGTGCAGGCGGCTGTCGAAGAAGCGCACCCAGACCTCGCCCCCCAGCAGCGAGAACTTCTTCGACAGCGCCAGCGCCAGGCCGCGCGCGAACACCTGGCGCGCGCCGCGCATCGACGCGCTGGCGTCGATCAGCATGTAGTGCAGCTTGCGCCCGGTCTCGTGCTGGCGCTCGTGGCCGTAGTAGAGCAGGTCGTCGGACAGCGCCTTCTGCGTGAAGATCTCGTCGTCGTGCGCCAGCTCGCCCGGCAACAGACCGTCCAGGTTGCCGCGCCGTTCGACCGACGCGTAGCCGTCGATCGAGAAGCGCTGCGCCGCCGGGCGCCGCTTGGTCTCCAGCAGCGACGGCAGCAGCTGCAGCGAGAAGTCGACGATGTCGGCGGCGCCCGAGGTGCTGACGACCTGATACAGATCGGCGAGGTCGGACACGCCGGCCTGGAACGAGAACAGCCCGAGCAGCCGCAGCACGCCGGCGTCGATCTGGTCGAGGCGCGCCAGCACCGCGCGCTCGTGCTCGACCAGGCGCTGCATGAACGGCATGGCACCAGGCCGGGTCCAGCTCGCGCGCCTGCAGCGGCGCGGTCGCCGTCGTAGGCCGGCGAGCTCATCGGCAGCTCCTGGATGTCGACGGAGGTGCGCGGGCGCCCGCTCCAGCGCAGGTAGATGTCCGACAGCAGCCGCGCCAGGATCACCGCCACCGTCTCGTCGCGCAGCGGCGCGGTGCCGAGATCCTGGATCACCTCGGACGACGCCAGCGCCGCCAGCAGCGCCGCGGTAGCGCGCCAGCGCCGGCGTGGTGCTGGCGCGCGCGACCTCGCGCCGGCTGCCTTCGCGGTTGCGCGACAGCAACAGCCCGAAGTCGTGCACCACCACCAGCGGCACCCGCAAGCCAAGGCGCGCCAGCATGTTCCACCAGGAGGCAGCGGCGATCGCCTCCATGGGCCCCGACGGATGAACGTGCGACAGGGCCAGCGTCGCCAGTTGCCGTCGGAGCTCGTTCTCGGCGAGATCCGTCTCGGGGGCCATCCCACTAGCGTAGTTCACCGCTCTCGAAAGATCACCAACGCCGGAGCCCGCACAGGTATAGTCGCCCCTGGCGAGGGAACGGTTCACCCCCGTGGACCGACGACGCTGTCGTAAGACGCTGTCGTTTTCTTGTTCGCCGCCGGAGCTGGGGGGGCCCGGCCAATGTAGGTCAACCCGTGTGGAGGATGTCATGAAGGGACGTGTGCTCGCAGTCGCAGCAACAGTGGGTCTGGCGATGGGTTCGATGGCGGCAGGGTGTGGCAGCGGTCTGCCGGAGGTGAGGGCGGAGCGCCTGAATCCCAAGCCGATGAAGGTCGCGATGACCGGTTTCAGCTTCAATCGGTTCTATGCGCTCGATACCGGGGGAGACTCGGTGATTCCGGTCAGCAAGGTTGAGCAGCACTACTCGACGTTCCGCACGGCGCTGGCCGCTCAGACCAGCAACCGGTTCGCGCTGGTCGAGGAGGCGGCGTTCCGGACGAACCCGGCGTATCAATCGATGCTGCCCAGCAGCGACGCCGGCAAGGTGGTCGAGAAGCTGGCGGCCGCGAGCCCCCCTGGCATGGTGCTGATGCGGCCCCAGGATCCGGATTCGAGCAAGCTCTGCCAGGAGCTGGGCGTGGACGGCGTGCTCTGGGTCCACGGCACGCTGACCCAGGTCGCGGGAGCGTTCGCGATCGGCGGTCTGGGAAACTTCGCGCTGCGCTGGGATGCCGACATCGCGCTCATCGGCAAGGACGGGGTCGTCTGGCACGACATCGTGAGCTTGAAGTCGGACAAGACCTTCGCGGCGGCCGGCGGCATCGCCAGCACCGACTCGCTCGAGGAAGCGGCCAGCGAGCTGGCGCCAAAGATCGCCGCGGTTCTGGCAGACCGCCTCAACAAGAAGGCGGGCGGGCCGTAGGCCTGACGCCGGTCAGGTAGACGCGTCAGCTGCGCACAGGTTCCGTGCGCCCCAAAAAACTCCGGTCCCCTCTCCCGTCCTCGGGAGAGGGCCGGAGTTTTTTTGGGCGCGCGGTATTTGTACGCTCGGGCGAGCTCCGCCTAGCCGGCTTTTTTGCGTAGCAGCAGCAGGTGCTCGCGGCGCGGGCGGCCGGCGAAGATCGACTGCAGGCGATTGTCGATGACCGGGCGGGCTTGCGACGCGCGCGCGATCGGTTCCAGGCCGACCGGGTGCGCGGCGCTGGCGACGGCGTCGGGCGCGTCTTCGGCGTGGTCGCCGACCACGCCGTCACCGACGACCAGCATCGCGTGTCCGCCGGGGGCCAGCACGCGCGCGATCTCGGCGATCCAGCGCCGCTGGCTCTGACGCCAGGAGGCCGGATCGGCGCCCAGCCCCAGCCCGGCCGAGCGCGCGCCGATCTGGGTCTCGCGAAAGGATCGGCGCGGCAGCTCGAGCCAGGTGAAGCGGACGTCGTGCTGGGCGGCGTAGTCGTAGGTGCCGGCGTAGGGCGGCGACGAAACGACCAGCGCCGCCGCGCCGTCGGCGAGGAAGGTGAGGTCGCGCGCGTCGCCGAGGCGGCATTCGGGCGCGGGTGTGCCGGCGGGGACGCGCCGCTCGAGCGCGGCCAGACCGCGCGCCAGCTCGTCGGCGCGGTCGGTGAAGAGGCGCGACGGGATGCCGCGCGCGATCCGCTTCTCGGCGCCGTCGCGCGGCGCCTCGGGTCCGGCCTTCATCACCTTGACGAGGATCGACGAGAAACAGAGCCGCAAGCGCGTGCCCGACGTCGTCGTCGGGGGTCGCCATCACCAGCGACGCGCAGCCCCAGCAGCTCGAGCGCGACGTGCGGGTGAAACCGCTCGAACTCTCGCGCGGCCCACGGCGGGCTTTCGGGGCGGCGCCGCTTGCGCGCGTGCTCGCCCGACTCGGTGGCGATGCGTGCCGCCTCGGTGTGCAGCCGTTCGCGCCCCGCCGGTCCCAGCGTGGTCGTGCGCGCGCGCGCGATCGCGACGCCCAGCGGGCTGGCGTCGACGCCGACCGCGCGCCGCCCGAGCCCCATCGCCTCGACCAGCACCGTGCCGCTGCCGCAGAAGGGATCGACCACCAGCTCGCCCGGCCGACTCCAGGTGCCGACCGCGCCACGCGCGATCGACGGGTGCATGCGGCCGGCGTAGCTGTGGAACCCGTGGGTCAGCGCGCGCGCCAGCCCGGGATCGACGACCAGCAGCTTGCCCAGCTGGCGCGCCTCGTCGGGGTCGCCGCCGACCTCGATCGGCCCGCCCATCGTCGAGAAGGCGCGCCGCTGGCGCGGCGGCGGCGGCCCGCGCTCGCCGTAGGGATCGTCGTTGAATTCCGCTGGTCCTCGACCGGCCTTGGCGTTTTTCTTGGCGGGCGGCTTGGGCGCCAATCGGGCGCCCGCGTTGACGCCGAGCTTCGCGCCGAACTTCGGGCCCGGCTTGGCGCGCGGCTTTGCTGTACCCGGATTGGCACCCGAATGGCCACCCGTTTTGGCTCCGGTCCGGGGGGCGCCGGTCTTTGCGCGGGCGAACGGCGGCGGGCTCATCCGTTCCACTTCGACGACTCGAACACACCCTCGAGCAGCTTGTCGACCTCGCCGGCCATCTGCTTGGCGGTGTCGGTGCCCAGGGCCTGGAGCGCCGCACGGATCTCCTGAAGGTTTCGCAGCTGCGAGAACAGCTGCACATCGGACAGCGGCTCGCCACCCAGCAAGATGCCGCGGATGACGCCGAGCTCGGCGAGGATGCCGTCGAGGTCGGTCGCGGTCGCGCCGGTGCGGCGGTCCTCGGGGTGCTCGCGGTGGTGCTTCTCCAGCGTCGGCCCGACGATATCCTCGAGCAGCGCGATCTGATCGACGCTGTTCCAGACATGCTTGAGGATGAAGAAGTCGCCGTCGTTGGCCGCCGCTCGCCCGTCGAGGATCGCGCTCGCGGCGAACAGCTTGAGCAGCTTGACGACCCGGCGGTCGCTCACGCTCACCCCCTCGGAGCGGATCTGGAAGATGAACCCCTTGTAGCGGGCCAGGAACTCCTCGGGGAACTGCAGGAACTGACCCAGGCGCGCCTGCATCTTGCGGATCTCGGCCAGCGACACCAGCGGCTTGGCCTGAAGGATACCGGTGCCGCCGATCTCGGCGATCTCGCCGCGGATGCCCCGCTCGACCAGGCCGTGAAAATGAAAGCTGTCCAGGTTCTCCGACAGCGTGCGCACCAGGAAGCGATCGAAGATCGCCCCCAGCGCATCGTCGTTGGGCACCTCGTTGGTGGCGCCGTAAAGCGAGCACAGCGGAACCTTGATGCTGGCGCTGCCGGTGAAGAACTGGCGCTCGTTGAGGATGCTGAGCAGCGAGTTCAGGATCGCCGAGTTCGACTTGAAGATCTCGTCGAGGAAGACGATCTCCGCCTCGGGCAGCATCGCCTCGACGCGCCGGACGTAGCTCCCCTCACGAAAGGCCTTGATGTCGACCGGGCCGAAGATCTCGTTGGGCTCGGAGAACCGCGTCAACAGATATTCGAAGTAGCGCGCGTCGATCAGCCGCGCGAGGTGCCGCACCAGCGCCGACTTGGCGGTGCCGGGCGGCCCGACGATCAGCATGTGCTCGCCGGCCACCAGCGTGATTAGCAACATCCGCACCAGCTCGGACTTGTCCAGGTAGCGCTGGTCGAGCTCGCGGCCCACGTCGCGCAGCTTGTGGCACAGGCGCAGGAGCTCGGCGTCGAGCGGGAGGCCGATCCCCGCCCCGGGCGGGATCGCGTGCGGTTTCACTGATGGTCATCGGCTGACTCCACTATAACGCGATAACGACCGGGCGCCGGGATGGACCTCGACCTCTCGGCGCCATCGCACTTTTTGCTTTTGGGCTCGGCTGGGCTCCAGGAGCCCTCCCGCCGCGGCGCAGCCGCTGCAGACAGGCTACGACGGTAGCGGCCCTCAAGCCCAGCGAAAGATCCGCACGCCGACAAGGAAGCTGCTGAGCCCCCAGCCGGCCAGGATGGCCAGCGGGCGCGCCACCGCCACCAGCGACGCGCCGTCGATCATCACCGCGCGCAGCGCATCGTTGAGCGCCGTCAGGGGCAGGATCGAGATCAGCGGCTGCATCGCCTCGGGAAAATGCGTCGCCGAGAAGAAGACCCCCGACAGGACGAACATCGGCATCATCACGACGTTCATCAACCCCGACACCGTCTGGGTGTTCTCGGCGCGGCTGGCGATCAGCACGGCGATTCCGGAGAAAGCCAGCGCGCCCATCACCGAGACGACCGAGAGCGCGACGACGCCGCCCGCGGTCCCGACCTGAAAAGCCAGCCGCGCGAATATGACGATCGCCGCGACCTCCAGCGGCAGCGACAGCAGCCGCGCCAGGCACTGCGCCAGCAACAGGTCGCGCCGCCGCATCGGCGTCGCCAGCAGCCGCTTCAGCAGCTTGCGCACGCGCATGTTGACGATGATCCAGCCGATACCCCACATCGACCCCGACATGACGTTCATACCGATCAGACCCGGGATCAGGAAATCGATGTAGCGCGTCCCCGGCTCGGTGACCGGATCGTCCTGCACCGCGCGCGGATCGCGGCGGCCGGCGGCGGCCTGCAGCGCGCTGTCCACGGCCTCGCGCGCCGCCCGCGCCTCGGCGCGCGTCGGATCGAATCGGTAGGTGATCGGCGCCGCTGCCGGCGACCCCGGCGCGGGCGGGATCACCAGGAGCGCGATCTTGCCGGCGCGCAACCGCTTGGCCGCCACCGCCGCCGACAGCCGCTCGACGTGCAGGTTCGCGGCGCGCAGGGCGCGGTCGAGCTCGCCGATTTGCTCCCCGATCTTCTCCCCGGTCTTGGCCGTGGCGCCCGCGGCGCTTGACCCTCCGTCGAGCACGCCGATGAACTCGGGCTCGGGCGCGCGGTTGCGAAACGCCAGACCCAGGCCGACCGACAGCAGGATCGGGAAGCCGAAGACCCAGAACATCGTGCCCGGCTCGCGCACCGTCTCGCGGATGCGCGCCAGCGTCAGCTGCACCAGCGCCGAGCCGGCCCAGCGCGCCAGCAGGCCGGCCGGCCGGGACGCGCCGGCGCGCAGCCCTCGATCATCCATCACGCAGATGCCTCCCGGTCAGACCGACGAACACGTCCTCCAGCGTGGCCTGACGCGTGCCGAGGCGCGCCAGCCCCTGCCCCGCCGCCGCGAGCTGGGCAATCAGGGGCGGCAACACGCGGTGCGGCTCGCTGACCGTGAGTGACCAGGCGGCGCCCTCGCGCCGCACCGCCGTCACCCCCGGCAGCCGGCGCAACGCCGCCTCGTCGGCGACCGCATCGGCGTCGAGGTCGAACTCGACGACGTGCGCGGCGCCCAGCGTCGCGATCAGCGCGCGCGGCGATCCCTCGCGGATGATCCGCCCGTGATCCACGATGGCCACACGGTCGCACAGGCGCTCGGCCTCCTCCATGTAGTGGGTGGTGAGCAGCACGGTGCCACCGCGATCGCGGTACGCGCTCACCAGATCCCAGACCTGACGGCGCGACTGCGGGTCGAGCCCGGTCGTCGGTTCGTCGAGGAACAGGATCTCGGGCTCGCCGACCAGCGCGCACGCCAGCGCCAGGCGCTGCCGCTGTCCGCCCGACAGCTTGACGACCCAGGCGTCGCGCTTCTCGGCCAGCTGCACGATGTCCAGCAACCAATCGATCGGCCGCGCCTGGCGATAGAAGCTGCGAAACAGCTCCAGCGTCTCCACGACCGACAGCTTGTCGGTCAGCCGCGTCTCCTGCAGCGCCACCCCGATCCGCTGTCTCAGCTCGCGCTCGTCGCTGCGCCAGGACAGGCCGCACAGCGCCACCTCCCCTGCCGTCGGCGCCGTCAACCCCTCGAGGATCTCGACGGTGGTGGTCTTGCCGGCGCCGTTGGGGCCCAGCAGGCCGAAGCATTCGCCGCGCGCGACGGTGAGGTCGATCCCGTCGACGGCGACGACGTCGCCGCCGCGCCCTCCGGCGAAGACCTTGCGCAGGCCGCGGCAAACGATCGCCTCGGCGACGGCACCCTGCGCGGACAAGACGGGCTCCACGGCGGCGGTGCAGCTCAGCGGTAGACGGCCGCGGCGCGGCGGCAGAACGCGCAACCGACGGCGGCGTGCGGATGGGAGAAGCCGGCGTGCGCGGCGGCGCGCTCGGTCTGCAGCCGCGCGATGACCTCTTCAGGCTCGACCGTGGACGCCGACCAGGAGACGTCGACGACGGGCCCGGCGGACGCCCCCGCGGACATGGCCTGCGAGGCCGCGATCGGGACCGGCGCGCGCGCGGCGCCCGCTGGCTGCCGGGCGACATCGACGACGGCGCGTACCGTCAGCGCCGGAACGCGGCGCGCAAGCGCCTGCGCACCGTCGCTGCGCGCGTCGAGACCGATGGTGAGTTCTTGCCCCACACCGGGGACTGTAGCACGCGAAAGGGGCGCGAAGAATTGTCGGCGTCGAAACGCGTTTCAGAAAATACAATCACCGCCGGACTGCGACGAACGCGCGCGTCCGCTACGTTTAGCCCGAACAGCTCCTCGGACTTTTCGAGGCGGAGAGTCCGCCTTGTCGCATCAAAGGGACGACTCCTATGGGATTCACGAATGAGGGGAATCCGGCCAGCCAGGATCGTTTTGAGAGCGACGGCCTGCTCTCGGGTGACACAGAGCTCTCAGAGCGAACCGCCGACCTCGAAAAGGCGCTCGCCGACGAACGGCGACGCATCGAGCAACTGAGCCTCGCGCTGCACGAGAGCGAGGAGAGCGTGCAGCGCAGCGACGCGCTGATCTCGATGGCGACGCACGATCTGCGTTCGCCGCTCGGATCGATCCAGCTCAACATCCAGAGCATCCTCCACGCGCGCCGCCCCGTGCCGCGCTGGATCCGCTCGCGCCTGCTGCGCGCCGAGGAGCTGGTGCGACACGCCGCGCAGCTGATCAGCGATCTGTTGACGCTGGAGCGCAGCCGCCTCGCGGCCTCCGACGGCGGCGACGACGAGCTGGATCTGCACGCGTTCGTGCGCGACGCGATCCACCTGCTGGACGAGCAGATCCAGGCGGCCAAGTGTTCGGTCTACATTCAGTGCGAAGGCGCGGTGCGCGGTCGTTGGGACAAGGTCTGTCTCGGCCAGATCGTGTCGAACCTGGTGAGCAACGCGATCAAGTTCGGCGCCGGCAAGCCGCTGGAGGTAGCGATCGGACGCGGCGCGGGGGTGGTGCGCATCGTCGTCAGCGACCACGGGATCGGGCTGGCCGAGGGGGACCACCAGCGGATCTTCGAACGCTTCGAGCAGCTGCACCCGACCAGCGTTCAAAATGGCGTGGGGCTGGGCCTGTGGATCGTCGCCGAGGCGACGCACCGGTTGAAGGGCTCGGTGCGGCTGCGCAGCGCCCCCGGCGAGGGGAGCACCTTCATCGTCGAGTTGCCCGAGTAGTCCTGGTCCTGGTCCTGATCGCCGGCGCGGGCCCGCCGCGCGGCGCGGGGGCTCACTGGCAGCGGTTGTTGAAGCAGCGCGCCGACGAAATACAGCCGTTGCTGTTGCTGCACGAGCGCAGACAGGCGTTGTTCTGGCAGCGGTAGCTGCCACAGCTCTGGGTCGCGCCGGCCGCACTGCAGTTCCCGTTGCCGTCGCAGGTTCGCGCCGGGATGAGATCGTTGCCCGTCGTCGTGCAGCTGGGCGGGACGCACTGGCTGCCCGCGCTGAAGACCGCGCAGGTGCCGCGTGACCCGCTGAGGTTGCAGCCGTGGCACAGGGTGTCGCACAGGCTGTTGCAGCAGACGCCGTCGACGCAGAAGCCGGACGCGCACGCGCCGGCCGAGCCGCAGCTTTGGCCGTTGGCGGCGAGCGTCGCGCCTCCGTCGGCGGGCGGCGTGCCGGCATCCACCGGCGGAGACGCCGTGTCGCCGCCGCCAGCGTCGCTGGCGCCGCTGCCGCCCGCGCCGCTGCCACCTGCGCCGGTCATCCCGGCGTCGCCCTGCCCGCCACCGTGACCGAGGTCGAGCCGCGCGCCCACCTGGCGGCTGGCGACCAGCGGCACGTCGACGCTGCCGGTCGACAGCATCGCGCCGCCGCGCATGCGCTGCCCCACGATGTGCAGTACGCCGAGACTGCTGCCGCTGGCGCCAGCGAGGATCACGACGCTGCCCAGCGGTGACGACGCCGACGCCTGGGCGACCGCGGTGCGATGAAGCGTCGCGATCTGGTTGCCGCCCGCGCGATCGAAGACGTCGAGGTTGACGTCGGTCGGGACGGTCACCAGCGTCGCGTCGTAGATCTCGAGGTAGACGCTGGTCTCCGTGTCGGGGCTACTGCACGCGGCGGCGGCGACCAGGGTCACCAAGATCGCGAGCGTCCACCGGCGCCGGCTGCGGGCGACCCTCATAGCTTGATCTGTCCCCAGGTGCCGCTGTCGCGCGCCGCCGATCCCGAACCCAGCGTTCCGATCAAGACCGCGGTCAGCAGGCCGGCGGCAACGCCAGCGCCGGCCCAGAACCACCAGCGACGGTAGACCGGCGGCGCGGGCGCGGACGACGGAGACGACGACGAAGACGGCGCGTCGCCGCGCCGCTCGGCGACCAACCGGGTGGGCGTTTCGGGCAGCGACAGCACCGCGGCGGGGACCTTCAGGCGTGGGCGCTCCTCCTCGGCCGCCGCGGCGGGTGGTGGCGCCGCAGGCTTGGGCGTGGGCGCAACGGTCGTCGCGACGACCGCGACCGGCGGCTCGGGCGGCGGCGCGACGGGCGGGGTCTCGACGGGGGGCGCGGGGGCGGGCGCGATCGGCGCAGGCGCCACAGGCGCCGCTGGCTCGGACGCCGCCGACCGGTGCGATGCGGCGGCGGCGGGAGGGCCGAGCTCGCGATCGATCTCGGCGATCAGATCGAGCGTCGCGCGCCGTTCATCGGCGGTCGGATCGGCGGCGATGAATTTCAGATAGAGCTCGCGCGCGCGCCGCAGGTCGCCCATGCGGCGCGCTGCGTGCCCCATGTTCAGGAGAAAGCCGGGGCGCGGCTCGATGGCATAGCCGGCGCTGAACTCCTTCAGGGCGATTGCGTAACGCTTGGCCTCGAACGCGCGCTTCCCGCTCAGGAAGTGCCGGCGCGCGCGCTGCACGCTGGCCCCTGACGCGCGCGAGGCCGCGGCGACGGGCCGCGGCACGACGACCACCGCCGAGGCGAGCGCCAAACCGAGGAGCCAGACCCGAATCGCCGAGGTGTCCATCTGCGTCGACGGTTGAACATGTTATTACTAATTTGACGTAAGGTGGTAAACAAAAATTACATGAAGGAACTTTTACTTCAATTCACGCCAACTCACGCCAACCGGTCATTGGAGCGCCGTGGCGGCGTCATTGTGCGCAAGCCGCCGTGCGTAGGAGTTCTCACAACGCGTGGCGGCCAGCGACAACTCCGGAAGGCCGCTCTTTAACCGAAGACGATCGTCCGGTTGCCTGACACGAGCACGCGGCGCTGCAGGTGGGAGCGGACGGCGCGCGTGAGCACCTGGCGTTCGAGCTCGCGCCCCTTCTTCACCAGATCCTCGACGTCGTCGCGATGGCTCACGCGGCAGACGTCCTGTTCGATGATCGGCCCTTGATCCAGGTCGGACGTCACGTAGTGGGCGGTGGCGCCGATGACCTTCACGCCGCGCTCCTTGGCCTGGTGATAGGGGCGGGAACCGACGAAGGCCGGCAAGAACGAATGGTGGATGTTGATGATGCGGCCCGGCCAGCGCGCGACGAACCCGGGCGACAGGATCTGCATGTAGCGCGCGAGCACGACGAGATCGATCTTCGCTTCGTCGAGCAGGCGCTGCTGCGCCGCCTCGGCCGCGCCCTTGTCGGCGGGATCGACCGGCACGTGCGCGAAGCGGACGCCAAAGTGCCCGGCCACCGGCGCCAGATCGGCGTGATTGGAGATGACCAGGCCAAGGTCGCCCCCGAGCTCGCCGAGCTGGTGGGATAGCAGCAGGTCGTAAAGACAGTGTGGCGTGCGGCTGGCGAAGATCGCGACCCGCGCGCGCTCGTCGGAGTAGGTGATCTCCCAGCCGAGCTCGAACCGAACCGCCATCTCGGCCAGCGCGCCGGCAATCTCGGCGCGCGCCAACCGGAAGCCGGCCAGATCCCAGACCAGGCGCATGAAGAACAGGCCGGTCTCGCGGTCGGCGTGCTGATCAGCGTCCAGGATGTTGCCCTCGTTGCGAAACACGAACTCCGACAGCGCCGCCACCAACCCGGTCCGATCGCGGCAGCTGACCAGCAGCGTCGCGTTGACTGGCGGCGGCGGCGGCGACATTCCGGACGACATGGTGCCCGAGAGTCTAACCGGCTACATTGCGCGCATGTGGCTCGAAGGATCCTGCCAGTGTGAAAAGGTCCGCTTCCGCGTCCAGTCGGAGACGCCGGTCCCTTTCATGTTCTGTTTCTGTTCGATCTGCCGCAAGACCACCGGCGGCGCGTTCGGCTGCAACATCATGGGCCGGCGCGCCACGCTCAAGGTGACGGGCGCGAAACACCTGCGCCTTTATCACGCCCGCATCCGCCGCCCCGGCAAGCCGACCGAGATCAGCGACGGCGAACGCTGGTTCTGCGGCGCCTGCGGCACCCACCTTTACGTGGCCGACAAGCGCTGGCCCGACGGTGTATGGCCCAACGCCGGCGCGATCGATACGCCGCTGCCCCAAGCGCCCGCCCACGTCTTCATGATGACGCGCTGGAAGCCCGACTGGGTGCCGCTCGACGGCCTGGGCGAGGGGCCGCGCTACCCCGAGTACCCGGAGCTGTCGATCGCCGCCTGGCACGAACAGATCGCGTGGACGGAGCCCGGCTTGCCGGGCGGAGTCCCTCGCGGGAGGGCCCAGGAACCCTCCCAGGGTTCCCGTCAGATCGCGGTCAAGGTCGACCTGCCGCCGCTGCCGCCGCCGGCCGCGCCGCGCGCCGCGCGCGCACGGAAGAAGCGAGCTCCTGCAGCAAAGGCACCGTCTCGTCCCAAGCGAGGCAAGCGTCGGTGATGCTCTGGCCGTAGACGAGCGTCGTGCCGGGCAGCCGGTCCTGGCGCCCGCCGACCAGGTGGCTCTCGATCATCACGCCCGAGATCGCGCGCGACCCGCCGGCGATCTGCGCGGCGAGATCGCGCACCACCGCCGGCTGGCGCCCCGGATCCTTGCGGCTGTTCCCGTGGCTGCAGTCGACCATGACCCGCGGCGCTAGGCCGACCTTGGCCAAGCTGTCGATCGCCTTGCCCAGCGGACCGGCCTCGTAGTTCGGCCCCTGGCTCGATCCACGCAGGATGATGTGACAGTCGGGGTTGCCGCGCGTCGCCACGATCGCCGACAGCCCCTGCTTGGTCACCGACAGAAACTGATGCGGATGGCTGGCGGCGCGAACCGCGTCGATCGCGATCTGGATGTTGCCGTCGGTACCGTTCTTGAAACCGATCGGCATCGACAGCCCCGACGCCAGCTCGCGGTGCACCTGGCTCTCGGTGGTGCGCGCGCCGATCGCGCCCCAGCTCACCAGATCGGCGATGTACTGCGGCGTGATGGTGTCCAGGAACTCGCAGCCGGCCGGCAGCCCCAGCTCCGCCAACCAGAGCAGCAGGCCACGCGCGATCTGCAGCCCTTCGTTGACCGCGAACGTTCCGTCGAGGCGCGGGTCGTTGATCAGCCCCTTCCAGCCGACCGTCGTCCGCGGCTTCTCGAAGTAGACCCGCATGACCACGCACAGCGCGTCCGACAGGGACGCGATCTGATCGCGCAGCCGCTGGCCGTACTCGCGCGCGGCGGCGACGTCGTGGATCGAACAGGGCCCGACGACGACCACCAGGCGGTCGTCGTCGTCGCGCAGGCAGCGGGTGATCACCTCTCGGCTCTCGGCGACCGTGGTCGACGCGCTCTCGCTGATCGGCAGGCTCTCCATGAGGATCGCCGGCGGAATCAGCGGCCGGATGCGCTCGATGCGAAGGTCGTCCGTGAGGTGAAGCATGCTTTGGGGCGAAATTTACCTGTGAACCGCCAAAACGCCAAAGGCCGTGTCGCGCGGCGGGGCTTCATCGGGCGCGGCGGCGCGACCGGCGCCGAAAAAGTTTCGTCCAACGGGCCGCGTCGATTCGCTGCCGAGGCGTGAGCGGGGAACGGGGAGTTGCGCGGAGGGCGTCTTTTATCGGCAGGATCTCCCTGGCCGCGCTGGCCGCGCTGCTGCCAGTCGGCTTCGGCGCGGGTGACGCGGCCGCGCAGGCGGCTCAGCCAGACACGCCAGCGCTGTCGCTGGATCCCAACCTGCCGCAGAGCGGCGCCTGGATGGTCGAGCCCGCGTCGGACGACTTCACTCCCCGTGCGCGGCAGGCCCTGGGACGAACGGCGTGGAAGGTGTGGGTCGGCGGTTACCTGCGGGCGCCGCTGCGCATGTCGTGGGGCCCGGCAACGACCATCGCGCCGAATGGCGCCGACGCAGGCACCCAGCTCCGCACCGCGCCCCTGGTCCCCGACGCGAGTGACACCGATTGGCGCTACACCGGCAGCCTGGCGCCACCGTGGACCGAGCTCGACTTCCACGTCGGCAACCCGCAGGTGATCGCCACGGTGCAGGTCGCGTCGCTCAACCTCACCGACGCGGGCTATCGGCGGCTCGACGCCAACCTCGGCATCAACCAGGTGTTCCTGTCCGTTCGCTCTCCCGAGCTGCTGGCGGGGCACGCCCGGCTGGCGATCACCGTCGGCGGCTTCAGCAACCGCTACGGCGCGGCCGGCCGCCTCGACGCGGGCCGGTACGACACCTTCCTGTTCGGCCGCACGCACGTCGCCGGCGAGACCACGACGCTGGAGTGCGCGCTCGGCGCCTGGACGTTGCTCGCCGAGCATGGCTTCGGCGCCAAGCTGGAGCCGGTCCCCTTTTATCGGATGGCCTCGCCCAATCCGGATCTGCCGCCGACCGATCCGGCGCGCGCCTGGGATCCCCAGTCGGGACCGGTGCCGCAGGAGTCGACCTTCGTCCATCACGGGCACCTGGGGCTGCGCTACCGGGACGCGCTGCTGCTGGGCGTTCACGCCATCGATGTCTTCGCCAACGACAACCAGCGCGCCGGGGCGAACCTGGGCGCGCTCGCGCCCAGCTACGTTCGCCCGCCTGGGCTCGCTTCGCCCCGCATCACCGTCGTGGGGGCCGAGCTCAAATGGCAAGCGGTGCTCGGCGACGGCTACCTGGGCCTTGCGCGCCTCGACGCGCGCAACGCCGACTATCTGGGCGGCGCGATCGATGTGCTCGACTCGGCCGAGGGCTGGCAGCTGCACGACAACTTCTTCGGCGTACCCGGCACCGCCGAACGGGCGACCGGGAGAATCGACACCGTGCTGTTCCAGCACATCGTCAGCTTCGCGCGACTGCTGCGCGGTTCGCGATCAGGCGACGGGCGCGGACCGGATCTGATCGCGGCGCTGTTCACCATGTACCACCGCGTGCGCGGCGCCACCGACCCGACGTTCGATCACGACAAGCTGAAAGCGGGAGGCGAGCTGGTCTACCTGCCGCTGTCGTGGCTCGGCCTCGGCGGGCGCTTCGACGTCGTCGAGCCGAACATCGACGATCGCTCGCAGACCTTCCAGGTCGCGTCGCCGCGCCTGGTGCTGCGCACCGCCTTTCTGACGCACGAGCAGATCCTGCTGCAGTACTCCCGCTACTTCTACGGCGCCAACGCCGCCCACGGCACCTTCCCCTACGGCGGCCAGAGCTTGGCGTCGCCGATCGGCGCCGACCGAAACAGCGCACAGATCGTTGCCATCATCTGGTTCTGACCGGTGGCCGCCTGGGCCGTCGCGCGCCCGTCGTGGCTAGCGCGCCCGGGGGGGCAGGCCGGTGTGCTGGGTCAGCAGGCGCCGCGCCGAGCCGTCGCCGCGGCCCTTCCGCCCTGCCCGCCGTCGCGCGCACCGGCTGATGCAGGGGCACCAGCTGATGCGGGCCGTTGCCGATCAGATCGGCGCGCCCCATGCGACGCAACGCCTCGCGCAGCTGGGGCCAGTTCTCGGGGTCGTGATAGCGCAGGAAGGCCTTGTGCAGACGGCGCACCTTGAGACCCTTGGGGACGATCACGTCGCCGCCGTCGCGCCGGACCCGGCGCAGTGGATTCTTGCCGCTGTGATACATGGCGGTCGCGGTCGCCATCGGCGACGGCAGGAACGCCTGGACCTGGTCGGCGCGGAACCCGTTCTGCTTCAGCCACAGCGCCAGCGCCAGCATGTCGGCGTCGGTGGTGCCGGGATGGGCGGCGATGAAGTACGGGATCAGGTACTGCTTCTTGCCCGCCTCCTTCGAGTACTTGTCGAACAGACGCTTGAAGCGGTCGTAGGCGCCCAGCCCCGGCTTCATCATCTTGTCGAGCGGACCCGACTCGGTGTGCTCGGGCGCGATCTTCAAGTAGCCGCCCACGTGGTGGGTCGCCAGCTCGCGCACGTACTCGGGCGACGTCGCCGCCAGATCGTAGCGCAGCCCCGACGCCACCAGCACCTTCTTCACGCCGGGGACCGCGCGCGCCTTGCGGTAGAGCTGGATCAACGGCGCGTGGTCGGTGTCGAGGTTGGGACAGATGCCGGGAAAGACGCACGACGGGCGGCGGCAGGCGGCCTCGATCGCGGGATCCTTGCAAGCCAGCCGATACATGTTGGCCGTGGGACCGCCGAGATCGGAGATCACGCCGGTGAAGCCGGGCACGTCGTCGCGCACGCGCTCGATCTCGCGCAGCACCGACCCCTCGGAGCGGTTCTGGATCACGCGCCCCTCGTGCTCGGTGATCGAGCAGAAGCTGCATCCGCCGAAGCAGCCGCGCGTGATGGTGATCGAGAAGCGGATCATCTCGTAGGCCGGGATCGCCGCCGCGCCGTAGCGCGGGTGCGGCCGCCGCGTGTAGGGCAGCTCGTAGATCGCGTCCATCTCCGCGGTCGACAGCGGCAGCGGCGGCGGATTGATCCAGACGTCGCGGTCGCCGTGCCGCTGCACCAGCGCGCGCGCGTTGCCGGGGTTGGCCTCGACGTGCAGCAGGCGCGAGGCGTGCGCGTACAGCACCGCATCGCGCGCGACGTCGTCGAAGGACGGCATGCGGATCACCGTGTACGCGCGGTCGAGCTTGGGGCGCACGGGCCCTCGCCCTCGCCCTCGCCCCAGCGGCACCAGCACCGCGTCAGCGGACGGCGCCATGCCGGCGCCGGCGCGCGGCTCCTCGGCGGCGTAGGGGTCGCGGGGCGAGTCGACGACGCCCGGCGTATCGACGGCGCGCGAATCGAGCTCGGTCCAGCCTTCGGGCGTGCCGGCGCGCAGGAAGGCGGTGCCGCGCAGATCGGTGATGGTCGCGGGATCCTCGCCGGCCCCCAGGCGGTGCGCGATCTCGACGATGGCGCGCTCGCCGTTGCCGTAGACCAGCAGATCGGCGCGCGCGTCGACCAGGATCGACCGCCGCACGGTGTCCGACCAGTAGTCGTAGTGCGCGATGCGGCGCAGGCTGCCCTCGATGCCGCCCACGACGATGGGGACGTCGCCGAAGGCCTGGCGACAGCGCTGCGCGTAGACGATCACCGCGCGATCGGGCCGCAGGCCGCCGGCGCCGCCCGGCGAATAGGCGTCGTCGGAGCGCAGGCGGCGATCCGAGGTGTAGCGATTGACCATCGAGTCCATGTTGCCGGCGGTGACGCCGAACATGACGTTGGGCCGGCCGAGCGCGCAAAAGGGGTCACAAAAGGGATCAGGCGACGGGTCGTCGGGAGCGCCGGCGGCGCCGCGCCACGCCGGCTGGGCGATGATACCGACGCGAAAACCCTGCGCCTCGAGCAGGCGGCCGATCAGCGCGGCGCCGAAGCTGGGGTGGTCGATGTAGGCATCGCCGGTCACCAGCACCACGTCGCAGCTATCCCAGCCGAGCGCGTCCATCTCCTCGCGCGAGGTCGGCAACACCGGCGCGATTCCGAAGCGTTCGGCCCAGAACTTCCGGCGCGCAAACAGCGTCGGGGCCACCCGATCCGGCGAGATCAGCGTGAAGGGGCCCGCGCCCGGCTCAGCCCGCTCGCCTCGCTCGCCCAAGCGCGAAGACGAAATCCCGGCTTTTCCGAGGGGACTGGGCCGGGGCTGCTCCGCGGGCATGGTGGCGTAACAGATACCATGTGCCTCTGGTTGTGGCATGCTGAGCCGATGGATGGTGGGGAGCAGCGTCAATATCCACGGTTTGGTCTGGGGCTCCCGGTCAAGCTGATGTTCTCGGAGCGGGGGATCGAGGTGGGGGGCGAGCTTCAGGACATCTCGCGCGGCGGCTGCTTCTTCAAGTCGACGGTGAACGTCGACGTCGACCGCAAGATCTCGATCGTCTTTTCGCTCAGCCGCGGCAGTACCTGCCGCGCCAGCGGCCACGTCATCCGCACGACGGCCTACAAGGGCTTCGCCGTGCTGTTCGACGACGTCAACGACTCGACCAACGACTTCATCCGTGACCTCACGGTGCTGCCGCAGGACAAGCGCGCGAACTTCTTGACCAGCGTGCTCAGCCCCGAGATTCAGATCATCTAGCAGGCTGCTGAAAAAGGTCGACCGAGCCGTTGCGGCCGCCGCGGGTCCAGCCGCAAGGCGCGAGGAGGGCGAATATCCCGTGATATTTAACCGACGAGCAACGCAGCGGACCCGCGCCGGCTGCACGGCGACGGAACTTTCAGCGTGCTGGGCGGCCGACGAGGCGGCCTAGCCGGCCGAGGCGTCGGCGGCGGTCTTGATGGCCGTGCCGGTCAGCGTGAAGTTACACACGCCCAGCGCCGAGCCGGTGGCGTTCGTGCTCAGGGTCGTCCCGGTGCTGGAGTCGATGGTCCAGGTTGCAATCGAGACGCTCACGGCGGTGCCGCCGATCGTGAACTGGCACATCTGGCCCGGGTCGGCGCTGGCGATGGCTCCATTGACGGTCAGCTTGACCTCACACGTGCCCAGCGTCGAGACCAGATCCGACATGGTCCCCTTGGTCAGCGTGAAGGTCTGACCGACCAGGCTCATCGGCATCGTCAGCCCCGGACAGAGACCGGTGCCGCTGATCGAGCCGGCGTTGAACGCCCAGGTGCCGACGAACTTGTCGGCGCTGTTGGTCGAGGTGCTGCAGGCGCCGGCGAGTAGCCCGCACGCCAGCAGAACGACCAGCCCGCCCGCGATCCGCTCCCGAGCTCCGCGCGGGTGCGCAGCCTCAGGGGACTTTGCGGGTCGCCTTGCGCCGTTCGAGAGCCATCTCCGCGATCCGTTCGATGAAGTCTCCATAAAGATAGCCTCCTTCTTCGGCGGCCCAGGCTAGATCCTCGCCATCGGCCAGATAGGGATTGGGGTTCGCTTCTACCACGTAGATCTCATCGTCGTGCGCGAGACGAACGTCGATGCGTCCGTAGTCGCGCAGACCGGCGGCCTCGTAGGTGCGGACGGCGACCTCGGCCAGCCGCGCGCGCACCTCCTTCGAAAGATCCTTGGCGATCATGTTCTGGATGCCGCGGCTCTCGCGGTACTTGACGCTCCACTTGGCCTTGAAGGTCGCGATGCGGCTCTCGACGTTGGGCTCGTTGCCGAACACCATCTCGATCGGCGGCAGCGCGACCGGCTTGTCGTTCCCCATGACCCCGATGTAAAGCTCGCGGCCGGCGATGAACTCCTCCACGATCGCGTCGGTCTGGAAGCGCTCGTGGATGAACGAGACCCGCTCCTTGAGCGCGTCGTCCTCGCGCACGACCGACGCCTGCGAGATCCCGACCGACGCGTCTTCGTCGAGCGGCTTGACGATCAGCGGGAACCGCAGATCGCTCGGGCGGTGCGCCTCGGTCCCCAGGCGGCAAACCATGAAGTGCGGGATGCGCAGCCCCTGATAGGCCAGGACCTTCTTGGTGAGCGCCTTGTCGCGCGCCAGCATCAGCCCCTCGGACGACGCGCCGGTGTAAGGCATGTCGAGCATCTCGAGCAGCGGCGGCCACCGAGTAGTCGAGCGCCGACAGCCCGCGGAAGCGCTCGGCCAGATTGAACACGACGTCGTGCGGTTCGGCGCGTAGCCCCGCCGCCAGGTGATCGAGGCCGTCGCGGAAACCAAACAGGCGCACGTGGTGTCCGCGCTCGGTCAGCGTGCGCGCGACGTCGAACTCGGCCTCGTCGCTCGATTCGAGCTGCTTCTTCCACTCCTGCTGAACCGGCGGTTCGGCGTCGGTATCGAAGAGCACGAGGACACGTGTTTTCTTCATCGAGACCGTTAAGCTAGATAACCGATCCCGCTGCGCGCGTCCAGAACACGCCGCAGGGCGGTCCGGCCGCGATCAGTCTCCGACGGTGACCCGCGCCGGTGTCAGCGGGGCGCGCCCGCGTCAGGTCCGTGACTCTCCCCGTTTGTCGCCACGCCCGCATCGGGCGGCGCCTCACGATAACCGAGCAGGGTCTTCTTCTGATCGGGCGGCGTCAGCTTCACCGCCACCTTGCTGTCGGCAAAGGTGTACGCGCGCGTCTGCACGGTGATGAATCCGGTCGCGCGCACCATGACGTCCAGCGGGCCGCTGTCGCGCGGCCGCTCGACCACCAACGGCTGATGCGGCGCGATCACGCCGAGGCGCCTCTTGCCCCAGTAGACCATCGCCTTTTGCATGGGGACCGTGGTGAAGGTGATGTGCACCTTGTCGGACACCGGCGCTTTCTCGGCGGGCGGCGGCGCGCCGGGATTCGCGGGCGCCGGCTCGGCCGCCTGAATGAAGTCCCAGCCGCACAGGAACACACCGAACGCCAGCAACCCGGCGGCTAACCCAAACCATCGTTTGATCGTCATGGCTACTCGTCACCTCCACCGACCGATGGACCGGCGGCCGCGCCGCCCGCCTTCGCCTCGGGGCTATCGGGCGCGGGCGGCGGCGGGCCGGGGTATTTCACGCCCGGCTTCGGCACGTAGCCGAGGATCGGCTTCTTCTGATTGCCCTGGATCTGCCCTTCCAGCACGTTGACCGGCAGCGGCGGATCCAGATAGTAGGCGTAGCCGCGCGAGGGCAGCCGCATCTCGAACACCTCTTCGCCGAGCAGGAACTGGCGCGTGAATCCCATCGGCTGGTCGCCGGCGACGTGCATCTTGCGGTGGCGCAGGATGAACGAGTACAGGCGGATCGCCAGGTGGTTCGGCAGCCGGTGGCAGCCGTGCGAGAAGCCGTTCGAGCTGTAGATCGACAGGTAGTCCGACGAGCCGTGCGCGCGCACGCCGTTGTCGAAGTCGGGCCGCCCGTTCTGTCCCGGGATGACGAAGTAGCCGGCGATGACCCCGTAGGCCGACAGGTAGCCGGGGCCGAGCTCGTCGTAGTTGACCACCTTCATCCAGGCGTTGTTGATCAGCTTGCCCTTGACCAACGTGCGGATCGGCGTCGACGCCGGCGCGATCCAGACCGGCCCCGACACCACCTGGCGGATCACGCGCGGGCCGATGTCGGACATCTTGTAGCGGTAGTACTCGTAGCCGTCGCTGGCCTGCTCGGCGCGCCAGCCGCCGATCGTCGTGCGCCAGCGCGCAAGCGGGATCTGCTGCCCCTTCCAGCGCACGAACAGCGTCAGGTGCGGGTAGTGCTTGCGCGGCTGCTGCTTCCAGTGCCCGTCGGCGTCGATCGGCAGCTCGTACCAGACGTCGCCGCGATCGACGACGATCGAAAGGTCCATGTTGTCCGAGTAGTACTCGGGGCGCGGCGGCAGCTTGACGGCGGCGCGCAGCGTGCGGAACTCCTCGGCGCTGTGGCGCTTGAAGAAGGCCAGCGCGCCTTCGGGGTTGGTCAGCCCCAGCTGCTCCAGCGTCGTCTTGGTGTAATCGTCGGCGAGATCGGGCATCGGGTTCTTGGTCGTCGACGTCGAGCCGTCCTCGAGGATCGCCGCCGCCGAGACGACGCGCTCGCGCATCGCGCGCGTCAGCCCTTCGTAGTCGTTGTCGAGCAACGGCTTGGCCAGCGCGTCGACGGTCTTCTTCCGCAGATAGTTCGACTCGTAGATCATGTGCTTCTGCTGGAAGCGGCGGACCGCCATGCGCATGGCGTCGTCGTAGATGCCGGTCTGATGCTTCACCTTGCCGCCCAGCAACGCCTCGCAGGTCAGCCGCCGTTCAACCGCGGCCATGGCCGGCTTCTCGGCGGCGCGCTTGGCCAGCAGCTTGACCTTGACCGCCTGCGCCGGCTGCTTCTCGGCCAGCTCCTCGAGCGTCGCCACCTTGGCCTTGCGGCGCGCGAGCTCGAGCTCGACGCGGATGCGCGCCAGCCGATGCTCTTCCTTCTTCACCGACTCGGGCGCGACGTAGGACACCGTCTCGACCGCCTCGAGCGCGTCGGCGCTCTCCTGATCGTGGCACGGGTGATCGGCGTCCTGAACGAAGCGCGCGCGCAGCACCGAGAGCGAAGGCGGGATGCCGTAAAGCTCGAGGTAATTCTTCTCGCCCGGCACCAGCGGTTCGCCGTCCTCGTCGAGCTGATCGTTGGCCAGGCCGAGGAACACGCGCCGATAACGATTGGGCAGCGGCGTGCCGTCGGCCGCCTTCTGCTCGTCGAGGATGTACGGCGTCCAGTCGTCGCGCAGGTCGACGATCGTCAATCCGGCCGACGCGGCGGCGCTGGCGTCGATCCATCGCTCTTTGCCGTCGACGATCGCCAGCGCGCGCTGCGGCGGCGGCAAGTCGTCGCGCGGACGTAGCGCCTCCGCCTCGGAGACGACACGCACGGGCGCGTGCGCCTCGCCGCCCGGCGAGGGGGCCGCGGCCGCGCCGGTCGCCGCGTTCGGTTGATCGGCGGCGCCGCTGGCGGGTGCGGCGGCGCCGTGACCGGTCGAACCCCCGCACGCGCCCATCACCACGGTCAGCACCAGTGTGCGCGCGCGCGTCACGCGCGATTTCTGAAGGCCTGCGTGCATATGGAGGTTACCTTAGCAAAGGCACCGGGTTTTCCGCGAACCAGATTCGGTCCGCGAACCCAGGGAACGTAACCCAAGCGCACGCCGCGCACGGTTGGGGATTTGCGGATCGACCCGGGGATTCCTTGACTTTGTGCGGTTTTACCTGCATCACTTCGGTTCGAACGTTTTGTCCTTTCTCACGCGTAGTTTCGCTGAGGGCGCCGCATGCGCCACGTCGATGACGGGCCAGTTGCTTTGCTGACCGTTTCTTCTCTAGGGACAGCACACAACTGAAAGGTCCGGATCCATCTATGACATCGTTCTCTGAGCTGGCTCTCATCGAGCCGATCGCGCGCGCGCTGCGCGCTGAAAACTACACCGTCCCCACCCCGATTCAGGCGCGGCCATTCCGCCGCTGCTCGAGGGGCGCGACCTGCTCGGCTGCGCGCAGACCGGCACCGGCAAGACGGCCGCCTTCGCGCTGCCGATCCTGCAGCGCCTGGCCGCCGACCCGCGCCCCGCGCCGAAGAAGGGCGCGCGCGTCCTGGTGCTGGCGCCGACGCGCGAGCTGGCGCTGCAGATCGCCGAGAGCTTCGCGGCCTACGGCCGGCACCTGGGCCTGACGCGCGCCGTGGTCTTCGGCGGCGTCGGCCAGGGGCCGCAGGTCACGGCGCTCGCGCGCGGCGTCGACATCCTCGTCGCCACGCCGGGCCGGCTGCTCGATCTCATGGAGCAGGGCCACGCGCGCCTGTCGGGCGTCGAGGTGCTGGTGCTCGACGAGGCCGATCGCATGCTCGACATGGGCTTCATCCGCGACGTCCGCCAGATCGTCGCGACGCTGCCGGCGAAGCGGCAGACGCTGCTGTTCTCGGCGACCATGCCGCGCGACATCGCCGCGCTCGCCGACGCGATGCTGCGCGATCCGGTCAAGGTCGAGGTCGCGGCGCCCGCGACCACCGCCGAGAACGTCGACCAGTGGGTGCTGTTCGTCGAGCGCGAGAACAAGCGCCACCTGCTGGCCGAGATGCTCAAGGATCCGAAGATGACGCGCGCGCTGGTCTTCACGCGCACCAAGCACGGCGCCAACCGGGTGGCCGAGCAGCTGTCGCGCATGCAGGTGCGCGCGGCGGCGATCCACGGCAACAAGTCGCAGGGCGCGCGCCAGGCGGCGCTGGAGAGCTTCCGCGCGGGCCAGCACGCGCGTGCTGGTCGCCACCGACATCGCCGCGCGCGGCATCGACGTCGACGGCGATCACCCACGTCATCAACTTCGACCTGCCCAACGAGCCGGAGAGCTACGTGCACCGCATCGGCCGCACGGCGCGCGCCGGCGCGCGCGGCATCGCGCTGTCGTTCTGCGATCGCGAGGAGCGCGCCTACCTGCGCGACATCGAGCGGCTCACCAAGCAGCCGCTGCAGATCGTCGCCGACCACCCGTTCCGCGCCACCGGCGGCAACGGGCCGCGACTGCCGGACAGTGACGGCGACGGCGACCGAGATCGCCCGCGCCAGGGGCCGCCCCGAAACCAAGGGCGCCGACAATGGGGTGGCGGCCGCAGCGGCGGCGGCTCCCGATCGGCCCAGCCCCAGCGCTGAGACACCGGGCTCAGACGTGAAGACCGGCGGTGAGATCGGCCCTGGGGCCGACAACCCGCCGGCAGCAGGCTCGGGCGGCGCCGTCGGACTGCGCCTGATCATCGCCTACAAGGTCGTCAAGGCGGCCTTGCAGGCCGGGTTGGCGGCGGCGCTGCCGGTGCTGCAACGGCTGGGCGTCACCAGCTACTGGGCGGCGGAGATCTCGCAGCTGGCGGAGCACGTCGCCCACCGCTGGACCGCGATCCTGGCACGGCGAATCGCCGCGCTGCTGACACCCAGCCACCTCACGTTGATCAGTCTGGCGTTGGGGCTGGACGCGGGGCTTTCGGCCTTCGAAGCCTGGGCGTTGCACCGGCGATTTCGCTGGGCCCCCTGGCTGGTGGTCGTTGCCGGTAGCACCTTAATTCCATTCGAGGTCGTCGAGCTCGCGCGCCGCGTGCGCCCGAGTCGCGTGCTGATCCTCGTCGTAAATCTGGTGATCATCGCCTACCTGACGGTGCGCGCGCGGCGCGAGCAGCGCAGGCACCATCCGGCGCGCTGAACGCCCGAGCTTGTCGAGGGCAGCCAATTGAGGGATGCTCAGGCCGCACGGGCGCCAGCCTAACGGGTCTTTCGGCGCCATTGGACGGGTCAGGCGCCTGGGGCGCCGGCCAATCTAAGACGCGAAAGGAGGGCCGTCATGAAAGCGCTTGAAGGCAAACAGTTGCGGGTGCGCATCGTCGTGGGCGAATCGGACAAGTGGCACCACCGGCCACTCCACCTGGCCCTGCTCGAGCGCCTGCGGCGCGCGGGCTGCGCCGGCACGACGGTGACGCGCGGGATCGCGGGGTTCGGCGCGCACAGCGTGGTCTACACCGCGCAGGTGCTGCGGGTGTCCGAGGATCTACCGGTGGTCATCGAAGTGGTCGACGACGAGAGCCAGGTCGAAAAGGTGAAGGTGATCCTGGATGAGATGGTGACCGAGGGGTTGGTCACCATCGAACCGGTGACCGTGCTGCGTTACGCCGCGCGGCCGCGCGCCTGACCGAGGCGCCGGCAGCACGCCCCTCACCGTCGCTGCCTCGTCGCGCCGAGCGGCCCTTTCACCAGGGCCCGGCTGGCGCCCTCCCGTCGGTGACACCACCTTGGGGGTATGGGCAGCGGGCATGGTCTGTGGTCCGCCATTGCCCAGCGACTGGGCTCGGTGCACCAGCGCACGGCGCACGCCGGCGAGATCAACTTCGCCTTCGTCGACCCCTACTCGCTGCTTCACGCGGCGGTCGGAATGATCCTGGGGCTGGTCGGCATGCGCCTGTCGTGGTTGCTGGCGGTCGCCGTCGGGTGGGAGCTGGGCGAGCACATCTTCAAGAACCTGATCCCCTCGATGTTCCCGCACCCGACGCAAGACACGCTGGCCAACTCGATCGGCGACCTGCTCTCGGCGCTGGTCGGGTGGGCGGTGGGGCGACGCGTGGCCGCCGCGCGGGCGCACCGCCACCGCACGTCAGGGTAGGAGCTGTGACCATGAGATCGCGATCTTCAGCGTCGGCTGGTACGAGACCAGGAAGCTGCCCGCCGGCATCGGCGCGCCGGCCATGACCCGCGGCGACACCACGAACGCGAGCCCGAAGTCTCGACCGGCGCCCACCTGGCCCGCGATCGCGTCGCGCGCCGGGCTCCCCTCGGCGATGACCAGGTGGCGCGAGGTCGTGACGACCTCGCCGGCGGCCAGCGGAGCGATCTCACCCACCAGCACGTCGTTGGACGCCGCCGTCTCGCCGGTGCCAGCGACGACATCGGCGGCGGGGGCGGGAACCACCACGAAGATCTGGATCCGCGCCAGCGCGAAGGTCAGCGTGTTGGTCGGGATCGTGTAAGCGATGTCGACCGAGCGCAGATAGCGCACCGCCTGCTTGCGAAGCGCGGTGTCGAGCGACGTCGCGCTGGTCGTGACCACCAGCTGTTGCAGGCGCATGTCGGCCTGTCCGAAGCATTTGCCCGCGGCGCCATCGCAGCCGACCTGCCACCCCGAGACGCCCGCGGGCGCCGGCACGCCGGTGCAGGCGCTGGCGTCGTCCGCGGTGCAGCTCAGCGCCGGCAGCGTCCCGGTCGCTGCGCCGAAGTCACCCTGCAACGACATCGAATCCAGCGCGACGCTGTCCTCGGCGACATCGCCGCAAGCGACCAAGCGCCCGGCCAGCGCCGCCACCAACGCCATACAGAGCAGCGTGGATCGGCGCGGCGCCGGAGGCGCCGCACGAATGGGCGCGCGTCCAACTCCCATTCCTGAACCTTAAGGCCCTGACCGGTTTCGCCCAGTCAGGGGAGCGCCCTAGATTGAAGACGGCGGGTCCGCCGTCCGCTGTCCGCTAGCCCGGAATCACGACGGCGACCTTGACCCACTGCGGGACGTGGTTGCCGGTCGGAGTCGAGTTCGGGATGCCGCCCGGAGCGGTCGGATTCTGCGTCGGGCAGCCAGACCGGCGGCGCAGCTGGGATCCTGAACAGCTCGCCGCCGATCAGCACCGCCGCGAACCAGAGCTGCGGCTTGGTCGACTGGGGCACGCCGGTGTTGACCTGCAACCCGTAGGGCCGGCGCGACGAGAAGGCCAGCCAGTAGAGCCGCTGCCCGCGGAACATCCCGTTGTCGGGGCTCCACCGCGGCCACGAATTGTCGTACTGCACCGATGGGCCGCCGTTGGCGCGGTCGAGTCGGATCGGCCGGCGCACCGTCGGGGCTGGTCAGCCACAGGGTGCGCCGTCGAGTCGTCGTAACCGTCGCAGGTCTGCGCGCCGTAGACGCCGACCTGGGGATTGACGGTCAGGTTGGTGTAGACGTCGGGGTCGAAGCCGCAGGTGCTCTGGTTGTAGACCACCAGCTTGTCGTCGTTGCTGACCGCCGGGTAGTACTTGGTGACGCCGGCCTCGCGCGCGACCAGCACGTGCGCGTCGTCGTTGATCCCCGAGCTGGCTGGCGGTGGCGATCACGATCTGTCCGCCCTTCTTCATGTCGCCGTTGAGGCCGGTGGTGTTGTACGTGCCGACGTCGGGCTGCGCGAACGAGGTGAAGACGAAGAACTTGCCGCTCTGGCTCCAGAAGGGATCGGTCTTGTACTCGCGTCCGAGAGCCCGGGACGACCTCACCCTGGCTGGCCAGCGTGGCGTTCGTGCCGCGCAGGTACAGCTTCGACTTGTACATGTTGACCATCACGTCGCCGTTGGGACCGAAGGTCGTCTCGGTGGCGACGTTGCTGATGCGGAACTGCTTGTAGTAGTTGATGTCGGTCGGCATCGAGTCGGCGCGGCTCGCGGTCGCGGATTGAGCACCGTCATGGTCAGCGTCGGTCAGATCCAGCAGCGCGAAGTCCGACGCGCCCGAGCCGCCGATGGTCAGCGCCATGGTCTTGCCGTCGTTGGTGATGGCGTGGCAGCCGACGCACTGGGCGTTGTCGGCGGTCGCGGGCGGCGAGCCCTGGAAGAGTCGGCGAACGCCCCTCGTCGGTGTAGACCAGCTGGGGCATCGCCGCGCCGTCCTTGCCGAAGTCGTAGCGCTGGATGCCGGTGCCGGTGCTGCCGGGGCTGTTGTCGGCGTTGTTCGGCGGGTGGTAGCCGGGCACCTGGTTCACGCCGAGCGTCGTCCAGTAATAGAGGCCGCCCGACAGCGGCACGTTGGCCCAGGCGACGTTGATCGGCGCCGCCTCGACCAGCGGCGCGCCGCTGCCGCCGACGCGCGCGGTGAGCGTCGACGTCGTGGCTCTCGCTGACCGCGATGAACAGCTGGGTGAGCTCGAGCGGCAGGTCGACGTAGCAGCCGTTGCCGGCGCCCGGCTGGCAGTTGCGCGTAGAAGTTCACGTTGACCACGTCCTGCGACGTGAAATTGATGCGCGCGATCGTCTGCGGCCGGCGTCGTGCGGGGGATGTGCACTTGCACCGGGCTCAGGTTCGGCGGGAAGATCGCTCCGTCCAGCGGGTAGGCGAGCGTGGTCGGGCCGGCGATCGGCGCGTCGAGCGTGGCCGCCCCGGCGGGATCGAAGCCGTCGCCGTAGCGCGATGCCGGTGAACGACGCGATCAGCATCGCCGACGCCGTGACCGTCGTCCCGCTGGCGACGGTGATGGTGTACATGCCGGGCGCGCTGACCATCGCGTTCCCCTGCGCGATGCGCAACGAGGCAAACTGGCTCGACCAGTCGACCCGGTCGGTCACGTCCTCGGTGTGGCCGTCCATGAAGTGTCCGGTCGCCGTGTAGCTGGCGCTGCCGCTCAGCACCCCGGCCGGACGCCGTCAGCGACATCGTCTGCGCGGCGGGCGTCACCTCGATCGAGACCAGGCCGGGAATCGGCGGCGTCACCACTGCCGCTGCCGCCTCCGCCGCCGGCGACGGACGGGTTCTTCACGCCGGCACACCCGATCGAAAGGGAGCTCAGCGCGGCGCCAGCCAGGACAGACAAAGCTAAGATCGTTCGCCGAGGTGACTTCATAGACTCTGCTCCTACGCGAGGGGTTTACCGCAGCGAGCCGCTGCCGCCGGGGGACGGCCCAAATTGCGGCCTACCGCAAATATCGTCGGAATATATCTCGTAAATCAGCCACTCGATCGGGTTTTTCTTTTGCCCGGACGGCCCGGCTGGGCTCGGCGCCGAGGGGTTCCACGCGCGACGCGCCAGCGTGCTAGTTTAAGGCCCATGAGCACCGGGTACCGCAGCCGCACCTCGACGCACGGCCGCAACATGGCCGGCGCGCGCTCGCTCTGGCGCGCGACCGGCATGAACGACGCCGACTTCGAGAAGCCGATCATCGCCATCGCCAACAGCTTCACCCAGTTCGTCCCCGGCCACGTCCACCTGCACGACGTCGGCCAGCGGTCAAGACGGTGATCGACGCCGCGGGCGGCTGGGGCGTCGAGTTCAACACCATCGCCGTCGACGACGGCATCGCCATGGGCCACGGCGGGATGCTCTATTCGCTGCCGAGCCGCGAGCTCATCGCCGACAGCGTCGAGTACATGGTGAACGCGCACTGCGCCGACGCGCTGGTCTGCATCTCGAACTGCGACAAGATCACGCCGGGCATGCTGCTGGCGGCCATGCGCCTCAACATCCCGACGATCTTCGTCTCGGGCGGCCCGATGGAGGCCGGCAAGATGGTCGGCACGCACGGCCGCGACGGCAAGCCGCTGGTGCGCAAGCTCGACCTCATCGACTCGATGATCGCGTCGAGCGACGCCAAGGTCAGCGACGCCGAGCTCGGCGAGATGGAGCGCTCGGCCTGTCCCGACCTGCGGCTCGTGCTCGGGCATGTTCACCGCCAACAGCATGAACTGCCTGAACGAGGCGCTCGGCCTGGCGCTGCCGGGCAACGGCACGCTGCTGGCGACGCACGCGCGGCGCTGGGAGCTGTTCGAGGCGGCGGCGCGGCGCATCGTCGAGATGGCCAAGCGCCACTACCTCGACGGCGACGCGACGGTGCTCCCGCGCAGCATCGCCACCTTCGAGGCGTTCGAGAACGCGATGGCGCTCGACATCGCCATGGGCGGCTCGACCAACACCGTGCTGCACCTCCTGGCGATCGCGGAGGAGGCGGGCGTCGACTTCACCATGTCCGACATCGATCGGCTGTCGCGCAAGGTGCCCAACATCTGCAAGGTCGCGCCGTCGTCGCAGCTACCACGTCGAGGACGTGCACCGCGCCGGCGGCATCTTCACCATCCTGGGCGAGCTCGACCGGCGGGCCTGATCCACCGCGACGCGCGCACCGTGCACGCGGCGACGCTGGGCGAGGCGATCGACGCCGAGGACATGCGCCGGCCGACGGCGACGGCGGCGGCCAAGCAGCGCGCGCTCGCGGCGCCGGGCGGCGTGCCGACGCAGGTCGCCTTCTCGCAGGACAAGTACTTCGCGACGCCGACGACGACCGCGAGAAGGGCTGCATCCGCGACGTCGCCCACGCCTACAGCCAGGACGGCGGCCTGGCCGTGCTGTACGGCAACATCGCCAACGACGGCTGCATCGTGAAGACCGCCGGCGTCGATGCGTCGATCTGGAAGTTCGAGGGGCGCGCGCGCGTCTTCCACTCGCAGGAGGCGGCGTGCGACGCCATCATGGCCGACCAGATCGTCGCCGGCGACGTCGTGGTGATCGTCTACGAGGGGCCGAAGGGCGGGCCCGGCATGCAGGAGATGCTCTACCCGACGTCGTTCCTGAAGGGCAAGGGCCTCGGCAAGGCGTGCGCGCTGGTCACCGACGGGCGCTTCAGCGGCGGCACCTCCGGCCTCAGCATCGGCCACGTCTCGCCCGAGGCGGCCGAGGGCGGCGCGATCGGCCTGGTCGAAGAGGGCGACAAGATCCGCATCGACATCCCGGGACGCCGCATCGACCTGGCGATCAGCGACGCCGCGCTCGACAAGCGGCGCGCCGCCATGGTGGCGCGCGGCAAGGACGCCTGGCGTCCCAACCGCGACCGCACGGTGTCGCAGGCGCTGCAGGCCTACGCGCTGATGACGACCAGCGCCGCGCGCGGCGCCGTGCGCGACATCCGACAGCTCATCAAGCCGAGCAGCGGCACGTAGCCAGGGCCTCGGACCTCGGGCGTCGGGCCTCAGCATCCCGCGAGGTTTCCCCCGAAGTCCGATGTCCGAGGTCCGAGGCCCGCGCGATCGATCTCCTCCTCGCCGCGCCCGCGAACCGCTAAGCTGATCGACGCTGGCTCGCCATAAGCCAGCCGCGCGGCCTCGCCGCGGGCAACGACTCAAGAAGAGGGAGACAGCGATGGAACACAAGTTGGGGGAATTCGAGACCGTGAAGTTCGCCCACCGGCGCGCCGACTACACCCACGCCCTGGAAACGATCCTGGGTATGGGATACCAGCCCCAGGACTACATCCATCAGTTCCCGGCCTTCGTGGGCCACATGACCTTGTGGCGCGCCTTCACCCTCTACGAGCTGTACAAGAAGACCCTGGGCCTGGCGGGCCACATCGCCGACGTCGGGGTGTACATGGGCGCGAGCACACTGCTCTTCGGCAAGCTCCTGCAGATCTTCGAGCCCGAATCGCTGTCGATGGTGCACGGGTTCGACTGGTTCCAGGGCACCCACGTCTCGAATGAGGACACCCTCCAGGTCGAAGGCGCGCACCTGGAGAGCGAGGCGCGCGTACGCAAGCTCATCGCCTGTCAGAAGCTCGATCACGTGGTCAAGGTGCACAAGCTCGACGTCGCCAAGGAGATCGACGGTTTCTTCGACGCCCACCCGCACCTGCGCTTCAAGCTGGTGTTCCTCGACTCCGGCACCTACGACGTGGTGTCGAGCGCGATCCGGGCCTTCTGGCCGCGTCTGATCCCCGGGGGCTTGCTGGTGCTGGACCAGTACAACCACGAGGTGGCGCCGGGCGAGGTGCGCGCGATCCACGACCTGCTGCCCAACGAGAAGGTCGAGACCCTGCCCAACGCCTGGATGCCCAATGCCTACATCCAGAAGACCGCCCCCGGTGGAACGATCATCGGCTAGGACGGAGCGCGCGCGGAAGGCGGAGCGGAAGACGGCGTGGAAGACGGCGTGGAAGACGGCGTGAAGATCGGCCAGGGCGTCGTGCGCGGGCCGGCGTACCAGTTGTCGTGGCGACCGTCCCAGTAGACGACCGGAAGATCGATGACGTCGATATCGTCGACGGCGTTGAGGTTGATCGCGACGTAGGAGCCGCCGACCTCGACCAGGTAGCCGCGCGCGAAGCAGTGGATGCCGCAGGTCTTGCAGAAGAAGCGACGCGAGGTGCGGCCACCCCACTCATAGCTGCCCAGGTTCTCCTCGCCCGACAGCAGCTGGAACGCGTCCGGTTTCACGATCGCGCCGGTCATGTTGGTCTTCGTGCAGATGGTGCAGTTGCAGCGGGTCGCCCGCGTCGGCTGCTCCAGCTGGACCGCGAACCGGATCGCGCCGCAGTGGCAGCTGCCGGGGTGGCTGGGCGTCGTCTCGCGATCGGCTGAGCGCCGTTCGCTGCTCTCGTTGTTGTCGCTGCCCTCGCTGTTGTCGCTGCTCTCGCTGTTCGTCGTCGTCGTCGTCATGTCGCGCCTCCGATTGGGTTGTTGCCGTTGTCGACCACGCCCAGCACTCTACGAGCGCTGACTGACAGCCTTATGTCAGGTATTATGCGGCCCTCATGCGGCGCACCGAACGTCTCTTCGCCCTGGGGGAGCATCTGCGCGGGCGGCGGACCGGCGTCACGGCCGAGGCGCTGGCCCGGCGCTTTGGGGTCACGATTCGCACCATCTACCGCGACCTGGATACCCTGCGCGCCGCTTCGATGCCGCTGACCGCCGAGCGAGGGCCGGGGGGCGGCTACGCGCTCGAGCGGGGCTATAGCTTGCCGCCGGTCAACTTCACGGCGCGCGAGGCGGCGCTGCTGGTCGCGCTCGGACGCTTCGCGATCGACATGCGGCTGCTGCCGTTCGCGGAGACCCTCGACGCCGGCCTGGAGAAGGTGCGCGCCGCCCTGTCGACCTCGGCGCAGCGCGAGCTGCTGACCCGCGTGGCCGAGCTGTCGTTCCACGGCGTGCCGGCGCTGCCCAGCAAGCGCGAGGTGCGCGCCGCGATCGAACGCGCCTGGTTCGAGCAGCAGCCGCTGCGCATCACCTACGTCGACGGCAGCTTCATCGAGAGCACGCGAGAGATCCGGATCGTCTCGGTCGCCATGGATCGGCACGAGACGCGCATCGAAGCCAGCGATCTACAGAAGAACGAGCGGCGGTCCTTCCGCCTCGACCGCATCACCCGCGCGCAGGTGATGGCGCTGGCGCCGCCTCACAGCGCGCGCTCCGCGACGTAGATCCTGAGACCGGTGGTTTCGCGGCGCGTGAAGTAGATGCGGCAGTTGTCGGACGACACCCAGCCGGGCCGCTCGGTGGCGGCGGTGTTGAGCTCCTGTACGTTGACCGGCGGCGAGAAGGCGGCGGCGGTCGACGTCCGCTGCGACACCCAGATGTCGAAGTCCCCCTTCGACGGCGAATCGGTCCGGCTCGACGAGAAGTAGAGCGTCAGGTCGTCGGCGGTCGGGGTCGGCGCGTACTCCTGCGAGGGGGTGTTGACGGTCGGGACCTGCGCCGGCGGGCCGAACGCGCCGCCGACGCCGCGGGCCGCGCGATAGAGATCGAGGCCGCCATTGGTTCCGGTGCGGCTGCTCGCGAAGTAGAGCGCGCTCTCGTCGGGCAGAACGAACGGCTGTCCGTCGATCGGGCCGACGTTGATGTTGGCCACCGGCACCGCGGCGGAGAACTGCGCCACCAGCGTCGTCCGGGTCGCGACCAGCACCTGATAGGAACCGCTGGTCGTCGACTCGAAGAACATCGTCAGGCCATCCGAGGTCAGGGTCGGCCAGGCCTCGGACGCTGGGGTGTTGATCCCGCCCAGCGGCAGCGGCGCTCCAAACGGCGCGGTCCGCGAGGTGCGCGTGGCCGTATAGATGTCGTTGTTGCTGTTGGTGCCGCCCGGCCGATCGCTGGTGAAGTAGATCGTCAGCTCATCGGGCGACAGGCGCGCCATGTCGTCGTTGACGACGGTGGTAGAGTCGCTGTTCACGCCCGCCAGCAGCACCGGCGTGCCGAAGGCGCGCGTGATGTCGCAGACCCGCGCCGCGTCGCCGCCGCCCGCGTCGCCGGGGAGCGGGGCATCTGCGCCGCCGCTGTCGGCGTGCACGCCCGTGTCGGTGCCCCCACCCGCGTCGGCGCCGCCGGTCCCCGCGTCGGCGCCGCCGGTCCCCGCGTCGGTGCCGCCACCGCCCAAGGTACCGCCGGCCCGTTTGCTGACCGAGCCGCATCCCGCGGCCACCAGCGCCGCGATGCCCCAGGCCCAGACACTCATGCCGACGTGGGCGCGGGATATGCAGCAGGGATTCCTCAACATGCGCGCCATCGTACGACAGGTCGATCGATCACCCGAAAAATGATCATTTGAGCCGCAGGCGCGGATGCATGTCACTTGGCAGGTAGGACCGGTTTTTCCTCGGAGGCCCCATGGATCGCTGCCGCCCCTTTCGAACCCTGCCGTGGAAACGGATCGCCGTTCCGGTCGTTATCCCGATCGTCATCCCGGTCATCCTCCCGATTTTGCCGATTTTGGCGTGCCTGTTCGCCGCCGGGTGTAATCAGTACGAGGTCCTCGACGACACCGCGACCGGTACGCGGCTCGAGGCGCAGGGGCGCGACACGACGCTCGCGCGGTCAGCGCTGGTCGGCACGGCGCCCAACCGGACGCGCACCATCGCCGGGATGATGTTCGACATCGGCAGCGGGGTCCCCAACCTGACGACGATCACCAACGTCATCTCGGGACCGGGCCAGTCACAGAAGCACATGTATGACGAGATTTCATTCGGCATCCAGGATCTGCAAGCCGACTATCTCGGCCCCTACACCCTGCCGGTCCACGACTGCCTGACGATCGCCTGTTGCGGGCCGTCGTCGGATCGCACCGGCAACGGCGCGACGGTCGCGGCGGCGATCGCGGCGCTGCCCAAGACCTACGATCACTACTTCTGGATCTACGGCACGCCGCCGCCGGCCGGCTCGACCTGCGGCACCTGGGGTGACGAGGGGCGGCCGAACCGGCCCGCGGTCTACTCCAACTATTCGTTCACGTCATTGGTCGGGTACGCACAGGAGATTGGCCACAACTTCGGCATGACCCACGAACCGACGATAACCTGCCCGGGTGCCGTGCCGTTCCTCGACGACGCCACCCAGTGCACCCACGTCGAGTACGGCAACTCGCTCAGCTTCATGGGCGGCGGCAGCCACCACCCGTCGGCCTACCACAAGTTCGCGCAGGGCTGGATCGGCAAGTGCAACGTCGTCACCGCCGGCTCGTCGGGGACGTTCACCCTCGTGCCGCAAGAGCTGCCGTGCGACGGCGTCCAGCTGCTGCAGGTCGCCGCGCCCAAGGTGCGCTCCCCGCCCGGCCCCGGCACCGGCGGCCAGGCCCGCCAGGGGACCGCGCCGATGCTCAGCAACTACTACCTCGAGATGCGTGGCCCTTACGGCTTCGACAGCAACTTGGCGCCGATGGTGCTGGTCTCGATCGGCGGCGCGCTGCCGACGGCCAACGCGGCGGCCCCCTATCTTTACCTGCTGGATCTCAAGCCCGAGGCGGGACAGGCGAACCTGAACAACGCCGGCCTCATGACCGTCGGCCAGACCTACACCGATCCCGGGGGCGGTCTGACGTTCACGCTGATGGCGATCGACTCCAAGAGCGCGACGGTCAGCGTGACGACGACCGGAACCGGCGCCACCACTTGCTCCGACGCCACCCCGTTCACGCTGCCGGGCCCCGGCGCCACCAGCTGCGGTCCGCTGGCCGGCGTGATCGGCGCCGACGGCGGCACGGTGACCGACGCGGGCGCGGGCACCGGTACGGGCGGCGCGCGTGGGACCGGCGGGACGACCGGCGCGGGCGGCACCACCGCCGGCACCGGCGGACGCGCCGGGACCGACGCGGGGGTTGCGACCGGCACCGGCGGCAGCACCGGCGCGGGTGGGCGGACGGGCGCGGTCGACAGCGGCACTGGCACCGGCACCGGCGGCACCAAGGACGGGGGCACCAGCGGCGAGGTCAAGGCCGGTTGCGCGTGCAGCACGTCGGCCGCCAGCTCGACCGACCCGCGCGCCTGGTCGGCCAACGCCGGCGCGCTGCTGGTGATGGTCCTGGGACTCGTGATGCGCCGGCGGTCTCGGCGTGGACGTCGCTGACCAGGACCGGCGCCCCTTCGTGACACGTGGGCTCGGCGGCGTGGCGCTCGGCGCCGCGCCCGCCGTCGCCGGTCTGGTTGCCTTCGGGCTGCTCCTGACCGCAGCGCCACGCGCGGCGCACGCCAACGGTGCGTTTCCCGACGCGCAGAGCATCCTGACGCCGGCGGCGCGCCCGCAGGAGATCTCGCTGGTGACCAACTTCGGGCTGGTGGTATCGCAGGACGCCGGCCGGACCTGGCTCTGGTCATGCGAGCAGGCGGCGAACAGCCTCGGGTACCTGTATCAATACGGGCCGGCGCCGCGGACGCGCCTGTTCGCGATCGCCAACCAGGACCTGATCTTCTCCGACAACGGCACCTGCGGCTGGCAGATGGCCGCCGGGAAGGTGACCGGTCTCGGCGTCACCGATTTCTTTCCCGACCCGAGCAACGCCGACCGCGTGCTGGCGGTGGCGTTCGACTACACCACGTCGGCCTATTCGGTGCTGCAGTCGAACGACGGAGGCACCACCTTCACCACCGGGCTTTACACCGGCGCGGCCAAGGAGAGCGTCGACGGCGTCGAGATCGCGCGCTCCGATCCAAAGACGATCTACCTCACCACCCGGACCGCGGTCGCAAACGTCCCGCAGCTGGGGCACTCGAGCGACGGCGGCGCGACCTGGCAGTTCACCGATCTCTCGCCGACGCTGGGCGCGGGGACGGCCAGCATCATCGCGGTCGACCCGACCAACCCGCAGACGATCCTGCTGCTGTTCAAGGGGGCGGTGCAGTCGCTGGCGCTGAGCCGCGACGGCGGGCGCACGGTCACGCTCTCGCTGGCCGCCGGGATGGGCGCCTACTTCACGTCGTCGACGCGCACGTCGACCGGCGCGATCCTGGTGGGGGGCGTCGACGCCTCCACCACCCCGAACCTCTTCCGCTCGCTCGACGGGGGAGGCACGTTTCAGAAGGTGGCGAATCAACCGCCCAGCATCCGCGGCCTGTCGGCGCGGGGCGCGCAGGTGTTCGCCGCCGCCGACAACTTCGGCGACGGCTACGCGCTGGGCGTCTCGTCCGACGACGGCATGACCTGGCAGCCGATGATGTCGTACGGACAGGTGGCCGCGATCCTCGCTTGCCAGAAGGCGAGCTGCCAGATGATCTGCGACGCCGAGGTGATGCTGAACCTGTGGGACGCGAAGGTCTGCTCGGCCGATCCCCCGCCGGCGGCGGTCGACGCCGGAACAGCCGCCGCCTCTGACGGCGGCGCGACCACCGACGCGGGAAACCACGACGGCGCGGCGGGCGGCGCGGCGGCGGGAGGCCAAGGCGGGCAAACCCACCCGGCGTCGAGCGGCGGCGGCTGCACGATCGCGCCCGGCGCGGCGAGCCTCTCAGGGTTGGGAGCGCTGATCGGGGTTGCCGCGCTCGCGCGGCGGCGGCGCAGCCGGCCCGGCACCCGGCGAGGCATCCGGCCAGGCGTCCGGCCATACGAGCGCGCGCGCCGGGCGCCGCGATAGAAGATAGGCGGCAAGCCCGCCGAGAAAGATCGCCGCGCCGCCGAGCGCCAGCTCGGCGAACAGCCGCCCGGGCAGCGTCACGTACGCGCGCGAGGCCGCGGTCAGCAACCCGAGGGCGAGGCCGACCCCCACGACGAGGGCCGCGCGCGCCAGCGCCCGCCGGCGATGCGGTGCCAGCTCGTTCAGCCGCTCCCAGAGCAGCTGCTCCTGGCGCCAGTAGGTGACGATGACCGGGATGATCTCCAGCGTCAGGAACGCCGACGTCAGCAGGCCGCCCACCATCGGCGCGGCGATCCGCTTCATGACGTCGGCGCCCGAGCTCGTGCGCCCAGAGCAGCGGCACCAGGCCGATCAGCATCGTCGACACGGTCATCAGCTTGGGCCGCACGCGCTGCACCGTCCCCTCCATGTGCGCCGCGATGATGTCGTCGAGGTTGTGGATCTGCCCCGCCGCCTTGCGCCGCTCGAAGGCGTGGTCGATGTAGACGATCATCACGATGCCGGTCTGCGCCGCGAGCCCGACCAGCGCGATGATGCCGACCCACACCGCCGTCGAGAGCCGGTAGTCGAGCAGCCACAGCAGCCAGACGCTGCCGACCAGCGCGAACGGGATCGACAGCAGGACGATCAGCACCTCGATGAAGTTCCGGAACTGCAGGTAGAGCAGCAGCGACGATGATCAGCAGCGTCAGCGGGATGACGATCTTCATGCGCGCGAGCATCTCCTGCGAGCTGCTCGTACTGGCCGGTCCACTTGAGGTAGTAGCCGGCCGGCAACGCTCAGCTCGCCGGTCGCGCGCGCGCGCGCGACGACGTCCTTGGCCTCGTCGACGTAGCCGCCGATGTCGCGCTGCGCCTGGTCGATGTCGACGTAGACGTAGCCGACCAGCAGGCCGGCCTCGTCGCGCACCATGGGCGGGCCGCCGCACGATGCGCACCTCGGCGCACGCTGGCCGAGCGCGCGAGCCGTCCCGGCGCGCCAGCGCCGCAGGCATCGGCAGAGCCGGACCCTGTCCGCCGCATCGCGGAGCGTCGGCCGCGGCGAGCCGCCGAGCCGCGGCGGCTGCCCGGCCGCGCCCAGCGTCGCGCCAGCCGTCGGCGGACGTGCCCGGCGCGCGTGCGGCTCAGCGCGCCCGCGTCCCCATGCCGCCCCGCCACCAGCGACTGCCGCCGACGGATCAGCACTGCGCAGCGATCAGTCGCTGCGCAGGTCCTGCGGGTAGCGCACGTTGATCGAGAAGCGGTTGCGCCCCTCGATCGTGGTGCCGATCGGCGCGCCGCCGATGGCGCTCTCGATGACCCGCTCGACGTCGGCGACGCGCAGGCCGTAGCGCGCCAGCGTCGTCGCGGTCGGGGACGATGTCGAGGTAGAGGCCGCCGAGGTTGCGCTCGTAGAGCACGCTGCGCGTCCCCGGATCGGCGCCAGCAGGTGCTCGAGCGCGACGCCGACCCGCTCGATCTCGTCGAGGTCGGTGCCGAACACCTTGATGCCGATCGGCGTGCGCACGCCCGGTGGTGAGCATGTCGACGCGCGTCTTGATCGGCATCGTCCAGGCGTTGGTCCAGCCGGGGAACTGCATCTTGCCGTTCATCTCGGTCGTCAGCTCCTCCCAGGTCAGCGGCCGCTCCTCGGGCCAGAGCGGGCGCAGCGCGCGGCTTCGAGCCACGCCGGGCGCCCAGCGCGAGTACCAGCGCGTCGTGGTGCACCTTGCGCCAGCTCGTCGCGCGGGCGGAGCTGCACGGTCGTCTCGACCATGGTGATCGGCGCCGGATCGGTCGCGCGTCTCGGCGCGCCCGACCTTGCCGAAGACGCGTCTCCACCTCGGGGAAGCTGCGCAGGATCGCGGTCCTGCCGCTGGAGCTGCCGCTTCGCCTCCTCGATGGAGATGTTCGGGAAGGTGATCGGCATGTAGAGCAGGTCGCCCTCGTTGAGCGGCGGCATGAACTCGTTGCCCGAGCGTGCAGCGCGAGCGGGACGGCCGAGGCCAGCGCGAACAGGCCGATCGCGATCGTCGACTTCGGCCGGCGCAGCGCCACGTACACGAACGGCTCGTAGAGCCGGATGATGAAGCGCGAGACCGGGTGCTGCTTCTCGGGGCGGATCTTGCCGCGGATGAGCAGGTCGCGCAGCGCCGGCGCGAAGGTGATCGAGAGGAGCGCCGAGATCAGCATCACGAACGTCTTGGTGTAGGCGAGCGGCTTGAAGAGCCGCCCGGCCTGGCCGGTCAGCGTGAAGACCGGCAGGAACGCGACCGCGATGATCAGCAGCGAGAAGAAGATCGCCGGCGTCACCTCCTTCGCCGCCTCGGCGAGCAGCGCGTGGCGGTCGGCGCCCGGGCGGCCGGCGTGCTCGAGCTTCTTGTGCGCCGCCTCGATCATCACGATCTCGGCGTCGACGGTGGCGCCGATGGCGATGGCGATGCCGCCGAGGCTCATGATCGTCGACGGGATGTCGAGCAGCACCATCGGGATGAACGACAGCGCGACGCTGATCGGCAGCGACAGGATCGGCAGCAGCGAGCTGCGGAAGTGGAGCAGGAAGAGGATGATCACCAGGCTGACGACGATCGCCTCCTCGATGAGCGCGTGCTTCAGCGTGTCGATCGAGCGCTCGATGAGGCCGGAGCGGTCGTAGGCGATCGTCAGCTCGACGCCCGTCGGGGAAGCTGGGCTTGCAGCTCGGCGAGCTTCTTCTTCACGCGCTCGATGACGTCGAGCGCGTTCTCGCCGTAGCGCATGACCACGATGCCGCCGACCGCCTCGCCCTCGCCGTTCCACTCGAGCAGGCCGCGCCGGATGTCGGGGCCGAAGCGCACCGTGCCGACGTCCTTGACCAGCAGCGGCGTCGCCGCTCGGCGCCGCTGGCCGCGCACGGCGATCTTCTCGAGCGTCGCCGAGGTCCTGGATGTAGCCGCGCCCGCGCACGTAGTACTCGCGCCCGGAGATCTCGAGGATCGCGGCCGCCGACGTCGTTGTTCGACTGCGCGGATGGCGTCGATGACCTCGTCGCAGCGTGACGCCGTAGGCGCGCAGCCGGTTCGGATCGACGGTCACCTGGTACTGCTTCTGGTAGCCGCCGACGCTCGCGACCTCGGCGACGCCGGGCACGCTGCCGAGCGCGTAGCGCAGCGTGAAGTCCTGGAACGTGCGCAGCTCGTCGAGGCCGTGCTTGCCGCTCTTGTCGACCAGCGCGTACTGGAAGACCCAGCCGATCCCGGTCGCGTCGGGGCCGAGCGTCGGGCGTCGCGCCCTCGGGCAGCGCGCCGCGCAGGCCGTTCATGTACTCGAGCACGCGGCTGCGCGCCCAGTAGACGTCGGTGCCCTCCTCGAAGATCGACGTAGACGAACGACATCCCGAACATCGAGTAGCCGCGCACGTCGGTGACGTGCGGCGTCGCCGATCAGCGTCGAGACGATCGGGTAGGTGACCTGATCCTCGACCAGCGTCGGGCTGCGGCCCATCCACTCGGTGAAGACGATGACCTGCGGATCGGAGAGATCGGGGATGGCGTCCAGCTTGATGCGGCGGATCGCGACCAGCCGCGCCGACGACCAGCGCGCGACGGCCGACGCCCGAGCAGCACCAGCAGCCGGTTGCGGGCGCAGAACTCGATGATTTTCGCGACCATCGATCGACTGCGTCCTCGCACGCGCCGGCGCTCGGCCGGACGTCTGCCCTTCGATCGCGGCGCGCAGGCGGCTCTCCGAGTCGACCAGGAAGTTGCCGGTGGTCACCACCGTCTCGCCCTCGGCGACGCCGCTCAGGATCTCGACGTGCGTCCTTCGGCGCGCGCGCCGACCTTGACCCGGCGCGGCTCGAAGTGGCCGCCCTCCTTCGGCGACGAAGAGGTACTGCGGCTCGCCGGTGTCGACGACCGCCTCGGCCGGCACCATCAGCGCCGGCGCGCCGGGCAGGTCGAGGTAGCACGTCGCCGTACATGCCGGGGCGCAGCTCGGCCCGTGGCGGTTGCGCGAACTCGACGCCGGACGCGCAGCGTCCGCGTCTCCGGGCTCGACCGACCGGGTAGATGAACTGGACCTTGCCCGTGTGACCGCCGCGCCCGGGAAGCGCCGCCAGCTCGAGGCGCGCCTTCTGGCCGACGCGGACGCGCGAGATGTCGTGCTCGTAGATGTCGGCGATGACCCAGACGGTGCGAGAGATCGGCGACCTCGAACAGCTCGCCGCCGGGCTGCACGGAGACGCCGGCGACGGCGTTCTTGCCGACCACGTAGCCGTCGACCGGCGAGCGGATGGCGACGGCGCGCGCGCCTTGCCGCGTGCGCGGGACCTCGTCGATCTCCTGCGGCGCGATCCCGAGCAGCTCGAGGCGCTGGCGCGCGTCGTCGGCCATGCCCGACGTCAGGCTCTCGTGCCGTGCGCGGAAGAGGGAGACGTCGACGGCGCCGGCGCGGCGCGAGACGCCGGCGCCGCCGACCAGCGCGCGCGGTCAGGAGCTCCTGCTGGCGCGCGAGCACGTCGGGGCTGTAGATCGTCGCCAGCACCTGGCCGCGCTTCACGCGCTCGCCGGTCTCGGAGACGAGCAGCTTCTGGATCCAGCCGGCGAACCGGGTGTTGATCTGCGCCAGCCCGCGCTCGCTGGCGGCGACGACGCCCACGGCGCGCAGCTCGCCGCCGAGCGGCCGCGCGCACGACGGCGCGGTCCGCATGCCCGATCAGCTGGATGCGCTCGGGCGTGAGATCGACCGGCGCCAGGCCGGGGACGGGTCGCGGCGCCGACGAGGCCGCGGACGGCGCGGAACCGGCTGGTCGCGACGCCGTTCTGCGGCTTCGAGCACCAGCGTCATGCTGCAGATCGGGCACTCGCCCGGGTGGTCCTGCACGATCGACGGGTGCATCGGGCAGTAGTAGCGGGTCGCCTTGCTGCCGCCGGCGGGATTGGAGCCGACGTGCGCGTCGGGTGCGCGACCGGCGCCGTCGTGGGCGCTGGGCCCCCGCGCGTAAAGCACCGACGCGATCGCCACGACGGCCATCACCGCCACCAGCACCCAGCGGACGAACGACGCCGCGCCGACGCCCGGCGGGGCCTTGGCCTCGGACTCGATACGATCGCCCGGCTTCACGAGCCGTCTCCGGTGGCCAGGCCGGCGGCCCGGTCGTAGTCGGCGCGGCTCGCGTCCAGTCGCGCCAGCGCGCGCCCGCGTTCCAGCCTGACTTGCAGGTACGAGCGCAAGGCGTCCAGCAGCGCGAGCGCGCTCCCCTGCCCCGCCGCGTACTCCGCCTCGGCCGATTCGAAGCTGCGCCGGGCCAGCGGCAACAGCTCGCCGTCGATGATGCGCGCCGTCTGCGCCGCCGCATCGACGCGCAGGGCGGCGTCGCGCAGCTCGAAGCGCGCCTGGTTGCGCTGGCCGTCGAGCGCGCAGCGATCGGCGGCCAGCGCGTGCTCGGCTTCGACCACCTCGTCGTGGTGGCGCCCGTCGAGCCAGGGCAGGTTGATCGACACCATCGCCCCGTAGGCGTGCGGCGCCGCCTCGAGGCGGCATGTACCAGTAGTCGGCGCCGACGGTGACCGACGGCCAGTGCGCTTCACGCTCGGCCAGGTCGAAGGCCGCCTCGCCGCGACGGACCGCGCGCGCGGCCACCGCGATCTCCGGCCGCGCGCTGTCGAGATCGCGCGCCGGCCCACCCGGGGGCACCGCTGCTTCCCCGAGACCGATCGCCTCTTCGGGGGCCGGCCCCAGCGGCGCCTCGGGGGCACGGCCCATCAGTATGTTCAGCAGCGCGCGGCTCGATTGCCGCTCCTGGTCCAGATTCGCGACGTCGCCGTGCAGCTGCGACAGCTCGACCGTCAGGCGCAGCAGATCCTGCTGCGAGCCATGGCCGGTCTGGTAGTGCGCGCGCGACAGGTCGACGATTCGGGACAGCAGCGCGACGTGCTCCTGGTGAACGCGGTATTCCAGGTCGGCGCGCCAGTACTGCCCGTAGGCGCGGCGGACCTGCGTGGCCACGTCGAGATCCCGCATCCGCTGCGACTGGTCGAGCGCGGCGGCCTCCTCGTCGGCCATCCGGCCGCGCGCGGCGCGCGTTCCCAGGGCGGGAAAGGTCTGCCGCAGCCCGAGCATCAGCGTCTGGGCGCGGCCGAGCGACAGCGGCGCGCGCAGCGGCACCGCCCACTGCTCGTACTTGAGCTCGGCGTCGGGCAGATGCCGCGCCCCGTCGGCGCGGGCGCGCGCCGCCACCGTCCGCTCGCGCGATTCGAGCAGCCCGGGGTTGTGGGCGCGCGCCAGGCGCAGGATCGGCGTCAGCCGCGCCTCACGCGCCAGGGCCGCCTCGTCGGCCGCGTCGTCATTTCTCTCGCCAGGCGGGCGCGACGCACCGTCGGGCGGCGCGGCGCCAGCGGAACCGGAGGTGGCGACGCCGATTGAAAGCAGCGCGGCCACGACCGCCTCGCGAGTCTTCGCTGATCGATCCATTTGTGCACACTCCAGATCACAAGCCCACTGGAGACCGACCGGCGGTCCCCGGATTCATCCCTTCGACGTTCCGCGCGCGCGATGTTCCGCGCGAGCGGACGCGAATCAGATGAGGAGCGAGCGCTTGGCGAGCAGGATCGGCGGCCGCGGGATCGCTCCCGGGTCTGGCGTGGCAAGCGGTGCAGACGCCAGCGGCGGCGGCAGCGAGATCAGCGGCGCATCGCCGGCAATCGCGACGACGACGATCGCGACCGCCTCACCGCGCGCGGCGGGCGCCTCGGCGAGAGGCCGCGCGAACGCGATGGTTTCGCGCGTGCAGCAGTCGGCCGGCGCGAGCTCGGCTTGCGCCGGCGGCGCCGCGCCATCCCCCTCGTCGGGACAGCACGGGCCAGCCGAGACGACCCCGGTCAGCTGGCAGCGGAACAGGCTCGACCCGCCTGCGGAAATACTCACCAGGACCAGCGGCAATAGCACCGCCGGTGTGAGGAGTCGTTTGATGCCGCGCAGCCACATCCGTGCCCTCCCAGGATGAGAGGATGCGATCGGGCTGTCAAGGGGCGAGCCCCCGGCGCCGTCGACGACAGCGCCCCCGATGTCGCCGACGGGATATAAGGGCAACCCATGAAGCCCTGGCAGACGCTCGAGCGCGTCGAGACACCGGAGGGTCGCCTCGAGCTGCGGCGGCGCGGCGAGCGCGACTTCCTGATCACCATCGGCGGGCGCGTGCTGATGACCAGCGCCGCCCATCGTTCGGAGGATGACCTGGCGCGGCTCGCCTGCGCGGCGATGGTGAAGCGGCCGCGGCCGCGCGTGCTGCTGGGCGGGCTCGGCATGGGATACACCTTGCGCGCCGCGCTCGACCTGCTTCCGGCGGGGGCCGAGGTCACGGTCGTCGATCTCAACCCCGTGGTCGTCGACTGGTGCCGCGGCCCCCTGGCCGCCCTCACCGACACCGCGGTGGCCGACCGCCGCGTGCGCGTCGAGATCGGCGACGTCGCCGGAGCGATCGTCGCCGGGCGGCGCGGCGAGCTCGACGCGATCCTGCTCGACCTCTACGAGGGCCCGAGGCCGTCCAAACGACTGGGCGGGCCGCCGGACCCGCTCTACGGCGCGCCCGCGGTCGCCAGCGCTTGGTCGGCGTTGCGCGCCGGCGGTGTGCTCGCGGTCTGGGCGGAAGAGGCCGACCCCTCCTACCAGGCCCGGTTGCGTGCCGCCGGCTTCGAGGTCGAGCTTCACCACGGCGGGGGGCGCGGCGGGCGAACCCACGTCGTCTACGTAGGTGTTCGCCCCGAGAGTGATTAATTTGAACCTGAGTCGAGGTGACCTGTTCAGTCGCCTGCGGCCGGTTTCGCGACCCGCCCTTCGGGGCGAAGAGGAGGCGTGATGAGCGCGCGTGTCTTCATCACCATGGTCAGCTCGTGGCTGCTGGTGTCGGGCTTCGCCTGGCCCCACTCGCGCATGGAGCTGCTCAACGTCATCGTGGTCGGCGTGCTAGCGCCGGTTTTGGCCTGGGTTTCGGCGTCAAAAGAATGGGCGCGTTACGGCAGCGCGGCCGCCGGGGTGTGGCTGATCCTGACGACGTTGCGCTTCGGCACCGAGCGGCCGTTGACCGTCGTCCACAACCTGATGATCGGCGGGTCGATCTTCGTCGCCAGCCTGCTGGCGGCCGGCGCATCCGACATTCGACGGGAGCACCAGGTCTATGGACGCGTTTGACCGCCCGACGGTCGCGGCTCGAACGATCCGGCGACCAAGCCCTTCACAGCGCCCAGCACCTCTTGCGCGTGCCCGGCCGGGCGCACCGGATCGAACACCTGGCGCACGACCCCATCGGCATCGATGAGGAACGTGATGCGCTGGTAGAAGCCGAGCGTCGACTTCACACCGAAGGCGCGCGCGACGACCTGATCGGGATCGGCTAGCAGCGGGAACGGCAGCGCCTCCTGCTCGCAGAAGTTCTGGTGCGACGCCACGTCGTCGTTCGACACGCCGAGGATCTCCACGCCCAGCTCCTTGAACTTCGGGTAGTCGGAGCGAAACGCGTGCGCCTCGATGGTGCATCCCGAGGTGCGGTCCTTGGGATAGAAGTAGACGACCAGCGGGTGGCCCCGATAGCGCGCCAGGGTGACGGGCGCGCCGTCCTGATTGCGCGCCTCGACCTCGGGCACCGGATCGCCGGCCCCCAGGTGCTGGCGCCTGGCGAACACCCGCGCGCAGGCGCTGAAGACGCCGGCGACGCCGATCGTCAGCACCAGCGAGACCTGGAGCCAGCCCGGAAGCCACACGCCATGCCGCATGGTGTCCGAGTCTACCCGACCATCCCCTACCCGCCCACCTGACGCCCCGCCGCGCGCCTGGCCCGGGCGGAGCCCGCGTAGGAATCGCTATACGGCGGGCGGGCCAATCGTGCGACAATTTCAAGAATGGGGGAGACCGTCGGACTGTTCCTGACTGGGCTCAACGACTACCAGGAACGGTTGAAGGAAGACGCCCTCAAGCGTGCGAAGCATCTCGGCTTCGAGATCGAGATCCACCTCGCCGACAACGAAGCCAGCCGCCAGCTGGCGCAGATCAAGACCGCGATCGAGCGGCGCTCCAGCACACGCATGTCGGCGATCATGGTCTGTCCGGTCAGCGAGAACGCGCTCGGCGCCGCCGGCCGCACGGCGGTGGTCGCCGGGCTCGACTGGGTGCTGCTGAACCGCTCCGCCGACTACCTGGAACCGCTGCGCCAGGAATTTCCACGTCAGGTGATCTTCACCGTGCTCCCCGACCAGATGGAGATTGGCCGCATACAGGGCTTTCAGGTGCGCGCGCTGGTCAACCCCGGCGAGCGCGTCCTGTGCATCACCGGCCGCGCCGACACCTGGTCGGCCGGTCTGCGCCTCGCGGGCCTGAAGGAGGTCGCCGGCGCAAGCCACCCGATCACCGACGTGGACGGCGCCTGGACCAGCGAGGGGGCGCGCCGCGCCGTCGAGAGCTGGCTCGAGGCCGACGGGCGCAGGAGCGCGATCGGCGCGTTCGTCGCCCAGAACGACGACATGGCGATCGGGACGCGGCAGGCGGTGCGCGACGCCATCGCGCGCTGGGCGCTGCCGCTGGCGACCGTGCCGATCGTCGGCTGCGACGGCTCGCCCCGATTCGGCCAGCGCCTGGTGCGCGAGCACCGGCTCGCCTGCACCGTCGCCGTGTCGTCGTCGGCGGGACCGGCGCTCGACTGGCTGCGCCGCGCGCGCACCAGCGAGGATCGCCCGCCGACCCAGGTCATCCTGCCGGTGACCTCGTTTCCCGCGATCGAAGAGCTCAGTCGTCGCGCTGGTTGAGCGACGGGTCGATCACCGTCGCCGTCGACATGATGTCGTCGCCGCCCCGCCCCTGCGCGCGCGCCAGCTGGTAGACCTCCCGGATGGCGGCGGTCGCCGGCATCGGCACCTTCTTCTCGTGCGCCGTCGCCAGCGCCAGCGACAGATCCTTGTGCATCAGATCGACGCTGAAGTGGGTCGAGAAGTCGCGCTCCAGCAGCGCCTTGCCCTTGAAGTCCCAGAACGGCGACGCGTAGCCCGAGCTCTGCACCACCTCGAGCAGCTTGGAGAGCGGGATGTCGGAGCGCGCCGCCAGGGCCGCCCCCTCGGACAGCGCTTCGACCATGTGCGCGATCATGACGTTGCCGATCAACTTGACCTGCGTCGCCTGGCCGAGCGCGCCGACGAGGATCGCCTTGGCGCTCACCGCCGCCAGCACCGGCAGCAGCTCGTCGAACAGCGCGCGATCGCCGCCGCACATCAGCAGCAGCGTGCCCGCCTGCGCGGCGTTCTTCGATCCGGTCATCGGCGCTTCCAGCAGCGCGCCGCCGCGCTCGGCGATGGCGGCGCCGAGGCGTCGCATCAGCGCCGGGAACATCGTCGAGAAGTCGACCACCCGCGTCCCGGGCGCGAGCCCGGCGATGAAGCCCTGCGCGCCGAAGGCGATCCCTTCCATCGCCGGCGGATCGGCGACGCAGGTGCAGATGAGCTCGAGCCCCGGCGTCTCGGCGAGCGCGCGCGGCGTCTCGCACCAGCGCGCCCCGGCGTCCAGCAGCGGCAGTGCGCGGTCGCGCGACCGGTTGTAGATCCACAGCTCGTGCCCCTTGGCCCGAAAGTTTGCCGCCATCCGGCTGCCCATGATTCCAAGACCGATGAATCCAATTCGCATCGCGCCCTCCCGCCCGCGACTCTAACCGAGCGCGCGGGGATCGGGTACGATCCGTTGCGGGCCCGATCGCGTAGCGATGGGAAGACCAACCAACCCGATCGCGCAGCGATGGGAAGACCAAAAGAGATGACCCGCCGGACGCAACAGAGCCGGCGCGAGCTGCTCGCCGGCGCGGGGGCGGGCGCGCTTGCCCTCGCCTCCTGCGCGCGGGCGCCGCGCTGGACGCCAGGCCAGCAGGGCAGCCGCTTCGAGGGGCCGATCGTCGTCGACGTTCACTGCCACGTCTTCAACGCCTCCGATCTCCCCATCACCGGATTCATCGCGCGCACGATCCCCGGCTTGAGCGAGCTCAGTCGCAGCGTGACGCCGGTCCCCGAGCAGGTCCTGCGCAAGGTGGTGGGGACGATTCACGGCTGGCTCAACGCCGAGGCGCCGAGCGCCGACGCGGAGCTGGCGCTGCTGCGCGCCGCGCTCGCCGACCCGCGAAGCACCGGGCAAACCATCGGCCCGGTACCGCCGCTCCCGCTTCCCCATGCGCTGCTCGAACGGCTGGGCGACCAGGTCGCGACGTTGCTCGGCCTGGACGCCGGCGAGCTCGGCGACAGCTTCGTCAAGCTGGCCGAGACGCTGCATCTGGTCGGCCACGCGCGGGCGCAAGTCGCCGCCAGCCTGGCGCTGACCTACCCCAGCGTGGCGCTGTTCACGCCGCTGCTGGTCGACTACGACGCCTGGTCCGACGACCACGCGCAAAGCCCGCTGGCAGCGCAGGTGCCGGTGCAGGAGCTGATCTCCAGGCTGTCGATGCGGGGGCGCATCGGCCGCGGCGACGCGCGCTTCCATCCCTTCATCGCCTTCGATCCCCTGCGCGCGGGCGCGCTGGCGATCGTGCGCGACGCCGTCGAGCGTGCCGGCTTCGTCGGCGTGAAGCTCTACCCGCCGGTCGGGTTTCTCCCGCTCGGCAACGCCGGGTTCTCGCCCGACGGCGCGCGCGGCGAGGCGCTGGATCAGGCGCTGCGCGCGCTCTACGCCACCTGCGAGGCCGAGGAGATTCCGATCACCGCGCACGCCAGCCCGGCCAACGAGTTTGCGCTCGGCTACGGCCAGCTGGCCGCGCCCGAGCGCTGGGCGCCGGTGCTGCGCGAGTTCCCAAATCTACGCCTCAACTTCGGCCACTTCGGCCACGAGACCGGCGCCGGCGGCGGCGCCAGCGACGTCACCGACGGCGTCGAGGCGCGCCACGCCTGGATGCGCCAGGCGGCCGAGCTCATCGAAGAGCACGCGCACGTCTACGCCGACCTCTCGAGCTCGCCGCTGGTCTACGACGCCGCGTATGCGTCGCGCTTCGGCGCGCACTTGCAGGCGCTGTGCGCGCGCTTCCCGCGGCTGCGGTCGCGCCTGATGTACGGCAGCGACTGGTGGCTCAATCGGTTCGAGCCCGGCGCCGCGACCGCCGTCGCGGTGTTCCAGCGCCGCCTGGAAGACTGGCTGGGACCGGGCGGGCGCGACGCGGTGATGGGCCGCAACGCCCTGCGGTTTCTCGGGCTGCTCGACGAGGACGACCGCCTGGCGCTCGGCAACCGCAACCACCAGCGGCTGCGGGCGTTCTACGGCGCGGAGCCGCCGCCGCCCTGGCTCGCGTGATCGGTCATCAAAAAAAGGACCCTCAAAGGGTCCTTTAAATCCCCCGCGGGCGAGTGCCGTCGGGCAAGCCCGCCGGCACTCACGCGACTACTGGCAACCGATGCGCTGGGTGCCGATGGCGATGTCGTCGTACCAGAGGTCGAGGCTGGCGGTGCCGGCGTCGGGATCGAGGCCGGCGTACTTCTCGAAGCCGAAGCGCAGGGCATCGTAGCTGTCGAGCGTGATGTTGGTCGGGTGCAGATCGCGGATCTCCGCGCCGTTGACCCAGACGTCGAGGGTGGTGGCGGCGGGATCGAACGAGATCTCGAAGCAGGTCCAGGCGCCCGGCGCGAAGACCACGCCCGGCAGACCGTCGATGTAATAGTTCTGATTCGACAGGTAACCGTGCGCATCGCCGGCCACGGTCATCATCAACATGCGGACCTGCTCACCGACGCGCACCGGGTTGGCGGCCGCGGGCGCGGCGAAGTGATCCGCGGTGATGAAGGTGTTGTGGCCGCCGGTCATCGCGCTCGACAGACGCATGAACGCCCGCATGAAGAACTTGCCGCCGGGCGCGGGCAGCGTCGCCGCATCGTGAAACACGAAGAAGGTCTGGAAGCTGCCGGCCGACGGGCTGACGTGAACCGAGTGCGACCCGCTGTGCGCCGGGGTCGAGCCGTCGACGACGATCGGGTTGTCGGCGCCGACGCCCTGGGTCGACCAGCGCGGCCCCGGCGGCGCGCTGCCGGCGGCCGCCGATTCGAAGTCGTCGCAGAACAGCAGCCCGGCGCGCGCCGCGCACGGATTGCCCACCGCGCCACCGGCGCCCGCGCCCCCGGCGCCGCCGCCCAGCGCGCCGGCGGTGCCGCCTGACCCGGTCGCTGGGCCGCCGCCGGTGCCCGACGACATCCCCGCGCCGCCGTGACCACCCGCGCCCGACCCGGCCGCCCCACCGGCGTCCCCCCCCGCCCCACCCTTTCTCGAGTCGGCCGACACGCAACCCCACGTCGAGAAGACCATTGCCGCCAGCGCCAGCGCAGCCGCGCGCGCGTGCGCGCGCGGTGGCAGCGGAGACGACGATGACGACAACGGTGGAGACGACATGAATGAGAGAGGAAGCGAAGCGCTAGAGACGAGGCAGCGGGATGTAGCCCCGATGGACGAACCGCCATTCTAGATAGTCGTTGTCCCGCAACCCAAGCGCAAAGAAGACCCCGTCGGAGAGATCGATCCCGGCGCGATTGACCGGCGTTCGATACGCGCCGCGCCCGCGCTCCGCCGCCGGCCGCTGGCCGGACTCCCAGTAGGCGTCGTCGGTGTTCCAGGGACCGACGTCCAGCACCGGCACCACGGTGACCCGATCGCGATAGCGGATCTCGACGTCGCGTCGCAGCGCCGAGCGGTGGGGCAACGCCACGAACATCGCCCCGTCGTGGATGACGTCCCCGCAAGCCAGCCGGCGGCCGGTGAGCCCCTCGCGGGTCGCGAAGACCCGCTGCCAGGGGCCAGGCCGCATCGCCTCGCGCGTGACGATCACGGCGGTCACCGCCAGCACCACAGCCAGCCCGTAGAGACGCAGGCGCCGATAGTCGCGCCTGCGCCCGCTGCGACCGCGCCCCATGACTATCGAATAGCGGGCCGCTGGGCTCGCCGCAAGTTAACTCGCGGAGTGCGGCGCGCGACGGCGCTAGCCAGCCGCGGCGCGCAGCGATTCGCCGACGGCGTCGGGTGGCGCGGCGAGCCGCAGCACCGGCTCGACGACCCGGATCGGGGCGGCGGCGGCGCGGCGCGCGACATCCAGCAGCATCAACTGGCTGCGCACCGGCGTGTCACCGGTGGCGACGCGCACGTAGCTGCCGTCGGCGGTCAATCGGTGTGCCTTCACGTTGTCCTGCAGTTGCAGGGCCAGCACCTCGTTCAACAGGCGGGCGCGCAGCTCGGGCGCCTCGACCGGGAACATCACCTCGATACGCCGGATGAAGTTGCGCGGCATCCAGTCGGCCGACGACAGATAGACCTCGGCGCGGTCGCCGGCGCCGAACGCGAAGATCCGGCTGTGCTCCAGGAAGCGCCCGACGACGCTGGTGACGCGAATCCGGTCGGAGACGCCGCGCAGTCCGGGACGCAGGCAGCAAATACCGCGCACCAGCAGATCGATCTCGACGCCGGCCTGGCTGGCGGCGTAAAGCCGCCGGATGACCAGCGGGTCGACCAGCGAGTTCATCTTGGCGACGATGCGCGCCGGCTCACCGGCACGCGCGCGCGCCGCCTCGCGATCGATGAGCTCGACGATCCGATCCTGCAGCGTGAAGGGGGCCACCGCGAGCTTCTTCCAGGCCGGGGCCTCGGCGTAGCCGGTCAGCATGTTGAAGAGCGCCGTCACGTCGTCGGCGACCTCGGGGCGCGCCGTGAACAGCGACACATCGGTGTACAGCCGCGCCGTGGTCGGGTTGTAGTTCCCCGTGCCGAGGTGAACGTAGCGGCGAATGCCGGCCCCCTCGCGCCGCACGACCAGCGCCGCCTTGCAGTGGGTCTTGAGGCCGATCAGGCCGAAGACCACGTGGACGCCGTTCTCTTCCAGCCGGCGTGCCCAGTTGATGTTGTTGGCCTCGTCGAAGCGCGCCTTGATCTCGACCAGCACCGTGACCTGCTTGCCGTTCTCGGCCGCGCGATAGAGCGCGCTCACGATCGGGCTATCGCCGCTGGTACGGTAGAGCGTTTGCTTGATCGCCAGCACGCCGGGATCGGCGGCGGCCTCCTGGATGAAGCGCACCACCGGATCGAATGACTCGAACGGGTGGTGCAGCAACACATCGCGCTTGGCGATGATGTCGACGATCGACTCCGCCTCCTTGAGCGCGTGAGGCACCGAGGGCATCAGCGGTTCGAAGCGGGTCTCGGGGCGCGGATCCTGATCGATCAGCGACGCCGCGTCGTTGAGCTGCAGCGGCCCCGGGATCGGGTAGACATCCTGCGGGCCGAGCTTGAGGAAGGACGACAGGGTCTTCACCAGGTCGGCCGGCGCGCCCGAGTCGATCTCCAGCCGAACCGCCGCGCCGCGGTCGCGCCGGCGGAGCTCGTCCTGGATGGTCGACAGCAGATCTTCGGAGTCCTCCTCGTCGAGCAGCAGGTCCCAGTTGCGCGTCACCCGGAAGACGGCGGTCTTGCTGACGGTGAACCCCGGGAACAGGTCCCCGAGGTGCATCGCGATCAGGGTCTCGAGGAAAACGTACGATCGTCCGCCGGCCGACGGCAACGGCACCAGACGACCGAGCACGCCCGGCACCTGCACGACGGCCAGCGCCGCCCCTTTGAGACCCGAGCGGCGGCGCCCCCCCTGCTTGCGCAGGGTCACCGCGATGTTGAGCGACTTGCTCCGCAGATGGGGAAACGGGTGCCCCGGGTCGACCGCCAGCGGCGTCAACGCGGGGAAGACCACCGCCGAATAATGGTCGCGCGCCGCGGTCCGCTGCTCCGGCGTCATGGCTTCGGGCTGGACGATCTGAACGCCGATCGCTCCCAGTCCGGGGAGGATCTCGTCCTGCCAGGTTCGGTAGACCTCGCCGGCCATGGCGTGCCCCTCGGCCGAGATGGCCGCCAACTGATCGGCCGGCAGGGTGTTGTCGGCCGGGGTCTCGATCACGCCCAGCGCCAGCTGCTGCTTGAGACCGGCCACCCGAACCATGAAGAACTCGTCGAGATTCGAAGTGACAATTGTGAGAAACTTCAGCCGTTCGTAGACCGGCAGGGAGTCGTCATGGGCCTCACCCAGCACGCGCTGATTGAACCGCAGCCAGGAGAGCTCCCGATTGATGAACAGCGTGGCATCTTCGGCCGGCGGGCTCACCCGCTCGGCAGGCGGGCTCACCCGCTCGGGACGGCTCGCAGCGACGCCTGCAGCTGGGACCGGAACAAGCAGCGGGCCTGCAGGCTCGCCGAGCGCCGCAGGGCTGCTCGCTGGGGGACCGAGGAGAGCATCGGGAACAGAGCTTGGGGCGCTTTCGGGAGAACCTGACCGAGAATCGAGCACCGCCTCACTCATGACAGACCCCCGTTGTCCCACAGCCCCTGACATGCATCTGTTACAGTACTGCAAACACTAAGTAACTTCATTCGCCAACTCAACATTTTGGCCCAGCTTTACGATACGGTCTAGGTTTGATCTCTCCCCTTTCCGTACAACTCCAGTGAGCCGCAATCTAACTCGGCGTAAAGATAAGCCCACCCCCGACCTCGACGGTCACGTGCTGGCGGCCATCGATGTGGGCACCAACGCGGTGCGGCTCAAGCTGGCACGACCACTGCCGGACGGCTCGCTGGAGGCCCTGCACGAGGAGCGTGACCCGGTGCGTCCGGGCGAGGGGGTGTTCAAGACTCGCCTGATCTCGCGAGAGGTCGGCGACCGGGTGCTGTCGACCCTGCGCCGCTATGCCGCCCTCTGCCGGCGCTACCGGGCGCGGGTGCGCGCGGTCGGCACCAGCGCGGTCCGCGAGGCTCACAATAAGGATGAGATTCTGGCCCGGGTGCGGCGCGAGGCCGGCCTGGAGCTGGAGGTGATCTCCGGCCGCGAGGAGGCGCGCCTCACCTGCCTCGGCGTGTTGCGCGGCATGCACGACAACGCGTCGTCGCTGGTGATCGACATTGGCGGCGGCTCGACCGAGATCGCGAGCGCGCGCGGCGAGCGGCCGGTGGCCCTCTGGAGCTTGTCGCTCGGCGCCGTGCGCCTGAGCGAGATCTTCGACGCGAGCGGCGTCGTCAAACCGAAGCACTTGCGCATGATGCGGCAGTACGCCGCCGAGACCGTCGCCGAGACGCTGCCGCGCCGGATTCCCGGCGCGCCGCTGACCGCGATCGGCAGCTCGGGGACGATCCGCGCCGTGGTGTCGTTCGCCGCCGCCGAGGGGACCGGGCACGCGACCCGCCGCCAGCTGACGTCGGCGGTGGACGAGCTGGTCAACATGGGGGTCGACGGGCGGCGTGACCGGTTCGACCCGAGGCGCGCCGACATCATCGTCGCCGGCGCCGTCGTGCTGGAGGCGCTGGCGCATCGGCTGAAGCTGAAGTCGGTGATCGCCGTCGACGCCGGGCTGCGCGACGGCGTGCTGGTCGATCTGATGCGGCGGCGGCGCAGCGCCGACGAGAACCCGCCGCTCGCCGAGGCGGCGATCGCGCTCGGCCGGCGCTTCTACTTCGACGAACGCCACGCGCGACAGGTATCGCGCCTGGCGTTGTCGCTGTTCGACGAGCTGGCGGAGCTGCACCGGCTGCCGGCGGCGGCCCGCCCGCTGCTGGAGGCCGCCAGTCTTCTGCACGACGTCGGTAACGCCGTCAGCTATCAGCGCCACCACAAGCACACCTACTACCTGGTTCAGAACGCCGACATCCCCGGTCTGGCCGATCGCCAGCGCGAGCTGGTCGCGCGCATCGCGCGCTTCCACCGGGGCAGCGCCCCGGAGGCGGGACATCCCTTGATGGTCGGACTGTCGATGTCCGAATCGCAGCTGGTCCGCAAGCTGTCGACCATGCTGCGCATCGCCGACTCGTTCGATCGCAGCCACCACCAGCCGGTCCGTCGGGTCCAGGCCCGAATCAAGGACGGCGCGGTGCACGTGCGGCTCGGCTCGCGCACCGCGGTCGATCTCGAGCTCTGGGACGCGGAGCGCGAGGCGCCGCTATTCCGGAGGATTCTCGGACGGCGGCTGGTGCTCGCGTCGACACGCGGGTAGGCGCCGGCCGGCTAGCCGCGCTCGGCCTTCGACTCGCGCGCCAGCAGCTCGGCGACGCCTTCGCGCGCCGACTTTCCCTCGTGCAGCACCGAGGCGACCAGGTGGGTGATCGGCATCTCGATACCGAGGTCGGCGGCGAGATCGCGCGCGGTCAGCGCCGTGCCGATCCCTTCGGCGACGTGGCCGAGCCGCCCCAGGATCGCCGGCAGCGCCTCGCCCCGCGCCAGCGCCAGCCCTACCTGGCGATTGCGCGACAGCTCGCCGGTGCATGTGAGGACCAGATCGCCCAGGCCCGCCAGCCCGGCGAGGGTCAGCGGATGACCGCCGAGACGCGACGCCAGCCGCCCGAGCTCGTGCAGGCCACGTGTGATCAGCGCGGCGCGCGCGTTGCTACCGAAGCCGAGCCCGTCGGAGAAGCCGACGGCGATCGCCATCACGTTCTTGAGCGCGCCCCCGATGGCGACGCCGGTGGTGTCGTCCGAGGTGTAGACCCGAAAGCGCTCTCTGGAAAAGCAGGCCTGCACCTGCGCGGCCGTCGCCACCTGGCTCGACGCCGCGACGACCGCCGCCGGCAGGCCGGCCGCGATCTCGACGGCAAAGCTCGGCCCCGACAGCAGCGCCACGCGCGCACCGGGGGTCTCGCTGGCGATCACCCGGTCCATGGTGAAGCGCGTCCCGGGTTCCAGCCCCTTCGACGCGCAACAGACGATGACGCCTTCGTCGAGGGCGGCGCGCGCGGCGGCGAGCGTCTCGCGCACCGCCGCCGAGGGCACGGCGACGACCACCAGCTCGGCGGCGCGTACCGCCCGTTCAATGTCGCCGGTGACCGTCATACCGGACGTGAGCTTGTAGCCCGGCAGATAGCGCCGGTTCTCGCGGCGCGCCTCGATGTCGGCGGCGGTGCTCTCCGAGCGCGCCCACAGCGTGACCGAGTGCCCCGCCTCGGTTTGCAGCAGGCCGAGCACGGTCCCCCACGCGCCGGCACCGAGAATCGCGATCTTCATCGAGGCGGGAACCGGCGCGGCGGGCGATTTATTGCCCGGCGACGCGGACGGTGTTTCGCCCCGAGTTCTTGGCGGCAAACAGCGCCCGATCGGCCGCCGCCAGGACCATCGCCGGCTCGGCCCCGTCGTCGGGGAACGACGCCACGCCGACGGAGATGGTGAGCCTCCCCGACGGTTGGGTGCTGCTGAACTCGAACGGGAACTCGGCGACCTGGGCGGCGATGCGTTCGCCGACGTCGCGCGCCGCCGCCTTGCCGACATCGAGCAAGATGATCGCGAACTCCTCGCCGCCGTAACGAGCGACGACGTCGTTGGCGCGACGCCCGTGCTCGAGGATCTTCGACACCCCGCGCAGGGCGTTGTCGCCGGCCAGGTGGCCGTGCCGGTCGTTGTAGATCTTGAAGTGATCGACGTCGATCATCAGCACCGACAGCGGCAGCCCCGTGCGGTTGCTGCGCTCCATCTCCAGCGACAGTCGCTCGCGGAAGTGGCGGTGGTTGTGCAGGCCGGTGAGGCCATCGGTGATCGCCAGCTCGGCCAGGCGCGCGTTCAGCGCCTCGAGCTCGCGCGTGCGCACCTGGACCTTCTCTTCCAGCGACGAGTTCAATGTCGCGAGCTCGGCGTTCTTGCTCTTGAGCTCGGACAACAGCTCCTGCCGTTCGCGCTCGAGCCGGAAGCGCGACAGGAAGTTCTGGATCGTGAGGCGCAGGTCGGGCTCGTCCCACGGCTTGGGGATGTACTGGTCGAGCCCGGCACGGTTGATCGCGTACACGACAGCGTCGAGCCCGGCCTGGCCGGTCAGCAGGATCTTCACCGTACGCGGGCTGCGGCGGTGCACCTCCTCGAGCAGCTCGACCCCCTTCATGCCGGGCATGATCTGGTCGGCGATCACGACCGCCAGCTGCTCGCCGTCCTGCTGCAGGTCGTCGATCAGCTCCAGCGCCTCGCGCGCGTTCTTGGCGACCGCGATGTCGCATTCGCCGCCGAAGCGCGCCGACAGTTGCTGGCGGAGCGCAGCGAGGATCCCCTCCTCGTCGTCGACACACAGAATGTGCTCGCGCATGGGGAGTGCGTGCGCGTTCACGCCGGGCCCTCGAGGCCACGCCGTGAGGCGGCCCCGCCCCCTCTTGGACGCAACGGACCCTCGATCGGTATGCGGACTTCGAAGCGGGTGCAGCCAGGCTCGCTCTTCACTCGAATGGTCCCCCCGTGCTTCTCCACAATTCGATGAGAGATGCTGAGGCCGAGCCCAGTTCCCTCACCTTTACCCTTGGTCGTAAAAAACGGCTCGAAAATTCTTGGCAGCACATCAGCTGGTATGCCCGGTCCCGCGTCCTGAATGGCCACTTGAACGTCCCCGTTCTCTACCGTTGTCTCAATCAGAATCTCACCCCGTCTTCCGGTCGCTTGAACCGCGTTGTGGATGAGATTTGTCCACACTTGGTTCAACTCTCCTACATAGGCTGTAATGGGCGGAAGCTTTCCATAAGAACGTTTCACATTAACCCCGTTGTCGTCGGACTTCAACTGATGGGCGAGGATCACCAGAGTGTCTTCGATGCCTGCGTGAACGTCGACGCGTTCCAGCGGCGCCTCGTCGAGCCGCGAATAGCGCTTGAGGGCGCCGACGATGCGCCGGATCGTGCCAATCGCGGTTCGGATCGTGCCCGCCGAACGCGCGAGGAAGGCGATCTCGCGCAGGTAGCCCGCCAGCGGCTCGAGGCTCTTGCCGACGGCGATGGAACGCAGCTCGCCGGCTGAGCGCTCGCCGAGCTCCCCGATCTCGGCGAGCAGCGCGGCGGCGACCTCGCCCCCGGCGAGGCCGGCGAACTCGACCTTGAGGCGTCGCGTACGCGCGCGCGCCTCGATCGACGACGACAGCGGCGCCGTGGTCATCTCGGGTAGCAGCCCGTCGATGTATTCGAAGTAGCGGTGCACCGACTTGGCGGGCAGCTCCGACGCATAGAGATCGTGCGCGCACTGCCCGAGCCGCCGCACGGTGTCCTGGAGCGCGTCGACCAGCCCCTGCACGGCTGCGGCGGGTGAGTTCACCTCGTGCGCGATTCCGGCGACCAGCATACCGAGCGCGGCCATCCGCTCGGAGTGAATCAGCGCGCCCTGCGCGGCGCCGAGCTCGCTGAGCGCGTATTCGATCTCCCCCTTGGCGTGCTCGAGCTCCGCCGTCCGCTCACGCACCTTCATTTCCAGATTTTCCGAGAAGGCCCGCACCTCGGAGTAAAGGCGCGCGTTCTCGATCGCCGTCGCCGTCTGATCGGCGAACGTCACCAGCAGGCGCAGGTCGGCCTCCTCGAAGCGCGCCTCGCCCAGCCGCCCGACGAGGATCACGCCGACCATGCGCTCCTTGAGCGAGAGCGGCGCCGCGATCATCGGGCCGATCAACCCCGACGCCGCGGCCGCCGACGTCAGCTGGGGGTCGGCCTCGACCGCCGACGTGCGCCGCGGCCAGCCCAGCATGGCCACCGCCTCGGCCATCGGCGCCAGCTTGCGTCCCACCGGCTCGCCCGCGACGGCGCGTACCGCGAAGCGACGCGCCCCGCGCTCGGGCGGCCGTGTGACACCGTCGGCGCCGGTCGGGGGATCGACCAGCAGCGCGATCGCCGCGGTCTTGCCGTTCAGCACCGTCAGCGCCTCGCCGACGACCGAGCGCAGGACCTGGTCGAGGTCGACGACCGAGCTCACCGCGCGGCCGACCTGGTGCACGGTCACCAGCTCGCGCACGCGCGCCGCCAGCCCCTCCTGGTTCTCCTTGAGGCTGCGGGTCATGACCCGGAAGGCCTGCGCCACGTCGCCGAGCTCGTCGTCGCTGTCGACGGTGATCTTGGTGTCCAGGTCGCCGCGCGCGATCGACAGCGCGCCGGCGTGCAAGTCTTGCAGCGGCCGGGTCAGCCGCCGCGCCAGCAGGTTGGCGAGCCCGATCGCCAGCAGCAGCGCCAGCAGCGCGCCCAGCACCAGCGTCGTGCTGGCGCGGCGGCGCGCCGCCGCCAGCGGCCCCCGGTCGACCGCGACGCCGAGCAGGCCGACGCGCTGAGCGTTGACGTCCTGAAGCTGGCCGAAGGCGACCGAGTAGGCGTGGCCCGCGACCTCGAGCGCGTAGACCGGCGTCACGTTGGCCAGGTTCTTCTTCAGCACCTCGGGCGGGACGCGCGGGCCGACCAGGCGCGCCCCGGTCGCCGCCATGAAGGTCGACGTGCTCGGCTCGCCGTTGCGGTAGATGATCACGTCGCGCCCCGCGCCCAGCGCCGCCTTCAAGCGATCGGCGACCAGCCCGTCGACCGGCACCGACACCACCAGCGCGCCCAGCAGACGCAGCGCCTGATCGGCGAGCGGCAGCGCCGCGCGCACCACCAGCCGGTCGCCCGCGCTCTCGATGCTGACGGTGCGCTCGTAGGCGAGCGCGCGCCGGATCACCGGCGAGCGATCGGACGGCTGGAGCGCCCCGACCCGGCGGCCAGCGACCAGATCGTCGCACGCGCCGCGCGCGCAGCGGGCGATGACGTCGCCGGTGTCGTCGGTCACCTCCAGCAGCGCGGGCGAGCCGACACCCGACAGCTCGCCCAGCCGCTCGCCCACCCGCGCTGGCGCCGACGCGACGGCGCGCAGCAACTCGGGATCGTCGCCGATCACCCGGGCGCGCGCCGAGACCTCCTGCACCTCCTGCAAGAACAGGCTGCGCGCGACCTGCAGCCCGCGCACGGTCTCGAACTCGATCCCCTGCTCGACGCTGGAGAAGATCAACGCCACGGCGACGACCGACACCGCGATCACCGGACCCAGCGTCGCCGCGATCAGGATCGCCGACAGCCGCCGCCGCAGCCCGCGGCGGCGCAGCGGCGCCACCCCCGCCAGGGTCTGCGACAACGACGACCGCACGTGCGCGGGCTGGAACAGGCCCGACAACCGGTAGATGCCCGACGCGCGCAGCTCGGGCGACTGGGCCACCGGCGTCGGCGGCTCGATCGCCGTGTCGACCGGGCGCTCCGTCTGCGGCGATGTTGGCCGCTTCCTCACGGCACCCGCTCCACCCATCGGTAAAGGCCCATCGCCGACGGCTGCACGACCAGCCCCTTGAGGTTGGCGCGGATCGCGAACACCACCTTCGAGTGCGCCAGCGAGACCCAGGGAACGTCGGTGGCAAGGATCGCCTGCGCCTGGAAATACAGCCGTTCGCGCTCGGTGCGGTCGGTCGTGCGCTGGGCCATGCCGATGACGTCGTGAAACCAGCTGTTGCTGTAAAAGGCGATGTTCGACGGGCGCCCGCCCATGGTGTTGTCGGAGTCGAGCAGTGTGTAGAGGAAGTTGTCCGGATCGCCGTTGTCGTTGAACCAGCCGTGCAGCGCCAGATCGTGCTCGCCGGCCCACAACGCGCGCTGGTGCTCCTCGGGATCGTTCAGCACGACCTCGACGGGGATCCCGATCTCGGCGAGGCTGACCTTGATCATGTTGGCCACGCGATCGGGCGCCGGCATGTACTGGCGCGGCACGGTCGGCGCCAGCAGCTTCAGCGGCGGCGCGCTCATGCCGCGCCAGCCCGGCCTCGGCCAGCAGTCGGCGCGCGCGCGTCTGGTCGTAGGGATAGGTGACGACGTCGGAGCGCGCGCCCCAGACGTTGGGTGGCAGCGGCCCGATCGCCGGGATGCCCAGCCCCTGATACACCAGCTTGACCAGCGCGTCGCGACGGATGCCGTGGGCGATCGCGCGTCGGATGCGCGGATCGTTCAGCGGCCGCCGCTGGGTGTTCAGCGCCAGGTACGAGACCAGCGCCGCCGGCGCCGTCGCGAGCCGCAGATCCGGGTGCAGGCGCACCAGCGACAGATCGTCGGGCGCCAGCTGCTGGATCACGTCGGCGGCGCCCGACTCCAGCGCCTGCAGGCGTTCGCGCGAGTCGGGCAGCGTCAGCAGCACCAGATAGCGAATCCGCGGCGGCTGGTCCCAGTACTGGAGGTTTCGCTCGAGGGTGATCCGATCGCCCGGGATCCACTCGACGAACCGGTACGGCCCAGTCCCCACCGGGTGGCTGCCGAACTTGCTGCCCAGGCGCCTGACCGCCGTCGGCGACACGATCGCCGCCGGCCCCATCGCGAGGTTGGCCAGGAACGGCGCGTAGGGGCGATCGATCTCGAACTGCACGCGCAGCCGCCCGCGCGCGGTGACGCGACGGATGTTGTGGAAGGCGTGCGACCAGACGAAGTCGGGCTCATGCGACGGGTGATCCGCCAGCAGCTGGCGCTCGAACGAGAAGACGACCGCGTCGGCGTCGAACGGCGTCCCGTCGTGGAAGGTGACGTCGGGGCGCAGCTCGAAGGTCCAGACGGTGCCGTCGGAGCTGACCGACCAGCTCGTCGCCAGGTCGGGCTCGGGCTCGAGGCGGCCGGGCGCGAAGCGGACCAGGCGGCCGTAGACCTGCTCGGCGACCTCGAGCGACTCGATGTCGTTGGCGCGCGCCGGGTCCAGGTTCACGGCGTCGCTCGACCGGGCGACCACCAGCCGATCGGCGGCCTGGGCCGCGGGCGGCGGCCCCTGGCAGGCGGCGGCCAGCGCGGCCGTGCCGACGACGGCGGCGCGTAGGCCAGCGCCGCGCGCGCCGTCATCGCGCGCCGGCTCCGCGACCGATGATCGCACCGTGCAGGCGGATGCGGATCTCCTGCTGCTCGAGCCCGTCGACGCGGCGCAGATCGGCGGCCACGCCGGCGTACTCGGCCGGCGGAACGCGCGTCAGCGGCAGCGCCGACTCGCGGTGCAGCAGCAAGACCTCGGGCGAGCCCGGGCGCGAGGTCCGCTCCTCGATGAAGCGATAGGCCCCCTGGCGCGCGATCACCCCCGGGGCCGGCGTCGCCGGATCGACCACGCGCGCCGCCGCCGGCAGCAGCACGGTCGCCGTCAGGCGCACCGGCACGTCGAAGCCCAGCATCAACGTCGTCGACCGCCGCGGCTCGGCGGCGAAGCGCCGCCCCGGCTGCGAGCGGAAGAACGTGGGCGACAGCTTGATCTCCTGATCGCTGCGCACGCCGAGCTGCGGGCTCACGAACGAGTAGCGCACGCGCACGCGCCCCTCGGACACGCGCGGTGGAGCGGCGGCCGCGGCGGGCGCGACCGGCTGCGTCCCTGACGGCGCGGCGGGCGCCGGGCCCGACGGCGGCGCGACGTCGACCTGCAGGTCGTCGAGCCGCGCGCCGGGAAACTGCACCCCCAGCCAGCGCTGCTCGAAGTCCTGGCGCAGCTTCACCTTGTCCGAACCGAAGCGATCCATGAGCTCGGCCCACTCCAGCGCCGGCCAGCCGGTCAGCTCCTCGGTGGCGTGCGCTTCCCCGCCGCCACGTTCGTCGAGGCGGATGGTCATGTCGACGGTTCGCTGGTCGGGCGCGCCGCCGCCGCGCGCGACGCCGAAGCTGCCGCCGTCGAGCGACAGCGTCTTGGCGCCGTCGAGACTCGGCGGCAGATAGCCGAACGACGCGTGACGCAGGCGCAGGTCGACGTAAACCGGGCGGTCGCCCACGTCGAAGCGGACGACCGTATCGCCGAAGTCGTCGACCTCCTGGGGCGCCGAGCACGCCGTCGGCGTCGGCGACCAGGCGCGACCGCGCCAGCTCGGGCACCGCTGTCACGCCCAGCTCGCGCGCCAGCGCCAGCACCAGCGCCAGCCGGTTGCCCCGCCCGCGCGCCAGCGTGAAGGTCGCGGGGTCGCGCAGATCGTCGCCGGCCTCGACGTTGTCGGTGACCCAGCGAACGATTGTCGCCGCCTGGGTCGCCGCCGGCGTCGCCGCCCGCGTCGCGGGCGACGACGACGCCGCCGGCGCGCCGCGCGCCGCGGTCGCCAGGGTCGCCGCCAGCTCGCGGATCGCGGGCGACGACCGCCACGTTCCATAGAGCTGCTCGTCGAGGAAGCGCGCCCAGCCCTGCCACGACACCCGGCTCGACACCCGCACCGAGGGGACGTATTCGATCGCGGGCACGGAGGAGCGCTCGGCGAACAGCTGCGGCACCTCGTGGGCCGCGAAGGTGGTGACGCGCACGCCTTCCCCGTCGGCGCCGCGCTTCACGACTGCGCTCGGCACCGGAGCGCCGGCGCGGCGATCGACGTCGAGCGCCAGCGCCTCGGGCGTGATCAGCAGGTACTCGCTGCGATCCAGCGGCGAATCGAACGACTGGAAGAAGAACCGCTCGCCCAGGAACCCGGGCGCGAAGGCGTCCGACGCCGCCTTCGACTCCAGCGTCTCCCACTCGACGCAGTCGCCGACCGCGAGATCGGGGGCGGAGATCGCCTCCTTGCCGGCGATCTCCTCGGGCTCGCGCGTCGAGCCGTCCTTCTTGTGCGTGCGCAGCATCAGGATCTCGCCGCCCGCGGGCACCGTCACCTCGCCCCAGCGCTCGATGCCGTCCTTGGTCTCGACCGCCACGATGTTGTGGGTGAGGATCAGCTCGGCGCCGTCCTTGAACACGCCGTGCACGGTGCGATCGAGGATCATGACCGCGGGCGCCGCGTACCGCCGCCCGCTGGCACGAAAGTCGCGGATGACCTGCCGGCCGTCGATGCGAAACTCGTCGAGCGGCAACGCCAGACCGATGGCGCGCGCCGCGCGGCGCACGTCGCCGAGATCGGGCCGGCGCGCCAGCGCAGCCGCCAGCGTGCGACGCGCCGCCGCGAGGTCGCCGGCGGCCACCTCGGCGTCGGCCAGGCGCACGCGCAGCGAGGCGTCGGACGGATCCTCGGCCACCAGGAGCCGAAGCTCGGCGCGCGCGCCGATGAAGTCGCGCCGGGCCAGCAGCGCGCCGGCCAGGTCGGTGCGCAGATCCTCGCGGTCGGGATCGAGGCTGACCCGCCGGCGCAGCAGGCCGATGGCGCCGTCGAGATCGCCACGCGCGCGCAGGCGATCGATGACCACGCCCGTGTCGGCGTCGCACCCGGCCAGCCGGTCGACCAGCGGCGGCTGCGACGCCAGGTCGCGCCGATCCTCGGCGCGGCGGAGCAGCGCCGTGACCAGCGAGCAGGGAGCGCCGCCGAGCGGACCCGCGTCGACGACGGCGCGATCGAGCGCGCGGTCGGCGTCCCACTCGAGCCCGCGCGAGCGCAGCGCCGTCGCCAGCACCACCTCGGGCAGCCACCAGCGGGGCGCCGCGCGCGCCGCGCGTTGCGCGTGCTCGATCGCGTCGCGCGGGTGCTCGGCGTCCAGCTCCAGCTCGGCCAGCGCGTGCCAGACGCGCGCGGCGGCAGGGTCGCTCTCGACGGCGGCGCGCAGCAGCGTGCGGGCGCTGTCGCGCGCGAAGCCGGCGGGCCGGGTCGCGTCGCCGCGCGCGATCGTCGCCGCCAGCGCCAGGCCGGCGGCGAACGTTCGGCGCCGCCCCAGCGCTCGCCCCGCGCCGAGCGCGCGATCGCTCTCGCCGAGGCGCTCGGCGACGAAGGCGTTCGCGTACTCGACCGCCGACGCGCGCCCGAGCTCGCCCGGGCGGAAGCGCCGGACGCACGAAGACGAGGACGACGTCGGAGGACGACTCGGCGAGGATCCAGAGGCCCAGCTCCGAGCGGCCGGCCGGGGCGGCCAGCCGCAGCTCGATGTCGTGGCGCCCGGCGCCGAGCTCGACCAGCGTGCGCGAGACCCGCGGGCCGTACCCGCGATCGTCGCCGTGGCGCTGGAACCGGCCGCCGTCGACGCGCAGGCGCGCCTCGCCCCCGAAATCCAGCACGACGCTGTAGCCGCCCCGCGGCACGCCGATCGAGGTCCGCAACACCTGCACGCCCGGGCGCGCGTTCCACGACGGAACCGAGACGCGGCAGCCGGGCGTCAGCAGCCCGCGCCACCGGACCGGCGAAGAGGCGGGCGAAGAGGACGACGACGTCCGCCCCGGCGGTGGCAGCGGATTCTCGAGATCGAGGTGCGGCAACGCACCGGCCGTGCCGGTCTGGAACACCTCGCGCGCGCAGCCGGCGCCCCGCGCCAGCTCGTCGAGCAGCTCGGCGTCGCCGCGCCGGCGCGCGATCCGATCGCCCAGGCGCGCCAGCTCGACCCGCGCCTCCCAGGACAGCCGCTCGCGCGGCAGGGCCAGCACGCGCCCCTCGGCGCGCGCGCGCGCCGCAGGGTCTGCCGGCACCTCGTCGAGAAGGTCGCCGATCCGGGCCGCGGCGACGGTCGCCAACGGCGCGGCCGCCGCGATGCCGGTGTCGGGCGGCGCCGGCATCGCGGGCGTCCCGGCCCCCGCGCCCGGCTTCGTGGCGGTCTCCATCCCGGCCGGCGCGCCCGACTTCGTGCCGGACGGCGCGCCGGGCATCGTGCCGGCGTTCGGGTTGGTGCCGGCCACGCCGGCTCCCGTCAAGCTCTCGAGCACCACGATGTACGCATCGAGCGCCCGTCTGCTGTCGCCGTGCTCGAAGGCGATCGTGGCGGCGCCGAACGCGGCCCACACGTCGTGCGGCGCGACCGCCAGCTGCGCCTCGAAGATCCGCTGCGCATCGCCGGCGCGCCCCTCGACCAGGGCGCGCCAACCGCGCTCGCCCGCGCTCGCAGCGACGGTAGCCGACGCCGCGCTCGCCGGCGCGCCCGCGAGCGGCGCCGCGCAAGCGCCGCCACCACCGGCGATCAACGCCGCGAGCCCGCACAGCGCCCAGCACGACCCCGAACCCGAACGCCGGCGTCCGCACGCGAGGCCGCACCCGGCGGTGACCTCATCGCGACACCTTCCGGATCGCGATGCGCCCCGCGAGCGCGGCGTCGATCTCGCCCAGGAAGGCGCGGAACTGCGGATAGTCGGCGGGCGAGATCCGGTGCCGGGTCACGTCGAGCAGCGAGCGGACCCGCACCTCACCCGGTCGCTCGTTCGAGATCTCGAGCTGAAACTTGCCGAACGGCGACTCGGCGGAGCGCGACGGCGGCAGGCCGGCCACCTCCCATCCGGGCGGCAGCCGAAAGACCAGCTCCTCGTCGTGCTGCCAGGGGTAGGCGATGATCAGGTCCTCCTTGCGTTCGGACAGGCGCGCGTAGGTGCGCGAGAAGTCAGCGTCGCGCACGGTCACCGCCAGATCGATCATCGGCCGGCGTGCCGTCGGCGGCGCGCGCCCCGATCTGCCCGAGCCGCGGCACCGCGCGACCGCCTCGACGGTGACCGGCTGATTGCGGTCCTCGATGCCGGGCATGTCGACCGACAGCAGCGTCGCGCCCGGGTAGCGGCCGCTCCAGACCTTGGCGTAGCGATCGAGGCGCTCGCCCGGGGTCTGATAGTGCTCGCGCCACTCGGGCGCCGCCTGCCCGGTGATGGTGAGCCGTTCGGTGACGCGCGCCTCGCCGCTCGGCTGCATGCACCGCGGTCCAGCGGCGCACGGCGCGGTTCTGCGACGACGGCAGCACCGGCGTCTCGGTCAGCGTCGGCGCCGCGCGGGCCGACGCGCAACACCGTGACGCCCTGGTCCTGGCTCGGCAGCTCGGCCGTGCCCGAGAACTCGGCGGTGCCGTCGAGGTAGACGTCCAGCTTCGGCACGTAGACGATCGCGTGGTCGAAGATCGCCAGCGACGCCGGCGCCGGCTCGATGCGGCCGCCGCGCCGCGTGCGCAGCAGGACCAGCTCGGCGTCGATGCCGGCCTCGCGCAGCAGCGCGATCATCAGCGTCGCCTTGTCCTTGCAGTCGCCGAACTTGCGCGCCAGCACCTGCGTCACCTTGTAGGGCTGAAAGCCGTGGATCCCGAACTCCAGGCCGACGTAGCGCGTGCCGGTCACCACCAGGCCGTGGATCGCGCGCACCCGCTCGACGTCGGTCATGCCCGCGCGCCAGCACCGATCGCGCCGCCTTGCGGATCGAGTCGTCGGGGACCATCTGCTCCTCGATCAGGCGCCAGTACCACGACGCCGACCTCGTGCCAGCTGGCGTAGGTGCTGACGTGCAGGTAGGGCGCGACCTCGGTGTAGCCGGGCATCGCCGGCTCGGAGCTGGTCTTGGCGATGTCGTGCGCCGCGAACCGCCGCACCTGCTCGCCCCCCTCCTCGCTTGTCTGCTGCTACGAGCCCCGGCACGTGCGGCGTGTTGGTGTAGAACGGTGCGGTCGGGCGGACCGATCAGCGTGTAGTCCCACTGCCGCTTGGGGATCTCCTCGGCGATGAACTGCAGATCGCCGAAGTAGTCGGCCATCTGGTTCTTGGCCGACACGTCGTCGACCAGGTACTGCACCTCGAGGACGTCGCCGGCGCGCAGCCCCTCGAAGCGCACCACCTCGGCGCGGTTGTCGTAGTAAAGGCCGTACCAGGGCTCGGAGAGATCCTCGTCGTCGCGCTCGCCCGCGTCGAGGATCTGCACGTGCCCGTCGGTGCCGCGGCGGAAGATGCGCGCCTGGCGGATCTCGACCTCTTCGACGCCCGGGCGTGTAGCGCACGTAGAACTGCTTGTTGTCCTCGGCGCCGCGGTCGGTCGTCGACCTCGACCACCCGCTGCGCGAAGGTCTCGGCCAGGCCGTTGCGGTGCACGCGCACCACGCGCCGATCGAGCAGCACCATGCGCCGGATCGGCGGCGGCGACCGCCGCCGCGGCGTGCCGGCGCCGCGGCGGCGCCGGCGCGACGCCGACGCGGCGGCCGGCACCATGGCGGCGACGTCGGCGGCGTACCGGCGCGCCAGATCCTCGCGCGGCGAGACGTCGGCGTGCTCGCGATCCGAGCGCGACCCGATCGGTGTAGCGGCGCAGCTCCGGATCCTGCGGGCGCAGCGCCAGCGCACGGCGCAGGTGCGCCAGCGCCGCCTCGCGCTCGCCCAGGCGATGCAGCAGCTTCCCCAGCTGGGCCTGCGCCGCCGCCTCGTCGGGCAGCCGCGCCGCCAGCGCCTCCAGCACGGCGCGCGCCTCGCGCGGCCCTGCCCGCCCCCTCGAGCGCGCGCGCCAGATCGACGGTCAGGCTGGGCAGATCGGGACGAACCACGCGCGGCGTCGCGCAGCAGCTCGATCGCGCCGGCGGCGTCGCCGCGCGCGCGCGCGCGGCGCGCCAGATCGTGCGCGATCTCGACGTCGGCCGGCGCATCGCAGGCCAGCTCGCCCATCAGGCGATCGGCCTCGGCGTGGCGATCGACGCTGTCGAGCAGCCGCGCCAGCTGCCGCTTGACGCGCGGGATCTCGCGCGTCGCCGCCGGACAGCGCCTCCAGCCGGCCAGCGCCAGGAACGGCAGGCCGGCCGATTGCTCCTCCTCGGCGACGCGCCAGCGACGCGGGCCAGCAGCGGGCGTCGCAGGCGCATGCGCGTCGCGCCAGTGGGCCAGCGCGACCGCCTCGCGGTGCTGATCGCGCGCCACGTCGCCCAGCCGCGCGCGACGATCGCGCGCGCGCGCGGCGGCCGCGTCCGGGCGACCGTCGCGCGTCGGCGATCTCGCGCGCCCGCTCCAGCGTGCGCCGCCGCTCGTCCTCGTCGCGCGCCACCTCGGCCAGCCGCAGCAGCGCGCGCGCTCGTCGGCCGGCGCGCGACCGACGCCTCCAGCGCCGCCGCCTCTTCGCGCGCCTCGCGATCGCCGGGCTGGTTCCAGGCCAGGAAGCGGCCGAGATCGAGCCACGCCTCGGCGCCGCGCCGCGCCCCCGGCGCAGCGCTTGGCGTCGCGCGCGGCGCCCGCCGGCGCAGCGCCTCGCTCGCAGCGAGCGACACCGTCGCACCGGACGCGGCGCGCGACGCGCGTCCGGCCGCCGGGCCGGCGCGAAGCGCCGCGGGCAGCCGTTCGCCCTCGGCGACGAACGGCAGCGGCCGCCCCGACGGATCGGTGACGCGCAGGAACAGCCGCCACGGCCCGTCGGTGACGACGGTCTTGATCAGGATCCGGTTCCAGCCGCGGCGCAACCGCACGCCGACGGCGTCCTGATCGAGCGCCGCGCCGCGCACCACGTCGCGCGCATGGGCCAGCGCGCCGTTGACCCAGACCTTGATCGGCCCCGGCGAGCCGAGCCGCAGCGCCGCCGGCGCGCGCGCGATCGCGTGGACGAACGTCGCTCACGTAGGCCGCCGTCTGCGGATCGGGGCGCAGCAGCCCGTCGAGATAGAGCGCCCCCTGGCGCACGACGTCGCCGCCCGAGCGCCAGGAGACCTCGCGCTCCTTGCCGGCGTAGCGGCGCGCCGGATCGGGCGGCCCGCGTCGCGCTCGGGCGCGAAGAGCCTCGCCGAAGCTCGAGCGGCCGTCGCCGAACGGCCCGACGACCGCAGAAGTGGGTCACGAAGCCAGGCGGCCGCGAGTCCCGGCCGTCCGCGGCAGCCGCCGCGTGCCGCGACGGCGGCGCCGACGCCGTCGCCGCCGGTCGTCCTCCATGCGCGCGACCAGGATACGCCGCCTGCGCCGCCACCAGAGGATCGGTGCCCTTGGCGTCGGCGGTCTCGCGCACGATCCGCTCGACCAGCCCCGGCGGCACCTCGTCGTAGAGCGAGGCCACCGCGAGCAACGGCGCCACCCCCTCGGGTCGACCGCGGGTCGCCGCCAGCCGGTCGGCCTCGCGCGGCCAGCTCGGCCTCGAACAGCGTGCCCGACGCGCGGCTGGCCGCGGGCGCCGCGAGCCTTGCGCGGCAACGTCCGACGCCGCCGCACGCGCCTGGCGGCCGCGATCGCCGACCCGGCCATCGACAGCGACATCGAAGACGCCGGAGACTCGCACGGTCAACGTCGCGCTCGGCCACACCATGGGGGGCGTGGATTATATCCAGGCTTTCTCCGCCGGGTATGCGTCGGCGAGCGGGCAGACGCGGCGGTGCGCGCGGCGCGTCTCTGCGGCCCGCGATCAGGACCGCTGCCGCTCTCGGGCCGCGCCCGCGCCGCGCCGATCGGGCTCAGCGCAGGACGAAGACGTGGCTGAGCGCGGCCGGGCCGCCGACCGCGGGCGGGAAGGTCCAGCCCTTCACCGCGTTGGCGATGCACGTCTCGAGCGCGGCGCTGTGCAGGGTCGAGGCTCTCGACCGTCGCCGCCGATCACCTGTCCGGTCGGCGAGATCATGATCTTCATCGTCGAGCTTGCCGCGGATGTCGGAGTTGTCGATCTTCGCGCGCTGATGGCAGCGCTGCACGTCGGCGGCGTGCTGCTGAAAGACCTGCTTGCGCCTTGGCCGCGTCGATCGTCGTCGCGGCCGGCCGCGCGATCGGCGCCTTGGCGGTCGGCGACGCCGGCGTCGCGGCGGGCGCGGCCGGCGGGCGCCGGGCGCGGGCTGCGGCTTGGCAGCCGCAGGCGCGGGCGTGGGGGCCGGCGGCTCGGTCGGCGCGGGCGGGCGGCGACCACCGGCTCGGGTGCCGGTGGCGTCGGTCGCGGCCGGCTTCGGGGGCGCGCGACGGCGCCCGGCGTTGCCGACGACGGACTGGCGGCGCCGACGCGCGGCCTCGCGCGGCGCCGTGGTCGCGCCGACTCGCGCTCGAAGCGCGTCGGCGTTGACGGCTCGCCGCGAGCCATCGCGGCGTTCGGGACCTTGGAGGGTCCCGAGCTCGAAGACGACGCGATCCCGGCCTTCGACCGGGCGCTCCCGCGGTGCGCGTGCTTTCCGCCGGACTCTCGGGCGCTGACGGCCCGCCCGCGGGCGTCGCCTCGGCGGCGCGTTCACCGAGGGCGACCAGGGCCTCCTCGGTCGTGGCTTCGATGATGCCGCGGCCGGGCGACGAGATCGACCGAGAGCTGCATCGGGTGATCGATCGTCAGCCAGAAGCGGCGTCCCTCGCGACCGGCGGCGGTCACCTCCAAGATCTCGAGCTTGGAATCGGCGTCGACCTGCTGCGACGAACGGCAGCTGATGGACCCGGCCGCGGAACGTGACGCGCACCGACGGCGTCGACGACACGACCTCGAGCTTGACCGGGCCGGTCACCGTCGCCCTCCCCGAGCCGGCCGTCGCACCCGCGGGCGCCGCGGAGCCGGCCATGCCGGGACTCGCGGGCAGGGTGGCCTTGTGGCCCCGACTGACGAGCGCCGCGACGACGACCGCCGCCACCGCGACCCCGATCCCACCCAGCACCAGCGGACGGAGCGAACGCGGCGCGCTCGCCGGCTCGCCGCCTGCCTTGGCCATCGCCATCTCGACCAGTGACGTGCGCGACGCGGCCGCGTAGACGCCCGACTTGGGCGCAACCTGCCGCGACGTCGTGGGGTTCAGGCGCAACACCGGACGCGACCCGGTGCAACGCGCGCGTGGCGCCGTTCGTTTCGACGCGTCCCGAATGATTGCCGACCGACACCGGGGCCGGCGCCAGCGCCTCGAGCTCCACGCCCATCGTGTTCATGTCGGGAAACCGGGCGACCGGGTCCTTGGCCAGGGCCTTGTCGAGCAGGGCCAGCACCTCGGGCGGAATGTCCTCGCGCTCGATGTGCGGCGGCAGCTCGTTGACCACCTGCAGGAACAGCGTCTGCACGGCGACCGCGCCGAACGGCACCTTGCCGGCCAGCATGTGATAGAGGATGACGCCCAGCGCATAGATGTCGACGCGCGCGTCGACGACATCGGGGGTGGTGATCTGCTCGGGCGCCATGAATTCGGGCGTGCCCATGGTGAAGCCCCGGCGCGTCTTGGGGCTGGTATCGGTCGCGGTCAGGAACTTCGAGATGCCGAAGTCGAGCACCTTCACCTGGTCCGACTCGCCGTCGCCCTTGACGAGAAACACGTTGCCCGACGTCAGATCGCGATGGATCACGCCGCGCGAGTGGGCGGCGTCCAGCGCCGAGGCGACCTGCAGGGCGATCCGCAGCGCGCGTCCGACCGGCATCGGGCCCGCGGTGGCGATCTCCTCGCCCAGGGTGCGTCCTTCGAGGTACTCGAGCACCAGATAGGGCAGGCTGCCGGGCAGCTCGCCGAAGTCGGTGCAGGCGACGATGTTGGGGTGACCGATCGTCCCCATGGCGCGCGCCTCGTTGAGGAAGCGCCCCACGACCTCGCTGTCGCCCGCCATCTCGCGGTGCAGCACCTTGATCGCCACCGAACGCCCGATCTTGGCGTGCTTGGCCTCGTAGACGACACCCATCCCTCCGACGGCGATCTGCCGTGAGACGCGATAACGGCCGTCGATGACCTGGCCAATCAGGGGGTCGGGCTTGGTGACTTCCGGCGCAGACATGGGTTTTGCCTGTATTTCGGCAAACGAGTTCGGAAGCTTGAGCGAGGTGCGGCAAGAACCCCGACGCCGGTGGAACGGCGCGCGACCGCGCGCTAAGTTGGCGAGAGGATGGGCGCGAACGCAGGTCCGCCAGGCCAGTGCGTCAAGGCGTCGGTCGGCGCTGCATCAGCTTGGTCGCGGCGCGCCGCGAGGGTCGGGTTGTGGCTGTGCGCCGCGGGCGCAGGCTCCGGGACCGCGCCCGCCCAGGCCGCCGCCGCTTCCGACCACGCCGCCGCGGCGGCAGGTGCCGCCGCGCCCCGCAGCGCGCCGCTGGCGACGATCCTGGCCGAGGCTCGCGCCAGCCGCGCACCCGCCGTGCTGGTGAACGTCTGGGCGACCTGGTGTGATCCGTGCCGCGAAGAGCTGCCCGATCTGCTGCGCGTCTATCGCGCCCATCGCGCGCGCTGGGCTGCGGCTGGTGCTGATATCGGCCGACGATCCCGACGCCAGCGCGCAGGTGGCCGCCGTGCTGTCGGCCGCGACGGCGCGCGCCGGCGTCGGACACGCGCTCGACGGCACGTCGTATCTCAAACAGGACGACGACATGAAGCTGATCGATGGCCTCGACCCGCGCTGGAGCGGCGCGCTGCCGGCGACGTTCCTGTTCGATGCCGGCGGACGGCGGGTGCGTTCCTGGCTGGCGCCGGTGACGTTCGCCGACGTCGACGCGGAGATCCGTGCGCGCCTGGCCAGCGGCGGTTTGACAAAGTCGTCCGGCAGCGTCAAGAGGGGAGCCCGGAGGAAGCCATGAAGCTCACGCGGATCTCGATTGGATTCACTGTTGCCGCCACCGTCGCGGCGGGTGTTGCGACGGGGATGGTCGCGCCGGGGATCGTGCGCGCGGCCGAAGCGGCCGGCGCGCTGGCGCTCGGGTCGAAGACGCCGCTGGCGACGACGAAGATGAAGAACATCGACGGCAAGATGGTCTCGATCGCCGACGTCGCCGGCAAGGCCGGCACGCTGGTGATCTTCACCTGCAACCACTGCCCCTTCGCCAAAGGGTGGGAGCAGCGCATCGTCGAGATCAGCAACACGTATGCGAAGAAGGGGATCGGCGTCATCCTCATCAACTCCAACGACCCGGCGAAATATGCCGAAGACGGCCCGGGCGAGATGCAGACCCGCGCCAAGAGCCGCGGCCTGATGGTGCCCTACGTCGTCGACGACACCTCGGGGGTGGCGCGCGCGTTCGGCGCGTCGGTCACGCCGGAGGCGTTCCTGTTCGACAAGAGCGGCAAGCTCGCCTACCACGGCACCGTCGACGACAATCACCTCGACGCGTCCAAGGTGCAAAAGCGCTACCTGATCGACGCGCTCGACGCCGTCGTCGCGGGCAAGGCCCCCGCGATGCCGGAGACCAAGAGCCTGGGCTGCGGCATCAAGTTCCGGCCGACGAGCTAGATATGGCCGAGCCCGCTTCCGCGCCCGAAGGATTGCAATGGCAGGACCATACCGGCCGCACCTGGGCCGAGCTCTCGGACGCGACCGATCTCCAGCTCGACCCGCCCGGCCGCCTTGCGCTCGCGCGTCTCGCGCCCCAGACCGGCGAGCGCGTGCTCGACGTCGGCTGTGGCTGCGGGCAGACGGTGCTGCAGCTCGCCGGCGCGGTGGGGCCAACGGGCCAGGTGCTGGGTGTCGACATCTCCGACGATATGCTCGCGCTGGCACGCGCCCGCGCGGTGACGGCGGGGGCCCGCCAGGTCGATCTGCTGAGCGCCGACGCCGCGAGCCACCGGTTCTCGCCGGCCCACTTCGACGGGATCTTCTCGCGCTTCGGCGTGATGTTCTTCGAACGGCCGGACCACGCGTTCGCAAACCTGCGCGCGGCGCTGGCGCCGTCGGGGCGGCTTTCGTTCGTCTCCTGGCAGGCGATGGAGCGCAACCCCTGGTCGCTGATTCCTCTGCGCGCCGTGCGGGAGGCGCTGCCCGACGCGCCGCCGCCGGCGCCACCTGGCGACGGGCCGGGACCGTTCTCGCTCGGCGATCCAGGGCGGGTCGGCGCGTTGCTGGCGGCCGCTGGCTTCGGTGCCGTCACTATCGAAGCGCGCGTGATGCCGATCCAGGTCGGCGGCGCGCGCACCGTCGAGGAAGCGGCCGATTACCTGATGAGGATCGGACCGGCGGCGCGTCTGATCGCCGGCAGCGGCGCCGCATCCCTTCCCGGGTCGCGAGCGAAGATCCGGGAAGCGCTGCTGCACGCGCTGGCCCCCTTCGCCAGCAAAGACGGCGTCTGGCTCGAGGGCGCCGTGCTGGTGGTCACCGCGCGCGCCTGACACCCCGATCGGGGTCGGAGGACGCCGACCGGGGGCCGAGGTTCGGTCATCCACATTGGCCCACGACGCCCACAACCGGCGCCGTCACGACGCGCGATATTCGTCTGCCCCTAGCTCAAGCGTTGGCTGGCGTACGCCGATCGTCATGAACATGACATCAATCGCGCTTCTGGTGTCGGTGCTCGGTGTGACGGGATCGTCGACGGCGATGGCGGCAACGCCCAAGGGGTGGGAGGTGACGACGCTCCCCGATCGACCGCTCAGCTGGGCGGCGCCAAAAGGGTGGCGGCTGTCGCGCCAGCTGCCGAGCGACGCCCTCCCCTCGTCGCTATCGTTTCAGGGCCGCACGCGCGACCGCGCCGAAGGATGGCTCAGGGTGCAAGCGCTGGTGACCGGCAACCGTTCGCCCGAAGAGCTGCTGGCGAACCGGCCGATCGCGCTCGCGCGCGTCACCACGCGCAACGGATGGACCTGCGGCGAGGAGACCGCCACCGGCGCCGCGGTCGTCTGCATGAACGCCGGCGCGCTGGTCACGCTGGTCGTCGAGCTGGGGAGCGAGTCGGGCCGTTCGGTCTGGGAGATGGGCGGCGTCGAGACGTTGCGCCAGGCCGCGCCGCTGTTCAAAGGGATCTGGCCCAAGGGGCTGCCGCAGCCCGACGCCAGCGGCCACCTGCCGCCGACCGAGTGGAACGCGACCGCCGCCGCCGACGGTCGCATCGCCTGGGTCGCCCCCAAGGGCTGGCGCCTGGTCGAGTCGCCCGCGACCACGCCGATGAACGCGCTGTCGTTCAACGCCAGCGCCGGCGCCGGCGAGTTCTCGATCAACACGCTCCCCGGCGCCGCCGAGCTGCCGGCGGGGCGGGTGCCGGCCGCCGAGGCGAACCTGATCTCCTTCTTGGTCCCGGGCGCCACCACGACCCGCGTCGACGATTGGAGCTGCGGCGAGGGGATCGAGAAATCGACCGGCCTGCCGGCGATCGTGTGTGACAAGCTGACCGGCGAGGGCGGCCTCTCGGTCGCCGTGCGCGCCGAGCCGGCGGTGTTCGCGACCCTCGGGGGCGTGGCCGCCGTGCGCGCCGCCGCCGAGCAGGTCCGCGGCCTACAGTAAGGGGCCTCGGACCTCGGACCTCGGGCGTCCCGCGAGTTTCCCCGGAAGTCCGAGGCCCGACGTCCGAGGCCCTTCACTAGGTCTGTTCGAAGTACTTGGCGATCGCTTCGCGCAGCGCGATGCGGGCGCGGTGCAGGCGGGTCTTCACCGTCGGCACCGAGATGCCGAGCACCTCGGCGGTCTCCTCGGTCGACAACCCCTCGACGTCGCGCACCAGGAAGACGGTGCGGTACAGGTCGGGGAGCGCGTCGACGGCAGACTGGATGTGGCGGCGCAGCTCGTCCGACTGCAGCTGCTCGTCGGGGCGCTTGGCCCAGTTGGCGCCGGGCGACGGCAGATGGGCCAGCGCATCGCCGCCAGTCGGACGATAGTTGTCGAGGAAACCGGGCGGTAGATCCTCGGTCGAGATCTGCGGATGGCGCCGCTGCGAGCGCAGGCGCATGAGCGCCGTGTTGGCCGCCACGCGATAGACCCAGCTGGAGAAGAGCGAGTCGCCCTTGAAGGTGTCGAGCTTGCGCCAGATCGACAGGAACGTGTCCTGCAGGATCTCCTTGGCCTCGGACTCGTTGCGCACGAACCGGTACGCCAGGCGGAACACCTTGTCCTCGTAGCGCTCCAGCAGCACCTCGAACGCACCGAAATCCTTCTGACGCGCGCGCGCGACCAGATCCTCGTCGGAGAGCGACGAGAGATCGGCGGGTGTGGGGCTGAGGCTATCCTGAGGCGGCATCGGTCGCTGGCTGGGACGATTGTCCCAGATAATCTCCCCGAGACCTAGTTCGGAACCCTCGAAGAGCTCCAAACCTTCCACGATGGGCTCCGACGGCGAAGGCGCCTGCGACGACGGCTTGGCCCGACACGCTCCTGGTGACGCCACGATCTTGTCTGTGTCGGTTTCACCCGAGAATCATCTGTCAACTGGAGAGACCGCCGCGTCGTGGTAAGAAACCGCCATGCCGACGATCCCGATCCTGATCAAGGCGGCCGCCTTGCTGCCCCTGGCGCCGCTCCTGACTTGCATGGCGTGGCCTCGACGACCGCCGAGATCCCGCCGACGATCGTGGTCCCCAACACACCGCAGCTCCCCTTCGAAAAGTACACCCTACCGAACGGCCTCGAGGTGATCCTCCACGAGGACCACCGCATGCCGCGAGGTCGTGGTCGACGTCTGGTACAAGGTCGGCTCGAAGGACGAGGTCGCCGGACATACCGGCTTTGCGCACCTGTTCGAGCACGTGATGTTCCAGGGGACGAAGCACGTCGGCGAGGACAAGCACTTCGAGTACCTGCAGAAGGCGGGCGCCTCGAACGTCAACGGATCGACCTCGGCCGACCGCACCAACTACTTCGAGGTCGTGCCGTCGAACCAGCTCGAGCTCGCGCTGTGGCTCGAGAGCGACCGCATGGGGTTCCTGCTCGACCGGCCCGGATTCCGCGAGACGCTCGACAACCAGCGCGACGTCGTGAAGAACGAGCGCCGCCAGCGGGTCGAGAACCGCCCGATGGGCCTGGTCTCCAAGATCCTGCTCGAGGCGCTCTATCCGCCGCAGCACCCCTACTACCACGAGGTGATCGGCTCGATGGAGGACCTGTCGGCCGCCTCGGTCGACGACGTGAAGGCCTTCTTCCGCACCTACTACGCGCCGGGCAACGCGACGCTCACCGTCGCCGGCGACTTCGATCGCCCGCAGCGTCAAGGAGCTGGTCGAGAAGTACTTCGGTCCGATCCCGGCGGCGCTGAACGCCGCCCGTGCGCGTGCGTCGCGCCGGCCCCGAACCTGGATGCGCCCAAGCGGATCGCGCATCGAGGCGAAGATCCAGCAGCCCTTTCTTTACGTGTCGTATCTGTCGCCCCCCAGCTTCGCCCCCGGCGATCGCGAGCTGGATCTGATCGCGAATCTTCTGGCCAACGGGAAGTCGTCGCGGCTGTACAAGCGCCTGGTGTACGACATGAAGATCGCCCAGACGGTGTCGGCGGCGCAGGAGAGCCAGAAGCTGGCCAGCAACTTCGAGATCTCGGCGTCGCCCATGCCGGGGCACACGCTGGACGAGCTGCTGGCGGTGATCGACGACGAGCTCGACAAGCTGCGCCGCGAGCCGCCCGCGCCGCGCGAGCTGGAACGCGCCAAGAACCAGCTGGAGTCGGACACCATCCGCAACCTGGAGCGCCTGCAGCCGCGCGCCGAGCGCCTGCAGAGCTACAACTACCTGCTGGGCGATCCCGGCTTTCTCGGTGAGGACCTGCGGCTTTACCGCGCGGTCGAGGGCGGCGACATCCAGCGCGTCGCGGCCCAGTACCTGCGAAAGGAGGCTCGCGTGGTGGTGACCGTCGATCCCAATCCCGAAGCGCCGATCATGGGGCGGGTGAAGAAATGAGCGCGCGTCACATCGGCCTTCTGGCCGCGGCCGGCGCCCTGGGACTGTCGTGCGCGACCCCGCCCCCGGTGACGCCGGCGACGCCGGCACCGGTCGCCGCCGCCGCCGCACCGCCCGCGGCGCCCCCCGCCGCCGCGCCCGCCGCGCCCGCCGTGCCGGTTGCCGCCGCCGCGGCGCCGAGGCCCCCTGAGCGCGAGACGCCGGACGCGCCGTTCCGCGCCACCGCACCGGCCCCCGGGTCCGAGCCGCAGTTCAAGGTGCCGGGCTTCAAGCGTTTCAAGCTGAAGAACGGGCTGGAGGTGATCCTGGCCGAGTTCCACGACCTGCCGCTGGTCGACCTGAACCTGGTCGTCAAGGCCGGCGGCGGCGCCAACCCGCCCGAGCTCTCCGGCCTGGCCGAGATGACCGCGAACATGCTCGACGAAGGGACCAAGACCCGCAGCGCGATCGAGATCGCCGACGAGCTCGCGGTGCTGGGCGCCACCCTGGCGACCGCCAGCTCCTGGGACGCGTCGAACGCGTCGCTGTCGACGCTGACCAAGAACCTGGACGGCGCGCTGGCCGTGTGGGCCGACGTGGTGCAAAACCCGGCCTTCTCCGAGCAGGAGTTCACCCGCGTGCGCGACAACCTCCTGACGGCGATCGCGCGCCGCAAGGACAGCCCGCCGATCATCGCGACGCTGGCGATGAGCAAGGTCCTGTACGGCGACCGCCACCCGTTCGCCTGGCCGATGACCGGCGTCGAGGCGTCGCTGAAGAAGCTGACCGTCGCCGACCTGCGCAAGTTCTACGAGAGCTACTACCGCCCCAACAACGCCGTGCTCATCGTCGCCGGCGACGTCACCGAGGCCCAGCTGCGGCCCAAGCTGGAGGGCGCGCTCAAGGGTGGAAGACGCGCGAAGTGCCTGGCCGCAAGCTTCCGGCGCCGGTCGCGGCGGCGCGCACCAAGATCTATCTCATCGACAAGGGGAACGCGCCGCAGTCGTCGATCCGCGTCGGGCTGATCGGCATCGAGCGCACCAACCCGGACTACATCCCGGTCACGGTCATGAACCTGATCCTGGGCGGTGGGTTCTACCGGCTGGATCTCAACCTGCGCGAGGGCAAGGGGTGGACCTACGGCGCGCGTTCGACCTTCGACGCGCGGCGGACGCCGGGCCCCTTCTCGGCGGGCGGCGAGTTCGTCGCCACCCACACCGCCGACTCGGTGGCGGAGATCCTCAAGGAGGTCAACACCATCCGCGACACCGACGTCACCGACGCCGAGCTGTCGCGCGCCAAGGACCAGATCATCAAGTCGTTCCCGGCGCGCTTCGCCACCCGCGCCGCCACCTCCAGCCAGCTGGCGGAGCTGGCGGTCTACGGGCTGCGCGACAGCTACCTGACCGACTTCACGCGCAAGATCGCGGCCGTCACCAAGGAGGACGTCCGCCGGGTCGCGCGCAAGTACCTGCCGCCCGACAAGCTGACCGTGGTCGTGGTCGGCGACCAGAAGTCGCTGCGCGACGGCCTGGCCAAGATCGCGCCGGTCGAGCTGCGCGACCTCGACGGGAATCTGTTGTTGCCGCCCGCCGCCGACAGCGCGGCCAAGAACGCGGGCAAGAGCAGCGCCACCGACGGCAAGTCCGAGGACTGAGGGGCTAGCTGAACGCCAAGACGCCAGGACGCCACGGTCCGGATCTTTTGAAAGTCCGGATCCGGCCTTGGCGTCACTGGCGTCGTGGCGTTTCGTATTGTCCGGAAGCGCCGCGCCTCACTTCACGAAGGAGTACGAAGCCTCGGACTGGCCGCGCACTGATTCGAGCAGCGCCAGGTTGTGACGGGCGTTCTCGTGCGCCGGATCGATGCGCAGCGCCTCCTGAAAGTCGGCCTGCGCTTCGGCGGCGCGGCCGAGGCGCAGCGCGACGACGCCGCTGACGAAGCGGAACGTCGGCGTCGTTGGGATCGATCTTCACCGCCGCCTGCAGCTCGCCGAGCGCATCCTCGAAGCGTTCGGCGGCGCGCAGCGCCAGGCCGTAGTTGTAGCGAACCTGGGCCTTGCCGGGACGGCGCTGCGCCGCGCGCGACAGGAACCAGAGCGCCTCCTTGACCTGGCCCCGGCGCACGGCGATCGCGCCCAGGTTGGAGTAGGCGTCGCCCAGCATCCCGGGGTAGCGCGCCCCCTCGGTGAACATCCGCTCGGCGGCGTCGAGCCGGCCGGACTGATAGTAGGCGCTGCCGAGCAGGAAGACCGGCCGCGGATCGTCGGGCGCGACCCGGTGCAGGCGCTCGTAGAACGCGGCCGCCTTGGCGCCGTCGCCCTTGGCCCGGTACAGGTCACCGGCAAGCTTGAGCACCGGGGCCTGGCGCGGCCGGCGCCGCAGCACCTCCTCGTAGACCGCGATCGCCGGATCGATCTGGCCGATGCTCGCCAGCGCGGCGCCGAGGTCGAGCCGCGCGTCGAGGTCCTCGGGGTCGAGGCGAACCACCTCGCCGAGCTCGGCCGCCAGCTCGACGCCAGCGTGCCGCGACGCCAGCACCAGCGCCAGCGCGCGCCGCGCGCGCAGGTCGTTGGGCGCGACCGCGACCACGCGCTCGAGCTCGGCCTGCGCCTCTTCGATCAGGCCCGGCCTCCGACAGCAGCTCGCCGTGCGCGCGCCGCGCCTCGAGGTCGTCGGGGTCGAGCTCGAGCAGGCGCGCGTAGCGTTCGCTGGCGGTCGGTAACCCCGCCGTCCGATCGAGCGCCGCCAGGCCGGCGAGCGCCGCCAGGTAGTCGGGCCGCAGCTCGAGCGCGGAGCTCCACATCGCGCGCGCGTGTCCGGGCCGCCCCGCCGCCAGGTGGATGATCCCCAGGTAGCGCCGCGTCTCCGGCACCTTGGGATCGATCACCAGCGATCGGGTCAACGTCTTGATGGCGTGCTCGGGGCCGCCGGCGCCGGGCCCGGCGCCGACCCCCGAAAACTCGGCGACGCCGCGGCCGAAGAGCACGAAAGCGTAGGGATCGCGACCGAAGCGCGCCGTGATCCCCGCCCGCGTGGCGCCGTCGGAGGGCAGGCCGGCCGCCGCGAACGCGTCGAGGGCGGCGGTGAGCGCGGTGCGCGCCACGTCGTCCCGCGACCCGACGGCGGTTGCCTCCGCGGCGCACGGTAACGACGAGGACGAGGACCGGCGGCGGAGCAGATCTGCACGGTGACCTGGATCTTCCAGTCGGGCCGGCGTTCGTAGCGCCCGGTGACGACCCACCGGGTGCCGCCGGCGGCCGCGCGCGCCAGCGCCTCGTCGAGCTTCCCCTTCTCGACCAACGACGACACGCCGGCGAAGCGCAGCCGCGGGTGGCGCGGCAACCGCTCAGCCACGACGGCGGGAAGCCCGGCCGCGAGGAAGTCGAGCGAGCGCTGCCCGCTCTGGTTGGCGAAAGGTACGACAACGAAGCGTTCGCGCGCCGCCGTATCCGCCATCGCGCGCGGCGCGAGCAGAGACGCGAGAACGGTCACAATGACGCTAACGAAGGCTGGCATAACGAAACGCACGATTGGAGAGCGCATTAAATTGACGGTGAACCGTCGACGGATCATAGACGAATAGTGAAACGAGAAGAACGAATGACAAGTTTCCGCCGCGTTCTCTCGTCGATTTTGCGTGTGGCCGCGCTCTCGCATGGTTGCCGCCGTCATCGTGGGCGGCTTCCTCGCACACCGCGCCTATCGCGCCTTCGCGTCGGATCTGCCGCCGCGCCTCGACGCCGTGACCGACTATCGCCCGCTGCGCGCCAGCCAGATCTTCAGCGCCGACGGCGAGATGATCGGCCAGTTCTACGTCGAGAAGCGGGTGCTGCTGCCGGTCGCGGAGATTCCGCTGACGGTTCGCCGCGCCTTCGTCGCCGCCGAGGACGCGCGCTTCTACTCGCACGGCGGCGTCGACTATCTGGGCATCGCGCGCGCGGCCTGGGCCAACCTGCGCGCCGGCCACGTCGTCCAGGGCGGCTCGACCATCACCCAGCAGGTCGCCAAGCTGCTGATCGTCGGCAAGGAGCGCTCGATGGCGCGCAAGATCCGCGAGGCGATGCTGGCGCATCGCATCGAGGGCCTGCTCAACAAGGATCAGATCCTCGGCATCTACCTGAACCACGTCTACCTCGGCCACGGCGCCTACGGCGTCGCCGCCGCCGCCGCCGCCTACTTCGGCAAGGAGGCCAAGGATCTGTCGGTCGCCGAGGCGGCGCTGCTGGCCGGCCTGCCGAAGGCGCCGGGGCGCGCGACGCCCTTTCACGACTTCCCGCAAGGCCCAGGCCCGGCAGCGCTACGTCATCGACCAGATGCAGAGCCTGGGCTTCCTGACGCCGGCCGAGGCGGACACCGCGCGGCGCGAGGCGCTGGTGCTGGTGTCGCACGACCAGAGCCTGACCAACGTCGCCGCCCCCTACTTCGTCGAGACCATCCGCCGCTACGTCGCCGACAACTACGGCGACGAGGAGCTGCTCGAGCGCGGGCTGCGCATCTACACCACGCTCGACATGCGCCGGCAGCGCGCGGCCGAGGCGGCGGTGCGCAACGGCCTGGTCGACCTGCAGCGCCGGCTGGGGTTCGATGGACCGATCGGCCACCTCGACGTCGAGCAGCGCCACCGACTGCTGCGCGGGCGCCCGCGGCCCTTCGGCCCCACCGGGTTCCTGATCGGCGACGAGGAGCAGGACGATCATCTGTTGATGCCGGGCGGCGCCGAGGTGTCCGAAACTCCGGCGGCGCTGATCGACGCCACCAAGCCGGGCGCGCACCTGCCCGAGCCGATGGCCAAGTACGTCGTCGGCGAGGCGCAGGCGAACGACCGCAGGGCGCGCGCCGGCGTGAAGACCGGCGACAAGAGCGGGGTGAAGACCCGGCACGCGCCTGCCGCCCCGCCAGTCCCGGAAGAGCCGGCGATCGATCCCGCCACCACCTACGCGGCGGTCGTGACCGTGAACGGAACCCACGTCACCGTCGGGTCGGGGACGCTGACCGTGCCGCTCGACCCGAGCGACGAGGCGCGACTGCTCGGTTGGGAACGGAAGGTCGACGCCAAATCGGGCGGGGCGCCGGGGGCGCACATCTCGACCGGCGATCTGGTGCCGGTGCAGTTTCGCCAGGTCCCGGGACCGAGGCCGGGCTTCCGCGTGCGGTCGGGCGACCACCACCTGGTCGCGACGCTGGCGGCGCCACCCGCCGTGCAGGGGGCGCTGATCGCGATCAATCCCGCCAACGGCGAGCTTGTGTCGATGGTCGGCGGCTACGACTACGCGCAGAGCCAGTTCAACCGCGCGCGTCAGGCCCACCGGCAGATTGGCTCGGCGATGAAGCCCTTCATCTATGCGTCCGCCATCGACCGCGGCATGACCGAGCTCACCATCAAGTACGACGCGCCGGTGAAGTTCAAGACGGCGTCCGGCGTCTGGGCGCCGCACAACTACAAGCACGAGTTCCTGGGACCGCTCACGCTGCGCACCGCGATCGCCAAGAGCATCAACACCGTGTCGGCTCAGCTGGTCGCGCAGATGGGGGTCGACGCCGTGATCGATACGATGCGGCGGCTCGGGATCCGGTCGACGCTGCCGCATCAGCTGTCGCTCGCGCTCGGCACGGCCGATCTGACGCTGGAGGAGGTGGCCTACGCGCTCGCCTCCTTCCCGTCGGGCGGCGAGGAGGTCAAGCCGGTGTTCATCCGCCGCCTGCTCGACGCCGACGGGCGCGTGCTGGAAGACCACACCGCGCCCGCGAAGCGCGCGCGCAAGATCTCGCCCGAGACCGCCTACATCGTGACCGACCTCATGAAGGGGGTGGTCGAGGTCGGCACGGGGAAGAAGGCGCGCGAGCTGGGACGCCCCGCCGCCGGCAAGACCGGGACGTCGACCAACTATCGCGACGCCTGGTTCTTTGGCTTCACGCCGGATCTCCTGTGCGGCGTCTGGATCGGCCGCGACGACTTCAAGCCGATCGCCCACGACGCCACCGGCGGCCAGGTGGCGCTGCCGGTCTGGCTGTCGTTCATGCGCCAGGCGCTGCAGGGGGTTCCAGCGCGGGACTTCACCCCTCCGCCGGGCGTCGTCTTTGCGCGCGCCGATCCGGAGAAAGGGCTGCCGGCGACGCCGGCGAAGGCGGGGAGCAGGCTCACGCCGTTCAAACGCGGTACGCTTCCTCCTTCTTTCAGGAGCGCCGCCTATGGAGCCCGATTCTCGGATGAGCAGTTCTGACCCCTGCGAGCACGACCACGACGAGGCCCACGGCCACGCCGCGGCGCGCTCGGGGCGACAGCTGGATCGCGCGCGCGAGGTACGGCGGGTCTTCTGGATCACCCTCGGGCTGAACGCGGTGGTCGCGATCAGCAAGGCTGGCTACGGCTACCTCACCGGGTCGGTGGCGCTGGGGACCGACTCGGTCCATTCGATGCTCGACGGCGCGTCGAACGTGCTGGCGCTGCTGGGGCTGCACTGGTCGACGGCGCCCGCCAACGCGCGCCACCCGTACGGGCATCGCAAGATCGAGATCCTGGCCGCGCTCGGCATCGGCGTGCTGATCGTCATCAGCCTGTCCGAGCTGGCCGGCGCCGCCATCGATTCGCTGCGTGGCCATCGCGCCGCCCCCCACATTGGCTGGCCCGCCTACGCCGTCGTCATCGGCACGATGGTGATCAACTTCTTCGTCACGCGCTACGAGCACGACAAGGGGCACGAGCTGTCGAGCCACCTGCTGTGCGCCGACGCCCGCCACACCCAGTCCGATCTGTACGCGTCGGGGGCGGTCTTGCTTTCGTTTGTGGCGGTCCGGCTCGGCTTCCCCTGGGCCGACGGCGTCGGCGCGTTGATCCTGGTCGTCCTCGTCGGGCGCGCCGCCTGGATGGTGTTCCGCGACAACGTTCCGGTGTTGCTGGACGCCGCCACGCTCGATCCGGCCGGGATCATCGAGCTGTGCGGGCGGGTCGACGGCGTCGAGAACGTCCACCGCGTCCGCTCGCGCGGCATGCGCAGCGCGGTCGAGCTCGACCTGCACATGCAGGTCGCACCCGGCATGAGTGTCATCGAGGCCCACCGGCGGGCCAGTCAGATAGAAAACGACTTGAAGCTAAAGTTTCCCGAGCTATCCGACGTGGTAATCCACATCGAACCGACTCCCACCCACGGCGCGGATTCCGCCGTCGACCAGAGCCTAAAGACAGACGCCCAAACCAGTCCGAAACAGGACCCGCCCAGCAGCAGCAGCAGTCACGCCCACGCCACCGGCCACCATCACCATAAACATTAGTGATGAAAAGTTAATGATGAAAAGCGACCCGAATCGGAACGATCTGCTTGTGCCGAATCAGGCATCGAAGCAGGCATCCAAGCGGGCATCCAACGAGGCATGGACGACGGCCGTGACTGGGCTGGCAACCCATCGGGCCCGATTGCTTGACACCATGAGCCGCACCGTTATGATAGCGGCCTCACGGCATACCCAGAATCAGCGAAGGAGCGTAACTAGAGCTCAAAAAGAGTTCAGAGACGTTCCGAATCAGCCGAAACAGTCAGCGAAGGTTCCCTTTAACCCTGAGAGTCGATAGCGGCGCTGAGCGCACGCGGAGGAAGAGATGCAAGGACTCGCGCAGTTCCTAGAGCAAGGCGGCACGCTCATGTACGTCAACCTGGTGGTTTCGATCATCACGTTGGCGATCATCGTCGACCGCGCGATCTTCTTCCTGGGGAAGGGCTCGGTGAACGCGCGCGCCTTCCTCGAGCAGATCCGCAAGCTCGTGCTCGCGAACAACATCGACCGCGCCGTGAAGCTCTGCTCGGCGACCGAGGCGCCGGTCGCGCAGGTTGCGCGCGCCGGCCTGCAGCGCATCCACCGCGGCGAGATCGCGATGGCGCAGTCGATCGAAGAGACGCTGGTCGACGTGACGCCGCTGCTGAAGAAGCGGGTTCAGATCCTCTGGTCGATCGCCAACATCGCCACGCTGGTCGGCCTCCTCGGCACCGTCGTCGGCTTGATCCGCGCCTTCGGCGCCATCTCGGCGGCCAAGCCGGAAGAGCGGTCGGCGCTGCTGGCGAAGGGCATCTCCGAGGCGCTCAACAACACCGCGATGGGTCTCGGCATCGCCGTCACCTGCATCATCGCGCACGCCTTCCTCTCGTCGGCCTCGAAGAAGCAGGTCAGCGACCTGGAAGCCTTCTCGCTCAAGCTCGAGAATCTGCTGGCGGAGTCGGCGCAGGGCGGCGCTCCGGCTGCCAAGGCGTAACGGTCCCGGGTTCACGGTCCTAGGTCGCAGCGTCAAAGGTCCAACTCAATGACCAGAAGCCAAGTCCGGGCAGCGATGCGCCGGATGAGAGACCACAACGACGAGCTCGAGGAAGAGCACGGCGAGATCAACCTCGTCCCCTACATGGATATCGTCACCAACATCATCATCTTCCTGCTCGCGTCGGTGGTGAATCAGGTCGCGCTCGGCAACGTGAACGTCAGCGTCCCCACGCTGTCCAGCGGAGCCGGCGCTGCCGACGAGGAGAAGCCGGATAAGCCGCCGCTCAACCTCACCGTCTCGGTCGGCGCCACCGGCTTCACCGTCGCCGCCTCGGGCGGCGTGCTGCCGGTGATCCCCAAGCTGCCGACCGGCCAGTACGACTACGCGTCGCTCACGAACAAGCTGCAGGAGATCAAGTCGGCGCCCGACAACGCTGCGGAGACGAAGGCCAACTTCAACGCCGACGCCGCGATCCCCTACGACATCGTCGTCGCGACCCTGGATGCCATGCGCCAGAACGACGACGGCAAGGTGCTGTTTCCTGACGTCGCCTTCGCGGCAGGGATTCTCTGATGCCGATGCTCACAGAGGAGATGTCCCGTCTCGCCGGCAAGCGCGCCATCCGCAGCTACGCGCGCAAGCTGGCCGAGCCCGACGTCGTCAAGGACCTGAACATCACCCCGATGATGGACATGATGACCATCATCCTGGTCTTCCTCCTCAAGACCTTCTCGTCGAGCACGTCGACCATCACGTTCGATCAGAACCTTCAGGTGCCGAAGTCGATCACCCAGCTCAAGCCCAAAGAGGCGGTCTCGGTCACCATCACGAAGAAGATCGTCCTGGTCGAGGGTGACGCCATCGCCCCGATCAACAACGGCAAGGTCGACCCGGCGGTCAAGCGCGACGGCGAGAACGGCTACTACATCACGCCGCTCGTCGACGTGCTCGAGAAGCACTCGCGCAAAGAGAAGAAGGTCGCGGAGCTGACCGGGCAGAAGTTCGAGGCCCAGCTCATGATCGTTTCCGACCAGACCACTCCGTACCGACTGCTGACCGAAGTTCTGTACTCGTGCGGGCAGGCCGGCTACGCGAACTACCGGCTCCTCGTCCTCAAGTCGAAGGACTGACCGGCGCCGCCGATCCGGGCTCAGACGTCGGGCTCAGACGTCGGGCACGACGTTCGGGTTGGTCGAAACCCGACGCGAACCAGAGTACATCCGCAGGCGCGGATCTCCAGCGCGCCTTTACATCGCGGACTCTTGCCGATATACAGGGCCGCGCCCACCATCTGGCCAACTGAATCTGGAGTCCTCGCCCATGCAGCGATCCGTACGTTCCGTCGCCGTCAGCGCATTTGCCAGCACGATAGTGGCCCTGCTGATCCTGCTCGCCGCGCCGGCTGTTTCGGCGCAAGAGACGAGTATCCACCACGGCGGGGAGGCCAGCCTGGTGCTCCCCGACATGGGGACCATCACCTTCCTCGGCGGCATCCCGGGCAACACGCTGCTCACGGCCGGGATCGTCATCTGCCTGCTCGGCCTGACGTTCGGCCTGGTGATCTACCGGCAGCTGAAGAACCTGCCGGTGCACCGGTCGATGCGCGAGATCTCGGAGCTGATCTACGAGACCTGCAAGACCTACCTGATCACGCAGGGCAAGTTCATCCTGCTGCTCGAGGTCTTCATCGGCGTCATCATGGTCGTCTACTTCGGCGTGCTCCGGCACTTCGAAGCCGACGCAAGGTGGCGGTCATCCTGCTCTTCAGCCTGGTCGGCATCGCCGGCAGCTACGGCGTCGCCTGGTTCGGCATCCGCATCAACACCTTCGCCAACTCGCGCACCGCCTTCGCCAGCTTGCGCGGCAAGCCCTACCCGATCTACGCGATCCCGCTGAAGGCCGGCATGAGCATCGGCATGCTGCTGATCAGCGTCGAGCTGGTGATGATGCTGTCCATCCTGCTGTTCGTCCCGCGCGACTACGCGGGCGCCTGCTTCATCGGCTTCGCCATCGGCGAGTCGCTCGGCGCCTCGGCGCTGCGCATCGCGGGCGGCATCTTCACCAAGATCGCCGACATCGGCTCGGACCTGATGAAGATCGTCTTCAACATCAAGGAAGACGACGCGCGCAACCCGGGCGTCATCGCCGACTGCACCGGCGACAACGCCGGCGACTCGGTCGGCCCCAGCGCCGACGGCTTCGAGACCTACGGCGTGACCGGCGTCGCGCTCATCACCTTCATCCTGCTGGCGGTCACCGACCCGCAGATCCAGGTCCAGCTGCTGGTCTGGATCTTCGCCATGCGCATCATGATGATCGTCGCCAGCGGCCTGTCGTACCTGGTCAACGAGGCGATGGTGAAGGCGCGCTACGGCAACGCCGACAAGATGAACTTCGAGACGCCGCTGACCCAGCTGGTCTGGATCACCTCGCTGGTCTCGGTGGCGATGACCTACCTGGTGTCGTACCTGCTGATCCCGCAGCCTGGGCATGGGCGACGAGACGCTGTGGTGGAAGCTGTCGACCATCATCACCTGCGGCACGCTGGCCGGCGCGATCATCCCCGAGGTGGTCAAGGTCTTCACCTCGACCGAGTCGCGCGCACGTGCGCGAGGTCGTGACCGCGTCGCGCGAGGGCGGGCCGTCGCTGAACATCCTCTCCGGCCTGGTCGCCGGCAACTTCAGCGCCTACTGGATGGGCATCGTCATCGTGGCGCTGATGGGCGATCGGCTACGGCGTCAGCACCACCGGGCTGGAGGCGATCATGAAGGCCCCCGCCGTGTTCGCCTTCGGCCTGGTCGCGTTCGGCTTCCTGGGCATGGGGCCGGTCACCATCGCCGTCGACTCCTACGGCCCGGTGACCGACAACGCCCAGTCGGTGTTCGAGCTGTCGCTGATCGAGACGCTCCCCGGCATCAAGGAGGAGATCAAGAAGGACTTCGGCTTCGACGTGAACTTCGAGCACGCCAAGCACCTGCTCGAGGAGAACGACGGCGCCGGCAACACGTTCAAGGCGACCGCCAAGCCGGTGCTTGATCGGCACCGCGGTCGTCGGCGCCACGACGATGATCTTCTCGATCATCATGAGCCTGACGCAGGGGCTGACCACCGACCTCGACAAGCTGTCGATGCTGCACCCGCCCTTCCTGCTGGGCCTCATCACCGGCGGCGCGGTGATCTACTGGTTCACCGGCGCGTCGACGCAGGCGGTGTCGACCGGCGCCTACCGCGCGGTCGAGTTCATCAAGGCCAACATCAAGCTCGACAGCACGGCGAGAAGGCGTCGATCGCCGACAGCAAGAAGGTGGTCGAGATCTGCACGCAGTACGCGCAGAGCGGGCATGTTCAACATCTTCCTCACCGTCTTCTTCAGCACGCTGGCCTTCGCCTGCCTCGAGCCGTACTTCTTCATCGGCTACCTGATCTCGATCGCGGTCTTCGGCCTGTACCAGGCGATCTTCATGGCCAACGCCGGCGGCGCCTGGGACAACGCCAAGAAGCTGGTCGAGGTCGAGCTGAAGGAGAAGGGCACGCCGCTGCACGCCGCGACCGTCGTCGGCGACACCGTGGGCGATCCGTTCAAGGACACCTCGTCGGTGGCGATGAACCCGATCATCAAGTTCACCACGCTGTTCGGCCTGCTGGCCGTCGAGCTGGCGGTCGGCCTCGACCGCGACGGTCAGCGCTGGCGCTGGCGGTCGCCTTCTTCCTGATCTCGACGGTCTTCGTCTGGCGCTCGTTCTACGGCATGCGCATCAAGACCACCGAGACCGGCGGCTCGAGCGCCGCCTCGGCGGCCAAGGCCGCCTGAAGAACGACTGAAATTTCCGCGATCGGCGGAACGGTGCTTTGATCGCCCGCGGATGAAGACGCCGCTCGAAGCAGCTCCGCAATCGGCCATCGGGCGCCGGCTCGAGCGCTGGTCGCGCTACGTCACAGCGTGGACCGGCAGCTCGTGGGCCTTCGCGATCGCGGTTCTCGTGATCGTGGCCTGGTTGGTGACCGGGCCGCTGTTCCACTTCTCGGACACCTGGCAGCTGGTCATCAACACCAGCACCACCATCGTCACCTTTCTGATGGTGTTCCTGATCCAGCGCGCCCAGAACAAGGACTCGCTGAGCATCCAGCTCAAGCTCAACGAGCTGGTGGCGGCGGTGGCGGGCGCTTCGAATCGCCTGATCGACGTCGAGAGTCTGACCGAGGACGAGCTGCGGCGGCTGCAGACCTTCTATCGCCGGCTGTCGGACATGGCCAAGAAGGACAGCGACCTCGGGCGATCACACTCGGTCGAGGAGGCCGAATCCCTTCACCGCGCCAAGCGCCATCGCGGTCACGCCCCGCCGGAGACTGCGCCGCCGCCCAAGCCGAATCCTGGCAGCTGACGCCGCCGCCTCTCCCCTTCGGGCCTCATGATTGGTCACACTTCGGCGGTGGAGCCGAGAGCGATTGGTGGGATCCAAAGCGGGGCGGCGCTACGGAAGCTGCGCGGGTCCTGCCGCTGCGGGCACCCCCCCGATGAGCTCGGATGACGGGGCGGGCAAGTGCCACTTGCCGAGAGGGTGATGCGTCACCGGTGACCATCTTCTCCTGGACTTGAAAGGTCCCGATCCGGCTTTCGTCGAGCACGCTGCCGCTCGGATGACCTGGACTCCCCGGCAGCCGAGCTCAGCGGGGAGGACCCCGCAGCGGCAGGACCCGCGCAGCGCCCGGAACGCCGCCTCACTTTGATCCGGTCACGCCGCCGAAAGATCCGAGCGCGATCAGCGGCGAAGAAAGCGCAGCGCCGGGCGCGCAAACGGAATCGCCGCCAGCGTCAGCAGCACCGCGGGCAACAGCTGCGCCACGCCGGCGATGTGGGGGGCGCCCGAGACGAAGCCGATGCTCTCGAACCAGCGCATCGGGTACAGGGTCGCGAGCGCGGTGGCCCCGTTCGACGCCCCCATGAGCCACAGCGCGGCGCCCGAGGCGGCGACCAGCATCCAGCCCCAGCTGCGCATCCGCACCAGCCCGCGCAGGCCGGCCGCGGCCGCCAGCAGCGTGGCAATACCGGCCGCCATCAGGAACATCCCCTCGCCCTGCCCTTCCTTGGGGCCGAGGGCCCACAGGATCAGGCTCGGCAGCGACGCGGCGGCGCGGGTCACCGTCTTGCGCAGGCGCGCGACGCCGAATTCGTCCATCCCGTAGCGCTGGCGCCAGCTCTCTTGCAGGTCGTACTGCGCGACCATCTTCTTGCCGGAGAGCGCCAGCACCACCAGCCCGTGAAGGCCGCCGTAGATCGCCAGCGGCGGCGTCCAGCCGATCATGACCAGCGACAGGATCGCCACCATCATCCCCGACCACCCGAGCCCCGACGCGAACCAGCGGCCCCAGAACCAATCCGCCGCCAGCGCCATGAAGGCGACCACGTAACAGGCCGACAGCGCCAGAAAGGCCGGGCCCCATCCGGGGGGCGCGTTGAGCGACAGCAGCAAATAGATGCTGATGAAAAAGCTCAGAGCGAGCGCGGCAATCGCGCGCCGGCTCTTCTCGAAACCAACCTCATCCAGACGCTTGAGGATCGAGCCCATGCAGCCAGTATAACCGCGCTTTCCGGCCAGCGCTCGCCATGGCAGGGGTCGACCCTACGGGGTCGGGGAAGGCGGCGGGGGCGGCCGACCCGGTTTCGTCACCGGGGGGACGCCGCCGGGCGCCCCGAGTCATTCGGGTCCGGCGCCGCGCACCTCGGGGGAGCACTCGGCGGCGTACTGCTCGAAGTTCTTCTTGAACAGGGTCGCCAGCTCGCGCGCCTTGGCGTCGTAGGCGGCGCGGTCGGACCAGGTCTGACGCGGCTTGAGCAGCTCGCGCGACACCCCCGGGCACTCTTCGGGGACCATCACCTTGAACACCGGATCGGGGGTGAAGCGCGCCGCGTCGAGCGCTCCCGACAGCGCGGCCGACACCACCGCCCGCGACACCCCGATCTCCATGCGGCGGCCGACGCCGTACGGCCCCCCGGACCACCCGGTGTTGACCAGCCAGCAGCTGGCGCCGTGCTGCGACAGGCGCTCGCCCAGCAGCTTGGCATAGCGCATGGGATGCAGCGGCAGGAACGGCCCGCCGAAGCAGGGCGAGAAGGTGGCCTTGGGCTCGGTGACGCCGGCCTCGGTCCCGGCGACCTTGGCGGTATAGCCGGAGATGTAGTGATACATGGCCAGCGCCGGCGTCAGCCGCGCGATCGGCGGCAACACGCCGAAGGCGTCCGCCGTGAGAAAGACCACGGTCTTCGGATGGGGCCCCAGGCTGGGAATCACCGCACCAGGGATGAACTCCACCGGATAGGTCGCCCGCGTGTTCTCGGTGATGGCGCTACTGGCGTAGTCGACGCGCCGGCTCGCAGGATCGACAACGACATTCTCCAGCACCGACCCGAACCGGATCGCATCGTGGATCTGCGGCTCGCTCTCGCGCGACAGGTTGATGCACTTGGCGTAGCAACCGCCTTCGATGTTGAAGATCCCACCGTCCGACCAGGCGGTCTCGTCGTCGCCGATCAGCGCGCGCGCCGGATCAGCCGACAGCGTGGTCTTGCCGGTGCCCGACAGGCCGAAGAAGAGCGCGGCGTCGCGGCCGGCGCCGACGTTGGCCGAGCAGTGCATGGTGAGGATCCCCCGCCGAGGCAACAGGTAGTTCATCACCGAGAAGATGGCCTTCTTCATCTCGCCGGCGTACTCGGTCCCCAGGATCAGCGCGATGCGACGGGCGAAGTCGATGCCGACGAAAACGTCCGAGCGCAGACCGGCGGCCGCGCCCCCCGCCTTCAGCGAGCCGGCGTTGATCAGCGTGAAGTCGGCCTGGTGCCGCGCCAGCTCGTCCCCGGTGGGGCGGATGAACAGCGTGGCCGCGAACAACGCGTGCCAGGCCTGCTCGGTGACCACCCTCAGCCCCAGACGATCGGCGGGCGCCGCGCCGGCGAAGCCGTCAAAGACGAAGACGTCGCGCGCGGCCAGGTGGGCCAGCGCCTTCGCCAGCAGCTGATCGAACACCGCCGACGACACTGGATGATTCACGCTGCCCCACCAGACATCGCCCTCCGAGCTGGCGTCGGAGACGACGTACTTGTCCAGCGGCGAGCGCCCGGTGAACGCTCCGGTTCGCACGACCAGCGCGCCGTTCTCGGCCAGCGTCCCCTCGCCCCGCTGCAGCGCCGCCTCGGTGAGCCGTGCGGCGGACCAGTTGCGATGCACGCTGCCGTCGCCACGCGCCAGCAACTCCTCGACCCCAGAGCCGACGGTCATCGAGAAATTGTAGCCCAAAAAAACCAGCTGCCAACGCGACCACAGCGACGCGATCCGCGACCGGCCCCGCGCGCGGCCGGCGCGGCGGAACGACGAAAATTGGGCGCTACCTGACGACGTGAAGCTCGACGCGTCGGTTCTTGGCCTTGTTGGCCGGTGAGAGGTTGGGGACCAGCGGCTTGTCGGAGCCGACACCCACCGCCTCGATGCGACCCTCGGTCACCCCCTTCTTGATCAGGTACTGTTTGATCAGGTCGGCCTGCTTCTGGGTCAGGTCCTTGGCGCCCGCGCCGGCGCTGGCGTCCCAGTGCGCCTCGACGCGCAGGCTCTTGATCTCGGGGTGCTCGTCGAGAAGGTCGGCCACGCCGTCGAGCTCCGCCGCGGCCTTGGGGTCGAAGCTGGTCGCGCCTGACTTCAGCTTGATCGGCCGCTTCAGCGAGATTCCGGCGTCGTTGAGCGCCACGTCGGGGTTGACCGGATGGTTCTTGAGCACGAAGTCCATCTGCTTGTCCTGGGAGACCACGATGTCGAGCTGGGCCTCCTTGGTGGGAAAGCCCGGCGCCTCGGCCATGACCTTGTAGGCGCCCACGGGGAGCGCCGCCGAGAACACGCCGCTGCCGTCCGACTTCGCCTCGAAGTTGTCGGGGCCGAGGAACTTCAACGACGCCTCGATGCCGCGCCCGTGATCGTCGGCGACCTTGCCGCGTACGTTGCCGGTCTGCAGCTTCGGCGTCAGCGCCACCTCCAGCTCGGCGAGCTTGGTCGGGCTCACGACGGCGCTCAGCTTGGCGGGCTCGAACCCCGGCGCGCTCACCTCGAGGTCGGTCGGGCCGGGGGGTAGACCGGTGCTCTCGAACGAACCGTCGGGATCGGTGGCCACGCGCGCGCGCGCCCGCCCGTTGACGGCGACGATCGCGCCCGCCACCGGCGCTCCCCCCTTGCTGCTCTTCACGACGCCGGCGACGTGCCCCTCGACCGGCGCGGGGGCGCCGATCTCCTTTTCGATGGTGCGCGTGACCACGACCGGGCGGCGGAAGGCGTCGATGTCCAGCGGGAACGACATGCCGAAGACGAAGTTGTACGGAGGCAGCGGTGTTCCATACGGGTAGCCCACCGAGCGCAGCGCGATGTCGCTGCCGACGTCGAGCGTGAACCCGCGGTAGACCCGCGCGCGGACACCCAGGCTGACCCAGTGCTGGTCGCGGTTGTACTTGCAGGGGTGGGCCATGTCGCCGCAGGCGGGCGGCATGTAATCGCTGAAGGCCGGGTCGGCGTTCGCGGTGACGATCTCGGCGTGGTACTCGGCGAACGGCTGCAACGGAACCTCGGGGATCAGCTTCTCGAGCGGGGCGTCGACGCCGATGCCGGTGCGGAACCGGCTGGCGGCGATGCCGTAGGCAAAGCTCGCGACCTCCTGCGTGTACACGGTGGTGCCGGTGAAATCGTGCAGGTTGGCCGAGTTGTCGACGTAGTAGTTGACGTTGGCGTGGAACCGCAGCGGAACACCGGCGCCGCCGAACCGCCTCAGGTCCATCGTGAAGATCGGCCCGAACCAGAGCGACGTCGAGCTGGCCGAGAACGACAGGTCCGAGACCGACGACAGAAACTTGAAGCCGAGCTCGAAGGCGACGTTCGCGCCGCGCGCCACTGGTGTCTGCCCCTTGGCGCCCAGCACCAGATCGCCGAATGACTTGATCAGCTCGGGATCGCGCCGGTCCGCCTCGGGCATCGCGGTCGTGCCGCGGCGGTTTCGATTGCTGGCGGTCAGCAGCGCGCCGAAAACTTCGACGTTGCGATGCGGGGTGAAGCCGAAGGTGAAGTCGCCCAGCAGGCGCGAGTTGTCGTCTCCCTTCACCAGGAAATCGCTCGAGGAGAAGAACTCGCCGTGCAACGCCAGGCGCAGGTGATTCGTCGGTCCGACCTCCGCCGTCGAGATCCGATACAGGCCGATCGGCCCGGCCAGCGTCGGCAGGAAGCTGTCAGGGGACACCCCGTCCCAGGGCGCGATCGCTGGCGGGAGCGCGCTGGCGGAGATCGCCTCGTCGGCGCTCAGCACTGGCGCTCCGTTGGCGGTGTGGGGCGGCGGCGCGTCGTAGGGCGACGGCGGCGGCGGCGCGGGGACGACTGTCGACGGCGACATTCTCGGGGGCGGCGGTGGCGGCGCCGACGGCGGAGGCGGCGCCGGCGCGCGATCCGACGGCAGGCTGGGCGGCATCGGCTCGTCCTCCGGTCCCCCTTGCGCCGCCGCGATCGCGGGCGCAAGGCCGGGCGGAAGGCAGATCAAGAAGGCCGCCCCGAGCCCGACTGACATCCTCGTCATCGACTTCCCACGGTAAGAAGAGCGCTCCACGGTCCGCACACTATCAAAGAGGGGCTCGTCCGGGAATGGCCCCGGCCGCGCGCAACGAGCCCACCAGCGCCTTTGCCATGCTGGGCATTGCAGTTCGCGTCCAACCGTGGGAAACAGTGCCCACGCGAAGCATGCCGACCATAGACGAGATCGCCGACGAGCTGCGCGACGTCGCGCTTCAGGTTCACACGGCGCAGGAGCGCAAGGAAGAGCGCGAGCTGGTGATCGCCGCACGGGAAGGGGTCGAGCGGCTCGGGCAGCGTTACCGCGAGATGTACAACGCCCTGTCCCCGGGCGAGCAGATCCGCGTCGACCGCACCCTCGGCCGCCGCGTCGTCGACATCAAGCGTCTGGCGTCGCTGCTGCCCAAGGTGGCGTCGGTGGCGACCGACAGCACGCCCGATCGCGTCGCCGGCACGTCCAACGTCGGCGAGCGAAGGATCACCGGGGTCTCCTGGAGCCACGGCCGAGCTGCCCCGCTGGGCGGCGCCAAGCTGAGCGTGGGCAACGAGATCGACTCCTGGTGCGGCAAATGCGGCGAAGTGACCAACCACCACATCGTGGCGCTGGTCGGGGACGAGCCCAAGCAGGTGCTCTGCCAGGTCTGCAACTCGCGCCACACCTTCCGCACGACGGCGGCGCGGCGCACCGCGGCCGAGGGGTCGGCAGCCGGCGTCTCGGAGAGCCGCCCGCGCACCGCCCAGGACGTCGAGGCAGCCAAGAAGGCCGAGCAGATGCGGGCGCTCGCGCAAGAGGTGAACGCCTCCGCCGAGGTCAAGGCGTTCGACCCCAAGCAGCGCTACAAGGTCGGCGACATCATCGCGCACCCCGAGTTCGGACGCGGCAAGATCGAGAACGTCCTCCGATCGAGCCTGCTCGTACGTTTCCCCGTCGGCGGCCTCAAGTCGCTGATGCTGAGCTAGCGTAGCCTTCGCTACGGCTTGTCGAGAGGTTCTCGGACCGGACGGCTAGCCCCGCCCCCGGCATCACCCCTCGACGACGTCGATCTCCTCGAGAAAACGCTTGAGCAGACCGTCGACCATGAGGTTGCGGCTGGCGGCGTCGTAGCGCCCGGCGCGATACCCGCCCTGCGTCTCCTCGAAGCGGGTGCGAGTGGCCGCGATCAGCTTGCGGTAGCTCCCCACCTTGCCGGTGATCTCCTTCTGGTGCTTGACCAGGTACCCGACCGCGGAGACCGCGGCGGCGCCGGTGAGGATCACCCCCAGCGGCCCCGACAGGGCGTAGCGCAGCCCCAGACGCAGCGCCACCACGCCGGCCGCGCCGAAGGCCGCCTTCTTCAGCCCCGAGCCGTCCCGGAGCGAATCCGCCGCCATCGAGCCGACCTGGCCCGACGCGATGACCAGGGCGATGAAGTTCCCACGCCGGCTTTTCCAGCCGCGATCGTAGTAGTCGCGGATGGCCTGCTTCAGGAAGGCGTCGTAGTCGTCGAACACCTCCGGGCGCAGCTCCGTGTCCTTGGTCTTTTGTTCCGCCTCGGTGTCCATGGGGATCCTCCAAAATGGGGCTTGGTGATGGATCGTACCACGCGCCTGGCACAAACTACTTTTCGTGCCGATAACTGGTCGCCTCGCCTGGGTGGCGGTCTTGACGGTCGTCGCGACGGGGCCTGCCCAGGGACGACCGCACGGCCACGATCCCGGCGCGCGGAGCGCCGTCCACGATCCGGGCGCGCGGAGCGCCGTCCACGATCCGGGCGCGCGGAGCGCCGACGGCGAGCGCGCGCTGCGCACCGGTCACTACGAGGAAGCCCGCCAGATCGCGGGTGAGCTCGATCTTGCGATCCTGGGGGCGCGCGCCGAGATGGCGCTCGGGCTTTACGCCGAAGCGCGGCGGCGGCTCGAGAACGCGGCGCTCGCAGCGCCGGACAGCCTGCCGGTGCGCGACGCGCTCATGCGTCTCTACGAGGCGATCGGCGAGCGCGCGGCGCTGGGGCCGCTCATCGATCGCACCTACGAGGACTGGAAGCGCGGGCGCGTCGAGCGCGGGCGCGCGGCCGATCTCATCGCCGTGGCGACGGCGGTGCGCCTGGACGACAACTGGAAGGACGCCAGCGACACCCTGCGCGACGCCGTGCGCGCCGAGCCGCGATCGATCGACGCCAACCTCGACTGGGGCTGGATCTTCCTGGAGAAGCACTCGGCCGCCAACGCCGAGCTGTCGTTCCGCGAGGTGCTCAAGCTCGACGACGCCAACCCCGACGCCCACGTCGGCCTGGCGCGCGTGCTGCTGGAGCAGCGCTACGACGTCGACGCGGCCGAACGTGAGCTGGCGCTGGCGCTGGCGGTCAATCCCGCGCCACGCGCGCGCGCTGGCGATGCGCGGCGAGCTGGCGCTCGACGGCGAGGAGTTCGCGGCGGCCGCGGCGCGCGCGGCCGAGATCCGGCGCACCAACCCGCGCGACGGCGGCGCGGCGGCGCTGGTGGCGGCGGCGGCGCTGGTGCTGGACGATCGCGCCGGCTACGAGCGCGAGCGCGATCGGCATCTGTTGGACCACCCGGGTGACGGCGACTTCTTCGCCTTCGTCGCCGAGGCGCTGATCCGCCAGCGGCGCTACGACGAGGCGCGCGCCACCGCCGAGGAGGGGGTGCGCGCCGACCCGCGCCACGCCCGCTGCCAGTCGACGCTGGGCACGACGCTGCTGCGGCTCGGCGACGAGCCAGCCGGGCTGGAGGCGCTGCGCCGCGCCTGGAAGCGCGATCCGTACGACGTCCGCACCTACAACCTGCTCAACCTGTTCGAGAAGGTCATCCCCGCGCGCTACACCACCGTCGAGACGGCGCACCTGCGCTTCCGGGTCGAGCCGGCAGCGCGCGCGGCCATCGAATCGGTCGTCGCCCCCTTCCTGGAGGAGACCTACGGCCGCTACGTCCAGCGCTACGGCGTCGTGCCCGACGGGACGGTGATGTTCGAGCTGTACGGCGACCCGACGCACTACGCGGTCCGCACCGTCGGGCTGCCCGGCATCGGCGTCGCCGGGGTCTGCTTCGGGCGCGTCATCACGTCGCAGGCGCCGACCAACCACGCGTTCAACTGGGGAATGGTGCTGGCGCACGAGCTGGCGCACGTGTTCGCGATCCAGATCTCGCGCTCGCGCGTGCCGCGCTGGTTCACCGAGGGGCTGTCCGAGCTCGAGACCATGCGCGCGCGCCCCGAGTGGAGCCGGCACGACGACGTGGCGCTGTGGGGTGCGCTGCGCGCCGGGAAGCTGCCCACGTTGGTCGACCTGTCGACCGCCTTCGTGCGCGCGCGCGACGTCGACGGCGCGCTGCGCGCGTACGCCCAGGCCGCGGTGGCGATGGAGTTCCTGGAGCGTCGCTTTGGGTTCGCCAAGATCCGCGAAGCGCTGGTGGCCTACGGTCGGGGCGAGCGCGGCGCGGGCGTGCTCGAGCGGCTGGCGGGCATGCCGGCCGACGAGCTGGAGCGGCAGTTCCGCGACGACCTCCGGCGCCGCTTCGCGCGCTACCAGGGGCAGTTCCTGCCGACGCAGATCGCTGGCCGAGCCGCGAGGCGCGAGCGCCCGCGAGGGGCAGCCGAGCGTGCGCGAGGTCATCGATCGCCGCGCGTCGGCGGCGCTGTCCGAGGTCGAGAGCGGGCTGTCAGCGCTGGCAGCCGGCGACCGCAAGGCGGCCGAGGGGGCGCTGGCGCGCGCGCAGACGCGCCGCGGGCACCGGCGCCGAGCACCAACACCGCGGCGGCCATCCTGTTCCTGACCGGCGAGCTGGCGCTGGCGGACCGCCAGGCCGAGCCGGCCGTCGCCGCCTTCGAGCGGCTGCTGGCGCTGGGCGGCCACGACGGCTACGACGTGCGCGTGCGGCTGGCGCTGGCGGAGATCCATCGCAAGAACGCCGCCGCCGCGGAGCAGCACCTGCGCCGCGCCATCGCCTTCGACCCGACGCGCGTCGAGCCGCACGCGCTGCTGGTCGAGCTCTACGGCGAACAGCGCCGCGAGGCCGACCAGCTGGCCGAGATGGACGCCGCGCTGCGCGCTCGAGCCCCAGAGCGCCAAGCTGGCCAAGGAGCTGGTGCTGGGCCTGGGCCGGGCGCAGCGACCGGGGCGGGTCGTCGAGGTCGCGCCGATCGCGATCTTCATCGATCCGGCCGACCCCGACCTTCACGCGGCGCTGGGACGCGCGCTGGCCGCGACCGGGAAGCCGGCGGCGGCCGCGGTCGCCTTCGAGCGCGCGCTGCTCTTTCACCCGTCCGACGGCGCCGACATCCACCGCGCGCTGGCCGACCTTTACCGCAAGCTCGGCGACACCAAGCGGGCCGAGCGCAGAGTCAGGCCGCCGCGGCGCCGACGCGGGCAGCTGAATCCGAGCCCCTGCGGGCGACCCAGGCAGGCGTCACGCCAGCAGCTTGTCCATCGCCTTGTCCATTCCGGGCGCCCCCTCGGGCGACGCGGCGTGGGTCGGCGAGATCGCTGCGCCATCACCTGCGCGGCGTCCGCCGCCGCGAGCGCCGGGAAGGTGAGCGTGAACGTCGTCCCCTGCCCGGCCGCGCTCTCGACATCGATGCGCCCGCCGTGCTCGGCGACGATCTGCTGCACCAGCGCCAGGCCCAGCCCGGTCCCCTTGTCCTTGGTCGAGAAGAACGGGTCGAAGATCTTCGACACGATCGGCGTCGGGGATGCCGAGCCCGGTGTCGGAGAGGCGCAGGCGCACCTGGCGACCCGCGCCCGGCGGCGCCGCTGCCGTCGGCGCGCTCGGGCCGCCGTCGCGCCCGCGCGCGCCACACCGGCGCCTCCGCCTCGCCGGGCGCGGGCGCGGCGACCTCGGGCGCGTCGACGGTGACCCGCAATCGGCCGCCCGCGGTCATCGCCTCGCGCGCGTTGCGCACCAGGTTCAGCAGCGCCTGGCGCAGCTGGCTCTCGTCGGCGGCGATCTCCGGCAGATCGGCCGCGACCTCGACGTCAAGCGCGATCCCGGCCTGCGCCAGCTCGGCGCGCGAGAACTCCAGCACCGACGCCGCGATCGCGCCCAGATCCTCGCGTTCGAGCTTGGCGCGCGGAAAGCGCGCGAAGCGCAGGTAGTTCTCGGTGATCTCGGTCAGCCGGTCGACCTCGCTGGCGATCGACGCCAGCAGCCGGCGCGGCTCGGGCCCCTTGTCGGCGATCTCGTCGCCCAGCAGCTCGGCGTAAAGGCCGATCGACGCCAGCGGGTTGCGCACCTCGTGGGTGATCTGGGACGCCATGCGCCCGACGGTCGCCAGCCGCTCCGACCGGATCAGCCGCTGCTCGCGCTCCTGGATGGCGGCCGCCATGACGTCGAACTCGCGCACCAGCTCGCCGATCTCGTCGTGCGACGGCACCGCCGGTGCGGCGCGCGTAGTCGCCGCCCGCGACCTGCCGCGCGCGCGCGCGCAGCGTGCGCAGCGGCTGCAGCGTGCGCAGGATGATCACGAACGCCACCACGCCGATGAGCAGGCCGACGCCGCCCAGGCCGAGGGCGATCTGCAGCGACGTCTCCTCGTCGTCGCGCAGCTGCTGGGCGATCTGACCGCTCTCGCCGCGCAGCGGGCGGCGCATGCGGTTCAGGTTGTGGGTCAGCGTGGCGAAGTGGCTGTCGAACTCGGGCCGCGCCTTGGGATCGCTCGCCACCTCGGCGGCGCCCAGCTCGCGCGCCAGCGCGTCGGCCTGGTCCTTGAGCGCGACGATCTGCCGCCGCTTGACCTCGAAGTCGCGCCGGCGCGACGAGCTCGGCTCGCGCTCGTTGTAGCGATCGATCGCGCCGACCGCGTCGTCGAGGTGCTTGCGCGTCATCCGCAGCCCCAGCGCCAGGTTCGGGTCCAGGCGCAGGTTGCGGCCCAGCGACGGGGCAAAGTCGTTGAGCGACTTCCAGGCGGCATCGACCGAACCCTGTAGGTCCAGGTACGCCTCGTTGGCCACCACCCCCTGACGGGCGCGGTGGATCACGACCAGCGTGAACGTCGCGTTGGCGGCGAACGCGAGCAACAGCACTGTGTAGGCAAGGAAGATTTTGCCGGACACACCGAGGCGCATCGCCCCTGGACGCTAGCACGCAAAGACCGGCACCGACCCAAAGGATGTCCGCAAGCAGGGTGCAAGCAGGGTAGATGCAGGGTAGGACGCACGGTGGGACAGGCGGCCCGCGCGGCGGCATCCCCGAGGCTGGCGGGGGAAAAGTCACGCGTCTGCAATTGACATGACCGGGCCGTGCGGAAAGAATGCTTCGGTCATGCTCGGTCGCCTGTCGGCTCTTCTCGCTGCGCTTGCCTTTGCGCATGCATTCGGTCTGGCCGGTGGGCTCGGCGTCGCGGCGCTCGCGGCCGACGCCGGCACCGCCGTGCTGGGCATCGAGGCGATCGACAGCGCAGGACAACGCGCTCGCCAACGAGATCACCGAAGCGATCAAGCAGCGCGTCGCCGCCGGCAAGGGGGTGCCGCTGGTCCCCGGCAAGGATCTGGTCGAGATCAAGCTGGTCTTCTCGTGCTCCGACGACGCGGCCGATTGCCTGGCCCAGGCCGGCAAGAGCCTGGGCGCGGCCAAGCTGATCTACGGCAACGTCAAGCGCTCGGGCGGCGAGCTCGTCCTCACCCTCAAGCAGCTCGACGTCGCGCGCGGCGTGATCGAGGGCTCGACCGTCGAGAGCCTGCCGAAGAAGAAGAGCGACCCTTCGGCGCTGCGCGCGCTGTCCTCGCAGTGGATGGCCAAGCTGGGCGGCGGCAAGGGCGCCGGCGGCACCGCGCTGCGGCACCCTGCATCGTTCGCTCCAACGTCGTCGGGCGCGGTCGTGATGCTCGACGGCGCCGAGGTCGGCACGCTCACGCGCAAGGCGCTGCAGATCGACGACGTCGCGCCCGGCAAGCACGAGATCAGCGTCGAGAAGCCGGGCTACGGCGTCACCACCCAGCAGTTCACCATCGGCGCAGGCGCAGGCGCTGCCGCTGACGCTGACGCTGCGGTGGCGAGGGCATCGAGACCCCCGGCGCGGGCGAAGCCGAGGCCGGGGTGACCCGCCAGGCCGCCCCCGGCGATGAAGCGCCCGCGCAGGATTCGCTGCGCACCTGGGCGCGCACCGGCTTCTGGATCGGGCTGGGGCTCAGCGCCGTCTCGTTCGGCGCTCGCGGCCAAGTACGGCCTCGACGTGCGCAGCATCAACAGCGATCTCGAATCCGTATCGCTATAAGACCGACCTGACGAAGGCCCAGACCGATACGATGCAACAGCAAGCTCGACGAGGGAAACCGCGCCGAGACGCGGCAGTGGATCTTCATCGGCGTCGGGTCGGCCGCCGCGCGTCGCGGGCGGCTTCCTGCTGTACAAGGGCTACCTCGACAAGGAGACCGGCGCCGGTCCCAAGACCGCCGACAACCACGGCCTGCGGGTCTTTCCGACCGCCAACTCCTCCTCGGGAGGTGTCGCGGCCGAGTTCGATTTTTGAGCTCGAGCTGCGGCCCAGTCGAGCGATGCTCGGAGCATTGAGCTTGATCGGGCAGACGATCGGCAACTACCGGGTCACCCGCCAGCTGGGCGAGGGGGGCATGGGCGTGGTCTATCAGGCCGAGCACCCGGTCATCGGGCGCAAGGTCGCGATCAAGCTGCTGCACGTGGCGCTGGCGCGGGAGCCCGAGATCGTCGCCCGCTTCTTCAACGAGGCGCGCGCCATCCACACCGTCGGGCACGAGAACATCGTCGAGATCCTCGACTTCGGTCAGACCGCCGACGGGCAGCCCTACTTCATCATGGAGTTCCTCGGCGGCGAGGCGATGAACGAGCGCATCGCGCGCGGCGCCATCCCGCCGGCCGAGGTCGCCGAGATCGCCGATCAGATCTGCCGCGCGCTCGGCGCCGCCCACGACAAGGGGATCGTTCACCGCGATCTCAAGCCGCACAACGTCCAGCTGCTGCCGACGACGTCGGGGCGGACGCACGTCAAGCTGCTCGACTTCGGCGTCGCGAAGATCATGAACGCCGGCGATCTGTCGCAGTCGGTGAAGACGCGCGTCGGCACGCTGATGGGGACGCCGATCTACATGTCGCCGGAGCAGTGCAGGGGCGCCGGCGAGATCGACCACCGCACCGACATCTACTCGCTGGGCGTGATGCTGTACGAGATGCTGGCCGGCCGGCCGCCGTTCATCGCGACCGGCGTCGGCGAGCTGTTCGCCATGCACATGCTGCAGTCGGCCGCCGCCGGTGACCGACTTCGCGCCGCAGACGCCGGCCCACATGGCCGCCGCGGTGATGAAGTCGCTGGCCAAGGACCCGCGCGATCGCTTCGCGTCGATGGAGGAGCTGCGCGAGGCCTTCCTGGCCGACGGTCTGCCCATGCCGGCCGCCGGACGCACCCAGAGCTACCACTCCCGCCCGGGGGCGACGAAGGTCGTCCCGACGCAAGCCTCGTCGACCACGCTGTCGGCGTCGCCGGGCCAGATCGAGGACGACGCGGCGCCAGCGCGGCGCGGGCGGCGCGGCCTGGTGATCGCGGGGCTGGTGCTGGCGGCGGGCGGCGCCGCCGCGACCTACCTGTTCGTCGTGAAGGGGGGCAAGAGCGCGGGCGGCGCGGCGTCGGGCGAGAGCCAAGCGAACCCGCCGTCGGCGACCGCGCCGGCGCCCACAGCGGCGGGCGCCAAATCGGCGGACAGCCCGGCGGAAATTAGCAAGACCATGACCAGCAAGACCATGACCAGCAAGACCGTGACCATTCGCTTCGAGTCCGACCCGCCCGGGGCGCACGTCGTGCGCGCCAGCGACGACAAGGAGCTGGGCGTCGTCCCGTTCGAGCTCAAGCTGCCGCGCGGCGGCGGCAAGCCGGAGTACCTGTTCCGGCTCGACGGCTACCGCGACCAGATCCTGGCGATCGATCTCGGGTCGGACCAGACGCTGCGCGTGACGCTCGAGAAGGATCAACCGGCGCCGGCCCCGCCGCCGCTCCGCCGCCCGTGCCCGCCGAACCGCCGGCGCGCAAGCCGGCGGCCGCCCTGCCCCACCACCCCCATCGCCCGGCGCACAGCGCGCCCAGCGGTGACGAGGATGGGCTGGCGACGCCCAAGTTCTGATCGTCGAAAAGGGCCTCGGACCTCCGGGGACTGAGGTCAGAGGCCCGAGGTCAGAGGCCTCCTCACTGAACGGCACTGGGTCTAGTCGGCGTCTACTCGGCGTCTACTGCGTCTACGTCTTCGGGCGGCATGATCGGGACGCCCGACTGCCGCCGCCGGTAGCGCTGGACCAGCAGGTCGAGAAAGCGCTCGGGCGCCAGCGCCACCCGATTTCGGCTCTCGAGATAGCGGCGGCGCTCGAGCGCGAAGATCCCTCCGGCGGCGACGCCGCCGCTGGCGAGCGCGACGATGTCGGGCAGCCCGAACCCAGGAAAGATCGCCGAGCCGCCCAGCCCCAGCAACGCAAACGCCATCACCGAGCGCACCCCCATGTGCGTCAGGCGCTCGCGCCGCATCTCCGACAGGTCGATCTGGAACGTCACCGCGGTGTGGTTGTCGCCCTCGTCGACGATGATGGTCTCGACGTGGGTCACCAGACCAAACGCGTAGCGCTTGGAGAAATCGAGCGAGCGAACCAGCCCCGGCCAGATCCCCTGCGCGCGCTCCCATTCGATGCGATCGCCGTGGTGACGGCGCACGGTCATCAGCTGGTCGCGCAGAAAGCGATCGACGGAGCGGCGTACCGACTCGGCCGGACCCGGAACGACGCGGCTCACGACGATCTGGCTGGCGCCCAGCGTGCGGGTCAGCGCGCCGACCTCTGGCTCGACCGCGGAACCCCGCTTCATCTCGGTCAGCGCCTGCACCACGGCGTCGCGGTGCAACCCCGCCTCCTCGCCGAGACGCATCAGCTCTTGCACGCTGAGGCTCATCTCGGCCGCGCGCTCGTCGGACTGGTCGTCCGACATGTCAATCTCCGCGGCCCGACGCAAGACGAAGTCGACCTGCTGGCGGGACAGCTTATCGGAGGCCACGGCCTCCCAATTATAGCCGCGGCGCCCTGATGCGAAAGGCGATCCTCATCAACAGCTCGTACAAGCGGTCGGGGCAGAAGCGGCGCAGCCGCCCGCCCACGAACGAGGTGGGTCCCACCGGCCAGCGCAGCTTCGGGTGGGGAAACGTGGCGGCCCGGTAAATCACGTCGACGAGGGGACCGACCTCGGCGCGGCGCAGCCCGGCCGACTGGCGCTGGTAGGCCGCCAGCAGCGGCGCGTAGGGGCTTTCCGCGCGGGCGCCGTCCCGCGCGAGGATCTCCTTGACGTGCAGCTCCGTGCGGTAGGTCCCCGGTTCCACCAAGGCGACCCGGATGCCGAAGGGGATCAGCTCGTAGCGCAGAGCTTCGATCATCCCTTCGAGCGCCCACTTTGACGCGTGGTAGGGGCCCACCATCGGCAACGCCACCCGCCCCGAGATCGAGCCGATCGTGACGATGGCGCCACTTCGGCGCGCCCGCATCGCCGGCAGCACCGCGCGGGTGACCCGGTGCACCCCGACGACGTTGGTCTCCAGCTGGGCGCGCAGCTCGTCGGGGGTGGTCTCTTCCAGCGCCCCGTAGCCGTAGTAGCCGGCGTTGTTGACCAGCACGTCGAGCCGCCCGCCGGTGTCGCGCAGCGCCGCGCCGACGGCGCGCGCCACCGAATCGTCGCTGGTCACGTCGAGCTCGGGCGTGGTCACGGTCCAGCCGGCCGCCCTGGCCTCTTCGCGCAGATCGGCGGCGCGCTCGGGCCGGCGCATCGACGCCAGCACGCGCCAGCCCTTGCGCGCGAAGTGAACCGCGGTGGCGCGCCCGATCCCCGACGAGGCGCCGGTGATGAGGACCACGGGGCGCGCGTCCCCACCTTCGCTGTTCTTCATCGCCTTGGCCTTGGCCTTGGCCTTGGCCACGGCCTGGTCACCCGACGTCATGCTCTCATCCGTGCAGCAGGAAGGCGATCAGCACCGTCGACAGCAGGCCCCACGCCGTCGCCGCCGCGATCCAGAGCCGCGCCGGCCGCCGCCGCACGCGCGCCAGCGTGCGCAGCCCCAGCGCGACGTTCCCGGTCGAAAGCAGCAGCAGACCGGTCATCCAGAGCAGGCTGTCCTGCCCGTGATGGTCGGGCGCACGCGCGAAGGCCAGCGCGCCCACGAGAAACACCGTCCCCAGCACCACCTTGCCGATCGCGCCACGGATGGCGCGCGTGCGCAGCTGCGCGGCGCGAACGTGGCGGAGCTGCGTCGAGGCGCCCATGTCGATGCCGAACCTCAGTATGGCAGCGTGTACCCCATCTGGACGAGATTGGCGTTACCGAAGGTCGTATTCTGAAAATAGCGCGCGTACGAGATTTCGAAGGTCCCTTCGGAGAACCAGCCCAGGAACGGCACACCGCGCAACTTGACCGCGTCCCACATCAGCTTGAGCTCGGGCATCGACGTGCCGACCGGGCCGAGCTTGGGATCGCCCGTGTAGTACTGCGCGTTCGGCGGGTAACAGTTGGAGATCGCCATCCAGTCGCACCAGAAGTCGGCGGGCGTCTGCGTGTAGTAGCGATAGGAGAAGCGGGCCTCGAGGTCTGGGGTGAGGCGTTGAAAGACGCGCCCCTCGACCATGTGCGCGCTGATGCCCCAGTCATCGCGGTAGTAGCGGTACTGCAGCTGGAATCCGGTGTGCGAGCTCGGGAGGTAGTACGCGGCGCGCGGGCTTACGACGCCGCGCAGGCGCTCCGACTTCACGTTCTCGAAGCCGAGGTTGGGCACCGCGCGGTACAGGCTGGCCTGGTAGCCGGAGAGATACGACCCTTCGAGGCTGATGTGAGTCACGAAGGTCGGGGTCCAGACCTGCGTATACGCCACCGCCCCGAAGTAAGTGTTCAAGCGGCAGATGAACTCGGCGTTGGTCGGGCAATTGGGCGTGCGCGTGCGCGGCCAGGCACCGTCCCAACCCACGCCGGCGCTGCCGTAAAGCGTCGCGCTGTCGCCCCAGAAGCGAACCAAGGTCGTTGCCGCCAGGGCGTGCGCCCAGTAGTCCGACTCGGCGCTGTAGGCGTACCCGAGCGTGGTGCGCGTGTGGTTGTGGGTCCACCCGGCGGCGAGCCCGACCTCATTACGCAGCTCGGTGAAGATCGAGTCGCTGGTGGTGCCGGCGGCCACCGACGCCGACGTGATCGCGTCCAGCAAGTAGTGAGTCCGGAGATCGAAGCCCTGCGGCAGATCCTGCCAGATATCGACGACCGGTTGAACGACGCGCGTCGAGGCCTCACGGTAGTAGGCGCCGCGCACCGTGATCCGATTCTCGGCGCCCACCGGCGACGGCGTCATCGGCGGCGCCCCCAGCAGCAGCAGCGCCGTCGCGAGCGCGACGCGCGCGGCCGGGCGCCTCAGTTGCAGCCGCATCCGCCGCCGGGTTGACCGTACCCGCCGTCAGCCCCCTCGCGTGAGCTAAACATGTGCTGGCGGAAGCGGTCTTCCAGCGTTTCGGCGTCGAACCGCATGGCGCGCTTGGATAGGTACTCGCGCTGCCAGGGCTGGATGGGGGGCGGGGGCGGGTGAGCGCAACCAGAGGCGCCGCCCAGCGCCGCGCACAGCGCCAACGTCGCGAGCCCGACCATCCGCGACCAGCGGGCACGCGCCGCCGGCCCGAGCCGGGCTATGTGGCGCGCCTCGTTCACTGCTCTTCTTTTATCCGTCTGGCGCGGAGGCCGCAAGCGCCGAGGCGGACCGCGCTAGAATGTTGCCGCCCATGTCCATGTCGACGTCCGGCGGCGGAGTCACCTACCTCATCCTCGACATCGAGACGATCCCCGATCGCGAGCTGCACACCCCGGTCGAGCCGGCCGCCGGCGTCGAGCGCGCGTTCCCGCCGCTTTACGCCTGCCGCCCGATCGTGCTCGGCGTGATGTGGCTCGACCGGGATCTCGTCTGCAAGCGAATCGGGACCTTCGGCGAGGGCAAGGACGAGGCCGGCATGATGGCCGACTTCGCCGACTTCATGGGCAAGTGGACGCCCCAGCTGGTGACGTGGAACGGGCGCGGCTTCGACCTGCCGGTGCTCGCGCTGCGCGCCCTGCGCCATGGGCTGCCGTTCGGCTGGTACTACCGCGGCGCCGGCTACCGCTATCGCTACAGCGAGGAGGGGCACCTCGACCTGTGCGACGTGCTCTCGGATCATGGCGCCGCCAGGATGACGTCGCTCGACGGAGCGGCGCGCGTGATCGGCCTGCCGGGCAAGGATGGCGTCGACGGCAGCCAGGTCGAAGGGCTGTTTCTCGCCGGTCAGCTCGAATCGCTGCGCCACTACTGCCTGTCGGACGTGGCGCAGACCGCGTTCCTGTTGCTGCGCTACCGGCTGGTCGCCGGCGACATCGATCGCGAGCAGTACCGTCGCGCGGCCAGCGGTCTCCTGGCGACGCTGGAGGCCGACGGCCGCTTCACCCGCCTGCTGGGCGGCGTCGACCGCCGGCGGCTGTTACTCGAGCCCTGAGCGTGCCGCGCGCGATGATTGAACCGACGCCCCCGCTGCTGGAGGATGCTCCGGCGCCGGCGCCGCTGCTGGCTCCCCTGCCCCGGTCGTTCTATGAACGACCCACGATCCAGGTCGCGCGCGATCTGCTGGGCAAGCTGCTGATCCGGCACGCGGCGAGCCCGGCATCGATGATGTCGAGCTCCGGGGCCAGCTCCGTTGTGACGTCCGCGCGCATCGTCGAGGTCGAGGCCTACCTGGGTGAGCGCGACGCCGCCTCGCACGCGCGGCGCGGACCGACGAAGCGCGCGGCGATCATGTTCGGGCCGCCCGGCCATCTCTACGTCTATCTGATCTACGGCATGTACCACTGCATGAACTTCGTCACCGAGCGTGACGGGCACGCCGGCGCGGTGTTGATCCGCGCCGCCGAACCGATCACGCCGGCCGTGTGGCCGGGCGCGCCCCGCCCGCTCAGCGGGCCGGGCAAGCTCTGTCGGGGCCTCGGCATCACGCTCGCGCACAAGGGGCTCGACCTGACCAGCCCGGGCGAGCTTTACGTCGCCGACGGCGGAGGCAAGCGCCCGCGGCGGGCGGCATCACCCCGCATCGGCGTCGACTACGCCGGCGCGTGGGCGGCGCGCAAGCTGCGCTTCTTCATCCCCGGCAATCCCCACGTGTCGGGACACCCGCGCGCCTAGGGATTCGGAACCTTTGAGGGTTCCGAGCTAGGAGCGCGTCGGGCGAAGGCGGCTTCGCCGCCGCAGCCCATCGCGGGAGGTTCGGAACCCTTTGAGGGTTCCGAGCTAGGACATCGGCGCGCCCGCCGCCCGATCGGCTCGGCGACGGCGGACCTCGGCCTCGATCGACGTGAACATGCGCGGCAGCGACGCAGAGACCAGACCGTCGGTGATCTTGCGCAGGATGATTCCGGGCAGCGGCGCGCGCACGTCGAGCGCCGCCCGGTACTCGAGCCGGGTCCCGTCCCCCTCGGCGGTGAAGCGCCAGCTGCCGGTCGAGTCGGTGACCACCTCCCCCTCGACGAATCGCCAGTCGACCGACGGCACGTCGGGCAAGCAGGTGTGATCCAGCACGTAGCGCACCGGCAGCACCATCTGCGCGCGATATTCGACCCGCACCACCGGCGGCGTCGTCGACACCACGCGCGCGCCTTTCAGCTCGGGGAAGAGGCGCGGATAAGCCGGGAAGTCGACGACGACGTCGTACACCTCGCGCGGCGCCGCCTGGGCGACGAAGTGCGTGCGATGGACCGGCTCACGCGGATTCATGACCGACATTTCAGCACAGCCCGTGCCCGTCGGCCATCTCATCTCATCGGCACTGTCGCGGTGTCGATATGTCAACTGACGTCGAGCTCACGTCGAATGTGGATGTCGAAATGTGCGCGTAGTTGACCGATGACGCGTTACCCGCGTACAGTCTTTGCGCCTCCTTCTCGCGTCATGCCACGACCATTTGCCCCGCCGGGGACGAAGATCCACTTCCAAGGTGACCGCCCCGTCCGGGTGAACCACGTCCGCCTTGAGCTGGATCTGGACCTGGAAGGGGCCCGGCTGGCCGGCGTGGCGCGGTTGCGGCTGTCGGCCCGACGTAGCCAGCTGGCGGTGTTCGAGCTCGACGCCGTCGAGATGTCGATCGACGAGGTCTCGGTCGATGGCGAGACCGGCGCCGGCTTCGACTACGACGGCGAGAGGCTGCGCATCCGACTGCCCAAGCCGCTGGCCAGCGGCACCGAGTTCGAGGTCGCCGTGCGCTACCGCTGCGCGCCGCGCCGTGGGCTTTACTTCATGGGCCCGGACGCCACCAACCCCCAGCGCCCGCTGCAGTGCTGGACGCAGGGGCAGGACGACGACTCGCGCTACTACTGGCCGTGCCTGGACACGCCGATCGAGAAGGCGTCGACCGAGATGATCTGCACCGCCCCCGCCGGCAACTTCGTGCTGTCGAACGGCGAGCTGCGCGAGCGCGTCGAGCTGCCGGGCGGCAAGCAGGTCCGCTGGCACTACGCGCTGAAGTTCCCGCACCCGCCGTATCTGGTGACGCTGGTGTGCGGGCCGTTCGTCGAGATCAAGGATCGCGCGCGGCGCACCGGCGTCGACGTTTACTATTTCGTGTCGCCTGGCCGCGAGGATGACGCGCGCCGCAGCTTCGGCCGCACGCCCGAGATGATCGACGTCTTCTCGGAGAAGATCGGCATCGCCTACCCGCACACGCGCTACAGCCAGATCGCCGTGCCCGACTTCATCTTCGGCGGCATGGAGAACACGTCGGCGACGACGCTGACCGACCTCGCGCTGCTCGACGAGCGCGCCGCGCTGGATCACGACGTCGAGGCGCTGGTCTCGCACGAGCTGGCGCACCAGTGGTGGGGCGATCTCGTGACCTGCCGCGAGTGGTCCGAGGCCTGGCTGAACGAAGGCTTCGCGACCTACTTCGAGTACATCTGGCGCGAGCACGAGAAGGGGCGCGACGAGGCCGACGTCGAGCTGCTGGCCGACGCCGAGGGCTACCTCAACGAGGCGGGGCGCTACCAGCGTCCGGTCGTCTGCCGCCAGTACGAAGAGCCGATCCACATCTTCGACAGCCACCTCTACGAAAAGGGCGGGCGCGTCCTGCACATGCTGCGCAACGAGCTGGGCGACGACCTGTTCTGGCGCGCGCTCAAGTTCTACGCCGAGCGGCACGCGCGCGGCTCGGTCGAGACGCGCGATCTCGCGCGCGCCATCGAGGAGGTGTCGGGGCGCAACGTCGACGAGTTCTTCGACCGCTGGATCGCGCGCGCCGGCCACCCGGAGCTGGAGGCGAGCTGGGACTGGGACGCCGACCGCAACGTCGGCACGCTGCGCGCTGGAGCAGAAGCAGACGATCAGCGCCGAGGCGCCGCTGTTTCGTTTCACGACGCGCGTGCGCTTCGAGGTCGACGGCCAGGAGCGCGACGAGACGATCACCGTCGACGCGCGCCACCCACGCCTTCGAGTTCCACCTGCCGTCGCGGCCGACGCAGGTGATCTTCGATCCGGGCGACGTCGTGCTCAAGTCGCTGAAGATCGAGAAGCCACGCCCGCTGTGGCGGCGCCAGCTCGCGGCGGCGCGCCTCGGCATCGACCGCGTCATCGCCGTGGGCGGCGTCGCCAAGAGCGTCGAGCCCGACTCGGTGCGCGCGCTCGGCGAGGCGCTCGAGGGCGATCCGTTCTGGGCGGTGCGGGCGGCGGCGGCGCGCGCGCTCGGCGCAACCCGGCGCGACGACGCGCTCGACCTGCTGCTGGCGACCATCGGCGATCCGCACCCGCGCGTCCGGCGCGCCGTGGTGGCCGGCCTGGGCGAATACCGCGGCGACGAGCGCGCCGGCGAGGCGCTGGCGGCGCTGCTGCAGAAAGGCGACCGCAGCTACTTCGTCGAGGCCGAGGCGGCGCTGAGCCTGGGGCGCACGCGCACCGCGCCGGCGCTCGACGATGCTGCCCACGCTGCTGGGGCGATCGTCGTTCCAGGACGTGGTTCGCACGCGCGACCATCGAGGGCCTGGGCGCCACCGGCGACGAGCGGGCGATCCCCATCGTCAAGGGCGAGTGGAAGCCGGGCGGCTCGTTCCTCGGGCGGCGCGCCGTGGTGATGGCGATGGCCGAGCTCGGCACCGGCACCATCGCATGCGCGCCAGGCGCGCGAGTTCATCGAGGGCTGCTTCGCCGACCCCGACTTCCGCGTGCGCGGCGAGGCGGCCTCGTCGCTGGCGCGCGTCGGCTCGCCCGAGGCGATGCCGGCGATCGAGCGCGCGCTGGCCGCCGAGCTCGACGGGCGCGCGCGCCGGCGCATGGCCGAGGCGATGCGCGAGCTGCACGAGAGCGGCCGACCGGCCGAGCAGGCCCGCAAGCTGCAGGACGAGGTCGATCGCCTGCGCACCGAGACGGCGAAGCTGCGCGAGCGCCTCGATCGCCTGGAGGCGCGTGGCGCGATGGCGCCCGCGCCGGGTCCGGGCACCGTGCCCCCGGCGACGGGCGGCGGCGGCGAGAAGCCGCCGACCAAGTCACGCCGCCCCCGCCCCGTGGCGCGCCGGGCGCGACGCCCGCACCGCCCCGTACGCCGCTAGCGTCGCGCCAATCGGCTAAACGCCAGGACGCCGACCCACGTCCGAACTCTTGAAAATCCGGCCTTTGGCGTCTCTGGCGTCGTGGCGTTTCTACTTATCCGGCCGCGCCCGGCGCCTGCAGCTCGGCGACGATCTCCCCGTAGATCTGACGGGCGCGCGCCACCTGGTCGCGCGGCACCGAAACGGCGCCGACCACCGGGTGGCCGCCGCCGCCGTAGCGCTCGCAGATCGCGCTGATGTCGTGCGTGCGCGGGACCTTCGACCACGGGTTCGAGCCGACCGAGATCTTGGCGCGCCCCGGCAAGGTCAGGCCGACCGAGTAGCGCGCCTCGGGGAACAGGTAGTAGGTGATGAACTTGTTGAACGCGCCGATGTTGTGATCGGCGACGTCGAAGTGCACCACGCCGCCCTCGAGCTTGGCCGCCGCGCGGATGACGTCGATGTTGGCCTGGTGCTGCGCCAGCAGCGGGCCCAGCGCCTCGGCGACGTACGGCGCGGCCGCGATCTCGGCCAGCGGGCGCGAGATGAGGTCGCCGATGAACCGATCGGCCAGCGCCGGATCGCGGTTGTTCTCGATGAACGTCATCAGCTGCAGCGCCGGCTCCTTGAGCTCGACCGCCATCGCCGCGTCGGGGAAGAGCGCGCCGTCGATGATCTCGGCCCAGTCGACCAGCTCGCGCAGCGGCGCGATGTCGAAGCCGAACTTCGCGGCCGCGGTGTCGGCGATGAACTTCGTGCAGCTCTTCGCCGCCGGGTCGTAGAACTTGCGGCCGGTCGCGTCGGCGCGGAAGTGCGCCTCGTCGCCCGGCTGCTGAAACGCCGACGCGTGGTGGTCGAACCACCAGGTCAGGCGCGGGTCCTGCGAGTAGCGAAAATCGACGCAGGCGTTCTCGTCGCCGTCGAACGCGTCGGTCGGGAACGCGTCGCGCGTCACCCTTGTGCTCGAGCGGGCGATAAACGATGTCGATCGGGCCCTTGGCGATCCGCTCGCGGTAAAAGCGCGTGAACACCCCCGCCGAGCTGCATCCGTCGAAGCAGTTGCCGTGATACAGAACGCGAAGGCGCACGCTGCCAAGGTAGCGGGAGGCCCGATACTAGGGCAAGCGGGAATTGCGTCCCGAAAAGTCAGGTCCAGTCTCCGTCTCTGTCTCTGCACTATGGGGGCTCGCAGTCGGCCGCGCTAACATGTAACTTCTCGCCATGCCCGAGTTCCTCACTGACCTGAAGCGGACCCACGACTGCGGCGCGCTGCGCGCCAGCCGACGCCGGACAGCGCGTGGTCCTGTTTGGCTGGGTCGCCGCCCGCCGCGATCACGGCGGCTGCGTGTTCATCGATCTGCGCGATCGCGCCGGCATCACGCAGGTGGTGTTCGAGCCGCACATCAGACGCGCAGGCGCACGCGCATCGCCGGCGAGCTGCGCAGCGAGTTCTGCGTCGGCATCAGCGGCGTGGTCGCCGAGCGCGGCGGCCACAAGAACCCCAACCTCGCCACCGGCGAGATCGAGGTCAAGGCCGACGCGCTCACGATCTTCTCGCACCGCGGAGACGCCGCCGTTCGAGATCTCCGACGACACGCTCGCCGGCGAGTCGATCCGGCTCAAGCACCGCTACCTGGATCTGCGCCGCCCCGCGCTGCAGAAGAACTTCCTCGTGCGCTCGACGATCTACCAGACCACGCGCCGCTACCTGGCCGAGGCGGGCTTCGCCGAGATCGAGACGCCGTTCATGGTGAAGTACACGCCGGGCGGCGCGCGCAACTTCCTGGTGCCGTCGCGGCTCAACCCGGGACAGTTCTACGCGCTCGCCGAGTCGCCGCAGATCTTCAAGCAGCTGTTCATGGTCTCGGGCTTCGATCGCTACTTCCAGATCGTGCGCTGCTTCCGCGACGAGGACCTGCGCCTCGACCGCCAGCCCGAGTTCACGCAGATCGATCTCGAGATGAGCTTCGTGGTCGAGGAGGACGTACAGGGCATCATCGAGGGGCTGATGGCGTCGCTGTGGAAGGACGTGCTGGGCGTCGAGCTGCCGCGCCCGTTCGCGCGCCTGACCTACGCCGACGCGATGTCGCTCTACGGCTCGGACAAGCCCGACCTGCGCTTCGACCTGCCGCTGTGCGATCTGTCGGCCGCCGTCCGCCGTCACGAGGGCGGCGGCGTCGGGCTGCTGCAGGCGGCGGTCGCGCAGCCGCACGGCATCGTCAAGGGCTGGCGCCTGCCGGCCGCCGAGGCGAGCAAGCTCTCGCGCGCCGACCTCGACAAGCTCGAGGAGTTCGCCAAGGGCTTCGGCGCGCGCGGCCTGGCGCGCGCCCGCATCGGCGCCGCCGGCGCCTGGACGCAGACGCCGATGAAGACCATCACCGACGCGCTTGCGCGCCGACATCAACGCCGCCGCGGGCGCCGCCGAGGGCGATCTGCTGTTCCTGCAGTTCGGCGCGCCCAAGATGGTGAACGCCGTGCTGGGCGGGCTGCGCCTGCACCTGGCCGGCAAGCTCGACCTCATCCCCAAGGGGCTGTGGCGCTTCTGCTGGATCACCGAGTTCCCGCTGTTCGAGCAGACCGACGACGGGCGGCTCGTCGCCGCCCACCACCCGTTCACCTCGCCGACCGCCGCCGATCTCGAGCGGCTCGAGTCCGACCCGGCGTCGGTGCGCGCGCGCGCCTACGACCTCGTGCTCAACGGCAACGAGATCGCGGGCGGCTCGATCCGGATCCACCGCTCCGACCTGCAGGCGCGCGTCTTCCGCGCGCTCGGCCTCTCCGACGAGGACGCGCAGGCCAAGTTCGGCTTCCTGCTGGAGGCGTTCAAGTACGGGCCGCCGCCGCACGGCGGTATCGCCGCCGGCGTCGACCGGCTGGCGATGCTGCTGTGCGGGGCCGAGTCGCTGCGCGACGTGATCGCGTTCCCCAAGACCCAGAAGGGGACCGACCTCCTCACCGACGCGCCGTCGGGCGTGTCGACCAAGCAGCTCGACGAGCTGCACATCAGCCTCAAGTGATCGGGAACGCCGGCCGAGAAGCGCGGCGCCGCACGGCGCTCGAACGGGTCGGCGATGGCGAGGTCGACCTCCTGGTCGTGGGCGGCGGCGCGACCGGCGCCGGCATCGCGCGCGACGCCGTGCTGCGCGGCCTCTCGGTCGCGCTGTGCGAGGCGGGCGACTTCGCGGGCCAGACCTCGAGCCGTTCGTCCCAGCTGATCCACGGTGGCCTGCGCTATCTGCAGTACGGCGAGCTGGCGCTGGTGTTCGAGGGGCTGTCGGAGCGGCGACGGCTCATGGCGACGGCGCCCCACCTGTGCCGGCCGATCGAGTTCCTGTTCCCCGCCTATCGCGGCCTGCGCCCGAGCCTGCGGGTCATCGGCGCCGGCATCGCGATCTACAACGCGCTGGCGCTGTGGCGGCCGCCCGCGTACAGCCGCCGCCTCGACCCGAGCGCGACCTTCGCCGCCAGCCCGGCGCTGCGCGCCGCCGGGCTCGAGGGGGCGCAGCTTTACACCGACTGCCAGACCGACGACGCGCGGCTGGTGCTGGAGACGGTGCTCGACGCCGAGCGCGCGGGCGCTGCGGTGATGTCGCACGTCCGCGTGCTGTCGCTGCGGCGCGATCGCATCGGGCGCGCGCGCGCCGCGCTCGCGCGCGACCAGCTCACGGGGGACACCTTCGAGATCCGCGCGCGCACCATCGTCAACGCCACCGGCCCGTTCTCCGACGCGTTCGACCGCGGCCGGCGCAACCTGCGGCCCACGATGGGCGTGCACGTGGTCTTCGACGCGCACCGCCTCGACCTGGGCGGGCGCGCCGTCGTGCTGCGCTCGCCGCGCGACGGCCGCCTCTTCTTCGCGTTGCCGCGCGGCCGGCGCAGCGTGATCGGCACGACCGACACCGACTGGAGCCCGCCACAAGCTCGGGGCGACGCCGGCGCGCCAGGCGCCGACGGCGCGGCCGCCCTGCCGACGCTCGACGCGGAGATCTGCGCGCGCCGGCGCGACGTCGACTACCTGCTGGAGGCGGCGGCGCACGCGTTTCCGTCGGCGCGCCTCGGGCCCGACGACGTGATCGCCACCTACGCCGGGCTGCGGCCGCTGATCGCCGAGCCGGCGCACACCGTGTCGTCGACGTCGCGCGAGCACGAGATCCTGCGCGAGCCCGACGGGATCGTCACCGTCGTCGGCGGCAAGCTGACGACCTTCCGCCGCATGGCCGAGCAGACCACCGACGTCGTCGTCGAGCTGCTGCGCGATCGCGGCGTCGAGCGGGCGATCGGCCCCTGCCTGACGCGCACGCGCCCGCTGCCCGGAGCCGGCGAGCCGCCGCAGCCGTTCGGCAACCACGAGCTATCGGCCGACGTGCGCGACCACCTGCTGGCGACCTACGGGGCGCGCGCCACCGACGTGCTGGCCGAGATCGAGGAGGCGCCCGACCTGGCGCGGCGGATCGACGGCGAGCTGCCGTACCTGTGGGCCGAGGTCGTGCACGCCGCGCGCGCCGAGCACGCGCTGGACGTCGACGACGCGCTGGCGCGGCGGGTCCCGTTGCTGCGCGACGCGCGCGACCAGGGGCTGGGCGCGGTCGAGCGCGCCGCCGATCTGATGGCGCGGGTGCTCGGCTGGTCGCCGGAGCGCCGCGCGGCGCGGCGTCGACCGCTATCGCGCGGCGGTCGCGTCCTCGCGCCGTTGGCGTGACGGCGGCGAATAAGAGCGGGCCACCGAACCCCGCAAACCCACGACCACGGGTTTGACTGATCAGCCCTCGCCGGCGCCCGCCGGCTGCTGCGGCAGCGTCACCAGGAACTCGGCGCCCCCGGTCGACCGATTGTGCGCGGTGATCCGGCCGCCGTGCTCCTGGACGATCGCGTAGCTCACCGCCAGGCCCAGCCCTGCCCCCTTGCCCTCTTCCTTGGTCGTGAAGAACGGATCGAACAGGCTGGCCATGTGCTCGCTGGCGATGCCCGACCCCGAATCGGCGATGCGCAGCACGACGTCTCCGTCGCGCTCGCTGGTGACGACGTCGATCTCGCCGGCGCCGACGACGCTGTCGAACGCGTTGCCGATCAGGTTGACCACGACCTGCAGCAGCTGGTTGGTGTCGCCCAGCACCGACGGCAGATCGTCGGCCAGCGCCACGCGCAGCCGCACGTCGCTGCGCGCGCTGGCCTTCTGCCCGGTCAGGCGGATGGCGTCGCGCACGACGTCGTTGAGCGACAGCACGCGCCGCTTGGTCTGCGGCGCTTGCCGCGAGAAGCGCAGCAGCGATTCGACGATCGCCTTGCAGCGCAGGGCGCTGCGCTCGATCTCGCCCAGGTAGTCACGCCGCTCCTCGGCCGTGACATCCTCGCGCTGCAGGATCTGCGCGAAGGCGAGGATGCCGCCCAGCGGGTTGTTGATCTCGTGGGCGACGCCGCCGGCCAGGCGCCCGATCGCCGCCAGCTTCTCGGCGCTGCCGAGCTGGCGGGTCATCTCGCGCTCCTCGGTGACGTCGTGGTAGCTGCACACGGTCAGCGGCACCTCCTCGTCCAGCAGCGGGAAGGCGCGCAGGATCATCGTCCGGCCGCTCTTCGATCGAACCTCGCCGTCCTTGGCGGCGCGCGCGTGCTGGGCGTCAGCGACCGGGCAGCCGTCGCAGGGCCGGCCCGGCGTGCCGGAGAGCGCCTGCGGCGACTCGCCCCGCACGTCGAAGCAGCGCCGCCCGACCACGCGCTGAATCGCGGTGCCCAGCTCGTCGGCCAGCGCCAGGTTGGCGCGTCGGATCACGTAATCCTCGTCGAGGATCATCAGCGATTCGGAGATGGCGTCGAAGGTCCGCTCCCACTGGCGCTTGGCGACCGAGACCCGCACCACGGTCTGATCGTCGAGCTTCTCGTCGTCTCCGTCTCCGTCTCCCTTTTCGGTCGTCATACGCTGGCCGCTGCATCGATTCAGAGCACGGTCACGACGCCCTCGACGCGCCGGATGCTCGCGTAGAGGCGGATGACGTCCGCCGCCTGAAGGCAGGGTACCCGCAGGCGATGGCTGAGATACTTCCCCCCCGACGACGACCGGGTCTCGCGCCCGCTGGCGGGGAGCGGCGCGCCGAGCTCGGCTTCGATCGACGCGACCAGAGCCGCGGTCACGGCGTCGCTGTTGAGCGCAATGACCGTGACCGGGTAGTCACCCGGGAAGGTGTGGTTGGCCTCGAGCAGCTCGAGGGTCCGCTTCTCGTCGTCGCTCAACTCCGCATCCTGTCCGGGTGAAGGTCCCGGATCGACGAGGTCCGCCTCCCGGAAATCATTCAGCCGACTGCGGGACCGCACGCGGGGCCGAGGACGCCGCCGCTACCTCCGAACGAACCAACGGCTTGTCGGTGCGCAGAACCTGAACCGGCAGGACGATCTGCATCGACTCGGGGAGCGGCTCGAAGAACCAGCCGGCCGCCACCTCGGACATGCACTGCTCGACGGGGCAGTCCTTGCCGTAGGTCGACCGCGCGATCCAGTTCGATCGAATCTCCCCCTCGCGCGACAGCGACAGGCCGATGCCGACGTATCCCGGCCGCTGGCACTCGAGCGGCAACACATCGAAGCAGCGATGCAGCGTGCGCGCCTGGTTCTGCGCCTGCGCGCGCAGCGCCTTCTCGGTCTCCCAGGGCGTGGCGTGAGAGGGGATCGACGACTTCATGTCGGCCTCGCCGAGCGCGGCGCCCACCGGCACGGCGTAAAGGAAGCTCGCGACCGCCATCAACTGCACCACGGTGAGCGTCGGGCGGGCGAGGCGCTTGAGCAGCGTGCGCGACACCGGCTCGTCGCGGCCGGCGGGCGCGGCGGCCCGCACCACGAAGGTGGTCGTCCCGAGGGAGACCTCGGCGCGCACGTCTCCGCCCAGCGGGACGCGCACCGTGCGGTTCGACGAGACCAGCGTCTCGACGGCGATCGGCGCCCGCCCCGACGCGATGGTTCCGGCCATGCCTGGCACCAGCGACAGCTCGTAGCCCTGGCCGACCCGCCGAACCAGATCGACCTCGGCGCCGGCGAAGGCGTCATCGTCGATCGAGACCCCGACCCGGTAGCGCCGCGCCCGATCGAGCGCGCGCCGGCCCAGGACCAAGCCCATGCTCGCGGCGACGGTGAGCCAGACCGCGCCATAGACCGGTCCATAGACGACCCGATGGGCGCCCAGCAGGACGGCGGCGACCAGCCCCGTGGCCGAGACAAACGCACCCGCGACCACGGCGACCGCGACCGCGACCTCCCGGATCTCCCGCCGGCGCGAGAGGCGGCGGACGGAGATCACCTCACCGTTTACCAGGTGCGCCACTTCGATCGAGTGATTCACGATCGTCTCCCTCGTTCGGTTAAGTCAGCTCGGATATTACACGATGCATGAGTCGCAAACCTCTGCGTTTATTGGTTACATTTCGCCCCTTACGAAAGGTGCAAAGGCGCCTTCGCACTGACCGGAGAGGGGCCGCGAACCAGTGACATCGGCGGTTTGGCGGCCAAATTTCGACGAAATCGTGACGATCAGGCGACCATTGGGCCTCGCACGGGTGCGTACCGGCCTTCGCGCATCGCGAGATCGCGCCTCAGCCTCGCATAGTGATTTCAATGAGTTACGAGCTGGCGCTGCTGGCATAACGCATGCTAGATGTTCGGCCGACCTTCTGGGAGGAGGGTTGAATGCCTCAAGCACTGACTCAAACCAAGACCGCACCGACAGGTCCGGCAACGGCGTCGATTCCGAACCGGGAAAAAGCGCTGAGAATTCTTTCGAAGTCCATCTACAAAGAGCTGCGGCAGAACGGATACGAGCCGAAGCAGATCGTTGCGCTCGCGACCGAGCTGATCAGCCAGGTCACGTCCGACATAAAGGACGAAAGCCCACTCGATTGAACGAAGGCGATTCGACCGAGGGATTGAGACCAAGGAGCACGACGCTTCAGGCACCAACGGATGTCAACGTTCCTTGATAGAAGTAGCCACACTAGGTAGCGATATTCGGTAGTGATATTCCGCGGTTTTACCGCGGAAAGTTTTTCTAGCTTTTAGAATTTTCTTCGAGCATCCTCTGCGCGCCCCGGACAGGGCGCGCTTTTTTTTGCCTCGGTCCTGGATCGGGCGCGGAGCGCAAGACATGCCGATCAAACCCATTTCCGAGCTTTCGATTGGTGGCCGTCGCCTCTTCGTGCGCGTCGACTTCAATGTACCGCTCACGCCGGCCGGAGGGGTCGCCGACGACACGCGCATCCGCGAGAGCCTGCCGACGATCAAGTACGCGATCGAGCGCGGCGCTCGGGTGGTGCTGGCTTCGCACCTCGGGCGCCCGAAGGGGAAGCCCGATCCGAAGTACTCGCTGATGCCGGTCGCCGCGCGCCTGGCCGAGCTGCTCGGGCATCGACGTCGCGCTCACCGACGAGCCGGTCGGCGACGGCGCGCGCAAGGTCGTCTCCGATCTGCGCGACGGTGGCGTCGCCCTGCTCGAGAACCTGCGTTTCACGCCGGCCGAGGAGGCCAACGACGAGACCTTCTCGCGCGGCCTGGCCAGCTATGCCGACGTCTACGTCAACGACGCTTTCGGCACCGCGCACCGCGCGCACGCGTCGACGGTCGGCATCACCAAGTTCGTCGCCGAAAAGGGGATGGGCCTGCTGATGGAGCGCGAGGTGAAGTTCCTCGGCCAGCTGCTCGGCGACGTCGAGCGACCCTTCGTCGCGATCATCGGCGGCGCCAAGGTGTCGGACAAGATCGGCGTGCTCGAGAACCTGCTGGGACGGGTCAACCAGATCCTCATCGGCGGCGCGATGGCGAACACCTTCCTCAAGGCCAAGGGGGGCCAGCTCGGCCGCTCGCTGGTCGAGGAGGACAAGCTCGCGCTCGCGCGCTCGTTCCTGAAGAAGGCCGAGCAGGCGCAGGTCGACGTGCTGCTGCCGCGCGACGTGGTCGCCGCCGCCGGCATCAAGTCGGATTCGGGGCGGGTGGTGACGGCGATGGCGGTCCCCGAGGAGCTCGCCGCGCTCGACATCGGCCCCGAGACGGCGCGTGGCTTCGCCGACGCGATCTCGCGCGCCAAGACAATCTTCTGGAATGGACCGATGGGGGTCTTCGAGTCGGAGCCGTTCGCCGGCGGAACCCTGGCGGTCGCCAAGGCGGTCGCCGCGACCAAGGCGCTGACCGTCGTCGGTGGCGGCGATTCGGTCGCCGCCGTGCACAAGACCGGCCTGGCCGACAAGATCACCCACATCTCGACCGGGCGGTGGCGCTTCGCTCGAGCTGCTCGAGGGCAAGAAGCTGCCGGGCCTGGCCGCGCTGGAAAGCTGAACGGACGTCATGGCAGACAACAAAAACCAACGCCGCCCCTTCTTCTGCGGCAACTGGAAACTGAACGGCAACATCGCCGAGTCGGTCGAGCTGGCGACTCAGGTGCGTAACGGAGTCGCCACCTGGCGCGACGTCGACGTGGCGGTTGCACCAAGCTTCCTCGCCGTACATGCGGTTGCACGTCGGCTGGAGGGGGGCCCGGTCGCGGTCGCCGCCCAGAACTGTTTCTGGGAGGACAAGGGCGCCTTCACTGGCGAGGTATCGGCGCCCCAGCTCGCCGAGGCCGGATGTAGGTACGTCATCGTCGGACACTCCGAGCGGCGCCAGCTCATGGGCGAGCTCGACGCCGCGGTGAATTTGAAGGCGCGCGCGGCGCTGCGCGCCGGGGTCACCCCGATCATCTGCGTCGGCGAGACCCTGGCCGAGCGCGATGCGGGGGAGACCCTAGGGCGTATCCAGTCCCAGCTCGACGCCGCCATCAAGGACATCTCCGACGACGACCTCGGCCGCACCCTGATCGCCTACGAGCCGGTGTGGGCGATCGGCACCGGGCGCAACGCCACGCCGGCGCAGGCGGAAGAGGTTCATCGCTTCATCCGCGGGCGCATCGGCACGCGCTCGGCGGCGGTCGCGGCGGCGGTCCGGATTCTTTACGGCGGCAGCATGAAGCCTGACAACGTCGCCGCGCTGCTGGCCCAGGAGAACGTCGATGGTGGGCTGGTCGGCGGCGCGTCGCTGTCGGCGCCCTCGTTCATACAAATTGTGCAGGCGGCGCACGGAGCGCCCACGGCCTAGGCAGCGCCCGCGGCATCGTCAAAGCGCCCGCGGCATCGTCAAAGTGCCCGCGGCATCGTCAAAATGATAGGAAGCTCTCGATGATCACGTTTCTCACGGTCCTTCACATTCTGGTCTGTCTCTTTCTGATCCTGGTCGTGCTGCTGCAGGCCGGTAAGGGCGGCGGTATGGGGATCGCGTTCGGTGGCGGCGGAAGCCAGACGGTGTTCGGATCCTCGGGGGCCGGCAACTTCCTCACGCGCCTGACCTCGATCACCGCGACCGTCTTCCTCGTGACCTCGCTCGGACTGGCGCACTACTCCAGCCAGCAGGACTCGAAGCGGCTGCAGCGGCTGGCCGAGCAGAAGCAGGTCGAGAAGAAGTCCGACGACGAGCGCGCCGCCAAGCTGAAAGAAGAGCTGGAGAAGGCGCGCCAGAGCGCGCAAAAGCCGAGCGCGCCGCCGGTCCAGGGCGTGACCACCACGCCCCCTGCCGAGGCGCCGGCTGCACCGGTGGCCCCCGCGGCGAAGACAGGAGTCGGCGAAGCACGAGCCCGCGACGCACGAGACGGCGAAGCACGAGACGGAGAAGGCCTCCGGCAAGACGGGCGCCGACAAGGCGGCGACCGACGGCGAGAAGCCCGCTGCCGCCCCCAAGAAGAAGCGGGGCATTGTCGGGCCCGAAGGAACGTCCGAGAAGCCGGCCGCGCCTGCGCCCCCGCCGGCCTCGCCGTAGGCTCTGGAGCGCCGGCGACGCGGCGACGTCATGGAGGATTGATCGACTTGGCCAGACTGCCTTTCACCAAAGTCGAAGGTCTGGGGAACGACTTCGTGGTCGTCGATCTGCGCCAGAGCGCCGCCGGCGAGCCGTCGAACGACGCCACGTCGGTTCAAGATCCGGCGATCGTGCGCGCCGTCTGCGATCGCCACTTCGGCGTCGGCGCCGATGGCGTGCTGGCGATCCTGCCGGCCGCTGCCAGCGACGGCGACGCGCGCATGCGCGTGCTCAACGCCGACGGCAGCGAGGCCGAGATGTGCGGCAACGGCCTGCGCTGCGTCGCCAAGGTGCTGTACGACTCCGATCCGTCGATGCGACGTCCGGTGCTGCGCATCGACACCGGCGCCGGTCTGCTGGCGTGCGCCATCGACGCGGTCGACGGCCAGGCGCGCACGGTGGCGGTCGAGATGGGGCGGCCGCGGCTCACCCGCGATGAGATCCCGATGCATCCCGGCGGCGCGGTGCGCGCGGTGCGCGAGGCGATCTCGGCGCGCGGGCGGCGCTTCAAGATGACCGCGGTCTCGATGGGGAATCCGCACGCGGTCATCTTCGTCGACGACGCCGACCAGCGATCTGCGCGCCCTCGCCGAGGAGTTCGGGCCGACGCTGGAGGTCGACCCGATCTTCCCGCGCCGCACGAACGTCGAGTTCGCGCGCATCCGCACCGGCGACGAACGGCGCCGAGATCGACCTCGTGGTCTGGGAGCGGGGCTGCGGCATCACGCTCGCGTGCGGCACCGGCGCGTGCGCGACGGTCGCCGCCGCCTGCGTCGAGGAGCGCCTGCACCCGAGCTTCGAGACGCCGGTGCACCTGCCGGGCGGCACGCTCTACATCACCGTCGCCCCGGATCTCGCCGGCGTCCGCATGCGCGGGCCGGCGGTGACGGTGTTCCGCGCCGATCTGGATCTCGCGACGTTCGGGCACGGACCGGACTCCTCACCCTAGCCCTCCCTAACCCTCCTCGCGGACGAGGAGAGGGGACTCTGAAGGGCAAAACGCCATGACGCCAAAGACGCCAAAGGCCGGATTTAAGAGAGTCCGGACCGTGGCGTCCTGGCGTCTTGGCGTTTAACTGACCAGCGTTGCCTAGAACAGGCTCCCCTGCCCTGGCCCCGAGCCGCGCACGGGGAGGGGCAGGCCGAGGTGTTCGTAGGCGCGGCGGGTCACCTGGCGGCCGCGCGGGGTGCGGACCAGGAAGCCCTCCTGGATCAGATACGGCTCGTAGACGTACTCGAGCGTGTCGCGATCTTCGGCGAGCGATGCGGCCATCGATTCGATGCCGACCGGCCCGCCGTCGAAGCGCTTGATGATCGTCGACAGGACCTTGCGATCGCCGGCGTCGAGGCCCAGGTGGTCGACCTCGAGCCGGCCGAGCGCATACGCCGCCGCCTCCTGCGTGACCCGCCCGTCGCCGCGCACCTCGGCGAAGTCGCGCACGCGCCGCAGCAGGCGGTTGGCCACGCGGGGCGTCCCGCGCGCGCGCCGGCCGATCTCCTCGGCGCCCTCGTTGTCGATCGCGATCCCCAGCAGGCGCGCCGACCGGCGGACGATGGTCGTGAGCTCGGCGGCGGAGTAGAAATCGAACGGCTCGACGATACCGAAGCGGGACAGCAACGGCGACGTCAGCTGCCCGGTGCGCGTGGTCGCGCCGACCAGCGTGAAGCGTTCGATCGGCAGCGGGATCGCGCGCGCGCCCGGCGCCGACGCCGGTGACCAGCTCGACGCGAAAGTCCTCCATCGCCGGGTAGAGGCTCTCCTCGACCACCGGCTGCAGGCGGTGGATCTCGTCGATGAAGAGGATGTCGCCGCGCGCGAGCGAGGTGAGGATCCCCACCAGGTCGCCCTTGCGCTCGAGCGCCGGGCCGGAGGTGACGCGCACCTCGGTCCCCATCTCGTGACCCAGCAGATAGGCCAGCGTCGTCTTGCCGAGCCCGGGCGGGCCGGACAGCAGCACGTGGTCGAGCGAGTCGCCGCGCTGGCGCGCCGCCTTGACGTAGACCGCCAGGTTCTCGGCGACCTTCCGCTGTCCCACGAACTCGGCGAAGGTCTTGGGCCTGAGCGCGGCGTCGTCGTCAGCCGGCGACTCGGCGCGCTGGGCATCGCCCGATACCACGCGCTCCTCGCCGGCACCGGCACCGCCGCCGCCCGGGCTCGCGGGCGGTTCCGCTCCGTCGTCGTGACGCTTCCTCGACATCGCTCATCGCCTCCGCAAGGCGGCGAGCGCCTGCTTCACCAGATCCGCGGTCGGCCGCGCGGCGTCCATCTCGTCGAGCAGCGACTCGAACTCGTTCGGCCGAAACCCGAGCGCGATCAACGCGCCGTAGACGTCGCCGAGCGGCCCCGACGGCCCGGGCGCGCGCGCGGGCGGCGGCGCCGGCAGCGCGACGCCGCGCCCGGCCGGCAGCGCGGCGATCTTCTCGCGTAGCTCGACGGTCAGGCGCTCCGCGATCTTGCGCCCCACGCCTTTGATCTGGGTCAGGCGCGCGACGTCGCCGCCGACGATCGCGCGCACCAGCTCGCTGGGCGGCAGCCCGGCCAGGATCGCGAGCGCGACGCGCGGCCCGACGCCTTGCACGTCGATCAGCGTCTGGAACAGCCGGCGCTCGTCGGGCTCGGCGAAGCCGTACAGACGCAGGGGTTCGTCCTTGATGAAGTGAGAGTGCACGTGCAACCGCAGCTCTGCGCCGACGGGCGGCAAGCGGCCCAGCGTCGCGCCGCTGATCCAGACCTGGTAACCGACGCCGGCGACATCGACGACCACCGTCTCGCCGTCGTTTTCGATCAGCTGACCGCGCAGGTGAGCGATCATTCTTGCCGTCCCCGCCGCGTGGCCGAGGCCAGCGCCCGCGGCGCGGCGCTGCGGGCGTGGCAGATCGCGATCGCCAGCGCATCGGCGGCGTCGACCGCCGGCGGCCGGCGCATCGACAGCAGCGCCCGCACCAGGTAGCCGATCTGCTCCTTGGTCGCGCGACCGTGCCCGACGACCGCCTGCTTCACCGTCGCGGGCGGGTAGCCGGTCACGGCCAGCCCCAGCTCGCCGGCGACGAACAGCGCCACGCCGCGCGCCTCGCCCAGCGCCAGCGTCGCCTGCACGTTCTTGCCGTAAAACGCCTCCTCCATCGCCACGGCGTCGGGTCGCAGCTCGGCCAGCAGCTCGCGCAGCCCGCGCCCGATCTCGCACAGCCGTTCCGGTCGCGCCGCCCGCGCCGTCGCCGTGATGACGCCGCACTCGACGTAGGTCACGCTCGCGGCGCCCCGACACTCGACCACGCCGTATCCCATCCGCAGCGTCCCTGGATCGATGCCGAGGATCCGCCACGGGCGCGTCAAAGGCTCCCCGCGCACCGGGCGCGGCGCGCGGAGCACGCGTGGCGCCCCCTCGGGGCTAACCGACACTCTCCAGGACCGATTCGTCCACATCCATGTTCGAGTAGACGTTCTGCACGTCGTCGTTGTCCTCGAGCATGCTGACCAGCTTCACGGCAGCCTCGGCGTCCTTGCCGGTGAGGCGCACCACATTTTGCGGCACCATCGTCACCTCGGCCGAGACCGGGTCGGGCAGCTTGCCCCCGCCCGCGCCGGCCTTGGCCGCCTTGAGCCCCTCACGAATCCGCTCGAACTCTTTGGGCTCGGTCACGACCACCAGCGCCTCGCCCTCGGTGCGGATGTCCTCGGCCCCGAGCTCGATCGCCTGGTCGGTCAGGGCGTTCTCGTCGACGGCGACCTTCTCGTAGACGATCAGGCCCTGCTTCTTGAACATCCACCCGACCGACCCCAGCGCGCCGAGGTTGCCGTGGCCGCGCTGGATCAGGTTGCGGATCTCGCTGGCGGTGCGGTTGCGGTTGTCGGTCATGACCTCGACCAGCAACGCGGTGCCGCCCGGTCCGAAGACCTCGTAGTTGAACTCCTCGTAGTTGATCCCCTCGAGATCGCCGGTCCCCTTCTTGATCGACCGCTCGATGGTGTCGTTGGGCATGTTGACGGCGCGCCCCTTGTCGACGGCGGCGCGCAAGCGCGGGTTGCCGTTGATCTCGCCGCCGCCCAGGCGCGCCGAGATGGTGATCTCCTTGATCACCTTGGTCCAGACCTTGGACCTCTTGGAGTCCGAGGCCTCTTTCTTGTGCTTGATCTTGGACCAGCGGTTGTGCCCCGACATGACGTCTTCCTACCATACCACCGCGGGCGCCGGGAGCCCTCCCCCCTCCCTAACATCTAGATCGGAACCCCCCAACGCGATCGCGCGGTCACTGTGTCCCCCACCCCGGCGTGGGCAGACGCGGCGGCTTGGTCCACGCGCTCGGATGATCACACGACCCGTCGCCGACACGCTGAGCGCTCTTGCCGGCGGCGCTGGCCGCCGACACATCGATCCAGCCGCCGTAGCTCGAGATCACCGCCTCGGTGCCGGTCCCCGGCAGCCGCAGGCGCACGACCTCGCCGGTGTTCGACAACCCGTCGGAGCCGAGGCGTGTGTCGACCGGGACCATCAGCGTGCCGGCACGCGGCGCGACGTCGCGCGGGCTGGCGGGATCGAACGTCGACGGAATCACCAGCGCGTAGGCACCGGCGGCGAGCACCGCCTCGGGCAGCACATCGGCGCCCCTGGAATCCTCGAGGCGCAGCCCCGCGAGCGACAGCTCGTCGCCGCCGACGTTGCGCAGCTCGACGAACTCCTGCCCCGGCTCGGGACCGGCCGGGTTGGCGAGCACCTCGGTGATCACCAGCGGCGGCGTCGCCGGCGGCAACTCGATCTCACCGGTGCTGGCCTCGATCGCATTGCCGGCGCGGTCGGTCACGCGCAGCCGGATCTCCGCGCGCGTCGCCGGCGCGAGGCCGCCGAGCGGCACCGCGAGATCGAACGCGGTTTGACCGGTCCCCGCCTCGGTGATCCGCTCGACCGTGTTGTCGCCGACATCGCTGGCGCCGGCATCGCTGGCGGCGCGGACGACGACCTGGGCGGTCACCGGCTCGTCGGTCGAGAAGCGCACGCCGGCGCACGGTCCGGCGAGCGCGATCGAAAAGTCGATCACCTGCGGCGGGGTCTCGTCGGACGAAGCCGCGGTATCGAACGCGCCGATCGCGCCGGTGGCCGCCGGCGCGCCGTCCTGCTGGATCGCCCCCGCCAGCAACTCGAAGAGGTAGCTCGTGCTCGGCGCGAGCACCGCGGCGACCGGTATGCGGTAGCAACTTCCGGCGAGACCGCCGGCGCACGCCATCGCCAGCGCGGTGCCGAGAGCGACGCCGCCGCTGCCGTCGTCGCTGCGCGCCGCCGAAGCGCGCAGGCGGAACGGCGCGTTCGCGCCCGCGGCGTCGAGCGCGAGCGCGACCGGCAGGCGCACGGCGATCGCCGCCAGGTTGCTGGGTACGTCGGCGGTCCCAGCCGGCGGATCGATGAGCGCCCCCGCCGCCGAGCCGCCCACAGGGTCGCCCCCGCCCGAGCTCGCCTCGCCGAACAGATCGGTGCGGGGCGCGCAGCCGGCCCTGAGCAGAACCAACAGTGCGAGCCCGCACCACCGGGAGCCATCCGGGCGGAACCGGGTCTCGAGCGACCGCGACTGCGGTGGACGACACATACGCGCTTTTCGGCGGGGCGCGGGCGATGTTTCGCGCCGGCCGAAGAAAACGCGGTAAAAAAACGCGCATGAACCGCCCCTTCGATCTGGTGCTGGCGTCGGCGTCCCCCCGGCGGCGCGAGTTGCTGGCGCGTCTCGGCCTGGCGCTGAAGGTCGCGCCGGTCGATCTGGACGAGACCCCGCACGCGGGCGAGAACGCGGGCGACTACGTGCGCCGGCTCGCGGCGGCGAAGTGCGACGCCGCAGTCGCGGCGCTGCCGGCGCCAGCGCCCGCGCCCGGCGTCGAGCCGCTGACGGTGCTGGGCGCCGACACGATCGTGATCCTCGACGGTGACATCCTGGGAAAGCCGCGCGACATCGCCGACGCGCGCGCGATGCTGGGTCGCCTGGCGGGCCGGCGCCACGAGGTGACCACCGCCTACCGCATCTGGCGCGGGCGCCCCGGCGCCGACCCGGGCGCGGCGCGGATCATCGACCGCGCGGTCACGACCTTGGTGTCGTTTCGCCTGCTGCAACCGGCCGAGATCGACGCCTACGCCAGCAACGGCGAGTGGGAGGGGAAGGCCGGCGGTTACGCCGTACAGGGGATCGCAGCCCTGTTCGTGACCGAGCTGCGGGGTTCGCCCACCAACGTGATCGGATTGCCGCTGGCCGAGGTGATCGCCGATCTGCTGGCCGCCGGCGCGCTGGCCGACTATCCGCGCGCCGGATTCGGGGCGCCGTTCGGCGGGCCCGCGGGCGCCGAGGCGACGTGACGCGCGCCGAGGAGATCGCCGGCCACCTCGCCGACGTGCGCGCGCGCATCGCCGCCGCCGCGGCCGCCGCCGGCCGCGCGCCCGACGACGTGCGGCTGATCGCGGTCAGCAAGAAGATGCCGCCCGCCGATGTCGTCGCCGCCCTGGCGTCGGGGCAGCTCGACTTCGGCGAGAACTACGCGCAGGAGCTGCGTGACAAGCGGGCGGCGGTCGAGGCGGCGTCCAGCACCGGCCCGCACGCCGCGGTGGGGGCGCGCTGGCACTTCATCGGGCCGCTGCAGGCCAACAAGGTGAAGTACGTCGCCGGCAAGGTCGCGCTGCTGCACACCATCGATTCGATCGAGCTGCTCGACGAGGTCGCGCGCCGCTGCGCCGGCCAACCCCAGGCCTGCCTGGTCCAGGTCAACGTCGCGGGCGAGCCGCGCAAGCACGGCGTTGCGCCCGGGGATCTGCCGGCGCTGCTCGATCGCTTCGGCGCGCTCGACCAGGTTCGCTGCGCGGGGCTGATGCTGATCCCGCCGCTCGGCGACGTCGCCGAGGCGTCGCGCCCCCACTTCGCGGCGCTGCGCGCGCTGCGCGACGCCGAGCGCGCGCGGCCGCGCCCGCACGTCGATCTCGTTCATCTGTCGATGGGGATGAGCCACGACCTGGAGATCGCCGTCGCCGAGGGGGCGACGCTGGTGCGGGTCGGGACGGCGATCTTCGGCGAGCGCCCGCCGCGCTGATCAGCCCGACGACGACGACGACGACGACGACGACGCGACCAGCTTGTAGGCGGTGACGACCATCGCCGACACCGGAATCTGCCGCGCCTCGAACTGCCCGGGGCGCATCGTGGCCGCCACCCGCGCGTGCGCCGCCTCCGAGAGAAACACCTCGCCGCTGCCGGCGATGTCCTCGCCCAGCTTGGAGGCGATGTTCATCTCGTGCCCGAAAAGATCGTGCCCCCCGACCATGAGCAGCTCGCCGTAGCCGATGCCCAGGCTGGCGTGCAGATCCCAATCGTCGGGCAGAAAGACGTTGGCCGCGCGCAGGCGATCCTGAATGTCGCTGGCGGCCGCCACCGCCGGCGCGACGTCGGGGAAGACCGCGAAGACGTTGTCGGCCTCGGTCTTGACCACGCTGCCCCCGTGCGCCTCGATGATCGGCGCGACGATCGTCTGCAGGCGGTGGATCATCCCGAGGAAATGCGTGATTCCGTGGCGCGCCGTCAGCCGCGAGAAGCCGCACATGTCCAGCACCATCACCGCGTGGGTCTCGGCGAACGTCGCGTTGATCTCGCGATCGATCTCGGCCAGTTGTTCAGGGTGCTCGTTGCGCAGCGCCAGCAGCCGGTCGAGCTCTCGACGCGCGTCGCGGACCGCGGTGGCGGGCTTTGGCTTGGCTGCCGCCGCCCGCTTCGGCCCGGCGGCAGCCGCGCGCTTCGGCTTGGCCGCGCCCGCGCGCTTCGGCTTGGCCGCGCCCGCGCGTGTGCGGGTTGCGGCGCGCGCGGCGTCGCCCGCGCCCGCGCGCTTGCGCGGGGCGGCGCTGGTGCGCTTGCGCTTCATCGTTCGTGGCGATGGCACGACGTGCTGAAGTTCTGCACCGCCGGCCCGCCCAGGTTGTTGAGGTTGACGACGTCGGGCGCGAAGTTGCAACCGCCCTCGTTCGGTCGCACGGCGTAGGAGCCGTAGCCGAGGCCGGTGAAGGAGTAGTTGCCGTCGCCGTCGGTGATCGCGCGCCCCTCCGACGTGCCGGCGAGAACCACCGAGAATCCCCGGCACCCCGCCGCCGCGCGGACCGGTGATGCGCCCGGTGATGGAGATCGGCCCGCGGGGCCGACCCTCGCGTTCGCGTTCCTCCTCGCGCTGCCAGCCACCGGGGTGCCAGGCGTTGCGGTCACCGTCGCGATCCCAGTGCCCGGACTCCCAATGATGGCCGTGGCGCTCTTTTTCCCAGTGCCCTTCGACCCAGACGTAGCGACCGTCGCGCCACTCCTGACCGCCGGGAACCCAGACGAATCCCCGACGGGGCGGCGGCGGTGCCACCACGACCGGAGGAGGCGGGGGCGCCGGCGGCGGCGTCGCGACGATCTGCGCCGGCGGTGGCACGTACACCGGTCCGGCGACCCATTGCCCGGGGACCCAGACGTAACGATCGCCGCGCCAGTCCCAGTGTCCCCCGTGCCAGCGCTGGCCGGAGCGTTCCCTTTCCCAGTGCCCGCCGGTCCACGCATAGCGGCCGTCGCGCCATTCGTAGTTCCCCTCGATCCAGGCGAAGCCGGGACGCGGCGTCACCCGCTCTACCGGTGGCGGCGGCGGCGGCGAGCCCCGCATCCCGGCGGCGGCCGGCGGCGGCAATGCCGCCGGGGGCGAGCCCCGCATCCCGGGCTGCTGCGCCTGGGCGAGGCTGAAGCGGGAGCGCGACGACGCCGCACTCGACGAAGAATGCGCCGGCGGCGCGACGACGACCGCGGCGAACAGCAGGCTCTGCACCAGCATCGGAGCTGACAGCGACATGAAGATCATGATCGGCATCCCTCCATTGTCACCCACAACCAGTGACGAGGAAAGCCCCGACGCGATTCACCCGACGGTCAATGTCGCTGGATGGCGCCGATCCAGAAGTGAACGACGTCGGGGCCGGTCGCCGATGCGATGATCAAGGGGAAGACCCCCGCCGCCACCTCGTTCGGCGTGATGCCGAGGCGCACCGACTGGCCGTTGCGGCCCGAGCTCCCCGTCGGATGAGGGACCGCGGTGCTGTCGGAGTGGAACTCGAGCGCACCGACGGTCCAGGCCGCGACCCCGGCGCCCTCGCTCTTCAAGCTGACGTCGACCTGCGCCGCGGCGCCGACCGACGCGATCAACGCCGGCACCAAGAAGTGCGCGCCGGAGCGCGACACGGCGACCTCCCCCGGCAGCGTCGGCACGGCGACGAAGTAGATCTCGCCCGCGGGGACCGGCACGCACGGACCGGTGCCGGCCATGACCGCGTTGTTCGACCAGCTTCGTTGCACCGGGTAGCCAATGTCGGCGGGCGCGATCAGGTTGGGGATTTCGTTCTCGCACAGATCGGCGACCTCGCCGCCGCTGATCGCGTAGCTCCAAAACGCGTGGCGTTCATCGACCTCGATGAAGGCCGGGGCGGTGTTGGTATACGGATCGGTGGCGGCCTCGACGATCTCGTGGCTGATGGTCGGGGTCAGCGCCGAAACACCGGTCAGCGTCGCGTCACCGGGGTACATGGCGCACGAAGGGACCACCACCCCGGCGACGCCGACGCCGCCGACCGAAAATTCGGTGTGAAAGCCGCTCGGCGATGCGGCCTGGCACATCGCCGTGCCCTTCACCGTCACGGTGGTCGTGGCGGGAAACATCAGCAGGTAGATGGTGTCCCGGCTGAGCGCGCCTAGCTCCGCTGCGTCGGCGGTCATCACCTGCCCGAGCAGCGCCTCGAGGCTGCTGTCGGCGACCGTGGCAGCGGCGGGGATGCTGCTGGTGTGTCCCGGCAGCACGGTCAGCTCGCCCACGCCGTATTCGGCGGCCACCGCCGGCCAGTAGGCGCTGGCCGAAAGTCTCGACAGGAAGGTCGAGACGTCGTCGGCGTACGCGAAGCCGGGAAAAAAGATCGGCTGCACCCGTGGCGCGGCCAGCACCGGCCCACCCGAGCTGACGACCAGCGGCAGATCGAACGGCGTCGACGCCGGCGTCACCGCCGACGGTGCCGAGCCGCCCCCGCCGCCACAGGCGGCCGCGCCGATCGGTCCCAAGATCACGACGGCGCTCACGACGGCGCTCACGACGGCGCTCAGCGACCGCGAGCGCGCCGCGCATCACGGCCCGCGAGATCGGCGACGAGAAGCGCACCTCCGCCATCATTAGTCGAGTCGGTCGGTTGCGCAACTCCTGAGCCGACCTGTTTTCGCAATCGTGACCTCTGTCGCGCGACGCGCAGAGACGCGGCCGCGGATGTCTGGCCCGCGTGCCAGTCGGCTACGGGAAGCGGCCGCTGGCGGCCAGCAGATCGAGCCGTGCCTGACGCGCGAGATCCTCGGCCTGCGCCGCCGACGTGTCGGCGGCGTGCGAGGCGCGCGCGGCGTCGATCACCTCGAGGTTGGTGGTGGCGCCGCCCCGATAAGCAAGGTTGGCCAGCTCGAGCGCGCGGCGCGCCAGATCGGCGGCGGCGCGCGCGGCGACCAGCGCCTTGTCGGCGTGCACCATGGCGTCGAACGCCGCGCGCACGTCGGACTGCGCCTGGCGCAGCGCGACTCGAGGTTGGCGCGCGATTCGACGCACCAGGGCGTCGCGTTCGCGCGCGATGCCGGTCCGCAGCCCACCGTCGTAGAGCGGCAGCGTCAGAATCAGCTGGGCCTGCCAGCCGGTCCTGGGCTGCAGGCCGTGCTGATAGAACGGCTCACCGACGGCAGACAGGATCGGCGCGTAGTAGACCCAGTCGTCCTTGACCAGGCGCTCGTTCGCGCCGAGGCGCGTCTCCAGCGCCTTGATGTCGGAACGCTGGGTGCGCGCGTCGGTCAGCGCCGCGCCCAGGCTCTGCGGCTGGGCGAACGTGACGTCGTCGACGGAGTCGATCGCGCCGTCGGCGGCGACCAGCACGCCCAGCGCCTCCTTGGCGTGCACCAGCGCCGCGTAGGCGCCCTCGACCGCGACCTCGTTCGTGCGCAGCTCCTGCTCGGCGCGCACCTCGTCGATGCTGCGGCCGATACCGCCCAGCAGGCGCGTGTGGGCGTAGTCGTAGTGCGCCTGCGCGGTGTTGCGCGCGTTCTCGTTGGCGGTGATCACCCGATGCTGCGCCATCACCGTCAGGTAGGTGCGCGCCACCACCACCGCCAGCTGGCGGCGCACGTCGACGGCGCTGACCTCGGCGATGTGGCGGTTGTCGGCGGCGTGCCAGGCCTGCGCCCAGGCGACCGGCGCCACCAGCGGCACGTTGAGCAGCAGATTCGCGGCGACCTGGTTCTCGGACGCGGTGACCAGCGCACCCGACGCGCCGGTTGCTGTCGAGGCGCGTGTACGCGCCAGTTCCGATCAGCGTCGGCAAGCTGGGCGCGCGCGCCTGCCGCAGCAGGGCGTCGGCGCGATCGATCTCGGCCAGCGCGATGGCGACCGTCGGGTTGCGGTCGAGCGCGCGCGCCACCGCCTGGTCGAGCGTCATGCGCGCGCTGCCATCGGCGCGCGCGGGCGTTGCGGTGACCGACGCGACAACCAGCAGGAGTACCGCGGACAACTCACGCATCGGTCGGTCTATACAAGAAAGTCGCCGTCGCTGCCAGGCGCGCGTCGGGGGGCCGCCCGCGCACCAGCACCCCGACCAGACCGCGGAACCCCTTCGGGGTCATGGTCAGGTTGAAGTCACCGCCAAGGTCGAGCTTCCGCCGGCGCCGAGGCCTGGTACAGTCCCCGGCGCCGTGCGCATCGACTCACCCGAGCTGCCCCCCGCCCAGCCCCGCGGCGCGCCGATCACCTTCGACTTCGAGGGGCGCACGCTGCGCGCGTTCGAGGGCGAGCCGGTCGCGGTGGCGCTGCACGCCGCCGGGATCAAGGTGCTCGGCCGCTCGTCGAAGTATCACCGGCCGCGCGGGCTCTTCTGTCTCGAGGGACATTGCGCCTCCTGCTATCTGCGCATCGACGGACGACCGAACCGGCGCGCCTGCATGACGCCGGTGCGGGCCGGCCTGCGCTGCGAGCGACAGAACGCGTTTCCCACCGCCGACGTCGATCTGCTGCGCGCCGCCGACTGGCTGTTCCCCGAAGGGATGGACCACCACACCCTCATGACCCAGACCCGCGTCGGCAATCTGCTGTTCCTGAAGCTGGTGCGCCAGATGGGGGGCTCGGGGATGCTGCCGGACGGTGAGGCGACCTGGCCGTCGCCCGACCTTGCTGACGACGGCGACAGCGACGGCGACGGCGCCGTCGAGGGCGATCGCCTCGAGGTCGACCTCTGCGTCGTGGGCGGGGGCCCGGCGGGGCTCGCGGCGGCGCGCGCCTGTCGCCGAGGCGGCGCCGCGGCGCGCGGGTCGCCCTGTTCGACGAGCAGGCCGCGCCCGGGGGTTCGCTGCTGGCGGCGCCGGGCGGCAGCGCGCGCGGCGCCGAGATGGCCGCTGCCGCACGCCGCGCTGGCGCGCGCATCGAAGCAGACGCCACCGCGATCGCCTTCTTCCCCGAGGACGACGGCGGCGTGCTGGCGGTGGTCACACCGCGCGGGTTGCTGAGAGTGGCGGCGCGCCGGTACCTCTACGCCACCGGCGCGTACGATCAGAACCTGCCGTTCGCCGACAACGATCGCCCGGGGATCGTGTCGGCGCGCGCCTGCGGGCGGCTGGCGTTTCACCACGGCGTGCGGCCGGTGCCGGTGGGGCGGCGGGTGCTGGTGCTCGCGGCGACCGCTGCCACCGGAGCGCCGGCGCTGGTGGCCGCGCTCGGCGCCGCCGGAGTCGAGGCCGAGCTGATCGAGGTCGGCGCCGACGTCGTCACGAATTCTCGGCGCGCGCGGGACCCAGTCGGTGCGCGGCATCGAGCTCGAAGCCGGCGACCCGCGGGCGACCCGCGTGGTGGCGGCCGATCTGGTGGCGGTGGCAGCGCTGCCGGCCCCGGCGTCGGAGCTGCCGCGCCAGCATGGCGCCGACGTCGTCTTCGATCCCGGCCGCGGCGGCTTCGCGGTGATCGTCGACGAGCAATTCCGCACGCGCGCTCCCGGTGTCTCGGCGTGCGGCGACGTGACCGGGTTCGCGGGCGCCGACGAAGCCGCGCGCGCCGGCGCGGCCGCGGGGCGCGCGCTGGCCGCTGAGCTGAGCGCGGAGGGGAAGCGATGAGCGCGCGGCGCGTCCAAATCCGTTCGGTTAAACGCCAGACGCCAGGACGCCACCGTCCGAAATTTTAAGGATCCGGTCTTTGGCGTCTCTGGCGTCATGGCGTTTCGTCTCATCCGAACAGCAGTGGACGCGCATCGGGCGCAGCCTGCTCGCGCGCGCGCTGCTGCTGGCCGCGGCGCTGGCCGGCGCGTGCGCGGCGCCCGCCCCCCCGCCGACGATCGCGCCGCCCGCGACGGAGCCCGCGCGCGCCGCCGACGCCGCGGTTGTCGAGCCACCGGCCTTCGTCGCCGCGCCGGTCGCCGCCACGCCGCAGGCGCGCGACGACGCGCGCACGGCGCTCCGCCGTTCGATCCTCGACGCCGCCTGGAAGCTGGTGCGCGACAAGCACTACGACAAGACGCTGGGCGGCGTCGACTGGAAGGCCGTGCGCGCGCGCTACGAGCCGCTGGCGGTGGCGGCGCCGAGCGACGCGGCGTTCTATCGCACGCTGAATCAGATGATCGGCGAGCTCGGCCAATCGCACATGATGATCTCGGGCCCGGGCGCCGAGGACGACACCGAGGAGCCGGGCGAGGCGGCCTCAGCATGGCCCGGGCGGCGCCGCCGATCCCGGCCTGACGATCCGGGTCATCGAGAACCGACCCACGATCACCCGGGTGCGCGCCGGCTCGTCGGCCGAGCGCGCGGGCCTGGAGCCGGGGTTCGTCGTGACTCACATCGCCGGGCGCGAGCTGCGCGCGCAGTCGCGCTCGCAGCGGCCCCTGCGCCCGGTCGAGGAGCGCTTCGCCGTCCGGCGCCGCGCGCAGCACCGCCTGATGGGCCCCGCCGGAACCAAGGTCTCGGTGCGCTACCTCGACAACAGCGACCACGCCAGCGAAGCGCTGCTCACGCGCGAGCAGCCGACGACCGCGCCGGTCGAGCTCGGCCACCTGCCGCCGCTTTACCCCGAGGTGCGGGTCGAGCAGAAGGGGAACGTCGGCATCCTGGCGTTCAATATCTTCCTGCTGCAGCCGGTGATGACCGACATCAAGCGCGCGCTGGACGGCTTCCGCGCGCGCCACGCGGCGGCGCTGATCATCGACCTGCGCGGCAACCCCGGCGGCCAGGGCGCGATGGCGATCCCGATCGCCGCGCAGCTGGTCAGCGAGCCGTTGACGCTGGGGACGTTGCAGTTCCGCGACTTCAATCAGGTGCTGATCGCGCGCCCCGAGCTGCGCGCCGTCCCCTTCACCGGGCCGGTGGCGATCCTCACCGACGAGGGGACCGCGTCGGCGTCCGAGATGCTCGCGGCCGGGCTGCAAGAGGCGCGGCGGGCGATCGTGGTGGGCGACGTCACCTTGGGCGCGGTGCTGCCGTCGGTGATCGAAGAGCTGCCCGGCGGCGCCGTCATGCAGTACGTGGTCGCCGACTTCAAGACGCCCAAGGGCGTCTTGCTGGAGGGGCGCGGCGTGCAGCCGGATCGCCGCGTGGTCGAGACGCGCATGGGGCTGCAGAGCGGGCGCGATCCGGTGATCGACGCGGCGCTGACCGCGCTCAAGGGCATGCGCGCGAAGTAACGGCGACGCGTCCTCGAGGACGAGGACGAGGACGGGTAAGACTAGGGGCAGGTGGGGTCGGTGAAGTACGTCCGGCCGGCGGTGATCAGCGTGCACACCGTCTGGCAGGCGTTGTTGCTGTTGCATCGGCGAGTTGTCGGCAGCACACCGCCCGCTGCCGGGCAGGTGGCGGGCAGCACCCAGCAGCGCCCGGCCGGATTGTTGAGGTTGCACCCGGCCGCGCTCGCCTGCTCGAGGTTGCACAGCGCGTCGCCCGGGCAGTCGGTGCCGGCCGCGCCGCCGCAGACCAGACCTACCGCACAGGCGCCGTCGCCGCGCACCGCCACGTCGTGGCTCACCGCCAGCGACAGGTTCCAGTAGGTGATTCGATCGCAGCCGCAAACCGGGACCTGAAGATCGGAGGCGGCCGGCGCCGCGACGCAGGTGCCGGTGATGCAATTCGCCGACTGACAGTACGTGCCGGTGGGGCAGTTGTTGTTGGCGACCTGACAGGGGATCACGACCGGCACGTCGGGCGGCCCCGCATCGACGACGACCACCGGCCGATCGGCGGGCGGCACGTCGGTCGAGCGACCGAGATCGACAGGGGCGGCGTCGACCGGTGGCGGTGGTGGCGGCACCACTTCCCCGATCGCGGCGCCGTCGCTCGCTCCGCGCTGAGGCGGGCCGATCTCGACTGCGGTGCTACCATCCGGCCCCATGATGCCCACCACCCGCCCACCGCAACCAAAAGCCAACAGTCCCAAGGTGAGCCAGGTGAGTCTTCGCATCATCGATTTCCTCCCAGGGGAGCAGCAGGAACAAGACGCCATTCCCGACGCTGCTGCCTGGAAGTTACATCATTCAGAGGGGTGACCGTCCATAGGGATCGAAGCGCTGCCGTGATTGACGCGTCAGGTTCAACGCGGCGAGCTCCTCTTTCGGGTATGCATGGCGGCTCCCCGCGCCAACTTCCGAACGGATGAACAGCACAATAACTCGGCGTGCGCGCGCGCCAGAGGCGGCGCTTTCGCCTTCTCCCTCCGTCGGTTCCTGGCACTCGTCCCATAGCTGGAAAATGATGAGACGGCGCTCTTGCACCGAACGCGCACCGTCGTTCCAGATATTCCGCAGGGCGCCCGGCAGCGAGGCCAGCTCGCCGGCTTGGCGCACGCTTCTGTCACGGGCCGCCAGCGCCAGGCGTTGCTCGCGCGTGTCGTCGAGCATCTTCATCCGCTGCGCGCGGTACGGATCCTGACCGGCCGCGCGCATGATCGAATCGGTGACGTCGAATTTTCCGTTGACGATTCCCACCGTGCCGTCGCGCGCGGCAGCGTGCTTCTTGGGATCCTTCAACCAATCGTCGAGCACGGCACCCGCTGACAGCAGATCGCTACCCAGGCTGACCGGCCCCTTGGAACGGATGCGCATCGATCCGTCGCGCGCGATCTCTCCGCGCAGGGCCGACGTCTCGCTGACCGCGCCGGGTCCCTTCGCCGACGGCGACGCGAGGTCGGCGGCCGGATCGCGCCGCAGGCTCAGGTCGACGCCCGGGGCCACCGGGGCGGCGGCGACCGGGAGCTCGGCGCGCGGCCGCAGGTCCAGCATCGAGGGCGTGGCACCAAAGGCGATCACTGCCGGCGCGGGGGGCGGCGCCGGCGGGACGCTGGGCGCTGAGGGCGCGGGCGACGGCGACGCGAGCGGCGACGGAAACGCCGACGCCGACGCCGACGCCGACGGGAGCGCGGGCGCCCGCTCAGCCGGGCGCAAATGTTCGCGCGCGCGCTTGCGAGTACGGTCGACGGTACGGTCGACCGTGCGGTGATCGGTGACGGGCGCCGCCTCGAGAACGCGCGGGGCGCGGGGATGGTCAACGCGCGGATCTCGGTCGAGCATCGTCACCTCGACCGGGTCGAGCACCGGCGCCGCCCGCGGACGCTCGACCGTACGCCAGGCCAGCCACACAACCGCCACCGTGGCGACATGGACGGCCAGCGCCAACAACCACGCAGCGGTCCAACGCATCTTGCTGCTTGGATCGCGGTGCGCGCCCGCGCGTTGCCCGGGAACCGCGCTCGATTGATTCCTCGCGCGCTTGACGCGGCTCGATCGGCGTCGGAGCATGAGCGCGAATGCGAAACCTTCGTTCTGTAATGGTTGGGCTGGCCCTGACGGGGCTGCCACTGCTCGCGCCGGCGCGAAGCTGGGCCGCGCCTGCGGCACCGGTGGCAGCGCCCGCGGCGCCGGCGCCCGCGACCGCGGCACCGGGAAAACCGGCTGAAAAGACCGCCAGCTCAGGCGCAGCCGCGGCGCCGCCCGCGGCGACCACACCCGCGGCCCCCGCACCCGCGGGGCCCGTCACGCCCGCGACGGCGACACCCGCGCTGCGCAGCGCCGAGGCGATCCTCGCCGACTCGGTGAAGGCGACCGGCGGCGATGGCCCCTGGAAGAGCCACCGATCGATGGAAACCACCACCCAGATCGACTACGCCAAGATGGCGATCACCGGCACGCGCGTCCAGACGATGACCTCGCACAACAAGTCGCTGGCGATCACCAACATCCCCAACGTCGGCGAGGTCAAGGAGGGGACCAACGGGCGCGTCGTCTGGTCCGAGGATCCGGTGAACGGCCTGCGCCTGCTGAGCGGGGCCGAGGCAGCGCAGTTCAAGCTCGAGAGCACCTGGAACCTCGAGCGCAACCTCAAGAAGCTGTTCACCAACATCACCGTGAAGGCCGACACCGACGGTGGGCGTGCGCTGGAATGCCTGGAGCTGACGCCGCCGATCGGCCAGGTGCTGACCACCTGCTACGACGCCGAGACTCATCTTCAGGTCTTGCAAAAGGGGACCGCGGCCACGCCCCAGGGCGACGTGCCGTTCACCTCGCGCATCAAGAGCTGGCGGGAGGCGGGGGGCCTGCGGTTGCCCGAGCTGGTGGAGATGACCACCGGGCCGATCGAGTTCTCGGCGCGGCTGACCGCCGTCGCGTTCGACAAGCCGATCGACGACAAGCGGTTCGAGGTCCCGGGCGACAAGTCCAAGGAGAAGTCCAAGGCGAGAGCCAAGGCCAAGGACGACAGCAAGGAAAAGCCCGCCACCAGCGCGCAGGCGAAATAGGCGCGACGACGACGTCAGTAGAGGCGAAGAGACAGGCGGGCGCGATGTCGAAGAAGATCATCCTCTGCCGTTGTGAAGACGTCACGCTCAGCGACGTCGAGCGCGCGGTCGCGTCGGGATGGAGCGACCTCGAGGAGGTGAAGCGCTACACCGGATTCGGCACCGGCCCGTGCCAGGGAAAGGAATGCCTGCGCGCGGTCGCGCTGGCGATCGCGGCCGCGGCCCGGCGCCCCGACGCCGACATCCGCCCCTTCACCACGCGCCCGCCGCTGGTGCCGACGGAGCTGAAATACTTCGCGCGCCGCGACCCTTCGACCCCCCGGCCTTCCAGCCGGCCTTGCAGCCGACCTTGCGCGCCTGCCGATGACGACCCGTAAGTCGTCCGGCGGCGCGGCGGTCGGATCCGCGCCGCCCGCGCTCCCCGACGCAGCCGACATCGCGATCGTCGGTGCGGGCGTGATGGGCCTGGCGCTGGCCTACAATCTGGCCGCCGCCGGCGCCAAACGGATCGTCGTGCTCGACGCGCATTACCTGGCCTGGGGGGCGTCGGGGCGCAACGGCGGCGGCGTGCGCCAGCAGTGGTCGACGGAGATGAACATCCGCCTCATGCAAGAATCGCTGGCGATCTGCGCCGGATTCGCAAAAGAGATGGGGATCAACGTCTGGATGCGGCAGGGGGGCTATCTGTTTCTCGCGCGCACCGAGGCGACGCGCGCCCGGCTGGAGTCGAGCATCGCGCTGCAGAACCGCTGCGACGTCCCCACGCGCATGATCGACATGCGCGAGGCGCGCGCGCTAGTGCCCGAGCTGGCGACCGGCGGCGAAGGCGAGCGATTTGCCGGCGCCTGCTTCAACCCGACCGACGCCATCGTCTTTCCCTGGCCGTTCCTGTGGGGCTACGCGCGCGCCGCGCAGAAGCGCGGCGTGGCGATCCACACGGCGACCGCGGTGACGGCGATCGAACACCGCGCGGGTGGCGGCTTCGTCTTGCGCACCTCGCGCGGGCCGCTGGTGGCGGCGCGCGTGGTCAACGCGGCCGGCGCCTGGTCGCCCGCGGTCGCGCGCCTGGCCGGCCTCGATCTGCCCGACTGGCCCGAGCGCCACGAGATCCTCTCGACCGAACCGCTGAAGCCCTTCCTGCGCCCGATGGTCTCGGTGCTGGAGTCCGGGCTCTACTTCTCGCAGTCACTGCGCGGCGAGATCGTGGGCGGCATCGGCATCCCCGGTCCGCGCGACACCGACGTGCGCCTCGGCTCGCGGCTGCGTTTTCTGGAGAAGATGGCGACGGCGATGATCGAGGTCATGCCCCGCCTCGGCGACGTCAAGGTGGTGCGCCAGTGGGCCGGCCCGTACGACATGAGCCCCGACGGGGATCCGATCGTCGGCGAAGCGCCCGGCCTGCCCGGGTTCTACCTGTGCTGCGGCTTCGTCGGCCACGGCTTCATGATGGCGCCCGTGGTCTCGCGCTACTACGCGCGCCACTTGCTGGGCCAGGAGACCCACCCCTTCTTCGAGGCCTGGAGCCTCAAACGCTTCGCACGCCCCGGCGGCAGCGGCCCGCGCGAGGAGATGCACATCGGATAGGGGGTTGCACCCGCCCCGCACCGGACGGGTGGTCTGAAACGGCGAGACTGCGGGGTATGAGGACGGCTTCCCTCTCTCCGTTGTGGGGCGGAAGGAGTGGGGATGGGGTCCGTGCTCAAACATCCTTTGGCGCGAGGAGTGCTGAACTGTGCTTGGAGTGGCGGTAACCCGCGCCTCAGGAACTGCGCGCGGACCCCATCCCCACTCCTCCCGCCGGTGACATCTACGTTCACTGCGCCTGCAATGCCGATCCGGAGGGCACAGCAAGAATAGTAAGATCTATCGGACGCGGCGTTGCAGCGACGAACATCGGCGGTTCAATATTTCCGGCCTCGCTTCCTGAGGCGACGAAGGATAATTCCAACTACCGGCGAGGCGACGTCCGATAGATCTATATATTTTTGTGGGCCCCCCTCCGGATCGGAGCCGCAGGCGCATCGAACGTAGATTGTCACGGCGGCCGAAGGAGGGGGGATAGGTCCCGCGCGCAGTTCCTGAGGCGCGGGTTATCGCCACTCCAAGAACAGTTCAGCACCCCTCGCGCCAAAGGATGTTTGAGCACGGGACCTATCCCCCTCCTTCGGCCCCCACAACGAAGAGAGGGAAGCCGTCCTCACATCCCGCAGCCCCGCCGTTCCAAACCACCCGCCCGGTGCGGGCCCTTCCCTCCCCTCGACGATCGAAGTAGAAACCGCGGGTGACAGCGGCGACGGCCACCACCCCTACCCCTGATGCCCGGCCCTGGCTCGCCTTCGCCGCGTGCAGCGGCATCTGGGGCAGCACGTTCCTGGTGATCAGCATCGGCAACGACGCCCTGGCCCCCGTCTGGGCGGCGACGCTTCGCCTGTTGCTGGCGGCGCTGTTGCTCTGGGCCTGGACGCGCGCGCGCGGCGTCGCGCTGCCGGCGGGTGCGGCGCTGCGGACCGCGCTGATTTACGGCGTCTGCCAGTTCGGCCTCAATTTTCCGCTGCTCTACTGGGGCGAGACGATGGTCCCCTCCGGCCTGTCGGCGGTGCTGTACGCCACGCTGCCGATGTCGAGCGCGTTGCTCACCCACCTCTTCGGCATGGAGCGGCTGACCGCGCCCAAGTTGGCCGGCGCCGTGACCGCGTTCGCCGGCGTGGCGCTGCTGTTCTCGTCGACCCTCACCGGCGAGATCGCCCCCGCCGGCCTGCTGGCGGTGTTCGCCGCCGCGACGATCAGCGGTGTCGGCACGGTGCTGTTCAAACGCGGGCCGCGCCAGGATCCGATCGGCGCCAACGCCGTCGGTTGCGCGATCGGCGCCGCGATGTCGGCCGTCGCCAGCTTCGCGCTGCGCGAGCCTCATCAGCTGCCGTCGACGGCGGCCACGCTGCTGCCGCTGCTTTACCTGACGGTCGCCGGCTCGATGGGCGCGTTCGTGATCATGTCCTGGCTGGTCAACCGCTGGACGGTGACCCGCGTGAGCTACGTGTCGGTGATCGTGCCGGTGCTGGCGCTGGGCCTCGGCAGCCTGGTGCGCCACGAACGCATCACCGGGACCAACGTCGCGGGCGCCGTGCTGGTTCTCGTCGGACTGCTGATCGGCATGCGCCGACCGGCGGGCGGTCACTGACCAACGGCGCGCGCGCCGCCAACTCAGCTGGTGAGCGCCGGCGCGATGCGGAACCAGAGACGCCGGGGCGCGTGGCACACGCGGCAGGCGAGATCCAGCTCGCGCAGCACCCCGCGCGGCGTGCTCTCCGCGCGATCGCCGACCAGGGAGAGCGTCCCCCCGCACTGAACGCACGGGGTCTCGCGCGCGCGGATCTCGACGACCGAGGCGCTCGCGACCTCGACCGGCGACGTCGGCGTTCCGCCCGGCAGCATGCGCGCGAGCGCCTCGCGATCCCGCACGTCCGCGCGCAGCCGCTGGTCGACGCGCGCCTCTCGCCGCGCCTGCTTGCGCGCCTGCACACGCCGTTCGTTTCGCGCTCGGGTGGGTTTCTTCGCCATCTCGGAATCCAGGCGAGACGATACTCCCGCACCGCCGTCCCCTGCTACGCTCAGCGCATGCGCGCCGTTCACTTCAAGCAGGTCGACGTCTTCACCGCCCGCCCCTTCCTCGGCAATCCGGTCGCGGTGATCCTGGATGCCGAGGGGCTGTCTGACGCGCAGATGGGCCGCATCGCCGCCTGGACCAATCTCTCGGAGACCACGTTCGTTTCACCGTCCGAGCGCGCCAGCTACCGGTTGCGGATCTTCACGCCGCGCGCCGAGCTGCCGTTCGCCGGCCACCCGACGATCGGCTCGGCGCACGCGGTGCGTGAGGCCGGCATCGTGCGCGGCGACGCGACGGCGCTGGTGCAAGAGTGCGCCGCCGGCCTGATCCCGCTGTCGGTCGCGGCGGACGGTGTGATCTCGGCGCGCGTCCCGCGACCGCGCGTCGCCGCCTTCCCTTTCGCGCCGGCGCTGGGTCAGCTGCTGGGCGCACCCGCTGACGACGCGCGCGTCGTCGACGTCGGGCCGCGGTGGATCGTCGTCGCCGTGGCGAGCGCCGGCCGGCTGCGCGCCCTCGCCCCCGACCTGAGCGCGATGGCGGCGCTCAACCGGGAGACCGAAACGACCGGCGTCACCGTCTATGCGGCCGCGGACGGGGGTGTCGAGGTCCGCTCCTTCGCGCCGCTGCACGGTATCGACGAGGATCCCGCCTGCGGCAGCGGCAACGCCTCCGTCGCCGCCCACCTGCGCGCGACCGGCGGGCTCGCGCGCTATCCGGGTGGGCGCTACCTCGCCCGGCAGGGGGCGATGGTCGGCCGCGCCGGCGAGATCCAGGTCGCCGTCGACGGCGACGACGTCACGATCGGTGGCGCGGCGGTCACCGTGATCGAGGGAACGATCCGGCTCGACTGAAGATCGAGTGCACGAGCTTCAGGCCACCGGTTCGGGCGCGGCGACGCCGCCCGCGGCCGGGCGGATCGCCTGGCCCAGGGCCTCGGGCGGAAGGCCGAGCGCGGCGGCGGCCTCGAGGAAGTCGGCCGGCGGCGGCGCCAGCGCGGTGATCGCGCGCCCCGGCACCGGCGCGGCGAGCGGCCACGGAACGCTGAGCTCGAACGCGTGCAGCAGCAACCGCTGCGCCGTGCGCGCGCCCGACAGCGTCTCGCCGACGACCGGCGAGCCGGCGCCCGACAGGTGACGGCGAATCTGTCGCGTGCGTCCCGTCTCGAGCCGCACCACCAGCGCCGCCGACGACTCTGATCGCGCCACGACGACGGCGTGCGTGACCGCGGTCTTCCCGTCGAGCGGCGCATCGAACCGCAGCTCGGCCCCCAGCGCCGCCGACGGCGCCGGTTCCACCACCGCGAGATAACGCCGGGTGATGGCGTGCGCGGCGAACAGCGCGTTCAGCCCCGCCTGCGTCGCGCGGTCGCGCGCGACCACGATGAGGCCGCTGGTCGGGGTGTCGAGCCGGTGGGTTATGAACGCCGCCGCCGTCCCGGATCGACCGGCCAGCCATTCGTGCAGCGTGCCGTGCTTGCCGAGCCGCGTGGCCTCGACCGGCATCCCGGCCGGCTTGTCGATGATCCACAGCTGAGACCGCTCGACGACGATGCGCGGCTCGGCGACCGAGCGCCGGCCCGACGCTTCGCCGCTGATCGGCGCCAGCGGGGACTCCCAATGAATGCGCTCGCCGGCGCGCACCACCCGCGACTGGATCCCGGTGCGCTTGTCGTCGACGAAGACCACGCCGGCCGCGATCAAGCGCCGCGCCTCGCCGCGGCTGATTCCGGGCGCCAGCGCCGCGATCGCGCGATCGAGCCGCTCGCCCGCCAGGGATTCGGGCACGGTCACCTCGCGCGCGTCGGTTCGGCTCATCGGGGGCGAAGGTAAGCACCTTCGGCGCGCGCGGGGAAGCGCGGTTATCGCCGGTCGTCGCCGAGACTCAGCGGCTGATGACCAGCAGGCTCACGCTGTAGTTGTTCTGCGGGAAGCTGACCGACCAGGAGGTCCCGGTCGGCGTCACCGTCGCGTCGTAGTAACAGAGATCGGCGGCGGCGCTGAGCGCGGCCCACTGCTGCGCCGTCGGCTTCGCCGGGCTCCCCTGCCCGACCCAGGTCGTGTAGGCGTTGGCGTGGGTGTGGTCGACGACGAATTGGCGGACGTGCAGCGGCCCCGCGGCGAACGGCAGGTTGTTGACGGTCAGGTTCACCAGCGTCGAGGCGGTGCCGTCGGCGACGCCGCCGTCGGTGTGGCTATAGACCAAGATCTGAACCGCGCTGCTGTTGGCCGATATCGTCGCCCCGGCGTTGACACCGTTGCCGGTGGTGCCGCCGGTGGTCGACAGTTGAACGTCGCCCATGAGGTGCAGCAGGCGGAAGGCGTTGAACGCCGGCTTGGCGACGTCGAACGACGCCGCGATCTGCGGGTCGCCCTTCAGCAGCAGGCCAAAGTTGCCGCCCCGGAACGCCGTGTTGGTGCCGGTGTCGTTCTCCTCGTAGAGGTCGGAGATGGTCCAGTAGCTGAAGCCGGCGGGCGGCGGCAGCGTGCCGCTGTCCAGCAGGTGGATCACTTTCGCGACGTAGCTGGCGGCGACCTCGTTGTCGCTCTGCACGTTGCCGAGCGAGTAGGTGGGGCCCCACTCGGTCACGAAGACGTCGCCGGTGAAGGTGTCGTTGCGGACGATGTTCATGATGGCCGCGTGGAAGTCGACGGTCGTGACGATGCTGGTCGTCGCCCCGGTCGGGCTGGCGATCGCCAGCGAGGTCGGGCTCGACTGGCCGTAGGCGTGATAGCTCACGAAGTCGAGCTTGGCGTTGTTGGCGGCGGTCTTCGAGTACTTGATCAAGTTATCGACCATGAACGTCGACCCGCCCTGCGATTCGGCCGGCCCGCCGACACGGATCAAGGGATCGCCGGCCAGCAGCCCCTGCACCGTCATCTGGTAGAGCGCGTTGTAGCCGGGGTTGCCCGGCGAATACATCCACGACGACTCGTTCCAGATCTCGAAGTACCAGTTGTTGCGCACCTCGGCGGCGCCGTAGCGCGACTCGAGGTGCTGCACCAGGCTCGACATGAAGGTCTTCCAGATGGTCACGTCGCGCGGCGGGCTGATGTTGGGCGACTGGCCGTTGTACCAGAGCAGCGTCTGGATCTTCGTCGCGTCCGAGGCCAGCGCCTTGGGCATGAAGCTGATCTCGACGAAGGGGCGCATGCCGGCGGCGATGATCGCGTCGTAGATCTGATCGAGCTTGGTCCAGGTGTACACCGGCTGGCCGCCGGCCTCGGAGTAGACGCCGACATCGTCGTCGAGGATGCCGTGGAAGCGCACGTAGCCGAAGCCGGCCTGGTCGTGCCCCTTCTTCAGCGCCGCCTGGATGTTGCGTCCGTAGGCAGTGGTCAGGATCGTGTTGGCGTGATCGGAGGCGACCACCTTTTCGTAAAAACGGCTCCAGGCCTTGCCGCGCTGCCCGGCGTCGACGACCAGACGAGAGGCCGGAGTACCGGTGGTGGTCCACGGCGACGCGCCCGCGCAGGCGACTCCGGGGAGAGGCGCGGCGCCGCCTGCCCCGCCGGTACCGATCACCGCGCCGCCGGTGCCGGTCTGACCGCCGGTGCCACCCCCGGTGCTGCCGCCGGTGCCGGTCGCGGGCGCGCCCGCCGATCCGCTGACGCCCCCCACGCCAGCGCCGCCGGTTCCGCCGCCGCCCGGCCCGACGCTGCCGCCGGTGGCGTCGGCTCCATCACCACCGCCCACGCCCGAGTTGCCGGCGTTCTTGCCGCTGCTGCAAGCCGCGACGAGACCCAGGCCAAGGGCCATCCACCCGGACGTGCGAACTCTGGTTGGTTTCATGGGATCACCCTCGATTGCGTGTGGCGTGTGGGGGGGGGCGTTGGTCGGCTAAACGCCAAGACGCCAGGACGCCACGGTCCGAGATCTAGAAAATCCGGCCTTTGGCGTCTCTGGCGTCATGGCGTTTCGTCTCATCCGACCGGCGTTGCGACTAATCGCCGTGGCAGCTGATCATGAACATGTGCGAATGGGCGGGAGTGCCGTCGACGCTCGAGGTGACGGTCACGGTGCCACCTCCCTTGAGGATCCCGAGGTTCGCGACGGTGAGGACGACGGTGTGGAAGTGCCCCGAGCTGTCGACCGGAGAACCCGCCGGTCAGCAGCGTCTGATCGCTGGTCGCCGCCAGCGTCGACGCGGCGATCGACAGCAGGTGCATGTGCCCGGTGCTGTCGGCGATCTGCGAGGACGGCAGCGGATCGGCGCAGAAGATGCCGGTGTCGGTCCCGGTGTCGATCTTGGTGTCGGTCCCGGTGTCGGCCTTGACGTCGGGCGCCGCGTCGGTGCCCCCCACCTGGCCGCCGGTCCCGCTGGAGCCGCCAGTCCCGCTGGAGCCGCCGGTCCCGCCGCCGGCGCCGTTGCTGCTGCAGCTCGCGGCCAGCGCCGCCCCGCCCACCAGCGTGAACGTCAGGGTCAGGAAGTCTTTGCGGGTCATCGACTGGGAATCCATCAGCGGGCCTCCGGCGGGTTGAATGACGGGGTTGCGCGCGACCATAGACAGAAATCGCGCCGGACCGCCACCGACGTTCATGGCGGCCCACACCGCAGTGGCACCTCGAGCCAAAACCGGCTCGCGGAGCTCGCGCAGGGGGGCGGCGACGGTGGATCGCGGCCCGCTGGCGCGCGCGGCGGCGCCTAGCGCGGCGGGCAGCGCACGCCGGCGCCGTCGTCGCCCCAGTCGACGACGAAGCGGCGAATCCGATCGCCCAGCGCGCGCGCCTCGGGGGTCGATCCGTCGAGCTCGGCGCCCAGCGCAACGATGACGGCGCGGCGATCGGCGTTGCTCATCCGATCGTCGCAGGCGATCTCCAGCAGGTGGCGCGGCAGGTCGGCCCCGCTGCGGGCGACGTCCTCGGCGTGCGCCCGCCCCGCCATCCGAATGCGCAGCTCGCGCGTCGCGGTCAGGAAGCGCGCCTTCTGGTAACGATACGGATCCTGCCCCGCCAGCCGCATCAGCTCGTCGGTCGCGTCGATGGTGCCGCTGATATTGATCACAACCACCGTCGCCTCGACGAAGCACGGAGACGGGTACCGGCACGCCTCGCGCACGTCGGGCCGAAACCGCGACACGGTCGTGCTCGGATACAGGGTCTCGTTGGGGGTGGGATCGAAGGGAACGCCCGGTGGCAAAGGGGTTGACGGCGAATTTTTCCGGCCGACACCGAGGATCACCTCCTGAAGTGAGGGCACGCTGGGGCGCATCGCGGAGCGTCCCGACAGTGGCAGAAAAGAGAGCAGATTCAGGGCGGTGATGTGCCGATCACGGAAGGTCACGGCCCCGTCGCGCGCGATGCGCGCCCGGAACCCGCCGGTCTCGTAGGTCAGATCGCCGCTGCCGTCACCGGCGCGCTGCAACCGATACGCCTCGGGCGACGCCTCGCCCGGGCCGCCGGGAAGCGGCGCCTGCAGCAACGACCGCGGTGTCGGCGGCGGCATCGGCGCGATCAACAGGCGGCGCGGCGCCGCCAGCGACGGCGGTTCCGGATCGGGCGCCGCAAGCTGTGCCGGAGCCGCGGCAGTCGTCCCCGCCCCGGCCTCGCTGTCGCCGGCCCCGAACCCACAAAGCACACTGAGAAAAACGACGTGAGGTGACATGCTGCGCGAGCTGCCTCCCCGGCACCAGCCGTCTCGCCTTCTTTCTGACCCCGACCGGCCCCTCGCGCCAGGTCAGAGATTCCAAAAGTGCACCGGACGCCGCCCGCCCGCGACGACGGCGCGGCGTTCCGGCGCGGCGTTCCGGCCGGGGAGGGCATTCCGGGGCCAAGGTGAGGAACAGTCGGTCGGCCACTCCAGATTCTCGCGCGGTCCGCCGATACCCCAGCACGGTGAAAGCGCAATCCTTTTTGGAGGTTACCATGGGCCAAATCGTGGGGAAGATCGTGGCGAAGATCGTGACGACGACCGGCGGTGGCAAGTCGGCGTCGGGCAGCATCGCTCTCGTTGCAACCTTGGTCGCAGCGCTGTTACCAGCGGCCGGCTGCGCCACGACCGACGCCGGGGCGTCCGCGTCGGCGACCATGGACCCGCCCGCGGCCAGCGCGTCGGCACCGGGCCCGGCAAGCGCGGCGGCGGCGCCCACGCCCGCGGCCGCCGCACCGGCCGCCGGCTCACTCTTCGATCGGCTGGGCGGCAAGCCGGCCATCACCGCGGTGGTCGACGAGTTCGTCGCGCGCGTCGCCGCCGACAAGCGCATCAACCTGCGCTTCATCAACACCGACATCCCCCAGCTGAAGATCTACCTGGTCGACTTCGTTTGCGTCGCGACGGGTGGCCCCTGCAAGTACGAGGGGCGCGACATGCACGGCGCCCACGCCGGCATGCAGCTGGTCGACGAGGAGTTCACAGCGCTGGTCGAGGACCTCGCGGGCGCGCTCGGCGCACTCAAGGTCGGCAAGCGCGAGCAGAACGAGATCCTCGGGGCGCTCGGCCCGCTCAAGGGCGACATCGTCGAGCCGCCGCCGCCCGAGGCGCAAGCGCACGACCCCGCGATGGAGAAGGCCGCGGCCGCCGAGGCGGCGTCGCTGCGCGCGTCGGGACACGCCCGCGCCGCCGACCTGCTGGAGGGGGCGACCAAGGCGCGCGTGCGTGGCCAGCGCAACTTCGCCGAGATCCTGTTCAGCGCGGCCGAGCGCGAATCGGGGAAGCCGGCGATCCCCGAGCTGGGCGCCTTCTTTCGCGCCGGCAGCCCCGAGCGCGTCACCACCGCGCTGACCACGCTGCCGAAGGACACGCCGCCGCAGCCCAAGGGCGCGGTCGGCGGGTCGGAGGCGGACGAGCCCGAGGCGGTGCCTCAACGCGGCTCGCTGTCGGGCGGGTTGCGCACGTCGGGCGGCGTCGAGGCGCCAATCACCGTCATCACGCTGACGCCGACCAAGGGGAAGTATCGGGCGCGCCACGCCAAACACCGCGTCATCGAGCAGCGCGATCGTCAATTCGCCCCGCGCGTCATGGTCGTGCCGGTCGGCTCCACGGTGACCTTCCCCAACTTCGATCCGGTGTTTCACAACGTCTTCTCGTTATCACCGACACGGCCGTTCGATCTCGGCATCTACAAGGATGGCGAGACGCGTGAAATGACGTTCACCAAGGAGGGCGTGATTGAGGTCGGTTGCAACCTGCACGCAAACATGTCCGCGACGCTGATCGTTGTCAGCGCGCCCCATTATGTCGTTACCAACGCGAAGGGTCAGTTCAGCTTCAAGAGCCTGGCCCTTGGGGATTACCAGCTCAAAGCCTGGAATGAAGCCAGCACCGAGCCACTAACCAAGATTGTTCACGTGAAGGCAGGGGCAAACAACGTTACACTCGATGTCGCTACCCGAACCGGCAGATTGGCACGATCGGACAAGTTCGGAGTACCGCGTGGGAAGGTACCGTTCTAGCATCGCCCTGGCGGGCAGCGGCCTGCTGATCTCGGTCTTCCTCATGGTGAGGGGACCGGCGCTCGGGGATAAGGGCGCGGCTCCTTTGCGGGCCGCGGCCGACGATCTCGACGTCAAGCAACGCGAGCTGGGCGCCGCCGTCGAGGCACGCGCGACGACGCTGGCGCAGCTGCCGCGTCTGGCGTGGGCGGTCGCCACCGACGAGGAGACGGTGCGCGATCTGACCACGGACGAGCTCGGCTTCCGCGCGCAGCCCGGCGAGCTGATCGCGCTGGTGCAGATCGACAAGAAGACCGGCCGCGTCGCGACGCTGTTGCGCGCCCCGCCGACCGCCGCGCTGGGCGCGCCGCTGACGGCGCCCGGCGCGCACGCCCTGATCGTGGGCGGCGAGCTGCTGGTGGCGCGGGTCGTCAGCGTCGAGCCGCGAGAACGCGCCGACGCCGTGCGCGGCACGCTAATGGTGGCGCGACGGCTCGACGTCGCCGGCGCGTCCGATCAGCTGATCCGCGCCGGGATCGCCGCGCGCATCCTGACCCGCGACGGCGCGGCGACGCTGACCGAGGTCCCGGCGCTGGCGCGGCAGCCGGAGACCGTCGTCCCGATCGGCGCGGCCGCCAGCGGGTTGCAACTGGCGGGGCGGCTGCCCGGACGCAAGCCCGGCATCTGGATCGCGTTCGGGATCTTCGTGCTCTTGATCTGGGGCGGCGCCGCGTTCGTGGCCGCGCGGCTCGGCCCGCTGCGCCCCGGGACGCTCGGACACATACTGCGGGCGGGCGCGCCGGCGCGGGGTTTCCCCCCCGACACCACGCCGGTGTTCGACCTGGTGGCCGCCGAGCGCAACATCACCGCGTCGTCCAACGGTTTCCACCTCCCCGGACATGGCAACGGACATCCCAACGGATATCTCAACGGAGTTGGCAACGGCGTGGCCGTCGCGCCGATTGTCGAGATCGTCTCGGGGCCGGTGTCGATCGGCGTCCCGCACACCGAAGCGATCCCGGCCTCGACCGCCGACTTCCCGGCGCTGTTCCGCGAGTTCATGGACCTGCGCCGCCGCTGCGGCGACCAGAGCAAGGCGCCGTCGTACGACGAGTTCTTCAACCTGCTGCACCGGCGGCGCGCGGAGATGCTCGACTCCCACTCGGCGACCGAGGTGCTGTTCCAGATCGTCTTCATCGACGGCAGAGCCGTCGTGCGCGCCAAGGGCGTGCACTGATCTGGGACCCGCACCGGGCGGGTGGTTTGGAACGGCGGGGCTGCGGGGTGTGAGGACGGCTTCCCTCTCTCCGTTGTGCGGGCCGAAGGAGGGGGGATAGGTCCCGCGCGCAGTTCCTGAGGCGCGGGTTACCGCCACTCCAAGAACAGTTCAGCACCCCTCGCGCCAAAGGATGTTTGAGCCTCATGATTGATCGTATCTTTCGGTCATGGCGGCTTCGTATCCGACCTGCATGCAGAGGATCTGATCGTAGCCTCTGCCGATAACCGCCCAGCCTGGAAGGCCGTTGCGCTTGAGGTGCCCTCCGACTGCGGCGATTCCAAGAAAGATGTCAGCGACAGTCGGAACCTGAGGAAGGTCGGGGCGCTTCCGCCGGCGAAGCATGAACCGAAGGCATTGGAGTTGGGAGTCGCTGAGGATTGAGGCTGCGGGTTCGGTTGGCTGCTGGCGAGCCAGCGTACGGAGAAGCAGTAGGCGCCACGCGATAGGAGCGAAAAGGGCGAGCGCGTTGACCAGAGCACGCGTCGTCTCGAGCTGCCGTCGCTCGATCGCGCAGCCGGTCTTGAGGGCCTTGAAATACTCCTCGATCACCCAGCGGCAGCGGTAGGCATCGACGACCGCCAGTGCTTGCTCGGCTGTATCGACGGGCTCCGTGGTCCACAGGTACCATTCGACCGGCGGCTCACCCGGTGGGGGGCTGTCCTCGAATACACGGACCATATTGAGGGTCAGTCTTTCTGTCGGGCATAAAGATGGAGACGCTGACCCGGGCCTGGCCACCGTCACCGTTTCGCTGCTCACGCTCAGTTGCGCCAGACGCGCCGCTCGCGGCGGATGATGCTTCCGATACGACGGCATCTTGTTTTCTCCGCGGGCACAGATTGGCACTTCACGGTGCGCGAGCGTCCGAGCTCGATGCAGGACCTCTCCAATGGTCCGAATTTCCCCTTCCGCCAACCTCCTCTCCGCCTGCGCCATGCGGATGACGAAGCGTCGCTTCTTCTCGATCAACTCGGCCATCAGCGCGTAGCTATCAGCTTCGCGATCCATCGCATGAATCACCCCAGGCAACACCTCTTCCACCTGCGCCACTGACCGGCCCCACCGAAGACCTTCGTTTGTCGGGTCAGTCTGCTCTTCCAGACGAGTCCGAACCGCCTTCTTTTCGCCCCGTTGGTGTATCGCCATCGCCAGGATGCCCAGTGGATTTCGTGCTTCATCACACGACACCGCCAGAGCGAAGTGTCCGTAAAACCCATAGCTTTTTCCCTGGCCTACGCGACCCAGGTCTTGCCGCCCTGTCTGCCCGAAGTTGAACTCCGTGGTGTCGTGCGCCACCACGACTGTGCCCGTCACCTCTCTCGCTCGTCGCACCGTCTGCCTGATGTGCGGCGCCAAGATCTCCGAGGCACTCACTTTCTCGTTACCCAAAAACCGGTATGTCGCCTCCAGATCCGAGTCGGTCTCGGCTCTCTTCGGGAAGCTCCCGTCCGGGCCCCCCGCCGCCCGAGTCGCCAGCTTAACCAGTCGTCGACCCAACCTCGCGTCCCCCAGGTCTGCCCCTTCGTACTCCCCTTCGATCCCGCCCGCGACGCCTGCGATTTCCTTCATCCTTTGCTTAGATCATGCTCAGATCTCAGACGCAATACTTGTGTAGGATCTTGAGGTTTGAGCACGGGACCTATCCCCCCTCCTTCGCCCCCCACAACGGAGTGAGGGAAGCCGTCCTCACATCCCGCACCCTCACCGTTCCAAACCACCCGCCCGGTGCGGCGCCCTAGCGGGGCCAGCGTTCGAGGAAGGTCCAGATCTCTTCGAACAGCGCGGGCGAGGGGGTGTCGTGTTCGCCGCCCGGGATTGTCCAGAGCTCGGCGCCACCACGCGCACAGCCGGTGAAGCGGTGGATGCGATGAGACGCCGCGACCTCCTCGACCACCGGGCCGCGGCAGCCGAGGCGATCGGCCCAGACACGCATGCCGTCCGGCGCTGACGGGAACCGCGGCAGCGCGGGCTCGTCGAAGACTCGTCCCCCTTGGTAACGAACGATGTGGTCTGCGTCGCCATGCACCTCGAGCACGGCGACCGACGCCCCGCCGGCGCCGCCGCCACATCGAACGCCGGGATCGGGCGCGGCGCCGGCGATGCTGGCGACCGCGGCGATCCGATCGGCAGCGTCGCACGCCAGACGGTGCGCCATGAAACCACCGTTCGAGAACCCCACGACATAGACGCGCGCCGGATCGACGCCGGGACGCGCGCGCCACTCGTCGATGAGCGCCCGCAGCCGGGCGACGTCGTCGATCGCCAGCCGGTCGAAGTTGCAGCAGGCGTCGCCAGCGTTCCAGAACAACCGCCCCGCGCGATCGGGGGTGCCGTCGGGTGCGACGACGAACAGCCGGTGGGCGCGCGCGAGCTCGCCGAGCCGCCCGGCGTGAAACAGCTCCGACCCCGAACCGCCCAGACCGTGCAGGAGGATCACCAGCGGCCGCAGCTCACCGGGTGCGAGCGGTAGCGGCTCGAACACCTCACCGGGCGACGGCGACGGCGACGAGGACGAGGACGCAACGTCCTGCCGCGGGCGGCGGCAACCCGGCGGTGACGCGCCCAAAACCAGCGCGACGACCAGCGCGACGACCAGCGCGCCCCGCCTCATCGCGCAACCTCGGATGGCGGCAGCAGACGCGCGGCGGCCGCGGCGAGATCGGGCAGGATCGCGGCCGCGCCCTCGAAGCGTTCGCGCGCGGTCAGCGCCGACGGAATGACCCAGCATTCGATGCCGGCGGCGCGGGCGGCGCGCAGGCCGCGCTCCGAGTCCTCGACGACCAGGCACTGCGCGGGGGTGAGACCGAGACGGGCGACCGCCGCCCGATAGGGCTCGGGATCGGGCTTGCTGTGCTGGTACTGCTCGCGGGTCAGCACGACCTCGAAGAACGGGAGCAGCCCGGTGCGCGCGTGGGTGCGCGCGAACGGCTCGGGCTCGGCGCTGGTGACGATCGCCAGCCGGTACGAGCGCGCCAGCGCGGCGACCACCTCGCGCGCGCCCGCGATCAGCAAGTCCAGCACGTCGGCCTCGGCGACCAGCTCGCAGTAGCGGCGGTTGCGCGCCGCCCGCAGCGCCGCGATCGCAACTTCGTCGACTCCGCGCGCCTGCGCCAGATGCCACGCGCCCTGCCCCGTGCGCAGGAACAGCTCGACGTACGCTGCCTGGTCCAGCGTCACGCCGACGGTGGCGAGGATCTCCTGGTTGGCGCGGAGGTAGAGCCCCTCCGTGTCGACCAGCACGCCGTCATTGTCGAAGAGGATCGCCGCGCGCCGTCCGACGGACATCGACCCATCATAGCCCGCGCGTCCGGGCCCGCGCGGCTGGCCGGCGCGGCCGGCTCTCGTGCGCGGGCGGCTCTACCGGTATGATGATCGCGACGTCGATCTCGAGGCCGCTCCCACCCCCCAGGGAAAAGAGGACAGAAGAATGAAAAGCACAGTCAAAGCGCCTCTCGCCCGCGCGCTCGGTGCGTTCACCATTGCCGCACTGGCCCTGTCGACGGTCGCCGGCCTCTGCTACGCGGCCGGCTCAGCCTACAAGGGCAAGCCGGCGGTGATCGCCGGGCCCGGTGAGCTGGTCTGGGAACCCTACGCGCGCGGCGCGACGCTGCAGGTGGCGAAGCTCTGGGGCGACCGCGCCAAGCTGGGAGACTACGGCATCCTGTTGAGGATGCCGCCCGGCTTCTCCTCGGGCTTGCACAGCCACGGCGCCGACTCCGAAGCGGTGCTGGTGCAGGGGACCTGGATCCACACCGTCGAAGGGGACGTCGCGCCGGCCAAGGAGCTGGCGCCTGGCTCTTACGTGTTCCAGCCGGGACGGCAGGAACACAACGACGTGTGCAAGGGCAAGATCGACTGCATCGTCTTCGTCCACCAGCACGCCAGGGGCGACTTCATCCCGGCCAAGCCCGCCGACGGCGGCCCGACGACCCGCGGCGCTCACTCCCCGTCGTCGTTGCCCTCTCCGTTGCCGTCGCGGTTGCCCTCTCCATTGCCGTCGTCGCCGATGCGTTCCTTGACCAGCCGCGAATAGATGAGCTGGCCCAAGCTGTCGACCATCATCTTCTCGACGATCCGTTCCAGCGCCAGGCTCTGGTCGGCGTTGTCGTACACGAACCGGATCCCCATCCCCAGGTCGTGCCCGGCCGGGATCCCCGGCGGCAGCGGCTCACCCTCCTTGACCACCCAGCGCACCTCGCCGCGAAAGGCCAGCGGCGCCGCCTGCGACGGCAGCTGCAAGCGAAACAGGAAGACCGTGCCGACGTCGAGCGGCTTGTCGGTCTTGATGAACGTCCCCCCCTTCGAGATGTTCTTCGTGTAGTCGTAGAAGAACGTGTTGAGCCGCTTGTACTCGACCCTGAGCTCGATGGGGGCGCGTTGCTCCCGACGGCGCTCGGAATCTTCGACGGTCATCGCCTCCGTCGCCCTCGCCCTGTTGGCGCCGTCGATGTCAACGTTGACGTATTCTCACGCGAAGGGAACAACCAACCCATGGTAGGGCGCGCGATCTCCACCGTCAATCAACGCTTCGGCCGCCGTGCGCTGATCTGGGCGGCGATCCTGGCGGCGGTCGCGCTGTTCCTGAACTTCGTGCCGCTGTTCAATCTGCTGGGCTACGACTTTTCCTTTGCGATCGGCCTGGGCGCGGCGCTGGCCGCGGTCGACATCGGGCAGGGGACGGTCGCGGCGGCGCGTATGCTCGAGCCGGCGCCGCCCGGGGCAAACGCCAAGACCTGGCGACTGGTCGGGCGCGCGCTCACCGGCGGGCTGGGCGTGCTGGCGGCGCCGCTGGTGCTGTCGTTGCTGAATGCGGTGCGTGTGCGCAACTGCAATCTCGCGGCCGGGCTTGGGTTCTACGCCCTACTGCCGGTCGGGACGGTGCTGTTCGCCGCGCCGGCCGGCGTGCTGGCGGGGCTGGCCTTCCCGCGACGCGGGCGGCTGGTCGCGTTCCTCTTGCCGCTGGTGTCGGTGCTCTGGACACTTGCACGCCTGTACGCCGACCCGGCGGTGTTCGCGTTCGATCCTTTCGGCGGCTACTTCCCGGGACCGATCTACGACGAGGCGTTGCGCCCTCCGCTGCGCCTGCTGCTCTACCGGCTGGCCAACGTCGTCTGGATCGCCACCGCGGTCACGTTCGCCGCGTCGGCCGTCGGGCGAGGTCGCGACCCGCGCCGGTGGTGCCGCCCGGCGCTGGCGGTCGCGACGGGGTTGCTTGCGGCCGGCGTCGCGCTGTTCGCGAACCGGGGCGCGCTCGGCTTTCACGTGCAGCGCGCCGACCTGCGCCGCGCGCTGACCGGTGAACGCAGCACGACGCACTTCGTGCTGCACTACGATCTCGACCAGGGGTACTCGCCGATCGACATGGCGTTGAAGCTCGAGGACCTCGAGTTCCGCTACGACCAGCTGCACCGCGTGCTGGGCGTCGAGCCGTCACCGCCGACGATCACGGTCTGGGAGTTTCCGAGCGCCGAGTCGAAGAAGGCGCTGGTCGGCGCCGGCACCACGCTGTTCGCGCGGCCGTGGACGCGCGAGATCTTCGTGCAGAGCGAGCGCTTCCCGTCGACGCGGCTGCGGCACGAGATGGCGCACGTCTTCGCGGGCGCGTTCGGCGATCCGCTGTTCGGCGTCGCGCTCGCCTGGCGCTGGCACGGGCCGCTGCCGCTGCCGACGCTGGCCAGCGGCCTGGTCGAGGGGATCGCCGAGGCGGCCGACTACGGCGCCGACGACGACCAGTCGACGATTCACCAGCAGGCGGCGGCCATGATCGCCGACGGCCGCGCGCCGCCGCTGGAGGCGGTGGTCGGCGCCGGGTTCAGCGCGCAGGCGGGCCCGCGCGCCTACACCATGGCGGGCTCGTTCTGCCGCTTCCTGCTCGAGACGCGCGGCCCCGCGCCGCTGCGCCGGCTCTATCGATCGGCGGGTGACTTCCCCGGCGCCTACGGCGTCCCGCTGGCGACGCTCGAGCAGGAGTGGCGCGACCTTCCTGGCCCAGCAGCCGCTCGACGCGCGCGATCGGGCGCGCGCGAGCGAACAGTTTCGGCGGCCGGCCATCTTCAAGAAGGTGTGCGCGCGCGAGCTGGCGGCGCGCGTGTCGCTGGCGCGCACGCTGATGGCGACCGCGCCCGACCGCTCGGTGGCGCTGCTGGAGGAGACCTGCGCCGACGATCCGCACGAGCCGATCTACCGGCTGACGCTCGGCGAAGCGTGGGCGGCGTCGGGGCAGATCCCGCGCGCGCTCGAGCTGGTCACGCGGCTCGGCAGCGACGGCGACCTGACCGACCCGGTGCGCGCGCGCGTCGCCGGCCTCGCCGCCACGCTGTACTTCCTGTCGGGCGACTACGCCAACGCCGAGGCGGCCGAGCGCCGCGTGCTGGCGCTCGCGCCCGACGAAGGCGAGCGCCGACTGGCGCACTCGAAGCTGCGCGCGCTCGCGGCGCCGGCGGCGCGGCAGACGCTGGGACGGGCGCTGTACGGCGACCGCGCCGGCGTCGCCACCGACCCGGTGCTGGTCTTCTTCCTGATGGGCGAATTTGCGCGCCTGTTCCCGCGCGATCGGCTCGGTCCCTACCTGATCGGCCGCCAGCTCCTGATGCGCGACGCCGCGCACGCGCTGCCCTACCTGCGGCGCGCCTGCGGCGAGAGCGACGCCGCCGATCCGCCGCCGACCGCCGACGAGGCACTGCCGCCCGACTTCGTGCGCGAGTGCCGCCGCATGACCGCCGACGCCGGCTACCGCGTGGGCGACTTTCCGCGCGCGCGCGTCGCCGCGCAGCGCCTGCTCGACAGCGCCGAGCGCGAGTCGGACCGGGCCCGCGCGCGCGACTTCCTGGAGCGGATCACCTGGGCCGAGCGCCAGCCGCGCGCGCCCTGACGCCACCGCTTCGGCGCGACGACGGCGACGACGACGACATTGCCTGAGCCGCGCGGCGCGCGTAGGCTGCCCGGACCGATGGACGCACTTCTGCTCAACAAATACGTCGACGCGCGCGCGCACCACCCGGACGCGCGGCGGCTCGAGGCCCTGCTCGATCGCATCATCCCCCGGATCGATCTGCACGCGCGCTTCGTCAACACGCTCGCCCGTCTGGAATACGTCGGCGTCCGCAAGATGCTGAAGAGCCGGCGCGCCGAACGGCTGGATCTCGACGGGCTGCAGCACCTGCTCGACGAGGCGGTGCACGCGCTGCGCCTCAAGAAGGCGGCGGCGGCGCTGGCAGCGGCGGGCGAGGCGAGTGTGCGCACGTTCGCCGACGCCGACACGCTAGCCGGCGACGCCGGTGAGGACTACTTCCAGGCGCTCGACCGCCGCGCCGAGGCGGCGCTGGGCCGAGCCGACGCCGATGTCGGCTCCGATGTCGGCTCCGAAGTCGACGGCGCTGCCGGCGCAAGCCGGCGCGCCGAGGCGAACTACCTGCTCACCAGCGCCGTGATCGAAGTGCGCGCGCAGGCGTTCTACCCGATCTACGAGCAGCGGCTGCGCGCGCACGGCGCGCCGTTCTCGGTGGCGGCCATCACCAAGGACGAGGATCGTCACCTGCAGGAGATGTCCCGGCAGCTGCAGGCGCTGCTGGGCGCGGCGCCGCGCGGGCTGGAGAAGGTTCTCGCCGAGGAGGAGGCGCTTTACGGCGACTTCCTCTCGGCCGTCGAGGCGGCGATCGACGCCAGCCTGGCGAGCGTGGCGGAGCGGCGCCCGGCGCTGAGCGCTTAGCGCAGCGCTGGCTGCAATCCTGGTCCAGTCAAACGCCAAGACGCCAGGACGCCACGGTCCGAAATCTTGAAAATCCGGCCTCTGGCGTCTCTGGCGTCATGGCCGTTTCTTCTCATCCGCGCCGCTCTGCCAGGGCCGGCACGGGAACCCGGTTCAACGGAACCTGAGGTGAAGACTGGACGGCCGTCCGGACCTGCGCGCAAAATAGACGCCATGCTCCGACCGGGCCTCCCGACCGCTGCGCTGATCGTGAGTCTGCTCGTCGCCCTGCTACCGCCCGCCGCCGCGCGCGCGCAGACCGAGCCGCCGCCGCAGACCGCGCTGCCCGGAGCGCCCCCCGCCACCGCACCGCCGCCGGGCGCCGGCGCCGCCGCCGGAAGCGCGGCCGCGACGCCGGGGGCGCCCCTCGCGCCGACGGCCGCGCCGCTGCCGGCCGCGCCTCCTCCGGCGCTGTCCCCTGCCCTGCCGTCGCTGGCGGCCGAACCGGGCGCGCTGCCGCCGCTGCCGCCGACCGAGGAGCGTCCGCCGGTCTACAAGCAGGCCTGGTTCTGGGCGGTGATCGGCGTCGTCGGTCTCACCGCCGCCATGATCGCCTACGGCATCGCCTCGCAAGGTCCGGCGACGCCGACCACCGACCTCGGCAACATGCGGGCGTTTTGAGAATGCGCGCGATGAATACGCACCGACGGTTGCCGTTGCCGCTGTCGTTGCTGGTCGCCGCGCTGGCGCTGCCGCTCGCGTTCGGCGCCGGCGCTTGCCGCGATCAACAATCGTTCGTGGTCGTCACCGTGCAGTCGTCACAGGACACACCGATCTCCGGTGTCGTCGAGCTGGTCGTCGTCGTCACCAACGGTGGCAACACGACCCGAGCTCACCTATCCCGTGCCAGCCGATAAAAGCCCGCTCACGATCACCAACACCCTCGATCCCAAGACGGGTGCGCTCGGCAAGTCGTTCTCCGTCAGCTTCTCGATCGGTCACACCGACATCACCACGTTCCATGTCAGCGCGCGCGACGCCGCCCATTGCACGATCGGCGTCGGCGAGAACAGTCAGAACATCAAGTCGGGCGGCGTCAACAACGTGATCGTGTCGCTCGATCACACCACCGGCCCCTGCGACAACGCCGACGGCGGCGCCGACGCCGAGGCCGACGGGGGCGGCGCGGTCTTTCCGGGCTGCGATCCCGCGGCGATGTCCTGTGGAACGGGGCTGACCTGCGCCGTGAATTGCCAGGCGCTGCAGGGGCAGTGCGTGCTCGCCGGGATGACGACGCAGGGGGGCCTGTGCGACCAGAACGGCAACCGAGACTGCACGCCGGGGACCCAGTGCTTCACCTATTCGGGCCCGCTGTGCAGCGTCCCGGTCTGCCTCAAGTTCTGCAAGACCGACAACGATTGCGGGCCGACCGGCAGCGGCAGCATCTGTCAGGGCAACGTGTCGTGCCCCACCGACGGCGGCTCATTGCCCACGGCGTATCACACGTGCACGTTCGCCTGCGATCCGCGGGGCGCCGCGAACAGCGGCTGTCCGTCGGGCCTGCACTGCTTCACGGTCGACACGATGGACAAGGTCGACTGCGCCTGCACCGAGGCGACGCGCACCCACACCGAGGGTCAGGCCTGCGCGCGCGGTGTCGACTGCGCGCCCGGCCTGATTTGCGACCTGTCGACCGCGAAGTGCCAGAAGATCTGTCGGCGCAGCGACAACGGCGCCGACTGCCCCACGGGACAGAGCTGCGTCGCGCTGACGACCAACACCATCTACGGGATCTGTCTTTAGAAATTTCTTCGACGTTCGTCACGTTTGACGCGCGGATCACGCACGGGTCCGCGCGCGCGACCGGCCACCTGGTGCGCGCCGTGGCGTGCGCTAAGCTCTGGCCCATGGCTCGTTTCATCCTGCACTGGCTGGTGATCGCCGTCGCCCTGGGGATCGCCGCTCGCCTGGTCCCGGGCGTGCACGTCGCCTCGGGCGGCGTCCTCGTGGGCGCGGCCCTGGTGCTCGGCTTCGTCAACGCGGTGGTGCGACCGATCCTGGTGGTGCTGACGCTCCCGCTGACGGTGCTGACGCTGGGCCTGTTCTATCTGGTGGTCAACGGCGCCGCCTTCGGCCTGGCCGCGGCTCTGGTGCCGGGGTTCGAGGTCGCCTCGCTCGGCTCGGCGGTCGAGGGCGCGGTGGTGGTCGGGTTGGTGTCGTGGCTGTTCTCGTGGCTCATGCGTTCGGCCCACGCGCCGACGCACTGATCGGAGCCCCCACCCCGGAGCCGCCCCGTCCCTCGTTCCCGGCGGTCAGGCGTGTTACGGTCTTTACCCACGTCGGATGACCGATTCGACCATCAAAGGCCTTCTGCCCCACGAAACGGAGGCTGAGCTGCCGCGCCGATTCGGCAGCTTCACCCTGCTGTCGCGGATTGCGGAGGGGAAGCGCGGCGATGTCTACGCTGCGTTGCGCCCGGTCGAGGTCGACCGCGTTCTGCGCGATCAAGATCCTTCCCGAGCTGGACCGTGGGCCGGCCGGACGTCATCGCGCCGCTGCGCGCCGAGGCCCCGCGCGTCGTCAAGCAGAGTCACGCCAACGTGGTGCCGATCTACGACATCGGTGCGGTCGACGATCGTCTGTTCTTCGTGAGCGAGCTCGCCGAGGGCGGCAGCCTGGACGCGCTGCTGCGTGCGCTGGCCGCACGCCGCGAGCCCTGCCCCCCGGCGCTGGCGGTCTTCATCGCGATGGAGGTCGCCGCGGCGGCGACCTACCTGCGCCGCACGCTCGCGCGCGCGCCCGAGACCGCGCGCGCGCCGCTGCGCCTGGTGCCGCGCTCGATCCAGATCTCGGTCGAAGGCGAGGTGAAGCTGCTCTTCTACGGCGCCGCGCTCGATCACGCGCGCTCGCCGCGCGCGGCGTCGCCGCTCGGCGGCCTGCGCGAGAGCGGCTCGATCGCGTTGGGGCTGATCCGCGCCACCTCGCCCGCCGCCGACGCGCAGGCGGTGGCGGTGCTGCTGGGCCAGATGCTGACCGGGCGGCTGCACCAGCGCTCCGATGGGGAACACGCCGCCGCCGGCACCGATGCCCAAGCTGCCGGGCGCGCTCGATCAGCTGGTGCGGGGCGCGCTGGCCAAGGATCCGGCGGCGCGACCGCGCGACTGCGAGGAGCTGCGCGCGTCGCTGAGCCCGCTGCTGCGCGAGCTGGCCCCCACCGGATCTCCCGATCAGCGGCGACTGGATGCGAACGACCCTCGGCAGCGCGCGCACCGGCGACCGGGCACAGCTGGGCGAGCTCGCGAAGCGGGCCGAAAAGCTGGCGGCATCCGCGCCGAGCGGCGGCGTTCTGGGCGGCAAGGTCATCACCCTCACCCGCATGGATGAGTCGGGCGCGGTGACGGCAGCGGCGGCGGCGGCCGTGGCCGCGGGCGCGCGCGGATCGGTCCCGGCCGTCGATCTCGGCCCAGGGCAGGTGATCCCGGGGACGCGCTACCGGATCCTCGTCGAAGATCGGCGAAGGGCGGCATGGGCGTCGGTCTACGCCGCCGAGCACGTCGACCTCGAGAAGAAGGTCGCGATCAAGGTGCTGCGCGCCGACGTCGCGCCCGACGTCGAGACGCTGCAGCAGTTCCGCCAGGAGGCGCGCGCCGCCTCGAAGATCGGCAACCTGTACATCTGCGACGTCACCGACTTCGGCGAGGTCGCCGACGGCCGCGTCTTCTTCGTCATGGAGTACCTGGACGGCGTCTCGCTGGCGCGCGTGCTGCGCGAGACGCCCACCGTCGAGCCGGGGCGCGCGATCGCGATCCTGCGCCAGGTGGCCAAGGCGCTGGGCGCCGCGCACGACAAGGGGATCGTCCACCTCGACGTCAAACCCGACAACGTCATGCTGCATCCAGCGCGGCAAGCGCGGGCGACGCGGTCAAGGTCGTCGACTTCGGCATCGCCGGCCTGCATGCACCTGAGCGGCGAGGAGCAAGAGATCGCCGGCACGCCCGAGTACGTCGCGCCCGAGCGCGCGTCGGGCCGCGGCTACGACACCCGCTGCGACATCTACGGCCTCGGCGTCACCGCGTACGAGATGCTGCTCGGGCGCGGTCCCCTTCCACGGCAAGAACCACATCACGACGCTGACCATGCAGGTCAAGGAGCCGCCGGAGCCGCTGCGGCGGCGCGCGCCCGGCGTGCCGACCGAGCTGGAGGCGGTGGTCATGAACATGCTCGAGAAGGATCCGGCGGCCCGGCCGCAGAGCATGGCCGCCGTCGAGGCGCTGCTGTGCGAGGCGCAGATCGCCGCCGGGCTGACCACGCCGTGGGACGATCTCGAGCTGCCGGCCGTCGACGAGGCCTGGCGTCTGAAGCTGGCCAAGCGGATGCCGGCGCCGGCGCGCGCGCGCGCAAGGCGATGCTGACCGGCGCGACGCTGGTCGCGGTGGCAGCGGCGGCGCTGGCGCTGTTCTTCGGCCTGCGCAAGCCGAGGGTGGTGGTCAAGGAAGTGCGCGTCGAGCTGACCAACACCCAGGAGGCGCCGGCGGTCGCCGCGGCGCTGGTCGAGGCCGACAAGGCGGCGCGCCGGCAGCTGTACGTCGAGCCGCCCGATTCGTCGGCGCTGCACTTCATCCAGCAGGCCGAGCTCGAGGCGTCGAAGATCGATCTCGCGCGTCCGTCGGCGGGCGCGGCGGCGCTGCGCCGGGCCTACGCGTCGGCGCTGACGGTGATCGGCAACGAGCTGCTCAAGGCCGGCCTGCGCGATCTCGCGGTGGTGAAATTCAAGGAGGCGCTGTTCTTCCAGCCCGACGACCCCGAGCTGGCGGCCAAGGCCGAGCTCACGCCCGAGGAGCGCAAGGAGCGAACGCGCGCCACGGCGGCGGCCGCGCCACCGCGCGCCGATCCCGCCAAGGAGGCGGCGACGCGGGTCTTCGTGTCGGCGATGGACGGCCGGGTCTCCGAGGCGCGCCTGGCGCTGCGCGACGCTGGCCGAGCGCGACACAGGCGGCGCGCAGGCCGCCAAGCTGGCCGATGGCCTGCGCACGCTGGCCGGCAACGCCTGGTCGAAGAATCAGGCCGACCGCGCGCGGCCGCTCTATCAGCTGATCTCCGAGCTGGATCCGCTGGACCAAGAGGCGCGCGAGCGCGCCAAGCCCGGCAGCAGCCCGCCGCCACCGGTCGCGGCGGCGCCGCCGTGACACCGCCGGCGCCGGCGCCGGTGACGCCGGCGGCCCCGGTCGCGGCGGCGCTGCCCAAGCCGAAGAAGCGCGAGGTCGCCGAGGTTGCCGACGCCGCCGATGCCGCGCGATCCGGCGGCGTCGCAGAGGTTCGCCGCCGCCGGACAGGCGGCCCTGGCGCGCGGTCTGCTCGCCGAGGCCGAGGACAACTTCAACCGGGCGGTCCGCGCCGACTCGACGAACCCGGTGGCCGTCGGCGGCCTGGCCGAGGTGGCGTTCGAGCACGCGCGCTACGCCGAGGCGCTCGACTACGCCCGCCGCGCTTCGCGGCTCGCGCCGCAATCACCGAAGTACCTGGTCGTGCTGGGCGACGCCTACTTCAAGCTGCTGCGCTACGACGAAGCGCAGGCGACCTATCAAAAGGCGCGCGCGCTGGCGCCCAAGGACGACGGCATCAAGAGCCGCCTCGAACGCGTGCAGGCCAAGCTCGGCAGCCGCTGAAATCCCAGCTGAAATCCCCCCAGCTGAAATCCAACGAAAGGAGCCCGGCATGTTGGCGCGAGAGCTGAGGACCCCCCGCGAGCGCACGCTGTTCGTGCTGGCGGCGATCTTCTCGTCGATAGTGTGGTTGGTGGCGCTGATCTCGATCTTCGGGATCGTCTACAGCGCCATTCTGGGCGCGCTGGCGCTGGTGGTGCAGTGTCTGTTCATGGCCCACGTCGTCGGCAACGGCGTGCGCGTCGGGCCGCGACAGCTCCCCGACCTGATGCGCCGGATCGAGGCGGCGGCGCACAAGCTCGGCCTCGAGCGCGTCCCCGAGGCGTACGTGCTTCAGGCCGGCGGCCTGCTCAACGCGTTCGCCACCAAGATCTTGAGCCGCCGCTTCATCATCATCTACTCCGACCTGCTGGAGGCCAGCGACGCCGACGACGGCACGGGACGCCCCAACGAGCTCGACTTCGTGATCGGCCACGAGCTCGGTCACCTGGCGGCCGGGCACCTGGCGACCCATCTGTTCCTGCTGCCGGCGCGGCTGCTGCCGTGGCTGGGGCCGGCCTACGCGCGCGCCTGCGAGTACACCTGCGATCGCTGCGGACACGCCGTCACCGGCGACCTCACCGTGTCGTCGCGGGCGCTGGCGATCCTGGCGGCCGGCCCGCGCGCGGCGCGGCGGATCGATCTCGACGCCTACGTCGACCAGCGGCGCGACGCCGGGCGGTTCTGGATGGCGGTCTACGAGCTCAACTCCGGCCATCCCTTCCTGCCCAAGCGCGTGGCGGCGCTGCGCGCCTGGCAGGGGCACGGCGCGCTCGAGCGGGTCGGGCGCAATCCGCTCTCCTATCTGCTGGCGCCGCTGTTCGGCTTTGCCTCGGGCGGACCGCAGTCGGCGGTCCTGATCGTCGTGCTGGTCGCCGGCATCGCCGCCGCGGTCGCCCTCCCGCGCATCAAGCAACAGATGGGGCTGGGTGGCGCCGGCGCCGGCGCCGCCAGCCACGGTTTCAAGTACGATCCCGATCGCGCGGATCCATTGCCGCCGCTGGATCACTGACGCCCACGCGATCACCCGCGCACGGAGCCCGAGCCGGTGCCCACCCACCCCACGCTGATCTTCCTGCCGGGCGCATCCGGCAACACCGCCTTGTGGCGGCCGGTCGCCGACGGCCTGTCGCAAGCGGGGCCGCGACGATTCATCGGCTGGCCGGGCTTCGGAGACACGCCGGCCGACCCGAAGGTGAAGGGGCTATCGGATCTGGTCGAGCGCGTGGTGGCCGAGATCGCCGGCCCGGTCGTGCTGTTTGCGCAATCGATGGGCGGCGTCATTGCGCTGCAGGCGGCGCTGCGGAAACCGGACAGCGTGCGCGGCCTGGTCCTGTCGGTGACGTCGGGAGGCATCGACGTCGGCGCGCTCGGCGGATTCGATTGGCGCCCCTACTTCGCGCAGCTGAACCCGGGGCTGCCGCGCTGGTTCCTCGACGAGCGGGAAGATCTGACGCCGCGCCTGCGCGACGTGCAGGCCCCGGCGCTGCTGCTGTGGGGTGACGCCGATCCGATCAGCCCGGTCGCGGTCGGCCGGCGCCTCGTCGAGCTGCTGCCGCGCGCCGAGCTGGTGGTCGTCGCCGGCGGCACGCACGATCTGGCCAGCGAGCGCGCCGACGAGATCCTGCCCCACATCGAGCGGCACCTCGCCCAGGCGCTGTCGATCTAGAAGGTGCCGCCGACGATGAGCGTCCCGCCGCGCGGGTTGCGAAGGTCGACGCCCGCGCGTTCGCCCGACGCGGCGCCGCCGGGCATGCCGCCGGCGATGTAGAGCCAGGCGCCGCCCAGCGTCGCCGACGCGGCGCCGACCCCGATCAACGTCGCGCCCAGGACGCTGGTGTTGCGAATCGTCGGACAGTGACCGAGGTCGTCGCGCGTCGAGGCGGAGCACGACACCTCGCCGCCGTCGGCCGAGACCGCCCAGATCCCCGCCGCCATCGCCACCGCGCCGACCGCCAGGGCGGCCCAGCCTGCCTTGCGAAACGGAAACCTCATCGGAATCGGCACCAGCTCCAGATCGATGGTCTCGTCGACGCCGCTCACGACGCTGACGGTGCGCTCGAGGCGGTCGTAGCCGGCCGCCGCCAGCTCCAGCTTGTGCGGCCCGCCGGGCAACTCACGATCGATCGGCGTTCGCCCCGCGGGCGCGCCGTCGATCGCGATCGAGACGCCGGCCGGGCGCGATCGAATGATGAAGCGCGCGGGCGCCGTGACCAGCGCCTCCAGCCGCGCGCGCAACGCCGACGCCGCCAGCGCCATCTTTTCGCCCGCCTCGTCGACGCCGCAGATCTCGCAGCGCTCGCGGTTCGTGCCGATGATGCCGCCGGTCCGCCCATTGATGAGTTCGAGGCTGATCTCGTAGTTCTTGTTGCTGACCGAGACGCGCGCCGCCACCAGGTAGCTCACGGTCAGCGCCTGAGCTACATCCGGGTAGCAATCACCGCCGCGGCAGGTGGTCAGACGGCGCCCGCCCGCCACCAGCTTCTGCGACACGGCAGCACCTGAGAATACCTCGAACTGCGCTGCCGCCAGCCCCTCGACGACGCGGCTGGCAAACAGCTCGCGCGCCGCCTCCGAGACGCTGCCGTCAAAGTCGACGCGCACCACCGCGACGCGCTGGCGCCCCGCGATCGTGGCCGCGTCGGCGGCGTGTGCGACCGATTCGCCGCCCCCAAAGATCATAACGACCAAAGCCATGGCCGAGGTCACGACGGACGAGGCAATGACCATGCAAATCACGCCGACGATGCTGCCGCCCGGCCGGTTCGCTCGCATGCGCCAGCGATAGTACACGACTTTGCTGCGCTCTCGCGGGGTTGTCTGATACGATGAAGCGAGTTTAGTTACGGCCAATGTCGTGCATGTGCATAGTTGCCCGAATTGTCCGCCGATTTGTGCAAGTGACTTGTTGACGCCCCGTTGGACGGAGACACGATGTCAACCGGCGTGAGGATACGGGCCCGAACCTGGACGCCGCAGGCGCTGACAATGGCGCTGTTGGTGACGGCGATTGGCGCCGGCTGCACGCGCGCCAACCCCGCGTACCGCGGACCCGCGGGACCGGCGGACGGCGGCGTGAACGACGCCGCGGGCGACACCGCGCCGGGCGACGCCCCGGATGGACAGAATGACGGCCGCAATGACGGGCGCACCGACCAACGCATCGACGTCACCGCCGACACCACCGACACCCGAGCCGACGCGGCCGACAGCGGCCGCGCCTGCGTCACCGCCAACGATTGCAGCGCGCGTGGCACGCCGGTGTGCGGGGCCTGGGAATGCCGCAACAACGCCTGCGTGGTCAATTGCCCCAACTGCACCGATGGTGACGGCGATGGCTTCGGCGTCGGCCCCGGCTGCGTGGGACCCGATTGCGACGATGCGGATCCTACCGTCCAGGCCAGCGGCCAGCGCAGCTGCCCGGGCGTCGGCGTCACGCAAGGGAGTTGCCGCGCCGGCACCCAGAGCTGCACCAACGGCGTCTGGACCACCTGCACCGGCCAGGTCGGGCCGACCGCTGAAGCCTGCAATGGCGAGGACGACGACTGCAACGGCACCGCCGACGACGGGCTGCCGGCGTTCGTGTGCGGTCTCGGCGCCTGCCAGAACAGCGTCCCGGCTTGCAGCGCCGGCGCGCTTGCGACGTGCGTCCCCGGCCCCGCCATCAACGTCGGCACGGACAGTACCTGCGACGGCGTCGACGACGATTGCGACGGGCTGATCGACGAAGATTGTCCTGCCGTGATCTCGGCCTGCGTCCACGTCGCGCCCGACGGGCGCGACAACGGAAACCCCGGCAGCACCGATAAGCCCTTCCTGACGATACCGGCGGCCGTCGCCTCCGCCGCCAGCATGGGCTTGAAGACGGTGTGCGTGGCCGGCGGCCCGACCTGCACCGACCGGGCTGCCTACCTGCTGCCCAGCACGGGGTTCAGCATGGCGAACGGCGTCTCGGTGTACGGCAACTACGAGTCAACCACCTGGAAGCGCTGCCCATTGGATGCGACCGCTCCCGACCCCACCGTGACCCTGACGCTGGCGGAAGCGACCGGTGTCCAATTCCTGGCGACGATCACGACCCCGACCACGCTGGATGGCTTCGTCCTCCAGCGCGGCACCTTCGACACCGTCAGCGGCGTGACCGTGGCCGGCGCCAAGCAGGTCACGCTGTCGAACCTGGTCATCAACGACGCGCCCCCGGCCTCGCACTCCTACGGCATCAATCTGATCGGCGGCGGCGAAGCGCTGATCACCCACTGTCTGATCGGCGGCGGCGCGGGCACGTTCGATACGTTCGGCGTGCGCTCGGTCGCCTCGAAGCCGACGATCCGCGAGAACTGCGCGATCGATCCCAGCACCGGACGTTGCTTCACCAGATGCGGCGCCACGCCGGCGCCCGGCCTGGGCATCGCCGGGCGGATCAGCGCGGCGTCAGCCGGCATCAGCGCCGCCGTGCGGCTCGACAGCTCGCCGGGCGCCTCAGTCGAGACCAGCACCATCTGCGGCCTGCAGGGTACCCAGGCGATCGGCGTTCACATCACCGGCGACGCCACCGGAACGGTGATCCGCGGCAACTCGATCACCGGCGCCGGCGCCACCACCGCTTCGATCGGCGTCATGGCGCAGGACTGCGCCAACGCCGCGCCCTGGATCGTCGGCAACGAGCGGATCGAGGGCCAGGGGGGAATCCGGGCCACCGGCGTGCTGGCGATGGGCACCTGCCATCCGGTGATCGACGGCAACGTCGTGATCGCCGCCGGCGGTGACGGCACCACCAGCGAATCCGACGGCGTTTCCTGCGAGACCAACACCAGCGGTGAGCCGAGCCGGTGCGCCGTGCTCGGCAATCCCAGCATCCAGGGGTCGCAGACCCCCCTGCGACCGCCGACGCTGGTGGCGGGCGTCGCCTGCAAGGGACAAGGGTGCGCGCGCGTCGCCGGGAACGTCGTGGCCGGAAGCTCGGGCGGCAACGTCATCGGGGTCTGGTTGCGGAACGACGGGACGCTGGTCGAACGAAACGTCATCAGCGGCGGCTGCGCCACGCAGTCGGCGATCGGCGTGCTGGCCGACGACGCCTTCGCGCGGCTGGAGAACAATCTGCTGAGCGGCGGGGCCTGTCCCCAGGCCACGCTCACCCCGTCCATGCAGAGCGTCGGGCTGCTGGTCTACAACGCCAACGACCGGAACGAGATCGACGTCCACTCCAACACCATCGATGGTGGCGGTAATCCGGGCACCTGCGGCAGCTTCGCGGTCCAGTACGGCGTCGGGCCCGAGACCCCACCGACGGCGCCCAAGGGAATCATCCGCAACAACATCCTGCGCGGCGGGTCCTGCAACAGCCGCACGGACTTCGCCGAGATCAGCGCGGCCGCCGACCCGCGTCTGTTCGAGAACAACGATCTCGATCCGAGCGGGTTGATCGTCGCGCCGACCACGCTTTACCTGAATGAGAATGCCACCGCGCTCTACACCCTGGATCCGGTGAACGCGCTCACCGACATCGGTGCGCACAACAACATCCGCGCGCTCCCGATGTTCGTGGGCGCCTCCGACCTGCACCTCGGCACCGGCTCGGCCTGCATCGGCGCCGGCACGCCCGCGGGCGCGCCGCTCACCGACTTCGACGGCAAGCCCCGCAGCCCGACCGCCCCGACCATCGGCGCCTACGAGTAGCCGCGCCTCGGAGCTGAGGTGAGAGTGGGCGCGGTCGCTGCCTCGTCCACTTGCGGCGCGCCCGCGGGCGCGGTTTCGGGGCGCGGGAGGTAACGCCGCGTGGGCGGCGGAAAACCGCACGACGTCCCGTCGACCGCGACGACCTCGTCCTCCCAGGGCAGCCGGTAGCGGCCCGCCACCAGATCGCGCATGTACGTGTAGGGACAGTCGGCGGCGCCACCGTCGACGGCGACGTAGCCGCGGTGGCCCAGCTGGTAGATGTTGTTCTCGACGCCCCAGGCGCGCCGCGCCTCGCGCACCAGATCGGGGCGCACCTCGGCGGTGATGATCTCGTCGGGGCGCCCGCCGCCGGTCGCCAGCGGCACGCCGTCGAAGTTCACGATCATCCCCTCGCCCATCGAATCGAAGGTGCCGTCGGAGCCGCACAGGCAAACCGACGCGGTCACCGCCAGATTGCAGAAGGCGTTGGCCTGGTTGGTGATGCGCCAGCTGTGGCGGATCGGCGCGGTGTAGCCCGCCGTGCGGAGGATGATCTCCGCCCCCTTGTAGGCGCACTCGCGCGCCATCTCGGGGAACATGCCGTCGTGGCAGATGATGAGCCCGATGCGGCTGCCGCGCGGCCCGTCGCACACCGGGATGCCGACGTCGCCCGGCTCCCACGGCTCGACCGGGACCCAGGGGTGCAGCTTGCGGTAGTAGAGCCGCAGCTCGCCCTGGTCGTCGAGGATGATCCCGGTGTTGTAGGGATTGCCGTGCGGGTTCGCCTCCATGATCGAGAAGCAGCCCCAGATGCGGTGCGTGCGGCAGGCGGCGCGAAACGCGGCCACCTCGGGGCCGTCCATGCGGCACATCAGCGCGGGCTCCGTGCTCATCGACAGCCCGTGCAGCGCGTACTCGGGGAAGACGACCAGGTCCATCTCGGGCAGGTTGCGCCGCGCCTTGCCGACCAGCTCGACGATGCGTTCGGTCTGCGCTGCCAGCTCCCCCGGATCGCGCACCGTCGGGAGTTGCAGCTGCACCATACCCAGCACGACACCGGCGGGCGATCGATTGAGACCCCCAAGTCCATTCATGGCTTGCTCCTGGCTGATTTGGCCGTTCTTGACCGCAAAGAAAAACCGGCGACGTCGAGTTGGCCATGCACCAGGAAACCGGAAGGTTTCGATTTCACGGGGACTTTGTAACTTGCGCGGCGATGGGTCGGGCCACGGGAGGGCTGCGAGGCCCCGAACGACCGACGGATTCCCGACGGATTCCTGAGCCGAACCAAGGCAACCTGGACACTGCACGTTGCACCCCCGCGCCCCGTGACGCCCGTCGTCCATGACGCGTCGGCCGTCGCCAAAACTTCCGCGGGGACCCAAAGGATTCGCGCATGCCCGATCAAGCTCTGGTGGTCCGCGTCGAAACGCGCCGATGGCGAATTCGTGGTCTGACGGCGGTGCTGCTGCTGTCCGGCGTTGCGGCGTGCGCGGGTCGCACCCAGACGCCGCCCACGACTGGCGTGGGGGGTGACGGTGCCACCGGCGCCGGGACCGGCGGCGCCACCAGCGCGACCGGGACCGGCGGCAGCGGCAATGGCGGCAGCGGCAATGGCGGTGGCGGTCGCGGCGGATCGGGTATCGGCGGTACGATGGTCACCGGGACCGGCGGCGCCGCCACGGTCGTCGACGGCGGGGCACGCGACAGCGCTACCGGCGGCTTCGACGCCGGACCCCGGCCGACGGTCACCGCGGCGACCGGCACCACGCTGGTGAAGATCGACCCGCGCGTGCGCCACCAGACGTTCGAAGGCTGGGGCACCAGCCTGTGCTGGTGGGCCAACCACGTCGGCGGCTGGTCGGAGGCCAACCGGAACGCGGTGGTCGACAAGGTCCTCGATGCCACCAACGGCCTTGGCTACAACATCTTCCGCTACAACATCGGCGGCGGCGACGATCCGACGCACACCCACATGGGGCAGTGGAAGAACATCCCGGGGTTCGAGCCGAGCGCCGGCACCTGGGACTGGAACGCCGACGCCAACCAACGCGCGATCTTGCAACGGATCGTGACCAGCGGCGGCCCCGGCGTGATCCTGGAAGCGTTCTCCAATTCGCCGCCGTACTGGATGACCAACAGCGGCTGCGCCTCGGGCAGCACCAACGGGACCACGAACAACCTCAAGGACGCGTCGTACGATGCGTTCGCCACCTATTTGACCGAAGTGGTGAAGCATTTCCGCGATTCGTTCGGCATCACGTTCCGCACTCTGGAAGCGCTCAACGAACCGAACGCAACTTGGTGGACCGCCAACGGTGGTCAGGAGGGTTGCCGCTTCGCCCCCGCCCAGCAGCAAACCATCAACAAGGCGATCAGCGCGCAGCTGATCGCAAAGGGGCTGACCGGAACGACGGTCAGCGCCTCGGACGAGAACAGCATCGACGACGGCTACAACAACATGCTCGGCTACGACGCCACCACGCTGGCCGGCATGAGTCAGATGAACGTGCACAGCTACTCGGGCACGCTGCGCACCAACCTGCGCGCGCTGGCCACCAGCAAAGGCAAACGCCTCTGGATGTCGGAGTCGGGTCCGCTCAACACCACGCTGGCCGACGACACCGACGCGGCGGTCTTCATGGCCGGTCGGGTGATCACCGACCTGCGGGATCTCCAGGCCGAGGCCTGGGTCGACTGGCAGGTCGGCGATCCCAGCCGAAACTGGGCCAGCTTCACGCTCAACGACACGCAACAGACATTCGGGTATCTGAAGCGCTTCTACATGCACGCCGGTTTCAGCCGCTACATCCGCCCGGGCGCGACCTTCGTCGACGTGAACAACACCAACATGGTCGCAGCCGTCAGCGGTGACGGCAGGACGCTGGCCATCGTCGTTCGCAACAGCAGCACGACCGCCAGCGCGGGGTTCACCTTCGACCTGACCGCGCTCGCCTCGGTCGGCGCCGCCGCCGAGGGCCACCGGACCTCCCGCACCGAGAACCTGGTCGCCCTGTCAACGCTCCCGATCCAGGGTTGGAGCTTCGTTGCCACCGTTCCCGCCTATTCGATCACCACGTTCGTCATCCCGATGCCGTGACGGGTTCGATGGCGGGATCTCCGCGTCTTGCGGTACGATCCCGCCATGACAGAAAATGCCGCCGAGGCCCGGCAACTCCTGGTCGAGGCGACGGCATATGAGGCGCGGCGCGACGGCGCGGCCGCCATCCCGGCCTACGAGCGCGCGCTGGCGCTGGGCCTGCCCCCGGATGAACGCTATCGCGCGTTGCTAGGGCTCGGCAGCGCGCTCCGCCGGGCCGGACGGCGTCAAGAGGCGGCCCAGGCGTTCCGGGTCGCCGTCGCCGAGTTTCCCGAGATGGCGCCACCGCAAGCCCACCTGGCGCTGGCGCTGCACGCCAACGGCGACGGCCGCCAGGCGATGGTGGCGCTGCTGGATCTGGTGCTGCGCTACGCCCCGCTCGCCGATCAGGAGCCGGCGCTGGCCGAGCAACGCGAGCTGCTCGCGCGCGCTCCGGTACCCGATCAGGACTGGCGGGCGCTGGCCGACTCGATGACGCGCAAGGAGTTCGTCGAGGCCTTCGACTTCCCGTTCCTGTACGAAATCAGCGGCCGGATGCGCGAGGCCTTGGTCGCCGAGGCGCTCGACGAAGACACCAAGGTCGGCGCACGCGCCAAAGTTGGCGGTGGCGGCCGCTCGCCACCGCCGGCGGCGACGGCGACGGCGACGGCGCCATCGCCCTCTTCCGAGGATCCGTTCGTCCTGGCGCTGCGCAAGGTCGGCACGGTGGTGCCGTCGGCCATCACCTTTGGCCGGGGCAGCACCAACGACGTCGTCATCCCCGATATCTTCGTGTCGAAGGTGCACGCCTTCTTGCGACGCAGCGGCTCCGGCTGGGAGCTCGTGGATGCAGGCGCGCGCAACGGCGCCTGGATCGGGGGCCACCGCCTCGACGCCAAGGGCGCCCCTTCGCCGGTCAAGAGCCGCGATCTGCTGACGTTCGGCCGCGTGGTTTTCTACTTTCTCGAGGCGGGGGATCTGTGGGACCGGCTGCGGCAGCGGGGGGCGAAGGTGTATTAGGCGACGAGGACGAGGACGAGGACGGGGAAAGCCTGGGGCGAATTGAAACTGCGGGGGGTGTGAAGTAGGGTCGGCGGCGATGTCGACCACTACCGCCGCGAAGTTGGTCCCCGTCCGTTGGGGAGTCCTGGGAGCGAGCCGATTTGCTCTCAATGTCAGCTTGCCCGGAATGAAGAAGGGGGCGCTGACCGATCTACGCGCCCTCGCGTCGCGCGACCTCGGCAAGGCCAAGGCGACCGCCGATGCGGTCGGGATCCCCAAGGCCTACGGCAGCTACGAAGAGCTGCTGGCCGACCCGGAGATCGAGGCGATCTACAACCCGCTGCCGAATCACATGCACGTCGAGTGGACCGCGCGAGCGGCGCGCGCCGGGAAGCACGTGCTGTGTGAAAAGCCGATCGCTCTGACCGCGAAGGAGGCCGCGACGCTGGTCGCCGTTCAGAAGGAGACCGGAAAGCTGATCGCCGAGGCGTTCATGGTCCGCAGCCACCCGCAGTGGCAACAGGCGCGCGACTGGATCACCAGCGGACGCATCGGGGATCTGGTCAGCGTGCAGACCGCCTTCTCCTACTTCAATCGCGACGCCGGCAACATCCGCAACCAGAAGGACGCCGGCGGCGGCGCGCTCTACGACATCGGGTGTTACGCCGTGAACACCTCGCGCTACCTCTTCGGGCGCGAGCCCAAGCGCGCCGTCGCGCTCATCGAGCGCGATCCGGAGTTCGGCACCGATCGGCTGACCTCGGGCATGCTCGACTACGGTGGAGCGCACCTGACGTTCACCTGCGGCACGCAGCTGGTGTCGTTTCAGCGGGTGAACGCCTTCGGCACCAAGGGGCGCATCGAAGTCGAGATCCCCTTCAACGCGCCGGCGAACCAGCCCTGCAAGATCTTCCTCGACGACGGCTCGCAGCTGGGCGGCGCCTCGGCGCAGGTCACCTCCTTCCCGATCGTCGATCAGTACAGCCTGCAGAGCGAGGCCTTCTCGCGCGCCGTGCGCGCCGGCGGCGCGGTCGAGAACAGCATCGAGGTGGCGGTCGGCAACATGCGCGTCATCGACGCGCTGTTTCGCTCGGCCGCGACCGGCACCTGGGAAAACGTTTAGCGAAACGCCACGACGCCAGAGACGCCAAAGGCCGGATTTTCAGGATTCGGACCGTGGCGTCCTGGCGTCCTGGCGTTTAACCGACCCCGATCAGTCGACGGCGCGCGCGACGAGCAAGACCTTGCCGGCGGCGCCGCGCTCGGCGAGCTTCTGCGCGGCGGCGGCCTCGGCGAGCGGGAAACGCTTGGCGATCGGAATCACCAGCTTGCCGGCGGCGACCGCGGCGGCGAGCTCCGCCAGCCGCTTGGCGTCCGAATGGGCCAGGAAGGCGCGCACGACCAACCCGCGCTCCTTCGCCCCCGCCGGCTCGCCGACGACGCTGCCGATCGTACCGCCGGGCTTCACCTTGCCGAGCAGCTTCTGGATCGTCGCTCCTCCGACGGTGTCGGCGATCGCGTCCAGCGCCGGCAGACGCGCGATCTCACCGTCGTCGTCGAGAACGACCACCTGGTCGGCGCCGAGCTTGGCCGCCTCGGCCTTGTGCTTTCCCCGCACGCCGGCGTAGGTCGTCGCGCCCCGCGACTTCGCGACGAAGACGGCGACGCGGCCGACGCTGCCAGTGGCGCCGGTCACCAGCACGACCTGGCCCGCGCGCGCCTGCACCGCCTCGTCGATCAGCTGCACGCCAGTCAGCAGCACCAGCGGCAGCGCCGCCGCGTCGACCAGATCCATCGTCGCCGGCACCGCCGCCCACGCTTCCGACGGCCCGACGACCAGCTCGGCATAGGTGGCGTTCACCCGGCCCATGACCCGCGCCCCGACGGCGAAACCGGTGACGCCGGCCCCCAGCGCCACCACCTCGCCCGACGCGTCCCGTCCCAGGATCGCCGGCAGCTTCAGCGGCATGAACGCGTGGTAGGCGCCGCTGCGCAGCTTCCAATCGATCGGGTTGATGCTGGCCCCCGCCACCCGCACCAGGATCTCGTTCGGGCCGGGCGTCGGCTCGGGGACGTCGCGCAGCTCGAGCTGGTCGGCGTCACCGTACGCGGGCAAGACAACGGCTTTCATCGTCATCGTGGTCCCCTTCTGGCTCACAGACCGCTGAAGCCTTGCTTATACAGCCCCGCCGCCAGATCGCTCTCCAGCGCCTTCGGATCGTGCGCAACGATCAGGTGAATGTTGGGCGGCAGCTCGGCGAAGGCCTGCACCTCCGACGCGACCGCACCGCGATCCTCCTTCATCAGCAACGTGGCGATGGCGGGCCGCCCGGTTTGCTGGCGAATGTTGTCGAAGGACCAGGCGATGTCCCCCACGAACAGGAATCGCGCGCCGCTCGCGAGCTCGACGTAGACCAGCTGACTGCCGGGAGAGTGGCCGGCGGCCTTCTGCAGCACGACCCCGGGCGCGACCGCATAGAGCCCTTCGTAGACCAGCGGCTTCAGGCTCTCGAGAGTCCCCGCCACGAAGGTAGCCCGCTCCAGCTTGGGCGACGTCAGCTGTTCCCGGGTCATGCGCACCTTGCCGGCGATCGCCGCGAAATCGGGCGCCGCGGCCACGCCGCCGACATGATCCTCGTGCTCATGGGTGAACACGATGTCGTTCGTCGTCTTCAACGCCGCCTGCAGCCGCTCGTAGGCCGCGACCTCGAACTTGGAGCCCGGCATCTTCTTCCCCGCCTCGGGCGGCATGGCGGTGTCGATGATCAGCGAATGATCGGGCCACACCACCCGGTGGGCGAGCAACACCATCGGATGCATCCGGAAACCACCGCCCGCGACGACGAAGGTCTGCGGGAAGGCAAACTCCCCCACCTTCTCGACCTCGATCCGTTCGGGCAGTGCGCCGCCGCTGGTCGCCGCGCGGTGAAGCGCGTCGACGTCGATGACGAACCGTCCCTCGGGCTTCGCCGCCGTGCCGAGCACGAAGTGCCCGGCGAGGAGGATCACGGCGACCAGGGTCAGCACAATCCAAGGCCAACGCTTGCGACGCATGACCGAGGCTATTAGCACCGTTCGCGCCCGTTGTCTCGGCTATGCTCGGGTCGGCCGAACCTTCCGAACCTTCCGAATCTTCGCGAACTTCCGGGAAAGGAGTGAGTCGCCATGCCGCTGGTCCGCATTGCCGTCCCCGCGAACGTCGACGCCGCGTATCGACGCCAGGTCTCCGACGCGGTTCATCGCGCGCTCGTTGACACCGTCGAGGTGCCGCCCACCGATCGGTTTCACGTCATCTCGTCGCACGCGCCGGAAGATCTGGTGTTCGACCCGAGCTATCTCGGCGTGAATCGCTCGCCCGGATTCCTGGCGGTTCACATCACCTTGCGACGCGGCCGCACCCCGGCGAAGAAGCGCGCCCTTTACCGCGCCATCGCCGACAACATCCGCGACGCGACCGGCACCCGCGTCGAAGACGTGATGATCGTGCTCAGCGAGAACGAGCCGTTCGACTGGTCCTTCGGCGGCGGCGTCGCGCAGTATTCGCCCAGCGACGGATGACGAGCATCCCTCGGCCGCTGCTTTTGCCGCTGCTTCCGCTGCTGACCTGCGTCGCGGCGCGCGCCGAGCCAACCACCAGAACCCCGACCCCCAAGACACCGACAACGATGACCGCCAAGCAGGTCGATGCGTTGCGCGCGCAGATCCGCGCGCACTTCTTCATCCCGGACCCGATGCCGCCCCCCGCCGGGAAGACCCATCGCCGGTTCGACCCGGCGCCGGGTGTCAGCGCCGAGGCGGTGACCTACGCGACCGAGCTCGGAATGCGCGTGCCGGCGATTCTCTATTTGCCCAAACCGCTGCCACCCGGAGGCCGGATACCGGCGCTGATCGTGGTCAACGGCCACCGCGGCGATAAATACTCCTGGTACTCGTACTACGCCGGTATCGCCTTCGCGCGCGGCGGCGCGGCGGTGTTGACCTACGACCAGGCCGGGGAAGGCGAGCGCAGCGCCGCGCGCCAGTCGGGCGCGCGCGAGCACGATCAGCTGCAGGGGGGCGAGATCATGGCGCGCCGCCTGTGCGGCCTGATGATCACCGACATCATGCAGGCGGTCTCGTATCTCGTCTCGCGCCCCGAGGTCGACCCGACGCGCATCGGCGCCGCCGGCTACTCGATGGGGTCATTTGTCCTCGCGCTCACCGGCGCGGTCGAACCGAGGTTGCGCGCCTGCGCGATGGTGGGCGGCGGAAACCTCGACGGGCCCGGCGGCTACTGGGACTCGTCGAGCAAGAAGATGTGCCAGGCGCTGCCCTACCGCTCGCTCGGGTTTCTCGGCGATCGGGGCGCCGTGCTCTACGCGCTGCAGGCTGCCCGTGGGCCGGTGATGATCTGGAACGGCCGGATCGATCCGATCGTCGCCCAGGCTCAGGAGCCGTTCTTCGCCGATCTCCGAACGCGCGCCCGGCAGCTGGCGGGGCGGCCGGACGCGGTGTTCGACTTCGGCTTCACCGACGGCTCCGGCCACCGTCCGTACTTCCTGACCCGCCCGGTGGCGTCGTGGCTGGCGGGGCAGCTCGGCTTTCCGATCTGGACCGAGGCGACCGTCCGCGCGCAACCCGAAACCCACATCGCGCAGTGGACGCGCGAGAACCGCGTCGCCATCGATCCGGCGTTGGCCACCGAGGAGCGCGAGGGGGGAACGCGGGCGCTGGGCGGAAACGTGCCCGGCTTTCAGCGCGAGGATCTGAGCGTGTTCACGCCCGCGGAATGGGAAGCGCAGAAGGCGACGCTGACCTTTCAGGCCTGGACCGCCGCGGCCGGCCGGCACTGATCCGCGCGACGCGAGGTCTATCCCCCGTCGGCGGCGGCGTCGGTCACCGCGGTGCTGTCGGCCGGGCCGGCGTCTACCGGACCGACCTCCGGAGCCAGGTCCGGGGCGACGTCCGGGGCGACGTCCGGGGCGACGTCCGGAGCGACGTCGACGCCCGCATCCGAGTGGACGGCGCCGGCGCGGCCGGCGGCAAAGAGGTTGGCAACCTCCGTGGGCGTCAGCACCCGATTGATGAGACCCAGCTCCGCGATCGATCCGAGGACGTTGTCGCCGCGGTTGCCGGCGAAGACGCCATGACCGATGCCGACCACCCCGGTGTCGGCCCAGCCCAGCGGACAGGGACCGCGTCCCGATTCAACCCCGTCGACGTAGAGAATGGACAGACCGGTCGTGCTGTCGTGGGTGGCGACCAGGTGATACTGCGTGTTGGCCACCGGCGTGATCGGATGTGGGGCCGGGCCACCGTCGACCGGCCCGCTCGGGATCACGCAACCACCCGGGGCGAGTGAATCGGAGGGCGGGATAGTGAAGGCCCAGGCGTTGGTGTCGGCGCGCTTCTGCAGAAAGAACGAAGCGATGGTGACCCCCTCGCCCGATACGACGGTCCGAAACCCTCCGACGTCGGCCAGCGCGACCCAGACCGACACCGAATAGCTTCGGGTAACGTCGACGGCCGGGACATTGTTCTTCGGCGGGATCAGCACCAGCTCCGCGCCGAGGCCGGTGAGGTTCAACGCCGCGTTCGTGAAGCTGATGGTCGTGCCGTAATAGGTGGCGTCGAAGTGATTGGCCGTGAGATCGCTGGTCGTCCCCACCACGGTGCTGCTGCCGGGCGCCGCCGCTCCCAGCGGCAGGAACGCGTTCCAGGGGAGGCCGAGCGGCAACGAGCCACCGTCCGTCCCGTCCGAGCCGGCGTCATCGCGCCTCCGATCCGCCGCCGGCGTCGGCCGCGTCGCCTGCCCCCGCGCCACCGTCGGTCCGGTCACCTTGCCCGCCGTCGGTCACCGTGCCGCCCGCCCCCCCATCCAGTTTGCCGCCCTGTCCCCCCGCGCCGCCGTCGGTCGTGACTCCGCCCGCTCCCTTCCCCCCCGTTCCCCCCGAACCACCACCGCCCCCGCACGCTCCCGAGAAGAAGATCAGTGACAGACCACACGCCAGAATCGCGCTACGCGACGAAAGCCCCTGAACAGCAGTGGATCGCATGGGTCTCCTCCTCGATTGCCGGCGGACCGGGTGCCGCAAACGCGCGACCTACCCGTGATGTGGCGAGAAGTGGCGGATGGGGCCTGGTTTGGCTCATCAACCTTCAAGTGATCTCCCGGGGGAGCGGAGTCACCGCCGGTTCAGGGACCGGCTCAGCGCACGCAGCGAACGACCGCAGCCACGCCGACCTCGTCGGCGGCGCTGGCATAGCCGCTGGACACAAACCAGGCCGCCGGGGGTGACGAGCCGGCCACGGGAGTTGCCGTCCAGCCGGCGACCCCGGTCGCGGACGGAAAGGCGTTCGAATCGATCCGCGACGTGCTGCTCGTCAACGAATAGTCGACCAGGGTCAGCAGCTCTTTCTTGGTGGGAAGGCGCCAGCCGGTCCCGCCCAGACCGGCGCTGACCCCCACCCCCGCGCAGTAAGTCTTGGCGTCGGCCCAGATGAAAAACGTTGTCGAGGCGGTCCGCTGCCAGGTCAGCCGGGTTTGATTGTCATACACGGTCAACGAGGTGGTCGTGTACGTGTACCGGCCGGCCGGAGCGCTGGCGGCGGCCGGTGCCGTCAGCGCAACCGCGACGATCACGGCCGCGCCGATGCGGATAGCCAGAACCTTCATGCTTCCTCCATCAACATTTTCCGGATGCTCAGCGCACGCACCGGACGAAGTACGCGCCGGTGGTTTCATTGAAGTAGTCCTTGGCGGAGACGCTGCCGTTACTGAAGTCGACCGCCCACGCCATCGATGCCGACGCCGGCGACGATGACCAGTAGACGGCGCCCGCCGTGCCGGGGAAGGCCTGGACGTTGATCGTCGGCCCAGGGCTGGCGACGCTGTCATCCAAGAGCGTGACCAGCTCGATCTCCGCTGGAACGCGCCAGTCGCGAAAGCCGCCGAGGGTCAACGCCGGGCAGTACGCAACGGCGTTGGGCCAGGTGAAGGTCGTCGCCGGCGCCACCTGTTGCCACATCAGCCCGGTCATGGCGTCGACGACCGTGCCGTCCGGGTAGACGTTGTAGCCTTGGAGGTTCGGCGCGCCCGCGTTGACGTCGGGCAGATCGTTCGGCATCGGCCACGCCGCCCAATTCGGATCAAAGCACGCCACCGGCGCGAGCAGGCGCGAGCAGGCCTGCCCATAGGGACAGGTCGACGGCGTCCAGACCGTGCAGCCGCTGGCGCCGGCGCCGCAGGTCTCGACGCTGGTCCCCGAAGAGCACCGCGTCGTCCCGGTCGCGCACGCGTTCATGCACCCGCCGGTCCCGGTGACGCCGCCGGTCCCGACAATACCGCCGGTCCCGACAACACCGCCGGTGCCGGTGACGCCGCCGGTCCCGGTGCGGCCACCCGAGCCCGAGCCCCCCGCGCCGGCGAGAGCATCGGTGGAGCCGCTGGTGCCCCCGTCGTGCGCCGCCTCAGCGGAAAAGCCGTCGTTCGCAGCATCTTGCGCCGACCCCGGGTTCGAGCGCGCGATCTCTCGCCCCACCTTGCACGAGATTGAGAGTGCCACGCACCCAAGGAGAATCGCTCCCCACCGTCCACCCATGGTTGACGGCATCTTTAGACAGGTGCCTGAGCTTCTGCAAGGAGAGGCCGTCCCGACTATTTCCCGACCCAATTCAAAGGAAATAGAACCCCGCGCCGACCCAGGGCAGCGGCAGCGCGCGGGCGCCGTGCGGCGAAGGACCTTCTCGCTGCGCGCCTTCGAACAGCCACACGACCGCGAGATCCAGGCGCAGACGCACGCGATCGAGGGCGAGCATGCCCCGCGGACGCGACCAGCCGAGCAACCAGCGCACCCCGCTGGTCGCCACCGAGCTCTCGACGCTGTCGCCGATGAGCGCGTCGATCATGATCGCTGAGTGACGGCCGAGCACCAGCTCGCTGCCCGCGAAGGGTTGCAGGTGGATCGGCAGCCGCCTGAGGCGGGCCGACCCCGACCCGCACGGGATCACGCCCGCCGTCACGCCCGAGCCGTCGCTGGCAACGGCGCCGCACCCGCCCTGGAACGCCGCCGATTGCGGCAAGTAGTTGTGGTTGTCGAGGACATAGGTGCCGGCCGTGACCTGCACCGGGCCGAAGTGCTTGCCTGCGACCAGCGTGAACAGATTGAACTGCGCATTGGCGCCCGCAACGACGCCGAAGCCACCGGCGCCCTCGCCGTTGCCGAAGACCACGATCCCGGCGCCGCCCCCGCCCAGGCCGAAGACGTCGAGCAGATCGTAGGAGATCGATATCGCCGGGACGATGCGGGTCTCGTCGAGCACCCGTACTTTGAGGCCGATGTCGAAGAAGCCGAGCACGATCGCCCCGGCGGCGCCCGCCCCCACGATGCCGTGGCCGGGCGCGCCGACCACGCCCGCGCCCGGAATGGGAAAGCCGCCGAACCAGACATCCAGCTGCACGCGGCGGGTGAGGCCGGCGCCGATCCGGGCCAGCAGGACCTCGTCGTCGCTCACCACCACCTCGCCCGGCTCGAGCGTGAGCGGCGTCGGCGTCAGCAGCAGGCGTTCATCCGCGGCCCGGCGATCGGCGAAGTCGCGGCGGCGCACGGGCACGAGGCGCGCCAGCGCGCGCGCCGCTTCCTCACCGCCGTCGGAAGCCAGCGCATCGGGTGCTCCTTCGCGGGCCCAGCGCACGTAGCCGACCGGGCGTTGGTCGGGCAGCAAGAGGCGCCCTTCGAGCTCGAGCTTGCCGGCGGCAGCGCCCGCGTCGCCGCTGCCGGCCAGGCCCACCCAGCTGCGCGCCGAGGAGAATGCACGAGCGGTCGAATCGAGGGGCGGGGCCGAGGGCCGTTCCGCCGCCACCACCGACAGCCGCAGCGTGAGATGCCCGCCCGGATGCCCCGTCGGTGCCGCGAGGCCGGCCGCATCCAGCGCGCGCTGGGCCCCCGCGGCGACGCCGGCGTCGATGCGCCTGCCAGCGTCGTCGCCGGAGGGGCGCTCGGGCGCCTCGACGGCGATCGCCGTGACCTCGGGATACCGCGCCAACCCGCCCAGCTGGACCTGCCGCACCGCCCCCACCGCACACCCCGCCAGCAGACACCCACTGAGCACACCGACGAGGCCGAGCGCTCTTCGCATCGGCCCTATTAGAACGCGGCTGCGCGCGCCCGTCCACGGGAGCCATCACGGTCGATGCGGGTGGCAATGACGCCAACCAGGTTGGCGGCGTGCGGCCGATGCGTGGCAGGGCATGCCGAACATGAGGCCTTGTGGGCGGCCCAGAGTTTGCTGGGCTTCAGCCCGCGTGAATGGCGCGACTCATCCGGGCAGGCTCTTTTTCCTAGCGCTCGTCACGATGCTGGCGCTCGGGGCGTGGAGTTGCGGCGCCGGATCGGTGAGCGATGGGTGTCCGACCGGCGGGTGCACGTCCGCGCAGACGGTCACCCGGCGCTTTCAGACCGATTCTTCGTCCCAGATCGACGTCCTGTTCGTCATCGATGACAGCCCGTCGCTCGGCGGCTTCCAGCCCGCCGTGGCAGCGGCCTATCCGCAGATTGCCCAGGCGCTGGAGAATCTCACCTCGCCGAGCGGGTCGCCGGGCCTGGCCGGGAAACCCCCGAGCCTGCACGTCGGCTTCGTCCCGGCTTCGTTCGGCAGCGCGCCGAACGCCTGCCCAGCTTCGCCGCTCAGGGGCGCTGCCTGCGGCTTGCCAGCCCCGGACCAGTTTCTCGCCACCTCCGCCTGCGGCGAGCAACCGAACTTCGAGGGTTCGATGCCGCTGGCGTTCTCCTGCATGGCGAGCTTCGACGTCGAAGACTGCGGCGCGCCGCAGCCACTGGCCGCCATGCGCCGCGCGCTCGGTGGCGATCCGCGAGGCGGCGCGCTCGCGGGGCGATCCCCCTTCTCGAGGGACAGCGCCACGTTGCAGGTCATCATCATCAGCGCGCGGGACGACGCCTCCGGATCCGCGGGCGAGCTCGAGGACGTCGCCTCCTTCGCCACCTTCCTCAAGACCCTCAAACCCGATCCAGCCAAAGTCCTGGTTTCAGTGATCGGTCCGCGGGCGCAGGATTCGCCACAACCGCTCCTGGCGTCCGCGGCGCCGCGCCTGTCGGAACTGTTCGAGGCCTTCGGCATTCACGGCAGCTACCTTTCAATCGAGAGTGATTCGTTCCTTCCGGCGCTGTCCGCACTGGCGACACGGCTCGCCATATTGATCGACCCTCCTTGCGTGACCGGTGTCGGCGACGGAGATCCCACGCTCGACGGGGTCCAACCGACCTGCGTGGTCGAAGACCGCGCGCAGCAGGACGACGGCTCGCTCACCGATGCGGTTCTGCCGAGTTGCGAGCGCGCTGGCCCTCCCTGCTGGCGCATGAGCTCCAATTTCACTCTCTGCCCGGGAGGGCTCCTCTTCCAGGTCGATCGGGGCGACGACTGGTGTCCCCAGCTATCGACCTGGACCGAGGTCAGCTGCGTGAAGTGATCAGATCACCTTCCCCGGGTTCATCAGCCCGCGGGGATCGATCGCATCCTTGATCGCGCGCATCAGGCGGCGATCGAGCGCGGGGCGGTAGTGCCAGAGCTCATCGCGCTTGAGCTGGCCGATGCCGTGCTCGGCGCTGATGCTGCCGCCGTGGGCGTCGACGACGTCGTGCACGGCGCGCCACACGCGCGCGTGTACGTCGGGCGCGACCGGCGCGCGCCCGAGCCCGGGCGGCACGACGTTGAGGTGCAGGCTGCCGTCGCCGAGGTGACCGAACAGGATGATCCCCGCGCCGGGCAGCGCCGCCTCGACCGCGGCGCGGGTGGCGTCGACGAACGCCGGGATCAGCCCGGGGCGCACGCTGACGTCGTGCTTGATCGCGGTGGCGCTGCGCCGCTCCGCCTCGGGGACGTCCTCGCGGATGCGCCACAGCGCCCGCGCCTGGGTCTCGTCGCGGGCGACGATCGCGTCGTCGCACAGGCCCGCCTCGTTGGCGCGCGCCAGGCTGTCCTCGACGGCCTCGGCAGCCGAGAAGCCGCGCCAGAAGCTGGCGACCTCCAGCAGCACGGAGAACGGCGGCGTGCGCGGGAACGGCGGGCTGTGACCCGGCAAGAGCTGCAGCACCAGATCGAGCGCGACGTCCCCGATCAGCTCGAAGGTGATCACGTTGTCACCGGCGTCGGTCTGCAAGTGGCGCAGCAGCTTGACCGCGGCGTCCAGGTTGGCGACCGAGGCCATCGCGGTGATCACCTCGCGCGGCTGGGGAAACAGCTTCAGCGTCGCTGCGGTGACGACGCCCAGCGTCCCCTCGGCGCCGATGAACAGCTGCTTCAGATCATAGCCGGTGTTGTCCTTGCGCAGGCCGCGCAGGGTCGACAGCACCTCGCCCGTCGGCAGCACCACCTCCAGCCCCAGCACGAGATCGCGCATCATCCCGTAGCGCAGCACCGCCGTGCCGCCGGCGTTGGTCGAGATGTTGCCGCCGATCTGGCAGGTCCCCTCGGCGGCCAGCGAGAGCGGGAACAGGCGGCCGGCGTCGTGCGCCGCCTGCTGCACGCTCTCGAGGATGCAGCCCGATTCCACCGTGATCAGGTTGTCGAAGGCGTCGACCGAGCGCACGCGATTCATGCGCGCCAGCGACAGCACCACCGCCTGCCCCGAGCCGTCAGGCGTGGCGCCGCCGCACAGGCCGGTGTTGCCCCCCTGCGGGACCACCGGGACGCCGCGCGCCGACAGATGCGCTAGCACGGCGGCCACCTCCGCGGTGCTCGCGGGGCGCACCAGACAGACCGCGCGCCCCTTGAATCGGCCGCGCCAATCTTTGAGGTACGGATCCAGATCGTCGGCCGCGGTCACGACGCCCGACGGTCCGACGATCTGCGCGAGGGAGGCCACGAGCTCGGCGGGATCGATTGTCTGGGGGGAGGCAGGACCGGTTGTCACCATGCCGATCATCTTGTCAGAGACGCGGCGGTTGCGCCTCAGTTGTGCAACGGCGAAGACCACCCCGGTGGAACGGCCGATCGAGATCACTCCCGAACAACTGACCCGGCCACGCCAGCGTCTGAAGAAAAGCAGATTGAAGCGTTGATCATTTTGTAGGTGGCGGAGTCTGCGTGTCGCGTGTTCTCGAAGACACGCTGAACAGGAACCGACGAGCGTCGGAAAGACCGGTGTCGGAGGAAGGAAAGGGGCGTCATGAGATCTGTTGCACGAAGGTTGGGGAAGATTTTCACGTTCGCGAGCATTCTCGGAGCCACCGGCAGCATCGGGTGCTCAGGGCAGCCGGCCGATCCGGTCGTCGAGGCGGCGAGCGCTCTTGCAGCCGCTCCTGCTCCGCCGGCCGGCCGGCCCGGTGACAGCTTCACCACGTTCGAGAGCGGTCAAGTGCGGCCGCTGGCTCTGTCCGCCGATGGCCGGTGGCTCTACGCGACCAACACACCGGACAACCGGATGGAGATCTTCCGGGTACTGGGGGGCCGGCACCTGGCCCCGGTGGCATCGATCCCCGTCGGCCTGGAGCCGGTCGCCCTGGCGGAGCGGTGCGACGGCGAGGTCTGGGTCGTCAATCATCTATCGGACAGCGTGAGCGTCGTCGACGTCAGGGATCCCGAGCGAGCCCACGTCGCGCGCACGCTTCTGGTGGGAGACGAGCCGCGCGACATCGTGTTCGCGGGCGCTCGCCGATCGCGCGCGTTCATCACCACGGCGCACCGGGGTCAGAACACCGGCCGCGACCCCCAGCTGGCCACCCCCGGGGTGGGTCGCGCCGACGTCTGGGTGTTCGACACCGGCGATCTCGGTCCGTCGCTGACCGGAACGCCGATCGACGTCATCACTCTTTTCTCCGACACCCCGCGGGCGCTCGCGGTCTCGGCCGACGGCAGCACGGTCTACGCGGCGGCGTTTCACTCGGGAAATCAAACCACCGCGCTGTCCGAACGCGTGGTCACGCCGCACGGCTTCGTTCCGCCGCCGCACAGCAACGCGCAGGGCGTCCCGCAGCCGCCGACCGGCCTGGTCGTGAAGTACCGCACCGACCCGCAAGACGGGCAGCTGCACTGGCTGGACAACGTGGGACGGCGCTGGGACGACCAGGTCAAATTGAGCCTGCCTGACAACGACGTGTTCGCGATCGACGCCACCGCCAGCCCGCCCGCGCTGAAGGCCAACGGCGCGTTCCGCGGGGTGGGCACCATTCTCTTCAACATGGCGGTGAACCCGGTCAGCGGAAAGATCTATGTCTCCAACCTCGACGCGCACAACGATGTTCGCTTCGAAGGACACAACGCCTTCGGCCCCACCCAGGGGGCGCCGGCGGGGTCGGTGCGCGGCCACATCGCCGACAGCCGCGTGACCGCGATCGATCCGAGCTCCGGTCAGGTGACCCCGCGCCTGCTGAACAAGCACATCGACTTCACCAAGGACGGCACGCCCGACGAGGCGGCGAAGAGCCTCGCGTTCCCGACCGGAATGGTCGTCTCCCCCGACGGGCGGACCCTGATGCTCACGGCGCTCGGCTCCAGCAAGGTCGGCCTGTTCTCGACGCGGGATCTCGAGAGCGACGCGTTCGTGCCGTCGCGGACCGATCAGATCGACGTGACCGGCGGCGGGCCGTCGGGACTGGTCCTCGACCCGCGCGAAGGGACGCTGTACGTGCTGACCCGCTTCGACAACGCGATCTCCATCGTCGACGTGCGCGGCCGGCGCGAGATCGGTCACGTGGCGATGTTCAACCCCGAGCCCGCGAGCGTGGTCAAGGGCCGGCGCTTTCTCTACGACGCCGCCCTCACGTCCAGCCATGGCGACTCGGCCTGCGCCAGCTGCCACATCTTCGGCGACTTCGACAGCCTGGCGTGGGACCTCGGCGATCCCGACGACATCGCGACCCCGATCCCGGGGCCGTTCACCATCGATCCGGCGATCCTCGCGCAGATCGCGGGAAACCAAACGCTCATCGATCACCCGCTCAAGGGCCCGATGACCACCCAGAGCCTGCGCGGCATGGCGAACCACGGCCCCATGCACTGGCGAGGCGATCGAACCGGAGGCACCGACGCCACCCGGCTGGTCATCCTGCCCAGCGCCCAGCCCGACACCGGAACGTTCGACGAGCAGATCGCCTTCAAGAAGTTCAACGTCGCGTTCGCGGGCTTGCTCGGGCGCAGCGGTCCGCTGGCGGATGACCAGATGCAGGCGTTCACCGACTTCATCCTGCAGGTGACCTATCCGCCGAATCCGATTCGCCACCTGGACAATTCGCTGACGCCCGACGAACAGGTGGGGCGAGACTTCTTCTTCAGCCAGACCCCCGACGGGCACGAGCTGCCGTCCGATCTCTTTCACAACTGCAACGGCTGCCACGTGCTGGATCCGCTGGGAAACGCCGCGTTCGGCGTCGCCAGCCCCGGCTTCTTCGGCAGCGACGGTCGCTACTCGTTCGAGGCCGAGACCCAGTTCTTCAAGGTCCCGCACCTGCGCAATCTCTACCAGAAGGTCGGGATGTTCGGCATGGCGGCGACCTTCGATCCCAACGACACCAGCGGCCTGCCGGGGATCCTCCCGGCGCCGTACAACAGCAACGAGCCGACCGGTAATCAGGTGCGCGGCTTCGGGTTCCTGCACGACGGCAGCGTCGACACCGTGTTCCGCTTCCACGGGGGACTGGTGTTCGCGCGACAGCCCCCGACGGCGACCTCTCCGGGCAACCCGGGAGGATTCCCGGTCATCACCGACCCGAACAACCCCGCGCAGGCCTTTCAAGAGCTGCAGGCGAACATCACCCTGCGCCGGCAGGTCGAGGCGTTCATGATGGCGTTCGATTCGAACCTGGCTCCCATCGTTGGCCAGCAAGCCACACTGACGGGCGCCGCGGGAGCCGACACCGGGGCCCGTATCGATCTCCTCGAGGTGCGCGCGGTCGCGGGCGAGTGCGACCTGGTGGTGCACGGGGTTGTGCGCGGTCTCCCCGTCGGATTCCTGTTCTCGCCGGCGACCGAGCAGTTCATCCCCGATCGCGCCCACGGGCGGGTCCTGTCCGACAGCGGCGTGCGGGCGCTGGCCGCGCACGGCGCGCTCACGTTCACCGCGGTGCCGCCCGGGAGCGGCCGGCGAATCGGCATCGATCGCGATCTCGACGGCGTGCTCGACGGCGACCAACGCGGCCGCCTGTAACCCCGATGCCGTTCGGTTAAACGCCAGGACGCCAGGACGCCAGGGTCCGGACTCTTGAAAACCCGGACACTGGCGTCTGTGGCGTCGTGGCGATTGTCCTTGGGCACAGTGGGCGCGCCACCCACATAGGGCGCTGATATCAGCTTGATCATTGCCGTGACCAGGTGTGCTTGGCCTCTGCCTTAAATCAGGAAAACCACGTAAAATTGCACCTTCTCGCGCAGGTGCATTTCATGAAAAACACGTCAAATAAGGACCAGGGCCCTCGTCATTTCTTCGCTTCCTTCCGCCACGCGCTGCTCGTGCCGCTGCTGTCGCTCGCCCTCGGGTGCACGTTCGACCCCGAGCGCCCTGGCACCGGCGGCACCCCGCCCACCGACCCGGCGCCGATCGCCGGGCTGACGGCGATTCGCCTCGCCCCGCCCGATGCGACGGTGGTCCTGGATCTGACGAAAGCGCCGCCCACGCAAAAGTTCGAAGCCTACGGAATGATCAGCGGCCACGAACAGAAGATCACCGATCGCGTGAGCTGGAGCTCTGACCGCACCATCGTCGCGAAGATCGACAAGACCGGTCTCGCCACCGCGGGCACCAGCGGCGGCATCGCAACGCTGACGGCGCGCAACGGGACCGTCGTGGCCAACGCGCGCCTCACCGTTCAGCTGTCGGGCGTCTTCGTCGCCGACGGCCCGGGCGCGATGCCGGCGCTGCCGTCCGATCCCGGCTCGAAGTTCAACGGCACCGCCGACACCTCGCGCGCGCCCCAACTGGTCTACCCCAACGACCACGTGCTGTTCCCGCCCAACGTGTTCGGCATCGAAGTGCACTACCGCAAGGGCAGCACGTCGAACACGCTGTTCGAGCTGCATTTCAAGAGCGGCATCGGCGACTTCACCGTCTACACCCGTTGCGTGCCGCTGTCCGATGGCTGCCTCTACGCGCCCAGCCGCCAGGTCTGGAGCTACATCGCCGAGACCAACCGCGGCGCCGGCCAGGTGCAGCTGACGGTGCGGGGCACCGACGACAACGGCACCGCCGTCGGCAAGAGCGCGATGTTCACCCTGCAGTTCGCGAAGGACGACGTGCGCGGCGGCCTGTACTACTGGACGACGTCGGGCGGCACCGGGATCATGCGCTGGAACTTCGGCAACACCACCGCGACCACCGCCGAGCGCTTCATCGGCACCCAGTTCACCGGTGGCACCTGCGTCGGCTGCCACGCGCTGAGCCGCGACGGCACGAAGATCGTCGCGTCGGCCGGCGGCCAGAACAGCGGCAAGGTCCTGCTGTTCGACGTCGCCAACGCGCGCCCGCTGGCGACCTATCCGCTGGCGCAGCTGAGCCAGTTCGAGTCGTGGGACCCGACCGGCGCCCGCTACGTCGGCATGTACACCGACGACAAGAAGACCGGCCCTTCGGATCTGATCATGTTCGACGGCACCACCGGCGGAGTGACCGGCAAGATCTCGGTCGGCGGCCGGCGCGCCGACCACCCCGACTGGTCGGCCGACGGCAGGCGCATCGTCTTCACCAGCGTCGACACCGCGGGCAACTACACCGACCAGCGCCCGGGCAAGGCGGGCATCTCGTACGTCGACGACGACGGCAGCGGCAACTGGACCGCGCACGATCTCTTGCCGGCGGTCGCGGGCAAGAACCGTTACTACCCGGCGATCTCGCCCGACACGTCGTATCCGGTGATGGTCTTCAACGAGTCGACCTGCCCCAACGGCAGCAACTACGACACCGTCTGCAACGCCGACAGCGATCCGTCGGCGAAGATGTGGGCCACCGCGCTGCCGCCGGCGGCGACCAATCTGGTCGCGCTGGACGCCGCCAACGGGCCCGGTGTCGCCGACAAGGGGACGACCAACCTTACCAACTCGTTCCCGAAGTGGTCGCCGTTCACCTTCCACCTGGACGAGCAGCACACGCTGCTGTGGCTGACGGTGTCGTCGATCCGCCAGTACGGCCTGCGCCCGCCGCCGGCGAACAGCAGCAACGAGAGCGCGACCGGGACGCTGATCTGGATGATCGGCTTCGATCCGACGGCGCTGGCGAACGGCACCGACCCCAGCTTCGCGGCGTTCTGCCTGCCGTTCCAGGACATCACCACCTCGAATCACATCGCCCAGTGGACGCAAGAGGTGGTCGGCATCGTTCCGTGATACCGGGCGACGCCGACCGACTATAATCGCCGCGTGGACACCGAAGACGCCGAAGGGGCCCTGGCTGAGGCTGAGCTGGTGCCCTGCCTGCAAGCCACATTCGCCGAGGCCAAGGAGCTGCGCGACGCCTGCCTGGCGGCGGAGATCCCCGTGCTGCTCGATCGGGGTGGTTGTTGCGGCCAAAAGGGCGCCGGGTGCGGCTGCGCGCCCAAGCTCCAGCTGTTCGCGCGCGCCGAGGACCTGCCCCGCGTCAGAGATCTCATGCAGGAGCGTTGGATCGAGCTGGCACGACGCGAAGGGACCGTCGGTGACGATCACCCGGCGCTGGCCGCCCCGGCCGGTGAGGAGCTCCCCTGTCCCGCGTGCGGAACCGCCGCCCCGCTGGTGCAGGGGGCCTGCACCGATTGCGGCCTGCAGCTGGAGTAGGTCGCGGTCCTCAAACCGACAAACCCGTGTTCGCGGCCGAAGACCTGGCCGGTACACCTCTACGGCTGTATCAGCGTCAACAGCGCAAGGCGATAGGGCAGCTGCGAATACGCGACGCCGGTCATCGTCGGATCGACGCCCTGGTAGAGAAATCCGAGATTGCCCGGGTCGATGGTGAGCGTCTCGTCATATCCGTCGCGGAGCAGCTCGCCGTGGCTGATGTCGTTGGTCCAGGTCACGCCGTCGTCGAAGGTAACGTTGTTGATGCCCGCGAACGGGTTGGTCCAGCTATCGGCCAGCGGCGTCCACTCCCCCTCGAGATTGTCGGCCACGAACGAGCGGTAGTAACGATGCCCCGTCGGCCCGAACGCCTCGATCATCGTGAGGTACTGATCCCTCCCTGCCACGTGATAGGTGGCGCCGCCTTCGAACAGATCGGACTTCAGCGGCGACCATACCGCGGATCCAACGCGCCCAGACACCCGTGATTTCTGTTGAGGCGGGCGCGCGACAATGAGACTTCTAGGGCTCGTCATGAACAGAGCTTATTCCCGGCTTTTAGGTTTGGGATCTCTTCTGCTCGGTGTGCTCGCTTCCGGTGGCTGCAGCTCCACGCCCGCCGCTACCGGCACCGGGGGCGCCGCTGGCACGGTTGGCAACGGCGGCGCGGGTGGAGGCGCGCCGGTCTCCTCGGGCCTGCCGCTGCCCCCCGGCGCGGCCGACGTGCCACAACCCAGCGGCGCACCAGGGAACCTCAAGGTGCTCGATTGGGCCGGCTTTCACTCCGCGCTGACCTACACCTTCGACGACGCGCAACCCTCGCAGATCGAACACTACGCCGACCTGCAGGCGACCGGCGTGCGCATGACGTTCTTCGTCACCACCGGCAACGCCGCCGGGACCGCCGGCTTCGACGCGACCTTCACCCAGGCGGTGATGGACGGCCACGAGATCGGCAACCACACCGTGAACCACTGTCAGGCCAACCTGACGAACTGCGCGAGCAACTCGGGCAGCATCGCGAGCGAGCTCGACGACTGCACCAGCTACATCACCGGCCATCTCGGTCAGCCGGCGGTCTGGACGGCCGCCAGCCCCTACGGCGACACCGGCTACGATCTCCCCGACGCCGATCGCTTCTTCTTGAACCGCGGCGTCAGCGCGGGAACGATCGCGCCGCGCGACGGCACCGACCCCTTCAACCTCCCCTGTCACGCGGCGGTCGCCGCCGAGCCCGTCGAGGGCTTCAACAGCGCCATCGACAACGCACATAGCGCCGGCCGGTGGGTCGTCATCCTGGTGCACACGATCCTGCCGAGCGCGGCCAACTGGTACGCGCCGATCGACATCTCGGTGATCACCGGCAGCGTCGCGCACGCGCAGATGCTCGGCGACGTCTGGATCGACTCGATGGTCAACGTCGGCGCCTACTGGCGCGCGCAGAAGATCGTCTCCGCGGGCACACCGACCAACACCGGCGCGACGCAGACCTGGACCTGGACGCTGCCGCCGCATTTTCCCCCCGGCAAATACCTGCGCATCACCGTCGACGGCGGGACGCCCTCGCAGGGCGGTGCGCCGATCCCCTGGGACGGCCACGGCTACTACGAGATCGCGCTCGACGCCGGCAGCCTCACGCTGTCACCTTAACGGCGGCGCTTGCCGTGTTTGCTGTCGAGATAGTCGCCTAGGGCGTCGAGACGCTGGCCGAAGAACGCGGCGAACTCGTCGACCCAGCTCACGACGTCCTTCAGCGGCTTCGGATCCAGCTGATAGAACCGCTGGCGCCCTTCGCGGCGCACCGAGACCAGGTCCGCTTCTTCCAGCACGCGCAGATGCTGAGAGATCGCGGCAAAGGTCATGTGGAAGGGCTCCGCGAGATCGCCGGCCGCGCGCTCGCGGTCCTTGAGCGCCACCAGGATCGCGCGCCGCGCCGGGTGCGCGATCGCGTGGAACACGTCATTCTCCTGGATGGGGCGCATGGCCAGTCCACTCGGGGTACTCCGGCCGAAGCGCGGCAAAGCGCTGGGTCCAGTCGGGCAGCGGGCGCCCGTCGAGCTGCGCCTCGAGTCGGTCGAGGAACGCGTGCAGACCGGGCAAGAACCCGCGCGCCGTCTGTCGCGTGATCCGCCGGTAGGTCACCAGCAGGTGGGTCGCGTCACCGTCGGGTGTCAGGTCGTATCGGAAGATGGCGTGCTCGCCGCGCGGCATCTCCGGCACCGGCGCGACGTTCCATTCGTATTCGAGCGTGCGCGGCGGCGCCCACACCAGGATCTGTCCGGTCGAGTGATACCCCGGCGGCCCCGACACCAGATCGATTCGACCGCCGACGCGGGGCTCGATCACCGCGTGGGTGCACATCAGCCACGCGCGTAGCCCCTCGGGCGTGGCGATGGCATCCCACACCCGCTCGGGCGCGTGCTGGTAGACGCGCTGGAACGTCAGCGTCGCGTGCGCACCGTCCTCGACGACGGTGCCCTTACGTTGACGCTGCATAGGTGACGACGACGTTGCCGCACGCGAACGCGCGTTGTTCGATCAGCCGCAGCTTGCAGCCCTTCGTGAACACTGTCCGCCCGCCCGCGAGCGCGACCGGGATGATCACGAACTGGTACTCGTCGACCAGGCCCGCCTGCCCCAGCTGCGCCGCCACCTCGCCGCTGCCCAGCACGGCGATGCCCGCCCCGTCACTCGCCTTGAGCTCGCGCACCGCCTTCACCAGATCCCCTCTCACCAGGACGGTGTTGTTCCAGGTCGGCTGGATCGTGCGCGACGCGACGTACTTCCGCGCGGCGTTGATCCCCCTGGCGACGATTGGCATCTGCTGCGCCGCCATCGGCGTGGGCCAGAAAGCCTCCATCATCTGATAGGTCTTGCGGCCAAACAGCAGCTCTCCGCCTCCGCTGGCGTTGCCGCTGACCCAGGCGGCGAACTCGGCGTCATCGCGGCCAGCGTGCGCCCAGCTCATGTCGCCCCGAGCGTCGCAAAAGTACCCATCGACCGAGATCGACTCGAACACCCGTAACTTTCTCATTGGCTCCTCCCGCTTGTGAGCAGAGCCAAATTATAAAGTTATATCTTAACTGTCAATCGACGATCGACAGCCATCCGCCGGCGTGACTCAGCTCAGCGACGGCTGGACCCGGCGATCGTGACGATGTTGGGAGAGCTTGCCTGGCCGTTGGTCGCCGCTACCGAATCCCGGCCGTCGCGCGCCTCGGCGTAGTACTGCAGCAGCTTGCCGTTGACCTTGTTGGCCGTGATCACGGCCCGCGACCATCCGCGTCGCGTCGGGTCCATGACCACCGCGTTGTAGACCGCGGCGTTCGCGGGGCGATAGTAAAAGACGATGGTCTTGGCTTTCACGTTCGGCTGAGTCACGCACTGGACGAACAGGTCGGCTCCGCCCTGAGCCTCCTCGGGCACCGCGCAATGAAGCGGCTCGGGGATGCGGGACGGCAGGGGCGGCCCAGCTTCGATCTTGTCCCGCTCGACGCGCGCCCGCTCGACCATGGCCACGCGCTCTCGCTCGCGCGCCTCGGCCGCCTGCTGGTCACGCTCGAGCTTCTCCTTGCTGTCGCGCTCTTTCTTCTCGCGATCGAGCGCCACGGCGATCTGCTTGTCCTTCGCCGCGATCTGCCGGTCCTTGTCGGCCACCTCTTTTTCCAGCTGCTGCACGCGCTGCGCGGTGTCGAGCACCAGGCTGTCGGTATCCGCCTTCTCTTTCGCCAGCGCCTCCTTCGCCTCCCGCTCCTTCTTCTCGCGCTGCGCGCCCGCGACGGAGCGCTTCTCCTTCTGCGCGGTCTCGTTCTCGAGCTGGGTGACGCGTTGCTTGGCCTCGCCCAGCTGGCGCTCGAAGTCCATCTTCTCTTTGCGGAACTTGTCGCTCTGCGCGCTTTCCTTGGTCAGCGCGTCCTTGGCCATCGCCAGAGCCTTCTCGAGCCGATCGAACTCGTCGCGCGCCTGCTTCTTGATGCTGGCGACCTCGGCATCGCCGTGGCAGCCCTCCGCGCTGGCGGCGGCGCGCGCCGGACGCCGCGGCGCCGGCTCGGCCGCCTCGCGGTCTGACTCCTCGTCCTTTGCCGGTGACCGGTCCCGCTGGGTGGTCTTGGGCGGCGCCGCCACCTCTGCGGTCCGCGGCTCCTGCTGCCGGCGGCCCTCGGCTAGCGCGCCTTGCACCGTCTTGGTCGCCATGTTGGTGGTCAGCTCTATGTCGGGGCGGATCGCGAGCGCCTTCGCGAAATAGCGGACGCCGACCGCGCGATTGTCGAGACCGTCAACGTAAAGCACGCCGAGGTGCAGGTACACGCGCGCCATGATCGGCGTGGTAGCGATGGCGTCCTTGCCGAGGGCCAGCGCCTTCAGCAGGTTCTTCTTCATCTTCTCGAAGTCGCCGTTGGAGTAGGCAGCGCGGGCGGCATCGTCGAGCGCGGTGACCTGCCGCACCACCGCGGCTTGATCGGCCCCGCGCTCCGCCGCTCGAACGGCCGAGCTGACTCCCGACAGGAGAAAACATCCAACACACAACGCGACGATTGTGGGCTTCATCAGTCGCGAGTTTAGAACGTTTGTTGTAATCGAGATCAACAAATCCCAACCTCGTTGCGCTCGTGATCCAATGAAAAGGCCGTATTCTTCTTCATTCCTTCTTGGGCAAGCTCGACGACGGCCCGCGGCAAGCTCAGGCGAGGAGCGTCAGGGTTCAGGGAATGGTGGGGGGGATGCCGTTGCACCCGAACAGGACCTCGACGTTCTTGATGACGCTGTTCATCACATCCTGACAATAGGTCCCGGTCAGGGTCACCGACATCATTCCCGCGCCGTAGGTCCATCCGTTGACCGCGTCCTTCGGCACCATCTTGCCGTCCCCGAGCACAACCACGTTGGTGGGATCGGGCGGCGCCGTCGCTAGGTTGAAAGTGCACGAGGCGACCTGGGTCCCGATGGCGCCCAGCGCCGTCACCAGCTCGGCGGTATTGGTCACGACGTAGTAGTTGGGCGTTCCGGCGCGGGGGTGCATCCCGGCAGTGGACATGTCGGTGAGCGTGGTGGCCGCAGCGTTGCCGGCCGCGCCCGCGATGTTGTTGATGCCGACGACGAATGTTCCGTAGCCGCGCGCAGCTTGAGCGGCGACGGCGGCGATCGCGGCGGGCGCGTCGCTGGCCTGTCCGCCACCACCGCCACAGTTCGGCTCGCCGTCGGTTACCAGCACGAGGAAGCGAGGATTCGGATCCGTGAGAGTGGCGAGGTAATCACCCCCGTTGGTCACGGCCAGTGTCGTGGGCGTGCTGCCCGCTGCTGTCGCGGCGGTCAATGCGTTTTGAATGGCCATGCCATTGTTGAGGGCGATCGGGACCTCGGCGCCCGCGGCGACATTGCAGGTGTTGTTGCCGCCACCACCGCCGCTGGAGAATAGCTTGAGGCCCCAGCGGATGGTGGCCTGGCTGGCCGCGACCGCCATGTCGACCGCCGTTCGGGATTGATTCCACTTCGATGGGCAGGTGGCCGCAGGGTTGCAGTTGTTCCCCGTCATCGGGTCCTGCAACATCGATCCAGATCGGTCGAAGACCAGCAGCAGATCCGGGGGCAGGCGCGTGGTCGGGTTAACGCTCGAGCCACAGTTCGCGTCGGTGGTGGGCGTCGTCGGCCCGCTGTCGACGGTCACGCCGGTGCCACCAACGCCCGGGCTGCCGTTGCCGCCGGCGCCGCCGCCATGGGGCGCGCCGCCGCCGTTCGCTCCTATTTCCGAGCTTATGTTCGGCGGGGGGGACCAGGAACATCCGCCGATGAATGCGAGACTGCCAAGACTCACGAGACCCGAGACGAGCGCGTATGTGCGGTGCATGGGGGAGGCCTTCCTGGCTTTCTTCACAGAATGCCGGTGCCAGTGGAGTGCCCACGACCGATCAATTTCATCGCAACTTTCTTTCGCCGATCGCAAAAGAAAATCGCCATCAGGACGGACCACGATGCGCGGTCGTGGTCGGTCCGAATCCAGTGCGGATCGAGGATCGCCGCGCCGGTATCGGAATCCGTTTAATCGGTCACGGCGCGCCGTCGCAACGACGGCGCGCCACCCATGATTCAGCCCGCCCGCAGGCGGAGAGGACGCGCCCTACCGATCACTGACCCGCGGGCGCGTCAGTCGCGCCCGCGTCCGGGATCACGCCGCAGGTTCCCGCCATTCCCGCGCCGCGGTTTCGTCCCATGCAGCCGAGGCCCGCGTCGCAGACGCCGTTGTTGCCGACGCCGCAGCAAGGCTGTCCCGAAGCACCGCAGGTTCCACACTGATTTCCCGCGGTCGCCACCAGACAGGCCAGCGGTGTCGCGCAGGCCGTGACGCCTCCGTCGACCGGCTGGCCGGCCGTGGCACAGCAGGCCTGCCCGCTGCCGCCGCAGGGGCCGCAGGTTCCCGCGAGCCCTTGCCCGACATTGCGACCCGAGCAGGCGAGCGTCGCGCCGGTGCAGGTTCCGTTGTTGCCGGTTCCGCAGCAGGGCTGTCCGGTCGCGCCGCACGCTCCGCACTCGTTCCCGGCGGTGCCGACAAGGCAAGCGAGCGGCGTCATGCAGGCGGTGATACCGGCGTCGGCCGCTGCGCCGGCGGTAGAGCAACACACCTGTCCGGCCCCGCCGCAGGTGTTGCAGGTCCCGGGCATTCCCTGCGCGGCATTCCGTGCCACGCACCCAAGTCCGGCGTTGCAGGTGCCGTTGTTGCCGTTCCCGCAGCAGATCTGTCCCGAGGCACCGCAGGCGGCCGAACACTTGTCGCCAGTCGCCGAGACCACGCAGGTGAGACCGGTGTTGCATTCGGTCTGGCCCGGGCAGCACGCCTGATCGGCGCCGCCGCACGCCTGGCAGGTTCCGCCGCCGCCGTCGACCTGCCCGGTGCACACCAAAGCAGTGCCCTGACAGTTACCGCCGCCGCAGCACGCCTGCCCGGACGCGCCGCAGGTGCTGCAGGTCCCGGCGCCATTGCGTCCGGTCGGGTTGTCGCAGCCGAGCCCGCTGTTGCACACGTCACCCGCGCAACAAGTCTGACCGGAAGCGCCGCAAGGCGTGCAGGCGGTTCCGCCGTCGACCGGCAGGCAGCTCAACGAGGCCTGGCACTGATTGGCGCCGCCGCCCTGACAGCACGCCGTGCCGGAGGTCCCGCAGGCGATGCACATCCCTCCCGTACAACGCGCGCCGCTCGCGGTGCAGAAGGTAGCGCCGCCGCCCCCTCCACCGTCTACTGCGCCACCGCAACAGGCCTGGCCGACGGCGCCGCACGCCGCGCCGGCGGGACCGGTACACGAACCGCCGCCGCAGGTCCCGCTGACCCCGGTCCCGGTACAAACCTGCCCGGCGCCGGTACAAATGCGCGCGTTGCCGCCGCCATCAACCGCTTGCGGGAGGCAGCAACCACCGCCGTTGCACACGTTCCCCGCACAGCAGGCCTCGCCAGGCGCGCCGCAGGCCACGGTCCCGGAGTTGCCGCCCATCGACGCGCCGGTTGAACCCCCGGCGCCGGTCGCGGGAGATTTGCTCCCGCCACATCCCAAGACAACCATCACGAGGCTTGCAACCAGGCAAAGGTTCCAGCGGTTTTGCCCGAAAGTTTTTACCGAGAGCGCGGGTCCGAATGTTCTGTTCATGGGATGTGAGCTTTCCGTGAGTGTGCAGGTGAGAGCGAGCACTCCATGTGCTTCATCACGCAAAGATCAAAATTCGAGCAGGGACTGCCTGATTCCTGATCGCTGCGGGTACTGTTCCCCCAAGCCGAGTCACGTGACCGCGCGGCGGCTCAACCGGAGCTGCCGCGGGAAGCGGCCGTGCTCAACAGGTGGCGCAACGCCGAGGCGCTCACGCCCGTGATCTGGATCGTCTTACGCCGACCACGTTCGCCGCGCACGATCGCGACCGCCGCGCGTCGGACGCCGAACGCCTCCGCCAGAGCTTCGATGACCGCGTCGTTCGCGGCGCCATCGACCGGCGGCGCGGTGACGGCGACCCGCAGCCGGTCGCCCACCATCGGCCCCACGGCGGTGCGCGACGCCCGGGGCACCACGAGCACGTCGATCGTCAAAGCGTCGGTCGCCATCGGCGATGCGCATGGTAGCGCATGCGGGCGCCGGAGCAGGCGACCCAGAAACCTGCTCGCGGACGCAAGGCCGCGCAGACCCTGGCGATTCCCAAAGGTCCCGCGGGAGGATCCTCTTCGCCCGTCGGGTGCGATAGTCTCCTGATCATGTCGTGTCGTGGGCCTTTCACCGCAGTGCGCGCGATGGTTGTTCTGCCGATCATCTTGCCGCTCTTGAGCTGCGCGACCTCGCCACCGGTCGCTGTCGTCACGGACCCGCGCTGCCCGCCTGCGCCGCCGCCGATCTACTCCAACAACTGTGTCCTCAAGAAGGACGTCCTCGACGTCGCCGATCAGATGCTGAACGAAAACGAATCGGCCGAGTTGAAGCTCGCATCGCTGGAGAAGTCCTTCGCGTCGCTGGAGGAGGACGTCGCTCGCGCCCTCAAAGCCTCGCTCAAGGAGGTGGTGAAAGACCAGGCGTCGGTCACGATCGTCGACGGCCGCGTCCGCGTCCGCCTCTCGGAGGAGCTGCTGTTTCCCTCGGCCAGCGTGCAGATCAGCCCCAACGGACTGCAGGCCCTGACGCAGGTCACCGACGTCCTGCGCCACACGCCGTCGCGCCGGATCGAGATCGCCGGCCACACCGACGACCGCCCCGTGCTGCGCGGATGGCAAGACAACTGGCAATTGTCGGCAGAGCGCGCCCGCCAGGTCGGTCTGTTTCTCATCACCCATGGCATCGAGGGTAAGCGGATCTTCATCGCCGGGTTCGCCGACACCGATCCGGCCGACACCGCCGACAGCGAAAGCGCACGCGCCCGCAACCGCCGCGTCGACCTGTTCATCGAACCGACCAACCCCGCCGAAGCGACGCCGGCCGTCGGGCACTGACCGCGGGCGGGCGTGATTGTCGAGGTCGGGTGGCGTAGGGTTCCGCGATGGCGTTCCGAACGGTCGTGCTGGATGAGCTGACAATCGACGACGAGGACGCGCTCAAGTCGATCGCGCTCTACCGACGGCTCAAGCAGGCGCTGCGCCGCGATCAGTACCGTTTCTCGACGCCGGTGCCGGGCACCAGCGCCAGCTGGGATCGGGTGCTGTTCCTGAACCTGACCTATTGGGGCGGGCCGCGCGCTGGGGATTTTCTGTGCGACGACCACATTCCGGGCGACGTGGTCGCGCACGTGGCCTGGCATCACCTGGCCGACCGCCAGCTGCGCGCGCAGGCCGGCGCGGCGCAAGAACCGGCCAGCGCGGCGGCCCTGTTCTTCGCCGAGTCGATCGCCAGCGCCTTCGATCTCTATCTGGTCGGCCGCATGCTCGAGAGCGCGCCCGACTCCGACTTCATCGCGACGCAGGTGCCGATCATGGCGGAGTGCAGTGACGCCGCCGGCCTGCCGGCCGCCGCGTTCGCGTCGCTGTTGCAGGATGTCTCGCGCGATCCCGAGCGCGCGTTCGAGGACATGCGGCAGCTCCTGCTCGACGTGGCGACCGGACTGCTCGCCTCCACGGACGGCGACGCGGCGGACAAGCTCCTGGACGGCTTCGTCGGCCATCGCTTCGAACCGCTGCTGCACCACTACCAGCTGTCCAACTGGATCCTCTACGCGCGCGCACACGCCGCCCCGCCGTCGCAGCGCGACACGACGATCGCCGCGCTGGACGCCACGCTGCGCGCGGCGCCGATCGCGCTCGACTGGCTCGCGGACCACTGGCTGGCCGAAGAGACCTAGAAGAGACCTAGAAGAGACGTAAACGACATGTAAGCGCGACCGAGGCGCGACCGTGGGCGCGACGACAGCCAAGGGGCCGTTTTGTAGCTATGGTTATCAGGTCGGGAGGTGACCCATGGTACGTCGTTGTGGAATGTTTCTGTTCTTGCTGGTGACGGTGCTGAGCTGCCGCAAGGCACCGGCACCGGCACCAGTACCGGCACCAGCACCGGCGGTGACGGCGACGCCCGCGCCGTCCCGCCCTTCGTTCATCATCACCGCTCTGCCGTCCGGCGCCGAAGACAAGGAGAAGGACCACGCGAAGGACAGCGTGAAGAACAAGGAGCCCGAGCCGGCCAAGCTGGCGGCGGAGCCGGGCGACGATCGCGGCACGCCGGCGCGGGCGAACCGCCGCGATGAACCAGCGGGGGGTCGGCCGCGCCCCCTCCGCGTCGCCACCGAACAGCAGCGACCGAAAGGCAAGCAGCGCGAACGGCCTGGCCACGCACCACCGATCGCCGAGACGACCGCCGGCAAGGTCGTCGCGGCCCGCGAGGAGGTCGCCGCCGCGCCGCAGGCCGCCGTCGAGGCGCCGGCGCATGCCACGCTGCGGTTCAAGAACGAAGCTGGAAATGACTACAAGCTGGTGGAGGCGCGCTTCGTGATCGACGGCGCGCAGCTGCCGACGGTGATCACCAGCGCGCAGCGCGGGCAGATTCAGCCGGTGTTTTCCGGTGAATTGCCCGCGGGCCGTCATCTGCTGGCGTCACGAATCACTTACCAGGGGGCCGACCACGCGATCTTCAGTTACATGAAGGGCTACACCTTTCACGTGACGTCCGACGACGAGTTCGTCGCCCGCGGTCACGACGCCGTCAGCATGACCATCGTTTGCAAGGAAAAGACCGGGTTCAACCAGCCGATGGAGCGGCGGCTGTTCGTCACCGTTGAATGAGCAAGCTCCACCCGCGACTCCTGGCGCTGTCGCTGCTGTCGATTCTGGGTGGCGGCTGTCGGATTCCGGTGGGGATCGACAACAAGCCCACAGAAATTCGAGGCCCCCTGGAGGGCTATCGCCAGCGATCGGCCGCAACCGTGCTCGCGGCGCCGTAGCCCGGATTGGCCCATTGGTTGCTATCCTTTGGGGTCATGCGTAAAGGTCCTTCGTCCTCGCTGGCCCCCATCGGTACGCTGGCCCTGGGAGTCCTGGTCCTGGGGTGTGGATCGATTACCGCGCTCCCCGGCGGGGGGAGCGGAGGGTCGGGTGATAGGGAGCGCGACGGAGGCCTCGACGCGACGGGCGGTGCGGGGACGGGCGGATCACACGCAGGCATCGGCGGCGCGGGTGCCGGTGGCTCGGGTATCGGCGGCAATGGCACCGGCGGCACCGGCGCCGGCGGTACGGTTGGCCACGACGGTGGCGGATGCGTCTGCCCCGCGATCTTTGCGCCGGTGTGCGGCGTCGATGGCAATACCTACGGCAGCGACTGCGAGGCACGATGCGTCGGCGTCGCCGTCGCTCATCAGGGCGTCTGCCGCGGTTTCTGCTACAGCGACGCGGACTGCGTCTTTCAACCGACCGACGGTTGTTGTGGCAGTTGCCTCGCCACCACCGACCAGCCCACGCCGCCCACGATGGTCTGTACCGTGGCCTGCGCGATCCCACCCGGCGGCTGCAGCTGCGTGAACCACCAATGTGCGAGAGGCGTCCTCGCCAAGGGCGCTGCTTGCAACATGCAGCAAGATGCATGTGGCGGGGGGCTCAAGTGCTGCCGCCCCTGCGGCATCGCCCCCATCGATGGCGGACCTCAGTGCCCCGCGGTCTGCACGGCGTCGACGCCCCTGAACGGGACGCTCGCGTGCCCGCTCATCCCCTGATCTCATTCAGCTGGGATTCAAGGGACGGCGTCGATCGCTCGCTGTAACAGCGCCTGTGCCTGCGCTTCGTTGCAGACCTGCTTGGAGACGTGCAGCCCCAGGATGCGGCGCCCCCGGCCGGCCCAAAGGATCGTCTGTCGCTCGAGCAGACCCGGCTCGTCGTGCGCCGCCAGCGCCTGGTAGCCGATCGCGTCTCGCAGGGGGACCTTCTTCCATCGCCAAGGGAGCATCGGATCGGGACGCACCGGCGCAGGCGCCCCAACCGGGATCACGGGGTGACTCAACATCACCCAGCTGTCGGCCGGATCGCCGCCCGCCGGCTGAAAGTACAAACGACAGGCTTCCCCGTCGCGCGCCTCGCCAAGATAAGCGAGACGATCGGCGAGAAGATGAGCGGCCGGCGCGGCGCCGCACGCCGCGACCACGTCGGCGCTCTTCAGGATCCCCGCGGCGGCGCCGACGCAACAACCGGCGCGCTTGGGCGCTTTGGGATCGACGAAGATCTTGCCGCAGAAGGGAACGTCCGCTTTCTTCTCGTCGGCCCTCGGTTCATCCACCGGACGCGGCGGAAGGTCTCGCCCGCCTGGACAGCCGCCCAGGAACAGGCCCGCTGCGACCCCAAGCGAAACAACCAGCCCGAACGGGACCACGAACCCGCCGCGATGCCAGCGCCGATTCATGTCTGTCGTTAGACACCAGACCCCCGACGAATTCAATCCGAATGGCTCAGATCCCCATGGTCGACGGCGGCCGCGCGTGCTTCGGCTGGTAGAGACCGATCCGTCCCCCGCCCGGGAGGGTGATACGGATGATCGATCCCCAGCGCTGCTCGTCGATGTCGGTGTGAGGCACCTGCTTGGCGTCGAGCTTGGCGATCTCGGCCTTGACGTCGTCGCACATCAGGAAGAGCTCGTGGGTTTCGCCGGCCTCGGCGGGATGGACCGCGACCTCGGTGGGGGGGAGCGCGAAGATCAGCCAACCGTGCCCGACGTCGACGCTGGGAAAGCGCAGGACGTCACGGAAAAACTGGCGGTCGGCCTCCGCGTCGCGACTGTAAACGATGACGTGCGCGCCGTTGATCATGCGTGGATTTTAACCACCGGTCCGCGCGACTGGCAGATGTTCTGTGAGTGTCCAGACCCTCGGCTGCTAGGATATCTTCGGAATCGATGCGGCTGGTCCTGTTCGATATCGACGGCACCCTCTTGCGCGCGCACGGCGTCGGCGCGCGGGCGATGACGCGCGCAGGGTGTCGCCTGCTTGGCCCCGGGTTCACGCTCGATGGAATCGACTTCGGGGGTGCGCTCGATCCGTGGATCTTCCGGCAGGCGGCGCAGCGGCTGGGACACCACGATCCGAGCCGTCTCCACCCTGAGTTTCGCGACCTTTACCTGCTGGAGCTGGCCCAGGAGCTGGAACAGACCGAGGAGCGGCCGCTGATCCTGCCTGGGGTCGCCGCCGCCTTGGCCGCGGTCGGCGCCGATTCCAGCACGACGATGGGGCTGGTCACGGGCAACTACGCCCGCGCCGCCCCCCTCAAGCTGCGGGCCGTCGGCATCGATCCGGGCCAGTTCGTCGTCGGCGCCTTCGGCGACGACGCGCCGACGCGCCCGGACCTGGTGCGCCTCGCCATGGGGCAATGGCGCGCGCGCACCGACCCCGACCCGCGCCGCGTAGTGGTCATCGGCGACACGCCACGCGACATCGATTGCGCGCAGCAGAACGGTTGTCGTTCCATCGCGGTGGCGACCGGATGGCACACCGTCGAGCAACTGGAGGCCAGCGGCGCCGACGTCGTCTTGCCTGACTTGACCGCGCTCGGTCCGGTGCTCGACCGGTTGTGGTTGTGATCGCGTCGCGCGCGTTCCCGCGCGCGACGAACTAGTGCACCACGCGGACGCTCACCCGGCCGGGGGCGCCCGACGATCCCTGAGACCCGTGGCGGCCCGACGCACCGTCGCGGCCGAGCATTCCGTCGCTGCCCCCCGATACGCTGACCATGTGGTTGTCGGTCGTGCAAGTCGTCCTCGACCCGCCGCTGCCGCCGCGGCCACCTTTTCCGCCGCGCCCTCCCCGGCCGCCCGAGCCTCCGCGCCCTCCCACGCTGGAGATCGTGCGCCCGACCAGCGCCACCAGATCGGTGCACGGCGCGCCGCCGCAGGCGATGTCGACCTGAATGTTGCCACCGGGGTCGCCGGCGCCGCCATCGGAGCCGTCGCTGCCAGACGACCCATCGCCACCCGCGTTTCCGTTTGTGCCCGAAAACGACGGACAGCTCGCGTTGACGCCGGACGTTCCACTGAATCCGTCGATGCCATCGGAGCCATCCGAACCCGAGCGGCCGTCGGCCCCCCGACTGGCGATGTGGAAGTTGGGCGCGTCCGCGGCCTCGACCGCGACCAGGTAGTCTCGGTCCTTCGTGTGCACCATGTCGACCAGGCGTCCGTGCGGTCCGCGCTCCACGCGAATCTGCATGTCGGGCTCTCCCGGTGTCGCAGGCAGGTCGAGATCATCCCGTGGCTTCTCGAAGACCAGCGCCCATTCTGGCGCCAGCAAGCGTCGACCCGCGACGCTGATCGGCAACACCACCTGATCCACCGTGCGCGCCAGCTGCGCGACCTGCGCTGCCGCCAGAGCGTCGACAAAATGCAGCGCCCCATCGCGATCGATCGCGACCAGGGGGCTCGCGACGATCACCTGGTCGGCGGTGACGCAGGGCTCGGGATCGAGCTGCGCGGCGGGAGCGCAGATCGTGACCGGCCGCGAGAGCCCCTCGAGCTCGATCTCGAGCGCCCCCCGCAGCGCGATCTCGGGCAGCACCGACAGCGGTGGCACCCGCTCAGCTGAACCGAGGAGCGTCGCGGTCCCCGCCAGCACCTGCTGCCGAACGGTGATCTGGCGCGCCGGAAGGTCGAGCCGGGCGCGCCCCGGCGGATGCGCTTCCAGCGATGCCGGATTGAACCCTCGGGTCATCACCGTGCTCTCGACCGCTGCGGCCTGGGCGCGCACCTCGGGATCGCGAGAGGCTTGAATGTGGAGTCGGATGACCCGCCTGCGCGCCTCGGTCCTCAAGTCGGCGGCGCGCAAGTGTTCCGAGCAGCGGCGAAGCAGCGCCTCATCGCCCGCCGCAAACAGCTGATCGAGCATCGCCAGATCGACGACGCGGCCGCGCAACCGTCCCTCATCAATGTCGACGGCGTCGAGAAACGCCGTCGCCTGCGGGGACGCCCAAGAATCGAGCGCGCCCCGGCCCAGCGCCCTTCGCACGTTGCCGACGGCATTGGCGACGACGTTGGGGTGCGCCGAGCGATCCGCTGGCCGTTCCAGGTAGACCGTCTCCATCGCGGAGACGCGCGCTTGCAAGCTGGTGTCGGCTTCCAGTCGTTGCGCCGTGATCGCCCTCGCGTAAGTCGTGACGACTCGATCGAGAAGCCGCACGGCGCTTGGTGAATCCGCCGATCGTACCATCTTGTCGACACAGGCGCGCCAGAGCGGCGGCGGGATCGTCCCGTCGCCGAGCCCGTCGACCAGACGCTCGGTCATGAAGTCGGAGATCGGGGCGCCCGCGCCTGGCTGCGGCGATGGCAGGTCGCACACGGCGGCGCTCGCGTCCGGCTGGCCGAGGTACGCCACGAGAGCCGCGCCGGTCCAATGCTGGCGCAGCTCCGTCGCCGTGAGGGGCACCGGCAGCGCCTCGACGCAGCCGGCGGCGACAACCACCATCAGCAACCACCCCACCAACCCGCCCTTGGCAACGGTCATGAAACGACCGGTTGCAAGCGGTGCACCAGCTTCAGAATGCATTGTCGCCGGCGCTTTCTCGCCGCAGGTGTCAGTCAAGACGACGAAAACGCTACAGTGGCTGTCGCGAAGGGCGACACCATCATCCTGGCCACGCGGCTACCCCTTCGGGCTGTCTTTGAGCAGGCCGAGCCGCACCAGGCTCTCGGCGGTGGCGCGATCGCCTCTTCGCTCGAGCGCGGCGCCCAGCCGAGCAGGCGCATCGCCTTGTCGCTGGTCGCGTTCTTCGGCTTGCCGAGCTCCGGCAGGATCTGCTTCACCGCTGGATCGAACAGCGCCGCGACGTGCAGCAGCCAGTTGGGGAGCTGCCGGGTCGGCACGCGCTTGGCTGCCGCGCCCATGCGCCGCTTCAGCACCTGCGCGATCTCGAGCATCGACAGGAAGTCGCCGGCGACGGCGAGGAAGCGCTCGCCCTTGGCGGCGGGATGGGTCATCGCGCGCAGGTGCAGGTCGGCCACGTCGCGCACGTCGACGACGCCGAACGTGAGCTGCGGGCAGCCGGGCATGGCGCCGTCCATCAGCTGCTGCACGATCAGGATCGAGGTCGAATAGTCGCGGCCCAGCACCGGGCCGAACACGCCGACCGGATTGACGACCGACAGCTCGAGCGCGCCGCCCTCCTTCGCGATGAAGTCCCAGGCGGCGCGCTCGGCCAGCGTCTTCGACTTCACGTAGGGCGCGACGTCGCTGCCCGCGGGGTCGGTCCAGCTCGTCTCGTCGAACGGCGCGGCCTGCGAGCGGGTGGCCGTAGCCGATCGCCGCGAACGACGAGGTCAGCACCACGCGCTTGACGCCGGCGTCGCGCGCGGCGCGCAGCACCCGCAGCGCGCCGTCGCGCGCGGGCACGATCAGCTCGTCCTCGTTCTTGGGAATGGTCGCGGGAAACGGCGACGCCACGTGCAGCACGTAGTCGCAGCCGGCGACGGCCTGCGGCCAGCCCGCGTCGCTCTCGAGATCGGCGGCGACGAACGACAGCCGATCGCCCGCGTCGGCGCCGCCCGCCTTCAGCAGGGCGCGCACGTCGGCCTCGCGCTTCAGGTCGCGCACCGTGGTGCGCACCTGATGGCCGGCGGCCAGCAGCTGCAGGATGGAGTGGCTGCCGATGAAGCCGGAGCCGCCGGTGACCAAGACCAAGCTCATGTCCGGCTCGCGAGGATCTTCATGCGCGACAGTCTGTGCGCAAGACCGCCGGCTGTCCGCTCAAAATCCAGAGCACCCACCAGCGCGCCGCCCCGCGAGTCAGCCGCCCCGCGAGTCAGCCGCCCCGCGAGTCAGGAGAGCCGCCCCGCGAGTCAGCCGCCCCGCAGTCAGACCTCGCGGGGCGGCGTGCCCGTGTCGCGCCCTGCCCTGCCACGGTTACCCCCTCACAGCAGCGGGGCCGGGATCAACATCTCGGGCGCTGCCATGGCAAGCGGCATGCCGCTGCGCGACAGATGGGTGGCGACGGCGATGTCCGCGCGCTTGCGGGCGATCGCGGCGCCGGGCGCGACGCCGACCGCTCGTCGACGCTGGGCGAGTGGACCGCCCCGCCACGCGCCGTGGACCGCCGTGCCACAGAACGCGCGCACTCTCGGTGGTCGATTCGGTACACTGCCCCCGTGGTCGCGGAAGAGTACGAGGACGAGACCGAGATACGCCGCGAGGAATCATCTCGCCCTTTGCGCCGTCGCCCCACCTTGGCCTGGACCGACGAGAACGGCCCCCAGCGGCTGGTGATCAGCGGTCGAACCACCCTGGGCTCGGCGCCGGGCGCCCAGGTGCGGGTCTCGGACCGCGAGGTGTCGCGCCTGCACGCCGAGCTGGAACCGACCGATCGGGGGACCTGGGTGCGCGACCTGGGCAGCCGCAACGGGACCTACGTCGGTGATCTGCTGGTCACGGCGGCGCTGCTGCCCGACGCGGCCACCATCCGCCTGGGCGGCACGGAGATGGTGCTGCGTTATCCGCCCGAGCTGTCACCCGTCGACCTGTGGGCCGGGGAGAGCTTCGGCGGATTGATCGGCGCCAGCGCGCCGATGCGCGAGCTGTTCGCGCAGATGGCCCGGGTGGCGCAGAGCGACGCCCCGGTCCTGATCTTCGGCGAGACCGGCACCGGGAAGGAGCTGGCGGCGCGCGCGATCCACGACGCCTCGGCGCGCGCCAAGGGACCCTTCGTGATCGTCGACTGCGCTGCGCTGGCCAGCAACCTCGTCGAGGGCGAGCTGTTCGGCCACGCGCGCGGGGCCTTCACCGGCGCGGTGGCGCCACGCGCGGGATCGTTCGAGGCGGCGGATGGCGGCAGCATCTTTCTCGACGAGATCGGCGAGCTGCCACTGGCGCTGCAGCCCAAGCTGTTGCGCGTGCTCGAGTCGCAGACCGTCAAGCGCCTGGGCGAGAGCGAGCACCGCCGCATCGACGTCCGCCTGATCGCGGCCACGCACCGCGATCTGCGCCTGATGGTCAACGCGGGCGCCTTTCGCGAGGATCTGTACTTTCGCGTGGCCGTGCTGCCGCTGGTGTTGCCGCCGCTGCGCGCGCGGCAGGGCGACATCCCGCTGCTGCTCCGGCACTTTCTGCGCGGGCGGCAACCGGTCGAGCCGATGTCGGAGCGGGAGCTGTCGCAGATGCCCTGGCTGGGCAACGTCCGCGAGCTGCGCAACGTCGTCGAGCGCGCTTGTGCGTTCGGCGCCAAGGACGCGCTGGGCGCCGTGCAGACGGCGCCGGCCCTGACCGACGCCTCGGCCGTGGCCTTCGAGCAGCCGTTCAAGGACTTCCGCGAGCGCTGGATCGAGGACGGGGAGCGTGAGTACCTGCGGCGGCTGCTCGATCGGAACGGGCGCAACGTATCAGCGGCGGCCGGCGAGGCCGGGCTGGATCGCACCTATCTCTATCGCCTGATCCGCAAGCACGGCCTGTAGCGTCCCGGCCACTAGACGCAGCTGCCCGCGTCGCAGACCTGTCCGGGCGCGCAGGGGTTGTCACAGCTCCCGCAGTGCTCGGCGTTGCTGCGCAGATCGACTTCGCAACCATCTCGAGGATTGCGGTTGCAGTCCTCGTAGCCGGGGTTGCACCCGCCCGTCGCGCACATTTTCGCGGAGCACCCGGGAGTCCCGTTGGCCGTCGCGCAGGGCGGCGCCAGGCAGCTGCCGCAATGATTGGGATCGTGGGCCAGGTCGGTCTCGCAGCCGGGCTGGGTATCGCAGTCGTCGTAGTCTTGAAGACAGGTGGCGACCGCGCACTGGCCGTTGTCCCCGCAGCGCGCCTTCGCGTGCAGGAGGACACACGGCGCGCACGACAGCAGCGCGCAGCCGGTGCTGGGATCCGAGCGGGGCACGCATCGGTTGTCGCACCGCTTCTGGTCGGACGGGCACCTCTCATCGTCGAGCCCATCGAGGCTGACCACCAGCTGGCACCCCGATCCCAGCGCCAGAATCAGCACCGCCCGCATCATTCCCACCGCCAGCGAGGTCGCCCGAATCAAAAGGCCGCCCCGAGCTCGAGCCGGGCGCCCTGCCCCGTCGGCACCACCACCGCCGACAGCCCCCGGTCGGGGACACCCAGGGTCCGGCTTCGACGCGACGCCGCCGGCCGCACCGCGCGCAGATAAAGCCCAACCGCCAGCGAGGTCACGGCAACGCCCAGCCCGGTGTCGGCGACGATCAGCTTCATGCGCACCGGGTTCACTTCGTCCTGTCGGCAAAAAGGCGCGCACCGCTGCTCCAGCTGCTGGCGGTCGTAGAGCGCGGAGGCGCCGAAATAGGCGAAGGTCCCCAGGCTGGCCACCGCGACCCCGCCCAGGATGTAGTCGAGGACCGGCGGCGTGCGGATCTCGGTCGCCGACGGCGCGGGCGCGAACTCGGCGTCGATGGGTCGGCCCTTGACCCCCTCGCTGACCAGGATCATCCCTTCGACCGGCGGCCAGGGCGGCGACTCGAAGCGAAACTGGTGCTCCCCGGGATCGATCTCCAGCGCGGAGCCGTTCAAGCGCGCCGCCATCAGCTTTCCGTCGATGAACACGCGAACGTTGGCCAGGTCCGCGCCGCGCGCGCTGGCGGTGACGACCAGCGACGGCAGGCTGCGGCCGACCTGCTCCAGCCAATCGATGCAATCGCTGCGGATCGGCGCCGGGCACGCCGCGCGCGAGCAGGCCTGAAGCGCCGCGCGCGCCTCCAGCAAGCGGCGCTCTCGACGGAGAATCTGCGCAGTCTCGTGGTGCTGCAAGCACGCGACCTTGGATGCGTCGGCCCCGACTTCGGCCCCGACGTCGGCCCCGACTTCGGCCCGGACCGGCGGCGCGTCCTCGGCGCGCGCGCCCGCGCCGGCGAGCATGATCGCCGCGACCAGGAGATCCCGGAGGCGAGCGCGTCGCGGCCAGGTTCTTCGTCGTCGTCCGATCACGCCAGCGCCAATTCCTCGCCGCGGGTCACATGCACTCGCGTCGGAACTTCTTGATTCCGTCGACGTCGACGAAGAACGGTTGCTCGCAGTCACGCGCGGCGCGCACCGCCGCGCCGCCTGCCGGCGCGCTGGCGGCGGGCGCGCTGGCGGCGCTGGGCGCGCTCACGGCGGCGGTCGCGCCGACCGCGCCGGCGGGAGCGCCGGAAGCTTCGGCCGCACCCGGCGACGTCGGACGCGCTCGCCACGGCCTGGGTGCTGGTCGTCGAAGCCAGCCGTGGAAGAGGGAGACGCCTGGCCCGCGGCTTGCCCGCCACGATGGTGGCCAAGGTGGGGGCGACGTCGTGGACCAGGCGGGGCTCGACGGCGGCCGGCGCCGCATTCCGGACCGGCAGCGGGGCGGCGGCGATCGGCGACACCCGTCGCGCGAAAGCGGCGCCTCCCTTCCAGGCGCCGAGCGCGACCAAGATCAGCAGCATCGCCGAGGCGCCAGCCGCCAGCACCAGCAGCAGGCGGCGGCGGCGGGGGCGCTCGACGACGGGCGCCTCCGGGATGGTGGGCGCGACGCGCTGAGGGTCACGGGTATCCGCCTGGGAATTCTCAGGCGCGTTCGCCGGCGCATTCACCCGAGCTGTCGCCGGCGAGACCACGCGTTCGATCGCCTCTCTGGTCTGCGCCCGCACATCTTCAAACAGCCTGGCGACGGTGGCGCCGATCTCGCGGCGACCGACCACCTCCCCCAGCGCGGGCAGAGCCGCTTCGATCTCGTCGGCCAGCTCCAGCGCCGTCGCGTGACGATCGGCGACCGACAGCGAGAGCGCCCGGCGGCAGATGCCGTCGAGCGCACTCGGCACGTCCGGCCAGCCCGCATCGGGCGTCGCAACAGGCATCGGAAGATCGCCGACCTGGACGCGCGATCGAATCTCGGGCTCCGAGCACCCCTTCCACATCCGCTCGCCGGCCAGCGCCTCCCACAAGATCACCCCCGCGGCATAGATATCCGCCCGTCGATCCAGCTTCTCGCCGGCCAGCTGCTCCGGCGCCATGTACCGCAGCTTGCCTTTGATCGTACCAACCTCGGTCCCGACCTCCGTCTCGAGTCGCTCGTCCCAGGCACGCTGGTGCTTGGCGATGCCGAAGTCCAGCACCTTGCCGTGTCCCTCTACCGTGACGAACAGGTTGTGGGGCGACACGTCGCGATGAACCACCCCCAGCGGCGTGCCGTCGAAATCCGCCAGCTCGTGGGCCGCATGCAGTCCGTTCAGCGCGTCGACCAGCACGCGCAGCTGCATCGACAGCGTGAATGGATGCTGCGCCTGCCGACCCCGCACGATGACCTGGGTCAGCGGCTGCCCCTCCAGGTACTCCATCACCATCATCGGCGTGCCGTCCACCTCCAGCACCTCGTTGGTCTGAACGATGTTGGGATGGTGCAGACGGGCCGCCAGCCGGGCCTCGCGCAGGAACATCTCGCGGAATTCGCGGTCACAGCTCAGGCTCTGCTTGAGCACCTTCAGCACGACCAGCTTGTGAAATCCGCTGGGGCCAAAGGCGATCGCGAGATATACGTCGGCGGTTCCACCTTGCCCGAGCCGCGAGACAATCCGATGCCTGCCCCCTGGCTCGAATCCGCGCAGATCTCCCTGGAAACCCAACATGGTAGGCGCCCGGAGTATAGTCCGTCCCGACGGTGCGCCGGAAGGCTTCCGGTGTCGGCCGGCCGAGCCTGACGCGAGGCGCAGCAGAACTTGTCGATGAGTTTAAATTCAAGCATAGGAGGGCTTGCCGCGATCGCCGCGTCATGCGCGCTCGCCTCGGCGGCGTGCACCGGCCCAGCGGGCGAGCCCGACGCCAACGAAGTCGAGATCGTCAGCTGGTGGACAGAGGGTGGTGAGGCCAATGCTCTGCAGGCTTTGCTGACGCTGTTCTCGGCGAAGCACCCCGAGCAGACGGTGATCGACGCGGTGGTCACCGGCAGCACCAAGGAACACGACACGGTCAAGAGCCGCATGCTGGGCGGCCAGCCGCCCGAGACGTTTCAAGCCAACGGCGGCTGGGACCTGCTGGCTTGGGTCCTCTACAACCAGCGCAACGAGACCGACAGCAAGATGGAGGCGGTCGACGCGCTGGCGGCGGCCGAAGGCTGGGCCGACGTGATCCCGACGCCGGTCCTCGACACCGTGAGCTTCGCCGGCCACACCTACGCCGTCCCGCTCAACATCCATCGTCTCAACACGCTGTTCTTCAACAAGCAGCTGTTCGACGACAACGGGATCGCGGAACCGACCAACCTGGACCAGCTGTTCGGCGTCGCGGCGGCCTTCCGCGCCAAGGGCATCACGCCGATCGCGCTCGGCGCCATCGAACCGTGGACCCTGTCCCTTCTTCTGTTCGAGAACATCCTGGTCGCGCGCGGCGGTGGGCTCTACTACCGGGACTTCCTCGTCGGGCGGGGCGACGCCTTCGCGCCCGAGATCGCCGCATCGGTGGAGGATCTCCGGACGCTGCTTTCTTACACCAACGGCAACGCCACCCAGCTGACCTGGAGCGGAGCGGTCGAGATGGTTCGCACCGGCCAGGCCGCCATGACCATCATGGGCGACTGGGCGAAAGGCTACTTTCTGGCCAACCAGGGCACCCCCGACGTCTCATTCGGAGAGATCCCCATGCCGGGAACCGCCGGCACCTTCGTCTTCACGACCGACACGTTTGGCCTGCCCAAGGGGGTGCGTAACCGCGAGGGCGCGCTGGATCTCCTGAAGGTGTTCGGCTCGCGCGAGGGACAGGACACCTTCAATCCGATCAAGGGATCGATCCCCGCGCGCAAGGACGCCAGCACCGACGCGTACGACGTCATGGCGCAGCGGACGATCAACGACTTCCGGAGCGCAGCCCTGGATCCGATGACGCTGGTGCCGGCCACCGCGCTCCTGGCACCTCCCGAATTCATCGAGGCGATCGACAAGGCGCTGGCCCGGTTCGTCGTCGACGGAAACGCCAGCGCGCTGCTGCACACGCTGGACAACTGGTACGATCTGCTGAGGCCCAGCCCCTGGCAGTGAGGTGGCCTCTGTACGAACGAACGTGATGAGACTCGGTCGCGCCGACGCGCTACCATGACCCCGTGGCGGTGTCGGCTCCGCAGGACTGGATGGTGCGCGTTGACGAGGCGCTCGCGCACGGCGATCGGGGCCAGGTCCGGGCCGCGCTGGCGGTGTTGCTGGCGGAGATCGGCGATGAGCAACTGCGCCTGCGCGAGCGGGCCGATCTCTTGGCGTCGGCCTCCTTCGAGGGGTTGCTGATCCACGCCGACGGCAAGGTCATCGAGGTCAACGATCGGCTGTGCGAGATGCACGGCTACGACCGCCAAGAGTTTTTGAACGGCGACATCCTGCGCATGTGCGTCGCGCCCGAGGACGTCCCGGGCGTCCTCGCCCACATACGCGACGGCTTTCAGGGCGCGTACATCGTCACGGGCATCCGCAAGGACGGCTCGCGCTTCCGGTCGGAGGTACTGTCCAAGCAGGGCCAGCACGGTCAGCGTCCGGTGCGCATCGGCGCCATCCGCGATGTCACCGATCGCGAACGCACGCACGCCCTGCTGCGTGAGAGCGAGTCCCGGTTTCGCGACCTCGCCGAAGCAGCGTTCGACCTGACGATCTTCAGCCGAGACGGCGTCATCATCGACGCGCGCGGCGCCGCTGACCGCGTCCTCGGGCGCTCGCCCGCCGAGCTGGTCGGGCGCACGATCTTTGACTTCATGTCACCGTCGACCGTGCCTGCGGCGCAGCAGATGGTCAGCGAGAACCGGCTCGGCTTCATCGAGGTCACCGCCGTCGACGCCGCGGGAGAGCTGGTGCCCACGCTCGCCGTCGTGGTGGCGGGGACGCTGAACGGTCAGCCGGTGCGCGTCGCCGGCGTGCGCGACATGCGCCCCGCGCAGCGCCTCGAGGCCGAGCGGCGCGGGCTCGAGCAGCAGGTCCAGCGCGCGCAGCGCCTCGACAGCCTGGGCGTGCTGGCGGGCGGCATCGCGCACGACTTCAACAACCTGCTGGCGGGCGTGCTCGGCAACGCCGAGCTGCTGCTCGAGCGCGCCACGACCGACGACGACCGCGAGATCGCGACCGCCATCATCACGGCCGGCCAGCGGGCCGCGGCGCTCACGCGGCAGATGCTTGCCTACGCGGGGCGGCGGGACCTGGGGCGGCGCGAGCCCGTCGATGTCGGCGACCTGGTGCGCGAGCTGCGCGCGCTGCTGGCCGCAACGCTGTCGAAGAAGGCGGAGCTCGAGCTCGCCCTCGACGCGGCGAGCGTCGTTCTCGGCGATCCGGTCACGCTGAGCCAGGTGATCATGAACCTGCTCACGAACGCCTCGGACGCGCTCGGCGGGCGCCCCGGGCGCATCACGGTGCACGTGCGGCAGGTGAGCGAGGTCGACGCGCGCTGGGACCACGCCCAGGGGGCGACGGTGGGACCGGGGCGGTGGGTGCTGGTCGAGGTCGAGGACACCGGCGGCGGGATGGACGAGTCGACGCGCGGGCGCGTGTTCGAGCCGTTCTTCTCGACGAAAGAGCGCGGGCACGGCCTGGGCCTCGCCGCCTGCCTCGGCATCGTGCGCGCCCACGGCGGCGCCGTGCTGGTCGAGAGCGAGGTCGGCCGCGGCAGCCGGTTCTCCGTGCTGCTGCCCGCCGCCGAGGTGGCGAAGCCCGTCGATCAGACCGGGCGCCCGCGTGCCACCACGCGCCCCTGTCGCGTGCTGGTCGTCGACGATGAGGCGCTTGTCCGCGGCCAGCTGCGCCGGTCGCTCGAGCTGCGCGGCTACTCGGTGGCGGAGGCGTCCGACGGTCGAACCGCGCTCGCGGCGCTCGACCCGGCGGCCAACGCCGGCGGCGGCGACGGCGGTGGCGTCGACGTCGTCGTTCTGGACATGACGATGCCGGACCTCGACGGCGCCGAGGTCCTGCTCCGGCTGCGCGCCGCCGGCTCACGCATTCCCGTCATCGTCTCGTCTGGTTACCTCGACGTCGCCGTCGAGCGGCGCCTGCCGCGCGGCGAGTTTCAGGCCTTCTTGGCCAAACCCTACAGCGTGACCGAGCTGGTGACCGCCATCGAACACGCGCGCGCCCAGCGCTGATGCGCACGCAAGGTTCGTGAGCGAAGCGTTACCGTTGTTCGGTGTGACCGGTGTGATCGGTGTGTGGCCGGCTGATGCCGACCGCCAGAGCCGCGGCGCCCGCCATGAGGATCGTCGTCCACAGCATCGGATGCCCCGCCTTGATGGCGTGGATGCCGTCCCGATAGCCATGCGCGGGGATGATCTGCACAGAGAGCCAGCTCATGGGCAGGACCAGTAGCTCCGCGGCCACGAAGAGGACGAAGCTCCAGGGACGCAGTCGGACCAGCAGCCGACTGATCGCCAGATGGACCCCCACCGCGGACAGAGCGAGCGACAACAGAGGCGAGAGAGCCCATCGCCAGAGCGCCAGCGACCGCGCCGGAGGCAAGAGCCACTCTTGGTCGACGTAGAGCCATCGCCGGGCCATCTCGAACGACACCCAGGCCACCCCGCAGACAACCGCGAGAAAGACGCCGGACGAAACCACCCGCACCGGCACCATCGAGGCCACCGCCACCAGGATCGATCCCGCGACGAGAACGCATACCGGAACGGCCGCCCACGGATATCCGTGAAGCCACCCCAGCCCCGCCCAGCCCTTGATCCACTCGACCTCGACTCGCCACACCGCCATCGACAGCAGTGAGAGGACGAGAACGGCAGCGCCCGCTCGCCAGGGGTGACCAAACAGCGGTCGCATCAAGGGACCGTCGCCAGAGGTGCCGCGCACAAACACTAGAGCCGCCGCGCCAGATTGATTTCAGCCGGAGCGAGGACCACCGGATCGGCGACGCTCCACATCTCCGTTTCGAGGTCATAGGGCGCCGCCAAACCATCATGCTCGATCCGCTTGGCGTTCGAATGATGGACGGTGATGCGCTGAAGGTCCGGTCGAATGGCCCACGACGCGTGACTGCCGAAGTCCGGATTGGGCATGGTGAGGTGCTTCGTCGGATCCCAGTCGTACCGATCGATAGCCTTGGCCTGTACTTGCACGAATTTCAAGATCGCCCTTTTGCTCGGGCTGGTCTCAAGCGTGACGACGACGTCGCTCCGCAGCTGAAAATCGTGGAATGACGTGAACACATCGGCCTCCGCCTCCGACATCGAATCCACCCCGAAGCGCGCGGTCTGTAACAGTGAGTAGGCGGCGAGACATTGGTAATTCATCGCGAGCTGGGCCTTGCCGTCCCATGGACTGAATCCACTGGCGCCTTGCAGTCGCGGGATCACCCCGGCCCACTTTTCACCGCCACCCGCGATTCTTGCCTTCTCTTCAGTCAGGTAGACCCTCCGATGGTAGGAGAGCGTATCTCTCACGACCGCGCTCCTGGTCAGATTCTCATGAGCCGCGATGGTCCGCTTCGCCTTTGGATCGCGATTCTGCAGCCACAGTCGCAGCGTGCTTGGCGCCAGCACACCGCCTCGGCTCTCGGACAGGTCAGCCAGCCGCTGGTACCACTCGGCGACCGCCCGCGAGGAATAGCCGGCAAGAACATCATCGGCGCCAAAGATAGACGCGACGACGGTCTCGCGTCGGCGACCGCATCCGAGCCCCGGTCGCGGCCAGAGCGGCCCCGACCCATTTCTTCCCAACGGTTGCATCATCCGGAATCCCGCCACCGTCGCTTATCGGTGCCCTCGCGCGCGGGTTGCGTAAACGTGACGTTGGCAATCCCGAAGAGCGTCCGGGGGACCGGCCGGCCGCAGCGGTTCTAAGGGATCGCCGGCAGGCTGCCGTCGGGATTTCTGGCGATCAACTTGGCCTGGGCGCCGGTCGTCGTGATCCTGGTCGACGGCGAACAGGACAGCTGGCAGTAGTCGGTGCCGTTGGCGGCGATCTGGCAGTCGGTCAGGGAGGGGAGTTGGGGGTTGTTGTTTCTGACGAAACCGCAGGCTTTGTTGTCGAACGACGACGAGTTGGTGACCTGGTGAACCGCGCCCCCCTCACCGGGGCCGGGGGGGACGTTGGCTCCTCCCAGCTTGAATCCATTGCCGTCGCCCGCGGGATTGGTGCCGGCGGTCGGCTTGCCGTTCAAGAAGGCCCAGCAGTGATCGATGACGACGACGTCATCAGAAGCGAACAGATCCCAGCCGTCGTCGGCGTTGTTCCAGGCGCGACAACCGCGAAAGACATTGCCGGGGCCAATGCGCAGCTTGGCGGCAAATCCGTCCGCGTTTTCTCCGCCGGTCGCCTGATCCAGGTTCTCGTAGGAGTCGCAGTTCAGGATCAAATTGTAGGCGCCCAGGGCGTTGTTGGTGGCCTGCGCCGCAGAGACCGTAATCTGAAGCCCGGTGTCGCTGTTGCCGTGGAGAAGGACGTCCTCGACAATATTGTGCGAGCCGGTGATGGCGATGCCATTGTCGCCGGCATTTTCCACCTCCAATCCTTTGAGGTGCCAATAGTTGCCGGAGATCTCGATGCCGCGCGCCGTGGACAACCCTTTGGTCTGACCGGAGTAGTCCAGCACCGGTCGGGTTCCTGGGAAGGCCCACACGCGAATCGGCATGCCGTCAGCGCCACTCTTGCTCAGACCCATCGTGGCCGTGTACTGAAACGTCCCGGCCATCATCCAGATGGTCGTGCCTGGTCGCGCGACCACATTGCCTTGGGTCAGCGTCCGGAAGGGCTGGGCCATGGTCCCCGGGTTCGTGTCGCTGCCGGTCGGAGCGACGTAGAACTCGACGCCGCTCCCGGGCGTGACACTGACGGAACCGCCAGCGCCGCCGACGCCGCTGCCGCCCCCGACGCCGCTGCCGCCGCTGCCCCGCCCCATCCCCCCTCCGGTCGCGGACGCGCCGCCGCTTCCGCTGCCGCTCGCTCCGCCGATCGCGACCGTGCCGCCGCCTCCTGCGCCGCCCGCGGCGCTCCCGCTACCGATGCCTCCTGTCGCGCCACCCCGGCTATCCGTCGCGCCACCGGTTCCGTTGCTGCCCGGACTGGTCGCTCCTTGCCCGGTGCAACCAATCATGGCGTTCATCAGCCACAACACGGCGGCCAACGTGAATCCCGCTCCCGGGCAGAGTCTGAGCTTGCGCCTCATTTGGTTGGTGATGTGTCGGCCGCCCGGTTGCGCGGCTCAATGACGCAAGACTTTGCTTGGGACCCGCCTGATTTACGCGTCGTCACTCGAACCCGTGATTGAACCCGGCCCTCCCGAGATACGATCCACGAGCGCGACGAAGAGCCCGAGCCCGGCGACGAGCGCGACCGGCGATCCGCCAGCGCGCTGCGCACGGCGGGCATCATGGGACTCCACATGAACCAATCGGGCAGCGCCCGGGCGAGCGCGGGCGCCCCCTCCACCGCGATATCGCCGCGTCGTCGCGCGGACGCGTACTCGACGGCGCCGAGCCGCACGCGATGGAAGAGCGACAGGTCGGCGCGCAGCACCATTTCCCGACTACATCGCCGGCCACACCACTTACGGTGGGGCTCGTGAAGGTCTACGACAGCTTCGCCCGGATCTCCGAGGACGTTGTTGACGCGCGGGTCTGGGGCGGTATCCACTGGCGCACCTCCTGCGTTCGCGGGCGCACCGTCGGCCAGCAGATCGTCGACTACGTGGTCGAGAACGCGCTCTTGCCCAAGCCCGCTCGCTGAGCGCGTCATGACCAACACATGACCAATACGTGACGGGCCGTATTGACTTTGGCTGTACCATCGCTTGCAATGACCGCCGCCCCCGTTTCTGAGCCGACCCCCCACCCCCAGCTCCTCCGTGAGCTACACCACGACCTGGAACAACGCGGCCTGCTGGCCCCGTCGCGCTTCTGGGTGGGCAAGCTGCTGTTCTGGGTCCCGCTGTTCCTGACCTCGTACTTCGCGATGATGCTCCTGCCGCTGGGGCCCGCGCGCCTGCTGCTGGCGCCGGTGGCGGGCGTCGCGCTGCTGACGATGGGGTTCGCCGGACACGACGCCGGCCACAACGCGCTGTCGCGGACCCATTGGGTGAACGACTTCTGGGGCCAAGTGGCGATGACCCTGCTGTGCGGCATGAGCTTCGGCTCCTGGCGCGCGCGGCACAACCTGCACCACGCCAAGTGCCAGGACGTCGACGGCGATCCCGACATGCACTTCGGCGTGCTCTTCTCCGTGTATCCCAACTCGGCCAACTGGCAGACGCCGCTCGGGCGCTTCTTCCTCCGCATCCAGAAGTGGGCGTTCTGGCCGCTGTCGTCGCTCTACTGGATCACGCTCGGGCTACGACGGGATCCGCGACCTGTTCCAGCGTCCGCAGGACACCAAGATCGATCGCTTCTTGATCCCGCTCCACTGGCTGCTCTTGCTGGTGGGCCCCGGATTGGTGTTCGGCTGGTCGCGGGCGCTGCCCGCCTTCCTGGCCATGTCGTGCATGTCATCGCTGATGACGGCGTCGGTGTTCATCCCGAACCACATCGGCATGCGCCGCCTGGCCGGCGGACACAAGCTGAGCTACCTCGAGCAGCAGGTGACGACCAGCCGGAACATCAACAATCCCGCGCGCGCTCGATTTCTACTACGGCGGGCTGAACTCGCAGATCGAGCACCACCTGTTTCCGCGCGTGCCTCACCATCGCTATCGCGCGATGCGTCCGCTGGTGCGCGCCTTCTGCGACAAGCACGGGCTGGATTATCAGCAGATCAGCTTGTACGGCGCGCTGGCCTCGGTGGGAAACCACCTCGGCAGCATGACCGCAGCGTATCGCTCGACGATCAAGCGCGCCTAGCTGCTGCCGCACCGAATTGCCGGCAGCGACCCGGCCCTTCAAGCCCGGCGACGGCGGCGCCGATGCTAGTGAGTCGGAAAGCCGACCCGGACCACAGTGCCGCACCCTCGCCTCAAGACCTACCTGCTCGTCTCGTTGACGCTGGCGACCGTGACGCCCCTGGTCTGCCTGGGCGCCGTCGAGGTCGTCCGCTGGCGCGAGGTCCAGCGGCGCGACGCCGACAGCGAGCTGGTCTTCACCGCCGAGGCGCTGGCCCGCTCGATCGGACAGTCGGTCGACGCCAATGTGCGCGCTCTCGAGACCAGCGCTGGCGAGCTGGAGGCCCACCAGTCGTTCGAGCCCTCCGTTCTGCAGAGCATCGTCGAGATTCATCGCCGGCGCTTCCCAGGGCTGGCGCTCGTCAACATCGCGGGTCCCGACGGCCGCACCCTGGCATCGGACCCCATCTATGACGCCAAGCGTGGATCCTACATCGGCCGGGACTACGCCGATCGCGCGTACTACCGGGATATGGTCCGGACCGGACGGACCGGCATCTCCGAGGTGGAGATCGGCAAGGTCTCGGGAAAGCCGGCCATCCACGCCAAGACCCCGATCCGCGCGCTCGACGGCCCGCGCGCCGGGCAGCTCATCGGCAGCATGGGCTTCGGGCTCGCGCTCGACCACCTTCAGAAGCTGACCGCCCAGGTGACGAGCACCTTCGCGGAGATCGAGGCGCGCGTGATCGACAACCGCGCCCGCGTGATCACCGAATCCGACCCCGCGGGCCACGCGGTGCTGCGCGACCTCTCCGCCGTGGACCTCTATCGGGGCGCGCCGGGGACCGGCGTCGACCTGCGTGACGGCGTCGACGAGCACGGCGCCTCGGTGCGCGCCGCGGTCGCGCGGATCCCGGAGCAGTCGCTGAACTGGACGGTCGCGGTCACCCGGTCAAAGGTCAGCATCGAGGCGCGCGCCGGCCACGCGCGTCGCACGGTCTTCATCGCGCTGGCGGCGGCGCTGCTTGGCGGGCTGCTCATCGCCTTTGCGCTCTCGTCGTGGCTGGCGCGCCCCATCATCAATCTCGAGACCTACGCCGCCACCGTGCGCGCCGGCCAGCAGGCGGCGCCGCCGCTGGTCGCCCACTGGAATCCGCGCGAGGTGACCACGCTCATCGACACCGTCGAGTCGATGGTGCGGGAGCTTCGTGCGCGCAATCAGGACCTGCAGGGTTGGCAGGAGACCCTGGAGGTGCGGATCCGCGATCGCACGGCCGAGCTCGACCAGCGGACCACCCAGATGCGCCTGCTGCTCGACAACCTGACCGACGGGGTCTTCACCATGGACCGCCGCGGCGCGATCAGCGCCGAGTATTCGCAGGTCCTGGTGACCTGGTTCGGAGCGCCGGGTGCCGACGAGCCCTTCTTTCGATACTTCGGCCGCCAGTCGGTCAGCTTCGGCCAGCACGCCGAGCTCGGATGGGAGCAGGTCACGGATGACTTGCTGGGGCTGGAGGTCGCGCTCGGCCAATTGCCCAGACACATGGAGACCTCGGGACGTCACTACAACTTCTCCTATCGGCCCATCGGGGACAGCGAAGGCCGTGGCGACGGAGGTTTCCTGGTCGTGGTCACCGACGTCACCTCGGAGATCGAGCGCGAGACGATCGTGCGCGAGAAGAGAGAGACCCTGACCCTGTTCGAGCACATGCTGGGCGATCGCGCCGGGTTCCTGACGTTCCTCGACGAGGCATCAGCCACGGTGGCGCGCCTGGGCGCGCCGGAGGCATCGGACGCGAACCTGCGCCGGGACGTGCACACGCTCAAGGGGAACAGCCTGTCCTTCGGCATCCAGAGCGTCGGTTCGCTGTGCCACGAGATTGAAACCGGGCTGCTGGAGGGTGGCTCTGCCTGGCGCGAACAGGTCATCCAGCTTCGCGAGCGATGGGCCCGGTTGACCGCCGACGTCGAGCGTCTGCTGGGGAATCGGCGCCGCGTCGTCGAGATATCTCCCGAGCAACACGCCCAGATCGAGCGCGCCGGCCGCGAGGGCGCGTCGCGCGAGAGCCTGCTGCAGATGTTTCACGAGCTGGCCCGCGATCCGATCGAGCGGCGCCTGCAGCGCTTCGCCACGCAGGCCTACGAGATGGCGGGCCGGCTTGATAAGCAGGTGGTCATCGAGCTGGAGCACGACGACCTGCGCGTCGACGCCAGCGCCTGGGCGCCTTTCTGGGCGGCGTTCGTGCATGCCCTGCGGAACGCCGTCGACCACGGAATCGAATCGGAGGCCGAGCGGCTGGCCGCCGGAAAGCCGAGCGCCGGACGGATCGTCTTGCGCGCGCGCCGCGAGCTGTCCACCGGCGTCATCATCGAGATCGAGGACGATGGCCGCGGCATCGACTGGGACGCGGTGCGAAGCAAGGCCACCGCCCGCGGCCTGCGCGTCGGCAGCGAGGATGACTTGACCGAGCTGCTCTTCGAGGACGGCGTCTCGACGACCCGCCAGGTCACCCAGCTCTCCGGCCGCGGCATCGGCATGGGCGCTCTCCGCGCCGAGGTCTGGAACCTGGGCGGCAAGATCTCGGTGCACAGCACGCGCGGCGCCGGCACGCGGCTGCGGATGACCTTCCCACCCGACGGAGCACCGGGGCGGCCGGCCGTCCAGGGAAACGCCTTCACCTGAGGCCCCTTCACTGTCCTCCACCCGGGCGGATACTTCGCCGGAAGGCTCGCCGGGACGGGTACTCTCGTGGGGGACTCCGCGAGGAATCACGCCGGTGCAGATCCCAGCCAAGACGTCAGGGCTCCCCACGATCGAGCTGTTGTTCGTCGACGAGCACATCGTCGTCGCCAACAAGCCGTGCGGGCTGCTGGTGCATCGCGGCTGGGACAACGACGACGACGTGGCTCTGTTTCGCGTGCGGGACGCGGTCGGCGCGTACGTGTACCCGATCCATCGACTCGACCGCGGCACCAGCGGCGCTCTCCTGTTCGCGCGCTCGGCGGAGATCGCGGCCGCGCTCGGCAAGAACCTGGGGACGGATCGCCTGGAGAGGCGGTATCTCGCGCTGGTTCGCGGCCGGCCCCCGGCCGCGGGCGTGATTGATCACCCGATTCCCAAGGGCGAAACCAAGGACGCCGCGCGCGTCCCGGCGGTCACTCACTTTCGCGTCGTCGCCCAGTCCGCCGTCGACCGCTGTGCGCTGGTCGAAGCCATTCCCCGGACCGGTCGATTGCACCAGGTGCGCCGTCATCTTCGCCATCTCAATCATCCGCTGGTCGGCGACGTGAACTACGGCTCGGGCGAGATCAACCGACACTATCGCGCGACGTACAACCTCCGCCGGCTCGCGCTGCACGCGCACCTGCTGGCCCTGGATCATCCCGTCGGCGGCGGGCGCGTCGTCGTCCGCGCGCCGATGGCCGACGACCTGGCCCTGGCCTTGACCGCCCTCGGACTGCCCACCCACGTCGACGACCAGCCGGCCCCGACGGTGCCCGCGTGAGCCGCCGAGACAACGCGCGACGCCCGCTGCCCGCGTTGCCGCGTCCACGCGAGCCTGTGCGTGTGCGCGTTGATCCCGCGCATCGAGACCCGCACCCGTCTGATCCTGGTGATTCATCGGCGCGAGGAGCGAAAGCCGACCAACACCGGTCGCCTCGCGATCGAGTGCCTGCCCAACAGCCAGACCCTGGTTCGTGGCCACGAATCGTCACCCAGCGCGCCGTTCACCTGGGACGGATCGACGCAGCCCCTGTTCTTGTATCCCCACGCGGACGCGATTCCGATCGCGCGCTTCGCCGCATCGGAACGCCCCGTCACGCTCATCGTGCCGGACGGAACCTGGCGACAGGCCTCCAAGGTGCGCACCCGCGTCCCCGGGCTGAGTGACGTCCCGTGCGTGTCGATCGAGCCCGACGCGCCGACGACGTATCGACTGCGAAACGAAACGCGCGACGGGGGCCTCGCGACCATCGAGGCGATCGCGCGGGCCTTCGGGGTGCTCGAGGGCGGGCACGTGCGCAGCGCCCTCGAGACGGTGTTCCGCGCGATGGTCGAGCGGACGTTGTGGTCGCGCGGGCAACTCGCCACCGCCGACGTCTCTGCCGGCATCCCCGCGGGCGCCGTGCGCCACGACCCACGCAGCGGCCTGCGCTGAACGCCGGCGGCCGGCCGACCGGTCGAAGGTGCCGCGACTTTCTAGCTGACCTTCTAGCTGACTTTCTAGCTCTCCAGGGCGACCGAGACCACGCGCATCTTCATTTCAACCAGCGCGCGGAGCGCGCGCAGGTCGCGACGCGTGCGCAGCATGGTGGAGGCTTCGGAAAAGGTCACCAGCCGCACCTCCTTGGTCTCGCTGTCGTGCCGCCCGTCGTCGTGCTCCAGCGCCATCTCGAAGAACTGGGTGAAGTGCAGGCGCCCTTCATGCAGGACGATCGGTCGCACGACGCGCGCGCGCAGCCCGCTCTCTTCGTAGACCTCGCGCAGCGCGCCAGCCTCGGCGGTCTCGCCCCGGTCGATGCGCCCCTTGGGCAGCGTCCAGTGCCAGCGGCCGCGGCGGTTGCGTTGGCGCACCAGCGCGACGCGGCCGCAATCGTCGATCACCAGGCCGCCTGCCGACATCCACTTGCGCGAGCGGCGCGGCCTGGGGCGGCGGCGCGCGCCGGCGATCACCACGACGAGCGCGACGACCATCAACGCGAGGGCGGCGACCCCCACGACCAGCAGCGCCATCGCCGGAAGACTATCACCGGCGGACGCGGAATATCCACGCCGGCGGCAAGCTCAGCATAAGCGTGGGCGGGAACCTTGACGGTTCACACCCGTGGACGCGTGCTGTTGAGGTTCCGGGATTCGCAAAATCGCGGCCGACTGGCCGCGATCCGAAGCGCTACTCCCCGGAGCCGCCGTTTTCCGGCTTTTCGCGGGGCTCGCCGACTGATGGGATGCTCATCAAGTCCTTGCGGGCGGCCTTCCACGCCTTCTGGACGATCCAGGAGAGTGAACGATCCTGCCGGGTCGCCTCGGCCCCGATCTCCTTCAGCATCTCCTCGGGGAAGTAGAGACTCTGCTTTCGCTTGTCGCTGGTGCTCACGCTGACAGTGTACGCCAGTCGGGGCAAAAACCGAAGTCCCGGCGGACGAGAAGTGCGAAATCAGGCGCCAGCGCTCGAGGTGATCGCATGGCTCGGCGGTGAAGACGTCGTGCTCAGGGCTCAAGGGTAGGTTCGGCAGCGGACGGACGCCAAAGGGCCTCAGGCCTCAGGCGTCCGCCACCCGACGTGTCTCTGTCTTGCTTGGGTCTTCCTCGAGTCTTCCTCGGTCCTTGGGGGCTACTCGGCCAGCAGCGCCGGCGCGGTGGGGCCCGCCAGGATCTCCCAGGTGACGTTGTCGCCGTGCTGGGCGGTGTAGAACGCCCGCCAGCCGCCCTTGAACTGCTTGGGGACGGTGGCGCCCAGGATGCCGTTCACCGACGGATCGCCGTTCGAGACGTGGAAGCCGGTGATCTCGTTGTCGCCCTCGTTCTGGAATCCAGCCATCCCAGAAAACCCCGAGTCGAGCGTCGCTGACGGGTCGCGCCCCTCGGCGAGGATGCGCATCGGCTGGTGGGCCGGGTTCGAGTAGTCGACCGTCACGTCGAACGCGTAGGCCGAATCGAGGGCGTTGCGCTGGGTGTGCAGCCCGTCACCGGCGTCCTCGACGAAGACGACCTGGTTCTTCGACAGGAACGAGCAATTGTCGAGCCCGGTGTGCGCGACGTCGCCGAGGTAGAGCAGCGAGAGCTTGCCGACATTCGCCGTCGGTGCCGACTGGCTGAGCTTGAAGATGCCGCCGAATCCGCCAAAAGCCGAGCCCGCCTCAGTGAGGTTGGTGGTGTCGCCGGTCTCGTCGAAGTAGAACTCCTTGAACCCGGTGCCCGGACGGAACTGTCCGTTCTCCGGCCGCTTGAAGGGCGTGCCCCCCTTGCTCTTCGCCAGCGCGTTGGCGCTGAACGGAACGGTGTTTCCGTCGACGTCGGTGTCATGGATCGTGATCCACTTCGTATTGAAGACCTTGCCGTAGGTGTGCAGATCGCCGACGTCGGACGAGAGCGTGTCGACGTCGGGGCTGTGGAACACGATCGGCTGGCCGGTCGCGAGCGAGATGACCTGCAGCACCTGCAGCTTGCCGTGCGTCAGATCGTCGCTTCGCTTCTTGACGAAGCGGTAGACGAAGCTGTTCGGCACCTTGGCGTGCGGCGCCGCCGCCGACGTCGCGCCGCCGACGTCCTCGACGATCCAGAGGTTGCCGGCCGAATCGTTCTGCACGCCCTCGTAGCCGCCGCGCCCGATGGCGCCCGAGATGTCCTCTACCACCGATGGGAAACCGAGCGTCGCCTGGTACTCGGGGCCGCTCGAATTCTCGGTGGTGAAGATCAGCCGCTGCGCGAACGGATCCCACGTCGATCCATCGATGTTCGAGATCGGCGCGCCGGTCTTGTCGGTCGACGCCATGACGGTGATCCGGTGCGGGCCGTCGGCGTCGAGGTTGATCCGCGTGATGACCGCGACCTCAGCCCCCGCCGCGTTCGCGACCCCCAGCTCGTGCCCCTGATAAAGAAAGTGCGTCCCGTAGTCGTAGGTCGGATCGGCGCCAGTCTGGCCGAACAGCTCGAGGTAGGTGTTCTTGTCGGGCTCGGTCTTCGTCGCCTCGACGAGGTGAGTCGCGCTCGGCAGGTCGCCCGGACCCGGCATGAGCGGGCCATTGTCGTCGTAGCCGTAGTGACCGATGACCACGCTCGCGCCGCCACCGAGGTCAACCGTCGCCGGATTCTCGACGACGACCGAGCCCTGCGCGACCGCCGTTTCGATGAGCTCGGGCGGCAGGATGTTCGGCGAAGTGACGCCGGGGCTCTTCGTATTGGCCGCCAGCACGGGGTGCACCCCGAACGGACCAGTGCCAATCAGGTCATTGGTGACCGGCACCGAAGGGTCGCCGGGAGCGCCGCCGTTCGTGCAGCCGGCAACGATCAACAAGGGAGCAAAGCGCGACAGTCTCTTCAGCATGGGAGTCCTCCTCGTGACGTTTCGTTCGTCAGCCCCCTTAGCGCGCGAATGTCGCAGCCGCGTCACGACTCGGCGAGCGTTCGACGGAGATTTCGCAGCAATTCTGCGACCGCCCTTGCGCCTGAACCGGCCGGGCGTTCAGGTGCAGGTCTGGGCGACGCAGGCGACGAGGCAGGGCTGGCAGGCGGCGCCGCCGCTGCCGCAGGCGTCAGGGGTCGTGCCGGGCAGGCAGGCGGTGTTGCCCTGGCAGCAGCCCGTGGGGCACGACGTTGGGTCGCAAACGCACTGACCCGCCATGCAGCGGCGCCCCGACTCGCACGCCGGACCGCTGCCGCACTGGCAAGTGCCCGTGGCCGAGCAGCCGTTGGCGCTCGTGGTGTCGCACGCGACGCAGGTCCCCCCGCCGTAGCCGCAGGCCGCGGTGGAGGGGGGGAAACACAGGCGCCGCTCGCGCAGCAGCCGACCGGGCACGACGTGGCGTTGCACACGCACGCGCCGCTGACGCACACGGTCCCCGCGGCGCAGGCCGCGCCCGCACCGCACGCGCACGCGCCCGCGGCGTTACAGCCGTCAGCCGTGGCGGTGTTGCAGGGCGAGCACGCCCGCCCACTCACCCCGCAGGCTGTGACGTTGGGCACGCGGCAAACGCCACTGGCGCAGCAGCCGTTCGGACACGACGTCGCGTTGCAGACGCAGCTGCCGCCGGAGCAGATCGTCCCCGTGCCGCACGCTGTGCCGGTACCGCAGCGGCAGCCCCCTGCCGCGCAGTTGTCGGCGCGCGACGGATCGCAGGTCACGCACGCGGCTCCGCCCGAGCCACAGCTCATGGTCGACGGCACCGCCGTGCACGTCGAGCCGGAACAGCAGCCGCCGGCGCAGGTCGTGGCGTTGCAATCGCTGCACACGCCGCCCGCGCAGATGCGCCCGAGGCAGTCCTGGCAGGCGGCGCCGCCGCTGCCGCAGCTGGTGTTGCTGGTTCCCGCGACGCACGTTGTGCCCGCACAGCAACCGCTCGGGCACGAGATGCCGTCGCAGACGCACGCACCCGCGACGCACCTCCGCCCGCTGCCGCAGGGCGCGCCGGTGCCGCACTGACAGGCACCGGTCGTCCCGCAGCGGTCGGCGCTGACCGTCGAGCACGCCGTGCAGGTCCCGCCGACCGCGCCGCAGTTGGCGAGCGACGTCGTTCGACAGGTGCCTGCGGCGCAGCAGCCATTCGGGCAGGAGAAGGCGTCGCAGACGCAAACGCCGGAGACGCAGCGCTGACCAGCGACGCAGGCAGCTCCAGCGCCGCACGCGCAGGTCCCCGAGGTGGTGCAGCTGTCTGCGGCGGCGGTGTCGCAGGAGATGCATACCGCGCCAGCCGCCCCGCAGCGCATGAGCGACCGCGACACGCAGGTGGCTGCGCTGTCGCAGCAGCCGCTCGGGCAGCTGGTCGCGTTGCAGACGCACCTGCCGGCCGAGCAGCGCTGGCCAGCGGCGCACGCCGGTCCGGTTCCACAGGCGCAGGTCCCGCCCGCCGCGCAACCGTCCGCGCGCGTGGCGTCGCAACCGACACAGGCGGCGCCGCCGCTGCCGCAGGTCGCGAGCGACGGCGGATTGCAGGTGGCCCCCGAACAGCAGCCGCCGGGGCAGCTGGTCGCGTTGCAGCCGCTGCATCGGCCACCGCCGCAGGTCTGACCCGCGGGGCAGACCTGGCACGCGCCGCCGCCGGCGCCGCACGAGGCGACGGTGTCGCCGGCGACGCAGCTCCCCTGCGCGCAACAACCCGGGCAGGATGTGCCGTCGCACACGCACGTGCTCGCGACGCAGCGCTGACCTTGCGCGCACGCCGTGCCGCTGCCGCACCGACAGGCGCCCGTCGCCGAGCAGTTGTCGGATCGCGCGTCGCAGGCGACGCAGGTCGAGCCCGCGTTCCCGCACGCCGACAGGGATCGCGTCGAACAGGCGGTGCCGGCGCAGCAGCCACTCGGACATGACGTGCCGTCGCAGGTACAGAGCCCGTTGACGCAGCGCTGGCCTCCGCTGCACGCGGCACCGGTGCCACAGACGCAGGCGCCCGCGGCGCTGCAGTGATCCGCCTTGCTGGCGTCGCAGGCCGTGCAAGCGGCGCCTTTGGCACCGCAGGTCGCGACCGAGGGGACATTGCAAACGGCTCCGCTGCAGCAACCGCTGGCGCACGACGTCGCGTCGCAGACGCAGGTTCCACCCTGGCAACGCTGGCCGTTCTGGCAGGGGGGACCACCTGCGCAGCGGCAGGTCCCGTCGACCGCGCAGGTGTCGGCCTTGCTCGGGTCGCAAGCCGTGCACACGGCGGCACCGATCCCACACGCCGAGACCGACCGCGGGAAGCAGGTGGAACCCGAACAGCAACCGGTCGCGCAGTTGCCAGGGTTGCAGTTGTCGCAAACGCCACGCGTGCAGCCGCCCACGGCGCAGGTCGCGCAGGCGAGCCCGCCCCCGCCGCAGGCCGTGTCGCTGTTGCCGGGCAAACAGGTGGTGCCGGAGCAGCAGCCGCTCGGGCAGCTGGTCCCATCGCAGACGCAGGCGCCGGCCCGGCAGCGCTGGCCGCTGGCGCAGGCGGCGCCAGTCCCACAGAGGCAGGTCCCGCCAGCGGAGCAGCCATCGGCGAGCATCGCATTGCAGACCATACAGGCGGCGCCGGGCGCGCCGCACGCGTCGACCGCCCGTGGCTTGCAGGTCCCGCCGGCGCAACAGCCGTCCGGGCAGATCGTCGCGTCGCACCCGACCGTGACCTCTTGATGGCAGGTATCCGAGCAGCCGTCGCCGGAGACGGTGTTGCCGTCGTCGCACTCCTCGATCCCGGTGCGGACCACGCCGTCGCCGCAGATCGCGGGCGCGCCCAGCGTCAGCGTCACCGGGACCAGCGTGCCGGTCTGCAGGACGACCGCGACTTGATCGCTCCCGACCACGGACGATCCGGCGAGGCCGTCGACCCGCAGCAGGAGGGTCTTTCCCCCCAGCGTATCGAAGACCAGCAGCGCGGCCGTCTCCGCGCCGCTGGTGAGCGGGCGCGGCGGATCCGGCAGGCTCGCCGGCGGAAAGGCGGGCTGGCCGTCGACCGTACCGGACAGAGCCAGCGCGGTCAGCTGCAGCGAAGGATCATAGTTGACGGTGAGCGCCACGCCGGTGCGATCCGACTCGACGCGGATGGGATGATGGCGACAAGCGGCCGCCGACAGCGCCAGCGCGACGACAGCGATGAATCGTGTCGGTCGCGAACGGCCGTGTCCCAAGGGCGAGCTCATTCGATCACTTCGACTTCGTTCCATCGACCGTTCCGATGGTGCCCGAGGGCGGAATCAACCGCGGCTCACCGGTGGCGTAATAGACCGCGCCTCCTGCCAGCGCCAACGCTCCCACGGCCGTCCAGAACCACCAGCGCCGCAAGATCGAGCCGTCCTTGGACGAGCGCTCGGACGCCGCGACGCCCAGGCCCAACCCCGTGGCGGACGTGTCATCGACCGCCTCGAGCCGGATCCGAGGGCGTGCCGTCGGCCGCCGCTTCGGCGCGGCGGCGGCGGCGCAGCTGCCGCCACCCGGCGACTTTCGAGGGTCGCCGTCGCTTCGGCGATGAGCTCCTCGGTGAGGTGCCGTCGCTCGGGATCCATCCGCGCCTCCTCGCGCAGGTACCCCTCGAAGAAGAACTTGGCCTTCTCCGGATCGCCGAGGTTGCGGTGACACTGTCCGATGTCGAACAACAAGACCGGCGCCTGGAAGAGCTCGTAGGCCCGGCGGTAGCCGTCGAGCGCGGCCTGAAATCGTCCGAGCTTGTAGTCGATCTGCGCCTGAGCGACCGCGGCCTTGGCCTGGGCGCGGACCTCGCTGGACGGGGGCGCGGGCTTGCTGGCCGCCTGGGCCTGGTCCGTGGCTCCGCAGACCAGCAGGAGAATCACCGCCACCGACGCGACCGCACGCGACGCGCGTTCGCCACGACCCACCCCCCACCATGTCCCCACCCGGATCATTCGAAGGGGTTCACGACCGCGTTCCTGTCGAGCTTGACGGGCTTGCGCCGTCGCGGGCTTGCCGGCCGCGCGGGATGAGCGCCCCCTGGCGCGCCACTGGCGGATGCCCCGGCCTCTCCGGTCGTTGGCGCCGCCCCGGATGGGACGACGGCCGGTGGCGGTGCCTCGATGGGTGGGCGGGACGTCACCCCGAATGTCGGCGCCGGCTCCATGACCGTCGCGGACGGCGCGGGCGACGTCTTCTCAGCCGACCCGGCCGGGCGCACGCCGGCGCTGGCGCTGGCGCTGGCGCTGCGTGCCTTTCGCCGGTCGCCGTGCGACCACACCAGCAGCCCGGCTCCGACCAACGCCAGCAGGGCGGCGCCGACGGCGATCGGCCAGCGCCGTCGCAGCATCCCGACGACCGCCGGCACGACCGCCGTGACGGTGCCGTCACCCGACGCCGTCCCGACCTGGTCGAGGATGTCGCTCAGGCGGCGCTCTACGTCCTGGATGCTCTCCGGACGCTCGTGCGGATCCTTCTTCAAACAATGAAGGATCAGCTCCTCGAGCTCCGGCGGTAGATTGACCTGGGGGTTCACCGTCGCGGGCCGCGGGGCTGGCGTCACCATGTGCTGGACCATCACCTCGCGCGCCGTGCGGGCGGCGAAGGGGCGCCGCCCGACGACCAGCTCGAACAGGATCACGCCGAGCGAATAGATGTCGGCGCGGTGATCGACCACTTGCCCGAGCGCCTGTTCGGGCGCCATGTAGTCGGGCGTCCCGACGACCATCCCGGCGCTGGTCTTGTAAGTCGAGGCGTCGTCGATGGTGGCGCTGGTGAGCTTGGCGACGCCGAAGTCGAGGAGCTTGACGAAGTCCGGACGTCCCTCGCGCTCGATGAGGAAGATGTTGTCCGGCTTGAGGTCGCGATGGATCACGCCAGCGGCGTGAGCGGCGCCCACTCCGCGACAAACTTGAAGCACGATGGACAACGCCCGCGCGATCGGGAGGACACCCTCGCGATCCTCGAGGACGCGCAGCTCCATGCCGTGCAGCAGCTCCATGATGTAGAAGCTCGACCCGAGCGGATCCTCGACGAAGTCGCTGATCTCGATGATGTTCTCGTGCTTGATGCGGTTGACCGTGCGCGCCTCCGCGAAGAAGCGCTTGATGGCCTCGATATTCCCGGACAGCTCGGAGCGGAGGATCTTGAGCGCCACCTGCCGCCCGAGACGAACGTGCTCGGCGATGAAGACGCGGCCCATTCCGCCGGCGCCGATCTGCTTAACCAGGCGATACGACCCGAGGATCGTCCCGATCGAGTACGCGCGGCTGGTGTCGGCCACGATCTCGGTCGGGACATCGTCCGGGGCACGCGGGCTCATCTGCCGGCTCCGGGGTTCCCGGCGACGCCGAGCTTACTTCCGGCCCACACTAGTAAGGAACCCCCCCGTTCCTGTCGGCAAATAAGCCATGGGGAATGGATAACCGGGAGAACGGAAAAGCACAACCTCGTTGGTCGATCCCGTCGATACAGTGGACTCCTTGCGTCGGTTCCCCCTGAGACGCTCATCTCGCTGATCGCTTTAAACGCTCGCGCCCCTGACTCTTCCCGCGCCGGACACTTATCCCTGGTCGAGGGCGGTCGAACACACCGCGTCGCGGCAGCAACTGTCGCCCAGCGGCGGAGAGCACCTGCTTCGTGGTTCGCTCCGATCAGCGCGTCGAAGCGGGGGCGTCTGGCGGCGAAGTCACGCTCGGCTCGGGCGCGAGCTCATTCACGGTGGGAAGCGACAGCGACGGCGTCGCCGTCGTGGCCACGGGCACCGGGCTTCCTGGGGAGCGGGTCTTCATCGGCGGCATCCCCACTTGCGTCCCCTCCCCTGCGGCTCGCGGCGTGCGCGCGGCCCGAAACGAGACGGCCGCCGCTACCGCCAACCCCGCGAAGAGCAGAACACCCGCCGCCGCCAACCGCAGCGAGATCCTGCCGATTCGCCACGTGGCCCCCCCTGGAGGTGCCTTCAGGCGCGCCAGCGCTCCCGTGATCGCCAGGCGATTCAGGGCCTCGTCGCGGGCGGCCGCCTCCCCATTTCGAATCTGAGTGGCAAGGGCCAGACGCAGCCTACAAGCCAAGCATGCCGTCAGGTGAAGGTCCAGCGCAGCTCGCTCGGCGGCGTCGAGATGACCGGCGAGCGCGCGCTCCAGCAGCTGTTCGGGGTGCTCGTCCGTCATCCTGGTCCGCGCCTCAGCTCGCCGATCCGGCGGACTGCGTTCTTCGCCAAGCGGAGACGCGTCCCTTGAACGTCGTTGACCCGAGCCATCACGTCGCCGACAAGAATGTCGAACGTTCCCCGCGCCGGTCAAGCATTGTCGGCGGAAGCCAGCCGCCGCTCGCGCAGCGTACCGGGTGTTGGAACGGGTTCCCCTCATCGGGCCCACGTTGCTGTGAACTATTGCACCAACGTGAGCAAGCCCGGCTGCCAGGGCAGCTGGTTGTAAGTAAGACCGGTCGAGGGAACGAGCCCCTGGTAAAGAAACTGCAAATTGCAGGGGTCGATGGTCTGCGTCTCGTCGGGGTTGTTGCGAACAAGGTCCCCGCTGCTGATGTCGCCCGTCCAGGCGGTGCCGTTGAAGGTGACGTTGGCCTTGCCGGCGAATGGACTGCTCTCGGTAGCCGCCAGCGGCGTCCACGAGCCCCCGAGATCGGTCGCGGTGAAGGATCGGAAATACCGTCCTGCGCTACCCTGCGCCTCGACGATCATGAGGTACTGGTTGGCTCCCTTGACCGTGTAGACCTGCACCGCCTCGAACAGGTTGGCCGTGGTGTCGGTCATGACGGTCGTCGGGTTGGTGAAGGTCCCTGGAAAGCTACCGATCGGCATCGACGCGCGGTAGATGCTTCCGTTGTCGTTGGCGAAGAACAGATAGCAGGTCGTGCTGGTGCAGAGGACCGTTTCATCGATCGAGCTGCCATCGTACAGGTCGTGTGGGACCGACCAGCCCGACGGATTGGTCGGGTCGGTCGAGGTCAGGTAAGTGAAAGGCCACGGGCCCCACTCGTACATGAGAACCCAGATCTGCTTTGGCCTGAAATAGATCAAGGTCGGCGCAATGCCCCCGACGGGCAGCGGGCTCTGGGTGGCTGTGGCCATCTGAGACCAATCGGTCAAGGTCATCATCGCCCCGCCGTAGCTCCCTGAGCTGTCGACCGTCGACATGTAGATGACGTGCTGGTTGTTGAAGACGACGCTGCTGAAATCCTTGAGCGAGACCCACCCCGACTTGGGCTGAGCGAGCGGACCGGACGATGTCCATTTGAAGGTTCTGGGCAGGGGACAGGTCATCGCCGAGCCGCCCGCGCCGTTGCCGCCCGCGCCGCTGCCGCCCGCGCCGCTGCCGCCCGCGCCGCTGCCGCCCGCCGCCCCCGCGTCCGCGCCACCAGTCGCCGCTCTTCCGCCGGCGCCCGCCCCCGTGGTCCCACCGGTTGGGCTTGCCGAGCCCCCTGCGCCCGTTCCACCAACCGGTTCGCCGCCCGACCCGCTGGAATCTCCACCGGCTCCGCCCCCAGAGCCCAGGTCATCCTTCTTTGAGCACGACAAGACCACAGCTATTCCGATCACCGCCGCGGCCAGCAGGAGTCCCCTGAACGATCGCGTCGAACCATCGGACGAACCATCAGACGACAGGCGGGTCTTCACGTCTATCTAAGAGTGGGCCAGACCCCGTTTAGGGTCTCTTTGACTCGCAGACCAGAGCGAAATAGACCTCTTGTCGATGCTTACCCCAGACACCACCTCGGAAGAGAAGGGCCGCTGGTCGAGAATCGGCGGCTCCCCTGAGCGGGGCGCGCGAGCTCTCGTGCGGGCCGTCGGCCTGATTGTGGCGGGAGCCTTCTCCCTCTCGGGTTGCGGGGGAGATTCGGGGCCCGCGCTCCCGAGTCACAGCCCCTCATTCTTCCCGGTGCGCGCCACCGTCGCCGCCGGGGGTCCTGCGAAGCTCCTCGAGTGGATCTACCGGATCAACAGTGCACAGGCGGTCGCCTACAGCGTCACCCCCGGCTCCACCATTCGATATGCGGACGAGCGCGTGACTGTCACGGATGGCGCGGTGCTCACCCGGTCGGTTGAAGGGCTCCTGTCTTCGTCATCGGGTGGCCCGTCCGGAAGGATCTCTTCCACCAGCACCGATCACCTGACGGACGACTCTCCCGCAAACATTGTCGAGCGCGACGTCGACAGCAGCGCAACGCTGACCGTATCCGGCGCGCCTCGTTCATCTCACGTCGCGATCATGTACGGGTTCGCGGCAACGCCGATGGCGACCTTCTTCGACCGGGACGATCTGGACGCGCTGGCGCTGGGTTTCTCCGAGACGCAGCAAGCGACAGGAACGGCGACCGGTTCCGTGACCGCAACCGGCAGCTCCGGGCCGCAGACCGAACAGATCTCAGTCACGGTGATCGTCTCCCAGTCCTGGACGCTGCGCGAGCAGCTCCCGACATTCGAGGTGCTCGGGCGCGCCTACCAGGACGTCGCGAGAGTCGAGAGCGTCACCAGCGTCGTCGAGAGCACGACAGGGACGACGGACCAGACAACCAGCAACACCTGGCTGGCCAAGGGGATCGGGGTGATTCGCAGCGAGGACGTCCTCATGCAGTCAAGCGGCACCGACACCACCGTTTCCGAGCTGATAGACACCAACCTCGTCGCGCCCTGAGTCGCTCCCCCGACACCCAACCCGCGCGCTCCCTCATCTCGGGTAGTCTTCCCACCCAGGAGGGCAACCATGAAGCGCTTCACGTATCTGATGGTGGGTTTGGTCGGCCTGGAGGGCGCCGCGATGGCTGCTCCGCGGGCGCGAATCGCCGAGGTCACGGCCGAGATCACGCGTGAAGTAGCCGCGGTACACGAAGCGATCGCGGAGCGCACGCCCCAGGACAAGAACATGCACGAGATCTGCTTTCGCGTGGGCAGCCTCTACACGACCTTGCGCTACGAGCTGGAGGAGATCACGGGCGACCAGCGGTCGAAAGCGGTGAAGGCGCTCATCGCGGACGGCAAGTCTCTGCCCAGCTTCTGCGGCGACAAGGAGAAGGCCCGGGACGATCCGGGCTACGAGGCCGTCCCTCTCGGTGACATCGCTCGCCTCGAGGTTGAGCTTGCCAACATCGACCGTCGCGCAACGGCGCTCCGCGCGCCCTGAGCCCCGATTGCCTCTCCCCACCTGCAGCGGGGAGAGGCACTTGTGACCGCGAGGCCAGAGCTCGCTACATCGAGGCGGAGGCGGGGAGTGTGCTGCCGCCGCTGTTGAGGATCACGTCGGGCTCGAACGTGATGTCGTGGGCGCCCACGCAACCCTGGAAGCTGGTACGGGACGCGATGTCCAGCGAGGCGTTCGGCGCGATGAGGACGCCGTTGAAGATCCCGTCAGTGCCCACGCGGATGGACGAACCGTTCGTGTAGAGGGTCAGCGGGTGCGTGATCGTGCTCTGCACCTTCACGCGGTCGGACCAGGTGAGGGCGCCGGCCACGTTGATGGCGGTCGCCGCGTTGTCGGTGACGGTCACGTCGGGCTGGATATTCAGCGACTTCATGTTGTACGTGCCAGCCAGGAACGTGACCTTGGCGCCGGCGTTGATTATGACGTCGCCGTACTGGCCCGGGTTGAGCGTGACCACGGCATTGTTCGCGACGACGGTCGTGCCGGTGCCGGGCGTGACGGTCCGGACCTGGAGGGTCGGGATGATGACCGTCGCGTGCTCGGTGAGGACGCCCTGGATCGAGAAGATGTTCTGGTGTTGAAGGACACCTGCCAGCGTCAGGTTCCCGATGATCGTGGCGTTGTCGCGCAGGAACGCGTTGTTGTTCACCAGCACGTTGCCGGTCACCGTGGCGTGCGAGCCGAGCTGGAACAGTGCGCCCGAATCGATGGACGCGGTGATCAGCGTGCGATCGCCCACGTTCATCCCGGCGTTGATCGTGGTCGTTGCCAGGACGCAGGGGTTCGGGTTCTGGCAGACCTCGAAGTAGATCGGGTCGGTCGTGCTGAACGTCCGGCCGAGCGGCTGGCCGTTGCCGGTGAACGCGCCGTAGAAGCACGTCCCCAGCGATTGAAGGCGAACGATGCCCCCGCTCTTCGTCACCGCCGTGGTCGTCGAGGGGAGAACGATCTCGACGTTCCCGGCGCTTTATCTCTGGAACCAGCCGCCCGACGAAGGAAACCACACGCCCTCGTGGGACAACTTCCAGATCCCGCCGATTATTGTGCCCTGAGTGGTGCCCTGAGTGCCCTGATGTTTTCCCGAGCGACGATCAGGGACACGCGCCGGTATGGTTGAGCTGGGCGCGGGCTCGTTGCCGCGCGCAATCGTTGTCATAGGTCGTGCCGTCGCAGCCGCAGACCGGCATGACCGTGTTTGGGCAACTGGTTGGCAGCACGATGCAATGACCCGGCTCCGACCCGGCGCTGCACCGATTCGGCGTATCGGGATCACAGGTCAGCCCGCCGGTGCACGCGACCGGCGGCGCCGCGCTGCACGTCACCGTCCCGCCCGCGCCGCCTGTGCCCACCGCGCCCCCTGCCCCGCCGGCGTCGGCCGAAGCGTCCATTCCAGATCCGCCGCTACCGACGACACCCCCGCTGCCACCGACCGCCGCGTCTGCGCCACCTCCACTGCCCCCGCCGCCGTGGCCGCCCGCGCCTCCCGAGGCGGCGCTGCCGCCCAGGCCGCCGCCCCCGTCGGAGTTGCTGCTGCTGGAGGAGCCACACGAGAGCGCCACCGTCATTGCCGCCAAGACCGCCACCATCTTCCACCGCGAATTCGCCATTGGGTTCATCTCGTCACGCTCGACATGCAAGTTGACAACCACGCGCTCAAACCGCGGGCTCGAAGCGTACCGGGTCCGAGAAACGTGACAACGCTGTCATGACCGTTACCCGCGTCTTCACGATCGTCCCGATGCGCGACGGGCGGTGAGCGCCGTTTGGCTTGCTGATTGCTTGGTTGAACATACCGAGAGGACCTGTGACCCGCACCGAGGGTTGTTCTGACGTCCTACGCGATCCAGCAGTGACCGGGTGCGATGGGCTGGGACGTGCCCGCCAGGGACGGATAGCAGTAGCCCCCAATGAAGCTCAGTATGCATGCGCGAACGCTGTCAGGCACCGCGCCCCCGTCGGGAAAGCCCACCTCGATGGGAATTCCTGAGTCGTCGAACGTCACGTTGACCTCTGCAGGAGTGCAGTAGCAGAGCGTGTCGGGAAAAGGCGTGCGGGCCAGCGTCGCTCCCGCTTCGGCTGGCCCACACGATACGGCCTCGCCTGGCAGATCACGAAGGATCGGCGCGTCCACGTTCCCCGCCGATGCGTCCAACGCCGGCGGCTCGCCGACGCCATCGCGGGGTTCGGGCGTCTGTTGGCTGCTGCAAGCCGCGAGCGCCATCGACAGCGCCACCGTCGAGAGAAGCTGACCGCGCGTGTGGACGCGCACCTCGGAACGGCGCGCGCGCGAGACGGCGCCCTCCACTGCCCTCAAGGCCCCGGCGCAAAGCGCGCGCAGTTCGGTGTCGAGGGACCGTATTCGCGCACGCTCCTCTTCCACGAAGCGCGCGACCGCCTGCGGATCGCCGGCCTCAGCGGCGGCAGCGGCGCCGCGTAACACGCGGATCTGATCGGCATTCCAGCGCTCCGTGACGCTCTTGTACACCAGCGCCTGCTCGTCGGTGTCGGCCTCCGGAACCAGCCGCCGCGCGACGCCGAGGTTGTAGCCAAGATCGTAGAGCGCGATCGGCACCGAGTGTTCTTCGAGCCGTGTCGGGAAAGACGTGATCGCCTCCGCGAGTCGTGCGGTCCGCGGGTCGGCGAAGCGGTAGCGGCGCAACAACAGCCCTCCCTCGAGCAGGCCGCGGCTACGCACGCGTTCGAAGTATTTGCTGCCGGCCCTCACGTCGATCGGCAAGAGGTGGACGGGCGCGTCGCGCACTTCCGCCAGCGCCTCGATCTCGCGAACGATCGACGTGAACGACAAACGTCGGCCCGATGATGAGCGCGTTGCACACCGAGAACACGCCCGCCGAAGCGAGGCGCCCGAGCGCCAGAACGCCGGCGTCGCTGGGAGCGTCTCGGCCCAACGCCGCGAGCTGGCGGCCCGAGTAACCGTCGATGCCGACGTAGGCGCGGCAGAGTCCGACTCTCACCAGTGCGGCGACGACCTCCGGCGTGCAGATGTCGGCGCGGAGCTGCAGAGAAAACGCGATGCGATCGACGGCGCGCTCTTGCAGGGCGCCCGAGAACGCCGCCAACCATGCGAGCGCCTCATCGGGAACCATCGGGCAGGAGGTTGTCGTCCATGAAATTGAAGACGCGAGCGCCTCGCTGGTGGTAGAGGGCGCCGATTGCTTCCGCCAGCTCTGTCGCTCCGGTGCGGGTGTAGCGTGCCCCGTGAGCCGCGGCGAGGTCACTGGCGCCCGCGACGCAACAATAGGAACAGTGCGCCTCACATCCGCGGCTGGCCACGATGTCGGCGGCGGGGAATCCGAGGTGGACCGGCAACGCTTCACCGAAGTCGCCGCCCGCGGTGCGCGTCGGAGGATCGATCATCGGTGGAGCACCAACCTTCACCGCGCCAGAGCCATCGCGATAGACGGCGCCGGGCATCGACGCGAGCGCGCGCGGCGAGGCACCTTCCTGAAGCAACGACAACAGCGCCGCCTCGCCAGCGAAGCGAACCACGACGTCGAGCGCGCCGACGTCACGCACGAGCTCCTCGGCGTTGAGGGTGGCAAAGTGGCCACCGGCGACGACGACGCCCGCGAAACCGCGCTTGCGCAGCATCTCGATCAGAATGACCGAGGCCAATGCGGCTTCGGTGGTTTGAAGAGACACCCCGAAGACTCGCGGGCGCGCCTCCCTGCACCGCGTCCGTCACCCGGTCGATATCCGAGAATCCGCGGAAGGGAACGACCGCCGCGGTGAATCCGCTTGCGCGGGCGGCAGCCGCCAGCCGCCCGAGCGAGTGGTTCTGGACGTTCGGTAGAATCAGGCCGGCCAACATCAGATCCATCGAGACCTCCGATTCTCAACCACACCCACACCCAGGTTCAACGCCGCGTCGACCAACCGGCGCTCCTTGTCGCTGCATACCTCAGGAAACTGAGGGGGACGATCACTATCGGAGCCGATCGTGGTGATGACGGGGACGCTTCGCGTCTGGCCCCGATCATGCTCTGATCGCGGGGATGCGCGGCTATTCTCTGCGACCTGTCTTTGCGTTGATGTCACTGGGGCTTTCATTCTTGGCCGGCTTGCGGCAACGTCACGCCGCTGGACCCGCGAACCGATGCCGCCCACGACGGCAACCAAGGTGACTCGGTCGGCTCTGGAGGGGCGCACGGGATGGGTGGTGGCGGAGGAAACGCGGGAACGGGAGGGGGCGTTGGTGCGGGTGGAAGCGCTGGAACCCACGGCGCCGGTGGCGCTACCGGGGCGGGCGGCAGCGGTGTGTGCAACGTCCTGTGCATGACCGGGCGCACGTGCTGCGGCGGCGGCTGCGTGAATCCTCAGAATGACCCCATGAACTGCGGACAGTGCGGCATCCATTGCTCCGGGGCGACCCCGCTCTGTTCCGGCGGGACCTGTCTTGCCGGCGCCCTGCTCGCCCACCGCCGGGGTATGCCCGACAAGCTCGCTCTGTTGCGGCAGCGCATGTTGCGGCGCGGGCGATCTCTGTTGCGAAACGGAGGGTCCCGTATCCGGCGGGCCGCCGACCTGTTTCACGCCCACGGCCAGCCAACCAACCTGCCCGCAGGGCTGCGCACCGGCTGTGCGTGAGCGATCGAAATCAGAAGAAGGACATCGCGCCAATTGACGCCGCGGCGATCCTGGACAAGGTGAGTCGGCTGCCGATCTCGACCTGGAGCTATCGACAGGAGCCACCCGCCGTGCGCCACCTGGGCCCGATGGCGCAGGACTTTCGCGCCGCCTTCGGCCTCGGCGACGACGACCGGACCTACTTCGCCGTCGATGCACAGGGTGTGGCGCTGGCGGCGATTCAGGCGCTGGACGGACTGGTGGCCGCCCAGAAGAAGGAGATCGACACGCTGAGCCGCCAGAATCGGGATCTGTCCCGCCGGTTGCGTGCGATCGAGGGTCGCGCCGCTGGTCACTGAAGCGCCCCCGCGATGACGCCGCCACTCGCGTGCGGGCGCGGTTCCCAGAAGCAGAGCAGCAACGCCGCCATCGCCCAGCCGAAAAGGTCGGGTGACACGGCGACCTCGAAAGCCGCATGGACAGCGAGCGCCGCGAACAGCGCCAGCCTGCGCGTGCGCGAGAGCGACAGCAGGACCGCCAGAGCCAACTCCGTGGCTGCCACGCCCGAGCCGATGATCGCTCGGTGGGTCGGCGTCGCCATCAGCACCGCGCCTATCCCGGGGCGAACCAGCCCGTCGTGCGAAAAGAGCGCCAGCGCCCGCCCGTCCAGCCAGTCGATCCGCAATTTGGACAGGCCGGCCCAAAAGTAGATCGACGCGATCCAGATCCGCATCAAGAACAGGCTCGAGCGCGGGCTGCGTGCCGGGGCGGGGAACAGCGCGCAGCGGCTCACGGCGTCCGTGACCGCAAGCAGCATCGTGCCGAGAAAAAGCACGTGCTCGGTGGTGTTGAGCCGTCCCGGGTTCTGCATCACCGTCAGGTATCCAAGAGCCCCGGCAATCAATCCCGCTGGTCGGGTCGCGATGCCGATCGTGAAGGCCAAGGCAGCCACTGTCCGAACAATGCACAGCACCTCGAGCAGCTTGTCCGGGATCGGAGCGACAACCGGAGCGAAGTGCAGATGACCGTCGGGCCAGCCGAGCAACGGTCGCACATCGGTCAGGAAGAAGATGTGGAGCGGAGACAGAAGGGGCGTCGTCCGCAACAGGAAGATGGCACCCAACGCCACGCGAGCGCGCCCGATCGCGTCGAGACGCTCCCAGGTGACTCGAGGAACGACCGTCACCGACACAGGACACCGGCTTCGGTCGTCTGAATCGGCGCGTCCAGCGCGGGCCGCTGTTCCAGCACCACGCTGGCGCGGAGGGTGTCTCCGTGGAGGGTACAGGCGAAACGGGCGACCTCGCCGAGATGGCGGCGAAGCAAGGGCCCGAACGGACCGTGTCGCCATTGCTCGGTGCCCGCCAGGATGTCACCGGTGTTCCCACCGACCGCCGCCGCGATCTCGGTGGGAGCCACACGGATCGGTTGCCCGGCGACCCTCACGGTGGTGATTCGCAATCGGTAGGTCTCGCTGCGCGAGAACATGGTGAAGGCGAGATTGCCGGTATCGAAGGTGCGCGACGCGAGCGGCAGCACGAGAGCCACCAGCACTGCCAGGACTGTGTGCGCGCGTGGCCCCATCAGGTTCGAAAGATCGGCGAGCGGAGAGCTGGCTCCGGTTGAGAGCTGAAGCTAAGGAAGAGTCGTACCGTTGTAGAAGCAGGCGCCCTGCCCACAGTACGTCGCATAGCCAGAGCACTGGTAGTACAGCCGGTCCCAGACACAAGCGCCACTCACGCAACGAGGATTGGAGTAGGAGACAATCCAGATCGCCGGAGGACAGGTGCTTGCGTCGGCGCAGTCTGGTTCGCCGCAAGCGGATGGGGGAAAGTCGCATATGCCGGCTCCGCCGTCTGCGCCGCACGAGACCGGAGCCGGATCGGGAAAGACGATTCCGGTGGGCGGCGTGTTTTGCGCATCCGGAGGCGATTGGCGCTGGTCCACCGCGATGCCCTGCTCGCCAGCCGCATCCGTCGCGGTGACGGCGGGGTGATCCACCGCTCCGTCGGCACGAACCAGCGATTCACTGCTGCACCCGGCGCCGGCTGTCGCGCAGGCAAACGTCGCCAGAAACGGCCAGAAGCACGCTCTTGCGATGAAACGGACTCCGACCAGCCGCATGGGACCTCCCACAATGATCAGCCTATGCTACTCGAGACTTCAATACCTAGAGTTCCACGCACGGCCGACGGAATGCTCATCTTTTTCTAAAGCGCGTGCAACTGAGTGTCCGCGTCGAGTCAACCGGCGACGTGGTCTTCGAAGATCACTTCGCCCCCTTCGATCGAGCACGCGGCGAGGTGCTGGTCGCCTGTCAGCGCCACTTCAGCTCGCTGCCCCCCGATATCGCGTTCGATGTGCGCGCGCACGACCCTTCGGGCCGGGTGTCGCTGACCACGTTCACGGTCCCCCACCGGTTTTCCCCGGCGGCGACGGTCTGATTCACCGCGCCGGTCGCTTGCGGATCAGGCCGCCGTCGATATTCACCTCCCGCACATCCTCCGCATTTCGAGAATTTCGCGTCGACGGCCCCGGCGAAGAACGCCGGACACCCGCCGAACCCGCGGCGCCGTCACACGTTGTCGGGATCGGCGGCGAAATGGGGGCCAGCCCGCAGGGATCGTGCTTGACCCCCGAGAAGGCCTCTGGTCCACTCGCGTCGATTTCAGGGCCATGACGAACACGGGTCGCTAGGAGGCTCAGATGAAGCTGCGCGGAAACTTGATCGGAATCGCGGTCTCAATCGCGGCGGCAGCCTCGGTCGCCGGGTGCGGTAGCTCGAGCTCGTCGGGCACGGGCGGATCGAGCGGCAGCGCGGGTGGATCGACCGGCACGGGCGGAGCCGCCACCGGCACCGGCGGCGCGGCGCCGACCGACGGAGGAACCGACACCCCGGTCGACGCCCCGGTCGACGCCCCGAACGACGCCCCCGCGGACGCCGGTCCCCCGCGCTGCGGTCCGTTCGCCGACGGCGGCGCGCCCAGCGACGCGGGCGTCGCCGACGCCAGCAACCTCGCGAGCTTCTTCGTCACCAGCGACACCAGCCTGACCGGGGACCTGGGTGGTCTCGCTGGCGCCGACATGCGCTGCCAGAATCTGGCGGTGGCGGTCGGCCTGGGCGGCAAGACCTGGCACGCCTACCTGAGTGTCGAGCACGGACCGGGCGGCGACGCCGGCACCGGACCGATCAATGCGCGCGACCGCATCGGCGCTGGTCCCTGGTACAACGTGAGGGGCGTGATGGTGGCAGCGGACCTGACGGCGCTGCACGCGCGCAAGGGCGACGCGACGGTTTTCATCGACGAGCACGGCCTGATGATCAACGGTCAATGGACCGGCTCGCCGGCCCCCAACCAGCACGACATCTTGACCGGTTCGAACGCCGACGGCACCGTCGCGGCCGGCAAGACCTGCTCCGACTGGACGTCGCCGAACGGTCCGCCCGACGGCGGCGCGCCCGACGGCGGCAGCTTGTTCGTGGCGCGCATCGGACACACCGACGGGTTCGGCGGCGGGTGCTCCACGACGCCGCAACCGCCCAACGACGTCACGTCGTGGAACTCCGCTCACGACAACGCGGGTTGCAACGACACCCGCCCGCGCGGCGGCGCCGGCCGCCTTTACTGCTTCGCGCTCACCCCATGAAATTTGCCTCCCCTTGGGGGGGCGCGCGGCAGGCGCCACCGAACCCGATAATCGGGGGTTAGCACCGCGGCATGCCCTGTCGATCGTCTGTGGCCTTTCGAGCGCCGGCGGATTCACTTATGCTCGACCAAGATGTTGACGGCGATGCCGATGCCGAGGGCGCGTACGGTGTCACCTGCGGTTTGGGCGCCGATCTTGTGCCTGTTTCTGCCGCTTTGCCTGTCCCTGGGGTGGTCCCGCGCGGCCGCAGCCACCGAGCGCATCCTGTCGTTTGACGCCGATATCGAGCTGGCGCCCGACGCGTCGCTGATGGTTCGCGAGACCATCCGCGTCCAGGTGGAGGGTCGCCTGATCCGCCATGGGATCTACCGCGACTTCCCGACGCATCGTCAGGATCGCGCGGGTCACGATTTCGTCGTGGGCTTCCATCCGCGCGAGGCCCTGGTCGACGGCGCCCCTGACGACTTCGTGGTGGACGATATGCGATACGGACGGCGTGTCACCATCGGCGACGACCAGGTGCTGCTGTCTCCCGGCGAGCATGTCTTCACGCTCACCTACCGAACCGATCGTCAACTCGGGTTCTTCGCCGATCACGACGAGCTGTACTGGAACGTCACCGGCAACGATTGGCAGTTTCCCATCGATCGCGTCTCGGTCGACGTGCACGCTCCGGACATCGTGGCTCGCCAGCTGACGGAGATCTCGGCCTGGTCGGGCGTGAAGGGCGCCAGGGAGCAGAGCCATACCGAGCTTCGAACCGCGGGCGGCGTCCGGTTCCAGACCACGCGAGCATTCGCGCTGGGCGAAGGGTTCACGATCTTGCTCGCCTGGCCCAAGGGACTGATTTTCCCGCCGGGGCTGCGTGACCGAACCCGCCGCTTCGTCGAGGACGAGCCGGAGATTCGGATCGCCATGGCCGGCCTGCTCGCGCTGCTGAGTTACTGCGGGTTGGCCTGGCTCCTGGTGGGCAGGAGCCCGCGCGCCGGCCAGGTGTCGCCGTCGTCCACCCCGCCCGGTGGGCTGTCTCCAGCGGAGCTGCGGTTTGCCTGGAAGATGGGCTTCGACGACCGCACTTTTGCCGTCGCTCTGGTGAGCATGGCGGTGAAGGGCTACCTGACCATCTCGCGCAGCGACGAGGGAATCTATTCTCTCCACCGGACGATGGGCCGGGAGGATCTGCTGGCCCCCGAGGAGCGAACCATCGCCGAGATACTCTCCGGGTTGGGGCGCCGGATCGTGCTGATCAACGAGCATCACGTGGCGATAGGCGTGGCCCGGACAGCGCTCAAAGAGGCGCTGGCCAGCGGTGTTGCCGCGAGCTGCTTCAAGAAGAACCGGCGTTGGACCATCCCGGGCTTCGTGCTCGCGGCGCTCGTCGTCCTCACCACGTCCGCGTCGGCAGCGGCATCGAGCGAAGGCGCTCCGATCGGGTTTTGCGTGCTCACGCTGTTTTTGGCCATCCTGTCTCTGGTCGTTTGGGCGTCGGTCCTCGAGATCTGGCGGTCGCTGCGCACGGCGGCGACGGTTGCGGCCGACGCCGCGAAGATGCGGCGCCGCGCGCTGGCATATGCGGTGACGGGCGCGATCTTCGCGGCCGCGGATGTCGCCATCCTGGTTGGCCTCACCGCCCTGACCTCATGGCTGGCGACGGTCATCGCGTTGCTGACCGTGGCGGCCTGCTGGGTCTTGCCCTGGCTGGTGCGTGCGATCACCCGCGCCGGGCGCCCGGTCATCGATCAGATCGCGGGGTTCAAGCTGTTCCTCGAGTCCCCGGAGGCCGCGCCATTCGCCGGCGCCGGCGTTCCGTACCGCACCGCCGACGTTCCGTACCGGGCCGCGGCGACGTTCGAGAGCAACCTTCCCTACGCCCTCGCGCTGGAGGTCGAGGCGAGCTGGACCCGGAGGTTCCCGCACCTGCTGGCCCAGGCAGCCGCGGACCGTCCCCGGTGGTGTGACGAGCAGCTCCGGAGCTGGCTTTTCCGCGGTGATTCGCCGCCGCCGGTGTGCTTTTCGGAGCTGGGCCAATCGTTCTGCGCCACGCTCTCGGGGGCGGCGAGCGCACCGGACTCGGATGGCGGGAGCGGAGGCGGGGGCTCCTCGGGCGGCGGTGGTGGCGGTGGCGGTGGCGGCGGCTGGTGACGCGCTCTCGGTAGCGCGATTCGTCGAGTCAGTTCGCGGGCGACCGGCCGAGGCTAATCAACGGCTGGCGTCACGCACTGGTGGATGTCGAAAAATCACGTGGCGCAGCAGCCGTGAGACGTGGCTCATTTCCTTTGTAACGATCGGCGGGCGTAGGGGACGTAAGGGGCAAGGAGGCCGTCACTGACCATGGGGGGGCGTGCGGCGAGCTGAACCCGCGGTGTCAGCGGACAGTGTCAAAGCTTTACCACCGCCCCACTTCAGCCCCCCTGGTCGCCGCCCGATCGTGGGCCGGCCCGCGGGTTGCAGCTCCAAGTCAGTGATCATGATGGCGATGGCTCTGGTGTTACTCTCGCGACTTCTCTGCGGGTCGGGCCAGCTGGTCGTTCCCGCCCAGGCGGCTACGAATGAGCGGCGGACAGGCGCGGAGGAGAGTCCCCCGCGCACGTCGGCGCCGATCCAGGAGCAGAGCTGGGACCCGCCCTTCCAAGGTTCCCGCCTGCGCTGGTATGGCTGGCAGTTGCTGCTGAGCGACGCGGCCTTCCTCGCGCTCGCGACCCAGTCGAATTCCTCGCCGGCACTCGGCTACACGGCGCTGGCGGGTATCGGGTTGGGGGCGCCGGCGCTCCACCTGGCGAATGGAAACCGAACCGTGGCCGTTGTCAGCCTGGGCGCGCGCGCGGCGACCTTCGCGCTGGTGAGGGCGACCGCGCCGGCCAACGACACCGCCCAGAACTGCAGCACGGGCAAGGGGCCCTGTCTGGACGGAAACGGCGATCAGCTCGAGATCAGCACCCTGGTCGCTCTGGCCGCCGGACTGGCCTTCATCATCGTGGACGACACGGTTCTGGCCCGCGTCACCGAACCGGTCGTCCCGCCCCATGACGCGCCGGTCGCGCGATCGGTTCGCAGCTCCTGGTTCGCACCCAGCGTGAGGCCCACCAGCGGCGGCGCGGCGCTGGCGCTGGTGGGCGTCTTCTGAGATGCCTCAGTCGTTGCCGAGGTCAGAGCCTGGGCAACGTGCCGTTCGCGTACTGGCCTTCGGCCTGAATGCCGTAGGAGACGAGGTCGACGCCGAAGGCTTGCGCGATGGAGACCAGGAGCCAGTTGTTCGGTACCGTCTGGTAGTCGCTGCCCTTCGGGTCGCACCAGGTGCCGAGGGGGCAATCGGTCCGATACCGGATGCGGCGACCCATGCGGATCTTGCCGTCGAGGCCGCCGGCGAGAACGGTGGGGACGTTGCGCGTGCTGTGGGTGGCGGGGTTCCCCATGTCGCTCGAGGCGTAGACGAGCGTGCTGTCGAGAATGCCGTACGCGTCGAGACGCTGCAGCAGGCGAGCGACCTTGCCGTACACGTAGCGGTTGAATCTGGCGAGGAGCTTCCAGGTCGCTGGAATGCCGGCGCCGACGGGGTGACCGCTGCTGCCGAGAGCGGAGGCCGAATAGGTGTGCGCCATGGCGCCGTGGTTGTCCGCGGGCAGGCCGAGCGGATTCCCCTGGTACGAGAGATCGTTCATCACCAGGGTTCCAAAGCGCGTGATGTCGCAGCTCATCGCCAGCGCGAGCAAATCGATGTGAAGATCGGTGATGGCGTCGAAGTATGGCTCCCCGCCGTTGTGGCGCTCGAGGTGCGGAACGGCGCTCGGTCGGTCGGGAAGAGTACAGCCGTCAGGGAGCGATAATGCCTGCTGTTTCTTTTCGAGCGCACGGAGCGCGTCGAGGTGCTGGTCGAGCTTCTGGACTTCGAAGGGGCCCACGCGCGCCCGCAGCCGCTCGACGTCGGCCCGGGCAAAATCGATCAAGCTCTGGCCGAGTCGTTGCTCGCGCGCGGCCCGAGCCTGGGCGGCCGGATCGGCCCCGAAGATGGGGTCGACGATCGCTTCGACGACGGCGTGCTTGAACAAGAAATCGAAGGCGACACCCGGGTCGATGATCTTCGAGATCGGGACGCCGCCCGTGCCGAAGGAGAGCGTCTCCCGCGCGCTCAGTTGCTTGCTGCCGACGGCGAGCGCGATGCTGGGGACCAGCGTGCCGTCGCCGAGGCGTCGCTCGACCGCCAAGAATTGATCAAGGGAGCTGTTCCAGGGCAGGCCCCCGTCACCGCCGACGATGCGGCTGCCGGTGAGGATGGTGCCCGCGGAGTTGTGAGCGTTCGTATCCGAGAGGATGTCGACGCCCTCGATGACGACGATCTTGTCCTTGAAGCTTCGTCCGTAGGTGGCGGGATCGTCAAAGGGCTGCAGCGGGCTATCCGGATAGCGGAGATCGAAGCTGGTTTCCGTATCGCCGTGGCGCATCGTGAACAGCTCGGCCGCGATGCCGTGAGGATGGTAGATGCCGATGAGCCTCAACGGCGGCGCAACGCCAGCCTCCGCGGCGCGCGCGCTTTCGACCAAGCGGCCGAGGAACGGCAGGGTCGCGACCCCGGCACCGAGCCCGCGAAGGAACTTGCGTCGGGACGTACGGCGACCGGACGTTTTCATGTCGCGCCCCGCACGGCGAAGCTCGGACTCATGACGGCCCGGATCAGCGTCTCCACAATGCCGCCCCGGGCCGCCGCCGGAGTCGCGCGCCACGAGGTGATGAATTCCTCTTCACCGGAGGTGGCAGCGCCATCGCCGGTACCCGCCAGCGCGCGGAACATGAAGCGCGCGAAGCATTCGCGCACGCTCGGGCTCTGCGCGAGCGCCGCGGCGAGCTGGTTGCTGTCGGCGTAGTGACCGTCGAAGCCGCGCTGAACGGAAACGTCGACGGCGCTGTCGACGCGCTTGCCATGATCGAGATCGCGGTACGCCCCGGTTCCGTCGTAGTGCTCGAACGCGAATCCGAACGGATCGATCACGTCGTGGCACCCGGCGCAGATCGAGTCCCTGACGTGGACGTCGTAGCGCTGGCGCGTGGTCACCGTCGGATCGGGCGCGGGCGGGATCACCTGGATGTTGAACGACGCGGGCGAGTCGAGCCCCATGCAGGTCACGCGTTGCGCGATGGCCACACCGCGGAACACCGGATGGCCCTCGTGCGCCAGCGCGTAGCTCGCCAGGAACGCCGCCTGATTCAGAATGCCGGTGCGATCCGTCAGCGACGTCGCGCCCGGAGGAAGCGACAGCGCCGGTCCGTTTCCGCTGCTCCGATAGAGCGCGAGCGGCCCCGAACTCACCGTCCAGCGCGCACCCAGGAGCTCCCCGACGGTGCCCGTCGATTCGAAGGCGACGGCACGCACGAAGTCCCGGCTCTCGGCGACGATGCTCGCCTTTTGGTCTTCGAACGCCGGGTAAACCAACGAATCCTTCGCGCTGGCGTCGATGCGATCGATGCCCAGCCACTCGCGCACCAGACGAACCGTGGTCTCCTTCGCGCGCGGTTCGGTCGAAAACAGACGCCGTGCCTGGGCCTCACGCTCGGCGGGATCGGCCAGCACGCCGCTCGCCGCTTTTGCCGCGAGCTCCGCATCCGGTGGCGCCGAGGTGACGAAGTAGGCGAGCGAGGCGGCGATCTCGTACGGCGTCATCGCGACGGTGCCGTCTGCTCGCGCTGCGCCGCTGCCGAGCTCGGTCACGTAGAGAAATCCGGCGGATTGCAGCAGGCCGCGCGTGACGTGAACGATGCCGTCCTGGTAGGACGCGCCGTCCGCGCCGACCGCGTAGAGCCGAAGCAGCGCCCTCACCTCCTCCTCGACCAGCGGCCGGCGGTACACCTTCGCGCCGAACGTGGTGATGAAAGTTCGGGCACAGCTCGCGCCGTCAGCCGGCGGCGCGCAGGGCGCGAGCCGCGCGAGGGTCCCGTTCGCCTGCGCCTCGGTCGCGAGCGTGTCCGCGGCGTCGGCCAGGCGCTCGATGACGACCGCGTCGACGCGCTGGACGGCGTTCACGGTGAAGCCGTCGCGCCGCAGGTCCGGTGGAAAGTCGGGCTCCGAGGCCGGCTTGCGACGCGTGGCCAACAGCGCCTGGACCGACGCATCGTATTCGGCGTTGGCCAGCCGGCGAACGCGCGCCGGAAGGACACCGCTCGGTGCCCGAGCTCTGCCCCTGCCGGCTGCGCCGCCCGCGCCGCCGACCGCTGAAGCGCCGGCGCGACCTGCAGACGTCGAGCACGCGGTCCGCCCGCCGAGCCCGCCGCAGGCGAGCCCGGCCACGACACAGCAAAGCACGGCCCCCACCAGCGATCGGTCACGACGTGGAGGAGGTGAAGTCACACGGGGTTGTCTCCGACGATCCCGCCGATCAGGCGAACTGGACGCTAGGGGCGCGAGCGCGAACGACGACGCATCGCAAAACCGAGCGCGACGACGAGCATCATCGTCAGCCATCCGCCTTGCGGTCCTGCGGCGATGGCGCAGGCGCAGCCTCCCGATGCGTTGTCGCCCCCTGCGGGGGAGCCGCCGCTGCCTGACGACGACGAACCTCCGGAACCATTCTGCCCGAGCCGCCGCTGCCCGTCATGCCGGCGCTGCCAGTCGTACCAGCGCCACCGGTCGTGCCGGCCGTGCCGGTTTGCATGCCGCCGCTGCCCGTCGCGCCGCCAGAGCCTGTGCGGCCGCCGCTGCCCGACGCTCCGCCGCCGGAAGAGCCCGTGTTGCCGCCGCTGCCTGCAGCCGCGCCGCCAGCACCCGTTCCACCGCCGGCGCCGCCGAGCCGGTGCTGGTGAGGCCACAGCTGCCGGTCGCCTTGTCGAGGCCGAGGAAGGTGATGACGTCCCCATATAGCGTCGGGTTGACGGTTTCGAGGTCATGCAGCTGGCTGGTTGGACCGAGGTTGGTTTCCAGCCTCACGTTTCCCGAGCCGTCCTTGTAGACAGTTCGAGTCCATCCGCTCCGGCCGGTGGCAGGCATGCCGCTGCCCAAGCTCGAAAGGTTCTGAAATTGTGCCGCCACGGCGGGGAGCCAGCCGTCGAAATTGTACTGGTCGCCGCCTCCAACCCATTGCTGGGAGCAAGGGTAGGTGCCGCTCCACGCGAAGACCTTGCGCGCCATGTTTCCCCAGTAGGCGCCGTCGGTGCTGGGCGGGGTCGAACCGCACTTGCTACAGACGATATCGCCGGCAGGCCACGCCCCGGCAGGAAAGCCGGGCATCGCCGAACCACCCGCGAAAACGTCCGGGTAAATGGCGAGCAGCGTGTTGGTCATGCACCCGCCAGAAGACATTCCGGCGGCGAAGACGCGGGTCTTGTCGGCGTTCTTCTGGGTGACGAGATAGTCCACCATCGTGACGATGGCTGCCTTGTCGCCGTCGCGGCTGGCGCTCGAATCGAAGCATTGCTTTCCGGCATCGGGCGCGACGATGTAGAAACCGTTCTTGTCGGCGTAGGAGTCGAACCAGCCGTGCACAGTGGTCGAGTGCCCCGTGCACATGTGGATGGCGACCAGCACGGCAGGCGCTGCTGCGGGTGTGGTCGGGGTAAAGAGGTCGCCCTTGAGGGTGGCCCCGAAGCCGCTGAAGCTGTTCTGCCAAGACCCCGCGCGGGCTGGAGACGCCGCGAGCAATCCAAGGGTGGTCGCCAGAAGAACAACAACGCCGCTTCGAGAAGGTGTCATGGCTTGTCCTCTATTCCCTCACCGCGTCCGGGCGATCACTAGCGCGCGCCGGGGCAGTCGCTGCGTAGCAGCGCGATCGCCGACCACAAGAGAGGTGCCTGACCGTGCTGGTCACCAGCGGCGAAGGTCCTCTGGAGATTGATGTAGAAGTCCTGCTGCGATTTGAGGTCGGTCCCGACCCCGGCCGAACCCGAGGCCTGCCCGGTTCCCGGGCACACCTGGGAGAGCTGGCCGCTGCTGTTCGTCTTGTTGCCAAGCGCGGTCCAACCGTTCTTGGCCGCGGTCTCGTACTGGGCGCCGCTGATCCAGCCGTTCTTGAGTCCGGTCACGAGCGCGAAGGTGAACATCGCCGTGCAAGAGCTCTCTACACCCGCATCGGTTCTGTCCAGCACCTGACGCCAGGCGCCCGCGTCCGCGCCGCTGGTGATCTGCACCGGCAAGAGGCCGTCCATCATCTTCTTGTAGCCGGCCATGATGGTGTCGCGGCTGGTGCCGGCCGGCAGGTCCTGCAGCAAGAGCGCCATGCCCGCGGCGAACCAACCGTTGGCCCGGCCCCATTTGGCCATGGTCTGTTTGGTGTGCCAGAAGAGCCCATCCGATTGCTGCAGGGCCTGTAAATAGGACACCATCGTGAGGGCCGTGCGGTCGAGATACTTCGGGGTCTTGGTCGCGCGATAGCCGAAATCCTGCAGCCCGGTGATCATGAACATGTCGTCGCTCCAGTAGCGAGCGTCCCGGGTGATGGCGGTGTCCGCGGTGCTCGTCCACTGGGCATCGGCGCGCGCCATGCCCAGGGTCTTGCAGGCCGCGGTTCCTTTCTCGATGAAGATCTCGAGGGGCAAGTCGCCGAAGGCGCGGGTGTCCACGGTCGCGGTCGCGGAATTGTCTGGTCCCGCCTGGCTGCAGTCGAAGTGGCTGACCAGATAGGCGTTGTTCGTCGTGTCGTTGGTGAGCTGGGTGAATTGCAGCGCGCCGACGTAGGCGAACGTCCATGCGTACCCAGCGCCGGAGTAGGCGTCACCCGTGTGCGGCAGGAAGTTGGTGACCGCCGCCTTGCCGATGTCCGCGGGTCCCTTGCCGGTCGGCCAGCTCGCGAAGGCGCTGATGACCGGACAGGAACCGGTGGTGCCGCCGGCCGACGTACCGCCCGCTCCGGCAGCGCCGCTCACTCCGCCCGTCCCGCCGTTTGAACCGCCCTGACCGCTGCCGCCGCTGCCGGCGCTGGACCCTCCCGCCCCCGCGTTGCCCCCGACGCCCGCGCCCCGGGTTGCCCCCAACGCCCGCCGCGCCCGGCATGCCCCCAGAACCCGTCCCACCTGCCCCGCCCGAGGTCCCGCCGCCGGAGGGCGAGCAGGCAGCAAGGGCGAGGGAGGCGAGGAATGCCGCGCGGGTGCACATTTCAGATCGACCTATTGAAGCTCTCTCTGTTGCCATGCCAACTAGGCGAACGGGTCCCACGAGAGGTTGCCGCTCAACGTCGGCGTGGTCCAATCGATCCAGTCCGCGGTGTTGAAGGTCTTGAGCTTGCTGTTCGTCGCGTTGAGCAGGTCGATGCCGGAGGTATTGGTGGACGACATCCCCAGGAGGAATCGGTTGATGAACGCGGTCAGGGCCGCCTGCTGGCTGGCCGGGAACGCGCAGTGCCCGTGGTTCGCGGCCACGGACACACCGCATCGGTCCTTGATTCCGAGCGCCTCGTACACCGTGCGGCCGGCGACGCCGCCGCCGTAGGAGGCGACCGGGCCCAGCCAGTCGATGTCGTTCTCGATGAGGAGGATCGCGCGCGGCGCGCAGATCGCCACCGCGAAGTGCTGATCGGCGATGAGCTTGTCGACCGGTGCGCTGGTCTTGGCCTGGCCGCGGAACAACGCCCTGAAGTCCGCGCCCTCCCAGTTCTGCTCGCCGACGATCTCGGTCGCTTCCTGGATGTTCTGCCCCAGCTTCGCCTCCGCCGTCGACACGCGCCAGAGCGCCGAGCCGCCCGAGCCGCCCTCCTGCATGACCGTCAGAGCGACGCGTTCGTCGAACACGCCCATGGCGAGCGCCCCTTTACCGGCGAACGAGCAGCCGGTCACGGCGATCTTCTTCGGGTCGATCCCGGTCTGTGGCAGCTGCTCGATCGCATCGATGATCCGGCTCGCTCCCCAGGCCCAACAGATGTCCGAGCCGGACTTGGCCGCGGCGGTCCCGTAGAGGGTGGTCACGAGCCCGGTCGTCGGAATCGCCTGGTTCTGCGCGGCAAACGTAGCCGTCGTGAGGCTGATGCTCGCGACGCTGCTCGGGAAGGGGACGCCCGACCCATCGCACCGGATGACGGCAGGTTTGGGGCTAGCCGCGGTACCTGCGCCGCTGATCATGAAGGTGAAGGAGCCGGTCTTGGTGCCCACCTTCATGTTGACGGTCACGGCGCTGCCGCTGAGCGTCGCCGTGAGGGAGTCGGGCGGTGGCATCTTCGGGCCGTAAACCGCGGCCTGGAGCATCGCGCTGAGATCGGCCCTCAGGCACTCCCAGTCGGCCTTTGACGAGATCCGCGTCCCGTTCATGAACTTGAACGGATCGGGGAGCTTCGGGAGCGAGGGTCCGGGCACCGCAGGCAACGCCGGAAGGGGCAGGCAGTTATTCTCCTTCCACCCCGCGCCGGGGACGCCTGCATCCAGGCCAGCAGCACCCCCTTGACCGGTCGCCCCAGCGGCTCCGGACATACCGCCCGTGCCCGAGGTTCCGCCGAGTCCGGTCGCACCGCCGAGTCCGGTTGTGCCGCCGGTTCCGGTCGGCCGCCGGCTCCGGTCGCACCGCCGGCTCCGGTCGTTCCGCCGGTTCCCCCACCGAGCCCGTTCGGGCGAGGCGCATGCTCCCGCCATCCCAGTGACGACGAGGGCGCCGATCTGGAGAAACCCGCGACGCGAAGCGCCTAGCGCGTCGTCGTCCTTCTGTTCCGTGTCTTGACCGCTGGAGCTGCTAGATGGTGGGGCGTTCATGAACCCTCCCGAGACGGTTGCGTTGCTGGCCAATTCCCGCACGGCTGATCATTGATCACCAGTCACGCGCCGGAGCCTTACCTGGAAGTCATTGTCGCAGCCCAGCGAGCCTTGTCAGAAAAAGTGCGCGCGTCCGGGCCGTCTGCAGCGCCCTCAACAGGTGGGGGACGATCACGACTACTTGCTCGTCAAAGGGGGCGAAGCCCAACTGACGTCGTCGGTCAACGTCGGAGCGCTCCAAGGAACCCACTTGGTCAGATCGGCGGTACCGGCCGGTTGCGGCTCCATTCTTCCATCCGGGGCGGCCGTCTTGGTCAGATGAGCCCGAATCGCCCTTCTCAACGGGTCGCCCTGAGTCGCCGGATAAAACTGGCAGTGGTTGTGCGGGTCGGTCGGGTTTCCACCGTTGTAGGCGACATTCTTTCCAACGCCGAGAGCTCCGTAGACGACCGCGCCGGCCGCGGTGGCGGCATGCTGGCAAGTCGCACACAATTCACCGATACGCGAATTGTCCAGGACCAGCAGTCCACGGGGCGCGTACATGGCGACGAGTGAGGACGTGTCTCCCGGAATGGTATTCACCTTGGTTCGGTTGGTGCCAAAGACGGTTCCAAACCATCCTTGCGCTTCGTTCCAGGCGGAATCGAGCGACTGAGCCGGGTTACCGTTCGGCCCCTTGGGCGCGGTGTTCACAACTCGAAACGCGGATACGCCGCCGGTGCCGGACTCCTGCGGGATCCCCAACGCAATTCGCTCGTCAAACGCGCCGACGGTGAATGCCGCCTTTCCGTTTCGCGAACAACCGGTAATTCCCACCGCGGTTGGATCAATGATGCTGTTTCGCCCCGCCGCCCGCTCCGCAACCAATACGTCGATGACGCGGCTGATTCCCCAGGCCCAGCCAATTTGAGCGGCGGCGCCGGTGCTGCCATAGATGTTCGTGAACAGACCGCTTCTGCTGGTCTCGCTCGCCATGGCCTGGTGGTTATAAGTGCCCGTGGCGACGCCCTCCCCGCTCACGATGGAGGCATCCAGGCTCGAACCACCCATCCCGATGATGATCGGCACCGGTCCGGTCGCGCCAGCGGGCACGCTGACCGGCACGCTGAAATCGATGGTCTTGCCCATGTGCGCCACATGCACGTTGATCGAGGTCCTGCTCACCGACCCGGTGACCGTGTCGGGCTTGCCGGGTTTCGTACCGTGAATGTATTTCTCGACGATTTTCTTCAGCTCAGCCCTGCGGCAGCGCCAATCTGATTTCTTGGACATGCGTGAGCCATCCAGCTTCTGAAACAGATCTGGCAGCGTGGCGGTGTTCACATCCTGGGGATCGGCGACTTGACAATCCTCACCAGAGAACTCGACGAAGTTAGGATTGTAGACACCACCACTGGAGCCACCCGCGCCGGCTGCCGGGCCGCCACCCGTTCCCGGTCCTCCAGCGCCGCCCGTGCCCGGGTTAGACCCTCCGTCCGGGCCAGCCCCGCCCGTGCCGGTAGACGTCCCCCCAGTACCTGTGCCGCCCGCGCTTGCGCCACCACTACCGGTTTGCCCGCCTGCTCCAGAGTTACCTCCGGAAGCAGTGTGCAGGGGTTCGCTCGTCGAGCTGCAAGCGGCGATCGAGACGCTGAGCGATAGACAAAGCAGAGAGAAGACGCGAAGTCTGGTTGTGTTCAACATATGAGCCTTTTCACTTCTGGTGTGACTGGCGTGAGCGCCGTCGGCGACGGCCCACGACTGCGAAGGCCAACACGGCGATCAGAGACATCGCCACTTGAACAATGGAGCGCTCGGCGTGGCCGCCGACCACGCAAGTGCACCCGCTCGAAGAGCCGTCGCCCGGTGTTTCCGTCGAGCCGCCGGCCCCGGAGTTTCCGCCCTGTGCGGTGGGGCCGGTGCCCGTTCCGCCGCCGCTTCCAACCGCGCCACCGGTGCCCGAATTGCCACCAGTCCCGCGCTCGCCACCGGCGCCCGTAATCACTGAGTCAGTTCCCGCATCCCTGGCTCCGCCGGCGCCGCTGACACCACCCGTGCCCCCGACGCCACCGTCACCCGAACAAGCTGCGTCTTCTGGATCGGGACCACCGGCGGTATCAAGGCCGAAGAACTTCAGGATGGCGTCCTCCTCGTACCCCATGGAGTGCCCCTTGCCTGGTGCTCCCCAGGCCTCGAGAACCGTGAAGCCGCACGCATTCTTCCAGAACTGGCGGTCGTATGCGGCGATTGGAGTGGTGATGCTGTCGGTCGAAGTCGGGGTCGTGTTCAAAGCAAGGACGTTCGTCCACTCTTTGATTGCCTCACCCGAGTTCTTGAAGCTGATTGTCAGATCAGCTTCACCCTGAACGATCTGAAGACGCGGGCGGTGTCCGGTAAAGCCCGAAAACATGGAGCGAACCAGGTCTCCCCACTGCTGCGCCGTCTTGATCGTACGGCCACCCGCGCAGTTACCGCTCCATTGGTCGCCGCTGGTGTAGCCATCGGCCCAGCAGCCAGCCGGCACCCCGGCTCTCGCATGGCCAGCCTTGAAGATGTCAGGGTACACGGCCATCAAGGCTTGCGTCATCATCGCCCCCGATGAGCCACCCATCGCGTAGACGCGGGCTGCGTTGCCGTTGTACTTCGTGAGGGCGTACTTCACCATCTGGGCGACCGCCTGCGTGTCGCCTCCGCCGTCGTGTTTCAGCGATTGCGCCGACCCGACGTCCCAGCAGTTCTGGCCGGGGTTGTCCGGGAGGATCAGGATGAAGCCGTTCTTGTCGGCCGCCGCCTTGATGTTGGGAATGGCGGCCATCTGCCCGGTGACGCTCGACGCGCAGGCGTGGGACGACACCATGATGGGAGGATTGGTCGCCAGCCTGTCGGGGACATAGATGTACATGTTGACGTAGCTCGGTACCCCGCTCGCGCCCCAGGTCGCGCGGGGCACCTGCGTCAACGAGGCCGCCCGCGCCGGCACGGCCACCAGCAGTCCGGAGGAGATCGACGCGATCGCGAGCAGATGATTCAGATGACGATTCATTTTGGTCACGGCTTCGTCGAGATGGCGCCCGAGATGACACCAACGATGGATTGGCTGTAAATCTGCGCCGTGGTGTACGTGCCGCGCAGCCACAAGAGCGCCGTGTGGCCGGCGTCCCACTTGGGAACGATGGGGCGAAGGTTGTCGACGGTTGATCTTGCCGTGAGAGGAGTCCATGTGAACGTGGCTCCGTTGTCGCAGGTCGTGCCCTGGAAGATCTCGTGCTTCCCAAGGTTGGTCTTGTCGTCACGCGGATCGAAGGTCGTCGAGATGTAGATCGTGTGCGGATCATCGGGGTGCAGCGCCCCGAGGCCGGTGTAGTCCTGCTCGGCGGCATAGAGCTTCGGTCCCGCCTTGCCGAGATAGGTCAACTTCCACGTCGAGCCGTCGAAGCGCGCGTAGAGCAGCCGCAGATCGTTGTTGTTGGTGTCGGTCGTCGTGTTGGCCCGCGCCGTCCAGATCGCCGCGATGGTCCCGTCGTCGTATCGCACGAGGTCGGCGTTCCACGCGTGCGACATCTTCACGCTGCCCGCCGGCGTCGGAAACGCCGTTCCCGTCGCGAACACCTTCGTGTACGACGTGATGTCCTGGCCGGTCATGTCGGCGGCGGTGCTGTCGATCGCCGTCGCCGCCGAATTATAGATTTTTCCGCCCTGGACGTAGCCGTGCCAGAGGTTGTTGTCGTTGTCGCGGGGGTGGGCTTCGGTGCCAAGGAAGTCGATGCGATCCGTGCCATTGCCCCAGTACTTGTAGTACCCGGCCACGTAGCCGACGCGCGGTGTGGAGCTCAGCCGTCCGTAGTAGCTGAACGATTGGCCGTCGGTGGTCGAGGCCAGGAAACTCGGGCTGGTGGAGATCGAACGGACGGCGCTGTAGAGCCGGCTCTCCGTCGACATGTACCAGAGGTTCGAGTAGGTGATCTGCGCGGTGGGATCGCCGTTCCAGGGGCAGCCGAGCGAGGTCCAATCGAACTTCGTCTCCGCTCCCCAGGCCGTGCCGTCGAAGATGCTCGTGCGGCTGATGCAGTCCACCCGGTGGCCAGACCACATCGCGACGTACTTGCCGTCGGGCCGGATCACGAGCGCGGGTGCGTTGTGGTCGTCGACGGCGGAGGTTGGCAGCGTGGAAGGGAGCGTGTACTGCTTGCCGGCCTTGGCGGCGAGATCGTAGATCACCGCCTCGGCATGCCCATTCCTCGCACCGCCGCTGGCCACCGAGCCGATGATCAGCTTGTTGGCCTTCGCATCGATGACCGCCCGCTCGTCCTGATACCAGCACCAGCCGCCGTTGTCGTTGAACTGAATCGGGGTCGCGAACGCGGCGTCGTTGCCGCTGGGAAGCGTCACCACCGGCGGGGCGCAGGCGATGGTGGCGCCACCGGCACCGCCGATGACGGATCCTCCGGAACCCGGACTGCCGGCGCCGCCCGTCGAGCCTCCGCTGCCCGTGTCGGAGGATCCGCCGCTCGCGGCCCCCGAGGATCCACCGCTGCCCGTGTCGGAGGACCCGCCGCTCGCGCTCTTGCCCCCGCTGCCGTCGCTCGACCCGAGGCCCGGCTGGGAACACGCGGCCAGCATCGCAAACAGCGGAACGACTCGGGTCAGACTCTTGATGGTGCGATCCCTTCTGCGGAAGCCACCGGCTGTGTCCTGTTCCACCCGGGGCTTCGCTTGGAACGCACGCGCATATGCACCCACGTGTCACAAATGGGGGTCGCCAGAAGAAAGCTTCAGTATCGAGTCGACGCGAATCGTCGGTTGCTCGCTGTGCTGACGCGCCCAACTGGCGGGTCGAGCCGTAGGCCTCCGCTCTCTGCCTCCGCTGTTGATCAAAACGCCAATCGGTGGGCATCTTCCGTGATCAGCATGCGAACGCCATGTGGTGCCCGGGCTCTTTGCTGGCTTCTCTCCAGCGCTCTCATCACTTTCTCCTGCGGTTTGCTCTCCTGCGGTTCGAAGGACGGATCGACGCCAGGGGGTAGCGGCGGCGCGCAGGGTGGGATCGGTGGAGTCGGCGGAAGCGTCGGCACCGGCGGCTCCCGCACCGACGGCGGCGTGGACTCGTCCGCACCCGGCGCCGGTGGTTCAGGTGCGGGCGGCGCCGCGACCGGTGGCGAGTCCGGCACTGGCGCGGGCGGCCATGCCACGGGTGGCGCGTCCGGTAGTGGGGGCGCGAGCGGTGGCGCGTCCGGCAGTGGCGGTGCCGGTGGCCACGCGACCTGCGCGGCGCGGGTGCTGTCGCTGTCCGCCAATGGCACGGCGAGCGCCAGCGACGCGGCCCAGGCACGGGTCGAGATCGACCTGCAAAACGACCTGCCCATCGGTAACACCCAGCGGTCGATAGAATTCTGGGCCTTCATCCGGACCACCGATTGGGTCGGCGAGAAGAACGCGGTCTACTATTACGGCGGAGCTGGCACGGCCGCTTCGTTCGGCCTCGACTTCGGCACCAACCCGGTCACCGGCTCGACCACCAACCACGCCACGCTGGATCCATTCACCGGCGGCGGATTCAACGACGACAGCACCACCGACCTCGGCATCAATTCGTCGACGAATCAGTGGGTCCACATTGCGACGATCTGGAACGGGACGGCGCTGGTCACCTACGTGAACGGCGTCGCCAAGATCACCACGCCGGGGACCGGCGGGGTCACGGCACTCGCAACCGCCCGCTCTGTCCTCGACCTCGGCTGCAACCCGACCAACAGCAACTGCTTCGGCGGCATGCTCGCCGAGCTCAGGATATGGACCGGGGCCCGCACCGCCACTCAGATCCAGGCAAACTACAACAAGCCGCTGGTCGGCAATGAGGCAGGGCTCGTCGGCTACTGGAAGCTGGACGACGCAGCTGGTGCCACCACCGCCGCCGACGCCGTCATCGCGACCGGCCACACCGCTCACACCGGCACGCTCAAGGCCGACACAGCGGCGCACAATCCGACCTTCGTCGCGCCGCCCACGCCCGTGCCCCTCGTTTGCCCCTGAAGCGTTCGCCCGGGCGTGCGTACCCCGCGGTCGCGCGCCGTGGTCTACTCGGGACCAGGGCCGCGCACGTCCATCAAGAGATCGTGTACCGGGAGCAGGGCGTCGCGGGCGCGGCGCACGGACGATCTGCTCTCAGGGCTTGGTCGACACGACGCCGACGACCTTCAGCGCGTAGCTCTGGGCGGTGGAGTACGTCCCGCGCAGCCAGACCAGCGCCGTATGGCTCGCGTCCCACTTGGGCACGATGGGGCGGAGGTTGTCCATCGTCGACTTCGCCGTCAGCGGCGTCCAGGTGAACGTCGCGCCGTTGTCGCAGGTCGTGCCCCGGAAGATCTCGTGCTTGCCCAGATTGGTGGTGTCGTCGCGCGGGTCGATCGGCGTCGAGAGGTAGATCGTGTGCGGGTCGTCCGGGACCAGCGCTCCGAGGCCAGTGTAGTCTTGCTCGTCAGGGTAGAGCTTCGGGCCCATCTTGCCGAGGTAGGTGAGGGTCCACTTCGTGCCATCGAAGCGGGCATAAAGCGCCCGCTTGTCCGGATCGTCGGTCCCGGTCCCGTTCACGCGCGCCTGCCAGAGGGCCGCGACCGTTCCGTCCGCATAGCGCACGACGTCGTAGTTCCAGGCATGATTGAGCACCACCCCGTGGATCGTCGTGCCGGTTTTGAAGACCTGCGTGAACGTGTTGATGTTCACCGCGTTGGTGACGGTCGTGCTGGGGTCCTTGAAGGATGTATCCAGGGCAGTGCCCGACGAATTGTAGACTTTTCCATCCTGGACGTACCCGTGATACAGGCTGTTGTCGAAGTCGCGCGGGTGCGCCTCGGTTCCCAGGAAGTCGATGCGACCGAGGTTGTCGCCCCAGTACTTGTAATAGCCGGCGACGTAACCCATCTGCGGGCTGGAGGTGACGCGCCCGTAATAGCTCCAGCTCTGGCCATCGTCGGTCGACGCGAGCGCGGTCGGGTTGGTGTTGACTGAGCGGACAGCGCTGTAGAGCGTGCTCCCCATGTACCAGACGTTCGAATAGGTGATCTGGTTCGTGGCGAGCGTCGGCCACGGGCAGCCGAGCGACGTCCAGCTGAACCGGTTCTCCGCGCCCCAGCTCGTGCCGTCGAAGATGCTGATGCGGCTGATGCAATCCACCCGGTGGCCGGACCACATCGCGACGTACTTGCCGTCGGGCCGGATGGCGAACGCCGGCGCATTGTGATCGTCCACGGCCGACGTCGGTAGCGAGGACGGCAAGGTCGTGCGCGTCACGGCGTTGGTGGTGAGATTGAGGATGGCCGCCTCGATGGCGCCGTTGCGGGCCCCACCGCTCGCCACCGAGCCGACGATCAGCTTGTTGGCCTTGGTATCGACAATCGCCCGCTCGTCCTGGTACCAGCTCCAGGCGCCGTTGTCGTTGAGCTGAATCAGCGTTGCGAACGTCGCGTCGTTGCCGGTGGGCAGCGTGATCGTGGGCGGCGCGCACGCGGTCGCCCCGCCCGCGCCGCCGGTCCCCGCCGTCGCGCCGCCGGCGCCGCTGCCGCCGGCGCCCAGGGCGCCTCCCGTCCCGCTGGCGCCACCAGCGGCGCTCGCACCGCCAGCGCCGGTGCCCCCGCTACCGGTTGCGCCGCCGACACCGGTGGCCCCGCCGCCACCGACCGCGCCGCCCGAGCCAGGCGCTCCGCCGGCACCCGCTCCTGATTGCGAACCGCTGCAGGCGCCGAGCAGCAATACTCCAATCGCCAGCAGCCGGTGGCGAAAGTCGGACCGAGCCGAAATGGGCGCAGCCGGCCCGGCTGCAAGGCGCGAGGAGGGCGAATACTCCGCGTATTTAACCGACGAGCAACGCAGCAGACGGGCTGGCTCCGCCCGTTTCGGCGACGGGAGACTTTTGCCACGGGCTGCCAGGGTGCAGGATCGTGTCTCGGCAGGCCTGATTGAACGTCGCGGCATGTGGGCTCCTTCGGACGCGCTTGCGTTGAGGCGAGCAGCCGGACTCACACGCAGGCCGTCACCACGCACAGCAGTCATTGCTCGAGCGCCCCTCGATTTGTCATCGCGACGCTCGAATCAGCCGCACAATTCCCGGGCATTGAGCGGGCGATCACACCGGTCAGCGCGCGGCGTGGTATCCGCGGCCCACGCCTGGCAGAGCGAACGTCACCAGGAGAGGCTCAAGCCGGCGTTTCCGACCCAGACAACCTGCTTCTGTCCGGCGAAGCCGTTGGCCGCGTACCAGTCGGCCTGGGCGCGGAAGAAGTCCAGGTCCCAGTGCACCGACGGCGTCATGTTGTAAACGATGCCGGCGTTCATGCCGATCTGATCTTTGGGTACGCTGAACGGGAAGACTTGCGCCGCCGGGTTGTTCGGATCGCGCGGGTCCTGTGCTTTGAACTTCTTGTCGTAGTCGGTCAGGTACACCTGCGCGATTCCCCAGCCCGCGAACAGGTCGACCTTCCTGATCACCACCTGAGCTTGCACGTACGTCCCGCTGATGATGCGCAGATTGCCCTCTTTGTCCTGGGCGGCGTCGCTGACCTCGAGAGCGTAGAAGAGGCCCAGTCCCCGGCCATAGTGTCCCGCGACACCGAGGTGGAGGGGGCCGAGCTCGAAGCGGCCACCGTATCCACCACCCAAGATCGTCGCGTCACACGGGATGTTCTTCATCGTCGCGGGATCGAGGATCGGCGCGCAGTACGCGTCCTTGTACACCTTCTGATACGCGCCGTTGCCGAACAGGACCACCTGGCCCGCCCAGAAGCCGGAGCCGAATGAACGGTCGAACGTCAGCTCGGCCTCGGGGCGCAGGTACTTGGTTCGCGTCCAGGTTCCGCTGCCCTGGAGCTGAACCGGGTCGAAGAGCCCGACGTCGAGCTGCAAGCCCCCCTGCACTGGCGTGCCGTAAACGATCCCTGACGAGAAGCCGGAGCCGAGCACGCCGAACCCGAGCTGTCCCAGCGTCGGCCCGTTGTTATCGAGGTTTCCCGGCCAGCCGACGCCCCAGCGGTGCGCGTACATGCACGTCGATGTCCGTCGCGCCGCGCGAGAACAGCCCGCGCGTTCGGCCGACGATCAACGATTCCCCAGGGTCCTTCCAGCTTCCCGTAGCCTTGCCGCGCGTCCGGGTAGTTCGGCAGGTTCTTCTGCCGGCCGTTGTTCTCGACGAACGCCCAGATCTGCACGTAGGCCGACACCGTGGTGTTCTCGGCTCACCTGAGCTGCGCACGCCGAAACCGAACACGTTGCTGATGAAGCCGCTGCGCACGCGCCAGAGGTTGATCTTGCCCTGGTCGTAGATCGTTGGTCCGCCCGTCATGCTGCTGGATCCAGCACCAGACCCTGCTGGCTGACGCTGCGGAAGCCGCCACCCTCCTGAGGTGTGTCGATCGGGCGGTGACGAAATTCCACTCGCGTCGGGGCCGTAGGTCGGCTGCGGGTAGCCATCCCCGTATGCACCAGCTGACGAAGCCGCCAGCGCGCCCGTCGGTGAAGACCTGCCAGCCGTCGATGTTCGCCAGGACCTTTTCGGCGGCGGCGCGGCGCGGGATCAACGAAGGCCGCGGCGACCAACAGAACAGTAGGCGACGCCACCTGGGGGCAGTCGCCCCCCGCATTCGTTTTCGGTCACGGTCTGCCTCGTTGTTAAATCAGGGGCTCGTCACCGAGGTGACGTCGATCCAGACCCACTGGACGTAGTAGGTCGTGCCGCCGAGCGACACCGTGCGCGGCTGGGCGAAGTTCGTCGGCGCCGGCGAGACGCCCGACATGTCGATGGTGCGCGACGCTGGTCGTGTCGCAGGTCGCCTGGGCCTCGACCGCCCCGCAGTTCGCCAGCGTCCGGCAGTTCGTATCGTGAACGACGAAAGTGATCGTGCCGCCACCCATCACCGGGAAGCTCGCGTTGTACCGGGCCTCGTAGCTCGCTTCCTTCTGGCACCAGTTCGAGACGTTCGGGAACGAGTTCGCGAAGTAGATGTCGTAGCCGGTGTTCGGCTGATTCGCCTGCCCGGACCTTCGGCGCACGCGAATCTCCATAGGTGTTCCAGATGCTGTCGTTGAACTGCTTGCCGCCGGCGTACCAGGTGTTGTTCGGGCCGCTCGGGTTCGGCGTGGCCGTCGACGCCGGCGTGCCGCCGGTGTAGCAGCGCGTGCCCACGACGCCGCGAACGTTGATGTTGATCGTGTACTTCTGCCCGGTCGTTCCCTTCACGGTGAGCGCGGCTTGGTGTTGATGTAACCGGTCGTGTCCCAGGTCGCGCCGGACGGGCAGCCGCCCGCGGCCGGGCCGAACGGATAGTTGGTTCCCGAAAGCGCGGTGTTGCCGCTCGGCGTCACCTCCCAGTAGTAACCGTCGAGGCCGGGGACGATGTCGTTGATGTTGATCTCGCCCGTGGAGCCTCCGACCGCGGTCGCGCCGCCGGTTCCGTTCGCCGAACCGCCCGCGCCCGTCGAACCGCCGGTCCCGGAGCGCCCGCCGGCCGCGGTCGCAGCGCCTCCCGCACCTGTCATGCCCCCTGCGCCGGTCGCGCCGCCATTGGCTGTCGCTCCTCCAGTGCCAGAGCCGGTCGCGCCACCCTCGCCTGTGGCTCCGCCCACCCCAGTCGCGCCACCAGTCCCCGTCGCGTCGGTGCCCGGCTGCGAGCACCTCGTTGCCCCGAACAGAAGGCACCCAAAGCCAGCCAGTCTCAGCAAACGTCCCGCGGCGCGTATCATGCGATGATCCTCCGGTCGGGTATTGTTACGACGACCGGATTCTTGGCAGACTTCCCGCAAGTGCCGTCGGGATCCGTTGATTCTCGACTGGTCACCGGGTCCCGCTTTGGACCGTGATCATTCGTGACTGCTCCGGGAATGTGCGCAGCCGGCAGGTGCTCGACCTGTCGTCGGGCGCTCTTAACGCGGCTCTGGGCCAGTGCTAGACGGCGGCTGCTAGCACGAGAGTGCGGGGCTGATTTACTGAGCCGTCACGTTGGCGGTCGTGAAATCGATGCTGCCAGTGCCACCGCCCACCTCGATCAGGATCTTCGCCTCTAGCATGCTCCCCAGGGTCATGCCGGCGGCGGCCCACGCCTTGAAGTGTTCGGTGATGGATATTTGCCCGCACTGACGCGCCGTTTGCCGGACGCTGTAAAACTGCGTCCAACTGTTGACGCCGGTACATCTGGAGCCCCCCGTTCCCGAAGTGGGCCGCGTGTACAGGGTGTACGTACCCCCGTCAATTGTGACCGTGCCCTTATTGGTGGTGCTTCCCGGATTGACCGGCATCTTGCTGTACGAGTCGTCGACGATGTAGTACTCGATGCAAGGATTTGTCGACCACCCATAGATTCCGATATATGAAAAGCCGCCGGCGGTTCCTGTTTTGGTCTCAGCGAACTGCGCGTTGATCGTTCCGAATTGGTCGAATGTCTTGCCGCTGTTCCCCCATTCCAGGCCCAGACGGGCCAGGAAGTCGCCGGAACCGTTCCAAGAGGCACCAAATACCGGAGTGGTGTAGGTCGTAATGATTCCCGGGCCCGCATTCGTCCAGATTGACCAGTTGAGTCCGGCCGCGGTGCCCGAGGCATTTGAGGAACTGTGCTGAGTACCGCCGGTCGGCAGGGTACCCGCGCAATTGATCGACGAGCCACCGGCACCCATCATGCCGCCTGAGCCACCGGCGCCACTCGTGCCGGCCGTACCCGTCTTGCCGCCGGCTCCAGTGCCGCCCGTTCCCCTGGAGCCGCCCTGCCCCGTGGCGCCGCCTGCGCCTGGGGCGCCGCCGCTGCCAGTCCCGGACGCTCCACCTTGCGCCCCGTTGGGGCCGATCACGCCACCCGTGCCGGCCACGCCGCCGGTGCCGGTCGATCCGCCGCTGGCGCCGGTCCTTGCTCCTCCGGTCGAGCCCGCTCCGCTCCCATCTACTGTTCCGACGCACCCAGAGGTCGCGCAGGCCGCCAGGGCGGCGGCAAGACAACCCGTGAAGACACCAATCGATCTGCGGAACTGACGGGGGCGATTCATCATCATTGAGAGTTCCCGGGTTTAGCCATACCGATCGCTCGTTTCCACCTGAGCGCAGCGATCCAGGTCGAATCCCGCCTCGTTGTGCATTTGTCGCAAGGAACGATGCCTTGTCACAGAATCGTCGGCCACAATCGACCAACCAACTTAACATCTTAAAATCACTGAAGTAAATGGCGCGCCCCGCGGCCTCCGGAGCTGCCGTCAGCGATGTGCCCGCTTTCTATGACAATAGAGCGCGCCGATCGGCAACTTCCCCCTGCGGATCCATGCTGAAAAAGCCTGCCGGACTCATAGGCGCGGCGGCGCCTGCGCCCGGCTTGGCGGGTCAGGCGCGGGCGCGCCCACGGTTCGCACGTACTTGCCGTGACAAGACGCCAGCTGGCCGGACAATTCCACTGGGTATGGTTTGTCTATTTGCGCCGATGGAGGGGATTCCTCGATGAGACGAAGAAGCCTGTGGAGTGAGATCCCACTCGTCGCGATCTTGGGCATCGCCTGCTGGGGCTGCACAAGCACCACCAGCCCCCAGGATCCGGGCGGGAGTGTTGGTGGCGCAGGCGCAAGCGTCACAGGGGCCGGCGGCTGGATGGGGCCCGCCCCTCTGCCTTGCGATGCCTACGCGGCCGACGGCGGCCCGTGCGTCGCGGCCCACAGCACGGTTCGGGCGCTCTATGCGGCGTATAGCGGGCCTCTCTACCAGGTAAAGAAAACGGACGGCACGGTCCAGGACATCGGGGTCCTCGAACCGGGTGGCTTCGCGGACTCGGCCGCACAGGACTCGTTCTGCGGCACCGCTGCCTGCACCATCTCGACGATTTACGACCAATCGGGCAAGGGTAACCATCTCACCAAGGCACCCGCGGGCGGTGCCAAGACGACGCCCGACAACGAAGCCAACGCGAAGGCTCTTCCGGTCACGATCAGTGGCCATGCGGTCTACGGTGTCCACATCGTTCCCGGAATTGGCTACCGAAACAACACGCCTTCGGGCACCGCGACCGACGACAACCCCGAGACGGAGTACATGGTCGCCGGCGGCGCCTTCTATAACGGAGGCTGTTGCTTCGACTACGGGAACATGGAGACCACCAGCCGGGACGAGGGCGAGGGCACGATGGAGGCGGTTTACTTTGGCACCTGCACCATCTGGGGCAAGGGGGCTGCCAACGGTCCTTGGGTCATGGGCGACCTGGAAAACGGTCTCTGGGCCGGAAATATCAGCCCCTACAACAACAACACGCCGGTGACCTCCAAATACGTCACCGGCATTGTGAAGGGTGACGCAGCCGGCAAGAACCATTGGACCATCAAGGTCGGCGATGCACAGGCGGGTGGCTTGGCAACGCCGTTCGACGGGCAGCGCCCCAGCGCCCGATACAATCCCATGCGGAAGAAGGGCGCCGTTGGCCTGGGCACCGGTGGCGACAACAGTAACGCCGCGCAAGGGAACTTCTTCGAAGGGGTCATGACCGCCACCTACTCGTCGCCCGCCGCCGACGACGCCGTGCAGGCGAACATCGTTTCTGTCTATGGTCAGTAACGGGTGCTGCTGTATACCGCCCCCGACCCCGTAACCGGCGCCTACAAGTTGAGCGGCTCTACCTTCGGCCTGCAAACCGAAGCCATGTGGTAGCGTCCAACGTCGGGCTCATGGCCCGACCAAGCAACCGGCGCTGGAAGGAACGGCCTGGCGCTCGTCGCGCGTGACGGCAGGACGCGCCGTCAACCGCCTGAGACACTGCCGACCGGCCGCCACGGCGAGCCGCACGATGACCCTCGATGGGTGGAAGTCGACGGTCATCGACAGCAGTCGTTGCTGGGAGGTTCGGCGGCCACGGGCCCAGGCTGGTTCGGCGCGGGCTCAGCCACTTGCGCGTAGAAGATCACCCCCAGCGTCACGGACATGAGGATCAGAGCCGCTACCACCGTCAGCACGGTATATTGCCAGCGAGCCATCACTCCTCGCGGTTGTACACGGGCTAGAACACGCCTATCTCTCGTGGTGGAGTTTGCCTAGCGCCCGTACCCCGCCGCCTGAACGTTTGCAAGCACAGCAGCGTCGGTCGCATCCGACGGCCGCCCCGAAACGACAGCTCCTTCGAAGAAGGTTCCAAAGGAGTGGTTGCTGTTGTCGCCGCCGGCCCCCAGCACGATGCCTCCGCCGAAGGAGAAGTTCTTGGCAGGAGCGGCACCGTCATAGCCGGTCGTCAGACCGCCGGACTGCCCATTGCCCATTCGGAGGGCATACATTCCCGCGCTGGTCTTGAGTACGCCAAACGCGAATGGCACCCCGGTCATGGAGATGTTCGTGGCGGTCGTGTCATTGGCTGCGGTGGGCCCGCCCACGCTACCTCCGGACCAGACGCCGCCCTCGAAATCGGCCAGGAACCAGGGAGCCGTGCCGGCGCCTCTCCCCCAGAACCCGGTGCCGAAGAAGAGAGTGTTCATGGTGGTGCCGTTGCAGTTGTCCTTGCCGACATTGCCAAAGTCCCAGCAACAGGCGGTGCCGGCATGCGTGGCGTCCGCGACCTCGTAAATTCCCTGCGACGCCATGTTGGCGCCCATGGGCACACCCGTCGTCGCATTGTTCCGGTAGGCCTCACGGGTGTTCGTGTAGAGGGCATAAACCTTGTGACCGCTCACCATCACGGATTTCTGTTTGGCGCTCGACTCATAATCCGGTAGATCCGCGCTTCCGTCGACGTAGCAACCCGCGGGGGCCACCTTGAGGTTGTTCCCCTTGCCGGACTGGTCGTAAATGATCGAGAAGGTGCACGTATCGGTGCCGCAGAACGCGTCCTGGGCGGCCGAGTCGGCGAAGCCACCAGCAACGACGCCGATGTCCTGGGTCGTTCCTCCCGCGCGTATGCCCGTCTTCAGATTCGCGCCCGTCCCATCGGTGGCCGATCGTTCCCCCTTTTCTGACCTGGTAGAGGGGTCCACTGTAACCGCTCGAGAGAATGCGAGCCGTGCTGTACGCCGCGACGCAGGGCGTGTTGCCGGTAGCATAGATGTCGCAAGGCCCCTGGGTGGTGCCGGTCGAGCCGCCGCCGCCCGTCGCGCCGCCCGCGCCCGTCCGCCCACCCGCACCGACGCCGCCGCCCTGCCCGGTGCCGCCTCCCGCGCCGCGGCCGCCAGCGCCGGTCGTGCCGCCGACCCCGCCGGTCGTCCCAGCGCCTCCGGCGTTGCCACCGGTCCCGCTTGCGCCGCCACCCTGGAACACGATCGTGCCCGTCGTGGTCGGGCTCGCGGTCTGCGGGGTCCAGGTCATCTTGGTTCCCGCGACGCAAAACGCGTACGGCGAGTTGGCGTCGATCGTGAGCGTGTTGCCCGACGCCTGGTAATTTCCGCTTCCCGCGGCCTGAACCGATAGCGACCCAGGCCCGCCCGCCTGATTGACGGTGCCGGTGCAGGTGCACCCGCCACCCGCGGCGGACGTGCAATTGACCGCGCTGAAGCCGAGGCCCTGGAGGGGACCCGCGATCCCATCGCAGGTGGTGGTGGTACCGGAGATCATCAAGCACGAAGGCGCCAACGAGAACTTCTCGCTGCCCGTCGTGGTCGTGTTGTCCTGATACGTCCCGTCGGCTTTGGCAGTCCAGGTTCCCGTCACCTGAAGCGCCCCCGTGACCGCCGCGGGCGGGCAATTCAACCCAGCATAGGTCAGGTCCAGCGAACCAGTGATATTCAGACATGACGACGACACCGTCCAGGTGCCGACCGCGTTGCCGCCGCAGGGCACCACGTTGGAGCAGGACTGCCCCGTGCCGCCGGTGCCGGAGTTTCCGCCCGTGCCCGAGGGGCCCGTTGCACCGGAGCTACACGCACCCGCAACCATTCCCAAGAGGGAGAGGGAGAAGGCGAAGGCCAGAGTGAGCGGGCTTGCAAGTCCGCCGATTCCGTTGCGCGCGTGACCTTCGACGATCGTGTTTGAACGAGTTGAAGACACTTCCATGACCAAGATTGTCGGCGGAGCGCCGCTATTGTCATGGAAAGTACGAGGCGCGATCTGCCGCCCGATCGCCGCTCGACCGAGCGCTCAAGGTGCTTGCGTCCCAGCGTATCGCTCTGCCTTTGATTGGCTGTGTTCAGCGCGGCGAGGCGATTCATGCGCGCGGCGGTAGGCGTCATCGTCACTGCAGGGACGGTAGGGGCGGTCAGCACGCCGACGCGGGCGCAGGCGCCGCCGGCGGCGAACGTTTCCGTTGATGCCACCGCGGCAGGGACGCCGCTCGAGAAGGTGTGGCCGTTCCATGGCTACGATGAGGTCAATTACACCACGGCCCCCGAGGGACAGGAGTTGCTGGCGAAGCTCGCGAAGATGCACGCCGCTCCAGCACACGTGCGAAGCCACTTCCTGCTCAACACCGGCGACGGCGTCGCGGCGCTGAAGTGGGGCTCGACCAACCTCTACACCGAGGACGCCGCCGGCAACCCGATCTATTCGTGGACGTTGATCGACGGGATCATGGACGCCATCACCACCGCGGGCGCGTTCCCGCTGGCCGAGATCGGGTTCATGCCGCAGGCGATGACCTCGGCGCCCGCCGGCGTCCCCTATCGCAACACCGGGACGTATGCGCTCGACGGCGGCTGCTTCTACCCGCCCAAGGATTATGCAAGATGGGGGGCGCTGATCGGCGCCTGGGCAACGCACGTCGCCGAGCGCTACCCCAGCGCGGCCACCGACTGGCAGTGGGAGCTCTGGAACGAGCCCGACCTCGGTTACTGGAAGGGCACGCCCGCAGACTACGACACGCTGTACGACTACACGGAGCAGGCGCTGCACCTCGCGATGCCGACGGCGTCGCTGGGCGGACCCGCGGTGGCCGGCGCGGGCAGCACGTTCCTGAGGCAGTTCCTGCAGCACTGCGCGACCGGCGCCAACGCCGCCACGGGCGCGACCGGCACGCGCCTCGACATGATCAGCTTCCACGCCAAAGGGGGCGTCGCGATCACCGACGGCCACGTCGAGATGGACCTCGGCAACCAGCTGCGCCTGCACCGCGCCGGCTTCACCACGATCGCCGGGTTTCCGGCGTTCAAGCAGACACCGATCGTGATCTCCGAGGCCGACCCCGACGGTTGCGCTGCGTGTCCAGCGAGCGAGACGCCTGCCGACGCCTATCGCAACTCGCCCGCGTACGGCGCCTACGAGGTGGCGATGATGAAGCGCACCCTCGAGCTGGAGGCGCGGCTTGGCGTGAAGGTGCGTGGCCTGCTGACCTGGGCGTTTCTGTTCCCGGGCTCGCCTTACTTCGCCGGCTATCGCGCGCTGGAGACGAACGGCGTCGACCTGCCGGTGCTGAACGCGTTCAAGTTGCTGGGACGGCTCGACGGAACGCGCTTGCCGGTCACCAGCAGCGGCGCGCGCACGCTCGACGATATCCTCGCCAACGGCGTGCGCGGACCGGCCGATGTCGACGCGATGGCGACGCTCAACGGCGGCGAGGTCCAGGTCTTGGTCTGGAACTACCACGACGACATCGTCACGGTCGCCGCATCGCCGGTGCACCTCAGCGTCAAGGTGCCGGGTGTCTTCGGGCCGCGCGTCGTCGCCACCCACCTGCGTGCCGACGACACCCACGGCGACGCGTACACGGTGTGGGTCGCACAGGGCAGCCCGACTGAGCCAACAACGGCGCAGCTCGCGATGTTGCGCGCGGGCATGGATCCGGTGCTGCTGGAGACGCCGCGCGCGCTCGATGTGGTCGGTGACACGCTCACGCTCGACTTCGACCTGCCGCGCTTTGGTATCTCGCTGATCACGCTGGCCCCGGCGGGCCCGGGCGATGACGCGTCGGCGGGCAACCGTGGCGCCGGCGGCACGTCCGTGGTCGGCGGCGCGAGGGGAAGCGGGTGCGGCTGCGCGATGGCCGCACCGCTCGGTCACGCGACGGCGACCCTGTTCAGCTTGGCCCTGGCAGCAGCGCTGGTGATGGCGCGCCGGCTTCGTTAACCCAGAGCGCCTCGCGCCACCGCTTTCTGCCGAAGTGTCCACGAGTGGAGCCACCCATCCACCCCATCAGTGGTGACCGCTCTATGGACTCCCTGCGCGATGTCGCAGGCCGGGCCTCCTCGGTCAGCGTCTCCCGCGCGAGCCGCACCAGACGCCCCGGGGCCTGATCGGCGGTCGGCGCTCGCCGGGACGACGCAGCGACGCGTTCCGGCTCCATGGCGTGCGTCCGCCCTGCGCCCTGCTGCGCTGTCGTCATCCGGTAGCTCTTTCAGCAGGTGCGCGAGCGCAGGGTCGCGGCTCATCAGTCGAGCGACCCGCTGCCAGGAGCGCGAGAGGCGGCGCTTGATCGTCGCCAGCGACAGGTCGACGGCGGTCGCGACCGCGCGCAGGTCCAGCTCTTCGATGAAGCGCAGCGTGAAGATGGTGCGGTCGGTCGGGTTCAGTCGGTCGAGCACCCTGAGGAACCGCACCAGCGCTTGGCGCGCCTCGGGCGCTTGCTCTACCGAACGCAGACCCACGGGTCCGGTGCGCCCCCGCAAGAACAACCTGCGCCGCGCGCAGCGCCGGCGCAGGTAGTAGTGGATCTCGAACCCGGTGATCGACATCAGGAACGCGGTGACCCTCTGCGGGTCACGCAGTGTCTTCACGCGATCGAAGAATGTGATGAAGATTTCTTGCGAAAGATCCTCGAGATCGGCCTCCGCCCCCAGCGCGCGCAACAACAGCCGGTGCACCATCGGCCCGAATCGATACCAGGCTTCGCGCGTCGCCCGCGGATCGTTCTGGCGCAACCCTTTGACAAGGGTCGTGTCGTCGGCGCGCGCCGGCGTGGCCCTGGGCAGGAAGATGACGCTCGAAGAGGGGTCGGGACGGCGTGCTTTCATGGTGTTGGAGTAACGCTTGCCTGAGCCATCCCAGGTGCCTTCGCACCCACGAAGGCACCGCAAGTCTCTTGCCAGCTGGGCGACGAATTTGTCACTGACAATGAAGGGTCCTGGCCTGACGCGAGACGATATCGCCCGGCGACATTTCGTAAAACAATCCAGGGCTGTTCGCGACAACAGAACCTGGAAGACCCATGACAACGACCACCGCCCGACAAGCCTCCAGCCAGACGCGCGGGGCGCGCGCGCGCGCGATCCTGATCCTGTCTCTGGCGCTCTTTGACGGAGCTTGCGCTGTCGGATCGGGCAGCAGCGAGCCGTCGGGGGTAGGCGGAACGCGAGGCGCGGGAGGAAATACGGGCTTCGACGCAGGCGCGGGGACCGGGGGCAGCCGTGGAGGCAGCGGTGGCACCGGCACCGATGCGGGATCGGTGGATGAGGGCCGCCCCGACCAGATGCAAGCCGACGGCAGCACCGACGCAGCCCCGCGGCCCGACGGTAGCGTCGACACCGGCGCGCGCCCCGACGGCGGCGTCGACACGGGCGTACGACCCGACGCTGGCGTCGACGCGGGTGCGCGGCCCGACGCCGGCGTCGATGCCGACGGAGGCGTCGCCTACACGCCGTGCCCCAGCAATGGGTCGGCCTGCATCGTCATGCCGCTCGGCGATTCGATCACCGACGGATTTCCGTTCGAGAACGGCGGCTACCGGGTCGAGCTCTTTCACCAGGCGGTCCAGGGCGCTACCCCCATCACCTTCGTGGGCCGGAACTTGAATGGGCCGACCACGGTCGACGGCCGGCCCTTTCCGAGAAACCACGAGGGCTACTCCGGCTTCACCATCGACACGGGCCCGGGCCACAGCGGGATCTCGCCGCTGGTCGACGCCGGCATCTCGATGTTTCGCCCGAACATCATCCTGCTTCACATCGGCACCAACGACGTGAACGGCAACCTGGATCTTGCCAACGCGCCGACGCGCCTGGGGGCGCTCATCGATCGCATGACCAGCGACAGCCCGACGACGCTGGTGGTGGTCGCGCAAATCATCCCCACCACCAACGACAACACCAACGTCGCCATTCGCGCCTACAACGCCGCGATCCCGGCGCTGGTCCAGCAACGAGCGAGCGCCGGCAAGCACGTCATGTTGCTCGACATGTACACGCTGTTCGCCTCCCGCGCCGACTTCAAGACGGCGCTCATGAACGACTCGCTCCATCCCAACGTCGCGGGCTATGCGGCGATGGGAGACGCCTGGTACGCGAGCATCCGCGCCGCGCTGACCAACCCCTGAGCCGCTGGCCAACGTGACGACCGCAGAGACGGAGATCGCGCCCATGACCAAGATCCGAACCGCGACATCGTCCTCCTGCCTGCTCCTGATCTGCGCCGTCGCTGGCGCCGGTGGCTGGTCGATCTCGTGCGCCAAGTCGCCCGGCGACGCGAGCGCCGCCGGCGCCGGGGGTTCGACCTCGCAGGGCGCGGGGGGCGCCGCCGCCGGTGGAACGACGGGCGGCGCGGGAAACGCCGGCACCGGCGGAAGTGGGCGCGACGCCGGCCCGGGCGCGGACGCCTCGACCCCCGGCAGCGGCGGAACCAACGGGACCGGCGGCGCGGGCGCGCCAACCGGTGCGGGGGGAGCCGGCGGCGGGACCGCGCCGAGCCCCGGCCGAGATGCCGTTCCGGCCTATAACGGTCTGCGGGGCCAGAGCTTCAACGCCGGCTGGAAGTTCAATCGCGGCGACGTCACCGGCGCGCAGAGTGTGACCTTCAACGACTCCGCGTGGCGCAGCCTCGCGCTGCCCCACGACTGGAGCATCGAGCTGGCTTTCAACGCCAACTCGCCGGCGGGCAGCGGCGGCGGCTTCCTGGACGGCGGCATCGGCTGGTACCGCAAGACCTTCACGCCGGATCAGGCCCTGTCGGGAAAGAAGATCCTGGTCGCGTTCGACGGCGTGTACATGAACAGCCAGGTCTGGATCAACGGGACGTCGCTGGGAACGCGGCCCTACGGCTACTCGACCTTCGAGTACGATCTGACGCCCTATGTGACCTTCGGCGCCAGCAACGTCATCGCGGTCCGGGTCAACAACAACCAACCGAACAGCCGCTGGTATTCGGGGAGCGGCATTTACCGCAACGTCTGGTTGACCGCGCTCGATCCGGTGCACATTCCCCAGAGCGGCGTCTTCGTCTCGACCCCGATGGTCAGCGCCGCCTCCGCCAGCGTGTCGGTCAGCACCGACGTGCAGAATCAGTCGACCGGCTCCGCCTCGGCAATCGTGACGACCACCATCCTCGCGCCGGGCGGCGCGGTCGCGGCCTCCGCCAGCAGCCCTGCGACGACCGTGGCGATCGGCGCGACCAGCACGGTCGCGCAAACCCTGACGGTGGCGTCACCGCAGCTCTGGTCGACGGCGTCACCCAGCCTTTATCAGGTCAGGGTCGAGGTCAAGGTGGGCGGCGCCACCGTGGACACTTACTTCAGCTCGCTCGGCATCCGAACCGGGGCGTTCAACACCACGACCGGCTTCGCGCTCAACGGTCAGACCACGAAGCTGCGCGGCGTGGCGATGCACCACGACCTTGGGGCCCTGGGCGCGGCGATCAGCTATCGCGCCATCGAACGCCAGGTGCAGATCCTGAAAGGCATGGGGGTGAACGCGATCCGCACGTCGCACAACCCGCCCGCGCCCGAGCTCCTGGACGTCTGCGATCGGCTGGGCGTCGTGGTGATGGACGAAGCCTTCGACACCTGGACGCAGCCGAAGACCGCGAACGACTACAACCTCTACTTCGCGCAGTGGAGCCAGCGCGACCTGCAGGACATGGTCCGGCGAGACCGCAACCACCCGAGCGTCATCATGTGGAGCATCGGCAACGAGATCTACTCGGGCACGACGGCGCAGGCGACCAGCCTGCGCGACTCGGTGCGCGCGCTGGACGCCACCCGACCGGTCACCTGGGCGTCCAATCAGATGACCACGCCGGCCGTTCAGGACGTCGCCGCGGTGCTCGATCTGCAAGGCTACAACTACGCGGGCTACGTCGGCGACTACGACGCCGACCACGCCGCCCATCCGACCTGGAAGATCTTCGGCAGCGAGACCACCGCCGCGGTCCGCAGCCGCAGCGTCTACCACACGCCGGCCAGCACCATCACGAAGAGCAACGACGGAACGAACCCCGACCGACAGTGCTCGTCGTACGACAACGAGACCGCCCGGTTCGGAAACACCGCCGAGGGGGCGTACACCTACGACAACAGCCGGTCCTTCGTCGCGGGCTCCTTCATCTGGGTTGGCTTCGACTACATCGGCGAACCGACGCCCTACTCATCCTATCCGTCCAAGAGCTCCTACTACGGGATCGTCGACACCGCGGGGTTTCCGAAGGACGTCTACTACTTCTACAAGAGCCAGTGGACGACGGATCCCATGGTCCACATCCTGCCCCACTGGAACTGGACCTCCGGAACGACCGTGACGATCTTCGTCTACAACAACTGCGACAGCGTCGAGCTCTTCCTGAACAACGTCTCGCAGGGATCGAAGACCCTGAGCGCCGGGGCGCTGCACCTCGAGTGGGCGCTTCCCTGGGCGGCCGGCAGCGTTCGGGCCGAATGCAAGCGGGGAGGCAGCGTCGTGGCCACGGATCAGGTCGCGACCGCCGGCGCCGCGGCGAAGGTGGTGCTGTCTGCCGACCACACGACGATCGCCGCCGACGGCCGGGACCTGACATTCATCACCGGGGACGTCCAGGATGCGAGCGGCGTCCTGGTCCCGACGGCGGCCAGCTCGGTGTCGTTCACGGTCTCCGGCCCCGGGCAGCTGGTCGGCGTCGACAACGGCAACCCGATCGACACCGCGTCGTACAAGGGAACCGTGCGCAAGGCCTTCAACGGCAAGGTGCTGGCCATCGTTCAGTCGACGGGCGCAGCGGGTCAGATCGCCGTCGTGGCCAGCTCCGCCGGTTTGACCTCGGGCTCGGCGACCGTCGCCGCCCAATCTCGGTGACATGCCGGGAAACAAGCGGCGCCAATCAGCGCTGGCCCCGTCTTCAAGAGCCGAACGTGTGCGGGTCGAGCAGCAGCTGCCAGAGCTGAGCGGCCGCGAGCGGAGCCGCGATCTCGTTGACCACCCAGACGTTCCCTTCGACGGCAGGCAAAAGACTGGGCCCCTGCATGGAATTGAAAGCACCCGACGTGTCGGGAACCGCGCGCTGAACCGCGACCGCGAACGAGGGCAGACCGACGGAGAGGACGGTAACCTGATCCGAAGCCGTCGCGATCTGGAAGACGTTGGGTTGCTTCGCTGCCATCCAGACGCCGAGAGGATTTTGAGGCAAGCTGGGAAGCTCGGCCGTGCTGACGTCGCCGGTCTGGTCGTAGTAGGCGCTGACCTGAACGTAACGAAAACGCTGGGCGACGATCCAGTCGGCCCACGGATCGAGCTGCCCGTTGGGCCCGTTCATGAGACCGTTGGGGGCGGTGTACGATCCCAGCACCGCGACGACAACGACGCGATCGACCACCGAGGGGTCCAGCAAGTAGGCATCCGCGGCGTCCGTGAGCGGTGTGTCGGCGAGGAGAACCACCGGACGGGAGGGTACGCTCAACTGTCGCGACACCTCCACGATCAACCGGGCGCCTGCGGACCCGTTGGCCACCGTCGAATCGATCTGTCCATCGGCAGGGCGAACCAGCGGCGCGCCCGCGCTCGCCGTGACGTCTGGGATGTTCTTGAGCCCGCTCGAGCGGGCGGCTGCGACCAGACGGTTCCAGCCGCTCGCGTTGGCGCTCAGATCCTTCCAGTACATGGTCGAGTTGACGATGATCCCTGCGAGCGGTGGGCCGCCGCCGTTGGCCTGCAGCATCGCGTATTCCCCGCTCCAGTTGTCGCTCCACCCGTCGTTTTCGAGGATGACGGGGTTGCGCTCATCGACGGGGAGCAGCCCGTGCGACACGTCGTGACCAGCGTCGAGGGTTCCTCCACAACCAGAGACCGCCACCCCCAAGCAGACGACCGCAACCGAGCGCGGCGTGATCACGGCCGCGCGACCGGCATCTGATTGACCGCCGGCAGCAGCACACTGTTCGGGAAGCGCGCCTCGAATGACGCGGCGGCGCGCCGCGCATCGTGGGTGCGACCGAGTCCAACCAGCGCTTTCACGCGCAGCGCCTCGCGCTCCTCGGCCAGTCGGCCAGTCTTGAAGCGACGGGCGTGCTCAGCGATGGGCGGCAAGGCGGCAGCGAAGTCCTCTCGCGCCACCGCGCCGCGTGCCCGCCGGAGCAGGCGTAGCTCGTCGCGAACGGCATCGGACGGTGACGAACGAGGTACGGTGCTCGCGTGCGTCTCCGTCGAGGGCGCAGCGGTGATCGACGCCGGCACAGGCGTCGACGTCGGCGCCAGAGCCGGCGTGCCGACTTGAACGGCCGGCGCGGCGGGATGCAAGCTGGGCGTGGGCGTCATGTGCGCGCGGTATACCGTCGCGCCGATCGCCGCGCTCGCCACGCAAGCCAGCGTCACCGCGGCGGCCCAGCGCATCCGCATCGCCGCGCGGGACGGCGTCGATGATGTCGCCTGGCCCATGGATGTTGCCTGGCCCATGGTCAACGCCGCCCGCGCACGGGCGACGGCCCGCTCGCGCACCGCTGCCGGAACGGTCGGAAGGGCGCGCTCCTGATCGAGGAGCTGCTTGATTTCGGGTGATAGATCTTTAAGCGAACGAGTCATCCCCCCACCTCTTTAAGTATTCGCCGCATAGCGACTTCGAACTCCTTGCGCGCCTTGCGCAGGCGCGAATAAGCTGTGAAAAGTGGGATAGCCAGCACCGAGGCTATGTCGCGGACGGAAACGTCATCGAGCTCGTGCATGACCAGGACGGCACGCCTCTGGAGTGGAATCTTCTCCAGCGCGCACAACACCATCGCCTGCACTTGCTTCCTCTGCAGCGCCTCATCGGGGCTTGGCCCGGCGTCGGAGATCTCGACGACCCCAAAGACGACCTCTCGGTTGTGCTTCCGGTAGTGAGCCGAGGCAAGCCGGAAGGCGATGCCGAACAGGTATGGCCGCAGCGGGCGGCTGGCATCGTACTCCGTCCAGGATCGACGCAGGGCCAGGAAGACCTCCTGTGCCAGATCCTCCACCTCCGAGGGCGACGTGCCCAGGCGCCGCAAAGTCCGGAAGACGTAGTCGAGCTCTCGCTGGAACGCGTCCAGGCAAGCGTCGTCGGACGCCATCCGAGGAGCAAGCGGTGGGACGAGCTGAAGATGTCTCACGGCACCCAAGCTTCAATTGTCCTGGACCCTGCCTTTCTTGTCAGAAAAACCTCGCGCCCAGATCAAAACCGAGAAGTGCGCAGACGCGGGGCGTCGTCCAGACAGCGACGCCGTTGAGCATCACCGTCGAAGGGGAGACCATGACCAGGCCGTCGACGCGGGCGGTAGCGAAGAAGCGGTCGCCGAGATTGTGAGTCGCCATGATCCGCGCCCCCGCCTGCGAGAAATAGCCCACCGGCGATGCCCGCTGATCAACACCGAAGCCGTGCGCCTGGAGGCGTCCGAGCGTTCCGGTGACGCAGGCCGCGAGCGCCGAAACCTGACCACATGCGGCGCCCGTCGCGCTGAACCGGTCGAGCGAAAAACCAGAGGCGCCGGCATCGTTTTGTGACACTGGGAGCGCGGCGTCACCCCCAAGCTCGACCGAGAAGGAGCCGACGCCCCCGCGCAGGAAGAGACGCCCGACCCCGGTGGCCTGGGGCGCCACGCCCAATGCGATGGAAGGACCGAGACCGACCGACAACGTCAGTCGTTGCGCGCGCTTCGGCGGCAGAGGTTGCGCTATCGCAGGCGTGGTGTCCAGGGGCGGTCGCTTGGGCTCCGGTCGCCGCTCCTCGACCAGGGGTTTGCGGTCGGTAGTGGCGTCGGGAACAGACGTGATCCGGGCGGGGACGGGGGGCGCGGGAGGCGTCACGACAGGAGCCGGAGAGACGGGGGCCAGCGCCGCCATCAACTGGACCTGCACGGCCACCGAGAACGCCAAGCTCGCCGCGATCCCGCCGCAGTCCGAACGCGTCGTAGACAGTCTACGGTCGCCAACCCAGTTTCCATCCGCGTCGCTCCATCGGATCCGGCCATCGAAGCCTGGCTCCCTCCGCGAGATCTGGACGGCGACGCGACGTTCAGCTGCGGGGCGAAAGGGATCGTAACCGAGCTGGCGCCGCACGCTGGCGCGGAACGCCTCCAGATCCGGACAATCGACGCTGGCCGGCGCGATTTCGTAATCGATCGCCACGGTGATCGGCGACGCGGCGTGGGCGCTCGCGGCCAGCGCGGACAGATGACCGGCCGCGAGCACGGCCGCGACGCGAACGCTCTGGCGTGATGTCACGCGCCGTCTTTGTGCCGCTGAAACGTGAGCGGCGCGACCGCCTGCGAACCGCAACCCCGACACGAGGGCGATTCTGGCACGTCCGCCGTGCTGGTGAAATCCCGTTGCACGACCGGCGCCTCGGGATCTCTGGCGCGCTCACCCGTGAGGACCGCCCGGGCCGCTCGCGCCTTTCATGACAAGACCGGACAGCCGTCGACAATCAGCCCGTGCGTGCTTGTTGTCGCCGCGCTGCGCGGGAGATTTTCATGGGGAGAATGACCTTGTCGAGGCCTCTGTTGTTCGTGATCGCCGGGTTCACGGCCGCAGCGGCTTGCTCGCTGCCGGCGCCCACGAGCACCGGCGGCGGTCCGTCGGGCATGGGCGCCCTGTGCAACGACACGGACGACGGTGGAATCGACGCCGCCGCCGATGATGGCGGAGCGGACGACGGCAGCGCGGGCGGCGGCGGCGACGTCAACAGCGTGGTCACGCCGGTCGCGTGCGCGGGCACGGGCCCCAACCCCAACGCGATCGACAAGTACTCGCAGGGCTACACCCAGGACCCGAACATCCTCAGCCAGGTTCAAATGAAGCTCGCCTCGCTCTCGCTCGCCGACGAGGCGGCGCAGATGCGGGGCATGCCCTACGGCAACTCGTTCTCGGTCCAGTACAACGACATCCAGCGCAGCGTCGATACGCCCTCGATTCGCGGGTTCCGGTACCGCGACGCCTCGCGGGGCATGAATCTGGGCGAGGACATGGCCGGCACGAAGCCCAACGCCGGCGTCGTGGACAATGAGCGCGTCGGGTTCTCGACCTCGTTCCCGGTCAGCATGGCACGCGGCGCGGCCTTCGATCTCGATCTCGAGTACGCCGTCGGCGAGGCCATCGGCGACGAGATGCAGGCCGCCAAGGAGACACTGCTGCTGGCCCCGTGCATGAACCTGCTGCGACATCCGCTGTGGGGCCGTGCGCAGGAGACCTACGGCGAGGACCCGTACCATATCGGGCGCCTCGCGTCGGCCATGACCGTCGGCGTGCAGCAGCACATCGCGGCCGACGCGAAGCACTTCATGGCCTACGACATCGAGAACAACCGAGCCGCCAACAACTCGTTCATGGACGAGCAGACGCTGCGGGAGATCTACGGGCGTCACTTCCGGATGGTCGTCCAGGACGGCGGGGTCGCGTCGGTCATGGCCTCGTACAACTTGGTGAACGGGACGAAATCGACGCAGAACGCCCACACGCTCACCGACGTGCTCCGCAAGGACTTCGGCTTCAAGGGATTCATTCTCAGCGACTGGTGGGCCATGCCGAACACCAACCCGGGCAGCACCGACGCGACGACCCTCAAGACCGCGGCCGTGCAGGCCGTCAAGGCGGGCCTCGATGTCGAGCTCCCCTGGGGCCTCAATTTTGGCCAGCTTGAAAATATCGTGAACGCCAACGGAGGCCTCACCAAGGGCGACATCGACGCGGCCGCCGCGCGCGTCCTCGAACAGAAATTCCGCTTCAACGTCGACAAGCCCACCGGGGCGGTCGGGCTCGGCTCGCCCAGGACCAGCTACATGAGCAGCCGGATCATGTGCGACGCCCGGCACATCAACCTGGCCAGGAAAGCCGCCATCGAGAGCATGGTCCTGCTCAAGAACGACAACAATGTCTTACCGATCGCCGTGAGCGGCGCGACCAAGGTCGCGGTGATCGGGGCCAAGGTTCCCTACCGCACCACGAACGGCGGTTCGACGAACACCGGCGGCGTGGTCGACTTCGCGACCGACACCCGCACGGGCGATCTCGGCTCGAGTCGGGTTTACCACGAGCCGAGCCAGGGCGTCGGGCCCTACGATGGAATCAAGAGCACGGCGCCCGCCGGCGTGACGGTCGTGCATGGAAACAACGCCGCCGACGCCGCGGACGCCGACTTTGTCGTCGTCGTCGCCGGTCTCACCGCCCAGGACGAAGGCGAGGAGTACACCCTGGCGGGCGACCGCGCGGCCCTGGGTCTCGACGCGAAGCAGACCGATCCCCAGTACCAGCACATTCAGGACACGCTCATCCAGTCGGTCGCCGCGCTGGGCAAGCCGATGGTGGTCGTGCTCGAGGGCGCAAGCGTGATCGACATGCCGTGGCTGTCGAAGGTTCCTGCGGTGGTGATGGCCTGGTACCCCGGCCAGGTGGGCGGCCTGGCGCTGGGAGATCTGCTCTGGGGGAACGCCAACTTCGCCGGCAAGCTGCCGTTCACCTGGGGGAAGTCGCTCGACGACTACCCGATGTTCAACGGCAACGGCACCACGACCTTCGACTACTGGGTCGGGTATCGCTACTTCGATCACTTCAACGTCACGCCGCTCTTCCCCTTCGGGCACGGGCTGTCATACACGCGCTTCGAGTACCGGAAGCTACAGCTCGGGTGCAGCGAGATGGGCAAGGGGGCGGTGATGCCCGTGGTCGTCAACGTCGCGAACACCGGCACCATCGCCGGCGACGAGATCGTCATGGTCTTCGTCTCGTTTCCCGACACCCAGGCGCGGCGGCCGGCCAAGGAGCTCAAAGGGTTCGCGCGTGTTCACATCGACGCCGGTCAGGAACGACAGATCACGATTCCGGTGCGCCTCGCAGACCTCGACTACTTCCAGATGGATTCGCCCACGGGGAACACGGGCAAGTGGGTCGTGGAGAGCGGCAACGTCAAGGTCATGGTCGGGGGCAGCTCCGCGAACCTGCCGCTGTCAGCGACGGTGAAGATCGACGGCTACTAGACCCAGCTCTCGCAAACGACCGCGTCTCGGACTCCCCATGAGAACATCCAAGTTGATCCCCCTCTCGCTCTCCGCTGTCCTGCCCCTGATTCTTCTGGGCGCATCGGCGAAGGTCTTCGCGACCGACGCCGCCGCGACGTTCCCGGTCGCGCCAGCTGCCCCGGTGTCCGGGCCCGCCGCGCCCGAACCGGCGGCCGTCACCGAGGTCGGCGTGCAGCGGCTCCCCGCGGCGGCCTACCCGGAGACGCAGGTTCGGGGGCTGACCTTCGGCTCGCTCTGGCTGACGTTCCACGGGGTGCAGTGGCCCTATATGCCCGCGCTGACGCCGGCAAAACACCTGGTGATCGGCCTGTCAGGCTGGGGATGGGTCGACACCGCCTACGAGGCGTTCGGTCCGTGGGGGGCAAACCCCTCGGCCGAACAGAGCCGGATCAAGTACTGGAAGCAACAGGCGAGGCTCCTGCTCCGGGCCACGCCCACGTACACCTTCGACGATTACTTCATCCAGGGCCAGGTCGAGCTGGTGGGGACGGGGGACCAGACTATCTCCCGGTCGGACGTCGGGGGCGCCGACACGGACGATCTCTGGTTGCGCATCGGCAAATGGAACCGGTGGGATTTGCAGGTGGGGCGCTTCGAAGGCTGGGAGGTCTTCCATCTGGGCATGGGCCTCGATCAGAACACGTTCGAGCGCAAAGGCGCGGTCGGCATCGGCGAGTCGCAATACAACATCGCGTTCTATGGGGTCACCGACAACCAGTTCCGACCGCTCGGCCCCGCGGGCAACCTGGCTTTTCACTACTATCCCCTGCCCCATCTCCGGTTCGAGGCTGCTGGGCATGGTGGGAAGCCTCAGCGGTCCGGCCTACGCGACTCGACCTGTCGCCATCCTCGATCTCGGCTGGCTCAAGCTCAAGTTCGGAGCCGAGTACCAACACATCGGCGGGCAACAGGCGTCCGACAAGACGGACGTCACCTCACGAGGCGTTGGCGGCGCGGTTCAGTTCGTCTTCTATCCGCATTTCGAGATCGGCTTCAACGCCGCGCAAGGAACGATCGTGGCATTCGACCCCGCCGGGCGTCAGGACCTCAAGGGCAGCTTGACCCGGACCAGCTTCGGCGGGTTCGCCAACGTGTCCAACGGCGATCGCCGTCACCCGCTGATCTTCGGCGTCGGCTCGATGTTCACGCGCAACGTCGATCAGAACAACATCCTTCTGAACGGCGTGGTCGACAATTACTGGCTCTATCAGGGCTTCGTCGCCGTTCAATATGTCATCCAGGAGCAATTCTACGTGAAGGTCGTCGGCGGCTACTCCCGCGGCCACTGGCTCACCGCCGGCAACGACCCGCCGATCGTCTTCGATGACGAGATGTACAGCGCCCGGCTGCGCTTCTCGTACTACTTCTGAACCAGGACTCCCTTAAACCAGGACTCCGCCCATTCACCAGCTTCACGCCCAACGACGAAAGAGACGAGATGCGCAACGCTGCTAACACCCTGGTGGTTCTCATGTTGGCCGGGCTGGCCGCCACGGCCCGCGCCCAGGACATCGCGGCCCCACTCGCCTCGACCGCTGCGCCGTCCCCGGCGAGGCTCGAGCTCGGTATCACGCTGCTGCCGATGGGCCTGGGCAGGTTCCGGGCGACTCCCGGCGGCATGGCCTTCACCGCCGACGCGGCCTTTTCTTATGGTCTCGGCGTCTCGGCGGCCTACGTCGTGCTACCCGGGTTGAGCCTGGGGATTGCGCCGCAGGCCCTCTTCAACGTGAAACCCAAGGACCAGAACGGCGACGGCGCGCAGGAATTCGATTTGATGGCGCGAGCGGCCTACTCCCGACCGGTCATCGACACGGTCGACCTCTTTGTCGAGGTGTTACCCGGCTACTCCCTGATTCACCCGCCCGACGGCGACACCGCCAGGGGTCTGGTCGTGGATGTTGGTGGTGGAGCGATCATTCGCCTCTCGGAGCGGTGGTTCACCAACCTCGGGCTCGGTTATCAAGTCGGGTTTCAGAAGCTGCCCGCAAAGGACAGGAGCGCCGACGTCAACACCAGGTACCTGCGCGTCGCCTTGGGCGCCGGCACGAGGTTCTGATCCCTCACCGAGGAAGCAAAGGCCGTCATCGGGCCAGGTAGAAGACGCTGTTGTTGGTGATGTAGCGATGTTTGACGAGCAGGGGGAACCCAGGTCCCGGGCGACTTGGCTCTTGGAGCGCCCCGTTGTTGAGAACGCTGGAGAAGTCGCCTCGGGCGAGGAACGCCTCGCGCGATGGTTGGCGGGCATCTCAAACACGTGGGTGATGCCGATCGGGGTGTCGCTCTTGTTTGCGCTGTCGGCGTGGCCGACGTTGCTGGTCGCGCTGCCTCCCTTTCAGGACCTTCCCAATCACCTGGCCACCGCGCACATCGTAGCGCATCCCGCGCTCTATCCGGAGTACGCCTTCAACGGCCTCTTCAAGTCGAATGCGCTATTGACGCTCTGGTTTCAGCTGGCGGGCGGCCACGACCTGTTCGCGGCCGCTCGGGCCTTCACCGTGATCGTGCTGGGCGTGACCGCGCTGGCGCTGGTCGTCTTCGTGCTTCATTTTCGTGGGCCGCGCCATCTCCCCGTGGCCCTTCTCTTCGCCTGGCCGCTCGTCCACAGCTTCGCGGTGTCGATGGGCTTCTTGAACTTTGCGTTCGCCTTCGCGCTTTCGCTGATCCTCTTGGTCGTGATCGACGCGCAAAGAACGCGTCCGACCTTCGCCCGTGGCGCCGCCATCGCGTTCGTCTCGGGCGTGGTGTGGTACGCGCACCCGTTCCCCTTCGCGATCGTCGCGGCGCTGGTCCTCTTGCACGTCGGCACGGCGCGCACCCGACAGGAGCGCCGCGGCGCCGCGACCGCGCTGTTGTTACCGCTGCTCCCGGCGATCGTAGTGGCCCTGGCGTCAGCGGAGCATCACTTCATCAAGCCCGAGCTCGCGGGCGTGAGCAAGACCTTCACGTTCTCCTACCTCAATCCGTGGGAACTGCTCGTCCACCTCTGGACCGACGTCTCCGGCGCCCTCACCCCGTGGGGCAGCACGACGATCGTCCCGGCGCTGCTCTTGCCCTGGTTTGCCTGGAAGGGGCGTCGCGCCGCGCCGGCGCTATTTTCAACCGCGGCGCTCGCGAGCCTCGCGGTCGCATACCTCGCATTGCCGGTCATGTTGAGCAACTGGTGGCACTTCAATTGTCGCCTCGTGCCGTTTCTTTGGGCGGGGGTGTTGCTGCGGCTCCCGAGCCGCCTGCCCCGCTCGTGCGCCATCGTGCTCGCGACGTCCGCGCTCGCGTATTCGGCGGCCACCGGCATCGACTACATCCGGCTCGATCGTGACACAGCCGAGCTCACGTCCGGCGTCGACGTCGTGCCCGAGGGGGCGACATTGCTCCCCTTGATGTTCAAGCGAAGTCGCACCAGCTATTTCATCGCCAGCCTCGCGCACGCCTGGGGCTATTACACCGTCCTCAAGGACACCTCGGCTCCGCTGGCCTTTGCGGTGGAGCGTTCGTATCCGATCACCTACCGCGCGTTTCCCCCGCCGGCGCTGCGGCCCCCGGCCCTCGATCGCTTCGCCGAGCTGCGTGGAACGCCGGCGCAGGTCTGCGGCGTTCTCGGCCGGTTGCCCGTGGACGCGGCGTGTACGGCGGCCTGGAAGGAGCTGTGGAGCGGCTTCTGGCGAGACGCCGAGCCTCGTTTCAGTCACCTCCTCACCTGGGCGATTCCGCCCGAGGCGCGACCCATGATCCCGCAGCGGTACCGCCGGATCTTCGCCAACGGCGATCTCGAAATCTACGAGAGATCGACGCCCGCCAGCGCAGACGCGACGCCGGTGATAGAACCATGAGCTCGTGTTGGAGGATGGCATGAGGAGGCTCGACGCCCGCGCTCGGCCCCGTTCGAGGCCCAGCGCCCGCACCCGCCCCTTGCGCGTGGGGTTGGTCGCCGAGAGCTACTTCCCCACCCTGGGCGGGATTCAAGAACACGTACGCCACCTGCGAAATCTTCTGTCCCGTCGAGGGCTCGAGGTCACCATTCTCACCGGCCGTCCCGCGGTTCCTTCGATCCCGGGACCGGAGGACGCCGACCAGGGCGTGGTTCGACTGGGACGCGCCCACACCTTCCGTACCGGAGGAACCGTCACCCAGGCGACGATCAGCCCGCTGGCGGCGTACAACTTCCGCCGCGCGGTTCGGGAAGGCCAGTTCGATCTCCTGAACATCCATGGGCCCTGTGACGTCGGCCTGCCGTTCTGGGCCCTGTCGTTGTTTTCCGGACCCAAGGTGTTGACGCTACACAACGCGGTCTTCCAGGACGCACGGTGGCGCCACCGCGTGGCGCCGTACTATCGCTGGGTGTTTCGTCGCGCAGCCGCGGTCATCGCCGTCTCTGAAGGGACCGCGCACTCGATGGCCCGCTATGCCGACTTCGAGTCGACGATCATCCCCAACGGCGTCGATGTGGCGTACTGGCGCACCGGCCCCAGCGATCGTTATGTCCGTTCCGGCACGCGCAACCTGGTCTACCTCGGCCGGCTCGAGCAGAGGAACGGACCGGACGTGGCGATCGATGCCTTCAGCCAGATCGCGGAACGAGCTCCCGACGTGCGGCTGCTCATGGCGGGCGACGGTCCCATGCGCCAGGAGTTGGAGGCGCGCGTTCCACCGGCGCTCCGGCAACGGGTCGACTTCCTGGGCGCCATGTACGACCGGCGGCCAGAGCTGCTCGCCTCGTCGTCGGTCTTCCTCCTGCCGGCCCGCGCCGTGGGATTCTCGATCATGGTGCTGGAGGCGTTCGCTGCCGGACTGCCCGTCGTGGCCTTGCCCGGCCTCGGCACGAACGCGGCCGGCGCGCATTGGTCGAATGTGGTCCTGGCCAAGGACGCCGGGCCGGCGGCCTTCGCCGCTGCGGTCATCGACACCCTCCAGCGGGACCAAGCGGATCGGATCGCGCGCGGGCGGGCAATCGCGGAGGCCTACGATTGGGAGCGCGTTGGAGGCCGGATCCTCGAGGTCTTCCATCGCGTCGTCGGGACCGCGCGGCGAGACGTCGCGTGACCTGGCGGCGGTGGGGGATCGCCCTGCGTTGGTTGCCGCTGGGCCTGCTGGCGGTCTTGTTGTGGCGAGAGAAGCCGTGGACGATCCAGCTCTCCAGCCGTGTGCCCTACGCCGTCGGGGCGGCGATCCTCCTCAACTTCGCCGTGTCGTTGCCGCTCAAGGCGGCGCGCTGGCGCGTCGCCCTGCCCAACCCGCCGCCCTTCAGGGAAGCGCTGGCGGCGACCATCGAAGGGCTGCTGGCCAGCGCGGCCATCGGGCTCGGCAGCGGCGACCTGGTTCGCGCGGCGCGCCTGCGCGGTCGCGGGCGCGGGACGGAAGCGGCGAGCGGGAGCCAGCTCGCGGTCGACCTTGCTTGCACCTGGGCCGAGCGCGGCGCCGAATGGCTGGCGCTGTCGATCCTGATCCTCGTCACCGCGCTGATCGCGAACCTCGGCGCGCTGGCGCTGGGCGTCTCTGCCCTGGGGGCGGCAGGGTACCTCACGCTGCTCGGCACCGGTCGGCGGCTGGTACCGCACCTCGCGCGCTGGCCGCGCGCGCAGCGGGTGCTGTCGTCGGCGTTGCAGGCGTCGTCGCCCCGCCGCGTGGCCACCATCATGGCATTGTCGCTGATGGGGTGGGCCATCGAGGCCGCCATGCTGATCTTGTTCCAGGGCGCCTTTGACCTCGAGCCCAGCGTTCGAACGGCGTTGCTCACGCTGGCGGGGATCAACGCCGCGATCATCATCCCGGCGGTGCCCGGAAACCTGGGAACGTTCGAGGCCGGCGCCACGCTCGCGCTGGTCATGTCGGGAGCACCGCGCGACGTGGCCGTGTCGTATGCGCTCGCCTACCACTTGACCCACGTGATTCCGGTGGCCGTCGTGGCGACGGCGGTCTATCTCGTCCGCTCCGCGCGCGTCGCCACCGCGGACATCGAGCCGTGAGGCCGTCGCATCGCGAGCGCTACGGCAGACGCCGATACAAGACGACGCCCGCACGGGTTTCCACCGATCGGTAGTGCTTGTCCACGTACCCTCGCAGCCGCGGGTACCGTGTCAGCGGGTATTTGCCGTATCCGTCCCAACCGGCAGCGGCGGCGTCCACGAACAACGCGGGCCGACGGCGCTCGAGGTCGTCGAACAGCATCTCCCACGCCGCAGGCACCTGGTTGGCGTCGGCGCTCCACGTGCCGGTCTCGGTCGGTGTCCCGGGGCTCTCTCCGGTCATGTAGTTGCAGAATGAGAATCGGCTGCCCATCGGACGTCGTGCCGCAAAGTAGAGCTGGGGCGAGTTTCCCCAGACGAAGATTCGCTCGCTCGGGGCCGTCAAAGCGGCGATGTCCGCCGCGATCTGATCGTACGGAGGTTCGCGCTCATCCCAGTGTGCGGCGACCGGCCTGGCGATTGTGGCCAACCCGAAGAAGAGAATCGCGGGAACTGCACACAGGACAAGAAGACTTGCCCGATACGATCGGCTCCGGGTCCACAGACGGCAGAAGCCCGGCGCTGCCAGCAGGCAAAGCGGAGCCAGGATCAAGTGGAAGTAGTGTCCGAAGAAGCGTCCTCCGCTGGCCAAGGCGACCGTCGAGGTCACGAGCCAGAGCAGCGCCAGCACGACCGAGGGAGACGGCACGACGGCGTCCGCAAGCGCTCCGCGCGACCGCGCGGCGATCACGCGGCAGCACGCTCGACGCCGCCGCGAAAGCGGCCAAGCCGCCCAGTCCGTAAGGCACCAGCGCCACGCCGCCGATCAGCGCGGTTCGCCGCAACCCCCGAGCGACCGCGGCAGCTCCGGTCAGGCCCGCGTGAAGGTAAGAGAAGTTGAACGCGAACCAGTCAATCGCCGCACCGGCGTTGCCGGACGCCGCGCACCACGACAGGTAGAGCGCCGGGGGAACGCCGGCACCAATCAGGTGACCCATGGCCCGCCTCGCGGCCCAGGGCCAGCGCTCGTGCCCGATCATGACCCACCACCCCAACAGGCCCAGGGAAGCACCCAGGAACGTGAGGCCCTGATACTTGAACAGCGCCGAAGTCCCGATCAGCGCGCCCACAACCAGATGGCTCGCCGCCGCGCGAGCGCCGTGCGAGCGCCGATGGAGATCTCGCAGCAGCACCCACGCGGCCAACGACTGCGGTACCAACAAGAACAGCTCGCCGTTCGCGGCCAGTGCGTCGTAGTCGTGCCAGGTCGTCGAGAACACCAGGAATAGCCCGGCCGCCGCGAGGCTGGCGCTGGCCGCGTGGATCGGTTCTTCCCGACGTTTGATCGCGAACAGGAGGGCCGCCGTGGCGAGAACCGCCAAGACGACCAAGGCGTGCGTGCCCCGCATGTCATTGCCACCGCACGCCGCGAAGCCCAACCGGTAAACGTAGTAGATGAGCGGCGGCTTGTGATCGACGACGTCGCGATAGAGAAGACCGCCGCGCGCGAGCGCGTCCGCGGTCACGGCGTAGATGGCCTCGTCGTCGGACAGTAGCGGCCGACCAAACGTCGGCACCCGCAGGACCACGCCGATGGCCAAGAGCGCGAGCAAACGCGCGAGCACACGCGTCTTCACCCTGCAGGGCGCGGGCGGCGAGCTGGGAGCGCTGTGGGAACCGAGCACCGTGGCTCTGGGCATCCTCGCTCTGCTTCTTGCCGCGGACAACCCTGTTCGTCGTCCGCGTTTCAATGACAAACAGGGCCACGCAGCGACAACTACCAACGTTGGGCCAACTGTTGGTGGCCCCTTATCGCTCGGTTCTACGAAGGAACGGGATTGACACATGCTCACTGGGGCCGAACTCGACTGTTCCAGTCGGCTCGGGTTCTGGGCGTCGCGCTCGGATTGCTGACCGCCGCCCACGAGCGGACAGCCGTCGCGACCAACTACACCATCACCGTGGACGCCTCCAGGCAAACCGCCGGGAATCCGCGGTTCTGGTCTGCCAGTGTCGGTACCGGCACGGCCAGCCTGACGCTGCGCCCGGACTTGCAGACGCACTACAAGATCCTCAACCGAGAGCTCGGCATGCAGCGCGTCCGCGGGCACGGCGTCCTCAACGACGACATCGGTATTTACAAGGGGGGCGGCACCTACGATTTCACCAACTTCGACATCTACTTGAACGCCATCGTCTCGGCGGGGATGCGTCCGATCATGGAGCTCGACTTCATGCCCACGGCTCTGGCGCTGAACGGCAGCAGTCGCGACTATCCGAAAGACATCAACGCCTACAAGCAGTTCATCCAGGCCGTCGTGCAGCACTGCGTTGACAAGTACGGCGCGGCCGATGTGGCGCAATGGTACTGGGAGGTATGGAACGAGCCGGACTATACAGGGTTCTGGAACGGCCTGAACGCGGCCGAGGCTGTCGGCGCCAAGATGACCGACTACTACGCGCTCTACGACGCGACCGTCGCTGCCGCCACCGCCGTGCTCCCCAATATCTTGATCGGAGGCCCGGTCACGACCGAGCCGAGCAAGATCGCCGCCTTCTTGCAACACTGCAAGACCGCGAACACGCGGGTGACTTTCGTCTCCTCTCACGCCTACCCAGGAGGGAACGGAGCCACGCCCGCCAACGCAACCACCCTCACCAACGACAACAACACTCGAGTGGGGCAAATCACCAGTGGGGGCTACACGACGGCGACCGTGAAGTCCTTCAATACCGAGTGGAACTCGGCCTACTCCGGACAGGGCGGTAACCCCGGCCCCTCGAACGAGAGCATGGACAGCCACGTCAATGCCCCGTTCATTCTCAAGTCGGTCAAGTTGCTTTCTGACAAGAACCAGGGCAACACGCCGCCGCTCGATGTCTTCTCCTACTGGGTGGGTTCGGACGTCTTCGACGAATCGACCGGCCCGTCCGGGTCGTACATCCTGGCTCAGGGAGGAAATCTGCCGTTTGGCAAGGTATTCGGCCTGATGACCTTTCAGGGCGTCCGGAAGGCCGCGTTCAACGGCTTCAAGATGCTCAACTACCTGGGCCCGGTCCGACTGCTCTCCGGCGGCGGCACCGGCGGCGACGGCGTCGACGCTCTGGCCACCCTGTCCGCCAGCGGCGACGAGCTACAGATCATCGTCTACGACTACTTCGCGACCGCGACCGCCACCGGTATCGACAACGTGACCATAAACGTGAGCAACCTGCCGGCGGCGCTGGCGGGGAAGAGTGTCTTCGTCACCCATTTCCGCGTCGATAGCAGCCACAGCAACCCCTACAGCGTCTGGCAGAGTCAGGGCAGTCCCACCAACCCGACCGAAGCGCAGTGGCAGGCGATGCGTCAGGCGCAGCACCTGGCCCTGCTCCAGCCGGTCAGCAAGTCGACCGTGACGACGAGCTACACCACCACATTCACGTTACCGCAGCAGGGTGCGTCGCTGATCGTTGTCGGCGTCAATCGCCCTGTGACCGGGCGCAACGCCCTGGTGGAGATCGAGGGCGAGGACTACGACGGCCAGTCCGGAGCGACCAAGGAGACCAGCAACGACGCCACGCTCGGACAGTCGCTCGCCGGCGCTGCCGGTAGCTACGTCTACTTCGAGAACGTGGATTTCAGCGACGCCGGCGTCAGCGCCGTTCAATTGCGAGTGGCGGCGCAGAGCAACACCACGCTCGAGCTGCACGCGGACACGCAAGCCGGCCCGCTGATCGGGACATGCGCGGTGAGCGGGACCGCCGGAGCCTGGGCCACCCAGACGTGTACGTTGAACCAGACCACGGGCGTCCATCGGCTGTACGTTCTTTTCAGCGCCACGGCCCGACTCAACTGGATGAAGTTCCTGCAGGGGGGTGGCGGCGGGACGGGCGCCGGAGGCGCGGGTGCGGGTGCCGGAGGAACGACCGGCGGTGCCGGCCTGGGTGGCGGTCTGGGATCGACGGAACCATGGAGGCGCAGGCGGAGGCACGGGCGCCGGACTGGGTGGAGGCAACGGCAATGGTGGTTCCGGAAGCAATGGCTCCGGAGGCGGCAGCTCCGGAGGCGGCGGCAGCACCGGTCCTGGTGGGCCGTCGGCTGGCTGCTCGTGCGGCGTCGGCCGCGCCGACTGGCCGTCTGGAAGGCTGCTCCTGGTTGGAATCGCTGCTGCGCTGGTCGGCCTTGGCAGGCGACGCGCGCGGCGCAGCCGATAGTCGGAGAGCGCCTCCGCATTCAAGACCGGGCATGAGAGCGTCACCAGCGTCGATCGCACTGCTTGCAAGCACGCTCCTCGCCACGACGTGCGCGAAGAACGGACCGACCGGTCCCTATGGGCCGAGCTGTCCCGTCGATCAAATCGCCTGTGGCCAGCAGTGCCTCACCGCGGCGGTCGACCCGCTGAACTGCGGAGGCTGCGGTATCCCCTGTTCGACGGGGCAAGTCTGTCAGGGTGGTGTCTGCCGGTGCGTGTCGGGCATCGTCTGCAACAGCGCCTGCTTGTCACCCGATGCCACCCGCTGTGGTGACTGCGCGATCGCCTGTTCGTCGAACCAGGTCTGCAGCAGCGGCGTGTGTACGTCGGCCTGCGCGGAAGGACAGACCCTGTGCGGAACCACGTGTGTCCTCCTGATGGGCGGCGACGCGTTCAACTGCGGAGGCTGCGGAGTGACCTGCGCGCCGGGCGAGATCTGCAGCGAGGGCAGCTGCGTCGCCGCTTCGATGACGGACGCCGGCGGGCTCGCCGGCGATGCCGGGGCCGGTGGTACTGGCGGGGCGCCCACGCTGGTGACGTCGGCGCCAGGCGCGTTCTGGCGCACAGAAGGTCAGGTCACGACGGTCACCGGCGGCAGCGCCGGCGTGACGGTCGACGACACGAAGACCGCCCAGACCTGGGAGGGCTTCGGGGGCGCTTTCAACGAGCTGGGCTGGCGCTACCTGTCGATGCTCAGCGACGGCGACCGAGACGCCGCCATCCGCCTCCTCTATGGCGAGGACGGGGCCCGCTTCGCTTTTGGCCGCATCCCCATCGGCGCCAGCGACTACGCGACGGATCGCTACACGCTGGATGAGACGCCCGACGACGCGGCCTTGACCAGCTTCTCGATCGACCGCGACCAGCAAGAGCTGATTCCCTACGTCAAGGCGGCCCAGGCGGTGAAGCGCAACATCCGTTTCTGGGCCAGCCCATGGACACCCCCGACCTGGATGAAGCAGGGACCTTTCCAGCCCGGCAAGGCCGTCTCCCCGTTCGACGGCGGCACGATGAAGAGCGATGCCGCCACGATGGCAGCGTTCGCCCAGTACCTGATCAACTTTGTCCGCTCCTATGGACAGCTGGGAATCAAGATCGAGACGATCTCCCCCCAGAACGAACCGGGCTACACCGGCAACTATCCGACCTGCGGATGGGGACCCGCGACCTACACGACCTTCGTCGGACAGTATCTCGGCCCGGCGCTCGTCGGCGCGGGCCTGACCACGAAGATCATGCTCGGCACCTTCAACGGCGGCGGCTCGGATCCTGCGATTGTCAGCAGCGTGATGAACGACGCTGCTGCCCGCGGCTACATCAGTGCCTTCGGTTTTCAGTGGGGCATGCAGGGCAGAGTCGCCGGCGCCAAGTACTACAACCTGCCGATCTGGCAGACCGAGCACAAAGCCGGCAACTATCCCTGGCTCACACCATTCCACGCCAACGTTGCGCCGAACGACCAGGCCTACGCCGTGGAGAGCTGGGGCCTGATCCGCGACTGGATCAAGGCGGGCGTCACGGCCTACAGCGCGTGGAACATGGTGCTGGACACGGTGGGCGTCGGCATCGACACCACCCGCGTCTGGCCTCAGAACGCTCTTCTGACCGTCGACACCTCGACGCGGCAATTGAATGCCACGCCGACCTACTACGTGTTCCGGCACGTCTCGCAGTTCGTGGCGCCCGGGGCGAAGGTCGTCGCGGTCAGCGGCGGCGACGCCGTGGCGTTCAAGAACGCCGACGGCAGCGTCGTCGCCGTCCTGTACAACTCCGCCCCCGCCGCGAAGACGATGACGGTGGCGGTCCGCGGCGAGGTCCTGCAGTTCACGATCCCCGGCAACGGCTGGGCCACCGTCGTCAGCCGCTAGCCGGACCGCCCCCGCGCGTCCTACTGCGGCGTCAACACGAGGATGACCACGCTCCTGGCGAGCAAGGTCACTCTGACCGAGATCGCACGATTGGTATTTCCCTGATTCCCGTATCGCCCCCGATTGATCGGTCGTAGCGCATCCGCATCACTTTGCATGGCAATTCTTTGCCCGCACCAACAATTCCGGGCGATGAACACCGCGCCTCGAGGCTTGGGATTGGGCTCACTCTTGATGCTCGCGACGCTTGGTGCCTGCTCGCCCCCCAGCTCGGGCGGTTCAGGGGGCACCGGCGGCGCTCCGACGAACGTCTGTGCTTCCGGGCAAACCGCCTGCGGTACGGACTGCGTCAATACGGCGACCGACTCGCAAAATTGCGGCGCTTGCGGCATTCCGTGCTCCAACGGCCGGTCCTGTCAGGCCGGGCAGTGCAAGTGCCAGCCGGGGCTGCTCGAGTGTAGCGGCGCCTGCGTGACCTCGGACGCGACCCACTGCGGGAACTGCGCGACGATGTGCACGGGAACCCAGGTCTGCAGCAACAACGCCTGCATGTCGGGCTGCGCGGTCGGACAGACCCTGTGCGGCACCGCGTGCGTCGACACGACGAGCAGCAACACCGACTGCGGCAGCTGCGGGCACGCGTGCACAGGCAACCAGCACTGTGCCGGCAGCGCCTGCGTCGACAACTCGACCGGCGCCGGCGGCGGGACCGCGGGCACGACCGGCAGCGGCGGTATGACGGGAGCCGGCGGCTCCGCGCCCGCCGGACCGAAGCTGATCACGTCGGCGCCGAGCGCGTACTGGAACACCAGCAGCGCCATCACGACCGTGACCACCGGCACCGCCACGGTGACCGTCAATGACGGGACCACGATGAAGACCTTCGAAGGCTTCGGCGGGGCCTTCAACGAGATGGGCTGGAACTACCTGAGCATGCTCAGCGCGGCCGACCGGGATCGCGCGATCAAGCTGCTGTTCGACGCGACCGACGGCGCGCACTTCGTCATGGGGCGCATCCCGATCGGCGCCAGCGACTACGCGCTCCAGCGCTACACCGACGACGAGACCGCGAACGACACCAGCCTGTCGTCCTTCTCGATCACCCAGGACATGAAGTACCTGATCCCGTACGTGAAGGCCGCGCAGGCCGTCAACGGCAACATCCGCTTCTGGGCCAGCCCGTGGACCCCGCCCACCTGGATGAAGACGAACACGGGCACGGTCAACGGTACGTCGTGCGCGCGGGCGGCTGCCACGGCCTTCGACGGCGGTTGCATGCAGGACATCGCCGCGAACCTGACGGCGCTGTCCAAGTACTTCGTGATGTGGGTCCAGGCGTACGCGATGCAGGGGATCACGATCGAGACGGTCGCGCCGCAGAACGAGCCCAACTACGCTCAGGGCTACCCGTCGGCGCTGTGGGCGTCGCCCCTCTACGCGAAGTTCGTGGGCCAGTATCTCGGTCCCGCATTCAGCTCGGCGGGGCTGAGCACGAAGATCATGCTCGGCACGAACTCCAACGGCAACGCCGGCGCGGACCCGTCGGTGGTCACCACCGTGATGGGCGACGCGACCGCGAAGGGGCTGGTCAAGGTCATCGGCTTGCAGTGGGGCATGCTGGACAACTACGTGGCCAATCCGGGCTCGTTCGACCAGTACAACCTGCCGATCTGGGCGACCGAGCACAAGTGCGGCAACTATCCCTTTCAGGCGACACCCAAGTACGTCGAGCCGGCGCCCAACGATCAGGCCTACGGCGTCGAGTCCTGGGGCTACATCCGCAACGCCATCAAAGCGGGCGTCACCGCCTACAACGCCTGGAACATGGTGCTGGACGTGCTCGGAAAGGGGAACGATACGGTCCGTCAATGGTCGCAGGACGCGCTGCTGATCGTGAACACCTCCACGAAGACGCTGACCGCTGACGCCGGCCTATTACGTCTTCCGCCACGTCTCGCAGTACGTTCAGCCGGCCGCGAAGGTCGTCGCGACCAGCGGCGGTGACGCGATCGCGTTCAAGAACCCTGACGGCACCATCGTCGCGATCATGTACAACTCCGGCGGGGCGTCGAACTACATCGTCCAGATCGCCGGCAAGAAGCTGCAGTTCGCCATGCCCGCAACCGGCTGGGCCACGGTCGTCGTCGCAGTGAGCGCCATGTCGAACCCATACAACTCGAAGGTCGCACTTCACGGAGCTCACGGAGTTCTCGGTGTCCTCACGCTGGCGGGCGCGCTCTGTGCCGGGGCCTGCAGCGGGGGTAGCCCCGGCGGCAAGGGTCCCGGTGCGGGAGGCTCCTTGGGCTCCGGAGGTTCGGGCGCAAGCGGCGCGACCGGCAGTGGCGGATCGGGGGCGGGCAGCGGCGGCGCGACGGGAACGGCCGGCTCAGGGGCCGGCGGCACGGCGGGCACGGCGGGCACGACAGGCACCGGCGGCGCTGCGGGTCGCGGCGCCGGCCTGGGCGGCGCGGTCGCGGGCACGGGCGGCGTGGGCGGCGGCGGCACGGGGAACCCTGTGGTGAACCTGGATCAGAAGGACCAGACCATCCAGGGATTCGGCGTCAACAATATGTTTCAGTCGACGGCCTTGCCCGCGAGCCTTTTTGACGCGACCAATGGGATCGGCCTGTCCATTCTGCGCGTCGGCATGGATACGAACGGGGCTGGGAACCTGCAGAGTGCCAGCATGGCGACCGATATTGCGACGGTGACTGCCGCTGGTGGAAAGGTCATCGGGGCGGTCTGGACACCGCCCGCCGCGTGCAAGACCAATAACAACGCGAACAACGGCGGCCAGCTGTGCTCCGCAAACACCATTGCCCTCGCGAGCGAGGGAGCGAACACGTGCACTGCCGCCGAAAACACCTCCTGCTACACGTCGTGGGCGACGACGATAGCCAACTTCGCATCAGCCAATCATCTTTACGCGATGTCGCTGTCGAATGAGCCTGAGTTTGCGTCGTGCGGCCTCAACGAGCCGTGCAATGGCACCTATCCGACAGCGATCTTTACGGCCAAAGAAATGGTCGAGTTCGTGAAGGTGGCCGGACCGATGCTGAAGGCCAAGGGGGTCAAGGTCATCGCCCCTGAAACATCGGAATGGAACCACCTCTGGAGCAACCAGTCAGCCTGCGGCTCGGTACCATCGGGTTTGAAGAGCTCGGACCCGCTGAATTGCGGCTGCTTCATCTCGAACAGCAGCACTCCCAGCGCCACTTGCGCTGCCGCTGCCAACGTCGCCTGCAGCAGTGCATGCACCTCGGGGAACGGATACGACTATGGCCATGCGCTGCATGCTGACGCAACGGCGTGGGCCGCTTTCGACATCGTGGGGACGCACGAGTACGACTCCCAGGCTGCTTCCCCCTGGCCGACGAGCGATTTCCCGAAGGACAAGGAAGTCTGGATGACGGAGATGGCCGGCGTGAAGTGGTGGGCGGAGCAGGGACCTCTCAATGACATCAGCGACGGCGTCGTGGTCGCAAAATGGATCCACTCCGCGTTGGTGACGGGTGAGGCGTCGGCCTGGGTCTGGTGGTGGTACCCGGGGCAAGGCGACAACGAGGGCATACTGGCGCAAGGTGGGGCGGACACCAAGCGGCATTACACGTTGGGTAACTTCAGCAAGTTCGTCCGGCCGGGCTATGTTCGGGTGAACATTTCGGGATCCTCCCCCGCGAACGTCCTGCTTTCGGCGTATTCGGGCCCGAACACCGTCGTCGTCGTGGCCATCAACAGCGGCACCTCGACGGTGTCCGTGCCGATCAATGTCTCCGGTGGGACGGCCCCGGCCTCGTGCACGCCGTGGCTGACGTCGGCGACCGCCAACCTCGTCTCACAGACCGCCGTCTCGGTGAGCGGCGGGAGCTTCTCTGCCTCGCTCCCGGGCCCGTCCGTCACGACCTTCGTTTGTAAGTAGCGGGTCACCTGAGCACCTGGGTCGACTGGTCTCCCACTCTCAATCAGGATCGGCACAACAAATGACGTCCAAAAGACTAGCTAGCGCGGTGGCCGGGTTCGCGCTTTTGGGCGCGTGTTCGAGTGGCTCGAATGACGGCGTGACGGGATCCGGCGGTCACGCCGGGGACGGAAGCGGTGGTTTGTCGGGCACTGGGGTTGGCGGCAGCACCGGGTCGGCTGGCAACGGCAGCGGAGGATCGATCCAACCGCCCGACGGTGGCGCGGGCGGCGGGTCCGGCACCGGAGGGAGACCGGCGGGCAGCGGTGGCGCCGTGGGTCTGGGCGGCAATGGGGGCGGTGCGCCGGGTTCGGGCGGCAGCGGAGGCACCGGCGCCAGCCACTGGGTGGGCACCTGGAGCGGGTCGCCCTATCCGGTCCCTGCGGGCAACCTGCCTCCGGCTTCGCTATCGAACAGCGTGCTTCGTCAGGTCGTGCACGTCTCGCTGGGGGGTAGCCAGGTTCGGGTGCAATTCTCGAATCTCTCCGGCAACGGACCGGTGACCATCAATTCGGCTCACATCGCCGTCTGCAGGGCCACTCCCGCCGTCGACAGCACGATCGATACCGCGACCGACAAAGCCCTCGCCTTCTCGGGAACGGCCGCCGTGACCATCGCCCAAGGCAGGGAGATCTGGTCTGATCCGGTCGACTTCACGATCGCTCCGCTCGGCAACGTTTCCATCACCATCGCCTTCGGCAGCGTTCCCAGCGCTCTCACTGGCCACGCGGGCTCGAGGACCACGTCCTACCAGCAAACCGGCAGCAGCAACGTCACCGCGGCCAGCATGGCCTCCGCGCAGACGGTCGTCTCCTGGTACTACATCTCGGGCATGGACGTCATGGCCGATGCGTCGGCCAAGGCGGCCGTCGCCATTGGCGATTCCATCACCGACGGCCGGGGGACGGACAACGACAGGAACAATCGGTGGACGGACATCGTGTCCGCCCGGCTGCAGGCGAATGCGGGAACGTCGAACGTCGCGATGATGAATCAAGGGATCGGCGCGACCAATCTGGTCGGGACCACCGGTACGGCGGCGGTGGCCCGCTTCAGCCGAGACGTGCTGGGGCAAAGCGGCGTTCGCTACGCGATCGTGTTCGACGGTGTCAACGACATCGGTGGAGGCCAGTCTTTCGCGACAATGAAGACTGCCTACGACACCTTGATTGCCGCCGCGCACGCCAAGGGGCTGCTGATCTATGGCGCCACCATCACCCCGTTCGGTGGAAACGCCTACTACAGCGTCGCGCACGAGAGCGTCCGCCAGCAGGTCAACACATACATCAAGAGCGGAGCCTTCGACGGCTTCATTGATTTCGATGCCGCGGTCACGGATGGCGGAAATCCCCCCAAGCTGCAGGCGACCTACGCCGCCTGGGCCCAGATGGATGGACTGCACCCCGGTCCAGCGGGCTATCAGAAGATGGGCAGCTCGGCGGATCTGACGCTGTTTTCAAGGTAAACGACGAAGCCGGATCCGCCGTCTGGGATGGGGCGAGGGGGTGGCTCGGAGAGAGTTGAGCTTCCACCTTCGTCGTCGGCGGACCCCTCACCCTAGCCCTCTCCCCGGCGGACCCTCACGATCCCACACAAGTCGAAAGGGGATCGACAGGGAGATCTGTCCATGATCTAAGGGAGTTATGGAGAATGAGCTGTGGCAGCCAGTGGAGGAGGAGTTCGAGGGAGCGGATTTTGGGGACGAGCGACTGACGCGGCGACTGATGACGCTGGTCAAAGCGTTGGACGGAGCGCCGCAGAGTAGTCTGGCCAGGTCATCCAAGACGATTGCCGCGCGGGAGGCCGCGTATCGATTCGTCGAAAACGAGCGAGTGGGCATCGATGCGATGCTGGCCCCCCATCGCGCGGCGACGGTAGAACGATGTCGGGACGCAGGAACCGTCTATGTCGTAAGCGATACGACGGAGTTCGCGTTCTCGGGGGCAGAGCGCGGCAAGAAGCTGGGACGCACTCAGGGTGGCGGTCGTGGCTTTCTTGGCCATGTGGCGATTGCAGTCTCCGCGGATGGAAGTCGCACGCCTCTGGGCGTGCTCGGAATCAACACGATCGTTCGGTCCGAGACGAAGGTGACTGACCGGAGTGAACGGCAAAAGCAGGGGTTGGAGCGCGAGTCTTCAAAATGGGGAAAGTTGGTTGAACAGGTCGAAGCCGAACTGAAAGGCATCGCAGCTATCCACGTGATGGATCGCGAGGCCGACATCTACGAATTGCTCAGCGGGATGGTGAGTAGCGGACGACGCTTTGTGATCCGGGCCTCCCAAGACCGCCTGCTCGCGGGAGACGAGAAATTCTTCGGCGCTCTACCGGGTGCGCCAGTTGTCCTCGAAAGAGAGGTAAAGCTCAGCGCTCGGTTGAAACCGCGGGTGAGGGCCAAAGGGAAAGGGAGAGGACTTCCTGCTCGGCATGCTCGTCCTGCACGGCTAACCGTTTCCTGTCGGACGGTGACGATTCGCCGGCCCGAGCGCTGCGAATCGAGTCACCCCAAGTTACTAAGCTTGAACGTGGTGCACGTTTATGAGCGGTCGCCCCCTGCGGACCAGGTACCCGTCGAATGGATTCTCGTTACCTCAGAGCCCATCGAGACGCCGGAGCAAGCGGCCGCTGTGGTGGACGCGTACAGAGCGAGGTCGATCATCGAGGAGTACTTCAAAGCCCTCAAAAGTGGCTGCTCCTACGAAGCGAGAGAGCTCCGCTCGGTCCATACCCTGACCAACATGCTGGGCTTGCTCGCCGTGATCGCCTGGCGCCTCCTCCTCCTTCGTGCCCTCGAACGAGAAGCGCCCCTGACTCCTGCAATTGAGGTAGTCGACCTGTCCTTGCTCGAAGCGCTCGCCGCTCGCCTCAAGCACATCAAAGAGCCCAAGCCCTTCCCTGCCAATCCCACCGTCGCCGACGTCCTGAAGGGGATCGCTCGCCTTGCCGGTCACCACAAAAGCAACGGTCCGCCCGGCTGGGCACTCCTCTGGCACGGTCTGCAGGACTGGCTCACCTACGCAGCGGGGTACATCGCCGGAAAATTCCGTACTTCCTGCGATCACTCGTGAGGGCGGACCGGGGCGAGGGGATAGGAGGCGGGGGATCTGGTGTGCTGCTATTGAGCGTGGACCCTGGCGCCCCCGCGTAGACTAACGGCCTCGGGTCTTGTGCCCCATCCGATCCCCTCTCCCACGTCCGCGGGGGAGAGGGCTAGGGTGAGGGGTGGCTCGGGGAGAGTTGAGCCTCCACCTTCGTCGACGGACCCCTCAGCCCCATCCCCCCACCGGCAGCTATCAATGGAACAGGCTGCCCACCACCGAGTACCAGACGCCGCCCATGAAATCGTAGCCCGATTTATTGGGGTGGATGCCGTCGGTGCTCAGCATCGCCGACGTGAAGCCCGTGTTGACGTCGGCGAGCACGATGTGCTTGCCTGCTGCGGCGCGCGCGCTCACGAGGGGCGGGATCGTCAGGTTGTAGGTCCGCACGTTGTTGGCCTGCGCGGGGTACGGCGTGATCAACGAGACGACGAGCAGGGCGTGGCTGTTCATGCTCAGGATCTTGTCGAGCAGCGACGCGAGACGCTGAGGTGCCCCCCCCGGATTGCCCATGTACGTGTCGTTGGTCCCGATCAAGAGCAGGATGATGTCCGGGTTGGTTTGCAGCGCGGGAGTCGGAATCAGGCCGGCGATCTGGTCGATCGTCCAGCCACTGTGCCCTTCGTTGTTGCGTGAAAAGGGCATGTTCGAGACCGTCGTCGGGCCGTCCACGAGTGAGCCGACGAAGGTGATGTGCTGGTTGGCCGCGAGGGCGCGACGGAACAGCTCGACGCGGTAGGCACCCTCGTACTGGATGCCCCAGGTGATGGAGTCGCCGAGCGGGAGAACCTTGCATGGGTCGCCGTTGGTCGGACAGGGATTGTAGCTCGCCCCGCCCCCGTCGCCGCCCGCGTCGCTGACGACGCCGCCGTCGGGTGCGCCGCCGCCGTCGGTGCGGCCGCCGCTCCCCGTCGGCGCTCCGCCGCTACCGGTAACGCCACCCGTCCCAGGCGCGCCGCCCATGCCGGTGCCACCGGTACCGACGTGTCCACCGGAGCCGCTGCCGCCGACCCCGCCGCTGTCCACACCGGCGTCGGGCTGATCACCGCCGTCCGAAGACGCCACACACGACGAAGCGGCGAGTCCGAAGATGCACACGGCGCGCATGACACATAGGTTCGATTTCATCGAAGTCCTCCTCCGGGGGGCGGTGTTATTTGAGGGTGGCTGCCGCGGCGTTCGAGGTGCCGGCGAGCACCGTCTTTGCGAGCGGCGGCAGCGCCTCGATCAGGGCTTGAATCTGCTGAATGGTCATCGTCGCCGTGTTGGCGGGCAGGCTCGTCTGCGCGAGCGCGTAGAGCTGGAAGTTGTACATGTCCGTCTTCGTTCGCGTCGTGCTGGGGAAATTGGGGCAGGGACCGAGCCACGCCATGCCGCTGGGTGCCTTCTTTTGCTTGACCGTCTCGAGGCCAGCGACGCCCGCAGGTGGCGAGCCCGCGGGCAGCCCCTGCGGCAACATCCGAACGCTCGCCGGGATGTCCCACATGGCGGAGTGAAACCCGTTGACGTTGGGCGGTGTCATTCCCGTAAGCGTCGTGTCGACGAAGACCATGGCGAAGCTCATCGTGCCCGCCGGGACCCCGGTCCAGGTGAGGGCCGGCATCTGGGACGACGCCCTCGTGGTCTCGCAGGTGGCGTCGACCGGAAACATGCTGCCACTTGGCAGCGTCGGGCTCGTCACCATGAACGCGGCCGCGCCGCCTTGGCCAGCGCCGGCGGCTCCGGCGCTTCCGCCGTCATTGCCCGTGATACCGCCGCTGCCGTTGCCGCCCGTTCCGTTGACGACCATCCCCCCGGTCCCGGCCGAGAAGGCGCCGCCGGCTCCGGTCGGAACCGCTCCGCCGCTTCCGCCCGCGACCGTCCCGCCGCCCTGGCCGCCCTGGCCGCCCGTGGAATCGCCGGTCGAGCGACCGCCGCAACTCGCGACGGTCAGCAGGATGGCGCATCCGACGATCGCCACCCACCTGACTTCATGATCGCGCACCAGCCTCATTGAATCGATCAACGCGAGCTGTTCGATGGGTTGTGGCTGCGCGCGAACTGTCGGAAGCGCCCCCGCGGGTATTCGGCCTCGTAGATCCGCGCCCAACGCGACCCCGCAAGGAGATCGCCTCGCGCATCCGCCGCCTCGATCGCCAGTACGAGGGCTTCTTCGCGCAGCGCGCCCCGCGGGTGGCCGGCGAGATACTTGTCCACCAGCGCTCCCGCCCGGATCGGGTCATGGTCCCGCCTCAGGGCGACCAGGGCGTCGAGGACCTCGCTCCGCGCCTGCGCGCCTGCAGGGACGGGGAAAGGGCGTGCCGGGATGACGACGACCCCGCGGCGGCGCTCGGCCGGCACCACCGACGATCGAGGCGCCTTCGTTCCCAGGGGGGCGGCACCCAGCAGCGCACGCGGCGCCTCCGGCATCGCCAGCTCGGACGTCGCGGCCGTCACCTCCGGCGGCGACGTCAGGCTGCGGGCCTTCGCGCCGCCGGTCCGCCGGGTCGTCCCCGACTGGCCGACGCGCCAAGCCGGATCACCGGAGCCGGACAACCAGACGGAACGGTCGAGCACCGGCACGATCCAGCGATGTGCGATCATCGCCCCCGCGGTTCCTGCCAGCGCCACGACCGCGACCACGGTGGCAGCCATCCTGATCATCGGCATGCCGAGGACCCGCGACGAGGCCCGGGATGAATGCGTGAGGGAATGCTGTTGAAGGGCGCTCCAGACCCGGCGTTTCATCTCGGGCATCGGCGGCGTCGGGGGCGTATTGCGCAGCCGCTCGAGCTCCTGTATCGACGTCGGATCGTCGTCAGCGTAGTCTCCTAAGTTCATCTATTCTTCTCCTCACGACGCGCGCGTTCGTTCACAATCTTCCAGAACTCCTTGCGCGCGTGGTGTAATCGGGTCCACACCGTCCCGAGGGGAATGTCTTGAATGCGGGCGATTTCCTCGCCCGAGTACCCCTCGATCTCGAACAGGACGAACGTCGTCCGCAATTTCTCGCTCATCTTGCCGACCAGCGTCTGCAGGAGGCGCCGGTTCTCCGCCTGCTCATAGCTGTGGGCTGGGCTATCGTCCCTTTGCTCTTGCCCGTTCGGCACCTGGGCGAGATCGATGTCCCGCCGCCGGAGCACAAGGTTTCGAAACCAGGCACGCCGCCGATGATCGCGCACCGTCAGCTGGGCGATCCGATACAGCCAACCGGTCAGGTTGCCGCCGTCGAAGCGCGCCAGCTGGCGCCGGACGACCACGAACAGCTCCTGGGCCAGATCCTCGGTGTCGGAGGCTGGCGCGCCGAGCGCGTAGAGCCACTTGACGACCTCGTCGAACCAGGCATCGTAGATCGCCCGGAACGTCGCGTCGCGATCGCCTCCTCCGCCCCGCAGATCGGCCGGCAAGGTGAAGCCTGGCCCCCGGCGCTGCTCGCCGCCTGACACGACCCTGAGATGGGCGCCATCATTGCGACGCTTCGAAGCAAGGCGGTGGGGCTGCATCTGGACCGGCTTGTGAGAGATGGGTGTTGCCTTCCGAAACCTTCAGTGTCGGGTCGACCAGACCGCGGTCTCGATTGCCACCCGCGTCAGCGGGTGCTCAGCGCCGGGTCCAATCGGTGGTGCCGAGGCGCGACAGACTGATGGCCGCGTCGTCGACATAAACGACGGCCGTGGGCGGCGTGACGTCGTCCGACGACACGCCGGCCTCCCACTGCACCCAGTCGGTAGCGGCGGTCATGACGTTCCGACGGTCCAGGATCGACACGCCGTCCTGCCACACCGCGACTTCGCCGGTCGCGTCGGCGGCCTTTCGGAGAAACACCTCGAAGTGGACCCACGTCGCGACGGGAACCGGCGCAGGCAACGCCTGCTCGAGGTTCGTCTGGCTGACGAAGTCATAGAGGTGGGCAACCAAACTTCCGTCCGCGCGTGGGTACAAGTTCAGGTCCCAGATCGCAGACAGGTTCTTCCCGTCGCCACTACCGCTGCCGTTGAAGTGGATCAGGCTCAGCCAGGACTTCACGGTGAACGACGACGGGATGTAGAACCAGGCGCTGTAATAGGCTGCGGGCTCGCTCGGCTGGTCGCGAAAGAGGTAATTGATCGACGCCGTCCCGGGCACGGGCGCGACGGTCGCCATCCCGGCGTATCGGCCACGGTGCGCGATGGTCAGCGTCGCGGAGGGCGCCGCCGGGGCCTTGTCGACGTAGGCGCCGCCGTGTCCGTCCCCCGACCATTCGGACAGATCCCCGACTTCGAAGGTGGCCGACCAGAGGATGCTCGCGACGCCGTCGCCGAGGTCGCCGATGTCGCCGCCGTCGCCGCCGTCGCCGAGGTCGCCGCCGCCGCCGAGGTCGCCGCCGTCGCGGCCGTCGCCGATGTCGCCGAGGTGCACCTGCCGGCCGCACCCGCCCGCGACGAGCACGGCACAGCCCGCCAGCGTCAAACGCGACATTGAACGCAGCATTGATTGCGCGCGTTGCATGATCGTTTTGGCTTGGGTCGGATCGACGACCGCACGCCCAATCGCGGATGCTAGCACCACCGAGACAACCGGGGTGTCGGTTAATTGATCAATGCCCCACCCGCCTCGATTGCATGCAGGATGCGATCAAAGTGGGTGATCCCGGGCATAGTGAGCAATGGGGGTGTTTGCGGTCGAGCCCATCTTCTGGGGGTTGCTCGCCATGGCGAATGCAAACGCGGCTCCGGCCCAAGAAGCGTCGACGACGGCGCCCCCATCCGGGCTTACCGTCGAGGCCACCGGACAATGTCCGAGCCGCCAAGCCGTGACCGCGGCTCTGTTGCCCGCGTTGAGGCGCGAGCCGCCAGTGGCTCCCGGCGCCGGCGTCCCGCGCGTGCTGGATCTCGGGGATCGATTCGAGGTCGCCGCCTTTGGTCACACGCGCCAGTACCTCGACACCGCGCGCGACTGCGCCGAGCGGGCCCGCGTGGCGGCCGTCTTCATCACGCTCGCGCTCGACCCGCCGGTGCCCCCGCCATCGTCAGCCGGGCCGCCCACGGCGCAGCGCGGGGATGTGCCCGCAATCGAGAGCGCGCCGAACCAGCCGGTCGCGGCGACCGCAGCGCCGCGGACCCCTCCCGAATCCACGCGCTGGGCCGGCTTTGCCGTCGGCGCTCGCGTTGATGGGCCGGTCGGCGCCGCCTTCCCAGCGGACGGCGTCGCAGCGGGCCCCGAGCTCCGGGGCGCCGTCGGCTGGCGATTCATCGATTTCACGGCAACTGCGGGACTCCTGGCGCCAACGGAGGCACGTCTGTCATCGGTCACGGTGCACGAACAGCGGTTTCCGATCAGCTTCGCGCTCAGCGCGCGGCGGCAACTCGCGCGTGGCTTCGAGGCCGCGGCGGCTCTCGGCGTCTCGCTCGTGCCGATCACGCTGCGGGGCGACGGGCTCATGACTTCGCTGCCGGCCACGCGTCTCGACACAGGGGCGCGCGCGGCCTTCGACCTCCGGCTCCCGGCGCTGGCCTGGCTGGCGGCGCCCTTCGTCAGCGTCCACGTCGAGTATTTTCCGCGGCCCTACGTGCTCGACGTGGCGCCTGTAGGAAACATCGGGTCGACCGCCAGATTCTGGCTGGGAGCTTCCGTGGGGATCGTGATCAGAACGCCATGGCAAGGGGAATAGCCAATGCTCATCTGGAGGCTACCCCGTCGCAGGAGCGATTGAAGCTTTCCGGATCTCGCACCCATCTAGAAAGAGCGGAGCCACAATGAATCATTTGCCGTCACGGTCCCTGTTTGTCTCGTTTGCGAGCCTCCTCATTCTTTCAGGGTGCACAGGCGGAGGTACGGCCGGACAAGACAACGGCGGATCGGGCGGTGTCTCGAGCGGCACGGGCGGAATGCTCACGGGCGCGGCAGGTGGACAGACCGGCACGCCCGGGAGCGGGGGTTCGACGGCGACAGGCGGTGCCTCGGGAAACGGCGGGGGCGGCGCGCAAGGCGGAATGGGCGGCAGGAGCGGGGTGCCCGGCACGGGCGGCGGAGCTGACGGCGGCGCCGCCGGGGCGCCGGGCGGCACCGGTGGCCTGTCCGGGGCTGGTCTGCCCGCCGTCTACGACAAGGAAAACACCGGTGCGGACTGCGCTGCACCGCCTGCGCCGCTCGCATTTGCGGCGCTTCCCACCATCGCGAATTTGCCCGACCCGTTCTTGATGACCAGCGGAACCCGCATCACCAGCCGCGACGATTGGAGGTGTCGACGCGCCGAGATCGCCTCCCAGATGCAATATTGGGTATCAGGGCCCAAGGGAGCGCCACCCAGCACGCTGACCGCCACCTTTTCGGGTAGCACCCTCACGGTGGTCTCGACCCAAGGGTCAACCTCGATCACGTTGACCTCGACGATCACGGTACCCAGCGGGGCCGGCCCCTTCCCGCTGGTCATCGGGATGAACACTCCGACGGGCAGTTTGCCGGCCAGCATCTTCACCAGCCGCGGCGTCGCGACCATGACCTTCAACAGCGGGACGCTGGTGCCAGATCCACTCAACGTTCCCCGCGGCGCTGGCGCCTACTTCGCGATGTACCCCGACAAGAACGCGGCGGCGATGATCGAATGGGCGTGGGGCGTCAGCCGCCTCATCGACGGACTTTACAAGACGGTCGACCAGAACAAGATCGACCTCAAGCACATCGCCGTGACCGGCTGTTCCTTCCAGGGCAAGATGGCGCTTTACGCCGGGGCGTTCGACGAGCGCATCGCGCTGGTCATCCCCGAAGAATCTGGCGGCGGCGGCGAGGCATCCTGGCGCGTGATGGCCACCCAGACCGGGACGGAAGATCTGAACGTTGCCCAAGGCACGGCGTGGTACGCGCAGAATCTGGCGCAGTTCACGAACGCGAGTGCGACAAAGCTACCGATCGACATGCACGAGCTGGTGGCCATGGTGGCGCCGCGCGCGATCCTGGCCGTCGCCAACACCGGCATAGACCGACTGGGCAGCGAGGCCGGCTCGGTCTCGATGAAGGCCGCGACCGAGGTCTACAAGGCGCTCGGCATTCCTGACCGGATCGGCTTCACTCAGACCGCCGCCACCAGTCATTGCGCCTTCCCGACCAGCCAGACCGCGGACGTTGGGGCCTTCGTCGACAAGTTCCTCCTTGGCAAGACGACCACGAATACGGCGATCGCGAAGACCCCGTACAACACCGACCTCACGAAGTGGATCACCTGGACCACGCCACAGCTCAAATAGCCGCTCGGTTCCCGCGGTGGCCTTCGCGCTGGATCTTGCAATGCGTGCTGGGTCTCGGTCTCGGGAGTGCTGACTCGCTGGGCGGATGCCACAAGACCGCTCCGGAGAAGGCGGGGTTGGCCGCAAGGAACGGAGATGCGGTCAGACAGTCCCTCGACGGGCTGAAGAGCCAGCTCGCGGGGCTGGAGGCGAGGTTCTCGGCCCTGCGCCAGCAAATCGAAGCGGTACCACCGGAGCTGCCGGGCTTCCGCGAAGTACGCGCGAAGTTCTATGAGCTCGAGGAGGGCCGGGGAATCACCGACCTCAAGGTGACGTTGCTTTCGAGCCGGCTCGACTCAGCGTTGACCTCGGGCAAGCCCGAAGAGCTGGGACAGGTCTCGAAAGAGGTCGGCGAAACATACGATGAGATATGTCACATCGACCACCTCCATGAAGCGGTGTTGCATCAAGTGCTGGCGTTCCAGCGGTTGGCGCTCCGGGAGAAGAAGGTTTCCGAAGAGTCCAGCTCCGCGGCACGGATTGCAAAGCTCAGGCGAAAGTAAGCAGCTACGCCACCCGTCGCGGAGCCGCTATCGTTCCGGCGCGCAGTTGGCGATCCACTGCGAGAGCGCTGCGATGTAGTCGTCGGGAATGCAGGCCTCGCCGCTGCACATGTAGGGCATCCGCGGCACCGCGCCGCAGGGCCCCTTCAGGATCTTCAGCAGCGCGCTCTCTTCCGGCTTGCCGGGATTGACGAGCTTGAGGTTGCCGCAGTCCTTGGCGACATACGAGGTCATGTTCGCGTAAAGGTCGGGCGTATTCTGCAGTGTCAGGGGATTGCCCGGCGGAGCCATTCCACCGACAGCGTGGCAGGGAGCGGCCGCGCATTGCGTGATGGCTCCCCCTCCTCCCAGGACGAGCTTGACCGTGTCGAAGGTGGGCGGGATCGCGCCGCTCACGCCGGCGGATCCGCTGGGTACACACGGCGCGCCGGCGCCGCCGCCGCGACCTGCCGAACCGGCCACACCCGACGCCCCTCCCAAGCCACTCGCATCGTCCATGTGGCCGACGCAGCCGACAAGGGGGGAGCAAGTGACCAGCGCCGCCGCGACAGCGACGATCGAACTTCGACATCTCATTGCGTACAGCGCTACGCTTTGAGAGCGGTGTACTCGCCGGGATTATGGATTGTGGCCCCAGCGACCGCGCCCAGACCTCCGTCGAAGTCCGTCGTCAGGTCGGAGTAGCCGAACCTGCATCACCGGCGCGGTGCCACCCTTCTGGGGGACGCCGTTCGCGTCCGCCTTCACGCCCAGGGCGTTCATCAAGTTGTAGAAGTACTTGTTGATGGGAGCATTGGCCGTGGTCGCGGGCGTACCGGTGCTTTGGTTGATGCCGTTGACCTGCCCATTCGTGGTGCCGTCCGCGCACTGCGACTCGCTGTTGCCTTCCGTCAGAGTGGCCGACCCGGTGTTCGTGGTGTCGACGTTGATGGTCCAGCCTGTCTTGAAGTAGCCCCCGCAGCTGCCAGCCTGAATGATCGGGAGGTTGTTCAGATTGTGGGCGTTGCCGTCCGACATCTCCTGGAACCAGACCGTGGCGGTGTTGTCGAGCAGCGTCGACCCGTCGGGGTTCTTGATGCCGTCGAGCATTCCGACCAGCTTGGCGAATTTCGTCGCGTAGTAGGTGTCGATCGTCCGGAGCAGATTGAGGGCGTTCGGGTAGCAGCTCCCAGCCATGTTCGCGTTGCTGAGGCGGTGAGAGAGGGCGTGCGCCTCTTCGGGGATGTTGAGGCCGCTGAACACGTAGTTCGGCGGGTACTTCAAGAAGGTGACGGGGTTGTAGTTGCAGACGGCCGAGAGCACCGCCATGACCGAATACATGTCCGCGCCGTCGAGACTGCTCGTGACCATGTTCGAAAGGACGTCCTTGCCAAGGCCGCCCATGCTCGCCGCGGCGACGTTCGCCTGCGTCGCGCCCAGCTGAGTGGCCACGTTCATGCTGCATTGATTCGACGTGGTCACTACGGTTCCCATGTCGTTGAGGAGCGACTCCCAGACAGCGATCTTGTTCTTGTCATCGGCGCTCATATCGATCCGCTTCAAGCTTTCGAGGTCGCCCTTGACGAGGTCGGAGACCTTCTTGCCACGAAGCGAGGCATAGGTATCGGGCGACATGGGGGCGCCCGAGTTGAACAGATTCGTCAGGGCGCTGAAGACCTGTGACGGCGTCCCGAGGCCGGGATAGACAGCCGCCGGGTCGCTGGCCGCGGCGCTGGCGGCTTTCAGGTAGGAGATGTTCGACATCGGACTCTCACCATTGGGACCACCCGTGTTGCCAACCCGCATATAGAGAGGAGTTCCGTTCGGGCTGATCTGCTGCGCGATGATGTGATCCAGCGAGCTACCAACCGGCTTGGCGTTGCTCTTCGTCGCCGGGTCGAAGCTGACCGGGTTGTTGGTGTTGGGCGTGACCGGCTGCAAGGTGAAGTACGACCCGACCACATTCAAGTGGGGGTCGTTCCCCTGTCCGCGTCCTCCCGTGCCGTTGTTGTTTGCGGTCCATTCGTTCATCGCGCGGATGCCGCGGGGGATGAGGAGCTTGCTGACATACGGCGCGAGCGGCGCGATGCTGTTCGTCAGGTCGCTGGCCGTGAGCGCGCCGTGCGACTTCTGGGGAAAGAACTTGGTCGTGACACACCCGTAGTGAGTGAACATCGCGATCAGCTGCTTCGGATTGGGGGCTGTCTGCCCCTTCGCCGCACGCTCCCACACAGAGCTGAGGAAGGGTGCGGCGACGACCGCTCCGCCCAGGCCTCGGAGGAACGTTCTTCGGTGCATTCGCGTGGTCATGTTCTGAGCTCCTCCGGGGATTTCAGGGAGTTGCGCGGACTCGCAGACGGAAGGAGTCGGCTTGGGTCAGGTCGGCGAGGACATTGAGAATGGGGTAGCCGTCCTGAGACAGCTTGGTGACGAGCTGATCGGCGACGCATTGATCGTTCTGGTTCGGATCCCGTCCATAGGCATAGGCGACCCAGTACTGGGCGTAGGTCTGCTTCGCCTTCGGGACCTGAGCGATCTGCTGCATGAGCTGCAGGACCGAGGTGAATCTGCTGTGTATTGCCGTCGCCGAAGTTGACGGTGGCGGTCGCGTCGATTGGACCCCCGAGCTGATCGACGGTCTGCCACTTTCCGATCGCGTCGAAGTTCTCCATGACGTAGCCGGAAGGATTGATGATGGTGATGTGGCAACCCATGCAGCTCGACGCCGTGTTCGCCAGAGCGTCGATCTTCTCGCGGTTCGTCTTGTAGTCGCCAGGAGGGGGCTGGATCATGGTCGCCCCGGCAAGCGGCGGGCCCGGGTCGACGCCGACCATGAACACGGTGATGAACGCACCTCGAAGGATCGGCGCCGTCTCGGTAAAGTGCGAGTAGGAGCTCAAGAACCCGACGCGGGTCATGAAGCCCGGCCGCTGCGTTGGATCGAGCTGCACCTTGGTCAGGCTGGTCCCGTATTGCGTGGGATCGAGCCCGTAGATCGCGGCATTGTCCTTGTTGACGAAGCCGATGTTGCTGAGGAACAGATCCTTGAACGAACCGTTCGTGTACGCGACCTCGGCGAAGAAGCTGTCGATCTCCGACTGAAAGGAAGGCTTGGCAGCCGCCGAGTACAGCGGGAACTTGGCGGCGTCGTGGTCGATCTTCCACCAATGCTGGCCCGAGTTGTCCATCTGCACCCAGTGGTCGATGGAATGAGGACACGAGCGGCGCCGTCTTGGCACGCACCGCCGTCATTCGCTGTGCCTGGGCCAGAATCTGGTCTTTGGTCTGGAGCTGGTTGTTGTCGGCCGCCGTGTTCAGCGTGTCGTCCGGAACCGAGCCCCAGAGCAGGTACGAGAGCCTGGTCGCGACTTCGTAGCTGGAGAGCTGGATGCCCAGCCCCGACGGATCCGGAGTCGTGCTCGTCTCGGGGAGCATGAGGAACGACGGAGAGACGAGGAAGGCGAGCAGGGTCGCCTCGGCAACTTCGGCCGGCGTCCCCGCCGGGGTCCCCTGGCCAAGCGCCTGGAAGCGCGTCACCTCGTCGGCGGTCAAGGGCCGGCGGAACGCCTGCGTCCGAAGGTCTGGATCGTTTGCGTCAGACAGCCCGATGCCGCCGGATCACAGCTGATGAACTTGGCCTTCAGCGTCGCGTTGGCCATGACCGCCTTCGCGATCGCCGCGCCAACGTCCTGGTAGATCCGCCACGCGTCGGGGACCATGGGTCCGTCGAAGTCGGCGTAGAGCAGGGACGACGGCGGCCCGGCGCTGGTGGCGGTGCTCACGGAGGTGACGCCGAGGAGGTCGCGCACCGTGGCGTCGTACTCCCGGTTCAGCATGCGCCGGAGCTGCGTCGTCGCCGGGATTCCGGGGACGCAAGCAATGGCCGCCGCCGGAAGTGCCACCGGCGCCGCCCTGCCGGTGCTGTTCCCGGTGCCGGAGGAGGGACCGATGCTCGGCGGTCCACCCACCGCTCCGGTGCAACCGACCGAGCTGGCCACCAGCAATCCCACAAGACTCAAGCCCACGAGACTCTTGCGAATGGAGCGCGTCATTTGCATCTTGCCCTTCTGCCCGGGGGAACAGCGATCAGTCGACGGGGGTCGGTGCCGAGAGACATCGGCACCCTTTCTGGAAGGCATGTGGCCTATCCCGTGGGTAGATATGGGCGTCGAGCCATCGATCCTTCAGTGAAGGCGCCCTTCTCTCACAGGATTCCGTTCGCTCGCGGCCCCGTGAGCGCGCGGACCGGCGTCACGCGTGTAGCCCAATTGGCCGGCTGCACGCGAGCAGAGTTATCCCGCCGTGCGGGATAGCCTCAACGCCGGGAAGATGACCGGCCGGCGGTCCTCACTGTACGGCGGGAAGGTTCCCGTTCGCGTCGCGTTGGGCGGCGATGGCCTGGGCGGCGGTCATGGTGATGGTGACGCGGTTCCGGATCGTGATGCTGCAGGTGTCGGGATTGTTCCCCAGCGCGCCGGAGTCGCTGACATTGGGTGTCGCGGTGTTGTTGTTCAGCGTGTAGCCGCACTTCAAGTTGCCCATGGCGAACGATCGGGTCACCACGTGCACGGCGGGCACGCCGTTGCCACCCAGCTTGAATCCGTTGCCGTCGCTCTGGGCGCCTTTCATTCCCGTGCTGGTCTGCCCGTTGGCGATCGCCCAGCAGCCGTCGATGGTGACCACCTGGGTGACGCCGAACAGGTCGTAGCCGTCGTCGGCGTTATTCCACGAGCGGCAGCCGCGCAGGATGTTCCCGGGCCCGATGTTCAACTTGGCGTCGATGCCGTCGGCGTTCTCGCCGCCAGTGGCGGTGTCGAAGTTGTCGTGGGCGTCGCAGTTGAGGATCAGATTGTTCGACCCCGTGCCCGATCCCGAGGCGGTGATCTGGATGCCGGTGTCGTCGCAACCGTCGGCCTCGACCCATTCGACGGTGTTGTTCGATCCGCTGATGTTGATGCAGTTGTCGCCGGCGTTCTTCACCTCGAATCCCTTCAGGTGCCAGTAGCTACCGGGGATGGTGAAGCCGCGGTTGCTCGACACGTTGCGGGCCTGCTTCGAGAAGTCGATGACCGGACGCGCTCCGCCGGGCACCGCCCACAGCCGGGTGACATTGTTGGCTGAGCCAGCGAGCGAAAGACTCACGGTACGGTCGTACTGATACGTCCCCGCCATCACCCAGATGGTGCCGCCGGCGCTGATGGCGCCATGCGCGTGCTGGATGGTCAAAAATGGTGCGGCTTGCGTGCCCGCGTTCGTGTCGCTGCCGGTCGGGCTCACCCAGACTTCGGGTCCATTCCCGCCCGTCGTCCCGCCGGTTCCACCGCCGCTGCTGCCCCCGATCGCCGCCGCACCGCCCGCTCCCGTCCGGCCGGCTTGGCCACCGGTGCCGCTTCGTCCGCCCGCGCCGACGCTGCCGCCGCTGCCCGGCGCGGCGCCACCGGTTCCCGACCGGCTGCCGCCGGTCCCGGTTGGGCTGCCCCCGCTACCGGTCGCGCCGCCCGTGGTGCCCCCGGCACCGCCACTGCCGCGGGGACCGCTGCCGCCCGACGCACCGGTCTCGCCGGCCGCACCGCCTTTGCCGTTGCCGTTGTCCGTGCCGGCGCATCCCGCTGGACCGGCACCGGCGAACGCCACCGCCACGGCCAAAATCCCCAGGGCGGGCGAGAGACGACGCGGGAAGCTGCGGACCAATGTGTGGATTGACACGTTAGACTCTGTCTCCCGGAGGGCGGAGATTCGGCTCACCAGGGCGGAAAAATATTCATTTCTGCCGCAAATCCAGGATCAGATCGCGGGCTCCCGGGCATTGGAGATCAGAGCCGATCTGCGCGCTCGCCTGAAGTCGATGGGGAATATCGCCGAAGGCTCGCCGTGAAGAAGACGAAGTTTTCGGGACACCCCTGGCGGCTGCTGGCCGGCGTGGTCGTCATCTCCGTCATGGTCGGCGCTTGCGCGGGCGGTCCCGCCAGCAGCGCGGACGCGCCGGATGCCGCCTTCCCCAACCGGCGCCCGGAGTTTCACGCCGCGGCGGGCCGGCTGTTCGGGTATGTCGCCAATCGCAATTCGGACAGCATCAGCGTCCTGGATCTCGACGGCATGTCGCTGCTGGGAACGACACCGGTCGGTCGCAGCCCGGTTGACATCGACGGACCGCGCCACCTGATCCTGGACGCGGCGGCGGGCCTGGCCTACGTGGTGTTGTCGTACCCCGGGGACGTCGTGGGACCGCACGCGTCGGCGGCCGGCGCCACGCAGCGCGCTGGCTACGTGATGGCGCTGGCGCTCGACGATTTGCGCCCGCTGGGCGAGCTGCGCCTCGAACCGGACTCCCAGGAGATGAGCCTGTCACCCGACAGGACGCAGCTCGCGATCACGCACAACGACACGCTGCTGGCCCTGCAGCCGGGTGACGTCGAGCAGCGGCGCGCGCGGCTGCTGCTGGTCCAGCCGGCACCGGCGCTGGTGAACGCCACGGTGGACAGCGCTCCGGCCGTCCGCAGCCTCGACGTGTGCGTCGCGCCGACGGCGCTGGTCTACGGCGCCGACTCGACGCGCGCGTACGTCGCGTGCACCGGTGAGGACTCGCTGGCCACCGTCGATACCCAAAACGCGCTGGTGCTGAGCCGCGTCCCGGCCGGCGGCGCCGCGGTGAACAAGCCGTACGCGATCGTCGCCGACGCGCGCGCCGACCAGCTGGCGGTGTCGAACCAGGTCTCGCGCGAGCTGGTCCTGTTCACCGCCGGCGAGCTGCCCGTCATGACGTTCAGCGTTCAGCTCGACGGCGTGCCGTTCTTCGCGACCTGGATCTCCGACGACGAGATCATCGTGCCGACGCAGGATCCGTCGGGAGCGGCGCGGATCAGCTCGTCGACCGGCGCCGTCCTGCAAACCGTCACCTACGCCGACGACGGCGACGGCAGCTGCCACAGCCCCAGCGAGGTCCGCCGCTCCGCCGATGGCCGCCTGTTCATGGTGTGCGAGGGCGACCACTACGCACCGGGCGCCGTCGTCCAGTTGGACGCCGAGACGCTCGCGGTGATCGCCCACGTTGACGTGGGCGTCTATCCCGACCGCCTCGCACTGCTTGCTCCGCCCTGATTGCCCCGCCCTGATCGTCTATCGTCTGTCTCTACCCCGGGCTGCCTTGCGGTGGGCCCATCGCGCCGTCCGTGATCCACTGGCGGATGATGGCGGCCTCGGCAGGCGTGACGGTCAGCGCCCCGCCCGAGTCGGGCGGCATCACGCCGGGCGAGCAGGCGCCCGCCGACGTGGGCGTGCAGGTGCTGGTCTGGCCCGTGATCTTCAAGTACAGCCAGCTTTGATCGGGATTTCCCGGCTTGATCCGCACGTACTGGCCACCGCCCCGCGCCTGCACGTTGACCAGCCGGGCGACGATGTCCGCCGAGCTGATATGCCCGCCGAGCGACATCCCCGCCTCGGGCGCGGTCTCGGAGTGGCAGCCGCTGCACTTGTTCTTCATGGCCTCGAAGATCGGGCGGACCTGCTCATGGAAGAACCCTGATTCGACCGGCAGCGGCTTGGGGACGTCCGAAGGTTTGAGGTTCTGCATCACGATCGACTCTTCGGTGTCCATCTCGCGGCACTGCGCCGCCAGGTCGTCCTTGTAACTCTGGTCGGTCTGCTTGAGACCCTTCGCGACGCGATACTTTTCCCACACGTTGTCGATCCAGCCGTGCAGCTTCCAGAACATGTAGTTGTCGACGTTGGCCGAGGTGTTCCCGACGCCGTGGGTGGTGTTGCCGTTGCGCACCCACTTCGCGTGCAGGTCGAAGTGAATGCCGTCCGACTTCATGGTGAAGCCGGCCGGCGGGGTCTTCATCATGATGCCGCTCTGGCACTGCAGGTAAAAGCCCAGCGTCCCCTGATCGGGAAACTTGGCCAGGTTCGCCGGCTGGTCGATCGCGTCCAGCATCTTGCCGACGGCGAGATCGGTCGCGTTCCACTGCGTCCACGCCGAACGCCACTGCGGCGGCACGTCGTTCGCGGACTGCGGGAACGTGGGGAAGCCGTCGAAGTCGGCGGCGTGTTTGGGCCACAGCTGCTTCAGCGACTGCAGCATGTGGCGGTGAAAGAGCAGGAACTGATAGCCGTCGCCGGACGTCTGGCAGTTCTGATCCTTCGGGACGAGGTTGGTGAACGAGCAGATGTTGACCTGCGAGCCGATCGCTCCGCCGGGGAGGCCGCAGGTGCGGATGGCGTGCCACTCGACGTGCGCGGCCTCCCAGACGTGGTTCTTCATCCAGGTGAGAACATCGGGCTGCACGGTCAGGTCGACGATGCTGGGATCCATGTTGCCGGGCGGATAGAACTCGGTCGGGCCGTACGGCATGGTGTTGTCGCTCGGCTCGGGATCGTATCCGTAGACGCAGTGATCGCGGGTGTGACCGGCGGTGCCACCCGCGGCCATCGCCAGCCCGCCCGTCCCGAGCGCCGTGGTCCCGCCAGCGCCGCCGGCGCCGCCCGAGCCGCGGGCGGTGCCGCCGCTGCCGGTCACGGCGGTCTGGCCGCCGGAACCCTGATCCACCCCGCCGGTGACGGCCCCGGTACAGCCAAGGCCAAGGCCAAGGAAAGCCAAAGCCACAGCCCGCGCGGGGATACCGAACCGACTTGCGTGAAAAGTCTTCTGGGCGTCGTCCCACATCGCGATAGGGTAATGGCGTTGAGGGCCGCGTTTCTTCAGTCTGGCTATTGGCCGAGAGCGCCGAGCGCTTCGAGCAGGTCGGAGACCGCGGCGTCGGGCAGGACTTCGAGCGAGTACGGCGGCATGTCGCCGCCGAAGCCCAGGAACCCGCCGTGCCGGATCTTCTCGATGAACACCAGGCGCTGGGCCGCGGGGCTGAAGTCGACGTGCGCGATCAGCGTCCCCTCCGGCAGCACCGGAATCCGCGCGCCCAGCCGGCCGGCCCCGGTGTGCATGGCGCCGTGACAGGCGGTGCAGGTGGTCGCAAACAGGACCTGGCCGGCCGTGGCGTCGCCGCGAGGCAAGTCGGCGATGGAGCGCACCACCGTGAAGGCCACCGGATCGGCGTCGCCCGGCTCGAGGCTTTCGAGATACGCGTAGAGGTCCTTGGCATCCGGGTCGGACGGAGCGATTGGCGCGCTCACATCCATGAACTGCGCGCGACAGGCGTTGATCGACTGCAATAGGTCGTTCTCCTGCGCGCCCCAGTACGACGTTCGTTGGGTCACGCCCGCCATGGCGCCGCCGGTCTTGTGATCGTCGGGGTCGGTGCTGGGCACGGCGTCGTGACAGGTGGTGCAGGCGAACAGGTTCAGGTGGGAGGGCGACAGCGCGCCCGACGCGAAGAGCTGCCGCCCGCGCAAGGCGGGGGCCAGCGCGTCGGGCGGCGCGTCGCAGCCGGCGCCGAGCGCCGAGAATGCGACCGTCACGGCGACAATGACCGCGACCGCGAACACGCGCCGATCCACGCCACGCCGCCGCGTCATGGCGCCATCTTCCCCCACGCGGCAGTCCACACGGCTACTCGATGGTCAGCGGCAGGGTGCCGCCGACGAACGGCCCGCTGTTGACCGGGATGTCGTTCTCCTCGAACTGCGCCCACGTGATCGACAGCGTCAGCGGTTGCTGGCCGTTCGCCAAATAGCCCCAGCGCGCAGCATCCGGCGTGTACGACGTCTCGTCCGTGAACACACGCAGCAACTGGCGCGACGACGCGTCCGACACGACCAGGAAGTAGCCCGTCCCGTTGAACGGAACGCCGTGGGCTTGAGCGGCGCGCTCGGGCGCCCAAAGCGCGGCGACCTCGGCCAGCCGCCCCACCACGCGCCGCCACACCGGCGCCCGGACGGCGCGCGTCGCACCGGGCGCGGGCGGCGCCGCGGCCTGCGCCTCGGTGAACGTGAACGTCGCGGGGCGGTCCGTCCCCCGCAGCGGGGCGCCGGCCGGCGAAGTCTGGATGACCAGCCGCCGTGACTGCGCGTCGCGGGGAGCGGCGTCGAGCAGCCGCAACAGCGCGTCGTCGGTCGCCGCTCCCACGAACAGCACGAAGGGCAACGGAAATGCGTCGGCGGACGACGCCCCATCGGTTTTACCGACCGCCGCGGGGGACGTCCCGCACCCCACCAGCCCACCCAAGAGCACGAACGGGAGCGCGGCCAACTTCGTGGCGGCCAACTTCGTGGCGGCCAACGGGCTAGCGACGGCTGCCCGTCGAGCTGGTCAGGATATTGAGCGCGCCGACCGCCACGTTGCCCTGCATCTGCATCGTCGGGCGAACCATCGTCTCCGGCTTGACGTACCGGTTGTAGTTGGCGCCGGTGGCTCGAGCCATGTACGGGGCGTTGTGCTCGTGGATCATCCGGCTGAACGCCTCGTCGACGTACATCTGCGTCGTGAACACCATGTACTGGGTGCTGCGGTACGAGGTCGTCAGCGGGCCCGAGCCCGGGCGCAGCGCCACGAAGTGGATGTGAATGGCGCGTCCGTCGTACCAGCCGGGGAAGATGGTCCGGAAGGACACGACGCCGTCCGAGTTGGTGACCTGGGCGCCACGACAGAACCGATCGTCGTTCTCGGGCGTCCGCTCCGCCGCGCCCGCGTAGGGCATATCGGGATTCTGGTTGTTGAAGCCGCTGTAGAACCCGGTGGCGTTGGTGTGCCAGACGTAGACCTCGACGCCCTTGATCGGCATGTTGCAGCCCATGCTGGTGTCGAGCACGCGCAGATAGAGGTCGAGCTCGATCCCGGCCTGGCCGTCGCGCATGTCGTTCCGGAAGAGGTCGATGTCGGTCATGACCTCGCTCTGGTGGATGTAGAACGGGCCTTCGCCGGCGGGATCGGTGGGGGTCAAAACGCAGGTCGCGACGTTGTCGAAGTTGGGCATCATGCTGCTCCCCGCACCGCCCGCGCCCGTCGCGCCACCGCTGCCGGTCGCGCCACCCTCGCCGCGAGCGCCGCCGGTCCCCGCGCCACCGCCGCCGAGGATACCGCCGGCTCCAGCGCCGCCGGCCCCCGTCAACCCGCCAGCCCCGTTCGCACCACCGACCCCGCCGGCATCCGCGCCGGCGACCGACGGATCCGAGGAGCAGGCGACGATGGCGGGGCCGGTCAATGCCAGCACGCTCATGCCCTTCAAGGCCTGGCGCCGGTTGACGGATTTTTCGAGCAAACCACGGTCGGTGATGTCAGGCCTTCGGCGCATCTTCGTCTCCAGCGTTCGGGAAAAGCGGCAGGCTGCCGCCCTGTTAAAGTCGTTTGTGCTGCACAGAAACAATCATGCCAAGCGGCGCAGGCGTCGGACGCACTGCATACCCAGGTCAAGGGTCGTAAGTGTTAATGGGCGCTCGGGCGCGGGAGCTTCACCAAAGTGGTGGTTCTGGTCCGCCGCCTGCGCTCACCGCGCCGCGACAGCGACTCACGGGGCTCGCGCGCAGCGTACACCCACGCCGAAGTCACCGCGATAGGTGGTCGCATACGAGACGGTGGTGCGGTTGGCGGACAGCAAGTACGGCATGAGGCCGGTGTGAAAACCGCCGCCCGGGAGCACGCGATTGGTGGCGCCGGTCAGATACGCGCAGTCAGTGCACGGGCTAACGTAGCTGGCGTACTCATCGAGGTTCCACTCCCAGACGCTGCCGGCCAGATCCAATTGGCCCCAGCGACCGAGGCCGAGCGGTGTGCTGCCGACCTTGGCGACGTTGGCGAGGCTGGCGCAATTGCCGCGCGTCCCCGTCGGATAATAGCAATCGTACATCGCGTACTGGCTGGCTGTTCCAGGATCCATGGAACCCCACGGGTACATGCGCAGCTCGTCCCCGCCGGCGGCGGCGTATTTCCACTCTGCCTCGCTCGGCAGAAAACCGCCGTCCCAGATACAGAAGGCGTGGGCTTCGTACCAGTCGAGGCAGGTCAGCGGCAACATCTCGTTGTTGCCGGCGTTGACCGTCCAGGTTCCGTAGGTACCGCAATTGAGGTTCTGGGCCCAGGTCGATTCCGCGCTGGCACCGCTCGGGATGGTTGTGTTCCAGCTCGGGTCCCAGCCCGCTTCGAAGCTGCCCGCGCGCGCGCTGTCGGTCAGCCCTTTGCCCGCGCTGAGATGCGTGTGCTTGCCGCTGCCGCCGGGCGGCGGCAAGCCGCCACCCACCAGATAGCTCACGTACTGGCGGAAGCGACCGACGGTGACCTCGTACTTGTCGAGTCGAAATGAGCTCACGGTGGCCGCATCGGCCTTGCCGGTGGCCCCGCTGCCGGAGTTCTGGTAGGTCCGATAGAACATGCCGCCGGTCACCGGCAGGCTGAGGCAGCAGCTCTCGTTGCCGTTGGGGCCACAGGTCGACAGACCCGGGCCGCCCGCCGCGCAGCTGGCCGGCTCGGCGCTGGCGTTGCCGCCGCCGGCGCCGAGCCGGCTGCCACCGGCGCCGCGGCCACCGGCGCCGATCGCGCCGCCGGTCGCGTTGCCGCCGCCGCCGCCGGCGCCACCCGTGCCCAGCACGCCGCCGGTCCCGTTGCCTCCGCCACCGCTGGTCCGGCCGCCGGAGCCCGCGCCCGTGCCACCGTCCTGGCCGCAAGCCGGCGCGAACGCGCCGATCGCAAACAGGCCCGCCAGCAGCGTCCCGGGCGAACCAACCCGACGCATGCGTCGATTCGAAGTCATGGCGCCTTCGGCCAGCCGGTGGTCGTGAAGGTGCTGTTGACCGTCATGCTGTGCACGTTGCGGATCGTGCCGGCGATGACGCGGAAGAAGTGCACGTCGAGGTTGCCGCTGTCGCCGCCGAAGATCGAGATCGACGCCGAGACGCCGGCCTCGACGTCGGCGAAGTAGCGCCGGTTGCCGATGAGGAGGCCGGTGGGGAACCCGGTGGGGCACGCGATCTTGGACGCGCCGCCCTCGAGGCGCTGGCAGCCCGTGGCGAAGGGTGGGGCCAGGGAATGCACGTTGAAATAGTCGAGGTAGATCTTGGCGTCGTCGGTGAGCTCGGCGTACGTGTTGCGCTGATCGGCGGGCAGCACGTCCCAGGTCTGGCTGCTCGAGTCGAGGTAGCCCTGCGCGCTGAAGTTCCAGTCGGCGCTGCGGGTGATGATCGCCTCGATCTCCGTGACGCTGCCCGCGGCGACCGCGAGCCGCAACGTCACGACGACGTCGGTGCCGCTCTCGGGCAGTACGACCTCGCTCATGGTCATGCACTGCCGCAGGTCGATCAGGCTACGCGTCAGCTTCGCCGCGCCGGCGGTCTTCCACAGCCCCGAACCGATCGCCGTCTGCTTGGTGTTCTCGGTGTACTTGGCGTCGGGCGCGATGGACACACCGGCGAGATCGTGCGCCGCCAGCGCGGTGAGATAGGACCTGACGGTCCCCGCCAGGCTGTCGCGCGTGCAGGCGTCGCCGCCGCTCGCGCCGCCGGTCCCTGCCGGCATGCCGCCGGCGCCCCCGCCAGCGCCGCCACCGCGCCCGCCTGTCGACGAAGCACCGCCGCTTCCGGCTCCACTCTGGCCACCGGGGCCACCGGTGCTGCCGCCGCTGCCGGTGCCGCCGCCGCGGGCACCGCCGGTGCCTTCAGGCGCGCCCGCGCCACCCGAGCACCCGATCACCAAGAGCGCGATCGCTGCGGTCATTCGTTTCATCGGAGCACCTCTGAAGCGAAGATTCCCTTCGGCATCCCCTGTCACACCGCCAGCGCCGTCTTCCTGGCCCAGCCGGAACGTGCCTCAGATCGACGTCAACGTCCAGCGGAAGTCATCGAAGGATGGTGGTCCGCGCCGCGTGATTGACAACCCCGAGGGTGCGTGGTCGAGTTTCACACCTCCTTGACTCGCCGCCGCCTCGCGATCGTCATCGTCGCTCAATTCATTGCGCTGGTTTCCGTTTCATTTCTGGTCGGTGATAACGGTTGGGACGACGGCGCCATCACGCTGGCCTTTGCGCGGACGTTCGCGCGCCATGGCCGGGTCGCCTTGACCCCGCATTCCGAAGTCGTCGAAGGATTCTCGTCCGTTTCCTGGTTCGTGCTCAACGCGCTCGTGGCGCTGGCCGGAACCACTTCCCGCTCGTCTATTCTGACCTCGCAGGTCCTGTCCGCGCTTTGCATTTGTTTGTGCACGTTGATGCTGGCAAGGAGCTGCGCGCTGCTCCGATTGAACCGTTTCATCTCATCCCTGGTCATCGTCACCTTCGCGGTCTGGGGCTGCTCTTTCTCCGAGGCGAGCAATGGAATGGAGATGGGCCTCCTCGCCGCCGCGATTCTCGTGATCGTCAACGAGCTGCTGTCTCCCGAACCGCGCGTGGCGTGGTTGAGCGCCGGCGTGGCGCTGGCCATGACGACGCGCTTTGAAGCGGGTCTCTATGTCGGGTTGCTCGCGCTCGGCGTGGCGACCGTCCCCGGCCGTCGCGCCTTTTGGTGCATCGTCCTGTCCTGCATCGTTACCGCGTTGTTGCTGTCGGCGTGGCGCTTGACCGCGTTCTCCGACATCCTTCCAAACACGTTCTGGGCCAAACGATGGCCGCCTTATGCGACGTTCGGACTGTCGGGGCGGCTGAACGGCGCCCTCGAAATGCCGCTCTTCTTTCTGGGTCCGCTCATCGCACTGCCGATTCTGCATCGGCTACACGACCTGCACTTCGACGGTATGGGCACGGTCAGGGCTCGACGCCAAGCCTTTTCAATCCTGGCGGCGCCGCTCGCGGGCGCCATCGTGATGGGCGCGCTGACCGGCGAACACTGGGGCTATCGGGGGCGGATGCCCTATTTCGCATTCGCGCCTGCCCTGCTTGCGCTCGGGCTGTTGCTAGCGTCGTGGGTCGAGAGACGCGGAGGCAAGCTCCCGATGGCCATCGCGGGCGGTCTGTTCCTGCTCTGTGCCTTGGCGTCGATGAAAGGGTTCCCGACGGGCTCGTTGGGCGCCGCCCTGAGGGGCGGCGCTTTCGGAGTCACGCCCCACACCTACGCGGAGTCCGGGCGCGTGTTCCGTCGCTTCGCCGCAGCGGCGGATGCGCAACACCCGACCATCCTCACGGCCGATCTCGGCGGCCTCGCCCTATGTTGTGAGGAATTCAAGATCGTGGACCTCTCGTTCCTGTCCAACCAAAGACTCGCTCATCAGGGGCCAGCCGCAATTGCCGAAGTTCTGGACGCCGAGTCACCCGATCTGGTCGAGGCACATTGGAAGTGGGCCGAGGTGGGAAAGTTGTACGAACTGCCGAGGTTCCAGGCTCACTACGCGCCAGCGTTCGCTGGGCAGGACGAAGCTCTGGATCCGACGTGACCTCGCGGAACGCATCGAGCACCGAAAGGGCGGCTGCTGGCTCTCTCTCCAGCGAGAAGAGGTGAAACGGGCGGTGCAAGACCATCGCTACGCCAGGACCGATTTGCCGTACGACAGAACGAGCTTCGAACGTTCGGGCATCGTCTTCACGCTCGGCCAAGCAGAACCGAACGGCGTAAACCTGTGCCGATAGCCCGTTCCAGCTAGCGCAACCCGTGCGGCTGGGCGGTTGGTATCGGTAGGGGCGGCACCGGGAAGTAGAACACCCCGTCGCTACTGACGTAGCTCCGTTGAATGAGCTCTAGAAACCGTGGGCCGAGGGCGCGGAGCTCATCGTCCAGGGTGATGAGCTTCGGCCTGACCCTGCCGCTCGTCAGAGCGTCCAGGTAGGCCTCCTTCTCGCTCTCCTTGAGCGACACCTGCAGCTCGCGATGCATGAAGAAGTAGTAGAGCGGAAGAGGACGGAATACGTTGGTTCCGAGCCATCCGTCCAGCACGGGATCGGTGGGGCCGGTGTGAGCGAAGACAAACTGAAGCCGCGCCATCTGCAAGTCGTTCCGTCGGCCGAGAGCCCTTGCCAGATCGACGATGGGCCAGATCAGGAAGGCGGCCGTCGCCCAGACGACCAGCCAATCGCGAGCGCGGTGGCGGCTCCGGTCCATCAAGAAGGACAACCCTCGTGCCGCGAAGACGCACGCGATGCTGAGCGGCGGAAGGTAGTACTGCTGGTACGCTGCCGGCACCACGAGGACCCCCGCGACCAACCCGCCGAGGGTACAGAGGAGCAGCACGTCGCCGGAGTCGCGCTTCCCGGCTGGGCTGTTACGGAATAGCGCCGCCCAGCCCCCAACGAGACAGAGGAGCAGGATGGGCCAGCTCGTTCCGAGGACCGTCGACAGATGCCGGCCGGAGTGCCATCCCCACCGCGCGTTGATCACGAAGTTGTCGTAGATGAATTGAGTGCCGCCGCCGAGGACTGCAAATCGGATCCAGGTGATCGCCGCTGGAGCGACCACGCCAAGGAGCACGACCAGCACGGCAGAGATCCGGGACAACAACCCACGACGGTCGCCCGTCCGCGTCCAGAGCCCGAGGCCCACGAGCATCCCCGGAAGGACGAACAGCATCTTCTGTGTGCACATGATGGCGGCGCCAAGGCACAGCCCACCACCCAAGAACCACCGGAACCACCAGTCGCGTGCGGCCTTCTCGGCGAGGAATCCGTGCTGCAGGAACCAGAGCGCGCCGATGAAGAATGCAAGCGCCGGCACGTCGGGACGAATCTCGAGGGTCTTGTGGATCAACACCGGCTCTCCGGCAAAGAACAACCCGGCGAGGAGACCCACGCGGCGGGTCGCGCCGAGCCGTGCGACGGAGAACATCAGGACGACCGAGAGAGTGGTCAGCGCGAGCGACACGAATCGGCCGAAGATCAGGAAATGCCGGGCAGAGTCGAAGGAAGCGTCGACGGCGAAGAAGCGGAAGAACGGCGCGAGCATGAAATAGTATCCGGGCGTGTGGTGCTCGAAGAAGTCCCTGTAGGGCAACAAGCCCCGGAACACATTCCAGGCGGCGTGCGCGTGTTCGAATTCGTCGTTATCGAAGGCCCGGACGAACAGGACAGGAACGCGGGCGACCAGAAGGGCGACGGTCACAACCGCCAGAAACGAACCGCCGGCTTCGGAGTCTGTCGATGCACGCGCGGGAGCGCCACGAGCCGCCGCGATCGGTCCTGCTTCATCGGCGGCCGGCATTTGAGAGGCTTCTCTACCTCGTCGCGTGATCAGATGAAAGACCGAGGCTTCAGGTGGCGATCCGATGTGTCCAGGACGTCGCCATCGGCGATACATATATAGTGCCGGCTGTGCGCACATTGGCGGCCTCGGCGATCGCTCCATCCCGGCGGCGCGTCCTGGAAGCGCTGCTGGTGGTTGGCGCGCTCTGGTACTTGGGATCGTACTTGGTCGTTGCGCTGGCACGTATCGCCTACCCATACGACCTCGAGTGGATGGAGGGAGGGATGCTCGAGCACGTGGCCCGCGTCCTGCGCGGGCAGCCCCTGTATGTGCCACCGTCCCTTGAATTTACGCCCTACATCTATTCGCCGCTCTACTACTACGTGGCTGCCCTCTTCGCAAAACTGTTCGGGCTGCGGCTGCTGGCATTGCGGATGGTCTCGCTGATAGCCTCGGTCGGGGTACTGTGGTTGATCGCGTTACTGGCCCATGGACGCACGCGCAGCCGGCTCGGAGCGCTGGTCGCGGCCGGGCTCTTCGCGGCCCTGTTCGAGCGCGCTGGCGCCTTCTTCGACCTGGCACGCGTCGACTCGCTGGCGCTGCTCTTCGTTCTGCTCGCTGTCTGGATGCTGCTCGCGAGCGAGCGACGTGACGTCGCCGTGGGCGTGCTGCTCGCGGCCGCCTTCTTCACGAAGCAGAGCACGCTGCTGGTCGCCATGCCGGTGGCGCTGGCGCGGACCTGGAGCTTGCGCGGGCCGCGCCGTCTCCTGTGCATCGCCTCCTTCGCCGCGCTGGTGGCGGCCGGCAGCGTGTCGCTGCACCTACGTACGCAGGGTTGGTCGACTTACTACATCTTTTCGCTGCCCGCCTCCCATGCCTGGGTACCCAAGCTCTGGGTCCGATATTGGTCCGACGACCTGTTCAAGGTCGTGCCCATCGCGATGGCCGCGCTGGTGTTCCTGTTCGCAGGCACACCAGGCATGCCCGCGGCTTCGCTCGTCGAGCGCGCGGCGGTGCTGGGTAGCCTGCTTGAATCGTGGCTCTCGCGTCTGCACGAATACGGGGCCACCAACGTGCTCATGCCCGCCTATGCCTGCCTCGCCTGGCAGACCGGGGCGGCGCTGGGTTGGTTGAACCGGGCGGCGCCCGCCTCCGCGACGCGGCGACTGGCCGGGTGGGCCTGCCTGGTTCAGCTGGCGCTCCTTTGGTTCCCAGCATGGAGGCAAGTTCCGACGGCTGCGGACCGGGCAGCGGGCGCGGCGCTCGTCGCTCGACTCGCCGCCATCCCGGGGCCGGTCCTGATCCCATGCCATCCACACCTGGCGCGCCTCGCCGGCAAGGCAACCTACGCCCAACAGATGGCGCTGGTCGATGTCATGCGCGGCCAACCACGTCGCGTGGCCGATGCGCTGGCTGCTGACATCCGGCGCCGGCTGCGGGCGCGCGAGTTCGCGGCGGTGGTCGTGGACGTGGAACAGGATTGGTTACAAGCCGATCTCGACGCCTCGTACGTCCGTACCCAGCCGTTGTTCGTCGGGCAGCCTGCGGTCTTCTGGCCGAAGACCGGCTGGCTCGTCCGTCCGCGCGACATCTACCAGCAACGCCCTTGAAGAGGCGCGACGTCCCGGACAACGCCATCCGCTGGCGTCTTGGGCGCGCTCACGGCGGCCGGTACGAGGTCACTCGGAGCCGGCGTATTGACACTCGCAGGGCCGGCCGGTTTCGAAGGTGCCGCGCGGTTGGAGCTTGCCGTGCTCGAGCGTTGCTATCGAGATGGACTCGCTGTCACAGTCGCAGTCGCCCCCACCGCCGCTCGCGCTGAGAATCGCGAGCGCCCGCCGCCCGTCGGCCAGCGTGACGAACCGAACCCCCGTTCCGATGGAGCCCTCGACGCCCAGTATGCGTCCGTCGAGGCCCAGCGGGACGACGGCGCGCCATTTCGATCCATGGCGAGAGGCGAGGAAGATCAGGTCGATGCTCTCCGGAACTTGGCCCTCTTCACCGGCGGGGACCTCGAATGGTCGGGTCAACGTCACGACGGCCTCCGGGAACCCGTCGGCGTCGATATCGGGACCGCACTCCACCCGAACCGCCTTCATCTTGGTCCCGAGCGACTCCAGACCGATATCGTCGAAGTTCTGTGCCTCGGCCCACGGCAGCCGGCCGGCCTCGAGGATGAGCTGCCGTTCGTCGCGCTTGTTGCGGAGAACGTGGCGCGCATCGACGCCGCAACCGCCCGGCGTTGGGCTCGAGGCCGCCGCCTCGAACCCCGGCACCAGCGCGGCAAGACGTTCGAGCGCCTTGGCCCTCGCCTCCCACAGCTTGATGCCCGCGAGGTTCTTCTGGTCGAGCGCGCTCAGCTTCGCGGGCCGCGCGGCAGGCCGATACCACGGCTGGCGCGAGAAGTAGTCGCGCAACGCGCGGTCTTCGAAGGTGCGGCCGGCTCGGGCGAAGATGGTGTTTCGCATCAAGCGCAGCTCGTCGGCGCCGCGCCCGTCGAGATCGGCGTCGGTCACGATGCGTTCGAAGTAGAGCGGGCGATTGGTCGCCACGATGCGCGCTGGAGGTTCCGCCGTGGGTGGCGGCGTGATCTTCGCGGGCGCCATCGGCGGTCCGAGCAGAAGCGGGTACGGAAAGCTGACTCCATCCGACGGCGGGAACTTCACCGTCTTCACGGCGGCGGCGACACAGTCGCCCGTGGGCGTGCCGGCGAATTTTCCGGTCGTGGTCGCGGCACGAACGGCTCCCTGCTGCGTCACGACCACGTTCATCATGGCGGTTCCGGGAGTCTGGTACCGCGCGAAGCAGGCGGCGATCTGACCTTTGATCGAATTCATCGCGCAGACGAGAACGCGCGTCGACAGCGCGTGGCCGGCGGCGCCCGGCAGCGGCCCCGGTTGTGCCTGCGGGGGGTGTCCGCGCGGCAGCCGGTGAAACCGATCGGCGACCTGGTCGACGCGGACGACCATCTGACAGTCCACGGTTTCGCGCAGCTCGTCGAGCAGGGGCTCGAGATCGACGACAAGGGGCTGCAGAGAATCCGGCCAGGTCAGGAGCTGACCCCCGCTCCGACCTGCCGGCGCGGGTGCACGTTCGATCGCGGCAGCGATCTCGTCGGCGACCGCCAGCGCCGCGCCCACCCGTCGATCGTCGCCCGATTCCAGATCGGCGTGGATGGGCGCGAGTTGATCGGTCGGGGTCACCGTCGAGGAAGGCGACCGGATCTGCGCATCGACGATGCGACGAGCGCGCCCGGCGGGTGACGGGTCCGCGCTCGGGAGTGCAGCCGGCGGCGCGCCGGTGGAGGCCGGCGGAGGAGAACCGGCGAGCCCGGCGAGCCCGGTCAGGCACACGGCAAGGCCGGCGGCGAACAACGCGGCGACACGCGTCCTGGTCCTTGATGATGAGGTTCGCCCCCGCGTCGACGACGAGCGTCGACCGAGGCCCCGCCGGCGGATCTTCGCCGAAGTCGATGCGCGTTCACCCACAGGCACAATGGGACACTACCAGACCGATCCCGGCGCGACGGGCTCAACGAACCAGATCGTGCGGATCAGTTGGCGACGAACTGCAGGTCGTCGACGGTCATGTTGATGCCGAGGCAACTCGGCTGGGAGGGTGTCGGCGACTGCAACTGGAATTGCAATCCAACCATCTCGGCGCGCATCGCGGCCGCGGTAGCCGGTAGGCCGGAGCCCGCGAGGCCGGCGAAGGTGACCGTGATCGGCGCAGCGCCGATCTGGATCGGCGCGAAAGGGAATCCGAAGCAGGTTCCGGCGCAGCCGCCGCCATCGGCGATCGGCAGACGCGAGTAGGTTTCGAGTTGCAGGAACAGAGCGCAGCCCGCGGTGGTACCGCCGAGCGTGAAGCGCACCCCGCCATAGAGCGTCGTGTTCACACACTGGTCGAATGACAGCGCGATCCCTCCGTAGTCGGTCGCGGCGACATTGCCCCGAATGGAGAGCGCGGGGTTGGCAGCCGTCGTGGTCACGCTTTGCGAGATGGCGGTTGTCGTGCCGTTGACGGTCCTTCCGCCACCGTACGTCGTGATCTTGCCGGTGAGGTTGCCGGGCAGACCCCACTGGCCGAGGCCGGCATCCCAGGTGGGCGGCGAGAAACTGGTGAGGAGCGCATTCCCGGGCGAAATCCCCGGCACGCAAGCGAGGACCCCGGCGTCGTTTCCCGAGGTCATGCCACCGGCCCCGCCCATACCCGAATCCGCGCCGCCCGCGTCCGGCGTTGCACCGCCGGCACCCGCGGTCACGCCGCCCGTGCCCGACGTGCCGCCCGTGCCCGCCGTTGCGCCGCCTGTGCCCGCCGTTGCGCCGCCCGTGCCCGGCATTTCCCCTGCCGCGTCCGACACTCCACCCGCACCGCCCGCCGCTCCGCCGGCGCCGGCGTCCGAAGCGCCGGCGTCCGAAGCGCCGGCGTCGACGAGCCCTCCGGTGCGGCCCCCCGAACCGAGCCGCCCGCCGATCCCTGTGCCGCCGTCCGCAATCCGCGGCGCCTTCATGCCGCGGTTCACACATCCGCCGCCGCCCGTCACCAGCAAGGCGAGCATGAACGTCGCGAACGGCCCGCCATGCCCCGAAACGGACACACGGGAGACCAGGCAGCGGTGCGGCATGGGCCTCCTCAGGTGTATTGTCGAAGGGCGCACGCGCTTGTTACACAACCCGCGGCGTGGCGACGATTCGCCTCGGCCGGCGATTCATCGGGTGGAGGATGAATCACGAATACGCGGGGATCGCCCCACCTCCGCGCGCGTGAGCGACCGGCCTCGCGATCGTCAGCTTGGGTTCGGACCTCATCCGTGAGGTCGGTTGCATGGTGAAGAACCGCTCTTGGGCGCTTACCCGAGATCGGGTTCCTCTAGCCACTTGCGGAGCGTCTTCGGATCGACGCCCAGCTTTTCCGCTGTCTGTCCTCGATGGCCGCCGGTCTGCCCGAGCGCCCAGGCGGCATACAGGCGCTCGATCTCCGCGATGGTCTTGACCTCGCCACGGAATTCGAGCGCATCCCCCGCACTGACGGCGCTGATGCTGTCCGCGATATCGGCGGCGGAGATCTCGCCGCTTCGTCCGAGCAGGACCAGCTTCTCGGTCATGTGGGCGAGCTCTCGGACGTTGCCGGGCCAGCGGTATCGGCGCAGCTCGGCTCAGCGCCTCCGGAGAGAAGCTGCGGACCGCCGACTGCGGGTACTTGGCGCGACACTCGGTCAGGAAGTGTTCCAGCAGCGCCGGGATGTCCTCGCGACGGTCGCGCAGGGCGGGCAGGACGATGGAGACGACGTCGAGCCGGTAGAGCAGGTCCTCGCGGAACGTTCCTTCGCGCGCGGCCTGGACCAGGTTCCGGTGCGTGGCGGCGATGATGCGCACGTCGACCTCGCGTTCCTTGGTCGACCCGACCGGGCGCACGGTCCCGCTCTCGAGCACGTGCAGCAGCTTCGCCTGCAGCGCCGGCGGCATCTCGCCGATCTCGTCGAGGAACAGCGAGCCGCCCGTCGGCCTCGGCGAACAGTCCCGGCCGATCCGACGCCGCCCCGGTGAAGGCGCCCTTGACGTAGCCGAACAGCTCGCTCTCGAGCAGCGGCTCGGGCAGCGCGGCGCAGTTGACCGAAACGAACGGCCGCTCGCGCGCGTCGGCTGTCGGCGTGCAGCGCCCGCGCGACCAAGCCCTTGCCGGTCCCGGTCTCGCCGAGGACGATCACCGGGGCGGGCGCGTCGGCGACGCGCTGGATCCGTTCGCGCACCGCCTGGATCGCCGGGCTGTGCCCGATGATGCTCGAGACCGAGAACTTGGCTCGCAGCGCGGTCCTGAGGGCGGAGGCCTCGTTCTTGACGCGAACCTCGTCGAGCGCGCGGTCGAGGAAGATCGCGAGCTCGTCCTGCTTGAACGGCTTCGTCAGGTAGTGGTAGGCGCCCTGGCGGATCGACTCGACCGCGGTGTCGATCGCGCTGTAGGCCGTCATGACGATGACCGGGCGATCCGGATCGAGCTTGCGGGAGGCGGCGAGCAGCTCCAGCCGTCGACCTTGGGCATCCGCAGATCCGTGACCAGCGCGTCGAATCGCTCGGCGGCGAGCCGGTCGATCGCCTCGCGGCCCGAGCCGACCGGCGACCGCGTCGTAGCCCCGATCGACGAGCCCCTCCGCAGATGGTCCGCGCCATCTCGAGGTTGTCGTCGACGACCAGGACCCGGGGGCGCCGCTTACGCCAACTCGCAGCCTCCTCCGACGGGCGGCAGGCGGATCGCGGCGCGGGTGCCCGCGCGGGCTCCGGCGCGAGAACACCAGCGCTGCCGCGGTGACTGGTGACGATCTCGTGCGCGATCGCGAGGCCGAGGCCGGTGCCCCCCTCCCGCGCCTTGGTCGTGAAGAAGGGCTCGAGCGCGCGCCCGACGTCGGCGAGCGAGATGCCCGATTCCCGAGTCCTCGACCGCGATCTCGACGTCGGCGCCCGTCGCGCCGAACCCGGATCGCGACGTCGCCCCTCGGGCTCGCAGGCGTCGCACGCGTTGAGCAGCAGATTGACGATGGCGTGCTCGAGCAGCCTCGGATCGCCCGATGACCGTCGGGAGGTCGGCATCGAGCCTGGCGGATCAGCCGAACGCCCGCCTTGGCGAACCGATGCTCGACCAGGGTCGACGGCATTCTCGATCAGGCTGCGCGGATCGATCCGCTCGGCCGACTGGGGCGTCCCCGCGCGCCAGCCCGAGGAGGCCGCGGATGACCTGATTGATCCGCTCGGTCTGGGAGAGGATCGCGGCCACGCTCGCCGAGAGCCGCTCGTCGCCCGCGACCCTCGGCATCATCTGCTCGGCGCGGGCGGCGATCACGCCGAGCGGCGTCGAGATCTCGTGCGCGACGCCCATCGCGAGCGTTCCCATCGCCGCCGCCTTGTTGGCCCGCTCGAGCCGCTCGTCCCGCTGCTGCTGGAGGCTGGCGACGGCGAGCTCGCGCTCGAGCACCAGCTCCTTGCGCTGGTTCCGCATGGCGACGCCGCCGAACGCCAGCACCAGACCCGCCGCCGTGAACACGCTCAGCACGAGGCGACGGCGCGCCCACAGCTCGCGATCTCGCTCGCGCTCGGCGCTGGCGACCGCGACGACGTCCCAGGTGCCCGCCGCGCCGGCGTCGACCCGCGAGAGCCCGGCCAGCGCCGTCCGCGCCGGCAACCCGAACGGGGCCGCCTCCTTGCGCGGGATGCGCACCACCGGAGTCGCCCCGGTCGAGCGCCTCGAGACAACGGCGGCGTCGCTGAGGTCGCGGCCGTCGGTCGTGCGAAGCGTCGACTCGTCGGATCGGCGGGCGACGATGACCAGCGCCTTCGGGCGCTCGATCGAACGCAGCTCCGCGAGGACGTCATCCTCTGCAGATGGAAGAGCCGTGGGCTGCCCGAATGCGGAGCGCGGCGCCCAAGGCCCCGGCCAGCGTCGCTTGCTCCTCGCGCGAAGTCCTGCAGGGCCGCGGTGGACTCGCGCTCTGCGTCCCAGTAGGCGAGGCCCGCGACGACGGCGACGATCGCCACCATCGGCTCCGCCAAGACCGAATCGACGGACGGCCGCCCTGTTCACGTGAGCATCGAGGTCCCAGCCCGAGAGACGTTCGCATCTTGCGTGACGCAGCATGACCGGCGAGGCGAGGCGACGCAAGCGACGGGCCAGCGCGCAATCGGCCGGGAATCGGCGGCGGACTCTGCGCGCCCCGACGGCTCGAGGGAAAATCTCCCGATCGGATCGGGAGATTTTCCCGATCCAGCTTGTGCGCGTCCGGGCGAACGCCGCGCCGAATCGGCGTCCGGCCTTGGTACGGCGCGTGCTTTCGAGCGGCGCATGTCCCTCTCCGCCCACCGTCCAAGCTCCGTCATCGCGGCGCTCGCCGCGATCTCGACGGTGGCATGCGCTCTCCTCTTGACTTCCGACGCACGCCGTCGCTGCGGAGACCGCGGGCGCTTCCTCGGCGTCCGCGCCGCCACCCGCACCGGTGTCGGTGCCGGGCCGGGCCTTCGCGGCCATGACGCTCGACGAGGCGCTCGCGTACGCGCGCGCTCACCAGCCCGTCGCTGCGCAGCGCGCTCGCGCGCGTCGCGGCGGCGGCCGCGGACGCGCGCATCCCGCGCGCGCAGTGGCTCCCGAGCGTCGGGGCGACGGTGCAGGCGTTCGAGGGGACGACGAACAACACGCACGGCGTCCTACCTCGGCGTTCCGGAGGTCGACCTCCCGAGGATCGGCGGCACCAAGGTGACGGCGACGGGAGCTGGGCCCCGAGCACCTCCACGCTGGCCGGCGTCGGCGCCGCCAGGAGATCTTCGACTTCGGCCGGATCGCGGCCCAGGCGGCGGTCGCCGACGTCGCCTACGAGACCGAGCGGCATCGCGCCGACGCCGAGCGCGCTGCGCATCGACCTGCTGGTCAAGGAGGCCTACTACGGCGTTCACGGCGCGCGCGCCGTCCTGCGCGCCGCCGAGGAGGCCTTCAACGCGCCCGCGTGCACCGCGACATGGCGGCCGCGGAGGTCAAGAGCGGCCTGCACGCGCCCATCGAGCTGACCCGCGCCGAGGCCGATCTCACCCGGTTCGACGTGGGCCGAATCCGCGCCGGGCGGCTCCTTGCGAACGGCGCAGGCGGTGTTCGCGGCGGCGGTCGGCGTCGACGACCGGTTGCTCGACGCCGCGGGCAGGCACCGCCGGCTGTCGCCGGCGCCGGCGCTCGACGCAGGGTCTGCAGTCAGGCGATCGACGCGGATCCGCTCCTGCGAGGAGGCCCGGTCGCGCGTGCGCGGCGCGAGGCGCTCACGCGCGCGATCGCCGCCGAGATGCGCCCCGACCTCGCGCTCACCGCCACGTTCTCCGGGCGCGCGGGGACGGCGACGCCGTCCAGCGGCTCCATCTCCGACCAGTACGGGCCGCTTCCCGACGGTCCCGAACTGGGATGTCGGGCTGGTCCTGCGCTGGCCGCTCTACGACCCGGTCGTCGCGGCGCGGCGGGACGCGGCGGCCAGCCGCGCGCGAGGTCGCGCGCGCGGACGTGTCGGTCGCTCTCGCAGCAGGAGGCGGCGGCCGTCCAGCAGGCCTACGTGTCGCTCGAGGTCAGCCAGGCGGCGCTCGTCAGCCTCGAGCGCGCCGTCGAGGCGGCCCGCGCGAACTACGCGCAGGCCGAGGCGCGGTTCAAGGCCGGCCTCGGAACGTCGCTGGAGCTCGCCGACGCCGAGGCGCTGCGCACCGACGCCGAGATCCAGCTCGCGGTCGGGCAGTTCGAGGCCCGGCGCGCGCGGGCCGTCGCTCGGACGGCTGATCGCGGAGGGGCTGTGAAGGCGCTCGAGCACGCATGAGGCACACGAGCATGAGCGACACGATCCGAGCGGATCGCCCGCCACGGCCAGCGGTCGCATCCGCCTCGTGATCGCCGTGCGGCACGGCGGGCGTCGTCGCGCTCGGGCATCTTGCTGGTCGCGCGCGCGAGCTCGCACGTGAACAAGGTCGCGCTCGACAGCCAGCCGAAGGGGGTCACCGTCGTCGAGGCGCGCGCCGCGCAGTACCGCCCGTCCCGGCGCTACGTCGGGACGATCCAGCCCTGGGTCGAGGCGCGCATCGGACCGCAGCTCATCTCCGGCTACGTCGACACCGTGCTCGTGCGGCCCGGGCGACGTCGTCAAGCGGGGGCAGGTCATCGCCACGCTCGACTGCCGGAACGCCTCGGCGTCGTCGAAGGCCGTCGCGATGCAGGCGCGCGCCATCCAGACCGAGCAGGAGGCGCTCGCGCACGAGGCGGCGCGCGTCGCCGAGCTGAAGGAGGGAGGGCTTCGCCTCGCCGAACGAGATCGAGAAGCACGCCGCCGACAGCGCCAGCAAGGAGGCGCAGCTGATGGAGACGCAGGCCAAGATGCAGCGGGCGACGCTGGAGGTGAACGACTGCGTCCTGCGCGCGCCCTTCGCGGGCGAGATCGCCGCGCGGCTCGTCGATCCCGGGCGCGTTCGTCCGCCCGGGCACGGCGGTGGCGACGCTGGTCGATCGCACGCACGGTGCGCGTGGTCGGCGGAGGTGCCGGAGGCGACTTCGACGTGGTCGGCGCCGGCACGCCGGTGCGGATCCGGGCGCTCGCGACCAACCGAGAGCTGCGCGCGCAAGATCGCGCGCCGCTCGCCGGCCGCCGACCTCTCCACCCGGACCGTCCACCTCGAGATCGACGTCCCCGATCCCGGACCGCTCGCTGCCGGTGGGGACGACGGCCGAGCTCGCGCATCGACGTCGGCGCAGCCGACCGCCGCGACCGAGATCCCGCTCGATCGCCGCGTCGGTCCGGGGCGGCAAGGCCACCGTGTTCGTCGTCGACAGGGCAGACGGCGCGCAAGGGCGTGTACGCCGTCAAGGGCGAGCGGGGCGGCAGCCTGTTCCTCGATCCGTCTGCTGCGGGCGGGAGCCCGCGTCGTGACCGAGGGGCGGGCGCTGCTCAAGGACGGCGATCGCGTGGAGGCCAAGCTCGACGAGCTCGCGCGAGCGGACCGACGCCAGCGCGGCCGCCGCGGAGGCTCAGGCCGTGACCGGCCTCTCGCTCAAGAACCCGATCGCGATCCTGATGATCTGCATCGGGCTGGTCGTGTTCGCGGCGGTGGTCACGCCGCGCATGAGCGTCGACACGTTCCCCGAGCTGACGCCGCCGGTGCTGGTGGTGGGGACGCTGGCGCCCGGGCTCGGGCCCAAGGACGTCGAGAAGACGATCACCTGGCGCATCGAGAAGTACGTCAGCGCCACGCCCGGGCGTCGACTTCGTCCAGAGCACCTCGCGCAACAACCTGTCGCGTCGTCTTCGTCTGGCTCAAGTGGGGGACCGACCTCAACTCGGCGCAGACGCTGGTCCAGCAGCAGGTGGCCTTCGCGATGTCGGCGGTGCCGAAGTCGCTGGGCGTGCTGCCGCCGTTCGTGCTGCAGTACGACCCGTCGAACGCGCCCGTCATCCAGGTGGCGGTCTCGGGCGGCGGGCTCACCGGGCCGCAGCTCTACGACTACGCGCTCAACTACATCGAGCCGGTGCTGGAGGGCATCCCCGGCGTCGCCAGCGCGTCGATCAACGGCGGCCGCCAGCGCCAGATCAACGTCGTCGTCGATCCGGTCCGCGCCCAGGCGCGCGGCGTCACCTCGAGCGACGTCGCCGCCGCGGTCGCCCAGTCGAACGCGCTGCTGCCGTCGGGCGAGTTCATCTCGCCGAAGTTCGACGCCAACGTCTACACGAACGCCGTCGCCCAGCGCGTGCCCGACATCGGCGACGCCGCCGTCAAGGTCAACGGGCGGCCACGCCGTGCTCATCAAGGACGTCGCCCGCGTCGAGGACGGCGGCTCGCCCGAGACCCAGTCCGTCGCCGTCAACGGCAACGACGCCGTCTACCTGAACGTGCTGCGCGTCCCCGGCGGCAACACGCTGGAGATCGTCGAGGCGGTCAAGAAGGCGGTCGCGCGAGCTGAAGAACCTGCCCGCCGGGCGTGGAGGTCAAGGCGATCTTCGACCAGTCGACGTTCGTGCGCACGAGCTACGACGGTCTCAAGAAGGAGGTCGTGCAGGCGCTGGTCCTGATCGCGCTCGTCATCCTGCTCTTCCTGCAGAGCGTCCGCGGCACGCTCATCGTGTCGGTCGCGATCCCGCTCTCGTTCGCGATCACCCTCATCGTCCTCTACGCGGGCGGCCACACGCTGAACGCCTTCACGCTGGGCGGTCTGACGCTGGCGATGGGCCGCCTCGTCGACGTCGCGGTCGTCGTGCTCGAGTCGATCCACCGCCACCAGCGCATGGGGATGAGCCCGGCGAAGGCGGCGCTCGAGGGCACGAACGCGGTCGCGCTGCCCGTCCTGGCGTCGACGCTGACGACGATGGCGGTGCTGCTGCCGGTCGTGCTGCTCGCGGGCCTGGCGAAGAAGCTGTTCGTCCCGCTGGCGGTGACCGTCGCCGTCAGCATGATCGCGTCGTACTTCGTCAGCATGTGCGTCACGCCGCTCGCGTGCCGGCTACTTCCTCGCGCACCAGGAGCCCGGCCGCCTCGGCAAGCGGGTCGGGCGCCTTCATCGACCGCGTCGCCGACGGCTACGCCGACGCGCTTCGCGCCGTCCTTGCCGTTCCGCAACACCGTCGTCGGCGCGTGCGTCGTGCTGGTCGCCGCGAGCGTCTGGATGGCGACGCGGCTGCCCAGCACCTTCTTCCCCGAGATCGACGAGTCGATGGAGCGCGTCTACGTGCGCCTCGCGCCCGGGCACGTCGCTCGAGGACGCCGACCCGGAAGATCAACGAGATGGGCGCGCTGCTCGCCAAGGAGCTGCCCAAGGGCACGGTCGAGCTGGTGCTGACCAACGTCGGCTCGCCCGGGAACGCCCGCAGCGCGATGACCAGCCCGAACGCCGGCCCGCACATGGGCTTCATCCGCGTCGCGCTCGTCGACGCCGGAGCACCGCAAGCTGAGCCAGCGCGAGATCGCCGACAAGATGCGCGAGATCCTCAACCGCAACTATCCCGGGCGTCGAGTTCCTGCAGTGGCCGGGCGGGCTGGTCGCCAGCGTGTTCTCGAACGGCTACATCGCGCCGCTGGTCGTCGAGGTCGGCGGCGACAGCCTCGAGGAGCTCGACGCGCAAGTCGCGAGCGGTGGCCGAGGTGGCGCGCACGCGTCCCGGGCATCCGCGACGTCTATCCGTCGCGTGCAGATCGACTACCCCGAGGTGCGCGTCGAGACCGACCGCGACCGAGGCCGCGCTGGTCGGCGTGACGTCGCGGACGCGCGGCCCAGACCACGCTCGAGGCGACGCTCGGCAACATCAACACGCCCAGCGTCTGGATCGACGGCTCGAACGGCCAGTCGTACTACGTCGTCACCTCCTACGACGGTCAGCGTCGTCGACGATCCCAACGCGCTGGCGCGGATTCCGGTGCGCATCGGCGACGAGCGGCGGCGCGGTCACGCTCGGCGCCTACGGCACGATCCGGCGCTCGCTCGGTCCCATCGCCGTCGAGCGCAACCACCTGCAGCGCGTCGCCCACGTGATGATGCAGACCGAAGGGCGCGACATCGGCAGCGCCGCGCGCGAGCTGGAGGAGAAGCTCCGCGCCGATCCGCGCACCCGCGACATCGACTTCAGCGTTCGTCGGCCAGGTCGACCTCATGCGCACGACCTTCTCCGGCCTCGGCCTCGCGCGTCGGCCTCGCCGATCATGGTGGTCTTCATGATCATGGCGTCGCAGTTCAAGTCGCTGCGGCTGCCGTTCATCATGCTGTTCACGATCCCGGTGTCGCTGCTCGGGATCGTGCTCGCGCTGCTCGCGGCCGGGCAGGGCTTCTCGATCACCGCGCTCATGGGCGTCCTGATGGTCGTCGGCATCGCCGTCTCGAACGGCATCCTCCTCATCGACGACGCCAACCGCCGCTTCAACGAGGGCGTCGACAAGGTCGAGGCGGTGGTCGCCGCCGCGCGCACGCGGTTCATCCCCATCGCCATGACCAGCCTGGCCACCGTCATCGGCCTCATCCCGACGGCGCTGGGGCTCGAGGCGGGCACCGAGTCGAACCAGCCGCTGGCGCTGGCCGTCGTCGGCGGCCTGACGTCGTCGACGATCCTCTCGCTGTTCCTGGTTCCCGTGATGTTCCTGCTGCTCGCGAAACGAGTCCCAGCGACGCAGGAGTCGGCCGTCGCAACTGGTCTTACGGAGGCTCACACATGATTCCGAAAAGCATCGTCTCTATTGGTGTTCGGTCCATTCTGGCTGTGGGCATCTTCGCCGCGCCCGCCTGCGCGCCGCTTCGCCTTCCCTACAAGGGCGGCGGCCCAGCGGCGTCGCGCGAAGGCGTGGAGATCGCGGTGAGTCGTCAGAGCTGCACGCAGAACGTGGATCCGGACTTCTACGGCGAGGACCTCGTGGAGGAGGTCGTCGAAGTACAGGTCCGAAACGCGACCTCGAATCCCCTCACGGTCCAGCGGGATGCCTTTCGGCTGATCTCGCCGGACGGCCATGGGCTGAAGACCATGACCTGGCGGGCAGTCGATCCCCTTCCACTGAACGGCGGTGAGACCAAGCGCTTCGAGTTGCGGTTCATGACGCGCGGCCTCCTCCAGTGCACCCGTGAGATGAAGCTCGACGCCGACGCCGGCGTGAGAATGAACGGCCGTCCCATCGAGCTCGGCGCCGTCAGCTTTCAGCCATCGCGCGCGCTATGACCTCGGGCCCGTCTGTTCAATCCATCCTGGTCGCCCTCGACGAGTCCGAGCGTGCCCCGCTTGTGTTCGCAACCGGGGTGATGATGGCCCGAAGCTTTGGCGCACAGCTCTTCCTCATCCGTGTGCTCGTCATTCCGCCAGACATTCCGCCGGCGGCACACACGCGGCCGAACGATTTGGAGGCGTCGATCGAGCGTGACGCGCGCGCTGACCTGCGGAGACTCATGGAGTCCTATCCGGGGGTCGAGTATGGCCCACCGATCGTCATCGTCGCCGGAGATCCCTGGCGGCACATCATTGATACCGCCGGAGCCTTCGACGTCGATCTCATCGTCGTCGGAAGCCACCGCCACCATGGTCGGCTCGATCGTGTGCTGGGCACCGTCGCTGCCAGGGTGGTGAACCACGCGGATCGCAACGTCCTGGTTGTTCATGAGAAGGGCGCGGCTCGGGAAACGCCCGCATGATCCGTCCCGGCCATACGGTGGCGGTGCTCCTGCAGGAACACGGTTACCCCCGAGACCTCACTCGAGCGCGGAACCGCGCACATCCTGCACCGTAAAGCTTTGGGGCCGCAACGCACGCGCGGCGTCCTTTGGACCGGCGTCGAAATCGTCGGTCATTCGGCGGCTTCTCACGGCGGCACATGCCTTGCGTTCGCACCGCTCGCAAGACCGGCGTGTTGCCCGGTCTCGCCCTTTAAAACGAAGAGGACGTGCCCAATGAGACTAGCGAAAGATTTCGGGAATGGCAGGGATCGCAGTGGTGTCGGTCGGTTTCTTGGCCTGTTCGGGTGGCGGAAGCGAAGACGTGCAAGTCACGACCAGCGCGCTGGTCGCGAACCAGGCGAACGTCTTCGGCTTTGAGGACCCGACGCAATGGACGTCGACCGTCGCGGTGTCGTCGAGCACGACGCACACCCAGGGGGCGTTGTCGCTCGCCGTCGCCGCGAAGAACTACGTCGAGGTGACCAGCGCAGCGCTGCCCTCGCTGACAGGTGTCACGCCATGATCGGCATGGACATGCGCCTCCCGAGCCCGCAAGCGAACCCATACTGGTACGGCTTCGTCCAGCTGCTGGTGTCGGTCCCGAGCAAGGGGATCAACAATCAGTTCATCGGTCAGGTGGAGCTGACAGGCAAGCCGCTCAACCAGTTCTTCCCGGTCGACTTCAACCTGCCGCAGAGCCTGGTCGCCACGCTGCAGGCGGGCGGCTACTCGGACTTCAGGGCGAAGATCGTCATCAACGTCCCCTTCAACGCGACCGGGAACTACCTGTTCGACAACCTGCACTTCCTCGCGGGCGCGGTCGGTTCGGCCGATCTCGTCGAGACGAACATCCTGCAGCGCTGGACGTTCGGCAGCAACGACGCCCCGACCAACACCCAGCTCTCCGTGCTCACCGGTAGCCAGGCGTTCCTCGGCCAGAACGCGCTGCGCGCGGTCACCGACGCGCCCTTCGACTTCTTCCTGCGCTACACCGCCCCGGCGCCGATCGATATCGGGACCGACGACTACCTCCGGGTCGTGTCTCGCGCGCTGAATACATCGCCCGTCGGCTGGCAAGTCAACGCGCCCATCGTCGTCATCGAGGATGCGACCGGCGCGCGCCTGACCTTGACGGGCGACTCGATCAAGCTGCCGGTAGACGGCGTGACCTGGCTCGAGGTCCGTGCGCCACTCAACGGCGGCCTCGGCTGGACGCGCAGCGGGACCGCCAACCTTCATAGCGTTCGCGCGATCGAGCTTCACACCGACACCTGGGACGCCGGTTTCACCTGGGACATCGACGCCGTGATGTTCACCAGGCAGTTCGACACCTGCACGGGCCAGCCGGCCTCGATCAGCGCCCAGGCGACGGCGCGCGCGACCACAGCGACGCGTGACCTACTCGGCCGTGTCGGGCGTGGTCGGCTACAACATCTATCGCACCGTGGGCGGCGTGCGCTCGTTCGTGACGCGCGCGCGGACCACGACGTTCGAGGATTCGGGCCTGGCGCTCAACACGACGTACGGCTACGAGGTACGGCCCTTCATGTCGACCAACTGCGAGAGCGGCTCCGCGCTCACGACGGTCACCACCCGCGCGAACGCGAACGGCGTCAGCCGCGTGCCGACGCTGAAGGTGTTGCTGCCGTTCTACACGGGCGGCCCCGATCCCTACACGACCACCGAGATCAACAACATGAAGGCGGGGATCGAGCTCTCCCGGCAGTGGTACTACCGCAACAGCTCGGCGCGCCTGAACCTGACGCTCGACTACCTGATGATCGCCGCGGAGGGGCCGAGCACGGAAGGCGGAACGATGACCAACATCGAGGCCGATCTGCGCGCGCGCGGCATCATCGACAACCAGTACGAAGGGGTGTTCCCGATCGCCCGCAATGTGGCGGGCTGCCTGGGGGGATTCGTGCTGCTCGGTCAAACGGTGGGCGCGTTCTCCAGCAACTGCGGCGTCCCCTACCCGACCAACGACCCGAACGTGGACATCGACAAGATCTGGGGCTTCACCCACGAGTTCCAGCACGCCTTCGATGCCCTCAACGACATCTCCGGGGTTGCCGACCTGATCTCCGGTCACCCCGACGGCGTGTACAACGACATGCCCTACACCGGGCCGATCGTCGACGCGGGCGAGCACTACGACTGGGAGGCTCAGACGCTGCGCCTGTTCACCGGATACGACACGCTGGCCGCTCCGTACAGCGAGTACCTCGAGGTCGACGACCCCGACGGTGATCGGCTGGCGAGCAACGACGCGCGCGTCCCGATGGACGAGCAGCGCTTCGGATCCAGCGCCACGCTGGCGGACACCGATGGCGACGGTCTCGACGATCGGGCCGAGTACGCGGCCGGCCGGTTCGCCTCCTCGAATCCGGTCGTGGCGGACACCGACGGTGACGGGCAGAGGGACGGCGTCGATCCCACCCCTCGCCAGGCGATCGCGGCCAGCATGACCGCGCTGACCCCGGCGATCGACGGCGTGCGCGAAGCGGGCTACACCCTGTTCCGCAACGGCGTCGAGTTCAGCAACGTTGCCGGGTTCACCGCGGCGACGTACATCGCCTACGACGCAAACAACCTGTACCTGCTCGCGGAGATGTCGCAGAGCGCGAGCCTGCTCATCAACGTGGACGGCAGCGGGGCCAACGGCTTCTGGCAGGGAGACGACTCCTACGCCTTCGAGCTGACGCCCGGGGCGCCGCAGCCGCTCAATCACACGGACCGGCACGACACGCAGGTGACGCCGGGCGTGGCGCCGGCCGGGTCGGTCCTGGCGACGCGGACGGTCGGATCCACGACCATCATCGAAGCCAAGATCCCGCGGACCGGTCTCGGCCAGGGCTACGGCTGGACCGGGAGCAACACCAACGGGTTCCCCACCGTCGGTGGGAACCGTGCTGGGGATGCGGATCTGGTTCGCCCGCTTCGGCGGCGCCGGTGATCTGTTCGGCCCGCCCTGGGCGACCCAGAACGAGTACTTTCACTTCGACGACGTGACCCTCCGCTAACCCCGGCGCGAAGGACAGAGCGAAGGACAAGGAGGCCGCGGACCCTCACGGGTACGCGGCCTCCGTTTTGTGCGCTGCCAAGAGTGGCGCCTTCGTCGTGGCGCCTTCGTCGGCTCGGAGGTGGTGCAGAATCTGCGCGGATTCGAATGGGTGGGATCCCGAAGGGCGCGGGACGCCGGGGTCTCTCCGCGCTGGGCCGAGTGGCCTCAGCATTGCTATGCTCCGACGAGTGGAGGTCACGAGGTCGTCTTGAGGAGCCGTGGAATACCCATCATGCGAAAGGCCGTGAGGAGGAATGGCCTCCGTCGCTGCATCGTCGGGCTGTTGATCGCGCCGGTCCTCGCGCTCGCCGTGTCGGCATCGAGCTTCTCAGTGTTGCGCTGCTCGATCACGGGAATGCTCGTCGCTGAATCCTGCTGCCCCACGGCGGCGGAGAGCGGGCCTCCCGTCGTGCCAGGCCGCTGGGACACGATCGGCGATGCGAGCTGCTGCCTGCGCGACGTCGTGGCGATGGACAAGATCCCCGCCGCCGCGCCGCGGGCGGAGCGCGGTTCCGCCCTGATCGCCTCCCTCATCGATCTGTCGCCCCTACGGGCTCTCCATCTCACCGGCTGGCGTCCGGCCGCGGGAGGCCCGCTGGCGGCGAAGCCTCCCGGCGGCCCCCCGCTCTTTCTGCTCACCCATTCCTTCCTGATCTGATCGCCCGGCGCGCGCGCGCGTTTCGCGCGCGTTCACGCCACGGATCGCTGGCCGACTGAGCGCCGCAGTGGGCGCCCGATCTCCGGCACTGCGCATCCGCGATCCGAGCCCCTCGCCGATGCGCTTCGTCTGCCCCGAGGGTTCGACCGCCCGTGTTTTCGGCTGTCAGCTTGCCGAACCGGGCCAGAGGTTTCGTGTTCCTGCTTCTTCCGTTCGTGGAGGTCTCGCTGATGTTGCCGCTGCTCGCCTTTCTCACGCTCTCCGCTCCCGACGCGCCCGCTCGCGCACCTTCGCCTCCCGTCATCCGTCTCGCCGACCTGCTCGCGGAGGCGCGCCAGAAGAACCCTGAAATCCACGCCGCGCGCGAGCAGGCCCGCGCCACGGCGGCCGCGGTGGCGCCGGCCGCGGCGTTCGACGATCCGATGCTGATGGTCCAACTCTGGAACATGCCAGTCGACCTCTCGAACGTGCCACTCATGGTCAACGTCACCCAGGCCATCCCGCTCGGGGGCAAACGATCGGCGCGGAGGGACGAAGCGCAGGCGATGGCGGACGCTTCGCGCGCCACGGTGACGACCCGGGCGCGGGATGTCGAGACGGAGGTGGCGAAGGCGTACTTCGACCTCTTCCTCGCCGACCGGACCATCGTGGTCGACGACGAGATCGCCCACACGCTCTCCTCGCTGCTGGCCGCCGCGACGTCGCGGCTGGCGGCGGGACGCGGAGAGGAGTCGGAGGTTCTGCGCGCAGAGAGCGAGGCGCTGAAGGTCGAGTCCGATCGGGAAGGCGCGCGCGCCCGGAGGTCCGCGGCGGTGGCGAAGCTGGTGTCGCTGCTCGACCGGCCGCCGGGCTCCGACATCGGCCGCACCTCGGAACCAGGGCTGCTTGGCGAGTTGCCGGCGCCGGAGGCGCTGCGGGCGCGGGCGCTGCGCGAGCGGCCCGAGCTGGCTGTCGCGAGCGCCGACATCGTCGCGGCGGAGGCCCGCGTGCGGGCGGCGCATGCCTCCGCAGTTCCCGATCTCGGTCTGTCCGCTGGCGAGATGCACATGTTCGGCGGCACGGCCATGCCCGCCGACTTTCTGTTCCTCGGCGCGCAGATCAACCTGCCGGTCTTCTCGGCGAAGAACCGGTCGCGCGTCGAGGGGGCCGAGGCGGGCGTGGCCGCGACGCGCGCGGAGGCCCATGCCCTCGAGAACAAGGTGTTCGCGGAGATCGAGGACACGCTCGCCGAGGTGAAGGCCGAGACCCGACAGGCGGAGCTTCACCACCACTTGATCCCGCTGTCGCGCCAGGCCCTGGCGAGCGCGCTGGCCAGCTACGCGGCGGGCCGCGGCGGTTTCACGATGGTGCTCGACACCGAGCGCGACCTTCAGATGCACGAGCTCGACCTGGCCATGCATCTCGCTTCCTATTCGCAACATCTCGCCGATCTCGAGCGCGCCGTGGGCGGGGACATCGGCCTCGTCCGCGCATCCGAATCGGGAACCCGCCTCGTCCACCAGGAGTGAAGATCCATGAACCGCACCCGCTGCCTTCTCGTCACGCTCATCCTCTGCATCCCCTTCCGCGCCGGAGTGGCCGAGCCTCGATCGCTGCGGCTCGGCGACCTGGCGGTGAAGCTTTCGATCACGCCCGAACAGCCGCGGACCGGGGACAACCGGCTGGAGATCAGCCTGGCTGATTCCTTAGGCAGACCGGTCGACGGCGCCACGCTCGGCTTTGTCTGGGACATGCCCGCCATGGGGTCGATGCCCGAGATGCGAGGAAACGGCACCGTCGAGGCGCGCGGCGGCGGCCGCTACGTCATCAGCTACCCGCTCGCGATGGATGGGGACTGGTACCTCGCGCTGGGCATCGACGCCCCGGGGCACGCGCACCAGGAGCTCAAGATGAAGGTGGCCACCACCCGTCCTGGCCTCAGCGTCGAGGAGGCCGGTGGCGGGGGGGGAAAGACGATCGTCGTCTCGACCGAACGGCGGCAGCTCATCGGCGTCACCTTCGGCGCGGTGGAGCGACGACCGCTGGCGCTCACCTTGCGCGCGGCCGGGCGGGTCGAGGTCGACGAACGCAACATCGCCGACGTCACGCTCAAGTACGAGGCCTACGTGCAGAAGCTCTTTGTTGCCGAGACCGGGAAGACGGTTCGCCGAGGCCAGCCGCTGGCCGTCGTCTACAGCCCGGACCTGCTGGCCGCCGAGGAGGAGCTGCTGGCGGCGCGCCGCGCCGGCTCATCGGCGTCGCTGGCGGGCGGCCTCGAGCGCCGCCTCGCCTACTGGGATCTCTCGGTGGCGCAGCGCGAAGCCGTCGAGCGGGCCGGCAAGGCCGACGGGCGGGTGACCATCTCGGCACCCGCAGGCGGCGTGGTGATGGAGAAGAACGTCGTCGAAGGGGCGCGCGTCGAGGCAGGGACATCGCTCTACCGCATCGGCAACCTCGGGCGCGTCTGGATTCAGTGCGCCGTTTACGAGCGCGACGCCGGCTTCGTGTCGGTGGGACAGCCGGCGCGCGTGCAGGTGCCGTCGCTCCCCGTGCCGCTCGAGGCGCGCGTGACGTTCGTGGCGCCGATGGTGGACGAAAAGACGCGCACGATCGAGGCGCGCCTCGAGCTCAAGAACCCGGAGCTGGCGCTCAAGCCGGGCATGTTCGCGGATGTCGTCATCGAGGCGACGCTCGGTACACGTCTGGCGGTTCCCGACTCCGCCCTCCTCGTCTCCGGCGAGCACCGGTACGCCTTCGTCGATCGCGGCGGCGGCCGGCTCGAGCCGGTGGAGGTCGAGGTCGGCGCGCAGACGGGGAGCTACGACGAGGTCCGGCGCGGCCTCTCGCAAGGCGACCGCGTGGCGACCGGCGCCACCTTCCTCCTGTCGAGCGAGGCGAAGCTGCGCGACGCGCTGCCGCGCTGGAGGACTCCATGATTGGACGGCTCATCGCGCTCTCGGCGCGTCACCGCTTCACCGTCGTGTTGCTGGTGGCGATGGCGACGGGGTTGGGAATCTGGTCGCTCCGCCGCACGCCGCTCGACGCCATCCCCGATCTCTCCGACGTGCAGGTGACCGTCTTTACGGAGTGGATGGGACGGTCGCCCGACCTGATCGAGGATCAGATCACCTACCCGATCGTCGACCACGCTGGTCGGCGCCCCGCACGTGACCGCCGTACGCGGGCAGTCGATGTTCGGGATGTCGTTCGTCAACGTGATCTTCGAGGAGGGCACGGACATCTACTGGGCCCGCAGCCGCGTGCTCGAGTACATGTCAAGCCTCGCCTCCAAGCTGCCCGACCGGGTGACGCCGGTGCTCGGCCCTGACGCCACCGGCGTCGGCTGGGTCTTCGAGTACGCGCTGGTCGACCGGAGCGGTCGAGCACGATCTCGCCGAGCTGCAGTCGCTCCAGGACTGGACCTTGCGCTACGCGCTGCAGAGCGTCCCCGGCGTGGCCGAGGTGGCGAGCGTGGGGGGCTTCACGCGGGAGTACCAGATCGATCTCGACCCCGATCGGCTGCAGAGCTTCGGCGTCTCGCTCATGCAGGTGACGGATGCGGTCCGGCGCTCGAACAACGACGTCGGCGGACGGGTGCTGGAGATCTCCGGCACCGAGCACTTCATCCGCGGTCGCGGCTACGTCAAGAGCGCCGCCGATCTGGAGAAGGTCGTCCTCGGCAGCGAGCACGGCACGCCGATCACCCTGCGGGACGTGGCCCGGGTCCAGCATCGGGCCGGCCGAGCGGCGGGGTCTGGCCGATCTCGACGGGGAGGGGGAGACGGTCGGCGCGGTGGTGATCATGCGCTACGGCGAAAACGCGCTCGACGTCATCGACGCGGTGAAGGCGCGCCTGGCCGAGATCGCTCCCACGCTGCCGGCAGGCGTCGAGGTGGTGCCGACCTACGATCGCTCGACCCTGATCCGCGCCAGCATCCAGACCCTCCGGCACACGCTGCTCGAGGAGATCGTGGTGGTGGCGATCGTCATCCTCGTGTTTCTCCTGCACGTCCGCTCGACGATGGTCCCGATCTTGACGTTGCCGATCGCCGTGCTGCTCGCCTTCGTGCCGATGACGGCCCTGCACCTCGGAGCCAACATCATGTCGCCTCGGAGGGATCGCCATCGCCATCGGTGCCATGGTCGACGCCGCGATCATCGTGATCGAGAACGTGCACAAGCGGCTCGAGGACTGGGAGGCCGCCGGTCGACCCACCCCGCGCCAGGAGGTGGTCACGGCGGCGCTGCAGGAGGTCGGCCGGCCGATCTTCTTCTCGCTCCTCGTCATCACCGTCGCGTTTCTGCCGGTGTTCACGCTGGAGGGGACCGAGGGCCGGCTCTTCAAGCCGCTCGCGTTCACCAAGACCTTCTCGATGGCCTTCGCGGCGCTGCTCTCGGTCACGCTGATGCCGGCGATCGCAGCCCTCTTCATCCGCGGCCGCATCCGCCGCGAGGAGCAGAACCCCCTCGCGCGCGCCCTGGTCTATCTCTATGGGCCGGTCTGCCGCTTCGCGCTCCGCTTCCGCTGGCCGATCCTGGTGGGGGCCGGGCTGCTCATCGTGGCGACCGTCCCGGTGGCGCGGCGTCTGGGGAGCGAGTTCATGCCGCCGCTCAACGAAGGGACGCTGCTCTACATGCCGACCGCCGTCCCCGGCATGAGCGAGGCCAGCGCCAGCGACGTCATCCAACGAATGGACCGGGTGCTGAAGACCTTCCCCGAGGTCGCCCGGGTGTTCGGCAAGGCGGGTCGCTTCTCGACCGCCCACCGATCCCGCGCCGCTCGAGATGTTCGAGACCATCGTGCAGCTTCGCCCACAGAGCGACTGGCCGCGCGGCGAGACCTGGGAGGCGCTGGTCACCAAGCTCGACGCGGCCCTGCAGTTCCCCGGCATGCCCAACGTCTGGTGGATGCCGATCCAGACCCGCACCGAGATGCTGGCCACCGGGGTTCGCAGCCCGCTCGGGATCCAGGTCCTCGGGCCCGACATTGCAGGGATCGATCGGGTGGCTCGCCAGATCGAATCGGCGCTGCTCGAGGTGCCGGGAACGCGCAGCGCCTTCGCCGAGCGGATCGGCGGGGGCCACTACCTCGACTTCGACATCGACCGCGACGCGGCCGCGCGGTACGGCCTGAACGTTGAGGACGTCGAGGACGCGATCGAGACCGCCATCGGCGGCAAGACGGTCACCACGACAGTCGAGGGGCGCGAGCGCTACCCGGTCACCGTGCGCTACGCGCGCGACTTCCGGTCGAGCATCCACGACCTCGAGCGGGTGCTGGTCGCGACGCCGGCGGGGGCGCAAATCCCGCTCGGCCAGATGGCGCACCTCGTGTCGCGCGACGGACCGGCGATGCTGCGTGACGAGGGCGGGCGGCTCTATGCCTACGTCTTCGCGGACACCAGCCGGCCGATCGCCGACTACGTCGCCGACGCGCGCCGCTTGGTGGCCGAGAAGGTGACGCTCCCCCCGGGGTACCGGCTCGAGTGGGTCGGCCAATACCGCTACCTCGAGCGGGCCAAGGACCGCCTCACCTTCGTCGTCCCGGTGACCCTGGCGATCATCTTCCTGCTCCTGCTGGCCAACAGCGGCAGCGCGGTCGAGACGGCGATCGTCATGCTGGCGGTGCCGTTCTCGCTGGTCGGCGCGTTCTGGCTGCTGTAGCGTGCTCGGCTACAACCTGTCCGTCGCTGTGTGGGTCGGGATCATCGCCCTGGCCGGCCTCGACGCCGAGACCGGCATCGTCATGCTGCTCTATCTGGACCTCGCCTGGAAGGCGCGCGCTCCGACCACGCGGGCCGAAGCCCGAGAGGCGATCGTCGACGGGGCCGTCAAGCGGATCCGGCCGAAGATGATGACGGTCACGACGATCCTGGCCGGTCTCCTCCCGGTGCTCGTCTCGCGCGGGACGGGAGCCGACGTGATGAAGCGCATCGCGGCGCCGATGGTCGGCGGTCTCGTCACCTCCGCGTTGCTCGAGCTGCTCGTCTATCCGGCCATCTACATGATCTGGAAAGGGCGTCACCTGCCGGAGGGCGCGAGGCCGTGAAGACGGGCGGACGCCCGACTCTGCGCCGAGGATTCGCCACGCTCCTGGCCGGGGCGACCGAATCGGGGCGATCCTGTCGCGGTCGACGATGGCCTCGACGGTCGGCGTCCGGCGTTCGCGGCTCCATGCCCGTTTTCGCGGTGGCTTCGCGCGAGTTTCCGGTGGCATCATGGTTGCTGTGGGGAGATCCGCCGGAATCGGGCAAAGCGGGGGGAAGCGAATGATCCTTGTTGATATCGTGAGTATTGACCGAGGGCGCCGTCGTTCGTGGGTGCTCGCCGTCTGCATGGCGCTGGGGGTTGGCTGCGGGATCGAGGCGTCCCCCCATTCCTCCCCCGGCGTGATAGTCAGTACCTGTCAGTCACCGCCCACGTCAGCGAGCGATACACAAGTATTGCGTTTGCTCGACTCCGCCCGCGGGCATCACGATCTCGAAGGGACCTGGCTGAGGGGCCTGCAGGCGTCGGTCCTGAGTGTCGATTTCGATTCGGCAGCGGGACCGCCGCTTCCGGAGAGCACCATGGGATGCGGCGGCACTCTCTCCATCGAGGCCACGTTGCACGTCAAGACCCGAGACGGCGTGCTCGACGGTCGTGCCACGATCCTCAGGTTCAAAGACCCCAACGCGGGGACACTCCAAATTCCGTTGCCCGATCTCGACGATTCCTACGCGCGGCCAGACCCAAGCGAAGTGTTCTCGCTCTACGGAATGACCGTCACGCCCCTCGCATCATCGGAAGATGCGACACCAACGCTGGTGGTGATGCTGACCGACGGGAATCTCACGGCGGACCTGGTCGTCGACCGCACGCGCGTGGTGGGGCGATGGGACAGAAATATCGTCGGGGTGCCCGCGCGGGGCAATCCGCCGTACGTCGTGCCGCCCGAGCTGGTCCAGGAATGTGCGCCCGCCGCGACGTACACCGCCGCGTCGACTCAGTACACCCCGTTCGCCAGCGGCGCGGACGCCCTGGCCTCGATTCACGGGACGTGGATCCGCTGTCGCGCGGCCGGCGGTCAGCCTCACGCCGGCCTTCAGATCGCGGACGACGGAAGCTGGCGGACCTTGGTCTGGCAAGATGACGAGCTCGTCGCACACGGCGGCTTCCAGCGCGAGGGATTCGTGGAGGATCCCATCGACACTCACGCGCAGGGGTTCAACGGCGTGGGGTTCTTCCAGATCAACCTGCGTGGGCCTGGCGCCTGGATGCCGACGCACCTCTGGGGCGACGTGCTGCTGGTGGCGGCGGACGCTCCGCTGCCCGACCTGAACGAAAACACCAGCGTCTACGTGCGCAGCACGCGAGAGGTTGCGGCCGCCCCCAACCCCTTCGCCTCTGGCGAGCGCGCGGGTGCCCCCGCCTGCGCGATACCGGAGAGCGGCACCATCGATCCCGAGATCGGCGACCTCGACCACGTGCTGGCGGGCGCCTGGACCCTGTGCAGCGGCGAGATGCTCGAGGGCTTCACCGGCCTACGCTTCGACGGTGCCGGCGGGGTGACGCTGCTGAACGGCGACGGCAGTGAGCTCGCGACCAAGCCCTATCGCACGATTCGGCCGATCACCGAGCCGGTACTGTCGCCACGAGCCACCAACCTCCTGTTTCCCGCGGTGGACGCGTCCGGCGCAGCCGACGACTGGAGCATCCTGCTGTCGGATCGTCCGCTGAAGCTGTGGATCTCGGTTGAAGGGCCCTACACCTTGCGGCGTACCACCGTCTTTTCGGCGCTGCCGGGGCCCTGGTGATCGAGCAACTGGGTCAGGGCGAAGCGATGTTGCTTGAGGACAACGTCAAGGTCGTCATCCAAGGACGCCCGACGCCGGTCATCACCGTCACGTCTCTGCTGCGTTGGTGGCTTGTGGGATGGCATTGTCGCCGCTGGCTCCGGCGGCGGGATCTTGGCTTGGGCACCGCGTAGGGGCTCGTGCGACGATGAAACCCCCGCAGTTGAAGGCATCTGCTCCCTTCCTTCGAAGAATCACGATACTGTCGGACAAGGTCGACCCAACCCGTCATCCATTCAACATCGAGGCGCTCCGCGGACTCGACCTCGAGCTGCGTTCGAGGGTGACGTTCTTCGTGGGCGAGAACGGAAGCGGCAAGTCCACCTTGCTGGAAGCGGTCGCCCAGTGCTGCGGGTTCAATGTCCAGGGCGGCGGGCGCGACCATCAGGTCGAGACCCGTGACAACCGCGATGACCTGGCCAGCGCGCTTCGCTTGTCGTGGCTGCCGAAGGCCACCGACGGCTTCTTCATGCGAGCCGAGAGCTTCTTCAACTTCGCGAGCTACATTGACCAAGCGTCGACGCTGCAGCGCTACGGCGGTCGCCGGCTACATCAGCAGTCCCATGGTGAATCGTTCCTGGCCTTATTCCTCAACCGTTTCGATCGCGGCATCTACGTTCTCGATGAGCCCGAAGCGGCGCTCTCGCCACAGCGACAGCTCGCCTTCTTGAAGGTGATCCACGATCTCGAAGCTACCGACCAAGCACAGTTCCTGATCGCCAGCCACTCGCCGATCCTGCTCGCGTACCCGAAGGCGACGTTGCTGAGCCTCGACGGCGGTCCCATCCATGAGGTCGCGTATGCGGACACCGAGCACTACAGGCTGACGAAGCAGTTCCTGGATTCGCCAGAACGCTTCTTGAAACATCTTTTCAAGGACTCCGCTGACGAAGACGACGACCCTCAACCCTGATATTGGGCGGATACGTCCGCCCGCGTTCAGGGACAGGTGGGGGGGACGCCGCCCCCGCTCGGCGCCGCCGTGCAAGTGGAGGTGGTCGCGTCGCAGGGGAAGCGAGGCGCAGCTCGCGCCGGTGGAAGCCAGGTGGAGGCGGCGATGAAGTGGCGGGCGGCACTCGAGGCTGCCGGCGCGGTCTACGCCGGCGGTTCCTCGGGTGGGAGATGAATCGCGAGTACGCGGAGATCGCGCGGAAGCACCTCTCCGCTGCGCGCGAGCAGCTCGAGCTCGGTGTCTAGCAGACACCTCGGGCGGCTGCGGGGCTAAGCCCTACTCATGAATGCGAACGCCTTGCGTCTCTAGAAGAAGTGCAGGGTCAAGGCGGCCGCCGCGGCGCCTGCCAGCGTCATGGCGGCGAGGGCGAAGGCGAAGTCGCGACGGAACCGCCCGGCGCCGCGCGCGACACCGATGCCCGCCTTGAAGAGGTTGTTGCTCGCGCACGCGATCACGATCCCGACCGTCGCCTGATCGAAGCCCACCGTTTCCGCGCCGCGGGCGAGCGCCAGCGACACGGCGTCGACGTCGACCAGCCCCGAGACGCCGGCCGCGAGGAGCGTGCCGCTCGACCCCAGCCAGGCGCTGGCGGCGCGGACGAGGAGGACCGCGCCGGCATAGATGACGCCGAACACCAGTGCCGCGCGCAGGCTGAACGGGTTCCGCACCTGCGGCTCGCGCGCGCCCGCAGGCCGCTCCACCTTCCCTCGGGCGAGGAGCAGCGTCGCCGCCGTTCCGATGGCGCCCATCACCGCGAGCGCCGGCGCGAGGCGCGTGAGCAGCCCCGGGCGGACGACCAGGACGAGGACAGCGACGCGCGCGCACATGACCGACGAGGCGAGCGTGCTCGCCGCGGCCAACGTCGGCGCGTAGTCGGGCGTCTCGCGCGACCTCTGGGCCAGCGCCGCCGCAGTCGCCGTGCTCGACACGAGCGCGCCCAGCGCCGCGGACAAGAAGACGCCCGCCCGTTCGCCCTTCCAACGGATGGCCACGAATCCCACCAATGACACCGCCGAGACGAGCACGACCACCAGCCAGATCCGGAACGGGTTCAGCGCACCCCAGGGGCCGTAGCCGCGATCGGGCAGCAAGGGCAAGACGATGGCGGTGATCACGGCCAGTTCAAGGACCGCAGATAGCTCGGCTTCCGAGATCGCGCGCGAGAGCCGTTCGAGCCGCGGTTTGGTCACGAGCAATACCGCCACCGCCACGCCGGTCGCTCCCGCGACGATGACCTGGCCTGCTCCGGCCAGCGCGCCGAGCGTGAACGTCGCCAGCGCGGCGATCTCGGTCGTCGCGCCGACGTCTCCGTTCTGGAGGCTCTGGCGGTACGATACGAGCGCGATCGCGGCTACCGCGGCGAGGCCGGCCACGAGCGGCAAGGGGCCGAGCTCGAAGCGGAGTAGCGACAAGCCAGCGCCGAGCAGCGCGATGAGCGGAAACGTGCGGATGCCCGCGAAGAGCTTCCGCCCCTTGCGGACCTCTGCGCGCTCGCGGTCGAGGCCGATGAGCAGCCCGACGAGCAGGGCGACGAGCAGGCGCTCGAGGGAATCGATGGTCGGGGGCATCGTCGCCAGGTTAGCCGGTCAGGCCGGCTGTTGTGACCGGAGGCAGCTATCCCGCAACACTGGTCGTGCCGCAGTTCTGGCCGTGCCTCCGTGCGCTCCTGCAAGCGGCGCACCGACCCGCCGCGTTCCGAGTCTGCGGTCCGCAGATCGTGCGCAATCAGGGACGCACGTGCAGGTTCTGCGCCGACGTGCCCCGCCAACCGAAACGTCCGCCGGACGCTCAGGCTCGTCTGGGCCGAGCCGCGATCGCGATGAACGCGGCCAGGATCAGCGCCCATGCTGTTCCGAGAGCGATGCCGCTGAGGACGTCGCTGGGGTAATGGACGCCAAGATAGACACGCGAGATCGCGACGAGCGCAACCAGCAACGAGGCACCCGCGAAGAGAACTGCCTTGGATGCCACCGTCCGGAGTTGCGTCCCCGCGACGATCGCCATTGTGAGGTAGAGCGCGGCAGCTGCGAGCGAGTGGCCGCTCGGATACGAATAGCCCGAGACCTGAACCAGGTGCTCGACCTCGGTCGGGCGGGCCTTTTCGATGAGGCCCTTGGTCGCGGACGTCCAAATCCATGTCCCGACGGACGCGACCGCCAGGTGCAGGGCTCCGCGGCGATCCCGCAGGACGATCAGTATGGCGAACGTAACGACCGTGAATAGGGTCACCAGCGTCGGGGATCCAAGCGCCGTCAGGTCGACCATTATCCCGGTAAGTCGGGGCGTGCGCAGGCGCGCGACCCATAACAAGATGGTCCGGTCGATCGTCGCGCCCTCCCGCTCGATGATCGTTTCGTGGGTGATGACGAGGAACGCGCCGACCGCCAAGGCGATGGCGCCGCTCCACGCGGCCACGCGAATCATCCGCTCGGTAAGGAAGGATCGGGGCGGCTGCATGTTCGACTATACCCGGGAGCGAGAGCGCGCTTCGTCCATGGTCAGCCCACGGCTTGGCGCCACCTCGGCCTTCGCTTCGGTCATGGCGGTCACCATACGCCAGTGCGGTGCAACGGCAGTGCCGAAGGCACCAAGGTCGGCCCGACGTCTCAACCACCGTCGTACTTCGTGGGAGGGCCTGAGCTCTAGGGTCGAGGCGGCTGGCGCGCACGGAGGAGCGCTGCTTCGATGAGCGCAAGTGGCGGCGCGCCCCGAGCTTCAGACCTCGGATAAAGGCGACAGCACGATTCCGAGGGAGCGCCTCCCGCGACGTCGGCGCCATCGATCAAGATCGTTGGAGAGCCCCATGCCCGCAGGCTGGGTGGCGTGCCGGGAGAGGTCACGTCGACCTCGAGAACCAGGGGCGCCTCCTCGAGCTGGCTGAGTGCCTGCTGGAGCGCTCTGCGAGCTGCGTCGACGTTGGGACAGTCCGGAAAGTAGAGCAGCTGGACCAACATTCCCCCCAGAGCCTGGGGCCTGTACCAGGTAGAGGGTCAAGACGCATGCGGCGGCGGTCGCTCGTCCGGAGCCTCCAGAGATTCGAGGATAGGGCATTCGCGGTCGCCGTCGTTTCGCTCGCAGCTGGCCAGAAGAACCGCCAGCGCCCGCTTCATTGCCTTGAGACTGGCGATCTTTGCCTCCACGGCCGCCATCTTGGCCTGCCCCGCCGTTTTCACCACGGCGCAGCTCGAGCGCCGGCTGTTCCGCAGCCGCAGGAGATCTTCAATCTCGTCCAGGGTGAACCCCAGTTCCTGGGCGCGCTTGATGAAGCGGATCAGCCGCGCGGCTTTCGTCGAATCAGATCCGATAGCCACTGGAGGTCCGACCGGGTTTCGGCAGGAGGCCGCGCCTTTCGTAGAAGCGAACAGTCTGAATGTTCACGCCAGCGCGCGTGGCAAGCTCTCCCGTCCTCATACCTTCGATCATGAACGACGTCCCCGTCGTCTTCCCGCCGAACTACGAAATGGCGCTCGCTACGGGCAGCTGCCGCCGTTCGGAATCGCGTGTGCCGCCGTATCCCCGGCGCACGTGAGGTCGCACGTGGCGCTGGTGCAACTCACCGAGCAGGACCCGGTGCAGGTGATGTGACACGTGGAGTTTCCGCTGCATGACACGCTGCCGCTGGGGCCCACCTTGGTCGTGCAGACCGAGTTGCCCGTGCAATCCACGCTGCACGAGCTCCCGCAGGAGCCACCGCAGGCGGTGTGGTTCGAGCATGACAGCGTGCAGCTGCCGCCGTCGCCGCCGCAGCTCGCGGCGCTGAACCCACAGCTCGTGCCGGAGTTGCAGGAACAGGTGGAACCGCTACACGTGGCAGGGGGGACCGTGGAGCTCGAGCTCCCGCAAGCCGCGAGAGACAGGACGAGGGCAAATAGAATGCGCATGACTCATTTTAGCCCGCCGCTGCACGAGAGTGAAGTGATCCCCAAAAGGGAGGAGACCCGCGCCTTCGTCCCTGACGTCACCCAGATCGAGCTTCGTCACCTGTGACCGGCGCGGTCACAAGTCTCCCCGCTCGCGGAAAGGGGCTTCCTGCCGATGGCGCTCTCGAACGCGCCGGGCGCGGAGGTTCAGCGCCCGCTGAGCCACAGCGGCGCGGCTGGTGATCGACCGTGCCGAGGGAACCCGGCGGTTTTACGCGGTGGATCCGAGGGGGATCGAGGCCGTGCGCGAGTGGCTCGATGGATTCTGGGACAAGTCGCTCGCCGCATTCAAGGCGACGGCCGAGCAGGAAGCAACCAAGGAAAGGAAACCTCGACCTCTTGACTCGCTGACGTCACGCTCACATACCTTCGAAGTAGGATGAGCGCGAAGGGCCACTGGGAATCCATCTACGAGCGTCGGTCGCCCGACCAGGTGAGCTGGTACCGACCGCACCTCGAGCGCTCGCTGGATTTCATCCAGGGTGCCGGGCTCGCACCGGACGCAGCCATCATCGACGTGGGTGGAGGCCCATCGACGCTGGTTGACGACCTCCTGGCCCGCGGCTACACGAACGTCACGGTCCTCGACATCTCTGCTTCGGCGATCGACGCGGCGAAGGCTCGACTGGGCGAGAGGGCAGATATGGTTCGCTGGCTGGTGGCGGATGTGACAGAGCTCGACCTCGGCGCCAACTCCTACGACTTCTGGCACGACCGCGCCGTGTTCCACTTCCTGCGCGAAGAGGCCGACCGCCGCCGGTATGTGGCGGCGGTTCGGCGGGCGGTCAAGCCTGGGGGCCACGTCCTGGTCGCGACTTTCGGCCCGGATGGTCCAGAGCGGTGCAGCGATCTCGAGGTCGTCCGCTACGACGCTGACCGGCTGCATGGGGAATTCGGCCACGAGTTCCGCAAGGTCGGCAGCGTGACCGAGCTGCACCGAACGCCGCGGGGAGCCGAGCAACAGTTCGTCTATTGTTACTGCCGGCTCACGGCCGTATAGCGACGTCGCCCCCCGAACCCTTTCACCGTCGGACGGCTCTCACCGACAGGAAAGGCGATGCAGCTCATGAAGGCAGTTGTCGAGTCGATCGGGAAGGTAGGAAGCCGCGTGAATATGGGCGAGCACGAGCTGGTGTTCGATCAGCCCACGTCCGTACCCGGAGGTGAGGATCGGGGGCCATCGCCACTCGACGTGATGGTGGCGTCGGTGGCGGCGTGCGCCCACTACTTCGCGGCGGCCTACCTGCACGGCCGCGGCCTGTCGACGGAGGGTTTGACCGTCGAGGTCCAGGCGGAGAAGGAGCGTGTGCCGGTCTCGCGAATCGGTAGCCTCTCGATGAAGGTTCGGGTCCCCGCGGGTCTCGACGAGCGGCAAGTCGCCGGGATCGAGCGTGCGATCAAGAGCTGCCCCGCCTACGGGACGCTCCTGCATCCGCCGTCGGTCGAGATCGCCGTCGAGGCCGGTCCGGCTCCTGGCCGCGAGGCACAATCGGCTGGACCTCGCCTCGCGTCCGTCGAGTAGCATTGGGTCGTGACCGAAGTCGAGCCCTCGGACGATGAGCCTTCTCGCGGAGGCGCGCGCAGGAGATCGGCATGCGCTCGAGGTCCTGCTCGAGCGCCATCAGGCGCAGGTCTATCGGTTCGGCCTGAAGATGTGCCGAGACCCCGAGGACGCGAAGGACGTCCTGCAGGACACGCTGCTCGCGATGGCGCGCGGCGTCCGCGACTTCCGGGGCGCGTCTTCCATTTCGACGTGGCTCTACACGATCGCCCGGAGCTTCTGCATCAAGAAGCGGCGCCGGAGCAAGTTCGCCCCCGAGGAGGAGCGCTCGCTCGACACCGACCTGACCGCCGAGGCGAAGCACCTCGCGGATCCCGGGCGAGAACCCGGATGAGGCGCTCGCCGGGAAGCAGGTGGAGACGGCGCTCGAGCAGGCGATCGCGGCGCTCGAGCCGATGTACCGCGAGGTGCTTCTGCTCCGGGACGTCGAGGGCCTCACGGCGCCCGAGGTCGCGGAGGTCCTCGGGGTGACGCCCCAGGCCGTGAAGAGCCGGCTGCACCGCGCCCGGCTATCGGTGCGGGAGCGGGTCGCTCCGCTCCTGGGCGTGGAGCTCGACCTACCGCCGGCACCGGGGACCTGTCCCGACGTTCTGACGATGTTCTCACAGCACCTCGAGGACGAGATCAGCGCGGATCTCTGCGCCGACATGGAGCGTCACCTCGAGGCCTGCGGTCGTTGTCGGGGGGCCTGCGACTCGCTCAAGCGCACGCTGGCGCTGTGCCGCACCTCGGGGCCTTCGGCGGAGGTCCCTGCCTCCGTTCGGGCCTCGGTCAAGAAGGCGCTTCGTACCTTTCTAGCTGAAAACGCCTGAACCCTTTTGGCGCTGGTCGGCTCTTACGCGTCATGGAGGCACAGATGACAACGGCGACGGCGACCCTGCAGGTGACCGAACAGAGCTTCGAAGAGACCGTCAAAGCAGGGGATTGTCCTCCTCGATTTCTGGGCCGCGTGGTGTGGGCCGTGTCGCGCGTTCGCGCCGATATTCGAGGCCGCAGCGTCGCGCCACCCCGATGTCCGGTTCGGAAAGGTCGACACCGAGGCCGAGCCCGGTCTCGCGGCGGCATTCGAGATCCGAGCGATTCCCACTCTGGTGGTACTGAGGGATGGCCTGCTGCTCGGGGCGCTGCCGGGCGCGATGCCCGCGAAAGCGATCGACGAGCTCGTCGGCAAAGTGAAGAGCCTTCGACATGGACGAGGTGCGCCGGAAAGTTGACCAGGCGGAGGCCGAGGAACCGCGCGTCGCGAAGGCAGGAGGCGCCTGATGTGCCGGCGCGTCGAGTGCTCGAAGTGCGGGCGTCCCACGTTCGCCGGCTGCGGCGCGCACGTCGAGCAGGTGCTCAGCGACGTTGCGCCAGCGGCGCGCTGCCGGTGTCGCGAAGAGCGCGCCAAGACTCCGGGCGCGGCGGGCAATGCGGGTCCGCGTTCGTGGCTGCGGGGACTTCTGGGGAAATAGTGAGGGAACAGCCTCGCCGACTACTTGCGACTTCGCTACTGGAGCGCCCGGTAGAAGGCGTCGAGCGCAACCGTTCCTGCCTCGAGACGGGCGTCGTCATCGCGATGTTGAAGGCAGATGCCCGTGATGAAGGTGGTGAAGCCGCTCGTCTCCTCGCGCGCGTATGTCGCGTCCCGCAGGTCGATGTCGTGGACCATGTCGGCAATGTGCCGGAGCGCCCGGTCCTCCGTTCCCCAGCGCGCGAGCAGCACCTCGAACGTGCAGAGTGAGCCCTCGTGGGTGAACTCCGCGTCGAACATGTCGAAGCGCAGCTCGCCGGCCACCGGGACGTATCCCTTGGCCTCGACATACTTGAGTTTGGCGTCAGGATCGATGAACCGCCGGATGAGCCAGGCGCTCGCGATCCGATCGATGTGAATTCCCCTTCGCGTCACCCACGTCCTGCCGCGAACCTTGCGCAGCGACGGCACCTCCGGCGACTGACTCGCCTCGGCAGGCTTGGGCGGGTGCAGCTTGTCCTCGATCGCCCGCAGCAGTGATTCAAGCTCGACTCGCGCGGGCGCGGCGAAATAGTCGATGGCGATGACCTCCTCCAGACGCTTCCGGAACCGGTCGATCTCCGCCGTGGAGGCGCGTTGAGCTCAGGTCGTCGATCGGGTCCGAGGCGACGGGACCCTTGAACAGGTGGTGGTCCGGCGGGGCGCGACGGTTGGCGAACGCTTGGAGGTCGTCGGTCAGTTGTCAGCAGGCGATTTGGTCTTGAAACGCGGCTCGGAAGAGCTCGCGAGCGGAGCCCGCGTGAGCCTGAAGAAGGTCGCTTCCGACGGGGGCGCGAGGTGACAATGAAGCTCGCCATGACGACTCTGTCTTGGGCACCGCTGGCCGTTCCGCTCGCGCTCTTGACGGCCGGCTGTGCCTCGTCGCCCAGCGGCCAGCGCGTGAGCCTGCCCGAAGGCGGCACCGGGATCGGTTTCGACGACCTCCGCTACTCGGCGACCCTTCATCGGGTTCTCGTCCCGGCGGGCCGAACGGGGACCTTGGATCTCGTCGATCCCGACACGCTGAGCGTCACGTCAATCGGCGGCTTCGGGAAGGTCGCAAGCTATTCCGGCTCTCATGACGACGGCCCGACGTCGGTCGACGAGGGGAATGGCGTCCTCTACGTCACCGACCGGACCACCGGGCAGCTCGACGTCGTCGATCCAGCCGCCGGGCGAGTGATCGCCTCCGTAGCGCTCGGCTCCGGACCGGATTACGTCCGCTACGTTCAGACTACCAACGAGCTGTGGGTCACCACCGGCAGTGGAACGCGAGCGTCCGCGTTCTCTATGCGCCCAGCATCCCGACCTTGTGCGCGAGCGGCCCGGACTGCGTGGCCAGCGTCGGACGCGATGTCCGACTAACGGCCGGTGCCGCACGGATGCTTCCTGGCTGGCGGCGCCTTGCCCCGCAGCTCGAGCTCGAGGTCGGATGGGAATGGTTCACGACCGGGCTCAGTGATTCCAGCATCACTTCCGAGCGCTCGTGGAACGGACCCATCGCATCCCTCGGGTTCTTCGTGAACATCAAGACCGCAGGGCCCTGGAGCGTCGGCCCCACCGCGTCGGTCGGTGCGGGGATCTTCTCCCATTGCGACCTGGAGACGCCGGCCGGGCGAAGCGGCGGAGCGACGGCGACGGCGATCCACGCCTGGCCAATGATCGGGTTTCGCGTAGGCCGCCGCCTGTAATTTCTCAGGGAAGCTCGGTCATGTCGCCCGTCCTCTCGCACTTGAAGTCAGCGCGCTTCCCAACAAGTAGGAAGGTGCCGACTGGGACCACTACGCCGAGCGCCCTGGACCCCCGATAGCGCGGCCCCGCGCGGTGAAATCCACCGGCTTGGGCACGAACGTGGGGCCCGCGCTCACGGCAAGAACTCCTGCAGGTTGGTCTTTCCGAAACGGCTTCCCGGTGTCGACTCACGCAGCTGACTGGCGATGAGCGCCAGGACCCGCTTGACGCCATCGGTCTTGTCCGGATCGGTCGCCGGAAGCAGTCGCACGGTGATCTGCCGGTCCTTCTGGGAGAGCTGAACGAAGAAGGCCTGCGAGCGCCCCTCCTCCACCACGACGGAGTCGATCAGCGCGGTGTGGCCCGACCGGCTCAAGTAGACATCCATCACCTTCAGGATCTCGCTGCCGTTTCGCACCGTCGCGATCTTGATGCCATGGCAGGCCAGTCCAAGATCGAGCGCCTCTTCAATCACCACGTGCGGCATTGGTCGTCCTCCTCGTTCATCTCGCGTCAAGCGGCAGCCAGAGCAACACCAGGATGTCCCACACCAGGTGAGCCAACAGACTCGGTACCAGACTCGCGCTGGCGGCGCGCAGCGCACCCCAGGCCATCCCGCACGACAGCGCCACCACGACGAGGACGGGCGATCCGAGCGGCGCATGGGCGAGCGCATAGGCGAGCGCCGCCACGGTGACGCCTCGCCAGGGACCGAGGCGCCGCACCAACGCCGTTTGCACGACGCCGCGCCACACCAGCTCCTCACCGAGGATCACGGGCAAGAGCGCCAGCGCTGCGATGACCAGCGGCGGCGCGCGGAACGAGGCATACAGCCTCCCCGTATCGGTCGGAATGAACGGTAGCGCGCGCGCCAGCACCGGATAGAGAAGGTAGGTGGCGGCGGCCATCGACCACCCGACGGCCGCACCGACGAGAACCAGCCGCACGCTTGGCCGAAGAAGCCTGAGCGCCGCTGCGCGGTCGAGCACGAAGATGGCGACGCCCAGTGCGACCGAAGCACCGCCGAGGGCCAACCAGATCCCGAGCGCTCCTGCGCTGGCGGACGCGACGAGCCACACGACCACGCAAGCGAGGGCGAGCGACGTCGTCGTGGGGCGCACTGTGCGCGCGCCGAGGTCGTCGCTCAAACAGGGCGCTCCCGGAGGCCCCGGGCATGCTCGATGGCGCCCCAGGTCCCGCCAACCGGCGCCTGGCTCCGCTCACCGTCGAGCGCCAGCCTGGCTCCCTCGGCGAACGTCAGGCGGTTCGGATGGTCGATGAGCCGCCAGAACCGGTCATCGCGCGCGAGGAGATCCTCGGTGAGGCCGACCACCACCTCGCGTGCCACCGACCACTTCGCGCGCGTGACGAACCGAACCCACAGCGACGACAGCCGCGGCGACAGCAGGGGCACCTCGATCATTCGCGGGTGCGGAAGTCCCAAGACCCGTGCGGTCTCTTCGAGGATCTCCTTCCCGGACATCGTGAACGGTCCGGGGATGTCGAAGCAGGCGCTGGCCGGCAACTGCAGGTCGAGCGCCCGCACGAGCGCGATCACCACGTCGGCGATCGCGACAGGCTGTGTGCGCGACTTCAGCCACTGCGGCAAGATCATGAACGGCAACCGCGCGGCCAGATCGCGCACGATGAGCCAGCTGAGGCTGCCGTGTCCCACGATCATGCTGGCGCGCAGCTCCACGGTCTTGACCGGACCGGACCGGAGCGCCTCACCGACGTCGAGTCTGCTCCGCAGATGCTCGGAGCCCGAGCCCGCCGGGGCGACGCCGCCGAGATACACGATCCGCTCGACGCCGGCCGCGTCGGCGGCCTGGGAGAAGGTTGTTGCCGCCGCGACCTCGCGCTGGTGGTAGTCGGCGCCCTCGCCGATCCCGTGCACCAGGTAGATCGCCGCCTGGCAGCCGTCGAGCGCGCGAGCAGACGAGACGGGGTCCCCCACGTCGCCTTCCACCCAGTCGAGCGCGGGCTGCCGTCGGCGCGCCCGGGCCACATCTCGCGTCAAGCAGCGGACGCGCCATCCTTTCGCGGCCAGCGCGGGCCTGACGGCGTTGCCGACGAAGCCCGTCGCACCGGTCAGGAGGACTGTGGGGTGGGCAGCAGTCATGGTGTCGATGGGCCCTGTAGGGTTCGGACCAGGCGAGACGTTTCGTAGCCTTGGGCTTGCAAGCGCGTCACGATCGCCTGGTACGTCGCCTCGCTCATCGTCGGCGTGCGACTCAGAATCCAGAGGTAGTCGCGCCCGGGGTGACCGACGACCGCATACGAGTAGTCCTGCGCGAGGTCGATGATCCAGTAGGGCCCCCAGAACGGGCGGAAGAAGCTCACCTCCAGCTTGGCGTTCGTGGCTCGGTCAACCAGCCGGGCGCGCCCCAGAGCCACCTTCTCTTTTCCATCCAGGGAGCCCAGGCGGCAGCGGTTCGTGACGTCGACGTCGCCATCGTCGCGAAGCGTATAGGTCGCGGTCGTGCCGGTGCACCCGCGCTGGAAGCTCTGCGGAAAGCTCGCGATCTCGTACCAGGTCCCGAGGTAGCGCCCGAGGTCGACGTGCGCCACGGTCTCGAGCGCAGGCAGATGCAACCGCTCGGTGGTCGTGCTGGCGCAACCCGCCGCCCAGAGCATCCCGATCAAGCCGGCAAGACGTTTCATTGGGTTTCAGCGGCCTCCTCGCAGCGGAAAGATCCTCCCCGTCTCGCAGCTCAGGCTCCCGGCATACCGTTAGGGTAAAGCAGATGCCCTGAGCGCCGCGCCTTGGTCTCAAGGTAAGCGTGATTCAGAGGGCCGGGCTCCATGACGTGCGGAATGCGCGCCACAACCGGCAATTCGGCGACCGGCGCCCGTTCGCCGGCCGGATCGGCGTCGTTTGCGGGCAGGTTCGTGAACACACCTGAGGAACGCGGCAGCCGGGTATGCGGTTACAGACGAGTTCTTGCCGCGGTCGACACCCGGAACCTAGACGCGAGCTGCTCTCGGTCGTCGAGGATCATCGGCTGGGCCTCGTGCCGCTCGTGGTCCCCGTGACGCTGCGGCGCCACCACGCTCGGCGCCTCGGCGTGGGCAGCCTCCTCAGTCACACATACCTCGAACCTCACCCCAAGGAGCTGATGCTCCGTAACCACGTCTAGCAGTGGCGCGTTCCAGCTCCATGCGCGCGACCGCTCGGTACGGCATCCATTGGTTCCGCCGCGACCTCCGCCTGGCGGGCAACCCCGCGCTCCACTGGAGCTGCCGCGAGCACCACGGGCGCGTGCTCGGCTTGTTCTGCTTCGACGCGAAGTTCCTGGCGCGCCCCGACTTCTCGGCCGATCGTTTCGCCTTCTTCCTCGCGACACTCGCGGCGCTTCGGGATGAGCTGAGGTCCGCGGGCAGTGACCTCCTCGTCTTCGACGAGGGACCTCTGCCGGCATTCGAGCGTCTCTTCGCGGCCCTGGATGCCCGCGGCGTACCGCGCCCGGCCACCGTCTCGTTCAACCGCGACTATGAACCTTTCGCTCGCGCCCGAGACGGCGCTGTGAGCGCGCGACTCGCCGACGGCTTCGGGGTCGGGGTGCACACCGAGCGGGACCATCTCATCATCGAGCCGGAGGAGCTACGCAAGGACGCCGCAGGCAACGACGAGCCGGCCTACTATCAGGTCTTCACCCCTTTCGCGCGCCGCTGGTTCGAGCTGCTCCGGACGCCGCGCATACGGGCACGACTCGACGAGCAGCGCGCCGGTCTCGCCGCGCTCGACCGGTGGGCTCGGGGTGCCCGGACCGTGCGCCCCTTGGCCCTGACCTGGCCCGCGCTCTTTGGCGGGGATGTGCCGCTCGAGGATCACCTCGCGCATTTCACAGAGGTCAACGCTCGGGGAGTGCGCGTCCCGCTCCCGCGTGCCGGCACCGCCGCGGCGCTCGAGCGGCTCCGTGCCTTCGCCACTGGCCTCGACGACTACGGGACGCGCCGCGATCGGCCCGCCGAAGACGGCACGTCGCGCCTGTCGATCTACTTCAAGAACGGCTCGCTCACCACTGCGCAGGCCATCGTCTCGCTCGGGCTGGAGGACGCGCGGTTGTCCGACGGCACGGGCGCCAGCAGCTTTCTCCGGGAGCTGGCCTGGCGAGAGTTCTACATCCACGTTCTTTGGCACCGCCCCGACGTCGAGACGCGCGCGTTCCTGCCCCGCATGCGTGACCTCCCCTGGGAGAACCGCGAAGACTGGTTCGAGGCCTGGAAGGAGGGACGAACCGGGTACCCCATCGTCGACGCGGGGATGCGGCAGCTCGATGCCACCGGGTGGATGCACAACCGCGTTCGCATGATCGTCGCGTCGTTCCTCACGAAAGACCTCCTCATCGACTGGCGGTGGGGCGAGCGCCATTTCATGGAGCGCCTCCTCGACGGCGACCTCGCTGCCAACAACGGCGGCTGGCAGTGGGCCGCTTCCACGGGCTGCGATCCACAGCCCTACTTCCGCGTGTTCAACCCGGTCCTCCAGGGAAGGAAGTTCGATCCCGATGGCGATTATGTCCGCGCTTGGCTGCCCGAGCGGCGCGGCGACGACACCCGTGTGATCCACGAGCCGCGCGCCGCGATCGTCGATCACGCGGTCCAGAAGGAGCGTGCGATAGCGCTTTACCGGGGCGTCGCGGCGGGTTGAGGCGGCAGATCCTGCTCGCGCGCAAAGACCCTCTCGATGATGCTGCGGCGGCAATCGAAGATCTTCTCGAGCTGGCGGCGCACGAACAGAGCGTGAGCCAGCTCGCCGAGCGGGCCGAGCGGCAGCGCGTACTCGACACGGTCGCGGATCAGCGTGCCGCCAGGCGCATCGATGAACTCGTGCAGGTGCCGCCACAGCGCGTAGGGCCCGGTAGCCTGAACGTCTAGGAAGCGCGATCCGGGCTCGAAGACCTCGATGACGGTGCGCCAGCGGAACGGGAACCTGAAAAGTGAAAGCCGGTACTCGATGATCGCGCCCGGCCGCATGGCGATGGGCAGGGATGTCTGGATCGAGAACCTCAGGTTCGGTGGCGTGAGACGCTCGAGGTTGGCCGCGTCCGCGAAAAACGCGAAGACCTCCGGCCTCGGCCGGGGGACGAGCTGCTCGCGCGCGAGGACATAGCGCATAACCTCTAAACGCCGGCCCGACCCAGCCGGTTACGGCGCGTCAGCCCTCCGCCATTTGCCTGTAACCGCGTTCGCCTCTCGTGCGTTTGAGCCGGGTATGAGACACGACGGACGGCGGGCATCGTGACCAGCCCCAGCCTCGTCATCGTTGGCGGGGGCCTCGCCGGCGGGCTGGCGGCTCTGGCGCTGGCCGACGAAGGCCGTGGCTCGAGCGTCGCCCTCGTCGAGAGCGGCATCGCCCTCGGCGGCGACGGCGGCCACACCTGGTCATGCCACGAAAGCGACCTCGACGGAGACGTCCGCGGCCTCGTCACGCCGCTGGTGGCTCACCGCTGGCCACGGCACATCGTGCGGTTCCCGGGGCGCGAGCGCCAGCTCGACACCGGCTACCTGACGGTCACGGGCGAGCGCTTCGCGCGCCTCGTGCGCGAGCGGCTCGAACGCGCTGGAGCGCGCGTACTCCTGGGCGCGCACGCCGTCGATGTCGGCGAGGGACACGCGCGTCTCGCAGACGGCCGCGTCCTCGAGGGCGACATCGTCCTGGACGCCCGCGGGCCCGAGCGGCACGCCGTCCCTGGCGCCCGGGGCGGCTTCCAGAAGTTCGTCGGGCTCGAGCTCGCGCTCGAGGACGACGGACCGTGGGAGCTGCCGGTCGTCATGGACGCTTCGGTCGAACAGAAGGAAGGGTTTCGCTTCGTGTATGTGCTGCCCTTTTCCCGCCGCCACGTCCTAGTCGAGGACACCGTTTACGCCGAGGACGGGTGCGTCGATACCGACGCGTACGCGCGCCGCGTGGCCGCCTACGTCGAAGCGCACGGGGCGCGTATTGACCGCGTGCTGCGACGCGAGGTCGGTGTGCTTCCGCTCCCGCTCGACGACGAGCGGCGGCCGGAAGAGGGGCGCGGCGGGCCGCTCCCGATCGGCTATCGTGGCGGATTCTTCCACGGCGTCACCGGCTACTCCCTCCCGGAGGCGGCGCGCGTCGCGCGAGCCGTCGCCCGCACCCGCACGCGGGAGGAGGCATCTCGCGCGCTTGCGGCACTCGCGCGGGCGCGGGCGGGCCAGCGCCGGTTCCAGCGCCTGCTCGCCCGGCTGCTCTTCCGCGCCCTCCCGGCGCCCAAGCGCTGGACGGCGCTCGAGCGCTTCTACCGCTTGCCCGACGAAACCATTGCGCGGTTCTACGCCTCGCGCAGCACGGCCTTCGACCGCGCGCGCGTGCTCGTGGGCCGCCCCCCCGCGGGGCTCTCCTGGCGTCGGCTGCTGAGCGCCGTGCGGGAGGCCACGTGAACGCCCGCGCGCGCGAACGTGCGCTGCCCGAGGGGCGGCTCGCGGCGCTCGTCACCGAGACGCTGGCACCAGCGCGCCTCGAAGGCCTTGCGCACGCCGAGGACTGGCCCGACCCTCCGGCGGCGGAGGCCGCGACGTTGCCGCGCGACCTGTGGAGCCGCGCGATCGGCGACCCCGCGCGAGACATCCTAACCCGCCCAGGCCGCCGGTTCCGGGCGCGCCTCGCCGAGCTGGCGTTCCGCCTTGGCGACGGCCGCGGAGAGCCGCCGCGTGCCCTCGCGGCCATGTTGGAGATCATCCAAGCGGGCAGCCTGGTGATCGACGATATCGAGGACGGCTCGCCCACGAGGCGCGGTGCGCCCGCTGTCCACGTGCGCTACGGAGTGCCGCTCGCGCTGAATACGGGCAACTGGATGTACTTCTGGGCACTCGGCCTCGTCGACGCGCTCGAGCCGGCGCTGCCCCTCGTCCGCGAGCGCCTCTACGCCGTCATCGTGGACGCCATGGCGCGCTGCCACCTCGGGCAGGCCTTGGATGTCGGCGTCGACATCGCGCGCCTGCCGCGCGCGGGGGTCTACCAGACCGTCGCGACGAGCACGAGCCTGAAGACCGGCGCCCTGATGGAGCTGGCCGCGCGACTGGGTGCGATCGCCGCGGGGGCGCCGCCGGACCGCGAAGAGGTGCTCGCGCGGTTCGGGCGTCGGCTCGGGCTCGGACTGCAGATGCTGGATGACTTCGGCAATCTCACCGCCCGCGCCGGCGCCGGGTCCGACAAGGCGCTCGAGGACCTGCGCAACGGAACGCCGACCTGGCCATGGGCGTTCGCGGCGCGCGCGCTCGACGAGGCCGCCTTTGCCGAGCTGCAGGAGGCGGCGCGCCCGCTGCGCGAAGCCAGCGGCGCCGATGACGGCCGCGCGCGATCACTCGCGGCGGCGCTGCGGATGGCCGTGGGCCGCGAGGGGCGCGAGCGGTCGGCGCGTTACCTGCGCGGTGCGCTCGCCGACCTCTCGGCTGCCGTTGGACGGCGCTCCGAGCTGGCGGCCGTGGCCGCCGAGATCAAGCGCCTCGAGGCCGCCTATGGCTGACGCGCGCGTCGCCGTAATCGGCAGCGGCTTCGGCGGCCTGGCGGCCGCCGTGCGCCTGCAGGCCGCGGGAGCCGAGACCGTGCTCTTCGAGGCGCGCGACCGCCCCGGCGGGCGCGCCTACGTCTACGAGGACCAGGGCCACACGTTCGACGCCGGTCCCACGGTGATCACGGCGCCGCACGTCTTCGAGGAGCTCTTCGCGCTCGCGGGGGAGCGCCTGGAGGACCACGTGCGGCTCGAACCCGTGCGGCCGTTCTACCGGCTCGAGTGGCCCGACGGGTCGCGCTTCGACTACGGAGGCACGCCCGAGGAGATGCGGGCGCGCGTCGCCGCCCTCGCGCCCAGCGACAGCGACGGTTTCGCGCGCTTCATGGACTACAGCCGGCGGGTCTTCGAGGCGGGGTACCAGGGCCTCGTCGATGCCGCCTTCCTGCACTTCGCCGACATGGTGCGCGTCGCGCCGAAGCTCGCTCGTCTCCGCGCCGACCGGTCCGTCTACGGCGCCGTGAGCCGCTTCGTCAAGGACGAGCGCCTGCGCCAGGCGCTGTCGTTCCACGCGCTCCTCATCGGCGGCAACCCGTTCGAGACGAGCGCGATTTACACCTTGATCCCGTTCCTCGAGCGCAAGTGGGGCGTCTTCTTTCCCCGCGGCGGCACCGGCGCGCTCGTGCGCGGGCTCGTGGAGCTCTATCGGCGCCTCGGCGGCGAGCTGCGCCTCTCCACGCCGGTCTCTCGCGTCTCCGTCCGCGAGGACCGCGGGCGGCCGCGTCACGAGGTCACCTACGCGCGCGCCGGCGGCGACCTGGGCGCCGAGTGGTTCGACGCCGTCGTCTCGAACGGCGATCTCCACGACACGTACGCGCGTCTCTACGCCGGCGTGCCAGCGGCCAACGAGCGGCGCGCTCGGCTCGAGCGCATGGAGTGGTCGATGTCCCTGTTCGTCCTGTACTTCGGCACGCGGCGGCGCTACGAGGGCCGCGCGCACCACACGGTCCTGTTTGGGCCGCGCTATCGTGAGCTCCTGCACGACATCTTCCACGGCCCCGCGCTGCCCCCCGACTTCAGCCTCTACCTGCACCAGCCTACCGTAACGGACCCGACGCTCGCGCCGCCGGGTGGAGAGACGTTCTACGTCCTGGCGCCCGTCCCGCACCTCGGCGCCGCCCCTGTCGACTGGACGCGCGAGGCCGAGCCCTACGCCGAACGCATCCTCGAAGCGCTCGAAGCGGCCGGCCTGCCCGGGCTGCGCCACGAGATCTCGTGCCGCCGCGTGTTCACGCCGCTCGATTTCCGCGATCGGCTGCACGCGTTCCAGGGCTCGGCCTTCTCGGTGGCGCCGCGCCTCGGGCAGAGCGCCTACTTCCGCCCGCACAACAAAGACCCGCGCATCCCCGGCCTCTACCTCGCGGGCGCGGGCACGCACCCGGGCGCCGGCGTTCCCGGCGTGATCAACTCGGCCAAGGCGACGGCGCGGCTCGTAATCCGCGACCTCGGCCTGCAGGGCGCGGAGGCGCTCGCTTCATGACGCCCGCATCTCAGGCGCTCTCGCGCGCCGTGCTGCGCCGCCACGCGCGCAGCTTTTCGTGGGCCGGGCGCCTCCTGCCAGGGCGCGTGCGCGCGGACGCGACGGCGCTCTACGCCTGGTGCCGCCGATGCGACGACGCCATCGATTTCGCGTCTGATCCCGCCGAGGCGAGCGCCAACCTCTCGAGGTTGCGCGCCGAGCTCGACGAGGTTTACGGGCCGCGCGATCTCGCGGACCCCATCCTCGCGGGGTTCCAGGACGTCGTGCGGCGCACGCAACTGCCGCGCCGTCCGTGCGACGAGCTGCTGGCCGGCATGGAGATGGACCTCGGCCACGTCCGGTACGCCTCGTTCGAGGAGCTGTTGATCTATTGCCGCCGGGTCGCGGGCACGGTTGGGCTGCTCATGGCGCACCTCTTTGGCGTGCGGGACGCCGCGACGCTCGCGACGGCCTCCGACCTCGGGGTGGCCATGCAGCTCACCAACATCTGCCGTGACGTCGCCGAGGACGAGCGTCGAGGCCGCGTCTACCTACCCGCCGAGCTGCTGGGCGGCGTGCGGTTTCCGACGGCCGGGGGAGCAGACACGGCGCGCGCGGTCGCCGAGCTCCTCCGGCGGGCGGACGCCTTCTACCGGCGGGGCGACCGCGGCCTCGCCGCGCTGCCTGCCTCGGTCGGGGTGGCCATGCGCGCGGCGCGCCTCATCTACGCCGAGATTGGCGGCGTCATCGCGCGCCGCGGGTACGACGTTACGCGCGGACGCGCCGTCGTGTCTCCTGCGCGCAAGCTCTGGCTCGTCGTCCGCGCGTTCCTCGACACCGCGGTGATGGGCCTCGTGTCCCGAAAGAGGCTCGCGGCGTGAACGCCGTCTACGTCTACGTCGGGCGCATCCGGCAGTTCAGGCGCGTCGACTGGTTCGTGTACGTCGCGTGGGTGGGCCTCATGCTCGGCTTCTGTTTGGTGACGGGCGGCTTCGTGTGGCTGGGGCGCCACGCGGGCGCGCCGCTGCCCCCGGAGGCGCGCCTCGTGCCGCTCGGCGCGGCGATCTTCACGGCAGCCATCGCGGTCGACACGATCGGCCACCGGACTATCTATAAGGAGGCGCTGCGGGGCGGCGAGGCCCTCGTGCACCACGTGATCATCGCGCTCGGCATCGCCAGTTGCGTGCTCCTCTGCGCGGCTTACACCGGAGGACGCGCCTACGGCATCCCCGCCCTCGTGCTCACGGCGCTTTCCTTTCTCTACAGCGTCGTAGACGAGGTCATGCACTGGCGGCGGTACCTCACGGCGAAGTCGGACGTCGTCGAGATGTGGAGCCACGTATTCATCCTCGTGGGGCACGTCACCATGATGGTCGCTTGGTTGGCCTGGTATGCGCGCGGCTATGCGGGCGTCGCCGAAACCCTCGCCGCTCTACGTGAGCTCGGGTCGTGAGGGGCGCGGGTGCGATCGCGCTGTTGCTCGTCTCGACGGTGGCCGTCACCGCAGCGCGCGCCGGGGATACCGTGACGCGCTCGCCAAGCGCGATCGAGCAGGTTTTTCGCGCGGGCGACGCCGCCGAGAAGGCGGGCGACGGGCCCGCGGCACGGGCTTCGTACGAGCGGGGGGTGGCGCTGGGGCGCGCCGCGCTCGCCGCGAACCCGGACGCGCGCGATGCCCTCCTTTGGCTGCCCGCGAACCTAGCGCGGGCGGCTCTCACGCGGAGCAAGCTCCACGCGCTCAAGGTCATCCCCGAGGTCGAGGCGACGCTGCTGCGCCTCGAGCGGCTCGACCCGACCTACGACCACGCGGCGGCGGCGCGCGCGCTCGCCAACCTCTACTGGAAGGCCCCCGCACTGATCTCCGTGGGCTCGTCGAAGAAGGCCGCTCAGTACTTCTCGCTGGCGCTCGCGCGTGACGGCGCGTTCCCCGGCAACCAGGCGCACGCCTCGGCCTTCTTCGCGGACCAGCGCGACTGCGCCCGGGCGCGCCCGCTCGCAGAGGCCGTCCGGCGGCGCGCCGATCTCGACGCCTTCGGCCCCGACGCCGCCGAGTGGCGCGCGCTCGCCGAGAGCGCGCAGCGCATCTGCGGAGGCGCGCTGTGAAGCGCGTCCTTTTCGTCGCCGAGGCCGTCTCGCTGGCGCAGGTGGTCCGCCTCGTCACGCTCGCGCGCGCTCTCGACGCGCGCCGATACGAGGTCCACTTCGCGTCAGCGCAGTTCCATGACCTGGTCTTCGGCGCGCCCGACCTGGCCCACTTCGTCCGGCACCAAATCGCGTCGCTGCCGGCCGCCGTCGTTGATCGTCGGGTCGCGCGCGGGTTGCGGCTCTACGGCGCACGCACGCTGGCGCGCTACATGCGCGACGAACTGGACCTCTTCGATGCCGTCCGTCCCGACCTGGTCGTCGGCGATCTGCGGCTCTCGCTTGCCGTCTCTGCGCCTCTTGCGGGCGTGCCTCACGCGTGCCTCATCAACGCCTACTGGAGCCCGTATGCACAGCGCGACGGTTTCCCGCTGCCCGATCACCCGATCGTTCGGCTGCTGGGCGTCGAGCGCGCCGCGCGCCATTTTCCGGCGGCCCTGCCATTCGTCTTCCGCCACTTCGCGCGCCCGGTGAACGCGCTCCGCCGGGCGCACGGCCTGACAGAGATCGGCGGGCTGCTCGAGGTGCTCACGCACGGCGACCACACCCTCTACGCCGACGTGCCCGGCCTGGCGCCCACCCGCGGGCTGCCTCCGAACCATCACTATCTCGGCTACGTGCCCTGGTCGCCCCCGATCGAACCACCCGTCTGGTGGGACCGCCTCGACCTCGGCCGCCCGATCGTCTACGTCACGCTCGGGTCTTCGGGCCGGGTCGAGCGATTGTCGCTCGTAGTCGAGGCGGCCGCATCGCTCGGCTGCCAGGTGGTCGTGGCGACGGCCGGTCGCGTGGCGCTCGAGACCCGCTCACCCGACGTCTACGTCGCCGACTACCTGCCGGGCGACCTCGCCGCGCGGTGCGCGTCGGTCGTGGTATCGAACGGCGGCAGCACCACCGGCTATCAGGCTCTTGCCGAAGGACGGCCGGTCCTGGGGGTGGCGTTCAACCTCGACCAGTACCTGGCGATGCAGGCAATCGAGCGCTTCGGTGCGGGGCTGCCCCTGCGGGCAGGAGCGCTCACGCGTCGGGATGTCGCGGGCGGGATCGAGCGCCTGCTCGGCGAGCCCTCCTTCGTAGCGCGAGCGCGAGCGGCGCGCGACGAGCTCGCGCGCTGGGACGCCGGCGCGCAGTTCCGCGACTTCGTCGAGCAAACCCTCGGGGCGGGCGCAGCGCCCCAAGCCCGCAGCGCGCGGGCCGCGCCGTGAGCCCGACGTCAACCTCCCCGGCAGTGGACTGGCCGTCGATCCGGCGCCGGGTGCCCCGACAGGCCACGCTCGTGTTACCAAGAGTAGCTCCCGTGCATATGGAAAGAGACAGCGGCTCGGACGCGCCAACGGACGACGCCCTCATGCAGAGGTTCTGTCGCGGCGACGAGGGCGCCTTCGACATGCTCCACCGACGATATGCCGCGGCCGTGCTGGCCTATTTGACCCGGATGCTGCGAGACTCCGCTCTCGCGGAGGACCTACTGCAAACCACATTCCTCTCGTTCGTGCGCGCGCGGGGCCGCTACGAGGCGGGCACCAACGTGCGCGCGTGGATCTACGCCATCGCCACCAACGCCGCCCGCGACGCCCTCCGCCGCCGTCGCGCGCGCCCCGAGCGTTTGACCGACACCGGCGCGCCGCCCGACGAAGTGGCCGAGACGGCGGCGCCCCGCGATCCGGCCGCCGCGCGCGCCGTCGAGGACGCGCTCACGCGCCTGCCTCCCGACCAGCGCGAAGCCGTCGTGCTGCACAAGCTGCAGGAGCTTTCGTTCGAGGAGATCGCGGCGGCGCTCGGCATCTCGGTGGGCGCAGCCAAGGTGCGCGCCCACCGCGGCTACGAGCGCCTTCGCCAGCTGCTCGGCCCGCTCGGAGGTGAGGCGTGAACGCGGGCCGCGAAGACGCCCTCGCGCGCTCGCGCGGCGCCGCGCTCGCGGAGCTGCGCGCGGCGCCGACGCTTGTCTCCTGGCGCGCCCAGGCTTGGCGGGTGGTCGCGGGTTTTGCCGGCACGGGCCTGCTGGCGGCGGCCGCGGCGCTCGCGGCCTCCCTCGCCGACTGGCACCGCGTCCTCGAGCGCGCGCCGCTGCTGCTCTGCCTGCTGGCGACGGCCACACTCGCGGGCTTCGCCGCCCTCGCGCCCGGCGGCCGCCTCTGGCGCGCGGCGGTTCTCGCCGCGGGCCCCGCGCTGATGGCCGCGCTCGTGCTGTCACGTGGCGCCGGCGCGCCGGCGTCGACGCCCGAATGGGTCTGCTCGGCGAGCCACGTCGGGATCGGCCTCATCCCGCTCGCCTTCGCGCTCTGGGGGCTGCGGCAGTCCGCCTGGCGCTGGTCGCGCGCGGTCGCCGCAGGGCTCGGCGCCGGCACGGCGGGCGCGCTGCTCGGCGAGCTCGCCTGCCACCGCGGCGCGCTGCACGTGCTCGTGCACCACGTGGGCGCGTGGATCGTCGTGGCGGCAGCTTCTGTACTCTTGTCGCGACATGCGCGCCCACGCACATTTGCGCCTTAGCTCACCTAGAAGCTCTTCGAGAGGAGTGATAGGCGGAACGTCGGTGCCGGATCTGCCTGCGGGCGTGAAGCAACCCGATCGACCCGGCTCTCTTGCACCAGGATTTGCGCGAGGCCCACGCCGCCGCCCACCAGGACACCTCCCGCGGCCCAGTAGATGATGTGGCGGGGCTGGGTTTGATGATCAGCCAGGTAGTAGACCGCTCCACCGACCAGCGCGCCCAGTACGGCGCCCGACAAAGCACTCACCATCAGGGTGCTCATGTAGTTTTTGTTCTCGTGCTCGATCACCGTCGCGCGGGGGGGCCGCGCGTCGACCAGTGGCGCCGCCGGCTCCCGAGCCTGCATTGATCGTGTTGTCGTGAACGTTGCAGCCAGACGCAAACGCCGCGGACATCGTCATGGACACGACGCTGATGGCAGTGAGATTCTTCATTCCTAGGCTCCTATCCTGTCATTCGGTTATCGAATCGCGGTTGGCTCGTAGAGCACGTACCGGGCCAAGGAGGGAGGGCCATCAATTCCAGGGTTTGCGGCGCCGGCTCGATCGATCGCCCACTTGGCGAGCCGCTGACAGCCGGCCGCGACACGGCGGTCGCTTCGGCTTGGGCAAGTGAGGGGGCGCAAAAGAGAGCTAGCAGCAACGCAACGGTAGTGAGGCTTTTCATGAAATCTCCTTCGAATACAAGGGACGCCAACTTTCGAGCGAGTGGAGCGGGTTTTCAACACTGCGCTTGCAAAGGCGGACGGGCTTCGTTGATTCCCATCGGTCGGTTCCTCCAGATGGCCCCCCGTTGAGGAGCACGTTCCGTACCGTCGAGGGAGACTCAACCAAGTCCAGGTACTTGCGCGGCCAGGGGCTCGCCAGACCTGGCCCGTCGACCAAAGTGATGGACCGTCCCCGTCAATTCGAAGCAGGGAGGATCGGGATCGGACGCGTCAGGGTCCGGGATTGCCGGGCTACGACAAGAAGAACTTCGGCATCATCCCGTACAACGTGTCGGCGATCGACGACACGTTCATTCAAACCGCGCGACAGCGGGTCGGGTACATCTATCTTCAGAACGACAGCCTGCCCAATCCGTGGGACAGCGTGCCCGCCTACTTCGGTTCGCTGCTGGCCGCGCTCGCGAGATAGCGCGGCTGGTGCCGGGACGCGGGCCAGGCCGAAGGGAGGGGCTGACGCGCGGGCGGAGCCACCCGTTGGCGGCTCTGTCGCCGGTCGTGAGGCAACAAGATCGGGGATCCCTCGGGCAACCGTGCTATGCAAGGGGACGTGCCGGTCGGTGCGGGCCCGAGGGATGGACGATGAATAAACCTGCGCTTGCGCTTGGCCAGACGTGCTACGGCGTCTCGTAGCAGGGGCCGGGCGAAGGCGTCGGAGACGCACGCGCCGCTTGACCTGCCAGCCCCTTGGTCGGCCGGAAATGTCGTAGGGGAGCTTCCGGCGTGGCTGTTTCGGCGCTGCGCGCGTGGGTGAGACGCGCGACCTTCCTCGGACGCAACTCCCCGGGCCTGAGGGAATTGCCGTCCGCCGGCGAAAGGGAGGAACCGCTGCGGGCCGAGCTGCTCAGCGTCGATCAGCTCGCGCGGCACGCGGCTTCCCTGGCAGTGTCACACCATCTGGCCGATGGTCGAGGTCCGGACCAGCTCATCGCGCGGCTGGATGAGAACGAACGCATTCTGCTCGACACCTACCGTCTGGTGGCCGCCGCCGTGGCTCGCGGCCGGCGCATCTCGCCGGCGGCGGAGTGGCTGCTCGACAATTTCTATCTGATCGAAGAACAGATTCGGCTGACGCGGAAAAACCTGCCGCGCTCGTATAGCCGTCAGCTTCCGCGGCTGGGCGGTGGCGCGGACGCCGGGAACCCACGCGCATACGCCGTTGCCATCGAGCTGATCGCGCACGTCGACGGGCGCATCGACTGGGACAGCTTGAATGGCTTCATCGCCGCGTACAAGCCCGCCGACCCGCTGCAAATCGGCGAGCTGTGGGCCATCCCGATCATGTTGGGTCTGGCGCTGATCGAGAACCTGCGCCGTGTCGCCGCGCGCGTGGCGGCCGGGCGCCGAGACCGCGATCTGGCCGACGACTGGGCCGAACGAATGGTCGCGGTCGTGGAACGAAATCCGAGCGATCTGGTGCTGGTCTTGGCCGACATGGCGCGCGCCGACCCACCGCTAACGGGAGCCTTCCTCGCCGAGCTCACACGGCACCTGCAGGGCCAAAGCGCGCACTTCACGTTTGCGAACAGCTGGCTCGAGCATCGTCTGGCCGAGCTCGGACAGACCACCGAGCGGTTGGTCCGGGGTGAGGGGCAGGCGCAGGCGGCCGACCAGATCTCCATGGGTAATTGCATCGCCAGCCTGCGTTTTCTGGGCGCGAACGATTGGCGAACGTTCGTCGAAACGCACAGCATGGTCGAGCAAGTCCTGCGCACCGATCCCGCGCAGGTCTATGCCGCCATGGATTTCGCGACGCGCGATCGCTATCGCCATGTCATCGAGGAGATCGCCAAGCGCAGCACGTGGGAAGAGCACGAGGTGGCGAGCGAGGCCATCCGCATGGCGCGCGCCTCGGCCGACGATACGGAAGCCATCAGCCACGACGTCACGCCGCGGATGGCCCACGTCGGCTACTACTTGATCGATCGCGGACGGCGAGCCCTGGAGCTTCGAGTGGGCATGCGCGGCTCGTTGTCGCGCGCGACCCGCCGCTTTGCCAGCCGATGGCCGCTGTTCCTCTATGTATTCACCATCGCCGTCGGGACGGCCGGGGCCGCTGGGGCGTTCCTCGAATGCCTGCCGCACTTGTCGCGGTCGTGGCGAATCGTTCCGATGGCCCGGTGGCTCGCACTCGCGATTCCCCTGGTCCTGTGCGCCAGCCATCTGGGCGTCGGATTCGCGAACTGGCTGGTGACGCTGCTGGTGACGGCCCGACGTCTGCCGCGGTTGGATTTCAGCTCCGGCATTCCCGCCGACAGTCGCACGCTGGTGGTGGTGCCGACCATGCTGTCGACCCCTGAAGGCGCCAAGGACCTGTTAGAGGGGCTGGAGGTGCGGTACCTGGCCAACCGCGACGAGAACCTGCATTTCGCGCTGCTGACCGACTTCGTCGACGCGCCGGCAGAGACCCTGGCGTCGGACGCGCCGCTGGTGTCGTTGATCCGCGACGGCATCGCAGCTCTCAATCGCAAATACGAGGCAAAGCGAGCGGGCATCTTCCTGCTCCTGCATCGCCCGCGGCGCTGGAATCCGCGCGAGGGCGTCTGGATGGGCCACGAGCGCAAGCGCGGCAAACTGGCCGCGTTGAACACCTTCTTGCGCGGGGGTGGTGCGGGCGACTTCTCGGAGGTCATCGGGGATCCCGTTGAGCTGGCCGGTGTTCGCTACGTCATCACGCTGGACACCGACACCCAGCTCCCGCGCGATGCCGCGCGCGAGATGGTAGGGGCGATGGCGCACACGCTGAACCGGCCGGTGCTGGACGCGGCCCGCCGTCGGGTCGTCGACGGCCACGGCATTCTTCAGCCGCGGGTCAGCGTCAGTCTGCCGAGCGCCCGCCGATCCTGGTTCGTTCGCCTGTTCGCGGGCGACCCCGGCGTCGATCCTTACACGCGCGTCGTTTCCGACGTTTACCAGGATCTGTTCGGCGAGGGGTCATTCGTCGGCAAGGGCATCTATGATGTGGACGCCTTCGTCCAGACCTGCGGCGACTTTCCGAACGACACGGTTCTCAGCCACGATCTGCTCGAAGGGGCCTACGCTCGCTCGGCCTTGCTGAGCGACGTCGAGCTCTACGAGGCGTACCCGTCGCAGTACTTGGCCGACGTCAGCCGCCGCCACCGGTGGATGCGCGGCGATTGGCAGATCGCGCGCTGGCTGCTTCCGCGCGTCCCGCGCCTTGCACCAGGAACCGCCCCGAATCCCATCTCGGCCGTCTCCTGGTGGAAGATTCTCGACAACCTGCGCCGCAGCGCGGTTCCCCTGGCAACGCTGGCGCTGTTGCTCGCATCATTCTTGCTGTTGGCGCCCGTGGACGTCACGTTGGTCGTGCCGTTTGTCGCGGTCATCTTCGGCGCGGTTCCCTTGGTATCGTTGCTCGCCGATCTGGCGCGCAAGCCCCCGGACCTCCGTTTCGCGGCGCACCTGCGGGTCACGGTCGGGGCAGCCGGGACGCAGGGGGCGCGGCTGATCTTCACGCTGGCCCTCATCGCCCATGACGCCTACGTCAGCTTCGACGCCATCAGCCGAACGCTCGCGCGGCTGATCTTCACGCGCAGACGCCTTCTGGAGTGGACGACCGCCAGCGACGCGCAGCGCGGCCGGCGCAGCTCGGTGACCGCGATGCTGGTCGCACCGGCGATCGCCCTCGAGGCGATCGCGTTCATCGTCCACTACCGGCCGACCTCTCTCGCGCCGGCTGCACCGCTGTTGGCCGCCTGGCTCTTCTCGCCCGCGCTCGTCTGGTGGCTCAGTCGCACGCTGGCGCCGCCGGCGGTTCACCTGTCTCGCCGGCAGCGTCGCTTTCTCCACGGGCGCGCGCGAAAGACCTGGCGGTTCTTCGAGACCTTCGTGACCCGCGAGGACAACTGGCTGCCGCCCGACAATGTGCAGGAGCAACCGGCGGTGGTGATCGCGTCGCGAACCAGCCCGACCAACATCGGCCTCGCGCTGCTCGCCAATCTCAACGCCGTCGATTTCGGGTATTCCTCCGTGGCTGGCCTCGTCGACCGCACGCGAAACACACTCGCGACCCTGGGCCGCATGCAACGGCACCGCGGACACTTCTTCAACTGGTACGACACCCGGACCCTCGAGCCCCTGTCTCCGCGCTACGTGTCAACGGTGGACAGCGGGAACCTCCTGGGACACCTGATGGTCCTTCGCAGTGGCCTCTTGCAACTGGTCGAGACACCACTATCGACCGCGCGCGCCTTCGATGGGATTCGCGACACCCTCCAGGTACTGCAGGAGGTGGCGCGAGGCACGCGTCGCAAGCCGGAGGATCCGGTCCGCTCGGCCGGGTCCTCGGATCTTCTTCATTCCGTGCATCACCTCGACGATCTGTTGGAGCCGCGGCCCGCCGGGCTGACGAATGCGGCGCGGTTGCTGTCGCGACTGACGAAGGCCGCCGCCGAACTTTCTGCGGCCTGTAGCGCCGACGATGAGGTCGGATGGTGGGCGGCCGCTGTCGAACGCACCTGCCGGGATCACTACGACGACCTCGTGTGGATGGCCCCCTGGGTCGATGTCGAGCTCCCTTCAATCCCGTCGGGCTCGAATACCGCCGACTTGGCGGGGCACTCTCCTCCCGATCTCGCGCAGCTGTCGACGGTGGTGGCCGCGCTCGAGGCCGGTCCCACTGTCCGCGACGTCGCCAGGTTTCCAACCACCGTCATCCCTGCCCTGGACGGATTCGTCGCCGACCTGAAACGCGCGTCTGGTTCTGAGGGCCGCGAGACGCAGGGGGCCGCTGTCCTCGAACGATGTGCGCGGCTCCGTGCCGCTTTGATCCTGGGGGCCCAGCACGCCGCCGACCGCATGCAGGCCACACAAGACCTGGCGGTGGAGTGTCAAGACCTGACCGAGGTCGACTACACGTTCCTCTTCGATAAATCGCGTGACCTATTCGCGATTGGGTACAACGTCGACGAGCGGCGGGTCGACGGAAGCTTCTACGATCTGCTTGGCTCCGAGGCCCGACTGGGAAGCTTCATTGCCATCGCCCAATGCCAGGTGCCTCCGGAGCACTGGTTCGCGCTCGGCCGTTTGTTGACCAAGGCGGGCGGCGCCCCCGCTTTGCTGAGCTGGAGCGGTTCGATGTTCGAGTACCTCATGCCGCTGCTGGTCATGCCGACCTACGAGAATACGTTGCTCGATCGAACGTATCGGGCGGTCGTGCGGCGACAAATCGACTACGGAGATCAGCGCGGCGTTCCCTGGGGCATTTCCGAGTCCGGTTACAACACCGTCGACGCCCGCCTCAATTACCAGTACCGCGCGTTCGGGGTGCCGGGCCTCGGCCTCAAGCGCGGCCTCGCCGAAGACCTGGTCATCGCGCCCTACGCCACCGCCTTGGCCTTGATGGTGGACCCCGAGGCGGCGTGCCGAAATCTGAAGAGAATGGCGGACGAGGGTTTCGAGGGCGCCTACGGATATTACGAGGCCATCGACTACACGAAGTCCCGCCTGCCCCCGGGGGCGTTGTTTGCGATCGTGCGGCAATTCATGGCCCATCACCAGGGCATGAGCTTGCTGTCGCTCGGCTACTTCTTGCTCGACCGACCGATGCAACGTCGCTTCGAAGGCGATCCGGTGTTGCGCGCCGACGATCTGCTGTTGCAGGAGCGGGTCCCCAAAGCCGCGGCGCCGCTGTTTCCTCACGTCACCGAGGACGGCGTGACCCGCGCGGCGGACACGCCCGACGAAGGCACGATGCGCGTGTTCACCGATCCGGCCGGTCCCACCCCAGAGGTGACGCTGCTGTCCAATGGCCGGTACCACACCATGGTCACGCACGCCGGGGGCGGGTACAGCCGCTGGCGCGATCTGCAACTCACCCGGTGGCGCGAGGACGCCACCAGCGATGGCTGGGGACCGTTCTGTTACCTGCGCGATCTCGATAGCGGGTCGACCTGGTCGACGGCGTGGCAACCTACCCTGGCCCAGACCACGCGGTATCAGGCGCTCTTCACGCAAGCTCGCGCTGAGTTTCGCAGGCGGGACAACCGCATCGACACGCACACGGAGATCAGCGTCTCGCCTGAGGACGACATCGAGTTGCGGCGGATCACCCTGACCAACCGGTCGGACGTTGTGCGGACGATCGAGGTGACGAGCTACGCCGAGATCGTGTTGGCGCCCCAGGGGCAAGATCTGGCACACCCAGCGTTCAGCAACCTGTTCGTGCAGACGGAGTTGGTGCGGCCGAGGCAGGCCATCCTCTGTACCCGCCGGCCCCGCTCGGCGGGCGAACATCCGCCGTGGATGGTTCACTTGATGACGGTGCAAGGGACCACCGCCGGTGAGGCTTCATTCGAAACCGATCGCATGAAGTTCATCGGGCGCGGCAGGACCCTGGTAGCGCCCGCGGCCCTGGAGGGCCGACAGCCGCTCTCCGACAGCCACGGCCCCGTGCTGGATCCCGTCGTCTGCATCAGGCGCGTCGTCGTGTTGCAACCGAACGAGACCGCAAAGGTCGACGTCGTCACCGGTGTCGGTGACACCCGCGAGATCGTCACCGCGATGATGGACAAGTACCACGACCCGCACCTGGCGGATCGGGTGTTCGAGCTCGCCTGGACCCACAGCCACATCCTGCTGCAGCAGATCAACGCCAACGAAGCGGAAGCCCAGACGTACGCTCGCCTCGCCGGTTCGGTGATCTTCGCGGGCGACGCGCACCGGGCCAAAGCCGGCATCCTCGCGCGCAATCGGCGAGGACAATCCGGCCTGTGGGGCTACGGGATCTCGGGGGACCTGCCCATCGTGCTGGTTCGCATGAGCGACCACGCAAAGATTGAGCTTTGCCGTCACGCCATCCGGGCGCACGCATATTGGCGCATCAAGGGCGTCGCCGTGGATCTGGTGATCTGGAACGACGACGACTCCATCTATCGGCAGACGTTGCAGGAAGCGATCATGGACCTCATCGCGGCCAGTCCCGAGACCGCGCTGATCGACAAGCCGGGAGGAATCTTCGTGCGTCGAGGCGAGGCCATCTCCGATGAAGATCGAACCCTGTTGCAAACCGTCGCGCGGGTCGTGCTCTTCGACGACGTCGGTTCCTTCTCCGAACAGGCGGAACGCGCGGGCAGCGGGGAGGTCCTGGTTCCTCTGCTGCGACCGACACGCCGCCGCGCCGGACGCGCCGCGGTCAGCGAAGCGCCCGCGCGCGATCTCGCGTTCTTCAACGGTCTGGGGGGATTCAGCCGAGACGGACGCGAATACGTCATCCTGCTGCGCCCCAATCAAGCAACGCCGGCGCCGTGGAGCAACGTCATCGCCAACCCCCAATTCGGGACGATCGTCTCGGAGAGCGGGAAGCGCCTATACCTGGTCGGAGAACAGCCACGAATTCCGGCTGACCCCGTGGGCCAATGATCCGGTCTCCGACAAGAGTGGTGAGGCGCTGTACATTCGCGACGACCAGACCGGGCACTTTTGGTCGCCGTCGCCCTGGCCGGCAGCGGGCGACTCTTCTTACGTCGCGCGCCACGGATTCGGGTACAGCATATTCGAGCACACCGAGGACGGCATCGTCACCGAGTTGTGCGTGTTCGTTGCCACCGACGAGCCGGTCAAGTTCGCACGGCTGCGCATCTCGAATCGATCCGGCCGCCCGCGGAAGCTGTCATTCATCGGATACTGGGAATGGGTGCTGGGCGATTTGCGCGACAAGACGTTGCTTCACGTGGTCACGACGGTCGACGTGGCGACCGGGGCGTTGATGGCGTCGAACCCTTACAACAACGACTTCGCTGGCCGGGTTGCCTTCGTCGACTGCAGCGAGACCACGCGCACCGTGACCGGCGACCGCGCCGAATTTCTCGGAAGGAACGGAACCGCCGCCGATCCGGCAGCCTTGCACCGAACGCGCTTGTCCGGGCGCGTGGGGGCGGGACTGGACCCCTGTGCCGCTATGCAGGTGCAAGTCGAGCTGGCCCACGACCAGGAACGAGACGTTGTCTTCACCATCGGCGCCGGCCGCGATGAAGGCCACGCCCGGCAACTGGTGCAGCGCTTCCGGGGACCGGCGCGGGCCCAGGGAACGGTGGAGGGGGTGTGGCACTACTGGAGCCGCACCCTGGGCACGCTCTACTGCGAGACCCCCGATCCGTCGGTGAGCTTCCTGGCGAACGGTTGGTTGCTGTATCAGGTGCTGAGCGCGCGCATGTGGGGCCGGACCGGCTTTTATCAATCGGGCGGCGCTTACGGATTTCGAGATCAGCTGCAAGATGCGATGGCCGTGGTCCATGCCGAACCGGTCGTGCTGCGACAGCACCTGCTGCGCGCGTCCGAGAAGCAGTTCCGCGAGGGCGACGTGCTGCATTGGTGGCATCCACCGGCGGGCCGAGGCGTGCGCACCCACTTCTCGGACGATTATCTGTGGCTGCCTTACGCCACCTGCCGGTACGTCACCACCACCGGTGACACCGGCGTGCTCGACGAGCGGACGTCGTTTCTCACCGGCCGGGCCGTCCGTCCCGAAGAGGAGTCTTACTACGATCTGCCGCACGTCTCGGAGGAGAGCGGCACGCTGTATGAACACTGCGTGCGCGCGATCGACAACGGCCTGCGCTACGGCGCGCACGGGTTGCCCCTGATGGGATGCGGCGACTGGAACGACGGGATGAACCTTGTGGGAGCGGAGGGGCGGGGCGAGAGCGTCTGGTTGGCGTTCTTCCTGTTCGATGTGCTGACGGAATTCGCGGCGCTGGCCCGCCGGCGCGGCGACGTCGCCCATGCCGAGGCGTACACCGCGCAAGCCGGTAAGCTGCGAGTCAACATCGAGGAGAGCGCCTGGGACGGGGAGTGGTACCGCCGGGCGTACTTCGACAGCGGCGAGCCGCTGGGTTCGGTTCTGAATCCCGAGTGCAAGATCGACGCCCTGCCACAGAGCTGGGCGGTATTGTCCGGGGCGGCGCCGCCCGACCGGTCGATGACCGCCATGAACAGCCTGGAACGATACTTGGTGCGACGCGACGCTGGTTTGGTCCAGGTCCTGGAGCCTCCGTTCGACAAATCGTCGCTCGACCCCGGTTACATCAAGGGCTACGTGCCGGGGGTCCGCGAAAACGGAGGCCAATACACCCACGCGGCGGTGTGGACGGCGATGGCGTTCGCCGCCCTCGGGGACGCGACGCGCGCGTGGGACGTGTTTCGTTTGATCAATCCGATCTCGCACGCGGCGACGCCCGAGGCGATCGCGAGATATCGCGTCGAGCCCTACGTGGTTGCGGCCGATGTGTACGCGGTCGCGCCGCACACGGGACGGGGCGGTTGGACCTGGTACACCGGCTCGGCCGGGTGGATGTTACGTCTGATCACCGAATCCCTGCTGGGGGTGCATCTCGAGGTCGACGCTCAGGGCGTTGCCAGCTTGCGTGTCAATCCCTGCCTGCCCAGCGACTGGACCGGGTTCAAGATCCACTACCGCTACCGGGAGACGCAGTATCACATCGAAGTCCGAAATGGCGGCGGTGGTGCCAGCGTGAACCGGGTCGCCATCGATGGAAACGACCGATCGGACCACCTGATCCCGCTGGTCGACGATCGCCGCGACCACCACGTCGAAGTCGATCTGGCCTAGAAGCAGCCTGCCAGCGCTGTCTACCCCGACGGGCTCGACTTGCCGGCGGCTCGCCGCTTGCCGTCCCACGCGCCCGCAGATAGCAGCGAAGCGCAGGCGGTAGCTACGATTCCGGCTCCGTTTGCTCCTATTTTGCTCCTGGAGGCCAAAAAGCCGGGAAAAGCACCCTCCCCGCCCGATCTCGAAACTGAATCGTCGCGGGGACTTGAGTCTGGTCGGGGCGAGAGGATTCGAACCTCCGACATCCTGCTCCCAAATTTACGAGGGCAGCGTTCCAGGCAGTGTGGACCCTTCGCAACCGTCGGGAATGATTACAGAGTCGGATCCGGCTGGAGTCCAGCCATCCCAGGGATTCGCAGAGAAAACCAAAGATTTTGTTACCCGGTTGCTACCCAACTCCAAGGGCAAACCGCCGGAGCTTCAGCCGTCTAACGCCCACCCCGGGTGGGACAGACGCGGCAAGGCGCGCCCGTGCGCGATCACGCCGACCCTGGGCGATCTGACCGTTCTCTACGGCGGGCTCGACCGGCTGTTGACTGTAGCCGAGGTCGCAGAGCGGCTCTGCGTCTCGACGGCCACGGTCTACAAGCTCTGCGATCGTGGTGGACTGCCACACGTCCGAATCATCGACTCGATCCGCGTGCGCCCGGCCGACTTGGCCACCTTTGTTGCCCACCCGGAGCAACGGTAGCGGGACCCCTGAGTATTCATCCGGCCCTCCGATGTCAACGCAGGCCTTTCCGGAACTCAAAAGTGGACCGACCAATCCGGAGCTGCGCGACCAGTCGAGACCCGAAACTCGACGAACTCTCAAAGGCTTGTCCGAACCGTGCCCTTTATCGATCAGATGATCGCAGACGATTCCCGTGGTGAGGGTGACCGCGTGCGCAAGTTGGCCGCCGTTCTCGGATCCGTTCTCTTGGGTCTGGGAGCCTACGGATGCAGCCCCGATCCCGGGGAGGGTCCGTCCTCAGGAACCGGCGGCTCGGGCATGGACGCCGCCGCCGCCGGTGTGGGTGGCTCCTCCATGGGGCAGGGCGGCGATCGGCGGACCGACGCCGCTGCCGCGGGCCCGGGCGGAGCCGTGGCTGACGCGGCGCCGGATCGCGTCGGGGGCCTTGGCGGCGCCCGTGATGGCGGCACGTCAACCCGAGACGGATCCGCGGACGTCGCGCCCGATCGGGGCAATCCCGACAGCGGAACCAGCCCGGACGGATCGATCGGCGCGGTAGCCGATTGTGGATTCGTGCCGATCACCCCCAACGCCACTTTGGCGACGCGAAAGGCACTGTGCTACCTGCACAGCGTTTACGGCAACCACATCCTGTCCGCGCAGGAGGAAGACAACGACGACAACGGGATGAACACCATCTTCCAGGCCACCGGAAAGTACCCGGCGATCCGCGCCTTCGATGTGAACAATAGCCGCGCCCCGACCCAGTGCGTTCAGCACTGGAACAACGGCGGCCTTTGCATGTTCGGCTATCACATGGGAATCAACGGGGCCAACTTCAACGTCGCGATCAACATCGCCAACGTCCTCACGGCGGGAACCTCGGAGAACACCAGCTTCAATCAGGACCTGGATCGAATCGCCCAGTTCGTTCAGCCGTTGCAGGCGGCCGGGGGCGTCGCCATCCTTCGCTTGTTTCACGAGGCCGGGAGAAACTGCAACTGGTTCTGGTGGACCATGGGGACATCGACCCAGTGGCAGAGTCTGTTCAAGTACGCGTTCAACTACCTGACGGCCACCAAGGGGCTCAACAACGTCCTGTGGATCGCGCCGCTCTGCGGTAGCCCAGATCCCGCCTACAACCCGGGCGCCAACTTCATCGACTTCGGCGGCGCTGACAACTATCTCGCGCCGGGTGACTACCAACCGATGACCAGCCTGTTCCAGCAGACCCAGAATGTCTTCCCCAACATGATGGTGGCGCTGCACGAGTGCGCCTCGATCCCCGATCCCGATCAGCTGAAATCCACCGGTACCAAGTGGCTGTTCTTCAACGTGTGGTCAGGCACCTTCATCAGCTCGCTGTACAACTCCACGGCTCATCTGCAGGCGGTCTACTCGAACGAGTACGTCATCACGCGCGACAGGCTGCCCAGCTTCAGGTAGAGGTCTCGGAATCGTGATGATGCTTGGGCATGTACGTTCAACCGTGCGCGCGCTGCTTGCGGCGCAACTGTTGGGAATGGCGGCCTGCTCGTCCACCTCAGTGTCCCCGGCAGGCCCCGCAAATGGCGGGGAGCCGGGGACAGGCGGTCGCCAGAGCGCGGGTGGGAGCATGGGCACCGGCGGCGTCGGTAGCTCTTCCTCTCTGGGGACGGGGGGAACGCCGGCCAGCGCGGCCGGCGGATCCGGAGGCACCGGAGCGGACCCCGGCGGAAGAGGCGCGGGTGGCAGCGCCGGATCGGCGGGCCGCACCGATGGGGACGCGGGGCGCGCCAGCGATGACGCCGGCGATGGCGGCGTCTTTTCGCCCTGCCCGGCGAAAGGCTCGCCCTGCGCCATCATGCCCCTCGGCGATTCGATTACCTTCGGCTATGGCTCGACGACCGGCGGCGGATACCGCGTCGATGTCTTCAGCAAAGCAGTTGCCGCCGGCAAGGTGATCACGTTCGTGGGCTCTCAGTCCAGCGGTCCCACCACAGTCGCTGGCGCAGCGTTTCCACCCCAAAATGAGGGCCACTCCGGATACACGATCGACGACACAGCGTCGACAAATGGAATTGCGCCGCTGGTCGACCAAGCCATTGCCACCTATAAGCCGCACATCATCCTTCTGATGATCGGTACAAACGACATGCACTACGCGGTGGACACAGCCAACGCGCCGACCCGCCTCGGGACGCTCATTGACCGGATCACGAACGACGCGCCGGGGGCCTTGCTGGTTGTTGCCACCATCATTCCCGCCAACGGCGGGCAGAACGCGCTCTCACAAATCTACAACCAGGCCATTCCGGGCGTGATTCAACCGCGTGTAGGACAGGGCAAGCACATAGTCATGGTGGATATGTTCGCTGCGCTCAAAGTGTGGTCACTTGCGCAGTTCACCGATTCTGAACACCCCAACAATGCCGGATATAGTGCGATGGCGAGCACTTGGTATCCCGCTATTCAATCTTTTTTGCCGTAGATCTTCCCTCCACCGGCCCGAAAGACCGCCAACGCAAGAGACGATGAGCCTTCGCTCGATCTCGCCAAGGCCAGGGCGATGCGTTGCCGCCGGCCCGGAGGCAGCCGATAGGGCCGCTGCGAACGCAGCAAGGCAATGACCAGGGCATCGGCCCACCGCAGCGTCGTCGGTGCCTGCCGAGCAGCCGGTCGCCGGACCGAAAGGGACAGTTGGCCAGCGTCGATGACCTTCACCCGCTCTCCTTTCCTGTTTCTCGCCAAGGTACCCGGACAGGGACGACAGCTTCTTCCGTGCTCGATGCTGTCGCGACCAGACCGTTGCTCGACAGCCGCCGCGCGCGGGACCCAGTCCCCCCCCATCGGTCGCCATGGTTGCACCGCCGAAAGGCCGGCTCTCTTCTCACAATGACGAAAGGGCAGCCTGCGCCCGAACCTGAGAGACAATCGGCGTGACCCTGCCGCCGACTCCCTTCGCTACCTCCGTGGACGCCGCCGCCATCCGCCACTCCCACGTCAGGGTGAGCAATCATCTCCGCTCGCCCAAGGTTTGTTTCATTCGTGCCCTCTATTCAGGATGACCTTCCGGCACTCCTTCGGCGCGGCTGGGATGCGCGTAGGCTTGAGAAGCCTTTCCTCCCTCCCCTTCTTCGCGTTCCTGGCCTTGAATCTGGTCGCCTGTGTGGGCTCCGAGCTTCCTGGCGATGATGGCGGCAACGGCGTGGACGCTTCATCGGGAAGCGGGGGTGTTCCAGCGGGCTCGGGCGGCTCGACCATGCCCGCAACCGGCGCGGGCGGCGGTCAGTCGGGCGTAGGTGGTTCGCCTGGTTCTGGCGGTGCGCTCGCGACGGGAGGCAGCACGGGCCGCGGCGGATCGGCGGGCACGGCCGGGAAGACCGGTGGGGTCGACGGAGGCGCGGCCGACACGGCCGCCGCCGGCGGCAGGACAGGTGCCGGCGGTAACGGGGTAGGAGGGACCGCGGGCAACAATGGAGCGGGAGGCGCGGCGACCGGTGGTGCCGGGCCGATCTGCACTTTCGCAAGTGGGCTCAACATCGCGTGGGTCAACTTCGCCAATGACGTCCCGAATCCGGATCTGGCGACGTTCCGAACAATCTTTCAGAACGCCCACGCGGCCGGCGGCCGCGTCGTGCGCTGGTGGTTGCACACCAACGGGACGACTACCCCGGGTTACGACTCGAGCGGGACGGCTCAGAAGCTTCCTCAGTCGCATATCGATGGCGTGAAGGCGATCTTGAACGCCGCACACACAGCCGGCGTGGGTGTCAATGTCAGTCTCTGGTCCTTCGACATGTTGCAGGCGAACGCCGGAGCCGCGCATACGAACAATCAGGCCCTGCTCGAGAACGACACGACTCGCCAGGCGTATATCGACAACTATCTCACTCCGCTCGTGACCGCGCTCAAGGGAACCCCCGGTCTCTATTCATACGAGATATTCAACGAGCCCGAAGGGATGGGCCCCAACGGGTGGGCGACGTTCAGAACCTCCGACGCCGCCATCCAGAAGTGCGTCAATTGGTTCGCCGCGGCCATTCATGCCGCCGACCCCAGCGTGCCTGTGACCAACGCGGCAGTCACGTTCGACTACTGCTCGAACGTCAGCGGAAAGACGAACTTCTATTCTGACGCCGCGTTGCGAGCCGTCGGGGGACGGCAGACGGGCACACTCGACTTCTACGAGGTCCATTACTACACGTCGAACGGTTCCTCGAACTCCTGCTTCACGCACCCTGCGTCCTTCTGGAAGCTGGACAAGAGGCTGGTCATGGGCGAGTTTGCGGCGCAGGCCACCGAGGGTGTAGCGCAGAACGACCTCTACACCAGCATCTACAACAGCGGTTACAACGGCGCCTGGGCCTGGTCGTACGACGCGGATTGGCCGTGGCCAGCGATGCAGGTGGCGATGCAGAATGTCTACAACGCCCACGTCGCGGACGTCGGTGGCTGTCCGTAGGCGCGTGGGCGCGTGGCGAAGAAGCTCGCGCTGGTGGCGGTCGGCGGTCTGATCATCGTCGCCTGTCTCGTTGCAGTGCATCAGCAGGGCGCGCAGATGACGACCCGCGCGCAACCGATGGCCTCGCCGGAAGTGAGTCACGACGGGGCCCCGGCCGACAAGGTCCCAGCGGCGCGGCTGGTCACAATAGCTGAGCGGCCTCGCTCATCCAATGCGCACGACCCCACTTCTCTCGAGGAGACTCGCTTGATGGCGAGGCTCCGCGAGGCTGCCGCGAGCGATCCCGAGCGGGCGGTCGAGCTCAGCCGATCGGGCAATCGGCGATTTCCTGCCAGCGCGGACGTACCCGAACGAACGTCGATCCTCATCCACGCGCTCGCGGATCTAGGCCATTCCAGCGAAGCGCGCGGCGAGGCAGAGGCGATGGTCAACGGCTATCCCGACTCGCCGTGGGTTCGGGAGATCGAGCGATTTACTGGCGCTCATCGCCACCGCAATGTTCGCGTCAACGACGCGGGAGCCCTCGAATACTACTGAAGCGCCCTCCCTTTCGGCGAACATCTCGACGAAAGGTAGAATGACTCCGTGATGCTCCGCGGGGCGGCGATGATCAATGGTTGGGGTGGGCTCGCCTTGATCAGTCAGGTCGGTCTGGCCGGCGCTGTGGTGCGGATCTCGGGAACGAACACGGCGAAGTCGCAGTCCGGAACTCGCGTTGAACTGGGCGGGCGCATCGCCATCGCCCCGAGGTTCGGTGTGCCGAGGTTTTCGGTCGCGCCCGTCGTGGGGCTTCATGCCCTGTTCTTTCCAAGGCCGAACGAAGCCACGGCAACCCCCGAAGGAAACATCGGCACGTTCCTAGGGTTGTGGCTCGGGCTGTCCGCAGGAGTCTCCTGCGCGCAATGAACCGATCCATCTTCAGCTTCGCGTTGATCGTCTTGACGCTCGCCGGCAGCGGCAGCGGATGTTCGACTCGGGTCAACATCGGCAGCTCGCTCCTCTGGTTTGCCGAGCACGAGACCGGTAACTTCACCGAGTGGACCGCGGGCTCGAAGGGGGGCTATTCCGCCGACGCTCCCGACACCTTCGTGGTGATCTCGACCGACGTCGCCCACTCCGGGACCCACTCCGTCAGGCTCGCCAATGGCGCGCCGTTGGTCGTCGAGACCGCGCGCCTCTGGCGCGAAGACAATTTCCCCGACGAGGTTTACTACAGCGCCTGGTACTACCTCAGTCAGGCTTACCGCACGACCGAAGACTGGACGATCATGCAGTTCAACGTTCCGTCCGGCGGTGACGGCGGCTCCGACGGACTGCTCCTCGACGTCGATCTGCGCAGTCTTCCCGGCGGCGACATGATTCTCGACATCTACGACCACCGCGCACCTTACCTCCGGTCTCCAACCGCCGAGCCAGCGATGCCGGTGCCCATCGCTCGATGGTTCCAGATCGAGGTCCTCTATCGCAACGTCGGTGACGATACCGGTCGCTTCACGCTTTGGCTGGACGGGCAGATCAACTACGACATCCATCGCCCGTTTGGTCTGAGCAGCACGACCTATTGGTCGCCCTGCAACTCGACGGGAGGACTGTCCCCCCCGCAGTCCGCGCTTTATGTCGATGACGCGGCGGTCAGCCTGGTGCGCGTTGGCCCCGCCGGGATCCTTTGAAACACGCGCTAGACAAAGGGAACGAGCCCGAGCACTTGGTACATTCTTTCCGCTGACACGGAGCGAGGTTGAATCGACGTGACATCCCGCCGCTTGCCACTATCTGCCTTCACCTTCGCGCTCGTCGTCGCGGTGACGGCCTGCCAGGCCGCCCCGGCGGCGTCTGCGCGCGACGCTGCGCGCGAGCAGCCGAGCTTCGACGTCCTGCCGCTCGACGGCGAGACGGCCGGCTATGCGCTGAGTTTCGACGGCGTGCGCCACTACGCCACCGCCGGCGACGGTGGCTTCGCACCTGTGGGCAGCGAGATGACGATCGAGCTTTGGGTCAACTACGCCGGCGCAACCGGCACCCAGGACTTCTTCGCTCTGCGCACCTTGATCGCCAACGGCTCCGCGAGCGGTGTCCAGATCGGACTGCATGGGGGAGCGCTGGCTGTGTGGCGCGTCTACGTCGATCGCGTCCTCGTTCAAGCGCCTACCACACCGGCGGCAGGCAACTGGCACCACGTCGCCTATACCTATGACACCGCGGTCAACACGCTCTATGTCGACGGCGCCGTCGTCGACAGCGAAACCAACCCGACCGACACCCACACGCCCACGTCGGCTTGGCTGGGGACGTTCGACGGGTACACCAACCTATTCAAGGGAGAGTTGGACGAGGTGCGGGTCTGGACGATGGTTCGTTCTGCCAGCCAGGTCCTGACAGATATGCAACGCTCGTCCCGCCTGGTAGAGGCTGGCCTCGTCGCCGAGTGGACATTCGACGACGCAACGAACGTTGGACGTTCAGTCGATCTCTCCGGCCAGGGCAACGACGTCACGTTCGGGGACGGCGTGGCCGCATTCATGCCGCTCCGGGTGCCGGCTGACATCCCCTTCGGGATCACTGCCGCCAAGCCGTGAGCTTCGCGAACTGAAGCCGCAGCTAGCCAGCATTGCGCGACGGCGGTGTCGGTCTCACTGACGGTCGAACGTACGCATTAGATGCTCTTCACGCCCGTCACGGACCGGCGGCGCTGGGCCCGACACTCTGGCGCGCCAGCGCGCGGAAGGAGCCGTTGGGGTAGAGCCTCAGATATCGGAGCGCCAGGGCCCTGGCATCCGGATCGTGGTGAGCGACGGCGGCCTCGATCGATATGGCCAGCGCCTCTTCCGCGAGCGGCCCGTCCGGGTGGGCGAGGATGTAAGCGTCGAGCAGAGCGCGGGCGTGCACCGGATCGTGTCCCCGCCGCAACGCCCTCAGCGCCGCGAGCGCGAGCGCTGTGTCCTCCTCCGGCGTGGCGGCGTTTCCCGGCTTTGCCAAGGGAGCCGTTGGGCGGTTTGGCGCAGCCGGCGGTCGGACGGCCCTGAACGCCCGCGACGGGGTTGCCGGGACGCGAGCAGTCGCGGACGCTCGGGGCGGAATGGGTAGCGCGGCGGCGGGTGCAACCGGGGCCGGGTCGACCGGCGAGCCCGTCGTCGGGCTCGTGATCGTCGGGCTCGCGGGCGCCGAACGCTCGCGGGGTCGGGTCGTTGCAGCGGTGCTGCTCAAGGGTGGCGCCGCCGGAGGAGCGAAGCGATCCGCAAGCCAGCGCGGCCAATGGAGCAGGCGCGCGCTCGCGAATGCGCCGCCGCACACGACGATCGCGAACGCGAGCGCCAAGGCCGCGAAGGCGGGCGTGCGTCCTCGCCTTCGATTCACGCCAGCGAGGGCGATGCTGAGACGCTGCCGGCGCCCGAGCGGCATGGTGTAGGGCCTCTGAGCCCGGAGAAGGTTGATGACCAGCTCTTCGGCAGAGCTGGACGCGACAGTCTTCCGATCGCTGAGTCGCCGCGCCGGCGGCGCTCGATCCCGATCGGGTTCCTCGAGATCCCCAACCCCCTTCTCCCCCCTGAAGCCCTTCACTTGCTCTCCTCGTCTTCCTTCTTCTGGAGCTCGGTGGCCAGCGCAAGCAGTTCCTTGCGTGCCTGATGCAGCCGGGACCAGACGGTGGTCACCGGGACGTTCTGAATGCGCGCGATGTCCTGGCCGGACAGCCCGTCGATTTCGTACAAGACCAGGGCGCATCGTCGGTCCAGGTTCATCTGGTCCAGTAACTGGTAGAGGACTCGCTGGCACTCCTTCTGCTCGAGGCCAGCCGCTGGTCCCAGCGCGCCGGACGGCAAGTGCTCCAGCTTGACCGCTGTCGGCCGGGAGAAGATCTGTTTGAACCAGATGCGGCGGCGGAAGTCACGCACCTGTCTTCGCGTGATTCGGTACAGCCACCCCGCGACGTTGTCGCCCTTGAAGGCCGAGACCCGCCGGCTCACGACCAGAAAGACCTCCTGAACAATGTCGTCCCGATCGGCCTCCGGGCCGCCGAGCGCGTGGACCCAGCGTGACACCTCGGTCAGCCACGCATCGTAGACAGACCTGAAATCCACCGCGGACAGACCAAGGGCAGGGACATTCGTCCCGTCATTACGTGCCATCAGTTGAACCGCCGGGAAGGCCGGCTCGCGTCTCACTCCATTACTAGGGCACGTCACCGCGAAACCTGAGCAGAAACCGGACGCCAGACGCTCATTTCACGCCGTGTAGCGGTACAGGCGCGCCCAGTCCTGATTGACGCGCCAGCGAAACAGAAGGCTTTGCCAACCGCGGTATGCTCGCGTAGCGACATGTTCGTGTATCGTAGGGTTGTGTGCGGTCCTGGCGTTGCGGCCACCGGGCTCGTGTCGTTGACCGCGGTCCTGGTCATTCTTGCGGTTCGTCCGGCGGATGCGGCGGACGCCGGCGACGCTGGGCGGCCCGCGGCTCCGACCGATCATGTCACGAGCGCGTGTCCGCGCGCCGACGCGGTGTGGTCGGCGCTGCGCCCCGTCGTTTCGTCGGACAACGCGCCCCAAGATGGGCTGGCCGCCCCGCTGCTGTCCGCGCCTACGATCGAGATCGTCGATTTGGGCAGCGCGTTTCGCGTCGGCGTCAACGGTCGCCAGCGTGAGTATCGCGACGACTCTCGCGACTGCGAACGCCGCGCTCGAGTAGCCGCGATCTTCGTTGGAATCGCGCTGGGACTGCCGCAGCCCTCCAACCAACCAGCGACAGAGGTTGGGCGCGGTGTGGCCACGCCACGTCCTCCGGCGGCAACGAAGCAGATCGAGGTCAGCGTCGCGACCGAGACCGGCCTGGCCTCGGGCTACCACGTGACCCTGCTCGGTGCGGCGCTGCGCCTGGCGCTCGGCGCGGGACGGCTCAAAGGCGTCGCGGGCCTAGCGGTGCTCGCGCCCGCGGAAGTTACGATCTCTGCGGTGAGCGTCCGCCAGGCGCACGTCCCGGTCGATGTCGGCCTTCGAATGGACATGCACAAGGGATCGCTCGAGCTGTCGATCGACGCGGGCCTGTGCGCTGGCCTGCTGTGGGTACGCGCCGTTGCCGTGCCGGGCCCCGAGACGGCGACCATCTTCGAGTGGGGGGGCAAGACCAGCGTGCTGCTTCGATACCGGGCGTCTGGTCACTTCGCACCATTCGTGGGGGGCGCCGCCCAGGTCGTGGCCGTCCCCTTCGACCTCTATGTCTTGCCTGGCGGCGTGATTGGCCGCTCGCCACGACTCTGGTTGGGCGCTACGGCCGGCGTGGCCTTCTGATGCCACGCAGAGGGATCGTCGCTGTGGCGACTGCGGTGTTGGCGACGCTGGCCACGAGCTGTTCGCCACGCGCGCAGATTGGCACCGACCTCCTGTGGGTATCCACCTTCGAGAGCGGCACGTTCAACGAATGGACGGACGAACCGGGCGGCGCGGCGACCGCGGACCCGCTGCCGAACGCCGTCGAGGTGTCCGACGAGCGGGCGCACCGAGGTCGCTTCGCGGCCAAGTTGACCATCGCGACGACGACGGCGGATGTTCAGCAGAATGCGGGTTTGCTGCGGGTGGGTGGGCTTCCCGTGGAGGCGTACTACAGCGCGTGGTACTACCTGCCGAGCGCCGTCACGGTCGGAACCTTCTGGACGATCTTCAAGCTCCGCCGCCGCGTCGCGCCTGCCGACTCCGCGACTTCGGAGGAGCTGTACGACGGCAACATTCGATCGCGGCCCAGCGGTGACATGACCTTCTGGATCTTCGACCATCGGGTCGGAGGCCAGATCCCGCTGCAGATGCCCGACGTCATCGTGCCCGTCGGTACCTGGTTTCAGGTCGAGGTTCATTACCGCAACGCGCAGGACGACACCGGTCGGGCGACGTTCTGGTTGAACGGAGCGCTGATCGTGGACGTCGACGGGATACCGATGGGTCCGACGCCCTGGGTCGAGTGGGACCTCGTCAACGTCGGCACGAACCTGTCGCCGACTCCGGTGACACTCTTCATCGACGACGCGGCCATCAGCGTCACGCGGGTCGGCCCAGACGGCGTTCTCGGGAACTGACGACGGCATCACGCAGCGCCCGGGTGTCGGTCCCGCGGGCCCACCTCCACACTTTCTCGCGGGCGTGCCCTTTCTCAAAGGCGGCTCTCCTTCGTTGAAGGGGGGCGAGAGATCCGCCCCAACGACGACTCCCGTTTGCTCGGAGGTATTTCATGATGAATCGCACCGCGACGACGATCGCACTAGGAGCCTTCTGCGCCATGACGGCCGCGTGCGGTGGCGACGGGGCTGTTCAGGGGATCGGTGGCCATGAGGGGACCGGAAGTGGTGGCATGACGGGTGCTGGCGGCTCAGGCACGGGCGGGGGATCGACGGCGGTCGGTGCTGCGATAGGAAGCGGTGGAGCGACTGGCGGTGGTGGCGGAGGCGGCGGAACGGGAGGCGCGGTGGGAACCGGCGGATCTCACATGGGAGGAGCGACGGACGGCGGCGTTGGCGGCAGCGTGTCGGCGGGCGGCGCATCCGGAACGGCATTTCCTTTCAATCCTCCGTTCATGCTCGGCGCCGACATCACCTGGACGTTGCAGGATGAAGCCGCGGGAGCCACCTACTCAGACGCGGGCAAGGTCCAACCACTCGAACAGATAATGGCCAACTACGGCTTCAACTATATTCGCATCCGAACCTTCGTGAACCCGAGCGCCCCCGGCGGATACAGCCCAGGAGCGGGCTTCGCCGATATCGCCCATACGATCACGTGGGCCAAGCGAGTCAAAGCATGCGGGATGGGGATCTTCCTCGACTTCCACATGAGCGACACCTGGGCGTCCATCGGGGTTCAGATGGTGCCGGCGGCCTGGCAGGGACTGTCTCCCGCGGCCATGCAGCTGGCGGCGCATGACTACGTCAAGGCCTCCCTGGCGCAGATGGTCGCGGCTGGTGTCGAGCCGGATATGGTCCAGATCGGCAACGAAACCAACTCGGGCATGTCCGGGGTCTCGATGAGCAATTGGGCCAACTACTCGAATCTCGTCAATGCTGCCATTCGAGCGGTGCGAGAGACCGATCCACGAATCGTCGTGCTGGCACAGAATGGGAGGCCGCGTCCCAACAACGGTGGTAACCCGGACTTCAACACCTGGGTCGACTGGTATCTCAAGGGCAACCCCGCCGGCAACCTGCCCATCGCCGAGGACGGGATCTGTGGCTCGACCTACGGAAGCACCACCACTCCCGTGGGTGGCGACTGGACGACCTCATTCAGCTACGTCATCAACACCTACAACAAGCCGGTCTGGAGCTGCGAGTACAGCGACGTTCATCGCGACGCCATCAACAGCGTCATGCGTGGGCTTCCCAAGAACCTGGGCCGCGGGACGTTCATCTGGGAGCCGACCCGGTTCCCGGCCCTGAACGGCACCGGCAACAACAGCGTTCTCTTCAGCAATACCGGCGGCAATGGCGGCAAGTACGCCACCAACGCCGCCATCACCAACTACGCCGCGCTCGCGAAGTCCTATGGCCTGCCGGTCCCTTCCGGTGTCTGCCACTGACCAGGCTCGCCGGGCCACGTTCCCGACGCTCAGCACTCTTTTGGAGGTATTCGGTGATGCGAGAGATCAGCAGCAGCAGCAGCTTGCACAGAAGCCTTTCCTTGGTTGTCGGCGCGTGCGCCGCCCTGGTGGCTTGCTCGGGCGCAAGCCCGCCGGCCACGACGCCCACCGGCGGCAGCGACGGCGCAGACGCCTCGGTGGTGGCAGGCACGGGCGGCCGTGGCAGCGGCGGTGCGCCGGCGGGCTCGGGAGGCAACACAGGATCCGGCTCGGGAGGTTCTAGCGGCGCCGGTGGCTCGATATCGGGCCTGGGCGGCGCGGGCGGTCGAGGCGGCGTGGGTGGGAGCGGAGCAGCCGGGCAATCGGGGACCTGCACCACGCCTATCGCCAGGGCCGCCACCTGGAACGACATCACGGCGGATCATCCGGTTCCAACCTGGCTCAGTAAGGCCAAGCTCGGCATAGGGATGCACTTCGGTGTTTACGCGGTCCCCGCCGACCACAACGAGTGGTTCATCCAGCACGAGTACTGCAACAGCACGTTCGCCGCGTTCACCGCGCAGAACTTTCCCGCGACGTCTCCGCTCGGCGGGGGACCGTGGGGTTACAAAGACTTCATTCCCCTGTTCACGATCGCCAAGTGGAACCTGCCGCAGGGGACGCCTTTAGCGGCCGCGGGCGGCGCTGCTACCACCGTCGCCTCCTGGGCCGCCCTCTTCAAGAGCAGCGGCGCGAGTTGGGTACAGATGACCGCCCAGCATCACGATCGCTTCGCGATGTGGGACAGCGCAGAACCGGCCAGCGTCGGCGGAGCAGGCAAATGGAACGCGATGCAGATGGGGCCCAAGCGCGACGTCGTCGGACAGCTCGCCGCAGCGGTGCGCGCCCAGGGCATGAAATTCGGCGTTTCCAACCACATCATGTACGGCTACAGCTTCGTCTACTGCGGGCCGAACGGCACCACACCGGGGAACGTGGGACCAAAGACGCCGGCCACGGTCGCCGATCTCTACGATCCCAGGTACGCGGACTTCTACGGACCGCCGAACCCGGGGTGCGGGAACCTCGCGGCAGCCAGCCCTTGCCCGGATGGCCAGCCGTCGCAGGCGTTCCTCGACGACTGGCTGTACCGCTCCAACGAGCTCGCGGACAAGTACGACTTGGACATCGAATGGTTCGACTGGGACGGTGCCCAGGACACCGCGTCCAAGGCAGCCAAGCTGGCGTTCGCCCTCCACTACTACCAGGGCGCCTGTGCCCGAGGGAAGGACGTCGCCATCGTCGCCAAGGGTGGTGTGTTCCCGAACAACAACAACAGCCCGACCGGATCCAATGTCATGGTCACCGACTTCCAATCGTCGATCCCCGCTGCCGGTTCTCAGCCTCAGACGACGTGGATGGCCGATGAGACCGTGTCCTCCAACGGTTCGTGGGGTTGGGTGAACGGTATGACTTACAAATCCGCTGCCACCGTGATCAGCGAGCTCGACACGATCAACAGCCGGGGGGGCATCATGCTCCTCAACCTCTCGCCGATGCCGGACGGCACGATCCCCGCTGAACAGGTCGCCATCGTGAACGCCGTCGGCAAACACCTGGGAGCCCAATAGCTCGACAGGACCACCTCATCGCCGCGTCCGTCCTGGGCGCGACGGCGGCGATGCTCGCCAACCCCACCCCCGCCTCGGCGCATCGGTACGGCATCGAGACCACCAGCTGCGCTGGTTGCCACGGGGTTGGCGCGGTTCCCCAAGTGACGCTTTCGGCGAGCCCGATGAACCCCGCCGTCGGTCAGGTGGTCACGCTGACAGTGACCGTGTCGCAAACGAATGGGCCGGTCGCGGGGTTCTATCTCACGACGATCAATCCCTTGCTGTCGAGCGTGGATCCCGTAGGCACGTTCGTCGCAATCGAGCCGGGGACGTTCGCCGACAGCGGAGGCGTGACCCACACGAGGCCGAGGACCAGCGCCGGCGGCGTCACGACCTTCAAGGCGGGCGTGGTCCACCATGAAGACAACCGGCGTGGTCTTTCTGGTCAACGGTTTGTCGGCGAACGGTGATGACACACCTCGCGGCGACGCGCCGAACGCCGCCTCCCTGTCGGTCGCCGTGGGTTGTTCCGGGCGCTCCTATTATCTCGACCAGGACGGTGACGGATACGGAACCTCTGATCCGTCGTTCGTGGTCCTCGGCGCCTGTTCTCCCCCCGAGGGGTATTCGGCGCAGTCGGGGGACTGCAACGACTTCGTCGCGTCGATTCATCCAGGCGGCCCCGAGCTTTGCGATCGGCTGGACAACAACTGCGACGAAAGCATCGACGAGAATGTCGTCTATCAGCCGTACTGCGAGGACAAGGACGGCGATGGGCACGGTGTTCCGGGCGGTGCGACCAAGAACGACTGCGCCCCGAGCGTGGGCTTCGGCGACTGCCAGGGAGATTGCAACGACCTCGCGACCGCCACGACCTACCTTCACGACGTCGGTTGCGAGAGCTGTCACGGTCCGAGCGTTCGCCACGTGCGCTCGGTGGACAAGCGCCACGGGACCTCGCGCCGGGTCGACCCGATGGTTTGCCTGGGGTGCCATACGCCGGAACAGAACATCGCGCCCTTCGACTACGCGACCGCGCTCAAAGAGGTGCTGGGACCTGGACACGGCGCCGCTGCGTCAGGTGACAGCGGCTCTGCGCTGCACTAGGGAAGGACTGCCGCCTGCAGCCCTTGCAGCGACGGCGTGACGGGAACGATGGTGCCGTCGCTGTTGAAACCCATTCGATCGATGCAGACCTCGCGGTGGGTCCCGTCGCCTCCTGGGATCGCGAAGCGATGATAGACGATGTAGAGCTCGTCGCGCGCGGGAATGTAGAGCACGGAGTTGTGCCCGGTGCCCAGGATGCCGAGCGCGGTGTCCTTCTGGAGAACCACGCCGAGACGGGTGAACGGCCCAAGAGGTGACGAGGCGCGGCCATACGCGACCCGGTAGTCGACGCTGCGGGTGTCGTTCTCGGACCACATGAAGTAGTAGGTTCCCTTCCGCTTGAACATCACGCTGCCTTCTCGATAGCCGGTCGGCGTGATGTTGGCGGGCGTGCCCGAGAACGAGACCATGTCAGGGTTCAGCTTGACCACCCGAGCGCCGCCGCTGCCGAAGTACAAGTACGCGGTACCATCGTCGTCGACAGACACATAGGGATCGATCGCCTGCACGCCAAAGGCGCCGGTGCTGATGAGAGGGTGGCCGAGGGCGTCCTTGAAAGGCCCGGTCGGCGAGGTGCTGGTGGCGACGCCAATCTCCTGCGCAGCGGCGAAGTAGAGGTAATAGGTCGAGCCTTTTTGAGTGATGGCGGGCGCCCACGCGCGATCCATCGCCCAGGTCAAATCTCGCGCCAGATCGAGAATCACGCCGCGATTCGTCCAGCGCACCAGGTCTGTCGAAGAGAACACGCTAAACGACGTTGACAGCCAATTCGCGAAGCCATCGGTCGTTGGATAGATGTAAAACGTACCTCCAAACAGCGCCACCTGAGGATCGGCGTTGAATCCGGGAAGCACCGGGTTGTTGACGCCCATTAGGTTCCCCGCGTCCGCGCGCGGAGCACCGTCGCCCTCCGTCAGGTCGACGCCTCCCCCATCGACAGAGCCGCTCGCGCCCGCGACTCCGCTTCTCCCGCCCGCGCCCTGTCGTCCTCCCGTGCCGCTCGACGCATCCGGCGAGCCGGTTGCGCCCCCCGGTCCGACGAACGTTCCTCCCGTGCCTTCCACGACGATGGCGCCCGCGCCGCCGCCCGCCGCCCCGCTGCGTCCGCCGCTTGGCCCATCCGCGCCTACGCCGTCGCGAGCGGCGGAGCACCCGAGCCCGAGACATATCGCGGCCGAAAGCGCGAAGATTGTCTGTCGGTCCCGTGCTAGTGGCGGCATCGTCGCCTGACGACCAGGATCAGTCCGACGAGCAGAAACAGCGCCGCGCCGCCGCCCCCCAAACGCGAGCCTCCCCGGATCTCGCAACCGCAACCGGCGGCCGGGGTCTCTGTTGTTCCGCCGTCGGACGAACCTGCCGCGCCCCCCTCTCCCGATGCTCCCGCGGACCCTGGTCCGCCGCCCGCGCCGACGATCGCTCCACCCGCGCCCGTGCCTCCGCCGGTGAAGCCACCCGATCCGGCGCCGCCGATGCCGTTGGTTCCCCCGTCGCGACGGCCAGGTGTGCCGCCGGTTCCCACGCTGCCGCCGTCGCCGCTCGCGCCACCGCTCCCGCTCGCCCCGCCGTTGCCGCTGGCGCCGCAGGGCTTGAGGGGCGTCGTCGACTCGGGACCCATGACCGGCCAGCCGTCCGCACTCCAGGAGAGCTCGTTTTCGCCCAGCACCGAACCTCCGGTGTCGGGGTAGTAGTGATAGGTGAAGCGTTCGACCCCGCAGGCGTTGTAGATACCGATGTGTCCGGGGCCGTGAATGCTGCCGCGGCTCGCGTCGAACACGCGATCACCGGTGTACGGCCCCGTGATGCTCGACGAACGCGCCATGTTGATGGTGTAAGTGCTGGCGGCGCCGCTGCAACAGCTTCCGGTCTGCCAGAACAGATAGTAGAACCCGCTGTGGTAGTGGACGTAGGGCCCCTCCTTGTGTCCGAGCTCCAGAGGATGCCCGGGCGCCGTCGGAGGCTTGTAGGCAGGGTCAGCGGTGCTCGGCAGACCGGTTGTGTTGTCCAACCGGGTGAGCCAGATCGACTGGGCGGTCGTCGGGTTGGCGTATCCGCCGCCCCATACCAACCAAAGGTTGCCCTCTGCGTCCAGAACTGGCCCCGGATCGATGGCCGCGTAGGTGATGACGGAGTTGTTCGCCGTGTTTTGAACGACCAGACCGCGATCCGTCCACTTGTAACTGGGCGAGCTCGGATTGAGCGTCGGGGACGTAATGAGACCAATGGCGCAGGCCGACGTCGCGGGAAGGCCGGCGACTGCGTAAAAGAGGTAGTACTGACCGTTGAGAAATGCGATGTCCGGCGCCCATACCCCTTCGTTGGTGGGAAGAAGCGTCCGCAACCACGTCGGGAAGCCACCGGGGAACATCGCCGGCCCGGCGGTCCAGGCCAGGCCGTCGGTGGACGACTTGCTGCCTCCCCCGGTCGAGAAGACGTAAAAACGTCCGTCGGATTCAATCATCCGCGACGGATCGTGCGTTCCATTCGCTCCGCTCGTCGCCGCCGTCGTCGTCGTGGGAGACCACAACAGGCCGCTCAACATGAGCACAGCGCTCGCACGTCTCGACACTCTGCGGGCCCTTCGATCGCGGCTCGTCGTCATTCGGTGACCTCCTAAGAAGAACTGGTCGCGCTAGAACATATTGATACGTTTCGACTCGCCACCATCCATTACGGGAGCAATGACCCGATGCCCGAATACCACACCGATGCCATCAATGCGTAGCCGGGGTCGGTTGGATGCAGGTCGTCGGTCGTTCGGAAATAGGCGGTCTTCCAGTTCGGGTTCGCGGTAAATGCCGCGAACATGTCGACCAGCATGATGTGTTTGCCAGCGTCGGCCCGTGCCTTTACCAGAGCGGGAATCAAATCATCATAGGCCTTCACGACCGCGGTCTTCGCATCGGTCGTCGTCGGGATCACCGTTGCAACGACCAGCAGGAGGCGGGAGTCCGCGGCGAGGATCTTGTCGATCAGATTGCCGAGCTGGGTCGCCATAGTTCCTGGAGGCGAAGAGATGTCGTTTGTGCCGATCTCCAGCAGCACGATGTTCGGCTTGTTGGTGACAATGGTGGCGGGCACAATCGCGACGAGATCGGCGATCCTGCGGCCCCCGACGCCCTCGTTCTCTTGAGGGAAAGGGACGCCGTCCACCGTGGCGGGGCCGTGCAAGGGGGCGCTCCCGACAAACGTGATCGCCTTCTTGTCCAGCAAGGCCAGATGAAAGAGGCGTGACCGGTAGCCTCCGTACTCGCTGGAGCGAAAGCCCTCGGTGATCGAGTCGCCCATCGGTTCGATTCGAGCAGACCGTGCCTTTCGGGGGGCACGGGTTGTAGCCGGCCGGGCGGCTGTCGGACGGGCCCGCGTCGGTCGGAGACGTCGCGCCATCGTGGCCCGCGTCGGCTGGCGGGGCGCCAGCATCGACCCCGGGCAGGTCGGATCCGCCGCTGCCCGTCGGCGGCACGGTCTGCGTGCCGCCCGCGCCGGTGCTCACGCCGCTGTCCCCGGTCCCCGAGCCGCCCGCGCCCTGGCCTCCGGTGCCATCTCCCCTGGGAAGCCCGCCGGCGTGGTCGGGTTCGGTGCACCCCACGGAGGCGAACAACGAAAGCGCGACCAGCGCGAGCCCAGCCGTCGAACATCCGCGGCCCCCGGCCAGCGACCGCTTCATGGACCGGTCCAAGGCGTTGTCTGAAAGACACCAGTACCCGTGACCGCCCCGGCGTCGCTTGCCGGCGTCTCACCGGCGTCCATGGTTGAGCGGTCGGATCCGGCATCTTGGGCGCCACCGCTGTCCGTCGAGCCTCCTGCTCCAGATCGCCCTCCCCTCCCTGCGCCGAAGGTCCCTCCCGTGCCATGGGAGGTTCCTCCCGTGCCAGGGGCGCCTGCGCCGCCCACGGCGTGGTTGCCAGCGCTACGGTCGGCCGCGCAGCCAGCTTGACCCAGCGCCAACCAGAGCGAGCTCCACACGAGGAGTGACCTCTTGCCGCGTGGATCCACGCGAACGGCGGGGGACATAGCCTTACAAAGGGTGCGGCAACGCAGATCCTGGGGAAAGGGGTCGCAGATATTGTTCAATTGGTCTGAACGCGTCGTCCTCGGGACGAACGGTCATCCACGCGCGCTACCAAGGTTCCGGCGTGGGCTGCCCTTTCGATAGAGGCGGCGCCTCGCGCGGCCCGCCCACCCCCAGGCGCCGGAGAACTGTCCATGACGCTCCCCAGAACATCTCTGCTCATCGCCGGCCTCATCGCACTCGCATGGGGCCACAACCTTGGGTGTACGTCGGGCGCCTCGGATGGCGTCGGGGGAAGCGGCATGTCGAACGTGGCGGGGCAGCCGGGAGCCGGGGCAACGGGAGGAGGATTCTGTCGACACGGGGACCGGCGGTGCGCGTGTCGAGGGGACCGGCGGGCACGATGCGTCGGGCGCGGATGGTGGCCGAGCTGGGTCGGCGGCCGCCTCGGGCGGCTCGGCGGCAGTCGGCGGCGCCACTGGCCGTGACGCGGGGAGTGCCGTCGACTCGAACGGGGCCGCCGACGACAAGGCGGCGGCCCAGGTGCTGGATGGGTACGCGATTCTCAAACCGTGCGTCAGCACGTTCAAACCCACCCCCAATCCAAACGGCGACTGCTGCTGCGAGGAGCTCGCCGCCAACGAGAACCAGCATCACACGGTGCGCTTCGGCGGCGATCCCGCCGTCACCTATAGCGTCACGGTCCGGGTCGCGGGAATAGCGGAGCGCTATTGGTACGCCGGCGGAGTGCTGGATCCCGTGAGCAAGCTCTTCTATGTCGGCGGCCTGCCGACCATTCACAGCGCCGCCGCCCCGAACGCCAATCTCAGACCGGGCAGCGGCGCGTGCAAGATCCACCCTCCCGAGACCGACGCGACATTCGCGCTGCCCTTCACGGTTCCGAGTGACATCAACCCGAGCGATGGCTGCTTCAACGGATTCAACGTGTTCGCGCTCACCGTGTCGTCTCCCAAGCGGAGTTACTACCTGAATGACACGACCGATTTCGACGGCATCGATCGCCAGCCGCACAGAGTCTACAAGAACGACTACACGGTGACCTTGCCCATCCAAGGTCAGGCCCAGCTCGACTTCTACACGATCGACGGGGACCACCATCAGGTCACGAACGACGGCACGATGACGGTTCCGAGCGTAAAGACCCCGCAACCCTACAACGGAAACTTTCTCGAGATGACCGTCGTTGGTGTCGTCCGCGCGAACTGAGCGGTGCGTGACAAACCACGCCGCGACGTACGGTCACCATAGCAGTTGTGCGCGCGCGGACCCTTTGTCCAAACAGGCTGAGACCCTCTCAAGCGGGAAGAGAGCAACATCATGATGCGACCACTCAACACAGCTCAACGCCGCTTCGCACGATGGGTGGCGGTCATCGTCAGCAGCGGTGCCGCGGGCTGTATGGGAGCGATCGGTGCGCCAGGGATGGGCACGTCCAGAGGCGGCCCCGGCTCGGGCGGCGGGACAGGGCCGGCCGCCGGGGGTGGAGCGGGCGGAAACGGCGGTGCTTCCGGCGCCGTCGTCGTATTCGCGCCTTCGCCCGGCGCGTACAAACGCCTCACGGCATCGTCGTTTCGCAACACCCTCAACGATCTGCTCGGGCCCGTCACCGTCGGCGATCTCGAGCCGGACTCTTGGGAGATCGGCGGACTGGCGACTGTCGGTATGGCGCAACTGTCGATCTCCGAGTTGGGGGTGGAGCAATATCAGACCGCCGTCGACGCCGCGACGACGCAGGTCTTCGCCGACACGACCCGGCGCAACCAGCTCTTGGGGTGCGCTCCGAAGAACGCGCAAGACACCGCCTGCTTTCGAACGTTCGTCACGCAATTCGGGCGACTGGCGTTCCGGCAACCGCTCACGCAGGCGCAGATCGACCGCTACTCCCAGCTCGGCGCGACCGTCGCCACGACACTCGGAGACGTTTATGAAGGGATGCGAGCCGCGATGAGCGGGCTGCTGCTCTCGCCTTCGTTCCTGTATCGCCTGGAACGGGGCGCCCCGGTGGCGGGAACCACCTTCTGGCAATACACGAGCAGCGAGACGGCGTCCCGACTTGCCTACTTTCTCACCAACACGACCCCCGACCAGACGCTCATGAACCTGGCCGATCAGAACGGTCTGCAGACGGCGGACGCCGTTCGCGCCCAGGCCGACCGACTATTGTCGACACCCAATGGGCGTCAGTCGATTTCGAACTTCACCAACGAGCTGCTCCAGCTGCAGCTTGTCGCCGGCCGCGCGAAAGACCCGACACTCTTCCCGCAGTACACGCCCGCGCTGCAGAACGGCATGATGCAGGAGATCCCCGCAATGTTCGCCGCCCTCGTGCTCGACCAACGCGTGAGCGCCATGAATGTCTTCACGACGCGGAGCACGTTCGTGAACAAGGATCTGGCGGCGTTGTATGGCCTCCCAACGGCGGGGCTGACCTCCGATGCGATAACGGCCGTTACCCTCCCCACCAGCGGCATTCGGGCCGGCCTGCTCGGAGCCGCCGGCTACCTCTCGCTCAACGGATCGCAGAAGGAGGGATCGCCCACGCTGCGAGGGAAGTTCATTCGCGAGATCCTGCTTTGCGAGGACATCCCGCCGCCGCCGCCCAATGTGAACACCGTCCTGGCGGACCCTCCGCCAGGCACGGTCCTGACCAAGCGGCAGAAACTTCAACAGCACGAATCCAACATGACCTGCGCGGCCTGTCATTCGCTGATGGATCCGCTGGGGCTGACCCTCGAGAACTTCGACACCATCGGCCAGTTTCGAGCGACCGACCAGGGCCTGCCGATCGACGTGTCGGGGAACTTGGACGGCACGGCCTTCAACGGCCCTCTCGAGCTAGGTCAGGCGCTGAGCAAGAGCCCGGCCGTGGCGACGTGCATGATTCGAAGCATCTACCGCTACGCGACCGGGCACGTTGAGGTCTCGACGGAAGCTCCCGTTCTTGCCGACCTTGGGCAGCGCTTTCAGACCAGCGGCTACCTGCTCCGTGACCTGATGTTGGATCTCGTATCAAGCGATGGGTTCCGTTACGTGGCGCCTGCCGCACCTTGACCGGGAGAAACGCAGACATGCTTTCTAAGCGATTGAGTCGACGAACCGTATTGAGAGGCATCCTCACCACCGGGGGCGTGGCGGCGCTTCCGCTGCCGGTGCTGGACATCATGCTGAACAATCACGGAACCGCCTACGCGCAGGGGGCGCCGCTCGCGCGCCGCTACTCGACCTGGTTCTTCGGGAACGGTATCCTGCCTCCTCTGTGGAACCCGGCGTCGACCGCCGCCGACTGGCAGCTCAGCCAGCAGCTTACGCCGCTCGCGTCCGTCAAGAATTGGCTGACGGTGGTCAGCGGTCTGTCGCAGATGATTCCGTCGGCGGGGCCACACCCGACCGGTTCGGCGGCGTCGACGACGGGCGCGAACGTCGCCGGCAATTCGGCCCAGCTGAAGTCGATCGACCAGATCGTGGCCGGGCTAAACAAGGGTGGAAGCTTCCAGTCGTTGGAGATCGGCGTCAGCAACGCCAACCCGGACGGCCCCGAGAACACGTTGCACGCGATCTCACATCGCGGGCCCAACGCGCCCAACTACCCTGAATACAACCCGCACGCCCTCTTCGCGCGAATCTTCGCGGGCGCCATGCCAAGTACCACCATGACGGCCGGTCAGGAGGCGAAGCTGGCTCAGGCGAAGAAGAGCATCCTCGACGCGGTTCTTGCCGACGGGGCGGATCTCAACAAGATACTGGGCGCCAAGGATCAGGCGCGGCTTGCGGACCATCTCGATGCGATCCGCCAGATCGAGATGCGATTGCAGACCACCGGAACGACCACTTCGACGATAAAGCCGCCGGCCGACCCGCAGACCTTGGGTATCGGGCCCGACACGAAGTCGGAGGCGCCCGTCGCGGTCAACCAGGTCATGGCGGACATGCTGTCGATCGCCTTCGCAACCGACATCACTCGAAATGCGTCGTTCGTCTTCACCCTCCCGGCGGCGCACGTCTTCTACCGGGCGGCGGGGGCCGACATGAACGACGACTTCCACAACACGATTTGTCACACCGATCCGGGTGACAACGCCCACCAGACGCGCGTGCATGAGGGCGTGTTGTACGCGATGACGGCGCTGTCGGTCTTTCTTGGCAAGCTCGCGGCGATGCCCGAGGGCGCAGGCACGGTCCTCGACAACTCCCTGGTTTACGTGACGTCCTGCACCTCGTGGGGCAAGGTTCACAGCACGAATGAATGGCCCGTGCTGCTTGCGGGCAGGGCCGGGGGAGCCCTCAAGGGAAACCAGCACCTCCGTTACGCCGGACAGAGCCTGAGCAGCGTCCTCCTGACGATCGCGAATGTCTTTGGCGCGAAACTGACGAGCATTGGGCTGGGCAACGGCTTGGCGACGGCCGAGCTCAGCGGCCTGCGGCAGGCCTAAGTGAGACATGGGATGGCGAATGCGGGACCGGCCTCGTGAGGCCGAGCGCGCGTGTGAGAGACCGCTGGCTGCTGCCGACAGCGCTCCCGGCGACGGCAGCGCTGCTGCTGGGGCTGACAGCGGCATCGGCTGGCTGCAGCCAGAACCGGCCGGAAATACCAGGCCCAGACGCCTCAATACCCACTTCCGGAGGAACAGGTGGCAGTCTCGGTGCGACCAGCTCGGGCGGTAACTCAGGATCGGGCGGCGCGCTCGGAGTCGGGGGAACGAGGGGTGGTGCGGGCGGCGCCCGCGGAGTCGGCGGCGCCGCCGGCGGCGGCGACGGCGGCAGCGAGCCCAAGGATGCGTCCGCCGAGACTGGCGGTCACGTGGACAGCGGTCCGCTGGCCGCGCGGCCATATATGGGTTGGAGTAGTTGGAGCAGTACGACGGGGAACGTGACCGAGGCGATCGTGAAAGCCGCCGCCGACGTAGTTGCCCAACGGTTGTTGCCGTTTGGATACGAGTACATCAACGTCGACGATGGATGGTGGAGCGGGTTCGATGCCAATGGTCGCTGGAGCGTCGACACGAGGAAGTTCCCCAACGGCATCGCCGCGGTCGCGGATTATGTTCACGGCAAGGGGTTGAAGTTCGGTATCTATTTGACCCCAGGCGTGAACGACATCGCGTACAACGCCAATTCTCCGATCCTCGGCACGCCTTACCATTTGCAGGACATCGTCTCGAATCCGTCGGCCCGAGGCAGCACCGACCAGAAGGCGGGCGCCACCTCGAAGAAGATCGACTACACGAGGCCGGGCGCGGTGGAGTACGTACGAGGTTTTGCCGCGCTCCTTGCCTCATGGGGGGTCGACTTCGTCAAGATGGACTTCGTGGGACCGGGGGGCGGTGGCGGTGTCGCCGACAATCAGGAGGACATCAAGCAGTGGCGGGCTGCTTTCGACAAGACCGGTCGCAAGATCTGGCTCGAGCTGTCGAACATGCTCAACATCAGCGCGATCGCGACCTGGCAGACCTATAGCAACGGGTGGCGGGTGGCGAATGACGTGGAGTGCTACTGCGCCACGCTGACCAACTGGGCGCACGTCGTTCGCGTGATCAACGCGGTGCAACCCTTCGTTTCGCACGCTGGACCGGGACATTGGAACGACCTGGACTCGCTCGAGCTCGGGAGCGGCAGCGGCGACGGAATCACAGCGGACGAGCGACAGACCATGTTTTCGTTCTGGGCCATCAGCGCGGCCCCTTTGTACCTGGGCGCCAGCCTGGTCAACCTGGACGCAGCCGATTTGGCGATCGTCACCAACGCCGAGGTCATCGCCATCGATCAGGCCGGCGTGCCCGCGGCACCCGTATCCACCGCATCGAACCTGCAGGTCTGGTCGGCGAAGCGAGCCGACGGAACCTTCGCCCTGGGGCTGTTCAATTTTGGCGCCGCCTCGGCGCAGGTCACGGCCAGGTGGACCGATTTCGGCGCCCCCGGCGCCGTGAGCGTTCGCGACCTCTGGAGCCACACCGACCTCGGTCGCGTGAGCACGAGCTTCAGCGCGACGCTACCCGCCCACGGCTCGCGGTTGTTAGTGCTGACCCCCTGAGAGGGTGTGAAGTTTCAGAGGGCCTCGGGCTGGGGTCTGGACGTCCCCGCGATGCGTACCGGTGGATCTGTGGCGGGTGCCCATGAACGAACACCTCGACGAGGGAAGAGCGAAGAGCGGCGGCGACGCCGACCTGACGGCCGCGGCGTCGCCGCTCGTGATCACATCCTGAGGTACTTGCCGACGGCAATCGCCTGTGACGTGATCGCGTCGCGGATGAAGCCCGCGATCTTCTCGGCGCCCGCCGCGTTGGTGTGTGTCTTGTCGGTTCCCAGGGCGTGATACTGCTGCCAACCGTTAGAACCCAGCTGCGTATACCAGGCGCTGGTGATGGAGGTCAGATCGATGAAGGCGACGTTCTGGGCGGTGGCAACGGCTTTCATGTCGGCGGCGTGAAGGCTCGACTGATCAGTGAGGACGCCACCGGTGAACGTCGCTCGGGCGGGAGGCGAGATCAGGACGGGCGTCACGCCCTTCGCCTTGGCCTGGGTGACCATGGTCGTTATGTTGGCCTGAAATGCGCTAGAGGTCGTGCTGCCGTCGTTGTGGCCAAATTGGATGAACACCCAATCCCCCGCGACCATCGCGCCCCTGACCGCGGCCCATTCGGCCGAGTTGTTGAGGAAGCTCCCCGAGCTCTCCCCGCTGTCGGCATAGTTGGCGATTCCAACCGGCGGCAGGAAGAACTGCGGCAGCATCTCTCCCCACCCTGCGTAGTCCGTGTCGCTCTGGTCGCAGGCGGTCGAGTCGCTGGCGATGTAGATCATGGTCGGCTTGGTTGTGGCGCTGACGAGCGCGTACCCGATGGCTGACACCTCCGGGCCGGATCCGGTTGGAGCCGAGAAGTAGAGATCGAGCCCCGGATAGCCGGCGGAGACGTTCTCGGTGGGTTGCCCCTCTTTCGCACGAACGTTGACGACGAACGAATACGTGACGGACTGTCCCGCCGCGGTCGACACGGGGCCCAGTAGCTCGCGGTTGGTCTCGGCGTTGATGCGGGTCTGTCCCGCCGCCGCGCCGCCCAAAGTGACCGTGACGGCGTAGTTGCCAGCCTCCATGATGCCCTGCGCGGTGGCGACGTTGGTGTTATTGAAAGCTGCGCCGCCCAGGAGGCACTCGATGCAAGCCGGCCCGGCGCCGCCGCCCGGACACACCTGGGCCCCGCCGGGCGATCGGTTCAGCGCCACCGATTTACAGATCGCGCCGTTGGCCGAGGTCGGCGGCGGAAAGCCCGGGGGTATGCCGCCCGCCGTCGGATCGCCGGCGCCGCCGGTACCGGCAGCGCTGCCGCCGCTGCCACCGGGCATGCCACCGACGCCTGCTGGCGCACCGCCCGATCCCGTCGATGCCCCCGCGTCGGAATGGCCCCCGACGGATCCGCTGAATCCCCCCGTCCCTCCGCTCGCCGCGTCGCCGGGTGCCGAGTCGCCCGAGCCACCGGTCGCGGGTGGCAGGCTACCCGCGTCGCCGAGCGTGGCGTCGCTCGCGCCGCATCCGACGGCTCCCTGGGTGATGAGAACTACAAAGGCTCGCCAAGCGATGGAAGCGAGGCGGGTCCGAGGGTGACAAGGTGATGGTGAGCGTGGTCTGGGGTGGGCATTCGTCATGAATATAGAAGGGCCGGCGCACGAGAAACCTGGGAGCCAGCGATGCGCCAAGGCGAGCCAGATCACAAGTTGTCACACCGACGAGAACTGAGGCGGCTTGAATCGACAACCTGGTAACGCAGCTGGCCTCAGTTCCCAGTCAATTTCAGCATCACAGTTCCATGCGCCGGAACTGCATTGGCGGTGTAGCTGGAACCGCTGGGGTTGATGTCGCCGTGCAACCAAAGATCGCGCATCCCGGTCACGGCGGTGAGACCGATGTCGCTCCAGTTCAAGGTGATGTTGCTGGCGGAGTTGGTCATGTTGACCAGCGCAACGGCGTACGTTCCGGGCGCCGAAAGCGTCTTCTTGTAGATCTGAAGGCTGGCCGTATTGGTGACCCTGGTCGCCCAGTTGTTCTTGGCGTCTTGATCGATGGCAATGACCTCTGTATTGAGCAGGACCTGGCTGGCGATGTCGCTGCCGTTCATCTTGGTGAGGTCATTCCCGGCGATGAGGGGCGCCGACCACATCGCCCAGATGCTGAAATGGGTCTTCGATTCAGCGATGGTCAGACCCGGGTTGCCCACTTGGAGCATGTCGGGATCGCCCCAATGACCACTGACAGAGTACGGGATTAGGTAGTCGAGATTCATGGTGAGGTAGTCGTAGATCCCGCTCTGGGCGGTCGTAGAAGTACAGTGGGCGAATCCCAGATTCCGGGTGCCGGTCTTATTGAACCAGGTGTCACAAATGTCATCACCGACGCGCCACAGGTTCACGCGGGTGGACGCCCAGGGCGCGACGCCCGTGCCGGCGCCTGCATTGATACTCAGGATCATCGGCCGCCCGGACGCCGCGATGGCGCTTTTCCAGGTCTGGGCGATGTTGGCCGCCCCGCTCGCCGAGTAGTCGGCGCCGCACCAGTCGAGCTTGATGTAGTCGACGCCCCAGGATGCGTACGTGTTCACGTCCTGTGTTTCGTGTCCTTGGCTCCCAGGCTTGTTGTCACAAGTCGTGGCGCCCGGCGCCGTGTAGATGCCGAACTTCAATCCCTTGCTGTGCACATAGTCCGCCAGCGCCTTGATGCCGCCCGGGTAGAAGGAACCCGCCTGAATGACGCCGTTCGAGTCTCGGATTCCCTGCCAAGCACAATCCAGGTTCAGATAGCTGTACCCGGCTGCGAGCAGGCCCTTGCTGACCATGGCGTTGCTAAAGGCGCGCATCTGCGTCTCGGTGGCGTTGCACCACTGGTTGTTGTAGGGGTTGAAGCCCATGGGCGGTCCGTTGTAGGTGATCCCGGTCGAGCCGCCGCTGCCAACTCCGGCGCTGCCACCGCGTCCGCCGCCGCCGTTCATGCCGCCGGCCGCTCTGCCACCCGTGCCGACAGCATCGACGCCTCCATCGGCGCGTGCCGTTCCGCCGCCCACGCCGGTCGCACCTCCGCTGCCACCTATTCCTTCGCCGCCCCTCATGCTGCCGCCGAACCCCGCCCCGCCGCTTCCCGCTCCGCTCACGCCACCCGTCTGGTCTGCGTGGCCGCCGGTTCCGGTCGCCGCCCCCGACCCCCCTCCGCTTCCTACGCAGCATAGGCCAGAAGCCGTACAGATGATGAAAACCAGGGAGGAACTAGTGGGAACCGGGGTCCTATGCATGGTGCTCTCCCGCCACTGAGTAAGGCGTTACTGTTAAAGGGCGCCCGCACAACGAACCTTCGATAGGCCCGTGCCACCGGAAGGTTGACCGGCACCAGGACCCGCGCACGACGACCGAGTTCTACGGCCACCTGGCATCGAACTACGTCAAGAAGGAGATCGAGCGCCTCAGTTGCTGGCCGGCGCCGGCGGAAGAGGCCACGACGCCGCCACACGCGGCCGAGGAGCCCGACCCTCGCTCGTGGCGGGCGGTGCCAAGGACCGCCGCTTCCCGCCGACACGCGCCCTGCGGCTCCGTTTGTTACCCGGTTGCTACCCCGCCCCCGGAAGGGGCGCGCACCGTCGACAAGACGTGGAGCCATTGGAAAGGATCCACGCGGACTTAGGAACTAAACCTGGTCGGGGCGAGAGGATTCGAACCTCCGACATCCTGCTCCCAAAGCAGGCGCGCTACCAGGCTGCGCCACGCCCCGAAAAGGGGCTCATCTTACACGCTCCGGCGCGGGCGGCACCCAAAACTATCCGCGGTGCCGGCTCCCGGACCACTGCCATGCTCACTTGGGCAACGGCTTCGAGAACAGCGCCTGGTGCTGGCTCTCCAGCTCGGCCAGGCGCGTGCTGGCGCGCGTCGATCGATAGAGGTCGGCCAGCATGCGCCACGGACCCGGGTCGGCGGGGTCGAGGTGAATCGCGCGCCGCAGGTGCTTCTCGGCGACGGTGTCGTGGTGATCGTTGGCGGCCATCAACGCCAGCAGCGCCAGCGCGCGGGTGGCGCCCGCGTATTTGGCCAGCGCCGCCTCGCAGCGCTTGCCAGCCTGGGCGCGCGTCTTGGCGCCGCGGGCGCGCGCGTCTAGCTCGCAGGCGATCAGATCGACGCCCGGCGCGTCGGGAAAGGCGGCGGTCAAGGCCGGCAGCTGCGCGCGCGCCTTGGCGTCGTCGCCCTGATCCAGGGCGCGCGAGATGGCCCGAAACGCCGCGACGTAGCTCACCTCGCGCGCGGGCGGCAACGCTGCCTTTTCCTCACTCGCCGCCGCGGGCAAAGCCAGACGGTGGCGCTGGGTCTCGATGCCAGCGGTCAGCTTCCCCGCCTCGGCGTCGCCTGGATCGAGGCGGGCGAGCAGGCTCTCGGCGCTGGCCAGCGCGCCCAGGTTCACGGCGAAGGCCGCGGCCTGCCGGTAGAGCGCGGCGTCGATGGGCGGCTTGGCGGTGGCCAGGCGCGCGAAGGTCGGCCCCACGTCGGTCCAGGCCTGCTCAAGCTGATCGGCCCGGTACGCGTTGAGCGCGCGGTTGTAGCCCTCGATCTCGGCAGCGGTCAGGCCCGCGCCGGTGGGCAGCGCGTCCCGGTCGCGCGCCGCCGCCGCGACGGAGTGAGAGCGCGCGCGGACCGCGTCCAGCAGCTCGGCGCGCTCCTTGTCCGAGCCCTCCTCGGGCGGCACGTCGGCGAGCAGGGATTCCAGGACGGCGCCCTCGGGGAACTGGTCGTTGGGATGCTGCAACCGGGTCTGCACCACCAGCGCGATCAAACGCTGCTCGAAGTCGCTGAAGCCGGACTGCCGCTCGTCGTAGTTCGGGTTCATGATGACGCTGAGCTCCCCGTGGTGCAGCAGTCCCAGGGTGTGCCCCCACTCGTGCAGAAAGACCACGACCTCCTTGTGGGCCTTGCGGGCGTCGTACAGGTTCTGGCGTTCGTTGATGTCCAGCAGCTTGAACTCGCGATCCAGCGCCAGGATCTCCTGCTCGTCGTCCATGGCGCGCATGACCATGTGGCGTGACAGCAGTCGCGCGTTGCCGATGGCGTGAACGGAGGTGGCGACACCGCGCATCGGGGTGACCAGGCCGATCACGCAATCCACCTCGCGCCCGGGGTCCAGCGTCTCGAGCTCGCTCAAGATGGGCTCGAGCGGTGCGCCGGTGTGGGAGCGATCCCACTCGCGCACGCTCTCGACCTCGAAGCGCACGGCGAACACCGGCTCGGCCACGGCGTTGATGCGTTTGACCTGCGCGCGCAGCCGCGTCTGCCAGCGCAGCAGCATTCGATAGTCGCGGTCGGCGTAGAAGCGCACCCGCAGCGTGCGCACCTCCGCCGGCAGCCCGGCCATCGGGGTCAGGTCGAACCGACCGGGCAGAAGCTGGCCAGCGGCGTCCTTCTCTCGTCCGCCCGGGGTCTGCCACTTCTGGAAGTCGAACAGGCCCGGCTTCTTCTTGTCGGCCAAGGCCGAGTCGGCGCAGAGCGCCATCAGCGCCAGTCCGCAACCGATCAGGCCCGCCGCCCGCAATCCCCCTGCCCGAGTCATTCGCAAAGAATGCCATCAAGTGGCCGCGGTGTAGAGACCCGATCTCCCGACGGGGTGCCGTTGGCCGAACGCCGATTCCGGCACGGGAAGATCGGGGGTCGAGCGCGTTACTTTCACATGGTTCTCCGACGAGGGGCTGCACTTTTCGCGCGCGCGGTCCTTCCCATGCTGGCGGCTGGACTGGGGTGTGACGCTCCGCCGCCGCCGCCGTCGGGAATCGATCCGTCGGCGATGGATCTGTCGGTCGATCCTTGCCAGAATTTTTATCAATACGCGTGCGGGGGCTGGATCGCCAAACATCCCCTCACCGCCAGCGCCAGCCACGTGCGCCGCTTCGACGATCCGTTCTACACGATGGAGCCGATCTTGCGCTCGATCATCGAGCAGGATGCGGTCAACAAGTCCGGCGCGGATGATCCCGCGGGGGCTCTGGTCGGGCGCTACTACCAGAGCTGCCTCGACGCTCCGGCGAATGTGCAGGCACGCTCGGCCATCCTGACCGGGCTGGCGGCCATCGGCAACATCCAGTCCTTCGACGATCTCGCGCGCCAGGCGGCGGCTCAGCGACAGATCGGCTCGGGCACCTTCTTCTCCAGCGGCTTCGCCACCAGCGTCACCGACGCCAGCCGTCGAATCGTCTTCGTCGACCAGGGCGGCGTCGAGCTCGAGCGCTACCACTACGTCGAGCCGACCGAAGCGCCGACGCTGAATTCCTACCGCGCCCACATCGCGGCGCTCGCTTCGTTCTTTCCCTCCACCAGCATCAACGCCGATCAGGTGATTCAGATCGAGACCACGCTGGCGCGCGCGGCGCTCGATCCGGATCAGCGCGGGGATCCCCGAACGCTTCACCACGTCATGTCGGTCGGCGATCTCGCCGCGCTGGCCCCGACCTTCTCGTGGGGTGTCTACTTCCAGGCGGCGGGCCTCGCGGGAATCGAGACCGTCGATGTGACCACGCCCGACTATCTGGTCGCGGTCGACGGCTTGTTGAAGTCAACGCCGCTCTCGGCGCTGAAAATGTACATGGCGTGGCAATTGATCGAGGACAAAGCGTCGCGGCTCGACGACGCGATCCTCGCAACCGAATTCGTGTTCTGGGGCGAGGTGATCAACGGCCTGACCGTTCCAGCGCAGCGCTCGTGGACCTGCTACAACGACACCGTTCGGCGGCTGGGCATGGCGCTCTCGCGCCCCTACATCGCGCGCCATTACCCCCAGGGCACGACCGACGACGTGGGCGGCATGATTGGCGACCTGCGAAGCGCGCTCTCGCGTCGGATCGTCGCTGCAAGCTGGTTGGATCCCCCGACGCAGGACCAGGCGCAGCTGAAGCTGACCGCGATCGCCGACAAGGTCGGCTACCCAGCCGCCTGGCCTTCCGACGACGGCCTGGCGTTGCAAGGGAGCTACGTCGAAAACGATCTGGAGATCGACGCCTGGTCGAGCCGGGCCGCGCTCGCCAAGCTGGATCAGCCGGTCGATCATCAGCTGTGGTCGACCAGCCCTATCACCGTCAACGCCTTCTATTCGCGGATCGACAACGGCATCACCATCCCGGCCGGAATCCTGCAGCTGCCTTTCTTCGGAGCGGGGTATTCCGCGGCGAGCAACTACGGGGCGATCGGCGCAGTGATCGGCCACGAGCTGACTCACGGATTCGACAACGCGGGGCGCCTGTTTGACGCCAGCGGCGTGCTCCGCGACTGGTGGTCGTCCGACACCGGGACGGCGTTCGGCGAACGGGCTCAGTGCTTCGTCGACCAGTACTCCGCCTACCAGGCGTTGCCTGGCCTTGCGGTCGACGGCGCGCTGACGCTGCCGGAGAACATCGCCGACGTCGGAGGGCTCAACGTGGCGTACGACGCCTGGGCGGCGCGCGGCGCCCACGAAGGTGACCGCGCCGGTCTCGACGAGAGACAGCAGTTCTTCGTGGCCTACGCGCAGATGAACTGCCAGAACGCCCGCGACCAGTACATCGAATCGCTGGTCAACACCGATCCGCACGCGCCGGCGCCGGTGCGCGTGAACGGTACGCTCGCCAACGTGCCCGCCGCAGCGGAGGCCTTCGCCTGCGCCCCGGGGACGCCGATGGCACCCGCCGTCCCCTGCGCGATCTGGTGACTCCAGGAAAGCGACTCGAGCGGGTCGCAAACACTCTGACTATCGGATAGCGTCGCGCAGTCATGATCTGGGATCCGGCGGCCACAAAGGTGCTCGTTCTGATGGGCGTGATCGTGGGGTTCGTGGTGGTCCTCTCCCTCAAGAAGAGGGGGCAACCGGAGGCGCCTCCGCTCGAGCTCTCCTACCCGAATGCGGCCTGGGGGCCGGCTCTGGAGGCAGGGGAGCGGATCGAGGCCCAGGTCCCCGTCCTCCAGCCGGTCAGCTGGTGGTGGCGCCAGATCTTCAACGGCCCCTTCGCTGAGTGGAGCGTTCCGCGCCAGCTCGCGCTGACGTCCAGCGGGGCCCTGCTGGTCGCTGAGCGCGGAACCGGAAATCTTTCCGATCGCCGTCGTTATCAGATCGGGGCGATCAAGGTCGAAGACGTGAAGAACCAGGGCGAATATTGCGTCTCCTTGCGGCTCATGTTGCCTCAGAGGAAGTTGCGCCTCCATCAGGTGCCGCGCCCGTTCCTCGAGCAGTTTCGCACCAGAGGGGGCGAGGTCGCAGCCCCCATCAACGGCTGACCGTGCAGAAAGAAGCTGGGTGTAGCTGCCGAAGGAGCCGTTCTCGCGCCGCGGTTCACGGCGACGGCGGCGGGAAGCCGCGCGCGGGGCCCGATGGCGGGGCGAGGTGGCACAGCGAGCAGTCGTTGACGTTGGCCGGAAACCGCCGCGAGCGGCTGTGTATGAAGTGCACGCGGATGTCGAGGGCGTTGTCGGGCTCGAAGAAGAGCGAGGGGTGACAACCGAAACAGGCGCGCCGATCGTCGATACCGTGGAGAATGCTGGCGAACGCCGACGGTCCCTGGTGGCAGCCGTCGCAGTTGCCGGTTCGGGGCGTGAAGGCGGTCGGCGTCGCGGTGCCCACCTGAACGCTGATCGTGCGCGCGTGGTTCAGGGCCTGTCCCTCGAAGTCGCGTCGCGCCTTGACCGCCACGACGTAGGTTCCCGGAAGCGCATCCGCCGGGATTGTCACGGTGACGACGTCGCCGTTGCCAGAAACAGCGTCCGCGATCAGCCTACACCAACCGGGCGCGCAAAGAATCCTGACAAACCGCTGTCACTCGGGATCGCTAGCCTGTCTCTCGTCGATGTAGTCCAACCGCGAGCAGACAGGAAGACCCCATGAGCCACCCAATTCATTGGTTCGAGATTTTCGTGACCGACTTCGACCGCGCCGTCCGCTTCTACCAGACGGTGCTCGACGTCGAGCTACGCCGCGAAAACGAGGACGGCCGTCCGATGGCCATTTTCGCCTCGGCTGTGCAGGAAGGCGTGGGCGGCTGCTTGGTCCGCCAGCCGGGCCGAGAGCCGACGGACCGGGGCGTTCTCATTTACCTTGATGCCAACGGAAAGCTCGACGCCGCTCTGGGCCGTGTCGAGCGCGCGGGCGGGACGGTGGTCCAGCCCAAGACCGACATCGGCCCGCCCGGCTTCATCGCCCTGGTGCGGGACTCCGAGGGAAACGTCGTCGGCTTGCACAGCGAGCGCGTCTGACTGTTGGCGGAGGCCCCGGGATTCCGACCTGAAACGAGCCGCCACCCACCGGCCCGTAGCGGCCGCGAGCGGTCAGGGGTGGCGGCGCCCAGTGTGCAGTCCCAGCTGGCGAGCGGCGTCCTGCCGGCCGTGACGGACCCGCTCCCCACCCAGCGCTCGTGGGCCACCGACGACGGCCTCGTCTACTTCGGCGGCATGAGCCTGCGATCGGTCCCGGCTTCGGGCGGGCCCATCGAGCTGGTCGCCAGGATGAGGCCCAGCTTCGTCGACCAACCAGCTTTCGACGGGCAGTACCTCTACGGGTCAGAGGATCCGATGGGTTGGCCGTCCTCAGGTTCTCCCGCTGAGGGGCCGCCCCGTCCGCCGGTTGGCGACCTGTACGCATTGTCTGCGACACGATAGCATCCCGTTTCATGCAGTATCGCGCTCCCCTCGACGGCCTAAGGGCCCTGTGCGCGGGGGCGGTGTTCTTCTTCCACGCGAGCTACGGACGTGGTGGCGGATTCGTCGGGGTGGACATCTTCTTCGTCCTGTCAGGCTACCTGATTACGCGTATCCTGCTGCAGGACATCAAGGACGCCGGTGGCATCCGGTTCCGCCGGTTCTACCTTCGGCGAGCCCGCCGGCTTCTGCCAGCGGTGTTCGTCGCGTTGGTCCTGACCTTCGCCGTCTGGCGGTGGGTCGGCGACGGAGGCAAGTTCGTGTCGATCTTGCCTCCGGTCCTCCTTTACTACGTCAACTGGTGTGTGGCTTTCAATCGCAACATCCCGGGCTTGCCGCACTTTTGGTCGCTCTCGACCGAAGAGCAGTTCTATCTGGTCTGGCCGATCCTGTTGTCCGGAGTCTACCGGTGGGGTCACCGGGCTCTGGTGGTGGCGATCGGCGGCCTCATCGTGGCATTTGCTAGCGCGCGGGCGCTGGCGCCCGATCTGGGGCCAACCATCGCCGCCCTTTTTGGCTACTACTCGACGCTGGCGCGCGCCGACGAGTTGCTGATGGGCGCGCTCGTCGCCGTGCTGCACACCTCGCCCAGTCCGGACCAGCGTGAGAGAATGGCGCGGGTAGCTCGGCTGCTGGCCTGGCCGGCGATGATTGCCTTGGGCGCATTCTTGATTGGGGCGAGCGTCTACAGCGTTTGGCAGTTGCGCGCGGGATTCACCGGCGTCGCCGCGGCCGCCGCATTGGTGGTGGTTCATTGCGCCAGCGGGGAACCGACGCGCTTCAATCGACTCTTGGAAACACCGGTGTTGGTTGCGTGGGGCAAGCGCTCCTACGGCATTTACGTCTTCCACTTTCCGATCATCCACGCGCTCGAACCTTTGCGTACCCATGGCGCTGGCAACTGGGTGGCAGTGACGCTGCTGCGCGCGGCGGCGACGCTCGCTTTAGCCTGGATCTCGTACAAGTTTGTCGAGTCTCGTTTTCTGACGTCACGCGTCCCCGTGTCGGACGCTCGGGTGGCGGTCAACATCTAGGCCAGTTGCTGGCGGAGGAGAAAGAGTGGGGACATCCTGGCGTTGGACTGCGCGGCTAGGAGTTGGCGGCGGCGTGTTGATCGCCGGGGGCTCGCTCGGAGTTGTGCTCCTGCTGATTCAATTCAAGCGAACCTGTGTTGTCGATGGAAGACTCTACAATTCAGGCGAACGTTGGCGGTGCTCGGATGGATGCAACCTCTGCGCGTGCGACAGGGGCCAGAGAAGCTCCACCGTGATGCTTTGCGATTCTTCGCCGCAATGGGTCCCCTCGGAGGCTGATCCCGAGGGCGCTCCCCGCGATGCCGGGCGCCCCTGACCAGGATCTCGCGCCAGGGTTTGGTGTTCAGAGCGCGGTCTTGTGACATCCTGAAACGGCGCAAGGCTGGGGAGACGCGCCGAGGTTTGCGCGCGTACCGTCTAGCCCGGACGCTGGGGAGGCATGAGAATGGAGTGTCGAGGTCTCGAGCGGATGAGCGTCGTCGCCGTCGCAATCGCGACGACCTCTGTTGTGGGCTGCGCGGTCGCCGCCAACGATGCCGGGCGTGCGCCCTCGACGCCATGGCCGGCGGCGCAGGCGCCGGAGCCCGAGCCATGGTGCACGGCGGAGAGCGCCCGGAACACCGAGAAGGCGGTGGGGATCTCCGGTCCGCTGTCTGACCTCAGCGAGCGGTTTCGGGAAGCGCATCAGCGCGCGCGCGCTGACGCCTGCCGAAAGCTGGCGTCGCGCCAGCTGGTCATCCGTTACGCCTTCGGCACCGTCGAAGCGCGCTGGAATGGCATCGACCTCGGCGAGCCAGTCGTCCTGTTCACGCCCTATGTTCATGCGTTGAAGGCGGTGTCGCACGCCGCGTTTCTGGCCGCGCTGCTGTTCGACGAGCCGCCGGGACCCGAACGTGATGCTCACGTCGCTGCGGGTATCAGGGACATCGAGGCGCTGCGCGCGGCCTTGGTAGACCCTGCGACGCAGGCCGCAAAGCTCTTCCCCCCTGCTGAGCTCCCTCGCCAAATGGACATCCTCACTCTCACCTCAGCCGCACTGGGCGCTCTTCATGACGCCCGATCGGGCGCGCGCGCGCGGCGGGATTACTTCAGCGCGGTGAGAACGCCGGTGAACGACAACTTGCGCAATGCCTCGGCGGCGGTTCTCACGCTGCTCCATCAGACCGTTGCGGGCTACAAGCGACGGGTCGACGCGAAGGATTCGAAGGCGTGGGCCTCGCTGGTCGTCGTCGCCAGCGTCGCCCATCAGGCTAGGGCGAGGGAGATCGCTGTTCAGTATTTCGAGCGCCTGCTGGGCGAGACGGCCTCCGAAGGTGCGAGCCAGGAGGATCGCCTGGTCGTGGTGGAGAGTCAGGTCAAGGCCGCCGACCAGCGCGGCGGTCTCGCGGCCCACGAAGTCGATCGAGAATACGGGGAGCTCATGTTCGGGGACCCCAACAGACTCCAGCGGGACGTGATGGCCGACAGCGGTGGCCTGCTGGACAAGGTGTTTCCTCCCGGGACGCGAGCGAACACGTCACATTGAAGTCGTCACGAAGCGGCGCCCCGCCGCCGACAGTCGCGCCGAGCGCTCTCGATCCTCCAGCAACGTCGCCAGCGCATCCTCCAGCCCGTTGGGAACCGGGGGGTAGCAATAGGCGTCGCGGTCGTGTTGCAGCAACGAGGCGACGTTGGAGTCCCGCGGAACGACGATCGGCAATCCGCTCGCCAGGGCCTCGAGGTTCACCAGGCCCAGCGTATCGAGCTCGCTCGCGAAGGCGAAGACCTGAGCCGAGGCGTACAGCTGGCGCAGGACCAGGCCTTCGCGGTGCCCGACAAAGAAAGCGAAGCCCCGGTCGGCCGTCGCCCGCTCCAGGCGCAGGCGCTCGGGGCCGTCGCCGACCACGACCACGATCGGCGCCGGTCGAAGTCTCTCCTGAAGACGCCAAACGGCGTCGAGGATGCTCGGGAGATTCTTCTCCTGCGACACGCGGCCGACCGACAGCACCACGGGACGGCCGTTGTGCGGGACGCCCAGCCGCTCGAAGACTCCGGGATCGCGATGGCTCGGCGAGAAGTCGTGGGGATCGATCCGGGGCATGACCAGGTCGATCCGTTCCGCGGGCACGCCCAGGCGGAGGACCGCGTCCCGAGACGGCGGGCTGAAGACCCGCACGCGCTCAGCCGCGAGGTAGAACCAACGGACGTACTTGCGCAGCGCGCCCAGCGGGATCGGATCTCCGCCCAGCAGCTCGCCCAGCGCCACGACATCGGTGTGAAAGGTCGCGGTCACCGGCAGGCGCAGGAGCCGCGCCCCCAACCATCCCATCAGCCCCATCGGGCCGGGAGTGGCGAGCTCGACGTGGGTCACGCGATCGCTCCACAACATCCGCAGGACGCCCATCAGCGAAGGCAGGCTCAGCTTGAAGCTGGAGTAGAACGGCAGCGCCTGCGATGCGACGGCCGCGATCCGGCGATAAGGGTCTGCCAGCGGATCTTCCGACCGGTCTTCCGACCGGTCTTCCAACCGGCCTTGCACGGCATCGACGACGGGAACCACCAGGCCGGTTCGTTCGCGCGCCGCTTGAGCGATGAAGCCATCGCACCAGGTGGAGACGCCGTCCTTGTGGCCCATCGAATCCGAGAAGAGCGCGGTCATCGACCGAGCGCGCGGTGGTGCGAAGGCGGACCAGCCGCCCCAGATCCGGCGCACCTGCTGCTCTTGCTGACCGAAGTGATCGGCCGCGCCCAGCATCGGGGCTGCCGCAACCAACGCCCCCACGACGTCGCGCCCGGCGTTCAGGATGCCGCCGAGGTCAAACCCAGGCACCGCTGCCAACAAGCCGCGGGCGGCCGCGCCCAGAAAGCCGTCGCTCACCTGCTGCGTGCGGTCGATTATCTCGGCTTCGGTGAGCGACTCCGGGTCGGTCGCGTTCGCGCTTCGACCCAGATGGTCCTGGACGGCGGCGGCGAAGGCGTGGGCGACGGCGATGCACTGACCGCTGGGCGCGCGACCTGCGGCGGGGCGACGAACCTCGGCGCGGCCAAGGACGGCATCGAAGAGGTCGACGATCAGATCGGCTTGCCGCGCGTCCGCGCCCTTGCGGCGGAGATGCTCATGCGAGGTACGACGGATCGTCGTCGTCATGTCCTCGAGAGAGGCATGCTCTCCCACGGCGCGCCCCTGGCCGGCCATCACGTCTCGGAAGAACTCAACCGGCGTACGCGGCGGGCCGGCGACCTCGGTGAAGACGTGACCGGTCCGTCGCAGCGTATGATCGTCCGACCCGCCCGTGAATGCCGTGCGGCCCTGGAGGTTCCCGCGGATCGAGAGGCCGTGTTTTTGCGCCCAGTCTCTGAGAATCCTCTCGTCGATTCGCTCGACCAGATGCTCGAAGTCACGCGCGATGCGCACGTCGAGCAATCCGTTGACCCGCTCGAGGACCGGAAACAGCAGCAACAATTTCTCGAGCGTGGCAGCGGTGAGGTTCCAGCTGGGGGACAGCAGGGGGTGCGCCGCGGCGTGGGCTATCCCCTGGTCACACAGGTAATCCACCAGGTGGTAGACGTTGCGACGCTTGTCCTGGATCGCGACGTGCTGGTCGGGCGTGATGTTCCAGGCGAGAACATGAATCGTGCAAGCCTCTTCCGGGAAGACCGCGGTGACTTCCTCCGAAAGGAACACCCGAGGTCGATCGGCCAGCGCGAGGCAGCCATCGATCGTGTCGTGATCGGTGAGGGTGAAGAAGTCCATCCCCTGGGCCAGGCTGAGGTCGTACTGCAGCGCCGGCTCGACGTAGCTCTCCGGGCAGCCAAAAACTCGCGTGAACCATCCCTCATCGCCTCGGGACGCTCGAGAATGGACGTGCAGATCGCATCGGGTCACGTCGCGTGGGGCGCTGCCGAAAACCTGGGGGCTGGACCGATCCGTCATTCATCCTCTTTCTGCGTTTGGCGAACCTCCTCCTGCGTTTGCCGCAGACCTTCTTTGCGCGGAGTGGCCTCATCCATGGAAGAGCTCTGGATGCCCCTTCCGACCGCAGCCACTCCGCTGGAGGAACGACGAGTATAGGGGCACGGATCACCGCAAGAAGGCGGATATTGCGATTTACCGCATGGGCTTCTGCTGGACGTGAGCCTCAGGCACCAGCATCGAGCATCAACTGGGGAGCGGTGTCAGGAATCGTGTCCCAGGAGATGGAGATATGATCAGGCACTTTCGGCGGCGCGAAGACCACGACCATGGTCACCGCGGCGACGAGCAACGCCATGAACCAGGCCAGGCCCAGCGCGACCGTTGGACCGACGCCCGCATTCGACTTTGGCGGCGGTTCCTTCACCATAAGGGGGTGCTGCCGACGATCGGGCGTCGCGGGGTCGCGAGGATCTGGCTGGTGCTGCCGTTGTGGGTGGTGGCCGCGCCCGGGGCCGAGGGCTCGCCGCCTCCCAAAGCCTTGCGGTTCAGTTGCGCCGAAGCGCTTGCGGACGGCACGTTGATCGATCCCAGCCAGGAAGCAACGCTGATCGCCATCGCCGCGGGGTTGCGATGGAAGGGCGACGACCCGTTCGGGCCCCCCGCCGACTGCCACCGTGCGGTCCGGCTCTTTTGTGGACCGGATCTCGATCGCGACGGCGACGTCGAAGCGATCGTCGAGGTGAGATGGCGATTCACCGACGACTGTGCGTCGTCGCAAAACGAAAGTGGCGACTTCGTCCCGGTCACCAAGACGTTCGTCGCGTCCCGCCACGGATCGGTCTGGCGCGGCGTCGCGCCGCTGGCGATCACGACCGAGGACGGGCCGAGCAGCGTGTTCTTCGTACGGCGACGGGGCGGTGAGACAGCGATCCGGGTCGAGTGGAGAAACGCCGCGACCGATTCGGGCTGTTCCATCGGAAGGTACGAAGTCTTCACGCTGCGCGCCAGAACCCTGCGCCGGGTGGAGTCCGGTGACGACTCCCGCACCTGCGTACCGTGCGGGTGCAAGTAGCGATACTCCGATCGGGCCGTTCACTGGTTGTGCCCACCCGCCGTCGCCGGCCGCGGAAGGTCGATCCGCGTCACCACCTGCGCGAAACGGAACGGGAACAGGCGCCCGCCGACGCTGATCTGCAGCCAGACGTACCGTGCCTGGTAATTGATCGGCAGATAGACCAACCCGGATGTTCCCTGGCCGGGAAACAGCGTGTTCCGGCGCAGCGCCTGATTGGACCAGATCTGCTGCTGGACGGCGAGGGACGCCTGGGCGCTGTTCCGTGCGGCCGCGTCCCCCTCCATCGCGGAGACGGCCACCAGGGTCCCAGATCCGGTTGTGGGTCTTCCCTGCGCCACCGAGGCTACGTCTCCCACCGCGCTCAGGAGCACCAGGGTCCCGTATAACGCCTGACTGTTGGACGCTTCGGCGACGCCGCGCGATTGCGCGACCTCCAGCGCGGTCAAGACCTGTTCAGGATCGATTACCCGTTGCGACGGGGCGCAGGAGGCGACAACCAGGCCGCTGCAGACCGCGTACGTCATCTCCTCCTGTGGGCTCACCTCCAGGCGGTCGCTGGTACGGTTCTCGATCTCCACCCGCACCGCCAAATTCGAGCCGTCCTGGTGCTCGAACGCGGCGGCGACCCGGACGCCGGTCGTATCTTTTTGGATGGAGGCGCGGCCCCGCACCCAGACGACGTCGCGAGCGTCCGGATTGAGGCGGACAAGCGGCATCGGCGCGGCGCAGCCGACCACGACCAACCCACCCACCGAAAGAACCATGGCTGCCGGTAGAAATGAAAGACGCATGCCGCCAGGCAGTGCAACTTGCTTGCCAGACTATCAACGGGCGAGACCCCTTTGCCCTTCTAGGAGTTACCGCGCAGCGACGGTTGGGCGCTGTCCGACAGCCGTTCTTTTCGACACAGGTGTATTCCTGATCGTGAAGACCGCGCTCACGTCACCGCCGTTCGGGTCTTCAGCCGGCTTTCGCGCGCCGCGGTCGCAGGCGAACGTAACTCTCCATGACGCGCGCGACGTAACCCGGCGTGATGCCGTTCTCCGGCACGTGCCCATGAATTGCGCCCGGTCCAGCATGGTAGGCGGCAACCGCCAGCCGGACGCGCCGAAAGCGATGCATGTGTCCCGCGAGCAGGCGCGCGGCGCCGTCGACGTTCTGCGCGGTGTCGAAGGGATCAGCGACCCCGAGCAGCTTGGCGGTCTCGGGCATGAGCTGTCCGGGGCCCATCGCCCCCGCGGACGAGATGCGGTGGGCGTATCCGTTCGACTCGACGTGGATCACGGCGGCCAGCAACGCGCGCGGCAGGTGGTGGCGGATCTCGGCTTCCTTCACCAAGCGATCGACATCCTCGTGATCGCGCGGCGTGCAGCGCACCCAATGGCGCGCGTACGTGCCCAGGGCCGCGATCTTTTCGCGTACGAAGTAGGGCGACAGCGGGAAGACTGCCGTGCGACCGAAGAAAGCGACCGCCAGATTCAGCGTCCAGAGCGGCGCGAGCAGCAGCAGGATCGCGACGAGGATCTTGAGCCGAAAGCGCGTTTTGCCGCCCAGGCGCCGCCATGTGCGCGTGAAAAGGCGCGCCAGCATCTGGCGCAGCGCCACCAGCGGGAGCCACCAATTGATCCGCCACCTTCGGCGTCGCGGGGCCGCCGTCCAGCGTCCGGGCTTCACCGTGGTCGGGACCGCGACCGGGAGCGACATCGCGCCTCGGATTCTAGCTCGCCTGGCGCTCCAAAACAGCTGGTTTGGACCGCGCGGGAGCACGCCGCGTCGTACGGTGGTACACATATGCTCGTGCAAGCAGAGCGAGGAGTTCTGTAAGGCCGGCTGCGGCTGATGCGGACCGGCATGGACGTCGACGGGATCGCCGGTCAACTGCGCAGCGACGGCTTCGCCGCGGTGGAGAACGCTTTGCAGCCCGGTCTGCTCGCGCGTCTCGACGCGGGGTGCGACGACGGAAACGCGGCGCATTTCGCCCCCAGCAGCGTCGGGCGGGGCGCGCAACGAACGCGCGACCGCGACGTCAGGGGCGACGTGATTCGATGGCTCGACGGCGTCAACGAAGCCGACCACGCCTATCTCGACGTGATGGAAGACCTGCGCGTCGCGCTCAACGAGCGCCTCTTCCTGGGGCTCTTCACGTATGACTGCCATTACGCGGTCTATCCCGCCGGGAGTCGCTACCAGCGACACCTCGACAGCCTAAGCGGCCGGAAGAATCGACTGCTCTCGACGGTCGTCTATCTCCACGATCAATGGGCGCTGGCCGACGGTGGCGAGCTGGTCCTCTATCGCGGCAGCGACGAGAGCCCGATGGCCCGCATCCTTCCGAAACCCGGGTTGATGGTCCTGTTCCTCAGCGAGGAGTTTCCTCACGAGGTGCTGGTGGCGCGCAAACCGCGCCACAGTCTCGCGGGCTGGTACCGAGGCCGCACGCCAGGCCAGGACCCGGACGGCGGCCAGGTGTCCCCGCCCTGACGCGCGGCCATCAGCTAGCATCTCGGGGATGGCCGACCGATTGCCGCCCCCAAACCTGACGATCTCGCGATTGATGCGGCACCGGTACCGCGCTCACGACGTGGTCGACCTTCAGCAGGCGCTGGCCGACATCGGGGCCCTGGACTTTTACCGACTGGAGAGCGGCCTCTTCTCGGCCAGCCCCGGCGGCGGCGATGGTTCGCAGTCGGGCTACCAGAACGTCTGGATCCGCGACAACGCCTATGTCGCCTACGCCCACCTCGTGCGCGGCGATGCCGCGACGGCGGTGGGCGTCGCGCGCGCGTTGCTGGCGTTCTTTCACCGGTACCGGCGGCGGCTGCGGGACATCGTCGCGGGCGTGGTGGATCCCGCCGAAGCGAAGAACCGTCCGCACGTTCGCTTCGACGGGCGGACGCTGACCGAGATCCCCGACCAGAAATGGTCCCACGCGCAGAACGATGCCCTGGGCTATTTCTTGTGGCTGGTGTGCCTGCTGGCGCGCCGGCGCGCGCTGCCGCTGTCACCGACCGATTCGCACACGCTGCGGCTGCTGGTTCGATATCTTGCCGCCATTCAGTTCTGGCGGGATCAGGACAGCGGCCACTGGGAAGAGGTCCGCAAGGTGTCGGCATCCAGCGTCGGCGCGGTGCTGGCGGGTCTGCGAGAGCTGTCGACGCTGCTGCGCGCGAGCCCCGGCGGCCAGGCCGACCTGGGCAGTGGCGACCTGATGGCGGCATTCGCCGATGACGCGAACGGGGTGGGTGAGCTCGTCGAACAGGGCACCACCGCGCTGCGCGCGATCTTGCCCGCGGAGTGCGTTCAGCCGTCGGCGCGCCAGAATCGCCGCTACGACGCGGCGCTGTCGTTCCTGGTCTATCCGCTGCGGGTGGTGGACGACGCGATGGCGCGAAACATTTTGGGCGACATCGATCGCCACCTGACCGGCGAGGTAGGCATCAGACGCTACCTCGGCGATTCGTATTGGGCTCCGGACTACGAAAGCAAGCTTCCGCCGGCCGAACGCACGCGCGATTTCAGCGACGACATCGAATCCCGCGACCAGCTCCTGGAACGGGCCGGCGACGAGGCGCAGTGGTGCATCTTCGACAGTCTGCTGTCCGCCCACCATGGGGTCGCATTCGCCGACACGGGCCTGGCCGAGGACCATGAGCGGCAGGTTCACCACCTGAATCGGGCGCTGGGCCAGATCACGGCGGAGACGGCGGCCACGGCCAACCGATTGCCCGAGCTCTACTACCTGAAAGAGGGACGCTACGTCCCCAACCCGCACACACCGCTGCAATGGGCCCAGGCCAACCTGGTCGTGGCGCTGGAACAGATGCGCAAGACCGCGACGACGCCTTAGCTATTCCCGCGGCGCCGGGCGTGCTATCCAGCAGGCGTCCAGCTAGCTTGTACACCAGGGAGGATGTCATGGCACCAATGAACGGACACATCGGAAGACGTTTCAGGTTTCTCAGCAGTGCGACATTGGGTGCGCTGGGTCTGCTGGCGCTGACCGGCGGGGCGGCGCGCGCCGAGGCGCCCGCCGCGCCCGCCAAGGCCGAGGCCAAGGCCGAGGCCAAGGCCGAGGTAAAAACCTCGCCGCCAACCGGCGAAAAACCCACGGTCAAGGAGAACGTCAAGCAACTGGGCAAGGAGATCTCCGACCCCGGCACGCTACAGCGCATCAAGGCGCACGAGCAGGATCTGGAGAAGAAGATCGAGAACAAGCGCGCCCACCAGCGCAAGGACCACGGCGCCGCGAAACCGACCGACGCCGTCGATCTCGCGAAGAGCCTCGACAAGCCGGAGGGCGCTGGCAAGGTGACGCCGGCCAAGACGATCGAGACCAAGCCCGGCGCCAAATCCAAAGCCGAGGCGGCCCCGCCCGCGGCGCCTCCGCCCGCGCCGCCCAAGCCAGCGGCGCCGACTCAGAAGTAGCCGTTGTAGTACCGGCGACGCGGAGGACCCGCCATGTCGACCAGCCCCACTTCGAAGCTCGTTCTTTACAGCAATGCCATGTGGAACAGCCCGTACGTCCTGTCGGCGTTCGTCGGGCTGACCGAGAAGAAGCTTCCGTTCGAGGTGCGCGAGGTCGCGCTGCATGAGGGCGAGCAGCGCTCGCCCGACTACGTGAAGACATCCTTCACGGCGCGCGTACCGGCGCTGGTCGACGGCGCCTTCACGCTGTCGGAGTCCAGCGCGATCATCGAATACCTCGAGGACAAGTGGCCGGCGCCCGCGCCACCGACGGGATTACAGTACCTGCAAAATCTCACGCTCATATCTTGCCGCACGAGGCGACGACCGCACCCGAGTCGGCCTGGCTGCAGCTGGGACAGTAATAGACGCCCTGGTTCACGGTCACGCAGGAACAGTCACGGGCAGGGCAGTCTCCATTGAGCGGCGGGCAGTCGTAGTAGACCATCTGGGTGGGGCCGTTGTTTCCGGTCTGCCCGCCGGGGGCTGAGAGCACCCGGCAATAGGTCTCGCCAGTCACGCAGCTCGCGTCGCCGCAATTGAATGCAGTTCCGGTCGGGCCAGCGTCACCGGCATCCTCGCCCGTGCCGCCGGATCCTCCCGTTCCGTTCCCCGCGTCGGCGTTGACGCTGGTGGTGGTGCACCCGGGAGCGATCGGCAACAAAGTCAGCAGCAGTCCCAACGTCGCCCAGAGGCGGTTCAGATCGCTCATTCCGCTACTCGTTGCAACTTTTCGGCCACCTGCCAGGGCCGCGCGGCCCCGACGTACCGCGAGGCACGTTCGCGACAGAAAGATCATGGTTCCGTGGCCCTTCGACGTTGCAAGAAACCTGGCTACGGCCAACTGGGTACGAAGCTTCGCATCGTGTAGTGTGGTCGTTCGGCAAGAAGCACTCCCCTCTCTACGAAAGAAGGCGCATGTCTGGGAAGAGCGATACGACCCGGATCAACGATACCCTCACGATGATCGGGCAGGCGGCGATCCTGACGCCGCAGATTCGAACGGCGATCGTCAACCTGGTCAATGCGCAGTTCCCACGGCTGACGCCGGCGGACCTGACCGCCTATGCGCAGCTGTCGGCGGACATGTCAGTCAAGAATCAGATCACGGCCGGCGTCGCCAAGGGCAGCGCTGCCGAGCGCGAAATGCGACGGGCGATTGTCTTGCTGTGGGCGGCGATGGCCAAGGCGCAGGTCCAGCCCACCCCGACGGCGAAGACGCAGCCGGCGATGTCGATCGGAGCGGGTGTGCTTCCCGCCATATTCTCCGAGGCGATGCTCAAGGCGGCGGTGATCGCGTCGCCCCAGGGGGCGCAGCACATGTTCAACGAGCTGTCGGTGCATCCGGTGAGGTTCTTGACCACGAACCGGATCATCATTTATGGCTCATCTGTCGGTGATGACCGATTCTCGAGCGCGCCAACGGGCAATTACCAGAACGTACAACAATTTCATTTCCAGTACGATGTGGTGCAAGATCGGTTCATGCTCCGCGCCGCCGCGGAGGTCCAGCTGGGAGCCTCTCATCCCTTCACGACTGTCAGTGTTCCGGCGGTGCACTGGTCGGCGGTTCCAGGCGTGGGCGCCGCGCCCTACAACTTTACAGGTGTGCTGGGCTGCGAGCTGACCGGCGCGAGCTTCATGGTGACGACGCAATTCACCGGATGCACGTTCAACTGGACCAATCATGGGGGCACGGTGCGGGCCAGTCACATTTCTCCGTCGGGCGGTGGGCCAGGTACGTATCCGGGCGGTGGCAACGCGCTGGCACAGCGGGTGATGGCGAACGGGTCGATGGCCAACGCCGGCGGCGCCGCGGTGACCGCGTTCGGTCCCGGCGCGGGCAATGCCCCGGTGGCGGGTGGCAATCCATTTTATCCGGACCCCGTCGTGAACGTGCTTCGCTGGGTATCGATCTTCGGCGTGGTGAAAGGTGGCGCGTGGCGGCTCTACTCGCAAACGATCGGTGGCGCTCTCCAGATCCTCGAGGCGCGCCGGATCATGTGATCGAGGCGGAAGTGTCGCGGTCTCTTCGCGAGTGAGCTGAAGCCTAGCTTCGAGGGAGCGCGTGTATACGTCGCCGGTCGTTTCAATGGCCGCGGTCGCGAGCGCTCGCCAGCTGTTCGCGGTCGAAGCGTCGCCAGACGCCGCCGATCCGACGTTCGTGCGGGAGGAAGCAGGTCTTGTAGGCCATGGACGGATTGTCTTTGATGGTGAGGCCGAGATAGACCCAGTCGAGGCCGGTCTTCCTGGCCAGCGCGATCTGCGTGAGGATCGAGTAGGTGCCGAGCGAGAGCGCCTCGTACGCAGGATCCCAGGCCGTGTACACCGCTGACAAAGATCGCTCGCCGCGATCGGTGATGGCGAAGCCGACCATCTCGCCGCCCACGAAGTAGCGGATCTCGAACCCGTCGGTGCAGCTCGCGACGAACGAGGACGCGTACTCGTTCGCGTCGATCGATTCAGCCCCGCGGGCGAGACCGCGCTTGTGCAGGTGCTCGAGGTAGAGGGACAGGCGCCGATCGTCGACCTCGAGCGGGCCGATCCCCGTCGTGACGGAGGCGTCGCCCTTGGCCATCGCGCGACGCTGCGATCGCGACGCGGCAAAAGCGCGGACGTCGACGCGAAGGGGCTCGCAGGCCGTGCATGCGGGGCAGGCCTGCGCGTAGAGCAACCTCCCGGCGCGGCGGTCGCCGGCCTCGAGGCGCTGGTCGAACTCGGCCGGGGTGAGGCCGCGCACCGGCAGGCGCAGGGGCTGGCGCGCGCGGCGCCCCGGTAGGTACTGGCAAGGCTCTTCCTCGTCGTGGACGATCACCTCGGGGGGAATCACGCTGAGGATGATGCGCGGCAACTTCTTCAGTATGGCCCGATCGCGGGCTACACGCGCGGACCGGATGACCCCGAGGCGCCGGTCAGTTAGCGAGGAAGACGGCGTCGGTGTACAGCTTGATTGTCCCGGATCCGGAGATCTGCAGGTCGACGCCGACGTGCGAGCCCGAAGCTGAGAAGTCGCTGGGGACGGGCACGACGATGCTGTTCCACTCGCCGGCGATGACCTGTTCGCGCTTGTAGCCCCGCTGGGTCCAGCGGTAGCTCTTGCCCGGGCCGTCCTGCACGTAGGCGTTCACGGACGTCCAGTTGTTGCCCTGGGGGACGTTGACGAACGCGGTGAAGCTCTTGCCCGGCACGACACCGCTGGGGTTGACGAGGTATAGCGTGACGTGTCCGGCGCTGGTCGCATTCACGGTCGACAGCAGCGACCGCGTGCCGTGAATGTAGCGATCGCTGGCCACGCTCATCGTCGTGGGCTGGCTGCTGCTTTCGAGCGTGAAGTTCCCGGTGTTGCCTTCGAACGAGATGTTCGGCGTGGTGATGAGCTGGCGCCAGACCGTGATGGGATTGCCGGAGATGCCGGCGGCGAGACAGGCGGTATATCCGTCCCCAGTGGCATCGCGCGCGCAGCTCGCTTCGCACGAAGTGGATCCGTTGCTGGCGACCATCACCTGATACGGCTCGCCGCTCTGGCCGGTGTCACCGATGCGGCCGGCGACGACGTTGCTGCCATACCCGCGCCCGCCGCAGTAGCGCGCGATGGGCGGCGAGGCGAACAGATCACCGACGAACGTGCCCTCTTGCACCGGATAGGCAGAGTTGCGCCCCCAGCCGATCGCGGGGGCGCTGGCGTCGAGCCAGATCGGAATGTGCTGCCCGGTGGTGTTGATGTGCGCCATCAAGCAGGACGACACCCAGTATCGATCCTGCTGCGTCGCCCCGGCGGTCTCCCAGCCGGGCGCGAGGCCGATTGCCCCGGGGAAGGTGTACCGGTTCCCGTACCGGTCCTGCTTGACGAGGCTGCGGCCGGAAGGCAAAGCGCACCTGACGATGTACGCGACGGTGTTGCGACCGTCGGCCGTCGTCATGAGACCAGTGGTAGACGAGAGCCCAGTGGACGCCAGCCCGTTGGTCATGCTGAGCCCGTTGGTCATGCTCAGCCCGTTGGTCATGCTCAAGCCGTTGATCATGCTCAAGCCGTTCGTGCTGACGAGGTCGGCGCTCTCGTCGCCGGTCAAGTCCTGCTCGGTGCTCTCGTGGCAGCCCGCGGCGAGCAATCCGAAAGCGACAAGCGAGCCCCCTAGAACAGGGCTGAGAACAGCGCGCAACGTCGCAATATCGCCTGATCGCATCGTGACGCCCTGCTGGATGTGCAGCGACTGTGCCAGGAAAATATGTGTTTCCGTTCACCTATTTTGTTCACAGTGTTGTCCGCGCGACAACGGATAGGCCGCGCTGTGCAACAGGGACGAGCAGCGCCGCCGGACGACGCGGCAAGCTCGGGTGGTGTTGCCCTGTAGCAAGAGCCACCACGCTCGCTGCGCTGCCGGAGGTCACCGCCGCCGCGACGTGCGTAACAAGACAACCTCTCTTGTGACAATAACCGGCGAACCGGCGTTTGATGATCGGAGTTCGCGTGGACATGCGGAGGGTTCTCGTGGCGGCGTTGATGGCCGTCCTCGGCGGCGCGTGCGTATCGCCGCGCAGCACCTTGCCGGTGGATCGTGGTAACAACGGGGCGGGAGGGAAGGACGCTTCGACGGTCACTTCCGACGCCTCCCCGGGGGACGCCGCGCCCGACAACGCATACGATGGCGCGCGGGACACGAGTCCCGAGGTCGCCGTGCCGGAGTGTCCCTCGGGCAAGCATACGTGCCCCGGCGGTTGCGTCTCTGACAGCGATCCCCAGACCTGCGGCGCCTCTTGCACCCCCTGCGAAGCGCCGACCAACGGCGTGGCCGCGTGCGACGGGAAGTCGTGCGGAGGCATCTGCTTGAACGGCCAGCAGTTGTGCCATGGCGCATGCGTCGATGCCAACGCGCCCTGCGCGGGCGGGTGCCCCAGGGGCGAGCACGTCTGTGGAAACCTCTGTCCGTCGATCATGGACGTCAAAGCCTGCGGGACCTCGTGCACCGCCTGCGCGGTCCCGACCGGGGCGACGCAGGCGACCTGCGACGGCGTCAAGTGCGACTTCTCGTGCACCACCGGCTATCACAAGTGCGGCGCTGGCTGCGCGCTGGACACCAGCGCGACGGCTTGCGGGACCTCGTGCACGGCCTGTCCCACCGACCCCCACGGGACCGCGCAATGTCTTGGCGGCAACTGCGCGCTGTCGTGCAACGCCAACTATCATCTGTGCGGGGGCAAGTGCGTCAGCAACAACGACGTGGGGACCTGCGGAACCTCGTCGTGCACGGCATGCATGCAGCCGACGGGAGGCTCCGTGACCTGCGACGGCACGCAGTGCGTTCCCGTGTGCCCCACCAACATGAAGCTCTGCGCGGGAACCTGCATCGCCAGCAACTCCGCGTGCAGCGGCGCCTGCGCGAGCGGGACCCACAACTGCTCCGGGATCTGCGCCAGCAACACCGATGTTGCCAGCTGCGGGACGACGTCGTGCGCGGCGTGCCCCTTGCCTACCGGAGCGACCTCGACGAGCTGCAACGGGACCACCTGCGGCTTCACCTGCGGCGCCGGCACGCACATTTGTGGCACCGGCTCCGGCACGCGATGCGCCGCCGACAACGACCCCACCGGGTGCGGAGCCAGCTGCGTGAACTGCCCGACCGATTCCAACGGAGCCGCAGCCTGCGTGAGCGGCGTGTGCGCCATTCAATGCAACACCGGCTTTCACCTGTGCGGCGGAAAGTGCGTGTCGAACAAGGCGGCGACGACCTGCGGTCCGAACGATTCGACGTCATGCACGGCGTGCCAGGCGCCCACGGGCGGCACCGTCACCTGCGACGGGCTGGCCTGCGTGCCAGCCTGTACGAGCACGACCAAGCTGTGCGCCGGCGCGTGCATTCCCACCGCGAACGCCTGCAACGGCGTCTGCGCCACGGGGTCGCACAACTGCGGTGGGATTTGCCAGGCGGACACCAGCACCAGCTTCTGTGGAGCGAGCTGCACCTCTTGTCCCACGCCTGCCTCCAACGGCTCGGCCTCCTGCGACCCGACGACCGGCAGGTGCAGCATCGCTTGCAACTCGGGCTTCATGAACTGTCCGGGGACCGCTCTGTGCATTCCCACGACGGGCTGCTGCACCAGCGCGAACTGCACCAGCGGCCCCGCGAATACCACCGGTGTCTGCGGGTCGGCGAACACTTGCAGCTATCCATGCTCGACCAACTTCGTCTTTTGCCAGAGCAAGAACGCGTGCATCGCAACCGGAACGTGCTGCACCAATAGCGACTGCCTCGGCAGCGTGGCCGCGTGCAACGGAACCTGCCAGACGAACGGTTCGTGCTTCTTTCAGAGTGGCGCCTCGTGCGGCGCATCCAGCTGCTCGGGTCTCACTGTCGTCGACCCGGGCACGTGCTCGGCCGGGAGCTGCACGTTCCCCGCCGCGAGGGCGTGCGCGAACCACTTTGCCTGCTCGGGAACGAGCTGCAAGACCGGCTGCGCGACCAGCGCCGACTGCGCGAGCAACTTCGTCTGTTCGGGGACCTCGTGCATTGCCAAGTGCACCTCCGCCTCGTCCTGCCCCACGGCTCCGGTGTGTCAGACCGCCGTTTGCTCCACCAGCACCGGTCTGTGCTCGACCCAGAACGCCGCTGACAACTCCTCGTGCGGGACGGCACTGCGCACCACCTGCCAGACCGGCGCGTGCCAGTGCTACCAAGGCGTCAGTCCCGCCAGCTGCACCTCGGGACAGAGCTGCCTGAATTGGGGCTTCGAGTCGGGCACGGCGGAGGGTTGGGGGCCAGACCCGACCCTCCCGGGCGTGGGAGTCACCAACATCACGGTGAGCACCAGCCACTTCCACACCGGAACCCGTTCTCTCGCGGTATCAATCGGCATTGCGGCGTTTTCGCTGAATGATTCCAGAGGCGCATCGGTCACAGTCCCGCTGTGCGCGTCGACCGACACGGTCAATCTCGCCGGCTACACCATGTCAGCGTGGGTGCTCTTCACGGTGAGCCAGGGTTCCGTTCCGATGAACGCCGCAAACCTGGTGCAGGGATTCACGCTGACCCCGGACCTGATGAGCGCCAGTCAAGCGAACACCGCGGTCCCCGTGCAGCAGTCGACCCTCAATCAATGGCTGCATTTCCAGGGAATCATCAATCAAGGAACCACTCTGAACGCGCTGGCGGGGATCAGCGTCGAGTTCCCCATCGCCAATCCGGCGAGCGAGGGCCTCGCGGGCACGATGTACATCGACGACGTCCAGCTCATCCCGCCGTGAGGGGCGGCGATCGCCCGCTACGGGGGATGCGGTCGACAGCGTGATCTGGACGTTGCCGCCCTCGGTCAACGAGCGGCCGGCGCGCCTGGACGAGACAGCGTGATTGTTTGCCACGGGCTCGATCGACGCCGCCGCCGCGGTGCGCTTTTTGCGTTCGGACGATGACTCGTCCGACCGGCTAGCGCTATCGTTCGGATCGTCTCGGCAGGCGGTTCGAAACCCCAGTCCGGAGGTACGGCAATGCGACCCTCCCGATCGATCAGCGGCTTCGCGTGTGTATGTGCGTTGGCGAGCATCGCATGCGCCGGCTCGACGTCCGTCGACAACGGCGGCCGCAAGGACGGCGGCGTCACCAGCGCGAGTGGTGGCGCGGGCGGCGCGCCGCCCACCGGCGCCGGCGGTCAGGCCGGGGGCGCGACCGCGGCCGGCGGCCGGGGGATCACCGGTAGCGGCGGTCAAGCCGGGAGTGCGAACGGTGCTGGCGGCGCACCGGCCACGGCGACCGACGGTGGCGCCGGCACCGCCTGCACAATAGGCGCGTGGCCCGCCGCTGATCCGTCGGTCACGGGGCCTTTCGCCACGACGACGGAAAACAACGTCGGACCCGCCGCCGGTCAGGGCGCCGACGGGGGAGCGCCGGTCGCTTTCACGTTGTACCGTCCGACAGACCTCGCGCAGGGGGGGCTCTGCCACCCGGTGATCACCTGGGGCAACGGCACCGGGACCACGCCGAACATCTACCGCGTGCTGCTCACACATCTGGCCTCGCACGGCTTCGTGGTCATCGCGTCGAACAGCCCCAACGTCGCGCAGGGCAACCCGCCACCGATGGTGGCGGGCGTGACCTGGGTGCTCGCGCAGAACGCCGATCCCACCAGCGTCATGTACCAGCGCATCGACACCACCCACGTCGGGGCGACCGGACACTCGCAGGGCGGCTTCGCGACCACGACCGCGGGCGCGGACTCTCACATCCTCACCATCGCGCCAATTGCCGGCGCCACCGCCACGAGGAACCTTCACGGCCCGGCGCTGCTCCTGTGCGGCGGCATGGACACCACGGTCCCGTGCAGCACGATCATGACGGCCTTCAACGGCATCACGAACCAGCCGGTCATGCTCGCGGACCAGCTGGCGGCGACCCACGCCGGCTGGGTCACCTTCCGCGCCGGAACGCTCAATCCCAACGAGGTGGCGGTCACCGCGTGGATGCGCGTTCAGCTGATGGGCGACACCTCGTTGCGTTCGACGTTTTACGGGCCGTCCTGCACGTTGTGCACGAATACCGCCGTCTGGCAGGTGATGCAGAAGATGATGGACCAGTGAGTCAGACAGCCCTGCCGGCCGTGCCTTTCGCCTGATCGCTGGCGCGACGTTCGTCACCGTCGGCTACGTGTTCCGACACCGAACGCTCGGCTTGCTGTCCATGGCGTGGGGCGTCCTGCCCTTGAGCGCCGGAGCGTTCGATCTCTGTTACATCAGCGCCGTGCTCGGCGGTCCGCTATCCGGCGCGCGGATCCGCGACGGGTACCACGCGGGCAACGAGCCGAAGACCCCGGGCGAACGCGCGCCGAGGGCTGATTGAACGTCCGCGCCCCGGACTCCCGAGCCGCGAACCAATCGGCGCGGATCGCAGATCCCGACCTGCCAGCACCATCGCCGCCCGCCGGCGACTGATGGATCTGGGCTGGTACCGAGGCCGGACGCCAGGCCACGATCTACGGCTGGGCGATCCCAGGAGCTCAACCACGCCCCAGGCTGAGCTCCACGGGCGGCGGCCGATCGACCACGCGCGACCGCTCCGAGCGCGAACGCCATTGAAGGCGTTTCGCGCGGTGTGAGACGATGACACCGGGTGCGTTGCGTTCGGCGCGCCGAAAGTTGGTTCCCGCAGTTCGCAGTTCGCAGTTGCAACAATGAGTCGTCTCTTCTCTCCGCTGGCGGCACTGGCCGCGGCGGCCTCCCCTTCGCGCGCCGGAACTACGTCGCCGGCCCTCGGATCGCCGCTGGCCGGTGCACCCGGCCCACAGGCGCCCGGGGCGCACCCCAGCACGCCGGCGCGCCTGCGTCGCTCGCTGCGTGCCTGCACTTCCGAGGGCCTGGTCGCGGAGGTGGTGAGCGCGTGCGCCGGTGGCGCCGTGCTCACCGGTTGGGCGATCCACCTCGGAGCCAGCGCGTTCGTCACCGGCCTGGTGGTGGCGCTGCCCCAGATGGCCCAACTCTTACAGGTTCCGGCGGCCTGGAGCACGGCGCGGCTGGGGCACCGGCGTGGCTGTGTGCTGCTGGTGACCGCGTCCCGCTTCGTGTCGCTGCCGCTGGCGGTGCTGCCGTTCCTGCACGTCGGCAAGGCAACCTCCCAGTCGGTGCTGCTCGCCGTCTGCGCCGTCGCCGCGGTCTTGGGCGTGCTCGGCAACAACGCGTGGGTCTCGTGGATGAGCGAGCTCGTACCGCGACCGATCCGCGGCCGCTACTTCGGCCGCCGCACGGCGCTTTGCGCGGTCGCCGGCGCGCTCGCGTCCGGGGCGGCGGCGACGCTCCTCGACTGGGCGCGGCCGCGCGGGCTCACGGGCGCGGCGCTCGCCACGCTGCAGGTGCTCGCCTGCGGCAGCGGCGTGCTGACCGCCGCGATGATGTTGCGCCAGCACGACCCGGCGCCGCACCTTGACCCGACCCCCCTCCGCCTGCGGCAAGCCATCGTCCCCTTTCGCGATCCTTCGGTGCGCGGGCTGCTGGTCTATCTCCTTGGGTGGAATCTGGCCGTCGGCGTCGCGGGAAGTTTCTTCTCCCTGTACATGCTGCAGAACCTGCGCATGGGATTCACCCTGGTCGCGATCCACGGCGCGGGCATGGGCGCGGCGCGGGTCCTGGCGGCGCCGCTATGGGGCCGTTTGATCGATCGGCTAGGAGCGCGCCCGGTGCTCATCACCTGCGCGTTCGGTATCAGCGCGATCCCGCTCATCTGGCTGTTCCCAACGCCCACGAACCTCTGGCCGCTGGTCATGGATGCGGTGCTGGCGGGCGTGTTGTGGGGGGGCCACAACCTGGCTGCGTTCACGCTGCCGCTCACGGTGACGCCGCGCAAGGGCCGGCCGTTCTACCTGGCGGCGTTCGCAGCGACCAGCGGGTTCGCGTTCAGCGTCGCCACCGGCGCAGGCGGCGCGCTGGCCGGCCTTTTGCCCGCGCACACCGTCGTGCTCGGCCGCCCGCTGGCGAGCCTGCAGTGGTTGTTCGCGATCTCGGCGCTGTTGCGGTTCGGCGCCTGGTTCTTCGCGCTGCGCATCCATGAACCCGACGCAGCCACGGTCAGCGTCCTGCTGGCGGGCGTCGTGGGGCGCGAACGGACCGCCGCCCCCGCCGCCCCGTCCGTTCCGTGCCAGAGAAGAAAGCCGCCGCGGGCTGAGTCGGTGCTCGGCGAGCTGACGCCCTGCGCCGACGCCTGGGCGCCGCTCGCTTCTTGCGGGCCATCATGGCATCGTCCCTGGCATCTTCCTTCCTTGGAACTACCGGAAGCCAGAGCGTGCACGCGCGAAAAGAGAAGTGGATCGGTTGCTCGGCGGGCGTCGCCGCGTTCGTCCTTTCCCTTATGGGATGTACCTCGCGCAACAACTCTGCGCAGAGGGATGCCGAAGCCGACGCGCCCGTGTCTCCCGGCCCCGACGCGGGCACCGGCGACGGGGGCGCTGACGCCGCTGGTCCCGCCGCGGTTATGACGGCCAGGGTGACCGTGGACGTGACCACGCCGCGCGCCGTCGTCCCACCGTTCGGACTCGGGTTACATTCCTCTGTCTACGACAACGCGCTCCACGCGGCCGAAGTGCCCGCGCTCTTGAAAGAGGCAGGGATCGCGCTGCTCCGCTGGCCGGGCGGTGGCTACGCCGACAACTATCACTGGTCGATCCACCGAATGACGCCTTGGTTCAATAATCCAGCGATGCCCGGCTACCTGGGCCCTGGCAGCGACTTTGGCGGTTTCATTTCCTTGCTCACCAGCTTCGACGGGGCCGCCATGATCACCGTCAACTACGGCTCGAATATGACGGGCGACGGGCCGGGCGAACCCATGGAAGCGGCGGCGTGGGTGGCGTATGCGAACGGCGATCCGTCCAGCGACGTCGCCATCGGCGTGGATTCGACCGGCCACGATTGGGGCACCGTGGGGGCGTGGGCTTCGCTGCGCGCCTCGGATCGGCTCGCCGCGGAGGACGGCAAGAACTTTCTCCGCATCGCCCACCCGAGCCCCCTCGGGATCCGATACTGGGAAATCGGCAACGAAGTCTTTGGCAACGGGTACTACACGCGCGCGCCGGCCGCGGGGACGGTGGACGCCGGAGCGGGCGCGCTTGGATACGAAGAAGACCTGCACGTGCCGTACGACGGAACCACGCGCTCCGGACATCCCGCATTGTCGGGCAGCAGCTACGGAGCCGGTGTCCGTGCCTATATCGAAGCGATGAAAGCGGTCGACCCATCGATCAAGATCGGCGCTGTTCTCAATACGCCGCCCAACGACTACTCGTGGGGTCCCACATGGAACATGGACGTGCTGCAGGCGTCCGGGCCGGTCATCGACTTCGTGATCGTGCATCTTTACACGGGCCGCAACGCGGCCAATCTCCTTCGCGCGCCCGCGCAAAGGGTGCCTGCGATGACCTCAGAGCTTCGCAACCTCATTGCGACGTATTGCGGGGACAACGCGAACAACGTCGAGTTGATGATGACCGAGATCGGCCCGAACTTCGCAGTCCCGGCCGCCCAATCGCAAGCGGCGGGCCTCTTCGCGGCCGATTCCTATGTTTCGCTGCTGGAAGCCGGCTTTTCCAACATCGACTGGCTCGAGCTGCACAACGGAAGCTTCTTGGTCGAGCAAACCCAGGCGAAGGGGCCGGCGTTCAACGGAATCCGCATGGCCCACCTCTTGGCGGCGCCCGGCGACACGCTAGTGCAGGCGAGCTCGGACGCGAACCTGATCGTGGCGCACGCAGCAGCGCGGGCCGACGGCACGGTGGGCGTCCTGCTCATCAATACGCAGCCGGCGGCGAGCACCCTCGTGACCGTGAGCATCAACGGCGCATCGCTGGACGCCTCGGGATCGCGCTTCGACTACTCGCCTGACGGACCGGCAGCCAACGGGAGCGTCACGGGCCCCATGGCCGTCGACGGGATCGGCAGCGAGTTTTCGGTGATGATTGCCCCGTACACGGCCGTCGATTTGGTGCTTCCGGCGGCTCCCTGACGGGGCCGCCCAGTGGCCCGGCGATCGGCTTTTCGGCCGCCCGCCTTAGGTCACGGGACACTCAACGAAGCGCGTCCGCACATTTTCTCGCGGACCCGCGCTATATTGCCGCCGGATGTTGGCGGGGGCGCTCGCGGTCGGGTTGCTGACGACTCTCTTCGGCGCGGCAGTCGAGGTCGAGGGAGACACCTTGTGTCCGCGACCAAGCGAGGTGCAGACCGCGCTGGCACAACTCATCGGCGCGGGCGCCGGCGACGGGCTTGGTCTCGCCGACGTCGCGGTGCTGACAGGCGATGACACCTCGGTGCGCCTGCAGCTGCGTCGAGACACAGACGGCCTGATCCAGGAGAGGGCGCTCCCCGATGGCCTGACCTGCAGCGAGCGCGCGACGGCGGCGGCGGTGATCCTCGCGGCCTGGGAGGCACGCCTGGAGTCTTCGACGGCCGGTCCTTTGCTGGGCCGTGCCGCCGCGCGCGGGGCCGCGGGAGGTCCCGATCTGACCGCCGTGGGCGGCAGACCGGCGCTGGGCTGGTCGCTGGGGTTGTTGGAGGCGGTGAACCCGAGCGGGATCGCCGCCGCGGCCATCTCCGACGTCTCCGTGTCGTGGCCCGCCGCGCCGCTCGGCGTTTCCGGAGGCATTCTGCTCGTCAGCTCGCACTCGCTTGACCTGATCTCGGGGCAGGTGAACTGGCGGCGCTACGGCCTGACCACAGATGTGCTCTGGCGGCTCGCCTCATCGCGATCGATATGGGCCGAGGCGCGCGCAGGCCTCGCCCTCACCGTGGTTGAGATCCTCGTGCAGCAGGGGTCCTCCCTTTCGATCGATCCCGGCGCGACCGCAGGGCTGCGGGTCGCGCTGGGGACGCGCAGCCCCTTGCTTTGGCTGCACATTTCGGCGGCCTACTGGCCGCGAGGCCAGGTCGTGTTCGCACAGCGCTCCGGCGCCGTCGACTCCTTCTCGCCCCTCATCGCTGAGGAGCGACGGCTGCCCCCCTTCGACGTTTTTATAGGCATGGGCGTCTCTTTCGGTCGGGGGCGATGAAACCTTTCGAGGGCCCGGGGACATGAGAGTACGGATCGCTTTGCCGACGCTCTCTCACTCCGTACCAATCTCTGCGCCGATCGACACGCCCGATCGGTTGGACGTGGCGTCGCTCTATCGCGCCCAGGCGCCGCGCGTCGCGCGCTGGGCCGCACACCTGGGCGGCCCCGGGATCGAAGTTGACGATATCGTGCAGGAAGTCTTCCTCGTGGTCCGGCGCAGACTCCCCGACTTCCGCGGCGAAACCGCGAAGATTACCACCTGGCTCTTTCGCGTCACCGAGAAGACCGTCCAGTCGGCGCGCCGCCGGCAACGCGCGCGACGGTGGCTGCACGGGAGAAGCGACGACGATGAGGTGCCGGGAATGGGCAGCGCCGGCCTGGACCCGGACGAGTCCCTCGAGCGGCGGCAAAAGATCCAGAGCGTGTACACCGTCCTCGACACGCTGCCCGAACGCCTGCGCAGGGTGCTGATCCTGTTCGAGATCGAGGGCCTCCCCACCCAGGCGATCGCCGACCTGGTGGGCGCGCGGCTGGGCACGGTTCGCGTGCGTCTGCACCGCGCGCGCAGTCGATTCCTGAAAGAGTATGAACAGCGAATCCTGCACCAGCCGGCGGATGAAACCAGCGGGAGACCAATCGGATGAGCGCGTCGGAGCGCGATCCCTCCCTGGCCGATCCCGAGCGCTGGTCGGATGGCGCGTGCGGCGGAACCTCGATCGAGGACGTGGTTGGCGACGCCTTCGGCTGCGTGCGCGAGATGCCGCCATGGAGTGACAGCTCCAGCCCGGCGCGGCTGGCCCTCGCGACGCGCATTACGGGCCGGCGGATGCCGCTGTGGCGACTGGCACTGGCAACCATCTTGGTCGTGATCATTTGCAGCGGGGCGGCAATCGCGGGTCGCCGGCTGTTCACGCCGACGCGCGCCGAGCAGGTCGTGTTGGTGCCGCCCGCTGCGACGGTCGTCGTCAGCGGTCCGCGACGCCGAAGGCTGAGCGTCGTCGGTCCTGCGCGTCTGGAGATCGAACCTGCCTCCGCGCCCAATGACGTCCTGGTCGCGGGCGGCCTGCTCACCGCCGAGGCGGGCGACCGCCCGTTGACGGTGCGCGCCGCCGGTGTCGACGTCTTGTTGTCGGGCGGCGCCGTCGGCGAAATCGACGGCAGGCGCGGTGCGGAAGCAGAAGTACGCGCCCTCCAGGGCGAGGTGCGTATCTCCTCGGGCGGGCGTGTCCGGAGCATCCCCCCGTCGCTGGGCGCCCCTCCCCCGCCGCCTGCTGCGCGCGCCGGCTCGACGGTCGCCCTGGTCGCGCCATCGCCCTCCTCCGTCGATGGACCGCGGCGCCTGCCTCCGCGCGCGGCGCAGTCGGCGCACCCGGCCGGCGCCCCTGCAGTGGCCGCGGCCAGCCGCCCGCTGAGCCAGCCGGCACCCGCGCCGTCGCTGGCGCCCGATGAGGTCACGCCGCCGCGTTTCGCCGCCGCTGGTCCGACGCCGGGCGCGGCCGCACGCGGCGAGAGCGATCTGCTAGCGCGGGCTTTTCAGGCGTTGCGCGTGGATCACAATCCACAGCAGGCGCTGGCCGCGCTCGACGAGCATCAGCGCCGGTTCCCCGCCGGGGCCCTCCGCGGCGAGGCGTGCCTTGCGCGGCTGGAGGCGCTGCTGGCCGCGGGGCGCAAGGCGGAGGCGCTGGCCCTGATCGCCCGCTCGGAAGCCGACGGGCTCGCGATCACGCGCGACATGCGACTCGCGCGGGCCGAGCTGCTCGCCGGATCCGACCGCTGCGGTGAAGCGATGGCGGACTTTGATGAACTGCTCAGTCTGGTCTCCCCGAGCCGACCCAACGAACGTGCGCTCTACGGCCGCGCCTTCTGTCGCCTGCGCGCAGGCGACAGCGATGGGGCAAGGAGCGATCTGCAGACGTACCTCGCCATGCTACCCTCATGGTCGATTCCAAGCCGACGTCGCGGCGGCCCTGGCGGCGCTCCCCGCGCCGTGAGCCCGGCGATGGTAAGGACGAGAAGCTGTCTCCTGGCGTTGGCCCTGACGACGCTAGGCTGCGAGGCACGGACCTTTGTGGGGTACTTCACTGCGAATGATCCGAATGGTGGTTACGGGGGCGCAAGGCCGCTGCCGGAGGTGCCGCCTGACCCGGCGTTCTCATTCCCGGATGGAGTCGCCGGGATCTGGACCGGGTACCTGGAGGGCTACGCTCTTCAGTCGGGTTCCGACGTGATCACCCTGACCCTCGACCAGTCCGCCGGCGGCAACGATCGAGATCCACGTCGTGTTCGGAACCGCCCAACCGCCGCCACCCGCCACCAATGCCAGCCAGGAGTGGCCACCCGCGGACTACGCGCAAGCGAATCTTCCGCAGGACCGCAGAGGACCCTTTGACGGTTTCTCCTATGCCGGTCATCTGGTCGAGTGGCAAGACAGGCGTCTCACATTCTCCATCGCTCCAATGGAGCCCTGGGACAGCTGGTGCGCCCTGCAGATGAGCTATCTCAATAGCACCAGCAGCGACGGCTACAGCAACTTCACATGTCGTCCCAACATCGACTGCAGGCTCTGCTGCGCCGACCCGCCGCCTCCAAAGTTGACCGTCTGCCGCGCGAATACGAACGGAGGCGCGATTGTGACAGTGACGTGCGCGCAATATATCACCTGCTTGGGCCCGGATTTCTGCGTGTGCGACGCGGACCGATGCGAGGCTCCACCCTACCGAGACAACTCCTTCGATATCACCTTCAACAGCGACACGCAGGCTACCGCGGCGACCGGCGTCGTGCAGTTCGCCTCCCAGGTCGCGCTACGGCTGTTTCGCTGAGCATCGCTGGAACAGCTCGAACGACCCGGAGGCGAGTCGAAGACAGAAGTGGTCGGCGATCACGCGTGCCGGCGCATCCGAACCGAAGACCGACGACCGGTTGGGTTCGTGCCAATCGTCGAACCGGCGCGAGAGCACCAGGAAATCGGCGCGCAGGAGGTCACGCGCCAGCGACGATCCCGCGCCGTTCGCCACGCCCGGGTTCATCTCGGTGTAGTAGCTTGCGGGCGCGAGGCCGGGCAGCAGGAAGTAGATGAACGTATCGCCGTAGTTGGTGCGGCGCAGGTCGCGTGGTCCCACGAAGAGCCGGTCTCCCGTCGAGGCCGACGCGCTCAGCGCGCTCAGCACCGGCTGCAGATCGGTCGCCACCACCGGACGCAGCGGAAACTGGCGGCCAGCCACCGACACCCAGCGGACCGGATCGGCCGCCTGCGCCAGCCCGATGGCGATCGCGATCAGGCCCAGGACGGCGGCCAAACACTGCAGCCCCAGACGCTGCATCCGCCAGCGACCCGCGGGCCCGTGCCCCAGCGCCAGCGGGACCAACGGAAGCGTGAAGCAGGCCACTTCGATCGCGTGCCAGGCGTCGGCGCGCTGCAGGAGCTGCGGCAACGTTCCCAGCGACAGCGCCGACAATGCCACCCAGGCCCGCGCCCGGGATCGCGTCTCACCCGCGGGCCGGCGCACCACGAAGACAAACAGCGCCATCGCCGACAGCGCGGCGACCAGAACAAAGAACCCATCCACCGCGCTCCTGGGCGGGAACGGCAGGCGGCGACCAGGGCCGGCCAGCAGGACCGGCTCGACGAACCCGCTCCACCACGCCCGCGACAGCCCAAGGCGCGCCACATGCGCGCCCAGCGGGAGCAACCCCACGACCATCCCCACGCCATAGGAGAGCTTGTTCCGGCGGCTGACCACCGCCAGCAGCGGCAGCGCTGACAGCGCCACCGCCAGCGCGAGCTCGACCCGGAACGACACGCACAAGGCCGCGAGCGCTCCCGCCGCCACGCTGTCCGGCCTTTCCCCCTGGTCGGCGACGCGAATCAGAAAATGCAGGGACCACAGAAGACACGCCAAGGCACCGAACCAGGCGAACGCATAGAGGCCTGACGGCACCAGCATCGCGCAACAGGTCGTGGCCGAAGCCGCCGCCGCCCAGGCGCGGGCGCGCGGCGCCCGCGACAGTCCCGACAGCGTCCACGCCAGGCGATACACGGCGCCGACGATCAGCAGCCGAAAGACCAGCCCCGCCACGCGCTCGCTGGTGACGCTGGGCCCGAGCCAGCGGAAGAACCCGGCGAGCGCCCACAGGATCGCGGGGCCGTAGGAGATCTCGAAGTCACGGTGGGACACAGCGCCGCGCCGGAGCCACTCCGGGTAAATGATCAGCTGCCCTTCGTCCATGGGGAGGCCGACCCACCGGAACCCCGGCAGCAGCAAGAGCGCGACCACCGCCGTGATGATGATCGAGCTCAACGAATCCGACGAGAGCGCGCGACGAAGCGCTGCCCGTGCGCGCCGCGCGCCCGCCCACAAGCCGCGCGCGCGCGCGCCAAGAGTCCCTCCCATCACTGTCGCCGCCTCCTTGTCCTCTCTCATGTCCGGAGGCCTCGCGAAGGTTACCGCGGCCCAGTCCCCCTAATCCCGCGGTGCCGGGCCCGACGCGCCGCCCACACAGCCAGAAACCTGTGACCCCATCGGATCGCTTTTCAATGTAGACAGGGAGGGAGATCGCCAATCGATGCTGGGAAGGAGCGAGGTCAATGACTGATCGGAGTGTGGCGCTGGTGACAGGGGTATCGTCGGGGATCGGCCGCGCAACGGCTGCCGAGCTGGCGCGACGTGGTTTTCGTGTCTTCGGCAGCGTCCGCACGGTCGCCGGCGGCGCGCCAGAGGGGGTCGAGCTGGTCACCCTGGACGTTCGCGACGAGAGCTCCATCGCGCGGGCGGTGGCGGAGGTGCTCTCCCGCGCGGGTCGCATCGACGCGCTGGTGAACAACTCCGGCATCAGCATAGTCGGAGCGGTCGAGGAGACCGGCACCGACCAGGCGCAGGCGCTGTTCGACGTGAACTTTTTCGGCGCGGTGCGGGTCACCCGGGCGGTCCTCCCGACCATGCGCGCCCAGCGCCGTGGCCGCGTCGTCTTCGTGAGCAGCGTCGCCGGCTTCGTGCCCGCGCCCTTCATGGGCTTTTACGCCGCCTCCAAGCACGCGCTCGAGGGGTACGGCGAGACGCTCGATCACGAAGTTCGCACGCTCGGGATCCGGTCGCTTCTGGTCGAGCCTGGGTTCATGAAAACGCGGATCGGCGACAACGCCACCCGCGCGGCCAGCCACATCGCGGATTACGCGCAGGCCCGCGCGCGGGCAGAGGCCAACGTGGCGACCGCGGTGAACGTGGGGGAAGATCCCGCGCTCGTCGCCAAGGTCATTCACCAGGCGATCACCTCGGCCCGTCCTCGCCTGCACTATCAAGTCGGAAAGGGGAGCCGCGCGCTGGCAAGGTTGCGCAGCCTGATGCCGGCGACGCTGTTCGATCGCGGGCTCCGCCGAGAGCTCCACCTCGACGCCTGACGCAGGCGGCGATCGCGCGAAGAGGCCGCCCGGCGCACCGATCGCAGGGCCGCGAGCGTCGAGCGAGGAAGACGGCGAGCGGGAGTGAGTGAGTTAGCAGCGGCGGGGGACGGTCAGTCGTGGTCGTGGTCCTGGTCGTGGTCCTGGTCGTGGTGACCATGGCCGTGGCCGTGTTCGTCCTTTCGCTCGGCCTTGCGCTCGGCGTGCTCCGCCCTGCGTTCGGCGTTGCGCTCGTGAACTTCCTCTCGGCGGAGCTGGCCGGGCGGCACCCGTCCCGGCGGCGGCGGTGCGCTCCGCCAACCGCTCGACGCCTGCCCCCGGGGAGGCGGCGGGCCCGCGGCGGGCGGTTCGGCCTGCATCCCGACCATGCAGCCGCCCGCGAGCGAGGCGGCCACCGCGACGGCAACAATCAGGTTTGTGGGTCTGCGAGCCATGAGAGCCTCCTCGAAACACGGAACAATCGGCCGCCCACGCAAAAGCTTGACCCCGGCCCAATGATTTCGCCCGCGAAGCCGACCATCTCGCCACCCACGAAGTAGCGGATCTCGAACCCGTCGGCGCAGCGCGCGACGAACCAGGACGCGTACTCGTTCGCATCAATCGATTCGGCCCCGAACCCCTACCACTAGGTGGCGGCGTGATACGCTCGACGCATGAAGTGGGGACGGCGGGCGGTGGCGCTCGGGCTCACGCTGGTCGGCAGCGGACGAACGCAGGCGGCCACCGGCATGTTGGCTGTCGACCGCTGAGGGGAGATCCGCCGCGGATGTTCGACCTCGATCGCTTTCTAAAGGCGCAGGACGGCCACCCGGGGTACGCCGAGGCGATGCGCGAGCTGCGGGCTGGCGCCAAGCGGTCGCATTGGATCTGGTATGTGTTCCCGCAGCTCCGCGGCCTCGGCACATCGCCCATGGCCGTTCGTTACGGCCTGGACGGCGTCGAGGAGGCCACGGCCTACCTCCGCGACCCGGGGTTGGAAATGAGGTTGGCGCTCGCCACCGAGTTGGTTGCGGATCAAATCGTCGCCGGCGTCCCCCTGGACGTGCTGATGGGCAGCGAGATTGACGTTCGCAAGCTCGTTTCGTCCATGACGCTGTTCGGCCACGTAGCGCGCGCCGAGTACGCGCGCCGCCCGGTTCCGGCCGTAGGCGTCGTGGCCCACGGTGCCGAGCAGATCCTTCTTGTCGCTGCGGCACAGGGCTACCCCCGCTGCGCGTTCACGGAAGAACAGATCGGCGCGCGCGACCGGGAGTGACCGTCCGGATGCTTCCGAACGATGATCCTCATCCCACGATGGCCCACCAGCCCTCGACCTCGATGACGCCCTGGATGGTGCGTTGAAGCGTGTCCGCGGCGTCGGCCGCGGGCATGGCGCCGTCCATGCTATAGAGGGCCAGGAAGACCTCGTCGCGACCAGCGGCGCGCGCGCTGGTGATCGCCTCGGCGGCCAACAGCGCGCCGACGTCGTTCCGTCCGCGCGCCGCGAGGAGGGTCGAGAGGGTTGCCAGCATGACCGGCGGCGGGCAAGGCGCATCCAACTGGGGCTCGAGCCAGAAGCGGGCGTCGCGTTCGGTGTCTCCTGTCGCGTGCCGTTGTACCCACCGGTCCACCACCTCACGGACCACGTTCCTCGTCGCGTCGGCACTCGCGAGACATCTGACCGCGATCCGGATGCGGTCCCCCAGCAGGAAGACGCGCGCCGCGGCGACCAGGGCCCGCGCGCTGGCTTTGGGGAGGTACGGGTCAGGCTTTTCGACCAGATCCGTCGCCTCGGCCAGGGCCTCGCGCATGTCACCCAGGGTGGCTTTGGCCTGGGCCACGAGATCTCGCCCTACCACGCCGCCGAGATCCGTAGCCCGCTTGAGCCAAGCGCGTGCGGTGACCGTGTTTCCCTCCTGCGCGAGCGCCAGAGCAACCCAGGCCGCCGCCTGGGCCGAAGGTCCTGCGTCGGCAGAGCCCTCGATATCGTCGGACAACGGCTTGGACCAGCTGTCGAGGTCGCCGGCCCTGATCAGCGCCGTGGCTGCGCGGCTGACCGCGTCCATGCGGTACCAGCGAACGTCGACCTCGGCAATGTGCGAGAAGACCAGGGCGCCCGCCTGGCGGGCGAGGTCGCGGTGACCCAGCGACACCAGCAACTGCGCCAGCTTCGCCAGCGACGTCGTCTTCTTCAGCGCGTCGCCGATCTTGAGCGCCAGCCCCGCCGCCGCGGCGGGGTCGCGCCCCCGCGCGGCTTGCGAGACCAGCGCCGCCAGGATGTCGTCGGTTATCTGGTGAAGGTCCTCGGGGGCCTCGATGAAAATGGCGGCGACCGGATCTCGCGATCGATCCGCGGGTGAAAATCGCGTACGCCCTCGCCAGCTGCGCGGGAACCTCCGACGTGAACATCTTGCTTGCGCTGTCTAGCCGCTCGAACGCCGCGAGCGTCTTGCGCCGCGCCCGTTCAGTGATGGCCACGGCATCCGGAGCTCGGTCCTGCCGCAGCAGGATCTCGGCGACGTCGAGCAGAAGGTCTGCCTCGATCCACCTGACCCCGAAATGGCTGAACGCTTCCAGCGACCCCGCGGTCGCGATCGCGCGATCCGGATCGGTCTCGGCCTGCTTGCGCGCCACGGCGCGCAGGAGGTTCCCCTTCTCCAACTCACTCCTGAGGGCCCCCACCACGGACAGTGCGTCGTCCAGGCGACCGGCCTCCGCCAGGCCCTGCGCCATCCGCCCGAGCGCATCCTCCCGAACCGAACCAGCCGGGACCGCAAGCGACATCTCCACCGTCCGGGTGAGCAGCGCGTGCGCCGCTTCCCGCTTCCCGTCACGCGCCAGGGCGAAGGCCACCTGGCTGAGCGCCTGTCGCCGGTCACGTACCCACGCCAGCGTGTCGGCGATGTCGCGCGCGAGGTCGAGCTGTCGTGCTTCGATGGCCGCCCAAGACGCGCTCAGGAGCACCTCGGTTTGATGACTCACCCCGACCGGCAACGGTATGGCGCGGGCCTTCTCGAACGCCTGAACGAGCTCACCGTGCGCGAGGTGATGCTTGGCCATCCCGTACAACGCGACCGCTCGTTGCTTCTGATCTTCTCCGATTCCCTGCAGCGCCACGTTGGCCCGGGCCAGGTCGCCTGACGCGAAGAAGGCGACCGCAAGCGAGGCGAAGATCCCCGCCTGGTCTCCCTGGGCTGCGGTCCTCGCGGCTTGCAGCGCGAGGTCGGGTTCTCCGCCGCCAACCCAGGCCAACGCCAGCGTCGAGAGTAGTTTCGGGTCATCCGTCCGATGGGCGACGTCCGATGCGAGCTGGACCTTTCCCGCCGCGATCAGGGGTGGAATCAGTTCCCCGGCCAGGTCCCATTGATTGCTCTTGTCCACCAAGGTCAAGCTGCGGGCCGCCTCGTCGAGCGCACCGACCTCGACGAGCGCGGGAACGAGGAGCCTCAGTACCCCTTTCCGGAGGTCGCGATCCTCGAGCGCTTCAAGCGCATCGACCGCCAGAGCGCCCTGGTGCTTTCGCGCCAGCGCTGGAGCCAGCGTCGCGAGATACCCAAATCGGCCGTCGTCGCCCTCGAGCGGGTAGAGCAAGCTCTCCGCCGCTTGAAATTCGCCGGCCTCCACCAGAGCGAGTCCCGCTTCCCGGAGGACCCTGATTGCTTCGTTGACCGAGGGGAGATGGCTCGCCCGCGCCAGGGCGTCCCTGGCGAGCCCGACCGCTTCTTCACGATCGCCGAGCGTTGCCAGGACCCATGCCGCGGCGGCGATAGTGGAGGCCCTCCAGCTTTCGACCTCCACGACGCCGACCTCCGCCGCCGCCCGCCGAGCGAGGCGCCGAGGGACCTCGGGATCAGCGGCGGACACGCACTCCCTCGCTGCGGCCGCGAGGCCCATGGGTCTCGTCGTCTCCGACATCGTCTCGAGGGCCTCCTGCGCCACCTGGACCCGGCCCCCGCGGCTGGCCCACACGGCCATCGTTTGCAGAGCACCGTCGCGGAGCGGCGGCCGCAGACTCAATGCCAGCGACCGCGCGGTCCGATCGTCTCCAGCCCGGGCGAGAGCGCTCGCCAGCTCGAAGAGGACACCACCCTGCAGTTCCTGATCGCGAATTCGCGCGGTTAGCTGGACGGCCTCGTTCGCCCTCTGGACGCCCACGATGGCGTCGGCGAAACGTTGGGCCGGAAGCTGCGCGGCTGCGGATGCGGTCTCCCCGGCGAGCAGATCGAACGCGTGCGGGAGATCCCCGGCCTCGACGCTTCCGATCGCCAGGTCCCATGGCAAGTCTCCGGAAGCCCCGCCAGCGGGTGCTTCGCGGACACTCGCCAGCTCCAGCGGGCGGGCCAGCTCGTTCTGGCCGGCGCGACGAAGCTCGCCAGCCGCCGCCAGGCGCAACGGGCCGCGCTGATCATCAGCACGCGCCTGGTCCGGCAGCTGCGCCACCTCCGCCCACCCGCGCAGGCCGCCCCATACTTTCAACACTTGTGCGATCCCGCCGATGCCGATCGCGACTTGCAGCGCCTCCGCCAGTAGGGTCGCCGCGTGGCCCGCGTCGCCGTTCGCCTGCACCACCTCGGCGATCAGCAGCAGCGCCACGCCCCGTTGGTCGGCATCCACGATCAATGTGGCGAACCCGTGCGCCGCCCGCGCGGCGCGGGCCCTGGCTGCCGGATCTTCGCCGTCACCGGCCATCACCGCGAGCGCCTCCGGCGGGATCTGGCTCGAGAACGAACCCAGAGTCGCCTGGACGACGGCCGCGCGCACGACCTCCGGCAGGTTCACCGGCCGCTCGGCCTTCGCCGTCGCCACCGCCAGGTCGGCGTCCGCCGCGAAAGCCCGGTGGCTCTGCGTGCGCAGGAACTGGGCCTGCATCCAGGGACGACTGATGAGGGCGTAGAGACCGGCGTGGTCACGGGCACCCCGCAGATGGAAGGCGAGCCTGTCGAAAATGTATCCGTCGTCGGGCAGCGTCGCCCAGCCGCCCGCCGCGAGCGCCCGGTACGCCTTTACCAGGCGGGCGTGAACCTCGGTGACGTCCGGCGTGCGCGCGCGGACGTAGTCCCACTGCAGGTCGTGGAGCTCGGCGAAGCGGGCGGGGGGCGTCCCTTCCAGCTTGAGCAGCCCCTTCTGATCCAGCAGCGCGAGCAGCGCGCGGGCCTCGCGTGGGCTCAGCCCACCCTCGGCCGTCCAGAGCGTGACGACCGCCGACTCCGGCACGCGCTTCTGCGGCACGAACACCGCCAGGTCGGTGTAGCAGTGGGCCGCCTTCGCGTTCGATTGACCGAGAAAATCTACGCTGGCCTGAAGTGCCCGCATGACCTGGGGGTGCGGATAGTTGGCCAGGTCGTGCTGGAGGAACGACAGGTCCGCCTCGCGCAGGGCCTGGAGGATGTCCTCCCAGAGAACCTTGTCCCTCACCATCGCCCCCGCCAGCGCGAGGGCGAGGGGCAGGTAGCCGCATTCATGCGCGACGTCGGCCGCGATGGCGGGCAGCTCGCTCTCCGCGGACGCCGACCATTGTGAAAGCAGCGACAGCGCGGCCGGGGGGCTGAGGACGTCCACGAAGCATTCGCGGGCCTGGAACGCCGTCGCGACGCCGCGATCGCGGCTGGTCATGAGCAGCCTGCACCTCGAGCCCAGCGCGTTCCAGACCGGCTCGACGGGGCGCTTGTCCCAGACGTCGTCGAGGACGATCAGGCAGCACCGGTCCCGGAGCAGCTCGCCAAGCCGGTTCGCCGCCGTATCGGCGTCGGCGTAGTGCGCCTCCGCATCGTCGAGGGCCATGCCCAGACGCTTCCAGAGTGTGAGCGGCTTGGGGTCCTGCCCGACCTCCAGCCAGACGACGCCGTCGCCGAAGCTTCGCCGGATGCTGACCGAGGTCGCGAACGTGGCCGCCACGACGGACTTGCCGGCCCCCGGGAGGCCATGGACCACCACCGTTCGCTGGGCGGCCGCCTCGACGACCACGGGATGGAACGCGTCGGCCATCAGCGCTTCGCCGATCGGCTTGAGCACGTCGGGGCGGGGCAGGAAGTCCTCCGGCAGCTGGGGAACGTAGTGCGGGTCGCCGGGCGCCGTGATCGGCTGCCGCAGGATTCGTTCCAGCTCGGCGAACGCCTCGTCGAACGGCCGGCTCGGCCGCATGTCCGGGCAGTGGAAGGCGCTGAGCTCGGCGGGGACCAGCGTGTAGTCGTCGCGGCGCACCTCTTTCGGGATGTCGCTGTTTTCGCCCTGTCGCAACACCGGCACGACCACCTTGGAGACCAGCTGCGCGTAGTCCCACTCCGCGCGGACGTAGCGCGACTTCACAGCGGCGGGACCGATCACGGCGATCAAGCGCGTGGAGGCGTCGATGGCGTGCTGAATCTCGCGGTAGAAGGTCTCCCCGCGGTTCGGCATGTTCACCGCGTCCCACCAGATCCGGAATCCCGCCTTGGTCAGGCGGGTGTGAAGCTCACCGACGAACGCCTTGTCGTCGGCGCGGCCGTACGAGAGGAACGCGTCGTATTGGTCGGTGGAGGTCACGGCACGGGCCCCGAATTGTTTCCGATTTCAGTCTGAATTGATACCCGTCGCCGCCATGGCGTTTGGGACACGCCCTTCCCGCGGCGCCCGCCGGTCCGTCGGTCCGGTGTAGCATCACCGCATGTGGGCTCGCGCGGGGCTGATTCTGGCGGTGGGCGGCTTCGGCTGGGCGGCCGGCCTGGTGGGCTGTGGCGGGGGTGGCATCAACGAGCCGTTTCCCGAGTTGCCCGCGCTCGCCGTGAGCGGGCCCGCCTGGTGGGGCTTCGGGCGCGACGCGCAACACAGCGCCCTCGGCGCCGTGGCGATTCAGGACCTGGAGAGGATCGTCTGGCGAAAACGGATCGACCTGGCGCCGCCGTACCAGGACGGAGAGCTGTTCATCCACTATGGCTCGCCGGTGATCACCGACCAGAACACCGTCGTGCTGCCGGTCAAGACGAATGGTGGCGGCGGCTTTCGGATCGAGGCGCGCTCGGGCGGCAACGGCGCGCTCATCTGGGCGGCCGCCAGCGACTATCGGCCGCCCGTCACCGGCTGGATGCCGGCGTACAACCTGACGCTGTCGACGGCTGGCCGGCTTTACGCGCCGGGCGCGGGCGGCAAGCTGCTGCTGCGCGACGCGCCGGACGCGAGCGATGGCGCGATCCAGACCGCCGTGTTCTACGGTGCCGGCGCGTATGCGGCGGCCACCGCGACGTACGACGCCAACGTCATCATCGACACGCCGATCACCGTCGATTCCCAGGGCAATGCTTTCTTCGGCTTCACGGTGACCGGCACCACCCCGGCGGGCCTGGCCAGCGGCATCGCCCGCGTCGGCGCCAGCGGCGACGGAACCTGGGTCGGCGCCCGCGCGGCGGCCGGCGATCCGTCCATCGCCAAGGTGGCGATGAACCGAGCCCCCGCGCTGTCGATCGACCTGGCCACGCTCTACGTCGCCGTCAACACCACCGACGACGCGGGGCCGCAGTCGGGGTATTTACTGGCGCTCGACAGCCAGACGCTGGCGACGCGGGGACGCGCGAAGCTGATCGACCCCGCCACGGGAACCGCGGCGCGCGTCGACGACGACAGCACCGCTTCGCCCACGGTCGGCCCCGACGGCGACGTCTACCTCGGCGTCGTGGAAGCCCCCGAAGGCGGCCACAACAACCGCGGCTGGATGCTCCACTTCGATGCCACGCTCGCGACGAGCAAGACTCCCGGATCGTTCGGCTGGGACGACACCGCCTCGATCGTACCGTCGTCGGCGGTCGCGTCGTACGCGGGCGGGTCGCCCTACCTGATCATGACCAAGTACAACAATTACGGCAGCCACGGCATCCCGGGCGACGGCAAGAACCGGGTCGCGCTCCTGGACCCGAACGCGAGCCAACCTGACCCCTACTCGAACGCCATCGTCATGAACGAGGTCCTGACCATCCTGGGCCCGACGCCCGATCCCGAGGTGCCGGGCGGTAGCAAAGAATGGTGCATCAACACGGCCGCCGTCGACCCGCTGACCCACTCCGTCCTCGTCAACAGCGAGGACGGAGCTCTTTATCGCTGGGACCTGTCGACCAACCAGCTCAGTCAGAGCATCCGCCTGACCAGCGGCCTCGGCCAAGCTTACACGCCGACCGCCATCGGCGCCGACGGCGCCGTCTACGCCATCAGCAACGCGACGCTGTTCGTGATCGGACGCTGAGGGTGGTGGCGCGCCGTCATCGACACCAGATCGCGATGTAAGATCCTGGTGCCCCTTTCAAGGGGTACGTTTTCACAAGACGACTTGCTAATCGCGTCAAGATGACACAGCCTCTCAGGATGCTGTGGGGCGTTGGTCTTGTGTTGGTTGGTCTTGTGCTCTTCGTGGCCACTGTCTTCGCCGCTGCCCGTGGGTGGTTTACGACGGTAGATCGTCAGCGAAAATCGGGAGACGATAGTCGTCCGGTTCGTTCCCCCGCACGATACGAGTATTCGACAGCGGCGGTGGCCGCCCACGATGGAGAAGGCAAACGCGACGGTAGTGCACTGAGCGTATCCTTCACGCCGTAGCATTCAGCGGCGCCAGGAACTCGCACCTTGGTCTCCCACACAGCGTGAAGTAGAACGGCTCCATCCCGTCCTCGCTAGCGTCCGACCCGAGGACCTCGGTGCGTTCATCGCGGCGGAACGGCGAGCCGGAGCTGGGGAAGAATGAGTACAAGCCGCGCCGTCCCGCCAGTGCGCGGACACGGGGACATCGAAGGCGCCATCGGTCACAGTGAGCACCATTGGATTGGCTATCGGAGCCCGCAGCTCGAAATTGAAGGCGCCCTGGTCGCGCGAGGTGCCAGGCTGACGCCGCTCCCAGGTTGATTTACGAGCTCGTCCCTGCGCGACCCGGACCAACCCGGGACCGGTGCTCGGGGAGTCCTGACGATCGCTTGAGTACAGATTGCAATTCTCCGTCGGCTTGAGAGAGACTCCGCGCGGCGCCGTTTCGGCCACCACTCAGGTGGGAACCCAGGCGTCGCGCCCGCAAGCGGGTGCGACGCCAAGCGAGGCCCTGATCCGTATCGCGCCAACTAATTTTTCTACCATCCGGTGACCGCACACAAACGCGTTCACCGGTGTTCGTCGCAGAGCCAGTAAGTCGCTTACCCAAGGAGAAGACAATGTCGAGACAGGGACGGGGACAGGGAAACGGAAACGGAAACGGAAACGGACAGGGAAAGACTCGGATTCATGGACTGGTTCTGGCGGCCACCATGGCGACGGCGCTGGCGTTCGCCGCCTGCGGACAGCCGCAGGAAGCGACGCCGGAGGAGCCGCTGAGCTCCGTCGAATCGGACATCGTGCGCGGCACGCTGGAGAACGGCCGCAACTACGTGATGGCGATCCGCACGGAGTTCAACGACGGCGGTGCCACCTTCTGTTCCAGCGTGCTGTTCGCGCCGCGCGTGCTGGTCACGGCCGCGCACTGCATCGCCCCCAAGAACAGCAGCGGCCAGCAGCGGGTGGCGGCGCGCGTGCTTGCGTACATCGGCAACAACTTTGACGCCGACCTCGCGGCGCTGGGGCCAAACCCGTACTTCGCGATTTCGGCGGCGCCGGCTCCCTCGCGCTTCATGCGCGCCGACAGCTGGGAGACCATCGCGGGCTGGAACCCGGACACCGTCGCCAATGATCTGGCGGTGGTGTACCTGGATCGACAGCCGCGCCTGCCACCCAACACCATCATCGATCCGCTGCCGATCGGGCGCACCCGGCTGGCCGCGTCGCTCGTGGGCCAGCCGATCACCGAGATCGGCTACGGGGCCTTGCTGGCGCTGACCGCGGACATCTCGCAGACCCAGGGCGGGCATATCAAGCGTACCGGCACCGCGCCGTTCGTGGGCCAGCCGATCACCAGCCCACTGCCGCCGCACCCCCACCCGGGCCTGGGCATCCCCGCGGTGCTCAACTCGCTGTTCCAGACCAACGGCAGCGTGCCCAACGCCAACAGCTGCGCCGGCGATTCGGGCGGCCCGGCGGTCCGTAACAGCGGCGGGCAAGATCAGATCGTGGGCATCTCCACCTGGACCGGCGACTTCTGCGAGAGCTTCTCCTACTACACGCGGATGGATCCCTTCCTGCCCTTCCTCGATCAGGGCTACATGAAGGGCGGCCAGGCTCCGCTGGCGCCGCGCACCGAGTGCGTGGGCACGCGCCCCGGCGGCGGCTTACGCGCCTACTTTGGCTATAACAACCAGAACGGCGTGGTCGTCAACGTACCGCTGGGGACCAGCAACGTGTTCGCGCAGGACACGGGTAATCTACGGCCGACGACGTTCCTGCCGGGGAATCATCAGTTCAGGTTCGGCACGAACTTCACCGCGGGTCAGACCCTGAGCTATCGCTTGATCGCGCCCAACGGTCCCAACACCTTGCTGACCGTCAACCAGAACAGCCCGCGCTGCAACGGGAACAGCCGCCCGTTCATCTGTGCGCAGGCGTGCGACCCGGGCCTCGCGTTGAACTGCGGCGACACCGAGGAAGACTGCGTGAGCCTTTGTTTGCAGTCTTATGACTTCTTCGCCGGCTGCGAGGCTCAGTTCGACGCGCTGAACCGCTGCACGGCACAGCAGCCGACCAGCTCGTTCATCTGCTCGGATTTCGACACCGAAGCCTTCGAGGTCTCGGGGGTCTGCAACCCGCAGTCCGCCGCCTTGAACACCTGCCTCGGATTCTAGAGGCAGCGGGGGAGCGGAGGATGGCTCAGTCGCTGTCCTCCGTGGCCCACAACTCGGCGGCGCCCTCGAGCGCGCTCGCCGCTGTACCGCCACGCTCAGGTGGTGGGCGACTCGGTCCCTTTGGGGCGGCGGGGGCGAAAACGGGTATGGCTTCCTTCCTGATATTTCTCGAGCCCCATGCTCCAGGGCGACTTCGCGTCCTCGGGGCGCGCCGAGAAGTTATTCAGCTCCTGTAGTCCCTGCTGCGAGCCACATTGCCCGACCTGATTGAAGATCGCCGTGGTGTCGGCGTGCAGTGTCTTTCCCGCGTACCACAGACGGCTCAGGTGAACCAGGTTCTCTCGGGCATCGAAGCGAAAATCCTCGAGGCAATAGGCCGTCAACCCATCCTCGAGGTGCTTGGGATCCTTGTCGACCAGAGCCCATTCAGCGCACCGATCACCGAGCTGTAAGAGTGGCAGCCAGTACTCCCTGGGAATCTGCTCACGCACCTGCTGTCGCAACGCTGGATCGGCCTTGCGATAAGCGCGGGCGATTTCGCTGAACTGGTGATCCAACGGCGACGGAACCTCCTCCGGCAAGCCCGCCTTGGCAGACTCCAAGAGATCCACCAGGACGAAGAAACCATCACCTGCGAGATCGACCTTCCCGGCTGTCGTCATGGCAAACTCCTTTCGAGACCCACCCGGACCCCGAAGGCTGATCCTGCCCGAAAACCGCGGTGAGCGCTCAGGAGATGACGGACAGCCATGACTTCATCGCCAAACCTCCGCGACCCTCGCGGCTTCACCAGGCCAGCCCGGGCAGCGATACCTCTTTCTGTTTGGGCGCGGTGACGGGCAGACGCCATGAGCCTTCTTGACCGTAGGACTCGTTGAAGTCGACGCTCAGGTTGCACAGCGCCGACGAGCAGGACGAGCAGAGCGGCTTCTCGCAGGTCACCTGGTGCATGCTGGACTGGGGCCAGCGGTACTGGTTCGTGCCGCCCGAGGTCAGGCGGCTGCATGATTGCCAGAACCAGGTGACGATTCCCTGGGCGCGGCACCAGGCCAGCACCCGGCGCGTGGCGTAGACGCCGATGCCGTAGCTGGCGCCGCGGGGGTTCAGCTTCGCGTCAGCGGCCGCTTGAGCGAGGCCATCGCGGACGCCTTCGAAGTATTCCGCGATGGCCTGTCGCTGCGAGTTGGTGGAAGGATCGTAGTTGTCGACGGCGAAATAGATGGGAGTCCCCGACACCTGGGCGCAGGCGACCCCCTGCTTGAAGGCCTCGCGCCCGTCGCGGGTGCCGCGCACGCGCGTGTAAAAGCCGTCGTAGCCGCCCACCGTCTCCCAGACCACCGCGCACTTGAGGCCGGCTTGAGACAGCGCCTGGGCCTCGGCGCGGCTGAGGTTCTTCTCGGGGTTGAAGCTGTAGTAGCGAACGACGAAGCGGACCGGCAGCCCCTTCCAGGTCGCCGACTTCAGGCAGTCGAGGTACTTGCGCGTGTCGACGTTGGTATCGATCCCCACCGCCGTCGGCGGTGGCACGACGGGCGGCTTGCCGCCGCCGGCGGCCATCAACGCGGCTTCGGTCTTGTCGCCGAGTCCGCCGGTGGCTTCGATGCCCTGCTTTTTCTGGAAGGCGACGATGGCCTCACGCGTGCGCGCGCCGATATCGCCATCGACGTCCAGGCGCAGGCCCAGGATCTTGTTCAGCGACTGCTGGACCCACTGTCCGTATTCAGGGCTGCCCCGCTGCACGGTTCCCGCCCCGACCGGCCCCGCCGGCGTGGGCGTCGGGGCAGGTCGCAGCGGAGAAGTCGCAGGCGTTGGTGCGGCGGCCGGCTTCTTGGCGGCCAGCGTTCGCCAGCGGGCCATGAGCTCCTGCCCGCGGCGAACCAGCTCGCTGACGTTGGTCGCGAAGCGCGCCAGATCGTCGGTCTTGGTGCGGCGCTCGCGCACGATCCGCGCGCCCTGCGCGCGCATGTACGCGTCCACCTCGGGCCAGGTGCTCGGGCGAACGCCGCGCGCCTTCAGATCAGCGAAGATCTTCTCCGCGTCGCCGGGGCCGATCGCGTGCTGCAACTTCACCAGCGGCCAGAAAACGGGCTCGTTCGAGCGAAAGCCGCGCTTCTCGACCAGCGGCTGGTAGTGCCGCACCAGCGCGATCCCCTTTTCCACCGAGTACGCGGGATCGCGGCTCAGACGCTGGTGATCCGCTTTCACCGTGGCTGACTCCTCGGGCATCAGCTGGAAGTAGCCGCGTTCGCCCAGATACGTGTAGCTGCACAGCGCGCCACCCGACTCGACGCTGATCCAGCCGAGCAGGAAGTCGAGGGGGATCGCTCCGCGGTACTTCTCCAGCAGGGGGACCACGTTCGGCAGCCATTGATCAGCGGCCAGCGACCGGCAAAGCACGATCGGCGGCACCGGATCCGCGCCGGCCGCGCGCAGCGCCGCCTCGGTCTTCGCGCCCACGACCCCGTCGGGGTCCAGGCCATGGTTCTTCTGGAACCGCTTGATCGCGGCGAGGGTAAGCCCCCCGATGATGCCGTCGGTGCCCAGCTTCAACCCGTCGACGCGGTTGAGCGCCCGCTGCAGCCAGACGATGTAATCGAAGTTGTTCATGTTCGCGTTGGTCTTCATCGCGCGCCTCCGGCCAGGGCCAGCGCGGTGGAGACTCCCGGTCCGCGCGGCACGAAACGGCCCGCCGTCGCCAGGGCCACGTCCTGCAGCTTCTTCCCCTGGGTCAACGCCAGCGCGGCGTCGAAGGCCGCCTGCGCCGCGGGGCCGCCTGGCAATTGCTTGCGCGCGGCCGACAGCGCCGCCTCCGACAGGCTCTGTCCCTTGATCAACCCAGACGCCACATCGAAGGCCGCCTGGGCCAGCGCGCCACCCGGGATCGCCGAGCGGACGGACGCGATCAGAGCCTCGGTGATCGGCTTGCCCTGGGCCAGCGCGCCCGCCGCGCCCAACGCCGCCGCCACCCCGGTGCCGAGGCCGGGGACGAACGCCGTCACCGCCGAGGCCGCGGACAGCACGTTGCCCAGATCCTTGACCCCGGACTGCACCATGTCCCGCGCCACCTTGAACACGTTCTTGCCTTGCAGCACCTGTCCGGCGCCTTCCACCGCGCGCATCGCCATCCCGGCCGGCGTCAGGTTCCACACCGACTTGATCGGGACGAAGCGGTTCACGGCGTCGACGACCTTCCCGATCGGGCGGGTTATCTTTCCGACGGTGCTGGCGACGCCCTTCGCGACGCTCGCTACCTTCTTGAAGATCTTTCCCAGAAAATAGTCGAGCTCCTCTTCAGTCTCGGCGCCGAGCAGCTCGAGGGCCAGCACCGTGGCCTCACGCTCGGTGGTCTCGACGGCGGCCCGTGGGGTCCCACGCACCGGCACGACGCCCACCACCCGTTCAGCGCCCGAGGCGCCGCGGCGCATGACGATGTCGTAATCGTGGCGCTGCACCCGGGCCCGGTAGACCGGCAGCGACAGGCCCAGCGAGGCCACCCGCACCACGCCGATCCGCCGCGCGGTGGGCGCCGCCGCGACCAGGCCCTCGCGCAGCGTGGCGCCGGGACGGGGTGAACGCCGCGCTTCGGGCTCGAACGGCGCAAACAACTGAGCGACAGGTGTCGAAACGATCAATCGATTGGGGATCGGCATGGGTCTCCTCCGGCGAGGACGCTTTGCAACGCCGCGGCCAAGACACTGCCGCGGGCTGACGGGCGTCGGGCGAAGCGGTCTTCGCCGCCGGCTGCCGCCACGTTCGCTTTCCGAAGTCGCCTTCGTTCTCGTCTGAACGATCGCGCTCCTTCGCGCGCTCTTTCGCGCGCTGGCCGAATGGCATGGCCGCTGCAATTCGTTCCTTGCGAACCCGAGGGGCGCGGTCAGTCGCTCCCTTTCGGAAGAACACTCTCAAGGAGCACGACCATGCACGACATAGACAGGACGATGGGCCGGACCAACATGGAGACGGCGTTCGAGTTTCAGGGCGAGGAAGAGGCCGAGACGGAGTCCGAGTTCCAGGGAGAACGCGAAGCCGGCGTCTTCCACGAAGAAGAGCTGAACGAGCTGGCGACCGAGCTTCTGTCGGTGTCGAACGATAAGGAGCTGCAGCAGTTCCTGGGCGACGTCTTCAAGAAGGTGGGCAGCGCCGTCGGGTCGTTCGTCTCGTCCCCCGTCGGACAGCAGCTGGGCGGGATGCTGAAGGGCGTGGCCAAGCAGGCGCTGCCGATGGTCGGCTCGGCGCTGGGCAACATGGTCGTCCCCGGCCTCGGTGGGATGGTGGGCGGCAAGCTCGCCTCGGCGGCCGGCCAGATGTTCGGGCTCGAGCTCGAAGGGCTGTCCCACGAGGATCGCGACTTCGAGGTGTCCAAGCAGTTCGTGCGACTGGCCGCCGACGCTGCCCAATCCGCGGCCCAGGCCGCACCCAACGTTCCCCCCGCGCAGATCGCGAAGCAGGCGATCACCGAGGCGGCGCAGAAGTTCGCGCCCGGGCTGCTCGGCAACGGGAACGGTGCCGTCGCGGCGAGCGGAGCCTCCTCGGGCCGCTGGATCCGCCGCGGGCGAAAAATCGTCATCTACGGGGTGTGAGCCGATGACGCCGAACACCTTCGCCTCCTGGACGCTGGAGCAGGAGGCCCGCGCCCTGCTGTCGCGTCTGTCGCGCCTGCGCTCCTTCGCGCTGCAGGAGACGATGGTTCCGGCGGCCAGCATCAGCGTCGAGGCTCAGGCCGCCATCGAGCGCCACCTGAGCCGCGGCCGCCACGCCTTGAAGGGGCAGGTGCAGCGCTATCTGGCCTGGCTGGACAGCGCGGAGGGTCGTGCGTCCTCCCCGGCCGATGCCCAGCGGCGCTTCACGCTGCTGCGCCTGCGCTTCAATGTCGTGCTCTCCGATCTGGACATCTTCAGCGAGGCGCTCAGCCAGCGCAGCGAGGCCGACACCGGGGTCTGGCTGGGCGGGCTGGACATCGCCGCGCGGGACGCGCTGGATCTGCCCGGCTACTTCGAGGCCCCCCCGGTGATCTGCTATCTGGCACGCGGCCCGGGCGCCGCCATTCGCCGGGCGCGCACCCGGTTGCCGGCGGGCGGAGACAACCCGGTGGCGATCATCCGCGTCCCGCGCGAGCGGATGGTGGGGACCGGCATCGCCTCGTCGCTGGTCCACGAGGTGGGTCACCAGGGCGCGGCGCTGCTGTCGCTGGTCGAGTCGCTGCGCGCCGATCTCGTCACGATGGCCGACGGCGTGGACCGGCAGGCCTGGGATCTGCTGCGCGCCTGGATCTCCGAGATCGTCGCCGACCTCTGGTCGGTGGCCCGCCTCGGCGTCACCGCCACGGCGGGGCTGATCGGGGTGGTGAGCTTGCCGTCGGCCTTCGTCTTCCGCATCGTCCCCGAAGATCCGCATCCCGCCCCCTACGTACGCGTGAAGCTGAGCGCGGCGCTGGGCAACGCGCTTTACCCCCACCTGCAGTGGCAGCGGCTGGTGAAGCTGTGGGAGAGCTTTTACGACGTGGGGCGGACCCCGGCGCCCCAGCAGGCGCTGTTCGCCAGCGTCGAAGCGGCCTTGCCCAAGTTCGTGGCCCGGCTGCTCGGGCACCGCACCACCACGCTGGGACAGCGTCCGCTGGGCGACGTCTTGAAGGACGAAGAGCGGGCGCCGGATCGCCTGGCGGCGCTGTTCCGTGTCTGGCGGGACCGTCCATCGATCATGAAGCGAGCCGCGCCCACGCTGGTGTTCGCGGTGCTGGGGCAGGCGCGGGCCGACGGCGCGCTGGCACCCGAGCGCGAGGGCGATCTGCTGGTGTCAATGCTGCGCCACTGGGCCTGGCGCAGCACCGTCGACGTCAACGAGGTGTGCGCGGCCTCGCGCCGCCCGGTCCGCCAGCCGCAGGTGGCGGGCGCCCCGCCCCCGCTCGCGGCCGTTCGCTGAAGTCCCTTTGTTTCGCAAACACACAGTCAGGAGGACCAGTTCATGGCAACGCTGAACATCATCAAGCTGTCCGATCACGGAACGCCGATCTTCCTCGCCGACACCGATGGGAGAACCAGCTTCGACTACCATCCCGACCAGCCGCTGGTCTGGCGCTACCGGCTGCGCGATCGCAGCGCCGAGTGGCGCGAGATCCCGCAAGACGCGCTGATCGAGATCGAACGAAATCGGCGCATGGTGCAGATCATGCCGGCTCTGCTCGGCCCCGCCGGGCAGCCGCTGGAGATTCAGGTGTCGTCGTCCGGGGAGCACGCGATGACCAGCGGGATCGAGCCCTACACCCCGACCCAACAACTGGCCGACGCGACCCCCCTGCGCCCGTTCAATGTCAAGGACGACGGCCCCGTCAACCACGGCACGCCCCCCGGCAACGTGGAAGTGACCCTGAACCGGGCCAAGGTCCCCCCAACCAAGGACGAGATCCTGGCCTCGGTCATCCGCGCCAGCACGAACGCTCTCGGAGTGAACGAGTACTTCGATTTCATGGACCGACTCTTCATCACCATGCGGCCCGATCGGAAGATGGGACCCGACGAGTCGTTCCTCGCGCAGGCGCTGGAGATCCCCATCGAGCGCTTCCCGCTGGCCAGCAACGACGCCTATCGGGTGCTGAGCCTGGCCACCGAGCTGTTCGTGCTCAGCCGCTGCGGCGTGATCGACACGAAGAAACCGCTCGAGCTCGACACCGCCGAGGAAGAGTCCCGCTTCGGGCACCAGCTGCCGACGACCCTGCAGAAGATGTGGGAGGACTACCTCGAGCCGGTGCAACTCAATGGCCACGGCCACGGCCACGGCAGGGAGCTGGACGTGCTGCCGTACCTCAACCTCATCCGGCGGAAGCTGGGGGACATCAACACCGTGCGCTCCAACTTCGCCACCCTCATCGATCGCCAGGCCGGCCTGCTGCAGGACAAGCTGCTGCACCCGCCGATGCTCGAGCTCATCTGGTCGTACTGGATCGAGGAGAGCATGGCGGTGCAGGCCTTCAACTCGATCATCCGTCGTTTCCAGAACCTGCGCGTGCCCGGCGAGCGAGACCCGCTGGCCGCGCTGGAGATCGACCCGCTCCGCTCGGTCTCGCACCTTCTGTGGTCGTGGACCCAGGACGAGCAGAGCCGCCTCTCCGTGCTGCGCCGGGCGCACGAGTACGACCACGAGTACGGCTTCACCCTCAACGGCAAGGCGGTCTCCGAGCTGCGCACCGCCGATCGGCGCTCGAAGTTCCTCGAGTCGTTCCACAACCTGCTGTGGCGGGCCAGCCAGTTCTACCGCGCGGACGACAACACCACCGTCCACGCCGACGCCTTCGCCCTGCTGAACGCCATCAAGGAGACGCACTACCTGCTGTCGCAAGGGGCCCACAACCAGTTCCCCAACATGGCCACCACGGCGCGCATCGAGATGCTGAGCCAGCTGTGGGTCCTGGCGCGGCCGGAGATGCGCGAGTTCCTGGGATCGCGGGTCATGGTGGCGTATCCGGAGCGCTGGATGGATCGCGTCGACACCGTCAAGACACTGAAGGGCTGGAGCGACACCAGCGTGGTCCACTTCCGCGATCTGGCGGTGTTCGGCGAGCAGATGCTGCTGCACATCCGCTACGGCGCCTGGAGCACGATCAACGATCCCGACAGCGCCGCCAACTGGGCGCGCTACTGGCGGCCCGAGGCCCAGGGCTACATCCATGCCTACTTCGCTGCCACCGGCGTCGACCTGTCGACCGACATGACCGAGACGCGACAAGGGGAGAGTCGTTTCGTGGCCCCCTCGGTGCACTTGCGCAATCGGCTGCTGGGCCAGGCGGCGAGGTGATCGGGGAAACGGCACGGTGGATTTCACCTCGGCCCTCTATCTCGGATTCACGCACGACAGCGGATCATTGCGATGGGATCAGCTGACCACCGGCGTCCCCGCCGCGCTCCGCCGCCCGCCCCAGGCGGCGGAGCCCGAGCTGGGCTTCGCCGCCCTGGTGGGCTGCGAGCAGGCGGTGGCCCAGACCTCGACGCTGCATGCGGCCTGGGATCTCTTTGGCGAGAGCTGTCCGCGCCGTGTCGCCCTGCTGTACGACGACGCCGCCTACCCGGTGCTGCGCTGGGGATTGGAGCGCGCCGCTCATCGCGGCTTGCCGGTGGTCGGGTTCGCCCACCACGATCCAGAGGCGCTCGCGCGGGCGCTGAGCGACTTGCCGGTGGGGACCCGGCCGTGGGTGGTGACGGACGGCTTCTGTCCCGGCTGCTCGCAGATCGCGCCCCTGCGGGAGTACACGCGCCTGGCGGCGGCGCGGGGCGGGCGGGTGATCATCGACGACACCCAGGCGCTGGGTTTGGTCGGAAGCGATCCGGCGCGGGCGCGGCCGTTCGGAGCGGGGGGCGGCGGCTCGTTGCGCCGGTTGGGGCTGGCCGACCCGGCCATCGTGGTGCTGGCCTCGCTGGCGAAGGCGTTCGGCGTGCCGCTGGCCATGGTGGCGGGGACCGCGGCCTTCATCGATCGCTTCGTGGAACGCAGCGAGACCCTGATCCACTGCAGCCCTCCGTCGATCGCGCACCTGACGGCGGCCAGCCAGGCGCTGCGCCGCAACGCCACCGAGGGAGAACAGCTGCGCGCGCGGCTGGCACGCCGGGTGCGCTTCTTCCGCAGGGTCATGCGCGCGTCGGGGGTGAAGATGCGCGGCGGGTTGTTCCCGCTGCAGCGCCTGCCGGTGGGCAGCCCCCGGGAGGGGCTGCGCGTGCAGCAGGCCCTGGCCGCGCACGGCGTGCGAGCCGTCGTCGAGCGAGTGCGCTGCCGTCCGCAGGTGGCCATCACCTTCGTGATCACCGTGCGCCACGACGACGGACAGCTCCGGCGCGCAGCGGCGGTGCTGGCCGCGGTCCTTCGCCGCTTGGTTCCGGTCGGTACCCAAACACAACCATCCCTGGAGGTCTGAGATGAACAAAGGATTTCCGCCGAGGCCGTCCCGGCGTGCTGGTTCTGGTGGTCGACAATATTCCCGTAGCCCAGGAGCCTCGCGGTCGGGTCGCGGGACGCCCGGATTGCGCCGGCCGCGCGCCTGGATCTTCCGGCAGCGTCCCTCCTCCTCGAGCTGGCCCTGGCCCTGGCTGCCGGCTGCTGCCGGCGCCGCCGTGGGGCCCGAGCCCCCCGCACCCGAAGAACCGGCAGCGCCCGAGCCGCCCGTGGAAGGCGCGCCCGCCGCCGAGCCACCGGGAGCCGCCGCGTCCGATGGCGCCGCTGCGGCTCCCGACGGTGCGCCCGCTCCGGGCGGTGGCCCCGAGGAGCCGCCCCAGGGCGAGTTGCCGCCCGCGGTGTGGGCCAGCGGCCGGCGTCTGACCGTGCGCTGGTTCGCGCGCCCGCGGCCCCTCGGCCCCGTCACGGCGCTGGGCGCGCCGGCCGGCGGCGGCGCTTACGTGGTGCTGGTGGGCGGCGCGCCAACCGCCGTCCACGTCACCCGCGACTTCCGTCGCGATCTCGCCCGCCGACTGCAAGGTGTCACGCGGAGGCCGTCGGATCTGACCATCTGGTACGCGCGCGTCGACGGCACCGAGGACATGCCGTCGCAGGGATGGCGCCAGGTGGCTCGCGGCGTGCGGCGCGCCCTCGGGCTGCCGCCGGTCCCCGTGTCGGGGGCCCGCGCCTGAACCGGGCCGCCGCTTTTGCCGCGCGCCACCGCCCGCGCTTCGTGCGCACGCTGGCGGAGTTCGTGCGCGTGCCGTCGGTCAGCGCGCAACCCGCCCACCGCGCAGACGTCGCCGCTTGCGCCGCCTGGCTGGTGCGCCACCTCGGCCGGATCGGGCTCGCTCGACCGCGGCTCGTGCCCACGCCGACCGGCGGACCGCCGGTCGTGATGGCCGAGGCCCCGTCGACGCCAGGCGCACCCACCGTGCTGCTTTACGGTCACTACGACGTGCAGCCGGCCGACCCGCGCGATGGCTGGAGCGATCCCCCCTTCGCGGCCGTGATCCGCGGCGACGAGCTGCGGGGGCGCGGTGCCTCCGACGACAAGGGGCAGCTCTTCGCCCATCTGGCCGCGATCGAAAGCTGGCTGGCCGCCGAGCCCTGCCTGCCCGTGAACCTGATCTGCGCGTTCGAAGGCGAAGAAGAGATCGGCAGCCCCGGCCTCCTCGCTCTCCTGCGCGCGCGGCCTGCGCTGTTCGCCGCCGATGCCGCCGTCATCTCGGACATGCCGATGGTCGGGCCGGATCGCCCGGCGCTGACCTACGCGGTCCGTGGCCTGGTCGGGGCCGAGGTGACGATCAGCCGAGCCGGCGACGAGGTGCACTCCGGCCTCTTCGGCGGGGCGGTGGCCGATCCCGTCTTCGCCCTGTGCCGGTTGGCGGCGTCCCTGCGCGCGCCCGACGGCCGCATCGCCTTGCCCGACTTCTACACATCCGTGCGGGCCATCGGCCCGGCCGAGCGCGCCGCCATCGCGCGGGTGGCCCGCCTGGGGGGCGGCCCCGCCTCCGCCGACGCGGGGGCTGGCGAGCCCGCCTTCACGGCGCTCGAGCGCACGACCATTCGCCCGGCGCTCACCGTCACCGGAATCGAAGGCGGCCACGTCGGTGCAGGCGCCAAGTCGGCGATTGCGCGCGCAGCGACGATGCGCCTGGACCTGCGCCTGGTCCCCGATCAGCGTCCCGCCGCCGTGCTGGCGGCGCTGCAACGGCACTGCGCCGGGTTCGCGACCCCGGCGCTCGAAGTGCGCCTGGTGCCGACCACCTGCGCGGCCCCGCTGGTGCTGGAGCGCAACCATCCAGCCATGGCCGCCGCCGCCCGCGCCTACGCCCGGGCCTTCGGCCGCGCGCCGCTCTTTCGTCGCTCGTCGGGCTCGGTGCCGGCGGTCGCGGCGCTGCATGAAGCGGGCGTCACCCCGGTGCTGGCCGGTTTCGCCCTGCCCGACGATCACATCCACGGTCCCAACGAGCGCCTTCATCTTCCGACGTTCTTTCGCGCCATCGACACTTCGCTGGCCCTCTGGGAGGAGCTGGGCGCCCTGGGCGCATCGCGGGCCCCGTCCGCGTCGGCGGAGATACACCCGTGATCGTCGGCGGAGATACACCCGTGATCATCGACTGTCACTGTCACGCCGGCGAGGGGGACGGCTTCACCGGCCCCTGGGACACGCGCGCCTCGCTCGACCGCTATCTCGTGCGCGCGCGACGGGCCGGCATCGTGCGGACGGTGGTCTTCTCGGCGTTCCATTCGGACTACCAGCGGGCCAACGAGGTGGTCGCGGGGATCGTAGCCCAGCACCCGCGCCGACTGATCGGCTTCGCCTTCGTGAACCCGGCGCGCGATCGCGGGCGTGTTGACGCGCTGGTCGAGCGCGCGGTGCGACGCTGGGGCTTCCGCGGGATCAAGGTGCATCAGCACGACGGTCGCATCACGCGCGAGATCTGCGAGACCGCCCGCCGCCTGCGTGTGCCCGTGCTGTACGATGTGATGGGCGACGTCACCGCGGTCGAGCTGGCGGCGCGCGAATATCCCGACGTCGACTTCATCGTCCCGCACCTGGGGAGCTTCGGCGACGACTACCGCGCCCAGGTCGCGGTGATTGATCTGCTGGCGCGCCTCCCCAACGTCCACGCCGACAGCTCGGGCGTGCGTCGCTTCGATCTGCTCGAACAGGCGGTGGCCCGGGCAGGCGCGCGCAAGCTGCTGTTCGGCACCGACGGTCCGTGGCTGCATCCCAGCGTCGAGCTGGCCAAGATCCGCGCGCTCGGCCTGGGCGCCGCCGACGAGGCGCTGGTCCTGGGCGGCAACCTGTTGCGCCTGATCGGCGCCGCTACGACTCGGGCCGCTGCGCCCGCCGCAGCTGAAGCGCTCGGTCGGTGACCCCCAGCCGCTTGGCGGCGCGCTGCAGGTTTCCCTGCTCGCCTTCGATGGCCAGTCGGATCGCGGCGTCGGTCGCGAAGCGGCCGATCTCGCGCAGCCCGCTGCCGCGCTCCAGGGCCCGCCCGACCGCGTCCTCGAAGGACGGCGTCACCGGCTCTCGGCCCGCCAGATCGACCGGCCGCTCGTCCTCGGGCACGTCACCGGCGGTGACCGGGCCCGTGCCGAGGTGCCGATCCGCGATGCGGGCCACCAGCTGTCGCAGCTCGCGCACGTTTCCCGGATAGGCGCGCGTCGACAGCAGCTGGCCCACGCCGGGATCGAAGCGGCGCGCGCTGGCGCCGTGCAGCTCGGCCAGGAAATGCCCGGCCAACGGCAAGATGTCCTCGCGCCGCTCGCGCAGCGCCGGGATCCGGCACACGCGGCTGGCGATGCGATGGTAGAAGTCGCCACGAAAGCGTCCGGCGGCGACGTCCTCGCGCAGATCGCGGTGGGTGGCGCAGACCAGGCGAAAGTTCGTTCGCTTCCACTGGTTCGACCCCACCCGTTTGTAGGTGCGCTCCTGCACCACGCGCAAGAGCTGGGCCTGCAGCGCCAGCGGCAGCTCGCCCACCTCGTCGAGGAACAGGGTTCCGCGATCGGCCAGCGCGAAGGCGCCGTCGCGCGGGTTGGCGGCGCCGGTGAAAGCGCCCCGCTCGTGGCCGAAGAACTCGCTGCCTGCCAGCTCGGGGACCACGGTCGTGCAGTCCAGCAGCAGGAGATCGCCCTTGTCGGGTCGAGGATCCAGCGTGTGGACCAGCCGGGCCAACAGCTCCTTGCCGGTGCCGCTTTCGCCCAGCAGCAGCACCGAGCCCTCGGAGAAGAGCCCGATCTCGATCACCTGGCGCAGGCAAGCCAGCCAGCGCGGGCTGCGCCCCACCAGCTGCCGCTGCACCGGTGGTGTTTCTAGCGCCTCGTCGACGCGCGCCCAGCGAGCCAGGCGCGCGGCGACGTGCGCTCCCGGACGCTCGATGTCGGTCCAGCAGAAGGCATCGGAGGCGCCGGCGCGCAACAGCTGCCAGCCGCCGTCATCGGCCAGCACCCGCCGATCGCTGGCGGCCGCCAGCACCCGCGCTCGCCCGCTCTGGCTGACCTCCGCCACCAGCTCAAGCGCCTCGGGCGTCAGAGCGTCGAGCAGCACCAGCGTGGCGCGCACTGTCTCCGGCGCTTCGTCGCCGACAAACGTGATCCCCTCGACGGCGAGAGCGCTCTCCAGGCGGGCCCGCCAGTCGTCCCGTTCGTTGCACAGCAATTGCATTCGCAGCAGCTGAGTCATCTCCGTTGGCCCCTCCTCGCGCCCGCCCCCTCAGGTGCGCACGAAACACAACGTGGTCTCGGTCCGGTCTTCCCTTCGCGACAGAAGAACGTCCCCAATCGTGGCCGAACGCGCCTTCGCCGAACGCGACCCGCACGAGGCGCGGTCCGAAACCGACTTCACCCCGGGCGCGGCCCCGGCGGGCGCGAGAGACGGCCTGTGGATTGCTTGTCGTCAGCGCCGGAGGAACAGCGATGAAGGAGAGACAATCCGATCTTGTACTGAACCCCACGCGCGCCGCGGCCCTGCGTGAGTACGCCCGTACCCGCGGCGCGACGGGGTTCCTGGGCCTGTCGTTCAGCGAATGCCCGACCTGCGACGCCCGCCGCATCACCGAGCGGGTCGCCCAGGCGGCCGCGGGGGCCCGGCGCATCGGGACGCTGGTCGGCCCGCACGGACGTTACGAGGTCTTCACCCGCCGGGATGGCGTGCGCCCGCTGCGCCTGCTGGTCGGCCAGGGGGCAGACGGCGGCCGGGAGATTCTCGCCGCCGATCGCCGCCCGCCCGTCAGCGCCCCGCCGCGCTACCTGGCCGAGCTCGAGCTCTTCGAGCTGGAAGAAGAGCTGAAGGCCATGGACGCGCGCGTCGAATGGGAACCGACGGCGCTGGACGCCGCCACCATCGACGCCAGATACAGCGGACGCCACCACTTGCTTTACGTTCCAGTTTCAAAGAGCGGCACGCCGCTGAAGGTGGGCGAGACCACCCAGCTGATGCGCGACCGCTACCCTGGTGATCGAATCGCCGCGGGCCCAGGCGGGGTGGCGGCCAAGTACTGGGTGGCGCGCGTGCTGGTGGAAGACACTCGCCGTGGCCACCGGGGCGAGTGGATCCCGGCGCAGAAACACCAGATGCAGGACGTGGAGTCACTGGTGGCGCGCCGGCTGTCGCGCGGCGGCGCGACGCTGCCTCTGCACGCGATCCGGATGCGCGGACGGAAGGCACTGCCACTGTCGGCGATCGGCGCCGTGAAAGTCGGCAGCACGCTGCCGGGCACCCTGCACGGCCGATACGCCGACAACCCCACCGATCCGGGCGTCAAGCCCTCGCGTGCCCGCAACAACATCGTCCTCGCGGCCGGCGACAGCTACGAGCTGCCGGGCTGACGGCGCCCGAGGTCAAGATCAGCTGCTCCCCCTGAACATGGGAAGAAACAAAAGCAGCTCCGTTCTCTTGAAGGCTTCTCCACCGAAGCGACCGACGGGCAGTCGGAGGGGGCGCGGGTTGATGGAATAGGAGGACCAGTCATGGGTCATCTCATCCTGTTTTCGGATGTGAATTTTCGGGGAGATCACAAGCACGTCGTCGACGCCGCTGGATCACTGAGACTCGTCGACAATGGTGAGTGCGTCGCCGACTGCGAGTGGCCTACCAGCGTTGCTTCGATCGTCATACTCAGTGGCACCTGGCGATTCTTCGCCGAGGACCACTTCCGGAAGCCATATGAGGTGATCTTAGGTCCGGGTCTTTACAGGTTCGTGAATTCCTACAAGCTCGAAAACGACCACATCCGATCTCTCCAGCCGGTGGACGAAGCCCCAACGATGGCGGGCGAGCCCCTCGCCGCCTTCGTGACCCTTTTTGAACACGTCAATTTCCGGCGCAACCACGCCCATCTGTTCGAAGCGCAGACGGACCTCGATTCCTCGGTCGACTTTGCGGTTATCACGTCGTCTCTCGTTGTCGAGCTCGGCAACTGGTCGTTCTACTCCGATACCGAATTCGATGGCAGCTATCCCGATCAGCCCGTGGTGGGACCCGGCATCTATCCCGCAACCACAGACATCGGTATCGCCAACGATTCTATCGTATCGCTGCAGCCCGTCAGCGCCGTGGCCACGGTCAGCAACGCGGTCGACAATCATGTGATCCTATTTGCCATCTCGCGTACTACGCGCCTCATCGGCATGTCTTCGCCCCGGAGGCGAATCTCAATGCTGATGACGATGACGAGTTCAATGATGCCGTAGAATCGCTTGCGGTTCTCGCCGGGTCTTGGTGGTTCTATTCGGACGCCGGCTTTTCTGGCCTGTACTCGGACGATGGACTGCCACCAGGCAACTATCCCGACATCGATCAGGCGGGGCTCGAAACCGATGACATGTCATCGCTCCGGCCCGTTGCGGACGTAGGTGTCACGACAGGCGAACCCATCGCAGGGGAAATCATCCTGTTCCGGGATGCGAACTTTGGCGGTCCGCATAAGCATGTCATTAACGCCGAGCAGAACCTGAATGCTGACGACGACGATGATTTCAACGACAGCGTGTCCTCTTTTGTAATCATTCAGGGCAACTGGAAGTTCTATCGCCACGCTGGATTTTCCGATGATTACCCCGCCGTGCTGGGACCGGGGCTCTATCCATGGTCGAATCGTTCAAGATACGCGATAACGACCTGTCATCCCTTCAGGTGGTCGATGCCGAGCCGAACATGCCACCCGGCGCGCCCTTGCTGGCTCATATGGTGTTGTTTGAGCACCAGAACGTCCGTGGGCAGCACCGACACGTGTTCCAGGAAGTCGCTAGCTTCCACGCGCTCGATCAGCTTCCGCCGCCGCCACCCGACGATCCGAATGCGCCCGATCGATCTTTCGATAACAAGACCTCGTCAATGATGGTCTTTCTTGGGAACTGGCAGACCTTCGCGGATGAGACTCTCGGCAACGAATTCCGCCCGATTCTGGGTCCCGGACTTTACACCGCCTTACCACAAGGAATCGATAACGACGCGATTTCCTCCGTGACGCCCAGCGATCGCTCGCCCACTGTCTCGGGAAGTCTCGCGCTGGGCCATGTCATTCTGTTCGAGCACGGACAGCTTCATGGCGATCACAAGCACATCTTGAATGCCGAACCAGACCTGAACAACGACGAGGATGACTCATTCAACGATGAGACCTCATCGTTGGTCGTCTATTCCAATACGGCCTGGGAGGCGAAGTGGAAACTGTATCGCGATTCCAACTATCACGCGCGGTTCGACGTCATTCTGGGCGTTGGGCGCTTTCCGTCGCTGGGACCGACGAATATCGCGAACGACGAGCTCTCCTCGCTCGAGCTTGCGGGAGACACATACGCCTTCAGCGGCGAGGTGACCGTTCAGATCATGAGCGGAAACTTCCCGGATCCGATCACACACGATGTGACGCTGACGCTCGTGATCCTGCCCGACACAATGACGCTGCTGCTCGAGACTCCGTTTGAACCCTTCGGGCCCGAGCGATACGACGATCAGGCTCGTCAATGCGGGTACCGGCAGCCTGCTGCCCGTGGAACCCTCACGCTACCGGCCACAGATCAGGTGACCAAATCAATCGGCGTCGCCGATGTCGACGTGGTGACTACGTGTTCGACTGACCACGGGCACGTGGATTCACGCCGCGCTCGAGCGACGCTGATCCGCTCGTGCGCCGGCGGCAGCGGCGTCGCATCTAGCTCGAGGGCACGAACAGCCAGATCTGCTCGTCGCCGGCGGAGGACGTGCGCTGCTCGATGGCGGCCCCTCCCGTGGTGGCGGCGCCGACCACGCCCAGATACTTGCCGCTCTTCTTGTTCTTCACGCGGTACGCTCCGCCCCCGATGTCGATGATCAACCACGCCTGATGGTCGCCGCCGTTGTCGGACCACTGATCCAGCGCCGCGCCGTCCGCCGTGGACTCGTTCGGGACCTCTAGCAGCTTGCTGCTCTTCTTGTTGACGAGCCGCTGGTAGCCGAGGCCATTGTAAGCGATGGACCAATCCTGACTGGTGGCGGTACCGGATGCCTTCGCGTTCTGCACGACGGCACCTCCGTCGGCGGTCGCGCCGCCGGCCACGTCCAGGTACATCCCACTCTTCATGTTGATGATCCGGAAGCTCGTAACGGCGCCTCGAACGGTGCCGACTTGCGTGTCGATGGTGAGCGTGTCGACCCAGCTCATGCTCATCTGTGTCGCCGAAGAGAAGGTGATGGGCGCCCAGAGATAGGCCGAATCATTGACGCGGCCGCCCCACGCCCCCGCCCACCGATCCCCGAGATAGAGGTATTCGGTGCCGCCGCCGCCGGTCACCGCCACCACGTACGTGGGCTGTGAGAAGAAGGTGTGGCCATCGGCCACGTTGGTCAGCGAAGACCAACCGCCGGTCAGGGATTGGCTGGTTGCGTACTGCGCTTGGTTGGGATCCCACCCCGTGGCGGCCGAGCTCAACAGAAAGTAGACACCGCCGCGTTTGAAGATGACCGGAGCTTCCCGGTGGGAGCCTTTGAAGAGCGTCGCCGCCAGCGTCGACACCGAGAGATAGTCATCCGACAAGAGATAGAGATTGAGATCGGTGTTCTCGTTGGTCGCCGAAATGAAGTAGGCCTTCCGGTCGTCGTCCACGAACAGGTTGCAGTCGCGCGACATGTAGCCCGGCGCACCGTGATCGGTGACGCCGCCGTTGACGAAGGGTCGAAAGCTGCCGAGGTACGTGTAGTTGCCGTCTACCGTGTCGCTGCTGGCCACCGCGGCGCGAGCTTGGCCGTAGTCCGTGCCGTTCTCCCAGTGCATCCACATGACGTACTTCTTGGTGGAGACGTTGTAGACGACCTTCGGGCGCTCGATGTTGGCGGGCATGAGCTCCCGCGAGCTTGTCATCTTGAGCACGTCGGCGCGGTACTCCCAGGTCCGCAGATCGCGCGAGCGGTACGCCGACACGGCGAAGAACGTACCGTCGGCGTTCCGGTTCTCTCCGAACCAGTAATAGTCTTCGCCAACCTTCAAGATGCCGCCGCCGTGCGCCTGGATGGGAGTGCCGCGGCTGTCGGCCCACTCGAGCCCATCGAGGAAGGGCGCCGCGGGTCCCGCGGCCCCGCCCGAAGCCGAACCGCCGGCGGCGCTTCCCCCGGCGGCATTTCCCCCGGCGGCACTTCCCCCGGCGGCACTTCCCCCGGCGGCGCTCCCGCCAGTGGCTCGTCCGGCGGTCCCACCCGTTCCTGCCCCTCCCACGCCACCGTCGGTCTTTGGCGTCGATAGGCCTCCCACACCGGAGGGGCCGGAATCGGGGTTGGTTTCGCCCTGGCCGTGGCAGGCCGCGAATGCCATGAGGAGAATCAATTCGCCCGCGAAGAGGCCAGCCCGACGTTTCGTCATGAACTCCGGGACCACGATTGTCGGAGGGTACACCGGGTTTCCAATAAAAGGAGCGCAGTCAACAAACTGTCGACGCAACGCAGGCGACGTACCTGTAGTGAGCGTCCGACAATCGGAGCTCTGTCATGTCAGGTGATGGTTCTAAATCAGATGACACACTGAGTGGGCGGTGGCGGCCCCGTCCACACGCCGCCGGAGCACGTGTAGCAAAGGCAACCCAGGCAGCATGAAGCGCCCTCGATATCGCAGACGGTGCCCAAATTTCTCAGATACGGAGGGCAGCGCGGGTCGCTGCCGCGGTACGGCCCTGCGCAGTGCCAGGTGGGCGCTCTCGAACAGGAGGATCCTTCGGCAAAGCTGCCGGACACCCCACATCCGGTGCACCCACAAGGAGTGGAGCCGTAGACACAGAATGAGCCCGCGACCGCGCAGGGCTGATCGCGGGCTTCGTCGGCAGAGGCCGGACATGGTCCGGGATCCGGCGCAGGCGGGCAGCTGTCCTGCGGAGGAAGCACTTGCCAGCCGCCGTCAGAGCACGCGGCGTTGGTGAGGCAGAACTGGAGCCTCGGATCGTCACCATATTGACAGAACCCCGGCGTGGAGCCGCAGCTGGCTCCATCCATCGGACGGCTTGGCGGGCAGATCCCTCCGTAAACATTGCCGGCCGACCCGCCGATCACCGAGGCCGCACGCTCGCCTCCGTCGTACTTGGGGGCAGAATCGAAAGCGGCAGCGTCGGGGTTGGTGGACGAGGATGGGGACCAGCATCCCCAACTCGACCACAAGACTACCGCCAGCGCCGCCGCCGCGCGGTTCATGGCCCGCAGTTCACCAACGTCTTTTGCCCTCCGCTCGCGACGCACCTGTTATGGCCCTCCCCCCCGTCGATCTACTTCCCTGACGACGACGCCGCCTATTTGCGGGTCGCGAGGATCTCCTTCAGCTCGGGCTCCGAATGGCTGTAGTGCTTGCGTTTCGCCGGGAAAAAGCCGACGTCTCGGAGGGAAGCGCTTTGCAATATCGGCTTGAGGTCGCCGTCCAGCACGTTCTCGAAACCGAGGTAGGTGAGCTTGCGCAGACTGGGGACGAAGGCAACGTTCTCCATGATGTCGACATACAGGAACTCGAGGGCGGGGTGACCGGTCAGGAAGGACAGGTCCCGTACGTGAGAGCACTTCTTGATCTTGAGCTTGAGAAGACGCTTGGGGATCGCGTCGATCGATTCGAGCTTCGCGCAATGGGAGATGTCGAGCGTGGCGAGCGAGGGGCTCGCGTCGAGGCCCAGCAGGCTCTGACTCGTGGCCTGGATGATCCAGAGCTCGGATAGCTGCCGCATCCCCGACAGGAACGACAGGTCGTCGTTTCGCAGCTTCGAGATGCGCGCGTAACGAAGCTCGGACAGCGTCTCCAGTCCCGTGAGGCCGGGGCCGTCGGTCACGAAGAGCGTCTCCAGCTTGGGGAATCGCGACAGGTCGAGGCGTTTGAACGTGTGAAGCGCCAGCTTCCTCAGCTTCGACAGCTGGTAGATGGCGTCGAAGTTGGCCAGGCGTTTGAGGGAGAAATCGGCGATCCCGAAGTCATCCAGCGACGGGACCTCCTTCAACAACGACAGATCGACGACCGGGGCCTTGGGATTCTTGTCGGAGAAGTCCGGACGAATCCAGAGCCCACGGTGTTTGTCGCGTCTGATGACCTCGAGGGCGCGGGGAAAGTCGGCGGGATCGGTCGAGACCACGCCGTCCTTGATGTCGACGCTGCTGGCCGCCGCCGCCATCAGCAGATCTTCCCCGTGCTCTGGAGAAAGGCCTGCTCCAGAGCATTTGCGTTCCTGGTCACGGCGGCTTTTTCGGCGGCGGTCGCGCTTTGAAGCAATTTTTCCCCCGGCGAATTGATGGCATTCAGGAGGTTCGGGTTACTGCCGAAGTTGTTCCGCCGCATCATCTCCGCTTCTACCATGAGGCCCATCTTGTCCTTGCCGTAGTCCTTGAAAGCGCCTTGGGTGATGGCCGACGGGTTGCTGCCAACCTCGGCTGCCCGGATCCTCTGGGACGTCATCGCGCGATCGACGGGGCCCTTGCCGATATAGGTCTCGCCGCCCGGGAACTGGAAAATATAGGTTCCGGTGAGGCCGAGGAGGTCGATCCATGTGAGCGGGTCGAAGACGTAGCTATATGGGTTCAGGCCGCCCTGCAGCCCAGCCGGGTCATGCGAGAGGAAGCTCCCGCGCACGCGGTCGTAGTACCGCGTGCGGTTGTAGTAGAAGCCGGTCTCGGCGTCCTCATACTGGCCGGGCCATCGCCAGGGGCAATCGCCCGCGGCTCCGGCGCGCAAGCGCGGCACGCCGAAGACATCCAGCTGCATCTTCCACACCAGCGCGCCCAGCTCGTCGTACATCTCCGCGGGCGTGCCCAGATGATCGGACGTGATGGTCCATCGGCGTCCGCCCTGCTCCTTGGCGATCGGCGACATCATGCCTGGCTCCCAGGTCCAGGTCTTGAGCCCCTGCTCGCTGTCGAGCTCATGGACCACGACGTGGCCGTCCCAGACAAAGGTCGTCGCGCGCCGGACGACGCCGTCACCTCCCAGCGTCCGCTTCATGGTGCGGCGAACGAAGGGATCGTATTCCATTTGCAGGCGCGCGCCGTCGGGCTGCTCGATCTCTCGCAGCGCGCCGTGACCGTTCCAGTGGTATCGCCAGGTGCGACCATCGGCCTCGATCTTGGCCGTCTGGTTACCATCCTCGTCGTATTGATAGCGGGCGCCGTCGGCGACCTCCAGACGGCCCCCCTTGGCGTATCGTCGATCGCTGCCGTCGAGGGTTCGGAAGACGTTGCCGGCGGGATCCATTCGCCGTTCAACGGCGCCGTCGACGCTGCGCTCGCGAACCAGTCGGCCGCGGTCGTCGTGATCGAAGACGCGCGGTCCGGTGCTCGGGTCGACGATCCTGGCGATCTGATCGTCGCCTCGCCACTGATAGGCCGCCGCCTCGAGCTCTCTCTCCCTCGACGGGGCAGCCTCGCCGTTGCCCGAGGGTGGCAACGAAGGGCCCAGCCGCTGCAGCACGCTTCGCGTCTGGGTTCTCCCGGCGGCGTCGCGGCGCCACTCGACGTCGACGCCGTTCGCGTGACGTCGCACGTGCTCCATACCCAGGACGTCGCGCTCGAACAGCACGTCGGGAGCGACCCTCGGATCGGAGGGCCGCCCGAGAATCACGGTCGTAGACCGACCGTCGGGGCTGCGGCGGATGGCCACCCGGGCCCCGAGCGAAGTCTGCATCTCGGCGCGCTCACCGTCCGGACCGTAGGCCGACTGTACGGCCTGATCGTTGGCGCGCTCCGTGGTCAGGCGCCAGGCGGCGTCGTATTCCATCTCGACGCGCCCCGATTCGTTCTCGGCCGCGATGGCCAACCCGCCGGGGTCGTATTCGAAGTGCGCGAAGGTCCCGTCCGAGTGCTTCACGTCTTGAGGCCGGCCTGCGGGATCATAGGTCGTCTCGGTGCTCCGGCCGCTGGGCAATGAGAGCTTGGTGACCCGGCCCGCGGCGTCGCGGGTGTAGACCCGCTTGCGCCCGTCGAAGCCGATCTCCTCGCGCACCCGCCCGACGGCATCAAGGCCGATGACGTAGCGCTCTCCCATCTCGTTGACGACGGCGACCAGTCTTCCCTCGGTGTCCCACTCGAACGTGGTGGCGGCTGTCGCCTCCTCGCGGCGAACGATGCGCCCGCCGGCGTGAACCAGTCGCAGTCGCTTGGTTTCGTCGAAGGCCTCCAGCAGGTCACCCTCGGCGTCGTAGGCGAGCCGCTGGTTGGCCCCGGCCGGGTTCTGCGTGGCGACGATCCGTCCTTCCAGATCGTACTCGATGTGGGTCGCGCCCTGAACAGCGTTGCGCAGCTCGATCACGTGGCCGACGTTGTCCGTCTTGTACGTGTACCCGCCGCCCTGGCCGAACCGGAGCGCCACCAGCGTCTTGCGTTCATCGTACTCGAACGAGGTTCGACCTCCCGACGGGTCCCTGCGCGAGACCAGCAGACCATGCTCCCATCCGAAGATAGTCGGCCGGTCGAGCGGAGGCGTGCTCTCGATCAGGTGGCCGGCCCGATCGTAGGTCCAACGCCATTCGCTGCCGCGTGCGTCGATCGCGCGAACCAGGTCGCGCCGCTGGTACTCCATGCGCGTCTTCGCGCCGCTGGCGGCCGTTACCTCGACCAGGTTTCCCGCCGCGTCGAAGCGACGCGCGATCTTCGCGCCCAGGGGATCGACCTCGATGGTCCGTCCTCCGGTGTCGGGGTCGTATTCGAACTTGCAGGTCTTGCCGTGGGCGTCCGTGGTGGACGTCACCTGGTTGCGTATGTTGAACGAATAGAGCGTCGTCGCGCCGAGAGAGTCTTCGACGATCGTCTTGCGATTGGCGGTGTCGTAGGTGATGACGTGGTCGTAGCGGCCACCGTCGCCCCAGGTGCGAATGCATTTCGCGTTGGCGCTCACGCCGTCGTACTGGAAGTAGAACGAAAACGCCCTTCGATCGGTCTCTTGCACCAGGAGGTGAGACCGGTACAGGTAACGCCAGCGGTGTCCCAGCGCGTCCTCCACGGTCTCCAAATCCCCATCGACCCCGTAACCGTACTTGCGATGGGCGTACCATCCCTGGCCACTGGGGCGGGGCAGGTGAATGGCGACCAGGCGGCCACGCTCGTCGTGCTCAAATTTCAGGGAACGACCGGTGCTGTCGATCGCGCCGTCCAGGCGGCCGCGTCGATCGTAGGTGAGATGAATCGCGTGGTGATTGTCGCGCGAACGAATCCGCACCAGGTGCAGGACCGTGGCATCACCGCCAGGCACCGACGCGAACTCGTGAACGCGGCCATCGGCGTGCTCGACCTCGAACAGCCCCCGGCTGGCGCACCGGAGAGTCATCTTGTGGATCACGCGCTCGAGGACGTCTCCCGGCCGCATGGTGCGGTCGCGAAGGTCCCACAGCGGAAACTCGATCTCCCGGCCATCTCCGCAGCGGACGACGGCGCGGCCGCGCTCCATCCACAACGTCTCGTCGAGCGAGTGGCCCCATCCGTATCCGAGGGCGCCCGACTTTTCCGAGCCGGCGCTCTCGTAGACCCGCTCGATGATCAAGGGCAGGGGGCCCGGGAGCTCCACGTCGATCGCGCTGGTGAAGAGATTGCCCGTCACGACGTCCACGGGATGGCCGGTGACCGATCGCACCGCGCGTGACCACATCTGGCGCCAGCGACTGGCGCCGTCCGGTGGATGGCAGCCGCCGAGCTTTTCGCTGAGGCTCTGAAAGAACGCGGAGCCGGCGCGCAGCCGTCGAAATAGCGCGGCGCCCCGGCGCGCCAAGGCGCCGAGCCCCTTCATGAGCCCATGCATTGCGATCGCCATCGCGATGGCCTTCAGGTCGGGAACCATCGGCGGCATGTTGAGCACCGGTGGACCCTTGGGAATGGCCATCACGACGCTGGTGGGCAGTCGCACCGGGTCGTTGCAGCTCAACGCAATGTCGCCCAGCCGAACCCCGTAGGATCCGCCCAGCGTCACGTTCAGAGATCCGAAATACAGCAGAGCATCGTTCGACGGCGCGGGCGGCGGGATGAACATCACGCCGGGTGCCGGCAGATGCGGCATGGTCATCTTGTTGGTGACCGCCGTGCCGCAGTTCGTGACCGGAATCGAGTTCACCAGAACCAGCCCGGGGTGGCCGCCGGTCACCATCCCGATTGCCGCGCCTATGGCCACGCCCAGGGGATCGAACACCATGCCGACGAAGGGCATGGGAATGGGCGTGGGAATGGGCGCTGGCGCGGGCGGCGCCGGGATTCCCACGATGTGGGTATCGAGTCCGAGGACCGGATCGAAGTGCGTGCTCTGCAGCATGTCAGCGCATTCTCGTCATCGGTGCACAGCGATTCATCACGCAGGTGGTGGGGGCGAGGGTTCGGCGCTGGCCTTCTCGACGGCCAGCGCCTGCGCCTCCAGTGAATCGGCCTGTTGCACCAGGCCGTGCTTTCGACAAATCGCCGCAAGCTGGCGGGCCGCATCGACCATGCTCGAGCCCTTCTGGACGTCAGCGCCGCCCCGTTCAGCCGTCTCGATGGCACGGCGAAAAGCCGTCGTTGCCTCTTGCTCTCTTCCCTTCGACGCCAGCAGCTGGCCACACATGCGAAAGGCTTCGATGGCCAGGATGGGAGCGCCCCGCCCGGCGCCCAGCTGGCCGGCCTCCGCGTAGGCGGCGGCCGCGTCGTCGACCCGCTTACCCAGCAACAGACAGGAGCCCACGGCGATCTGGGCCTGAACGGCCATGTCGTTCAGGTCGGCCTTTTCGGCGCGCGCTCGGCCCTGTCGGAACAGCTCGAGGGCGCGCTGAGGATCGCCGGCTTGCAGGACGTAGCCGGCCAGGACCAACTCGTTCACAACCGCCTCGCGCACCAGAGCGTGCCCCACACAAAAATCACGGGCCTCGCGCTGCAGGCGAATGGCGCCCTCGACGTCGCGCTGCCGCATGGCCGCGGCGGCTGACAGCACCAGCACGCGCAGCTGCTTCATCGCGTCCGCGTCGAGGAGGGCCGGGCTGATCCCCAGTTCCTGGGCGGTCACTGCCCGCTGTTCGGGGCTGAGAGGGGGCAGCTGGTTCGGCCGGCGGGGCGCCGCCACCGGCGGTCCGGCGGCACCGACCAGTTGAATTCCGGTCGCGCCCGGTGGGGCGTTCTTCAACGCATCGAGGCTGGCGTCCGTCTCGGCCTGCAGGGCGTCGTCATCGATCCGGGCCTCGACGTAGCTTGCCGCGCCGGCCATCTTCTCGACGACAGGGGACGAGCAGGAGGTGTCGGCCTCGACCACCACGAACCGGGCAGCCGACAGGCCCCGCAGTCCCAGCAGAACCGCCAGGTCTTCGCGCCAACGGACGGCGTCTCGCACCCAGACGGGAGCCAGCACGATCACCAGCCCGGTCATCGGCGCGCGCACCGCCGCCAGAGCCCGACCCAGCTCCAGTCCAAACCGGGACAGGGCGGGCCGTCCTGATTCTGCGGGCCAAAGCGGCGGCAGGCCAACCGTGGCGGGAGCGGAAGCGTGAAGCGACTCCCAGTCCGCGCGCAGCTCCTCGGTGCGAAGAAGCCAGCCATCGTCACCGGGCTCGGTTGCAGCCTCCAGAACGAAGAACGGGCAGCTGTTGGCGTCGAGGAGCTCGGTCGCGGTGAGGTGCTTGAGAACGGGCGCGCGAAGCAGGCCGCTGGTCACGATATGAAGCAGGCGAATCGAGGGCGTCCTGACGAACCACTCCGAGGCCTCGACCACCCGTTCAATCGGTTTGACCAGCGAATTCATCACGTTGTGCTCAAGCTGCCAGTATCACATTTCGTCGACCGCGACGGGCACCGGCGACGCTGGCCTAGAAGAGAACGATGAGCGGCCGCCATTGTTCCAGCCTCGGCTGCGGATCGGGAAAGAACCGTGGCGCCGAGCCAAATGCGAAAGGAGCGCCGCCTCCCCTTCCCTATCGCGCTCTCGACGCGCGAGCGTGAGGTCCGTCAGGTTGCGCTGGGCGATCCGATCTGCCCCGACGGCCGCCGCCACCTGACAGGCGCGGACGACGTCGGGTTACACGCGAGAGATGAGTCCCGGTTTTCGGCGGCGGGCGAGCGCTGCTGCCAGCGCCAGGGCGGCCGCAGCCAGAGCGTCCGCGCCCCGGCTCGACCCGGGGCCCACCGGCCGCGCGGGTGGAGCCAGCGCGCAGCCGCCGCTGGAGCTCGCCGGGGGATCGGTGGTCGTCAACTTGACCGACGCGGCGTCGGCCGCTGCCCCGAGGCCGGCGTCTCTGTCCTGACCGGCGTCGGCCGCGCCGGCGACGGCTGCAGAAGCCAGGGGCAGCGTAACCTCGCCGCCGGCGGGCACGTCGACCCGCGAGATCACCGCGCCCCCGTAGGACTCGGCGTTCGGGCCGCGCGCTCCAGTGACCGGCACGCGCACCGCCTGGGCGGCGCGCAGCACGATCGACTGTCCGGGGACGATGGTGGCGGTCAGCCCCGCCGACCCGAGCTGCCCGCGATCCTGCATCCGCCGCGCGATCTCCTCCATGGGGACGCTGACCACCGGCAGCACCCGGAGGGCGGCGTACTTCACGAGCAGTCGGTCGACCAGGTCGCCAAACAGAGTGCGGGTCCCGTCGTAGGCGCGGAGGTTCGCCTGGTGGAACATCGACGGCGCGATGTCGCCGGCCAGGAGATGACCGAGCAGATGGTCGCTCTCCACGTCGACAATCTGCGCCACGGTCCTGGCCCCGCCCATCCCGGCGGGGTAACGCGCGTTGTAGCTGGCCGTCCACTCGGCCGGCGTCGAGACGGTGGCGTAGAGGTTGGTGGCCAGGCGCGGGATCATGAAGATGGACGGGGCCAGCGGGTTGGGGAGGCCCGTGTTCGGGACGGACGGGGCGCAGCTCGACTGGCTGGCGTCGCAGACCAGCTGCGCGATCCCGAACGCGGCCGCCGCCTGCATCACCGCCGCGTTGGCGAGGCCGCTGACGTCGGGCGTGACCAGGTTGGTGCGATCGTAGGGGCCGAACCCGTACGCCTGCATGACCGCGTCGTTCTGGGTCAGCTCCAAGGTCATCCGGGCGCCGTCGGCGTAGTCCAGCCGGTGGTGGTCGTAGGTGTGGGTCACGTACAGGAACTGCTGCCCGACGTCGCGGGCGGCCTGGGTGAGCTCGTCGGCGTCGCGCACCTCGGCGCCGTTGAAGGCGAACGTCACCCGCAGCCCGGCGCCGACGGGCGTGGCCCGCACGCTCTGTTGCCAGGCGGCGAAGCCGCGCAGCTCATCACCGCTCATGCGATAGACGGTGCCGTCCTCCATGACCGTTCCCAGGAACAGGTCGTCCACCTGGGGGCCGAAGTAGGCGCGCTTCTCGCCGATGAACACCCCGCGCGCCACCCAGACGGCGACGCCGTAGAGAAGCTGGATCGAGTGCGACGCGCCCGGCGCCTGGTCGAAGGTGAACAGCATCATCTCCCGCCCGTCTGGAAGACGCCGGGTCGCGGCCGCCACGTTCCCGGCGTCGTCGACCAGCAACGGCGTCGTGTCAGCGTCCGGACCCGTGCCCAAGCTGGCGGCCACGCCGGAGACCTCGAGGCCCGTCGTCGCCACGTACCCGCCGAACACTGTCTGGCCCGCCGGCGTGTAGCGCAGCGCGAGCGGGGCGGCGTGGGTGTCGATGCTGGTGCCCGAGCCGAGCCCGTGCGCGGCGTCCGCGGGCGAGTAGAGGCACGCCTCGCGCACCCCGAAGCTCGACGCGTAGGCGGCAAGGACCGCGTCCGAGGCGGCGTCCGGACCGGCGCCCGCCGCGCATCCCGCGACGATCACCCCGTCGTAGAGCCCATGCGTGGCGCTGTCGGACAGGGCGCCGGGCGACAGCGACCCGTCGGAGACCTTCACGACCTTGTAGGGCGTCCCTACAGAGTCCAGCTCCCGCTGCATCGCCGCCAGCGCCGCCTCGTGTCCGTCGGCGGCGACCAGCAAGAGGCGGGCCTCCAGCGTCACCCCGGTCGTGAGCGCCCTCGGCTCTGGAGCACCGACGCGGCTGCCTAGCCCGCAGTTCGCCGCCGCAGCGAAGGTGGCGGCTGCCCCCGCCGCCAGGCAGGCCAGAAGGGCCACGGTCTTCTTCGACGATACTGCAGCCGGAAGAGATCGCCACGATGAGCCTCCTGTCGCAGCGGATCCAAGCGAACCGCGTGCCAGGCCCCAGCGGCGCTGCGGGCCGGCCCCCGTCACCCACCGGTGACGCCGCGGGGGGGACCTGACGCGGGTCAGGCTGCGCCCGACCCCCGCGGGCGCCCGCGCGCCAGGGGCTGGCTGACACTCACGGAAGGAATCAGCTGACGAACAGGTCGCGGAGGTCGCTGGCCGCGACCACGGCGGGCAGGATGGGGAGGCCCAGGATCTCCGACGTCATTGACAGACGCCGAGAGTTTGTCCGGGCCGGGGCCATCGCTTGACTTCGAGTCCGCCACGAGGCTTGAATCGGGCGTCGCGCAAGTTGACGGAAGAGATCTTCGTTTACCATGAGCTCTGAGGGAGAAAAGGTCCTGGCGGGCTTGGTCGCGCTCATCGAGAGCGCGGGCGACGACGGGGAGACCGCCGATCGGGTCGAAGCGGCGCGCGACCAGGTGCGCAGCGAGCACGTCGGCCCTCTCGTCGAGACGTACGCGCGACTGACCGACTGGCCGCGGCGTCGTGCGGTGATCGAGCTGATTCAGGATCATCTCCTGCCGGTCGCGCGCCCCGCGATGACACACTTTCTCGTCGGGGCGCCGTCGGACGGGAGCTACGACCACGCTCTCGCGATCGCGGCCGCTCACATCGACGGAGACTTATCGCGCTTCGAGCGCTACTTCGACGTCCCCGGAGCGATCGACACCGCTCGACGAGCCGCGCGCGAGCGTGGGTCGTAGAGCGGGCGACCGTCAGGTCGTGGCCCGCGCCGCGGCAGGCACGGCTTCGCCCAGCCACCACAACCAGAAGGCGCGACGTTCCCCCTGGCGCGACGCTGGATCCCAGGGCGGGCCGCCGGAGCAGGCGACGGCGGCGAGGAACGAGGCGTCGCGCTCGTCGGGTTGCGCGTCCTCGTCCAGCGCGTCGATGTCGACGTCGCTCGGATCGAAGGCCTCGTCGAAGAGCGCGCAGAGGAGCGCCCGCTGGGCGGCGTAACCGGCGGCGACAGCCGCCGCGTTGGGGCTCGGGGCCGCAAGGGCGTCGAGGCGATTCTGTGCCGCGTCCGCCTCGCGCGACGCGCTCTGGGTATCGGCGGCGTGCGACAGGACCTGGCGCGCGAGATCGACGAGTCGTTCGGGCATCGGGTCCGCGGGCCAGGCTGCCTTCCAGATCGAATGCACGTGCTCGCTGGCGCTGATCGCAAGGGTCATGCGCGCACGGCGACCGCTCTCGTCCCGCTCCCCCAGCGCGGCCCAGACCGCGCGCCGGTAGCCGAGCTGGAGATGCCCGCGACCGTCTCGCGCCAGCGCTTCTCCGGCGCGCCGAACCGCCTCGTCGAGGCTCACTTGTTCTCCTTCGTGCTCTCCTTGGCGTTCTCCTTCGCGTTCGCCTGCGCGGCCGCCGCTGCGACCGCAGCCGCGCCTGCCGTCGAGCCGCTCACCGCGGGGCCGTTCGGCAGGAAGATGCGCACGCCGGCGGGGTCGGCCACAATTTGCGGTCGCCCGGTCGAGTTGGCGAGCCGCTGGTAGAACTGCTGGCAGTCGAGGCACATCACCCGCGACACGCCCACCGGCTGGTTTGGCTTGATCACGGCGATCTGCTTCTCTGCGTGCGACAGGTTGTACGAGCCTGGATAGTCGGGCGCATCGAGCGCGGGGTTCGGTGCAATCGGTTGGCCGATCCTCGCGGACAGCTTCTTCACCGGGTCGAGCGTGTGCACGTCCGTCCCCCAGCCGCTCACGGTCGCGGTTCCGTCCGGCGCGCGCGCTCCGGTCTTTCGCTCGGGGACGTCGCTGACGGCGTCGCGCGCCTCGAGCGCCTGCTTCGCCTGCGCCTCGAACTCCGCCGCCACCGCGTTGCTGGCGGGGACGACCGCCTGTTTGGGCGCCGCGGCCGGCTCGGGTTCGAACTGCTTCGTCGCGGGGTTGTAGTTCAGCTTCGGCGCATCCGCCGCGGTTCCGGGGTTGCGCGCCGGCACCAGCTTCCCGTCGCCCGTCTTCATCCAGCGATACCCCGCCGGCGGCTCCGGCAACCCAATCTTCGACGCCGCCTCCGCGCCGCTGAGCCCTTTGAGATCGTCAGGGATCGACACCAGTGGCGGCTTCTCGATCGCCGGGGCCTTGGCCAGCGCGCCACCGCCCGCGCCGGCCTGAGGTTCCGGGCCTGGAGCTCCGGTTCGCGGCGCGGCACCGCCGGGGACCGGCGCGGCGCGTGGTCCGGCGAGCAGCCGAGCGCCCGCCGCGGCCATCATCGCGGCGTTGATCACCGGCAACACCTTGGCCGCCATGGTCGCCTTCGCGTCGCGCTGCTGCTTGGTCCGGTCCTGGTCGCGGATCTCCTTGCCGATCCTCACCAGCTCCGCATGAAAGGACGCCATGTCACGCAGGCCGAGCCACTGGAAGTATTGGGTGACGGTATCGCCCTGCTGGTCCCACACCGCGTCGCCAAAACCGACGACGTAGTCGATGACGTCGGGGCTGGCGTACGCCGTGTCCCCGATCGTCTTGAAGGTGTCGAGGTTGCTCGTGAAGAGGTCGAGGCTGTCTGGCCCAATGACGTATTCGTTGCGCTTCGTGTCCGTCCGGTAGGCGATGTAATAGACGACCTTCGGTGCGTCACTGCTCTTCTCCCGAAGGTTGGGCGCGAACAGGTAGGGGCCCTTCTTGAAATTGAACCGACTGACCGTTCCCTCGACGGGCGGAAGGGCGGGCGCAAGGAACTCCAGGTGAATGCCGGATACAGCGTCGGTCGCCGGCGAGAGCGGCGCGCTGGTTTGGCCCGCGATCGACGGGGGCTGCTTCGAGGCATTTGCGGCTGCTGGCGAAGCGGGCTTCTGAGTGAGCTCGTAGTGCCCCTTCGCGTAGCCCTCATCATAGTCGACGAGGCCTGCGCTGTTGAGTGGCCCGGAGGCAGATTCCCTGCCGCTCAATCCATCCTCGTAGCCGCGCTTGAACTCCTCGGAGTCGGCGTCGAGCTGCATGGGCCCGCCCAGTGCACTGAGCTGCCTGCCTCCGACTCCGGGGGTTGCTCCTCCTGGAATTGTCCCGAGCCCCTCCACGCTCTGCCCGCGGGCCACGCGGTCTCCGGCGACGTCGGCCTCTCGCTCGAGCCGCGGGTCCGTGACAATGGACGCTTGCCCCCCCGAAGAAGCCACTCGGCCCGCCGACTGCTGCACCACGTGCGCCAGCTCGTGCCCTACCAGCCGGAGCCCCTCCTCCGTCCCCAGCGTGTAGCGCCCCCCGGCGAAGACGATGTGCTCGCCCTGGGTGTAGGCGTGAGCCCGGACGGCGCGAGCCGCTTCCGCCCCCCTCGCGTCGGTGTGGACCCGCACCCTGCTGAAGTCGTACCCGAAGCGCGTCTCCAGCAAGACACGCGCGCCGGGGTCTAGCGGTTGCCCCGACTCCCCCTGCATGTGCCCGAGATCCGGGACCGACGGGCCGGCCGTTGGCTCCGCCGACGACAGCGCACGACTCTGGAGCGCTTCGGTCTCGCGCTCGCCGCGATCCGAGCGGCGCCACACCGGTAGTATCCTCGCGGCCGCTGCGAATGGGCCCGGCTTGGCGGCCTTGGCTGGCGCTGGCGGCTTCTTGATCGGCGGCGCGAACGTCGACATCGGCTATCTCCCCCCCTCGCGACCCAGAGCCGGACGGTACAACGCAAAAAGGGCGGGAGCAATCGAGCTGCGTGCGGAAGCGAGCTGGCACCACCACCGGTAGCGCGACAGCGCGCGCACGTCCCGCCAAGGGCGCGTAGAGTGGCAGGGTGGAAAAGCCCCCGCCTTCCGATCCGACTTGTCCCACCTGCAAGGCCGCTGCGGAGTTCGTTCGTGCGGTCAACTCTCAGGTGGACTTCTGGGAGTGCGCGAACAAGCACATGTTCGTCGTAGACAAGAAGAGCCCCAAGCCCGCTCCCGCTGCCCCTCCCGCCAGCCCGGACAGCGACACTGGCGAGGGCTAGCATCACTTGGCGACATCGAGGTAGGTCCATTCGGGAGATCCCTACAGCCTGACCGCCCGCCTGCCGATATCACCAGGGTGCAACGCGCCAAGGCCACCGGCGTCCTTGCGCTTGCGCTGTTGCTGGGGGCGGGGTGCCAATCGTCGGACTCGCCCACGCCGGCGGCGTCGGGTCCGGTGACGGGGGCCGCGCTGTCCGGGCGGCCGATCGAGCTGTTGAGCTGGTGGGGGCCGCTCGGCCAGTCGGATCCGCTGCGCGCGCTCATCACCGAGCACGCCAAACGCTTCCCCGAGGACTACGTCATCAACGCGAAGACCCATCTATCGGGGCGCGCGCGGGATACGCTCAAGGCTCGCATGACGTCCGGCGACCCGCCCGACGTGTTCCAGTGCAACGTCGGCTACGACATGCGGCAATGGGTCAGCGTCAACGGCCTGGACGATCACGACTCGATGCTGGCTCGGCTGGATGAGGTCTTCCCCTCGTTGTGGACCACTGTGCCGTCCAAGCTGCTCGACTACATTTCCTACCAGGGCAAGCTCTACGGCGTCCCCGCCACGGTTCACCGCCTGAACGCCATCTTCTACAACAAGGCCGTGTTGGCCACGCACGGCCTGCAACCGCCGCTGACCGTGGCGGACCTCAAGGCGGCGGGGCGCAAGCTGCGCGCGGCGGGAGTTCCGCTGTTCGCGATCGACGGCAAGGAGCCGTGGCAGATCGGGCACTTCGTGTTCGAAGGCCTCCTCATCGCGCGCGAGGGCGCGGACTTTTACCGAAGCTACTTCGGCGGCGCCGAACGAGCCGACGACCCGCGCGTGGTGAAGACGCTGGAAGAAGGGCTGGAGCTCCTCGGCTACGCCAACCCGGACTGGCAGGATCTCTCGTATCTGGAGGCGAGCGACCGGCTGGTTCAGGGCAAGGCGGCGATCAGTGTGGGCGGCGACTGGATATCGGTCTACTACGCGCCGGACGGCATCACCGACAGCTCGGCCATCGGCGAGGCGGCGTTTCCGGGCACGGAGCAGACGTTCGTCTTCACAGCGGACCTGTTCTCGCTGCCCGTGAAGGCGAAGAACCCCGCGGGCGCGAAGCGCTTCCTGAGCACGGTCATCTCCCCCGAGGCGCAGCGGGTGCTGTCCAAGGTCAAAGGCTGCTTCTCCCCGCGCAACGACTTGAACGACGCGGGCTCGACCGCGATCCAGCGCCAGAAGGCCGAGCTGCTTCGCCACGGGGACCTGGCGCTGGCGCTATCCGGGCTGGTGCCGAAGGAATTTCACGACGACGTGAACTGGGCGCTGATCGACATGCTGAAGCGACGGAACATCGAGCCGGCGCTGCAGGCGTTGCGCAGCCACTACCACCTGCTGCTCGGTGGTGACAACGGGAAGTGATTAGCGCGGCGAAGACCTTCGAGTTTCACTTCGGCCGCGCTCGTGCGATGGCATCCAGCAGCGCCTGGCGCAGGACCTGGGCCTCGCCGCGGGGCGCGGGAAACGTGACCGCCTCGCTTTCGCCGATCGCGACACCATCGCCGTCGGGGTTATCGAACGTCGATCGGACCACGACGGGCGCGTCCAGCGGCAGCCGCAATTCGCGCCACTGAACGCTCCACCATGTTCGGCGGTAACGAATTCCGGCGGGGGCGATCACCACGTGGTGGCGGAAACCCGCTGCGGTCCCCGCGCCGCCGGCCAGCACCGGCAGCAGGCTGCCCCAGCCGAATAGCGCCAGCGCCGCCCCCGCGCCGACGACGGACGGACCAATCCCGGCGACGTCATCCCATCCGGTGAACGTCGTGACGGCCGGATCGGGACCGCGCCGTTCAACCCAGCGATTCAGGAATGACAACGTCAGACGTCGCCCGCTAGTTTCCACCGGCCCCTTCGGCTCCGCTGACGCCGCGACCGCCTCCCGCCCCGCCCGCGCCCGAATCAGGCGTCGTCGGCGGCGCCGTGACGGCTTCGTAGCCGGCCTCGGCCAGCTTGCCACCCCCGTACGCCGCCGCGCCGACAACGACGACCGACACGACCAGGGCGCAGGCCGGGGCCGCGGGGCCGCAAAATATCGACGCGGTCCAGCCGGCGGCCAACCCGCCGCCCACCGATCCAAGGAACCCGCCGGCAAAGCCGCTCGCCTCTCGCCCGGCCGCGTGCAGCTTCTGGCCTTCGGGCGCCGTCCATATCTCGTAGCCGGAAACTCCGGCGCCCAGGACAAAACCGATGGGACCCGCCACCTTCGAGAATTTGGCCACGCCGGTGACGATGCGGCTGGTTCGTCCCGCCGCCTTGATGATTTCGTTCGATATCTCCGCGGTCTCGGCCAGTTCGGCCAGGGCGGCCTTGTACTTGGCGGCGTCGAAGGCGAGTGACGCGGAATCCAGCGTTTCCAGGCCGTACTTCTTCATCAGCTCCGGCGACTCCACCAGCAGCTTGCGAGCGTACTTCGCGATCAGGTCCGGTAGTGCCTTGCCTTCCTCCTTGATCGCCTTCGAGAACGAACGGCCTCCGGGGCTCAGCTTCTCGCGCGCGGCCGCGAGCAGATCGTTTCGTCCTCCGAACGCCGCGTCCCGCCCCTCGAAGTGCGTGATCTTTCCACTCTCGACGTCCGCCAGGATCTTCTTGGCCAGGTCCTCCGCCGGGCGAACGTAGTTGTCGACGCGAATCATCGCGTCGTAGCCCTGGATCGCGGCATTGGCGGTGAAGCCCCCCGTCTTGAGCCCAGGGTCAGCTTGCGGACCGGCCTGGGGCGCGGCGCCGGGCTTTCGGCGCGCGAACTCTGCGTCCAACTCCTGCGCTCGATCCTCCTTCACGGAGTACTCGACCTCGACCATGCTGTGCTTCGACAGCCAGTCCAGGAGGCGTTGCCGTTCGGCAAATAGCTCCTCGTCCGAGAGGGTGGTCAGATCCCGCTCGACCTCCTGGCGCGCGAGGACGGGGGCGCGTTCAGCAATTCCCGGCGTCGCACCGAGGCCGTCCTGCTGAGCGACGTGGACCAGTTCGTGCGCAAGCAACCGCTGGCCGTCGAGGCTGCTCGGCGAATATCGTCCGGCAGCGAAAACTACGTCACGGCCGACAGTGTACGCCGCGGCCTGCAGATCGCGCGCCGACTCCGCCGCGGAGGCGTCCGTGTGGATCCGGACGTCCGCGAGATCGTAGCGACCGCCGCCCCGGTCTTCCGGGCCGCCGTGGGGTACGGGGGCCAGCGAAACCAGGGTTTGGCTGATGGAGTTCGCCTCGCGTTCGCGGGCGTCCCCGGGGCGGGTCGCCGCCAGCCCCCGGCGACCCTCGGGAACCGGCGCATCGGCGCCCCGGGCAGCGAGCTGCGCGCCCAGACGTGGCTCGAACCATGCGCGCAGGGAGGAATCCAGCGGCTGGCCACGCGACGCCATCACCTGCCTCACCGTCGGAGCCGGCGAGGCCTGGAAAACCCGCGCCGGCGCTGTCGTCGCGAGCCATCCTTGCTTTGGTGGGGCGGCGGGACGCTTCACCGGCGGCATGAATCCAGCCATTCGCTCGGTTCCTCCTGCACGTCAGCCTATCCAGCGCGCTGCGATGGCGCAAGGCGCCGGGACTCACGGGCTCTGTTGGAGATGTGCGATCACCGCTCCTGTGCGATCACCGCTCCCAGGTTGATTTCCCTGCGATCACCGCTCCTCCCACCCGATCACAGCTCCCGATCACCGCTCCCAGGTTGATTTCTGTGCCAGCTCCCGGCGACACCTGGCACGGATCGTGTCCGAGCAGCGCACGAGCGGCCCCACTTAACCTGTTGATGCCTCGTCACTGTCCGTCCGGACTCCGGCCGGTGGCCGTCCGGACGGACGGGATCCTCACCCGCCGGCATTGAAGACCAACCTGGGACGGGTGCTCGCCAATGGTTTTTGGCGCTCCCACCCATTACTCACTGGGGAGATTCGATTCTCGCCAATGACACCTGATTCCGTCTCCTCGACGAAAGGGACAAAGCACATGAAGCTCCGGCGGATCCTTCTGACTTCGGCGTTCCTTCCCACATTCCTGGCCTTCGTGGGGTGCGGCGGCGGCGGAAGTAGCACCAGCGAAGGCACTGGCGGCGCGGCCAGCGACGGGAAGGCCGGGGCCGGCGGCTCGACCACTGGCAGCGGTGGTTCGGGAAGTGGCGGCTCGACCACCGGCAGCGGCGGCGTGGGAAGTGGCGGCGTGGGGACCGGCGGAGCTGGAACCGGCGGAGCTGGAACCGGCGGAATAGGGAGCGGGGTCGGCGGCGGTTCCGGTGGGGCGGCCGCGCCGTCCGGAGAGGACGACGGCGTCGGTTGCACGGTCGCCAGCCTGCCGGATTCAGCTTCTCTACCCACCATCGCCAAGCTGCCCGACCCGTTCACGAAGCTCGACGGAACGCGCATGACCACCAAGGCCGAGTGGCGTTGCCGGCGAGAAGAAATCAGGAAGATGGAGGAGAAATACGTCTACGGAACGAAGCCACCCCCGCCCCAGTCGGTCAGCGGTACGGTGACCAGCACGATGATCACGGTCAACGTGATGGACAACGGGAAGAGCTCTTCATTCTCTGCCGGCGTCAAGCTGCCGACCAGCGGCACCGCGCCTTATCCGGTCATCATCGAATACACCACCGACACCAGCGGCGCATTCGGCCCCCCCCTGGACACGGCGGTGATCAACAGCGAGGGGGTGGCACTCATCTACTTGCCCGTGTATTCGGTTGGAGCCGAAGGCCATGGCCATGGCCCCAATCAGACAGGGGCGTTCTACAGCCTCTACTCCGGCGGAAGCGCAACCAGTCTCCTCACGGCGTGGGGCTGGGGCGTGAGTCGCATCATTGACGTCATCGCAAAGAACGGCAGCGCCATGCTCAAAGCAGACGCCGTCGGCGTGAGTGGATGCTCGCGTTTTGGCAAAGGAGCGTTGATCGCTGGAGTCATCGATCAGCGCGTTGCTTTGACCATGCCCGCCGAGTCAGGCACGTCCGGCCTCCCGATCTGGCGTGGCGTCAATGCGGAAGGTGGTCAGACCCTGGCCAACGCGTACGGTGAGCAGCCTTGGTTTGCCGACGCGTTCCTGCCGTTCACGACCAGCCCAACGAAGGCGCCTTTGGACACGCATGAACTCGTGGCCATGATTGCGCCGCGCGGACTGTTCATCATGGACAATCCCCATATCGCAAACCTGGGTCCCAAGTCCGCAAGTGTGGGCGCCTTGGGCGGAGCGGAAGTGTACAAGGCGCTTGGAGCGGGAGCCAACATCACCTACTACTCAGACGTCCAGAATGGGACTCATTGCTCCCTGAGGCCTGAGTGGTCGCAGCCGCTGAAGGACAACATCGAGAAGTTCCTGAAGAAGACTGGAAACGCTCCCGGAGTCATGAAGATATCGGCCAGTGCCGCCGGTAAATTGTCCGACTGGGCAGACTGGACGACGCCGACTCTGAACTGAGACGGTGGCCGTCACCGACGAACTCGTGCGATCACAGGGCTGCTCGCCGCCGCCAGCGCAAGCTCCCGGCGGGAGGCAACGGCCGTAGGCGCGGAGGGCCACGAGGCGGAACCTCGGCTTGCACAACATTTCCGCGTCCCGCCGCTGCTCACATTCCGGGACGTCCCCGCTCGGCTATGTGCCTCCCGATGGAGACAGGAGGTGGGCAGAAGCCGCCATCGACCGGCGCGCTGGTGATCCTGGTGCTCTCGGTGAGCGCGCTGGCCCTGGCGCTCAACGAAGCGTTCTTCAACTGGGTACTATTCGGCGACGGACTGTTCCGTCGTTTCCTCTTCTGATCGCGATGACGCTCCCCGAGTCCATCGCGGAGGTCGCCAACCAGATCCCCGCCAGGGGCCTGGTACTCGGCGTGACCGCTGCCGCCATGCTGCTGCAGCTGCGCGCGCTGGTGCTGGCCTACCGCGCTGCGAGCAGCCAGCGCACGCTGGTCTGGCAGATCGCCGCCACCGCGGGCGTGGTGGTCGCGACGTCGCTGGACCTGCTCGCAGTCCGCGCCGCGCGGATCACGATGATGGCAGGGTTCGTGATGACCGATCCGGCCGAGAAAGCCAGCGCGATCAGCGCCGGGTTCGGGGGCCAGCTGAACGGAATCGCGCTGCTGGCGTCGTCGAGCCTATGGATGTGGCCGAGCTGCCTTTTCGGGCTCAAGAAAGTCCTGGAGGCGCGACGCCCATCGGCTGACACGGGCTTCTACGGGCCGTTGTTCTTGATCGCTCTCGGGCTGACGTCCGTGGTGGTCGGTGCGCTGATGTGGACGACCCACCTCATCAGGGAATTTGCCGCCGTGGCGGATGTCGCGCCCGAGGAAAAGGGCACTCGGCTGATTCGTGCGCTGGATATCGCCGGCCCGGCCCTCCGCCGCTTCGCGCAAGTCTCGCGCTGGACCATCCTCGGGCTCACCCTACTGGCGCTGGCGCTGGTGTTGGCGCGCCTGCGACAATCGGGGCCGGGCGCCGAACCGCCGCCGGCGGCGCCCCGACGCACGGCGGGCTGGGTCACCTCCGCGCTCGCGCTGCTCTTGACGGCAACGCTGCTGATTGCGATGGCTCCGCTGCGCCGAGAGAACCAGCTGCCCTGGCCGCCAAGCCGGCTGGTCGGCGAGGTCTTGATGACCGTCGTTCCGCCGACTCCGGATCTCGAGGGACCCGATCCGCTGGAACGCGCGCCGGTGGTGCAGATCCTCACGGACCAGCTGGCCATCGACGGGTGGTCGCGCCCCCTTGACGAGCTCGGCGGGATCCTGCAGACGCTGCGCATGAACTTCCAGCTGCTTCACCAAGTGCGGTCGATGGAGCGCACGCGGCTCGGCGAAACGCGCAGCGTGCTGATGCACGACTTCATCCACTACGCGGTCGAGAGCGCGGCGCAGATCGAGACCGGGTTCTGGGGCCGGCCGCCGAACGCGCCGCCGCACGTGATGTCGCCGCGTTGATCGCCCGACGGCCCGACCCGTCGACCGCCGCCCGCTAGAAGGCCGAGAGCCCGCCGTTGACCGCCAGCTCCTCGCCCGTCATGAACGACGCGTCCGCGCAGGCTAGAAACAGAACCGCCACTGCGATCTCCTCGGGCGCGGCCAATCGGCGCTGCGGGACCATCCCGGTCAGGTGGCGCCGCAGCTCGGGCACTGCGGCCGCCGGGAGCCCCTGCTTGCCGTAGACCGGCGTGTCGGTGGGGCCGGGGCTGATTGCGTTGACGCGGACGTTCTGCGGGAGCAGCTCCGCGGCTGCGGTGCGGACCAGCGAACGCAGCGCCGCTTTCGAGGCGGCGTAGGCGCCGCCGCCCGGAACACCGAGACGGTTCGCCACCGAGGTGTTGACCACCACCGCGCCGCCGGCGCGCAGCAGCGGGGCGGCGTACTTGAGCGCCAGGAACGTTCCTTTCAGGTTCACGCGCATCACCTCGTCGAAGACCGACTCGTCCAGATCCGCGAGGCGACCGTTGCGCACGATGCCGGCGTTCAGGAACAGGACGTCGATGCCTCCGTGGTCACGTCCGATCGCCTGGTAGAGGCGCTGGGTCTCGGCGGCGTCACCTGCGTCGGAGCGGACGACGTGGACCGAGACGCCGAGCGTGTCGCGGGCGGCTGCGACGCTGGCGTCGCTGGCGCCGGTGACCACCAGTGTCGCCCCCTCTGCTGCGAAACGCCGGGCGGTCGCCATTCCGATCCCGCTTGTGCCTCCGGTGATCACCGCGACCTTGCCCCGCAACTTGCCCGCCGCTTGCTCTTCCATCTGTTGCCTCCCGTGCTTTGTGGTTGTTTATTGGACTGACTGGTCAAGAATGAGACGCGCAAAAATGTGAATGGGACGAGGGCCGTCGGCGTCAGCCGAGGACGCGGAGCGCGATGCCCACCACGTCGCGCAGCGCGGCCTTGTTCGGATCGGCCTTGGCCATCACGCGCAGACCCTGCATCGCGCTGACCAGGTAGCGCGCCAGCGCGCGCACGTCCTGATCGGCCGCCAGCTCACCGCGCTCCTGGGCCAGCTCCAGGCCCCGCCGGAACAGCCGCTCGGTGGCGCGCTGATAGGCAACCACGATCTGGGCGGTCTCCGGATCGTGCGGCGCCAGCTCGACGGCGCTGTTGATGAGTAGACAGCCCCGCCGCTGGTGAGCCTCGGGCTCGTCGACCACTTGCATGAACAGGCGCTGGAACGCCGCCTTGACGGTGGGCGCGTCGGCCAGACAGCCGCGGAGGTAGGCGTCGGTGAGATCCCGGTATTGCACGAGCGCCTCCATGAACAGCGCCCGCTTGTCGCCGAAGGTGTCGTAGAGGCTCTGGCGCCCGATCTTCATCGCGGCCAGCAGGTCCTCGAGCGAGGTCGCTTCGTAGCCCTTCACCCAGAAGACCTGCATCGCGGCCAGCAGGGCCTGCGCGCGATCGAACGCCTTGGGTCGGGCCACGGCTGGAAGACTAGGTCATTCTGGACCACGCAGTCAAATACGGTCGTGTTCTATGATCTCCTGGGCGGGATCATCTGGACGGCAACTACCGTTGGGGGCGGCATGTTCTTTCACACCATCAGATCGAGGAGCTCCTCGCTGCGCCGCCAGGCAAGGGCTTCTGGGTGGTCGCCAGCGCCGGCGTCGCCGCCGCCGGCTTGCTCACATGGATCTGGAGACGCCGTCACCCATCGCGGAGCCAAGCTCTGCCCCAGACGATCGTCCTGACCGGCCACGACGCGGCATGAAGCCTGACTTAGGGCCCACCGCGCCGGATCTCGCATTCGTTGCCTCGCCGAGCGTTCATAACGCGAAGACCCGTGGCCGCGATCGGCTAACGCCCTGTATCCACATGCAAATGAGTAATTGAAATTACTCTATTGCCGAGGGAATAATTTACCTACATTCTACGTATATGACCACCGCACGCACCATCAAGCGCTACGCGAACCGAAAACTGTACGACACGCGCGACAGCCGGTACGTCACGCTCGAGCACATCGCGGCAATGGTCCGCGCTGGAGACGACGTCCGGGTTGTCGACAACACCACTCAGGCTGATCTGACCACTGCTACCTTGGCCCAGATCATCTTCGAGGAGGAGAAGGCGACGCCCCGGCTGTCACTTGCGGGCCTGCGCGAGATCATCCAGGGCGCGGCGCCGTCGGCGCCGTCGGTTCCCAGCGTCTCCTCTGGCTAGCGCTTGCCGCCGGCGACCGCGAAGGTCACCGCGGGGATTTGGCCCGACGCGGCGGCCACCGTTGCGAGCACCGCGGCCGAGGCCTTGGACCACGGTTCGGTCTTTGCGGCGCGCGGAGCGGTGGCCGGCTGGCCGGGTTTGCCCAGGCGCACGCGCGCGCCGACCACGACGCGGCGGATGACCTTATCGGGGTCGGGGCTTTGCCACAACCAGACCAGTGTAGCGGTCTCCCTTGGTGGAACGGCACAGTGGCATTCGCGCAGCGCCGCCGGCAGCTCGGTCACCACCACGGCGACCTTTTCCGCGGGCCCGACGCCGGCGACGTGAGCGAACACTCGATCTCTTCGAAGCCGGTGCGCGCGGCCGCCGCGGCGATCGCCACCACGTCCGACCAGGGCCGTGCGGGATCGATGGCCAGCAGCAGCGGCGGCTTGCCCCCGTCGGTTGTCCACAGCGCCTTCGCCTTGTCCAGCGCCGGCCCGACCTCCTTCGGCTCGCGGAACCGCTCGGTGGGGTTGGCCTCGACCTCGATCAGGTAGCGTCGCCGGTGGCGAACGCCCTCGGCGCGAGCGCAGCCAACGACAGCCCCACCCCCACGACGACACAACCCAGGAGCCAGCCGACCTTCGCCGTTCGAGCGCTCATTGTCGTCCTCACGCCAGAAGTTGTCTCACGGATCGCAGGCGGCAATTGGCGCGAAAGGACGTCCGGCGTTCCCTCGACTCCGGGATCGGTGCTAGGGTACCGCGCCATGCTCGTCAGGGGCACTCTCAGCGAGGCGAAGCCGCTCAGGGATCGCGCGGGTGCGGTCGGACTGATTCTGAGCCTCGAAGGCGCCAGATATTACGTCTTTCATAGCCGGCAAACCCGCGAGCAAGTTGCCAGCTCCAACACGCGGACGAAGATCGATCTTCATCAGCAGCTTGCCAGCCATTTCAATCCGCAGCACCAGCCCCTCAGTGAACCGGCTCGTCAGGCCGAGTACCTTCGCCTTCTGCCCACCGCGCGTGCAGCTGCCGCCACCACGGCAATGGATCCGGAAGGCCGGCACGCCGAGGAGGTGATGATTGAAAGTTGGAATGCGTGCCTGCAGGACTTCCAGGCGCATCGCGGGCGGCCTCCGCTTAGGGCCGAGGTTCTTCTGTCCCATTGTCCATGCCAGCCGGCCAACAATAGCCCCAGTCCGAAAAGGGTATTCAGCGGGTTTGCTTATCCGGTCTCATGTTCCGAAAAGCTCAAAGCATTTTGTGGCCATCGCGCTGGAATGAAGTGGACCGTGTACTACGACCACCCCTTCCAAAATGTTCCAGGATTGAACATCACCGCCGCCAACCTGCGCATCATGACCCGGCCGCCTCACATCCCCTGAACGCCGAGGGGCTCCCAAACCGCGGTCGCTCAACCCGCCTACGCGTCGCGATCACGACTCGGATCACTCCTGGGAATATCGGCGGCGCGGCGCGTTTCCGATATCCGGTAGTCGCCACGGTCGGCGACAGGATCGTTGTCTGGGGCGGTTTTAGCTCGGCCGGTATAACCAACGACGGCGCCGTGCTCGATCCGACGGCTGGCACCTGGGCTTCGTCGGCGCGATCCTTCCAGACCTGATCGATCTCGGTCCCGCAGTCGCGCGCCGACTACTCGGCGTGCACGTCCCAGGATTCGAGGCGCACGTATTTCCTTGGCACTGGCGCGATGGATCGGGCTCCCTCTACCCGGCGGCCGGGCGCCGCTACGCGCCGTGCGAGGCTCACCTCGACGAAGGGCACAACCAGGCCGTGTCGATAACCAACCACGCCATCGTCTTGTTCTTCGCGCTCGGCGCGATCGCGCTCAACCGAATGCCGTTCCGCCGCGGCATCAGGAAGCTGCCGGCGCCTTCCGTCCGTTCCTCCGTTCCTCCGCTCCCAGGTTGATTTCGATCCTGCCGAGTCGACGACCCTGTTCGTTCTTTCGCATTGAAGACCACTGAACATCTGTTTAGACTACGTTCATGGTCGAACACGAGGAATTGGGCGACGAGATTGCGTCGATTGCAGCGAAGCTCAATGTCGTCAACCACCAGTTGATCTCCAGAATCCGCCGCTTCGACGAGATTGAGGGTTGGTTTGTGCAGGGCGCAATGAGCTGCGCGCACTGGTTGACCTGGCGAATCGGGCTCGACCCTGGCGCGGCACGCGAGAAGGTTCGGGTGGCGCGCGCGCTGGGCGGGTTGCCGCGCGTTGACGCTGCATTCGCCGCCGGACGACTGTCGTATGCGAAGGTCCGAGCCATCACGCGCGTGGCCACCCCCGAGAACGAGGAGCGCCTTTTGGACGTATCGCTAGCCGCTACTGGCGCGCAGCTCGAACAAATCTGTCGCGGTCTTCGGCTGGCATGTGCTGGCGACAGAATGCAGGCCGAGGAGCGCTATGTCCGCGCTCGCACGCTTGGCAGCGGCCTGGTCCGGCTGGAGGCGATCGTCACTCCAGATGAATCGGACCTGATCCTCAAAGCGCTCACGCAAGTGAGGAAGGCGCTGACGCCTCCCAACCCGCCGCCTCTACGCCTGGCGCCAAACCCAGCATGTGCCCACCCCCCAAGGGCCCCATCCCCGTCTGCCGTCGATGCGCTGGTCCACATCGCATCGACGACACTTGGCGGCGGCCAGATAGCCTCTGGGGCCACGTCCGGCGACCAGTTTCAGGTCGTCATCCACGTCGATCGACAGCCGACCGAACCCGACGGTACGCTCAGCGCGTGGTTGGAGGACGGCACCCCCGTTTCCGCGGAAACGCTTCGCCGCGTGTGCTGCGATGGCGGCATCGTCGCCGCCGCAGTCGACGACCAGGGCGCCGTCCTGAGCGTCGGCCGCCGCACACGCGCCATCCCGACCGCCATCCGCCGCGCGCTGTGGATCCGCGACCAGGGCTGCCGGTTCCCAGGCTGCATGAATCAGCGGCATCTGCACGGCCATCACGTCAAGCACTGGCTCCACGGGGGCCCGACGTCGCTCGACAATCTGGTTTTGCTGTGCGGCTTTCACCACCGACTGCTGCACGAGGCCGGCTTCGCTGTGAAGCTGCAGCCCGACGGCGACGTCGAGGTCCGCAACCCGGCCGGCGCCATCCTGCCGGCCCACCCCACCTTGGCCGCCGCGCGAGACATCGTCGATTGGGGCGCCGGCACTGCAGCCTGGCCCGCCGCCCCCGACGAGCCCAGGATCGATGCGATGACCACCATGCCCTCGTGGGACGGCGAACGGATGGACCTCGACCGGGTGGTGAGCGCGATAGCTTAGCAAGCGAGCTTTGCTATCTCCACACGGGGATATCCTCGGACTCGTCCCGCGAGAGCTCGCGCAGTTCCGCACCGTCATCCGGTACCGCATACCAGGCGCGGCGGGGCGGACGGTAGCCGGCCATGTACATCACCCGCACGATCACTTCGTACCCCCCGCGTCGGATGACGATAGCCCCCGTGACATCGTCCCGGTGCGTGGCAGCGAAGTGACCGACCGCGCGGTGAACTGCCGCGCGATCCCGTCGCGCGTCTTGCCTGCGGCGTCGAAGCCAAGCCAGCAGCCGTCGCATCCGCCTGACGATAACTCGAGACCTTAATGATCGATCGGCGACGTTTCCGCGGAAACGCGGGGTGCCGCTCATTCGGATTGACCTTGGGCGGCGGGTCCGGAATCGGGACGGTGGCCGTCCGGCCGGACGGGTCCTCGCGGAACGTTGGCCGAGCAGATCCTTGAGCGCGTGCCGCCCGTGCCTTGACCTTGGCGATGTCCAGATCCCCGATGTCGGCCGCGGTGATTTTCGGCGGCGTGTTCGCGCCGGACGCACCGCCAGTTCCAGTTGGTGGTTTGGGCGGGTGGACCAGAAATTTGTCGAGCAAAAACTTCGGATCTGCCTTCAACTTCGCCGAGAGAGCCTTCGCCAGGTCTTCCTTCGACAGCTTCAATGCATTCTTGTCCGCCCAGATGTCGACCGAGGCGCCGACGTAGTACTGCTCGCCGCCGAGGCCGAGGTCGCACCAGTAGTCCGTCCAGGTCATGTATTCCGGCCGCCACTTCATTTTCATCGGCCCGACCTTTTCGAGCAGTTTCATGAACGAAATGACGGAGTCGAGCGGCTTGTCCGCGTAGTTCTGCAGGTGAAAGAGATCGCCGCCGCCGAGCGCGACCGTGGTGAACAGGCTCAGCTCACGGGTCCCGATCGCGTTTCGAGCCGCAAAGATCTGCTCCTTGATCCGTGGCCATTTGTTGAACCCACGATCGTGGGCATCGACCGTCTGCGTCGCTCCCGTGCTGGACACGTAAGACAATCCCGTGAACCCTAGATCCACGGCATAGCCATAGTTGTGGATCGTCTCGCCTGGCGAGGCCTCGGAGGACTTGTAGGTCATTTCCACTTGTTGCTCGAAGGTGCGCCTCAGCCCATTTGGGTTGGCGGAGACGACGATTCCGCTCTTGGCGTAGAACTTGTCGAGCAGGTTGGTGACTTTGACTTGGAACTCGGTCTTCAACCCGCCGGCTTGTATCTCGCCCTTGGCGCTCGCCAGGGCACTCGGGCTCATCGGGAAGTAGACGAGGGTCACGCCCTCCGTCGTACGCACGGTCTTGTACGCGTCTGGCACGGCCGCCACCAGCTTCGCCCATGTAGCCCCGCCCGGCTCGACGAGCCCCGGCAATACGCCGGGTTTCGGCTTCCCCGACACCGCGTCTACCAAAAGAGTGTCTTGCTGAAAGGCTCGGATGGCCACCGAGACGCTGCCATCCCTCACATTGGTGTAGTCACCCAGGGGCAAATACGAACTGCCCTTGGAATTCTTGACCACCATCATCAGGAATTTGACGAGCGCCACGTCGTGAACCGCGTTTTTCCCTCCGCCCCCAACCGAACCCGCCAGCGACTGCATTCGTCCGCCTCCTTTACCGAGATGTGTGAAATTCGACGATTGAAGGGTTGGGAACGCCGCCGCACTTGCTCAGCGCGGACTTCTCGGCTTTCACGTCCTCTCGTCGGGCAAGAACGGTGGCCAGGTAGAATCCTCGAGCCCGCGCACCTGAGAACAAGTTGGCTTTGAAGAGCCGATAATGGAAGCTGCACGGCCGATATCGGATCCAGGCTTCGGCTGCCGCGTCAGGCGTCTTGAACGTGCCGAGACTTGCCACAAACAGAGCGGTTCGGACGTCGGGGAGCGGCGTGGCTTTCAATTCGCTCGCGCGATCGAAATGCAGTCGGATCGCATCGAGCTCGTTCGGCTCCTCGTCGGATGTGCGCGAGGCGTCGATGAAGGCCACATCGTTTTGTTGCTGAGCGCCGGTGGGCAAGACCCGCACGCGCGAGAAGTGGCCGGGACCGGTCGGCGAGAACCACGGCGTCTCGAGCTTGCCCTTCTGCTCGAGGAACAGCCAATGGAGCTGATAGACGTCCTCCTGGCCGCCCTGTTGCGTGACGAGGAGCGCGGAAGCGCCTGGACTGAGCTCCACCAATCGGGCCGCCAGAAGGATCTCGCATTTATCGAGGTAGGTCGTCCGCCACGCCTGCGCCTCGGGATCGGCACCGTCGACGTAAGCGACGTCGGTCGGCTCGGCGTTGTCACACGCCGGCAAGAAAGGGGATTGATCGTCGACGACCCGCCCGTCGTCGAGCAACCGGACGTGAAATCGCCAGGCGACCTCCTGGTACACGGGATCCGGCTCCTTGTCTCGCTCGATCGAGAGCTGATACCGAAAGCGACCTGCACCGAAGGTCGCCAATGGACCGCGCCGATCGGCCGCCGGAGCAGCCCCGGGCGGCCTCGCGGCGAGAGCGTCAGGAGCGGCGGGAACGGCAAGAGCCGCCGGAGGCGGCGTCGCGGTCGACCGAGCTCGGCATCCGAACGCTGCCAACAACAAGAGAGCAGGCAACAGAACAGACAAATGTCCAGAAGTTCGCGGCGGCTTCGACGACCCGTGCGTAGGATACGCCGAAGGGGCACTGTGGGCCCTTCGCCAGCAAGTTCCATCGACCAGCATTTTCCCCATATCCGTGCTGCCCACAAACCGGGGCAGCCTCACTTTCTCATGCGCCCAAAGCGCCGGCACCCAAACCGCCCCGCTGATCCACGCACCCAGATACTACGCCACCTCCTTGGGGATATTCCCTTCAAGCGGGTAGGACAACGGCCGATCTCGCGTGACCCGAGACGACGGAGGCGGGCAAGCGCACGGAATGCGCGGTCTCCACGGGACGCTCGCCGTGGAGAGAGGGGCGACGACGCACGTCGTGGCTCCGGCCCTCGGTCACGAGTCGGAGACCACCTCGCGCGAAAGCTGCATCTCGCGGGCGGCGATCAGGGATCCCAATTCCTCGCGGAACCGCAGCAGCGATCAACCTGGGGTGGTTTAGAGAATCGCCGGGTCGTAGGAGAAGGGATAGGTGTTGACCGCGGCTGGCTGGGCAGACCACGATGCCCGGCGAGGGGGACGTAGGACGTCATGGAGACTGGCGGACGGCTAGAGTGGATGGTCGCGGCTGTCGTGCTGGCGGGCTTGTGTTTTGGCGCCACGGGCGCGCAGGCTCACACTCCGGCGGTTCCGGAAGCGCCTCCCACTGGTTATCCTCCGCAGCCCGGCTATCCGCCTCAAGGCGATCATCCGCCGCCGTCGGGCTATCCGCCGCCGCCCCGCCAATACTATCGCGGGCCCTACGGCCAGCCGACCCCCGACCCGGGTTCCCACGTCCACGATGGTGTCTACCTCCGGATGCAGTTCGGGCTCGGCTACACCAGCATGTCGACTGACGCGGGAGTCAAAGCGTCGGGCGCAGGCGAAGGATTCGGAATTGCGGTTGGCGGCACAATCGCGCCCCAAGTGATCATTTACGGGACCATCCTGGGCAACCTGGTGCAGGACCCGACCGTGAAAGCTGACGCTGTCGCTCGGATCGTCAGCGGCGGCAGTGCCGGGGAAGTGGGAATCGGGGTCGGACTGGCATATTACACCGACGTCAACGTCTTCCTCGCGACGTCGTTCCTCGGGTCGCGCCTGGGGATCAACGACGGGAATGGCAAAGCGATCAGGACGTCAGATTGGGGCTTCACCTTCGAGGGCCTTCTCGGCAAAGAGTGGTGGTTATTGGACAACTGGGGACTCGGTGTCTCAGCCCAACTGCTGCTCGGTTCGATGCAGGATGGCCAGGCGAGCAACCGCTCCGGCAATCCCCCGAACTGGAGCTTCATCGCCTTCAGCGCTCTACTCTCGACGACCTACAACTGACCCACGCAGACTATTCGTGGGGGGCGCTGGCGACCATCACCTTTGCCCACAATGAGGCAGTCGCTTGTGTCCAGACCAGCCGGGTTTCACCGCTCTGCGAGTTTCACCGCTCCGAGGTTGATGTGCGGAGCGCAACCCAACTCGCAGTGTCCGGCCGGACCGCACGCGCCCGAACTTCGGACGAGGCATGCACAACTCGAAGTGGTACTGGCGCGGGCAACCGAGCGCCAACCGTAGCTGATATGGTCGCTGCCGTGAGAGTCACCTGTACCAGCGTATGACGATATCTCTCCGTTGAGCGTAGTACGATGGCCGCGTGTCCGAGCCCGAGTGTCATGCGTGCCGTCGTCCGCTCAAACGTCTGCGGATTGCCTGCGGCATATGCGCCAGGAAGGGCGTCGAGGTAGTGTTCGACTCCGGGGCATGCTGGTGGGAGCACCGATTCAAGGAGCACACTGCGGAGGAGCACAGAGCGGACAAAGAGGCGTGGCCCAAGATTCCGAACGCTTTTGAAGACGAGGCCTAAGACGTGGCGGGGCGGCGCCACGGGCCCCGAGCGGCGCGGATGCTGCGCGCGGTGGTGGCCGGACTTAAAGGGGCCGTTGGATCGAGGGATTCGCCTTGGGTCGACTCCGTCTTGCGATCAATCCTCGGAGCCCCCGTAGGCGAACGCGCAGGGAAAGGGTTACAGCCTGGCGGTCACCATCGATGATGCCACCGGACAAGTGGTCGCACATCACGAGTACCCGAGATGATCCGTTACAGGCGCCGAAAGAGCGCGCCGTCGTTGGAAATTTCCTGTGACCCCATCGGGACTTGAACCAACCGACAGAAGCACAGAAAACACGAGGCGCTGCGCTGAGTTCCACAGCATTCAGCAGACAAAGCGCGTAGTTACTGGCAGCAGGATGGCACGGTTTGAAGGCTGTTCGGTCCGTCTCGATTCGGGTCGAGCCGGTTAGTCGTGCCAACCTGGTGCCAACCAGATTCGTTGCTGCGATGATCAAGATGAAGCCACCCAAGGACGGCGAGTACTCCGACTGGAGCATCGACATCAACGAGAAGTTCGGGCGTCTCACGGTCGACCATTCAGAATGTCCCGACCAACCCCAGCGCCAGGCCGCCCGGCGTCGGATTGACGGTCGGGGCCGCACTCGGCTTGGGAGCGCGTGCGGAGGGTGGCGGCGACGGGCCCTCGAACGAGCCGATCGTGTCGTCGAGCAAGAACAGGCCGCCGACGGCGAGGAGGCCAACCGCTTTGAGGAGGTTGGTGCCGGCCTCGTCGATCGACTGGCCGAGGGTCGGATCGCAGACCTCGGGACCGGCTTGGCAGGGTGGGGGCGATTCGTGCCAGGCCCAGGTGCCGCCTGCGCTGGCGACGGCGGCGATCGCCGCCGCGCGCACGAGCGTGCTGGCGATGCCGATCTTCCAGTCGCCATGCACGAAGTGCAGGATCGGCGCGCCGAGCGCGAGACCACCGGTGGCGACGAGCGCGCCGCGCCCGTGCTTCGAGAGGGTCCCTACGGTCAAGAACGTCACGTCGCTGATCGCGAGCTGCCAGCCGTACCAGCGCCGCACCGGCGGCGGCGCGAGTTCCGGGGAGGGGACCGCCGGCATGGCCTCGGGGGCGGTCGCGTTCGGGACGGAAGGTATTGGCTCGATCACGCCGCTGACGACCACAAGAAGAACGGGGAGGCCGCTGGCAATCATGAGTTCTGCCCTTGCAAGGGCGGGACCGCTCCTCTGGTCCGCCTTCCCCGCCGCGAGCCACACGTCGGCCGCCGAGAACTCGACACCCGTGTCGCGATCCGTGGAAAAGCCGACGATCAAGATGAGAGAAGGAGAGACGCCAGTCTTACGGGCGGTACCGAGGGCGACGATAGTCGGCAGGGCTCACTGTATTTTTGGAAAACCTGGTCGTCCGACGAAAGAAAGATCGTCCGAGGCCCGGCGGGTGCCACCGGCGTGTCGCCGATACAGGTTCACCGACGGTGAATGCGTGACGTCACGCGATCGTGGTCGGTGAACACGATGAAGTCGTACTTGCGCGACTCGTACCAGTGGACCACGTCCGCCGGCGCCGTAGCACTGTCGCCCGAGTTGCTCGCGTCCAATTTCAGCCTTGCCAGTCCCCGATTGTGTCTCGGGTTTCGTGCCGTGTTCTACTCGTTCACTAGAATGGCGACATCGATTCCTCTCGCGGCTTTTTCGCTTCTCGCCTGTGCGATCGGTTGCATGGCGTCCCCCGGTGGTATTCGGCCCACCGCCGGGCTCGGCACGTCCAATCCTCCTGCGCAGGGCCAGGCGGCATCGTCGGCGGGCAGCGGCGGTAACCAGGTCTCGCCCAATCCAAACGTGCCGGTGATGCTGCCGTCGCAGATGGGCGAGCCGCCCAGGGACAGTGGCGACGACCCCGAGTTCCCCAGGGAGTTGCGCCACACGGGATTGACCTACGTCGTGCACGCCAAGGTCTGCGTGTCGAAGACCGGCACAGTCGATAGCATGTCAATCCTCAAGGGAAGCGACATGGCGTTAGTCCAGAACGTGGTGAACGCGGTCAAGGGATGGCGGCATCGCCCTCTCATGGCCAACAACGTTGCCGTTCCGTTCTGTTACTTTGCCAATTTCGAATTCAAGGCGAATTGAGCGCGGTCAGCGCGTCATGCAGTGGATCTCGGTCTGCGTCGAGGCGGCAACCCCAGATCCCCAGAACACCGGCACGACGCGAACATTTGCCAGCAGAGCTGCTCTGCCCCTGTTGTCGATGTGCAAGCTCCCCTCGTCAATGGCGTTAACGGGGAGTGCAATGGTTCTTCCTGGGCGCGTCAGTTGCCCCCGGATGACCTACGGCGCCGGTGTCGCAGTAGTCGCCGGCGCGGGATGGTCAGCGCCCGCGCGCGCGCGCGTGACGAACCCCGCGATCTCATCCATGACCACGCCCGGCACCCTGGGCCCGGGCGCTCCTTCGCCGCGCGCTATCGCCGCAGCGAGCTCTGAGGTCGGAATGAAGACGTGGGATAGGCCCGGGATGGTCTCGGGAACAAAGCCGCCACGGCCTGACAGGCGCTTGATCCATTCTTCTTGATCCTCGTTCAGGACCTGCTGGTCATCGGAGCCCCTCATCAAGAGGATGGGACCCTGAAAGCGGCGGGCTGCATCGAAGAAGTCACGCCGCGCGAGATCGGTCCAGTAGGCGACGGGCGCGCCCTCGACGAATTGTTTCGGTGACGTCTTCGGATTAGCGACCGCTTGCCGGCCAGACACCACCCGCTCGATGACGTCACTCGGGGCATGCCTGCGCCGAAGCTGATCCAGCAGCACATCCAGCAGGGGACGTCCCGGCGCCGCCAGCATGATCACCCCCGCAATACGCCCGGCGCGTACCGCAACCTCCGGCGCCACCAGCGCGCCCACGCTGTAGCCCACCTCAAAGACGCGTGACGGATCGACGCCAGGCTGGCGCTTGACGACGGCGGTGGCGGACACGGCGTCCTGCATGATCTCGTCGTCGATGGTGAAGATGCCTTGCTTGAAGAGCTGGGGATAGACAAAGGGGCGCTTGTCGAAACGGATCGACACTACGCCGCGCACCGCCAGGCCCTCGGCCAGATCCCGAAGCGGCCGGACCATCCCCACCGTTCCATCGCGATCCATCGGCCCAGAGTCCGGGATCAGCACCACTGCCGGCCAAGGGCCCCGGCCAGCAGCGGCGCCGGCGGGTACGGTCACGGTGGCGCCGAGATCCGGACCCACCTTGGTTTCGATCGACGACACCAGTGCCTGCACGCCGGGCGTCGGGTCGGCGGCGAACCCTGGCGGCGTGGTGAAGAACAGCCCGTCGATGTTCCTCGTCAGCTCGTGGAAGATCATCCCGACTGCAACAGTGCCACGCTCGAAGTGGAGATCGTACTCGCGCAGATCCCCTTCGGTACCCCGCATCCTCCGGGTCACCTGCCATGAGCGCAGCGGACCGTGCGCTCGGCCCAGCGCCAATCGGACCTCGGCCAGGCGCTCTGGCGGAATCTTCTCGCGAAGCGGCGGTGTGAAGTGGAGCGTCGCCGCGGCATCGTTTCCAGCCTGAAGGGCGTGCAGGAAGTCCTCCGCTCGGCCGTCGACCAGCCGGTCGGTGGATGGCCCGGGCACCATCCGGCGGGGCGGGCCGTCGTCGACCGACGGGCGCTGTCCGGCAGTAGGCCCTGCCGTACCACAACCCGAGGCAGCCGTCAGAACTGCCATCAATCCGAAGCCCCATCGCGTCAAGACGCTGACTATATATTCACCGCGACGTCCAGCGCGCGCAAGCTCAGCATCGGGCCTCGCCCTCTCCGATGCGCCCAGCCCCAGCAGCTTGGCCGGTTGATTTCGTCGCCGCTAAACGCTTAACGGCGAACTGCCGACATGGACCCCATCGTGTCCAAGCTCCTTGCCGCGCCTCTTCGAGTGGTCGCATGAAACCGATCACAATGATCGTCGCCGCTGTTCTTGGCATCAGCTCCGGGACGTACTCACGCTCCGGCGGTCCACAACCACAGGCGTCTCGCTCATGCATCTCAGCCGTGAACGCTGCATCGATGGGCGCGGGCGGATCCACGGCGAAGGCTACCTCGGCGGCCAAGGAGAAGAGACTCAGCGACGCAAAGATCAGGACACTCATGATCGCGGACTCGATCGCGGCCTATGCGGGAAACTGCCCTTGCCCCTACAACACCGCTCGCAACGGATCTAGCTGCGGCAAGCGCAGCGCATGGAGTAGGTCAGGAGGTGAGTCTCCTCTCTGTTATCCCTCGGATATCTCCGACGAGATGGTGCAGGAGTACAGAGACGCCCACCCCGACTCGTAGCACTCCGGCCGTCGCGCACCGCTCCGACGAGTGTGCGAAGCACGTCGGATCGAAAGACCGACGGACGGGTCGCTCACGCCTCGGGGATTGAAGATCAACCTGGGAGAGGAGTTCCCGGGCGCCACCAATCTCGCGCGCGCTTGCTACGCGCGCCGAAGACGGCGCCGGGAGTCGAACCCTTGCGAACGGTCCGAACAGAAACGAGGCGCGACGCGGTGGTCGCGCGCGTCACCAGCATCGTGACCGCGCTGGCCCATTGCGCGCGCCGGCCTGGGGCTGGCGCTGTTGCCGTGCTTCATGGCCGACGGGCGCACCCTCGCGCGCGTCGGTCCCGTCCGCAGCATCGGCGCCGAGGCGAGCTGGGACCGGCGGACCCCGATCAGGTATCATGATGCTGTGGTGCGGATGGCCGTGGCATGCACGTTGGTGGTGGCGGCTTTGGCGTCGGTGGGCATCGCAGGTTGCGGCGGGAGCCACGACACGCGCGACGCGGTGGCGGATGCGACGTCCGAGGCCGCCGGAGAAACCGGTGACGATCGCAGCGAAGGCATGGGCGACGCGATCCGCGCCAGCGACGTCGGGCCGGGTGATGCCAGCGACGCCGGCACGGGAGACGCCAGCGATGACAGGGCGGACGATGCGAGCGACGACAGGGCGGACGATGCGAGCGATGACAGGGCGGACGATGCGAGCGACGCTGCACCGGATGCGCCGCCAGAAGATCGCAGTCCGCCGACCGTGACGTCTCGGATTCCGGCGCCGGGCGCGACCGAGGTGTGGGTGAGGGACCCCATCGTGGTTACCTTTTCCGAGCCGATCGCCGCCGCGACGCTGACGGACACGAGCGTGGTGATCAGCGACGCGGGTGGCGCGCGGCTGGCGCGAACCTTGGCGTTGTCCGCGGACGGCACCTCGCTGGCGATCACGCTGGCGCGGCCGGTCGCCGTCCCGGGGCAACTCACGGCCACGCTGACGAACGCGATCACCGACCTGGCGGGCAACGCGCTGGTCGCGCCCGACCCGTGGTCCTGGACAGTTCCGCGCTGGATCACCCACGGTGGCTCGGTCGGCTGCGGCACCAACCCCCTGCTCGCGCTCGACCGCGACGGCCGCCCGGTCGTGGCGTGGAACTACTGCGACGGTGACAAAATGTTCGGCCTGCGTGTGCGGCGATGGACCGGCAGCGGGTGGGAGGTGCTCGACGACCCGACGCAGACGGTCGCGCCGACCTCGATCGTGGGCGCGCCCGACGGTGGGATCTTCATCAGCATGCCGGTGATCATCAGCGGTGTATCGAAGAACGTCCAGCTCTGGCGCGGCGGAGACGGTCCCGGGCGGATGGTCGGATCCCCCGTTCGCGCGGTCGCCAGCATGACGACCCCCGAGATCACCGGAGTCCCGCAGGTGCGCGTCGCTCCCGACGGGACCGTGCTGCTCTCCTGGGCCGAATTGTCGACGTTCACCCAGAAGCACGTCTCGCGCTGGACCGGACAGGCTTGGGAGAACCTTGGTGACGGCGACCCGATCATGACCACCGGAAGGGACGCATTCATGCGCCTCGACGCGGCGGGGACGCCGTACCTGGTGTGGAAGACGTACCTCGACACCTTCGTCGAGCCGGTCTCGGCCGCGCGCTGGTCGGGCACCGCCTGGCAACAGCTCGGCGGACCGCAACAGACGAGCAACTGCGGCTGTGGCGACAACCTGGTGCCGAACCACGCCTCAATGGCGGTCAACGCGGGCGGCTCGGTCGCCGCCGCCTGGCGCGAGTCCAAGATCGCCGGTACGCAGCTGTTCGAGTGGGTGCACGTCTGGAACGGCACCAGCTGGCTCAGCCTGGGCGACGGGCTGGCCGGCAACATGTACTACGTCGAGGAGACGTCGGTTGGCGTCGACGACGCCGGCGGTGTCGTGGCCGCGTTCATCGAGGACGAGAACGTGGGCACGTCCAGCCAAGGGGCGGATATCTACGTTCGGTCCTGGAACGGATCCGCGATGGGACGTCCTCGACGACCGCGTCACCGGCACGCAGGCGACGACCAGCATCGCCCAGAAGCTGCAGCTCTTGGTAGACGGCCAGGGCGGCACCGTGATGGCCTGGGCGCAGAAGGACAGTCCATCGACCGGGTCCACGCAGATCTTCGTTTACAGATACAATAAGTGAGGGCGCGCGGCGCGCGTCATCGCCGGCTCGACGAGATCGTCTACATGTCCGGACCGCGTCGGGCGATCCGCTGGAGTCATCGCCGCCGTCCGCGGCGTCGGATATTTCGTGGAGGCGCCGGGAGTCGAACCTGCCCGGCGAATGATCGAAAACCAAAGCGCCGCACCGACTTGCACGGTCATTACGGCAACTTGGCGTCTTTGTGATGAGGCGGAAGAGGGCGGTTGGGAACTGGAGAGATCCGGTGAGTCCGGGTCGTCTGGGCGACAGGTGGGCGACAACGGTGGTCGCGATTCGCCATCAACTCTCGTCTCTATGCGGGAAACGAGAGCGTGGGCCCGCCAGCTGCTTGCCGCCAGCGGTCGGCCGAAGTTGCCCCCCCCGCGAATGATGCGGACGCGCTTCGCGGATCGAGGCGTCGCGTCCGACGCATCGAGGAAGGTGCCGGCCCGCCAGCGAACCATGCACCGCACTGGGGAACGCCCCGCGCGCCCCGACTAGTCGAGCCATTGGCGGTCTTCTTCTTCGTCCGCTTGGTCTTGGTCTGCCTCCGCGGCGGCGGTAGCGGCGGGCTCGAGCTTTAGCCAGACGGGCATGTAAAGGGCCTCGTCCAGTATGAGCAGGACTTCGTCGCTCAAGCTCTGTTCATGCCGATTCAGGAACGCCTCGAGATCGTCCCGCGCGCACAGCGAAGCGAGATACGGCAGCGCAGCGCGGCCGCCGGTGATGAAGAAGCCCGGCGAGAATTCGCCCTTCTCCTGTGCGTCCGTGATCTCTTTGAACGCCAGGGCGGTGACCGGCTCGAACTTGGCCAGGGCCACAATCGCCTGGGCCCGAACGGACGTGTCTGAGTCGCCGGTCAGGGGTCGAAGCGGAGGTCGAGCCAGCGCCGGTTCCATGCCCGCCAGCGTCTGCGCCACGTAGAACCTGACGCTGCTGTTCGGGTGCGCCGCGAGCTCGCGCAACGCCGCCACGCCTGCCGCTCCGTACCGCGAGATGGCCTCGAGCGCAGCGCTGTGTACATCCCACCCCTCATCACCGGGTCGCTCCGGATCCGATTCCTCGGCGCGGGGGACAGCCCTTCTGGCCATCTCGACGAGCAAGGTGATCGACTCGGGCCGTCCCGCCGCGCCGAGCGCCTTAGCGACCTCCCTGCGGACCGGCCATTGCTCATCCTCCACGAGGGTCGCGAGGATCTCCACGACATTGGGGCCTCCGAAGGCGCCCAATTTCGTGACCGCGCTGAGGCGGATGCTCTCCTCTGCGTCGCGGGCGAGCTCGGCCAGCCACGACTCCGCCTCGCCCCGGCCCCGCCGCACCACCGCCTCCAAGGCGCCGACGTTTGTGCGGGCCAGTTCGCACAAGGACCGAAGGGCGCCGGGAACTTCGCGGGTGACCAGCACCTCGAGCGCCGCCACCCGAACCCGGGGGTCCTCGTCGGCGCGAGCGTCGATCGCCAGGCTGAGGATCTCCGGTCCCCCGGAGCTCGCGAGACCCTCGATCGCGGCGGTGCGGACCTTGGCGTCCGGGTCGCGGGCTAGCTGAATCATTGCCGCTCGAGCCTCGGGGCCAGCGATCCCGGCCAGCGCCTGGGTCGCCGCACGCCGGAGGTTACGGTCCTTGTCGGAAGACAGCGCGAGGAAGAACGGGATAGCCTTGGCGTCCCGGTGCCGCGACAGAGCCGTGAGCGCCCTCGGCCTGACCTGCCAATCTTCATCGTCCTCAGATCGCGCTGCCGAACGCAGTCGGAGCAGATCCTCGAATCGCCCGAACGAGGCAAGGGCGAGCATGGCCTGCTTCCGCACGTCCTGGTCCCGGTGCTTGACCATGCGCCGAAGCAGCGGGAGAGCTTCGTCGCTCTTCATCACCGCCAAGGCCTTCACCACGTTGTGGCCCACATTCGCCGCAACCGACTCGTTGGCCAGCTTGGTCAGGGACGGCACCATATCGGGATAGCCCGCCTCCACCAGCGTCAGCGCGATGGCGGAGCGATGGTGATGGTCCCCCTTGCCCAGGAGCTGCTTCAACGAAGCCGACGCTTCTGGTCCAATGCCGGCCAGGGCCTGCACGGCCCGCTGGCAAACGCCCCAGTGAGCCGCCCCCGCCAGTGACTCCAGCAGAGGGATGTGCGCGGTGTGGCCCGAACGCCCGAGGAGGGTCGCGGCCACGATCCGGGCCGCGGGGCTCGATTCACCGGCGAGCCTGATGGCATACGGCGCCAGTCCGTCGAGGGGCACGTCGCCGAGCCGCACGTAGGACCGGTCCCGCGTAGGAGACCGAAACGCTCGGTCGCCGTCGCGCCAGACCTCCAGCGCAATCAGCCGATTCATCCAGTCCTCCGCCGTCGAGCGACGGAGCCAGAACCAACCCACCCCAGGTCGCTCCCCCCTGTATCCCCCGCGCTCGGCCGTCGGCTTTTGCAGGCTGGTCAGGATCAACTGCAGCTCCGGCTCGGTCGGGTGGATGCGGTGGCGGTGGCGGTACAGGTGGACCAGCTCTTCGTTGGAGAGGGGCGTCCGGGTCCGTGCGAAGGTCGTGGTCTTGGTGGAGAGGAACTCGCGCGCGGATTTTGCCTCCCGATCGGCGCCTTCCATCCGACTGACGACGGCGGCCGCGAGCTGGTCGTGTTGAATCTCGTACAGCTCGTCGCCGACCGGGCGGACGAGGCGCTCCTCGATCAGAGCCGGCAGCATCTCACCGAGGACGGCTCGGCTCAGACCCGACTCGCGGACGAGATCGCCGAGCGACTGCGCCGCCTTCGTGCCGCTAGTCCGACTGAGCACCTCGAGGACGGTGTGGCACTGCCGCCATTGCCCTCCGCGTTCCTCCAGCCGCGCGAGCGTGTCGTCGAGGTAGCTGCCGATGAGCCCCGCGACGCCGCCCTTGCCCCCCAGGAACGCCGCGGTCAGGCGACCGTCGTCAGCAGTCTGGGCCTGCCGCAGCACGATCTGCAGGTAGACGGGGAACACCTCACGCGACGCCGCGTCGTGCTTCCGGCTCTCGCTCACCAGCTGGCGGGCCAGATCGGGGACGCGGGCTTCGAGGGCCCAGCCCTGCTCGCCGGAGGTCTCGGTGATGATGGCCTCCGTCGCATCGGGCGCGAGTCCACCGAGGGAGTGGTAGGGCAGTCCCTCCGAGCGCCCGCTGATCTGCTGCCAGAGCCGGCCAAGCCGCGCCTCGGCTTCGGTGCGGTAAGAGACCACGGCGTGGAAGCGCGGGCGGGCGTCGCGCTCGTTCCACAGCTCCTGCAAGAATGCCCGCATGACCTCGACGGCGTCGGAGGTGGCGTTGGGTGAGACGACGTCTTCGAACTGATCGATCAGGAGGAACAGGCGCGAGACGCCTGCCTCGGCCAGCAGCGGCGACACCTCGGCGCGAAACTTTGCGGCGTCGAACGGGGCGGAGAAGCCGGCGCCGCGTGCAAGAAGCCCGGCGAACAGCTCGCCCCGCAGGCGGTGACCGGGATCCTCGAACGGACGCACGACGCATGCCCGCCACCCCGGCTCACGCAGCGCAGGCAGCAGCCCCGCGCGAAGCAGCGACGACTTGCCCATCCCGCTCGGGCCGACCAGCCGCACCAGCGGGTGGAACAGCAGCAGGGACATCAGGGTGGTCGTGTCTTCCTGGCGCCCGCGAAAATGACCAGCATCGCATTCTTCGTACCAGTCCAGCCCGCGCACGTCCCGGCGGTCAGGAGGCACGCTCCAGGCGCGGAGCGCGCGCCGCGGGCCCTCCGGCTGCGGGGTTCGCGCGCACTCCTGCGGCTCGAGCGCGGCTTCGATGTCGGCCACGGGCTGGAACAGGGGGACCACGTCTTTGCGCTTCAGGCGCACGACGGTCTCGCCTTCCTCGGGGAATCGAGTCAGCCGCTGGCGCGTCAGTAGCGCGTAGAGCCGCCGATAGGCGCCGGGCTCGTCGAGGACGATGCGTGACGGAGAGTCTTCCAGGATTTCGGGTATGAACCGTGTCTCCTCGGCGGTGAAAACGACCGGAATGACCTTGCTGCTGTTTGGCTTGATCTTTCCAACGTTGTTGCAGACGAGAGTGTACTCGAACTGGACACCCTGGCCGGTGTTGGGTGGGACCTCGCCTCGCAGCTTCCGCGCGTAGAGCTCGTCGCACACGAGGAGCACCCGATCGGCGTCTCGGAAGGCGCCTTCCGCCCAGATCTTCCAGGAGACGAGCCCTTCGACGCGATCATCTTCGATCTGATCGCAATACACGATCACTTTGTCCTGGCGCAGGGACGCCACCAGTCGCGCCACCCGCTGCGTGTGCGCCGAGTCGGGAGGATCGCGGCTATAGCTGACGAATACGCTAGCCATCCTGCTGGTCGAGGGCCGCAGCGTACCACGAAGGGCCCGCTTCGATTTCATCGACCACGATTCGGTAGGTCGGAGCCGTCCGGATCCGCGCGCTCCACCCCAAACGCGAAACGGCTGCTAGTGATCGGCAACCATCCGCTAAAGGACGGTGTCTTCGGGGCGATGGCGTTCATAGTCGAGCCCCGACTCACCCGGGCCAGACGAGATGGCATCGGTCGCACACCCGTTCCTCTCCCAGGTTGATTCTTCGAACGGGCCGCGCTTCGTCGCACGAATCGTGTCCGCCGAAGCACAGGAGCGCGGTTCCTCGTGCTACTGAACCCTCGTTCCCCCACCGTCTGGCGTCGAGACGGTGGCCGTCCGGACGGACGCCGTTCGCGCGCCCCGATGTCAAAACATCAACCTCGAAGCAGTTTTGTCCAAGGTACGAAATGCGCCCGTGGTTCAAGATGCGCCAGGGCGCTTTTGCCCGCCAACAGCGGTTCTTGGGAATCGGGCGGCGCAAAATGCTCAGCCGCAATTGGGCCTCTTGGCGGCTCCCACGACATTGCGGCGAGTTTTCAACGAAACCAGATGGCGGGCGCTTACCCCCTGGTGGCCACGTTCTTGCTTGACTAGTTACGATTCTAGCGCTCGGTCATTGCCGGCCCAACCAACAATACTGATTGTGGTTTTTCGTATCTGACGGATTTTTGCAATAACAAAGGAATGTACATGGACGCATCTCCGCAAACATGTACTAGCCTCTCCGCCTCAACAACGACGTTACTCGCATCTGTAGAATTTGGTACGGCAGGTACAATTCAGTTCCAACAGAATGGAACGAACATAGGTGAACCTGTATCCATTACTAAGGAAGTCGCTTCATTGGACTTGGCGACTCTCGAACAGTCAGTCGGGGCACCCGGCGGCAATGCTGGCCCTGCTGGCAGTGAGAGGAATGGCCAGGACCTCACACTCCCGACTCACTTCAAACCGAAGATAGGGCGTCGAGGCCGATCTTCAGCCGCTCGGCTGGTCGCCAAGGCCGCCCGAAAGGCGGTCATGGTGGCGCCTCGGCTGGCGATGGTCGCGGATAACGCCATCGCGAACTCCCATCCCAAAATACCGCCCGGGATCGATTGTCGCGCCGGCCTTTTTCGGTTATTCGGAAACTCGTCGCAGAGCCTCATAAGCCGGTTAGGGCGGTCGCCAGAGGGGGAGGCTCAGGCCGATCTCCCACGCGGTCGGGTTACGGTACAGATAGATGGTATCCGATGTCTCTCGGTGCGTGAGCCGCGCCCCGCGCTCCTCTACACTTCCTCTCGTGGCCCAGGCGACGAGGTTCGTGTTGGTGTTCGCTGCACTGTGGTTGGCCGCTTGCTCCTCAGGGGCAGGCAGTGGCAGGGATGGCGTGGGCGCCGGCGGCGCGGGTGGTGCGGCCGGGGCGAGGACGAGCCCTGGGTCCGGTGGCGCGGTCGGTCTCGGTGGCGGGACGGGGGTCGGTGGGACGGGGCTGGGCGGCTTGAGCGGATCCGGCGGAACGTCAGGGCTGGGCGGCGCATTGGGGACGGGCGGCTCGACCCCGATCGCATGCACGGATGGCGTCTGCATTCAGGAGTTCCAGGCCGTGTATTTGTCGATCGCCAGCACGGTCGGCATCACGGTCGGGCCGGACGGTAACATTTGGTCCACGGGGGAATTCACCATTGGGCACGTCTCGTCCAGCGGCCAGGATCTGGTCCTATACAGTCCATGGCCGGGGAGGGTCATCAATCCCTACTCGATCGCCGCTGGGTCAGACGGCCATCTGTGGATTGGCGAGAGCTTCGCGGAAGCGCTCGGCCGCATGGACACGGCCGGCAACCTCGTCGAGATTCCGGTGGGCGAGACGTTCGGAGGCGTCATTCGCGGATCGGACGGCAACATCTGGTTCATGTTCCTCTCGGCCGCGCTGGGACGCGCCACGCCTGCAGGTGACATCAAGAGGTTCCCGCTGCCGCGCCAGGATTCGCAGGCCGTCGCCCTGACGAACGCGGCTGACGGGGGTTTCTGGTATGCGGATCGCTCCTCCACCATCGCTCACATGACGATCACCGGCACGGTCAACGAGTACCCCCTCCCGAATTCCTCCTGGGGAGTCATAGGGATATGCGGCTCGCCGGATGGCGGCGCGTGGTTCACGGAAGGGACGGGCACGCGCATCGGCCACATCACAGCTTCGGGTGCGTTCTCCGAATTTCCGCTACCCCAGCACCCAGAGATTGGTATCGGTGAGGTCATATCCTGCGTATGGGGTCCCGACGGCAATCTCTGGTTCACGGAGGAGGGGCCGAGCATGATCGCGCGGATGACGCCCACCGGAACAGTCACCGAATTTCCCGGCCCGAGCCCCGGAAGTTTGCCGTATCAGATCATTGTCGGGCCCGGCCGAACCCTCTGGTTCACGGAGAAGAATGGCGGCCGGGTTGGACGAGTGACGCTACCCTAGGTAGCGTCACCCTCCCCTTTTCGTCTGTGACCCCATCGGGACTTGAACCGTCCCGAGGCGCTTCGACCAAAACCGTGGCATGACGCGGACTTGCATTAAACGTCGAGGCATTTCGGGCGGTTCGGACCGTTGGGTCCGTTCCGCGCTGACCCGCCCCCTACCCTCGTGAACCACCCTTTTCCGGGCTGGAATGGCAACCAGGTGGCAACAGAATCGCTGCTCCCATCCCATCGGGCTCGTTACCCGATGCTGTCACGCACGGCCGCGACGCCAGGTCGCTACTAGGGCGGGCGGCTCACGTCCTGAATCGAGGCGCCGGTGGCGTTCGCAGCCCGCTCGATCGCTGACCCGGATGGGATCTGTGGACATTCTCGCGGCCTTTGCCGCGGCCCTTATCGGATTTTCCGGCGAGGCAGCGCGTGCCAAGCTCCTGAAATCCCGATGGAGTGGTCCCGCACCGCCCGCGAACGACAACGGGTCAACCTGAACCATGCAGAGCTTTGTAAAGAGCTGCGCAGACGGACCCGACAGTTAGGATTATGCCAAGCACCCACTTGGCATGTCTGACGGCAGCCTTCAGATCGGTGATCTCCTTATCCATCTCGTGAAGCTTCTCCTGGAGGCGGCCCAGCTGTTGCGCCAGTTGATTTCCGTCAGTCGTACCCGGGAACGAGACCGGGCCCGAATGCAGGTACGGCTTCGGAGGTTTACGACTTGAGGCCATGTTTCGCTCGCAGGTAGTCGCCGATTTGAGACCGCACCTGATCCGTTTGCGGTTCGACGTAGCCCAAGAACTCCAGCATCGCAAAAGCAGCGGGTTGCTCGCCCCTGACATCGGTGCCCATCGAAGACTTGACCATCGTCGAGCCCCCGAAGTTGGCGCGGACCGGCACGTCAGCTCGAAAGACCCCGTCGACCATGAGGCGAAGCCGGATCCCTTCCTTCGCTGGCTCGACGATGCAGGCGACATAAAGAGGGCGGTCTAGCTCCGGAACCTCGACTGAGGGAGTGCTGTACTCCATGCCGTCGACGTCCGTCGCCGCGATGAACAACTTGTTCTGGGCGTCTAAACCGAGCGTGAGTTTGGGCCCGCCGTCGAGAGGGCCGGCCTCGAAGATAACTTTGCGATCACCGGGAGTAGGCTCGGCGTGGAACTCAACGCGAGTGGGAGGACCCTTACGGAAGATAGGGTCAGTACCCGGCAACGGCTGCGCATACAGGATAATGACAGCGTGCCACTCGACCCCTCGGCTTAGGTCGAGGGGCATCTGACCCTGCATGGAAGCCATCGGTGCTAGTGGAACCCGGCGATAGCGCGAGTGTCAACAACAGCAATGCCCTCCGGACCAGCCCCACCACCAAGGTCGATGCTGGCGCGCAACCGCTGACCGAGGCGAGCCGATAACCGGGCATGGACTCCTTGAAGCGTACGGCGCGCGCGTTCCTGGTCGTGGCTGTGTTCGTCGACGAGCGAGCGGCGCGGTTGTGCGTCGCACGGGCGGCGTTGCTGATCGAGATCGTGAGGCCGGTGCGGGGCGGCTGCAGGAGCTAGGGCGTTCCGCTGCGGTTCTGCTGCGCGAAGTATTCCTCGGTCCACTTGATGTCGGCGCGGAGGGCTTCGCGGAGTGCTTCAGACAACAGCATACGGTTGAGCGGTTCGCCGATGTTGTCGACGGCGTTCTTGTCGGCGTCTAAGGTCATGACGTTCACCCCGGTGATCTCGATGTCGCCTTCCTTCAGGTCCCCGCCGGGTGTCAGGCGGAACTGGACCATCAGGAACTGGTACGCCGTCCGAAGGCGCTTGTCGCGGTGGAGCGACACGATCGCGAACCCCTTGGCGATGTGGTACTGGATGGCGCCGTCGTCGTGCAGTTGCATGTCGGAGGTGCCGATCTGGAGGTGAATCACACGCGCGCCGGTCTCGATCATCATGGCCGCATCGTACCGCCGACCGAGCCTAAGGTCACCCAACCGAATCTTGGGAGAGATGATCTCCCTCGTCGTCGCCCTCACCAAGATCGCCGCCATCACGTACCCGTACTGCACGGGGTGTCGCGCCCGGACCGCGAACCACGTCGAGCGCTACACGCTGACCAAGGTCCTCAAGGCGCACGCCGAGGACTGCAGCTGCAAGTCCTGCAACGAGGACTGCGAGGCCGACTGCCCGCGCGGGATCGCGCGCGAGGCGCCCGGCGGTGCACCGGATGAGGGAGGCGGCGGGCTCGCGGGCGACCGAGGTATAGTGGGCCGGCATGGGGTGGGCGTGGATGACTTCAGAGGACTGGATCAAGTTGCTCGGGCAAGTTCTTGGGCCCCTTCTGGCGGCGACGGTCACCGGCGGGTTGCTGGTATACCAGTCGAAGAGGAACGCCCAGCTGACGGTGGACAACCACCAGCGGGAGCTGGCGGAGACCAGGCGCAAGGAGTTGCAGTCAGCTCGACAAGAGTGGGCATCGGCCTATAGAGGCGCCCTCACGTCTTGCATCGAGGCCGTTAACTCGTACACCGGCGTTCGAGAAGGAGGTGAGCCGCGGGTCAAGCGGTTGATCCAGAAGAGTATCGAATACCGAGAGGCTTACATTCGCGCGCAGATAGCAACCGCACGGCTCTTCGTTGTAGAGCAGGATGAGAAGGTCAGACAGGCAGCTCAGGCCCTGACGCTCTCGCTCCAGATGGAAATTCGAAACGACGCCGACATCGAGGCGGTGACTAAGAGACTAGTTAGTCTGGAACGCGGCTTCATGGCATTTCTCGACGAGTTGGCCGGCATCCCATCGCCTGACAGCAGAAAGGTGCTGGCGATGGAAATCGTGCTTGGGTCGGTGCTCGCGCAAGAGGTCAAGGATCGCGTGGTAGCGGCCATCAATCAGAACCCGCCCAAGTAGGGGTCACTTCTTCCCCAAGATCTCCCCCGACCACCGCCGCCCCGCCTCGATCAGGAACGCGCCCACCCCCACGCGCGCATGGGGCGGGCCGGTTCCGCGCCTTCGGTTGGTGGCCACACACCTGCATGGAGGGGTGCCCATGGTCGGCATCGTAGCGCCGACGGAGCCCGCAGTCACCGGTCCGAATCTTGGGAGGGATGACCTCCCTCTACCGAGTTTTGTACCCGCAGATCGAAGCCCAGCTCCGCCAACGCCCCCAGTTCCACGGCCACGAAGCGCGCGACCTCTTCATCGAGTTCGCCCGCGGAAAGTTCGCCGTCGACGACCACGGTACGAAGCTTTTGCGAGAGCTGCGCTAGGCCGGTGAGATCGTGGCCCTGGAGCGAGCCCCGACGGCGTCACAGCGTGCCTTCGCCGGTCTGAGCTACAACAAACGCGCCTACCCGGCGTTGACCGTCGACGACGTGCCCGAGCACTTCATGTGGGTGTGGGCGAAGCCGGCGAACAACAACGGTGGTTAGGGATCCGGCGGGAGCGGCGGAATCGCCAAGTTCAGTCGCTCGGTTACCGGTCGCAGCGCATCGAGGACCATGGGCGCAATGTTGCGGAAGAACTTGATAGACGTCACCCCGTGGGTCAGCTCGACGGAGGTGTCGTACTGGAGCAGCGCACGGTCGACGTCGGTCTGGGGAGTGCCGGGGTGGATCCCATTGCGGACGTAGCACCAATAGTCAATCAACCCCCTCACCGTCACGCGGGTCCCCACGACCTTGCCGATGTCCATCGCGAAGAAGTCCTCCCGCGACTTGATTGTCTGGAATTTTATCGTCGCACCGTTCCCGAGGTTGAGGTCGGTGACAGGGTCGCCTGGCATTGGTACCCCCTCCTTCCCCGCGACGCTGAAAGAGAGCGACGCAGATCCGCCGCTGACCTGATCGACGAGCGACCGACTAACACCATCGCGCCAATCCAGCAGGAGCTTGCGGATCGGCAAGCAGCCCTTGAGGATGATCCGGCTATCGCCAGTGCCGGAGATCGACTCGGCGAGATTGGTGATCTCGTCGAGGTAGTCTCGACGCCGATCGATCTGAACGTCGTCCTTCTTCGGTGCGGTCTGAGTTTTCGCCTGCGCTCCACCCTTGTTTTTCCGCACCCGCGACACCTAGAAACGCTAACCTGAACACCCGTCCAGGTCAAGCCTATGTCGCCCTCTGGACCCGCCCCACCCCCGCCGAACGCCGAGCCAATCCGCGTCCACTACAGCGAGCGCTTCCCCGTCGTGGTGACCGCGTGCGGTCGGAAGCGCAAGACGCCGACACCAGCGTCGAGCGAGTGGCGGTACGTGAGCTGCCCGGCGTGCCTGGCGAAGCGACCGCGCAACTATTGAACGACCCGAGCCGATACCCCCGTGTGCCTCCGGCTCACGACTGCGCCTAGCCGCGAGCACGATCTCGTGAGCCATTCCCGGGGCGCCTGCGAGGGACCGGGATACTATCCGCCGCTGCAGAGGATTGGGCGACCGCCTATCGAACGGGGACCGCGGATTGCCCTATGGAAAGAGCATCTATACGGTTGCCGAACAGGTAACCCAAAGCTCCCTTGGCTGCGATGACATCAACGCACGAGCCGAGTACAACCTCGGAAATCGGGACACCATCCGAATATTCTAAAATGATATACGGGATGATACGGCTATCAGAAATGCGATAGCCCATTCTCAGCGGCACCTCGTTCGCGTTTCGGAAGTAGCCGTTTGATACTAAACGCCACTCCTGTTCACTCTCAAAAGCGGGATGTTTGAGATAGGTCGCAATTGAGGACACCAACCCGCTACACAGAGATCCCGCCATTCGCGCCACTCTTTCTAAGGCACCGGCATCCTGTGTCTTTGAGGCAAAGCCATGGACTATCTCTTCCAGCCTTCTGATTTCGTCGCCTATAAATATTTCCTGTTCGCTGTGATCGTAAATCATCTTAATGAGACTGCATGGACTCTTTGTAAGTTCGCCTGGGACGCATCCAAGAGCATAACCTCGACCGGCGCGTCCGTAGTGCAGCCAATGGGAGCTTTGGTCTTTCTCGCCACAAAACGACACCACAAATGGTTCGCCCGGAATACTGATCTCCGGGTTGGCTCTCGGATCGTCCAGAAACGACATGGTAAACTCCAGGAACCTTTTCATCAGCGTTAACTGCTCGGCATCAAGCCTTTTCTGCAAATAGCCTTTACACCTGTCCCATCCGTAGTGGACTTCGGACGAATCGTTTAGTGACATCGCTCGCGAAGCCCACAATTCCTTCGAACGAACAATCCCAACCGCGCCCGCGGCGTCGGTAAAATGATAGAGCAAAGGAGGAACACCGTGAGTCTCAGATCGGTTCTGGAACGTAGCCAGCACGCGTCCCAGTTCAGGGAGCATCCTGTCTTCTTCGCTTATGTCCATGGCTGCGGCATCTTATATCGAAGCATCGACAGCCTGAATCCTTTCCGGTCTTAGGCGTTTACTCCCCGCGCGGTCACCCCGCTGCGGCGCTGCCCCGGGCGACCCGATCAAGATCGACTACGAGAGGTCGTTCCCGTTCGCGTTCACACTCAGTGGGAAAACACGGCGCACGCCTTGCCCAGCGACCGACGAGGCGACGACGGAGGCGATCTGACCGCCGAGATCAAGGTCCGAACTCGGGTTCCTCGGGATGCGCTCGGGCGGACGGGCACGCGCCGGCGGCGTGAGGTCGCGACACTGCCCTTGGCCTCGATGATCACCCCAAAACCGGCCACCAATGATCACTTCAAAACCGGCCACCACGAGTGACCGAGACGAGGTTTTCTAGCTCGGGGACTGCTCCAGCTGCAAGTTCTCTGGATTCTTGGTGCGCCAGCTGCGAGGGCCGCACTTGAGGACGTGACCGTGATGGAGGAGGCGATCGAGCATGGCGGAGACGGCCGCGGCGTCGCCGAGCAGCTTGCCCCAGTCCTCGACGGGGCGATTCGACGTGAAGAGCGTGCTGACCCGCTCGTACCTGCGCATCACGAGCTCGAGGAGGTCCTCACCCGCGGTGGGTGGAAGCTTGCGCATCCCGAGGTCGTCGATGATGAGCAAGGGTGCGGAGGAGAGGACGAGCATCCGCTCCTTTCGAGTGCCGCCGATGGTCGCGTCGGCGATCTCTTCGATGAGGACGTGGGCCTCGCGGTAAAGGACCTTGTGACCCTGCTGGATCGCGCACCGGCCGATGGCCTGGGCGAGATGGCTCTTGCCGGTGCCGGGCGGACCGAGAAAAAGCGCGTCCTCGTGCTTGATCACGAAATGACCAGCCGCGAGGTCGTAGACGAGGCGGCGGTTCATCTTCTTGTTGAAATCGAAGTCGAAGCCGTCGAGCGTTCGATCGCGATCCCGGAAGCTGGCCGCACGGAATCGGCGTTCGAGCAGGCGGTCGGCGCGGACCGTCAGCTCGTCGGTGATGAGACGGGCCACCAGATCAAGGTGAGGCAGTTGTTCGGATTGAGCCTCGCGTACGCGGGACTCGACGGCTCCCGCCATTCCGCCGAGGCGTAGTTGTCGGAGCGCGCGGTCGACTTCGATGAGATTCATTCGGGAGTCTCCTTGGTGAGGTGATTGATGTACGAGCGGTAGTGGTTCAGTTGGCGGATCAGTGGATCCACCTGGCGAAGCGTCAGCGGCGGCTCGGCGGGATGCTTCTCGAGATAGACCCGCACAAAACGGAGGTTTGGGACGCCGGCGTCCAGCGCCAGTCCACACGCCCGCTCCAAAGCCACGGGGCCATGTTTCCGCGCCTGCGCGAGTACGCCCAGAATCCGTCGCACCCCGTCCTCGCCGTCACGTCGGTGAATCTCCACGCAGAGCACGCCGATCTGCCGACCGGCATGATGAGCGCGCGCGAGCAGCTGCAGCGTGGTCGGTGGTGTTCGGCGTGGTGCGTATTCCGGTGGCGACTGTCGGCGGCCACGCGCTTCCGCGGGATATTCACGCACGAGTTGGTGCGTGGCGGGGTGGATCAGGCGCACGCAGCGCCCATCCCACTGCACCGGCACCAGCCGTCCCAGCAGTTCGGGCGGCGCGCGATAGTAGGCGCCCGCGATCTCAAAGCACCCGTCGAGGTGCACGGTCCTCGTGCCATGTTGGTAGTAGCGAAAGGGCTCGACGTGGAGAGCTGCGAGATGCGGCTTCTCCTCGGCGTACATCGCGCTTACCTGGCGTTTCATCGTGCCGTGGATCCGCGTGTCCGCCCAGTTCACTTCCCAGCGATCGAGGTATGTCTGCGCGGCTTCGATCGTCTCGAAGCGCATCCCCTTGAGCGGCGTGCGCTGCGCATGTCCGACGCTCGATTCCACCTTCCCCTTGCGGTTCGGTTCAGGTACGGCCGGCACGGCAACGCCGTCACGCCGTAGTGCTTGAGCACGTCGCGGTAGAGCGGATTCAGCGTCGGGTCGTAGTAGTCGGCCTTGATCACGCCCTCACGCAGGTTGTCGAGGACCACCGTCTTCGGTACGCCGCCCAGTCTTTGGAACGCACGCTCGTGGAGCTCTGCCCAGATCTGCGAGCTTGACCGCATCGTCAGCAGCCGAACGGACTTGCGGCTGTAGCCAAGCGTAAAAACGAAGAGGCGAGACCGACGATACTTCCCTGTCTGCGCTTGCCGCACCATCGGCCCTTCGCCGTAGTCGACCTGGGCCTCTTGCCCCGGCTCGGTTGTGATTACTGGATGCGGCTCCGGCGTCTCCTGGCCGCGCAACTTGATCGTGAACAGCCGGACGCTGTTGTAGCGAGCCGCAAAGCCGTGGTCGCTCACCAGGTCCTGGTAGATCGCCATCGCGTTTCGTCCGAGCCGCAGTCCCTGCTCGATGAGCTCTCGATACGGCTCGCATGCGCTGGCCGAGGGAGCTCGCCCGGGCGGCGATACCGTTCCATCTGCCTCATCGGCCAATTGCCGCGCCGCAGAGTCGGTGATCACCCCGGGCGTGGTGGCCGGTTTTGCCGACCCAGAGTCGGTGATCACCTCCGGCGTGGTGGCCGGTTTTGCCCCAGCCACCTCGTCCGATGGCGGCGGCCAGCGCGACAATCGGCCACCCCGCCGGCGCACGACGACGCCCGCCGCGTGGAGGTATCCAGCCGCCGTCTCTCGTCGGACCTTCAGCTCGCGTTCAATGCGCCGGAGCGACCACCCCAGGCGCCCAAGCGCCAGTATCTGTTCCCGTTTCTCTTCGTCCAAGACGTTGGCCATTCCCGCGGAGGGACCACGTGGCCTTTCTCCGCGTCAACGTCTCGGCCCTGATCGTGGTGGCCGGTTTTCAGGTGATCATTGGTGGCCGGTTTTGGGTGATCACCGAGGCCCTTGGCGAGGTAACACGCCCGGGGGACCTGGCTGCGGTTCATGAGCGACTCGCTCACGACCACCGGGGTCCCGGGTCACCGTCGGCGACGTCGATGCCGACCTTGAGGCAGAGAGCCTCACCGAGGCCGAGTTCGCGCCGCGAGCTGCAGCCAGCTCTGCGAGACGGAGGTTGAGCCATGGTCGGGTGACGGGGGGCATGTCGGACCGCCCCTGCTGCCGGCGAAGGATCTGTTCTGCCTCGGTGTTCTTCTTTAGCTCTTCGAGCGCTGCTCCCAGCCAGTAGCGATTGAGGCCGACGTCGGGCAAGGCGCGCAGCAGCGCCAGCTCGGCATCCCCGCCGGTTGAGCTCCGCGCGACGCGAGCGAAGAGACCTTGGGCAGAGTCGTCGGCGGGGTTGAACGGCGTGAACGTGAATCGCGCGGCCTCTGGCGGTGGCGCGGGCTCGGTTTCCGAGACGTACATCGTCGCTGGATCGGGTGTCGTCGACTGCATCCAGCCACCGCATTTCAGGATGGCAACACCACCGAAAAACCGAATTCGGCTGATCGGGACCGAGGGCCCTCCGTCTTCGGACTTCCCTCGGTGGGCGCTCCAGTGAATGTGCTTTGATCCGGGACCGCCAGTGTTCCCCTCGATGCCGATCGGCTGGCCACGTTTAACCGACTGCCCGTTGTCGACCAGAATCGCCGACAGGTGGAGGTATTGCGTGTAGAGGTCGGGCGTGTGCTGGATTCGCACGTAGTTTCCATTCCCGCTGTTGCAGAGCGGTGCGCCGGCGAGGGCGGTCAGACTCCAGCTAGCGCATCCGTCCCAGTAGTGAGCGACGCCATCCGCGCTGGCCACCACCACGTGTGGTGCCTCGAACGCTGACGAGGTCAGTGAGAAGCCGAACCGCTCCTCAGGCGCGCAGGCGTTGTTGATGTGGAGCCGCGGGTGGTGGAAGTCGTCGTTGACGCAGAAGACATGCTCGTTCTTCGCGACCGGGAGGGAGAGTTCGATCTCGGTCGCCGCGGGAAGCGGTTCGCACTGCCCGCGCTCAGGACAGCTGTCGGGGGTTCCGACAGCGGTGATTTGTCCCGCCGGGCAGTCCTGCGCAGCCGTCGAACAGTCAGCCGCCAACAGCATCACCCAGAGTCCCGTGGCGACCACGGGCGCATCGTATCAGCTTTGCGGAGCGTGTTTAGGTCGGGCAAAACAGCGTGACACATAGAAGCAGCCTCGTCGATCGTACGCGTCAGACGACTGGTTTCGGTGCGGGAGCGCGCTCACAGACGAGAGTTCGTGGTAAGCGCCGCCTCGATCTGCCACTGGCGCTTTCGCTCGTTGATGACGTCATTGGCCGTCTTCCGCTTCATCCTCTGCTCATCGGCGAATCGAGCGAAGAAAGCGTAAGCGTTCGGTCTCACCCGTCGCGGACGACTTTCTCGGAGCCGCACCCGCGGCGGGAGGCCTTCGCGACATTCACTCGCGGCGGTCGCGGGGGCCGAGGAACGAGATCTTGGCGCCCTCGACGACCCAATCGCCGCGCGCTGTCGCCACATAGACCGGGAGCTTTGCCGACAGGCTGGCGAAGACGTGCGTCTCGAGCGGGTAGTCGGTGACGATGTGCGAGACCATGAGCGCCTCGGTCTTTCCGCCCCCAGGCGCCTCGGTGGAGAGCTCCAGAATCGACTTCGAGAGCGGTAGTACTTCGCCAACCGTCCCGTCGGTCGAGACCCGCACGCGAAAGTGCTTCCCGAAGACCACCGTGTTGCTCTTCTTGGTCCCGGCGAGCAGGTACACGAGAACGCCCGAGGCCTTCATGAGCTCGGCCGGCAGAACCGCCGGGTTGATCGGCTGGGCGAAGGGCCGCGCCGCATCGATGGCCGCCTGGCGCGCCTTCACCAGGAGGGCGAGCCCGCCCTCGATGGGCTTCGGCGGCGCGACCGTCTTCACCGATGGTCTCTTGCCCGCCTCCATCGGGACGGTGACCTCGTAGAGGACGCGCGGCGGGGTCTCCTTGCTGAAGAAGATGACTGACCAGGACGTCTTCGGGCGCCCGTCATCGTGGCCTTCGCGGATCGTGACGTAGCCGCCGATCGCCTCTCTGTCGTCGGTGCCGACCTTCTCGAGCATGGCGTCGGTGCCGATCCAGGACGCCTTGTCCTGGAGATACAGCTCTGTGCCGATCGCGCTCGAGAGCTCGACCGCGCCCTTGAGGTCGGCCGGTATCGCCGAGCGCGGCTCGATTGGGCCGCCTGACGGCGCCTTCGTCGCCGACGGCGCGGCGCAGGAACCGACGACGAGGACACAGGCCAACCACGCGCTCCCTCTCATTGACCGCACGGTACCGCGTCCGCGTCGCCTACTGGAGGGTAACGTTGTCATCTCCTCGCCGCGCTCGCGCGCGACTCTCAGGATCTTCGAAGGCGTCGCCAACAACGCGAGCTGCCGGACGGTCGCCGGAATCGGGACAGTGGCCGTCCGTCGTACGGGTTCTTCGCACCCCAGGATTGAAGATCAATTTGGGAGAGTTCGCGACCACTCCTCCGCTCAGGTACCGCCGTCGGTCGCGGCGGACCGAACACAGTTGCCCGTACTCGCCCCGGCTGCTCCGGTCGGCACGCAGATGCTGCCCATGTCAGGACAACGTGTCGCGCCGCAAGTGTGCGGCTGATCGCAGGCGAAGACCCATCTTAAGCGCAGCATCTCGACGTTCGTGCCGCCGTTGACGAACCCCCGTTCTTCGCAAGGGAGCGAACTCGGGCAGACAGTCGGAAACGGGGCCGCAAGCACCTGGCACTGGTCTGGCGCACCAGGTGTGCACGCCAGGGCGACGGTCACGGCCGCCTTATATTCAGCTGCCAACTGGTCGCAAGTCTCGCCGCCATCATGCACCGTGCCGGTAGCAGCGGTTGAAGAACACCCAAGAGAAGCGAAGGTCAGAACTGCTGCCGAGATGGCGCCCAAACGACGTGCAAGCACCGCCCGCATGCCGGCACACTTCGGAACGACTAGCATGCCCCGACCCTTCTGCCGCGTCGCTCGATGCACGGCGATCACGATACCATGCGGATCTCGAAGGCCTGGGACGCAGCCTCGTTGGAACTTTCCTGTGACCCCATCGGGTCACTCTTCAAAGTAAACGGGGAGGTCGCGTTTGTGGTCGTCGCGGCTCGGGCCTCGTAGAGGCATTCCGGTCGCGCTAGTCGGGGGCACATTCACACTCGCAGGGCCGGCCAGTTTCAAACTCGCCCCGCTTTGGGAGCTTGCCGCGCTCGAGGGTGGTGACCGACACGCTCTCGCTGTCGCAGGCGCAATCGCCGCCGCCGCCGCCAGAGCTCTCCACGGCCAGTGCTCTCCGTCCATCAGCCAAGGTCACGAACCATACCGAGGTCCCCATGGAGCCGTCGACGCCGGGGAAGCTTCCGCTAAGGCCGAGCGGCGCCACCGCGCGCCACGTGGTGCCGCGACGAGAGGCGAGAAAGATCAGATTGATGCTCTCGGGCTCGCTCGGCTGGATATCGTAACGGCGGGTCAGGGTGACGATGGCTTCCGGGCAGTCCGTCCCCGTCAATATCGGGGCCGCACTCGACGCGGACCGCCTTCATCTTCGTCCCCAGCGGATCCAGCGAACCATCCCCGAAATCAGTCCAGGAGAAGTGACCGGCCGCGAGGACGAGCTGTCGTTCCTCTTTCTAAAACCCCAAGATCACACGCGGATCGAATTTTGGCGAAGGACAGCGCGTTCTTAGGGGTCGGCGTCGCTTGATCGGCGATGGTCTCGTCGATGCGCGAGCAACTGGCTCGACGCCCGGAAGGATGCTGTCGTTCGAGATCAGGTCCGGCGGGGAGCCGTGAGTTGATCCAAATCCTCGACGCCGATGTTCGGCAGCCAGGGCAAGATCTCGTACTGTGCGCAGCCCGTTCGGGTGAACGGATCCCGATCGCGAATGCCGTCAACGGTGGCCACATCCGGAACACGCAACAACAGGGCGCCGCCGTGGCGCGGATCGAGAGGGCCAGAGGCGATGAGCAGACCTTGGGCCTTTAGCTCACGGAGAAAGGCCCTGTGCTCATCGACGATCGCGAGGACTTCTTCGAGAGGTTTGCGGTAACGAAGGATGGCAATGGCGTACACGAAACCACCCTATCAAAAATCCCCGGGCGGTTCTGCGGAGATTGCTCCGAGGGGACGCCGGTCGAAAGCCGCAACTCGTGGGGTGGCGCGCTCCGATGAAGACTTTCTGGATTACCAGCCCCACTACCGAGGCTCTCCGTCGACGGGTTCTATTCGAAGAGGCGACCGTTCGGTACGGTGACGACGGAGCAGCCTCCGAGAGCAGAGGTGGGGCAGGCGGCCGCGGAGTAGGCGCTGCAGGCCCGTTGGGCGGATGAGCGCTCCTGACGATCCCGCGTGGCAAAGGAGTGGCAAGGGAACTGGCGGCGGTCCGACAAGCTGAGTGCCATCGCGACGTTAGCTTGCGACCCATCCGGCTCGATGCCCGATGACCCTAATCCTGCATCAACCCGGCGCCTGACCTTCATCCCGATCGAGTTCCCAAATCCGGCCGCGCGGCCGAACTTCAGCAAGCGCACGACGCGACTTGTGCCGGAACTGATAGCCCAAGAGCCGACCGCGGTGGTGTGTCTGCCCCGCTCGTCGTTCGAGCTGGTGGGTGTGTTAGCCCCGCTCGTCGTTCGAGCTGTTGCATCGAGTTCTTCACCGGCGCTACGCTAGACACGGTCATGCGGATCTGGCCCGTCCTTCTGATTGGCGTCAGCGTCCCGGTTCTTGCCGTTGCGGCGTCAACCTCCCGACCACCGCGCGGATTCGCCTCGGAGCGATTCAAGCCGGTCGTTGCCATCAGCCAGTTTCCCACGTCGATATGGCATGCCGTCGAGGCCTACACCCGACACATGGGCGTAGCTGATGCGGGCGTTTCTCGAAAACGTCCAAGTGGAACTTGTACGTATTCGAGTCCGCCGCGCGTGCTCGCGTTCGGCGGCGTGGGGGCAAATCTGGACTTCGTCGTCTATCACCACTTTTTCGGCTACGGCGGCAGCTCCCTGACTTCCGGGAGTCGGGCCGGCAAAGAGTGGTTGGACCAATGGCCTTGGGCGTCGCGTCGCCAGTTCCGAGCAAAAGCCTTCGATGCTGGGAGCTTGTCAGGTCGACGCAGCCGAGGGTCGAGCGCCCAACACCCGGACGGGCGTTTCCTCGAACGCGAATACAGCCCGTTCGAGCACCTTCCTGCCGGACGGACTTGTATCGAAGGCGGGGTGTACGGAACGGGACCACGGCCGCGCTGATTTGTTACAGGCCGCACGAAGCTCTGTTGTGCGAAAGACAACACGCCGTCGATGGCCGAGACCGGCCTAACTGCAACAATGTTAGTGGTCACAGAGACCAATCCCGCACAAAACCGTAGGCATGCTTACTGCTTCTCCACGTCCCGCATGAGACGTAGAGCAGTGTCCTCCGCCGCGTGGATGTCTCTTTCGCTCGGCCTTTCGGCCCCCCTAGTGGGGTGCCTGCCCCCCGGGCCGCAAGGGGAAGGTAATGGCACAGACGTCTCGATGCAGTACGCGCTTGGTAGCACGAACGGCCTCTCGATGATCAACGGCCTGTCGATGACGAACGGCCTGTCGATGACGAACGGCCTGTCGATGACGAACGGCCTGTCGATGACGAATGGCCTGTCGATGACGAACGGCCTCATGACCACGGACGCCGGGCGCAAGACGGTCAGCTACCTCGTGCGCTGCGCGCTGGCGAACGGCGACTACATCGACAAGCAGGATCAGAACGGCGTCACTTATCGGTTCTCCGGCGCCATCGGCCTCGCCCCGCAGTACAAGACCGGCGCCTGCGACCAGGAGTGCCAGGAGTGGCTGTCGGCCTGCATGCTCGCGCACATCAACGCGGTCGGGCAGAACGTCCCCATCTGGCTGGTCTCCTCGGCCCCGTCGATCGGATGGGGACGCAACCCCCTGTACCCGAACCAGGAGGGTACGTTCATGGGCAACATCTTCACGCTGAGCGCCACCGTGACGAACGCCTCGAACCAGCCCGTCATCGAGGCTTACTACTGCGAGGGCCCAGGCTTCGCGAACGGCACCGTGGCTGGCCGAATCGGCGACACCACGCAGAGTGACGTGTACGCGAACGCGTACGGCGCGCTCGGCAACCCGCCGCCCAAATGCAGCGATCGGTGCACCAAGGCCGACTACCCGAACGACCAGGACGGCTATAAGCAGTGCGCGGGCCTGGCGCCCACGGGCCTGCACGGCAGCCCGCGCGTCGGCAACCGGACCATCACCGTGTGGCGTGCGAGCACCACGTCGACGACCACGTCGACGACCATGAAGTACGACTTCGAGAGCGACGTCCAGGGCTGGACCCCGGGGTCGCACTCCAGCTCCCAGAAGGCCTCGGGCAACTATTCGCTTCGGTTCGACGTCAGCTCGGGTGAGCACAGCACCGGTGTCAACCCGAGCGGGATGAGCGGTCTGACGGCGGGCAAGACCGTCACCACGAAGGTCTGGGTCCCCAGCAGCGGCGTAACCGCGGTAGTCCCGTACGTCATGTCCGGCAGCTACGTCTGGTCGGACACCTGGCACGACATCAGCACGCTGACCAAGAACGCCTGGAACACGATCAGCACGACGATTCCGGCGGACGCGGTGCTGCCCCTGAACAGCATCGGCGTCAAGATCGTCGCCGACACCTCGACCAGCGTCTACATCGACTCCGTCAACTGGTAGCGCGAGGACCAGAGGGGGAAAAGCATCGCGCCCTTGAGGACGAAGTCACCCGCATGGGAAGAACGCCCGAGACGATAGAGCAGACGTTCGAGACCGTAGTGCGTGAGCACGAAAGTAAAATCTTCGCCGCTGGACTTGGCGAGCGTCAGCAGTCGACTCCGTACCGAAGCAGCGAGATTGCGTGGCTGATCCTTGGTCATGCCGCGACCGCCTCTAGGTAAGGACGCATCACGTTCTGAACCCGAACGATGCGAGCCGCACGGACCAGTTCATCGATCGAGCGGCGCGACCGCCGATAGTCCTTCAGTGCCTCCAGCGCCACGTCGAGGCCGATCTTGTTGCGGTACTTGAAGCAGTCAGCGACGGTGCGGGCGGCCGAGGTAACTCGCACCGGAACACCTTCGATCTGATGCACCTCGATGCCCTCGGTGAGCGCGCGAAGGCTGAACCGGACGATCCTGACCGCAGAGCTCGCAAGAGCCGGCTTCCGAGCTTTGACTCCGACCGCCAGCCACACCTCGAAGGGCGCTTGGGTCGTCAGTCGATGAAACTGAAGCGCCGACAGCAGGCAGACCACGGCGCTCGGCACCTGGGCCGATGCCACCGCGAGACCGTGATGTTCGGTGGGCGAGAAGTCGGCGGGGGCGTAGATGCCCCGCCCCAGCCGGAGCAGCGACCCCTGCTGGACGAGTCGCCTGAGCGCGACCCGCGTGGTACCTCTGGCCTCGAGATCTCGCGAGCGGATAAGCCCCGATCGTGCGCCTGAGATTGGCGGTCGAGCGGTCGCAGTCCTGCGGGGCCTGATACGTTCAGTCGGCATATGTTCACAACTACCGACGTATTGTTGCACGCCACAGACTCGGTGGCCAGCCCGGATTCGGGCGGGTGCCTGACTGCGGCGCCCGCAAGATCGAGCTCGTGATCCCCTGACCCACTGACAACGGGCGGGGAGCCGATCAGATCGTCACCTGAAATGTAGGCTCGAACGCCTCCAGGCTTCTGACCTCGTTCGGATAGCCGAGCGGGTTCGCAACGACTCGCGTCTTGCCGAGCATGTAGTCGCACCGATCATGGCTGTGGCCATGAATCCAGAGCTTCGGTTGGTGCACACGCACGTGCGGGGCCATATCGCAGACGAAGAATGCGTTGATGGCCGAGCGCGCGAACCTAGCGGGCACGCTCTCGAACGCCGGCAGGTGATGCGTGACGACGACGTCGTCCGCTTCGACGTGGGTAGCCAGCACCTTCTCGAAGGCGGCGTTCTGCTCGTACACCCACGGCTCGAAGTTCTGGATCAGCGAGAAGTCGTTCCTCTGGCCCCCTCCCAGGTTGATTCTTCGAGCCTGCTCGCTGAGACACCTGGCACAAATCGTGTCAGGACGCGCGGGCCATCGGGCTCAGCTAACTGGTTGAGCCCTCGTCGCTGAGCGTCCGAGATCGGGACGATCGCCGTCCAGACGGACAGGATCCTGGCGCGCCGGTGTCGAAGACCAACCTGGGAGGGGTCTTCGAGAGATCCGTCGTCGCTACGCGTCCGAGATCAGGACGGTGGCCGTCCGGACGGACAGGATCCTGCCGCGCCAGCGCCGAAGACCAACATGGGAGGGGTGTTCGTAGCGATGGGCATCCCAGATGGAGGCGAGCTGAACGGCTGTGCTGGGGCGCTAGCCGTCGCCAGCGCCGGACCAAGGTGCTTCCAGAAGCCACTCGCCAGAAACTTGCCCGGGTTCTTCGGCGGTGCGCCTACAGACCAGCGGCCTAGCACCGAGCCCCGTGCGCCATCCAACACCACGATGGTTACCATGTCCCGCCTTTTGGACCGATTCAGAGCGCCGATCACAAACGCGCTCACTCCGCGATCCTGTGCCAAGGCCGCGTACTGAACGCTGTTCTCGACACTGGCAGTCGTGCTGACTACGCGAAAACCCCGAGCGCGCACCAAGTGGGCGATTTGCGCGCGCAAGCTGGCCCCGACCAGGTCTGGAGCGCCGCGCACTGGTTGGATGGCTATCCGCGGCAATCTCGCTTCCGCAGCGGACGCGTCCACGCCCGTCAGCGTGGCTAGCAGCATCAGCGTTACAATCTGCGCGATTCTCGGCAGGAGCAGCATACGTCTGGTTGGTACCCTGAGCGATCAATTCGCAGGCAGGTTGGCCTCCATTTTTCGGAATACTTCAGCTGCATGGTGCGATCGATGACCGGTTGACCCAGTACCTACGCAGAAGGCCGCGAGCACCTTGCATTAGCATGGCCGCGCTGCCGCGGGTCGCAAGCACGGCGAGGCATGTCCCCGAGCGTCAGTGAGCGAGTCGTCGGGCCGCGCAGAGGCTTCCCGTGACGGTCATAGTGGCCATCGCTGCAAGCACCGTCACACCGAAAAGAGGCATGCCGGGCGCGTCACAGAAGGTCGTAGATCTTCAACAGCCAGCTTCGCGTCGTCCCGGACCAGGCGATCGGATCGACACCAGGCTGAAATAGCCGCACGAAGTCGGCGTCGATCTCTTCCTCTCCACGGGTTCGAAGGAACCGTTTGATGTTCACGTCACGTTCCTCAGTCTGCCCACCGCCGATCTCGCCGTGGCCCACGTGGCAGAGCGTGTGCGTCAAGGCGGCCATGACGTGCCCGAGACCGTGATTCGCCGCCGCTTCGCGGCCGGGCTCACGAACTTCTTCACTCTCTTCGAACCCGTGGCAGACTCTTGGCAGATGTTCGACAACTCCGGTATCGGGACGCTGCGTCTCATCGCCGTGAAGAAGCGGAATGCAGCTCCGGTCGTCCGCGATCCAGCCGCGTGGCAACGCCTCCAGAAGGCGGCGCAATGACTGCGCCCATTGACTCCCGCTCATCAGCGGAGAGGGTCGACGACCTCGACCGGATCCAGTTCGAGATGTCGGAGGCCGTGCGCGAAGCCTTGGCCGCTCACCGTCGCGCGGGGAATCCCGTGGCTGTCTGGCGCAACGATCGCGTCGAGTGGATCCCTGCGAGTGAAATTCCCGAGGTTGCATCCGAGCTGCCTGCCCAGGAGTGAGACGTCTCGTCCGCAAGCCGTGGATGGCGCTGTCGGGCGCTAGGGCGCACGACCTGGTTTCGAGCCGGGCGTCCCTCATCGAGGCCGCGCGCATATAACGCCGCCGCCCTGGAAAATGGGGATCACGTCATCATCGAGGAATTCCGCGCAACTCTGACCCCTTGGCTGAGTAAGTCGCTTGCACGCCGATGTGACATGACCCGCAACACGGGTCGACTGGGCTGCGAGCCCTGACTAATGCGCAGTCGCGCATCAATCGCTGCACCCGGGCGTCACGGCCTCAGTCACTGAGGCAGCATCTCTTGTATTTCTTCCCGCTCCCACACGGACATCGAAGCGCGCGCCAAGCACCGCTAACCTTGCCGCGTTGCCTAATCGGACACAGGCGCCGTGGAGTCGCACGGGGCCTGAGTCTGGAACACAGCATCGGTGGCTGCCTTCAGGTGCCGTGGTTGACGATGTACACCATCGCCTTGTCTCCAGGGCCGTCGGCGACTCCTATGTTGAGGAACCTGCCCTTGGGCAGGCTCGCCTGAGCCGAGCGAAGCCGCAAGGCGTGGTTTGGATCCCACCAACCCTGATCCGGTCCGAGGAGACCCCGCTCGCCCGGGCGAAAGTCTGTGGAACGGACCGCAGAGTGCGCGACGAAGCTCTCGACGTCGGCGGCCTTCATCTCGACCTTGAGCTCGACGAGGTCGTCGATGCCCCGCTCGCGCGCCACGCCGACGAGGCGGGTCCCCACCGGAAAGATCAGTCCGAGCTCGCGCCCGATGGTCGACAGTGAATCTGGCGGCAGGGCCACATCGGTCGTCTCACGTCGCAGAACGACATCCGACCGCGGCGCGAGCGGCGGGGATGCTTTCGAGCAAGCCGGCGCCGGGATCGCGAAACAGACCGCGAGCCAACACACAGCCAAGGCACCACGGCGGTCTCGGTAGCGCGACTGCAGCGGTCGCCGCGAGCTAGCGCCCACCCGCACCGTCAATTTGCGCCTTCGGGATCGAAGCGCCCTTGCGCCAGGTGAAACGGCGCTTGAAGGAACCATAGCAGTCGAATTCCTTCGCGAGACCCTCGCGGTGGAATTCGCCCATGAACGCATCGGTGACTTTGATGCCACCGATGGTAACAAATTTGCCCTTGTCCCAGTTGTATCGGTCGTAGAACTTGTACTCGAAGGCGACGTCGTACTCGAGCCCAGCGGGCCCGTTGGTGACGATCGCGGTCCCTTTGCCCCAGCTGGCATAACCGCCGATCGCGAAGTACCAGTTCGTGCTCTCCCCCTGTCGGTTGTATCCGCCGTTGGCTCGCTGCGAGGTGATGTCGTAACGGCCCGAACTCAGCGTCTCGACAAACTCTTGCACCTGCGCGACCTCGTCCTGATAGCGGCGGCCAGCAGACGGAACCTCGGCGACCATACCCTCGAGGTCGATCGTGTAGGCGCTCCCCGAGTTTCCGAAGTAGTGGAACATGTGCTTGGTCGCGTCGTCGCCGATGGTAGCGGAGCGCGGCCTGACATCGCCGCCGAACTATGGGGTGGCGCGTCTCGGTCAACTGCCGGCGGCCGGTGCAACGACGAAAGCGGGAGCGGCGGCAGGGGCCGCTGCGGTCGCCCCGTCCCCCAGTTCGCCCGCGGCATCGTCGCCCCAACACTGGACCTCGCCGATTCCGAGCAAGGCGCAGGCAAACGACTTACCGGAGCTGATCGCGGTCGCTCCGGTCACCCCAACGACCTGCGTCGGCACCAAGGCAGGATGGGGCGGCGTGCCCCCGACCTGACCTCTGTCGTTTTCGCCCCAACACCAGACCGTCCCGTCCGCACGCACCGCGCAGGTGTGAAACGGACCCGCGGAGATTTGCGTGACCCCGCTCAAGTTGCTTACCGCGACCGGCGTTCGAACGATCACACCGGCGGTGGCGGTCCCGGCTCCGATCAACCCCTCGCGGCCGACGTCGGAGCCCCAGCACCAAACCGTTCCGTCCCGCAACAGTGCGCACCGGTGGTAGATGCCGCCCGTCACCGCGAGGGCGGGACCGGGCAATCCGGCGATCATGACTGGTGTAGGCGAATCTCCGCCGGGGGATGGTTCCGCCTCTCCCAATACGCCGCCAAAACCCGATCCCCAACAGGCCACGGTGCCGTCGCTGAGAACTGCACAGACGCCCGACACCGCGAGGCCGACCGCGACCGCGCTCGTGACGCCCGCGACAGGCATCGGTGAAGGGAAGGTAATTTGATGGACATCGGCCGTTCCCACTTCGTCGTGCGTGCTCAGGCCCCAGCAGTCCACGGCACCGCTCGTAAGCAGCGCGCAGGCGAAATGGTCTTGCCCGCTGGCGAAAGGGTCGTCCTCCCCCGGCCCGCTAACGGCGAGCGCGAGCACACCGGATAGGCCAGCGACCGGCGCCGGAGTCGAGAAGGACGGCGGTTCGGTAGTGCCTCTCCCCAGCTGGCCCCAACTGTTGTCGCCCCAACACGATATCGTCCCATCTTCGAGCAAGGCGCAGGTCTCCAGGCCACCAGCTGCAACCAACTTGGCGCTCGAGAGACCGCCAACAAAGACCGGTCGAGGCTCGATCATCGAGCGCGCCTGGCTTCCGAGTTCCTGAGATCCGTTCCCGCCCCAGCAGGCCGCGGTTCCGTCGCCCAGCGTCGCGCATGCGTGCTGACCACCGGCCGAAATCGCCACCGCGCCTCCGAGCTTGGGCAATGGACCGTCGTTGCAACCGATACCGCCGAGGACCATCGTCAGCGACGCCGCGAGACCAAGCACCAGCCGTTTCCCCATGACCCAGACCATTCCCGATCACTTCCTTCTCGGCAAGAGCGCCGTGTCACGCCACCTATACGAGCTTCGATCACGGGACCAGGAAGGTCAAGCCGCGCCGGGTATGGGCGCTGATCGTGACGTTGTCGTGCAGCCGGTACATGCACGTCTGGCCGACGTTCACGCAGACGGTGGAGGACGTATGCGCAGGGCTGGACGCTGCGTGGCGGTTCTTCGGTGGCGTGTCCAAGCACATCATCCTCGACAACGCGTCGTCGATGGTGGTCCGCGCCAACAAGACCGACCCGACACTGAATCGCGCTTTCCGCGATTACACGGACGCGCGGCATGTCTTCGCTGATACGGCTCGAGTCAGGCACCCGAGAGATAAGGCACGCGTCGAGAATCAGGTGCCGTACGTACGGGAGCGGCGGTTTGCGGGCGAGGTCTTCACTACCGATCTCACCGAGATTCGTCGGCATGCCCAGACTTGGTGCCGAGACGTGGCCGGGGCGCGTGTGCACGTGACGACGAGGCAGGTGCCGCGCGATGTGTATGACCGCGACGAGCGGTCGCACATGCAAGCAGCGCCAGAGGCGCCCTTCGATGTACCGCATTGGGCAGAGCCAAAGGTTCACCCGGACCATCACGTGCAGATTCTCAAAGCGCTGTACTCGGTGCCGACGCGCTACATTGGGAGGGTGCTCGACGCGCGCGCCGACCGCTCGTCGGTGCGGCTCTACCTTGGGACAGACCTGATCAAGATGCATCCGCGCAAGGCGGCGGGTCAGCGCTCGACGGATCCGGCAGACTTTCCGCCTGGGAAGGCGCCGTGGGCGCTGCGCGACGTGGACGCCGTCCTCCGCAGCGCGCGCGAGCAGGGCGCGCAGGTGGGCGCCTTCGCCGAGCGACTGCTCGGCGGTCCGGTGCCATGGATCAAGCTACGACAGGCATATCAGCTATTGCGCCTGTGCGACCGCTACGGCCAAGATCGCGTCAACGCACTGTGCGCTCGTGCGCTCGCGTTTGGTGTGATCGACGTGCCTCGCCTCGAGGGGATGCTCAAGGACGCGCGTAAGACCGAGGATGACGCCGTCGCTACCGGCCGCGTGATCGCGTTGCCAGCGCGCTTTGCCCGAGACGCCTCAGCATTCGCCACGCGTGCTTCCGTAGACGACGGCCATCACACCGACGGTCAGGACGGGGGTGAGCGATGAGCGCGCGGACCATCAGCACCGAACTGGTCGCCGCGCTCAAGCGCCTCCGCCTCGGCGGGTTGTTGCCCACCCTGGCCGAGCGATTCTCCCTCGCCGAGAAGGAGGACACTCCCTACGAGGATCTCGTTCTTGCTGCTCCTGGTCGACGAGATCTCGCGGCGGGACAGCAACGCCTCCACTCGACGATCCGAGGAGGCGGGACTGGATCCAGACATGGTGCTCGAGCGCTGGGACAAGAGCGCCAAGGTGGCCTACGACCGTCGGGTAATGAACGAGCTCGTCTCGCTTCGCTTTGTCGAGGGCCGCCGAGCACAAGAAGCGTTGGATCCTTCCGGCCGACGCGAGCCTTTCAGACGATGGCGGGCGGAGACTCTGGCTGATTCAATCGAACGCCCAGGGAAAGGGTTACAGCCTGGCGGTCACCATCGACGATGCCACCGGACAAGTGGTTGCACACCACGAATACCCGAGATGACCCGTTACAGGCGCCGAAAGGGCGCGCCGTCGTTGGAAATTTCCTGTGACCCCATCGGGTCACTTTTCAAAGTAAACAGTCAGGTCGCCGTGGTGGTCGTCGCGGCGCGGGCCGGTTAGTCACCCTTGAGGCCCGGTCCGCCGCGTGAAACCGCAAGTAGCATTCAGAAGTTGCATCTTCCCGTGGTCGTCCGGCTGCGGCGCGACCCCGCCGCCGGCTCACACTGACCAATTCCTGTCGGCCGCCGGGCGGCCATTTCTGTCGGGCTTTGGGTCATGTACCGGCGTGCGACACCCCCTGCTCACCACTCCCCCCCAAGAGCTTCCAGGGGTGGTCGGGAGCGTCGCTGTAAGGTTCGAGGTAAACGGTACATTCGGCGGCAGGGAGGCCGCTCTTGCCGGAGTAGTACGCCACCTCCAGCTCGGGAGGCAGGCTGCGACCCGAGCTGTTCTTGATGACGGCCACCACCCTGACGCGAACCCACGCGTACTTGTCGGCCTGCCCTGGCCCCAGCGCGAGAACCCGCAGGACCAATGGAACTCTTGCAGCGCGAACCGGATCAACAAAGTGCTCCCAATCGTTCTTCATCGTGGCTTCTCCTCGAGAGCTACCGTCCTTCGCCTGTGGGGGCGGTGGTGCCGACGGCCAAGCTCCCGTTGTCGTGACCGAGGTTGGTTTCGAGCAACCCAGGACCATGCACAGACCGACAATGGAGAGCCCAGCGCGTTGGTTGGAAAGGAGCATCCGACAAAGGAATCTAGGGGGGCGCCTTGCGAAATGTCCATCCCTGACTGGCGAATGTGGCTCCGCTGGTTCCCACGCCCCCCGACAAGAGTGTGAGATGGCCATTGACTTCGCTGCCACTGGCAGGCCGGGGGCCGACAGTCGTGATGATGTTGGCAGGGTTCATGTCGAAGCCCCACACGGTCGAGTCGACCACCGTCACCCTCTTCGCCGTGACAACTGCAATCGAGACGATGGCCCGCCAGCGGGTCTTCCCCATGATGGCCGACGGAGGGCTGCGTGAGGGATGATCGCTAAACGTTCCTCTCAGGGTCGGATCGGCGGCAATCTCGGCATCGGTGAAGTAGAAGGGAAGGTCGTCGTCCGGTGTGCAGGCATCGACGCACCAAGCACTCGGATTTGGCCCAATGGGCTGGTTGTGTCGATACACGGTCTGTACCCAGCTGAGTCGCTCGCCGCGACGGCCGGTCCTCGATACTTCCAGACCAACCCCCCTTGCTTCGACCCGGAGCCGTGGCCGGTTCATCCGCCAGGGAATTGGGATCCGGAGCGTGTCCCCGGAGGCGAGGCCAGTCGGATCACCTCGCGCCGCTAGTGTCGCGTTCTGCGGTAACGCCCAAATCCTCGCTACGTCCGTGGCTTGGTGGCCGTACGCAATCACCAACCCGGCGGTAGTCGCGCCGCGCCCCACAATGACCTCTTCGAAAAACATGGTCGCTCAAGATGTGAACGATGGCATCTCCATCTTCTTCCCGGTTTCGCGCGCAAGTGAGCTTGCAACGACCACCCGACATGCGACCAGCACACGACCTCCCGCGTACGCGCGAGGACGCCTCACCCTGCGCTCCCTCATCGATCTGACGACCGCCCTCGACGCGACGTCGCCTTGCGCCTCCAATGGGGCGCGAGATCGCCGAACGCTTGCGACGCCGACGGCAAGCTGCCGCACGTGCGACGACGCGAGATGCGGGGGGCTGATCGTGCAACTGGAGGCGGCGCTGGCGTGAGACGACAGACATCGACCATCGAGCCGACGACGACACTCGAAGCCGACGCCCGTCGCATTGCCGCAGCGTGGGCAGCCGAGCACAAGAAGCGTTGGAGCCTGCCGGCGGACGCGAGACTTTCAGACGAGGGCGGGCGGAGACTCTGGCTGATTCAATCGAACGCGCAGGGAAAGGGTTACAGCCTGGCGGTCACCATCGACGATGCCACCGGACAAGTGGTCGCACACCACGAGTACCCGAGATGACCCGTTACAGGCGCCGAAAGAGCGCGCCGTCGTTAGAAGTTTCCTGTGACCCCATCGGGTCACTTTTCAATGTAAACAGCGAGGTTGCCGTAGCGGTGGTGGCGGCGCGGGCGACGAAACCCCGCGCACCTACGACAGATATTCGCGGGGCGCTGCCGGCGGAATCCATTCGCCGTTCAACGGAGACGGCGCCCCGGGGAGAGTAGTTGCGTGCTAGAAATTTACACTGGTGCTCGATGAGCGGTTTTCTCGATTTCGCCACTCAGACCACCGCGGCGTCTCTATCGACGAACTTACAGCTCCGGCTGGCCCGGCGTCGGTCCCGGCAACGGGCGGCGCTCCGGAATCAGGAATACGTCCTCAAGAATGGCCTCGGGTACGCGGTCGCGGCGATGATAGGCATTGGGGTGACGCTGCTCGCGTGGGCGCTTTTTCTCGTCGAGTCGCATTTCGCGATCGCGCGCGATGATCTCAGGGGGGGGATCGTTCTTTCCACGGCAGCGCTGTTCATGGCGGCACTGTTCTTCCTTGCCTCCTTCGGAGTTCGCGTCCGTCTCTCTGAAAGCGGCATCGAGCGGCGGATTCTCGGGATCACGACGCGGATATCTTGGCAGGATGTCTCGGCGGTCACGCCCACCTGGGTCCCGTATCAAATCATCCTGAGACGTCGCCAGGGGGGGTCGATGGCGCTTTCGTTCACGATGCAGGGTTCCGGAACGTTGGCCGAGCAGATTCTCGAGCGCGTGCCGCCCGCGGTGCTGGACCTCCATCCCCAGGTTCATGCGGGTCTCGTGCACATCCGCGAAACTCTGGGCAGCCGAACAGGATGAAGACCGCAGCGGCGAAGCAGGCCACCCTCGTCGAACTTCATCCGACGTAAGAGTTCCTCCGGGCTCACAACGTCAATTCCGCTTGATGCTCCTTCAAAAGAGATCAGCTCTGGCGGTCGAGTCCGGGCGATTCTTGGGTGACCTCCATCGTCGAAACGCTTCCGACGGCGGCGACGCCTGCGTCTCGTTACACCGCCGTTACAGGCGCCGAAAGAGCGCGACGTCGTGTGGAACTTTCCTGTGACCCCATCGGGACTTGAACCGTCCCTCAGAAGAATCAAAAACACGAGGCGTTGCGCTGAGTTCCACAATATTCAGCAGACAAAACGCATAGTTGTTGGCAGTAGGTTGGCACGATTTGAAGGCTGTTCGGTCCGGCTCGATTCGGGTCGAGCCGGTTAGTCGTGCCAACCTGGTGCCAACGAGATTCGCTACCCATGAATCCTGCACCAGCTCCGCAGAATTCTTTTGGCGGGCTCGTCATTTCTGACCGCCGGCGGTCATCAGTCGGTGGAGGCGTGATAAATGACGATGCGACGGATGACCTGGTCGGGGATATGGCGGTGGCTCGGGCTGGGCGTCAGCCTGGGCCTGATAGCCTGCGTGTCCAAGCTCCCTCTCGACGGCAGCCCCTGCCCCTGCCCTAGCGCGGGGTTCGTCTGCTGCAGCAGCGGCGCGGTGCCGCGTTGCGTGCGGAGCTTGGTGGGTGAGACCGCCGACCAAACCTGCTCGCGGTCCAACGTGGATGCGGGCGGTATGGGCGGCCACTTCGACGCAGGCGGGACCGGCGGCGAGGCCGGGCCACCCCCCCCCGACGCCATGCCGATCGGGCTCCGGCTGATCCAGTCGATCGCGATCGGCCGGGCGCACGCCTGCGCGTCGTATGGCGAGTTCCAGATCGCCTGCATGGGCGACAACTCGAAGGGACAAGCCGCTCCGCCGCCCGGCCTCTATACCGGAATCACCGCGGGCGATGACTTCACTTGCGCCTCCAAGCGCGACACCGTTGATCCCTCCAAGGACGGCCTGGTGGTCTGCTGGGGCGACAATACTTATGGTCAAGCCACGCCGCCGGCCGGGACCAAGTGGGTCATCGCGGGTAGCCGCCATGCCTGCGGCGGCGGTGACAGTGGTCCCACGGTCTGCTGGGGCGACAACAGCTCGGGACAGGCCACGCTGCCGCCGGGCATCTCCACCGTGGTCGCGCTGGGACGCAGCCACAGCTGCACCTTTGTCTTCGACGCGGACGCGGCGTACCCCCCGGCCGCCACCATCCGTTGTTGGGGCGACAACTCCCGCGGGCAAACGACCCCGCCGACGGTGAGTCTTTTCAATGCTCCGATCGGATCTCTGTTGATGCAGGCCAGCGGCGACCACACCTGCGCCACCTCGGGCGTAGCGACCTACTGCTGGGGCGACAACGACCAGGCCCCATGGGTGCCGCCTCCTTTCGGCGTGACTTCCCTAGCGGAGGCGCCCGGGCATGCCTGCGGTATCACCAATTTCGATGGGACCATCCGGTGCTGGGGCAACGACTGGGGCAACGCCAAGCCGCAGCCACCGCCCGGGAGGTTCTTCAGCATGTGGGCCGGCGAGTTCATTAACTGCGCGGGAGCGTCCGACGGATCGGCGCTGTGCTGGGGCAGCAGCTACGCGCTTTGGCCGCAATGATGTCAGTCGGCTGCGGGCTCGCGGAGGCGCTGTACCCCTGGTGGTTGGCCTGCGCGCGCCTGCTGTCCGGCGACGATCCCACGGGGCCCAGCGAGGAGCCGGCGCGGGCGCCTGGCGGCGGCGAATCCAGCGGCGACGCGGACGCGCCTGCCGACATGCTCCCCTTCTGGCGCGGGGACGACGCGACGCTGGCGGCGATTTACCGCGCGCACGCGCGCGCCTTACTGGGAGCGGTGCGATCGATGGTGGGACCCGCCGACGCTGAATCGGTGGTGCAGGAGGTCTTTGTCGAGTTGCTGCGCAACCACGAGCTGCGCCGGCGCTTCAGCGGGGGATCGCTGGCGGTGTGGCTGGGCGCGATCGCGCGCCGCAAGGGCCTCGAGCACCTGCGCCGCACCGGGCGCGTGTCCGCCGCCGGCAACGCGTCGTCGTCGTCGTCGTCGGCCGCGGCCGAACCGGTCGACCCATCGCCGGAGCCGCGACTCGAGGCGCGTGACTTGCTGCTGCGTTTTCTAAAGACCGGCGTGCCGGCCGAGCAGGCGGAATTCTTTCAGCGCCGCTTCATCGATGGTCAGACCCAGGTTCAGGTGGCCGCGGCGCTGGGCGTTCCCCGCTCGACCCTCGAGGGTTGGGAACACCGCCTCGCAGAGCGTCTGCGCCGCTTCGTCTGGGAGGACACGCCGTGACCGCGCACTGGTGGCACCGGCGGCGGATCGATCGTTACTTCGCTGGTCGGCTCGGGATCGGCTCCGAGGCGCGGCTGCGCGCGCGCATGAGCCGCTGCGCCGGCTGCCGGGCCCACTACCGGCGCCACCTGGTGATGGAGTCGGCGCTGCCCGGCGGCGAGGAGCACGCACTCGATCGGCTCTGGCACGGGGTCCTGGGCGCCGCGGGGCGGCCGGTGCCCTCGCCCGCGCTTTCCTGGGCGATGACGCCGGCGGCGACGACGACGACGACGACGACGGTGCAGTCCTGGTGGCGCGCGCGCTTCGCGCTCGGCGGCGCACTGGTGGCGCTGCTGATTGCGGTGGCCGGAGGACGCCTGATCTCGCGCCCGCGGGTGACCACAATCGGCGAGCCCTCGCCGCGCGGCGCGCTGCCGGTGACGGCGGCCGCGCCCGCGATTCACCTCTTTCGCAGCGTCTCGGCGCGCGCCGCGGAGCCGGTGGATGGGCCGATTCAGGCGCGCGACGGGCTGCTCTTCGCGTACAGCAACCCCGACGCGGCGTTCACCCACCTCATGGTGTTCGCGGTCGACGAGAGCTATGCCGTGCACTGGTACTACCCGGCCTACCTGCGCGCCGGCGAGGATCCCGCGGCGATCCCCATCCTGCCCGGCACCACCGGCGCCGAGCTGGGCGAGGAGATCCGCCAGCGCCTGCGCCCGGGGCCGCTGCGGATCTACGCGCTGTTCTTGCGCGAGCCCCACCGCGTGCTGGAGATCGAGGCGCTGGTGCGCCGCACGATCGAAGAGCCGCGCCGCGCGCTCACCGAGGAGACCCCGTTGCCGCTGCCGGGCAGCGCGCAACCGTCGCTGCTCCTGCAGGTGACGCCGTGAACCGCTACGGGCGATCGCGCGCGCGCGGCGCGCTGGCGCTGGCGCTCCTCGGCTGGGGCGCGGCGCCGCGCGGCGCCGCGGCCGCCGGCGTCGTCGAGCGCGGCGGCGCGGTGCGAAGCTTCGCGCTGGTCATCGGCAACAACTTCCCGCCGCGCATCGAGCTGCCACGCCTCCGCTACGCCGACGACGACGCCGTCCGCTGGACGGTGCTGTTCGCGACGCTCGGCGCCGAGGTCGAGACCCTCACCGAGCTCGACGCCGAGAGCCGGCAGCTCTACGGTCAGTCGGCGCCGCCGGCCCATATCCCCTCGCGCGCCGAGCTGGGCGCCGCCGTGGAGCGCATTGCGGCGCGCGTCGCCGAGGCGCGCGCGAGCGGCGCGCGCACCGTCCTTTACTTCGTCTACGCCGGACACGGCGACGTCGAGGACGGACAGGGATACCTGACTCTGGCGGACGCCCGCTTCACGCGCGCCGATTTGGCAACCATGGTGCTGGCGCGCGCGCGCGCCGACACCAACCACGTGATCGTCGACGCCTGCCGCGCCTCCTATTTCCTGGGCAACCGCGGCCCGGGTGGTGAACGCCGGCCCTGGCAGGACCCGTACTTCGACCCGGGCGCCCCGGCCTTGCCCCGCACCGGCTTCTTGCTGTCGAGCTCGGCGAGCGGCCTCAGCCACGAGTGGGAGGAGTTCCAGGCCGGCATCTTCTCGCACGAGGTCCGTTCTGGCCTGCTGGGCGGAGCCGACGCCAACGGCGACGGGCGCGTCACCTACGCCGAGCTGACCGGCTTCGTGCGCCAGGCCAACCGGTCGGTGCGCAACCAGCGCTTCCGCCCGCACGTCGTCGCGCGCGCCCCCGCGGGTGGCGACGATCTGCTGCTGGACCTGCGCGGGGCGCGCGGCGGCGTACTGGCGATCGGCCCGGCCCCGACCAGCGCGCACCGCATGCTGGAGGATCACGCCGGCGTGCGCTGGGCCGACCTGCACCCGGGCGCGAGCGGCGAGGTGCGTCTGATCCTCCCGCAGGCGGCCTTCAACGGGCCGGGCTTCTACCTGCGCACCGTGGCCAGCGGCGTCGAGTACGCCGTGCCGGCAGGCGCCGACGTCAGCCTGGCCGACCTACCGGCACAGGCACCCACCCTGCTTCACCGCGGCGCCATCCACGACGCCTTCACCCACCTCTTCGAGCTGCCGTTCGACCAGGCGGCGCTGGAGGCGCTGCGCCTGGAGCCCGATCCGGGCGATGTGTTCACCGTCGAGGCGCCGGCGAGCACCGACCTTGCGACGGGGCCGTTGGCGCGGCCCCTCGCCCGGCGCGCCGGCTTGGCGCTGACCGTCGCCGGCGGCGCGGCGCTGGCGGCGGCGGCGACCTTTACGGTCCTGGGCGCGCGCCTGCGTGACGGTGCCGGGGACGCCAGCGGCGTCGAGCGCGCACACATCAACCAGCAGATCGACGACCGCAACGGCTGGTCAGCGGCGGCAGGGATCGGCGGCGCGCTGCTAGCGGCGGCGGGCCTGACGCTCTTGCTCTGGCGGTAGCGGCGACGGCGCGACTAAGTCGGCCGAGCGGGGAACCCCTCTCGCTCCAGGGTCTCTCGGATCCCCTCATATGCCGCCGCTACATGACCTTTTGGAAAGCCGATGTAGATGATCCCGTCGACGTTTGAGAATTTTTCGCAACCTTCCTCCAAGACGATGATCGCCCGCTCGAACCCGAGTGCGCCCTGGAAGAACCCGATCTCGTGGATTACATTCTGGCGGGCGCGTTTGGCCCCGTCTGGCTGCTCGTCCTCCGCGGTCATCACGATCAAGGCCATCCCCGCGACGGCCTTCATCTGATTCAGGCGCTCCTTGATCGAAAGCCCAGCGACTGGAACGCTGTTTTCTCCCGTAGCGGGCGCAGCCGGAACCTTCAGCTTGCCACGGCGAACGCCCGTTGTGACGTCGTCGGTCCGCGCTCCTTTGAACCGACCGACAGAAGAACCGAAAACACGAAGCGTTGCGCTGAGCTCCCACAATATTCAGCAGACAAAACGCATAGTTGTTGGCAGCAGGTTGGCACGGTTTGGAGACAGTTGAGTCCGGCTCGATTCGGTTCGAGCCTGTTAGTCGTGCCAACCTGGTGCCAACGAGAAGCCTTCAGCGCCAACCGGCGGCGATGGTCCACATCGTCCCAATCGTCCCAGCGGTTCCGCTCTTGCTCAGCCCAACCAGCACCGGCCAGAGAAACCTGTGCAGGAGCGCCACGACCGTGGCGAGATCGGGTGAGGGATCGGCGAGGCGTGATTTCGCCACGAAGGCGGTCCATTGGATCTGCTTCTGTCGATCGCCTGCGAACTCCGACGTGAGCGCGACCGGAGGCTCTCGGGGGATCGCCGTCTCGCGACGCGCGAAGGAGGATCGAATCGATTCGCCAAGGGTCGCGCCGTCGAACGAGAAGTTCGTTGCCAGGAACCACAGGTCAAAAAAGTCCTTCATTCGGCTGTTGGCCAGCCCGAGGTCGACCATTGCGTGGAGCTTCTCGGCGACGACCGCCTCACGCGGGTAGGCGCGAAGAACCGGCGCCGGTACGTCCAGCATGGTCGGGTACGACATCTCGCGGGGAGCGGGGACGACGGCATCTCCAAAGCCGACGTCGACCTGGAGGTGCATCCTGGCAGCCTCGAGCCGCGCCTCCAGAGTCACCCGTATTCCGTCATAGATCGCATCCTCCCGGATTGGGACAGCCTTGACCGTCTCCGGCAGGAACTCGATCCCATCGGACGCCGGGATGGCAACCACCTCTCGAAATACGCGCACGAGACGATTCGAGTCCGGGGACCCGAAGCCCAGGAGGTCGAGGTCCTTCGTGGACCGGTGGGGGTTCCCCGACCAGAGGGGGAAAAGCATCGCGCCCTTGAGGACGAAGTCACCCGCATGGGAAGAACGCCCGAGACGATACAGCAGACGTTCGAGACCGTAGCGCGTGAGCACGAAGGTGAAGTCCTCGCCGCCGGACTTGGCGAGCGTCAGCAGTCGACTCCGTACCGAAGCAGCGAGATTGCGTGGCTGATCCTTGGTCATGCCGCGACCGCCTCTAGGTAAGGACGCATCACGTTCTCGAACCCGAACGATGCGAGCCGCACGGACCAGCTCGTCGATCGAGCGGCGCGACCGCCGATAGTCCTTCAGTGCCTCCAGCGCCACGTCGAGGCCGATCTTGTTGCGGTACTTGAAGCAGTCAGCGACGGTGCGAGCGGCCGACGTAACTCGCACCGGAACACCTTCGATCTGATGCACCTCGATGCCCTCTGCGAGCGCGCGAAGGCTGAACCGGACGATCCTGACCGCAGAGCTCGCAAGAGCCGGCTTCCGAGCTTTGCCTCCGACCGCCAGCCACACCTCGAAGGGCGCCTGGGTCGTCAGTCGATGAAACTGAAGCGCCGACAGCAGGCAGACCACGGCGCTCGGCACCTGGGCCGATGCCACCGCGAGGCCGTGATGTTCGGTGGGCGAGAAGTCTGCTGGGGCGTAGATGCCCCGCCCCAGCTACAGACTGGGTGGCCAGCCCGGATTCGGCCGGGTGCCTGACCGCGGTGCCCGCAAGATCGCGCTCGCGATCCGCTAACCCGCTGAAACGGGCGGAGAGTGGCGCATCCCGCTGACGGACGCGCTGGAGCGAATGCTGCGCACGGTCCACGTTCCGTTCGGAGCGACCGAACCTCGACCGCGTTGTAACCCAGCTCGCCGCACCGCGGGGCACAACGAAATGGCCGTTGACGTCGATGTCGGGAATGGGCGAGTGTCCCGGCATGGGTGCCGGGATGGGAGCGCGTCGGTGCCGCGCGAGCACCCGAAAAGGAGGCATGGACGGCCGTTTCGTTTGCTGTCTGAGCTGGGCTTCCTTTTGCGCGTTAGTGGCTGTCGGATGTTCGGCCAACCATCAAGTGGCGGTCCTGAACGACGCCGGTGCTGACCAATCCAGCCGGACCGATGGGTCGACGCAAGCGACCGACGGCTCGTCTCAATCGACCGACGGCTTCACGCAACTAGACGCGGTTCGGACCGGCCCCACCATCTCCTCCATGTCGAGCGCGGGCGCGCCCCTTGGGCGAGCGCTTCTTGCTATGGTCTGGACTGGCTCCGTGGCGGTCGTGTGGGCGGGCGGCGACGCCGACGTCCTGGACACCTTCATTTACAACACCGGCGGTCGCTACGACCCACGTTCAGACAGCTGGCGTCCGATGTCGATGATCGGAGCTCCCTCTCCTCGCTACGCTCCCGTCGCGGTTTGGACCGGATCGGAGATGATCGTTTGGGGCGGACGGACCATGACCAAGTTTATCAATGACGGGGCTCGCTACGATCCCGTAGCCGACGCCTGGAGGCCTATGTCGACGTCAGGGGCGGCGGTCCCCGGCGTCGTGGGTGATTCCGGTGCCTGGACCGGACAGGTGCTTATGACCTTCAACGGTCTGCAGGCGGGATTCTACGATCCGGCAACTGACACCTGGACAGCGATGCCCAATCCACCCACGCCTACGCAGTTGCAGGGCCAGGCGATGGTCTGGACCGGCCACGATCTTCTCGTTTGGGGAGGAACCGACTTCAGCAAGTGCTTGAACAGCGGGCTTCGCTACCATCCTGACACCAATCTATGGAGTCCCATGGCGGCGACCGGAGGGCCTCAACCGCGTTGCGTGCCACACGTGCAATGGGACGGCGCTGAAATGCTGGTGTTTGGTGGGCACGACGGGGCGTCGTTTCTAGCCGACGGCGCAATTTACAATCCCGACACCGACACCTGGAGACCGATGACTACCAATGGCGCGTTGTCCCCACGTAGCAACTTCGTTGACGTTTGGACCGGAAAGAAGCTCGTCATCTGGGGCGGCAACGACACTCGGGTCGTATTCGGAACCGGAACCGAATACGATCCGTCCACCGACGCCTGGACGGCGTTCTCGGTGCCGTTGACCACGAGAGGGCTGTTCGGGGGTTCGGCGGTCTGGACGGGAACCGAGGTTCTGGCTTGGGGCGGCGATACGATGCAGCCAGGGACCTACCCGTCCGCGGGAGTACGGATCAGCTTCTGAGTCGGGCGCCGAGGCACCCGGCAAATGACCCGCTGGCGAGTACGACAGGCTCGCTACCACCATGACCGGTCGCTTCAACGTAAGCCATCACTTGACGTAGAGACCTAAGTGGCCGCGCCTCGGATGGGAACATCAAGACCCTTCAAATAGATTTTCGGCGGCGGGGGCCGTCAATCATTCGCGGCGTGCTCGCCGCGGCGACGGTCCTAGCGGCGCCCGGGAGTCGAACCTGCGAATGATCGAAAACCAAAGCGCCGCACCGACTTGCAACCCCATCGGGCTTGTTACCCGATGCTGTCACGGCCGCGACGCGAGGTCGCGACTAGGGAGGGCGTCTCCCGTCCTGAATCGAGGCGCCGGTGGCGTTCGCAGCCCGCTCGATCGCGAGATTTTCGATGGCGAGGTTGGCGCGGGAGCGCAGGGCTGACCAGACGGAGGCGAGGAAGGCGAGAAGGGGCGCGAGCACCCGTCGATCTTGCGCCCCTGGGCCGCGCGATGGAAACCCTCTAAAACCCCAAGATCACACGCGGATCGAATTTTGGCGAAGGACAGCGCGTTCTTAGGGGTCGGCGTCGCTTGATCGGCGATGGTCTCGTCGATGCGCGAGCAACTGGCTCGACGCCCGGAAGGATGCTGTCGTTCGAGATCAGGTCCGGCGGGGAGCCGTGAGTTGATCCAATTCCTCGACGCCGATGTTCGGAAGCCAGGGCAAGATCTCGTACTGTGCGCAGCCCGTTCGGGTGAACGGATCCCGATCGCGGAATGCCGTCAACGGTGGCCACATCCGGAACACGCAACAACAGGGCGCCGCCGTGGCGCGGATCGAGAGGGCCAGAGGCGATGAGCAGACCTTGGGCCTTTAGCTCACGGAGAAAGGCCCTGTGCTCATCGACCATCGCGAGGACTTCTTCGAGAGGTTTGCGGTAACGAACGATGGCAATGGCGTACACGAAACCACCCTATCAAAGATCCTCGGGCGGTTCTGCGAAGATTGCTCCGAGGGAACGCTCGCTCGTCGTTCGAGCTGTTGCATCGAGTTCTTCACCGGCGCTACGCTAGACACGGTCATGCGGATCTGGCCCGTCCTTCTGATTGGCGTCAGCGTCCCGGTTCTTGCCGTTGCGGCGTCAACCTCCCGACCACCGCGCGGATTCGCCTCGGAGCGATTCAAGCCGGTCGTCGCCATCAGCCAGTTTCCCACGTCGATATGGCATGCCGTCGAGGCCTACACCCGACGCATGGGCGTAGCTGATGCGGGCGTTTCTCGAAAACGTCCAAGTGGAACTTGTACGTATTCGAGTCCGCCGCGCGTGCTCGCGTTCGGCGGCGTGGGAGCAAATCTGGACTTCGTCGTCTATCACCACTTTTTCGGCTACGGCGACATCCCGCCTGACCACGATCATTTGCTGGTCTTCAAATACAGTGCGGGAGGAGAGCCTTTGCTGGCGTTTAGTTGCGTCGGCGACGAGCTGAAGCCTACGATTGCAGCGGTCCGCTCCGCCGTCGCCTCGGGTCGATGTACCGCGGAGTCTGGTCCCGTCGAAACACGCTGAGGTATAGGGCAGCTCCACGAAAAACTGTGGGGCTCTTGCAGGCGCGCTGGGCTGCGGGAGATTCGGTGGCACGACCTCCGACACTCCTTCGCCTCCCAACTCGCGGCAAGGGGCGTCTCTCTGCGCCAGGTGCAGGAGTGGCTCGGGCACTCGACCATCAACATGACGATGCGCTATGCGCACCTGGCCCCGGGGAGCGGGGCGAGTCTGATCCTGGCGCTGGAATCACCCGCCGTGGCAATCAGCGTGGCAACGAGAAGGAGGCTGATCGGAATCTCCCGCGAGATTCCTCAACTTTTGTTGTGACCCCATCGGGTCACTTTTCAATGTAAACACCGCGATTGCAGTGGCGGTCGTGGCGGCGCGAGCAACGTAACCAGCGGGTTATACGGAAAAACGAGGCGCTCGACGGCGTATCACCACGCTACGCAGCGTTGGGCGGGCGCCATCGGCTGCCCCGCCACGCACCCGAAGGCGCGCGCAAACTCCGGTAGCTCTGAAACTACACCGTTGATGCGCACGCGGATCGAGGGGTGAGAATCCGTGCGCACCGTCAGCTCGGAGTCGAAGTCGCCTCCCCTGGCGCAGAAGTCTTGCGCAAAGGCGACAAAGAGCTCGCGCGTGTCCTGCCAGTAGGCCTGGGCGTCGCTGCCGCCTCGCGGGTGTTCCGCTCGCATGACTTCGAGCGCGAGATCGAGGCCAGTGAGGTCGGCGGTGTACTCGTCGGCGGAGCTTTCTGCGTCGAAGAGAATGTGCCAACCGCCTGCGATGCTCGCCATGTGCCGCGCCAGACAGGCATGGGGGTCTTCGTGCGCCCGCTCGTTCACCGGCGAGGCGACCGGCGCCGCCGACGTGACAAACCTCAGGTCCTTGGGAAGCAAGTGAGCCAGCTCGTGCCCGAGGGTCGCGCCCAGGCTGCCGTAGGTCGCGGCGGGGCGCTCGGGCCAGCGCAGATAGGGCGGACGTAGAATCTCAGGAGCGAGCCAGAGCGAATCGCTCGGTGATTGCACCGCCGCACGTGAGTCGTACCTAGGCCAATAGTTCCAGCTCGGACCCCTCCAGGCCCCCCCGACCCACGCCATCTCGCGGCTCGTCTCTTCGGTCCGCTCGCGGCGGAAGAGAGAGAGGAGCGATCCGGAATCTGGAGTCGCCGATGCCCCGTCGGGCGGGGGCGACCACTCTTCGATGAAGAACGGCCGCAGGTGCTCCAAGGACTCCACAACCCGATTTCGCGTCTTCGAGTTCACTGTGCCCGCTCGGGCGATCCGAGCCACCAATCGAGCACGGAGGACGTGAAACAACGCCGTACCGCTCGCCTCGCCGGTCCGATCCGCCAGAGACGAGAGATAGGCGAGCTCGAGACGTTGCATGAAATCGGGCACCTCGAGCATGGGACAGGCCTCACGAAGAGACGGCGCCTCGACGCGGAACCCGTGGACCGTTCCATTGTGGAAACGCGCTTCCTCCCCGAGCAATTCCGGGCTCAAGATCAAACCCCAATCGTCGATCACCCGAATACGCACGTAGCTCTTCAGGACCGGAAGCGGCAACGCGAGCAGCGAGTCGATGTGGTCCAGGACCGCAGGATCGTCGAGGCTGAAGGGACCGTTGCTGTTCTTCTCCAGACCATCGAAGTACGCCTTCCACGGAAAACGGCGCCGTTCGAGATCGGCTCGACTCACCGACTTCTGCGCTCGCTGCACCGAACCCTTGGGACGATCCGCGGCGAGCCACCGATCGACCCGCGCGGCATCGGCGGCATCCTGGGCGATCGCGACCCCCGACAACTTGGCCAAACGCTCCCAATGAGCCCGGTTCTCGTGCACGGTCCAATGCAGAACAGGCGCGTAGAAGCGGCGCGGCAGCATTGGGCCCCCGAACCCGATGAACAAGGCCATTGGCCTCGTGGGGTCGCCCTCAGGGATCCCCGGATTGACCTCGACCAGTATCTGGAGACCGACCGAGCGAAGATGGCCGAGCGTCCGGGCAAGATCGTCGAAGCTCTCGGCTCGAGAGAGACTATCGAGTTCGCCGCGCAGCTCGCCGAGGCCTGCCGTACGTGCGGCCGGATCACGGCAACGCGTGAGATATTCACGCAGCCCTGCGGATACACCGGGCTCTTCCCGATGCTGTCCTGCGACCACCTCGTCGGCGAAGCGCACGATCCCTTCGTTCCGATCGGCGAGTAGGTCTCCGGGCCGATTCATCCTCTTCCAGGCTTCGACCCGACCTCCGCAGGCAAACTCTTCGAAGTCTTCGCACGGATTGCTCCAGGTCGTGACCGGCTGCAGATCGATGCCATAGGGCTTGGCCGGGGCGGACGCGGTCGCGGGCAGCGCAAGTGACGGCGCACCGCAACCGAGAATCCCCGCACTTCCCAGCGAGACCACGAGCGCGCGCCGCGTTCGCCCCGCGTGGCCCCGCGCGCCCACCACCGTAAGAATAGGCACTCTGGGAGCATCCAGTTCGCGAGCCCAAGGCGTCAAGTCCCGCGTAAGACCACCTGCGTGCCAAACAGGCGCTGGTCATTCGAGGGTATCTGGCCACACTGCGAGACTCACTCCTAAATAGGCAGCTACACGAATGTTCACCTGGGCCGAGGTCTGATCCTAAGTCGCCAAGCTCAAGATCGAGCTGCAGGAGGGCGAAATCGTGCCGTCCCGACGGAGAAGAAGCCCGCCTCTCGTTACACCGCCGTCACAGGCGCTGAAAGAGCGCGCCGTCGTTAGAAATTTCCTGTGACCCCATCGGGTCACTTTTCAATGCAAACAGCGTGGTCGCGGTGGCGGTCGTCGCGGCGAGGCCCCTCTAGCCATCGGGTGACCTCCGGAAATCCCGGGCGGTCAACGCCCGTCGTCGGGTCTCGGAGACATGGGGACCGGGGGCGGCGTGGGCGACCTCGACGGCCGCTGCCCCGGTTGCCGCGAGCGGTGAATGACGGTGCCTGCGACGCCGGCCGCCCACACCTCGCTCTCGGAGACCCACACGTCCAGATAGAAGATCGCCGGCGCGTCGCCGACCGGCACAAACGCCGTCCCGTCGAACGCCAGCAACCCGTCCGGCCCAGACGAGCACGCGTGAATGTCACCGTTGAGCCCGCCGAGACACCTGAACCCGCTGTTCCGCGATCCGCGGTGTTGCGTCCACACTCCGTTCTTGAGCCGCCAGAACACGTCGTCGTCTTCGGTGGCGGCGAAGGCATCGTCTCGGGCCGCCCAGATGGTTTGCAGGGCGAGGACGCCCTGTGCATCCGTCAGCCGCGTGCTGGTCCAGCGGGTTCCGTCAAAGTGCAGCGCGTCCCTCAAATCGATTGTCCACACGTCGTTCGCCGCCACCGCCCACACGTCCGCGAAGGTCGAGAAGCTGTTGGCGCCGGGCACGACCGGCGTCCACGCGGCACCATTCCAGTGGAAGAGCTGCGTACCGGCGGCCCAGACATCGTCCCGGCTCGACCCGGACACGGCCGAGATCATCGTAAATTCGTCTCCCAGCGGCACGGACTGCAGGTTCGAGCCGTCGAAGTGCAGCGCGTGGTCGCCCCGCCCCGCGATCCAGACGTCGTCGGGGCCCGAGCCCCAGACGGCCTCCGGATTGAATGGGCCCGGGTCGGGGTTCGCGAAACGCTTCCATTGGCAGCCGTCCCAGCGCGCCACCAGGAACTCCGAGCGCGGGTCCGGACCAATGTCAGAGCCGACCACCCAGGCGTCCTCAGGTCCGTCGGACCAAACACTCAGCGACAGGCGTTGATCGTCGAAGGGCTGCTCGACGCACCAGCGGCCGCTCTTCGTCCCCGCACAGAAGGTCGCCGGATCGTGCTTGCAGGCCGGCCCCTTGGAACGCGCCCCGCCGGCGGCGCCACTGGCGGGCCCAGCTTGCCCGCCGGCGGCCCCCTCTTGCCCGCCGCCGCCGCCCTTGTCCGCGACGGCGGCGCCGGTTTCAGTGGCCGCGGTGAACCCGCAACCAACAACGGTCCCACACCACAAGGCGGCCGTGACCGCCCGCGCTCGACACCACAACCTCATGTGTCCCCCCCAAAGAGTCGTCCTTCCGTAAACGTCCGCACCCCGGCGACCGACGACCATCCGGGGAACCCGGTAACTCCCACTGATCCCGGGGCCCAGCCGAGAGATCGCTGGACGACGCGATGAACGCGCCGCTTGGCGCGCGTGCGGCGCGCCTCCGTTCGGCACCTGATGGCTGGTGTTACTTCAGGGCCAATCTTGAAGGCATGCACACCAAGCTGATGTCCCGATATGCAAGCGATCTCTCTCGAGTCGCGTCGGCCACCTTCTTCATTTTCGCAGCCGGCGACCTGTCCGGAGGATGCGGCGGCGGCACGGCCAATCGCGCCTCGGGTGCAACCAACGGCACGTCCACGTCCGAACCTGGGCAATCACCAAAGGCGGCTGGCGGCGCAGGCGAATCTCCCGGCACATTGACGCCTGGCTTAGATCCGAATCCTGATGCTGGCGGGTCGCCCAAACCGCCGTTAACCATCTGTCATCCGATTGCCGACGGCGGCACGAGACGGTCGCCGCCGCCGCCCGGTTCCTTGGCCTGGGACGCGATCGGGGCGCAACAGCCAATCCTGGACCGGGATGGACAGCCCGGCGTAGTCGTTCGACCGACGTTCGTCGATGCGTGCCAGCCCGATCTCATGTCCGCGGTGATCTGTCCGGCGGCCGCCGTAGATACCAGGAACTGGCTTCGGTGCCGGCCCGCAACCTCCCGCGATCGGGGCGCGACCTTCACCCTCCACGATTCGCCCGTCTTCGACACCATCGAGGCCAATGGCTGGGGGAACTGGGTGCCGCCGGTGGTCGTCCGCTCGCCCGTCGACACGAGCCGGATGTACTACGCGGCCAGCGGACACCCTTGGGACACCCCGGCCCCGAAGGGCGGGCTCTGGCGCTCGGACGACGACGGACAGACCTGGACCCCGAACCTGGTTGAGGGACACCCGGGAGAGTCGGGGGAGATTCTTGCCGTTGTGCCCGACCCGGACGACGGCAGCCGCGTCTACATCAACCGGGGGTACGACTTCGGCAACATCGCGGTCAGCAACGATGCGGGCGCCACGTTCTCGATCATCTGCGGCGACAACAACGTCCAGAAGACCACGGATGATATCTGGTGTACCCAGGGGGCGACCCTGGCCCTGGATTTTTCGCGGCAGCGACTCTATTTCAAACACTTCTTCCAGTCCGTGTCGGTCACCTTGCGGCTCGACGGAACGGAGCCGCAGACACTCAGCATGCCTGGTCTGACCGATTCCAGCGGGGACGGGGCGTTCATCGCCATCGGCCAATGGCAGTACGACGGCCCGATCCGGGGCCTGTCGCCGCGCCCGATCGGCGGCCAATCGTTCCGATTCAGCGCCGATGGACAGTGGGCGCTGTTCGTCAACGGAAACGGATCGAGCACCTCGATGCGCCTGTGGCGGGACGCCGCGAACTTCAGCGCGGGCGAGGAGATCACGAACGTGGTCCCGGGCGGGACCAAGCTGGTCTTCACCCATCCGTCCCACCCCTGCACCTGGGTTGTGCAGACGGGCCCGACTGAGCTCATGAAGACGAGCGACTGCGCGGCGACCTGGGAGGACATTCCGCTCACTGGGTTCACGTCCAGCTCGCCCATGATCGCCGGTGCCTACGCGCCGGACCAGACGGACACCCTGATCGTGTTCACCAAAGATGGGCAGCGGTTCGGCGTGTCGGTGCCGTAGACGGCGAGGGTCTGGTCGGGAATGCCGGCCGACGGCTGCGGGCTGTGGACCGAGAACTGGCGGGGGCACGGGTAGAGCCACGTCGCCCTGACGCCGCAGGAACCGGCTGCGATCGAGCCGAGGTGGTCGGCACTCTTGCCCCGATGGGTACAGTCGGTCCCCGCGAGGTCATCAAGATGACCGCATTGCAGAGCGCGAGGCTTCGTGTGAGCGTGACCGCGATGCTGCGAAGGATTCCTCGGCTCCCTTGCTTCGTCGGGGGGCTGGCGTGGCTCTTCGCTTGCCGGACGCCTGGCCCGGGATCACCAAGCTCGGGCTCGCCCGCGTCGGCGGCCCGCGACGATCACGCGCTCGTCGTGAGCACGGATCGCGGGCCACTCGCCGGTAAAGACCTAGACGGCGGCGTGCGAGCCTTCCTGGGCGTGCCCTTCGCGGCTCCGCCCGTCGGCGCGCTTCGTTGGCGCCCTCCCGCGGAGGCGCCTTCGTGGACGGCGCCACGGGACGCGACGGCGGTAGGTCCCGCTTGCCCGCAGCTCACGGCGCCGAGTTATGCGCGGACGGACGAGAACTGCCTCACGCTCAACGTTTGGACGCCTTCGAGTGGCGCCCAGGCGAAGCCCGTCCTCGTCTGGATCCCGGGCGGCGGCTTCGTGGAAGGCAGCGGCGGCTATCGGCTCTACGATGGCGCGCGTCTGGCGGCGCGCGAGGACGCGGTGGTGGTGACCATCAACTACCGGGTGGGGGCGCTCGGCTTCATGGCGCACCCCGAGCTCGCGCACGAGCTCGGCCGGACGGCATCACCTTCATACGGTTTGCTCGATCAGCGCGCAGCGCTGACTTGGATCCAACGCAATGTCCGTGGGTTCGGTGGTGACCCCAAGAACGTCACGATCTTCGGGGAGTCAGCGGGGGCGTTCAGCGTCTGCGCTCATCTGGCGATGCCGGCGAGCCGCGGGCTCTTCGCGCGAGCCATCATGGAGAGCGGCGCTTGCGCTGATACTCTCTACGTCGGACCGCGCGAGGCGGAAGCGCAAGGCAAGAAGGTCGCCGAAGCGCTGGGGTGCGCCGACATGAAATGCCTGCGCGCCAGGAGCGTCGAGGCCGTTCTGCGCGCCCTGCCCCTCAAGCGCGGGCTCATCTTGCCACCGGGCGTCTGGTGGGGCCCCGTCGTGGACGGGATCGAGCTCCCCGCGGTGCCCCTTACCGCTCTCCGCGCGGGCGGGGGCGCCAACGTGCCCCTCATCGTCGGCTGGAACCGTGACGAAGGATCTCTCCACACGATCTCCTTCCCCAGCGTGACGCTGCAGGAGCGCGACGCGTTCGTACGCGATGCGTTCGGGGAAGCCGCGGTGGCTCCCGTGGCCGAGCGGTATGCGGGCGTCAACCTCAAAGAATCGCTGGGCAACGTGATCACCGAAGGCGCCTTCGTGTGCGAGTCGCGGCGCGCAGCCCGCGCGCTCGCGGCCCACGGTTCGCCGGTCTATCTCTACGAGCTCAGGCACACACTCGAGAGCCCGCGATTTCACCCGCTGGGCGCGACGCACCAGGTGGACCTGTGGTTCGTGTTCGGAAACGAGGAGGCCGGTATCGCCCTCGCGCCGAGCGAGCTACCTCTGTCCCACACGATCATGGACGCCTGGGGCCGGTTCGCCCGCACGGGCGATCCTAACGGTCCCGGACTGTTCTGGCCGCGCTACACGGCTGAGAGAGACGAACTGGTCCTGCTCGACAGCACACCGGCGGTCGCCTCAGGCAGCAAGAGCGAGGTCTGCGCTTTCTGGGATCAGTTCGAACGCACCATTCGATGACGTGGACGGCGTTGCCACGAACCGAGGCCCCAGCATGACCCCTCTGCCTCTGACCCCTCGGGCACTTACACCGCGGTCAGCCTAGCGACCAATCCCAACTAATACGACGCGCGCAGGGATCAGCGCGGAAACCCTGCGGATTTCCGGCGATTCTTCTGTGACCCCATCGGGACTTGAACCCGAGATTTCGCCGTGAGAGGGCGACGTCCTAACCGCTAGACCATGGGGCCGGTGACCAGAGGGTTTACTCCCGCCTTGGTTCGGGGACAAGGATTCGAACCTTGATAGCCAGATCCAGAATCTGGCGTCCTGCCATTAGACGATCCCCGATTGCTGCCCGGGCTCGAGTCGCCCGCGCGGGGAGACATATCTAACAGCGGGGGTCCTGCTGTCAAGTCTCGGGATTTGCTTCGATCGGGCGGGGGCGTCTGGCGGGGGCGGCTATCGCGGCGGCGGGCTTTCGTGATACCTACCTGAAGCCGTCTGCCGGCACCTCTGCCGGTGTCCCTACCGCTTCCGACTGCATCCCCCTAGGGCACAGAGGACCAACGAGGACTAACACCGCGATGGAGCTGAGCTTCTGGGCCGCGACCGACGTCGGGAAGAAGCGCGAGATCAACGAGGACAACTTCCTCGTCGACAAGAAGCTGTCGCTCTTCGTGGTCGCCGACGGGATGGGGGGGCACGCCTCCGGCGAAGTGGCCTCGCAGCTGGCGGTGCATGAGTTTCGCGCCGCGGTCGAGGCGGGCAAGGAGACCATCGAGCGCTACGCCAAGGGGGACACCTCGGTCCGCCCGCAGGACATCCTGGCGATCCTGGAAGGCGCGATTCAGGCGGCCGGCTCGGCGGTCTACCAGAAGGGACAGGCAGAGCCGGAGAAGCGCGGCATGGGGACCACCACCTCGGCGCTGCTGATCGCGGGCGACCGCGGCTTCATCGCGCACGTCGGCGACAGCCGGGTCTACATGCTGCGCTCGGGGCAGGTGGTTCAGCTGACCGAGGACCACTCGCTGCTCAACGAGCTCATCCGCCGCGGCAAGATCACCAAGGAGAGCTTCGAAGACTCGCCCTACAAGGCCTACAAGAACGCGGTCACGCGCGCGGTCGGGGTCTACGAGACGGTGCAGGGCGACACCATCGACTTCGAGATCCTGCCCGGCGATCAGTTCCTGATCTGTTCGGACGGGCTGCACGCCTACCTCGACGACGCGCAGATCATCGATCTGCTCAAGGGCGAGGACGTGGTCGACATCTCGAAGAAGATGGTCGAGCACGCCAACGCGGGCGGCGGGCACGACAACATCACGGCGCTGGTGGTGCGCATCGACAGCGCGGTCGCCGGCGCGGCGCCCGACAACCGCGCCGAGGAGCTGACGCGCAAGATCGAGGTGCTCAAGCAGATGCCGCTGTTCCGGCACCTCAGCTACAAAGAGATCATCCGCGTCCTCAACGTGACCGAGGTGCGCGAGTTCCAGCCGGGGCAGGAGATCATCAAGGAAGGGACGCCGGGCGAGGAGATGTTCATCGTGCTGCGCGGCAAGATCCGCCTGCACAAGAACGGTGCCTTCATCACCAACCTGGCCGCGGGCGCGCACATGGGCGAGATGGCGCTGGTCGATCGCGGCCCGCGCTCGGTCAGCGCGGTCGGCCGAGGAACGCTCGCGCGTGCTGACGCTGCGCCGGCGCGAGTTCTATCAGATCATCCGCAAGGACCCGTCGCTGTCGGTCAAGCTGCTCTGGAGCTTCGTGCAGGTGCTGGCCGATCGGCTGCGCAAGACGACCGAGGATCTCTCGGGCGCGCGGCTGGAGGCCGACGCGCTGGACATGACCGACAACGTGCTGTTCGATGAGTGACGCTCGCGCGCGCGCCGGCAGCGACATGCGCGTCGAGACCGACTCACTGGGCGCCGTCGAAGTCCCGGCCGACGCGCTCTACGGCGCGCAGACCAAGCGCGCCATCGACAACTTTCCGGTCAGCGGGCTGCGCCTGCCGCGCCGGGTGATCCGCGCGCTGGCGCTCATCAAGAAGGCGGCCGCCGAGATCAACCGCGACATCGGCAAGCTCGAGCGCCACGCTGGGCGACGCGATCATCACGGCGGCGCACGAGGTGGCGGCGGGCCAGCACGACGATCAGTTCCTGGTCGACATCTTCCAGACCGGCTCGGGCACCTCCAGCAACATGAACGCCAACGAGGTGATCGCCAACCGCGCGATCCAGCTGCTGGGCGGCGTGCCGGGCTCGAAGAAGCCGGTGCACCCCAACGACCACGTCAACATGGGGCAGTCGTCGAACGACGTGTTCCCGACGGCGGTGCACATCGCCGCGATCGAGGCGGTCGACCGCGACCTGATCCCGGCGCTGCGCGCGCTCGAGGGCGCGCTGGCCGGCAAGGCGGCCGCGCTCGACTACGTGGTGAAGCTCGGCCGCACCCACCTGATGGACGCGGTGCCGATCCGCCTCGGGCAGGAGTTCTCGGGCTACGCGGCGATGCTGGGCTCGACCATCCGCCGCGTCGAGGCGACGCGCCGCCGCGCTGTCGGAGCTGCCGCTGGGCGGCACGGCGGTCGGCACCGGCCTCGGCGCCGATCCCGACTTCGCGCCGCGCGTGATCGTGCATGATCGCGCGCGAGATCGCGATCCCGATGCGCCAGGCGCCCAACCTGTTCGAGGCGCTGTCGGCGCACGACGCGCTGGTCGAGGCGTCGGGCGCGCTGCGCGGGGCGGCGGCGACGCTGACCAAGATCGCCAACGACATCCGCTGGCTCGGCTCGGGGCCGCGCGGCGGCATCGGCGAGCTGCGCCTGCCCGAGCTGCAGCCGGGCAGCTCGATCATGCCGGGCAAGGTGAACCCGGTCATGGCCGAGATGCTGCTGATGGTCTGCGCGCAGGTGATCGGCCACGACGCCACGATCGCGTGGGGCGGCGCGGCCGGCAACTTCGAGCTGAACGTGATGACGCCGATCATGGCGTACGACTTCCTGCAGTCGGTGCACATCCTGGCCAACGGCGTCCGCCTGTTCGCCGCCCGCTGCATCGAGGGGCTGGAGCCGAACGTCGACCGGTGCAACGCGCTGGTCGAGCAGAGCCTGGCGATGGTGACGGCGCTGGCGCCGCGCATCGGCTACGACGCGGCGGCGGCGCTGGCGCACGAGTCGGTGGCGCGCGGCCTGACCATCCGCGAGCTGTGCACGGAGAAGAACGTCCTGCCGGCGGACGAGCTGGCGCTGCTTCTGGACGCGCGCGCGATGACCGGTGTCTAAGCCCGGTGCTTAAGCCGCCGACCTGCGCGGTCGATGCTGGTTCGCTGCGCTGGCGCGGCGCAGCGGGACGATTCGTGAGCCGTCGGTGGCCATGACGTTCTTCCGCAATGGGGGCTGACGCGCTGGCGAGACGCACGTAGGATGGCCGACGCGAAAGAGGAGTCTGCAGTGACCGGCAAATCGAAGGGAGTCTTCATGAAGCGATCGGCACCGGCCGCCCCCCTCCGTGGGCGCGCAACCTCGAACTGGATGCTGGGATGGGCTGCGGCGGGCGGACTGTTGTTGTCATTCGTTGTGCTTGGATGCGCGGGTTCACTCGACCCAGGCGTCGGCACCGGCGGCGCCGCGCGGCACGGGCGGCAACAACGACTGCCAGACGGCCATCTTCGCCAGCAAGTGCGTGGGCTGCCACGCCACGGCCAGCGCATCGGTGGGGCTGGACCTGGAGGCGGCGAACCCGGAGTCGCGGATGATCGGCAAGCCGACCGGCGCCGGCACGTCGTGCCCGGGCGGGACGCTGCTGGTCGCGGGCTCGATCCCGGCCAGCGGGGTGTTCATCGACAAGATCACCAATCACCCGCCGACCTGCGGCGGGGCGGCGATGCCGTTGGTCGGCTCGCTGACTGGCACCGAGCTCACCTGCCTCACCAACTGGGCGAACAGCGTGACCGCGACGGCCCCCTTCCTCGGTGAGGGGACGCCATGAAGAAGCTGCGCTTGTCCGCGAACCTCGCCGTTCTGCTCGCCGGTGCGAGCCTCGGCGCCAGCCTGCCCTCGATCGCGATCGCCTCGCCGCTGGAAGAGCGGCTGGGCAGCGAACGCTTCGAGCCGTCGCGCGAGCGGCGCGCCGGGCGCAAGGGGACGATCGAGCTGGCCGCCAAGAAGAAAAAGAAAAAGAAGAAGGCAGCGGGCTCCAGCGGCGCCGCCGGCGCCGCCAGCGACACCAGCGATAGCGACACCGAAGCGTCGCCGGCGGGCGGCGCGTCGGATGCTGACGTGCAGAAGGCGGCGCGGGTCAACCCGACGCTGAGCGCGCCCGACACCAGCTCGTCCGACGACAGCGCCGCCAAGGCCAAGTCGAAGACGAGCGACGCCAAGAGTGAGGGCGAAGGCGCCGCCAGCGCGAGCGGGCCCCGCGGTCCCCTGCCCCGCTACCTCGATCTGTCGGTGGGCGGGCAGGCCTTCTCGCGCAGCCTGACGTATCACCAGCAGGTCACGTCGACGCTGCGCGAGTATCAGCCGCGCCTGCTGGGCGGCGCCGTCGCGTCGGTGGTCTACTACCCGGCGGTGCATTTCACCGATGGCTTCGCCACCAACATCGGCCTCGACCTGAACATCTCGCAGGCGTTCGGGATCCAGTCGCGCACGCCGGACGGCAGCACCTACCCGACGCAGATTCACGACTACAACGGCGGCCTGCGCGTGCGGGTTCCCTTCGGGTCGGCCGAGCCCTACCTGACGCTCGGCTACGGTGACGATGCGTTCAAGATGACCGGCGCGAACCGCGCGGCGCTGATCCTGCCCGACACCGACTACCGGTATCTGCGGGCGGTGCTCGGCGTGCGCGCGCCGCTGCCCAGCAACGTGTCGCTGGGCGTGAGCGCGGGCTATCGGTACGTGCTGTCGCCGGGCGGCATCAAGACCGACTACTTCCCGAGAGCGACCGTCGGCGGCATGGAAGCCAACCTTTACATCGGCTACGCCATCAACGACATCCTCGAGGCGCGCATCGGCTTCGACTACCGGCGCTACTTCTATTCGATGCACTCGAAGAACGGCGACACGTACATCGTGGGCGGCGCGATCGATCAGACCTACGGCGGCTCGCTGTCGCTGGCGGTGACGCTGGGCGGGACGCCGCGCGCGGCCAGCGCCGCGGAGGAGTCGCCGCCGGCGGAGGACGCGCCCTCGCCCAAGCGCAAGAAGGCGAAGCGGCCGAAGATGGAAGGCGAAGGCGCCACCGGAATGGAGTAGTCGCCGCGACCGCTGCTGCGATCATCCACCTCGACATGGACGCGTTCTACGCGTCCATCGAGCAACGCGACGATCCCGGGCCTGCGCGGCCGCCCGGTGATCGTCGGCGGCCACGCGCGCCGGGGCGTCGTGCTGGCGGCGTCCTACGAGGTGCGCCCGTTCGGCGTGCGCAGCGCCATGCCGATGGCGCGCGCGCTGCAGCTGGCGCCCAACGCCGTGGTCGTGCCGCCGCGACGCGAGGCCTACGCCGAGGCGAGCGCGCGCGTGTTCGCGATCCTGCACGAGGTGACGCCGCTGTGCGAGCCGCTGTCGCTCGACGAGGCGTTCCTGGACGTGACGGCGTCGGTGTCGCTGTTCGGCAGCGCCGGCGAGATCGCGAACAAGCTGCGGCGGCGGATCGCCGACGAGGTCGCCCTGCCCTCGTCGGCCGGGATCGCCGCGGTGAAGTTCATCGCCAAGATTGCGTCCGATCTCGCCAAGCCCAACGGCCAGCGCGAGGTCGCCGCCGGCGACGGGCCGGCGTTCCTGGCGCCGCTGCCGGTGAGCCGGCTGTGGGGCGTGGGGCCGAAGCTGGACGCCAAGCTGCGCGCCATGGAGATCGCCACCATCGGCGACCTGGCGCGGCGCGGGCGGGAGCGGTTGGAACAGCGGCTGGGCAGCACGGGGCGCGAGCTGTGGGAGCTGAGCCAGGGGATCGACCCGCGCCCGGTCGTGCCCGACCGCGAGGCGAAGAGCATCGGCGCCGAGGACACCTTCGACGAGGACATCGCCGCGCCCGAGCAGCTGCGTCCGTACATTCACGCGCAGGCGCTGCGCGTCGCCGAGCGGCTGCGGCGCGCCGGGCTGCGGTCGCGCTGTGTTCAGCTGAAGTTGAAGCTGGACGACTTCACGCTGGTCACACGGCGCACCACGTTCGCCGCCGCCACCGACGACGGTCAGGCGCTGTACCGGGCCGCGCTCGACCTCTTGCGCGCGTCGCCGCCGGTGGCGCCGGTGCGTCTGACCGGCGTGTCGGCGCAGAGCCTGGAGCCGACGGCCGAACCGCAGCTGGCGCTGTTCCGCGGCGCGCCGACGGCGGCCGACAAGATCAACGTCGCGCTCGACCGCATCACCGAAAAATTCGGCACCGGCGCCCTGACCACCGCCGACCTGGCCGACCCGCCGAAACGTCGCGGGCGATAGGCGAGTGCCCCTCACCCTAGCCCTCTCCCCGGCGGACCTGGCGGACCGGGGCGAGGGGACCGAAGCTAGGCGAAGCGCGTGACCGAGAAAGGCGCGAGGTCGACGGCCGACTGGCCGCTGGCGACCAGCTCGGCGATCGCCCAGGCGGTGATCGGGCGCCAGCAGGATGCCGTTGCGGTAGTGGCCGGTGGCCAGGACCAGGCCGCGGACCGGGGTGTGGCCGAGGACCGGCAGGTGGTCCTCGGTGTAGGGGCGGAAGTTGGACCAGCTGCCGGTGACGGCGGCGTCGGCCAGCGCCGGCACCAGCGTGCGCGCCAGGCCCAGGATCTGGGCGAGCCCGCCGACGGTGACCTCCTTGCGGAAGCCGACCATCTCGACGGTGCTGCCGGCGATCACCGTGCCGTCGCGCCGCGGGACCAGGTAGCCGCGCCCGTGCACGCTGACCACGTGGCGGAACAGCGGCGGCCGGGTCTCGATCGACACCAGCTGCCCGCGCGCGGGGCGCACGACCTGCGCCGGAATGCCGCCGCCCTCGACCAGCGCCGACCAGCTGCCGGCGGCGACGACGACGATGCCGGCGGTCAGGATCTCGCCGTCGAGCTCGACGCCGGTCGCCGCGCCGCCCGCGATCAGCACGCGGCGGACGTAGCGTCCCGCCAGGAAGCGCGCGCCCGCGGCGGCGGCGGCCTGCGAGAAGGCGCGCGCCAGATCGCGCGCGCTCACCTGCGCGTCGTCGACGAAGCGGATCGCGGCGCGCACCTCGGGGCCAAGCGCCGGCTCCAGGTCGTGGGCCGCCGGCGCCCGACAGCGCCTCGACGCGCAGGCCGCGCGCCGTCTGCCAGGTGCGCCGCGCGGCCAGCTCGGCCTCCTCCTGCGTCGGTCAGCGCCACCGCCAGCACGCCCGACTTCGCGTAGCCGACGTCGATCCCGGTGGCGTCGTGCAGCTCGGCCGCCAGCGCCGGGTAAAGCGCGCGGCTGCGCAGCCCGAGCTCCAGCAGCGGCCCCGGCCCCTCCGCCTCCATCTGCGGCCCCAGGATCCCGGCGGCGGCGCTCGACGCCTCGGCGCCGGGGATGCCGCGCTCGATGACCGTGACCCGCAGCCCGCGCTGCGCCAGCCGCAGCGCGATCGCGCGAGCCCATGATGCCGCCGCCGACGATGGCGACGTCGGCGCTCGGGCCCGCCACGCCGGCGGCCGCGGTGGCGCCGCCCGCCCGCGGGTGGAGATCGGGGTCGCGGCTCATGCGTCAGATTCCCTCCGTCGGCTGGCCGGTGCGCTCGAGCCGCCCTTCGAGCGACTTCGACACCCAGACCTTGTTGGCGGCGTCGACGATCATCGCCGAGCAGCCCGGATAGGAATCGACCAGCGCCATCCCCTTCTGCGGCCCGAGGATGAAGACCGCGTCGTCGAGCGCGTCGGCCAGGAAGGCGGTCGGCGCGAAGATGGTCACGCCGCGCGACGCGGTCGCCGGGTAGCCGGTCTTGGGATCGATGATGTGGTGGTAGCGCTTGCCGTCGAGCACGAAGGCGCGTTCGTAGTCGCCCGCCGTCGAGAAGGCGTGGTCGCGGATGGCCATCTTGGCGATGATCGCGCGCGGCCCGCCGCGCGGATCGCGCACGCCGACCATCCAGGGCGCGGCGCCCTTCGAGCCCGACACGAAGAGATCGCCGCCGGCCTGCACCATGAAGTTGTCGAAGCCGTGGCGCCGCAGCACCTCGGCGCAGCGATCGACGGCGTACCCCTTGGCGATGCCGCCCAGACCCAGCTTCATGCCGGCGCGGCGCAGCTTCACGGTGTGCTTCTTGGCGTCGACGATGACGTCGCGATAGTTGATCAGCTGGCGACGGTGTTCGATCTCGGCCTGCGCCGGGATCCGCTTCTCCAGATCCTCGTCGAACTTCCACAGGCCGCGCATCGCCGCGTAGGTGATGTCGAACGCCCCCTCGGAACGCCGGGACATGTCGAGGCTGGCCTGGATCACCTGCAGCGTCTCGTCGGAGACCTCCACGGGCGCCTTGCCGGCGGCCGCGTTGATGCGCACGACGTCGCTCGGCGGCTGGCCGGGGTGTTCCCAGTCGGTCATCAGCTCCTCGATGCGGCGAATCTCGGCGTAGGCGGCGGTGAAGGCCTGTTCGGCCTTTTCGGCGTCGTTGGTCCAGGCGGTGAACACCGCCTCGGTCCCCATCACGTGATAGGTGCGCGCGTGGGCGCTGGGCCCCGGCGGGCGGCGCGCGGCGGGGGGCGGCGGAGGCGTCGCGGCGGGCGGCGTCGGCTCGGCGCGCTTGCCGCAACCCGAGGTCGCGACGACGAGAATCACAAGCGCGAGCGACGCCAGCTGGGGCAACCGAGACACGTTTTGGCGCACACCATAGCACCTCCCGCCCGAGACGCCCGACGCCGATCCAGCTTTACCCGTCCTCGTCCTCGTCCCGCCTCGCCTCGCCCTAGTTACAGATCCACACCCGCGTGCTGAGCGGCAGGTCCCTGCACCAGCGACTTCAGCACGCTGCCGCGCAGCAGGTGCCAGACGGCGTTGCGCTGCGACGTTCCGACCATCACCGCCTTGACGTCGAGCCGGCGCGCCGCGCCCGCCACCGACGCGCCGGCGTCGTGGCCCATGCGCCAGATCGGGACGGCGACGAAGCCGGCCTGCTTGAAGTAGTCGACCGCCGCCTGTCAGCACCGTGCGCGCCTCCTTCGACGGGCCGCTCTTGGGCGGGAAGAACAGGCCGGGGATCTCGTCGACGTAGATGACGTACACCGCGGCGTCGCCCGACGCCGCGCGAGCGCGCCAGCGCCTCCTGAAACAGGCGCAGGTTGGGGGCGCGCAGCGCGACCAGCGTCGACGACGGGTACATCGCCTTCATGTCCAGCGCCTCGTCGACGGTGACCACGTCGACCGCCGACTCGAGGCCGGCCGCCGCCTTCTCGGCCGCCTCGGCCTCGGTGAACCCCTCGCGGTGGCCGCCGATCCAGCCCCTTCTGCACGGCGTACGCGACCGCGAAGCCGATCAGCGTCGTCCCGCCGCCGAACACCGTCGCCTTGGTCTTCTCGACCAGGTTGACCGCCCAGGCGAGCACGACCAGCAGCGACGTCAGCACGCCCAGCCAGAACGCCGGCCCGCGCTTGTTCTCCTGCACGCGCATCCGATCGAGCCCGACCGACGTCAGCGTGAACGCGCCCAGCAGACCGAACGAGTACATGTCGCCGAGCAGCGCCATCTGCCCGCGCGTCACCAGCACCACCACCGCCGGAACGGTGACCGCGATGATGATCGCCCGGTGCGGCGTGCCGTAGCGCTGGTTGCGCTCCGCCAGCCAGCGCGGCATGTAGCCGAGCCGCACCAGCGCCAGGAAGACGTGGTAGCAGCCGATGAGCGCGGTGTTGGCGGCGCCGATCAGCAGCGTCGACGACGTGACCACGATCGCGATGGACAGCGCGCGCGTGCCGAACGCGGCGCCCAGCTCGTACAGGAACTGGTCGGGGTTGGCGCGCGCGGCGTCCAGCAGCGCGGTCTCGAACGCCGGTGATGATCGGCGACGTCACCAGGATGCCGGCGATCACCATCAGCATGGCGCGCAGCGCGGTCCGCTCGCGCGGCTCCTGCAGCGCGGGCGCGATCTGGCTGATCGATTCGAGGCCCGAGAACGCCAGCCACGAGCTGCCGAAGCCGACCAGGATCCGCCAGGGCGGCAGCGCCTTGACCGCCGAGAACTGCTCCAGCACCAGGTGCCACTTGCGCGCCGTCGAGGTGCGCTGACCACGACGCCGATCACCACCAGGTTCACCGAGCAGCGAGGCGACCGCCAGCACCGCCGTCAGCACCGCCGACTCGCGGATGCCGATGTAGTTGAGCAGGCCCAGCACCACCAGCGCGCCGCACGCCGCGGGCGCGATGTACGGCATCAGCCGCGGCACCTCGGCCGCCAGGTACTGGAAGCCGCTGACCGACGAGATCGCGCCGGTCAGGAAGTAGTCGACGCAGATCAGGATGCCGCCGATGCAGCCGATCATCGGACCGAACGCGTCCGACGCCACCGACACCACGCCGCCGCCGTCGGGGTAGCGCGCGGCGACGTCGACGTACTTGAGCGCCAGCAACACGAAGGCCATGCCGGTCAGCAGCACGAAGGCGGCGGCCGCCGACGGGCTGTGCCCGCCCAGCTCGCGGAACAGCAGGCCGGGCACGTAATAGATCGACGTGCCGATGTCGGCGAAGACCACCGACCAGGCCAGGAACGGGCCCAGGCGCCCCGACGACTTCTGCCGCTCGAACAGCGTGATCGGGGATCTCGAGCGAACGGCCGCGTCGGCGCGCGCCGCGCGGACCGCCGCCGTGCGCCGGCGGCCGGGCCACGGCGGTCACTCACAGATCACCACGTGGATCGGCTCGGGCAGCTCGTCGATCAGCTGCTTGAGCACATCGCCACGCAGGAACTGCCAGACCGTCGAGCGCTGGGTCGTCCCCATGAGCACGCACCCGACCCCCAGCTCCTCGGCCGCCTCGGCGATCGACGCGCCCGCGTCGTGGGCCATGCGCCAGACCGGCACCGCCTCGATCCCTTCCTTGTTGAGGTCGTAGACCGCGGCGTTGAGCACGTCCTGCGCGTCGTCCGACGGCCCGGTGCGCGGCGGGAAGAACAGCCCCGGCATCTCGTCGACGAAGACCACGTAGACCGCGGCGTCACCCATGCCGCGCGCGCGGCGCGCCGCCTCGCGCGCACAGGTTGCGGTTGGGCCCGCGCAGCGCCACCAGCGTCGTCGACGGATACGTCGGCTTGCAGCGCGACCGCCTCCTCCAGCGTCACCACCTCGCCGCACGACGGCTGCTCCGCCGCCGCCCGCTCGGCCGAGGCCGCGCGGAGATAGCCGAAGCGCCCCGACCGGATCCAGCCGCGGTGGGTGACGAAGGCGACCGACCAGCTGCACCCCCGCCACGCCGGCCGCCGTACAGCGTCGCCGTCGGCTTGGTGAACCAGCTGGTCACCCAGGGGACGACCAGCGCCAGCGTGGCGACCAGACCGCTGACGAACGCGACCCCGCGCTGCCCCTCGCGCCAGCGCAACACATCCAGGCTGATCGACGTGATCGCGTACGACCCGAGCAGGCCGAACGCGAAGATCTTCCCCAGGCGCAGCAGATCCCCGCGGGTCGAAATGATGATCACGACCGCCGCCGCGGTGATGGCGATGATCGCGCCGCGCGGCGTGCCGTAGCGCCGGTTGCGCTTCGACAGCGCCGCCGGCAGGTAGCCGTGCTCGCCGACCGTCTTGAAGACGTTGTAGCAGCCGATGAAGGCCAGGTTGGCCGCCACCAGCAGCAGCCCGGCCCCGGTCAGCGACAGCGCCGTCAGCAGCCCGGTGCCGCCGTACTTCAGCGGCCACCGGCGCCAGCAGCGCCGCCTGCGGTGCGATGCGGCTGGTGCGCGCCGCCTCGACCGCCAGCGCCGTGAACAGCGGCACCGTCGACCAGCACGCTGCCGACCACCAGCGCCGCGGCGACGCGGATGACCTTCTCGGCGCGGCTCGCGCAGCGCCGGCGCGAGCTGGCCCAGCGATTCCAGCCCCGAGTACGCCAGCCAGGCGCCGGCGAACCCGGTCATGGTCTCGGACCAGGGCATCTTCTTCAGATGGCCGAAGTTGCCCCACAGATCGGCCCAGTCCGATGGGTCGAGCTTGCACCACCACCGCGGCAACCAGCGTCGCCTCGACCACCAGCGTCGCCAGCCCGAACACCAGCGCCAGGCGCGCCAGCTCGCGGATCCCGATCCAGTGCAGGAACCCCAGCAGCAGGATGGCGACCACCGACAGGATCGGGATCTCGTGCGGCCAGGGGTGCAGCGCCGCGATGTAGTGCAGCGCGCTGACGACCGAGATGGTGATGGTCAGCAGATAGGCGCTGACCATGAGCGCGCCCGAGATCACGCCGACGCGCGGCCCGAACGCCTCGACGGCAGCGGCGACGCCGCCGCCCCCCTTCGGGTAGCGATGCGCGATCTCGAGGTGCTCGACCGCCACGAAGACGAAGGCGATCGTGGCGATGAGCACGAACACCGGCGCGAGCGACCCGACCTGCGCGTAGAGGATGCCGGGAACGTAAAAGACCGAGGTCCCGAGGTCGGCGAACACCACCGCCCAGGCCAGCAGCGGCCCCAGGTGCCCGACCCCGCGATCTCCCCCCCGCCCCGCGGGTCCCCCGACTTCGATCTCCGGTGCTGGCCGCAGACGCCTACTGTCCCCCTCCGACGTCATCGACTTTGCCGCGACCCTCGCACGGTTGCCACCTTGGGATCAACTTGGGGCCGGCGCGGGCTCATCGGTACGCGACAAGCGCGGGGACGCGACGAAATCTGGCGCACAGCCGCCCCGGCACACAGATTTCGCTTGAACCGTCGGACGCGCCCCAGGACACTCCCTTCGCCATGCTCGACAGATCAACGATTGACTCCATGCGGAAGAGGTCCTTTGACCTCCGCATCGACAACCTGACCGCCATCGCCACCGCCGGTAACGGCCACCCGGGCGGGACGTTGTCGGTGATGGACATCCTTCAGACCCTCTATTTTCGGTGAGATGAAGCACCGCCCCAACGAGCCGCACTGGCCGGAGCGCGATCGGCTGGTCCTGTCCAAGGGGCACGCGGTGCCGGCCCTGTACACCGTGCTGGCGCACGCGGGCTACTTCTCGCGCGACCTGCTGCCGACGCTGCGCCGGCTGGGCAGCCCGCTGCAGGGGCACCCGGCGAACTTCATGCTGCCGGGCATCGAGGCCTCGACCGGGTCGCTGGGCCAGGGGACGTCGGTCGCCATCGGCATGGCGCTGGCGTCGAAGCTGGACGGGGACAAGTTCCGGGTCTACTCGATCATCGGCGACGGCGAGTCGGAAGAGGGGCAGATCTGGGAGGCGGCGATGGCCGCGCCCAAGTACAAGCTCGACAACCTGTGCGTGATCCTCGACCACAACAAGGGGCAGATCGACGGGTTCGTGAAGGACGTCATGGACCTGGACCCGATCGCCGACAAGTGGCGCGCGTTCAACTGGCACGTCATCAGCATCGACGGCCACGACTACCAGCAGATCGGCGCCGCCTTCGACGAGGCGCGCGCGACCAAGGGCAAGCCGACCTTCATCCTGGCCGACACGGTCAAGGGCAAGGGCGTCTCGTTCATGGAGGGGAAGATCGGCTGGCACGGCGTCGCGCCGAACAAGGAACAGCTGGAACAGGCGGTCGCCGAGCTGCGCGCCGCGAAGGAGAAACTGTAATGGGAGCGCCGGCACAACCGTCGACGGGCACCGCCAAGGCCAGTCGAGATTCCTTTGGCGAGGCGATCCTGCGCCTGGGCGAGACCCACCCCGAGCTGGTGGTGCTCGACGCCGATCTGTCGGAGAGCACGCGGTCGGGGAAGTTCGCCAAGAAGTACCCGCAGCGCTTCTTCCAGATGGGCATCGCCGAGGCCGAACATGATCGGCGCGGCGGCCGGGCTGGCGCTGTCGGGCAAGATGCCGTTCTGCCTGCTCGTTCGCGGCGTTCATCACCGGGCGCTTCGACCAGATCCGCATGTCGATCTGCTACTCGGCCGCCAACGTGCGCCTCGTCGGCAGCCACGCCGGCGTCGGCATCGGCGAGGACGGGTACTCGCAGCAGGGGCTGGAGGACATCGCGCTCATGCGCACGCTGCCGACCATGGCGGTGATTCAACCGGGCGACGACCTGGAGACCGACGGCGCCGTCGAGTACCTGATGACCCACAAGGGACCGGCGTTCCTGCGCACCACCCGGCAGAAGCTGGACCGGATCAACAAGGACGGCTACAAGTTCGAGTTCGGCAAGGGGACGCACGGTGGTCGACGGCAACGATCTGACGATCGTCGGCTCGGGCGGCACCATCGGCCCGGCGGTCAAGGCGGCCGAGCTGCTGGCCAAGGACGGCATCCACGCGCGCGTGATCAACATCCACACGATCAAGCCGATCGACGTGGCGCTGCTGGCCAAGGCGGCGCGCGAGACCAAGCGCATCCTCACCGTCGAGGATCACCAGATCACCGGCGGCCTCGGCGGCGCGGTGGCGGAGGCGCTGTCGGAGGTCGAGCCGGTGCGCATCCACCGCCACGGCATCCCCGACGTCTTCGGCGAGTCGGGCACGCCCGAGGCGCTGTACCAGCACTTCAAGCTCGACGCTGCCGGCATCGCCGAAGTCGCTCGGAAATTCCTGGGTTGAGCGGCTGGCAGCGGGTCTTCCCCGCGGCGTCGGCGGCGGAGATGCAGGCGCTGGGCGAGCGGTTGGGGCGGTTGATGCGCGTGGGCGACGTGGTCGGTTTGATCGGGCCGCTCGGCGCCGGCAAGACCACGTTCGCCCAGGGGATCGCGCGCGGGCTGGAGGTGCCGGCCGACCGGCACGTCGCCAGCCCGACCTTCGCGCTGGTGAACCAGCACCCGGGGCGCATCCCGTTCGTGCACGCCGATCTCTATCGCATCAACCACCCGGCGGAGATCGCCGAGCTGGGCCTGGCGGAAGCGTACGACTACGCGGCGGCGGCGATCGAGTGGCTGGATCGCTTCCCGTCCGTGGCGCCGGCCGACCGGCTGGAGATCGAGATCAGCCCGACCTTCGACGAGGGCGGCGGCGGCGCCGGCATGCGCCGCATCGCCATGCGCGGCACCGGGCCGCGCAGCGAGGCGCTGGCCGACGAGCTGGCGCCCCGCATCGCATAGATGGGAACCCTCAGAGGGTTCCCAAACCCTCCCGCGACGGGCTCCGCCTGGCATAGCCAGGCTCCGCCCGCGCACGAACTGCCGCTTGCCAACCGGCCCGCGCTTGAGTAACTTCGTGCGCGATGGTTACCTCGCGAGACATGAATTCGCGCCCGGTCGTCGTCGACGTCATGGTCGACGGCGCTGGCCGAGTCGTCTGCGGGTAGCCTGAGCCGCGCATAGACGACCCAGGCCGGACGGCGCAGGCCGGACGAAGCCGCCTGGGATTGCAGCGACGGCGATCTGGGGCCTCTTTGCCGCGATGGTGTCGTCGCGTGGCGTGCTGAGACGTCGTACGGAGAGATGCAAGGAACGGAACGGAGATTGTGATGACCCCCCCGATCGAAGAGAACGCAGCAGAGCTGAACGCCCACGAATTGAATGCCGCCGCCGACGCCGCGCCCGCGCGGCTGTGGCCCATGGTGCGCGAGGCGCTGGCCGGCTCGCGCCGCGACCTGACCGCGATGCCGCTCGGGCGCGCCATCTTGCTGCTGGCGATCCCGATGGTGCTCGAGATGGTCATGGAGTCGATCTTCGCGCTCACCGACATCTTCTGGGTGTCGAAGCTGGGCGCCGACGCCATCGCCACCGTCGGGCTGACCGAGAGCCTGCTGACGGTGATCTACGCGCTGGCGATGGGGCTGTCGATCGGCGTCGGCGCCGTGGTCGCGCGGCGCACCGGCGCCAAGGACCCGTCCGGCGCCGCGCGCGCCGCGGTGCAGGCGATCCTGATCGGCGTCGTGCTGTCGCGATCGCCCTGGGCGTCGTCGGCGCGCTGGCCGGCCCGCGCCTGCTCGGCGTCATGGGCGCGTCGCCGGCGGTGCTGGCGGTCGGCGCCGGCTACGCGCGGGTCATGCTGGGCGGCTGCATCACCATCGTGCTGCTGTTCCTGATCAACGCCGCCTTCCGCGGCGCCGGCGACGCCGCGATCACCATGCGCACGCTCTGGCTCGCCAACGGCATCAACATCGTCCTCGGGCCGATCTTCGTCTTCGGCCTCGGGCCGGTGCCCCGGCTCGGCGTCACCGGCGCGGCGGTGGCGACGACCATCGGCCGCGGCGTCGGCGTGCTGTACCAGCTGCGCGGCGCTGCGCCGGGGCAGCGGGCCGCCTGGTCGTGCGCCGCGCCGACGTCGCCGTCGATCGCGAGGCGCTGGCGACGATCCTGCGCGTGTCGCGCAGCGGGATCGTGCAGACGCTGATCGGGATGACCAGCTGGCTGGTGCTGGTGCGGATCGTGTCGGCCTTCGGCAGCAAGGCGCTGGCCGGCTACACCGTCGCGTTCCGGGTGGTGATGTTCGCGCTGATGCCGTCGTGGGGCCTGGGCGGCGCCGCCGCGACGCTGGTGGGGCAGAACCTGGGCGCCGGCAATCCGGCGCGCGCCGAGCAGGCGGTCTGGCGCGCGGCGTTCTACAACCTGGTCTTCCTGGGCGCGGTCGGGCTCTGCCTGGCGCTGATCCGGCCAGGGGGTGGTCTCGCTGTTCAGCGACGATCCGGCGGTCGTCGTCGAGGGCGGCGCGCTGCCTGCGCATCGTCGCGCTCGGCTTTCCGCTCTACGCCTACGGCATGGTGGTGTCGCAGGCCTTCAACGGCGCCGGCGACACCCGCACGCCGACCTGGATCAACTTCGGCTGCTTCTGGGTCGGCGAGATCCCGATCGCCTACCTGCTGTCGGGGCCGCTGGTCGGGATGGGGCCGTCCGGCGCCTACCTCGCGATCACCCTCGCCTTCTCGTCGCTGGCGGTGGTCTCGGTCGCGATCTTCCGCCGCGGGCGCTGGAAGCTGGTCAAGCTGTAGTCAGTCAAAACGCCAAGACGCCAGGACGCCACGGTCCGGACTGGAAAATCCGGACCCCTGGCGTCTCTGGCGTCGTGGCGTTTTTCCCTATCCGCTCAGGACGGCGGCATCGCGACCATCAGCACCGTCAGGCACATCTCGTTGCGCGTCCCCCAGCCGGGCAACACCGGCATGGTGTCGGCCGAGGTGTCGTATTCGCAGGTGACCGACAGCTGGGTGTCGGGGGTGATCGCGATCGGCGTCTTGTAGTAGTAGAACTCCTGCCAGTGGAAGCTCCAGTTCTCGAGATGCGCGGCGCAAGTGGGCGTCGCCGCGTTCGCCGGCCCGATGGTCAGGAGCTGACGTAGCCCGCGCCCGTGCATGTGCGGCATGACCGCGATCAGATCGACCGAGGGGATTCCGTCGAGCCCCAGATCGTGCCCGGTCTGCGTCCAGGTGAACTTCGTGTCGGCCTTCCCGGGCGGCAAGGTGTCGGGCGCCGGGTTGCCGGCGCTGTCCTTGTTGCCGATGCTGTCGAGGAAGGGATCGGGCAACAGGAAGTGCAGCTCGCGGCTGATGCTGCTTGCGAACTGAGTGTGGATCGTCGTGCTGTCGGTGTGTCCCAGCGTCGCCGGGTCGGCGAGGTTGAAGTGCATCTGCACGACCAGCTTGTCGGTGGCGTGCACCGGGACACCCATGCCCGCGGGGTAGGTCACCACGCCCTGGCCCGGCGCCCAGGCGATCGGCAACCCATTCGGGTTGACGCCGTCGCCGGCCCCGCCGAAACAGGGCCAACCGATCCGATCCGGAGACTGCGCGTCCAGGTCCTGCATGATCGCCGCGTTGGTGCGACCACCGTCGCCCATCGCCGTCGGATCGACGACGAAGCCCAGCACGTGGTGGACGATCGCGGCGTCGCCCGGCGACACCTCGTAGCCGGTGAGGAACCCGTCGCCCGTGTGCGGCCAGTCCATGAGGAAGCAGCGATACTCGTCGAACTCGGCGAGCGCCCCCCCTGAGCCACCGGCATGAACGACGGCGTCGCCACGTCGCTGGCGTTGGGCAGCGACGGCTGGGGCGGCAGCGTCAGCGGGGTGGTCGGCGTCCCCTCGGGCGTGCCGCCGTCGACCCAGGCGTTGATCGTCGCCTTCTGCTGGTCGCTGAGGGTGATGTCATCCTGGAAGTTCTGGCAGCTTCCGTCGTGGACCATGAAGTAGGGCGGCATGGTGCCCTGGTTCACGCGCGCCTTCTCCAGCGTCGAATACGCCTTGGCGTCGGCGTAGTTGTCGAGGCGGAAGGGCGCGATGCCCCCCTGCTGGTGGCAGCGCACGCACTTGTTGTTGTAGATCGGCGCGACGTCGCTCCAGAACGTCACCGCGCCCTGCTTGCTGGTGTCGTCGGTGCCGCCGCAGGCGGCGAAGCCGATGACCAGCATCACAAACCCCGCTCGTCCCCACACTTTCGCTGTCTCGCTCACGCTCGTTCTCATGGTCACCTCGTTGTTTACGAACAAAGACGCAGAAATTCCGGCGGCGGTTGTCCATCGAGTAGAAAAAACTTCGCCGGGCGTACCGCAAGACCCCGGCGCCGACACCGGCGGTGGGGTGTTGCAACAGAACCAACACCGGCCGACGCCAAGAACGTCACCGGCAATCAGTCGCCCGGGCGCGCTACGTGCGCTATGGTGCGCGCCGCACAACCCAGACAAAGGAGACGACGACCATGGCCATCTCGAAAGCGCGCGCGACCTGGACCGGCACCCTGAAGGAAGGCAAGGGATCGATGAAGGGGGCCAGCGGCCACTTCGACGCGCCCTTCACGTTTGCGACCCGCTTCGAAGGGGCGGCGGGCGGCACCACGCCCGAGGAGCTGATCGGCGCCGCGCAGGCGGGCTGCTTCTCGATGTTCCTGGCGGCGCAGCTCGACAAGGATGGCTTCCCCGCGAAGTCGATCGAGACCTCGGCGATGGTTCACCTGGGCGCGGGGCCGACGATCGAGAAGATCGAGCTCGAGACGATCGCCAACGTTCCCGGCGTCGACGCCAAGCTGTTCGCCGACAAGGTCGCCTTCTCGAAGGCGAACTGCCCGGTGTCGAAGGCGCTGGCGTCGGTGCGCGACGATCAGCGTGAACGCGCGGCTGGCGTAGCCACGCCGGGCGCGAGGACAGCCGGGCTGGGGCACGGGCTCGGGCGCGATCTCGACGTCGTCGAGCGCGGCGGCGTCCGACGCGTCGGGGATCCCCTCGACGCGGATCTCGTCGCCCGGGCGCAGGGCGATGCCGGTCACCAGGCGGCGCGTCGACGTGTGCGCGTCGATCTTCTTCGACGGCAGCTCGTCGTCGGCGCGCCACTCGTCGACCACCTGGCCGGCGACGCGCAGCTTGAAGCGCGCGACCCCGCCGTTCTGATCGAAGTAGCGTACCCCCAGGCTCCACCAGCCGGCGCCGCCGTTGTAGCGGAAGCGCGCGACGCAGGGCTGGTTCGCGGCCTCGCAACGGACCGCCCTTCCGCCCGACGCCGCCTCCGCGGGGGTGACGTCGAACGGGGAGTAGCCCTGCAGCGTCATTCGCCTCCGCCTCGACGCGGCCGCGCGGAGTCCCGGCGCCGACGCGTCCCTTCTCGTCGGCGATGCCCGACTGGCGAAAGAAGTAGCTGTCGACGGCGTCGCGCCACTCCTCGGCGTGGCCGGCCTGGTAGGTCAGGCGTCGCAGCACCTCGCCGAACCGATCGCCGTCGACGTGCCCGGCCAGCGCCCGCCAGCGGCGCACGAAGTCGGCCGCCTCCGCCGCGCCGTCGAAGTGCCGATCGTAGATGGACTGGATCACCGTCTGCCCCGAGCGCAGCCGATAGCTGTAGGGGACGTGATGCATGAACAGCAGCAGCTCCTCGGGGCAGGTCGCGAGCGATTCGAACAGCGCCGCCACCGGCGGGCGGTACTGCCCGATGAAGCCGGTGCCGGTGGCGACCGTGCGATCCATGCCGACGCCGCGCGCGTCGGCGCGGTGCCACTGCCCCCACCCGTTCTCCTCCGACGACGCGGGCGCCGGGCCGTAGTGCACCTGGATGATGTCGGTGAGCGTGCCGGCGCCCAGCGGCCCGGTGTAGCTCTCGTAGGCGGGCCACGAGCCGAGCTGCAGCCCGACGATCGTGTCGACGACCAGCGGGTCGTGACCGAAGGTCAGGCGCGTCCACTCCTCGGCGATCGCGCGGCTTGATAGATCAGGATTCCAGGCCAGGCGGCCGAAGCCGTAGAGGTTGGCCATCGCCAGATCGTGGCCGAGCCAGGTGCGGTCGCGCCCGACGTTGGCGACGGCGACGAAGCCGCCGACCGGGCGGTGGAAGGTCTTGCCGGCGACCAGCTCCTTGACCGGCGTGCCGGCGCCGCGCGCCTGCAGATCGAAGTCCAGCACCTGCTTCCACATCGGCACCAGGAAGCAGAGGTGCCGCTGCTGGCCGGTGTACTCCTGCGTGACCTGCAGCTCGATCACCTGGTTGGTCTTCTCCAGCGCGCCGAAGATCGGCGACGGCGGCTCGCGCACCTGGAAGTCGATCGGGCCGTGCTTGATCTGCAGCACCGCCGCGTCGTGAAAGCGTCCGTCGAGCGGGTGCAGGTTGTCGTAGGCGGCGCGCGCGCGATCGTTCTTGAGGTTGCGCCAGTCCATGTGGTGGTCGTAGATGAAGCCGCGATAGAAGATCAGGCCGCCGTGCGCCGCCAGCGGCCGCGCGATCACGTTGGCGGCGTCGGCGTGGGTGCGGCCGTAGGCCGATGGGCCGAGGCGCCCTTCGGAGTCGGCCTTGAGCACGAAGCCGCCGAAGTCGGGGATCGCGCGGTAGATCGCCGTCGACGGTCTTCTTCCAGAAGGCGGCCACGTGCGCGTCGAGCGGGTCGAACGTGTCGAGCCCGCCGATGCGCTGCGGGCTGCTGAAGTCGATCGAGACGAACAGCCGCACCCCCCAGGGACGAAAGGCCTCGGCGACGCGCACCAGCTGCGGCAGGAAGTCGGGCGCGATCACGCGCGGGTTGGCGTTGACGTTGTTGATCGAGCAGGCGTTGATGCCGACCGACGCCATCAGCCGCGCGTAGTCGCGCACGCGCGTGAGATCGGCGGCGACGCCGTCCCTCTCGAAGAAGATCGACGCGCCGGCATAGCCGCGCTCGATCGTGCCGTCGAGGTTGTCCCAGTGGTCGAGCATGCGCACCGGCGCGTAGGGCGCGCGCGTCTCGTCGAGCGCGGTCGACCATCTCGCCGAGATCGATCTTGCGCGCGAGCGCGAACGCGCCGTACAGCACACCACGTTCGTTCGCCGCCGCGACGACCAGGCGCGACACGCGGCCCACCGTCGCCGTCTTCAGCACGTAGGCGTCGTCGGGCAGCGCCGCGGGCAGCGCCAGCGTGGGAAGGCGCGCTTTGAAGGCGCGCAGCGTGCCGAGCAGGATCGCCGGCTCGCGCGGCAGCGACGACGCCGCCTCGATGCGCAGCGTCCGCCCCAGCGCGCCGCGCACGCTGCGCACCAGCTCGTCGCGCGCCGCCGCGAGCACGACCGAATCCCCCAGGGTGGCGACGGCGGCCGGAAGCGCGTCGTAGCGCGCGCGCACGGCCGCGTCGGTGATCGGCGCGTGGCGCAGCCAGGCGTCGTAGCCGGTCTCGGCGCGAGCGGCCGGCGCCATGACCGCGCCGGCGATCAGAACCAGCATCACCCCAACCGCTGTCGCCGCCCCAACTCCCCTCGCCGCCCCAACTGCCCTCGGCCCCCGCCCCCAATTCATCCCCTCTCCCCGCGGAGCGGTCCGCCGCGGAGCGGGGAGAGGGTTAGGGTGAGGGGCGTTCGAACGAAGGAGCATCGGCAACTTCCGTTTTGGCGACGGGCCCCTCACCCTAGCCCTCTCCCCCGCGGACGGGGGAGAGGGGATGGCTACGGGGGGGAGCTCTGGAAGAGAGAGTGTGCGTGAGAGCGCGCGAGCCGGAGCGCGCGAGCCAGAACGCGCGAGCCAGAACGCGCCTTAGATCTTTATCTTCTCGAAGTGGACCAGATCCGCGAACGCCGCGAAGCGGTCGCGGATGGCGCCCAGGTCCAGCCGGCGGAAGCGGTCGAGGCTGAAGTCCTCGACGCAGAACGACGCCAGCACCGAGCCCAGGATCATCGCCGTGCGGATCGACTGCGGCGTGGTGTTCCCGATGCGCGCCAGCCAGCCCATGAAGCCGCCGGCGAACGAATCGCCGGCGCCGGTCGGATCGACGACGTCCTCGATCGGAAAGGCCGGCGCCGCGAAGACGCCCCCTTCGTGAAACAGCAGCGCGCCGGCGTCGCCGCGCTTGATGACGACGGCCCGCGGGCCGAGGGCGCGGATGGCGCGCGCGGCCGCCGGCAGGTTGGCCTCACCCGACAGCTGGCGCGCCTCCTCGTCGTTGAGCAGCAACATGTCGACGCGCTCGAGCAGGCGCAGCAGCTCGGGCTTCTTGCCCGAGATCCAGAAGTTCATGGTGTCGCACGCGACGAACTTCGGACGCGCCGTCTGCTCCAGCACCGACAGCTGCAGCGTCGGATCGATGTTGGCGAGAAAGACGTAGTCCGACCCGGTCCAGGCCGCCGGCAGCTTGGGGCGAAAGTCCTGGAAGACGTTGAGCTGGGTGTCGAGCGTCGTGCGGGTCATGAAGTCGGGCGAGTAGACGCCCGACCAGCGGAACGTCCGCCCCGGCACGCGCTCGAGACCGCCGAGGTCGACCCGCTGCTGCTCGAGCAGGTCGGTGTGCGCCGCCGGGAAGTCGCTGCCGACCACCGCCGTCAGCCGGACCGGCGACGGGGCCAGAAACCCGGCCGCGACGGAGAAGTACGACGCCGCGCCCCCCAGCACGTCGGCGCGCTTACCGACCCGGGTCTCGACGGTGTCGAGCCCGACTGAACCGACAACCAAGAGTGAAGACTGCTCAACGTTGCTCACAGGTACCTCCCATAAAGAACCCTCAGCCGTTCCCGCGCCGCCGCGGGGATCGCCTCGGGCGATGTCATGATCGCGTGCGCCGCCGCGCGTCCGCAGCCGCACGCCGGCAGCTGCGCCAGCTCGGGCAGCACGCGCCGCACGATCTCCTTGGCGCGCGACACGTTGGCCAGCAGCACCTCGACGATCGACGACGCGCTGACCTCCGTCCTCCTCGGGGCGCCAGCAGTCGTAGTCGGTCACCAGCGCCAGCGACGCAAAGCACAGCTCGGCCTCACGGCAGAGCTTGGCCTCGGTGGCGGCGGTCATGCCGATCACGTCGGCGCCCCAGCTGCGATGCAGCAGCGACTCGGCCCGCGTCGAAAACTGCGGCCCCTCCATGCAGACGTAGGTGCCGCCGCGGTGGGCGCGCCGCGGCCGGCCCGCCGCGCCGGCGCGCGCGCGATCCTCGAGCCGCCCCGCCTCGAAGCCGTCGGTCACCGCCTGCGCATGCAGCGCGCCCGCCAGCACGCCGCACACCGGATCGCCATAGCTGACGTGGCCGACAACGCCGTCGCCGAAGAAGGTCGATTCGCGGCGGTGCGTGCGATCGATGAACTGGTCGACGACGACCACATCCCCCGGCGTCAGCCCCTCGCGCAGCGAGCCGACCGCCGACACCGAGATCACCTTCTCGGCGCCGAGCTGCTTCAAGGCGTGGACGTTGGCGCGATAGTTGATCTCCGACGGCAGCAGCCGGTGGCCGCGGCCGTGGCGCGCCAGGAAGATGAGGCCGACGCCGGCGACCGCCCCCGACACCAGTGGCCCCGACGGGGCACCGAACGGGGTCGCGACCACCTGCTCGCGGACGTCGGACAGCCCATCGAGGTCGTAGAGGCCGCTGCCCCCCAGAATGCCGATGATCATGCGCCTACAATCATCATGATTACGGTCGTACTATCACGAATCTGCGCCGCGAGGGAACGCTGTGACCGAGGGTCAAGACATCATCGAATACCTCGTGGCGCACGGCGCCTACGTCGAGGCGGCGCGCCTGTGCGTCGAGCGCGGCGAGCCCCGGCGCGCGATCCAGTTTTTCGAGCGCGTCTGGCGCTTCGCCGACGCCGTGCCGCTGGCGCTGGCGCTGGGCGATCGCCCGCTGGCGCTGCGCCTGAGCTTGGACGCGGGCGACACCGCGCGCGCGAGCGCGATCGCGTCCGAAATTCCTGACGACGCGCGCGCCGAGCTGATCGCCGCCGCGCACGCCTTCGCGGGACGCGGGCGGCCGTTCGAGGCGGGGCGCGCCGCCGAGCGCGCCCTCGACTTCGCGCGCGCCGCCACCCACTACCACCGCGCCAACGCCGCGCTCGACGAGGGGCGCGCGCTCGAGCTGGCCGGCGAGCTGCACGAGGCGGGCCTGCTCTACGAGCGCCTGGCCGCCCACGGCGGTGAGACCGAGGCGGCGGCGGCGCGCCTGGCGCTCGGGCGCCTGCTGGGGCGTCTCGGCCGCCACCACGAGGCGGCGCGCATGCTGCAGCAGGCGAGTCGCGCCCCGTCGGCGCGCAACGAGGCGCAACACGCGCTGGTCGTCGAGTTGCTGGCGCTGGGGCTGCGCGCCGCCTCGACCGACGTGCTGGCGCGGCTGCGCCGCGCCTCTCCCGAGCTGCCGGCGTCGCCCGAGGCGTTCGCGGCCGCCGAGGCCAAGGCCGGCACCGGCGCGGGTGGCGAACGCGCGCCGCACGACGCGAGCCTGCTGCGGCGGCGCTTCAGCATCCGCAAGCTGCTGGGCGCGGGCGCGATGGGGCGCGTCTACCTGGCGCACGACACGCTGCTGGGACAGAACGTCGCGGTGAAGCTGCTGGCGGTCGGCGCGGGCGCGACCGGCCCCGAGCGCCAGGCCTACTTCCGCTTCGCGCGCGAGGCCGAGGCCGCGGGCCGCCTGCGCCACCCCAACATCGTCTCGCTGCACGACATGGACGAGGGGCTGGGTCTGTTCGTGTTCGAGCTGATGGCCGGCGGCACGCTGCAGGATCGGCTGGCCGCGGGCGGCGCGCTGTCGCCGGCGGCGGGGCGGCGGCTGGCGCTGGAGCTGCTGGCGGCGCTGGACGCCGCGCACGAGCGCGGCATCATTCACCGCGACATCAAGCCAGCCAACGTCTTCTTCGACGCCGCCGGCAACGCCAAGCTCGGCGACTTCGGCGCCGCGCACCTGGTCGACTTCGGCCAGACGCAGACCGGCGGCCTGGTCGGCACGATCGCGTACATGGCGCCCGAGCAGATCACCGGCGCCACCATCGGCGCGGCCGCCGACCTGTACGCGCTCGGCGTGACGCTGTTCGAAGCGCTCACCGGACGCGCCCCCTTCCTCGGCCCCGACATCGTCGCGCAGCACCTCGGCGAAGACGTCGCCGGCGGCGAGCGCGGTGCGCGCCGGCCTCTCGCCCCGGCACGACGCGGTGCTGGCGCGCGCGCTGGCCAAGTCGCCGGACCAGCGCTACGGCTCGGCGCAGGAGATGGCGATGGCGGTCGGCGCCTGGCCGACCGAGGCGCTGGCCCCGGCGACACCGCGCGCCGCCGCGCCCGGCCCCGCCGCCGCGCGCGACGCGCGGGCCGACGGCGCGGCCGGCGCCGAGGTCGAGATCGGCCGCAGCCGCGACGGGCGGCTGGTCATGCGGCGCGACGCGCGCGTCGGGCGCTGGATCCTGGTCGAGGAGCGGGACGCGCCGCTCGACGAGGCGGCGCTGGCGGGGCTGCGCGCCCTCGCCGCCGCCGGCGGGCCGCACGTGCAACGCGTGCTCGGGCTGTCCGACGATCGCCGCTCGGTGATCTACGAGGCGATCGTCACGGATCCGACCGTTGCGCCTCGAAGCGCTGACCGCCCCAGCACGCGAAGCGCTGCGCGCCGCGCTGGCCAGCCTGCACCCCGCCGGGCGCCGAGGAGCTGGTGCTGGTGCCGGGCGCGCGCGTCGCAGCGCACGCCGGGCGGGCTGGTGGTGCTGGTAGCGCCCGCGGCGGATGTTGGAACATGAACGTGGACGTCCACGGATCTACCGGAACTCTGGCGGGTCGCTCAGGCGACCTGCGTCGGCGCGCGATCCCGGGGCGCTTCGACCGTCGGCGTGTCGGAGGGCGGCTCCTCCTGCAACGCCGACAGCGGCCAGGAGAACTCGAACCGCGATCCCTGCCCCGGCTCGCTCCAGACCTGGTAGCGACCGCCGGTTTCGAGACAGGCCGCGCGCACGACCGCCATCCCGACGCCGCGGCCCGAGACCTCGCTCGCGGTCTTCCGCGTCGTCAAGCCGTCGACGAACATCGCCTCGGTCAGATCCTCGCGCGTCTCCGCCGGCAGCCCGGTGGCGCGCGCGCGTTCGGCCAGACGCTCCCACGAGATGCCGCGCCCGTCGTCCTCGACCTCGATCACCAGCCGATCACCCCGCTGCGCCGCGCGCAAGCAGAGCGCGCCCGGCCCGCACTTTCCGTTCTGTATCCGTTCGTCGAGCGGCTCGATGCCGTGGTCGACCGCGTTTCGGATGACGTGGATGACCGACGTCCAGAACGGCGCCAACGCCCCCTTGGGCAGGCGGGTGGTGTCGGTCTGGATCTGCACCTTGACGTCGCCCCGTCCCAGCCGCCGCGCCAGCGCGCGCGCCAGCTCGCCGTAGCGGTGCAGGCGCTGCTTCATCGGCTCGTGAACCCAACCGCGGACCAGATCGTCCAGCGACGGGTACGGCGCGCGGCGGTCGATGGCCGCGATCATCGCCTGGTACTCGGCCACGGCGATCTCGATCTGGCCTTCGTTCTTTTCCCCCAGCCCGTGCATCCGGCGCTCGATGCCCTTCCAGACCGCGGACAGCCGCGACCGCTCGTCGTCGGTCAGCCCGTCACCACCGTCCTGCAGCCGCTCCTCGATCACCTCGCACAGCGACGTCACGCTGGTGAGGTTGAAGATCGACGCGTTCCCCTTGAGGGTGTGAATGTCGCGCTTGAGGCTGACCATGTCGACCGTGGCGGCAACGACCGCCGCACCGGCGGCGACCACCTCGGGGTCGGGCTGGCTCACCAGCCCGCGCACCAGGCGCCCACCGTCCTCGAAGAACTGGAACAGCGTCGCGCGGTCGTGCAGCAGCCACTGGAACAGGCTCATGCACTCGCGCTGCTCGATCTCGACGCGCTCCTGCTCGACGATCGCCGTGATGTCGGAGATCACCAGCAAGAACTGGTCGGCGTCTTCTCCGTTGCCGACTGGCTTGCACTCGAGCTCGAAGGTCTTGCCCTTGACCTCGGCGCGCCGCGGGAGCTGATCGATGGCGACGACCAGCGGCAGCGCGTCGGACTCGATGTTGCTCCAGAGCAGCTCGAAGGATCGTTCCAGGCGGCCCGACACACCGCCGAAGTACTTCCAGAACGGCACGCCCGGCTGCCAGGGACCGAACCATTGCTCCAGGATCGCCGAGTGCTCGGGCAGCAGCACGCCGTCGCGGCGCACCGACATGAAGCCCTGGCCAACGGTGTCCATGATCAGCTTCAGATCCCGGTTGCGGCGCACGACGGCGGCCGCCAGCAGCAGCACCACGAACACCGCCATCAAGATCGAGATCGCGGCGATGATCAGGGTGCGCGTGACCAGCCGCTGGGCGGTGTCATGGATGTTCGTGGTCTTGAGGCCGACCACGACCGTCCCCAGCTCCTTGAGCGGGTAGAGCGCCGCCATCACCTCGTCGCCGCTCGCGACGCGCGGGGTCCGGACCACGCCGATCTTGCCGCCCAGGCTGGCGCGCGCCTCGATCGAGCCCAGAAACGCGATGACGCGGCCATCGGGTTTCAGCGCCTCGGCGAAGGCGAAGTCGACGTCCTGCGACAGGAAGCCGAGGCCGTCCTTGACGCCGGGGCGATCGTCGAGCGCCACGCTCGGCCCGACGACGTTCACCATCAGCTCGCCGAGCGAGCGCGCCTTGACCTCGAGGCCGCCGATCAGCGCCCGCTTCTGCGCCGTCACCGTGTACATCGCCTGGCACAGCGCCCCGACGACCAGCGGCGTGAGACACCCGATGAGCAGCTTGAGCTTGAGGTTTCGGCCCTCGCCTCGCGACTTGCTCATCGAACGGGCGGTCTCCGACCCCGCGCCGATCCGCTATCGAGAATCAGAGTCACCCAGGCCCCCGTCCGCATGAATCGGATGCGGCGAGGTGCGACTTGAGGAGCCCGACCGCCACATTTCAGTGACGACGCGCGTTGCCGCCGCCGGCGCGGAGCTTCGAGCTACATCATGAGCTGGGTCACCAGCAGCGGGACCGAGCCGGCCGTCTCCCGGCCAACCGCGACCCCGATGCCGATGAATCGAGCGCGGCGGTCGAGGATGTTGCCGCGGTGCCCCGGGCTGGCCATGAAGCCGCTCTCGGCGTCGTCGGCCGAGTAGGCCCGGCCGACGTTCTCCAGCAGCAGCGCAGGCGCAAGGCCGAGGCGCGCCACCCGCTCGACCGCCGAGCCGGTCGAGGGGGAGAGGTGGGCGACGAAGTCGTGGTCCGACATGTCGCGGCTGTGCGCACGCGCCGCGTCGGCGAGCCGGGCGTCGACGGTCAGCGCCGGCAGCCCCGCAGCGGCGCGGTCGCGGTTCACCAGCGCCAGCAGGCGATCCTCGGCCTGCCGCGCCGTGGTCGGCGCCGGCAGCACGCCCGCCGCGCCGGGCGCTTCGCGCGGCGGCGGAACCCCGCAATAGAGCGGAAAGTTGGCGAGCACCGCCGGCCCACCCGCGCCCGCGGCGGCCAGCTCGACCTGATAGCGCCCGGCGCCGGCGTCGCAGCTGACGGCCCCCTCGAAGCGCCCGCGCGCCCCGACGCTGCGCGCCGCCAGCTCGCGCACCGAGCCGTCGGGGGCGGTGACGACCAGTGCCGGATCGTGAAACCGCGGCTGCAGGCGGCCGCCGATCGGCACCGCCAGGCCGAGGCGGATCTCGCGGGGGATCGGGTCGAGATCGACGTCCTTCTCCTGCACCGCCACCACGATCCGCAGCTCGCCCGCGCTGCGATCGATGCCCACGCCGAGACGCGCGGCGGGCATGCCCTTGAGCGCGTCGAGCACCGGCGGCGCCGTGCGTTCCGCGATGTCTCGCTCCGAGCCCGCCGACGCGCGCTCGAGCAGCCAGTGGGGCGGCGGGTCGACCAGACCGTAGTACGCCAGCACGAAATCGACCGCCTCGGCCGCCGGCAGATCCTCGGGGCCCAGGGCGCGCGCGAAGTCGTTCATCGCCAGGTCGAGGCGCGCGTCGACCTCGGGCGGCGTCGCGCCCGCGTCGCGCGCGGCCTCTCGCACCGCCGCGCGGATCGCGTCGCGCAAGGGATCGGGCGCCAGCGCGCGCTCGTCGGCGGCCGAAGCCGCCGAGCGATAGAAGGCCGCCGCGCTGCCGCTGGGCGAGAGCCGGACGGGACGACGCGCGGAGGTTACGGCGGACGAGGACGAGGACGCGGGCGGATGTAGCGGGTGTGGCAGGCCCCGCTGCGAGGCCCGAGGGCGCGCAGGCGGCGAGCGCCAGCGCGCCCGCTAGAGCGCCCGAACGGGTGAGACGTGAAGCGGCGGCGTTGAACATACGGCCGCCGGATGCGCCGGGGGCGGGCTACTTCTTCGTCGGCGCGGCCTTGCCGTCGACGACCGTCTTGGTACCCGCGGTCTTCTTGTCGTCGGCCGCCGGCTTGCCGCGCAGCGCGGCCGGCTCCTTGAGCCCGCCCGGGCCCATCGCGCCGGCGCCGGTCGTCGGCGACGGGTGACCCGCCACCGTGACCGCGGCGTGCGTCACCGGAACGTTCCCCTTGTCGTCGCCGAACACCAGGTCGCCGAACTTGTCGAGCGCGTGGAAGTCACCCACCATCGGCGGCGACCAGCCCGAGGCCTGCTGCGACTTGCCGGCCGGCACGTCCATGCGGAACATGTTGATGCGCCAGACGTCGCCGGCGGTCGGCGGCAGCTTGGCGGCCGTCTTGTCGAGACCGCGCACGTCGTCGAGCGGGATCGCCATCTCGACCGTCCAGCCCTTGTCCTGATCGTCGCGCTTGTTGAGCGTGCCGTCGACGTGGACCTTCACGTTCATCTTCGAGTTCCACGAGTAGGGCTTGCGCTTCGGATCGACGGTGTCTTCGTACTTGCGGTACTCCGGCAGGTAGGTGTCGAAGAGCGTGCCGTTGGGCGCCACCTGCAGCTCGACGTAGGTCTTGCCGTTGCCGTCGGCGTCGATCATCAGCTCGTCCGCCTCCTGGGTCCACAGCTTGTCATCGCGCTTGGTCAGGCTCGACCAGACGTCGCTGTCGACGTTGCTGAACGCCACGTAGAGAAACTTGTTGTCCCACAGCAGCTTGGCCTCGGTCTTCTGCTCGACCGGCGCGCCGGTCATCGTGTTGACGAACGGTCCCGATCGACGGCGCGTCGGTCCAGGCCGCCTCGTCCAGCTTGCCGTCGACCTTGATCGGCTTGCTGATCATGCGCGCGACGTAGCGCTTGCGCGGCGCGACCACCGGCTTGGCCGCGCCGTGCACCGGCAGGGTGGCGGCCAGCACGCGGCCATCGTTGTCATGCGCGCCCGACTTGATCGGCATGCGCCCGGCGCCCGGCTTCCACAGCCCGGTGTAGATCAGGACCTGTTGATGCGGCCAGTTCGGCGGCAGGCGGATGTTGTGCTCGTCGCGGATGATATCGCCCGCCTTCCACTGACCGACCGGGTACTTCCCCTTCACCGGCGGGTGGTCGACGTTGATGAACGGCTGGTTGTTGGGACCGTCGAGGTGGGTGAAGATCCGCCAGCCGTCGCCGGGCGGCGCGACCACCTTCCAGTAGTGGGTCAGCTTGACGTCCTTGCCGGGCTCGGCCACCGCCGGCTCGGCGTCCATGCCGAGGTACACGATCTTGCCGTCGAGGTCGGCGTTGACCGGGAACTTCGGCGTCGGCGCCACGGTCAGGATGTTCTGCTTGGCGACCTTCATGTCGTCTTCGGACGGCTTGTCCTCGTCCTGCTCGACGCAGGCGCCGCCCAGCAGCGCCAGCGACAGCGAGACGGCAAGCAGCGCCACGAACGACCGCGCTGGGTGGGCGCCGCGACTTCCGGCGAGCATCTGGGTCTCGGTGGACAAACCTGGGACATTTCGCCTGATTCGCTTGTCGCGCATGGGGCCCGGTTTTATCGGAGGCGCCGATCATTTGCAATTGCCGTCCGCGGCTGGGCTTTGGCTCTGTTACGATCAAACTCGTCGTGCGCCACCTGGTGGTCGTCCCCGCCCTTTTCGGAACCGAGCTCCACGACGAGGAGCTGGGGGCGATCTGGGGGACGTTCGGCTGCCTCTACCGTGGCCCACGGCTGGCGTCGCCCGCCGGCCTGCGCGGCAAGCCGGGCAAGGTCATGAGCGCGATCCCGCTCTTTGCCGGCCTGCGCTACGACATCCTCGGGGCGCTGCAGCAGGCGCTGGGGCGCGCTGGCTACGCGCCCGGGCAAGAACCTGCACCTGTTCGCCTACGACTGGCGGCTGCGCTCGGTCGACGTCGCCAGCGCGCTGGTCGGCGAGATCCATCGCCTGGCCGACGCCAGCCAGCAAGAGGTCGACCTGCTCGGCCTGTCGAACGGCGGGCTGCTGGTGCGCGCGGCGTTCGCGATCGATCCGGGGCTGCCGGTCGAGCGGGTCGTCACCTCGGGGGCGCCGCTGGCCGGCTCGCTGGAGAGCCTGGCCTGCCTCAACGTCGGCTTTCAGTTCGCGCCGCTCGGGCGCACCGTCAGCCCGGGCGAGTTCGTCGCCTGCCCCGGCAGCCTCGACTGCCTTCCGCCGCCGCGAAGCATCGGTGTTCCTCGAGGCCGGCTACGACCTTTACGACCCGGCGACCTGGAAGGCGCTGCGCCTGTCGGTGTTCGGCGACTGCCGCGGCGGTGGCGACGAGGAGGACGACTGGATCCGCATCGTCGGGCGATCGCCTCAGCTCGACGCGCAAGAGCTGGCAGACCCTGGAACGCGCCGCCGCGCCCCGCAAGCTGACCTGCGTGTGCGGCGCCGGCCTGCCAACGCAGGTGAAGATCGTCATCGACCATGGTCGCGCCCGCGTGCCCGGCGAGGGGCGGGTCGCGCGCCTGCCCGCCGAGGCGCTGGCCGACGGCGACGGCGGCGTCAGCCTGGAGAGCGCCGTCGCCTGGTCGGGCGCGACGCCCGAAGTGGTGCGCATTCCGGTCGGCCGCCACCGCGACGTCGTCCGCACGCCGGCGGCGTTCCGGGCGATCCTGGACAGCCTCAGCTAGCGGCCGACAGCCCGAGGCCGAGGCGCGCCGGCGCGCTAGCACAATCCCGCGCAGGCTGATCGGCGCCAGCGCGGACTTGGCCTTTTGTTGCGGCGTGGCCATCACGCGCAGGCTGACCTTCTCGGCGATCTCGGTGATCAGGATCGGCGCGCCGGCGGGCAGCGTGTCGGCGTCGAAGGCATCGGACGCCGCCTGGCAGCGCGTCGTCGACCGACGTGAAGACGCCGAGGAGCTTCGACCCACACACCGCCGCGAACTGGCCCGGCGAGGTGCGCAGCAGATCGGCCTTGAGTGACTCGAAGGTGCGGGCCTCTTCGGTGGATGCGAGCATGGCCTACAGAGTCACCCCGTCCGGTGAGCTGGTCAAAAAAACTGCCGACGTCGTCTCTCGGGGTTTGCAACCCTGGGTGGGGCAGGTTTCAATGTTCTCGGCGAGAATGCGCCAGACGCTAGGACAGATCCGGGCCTTCCTCGACGACAACCCGCTGACCGCGATGGCGACCGAGCGGCTGTCGCGGCGCGCGCGCGCCGCGGTCTTTCTCTACCGGCTGGCGCTGCGCATCCTCAACCAGTGGGCGCGCGACAAGTGCCCGCAGCAGGCGGCGGCGCTGGCGTTCCAGACCGCGCTGTCGCTGGTGCCGGTGACGGCGATCGCCTTCACGATCCTGCGCGCGGTCGGCTCGCTCGACGCGCAATCGCAGCTGACCGCCTTCATCGCCGAGCGGATCTTCCCGCACATGGCCGACGTCACCGCTGCGCATGGAGGAGTTCTCGCGCAAGATCAGCATCGGCGCGCTGGGCGGCGGCGGGCTGATCTTCACGCTCGTCACCTGCTACTCGCTGTACAGCTACGTCGAGAAGATCTTCAACGACATCTGGCGCGTCGGACAGCGGCGCACGATCATCGGCAAGTTCCTGACCTTCTACGCCATGGTCACGCTGCTGCCGACGCTGGCCGGCTTCTCGCTCTACTGGTCGGGGCGGCTGGTGACGGCGGGCGACGGCGTCGCGCTTCTTCGCGCCGCTGCTGGTCCAGTTCGTGGCGCTGGTGCTGATGAACAAGCTGCTGCCGCGCACCAACGTCAACTGGGGCGCGGCGATCCTGGGCGCGATGGTGACCGGCTTCCTGCTGGAGGCGGTCAAGTTCGCGTTCGTCACCTACGCGCAGAAGATCATGTTCGAGAGCTACAGCGGCGTCTACGGCCCGGTCGGCCTGATCCCGCTGGTGCTGGTCTGGATCTACACATCGTGGCTGCTGGTGCTGCTGGGCGCCGAGATCGCGCACTCGATGCAGAACCTGCAGCTGCTGGAGGCCGAGGACCGGCGCCAGCGCGGCGAAGAGCCGATCAACGGCCTGCTGGCGGCGCAGCTGCTGGCGGCGGTGGCGGGCGCGCACGAGACCGGCGGCGTCGGACTGCCCAAGGAAAAGCTGGCCACCGACTTCGGGCTCACGCCCGACATCATCGAGCGCATCGTGGCGCGCCTGAAGGCGCGCGGCCTGATCGCCGAGGTGCACGGCGACATCAACGGCTACATCCCGGGCCGCGCCGCCGATTCGCATCACGCTCGACGACGTGCTGAGCGCGTTTCGCTCGACCGACATCGAGATCGCGCACGGCGCGACGTCGCCGGCGCTGCGCGCGCTGGTCGCCGATCTCGACGAGAACCGACGCAACCGCATCAAGGGGCTGACCATCGCCGACATCTACCCGGGTCGCAGCGATGACGAGGCTGTGCCGGCGGCGATCCCCGCGAAGATCGTGCCGCCGCCTGAGGTGCCCGGCCGGCGCAACGAGCGCGGCGGTCCCTAGGGTCCTGACCAAGCGGGAGCGTGACTGATCCACGCCGTCTCCGACGGGTTTCACGCCAGGGCGACGAGACGCGCCCCTGGTGTTTGCGTCGGGGTGGACCTAACTTTCACGGCGCAGGTCCGGTAAGGACGCCCGCGACGGCAGCCCGAACAATGCACGGCGCCCGGGCCGGAAAGTAAGGTCAAGCGGGAGGGGCGATGGCGGCGAACGACGTGCTGGTGGACCGGGAGCTGAACGCCGCGCGCGAGCGCGAGAGCGACTATCGCACGCGCCTCGCCCGCCACCGCAGCCTGTCGCTGCGCTTGCGGGCCCACATGGCGCTGCTCCGGGACGCGCTGCGCGCCTCGTTCGACGGCTGGAACAAGATGTCGCGGCTGCTGGCCGACGTGGCCCGGTTGTCGAGCCAGGCGCTCGACACCCCGCGCACCAGCATCTGGCTCTTCGACGACAGCCGCGCCAACCTGGTCTGTCGCTTCCAGCTGCCGGCCGGCGAGGCGACCGAGGGGCTGATGCTGCCGATCAGCAACTGTCCGGGTTACATCCGCGCGATCACCACGACCGAGCTCGGCGCGGTAGCGATCGACGACGCCTGGAGCGACGCCCGCACCGCCGATCTGCGGGCATACCTGCGCAAGTATGACGTCGGCGCACTGCTCGACATCCCGATCCTGGGGCCGGGCAAGCTACACGGTGTCGTCTGCCACGAGCATCAGGGGGGGCCCCGCGTCTGGCAAGAAGAGGAGATCGACTTCGCGACCGACGTGGGCGCCATGGTGGCGCTGGTGCTGGAGGCCGAGCGGCGCATCGGCGCCGAGCACCTGGCGCGCGGTTCGGAGGCCAAGTACCAGAATCTGGTCGAGACCCTGCCGGTCACCGTCTACTCGTTCCAGGCCAGCACCGGTCAGCTCGAGTACCTGAGCCCGCGCATCCAGACCCTGGGCGGCCTGGCAGCCGAGCGTTACCTGGTCACCGGCGGCATCGAAAACTGGGTGCAGGCGATCGAGCCCGAGGATCGCGAGCCGGTGCGGCGGCGGCTGTCGGGCAACGTCGTTCACGGATTCGACGAGGAGCTCATCTACCGCATCCGTCTGCCCGACGGTACCCGGCGCTGGGTGCGCGACACCTGCGGTGTGGTGCGCGACATCAACGGCCGCGTGGTCGCCGTTCAAGGGACGCTGGCCGACATCACCGCGCTCAAGGAGGCCGAGCTGGCGCGCGCCGAGATCGATCGCCGCTACCGGCGCTTGCTGGAGAACGCCGATCTGCTGGCGGTGATCCTGAGCGCGAGCGGCCACGTCGAGATGGTCAACGACTGCTTCGTGCGCCTGACCGGGTTTTCGCGCGAGGAGGCGCTGGGCGCCGACGGCTTCCAGCTGATCCTGCCCGAAAATGAGCGGGACGAGGTGCGCGCGCGCTACCTCGCGAGCGTGCGCGGCGGCGAGCTCGTGCCCCGCTTCGAGACCGGGCTCAAGACGCGCAACGGCTCGACGCGCCGGATCCTCTGGACCAACACGCTCATCCGCTCGTCGGCCGGGGCGATCGCCGGCAGCGCCAGCATCGGGCTCGACATCACCGATCGGATCGAGGCCGAGGCGTTGCAGCTGCAGCAGCAGAAGCTGGAGAGCCTGGGCCGGCTGGCAGCGACGGTGGCGCACGACTTCAACAACCTGCTGACGGTGATCGGCGCAGCGACGGCGACGATGGCGGCGGAGCCGCACACCCACGACCCCAGCGCGCTGGCCGACATCGACGCCGCCGTCCGGCAGGCGGCCGGCCTCACGCGATCGTTGCTGGCCTACGCGCGCCGCCAGCCGATCGTCCCCACGTTGCTGTCGGTCGACCAGCTGGTGATGGCGACGCTGCCGCTGCTGCGTCAGATCGTCGGCAGCGAGCTCGAGCTGTCGGTGGCGCTGGACACGGCCAGCGAGAAGGTGGTGATCGACGGGACCCAGCTCCGGCAGGTGCTGCTGAACCTGGTCGGCAACGCCGTCGACGCGACCCGCGGCTTCGGCCACGGCGTGCGCGTCTCGACCGGGCTGGAGACGATCGAGCCCGATCAGGCACGCGCGCGCGGCCTGATCGCCGAGGGGACGTTCCTGGTGCTGACCGTCGCCGACGACGGGCGGGGCATGAGCCGCGAGCTGCAGGAGCGCGCCTTCGATCCCTTCTTCACGACCAAGACCACCGGCGAGGGGACCGGCCTCGGTCTGGCGATGTGCACGTCGATCGCCCGCCGCGCCGGCGGCTTCATCTCGATAGAGAGCCAGCCTGAACAGGGCGCGACGCTGCGCGTGCACCTGCCGATCGCGCGGCAGCGAGACGTCGCAGAAAAGGCGCCAGCGAGCCGGCGCGACGACGAGGCGCGGGCCGGCGAGGGCGAGTTACCCCGGGTCCTGGTCGTCGAGAGCGACGAGTCGACGCGCGCGTTCGTGGCCCGCGTCCTTTCGAGCGAAGGGATCGAGGTGGTCGATGCGACCGACGTCGCGGGCGCGCGCAAGGCGCTGGCGGACGCGCGCGTCGATCTGCTGCTCACGGCGCGCGCGCTGCCCGACGGTGACGGCGTCGGGCTGGCGCACGAGGCGCGCCGCCAGGGGCGCGCCGATCGCATCGTGCTGGTGTCGTCCGGCAATCCGTCCAGCGACCTCGACGACGCCGACATCGACGCCGTGCTCGCCAAGCCGCTGGGCATCGAGAGCCTGCTCGCCACGGTGCTCGGACTGCTGGGAGACCGCACCCGGCGGCACATCCACTGACGGCGTGCCGGGAGCGGCACCCCGCCCCGCCGGTCAGGGGGGCGGCGCGGGAACGCAGGCGCAGACCTGGTGCTAGCCCAGCGCCTGGCGCCGCACTTCTTTGAAGCGATCGGTCGCCTCGTCATGCGCGCGCGTGACCAGGGTGATCCCACCGTCGCCGATCTCGTAGATGTTGTAGCGCGCACGGCTCTCCGGACCGCCGGAGTACGACGCCGACCCCGCGCCGATGACCGGAATGCGGCGGCCCGCCGGCCCGTCGAGGTCGGCGCGCTCATCGCGGTGGTCGTGACCGTGCAGCACCATCTCGGCGCCGGCGCGCGCGAGCAGCGCCACCAGCGCGTCGCGGTCCTTGAGGTTGCGGTGCTCGCCCCCCTTGTGCATCACCGGCGGGTGATGAATCAGGACGACCCGCACCCGGCGCGCGACCTCGGCGTGGGTCAGCAGCGCCTCGAGCCGCGCGCGCTGTTCGGCGCCGACCTCGCCCCAGGCGCCCAGGTCGCCAGTCGCGACGCAGCTGTTGACGCCGATGAGCGCCAGCGGGCCGCGCAGGCGCACGAACGGATAGCGCGCGCGCGGATCGCCGCCCGCCGGCGGAGCCGCCGGCGTCGCTCCCGCACCCGTCCCCGCGAGGTCGTCGGTCTGGAAGCGGCCGAACAGCTGTTCGAACGCCCCCGCCTTCACCACGTCGGCTACGTAGGCGTCGTGGTTGCCGGGGATCACTGTCGCCGTCGCCGTCGCCGCCCCCTGGTGCTCGAGCCAGTGCAGGGCCGCGCGCCACTCCCCCTCGAGCGACAGGTTCGACAGATCACCGGTCAGCGCCAGATGATCCGGCGCCTCGGCGCGCAGGTCGTCGCCCAGCGCCGCCAGCAGCTCGATCTTGTGCTTGCGGCGCCGGTTCACCGCCAGGTTGAGGAGACCGATCGCGCGCTTGCCGGCGAACATTCCCCACGTGAAGCCCTCGAATCCCCGAAAGTGCGGATCGGTGACGTGCGCGAGACGAAACATGCCGGCTACGATGGCACGCGCGGCAGCCAGATTCTAGGACCCTCCTAGTGATGCTCGGGCGGCGCTTCGTTGGCGACCAGCTGGATCTCGGCGACCACGGCGAAGTGATCCGACGCGAACAGGCGCTCGCCGTCGGGCATCACCGTCGGCTCGTCGAACAACAGGCGCGACGAGTGCACCGTGCCGCGACCGTCGCGGCGCGGAGGCGTGGCGAAGATGTAGTCCAGCCGGCGATCGCCGCGCAGCCACGCCATGCGCGCCGTGTAGGCGTTGGCGCGCGCCCAGGTGAAGCCGGGCAGACCGGCGTGCAGGACGTCCCACGAATCCTGGTAGAAGACCCGACGCCCGCCCAGCGTCGTGAGCCCGCACAGCCAGCGGATCTCGTCCGAGTGAGGCACGGCGTTGAAGTCGCCCATCAACACCTGGGGGGTGTCGCTCTTGTGCGCCGTCATCGCGTCGTCCACGGCCAGCACCTGGTCCTCGCGCTGCCGCCCTTCGTTCTCGCGGTAGCTGAGATGGGTGGTGTGCGTCCAGAACTCGCCGAGGTCGCTGTCGATGCGCGCCGACAGGACGATCCGCCCTTCCTTCTCCGCGGTGTGCGGCAGCGCGCGCACCTCGTGCGCGCCGATCGGGAAGCGCGACAGGATCGCCAGTCCCTCCTGCCCGCCGCCCCAGTCGGTCGACGGCGCGAAGACGTGGTGGTAGCCGCGGCGGCGGGCCAGCGACTCCGCCTGATTGACGATGCGCCCCGGCACCTCGCGCACCTCCTGCAGCGCGACGACGTCGGGCATCAGGCTGGTCAGCTTCTCACCGACCAGCGCGAGCCGCGCCTCCCACGGGCCGTTTTCACCCCAGAGATTGAGCGTCATGAACCGCAGATACTTCGGCTTCATCCCCCCTCACGATCCCCGGTAGGTGCACTTGCCGTCGACGGTCTCCCAGACCGTCACCGCCGACAGCTGAGGCACCCGCGGGCGCAGCGCGTTCCAGATGTAGATGGCCAGATTCTCCGACGTCGAGTTCTCGAGCCCGGGCACGTCGTTGAGATTGCGATGGTCGAACCGCGCATGCAGCGGCGCCCAGGCCTCGTCGAACAGCGCGAAGTCGAACAGCCAGCCCGACTCCGGATCGACCGGCCCGCGCGCCTCGAGCTCGACCTTGTAGCTGTGTCCGTGCAGGCGTGCGCACTTGTGCCCTTCGGGCACGCGCGGCAGCCGGTGAGCCGCCTCGAACCGATATTCCTTGGTCAGCTCGACCGTCATCCGAAGGGAAGACTAACATGGTCGGACCGGACCGGACTCCTCACCCTAGCCCTGCTATGAAACAGCCTGTCCGGGGGTGGGTAGAGGGGTGATCTGGACGGAGTAGCCGAGTGCCTGGAGCTTGTCGCGGAAGCGGCGGACGAGGCGTTGGCGGGTTTCGGGATTCGAGGGAGGCGTGTCTGGGTCGCGGTATGGAACGCGGTCATGGAGGATGTGGAAGAGCGCGACGAGCATTTTGCGTGCGATTGCCACGATGGCCTTCTTGGGCCCCAAGCGGGCGCGTAACCGGCGAAAGACAACGGGCCAGAATCCGTCCTTCATCCGGACGGCCGACCAAGCGCACTGGACGAGGGCGGTTCGAAGGTACTTGTTGCCTTTGCGAGCGGGTGCCGGCTTGGCTTTGCCAGCGCTCTCTTCACTTCCGGGCGCTAGTCCTGCCCAGGCGGTCAGGTGCTTCTGCGATGGGAAGAAGCTCATGTCTGTCCCCGATTCGGCGAGCACTGCGGCCGACGAAATCCCGCTTAGCCCGGGGATAGTCACGATCAGGTTCTGGTCGGAACTCCACGGCTGCATAAGGCGGGCGATCTCTTCGTCGAGGGCGAGCATTTTCGTAGCTGTCAGGTCGACCATCGCGAGCAGTTGGTGGAGCACGAGCTTCGTACTCGGAGTGAACGAGCCATCGATCGCGCGACGGATTAGCGGGATCTTTTTCCTGAGGCTTCCCATCGCGAGATTTGCCACGTCGACCTTTGGGTCGCCGACGAGAAGAGCATCGATGATGGCGCGACCCGTCTTGCCAAGGCAGTCGCTCATTACGGAGGCCAGCTTGACGCCGCTTCCCTCGAGTTCCTTGAGAATGCGGTTCTGATACCGCGTCTGGTCCGCGACGAGCTTGGTCCGGTGGCGAGTAAGCTTTCGCAGCTCACTCTGTTCGCGCGAAGGGACGTAGCTTGGCGTGACCGAAGCATAGAGCACGAGCTCGGAGAGCCACCGACTGTCCTTGCGATCGGTCTTGCGCCCAGCGCGCCGCTTGACGTCGAGCGGATTGACGAGCCAGACCAGCAACTTGGGCAGCCGCTCGTGCAGCACGCGGACAACTGGCATCCAGTACACTCCGGTGCTCTCGAGTCCGACCACCTCTACCTGTTCGGCCTCGAGCCACTCCGTCATCGACACCAAGGTGTCGCGAAATGTCTCGAACGTACGCGTCTCTACGGCGTCGTCTTCGGCGCCCGCGCTCTTCTTTCGCACCGAGACCACCACCGTGTCCCGATGAACGTCTATCCCTGCCACTACCGTGAACGCTGCCTTCATCTCCATCCTCCTGCCGGCAGCGGATGGGCCCGATTTCGCCGTAAATCCTGCTATACGTGCTCAGGCGAGCGAGCCCGCCCTGCAACAGTTGGGGGTCCGTCGGGCCCGCCCCAGACTCTCCTACGGGGTTTGCCGCCGCCAGAGGGTAGTCGGGGTTGGTACCACCGGCCCCGACAGCATGGCTCGGCTCGCTCGCGTCTGTTTCATCTTTCGGGGTGCGGCAGCGCCCCGTCAGGACTCTCCTCGCAGACGAGGAGAGGGGATGGGAAGGGGATCACATGATCGCGGGGGGCGGGTCAGATCTTGATGGGGGGGAAGGCGCGGCCGGGGCGGGCGAAGAGGTAGCCCTGGCAGAGGTCGCCACCCAGGCGGACCAGGGTGTCGCGCTCCTCGACGGTCTCGATCCCCTCGGCGATCATCTTGATCTCGAGATCTCGGCACAGGCCGACGATCGAGCGCAGCAGCTTCTGCTTGGTGGGCGATTGGTCGAGCCCACGGATCAGCGACATGTCGACCTTGACCACTTCCGGCTCGAGGTGCGCGAAGCTGGTCAGCCCGGCGTAGCCGGCGCCCAGGTCGTCGACGGCGATGCGATAGCCCATGCTGCGCAGCTGCGCGACGCGCGCGTTCGCATCCTTGATCTTGTCGAGCGGCGCCCGCTCGGTGATCTCCAGCACGACGCGCTTGGCGAACGCCGACAGCGGGGCCGACGGATCGAACAGCGAATCGTCGTCGAGCTCGAGGGCGTGCACGTTGACGAACACCTCGGCTTCGATCGGGACGTCGATCAGCGTCTGCGCCACGCGATCGCGGATGATCTGGCCCAGCTCGCGCAGCCGGCCCAGCCGCTCGGCCGCCTCGAAGAGATCCGGGGGGGCGCGCAGCGTCGGCTCCTCGTTGCGCACCAGCGCCTCGTAGGCCACGACCGACTTGTTGCCCCACGAGACGATCGGCTGGAAGGCGAGCCACAACGTCTTGAGAGCGTTGGCGAAGCGCACCTCGAGGCCGGCGCGGTCGCCAAGGTGCTTGCCCTCGAGGCGAAACAGCTCCAGCGCCTCGCGCTTGATCTTGGCCATCTGATGGAGCCGCGTCGCGCGCGCCACCACCTCTTCCAGCTGCTTCGACTCGACCGGCTTGATGAGGTAGCGAAGCGCGCCGTACTCCATGGCCTGCACCGCGCTCTCGACCGCGGGGCCACCGGTCATCAGAATCACCGGCACGTCCAGGTCGTGCTCGCGCACCGAACGCAGCAGCTGCAGCCCGTTCATCTCGGGCATGGCGATGTCGCTGACGATGGCGTCGAACGACATGCCGCGGGCCAGGTCGGCCGCCTCGCGCCCGTCGTGCGCGATCTGGACGGAGAACCCGGCCGCAGTCAGGATCCGCGCAAACCCCCGGACGATGGTGGGTTCGTCATCGACGAGCAGAACCAGGCCGCGGCTCCCGTCCGCCGGAACCTCGCCCCCGTCGGTGCCCCCCTCCTGCGTCGACACAGTGATTCCTAACATCCTCAAACCCTATCGTCAGAACGCGCCGGACATTGAGCCGGTGGAGCACACTCTCCCCCTGGGGCCGCCCCCACTGCGTGTGGGCGCCTGAGGGCGCCTGACCCACCCGGCCCGGGGCCAAGGACCTCGGACCTCGGGCCTCGGCCTTCCGGGGGGAAAACTCTCGCGCGACGTCCGAGGCCCGAGGTCTCTTGAGTCTGCGCTACGTCTTCTTGGTCGGGAGCAGGTCCGTGATGGTCCCGTCGACGATCTCGGCGGCGAAGAACACCGTCTCCGAGAGCGTCGGGTGGGCGTGGATGGTCAGGCTCAGGTCCTCGGCGTCGGCGCCGATCTCCAGCGCCAGGACCGTCTCGGCGATCAGCTCGCCGGCGTTGATGCCGACGATGCCGGCGCCCAGCACCCGCTTGGTCTGCTTGTCGAACAGCACCTTGGTCACGCCCTCCTCGCGGCCCATGCCGAGCGCGCGCCCGCTGACCGACCAGGGGAAGGTCGCCTTCTCGTACTCGACGCCCTTGGCCTTGGCATCGGTCTCGGTGAGGCCCATCCAGGCCACCTCGGGATCGGTGTAGGCGACGCTGGGGATGGTGCGGGCCTCCCAGACGTGGTGGCTCATGCCGGCGATCACCTCGGCGGCCAGCTTCGCCTCGTGCGTGGCCTTGTGGGCCAGCATGGGCTCGCCGACGATGTCACCGATCGCGAAGATGTGCGGCACGTTGGTGCGCATCTGGTTGTCGACCGGGATGTAGCCGCGCTCGTTGACCTGCACGCCAGCTTTGTCGGCGGCGATGTTGCGGCCGTTGGGGCGGCGACCCACCGCCAGCAGCACGCGGTCGTAGACCTCGGGCGCCGGCGCGGGTGACTTGCCGTCGGCGCTCTCGAAGGTGGCGCGCAGGCCCTCGGGCAGCGCCTCGAGCTTCGCGACCTTGGTCTTGAGCAGGATCTTCTCGTAGCGCTTCTCGATGCGACGCGCGAGCGGCCGCACGATGTCCGGGTCGGCGGTGGCGATGAGACGGTCGAGGAACTCGACGACGGTCACCTTCGCGCCAAGCGCGTCGTACACGGTGGCCATCTCCAGGCCGATGATGCCGCCGCCGATGATCAACATCCGCTTCGGCACCTCGGCCAGCTCGAGCGCCGTCGTCGAGTCCAGCAGGCGCTTGTCGTCGTACGGAAAGCCGGGGATACGCGCCGCCTGCGATCCGGCGGCGATGATGCAGTGATCGAACGACACGGTCTCGATGCCGTTCTTGGTCTCGACGGCCAGCAGGTGCGGCGAAGCGAACTGGCCGCGCCCCTCGACGACGGTGACCTTGCGCTGCTTGGCCATGCTGCCGATGCCGCCGGTCAGCTTGCCGACGACGCCGTCCTTGAACTTGCGCAGCCCGTCGAGATCGATCTTGGGCTTGCCGAACGAGAGCCCCATGTGAGCCCCCTCCTCGGCGTCGGTGATCACCTTGGCGGCATGAAGCAGCGCCTTCGACGGGATGCAGCCGACATTCAGGCAGACGCCGCCCAGGCGCGGGTAGCGCTCGACCAGGACCACCTTCTTGCCGAGATCGGCGGCGCGGAAGGCAGCGGTGTACCCGCCCGGCCCCGAGCCCAGCACGAGAACGTCCGCGTGGTACTTGGCATCGGGGTGCTTGGCGGCGCCCGTCCCCGGCGCGACGGCCGGCGGCGCGGGAGCCGCAGCGTGTCCTCCCGTCGGCGTCGGCGTCGGCGTGGCCGATGCTGCCGACGCTGACTTTGCGCCGCTGTCTTTGGCCGTCGGCGACGCCGGCGCCTTGCTCGCCGGCGCGGCGGCTGCGGCGCCCTCGGCGACGTCGAGCACGGCGATGACCGATCCCTTCGACAAACGGTCGCCGAGCTTGACCTTGATCTCTTTGATCGTCCCCGCGAAGGGCGACGGCACCTCGACGGTCGCCTTGTCCGACTCGAGGTTGATGAGCGGCGTGTCCTTGGCGACGACGTCGCCCGGCTTGACGAAGATGTCGATGACCGGGATGTTCTTGAAGTCCCCGATGTCGGGGACCGGAATGTCGCGGGTGGCCATGACTAGAGCATGACCCGGCGGATGTCGGCGATCACCTGCGCCAGGTAGGTCGTGAAGCGCGCGGCAAGCGCGCCGTCGACGACCCGGTGGTCGTACGAAAGCGACAGCGGCAGCATGGTGCGCGGCGCGAACTCCGTTCCGTTCCACACCGGTTTGACGACCGACTTCGACACGCCGAGGATCGCGACCTCGGGCGCGTTGATGATCGGCGTGAAGGCGGTGCCGCCGATCCCTCCCAGCGACGAGATCGTGAACGTCGCGCCCTGGATGTCGCTCGGGCCGAGCTTGCCGTCACGCGCCTTGGCGGCCAGCTCCGCCGTCTCCCGGGCGATGTCGAGGATGCCCTTCTTGTCGACGTCCTTGATGACCGGGACCACCAGGCCGTTCGGCGTGTCGGCCGCGAAGCCGATGTGCCAGTAGCGCTTGAGGATCAGGTTCTCGCCATCGAGCGAGCTGTTGACGGTCGGGTACTTCTTCAGCGTCGCGACGACCGCCTTCATGATGAAGACCAGCGGCGATGCCTTGACGCCCGCCTTGGCGTTCTCCTCGTTGACGTGGGCGCGGAACTTCTCCAGCTCCGTGATGTCGGCCTCGTCGAACTGGGTGACGTGCGGAATCATCACCCAGTTGCGCGCCAGCCCCGGCCCCGACAGCTTCTGGATGCGCGTCAACGCCTGCGCCTCGATGGGGCCGAACTTGGCGAAGTCGACCTTGGGCCAGGGCGGCAGACCAATGTCGGACAGTCCGGTCGTGCCACCGCGCGCCTGCGCCGCCGGGCCTGCGCCCGACAGCGACTGCTTCACGAACGCCTGGATGTCCTCTTTGACGATCCGGCCTTTCGGTCCGGTGCCGGTGACCTGGCCGATGGTCACGCCCAGCTCACGGGCGAAGCGCCGCACGCCCGGGCTGGCGTGGACCATGGCGCCGGGAGCGGCGGGAGCGGGCGCTGCCGCTGGAGCCGCCGCCGGGGCGGGCGCGGGCGGCGCGGCAGCCGCTGGCGCGGCAGCCACTCCGGTGTCGGCCGGCTTCGCGGGCGCCGACGCCGTCGCGGGCGCTTTCGCCTTTGCCCCACTGTCGCCGTTGGTGGCTCGGTCGAGCAGCGCCAACAGCGTCCCGGCGCTGACCTTGTCGCCGACCTTGACCTTCATCTCGGACACGACGCCCGCCGCCGGCGAAGGCACCTCGAGGGTGGCCTTGTCGCTCTGGAGCACCAGCAGCGAGTCGTCCTTCTTCACCTCATCGCCCGGCTTGACCAGCAGCTCGATGACCGGGATGTCCTTGAAGTCCCCGATGTCAGGGACGGTTACTTCGGTTGCGGCCAAGCGTCTCTCCTCGTTTGGTAATGAAAAGTCATGGGGTCGTGGCGGTCGCGCCGTCTCACACCGTCCAGGGCGCGGGGCTCTCGGGGTCGAGCCCGTACTTCTTGATCGCCTCGGCCACCTTCGCCGCCGGCACCTCGCCGTCGTCGGCCAGGGCCTTCAGCGCCGCGACCGCGACGTAGAAGCGGTTCACTTCAAAGAACTGGCGCAGGTTCTTGCGAGAATCACTGCGGCCGAAACCGTCGGTGCCGAGCACCTTGTACCGGCGCGGCACCAGCTCGCGGATTTGATCGGCGAACTCGCGCACGTAATCGGTCGCGGCGACCACCGGCCCCTTCGTTTCGGCCAGACACTTGGTAACCCAGGCGACCTGCTGTTTCTCCGTCGGATGCAGCATGTTCCAGCGCGACACGGCGCGCCCCTCGCGACCGAGCTCGTTGAAGCTCGGACAGCTCCAGACGTCGGAGGTGACGCCCCAATCGTTCTTCAGCAGGTCCGCCGCCGCCATCACCTCGCGCAAGATCACCCCGCTGCCCAGCAGCTGCGCGCGCGGTCCCTTGCTCGCGCCGCCGTCGGACAGCTTGTACATCCCCTTCAAGATCCCCGCGCGCGCGCCCTCGGGCAGCGCGCCGTGCGCGTAGTTCTCGTTCATCACGGTGATGTAATAGAAGACATCCTCCTGCTCATCGACCATGCGCCGCAGGCCTTCCTGGATGATGACCGCCAGCTCGTACGCGAACGTGGGATCGTAGGCCACGCAGTTGGGGATCGTCCCCGCCATGACGTGGCTGTGTCCGTCCTCGTGCTGCAGCCCCTCGCCGTTCAGCGTGGTCCGCCCCGACGTGGCGCCCAGCAGGAAGCCGCGCGCGCGCAGGTCGCCCGCCGCCCAGGCCAGGTCGCCGATGCGCTGGAAGCCGAACATCGAATAGAAGATGTAGAACGGGACCATCTGCGTGTCGCTGTTGGTGTACGACGTGCCGGCCGCCAGCCACGAGCACATCGCTCCCGCCTCGTTGATCCCCTCCTGCAGGATCTGACCGTTCTTGTCTTCCTTGTAGAACATCAGCTGGTCCGAGTCCTCGGGCTCGTACAGCTGGCCAAGCCGCGAGTAGATGCCGAGCTGGCGGAACAGACCCTCCATGCCGAAGGTGCGCGACTCGTCGGGCACGATCGGCACGATGTGCTTGCCGATCGTCTTGTCCTTCACCAGCCCGGTCAGAAGCCGCACGAACGCCATGGTGGTCGAGATCTCACGCCCCTCGGCCGTGGCCTCGAGCAGCGGCTTGAAGGCGTCCGGCTTGGGGGCCTCGAGCTTGGTGCTGCTCTTGCGCCGTCGCTGCGGCAGCGGCCCGCCCAGCTTGGCGCGCAGCTCCTTCAAATAGTTCGCCTCGGGCGAATCGGGCGCCGGCCGGTAGTACGGAATGTCCGCCAGCTGGTCGTCGGGGATCGGGATCTTGAAGCGGTCGCGGAACTGGCGCAGCGCCTCGAGCGGCATCTTCTTCTGCTGGTGGGCGATGTTCTTACCCTCGCCCACCGACCCCATCCCGTAACCCTTCACGGTCTTCGCGAGGATCAGCGTCGGCTGTCCCTCGTGCTTCACGGCGGCCGAGTAGGCGGCGTAGACCTTGTGCGGATCGTGGCCGCCGCGGTTGAGGCGCCAGATCTCCTCGTCGGACATGGTGGCCACCATCTCGCGCAGCTCGGGGTACTTGCCGAAGAAGTTCTCGCGCACGTACGCGCCGTCGCGGCTCTTGAACTTCTGGTACTCGCCGTCGACCGCCTCCTCCATGCGTTTCAGCAGGATGCCGTCGTGGTCGCGCGCGAGCAGCGGATCCCAGTACGCGCCCCAGATCACCTTGATGACGTTCCACCCGGCGCCGGCGAAGTCCGCCTCCAGCTCCTGAATGATCTTGCCGTTGCCGCGCACCGGCCCGTCGAGCCGCTGCAGATTGCAGTTGATGACGAAGATCAGGTTGTCCAGCCCCTCACGCGGCGCGAGGTTGATGGCGCCGCGCGATTCCGGCTCGTCCATCTCGCCGTCGCCCATGAAGGCCCACACCTTGCGCCCCTCGGTGTTGGCGAGGCCGCGGTGGTGCATGTAGCGCAGGAAACGGGCCTGGTAGATCGCCTGGATCGGGCCCAACCCCATTGACACCGTCGGGAATTGCCAGAAATCCGGCATCAACCAGGGGTGGGGATAAGACGAGAGGCCGTTGCCGCCGACCTCCTGGCGGAACATGTCGAGCTGCGCCTCGCTCATACGGCCCTCGACGAAGGCGCGCGCGTAGATCCCGGGCGACGAGTGCCCCTGGAAATAGACCAGATCGCCGCCGAAGTCGGGCGTGGGCGCCCGCCAGAAGTGGTTGAACCCGACATCGTACAAGGTGGCGGCTGACGCGAAGCTGGCGATGTGCCCGCCGAGATCGAGCGCCTTCTTGCCCCCACGCAGCACCATGGCGGCCGCGTTCCAGCGCACGAAAGAGCGGAGCCGGTGCTCGATCTCGTGGTTGCCGGGAGATCGTTCCTCGAGATGGGGTGGGATCGTATTGAGGTAGGCCGACTTGCCGCTGAACGGACGGAAGTCCCCCGACCGCCGCGCCTTGTCGGCGAGCTGGTCGAGAATGAAGTGCGCTCGTTCGGGTCCCTCGACGGTGAGAATGCTCTCGAGCGCGTCGACCCACTCGCGCGTCTCGATCGGATCGGCATCTGACGGAAGTTGCATGGTGGTGAATGTACTCGAAAGCGACGAAAACGAGCCCTCCGGCGATCAATATTTCTGTGACCGGCGGACGTTTCGCCCGGCCGGCGGGCGGGCGCGGTGAGGCGGAGATCCTCAGGGCGCCAACCCGCGGGGAGAGGTCGCCGCTCTCCCGTGGGGCGTCCTCGCATGCCCCGGAATTAATTGCATTTACCAGAAAACCCGCCGGGCGCCAACCCGCACCGGCGCTGTCTGAGGCGAGGTTCGACGCAATTGCTGCGGCGCCGGCCCAAGCGGTTCATATTCAGGGTATAGGTCTTCAGGCTCCCATGTCTGGCTCAACGCCCCCGTCAAAGCTCAGTTCATCGCAGGCTGTCCGCGGTCCGGTCGAGACCCGCTCTTCCAAGCTCCGCGTGCTCGGCGGTGGCGGCGCGGCCGCGACCGGGGCATCGGAGTCTCAGGCGGCCCGCCCGGCGCCGAAGCCCAGCTGGATCCGGATGAAGATGCCGGCGGGCGAGGTCTTCTTCGACCTCAAGAAGCGGGTGCGCGAGCTGGGCCTGCACACGGTCTGCGAGAGCGCGTCGTGCCCCAACATCGGCGAGTGCTGGAACCGGCAGTCGCTGACGATCATGATCCTGGGTGGCATCTGCACGCGGTCGTGTCAGTTCTGCGACGTGCCGACCGGCCGCCCGCTGCCGCCCGACCCCGACGAGCCCGAGCACGTGGCGACGATGCTGGGCGAGCTCGGCCTGCGCCACACCGTGATCACCTGCGTCGACCGCGACGACCTGCACGACGGCGGCGCCGCGCACTGGGCGGCGACGATCCGCGCCGTGAAGACGCGCTCGCCCGAGATGGTGCTCGAGGTGTTGACCGGCGACTTCAAGGGGAGCACCGATGACGTCGACACCGTGCTCGCCGCTGGCCCCGACGTCTTCGCGCACAATCTGGAGACCGTGCCGCGCCTGTCGCGTCAGGTGCGCGTGCAGGCCAGCTACCCGCGGTCGTACGCGATCCTCGAGCACGCCAAGAAGCGCGGCGCGATCACCAAGACCGGGCTGATGCTCGGCCTCGGCGAGGAGCTGGACGAGGTGCGCGCCGTGCTGGTCGAGCTGCGCGCCATCGGCGCCGACATCCTCACGCTCGGCCAGTACCTGCGGCCGTCGCCGGCGCACCTGCCGGTCGCCCGCTTCGTCCCGCCCGATGAGTTCGCCGCGCTCAAGACCGAGGCGCTGGCGCTGGGCTTTCCGCACGTCGAGTCGGGCCCGATGGTGCGCTCGAGCTACCACGCCGACGGGCAACGCGATATCGTCCTCGCCCTCCGCGACCGCCAGCGCGCGGGCGGCTAGCGAACGACGACCCCAGACGACCCAGATGATTCCGTACTTCGACGGGCACCTCTTCAACATCGGCAGCCAGCCGATCTACATGTTCGGCGTGCTGGTGGCCCTCGGCGTCATCATCGGCGACCGCATCGTCGTCAAGGAAGGGGCCAAGCGCGGCCTCGATCCGCAGGACGTGAAGTTCCTCAACGTCCGCATCGTCTTCGGCGGGTTCATCATGGCCCACCTGGTCTCGGTGATCTTCTACTTCCCCGAGCGCATCCGCGAGAACCCGCTGGTGCTGGTCTACATCTGGTCAGGCCTATCGTCATTCGGGGGCTTCCTCGGCGCCGCGCTGGCGTTTCTCTACTACACGCGCAAGGACAAGATCCCGCCGCTCCCCTACGCCGACTCGGTCGGCCTGGGCCTGGTCATCGGCTGGATCTTCGGCCGCACCGGTTGCTTCACCGCCCACGATCACCCGGGGCGACACACCGACTTCTTCCTCGCGGTCCGCTACCCCGACGGACCCCGCCACGATCTCGGCCTCGACGAGCTGCTGCTCACCATCGTCATCGCGATCGTGCTGTTTGCTTACGCGCGCCGCCCGCGGGTCCCCGGCCGGACCATTGGCCTGTTCGCTCTGATGTACGCGCCCGTCCGGTTCGGCCTCGACTTTCTGCGCGCCACCGACGTCTCTCAGCCGGATCAGCGTTACGCCGGCCTCACGCCGGCGCAGTGGGCCTGCATCGCCTGCCTCGCCGTCGGCGTCTGGCTCGTGACGCGCAAGGGGGAGCCGCTGATCCCCACCGAACCGGCTATTTAGCTCGGAACCCTCGAAGGGTTCCGAACCTCCCGCGGGCTCCGACGGCAAAGCCGTCTACGCCCACGCGCCTAGGGGACGCCCCGCGCTCGCTCGTCGCGCTTCAGCTGAGGTCGCGGTCGGTCGAAACCTGAGGCATGGGTCGCCGTTGCTGGGGCACCGCGCAGCTGTCACACTGTTCCGTTTTGTTTGAAGTACCCGGGCGGGGCAGGGGTAACTAGGAGTGGGCAGCACCTTGGTCCGGGCCCTGCTGGCCGTGGCGTGCGCGACGCTGCTCACCGCCGGTAACGGCGAGCACACCTCCTGGGTCATCGAAGCGCCCGCCGATCTGCCCGCGGGGACGCGGCTGGCGGTCGCCGATCTGCGGCACGATCTCGCGCACTGGGGTGCCCCGGTGTCGACGCGCGCTCTCGGGACAGGACGTTGCGCCGCCGGCGAGGTGCAGATCCTCGTGCTCGGCCATACCCACGACCGCGGCGGGCAGCGCACCGCCGCGCCGCTCCTCCGCACGCAGGACTACACGATCGAGGAGGAACGCTGCGGCAGCGGCCGGCGCGTCGTGCTCGCGGGCGGATCGCTGCTGGCCGGGCAGTGGGCGGTCTACGACTTCCTCGAGCGGCTGGGCGTTCGCTACTTCCACCCCGAGCAGACCTACTACCCGCCGCGGCCGGTCTGGCCCGCGCAGCCGATGCAGGTGCACGCGAAGCCGGCGTTCCGCGATCGCTCGATGCACCTCCACGGCGACCACCCCGTCGAGCTGTCGCCACCGCGCGAGCTGGGCGGCCTGCCGATGGCCGACTACCAGCGCCGCTGGATCGACTGGAACGTGAAGCTGCGCCAGACGCTGATCGACGGCGGCTTCGACCCGGCGCTGGTCGGCGCCTACCCCTACGAACGGGGCTTCCCGCGCGTGGTCGGCCTCAACCTCGCCAACGGCCAGCAAGGGGGCCACCCGGTGCTGGACATGACCGACCCGCGCCCCGAGGCGACGCAGATCGGCGAGGCGATCGACCGCCTGCTGGCGCCGGTCGCGGGACTGCCCGACGCCAGCATGCTGACCGTGCAGTTCAACCCCAGCGAGTTCACTCAGGCCGACGAGGACCGGACCGTCGAGCGCCTGGACATCGTCGCGCGCTACGTGGCGCAGCACCACCCTGCCGTGCGGCTGTTCACCATCAACCACGGCACGCATCAAGAGCTGCTGCCCAAGCATGGCGTGCGATTCTTCGATCTCTCGCAGTTCGCGCCCGCGAAGATGGGGGTGCTGGTGCACCCGCTGATGCTCTACGATCTGCAGCGGCCCGCGGCCGGCGTCTACGGCAACGCCGATTTCGGCCACCTGCAGCGCTGGGTGCTGGCGCAGCAGGCGAAGCGGCCGATCGTCTACTACCCGGAGTCGTCCTGGTGGCTGACGTTCGACGAGGCGGTCCCGCTGTACCTGGCGCCCGCGACGCTCGAGGCGCGGCAGTGGGATCTGCGCTGGCTCGCGCCGGTGCTCGCCGACCACGACGGCGCGAAGACCGGCGTCGTCGGCCACCACCTGTTCACCAGCGGCCAGGAGTGGGGCTACTGGCTGATCGACTACTGCGTGGCGCACATGACCTGGGATCTCGGCTTCACGCACGATCGCTGCGTCGACGACTTCACCGGCCAGCTGGCCGGGGGCGCCGAGATCCGCGCGGTGCTCCACGCCGTCGAGCAGCGCCAGATCCAGGAGGTGCGCGACCCGGAGGTGCTGCGCTTCCTGGTCGGCAGCGACGACCAGATCGAAACCGCCGAGAGCATGGGCCTGCACTTTCACCCGCTGCCGCCCGCCCCCGCCGAGGTCGTCGGCTGGAGCGACGCCCAGATCCAGACCCTGCGCGAGCGCAGCCTGGCGCCGCTGGCGCGCATCGGCGTCGCCTACAACGCCTTCGCCGATCGCATCGAGGCGCAGCTGCGCGTACAGTCGCCGGAGCAGGCGCCCTGGGTGCGCGAGATTCGCGATGGGCTGCGCGCGTACGCGCTGCGCGCCGAGCACGCCGTCGCCGTGTACGAGGGCGTGGTTGCGGTGCGCGCCGCGACTCGATCGAGCGTGCCCGCGGGCGCTCGCGTGCCCGCGGCGAACGCGCACCTCGACAAGGTGCTCAGCCGGGCGCGCGCCCTGACCGAGGCGGCGCGCGTCGTGGTGCGCCGCCGCGAGAGCGAGTACCGATATCCCGCGGCGCTGGCGACCGCGGGCGGCGAGCGCGGCTCGGCAGACGCGCTGCCCAACCGCACGATCTACCCCTACCGCTACCTGTCACGCACCCATCGTCTGTTCTACTGGACCCGACCCGACGACCAGCTCGCCGCGCTGGTGCGCGCGGCGCGCAGCGTCCCGGCGGCCGGGGCCGGCGGCGGCCCCGCGCAGGCCGAACGCGAGGGGCGCCTGGCTCGATTCCCGCGCGGCTCGCTCCACATCGAGAGCCCGACGACCGCGCGCCGCCTCGAGGGGCTCTTACCCGGGCTGCAGGCGCTGATGGGAGACGACGGCGCTCCGTTCCTCGAGCTGGCGGCGCTGGACGCGGCGCGCGCCGGGGCGCAGGCGACTACCGCCTGGCGCGCGGAGCGCAGCGGATCCCACGCCGGGCCGGCCGATCTCGCGCTGATGCTCGGCAGCGTCGGCGACCTGGTCGTGCGCGACGCGACCGTCGAGGTCGGCAGCTCCGCCACATCGTCTCGCGCCGCCGAGCTCATCATCCGCGGCCGCCTCAAGATCGATGACATCGTCGACCTCATGGTCAAGGCCGGCGGCTTCGAGCGGAGCGGCGCGCGCGTCGTGCTCGCCGTGACGCTTGGCTTTCTGCCGGGCCGGCTGCCCGATACGTTCCCGATCTCGCTGCGAGCGATCGGCGCGTTCACGGCGGGGTAGCGACGAACCGTCAGAACAGGATCCGGCCCCCTCTCCCGGTCCCCCCTCCGGTCCCCTCTCCCGTCCTCGGGACGAGGGCTAGGGTGAGGGCAAGCCTTCGGGAAGACAACGCGCGCGCGTGAGCTCTCGCAAGGCCTGCCCTCACCCCATCCCTCTCCCGAGTACGGCGAGTACGGGAGAGGGGGTCGGAAGGAGGAGGAGGGAGCTAAAGCAAATCGTCCTCGGCGTGGGCGATCAGGTCTTCGTAGCGGCGCCTTTCGACTGTCAGGTCGCAGTCGCCCAGGAAGGCGGAGTAGCTCATGAAGGCTGTGAGGTACGAGAGATCCTGGGCCCAGGCCGGCAGGTACTGCGGCTCCTTGACCAGACCCTCGCGCAGCAGGCGGCCGAAGAGCGGGACGTCGTCGAGGCCGATCTTTCCGGCGAAGAACAGGCGCACCAGCTCGACGTGCCCTTTGACCAGCGCGACGCGCATGAAGTTGGTCACGCGCAGCAAGCCGTCGAGGTAGCAGACGTCCTTGGTGAACGGCGCGCCGCCCGTGACCAGACCGCCGCGGCAGACCCGCCGCGCGCAATCGTAGGCCGCGTCCTCGGCGTGACCGTGGCTCAAGAAGAAGCGATAGAGCTCGCGGAAGTCGGCGCCGTCTTCCGCCATCTTGATCGCCAGCGTGCGGTCCGACAGCCGGCGCATGCGCTCGATGCTGGTCGACTGGGTCATGAACTCGGTCAGCACCGCCAGCCCCTCTTGCGTCGCCGTCGTGCGCGGCGACGGGTAGCCGACGAACGGCATCAGCGGCTGGGCGCGCCCGTTGAGCGCGGTCGCGACGTGCACGTGCCCCTCGTGAAACTCCAGCTGCGCCACGTCCCGCGGCGAGAACCGCGCCCCGCGCTGCAGGCGAACGCCGTCGACGCCGGCCACCGCCTTGGCCGCGATCCCGTCGACCACCTCGACCTTGATCGTCGTGCCGACGAAGAAGCTCTCGAACCGGCGCTCCAGCAGCGGCGCCACCTCCTCGGCGCTGAGCGTCTGCTCGTCGGCGGGGCTGGGGATCGCCGCCGCGCCCGCCAACCCGTCGACCACCTCGGCGAAGTGCCGCGCCAGATCGAGGTTGGTCGTGCGCCGATCGGCGGTCAGGCTCGCCGGCCGGCCGTAGATCTCGACCGAGTGAAAGTAAAAGTCCCTGGTGCCGACGGCGGCCAGCATGCGCGCCGCGGTCGCGAACGACTCACAGGTCTCGCGCAGGAACCGCTCGATGGCGTTTTCGCCCATGACCCGCGCCTTGAGCGCGCGGAACCGCTCCAGCGAGCCGGCGATGTCGGGCACTCGGTACTCGGGGCGCGGCAGCTCGCGCGCGCCCGACGCGAAGAACGTCTGCTCGACGCTCTCGTCCCAGGCGATGGCGCGCAGCACGCGGATCGGACGCTGCGCCTCGAGAATCTCCGCGGAGACCTCGCGCAACAGCTCGAGGCATCGCGAGGAGACCGGCACCGGCGATCAGGTCCCCACGCCGACCCGGATGCCGGGCGGCACCGAGTAGGTGATCCAGGCGTTGCCCCCCACGACCGCCCCCTGGCCGATGACCGTGTTGCCGCCGAGGATGGTCGCGTTGGCGTAGATGATCACCTCGTCCTCGATGGTCGGGTGCCGCTTCTTCCCCTGCGGCTTGTCGGTGCGGCCGCGGTCGCGCACCGACAGCGCGCCCAGCGTGACGCCCTGGTAGATGCGCACGCGGTTACCGATGGTCGTCGTCTCGCCGACGACGATGCCGGTGCCGTGATCGATGAAGAATGACTCGCCGATGGTGGCGCCCGGGTGGATGTCGATGCCCGTGCGCGAGTGCGCGTGCTCGGTGAGCATGCGCGGCACCACCTCGGCGCCGTCGCGCAGCAGGCGGTGCGCGACGCGGTAGATCGCGATCGCGTACAGCCCAGGGTAGCAGGCGACGATCTCGTCGATGCCGGTGGCCGCCGGATCCGACTCGAAGGCCGCCAGCACGTCCTTGCCCAGCAGCGCGCGGATCGCCGGCAGCCCCTCGAGCAGGCGGCCGGTGATCGCGCGTGCGCGACGCCGGCACCGATCGACGTTCGCCGGCTTGTTGCAGCGGCGGTGCAGCCCCAGGTAAATCGCCGCCTCGAGCCGCCCCTCGAGCGACTCGATGGTGGCGGCGACGTGCGCGCGCAGATCGCCGCCGTCGATCCCCATGCGATGAGACTCGGGGAACAGCACCTCCAGCAGCTCCTCGATCACCAGACGGATGTCGCGGCGCGAGGGGAGCGGCCCCTCGGACGCGAGGCCGGCGTGCATCCCCGCGGCCGCCGACAGCACGCGCTCCGCCAGCGCGACGTGGGGAGACCGGGGCGAGGCACGGCGCTGGGTGGCCATTTGCGGAGAGGTTACTTTGCCGTCGCCAGCGCCGCCAGTTTGGTCATGACCTCGTTCAGCCGCGCCTCCGGCACGGTGACCCGGGTCGGCATGCCCCCGCCGAGCCGGAACATCTTGACGAAGTCGAACCCCGATTCGAAATCGGCCGCGATGGTCAGCGCGCCCGAGTCGTGCACCACCGCCACCGGCGCGCGCTCCTGCCCCAGCAACAGCAGCTCGGTCTTGTCGTAAGGCGGACCGGACGCCGCTTCGACGAAGGCGATGCCGTCGGCGACGCGGTAGCGTTCGGCCAGACGACGCGACTGGTCGAGCAGCGGGTCGATCTCGCGCGCCGCCAGCTCGATCTCCTCCCAGTGCAGCGGGGAGCGCGTGGGCGCCACCAGATACTGAATGATCCGGTGCTTGAGGTTTTCGTCGCGGAAGCGCGCCCGCAGCGCGCGATCGATGCGGGTGGCGATCGGTCCCGGTTCGCCGCGGCGAGTGTCGACCGCGCGCGCGTCGGCGTCGGCGCCGGGATAGGGCTCGACCCCGCCCAGCACCCACTTGGCGCCCGAGTAGAGACCGTCGAGGTCGAGGTGAACCGCGACCGTGTCGACCGGCCCGGCGTTCTTGACCACCTCGGGCGTGACCATCTCGGGACAGGCGCCATGCTCGGCCTTGGTCGAGAGCACGAAGCGCGGGTCATTGGCGTAGTCGACGTGGCGCTCGTGATCGTGGTGGTCGACCCAGGCCGCCAGCCGGCTGCCCAGCCCGCGAATGAAGGGCAGCGTGGTCTTGGTGAAGGATGATCCCCCTCCTTCGCTGGCGAAGGCGATGTCGAGCACGGCGACGCGCCCCGACAGCTTTTCGGCGGGCGGCAGCGTGCGGGGCGTCAGATAGGCGAAGAGAGGCAGAGACGAGGGGGCGGTCACCGGCCAAACATAACACCCACCAAGCGGCACCCGAACCCCAGCCCATCCGTATTCGACTCAGATTGAAGATCGCCTGGACGATTTTCTCCGCGGTTTTTCGTAGCGGGGCCGCGGCGCGCGCCATAATCACTTCACCTGACGATGCTTCACGCCCTGGTTCCGATCGTTCTGCTCGCGCTCGGTGACGCGGCGAGCACTCAGCCGCAATCCATACCGCAGCCGCAGGCCCAGCCATCTCAACCCGGCGCGGAGACTTCATTTCGCACCGAGACCGCGCCGCGGATCGATCCGGTCTTCGGCGACGTGGCGTCGCTGCGGGCATCGATCGATCGATTCCTTTCCTTGCAGGGCGAGATGGATCGGGTGCGCGACGAATTCTCGTCGGCGGTGCACGAGACGCTGGCGGCGCTGGCCGCGACCGAGACCGGCGCCGCAACGCCCGCGGTCGAGCCGCACCAGTGTCCGGCGGCGGCCGGCGCACCGCACGCGCGCGCGCTGGCGTCGGGCGGGCGCTACCTCGCGCTCGGCCAGCAGCTGCAGTCGACCTATCGCGAGATCCGACGCGCGGAGGATCTCGGCGACACGCTCGGGCTGACGCCCGACTACCGGCTTCGGGCCAAGAAGGCGAAGGACCTGCACCAGCAGCTGCTGTCGGACTACCGAGAAATGCGCGTGGCGTTCTACGACCAGCTGGGCGCCGAGCTGCGCCACGCCGGCTGCAAGCTGACGGCGAAGGGGATCACGGCGACGCTGCCCCCCGACGCCAACCCCTCGGATCCCAGCTCGTGGGAGCTGGCCGAGCCGATGTCCGAGGCGGGCGCTGCCGAGACGCCCCGTCGATCGTCGGACGGCGCGCCGCCCGCGCCTGCAGGCGGACGCGCGCCGATGGGCGGCCCACCGTTGACCGCCGAGGCGGCGGCGGCCGGCGGCGCCCCCGCGATCTGGATCGAGATCGACAACGCGCTTTGCAACGAGCCGACGCGGCTGTCGATCGACCGCCAGCCCCTGGGGGAGATCGGCCCGCGCAACAAGACCTCGGTGCGCGCCCGCTCCGGGCCGCACGAGGTGTGCGCCCTTCCCGCCTCCGATCGGCGCAGCTGCGGCGACGCCGGCACGCTACGCAAAGCCTACCTCCACGAAGGCTGGCGCCTCACCATCCACTGCGCCCGCTAGCACAGCGCTGATCGGTTAAACGCCAAGACGCCAGGACGCCACGGTCCGAACCTTTTAGAATCCGCCCTTTGGCGTCTCTGGCGTCGTGGCGTTTCGTCTTGTCCGACCGGCATTGCGGTCAAGTCGAGCAGTAGCCGTAGGTCGTGCCGACGGCGACGCAGTGCAGGCCGCTGGGGCAGGTGTTGGTTCCCATGAGCGCGCAGGCCTGACGGCAATGCGAGCCGACGGTGCCGGCGGCCGCGACGCACGCCAAGCCGGGCGCGCAGTCGTTGTAGACATCGCAGACGCCGCCCAGGATCGCTGACGTCGCGTGGTTGGGACAGTCGCAGACCGTCGCGCCGGTGGTCATGAGATAGCAGCCGAGCGCTGCGCTCGGGCATCCGTTGCCCGTCGTCACCGCCGGATTGCAGGCTTGCGCCTGCAGGCTGCAGGTCTTGTAGCCGGTGTCCTTGTTGGCTCCGTCGAGGATCGGGATGTTGCAGGTGCGTCCGGTGCCGCACTGGGCGGTGGTCGTGCAGTGCTGGTAGCAACGACCGAGGTTCGCGCCGCAGGTGTCGGCCTCGAGCAGACAGATGAAGCCGGCCGCGCAGTTGTCCTTGTTCGGCGTGCAGATCTCGCCGACCTTGCCGGGACCGATGCTGGTGGTGCAAACCGCCGCCGATCCCGAGACGTTGCATCGCCCGCAGGCGCAGCCGATCTGGCAGGTCGGGTTGCACGCCGTTCCTGCCGCGGGAGCGTCCTGGCAAATCGGCGTAGGCGCAGGCACCGAGCAGGTGGAGGGGGTGACCGCCCAGCAATGGTGATCGGTGGCGCGGCAGGTGAAGCCATCCGGGCAAGGTTTCCCGCCGTCGGCGCACAGCAAGCCGCCGTCCTGGATGCTCGGGTTGTAACAAGCAGGCGCCAGCAGCGGCAGCGACAACAGCGCCGCCATCACCAGCATCAGCCGGACTCGCCGTTGGTCTCCGTTGCTGCTCGCCGGCCCTGCGATTCTGGTAGGCATCATCTTCCTCATAGTCATCTTGCTCATCGCCCTCATCGCCCCGGCACGGCCTGGACCTAGTAGCTCCACGACGCGCCCGCTCCGACGAGGCCGGTCGAGGTGGGCACAATCCACGGCACGAAGCTCACGCCGGGTCGCGGCGCCGCCTCGGCCGCCGCCGCATGCGACCCGGTCAGAAGGAGGACACCGCCGGTGATCAGCGCAGCGCCGCCGACGATGGCCGCGGTGATCGCGATGGCGTTCTCGCGCCGGCCGGCGGTCTCGACGCTGGGATCGAACACCTTGCCGCCGCGCGACTGCGCCGCGATGGTGTCGGCCTTGCTGCTGGCCGCCAGCCCCTCGAAGCTGGCCAGGACCAGGCCGCCGGCGCCCACCCCCAGCAGAGCGACGACGCCCCAGATCCGCCCGTTCCCTCCGCCCGACGCGGCGGGGACCGGCTCGATCGGCGCCCCCGGCGGGCCGACCGGAACCGGCTCGATTGGCGTGGTCGCCGCCGGTGGCGGCGCCGGCGGCGCCGTGACCACCGGTGCCGGCGGCGGCGGGGGGGGTGGTGGCGCCGGCGCGGGGGGGGCCGGCGCCGGCGCAGCGGCCGAGGGCAGCGGAGGCGCCGGGGGGGCCGGCGTCAGCGCGGGCGCGGGGGACCGGTTGTCCGGGAGCTTCTCCAGCTCGGCGATCTTCTGCTCGACATCGGCGCGATTCGGCGCGTTCGGCGCGCGCTGCAGGTAGCGGCGGTAGAACCGGACCGCCTCCGGCACCTGGTTGTTCAAGCGATGGGCCTGCGCGATGTTGAACAGCATCGCCGGGTTGCCGCTGATCTCGTACACCTTGGCGTACTCGTCGATCGCGTCGGCGTACTTGCCGATGTCGTACGCGCGCTGCCCTCGCTCGTAGTGCTGCTTCATCTCCGCCTTCTGATCGGCGGTGAGCGCCGACGCGCTCTGCGCCCGCGCCGCACCGGTCGGCAGCCCGGCGAGCGCGATCAGCAGCCCGGCGAGCACAAGACCGGCCGGTCTACGGAAGCCGCGCGAAGGCGGTCGCCAATCCTGGCAAAGAACCGGAAGCGGCCAAGAACGACGCGCGGGGCACGGGGTCGAGGGCGTCATGGGGGCCGATATTATTCTGGGCCACCCGCCTTCTTGTAGTATTTTCGCCGAAACTCCGCCCCCGTTGAGGAGGTCCGTGATGCGCAGTCGTTCTGTCTCCCTCTCCCTGCTCGCCGTGACGGCTGCCGCCGTCGCTCTGGGTACCTCGTCGTGCAACACGGAAAAGACCGCTGGCCCGAAGGCCTGTTGCGATCAACCCAAGATCCCACCCGGAGTTCCGGCATTCACCGTGGTGAAGGACGACGTTTCAGGCCCCACCGACGGCCAGTCGGTCAAGCTGCGGGTCGCGCTGAAGCAGAAGACCAAGCGCGACGACATCTATGCGGCGCTGCAGTTCCTGTACCGCTACGCCATGACCCGCGAGACCTTCGAGCCGGTCAACTTCGAGGGTGATTTCTTCACCAGCGAGGGCGAGGCCCAGGTCGGCAGCAACCCGGCCGCGAAGATCTGGCGCGAGCGCACCGACAGCGGCCCGAAGTGCGAGAACAACATCCCGCTCGAGTTCCCCGAGCAGGTCGAGAAGGCGTTTGCCTACAGCCTCAATCGCGCCGTGCCCGAGGATCTGGCCGACAGCTGCCACCTCGACACCAAGAAGAAGCAGCCGCGCTTCGACGACAAGTTCACCCACAAGCCGACCTACAAGATCGATCCGGCGCGCCAGTCGGTCGAGGTCAGCTACCCCTACCTCGAGGCGGGCAAGGATGAATACGTCAAGGCGATCACCTTCAACAACGCCATGACCTACTGGGCGGAGTTCACCAGCACCATGTTCAACAAGGCGCCCAACCTCAAAGAGCTGACCTACTCCGGCCTGCTCAACGACGAGCCGATCATGAAGATCACCGTGACGCGCGCCGAATTCGACGCGAAGCTGTCGACGGTGCAGGAGACCATCGCCTCGTACGCCGCGATCACCTTCGCCAAGCTCGGCCTGCACAAGACCGACGACAAGGGCGCGCTCAAGGAGCAGGAGCAGCAAAAGACCAAGACCTACAAGACCGCGCTCTCGTTCCTGCCCAAAGAGCGGGTCTTCCTCTCGCCGAAGCTCAAGACGTAGCCGCCTCAGCGCCCGATGTGCAGATGCACCATCGGGATCACGCCGAATCCGAGCAGCAAACCGACGATCCCGACGGTCACCGAAACGAACGCGGTGATCGTCGCGCGGTTGATCAGCCGCTCGGCCAGCGTCTCGCGCTCCTTGCGGGGGCGTACGAAGACCTGCATCACGCCGGTGGCGATCAGGATCACGCTGCAGATCGCGAAGAACTTGGGCAGGAACTCGGCGGCGGGCGACACGCTAGTGCCCCCCCTGTCGCACGAGCCCGGCCAGCAGCTCCATCAGGCGGCGCGTGCACGGGCCCGGTACGCCGGCGCCGACCGGCTGCTCGTCGAGCCGGGTCACCGGCAGCACGGCGCGCGTCGCGCTGGTGATGAAGACCTCGTCGGCGGCGCGCAGCTCCTCGGGCGAGATACGCGCCTCCTCGATCGCGATCCCCGCCTGCCGGCACAGCCCAATCACCTTGGCGCGCGTGATGCCGTCCAGGATGCCGACGTCGAGCGGCGGTGTGCGCACCACGCCCCCGCGCACGGCAAAGATGTTGCTGCTGGCCCCCTCGGCCACCGTTCCGTCGGACGAGCAGAGGATCGCCTCGTAGGCGCCCGAACGGCGGCGCGCCTCGCCGAGGGCCAGGATGTTGTTCAGGTAATTGCCCGACTTCACCGCGGGATCGATCGCCTGCGGGTTGTTGCGGGTGACCGAGACGATCGCCGCCGAGACCCCGCGCGCGTACATCTCGGAAGTCGGTGGGCCGAGCGGAAAGACGATCACCACCAGCTGGGGGTCGTCGACGCTCGCCGGGTCGAGATCGAGCTTGCCAGCGCCGCGCGTGAGCATGACCCGCACGCGCGACTCCTCGTTGCCGGCCGCCGCCAGAGTCTCGGCGATGGCGCGCTCGATCTCGGCGCGCGGGGGCACGCGCAGGCCGATGCGCGCCGCCGACCGTTCCAATCGCACCAGATGCTCCTCGACCGCGAACAGCCGCCCGCCCGAGGTGCCGATGGTTTCGTAGACGCTGTCGCCATACAGAAACCCCCTGTCGAAGACCGAAATCTTCGCCTCGTCGGGTAAACAAACACGGCCGCCGATGTGGACACGAATCGACATGCGCGGGAGAACCTAGTACATCCTCGGCGGCTCGGCTATTCTGCACGGGCCGCAATGGGTTACCCTGCCACCGGCAGGCGCCCAAGGGATCAGCGGATCATCAACTGAGCGTGGAGCTTCGGTGAATATTCTTCGCGTGCGCTGCCGGAACCTGGACGAATTCGAAGAGCACTACCTACCCGACATGCCCAACGGGGGTGCGTTCTGCCCTACGACGACGGAGCTGGCGGTCGGCACGCCGGTGGTCGTCGAGATGGCGTGTGACGGGCTGCCCAACAAGGTGCTGATCCGGGGCATCGTCACCGCCTGGCGCCCGGCGTTGCCGCGCATGCGTATCCGCGCGGGCGCCACCGTCGCGTTCGACGCCGAAGAGATGGCCAAGCGCGACTTCATGGTGGAGACCCTGAAGGGGGACCGCCCACCCACCCGCAGGCGCAAGCACACACGCATCCCGATCGGCATCCCGGCGCGCGTGCGCATCACCTCCGAGCTCGAATACATCGACGCCGAGCTGCGCGAGATCAGCGTCAGCGGCGGCCTGCTCTACGGCGAGTTCCAACCCCCGATCGGTACCGACATCGTCCTGGAGATCACGCCCCCCGGCAGCGAGGTGTCGTTCGATCTCTCGGGTCGGGTCGTCTACCACGCCGGCGTCAACCAGACCGGCGTGCGCTTCATTTATCGCGAAGGGGGCGGCTCGCGACGCTTGCGCGAGCTGGTTCGACGCTTCAAGGCTTTCTAAGTCGGTTTTCGGTCCGAGCTGTCGTTCCGCACTGCGGACCGCACTGCCGCACTGCGGTCCGCACTGAATGAACACCCCAGTTCCCCAGGAGCCTCACCATGAGATCTGCCTCGCTCGTCGCGCTGTCCCTGTTTGTCGCTGTCTCGGTCATGAGCATCGGCCGCACCGCGCACGCCAGCCACTACGCCGTCAGTGACGTCCCGCGCCTGATCACGCCGGCCGAGGCGGAGAAGCTGCACAAGGCGGGGGTCAACACCACGCGAAGAGCTCCTCGACAAGGCGGCCAAGCCCAAGGACCGCAAGACCCTGGCCAAGTCGTCGGGGCTCGGGGCGACGGCGCTGCTCGACCTGGCGCGCCGCTGCGACCTGCTGCGCATCAAGGGCGTCGGCTCCGAGATGGTGCTGCTGCTCGAGGCGAGTGGGGTCAAGACAACGGCCGAGCTGGCGAAGAAGGACGTCGCCACCCTGTCGGCGGCGATCACCACCGCCAACCAGACCAAGAAGATCACCGAGAAGCCGCCCGCGGATCCCCAGATTCAGTACTGGATCGAGGAGGCAAAGAAGCTGCCGCCCGTTCTGGAATCGAAGTAAGTCGGCCGCCGCGGCCCGTAATCCGGCCGAGCTCGAACCCCTTGCCGGCCGGCTGGGCTTGCCCGCGGAGCGGGGTCGGACACCCTGGGATACAAACGCCCTTCCGGTTTACGAAGGAGTTTTGATACAGTCGCTCACTCGCGATGACACCCGCAGGTGATTCGCCGGCCGCCGCCCCCGCTCCCGGTCAAATGGCCGCAGGCGCAATGATCGGTGGCCGGTTTCGTATCGAAGAACCGATTTCCCAGGACAACGTCGGTCGCGTCTACCGCGCGCTCGACACCAGCCAGGGAGCGCCCGCGGCCATCCGCGTGATCCCGCTGCGGCTGCTGGGGGCCAGCGCACACGCGCTGGAGGTCGACGTCGAGAAGGCCAGCGCCGTCATCCACAAGAACCTGGTGTCGGTGCTGATGATCGGGCGCGAAGCCGACTTCTACTTCATCGCCACCGAGCTGATGGACGGCCAGAACCTGCGCGAGTTCATGGACGGCAAGCGCGCCGACGGGCGGGGCATCTCGTTCAAGGGCGCGTTCAATCTTCTCTCGCACATCGCGAACGGCCTGGAGAAGGCGCAAGACCTGATGTCCCACGGTGGCCTCAACCCCGCCAGCGTCTGGGTCAACAAGGCCGGGCGGGTCAAGGTCGCCGACCTCGGCCTCAGCCGGACCTTGCCGGCGCTTGGCCGCCGGGGCGCGCCTCCCGGCAGCCCCGACCACCTTTACCTGGCCCCCGAGATGATCGCGGGCGGGCCGCCGTCGCCCGCCGCCGATGTCTTCTCGCTGGGGGTGATTCTGTACGAGGTGCTGGCGGGCCAGCCGCCCTCCGGCACGCCGACGCCGGTGAGCCAGCTCGCACCCGACGTCCCACCGGGGGTCGACGCGATCATCGAGCGCGCGCTCAACCGAAGTCCGCAGGCGCGCTGGGCATCGCCGACCGAATTCAAGCGTGCGCTCAACGGGGCCGTCGCCCCCGAGGGCGCGGCTGCGGCCGAGACCGCCGCCGCGGCGGAAGCGGCCGTGAGCGGCGTCAACCGGGGTGCCGTCCCGGAAGGCGTGGCGCCCAACGGAACCGCCGAGCAATGGCGTCGCCGGCCACGCCCCGGTCATCGCCGGCGTCTCCGCGCCGCACATGGCGGCGCAGCCGGTGGCGATCGGCGAAGGGGGACGCCTGACGCTGGGCACGCCCTTCAACGTCATGGAGGCGGCCAGCGCCGTTGGCGACGAGAACCAGGAGCGCTGGCTGGTCCAGAAGGACAAGCTCGACTTCGGTCCCTTCTCGCTGGCCCAGATCCGGGCGCAGATCGAGCGCGGCGAGATCTTGAGCGAGCACCTGATCGTCGACAGCGATTCGGGCGAGCGCAAGAAGGTCAAGGAGTTCCCGGGCCTGGGCGAGTTCACCAAGTCGGCCGAGCGGCGCCGCGAGCAGCAGCGGCGCGCGCACGCCGAGCAGGCGCACGAGAGCGTCGAGAAGAAGAAATCGTTCATGACGTTCTTCATCGGCGGCTTCGCGCGTGCTGGCCGTGCTGGGCGGCATCGGCTACTACGTGCTCACGCGCCAGAGCGGTGGCGGCGGAAAGCTCGCGTCGCGCGAGGAGGAGGCCGAGGTCGACGCGTTCCTCAAGGACGTGAAGATCAACTTCGCCTCGGCGCACGTCGCCAAGAAGGGCGACAAGAGCGCGGTCCGCCACAGCCCGGGCGGCGGCGCTGCCAGCGACGCCGAGTTCAACAACGACGTGACCCTGGGCGACGTCACCAAGGCCGGCGGCGGCGACGAGACCCTCGACGACGGCGTCATCCAGAAGGTCATGATGGGCAACTACCGCAGCCTGGTCCCCTGCATCATGCAGGAGCGGCACAAGGAGCCGGGGCTGTCGGACATCTCGCTCGACTTCGTGGTGCGCGGCACCGGCAAGGTCTCGGCGGTCAAGGTCAACGGCCAGCGCGGCGGCCCCTTCGCCAGCTGCGTGCTCGGTCGCATGCAAACCTTCGGCTTCCCCAAGTTCAACGGCACCAAGACCATCGCCAGCTGGTCGATGCAGATGCGATAGGCGCGAACGCACGCCTGCAGGTAGACTCCTTTCGGGACGCACGATGCGTCCGGCTCCAGACGGGGGAGGTGCGCATGAAAGCCGCGGCCGCGTTTTCGCTGTTGAGCCTGATCACTCTTCGCGCCGCGCCCGGGCGCGCGCAGGAGCAGCACCCCCCCGAGCCCGCCCCCGATCGCGTCTACCCTCCGGTCGACGACGAGACCGCCGATGCCGAGGTGCAGCGGCCACCGCGCGTGATGGAAGGGGACCTGGACTACGACGTGACCTACGACGACGCGGTGGCGCAGACGTACGACGACGGCTACGACCCCCAGGCCGCCGCCCAGTTCGACGAGACCCTGGCCCCCTACGGCAACTGGCTCGACGACGAGACCTACGGGCGGGTCTGGCAGCCGTCGGCCGACGTGGTCGGCGACGATTTTTCTCCGTACGCCACCGGAGGGCGCTGGATGCTCTCCGAGTACGGCTGGACCTGGCTGTCCGACTGGGACTGGGGCTGGGCTCCTTTTCACTACGGCCGCTGGCTGGCGGTCGCTGACCGCGGGTGGTGCTGGATGCCGGGGACGCTCTGGGGACCGGCCTGGGTCAGCTGGCGCTCGGGCGGCGGCTACGTTGGCTGGGCGCCCCTGGCCCCGCGGCGCGTGAGCATCGGCTCGCCGCTGGGCCCGGGATCGGCCTGGCGGTTCGCGATGGCGAGCGACCTCGGGCGGCGGCGTGGCTACATCCTGCCGCAGCAGGTCGCGCCCCGAATCTTTGGGCGAATGACCGTGGTGTCGAACGCGCGCGCGCTGCCGATCCCCGGCGCGCAGGTGCGCGTGAACGCCGGGCCGACCTTCGCCGGCATGCCGTCGACAACGGCGGCCGGCGCCTCCGGCGCGACCCGTCTGGCGGTCGTCGCGCCGAACACGCTGCCCCGCCGGGTGATCGAACCGCATCCCGGGACGCCGGCGGCGATGCGCCCCTGGGTGCGCGCCGCCGGGCGCGGGAGCGAGCCCTTCGACGGCCGGCGCGGCCCCGTTGTCGGGGGCGGCGATCCGCGGCTCCGCCCGGGCGCGCCGCCGCTGCCGGCGCAGCGCGGCCCGATCCAGCCGCGGGTCTTCCCTTCGGGCGTGGCGCCGGGAAATCGGCGCGCGCCGATGATCCACGGCGCGCCCTCGGCGATGATCTCGCGGGTCGCGCCCGGATACCGCGGCCCGACCGTCCGCCTGTCGCCGGCGATGGCACCGCGCCCCTGGGCGGGGACGCCCTCCCGTTTCACCACGCCCAGCTACGCTCCCCGTCCCTCCTTCGGCGGCGGGCGTTCGTTCAGCAACGGCTACTCGTTCGGAAGCGGGGGGCGCACGTCGTTCGGCGGCGGCGGGTCGGTCGGCGGGCGCACGTCGTTCGGCGGCGGGCACCCCGCGTTCGGCGGCGGCGGCCGCTCATCGTTCGGCGGCGGCCGCCGGCGCTGATCGCCTTGGCCGCGCTCAGCCCGAGAAGCCGGCCAAGCGGTCCTTCGGGGACGACGCCGTCAGCTTGAAGCCCAGCACCTCCTCGTAGGCGAAGAGGAACCGCTCGTCCTTCGCCGTCGTCAGGGAGATGAACTTCTCCTTGAGGTCGATCTTCACGACGCGCGGGATCTGCATCAGATCCCCCGGCGCCGACACGAAGCAGGTCGCCTCCCGCTCGTCGCGGATCACGAAGCCACTCGCGCTCCCCTTGGCGCCCTCACTCTCCAGAATCTGCACGATGATGTCGCGGGTCATGCGCAGAGTCTAATGCACCAGCGCGCGAGGGGGAACCCGTGGCGGGACCTCGCGAGCGGCGTCATACTGCCCACACCTTGGTGGCCGCGGCTCTGGCGTGCGCGACAGTCGCCCTGCTGGCAGCGGCGCCCGCCGGCTTCGCCTGGCCGGGGGCGGCCGCCGTCGATCTTCAGGACCTGACCGCGATCGATCACAACCGGCGACAGCTGGCCGCCGAACGGCTGTCGGCGGACGGCGCTCCCGAAGCGCGCGCCGGCCTGCTCTCGCTGCTCGACGATCCGGCGCCGGCGGTCCGCCTGACCGCCGCGCGCGCGCTGGCGCAGCAGGGGGCGCCCGAGGCGATCGAGGCCGCGACCCGCTGGACCATCTCGGCGACACCCGCGAACCGGAGGCTGGGCCTGGATGTCCTGCGCGAAGCACCGGCGGCGCTGCCGGCGGCCGCGCTGCGCGCCGTCGAGCGAAGCCTGAGCGACGCCGACCTCACCGTGCGCTTGCTGGCGATCGATACGCTCACCCAGCAGAAGGACCTGGCGCCGTCGCTGCTGCCGCTGGCGACCGCCAGCGAAGACGACAATCGCGAGGTGCGGGTGCGCGCGATCCGCGCGCTGGCGGCGTCGCGCGATCGGCGGGCCGTCGTGCCACTGCTGGCGCGGCTGGGCGACATCGATCGCCAGGTGCGCGTCGAGGCGATCAACGGACTGGCGCTGATCGGCGACCTGCACACGGCGCCCGCGCTGAAGCGCCAGCTCGGCGACCCGGCCGACGACGTCCGCATCGCGGCGGCGCTCGCGCTCGGCAAGCTCAAGATCGCCGACGCCGTGCCCGCGATCGCCGATCTCATGCGCCGGCCGCCGTTCGAGGACGTCGGCCGGCAAGCAGCGCTCGCGCTGGGCGATATCGCGACGCCGGTTGCGATCGCCTACCTGGTGGAACGCTTGCGCGATCCGCCGGTGGCCGATGAAGTCCTGGCCGGCCTGCTGCACGCCGGCGCCGCGGAGATTCCGCCGACCGGCATGCTGGGGTTGGGGTTGCTGGTGTTGCTGAACGAGGCCCAGCAAGGCACCGCGACCAGCGGCGCCGCGGCCGTGACCCTGGTCGGCCAGCTGTTCGCCGCGCCGACCGGAGGCGACCGCGCGGGCGCGAGCGCGGTGAAGGGCGTGCTGGTCGAGATCGTCGGACGCCGCGGCTCGAGCCCCGGCCCGACGGTGACGGCGGCGATCGGGGCGCTGGCGGCGATCAAGGATCCCGAGACGCTGCCGGTGCTGCTCGACGCAGCCACCGACCCGCTGGCCGAGACCCGGCGCGACGCCTACCGCGCGCTGCTCGCGATCGGCGACGATCGCGCGCTCGCGATCCTCGAGCGGGGGCTCGCCGATCGCGACGCGCAGGTGCGCGCGCTGGCGCTGCGCCTGGGCGGGCGGCTCGGTCCGCCCGGCCCGTCGGCGATGGCGGCGATGGCGGCTCGGCTCGGTGACAACGACCTCGGGGTCGCGCTGGAAGCGGCCGCGGCGCTGGCCCGCCTGCGCTGGCGCATTCCGGGGACGGTCCCACCGCTGCTCGCGTTGCTCGCGCGCACGCCCGACGACGGCGCGGCTGGCGGTGGCGGCACGGGCGGGCCCGGAGACGCGCGCGCCCGCGGGATCGGCGAGGCCCACGGCGATGCGCCCGGCAGTGCCGCCGCCGACCCGCCTGCCGGCGCCCTCGCCGACGCTCTGGCCGTCTCCGCCAGCCCCGCTGACGACGCCACGCTCGCCGCCGCCCTGCGCCGGTCGCCCGCGCGCGGCCGGCGCTGGATCGCGCGCGCGCTGGCGGCGGCGCACGCGGCGCAACCGCTGGAGGACGGCCCCCTCGTCGATCTCCTGATCGGCGCGCTGGCCCAGGGCGCCCCCGAGGCAGAGGCCGCCGCCGACGCGCTGGCGAGCGCGCGCGGGCTGCGTGGCCGCGAAGCGGCGATCCTGCGCGCCTTCGATGCCGCCGAGCCGGACGTCCAGCCGCGTCTGTGTGGCGCGATCGCGGCCCTGGCCGGTGCGGCGGGCCGCGACCGCCTGATGGCGCTGGTCGCCGACGCCGGCGAACGGACCGCCGTGCGCGCCGCGGCGGCCTGGGCGCTGCCGCGCGCGCGCGAGCTGCGGCGCGACGACCTGGCCGGCGCGGCGGCGCTGCGCTTCACGCTCACGCGCGCCGGCACCGCGAGCGAGCCGGCGCTGGCCGCCAACGCGCGCGGGGCGCTAGCGGCGCTGGCGGCGGGCGCCGCGAGCGTGGGCGCCACGGGCGGCAAGACCGAGGCGCACGCCGCGTGGGCCGCGGTGCGGCTGGTCGGCGCCGACGGCGCCCCGCTGGCGCACGAGTGGCTGACGCTGACGGCGGCCGACGGCACCACGGTCTGGACGCAGAGCGGGCTCGACGGCGTGGCCCGGCTGCAGGGGCTGCCGCCCGGGCCGTATCAGGTCAGGCTGATGAACCCGACGCTGGCGCCGCGGACATCCTCCCCAGCGCCATGATCGCGGCGACGGCGTCTGGGAGATCGCCCGCGATCATGCCGAGACCGCCGACCGCCGCTGCCGCCCGATCGCCCGCCATGCCGTGGACCAGCACGCCGAGCCGAGCCGCCTCCAGCGCGCCCATCCCCTGCGCCAGCAGCGCCCCGATGATCCCGGTCAGGACATCGCCGGCCCCCGCCGTGCCGAGCGCCGGGTTCGCGGTCGGATTGATGAACACGGTTCCGTCGGGGCTGGCGGTCAGGGTGCGCGCCCCCTTGAGCACCACGACGGCACGCGTGTCGGCCGCCAGCCGGCGCGCCGCCGCCACCCTCCCCTGCTGGACCTCGGCGGTGCTGATCCCCAGCAGGCGCGCCATCTCGCCCGGGTGCGGCGTCAGCACGCGTGGCGCCGGCGCGCTGGCGGTGAACCGCGCCGCGTTCGGCGACAGGATGTTCAGCGCGTCGGCGTCGATCACCATCGGCAGCGGCAGCCGCGCGACCGTGTCCTCGACCAGCGCGCGCATGCCCGGCCCGGTCGGGATGCCAGGGCCGATCGCCAGCGCGCGCTTGCCGGCTGCCAGCGCCGCCAGCCGGGCGGCGCTGCCGGCGTCGGCGTCGTCGCCGTCGGCGTAGCAGGCGGTCATGGTCTCGAACACCTTGGCGTCGAGCGCGGCCTGCCCCGCGGCCGTCGACGCGACCGTGCACAGGCCGACGCCGGCGCGCATCGCCGCGCGCGCCGACAGCCACGCCGCGCCGGTCTTGCCGGCCGCGCCGGCGACGATCAGCAAGTGCCCCGCTGTCCCCTTGTGCCCGCTCGGCCCGCGCCGCGGGACCTCGGCCAGCGTCTCACCGGCGTCGACAAAGTGGCAGAACGGCCCCAGCGCGGCCGGTGGTCGAATGGGAACACCGAGCGAGATCACCTCGACGCGGCCCGCGGTGACGTCGGGATCGATGGTGAACCCCAGCTTGCGCGCCCCCATGGTCGCGGTGACGTCGGCGCGAAAGGCGATGCCGCGCGTGCGGCCGCTGTCGGCCTCGACGCCCGACGGGATGTCGACGGCGATCTTGATGCCGGGCGCGCTGTTCATCGCCGCGATCGCGGCCGCCCCGACGCCGGTGACGTCGGCGCGCAGGCCGGTGCCGAACAGCGCGTCGACCACCGCGTCGGCGTCGGCGAGCGCGTCGCGCCAGTCGCGGGCGTGGTCGTCGCCGGCCCAATCTTCGCACGCGGCGATCGTCGCCCCATCGAGCGCCGCGAGCGCGAGCAGCGCCGTCGCAGCGTCGCCGCCGACGCCGACGATCTTGGCGCGCGCGACGACGACCAGCACGCGCACGTCGGCGCCCGCGAGCGCGAGGTGGCGCGCCGCCACGAACCCGTCGCCGCCGTTGGAGCCACCGCCGCAGACGATGCGCACGCGCCGGCCGGCGGCGCGCCCGCCCAGCTCGCGCTCGACCAGCGCGGCGACGCCCCGCCCCGCGTTCTCCATCAGCAGCAACGTCGGCACGCCAAAGTCGTCGCTGGCGGCGCGATCGACCGCGCGCATCTGCTCCGCCGTCAGGACGTAGGTCATCGGATCATCGCGGGTGGCCGCTCCGGCGCCGTTCGTCACGCGAGCAGCGAGGCCTTGAGCACCTCGGCGATCTCGTTGGCCTGCGCGCGGATGCGAATCTCGTCGGTCCCCTCGATCATCACGCGCGCCTTCGACTCGGTGCCGGAGTAGCGGACGACAACTCGCCCGTCGACGCCGAGCGCGCTCTCGACGCTGGCGATGGCCTTGGTCACCGCCGGCATCTCCTCGAACGGGCGCTTCTTGGCGACCGAGAAGTTGAGCAGCACCTGGGGATAACGGGTCATCGCGCGTGCCAGCTCCGACAGCGGTCGCCCCGTCTGGCCCATCGCCGCCAGCACGCGCAGCGCCGCCACCATGCCGTCGCCGGTGGTGGCGTGGTCGAGGAAGATGATGTGGCCCGACTGCTCACCGCCCAGCAGCAGCCCGCGCTCGCGCATCGCCTCGACGACGTACCGATCGCCGACCGCGGTGCGCATCAACTTGCCGCCCTTCGACGCGAGCGCCCGCTCGAGCCCCAGGTTCGACATCACGGTCGCCACGACCGTCTTCTCCGGCAGTGACCCGGCTTCGAGCATGCGCGTGCCCAGGATCGCCATCACCTGATCGCCGTCGACGGTGTTGCCGCGCTCGTCGGCCAGGATCAGCCGATCGGCGTCGCCGTCGAGCGCGACGCCGATTTGCGCGCCGGTTCGCCGCACCTCGGCCGCCATGTTCTCGGGGTGCAGCGCGCCGCAGCCGTCGTTGATGTTGCGCCCGTTCGGCTCGACGCCCAGCGCGATCACCTCGGCGCCCAGCTCCTCGAACACCTGCGGCGCGCAGTGGTACGCGGCGCCGTGCGCGCAGTCGACGACGACCTTGATGCCGTCCAGCGTCCGCTCCTTGGGGAAGACGTTCTTCAGGAACTGCACGTAGCGCCCGCGCGCGTCGCCGATCCGGATCGCCTTGCCGATGGCGTCGGGCGCGGTGAGGTAGTTGCCGCCGCGCCCACCACCGGAGATGTTCTCCATGCGTTGCTCGAGATCGGCTTCGACCTCGTCGGGCAGCTTGAAGCCATCGGCGGCGAAGATCTTGATGCCGTTGTCCTGGAACGGGTTGTGCGACGCGCTGATGACGACGCCCGCGTCGGCGCGCATCGACCAGGTGATGAAGGCGATGCCGGGCGTGGGCAGCGGCCCGACCAGCATCACGTCGGCGCCCGCCGAGACGATCCCGGCCTGAAGCGCGCTCTCCAGCATGTAGCCCGACAGCCGGGTGTCCTTGCCGATCACGATGCGTCCGGGGCGGTCCGGATGGCGGAATCGCTGAGCCACCGCCTGGCCGAGACGGAGGGCCACCTCGGCCGTCATCGGATCCTGATTGGCGACGCCGCGGATGCCGTCGGTGCCGAAAAGCTTCCTGCTATCGGTTGGGGGGCTCATGCGACCGCATTTTAAGCATTCTTGATGGCTTCCGCGACCCGAACCACGTCGCGCATCTCCCCGACATCGTGTATGCGCACCGCCGCGGCCCCGCCGGCGACGCTGGCGGCGACGGCGGCGGCGGTCCCGAAGATCCGTTCGTGAGCCCCCTTGCCCGTGATCTGGCCGATGAACGACTTGCGCGAGACGCCGACCATGACCGGCACGGCCAGGCGCGCCACCAGCGCGGGCAGGGCCCGCAGCAGCGCCAGGCTCTGTTCCGCCCGCTTGCCGAAGCCGATGCCCGGATCGGCCCAGATCTCGCGGACGCTGGCGGCGCGCGCTGCGGCAACGCGTCCCTCGAGCTCGAGGGTGACCTCGGCGACGACATCGTCGAAGGCGATGGCGTCCATCATCGTCGCCGGCTGGCCGCGCAGATGGCCGACCACGACCGCGGCGCCGGCATCGGCAGTCACCCCGAGGATCGCCGGATCGAGCAGGCCGCCGGAGATGTCGTTGACCACCGTCGCGCCGGCCGCCAGCGCCGCGCGCGCCGTTGCCGACTTGTAGGTATCGATGGAGATACGGACCAGGGGTCCAACCCGCGCGCGCAGCCCCTCGATGATCGGGACGACGCGCGCGATCTCTTCGGCCTGGGGGACCGCGGGCGCCCGCGGCCGCGTCGACTCGCCCCCGACGTCGATCCAGTCGGCGCCCGCGGCGACCATCGCCACGCCCGCAGCCACCGCTTCGTCGACCGAAGCGTACCGCCCACCGTCGGAGAAGGAATCAGGGGTGGCGTTGAGAACGCCGACCAGAAGGCAGGGCATGGGCAGACGTTAGCCGATCGGGCGGCTCCGCGCCGAAACCCTCACCCCACAAGAAAAGACCCTCTCCCCCGCGTGAGCGAGAAAGAGGGTTTTCGTGAGGAGGCTCGGCGCAGTCCGGGGTACGGACGGTACGAACTAAGCCTTTTCGGGATCGGGCAGCGGGCGCGGCGGGGCGAAGATGCTGGGGGTGGCGCGCTTCTCCGCCTTGGCCTTGTCGACGATCTTGGGCGGCGACGAGGTGGTCGCCCAGGTCGACGGCTTGCGATCGAGCCGGCCACCCAGGAAGATCGTGTCGATCTCGGCGCCGTCGACCGTCTCGAACTCCAGCAGCGCCTCGGCCAGCAGCTTCAGCTTGTCGAGGTTGTCCATGACGATCTTGCGCGCGCGGTCGTAGTTGGCCTGAACGATCTTCCGCACCTCGGAGTCGATCTCGATGGCGGTCTGCTCGCTGTAGTCCTTGCCGCCGTCACCGAAGTCGCGGCCCAAGAAGACCTCGCCCTCGCGCTTGCCGAAGTGCAGCGGTCCGAGCTTCTCGGACATGCCCCAGTCGCACACCATCTTGCGCGCCAGATCGGTCGCTACCTGGATGTCGTTCGACGCCCCGGTCGTGATCTGGCTGAAGACCAGCTCCTCCGCGACGCGGCCGCCCATCGCCACCGCGATCTGATCGTTGGCGGCCTCCTGGGAGATGTTGAGCCGATCCTCGGGCGGCAGCTGCTGGGTCAGCCCCAGCGCGCGGCCGCGCGGGATGATCGTGACCTTGTGGACCGGGTCGGACCCCTTCATCATCTTGCCGACCAGCGCGTGTCCCGACTCGTGGTAGGCGGTGATGCGCTTGTCGTTCTCGCTGATGATCATCGAGCGGCGCTCGGGGCCCATCAGGACCTTGTCCTTGGCCATCTCGAAGTCGTGCATGTCCAGGCGGTCCTTCTCGGCCCGCGCCGCCCACAGCGCCGCCTCGTTGACCAGGTTCTCGAGGTCGGCGCCCGAGAAGCCGGGCGTGCCGCGCGCGATGACGTCCAGATCGACGTTGGCGCTGAGCGGGGTCTTCTTGGTGTGCACCTTGAGGATGCCGGTGCGCCCCTTGACGTCGGGCCGGGGCACGACGATCCGGCGGTCGAAGCGGCCGGGGCGCAGCAGCGCCGGGTCGAGCACGTCGGGCCGGTTGGTGGCGGCGATCAGGATGACGCCGTCGTTCGACTCGAAGCCGTCCATCTCGACGAGGAGCTGGTTCAGCGTCTGCTCGCGCTCGTCGTGCCCGCCGCCGAGGCCCGCGCCGCGGTGGCGACCGACGGCGTCGATCTCGTCGATGAAGATGATGCAGGGGGCGTTCTTCTTCCCCTGCTCGAACAGGTCGCGCACGCGGCTGGCGCCGACGCCCACGAACATCTCGACGAAGTCCGAGCCCGAGATCGAGAAGAACGGCACGCCCGCCTCGCCGGCGATGGCGCGGGCCAGCAGCGTCTTGCCGGTTCCCGGAGGTCCCATCATGAGCACACCCTTGGGGATGCGCCCGCCGAGCCGGGTGAACTTCTTCGGGTCCTTGAGGAAGTTGATGATCTCCTCGACCTCGTCCTTCGCCTCTTCGATGCCGGCGACGTCGACGAAGGTGATCTTGCGCTGGTTCTCGGACAGCAGCTTGGCCTTGGACTTGCCGAAGCTCATCGCCTTGCCGCCGCCGACCTGAAGCTGGCGCATGAAGACCAGGAACAGGACGACCAGGACCAACATTGGCAACCAGGTTACGAAGATCTGCTGCCAGAAGCCGTTCTCGCTCTCCTTGACCACCTCGTAGTTCAGCTTGGCCTTGTCGAGCCGGTCGAAGAGCTTGTCACCGATGACGCCGGTGGTGACGAAGTTCTCGCCGTTCGACCACTGGCCGCGGAACTCGGCGCTCTCGTTGTTCTTCTTGATCGTGATCGCCGATCCAGACTTGAACTTCTCGGGGTGCTGGTCGACATCTTGCACGAAGGTCGAGAAGAGCAGCGGATGGTCGGTCGGGCGCTGGCTGTTCAGGAACTGCCACACCACCACGAACGCGAAGATGAGCATGATCCAGACGAGGAACGTCTTATGTCCTTGGCGCACTCGAGATCCTTTCGTCATGGGAAACGGTCAAAGTCTCAATCTCTCTTTCGACGAGAGATTGAGATCGCTTGAGCGTCCTCCCCACACGACCAAAGTATTGCCCCCAAAGATGGGAGCGTCAAACACTGGTTTCGGGACGGCTCCGATTCGTTTCGTCGCGCGACGGCGGACAAAAGACGCTGAGCCACCGGCGGGTCGCCGAGCGCGGGCGCGCGAGCTCGGCGGGACGAAGGCCGGGCACGAACAAGATCTCGTCGTCGACGGTGGTGAGCACGGGCAGCAGGCGGCGCAACGGACGCGCCACCTTGGCGTCGATCAGCAGGTCGGACAGCTTGCGGCTGCCGCGCCCGCCGCGTGGCCGCATGCGATCACCCGGGCGCGGCGCGCGCAATCGCAGCGGCCGCGACAGCAGCTCAGCGTCGAAGCTGGCCGCGCCGGCGATCGGCTCCCCCTCGCGGATGGCGATGCACGATCCGTCCGCCCATCCGTAGTCGCCCGGGGCGATGATCGTCACCGCCTCCGGGGCAGCGGCGGGCGGCTCGGCCGCCGAGCCCGGGCGCGCCCGCGACGACGACAACGACGACAACCAGGTCACCTGCCCGTAGGAGATCTCGGCCCGCCCGCCGACCACGTCGACCAGCCGGGTGCCGCCCCGCTCGCGCCGCAGGCGTTCGACCACCTTGGCCGCCCGTCGATTCAGGGCGGGAGTCGCGGCGTCGGGCAGCGGCAGCTCCAGGCGCGCGGCGTCGGCGGCCAGCGCGCGTAACGCCTCGTCCAGGCGAGGGTTCTCGGCGCGCAGCGCCGGCAGCACCTGGTGGCGCAGGCGGGCGCGCGAGAAGCGCGCATCGCCGTTCGAAGGGTCCTCGACGAACGGGATGCTCCGCCGCCGCAGGTAGGTGAGAATCTGCGCGCGCTCGACGTCGAGCAGCGGGCGCACCAGCCGGTCGCGCCGATAGGGGATGCCCGCCAGCCCGCGCACGCCGGTGCCGCGCAGGATCCGGAACAGCACCGTCTCGGCCTGATCGTCGGCCTGGTGGCCAAGGGCGATCCTGTCGGCGCCCAGCGCGCCCGCCAGCTCGGTCAGCGCCGCCAGGCGCAGGCGGCGCGCGACGTCCTGCCACGAGGAAGACGCCCGGGAGGACGCCGAAGCGCCCGCGCGCCGGCCGGCGTCGCGCGCCCCGCGCACGTCGACCGCCAGCAGGTGCCAGCGCAGCCCCAGGTCGCGCGCGCGCTCCGCGACCAGCTCCGCCTCGCGCCGCGCCTCGGGTCGCAGGCCGTGATCCACCGTGGCGACCTCCAGAGTCACCCCCAGGCGGCCCTGCAACTCCCACAGGACGTGCATCAGCGCCATCGAGTCGGGTCCACCCGAGACCGCGCACAGGACGTGGTCGCCCGGAGCCAGCAAGCCCTGATCGCGAATCGTGCGCTGTACACGGGACAACATGACGGCGCCGGGATTCTAGCGCCGATGCTGGTCGGGCAGGGAATAACGCCATGACGCCAGAGACGCCATCGCCCGGATTTTTTGAGACCGGCTGTGGCGTCCTGGCGTCCAGGCGTTTCGCCGGCATCGGGCGCCCGCGGCGTGCCTATCGTATAAGAAAGCACGATGCCCGGCTCCAAGGACGCTCCGCCCGACAATGTCATCGCCCTCTCGCGTTACCGAGCGCAGCTCGGGCGCGGCAAGAAGCTGCGCCGTTCGGAGGCGATCATGGCGTCGCCCAACCCCGAGGCCGCGATCCGGGCGCTGCCGGGCGACGAGCTGTACTACATCGTGCACGAGGCGGGCGTACGCGACGCGCTCGAGATCCTGGTCCACGCCAGCGCGGGCCAGCTGCAGGTGGTGATGGACTTCGCGCTGTGGGAGCGCGACGAGGTGACACCCGAGCGCCTGGCCCAGTGGCTGGAGGTGCTGTCCGAGGCGCCGCCCGACAAGATCGGCGAATGGATCGCCGGCCTCGACGTCGAGCTGGTCGGGCTGCTGCTGACCAACACCTCGGCGATCTACGACCTGAGCGAGGGGGCGCCCCCCGACGAGCCCGACGGCCTGTTCTATCCCACGCCTGACCGCCTGTTCGTGCTCGACGTGCGCGGTCTGCCCGAGGGTGACAACCCGAACGTCGGCCAGGGCGCCGGCGTCGACGGCGGCGACACCGAGCCGCCCGAGTCGGCCCGCGCCGTCATCCGGATCATCGACTCGCTCTATCGCAGCGATCGGGTGCTGGCGCGGCGCCTGCTGGTGGCGGCGCGCGGCGAGCTCCCGTCGCAGTTGCAGGAGATGGCGTACCGGTGGCGCAGCGGCCGCATGGCCGACCTCGGCTTCGCCGACCACTGGGAGGCGCTGGAGGTCTATCGCGAGCTCGATCCGGCGACGGTCAAGATCGGCGAGCCCGGCGCGCCGGTGTCGCGCGTGCGGCCGCTGCATGGCGACGGGAAGTCGGGCGATTCGCTGCGCGCGCCGCTGGCGCTGATCGAACGCCTCGGGCGCCCGTCGCCGTTTTCGCGCGCGGTCGGCGCGCTGACCTCGGCCGAGGACGTGGCCGAGCTGCACTTCGCGCTGGTCGCGCTCGGTAACCGGGTGCTGGCCGCCGACCGGGTCACGCCGGGCGACGACGACGCGGTCGCCGCGGTGCTGGAGCGGATGCTGGCGACCCTCGACATCGGCGTCGAGTTTCTGGCCCACGGCGACGACGCCCGCGCGGTCGAGGCGGTGCGCACCGTCCCGGTCGTCAAGCTGTTCCGCCTGGGGGTCAGCCTGATCGGCAAGGTGCGGAAGCTCGCGCGCGCGCTCGAGCGCAGCGGCCCGTTCGCGGCGCTCGGCCCCGGGCTGTTCGAGGAGACCGACGCCACGGTGATCGAGGCGGTGACCCGGCTGCGGCCGGCCTTCCCCGCGTTGCTCGATGACCCGCCCAAGACCGGCGAACGGCCGTTCGCGTCGATGGCCGACGTGGCGCGCGCGACGGCCGCGCTCAAGGAAGCCGCGGCGGCCCAGGCGCTGCTGTATGGCCTGGGTGTGCGCCCCGAGCACATCCAGTCCGATGCGGTCGCTGCCACGCCGGCCGGGCTGCAAGAAGGGGACGGCGGGGCGATCGACGCGGGCGTCCTGGCGCGCACGGCGCTGGTGGCGCGGCTGCTGGCGCCCGACTCCAGCTCGAAGCGCGACCTGCCGATACCTTTTCAACCCCTCGGCACCGACGAGGTGCGTGAATTCGAAGGGTTGACGCGCGTCCAAGCTGGCAAGGAATCGTCGATGAAGCTCACCGACAAGCTGACTCGCAAAGCCAAGGCCATCCTCGACGCCGTCGCGCCCGAGGCGCTGCGAGAGGCGGGGCGCAGGGTCGCCGAGCGCTGGATCGCCGGGCTCGCGCCGCTGGAACCGGTGCTGGTGCGCCGGCCCGCGACCCGAACGCCGCGCCGCGGGCGATAGCCGTTTAAACGCCAAGACGCCAGGACGCCAAGGTCCGGACTCTCAAAAATCCGGCCTTTGGCGTCTCTCGCGTCTTGGCGTTTCGTTTCTTCTTAATCCGGCCGGCATTGGCGCAAACTCCGTCCCATGCGGCTGCACCTGATCGACGGGACCTACGAGCTTTACCGGGCCCACTACGCGCCGCGGCCCGACCATCGGGCGCCGGGGGGCTGGGACGCCAAGGCGACGGTCGGCGTGGTCGCGTCGCTGCTCGCGCTGCTGCATGACCCCGGCGAGGACGTGACCCACATCGCCGTCGCGTTCGACAACCCGATCCGTTCGTTTCGCAACGACCTGTTCCCCGCCTACAAGAGCGACGAGGGCGTGCCGCCCGAGCTGCGCGCGCAATTCGACACCGTCGAGGAGGCGGTGGCGGCGCTCGGCGTCGCCGTCTGGTCGATGCGCGAGCACGAGGCCGACGACGGTCTGGCCAGCGGCGCGCGCCGATTCGCCGACCAGGTCGAGCAGGTGCGCATCATGACGCCCGACAAGGACCTGGGCCAGTGCATCGTCGGCGATCGGGTGGTCCAGATCGACCGGCGCCAGGGCCGGCTCACCAACGAGGCGGCGTTCCGCGCGCTGCGCGGCTTTGGCCCGCGCAGCATGCCCGACTACCTGGCGCTTGACCGGCGACACCGCCGACGGCATCCCCGGCCTCGCCGGCTTCGGCGAGAAGAGCGCGTCGCTGGTCATCGGCGCCTACGAGCACCTCGAGCGCATCCCCGACGACGCGCGGGCCTGGACCGTCCGGCCGCGCGGCGCCGCCCAGCTGGCCGCCACGCTCGCGGCCGGACGCGAAGCGGCGTTGCTCTACCGCACCCTCGCGACGCTGGTCGAAGATGCGCCGTGCGCGGGGTCGCTCGAAGAGGTGCGCTTCCGCGGCGTGCCACGCGAACGCTACGAAGCCTGGTGCGATGCCCTGGGCGCTCGCACGCTGCGCGCTGCTCCGCGACGCTGGCTGTAAACGGAACCGCCCGCCCTGGTGCGGCGGCACAGCTTGACAGGATTCGCCGGCGTGTCGTAGGTAGGCCTGGAAAAAAAACGGGCTTACCCCGCATCGGGAATGAATCCGATCGAGGGTCGGTTGGCATCGCGAAACCGCTAGCCCGTCGAAACCCAGCCAACGTAGTAAACGGATCGCAAAACCGATCGCAAAACGATCTTCAGATCGATCAGAGGCGAGGAACGCATGTCGGACGTGATGATTCAGGTCGAGAACCTCACCAAGGACTACGGGCCGGCGCGCGCCGTCGACAAGGTGACGTTCAACGTGCGCAAAGGCGAAGTGCTCGGCTTCCTGGGGCCGAACGGCGCCGGCAAATCGACGACGATGAAGATGTTGACCTGCTTTCTGTCGCCGACCGCCGGCACGGCGAAGGTGGCCGGCTTCGACGTCTTCGACAACTCGCTCGAGGTCCGGCGCCGCATCGGCTACCTGCCCGAAGACACGCCGATCTACCGCGACATGACCGTGCTCGAATACCTGCAGTTCGCCGCCGAGGTGCGCGGCATGGACCCGCAGAAGAGCCCGGGGCGCATCAAGGAGATCGGCGGCCGCTGCGGCCTGGGCGACGTCGCCGGCAAGCTGGTCGGCGAGCTGTCGAAGGGCTATCGCCAGCGGCTCGGGCTGGCGCAGGCGATGCTGCACGATCCCGACATCTTGATCCTCGACGAGCCGACCAGCGGCCTCGACCCGAATCAGATCGTCGAGATTCGCTCGTTGATCAAGGAGATCGGCAAGGAGCGCACGGTCATCCTGTCGACGCACATCCTGCCGGAGGTGCAGGCGACCTGCAGCCGGATCCTGATCATCAGCGGCGGCAAGCTGGTGGCCGACGGCACGCCCGAGGCGCTGCGCTCGCGCGAGAAGCGCGGGCGCTACCGGCTGGTGGTGCACGCGGGCGGCGCGGCGTTCCGCGCGCCCGAGTCGGCGCAGGAGGCGATCCGCGCCGGCATCTCGCGCCTGGGCGGCGTTGGCTCCTGCCAGAGCGTGACCGGCGAGGACGGCGCCTACACCTTCGGCGTCGACGCCGCCACCTCGGACGATCTTCGCCCCGTGCTCTTCAAGGCGGCGGTCGACAACAAATGGACGCTGCTGGAGCTGGTGCGCGAATCGGTCAGCCTGGAAGACGTCTTCCGCAACCTCACCACCGGCGATGAGCCGAAGTCCGAGTCGAAATCCGAGTCGAAAGCCGAATCGAAAGCCGCTTCGGTAACGGAGGCCCAGTCATGAACCCCGCGCTCGTCATCTCCAAACGGGAGATCCGTGCCTACTTCAACTCGCCGGTCGCGTACATCGTCGTCACGGTGTTCACGATCCTGACCGGCTACCTGTTCTTCACGCAGCTGTTCCTCGAGAAGCAGGCTGACATGCGGCCCTTCTTCGGCGTGATGCCGCTGCTGTTCATGTTCGTGATCCCGGCGATCACGATGCGCCTCGTCGCCGAGGAGAAAGGCAGCGGCACCCTCGAGCTGCTGATCACCATGCCGGTGCGCGACTGGGAGGTCGTCGTCGGCAAGTTCCTCGCGGCGCTGGCGCTGCTGTGCACGGCGCTGGCGCTGACGCTGGCGTTCGCGATCACCGTGAAGTCGCTCGGCCCGCTCGACCGCGGACCGGCGATCGGCGGCTATCTCGGCCTGGTGCTGATGGGCGGCGCTTACATCGCGATCGGCGTGATGGCGTCGTCGCTGACGCGCAACCAGATCATCGCCTTCATCGTCGCGTTCGCCATCAGCTTCGCGCTGTTCCTGTTCGGAAAGCTGGTCCAGTTCGTGCCGGAGTCGCTGCAGCCGATCGTCTCGTTCCTGTCGATCGACGGACACTTCGACAACATCAGCCGCGGCGTCATCGACACCCGCGACGTCCTTTACTACCTGTCGGTCATCACCGTCTGCCTGCTGGTGGCGACGACCTCCCTCGAATCGCGGAAGTGGAAGTAGAGCCATGGCGATGAACCAGAAGAAGCGAGCCTCCGCGTCGAACGCGGCGCTGTACACCCTGTTCACGGTCGGCGCGATCGTCGTCCTCAACCTGATCGCGACGCGCGTCTTCGGCCGCCTCGACCTGACCGAGGCCAAGGTCTACACCCTGTCGCCGGCGTCGAAGGACATCGTCGGCGCGCTGCCCGACTACCTGACCGTCAAGGCGTACATCTCGAAGGATCTGCCGCCCGAGCTGGCCAACGGCAGCCGGTACACGCGCGACCTCATCGACGAGTACCGCACCTATTCGAAGGGCAAGCTGCGCTTCGAGGTGATCGACCCCGGCGCCGACAAGAAGATCGAAGAAGAGGCCAACGCCTGCAAGGTGAACAAGCTGCAGGTGCAGGTGATGCGCTCGCAGAAGTTCGAGGTCGGCAGCTACTACCTTGGCCTGTGCTTCAAGTACCAGGGCCAGGACGAGGCGATCCCCGAGATCGGCCAGCCCGAGGGGCTCGAGTACCAGATCTCGTCGCTGGTGAAGCGCATGACGCAAAAGAAGAAGAAGATCGCGTTCACCAACGGTCACGGCGAGCACGACCTGTCCGAGGGCTTCCAGGCGCTCAAGCACGTGCTGTCGCAGGAGTTCGAGACGACGACGGTCAACCCATCGCAGGCCGACATCGGCGACGACGTCGACGCGCTGGTGGTCGGTGGACCGCGCCAGGGCCTGGACGACAAGGCGCGCCACGCCATCGATCACTTCCTGATGAAGGGCAAGGGCGCCATCTTCCTGGTCGACGGCATGGTGATGAGCTCACCGCGCAACAACATGGGCCAGCCCGACATGCCGGGGATGCCGAAGATCGGGCAGGCCAACGACGCGGGCCTCGCCGATCTGCTGGCCGCCTACGGCTTCAAGGTCAACCAGGACTTCGTCCTCGACCAGCAGAACGTCCCCGGCCCGGTCGAGTACCAGGGCCGGCGCATGCTGGCCAATCACCCGATCTTCGTCGGCGTCGAGGTGGCGGACACCGGTGACAAGAGCTTCTCGGTGCTGGCCGGCGTCAAGGCGCTGGTGTTCCCGTACGCGAGCTCGGTCGAGCTGGTCGGACCGCTCAAGGACGGCAAGCCGGCGACGGGCAGCAAGCTGTGGACGCTGGCGAGGACGTCGGACACCTCCTGGACGCAGAGCGGGATCTTCATGATGCAGCCGGGCGTCAAGATCGAAGAGCCCAAGGAGCACGGCTCGGTCGGGCTCGGCTACGCCTATCAGGGGACGCTGAAGTCGGCCTACCCGTCGCCGACCGCGACCCCTGGCATGTCGGTTCCCGATCCGGCGGGCGCGCCGCTGTCCGAATCGAAGAAGCCGGTGCGGCTGGTGGTCTTCGGCGACTCTGACTTCGCCTCCGACGAGTATCTGCAGATGGCGCGCTTCCTGCCGATCTACCAGAGCGGCGCGCAGCTGCTGTTCAACGCCATCAGCTGGACGCTCGAGGACGAGGCGCTGACGCCGGTGCGCACCAAGACCGTCGCCGCGCGCCCGATCCAGATCGAATCGGACAAGAAGGTCACCGCGCTCAAGGCCATCAACATCGCCGGCGTGCCGCTGCTGTTCTGCGCCTTCGGGCTGCTGCGCTGGCGCGTGCGGCGCTCCAATCGTCTGGGTCAGAAACTCTAAGCCCACCCCAAGCCCCCGCAAAAACATGAATCGAAAGACACTCATCGCCTTCGCAGTCTTCGCCGTCTTCTCGTTGATCGCGTTCGTCGCGTTGCGCGCGCCCGACAAGGGCGAACGCCGCGGCGAGCGACCACGGCCGATGGCCAAGCTCGCCCCGTCCGGCTTCGACACCATCGAGGTCACGCGCAACAAGCTGACCAGCGTGATCCGCAAGGAGGGCGGCAAGTACAAGGTCGTCTCGCCGACCCCCTATGCCGCCGACGACAACAACGCCAAGCAGGCGTTCGAGGCGATCGAGAAGCTCGAGTTCGGCGACGTCGTCACCGATCAGAAGTCCAAGCAGGCCGAGTTCGAGGTCCCCGACGACGGGCTGCGCGTCGTCGCCAAGAACGGCAACAACCCGGTCGGCGAGCTGATCATCGGCAAGGCGATGGGCGCCGGCACCATGGTGCGCGTGCCCGGCAAGGACGACATCTGGCAGGCCGGCGGCTCGATCCGCTACACCTTCGACAAGGGCGACGCCGACTGGCGCGACAAGAGCATCACGACCTTCACCGCCGCCGACGCCGAGAAGATCGACATCAAGAGCAAGACCGGGGGGACGATCTCGCTCACGAAGGGCGCGAAGACAGGGCCGAAGAAAGAGGGCGACAAGGCGCCGCGCCGGCGGCGACGACTGGACGGTCGTGGCCTCGTCGGTACCGATCCCCAAGCTCGACCCGAGCGTGGCCAGCAGCATGATCTCGGCGCTGGCGACGTGGAAGACCAACGACTTCGCCGACGGCGTCAAACCTGACGTCACCGGGCTCGGCGATCCGACGCTCACGGTCACGGTGACGCTGAAGGGCGGCAAGACGGCGACCGCGCTCATCGGCAACAAGAAGGGCGACGACGACTTCTACGTGAAGAACGGCGAGTCCCCGCAGGTCTTCGTGGTCAAGAAGTGGAGCGTCGAGCACATCAACAAGCGCCCGATCGAGTTTCGCGACAAGACGATCTGCGACATCGCCGACTCCGCTCTGACCGAGATCGCGGTGACCCACGGCGCGGAGTCGTACACGCTGACCAAGAGCGGCAAGGACTGGAAGGCGACCAAGCCGGCCAAGACGGAGATCGACAGCAGCAAGGTCGCGCCGATCGCCAGCGCGTTCAAAGCCTGGAAGGCGACCGGGTTCGCCGAGGACCCGTCGCCCAAGGCCGACGGCCTGGTGAAGCCGCAGGCGATGATCGTCGCCAAGTCGAAGGCCGCGACCTGCACGCTGAAGATCGGCGACGAGACCAAGGACAAGCAGAGCTACCTCGTGCAGACCGCCGCCAGCCCCGACGTCTACCTGGTCCCCAAGTGGTCGACCGACCGCATCCTGGTCAAGGTCGCCGATCTGAAGAAGACCACGGTCGCGAAGCAGTAAGCGACGCCGGCCTACAGCGCCGCTTCGAAGGTGATCGCCGCCATTTCCTGGCTGTTGCGCGTGCGGCCGGGGCGGCGCGCGCGGTCGATGATGAGGTCGGTCTGGCGACGTAGCTCGGTGGCGGCGTCGCTGCGGCCGGTGCGCTCCTCGAAGTCGGCGTAGGCCGACAGCGCGCGCCCCAGCTCCAGCTCGGCGCCGGCGTCACCCAGGATCTGCACCGCGCGATCGAACATCTCGCGCGCACCGCCGAGCTCGGGATCGCCGGGCGCGCCCCGACCCACCGACGTCGCCGCGACCCGCAGCGCCGCCCCCGCCAGCGGCGGCGAGCCGATGTGCTCGGCGATCTCGTACGCCGACCGCGCCTCGTTGCGCGCCTCGACCGAGCGGCCCAGCGACAGCTCGGCCTCGGCGATGCCGCGCGTCGCCTCGCTGACCATGTGCTTGGCGCCGAAGGTGCGCGCGATGAGGCGCGCGGCGGTCAGCTCGGCCAGCGCCGCTGGCGCCTGGCCCAGCGTCAGCTGGCAGTTGCCGATCTCGACGCCCAGGCCGCACTCCAGCAGCTGGTCGCCGATCTGGCGGGCGATCCCCCTCCCCTCGTCCAGCAGCGCGAGCGCCCGATCGATCCGGCCGAGGTCGCGCTCGAGCCCGCCGAGGTCGAGCAGCGAGCAGACCTCGCCCTGGCGATCGCCGATCTTGCGCCGCAGCTCGAGCGCCTCTTGAAAATGCAGGCCGGCGGGCGCCAGCGCGCCGGTCTCGTGCTCCACCTGCCCGAGCCGCGCCAGCGTCAGCGCACGGCCGCGATCATCGCCGAGCCGCTCGCGCGCGACCAGCGCGGCGCGGTGGTGCTCGAGCGACTCGTCGGGCGCGCCGGCCAGGAACTGGATCCGCCCGATGTCGTCGAGCGTCGACGCGATCCCGCGCAGGTCGCCGGCGATCTCGAACAGCTCGCGCGCGTGCGCCAGGTGGCCCAGCGCCACGGCGTGCTCGCCCAGCAGCCCGTGCAGGCGGCCGAGCCGATCGTGCGCCGCCCCGCCCTTGGCCGGCAGGTCGAGCCACCAGGCCAGGCGCAGCAGCTCTTGAAAGTGGCCGATCGCCTCGCGCGTGCGCCCCAGGCGCGCCGCGAGATCGCCGGCGGCGTGCAGCGCATCGATCTTGGCGACCGCGTCGTCGGCGTCCAGCAACCCGATCGCGCGCAGGTAAAGCCCATACCCGTCCTCGAGCGGCAGCCGCGTGCGCGCGAGCGCGCCCGCGCTGAGGAAGCAGTAGGCGGCGCGCCGCCGATCGCCCGCCTCTTCGTACAGCTGGCCGAGCTGCGCGAAGTGCCCTTCGCGCGCGCGATCGGCGTCCCCCGCGGGCGCGCCGGCGCCCGCGAGGTGGCTCTCGAGCCACTGTGCGGCAAACCCCTTGCGGCGCCGCGCCAGCTCCGGATCGACCTGGCCGAGCACGCGGATGAGCTGGAGCTCGGCCGGGTGTTGAAAGCGCCACTCTGTCTCGCCGGCGATCGACGAGTCGGGCGGGCCGTGCAGGTAGCCGCGATCGCGCAGGCCGCCCAGCAGGCGCTGGATCTCGCGGATGGTCGGGTCGGGCGCGAAGACGCGCGCGCCGTCCGGCGGGCTCGACGCCGAGCCGCCCGAGAGCCACCAGCGCGCCGGTCCAGAAGACGCCGCCGAAGGTGGCGCCGCGCACCAGCAACTCGCGCTCGGTGTCGGACAGCGCCGCCAGCCGCCTGTCGGCCGCCTCCTGCGGGGTGATCGCCATCGCCTCGCGCTCGACACGCTCGAGGTCGATCATCCACCCCTGCCGGCCTTCGAGGGTGAGGATGCCGTGCTGGCAGTAGACCCGCAGCAGCTGGTCGAGCAGCGCCGGGTTGCCCGCCGATTCGCTGGCGGCGCGGTCGACCAGCCCCGGCACCAGATCGTCGTCGGACAGCATCGCCTTCATCAGCGTCTCGATCTCGGCGCGCGCCAACGGCGGGACGTCGATGCGCAGGTGGTTGCCTGGGCCCGCGCCCCCGCCCCCACCCTCGCCCTGTTTGGCGCCCCACCCGGGCCGCCGCACCAGCAGCTCGGGACGTGCGAGTCGCCACGATCAGCAGAGCCCCGCTCGCCCAGCTCGGCGGGCAGCGCCTGCAGAATGTCGAGCGAACGATCGTCGGCGCGATGCAGATCCTCGAGCACGAAGACCAGCGGCGATTGCGCGGCGTCACGCTCGAGGAAGCGCGCCAGCACCGCCAGCGCCAGGTCGTTCGTGCGCCGCGGCCAGCGCGCCAGCGCGCCGGCGAGGGGGCTCTCGGGGATCTCGAAGCCGAGCAGGCTGCCGAGCAGCGCCGACACCTCGACGACGCGCCGATCGCCGAACACCCGGTACACCTCGTCGCGCAGCTTCATCTGAGCGGCGCCGGCGTCGAGCTGGTCGAGACCGAAGCGCCGCCGCAGCATCGCGGCGACGACGTCGAACGAGCCGCGGACGACGATCGCGCGCCGATGCGCCCGTCGTCCTTTGCCGCGGGCGCACCGACCTCGAAGACGCGAAGGCCCCCCTGGCGCGCCGGCGCCGCGCCAGCGCCGGCGCCTGCCGCGAGCCGCCGGCACCAGGCCGAACAAAGACGGCTCTTGCCCACCCCCGCGGGCCCCGACAGCGTGACCCGCTGGGGCAGCTGGAACCGCACGGCGCGCCCGAGCGCCGCGTCGAGCTGCGCCAGCTCGACATTCCGACCCGCCATGTCGACCTGGTCCAGCCCGCGCAGCGCGAAAGCAGCTCTGTCGCTCATGGCCTGATTAAAACAGGACCACCCGTCCCGTCCAGAAAGCCACCTGGCGCGCCGATTCAACCGCCCGCTCGCGCGCGGTCGCCGGGTCCGGCGACGGGACCGTCGTCTCCGGATCTCAGTAAACTGCGAAGTCTATGATCACGACGCCCCGGTCGGAGCCTTCGTCGTCCTTTTCCTTTTTGCGGTCCTCCTCTTCGCCGGACGGGTGCTTCCAACGGTCATCGCGATTAGGAACCTCAAGCTGCGGCCGCTCGTTGCGCCGCCTCCGCTCCTCTTCCTCGCGGCGTCGGATCTGTTCGATGATCCAGGGCTCGAGCATCGGGAGAACCTCTCGTTAAATGCGTGCAATATCCCTGCCCAATAGTCAAGTTCGACGGTTTACGCTCTTCACCTTAGCGCGCGAGATCTGAAACAATCCCGAGCTGTTGGGCCAGACGTCCTTGTGCGACGCAAAAATGTCACCGCGGGACCAAAACTCCGTCGACGCGCTGATGCCCACACCGTAACGATGCGCTCAATTGACGTCCTCGACCTTCCACAGGCCGTCCTCGCGCAGGAAGCGCGCCTCTGAATTCTCGCCGAAAGGCATGCGCGCCTCGTCACCGGTCTCGACGATCGGGGCACCGATATTCGCGCGCAGCTCCTTGAGCAGCTTCCGGTTCTCGGACTTGTGCTCGCCCTCCCAGTAGTCGCGGAGCTTTTCAACCGTGACCGCGACCCGGTAGCGGTTGGGAATCAGCCGCAACAGGGCATCGTAGCGACCGAGCTCGACGGCGCGCACGAACGAACGCAAGGCGGCGCGCGGCGTCTGCTGGGCATAGAGATCGAACGGGTGCGCGGCGACGCGCCACTGCCCCCCTTCGAGGATCAACGCCAGCTTCTGCCCCAGATCGACCTCGACGTCGATCTGCAACGGGGTCCGCGCCCCCTCGTCTTTCAGGCGGTGGGCGATCGTCTGCACCTCGGGCGCCGCCGGCGTCGAGCTGGCGGCGAAAGTCGTCGAAGGGGGTACGCCGGCGATAATCGGCCGCCATCAACGCATACGCCGCCGCGTAGTCCTTGCGATCGACGGCCGCGCCAAAATCGGACAGCACCTCGGCGGGACCGCGCTGCGCGTGCGCGCAGGCGGCGCCGGCGCTCGCCAGCAGCAACAGCGACAACAGCGGCAGCAGCAGGCGTCGTCCGGCGATCGGGCCGGCGATCGGGCCGGCGACCGTCATCGTCCGACCGTGACCGTGTACCGATCGCGGAAGTTGGCGGCCTTTCCGGTCGCTTCCTTCACCTGGAGGAGGCAGCAAGGCTCGGTCCCGACGGTCAGGCGATTGCTGACCGGCGTCTCGCCGGTGATCTTGAAGCGGCCGAGCTCTCGATCGTTGAGGGACAACGCGCGAACCTCCAGCCCCATCCCGCCGATACCGGTCACGGTGATGGTGACGTTCCCATCGCCATCAGCCGTCGCCGGCGCCCGCCAGAAGTCGACGTCCCCCTTGGGAAAGAGCAGCCCGTAGCCGGGGGTCCCCTCGGGAAGCGGGGTCGCGGTGGCGCCGCCGCCGTTGGGCTCGCGCTCGGCGCCCGGCTCGGGACGATGGCTCGCCACGGTCAGGCGATACGGCTCGTCGGGGTTGCCGTCGCCGTGCGGCGCCGACAGGCGAATCAGCAAGCTGCCGGCGGGCGCGAAGAGATTGGGCAGACGCTCCGGCTCTTGCCGCTTTCCTTCGTCGGACCGCACCAGCAGCGCGCCGTCGGGCTCGCGGATGATCTCCATCCTCAGATCGACCCGCTCGGGCGGCGCCGCCTCGATGTCCAGCTCCAGCGGTTCGGCGGCGGTGTACCGGTAGACGTCGACGTCGCCCCGCCCCAGAAACCCTTGCACCACACCGTCGGCCAGCGGGTTGGCGTGCGCGGGATCGTCGTTGGGCTCGAGGTCGCCGCCGGCGGCGCCCGGCTTGGCGACGTCAGTGCGCAGGCGCAGGTTGTACCGCACCTCGACGTTGCGCCCGACGTCGGCGCGCGCCTGCAGATAGATGTAGGGCTCGCCGGGCGCCAGGCGGATGTTGCGGACGGCGACGCGCTCTTCCTTGCGGCCGCGCACCTCGGTCAGCTTTCGCTCGACCGAATCAAGCACCACCAGCGACGCGGTGACGCCGGGGACCGCCTCGAGATCGACGCTGAGCGTGCTGCCCTCCGACAGGCCGTCGAGTGGGATGCGATACCAGTCCTGGTCGCGGCGCCAGCCGAAGTATCCGACCGCCTCGCCGACCGGCGCCAGCTCGGTCGCCAGGGTCGCCTTGCCGTTGGGCTCGACCTCTTCGCCGGGCTCGACCGGCTGCAGGCGCAGCGTCACGTGATAGTTGCCGTCGGCGTTGGCCTGCGCCGCTCTGACGCGCAGGAAATAGGTCCCGGGGCTGACCACCATGCTGGGGATCCCCTCGACCTCGCCCGGCTGGCTGCCGGGCGCCGAGACCAGCACCTGGCCGGCGTCGTCGAGCGCCTCGACCACCACCGGCAGCTCCAGATCGGGGCGCACCAGCGCCGAGAGCCGGCGCCGGTTCGACGCGCGGGGGGCCGCGCCATCGCCGCGCGCGGCGGCGGCGGCGTCGGCGGGTGCGGCCGCGCCTGCGCCTCCGGGGGCCCCGGGCGCTCCGGCCGTCTCGTCGGGCACGATCAGCCGATAGAAGTCGACGTCCTTCCCCTTGGCCGACGGCTCAGCCGCGGCGGCGCTGATTCTGCCGGTGATCACCAGCGCGCGCGCGGCGCCGAGGTCGATCTTCTGCGCCGACGCGAGCGTGCCGTTGGGCTCGACCTCGGCGACGGAGGGCAGACCCGGTTCTCCGCCGGCGGCATCGGCCGCCAGCACGACGACCGCCGCCGCGTCGGCGCGCGGAAGCAACGAGGAGCGCCGGCAGCCGGATAGCGCCGGGGCGGCGATGGCCAGCAGCGCCACCGCCGCGACCGCCACCAGCGGCGACGGCGCCGGCGACGAGTCAGGCGCGCGGCGGCCGCCTCGCATCAGGGCTGCGCCTGGGCCGCCTCGCCGGGCGCGCTGGCGACCGGCTTGGGCTGGATGCTCGCCATGAACTCGGCCTCGGCGACGACGGTGTCGCCGACCTTGGCCTCGCCGCGCATCTTCCAGATCACGCCGCCCTTGCGCAGAGGGACGACCTCCAGGCGCAGCGTATCGCCCGGCACGACCGGCTTGCGAAACTTGGCCTTGTCGATCGCCATGAAGTAGATGACCTGCTTTTCGGGATCGAACTTCACCAGGCGCGCGGCGTAGAGCGCGCCCGCCTGCGCGAGCGCCTCGATGATCAGCACGCCCGGCATCACCGGGTGGCCGGGGAAGTGCCCTTCGAAGTGGGGCTCGTTGCGCGTCACCTGCTTGCGCGCCACGATGTGATCGTCGTCGATCTCGTCGACGCGATCGACCAGCAGGAACGGATACCGATGCGGCAGGATCCGTTCGATGTCACGAATGTCCAGCACGGGGTGGCGCCGCGGGTCGAGCTTATTTCTTCGGCGCCGTCGTGCGGCGCGGTGGCGGTCGGCCCGCCCTTGTCGGCCCCCTCACCGCTGTTGTAGCGGCGAATGAGCTCGTTCGTCAGGTCGAGGTGCGGCTTGGCGAACAGCACCGCCGACTGGGTCTTGTCGAAGATCATCGTGAAGTTCTCGGCGGTCGCGATCTTGCCGATGATGCGATTCATGCGCTCGAAGATCTTGCCGGTCGCCTCTTGCTCCTTGGCCGACAGATCCTGCTGATGGCGCAGGTAGGTCTGCTGCACCTTCTGCATGCGCCCCTGAAGCTCGGTCTCCTTCTCACGCACCTTGTCCGGCGGCATGAGCGTCCGCTTCTTGTCCAGATCCTCGATCGCCTTCTTCAGCTCTTCCTGCTGCTCGTCGAGCTCTTTCTGCTTCTGGTCGAAGACCTTCTTGAGATTGGCCTTCGCCTTACGCCCGTCCTCGGTCTCGTTGAGCGCCCGCTGCAAGTCGACGTAACCAAGCTTCACCTCTTCGGCGAACGAGGCCACCGGCGACGAGGCCAACAAGAAAAAGCCGAGCATTACCAAACGCAACATGTGATCTCCTTTGGACGCGGCCTTGCTTAGCAGATCTGCAAGAAAAGACTAGTGGAACAACCACGAAGGTCGATCGCGTGAGGGAGGGCCGGCTCCGCCGGCCCGAGCTCTTCGCGGGGGTCTGGGACCCTTTGAGGGTCCCAGATCAAAAGAAGTTGCCGATGGTGAACTCGAACACGATGGGTTGCTCGCCCGGCAGCGTTCGGAGCGGGATCCCCCACTCGAAGCGCAGCGGGCCGATGGGCGAGAACCAGCGGAAGCCGAAGCCCCAGCTCTCCCGATAGGCGCTGATGTCGAACGGCCCGTTGCAGGGATCCTTGCTGGCGTCGACGCTTGGACGGCCGCAGCTTGCAGTACTGATCCTCGAGGTTGAACGCGTTCCCCATGTCGGCGAAGACCACGCCGCGGATGCCGACCTTGTCGAAGATCGGGAACTCGATCTCGGCGTTGCCCAGCACCTGCATGTTGCCGCCGATGAGGAAGCTCTGCAGCGGAGCGTCCTGCGTCTGCTGCGACAGCGACTGGATCACCGGGCCCAGCGACCGCGGCGAGAAACCCCGGATGTCGTAGATGCCGCCCACGAAGTAGCGCTCGAAGATCGGCACGCCGTGCGGATCGCGGCTGGAGATGAGCCCCCCCTCGACCTTCAGGCGGAAGACGAACGGCCCCCAGATCGGATAGAAGAAGCGCGCCGCCCCCTCGTAGCGGGTGAACACGTTCTCCGACGCCAGGAAATGGTCGGCGATCTCGCCCGAGATCGTGTTGTACCAGCCGCGCGTGGGGAACATGCGGTCGTTGCGCGAGTCGTACGAGATCAGGCTGCGGCCCGACGAGGTGATGCCCGAGCGCAGCAGGTTGGCGATCGAGCCGAGCGGGATCGGATCGCGCTGACCGCTCGAGAACAGCCCCGCGAAGCCGCCGGTCGTCACGTGCACGTCCTCGAGCGTGTACGTCAGCAACAGGCGCAGGTCCTCGGCCAGCAGGTAGCCCCAGGTCAGGCTGGCGCCCTTCGACGAGCGCGTGAACGACGACAGGATGCGATCCTGCTTGAACAGGTTGAAGCCGAAGGTCCAGTTGGTGTCGAGGAAGTACAGGTCCTGGAACTGCAGCAGGAACAGCTGGCGCAAGCTGGAGATCTGCGCCTGCAGCGTCAGCAACTGGCCGCGCCCCAGCAGGTTGTTCTGCGAGATCTGCGCCTGCGCGATGAAGTTCTCCACCGACGAGAACCCGGCGCCGATCTGGAACGTGCCGGTCGGCCGCTCGGCGACCTCGACGTTGACGTCCATCTGGTTGTCGCTCGACCCGCGCTTGGTCGAGACGTCGACCTTCTCGAAGAACCCGAGCGAGTTCACGCGCCGCTTCGAGTAGTCGAGCAGCGACTGGCTGTACGATTCGCCCTCGATGATGCGCAGCTCGCGCCGGATCACCTTGTCGCGCGTCTTGGAGTTGCCGCGGATGTTGATGTGATCGAAGTAGACCAGCTCGCCCTTCTGGATCTCGAACGTGACGTCGACGGTGCGGTTCTTCTCGTCCACCGGGGTGGCCGGGCTGGCGTTGACGTAGGCGTAGCCGCGGTCCTTGTACAGGTCGGTCAGCTTCTGTAGATCATCGGACAGCTTCGAGCGGTTGAAGATCTCGCCCGGCTTCACCGACACGCGCTTGAGGAAGAACTCCTTCGATTCGAGCAGGTCGCCGCGGATGTCGATCGCGCCCAGGCGGTACTGCGGCCCCTCGTCGATCGAGATGCTGATGTACATCGACTGCTTGTCGGGCGACAGCTCGATGAGCGGCGTGCCGACCTTGACCTGCACGTAGCCGCGGTCCCAGTAGTGCGCCTGCAGCAGCAAGAGGTCGCGCTGGAACACGTCCTCGCGGTAGGTGCCCGCCTGGGTGACGATCGAGAGGATGTTCCCCTCGTGGGTCAGGATCACCTCGCGCAGCTCGTCGTCGCCGATGGCGTGGTTGCCGACGAAGTTGACCCGACGCACCTCGACCTTGGCGTTCTCGTGGATGCGGAACCAGACGTCGACCTCCGAGGGCGAGTTGCGCTTCAGCTCGTAGGTCGACCTCCGCCATGTAGAAGCCCTTCTCGACGTACAGCTCCTTGATCTTCTCGACGTTCTTCTTCAGCTTGGACGGATCGAGGATCTGCTCCTTCTTGACGTCGAGGACCTCGTTGATCTTGGACAGCGACAGCTCGTCGTTGCCGGCGACATAGATCTTGTTGATCGCCGGCTTCTCCTTGAGCACGAAGACGATCACCAGGCCGGCCTTGCTGTCGGTGCTCTCGACCTGGACGTCCTCGAAGAAGCCCATCTTCCAGATCGTGCGCACGTCGTCGCGCAGGATCTCCTGCGTCAGCGAGACGCCGGGCTGGGTCTTGAGGTTCACCTTGATGGCGTCGTCCTCGACCTTGCGGTTGCCGCGGAACAGGACGCGCACGACCTTCATCGACGGCGTCGGCGTCGGGCGGCGTCGTCTCGGCGGCGGTGTCCTCGTCGGAGCCGGCGGCCGCGGGCCCGGGCCCGGGCGCGGCGGCCGCGGCGGTCGGCCGGCCGCCGCCCGCCTGACTCCAGGCCAGCACCCCCACCACCCACGCCAGCAGGTGCAGATAAGGGCGCCCGAGCGCCCGGTTTCGAGGAGCCCGCGACGGGTCCCCACGCATGATCGTCACGGTCTCGCTTACTCCTCTTCGACGATCACGCCGTCCGCCATGCGCAGCTTGCGGGCGGTCTGGGCGGCCAGCTCGTTGTTGTGGGTGACGATCAGGATCGTCATGCCGCGCTCGCGATTGAGCTCGAAGAACAGCGCGTGCATCTCGCGGCCGGTCGCGGTGTCGAGGTTGCCGGTCGGCTCGTCGGCGAGCAGCAGGCGCGGAGACAGCAGCAGCGCGCGCGCCAGCGCCACCCGCTGCTGCTCGCCGCCCGACAGCTCGCCCGGGCGATGATCCAGCCGGTCGGCCAGGCCGAGGCGCGTGAGCATCGCGCGCGACAGCTCGGCGCACTCGCGGCGCGGCAGCCGCATGATGAGGCCGGGCATCATCGCGTTCTCGAGCGCGGTGAACTCGGGCAGCAGGTGGTGGAACTGGAAGACGAAGCCGATCTCCCGGTTGCGGAACGACGCCAGGCTGGCCGACGACATCGCGGTGACGTCGAGGTCGACGCCGTCGAAGGTGATCGTCCCCGCCGACGGCGCGTCGAGCATGCCGAGCACGTGCAGCAGCGTCGACTTGCCGGCGCCCGAGGCGCCGACCACCGAGGCGATCTCGCCGGGGTGAAGCTCGAAGTTGATCCCGCGCAGCACCGGCAGCACCCGGCCGCCGTGATGGAAGTTCTTGGTCAGCCCGCGCACGACGACATGCGCGCCCCCGCGCGCACGGCGCGCCGCCCCGGCGATCTCGTCCGGGGACGCGGCAATCGGGGCGGGCGGCGGATCGGAGATCGACGCGAACGTGCTCGCGGGCGTCAACCAGTCTCCTTCCGCGGGTTCATTTTGGGGCCGCAACGTAGTCGTCGCATCAGCGAGTGTCAACGACGGGTACGTCACGACAAGGCTTGAGACTTGGCGCACTTAGCGAAGGTTGCCTGCGCGCACGAGAGCGAGGCCTCCCGCGGGGCGGGGGTCTGGGACCTTCCCGGCGTCCCAGACAAAATGTCTCATTCATATCGCAGGCCTTCGACGGGGCGGAGGCGGGAGGCCAGGTAGGACGGGTAGAACGTTGCCAGGCAGCAGAGGCCGAGGGCGGCGACGCTCACGGAGGCGATCTCCGAGATGCGCATCACCACCGGAAGCTTCTGGATGTAGTAGACGTCGGGGTTCAGGGGCAGGCCGTAGCGGGAGAGCAGCAGGCAGCCCCCGATGCCGAACGACAGGCCCAGACCGAGGCCGAGCAAACCGATGTACAGCCCCTCGGCGAAGAAGACGCGCAGGATCTCGCGATCGCGCGCGCCCATCGACTTGAGGATCGCGACCTCGCGCCGCTTCTCGGTGACCAGCATGATCAGGTTCGATACGATCGAGAACGACGCGACCAGCGCGATGAAGGTCAACACGACGAACATCGCGATCTTCTCCAGCTTCAGCGCCATGAACAGCGCGCGATTCAGCTCCTGCCAGGTGCGCACCTCGAAGCCGGGGCCGATGCGTGCCTCGATGGCGGCGGCGACGTCGGGCGCGCGATCGGGATCGACGGTCCGCACCTCGATGCCGGTGACCTCGCCCTGCATGTTCAGGAACTTCTGCGCCTCGGGCAGCGAGACGTAGGCCAGCTTCGAGTCGAACTCGTACATGCCGGTGTAGAAGTGTCCGGCGACGCGGAACGATCGCAGCCGCGGCGTGGGACCGGTGGGGCCGACGCCGCACATCGGGCAGGCGACGTCGACGTCGCTGCCGACGAACACGTGCAGCGTGCGCGCGTAGAGCTCGTCACCCAGCAGGATCCCCGGCGGCGACGCGGCCGCAGCGGACCCGCCCGCCCCGGCGGCAGGCGACCGCCCGGCGCGCGGCTTGCGCAGCTCACCCGAGAGGCCCGACCGATCGTGGGAGGTCCCGCGCTCCGCCGACGCCGACGCCCGTTGGCCCTCCCCCTTTGGCGCCGCGCCCGCCGCCCGCCCGGTGGCGCCGGTCGTGGTCTCGCGCGGCAGCGGCGGCGGCCCGTCTTTTTCCGCACCGTCTGGACCGTCTGGACCTTCCAGGCCCTCGGCGCCCCAGGGCGACGCCCCGGACCCCAGCCCCATGTCTTCGGGCGGGATCTTGTCAGGCGTCAGCAGATACTCGACCTTACCCTCGGACATCTTTCGTTCGAGGTCGAGCACGCGCGGCGCCCGCGCGGCGTCGATGCCGCGCAGGATGATCCCCATGCCGGCGGGATTCGACGCGTGCTTCACGATGACCTCGGACTCGATGTAGGCCATCGACGCGACGACCCCGGTGATGGGCGCGAGCTTCTCTTGCACCTCTTTCCAGTCGGTGAATGGGCGATCCTCGGCGGTGCTGACGACCACGTCGGCCTTGGTGGCCCGGATCTTCGATTTGAGATCCGCCTCGAAGCCCGACATGACCGACAGCGCGATGATCGGCGCGCCCGTGCCCAGAAACACGCCGAAGATCGAGATCGCCGTGAAGACGGTGAAGCGCGAGAACAGCCCCCCCAGGATCGTCAGCAGCAGCCCGAGCGCGATCGCGACCATCCCCGCGGTCTTCAGCACCTCGAGCCACTCGCTGCCGTCGACCCGCAGCTCCAGCCAGGGCCCGATGCGCAGCAGGCGATCCAGGCCGCCGGCGCCGTAGCGCGCCAGCGCCAGCCAGCCAAACCCGACGGCCAGCAGGACCACGCCGACGATCATGGTTCGCCGCGACCGGTGCGACGGATCCTGACGCAGATGGCGCCAGGCGACGAACCACTCGAACCCGCTGCCGGCCAAGAAGGGAGCCTATTCGCCCGGCGCGTCTGACGGCGCCCGTTCGGAGACCGGCCGCATCAGCGGAAAGAGGATCACGTCCCGGATCGAGGGCTGGTCGGTGAGCAGCATCACCAGCCGATCGATCCCGATCCCCTCGCCTGCCGTCGGCGGCAGACCATATTCGAGGGCGCGGCAGTAGTCCTCGTCGTAGTCCATCGTCTCTTCCCGCCCTTTGGCCTTGGCGTCGACCTGGCGCTGGAAGCGCGCGCGCTGATCGGCCGGATCGTTGAGCTCAGAGAAGGCGTTGGCGTGCTCGCGCCCCACGATGAACAGCTCGAAGCGATCGACCCGCCCCGGATCGGCGTCGTTGCGCCGCGACAGCGGCGACGTCTCGGCCGGATAGTCGGTCACGAAGGCGGGGCGGTCGGCCGGCAGCGCCTTCTCGCCGGCGTAGTCGAAGAGAGCGCCGATCCGCTCGCCGTGTCCGTCGGACTTGCGCAGCACCGCCGCCAGCTCGTCCTTGCGCTCGGCCAGCCCGGTGGCGGCGATCCAGCGCGACAGCGCCGCCTCGTCGTCGAGCATCGCGCGCTCCAGGCCGCGCGGCAGCAGGTCGGCCGCCACCGCGGTGATGATCGCGTCCTTCATCGGGATGCGCGGCCAGGGCGACGCCAGGCTGACCGCCTGCCCGCCGTAGGTGATCGTCTCGCCGCCCGCGACCTCGCGCGCCAGCTCGCGGAACAGCTCCTCGGTCAGCGCCATCAGATCCTGATAGGTCGCGTAGGCCTGGTAAAACTCCAGCATCGTGAACTCGGGGTTGTGCTGGCGCGAAAGGCCCTCGTTGCGGAAGTTGCGGCCAATCTCGTAAACCCGTTCGAAGCTGCCGACGACCAGCCGCTTGAGATACAGCTCGGGCGCGATGCGCATGAAGAGATCGAGATCCAGCGCGTTGTGGTGGGTCTCGAACGGCCGCGCCGCCGCGCCGCCGAGGATCCCGTGCATCATCGGCGTCTCGACCTCGAGGAACCCGCGCGCGTCGAGGAAGCGCCGGATCGAGCGCACGATCGCGGTGCGCTTGCGAAACACCTCGCGCACGTCCGGGTTCACCACCAGATCGACGTAGCGCTGGCGATAGCGGATCTCGACGTCCTGCAGGCCGTGCCACTTCTCGGGCAGCGGCCGCGTCGCCTTGGTCAGCACGACCGCCTTGTCGGCGAAGATGGTCAGCTCGCCGGTGCGCGTGAACATCGCGCCGCCGACCGCGCCGACGAAATCGCCGCGCTCCGCCTTCTGCCACAGCTCGTAGGCGGCGTCTCCGATCTGGTCCTTCTTCACGTAGATCTGAATCTCGCCGCTGCGATCGAGGATCTTCACGAAGGTCGCCTTGCCAAACCCGCGGTGGGCGACGATGCGGCCCGCCAGCGCGAACCGGTCTTCCGACAGCAGCGCCTGGGGCGCCCCCTTGTCTGGCTTGGCTTGCGGCTTGGCCTCGGGCTTCCCGTCTTTCTTGTCGTCCTTCGTGCCCTCTTCCTCGGCCGGCGGCTTGACCCCGGCGAAGCGGGCCAGCACCTCGGCCGCGGTGTGTGTCGGCACGAAGTCATTGGCGTAGGGGTTCGCGCCAAGGGCGCGAATCTCCGCGACCTTTTTCTCACGTTCTGCGATTAGCTCTCGTTCGTCCGCCATCGTCTATCCACGTCGTATCAACAAGGCCAATCCCGCCAACCTCGCGGGATCAAAAAGAATTTCAACCTTTATCCACAATGTATCCTAATTGTGCAGGTTTGGTTACGAAGCTACAGGTCATCCTCCTCGGGCTTACTTTGTAGGGGGGCCGCCGAGGGATCGCCGGCCAGCTGCAGCAGCTGGGCGATCATGAACTGGTCGAGATCGCCGTCCAGCACGCTGTCGACGTTGCTGACCTTGAGCCCGGTGCGGTGGTCGGAGACCAGTCGATAGGGGGCGAGCACATAGGAGCGGATCTGGCTGCCCCACTCGATCGCCTTCTTCTGCGCGTGGATGCCGCCCATCTTGTCTTCCATCTTCTTCTGCTCGACCTCGAACAGCTTCGAACGGAGGATGCGCATCGCGGTGCCGCGGTTCTTGTGCTGTGACCGCTCGGCCTGGCAGTGAACCGCGATGCCGGTCGGCAGGTGGGTGATGCGCACCGCCGACTCGGTCTTGTTGACGTGCTGGCCGCCGGCGCCCGACGAGCGCATGACGTCGATGCGCAGGTCCTTGTCGTCGATCTCGACCTTCACCGTCTCGTCGATGTCGGGGTAGATGAACACGCTGGCGAACGAAGTGTGACGCCGCGCCTGGGCGTCGTAGGGCGAGATGCGCACCAGCCGGTGCACGCCGGCCTCGGCGCGCAGGTAACCGTAGGCCCACTCGCCGCTGATGCCTATCGTCGCGCTCTTGATGCCGGCCTCGTCGCCGGGCTGCAGGTCGAGGATCTCGCAGCCGTAGCCGCGCAGCGCCGCCCAGCGGGTGTACATCCGCTGCAACATCTCCGCCCAGTCCTGCGATTCGGTGCCGCCGGCGCCGGCGTTGATGCTGACCAGCGCCCCCTGCCGGTCGTAGGGACCCGACAGCATGCGCGCGAACTCCATCTTGCTGACGATCTCCTCGGCGACGGCGAGCGTGCGTGTCGCCTCGGCGGCCGTCGCTTCGTCCTTGGCCTCATCGGCCAGGTCGACGAGGATGCGCGCTTCCTCGGCCGCCTTGATCTGGGCGTCGAAGCTGTCGACCGTTGACTTGAGGCGCGCCTGCTCGCGCAGCGTCGCCTGTGCTCTCTCGGTGACGGTCCAGAACTCCGGGGTCCCCGACTCCGCCTCCAATTCCGCTATGCGATCTCTTTTGCCGGCGATGTCAAAGATGCCCCCGGAGAATCTCCAGGCGGCTCTCCAACTTGACGATGCGCTCGCGGATCGGGCTGATTTCCATGCGCGGGAGTCTAGCACCGGCCATCGCGAATACGCGACGACGAAGGCGCTAGAAGCGCGTCGGGCGAAGGCGGCTTGGCCGCCGCAGCCCATCGCGGGAGGTTCGGAACCCTTTGAGGGTTCCGAACTAGACGAGAAGTGAATCGCGCAGGTAGTTCTCCTTGAGGCGGACGTACTTGAGGGCGGCGGCGCGATGGAAGGCTTCGTCGTCGGCGGTCAGCTTGCGCACCACGCGCGCGGGCGAGCCAAGGACCAGGCTGTAGGGCGGGATGATCTTCTGCTGCGTGACCAGCGCGCCGGCGCCGACGACCGACCCGTGACCGATCACGGCCTCGTCGAGGATCGTCGACTGCATGCCGATGAGGCAGCCGTCCTCGACACGGCAGGCGTGCAGCATCGCCCGGTGCCCGACGACGACCTCGTCACCGACGATGCACGGGGTGTCGTCGGCGACGTGCATCACCGCGCCGTCCTGGATGTTCGTGCGCGCGCCGACCGCGACCGGCGCGAGATCGCCGCGCAGCACCGCCCCCCACCAGACGGAGCTGTCGTCGCCGAGCGTGACGTCGCCGACCAGGGCCGCCCCTGGCGCGACCAGCACGCCCGCGCCGACCGACGGCAGCGAGGCGAGATAGCGGTCGATATGCGCGCGCGGAAAGCGCTGGCGCAGGAGCTCGACGGCGGCGTCAAGCCGCTGGGCGTCGGCGTGCCGGCCGGAGACGATGGTGACCGAGGTTGCGATTATCGCCATGGCGGGATCGTGACATCGACCGGCGCCGGTGGCGAGCGCCACCCGACCCAACAACCAGAGCGACCGCCTCCGCCCATATCAGCGGGCGTCGAGCGAGTAGACCCGGAACACCTCGTCGGTGATCGTTCCGTTCTTCGATGTGAAGAGCAGGCGCGACTTGACCCCCGCGGGCGTCGGCGGCAGCGGCTGGTTGATGACGACCGTGACCGGGCTCTTTTGATCGCGCGAGACCTCGATCGCCTTGGCCAGAAACTCGGTCGCCGAGAAGCCCTTGCGGCGGGTGTTGAAGGAGACCGTCTGCTCCACCTCCTCGGTCTCCATGTTGTAGAAGGGGCGCCGCAGGTAGACCGCCACCGAGAGCGCCTGCCCTGGACCGGCGACCAGCGGCAAGTCCTGCATGCCGGCGCGCCGGATGAAGGCCGCGGCGTCGCGGCCGCCCGAAAAGACGACCCGCGTGTCCATCACCGTGGCGGCGACAAACCCCTCGGCCTGGAACGCGCACAACACCACCAGCAGGATCAACGACGGCAGGTGACGCGCGCGCGGCACCAGGGTCCGCAGCAGCCAGAAGGCCGGCACCAGCACGACAAAGTAGTTCGCCCAGTGCCGCGGGCTGCCCGCGTACCGCGCCTGCTGAACCAGCGCGATCATCACGATCGACGCGAGGTAGAACGCCAGCACGCGCCAGGAGCGATACAGCACCGCGGCCGACGCCAGCAACATCGCGCCGGCGACGTACGGGATCGCCTCGGGGATCTGCTCCCAGTAGGCGCGCGGGTGGAACCAGTAATCAGCGGTGAACGGGCGCAGCGCGGTCAAGCCGTCGAGGACGCGGTTGAGCGTGTCGGCGAGGGCGTTCTGCTCGAGCGCGGCGAAGTTCCACGCGGGCGAGAACGGGTTGGGGTCCATCGGCTGGACGCTCCAGGCGCAAAAGGCGAGGCCGGCCGCCGCGACGACGGCGGCGGCGATCTGGCGCGGAAGCGCCGCCACCACGACCTGCGCCGGCGTCGCGTCTCTCCGCAGCCGCACGCTGTCCAGCACCAGGAAGATCACCAGCGCGACCGCGAAGATCAGGCCGTAGACGCTGCTCAGCGACATCAACGACAGCACCACCGCCAGCGTCAGCGGGCGCTGGCGCAGCGGATGATAGAGCGAGCAGAACGCGCACAGCATCAGCCATCCGAGCACGTAGTTCCGGCAGCTGACGCTGAACTCGTAGCCGAAGTCGTACGTCGTCAGCAGCATCACCTTGAGGTAGCGCGGAAAGGGCGCGAAACGCAGCAGCAGCACGGCGGCGCCGACCGCGGCCGCCACCGTGGCCACTTGCAGTCCCCACACCTCGGGAGAGAGCCGGCCCCACAGGCGCAGGTACCAGAACCAGAGCGGTGGGTGCCCCTCGTAGCGTCGATCGCCGGTCACCAGGTCCCAGAATCCGTCGGCGATCTGCGCCAGGGCCCAGGAGTGCAGCTCGTCGCGCCAGGGCTCGTGGTGCACCTGCATCCAGATCAGCAGCACGAGATAAAGCGCGGCGACCACGCCGGTGAAGGTCCACCCGGTCTCGCGATCGCGGAAGACCGCGTGGACGATCGCGCGCCAGACCTCGCCCGCGCGCGTCTTCACCATTGGTAGAGCGAGATGCGCTTGAGGTGGAGGATCCCGCTTGCGGCGGCCAGACGCACGCGCACGCGGCGCGCGCGCACCGGCGCGAAGGAATGAGTCCAGACGTAGAACCCCGCGCGGCGCTGCGCGACGACGCGCCACTTCCCCCGCGCTTCGTCGAGGATCTCGAGGTTGATGGGCAGGGCGCGGTCCTCGCAGCAGTCGCGGCGATTCTCGATCAGCAGCGACCGGATCGTGCGCGGCGCGCCCAGGTCGATCTCGATCCAGGGGTGGTCCGAGACCGTGGTGTGAAAGAAGAGGTCCGCCGTCGTGGTCGACGGGCCGATGCCGCTGAGCGAATTGGGCGGGGCCGCGCTGCTGGCGAACCAGGGGCGATGCGCGCACAGGTCGGGCGGAAACAGGCGCGCGCGCGCGGCCGGCGAGAGCAGGCAGACGACGAGCACGATCGAGGCGACCGAGGCCGCCAACGCCGCCGCCAGCCCGACCAGCACCAGCGCGGCGCGCCGATAGGCCGCCTGCGCCGCCCACAGCAGGCGGTGCGCGCGACGCGCCGACGGGCGCTCGGTCCCACCCGCACCGGTCTCGGCGGCGCTGGGATTGGCGCCGGCTGCGTCGGCGGCGCTGGCGGTCGACCGGCCAGACGCTGGCGCCTGCGCGCCGACCAGCGGGTCGAGATCGCGCGCTGCCCGACGATAGAGCCGCTCGGCGCGGCGGGGCCAATCGCGCGGCCGGCGCAGGTCGAGCACGTCAGCGGCCAAGCAGAGCGCGCGGGCGCGGCGAACCGTCGCGCCGTGCCGGCGAAAGAAACGCCACCCCTCGTCGACCTCGGCGAGCACGCGCCGCAGCCGGAGACGACCGGGAGACCGAACGAGGCTGTGGATCCAAAGAGTCACGTAGAAACTGCCCCGAGTCGGGTTGGCGCTAACCTCGCCGCAAAGGCGAGCAACGTCAACCGACAGCTGCGCCAATTCATTGTCGCGCGGCCGCGCTCGGCCGCGCACCGCGCCGTCACAGGCCGCCGATCGATCATCAGCGGCGGGCCCGTCGGGAGCTGCTAACCTCACCCTGGTGAAGGGAGGGGATCCCGACCACCTCATGCAGCCGACGATCGTGGTCGGCGACGTGCATGGCTGCCTGGATGAGCTCCGCCGACTGCTGGCGGCATGCGGATTCCACCGGGGCGACCGTCTGGTGCTGGCCGGGGATCTGGTTGCCAAGGGTCCCGATTCGCAGGGCGTGGTCCAGCTGGCCCGGGAAGAGGGGGCGGCCGCGGTCGCCGGGAATCACGACGACCACGTCCTGCGCGTGCGCGCCATCGCGCGCGGCCTGGCACCGCCGCCCGCCAAGGGGATCCGCGCCGAGCACCAGCTGGTCGCCGACGCGCTCGGCCCCGACGACTGGGCGTATCTCGAGGCGATGCCGACGTTCCTGCGGCTCGGCCAAGAGGGAGCCGGAGCCGGAGCCGGAGCCGGAGCCGGAGCCGGGGCCGGGGCCGCCGCCGGGGCCGCCGCCGGTTCAACCGATGCACCGACCACCACCGAAACCAGCGCCGACACCGTGGTCTTGCACGCGGGCGCCGTCCCCGGCATCCCGTTCGAAGAACAGCGCCGCGAGCACCTCACGACGATGCGAAGCATCGACGACGCGGGCAATCCCACGAAGAAGATCGCGGGGCGCCCCTGGGCCGCGGTCTGGCCGGGACCGGAGCGGATCGTCTTCGGCCACGACGCGATTCGCGGGCTGCAGCGACATCGCTTCGCCACCGGCCTCGACACCGGCTGCGTCTACGGACGCCGCCTGACCGCGCTGCTTCTCCCCGAGCGGCGCCTGGTATCGGTGGAGGCGCGACGCGCCTACGCGCAGCTCTGAAGCGACGAGCACCAGCTGCGCGCTGGCGAGAATCCAGGAATCGTGCGACCGTGACACATGCGCATGATCAAAGGATCGTGGATTTCGGGGTTGTTGGGGCTAACGATGGTGTCTGCGATCGGGTGCGGAGGCAGCAGCAGCCCGACGGAGAAATACTGTCAGGACTACGCGACCGGCCTGTGCCACAAGGCTTACAGCTGCACGCCGGCGGCGATGCAGGACGCCAACTTCCACAATGAGTGGGGGCCGTCCGAGGCGATGTGCACCGCTGGGTTCAGCCAGCTGTGCGCCACGAGCTGCAACGGAAAGCAGATCAACCAGGCCGCGGAGACCCAGTGCTTGAGCGGGCTCAACGCCGCGACCTGCGCGTCGGTCGCCGACAGCACCATCGGCGCCGGCTGCGAGAACGTCTGCGTCGACGCACCGACGAACGGCTCCGGCGGGAACAGCGGCGGGGGCGTCGGTGGCAACAGCGGCGGATTCGGCGGCAGCAGCGGCGGCACGGGCGCCGCCGCCATCGCGTTTTGCAAAGCGTTCCACAACAGCATCTGCGATCGCGCCTTCCAGTGCGTGCCGGTCGCCAGCCAGGACGCCAACTTCGTCGGCAGCTTCGGCGCGACAATCACGGCGTGCAAGGCGATGACCGACACCGCCTGCGTCGACCCGGCGACCAACTGCCCGAACTACAACGCGACCGAGGGGAACAGCTGTACCGCCGCCTGGGCGGTCGCCACTTGCACACTGTTCACGAGCGGCAGCGTGCCCCCCAGCTGCCTCGCCGCCTGCCCCTGATCCAGGGCGCGGCCCACCGCCACCGGCCGCGCTTCACTTCGCGTATCATCCCGCCATGGCGGCGCGGGCAGCGGAGATCGGGTCAGGGCGGCGACCGCGGCGCACGGTGGCCGCGCTCGCGGTAACTTCCCTGTCGGGCGTCTTCGCCGGGGCCTCCGGACTCGCCGGGCTGGCGGGTGGCGCCGGGTGCCGGCTGCCGGTGGCGCCCGGCGCGACGCTGCCCGCCGAGACGACCAACGGCCCTGACGGCGGCGGCGGGCCGCCCCCGCGCACCGAACCGATCGCGATCGTCGTCGACGGGGTCACCCGCCACCTCATCGTCCACCTGCCGGGGGGCCCGACGACCGCGTCGCGGCCCCTGGTGTTGAACCTGCACGGGTCGGGCGGGACGGCGGCGCAGCAGGAAGCCTTCAGCGCCATGAATCCGATCGCCGACGCCAACCTCTTCATCGTGGCCTATCCCGAGGGGGCGATCGACCTCGGCGGCGGTTTCGCCTGGAACGTGCCCGGCCAGCCCCTGCTGGGCGGCGGCGCCGTCCCGCCCGGCGCCGCCGACGACGTCTCCTTCTTCGCGCAGGCGATCCCGGAGCTGGCGCGCCGCTACCCGATCGATCCGCAGCGCATCTTCGTCACCGGCATGTCGGGCGGCGCGCGCATGGCCAGCCAGCTCGGCTGCGATCTCTCGACGACCATCGCCGCCGTCGCGCCGGTCGCCGGCCTGCGGTTCCCCGCACCCTGCAGCGGCACGCGCGCCGTCCCGGTGATCTCGTTCCACGGCACCGCCGACACCGTGAATCCCTACGACGGCGGTGGCCAGCCCTACTGGACGTACAGCGTGCCGAGCGCCGCGCAGCAATGGGCGGCCCACGACGGGTGTGGCGACACGCCGGCGGTGTCCCAGCCGGCGGACGGCGTCGCGCTGACGTCCTACGGTGATTGCGCCGGCGCGGCGGCGGTCGCGCTGTACACCATCGCCGGCGCGGGCCACGAATGGCCGGGCGCGCCCCAGCAGACGCCCGCGATCAACGCCGGCGCCGTGATGTGGACCTTCTTCGCCGCGCACCCGCTGCCGTGACCGCTGGCAACGCGGCGCCAGTCCCCGTCGGCGTCGGCGTCGGCGTCAGCGTCGGCGTCGGCGATCCAGCGCGTCCGTCAGGCGCTGATGAGGCGCAGCTGGCGCAGGCGCGCCGGCTGCTCCTCGGCGATCGGGTAGTGCCCCGAGAAGCAGGCGTCGCAGAACCCCTGCCCCTGCGGCCCCGACGACACGATCGGCAGCCCTTTTCGCGCCGCTGGCCGCCCCTCGACCGACTGGTAGAGCCCCTCGAGCGAGAGGTAACCGAGCGAATCCGCGCCCACGTAGTCGCGGATCTGGTCGACGCTGTGGTTCGACCCGATCAGCTCCTCGCTGGTCGGTGTGTCGATGCCGTAGCGGCAAGGCCCGATCGTCGGCGGCGAGCTGATGCGCAGGTGCACCTCGCGCGCGCCGGCCGACCGGATCATGCCGACGATCTTGCGCGACGTCGTGCCGCGCACGATCGAATCGTCGACCACGACGACACGATTGCCCTTCAGCACCTCGCGCACGGGGCTGAGCTTCAGCTTCACGCCGAAGTGGCGGATCTGCTGCGACGGCTCGATGAAGGTGCGCCCCATGAAGTGCGACCGCATCAGCCCCTGGTCGTAGGGGATGCCGCTCTCGCGCGAGTAGCCGATCGCCGCCGCCATGCCCGAGTCGGGCACCGGGATCACCACGTCGGCCTCGACCGCGTGCTCGATCGACAGCCGGCGCCCCATGCGCTCGCGCGCGCGGTAGACCGACCGGCCGTCGATCGTCGAGTCGGGGCGCGCGAAGTAGATCCACTCGAACACGCAGCGGTGCGCCGGCTGCGCCGCGAACGGGCGCACGCTGCGCACGCCGGTCTCGTCGATGATCACCATCTCGCCCGGCTCGAGATCGCGCACGAACTCGGCGCCGATCAGCTCGAAAGCGCAGGTCTCCGACGAGACCACCCACACGTCGTTGACCTTGCCGAGCGCCAGCGGGCGGAAGCCCATCGGATCGCGCACGGCGACCAGCATGTCCTCCGACAGGAAGACCAACGAATAGGCGCCCCGCACCTGGCGGAGGGCGTCGGCGGCGCGCCCGGGCAGCGTGTCCTCGCGCGACTTCGCGATCAGGTGGACGATCACCTCGGTGTCCGACGTGGTCTGGAAGATCGATCCCTCGGCCTCCAGCCGCTCGCGCAGCTCGACCGCGTTGACCAGGTTGCCGTTGTGCCCGACGGCGACCGAGCCGCCGGCGTAGTCGACGGCGATCGGCTGAGCGTTCTTGAGGCTCGAGTCGCCGGCCGTCGAGTAGCGGACGTGGCCGATGGCGGCGAAGCCGTTCAGGTGGGCGAGCCGGTCGGCGGTGAAGATGTCGCCGACGTGCCCCATCTCGCGCACCCAGCGCAGCTTGTCACCGTCGGTCGCGACGATGCCGGCCGACTCCTGCCCCCGATGCTGCAGGGCGTGCAGGCCCAGGTACGCCAGGTTTGCGGCCTCGGCGTGACCATAAATTCCTACCACCCCGCACATTGCGCGCGAAGGCTACCACAAGACCGCCACCGACGGTGGGAATCTGGCCGCTCACCGACGGTGGGATCCTCGAGCGGACATCGTGCGGATCTGGCCGAAATCCTGCGCTCGACCGCAGAAGAAATCGGCGCTGGGAATATCTGCAATGGTCCCCGCATTGAATGGTGCGCCGATTTTCGGGCATACTGCGCGCCGACAAATCCACGCGAGGCCCCCCTTTGCCATGATTGAAGTCAAAGATCTGACCAAGTACTACGGCGAGCACGCCGCCATCCGTGACCTGACCTTCAGCATCGAACGAGGCGAGGTCATCGGTTTTCTCGGCCTCAACGGCGCCGGAAAGTCGACCACGCTCAAGGTGCTGGGCTGCGTGCTGCTGCCGACCGCCGGCGAAGTCCGCGTCGACGGCATCGACATCGCCAAGGCGCCGCACGAGATCCGGCGGCGCATCGGCTTCCTGCCCGACTCGCCGCCGCTGTACAACGAGATGACCGTCGGCCGCTACCTGAGCTTCGCCGCCCAGCTGCGCGGCGTCCCGGCCGGCGAGACGGCGGCGCGCGTCGCCGAGGCCGAGGAGAAGACCGCGACCCGGCACGTGCACGACGAGCTGATCAGCAGCCTGTCGCACGGCTTCCGGCAGCGCGTCGGCGTCGCCCAGGCGCTGGTGCACAAGCCCAAGCTCCTGATCCTCGACGAGCCGACCAGCGGCCTCGACCCGCTGCAGATCATCGAGATGCGCACGCTGATCCGCAACCTGCGCGGCGCGCACACCATCTTGCTGTCGAGCCACATCCTGTCGGAGATCAGCCAGACCTGCGATCGCCTGCTGGTGATCCAGTCGGGCGAGATCGTCGCGCAGGGCACCGAGCAGGAGCTGGCGGCGCGCATGGGCGCCGGCGGCACGGTCGAGGTCGAGGTCGCGGGGCGCGGCGGGCCGGCGCGTCGTCGACCTGGCCAGCTCGGTGCCGGGCGTCAGCGGCGCCAGCATCGTGCGCGAGGCCGACGGCGTCGCGACCGTCCGCATGCAAGCCGCGGCCGACCTGCGGCCGAAGATCGCGCGCGTGCTGGTCAACGGCGGGCTCGACCTGCTGCGCATCGATCGCGGCGCCGCCCAGCTCGAATCGATCTTCCTCGAGCTCACCAAGAATCGCACCGACCGGGATCCGGCGACGGCCGGCTCGGGAACCTCTTCCAACCCCACGGGCCGGGAGCTTCCGCAATGAGATCCACCTTCCTGATCATGCGCCGCGAGCTCGCGGCCTATCTGCGCTCGATGACCGGCTACGTGATCGCCGCCGCGTCCTGATCGTCGACGGGCTGCTGTTCAACGCGTTCGCGCTCGGCGGCGGCGAGAAGCTGTCGTCCGAGGTGCTGAGCCTGTTCTTCTTCTTCTCGAGCGGCACGACCATCATCGCCAGCGTCTTCATCGCCATGCGCCTGTTCGCCGAGGAGCGCCAGACCGGCACGCTGGTGCTGCTGACGTCGTCGCCGGTGCACGACTGGGAGATCGTCATCGGCAAGTTCCTGTCGGCGCTGATCTTCCTGTCGCTGATCACGGCGGCCACGGTGTTCATGCCGCTGCTGATCTTCGTCAACGGCAAGGTCTCGTTCGGCCACATGGCGGCCGGCTACCTCGGCCTGTTGCTGCTCGGCAGCGCGACGCTGGCGATCGGGACGTTCGGCTCGGCGCTGGCGCGCACGCAGGTGCTGGCGGCGATCTTCTCCGGCTGCATCGTGGTCGCGATGATCGTCTCCTGGATGCTGGCCAAGGTCACCGAGGCGCCGCTCAACGACATGTTCACGGCGCTGGCGCTGCACGGGCGCCACTTCCCGCCCTTCCAGGCGGGCGCGGTCCACCTGCGCGACGTCGGCTACTACCTGATGGTGACCTACGTCGCCCTGTTCAGCGCGACCCGGGTCATGGAGGCACGGCGATGGCGATAACGGAGTCTTCAGGCGGCGGCGTCCGCATCGGCGGCAGCGCGCGCTGGTCGGCGGTCTACGCGGCCGGCATGCTGGCGATCTTCGCCGGCGAGCGCGTCATCGGCACCGGACACGCCGCGCGCTGGCGGCGACCGTCGCTGGGCCTGGTGCTGGTGCTGGCGTCGATGGTGGTGCGCGTGGTGCGCGCCGGCAAGGCGACCGCCGGATCGCCGCCAGGTCGAGCGAACGCTGCTGGGTCTGTACGCGCTGGGGCTGGTCGCGGTGCTGGTCTACTTCGTCCAGTCGGACGTGCCGACCCTGCGCGGCGGCAAGCCGCTCGAGCACAGCTGGCCCAAGCTGGCGACCGCGCTCGGGCGCGCTGTGGCCCGCCATCTGGATCACGGCGGCCTGGCCGATCGCGCTGGTCGAGATGGCCTACGCCAACATGGCGCGCGCGCCACACCTCGAGGTGCGGCGCGTGCGCGACGCGCTGCTGTCGGGCCTGGGGCTGGCGTTCGCGCTGATCTTCGCCTTCAGCGTCGCCTGGGTCACCTCCGAGCGGGACAAGAAGGTCGACCTGGCCTACTTCCGCACCACCCGCCCGGGTGAGTCGACGCGCAAGATCGTGCGCGCGCTCGACCAGCCGATCGAGATCCTGACGTTCTATCCGGCCGGCAACGAGGTGCGCGAAGAGCTGGCCAACTACTTCAGCGACCTGGCCAAGGAGTCGAGCCAGATGTCGTTCAAGCAGTACGACTACGACATCGACCCCGCCAAGGCGCACGAGTACACCGTGACCACCAACGGCACGATCGTGGTCGCGCGCAACGGGCGCAAGGAGATGCTGCAGGTGCCGGTGCAGTTCGAGACGGCGCGCGCGGCGCTCAAGACCCTGGACAAGGAGGTGCAGCAGCGGCTGCTCACCGTGGTCAAGCCGAAGCGCGTGGTGCTGTTCACCCAGGGGCACAACGAGCGCTGGTTCGAGAAAGGCGCGAACGACAGCGACCAGCGCCCCGGCGTGCGCGACCTGCGCGAGGTCATGCGCGACCAGGGGCACGAGGTGCGCGCGTTCGGCGCCGCCGACGGTCTGATGACCGACGTCCCCAAGGACGCGACGCTGGTCATGATCGTCGGCCCGCAGAAGCCGTTCGAGCCCGAGGAGATCGGGACGCTGACGCGTTACTTCGACAACGGCGGCAAGATCTTCGTCGCGCTCGACCCGGAGAGCGGCGTCGATCTCAAGGAGCTGCTCGGCCCGCTGGGGGTGCAGTTCCACGCGGTCACGCTCGCCAACGAGCAGGCGTTCGGGCGGCGCGCGCACCAGGACTCCGACCACGCCAACATCGTGACCGCGAGCTTCTCGTCGCACCCGACCATGTCGACGCTGCTGAAGCTCGGCTCGCGCGCGCCGCTGATCCTGCCCGGCGCCGGCTGGCTCGAGACCATGAAGACCAAGCCGAGCGGCGTCGCGCTCGATACGCCGGTGCGCGCGCAGCCGGCGACGTTCGAGGACAAGAACGGCAACTTCAAGAAGGATCCGGGCGAGGATCAGCGCGCCTTTGACCTGGCGGTCGCCGTGACCAAGGGCGCCGGGCGGATGTTCGTGATCGGCGACTCCGACTTCATGTCGGACGCGGCGATCCGCGTCGCCGGCAACGGCCTGCTGGCGCTCGACACCGTCCGCTGGCTGACCGGCGACGAGGCCTACTCGGGCCAGACCAACGTGGAGAGCGACGTGCCGATCACCCACACCCGCAAGCAGGACATCGCCTGGTTCTACTCGTCGATCTTCCTCATGCCGGCGCTGGTGATCGGCCTCGGCCTCATCGTCACCCGTCGCCGTCGGAGCCAGAAGGCTGCCGCCCCGATCGCGCCGGCCTCGTCCAAACAAGGAGTCACGTCGTGACCGGCAAAGCCGCAGCGTTGCAGGGGGGCCTGGCCGCCCTGGGTCTCATCACCGCCCACCTCACCTGGCAGCGCGAGCCCGAGCGCGCGCCTGGCGAGGTCACCGTCATCGACGCCGGCAAGAACGACCTGGCCCGCGTTCACTTCGAGGACGAGACCCAGTCGATCGACCTCGAGCGGCGCAAAGAGGGGGGCGAGCCGGGTGTCTGGATGCACCTGGTTGAAAAGCCGAAGCCGATGCCGACACCGCCGAAGCCGCCGGTCGACCCCAAAAAGACGACAACGTCGACAACGTCGGAGCCGACGCCCCCGCCGCCCGCCGATGATCCCGCCGGCGAATCCGCCGCGCGAGCTGCGGGGCAGCGACGTCGCCGGCAAGCTGCTGGATCAGTTCGCGCCGCTGCGCTCGCCGCGCGCCTTCGGCGTGCTCGACCCCGCGAAGCTCAAGGAGCTGGGGCTGGAGGGATCGAAGCGCAAGCTCACCGTGACCGCCAAGGGCGACACGCGCGAGTACACCATCGGCCAGCCGCCGGGCAACGGGATCCTCGAGGCGTTCATGCGCGACAACCGTGACGGCCGCGTCTACCTGATGCCGCACGGCGTGCTCGGCGATCTGACGGCGTCGAGCCGCCTCATCGACAAGAAGATGCACGCGTTCGAGCCGATCGAGTTCGATCGGTTGGTGCTGACGATCGGCGGCAAGAGCCGCGAGCTGGTGCAGACGCACCGCGAGACGCCGCAGACGGCGCAGCTGGCGTCGCCGAAGACGCCCGACAAGCCCGATCAGATGGCGAAGAACTGGCACGATCTGCTCTGGCGATCCTTCCCGATGGAGGTCCTGGGCCAGGGCGAGGTGCCCAAGGACGGCTCGCCGACGCCGGCGGCGCGTATCGAGTACTTCGACGGCAAGAAGTCGCTGGGATACATCGAGCTCGCCAAGGCGCCGGAGAACTCGGTGCAGCAGACCGACCCGGCCGGCAACCGCACCACGATGTTCGCGCGCACCGAGCGCACGGCGGGGTGGGTCAAGCTGCACGTCAACGGCTCGCTCACCACCGACGCCGAAAAGATCGTCACCGCCGGCCCCTGACCGCGGCCGCATCGCCGCGCGCGGGGTCGTCGGGGTTGGGGTAGCCGCGCCCGCCGCGCCGGGCGCCATCGGTCACAGGATGCGAAGACAGGCGCGACGCGCCGGGCGCAGGATTCGTCCGCCCTGAATGGTTTTCTTCGTCCAGGGATCTTCCTCGACTCGCTTCGCCTATGGAGGTCCGGATGCGCGCGCTCGGTTCCACGTTGTTCTGGTCTTTGGCTGCGACGCTCGCCGTCGCCACGGGATGCGGTCAGACCCCGGCGCGGGTCACGCCGGCCGACGGCGGCAGCGGGCCCGGCGATCTCTCCTCGGCGCCGCTCGCGGGCACCGTCTCGCTGACCACCGCCGCGACCGGCGGCACGCGCAACATCCCGCCGTTCGCTTTCGGCCAGAACTACTGGAACTGGGAGCCGACCTGGGGCGACCCGATCACCGGCACCGAAGGCCTGGTCTCGGCGGCGGGCGTGAAGCTGATCCGCTCGGGCGGCGCCAACAACGAGCTCCAGACCCCCAACGTCTTCTCCAACGCCGAGCTCGATCGCTTCGTCGCCTACTGCCGCACGGCGGGCGCGCAGCCGATCCTCCAGGTGCCGCTGGTCAAGGATGCCGCCGGCCTGCCGGCCTCGCCGCAGGACGCCGCCGACATGGTGACCTACGCCAACGTCACCAAGGGCTACGGCATCAAGTACTGGTCGATCGGCAACGAGCCCGACCTCTACACCACGGCTGCGCTGCAGCCAGCGACCTACGCGGCGGGCGACTACTGCACGTCGTTCAAGGCGTACGTGACGGCGATGAAGGCTGCGGATCCGTCGATTCAGATCCTCGGCCCCGAGCTGTCGTGGAAGTACATCCCCGGCAACGACTGGCTCACGCCGTTCCTCGACGGGTGCAAGGACGCGGTCGACATCGTCAGCGTGCATCGCTACCCGTTCGCGCCCGGCGCGACGACGATCGCGGCCGCCTTCGCCGACGCCGCGTCCTTCCGCGCCGCCGTGCGCGCGCTGCGCGCCAACCTCGACGCGCACGGCATGAACGCCGTGCCGCTGGCCATCACCGAAGAGCACATCACCTACGACGGCGATCCGCTGAAGAGCACGCTGCCCGCGTCGCCCCAGACCTTCTACGCGGGGATCTGGGTGGCCGACGTGCTCGGCGTCGCGCTGGAGGAGGGGCTGTGGACCAGCGCCTTCTGGCACATCGCCGATGCGGTCACCGGGTGGAAGCTGGCGTTCGTGCTCGGCACCACACCGCAGCCGAGCTACTACGCGCTTGCGCTGCTGGCGACCCACTTCAGCGGACGGATGCTGGCGCCCACCGGCGTCCCCCCGGGGTTCTCGGTCTACGCCAGCCGCGACGACGCGGCCGGCAAGAGCGCGGTGCTGGTGCTGAACAAGACCGGCGCGGCGGCGCAGCTGGCGCTGACCTTCGACACCCAGCCGGGCCACACGTTGGGGATCGCCGCCCAGTCGATGGCGCTTGCCGTATTCACTGACGGCGCGGCGGCGCCGCAGATCGTCCGCTACACGAAGGATCTGGCCGACACCGGCTCGCCACCCGTCCAAGATCCGGAGTAACGCCCGAACTGACACCGAAAGTAACGCCCGAACTAACGCCCGAACTAACGCTCGAAACAACGCCCGACGTAACGCCCCTGAACCAGCGCCGGACCACCACCCGAACCGACACCTCGGGGCAAACCTGCCGGTCCATTGTGTTGACGGCCCGCGCGGCTGAGGGAACAATCGATCCGTGAAGAGGTTCTGGGGGCTGATCGCCGCGGCCGGCTTCCTCGGAGCCGCCGCGGCAGGAACGAACGCCATCGAGGCGAGCCGGGACCGCTCCGTGCGTCAAGAGGCGGCGGGCGCCGCCGAGGCGGCCGGGCAGCGCGCCAGCGACGGGCTGGCCGCGCACGTCGCCGAGCTCAAGCTCAAGGCGCAGAACGCCGCCGCCAACCCGCGGCTGTCGGCGGCGCTGCAGGGCAACGTCGACGCGGCGACCCTGCAGGATCTCTTTCGCAGCGAGGTCTGGTGGCAGCCCTATCGCGACGAGTTCAAGGTGTACGCGATTGCGTTCGAGGGGGAGAAGCTCGACATCCTCGAAGGGATGAAGACCGCCGACTTCGCGGCCGACGTGCTGGTGCGCGCGGCGCGCGCGCGCCGCGAGCCGGTGGCGGAGATCGTCATGGGCAAGGGGTGGCCCTACGCCGCCGCCGCCACCACGGCGCCCGTGCCCGAGCGCGCCGTGGCCCCGGTGCTGGTGCTGGCCAAGCCGCTCGACGAGGCGGTGGTGCGCACGCTGGCCGAGAAAGCGCGCGGCGCGGTGCTGCTCAGCGACGGCAAGTCCGCAGTGCTCGAGAGTGGCGACGCCGCGGAACGGGCGCTCCTGCGCCGCGCCGTCGGCGCCGAACCGAAGGGGCCGCTCTACGCCGCGCCCGAGGGCAGCTGGGCGGCGGTCGTCAGCCCGATCGCGCCCGGCCTGTGGCTCTGGAGCTTCGGCGGCTCGACCGCCGCGCGCGATGGCACCGGTGCGGCGGGGACGACCCGCAACGCGATCTGGGGAGTGGGCGCGCTGGCGGCGGCGCTGGCGCTGTTCTTTGGCTTTCGCCGCGGACAGCGCGCGCCGTCCGCCACCGATCCGCGCCTCACGGTCGGCGACAGCCCCGCGCGCGCCGAGCTGCCACCGTCGACGCCGGGGCGCGGCCTGGACACCGGCCGCGGTTCGTCGGCCACGGCGACCAAAGCCGGAATCGGCGACTCCGCGACCGAGCTGCACACCGGCCCGGTCGGCGCGCCGCCGGCCGCCCCGGACGGAGGCGCGGTGACCTTTGGCCGCTACACCCTGCTCGATCGCCTGGGCGCGGGCGGTATGGCCGAGGTCTACACCGCGGTCACCTTCGGCGCCGAAGGCTTTCGCCGCACGTTCGTGGTCAAGCGCCTGCGCGCCGAGCTGGCGCGCGACGCGACGGTCGTGGCCCAGTTCATCGACGAGGCCAACCTCGGGTCGACGCTGGTGCACTCGAACATCATCCCGGTCTTCGACTTCGGCAAGGTCGGCGACGAGTACTTCCTGGCGCAGGAGTACATCCTCGGGCGCGACCTCGGACGCATCACCGCGCGCATGGTCGAGACCCACGGCACGCCCCTGCCCTACGGCGTGGTGCTGCACGTCGCGCACGAGACGCTGAAGGCGCTGGAGTACGCGCACACCAAGCAGGGCGACAGCGGCAAGGCGCTGGGCATCGTGCACCGCGACGTCTCGCCCAACAACGTGCTGGTGTCGGCGCGCGGCGAGGTCAAGCTGTTCGACTTCGGCATCGTCAAGGCGGAGGGGCGGGTCAGCAAGACCGAGCAGGGGGTGGTGAAAGGGAACGTCAGCTTCATGTCACCCGAGCAGGCGCGCGGCGCCCAGGTCGACGCGCGCGCCGATCTCTTCTCGATGGGCCTGGTGATCTTCTACTGCCTCACCGGCGAGGTGCTCTACCGCGGCAACAGCACCTACGAGCTGCTGGTGCGCGCGGCGACCGGCCCCGACGCCGACGAGCGCGCGCGCATCGCCGCCCTGCCCGGTCCGTGCGCCGAGATCGTCGCCAGGGCGCTGCAGGTCGAGCCGGCTGACCGCTATCAAACGGCGGCGGAGTTCGGCCTGGCGCTGGTGCCGCACATCACCGGCGCCGCGGCGCAGGTGTCGCGCCTGATGCGCGAGCTGTTCACCGACGAGCTGAAACAGGAAGAGGCGCGCTTCGCCGCCGCGGTCCCCGCCGGCGACCCAGCGACCCGAACCGGCGGCACGCCGACCGCGGCCCAGTCGCTGGCTTCGCGACGTTCGTGAGCGGGCGCGGGCGGCGAGTCGGGCCATGCTGATCCTTCATCTCGAGTCGCCCAATCGCGGACATCAGGGCGACCACGTCTACCGCACGCGCCAGCCGTGCCGCGCGCTCGGCGAGCTGGAAGGGGTCACCGTCGTCAGCGGCTCGCTGCTGACACCCGCCATTCACGGACTGGTCGACGAGGCCGAGGTCCTGGTGTTGTGCGACGTGGTCGACGCCGACTTCCTGCCGATCATCGAGGCGCGCCGCCGGCGGCGCCGGCTGACGGCGTACGAGATCAACGATCACTTCCTCGCGCCGCAGCCCTGGAACCCGACCGCCTATCTCGCCGCCAACCTGATCTCGCGCAGCCTGTCGTCGCAGCTGGCGCGCCAATCCGACTGCCTGCAGTTGACCGTCGATCAGCTGGGCCGGCGCTTCGGACACCTGAACGCGCGGCGCGCGATCTTCGCCAATCAGCTGTGGGATCCGCCCGCGACCGCCGCCGGCGCCGTCTCGGCCGCGGCGCCGGGCGGGAAGGTGCGCATCGGCTGGGGGGGATCGGTCGGCCATCGCGAGGACATCAAGTGGGTGATCCCGGTGCTGCGCGGCACGCTGTCGCGCCACCCCGAGGTGACGCTGGCGATCATGGGCGACCCGTCGCTGCGCGATCTGTTCGCCTGGGTGCCGCGCGGCCAGTTCGAGTTCACCACCGGCGGCAACATCGACAGCTATCGCTCGTTCGTCGGCGGCCTGCAGATCGGCCTTGGGCCTTTGCTGCCGACTGAATTCAATCGCTGCCGCTCCGACGTGAAGTTCCTCGAGTACACGGCGGGCGGCGCGCTCGCGATCTGCTCGCAGCTCGAACCCTACGCGCAGACGATCCGCGACGGCGAGAACGGCCGGCTGTTCCGCGAGCTCGATGAGCTCGACGGCGCGATCGAACGGGCGCTCGCGCGGCCCGACGAGCGCGCGGCGATGGTGAAGCAGGCGGCGCGCGAGCTGGCGACCGGGCGGCTCGAGCGCGATCACGCGCGCGATCGCCTGGGCTTCTACCTGTCGACCGCCGCGGCGCTGGCGTACGAGCGCGGCGGGCGCAACCCCACGCCGGCCGAGGGCGCCTACGCGACCCCGCCGCCCGGCACGCGCGTGTTCGAGGGCTCGCGCTATGTCGCCTTCGGCGAGGGGGAGGTGGAGCGGCTGCTGTACGAAGGGCTGGTCCTGCAGCAGGCGGGCAACGCCGAGGAGGCGCGCCGGCGCTTCGCCGAGGCGGTGCGCCTGTCGCCGACCTTCTATCTGGCCCACATGTTCCTGGCCGGCGTCGAGCCGCGCCCCGAGACCGCGCTCGGCGCTCTGCGGCGCGCCGAGGAGCTGAGCCCGCGTTCGTGCAACGTGGCCTTCCTGATCGGCGCGCACCTGCAGGCGCGCGGCGATCTGCAAGGGGCGATCGCCGCGTTCGAGCGCTGCCGCCAGATCGCCCCCAGCTTCGGCGCCGCGCAGTGCCGGCTGGGCGAGTTGGCGGAGGCGGCGGGCCGGATCGAGGAGGCGTGCGATCTGTACGAGGATGCCGCGCTCCGAAATAGCTCCTTTGCGCTGCCGGTGGCGCGCCTGGCGCTGATCGCGATCGGCAACCAGCAATTCGGCAAGGCGGTCGGCCTGCTGGAGCAGAGCCTGCAACACGACGCCGAGCTCTGGCTGACGAATCTGCTGATCGGGCGCGGCTACGTCGAGCTCAAACACTTTCGCCAGGCGCGCATCCATCTGATGAAGGCGCTCGACACCGCGCCCGATCGCGGCGCGGTGCTCGCGCAGCTCGCCAAGGCCGAGATCGGCCTCGGCAACGTCGACGCCGCCCGCAACGCCCTGGCCGAGCTCAAGCGTTTGTAGCGCGGGTACCGGCCGGTTAAACGCCAAGACGCCAAGAGACGCGAAGACGCCAGGGTCCGGACCTTCAAGATCCGGCCTTTGGCGTCTCTGGCGTCATGGCGTTTCTTGTTGTCCGGCCAGCGCGCCACAAAGTTGGCGGCGCCAGGGTTCTGACGCGGATCGCGGGCGATGAAGCCGCGAATTCGCCGCGATCTGGGGCTGGCACCTTGCTTGCTTTGCCCCGGCTCAAAGGAAGGACACCCATGCCGATGGCGACGACCGATGAGCGCATTCGCGCCTACAAGCAAAGCTTCGTTCCGGTGCAGCGGCTCCTCGACGCCGGGCGATTCCCCGACGCGCTCGCCGAGCTCGAGCGCATCATGGCCGCGAACGCCGAGTGCGCCGAGGCGCACAACGATCTCGCGGTTCTCTATCACGCTGCAGGCCGCCTGTCCGACGCCGACCGCGAGAGCCGCCGCGCCGTCGAGCTGGATCCCTTTCACGCCGACATCCGCGAGAACCGCAACGCGATCGCCACCGCCGTCGGGAACGCGGCGGCCGCCGCGCCGGCGACGCGCCCGATGATGGCGCCCCCGACGACGTCGGCGCTCGACGGCGCGCCGCTGTACCGCGATGTCTTGCGCACCGCCGAGACGCTGATGGCCTCGGGCCAGCTCGACGCCGCGGTCGCCGAGATCGAGCGCTTCGTCGACCGGCAGCCGGCCACCGCCGAGGCCTGGAATGATCTGGGCGTGCTTCACCGCGACGCCGGGCGGCTGGTGGCGGCGAACGCCGCACTGGTCGTAGCGCTGACCATCGAGCCGATGAACCGTCAGGCCGGCCACAACCTCACGCGCGTGCTGATCGAGCTCGGACGGCACGTCGAGGCGCTGCGGACGCTCGAGCCGTTCCTGACCCGCGCCCCGCGCGACGTCGACGCGCTCACGCTCGCGGGCGACATCAGCCTTGCGCTCCAGCAGCCGAGCGACGCCGGTGCGTTCTATCGCTCGGCGCTCGCGGTCGATCCGTCGAACGTCGAGCTCGCCGTCAAGCTGGCGAACGCCGCCGCGGCGCCCCTGGCCGCACCGGCGCTCGCCGCGCCCGCGTGGAACTTGCCGGCGCCCGCACCGGCGGCAGCGCCCTCTTGGATGACGTCAGCAGCCGCGCCTGCGCCCACCCCCGCGCCGGCGGCGATGCCGACGTGGATGACGCCGGCAGCCTCGCCTGCCGCGATGCCCGAGAGCCTGCGCGCCCTCGAGTACGACCCGCGCGTCCGCCTGGTGACGCCCGACGAGACCTACGACACCGTGACGTGCAAGACCCCGCTCGACCGCCTGCCGAACCCGATCGCCGCCCTCGCCGAGATGGCCCGCCTGCTGAAGCCGGGCGGCAAACTCTGGATCGACCTCGGCGGACCGTTGGAGGTGATCAAGCACGCCGCCCCGACCGTCTCGCCCAGCAGCTCGACCATCGACCTGCTCCCCGCCCTGCGCGCGCGCTAGCCCTCCGATCTGGGCCGGACCCGTCCTCGTCCTCGTCCTCGTCCTCGTCGCCGTCCTCGTCCGGTCCGGCTTCGGCTTCGGCAGAGGCGGTCTGCGGTATCATCCGCCGGACCGCCATGCTCCCCTGTCTTGCTCCGTTCCATTTCCTGCCAGCGCTGGCAGTCACGCTGGCGTTGCTGCTGGCGCCGATGCGCGCGTCGGCCAACCCGTACAACGTCTCCGAGATCCCCAAGATGATCAAGGAGCGGGAAGCGCGCAAGCTGCACGACGCCGGCGTCCATTCCACCGACGAGTTGCTGCGACGCGCTCCCGGCCCCGAGCAACGAAAGCAGCTGGCCAAGCAGACGGGGATTGGCGGCGCGCGCGTCGACCAGCTCGCCCGCTGCGCCGACCTGCTGCGCCTGCAGAACATCGGCCCCGAGTTCGTGCTGCTGCTCGATGCGGCGGGCGTGAAGTCGATCCCGAACCTGGCGACGATGAGCCCGCCGGCGCTCACCAAGAAGATGGCCGCGCTCAACCGCACGCGACACATCGCCAACCCTGCCCCCGACGAAGCGCAGGTCCGCGATTGGGTCACCCAGGCGGCCAAGCTGCCGGCGGCGCTCAGCGCGCGCTGAGCGGTCTGCCGCCCGGCGCGGTTGCCGGCGCACCGGGGAACGCCGCCAGGTCACGGCGCGCCTCCAGGCACTCCGGATAGCTCTCGACGAACGCCGCCAGCTCGGCGGCCGCGCGCGCCGCTTGCCCAGCGGCGACCAGCGCCTGGTAGACCGGGATCTGGCTCTGGTAGAGCGCCTGCAGGGCGCGCGGCGCGCGGGCGATCTCGCGCTGGTAGCGGCGGCGCAACAGCTGCTCGGTCTGCTCGAACGCGCGTATCCGCTCGGTGGTGACGCTCGATCCGTTGGTGCGGACCGTGAACCGGGAGGTGACGCGCGGGATATGGATGAAGGGGTAACGGCGCGACAGGCGGATCCAGAGGTCCCAGTCCTCGAGCACCGGCAGGCTTTCATCGAAGAGCGCGCCCCCCGGGCCAGCGACGGCGCCGACGCAGGCGCGCTCGTGCAGCACGCACAGCATTGGGATGAAGTTCGTGAGCAGCAGCGCGTCGGGATCGAAGTCGGTCGAGTACGGGACGTCGCACGCCAGCACCGCGCCGTCGTCGCCGATCTTCGCGCGCTCGGCGTCGCTGTAGGCGACGGCGTGCCGGCCGTCGGCCAGCGCCGCCGTCAACGTCGCCAGGTGATCGGGGCGAAAGGTGTCGTCGTCGTCGAGATAGGCGATGTAGCGCCCGCGCGCGACGGTCAGGCCGGCGTTGCGGGCGCCGCTGTGTCCGCGCCGGATCGGGTTGTCGACGCAGCGAATCCGGCGGTCGCGGCCAAGCCGCTCGACCACGTCGGCCACCGGCGCACCGGCGTCGTTGACGACGACGATCTCGAAGTCCTCGAAGGTCTGGTCGAGGATGCTTCGCAGCGCCATCTCCAGCAGCCGCGGGCGATCGAGCGTGGGAACAATCACCGAGACCGCCGGCGCGGCGGCGCTGGAGAGGATCGCCGGCGGCGGGCGCGGCGGCGGCGGCCCCGCCGCGACGGCCGACGTGCTCGGGTGCGCGTCGGCCGGTCCCGCGAGCTCGGCCAGCACCAGGCCGCACGCGAGCGCCTCGCGACGATAGAAGCCGTCGCGCGGCCCGCCCGTCGCCAGGAAGGCGGCCGCGCTGGTGTAGAGCGATCCGCGGCGCGCCGGCGGCAGCGGCGTCGCGTCGATCAGCACCTCCGCGGCGCGCCCCGGCGGCAGCGCCAGCTCGCGCAACAATCCGCGCACGGCCTCGGCCGCCTGCTGCGCCCCCTCGGCCGACGGCGGCTCGACCCGCACCACCAGCGCGACCGGGTCGCTGGCCGAGAAGGTCTCGAAGAAGCGCGCCAGCGGTGCCCGCCAAGCAGCAGGCGCCGGCCGCGACGCCAGCCCGGGCGACGCGGTGGCAGGCGGCTTTGCAGCTGCCGCCAACCCCGAGCGCGGCACCAGCCCGGCCGCCTCGCCGCTGCGGTGAAAGTCGGGGATGCAGAGCACGCGCATCGCCTTCGACGTCGCAAACGGCAGCGGGTCGGCCCCCGGGTGGAAGACCTCGCCGTAGTCGACCGGGATGCGATCGGTCGCGGGGTCGAAGGGCGCGGCCCGCCCCAGCGCCGCCAGCGCGTCCGGGCCGTGCAGATGGGGCGGGTGGCGCCACTTGTGACAGAAGATGCGCCAGTTCTCGTCGACCAGCGCGCGCGCGTCGAGATCGAGCGAACGAAACGTGGCGCTGCCATGGTGATGAATGAAGACGTCGTAGGCGATCGCGATCTGGTGCCCGGCACGCAGAATGCGCACGCACAGATCGTCATCCTCGCAGTTGCCGAAGCCAAACGCGGTGTCGAAGCCGCCGATCTCGTCGATCAACGACCGCCGCATCACCATGCACAGCCCGACGATGCGCGGCACGATCGCGAGCTCGCCCGCGTGCTCGAGGGCCCACTGGCGCGCGAAGCGATTCAGGTCTGTGACCCCGCGATAGGTGGCGGTGCCGACCAGCTGAGCGCCGCTGGTGGCGTTGGTGGTCGGCCCGACCACCGCGATCGCCGGGTCGAGCTCCAGCAGCGCCAGCTGCCGCGTGAGCCACCCCGGCGTCACCACCACGTCGTTGTTGAGCAGCACCAGGTACGCCCCCTGCGCCGCGGCGATACCTTGATTGCAGCCGAACGCAAAGCCTTCGTTGCGCTGGTTGCGCAGATAGATCACCCGCCGACCGGCGGCCGCCAGGTCGCGCGCCATGCCGGCCACGTCCTCGGCCGATCCGTTGTCGACCAGCACCAGCTCGAGCGCACCCGGCGTGTGCGCGTAGATCGAATCGATGCAGGCGCGCGTCAGCGCCAGGTTGTCGCGCACCAGGATCACGATGCTGACCAGCGCGGAGCGCGGCGGCGCCCCCTGCCCCTCGAGGTAGCCGGCGCGATCGGGACCGTGGTGGTCACCGCCCAGCTGATTGAGCCGCCGCACGAAGACGTCGCTGGCCGCCGACAGCCGGCGGCCATCCCGCGCCAGATACGCGCCGAGCGCGGTCGGCGGATCATTCGACAGCAACTCACCGGCGTCGGCCAGCTCGGCGATCAGCGCGCGCGGGGCCACCAGGCAGCCGCTGGAAGGCACGCGCACCGGCTGCGGGCGCGCGGTCACCAGCTTGTCCAGCACCGACGCGCCCGGCGGCGCGTGAGCGGTCGGCGGCGCGTACAGCGGCGCGCCGGCCACGGGCGCTGCGAAGGCGCCGTTGCCGCGGCCCGACGTCCCCGGGCTGAGCACGCCGAGCGCCGGATCGCGCTGGAGATGGCCGACCAGCTTGTCCAGCCAACCCGCCGCGACCCGCAGATTGGGCGGCAGCAACGCCACGAAGTCGCGCGTCGCCGCCGCCACGCCGAGGCGCGCGCCGGCGGCGAATCCGACCGCGCCTCCTCCCGCTACCACCAGCCGCACGGTTGCGGTGGGCGCGCCGGACGGCGCCGCCGCTGCGCGCGCGAACGAAGCCAGGAACTGGGCCGAGGCGCCGCGCGTGCCCGGGTCGACGTCGACCAGGATCAGCTCGTCGTCGGGCGCCAGCGTGCAGCGCAGGTTCTCGAGGCAAGGGGCGATGGTGGCGATCGCATCCTCGGCCACCACCACCACGCTGGCGGGCGTCCGACCCGCGCGTGCCGGCGCCTGCGCCGCCTGGCGACGGTAGTCGAGGTCGAACCAGGCGCGCGGCAGGCGATCCATCCAGCGCCGCTGCAGACGGTCGAGGTTGGCCGCCTCGTTCTTGAAGCGACCGCCGCTCACCGCCTCGTGGTGGGTGACCAGGCTCTCGGCGACGAACAGCACCTTGCCGCCGGCCTCGCCCAGGCGCAGGCAGAGGTCGACGTCTTCGTAGCCGTTCTCGAAGCCCTCGTCGAACCCGCCGGCGGCGCGAAACGCCGCCGTGCGCACCAGCATGCAAGCGCCGGTGACCGCGCGAACCGGCCCGGTCGGGGGCGCGTCGGCGGCCGGTTTGCGGTAGCCGCGCGGGATCACCGACAGCGGATAGGGAAACCCGTAGGCCAGCAGCAACCCCGCGCTCTGGATCGTGTCGTCGGCGAACAGCAGCCGGCTGCCGGCGGCGGCCACCGTCGGATCGGCCTCGGTGGCCGCCAGCAGCACCGACAACCAGCCGCGCCGCGGCTCGGTGTCGTTGTTGAGGAAGACGATGCGCTCGCCGCGCGCGAGCGCCGCGCCTTGATTGCAGGCGCGCGCGAAACCGAGGTTGGTCGAGTTGCGCTGCACGCGGATGCCCGCCACGCGCGCCAGCGCGCCGGCGGTGTCGTCGGTGGAGCCGTTGTCGACGACGATCACCTCGTGCGCGACGTCGCGGCTGTGGTCGAGCACGGCCACGAGGCAGCGAACGGTGTACGCCCACTGGTTGTGCGCCGGGATGACGATCGAGACCGCGGGCGGCGGCGACGACGACGGTGGCGGCGGCGACATCGGGACAGATCTCGACACGCGGGCTTCAGTAGCAAGCCGTAGACCAGCCAGATTTGTGGCACCGCGTACCCGATGGGCCTTGATCGCTCAAGGGTTGGCCCAACACTGTCGATGCGCGCAGAGGAACGGAGGGCATGCCATGGGCCAGTTTGCCGTCAGCATCGCGACACAGCCGGGCTTCATGCACAGCGAAGCCTTCCGCGAGGTCGCCGAATCGGTGCACCACGGCCTGCGCGCGCTGGGGCACGACTCGGTGCTGTCGCACGCCACCGACCTGCCGGGGCGCCGCCACATCGTCTTTGGCTCGAACCTGATCTCGGCCAAAGAGCGCCATTTACCGCCGGGATCGATCCTCTACAACCTCGAGCAGATCTACGACGATTCGCCCTGGCTGACGAAGGATCTGCTGGCGCTGTTTCGCCGCCACACCGTCTGGGACTACAGCCTGGCCAACATTCAAGAGCTGGCCCGCCACGGCATCGCCGCCCGTCACGTCCCGATCGGGTACGTGCCCGAGCTGACGCGCATCCCGCCGGCCCCCTGGCAGGACATCGACGTGCTCTTCGTCGGGTCGATCGTCGAGCGGCGGCTGGCGGTGCTGCAGGCGCTGCACGAGCGCGGCGCCAACGTGATCCCCGCCTTCGGCGTCTACGGCGCCGAGCGCGACGAGCTGATCGCGCGCGCCAAGATCGTCCTCAACGTGCACATGTACGAGGCCAAGGTCTTCGAGGTGGTGCGCGTCTCGTATCTGCTGGCCAACCGCCGCTTCGTGGTGTCGGAGCGCGGACTGGATCTGGCGGGCGAGCGGCCCTTCGAGGAGGGGATCGCCTTCGTCGAGTACCACGAGCTGGTCAACACCTGCCTGCGCTATCTCGCCGACGAGCGCGCCCGCGAGCGCACCGCGCGCCGCGGCTTCGAGCTGTTCACCGAGCGCCGCGTGCCGGATCTGTTGCGCGCGGTGCTGTAGCCGGTCCCGTCCCCGGCTAGAAGCAGCAGAGCGTTTGTTCGCCCGTCGCGGTTAGTGCGCCGCCGGGCGAGCTCACCGCGGGGCAGACCGGGGCGGTCGGGGTTCCGGTGAAGCCGGCACTGCCACAGGGGCCGCCGAAGCTGCAGTTGTTGGTGTTCGAGCTCAGGCCGCGATGAATGCCGGCGCTGCAGGTGGTCGTGCTTCCGAAGTAGAACGCCACCTGAAGCGGAGAGCAGCTGCCCGGGGACTGGGTTCCGCACCTGCACGCGGAGCAGGTTCGCGTGTCGCTGAACCCGGTGTACCAGGGTCCCGGGTCACGGGTGTAGCCGGCCGGGCAGCTCTTCGCCCCCAGCGCCATCACGCAGTAGTTGGGCGCGGCGCGCGGCACGCAGACGTAGCCGGGGGAGCACCCCGCGCCGACGCTGCCGGCGCTGCAGAACTTCCGCGACTTGCCCCAGGCGGCCGCCGACGGTTTCGCCGTTCCGTGCGGCGTGCAGGCGCCGTTGCTGGCCACGTACATGCCGACGCGCGCCTCGGTCGTCGTGTCGAAGGTGCTGGCCAGGCAGCTGGTGGTCGGGGTGGCGGCGCCGCCCGCGAGCGTCGCCGTGATGCCGCCCGCGAGCGTGCCTCCGGTTGGGCTGCCCACGATATCCGTCGTGCAGGCGAGCTGCGACGCGTACTTGTACAGGTTCGCCGAGCAGGTGATCGGCGCGTCGCACGAGCAGCCGGTGCATCCGGCGCCGGGATCGAGGGTCGAGTTGATCGTCGACTCGCCGCCGTCGAAACGCACCGGGCAGGCGCCCGAGGGATCGATCCAGGCGCCGGGGACGAAGCCGTTCGCCCCCGCGGCCGGGACGCAGGTGGTCGACGCCCCGCACGCCGGGTCGTCGCAGTCGACGTGGCCGTTGCAGTCGTCGTCGACGCCGTTGAAGCAGTCCTCGGCCGACTTGAAGACGCAACCGGTGTCGACGCCGGCGTCGATCGTACCGCCCGCGCCGCCGCCCGTCCCAGTGACGCCCCCGACGCCCGCGCCCCCGGCGCCACCGCCACGGCCACCGCTGCCGGCCGAGCTGTCGGCCGGCGCATCGGAGGGACCGCCGTCGAAGACGCCGCCGCCCAGCTGAACGCTGAGCGAGCTGCAGCCCGACGACAGCACCACCGATGCGGTGACCAACGCGACCGGCATGCCGGCCTTGCGCGCGGTGAAGACGATCAACACGTGGTGGCCAGCCTGGTAGCCGTTGGGGAAGTCGATCTCGACGGACCCCTCCGCCGATCCGGCGGTGTGATCGAAGGTGTCGGTGCGGATCGGATCGCCTTCGGGCTTGACGTCGACGTTGAGCTTCTCGGCGTCGAGCGCGGCGCCCACGAAGTCGACGGAGACGAAGAGCGTGCCGCTCTTGCATGCGCGCGTGTCGCCGCATCCGCTGATGCCCAGCGAAGCGGCCGAGGCCACGACCATCGCGACCAGCGCCGGCGTTCGAGTGAGATGGCGAGCGAGCTTCATTTCACGGTCCCGAGTGAGGGGGAAGGATCCTTGGGCCCGCCCAGCGTCAGGACGAGCACCACCACGACGGCGGCGGCGACCGCGCCGCCGACCGCTGTCCAGAAGAGCGGTTTTTGCGTGAGCGAGCGGTGGTCGCCATCCGCCGGCGCGGGCTTCGCCACCAGCACCGGCACCGGCGGCGCGGGGGTCACCGCGGCAGGGGCCAACGGCGAGGAAGACGGCGGGGCCGAAACCAGCGGCGACGGGGCGGGCGGCCGGGCCGCGAGCGGCGTTACCGGCGCGGTCGGCGCGGTCGGATCAAACGAGGGCGAGGACGGGGATGGGGACGGGGACGGCGGCAAGGAGCTCGGCATCGTCGTCGTCGGGGGCGAGGTCGCGAGCTGCCGGTCGCGCTCGATCGCCTTCTTGAGGTCATCGACCCGCCCTTCGACCTCGGTGCGCCGGACCGCCTTCGGGTAAAGGCGCAGATAGTTTTGATAGAGGGTGAGCGCCCGCTCTTTGTTCCCCGCCAAGCGGTGCGCCTGCGCGGCGTTGTAGAGCAGCGCCGAGTCCGGTTTCAGCTCGAAGGCCTTTTCGAAGTTCTCGGCGGCCGTCGGGTAGTGGCCCAGCGCGAACGACGCCGTCGCCTTGTCGAAGTAGGCGCGGGCCTCGCCCGACTCGGTCCCGGCGGCGAGCGCCCGCCCGGCCGGAAGGCAGACCCACGCCAGCAGCAGCACCACCGCACAGGACAGTCGGCGGCTCCGGTTCAGCTTTTTGCAGCCCACACCAGAGCTTCGACATTAAGCGGCACCTCCTTTAAGCCGGAGGGGCCCCGACCCTGCCCGCGGGCTCCCCGTGTCGGTGCGGGTGGCCAATGTCGCCGGCCGGCGATGCGGCTCCGCCGCCGCAGCCCATCGCGGGAGGTTCGGAACCCTTTGAGGGTTCCGAGCTAACCGCGTAGGGCGGAGGCGGCTCCGCCGCCGCAGCCCATCGCGGGAGGTTCGGAACCCTTTGAGGGTTCCGAATTAAGTTGTCCGGTGGCGGCGCGAGGCGACCAGGGCGCCCAGACGGCGGATCAGCAGCGCCGCTGCGAGGCGGGCCCCCGCCGTGATGATCCGCGCCGACACCCCCGATGGACGCGGCCCGGTCCGTTCGGCCGCCGTCCCCGCGAGTCCGAGATCCGCCTCGCGCCACAGCCGCCGCAGGCGCGGGAGCAGCGCCGCGCCGGGGCGCCGTCTCCGCTGGCGCCGGCGCGAAACGGCCAGCGCCCCCAGGCCGCCGACCGCCCCGACCAGCAGCACCGCGCCCGCGGCGAAGGCCAGAGGATGCCGGCGCAGCTGCAACCGCGCATCGAACGCCTCGCGCCGGCGGCGCGCCAGCTCGCCCAGCAGCCCGCCGAGATGCGCGCGCGTCGCCTCGATGTCGGCGCGCACCTGCTCGCTGTCACGATGCGCCCCACCAGCGCCGGAGCGCTCGAGCGCCGAATTCACGCCAGGTTCTCTCGCGTCTCTCTCGTCCACTGTAGACCCTCTTTCAGCGACGCGCGTGTCTTCTCGAGCGGCTTGCGCACGCGCTGTTTCCATCCGACGAAGCCCACGATCGCGCTTGCGACCAGCACCGCCCCGCTGACGATCAGCCCCGCGCCCCACGCCGGCATGACCCGCGCAAGAGCGAGCACCGCCGTCACCAACAGCAAGATGATCCCGACGACCGCCCCCAGGCCGGCGACGCCGAATCCACCGGCGGTCAGCGCCTGGGACCGGAGATCCTCGCGCAGCTCGGCGCGCGCGAGCTCGATCTCCTTTTTCAGCAGAACGCCCGCGTCGCCGCGGATGTCACGCAGCAGCTCGCGCATCGACAGGCCGGCCGCCGATCGCCGCACCTCCCGGTCCTCGCTCGTTCCGTCGCCCGTTCCATCGGTCGTTCCATCTAACGTTCCATCGGTCTTCCGCCCCATCCGCGCGTCTCCTGGATCGAACCTAAGACACGCCGCCGAGAACGGAAGCGGCGACGCTAATTCCCGTTGCGCAACGCCAGCCTCGGCCCCACCATAAGCACCGCTTCCGATGGCGACGGCGATGGCCCAAGACGAAGACACGTGACGCCCGAAGCACCAACGCCCAACCGCGAAGTCGCCCCCTCGCAGGTGACCCTGAAGACGGTCCTCACCGTCTGCTTCGGTGTGCTGTTGGTGATGGCCCTCGTGATGGCCGCCATCCATTCGCTGGTGGCAATCACGCTGACCAGCACCGCGCTGCTGCTCGCGGTGGCGCTGGAGCACCCGGTGAAGTTTCTGATGCGCCGCCGGGTGCCACGCGTCTGGGCGATCGCCATCGTCACCCTCTCGGGATTGGGCCTCATCGTCGGCCTGGGGTTCACGCTGATTCCGCCCGCGGTCGACCAGGGCAAGGCGCTGGTCCATCAGGCGCCGAGCTTCATCGCCACCGCGCGCAAGAGCCGGCTCTTCCTGCATCTGGATTCGCAGTATCACATCGCCGATCGCATCGAGCAGACCGAGAAGCATTTCCCCGAAATGCTCGAGGGGGCGGCCTCGCCGATCTTGATGGCGCTCGGCGGGCTGCTCACGCTGGTGGGCGCCCTGGTCACCATCTTCTTTCTCACCGTCTTCATGCTGATCTTCGGCGGCCGGGTCTTGCGCGCCGCGCTCGAGGAGGCGCGCCAGGAGCGGCGCGCGGTCTACGAGACCGTCATGCACAAGATCTATCAATCGATCGGCGGGTACCTGGGCGGCCTCACGCTGATCTGCTCGATCAACGCCACGCTGACCACGACGTTCCTGGCCATCAACCGCGTCCCGTTCTTTCTGCCGCTCGGGATCATCAGCGGCGCTTCCAGCACGATCCCCTACGCCGGGCCGCTGGTGACCGGCACATTCATCTCCTTGATCGCGCTCGTGACGGGAGGCGCCTGGCACGGCCTCGCCAGCGGGATCTACTTCATCCTTTATGGCCAGCTCGAGGGCAACATATTGAGCCCGCTGGTCTTCCGCCGCACGGTCCACGTGAACCCCCTGGTGGTCACGGTGTCGGTGCTGTTCCTGGGCGAGATAGCCGGTGTCATCGGCGCGATCGTCGCCGTGCCGGTGGTCGCCGCGCTGCAGATCATCGCGCGCGAGATCCTGCGCGAGCGCCGGCAGCAACTGGATCTGCAGCGCTCTGCGAAGCAGCTGATCGCGACGCCTGGCGAAAACAATCATGTCTGAGCACGGTGGCCGCCACCGCCCATTGCCGTCGCGGAAAGAGTTCGCGCGGCACGTGGGCCGCAGCGTCATCATCTCCAGCCTGCTGATCGCCGCGTCGCTGGGCATCGGCGTGGTCGGTTATCACGTCACCGCCGGGCTCGACTGGGTCGACTCTTTGCTCAACGCGTCGATGATCTTGACCGGAATGGGTCCCGTGTCGCCGCTTCAGGGCACGGGCGCCAAGCTCTTTGCCAGCGGATACGCGCTGTTCAGCGGCGTGGTGTTCATCGCCAGCGCCGGCCTGGCCGTCGCCCCGGTCGCCCACCGATTCCTGCACCGATTCCACGTCGAGGTCGATGACGTCCCCGAACCGTCGTCCGTGCGTCCGGAGGCGAAATCCGGTAAACCTGCGTCCTAGCCTTTAGTGTGGAGGAGGGAACCATGCGGACGTGGACCAGGACCTGGACGAAGACGTGGACGAAGACGTGGGCGCCACATCGGATCGAACGACTCGCGATCGGGTTGATGGTGGTGGCTGGCTTGGTCGTGGGCGCGGGTCACGGCGCCGACGCGGCCCGCGCCAAGCCCACCAAGGGGAGTGACAAGGGGGCGGCAAAGAAGGAGAGAGCCGAGAGCGCGCCGCCGGGCAAGGTGGGCGCGCCCGCCGGGGTGACCCTGAACGCGTGCGGATGCTATCGCTCAGGCAGCTCCTGCGTCTGCACCAACAAGAACGCGAAGTGCGACTGTCCCGAGGACTGCGAGCCGATCGGCTGCGAAGCCAAGCGACAAAAAGAGCTGGATCGCGAGGTCGCCGCCGAGATGAAGCGCGCCGAGGACGGGGAAAAGAAGCGCCAGGCCGCCGAAGCCGAGAGCGCCCGCAAGGCGAGCGAGCTCGAGGCGGCGCGCCAGAAAGCGGAAGAGGGAGGCGGCGAAGAGGACGACGCCGAGACCGCCGACAAGACCACCGAGGCGACCACCGAGAAGGAGAAGGCGCCCGAAAAGACCAGCGAGAAGGCGCCCGAAAAGCTGACCCGCGCCGCCCACAAGGCACGCCCCAAGAAGTGACGGCGACGTGACGGCGACGTGACTCTCAGCGATCGAGCGCCTCGCGCACCCGGCGCGCCAGCGTCGTGGGCGTGTAAGGCTTTTGCAGGAAATTGATGCCTTCGTCGAGAACGCCGTCGGCGCTGATGGCGTTCTCAGAATAACCCGAGCTGAACAGGATCCGCAGGCCGGGCTGCAGCGCCAGCAGCCGCGTCACCAGCTCGCGTCCGCCCATCTGCGGCATCACGACGTCGGTGATGACCAGGTCGATCGGCTCCAAGGTGCGCTTGACCAACTCCAGCGCGCGCACCCCGTCGGACGCGGTGATGACCCGATAGCCGAGCGCCGTCAGCGCCTCGCGCGCGACGCGCAAGATCGTCTCCTCGTCCTCGACCAGCAGCACCGTCTCGTTGCCCGACGACGCCGGCGTCGTCGCCGCCGGCGTCCAGATCGAGATCGGCAGCGCCGGCTGCGGGCCGATGACCCGGGGCAGATAAACCCGGAACGTGCTCCCCTGTCCGGGCGTGCTGAGGAACGAGATGTTGCCGCCCGCCTGCTTCACGATGCCGTGACACATCGCCAGGCCGAGCCCCGTCCCCTCGCCCGTCGGCTTGGTGGTGAAGAATGGCTCGAAGACCCGCGCTTGAACCTCGGGCGTCATGCCGACCCCGGTGTCGGTCACTGCCAGTAGAACGTACTCGCCCGGTGCCGTCTCGGCGTGGGTGCGGCAATAGTCGTCGTCGAGCAGCGCGTTCCGGGTCTCCAGCGTGATGCGCCCCGTCTCCGGGATGGCGTCGCGCGCGTTGACCACCAGGTTCATGACCACCTGCTCCAGGCTGCCGATGTCGACCTTCACCTTGCCCAGCCCCGGCGACATCGTCAGCGCCAGCTCCAGGTTCTCCCCGACCAGGCGCCGGATCATGCCCCCCATGCGCTGCAGCACCTCGTTAATGTCGACGACCTCCGGTCGCACCATCTTCTTGCGCGCGAACGCCAGCAACTGCTGCGTCAAGGCCGCTCCCCGCCGCGTCGACTCCATCGCGCCCCCCAGGTATTCGGCGGCGTCCGACCCCGCGTCCACCTCCGCAAGCGCCAGCTCGACGAAGCCCATGATCGACGTCAACAGGTTGTTGAAGTCGTGCGCGACCCCGCCCGCCAGCTTGCCGATGCTCTCCACCTTCTGCGACTGCCGCAGCTGATCCTCGAGCTGCGCCTTCAGGCGCTCGGCCTCGTGGCGCTGGCTGACGTCATTGATGAATCCGTGCCACACCGTCGAGCCGTCGGGCTGCCGCTCGGGGACCGAGTTGCCGTAGTGCCAGCGCACATCGCCGTTGGGGAACCTCACGCGGTATTCGCATTGCCAGGGATGCAGCGTCCTGGCCGAGAAGCTGATCGACTCCTGAACATCGTTGAGGTCTTCGGGGTGTATCGCCGCGAAGACCTTGCTGGCGTCTTCGCGCACCTCCTCGGGTGACACCCGGAAGATCTCGCGGATGCGCTCGCTCGCGTAGGGAATGCACGCCGTGCCGTCGGGTCGCACCTTGAACTGGTAGACCAGACCCGGCACCTGACTGGCGATCTTCTGCAGGCGCGAGGCCAGCTCGTGGCTGCGCGCCTCGTCGCGCCGGCGAGCGCTGACGTCGGTCGCGCACAACGTCGCGGCCACGACTTCGTCGCCCTGAATCAGCGGACCGGCGCGCACCGACCACCAGCCGTCGCCGCCACTCAGCGCGCGCACCTCGTATTCATCCGGCAAGCGCTGCGTGAAGACCCGCTCCAGCGCGGCGGCGACGCGATGGCGCGCTTCGGGCAGAACATAGTCGTAACAGCTGCGCCCGATGAGCTCCGCGGGGACCAGGGGCGGTTGGGCGCGGTTGATGAACAGAATCTTCCCCGCTCGATCGACCGTCATGATCGAGTCGGGCGCCGTCTGTAGAATCGACCGGATTCGCGCCTCGGACTCCAGCACCTGCTTCTCGATCGCCTTGCGCGACCCGATGTCGCGCAGCACCCCGAGGATACCGCCGCTCGACAGCCGCTGCGCCGTCACCTCGGCGTCCAGCGGCGTCCCGTCCTTGCGCCGCATCTGCCACTCCTGGATCTGCGGCATCTCACCGCCGACCAGGCGAGCGATCGTCGCGTCCAGGCGCGACCGCTCCCCGGGTTGCACCACGTCGGCGATCCGCTTGCCCACCAGCTCGCCGGGCTGAAAGCCCAGCAGTCGATGGCCGCTCGCGTTGACCTCGACGTACACGCCCGCTTCCGTCGCCACGAAGATGCCGTCGGCCGCCTGCTCGACCAGCACCCGAAAGTACTCCTCAGGACGGACTTCCGCGCGACTGCCACCGTTGGACATGAGCGGCCCGACCCTTTCCCAAACGGTCATCGTGCCACCGTTGGCAGGACCGCACAATATTCCGCCAAGTCCGCCGAACTGCCGCTCGGCGGAGCAACCGGTACCAATCCACCGCGCCTGGCCCCTTTTTGGCGAGAGGGCAGACATGACGCGTCCGCGATCGATCCGAATCCTCACCCTGATGATTCTGGGCCGCCCCCGCGTGGCTGGTGGCATGCAGTACGACGTCGCCCGCCGACGACACCGGTACCGGAGGCGGCGCCGGCGCCGGTGACGCCTCGATGGCTGGCGTGCCGGGCAGCGCCCCGGACTTGGGGGTCGATGCGGGCCCGATTGGTGGCATCGGTGGTATCGGTGGCGCCCGCGCCGACGCCGGGCCCGACACGGCGACGGCCGGCGGGCCCGACGCGCGCAGCGGAAGCGGGGGCGCCCCCCGACGGCGGCGCTGGCCGCGCCGATGCGAGCGACTCGGGCGCGGGAGCTGGCGGTCGCACCGGGGCCGGTGGCGCAATCGGTCCGCTGCCGCCGGTCACGGTCTACATCGCGGGCGACTCGACGGTCATGACCTATCCGCCGACCGCGGCCAACATGCAGGCTGGCTGGGGACAGTTCCTCGCCGCGCAATACACGACGCGAGTGACCGTCTCCAATCAATCAATCGGCGGACGGACCTCGCGCCGTTTCATCGAGGAGGGACGGCTCACGACCATCCTGAACACCATCAAGGCCGGCGACTACTTGATGGTTCAGTTCGGAACCAACGACGGCAACACCACCGCCGTCTATCCCGACGGTGAGCCCTACCTGGTGACCACCGCCGACTTTCAGGGATTCATGATGCAGTTCATCAACGGCGCGCGCGGCAAGCAGGCGATCCCGATCCTGGTGACGCCGCCGCCCCGTCGTTCCTGCACTGGTGACAGCCACACCTTCGGCAACGGCCTGGCAGGCTACGCGGCCGCAATGACGACTGTCCGTACGCAGACCGGAGCGGCGGTGGTCGACCTCAACGCCAAGACCCTGGCCTACCTCGACATGATCGGCTGCGTCGCGTCCGGAGACTTCTTCCTGCTGGGCGACGGTACCCATTTCCAGATCAATGGCGCACGCCTCATGGCGGGCTTCGTCGCCGATGGCGTACGCGAGGCGGGGCTGGGATTGGCGGCGTACGCGGTCACGCCCTAGCTGAGCTTCACCGGCGGGCGCCACCAAGGTGCCGCCGGCGGCGGCCGCGCGCGACGGCGATGCCCAGCAAGGCCGCGAGCCCGAGCGCGGCGCCCGGGCCGGGGCGACCGCCCGCGATCGAGCAGCCCGAGCTGTAGAAGCACATCCCGCCCGACATCCCACCCGTCGGCGCGCAGGTCTTGCCGCTGCCGCCGCTCGAGCTGCACGCGCCGCTCTTGCACTCGAAGGCGTCCGAGCAGACCGCGCCGACGTCGCCCGCCTGGACGCAGACGTCGTCGGCCGGATCGCTGCCCTTTGGATCGCACGCCAGCCCCGGGGCGCAGTTGCCGGCGGCGCAGGCCTCACCCACGCGGGCGAGCGGCGCGCAGGTGCCGTCACCGGTTTCGGGCGGGGTCGGCTGCCGGCACCACCCGTCGATGCACTCGTAGTCGTTCGTGCAGCCGCCGCCCACGGCGACCAGCGGCGTGACGAACGACTCGCAACCCGGCACGCCCGTCAAATGGTTGGTCACGTTGATCGTCTCGCAGCTCGAGGAACGGATCTTGGCGAGACAAGCGTCAACCTTGGCCTGTTCGTAGACGGCGCGTCGCTGATCGACCGACCGCTGGACACCCGACAGCTCATTGCGAAAGTTCTCGGCCGTCCTGGCTTCGCAGGCCTGCTCGCACGGCGCGCTGTCGGCCGTGCAATCCTGCGTCGCCGTCGCCACGCTGGTCCCCGCGGCGTCGTTGTTCATCAGCTGCGCGAGCGTGCAGCACCGATAGGCGGACGAGCAGACCGACTGCGCAATGTCGCGCGCCGTCGTGTCGACGGGGATGGTGCTGTGCACCTGGCCACACGCCGTGCTCAACACCAGCAGGGCGACGGCGAGGGAGCTGGCCCGGGAGAGAAACGTGACGCGGGGACGAGAGGCGCTGGTCATCATGGTCGAACCGATTTTGCAAGCCTCGCTCCAGCGGCGTTTCCCGGGAGAATCCAGCGGCCGGTCCCGACCCAGCCGTCCACCCTTCGGCAGGGTGTCGAGTCTTTGACAGGGTTGAAGGCAGCGCGCGATCCGTCGTGGTTTCCACGGGCCAGGGTTCGTGCGAGTCTGTTCGAGGTATCGTTCTGTGGTAGCTGGGATGCGGATCCGGACAAGGCGTTGCGACCGACAGGTGTGAGGAACAGCGCGATCCTGCCGATGCTGCTGTGCGTGGGCGCGGGCGCGGGCGCGCTGGGACCCGGCTGCGGCGCGCGCCACCGCGCCGGTCACCCGACCTCGTCGGCGGAGCTGTGCGCGGAAGACAAGCGTTCGGCCGCGGCCGAAGCGGCGCAGGACGCGACCGAACGCGTCGGGGTGCCCGACCTGGCGGCGCTCGTCGGCTGGCGGCGGCTGGTCTCGACGCACTTCACGCTGACGACCGACCAGAGCGCCGCCGACGCCGAGCACACCCTGCGCGAGCTCGAGGAGTACATCGCGGCGCTGACCTCGGTCGCCTTTCCAATCACCCTGCCCACCGAGAGGATTCCGGTCGTGGGGCTGGGCTCGCCGAGGGAGACCCGACGCTATCTGCGCACCTGCTTCGACGGCGTCTTCGTCCACGGCCTGCTTTATCAGCCGGTCATCGTGCTCGGCACCGGTCCGCGCGGCATCGACGACCAGATCGCGCGCCACGAGCTGGTGCACTACACCATGCGCCTGGCCTATCGACGATCGCTGCCCGGCTGGTACAGCGAGGGCATGGCGTCCTACTTCGAGACGCTGGCGTATGATCGGACGAACGGATATCTCCTGTTTGGTCGGGCGAGCCTCTCCCGGGTCACCGACCTGCGCAGCAAAGGACCACTGTTGCCGCTGGAGACGCTGGCCACGGGCGGCTTCGACAAGATGGCCGTCGACGACCCAGTGCCCTTCTATGCGGGCAGCTGGTTGCTGGTGCACGCCCTGATTCACGCCGCGCCCGAGGTGTTCGGCGCCTACGACAAGGCGCTGATCGGCGGCGCCAATCCGAGCGACGCCTGGTTGAGCGCCTCCGCCGGCTTCCGCGCCGGCGGCGACACCTGGATCACCGACTACTTTCGCGCGCACCGCTACGAAGGCGGGCGGCGAACCCCATGGCAGGCGCCGCCGATGACGATCACCGCCGCGCCGGTCGGCGCCGGCGACCTGCTGGCAACCCTGGCGTTGCTTCACGCGGTCGGGATCAGGCAACAACCGGAGCGCGCCGCGTGGCACCGCGCGCGCGCGACGGAGGCCGCGGCCCTGGCGCTGCGGCAGGATCCCACCCAGCTCGAAGCGTTGCAGGTGCAGGCCACGCTCGGGCCCATGCCGCCCGCCGAAGCGGTTCGCCCCGCGCTGCCCGGGCGGGAGCAGAGCTGGGTCTCCTGGCTGTTCTTCGCCAATGCCATCGCCTCCGAGCATCGGCCCGCGACCGAGAGGACCGCCGCGCTGGCGCGTGCCGCCGCGCTCGCCCCCGACGAGCCGATGGTGCTGCTCGAGCTCGCCTCCGACGCGCTGGCCGCCGCGCGCTGGCGCGAAGCGGGCCAGCTGTTCGAGCGCGGGCTCGCGTTCGCCCCCGACGAGCCGCAGTTCGCCACCGGCTACCTGGCGGCGGTCGCGCACGACGCGCGCTGTGGATCCGCCGCGCGGGATGCGCTCCGTCGCTACCACGGAAGCACCGACGCCCACGTCTGGTCGGACGCCGCGCGCGCCGTCGAAACTTGTCGCGCGCAACCACGCACCGGAGGAGCACCGTGAAGCAGTCTCGTCGCCGCACGACCAGTCGACTCGGGGTCATCGCCCTTCTGCTCGCGGCCGTCGGCGGCGGCGGGCCTTGGTTGGCCTGCGTCCCGCCCGGCGGACCGCGCGCACCCGCCACCCCCACCGATGCCGACGCCCAGGTCGTCTTTCAGTCGCTGTACGCCGCGCGCACGCGCATGGGCGCCCGCCCCCCAACCTGGATCGGCAGGCTGGAATCGCTGGCGCGCCAGGGCGCGACCGACCTGGCCAGGGGAAAGCACGGCCGGTCCGTCGCGTCTGACATCGGCGACAAGTCGGCCAGCAGCGCCGGCCGCAACATCGAGATCTGGTGGTACATCACCGACGACCTGCACAACATCGATTGGACACCCCGCATGCTGAGCGGCCGCAGCCTGCTCGTCTCGGTGGGCGTGGCGCTGATGCAGACGACCGCGCCGGGACGCTACGCGGTGCTGGTGATCATGCCGGAGCCGGGACCGGGGGTCCCGTGGTGATCAAGGCGTCGTCAAACCGCCGGCTTCACCCGGCGCAACGGACCGGCAAACGCCAACCAAAATAACAGCAGCGAAGCTACTGCCGCGCACGCTGCATTCAAGCCCAGCGCCCAGGCCGCGCCCCAGTGGTCCCAGATCCAGCCGGTGCCGAAGCCGGCCGGCAACGCGGCGACGCCTGCCAGGCCGTGGTAGAGGCCGAACGCGCGGCCGCGCGCGCCGGGCTCGGCGAGGTCGGCGATGATCGCGCGCTCCGCGCCTTCGGCCAGGCCGTGATAAAGGGCGTAGGCGACGAACAGCGCCAGGATCTGCCACCGAGCGTTGGCGAAGGCGAAACCCAGGTAGGTCAGCGCGTAAGCGAACCACCCGGCGGAGACAACCACGGCACGCGAGTGGCGGTCGGACAGCGCTCCGCCGGGAATGGCGACCGCGGACTTCACCAGGTGGTGGAAGAACCAGAGCAGCGGCAAGGTTGCCGCCGGCCAACCGAGCTTGCTGGCGCGCACGAGCAAGAACGCGTCGGAGGAGTTGCCCAAGGCAAAGAGCACACAGACGCAAAGGTAAGACGCGAATCCCTTTTGCAGCCCGCCCGCGCGCGAAGCCACGGCCACGGGAGGGCCCTGTCTGGTCGCCTGCGCCGGATGGGCGGCGCGCGGATCCTGCTGGCGCGGGTCCTTCAGGCGAAGAAAGAGCAGCAGCGGCGCCATCAAGCCGATGAGCGCCGCGACGAGGAAGGTCCGGCGCAGGGAGAGCCCCAGCGCGATCATCCCGCTGGACAGCAGGGTGCCGATGGCCCCGCCCAGGTGATCCATCGATCGATTGAGTCCGAAGGCGCGCCCGCGCTCGGTCGGCTTGACCGAGTCGGCGAGCAGGGCGTCGCGCGGCCCCGAGCGGATCCCTTTGCCGGTGCGATCGAGCAACCGCGCCACCAGCACTTGCCCGGGCCCCGCCGCGAAGGAGATCCCGGCGCGCGCGATCGCCGGCAGGGTGTAGCCGCCGGTGACCAGCAGGCGGCGCGGGCCGCGGTCCGACAAGCGACCCGCCAGCATCTTGATGATGCTGGAGGTGGCATCGGCGCTGCCTTCGATGAGGCCGAGGAATCTCAGCGGCGCGCCCAGCGTGGTCAGGAAGAGCGGCAACAGCGGAAAGATCGCCTCGCTGGAGGCGTCGTTGAGCAAGCTCGCCAGGGCCAGCAGCCAGACGACCCGCGGCAGGTGGCTCACGCGCGGAAAGATCCCGGAGCGGCGGCGGCGGAGCGGCGGCGATGGCAACGGCGACGGCGACGCCAACGGCGCCGCACCGTCGGCGCCACCGGCGACCTCGGCCTCGCCCAAGGGGGCGCCGGCGACCGCGCCGCCGACGGCGACGCCCGCGCCTGGGCCGCCGTCATCCGCCGGAACGCTGCCGTTTGCCACGGTTGATTTTCTACCTTCTGGGGCGGTCCGGACCAGATAATTTTTCACGCGCCCGTCGCGCTTTACCGAGCCCGACGCTTTACCGAGCTCAATACGCGTTCTATCTTCTTGTCCGTGGAAAGGACTCCACCGCCACCATCGCCGAAATGTCCGACCTGCAAGCGCGCGCTGGCGTCGTTGCCGCCGGCGGGCGCCGCGGGTGACGCAAACACCTGGCCGTATCGCCCGTTCTGCTCGGAGCGCTGCCGTTCGATCGACCTCGGGAGTTGGCTCGACGGGGCCTACCGGATCAGCTCGCCGGTCAGCGAGGAGGATCTCGACGGGGCGCTTCCCGATGGCGACGGCTCGTCGGACGACGACTCGGGCAACTGACGCCGACGCCCCCTTCAACTGCGACCGCCAACGCCCGAGACCAGGAGCGCCCCCTCATGACCACGGCCGACGACGCGACCCAGCAGCAGGACGTCCGCGAGCTCATCCGATCGATCCACGAGGATCGCCAGGCGGCCAAGCTCAAGGAGAAGCGGGAGAGCTGGACCCGCTACGTCTCGCTCATGATCGTGCTGCTCGCGGTGGCGACGGCGATCGGCTCGCTCAAGGCGGGCGGGTTCGGCAGCAAGGTCATGCTGAGTCAGGCGCAGGCGTCGGACACCTGGGCGTTCTATCAGGCCAAGAGCATCAAGAGACACATCGCCGAGCTGGCGACGCGCGGCGCGACCGGCGCCGACGCGGCGCGCGACGCGACCGACGTCGCCCGCTACGAGAAGGAGGAGGCCGAGGTGCAGGCGCGGGCGCGCGCGCTCGAGGCGGCGCGCGACGGCGCCGCCAAGCACGGCCCCCCGCTCGGGTTCGCGATCGCGTCGCTGCAGATCTCGATCGCGCTCGCGTCGGTCTGCCTGATCACCAAGCGCAAGCCGCTCTGGGCGGCGTCGGCGATCCTGGGCACGATCGGGATCGGGTACCTGATCTACGGGCTGTACTTCGTCGCCTGAACGACGGTGGCCGGCGCGCCGGTAGCTTCGCCTGCGCCGGGCCCAGCGCCGCCGGCACCCGCGCCTGGCGCCGACATCGACATCGACCCAGGCGCTGCGGCGTCGCGGCGCTTCACCATCGTGATCTCGTTCCCGACGGCGTTGTGGCGCACCTCGTCCATGAAGGTGCGGATCAGGAACAGGCCGCGGCCCGTGCGGCGTTCCAGGTTCTGCGGCAGCGTCGGGTCGGGCAGCGACGCCAGGTCGAAGCCTTGCCCCTCGTCGCGGATCACGTAGGTCACCTCGTTGCGCGTCTCGCGGGCCAGCAGGTGAACGCGCCGGCGCGCGTAGGGCTCCTCGTGCGGGCGGCGCTCGGCCAGCTCGGCGAACTGGGACTCGTCGACCTCCAGCAGCTGCCGACGTCAGATCGAGGTTGCCGTGGTAGATGGCGTTCACCAGCGCCTCGCGCAGGGCGACCGCGACGCGGATCGAGGCCGGTCTCGTCGCACAGCTGCATGCGGTTCAGGTTGGCTTCCAGCTGGCCGATCAGCGGCGCGATGCTGGCGATGTTGTTGTCGAGCTCGTAGCGCGACTCGGTCTGGGTGAGGCAGGCCAGGATGTGCTCTGGCTGAGATCGGCGCGCGCGATCTCCAGCACGCTCAACACCGTGTCGACCAGCTCGGCGGCCAGGTTGCGCTTGGCGACGTAGCTGGCCGCCCCCTTGCGCAGCGCCTGCACGGCGATCTCCTCGCTGCCGTGCGCGGTCATCAGGATCACCGGCAGCCCGGGGAAGGTGCGGCGCACCGTCTCGACCAGCGCGAGGCCGTCCATCTCGGGCATCTGCAGATCGGTGAGCACCAGATCGGGGGTGCGCGCGGCGATCGCCGCCAGCGCCTCGCGCCCGTTGGCGGCGAAGGCCGGCGTCAGGTCGGGTCGCTTCTTCAGAAGCCCGCCGGCGCGCGTGCGATCGACCGGCGAATCATCGACAACCAGCACGACCGACATCAGGCCCGCCCGCTCCCCATTTGCTCCACCCCCTCGACCGCCGCGCGCGCCGCGCCGGCGTCGCGCGACAGATACGCGGCCAGCTCGGCGCGCGCCCGTTCGATGCGTCGGTCCAGCACCGCCAGCGCCACCGGCGCGCCGCCGAGGTCGCCGGTCGCGGCGATGCGCTCCAGCAACATCGCCGCGTCGAACGCGCGCGAGGCACCGCAGCTGTCGACCGCGCCCTTGACCGTGTGCGCGGTCAGGCGCAGCGAGGGCGCGTCGCGCCGCTCGAGGGCCACGCGCAGCGTCTGCATCCAGCTCGGGATCTCGTGCAGGAAGACGGCGATCAGCTCCTTCAAGAGATCGCGATCGCCGCCGGTCCGCTCCAGCGCGACGCGCTCGTCGAACCCGATCCCCGACTCGGCCGGTGCGTCGGCGACGGCGGCACCGCCCGGGATCGGCGTGCGGCGCTTGGCGCTTCCAGCGTCGGTCGGCGCCAGCCGATCGATCGTGTCGAACAGCTCCTTGAACTGCACCGGCTTCGAGACGTAGCCGTCGAACCCGGCCTGCAGGCAGCGCTCGCGATCGCCGCGCATGGCGTGGGCGGTGATCGCCATCAGCGGGATGTGTCCGCCCGTACTCCTCCTCGTGCTCGCGGATGGCGGCCGTCGCCTCGAAGCCGTCCATCTCGGGCATCTGCACGTCCATCAGCACCATGTCGAACGAAGACTCGGCCAGCGCGTCGAGCGCCGCGCGGCCGGTGCGCACCAAGGTGACGTCGTGCCCCGCCTTCTCGAGCAGCCGCAGCATCAGCTTCTGGTTGATGAGGTTGTCCTCGGCCAGCAGCAGCCGCAGCGGCTGCATCGGCGGCGGTGTCCGCGCTTCGTGCATCCACCGACGCGGGGTGGGCGTCGCCGGGGCGCAGCGCCTGCAGCACGGCCTCCAGGAGATCGCTCTTCTTGATCGGCTTGGTGACGTAGGCGGCGATGCGCAGCTCGCGGCCGCGCGCCCGTTCGTCGCGGCGGCTGGCGGTGGTCAGCATCATCACGATCGGCGCGCGCACGCCCCGCTCGCTGCAGCTGCTGGGCAAGCGCGAAGCCGTCGACGTCGGGCATCCCGGCGTCGATCAGGATCAGATCGAAGGGGGCGCCGTCGCCCTCGGCGCGCGCCACCGCCTCGATGCCGATCGGCCGCCGTCCCGGCCAGCGTGGGGACCAAGCCCCAGCCGAGCAACAGCTCGCCGAGGATCCCGCGCGTCGTGCGGTTGTCGTCGACGACCAGCACGCCGGCGCCGCGCACCTTGGCCGGCACCGCCGACTCGGGCTGCTGCTCGGCGCGGCGCTCGGTAGCGCGTCGTGAAGTGAAAGGTGCTCCCCTTGCCCGGCTCGCTCTCGCACCCAGAGCTCGCCGCCCATCATCTCGGCCAGACGCGACGAGATCGTCAGGCCGAGGCCGGTGCCTTCGTACTTGCGCGTGCTCGACCCGTCGGCCTGGGCGAACGCCTCGAAGATCATGCGCTGCTTGTCCTCGACCGGGATGCCCATCCCGGTGTCGCGCACCTGGAAGTGCAGGCGCAGCTCCGGATCGCCGACCTCGATCGCGTCGACCGATGACGAACACCTCGCCCTTGTCGGTGAACTTGATGGCGTTGCCGACCAGGTTGAGCAGGATCTGCCGCAGGCGCAGGGAATCGCCGATCAGGCTGCGCGGGACGCCGGGGGCGATGCGGTAGCCGAGCTCCAGCCCCTTCTCGTGCGCGCGCAGCGCCAGCGCCTTGGTGGCGTCGGCGACCACCTCGCGCAGCTCGAACTCGACGTTGTCCAGCTCCAGCCGGCCGGCCTCGATCTTGGAGAAGTCGAGGATGTCGTTGATGACCATCAGCAGCGAGTCGGCCGACACCTTGACCATCTCGAGGTACTCGCGCTGCTCGCGCGTCAGGTCGGTGCGCAGCGTCAGCTGGGTCAGGCCGATGATCCCGTTCATCGGCGTGCGGATCTCGTGGCTGACGTTGGCCAGGAACTCGCTCTTGGCGCGGTTGGCCGCCTCGGCCGCCTCCTTGGCCAGCTGCAGCTCCGCCTCGGCCTTGCGCTGCTGGGCCAGCAGCGCCCGCAGCGACGCGGAGTGCTCGCGCTCGTTCTGCAGCGACTGTTCGTTCATGCGGTCGGCGCGCCGCTTGGAGATGCTGGCCATCACCACCATCGTCGGCGTCGTGACGGCGTAGCCGATGACGCGCAGGAGGTTGTCGTCGTCGTAGTGGAACAGACGACCCGGCAGCGAGTAGTACGACGCGAAGTAGACGCAGGCGATGGCGTGGGTCAGCAAGCCGCTCTTGATCCCGCCCGAGAAGGCGGAGAAAACGACGATCATGACCAGCAGCGAGGGCGGGTTGGGGATCTTGACCTTGAAGGTCTGCGCCAGCTCGATCGCGAACACCGTGCCGGCGGCGAGCAGCGGCCCCACGAGCAGCGACCAGACCTGCTGCCACGTTCTGGATCCGCGCGCCGAAGGAGGTTGGTCGCTCATGACAGGACGCGACACACCCCACCCGGGCTCCGTCGCCTGACGAACGCTAACACGTCCGCGGCCTTTTTGCGGCGGGCGATCTGGGACGGTCCCGGGCCGGGGTCGGAAGGGCCCGGCGGGGGCCAACGCCGACGGACAGCGCCGCCCAAGCTCGACCATGGGCCGCCGCAATCCCGGCGGCCGACGCCGACGCGGCGGGCCTGCGCGCGGGCGGGGATTCCATTTGTAATGACGCCGGGGCGCGTCGTCTCGATGACGCGGGATCTTGACGCGGGGATCATGAGCCTGCGCCGCCTACCCGCCCGCCGGCAGCGCGTCGGCCGCGCCGACCTGGGTCAGCCGCCCGGGGCGAACGCCTCGGGATGAATGATCCGCGCCAGCGCCTCCAGACCGCCGGCGGCGTGATGCGAGATCGCGGTGATCGTCGACCCTGGAACGACGTGGACCCGGTGCGCGCGCACCGCCGGCAGGTCCGACCAGCCGGCGCTGTGCCGGAGCGCGCCCGGCACCTCGCCCGAAGAGGGGCCGAACCCCGGGATCACGACCACCTCGGGGCGCAGCGCGAGGACGCTCTCGAAGCCGATCTCGGCGACCGCGGTGATGCCCAGCTCGCGCGCGACGTTGAAGCCGCCGGCGCGTTCGATCATCTCGTCGATCAGCGCGCCGGCGCCGCGCGTGTAACCGGGCGGCTCGTAATAGAGCACGCGCGGTCGGCCGCGGCCGCGCACGCGCTCGTCGATGGCGGCCAGGCGGCGCTCGACCGAGCTGGCCAGCTCCTCGGCGCGCGCCTCGGCGCCGACCGCGGCGCCGGTCAGACGGACAGCGGCCAGCACGCCGGCGAACGAATCCCAACCGGCGAAGCGGACCAGCGGGATCCCGGCGCCGTCGAGCAGCCGGACGGTCCCCTCGTCGGTGAAGTTGGTGACGAACACCAGATCGGGCTGCAGCGCGAGGATCTCCTCGGGCTCGCCGCGAACCCGCGCCACCGGCGGGGGAAAAGCGTCGAGGCAGTTCGAGCTCGATCGATCATCGGCGTAGATCGAGACCGCGGCCAGCCGGCGCGGCTCGACCAGGGCCGCGAGGATCTCGTCGCTGCCGAGGTAGCCTGAGACGATCCGGCGCGGCGGCGCCGGGATGGTGCGCGTCCGCCCCGAGGGGTCGACGATCTGCTTGGGGAAGCGGGCACCCTCGATGCGGCAGGCGTGGAAACCGCGCGCGCCCACCATGGCCCCCGAGATCGGGTGCAGCAGTGGGCCGACCAGCAGCGTGGCCCCCGCCAGGACCAGCGCGGCGACCGACGATGTCCGCAGGTCCCTCAATACCAGGCGACCTCGCGCGGCGGCAGGTGCTGCGACGGATTGGCGTCGATGTCGACCGGCGGCGTTGACGCGCCGGCGGCGCCGAGCACGTGCACCAGCGGATGGGCCAGATCGGCGTCGGGCAAGAACAGCGCGGGCTGGCTGCCGTCGAACAGCGCCGCGCGCCCGAGGTCGTAAGCCCCCCCTTCGAGCAGCGAGCTGCCGGTGCCACTGCTCGAAGCGATCGACCACACCTTGTCGGGCGCGGTCTGCGCGCCGCTGGTGAAATCCTTCGCGCCGAACGTGGCGGCCCACACCTGACCGTCGCCGACCGCGGCGACCCAGGAGAAGTTGAGCGCCTGCGTGCCGAGCCCGCTGGCCGGCACGACCTTCTTCACGGTCGGCGTCGCGCCGCCGAGATCGACCATCGCCACGCCCGAGGTGGCCGATTGATGATCGAGATCGGACGAAGCGCCGCCGCAAGCGACCAGCAGCGTCTTGCTGCTCGCCTGATACTGCATGCGCGAGCAACCGGCGAGCCCCGGCAGATCGATCATGCCGCTCACCTCGTCGGTCGCGGTGTCGACGATGACGATGCGCCCGCCCCCGGTCGCCGTGTAGTCGGCGCTCTGGCTGGCCAGGGTCACGTAGAGATTGCCGCCCACCAGGAGCGCCCGGTCCGGGCGGGCCTGGATCGCGGCGCCAGCGACCGTCGCGGCGAAAGGCGCCAGGTCGATCCGGCCGACCACCGTCGGATCGGGCGTCGACGCCAGGTTCAGGATCACCAGATCCTCGCCGCGCGACATCGGGTCGTCGGTCGGGGTCGAGTTGGTGCCAAAGCGGGTCACGTAGGCCTTGTCCGCGCTGACCGATACGACATCGTGGGGAAACGACATGAAATCGCTGATCGAGATTTGATGGCGGATGGCGCAGGTCTGCGGGTTGACCCAGGTGATCGCGCTGTTGACGTCGTCGATCAGCACCAGATCGCCGCCCGCCTGCGGGCTGGACGGCAGCGCCACGTCGCCCGACAGCGCCAGCGACAGCGTCGGCTGCACGGTGTTCGAATCGACGCATGCGTCGCGGACCACGGCGCGGGTTGCGGGATCGATCAGCGACACGCTGGTCGACGTGTAGTCGCTGTTGAGCACGGCGAGGCCGGTCGCGGGGACGGGGACGGTGACGGTGGTCTTGGGCGGTTCGTTGGTGCTGCACGCGGCGACGGTCAGCGCGATGCCGATCAGGGAAACCTTCGAGCGGGTCATGATGTCACTCCTTTATCGATTCGTTGGACCACATGAGAGAAACGAAGACCGAGCGCCCGGGCGGCGGGTACTGGATGACGTCGAGCGCGCGCGAGTCGGTGAGGTTCTTGGCGCTGGCGAGCAGGCGCAGCCCGGTCCGCGGCGCGGCGACCTCGACGCCGGCGCCCAGCAACAGGCGCGCGCCCAACGGCACGATGTTGGCGCCGTCGACGTAGGCACCGTCCTGAACGTCGCCTTCGACATAGGCGCCCGCCTCCACTGACCGACCGAGCGGCAGGTGCCGCAGCTGCGACCGCAGGTAGGCCTGCACGCGCGGCCGCAGCGGCAGCTGCTTGCCGTGATGCGCCGCCACGTCGCTGTCGTCGCGCGCGTCGAGGTAGGTCGTCTGGCCGGTCACGCGCACGTAGCGCCCGAGGTCGGCGCCCAGATCCTGCTCGACGCCCCAGATGCGCGCGCGACCGATGTTGTCGACGTGCGCTTGCGAGTAGGAGGTGGGGATCCACTCGATGAGATCGTCGACGCGCGCCGCGAACAGCCCGGTTCGCCCGCCGATCGCGGCGCGCGCGCCGCGCGCGCGGTACTCGGCGGCGACGTCGCCGTTCCAACCGACCTCGGGCCGCAGCAACGGGTTGCCGAGCAGCGCGCCGGTGTCGCCGTACAGCTCGAGGAACGACGGCGCGCGGCCGTAGCGCCCCGCATTGGCCTTCAGGGTCACGCCGGGCGACAGCGGCCGCGCGACGCCGAGGCGCGCGATCGGCAGCAGGTGGGTGATCGGCGCCGCGGCGGGACGCTGCCGCTGCAACTGTGCGTCGCGCCCGGTGACCACATCGCGCAGCGCTTCGGCGCGCACGCTTGGGACGATGTCCAGATCCAGGCGCCGCCACCAGAACCCGAGCTCGACGCCGGCGCTGCCGACAAGCCGCTCGGCCGGCACGCCGACCGGCGTCGCCTCGACGCGGTTCACCGGCTGGAAGGTCTCGCGCCGCGCCTCCGCCATCACGGCGCCGCGCGCCCATTCGCTGAATGGCCGCGACGCGGTCGCTGTCGCGCCGGTGGAGATCGTGGTGTCGTCGGTGAGCGCCGGGATGGTTGCGATCTTTCCGTCGGGGTCACTGAAGCGATCGCGCATCGCCGAGGCGAAGAGCTGCGCGTGCAGGCGGCCACCCGCGCCCAGGTCGTCGCGCGCGTCGTAGCTCGCGTAGGCGATGCCGCGCGCCGTATCGAACTGCGCGCGCAACGCGGGCGTGATCCCCATGCCCGGCAGGCCGTGATCGCGCGCGAACGCGATGACGCCAAGACCGAGCTGCCGGCGGCCGGGCAGATCGACGACCGCGCGCAGAGCGCCGTCGGCCTGCGCCAGGTGGTTGTTCTCGCGAAAGGCGTTCGCATTGTTGTCCGACGGATTGGCGGCCGTCCCGTTGTCGTCGAAGTAGGCGAACCCGTCGGCGGTGATCGCGTGCGCGCCCAGATAGACGTGCAGCCGGCCCGCCGACACCGACGCGGTGCCGTCGCCGAACCAGGTGCCGAACGAGCCGCCGCCGGCGCGCAGCGTGTAGCGCGAGCCCCCGGCCGGCGCGCGCGTCGTGATCGAGACGATGCCACCCAGCGCCGACTCGGCGAATCCGATCGGCGTCGTGCCGCGGTAGATCTCGATCCGCTCGACGTCGCCGAGCGGCAACGTCGAGATGTCGATCGAGCCGCCCGCGGCCACCGCCAGCGGCACGCCGTCGACGTAGAAGCGCACCTCGTCCGGGTTCGACCCGCGCAGCGAGACCGTCGCGAAATCGCCCACGCCGCCCGAGCGGGTGACGGTGACGCCGGGGACCTCGACCAGCAGATCGCCGAGGTCGTCGAAGGCGCGCGGGCTGTCGGCGGGAAAGACCACGCTGGCGGCGGCGATCGAATCGGCGCGCGGCGCATCGCTCGAACGCGCCGGCGCCGTCACCACCGTCTCGTAGACCGGCGGCCGCGGCGCCACCGCCGGCGGATCTCCCTCGGTCGCGGCGGCCAGCCACCACATCAGGCCCGAGATCAATTTCGGGAATGCGCCCGAAAGCGGCAGCGTCACAATGCCCCACCCGGGCGCGCGGGCGCGCCGGCCTCGAGCTGCCCAGGCTGGTCGAGCGGCGCGAGCGGAACGACCGTGAGCAGGCCATCCGCACCGACGTCGATGCGCGCTCGCACGCGGAAGAAGCGCGCCAGGTTCTCCTCGGTCATCACGTCGACGGGAGCGCCGTCGGCCTGCAGACGGCCGTCGCCCAGAAGCAGGATCCGATTGCAGGTCCGGGCCGCCAGCGAGAGATCGTGCATCGCCACCAGCACCGAACGGCCGCCCGCGGCGGCGGTACGCACCACCCGCAACGCCTGCAGCTGGTGGGCGACGTCGAAGCTGGCCGTCGGCTCGTCGAGGAGTAGCAGCGGCGTCTCCTGCGCCAGCGCGCGCGCCAGCTGCACCCGGTGGCGCTCGCCCCCCGAAAGCTCGGTGACCGGCCGGTCGGCGAACCCGCGCGTGTCGGTCAGGTTCATCGCGTCGTCGATCGCCGCCCGGTCGGCGGCGCGTTCTGTTTCGAATCGCCGCAGATGGGGCAGGCGCCCGAGCGCCACCACCTCCCGCGCCGGCAGCGGGACCTCCAGCGGGCTGTCTTGCATCAGGAGTGCCGCCCGACGCGCGATCTCGCGCCGCGGGAGCGACGTCACCGCATCGCCGCCCAGCAGGACCCGCCCGGCGCGAGGGTGGAGCAGACCGAGGATCAACCGCAGCAGCGTCGACTTCCCTGCCCCGTTGGGGCCGCACAGGCCGACCACCTCGCCCGCGCGCGCGGAGAAGTCGATGCCCCGCAGCACCTCGCGGCCGGCATAGCTGAAGTCGAGCGCCTCGACACGGACGATCTCGCTCTCGCTCTCTTTCATCCTGCCGACGCCTCCGGGCGGCGCCGCACCAGCAGCGCGAGAAAGAACGGCGCGCCGACGGCGGCGGTGACCACGCCGACGGGGATCTCCATCGGCGTGAGCAGCGTGCGGGCGGCAAGATCGGCCAGCACGACGAAGATGCCGCCGCCGAAAAAGGCCGCCGGCAGCAGCACCTGGTGGGTCGGCCCGACCACCAGGCGCAAAATGTGCGGCACCAGCAGCCCCACGAACCCGATCGGTCCCGCGGCGGCGACAGCGGCGCCGATCAGCAGCGACGTGCTCAGCACCAGCACCATCCGCACGCGCGGGACGTCGACGCCGATCGACTGCGCCGTCACCTCGCCCAGCAACAGGGCGTCGAGCTCACGCGCGTGCAGCAGGATCGCGGCGCCGCCGACGAGGATCGGGGGCGCGGCCAGCAGAACATGATCCCAGGTACGCCCATCGAGGCCGCCCAGGATCCAGTGGATGACCTGGCGTCCGACGTCGTAGCTGCTGAGCGAGATCGAGAGCAGGAAGGTGGTGAACGAGATGCTGAGCGCGCCGACGGCCACGCCGACCAGCAGCATCGTCGTGGTGAAGATCCCGCCGCGCCCGCTGCGCGACGCCAGCCCGAGCACGACGAACGCCGTGAGCGCCGCGCCCCCGAACGCGCCCGCCGGCAGCAACCAGACCGCGCGGGCCGCCAGGCCGAAGAAGATCGTCACCACCGCGCCGAGCGACGCGCCGGCCGAAACACCGAGGATGCTCGGCTCGGCGAGCGGATTGCGGAACAGCCCCTGCAGGGCCGCGCCCGTGAGCGCCAACGCGCCGCCGACGGCGAATCCGAGCAGCGCGCGCGGCAGCCGGATGCTCCAGATCACCGTCTCCTGCCAGCTGGCGGCCCCCGGGACGACGGCGGCGCCGCCACCCAGCCGATGCAAGAGCGCGTGACCGACGTCAGCTAGGCCGATATGCGCCGGACCGAAGGCGACCGCAGCCACGATCGACAGAGTTGCCGGCACCACGAAGGTGAGGGTCCACACCAGCGCGCGACCCCGAGATCGAGCCGCGGGACGCCCGTCCTCCCGAGGCGGGCTCCTCGGGGCGATCGGCATCGTGGGTGGCGCTGGCGAAAAATCTGCGGACATAAAAAAACCCTGCTCGGCGGAGAACAGGGTCGAGTGCAGCGATCGCAAGAACGCGCAGCCGGCCTCCGTTTCCACGCAGAGGTAAAAGGCTTGGCATTCGGTAGGTCTCCTGGCTCCTGGGTCATTCTTTCGCAGCCTCCCCCTTCCCCGACGGCGAACGTCCCTGACGTTGGCTGCGAGTGGATTGGAAGGCTGCTCCCCAGTTACAGTGGCGGGACCGCGCCGGCATTTTCACCGGTCTTCCCTGTTACGCCCGTATGGGCACCGAAAGCGTCTTCTATTCAGTTGTCAGGTGAAGCGGCAGGCAAAGAAACGGGCAAAGAAACAGGAACAACACGTGTCCTCTCTCGTTTCGGCGGGGGTGTCAAGCGGCGGCGTTGTCGGCCAGACGACCGCGCGGCGAGCGACTCGTGCACGACACAATCGTCACAATCGTCCGAGACGATCCGATGACTGACCCCCGTCGCCTGCAGCCAACAGGACCGTCGACGATGACTATCGCGGTGAATACATATTCGAATGGAGTGTCAAGCCGCGAAGTGATTCGATAGAGTTTTGGCGTGGGGAGCATGAGCACGCTTGAGGGGCCGATCCCAGAGCGACCTGTCGATCGCGAGGGGGGGCTTCGGCAGTTCGAGGAGCTGCTGTCGACGCTCGGCCACGATCTGCGCTCGCCGCTCAGCGCCGTTCACCTGAACATCGAGGCGGCCCTGCGCCGCCTGCCGCCCGGCGCGGCGAGTGGAAATGAGATTCGCGCTTCGCTCCAGCGCGCGCGCGAGATCGTCAAGCAGACGGTCGGGCTGATCGAGGGGCTGCTGCGCGAGGCGCGCGAGCGCGAGACGCCCGAGATCGAGCGACGGCGCGTCGGCACCACCGCCGACGAGCCCGAGATCGTCGAGCTGCGCGACGTGATCCACGAGTGCGTCGCGCTGCACGGGGCGGCGCTGCACAGCGCCTCCTGCTCGGTCACCATCCGTTGTGACGGCGCGCTCTCGGGCCACTGGTCGCGGAGCGCGCTGCACCAGATCCTGTCGAACCTGATCGTCAACGCCACGAAGTACGCTCCGGGAAAACCGATCGAGGTGCTGGTCACGCGCGCGGGCAAGACGGTCGTGCTCGCGGTCTCGGATCAGGGCCCCGGGTTCTCGATCGAAGAGCAGAAGCGGGTCTTCGAGCGTTTCCAGCAGGAGCCGCGCGCCGGCGATCGGGATGGCTTCGGCCTCGGCCTCTGGATCGTCCGCCGCGCCGTCGATCGCCTCAAGGGGACGGTGCGGCTGATGAGCACGCCCGGCGAAGGCGCGATGTTCGTGATCGAATTTCCCTGCGAATAGTCGGTTCGCCGACGCCGGATCAGGTCGCGTCCGCGGTGACTGGGCTCTCCGATGCGAGCTCGGCGATCCCCAGCGCTGATTCGAAGCGCGGCGGGCTTTGCGCGGCCACCCTGGCCGCCATCGCGTCGAGGCGGCTCGCGAACGCGCGCCCGAGATCACCGTCGCGCGGCAGATCGTGCGGCCAGACCAGATCCTCCGAGGTGCGGCGCGCGGCGACCAGCACCACCGGCAGCTCGACGCCGAAATCGGCCGAAGGATCGGCGCCGGCGTCGCGCGCGCGCTCGCCGAACAGCAGATCCAGCCACACCAGGTGGGCGAGGAATCGAATCGCGAAGCGCAGCGCCTCGCCGGTGGCCAGCACGCCGCCCGTCGGCTCTTGCAGCGAGGCGAAGCGGAACAACGCATCGGCGAAGGCCTCACCGGCGCGGCGCACGCCGAGATCGAGCGCGCGGCCGGCGACGGCGCGGCAGAGCGCGGGAAAGCGCAGCACCGCCAGCACGCGGCTCCAGGCCAGGGGCGGCTCGAGGCGCAGCGGATCGAGCGCCTCGCCGAGGGGGCTCGCGAGGTTGAGCGCCAGAAAAGCCGGGCGCCCCACGGCCGGGATACCGACCTCGCGCAACCAGCCGCGACGGACCAGATCGACGTGCACATTGCGCAGTTTGGGCAACGCGGTGATCCGCTTGGGCGGCACGCGCCCGATGAAGGTGCGGCGGCCGACCCAGAAGTGAACCGTGCGGTCCGAGCGCACGATCTCGGGCAGCCGCGCCAGCAACGAGTGGCGATTGACCGCCTCGCCCACGCTGCGCGGCGCACCCGCGCCCGCCAGCGTGGTGGCGGCGGCGGCGATGCGATCCTGTCGCCACTCGACGCCCCGCCCGGCTATCTCGGGGTGGCCGAGCGCGAGCAGGTTATGGATCGCCGCCCCCAGGCGCAGATCGACGACATCCAGCACCGGCGCCTCCACCGCCGGCAGCAACTCGGCGATGCGCTGGCGGCGATAGCCGGCGAGCTCACGCAGCGCTTGCCGCTCCACCGCCGGCAACTCGGCCGCCGCGGCGCTATTTTCAGCCGCACCGGCGGCACAGCCGCCAACGCCAACGCCCAGGAGCCCGACGCCGATCCGCTCGACGGCGCGCGGGCCGAGCGGCCGCCCGACGTGCAGCGCGCCGCCCTTGACCAGCGGCAGGAGGAACTCACTCGCGAATCGCCGCGCCATTCAATCCGACCCGCGCGGGCTCAGGACGTGATCCCCCACAGCGGCATTGGTCCCAGGCGATCGTTCTCGATCTCGACCGGCTCGATCGGCGCCTGCGCGCCCGCCTCGGTCCCGGGCACCCCCGCGACGTTCTCGACGAGGTGCTTGCGCACCGAGGCGATGCCGGAGGCGCGGCCGAGGTCGGCGGCCGCGAGCGTGCGGCGCTCGAGCGGCTCGATGGTGTCGGCGGGCACGCGAAACGGTGGCTCGCCCAGCTGCGGAAAGACGACGATCGCGCCGCCGGTAGCGCCGGTGCGCTCGGCCAGGATCTGGGGCGACACCGCGGGGCGCAGCCGCGCGCCGAGCGGCACCAGCAGATCGGGCGCCGCGAAGTCGAGCAGCGTACCGAACGGGATCCCGTCGAGCACGCCGCCCGAGATCACCAGGATCCCGCGGTCGAGCACCGCCAGGCGATATCCGCGCAGCGCCGTCGCCGGCAGCGTGTAGCACAGGCGCCGCAACCAATCGGCCTGGCGCCAGGGGATCAGCGTGGCGACGGCGTGGCGCTGGTAGTCGGGGAAGGGCTCGAGCCGCAGCGGAACCGCGAACTCGGGGCGGGGCATGGCGCGCGCCGCGTGCCCTTCGGGCTCGCGCGCCGCCGGCGGACGAATGCGCACCAGATCCTCGACGGCGGCGAAGGTCGGCATTGGCGCCAGCACGGTCGCGCCCCCTTCGGTCGGCGAGAACAGGAAGAACCGATCACCCGGGAAGGTCGACTTGCAGGCGTCGAGGTGAATCGGATGGCGATAGCCGTAGGCCACCGCGACGTTGCCGCCGACTGGCGTGAACAGCTCGAGGCCCGGCGTGCGCGAGAGCAGCCCCATCATGCGCGGCGGCACCGACTCGAGCCGGTATAACCAGAAGGCGGTGCCGGCGTGAAAGGCGCTCTCGGGGCTGCCGTCGCACAACGCAGCCGACGCACGCAGCGGCTGCTGCGGCACCGGCGCGCCGACCGCAGCGCCCGCGCCGCCGCCGGCGCCGCCCGCAGCCGCCGGCAGCCGCGCGGCCTGGGCGCGATAGAAATACTCGGCCAGCATCGGCCCCAACCCGCGGCGCGCCGTGAGATAGAGGACCGCGCCCGGATCGAGCTCGCGCGCGCGCCCGTGCTGGCGCTGCAGCGACAACCGCAGCAGGAGATTCTGGAGTGGCAGCTCGCTCTCGACGGCGTACGCGACGGTGTGCTCGAGCCCATAGAAGATGACCTCGCCCGACTCCTGCGAGATCGCCGCGGCGTCGTAGCCCAGCGGCGAACGCGCGTCGCGGTATTGCACGAAGTGCTTGCCGTTGCCGGTAAAGGTCTGCCCACCCGCCATGCGGGCGACCCGGGCGGCGGTCTCGGCCAGGTGCGACGATCCGGCGGGCAGCACCACGATCGCCTCGCGGGTACCGGCCGCGGCCCGTGCCTGCAGGATGCGTAGCCCGGGCTGTAGATCGTCCAAGCTCTGCTCGGCCGACAGCAAACGGAAAAAAGAGACCAGTCGATCGATCGCGCCGAAGCGGACCGCGACCTGCCGGCCGGCGACCACCCCGCGCCCGTCGACCGCGAGACCCGGCAGGTTGAACCGCACCTGCCCGAGCGCCACTCGCTGGAGCATGACCCCAGCATACCGCGCCCCAACCGGGACCGCGACCACATCGAGTGCGGGACCCTCGAAGGGTCCCGCGCGGCCCGAGCGCGTGTCGGGGGCGTCGGCCTCTGTTAGGATCTGTCGACGAATGCCCTTCAACGGTGACGAGAGGCAGATATCGCTCGAAGAGGTGGTGTCTGCCGCCGTCACCCATGAGCTGCCGATCCTGGTCGAGCGGCTGACCCGGGAGCGCGCCTGGGGGTCGGTGGTGGCGGTGTTCGGGTACGCCGCGGGGCCGCGCGCCGCGACGACGATCGACGAGCTCCGGGGGACCGCCGAGGCGCTGCGGCTGGCCCTCGGGAAGATCCCCGTCCCCAAACGTCCCGGCGCCGCCCTGATCGATCACATGCGGGCCGCGCGCATCGCCGCCGGTGAGGCGCTGTTGGCGCGCTTGTCGCATCCCCCGCTTGGCGATCTCGAACGGCGCGCGCTGCGCACCGCGGCCGAGATCCTGTCGGAGGGGGGCGACCACCGGCGCGCCGCCACGGTCTACGAGGAGCTGGGCGACGACGCGCGCGCGGCCGACGCCTACGGGGCGCTCGGCGATCTCGACCAGATGGAGGCGGCGCTCGAGCGCGAGGACGCGCGGCTGCGGGCGGCGCGCGACGCGCTCGACGAGCTGCGCAGCTTCGAGTCGCTGATGGCGGCGGGGCAGCGGCGCGCGGCGCTGGAAGCGGCGGCGCGCATCCCCAGCGAGCTGCCGGCGGCGGTCGGCGTGCGCCAGCGCGCGAAAGAGGTCGAGGGGCGCCTGGTGCGCGAGCGCGCCGTGACCCTGCGCAGCGCCGGCCCCGGCGCCGGAGGCGGGGGGTCGGGGCCGATCCGTTTCGCGGCGGTGCCCGCCACCCTGGGGCGCGAGCTGCTGGCCGAGGTGCCGATCCGCGATCCCGGTGTCTCGCGCCGGCACGCGGCGATCGTCGCGCGCGACGGCGAGCTCATGATCGAGGACGCCGGGTCGCGGGGCGGGGTTCGCGTCGCGGGCGCGGCGCTGGGCGCGCCGCTGCCCCTGCGCGGCGAGGGGGAGATCGGGCTTGGGCGTGACTGCCGCATCGAGTTCCGGCGGGCGGCGCACGATCGGGTGATCCTGCGCGGCGCCTCGGGCCTCGACCGCCAGCTGGTCGCCGTCGTCGGCGTCGATCCGTTCCCGCTCGAGGAGATGATCCCCGGCGCCAGCGGGACCTGGCTGGAGCTCGGATCGGGGGCGGCGCGCCTCGGCCACGCCGACGGGACGTCGGTGCGCGTCGGCGGTCACCTGGTCGGCGCGATCTGCGACCTGCTGCACGGCGACGTGATCGAGATTCGGCCGGCGGCGTCCGGCAGCGGCGGCGCACCCGGCCCCGGCCTGCGCATCGAGGTCGACTGATGGCGCGCTTCGAGCCCGACCTGCTGCTCGAGGCCGACCGCGCCGAGCAGGCGGGCGACCTCGCCACCGCGACGACCGCGCTGCGCCGCTACCTGGGCACGACCCCTTCCGACGCGCCGGCGCGGCTGCGCTACGCCCGGCTGCTGATGGCGTGCGGCGAGCGCGCGTCGGCGCGCCACGAGCTCGACCGGCTCGACCGATACGACGCCCGGTACGACGCCCGGTCCAGCGCCCGGCACGATCCCGCCGCCGAAGCGGCCGGCGACGCGATCGCCGCCGACGCCAATCGGCTGCTGGCAGAGCTCGACGAGAGCGAGGGGGCGATCGCGCGCGCGGCGCTGCGCTGGGAGCGACTGCTGGCGATCGACATCGACGATCCGCAGGCGCGCGCCCACCTGCGCCGGCTGCGCGCCGACGAGATCCAGCCGCCCGCCGAGGGGGCCGCGGGCACGCTGGTGTCGCCCGAGGGCGTCGAGATCCTGCGCTACCGCCTGTTGCGCGAGCTGGGGCGCGGCGGCACGTCGGCGGTCTATCTCGCGCGCGACGAGGTGCTCGACATCCCGATCGCGCTCAAGGTCTTGCACCCGCAGCTGGCCGCACCGGCCCGCTCGGATGCACGCCGGCGCTTCTTCGCCGAGGCGCGCCTGGCGGCCGCGCTGCGCCACCCGGGCGTCATCGCGATCTACGACCTCGACGAAGGGGCGCGCACCCTTTCGATGGAGTACGTGCCAGGAGGGACGTTGCGCGCCCGCCTGCGCCAGGTGGCGCCGAGCGGCGGCGCGGCCGCCGACGAGATCGTCGCGACCGCGCGCAGCCTGCTCGAGGCGCTGGCTTACGTTCACGCGCGCGGCATCGCGCACGGCGACCTCAAGCCGTCGAACCTGTTGCTGCGCCGGCCCGGGTCGGTGGTGATCGCCGACTTCGGCATCGCCCAGCTCATCGGCGGCGAGGTCGGTGGCGACCTCGGTTCATCGGCCGGCGCCGCCCACCTCGGCACCGACGCCCCCGCGGGGACGCCGCTTTACCTGGCACCCGAGCAGTTCGCGGGCGCGCCCGCTTCGCCGGCGACCGACCTGTACGCGGCGGGCGCGATCCTCTGGGAAATGTTGATGGGGCGACCGCTGCGCGATCAGAGCGCGTTGGTCGCCGGCAGCCTGCACGACGCGCCGCCGGTCAGCGCCGCCGCCATCGCGCGGCTCGACGCCACCGGCGCGGGCGCCGAGTTGGCCGCGCTGACGACCGCGCTCACTCGTCGTCTGTCTTCTGAGCGGGTCGCTTCCGCGGCGGATGCTTTGGCTCGACTATCGTCGACTTCTCCACCGGCGGCGGCGCCACCGTCGTCCCGAAGTTGACCTGGAAGCCGGTGTTGAGGTCGGCCACGGCGGCGAAGTGCGGGAACCCCGCCAGCAGGTTGATCTCCGCCATCCACGACACCCCCTTGCTGATCTCGTAGAGGAATCCGCCGCCCGCGCCCGCGAGCACGGGGCCGCCGCGCACCGTGTCCTTGAAGTTCGGGAACTGCGGATCGGTCGCAACCATCCCGGTGAGCACCGAGCAGGCATCCGGGCGCCCGACGGCGCAGCCCTGCGCCGGGTGCGCGATCAGCCGGAAGCCCTCGCCGCCGCCTGCCTCGACGGCGCCGAAGAAGCGGCCGCGCGACTGCCTCGTATAGACGATGAACTTCGCCAGCACGGCGTTGGCGCCGGTCGCGGCGTAGGGCGAGAAGTGGCTGGTCTGGCCGATGTACTGGTTACGCCCCTCGAGCGCGATCGCGTAGTTGGGCCCCAGCTGGTAGCCGATCTCGGGCGTGATGTGCCCCAGGCCGGCCCAGGCAACGCCCGAGACGTAACGCGACTGCAGTTGCGGCAGCGCCTCGAGGCCGCCGGCCGGCGCATAACCGAAGCCGCTGCCAATACCGAAGCCAATCCACCAGAGGCGATTGCCGTAGCGGGTGTCGAGGCCGATCTTCGACTTGTCGATGCGCCCCAGGAAGCGGCGCGGGCGGGTGGGATCGGGCTCGTCGAGCGGGTTCTCTTCCTTGGTGCGCTTGGTCCCGCCCAGCTCCTTCTCCGTCTCGGCCGCCTCGGTCTCGCGGATCAGCATCAGATTCGGGCTGTCGGCGCGCCCGTTGGAGACGATCGCCTTGCCCTTCGTCGTTGCGCCCCTCGACGTAGAAGCGCAGCGACGTGCCGGTGACCACCTTCTTGGGGATCTTTGCCGCGTACCACCCCTTGGGGGTCTTCTCCATCGGCACCGCGGTGAACTCGTCGTTCCCCGGCTCGATGTAGAGGAGAAAGAGCTTGGTGACGGGCAGGTTGGGCGCGATCGCGCAGCGGACCAGCACCGATTTGTCGGGCGGCGTTTCGTCCTTGGTCGGACACTCGAGCACGTTGATGCGGGCCGGGAGATCGGGCTCGCCCGACTCCTCGGGCTCGGCGGCGCGGGGCGGCGGCGGCTCGGCCTCCATGATCGGTGCGCGGCGACGGCGCGAGGGCGGCGGCGGCGCCTCGTCAGACGATCGATCCGGAGGAGGAGGCGGCGGCTCGGAGCGGGCGGGCGGCGGCGCGCTCCCGCCCCCGCCGCTGCCGGCCTGGGCGAACAACTCCTCGAGCTCGGGGGTCGACATCGCCTTGCTGATGCGGATCGTCGGGTCGATCTCCAGCGCGCGGGCAAAGCTCTGCAGCCCCTTCTGCTTGTCGTTGAACCCCACGACGTAAACCGCGCCGAGGTGCACGTACGTGCGCGCCATCATCGGATGGGTCTCGAGGTTCGACTTCTTCGCGAACACCAGCGCCTGCAGCAACGTCCGCTTCGCCGTGTCCCACTCCAGCGTCTCGTAGTCTTCGAGCGCCTTCTTGTTCATCTGAATGAGCTTGTCGACGGCGGGCGAATTCTGGGCGTGTGCGGCCGCGGGCAACAACAAGGTGGCCATGACGCCGGCCACGGCGATGACGAGGTTCCGCTGAGCCAAACTCTTCTTGCCGATCATTGCTAGGGAACCTCGCTATTGCTGAGTGATGAAGAACTCCACGCGGCGGTTCTTCTCCCGCCCCGCGGCGGTCTTGTTGGTCTCGATGGGTTGGTCGGGACCAAAGCCCTTGGATTCCATTCGGGATGCCTCGATCCCCAGTCCTACCAGAAATTGCCTGACGGAGTCAGCACGAGATTGGGACAGCGCCATGTTGTGGGGTCGCTTGCCGCGCGAGTCGGTGTGGCCTTCGATTCGCACCGTCATCGTCGGGCGTGACTGCAGCACCTGACCGATCTCCGCCAGCAACGGGAAGCTGCGCGGCATGATCACCGCCTTGTTGGTCTCGAAGAAGATCTTCTGTTTCAGCTCGATCTTCGCCTCGGTGACCACGATGTGCTCGTACTTCTTCGGACAACCGTCGTTGTCGGGCGGACCGGCTTCGTTCGGGCACTTGTCCTTGACGTCGGGGACGCCGTCCTTGTCGTTGTCGGGGTCGGGGCAACCGTCCTGATCCTCGAACCCGTCCTTGTCCTCCGGCTCGTTCGGGCACTTGTCCGCCGCGTCGAGAATCCCGTCGGTGTCGTTGTCGGGGTCGGGGCAACCGTCCTGATCCTCGAACCCGTCCTTGTCCTCCGGCTCGTTCGGGCACTTGTCCTTGAGGTCGGGGATGCCGTCCTTGTCGTTGTCGAGATCGGGGCAGCCGTCTTCGTCCTCGAAGCCGTCCTTGTCTTCGGGGTCGTTCGGGCATTTGTCGACGTCGTCCTTGATGCCGTCGCCGTCGCGGTCGCCGATGACCGGCTTGACCTTGCGCGTCGGCTGCTGCGGGCCGCAGCGCTCGCGCGGCGACAGGCGATAGGCTTCACGCGCGTTGTGGTCGGCGATGTCGAGGTGCTCGCGCGCACGGAAGTAGTCGCCCTGGTCGAGCTCGGTCTCGGTGAAGTCGGCGTTGGTCTCGGCCAGCGCCAGCTCGCGCGGCGCGCAATGATAGGCGCCGTTCTCGCGCGCCTCCTTGATCATCACCCGCACCTGCTTGACGTTGGCGGCCACCTCCGTGCCCGCGCAGCCGGCGCCAAGCCAGGCGACCAGCCACAGGGAGCCCAGGAGGGAGTCCCAGACCGAGCGGTCGATTCCAACGCGTTCGGAGGTTTTCATTCGGGTGAGTGGCCCGGCACCGGTACCGGAGGTGTCGCCGGCTGGCTGAGACGGGTCACGGCGATCGCGTGCGCGCGGTGGGCCAGCTCTTCGGCCTTCCGGCCAAACTCGATGGCGTCCTGGTACTGGGCGTACCCCGCCTCCTCGCGCGCCTTGTGCAGGTACTCCTCGGCCGCGGTGAACTCGTAGGGCGCGTAGCGGTCGCCCTGGGCCCGCTTGGCGTCCGCCACCGCCGACGCCGCCTTGAGGCTGACCTGGTTGGCGTACTCAATCGGCCCGCACCCGCTGGCGATCAGCGTCGCCAGGGTTGAGATGACGGCGCCTTTCGCCAGCGCCCCCATCGTGAGGTAGCGAGGTTGGCGCAAAACAGGCGGAACGGTAACAACTCCACCCGACGGGGTCAAATCATGTCGTCGCAGCTTTCGCTGCTGTCGCTGCTTTCGCAGCTTTCGCTGCTTCAATGGCTGCACTGGTTCTTGCACGCTTGGGTCATCCGCGATATGAGCAAAGGCCGTCGTTCCCATCTACCCCTCTGGAGGCCTTCCGGTGAAACAACTTATCGCCTACCTTCTCGATCACGCGATACTGGATTTCTCCGGAGATCTGACGCTCGACATGGTACGAGACTTCTTGCGCGAGGATGACAGCCCCGAGGCGCGCGGGCTGCTTGGCAAGCTGGTCGAGGACCGAGGCGTGGACGACATGATCGTGACCTTGGCCGACTGTCTGCAGGATTATCTCCGCTCCGGCCTGTCCGACGAGGTGGTTCGCGAGCAGCTCCGGCTTTACAGCGAGAGCTGAGAAAAGAGCTGAGCAAGAGCTCAGCAAGAGCTGAGCAGGAGCTCAGAAGGAGCTGAAATGACGGCGGGGCGCCGCCAACCGATCGCGACCACGGTTGCCCTGCTGCTGGGCGGTGCGCTGGCCGGCAGCGGCATCGGCTGCAGCCAGCTGACCAGCTACGAGTTGTTTCCTGGCGTGTGCACGCCCTTCGCCGTCGTCTCATCGGTGCCCGCCGACGGCGCCGACCAGGCGCCGGTCGACACGCCGATCAGCCTGACCTTCTCCGATTTCCCCGACCCCGACACAGTCGGGCTGGGCACCGTGCTGCTGTCGAGCGGCGTGCAGACCCGCCTCGGCGGGGTCGACGTCGATCTCATCACCCGGTCGATCCGCTTTCGGATCCGCAACCGGCTGTCGGCGAACCTGTCCTACCTGGTGACAGTCTTGCCGGGCGTGCGGTCGATGACCGGATGTTCGACCAAGAGCGATCAGCGCACCTTCCGCACCGGCAGCGGGCCGACCGATCCGCCGATTCCGCCGGCGCCGATCCCCGCGTTCAGCGACATCCTGCCGATCTTCGCCGCGCGCTGCGCGGGCGCCGGCTGCCACCGCGCCGACGACGGCAGCGATGGCTGCCTCGCCTATCCGCCGATGGGGCTGTCGCTGTGCGACCGCGACGCCTGGGCGGCGCTGGTGAACGCCGACGCCACCGAGCTTGCCGGCATCAAGCGGGTGCTGCCCGGCGATCCCGCTCGCAGCTACCTCATGCGCAAGCTGGTCTCGGATCCCGCCGGCGGCCCGGTGCCGACGACGCCCGGCCACCGCGACCCACCGGACGCGCCCCTCGACGGCGTCTCCCTGCGCACGATCTCCGACTGGATCGAGGGCGGCGCCGCCCAGTAGGCCCGCACTGCTTAGCCTGCGGTAACCCGCGCCTCAGGAACTGCGCGCGGGACCCATACCCCCTCCTTAGGCCGCCGAGACAATCTACGTTCGATGCGCCTGTGCTGCTGATCCGGAGGGGCACACACAAAAATTAGAGATCTATCGGACGTCGCCTCGCCGGTAGTTGAAAGCCTCCTTCGTCGCCTCAGGAAGCGAGGCTGGAAATATTGAGCGGCCCGTATTCGTCGCTGCGACGCCGCGTCCGATAGATCTCTCTATTTTTCTTCGTGGGCCCTTCCGGATCAGCACCACAGGCGCACTGAACGTAGATTGTCTCGGCGGGCGAAGGAGGGGGGATAGGTCCCGCGCGCAGTTCCTGAGGCGCGGGTTACCGCCACTCCAAGAACAGTTCAGCACCCCTCGCGCCAAAGGATGTTTGAGCACGGGACCTATCCCCCCTCCTTCGGCCCCCACAACGGAGAGAGGGAAGCCGTCCTCACATCCCGCAGCCGCGCCGTTTCAAACCACCCGCCCGGTGCGGGCCCCGGCCGACCTCAGAGGTCGACGCGGACCTTGTGGTCCTTGGTCTCGCGCAAGGTGAGCGACCCGATGACGAAGGTGCCCGCGGCCACGATGATCGGATACCAGAGCCCGTGGTAGATGTTGCCGGACGACGCGACCATGGCCGTCGCCAGCAAGGGCAGCATGCCGCCGAACCACCCGTTGCCGATGTGGTACGGCAAGGACATCGACGTGTAGCGGATCCGCGCCGGGAACAGCTCGACCAGGAACGCGGCGATCGGGCCGTAAACCATGGTGACGAACAGAACCAGGATGATCAGGATCAACTCCGTCATCACCCAGTTGATCTTGGCGGTGTCGGCCTTGGTAGGGAAGCCGGCGTCCTTCATCGCTGCTTTGTACTTCGCCTCGTCCCAACCCTTGATCTCGACGTCGCCAAACTTTGTGGCCACGCCGGGCTCGGCGACCTCGACCGACTGGAACGAGACACCCTGCTTGGTGAGGAAGTCCTTGGCCTTGTCGCACTCGGTGAACTTCGACCACGGCCCCACGAAGACGTGGAAGTGGCAGCCGCCCGCGGTGACCGTGATCGGCGTCTTCGCCGAGGCCGCCTCGAGGTCGGGATTCACGAAGTGGGTCAACCCCCGGAACAGCGGGAGGTAGAGCAGCGCCCCCAGCAGGCAGCCCGCCATGATGATCTTCTTGCGGCCAATCCGGTCGGACAGCCAGCCAAACAAGATGAAGAACGGCGTCCCCACGACCAACGAGATCGCGATGAGGATGTACGCGATCTGATAATCGAGCTTGAGGGTGATCTGCAGGAAGAACAACGCGTAGAACTGACCGGTGTACCAGACGACGCCCTGACCGGCGGTCGCGCCCAGCAACGCCAGCAACACGATCTTGAGGTTGCTCCACTGGCCAAAGCTCTCGGTGAGCGGCGCCTTCGAGGTCTTGCCTTCGCTCTTGATCTTCCTGAACACCGGCGACTCCTCGAGCTTGAGCCGCAGGTAGATCGAGAAGATCAACAAGCCCGCCGACACCCAGAACGGGATGCGCCAGCCCCACTCGGCAAACGCTTCCTTGCTGAGACTGAGCCGGCAGGCAAGGATCACGACCAGCGCCAGGAAGAACCCGATCGTCGCCGTGGTCTGGATCCAGCTGGTGTCGTGACCGCGGCGGTTCTCGGCCGCGTGCTCGGCGACGTAGGTCGCCGCCCCGCCGTACTCCCCGCCCAGCGCCAGCCCCTGCAGCAGCCGCAGCACCACCAGCACCGTGGGCGCGATCCATCCGATCGTCGCGAACCGTGGCAGGCACCCGACCAGGAAGGTCGCGGCGCCCATGACGGTGATGGTCACGAGGAAGGTGTACTTGCGCCCGACGATGTCACCGACCCGGCCGAAGAACAGCGCGCCAAACGGCCGCACCAGGAAGCCGGCGGCATAGGTGGCGAAGCTGGAGAGCAATGCGGCGGTGTCATTGCCCTTGGGAAAAAAGAGCGCGGCAAAGAAGGGCGCCAGCGTCGCGTACAGATAGAAGTCGTACCACTCGAACACGGTGCCGAGCGAGGAGGCGAAGATGACACGCTTCTCCTCGGTCTTGAGGGACGAGCCGACAGCAACCGCCGTCGGGGACTGAGTTACCGATTCACTCATGGGATCTCCTCAACTTTTCGCACGTTGGTGGTCACGGAGACGCCGCCCCATCGAGCCCAAAGGCCCGCCCCCCGTGATTAGAAGAAGTACACCTGCCACTGCAGATTGATCTGATTCGCGCCATGCGGCGCGTTGTTCTGCTGGATGCGAGTATAGAACAGCTTCAGATTCGAATTGTGTCCATGATCCCAATAAGCGAGGCCGCCCGCGTAGCGGGTGATGGCGCCCGCGAGCACGGTCCCGGTCGCGGTCTGGATCTCCGACAGGTGCTCGATGCGGACGATCGGCGCGAACTTGATGCCCACGAACGTATAGCCGGCCTCGCCATCGATCGCCCACTGCTTCGGGGTCACGGTGCCCGCGGTGAGATACGTCCCGCCGTCCCAGTGTGAGTAGTCGACCTGACCCGTCACGACGCCCGGCCCCAGCCGCATGTCGACGATTCCGTCGACGTGGTACGACTTGTAGTCGGCCTCAAAGTCATAGGCGCCGCCGAAAGACAGGATCCTCTTGTTGCCCAGATAGGTCCCGGCATAGAAGAAGCCCGGCTCGGCGTCGAACACGTTGAACTGCAAGCGGGCCGCGACGCGAAAGAAATTCCGCGCGCCCTGCACGCCCGGCGCCGCCGCGATCCCCATGGCCGGATCGGCAACGACGGGCGCGATGGCGGCATTCCGCTGGCCCTGGAAGGCGCCCACGCGGTACTCGACGTGACCACCGACGACCAGGCCGCGCAGCTGCACGCCCAGATCGCGTCCGACCGGGGTAACCGTCGCGCCAAAGACATCACTCTGGCGGAATGTATACGCAAAGTAGTCCCAACCAAAGAGGGTACCGGCCCCCTGAACCGCGTTGTGCGACAGCGGCGGCAACATGTAACCGGCGTCGACCTTCAGCAGGTCACCCAACGGCTTGAGGGTCGCGAAGGCATCCTGAATGAACATCGCGGGCGTCGACTTCAGCGCCTGCCCCATCGCGGGAGCGCCGACGGGGGCTTTGAAGGCATTGGGCGCGTCGGTCTCCACGAAGTAGTCAATCGAGCCAAACAACGTGCCGCCCAGGAGAATGCGCGCGCGCCGCAAGAAGAGGTTGTTCGCGTAACCATTGGTGCTCACTCCGCTCACCGATTCGAATTGCGGCTGCAAGAGGAGGCCGAGGCGGATGCTGCCGATGGCATTTTCGATCTTGAGCGGCGGCGCCATCGGAATGGCCAGCGGCGGCGGCGGCACAACCACCGCCGGCGGCGTGGCGACGACCGGCGCAACCGGGGTGAATGCCGGCGGCGGCGGTATCGAGGGCGGCGGCGGCAACGGCTCTGGCGCGGCCGCGGGGGGCGCCGTCTCGACGGGCGCCGCCGGGGGAGCGGCTACCGGCGCCTGCGCGAACGCCAAACCTCCAAGAGCGGAAGACGACAACAGCAATGACAACGACAACAGACCCGTGATCGAAGAGAACCATCCAAATCGGCGTGGACGCATTCCAACCTCCTCCTAGTGCTCAGCGGAAGGCATTCAACGGCGGCACGGTAGGTGTGCTCTGCACCGATCGACACTCAACAACATCGATCGGCATCGACCGGGCTTGGTCCAGAAACCAGAACCTGCAGGATCCGAGCCGCCCCGTCGACGCCGCCGTTTCAACTGCGAAACGATTTCGGACGGGACGATAAAGCGGTCTTCCTATGTTGGCAACAGTTATTGCTGCCGCTCATACCGTTTACCAACGGTGAGATGCAAACGCGGCTGACGCTGATCGTCTCAACAGAAACCGTGACAATCGCAGCCTCGCATTTGCAAAAGGGTGGCGGCGCCAAGTATTGGTGCATTCAAGAGGCGGCTTCGCTCTCAACGATTGAGCGCGCGACTCCGGAAATTGCGCGACGGGGCCGGGGTTCGCGATCAGACCCCGAGCCGGCCGATCGCCTCGTCGAGCTTGGCGAGCGCGGTCTCGGCCTCGGCCAGCTTGGCGCGTGATTTCTCCAGCACCTCGAGCGGCGCCTTCTCGACGAACTGGGGGTTGGCGAGCTTCTTCGCCAGGTAGTCGCGGTCGGAGGCGAGCTTTGCCCGCTCTTTCGTCAGCTTTCCCCGCTCGTCCTTGACGTCGACCACGCCCTCGAGCGGCACCATCACCTCGACGTCGCCGGCCAGCGCCGTCGCGACGCTGTCGAGCGAGAACTCGCCGCCCAGGCTGCTGCCGGAGCGCCGCACGCGCACCTCGCGGCACTTCCCCTGCTCGGCGATGATCGTCTTGTACCCGTCGAGGATCGTCTTCTTGTAGTCGTCGTTGACCGACAACAGCGCCACGACGCGCGTCACGCTGGGGATGTTCTTGTCGGCGCGGATCCCGCGCAGCGCCACGATCACCTTCTGCACCAGCGCCATCGACGCCTCCGACGCGTCGTCGTAGAAGCGCACGTCGCGCACCGGATAAAGCGTGATCATGATGCTCTGTGGAGCGCCCGACGGCTTGGGCAGCTGCTGCCAGATCTCCTCGGTGATGAACGGCATGAACGGGTGCAGAAGCCGCATCGCCGTCTCCAGCGCCGTCACCAGCGCGCCCTGGATCTTCCAGCGCGCCTCCGGGTTGGCGGTGATCTCCGTGTCGCCCTCGGCGCGGGTCAGCGCCGCCTTGGCCAGCTCGATGTACCAGTCGCACACCTCGTTCCAGATGAAGTGATAGACCGCCTGCGCGGCGTCGGAGATCCGGTACTCCTCCAGCGCCTTGTCGACCTCCTCGGTGGCGCGCTGCACGCGCGACAGGATCCAGCGCTCGGGCAGATCGAACTCGGCGCGGTCGGGGCCGTCGGCGATCGCGATCGGCGAAGCGATCGGCGTCGAAGCCCTCCAGGTTCATGCAGCGCGAAGCGCGTCGCGTTCCAGATCTTGTTGGCGAAGCGGCGCGCGTCCTCGACGTTGCCCATCGAGAACTTGATGTTCTTCCCCTGCGCCGCGCTGCGTGGTCAGCCAGGCGAGCGCGAAGCGCAGCGCATCGGCGCCGTGCTTGGCGATGACGTCGACCGGGTCGATGGTGTTGCCCTTGACCTTCGACATCTTCTCGCCCTTTTCGTCGGTCACCATGGTGTGCAGGTAGACCGTGCGGAAGGGCACCTTCTTCATGAAGTGCAGGCCCGCCATCATCATGCGCGCGACCCAGAAGAAGAGGATGTCGTAGCCGGTGTCGAGCATGGTCGTCGGATAGAACGTCTTCAGCTCGCTTGGTCTCGGCCGGCCAGCCGAGCGTCGCGAACGGCCAGAGCCACGACGAGAACCAGGTGTCGAGCACGTCCTCGTCCTGCTTGAGCTCGACGCCGCCGCAGTGCTGGCAGGCGGCCGGCGTGGTGCGCGCCACCGTCATCCCCTGGCACTTGCCGCAGTACCAGACCGGGATGCGATGCCCCCACCAGAGCTGGCGCGAGATGCACCAGTCGCGGATGTTGCGCATCCAGTGGAAGAAGGTCTTCGACCAGGTCTCGGGCACGAACTTGGTCTTGCCCTGCTCCACCGCCTCGATGGCCGGCTTCGCCAGCGGCTCCATCTTCACGAACCACTGCGTCGACAGCATCGGCTCGACCACCGTCTCGCAGCGCTGGCAGTGGCCGACCGCGTGCACGTGCGGCTTGCTGCCGCGCTCCAGCCCCAGCTCTTTCAGGCGCGCCTTGACCGCCTTGCGCGCCTTGAAGCGATCCAGGCCCGCGAACGGTCCGCCGGCCGCGGTGACCACGCCCTTGTCGTCGAAGATCGAGATCATCGGCAGATCGTGGCGCTGGCCGCACTCGAAGTCGTTGGGGTCGTGGGCCGGCGTGACCTTCACGGCGCCGGTGCCGAACTTCGGATCGACCAGGACGCGAATCGGCGATGATCTTGAATTCAGTCCCGGTGATCGGGTGCTTGATCGTTTGCCGATCTTCGACTTGTGGCGCGGATCATCCGGGTGCACCGCGACCGCGGTGTCGCCGAGCATGGTCTCGGGGCGCGTGGTGGCGACCACCACCTCGCCGCTGCCGTCGGCCAGCGGGTAGGCGAACTCGTAGAGCTCGCCCTGCACGCCCTCGTCGTAGTCGACCTCGAGATCCGACAGCGCCGTCCGACACGACACGCACCAGTTGATCAGGCGGCGCGCCCGGTAGATCAGCCCCTCTTCGTAAAGGCGCACGAAGGCCTCGATGACCGCCGCCGAATAGGACGGCTCCATGGTGAACATGGTCCGCTCCCAGTCGAGCGAGCAGCCGAGCTGTCTTGAGCTGTCCCAGGATCCGATCGCCGGTGCGCTGGCGCCAGTCCCAGATGCGCTTGACGAACTCCTCGCGGCCGATGTCGTGGCGCGACTTGCCCTCCTTTTCGCGCAGCTCGCGCTCGACCACCATCTGGGTCGCGATCCCGGCGTGGTCCATGCCGGGCAGCCACATCGCGTTGTACGCCGCCATGCGCTTCCAGCGCGTGAAGATGTCCTCGATCGTGTCGCCGAGCGCGTGGCCCATGTGCAGCGACCCGGTGACGTTGGGCGGCGGGATGACGATCGCGAACGGAGCCTTGGGCGCGGACGCATCGGCGTGAAAGTACCCGCGGGCCATCCACTCGGCGTACCAGCGCGGCTCAATCGCTTGCGGTTCGTAGTTCTTGGGCAACTCGGCCATCAGGCGGACGTTCTAGCGCGGAACCTACCCATGGTTCCAGTCCCGTCCTCGCCCCGTCCTCGTCCTCGTCACCCGCGCGACATACGGCGCAAGCGCAACGGTGGCCGGGGGCCGGGGTCCTCGGCCACGTCGGCGCGCGAGCGGGCCGCCCGCACCAGATCGTGCAGCGGCGCGCGGGCGCAGGCGGGATCGGTGGCGGCGGCGTCGCCGGCCAGCGCCAGCGCCTGGCAGCGGCAGCCGCCGAAGTCGACGGTGCGCTCGTCGCAGGTGCGGCAGGGCTCGGGCATCCAGGCCTCGCCGCGAAAGGCGCGGAAACCCGGCGAATCGTTCCAGATCGCCGACAGCGACTGGTCGCGGACGCTGGCGAAGCTGAGCGTGGGGATGCTGCCGGCCTGGTGGCAGGGCAGCGCGGTGCCGTCGGGCGTGACGACGATGTAGCGGCGTGCCCAGCCGTCCATGCAGGCGCGCGGCCGATCGGCGTAATAGTCGGGACGCACGAAGAGGATCTCGATGCGGCCGCGCAGCCGGATGCGCGCCGCGTCGGCGATCGCGCGCGCGGCGGCGACGGCGGCGCGCGACGGCAGCAGCGCGTCGCGGTTGATCAGCGCCCAGCCGAGATATTGCGTGTTGGCCAGCTCCAGCCGCTCGGCGCCCAGGCGCTCGGCCAGCGCGACGAACTCGGCCGTACGCGCGATGTTTCCCCGATGCAGGACGACGTTGAGCGTGAGCGGCAGCCCGAGCGCGCGCGCGGCCGCCGCCATCTCGAGCTTGCCCTCGAGCGCGTCGCGGCCCGCGATCCAGCCCGCGCCCGCGGGATCGACGTCCTGCACCGAGAGCTGCAGGCTGTCGAGCCCGGCGGCGACAAGACGCCCGAGCCTCGCGCCGTCGGCGGGAATGCCGCTGGTGATCAGGTTGACGTACAGCTCGCGCGCGCGGGCTTCGGCGACCAGCGCTTCGAGATCGTCGCGCACCAGCGGCTCGCCGCCGGTCAGGTTGACCTGCAACACCCCGAGCGCCGCGGCCTCGGCGAGGACCCGCTTCCACTCGTCGGTGTCGAGCTCGTCGCGCCGGCGATCGAGATCGATCGGGTTCGAGCAGTAGCCGCACGCGAGCGGACAGCGATAGGAGAGCTCGGCGACCAGCGTGTACGGCCGCGGCGCGACCGGCTCGCCGAAGATCGTCGCTGGCGGCGCCGGTGTGGCTGGCGTCGCCCGCGTCGCCCGCGGCGCTCACGGCGCGGCCTCGTCGGCGGCCACCAGCAGGCCGCGCTCGTCGAGCGTTCGCAGGAAGGCGCCGACCTCGTCCTCGATGCGCGCGCGGACGCGCCTGCCTGGCCCGCATAACGCGCGCACAGCGCGTCGACGATCGCGCCCGCGGTCCGGCCGTCGCTGCACAGCGCCGCGATCTCGGCGGCCGTCTCGCTGAGCTCGAGGCCGCGCTCGGGGTAGAGCAGCATCATCTTGCCCGAGCGCGGATCGCGGCGCAGCCGCGCCTTGCGCGCCAGACGCACCCGGGTCTCGGGTCCGATCACGGCGCGGGCGCCCCGCCGCCCGCACCCGCGCCCGCGTTTGCGCCCGCGCTCCGGCGGCGACGCAATCGAGCAGGTGCCACAGGATCTCGGTCTTGCGCACCAGCGCCGCGACGCACGCCTCCTGCAGCGCGCGCGAGTCGGCGTGGGCGACGACGAACGCCAGCGCCTCGTCGCCGTCGCGGCGCGCCCGCGGCACGCGCGCGCGAAAGTAGGCCAGCGCCTCGGCGCCGACCCACGGGTAGTGCTGCTCCCACGAAGCGATCCGGCGCGACATCAGGTCGGGCGCGAACATCTCGGTCAGCGACGACGCCACCGCCACGACCAGCGGGCTGTCGCGGCACAAGCGCGACGTAGGCGTCGCAGGCGAAGCGCACGCCGGGCAGGACGTCGCGGCAGGTGGCGACCCGCGCGCGGTCGAGCCCGACCGCCTCGGCCAGCCGCAGCCACAGCGCGAGGCCGCCCTCGCCCGGCGTCCGTCGCCGTCGTGGTCGTGGATGCGGCGGATCCAGGCGCGGCGAAAGGCCGGATCCTCGGACTTGGAGACGATGATCGCGTCCTTGATCGGGATGCGCGTCTGGTAGTAGTAGCGGTTCAGCGTCCAGGGCTGCAGCTCGGCGCGCGTGAGCTGCCCGGCGTGCATGCGCTGGTGAAACGGGTGCTGGTCGTGGTAGCGCGCCCGACCCCTTCGGCGCGCAGCCGCGCCACGAGCTCGTCGGGCGACAGCAGCGGCTCGCGCGCTGCGGCGCGGCGGCGCGTTCACAGCGTCAGCTCCATGCCGTCCTCGGCGACCTCGACGCCGGCCGCGGCGACCGCGCGGCGCTCGGGGCCGTCCTCGCGCAGGATCGGGTTGGTGTTGTTGATGTGGATCAGGATGCGCCGCCGCGGCGCCGGCGCGCGCCAGGAAGCCGAGGCTGCCGTCGGGACCGCCCACCGGCCAGTGCGCCATGTCCTCGGCGCGGCGCGTGCCGAGCCCGGCGGCGATCAGCTCGTCGCTGCTCCAGAACGTCCCGTCGAAGAAGACGGCGCCCGCGCCCTCGACGGCGCGCGCGATGTCGGCGGACGGGCCGGCGACGCCCGAGAAATAGGCCAGCCGTCCGCCGGTGCGCGGGTCGCGAATCACCAGCCCGATGTCGTCCTCGGGCGACGGCGCGCGCGACGCCTCCAGGTGCAGCGGCAGCTTGCCCGGCGCGGCGATCGCGGTCACCCGCAGCCCCGACGCCGCGGCGTCGCCGAGCGACCTGCGGCTCACCCAGCGCGCAGCCGCCGCCAGGTCGACCTGCTCGGGAAAGCGCGCCAGCGTTCGATAGAGCACGTTGCCCTCGGTGAACCCCGCGCGCACGGCGTCGGTGGCGTAGACCACCAGCGGGTGCGATTCGCGCAGCGACAGCAGGCCCAGGCAGTGATCGAGATCGCCGTTGGTCAGCAAGATGCCGGCGATCGGCGAGTGGCGTCGCGCGCGCGGCCACAGGCCGGCGAAGCCCTCGACCTGGGCGCGGATCTCCGGCGAGCAGTTGATCAGGAACCAGGACTCACCGTCGGCGCTGACGGCGACCGACTCCTGGGTGCGCGGCCGGACGCGCGCGGCCGGCGCCGCCCGGCGCGCCTCGACGCAGTTGTCGCAGCCACAGTTCCACTGCGGGAAACCGCCGCCCGCTGCCGAACCGAGGACGCGGATGAGCACGCCGCGGCTTCAGCGCGGGCGCGCCGAGGTCTCTGCCTGCGCGGTGCCCTCGGCCCGCGGCACGGCGGGACCGGCCGGCTCGCGATCGTCATCGAAGTCGGTCTGATAGCCGCCGATCTCGGCGCTCATGTTGATCTCGACGAAGGCCGGAGTCTCCCACTTCATGGCGCTACCTTTCGCGAAAAGCTGACTGGGGCCGACGCCCCCGGACTGCCCAACAACAAGCGGTCATTTTCCGCGCAGGACTCCGGCCCGTCAAGGACGCAAAACCGGCCTCCAAGGACGCACAAAAGCCTCGCCGCATCCCGGCCGCTGCTGTAACCATGCCGGTCTGTCCATGCCAGCTCAACCGACGAATACCCCTGACCGAACGCGATCTTGCTCACTCCGGACGTCACGGCGGAGGTGGCTCCCGATCTGGCTGCTGGGCGGCGCCGCCGCGCTGGCCGGCGTGGCCGCCCCGGCGCCGCCGGGCGTCGCCGCCCCGGCCCCCGACGCCGGCGCCTGCCGCTGCCACGACGCGCCTCTACGTCAGCGCCGAGGACGGTGGAGAGGTGGTCGTGGTCGACCCGGAGCGCGGCGAGGTCATTGCGCGCATCCCGGTCGGGAAGCGGCCGCGCGGCGTGAAGCTGTCGAAGGACGGCAAGACGCTGTACGTGGCGCTCTCCGGTTCGCCCAAGGGTGGCCCCGGCGTCGACGAATCGAAGTTGCCGCCCCCCGATCGCTCGGCCGACGGCGATCGGCGTGGTCGACCTCGCGAGCCACAAGCTGGTGCGGACGCTGCCCAGCGGCCAGGACCCCGAATCGTTCGATCTCTCGCGCGACGGCAAGACGCTGTACGTGTCGAACGAGGAGACCGCCGAGATGAGCGTGCTCGATCTGCACAGCGGCAAGGTCACCCACCGGGTCCCCGTCGGCAAGGAGCCCGAGGGCGTCACCGTGCGCCCCGACGGCAAGGTGGTGTATGTGACCTCCGAGCAGGACAACGAGGTGGTCGCCGTCGACACCCGCGCGCTGCGCGTCCTCGCCCACATCGCCGTCGGCCCGCGCCCGCGATCGATCGCCTTCACGCGCGACGGCAAGACTGGCTTCGCGACCTCGGAGAACGGCGCGCAGTTGACGGTGGTCGACGTCGCCAAGGGAACGCCCGACGGCACCATCAAGATCGAGCCCAAGGCCAAGACGGTTCTCGGCCCGCGCCCGATGGGCCTGGCGCTTTCCCCCGACGGCAAGCAGCTCTACGTCTCGAACGGGCGCGGCGAGTCGGTCGCGGTGGTCGAAGTCGCCACGCGCAAGGTGGTGCGACTGATCGACGGCGTCGGCGCCCGCCCGTGGGGCATCGGCGTCAGCCGCGACGGCAAGTGGCTCTTCACCGCCAACGGCCCCTCGGGCGACGTCTCGGTCATCGACGCGGCGACCGGCAAGATCGAGAAGCGCATCAAGATCGGCGGCCTCCCCTGGGGCCTCGCGGTCGGTCCCTAGGCCCGTTCGGCTCGCCGTGGATGAGGGCGTCGGGCGCACGGCTTAGAAGGCGGCCGACAAGCCGGTCGGCTGGCGGACCCGGCGCGAGCACCGGAGCGCAGTGTACTCCGGTACTCGAGCACCGGAGCGCAGTGCCGGGCCCGCCAGGCGGCCGGATCGTCGGCCGTCGGAGGAACGAGCCGCACCGCTGCTTAGTTACGGACGTGGCGCTCGACGTGCTCGCGGATGATGACCTCCGCCAGCTCCGGAACCACTTCCCAGACGATCTGCTCGATGATTTCGCGCGACAGCTTCGCGATCGCCTCGTACTCCGGACCGCGCGCGCTGATGGCGGCGATCTTCTGATCGACGGCGGCGCCGACGGCGGCCGAGACCATGGCGGACACGGTCGGCGACGCGACGGGGGGCGGGGTGACGGCCGGAATCGAGGAGAACAGCGGCGACGGCGTCGCCGCAGGAGGCGCCATCGGGACCGGACGCGCGGCCGAAGACAGCGATGACGACGCCGAAGACGATCCCGAGCCGGCCGCCGACGCCGACGGAGCCGGTGTCGCCGAGACCGAGGGCACGGGCGCCGGGCGCGCCGGCGGTATCGGCGACATCGGCGCCGTCGGGCGGGAGCTGCCGGGGATCGGCACGTTCGCGGCCGGCAATCCCATCAGCGTGCGCGCGACCGGCGCGGGCGGCCGGCTCATGGGCGCGCTGCCACCCGGCCCCCCTGCGGGCCGCGCCGGCGGGGCGCCCGGCCGGGCCGGGGCAACCGCGCCGGGACGAATGCCCGGGATCAAGGAAGGCCGCATGCTCGCGGCGGTCGGCAGCGGCGAGGCCGACGAGCCGGGCGTCGGCGGCAGCGGCGAGGCCGCCGAGCCGGGTGTTGGCGAAAGAACGGCGTCGGCGCGGGCGTCGCCCCCGGGGGCGGCACGTAGGTCGGCGGCGGTGTCAGGCTCGGCCGCGCCGCGGGCGGCGGCGTCGCCGGGGCCGCCGCGTACTCGACCTCGCGCTCCAGCGCCGGGCTCGTCGGACTGAACCGGCAAGATGTCGACGCTGATCTCGCCGTACTCGTCGTCGTCGCTGGCGGACGCCAGCGGCGTGCCGAGACCGAGCGGGATCGGCGAGCGCCCATCGAGCGGGATCGGGGGCCCGAAGTCGTCGAGCGCCGGCGCCGCCGCCGCGGGACGCATCACCTCGGTCGGCCCCTTCGCCAGCGCCTCGTGCACCTTCTCGATGATCTGGGCCGTGTCGAACGGCTTCACGAAGAAGCCGTCAGCGCCGCACTGCCGCCCGCGCGATTCGTCGTAGGGCTGTTGCGCCGACGCCAGCACGTAGACCGCGGTCGAGCCGAGCGCGGGATCGGACTTGATAGCGGCGCACAGGTCGTAACCCGATCGGCCCGGCATCATGCCGTCGGCGATCACCAGCTCGGGCTGAATCTGTCGGGCGAGCGCGAGCCCTTCTTCGACCGAACGCGCGGCGACCAGCGTCACGTCCTCGGCACCGAAGGTCATCGCGAAGGCCCTCTGGATCGTCGCGCTGTCGTCGGCGATCACTATGCGCTTCGCCATATTGCATTCAGATACCATCTTCGAAAAACAGGGTCAAACCTCAGGGTCGCGCAACGCAACATGGTACAAACTCCCTTTTCCGTCCTCGAGGGGAGCCGACCGTGAGCGATGCGCGCGTGCGTCTGGTGGTCAACGCCGACGACTTTGGAATGACCGGTGAGATCTCGCGCGGAATCGTGAGGGCCCACCGCGCCGGCATCGTCACCAGCACGTCGTTGCTGGGAAATTGCGGCGATCTGCCGGCGGCGCGCGCGCTGCTGGCCGAGGTGCCCGAGCTTGGCGTCGGCGTGCACCTGGCGCTGATCGGGGGCCAGCCGGTCTCCGATGCGCGCGGGCTCCCCTCGCTCACCGACGCCGGGGGCGCCTTTCTCTCGCGCGCGACCGACTTCTTCACGCGCTGGATGAAGGGGGAGCTCGACGCCTTGCAGATCGACCGCGAGATCGATGCCCAGATCGATCGCGTGCGCGCGGCCGGAATCGCCATCGATCACCTGAACACCCACCACCACCTGGGCTTTCTTCCCATGATCGGCAAGGCGATGGAGGCGGCGGCGCGGCGGCACGGCATCCCCGGGATCCGCACGCTGTTCGAGAAGCCCACGCTGTCTTGGGTCACCGAGCCGACGCGCGGGCTCGAGGCTGGGCTGCTCACCGGCCTCGGCTGGCTCGCGCGCCGGAACATGGGCATGCTGCGCCACGGCCCGCAGAGCTGGGGCTACGTCGAGAGCGGTCGCCTCGACGAGATTCGCATCCTGGAGATCATCGGGCGCCTCAGCGCCGGCGCTCACGAGCTCATCTGTCATCCGTCCGAGACCGACATCAGCGCCCGCGAACCTGACGGGCGCGCGTATCACGGCGCCCAGGAGCTGACCGCGCTCTGCTCCGATCGCGTTCGCGGCGCCATCGAACGACGCGGCATCACGCTGTGTCGGTGGAGGGACCTGTCGTGAGCCAGAGCAGCGACAGCACCGAGACCAAGACCGAGACAACGACCGCCGCCTTCAAGCCCTACGTCGCGCCCGAGGCCTCCATGCCGGAGCTGACCGCGAAGGCGATCGTGCTGGGCATGATCTTCGGCGTGATCTTCGGCGCGGCGACCGTCTACCTGGCGCTGAAGGCCGGGCTGACCGTGTCGGCGTCGATCCCGATCTCGGTGCTGGCGATCTCGCTGTTCAAGCGCTTCGGGTCGTCGACGATCCTCGAGAACAACATGGTGCAGACCATCGGCTCGGCGGGCGAGTCGATCGCCGCCGGCGTCGTGTTCACGCTGCCTGGGTTCCTGTTCCTGTCGCGCGACGCCGTCACCGGGCGCAGCGTCGGCGATCCTTACTTCTCCTACTGGACGATCCTGACGCTGGCGATGCTCGGCGGCGTCATGGGCGTGCTGATGATGGTGCCGCTGCGCCGCTCGTTGATCGTCAAGGAGCACGACACCCTGCCCTACCCCGAGGGGACGGCGTGCGCGTCGGTGTTGATCGCCGGGGAAAAAGGCGGCGTGCTGGCGCGCACCGCCTTCCAGGGGCTCGGCTTCGCGTTCGCCTACGCGCTGCTGCAGCGGATCGTCCGCTTCATCGCCGAGACACCGACGCTGGCGCTCAAGCAGACCAACCGCTACCTGCCGTCGGCGGTGCTGAGCGGCGAGGTCACGCCCGAGTACCTCGGCATCGGCTACATCATCGGCCCCAAGATCGCCGGCGAGCTGGTCGCGGGCGGCGTGCTCGCCTGGCTGGCGCTGATCCCGTTGCTGGCGTTCCTGACGCCGGCCGACGCGGTCGCCGCGCAGCTGGCCAAGCTCGGCTACCTGGCCAGCGTGGCGGCGCCGGGCGGACCGGGCGGCTGGGATCCGGTGACCCACACCTTCGCGAACACCGCGGCGGCGATCTACCGCGCCTACGTGCGCCAGATCGGCGCCGGCGCCGTCGCCGCCGGCGGGTTCATCACGCTCATCAAGACGCTGCCGACGATCGTGTCGTCCTTCCGCGAGAGCCTGGCATCGCTGCGCCGGGGGTCGGGCGGCGAGCGGACCAAGCGCACCGATCGCGACCTGCCGATCACCGTCGTGCTGCTCGGCTGCGCGGGGCTGGTCGCGATCATGGCGGTGCTGCCGTTCGTGCCGGGCACCGGGGTCGGCAGCAAGATCCTGCTCGGTCTGCTGGTGATCGTCTTCGGCTTCTTCTTCGTCACCGTCGCCAGCCGCATCGTCGGGTTGATCGGCACGTCGTCGAACCCGATCTCGGGGATGACGATCGCGACGCTGATGGGGACCTGCCTGATCTTCGTCGGCTTCGGCTGGACCGGCAGCGCCTATCAGCCGATGGCCCTGTGCGTGGGATCGATCGTCTGCATCGCGGCCGCCAACGCCGGCGCGACCTCGCAAGATCTCAAGACCGGCTTCCTGGTGGGCGCCACGCCGCGCGCGCAGCAGATCGGGCTGCTCATCGGCGTGGTCACCGCGACCATCGTCGTAGGGCTGACGATCCGGCTGCTGGACCACGCGCCCGATCACCTGATCGGATCGGATCGCTACCCGGCCCCGCAGGCGACGTTGATGGCGACGCTGATCCGGGGGCTGCTGGCCTTCAACCTCGACTGGCAGTTCGTGCTGGTCGGCGTGTCGCTGGCGATCACCATGGAGCTGTGCGGGGTCAAGTCGCTGTCGTTCGCGGTCGGCGCCTACCTGCCGCTGTCGACGACGTCGCCGATCTTCGCGGGGGGCCTGGTCAAGTCGTTGTCCGATCTCGTGGCGCGCCGGCGGCGGGCCGCCAGCGGCGACGCGGGCGGCCCCAACCCCACGCCCGAAGAATCGGAGCTGGGGCCCGGCAACCTGTTCGCAACCGGCCTGGTCGCGGGCGGCGCGGTCGCCGGCGTCGCGGTGGCGCTGGTGACCGTCGACGACGGGTGGGCGCGCGCGATCGGCAAGCTGTCCGTCGAGCCCGCGCTGCAGAGGCTGCTGGGCTCGAACGGATATCAGCTGCTGGGGTTCGGCTGCTTCGTCGCGATGGGCGTGACCCTGTTCAACGTCGCGCGCCGGCGCCAGCCCTCACCGTGATGGTGTCACCTTGCTGACGGTCATCTGACGGAGTGGGCCGTCATCGTGACGGCGTGGGTCGCCGTTGGCGCGCCGGCATCTGCACGACCACGACGGTCGCGTCCTGATCGCGATCGCCGCCGAGCGCCAGCAGCGCGTCGCAGATATGCGGCGCCGACGGCGGCGCATCGCTGAGGTGGTGCAGCAGTCCCCGCTCACCCAGGGGATCGCCGGGCGTCGCCAGGCGGTCGGTGATGCCGTCGGTCGCCAGCACCAGCGCGTCTTGCAGCGACAGCTTGGTGCTGATCTGGGTGTACTCCTCGCCGGTCAGGATCCCCAGCGGCAGCGCCGGCGCCGGCGTCAGGCTCTCGGCGATGCCCGACGAGCGCTTCACGAACGGGCCCAGGTGTCCCGCGCTCGCGATCTCGGCGACGCCGGTCATGACGTCGACGCGAATGCACAGGGCGGTCACCAGCAGCTCATGGACGCTCTGGTCGATGAGCCAGTCGTTCACGGCGCCCAGCACCTGGCCCGGTGCTTCGCCGCGCGCGAGGCGCTGGCGGAAGGCCCAGCGCAGATCCGAGACCGGCACGGCGGCGCGCGGACCATTGCCGGCGACGTCGGCCATCACCGTGGTGACCGGCCCTTCGCGATGCTGGAAGACTTCGAAGAAGTCTCCGCCCCGCCCAAGCTGGGTCCGCTGCTTGGTCGCGATGCGCAACCGCGACCAAGTCGGCAGATACAGAACCGGCGCGGTCTTCCTCGCCATCTGAACCGGGGTGGCTTCCTTTACCGGGGGTAGATCTCTCGTGGGCTCCGCATTTGCGCGGTTCATAAACGGTATTGCACAGCACTATTTGGGCCAGGTTAGATGACGTGTGGGGCCCAGTAAGTTCGCGGAGATACCGGCCGCCAGATCGCCGGTTTGTTGTCTGCGGGACAACAGCCGGCTGCATTTCGTCAACGGTCGGCGCGCGGCGCGGCTAGGATTGAGACCGCATCGTGTTGCGCGAACGCGAACCCTCCCCCGCCCCGCGTGTCCGCCGCGCGGACCGCGGCCCACGCGCGCTCAGGGTCGTCGTCGCGGTCGGGGTCGGCGCGGTCGCGTTCGCCTGCAGCGGGCTCGCCACGGCGACCGGACCGGCGGCGACCTGCCGGCTGCTGCGGTACGGGTTCGAGCCCGACTGCCTGGCGCGCGATACCGGCGGCGCCTGCCACTTCGACGTCAATCAGCCCGACTTCGGACCGCAGATCGCCGTCTGGGTCGAAAGCGCCGACGGGGCGACCTTCGTCGACACCCTGATGGTGACCAACGCGATCGCGCTCTACGGAATCGCCAACCGTCCCGGGCGCTGGGACTTTCGCTCGGGGCCGTTCTTCCCCTACGGACGGCGGGAGATGGCGCTGCCGGTATGGGCCCACCGGCGCGGCGTGCTCTACGACGCCGTGATGATGAACGACGGCATGGACAACTGGATGACCTTCCACGAGCCGGTGTCGTCGCCCGAGAGCCACTTCTGCCGGCCGATGATGAAGGAGGAGATCGTCGACGCCGTCACCTGCGCCAGCGGAACCTTTCGCGACGCCAAGGGGCGGTTCGACCAGACCCAGCCGCGATCGTACTACCCGCCCCGCGGCGACATCCTCGACTGGAGCACGGTCTGCGTCCCGATCATCAGCAGCGGCGGCAGCGCGTGCGACTTTGGCGACGCGCCCCAGTACGGCCTGGTCAACGACCTGGACGTCATCGCCACCGCGACGCCGGCCTACGATCGAGCCTTCTGGGGAACCTGGACCATCCCCGACCAGCTGGCCGACGGTGACTACGCGCTGATGGTCGAGGTGGGCAAGGAGTTCGACGGCAACGCCGCCTTCAATCACCGGTCGTTCATCCAGCCCGAAGAGGTGGCCAACTACGACGCCTACGGCCTAAACGGCAACGTCGGGCAGCCGTCGGTCGTCTACCGCGTGCCGTTCCACTTCGCCGCCGCGGCCCCGATCGCGGCCGCGGCGACGAGCGTGGCGGTCGGCTACGGAGACTGGACCGGCGTCGCCGGCGACCTGCATCCGATCGACGGGCAGATCAACGCGAGCGGCGGCAGCGGCCAGGGGCGCCTGCGCGTGGGTGACGGCGCGGGTGGGCCCGGGACCGTCCACCTCGACGAGATCGCCTGCGCCCCGCTCGACTGCGAGGTCACGCCGGTGCCCGAGGCGCCGCGCATCGACGAGCCGAGCGGCCCCGAGGGCGCGACGTCGGCGACGTTCACCTTCCGCCAGTCGTCGGACAGCGGCGCGCCGGTCATCGCCTACGACCTGCGCTACATCCGCGACCCCGATCCCCAGCACAGCGCCGACGAGAGCCGGTTCTCGCAATGGACGCCCGCCGCCGCGCCCGCCAGCGCCGCGCCGGGAACGATCAGCCAGGCGTCGATTGACGGGCTCTTGCCCCAGACGAACTATTCCGTCGGCCTGCGCGCCCGCGGGGCCTGCGGCTGGTCGGCGCCCGGGCTGGCGCGCGTTGTCACCGGCAAGCGCGCGTATACCCAGCTGTCGGGGTGCGTGATCGCGACCGCCGCCTACGGCAGTGACCTCGCCCCGGACGTCAGGTTGATGCGGTACGAACGGGACCAGGCGGCCGCGCGCTCCGACCTGGTCGCCCTCACGTCGCTGCTCTACGCGCGCACCGCGCCGCCGCTGGCCCAGCTCATCGGGCGCTCGGATACCGCGCGGGCCGCCGTGCGGTCGCTGCTGCGGCCGATCGCCGCGGCCAACCGCGCGCTCGGTCAGTCCTTCGCCGGGGCGGAAGACCGGCCGGTGGTCGGGCCCGCCGGCGCGGGGGGCGACTTCGAAGGGAGGGGGCGCGGCCAGAGAGATTCGAACTCCCGACCCTCGGTTCCGTAGACCGATGCTCTATCCAGCTGAGCTATGGCCGCTTGTTGCTGCACACGTATGCCGTGACCGCGAGAGCCCGTCAAGAGATTAGGCGGCCGCCAGACAATCACGGCGCTCGCGGGCGGACATCGAGATGCCCGTCCCGCGAGCGCCAGCGGAGAGGGGGAGATTCGAACTCCCGATACAGCTTTTGGGCCGTATAACGGTTTAGCAAACCGCCGCCTTCGGCCTCTCGGCCACCTCTCCAGGATTCTCGCGCGCCTCTTCTAACAGATTCTTGGGTCGACCGCGAGTCAGGAAGGCTGGGCCGGTGTATCTTCCCCAGCTCTCCGGAGGAGTGGCCGAGTGGTTTAAGGCAACGGTCTTGAAAACCGTCGCGCGAAAGCGCCGGGGGTTCGAATCCCTCCTCCTCCTCTGTTCCAAAATCATTGGGGAATCCGCGAACCTCTTCGCCCTCGCGCAATGACGGGAATAGGCCCAGCCCGCGAGAACAGCGGCAGTGCTCCGCTCGTGCTGCTACGGCTTCGACATTCACGCCTTCGAGATACCGGGCAGCGACGACTCTTTCGCGAGTCGCACCATCTCGTGCAGCGCAATCCGCCGGTATTTCCCGATCCGCAGCGAGCCGATGATCCCGCGCGACGAGTCAGGGCTTGGCGAAGTTGCCGGGAGCGCCCACGGTATCGCCGGGGACGAGCCACCCGAGGGCGTGCGCCCCGAGGTCCTCGCATCCATGGTCGGGGCCGCAGAGGTAATGGTCAACGAGGAACGCGCCCCGAGTTTGGTCGAACATGAGCGGCCCGCACGTGCCCCTGGGGGTGGTATCAGCGGAGCCCCAGGTCTCAATCCGAGGTATCGAAGCGAAGAGACGCGTGCTGGGGTCCCAGAGCAGGCAGGCGCGCTGGACGCAGTCGCCGCCCGGCTTCTCAAGCACGCGCACCAGCGACAGGCCGCGGGCGCCGAGTGGCGCGGTCTGCCCGCAGGCCGTCCTGTCTTCGCAGTCGAGGAGCTTGGGCGGCAGTCGCGTCACGGGTTTGGAGAAGTCCCGCCTCTTGCCGACGACTCGCGCAGGTCTCGCGAACTGGGTCTTGAGCCAGACGGCACCCTCGACGTGAAAGTTGGGGGCCTCCGTCAAGAACGCCTCGACCTTCGGCGTCTCCGTCCAGTCGAGCGAGAGGTAGGGCACGTCGCAGCCGTCCTCGGTCTCGATCGAGTTGGGTGGGTGCACGATCGAGAGGTGACCGACCGTCGGCGCGCCGCGCGCCACGATCACGGGCGAGCTACCCGGCTCGCGCAGGTCCACGGCGCCAAAGCGATCGCCGTCGATGAACCAGACGAGTCCGAGCGACGAGTGGTAGAGCGCCGTATTGGCGTGCTTCGCGATCGTTCGCGAGGCGCTGGTAGCACGGGATCGCAATAAGATCTGGCCGGACGGAGCGTGGACCAAGAACTGCTGAGCCGGATCGCCGAGGTCTGGCTGCACCAGCACTACCTTCGGAGCCCCCGCGGCCGCTGCGGGGGCGGTCGACTTCCGATCGACGGTGGACCGACACGCGCCGGCCCACGCGAGCCAGACGGCGGCCCACAGCCAGCAGGGTCTCACCCGTGGTCCCAGTGCCACTCCTCGCTCGCCAGCGGCTCGAAGCCGTAGTTCCCGGCGTTTTCGACGAGCCAGGGATGTAGCCAGGTGGCGCGCCACCCGACGTGCTGGGAGCTGTCGGCGACGTAAAAGACGCCACCGCATTCCGTCTCGAAGTCGACCGCGGTACCGTTGCTGTGGTTGCTGAACCCCGGTGGCGCCTTGAGCGGGATCAGCGTCGTGACCATATGGTCCACCGCCTGCCTCCCGTGCTCGTTCCCGACGAACCTCTTCGACCGAATCATCTCGTCGTAGTGCTTCTTGAAGCTGTTCTTCCACGCGCGCAGATCGTCGGCGTAGTCGCGGTAGGCCGAGCAGATCCCGATCGAGCGAGTCTTGGACGCGGCCTTGTCCTTACTCGACGTCGCTGCTGCCAGTGCAGCACGCGCGTCGGCGAGTAGCTCTCGGCAACTCTTCGCGGCGCTCGTCCGCATGCGGAAGCGGCCCTCGACGACGTCCAGATCGCTCTCCGGCACCGGAGGGAAGTACTCCCGCCCCCTGCCCTGGGAGTGCTCGATCTCTTTGTCCAGCACCGCCTGCTGGAACTGCTCGAAGGTGCGCTGCACCGCTGGGGCGGTGACCCCCAGCGGGTGGCCCGTGGCCACGACGCGTTCACCTCCCGCACCCAAGGGCCCCGGTACTCTTCCCGCTCCCATCTCAACCTCGCCACGAAAGTAGCATGTTCAGTGTGCCGGTCACACCGCGGAAGGTCCCTCCGAGGATTAGAGCTCGCCCCGGAGGCCCAGGGATGGCAGCACGATGCGATAGCCGAGCTGCTGCACCGATCCGTCGCGCACCGGGGTACCGTCCTCGTGGAACGACGTCGACAGCGCGGTCACCTCGCGCGTCAGGGTGGCGTTACCGATCTCCACGTAGGCGGTGAGCGTGAACCGATCGAAGACCACGCGCCGGTCGGCGCGCAGATCCAGCTGATAGAACGCCGGCAGCCGGCGGTATTCGACCTGGGACGAATTGCCGGGGATCTGCACCGCGAAGGGACGCCCGCTGTTGTAGTGAAAGCGGCCGCCGATCGAGTAGCCGCCTCCCAGCCGGTAGCTGGTTACCAGGTTCAGGATATGCCGCTGGTCCCAGTCGGAGTCGCCCCAGACGCCGTCGATCCGCCTTTGGCTGCGCGACAGCGTGTAGGCGAGCCAGCCGTGCAGGCGCTCGCTGTCGGCCCGCCGCAGCAGCACCTCGAGGCCGTAGCCGCGGCCGGGACGCATCTCCAGGAAATCCTGCTCGCGAAAGTCGGAGCTGAAGGTGCTGCGCAGATCGGTGACCTGCAGCTGCTGATAAAAGCCGGTGACGTCCAGCTCGGCCCATGTCTCCCGCTTCGTGCCCAGCTTGGTGGTGACGCCCAGCGAGCTCTGCGTCGACCGCTGCAGCCCCAGGTCGCGCAGATCGAAGGCGTCGAAACCGGGCACGCCGACCGGCAGGCTCGCCATCTGGGTGTAACGCCCGACCGAGCCTTTGATCGCGATTCGCTGCGACAGCGTCCAGCGCGCGTTGAGGCGCGGCTCGGGCGCGAGCTCGACCACCCCCTGCTCGGCGTAGCGCACCAGGCGAACGCCGGGCGACAGCTCGAGGCGCGCGCCGATCGACAGCGCCAGCGACAGGTAGGCGGCCCCGGTCGATGCGCCGCGCGGCCGCGCGAGGTCGTCGAAGGTCGGGCTGTCGAACGTCGGCGGGATCGCCGGACGGAAGCGCTGGGACTCCAGGCTGACACCGGCGTCGAGCTGCACCGCGGCCGCCAGCCGCGCACCGTACTCTAGCCGCGGCGCCGCCGAGTAGCCACGGATCGAGATCGGCGCGTTGCGCAGATTCGAGCGCGCCCAGTCGGTGCCGACGGTGCCGCGCAGGCGCAGCCGCCCCGGACCGAGCGCGTGCTCCCAGCGCAGATCGATGCGGTGGAACTGCAGCGCGCCGTCGCCGACCTCGCGCACGCGCAGCGACAGCTCATCGGCCGACCCCATCGCCAGCACCGTCAGGCGGCCGCCGGCGAACGGGTGCTCCAGGCGCACCTGGTAGTCGGCGTAGCCGAGCTGCACGCCCTCGAAGAACAGGTGCGCCAGCGCGCCGGTGTACGAATAGCGTCCCGCGAGCGCCAGCGTGCCGCGCCCTTCGTCGAACGGGGTCGTGACCAGCCCGCCCACGTCGTAGACCCGCAGGTCGACCGAAGCGTGCGCCAGGTCGGCGGGGGGCGTGCCCAGGTCGGCGGCGACGACGCCGGAGACGTAGCCGCCGAAGCGCGCCGGCGGACCGCCGGGATAGAAGTCGAGCCGGTCGATCAGGTACGGATGCACCACCGAGGGGCCGAGCGCGAAGTGAAACAGCGCCGGCACGCGCATGCCGTCGATGAAGAAACCGGTGTTGCCCGGGTTGGCGCCGCGGATTGCATACAGCGCCAGCGGCCACGCCACCTGCGCCACGCCCGGCAGCGACTCGATGCTGCGGAAGGGATCGCCGGCGGCGCCGGGCGTGGTGCGCGCCTCCTCGCCGGTGAGGGTGATCTTGGGCGGCTGCCCCGGCGCCGACACGACGGTCTGGTATCGCCGGTCATCGGACCGGCGCACCAGGCGCCAGCTGCGGCGCGTGACCGGCGCCGCGACGTCCAGCGTCTCCTGCACCAGGTCGAAGCCGGGTAGCTGGATCTGGACAACGTGGCGCCCCGGCGCCAGCGGCACGACAAGCACCCCTGACTCGTCGGTCTCGCCGCTGGAGACCGCGTCGATGGTGATGCTGGCGCCGGCGATCCGGTGGCGCATCCCCTTCTCCCAGACCGTCGCTTCGAGGCTCGCGAGCGGGGCTGACGGGATCGGCGGCAGTGATGGAGCCGGCCTCGCGGAGGCGTCCCCAACCGGCGCGCTCGCATCGCCGTCGACCCGAGCCGCGTCAGCACCCGAAGTGTCGGCGTTGGCGTCAGCGTCAGCACCGACGTCCGCGCCGGCGTCGACGTCGACGCCCAGGCATAGCAGCCAGATCGCAATCGCGGTGGGCGGCATTCACGGCGCCGGGAGCGTGGTCTGCCACAGTCCATCTTGCGCCGACGCGAACCGGCCGTGCACGGCATAAAGCACGCGCGCGGCGCCATCGACCGAGCTGCTGACACCGAAGTCGGTGACCGCGCGCGCCAGCACCTGGTGCGCCCCGGTCGAGATATCGACGAGCTCGAGGTTCCCAGAGGCGTCCTGCCCATTCCAGTGATCGATGACCAGCACCCGCTGGTTGCCGTGCGCGACCGCGCCGCTGGAGGCATCGGCGATCATTTGACGGCGCGGTGAATCGACAGACAGCGACAGCCAGCTCAGCGACCGGTAGTCGCCGTTGGCGCGCGTGACGAAGATCGCCTGCCCGTCGGGCGAGAAGGTGAACGACAGAACGCTTGTCGCCAGGAGGCGAGGCCCGCCCCCAGCAGCATCGCCAATCCATAGGATGTCGATGGGCGGGTCGATCCCGCTGTCGACCGTGGTCCAGGCCAGCTGGTCGCCCGCGGGTGAGAAGACATACCGACTGACCGCGCCGTAAATCGTCCCCTCGCCGAAGAGGCTGCAGGTGCCGGCGGCGACGTCGACCAACCCCATCTGGTGGTTGGCAAGATCGACGACCAGCTCGCCCCCATCCGCGCGCCAGGAGAGCTGCTGCGGGCGCGGCAAGGAACATTGCCCAAGGGTACCGCTGCAGAAGTTGCGGACGTAGATCGCCGTCTGGTCGGGGGCCGGCGTCCCGGCCACCGAGTCGTCGAAGTCGGAGTGCATCCAGGCGGCGCTGTGCCGGTCGGGCGAGAGAACGAAGCTGCTGGGATCATCGCCCGGCAGCGACAGCTCTTGCCCGGTGGCGACGTCGAAGGCGTACGGATGCACGGTGACGCCATCCGCATCCGGGCGGGTGTAGAGGATCGCGCACGGCGCGCGGCCGGTCTCGGGGCAAACCGTATCGTCGGCGCCGCAGCCGACCACACGGAACAGCCGGCACGGCGAGGTCGAGGGCGACGAGCAGTTCACGATCGTCGGCCCGAGTGGCGGCACCGCCAGGGGCGTGACCTCGCCCGAGGGCAGCGCCATTCGATAGACGAGCTCGGTGTCGAGCTGATCGATCGACGGGCTGGCCAGGATGGCAACGTCGGTCCCCATGAAGTCGGCGGCCCAGGCGCGATAGGGGGGCGCGAAGAAGCTGAACGTCGAGCCGCGTCCCACGAAGAGGCCCGAGGTCTGCGTGAAACCAAGCAGGCTGCCACCGTCTCGGCGCACCGAGGCGAACTCGAGCCCCGAGGTGATGGGCGCGCCCTGGGCGGCGACCGTCAGGAGATCGAGCGGTGCCCGCGCCCGCAAATCGTAGACCCGTTCCCCGAAGGGGCCGGTCATCAGGATGTCGCCGACGATGATGTGGCCCCACCAGACCGGCGGAGACCAGTCGATCTGCGAGAGCGCCAGCAGGGGCGCGCTCTCGTCATCGGGCCAGATCCAGAGATCCTGATTCGCGCCGCCGGGCGCGGCGGTCTGGCGCGTGAACACCGCCGTGTGATCGTTCCAGAAGAAGACGTTCCCGAAGTCCCGCCCGGCCTTCAGCTGCGTGCCGCTCTGTCCGGGCGGGCTGCCGCCGTCGCACGCCGAAACCAGCGCCGCCGCCCAGACCAGCGCCAGGCCGGCTGCCCAATCCCCCGCGACCGACGCCCGAGTCATTCCGCTCCCCCCTCCACGCAACGCCATACCGTCCGCTGGTCAGCAAGAACAGTACCGCATGTCGCGGCTGGGGGCGCTTCAGCGCGCTAGTCCAACGATTGCCAATCGATCGCCGATCGCGATCGCCGCGCCTCGATCCGGTCACCGGCGCCGGCGCTCTCCGGCGTCACGCGCTCGATGTCGGGCTCGCCATTTTGGCACCGACACTCGCGCGACGCCGGCGCCACAGACTTACGGGAGGATAAAGCCGCGAAGCTCGCCGCCCGCATTGTTCGTGGAGTGGATGTTGACGAACCAGAGTCCGCTGGTCGTCAGCGACGTGATTTGCGCGGGGGTGAGCGTCAAGGTGCCTGTGAAGCCGCCCGCGGTCAGGGCACCGTTCAGACCCGAGAACGTGAAGGGCGTCAAGGCCACCCCGGCGTTGTCGTGGATGTGCCCGACGGTCACGGCCGACAAGAGGCCGGTGAAAGTCCCGCTGGTGTTCACCGCCCCGGTCACCGTGTTGACCAAAACCGTCGCCATCCCCGAACCGGTCGCGGGAGGGACGAGGCCGGGTATCGGAATCAGCGGGACCTGGAACGTGAGCATGGTCGAGACGTCGGGGTTTCCGGTGTCGATAGTGACGTCCGTTCCGACGTCAACGGTGACGTCCGGGCGGACATCGACCGGCGCCGGGACGTCCGCGGGAACATCCACAGGGACATCGGCGGGAACATCAACGGCAACGTCGACACGAACGTCGACGGGAACATCCGCGGGGACGTCGACCCGAACATCCATCGCGACGTCTTGCGGGCCGCTGTCCACGCGCACGTCGGTGGCGTCTGCACGGATGTCCATCCCGCCGTCGGTGGCGCTGGCGCCCCCGACTCCGGCGTCGGTGCCGCTGTCAACGTGACCGCCAACGCCGGTGCCACCGCTGCCGGTCGCGACGCCGCCGGTGCCGCTGTGGCCGCCGGTTCCGCCGCCCGGCGAGCTGCTCCCACAGCCGACTGTGCACGTCGCGGAGAAGATGCCGAGCGACAACAAGAAGAGAGGAAGCGAAACCGTCTTCGACATGGGGGCGCTCCTGACGCAGATCGAATCTGCATACGGTGTTTGGAGTCCGGAAATACCGTGGGGGCCGATACTTCGCGGAGGACGGTACACCGTTTCAACCCCGCAAGGCGGAATTGCAGTGGTCAACCTCACAACTCTGACCAAAAGCCCAACGCCCGCGCGCAGGCGAGCGTGTGCTCGCCGGAGCGCGCTGGCTCGGGGGTCTGGTCTGAGACCCTCCCAGGGTCCCAGAGTCGACGACGCTTACTCCTCGCGGATGCCGGGTTCCGGAGTGGGGTAGCCGATGTCGCTGCTGGGGGATGGCCGCGGCGGGCGGTCGTCGTTGGAGTCCGCCGGGGGGTCGCGATCGGTCGCGGGGATTTCGTCGAGCGCGCTCGGCGGCGGGACGGCGCTGGCGACCGGGAAGCGTGACGATTCTTCGCGCCGGTCGCGATCGCGCCGCTCGGGGGCGATCGGCTGTCGCCAGTCGACGGCGACCGAACCGCCTTTGAGGAAGTTCTCGGGGTCAGGCAGGACCAGCGCCACGCGCAGCACCTCGTCCATGTGGTCGACCGGAACCACGCGCAGGGTCTTGAGCACGCGCTTGGGAATGTCGCGCAGGTCCTTCGCGTTTTCCCTCGGAAGGATCACGGTGGTGATGCCCGAGCGATGCGCCGCGAGGATCTTCTCCTTGAGGCCGCCGATCGCGAGCACGCGCCCGCGCAGCGTGATCTCGCCGGTCATGGCGACGTCGCGACGGACCGGCACGCGCAGCAGCGCCGACACCAGGCCGGTGCACATCGTGATACCGGCCGACGGGCCGTCCTTGGGGATCGCTCCTTCGGGAAGGTGCACGTGGATGTCGGCGCGGTTGTAAAAGTCGCCGCGCTCGAGCCCCAGCGACCCCGCGCGCGAGCGCACGTAGCTGATCGCCGCCTGCGCCGACTCCTGCATGACGTCGCCGAGCTTGCCGGTCAGCACCAGCTTGCCCTTGCCGGCGACGATCGACACCTCGGTCGCCAGCAGATCGCCGCCGTACATCGTCACCGCCAGGCCGTTGACCAGGCCGATCTCGTTGGCGCCCTCCTGCCGTCCGTAGCGGAAGCGATGCGGGCCGAGGTAGCGCGGCAGGCGCTTGGGGGTGATCTTGACCTCGGGCGTACCCTCGACGCCGAGCGGAAGCTTCTTGGCGACGACGTCGCGCGCCAGCTTGCGGCAGATGGTGGCGATCTCGCGCTCGAGATTCCGGACGCCGGCCTCTTTCGTGTAGTAGTGGATGATGTCGCGCACGACGTCCTCGGGGATGTCGACCTTCACGTCGGCGATGCCGTTGTCCGTCTTCTGCTTGGGGACCAGGTACCGCTCGGCGATCGACACCTTCTCGAACTCGGTGTACCCGGGCAGCTGGATGATCTCCATGCGGTCCTGCAGCGGGATCGGGATCCCGTGCAGGTAGTTCGCCGTGGTTATGAACATCACGTCGCTGAGGTCGTAGTCGAGGTCGAGGTAGTGATCGTTGAAGGTGCTGTTCTGCTCGGGGTCGAGCACCTCGAGCAGCGCCGCCGAGGGGTCGCCGCGGAAGTCGGTCGACATCTTGTCGACCTCGTCGAGCAGGAAGACCGGGTTCTGGCTGCCGGCCTTCTTGAGCGACTGGATGATCTTGCCCGGCAGCGCGCCGATGTACGTGCGCCGGTGGCCGCGGATCTCGGCCTCGTCGCGCACGCCGCCCAGCGAGAGCCGCACGAAGTTGCGGCCGGTGGCGTGGGCGATGGAACGCGCCAGCGAGGTCTTGCCGACGCCGGGCGGGCCGACCAGGCACAGGATCGGCCCCTTGAGCTTCTTCACCAGCGCCTGCACCGCGAGGTACTCGAGGATGCGCTCCTTGACCTTCTTGAGGCCGTAGTGGTCCTCGTCGAGGATCCGCTCCGCCTCGATGACGTCGAGCTTCTCCTCGGTCTTCTCGCCCCAGGGCAGCGCGAGCACCCAGTCGACGTAGTTGCGCACGACCGCGGCCTCGGCCGACATCGGCGCCATCATGCGCAGCTTCTTCAGCTCCTTCTTGACCTTGGCCTGCGCCTCGCGCGACAGGTTCTTCTGCTTGGCGCGCTCCTCCATCTCGGTGAGCTCGTTCTTGAACTCGTCGCGATCGCCGAGCTCCTTCTGGATCGCCTGCATCTGCTCGTTGAGGTAGTACTCCTTCTGCGTCTTCTCCATCTGCTTCTTGACGCGCGTCCGGATCTTGCGTCTCGACCTGCAAGATCTCGATCTCCGCCTTCATCAGCTCGTAGAGGCGCGCCAGACGCTTCGACGGCGTGTCCATCTCCAGGATCGCCTGCTTGTCGGCCAGCTTCAGTTGCAGCTGTCCCGACCATCGTGTCGGCCAGCTGCGCCGGGATCCTCGATGGTCTGCACCGAGATCAGGATCTCGGGCGCGATGCGCTTGTTCAGCTTCACGTAGATCTCGAACGTCGCGTGCACCTCGCGCATCAGCGCGTCCAGCTCCGACCGACTTCTCCGCGACGTCGGGCAGCTCCTCGATCTCGACGGTGAAGAAGCCTTCGGTCTGCGTGAACCGCCGGATCGCGGCGCGCCGCTTGCCCTCGACCAGCACCTTCACGGTGCCGTCGGGCAGGCGCAGCAGCTGGATGATCGTCCCGACGGTACCGACGGTGAAGATGTCGTCGGGGACCGGCTCGTTGGTCTTGGCCTTGCGCTGCGCGCTGAGGAAGATCTCCTTGTACCCGCCCTTCCCCATCGCCTCTTCGAGCGCGCTGATCGACTTTTCGCGCCCGACGAACAGCGGCACCACCATGTGCGGGAATACGACGATGTCGCGCAGGGGCAACAAAGGAACGCGTCGTGGAGCTCGCCGGTCATCGTCCCTTTGGTCCCTCTGGCGATCGGACATCAGTGACTCCTCGCGTGCAGCATCGCTATCAGTCAGGCGTTGTCCGTCGGGACAACGCTTCATGATCCTAGCAACTCCGCACGCGGACGGCCAAAATTCGATCGGCGCGCGCGCTCGAGCTTGCGATCGGAGCTCAACCGGGAGAGCGAGCAGCCGAGCTCAGTAGAGGCTCAGCACGGGCTCAGCACAGGGTCAGTAAGCGGTCGAGCCGCTGTGACCGATCGGCCCAGCGGTGCCGTCGGCGTCGCCGATGGCCGACGCGCCGCCGGACAGACCGCAGCCGGCGTTGTCGTCGACGTCCTCGGGCTCGACCGACTCCTCGAGATGGACGACGATCGGCTCGTAACCGTCACGCGGCGGCGATGCCTCGGCGGTGTCGGTGTCCCCGTTGGTCGACGACAGGTCGAGCCCGATGCCGCCCACGTCTTGTCCCCCTGACAGCGCGCTCACCGCCATCAGCGACATTCCCCCAAGCCCGAGCGCGACCGTCCAGTACAGGAGCGACGCCACCATCAGCACCGGGGCCCAGACCAGCCACTTTCTCGCTGTCGCCGTCGCCGTCGTCATCGCCCAGCCTCGCATCGGGGAACCTCCTGTTATGAAGCGGACCTCTCGGTGCCGGCCACAGCCCCCTTCTGGTACATCAGGATCGGCTGCTGCCCCTTCTGAATCGTCTCTTCGTTGATCACGACCTCCCGGATCGCGGCGCCGGTCGACGGCACGTCGTACATGATGTCGAGCATCGCGTTCTCGAGGATGGCGCGCAGGCCGCGGGCGCCCGACTTGTGCTTCAGGGCGTCGCGCGGCGATGGCCGACAGCGCCCCCTTGGTGAACCTGCAGCTTCACGCCGTCCATCTCGAACAGCTTCTGGTACTGCTTCACCAGCGCGTTCTTCGGCTTGGTGAGGATGTCGATCAGCGCCGTCCTCGTCGAGCTCGTGCAGCGTCGCGATCACCGGCAGGCGGCCGACGAACTCGGGGATCATGCCGAACTTCAGCAGGTCCTCCGGCTGCACCTCGCGCAGCAGCTCGCAGACTCGTCGCTCCTTCTTGGACTGGATCTTGGCGCCGAAGCCGAGCTGCTTCTGCCCGACGCGCCGCTCGATGATCTCCTCGAGCCCGACGAAGGCGCCGCCGCAGATGAAGAGGATGTTGGTGGTGTCGACCTGCAGGAACTCCTGCTGCGGGTGCTTGCGCCCGCCCTTGGGCGGCACGTTGCGCGATCGTGCCCTCGATGATCTTGAGCAGCGCCTGCTGCACGCCCTCGCCCGAGACGTCGCGGGTGATCGAGGGGTTCTCGCTCTTGCGCGCGATCTTGTCGATCTCGTCGATGTAGACGATGCCGCGCTGCGCCTTCTCGATGTCGTGGTCGGCGTTCTGCAGCAGGTTGACGATGATGTTCTCGACGTCCTCGCCGACGTAGCCGGCCTCGGTCAGGGTGGTGGCGTCGGCGATGGCGAACGGGACGTTGAGGATCTTGCGCCAGCGTCTGCGCCAGCAGCGTCTTGCCGCAGCCGGTCGGGCCGAGCAGCAGGATGTTCGACTTGCTGAGCTCGACGTCGTCGGCGCCGACCTTGGAGTCGATGCGCTTGTAGTGGTTGTGGACCGCGACCGCGAGGATCTTCTTGGCGCGCTCCTGGCCGATCACGTAGTCGTCGAGGACGGTCTTGATCTCGGCCGGCTTGGGGACGGGAGCGAGCCCGAAGCTCTCGGACTCTCCTTCTCGATCTCCTCGGCGATGATGTCGTTGCAGAGGCCGATGCACTCGTCGCAGATGTAGACCGTGGGGCCCGGCGATGAGCTTCTTCACCTCCTTCTGGGTCTTGCCGCAGAAGGAGCAGGAGAGGTTCCCGTGTTCGTCTCGCTTTCGCTCGGTCGGCACTGTCCAAAAGCGTAGCACAGACCCGGCGCGCAAGTCAGCGCCGGTGTGGGGTGGCCGGCGCCTCTGGCTTGGCGACTACTTCCCTGGGACTACTTGCCGGCGACTACGCCCGGCTTCTGCACGAGCACCTCGTCGATGAGCCCGTATTCCTTCGCCTCCTGGCGCTCATGAAGTAGTCGCGCTCGGTGTCGTCTTGATGCGATCCAGCGGCTGGCCGGTGTGCTTGGCCAGGAGCTCGTTCAGCTTGTCGCGCGTGCGCAGGATCTCGCGCGCGTGGATCTCGATGTCGGTGGCCTGCCCCTGGAAGCCGCCGAGCGGCTGGTGGATCATGATGCGCGCGTTCGGCAGCGAAAAGCGCTTGCCCTTGGCGCCCGCCGCCAGCAGGAAGGCGCCCATCGACGCCGCCTGGCCCATGCAGATGGTCGCGACGTCGGGGCGCACGTACTGCATGGTGTCGTAGATCGCCATGCCCGGCCGTCACCACGCCGCCCGGCGAGTTGATGTAGAGCATGATGTCCTTGTCCGGGTCCTCGCTCTCGAGGAACAGCAACTGGGCGATGATGATGTTGGCGACCTGATCGTCGACGGCCGTGCCGAGGAAGACGATGCGGTCCTTGAGCAGCCGCGAGAAGATGTCCCAGCCGCGCTCGCCGCGGTGGGTCTGCTCGATGACGGTCGGGATGATGAAGTTGCCGATGGCGGGCGGCGGCGCGTCGTTGAGGCCGAAGGGATGGCGATCGCTCATGGTGGTTTTCCGTTTCGTCATTTTCGTCTGGGTTTGGCCGCAGCCGCTTCGGCAGCTGCCTCGTCGGGGGTGACGATCAGTCTATTCGACATCGCTGACGCGGCCGGATCTTCGTCGGTGATCTTAGCCTGAGCGATCAGCATATCAAGCGTCTTCTGTTCCACTATCTGATTGCGGATCTGGTTGATCCGCTGGTCCTTCTCCAGCTCGGCCCGCAGCTTCTTGGGGTTCTCCTGCCGCGCGGCCGCGATCTCGGCGATGCGCTTCTGGATGTCGGCGTCGCTGGCCGTGACCCCTTCGCGCTCCGGATCGCCTGCACCAGGATCGTACCGCGCGCTTCCTCCTCGGCGTCGGCGCGGAACTCCTGGCGCATCTTCGCCTCGTCGAAGTTGGCGCCCTCGACGTCGATGCCGGCCATCATCAGCTGGCTCTTGGCGCGGTTGACGATCGCCTGCGCGTGGCGCTCGACCAGCGTCGGCGCGATCGGGAAGTCGTTGGTCTTGACCAGCTGCTTGACCAGCGTCTGGATCATCTCGCGCTTGATCCGCTGCTCGTCGGCCTCGATCAGCCGCTGGCGAATCTTCTCGCGCAACCCCTCCAGCGTCTCGGCCTCGCCGGTGTCCTTGGCCATCTCGTCGTCGATCGCCGGCTGCTTCTTCTCGCGCGCCTCCTTGATCGTCACGCGCAGATCGACCGCGCGGCCCGCGAGCTCCTTCTGAGGGATGTCATCGGCGAGCGTGAACTTGACCTCGACCTCGGCGGCGTCGATCGGCAGGCCGCGCAGGCGCGACGCCAGCCCGGGCAGCGCGCCCCCGGTCTCGTCCTCGAGATCGACCGCCAGCGACTTGCGCTTGATCTTGTGCTCGCCGACCTTGCCGTGCACCTCCACCATCAGCACGTCGGTCGGCGCAGTCTCGCGGCGCCCCTCGACCGGCTTGTACTCGGTGAGTCGGCGGCGATAGCCCTCCAGCGCCTCGGTGATCTGCTCGTCCGTCACCTTGGCCTTGCGCTTCGACAGCGCGACGCCGGCGTAGTCCTTGGGCACGACCTGCGAGCGAACCTCGACCCGGGCGCTGAACTTGAACGGCTCGCCCGACTTCAGCTCCAGGTTGTCGACGGTCGGCGGCGCCACCGGCTGGATCTGCTTCTCGTGGATCGCCTGGCCGATCGACGACTCGATGAGATCGCGCGCCACCTCGTCCTCGACCTGGCGCCGGTACATCCGCTCGACGATGGCCCGCGGCACCTTGCCGGGCCGGAACCCCTTGAGGCGGACATCGCGTCGCAAATCCGAGTAGGCCTTGTCGAGCTTGGGCGCGACGTCGGACCAGGGGAGCTCGAAATCTACCTTTTTCTCAACCGGCGAAATGTCTTCGATCGTGATTTGCATGGTCTGGGTGGCGATGTCTACCGTTCTGCCCGAGATTGTTCAACCCTGCGCTCGACCCGAGGAGGTTGGGGTTGACCGCCGGGTGAAGCAAAACCAGAGACCTGACGGGGGGACTGCGGGCCGGTCGTCTTTGCACTTGCCCCAGGGGGGGTCTGTCGGTCAGCATAGGCCGCTCCGATGGGTTCCGCCGGTTTCACTCTCGCTGATCGCCTGGGCGCAAAATCTCTGCCGTGCTCGGTGCCGGGGTGCGCCCGCACCTGGATTTCGCTCGCTGGTTCGGGCAAGGGCCTCAAGCTCGGCGGACGCAGCGCGCCCGATCCCAAGGACCCGGCGTCGGCGATGTGCGACCCCTGCCGCGAGAAGTTCGCCGGCGCTGCGCCGACGTCGAGCGGAGCTGCGCGCGTCCCGGCTGCACCGGCACCTGGACCTGGCCGGTCGCCGCCCAGATGACCGCCTTCGCGACCAAGCAGCCGGCGCCGACGATCCTGTGCGCCGGCTGCGAAGCGAAGCTGGCCGCGCTCGAGGACAAGGCGATCCCCTGCTCCGTCCCCGGCTGCACGCGGTCGTCGGTGTTCACCAAGAAGGCGCAGCTGCTGGCGGGCGCGCCCGACGTCGATGCCGGTCGCCCAGGCCACCGACGATGTGCGGACCCTGCGACGGCGTCTTCAAGAAGCTGAAGAACCGCCAGGTCAGCTGCGGCATCAACGGCTGCAAGCACAAGTGGACCTGGTCGACCGAGGAGCAGATCACCGCCTACGCCACCGGCAAGCCCAACGAGCCGCCGCGGCGCATGTGCGACGAGTGCAAGACGGTGTTCGGCGCCGTCGCCGACCGCGAGGTCCGGTGCCGCACCTCGGGTTGCAAGAAGACCTGGACCTGGTCGCGCGGCGATCAGCTCGACGCCTGCCTCGCGGGCAAGCCGGTGCCCAAGGCGCCGGCGCGCATGTGCCCGAGCTGCCTCGACATCTACAGCCGCGTCAAGGACGTCGAGCGCCCCTGCCGGCGATCGACCTGCAAGCGGACCTGGACCGACAAGCGCGGGGCCCAGCTGGCGCGCGCCGTGCGCGGCAAGACCGGCGATCCCTATCCCCACTACTGCGCCGAGTGCGAAAAGGAGCTCGGCGAGCTGGAGGACCGCCAGGTCCCCTGCAAGACCGACAACTGCACCGGCACCTGGACCTGGACCAGCGCCCAGCAGCTGGCGGCTGGCGTCCGGCCGGTGATGAAGGCCGAGGTCCAAGCTGCGCCGGCCGGCGCGCAGGCCGGCGGGCAGGCTGGAATGATCGCCGCGGGCGAGGCCGACTCATCGGCGGCCGACGAGCCCGGGAACGAGCATGCCGGACACCATGCCGGACACGACGACGCGACGGCCAACGGCCATGCCGCGGGCGAGGCGCACGGAGAGAACGGCGCCGCGCGTAACGGCGAGAACCACGCCGAGGTCCACCCCGCCACCGGCGGCGTGCCCGTGGCGGGCCAGCCGGGCCAGCCGGGCAAAGGACGCAAGGGGCGCGGGCGCAACCGCAAGCGGCGCCGCGAGCCGCGTCCGCCCGAGCGGCGCTGCGAGGCCTGCACCGAGTTCCTCAAGGACCGCAAGACGCACGAGATCCCCTGCACGCGCTGCGCGACGGCGATCTACTGGCCGCCCGAGAGCCAGCTGCAGACCCACCTCGGCAACTGGTCGGAGCCGAGCCTGTGCGGCGCCTGCAAGCGCGACGCAACCGAGGCGGCGCGCGCCGCTCAGCGCGAGGCGCTGCGCCATCCGCCGATGCCGGGCGCGCCGACGGCGACCGCGACCGCGCCCACTACCGAATCCGAGACCGAGCCGGCGGCGACCGACGCCGCCCCGACCGAGGTTCATTCCGCAATGCAGGAGCCGGTGCGCGAACCGTCTCCCGAGTCGGTCTCCGACTCGCCCCCGTCGCAGTAGCCCTGTCGGCGCGGGCTAGTGTCCTCGGCCGGCGCCGGCCGCCAGCGCGCGCGCCAGCGGGTAGTCGGCCGGCAGCAGATCGAGCGCGGGCAGGCGCGCCGGCTCGACCCAGGCGATCTCGGCGACCTCGACGGCGCGCGGGCTGCCGGTCGACGATCACGCACGGATAGACCAGCAGGTAGACGTCGAACTCTGGGTAGGCGTGGAAGACGACGTCGTGGATGCGGCCCACGGTGACGCCGCAGCCGAGCTCCTCGCGGACCTCGCGCGCGAGCGCGACGTCGGGCGCTTCGCCCGGCTCGACCTTGCCGCCCGGGAACTCCCACAGCAGCGGCTGGTTCTGGTCGGCGCGCCGGCGCGACATCAGGATCGGTCGGTCCTTGCGTCCCTCTTGTCGGCGGTCTTCCCCGCGGTCTTCCCCACGGTCCTCCCCGCCGTCGCCCTCTTGCCGGATCAGCGCCGCGACGACGAGCTTGCGCGGCCGCGCGGCGCCGCCGCTCACGCGACGGCCACCGGCGGATCGACGGGCGGGCGCTCGGCGTCGCCGCTGACCGAGGCCTCGACCTTGGACTCGATCATCGTCAGCAGCTCCTCGACGCGGAACGGCTTGTTGATCACGGAGCAGGCCGACTCTTCGAGGAACCGCTTGGCGTCGGTGGAGAACGCCCCGCCGGTGACGAAGATGAAGCGCTCGGCCAGCCCGGGATAGCGCAGCGCGCACGGTCGCGTACAGCTCGGCGCCCGAGACGTCGGGCATCTGCAGGTCGCACAGGATGGCGTCGAACCGGCGGTCGTTGGCCAGCACGCGCAGCGCCTCCTGGGCGCCGACCGCGGTCTGGACGTCGTGCATGTCGCCCAGCATCCGCCGATAGGCCTTCAGCAGCAAGGCCTCGTCGTCGACGGCGAGGATGCGCCGGCGCGCGTAGCCGTGCGCCGGCAGCGTCGACTCGGCGACGACGGTCACCGCGGGCGCCGCCACCGCCGGCAGGCGCACGCGAAAGATCGATCCGGCGTTGGGGCGGCTGTCGACGGTGATCTCGCCGCCCATCGAGCGCACGATGCCCTGCGAGATCGGCAGGCCCAGGCCGGTGCCGACGCCGCGCGGTTTGGTGGTGAAGAACGACTCGAAGATGCGCGGCATGATCTCGGGCGGGATGCCGGGGCCGTTGTCCTGGACCTGCACCACGACGTCCGGACCGTCCTCGAAGCTGCTGACGGTGACGACGTTGCGCTTGATCCCCGCCTCGTCCAGCGCCTGCGCGGCGTTCATGATGAGGTTGAGGAACACCTGCCCGAGGCGCGCCGAGTTCGCGCGCACCGCCGAGGTCGCGCGCAGGTCGCGCTCGACGCGCGCGCGGTACTTCAGCTCGTTGCGCAGCATGGTCAGCGACGACTCGACGGCGGCGTTGACGTTGATGGGCGCGGTCGAGTCGTCGTCGGCGTGCGAGAACGACCCGAGATCGCGCACGATGCGGTGGATGCGGACCATCCCCTCCTTCGACTCCTGCAGCATGGCCGTCGCCTCGAACAAGCGCGGCGCCGACCTCGCCGGCGACGCCGGCGGCGCCGGGCAGCTCGCGGACCTTCTCCTCGACCAGCCGCATCTGCCCCACGAGCGCCTCGATGTTGGCGAGCACGAAGGCGGCCGGGTTGTTGATCTCGTGGGCGACGCCCGCGGCCAGCATGCCGATCGACGCCAGCTTCTCGGCCTGCAGGCGGCGCACCTCGCGGTCGCGCTCGTCGGTGATGTCGCGAACGAACAGCACGACGCGCCCGCCGGAGACCGGGTAGGCGCGCGCGACGTAGGCCCGCCCGCCGTACATCAGCGAGGCCTCGCAGGCGGCCGCCTTCTCGACCGTCTCGCGCGCCAGCGCCACCAGGTCGGCGCGCAGCGGGGAATCATAGAGGCGGCGCCCGGTGGCGTTCACAACCTCGAGCGCGCCCGCCGGCCCGACCAGCGACAGCCCCTCCTCGAAGACGTCGAACGTCTCGCGCAGGATGTCGCGTTCGGCGCGCAGCTGGTTGGCCAGCTTCTCGACGTCGACGGTGCGCTGGCGCACCTTGCTCTCGAGCTCGGTGTTGTGCTGCCGGATCTCGTCGGCCAGCGCCTTGACGCGCAGGACCGACTTGATGCGCGCCACCAGCTCCTGGTTGCTGATCGGCTGGACGATGAAGTCGTCGGCGCCGACCTCCAGCCCCTTGAGCCGGCTCTCGACCTGGTAGTGGGTCGCGGTCAGGAACAGCACCGGCAGGCGCCGCGTGCGATCGTCGGCGCGCAGGCGGCGGCAGACCTCGAAGCCGTCCATGCCGGGCATCTGCACGTCGAGCAGCACCAGATCGTAGTCGTTGCGCCGCACGCGCTCCAGCGTCGCGGGCCCGCTGTCGACCTCCTCGATGGCATGATCGGTCAGCTTTCGCAGCGTCTCGATGACGGCGAAGCGGCTGTCCTGATTGTCATCGACCAGGAGTATGCGTGCCATGCTCTCCTTCCTCCGGCGCCTCCGCCTCGCGACGCGCCCCGCCCCCGACCGCCTCGCCTCGCCGCGTGAGCAGACGCTTGATCGCGGCGAGCAACACCTTGGGCTGCACCGGCTTGGGCAGGTACTCGTCGCACCCGGCCGCCAGGATCCGCTCGCGATCGCCCCTCATGGCCTGCGCCGTGAGCGCGATGATCGGGATGGTCGGCCCGCCCGGCAGCGCGCGGATCGCGCCCGTGGCTTGCAAGCCCGACATCCCGGGCATCTGCATGTCCATGATGATCACGTCGGGCAGGCGGCGCCGGCAGTATTCGATCGCCTCGCGCCCGCTCGACGCCGTGACCAGGTCGACCAGTAAATTTGCCAGGATCTGGCGCAGCGTGAACAGGTTGTCCTCGTTGTCCTCGACGATGAGGATCGACGAGTCGCGCGCCGGCGGAGGCGCGTGGGCCGTGCGCGGCGCCGGCGCCCGCACCGCCTTGCGCAACATCGCCGCGAGCGCGATGGGCAGCGTCTCGCCCTTGCGCAGGAACCCGAACGCCGAATGCGCCAGCTGCTCCCGGTCGCGCACCGTCAGATCGCGCGCCGCCAGCACGATGAGCGGCAGCCGGCCGAGCCGCACGTCGCCCTGGATCTGAGCCGCGACCTCGGCCCCGACCGACCCGACCGGCGACGGATCGATCACCAGCGCGACGAACCGCGCCGCCTCCCAGCGCAGCTGGACCAGTGCCTTGTCGGCCGACAGCGGTGTCTCCACCAGCATGCCCAGGTCGCGCAGGATGGTGGCGACGCGGCGCCGCTGGTCGGCGTCGTCGTCGATCAGCATGACCGCGCACCCCTCGAGCGACGCCTCCCCCTCGCCGGCCGAGAGATCGGCGCGCCGATAGTCGCGGTCGTCGACGCTGCGCGGGATGGTGAGCGTGAAGCGCGAGCCGGAGCCGACCACGCTGTCGAAGGTGATCTCGCCGCCCATGAGGCGCGCGAGGCGGCTGGCGATCGCCAGGCCCAGCCCGGTGCCGCCCTGGCGCCGCGCCATCGATTGGTCGACCTGGAAGAACTCTTCGAACACCTTGGTCTTGGCCGAGTCGGGGATGCCGACGCCGGTGTCGGTGACGTGGACCGCGATCAGATCGCCGCGCGCCTCGGCCGAGACCTGGACCTGGCCGGTCTCGGTGAACTTGATGGCGTTGCCGATCAGGTTGGTCAGGATCTGGCGCACGCGATCGACGTCGCAGCGCACCGCCGGCAGGTCGTCGGGGAGGCGCGCGTTGAGGTCGAGGCCCTTGGCCTCGGCCAGCGGCGCCAGCGTGCCGACGGTGGCGCGGATCTGGGCCGCGATGTCGGCCGCCTGCAGGTCCATCTCCAGGTGTCCCGCCTCGATGCGTGACAGGTCGAGGATGTCGTTGATGAGACGCAGCAGGTTCTGGCCGTTGCGCTCGATCACCTCGAGGTAGCGGCGCTGATCCGCTCGACAACGACCCGGCCATGCCGTCGCGCAGCAGCTGCGACAGCGCCAGCACCGAGTTGAGCGGCGTCCGGATCTCGTGGCTCATGTTGGCGATGAAGGCGCTCTTGAGGCGGTCGGCCTCCTCGCTGCGGCGGGTCTTCTCGACCAGCTCGCCGCGCTGCCGCTCCAGCTCGTCGCCCTGCGCGCGCAGCCGCTCGCCCTGGGTGCGCAGCTGTTCGTTGTGCGCGATGAGCTCGCGATTGAGCTTCGCCTCGCGATCGTGCGCCTCGGTGCAGCTCGCTGGACCCGCTCCTGAACGCGCGACTCGAGCGTCGCCATCGACTCGGCCAGCGCCCGCGCCGTCTCCTTGAGCGCGAGCGCGAGCTGCGCGACCTCGTCGTCCCCCTCGACCACGATCGGCACGTCGAGCTTGCCCTTTTGCATGGCGGTCGCCGCCTGCGCCAGCCGTCGCAGCGGTGCGGTCATGCGGCGCGCCGCCAGCAGCGCCAGCAGCAGCGACACCAGCGCGCCCAGGCCCATCGCCGCGAAGAACGAGCGCCGCGCGTCGACCTGCAGCGCCGACAGCCCCGACGTGCTGACCAGGCCCGCGACCGCGCCCACGACCTGGCCGCTGGCGTCGATCAGCGGCCCCAGCGCCGCGTAGCCGTCGACCGGTCCCGGCGACGGCCCCGCCCAGCGCTGGCGGCGCTGCAGCACGCTCGCCTGCTCACCGCCGAGCGACGAACCGACGAACGCCCACGCCGTGGCGAGTCGTCTATCCAGCTGCTGGCGACCCAGGCGTTGCCCTGCGCGATGGCCGCGTCGCCCTGCCCGCGGTCGACCAGGTGCGCGCACAGCGTGTCGTTGCCGGTCAGGATCGTCGCCCCCAGCAACGCCCCCAGCACCCGCTCACCCTCGCGCACCGGCACGGTCACCGCCTGGACCAGCAGGCCGTCGAGCACCTCGTACGAGATCACGGTCTCGCCGGCAAAGGCCCGGCGCAACGCCAGGTCCTGCTTGAGGTCGAGCGTGGTGTGATCGCGGTGACCCCCGGTCCGCGAGATGAGGTGCCCGTCCGCTGCGCACCAGCGCCAGCGCGTCGAGCTGACGCGGCATGAGGGCCCCCCGCAGCGACGCCAGCGCCAGGGCCGGGTCGGCCGCCGCAGCGGCGTCGACCAGCCCGCGGCTGGTCGCCAGCTGCGCCAGGCCCATCTGAACGAAGCGCGCCCGATCATCGAGGCGGCCGGCCACCGAATCGAGCCGTTCGCCCGGCGCTGGTCCGCGCCAGGCCGACGATGTGACGTTCGATCAGGCGCTCCGACACCAACGTGCCGAATGCGAGGGGCAGCAGGACGGCGAGAAGAAAATAGAGGCTGAGGCGTTCCCTCATTCCCGAGAGGCGCCGTCGCCGCGGAGGTTCCTGTCTGGTAGCAGTGTCCTGACCCGCCATTGATCCTCTGCACCCCCGATCCTGGCCCGAGCTCTCCGAGACGCCCCGCAACCGACCTGCTAGCCGCCCCTTTGGAGCGGAGGGCGCGGTAATCATCTATCGAAAATTCGAAGCGATCAAGGCCGCGTCATTTTGACGTGTGCTTCGGTACCCGCTTCGTCCCCCCCTCGTGACCGCTTCGTCTACAGCTTCGTTTACAGCTTCGTGGATGCGTGGGGCTCGGCCGCGGCGAGCCAGGCGGCGGTTGCGCACGTGTAGGTGAGCGGATGCGGGGGGTCGCGGTCCGGATCCGGCACCGGAGAGCCGACGCGCTCGAGCTTGCCGGTCGAGCCAGCTCAAGGCTGCAGAGTCTCCTGTCGATGAGAGACGCCATGCAGGCGGGAAACGCCGGGGCGCGCGTCCTTTACGTGGACGACGAGCCCAGCCTCTGTCGTGCGTTCGCGCGGCTGTTCCGCCAGGACTCCAACATGGTGGTCGCGACCGCGTCATCGCCCCAGGAGGCGCTGGCGCTGCTCGGGGCCGAGCAGTTCGACGTGATCGTCTCCGATCTGCGCATGCCGGGGATGAGCGGGATCGAGCTGCTGGCGACCGGCCGCCGCATGCGCCCGGAGATGCGGCGCATGCTGGTGAGCGGCTTCGCCGACTTCGAATCGGCGCTCGACGCCATCAACGAGGTCGGCGTCGACCGCATGCTGGTCAAGCCGTGGGACATCGGCGAGCTGCGCAGCGCGGTGCACGGCGCCGCCGAGCACGCCTGCCTGCAGCGCGAGAACATCCGCATGACCGCCGAGCTGCGCCGCCGCAGCGAGGAGCTGGCCGCGATCAACCACGGCCTCGACGCGCTGGTCGAGGAGCGGACCAGCAACCTGCTCGACGGCCTGGTGTCGGCGCTGGACATGCGCGACTCCGAGACCCAGTGGCACTCGCGCCGCGTCGGCCGCTACGCGCGCCGCCTGGCCGAGGAGTTCGGGATCGCGGGCCGTGACCTCGACGACATCGAGCGCGGCGCCACGCTGCACGACATCGGCAAGATCGGCGTGCGCGACGCCGTGCTGCTCAAGCCGGGGCCGCTCGACGAGCAAGAGTGGGTCGAGATGAGGCGGCACCCCGCCCTCGGCTACGAGATCCTGCGCGGCATCGCCTTCCTCGAGCGGGCGCGCCTGATCCCGCTGCACCACCAGGAGAAGTTCAACGGCACCGGCTACCCCGCGCGTCTCAAGGGCGAGGAGATCTGCATCGGCGCGCGCATCTTCGCCGTCGTCGACACCTACGACGCGATCACCAGCGACCGTCCCTACCGCAAGTCGAGCAGCTACGAGATCGCGCGCAGCGAGATCGCGAAGTGCTCCGGCACCCAGCTTGACCCGGCGGTCGTCGCCGTCTGGATGGGCATCCCGCAGCAGGTCTGGGACACGATCCGCGAAGAGGTCGAGACCCTGCCGGGCGCGCGCGTCGCCGCCCGCGGGCGCTGAGCGCCAGCGCCTCGACGCCGGACGTCGGACGTCGGTGCCCTGGCGTCCGGGCGTCGCCGGCTTGCGCGTCAGCCGCCGTCAGCTGCTGGCCATCAGGTTCCGGAGCGCCCCGCGCAGCAGCGGGTGACGAAACGAGAAGCCGTTCTCGAGCGTGCGCACCGGCATGACCCGCTGGCTGGCGAGCAGCAGCTCGTCGGCCATGTCGCCCAGCGCCAGGCGCAGCGCGAAGGCGGGCGCCGCCAGCACGGTCGGGCGCGACAGCACCTCGCCCAGCGCGGCGGTGAGCTCCCGGTTGGTGACCGGCTCGGGCGCGACCGCGTTGATGGCGCCCGACACCTTGTCGGTCGTCGATGGCGTGGCGAATCAGCGCGATCTCGTCGTCGACGTGGATCCAGGGGAACCACTGCGCACCGCTGCCGACCCGCCCCCCGAAGCCGAGACGAAAGACCGGCAGAACCTTGCGCAGGAATCCGCCGTGGCGCGACAGCACGGCGCCGTTGCGCAAGGTGGTCACGCGCAGGCCCAGCTCCGCGGCCCGCATCGCCTCGCTCTCCCAGTCGCGCGCCAGGTCGGCCAGGAATCCGGTGCCGGCCGAAGACTCCTCGGTCAGGATCTCGTCGCCGCGATCGCCGTAGTAGCCGACGGCCGACGCGGCGATCAGCGCGCGCGGCTTGACCGCCAGGCCGCGCATCTCGTTCACCAGCGTGCGCGTGCCGACGATGCGGCTGTCGCGCAGCTGCTTCCGTCGCGCCTCGGTCCAGCGCCCGTTGGCGATCGACTCGCCGGCCAGGTTGACCACCGCGCCGACGCCGTCGAAGGCCGCGGTCGGCGGCGGCCCGGCGACGACGTCCCAGGCAAACAGCGTCACCCCCGCCGGCAGCCGCGTGGCGGCGCGCACCGTGTCCCGGACCAGCGCGTTCACCGCGACACCGTCGGCGCGCAGCGCCCGGATCAGGCTGGTGCCGATCAGGCCGTTGGCCCCCGTGACCAAGACCTTCATCGACGTCGTCTCACCTCGATTGCCATCCATGTCCTTGAATGAATCGCCCGCATTTGGCAGTTTGTCTAGGTGTCGACGGCCCTCACGAACGGAATCATGGTCACGGTGAAGAGCGAGTACATCCCTGAGCGCTCGTCGCTGTCGAGTCGGCAATATGCATTTTCGTACACCGTGCGGATCGAAAATCAGGGCGACGAGACCGCGCAGCTGCGCAGCCGCCACTGGATCATCACCGACGGAAACGGCAGCGTGCAGGAGGTGCGCGGGGACGGCGTGGTCGGGGCCCAACCGGTGCTGCGGCCCGGGGACAACTTCGAGTACACGAGCTGGTGCGTCCTGGCCACGCCCTCGGGGACGATGCGCGGCACCTACCAGATGGTGACCGACCGCGGGCAGTCGTTCGACGCCGACATCGCCCCTTTTCGGCTGTCGCTGCCGCAGACCCTCAACTGAAGTCACAGACATCCGCCCCGTGATCGGGTATCAACCGGTCGGGGATCTGGAGTGAAGCCGCTGGCTGCATCACCGAAATCGACCTGGGCGGTCACCTTTTGCTGCGCGGTCGGGTGGGCGCTCGCCCCGGCGCGGGCGTGGGCGCAACCGGCCGCTGCGGAAACGCCGCCGCCCGTCGAGGCGCCGCCAGCCGTCGAGGCGCCGCCGCCCGTCACCGAGACGCCACCCGAGCCCGAGACGCCAGCGCCCACGCCGGCCGGCAGCTCCGGGCTTCAGTCCTTGAACCCCGACCTATCTTTCATCGCCGACGTCGCGCTCGCGTGGTTCTCCGCGCGGCCGCCGCTCGAGAGCGGCGAGCACGATCCGCACAACAACGGCTTCACCCTGCAGCAACTCGAGCTGGCGGCGACGAGCTCGGTCGATCCCTATTTCCGCTTCGACGCCTTCATCGTCTTCAAGGTGCCGCGGCCACCGGCCGCCGGGGGAGGGATCGGCTCGGGCGAGGCGGGCGGCGTCGAGATCGAAGAGGTCTACGCCACCACGACCTCGCTGCCGGCGAATTTGCAGCTGCGCGTGGGGCAGTTCCTCACGCGGTTCGGCCGGTTCAACCCGACCCACCCCCACACCTGGGACTTCGTCGACCAGCCGCTGGAGATCGGGCGACTCTTCAGCCCGGACGGGAACCGCGGCCTGGGCGTCGAGCTGTCCTACCTGACCCCCCTGCCCTGGTACGTCGAGGTGCTGGCGTCGGTGACCCACGATTCGTCGCTGGACGTCAGCGAGCTGCGAAACCTGCAAGCGACGGTGGCCATCAAGCAGTTCTTCGCGCTGTCCGACGACTGGTCGTTCCTGTGGGGCCTGTCGGGCGCCGGCGGGTCCGATCCCAGCGCGCCCGCCGATCCCGATGGGCGCGCCGAGCTGGTCGGCACCGACGTCTACCTGAAATACCGTCCGCTCAGCGGCGGCAGCCACACGATCGTGTCGCTGCAGGCTGAATGGTTCTACCGACGGCGCGAGATCCCGGGCGAGCGCCTGCACGACACCGGCGGGTTCGCTTGGCTGTTCTGGCGATTCGCCCAGCGCTGGGCGGGCGCGGCGCGCTGGGAGCTGGGAACGCCGGCGCGCACGTCGGCCGGCGTGGTTGCGCCGCACTGCGGGGCTGACGATCCGATGTGCATCGATCTCGCCTTCACCGACGACGTGCAGCGGCTGTCGGCCAACCTGACCTTCTGGCCGACCGAGTTCTCGCGCATTCGCCTGCAGGGCTCGGCGACGCTGCCAGGCGCCGGGCGCGATCCCGAGTGGGGGGTGCTGAGCGCCTTCGAGTTCGCGGTTGGCGCCCACGGCGCACATGCGTTCTGACCGTGACAGTTAGCGCTCCTTGTTGAGGTGAGTTGGCTCGGGCGCGATGCTCATGCTACCCCTTGTGGGGAGGTACGATGGAAAGCCTGATCTCGCGCGACAAGGCAGAGGCGAAGAAGAAGGGGATCTACGCGGTCGCTGCCTGGGGCGGGACCGGGCTGCTGCTGGCCACCGCCGGGCCGGGCATCCTCGCGATCGCCGGCGCCACCGGCGCCGGCTACCTCACCTGGAAGTGGTTCGCGTACCGCGCGAAGCGCGGGATGCGGTTCTAGGGGCGCCGACGGCAGACCGCCGGCAGCCGGCGCTCCAGCGCGAACATGACCTTGGCCTCGCCGGGGCGCTTGTGGTCGTGGCCGAACAGGTGGCACAGGCCGTGGATCGCCAGGCGTTCGAGCTCGCTCTGCAAGCGGCGGCCGGCGGCGCGGCGGCGCGCGGTCTCGACGGAGATGACGATGTCGCCCAGGTTGACGCCGGCGCCCGCCGGGTCGTGCTCGCCCGACAGCTCCTGCAGGTGAAAGCTGAGCACGTCGGTCGCGCGGTCGTGATCGCGGTAGTCGCGGTTGAGCACGCGGATCTCGTCGTCGTCGGTGAACACCAGCGTCGCCGACGAACGCGCGCGCCCGAGCGCCCGCAGCGCCAGGCGCAGTCGCGCGGCGACAGCGCGACGGAGCGCGACGCCGACCGCGCCCGCCGCCCGGCCGCGCACCAGAGTGTCGACCATCGTCAGAGGACCTTCTTGTAGACCTCGGCCTCGACGAACAGCCGGAACAGGTCGGCGTCGCACTTGCCGGCCTTGACCTCGCCCTCGATGATCCCGAGCGCGCGATCGATCGGCACCGCCTTCTTGTACGGCCGGTCCGACGCGGTGAGCGCGTCGAAGATGTCGGCGATGGTCATCATCCGGCTCTCGATCGGGATCTCGGCGGCGTTGAGGTGCCGCGGGTAGCCGATCCCGTTCAGGTACTCGTGGTGCGAGCCGGCGATGCGCGGCAGATCGTCCATGTCGCGGCCCCAGGGGATCTTGCGCAGGAAGTTGTAGGTGTGCACGACGTGGCTCTCGATCTCGACACGCTCGACGGCGGTCAGGCTGCCGCGCGCGATCTGCAGCGCCGCGACCTCGCCCGGCTCGAGATAGGGCTGCAGCTCGCCCGACGGCGCCAGATACTGCATGCGCGCGATCTCGACCAGCCGCTCGAAGCCCCCCTCCTCCAGCACCGTCGGCTCGTTGGCCTTGATGATGAACGTCCAGGCGTCTGTCGAGCTCGGCCACCCGCCGCGCGAGCTCCGTCGTCGAGCTCGGCGAAGCGCGGCGCGAGCTCGTCGCGTCCGAGCTCGAGCGCCAGCGCGCAGCTTGCGCTCGACCTGCTCGGCCTCGAGCCCGCGCCGGATGTACGCGAAGCGCATCTCGATGGCGCGCCGGTCCTCCTCGTAGAGCTTCTTGGCCTTGACCAGCACCTTCTCGCGCACGCCGACCTTGCCGAAGTCGTGCAGGATACCGGCGTACTCGATCTTCTTGAGCGCCACGCGCGAGAAGTGGATGTCGCGCCACGGGCCGTCGGTCGCGGCGTCGACCTTCTCGGCCAGCGCGACCGACAGCGTCGCCACGCGGCGCGAGTGGCCGGAGGTCGTCGGATCGCGCGACTCGATCGCCGTCACCGACGCGTCGACGAAGCCCTCGAACAGCCGCCGGATCTCGTCGTAGAGGATGGCGTTCTCCAGCGAGATCCCGGCCTGCGACGCCAGCGCCAGCGCCAGCTCCTCGGACCAGTCGTCGAACGGGATCACCTCGCGCGCCAGATCCTCGGCGGTGCCAGCAGCCGCGCCGCCGGGTTGCGCTTGCGGTTGATGAGCTGCACGACGCCGATCACCTCGGCCTTCGCCGACAGCATCGGCACCGTCAGCATCGAACGCGCGCGGTAGCCGGTCTTCTCGTCGAAGCTCTTGTTGTGGCGGAAACCCCACGGGTTCTGGCCGGCGTCGCCCAGGTGATCGAGATCGGGGATGTTGATCGGGCGCGCGTCGAGCACCGCCTTGCCGACGATCGACTTGCTCGTCGACGCCCAGCGTGAACTCCTTGAAGTCGATCTGCGATCGAGTCGTTCTGCGACAGCATGAAGTGCAGCCGCTTGCCGTGGCTCGCCCCCTCGCCCTCCAGCACGTAGACGCTGCCCGCGTCGGCGCCGGTGACCTGCCGGCACTTCTCGAGGATCAGCGCCAGCAGCGTGCGGATGTCGCGCTCGGACGACAGCGCGCGCGACGTCGCGACCAGCTCGCCGACCTCGTAGCGATACCGATCGGCGATGGTGCGAAGGTCGTCGGGAGCGCTCACGCGACTAGCCTATACCGGGCGGCTATTTCGGGCGATCCCCGCCGGTGTTGCGCTCGGCGCGACCGTCATAGGCCTTGATGATCTCTTGCACCAGCGGGTGGCGGACGACGTCGACCTCGGTGAAGTAGCGAAAGGCGATCCCCTCGATGCCGGTCAGCAGCGACACCGCCTCGGTCAGCCCCGAGCGCCGGTTGTCGGGCAGATCGATCTGGGTCACGTCGCCGGTGATGACCGCCTTCGACTCGAACCCGAGCCGGGTCAGGAACATCTTCATCTGCTCGCCGGTGGTGTTCTGCGCCTCATCGAGGATCACGAACGCGTCGTTGAGCGTGCGGCCGCGCATGAACGCGATCGGCGCCACTTCGATCAGGCCGCGCGCCAGCAGCTGGTCGGCCTTCTCGAAGTCCATCATGTCGTGGAGCGCGTCGTACAGCGGCCGCAGGTAGGGCGAGACCTTCTCCTCCATGCTGCCGGGCAAGAAACCCAGACGCTCGCCCGCCTCGACGGCGGGGCGGGTCAGGACGATGCGCTTGACCTGCTTGTCCATCAGCGCGCGCACCGCCAGCGCCATCGCCAGATAGGTCTTGCCGGTGCCGGCCGGACCGATGCCGAACACGATGTCGTGCGCGCGGATGGCGTCGACGTAGCGCTTCTGCGCCAGCCCCTTGGGCGCGATCGGGCGCGCGCGCCCCGCGATCAGGATCGTGTCGGAGAACACCTCGCGCAGATCGACGCCGGCGTCGGCGCGCAGGGCCAGGGCGGCGCGGCCGATGTCCTCGGGGCTGATCGGCGTCCCGCCGCGCACCATCGCGTACAGCTGCTCGACCAGCCGCCGCGTCATCGCGACCGCCTCGGCCGTGCCGATCACCGTGAGCTCGTTGCCGCGCGCGTGCAGCTCGACGCCGGCTCTCGCGCTCGATGATCTTCAGATTCGCGTTGCGCTCGCCGTAAAGCGCGAGCGCCACGCTGTTCTCGTCGAGGCTGAGCCGCGCCGTGGTGCTCTCGGCCGCCCGGCGGTCGGGCACACGTCCTGCGATGCTGCCGCGGTCGTTCAACCTGCTGGGAATTAGCACGCGAACCGGACGGATTCAATGTGTAGACTCCGCCCCGTGAAAGCACCTCCCACCGCCGTCGCCGGGCCGGCCGCCGGCCTGCCCGACCTGACCCCCTTGCCGGGCAAGCAGACCGGCGGCGAGGTCAGCCGGCTCTGCGGCTTGATGCAGCGGCTGCTGGCCCCCGGCGGCTGCCCCTGGGATCGCGAACAGACGCTGGAGACGCTGATCCCCTACCTGGTCGAGGAGACCTACGAGGTCGTCGACGCGCTCGCCGCCGGCAGCGTCGACGATCACCGCGAGGAGCTGGGCGATCTGCTGCTGCAGATCGTGTTTCAGTCGGAGCTGCGCTTCGCCGAGGGGGCGTTCGGCATCGACGACGTCGCGCGCGGGATCGTCACCAAGCTGGTGCGCCGGCACCCGCACGTCTTCAAGCCCGAGGAGATCGCCGCCCTGTCCGCGTCTGCGACGACGCCCGCGCCGGCGCCCGCACCCGGCCTGGTCGACGCGCGCGACGCCGGCGGCGTGGTCGCGAACTGGGCCAAGATCAAGGCGGCCGAGAAGGCCGAGAAGGGGAAGCGCGGCGCGCTCGACGGTATCCCCAAGAGCGCCCCGGCGCTGCTGCGCGCGAGCCGCGCCGGCGAGAAGGCCGGCGCCGTCGGTTTCGACTGGCCCGACGCCAAAGGGCCGCGCGCGAAGATCGAGGAAGAGCTGGCCGAGCTCGACGCCGCGGTCGCCGCCGGCGATCGCGTCGAGATGGAGAAGGAGCTCGGCGACGTGCTGCTGGCGGTGACCAACCTGGCCCGCAAGCTCGGCCTTGACGCCGAGAGCGCGCTGCGCGGATCGACCGATCGCTTCGCCGACCGCTTTGCCCACATCGAGGACGCCCTGCGCACCCAGGGCCGTTCCATCGCCGACGCCTCAGCCGAAGAGCAGGACCGGCTGTGGGACGCCGCCAAGCTCGCGTTAAAGCAGATTTAGCGGCCGCTTCGCGTTACAGTCTTCGGCGGAATGGTCCGACTGGAGGAATGATGCCGCCGTTCGACTGGATGCAGCCCAAGCGCAACCCCGCCTACGCGAAGACGTTGCCGGCGAAGCGCGAGGCCATGTACCGGGGCGAGCTCGTCGAGCGCGCGGCCCTGCTTCACCGACTCGGCCACGCCAAGGAAGCCGTGCGCGCGCGCCTGGGCGCCAACGTCGGTTGGGACTTCGACGGCGCCCCGGGCGCGATCGCCGGCGCCGAGCTGGACGCGATCGTCGAGCGAGAGTTCGGAACGTCAAGAGCCACACCGCGAAACAAAGGAGGAGGAGGCAGATGAACATGCGAAACAGGCTGGGGAGCACGTTCGCCGGGACCGCGGTCAGCGCGGCGATGGCGCTGACCCTGACGCTGACGCTGACGCTGACGGTGGCAGGCTGCGGTATCGACCAGCAGGTCTATGACGCCGCCGTGCGCGACCGCGATCAGCAGAAGCAAAAACTGGCGGAGGCCCAGGCGGCCGACGCGGCCGAAAAGGCGCAGCACAAGAAGGACGTCGATACGCGCGAGGCGCGCATCAGTGTGCTCAGCAAGAAGCTCGAATCGCTGGGACAGGATGTCTCGCGCCTGGAGACCGAGCGCGGCAATCTGGGCGGCGAGCTCGAGACGGCGAAGAAGCGCATGGAGGATCTGCGCAAGGCGCAGATCCAGGCCGAAGCGCGCGCCTCGCAGTTTCGTAAGCTGGTGGCGCAGTTCAAGCAACTGACCGACGCCGGCAAGCTGCAGGTCGAGCTGCGCGAAAACCGCATGATCGTGCGCCTGGGTGATCAGATCCTGTTCGATCCTGGCAAGACCGAGCTCAAGAAGGAGGGCGAGGACGCGCTCCGCCAGGTCACCGACGTGCTGAAGGAGATCCCGAACCGCAACTTCCAGGTCGCCGGGCACACCGACAACATTCCGATCAAGTCGAAGCGCTTCCGGTCGAACTGGGATCTGTCGACGGCGCGTGCCGTCGAGGTGGTCAACTTCATGATCGCCAGCGGCATGGAGCCGAAGCGGCTGTCGGCCGCCGGCTACGCCGATCAGTCGCCGGTCGCCGCCAACGACACGACCGAGAACAAGGCCAAGAACCGGCGCATCGAGATCACGCTGGTGCCGAACCTCGACGACCTGCCGCCGATCGACGAGGCGCTGAAGGACAGCCCGGTCGCCGGCCCCGCGGCGACGCCGGCCAGCGACAAGAGCTAGGCGCAGCGCTGGTCGGATGAGACGAAACGCCAAGACGCCATGACGCCAAAGACCGGATTTTCAAAAGTTCGGACCGTGGCGTCCTGGCGTCTTGGCGTTTAACCGATCTGCACAGGAGCAAGAGCGATGAGCGACGACGCTACGGCGAGCACCGGCGCCGCTGCGGTCGCGTTCGACCAGATCGACTGGGAATCGCCCGCGCCCGGGTTGCGAACCAAGACGCTGATCCGGGGCGACAAGAAGCTGCGGATGGTCGAGTTCGGCGCGGCGTTCGTCGAGCCGAACTGGTGCACGCGGGGCCACGCCGGCCTGGTCCTCGAGGGGGAGATGGAGATCAACTTCGACGGCCGCATCGAGCGCTTCCGCGCGGGCGACGCGCTGGTCATCCCGAACGGCGAAGCGCACCGCCACCGGCACCACACGACGATCCGGACCGCGCGCCTGTTTCTCGTGGAAGACGTGGGCTGAAGGTCAGCCGTCAGCCGCCTTGCGGTTCCGACGGTTCCGACTGCAGCATCGCGCGGGCCTCGGGAGTGAAGCGCGCGGGGTCGCCGGCGTGCAGGACCAGCGGGGGCTCGATGGTCAGCGGGCGGCGCGACTGGTGGTGGGCCTCGACCAGCACGCGAACGGCGGGGCGGTCGGCGAATGGATGGACGGCGCGCAGCCGGACCGGCGCCAGATCGCGCGCCGACAGGCCGGCCAGCAGCTCGGCCAGGCGTTCGGCGCTGTAGACCACCCCGACCCGGCCGCCGGGGCGCACCAGTCGCGCCGCGCAGTCGAGCCACTCGGCGAGCGTGAGCGTCAGCTCGTGATTGGCGACGGCGCGCTCCTCGTCGGGCGACGACAGCCCGCGCGCGACCTGACGAAACGGTGGGTTCGTCGCCACCAGGTCAAACGATTCGGAGGCCAGCGCCGCCGCCCGCGCGCGGATGTCCCCCTCGACCAGATCGAAGCGATCGACGACCCGGTTGCGCAGTCGTCCCAGCGCCGCCAGGCGCGCCAGACGCGGCTGCAGCTCGACGCCGACGCCGATCGCCACCGGATCGTCCGCGAGCAACGAGAACGACAGCGCGCCGGTGCCGCAACCGATGTCGAGGAAGCGCCCGAAGGGCGGCGCCAGGAAGCGTGCCAGCAAGCACTGGATCGAGGCTGGAACGAAACCCGCGCCGCGGTTGCACCAGCGTCACCCGACCGCCGAGCAGCGTATCGACGGTCGTGTCATCGACGGTCGTGTCATCGACCGTCTTCTCAGCGCCGGCCGTCTCATCGCCGGCATCGCTGGCGACGTCGTCTGGACTATCAGCCGGGAGAGACGATCTCGGCATCGGGATCGATCCGATACATCACCAGGCCGGTGGCGAGCTTGGGTTGGAAGTAGGTCGACTTCTGCGGCAGCACGAAGCCGGCTTCGCAGGCCTGCAGCACCTGCTCGACCTGGGTCGCGTTCATCAGGAACGCCGCCTGCACGCGCCCACCGTCGACCTCGGCCAGCGCCTGCGCCGTGTCGTGCGTGTAGCCGAGGTAGGATTGCCTGGCCATCGCGCCCGCGTCGATGCCCAGCACCGGACCAAGCAGCATCCCGTGCAGAACGGTGACGTCCAGCGTGCGCAGCGCCGGCGGCCCCAGCGCCGACAGATCGGCGCCCGGCCTGAGCGCCAGCCAGGTGGTCTGGTGTTCGCCCGCCGCGCGCAGCGCGAAGGTGATGCGGCGAGCGGCGGCGGCACCCGCGAGGCGGGCCTCGATCGCAGCGGCGTCGCGCTCGTCGCCCCGGGTCACCTCGAACGCCGACGCCGCGCCGGCGCGCAGCGCGTCGGCGCTCCACGAGGGCAAGTTCGAAATCAGACGATGCGTCGGCAGCACCAGCAAGCCCGGGTCCTCGGCGCGGGCCAGGAACATCGCGCCCCAATCGGCGCCCGATCGGCCCGGCGCGCGCCCAGCCGGGCGCAGCTCGTCGCGCAGGCCGAGCATGGTCTCGTAGCGGTGGTGGCCGTCGGCGATCAGGATCTGCTTGCCGCGCATCACCGCCGCGACGCCGGCGATGGCGTGCGCGTCGGTCACGCCCCACAGCCGATGGCGGCAGCCGTCGGCGGTAGTGGCGTCGAGCAGCAACGGCGCGGCGGCGTCCCCGGCCAGCGCCGCCTCCGACGCCCCTTCGGGATCGCGGAACAGCCCGAATACCTGCGAGATGTGCGTGCGCGTCGCGCGCATCAACTTGCACCGGTCCTCTTTCGGCGCCGACAGCGTGTGCTCGTGCGGCAGCACGACCCGGTTCGCGAACGGCTCGAGCCGCACCAGCGCGAAGAACCCCTTGCGCACATACGTCGCGACCGCAGCGGCGGCGCGGCCGGCGCCAGCGCCCGGCGCCGGGAAGCGGAACGTCTGCTCGTAGCGATACAACGCCGGTTGCGCGTCGGGGCGCAGGATCCCCTCCGCGATCCAGGCGTTGAGCAGCGCGGCCGCGCTGGCGTACTTCGCGTCGCCGTCGCCGCGCGGCAGCTCCAGCCGCACCACGTTCTGCGGATGCCGCGCCTCCAGCGCCAGGCGCTGGCTGTCGGAGATCACGTCGTACGGCGGCGCGAGCACGCCCGACGGATCACCGACGCGCGCCAGGTCGTAGCGGAGTCCAGAGAAGGGGGCGATGACGGCCATGGGTTTTTCTACCCGATCCTGAGCACGGGTAAAAGGCCGGGCTGGGAGACCTCCCTAATCGAGCTTTACCCGTCCTCGTCCTCGTCCTCGTCCTCCGTCCTCGTCTTCCTCGTAACTCGGCCCACACGGCTTCTGCAGATCTCGGCCGCAGATCGCGGACGAGGACGGCGACGAGGACGAGGACGGGTAAAGCTCAGACCGTGGTCGGGCCTAGTCGTCGTCCCCCAGCACCAGCGCGCCCTGGCGCAGGACCTCGACCCGATTGCCGCGCACGCGCACCAGGGTGCTGGGCGCGCCGCCCGGCGTCGCGCCGGCGTGCAGCACGCGGATGCGCCCCTCGAACAGCTCTTCCACCGCCTCGGGCGTGCACGGCGGATCCACGCCGGCGGGGTTGGCGCTGGTCGCGGTGATCGGACCACCGAACACCTCGATCAGCGCGCGTGCCGTCGGATGCGGCGACTCGCGGATGGCGACGCAACCGTCCGAGATCAGGGGCGCCGGAATCCCGCGTCGCGCCGGCAGCGCGATGGTCAGCGGGCCCGGCCAGTGGCGCGCCATCAGCTTGCGCGCCGCCGCGGGCACGCTGCGACACAGGCGATCGATCATGCCGTCGCCCAGCACCAGCACCGAGATCGCCTTGTCGCCGCGCCCCTTGACCTGGCGCAGGCGGGCCAGCGCCAGCTCGTCGAGGGCGTTGACCGCCAGGCCGTAGAAGGTCTCCGTCGGGTAGGCGATGATCTCGCCCCGGCGCAGCGCGTGCGCCGCGAACAGGATCTCCTCGGGAAAGACGTGGGCCACGGCCCCTATTTCGCGGGTGCCGCGGTTCCGCGTCCGAACTGGGCACGCACCTCGGCGTCGCTGTCCAGCACCTTGCGACGCCGCGTCTCGCGCTCGGCCTCGACCCGCGCCGACAGCGCCGGGTCGCTGACCGCGATGATCTGCGCCGCCAGCAGGCCCGCGTTCTCGGCGCCCCCGACCGCCACGGTGGCGACCGGCATCCCCGGCGGCATCATCACCGTCGACAGCAGCGCATCGAACCCGCCCAGCGTCCCGGCGGCGATCGGCACGCCGATCACCGGCCGCGTGGTGTGCGCCGCGACGGCGCCCGCCAGGTGGGCCGCGCCGCCGGCGCCGCAAATGAAGGCCTTGGCGCCGTCCTTCACCGCTTGGCGCACGAACGCCGCCGCGTGCTCGGGCGTGCGGTGCGCCGACAGCACGCGCACCTCGACGACCAACCCCAGCGACTCGAGCACCTTCGCCGCTGGGCGCATGGTCTCGAGATCGGACTTCGATCCCATCATGATCGCTACATCGATCTTGGATCCCTCACTGCCGCTCATGTCTTCTTCTCTCCTCTGGCGCCGATGTCACTACGGAAGTGCATGCCGGCGAATTGAATGTCGCGGATCGCATCGTAGGCGGCGGCGCGCGCGCCCGCGAGGTCGGCGCCGCGCGCGGTGACGCCCAGGACCCGCCCGCCCGACGTCAGCAGCGGACCCTCGCTCTCGCCGGCGCGCACCAGCGCGCGTCGCGTACCGGCGTGAAATACAATCACGTCATCGCCCGCGACGTCGAAGCGCGGATCGATGGTGATCGGCTCGCCCAGGCGCGGCGACGCCGGATAACCGGGCGCCGCCAGCACGACGCAGACGGCGGCGCCGGCGCGCCAGCCGATCGCCCCCGACGGCAGATCGCCGCGCGCGGCGCCGAGCAGCCAGGGCAGCAGATCGTCTTGCATGCGCACCAGGACCACCTGCGTCTCGGGGTCGCCGAAGCGGCAGTTCCATTCGATGACGACCGGACCGCGATCGGGCGTCAGCATCAGCCCGCCGTAGAGCAGCCCGCGGAACGGCCGCCCCGCGGCGGCCAGCGCGCGCACCGTGGGCGCGAAGATCGTCTCGACGATCCGGCTTCGCAGCGCGCCGTCGACCAGCGGCGACGGCGAATAGGTGCCCATGCCGCCGGTGTTGGGGCCGACGTCACCGTCGCCGACCGCCTTGTGATCCTCGGCCGAGTCGAGCAGCTCGAAGCGCGTGCCGTCGCACAGCGCCATCATCGAGACCTCGCGCCCGACGAGGCGCTCCTCGATCACCACGCGCGCGCCGGCGTCGCCAAACGTGCGCTCCGCCAGCATCTGCCGCACGGCCGCCTTGGCCTCGGCGGCGTTGCTGGTGACCACCACCCCCTTGCCGGCGCACAGACCGTCGGCCTTGACCACGACGGCGCCCGGCTGCGCGTCGATGAACGCCTCGGCGGCGGCCACGTCGTCGAACACGCCGAAAGCCGCGGTCGGCACGCCGGCGGCCGCCATCAGCTTCTTGGCGTAGGCCTTCGAACCTTCGATCTCGGCGGCGGCGCGCGTCGGCCCGAAGAACGGTATGCCGGCGGCCGCGATCTCGTCGCCCAGCCCGGCCACCAGCGCCGATTCCGGGCCGCACACCACGAGGTCGGCGCGATCGCGCACCGCCAGCGCCACCAGATCCGCGATCGCCTCGGCGCGCAGCGGAACCACCCGCGTCTTCGCGATGCGCGCGATGCCCGGATTCCCCGGCGCCACCGTGATCCGCTCGCACAGCGGACTCTGGGCGAGCTTCCAGGCCAGCGCGTGCTCGCGCCCGCCCGAGCCGACCAGGAGAATGTGACAACCCATACCGACGCCTTACGTACCGCGAAATCCGCCGTGCGCGGCATCTTTTTTGCCCGCGCACCGACGCCAGCCGCGGCACAGCGGCGCCGGCTGACGCACGCCCGGCCGCGGCGATTTGCCGCACAGGCTGTAGGTGGCGGTGCGCGCCATCACCGGGGCATGCGAGCCGTTACTCTTGAACGTCCGGCGTATGCGCCGTTGCATTTGCCAATCCACGATAGTGGAACTCTAGGCGCTGGAGGCCTGGCCCGATTTCCGGCGGCTAATTTTTTGACGAAGGGTTGGTCAAACTGCCCACCGACATCACAAATGCAGGCTTGGATTAATGGCAGGACGGGCGCCGCGGATCCGGTTCCGGGGGGCGCCCCGGTTGGACCTTCAACGGCTCCGCGCGACAGCGATCCGCACGTCAGCGAACAGTACGGCAGCGAGGACGCGCAGGTGACGCCCCCGCCCAAACGAATCACCCTCAAGGGGCTGGCCGTGGTCGACGGCGCCGCGGGTGCGTCGGCCGAAACGGCCACTACCGGCTCGGGCCCCGATATGGTTGTGCTGCCGGCTGCGGCGGCGGCGGCGGCGCTCGCGCCCCCGATCGTCGCATCGGCCGGCCGCCTCTCGGTTGCCGGCGGACCGGTGGCCGCGCGGCCCCAGACCATGCCCCAGCACCGCATGCCCCAGACCATGCCCCAGACAACGATCGCCGGACAGCTGCCGGCCGGAGAAGAAGACCCGTCTTTTTCCGATCAGGTCATGCGGTGGATGCAGCAAGGCGATCGCATCGAAGAGGCGCGGGCGCGCAAGCCGATCGACCTGTCGGATCTCTCCGAACCGACGGATCCAGTCGCGCACGAGCTGTTCGAGATGAATCTCAGCGTGCCGCGCGAAACCCAGACCCAGGCCCGGCGCCGCTGGCTGGCGGTCGGTGCCTTCGCCGTCGTCGCGTCGATCGGTCTTTACTGGGCGGCGCGGGACCCGCGGCAGGGCGACCCCGGCTCCGCGGTGTCGGCTTCGACCGCGGCAGCCTCCACGAGCGCCATCGCGCGCCTCGCGCGGACGCCCGATCCGAACGCGCCCGGGGCGATCCTCGCCGCCACGCCTCCGCCGGTCGCCGCGGTCGCCGCCAAGGCCCCCGACGAGCAGGCGGCGGCGCTGGCCGATCGCGCGCACAATCATCGCGGCGCCGGCCGGCTTCACCACCGCCGCCACCACTGATTCGTCGCCCGCTCGCCCGCGGGCGACTGTGTCGTCCCGCCAGCGGAAATCGAGGACGTCCTGCGCGCCGACGAGGCGGCGCTGCGGGGGCGCTTGATGCTTTGAGCGACCGTCCTTTGACCCCTTTGCGGTCTAGTGACGGAAGTGGCGCTCGCCGGTGAGCACCACCGCCATGCCGTGCTCGTCGGCGGCCGCGAGCACCTCGTCGTCGCGCACCGAGCCCCCCGGCTGGATCACCGCGGTCACGCCGGCCTTGGCCGCCTCGTCGACGCCGTCGCGAAAGGGGAAGAAGGCGTCCGAGGCGAGCACGGCGCCCGCCAGCGACGCCCGCGCCTTGGAGATCGCGATCCGCACCGAATCGACGCGCGACATCTGCCCGGCGCCGATGCCCAGCGTGCGGCCCCCGCCCGCGAAGACGATCGCGTTCGACTTGACGTGCTTGGCGACGCGCCAGGCGAAATCCAGGTCGACCAGCTCGGTCGCGGTCGGCGCGCGCTTCGAGGCGACCCGCGCCGCGCTGGCCGCCGACGTGGTGGTGTCGCGCGTCTGCACGAGGAAGCCGCCGGCGACGGTGCGCACGTCGAGCGCGGCCAGCGGATTGGCGCCGACCTGTTCGGCGTCGCGCGCGAAGTCGTAGGCCAGCAGGCGGAGGTTCTTCTTCGCCGCCAGCGCCGCGCGCGCCTCGGGGGCGTAGTCGGGCGCGATCACGCACTCCAGGAAGGTGTCGGCCAGCTCGCGCCCCAGCTGCGCGTCGACCATGCGGTTGACCGCGACGATGCCGCCGAAGGCCGACACCGGGTCGGTGTCACGCGCGCGGCGATAGGCGTCGGCGACGCCGGCCTCCGAGATCGCGACGCCGCACGGGTTGCTGTGCTTGATGATCGCCACCGCCGCCGGCGCGAACTCGGCCACGATGCGCATCGCCGCGTCGAGATCCAGCAGGTTGTTGTAGCTCAGCTCCTTGCCCTGCAGCACCTGGGCGCGCGCCAGCGACGGACCGGCCGCGTCGTCCTGCACGTAGAACGCCGCCTTCTGGTGCGGGTTCTCGCCGTAGCGCAACGCGCGCTCGAGCCGCCCCGACAGGTGCAGCGTGCGCGGAAAATCGGCGAGCGGGGCGTCGGGGGCGGTGACGCGCCCCAGGTACGACGCGACCGCGCCGTCGTAGGCGGCCGTGTGCGCGAACGCCTTGCGCGCCAGCTCGAAGCGCAGGGGCGCGGGGACCTCGCCCTCGTCGGTGATCGCGGCCAGCACGCGCGCGTAGTCGGCGGGCTCGACGACCACGGCGACCCGCTCATGATTCTTCGCCGCCGAGCGGATCATCGCGGGGCCGCCGATGTCGATGTTCTCGATCACCTCCTCGAACGGGGCGTCGCGCGCGACGGTCTCGCGGAACGGGTACAGGTTGACCACCACGAGATCGATCGGCGACAGGCCGGCCTGCTGCATCTCCGCGCGGTGCTTGGCGGTCGGGCGGCCCAGGATGCCGCCGTGCACGCGCGGATGCAGCGTCTTGACGCGACCGTCGAGGATCTCGGGCGCGCCGGTGAAGTCGCTGACCTCGCGCACGGCGACGCCGGCGGCGTACAGCGCCTTGGCGGTTCCGCCCGTCGACAGGATCTCGAGCCCCTGCTGAACCAGACCGCGCGCGAGCTCGACGAGCCCGGTCTTGTCGGAGACCGAGATCAGGGCGCGGGCAGGCTTTGAAGCTGTCTTTGACACGGCTATCTCTTTATCACTCCGCGCGGCTCGGCGACGCGCAAATGCGCGGGGAACGAATGGCGCAGCTCGCGCGGGCGTGCGCTAGGATGCGCACGCCGTGACGATGGCAATCGAGACCCGCGCGCTGAGGAAGATCTACGCCGCGCCCAAGCTCAGGAAGACCCGCGCGGGCGGCCCGTCGTTGCACCCGACGGCTTCGCCGTCGATGCACCCAACGGCTTCGCCCACGGCGCACCCGACGGCTTCGCCCACGGCGCGGCCCGCGCCCGGCAGCTCGATCGTCGCGCTCGACGGGCTCGACCTGGCGGTCCGAACCGGCGAGTTCTTCGGTCTGCTCGGCCCCAACGGCGCCGGCAAGACCACGACCATCGGCATCCTCACGACGCGCGTGTTGCCCACCGGTGGGCAGGCGCTGATCGCCGGCGAGGACGTCGTCGCGCAGGCGGTGGCCGTGCGCCGGCGCATCGGGGTCGTGCCCCAGCGCCCCAATCCCGACCGCGGGCTGTCGGTGCTGGAGAACCTGGTCTTCCACGCCGCCTACTTCGGCTTCTCGCGCGCGGTGTCGCGCCAGCGCGCCGAGGAGATCCTCGCGCGCATGGGCCTCGGCGATCGCGGCCAGGCGCGCGTCGAGCACCTGTCGGGGGGACAGCAGCAGCGCCTGATGATCGCGCGCGCGCTCATCCACGAGCCCGAGATCCTCTTCCTCGACGAGCCGACCGTCGGGCTGGATCCCCAGGCGCGGCTCGCGCTGTGGGAGATCTTGCGCGCGCTGCACACCGAGGGGCGCACCATCATCATGACCACCCACTACATGGAGGAGGCGGAGCAGCTGTGCGATCGCGTCGCGATCGTCGACCACGGCCGGCTGCTGGCGTGTGACGCCCCCGCCGAGCTGCTGCGCAAGGCGCCGGGCGGCACGCGGATCGAGATCTCGCTCGACGGCCCGGCGGCCGCGGCCCTACCGGCGGCGCGCGCCGTCGGCGGCGTCCTTTCGGTCGAGGCGCGGGACACGACCCTCGCGGTCTATCACCCGCGCGGCGGCGAAGCGGTCGCGCCGCTCATCGGCGCGGTGCAGGCGGCCGGGCGCCAGGTGACCAACATTCGATTGGCGCCGCCCAGCCTGGAGACGCTGTTCGTATCGCTGACCGGCAGGAAGCTCGACTAGTGCCCGGGGTGACGGCGACGGCGCCGGCGGCGAAGCCGGTCGGCGCGCTCAGTGTGCTGCGGGCGCTGCTGATGCGCGACGTGATCGTGGTCAGGCGCGAGCTGGCGTTCTTCCTGATGCGCACGGCGATGCAGCCGCTGATGTTCACCGTGGTCTTCGGTTACCTGCTGCCGCGCATGCGATTCATGAACCGCGGCTACACCGCGGCGCTGCTGCCCGGCGTGCTGGCGGTGAGCCTGGCGCTGGCGGCGGTGCAGTCGGTGGCGCTGCCGATGGTCGCCGACTTCGGCTTCACCCACGAGATCGAGGATCGCCTGCTGGCGCCGGTGCCCAACTGGATGGTCGCCCTCGCCAAGGTGATCTCGGGCGCGGTACAGGCGCTGCTGGCGGCGGCGTTCGTGCTGCCGCTCGCGCGCCTGATCATGGGGCCGATCCCGGGGCTGTCGGAGGCGCACGCCGGCCTGGTGCTGCTGGTCACCGTGTTCGGGGCGACGGCGTTCAGCGTCATGGGGCTGTACCTGGGCAGCGTGATCGAGGGGACCCAGATCGGCCTGCTGTTCGGCGTGGTGGTCGCGCCGATGATCATGTTCGGCTGCGCCTACTATCCCTGGCGCGGTCTCGACGAGGTCCCGGTGATGAAGTACGTGGTGTTGTTGAACCCGCTGACCTACATCGCCGAGGGGCTGCGCGCCGTGCTGATCCCGGCGCAGCCGCACATGCCGCTCGGCGCGGTGCTGGCGGCGCTGGCGCTGATGACGGCGCTGTTCTGGTGGCTGGGGCTGCGTTCGTTCATGCGGCGCGCGGTCGGGTGATTTTTTCGGAAGTTTAGGCCATCGTCTCCGTTCTTCGGGGCGGAGGTGCCAAATGCCGGTGCTTGGAATCGACGTCAGCCACCACAATGGCGAGATCAACTGGACGGCGGTCAGCCGCTCCGAGGTCAAGTTCGCGTTCGTCAAGGCGACCGAGGGGAGCTCGATCGTCGACGGTCGCTTCGACGACAATTGGCAGGCGCTCGGCGACACGCCGCTCTTGCGCGGGGCCTTCCACTTCGCGCGGCCCGGCAGCGACCCCGAGACCCAGGCGGCGCACTTCGCCGCGGTCGTCGGCGCGCGCACCTGGAACACGCTGCCGCCGGCGCTGGATCTCGAGGTCGACGGCGGGCTGCCGCCCGCGCAGGTGGTGCAGTGGGCGGTCGCCTTCGTCACGCAGGCGGAGGCCCTGTTCGGCCAGCCGCTGATCATTTACACCGGGGGTCTCTGGCGCCGCACCCTGCGCGACCCCGACGTCCCCGAGCTGCGTTCGCGCCTGCTCTGGACGGCGCGCTACGGACCGCACGAGCCGATCGTGCCGCGCACCTGGGCGCGCTGGGACTTCTGGCAATTCACCGACGGCGACAGCGGCAACGTGCAGCGGATCCCCGGCGTGAAGGGGCCGTGCGACTGCGACCAGTTCCGCGGCGAGCTCGGCGAGCTGCAGGCGATGGCCGCCAAGCCGCTGGCCCCCGCGGAACCGCCGCCGGCGGCGCCGCCCGAGGCGGGGCGCCCCGCCTGGAGCGGCCGCTACCTGGTCTGGCCGCACGCCCCGGTCATGAGCGGCGAGGACGTGCGCGTCTGGCAGTCCCAGATGCGCGAGCGCCGCTTCGCCGTCGACATCGACGGCTTCTACGGCCGCCAGTCGCGCCAGGCGTGCATCGCCCTGCAGCGCGAAATGGGCCTGGAGCCCGACGGAATCGTCGGGCGAGCGACCTGGAACGCGGCGTTCGAGCAATAAACGTCGTGTCCCTGGACGCGCTCAGGCGTCGAGGCCGGCGCGCCGTCTCAAATCCGAAACCTCCGGCTTGGTGAGGTCGCGCCAGCCGCCCATCGCCAGCCCTTCGAACGACAGACCGCCCATGCGCACGCGCGAGATCTTGAGCAGCGAGTGGCGGATCAGCTCGCCGGCCGCCTTGAGCGCGCGCGGGCGGCTCTCGGCGACGACCATCTCGATCCAGGTGTTCTTGCCGGTGGTGGCGATCGCCGCGACCGCCTCGGGACGCACCGGGCGGTTCTCCCAGCGCCATCCCTTCAGCAGCCGGGCGACCTCGTCTTCGCCGACCGCCCCCTGCAGCTTGAGGTGATAGGTCATCGCCACGCGCTGCGAACGCTTCGACATCGCCTCCGCCAGCTCGCCGTCGGAGGTGAGCAGCACCACCCCCTCGGCCGGAAAATCGAGCGGCGCCACCACCTGAACCCCCGGCTCGGGATCGCGCAGGTAGCGACGCAACGTGGGGCGGCTGGCGGTCGGCGTCAGCGTGGCCAGGCAAGCGCGCGGCTTGAGCATGCAGCCGGTAGATCGGCTTTTCGATGTGCACGCGGCGGCCGTTGACCTCGACGCGATCCGCGTTGGGATTGATCGTCGTGCCGAGCGCGGTCACCGCCTGGCCGTTGATGCTGACCGCCCCCGAACGAATGAGCGTCTCGGCCTGGCGCCGCGAAGAGACCCCCGCCTGCGCCAGGTACTTCTGTAGTCGAGTCGCCACTTTATTCTGTCACCTGGGTTCGGGTTGTCGGTTCTTCTGCGGTCGCGGTCGGTTGCTCCGGCTCGGGCACGCGCGTCGCGCGCGTCGCCGCCGCGCTCGCCTCGTCGAGCTCCGACAGCAGCGCGTCCTCCTCGGCGGGATCGTGATCGGGCAGCGGCGACGGCGCCGGCATCGCGCGCGGCGGCCCGGACGCGCCGGGCGCCCCACCCGCTTCGGCGGCGGTCGCGGGCGCCTCGGCGTCGACCTTGGCCTGCTCGGCGGCGCCGAGCTCGTGGAACTGCCGCAGCGTCGGCAGCTCGGTCAGGTCCTTGAGGCTGAAGGTGCGCAGGAACTCCGGCGTCGTGCCGTAAAGGATCGGACGGCCGACCTCCTCTTTCTTGCCGATCATCCGGATCAGGGTCCGGTCGAGCAGCGTCTTGAGCACCGGGCCGCAGTCGACGCCGCGGATCTCGTCGATCTCCGGGCGGGTGATCGGCTGCCGGTAGGCCACGATCGCCAGCGTCTCCAGCATGGCGCGCGACAGGCGCGCCGGCCGGCCGGCGACCAGCTTGGCGACCCAGGCAGCGTTCTCGGGGTTGGTGCGAAATTGCCACCCGCCGGCGGTGCTGGCCAGCTCGACCCCGGCGCCGCGGTGGCGCGCCTGCAACGTGTCCAGCGCCGCCGCCAGCTTCTTGCTGTCGCGCTCACCGACCAGGCGCTTGAGATCGTTCAGCGCCAGCGGCCGATCCGACGCGAAGATCAGGCTCTCGAGGATGCTCTCCAGCCGGGCCGACGAATCGACCGGCAGCGGCTCGCCGTCGCCCCCCTCGCTCCCGTGCCCGCCGCTCGGCTCGGCGATCGACTGCGCCGCCAGCTCGGCCATCTCGGCCGCGGCCCCGACGCGCGTCGGCTCCTCCCAGCTCTCGCCCTCGGACGCATCCTCGTCGCCGGCGGCCGGCGCGTTGATCGATATCTCGATCGTCGGCAGCTCGTCGAACGGATCCAGCGCGCCGTGACCCAGACGCTCGTTGCCGAGCGCGGCGTCGACGGCGGCATCGACCTCTTCGACCGACGCCGATGCGAGCGGCGTCGTCTGCGCCTCCTCGGCTCGGCCCTCGGGGATCGCGACGTCAAGCCGGGTCGCCTCGTCCTCGTCGGAGGGACCTGCGCGCTCCGTCGACGGTTGGGTGTGGGGCTCGACGTCGATCGCGGCGTCAATCAGGGTGGGCGCGTCCTCGGCACCCTGGTCATGCTTCTTACGTTTGCTCATTCTTGTCCTCGAATTCGGCGGGGATCTGGGCGGCCGAGGTCTCGGCGACCGGCGCGTCTGCGCCGCCGGAGGCGGCCTCCGCGCCGCGGCCTCCGGGCTGTTGGCCTCCATGCCGTGCCTCCGTGCCGGCTGGTCTCCCGTTCGCGCCTCCGTGACGGCACCTCCACACCGGCGGCCTCCGTGCCGTTGGCCTCCGTGCCGCGGTCTCCACGTTCGCGACCTCCGCGACGGCACCTTCTACACCAGCGACCTCCCTGCCAGCGGCCTCCGCGTTCGCGGCCTCCGCGCCGGCCTCGGCGGCCGACGTCACCTCGGCGCGCCGCGCGTCCGCGAGCGCGGAGCCCGCGATCTGACTCACGAACAACGTCTCGCCGTCGGGCGACTGCAGCACGCGCACCACCTTGAGGCGCGCCAGCTCCAGCACCGCCAGCAGCGTCACCACCAGCTGGCTGCGCAGCTCGGGCTCGGCCAGCGACAGGTCGAGGCAGGCGTCGAACCGGAACGAACCGCCGCCCGCCTCGATGCGATCGATCAGCTGGTTGATCCGCTCGCTGATCGACACGCGGTCGACGACCACGTCGTGGGTCAGCTTGGGGCCGGCCTTCTCCAGCAGCTTTCCGAAGGACTCGATCAGCTTCCAGACCGAGTGCTCGGCCAGCGGCGACAGCCCCGCCGGTGCCCTCGATCTCGCTGCCGCGCAGGAAGACGTTGCGCCCCTCGATCGGCCGCCCGCCCAGCTTCTCGGCCGCGTCCTTGTACTTCTGGTACTCGAGCAGGCGGCGGATCAGCTCTTCGCGCGGATCGAGCACCTCCTCCTCTTCGTCGGCCGCTACCTCCAGCGGCTCGGGCGACGGCACCAGCTCGCGCGACTTGAGGTAGGCCAGCGTCGCGGCCATCACCAGATAGTCGGCCGCCAGATCGACCGACATCGTCTGCATCACCTCGAGGTACTCGAGGTACTTCTCGGTGATGAACGCGATCGGGATGTTCACGATCTCGATCTCGTGCGTCTTGCACAGGTGCAAGCAGCAGATCGAGCGGACCCTCGAATTCAGGGAGCGCGACGCGATAGGGGGCGTTGCGCGCAGCGTCTCTGGCGTCATCGTCATCCGGCACCATCATGCAGCCATGAGCCTCATGACCACCTCGGCCCACGCCCCCGCCACGTGATACGCCGGGCGCATCAGGATCTTGAGCGCACCCGACAGCAGCAGCAGGAAGAACACGATCGTGCCGTAGCGCTGCAAGACCTGCGGGGATGACCTGCAAGCTCTGCGGCAGCAGCCCCGCCAGCACCGATCCGCCGTCCAGCGGCGGCACCGGCAGCAGGTTGAAGAACGTCAGCATGATGTTGAGCACCAGAAAGTAGCGGATCCCCGCCTCGGCGATGCCGGCCGGCAGCCGCACCACGTGCGCCAGCAGCACCAGCAGGATCGAGATCGACGACCGCCAGCAGCAGGTTCATGAGCGGCCCCATCAGCGCCACCAGCATGTGGCCGGTCCGCGGCGAGATCCGCGTGTGTAGGACATGGGGTTGGTCTGCACCGGCTTGCCCCAGGCCAGCAGCGGAAAGCCGCCCGGCATGAACACCGCGACCAGCGGCATGAGGATCGTGCCGATCGGATCGATGTGCGCCATCGGCGACAGCGTGAGCCGCCCCTGCTGGGCCGGCAGGCGGTCGCCGAGCCGGTTGGCCATCCAGGCGTGCCCGAACTCGTGCACCGAGATCGACAGCACGAAGGCGATCAGCGAAACCACCGCTGTTCGAACCTGATCCGCTGAGATGTCCATGACGGGCCGCCCTTCCGTATATCTGACCGGTTCCGGGCCGGTCAACGAGTCTATCCCGCCTGCAGCCCCGAACGGCACCATAACCGCGCCCGAAGCGCCCGCGCGACGGCAGGGGTCAGGCTCGCGGGTGAAAGCGGTCGTAGACCGTCCGCAGGTGACGGCGGGACAGGTGGGTGTAGATCTCGGTCGTCCCGATGTCGGCGTGGCCGAGCATCGCCTGCACGGCGCGCAGGTCGGCGCCGCGCTCGACCATGTGCGTGGCGAACGAATGGCGCAGCTTGTGCGGCGAGATCCGCTTGCGGATCCCGGCGGCGACGGCGTAGCGCCCCAGCAGCTTCCAGAACGCCTGGCGGGTCATCGCGCGCCCGTGCCGCGTCAAGAACAGCGCGTTCGACTTGCGCGCGCGCCGGCACGAAGCGTCGCGCGCGCCGTCTCGAGATAGGCGCGCACGCCCGCCAGCGCCACCTCGCCGATGGGCACCAGCCGCTGCTTGCGCCCCTTGCCGAACGCCATCAGGTAGCCGGCGTCGAAGTTCACGTCGGCCAGGCGCAGCCGCACCAGCTCCGACACGCGCAGGCCGGTGGCGTACAGCGTCTCCAGCATGGCGCCGTCGCGCGCGCCGCGCGGCGTCCGGCGGTCGGGCGCGGCCATCAGCTGATCGACCTCGTCGACGCTCAGGAACGCCGGGCAGCTTGCGCCCGAAGCGCGGCAGATCGATCTCCTCGGTCGGGTCGGCGTCGCAGTGACGCTCGGCGCTGCAGGAAGCGAAACAGCTGGCGCAGCGCGATCAGCCGCCGCGCCTGCGAGCGCGCCGACAGCTCCCTGCTCGGTCAGGCGCGCCAGGTAGTCGAGGATCTCGATGCTGCGCACCGCCGCCGACGCCGGCCACCGGCCGCGCGGCGGCGAACTTCGCGAAGTCCGCCAGGTCGCTGCCGTAGGCGCTGACCGTCGCCGGCGCCAGCTCGCGCTCGACGCGCACGTGATCCAGAAACTGCTGGATCGCGACGTCGAGGCTCAACGCCATGCGGCGTCCATCCCCATCTTCGGCCCTGCCGCCGCCGCGCGCAAAATTCGGCGTCGCGCGTCGACGCCGCGACGCCAGGACGCCACGTTCCGAGCTCGGTCCGGACTCGGCGTCCGGCGTCGGGCGTCGGCGTCCGACTCGCATCGGCCTCAGGCCGGACCGCGCGCGCGCGCCTCGCGCGGCTTGGCGACCTGGCCACGCCGGCGCACCACCTCGCCCAGCTCCTTCTGCCCGGCCGTCGTCTCGACCAGCGTGACGTCCTGGACGATCCCGGGCGAGACCTCCTCCGCTTGCTTGAGGAACAGCTGCAACGCTTGCCGCGCCGGGATGCGCTCGACCTCGCGTCCGGGCAACGCCAGCGCCAGCCGCGGCGAGGCCGAGCCCGCGCATGGTGCGCAGGGTGCGCTGGATCGCGCGCGCCGCGCGCGCGTCGTCGAGCTCGGCGCTCGGGCCCAGGCCGAACGCCAGCGTCCATCGCCACGGCAGGCGGTCGTTGCTGGGCATCAGCAGCTGCTCGCCCTCGACGCCCGACAGGTTGCCGCCGACGATCAGCGTCGAGAGGCGGCCGTCGAAGCGCCAGTCGAGCAGGCCGGCCGCGCCGCGCAGCGGGCGCAGGTCGGTGTAGAACCCGACCGCCAGCAGATCGCCCGGCGGCGCCTGATCCCAGCGCGCCAGGTCGACCGCAACGAAGTTGATCTTCACGTCTCCCTTTCAACGGCGCAGGCCGAGCTCGTCGACCGCGCGGTCGAGCAGCCCGTTCACGAACGCCGGCGCCTCGGCGCTGCCGAACTGCTTGCACAGCTCGATCGCCTCGTCGATGGCGACGGCGACCGGCACCTCGGGGCAGAACTTGAGCTCGAACAGCGCCAGGCGGATGACGTTGCGGTCGACCACCGCCATGCGTTCGACGCGCCAGTTCTTCGACGACGCCGCCAGCATCTTGTCCAGCTCGCCGCGGTGGCTGAACACGCCGCGGATCATCTGCTCGACCAGCGGGCGGTCGATGGAGGCCGCAGCGGAGACCTGGTCGGCCGGCGCCGGCTCGTCCTCGTCGATGGTGAGCGTGCTGCCTCCGGCCGCCAGCTGGCCGAAGTAAAGGCCAAGCGCGCCCTCGGCGTCGAGCTCGGGGCTGACGTCCATCTGATGCAGGATCTGCAGCGCGATGACGCGCGATCTTCTGCGCGGTCCTACCATCGACGTCACTTGCCGATGCGGCCCGGGCGCGCGGAGCGGCGCGCGATGTCGCGCGGCGCCTGCTTCGCGCTCTCGAGCGCGGCGTACAGATCGGCCATCTCCAGCGCCACCATCGCGGCGTCGAAGCCGCGATTGCCGGCCTTGGTGCCGGCGCGCTCGACCGCCTGCTCGATGGTGTCGCAGGCGAGCACGCCGAACGCGACCGCGGCGGCCGCTGCCGGCGGCCAGGTCGGCGATGCCGCGCGCCGCTTCCCCGACCACCAGATCGAAGTGCGGCGTCGCGCCGCGGATCACCGCGCCCAGGCAGATCACGGCGTCGAACCGCCCGAGGTCGACCACGCGCCGCGCCAGCCCCGGCAGCTCCATGGCGCCCGGGCAGCGAAAGATCTCGATGTGCTCGTCGTCGGCGCCGGTGCGGCGCAGGGCGTCCAGCGCCCCCTCGATCAGCTTGTCGACGATGAAGTCGTTGAAGCGCGCGGCGACGATGGCGAAGCGGCGCCCCTCGGCGCGCAGCATCCCCTCGTGCGTCGGTCCCTCGGAACTCGTTGCGGGCGGTCATGTCAGGCTCCCCTTTTCTCGCAGAGGTACCACTTTCACGGGGGCGCGGATAGGGACGCATTCGACGATGTGCAGGCCGTAGCCCTCGACGCCGACGATGCGCCGCGGGTTGTTGGTCAGCAGGCGGATCTTGTGCACGCCGAGGTGCGCCAGCACCTGCGCGCCCAGGCCGAAGTCGCGCAGCCGGTTGCTCGAGCCCGACGGCGCCGAGCGCCGACGGCGGGGCCGCGAGCGCGCCCTGGAAGTCGTCGACCAGGCTGGCGCGGCCGCGCGGCAGCACGTAGAGCAGGATCCCCTTGCCCGCCTCCTCGATCATGCGCAGCGGCACGGTGGCCGGCAGCACGTCGGGGTCGGCCGAGGCGCCGAAGACGTCGCGCATCACGCTGGCGGTCTGCACGCGCACCAGCACCGGCTCGTCGGGCGAAGGCTCGCCCAGCACCAGCGCCAGGTACTCCGTGTCCTCGACGTCGGTGGTGTAGACGTAGGCGCTGGAACTCGCGCGACAGGCCGGCGATGTGCGGGCCGAAGCGCGCCTCGCCCGCGCGCCGCACCAGCAGCTCCTGCGACATGCGGTACTCGATGAGGTCGGCGATGGTGACGATCAGCAGGCCGTGCTCGGCGGCGAAGCGCCTCGAGGTCGGGCATGCGCGCCATCTCGCCGTCGTCGCGCATGATCTCGCAGATCACGCCGGCCAGCTCGCGGCCCGGCCAGGCGCGCCAGGTCGACCGAGCCCTCGGTGTGGCCCGAGCGCACCAGCACGCCGCCGCGGCGCGCGCGCAGCGGGAAGATGTGTCCGGGCGTGACCAGGTCGTCGGGGACGGCGTCGCGCGCCACGGCGGCGCGGATGGTCTCCGCGCGCTCGCGCGCCGAGATCCCGGTCGTCATCCCGCGGCGCGCGTCGATGCTGACCGTGAACGCGGTGCGCGCGCGGCGAGCGGTTGTCGGTCGCCATCATCGGTCAGCCCGAGCTGGCGCACGCGGTCCTCGCTCAGCGACAGGCAGATGAGGCCGCGGCCGTAGCGCGCCATGAAGTTGATCGCCTCGGGCGTCGACCAGATCGGCGGCCATCATCAGGTCGCCTTCGTTCTCGCGATCCTCGTCGTCGACGAGGATCACCATCCGGCCGGCGCGGATCTCCTCGATGGCGCGTCTGACGACGGCCATGCGATCGGTCGGTGGTGTCACCGGGTAAAGCCATGTTTCCTCAAGGTCTCTAGGGTCAGCCCGACCGGACGAAGCTTCGCCGGCGGAGCAAGGGGGGGCGTATCGGATGGGCCGCCGCGAGCGCGGGCGCGGGCACGGGCGTGCCGACGCTGGCGGCGGGCTCGGCGGCGCGATGCCGGCGGCGGCCAGGCGCGCTGTCACCAGCCGATCGATGTGCTTGGCGATCAGATCGGCCTCGAGGTTGACCGGCGCTCCGACCGATCTTGTCGCCGAGGCCGGTCACCGCGAGCGTGTGCGGGATGAGCGTCACCGAGAAGCGTTGCCCTGCGACAGTGTTCAACGTCAGGCTGACACCGTCGACGGTGATCGATCCCTTGACGACCAGGGTCGGCGCCAGCTCGGGCGGCGCGGCGATCTCGCAGCTCGAGCGCGTCGCCCTGCTCGCGGCGCGCCGACCACGCGGCCGACGCCGTCGACGTGCCCGCTCACCAGGTGCCCGCCCAGCGCGTCGCCGAGCTTCAGCGGGCGTTCCAGGTGGACGCTGTCGCGCCGAGCGCGAGCGCGCCCAGCGTGGTGCGCGCCAGCGTCTCGGGGCCGAGGTCGGCCGAGAACCGGCCCGGCCCGGTCGGTCACCGTCAGGCAGACACCGTCGACCGCGATGCTGGCGCCGAGCGGCAGCTCCTCGACCGGGAGATCGGTGGCGATCACGACCCGATGAACGGTGCCGTCGCGCCTCCAGCTCCTCGACGGTGCCGCGTGCTTCGACGATGCCGGTGAACATGCGCGCGCAGTATAGCATCGGCCGATCCGCTGCCAGGTCGGGCTTGGACCGATGCCGTTCGGTTGAACGCCAACAGGCCAGGACGCCACGGTCCGGACTTTTGTGAATCCGGACTTCTGGCGTCTGTGGCGTCGTGGCGTTGGTCAGCGACGCGCCAGGACGTCGGCGCGAATCAACAGATCGTCGCCGACCGCCTCGACCGCCAGCGGGCCGAGCGCCAGCGCGCCCGAGACCGGCACCCCGCGGCCGGCGGCGATCGGCACGCCCGGCGCCGATCAGCTTGGGCGCGACGAAGACCGCGACCCGATCGACGAGCCGCGCGTCGATCGAGCGCGCCGTGGACCTGCGGCGCCCCCCTCGACCAGCACCGACTGGATGTCGCGCCGGCCGAGCTCGGCCAGCACGCGCGCCAGCGGCAACCGCCCGCCGCGCCCCGCGGCCAGCAGCACCACCTCGGCGCCGGCGCGCTCGAGCGCGCGCACGCGCCGCGGCTCGGCGCCGCGCGCCCCCAGCACCAGCGTGGCGGGCCCGCCGCGGGTGCGCCGCAAGCACGCGCGCCCGCGGCGGCGTGGTGCAGCCGCCCGTCGAGCACGACCCGCAGCGGCGTCTGGCCTCGAAACGCCGACTTCGACGACGCTGACGCCGACGCCGCGCCCGGCAGCCGCACCGTCAGCTGCGGATCGTCGGCGCGCACCGTGCCGGCGCCGACCAGGATCGCGTCGTGAGCCGCGCGCAGCTGGTGGGCGCGCCTGGCGCGCCTCCGTGCCGGTGATCCAGGCCGGCGCGCCGCCGACGCGCGGCGATGAAGCCGTCCAGCGTCGCCGCCACCTTCAGCGTCACCAGCGGCCGCCGCTCGCGCACCCAGACGAAGAAGGCGCGGTTCGCCGCGCGGCACTCGTCCTCCAGGCAGCCGACGTCGACGCGGATGCCGGCGCGCCGCAGGCGGCGCACGCCGCGCCCGTCGACGCGCGGGTTGGGGTCGAGGCAGCCGACGACGACGCGCCGGATCGCCGGCGGCGATGAGCGCGCTCGTGCAGGGGCCGGTGCGGCCGGTGTGGCAGCAGGGCTCGAGGTTCACGTAGATCGTCGCGCCCGGCGCGCGCCCGCCCGACGTGCGCCAGCGCGTCGACCTCGCCGTGCGCGTCGCCGGCGCGCCGGTGGATACCCCTCGGCCAGCACCTGACCGTCGCGCACGATCACCGCGCCCACGACCGGGTTCGGCCGGGTGCTGCCCCGCCCGCGCTCGGCCAGCGCCAGCGCGCGGCGCATGAAGCTCGACGTCGGCGGGCGAGAACGGCCCCTGCTTCATTGTCTCAACGCCGACCTCCCGCGGTCGGCGACCAGGCTCTTGAGCTCGGTGATCAGCTCGTTGACGTCGCGGAACGACCGGTAGACCGAGGCGAAGCGCACGTAGGCGACGTCGTCGATCTCGCGCAGCGCCGCCATGACGGCGTCGCCGATGCGCGACGACGGGATCTCCTTGTCGCCCGACTCCTCGAGCGTGCGCTCGATCTGGTCGACCGTCTTCTCCAGCACCTCCAGCGACACCGGCCGCTTCGAGCAGGCCTTCTTGAGGCCGTTCAGGATCTTGGCGCGGTCGAACGGCTCGCGGCGGTCGTCCTTCTTGACCACCAGCGGCAGGATCTCGTCGACGCGCTCGTAGGTCGTGAACCGGCGCCCGCAGCCGACGCACTCGCGGCGGCGGCGGATGACCTGGTCGTTGTCGGATGGTCGGGTATCGACGACCTTGTCTTCGACGGCGGAGCAAAACGGGCAGCGCATGAGTCAGCCTGATCGCACCGCCATCCCGTACTCGGGCGAGGCTGGGCCGCCCACTCCCGTACTCGGGAGAGTTGGGGCGATGAAGTCTGGGTTATGCTTGCGCCCACTCATGAACGACCTGCAGCGTGACCGTCAACGGAGAGATTCGTACCGCGCCGCGCGGCACCACCGTGGCCGGTCTGCTGGCCGCGATGGGGGTCGACCCCGCGCGCGTCGCCGTCGAGAAGAACCAGGACGTCGTGCCCGCGCCGGACCTGGGGCCGAGGCGCCGCTGGCCGACGGCGACCGGATCGAGATCGTCGCGTTCATCGGAGGCGGCTCCGGCGGAGGCTCCGCGGCGGGCGGTCCGGCCGGCGCGGCGATCCGCTGGTCATCGGCGGGCAAGGTCTTCCATTCGCGGCTCCTGGTCGGCACCGGGAAGTATCGTTCGATCGAAGAGGGGCGCGAAGCCATTTCACGGTCGGGCGCCGAGATCGTCACCGTCGCGCTGCGCCGGGTCGAGCTCACGCCCGGCAAGCCGAGCGTGCTCGACACCGTCGACCGCACGCGCCACACGCTGCTGCCCAACACCGCCGGCTGCTACACCGCCGAGGAGGCGATCCGCACCTGCCGCCTGGCGCGCGAGCTGGGCATGGCCGACATGGTCAAGCTCGAGGTCATCGGCGACCAGCAGACGCTGTTCCCCGACGGGGCGGCGACGCTGGAGGCGGCGCGCGTGCTGGTCAAGGAAGGCTTCGTCGTGCTGCCCTACTGCATGGACGATCCGATCCTGGCGCAGAAGCTCGAGGACGTCGGCTGCGCCGCCGTGATGCCGCTGGCGGCGCCGATCGGCTCGGGCCTCGGCATCCGCAATCCGTACAACATCCGCATCATCCTCGAGCGCGCCAAGGTGCCGATCATCGTCGACGCCGGCGTCGGCACCGCCTCCGACGCGGCGATCGCCATGGAGCTCGGCTGCCACGGCGTGCTGATGAACACCGCGATCGCGGGCGCGCGCGACCCCGTGCTGATGGCCGAGGCGATGCGCGACGCGATCATCGCCGGGCGCAAGGCGTTCCGGGCCGGGCGCATCCCGCGCAAGCTCTACGCGAACGCGTCGTCGCCGCTCGAAGGCATGATTGAATAGCGACGGTGCGGGTCGGCCCCCGGCGCCCCGGCGCGGCGCCCCCCGGCGCGCGCCCGCCCTTTACATCATCACCGATCGCCACGCGACGCAGGGACGGCCGCTGCTGGCGGTGCTCGAGCGCGTGCTCGAGGGCGCGGCGCGCGCCGGCGTCGGCTCCGGCGACGGTGGCGATCCAGCTGCGCGAGAAGGATCTCGAGGCGCGCCCGTTGCTGGAGCTCGCGCGCCCGCTGCGCGCGCTGACCGCGCGCTTCGGCGCCGCGCTCTACGTCAACGATCGCGTCGACGTCGCGCTCGCCGCCGGGGCCGACGGCGTCCACCTTGCTGGAAATCTCGCTGACACCGACGGAGGTCGGCGTGATCGCGCCTACGCTCTCGGTCGCGATTTCCACCCATGGCACCGTCGGAGCTGGCGCGCGCGGCGGCCGCGCCCAACGTTCGTTTCGCGGTGCTGGGGCCGATCTTCGACACCCCGTCGAAGCGTCGCTTCGGCGCGCCCCTCGGGCCGGGCGCCCTGACGGAGGCGGCTCGGTCACAACCGGTCCCCGTGCTGGCGATCGGCGGCGTCACCGGCGGGAATATCCACTCGTGCCTGGCCGCGGGCGCCGTCGGAATCGCCTGTATCCGGGCGCTTCTGGCCGAACGCGATCCTCAGGAAATTGCTTTTTATTTTTGCCGGGCGATTTTAGGGCGTGCCTGAACACACTAACCGGGGGACTTGACATGAATCCTGGTCCTTGTACTTTCGGGCACAATTTCTGCGGCTGCAGCCAAGGGAAGAAGCAACTCAACGTTCGAGGAGGGTAGTATGGCAACCGGAAAGGTGAAGTGGTTCAACGATGCGAAGGGATACGGATTCATTGCTCGCGACGACGGTCCTGATGTCTTCGTGCATCACACCGCGATCCAGAGCGAAGGATTCCGCTCGTTGAGTGAGGGTCAAACGGTGGAGTTCGACATCACGGAGGGGCCCAAGGGGCTGCAAGCTGCCAACGTCCGCAAGTCCGCTTAGCGCCAAATTTTCACGAATTTAGCGAAAAACGGCCGGGGCCTTCCCCTGGCCGTTTTTTTGTTTGTCCGTCGACCACGCGCCCCGAACGTTGATTCAAGGCGCGCGCGTCACCAGCAGCGTGACCTCCTCGTCGGTGGGGCGCCCGCGGTTGGCGGGACGGACGGTCCAGCCGTGGTGCTTGCGAATGATCGCCGACGCGCTCTGCAGGATCTCGGCGGCCATGGCGGGGAACTCCTTGGCCCACTCGAACCCGTCGGCATCGCCTTGATAGTCTTCTGGAAACTCGCAGCGCAGCTCGAAGCGCAGCGTGAACTCCCGTTGCTCGACGTAATCCATCGCGCTACAGGGTAGTGCACCGGCGTCGAAATACCTTTCAAGTTTTCGCGCCGATAGTCAGTCCCGTTCGCGCAGCCAGTCGGTCTGGATGCCCGCGCCGAGCTCGCGCACGATCTCCTCGCGGAAGCGCTTCTTCAGGCGATCGGCGATCTGTCCCATCCGCTGCTTGGTGACGCCGAATCGCTCGCCCAGCGTGCCCAGGGACACGGGATCCTCGGCGGCCAGGTGCTCGATCCAGACCGCGCGCTCGCGCTCGTCGGTCAGCCGCTCGCGAAATCCGTCGACGAAGCGGGCGACGGCGCCCACCATCTCCGCCTCGACGGCGCGCTCCTCGGGCGTGTCCTGCTCGGCGGCGATGCGCTCCGACAGCGGGTACGAATCCTCGGGCGCCCCGGCGCGCGGCTCGAACGAAACCTCGCGCGAGTCGAGGTGCTGGCTGACCTGATCCAGCTCCTTCTCGTCGACGTCCAGCTTGGCCGCCAGCAGCTTGGGGGTCACCTCGAAGCCGGCCGCCAGCAGCTTCTGCCGCTCTTTTTCCAGGCGAAAGAACAGCTTGCGGCCGGCGCGCGTGTTCCCGACGTGAATCAGGCGCGAGTTCGTGAGCAGGAACTTGAGGACGAAGGCCCGGATCCAGTAGGCCGCGTACGAGCCGAAGCGCGGGCCCAGCGTCGGCTCCCAGCGCTTGACCGCCTCCATCAGGCCGAGGCTCCCCTCCTGAAACAGGTCCAGGATATTCGTCCAGGCGCGGCGGTACTGGTAAGCGATGGCGACCACCAGCCGCAGGTTGTGAACCACCAGCTTGCGCGCGGCGTCCATGTCGCCGCGCTGGCGGACGGCGATGCCCAGCTCCCGTTCCTCGCCCTCGGACAGGCGCGGGTAGCGCCGCGCCTCCGAGAGGAAGCGTTCGACGGGGTTGCGCAGCGGCGCCGACAGGCCGGTCGCGCTCGGCGGCCGGCGCGTCACCTCCGGCTCCAGCACCTCCTCAGGGACGCGCGCCTCGTCCGGGTCGAGCTCGTCGGCGGCGGGGATGCCGCCCGCCGCGCCCCGGACATCCCCGTCGGCGTCGGCGTCGGCGTCAGCATCGGCGTCCTTTTCGTCCTCGTCGGTGGGCTCCTTCGCGGGCAGCCGGGTCGAAGACGAAGATGAGGACGAGGTCGATTTTTTGGGCGCGGGCATTTGCGGGCGACGCGGGTCGCGCGCTGATAATATCTCGCCATGCTCACCGGCGCCGCCCCTCAGCTGGCAGATGGATTCCTGGCATCACCGTCCCGCCGTCGCCAGGGCCCGGGCGCGACCGCCGCCGCGCCCTCGACGCGCATGACCTTGGCGCTGGCGGTCGCGGGGCTCGCTGCCGGCGGCGCGCTCGCGTCGTCGTGCGGCCGGTCTCACCCGGCCGCCCCGACGGCGGCCGACGCCACCGCGACCGCGCCGCGCCCCGCGGCCGCGCCGGAAGCACCGCCGCCGGTGCCTCAGCGCGGCAAGCAGATCGCGATCGGGTACTCGTCCAACTTGCTGGGCGAGTACGAGCCTTGTGGCTGACCGGCTCACCCGCTGGGCGGTCTGGCCCGGAGAGCAACCAAGCTAGATCAAGCGCGCGCCGAGGCGGATGACGTGGTTGCGCTCGACGCCGGTGACCTGCTGCTGCCGGCGGTCTTGCCGATCGCCGCCAAAGCAGGGGGCAAGTCGCCGGAGGGCGAGATGCTGCCGCCCGATCCGGGTGAGGTCACCCGCCGCGCGCACCTGATCCTGACCGCGCTGGCGCGCGCCGGCCTGGCGGCGTTCACGCCCGGGGGAGCGCGACCTGAGCATCGGACCCGCGCGGCTGCGCCGCTTGCTGGCCGAGCACAAGATCCCCGCGGTCTCCGCCAACCTCTTCGATCGAGCGGGGCGGCGCTTCTTCGACGCCGATCGCCTGCTCGAGATCGCCGGCGTCAAGCTGGGGATCTTCGGCCTGATCGTCGCCGCGCCCGAAGAGGCCGAGCTGTGGAAATCCTGGCGGCTCGAGGCGCGCGATCCGAGCGTGGCGGCGCGCGCCGAGGTGGCCGCGCTGCGGGCGCGCGGCGCGACGATCGTGATCGCGCTCGTGCACGCGGCCGCGTACGACGAGACCAAGAAGATCCTGCGGGCAGCGCCGGGGATCGACTGGGCCGTGCTGGGACACACCGCTTTTAATCTAGACACGCCCGATGAAGTGGGCGGCACGCGCCTGGTCGAGGCGATGTCGATGGGCAAGGACTTCGGACGCCTGGACCTGCACATCGTCGAAAGCAGCACAGGTGGCGGCGCGGGCGCGGGGGGCTTCGTCGATCGCGGCCAGCGTACCCAGCTGCAGGGGATCCTCGAGGATCACCTGCGGCAGATCGACGACCTGCGCGCGCGCGCGGCCGAGCAACCGCCCATCATGCAGGCCCACTTCGCCGAGCGGGTCGCGAAGCTCGAGAAGGCGATCGCGCACGACCGCGAGCAACTGCAGGCACACCCGGCCGAGATTCGCGGCAGCTGGTTCGAAAACCGGATCCTGCCGCTCGACACCGCGACCCCCGACCACCCGGCGGTCGCCATGCTCGTGGCGGCCTACAACCGCGAGAACCAGCGGCGCGCGTCCGCCGGTCTGCCGGTCGGCGTGAGCCTGCGCAGCCCGCTGGCGCCCCGCCCGGTGGCGCCGGCGAAGCCGACCGCCGCCGCCGGCAGCACGGCGGCGGCCACTGCGGCGACGGCGACGTCCGACGAGAACGTCCGCTACGCCGGCGCCGTCGCCTGCGGCGGCTGCCACGCCGCCGCGCTGGCCTTCTGGCAGACGACGGCGCACGCGCGTGCCCTGGCGACCTTGAAGAAGGTGAAGCGCGATCGCGACCCGACCTGCGTCGGCTGCCACGTCACCGGCTTCCTGCGCCCGGGCGGCTCCGGTGACATTCGCGTCGCGACGGCGCGCCTGCGCGACGTCGGCTGCGAGGCCTGCCACGGGCCGGGGCTCGACCACATCGCCGAGCAGACCGGCAAAGGAAACGACAATCGCGAAGGCGAAGGCAAAAAGACCGGCACTGCCGGCGCCCAATCCGGTGTCGGCATCGGCGCGAAAGAGCCGACCAGCATGCAGCGCCAGGTCGCGCCTTCGGTCTGCCTCGGCTGCCACACGCCCGACCAGACCGGCGGCGACTTCAACTACCCGCACTACCTGAAGGCGATCCTCGGCGCCGGCCACGGGGGTGTATAGTCGAGCGGCCGATGCGCATCGGAACCGCGCTCATGTGCCTGGCCGCCGCTTTCGCGGCCCGCGGGGCATGGGCCGAAGGCCGCGGCGCGCCCGCAGGCCGCGGCGCGCCGGCCGATGCGCCGTCGGCCGAGTCGCCGTCGGGTGAGCCCGAGAAGACCGCCGCCGCCGGCGAGGCCGAGACCTTCGAAGGGCTGGCCCAATCCGCGCAGCCCGCCGGCGACGTCGGCGCGCTGGTGGGCGCGCTGGTCGATCGGTGCGCCGACGACAAACGCCCCGGCGAGCGCGAGCGCGAGCACGAGCGATCCATCGATCGCGCCCGCTGCCGGGCCACGCTGGCCTTCCTGCGCAAGGCGCTGCCCGCGCATCCGTTCTCGGTCGTCGCCCGGGACGCGGCGGCGATCTCGGTGTCGCCCTACGACGAGGCCCTCAAAGGCTATCGCGTCGGCCTGTCGGCGTGCGTCGCCTGCACGAGCCCGATCCGGGTCGGCCGTTCACCCGATCCGGTCTTCGTCACGCTGAAGAAACCCGGCGAAGCGAAACCCGGCGAAGCGAAACCCGGCGAAGCGAAACCCGGCGAAGCAAAGCCCGGCGAAGCGAAGCCGGGCGAGGCGAAGCCCGGCGACACCTTGGCGGCGGCGGTCGAGGTCGCGTCGGTCCCGCTCGGGTTCCCGTCGCAGGCCGAGGCGCGCCGGTGGCTGGCCGACGTGCGCCCCCATCTGCGCGCCGAGCTGATCTTCAGCGCGACGGCCAGCGAGTGGCGCTTCCGCTCGACGCGCGGCTACGCGCTGGGCCTGGTGGCCGCCCGGATCGTCGACAGCTGCACCGGCACCGTCGTCGTCTCGGCGCCGCCGTCGACCGGCCTCGGCGAGCGCGCGGTCGCGTCGCCGGACAACCCCGATGTGGATGGCTGCAAGTCGGCGCCGCACGCCGCGAGCTCGACGGCCGCCACGACCGCGGAGACGGCCGCGGCCGCGGCGACCGGCACCAGCGCCGACGACGACGACGAGGTGTCGCTGCCGTCCGAGCTGTCGCACAACGTGATCGCCGAGGCGATGGGCCACATCCGCGCGCAGGTCTTCGCCTGCTACGAACGTTACGGCGTGCGCGGCTCCGTGCCCCTGACCTACGAGGTCGCCGGCAACGGGCTGGTGCAGTCGGTGCGAATCGGGGGCCCGCTCAGCGGAACGCCGACCGGCGACTGCGTCGTCGAAGCGGCGCGCGGCGCGCGCTTCCCGCGCTTCGACGGCCCGATCCAGACCTTCACCTACCCGTTCTTCTTGCGGCGCTGACCGCGCGGGCGCGCGGCGACCTCCGGTGCGGGCGGGGCCGGCGCCCGCCTGGCGTGCAGCAACAACCCCACCAGCGTCGCCAGGCACAGGAAGCCGAACAGATCGCCGACCACGCGGTAAAGCCCGCCGCCCTCGAGTAGCGCGGCGTCGGCCAGCAGCGTCGCCGGCGCCGGCGACGGGTCGGCCAGCGGATCCACCGTCGCGGTGGCCTGGCGCACCCGGCCGGCGGCGTCGATGTGCGCCGAGACGCCGGTGTTCACCGCGCGCACCATCTCCAGCCGGTGCTCGACGGTGCGAAACACCGCCAGCGCCATGTGCTGGTAGGGCTCGGCGGTCTTGCCGAACCAGGCATCGTTGGTGATGTTGACCAACAGGTTCGGCCGCAGCCTCGCCACGCGACGCGCGAAGGCCGGCAAGATGTCCTCGTAGCAGATGAGCGGACCGAGCTTGAACGTCTGGCCCGCGTGCTCGAACGGAAAGACCGCCGGGTCCTCGCCGCGATTGATGTTCGACGCCTCGGGGAAGAGATCGGTGAACCAGGGGACGCTCTCGTAGAACGGGATGTACTCGCCGAAGATCATCAGGAAGACCTTGTCGTACTTCCCGGTGATGCGGCCGGCCGCGTCCATCATGATCGCGGTGTTGTAGGGGAACTTGTCCTTGAACGTGCGCGGCGGTCCGGGCGCGCGCGTGATGGCGCCGAACAGCAGCGGCTTGTCCTCGAATCCGCGGCGGATGCGGCGCGGATCGTCGCGGGGGAAATCCTGGTCCAGCTCGCGGCTCAGCATGTACGAGTACGACGATTCGGGCCAGACGAGGAGGTCGGCGCCCGCGCGCGCCAGGTCGGCCGACAGCCGCTGGTGGGTCTCGACCAGGTGCGCGAACTCACGCGGGTCCCACTTCTCGAGAATTCCGACGTTGGCCTGCACCAGCCCGATCTTGGCCTTGGGCGCGGCCGCGCGCCGCGCGTCGACCTGGCGGATGCGCAGGAAGCCGTAGCCGAGCACGAACGCGATCAACGCCGCGACCGCCGCCAGCGGGCGCAGGCCGCGCTTCCAGTCGGACGCCACGCCGCCGCCGCCGGCGCTGGCGCGCGCGCGCCAGGCGACCAGCGCGTCGTAGAGCGCGCCGTTGGTCGCCACCAGCACGAAGGTCACGCCCAGCGGCCCGGTCACGTCGGCGATCTGGATCACCGGCGGCACCCAGGCCTGGGTGATCGCCAGATAGAACGGAAAGATCTGGGGCGTGCAAAGCTCGATCACCACCATGACCAGCGGCGCCACCACCACCAGCGGCAGCGCCAGGCGCCGGCGCACGCGGTAGATGCCCCACGAGAGGAACGCGAACTCCAGCCCCTGGTAGCTGGTGAGCAACATCATGATCGGGATCGCCTCGAGCGCCGACATGTGCCCGAAGTGCTGGAGAAAGCCGCGCATCCAGAAGAAGGCGGCCGTGTTCGCGATCGTGCCGGTGAGCCAGCCGTGCAGGAACGCGCGCCTGGGCGTGGTCGAATCGAGCGCGACGTAGATCTGCGGGACGATCCCGATCCACATCAGCGGCCACAGATTGAGCGTCGGCGCCGACAGGAACATCAACACGGCGGCCAGCGCCGACAGCGCCAGCCGACCGGCGCGGCGGCGATCGAGCGTCGGAAGTCGCATACCGGGCAGGACTATAGCCGGTCCCGGGCGCCCGGCTCGTAGCGCAGCAGCCGAACCTCGAGCGGACCGTTGAACAGGCGGTGAGAGATGCGCGGCTTGAGCCGCATCTCGCGCGTGAGCAGCGGATTGCCCGACAGCAACACGACCGCCCACCCGGGAGCGGCGGCGGTGCCGACGAGCCGCCCGAAGGCGGTCGCCAGGCGCCGGTAGAGCGCGGCGAGATCGCGCTCGGCCAGGCGCTCGCCGTAGGGCGGGTTGGTGCACACCGTCCCTTGCGGCCAGCGCTGGGCCAGCGTGCCGACGTCGCCGACATCGGCGCGGGTGAATTCGATGTCGCCGGTGACGCCGGCGGCGGCGGCGTTGCGGCGCGCGGCGGTGACCGCGTCGTCGGCGACGTCGGCGTAGATGATCGGCGCCGGCGCCGCGCCCGCGCGCGCGGCGGCGGCGTGCGCGCGCGCCTCGTCGGACAGCTCGCGCCAGGTGACGGCGAGCGTGCTCGCGAACACCGGCCAGCGCTCGAAGCCGAAGCGGCGCTGCAGCCCGGGCGCGATCCCGCGCGCCGCCAGCGCCTGCTCGATCGCCAGCGTCCCCGAGCCGCCCATGGGATCGATGAACGGCTCGTCGGTCGGCACGCCGCCCAGCGCCAGCACCGCCGCCGCGAGCGTCTCCTTGAGCGGGGCGTCGGTCATCGCCACGCGGTAGCCGCGCCGGTGCAGGGGCTCACCGGCCAGATCGAGGAACAGCCGCGCGCGCGCGCCGGCCACGTGCAGCACCAGGCCGACGTCGGGATCCTTGGCGTCGACGTCGGGCCGAGCCCCCAGCTTGTCGCGCAGCGTATCAACGACCGCGTCCTTGACCTTGAGCGCGGCGTAGCCCGAGTGGGTCAGCCCGGGCGCCGCCCCGACCTCGGGGGCGCGGATGCTGGCGTGGACCGCGAGCGTGCTCTTGGTCGTGAGCCACGCGCTCCAGTCGACGGTGCGGGTCGCCTGGTAAAGCTCGTCGGTCGTCGCCGCTGGAAAGTCGGCGACCTGCAGCAGGACGCGCACCGCGACGCGCGCATGCAGGCAGACCGCCATCGCCATCCGCACCGGTCCGTCGAACCAGACCCCGCCGGCGTCGCCCTTGGGCGATCCGATGCGCAGCCCGACCAGCTCGCGGCGCAGGGCGCCCTCGGTGCCGCGGGCGCAGGTGACGAAGAATCGAAAGCGATCGGCGAGGTTCAAAGCAAGCGCACTTTGCCATCGTGCGGGCCGCGCCGAGAGACTTTTCGCGGGCCAGAGGACGGGGACGAAGACGGGGACGAGGACGAGGACGAGGACGGGAAAGATTTAGCGCATGATGCGTTGCAGGCCGAGCATGACCTCGACCAGGCGGTCGCGCTGCTGGCCGCTCACGTTCAGGAACTCGACGCCGAAGAAGCGGCGGCGGCTGCCTTCGACGGCCTCGCTGTGGACGACCCGCGTCTCCAGGCGCAAGAGCTCGCCGGACATGGCGACCTCTCGCGGCAAGATCATTGTCACCGCGATGCGATCGTCGATCTCGAGCGAGATGTCGCTGAGAAAGCTGAGGCCGCCCGCGCTGATGTCCCACGACAGCGTTCGCTCGAACAGGGCGGGCGCGGCAACGCCGGCTTCGGTGTCGGTGTCGGCGAGCTCCAGCATCAGCTCCAGGCGCGCCGGCACGCGCGCGAATCGGCGGGTCTGCGTGCCGACGAAGTGGGTCGGCGCGCCGACGATCACCGCGGCGTTGCGCCCGTCCTCGACCACGCCGTGGATCTGAGCCTCGGCGCGATGCATGCCATACCGATCCCAGACCTTCAGCACCGCCAGGCGGTCGCGGATCATCCGCGGCGCCAGGGGCGTCGCCAGCTCGCGCACGCGGACCGTCAACCGCTGGTCATCGATGGCGGTGATCGTCCCTTCGACCCCCAGGTTACCGGCGTCGTCGGACACCTCCAGCCGCGCGAGCGTGCCGACGCACAGCAGGTGTGAGCGTTCGACGGCAAGGGTGCGGGGCAACATCGCAGCTGGAACAGACTGCATCATATGTTCCAGAAATTTTCGTGCCCGCGACTACAATAACCGGGCGTGACGCGTGGCCCACGCACCTGGTTCGTTGCGCACTTGCTCAACTCTGTTGCCGCGGCGGCAACGGGCCGGGGTCCAAGCCCTCGAGAATGACCTCGAGACCGACGTGTCAGTGCGCGGCGCCGGGCGCGCGCGCGGCGGCGTCGATGCGCGCCGCCGCCCAGTTGCGCCGCGACAGCAGCGCCTGATATTCGCCGTCGAGCTCTTGCTTCCACTTCGCGATCTCGCCGTCGGCGTCGGCCAGATCCTTCTCGGCGCTGGCGCGATCGACGCTGCCCGCCGGCACGGCGTGGTTGACCAGCACCAGCACGCGATCCCCGGCGGCGCGCCCCTCGGTGGCCGCCACCGGCGCCACCTGCAGGAACCCCTGCCCGACCGCGACCACGCCGGCGTGATCCTTGGTGCGATAGACCAGGACGCCCGGCTTGAGCGCCGTCATCAGCGGGACGTGCCCCGGCAGGACGCCGAGCTCGCCCAGCAAGCCGGGCGCCGTCACCTCCTCGACGTCGGTGTCGACGAGCGCGCCGCGCGGCGTGGTTATCGACAGGCGCATGCGGCTACGCGTTCTCCTTCTGCATCTTCTCGAACCGCTCGCGCACCTCGTCGAGGCCGCCCGCCATGTAGAACGCCTGCTCGGGGATCTCGTCGCACTTGCCGTCGACGATCTCCTTGAAGCCCTGGATGGTGTCCTTGACCTCGACGTACTTGCCGGGCGCGCCGGTGAAGCTCTGCGCCACGGTGAACGGCTGCGACAGGAAGCGCTGGATCTTGCGCGCGCGGCCGACGGCGAGCTTGTCGTCCTCCGACAGCTCGTCCATGCCGAGGATCGCGATGATGTCGACCAGCTCCTTGTACTTCTGCAGCACCTTCTGCACGGCGCGCGCGACCCGGTAGTGCTCCTCGCCCACGACGGCGGGCGTGAGGATGGTCGACGTCGAGTCGAGCGGATCGACCGCCGGGTAGATGCCGAGCTCGGCGATGCTGCGGTTGAGCACCGTGGTCGCGTCGAGGTGGGCGAACGCGGTCGCGGGCGCCGGGTCGGTCAGATCGTCGGCCGGCACGTAGATCGCCTGCACCGAGGTGATCGAGCCCTTGTTGGTCGAGGTGATGCGCTCTTGCAGCTCGCCCATCTCGGTCGACAGCGTCGGCTGGTAACCGACGGCCGACGGGATGCGGCCGAGCAGCGCCGAGACCTCCGAGCCGGCCTGGGTGAAGCGGAAGATGTTGTCGACGAACAGCAGCACGTCCTGGCCTTCTTCGTCGCGGAAGTACTCGGCGACGGTCAGCGCCGACAGCGCGACGCGCGCGCGCGCGCCCGGCGGCTCGTTCATCTGGCCGAAGATCAACGCCGCCTTGGAGAGAACCGTTCCCCCGTCGCCGAGCTTCGACTCCGCCATCTCGTTGTAGAGATCGCGCCCTTCGCGCGTGCGCTCGCCGACGCCGGCGAACACCGAGAACCCGCCGTGCTTCTTGGCGACGTTGTTGATGAGCTCGAGGATCAGCACGGTCTTGCCGACGCCGGCGCCGCCGAACAGGCCGATCTTGCCGCCGCGGCGATAAGGCGCCAGCAAGTCGACGACCTTGATGCCGGTCTCGAACATCTCGACCTTGACCGACTGGTCGACGAACTTCGGCGCCAGGCGATGGATCGGCAGCGTCTTGGTGGTCTTCACCGGGCCGCCGTCGTCGACCGGCTCGCCGATCACGTTGAGGATGCGGCCCAGCACCTCTTTGCCGACCGGCATCATGATCGGGGCGCCGGTGTTGATGACCGGCATGCCACGCACCAGGCCGTCGGTGACGTCCATCGAGATGCAGCGCACGTGGTGCTCGCCCAGGTGCTGCGCCACCTCGACCACCAGGTTGCCGGTCTTGTCGTTGATCGCCGGGTTGCTGATGCGCAGCGCGGTGTTGATCTCGGGCAGGTCGCCTCCCGGGAACTCGACGTCGACGACAGGCCCGATGACCTGGGCGATCTTGCCCTGCTTGGTGGCGACGGTGGTGGCGGTGGTGGCGTGCGCGGTGTTCGGTGCGGTCATTTTGTCCCCTGATTTTCCTGCCGGTCGTGAAACTCTGAAGAACTAACCCTTGAGCGCCTCGGCGCCGCTGACGATCTCCATCAGCTCCTTGGTGATCGCCGCCTGGCGGGCGCGGTTGTACTGCAGCGTGAGCCGCGCGATCACCTCCTTGGCGTTGGTGGTGGCGCTGTCCATCGCGGTCATGCGCGCGCCGAACTCCGAGGCGATCGACTCCAGCAGCGCGCGATAGACCTGCGACTCGACGTACAGCGGCAGCAACGCGTCCAGCAGCTGCTTCTTGTCGGGCTCGTAGAGAAAGTCGATCTGACCGGACCGCGCGTGCGCCGCCGGCGCGGCGGCCGCGGCCGCCAGGCGGCCGGCGACCAGCGGCAGCAGCGGCTCGATGGTCACCTTCTGTTGAATCGCCGAGCTGAACTCGTTGAAGACCAGGTAGACGGCGTCGACCTGCGCGGTCTGGAAGACCTCGAGGATCGGTCAGCGCCACCTCCTGGGCGCGCGCCTCGGCGGCGCTGCCGCCCGCGCCCGCGAACTCGCGCGCGATGCCCAGGCTCTTGCGCCGGCGGAAGAAGTCGCGCCCCTTCTTGCCCACGACGAAAAGCGACATCTCCGCCGCCTCGCGCGCGGCGTCGGCGGGCGCCGCGCCGGCCGCGACCTTGTCCTCTTGAACGAAGCGCTGCACGCCGCGAAAGATGTTGGCGTTGAAGCCGCCGGCCAGGCCGCGGTCCGACGTCAACACCACCAGGCCTACCTTTTTCAACGGCCGCTGATCCAGCAGCGGGTGCGCCTCGGCCCCGGCGCGCACCGCGACCTCCGCCACCGCCTCGGCCAGCGCGTTGGCGTAGGGGCGCGCGCCGACGATCGCGTCCTGCGCGCGCCGCAGGCGGGCCGCGGCGACCAGCTTCATGGCGCGCGTGATCTTCTGCGTCGACTTCACCGACGCGATCCGCGTGCGTATGCTCTTGAGCGAAGGCATCGGTTAGGCCGCCTTGGTCTCCCCGGCGAACTCCTTGCCGAACTCGCCGAGCACGCCGCGCATGCGCGTGACCAGGCCGTCCCAGGCCTTCGAATCGTTGCCCTTGGTGCGCAGCTCGTTCCACAGCGCGGGGTGGCGCGCCTCGACGAACGCGTACAGCTCGCTGCTCGTAGCGCCCGAGCGACTCGATCGGCAGCGGGTCGGTGAAGCCGTTGGTGACCGAGAACAGGATCAGCACCTGCTTCTCGACCGGCAGCGGCTGATACTGCCCCTGCTTCAGCACCTCGGTCATGCGCGCGCCGCGCGCCAGCTGCTGCTGCGTCGCCTTGTCCAGGTCGGAGCCGAACTGCGAGAACGCCGCCAGCTCGCGGTACTGCGCCAGATCGAGGCGCAGCTTGCCGGCGACCTTCTTCATGGCGGCGATCTGCGCGGCGCCGCCGACGCGGCTGACCGAGATGCCGGCGTTCACCGCCGGGCGCTGGCCGGCGTAGAACAGGTCGCTCTCGAGGAAGATCTGCCCGTCGGTGATCGAGATGACGTTGGTCGGGATGTACGCCGACACGTCGCCGGCCTGGGTCTCGATGATCGGCAGCGCCGTCAGCGACCCGGCGCCCTCCTTGTCGGACAGCTTGGCGGCGCGCTCGAGCAGGCGCGAGTGCAGGTAGAAGACGTCGCCCGGGAACGCCTCGCGGCCCGGCGGACGGCGCAGCAGCAGCGACAGCTGCCGGTAGGCGACCGCCTGCTTCGACAGATCGTCGTAGACGATCAGCGCGTGGCGGCCGCTGTCGCGGTAGTACTCGGCCATGGTGACGCCGGTGTACGGCGCCAGGAACTGCAGCGGCGCCGGGTCCGACGCCGTCGCCGCGATGATCGTCGTGTACTCGAGCGCGCCGTGCTCGCGCAGCTTCTCCATGACGGCGGCCACCGTCGACTGCTTCTGGCCGATGGCGACGTAGAAGCACTTCATGTTCTGGCCGCGCTGGTTGATGATCGCGTCGACCGCCACGGCGGTCTTGCCGGTCTGGCGGTCACCGATGATCAGCTCGCGCTGTCCGCGGCCGATCGGGATCATCGAATCGATCGCCTTGATGCCGGTCTGCATCGGCTCGTGCACCGACTTGCGCGAGATGATGCCGGGCGCCTTGACCTCGATCTTGCGGGTCTCGGTGCTGGCGACCGGCCCCTTGCCGTCGATCGGCACGCCCAGCGCGTTGACCACGCGGCCGATGAGCGCGTCGCCCACCGGGACCTCGGCGATCTTGCCGGTGCGCTTGACGGTGTCGCCCTCGCGCACCTCCTCGAAGTTGCCGAGCAGCGCGACGCCGACGTTGTCCTCTTCGAGGTTCAGCACCAGCCCGACGACGTTGTGCCCGAAGTCGAGCAGCTCGCCGGCCATCGCCGCCTCGAGCCCGTAGACGCGGGCGATGCCGTCGCCGGCCTCGAGCACGGTGCCGGTCTCGCGGACGGCGACCTTTTGATCGAACCCTTCGATCTCCTTGCGGATGATCTGGCTGACCTCTTCGGCGCGAATTTGCATAGCTTGAATTTCCTCGTGTCTTTTCTGGCTTCGTTCGTCTGACTGGCTAGTTGAGTAGCTTTTCCCGCAGCGTGTTCAGCTGCGTGCGGACGCTGCCGTCCAGCACCAGATCGCCGACCCGCGCCACCAAGCCGCCGATCAGATCGGGATCGACCTCGGCCTCGAGCATGACCGTCTTCTTGGTCCGGCGCTCCAGCGATTGGCGCACTCGTTCGAGATCGGCGGGAGCCAGCGGCGCCGCCGAGGTGACGACGGCGCGCACGCGGCCGGCGTGGGCGTCGGCCAGCTCGCGATAGGCGCGGGCCAGCGACGTCAGCAGCACGATCCGGCCGCGCTCGAGCAGCAGCAGCGCGAAGCGCTGCACGATCGGGCTCGGCGTGACCCGCGGCAGGAGCTTCTCCAAGATCGCCCGCTTCTCCGACGGCTTGAACACCGGGTTCACCATCGTCTGCCGCAGCTCGGTCGAGTCCTGGAACAGCGTCGCCAGATCGCTCAGCTCCTGGCCGAACGCCTCGTAGGTCCCCATGTCTACGCCGATCTGAAACAAGGCGCGGGCGTAGCGCCGCGCGACCGATCCCGCCAGCGCCGCCATCTAGATCCCCTTCTCCTTACCGGTCACCAGCGGCTCCGGGCCGATCACGTCGCTCATGAACCCCTCGACGCAGCCGGCGGTGGTCGTCGGCGTTGACCGAGCGGCGCAAGGTCTCCTCGGCGACGCGCAGCGCGCTGTCGGCGACGTCGCGCCGCAGGGCGACCTGCGCCTCCTTGATCTGTTGCTCGACGACGAAGGCGGTCTCCTCGCGGATGCGGCGCGCGCGCTCCTCGGCGCCGGCGATCAGCTGCGCCTTCTCGACCTCGGCTTCGGCCTTGATGCCGGCGCGCATGGCGGCGATCTCGCGCTCGAGGCCGGCCAGGCGATCCTCTTGCTTGCGCAGCCGCGCCTCGGCCTGGGCGCGCGCCGCGGAGGCCGACGCGATCTCGGCGCGCAGCTGGTCGTGGCGCGCAGAGAGCGCCTTGTTGACGGCGCCCCCGCCGAACTTGATCAGGATCGCCAGCAGCACGCCGAAGTTCAGCAGCTGCAGCGCCAAGCTCTTGCCGTCGACCGACGGGGCGTGCTCGCCCGCGGCTTCGTGCTCGCCGCGGCTTCGTGGCCCGCGACTTCGTGGCCCGCGGTCCCCTCGCCCGCTTCCGCGCTCGCGGCCGGCGCGCCGCCGCCGTGCGCCGTCTCGGCCTCCTCGGCGCGCGCCGCACCGGTATCGACGGCCGCCAGCAGCGCAAGCGCCAGCGCCGCCAGCAGACCGGCGGAGGCGATGCGCCGGCGCCAGCGCCGGGGCGCACGGCCGCGGCTCGCGCTCACGAGGCCACCTCGCGGCCCAAGATCTTGCGGGCGGCCTCGCGGCCAATCTGGGTCGAGCTCTGCTGTAGCTTGGCGCGCTCCGTCGCCAGCGTCGCCGCCAGCTGAGCACGGGCATCGCCCAGTGTCTTCTGGGCCGACGCCTGCGCCTCGCGCCAGCAGCGTCGTGCTCGTGCGCCACCGCCTCGGCACGCGCGATCGCGCGCTCGCCGACGCCGACCCGACGCGCCTCCGCCAGCTCGGCCTCCAGCTTCGCCAGCCGCGCCTCGGCCTCGGCGTCGAGCCGCGCGGCCTCCTCGCGGTAACCCTCGACCCGGGTCACGCGCTCGTCGCGCACGCGCAGGTAGGGCTTCCAGAGGAATCGATTGAGCACGAAGATCAGCAGCAGAGAACAGATCCCGAGCTGGACGAAGATCGTGCCGTCGACGTCGATGAGCTGCGGCTCGTGTGCCTGAGGCGCCGTGGCGGCGAGCAGAGAATTCAGAAAAGACATGTTAGAGAAACCCGCGCGTCCGTTATCAAATTGAAGGGCATGAGTCAATGACTGACGCGAGGATCACGCCGGCGTCGGGCGACGCAACGGCGACGCGGGCCGCGGCCAAGCGGCGCGAGCCACGCAAGCGGCGCGAGCCGCCGACCTCGGCTCAGTCGGCGGCGGCACCCGTCACCGCGGCGGAGCTGGGGCGGGTCTTGGCGGCGGAGGAACCGTTGGGCTCCATCTGGCAGTGACCATCGAAGATCACTCCCTTTTCGATGAACAGCGAGGGCGTCGCGATGTTGCCGCGCACCCGTCCCGGCGTCCGGATCTCGACCGACCGCTTGGCCTGGATGTTTCCGTGCACGGTCCCTTCGATCACGATCGCGCCGACGTTGATCTCGGCGCTGACCTCGGCCCCCTCGCCGATCACCAGGACGTCGTCGGTGAAGATCTCGCCGGTCAGCTTGCCGTCGATCCGCACCGTCCCCTCGAACGACAGCTTGCCCTCGAACTCGCTGCCGCGACCGAGCAAGGTCGTCACCTCGGACGAGCCGTGGTCGGTGGCGGAAGAGCCGGGAACGGGCGCGGAGGCCATCTTGCACTTTCCTTCTGGCCTTGCGGCCGCTGAAACGAATATCGGACCGCCTCACTTTCCGGCAGAGGTATTCGATTGTCAACGTGCGGCACGCACGCGCCGCGGATCATCCGTAGGCATCGGCGATGGGCGCAAAAAAAGCGGCCGCCCCGCGCGTGCACGCGAGGCAGCCGCCGGAGTCGGGCGACCTGGGGACCGAATCGGGTCCAGCGACTAGAGAGTCGACAGGAACGCGAGCAGGTCGCTCTTCTGGGCGGTGGTCAGCGCGCCGTACGCGGTGGCCGCCGCCGTGCCCTGGCCGTTGGCGCCGCCGTTGTGCGCCGCGATGGCGGCGCCGCGGTCGCTGGTGCGGCCGTCGTGCAACAGGAGGTTGCGCGAGCGCAGGCCCCACAGCGGCGCGGTCCTCATGCGGCGGGTGACCGCCACCGCTGTCGCCGGTGTTGCCGATGCCGTCGCCGAGCGTCCCCATGTCGTGCACCAGGAAGTCGGAGAACGGCGCGAAGACGATGCCGGCCTGGACGCCGCCGGCCGACGTCGACACGAAGATGTCGGCGTCGGAGCGATGGCAGCCCGAGCACTGCAGCGCCGTCGAGTTGAACAGCGTCTGGCCGCGGTCCGCCGCCGAGCCGGCCGCTGATCGCCAGCGCGCGGCGGCGGCGCCAGGTGCGCCATGAAGAACGTGAAGTTCGCCACGTCGTCCTGCAGCTCGTTGAGCCCGCCGGCGCAGTTGTTCTCCTCGGTGGCGAAGTCGTCGTCGGTGCCCGGCACCTGATCGTCGGGGCAGCCGTTGATGACGGCGTTGGTGCCGGCGATGTTGGCGCGGTTCTCCGTGCCGAACGCGCGGTTGGCGACGCCGCTGTTGCACGACGAGGTGGTGATGCCCATCTCGTTCAAGTAGGCGTCAGCGGAGAACTGGCCGAGGTTCGACACGCCGGCCTTCCAGCCAAAGCGCCCGACGCGCGTGCCGCCGGTGCGTCTGCGCACGGTCGAGCGGGTTGGCAGCACGATGCGACACGCGGTTGACGATGCCGCGGATCGCCGCCGGCTCGCGGCTGGCGAGCGTGTCGAAGCGCGCGTCGGGAAGCGAATCGACCAGGCCCAGCCCGAACAGCGGCGTCGTCAGACGGCCGCGTCGACGATCGTGGCGCCCGGGCCGGGTTGGCGTCGGTGCCCGACTGGCAGTTCAGGCCGCCGAGGTTGAAGCCGCCGAGGCCGAACAGCTGGCGCAGCGAGCCGCCCGTGCTCTCCATGGCGTCGAACAGCGCCGTTGGTCGACCCGGCCGTAGCGTCGCTCGATGTTCTGGCCCGCGCCGCCAACGGCGCCGTTCGGCGTGGCACGCGCCGCAGCTGCGCTCGTTGAAGATCGGTCCGAGCGCCGTCCGTGCACGTTCTCGGTCAGCGTCGAAGTTCGCGCGTGCCGCCGCGAACGTGGTGGCGTTGGTGCCGGGGATTGCGTCGCCCAGGACCGCGCCTTCGGTGGAGGCGAATTCCTCCGCCGCCTCCTGACCACCACATCCCGCCGCGCCGATCGCGGTGGCAGCCACTAAGATCTTGATCGTCTTGTTGAGCATACGAACCTCCTAGGAGTTTCCCGTTTTCCCGCGATGGCGGGACGTGCGTGACGTCCGCCAGGTACACGCCGAGCCAACGCCCGCGGCGACAAGCAGCCACGAGCCCGAGCTCCCTGACGGGTGAGCCCTTCAATACGGCGTCGCGCGCGGAGTGTTACATCGGGGCGGGTCGGCCACGTCGTGGGTCATCGACCACGGGCGCGGTCACGGCGTGACGGTCGGTCACGAGTGATGGTCGTCACGGAGTGATGGTGATGTACGCGCGCAGATCTTCCCGCAGCCGTTCATAGGCGCGCGAGGCGCGCACGCGCACGGCGCCGGGCGTGGTGCCCAGGACCTCGGCGATCTGCTCGAAGGTCAGCTCTTCGTAGCGGTGCAGATGAACGACGACGCGCTGGGATTCGGGCAGGCGCTTGATCGCCGCGCGCACCGCTTCGGCGCGCGTGGCGGCGTGCGACTGATCCTCGACCGGCGCTTCGATCGTCAGCGCCGCTTCGAGCGTGTCGAGATCCGCCTCGCCAACGTGACGAGGCAGGCGGTAGCGGCGGCGCAGCTCGTCGCAGCGGATCCCCGCGGCGATCGTGAACACCCAAGGCTTGAGCGGCCGATCGGCCCGATAGGAGACCCGCGCCGAATGCAGCTTGAGAAACGTCGCCTGGGTAAGATCGTCCGCCACCGCGGCGTCCGAGAATGAACGCAGGAAGAACGCGCGGATCCGGGGTGCCATCAGCTCGAACAGCCGCCTGAAGGCAGCACCGTCGCCTTCAGCGTAAAGAGCCATCAACTTCTCTTCCGTGGTTTCACCGCTCAGACGTTTCTAGTACGTCGGCCTTGACCGGGGTGTTACAGAGCGAGTCAAACGCTAGTGATAACGGCCATTTGACGTTCGGTCGGCCCCTTGTCTCGGGCCGCGAGAACCGGTATCTGGTTTCAACCTGTCGCGAGCGACGTCTGTCTGCGTCCCGCCACCAAAACCGTGCCGGCGATTGCCAGCAACACCGCGCCGAAGTGGAATAGTAGCAGGTGAGCGTGAGAATGGGGCACCTCGCAGGCGAGGTGCTGTCCCGCGTGGGCGGCGAGCGCCCCCGAGGCGACGATGGCGGAGAGCTTCCAGCGATCGAGCGCCACGTCGACCCGGCGGGCGACGGCGCCCACGATGATCCAGGTCAGGCCCGCGGCCCAGAGCTCGCGAAAGGCGCAGCGCACGCCGATGGCTGGCGCCAACCCCTCCGCGGTCCCCGAGAGATAGGCCATCGCCAACGAGGTGCTGAGAATCAACCCGATCGCCAGCTTGCCGTGTTTGCGCAGGATCGTGACGCCGGCCAGCGCGATGGCGAGCACCATCAACGAAACGCCGGCGTGCTCGAGGTCGGGTGAGAAGCCGCTGCCGACGGTGAGCTGAAACGCCCACGCGAGCAGCACGCCCACGACCGAGCCCGAGACGATGCGACGGGTGACGCTGGCCGCGCCCGCGCTCCGCCCGTCGATCTGCCGAAGCTGCGTGCGTCGATGCTACGTGCGTCGAAGCTGCGTGCGCCGAAGCTACGTGCGCCGAAGCTGCGAGCGCCGACGCCGCGCGCGCCATCAAGTCGGGCGACGGCGGCGCCAGCGGCTGGGATTCATCCAGCAGCGCGACCAGGCCGACCCCTTCGGCGAACGCCGCGCGGCAGGGAGCGCACGCGCGAATGTGCGCTTCAGCCTCGATACGCTCGGGATCGTCCTTCGCGAGCGCCGCCAAAAAGCCGGCCCGATCGGCAATGTGAAAGTTCATGGGACCCCACCCAAACGCAATGATGATGAAACGCCCTTTCGACCCGCTTATTCTGCCGGACCTGGTGAATTTGTCGCCGTTCCACCAAAAAATACGCTCGAATTATCGCGACTGTTACAAGCGACGAGCTGTTCCTTAAAAATCGTTGACGTGCCGCTCCCCGACGGAGCTCTCCGCTGAGTGGGTGTCCGCACAGCTTCGCGACGGACCGGGACGCGCGGCCAGCTGCGCTATGCTGTGCCGCATGTTGCTGGGCGCACACGAGTCAGTCGCTGGCGGAGCCTTCACCGCCATCCCGCGCGCGATGGAGGATGGCTGCGAAACGATTCAGATCTTCGCTCGACCCTCTGCGCAATGGCGCGCGCGGCCGTTCGCCGACGGTGAGGTCGCGCGGTTCCGGGCCGAGCGCGCCCAGCTGGTGGGACCGGTGCTGTCGCACGCGTCGTACCTCATCAACCTGTGCGCCACCGATGACATCATCCTCCAGAAATCACGCACCGCGCTGGAGGAAGAGCTGACGCGCGCCGAGGAGCTCGGGCTGGACTACGTCGTGCTTCACCCCGGCGCCCACCTCGGCGCCGGCGAGCGCGACGGCATCGCCACGATCGCCGAATCACTGGCGGCCGTGCACGAGCGCACGCGTGGCCTGCGGGTCCGGCTGCTGATCGAGGTCACCGCCGGGCAGGGAAGCTGCCTCGGTTGCCGGTTCGAACAGGTCGAAGCGATGCTGTCGCAGGCGCGCGGCGGCGGCGGCGACGTCGGCGTCTGCTTCGACACCTGTCACGTGCACGCGTCGGGTTACGACCTCAGCACCGACGAGGGCTACGACCGCACCTTCGGCGAGCTGGAACGAATCCTCGGCCTCGACCGGCTGAAGGCGTTTCACCTCAACGACTCCAAGTCGCCGGCCGGCAGCCGCGTCGACCGCCACGCCGAGATCGGCGACGGCTACCTCGGCGCGCTGCCGTTCTGGCGTCTGGTGAATGACGCCCGCTTCGCGCGCATCCCCGGCGTCCTCGAGACGCCGCCCGGCCCCGACAAGAAGCCGTCGTTCAAGCGCAACCTCGAACGGCTGCGCGCGCTGATCGGCGCGCCCAGGCCAACCGAGGCGCCCAAGACGCAAACGCCCCTCGAAAAGCCCGGCAAAAAGAAGAAGGCAGCGGGCCAGCAAGCGAGTCTGTTCAATACCTAGGATCGGATGAGGGGAAACGCCATGACGCCACAGACGCCAAGATCCGGATTCTTGAGATTCCGGACGGTGGCGTCCTGGCGTCTGGCGTTTGACGATCAGGGCTGCCGCCAGGGGGACGGCTCGCGGGCTTCCAGCGGCAGCACCGCGCCGGGGCCGGCGCCGCCCGCCGCATCGACCGCGACGGCGGCGGCGATCGCGGCCAGCTCGGCGATCGTGTCGTCGGGCTCGGGCGGCACCAGGTCGGCCTTGTGCCGCTCGATGAAGCCGGTGTCGTATTCCCCGGCGACGAACGCGGGATGACGCATGACCTGGCGGTGGAAGCCGAGGTTGGTCCGGATCCCGCCCACGTGATACTCGCCGAGCGCGCGCCGCATCCGTTCGATGGCGCCGGCGCGCGTGTCGGCCCAGGTGCACAGCTTCGAGATCATCGGATCGTAGTGCACCGAGATCACGCTGCCGGCCACGACGCCCGAGTCGTCGCGAACGCCGGGGCCACCCGGCACCCTCAATGAGGTGATCGTGCCGGGCGACGGCAGGAAGCGCACCGAGTCCTCGGCGTAGACCCGGCACTCGATCGCGGCGCCCCGGCGCGGGATCTGCGCCTGCGCCAGCGGCAGCGGCTCGCCCTGCGCGACCGCCAGCTGCCAGCGCACGAGATCGACGCCGGTCACGAGCTCGGTCACCGGGTGCTCGACCTGCAGGCGCGTGTTCATCTCCAGGAAGTAGAAGCTGCGCGAGGCGCTGTCGAACAGCATCTCGATCGTGCCGGCGCCGACGTAACCGACCGAGCGCGCGGCGCGCACCGCGACCTCGCCCATGCGCGCGCGCAGCTCGTCGTCGATCGCGGAAGAGGGCGACGGCGACTCTTCGATGACCTTCTGGTTGCGCCGCTGCACCGAGCAGTCGCGCTCGTACAGGTGCACCGCGCCGCCGTGCTCGTCGCCGAAGACCTGGATCTCGATGTGGCGCGGGCGCACGATCGCCTTCTCCAGATAGACCGCGTCGTCGCCGAAGGCCGCCAGCGCCTCGCGCCGCGCGCCCGCCAGCGCCGCCTCCAGCTTGTCCTCGCTGTCGACCAGGCGCATGCCGCGCCCGCCGCCCCCCGCCGCCGCCTTCAGCATCACCGGATAACCGATGTGCGCCGCGGCCGCCTTCGCCTCGGCCGGGCTGGCGAAGCCCTTGCCCCCGGGGCCGTTGTCGCCCGGCACAACCGGAACGCCGGCCGCCTGCATGAGCGCGCGCGCCGAGGTCTTTCCACCCATGGCGCGGATCGCCGACGCCGGCGGGCCGATGAAGGTCACGCCGGCCGCGGCGCACGCCTCGGCGAAGTCGGCGTTCTCCGACAGAAACCCGTAACCCGGGTGCACGGCGTCGGCGCCGGTGCGGCGGGCGGCGTCGAGGATTCGTTCGACGACCAGGTAGCTCTCGCGCGCCGGCGGCGGTCCGATCGCGACCGCCTCGTCGGCCATGCGCACATGCAGCGCGCCGCGGTCGGCTTCGGAGAAGACCGCGACCGTGGCCACCTCGACCTCACGACAGGCGCGAATCACCCGGCAGGCGATCTCACCGCGGTTGGCGATCAGGACCTTGCGAATGCGGCGGGCAGGCATGGCTCAGTATCCCGCAGGTGCGCCCGCGCTGCGCGGTTCCGCCGCGGCCTCGAGCCCGCGCTCGGTGCGCACGATGGCGTTGGCGACCCCGATGCGCGGCAGCTCGCGCAGCTTCTGCCCGCGCTTCTCCAGGCCGGCGCGCACGTCGAGCACGATGTCGGGCTCGGTCATCAGCGCCTCGGGCATCCACTGATCGTGCACGCGCGCCGACGACACCGCGGCCTGGGGGTCGAGATGGAAGTCGAGCACGTTGAGCAGCACCTGCGTCGTCGCGGTGATGATCGTCGGCCCGCCGGCGGCGCCGACCGCCATCTTCACCCGATCGCCGTCGAGCACGATGGTCGGCGTCATCGACGACAGCGGGCGCTTGCGCGGCGCGACCGCGTTCTGGGTGCTGCCGAGCAGCCCAAAGGTGTTGGGCACGCCCGGCTCGAGCGAGAAGTCGTCCATTTGATCATTGAGCAGGATGCCGGTCTTGCCCGCGACCACCTTGGCGCCGAAGCCCAGGTTGACGGTCGTGGTCAGCGAGACCGCGTTCCCCTCTTCGTCGATCACGCACAGATGGGTGGTGCCGCCGTCCTTGTGCAGCGCGGGCGGACCGCCCGGCATCCCGTAACTGTCGCGCGGCAGGACGCCGTCGTCCTTGATGCGCGCTGCCAGCTCGCGGTGGTAGGCGGGGCTGGTCAAGCGCGCCAGATCGACCGAGACGAAGTCGGTGTCGCCCAGCTGGCGCGCGCGATCGGCGAACCCGTGCTTGAACGCCTCGGCCAGCAGGTGCAAGTACGCCGACGAGTTGCGCCCCAGCTTCGTCAGCGCCGCCCCGTCCGGGAAGCGCGCCGACAAGATGCCCAGCGTCTCGATCAGCACGATGCCGCCCGACGACGACGGCGGCATCGAGAACACCCTCAGGCCGCGGTACGGCGCCTCCAGCGGCACGCGGTCGGTGGCGGTGTACGCGGTCAGGTCGTCGGCGCCGAGGACGCCGCCGTTGTCCTGCACCGCCTTGACGATCGCGGCGGCGACGTCGCCCTTGTAGAACGCGTCGGCGCCGCCGGCGCGCAGCCGGTCGAGCGTCCAGGCGAGATCGGGACGCCGCCAGCGCTCGTCGACCGTGAACAGCTTGCGGCCGAAGATCGCGTCGAAGGTCGCGTCCGGCTTGGTCAGCTCCGGCTTCGCGCTCGGCGCACCCGTCGGCGCCGCGCCGGTGGGCGGCGTCTTCTGGTCGGCCAGCGATCCAAACGATTCCGCCAGACGCCACGAGACCGAGAACCCGCGCGCGGCCAGTCGTTGCGCCGGCTCGACGCATTTTCGGAACGGCAGCGCGCCCCAGCGGCGCACCAGCTCGCCGAGGCCGCGCACCTCGCCCGGCACGGCGACCGCCAACCCGCCCACCGCCGACAGCGTGGGATCGACGCGCCCGTCGCGCTTGTACAGCTCGGGACGAATCGCCGCAGGAGCGCGCTCGCGGAAGTCGAGCGCGTAGACCTTCTTCTGCTTGGCAATGTAGACCACGGCGAATCCGCCCCCGCCCATGCCGGACGCGAACGGGTGGACCACGCCCAGCGCCAGAGCTGTGGCGCAGGCGGCGTCGATCGCGTTGCCGCCCGCGCGCAACATCGACAGGCCCGCCGCCGAGGCGAGCGGATTGTCGGACGCGACCGCGGCGTGCGCGGCACGCAGCGGCGGCGGCGTCGCCGCTCGCACCGCTGCCGGCGCGAGCCAGGCGAGACAGAGCCACACGGCCAAGCACGAGCGGAAGCGCAAGGACGAGCGCAAGCGAGAGCGCAAGGACGAGCGCAAGCGAGCGCAAGGACGAGCGCAAGGACGAGCGCGAACGCAAGCGCAAGGACGCCGGCAAAGAGAAGAGCAAGCACGGAAGCAAGCGCGGAGGTACGATCGACGTACCCACAACCTGCCACCTGGAGCGGCCACGGTCGCGTCGACAATCCACGCTAGAGGCCATTTGCGTCCCCCGCGTATACCAGGCGGTGTTAGCCCTTTGCAAAGGGCAATCCGAAGTGTTTATAGTGCCCGGGCGGTGTCATCGCGCGCCGAGTGATGCAGATGGAACAGCCCCCGACCAAAGAATCGCGCGTTCCGGTCAACCTTCGGATCAAGTTCCGCAGCGAGACCATCGAGCAGTTCGTCGAACGCTACGCGGTCGACGTCAGTCGTGGCGGGATCTTCATCCGCACGCGCGAGCCCCTGGCGGTAGGGACCCAGCTCAGGTTCGACTTTCAGCTTCAAGACACCTCGCCGCTGATGGCGGGGGAAGGCACCGTGGTCTGGATCCGCGAGCACGATCCGACCCGCGCCGGCGTCACGCCGGGCATGGGTGTCCGGTTCGACAAGCTCACGCCGGCCAGCCAGCCGGTGCTGGACAAGATCCTGGCCGACAAGGGGCGTACCGGCAGCGGGTCGACCGCGACCGCGCCGACGGCCACCTCATCCGGCAAATCGGGGGCATCGGCGCTTCCGATGCGCCGGCCCTCCAGCACTTTCAGCGCGGTCGAGCCGTCCTTGCTGGGCGTCCCCGCGACCGGGGCAGCGCCCGCGACCGGGGCAGCGACCGCGGGTGGAAGCACCGCGGGACCGCTGCCCAGCTCGGGACCGCCGACCGGTACGCCGGGCGCGACCGCCCCCCTCGGGGCCTCGGGCGCAGCCGCCGCGCCTGGGGGGCCTTCGACGACAAAGAGCACGCAGCCAGTGTCGTCGCCGTCGCTGTTCAAGGTGCCTGGGGCCGCAACCCCGGCCTCGGCGCCCGGCGCGGGGGCGATTCCTTCGCTCGAGAGCCAGAGCGCGCTCGGCCGCCTGGCCACCGGGCCCAACCTCAGCACCTTTGGACCGGTCGGGACCGCCCCGCGCACCAAGTCGCCGCTGCCCTTGCTTTCGAAGGCGGCCACCGGCGATGCGTCCGGGCGGATCACCTCCACCGCCGGCGTGCCCTCGCTTTCCACCCCGCTCGAGGACAGCGAGCGCACCCAGATCGCCGACGGCCTGCCGGAGTTTTCCAACGAGCAGCCGACCCACGTCGGGGGGCCGGCGCTGGGGCTCAACGACCTGGGGACCGCACACGGGGCAACGATCACCGCGACCTCGCGTCGATCCCCCACCCTGCCAGCCGAGCCGAAGCTGTCTCTCGATGGCGGGCTGGCCCCCGGCATGGTCGCGCCGAGCGCGGCGGCGGCAACGCCGGCCACGTCGCCCGCCCGCACGACCTCGCCCGACGGAACGCTGGGCGCGACCGAAGCCGGCGCCGCCAGCGGTGCGGGGCGGCTGTCGGCGAATCGCCCGGCGGTTTCGGTGGGACCGGTGTCGGGACCGCTCGAGACCGATCTGGCGAGCACCGTCCCCGCGTCGGCGCGCATCAGCGCGGTGAAGCCGGTCGTTCAGACCAACACGCCTCACGCCACCCCGCGGCTCGAAGAGAAGAAGCGCCCCACGGCGACCTTCATCGTGGTCGGCGTGCTGGTGGGCGCGGCCGCAGCGGCCGGCATCGCCTTGAAGATGTCGAACCGCCCAGAGGAGGCGCCCGTCTCCGCGCCCACCACGCCTCAGACGGCGCCACCGCCCGCGACCGAGCCGACGCCAACGCCGAGCGCGGCGAACCCGGAAGCGACCAAGACCGAGCCGGCAACCGGCACCACGGTCGCCGCCAATCCAACCGCCGCGCCCAAGCCGGGCGAGCCCGGAGGCAAGGCGGCCGAGCCGGCCGCCCCCGCCGCCGAGGCCAAGCCGGCCGCGAAGCCCGGCGAAGCCAAATCCGACGAAGCAAAACCCGGTGAAGCGAAACCGGCCGAGCCCGAGGCGGCCAAGCCGGCGGTAGTCGAGCCGGCGAAGGCGGGCCGGAAGCCCCACGTCGTCGCTCACAAGAAGGGCGCGACCCCGGGCGAAGCGGCCAGCGCCGAGGGGGCCGACGCGATGGTGGGCGGCGACACCGCCAACATCGCCCGGGTGATCTCGTTGCCGACCGGAGCCGAGGTCTTGATCGACGGCCAGGTGGTGGGCAAGACCCCGTTCCAGGGCAAGGACATCGACCCGGCCGCGCCCCACGCCCTGACCGTGCGCAAGGAAGGGTTCGAAACCTACGAGCACATGGTCAGCGCGTCCGACTGGATGAAGGGCAAGGGCCCTGGCCAAAGCCTGCGGGTGACGGTCAAGCTGCGCAAAGCCCACGGCGCCGGCGAGCCTGAGGGTGGCGGCGACAAGAGGGAGAAGGGCGACAAGCCGACCGAGCCGGGCGCCACCGAGCCGCCGAAGAGCGAAACCCCGCCGGCCTCCGAAACGCCGTAGGAGGTCATGCTGCTGCTGCGGCCGTCGGCAGGGCTGCTCGGGATCGCGCTCGCCCTGGCGCCGGGGCTGGCGATGCTGGGCGCGTGCCGTGGGTCGAGCGTCTCGGCCGCCGCGCGCGACGACGGCGCGTCCAAGGGCGCAGGCGGGGCTGCGAGCGCCGCCAGCGCGCCGGCGCCGACGACGAGCTCGGCGGCGGCGACGACGACGACCGCCGGACGAAAAGGCGCCGGCCGGCTGCCGCGTATCGACGTGCACATGCACATCGGCCCCGACGGCATTCCGCGCGCGCTGCGACTCATGGACGAGTGGGGCATCGACGGCGGCGTCAACCTGTCGGGGATGTACCCGGGGCCGCCGCACAACGCGCTCCAGATCCAGCTGGCCGCGGCCGAGAAGAGCAACGGCCGCATCGCGGTCTTCGCCAACGCTGACTTCCGGCTGGTGCGCGTGCACGGCAAGGACTACGGCCGCGCGATGGCCGAGATGCTCGAGGAATCGCGCCGGCTGGGGGCGATCGGGCTCAAGATCCCCAAGGGTCTGGGGCTTGGCTATCCGACCGCCGACCGGCGGCACCTGCTGCCGGTCGACGACCCCGGGCTCGACCCGTTGTTCGAGAAGGCGGGCGCGCTGGGCATGCCGATCGCAATCCACATCGGCGATCCCAAGGCGTTCTGGAAACCGGGGACGCCCGACAACGAACGCTGGGACGAGCTGCAGGCCCACCCCGAGTGGTCGTTCTACGGCGAGCCGGTCCCGTCGTGGGAGCAGCTCTACGACGCCTTCGAGCGCCGCGTCGCGCGCCACCCCAAGAGCAAGTTCATCGCCGTGCACTTCGGCAACGACCCCGAAGACCCGGAACGCGTCGCCCAGATGCTCGACCGCTACCCCAACATGTACATCGACACCGCGGCGCGCGTGCCCGAGATCGGCCGCCAGCCCGCCCCGCGCATGCGCCGCTTCTACGACAAGTACCAGGACCGCATCCTCTTCGGCACCGACACCGGGGTCGGCGCGAACCAGGAAGACATGATGTACGGATCGAACGGCGCCAACCCGCCCACGCGCGCCGACGAGGTCCGCTTCTTCACCCAGACCTGGCGCTACTTCGAAACCCTCGACCGCCAGTTCGAGAGCCCGACCCCCATCCAGGGGCGCTGGAAGATCAACGGCGTCGGGCTGTCCGAGCCGATCCTGCGCAAGGTCTACTTCGACAACGCCGCCAAGCTGCTGCGCTGGCGCCCGAACCATGAACCCTGACCTCCCGCGCCGACGCTGCGGGAAGTCGTCAGCCCCCCTCACGTCCAGCTTGACTGAGAGGCGCCGCTCCCCATAATGGCGCGACTCATTCCGGAGTAGCTCAGGGGCAGAGCAGGCGGCTGTTAACCGCCGGGTCGGGGGTTCGAAACCCTCCTCCGGAGCAAATTCTTGGTTTCTTCTTCCTGGCGCAGTTCGCGAGGCGTCGGCGTGTCGATCGGGCGCTGGCTGGTTCGTCGCCACCTCAGAGGGCAGTCGCCACAAGGGTCGCAGGCGATGCCACGTGCCGAAAAGGAGTCGCGCTCATGTCGAAGCTTCGGGTCAACGCATTCTCAATCTCCATCGATGGTTACGGCGCCGGTCCCGACCAGGACCTGGACAATCCGATGGGCGTCGGCGGCATGGCGCTGCACACAGTGGGTCCTCGGCACGAAGACGTTCCAGAAGATGCACGCCGACTTCGCCGCATCGCTGATCGGCGACGAGGTGGCCAGAGAAGGCGTCGACGACGACTTCGCCGCGCGCGGCTTCGAGAACCTCGGCGCCTGGATCCTCGGCCGCAACATGTTCGGGCCGATGCGTGGCCCCTGGTCCGACGACAGCTGGAAGGGATGGTGGGGACCGAACCCGCCCTACCACGTCCCGGTCTTCGTGCTCACGCACCATGCGCGCGCGCCCATCACGATGGAGGGCGGAACGACGTTCCACTTCGTGACCGACGGCATCCACGCCGCGCTGAAACGCGCGAAGGAAGCGGCCCAGGGCAAGGACGTCCGACTCGGCGGCGGCGTCGCCACCATTCGCCAGTACCTCACCGCCGGGTCTGATCGACGAGATCCACCTCGCGATCTCCCCCGTGCTGCTCGGCCGGGGCGAGCACCTCCTCGCCGGCATCGACACGGTGAGCCTCGGCTACAAGTGCACCGAGCACGTCGCCACGAGCCAGGCCACGCACGTCGTCCTGACGAAGTGACGCCGCACCCTTTCAGGGCCGCTCGCCCGCCGACAGGTCGCCGGCGTCGACGGTGAGCTGGACGCGGCCGTCGTCGAAACGCACGCGCAGGTTGCGGTGCCTCGCCAGGTAGACGATGCCGACGATCGCGGCGGCGAATCCGGCGCCGGCGCCGAGGCGCAACGCCCAGCGCGGCCCGAACGTGTCGGCGACCCAACCGACGATGGGCGCCCCGATCGGCGTGCCACCGAGCGCGATCGCCAGCAGGATCGCGACCACGCGCCCGCGCATGTCGGGCTCGGTCGAAAGCTGGACCGTGCCGTTCGCCGTGGTGGTGAAGGTCTGCGCCGACAAGCCCACCAGCACGAGCGCCAGGCTGAACAGCCCCTGGCTGGGCGCGATCGCCGCGAGCGCCAAGCCGACCCCGAACATCGCCGCGCCGGCGAGCAGCAGCGCCATCCGCGGCCTCGACTGCCGAGCGGAGAAGAGCGCGCCGGCGACCGACCCGATCGCCATGGTCGACGTCGAGAGCCCGTACTGTCCCGCCCCCTGGTGAAAGACGCTGACCGACATGGTTGAAATGAAGATCGGGAAGTTGAGCCCGAACGTTCCGATCAACAGAAACATGAAGAGCACCGCCACCAAGTCGGGGCGCTTCCAGACGTAGCGGAAGCCCTCGGCGAGGCTGCCGCGCGTCCGGGTCGCTCTCCTGCGCGGATGCAGCTCACCGCCCCGCAGCAGGCTCAACGACCAGAGAACGGCGGCGAACGAGACCGCGTTGATCAGGAAGACCCAGCCGGAGCCGATGCTGGCGATCAGGACGCCGGCGATCGCGGGGCCGATCATCCGCGCGGCGTTGAATGACGTCGAGTTCAGCGCCACGGCGTTCGACAGGTGCGCCTCGACGACCAGCTCCGAAACGAAGGTCTGGCGCGCCGGTGCGTCGAACGCCGAAGTGCAACCCAGCAGAAACGCAAACAGGTACACGTGCCAGAGCTGGACCACCCGCGCCAGGGTGAGAATCCCCAGTCCCAGGGCCAAGGCGCCCATCGTCGCCTGCGTAGCGAACAGCAGCTTGCGCCGATCAAAGTAGTCGGCCGCGAACCCGGTCAACGGCAGCAGCAGCACCTGCGGCCCAAACTGCAGCGCCATGACCACACCCACGGCGGTCGCGTTGTTGTGGGTGAGCTGGGTAAGGACGATCCAGTCCTGCGCCGTGCGCTGCATCCAGGTTCCCACGTTGGATACGAGGGCGCCCAAGGCCCACGTCCGATAGTTGAAGCCGCCCAGCGAGCGGAAGGTGCCGCCCCCGGGGCCGACCGGCGGCGGCGTACGAATCGCGTTCATTGATACTCCCGCGCATCAATATGGTGCACGGGCGCGCGACGAGCGAGACCGGCTTCGCCGCCGCGGGAAGGTAGGCCCTCCCGCGAGCCCCGCCATGGTCGGGACCGGTGGGAAGGCAACGGGAGCGCGGCTCTCGCGCTCCCGTCTCGTTACTTGACGACGATGCCGCAGATTGCGGCCTTGCCCGTCACGCACTTCTTGCCATCGGGACCGTGGTCGACGTCACCGAAGTTCTCCTCGCCCTCTTTACACTTGCCGTTACAGAAAGGCGCGGCTCCCCGGATGACGGTGTCGTGGACCATGCAGCAGTACGCTTTGGTGCCGGTCACGCACTTGTCGCCGTCGCCGGCCTTGTCGCGCTTCATGAGCTCGTAGCCCGGCCTGCACGCGCCATTGCACAGAGGCGCCCTGCCCTCCCAGAGGCAGGTGTCGGTCGCGGCGGCTGCCGCGTGCGCGAAGGACAAGAGCAAAGAGAGTGAGAGGATGGCTGCACGAACACGCTTCGTAGTGAACATTGGATTTCCCTTTCCGCCGGGCTAACCGGCACCGAGTTGTGGGTCTTGCTGCTCAAGACCCATGACCGGAACCCGATGCGGATCTGTCGCGTTAATTTTCGGTGTCGCTCTGCTCAGCGCAGCAGCGCGACCAGATTGCTGAATAGAAGCTGAAGGCGGTCGGCGCGCCGAAGCTGGATCGCCCGCAGGTCAGGGGAGAGCGCGCGCCGCCAGCGGCAGGCCCAGCGCGCGGATGCCGGCGATGGCGAGCTTGGCCACCTCGGTGGCGCCCGACGCCACCAGGTGGGTGTTGTCGCCGACAGCGAACATCGCGACCGAGCTCACCGGACCGAGCGCCGTCAGCCAGTCGCGCGTGCGCTGCTCCATGTCGACCACCGGCGCGCCCACCTCCTGCGCGACGGCGAACATGGCCGTGGTGTAGGCGCCGTGGGTGGCGGTCACGACGTTGCCGCTGAACTCGCGCCGGCAGATCGAGGTCATCAGCACCACGAAGGCGCCGCGCTGGCGCCCCTCGTTCACGAACAGGCGCAGGTTGTCGCGGTAGGTGGTCGCCGGATCGGTGTAGCGCGTGGGATCGTCGATCTTCTCGTCGTTGTGCGCGAACTCGACGAACAGGTAGTCGCCCGGGACAATCTTCGCCTTGAGCGCGGTCCACGCCCCCTCGTCGATGAAGCTCTTCGAGCTGCGGCCCGACAGCGCGGCGTCGTCGACGGTGACGGTGCTCTGGAACAGCGGCTGCAACGCCGCGGCCCAGCCGACGCGCATCGTGGGGTCGGTGGCGGGAAAAATCGCCGCCGTCGAGTCCCCGGCGACGTGAACGGTCAAACGGCTGGCGAGCGGCGGCGCATCGAACGATGCCTGCGCGTCGGTCGCACCGCCGGCCCCGCGGCTGTCAGCCGGCGCGGCGGCATCGATGGCGCCCGACCCGCCGCCCGCGCCCGAGCGGCCGCCGGTGGCGGGGACCGCCGCAGCGTCACGCGCGTCGGCGCCGCCGGCGTCGGTCGGCGCAGAGCCGCCGCCAGTCCCCGGCGCGCCGCCCGTGCCCGGCCCGGCGCCGCCCGTGCCCGCGCGATCGCCCGCGCCTGCGCCGCCGGCGCCCGGCGTCACGTCGGCGCCGCCGCCGCTGCCTCCCCGCTCGCCGCCCGGGGCGCCGCCGCCGGAGCACGCCGCCAGCACCAGCGCAGAGGCGAACGCGAGAACGGGGGATTTGACGGTCGACCATGACCCGCTGCACGAGAGACGGCGTTGGACAGAGCGCATTCGGGTCTCCTTGCGGATCGATGGACCGCGTCCGTACATGCCGCAGGAGCGACCGAACGATCACGAAAAGCGCGCACGAAAAACGCGCACGAAATCGCGCACCAGAGCGCGCGCACGAAATCACGCGTGAAATCGGGGCCAGATCGGCCTCCGGGCGGCTCGAGCGACCGTGTCCGAAAACCGCGAGCCTTGGCGCCGCAGCGATCGTAGCTTGTCTTCGATGTCCCGCCTCGATCCACGCATCTGCTACCGCGCCCTCGAGACCCACGACGACCGCTTCGACGGGCGGCTGTTCGTCGGGGTGACCTCGACCGGTATCTACTGCCGCCCGGTCTGCCCGGCGCGGCCCGCTCGCTTCGAGAACTGCCGCTTCTTCCCGTCGGCGGCGGCAGCCCAGGAGGCCGGCTTCCGCCCCTGCCTGCGCTGCCGGCCCGAGACCGCGCCCGAGCTAGGAAGCTGGCGCGGCACCGAAAACACGGTCACGCGCGGGATGGCGCTGATCGCGGCCGGCGCGCTCGACGGCGGCGAGGCCGGCGTCGACGCCTTGGCTGAACGGTTGGGCATCGGGGCGCGGCAGCTGCGCCGGCTGTTTCACCGCCACCTCGGCGCCTCACCGCAGGCGGTGGCGCAGACCCGGCGCGTGCTGTTCGCCAAGCGACTGGTCCACGACACCCGCTTGCCGATGGGCGAGATCGCGCTCGCGTCGGGGTTCGGCAGCGTGCGCCGGTTCAACGAGACGTTCCAGCAACTCTTCCACCGGCCGCCGAGCGCGCTGCGCCGCCGCGGCGTGGTCGCGCTGCCCGAGGGGACGGTCGCGGGCAGCGGCGTGACGGTGCACCTTCGCTACCGCGCCCCCTACGACTGGGCCGCGATGCTGGCGCACCTGCGTGCGCGCGCCGTCGACGGCGTCGAGCAGGTCGCGGGTGAAACCTACCACCGCACCATTTGCGAACCGGGCGACAGCGGGCGGGAGACCGGAACCATCGCCGTGGCGCACCTGCCCGAACGGCAGAGCCTGGCGGTGACGATTCGCTTTCCCAGCGTGCGCGCGCTGCCGTCGATCATCGCCCGCGTGCGCCACCTCTTCGACCTGGGTGCCGACGTGGCCGCGATCGGCGCCCATCTGTCGCGCGATCCGCTGCTGGCGCCGCTGGTCACCCGGCGACCGGGCCTGCGCGTGCCGGGAGGATGGGACGGATTCGAGATCGCGGCGCGCGCGATCCTGGGGCAACAGGTCACGGTCGGCGCCGGCGTGAAGCTGGCCGCCGCGCTGGCGCGCGCGTGCGGCCGGGCGGTGCCGGCGGCACAGGGCGGCGATGCCACGACGCTGAGCCGATGCTTTCCCAGCGCCGCCGATGTCGCCGCCGCGGATCCGGCGGCGCTGCAAGCGGCCTTGCGCATGCCGGCGGCGCGCCGGCGCGCCCTGGTCGCGATCGCCCAGGCGGTGGTCGACGACCCGTTGCTGTTCCAGCCGGCGGGCACCATCGATGAAACCGCGGCGCGGCTGCAGGACCTGCCCGGCGTCGGCGAGTGGACAGCGCACTACATCGCGCTGCGCGCGGGCCGCGATCCCGACGCCTTCCCCGCGCGCGACGTCGGCTTGATGCGCGCGTGGGCCAGCCTGGGCGATGCGCCGGCGCCCGCGGGCAAGAAGCTCTCGCGTTTGTCGCGGGCCACGACGAAGACGGACGCAACTCCGCGGCGCCCCAGCGAGCTGGACGAGCGGGCCGCCGGCTGGCGGCCCTGGCGGGGCTACGCCGCGCAACATCTCTGGACGGCCGACGCCGCGCCGTCCTCCATCCAAGGAGGCTCCCCATGACCCCGACCGATCAAGCACTCCGTCTGTTCTTCGATCAAGTCGAGACCCCGGTCGGCCGGTTCACGCTGGTCGCCGACGCCCGTGCCCGACTCCACGCCGCCGGGTGGACTGACGACAGCACCGACGGGCGGATGGCTCGCCGCCTGCACGCCCTCGGCGCGCGGCCGGAGATCGCCCTCGTGCGCGCGACCGACCCGGGCGGGCTCAGCAGCGCGCTCGCGGCCTATTTCGCCGGCGACCTGGCGGCGATTGATGGACTGCCGCTGGCCGACGCGATCGGCACGCCATTCCAGCGCGCGGTCTGGGGCGCCCTGCGCGCGATCCCGTGCGGAGAGACGCGATCCTACGGCGAGCAGGCGCGCGCCATCGGCCGACCGTCGGCGGTACGCGCGGTCGGTCTCGCCAACGGCGCCAATCCGATCTGCATCGTCGTCCCCTGTCATCGGGTCATCGGCTCGACCGGCGCGCTGGTCGGCTACGGCGGCGGCGTCGAACGCAAGCGCTGGCTGCTCGCGCACGAGAAGGCCGCGGCGGCGGGAGCGCGCGCCACCGGGAGCGCGCGCGTCCAACTCTCGCTGCTCGACGGCCCCTCACCCTAGCCCCTGACGACTCCTGTCCCCTCGCCCCGGTCTGCCGGGGAGAGGGCTAGCGCCAAGATCCCGTGATCCTCGCCAAACTCGGATTTTCGTACGAGGTCATGCCGATGTTGACCGCAGTGTTCCGCGAGTAATCGTCGCGTAAGCTCGGCGGATGGAATCAGCCTCCCTGCTGCGCTCCCTGCCTGTCGACGGCGACGATCTCTCGGCCGGCGAGGACCGCCGCCCCCGCCCCGACGATCGTGAGCTCACGGCGCTGCTGAGCACGCGCACCGCCGCGGGCGACGGCTGTCACGAGGCACCGTATCCGGGCCTGCACTATTACCGGATCTCGAAGCCCGTCACGTTCCACAAGACGCTGGCCTTTGGACCGACGCTGACGGTGGTTGCCCAGGGCACCAAGCGCGCCGAGCTCGGCGACCAGACGTTCAACTACGATCCGTCGCGGTATCTCTTGATCACGGGTGAAGCGTCGTTCGCCGGCAGAGTGATCGACGCCAGCCCCGAACGGCCGTATCTCGCGGTCTGCCTCGCCATCCCCGGCGACGCCGTCGCGAAGACCCTGCTCGCGCTCGCGGACGAAGCGAACGGCGAAGGGAACGGCGGCGACCGCGCCGGTGACGCCGACGGTGACCAAGTCCCGCCGGCCTTCGTGTCGGCGGTCGACGCGCAGGTGCGCGACACCGTGGTGCGGCTGGTGCGCGCCGTCGACGATCCGCTCGAGCGCCGCATCGTCGCGCCGATGATCGTCGACGAGCTGGTGTTTCGCCTGCTGCGCTCCGACGCGGCCGCCGCCCTGCGCAGCGCCGTGCCGCGCGGTCCCGACGGCGCCAGCATCGCGCGGGCGATCCGCTTCATTCGCGCCAACCCGCGCCGGCCGCTGTCGGTCGAAGAGGTCGCGCGCCACGTCGCCATGAGCCCGTCGCACTTCGCCCATCGCTTCCGCGCCGTCGCCCGTGTCAGCCCCATGCGCTACGTGAAGCAGATCCGCCTCGACGAGGCGCGCCAGCTGATGCTGGCCGGTGGGCTGCGCGCCAACGAGGCGGCGGCGCGCGTCGGGTACGAGAGCGCGTCGCACTTCGCGCGCGACTTCAAGGCGATCTTCGGCGCGACGCCTGCCGCCTACGCCCGGCGCTCGCTTCACCACCCATTGCCCACGCCGCCGCCGCCCGTTCGGAAGGACGATCGCAGGAATAGGCGATAGAACCGCAGCCCCGGCCATCGCCGGCGGGCGCGCGCGACGCTACAACCTCCCGGTCTCTTCACCACGGAGGTCCCGATGCGCGCGATTGTCATTTCCGAGTTCAACAAACCCTGGGAGCTGCGCGAGCTGGCCGATCCACGACCCGCCCCCGGCCAGGTCTTGATCCGCGTCCACTGCAGCGGCATGTGCGGCACCGATCTGCACGTTCACCACGGCGTCTTCCCGCTGAAGACCCCGATCGTCGCCGGCCACGAAGCCACCGGCGTGATCGTCGAGGTGGGCGCGGGCGTCACCGACCTGCGCGTCGGCGACCGCGTCGGCGCGTTCTGGAACCAGAAGGGCTGCGGGCGCTGCGCCGTCTGTCAGTCGGGGCGGCCCGATCACTGCAGGCAAGCGGAGAGCTGGATGAACATCGGCGGCGGCAACGCCGAGTTGATGCTGGCGTGGGCCAGCGGCTGCGCGCTTGTCCCCGACGGCGCGTCGTTCGAGGCGGCGGCGCCGATCTTCTGCGCCGGCTACACCGTGATGAGCGGCCTGCGCAACGGCGATCCGCGCCCCGGCGAACGGGTCGCCGTGCTGGGCGTGGGCGGGCTCGGCCACCTGGCGGTGCAGCTGTCGAAGGGGGTCGGCCTCGAGACCATCGCGCTCACCGGTCAGGCCGACAAGAAGGAGGAGCTGCGCGGGTTCGGCGCCGACGAGGTGCTGGTGACCGGCGACGATCCAGGCAGTGTGCTGCGCGACGCGGGTGGCGCCGACGTGATCCTGTCAACGACGAACTCGGCCCGGCAGATCTCCGCCGCCTTCAAGGGGTTGCGCCCGGGGGGACGCCTGGTCAACATGGGGCTGCCCGACGCTCCGATCAGCGTCGATCCGATGACGCTGATGTTCGGGCAGCGCCAGCTGCGCGGCAGCAGTCAGGACGAGCGGCGCGATCTCTTCGAGGCGCTGGCGCTGGTCGCCGCCGGCAAGGTCAAGCCGAAGATCGAAGCCTACCCGCTGGAGGAGGCGAACGCGGCCCGTGAGCGGCTGGCGGCCGGGAAGGTGCGCTACCGCGCCGTGCTGCACCACGCGGTGAGGTGATCGCGGCGGCGCGCGCTTCAGCGCCCGGCGGGCGCGTGCAGCGCGCGGTACTCGCGCGGTCCCAGGCCCAGCTCGCGCTCGAAGGCGCGCCGCATGCGGACCGCGTTGCCGAATCCACACTGCGCGGCCAGCGTCTTGGCCGGCAGCGCACCCGACAGCAGCAACGTGCGCGCGTGCTCGACGCGCAGCTTGTCGATCAGCTTGCGCCGGCGTGGTGCCCAGCGTCTGCAGACAGCGCCGGTGCAGCGTGCGCACCGACAGCGCCGCGCGCCGCGCCAGCGCCTCGACGTCGACCTCGCCGAGGTGGCGGCGCGCCCAGGTGATCGCGGGACCGAGCGGATCCGAGCCCGCCGTCTGCGCCACCTGCGCGTCGCTGAATTGCGACTGGAATCCGGGGCGCCGCACGTAAAGCACCAGGCGCGCCGCGACCGCGATCGGCGACGGCGCGCCCGTGATCCTCTTCGACCATCGCCAGCGCCATGTCGATACCGGTGGTGACGCCGGCCGAGGTCCAGACCTTCCCGTCGACGCACGAAGATCGCGTTCGCGTCGACGGCCACGCGCGGGAAGAGGCGGGCCAGCCGCCCGCAGTCCGAGCCAGTGGGTCGCGGCGCGCTTGCCGTCGAGGATGCCGGCCGCCGCGAGCACGAACGCCCCCGAGCAGACCGAGGCCATGCGGCGCACGCTACCCGCGGCGCGCCGCAGCCAGGCGGCGAGGCGCGCGTCGGCGACGGCGCGCCGGATCGCCGCCTCCTCGCCGCCCGCGACCACCACGGTGTCGTCGCGACGGGGGCGCAGGCGCGCCAGATCGCGCGTCCGCATCGTCAGCCCCGACGTGGTGACGCGCTCGCCGCCGCCGACCGAGGTGAAGACGATCCGGTAGGCCTCCCTCCCCAGCTGGCGCGACGCGAACGCGAACGCCTCGGCCGGCCCGGTGGCGTCGAGGGTCTGCACACCGTCGAAGGTGACGACGACGATTCGGGGCGCGCGCGGCATTGGCAGAAAATAGACGATCGTTGTCATATCTGCCAGGAGCGGCGCGTGGCAAAAAGCAGAGTGAAAGGACGGTGACCGCAGCCATGGCAAACGCGACGAAAGGGACGACGACGAACACGCCGAGCGACGTGGGACAACGCCAGCGCCAATCGAGATCGGGATGCTGGTGTTCCCGGACTCACCCAGCTCGACCTCACCGGGCCCTTCGAGCTGCTCCACCGCGTGCCCGGCGCGCGCGTGCATCTGCTCTGGAAGGACACGCGACCGGTCAAGCGCCGCGTCGGGGCTGGTCCTGCAGCCGACGGCGGCGTTCGCCGACGCCCCGCCGCTCGACGTGCTCTTCGTCCCCGGCGGGTTCGGTCACCGGGCGCTCACGAAGGACCAGGAGGTGCTGGCGTTCCTGCGCGCGCAGGGGGCGCGGGCGCGCTACGTGACGTCGGTCTGCACCGGCGCGCTGGTGCTCGGCGCCGCCGGACTGCTCGACGGCTACGAAGCGACGACCCATTGGGCCTACGTCGAGCGGCTGGCCGGCTACGGCGCGCGCTACGTGAAGCGGCGCGTGGTCGTCGACCGCAACCGCGTCACCGGCGGTGGCGTCACCGCCGGCATCGACTTCGGGCTGCGCCTGATCGCGGAGCTGGCCGGCGAGCGGGCCGCGCGGCTCATCCAGCTGGGCCTGGAGTACGATCCCGAGCCGCCCTTCGACAGCGGCCACCCCGATCGTGCCGACGCCGAGCTGACGGCGGAGATCCGCCGGCGCTTCGCCGCGCGCGAGGCGAGCGAGGCGAACGACGACGGGCGGGTGCCTAGCGGGGACCGAGCTGGATGATCAGGCTCCCCGCGAGCACGACCGCGAGCCCGATCCAGGTCGCGTTCGGCACCGCGTCGCCAAACACGAACCGCCCGGCCAGCACGCTCACCAGCGCGAAGACGCCGACATAGACGCCCAGCAGCCGCGAAAAATCGAGCTCGAGAAGGTTCACGACGATCCCGTAGCTGCCGAGCACGCCGAACCCCAGCACAATCAGCGCGAGGCCACCGCCACGCAGCCCCTTGCGGATCAGGGCGTCGCCGCCGACCTCGAGCGCGGCCGCCGCCACCAGCACGGCGAGCTGCGCCGCCGGGCCGACCTTGATCGCAGGCATCAGACGAACGCGACCGGCTGGCCGGTCGCTTCGACGACCGACATCCAGAGGTCTTCCTTGACGTCGACCTGCTTGCGGAAGCGCGTCGCCAGCGGCAGCGGGACGTGCACGAAGCGACCGTGCCAGCGGCCGATCAGCATCTCGGTGTTGCCGGCCATCGCCGCGTGGACCGCGTTGCGCGCCATGTTCCAGCAGAAGACGCTGTCCGACGGCGACGCCGGCACGCTGCGGATCTGATAGCTCGGATCGATGTACTTGAGGGTGATCTCGACCCCTCGCGCGCGAAAGTGCTCGTTGATGCGATCGCGCAGCACGTAGCCGATGTCGCTCAGGCGCGCGTTGCCGCTGGCGTCGGTGCGCGCGCGCGCCGCTCGCCGGCGGGTCGACGCACAGCTCCTGGCCGGCGCCCTCGGCGACGACGATGACCGCGTGCGCGCGCTGCTCGAGCCGCCGCTCGAGGTGACGCAGGAACCCGCCGTCGCCGTCGAGGCGCAGCGGCACCTCGGGGATCAGCACGAAGTTGGCGTCGGTCGACGCCAGCGCCGCGTGGCAGGCGATGAAGCCCGAGTGGCGCCCCATCAGCTTCACCAGGCCGATGCCGTTGCGCGCGCCGTTGGCCTCGACGTGGGCGCTGCGGATCACGTCGACCGCGGCGGCGAAGGCGCTCTCGAAGCCGAAGCTGCGGTCGATGAAGTGGATGTCGTTGTCGATCGTCTTCGGGATGCCGATCACCGCGATCGGCAGCTTGCGGCGTTCGAGCTCGGCGACGATCTTGGTCGCGCCGCGTGAGCGTGCCGTCGCCGCCGATCACGAACAGCGCGCCGATGCCCAGCGCCTCGAGCGTGTCGACCATCTCGCGCGGATCCTGGTCGCCGCGCGAGGTGCCGAGCAGCGTTCCGCCCTGCTGGTGGATCGAGGCGACGACCTCGGGCTCGAGCGCGCAGCGGCGTGTGCCCGTAGCGCGCCACCATGCCCTCGAAGCCGTAGCGAAAGCCGAGGATCTCCTTGACGCCGTAGGCGTGGGTCAGCTCCAGCACCAGCCCGCGCACGACGTTGTTGATGCCCGGGACACAGGCCGCCGCAGGTGACGATCGCCGCAGCGCAGCTTCGACGGGTCGAAGAAGATCTTGTCGCGCGGACCGGCCAGCTCGAACGTGGGCAGCGTCGATTCGTCCTCGGCCGCCACGCGCGAGAAGCGATCGTCCAGCAGCACGCGCTCCGCCTGGCCGACGTGGTGCACGGCCGACTGACCGAGGCGCAACGCGACCGGCGATTCGTAGCGGCAGGGACCGAGCGACTTGATCTCCAGATCGGCCGCCTCGACCCGGGCGGTCCGCTCGGGGACCGTGAGGTTCTCCGCGCTGTCCACGGCGATTCCCACCGGTCGACTCGGCGTCGGTGGGAAGGGGCTGCAAGTGTGGTGCGATAGTCACGACAGTGGAGCCAAGCCTACTCGGCTCCGCGTTTCCAAGAGATTTCTTTTTGTGTCGCGCAACGTTAACGCGAACGCCAAGGCCCGATGATATCGTGAAAATCGCGCCGATCATTACGGCCATGTTCCAGCCGCCCGCACGGCTCAGCTGGTCGGAAATCGGATAAAAAGAAACGCCATGACGCCAGAGACGCCAGCGTCCGGACTTTCAAGATTTCGGACCGTGGCGTCCTGGCGTCTTGGCGTTTATACCGACGGGGGCGACCTGACGGGCTTATGACCGAGAGATGATACTTTCCTGACAGTCGCCCTCCTAGAACTCGGCGCGGAAGTGACGAAAAGGCAAAGGAGAGCATGACGACCGCAACCGCAACCGCTTCGTCGCCCGCGCCCGCGTCGTTCCCGTCGTCCCCAGCTGCTTCCCCAGCTTCCCCAGCTGCTTCCCCAGCTGCTGGCCCGGCTGCTGCCCCGTCCCCCACCGGGTCCCCCATGCGCTGGACCGACTACTTCCGCCCGGTGACGTTCGGGTTTTGGGCGGTCCACCTCACGGCGATCGGCGGGGTCATCTACACCGGGTTTTCGCTGCGCGGCCTGGCGCTGGCGGTCGGGGTCTACTTCGTCCGCATGTTCGTGGTGACCGCCGCCTACCACCGCTATTTCTCGCACCGCTCGTTCAAGACGTCGCGCTGGTTCCAGTTCGTGCTGGCGCTTCGGCGCGCAGAGCGCGGCGCAAAAGGGGGTGCTGTGGTGGGCCAGCCACCACCGCTGGCACCACAAGTTCTCTGACCTCGACCCCGACGTGCACTCGGCGCGCTTGCGTGGTTTCTGGTACTCGCACCTCGGCTGGATCCTCAGCCCGCACTGGAACGCGACCGACGAGTCGCGCGTGTCCGACCTCGCGCGCTACCCCGAGCTGCGCTTCCTCAACCGCGGCGCGATCTGCCTGCTGCCGGCGGTCGCGCTGGCGCTGGCCTGCTACGCGATCGGCGGCGCCCACGGGCTGGTGTGGGGCTTCTTCGTCTCGACGGTCCTGCTGTGGCACGGCTCGTTCTCGATCAACTCGCTCTCGCACATGTTCGGCCGGCGGCGCTACGCCACCAGCGACGATTCCCGCAACAACTGGCTGCTGGCGATCATCACCACCGGCGAGGGCTGGCACAACAACCACCACCACTATCAGAGCTCGGCCAATCAGGGATTTCGCTGGTGGGAGATCGATGTCACCTACTACTTGCTGCGCCTCATGGCGCTGTGCGGCTTGATCTGGGACCTGCGCCGCCCTCCGGCCGAGTCGCTTGCGGGCCCACTCGAGGCTGCGCCTCTGTCAGAATGAAGGGGTGACCGCCCGATCCCCCACGACCCGGCTTCTTCACCGCGCCCGTCTGATCTTCGTTCTGACGGCGCTGATCCCGACCGTGCTCATGACCGCGATCGGCATCGTCCTGCTGGCCACCGGCGGATCGAAGTCGGCGTCGCTGGTCGGCGGCATCCTGGTGCTGGCGTTCTGCGCGATGGCGCTGACCGGCTATACGCTGGGGACGATCTTCGTGACCCGCGGCGCGGCGCTGGCCGGCGTCCAGAACGAATTCCTGTCGTCGGTCTCGCACGAGCTGCGCACGCCGCTGACGTCGATCCGCATGTTCATCGACACCCTGCGCGAAGAGCGGGTTCACGATCCGATCGAGCGGCAGCGCTGCCTGACCGTGATCAACCAGGAGCTGACCCGGCTCGACGGCCTGGTCGGCAAGCTGATCGAGCTGTCGAAGATCGAATCGCGCCACGCGGCGTTCGAGCGCCGCACCGTCGCCGTGACCGACATCGTGAACGACGCGCTGGCGGCGTTCGAGACGGTGCGCTTCGGCGGCGACGTCGCCTTGCAAGTGTCGGTGGAGCCCGATCTGACGGTCTCGGGCGATCGCAGCGCGCTGGCGCAGGCGGTGGGTAATCTGCTGAACAACGCCTGGAAATACACCAAGGCCCCGGAGAAGCGGATCTCGATCAACGCCGAGGCCGACGTCGACCACGTCTTCATCGCGGTCACCGACAACGGCGCCGGCGTCCCGCGGCGCGAGCAGGAGGCGATCTTCGAGAAGTTCCGGCGCGGCACGGCGGCGATGGAGAGCGGGACCCAGGGCAGCGGCCTCGGCCTCGCGATCGTGCGGGCGATCGTCAAGGCCCATCACGGCAAGGTCGACGTCCGCTCCGAGGTCGACCAGGGCACGCGGTTCCGGATCACCCTGCCCCGCTGCCGCGCGGAGGCGGCGTGAGCGCGGAGATCGGGGGCGGCGGCGGGGATGGCAATCGACCGGGCGACAGGCCCGAGCGACCCGCCGAACGACCCGGCGACAGACCCTTCGTCACGATCGTCGAGGACGACCCGGCGATCGCCGAGGGTCTCGCGCTCAATCTCAAGCTGCTCGGCTACAGCTCGGAGGTCATCGCCGACGGCGAGACGGCGCGCGACCGCATCACCGAGGGGCGGCCCGATCTGGTGCTGCTCGACATCTCGCTGCCCAAGCAGAGCGGCATCTGGGTCCTCGAGCGGCTGCGCGAGGCGGACGACCACGTCCCGGTGATCGTGCTGTCGGCGCGCCAGGACGAGTTCGACAAGGTCGCGGCGCTGCGCCTGGGCGCCGACGACTACGTCACCAAGCCGTTCGCGCTGGCCGAGCTGCTGGCGCGGGTCGACGCCGTGCTTCGGCGCGCGCGGCTCAGTGGGCGCGCGTCCGCGCCGGCGCAGGCGCCGGATCGCCGGCCCGATGCGAAATCGGAGGGGGCGACCGCGACCGGATCGGCCGCCGGGGCCGCTGCCCACGCCGACGCGCCGGCGGCCATGTCCCCCGCCGCCAGCGGCGACGCGGGGGGCGGCGTCTTGCGCTTCGGCGACCTGGTGGTCGACTTCGCCAGTCGCACCGTGGCGCGCAGCGGGCAGCCGGTCAAGCTGACCCACCTGGAGTTCGAGCTGCTGAGCTTCTTCTGCCGGCACAGCCGCAAGGTCTTCTCGCGCGAGGAGCTGGTGCGCGAGGTCTGGGGCCTGCGCCAGGGCGGCCAGGCGCGCACCGTCGACAACTTCGTCGCGCAGCTGCGCGCCAAGCTGGAACAGGACCCCGACGAGCCGCGCCACCTGCTGACGGTGCGCGGCAGCGGCTACCGCTTCGCGCCCGAGTGAAGCCGCGGCCGGCGCGCGCGCGTGGCCAGCAGCAGCAGCAGCGCAGCCGGCAACACCACGACCGCGGTCGACAGACAGCTCGCCTCACCCGAGACCGCGACCGCGCCGAACGACGACAGCGCGCGGTTCTTGGCGATGAGCAGCGACGAATACCCGAGGCTGGTCGTCAGCGAGCAGAGCGCCACCGCGCCGCCGGTCGTCTGCACGGCGCGCTTGATCGCGTCGACGCGCGCGCGCAGGGCGACGCGAGGACGAGGACGAGGACGAGGACGGGCGGACATCTCTTGGCGGTAGCGGGCCATGATGTTGACCGCGTAGTCGACGCCGATCCCGAAGGTGATCGGGAAGGCGACGAAGTTCGCGTAGTTGATCTTGATGCCCGCGGCCAGCGTCACCCCCAGCATCCAGGCCACGCCGAGCAGCAGCGACCCCAGCACCCACAGGCCGGTCGCGCGCCCGCGGAAGATCAGCATCACCAGCAGCGCCACCGCGGCGAGCGCGACGCCGCTGGCGACCGGCCCGTCGCGCCGCAGGGCCTGGGTGATGTCGCCCGCGATCGGAAGGTAGCCGGCCACCCGTCCCGGACGCGCGCCTGCCGGCACGCCGTGCGTCGCGGCGGCGCGCAGCTGGCCGAGCAGGAACGCCAGCTCGTCGGCCTGCCAGAGCCGCTTGGTCAGCTGCGGGAAGACCAGCACCGTGCGCCCGAGCGCGCCGTCGCGTTCGCGCAACCCGGCCGTCAGCGACGGCGGCAGGTCGGCGACGGTGACCGGGCGCAGGGCCTGCTGACCCAGCAGGCGATCGAGCAGCCGCAACGAGTCGGGCGACAGCTGCGCGCGCACCGCCGGCGTGATCAGCCGCCGGATGCGCTCGATCTCCTCGATCTTCTTCGGCTGGTCGGGGGGCACCACGTCGTCGATGTCGCGCACCTGCGCGACCAGCGCCGCCATCCGCGGCTGGCGCACGGCGGTCCGCAGCTGCGCCGCGACCGCGCGCGCGTCGCCGACCGAGTCGGTGAGGATCACCGTCGGCGACAGGTTGCGCCGCAGCACCGCCTCCATCTTTCGCCCCCAGTAGCCTTCGCCCGACGTCCAGGTGTCGCGGCGGCGCAGGCGCGAGAAGTCCGATTCGATGTGCGACGAATCGAAGCGCCGGATCTCCAGCACCGCCGCCAGCGTGATCAGCAGCGCGACGATCGTGATCGGAACCGTGCGGCGTTCGAGCAGGCCGGCCAGGAATCCGCCGCCGCCACCGCCGTCGCGCGGCTTGCCCTGCGGTTTCCACTTCCACTTCCACTTCCAGTTCCAGCCGCCACTTCCGCGACGGCCACCGCTCGCGCCCGGCGCGGCGCTCCAGCCAGGCGACCAGCGGCGGCGACAGAATGAAGGTCGCCACCCAGGCCGTCAGCATGCCGATGCCGCCGATGAAGCCGAACTGCCGGAAGCCGCGGAACTGGGTCACGGCCAGCGAGCCGTACGACGTCGCGGCGGCGAGCGCCGCCACCAGCGTGCCCGGTAGCGCGCCCCGCGATCGCCTCGCTCAGCGCCGGCTCGACCGCCGTGCCGCTACGGCGCGCCTCCGCGTAGCGCGCCAGCCAGACGATCCCGAAGTTGACGCCGTTGCCGACGACGATCGAGCCCAGGAACGCGGTGCTGGAGTTCAGCCGATCGATGCCGAGGGGCAGCACCGCTGCCAGCGCCGAAGGCGGTGACCGTGCCGATGGCGAGCGGGATCAGCAGCGCCGGGATCGCGATCCACCAGCCGAAGAACAGCAGGATCACCCCCAGCACCGTCGAGACCACCAGCACCGTCGAGATGCCGAGGTCCTCCGACAGCGCCTGCAGCTCCTCGACCGAGACGGCGACGTTGCCGGCCAGCCCGACGCGCAGGCCGGGCGCGTAGCGCGCCGGGCCGCCGAGCCGCCGCAGATCCTCGTGCACGCGCGCCACCAGCCGGCGGGCGCCGTCGACGCGCGCCGTGACCTCGGTGCCCTCGATCAGCAGCACGGAGACGGCGGCGCTGGGGCTCGAGAAGCGGGCGTCGGAGCCGGCGACCCCCGGCAGCTGGCGCTGGTACTTCTTCTCCAGATCGTGAAAGTCGAGCGGCGGCGGCGGCTCGTCCTCCAGCAGGATGTTGAGCCTGCGGCTCGTCTCCCACGAGCGCCGCGCCGCGATCCGGCCCCGGATCTCGACCAGGTCGTCCAGCGACAGGTAGAGCGGCCCGAAGCGATCGAAGAAGCGCGCCTCGTCGGCGGCGCCGACGCGCACGCCGCGCACCAGCGCGGGCGGATAGCCGCGGACGCGCGCCGCCAGATCGTCGAGCAGACGCTCGGCGGCCGGCAGGCGGTCGGGGGTGCCGGCGTCGACCACGACCGCCAGGGTCGACAGGCCGGGGATGCGGCTGCGCAGCTCGTCGGTGGCGAGCACGCTGGGCGCCTGGCGCGGCAGCAGCTCTTCTATGTCGCTGCTGAGGTTCCGGTACAGCCGCGCCGTCAGCCAGGCCGCGGGCAGCGCCACCAGCAGCGCGGCCAGCGCGAGGAAGCGCGACCGCCGGAGCGACCAGTCGACCCAGCGGCGCGCGCGCGCCCTGGCCGAACGCTCGCGTCCCGAGCGTGTCGTCGTCGAAGGTCCCCCCGCTGAGCCGGCCATGTCTCCCTCGGAAAGGTGGGGGCGGGGCCCATCCGTACACGTCCGGAGCAGTACCGAAATCCGTACAGCCGAGGACGGGATGAGCGACCAAGCGCGACCGGGCCAGCGAAGCGAAGACAGAGCCGGAGCGGACGGGGACGCCCACGCCGACGCCGACGCCGACGCCGGCGGAGGCCACGACGGGGGCCATGCGCCGGCTTGGGCCGGTCGGCCGAGGTCGCCGGCTCTTGGTCGCGCTGTCGCTCGCGCTGGCGGCGACCGGGACCAGCTGCGTGCTCGGGTTGACCCGCGCCGGCTCCAGCACATCGCTGGCGGCGATGGGCTTCGACCGGCACGCGACCTCGCCGCTTTCAGCCAGCGAAGAGAGCGCGCCGGCGCTGCAGGCGCTGGCCCGCCGATTCAACCCGGCGCTGGCGCTGCCCGACGCCGACGGTCCCTGGCCGGTCGACGTCGCCTACGGCTGGAGCGACGGCGGCGACCTGCACGCGCGCACCATCGGCCGGGGCGGGCGCACCCTCGACGATCGGGTGGTGCGCCCCGCCGCCGAGCTCAGCCACGCCGCCTGGGGTGACCTGCCGACGAAGGATCGCGACGGGCACACCGTTCAATACTGGGTCGACGGCCCGGGCGACGACGCGCCATCGCCGAGCGGACACACCTCCTGGCGCGATCGCTGGCGCGCCCTGGCCGGCGAAGACCCAGCCACCTCGGCGTTTCCCCCGACCACTTACGCCCACGCCTACTGGATCGACCGCCCGCGCGGTCGGCTGGCGATCCAGTACTGGTTCTACTTCCCGTTCAACGAATGGATCAACCACCACGAAGGGGATTGGGAGCACGTCGAGGTGATCCTCGACGGGCACGCCTGCGCGCTCGAGGACCCGACGGTGGTCGATCGATTCCACGTGGTCGGCTACGAATTCTACTTTCACGGATGGCGCTATCAGCCGAGCAACGTCTTGCGCGTGCAGCGCGTCTGGCCCGACGGCCACGCGGCCGGTGCCCCCAACGACGACCACGTGATGGTCTTCACCGGCGGACGGGGACGGTTCCTCTGGTGGGGCGGGTCGCAGAGCGGCGGCAGCTATCCCCTGCCCGCGCGTTACGCGGCCGCCGGCAGCGGCATCGGCCCGTTTCGTCCCGCCGACGACACGCGCCACCCGGCGCGCTTCGTGCCGGCCGAGACCTTTCGCGTGGTGGTGCTGCCCGATCCCAGGCGCCTCGACACGCGCGCGCACCCGGAGCTGTCGTGGTTGCGCCTTCCGTTCTACGCCGGGGCGCCGCACGCGCACGTCAACCCACCGCTGACCGACGCGCTGGGCGGCGGCGGCGCGCCGTTGCAGCCGGCGCGCCGCGCGAATGGAACGGCGTCGATCGCCATCCGGCGTGGACCGGAACGCCGCTGCTCGACGACGCGCTCTGGCGCCTTTTGCCTAAGGGTTGGAAGTTGATCGGGCCGAGTGCGGATGGAAGTCAACTGGCGCGGCGTTAGCTTTCCATAAGCCATCGTGGCGACAAGCCGACTTGGCAACAAGCCAACTTGGCGACAAGCCAACCTGGCAACGGGGAGCGGACGTGACCACTCAGTCAAGCTTCGGAACCGCGATCGCCGCGGGTGACCAGCGCAATGAGCAGACCCGAGAGGGGCACGAACAACAGCTGCCGCACACGCTGGAGCAGCACCAGCGTCAACCCGGCGGCGGGCCCGATCCCGAGCGCCGCCGCCACCAGCGCCTGAACCCCCTCTTGCAGGCCGAGCTGGCCAGGGATGAAGGTGCCGGCGACCGACAGTGCGATCGGCACCGCCGCGAAGATCGACGTCTCGCGCCAGCCCGACGGCAGGCCCAGCAGGCGCAGGCCGGCGTAGATCTCGAGCGCGAACAGCAGACGCGAGACCAGGTGGACCGAGAGGCTGGCGACGAGCGGGCGCCGCGGCCCGACGAGCATCGCGCGCAGCGCCGGCTCCCACGCGCGATCAGTGGCGCGCGGCGCCTCGAGCGCGCCGACAGCGACGCCGCCGGCAACCGCCACGGAGCGGTCAATTATCATCGGCTCGATGGGCTCGATCGGTTCGATTGGCGCGACCGGGCCGAGTGGCAGCGGTGTCACCGTGCGTGCATGGCGTGGCGCGATCCTGCGCTTGAGACCATTCCAGGCGCGGCCGAGCTGTCCGTGCGCCGCGACGACGGCGACCCCCACCGCACCGACGACGATCGACAGCGCCACGACGACGGCGCCGGTGGTCAGTCCCGCCGGCAACGAACCCAAGGATCGCGCCGAACCGACGGCGCCGAGCAAGAAGAGCGCGCCCGCCACCAGGAAGATCAATCGATCGACGACGATCGCCGCGGTACCGTTCGGCCAGGCGGGCCGGGGCATCCAGAGCAAGCGCCCCGCCTCGCCGATGCCGAAGAACGGCAGCACGGCCGCCAGCCCCGACGCTGCGAAGCGGCTGGTCAGCACGGCGCCCCACGATGGGCGCGATCGGCGTGGCAGCAGCAGGCCCCAGGGGATCGCGCCGACCGCCGTGGCGGCGGCGTAGGCGATCACGATCCAGATGAATCGCGGGCCGACCCGACCCAGCGCGTGAACGATGGCGGCGGGCCCGACCCGGCGGATCAAGAACGCCGTCACGCCAAGGCCCAGCAGCCAGGCCATCCACGACGCACGCCTGGCCCCGAAGCTCGACGCGCCACCCGACCTTCTGCGGCGAGACATCCACAATGAAATCTAGGGGCGAATCGCCTCGTGGGATCGACCTGATCTCGTCGGCGGCTGCTATATCTGCAGCCCTGCTCGAGCTTCGGCGGCGCCGAGCGCCAGGCGTCGCTGAATATTCCGCGTCTGTCCAAGGCTGGGTTCGACGTGCTGCCGCTGGTCGGCCCATCCATGACGATCGTGCGCTGGCTGTACGACAACGGCGTCACCGAGCTGGTGCACACGCACGACTTCCCGGGCGACGGGCCACCGCTGCGCGGCTGGTCGCGGGCCCAGCTTCCGTTCATCTACCTGCGCTGCCTGCGCCAGGTCGCGCAGCAGGTCGAAGACGCTGGTGCGGTCCCACCAGATCGACGCGATCCTCGCGGCGATGCCGTTCTCCTGGATCGCGGCGACCGCGGTCGCGCGCACGGCTGGGCATCCCGGTGATCTGGCGCGCGGGCGGCACGGAGATCCGTCCCTTCGAGCAGGCGATGCTCGCGGCCTGGGCCACGCTTCAACCCGCCCGACCTGCTGGTCTGCTGCGGCGCAGGCCGTCCACGATCACTTCGCGCAGCTGGTGCCGGCGCCGGCGGTCGTCGTCAACAACGGCGTCGACACCGAGACCTTTCATCCCGGCGCGGGCGATCGCCAGCGCTATCGGCCCGAGGGCGCGGAGCTGGTGGTCGGCTTCGCGGCGCGCCTCTGCCCGCAGAAGCGCCCCGAAGACTTCCTGCGCATGGCGGCCGAGATCGCGCCCCGGCACCCCGACGTGACGTTTCTGGTCGCGGGCGACGGCAGCCGGCTGCCGGAGTACCAGGCGCTTCGCGGAGCATTCGCCGGCGCGCCGAGCAGGTCCGGTTCCTGGGCTACGTCGACGACATGCGTTCGTTCTACGCCGCGTGCGACATCGTCGTGCTGCCGTCGCGCTCCGAGGGCTGCCCCAACGTCGTGCTCGAGAGCATGGCGATGCGCCGCGCGCTGGTGGTGTCGAACGCCGCCGGCACGCGCGAGGTGGTCGCGCACGAACGCGAGGCGCTGGTCTTCCCGATCGGCGACATCGCGTCGCTGTCCGATGCCGTGCGGCGGCTGATCGAGCAGCCGGAGCTGCGCCGCGACGCTGGAGACGCGCGCCCACCAGCGCGTCGAGAGCGCCGTTCAGCACGCGCGCCAGCGCGCGCGAGCTGGCCGAGCTGCTTCACATCGTCGTGGATCGCGCGCGCGCGCCGCAAGCCGAGGTGGAGGTCGAGGCCGCCGGGTCGCTGATGCGCTACCCGCCGGTCGCGCTGGCCCGACCGCGGCCCTGGTGGATCCCGTCGCGCTTCTCCCCATCGCGCTTCGTTGACCGCTTCGGGGCGGGGGGCGGCCATGAGCGGCGCCGGAGCGTCCACCGTGGGGGCAGTGACGTCGATCTGGCCCTTCTTCCTGCCGATCCTGCCGGCGGTCATGGCGCTGATGTACTTCGTGGTCGGCTTCGTGGCCTTCGGCGCGCGGTCGCTGGTGTGGGGCGTGCCCCACGATCGCGAGATCGAATCGCGCGGACAGTCGATCTTCATCAACTTCTACTTCCGCAACTACTTCATCTGGGTGGTGACGCCGCTGTGGCGACTGCTGCTGGCCAGCGGGCTGCGCGCCAACGCGGTCACCGGCGTCGCCGCCGGCCTCGGGGGCTCGTCGGGCGTCGCGGTGGCGTGCGGGCGCTTCGCGCTCGGCGGCTGGCTGTTCCTGCTGTCGGGCATCCTCGACGCGCTCGACGGGCGGCTGGCGCGCGCGCACGGCGAGGTCGCGCCGAGCGGCACGATCGTCGACTCGGTGCTGGATCGTTACGCCGACTCGCTGCTGCTCATGGGGCTGGCCTGGTACTTCCGCGCCAGCTGGGTGCTGCTGCCGACGCTGGCGGCGATCCTGGGCACGTCGCTGATCCCCTATGTGCGCGCCAAGGCCGAGGCGCTGGGCGTGCCGTCGCACGCCGGGCTCATGCAGCGGGCCGAGAGGATCCTTTACCTGGGGGCCGCGCTGGCGCTGACGCCGCTGTTCGAGGTCATCGCGTCGCCCGGGGTGCCGCACCCGTTCCCGCGGCTGGCGGCCGTCGGCATCGTCTTCCTGGCGGTCACCACCAACGTGACCGCGATCCGCCGCTTCATTCACCTGGTGAACGTCGTCGACGAGCAACGCCGCAAGCGCGTGGCTTGACAGCCCCGCGGGCGCGCGCGATAGAGGCGCTCAGCTGCGGTGCCGCGACCGGTGCCGCGCGCGCACCATGAGCGAAGCCGTTTCCCCCCCGCACGCCTCGGCCCGGATCATCCTCGTCGGAGGGGGCGCCCGCTCGGGCAAGAGCCGGTTCGCGCTGGCGCGCGCGCGGCGGCTGGGCGCGCGCCGGGTCTTCGTCGCCACCGGGCAGGCGCTGGACGGCGAGATGACCGAGCGGATCGCGGCCCACGTGCGCACGCGTGGTGACGACTTCCGCACCATCGAGGAGCCGCTGGCGCTGCCCGAAGCGCTGACGGCGATCGCGGGTGGCGTTGGGGGGCGTCGCGGAGACGAGGACGGCGACGAGGACGAGGACGAGGACGAGGACGGGGAAGTGGCGGATGTCGTCGTCATTGATTGCCTGACGCTCTGGCTCTCGAACCTGGTTTGCCGCGGCGATCGCGAAGCGCAGATCATCGAGCGCGTCGATGCGCTCGCGGACGTGCTGGCGCAGCGCCGCTACCACGCGCTGGTGGTCACCAACGAGGTCGGCCTGGGCATCGTGCCCGAGACCCCGCTCGGGCGGCTGTTCCGCGACGTCGCCGGCCGCGCCCACCAGCGTCTGTCGGCGATCGCCGACGAGATTCATCTGGCGATCCTGGGGACGATCCTCAGGCTGCGCCCCGAACCGCTTGCGGTCGCGCCGCGCGACCTCGACCCGAAGGAGTCCCCGCCATGAGCCACCTGGAACAGACCTGCGCGCGCATCCACGAGCCCGACGCCCGGATCGCCGCCGAGACGCAGCATCTGCTCGACGACAAGACCAAGCCGCGCGGCAGCCTGGGTCGGCTCGAGGAGCTGGCCTGCCAGGTGGCCGCGATCCGCGGCAGCGCCGCGGCCACGCCGTCGCGCAAGGCGGTCGTCGTCATGGGCGCCGACCACGGCGTCGCCGAGGAGCTGGTGAGCGCCTACCCGCAGGAGGTGACGGCGCAGATGCTGCTGAACTTCGCGCGCGGCGGTGCCGCGATCAACGTCCTGGCCCGGCAGGCCGGCGCGCGCGTCGTCGTCGTCGACATGGGCGTGAAGACGGCGCTGCCGCCGCTGCCCGAGATCCGCTCCGAGCGGATCGGCGCCGGCACGCGCAACTTCACGCGCGGACCCGCCATGACCCGCAGCGAAGCGGTGAGCGCGCTCGAGGCCGGCATCCGCATCGCCGAGGAGCTGGCGGCCGACGGCGTGACCTTGCTGGGCATCGGCGACATGGGGATCGGCAACACCACGGCGTCGAGCGCGCTGACCGCCGCCTTCACCGGGGCGCCGCCCGCCGAGGTCGTCGGGCGCGGCACCGGCATCGACGACCAGGGGCTGCATCGCAAGATCGACGTCGTCCGGCGCGCGCTGGCGCTGCACCGCCCCGACCCCAGCGACCCGGTCGGCACGCTGGCGCAGCTGGGCGGATTCGAGATCGCCGGGCTCGCGGGGGTGGTGCTGGGCGCCGTCGCGGCGCGGGTCCCGGTGGTGGTCGACGGGTTCATCTGCGGCGCGGCCGCGCTGACCGCGACGCGCATCGCGCCCGCCGCCGCTGGGTCGCTGATCGCGTCGCACCGATCGGTCGAGGCCGGGCACCGCGCCGTGCTCAAGGCGATCGGACAGCGGCCGCTGCTGGATCTCGACCTGCGCCTCGGCGAGGGGACCGGCGCGGTGCTGGCGATGAGCCTGGTCGACGCCGCGCTCGCGATCGTGCGCGAGATGGCGACCTTCGCCTCGGCGGGGGTCACCGATCGCGGCGACGGTCCCGTCGGCGTCGCCTGAGCGCGCATGCCGATGCTGCGCCCGCTCGCCGGGGCGTTCCGCCCGATCGCCGCGGCGTTCGCGTTCCTCACGCGACTGCCGGTGCCGGGCCGCGCCGGCGCAGGCGCAACTATGGGCGACGCCGACCTCGCCAGCGATCTGGGACGCTCGGTCGTCTGGTTTCCGCTGGTCGGCGCCGCTCTGGGCGGCGTCTCGATCGCCATCGAGCGGCTCGCGCGCGGGCACCTGCCGCCCGGGCTGCTCGCGGTGGCGCTGGTCGCCGCGTCGGCTGCCCTGACCGGCGGGCTGCACCTCGACGGCCTGGCCGACACCTTCGACGCCTGGGGCGGCGGCCGCGGCGATCGGACGCGCATGCTGGAGATCATGCGCGACAGCCGCATCGGCGCGCACGGCGCGGTCGCGCTGATCCTGGTGCTGGCCGCCAAGCTGTTCGCGATCGTCGACCTCGTCAGCCGCGGCGCGGTCTGGCCGCTGTTCGCGGCGCCCCTGCTGGCCCGCTGGGCGGTCGTGCCGCTGATGGTCTTCTTCCGCTACGCGCGGCCGGCCGGGCTCGGCGCGGCCTTTCGCGCGCCCGGCCGCATCGCCCGCTTCGCCGGCGCCAGCATCGTGCTGGGGCTAAGCCTGGCGCTCGGCGCGGCGGGAATGGGCATGTCCACCGCGACCGGCGCGATCTTCGCGATGTTCGGCGCGGGCTCCGCCGCCGCGCTCGGCGTCGCCCTTGGCGTGGGCGCGTGGCTCGACCGCCGCCTGGGCGGACTGACCGGCGACGTCTACGGCGCGGCGATCGAGCTCGCCGAGACGGCGGTGCTGGTGGCGGGCGCGGTTACGGCGTCTAGTTAGCCGCGAACAGGATCACGAACGCGGTCCCCGGGGTTGTGCCCGCGGTCAGCGGCGTCCAGGTGTTCGTGTCGCCCGTGGGGGGAGTGACGCTCCAGGTACCGACGATCGATGTCTGCGGCGTCACCGGCTTGGGAACCACCAGGAACGTACCGTGCGCGGCGGTCGACGTGCCGACGCCGGTGAAATCGGCGTTCGGGTAGACGATCGACGCGCGCGCCAGGTTCGCGGCGGACGTCGTGATGACCGCGCCCGCGACCGGCGCAGCGCCCGCACTGACCTTGCCGACGACGGTGCCGATCATGAAACCGCGCGTCTCCAGCGTCCCGGCGACAATCGTCGTATCGGGAATGACCAGCGCCGAAAAGGCCGCCAGCTTGCCTTCCGTGGCCTTGCTGACGGCATACAGGATGCGACCGGTGATCGGCTGCCGGGTCATCCTGATCATGGTGAGGAAGTCGGCCGAGCCCGCGCCGGTGCCGGTCTTGACCCAAAGGGGGTTGGTCGTGCGCGTGTCCTGGACAATGCCGACCAGGCCCAGCGAGATGTTCGTGATGTCGACGTTGTCAAAGCTCCACGCGCATGCGCCCGCGGGGCAATTCGCGGGCGACGTGTCGAGCGGCCCGCCCTTGAGCGGGGGCGCGGCGGCATTGGCCAGGACGACCGAGGGATCGACGACGGCGACCGCCATCATGCTGAAGTCGGTCGGGGTCGGCGTCTCCAGCAAAGGCGTGAGCGGATGCGGCGACGCGGTTCCCGAGACGGTCACCAGCGCCGGCCCCGCGTCGGCGGCGACGTCCTGTCCCCCGTCCCCGCCACCGGTGCCGCCGTCAGCGGGCGGGCCGCTGCTGCTGCTGCAGGCACCGAGCGCCAGTGCACCGACTACCCCAATCGCGAAGCGCAGTTTGCTCATGGTGCAATAAACTAGGGACGACCTCGCAAATCGTCAAGTACAACACCGAGCGACAGCGAGGCCACGTCGAGGGACGCCGAGTAGTTGCCGTTGCCGACCACGGTGGTCGGCGTCGGATCGGTACAGCCCGGTGTCAGGCAGGGGGTGACGATCTGCACGACCTGGCTGTTGGTGACGTGCTGGTCGGCCAGGAAGTGGTGGGCGTAGGCGAAGCTGGCGCTGACCCCGCGCCAAAGTTGCACAGTCCCCCCGATGCTGACGACGTCGCGCTGCCAGTTGCCGAAATCGACTGAAACGCTGCGCAGCGGGATCGCCGACGTCTCGTGCAGATAGCCCGCGCGCAGCGTGAGACGCCCCGGCAGCAGCAGGTAGTCACCACCGACGCGAAAGCTGAGGGCGTCCTGAAAATCCTTCTGGAAGACGATCGTCTGCAGCACCTTGTCGGTGCCGAAGCTGTCGCTGCGAATGTGAATGTCTTGCGGCCGGATCTCGATGGTGTGCAGGCTCGACCAGAGCTCGGCGACGACATCCGCCTCGACCAGCAGGCGCGGGCTGAAGGTGTACTGCGCGCCGAAGCGGAGCACGTCGGGGAAGCGGAGGAAGAAGTCGGTCCGGTCGCCGACCACGTTGATCTGCAGCGCGTCCTTTTGCGCCTGCGGAATTTCGGTGGTGAGGGTGCCGTGGGCGATGAAGTCGAAGCGCGGTCGATAGGACAGGCCCAGCGCCAGCGCGGGGATCGGGCGCGCGCTCACGCCGAACACCGCCGTGGGAATCACCGGGCTGGCGACGTCGATGTGCGCGATCGAATCCTGAAACGGATCGGTGCCCGCGCCCGCGCCGGACCAGACCGCCTGGGAAAACTTGGCCGTCCCCTGCGCCAGCTGCAACGTGACGCCGGCGCTGAGCCAGTCGTGCCACGACACCGCCACCGCGGCGTCGTAGTAGACGATGAAGTAGTCGCTGGAGATCAGCGCGTAGCGCTGGGCCGCATCCGGGACCGACGGCGGACCCGGATACGACAGGCGGCCGATCGCGCTCGGCGTGGTCAGGCCGAGCGCGACGGTGATCCCCGACAGCGGGCCGACGCGGCCGAAGCCATAGCTGACGGCGCCCGCGCCGACCAGGAACGGGCCGGCGCCGTTCGACACCGGCGTGGCCCCGGTCGCCGGCGCGAAGCTCAGATCCTGCCAGGCCAGGTTGGCGTCCAGCGTGAGCCGCCAGCCGGTCTGCGCCGCGAACCCCGCCGGGTTGTATTGCAGCGCGAGCCCGTCGGTGGGCGCCGCCGCGTAGGCGCCGCCGCGCCCGATCGGGATCGTCCCGATGTCGGGGTGCTCGATCCCGGCGCCGAACGCCGGCGCGCGCGCGAGCAGCGCCGGCGCCGCGGTCACAAGCACCCAGACCACGGCGCGAGCGACGCCGCGGCCCCATCCCCAACGATGACTCGTGTTCATGGGCTGGTCGAGGTTACGCCCGGAGCCCCGGGCGCCGTCAAGCAAACGCTCAGAACAGCGGCAGACCGGTGAGCGCGCGCCCGACGAAGTCGTTGAGGTGATCGACGGTGGGGGCCATCACCCAGCCGGCGCGCGCGTCACGGAACAACCGCTCGATCGGAAGCTGCTTCGAGAACGCGGCGCCGCCGCCGGCCTTCATCGCCAGGTCGGTGACGTCGACCGCCGCCTGCAACGAGGCGAGGCGGCTCTGCAGCACGTACAGCGGCGTCGTCGCCGACGGGTTGTCGAGCTCGCCGACGGTGTAGCCGAGCAGCGCGCGTGCCTGCTCGGTGCGCATGCTCATCTCGGCGAGGCGCGCGCGCAGCGTCGGAAGCTCGCGCAGCGCCTGAGGCTCGCCCAGCTCGCTGCCGTGCTCGAAGCGCGCCCCCACGAGGTGGGCGGTCGTCGCCTCGACCGCCGCCAGACAGATGCCGTTGGCCATGGCCGCCGTGCCGATGCAGAACCAGGGCAGCACCACGTCGCGGGTCATCGCCGTCCCCTCGCCCATCGCGCTCAGGAGATCGCGATCGCCCAGGCGATAGTTCTCGATCTCGACCGGCGCCGAGTCGTTGCCGCGCAGGCCGAGCCCGTTGAACGTGCCCCGCGTCCGCACCTCGCTGGCACGCGGGCGCAGCAGGTAGATCACGGAATCGGTCGGCGACGACGCCCCCGGCCGGCGCGCGCTGGCGACGTACGAGTCGGCGTGCCGCGCCGACGTGACCCACGACTTGCTCGCGCTGACGACGTAACCGCCGTCGCGCGCCTCCAGCGTCGACATCGGCGCCCAGAACTGCGAGCGCGAGCCGACCTCGGAGAAGGCCAGCGTCGTCAGGTGCTTGCCGACGGCGATCTCGCGCAGGATCGAGTCGCGCGTCTCCAGCGTCGTCGACGCCGCGATCGCCTGCGACGCCGCGACGTGCATCGTGTAGATCATCGCGCTCGACGCGCAGCCGCGCGCCAGCTCCTCGACGACGGCGGCGAAGACCCGCATCCCCTGCCCGCCCCCGCCGAGCTGTCCGGGCGCGAACAGGCCCGACAGCCCCGCGTGCGCCAGCGCGTCGACGCTCTGCTGGGGAAAGCTCCCGGTCGCGTCGACCTCGGCCGCGTGCACCGCCAGCACTTCGCGCGCCAGCGTCGCCGCGGCGGCGACATGCTTGGATCCCGAAGCGTCGACGCCACACATGCTGGCCATGATCTCGCTTCTATCCCCACCCCCCCAACCCGTCAAGACAACGACTGTCCCTAAAGCCTTACCCGTCCTCGTCCTCGTCCGTCCGAGTCCCTAGCGCAGCAAATTCTTCATCAGCGCGCGCAGGTTCTGAAAATCGACCGGCTTCTCGACGCGCGGGTTCGGGATCTGCTCCAGGAACTCGCGCGCCCGCGAGGTGAACGCCCCGCCGGTGAGGAAGATCATGCGCTCGAGCTGTCCGGGCGCGACACGCCCGAGCTCGGCGTAGAGGTCCATGCCGCTCAGCTCGGGCATCATCAAGTCGCACAGAACGACGTCGTAGCGCTCGCCGGCGGCGAACCGCGCCAGCGCCTCGCGCGCGTCGAAGAGACAGGTGACCTGGTAGTCGGTGCCGAACGCTCGGCGGAGCGCGCCCAGGATCATCGGCTCGTCGTCGATGATCAGCACGCGGCGCTCCCCCTGGCGCTCGAGGTCGGGGCCGCCGTGAACGATCGGCAGCGGCGTCTCGTCGGCGGGCGCGGCCGGCAACGTCACGCGAAAGGTGCTGCCGCGCCCGGGGCCGCTGTCGACCGAGATGTCGCCGCCCAGACCGGCCAGGATCCCGCGGCAGATCCAGAGGCCCAGCCCGGTGCCGACGCCGTCGGGCTTGGTGGTGAAGAAGGGTTCGAAGATGCGGGCGGCGATGTCGGGCGCGATGCCGAGGCCGGTGTCGCGCACCTCGATGATCACGCGGCCCGCGCCGTCGGTGCGGGTGCTGATGCGGATCTCGTTCCGCTCGGCCTCGCCCTCGGGGATCGCCTGCGCCGCGTTCAGCAACAAGTTGAGGAAGACCTGGCCCAGGCGCGATTCGTTGCCGTCGACCAGCGGCACGTCGCCGTAGTCCTTCACCAGCCGCGCGCGGTGGCGAATCTCGTTCCAGACGATGTTGATCGACGAATCGAGCACGCGACGCAGCGCCACCGGTCCGTGCGCCTCCTCGTTGCCGCGGCCGAACACCTTGAGGTCACGCACGATGTTGCGCACGCGATCGGCCCCCTCGCGCGCCTCGGCGAGCGCCTCGATGATCTCGTCGAGGTTCGAACCGAGATCGGGCCCGAGCGATGACTGCGCCGTCAGCTTGCCGGTCAGCGCCGTCAGCTGCCGGCGCGTGAAGTCGATGTTCGCGGCGATGTACGCCAGCGGGTTGTTGATCTCGTGCGCCACGCCGGCCGCCAGCGTGCCGACCGCGGCCATGCGACCGGCGAAGATCAGCTGCTCCTCCATGTGCTGCCGTTCGGTGAGATCGCGCGCGTAGAAATAATGCCCGCGCAGCTCGTCCTGACCTTCGCCGCGCGCGAACAGCGGCACCGCCACCAGGTCGATCGCGAACAGGGCGCCGTCCTTGCGCCGGCCGGTCACCCGCCGTTCGGTGCGGCGGCTGCCCGCGGCGGCCAGCGCGGCGGCGAGCGATGCGCGATCATCGGGCGCCAGCGTCTCCTGCCAGGGCCGCCCCATCAGCTCGTGCGCGGCGTACCCGAACATTTCCGAAAACGAGCGGTTGACGGTCAGCACGCGCCCGTCGGCGTCGGTCCGGAAAATCGCTTCGGCCGCCTCGCCGATCGCGACGCTCAGCTCGCGGACCTGATCCTGCAGCAGCCCCTGAAGGCCGGTCGCGCTGCCGGTGCCGTTGTCGTTGCCGTTTGGAGTGATCTCCGTAGTCGCCGGGCGCACGCCGACCCCGGAAGGGGCGCTGCGTTCCAAGCCGACGGACCGAGACCGGAGTCGCACGCCCCGATAATACCAGCACCACCAATGGTATTAGAAGTTACTTTTTTCAGCGGCGAAAAAGACTTGACGACGAGCCCGCGCTTGACCCGAATGCCGACCTTCCCCCACCCGAGCTCTGCAGGACCTCAGCGGCACGCTGGCGGACCTTGGCGCTTGCGTGGTGGTGCGCGGCCTCTTTGAGAAAGGGCGTCGCCGCCGATCCCAGGCCGCGCAGGAAGGCCTGCGAACGATCGTAGGTCTTGTCGCTGCCGAGTGAATCGATCACCGCGTTCACCAGATCGCCGTCGCTGCGCAGCGCCGGGTTCTTGCGAATCGCGCTCTGCGCCGAGGAGAGCCCCTCGAGGGGTCGGTGGTGCTCGAGGTAGATGTCGGCCAACAGGTAGTCGACGTCGGCGTCCTGGGGCGATTCGCGGCGCGCGCGCGCGAGCACCGCCAGCGCCTGCTCCCATTCGCCGTTGTGACGCAGGCGGCGCGCCTCTTCGAGGCGGCCGTCGGGCGTGCCGGGCGCGGCCACGGCAGCGCCACCGGCGACCGCAGCGGTCGGCGCCGGCGCGCCGGTCGGCGCCGAGGAGGAAGGCCGTGACGGCGGCGGCGCCTCCGCCAACGCCACCGGCGCGGCGGGCGCGACCGCCTCGGGCGCACGGTGGCGCACCAGACCGAAGAGCACCGCGATCAGCACGCAGCCGGCCGCGCCGCCAACCAGCGCGATCATCCGCCGGTCGGGCCCGGTTCGACCGCCGCCCGCGACGGCGAACGGTGATGCGGCCGCGCCGGCGGGATCCCCCGGCGATTCCCCGCCCGCGGCGGGCGGCGCCTTGCGACCGGCGCGGACCGTCTCGTCCTCGGGCGACGACACGGCAGCACTGACGATGCCCGGCGCCGGGGCGGCGTTGTTCTCGGCGCCGGCGGGGACAACCACATCATGGCGGCGCATGATCGCGGTCGCGGTGTCGACGACGGTGGCTTCGGGCGACCGGGGCGGACGGCCGGTCGCGGGCGGCAGCGGCAGGGCGCCTGCCCGCACCGCAGGCGCGGCGGGCGGCGGCGCGGACGCGGGCGCGGGCGCCGCCAGCGGCGCGGCCACCGCGGGCGTCGGGGCCGCCGGCACGGGGGCGACGGACGCGGGCGGCACCGGCGGCGCGGCCGGCGCGCCGCGCATCCCCTCGGGCGTCGCGTCGAGCGCCGCGGCCAGCTCGGCGGTCGACTGGTATCGATCCTCCTGGCGCTTGGCCAGCAGCTTGGCGACCACCGCCTCGAGCGCGGGGGAGATGCCGGCGCCGGGAACCAGCGCGCGCAGCGACGGAGGCGGCGCCTCGCGGTGCATGAGGATGATCTCGCCGATCTGCGTCGACTCGAACGGCTTGCGCCCGGCGAGCAGCTCGAACAGCAGCACGCCGACGGCGTAGAGATCGCTGCGCGCGTCGACGCTGCCGGCCGCGCCGGTCTGCTCGGGCGACATGTAGCTCGGCGTGCCGACCGCCATCCCGGCGGTCATCGCCGGCCCGTCGCGCAGCTTGGCCAGGCCAAAATCCAGGATGCGCAGATGATCGTCGAGCCCCTCCTCGTCGGTGAGGATCAGGTTGTCGGGCTTGAGATCGCGGTGGACGATCCCCTGCGCGTGCGCGTGGCCCAATCCCGCGAGCAGCTGTCGCGCGATGTGCAGCGCGCGCGCCGGCGGCTGCGGCCCCTGCACCGCCTGGCGCAAGGTCTGCCCGGTGACGAAGTCCATCACCAGGTACGGCGATCCCTCGACGCCGAAGTCGATCACCGACACGCAGTTCGGGTGGCCGACCCGGCTCATCGCGCGCGCTTCATTCTCGAAGCGCGACAGGAAGGTCTTCTGCGACGCGATCCAAGGATGCAGGAACTTCACCGCGACCGGCCGCCCCAGCTGGACCCGCTCGCCCCGGTAGACCACGCCCATCGCGCCGGCGGCGATCTTGGACAGGATGCGATAGCGTCCCTGGAGCACGGTGCCGATGCGCGGATCGGGCGGTTCGGACTCGGGTGCAGCGGGGCGCGAAGGCGTTGGCGGTTCCACGACCCTTCGACAGTATCACAGCGTCGGCGCCGACCTTTTGTCGGAGTTGTCGTAGCATCTGCACCGCCATGAGCGACATCGCCGACACTGTCTCCGAAGCCGTCGAAAGAGGGGGAGGCTCGCGCATCAACACCATCGTCGCGATCAGCGTCGCGATCACCGCGACCTTCACCGCGCTGTGCAACGTGAAGGACGGCAACATCGTCCAGGCCATGGCGCAGGAGCAAGCCTCTGCCGTGGACGCCTGGGCCTATTACCAATCGAAGAGCACCAAGGAGAACATCGCGCAATCCGCGCTGGATCAGCTGGAGCTCGAGCGTGACCTGGCGGCGTCGCATGAGCTGTCGCCCGAGACGCGCGCGCTCATGGACAAGAAGCTCGCGGAGTACGCGGCGCGGGTCAAACACTACGAGGCCGACAAGCTGGCCATCGAGAAGACCGCGATCGGTCACAAGACCGAATATGACCGGCTGAACACGCACGACGACCAGTTCGACATGGCCGAAGCCTTGATGTCGATCGCCATCGCGCTGTTCGGCGTGACCGCCTTGACCCAGCGGAAAGCGCTGCTGGTGGTGGCCTTCCTGTTCGGCGGGTTCGGCGCGCTGATGGGTCTCGCCGGCTTCCTGGGCCTGCATCTGCACCCGGATTTCCTGGCCAATCTCCTGAGCTAGCGGGTCTCCCCCCCTCTCTCCCCCTATCTCCCCCTCTTTGGCCCCCCGCCCCGATCGGCGCACCGTGGCAACAATCAACTGGAGGGGGTTGACCCTAACCAGACCCACCTTAACTTGCGCACGTCCAAGAGGTCATCTGGTGGGGCGGTGAACAATGGCCCGCAAGGGCGAGAGCAAGCTGAACTCCGGTTGCGAAAGCCGGAAGCCGAGGGCGAAGCACTGCCCTTGCGGGCTTCGATCCTGCTGGTCGACGACCACCCGGCGAACCTGATCGCGCTCGAAGCGACGCTCGCGCCGCTCGGTCAGCGCCTGGTCTGCGCGAACTCGGGGCAGGAGGCGCTCAAGGCGCTGCTGACCGATGAGTTCGCGGTCATCCTGCTCGACGTTCAGATGCCGGGGCTAGACGGGTTCGAGACCGCGGCGCTGGTGCGGGCCCACCCGCGCACGTCGCAGATCCCGATCATCTTCGTGACCGCGATCCATCGGGATCCACCACACGTCACCCGTGGTTACGACTACCGCTGCGCCGATTATCTGTCGAAGCCCTTCGACCCGAACATCCTGCGGTCGAAGGTCTCGGTCTTCGTCGATCTGTTCCTGCGCGAAAAGCGCCTGGAGGCGCAGGCGGCAGAGGTGCGCGCCCGTGAACGCGACGAGCTGCGCCGGCGCAGTGAACAGCGGATGCAGCGGCTGATCGATTCGGTCCCGGTCGCGATCTGGGCGCTGCACGCCGACGGGACGATCTATGACAGCAATCGGGCCTGGACCGACTACTCCGGCTCATCGGGTGTCGCGGCTGGCTTGGTTGACGCCGAGCGGCTGATCCACCCCGATGATCTCCCGCGCGTGCGGCAGGCCTGGGCCACGGCGCTGGCGCGCGGCGAGCCGCTCGACGCCCAGTGTCGCCTGCGCCGGGCCAGCGACGGCACCTTCCGGTGGCACGTGGGGCGCGCCATCCCCGAGCGCGACGACGCCGGCGCCGTGATCGGGTGGATCGTCACCGCCGCCGACATCGAGACCCAGAAGCGCGTCGAGGACGAGTACGCGCGCGTGGTCGAGCGAGAGCGGCAGGCGCGCGAGGAGGCCGAGGCCGCCAACCGCGCCAAGGACGAGTTTCTGGCCACGCTGTCCCACGAGCTGCGCACGCCGCTGGCCGCGATGGTCGGATGGACCGGCATGCTGCGCACGGGCAATCTCTCACCCGAGAAGTCCCGCAAGGCGCTCGAGACGATCGAGCGCAACGCCAAGGCGCAGGCGGTGCTGATCGAGGACATCCTCGACGTCTCGCGCATCATCACCGGCAAGCTGCGCCTCGAGACCCAGGCGATTGATCTCGGCGCCTTGGCGCGCGCGGCGGTCGAGGCGGTCCGCCCGACCGCCGACGCCAAGGGGATCATCCTCGAAGTGTCGATCGGGGCGCTGCCCGACCGGTTTCGCGGCGATCCCTCGCGCCTGCAGCAGGTGATCTGGAACCTGCTGTCGAACGCGATCAAGTTCACGCCGGCGGGCGGACGGGTCGCGCTGTCGATCGAGGAGGCGCGCGCCACGGAGGGATCTGCGCAGGGATCTGCGCAGGCGCTCGGTGCGCGCGTCATCGTGCGCGACAATGGACGCGGCATCGACGCCGCCTTCGCGCCGTTCATCTTCGATCGCTTTCGTCAGATCGACAGCACCAGCAAGCGCGCGCACGGCGGCCTCGGCCTGGGCCTGGCGATCGTGCGCCACCTCGTCGAGCTGCACGGCGGCACCATCGCGGTCGCGAGTGAGGGAGAAGGTCGCGGCTCGACGTTCACGCTGTGGCTGCCGAAAGATCAGCGCAGCGAGCACGGCGACGCCGACCAGGGCGATGCCGGCCGGCAAAAGGGCGACGGCGACGGCGACAGCGCGTTCAACGGCAACGGCACCAGCGGCCGCGCCCGCGAATCAACGCGGTCGTTTGCGATGCCTTCGGGCGCCGTGCCGCCGGGCGCGGCACCTCCGCGCGCCAGCGTCTCGATGGCAACCGGCGCGGAGATCGGCAAGGCGATCGACCTGTCGGGCGTGCGGGTCCTGCTGGTCGACGACGAGGCCGACGCGCGCGAGTTGCTGGCCGAGGTGCTGGAGCAGTACGGCGCCGTCGTGACCACGGTGGCGTCGGCCGACGAGGCGCTGCAGGCGCTGCGCAGCCTGCGTCCCACGGTGCTGATCAGCGACATCGGCCTGCCGGGCGAAGACGGGCATTCGCTGATCCGGCGCGTGCGCGCGCTGCCGCCCGAAGCGGGCGGGCGAACGCCGGCGGCGGCGCTGACGGCCTTCGCCCGTTCGGAGGACGGACGGCGCTCGTTGGCGGCGGGATTCTTGCGACACGCCACCAAGCCGATCCAGCCGGCGGCGCTGGCGGCGCTGGTCATGGAGCTGGCCGAGCTGGGAGAATCCCCGTCGTCGCCGCAATCGCAGTCGCTAAGCCGCAATCGCAGTCGCTAACGCAATCGCAGTCGCCGCAATCGCAGTCGCCGCAATCGCAGTCGCTAAGATCGCAGTCGCTAGGATCTAAGATGACGGCTTGAGGATTCGCTGCCGGGTCAAGAAGCGGCGCACGGCGCGCGCGCAGCGCACCATGTCGTCGCCGCCGAAATCCCCGTGCTTGCCGCCGTGGACGGTGACCAGCTTGTTGGCGATCCCGGCGGCGTCCAGCGCCTTGGTCAGGCGAAGCGCATGCTCGTAAGGGACGACCGGGTCGGCGTCACCGTGCACGGTGATCACCGGGGGCCCGTGCGGGCGCACGTACGCGATGGGCGACAGGTCGCGCGCCAGCTTCTCGCGGCCGGGGAGGTTCGCGAACCAACCGGTGGCGAAGTCGCGCGCGTGCGCGCCGACCAGGATGTCCAGCACGTCGACGATGCCGAAGAAGTTCACCACCGCGGCGACCTTGAGCTGTTCGTTCCCCGGGCACAGCCGATCGAAGCCGGCCCCGTCGGGCGCCATTGCGGTCAGCATTGCGAGATGCCCACCGGCCGACATGCCACCGACCACGATGCGGTCGGGATCCAGGCCGTACTGCTGGGCGTGGCGAAAGACCCAGCGCAGCGCGCATCGGCCGTCCTCGACCGCGGCCGGCGCCGGCGCGACCTGGGCCAGCCGATAGTCAACGTTGACCACGGCGAAGCCCATCGCGAGATAGGGCAACACCTCGAGCACCGCCTCGTCCTTCGAACCGGTTACCCAGCCGCCGCCATGGAAATAGACGAACGTCGCCGCCGGAGCGACGGCGTGCAACGGCAGATAGAGATCGACGCGGCCGTTCCAGCCGTTCACCGTCAGGTAGGTGAGGTTCGGCTCGACCCGGTAGCGGGTGCTGAGCAGGGTGCTCGACTCCAGCGCGTCGGGCGCCGCCTGGCCGCGCGCAGCACCGCCGATCAACAACAGCGCTGCTGCGATCACGGCGGTCCTCACGCGGCCGCACTTATACCGCCGCACGCGACGTTGTCCCGCACTTTCCTGAGGAGCATCGTTTGACAAGATCGGCGTTGTCCCGAAAAATCGCCGTCGACGAGATGACGAACGACGACGCGACATGTTCTGGGATCCTGATCGTCGACGACGATCCGGACATTCGAGATTCACTCAAAGAGGTGCTCGAGGACGAAGGCTACACCGTGAACGGCGTGGCCAACGGACGCGAAGCCCTCGACTATCTGCACCAGGGGGCGCGCCCGTGCGTGATCCTCCTCGACCTCATGATGCCGGTCATGGACGGCTGGCAGTTCCGCAAGGAGCAGAAGCTGGATCCGGCGATCGCGAACATCCCGCTCATCGTGATCACCGCGACCGGCAAGCGGCCGGTGCTGATCGACGCCGACGAGCTGGTGATGAAGCCGCTCGACCTCGGCCGCCTGTTCGAGGCGATCGAGCGCTATTGCTAGCGCGGCTTCGCCGCCGCGGGAGGGCGCCGGGTAGCCTCGGCGGCGCGCGCCTGCGCTGACGCTGGCGCTGCCGCTACATGCCGCCGAGGAACTTCCACTTGTCGGGGCCGCTGCGCTCGAGGGTGAAGCGGTGGAAGTCGTTGACGCGGCGGTAGCGATCGCCGGACTTCGCCGACAGCTCGAACGAGCCGTCGAGGAAGACCTCGACCTCGGCGCGACTGCCAATCTTCTTGATGTTGCGGTACTCGATCTCGTAGCGCATCGACTGCACGCGCGCGAGGCGCTTGGTCAGCACCATCTTCAGCCCGTCGTAGCCGTAGTCGTCGTCCGAGCGGGGCGTCCCCGAGTCCTCGAAGTATTTCGGCGACGCCAGGACCAGCAGCCCCTCGACGTTTCGCTCCAGCAGGCGCGTCCGGTACTGCTCGACGGTGTCGATGATCCTTTGGTTGTCCTCGCTCTTGGGGATGGTGCTGCCCGGGAAGTACTCCTGGTGCGCGCACGCGCCGCCGAGCAGGCCCGAGGTGGCCATCAGAAGAGCTGCCGTGAGAACCCTGTTCGCCATGTCTTCGCTGGGGGGCCGGCGGTCGAGGAGTGCCGGTCAGCGCGGGTCGTGCACGAAGCGTTCCAGCGCCCAGGGCGCGGCGAAACCGCGGACGAATCGCGAGGCGCCCGCCCGAACCCGCCCGAGGCTTCCCGTGCGGGCTGCCGCATCGGCGCTCTGCCTCGTTGCCCTGTGCCAAAATGGCAAGAACATCGCGGACGCTCTTTGATACTATCGGGCGCAAGGGAGCCATGATGGTCGACAGCTCGGAGCAAGTCCGCGAGTTCCCGCGCTACGAGGTCAACGCCTACGTAGACTTCACCGGGAACGAGGTTCTGCTGTTTCACCGGATCCAGAATATTTCGCTCGGCGGCGTCTGCATCGGCACGTCGGGGATCGAAGAGGTCGGAACGCTGGTCGATCTCGTGCTGAATTTTCCGGAGCTCGACGCGTCGATCGCGGTCAAGGGCGAGGTGGTGTGGGCCAACCGCGAGCCGCCGATGGACATGGGGATTCGCTACATCGACCTCGACGAAGAGCGCAAAGACACCCTGCGCAAGTACATCAACATGGTCCGCAAGACCTGACGCGGCAGGGCCAGGCCCTCTCGCAGCGTCAGAGGTCGAGCAGGCCGTCGCGCGCCGCGAGGTGGCGGCGGACCTGGTCGAGACGCGCGAGGTAACGGCCGAAGTCCTTGCCGGGCGGCGTCCCTTCGCCGCGCTTGAGGTGCACGTCGGTGATTCGAGTCACCGCGAAGCGACAGGCGGCGAACCGCAGCTCGGGGCCGAAGGCGGCGCGCTCTTCATCGGTCGGGCGCCGCACGGAGGCGTACCCTCCGACGAGCGCGCGCACCACGTCGGCGCGAAAGTCGTCGCGGCCGAAGGCGAACGCCAGCAGCGTCACCGCCACGTCGTAGGCGAACCGCCCCCACGCCGCCTGCTCGAAGTCGAGCAGCGCCACCAGCTGCGCTGACGCGGCGGCGCCGCCGGCGGCGGTGTCGTCGAAGAGCGTGTTGTCGATGAAGAGATCGCCGTGGATGATCCCCAGCGGCAGCCGCGCGTGTCGGTCTCGATGCAACGCCTCGAGCTCGGGCGCGAGGATCGCCACGGCGGCGCGCAGCTCGGCGCGCGAGGTCGCCGCGGCCGACACCAGCGCCAGCCGGCGATCGATCTCGTCGGGCTCGTACCGTCCGGCGCGATGATCGGGAAAGAGGTCGCTGGCCAGGTGTAGCCGCGCGAGCGCGGCGCCGACCTGGCGCGCATGCGCCGGCGTCACCTCGGCGCGCGTGAGCGTGCGCCCCGGCAGCCAGGGGAACAGCGACACGATCGCGGGCGGTCCAGCGGGGGCGGTGGCGGCGGTCGTCGCGGGCGGCGTCCAGCGCACGAACGGCCGGCCATCCAGCGCGATCACCGGCGCCGGCGTCGGCACGCCGTGCGCGGCGGCGTGGGCGACGATCGCCGCCTCGCGCGCGACGTCGTCCTCCGACTTGCCTTCATTGACACGCAGGAAACGCGGCCCGTCGTCGGTATCGACCTGCAGATTCGTGTTGATGGTGCCGACCGCGATCGGACGGTGACCGCGATACGCGGGCGCGCCGAAGGATCGCAGGATCCCGCTGACGTCGTCCGCCGAGAGTGATCGAAAGGAACCCATGATGATGATGCGGACCGCGGTGAAGAAGAGGCGGCGCGCCGCCACTGATAGATACGCGGACTTGACGGCGCCGCGCAACCCTTGCTTCTATTCGCCCGTGCCGGTGGCGAGGGAGAAAAGGGGACTCATCGAGGACCATCTGCCCCTGGTGCAGGCGATCGCGCGCAAGGTCAAGAAGACGCTGAGCGCGTCGATCGACTTCGAGGATCTCGTCGGCTACGGCTCGAAGGGGTTGGTCGAGGCCGCCGATCGGTTCGACCCCACGCAGGGCGTATCGTTCAGCACCTTCGCGTACTACCGGATCCGCGGCGCGATGTTCGACGGGCTGCGCACGATGGGCTGGTATTCGCGCTCTGACTACGCGCGCTACCGCGCCGAGGAGCGGGCCAACCAGGTCTTGCAGGCGCACGCCAACCGCGAGGCGGCCGAACGGAGCGCGCTGGCGCGCCAGCCCGCCGGCGCGAGCCGCGCGGCCGAGGGGCCGCTCGAATCGGCGACCACGCTGGCGAGCATCCGGGAGATCCTCGCCGACGTCGCGGCGGTCCACATCACGTCGCTCGACGCGGCGGCCGGCGTGGCCGATGAGAGCCTGCCGGCGCCCGACGCGCTGATCGACACCGGCCGCATGGGCGTGCGCCTGCGCGCCGCGATCCAGACGCTGCCCGAGCGCGAGCGGTCGATGATGGAGCTTTACTACTACGGCGGGAAGAACCTGGAAGAGGCCGGAGCGACCATTGGGCTGTCCAAATCGTGGGCGTGCCGCCTGCACGCGCGTGCCATCCAGCTGCTGCGGGCCGCGCTGGGGGGAGAGGGAGAGGGAGAGGGAGGTGGGGACGGCGGCGGAAACGGGGACCGAGGCGCCCACGCCGACGCCGACGCCGACGGGGACGGGAGCGGTGCGGGCCACGGGCGCGGCAAGCGCGGAGGCTCGAGATGAAATTCGTGCGGGTGCTGATGCTCGCGGTGGCGGTGGCGGGCTGCTCGACGAATCTGCTGCACGGGCTGGATGAGCCGGCGGCCAACGAGACCATCGCCGCGCTCGAGCGAGCCGGGATCACGACGGAGAAGGCGGCCGACGAGGGGAGCACGACGACATTCACGGTGCGCATCGCGCGACGCGACGCCGGAAAGGCGCTGGATCTGCTGCGGTCAATGGGGCTGCCGCGCGATCGGCGGCACGGATTCGCCGAGGTCTACGGCCAACCGAGCCTGATCCCGAGCGCGTCGGAAGAGCGGGCCCGTTACCTGGCGGCGCTGGGGGGCGAGATCGAGCGGACCCTCGAGACCGCCGAGGGCGTGCTGAGCGCGCGCGTGCACCTGGTGCTGGAGGCGGACGACCCGCTCGGCGGTGGCGACCTGGTGGGGCTGCCGTCGCTGCCCACCGCGAGGCCGCGCACGCCGGCGCGCGCCGCGGTGCTGATCAAAGCGCGCGCCGGCCGCGCGCCGCTGCCCGAGGCCGACGTGCAGAAGCTGGTGGCCGGCAGCGTCCCCGGCCTCGCGCCCGCCGCCGTGGCGGTCGTGGTGACCCGCGCGCCCGAGCCCGATGATGGCACTGACGCCGGCAACGACGTCCCCACCGCGCTCGCGGCGCTGGGCCCGCTGCGCGTCTCCGCCGCCAGCCGCACCCTGCTGATCGCGGCGATCGCCGTCGGTCTTGCCCTGCTCGCCGTGCTCGCGTCGCTGCTGCTGCTGACCGCCCGCCGCCTCGCGATCATGCAGCAGCAGCGCGCCGGAGCGCCCCGCCGCGAGGGTTGAGGCGTCCGTCGCCCGGACCCTCACCCGGCGCGGCGCCGGCCTCTCCCGCAGACGGGAGAGGCAATTTTATGGGCCTCCCATCACCTTCTGGGAGCGGGGAAGCCCGCCGCGCCCCGGCCCTCAGGGCCCGCCGAGCTTCTTCTTGAGCTCGGCCAGCGCGTCGTCCATGGAGCTCTTCTCCGACATCTCCTTGAGCCTGCGCTCGGCGTCGATGGAGGCCGCCGAGCGGCCCGATAGCTCGTCCCCCAGGCTCGCCTCGGCCTCGACCGCGTCGATCTTGCTCGACATGCGCTCGAAGTCGTCGAAGGCCGCGGTCTTGGTCGACACCGCGCTGCCCCCGCGCTTCGACGCGCGCGCCTTCTCGCGCAGCGTGCCCTGGCGCAACCGTACGTCCTGCACGCGCGCGTCAAGCGCCTTCAGCCCGACCGCGAGCTGATCCACGTAGACCTGCTGCTCTTGCAGTGCCTTCTGGGTCTGCGCGCGCTCCGCCTGCTTGTCGGCCTTGCGCGCCAGCGCCTCGCGCGCGAGGCCGTCGTCGCCGGCCCGCACCGCCATCGCCGCGCGGTCCTCCCAGCTCTTTTCCTCGGCCGTCAGCGCCTCGATGCGCTTCGACAGCCGCTTCTCCTCGGCCATGCAAGAGGCGACCTCGGTCCGCGCCTCGCGCGCCGAGTCTTCCATGTCGCGGACCATCTGATCGATCTCCTTGGCCGGGTCCTGCATGGAGTCGATGAGGTCGTTGACGTTCGACTTGATCATCGTGGAAAGCCTGCCGAGAATGCTCATCCTTGGAAGGTTAATGTCCCGAGCTCGCGGTGTCGACCGCGCTCTCCGTGGTCGACGGCCCGGAGCGCGGATGCTACCGTCGCTGAAATGCGGCTTCGGGATCTGAGCGGACAGGATCACGCGACGGCTGTGCTCCGGCGCTCGGTCGCGTCCGGGCATGTCCCCCACGCCTACCTGTTCGAGGGCCCCGACGGCGTCGGGAAGCGCGCCGCAGCCTACGGCCTGGCCCTGGCGCTGACTTGCCCCGTCGAGCCGGGCGAGGGCTGCGGCACCTGCGACTCGTGCCGCCGCATCGAGGCCGGCTTGCACCCCGACGTGCCGCTGTTCGTCGCCGAGACGGCGCAGATCGTGATCGAGCAGGCACAGGCGATCGTCGCGATGGCGGCCACCCGCCCGCACGAGGCGGCGGCGCGCGTGATCATCATCGACGACGCCGATCGACTGAACGTCAACGCCGCTAACTGCCTGCTCAAGACGCTGGAAGAGCCGGCGACCGGCACGCACATCGTACTGGTCACCAGCGCGCCCGATCGGATCTTGCCCACGATCCGCTCGCGCGTGCAACGCATCCGCTTCCGCGCGCTGACCGCCGAGGCGCTGGTGGCGCTGCTGACCAGCGCGCACGCCGTCGAGACGCGCCGCGCCGCCGTGGCGGCCGCGCTGGCCGACGGCTCGGTCGCGCGCGCCCTGCGCGCCGCCGGCGCCGAGGACGACACGATCTGGGACGCCGTCACGTCGCTGCGCGAGGCGGCCAGCGGCAGCGCCGCGGGCGCCGGCGGCCCCGAGGTGGCGCGGATCTTCGACGCGGCCGCCGCGGTCGCGGGCGACAAGGAGATCAAGCTGGCACTGCCGCCGATCCTGTCGCTGCTGGGCCGGGTCTATCGTGACGCCCTGGTGACCGCCGCCGGCGCGCCCGATCTGGCGCTGTTCGGCGAGCAGGCCCAGGCGCTGGCGACGGTCGGGGCCCCCCGCCTGGTGCGCGCGCTGGCCGCCCTGGTCGAGGCGGACGTCGCGCTCGCCTCCAACATGAACGCACTGGTCGTCGTCGAGCGCCTGCTGCTGGAGCTGCGCCGCCAGGGCGGCGGCGCCGCCGCCGGTCTGGCGGCGCGATGAACGGCGACCCGCCCCCGTCCTCCGAGCGACCGATGAACACCGTGGGGGTGAAGCTGCACCCGACCGGGCGGACCTACGAGCTCGACGCCGGCAGCCTGGTGCTGCGGCGCGGGCAGCGCGTGATCGTCCAGGGCGAGAACGGGCATGAGATCGGCGTGGTCGCGGTACCGAGCGCGCCCCGTCCGTCGTCCGGGCGATTGCCGCGCGTCATCCGCGTCGCCGACGCGCGCGACCTGGAGCGGCTGGAGGCCAACGACCGGCGCGCCGCCGAGGCGCTGGCGGTCGGGCGCGAGCTGGTGCGCGCGCGCAAGATCCCGGTGAAGATGTTCCGCGCCGAGCTGCACCAGAACGGCAAGGCGACGTTCTACTTCGCGTCGGAGAACCGCATCGACTTCCGCGACCTGGTGCGCGACCTAGGCAACGAACTGCGCCTGCGCGTGGAGCTGCGCCAGGTCGGCGTGCGCGACGAGGCCAAGATGGTCGGCGGCATCGGGTCGTGCGGGCGCGAGCTGTGCTGCAGCACGTTTCTGCCGCGGTTCGCGCCGGTGTCGATCAAGATGGCCAAGCATCAAAACCTGGTGCTGAACCCGGCCAAGGTCTCGGGGCAGTGCGGCCGGCTCAAGTGCTGTCTGGTCTACGAAGAGGCGAACTACGTCGACGCGGCCAAGCTGCTGCCCAAGGTCGGCAAGCGCGTGAGCACGCCCGAGGGCGAGGGGCGCGTCGCCGACCTCGACGTGCTGCACGGGCGCGTGCGGGTCTACTTTCAGGATGGGCCGCCGCAGGTCTTCTCGGCCGACCAGGTGAAGACCCTGGCGCCCGCCGGTGGCGGCGGCGGCGCGCCGCCGCAGCCCGAACCCGACGCGGGCGACGACCCGCCCCCCGGCGTCCCCCACAACTAGGACACCAAAGCGGCTTCGGCCCCCGGCGACGGCAGCGCCCCTCGCGCGTCGGGATCGACTATGCTGTCGCGCCTGCCATGGCCCCGTTCTACATCACGACGCCGATCTACTACGTCAACGCCCTGCCCCACCTCGGCACGTTTTACACGACGGTGGTCGCCGACGCGCTGGCGCGCTACCACCGCGCGCGCGGGCTGGGCCGCACGTTCTTCCTGACCGGCCTCGACGAGCACGGGCTGAAGATCCAGCGCATGGCCGCCGAGCGCGGCATCACCGAGCAGGCATACACCGACGAGATCGCCGCCAAGTTTCAGGAGACCTGGAAGCGGATGGAGATCTCCAACGATGACTTCATCCGCACCACCCAGGCGCGCCACACCAAGGCCGTCGGCGAGATGTGGGAGCGCATGCAGGCCAAGGGCGACATCGAGCAGCGCGACTACGAGGGGCTCTACTGCGTCGGCTGTGAGGAGTTCAAGGCCGAGGACGAGGTCGTCGTCGAGAACGGTGAGAAGGTCTGCCCGATCCACCGCAAGCCGGTCGAGGCGGTCAAGGAGAAGAACTATTTTTTCCGACTCGACCGCTATGAATCTTATCTGCTGAAGCTTTACGCGCAGCCGGGGTTCATTCGACCCGAATCCCGGCGCAACGAAGTCGAATCGTTCGTGCGCGGCGGGCTCAAGCCGATCTCCGCCTCGCGCATGAAGAAGGCGGTGGGCTGGGGCGTCCCCGTGCCCGGCGATCCCGACCACGTGGTCTACGTCTGGATCGACGCGCTCGTGAACTACCTCACGGTGCTGGGCGGCCCTGCGGCTGTCGCGGCGGGCGGCAAGGAAAACGCGCTGTGGAAAGACGGCGCCCACCACATCATCGCCAAGGACATCCTGCGCTTCCACGCGGTCTACTGGCCGGCGTTCCTGGAGTCGGCCGGCCTGCCGCCCCCGAAGGGCGTCTTCTGCCACGGCTACCTCACGGTCAAAGGGCAGAAGATCTCGAAGTCGATCCCGGCGACGCGCGTCGATCCGAACGCCATCGTCGGCGCGCTGGGCGATTCGTTCGTCGATCCGCTGCGCTACTTCGTGCTGCGCGAGTACACGCTGGGCGGCGACGGCGACTTCACCTACGAGGCGCTGTTCCAGCGCTACGAATTCGATCTGGGGAACGACCTCGGGAACTTGCTGAACCGCACCGTGGCGATGGCCCATCGCTACGAGGGGGCGCGGCTCGACGCGGCCGCCGGACCGGTCGCCGACGCCGACGAAGGGCTGGCCTACGGCACCCGCAATGACGCCGAATCGGCCTGGACCGATTTCCAGCCGTCGCGCGCCCTGGAGTCGGTCTGGCGTCTGGTGCGCAGCTTCAACCAGGGGATCGAGAACTGGAAGCCCTGGGCGCTGGCCAAGGACCCGGCGCAGCGGCCCGAGCTGTTGCGCGTGCTGCGCCAGTGCTGCGAGGCGCTGCGCTGGGCGGCGTTGATGCTCGCCCCGGCGATGCCGATCGCGGCGCGGGAGATCCTGCGCCAGCTGGGGCGGGACAGCGACGAAGGCCATTGGCCCACGACCTGGGGTTGGCCGGGCGGAACCTTGACCGAACCGAAACCTTTGTTCCCCCGCATCGAGCCCGAACGACAGACCGCGCTGATCGCGTCCTGGATGCCCACGCCCGAAAGCCAAGCCACGCCCGTTCCCCCGTCGGCGGCGGCGTCCCCCTCCGCGCCCGCCCCCACAGCACCACCGTCACCCGCACCGCCGCCCGCCGCCCCCGCCGAGATCTCCTTCGACGAATTCACCAAGATCGATCTGCGCGTCGCCCGCGTCGTCGCCTGCGAGCGCGTGCCCAAGTCCGACAAGCTGCTGAAGCTGACGCTCGACGTCGGCGCCGGCGTCGAGCCGCGCACCGTGGTCTCGGGCATCGCGGGCGCCTACGAGCCGGCCGCCCTCGTCGGGCGCACGGTGATCTATCTCGCCAACCTCAAGCCGGCGAAGATCCGCGGCGTGCTTTCGCAGGGGATGATCCTCGCCGCCGGTGACGCCGAAGTGCTCGCCCTCTCGACCCTCGACCGCGACGCGCCGGCAGGCTCGCGGGTCAGGTAGCGGTCCGCCGCGCGCGTGCGGTTGCGCCGCCCCGCGCCAGCACCAGGCAGAGATCGCGCAACTCAGAGGCCGTGCGAAGGCGGCCAGTGACCCCGGCGGCGCTCATGTCGATCTTGCCGAAGAGGCGCCGTTCTGGCCGCAGATCGGCCATATCGCTGACCAACTGCAAGCGCGCAGTGACGGCCGCCGCGCTCATGTCTACCCCCTTCGCGATGTCGCGCTTCATCGATCGGTCTCCCGCAGCCTCTGAACGTCTGCAAGATCTTGTGTGCGCCCGGCCGCCAGCTTCATCGCGATGAGACCATCGCGCGAGGCGACCGAAATCGACCCGCTTTGAAACGGAACGCGCTGCCGGCCGTCCCATGTCGGGCGCTGCGCCGGACCGACGAGCAGGAAGTCGACGGAGAGCAAGCCTCCGTCACCGTCGATCTTGCTCAGGCGCCGCATCTCCATCCCATCCTCGAACTCCATCGGAAACGCCTCGAGAGTGAACCCGCACCCCCTCGCGGCCTCCAACGCCCGCTGCGCGTCGCCCTTCTCGACCAGGAGGTCGATGTCCTTCGTTGCGCGCGCGACACCCCAGACGGCGACGGCCAGGCCTCCGACCAGGGCATATTCCACGTTCGCCTGTTCGAGCGCCCCGATGACCGCTGCTAGCTCCTCGATGAGCGTCATTTGCCTTTGATGAGGGTAGCATCCCGCCGCAACTCTCGCTGCCTACCGGGCTCGCGCGTGCGCTGACACCCGCTCTTTCGGTGCCTGATTCGATCGCCCGCAAATTTCAGGGCGGCGGCGTCTTTTTCGCTTGCCTGACCGGGGTCCGTCAGACGTAATCACGGCCCATGGCAAGCGCGACTCCTCAGATCCCGACGGGCGGTGAAGCGATCAAGGTCCAGAGCGATGGCCGGCTGGAAGTGCCCGATCAGCCGATCATCCCCTTCATCGAAGGCGACGGGACCGGCCCCGATATCTGGCGTTCCTCGGTGCGCGTGCTCGACGCCGCCGTCGCCAAGGAGTTCGGCGGCAAGAAGAAGATCGCCTGGGCCGAGGTCTACGCCGGCGAGAAATCCAAGAAACTTTTCGACAGCTGGCTTCCCGACGAGACGCTGGAGGCGTTCAAGAAGTACTTCGTCGGCATCAAGGGACCGCTGACCACGCCGGTCGGCGGCGGCATCCGTTCGCTGAACGTCGCCATCCGCCAGATGCTGGACCTGTACGTCTGCCTGCGGCCGGTACGCTATTTCACCGGCGTCCCCTCGCCGGTCAAGCACCCCGAGAAGGTCGACATGGTGATCTTCCGCGAGAACACCGAGGACATCTACGCCGGCATCGAGTGGGCCGCCGAGTCGCCCGAGGCGAAGAAGGTCATCGCGTTCCTGCAGAACGAGATGGGGGTCAAGAAGATCCGTTTCCCCGAGACGTCGGGCATCGGCATCAAGCCGGTCTCGCGCGAGGGCAGCGAGCGGTTGATCCGCGCCGCGCTCGACTACGCCATCAAGCATGGGCGCAAGAGCGTCACCCTCGTGCACAAGGGAAACATCATGAAGTACACCGAGGGGGCCTTCCGCGACTGGGGCTACGCGCTGGTCAAGCGCGAGTACGCCGGCCGGGCCATCGGCTGGGACGACTGCGGCGGCAAGCCGCCCGCGGGCCAGGTGCTGGTGAAAGATTCGATCGCCGACATCACGCTGCAGCAAGTGCTGACCCGCCCCGACGAGTTCGACATCGTGGCGACGCTGAATCTCAACGGCGACTATCTGTCGGACGCGCTGGCGGCGCAGGTCGGCGGCATCGGGATCGCTCCCGGCGGGAACATCAACTACCTGACCGGGCACGCGGTGTTCGAGGCGACCCACGGCACGGCGCCGAAGTACGCCGACCAGGACAAGGTCAACCCGGGGTCAGTGATCCTGTCGGGTGTGATGCTGCTCGATCATCTCGGCTGGACCGGCGCCGCGACGCGGATCATAACCGGGCTCGAGAAGGCGATCGCCCAGAAGACCGTGACCTACGACTTCGCGCGTCTGATGCAGGGGGCGACCGAGGTCTCGTGCTCGGCTTTCGGCGACGCGATCATCAAGAACCTATAAGAATGGGAACCCTCAAAGGGTTTCATCTCCTCCCGCGACGAGGGCGGGCGAGCTAAGCTCGCCCCCGCTCACGCGATCCAGGCCTCGCGCAAGACGCCCATCAATCGGACAAGGAGTTCGCAAATGCCCCGCAGGAACAAGATCGCTCTCATTGGCGCTGGAAACATCGGCGGCGAGCTGGCCGCGCTGGCGGCGCGCCGCGAGCTCGGAGACGTCGTGTTGTTCGACATCCCCGAGAAGCTCGGCGTGGCGCAGGGCAAGGCCCTCGACCTCGAGCAGAACGGCGCCGTGCTCGGCGCCGACGCCCGCATCACCGGCAGCTCCAACTGGGACGACATCGCCGGCTCCGACGTGGTGATCATCACCGCCGGCGTGCCGCGCAAGCCGGGCATGTCGCGCGACGACCTGCTCTCGATCAACCTCAAGATCATCCGCGGCGTCGCCGAGAACCTCAAGTCCAAGGCGCCGGGCGCGTTCGTGATCGTGATCTCGAACCCGCTCGACGCGATGGTGTACGAGCTGAAGAAGGTGACCGGGTTCGCGCGCGAGAAGGTCGTCGGCATGGCCGGCGTGCTCGACGCGGCCCGCTTCCAGCTGTTCCTGGCGCGCGAGGCCGGCGTCGCGGTCAAGGACGTCCGCGCGATGGTGCTGGGCGGACACGGCGACACGATGGTGCCGGTGATCAGCTACTGCACGATCTACGGCGTGCCGGTGTCGCAGCTCATCACCCCCGACAAGCTGGCGGCGATCGTCGAGCGCACGCGCGGCGGCGGCGGCGAGATCGTCAAGCTGATGGGGACCAGCGCCTACTACGCGCCGGCCACGGCGGCGATCGTCATGGCCGAATCGTATCTCAAGGATCAAAAGCGCCTGGTGCCGGCGGCCGCCTATCTCGACGGCGAGTACGGGTACAAGGATCTGTACATGGGCGTGCCGGTGGTCATCGGCGCTGGCGGCGTCGAGAGGGTCGTCAACATCCAGCTCAGCGCCGACGAGAAGGCGATGCTCGACAAGTCGGCCGCCGCCGTGCGCGAGCTCATCGAAGCCTCGAAGAAGCTGTAAGGCCAACGAATGAAAATTCACGAGTACCAGGCCAAGGAGATCCTGAAGAAGTACGGCGTGCCGATCCCCAAGGGGACGCCGGTGCTGAGCTTCAACGAGGTCGAAGCGGCGGCCAAGGCGCTGATCGCCGAGACCGAGAACGAGTTCGTCGTGGTCAAGGCGCAGATCCACGCGGGTGGGCGCGGCAAGGGCGGCGGCGTCAAGGTGGTCAAGGGGGCGGCCGCCGCGCGCGACGCCGCGAAGAAGATCCTGGGCATGAACCTGGTGACCCACCAGACCGGCCCGAGCGGCCAGTTGGTCAAGCGCCTGCTGATCGAGCAGGCGGTCGACATCGCGCGCGAGCTGTACCTGGGCATCGTCGTCGACCGCGGCGCGGGGCGGATCACCGTCATGGCGTCGTCGGAGGGCGGCATGGAGATCGAAGAGGTCGCCGCCAAGTCGCCGGAGAAGATCCTGCGCGAGGTGGTCGACCCGGTGGTCGGCCTCGGCGCCTACCAGGCGCGCAACCTGGCCTACGGACTGGGGCTGCACGGCCCGGCCGCCAAGAACGCCGCCGAGCTGCTGGGCCTGCTTTATCGCGCCTTCGTCGACATCGACGCGTCGCTGGTCGAGATCAACCCGCTGGTCGTGCTGACCGACGGGCGCGTGCTGGCGCTCGACTGCAAGATGACCTTCGACGACAACGCGCTTTACCGTCAGAAGGAGTACGAGGCGCTGCGCGATCTCGACGAGGAGGATCCCTCCGAGAGCGAGGCCAAGCGCTACGACCTGAGCTTCATCAAGCTCGACGGCAACATCGGCTGCATGGTCAACGGCGCCGGCCTCGCCATGGGGACCATGGACATCATCAAGCACTTCGGCGGCGAGCCGGCGAACTTCCTCGACGTGGGCGGCAGCGCGACGGCCGAGAAGGTGACGGCGGCGTTCAAGATCATCACCGCCGACCCGACCGTGAAGGGGATCTTCGTGAACATCTTCGGCGGCATCATGAAATGCGACACCATCGCCAGCGGCGTGATCGCGGCGGTCAAGCAGGTCGGGCTCAAGGTGCCGCTGGTCGTGCGCCTCGAGGGGACCAACGTCGAGCTCGGCAAGAAGATGCTCGCTGAATCGGGGCTGGCGGTCACCACCGCCAACGACATGGCCGACGGCGCCCAGAAGATCGTGGCGCTAGCGCGCGCCGGAGAGGGGAAGTAGCCATGGCGATCCTCGTCGGCAAACAGACCAAGCTGATCGTGCAAGGGCATCACCGGCGGCGCCGGGACCTTCCACGCCAAGCAGATGCGCGAGTACGGCACCAACGTCGTCGGCGGCGTCACGCCCGGCAAGGGCGGCCTGGTGCACGAAGGCTTCACCGTGTTCGACACCGTGCAGCGAGGCGGTGAAGAAGACCGGCGCCAACGCGACGGTGATCTACGTCCCGCCGGCCGGCGCGGCCGACGCGATCCTCGAGGCGGCGGGCGCCGGCATCGAGGTGGTGGTCTGCATCACCGAGGGCATCCCGACGCTGGACATGATCAAGGTGCGCCGCGCGCTCGGCCCCAACGCGACGTCGGCGGTGAAGCTGATCGGCCCGAACTGCCCCGGCATCATCACGCCGGGCGAGTGCAAGATCGGCATCATGCCCGGCTACATCCACAAGGCCGGGTCGGTCGGCGTGGTGTCGCGCTCGGGGACGCTGACCTACGAGGCGGCGCACCAGCTGACGGCGCTGGGGCTCGGCCAGTCGACGGCGATCGGCATCGGCGGCGATCCGGTCAAGGGGCTCGACTTCATCGACGCGCTCGCGCTGTTCGAGCGACGACCCGCAGACCAAGGCGGTGCTGATGATCGGCGAGATCGGCGGCACCTCGGAGGAGGAAGCGGCGCGCTTCGTCAAGGCCAACATGAAGAAGCCGGTGGCGGCCTTCATCGCCGGGCAGACCGCGCCGCCCGGCAAGCGCATGGGTCACGCCGGCGCCATCATCAGCGGCGGCAAGGGGACGGCGACCGAGAAGATCGCCGCCCTGCGCGACGCCGGCATCGCGATCGCAGCCACGCCGGCCGACCTCGGCAAGACCATCGCGGCATTCGTCTCGTAAAGGGAGAACAGATCTATGGCACTCGAGAGAACATTTGGAATCGTGAAACCCGACGCGGTCGCCAAGGGCGCGATCGGCGGCGTCGTCGACATGATCGAGAAGGCGGGCCTGACGATCATCGGCCTGCGCCTGGTCCGGCTGGCCACCACCGAGGCAGAGAGCTTCTACGCCGTGCACAAGGCGCGGCCTTTCTACAAGGATCTGGTCACCTTCATGACCTCGGGCCCGGTGGTGGTCATGGCGATCGAGGGGGAGAACGCGATCGCGCGCTACCGCGAGGTGATGGGCCCCACCGACTCGAAGAAGGCGCCGGTCGGCACGATCCGCCAGAAGTACGGCACCGACATCGAGAAGAACGCCGTCCACGGCAGCGACGCCGCCGAGACGGCTCGCGTCGAGATCGCCTTCTTCTTCACCGGCGCCGAGCTGTCCTAAGCGACGGACGGACCTCACCTTCGGTTCGGAGCCGAAAGCGATTGGTGGGATCAAAGCGGGGCGGCGTTCCGGGCGCTGCGCGGGTCCTGCCGCTGCGGGGTCCTCCCCGCTGAACTCGGCTGCCGGGGAGTCCAGGTCATCCGAGCGGCAGCGTGCTCGCCGAAGGCCGGATCGGGACCTTTCGAGTCCAGGAGAAAATCGTCGCTGGTGACGCATCACCCTCTCGGCAAGTGGCACTTGCACGCCCCGTCATCCGAGCTCATCGGGGGCCCCCCCCTCCACGTCACCCGCGCAGCGCCCTCCACGCCGCCGACATTGAGCCCGCGATCGTCTCTGCCGCGCCGTCGACGAGATTCCGGAGCGGAGTGGGCCCGAAACGATCGCGCTCTCATTGTCGGCGAAGCGAAGGGAGCTGCGCGGGTGACGTGGAGGGAGGGGCCCCCGATGAGCTCGGGGGCCGGGGCGCGCAAGTGCCACTTGCCGAGAGGTGGACGGCTCGGACGGCCCCCACGTTTCCCGATGCGTGCAAGATCGCGCGCCGGCGCGCGCAGGGTGGACGGCGCGCGGATGGCCTGGGCTCCCCGGACCCCGAGCTCAGCGGGGAGGTGCCCGCAGCGGCAGGACCCGCGCAGCTTCCGTAGCGCCGCCCCACTTAGATCCACAAATCGCTCTTGGCTCCGCCGCCGAAGTGTGACCAATCATGAGGCTTCGCGGGGAGAGGGAGATGCAGGGGAGAGTAGCGCCGATGAGGGGGTGCGGTTGGGGCCTGCCCGATGGGCCCTTCGCCAGGTGGCGGGTGATTCGCCGACCTCGCGGCGGAAGGCGCGGGCGAAGGCGGCCTCGTTCTCGTAGCCGACCTCGAACGCCACGTCGATGACCTTGGCGTCGGTGTCGCGCAGCCAGCCGGCCGCCAGCTGCATGCGCCACTTCGTGAGGTACTGCATCGGCGGCTGCCCCACGAAGTGCACGAAGCGGTCGTGCAGGGTCGAGCGCGAGAGCGCCGCCTCGTCGCACAGGCGCTCGAGTGTCCAGGCCTCTCCCGGGCGCTGGTGCATCAGCGACAGCGCGCGCCCGACCGAGGCGTCGCGCATCCCCGCCAGCCAGCCGGTCTCGTCGGGCGGCAGGTCGTCGACGTAGCGACGAAGCACCTCGACGAACAGCATCTCGCTCATCCGCTCGAGCACCGCCTCGCCGCCGGGACGCCGGCGGTTGGACTCCTCGACGAGAGAGCGCATGAAGCCCGCGATCCAGGACGCCCCCTCACGCGCGAGCCCCTGCATGCGCAAGACCCGCGGCATCGACGCGATCAACGGGTTGAACGGACGGGTGTCGCAGCCGAGGAACCCGCACACGACGGTGGTCTGGTCGGGCCCGCCGCCGTCGAGGTGCGCGGTGGTCGCGCGTCGTCGTCGTCGGATTCGGCCGCATCGGCCCGTGCCCGTTCACGCGGATCGAGAACGGAAGCTGCGCCGGCTTGGGCGCGAAGAAGATGCCGGGGTCGAGCGCCTTGACCCGCAAACCGGGCGCGCTGGAGATGACGTGGTGATCGCCTTGCGGGAAGAGGACGATGTCCCCTTCGTTCAGGAGGACAGGCTCCTCGCCAACGATCGCCGCCCAGCATGAGCCGCGCACGACCACGTGAAACTCCATCATGTGGTCGACGCCCGGCAGGATCGCCGGAATGATCTCGCGCGATTGGGGTGTCTCCGCGACCCATGGATTGGCGCCCTCGACGTAGAAGAAGATCGCGCCGCGCAGTCGCACCGCGCGCAGCAGGTCGGACAGGGTATCGGCGCTCATCGTTGTCTCCTGGGGGCCCGGACCAGCGGGGATGCGAACCGCTCGCCTGCCCGATTCCGGACGATCGGCACAATTTTCCCGACAGGCGGCGGGGCGTCAAGCAGGGGGTCTCGGGCATGTTTGCCGGCGTGAGCGACGAACGACGCCCGCACAACCTCAGGAGGTGCCCCATGTTGATCGAAACCAGCCCATCAACCCCATCGCCATCATCGACACCGACCCCGGACTACGAGTCGATCAAGACCCGCCAGCGCGCGACCTGGGCCTCCGGCGACTTCGGTCGCATCGGGGTCCAGCTTCAGATCGTCGGCGAGTCGCTGTGTGAGGCGGTCGACCTGCGCGCCGGCGCGCGGGTGCTCGACGTCGCCGCCGGCAACGGCAACGCCTCGCTGGCGGCCGCGCGCCGGTTCGGCGACGTGACGTCGACCGACTACGTGCCCGAGCTGCTGGCGCAGGGGCTGCGGCGCGCCGACGCCGACGGCTTGCCGATGAAGAGCCAGCTGGCCGACGCCGAAGATCTGCCGTTCTCGGACGACGAGTTCGACGTCGTGCTGTCGACGTTCGGCGTGATGTTCGCGCCCAACCAGAAGCGCGCGGCGGCCGAGTTGCTCCGGGTCGTCAGACCGGGCGGTCGCATCGGCCTGGCGAGCTGGACCCCCGACGGCATGATCGGTGAGCTGTTCCGCACCGTCGGACGCTTCGTCCCGCCGCCCGCGGGGCTGACCTCGCCCGCCGCGTGGGGCACCGAGACGCGCATCGTCGAGCTGTTCGGGCCGGCGGCGCGCGACATCCACACTCAACGCAAGCAGTTCGTCTTCCGTTACCGGTCGGCGGAGCACTGGATCACGGTCTTCCGCGGCTTTTACGGACCGGTGCACAAAGCATTTGCCGCGCTCGAGCCGTCGGCGCAATCGGCGTTGCACCAGGCGCTGCTCCAGTTGTTGGGACAGTTCAATCGCGGCGGCGTCGACTCGCTGATCGCCCCCGCGGATTACCTTGAAGTGGTGATTGCGAAATGACGCCCACGCCTGCCATATCCAGGCCTGCCTGGCCAAACGCTCGCTCAACGACAGCCGCTCAACCGATGATTGGAGGATAAGCCGATGACAACCCTGAAGAGTGCCGATCTCGAACGACTACGAAATGGATTCTCCGGCGACGTTCTGCTGCCCGGAAACGATGCATACGAGGGCGCGCGGAAGATCTGGAACGCGATGGTCGACAAGCGACCCGCGGTCATCGCGCGCTGTGCCGGTGTATCGGACGTCGTTCGCGCGGTCGGCTTCGCGCGCGAGACCGGGCTCGAGCTCGCCGTTCGCGGCGGCGGCCACAACATCGCCGGCAGCGCGCTGTCCGACGGCGGGATCGTCGTCGACCTGTCGCGCATGAAGAGCACCCAGGTCGATCCGCGCGCGCGCCGCGTGACCGTCGAAGGCGGGCGCCACCCTGGCCGACCTCGACGCCGCGACCCAGGCGCACGGCCTGGCGACGCCGGTCGGCATCAATTCGACCACCGGCGTCGCCGGCCTCACCCTGGGCGGCGGCTTCGGCTGGCTCAGCCGCAAGTACGGCATGACCATCGACAACCTGGAATCGGCCGAGGTCGTCACCGCCGACGGCGACGTGGTGCGCGCCAGCGCCACCGAGCACCCCGATCTCTTCTGGGCGCTGCGCGGCGGCGGCGGCAACTTCGGCGTGGTGACGCGCTTCGAGTTCCGCCTGCATCCGGTGGGCCCCAACGTGCTCAGCGGCCTGATCGTCTACCCGGGTTCGTCCGCGAAGGCGGTGCTGCGCCAGTACCGCGAGATCATCGCCAAGGCGCCGGACGAGCTGACCGTCTGGACCGTGCTGCGCAAGGCGCCTCCGCTGCCGTTCCTGCCCGCGAGCGTTCATGGCCAGTCGGTCCTCGTGCTCGCGGTGCTGTACGCCGGCGACCCCAAGCAGGGCGAGCCGCTGATCGAGCCGCTGCGCCGGCTGGGTACCCCAGTGGGTGAGCACGTCGGCGTTCAGCCGTTCGTCGGCCTGGCAGCAGGCGTTCGACCCGCTGCTGACGACCGGCGCGCGCAACTACTGGAAGTCGCACAACTTCACCGCGCTCGCCGATCCGCTGCTCGACGTCGTTGTGCAGTACGCCGACAGCCTGCCGTCGCCCCAGTGCGAGATCTTCCTCGCGTCGCTCGGTGGCGCCACCAGCCGCCCGTCTCCCGAGTCGACCGCGTACCCGCACCGCGACGCCCAGTTCGTCATGAACGTTCACGGCCGCTGGGACGACGCGGCCGACGACCAGCGCGGCATCACCTGGGCCCGCAACTTCTTCGACGCGGCGGCCCCGTTCGCCAGCGGCGGCGTGTACGTCAACTTCATGACCGCCGACGAGGGCGATCGCGTCGGCGCCGCCTACGGCTCGAACCACCGCCGGCTGGCGGCGATCAAGGCCAAGTACGACCCGAGCAACCTCTTCCGGACCAACCAGAACATCCGCCCGAAGGTTGAATGATGACGACCGAATGACGGTGAGCGCCTGACGGCGGCAGGCGCCCGCCGCAGACATGTGGTCCGGCGTGCGAGGCTGTGTCTCGGGATCCTGCAGCGCTGTTCGTGCGAACGCCTAAACCCGCTGGGCTTTAGCGCCGATTGAATATTTCGGCGCCATGACAACTTTGCTCGTCCGTATTCTGCTCGCTTTCGGGGTGGCCGGTTTGATCGGCGCGGGGTGCACCGATCGACTCTACGACACGGGCGAAACCATCAACCTGGTCGACGGAGGCCCCGCGCGCGTCGACACCGGCCGCGACCTGATCTCCAGCGGCGACGCCGGCGTCGGCGGAGCCGCCGGAACCGGCGGTGGCGGCGGCGCCGGCGGGTGGGCGGGATGACGCGGCGCTGGAGGCGACCTCAACGCCTGCGACGACAACTCGCCGCTGCGCCAGACCGATCTCGCCAACTGCGGGCGCTGCTTCAACCAGTGCTACGAGATGAACGCGGACGCGACCTGCGTCGCGGGCACCTGCCAGTACACCTGCTTCAACGGCTTCTTCGACGCCGACAAGGATCCGGCCAACGGCTGCGAGTGCGTGAAGACCAACGGCGGCGTCGAGACTGTGCGACGGCGTCGACAACGACTGCAACGGCATCGTCGACGACGGCTTCGACTTCATGATCGGACGCTCACCAACTGCGGCGGCTGCAACCGCCCCTGCTACGTTCCCGTTCGCCGCCGCCAGCTGCGACATGGGCGTCTGCACGCAGGGCGCCTGCCTGCCCGACTTCTACGACGCGACCCGCCGTCGCCGGCTGCGAGACCGTGCAGAAGACCAACGGCGGCGTCGAGATCTGCGACGGCCTCGACAACGACTGCAACGGCATCGTCGACGACAACGTCCGGCCGGCCACCATCACCTGCCGGTCGCAGGGGCGTCTGCGCGGGCGTCGTGCCGGTGTGCATGGGCGCAGCAGCGGCTGCGTCTGCGCCTACCCGTCGACGCTACCAGGACGTCGAGGACACCACCAAGGGCTGCGACGGCCTCGACAACGACTGCGACGGCCAGATCGACGAGCCGTTCCAGATCGGCAAGACCTGCGTCGTCGGCTCGGGCCCCTGCGCCGGGACCGGCACCTGGGTCTGCGACAACACCGTGGCGGCGGCACCGCTGCATGCGGCTCGATGAAGCCGCCCGGCGTCGAGGTCTGCAACGGCATCGACAACGACTGCGACGGCAAGGTCGACGAGCTCGACATCGCTGTCGGACAAGACGGCCGACGACAAGCTGGTCTACCTCGCCGGGCGGACCAGAACGTCACGATGTTCGCCTACGAGGCGAGCCGCTCGACGCGACCGCGCACCAACTACGGCTTCGACTCGACCCGCCGCCCCTGCTCGGTCGCCGGGCAAGCATGCCCTGGTCCAACGTGACCAAGGAAGAGGCCGAGGCGGCCTGCGAGAAGATCGGCGCCGGCTGGCGCCTCTGCACCGCGGCCGAGTGGCGGACGCCTGCAACGGCTCGGGCAACACGACCTTCCCCTACGGCGACGACCTACGGCGGCACCACCTGCAACGGCTACGACTACGCCGAGGACGGCCGGCGCGACCACGATCGCGACCGGCGCGGCGACGATGTGCATCTCCGACCGTCGGCGGCGGCCGGCGACGAGCTCTACGACATGAGCGGCAACGTCAAGGAGTGGGTCGACCACGCTGGCGACGACAGCCCGTCCACCACCAGGCCCGTTCGAGATGCGCGGCGGCGCCTACAACATCGCCAGCTTCACAGCTCGGCGGGGCGCCGTGACCACCGCGCCCGGGCCTGCAGTGCGACGCCTCGGTCCCGGCGCCCCCGCGACCGCGGTCCGGCTGCCGTCGGTCGGATTCCGTTGCTGCCTGCCGGGCCAGCTGCCCACCGTGATCGAGATGAAAGACGTCAGTGATGAACAAGAAGCTCGCGTCTGTGCTCGGTGCGCGTGCGCGGCGCCCTGGCGCTCGCCGCCGGCGACGGCGCAGGCGCAGGCGCTGCGGCCCAACATCCTGATCCTGCTTCGATACGTCGGGCTCGATGCTCTACAACCAGGACAACGACGGCTCGCCGCTGTGCGACGGACAACGCGCAACGGGCAGACCAGCCGCGTCTACAACATGAAGAACGCGATCCGCGACGCGCTCGCGCAGGTCGGCACCGACGAGGCCAACTTCGGCCTGATGCGCTTCCCGCAGATCGAGAACGCTCGCGCTCGACGCGGCTGCCCGCGGCGCACTGCCGACTGCGGCAACGCTGCGACACCGGCGTGGGCGGCAACATCGGCTGCCGGCTGACGACGCAGAGCTCGACCACGCCCGAGACGACCTACGGCACCTGGTTCGACAACGGCATCGTCGCAGGCGGTCTGGTCCCGGTCACGCGCGCGCCGCGACCGGCCTCAAGGCCGCCGGCGGCGCACCGACTACGACCCGACGGGCGCGAACATCACCAGCGATCTACAAGTGGATCGACCAGTCGGACAGCGGCATGACCGGCGCCGCCAACCCCGACCCCGAGCTGCGCATCCCGCCAACGCCAGCACGCCGCTCGGGCGGTCGATGTTCTACGCGCGCCTCTACTTCGAGAACTACGTCTACCCGGAACGGACTCGCCGCGGACCAAGGCCTGCCGCCAGAACATCCTCATCATCGCCACCGACGGCGCCGAGACCTGCGACACGACCAGGCCGGCACCGCCGCTCGACCCGACCACCTGCGCGCAGACCGGCGGAGCTACGGCACGTTCCACCCCGAGGTCCAGGCCTGCCTAGCTCGCCACTCCGCGGTCATCCCGAAGGGCGTGCTCGTCTACATCCTGACCGACAGCGGGCTCACCGCCGCCGAGAAGGCCGACCGCCAACCAGATGGCCGCCGCGGGCGGCACCAGCCAGGCCATCTTCGTGACCCTGACCGACACCGAACGCGGTCAAGCCGGCGCTGGTCGACATCATCGCCAAGACCGTCCCGCCGGCCGAGATCTGCAACGGCGTCGACGACAACTGCAACGGCCTGATCGACGAGGGCGTCAGTCGAACATGTGCGCCGTCGCCAGCCCCAACAGCCCGACCGACCCCGACAACCTGCACGGGCACGGCCGCCCAGCACTGCGCGGTCGAGACCTGCAACTGCATCGACGACAACTGCAACGGCACGGTCGACGAGGGCTGCCCCCCGAACGCCTGCGGCAGCCCTGCGGCTGCGCCGATCGCCGACCGAGATCTGCGACGGCCTCGACAACAACTGCGACGGCGACATCGACGAGGGCTTCAACTGGTCGGGCGCCTCCTGCAGTCGCAACAACGGCGTCGGCGCCTGCCGGCGCGGCGGCATCCTGGCCTGCAAGCCCGACGGCAGCGGCACGTTCTGCGACGCGCCCACGGTGACGCCGCAGACCGGAGGTCTGCAACGGCATCGACGACAACTGCAACGGCAAGATCGACGAGGGGACGCTGCCCGGCGTCGGCGAGACCTGCGGCAACGGCCTCGGCACCTGCCACGTCGGCGGACCGTCGTGTGCACGAACGGCAAGCTCGTCTGCAACGCGACCGGCATGCCGACAGCCGAGATCTGCAACGGCATCGACGACAACTGCGACGGCGTCATCGACAACGGCACCTTCCCCCAGACCGGCAGACCTGCCTCTGCCCCGGCCTCGACCCAGGCGCAGGTCGACGCGTCCGGCAGCGCCTGCAAGGCCGGCCACCTCATCTGCCGCGGCACGCGCGGCTTCGTCTGCGAGGGCTGCGTGCTGCCCGGCCGCCGAGATCTGCGACGGCAAGGACAACGACTGCGACGGCATGACCGACACTGAACGCCGATCTGTCCGTCGGGCTTCGGCTGCAAGGACGGGCAGCTGCGCGCTCCAGTGCCTGGCCGGGCGAGTTCCCCTGCCCCGCCGGCTACAAGTGCGTCGAACGACTTCTGCGTCCCGCAGCGCTGCGCCGGCATGACCTGCCCGACCGACCAGACGCTGCGACGAGGCCACCGGCACCTGCGTCGACGTCTGCGCCGGCGTCGTCTGCCGTGACCCCAAGATCTGCCAGCACGGCCGCTGCGTCGACTGCAACACGCTCGGCTGCGCGGCGGGCCAGCTCTGCATCGCCGGCAGCTGCCAGGTCGACCAGTGCAAGGGCGTCACCTGCGCCGGCAACCAGTACTGCGCCGACGGCGCCTGCGTCGACCTGTGCACCCAGAACAAGTGCAGCAGCAGCGAGCGCTGCGTCGGCGGATCGTGCATCGCCGACAGCTGCGCCACCGTCGGCTGCGGCGGCGGCCAGTTCTGCAACCAGAAGACCGGCCTGTGCCGCATCGACCCCTGCACGGTCACCCAGTGCGCGCGAGGGCGACCGCTGCGTCCAGGAGACCGGCATCTGCGCGCCCGACCCCTGCACCCTGATCCACTGCCCCGGCCCCTGCTGGCAGTGCGCCGTCACCTCCGACGGCATGGCCACCTGCCAGGTCTCGGGCAGACTGCAAGGAGGTCTCGTCGCAGATCGGCATCAAGGGCGGCGGCGACGGCTGCGGCTGTGCGGTGGGCGCCGGCGACCCGTCGGATCGGTCGGGGTTGGCGCTGTTCGCGGCGATGCTCGGCCTGTGCGGCACCCTGTCGAGCCGCCGCCGTCGGCGCTAGCAGCGGTCTAGTCGGATAGGGATAACGCCAGGACGCCAGGAACGCCCAGCGTCCGGATTTTCAAGAGACCGGACCGGCATTGCTCGCGCGCCGCGGCGCGGGCGCAATTCGCTTAGCATCGCGCGGCGGGAGGCGGTAGTGTTCGCGCCGCATGGACCTGCGTTCGCTCACGCCCGCCGAGCTTGCCGAGCGGGTGCGCGCCGCCGGCGAGCCGGCCTACCGCGCCGAGCAGGTCTTCCGCTGGCTGCACGGCCGAGGTATCGAGTCGACCGTCGGATCGGTCGAGGCGATGTCGAACGTGCCGCGCCGCCTGACCGACGCGCTGTCGGCCGACGCGCCGCTGCGCCCGCTGGCGGTCGACGCCATCCAGCAGGCGATCGACGGCACGCGCAAGCTGCGCTTCCAGACCAGCGACGGGCGCGCCATCGAATCGGTGCTGATCCCGGACGAGAACCGCGTCGAGCCGCTGGATTTTCACCCTGGCCGCCGGCCGAGCGCCAGCGCCCGCGACCGGAACGGCGAGGACGCCGACGCTGACGCCGACGCTGACGCCGACGGTGAGGGTGACGGCCTCGACGAGGCGGAGCGGAGGCGGCGGCTGCCCGGGCGCCTGCTGCGCGACAAGCTGACCCTGTGCGTCTCCTCGCAGGTCGGCTGCGCGCTCGACTGCGGGTTCTGCGCGACCGCGACGCTGGGCTTCGGCCGCCACCTGTCGGCGGGCGAGATCGTCGAGCAGGTCTACCGCGCGACCCAGATCGCCGGCCGCCGCCCCACCAACCTGGTCTTCATGGGCATGGGCGAGCCGATGCACAACTTCGACGGCGTCGCGCGCGCGCTCGGCGCTGCTGCAGCACCCCTGGGGCGCGGCGTTCTCGCCGCGGCGGATCACCGTGTCGACCGTCGGCGTCGTGCCCGGCATCGAAAAGCTCGGCGCAGCTGATGCCGGCGCCGAACCTGGCCATCTCGCTGAACGCCACCACCGACGAGGTGCGCGATCGGATCATGCCGGTCAACCGGCGCTGGCCGATCGCCGCGCTGCTCGACGCCGCCCGCCAGTTCCCGCTGTCGCACGGCCGCCGCGTGACCTTCGAGTACGTGCTGCTGGCCGGCGTCAACGACAGCGACGCCGACGCCGATCGGCTGCCCCAGCTGCTGCGCGGGATCCCGACCAAGGTCAACCTCATCCCCTGGAACCCCTTCGCCGGCCCGGCGTTCGCGCGCCCGTCGGCCGAGCGCATCCGCACCTTCCAGGAGCGGCTGCGCGCGGGCGGCCTGGCGGTCTACATCCGCACCCCGCGCGGCGACGACATCGACGCCGCCTGCGGCCAGCTCGCGCTGCGCGGGCGAATCGACGCTGGTGCCCGCCCCGTCGATACGTCTCTAAATGACCGGCGACGACATCCCCCGACGAGCTGGCGCAGGCGCGCGATCTCGGCATCGACACCTGCGGGCGCATCGCCGAGTTCTGGGGCTTCACGCGCACGATGGGACGCGCCTTCGGCCTGCTCTACCTGTCGCGCGAGCCGCTGCCGCAGACCGAGATCCAGAAGCGCCTCGGCATCTCGGCCGGCAGCGCGTCGATGACGCTGGCGGCGCTCGGGCGCTGGGGCGTCGTGCACCGGGTCTGGGTGCGCGGCCAACGGCGCGAGCACTACGAGGCCGAGACCGACTTCTGGAAGATGATCTCGGGCGTGCTCAACGAGCGCGAGCGACGCGAGATCGGCGCCGCGGTCGACGCCGTCGAGCGCGGCCGGCGAGCGCGCACGCCGCGCAGGCGGCGGCCAGGACGCAGGCCGGCGCCGCGGGCAAGCGGCTCAAGGCCGAAGCCGACTTCACCGTCGCTGCGCCTCGGGCGCCTCAACGAGATCTGCCGCTGGGCGAGACGATGCTCGACATGCTGCTCGGGCAGCTCACGCTCGACGTCGGCAAGTTCCGCCACCTGCTACGGGTCGACGCGCCCGCGCCGCCGCCGCCGCCGGCCGGCGAGACGGCCGCCACGACCCGCGCGCCCGCCAAGATCCTGAAGACGTCCCTGAGGACGTCCCTGAAGACGTCCGTGAAGACGGCCCTGAAGGCGGCCGACGGCGCCGGCAAAGAAAAGCGGCCACGCCGGTGAATCGTCTTGCGAAGTTTCAAATTATTTTGAATATTTAGAATTGTCTTGTCTCTCCCCTCCATCCAGGCGATGCCCAAGGCGATGAAGAACGCCGCCGCTACCACCAATGACGCCGAAGGCGCCCGTTCGCGCTCCGATCGCGCCGCCTCGCTGGTCGATGCCGAGATGCGCGCCGTCGAGTCGCGTCTGGCCGAGCGGATGGAGAGCCCCGTGGGCGCCATCCCCCAGGTCGGCGCGCACCTGCTGGATGCGGGCGGCAAGCGCCTGCGTCCCCTGCTGGCGGTGCTGGCGGCGCGCGCCGCCGACGTGCCGCTGGACCTGGGCGTCGCCGTCGGCTGCGCCGCCGAGCTGATTCACACCGCGACGCTGTACCACGACGACGTGGTCGACGACGGGCGCGTGCGGCGCGGGCGCCCCGCGGCGCGCATGGTGTTCGGCAACGGCATCGTCGTGCTGGTGGGCGACTTCTGCCTGGCGCGCGCGCTGGAGACGGTGGCGCTGACCGGATCGATGCCGGTCGTGCAGTCGCTGGCGGCGACCGTGACCGAGATGGCCGAGGGCGAGGTCGCGCAGCTGGAACGCGCCGGCAACCCCGACGCGACCATCGACGACTACTTCCGGGTCATCGACCGCAAGACCGCGTCGCTGATCGCCTGGTGCACGCGCGTGGGCGGCGCCGTCGGCCCGGCGCTACGACGTCGCGCTCGAGCGCTACGGGCGCGCGCTGGGGCGCGCCTTCCAGATCGCCGACGACGTGCTGGACAGCGACGTCGACGAGGCGACCGCCGGCAAGTCGGTCGGCCACGACCTGACCGAAGGGCAAGCTGACGCTGCCGATCCTGCTGGCGTGCGAGGCCGACCCGGTGCTGGGCAAGCTACGTCCGCGCGCAGCTCGGCGAGCACGGCGTGCCGGCCGAGGTCGCGGCCGAGATCCTGCAGCGCGCCGCGCGAGGCGGGCGGCATCGATCGCGCGCGCCGCAAGGCGCGCGAGCTGGCGGAGGCGGCGGTCGACGAGCTCGAGCGTGCTGCCTGAATCGCCCTATCGCGAGCGCGCTGCGCGACCTGGCGCTGTTCGCCGCCGATCGGAGGTCATGATGCGCGTCGCGGTCCAGGGCGACGACGGCGGCTGACGGCGCCGGCCCGGGCGGGGCCACGTCGACGTCGGCCGGCGTGCCGGCGCACCACGACGGGCTGCGCGAGTTCGTACGCCTGCTCGAGGAGCGCGGCGAGCTGCGCCGGATCCGGCACGAAGTCGATCCCTTTCTCGAGGTGACCGAAATCTCTCAGCGGGTGATGCGCGCCGGCGGCCCGGCGCTACTTTTCGAGAACGTGAAGGGCTCGCGGTTCCCCCTGCTGATCAACACCTACGCCACGCGGCGCCGCATGTCGTGGGCGCTGGGCGTCGCCGATCTCGACGAGCACGCGCGCACCATCGGCGATCTGGTGAAATCCCAGCCGCCCACGGGGCTGATGGACAAGATCCGCATGCTGCCCAAGCTGGCGCGCGTCGCCACCGCCATGCCGAAGACGGTGAAGACCGCGCCCTGCCAGGAGGTGGTCGAGACCACCCCCGATCTGTCGCGCCTGCCGATCATCACCTGCTGGCCCGACGACGGCGGCCCGTACATCACGCTGCCGATGGTGATCACCCGCGATCCCGACAAGGGGACGCGCAACGTCGGCTGCTACCGCATGCAGGTCTACGGTCCGCGCGAGACCGGCATGCACTGGCAGCTGCACAAGACCGGGCGCCGCCACATGCGCCGCTACCAGGAGCTGGGACAAAAGCGCATGCCGGTGTCGGTGGCGCTGGGCGGCGATCCGATCCTGCCCTACGCGGCGACGGCGCCGCTGCCCGACGGCATCGACGAGTTCATGTTCGCGGGCTTCCTGCGCCGCAGGCCGGTCGAGATGGTGCGCTGCAAGACCAACGACCTCGAGGTGCCGGCGTCGGCCGACTTCGTGCTCGAGGGCTACGTCGACGTCGACGAGGCGCTGCGCCGCGAGGGCCCGTTCGGCGATCACACCGGCTACTACTCGCTGGCCGACGACTACCCGACGTTCCACCTGACGGCGATCACCCGGCGCGAGAACCCGATCTACGCGACGACGGTCGTCGGGCCGCCGCCGCAGGAAGACGCCTGGCTCGGCAAGGCGACGGAGCGGCTGTTTCTGCCGCTGCTGCAGATGACCTTCCCCGAGATCATCGACATGAACCTGCCGGTCGAGGGGTGCTTTCACAACCTGTGCATCGTCTCGATTCACAAGGAGTACCCGCACCACGCGCGCAAGATCTGCCACTCGCTGTGGGGCATGGGGCAGATGATGTTCGCGAAGTGCATCATCGTCGTCGACGACGACGTCAACGTGCAGGACGTGGCCGAGGTCGCCTGGCGCGCGCTCAACAACATCGACGCCAAGCGCGACGTCTTCTTCGCCGAGGGGCCGATCGACGTGCTCGACCACGCGTCGCAGTCGTTCGGCTTCGGCGGCAAGCTGGGCGTCGACGCCACCCGCAAGTGGAAGGACGAGGGCTTCACGCGCGAGTGGCCCGAAGTTCTCAAGATGCGCCCCGACGTGGTCGCGCGCGTCGACGCGCTCTGGAAAGACCTCGGGTTGTGAGACGACATCGCGTGGACGGAGCCGGGCTTGCCCCGGCGGAGTCCGTCGCGGGAGGGTTTGGGAACCCTCTCAGGGTTCCCATGAAAGCAATCACCACTACCCAGAGCCTCGCCGCCGAGGGGGCCGACGTGCGGGGGATGTTCGATCGCGTGGCGAAGCGCTATGACGCCGCCAACCGCGTGATGTCCGCGGGGATCGACGTGCTCTGGCGCAAGAAGGCGATCCGCTGGCTGGCGCAGGACGCCGGGCCCGACGCCGCGGATCCTCGATCTCGGCGCCGGCACGCTCGACGGCGCGGTCGAGATCGCGCGCCGCATTCCCGGCGCGCGCGTCGCGGGCGCTGACTTCGCGCGCGAGATGCTGCGCGTGGGGCGGCGCAAGATCCGCGCGGGCGCCACCATCGACACCCACGCCGCCGACGGCCACCGCCTGCCCTATCGCGACGCCGCCTTCGACGCCGCCTTCTCGGCCTTCTGCGTGCGCAACTTCGCCGACCTGCCGGTGGCGATGCGCGAGCTGCGCCGGGTGGTGCGGCCGGGCGGACGAATCGCGATCCTCGAGTTCTTTCGCCCCGAGCGCCCGCGCTTCTTCTTCGACAAGGTCTACAACGGGCAGATCCTGCCGCTGGTCGGCTGGGCGGTCACCGGCGATCGCGACGCCTATCGCTATCTGCCACGTTCGATCGAACGCTTCTGCAGCCGCGCCGAGTTCAGCGCGCTGCTGGCCGAGGTCGGTTTCGCGCAGGTCACGACCAAGGCGCTGTTCCCGTCGGGCGTCGCCTCGCTGGTGTCGGCGTCATGAGCGCGGGCGAAGCGCGGGCGGCGCGCCTCAAGCTGGTGGTCGCGGTCGGCGGCGCCTCGGGTTCGGTCTACGCGCGCCGCCTGCTCGACACGCTGGCGGCGTTGAAGGCGACGAGATCCCGGCGCGGTCGAGGTCGGCCTCTGCTTCTCGTCGGCGGGCGCCGAGGTCTGGAACCACGAGATCGGCGCCGTCCCCGACTATCCGTTCACGCGCTACGGCCTGCGTGATTTCCGCGCGCCGTTCGCGTCGGGGTCGGCCGGCTGGCACGCCATGGTCGTCGTCCCCTGCTCGACCGGCGGGCTGGCGCGCATCGCGCACGGGGATCTCGGACAACCTGATCGGGCGCGCCGCCGACGTCATGTTGAAGGAGCGGCGCCGGCTGGTGCTGGTCGTGCGCGAGACGCCGCTGTCGCTGATTCACCTCGAGAACATGCTGGCGGTGACGCGCGCCGGGGCGGTGGTGCTGCCGGCGTCGCCGTCGTTCTACTCGAAGCCGGCCGGCGTCGACGAGCTGCTCGACACCGTGGTCGCGCGCATCCTGGATCACGTCGGCCTGCCGCAGGATCTGATGCCCCGCTGGGGCGAGGGATCGGCGGAGGCGTGAGGCGAAGAATATGGGAAGAATATGGATGGAGCGGTGAGATGAGCATCGATTCCGCAGCGGCCGAGACCGCGGCGACGACCGGCAGGGGGACTGACCAGGCGACCGCCGGTTCGCTCGCCGAGCAGGACCTTCACGGCCTGGCCCGGCGCGCGACCGCCGCGCGGCGCGAAGCGCTGGGCAACAACGCGACCTTCGTCCGCGCGCGACAGCTGCTGGCCACCGGCGCCTGGCGCGGCCCGCGCGACGCCGCCGAGTCCTACGTCGAGGAGGACGACCTGCCGGCGCTGGGCGGCTGGAGCGCGGCGCGCGCGCTGGGCGTCGACCTGCTGGTCGGCGGGCGCGATGCGGCGCTGCACGCGCTGGCGGTCGCCGACGGCGCCCGCTCGCTGTGGCGCCTCTATTTCCGCAGCGGCGAGGACCGCGCGGCGCGTGGCGCCCGCATCGAAGCGGTGCGCGCGCTGGTCACGGGCGGCCTGCCGATCTGGGGCGTGCTGCCGACGCCCGAGGGCGAGGCCGAGGGGCTGGATACCCTGCACCTGATCGCGACCTGCCGCCTCGCGCTGCCGACGGTGGCTCACGTGGTCGCCGACGTGCCGGCGCTGGGGCCGCGCCTGGCGCAGATGGCGCTGGGCTTCGGCGCCGACGAGCTGTTCGGCCCGATCGTCTCGGAGCGCGCCCTGCGCCTGGGTGACAACGCCCGCAACCCGGCGATGACCCGCAAGGAGGCGGCGATCCTGATCCGCGGCGCCGGCCTCACCCCGTGCGAACGGCTCAGCGGCCTGCGCGTCGAGGCGCAAGAAGCGCAAGGGGAACCGCAAGAGGAGATCCGCCCATGACGACGACTTCGATGACGCCATCCGCGCCGCCCTCCTTCGCTTCGATCCGCGACAAGGTCCGCGCGCAGGAGCCGCTGTCGCACGCCGACGGCGTGGCGCTGTTCCGGCACCCGAATTTGATGGAGGTCGGCGCGCTGGCCAACGAGGTGCGCGAGCGCCTGCACGGCGACCGCACCTACTTCAACCGCAACCTGCACATCAACGCCACCAACGTCTGCGTCGCCAGCTGCATGTTCTGCTCGTTCGCGCGCCTCAAGGAAGGCGACCCCGGCGCGTACACCATGTCGCACGAGGAGGCCTGGTCGAAGCTGCGGGCGCGCGTCGACGCCGACGATCCGATCACCGAGATCCACATCGTCAACGGCCTGCACGACCGCCTGCCCTTCGACTACTACACCGAGCTGCTGGCGGGCCTGAAGCGCATCAAGCCGTCGATCCACCTCAAGGCCTTCACGGCGGTCGAGATCTTCTTCTTCCACAAGCAGTTCGGCCTGCCGATCGCCGAGGTGCTGCGGCGCCTGCGCGACGCCGGGCTCGACTCGCTGCCGGGCGGCGGCGCCGAGATCTTCGCGCCGCGCGTGCGCAAGAAGATCTGCGACGACAAGTGCACCGGCGACGAATGGCTGGAGGTGCACCGCACCGCGCACCGCATGGGGCTGCGCTCGAACTGCACGATGCTCTACGGCACGATCGAGAGCGTCGAGGACCGCGTCGACCACCTGCTGCGGCTGCGCGCGCTGCAGGACGAGACCGGCGGCTTCCAGACGCTGATCCCGCTGGCCTTCCACCCCGACAACAACGCGCTGATGCGGCTGCCGGCGCCGACCGGCGTCGACGATCTGCGCACCTACGCCGTCGCGCGCCTGCTGCTGAACAACATCCCGCACATCAAGGCCTACTGGATCATGCTCGGCGTGAAGACCGCGCAGACGGCGCTGTGGTTCGGCGCCGACGATCTCGACGGCACGGTGCAGGAGGAAAAGATCTATCACATGGCCGGCGCCGAGACGCCGCAGGCGATGACCCCGGCGGAGATCGTCCGCATCATCCACGCCGCCGGCCGCACGCCGGTCGAGCGCGACACGCTGTACAACGTGCTGGCCGAGGGCGACGCGCTGGCGCCGCAGAAGCCGTTCCGACGCGACGTGCGCCGGAACCTGGAAGTGGTGTCGTGACGCATGCGGAGACAAGCTTCGGCTGGCCGCGGTCTCGTTCCTGAACGCGCGGCCGATCACCTACGGGCTCGAGCGCGGGCTCGGCGAAGACCGCTTCGACCTGTCGTTCGATCTGCCGTCGCGCTGCGCCGCCGCGCTCGCGCGCGGGTGAGGTCGACCTGGCGCTGATGCCGTCGGCCAGCTACGCCGACCTCGGCATGTCGCTGGACCTGCGCGCCGTCCCCGGCATCGCCGTCGCCGGGTACGGCCCGGTGCGCACGGTGCTGTTGATCGGCGACGTCCCCTGGAGCGAGATGACCGACATCGCGCTCGACGGCGCGTCGCGCAGCTCGGCGATGCTGCTGCGGCTGCTGTGCCGCGATCGTGGGCTGGCGCCGCGCTTTCGCGAGATCGCCGCACGACGAGATCGTGGCCGCCGCCACCGGCACCACCGGCGCGCTGGTGATCGGCGACGCCGGCTTCGCCGCCGCGACCGCGCGCGCGCACGTCGTCGATCTCGGCGACGAGTGGCGGCGCGTGACCGGTCTGCCCTTCGTCTACGCCTTGTGGGTGGGGCGCGAAGGCGATCGTCGGCGGCGACGACGTCGCGCTGTTGCAGCGCAGCCTGGCCGACGGCCTGGCGCACCGGCGCGAGATCGCGTCGGCCTGGGCCGAGGCGCACGGCGGCGCGCCCGCGCTCTACGAACGTTACCTGACCGACAACATCCGCTATCGCCTGGGCGCCGAGGAGCTGTCGGGGCTGGCCGCCTTCTTCGATCGCATGCGCCTGGCCGACGCGGTGCCGCGGCCCGCGCGCGTGCGCTTCTTCGGCGGCGCCGCCGGCGGCGCCGGCTCTGTCACAGTGCCCGGTGGCTCCCACGAAGCAACGCCCGTCCTCAACGTCGGCGTCGGCGTCGGCGTCGGCGTCCCCGCGCGTTCGCCGTGCCTTCGATCGACCGCCTGCTGGCCGACGCGGCCGACGGCATCCGCCTGTCGCCCGACGACGCCATCCGGGTCTACGAACAGGCGACCGTGCTTGATCTCGGCGCCGCCGCCGACGCGCGCCGACGCGCGCTGCACCCGGAAGGGGTGGTCACGTACATCATCGATCGCAACGTCAACTACACCAACGTCTGCGTCACCCGCTGCAAGTTCTGCAACTTCTACCGACCGCCAACCAGCAAAGAGGGCTACACCCTCTCGCGCGAGGTGCTGGCGCAGAAGTTCCAGGAGACGGTCGATCTCGGCGGCGTGCAGATCCTGCTGCAGGGCGGGCTGAACCCCGACCTGCCGCTCACCTGGTACGAGGATCTGTTCCGCTGGATGAAGAGCAACTTCCCGCTGGCGATCCACGGCCTGTCGCCCGAGGAGATCCGCTACATCGCCGAGATCGAGAACATGTCGATCCGCGCGGTGGTCGAGCGGCTGATCGCCGCCGGCCTCGACTCGATCCCGGGCGGCGGCGCCGAGATCCTCGACGACGAGATCCGCCATCAAATCTCGCCGCTGAAGTGCACGACCGACACCTGGATGGAGGTGATGCGCCAGGGGCACGCGCTGGGGCTGCGCACGACCGCCACCATGGTCTTTGGCTTCGGCGAGCGCCCGCGGCACATCGTGAACCACCTCGAGCAGCTGCGCGCGCTGCAGGATCAGACCGCCGGGTTCACCGCGTTCATCTGCTGGCCGTTCCAGGCCGAGGGGACGCGGCTCAAGCTGCACGACGACACCACCGCCATGCGCTACCTGCGCGTCTTCGCGCTGTCGCGCCTGTACCTCGACAACTTCCCCAGCCTGCAGGTCTCCTGGCCGACGATGGGGCCGGAGGTCGGGCAGGTCGCGCTGCGCTTCGGCGGCAACGACTTCGGCTCGGCGATGATCGAGGAGAACGTGGTGTCGCAGGCGGGCGCGATCTTCAAGCTGGGCGCCGACGACATCGAGCGCTACATCCGCGGCGCCGGATTCGTCGCGCAGCGGCGCAACATGCGCTACGAGCGGCTGCGGAGCTAGCGGGTCCCCGATGAGGCGCATGATCAGCGCGCCCTGGGTGCTGCCCATCACCGAGCCGGCGATCGCCGACGGCGCGGTGATCGTCGACGCGAGCGACACGATCATCGCGGTCGGCCGGCGCGCGGACCTGCGACGCCATCACCCGGACGCCGTCGAGGATCGCGCCGAGGGGTTCGCTGCTGCCGGCGCTGGTCAACGCGCATTGCCACCTGGAGCTGTCGGCGCTCGCGGGCGCCGTGGCGGGCGGCGGCGGGCTCATCGCCTGGGCGTCGCGGCTGATGGCGCTGGTGCGCACCGTCGATCCGGCGCGCGTCGCCCAAGCGGCGGCGGCGGCGGCCGACGAGATGGTGCGCTGCGGGACGGCGGCCGTCGGTGACGTCGGCAACAGCCTGGCTGCCGTGCCAGCGATCGGCGCCGCCGGGCTGCGCGGCGCCTTCTTCCACGAGCTGGTCGGCTCGCGCGAGGCGCGCGCCGGCGGCGCGCTGGCCGACGCCGGGCGCGAGCTCGAGAGCTTCCTCGGCAGCCCCGCCACCTGGCCCATCGGGCTCGCCTACGTGCCGGCGCCCCACGCCCCCTACTCGGTGGGGCGCGACCTGTTCCGCAAGATCTTCCACGTCGCCGCGCGCACCGGCGTTCCGACGTCGGTCCACGTCGCCGAGGATCGCGACGAGCTGCTGCTGCTGCGCGACGGCAGCGGCAACTGGCCCGCGGTGCTGGCGCGCATGGGCGTCGATCCCGCGACGCGCGTCGCCGGACAGACGCCGGTCGCCTACCTGGCGTCGCTGGGCGCCTTCGAATCGGCCGCGCCGCCGCTGCTGGTGCACATGGTGCACGCCGACGACGACGATCGCCGCCGCGCGCGCGCGGCCGGCGCGACCGCCGTGCTGTGCGCGCGATCGAACCTGCACATCACCGGCGATCTGCCCGACGTCGGCGCCCTGATCGACGACGGCGTCAACCTGGCGCTCGGCACCGACAGCCTGGCGTCGGCGCCCGATCTCTCGCTGTGGGGCGAGATGGCGACGCTGGCGGCGCGCTTCCCGGGCGTGCCCGCTGCCACCTGGCTCGACGCCGCCACGCGCGGCGGCGCCGAAGCGATGTTGCTCGCGCCGCTGGGATCGCTGACGCCCGGTAAGCGCCCCGGAATCATCGAGGTCATCCCGAGCGACGCCGCGCATGCGCCCGCGCCCGAAGCCGCGCTGGTGCGCGACGCACACCCGGCCGTGCGCTGGAGGGCCGCCGCGTGACCCGACGCCCTCGTCTCCAGAGCCGCCATCCCCGTCTCCGTCCTCGTCCTCGTCCTCGGACGCCACCTCGACGTTACCCCCGCCGGGGAACAACGGTGCCGGCGCCGATCCGGGCGCGGGCACCGTCGTGAAATTCGGGCGCATGATCAAGTTCAGCCACACCGTGTTCGCGCTGCCGTTCGCGCTGGCGGCCGCCGCGCTGGCCGCGCAAGGGCACGGGCTGCCGCTGCCGCGTCTGCTCGCGATCGTCGTCGCCATGGCCGGCGCGCGCACGGCGGCGATGGGGTTCAACCGCATCGTCGATCGCGACATCGACGCGCGCAACCCGCGCACCGCCCAGCGCGAGCTTCCGACCGGCGCGGTGTCGCTGAGCGCCGCCTGGGCGCTGACCCTGGCCAGCACCGCGGTGTTCGTCGGCGCGGCCGCGTTTCTCGGCCGGCTGTGCCTGACGCTGTCGCCGGTCGCGCTGCTGTTTCTGTTTGGATACTCGTACACCAAGCGCTTCACGTTCCTGTGTCACCTGTTCCTGGGCCTGGCGATCGCCGCCGGGCCGGCCGGCGCCTGGATCGCCGTGCGCGGTGACTTCACGTTCGCGCCGGCGCTGCTGATGGTCGCGGTCACCACCTGGATCGGCGGCTTCGACATCCTGTACGCCATCGCCGACGCCGAGTTCGACCGGCGCGCCGGCCTGCACTCGATCCCGGCGCGCTTCGGCGTCGTGCGCGCGCTGCAGATCTCGGGCACGCTGCACGGGATCACCAGCGGTTCGTTGCTGGCGCTGGCCTTCGCGGCTCACCTCGGGGCGCCCTACCTGATCGGGCTGACGATCGTCGTCGCGCTGCTGGTCTGGGAGCACGCCATGGTGACGCCCGACGACCTCTCCCGCTTGAACGTGGCCTTCTTCAACCTCAACGGCTACGTCTCGGTGGTCTTCTTCCTCGGCACGCTGATCGACGTGCTCCTGCGCCGCCGCTGAGACCGACGCCGGCGCCCTGGACGCCGCCCCAGGCGCGCGTCCGTCGCGTCAGCGCTTGGGTTGCCAGACGGGCGGCGATCCCGACGGAGTCGGCGGCGGACCCGACGCGCGCGCCGGCGGGTGGGCGGGGGCGGTCGGCGGCGCGACCGCGTCGGGCGGAATCGCGCGCGGGTGGTGCACGTCGAACGCCGGGCGCTGGTTCGGGTCGCAGTTGGGGCCGAAGCCGTTGGCGTCGAAGGGGTGGGACAGACGGCCCCGGCGCCCGTGAGCCATCGCCTCGATCTCGACCTGGTGCTGGCCGGCGCGCGACGGCGAGCAATAGGACAGCAGGTAATAGCGCTTCGACGAGGCTTCGATGCGGGCCCCGACCTCGTCGAACCCGCGCTGCACGTCGGCGCGGTTCTGCGACGCGAAGGTCCCCGATCGCCCGATGCGCGACAGCTGCCCGCGATCGACCTCCTGGCCGACGCCGATGACGTAGGTCTCGAACCCCGCCGAGTCGAGCGCACGACTGACGTCGTCGGGCGAGGCGCGGTGGGCGCGGTCGGTGCCGTCGGTGAAGACCACCAGGGTGCCAAAGCGCAGCGGCACCGGCGCGTTCTCCATCTGGTGGTGCAGCACCCTGACCCCTTCGATGACGGCACCGTTGAGGTTGGTCGAGGGATCCTTGGGGCGCCGGGTCGCCAGCGTGTGGATACCGGCCCGCACATTGCCGCCGAAGCCGACGATCGGCGTGAGGTGGGGGCTGCCGTCGAAAGTGTAGACCGCCACCTTCTGGTACGGCCCGACCCGGTCGGAGAACGACGACGCCGCCTGGATCAGCGCCGGCATGTCACCCGAGTCGACCACACTTCCGCTCATGTCGACCAGCAGCAGCGTGTAGTGAATTGCCGCCACCTCGGGCTGCAGGATGGTCTGCCGGCTCTCCAGCACCGAGACCGGCTCGCCGTCCTCGTAGATGCGAAAATCGGCGGGGGTGAGGTTCGCGACCGGCTCGCCGCCCCGGGTGTCGACGGTGAAATAGACCGCCACGTTCGACGGCTTGCGCACCGAGGCGTCGACCAGCTGCAGCTTCAGCCCCGCGCAGCCGGCCCCCAGGCCGCTCAAGAGTGCCGCGCAAAAGCCGATGAAAGGACAGGGGTTCCATCTGCGAAACATCCCCCTCGGCATATCACGAAGCAGATGGCGACGACATAAGCGGGAGGAAAAGTTGTCCATGGGAGATCGGCCGTCTTCGACCTGTAGCTCCAGCTATAGCGCCAGCTCCAGCAGCTCGAGCTCCAACATTCTCCTCGCGACCGCGATCGCGCTCGGCGTCCTCATCGCCGCGGCGACGGCGCTGGCGGCACCGATCGCCGCCGACAAGGAGAGCGAGACGGCGATCACCGCGACCGGGCCCGAGGCGCTGTATCTGCGCAAGGTGCACGCGCGCGTTCACAGCCGCTGGGCCGATAATTTCCTGCGCCCTGGCTTCGCAGAAGCTGCCGGCCAGCGACGCCGTCAACGACCCGGCGCGCGCCGTGACCGTCGAGCTGGTCTTCGGCTCCGACGGCCAGATCGTCTCGCTCGACACGGTGCAAAGCGCCGGCGTCCCCGGCTTCGACGACGCGGCGAAGGAGGTCCTGCGCGACAGCGTCCCCTTCCCGTGGGCGGATGTCGACCTGCGCTCGGACGACGGGCTGGTTCACCTGCGCTGGACCTTCGCGCGCGACCAGCGGCGCTGCTCCGGCGTGACCCTGCTCCACTTCGAGGAGCCGCTGGCGATCGCGCTCCCCAAGCTGATCCGTGACGGGCGCGAGGAAGAGGCGCTGCGCCGCATGCGGCGTCGCGCGCGCCGCCGGCACGCCGATCGATCCGATGATGACCACGCTGGCCTCCGCGTGGATCAAGGCCGCCGTCGGCCGCCCGAACGCCACGGTCGCGGTCGCCGACATGCTGGCGACGCTGGGCGACAACGCGGGCACGACCTGGCTCAAGTCGGCGGTCAAGCGCCCCGAGACGGCGCTGGCCGCCGGCCGCGCGCTGGCGGCCCACCACGTGCCGATCTGCCCGATGGTCGGGTCGATGCTCGGCTCGGTCGCTCCGTCGGCGTCGGCGTCAACGTCGCGTCGACGTCCGCTCCGAAGCCCGCCGCCCCCGCTGCGGCGGCCAAGCCGCCGACGCCGGCCGAGCAGCTGACCGCGGCCATCGCGCTGGCCACCGCGGGCGAGGCCGAGTGCGCGCCGGGGCTGATCGCGCTGCTCGAGGACCACAAGGCCCGCACCGACACGCGCGTCGCCGCCGCGGTGGCGCTGGGGGCGATCGCCAATGACGAGGCCACGAAGAAGGCGCTCGCGGGCGCGGCCAAGGACGACGTGGTCGCCGTGCGCGCCGCCGCGACGCTGGCGGGCGCGCGGCCCGGCAGCGGGCGCGGCAAGGTGTTCGCCCTGGTGACCCCGCTGCGTGATCCGTCGCCCGAGATGCGCGCCGCCGCCGCGGCCGGCATCGTGCGCGCCGGCGGCGATTCCAACCTGACGATCTCTACGTCATCTTCATCGACAAGGACCCGCGCCCCTCGGCCGCGGTCGCGACCGAGCTCGATCACCTGCGCACCGCCGAGGCGACGAAGCTGCTGGTCCGCCTGCTCAAGCGCCCGGCGCTGCCGGTGCAGCTGGCGGCGGCGCGCGCGCTGATCGGCCGCGGCGCGCGCGATTCCTACGCGGCGCTGCGCCCGTTCCTGGACGCCAAGACCGACCCCGAGCTGCACGGCCTGGCGCTGGTCTCGGCCGAAGCGTCGACCCTCGACAACCTGGCGCAGGTGGTGGCCGCCGGCAACGCCGGCGACCCGAAGGTGGCGCAGCTGGCGCTGGCCACCTATCGCGCCCGCCTGGCGCGCGCCGAGCGCACGGCGGCCGGCGATCTCTTGCTCTCGGCGGCGTTGAAGCTGTCGCCCACCGAGCGCGCCGACGCGATGGCCGAGTGGCTGGCCGGCGGCAAGACCCTCAACGCCTCGGGCGCCACCGCGACGACCACCGCCTCCGTCACGCCGAAGCGCTGAAGCGCTGGCTATCGAACCGCCAGACGCCGGACGCCACCGTCCGAACTTTGAAGATCCGGCCTTTGGCGTCTCTGGCGTCCTGGCGTTCTCTTATCCGACCAGCCTTGCTAGCCCGGCGTGACCTGGGTCAGCGGCATCGCGCCCCGATCCAGCAGGCTGCGCCCGTTGCTGGCGATGACCTTCCGGTACCAGTCGAAGGAATCCTTGGGCAGGCGCTTTTGCGTCTGGTAGTCGACGTAGACGATGCCGAAGCGCTGCTTGTAGCCGTCGGCCCACTCGAAGTTGTCGATCAGCGACCAGACGTAGTAGCCGTTCACCGGCACGCCGTCCTTGATGGCGCGCGACAGCTCGAGCAGGCCGCGGTGCATGTAGTCGATGCGCTGCGGGTCGTGGACCTTGCCGTCCAGGAAGACCTGATCGCGCGTCGACAGCCCGTTCTCGGTGATCGAGATCGGCAGCTTGTAGCGGTCGTACATGAAGCGCGGCCCCCAGTAGAGACAGGCCGGCGTGATCGGCTGCCAGTCGACGCCCGAGCGCGGGTAGCCCGGCGGCACCGGCACCTGCTCCGGCTTGCCGTCGGCGCCGCGCCGGTAGGTGTCGGCCTTGTAGATGTTGAGGCCGAGGAAATCGAGCGGCTGCTTCATCTCGTCGAGGTCGCTGCTCTTCCAGCGCGGCACGTCCTTGCCGTAGGTGGCCAGGCCGTCCTCGGGGTACTTGCCCAGCAGCACCGGATCCATCCACCAGGCGTTGTTCCACTCGTGGCGCTCGCGCACCGCGAAGATCGCCTGGCGCGCCGCCTCGACGTCCTCCGGCTTGTCGGTCGCCGGCTGGGTGATCTGCGCCGCCAGCACGTAGCCGACCTTGCCGTCCTTGGCGTGCGCGCGCAGCGCCTGCACCGCCTTGGCGTGCGCGCGCATGCCGTTGTGCGCCGCCATCAGGTAGTCGGTGTCCTTGAGCTTGTCGCCGGGCGCGTGCACGCCGTCGCGCAGCGCCAGCCCGATGAAGCACTGGGGCTCGTTCTGCGTGACCCACACCTTGATGCGATCGCCGAGCTTGTCGCCCATCAACGCGGCGTACTCGCCGAACCAGTCGGCCGAGTCGCGGTTGAGCCAGCCGCCGCGCTTGTACAGCGCCTGCGGGTAGTCCCAGTGGAACAGCGTGCACATCGGCTCGATGCCGTTCTTGTGCAGCTCGTCGACGAGGCGGCTGTAGAAGTCGAGCCCCTTGGCGTTGATCGCGCCGGTGCCGTCGGGCAGCACGCGCGGCCAGGAGATGCTGAAGCGATACGACTTGATCCCCAGCGCCTTCATCAAGGCGACGTCTTCCTTGTACCGGTGGTAGTGGTCGCAGGCGACGTCGCCGGTGTGCCCCTCGAAGATCGCGCCCTTCTTCTTGCAGAAGACGTCCCACACCGACGGCCCCTTGCCGTCCTCGGTGGCGGCGCCCTCGACCTGGTAGGCCGCGGTCGCCGCGCCCCAGACGAAGTCCTTGGGAAAGGGCGCATCCTTGGCGTCGCCCTTCGCCTTGCCCCCCCTCGCCGGCCCCGCGGCAGCCACCGCGGTCGCGGCCGCAGACACGCCCAGAAACCCTCTGCGCGTCAGACCTTTGCTCATGAGCGCTTGTTTATCACGTGCCCGCGCCGACCGAAACCGAGCGACTGTCCGGGAATACCGGCCGCGGCGGACGTTTGATCCTACGTGGCCATCGCGCGCTACCGCCTCACGGAGGCATCCAAGCTCCAGATCCTGGCCGCCCTCGCGGCGGCCAAGGGGCAAGGCGAGCTCGCGGCTGACATTCTGGGGGCCGCGCGGATCCTGCTCGGTTCGGGCGAGGGCTCGGGCGATGGTTCGAGCGACGGGTTGATTTCTTCGCGACGCGCGCCGGACTCGTTTCCCGGCCCCGCCGGCGCTCGCGCACCGCTGCGGGAATAGCGCGGCGCGCGAGCGCTCAGGAGTTGGGACCGGCGTCGCCGGCGGTCGAGATCTCGAGGATCCAGAGCGGCACCGCTCCGGTCGTCGTTCCGGGTGTCCGGGTGTTCCGGGTGTTCCGGGTGTTCCGGGTGTTCCGGGTGTTCCGGCGCCGGGCGGCGATGCGTCGTCGCCGGCGATGCGGGCGCGGATCGTGACCACGTGCGCGCCGTCGGCCGCCCGGGCCAGGCGAACCGCCACCACGTCGCCGGACGTCGCGGTCACCGTCGCAGCATGGGGCGTCGACGCAATGTCGTAGACCGCGGCTGACCCGGTGATCGCCAGCTGCAATCCGCCGCTCGGCGTCCGGACCACCCGTCCGCGCGCCACGATCTCGGCCTCGCGCACCGTGAAGTGGTGGCGGCGCACGACGGCCCGCAGCTCCTCGAGCGTGGCGTGGCTACCGGGGTGGAAGCTGACCTTCAGGACGCGCCGGTTCCAGCTGGCGTCGGAGGCGTTGACCCGGTCGAGCTGCCGGACGTCGATGCGCAGATTGCGGGCGCACTCCGCGCACTCCATGCCGCCTGCGACCTGCCGCACCTCCACCAGCTCGGCGCGCACGCTGCCCGACGACAGCGACAGCCCCAGCGACAGCCCCAGCGCTGCCAGCCTCAGCCCGCGCGCGATCGACGAGCCCATCGTCATTGTACCGCCAGCACCACCACTCCGGCCGGCAGGCTCTTGGCGGTCGCGGCCGACACCACGCCCACGCCCCCGGGGTCGGCGGCCACGGCGTTCACACAGTCGCGGTCCGAGCTCACGATCACCGGACGGCGCAATTCACCCTTGAAGACCTCCTGCTTCATCTTCGCCGCCAGCGTCTCTTCGGAGATCCCGGTCGCGAACAGCGAGAACCACTTCATCTCGGGCGCGCCGACCGGCGACAGCACCAGCTGCACTGGCACCCCCGACTCCCAGGCCTTCTTGCGCCCGATCGCCATGTTCTTGAGCTCGGTCTTCGTCAGCGACCGGGTCCCGGTCTTGGCGTTGTGAATGATCACGAAGTCGTCGGCCAGCGCGGCGCGCATCGACCACGTGGCGGCCAAAAGACCGACCAGCGCGACTGCGAGGTTGCGAGTGATTTTTGACATGGTCATGGCTCACTCAGAAAGCGTAGGCGCATTGGGTCGCGATCGTCTTGATGGTGGTGCCGACGTCGCGACTGACGTATTCCCCCTCGAGCTTCAGCGCGAGATAGTCGGAGAGCGTCAGCCTGACGCCCGCGATCCCCGACTTGTTGCTCCCGCGCGAGATGAACAGGGCGTTCTGCGCGAAGAACGGATCGTTGGTGGCCGTGTCGGCCGGAAAATGGGCCCACTCACCCCGCAGGTAGGGGATGAATTTTCCCAGCTCGTACCCGAGCTCCAGGAACGCCCCCTGCGTGACGCCGGTCCAGCCGGCGTTTTCGTGCGAGATGTAGAGATACTCGCCGATGACGTGAATCCGATTCTCGAGGTAGGCGACGTGGCCGCCGACGATGTACTCGCGGATCGTCGCGACCGTCGCGGGCGGCATGACGGCGGTGATGAGGTCGTAGGTCCCGCTGGCGCCGATGATCAGCCCGTCCAGGAACGCCGGCTCGAAGCGCAGGCGCAGGTTGAACATCTTGCCGTTGTTGGGATCGGTGAGGTTGGTCACCTCGTCGGGGATCGCGCCGCGACCGTTGGAGATCTCGCCGTCGTAGCGCAGGTTGCCGGCGCCGCCCAGCCCGAACCGGCCGTCGATGTGGACACCGACGGAGTGCGCCGGGATCAGCCCACCCTCGTCCTCGAAGCGCACCATCGTCGGCCGATCGACCGTCGTCTGGAAGTAGCGGCCGTGGTGGTAGGCGTCGTTGTAGTAGCCGATCGACGTGTGGAAGCGCCCGATGCGCAGGCGGAACAGATCCGAGAACAGATACCCGACCTCGATGCGCTCGATGTCGACCCCGAACTCGTTCGCGTCGCCGACCTCGAACATCGTTTCGGCCAGGAACGCCAGCTTCCCCTGCGTCGAGGTCAGGAACAGCTCCAACCGCGGCGCTGAAAAGGCGTTGGTCGTGCTGGCCGGGACCCCGGTTGGCGGGTTGCCGCCGTCCTTCGTCGCCTGATAGTCGATGTCGCCGAACACGTTGAACGCGACCTGGGCGGCGGCGGGCGCTTCGAGCAGGAGGCACGCGACCACCAATGCACCCGCTCCGATCCAAACCTTCGCATTCCACCCGGACTTCATCCGCATGAGCACCCCCTGAATTTTGGCGTCGCGACGACCCGGTGCGAGTCGGAGAGTGCTACCCGACCCCGCCGAGCGAGTGGCAAGCTAGATCGCACTGCCGTCGCATCGTAAGGGCCGCGTCGTGACGGATGTCAACTTCGTTCCGCTCAGACGAGCGGCGGCGCCGAGCGGCTTCGATTCGAGTCGATCAGGGTGGCTGGTTATTTCGCGGCGACGAGAGCGAGCTCGATCTTCTTGCGCACGCTGGTGATCGGGTTGGCGAACGCGATCAGCTTCTTGCCGACCAGACCGCCACCCAGGTTCAGCCCCACCACCTGACCCCGGGCGTTCAGCACCGCGGCGCCGCTGGTCGTGGTGAGATTGAGCGCGTTGTTGTCGAGCTCATACCCCAGCATCTGGTCGTCGGAGCGCCGGACGTACCCGTGGTGGAGAAGCGTCGTGGGCGGCGCACCGCCCACTCGCGCCAGCACCCAGACGCTGTCGCCGACGCTGGGCTTCTCGGACGCGAGCTCGAGCGCGCGTTGGATCGCGAGGAAGGAGGGCGCGGCGAAAGCAGAGAGGTCGGTGCTGGCGTCGGGGAGCGCGAAGGGCTCCGCCCCCGGCACGGCGAGCGCAGGCCCAATCGCGATCTCCTTGCCGCGGATATCAACCAGCTTGGTCTCCTTCAGCGACTTCGGAAGGTCGGCCGACTCCAGCTGGCGCGGCATGCCGCCGGCGGGGCCGAGGATGCTCATGCAGCTCAGCACCATCACGCCGCTCGGCGCGCTCGGCACCTTGACCGCCACCGCCTGGCCGGCCTTGAACACGCCGCCGTCGGTCTTGAACATCGGTTGAAACACAAACGCCGCTGCCTGCAGCTGCGGCAGCGGTTCGTCCTTGTCGGGGACCGCCGACTTGTCGGCGAGCCCCGCCAGCTTCTCCACGATGGCGCTCTTGTTGTCGTTCGTCTTGTCGATCTTCGCCCGCTTGTGGCAGCCCACGCCCACCACGAGAGAGAACGCGAGGGGACCGATCCACAGAGCCATCGATGAGGTGCGCATGGCCCTCACGTACTCCATCCGCCACCACCGGGAAACCAAAAAAAGGTGGGAGAACGGCGCCGATCACCGCTGACCGGGAGTCGGTCAGCGACAATGAGGGACTCCCCTCAAGATTTCCCGGAAGCCGCCGATCCCCGGATGGTCCAGCTATGTCGCATCCTGCCACCACCAGCGCGCAACACCCGCGCGCACCCACCTGCGGCGAGCGACCGGCGCGGGTCCGAACGACGACAGGGTCGGTGCCCCGGGTGAAGCTTCCGCGCTTCTCGTCCCTCGCGGTCAAGCTGGCCGGCGCCACCTTGGCGCTGGTCGCGATGGTGACCGCCGCCGTCTCCGTACAGCTTGGTCGATCACAGCGCGAGGGGCTGCTGCGCGCCAAGGAGCAGAGCGCCAGCGCCGTGACCCGGCTGTTCGCCGACTCCTGCGCCCCGTCGGTGGTCTTCGATGATCCGGCCGACCTGCGCGAGACGCTGGCGACCCTGGGCCGCAACGAGGACGTCGAGTACGTCGCGGTCTGGGCCGTCGACGCGACCGGCAAGATCACGCGCCGGCTCGCCGAGCTGGCGCGCGGGCGTGCCGAAGCGGTCACCCACGTCCCGAGGATCGTCGAGCTGCGCCGCGACGCCGACCGCGTCGTGTCGCTGGCGGCGGTCCACGACATCAAGCGCAACATCGTCGGCGTGCTGGTGACGGCGTTCTCGCTCGCGAGCGAGAACCAAGCGCGCGCCCAGCTCGAACGGTCGGCGCTGCTGACATCGACGGGCATCGCCGCCGGCCTGACGCTGCTGTTGCTGGCGCTGGCGCGCATCCTGGTCGTCGGCCCGCTCGCCAAGCTCGCGCGCGCCGCGAAGCGCCTGGAAGAGGGCAAGGACGTCGACACCGACGTCGATATCCGCAGCGACGACGAGGTGGGCCAGCTGGCCGGCGCGTTCCGCAGCATGGCCAGCGCGATCTACGTGCGCGAAGAGCGGATCAACCAGCGCAACCGCGACATGCAGCTGGTGCTCGACAACGTCGGCCAGGGCTTTCTCAGCCTGGATCGCGCGGGCGTCATCTCCACCGAGCGATCGCGCGTCGTGCAGGACTGGTTCGGGCCGATCGACGGCACCCCGACGTTCTGGGACTACCTGCGCACCTTCGACCGCGCGCTGGGGGACTACTTCGAAGTCGGCTGGCTGGCGGTCATCGACGAAGTGCTGCCCGCCGACCTGTGCCTGGATCAGCTGCCCAAGATCGCCCACAAGGACGGCCGCACCTACGAGCTCAGCTATCAGCCGATCTACTTCGCGGGCTCGCTCGACAAGGCGATCGTCATCATCACCGACGTCACCATCCGCCTGGAACGCGAGCGATCGGAGCAGCGGCAGCGCGAGATGATGAGCATGTATCGGCGCCTGATCGCCGACCGCCCGGCCTTCGACGAGTTCTTCGACGAGGCCACCGCGCTGGTCGGCGAGATCACCGGCACCGACGACCCCGAGCTGCCGATCCTCAAGCGGCAGGTGCACACGCTCAAGGGCAACTGCTCGCTGTTCGGCATCGACAGCATCGCGACGCTGTGTCACGCCATCGAAGATCGGATCGACGATTCCGCGACGCTGCTCGACAGCGACCGGATCCGCCTGCGCCAGGCCTGGAGCCAGGCGACCAAGATGCGCGGCGAGCTGGTCGATGCCGGCGACAAGCACGCCATCGCCGTCGCGCGCGAGGACTACGACCGGCTGTGCGACGACCTGCGGCGCCACCTGGACCACGAGAGCCTGCTGGCCACCGTCGAGTCGTGGGAGCTGGAGCCGGCGTCGAAGCGGCTGTCGCTGATCCGCGAGCAGATCGAACGGCTCGCCCACCGGCTGGGCCGCGCGCCCGTCGACGTGACCTGCCAGCCGACCAACGTGCGGCTGCCGCCGCGTCGCTGGGGCGCCTTCTGGGCGGTGTTCGCGCACGTGGTGCGCAACACCGTCGACCACGGCGTCGAGACCAGCGACAAGCGCGTCGCCGACGGCAAGTCGGCACGCGCGTCGATCCACCTCGCCATCGGGCGCGAACGCGACCAGATCTTGATCTCGATCCAGGACGACGGCCCCGGCGTCGACTGGCAGGCGATCGCCAGGCGCGCCATCCACCATGGCCTGCCGGCCAACGACCATCACGACCTGGAGATCGCACTTTTCACCGACGGCATCTCGTCGCGATCGGCGGCCAGCAGCACCTCCGGCCGCGGCGTCGGCCTCGGCGCCGTGCGCGCCACCGTCGAGGACCTCGGCGGCCGCCTCGCGCTGACGACCGTCGGCGAGTCGGGAACCCTGTTCCGCTGCTGGCTGCCCGGCACCATGCTCGACGCCGACCCGCTGGAAGACGAGGACACCGCGAAGATCAACGCCGGCTCGGCGCCGCTGACCACCAAGGCCCCGCCGGTCGTCCCGGCGACCTAGCGGCCTGAGGATCCGCGCTCGCTGCGGCGCCCCGAACAAGCCCATCCCCGCTCGACGGAGACGAGGACACGCGCTCGCTGCGGCGCCCTCAACCAAGCCCATCTCCCTCGCCCCGCGAAGCGGGGAGAGGGTCGGGGTGAGGGGTCCGTCAGTTGATCGGAACGGGGGCCGCAGCGGCGTCCGCTGCCGGCTTCGGTCCGATGTTCTTTTCGCGATCCGCCCCGTTCGGAGCCGCGGCAGCGGACCACGCGTGCCACTCGTGCCCCGTGACGAACGAGTACCGCGCCAGGATCTCCGGTGTACCGGCGCAGTCGCCGACTGTCAGGGTCAGCCCGACTGCGGCAACATGGCGCAGAAGGATCTCCCATTCGGCCTGTTCCGCAACCGGCCTCGAGCCTGCCCCCGCCTCGACGTGCTTTGCCAATACGTCGGCCAGGCGGGCGTCAGCGCGATCGAAAGGGGGCCTTCGTTCGTAGAGACCGCGCAGCAAGCGGCCACCGACGGCGGGCCGCCCAAACAGCGCCGCCAGCAGCAGCAGCGTCGCCTTCTGCCGCGGTTCCGTGGCGACCGCGCCGGGGCGAGTCGCCTTGATCAACCGATAGACGTTGACCAGCCGCTTGGTCATGCGCGGCGTCGTCAACAGAGCGACCAGCGCGTTCAACATCTCCTTCTCGTGCAGATCGAACCGCACCGGCGGCAGCGCGGCGTGCGCCTCATGGCGTACGCTCGGCAGAACGATTCCGTGCATCGACGGGATGGTGACCGTCGCCGCGCTGGAAGAAACGTGAGCTTGTCCCGCCGCGATCGGTCCGGCGGTGACGGTCGGAATGCCTGTCGGAGGCGTGGCGACCGCGTCCGAAGGAGAGCCCACCCCAGGCGTGTTGGCGCCAGGCCGCGACGTCGGGACCGGCGCGAGACCGGCGCCCACCGAGACACCGTGGTGGCCGCTCTCGCTGACGACGGCAGTTCCGGTCAAGGCCTCGACGTAGTGCGCGAACTTCGTCGGATCCATCGGCGGCAGCGCGTAGGTCAGCTGAAAGATCTTCTCCAGATAGTCGGTGGCAGTCGAGCCCCGAGCGCCACCGTCTGCCGCGGTGTCATCCTGCGACGCTAGCATCTCCTTGTACTGGACCTCGAGCGCGCGGATCAGCCACCGAGAATCGACCGCCACCACCACGACGAACAGATCCAGCGCCAGCAGCAGATGCACCGCCTCCAGCGTGCTGACGACGTGCTCCGGTCGGCAGCGGTCGAGATCATCGATGTAAAGGACAATGCGGTCGATCGGCTTGATGCGGTTGACCGCGTCGCCTGCGAGCGCGGTACCCGCGCTGGGCGTTTGATCTAGCGGCGATGGGTTCCGTTTCTCCTTCCGCCACGCGGCCATCCGTTCGGACAGTATTTTGAAGTCACGATGGACCAGGGCGATGATCCCCTGCTGGGCGCGGTACTGCGTCGATTGCACGCGCTCTTCGAGAAATGCACCCAGCCGTTTGGCCGGATCCAGCGCCGCCTCTTGATTGCGCAACTCCGCCAGACGCGCCCGCGCCGCCGTCAAGCTGGCCTCGGTCGTCTCCAGATCGCGACGCGCCGCCACGACCTCCTCGGATTGCGGCTTCTGCTGCGCATCCGCCAGCGCCTGGGTGAACCGGTCCATCACGCGCTTGGCCGTCCGCACTGGCACAACCAGCGCCGACAGCACCGCGCCCGCGATCCCGAAGAACCGCGTCGCGTGCTGCAACAGATCCTTCAACGCCGACTCCTGGGCGATCCGATCGATCCTCAGGCAGAGGCCCAACGTCGCCGCGGCGATCGCGACCAGCCAGGCGAACCTGCGCGGAATCTCGCCCAGCACCAGGTTCCACTGCATGCGCAGCTTCTCCCCGGTGTTGGTCAGCACCCGCGCCGCCGCCTGCGCTTCGACCAAGTTCTCCAGCGGCCGCTGCCACCCGGCCTGCTTCGCTTTCTCCTTCAGTTCGTTGGCCGCCTCGATACCGACGACGTTCGCCACCGACAGCGCGACGAGATTCCTCGAGCGCCGCCTCTCCGCGTCGTTCACCGCGGCCTGCGCCTTCTCGACCTCGGCGCCCGCTTCGTGCATCGCGCCTTCGGCCTTGCTCATCTCGGCGACCAGCTGCGCGCGCGCGGTCTCGGCGTGCGCGCCGAGCGGGATGGCCTGCTTCCAGATCTCCTCGAAGATGTGCGTGACCAGGCTGGCCCAGAGGTTTCCGTCGGAGACGTGCCAGGCATTGAATTCGATCTGCACCACGTCGCGGTGCAGGCCGGGCGAGCCCTTGCACTCATCGACCTCTTTCTTGAGCTGCTCGATGAAGAACGACTTTCCCGAGCCCCAGTCACCCAGCAGTCCGATCGACAGCGGCGGCTCGACGTTCTCGTCGAGGATCAGCCGCGCCAGCGCCTCCGCCTCTTGCTCGACGCCCAGGCAGTCCTTGCCCTGATCGGTGTCCGCGAAGTAACCGGCGCGGCTGGGGCCGAGCGGCGGCGCGGGTGGCGGCGGGGTCGACGCGGGCGCGGGCGCGGATGCGACCGCGGGGTTGCGTGGGCGAGGCACGCCGGCGAAATCCCACCAGGCATCCCACTCCTCGCGCGACCGAGCGTGCCCATCCTTGGTGACGAATTGGTACCACTGCTCGACGAGGTTCTCAGGCGAGCGCCCAGCGAAAGTATCCGACGTGATCCGGTAGCTCGGACCAGCCGCGAACAGCGCCGCCGTGACGAGATCGCGGCCCCAGAGCGAGTGGCGCCCCTCGCCAGTACCGCGCGGTTGTTGGGCGTAGGTCAGCTGCTTTTCAAAGCTGGCTGCCAACTTTACCGGTTGCTGAAGCCTTGCGTTTGCGATCCTTGCCCAGAGGGTCTGCTCATCGTCGAACGCCGGCAAACCGGCAATGTGCCGCAGTTGCTCGAATGCCGGGGATCTCAACTGCGGCAGACCGACGATCGTGTGCAACACGTGCGCGGGCGTGACCTCTGCCCCGCCCGACGCAATCTGTGCCGCCGCCAGCGCCTGGGCAACATGCATCTCCATGTCGAAAGGAACGACCGAGAGTTGAAGCACGCTTGGGCTCGGCTTTCGCCAGTGATCGGCGACGACCCCTGCAACCTCCGGGCTGGGCGCCGACAACCAAACCCGCTGAACGGTCGGGTGCTCCCAGGCGGCCAGCACATCGATCATCGCGTCGACGCTCTCGACCGGCGACAGCCCACCCGCTCCGGTCGCGAGGAGTGGCAGGAACATGCTGAGCGGGGCGGAGCGTTTGGTATACGCCAAGGCAGATTCGAGCGGATTTAGCCCCGCGTTCAGGTTCGATAGCAGCAGATCCCGACTGCGCTGATGGCCGCCGACGGTTTGCACGACGAGAGTCAGGGCCTTTGCACCCCGCAACAGCGTGACCGGTGGGTGAAACAGGTTCGGGAGATCATCTGGCGCAATCCCCACGGCCTCGAGGACCAGTGAGTTGAGCCTGCCCGGCGTTCCTCTCTCGTCCGCCGGGCAGACAGCAACGTCGGCAACCGAGGGATCGCCTTCCACCACGAGCTCAATGACCAGACCGTTGCGCAGCTCCCGCCGCGCCAGGGCCGTCCACCCTCCGGGTTCACTGCTCATGCGAGCACTCAACGTAACATGGAGTACTTCTTCCCCATACCGGTCGTCGAGCCAAGCCTGTTTCAGATTATTCGACACCACCCACGGCATCTGCAGCACCAACCACCAGTGCGCGGCCGGCGCCGAGGTCACCTTGTGCACGATCAACGCCGGCCACGTTCTCTACGCTCAAGCCGCCATGCAGGGCGCGCCGTTTCCCGACGTCGTGTGGGAGACCTTCGCGCGCCAGACGCTGCCATGAGATTCTCCCTCCAACGGGAGGCGCCGATGCTTTACATGATCCTCGAGCACTTCAAAGGAAACGCGGTCCCGGTCTACCGTCGATTTCGCGACCAGGGGCGGATGGCGCCACCCGGCCTCAAGTATGTCGACAGCTGGGTGACCGCCGATCTGGAACGCTGCTATCAGGTGATGGAGTGCGACGACCCCGCCCTGCTGCAGCAGTGGATGGATCGCTGGAAGGACATCGTCGACTTCGAGATCATTCCCGTCATGCGCTCATCCGAAGCCGCCGCCGCCATCGCGCCCCGACTGTGAAGTCGATGTTTGACCCCGGGGCCCGCGGTGACACGCCAGCGTGAAGGGGTTTGGGGGGCCGCCGAGCGGCAGCGAGGCCGGTCCCCGATTACGATGTGGGCGCAGAAAGAATCGAACTTTCAACAAACGGATTAAGAGTCCGCTGCTCTACCAATTGAGCTATGCGCCCGGAAGTGAAATGCCGTGCGTACTTACGTCATGTGACCGGTCTTCGTCAACCGATTCGTGGTCACACCGGCGCGGCGGCGATCCTGGTGACGTGCGCCCGAGGTGAGTCGAACACCTAACCCTCGGCTTCGAAGGCCGATGCTCTATCCAGTTGAGCTACGGGCGCGTGGGACGAACTGCGTCCTTTCCGGGGCGGATGATGCGTAGGCAGCCGCGGACTGTCAAGGGAAAGACCCGAGCGGATCTGGGGTGGGCTCCAGGGTGGCGTCTAGGGTGCTTTGGGCGACGGCGCCGGACCCGGTGCGCCCGCCGGGTTCGTCGCTGGCTTTGCCAGCTTCTTCCTCGGCACGAAGGTCGGGTGCAGGCGCTGCATGATTCTTTCCTTCGCCAGCACCGGGTCGGTGCGCATGTCGATGCCGGCGACGCTCTCGAGCGTCGACTTGAGCAGGTTCAGCCGACCGCGATCGGCTTCGCTGCAGACCGGCGTCGCGTCGGGGTCGGTCCGTTCGCACAGCGCCAGCGCGCGCGACGCCGCCTCGAACGCGGGGGCCGACTCGAAGCGGTCGGCGTAGGCGATGGCGCGCAGGTGGTGCAGGCGGAAGTCGTTTTCGTGCGCCGGCAGCACCGAGCCGATGGTCGCGAGCGCCCAGTCGGGGCGATGGCCGTCCAGATAGATGTTGGCGAGCTCGAGCGCCGGCCCCTCCGCGTCGGGCTGCGCCACCAGGCGCGCCTGCAGCTCGGCGACGCGCTCGCGGCGTTCGGGCGGCAACCGCAGCGCGGCCTTGACGGTGACGTCGGGGCGCGGCATCAGCAGCACCACCGCCAGCAGGACGATCACGATCAGATCGAGAATTCGGGTGACGCGCATGACGGGCCCTCATTCTTATCGCAAGCTTCCGGGCGAAGCGAGAAGGACCCCACCCCAGATAAGAGGCCTCGGACCTCAGGCCTCGCAAGAGGTTCCTCCGAAGTCCGAAAATCCGAAGTCCCAAGTCCGAAGTCCGAGGCCCTGCGTTGCCCCCACGCCCCGACGAGCCACTACAAAGGCGCACCGCGGAGAAACTCCCCGTTTTGGGGCAAAATTCCCCGCCTCCTGTTTCCGGACTGAGTCGGGACGGCCTCTATTCTGTTGGCATCACCTGTGCTTTACTGCACAGCCGCATCCCGGGATGGGGCACTTTGCAACAGTTGCGACAGTCGACCGTCCCGATGCCGAGCCGAACCAAGCGATTCCAAGCCGACAAAGCCAGCAGAAGGAAAGTCAAGGAGGAGCCGGATGAGCGTTCTAAAGATACTGGCCGATGGTTTCCACGAGGGCGGGTGGGGCATGTGGCCGATTCTGTTTTTGTTCATGCTCACGCTGTCGATCCTGATCGAGCGCGCCGTCTATCTGCGCCGCGCGGTCATCGACAAGGAGAAGCTGGTGGCTCTCCTCCGCTCGCAGATCTCGGCGGGCAACATCCAGGGCGCCATCAAGGTCTGCTCGGGTAACTCCACGCCGCTGACCCGCATCGTCCAGGCGGGCCTGATGCGCGCCAACCGCTCCGACGAGGAGATCAACTCCGCGATGGAGGAGTCGGCGCTGCGCGAGCTGCCCCAGCTCGAGAAGCGGACCGGCTACCTGGCGATGCTCGGGAACCTGGCGACCCTCGCCGGCCTCCTCGGGACCATCACCGGTCTCATCAAGTCGTTCGCCGGCGTCGCCGGTGTCGACCCGTCGCAGAAGGCGACCCTGCTGTCGAAGGGGATCTCCGAGGCGATGAACTGCACCGCGTTCGGCCTCTTCACCGGCATCACCGGCCTCGCGGCCTTTGCCTGGCTGAACGGCAAGACCCAGAACGCGCTCGACGACATCTCCGAGGTGAAGAAGAACGTTTCGAACCTCCTCTTCCAGGCCAAGGCGGCGCTCCGCGGCTAACGCGGGCCCCTCAAACTCAACTTTTCGACGACACCCAAGACAAGGAGAACGACCTCATGTTTCTTTTGGAATCATTCAAAGAGGGTGGCTGGGGCATGTACCCCATCCTGATTCTGCTCGCGATCACGGTCTTCATCGCGATTGACCGTTTCCTTTACGTCCAGAAGTCGAAGGTCGACGTGGACAAGCTGATGTCGCTGCTGAAGTCGCAGATCGTCTCTGGCAACATCCAGGGCGCGGTCAACACCTGCATGGCCAGCCCGGCGCCGGTGACCAAGATCATCGCGGCCGGCCTGCGCAAGGCGGGCGGCAGCGAGCACGACGTGCAGCAGGCGATGGACGAGGAGGCTCTCCGCGAGCTCCCGCGCCTCGAGAAGCGGACCGGCTACCTGGCGATGCTCGGGAACCTGGCGACCCTCGCCGGCCTCCTCGGGACCATCACCGGCCTCATCAAGTCGTTCGCCGGCGTCGCCGGCGTCGACCCGTCGATGAAGGCGACGATGCTCTCGAAGGGTATCTCCGAGGCCATGAACTGCACCGCGTTCGGCCTCGGCACCGGTATCTTGGGCCTCGCGACCTACGCGATCCTCAACGGCCAGACCCAGCACGTCCTCGACGGCATCAACCAGGGCACGGTCGAGACGCTGAACCTGGTCGTCACCGGACGTCAGGGCGGCGGGCACCAGGAGCAGTACTAGGACTCGATTGGAACTGGTGGGAAGCGCCGAATCGATCGGTGCCCCCACCTGACCCAAGGAGACAATCATGGGCGTTTCAGTCGATTCAGGCGGCAAGGGCGGGAAGAAGTCCGTCAACGCCGACCTCAACCTGGTTCCGTACATCGACCTTCTGACGTGCATGGTGGCGTTCCTCCTCATCACCGCCGTCTGGTCCCAGCTGGCGCGCCTCGAAGCGCACCAGAAGGGCCAGGGGCAGGCTGGTGAGGACACGCCACCCGAGAAGATCGTGAAGCTGGTGGTGGTGGTCAACGGCGAAGGGTTCAACCTCGTCGCCGGCGATGATCAGCAGCCGCTCCCCAAGCGCGGGGACTCATACGACTTCGAGAAGCTCGGCACCGAGCTCAAGAAGTTCAAGGACACCCACCCGGACAAGACCGACATCCAGGTCGCGTCGGAGGATGCCATCAAGTTCGAGGTCTTGATCAAGACCATGGACACGGCACTCACCGCGCGCTTCCCGGACATCTCACTCATCGACTCCGGCGGCGCCGGGATTTAAAGGGGAACGCGATGCCTATTCATGCACCACATGCGCACCTCTACGAGTCGGTCAAGCTCGAGGTCGCCGCGGCGAAGCTCAGCCACGCCGGGCGCAAGAGCCTCTACGCGCCGCTGAACCTGGTGGCGTACATCGACATGATGACGATGCTCGTCATCTTCCTGCTGATGTCCTTCTCGGCGACGGGCGAGATCCTGTTCGTCCAGAAGAACATCGTCCTGCCCGACGCCCAGAACTGGACCGATCTCGAGCGCGCGCCCGTGATCGGTGTCAGCAAGGACGTCGTCACGCTGGACGGCTCGCAGGTCGCGACGGCCGACGATCTGATGAAGGACTCATCGACGGGTGACTTCAAGATCGCCGAGCTGCACGACAAGCTGGTGACCCTGAAGAACAACTACAAGCTCCTGCACCCGGGTGAGGACTTCAACGGGATCGCCATCGTTCAGTCGGACAAGAACGTCGAGTTCAAGGCCTTGAAGAAGGTCATGTACTCGATCGCCGTGGCCGGCTACCAGAACGTGAACTTCGCCGTCACGCCGAAAACGCGCGGCGGCGGCGCTGCAGCCGCACCGTAGCGCGACCGTATAGCTCAGCAAGAGAAGAGCTCGAATCGAAAAGGCCGGCTCCGCGAGGAGTCGGCCTTTTTTTATGCGTGCGTGGCGGCGCCATCGTTGTCTTTTGCGAGCGCTGGTGTTTAGCTACCCAGGCAATTTCTCCGTGTTCGACCAGGCCGGACCCGTCGTCGACCACATCCCATGTCCTTGCGTTCGTTCCGCTGATGGAGGACCCATGCGTATCCAATCGCTCGCCCTCGCCCTGATCCTCGCCTTTGGGGCCGTCGCCTGCGAGGGCGATCCCAACGATCCCATGACCTGGGCCAAGCAGCTCAAGAACCTGCGCACGCAGAAGGAAGCGCTCGACCACCTGGCCAACATGGACGTCGAGAAGGCGCGCCCCGCCGTGCCGGCGCTGATCGAGCTCTACCAGGACACCAAGCGCCCCGAGCACCTGGAAGCGCTGGCGCGCTACAAGGACGAGCGATCGAAGGCGCTGTTCATCGAGGCGCTCGAGTTCAGCGACGACGACTTCGACCGCGCCACGATCGCGGCCGGCGTGCTCGGCGACATGAAGTCGCCCGACGCCGTCGACCCGCTGATCAAGGCGGCCGAGAAGCAGCTGCCGATCAAGTCGCGCGCCAACAACGTGCGCATCGCGGCCATCCGCGCGCTGGTCAAGATCGGCGACAAGCGGGCCGTGCCGACGCTGATGAAGATCCTGACCACGTCGGCCGACGACCAGGACTTCCTGCTGAACCAGAAGGCGGCGCTGGCGCTGGCCGAGTTCCGCGATCCGCAGTCGATCCCGGCGCTGCTCAAGGGTCTGTTCATGACCGGCCGAGGCGCCGGCATCTTCCAGGAGTGCCGCCTGGCGCTGGTGCGCATCGGCGCGCCCGCGGTCGAGCCGCTGATCCAGCTGCTGGAAGAGAAGAACCCCGACATCCAGGAGATGGCGAAGAAGCTGAAGTTCGAGGAGCCGCCCCCGGTCGGGACGCCGGGTGTCGTCCCGCACAAGGCGGCGATCCTGCTCGGCGATCTGCGCGCGCAAGAAGGCAGTGCCAGCGCTGATCGCGCGCCTGCACATGAAGGCGCGCGGCGACGAGCAGCGCTCGGCGCTGATCGCGCTTGGCTACATCGCCGACGCCGCCGGCGGTCGACGCGATCCTGGCGCTGCTGCGCGACGCCAAGGCCGACCCGGCGTCGCGCGCGTCAGCGGCCGACGCGCTCTACCTGTCGGGCGACCGGCGCGCGGTGCCGACGCTGTTCGAGATCGCCAAGTCGGGCTACGTCGTCACCGGCGGCCAGAAGGCGTCGGACCTGCGCGCCAGCGCGGCCATCGCGCTGTCGCGCATCGCGGGCAAGGAGTCGTTCGAGGCGTTCAAGGCGCTGGCCGAGAAGGAGACCGAGGCGCAGGGCGTCTTCGGCATGGCGCTCGACCGCATGCTGGTCGCCAACGAGTGCGACCGCAACGTCGAGTGCTACGGCAAGAAGCTGCTGGACCCGTCGTGGACGCGCGCCGAGAAGGCCGCGTTCGCGATCGGCTTCTCGGGCGACGCCAAGGATGGGCTGCCGCTGCTGCTGGCGGCGATGAAGCCGATCGCCGCCATGTCGGCGGAGCGCTTCCCGGTGCACCAGGCGATCCTGTTCTCGCTGTCGCGCCTCGGCACCAAGGACTGCACCAGGACTGCGTCGACAAGCTCGAGAAGCAGATCGAGCGCGACGAGAAGGCGGTGCGCATCCCCGGCGCGCGCGACCTGCTGGGCGAGACCCGCGTGACGCTGGCGATCATCCAGAACCGCGACACCAAGGACGTCGTCGCGGCGCGAACGCCGGCCCCCGAAGACGCCGTCGAGCCGATGGCGGCGCCCAAGGGCGGCAAGGCCGCGAAGGGCGCCAAGGCCAAGGGCGGCAAGAAGGGCCACAAGCGCAAGTAGAGGCGATCTACTTGCGTGTGCTCGGCGACGATCGTCGTGTAGATCCCGCCGCGAACCTTGAACTCACCCTCGACCTTGGCGCGCCGCGGGGAGATCGCCGCGACCAGGTCGTCGAGGATTCGGTTGGTCACCGCCTCGTGAAAGGCGCCCTGGTCGCGGAACGACCAGAGGTACAGCTTCCACGACTTCAGCTCAACGCACAGCTGGTCGGGAACATACTCGACCCGAATGGTAGCGAAGTCGGGTTGGCCGGTCTTGGGGCAGAGGCAGGTGAACTCCGGACAATCGAACTTGATCAGGTAGTCTCGCGCCGGCTTCGGGTTGGCAAACGTCTCGAGCGCGGAATCCCTGGGCGTGGTGGCAGGCGTGGTGGACGCAGTGGTCATAGGTAGGGCGAAAGAATATACGACCGTCCATTGGGAGGCCCGCGCGAACCGGCCGCAATCCGCGCAAACGCCGCAATTGCGCCGTCGGTTCGTTGTCGTCGGTTTTTGTTGGGTATTTCCGTTTGACAGCGCCCGAAACCACACGTTACCCTCCCCCGGCACGGATCGATGATGATGATGGCGCGCCCTCTCTTTGTGTCGTTCGTGGTGGCAGCACTTCTGCTCTTGGCTCGACCGGCAACGCCGGTCTGGGCCGGCACGGTGAAAGGGGTGGTGCACCTCGGTGACGAGGCCTCGAGCACCCGCCTTTACCAGGGCTACTGGCGACTCGAGAACGGCAACGTGCCGGTCCAATCGGCCGGCGGCGCCAAGGCGGAGACGGTGGTCGTCGTCGAGGTGACCAAGGATACCCACGCGCCGGCGGCGCGCACCGTCACCGTCGAGATCGGCGGGCTGGACGCGCGCCCGCGCCTGGTGATGCTGGGGCCGGGCTCGGTGCTGGAGCTCAAGAACACCGGCAAGGTCACGCATGAGTTCTCGACGCCGGACAACCCGTCGTTCATGCCGATCGAGCGGCTCAACCCCGGGACGTTTCGCCGGCAGAAGTTCATGGCGCCGGGCGGATACTTGATCCGCTGCGCCGAGTACCCGCACATCGCGATCTCGGCGATCGTCGTCAATTCGCCCTTCTTCGGGACGCTGGACGAGAAGGGGAACTTCACGATCCCCGACGTGCCCGACGGCAAAGCGGTGCTCAAGGTCTGGACGCGCGGGAAGTGGGCCTACCAGGAAGAGATCGACACCACGAAGAAGGATCCGCTTTCGATCAAGGTGTCGGCGCCCAAGGGCAAAGAAACCAAGGACAAGGACTCGGCAGAGTAGCCGGGCCGGTAGGTTCCAATGTTTTTATCGAAGATCTGGTTCATGTTGATTGCGCTGGTCGCCGGGCTGGCGGTCACGGTGGCGCTGGTGGCGCCGCGCCCCGCGGTGCAGAAGCTGTCGACGCTGGAGGGGCAGCGCCTGGATCGCGCCCAGTACGCGGCGGAGCAGATGCTGAAGGTCGACGCTCACAAGTGGATCGATCGGGTGTCGAAGCTGGGGCGCGACGCGATCATCTCCGAGTCGCTGGACTCGGCGTCGCGCGGCTCGGGCGAGATCAACGTCATTCACAAGACGGTGCAGGATCGCTTCAACTCGCTGATCCCCGACCTGGCGAACAGCGGCATCGGCGCGCTGGTCGCGGTCGACAGCAAGGGGCGGGTCGTGGCGCGCGCCGGCGAGAACGACAAGGAGTACGGCGACTACGTCGGCGGCGCCGAGGTTGTCGCCGACGCCCTGCGCGGCTATCTGTCCGACGACGTCTGGGGGATGAACGGGCGGCTCTTGCGCGTGGCGGCCGCGCCGGTGCTGTCGAAGGGGCGCGACCGGATCGTCGGCGCGCTCTACGTCGGCGCCGAGACCGGCGACGGGTTCGTCGAGCGGCTGAAGAAGAACCTGGACGTCGACGTGGCGCTGTTCCTGCGCGGTAAACCGATCGCGACCACCGCCTTCCCCGGGATGCTGGCGGGTTTGCCTGATCTCATCAGCCAGCACGCGCAAGAGATCAACGACGTCAAGCGCACGACGGCCTTCCCGTACGCCGCCGGTAATGACCAACTGCTGATGGTCGCCGCCCCCTTCGCGGGCCAGGCCGGCCAGCAGCAGGCGTTCTACGTGCTGTTTGGCAAGCAGCCGGCCAACGCCGATCTCGCGGCGCTGCTGAAGAACACCAACTCCGACGACCTCAAGTGGGGGCACTTCCCCTGGATCCCGCTGGCGGCCGGCGTGTTCGGCGCGATCTTGATCGGCCTGTTGCTGCTGCGAAGCGAGAGCGAGACGCCGCTGCGCAAGCTGCGCGGCGAGCTGAAGCAGCTGGGACGCGGCGAGATCTTCAAGATTCAGGACAGCCACTATGGCGGGAACTTCGGCGGGCTCGCGCGCGACGTCAACGCGGCGATCGAGCGTTACACCCACGCGCCGAGCGCGCCGTCGGAGATGGCGGGCAAAGATCTGAACGCAATCCTCGGCGACAGCGCCGGGGGCAAGGCGTTCGACCTGCCGAGCCCCGGATCGGCGTTCGGCGCGCCGCCGCCACCGCCGGCGTTTCCGCCGCCACCACCGGCGTTCCCGCCGCCACCACCGCCGAGCAGCTTCTCACCGTCCGGCTTTGCCCCGCCACCGCCGCCGGTGTTCACGCCCCCACCCCCGTTCTCGGTCTCCTCGATCCCGGGCGCGGCGAAGTCGAACGATTCTTCGACGCCGTGGGGGACGCTGCCGGCGCACGCACTCGAGGCCGACGAACCGGATCTGGCGCCCACGATCGGCGGCCCCGAGGCGACCCGGGTGGTCGCCAGCGCCGACGACGCCGACGAAGAGACGCACTTCAAGAACATCTTCAATGACTTCGTCGCCACCAAGCGCGAGTGCGGCGAATCGATCGCCGGCCTGACGCTGGACAAGTTCAAGGACAAGCTGCGCGGCAACAAGGACGCGCTCATGTCCAAGCACCAGTGCCGCACCGTCCGCTTCGCGGTCTACGTGAAGGACGGCCGCGCGGCACTGAAGGCGACGCCGATCCGGGACTAGGGGCAATCTTCAGTTGGGCGCCCCCCCGGTGAGGACGCCGGCGCTCACGGCCGGTGATACATTCCACCTACCGGATGCACTACGTCTTCCTCGCCGGGATCGGGAACTCGGAGCCAGGGCACTGGCAGTCGATCTGGTTTCGCGCGCTCGGGGGACGGTGGGTCGAGCACGACGACTGGGACGCTCCCGACGCCGCCACCTGGGTCGCCGACCTCGATCGAGAGCTGCGCGACCTGCGCGGTCCCAAGGTGTTCATCGCGCACAGCCTCGGCTGCCTGCTGGCCGTCGAGTGGGTGCGGAGAAGTCGCGACGCCGCCGCTGAGGTGATCGGATCCTTTCTGGTCGCGCCGCCCGACGCCGCCGCGCCGAGCTTCCCGCGCGCCGCCGTCGGGTTCCACCCCGCCGCGTCGGGAAAACCGCCGCTGCCGGCGCTGGTCGTGGCCAGCGCCGACGATCCCTACGGCTCGTTCGCGTCGGCGTGCGCCGCCGCCGCGGCGTGGGGCGCGCCGATCGAGAGCGCCGGCGCGTGCGGCCACATCAACCTCGCCTCGAACATCGGCGCCTGGGACGAAGGGCGCGCGCTGTTCGATCGCTTCGTCGCGAGGCTGGGGCCGATGCGGCCATGAGCGCACCCGAGCCGCTGCCCCCCGTGACCAGGCCGGCGGGTGCCGACGCCGCCAGCGACGACGCCCGCCTGCTCGGCAGCCTCGGCTACGTCCAGGAGCTGCGCCGCGGGATGAGCGGGTTCTCGAACTTCGCGATCTCGTTTTCGATCATCTGCATCCTCGCGGGCGGCGTCACCTCGTTGCAGCTCGGTGTCAGCGCGGTCGGCGGCGCCGCGGCCGGCCTGGTCTGGCCGGTCGGCGTCGCCTTCTCGCTCGTCGTCGCGCTGGCGATGGCGCAGATCGCGTCGGCGTTCCCGACGGCGGGCGGGCTCTACCACTGGAGCTCGATCCTCGGCGGCCGCGGCTGGGGCTGGGTGACGGCCTGGCTCAACCTCGGGGGCCTGATCTTCCTCGCCGCCGCCGTCAACGTCGGCGCCTACAGCCTGTTCGCCAGCTTCCTCGCGCCGATGCTGGGCGTCGACCCGACGCGGCTGACCGTCGTCCACCAGATCCTCGGCGTCGGGCTCATCACGCTGTCGCAGGCGCTGGTGAATCACTTCGGCATCCGGCTCACCAGCCGGCTCACCGACTTCAGCGGCTACCTGATCCTCGCGGTGACGGTGCTGCTGATCGTGGGGATGCTGCTGCACGCGCCGCACCTCGAGCTCGGGCGGCTGTTTCACTTCGCCAACAACGGGGGCGACGCCGGCGGCGGCGTCTGGCCCGCGGCGCGCCCCTTGCCGGTGATGTTCCTGCTGGCGTTGATGTGGCCGGTCTACACGATCACCGGCTTCGACGCCTCGGCGCACACCTCGGAAGAGACCGTGCAGGCCGCGCGCAACGTGCCGCGCGGGATTCTGCGCTCGGTGCTGGTGTCGGGCACCGCGGGCTGGATCATGGTGGCGTCGTTCGTGCTGGCGATGCCCGACCTGCGCGAGGCGGCGCGCCAGGGGGCCAACGTCTTTCCCTGGCTGATGGCGCAGGTCTTCCCCGGCGTCCCCGGCAAGCTGCTCTGGATCGGGATCGTGCTCGCCAACTACTTGTGCGGCCTGGCCAGCATCACCTCGACGTCGCGCATGATCTACGCCTTCGCGCGCGACGGTGGTCTCCCCTGGTCGACGATCCTGCGCCGCGTGTCGCCGCGCCATCAGGCGCCGGTCGCCGCGATCTGGGCCGCCGCCGTGCTGACGCTGGCGTCGACGCTGTCGGCGCCGGCCTACGCCACCCTGACCAGCGCCTGCGTGATCCTGCTTTATTTGTCCTACGCGATGCCGCTGGGCGCTGGCTTCTTCGCCATCGGCCGCGGCTGGACGCGCATGGGCCCGTTCGATCTCGGGCACGCCGCCTACCGCGCGTTCGCCGCGATCGCGACGCTGTCGGTCTTGCTGGTGATCTGGATCGGCGTGCAACCCCCCAACGAGCGCGCGCTGATCGTCACCGCCGCGACGCTGGGCCTGCTGATCGCCTGCTGGTGGCTCGGCGTGAGAAGGACCTTCCGCGGCCCGCCCGGCGATCACCGGCGCTCCTGAGCGGAGGTTGGCGCCCGCCTATTATTGCTGCTGGTCGAGCAGCAGCTTGTCGGCGCTGCTCTCCTGACCGGCGACCGGAGCCTGCTCGGTCGGGACGGTATCGGGCAGGAAGACTTCGTCGATGGTGTTGGTGTCCTGACCGGCCGCGGGCAGCAGGCCGGTCGTCTTGTCGATGCGCTGGATGACGATGCCGGCGGGCGGAACGAACTCCTTGGTGGGGCGGCCGACCAGCGCCTTGGTCATGAAGTCGAGCCAGATCGGCAGCGCCGTCTTGGCGCCCGCCTCGCCGTGTCCCAGCAGCTTGCCGTCGTCGAAGCCGACCCACACGGCGGCCAGCAGGTCGGGCGTGAAGCCGACGAACCAGGCGTCCTTCTGATCGTTGGTGGTGCCGGTCTTGCCGGCGGCCGGGCGGCGCAGCTTGCCGGCGGCAGCGTGCGCGGTCCCTTCGTCGATCACGCTGCGCAGGATCGACGTCATGATGTAGGCGACCTCGGGCGAGATCGCCGGCGCGGGCGCCGGGGGATCGATCTTCTCTCCGCCGACCGAGCGCACCAGCGTCGCCGGCGCGCGCATTCCGCCGGCCGGGAACGCGGCGTAGGCGCTGGCGAGGTCGATCGGCGTGACTTCAATCGCGCCCAGCGCCATGCCGAGGTTCAGCTGCTCCACCGGCGGCAGCGTCAGGCCAAAGCGCGTCGCGGTGGCGCGCGCATCGGGCAGGCCCACCTGCGACAGCACCTTGATGGCGACGGTGTTGACCGAATGCGCCAGCGCTGTTCGCACGCGCACCGGACCCAGGAACTCCTTCTCGTAGTTCTGCGGCTTCCACAGCGCGTAGACCTCGGGCGAATCGTTGATCACCGTCGCCGCCGTGATCTTGCGCGATTCGATCCCCGCCGCGTAGTAGATCGGCTTGAACGCCGACCCCGGCTGACGGCGCGCCAGGCGCGAGCGATCGAACCCACCCGAGTGAAACTCGTAGCCGCCGACCAGCGCCAGCACCTGCCGTGTCGCCGGATCCAGCACCACCATCGCCGCCTGCGGCCCCAGCTCGAGCGACAGCGGCGCCGGCGTCCCCTCGGCGTGCGATCGCTCGGTCGCCAGCCGCACGCGCACCAGATCGCCGGGCGAGAACTTCTCGATCAGCGGCTTCGCTCCCTTGGTGTAGCGGGGCTCGAGGTCGAGATCGACCACCCCCTCCTCGCCGCCGATGTCGACGAAGATCTTGCCGCGCTTCGGCTCCTTCAGCTCGCGGACGATCGTCTGGCCCTTGTGGGCAGCCGCAGCCGCGGCCGCGGCCGCGGCGGCCGCCTCCTTCGCGCGGGCCGCCTCCTTCGCGGCGGCCTCCTTGCGATTCTTCGCATCCTTGCCGCCGCCATGCCCCGGCTTGCCGGCGTCGGGCGCGCTGGGCGCGGGCGCCGCCTCGACCGCCACGTCGCCCTTGTCGATGCGGGTGACGATCCCCTCGAAGATCGCCGAGTCCCGTCGCCCGCCGTCGCGGGCCGCCTTGAGCTCGGCGCTCCGACGCGCCAGCGCCTTGCCGGTCAGGTGCCCCGATGGCCCGCGGAAACCTTGGCGCGCGTCGAGCTCCTCGAGCCCGCGCTCCAGCGATTGCCGCGCCACCTCTTGCAGGCGCCCGTCGATCGTCGTCTCGACGGTGGTGCCCAGCTCGAACGCCGTCCGCTCGCCGTACTTGTCGGCCAGGAAGCGTCCGACGCCGTCGACTGCCTCGCCCGCCAGGCCGCGCGAGGCGCCGCTCTCGCGCGCCAGGCGGATCGGCTCGGCCGCCAGCTTGGCTGGCCACCGCCGGTGTGATGAAGCCGTTTTCGGCCAGGCGCCCGAGCACGTAGCGCTGCCGGGTCTTCGCCGCCTCGGGGTGCTTGCGCGGCGACAGCCGCTCGGGGCTCTGCGGCAGGCCGGCCAGCAACGCCGCCTCGGCGACGTTGATGTCGCGCACCGACTTGCCGAAGAAGTAGCGCGCCGCCTCCTCACAGCCGTAGCGGCCGTGGCCGTAGTAGATCTGATTCAGGTAAAGGCCCAGCACCTCTTCCTTGGTGAACTTCTGCGACAGCTGCCGCGCGAGGATGATCTCCTGCACCTTGCGCCGCATCGTGCGCTCGGGCGACAGCAGGAAGGTCTTCACCACCTGCTGGGTGATCGTCGACCCGCCCTGCGCCGTGCGGCCGCGCAGCACGTTCTCGATGAACGCGCGCACCATGCCGCGGTAGTCGAGGCCGTCGTGGCTGAAGTAGTCGGCGTCCTCGGCGGCGACCACCGCGTTGATCAGGATCTTCGGGATCGCCGTGTACGGGACGACCGTGCGCTTCTCGGTGCCGAGCTCACCGATGACGGTGCCGTTGCGGTCGAGGATGCGGGTGACCTGCTTGGGGTGGTAGTCGCCCAGCGCCTTCAGCGTCGGCAACCTCGGGTCGCTGCCGTAGTACGAGAACATGCCGACCAGCCCGGCGATCCCGACCAGCGCGCAGAAGACTCCCAGGCCAAGCGCGGTCCGCAACGCCCAGAAGATACCCGATCCCCCGGCCGCGCCGCGGCCCCCGCGTCCGTTGGTGCGCGACCCCCGGCCCGGGGCGCCTGACGTCCGGCCGGACGTCTTCCCCCCGGTCTTGCCCCCGGTCTTGCCCCCTCGGCGTGGATCACGATCTTCGAGCGAGGGTCCGGCCGGCATTTGAAGCAGTCTATCCTCGTGGCCGTCCCATTCAAGAAACCCCTCGCGGTCGACGTCGGTGGACGCCCCCGCCTGCCGATCGTATGGTTGAGATGTTGCTCAGACGGCCTTTCCTTTTCGGCGCGATCGTGCCGCTGGCGTTGCTGGCGGCGCAGCTGTCGACGCTCGCCCACTCGATGGCGGTCGATCACGATCGCTGCCCTGAGCACGGCGAGCTGGTCCACCGCGTCGTCGGTCCGGCGCCGCTGATGGTGGGCGCCGCCGCGGACGTTCTGGCGTCGGTCGGCGCGGTGGCGCTGACCGCCCCCCACGGCCACGAACACTGCGTCTCCCTCTGGGGCCGGCGCGAGATCATCGGGGCGCCTCCCCGGCCGACCAACGGCCTCGCGCCACCGCCCGTGACAGGAGCGCCGTCGATCGGCGTGCCCTGGTGCGGCGCGCGCGCGGTTCTCCTCTCCCTCGCCCCCAAGACCTCCCCGCCCGCATCGACCTGAAGCGCACGGTCGATCCGGAGTTTCCTTCGTCTTCATCTCACGGGGAGGTCGCATTCATGCGACGACAGCGGCTGGCTTCTCGTTTGCGGTTCGGTCTGCGGGTTCGGTTGCACTGGTTCTGGCGCTGGGGCTGGGGCTGTCGGCGCGGGCGCACGCCGCCTCGAAGCTGCACGTCATCGCCACGGTGGGCGACCTGGGCGCGATCGCGCGCGAGGTGCTGGGCGACGCCGGCGACGTGGTCGTGCTGGCCAAGCCGACGCAGGATCCCCACTTCGTCGACGCGCGCCCCAACCTGATCCTCGACCTCAACCGCGCCGACGCGCTGGTGTCGATGGGGCTCGACTACGAGGTCGGCTGGCTGCCGGTGCTGGTCAAAGGATCGCGCAACGGCAAGCATCCAGCCCGGCGGCGCCGGCGCGATCGTCGCGTCGACGATGGTGCCGCTGCAAGAGGTGCCGCAGCAGCGCATCGACCGTTCGATGGGCGACATCCACCCGGGCGGCAACCCGCACTTCACCCTGGATCCGCGCAACGGCGCGCGCATCGCGCGCGGGCTGGCCGAGCGCTTCGGCGACCTGGCGCCCGACAACCGCGCGCTGTACGCCAAGAACGCCGACGCCTTCGTGCAGCGCCTGGACGCCAAGACCAAGGAGTGGGAGCGGCGCCTGGCCAGCCGCCGCGGGACGCCGGTCGTCAGCTACCACAAGAGCTTCACCTATCTGACCAGCTGGCTGGGCCTGGTCGAGGTCGGCACCATCGAGCCCAAGCCGGGCATCCCGCCCAACGCCGCGCACGTCGCCGAGCTGGTCAACGAGATGAGGGCGCGCAAGGTCGCCGGCGATCCTGCAAGAGCGCTGGTATCCGTCCAGCGTCGCCGAGATCGATCGGCAGCCAGACCGGCGCCAAGCTGGTGCTGATCTCCGGCATGACCCCCGACCACGGATCTTACGTCGACCACATCGACGAGATCGTGCGCGCGCTCGAGGGGGCGCTGCCGGCGCGCAGCACCGCCGCGCCGACATCCAGCCGGGCGCGGGTCACTGAACGATGGACGTCGCTGTCGCCGCCGACGTCGCCGACCGCGCCCCGCTGCTGCGCATCCGCGACCTGCGCGTCGGTTACGACCGGCGCGGCATCCTGCCGCCGATCTCGGCCGCGATCGCGCCCGGCCAGCTGTGGGCGGTGCATCGGCCCCAACGGCGCCGGCAAGTCGACCTTCGTGCGCACGCTGCTGGGGCTGCACCCGCCCGTCGCCGGCGACGTCGATCGCGCGCCCGGCCTGCGCATGAGCTACGTCCCGCAGCAGAGCGCGCTCGACACCATCTTCCCGATCTCGGTCGCCGAGTTCGTGCGGATGGGGCGGCAGCGGCCGGGCAGCTTCGCCGGGCGGCACGAGCCGCGCCGACCTCGAGATCGCGCGCGCCGCGCTCGACGAGGTGGGCGCCGCCGACCTGGCACGCCGCCAGCTGCGCGACCTGTCGGGCGGGCAGCGGCAGCGCGTGCTGATCGCGCGCGCCATCGCCAGCCGGCGTCGTCTGTTCGTGCTCGACGAGCCGACCGCCGCGCTCGACATCGCCGCCGAACGGCAGGTGATGGATCTGATCGGCGGCCTGCGCGCGCGCCGCGACGCCGCCGTCGTCATGGTGACCCACCTGGTCGAGGACGGCCTCGAGCGCGCCGACTGCGCGCTGCTGCTCGATCGCGACCACGACGTCGCGCTGGCGGCGTCCCGGCGGGCGAGCTGCGCGCCAGCGCGGCGTTCGAGCACCTCTACGGCCGCGCGCTGGCCCGCGCCGAGGTGACGACGTGAACGACAGCGCCAGCTGGCAGCAGCTGTTCGAGAACCTGCCGATCTTCAAGGACGCGATCATCACCGGCGGGCTCGCGGGCGCGCTGCTGGGCTTCATCGGCGTGCACGTCGTTCTGCGGCGCATGGTCTTCGCATCGTCGGCGATCGCGCAGGCGGCCGCGCTGGGCGTGGCGCTGTCGTTCTGGATGCCGATCGTGGTCGATCCGATCCGGCACGCCGCCGGGCACCAGGCCGGCTCCGACGTGCACCTGGTGTCGTCGCTGCTGTTCGAGCCGGTGCTGTGGGCGATCGCCGCGTCGCTGCTGGCGACGCTGGTCTTCATCGCCAACCCGGTGCGCCTGCACCTGACGCGCGAGAGCCTGCTGGGCCTGGTCTTCCTGGTCAGCGGCGCGGGCGCGGTGATCATCGGCGACCGCATCACCCAGGAGGCGCACGATCTGTCGGCGATCCTGTTCGGCAGCGCCGTGGTGGTGCAGCCGGCCGATCTGGTGCTGGTCGCCGCGGCGACGGTGGTGCTGCTGTGCGGGCATCTGTGGTGCTGGCGCGCGCTGATCTTCGTCGGCTACGATCCGGTCGGCGCGCGCGTGCAGGAGCTGCCGGTGCGGCGGCTCAACACCTTCCTGTTTCTGTCGATCGGCCTCGCGGTCGCGCTGTCGACGCGCGCGCTCGGCGCGCTGCCGGTCTTCGCCTTCAGCGTCCTGCCGGCGATGGCGGCGCTGGCGCTGACGTCGCGCATGTCGGCGGTCTTCGCGCTGGCGACCCTGTTCGGCGCGCTGTCGGGCGTCGCCGGCTACGCGATCTCGTTCCGCGGCGAGCTGCCGGTCGGGGCGACCCAGACCGCGCTGGCGGCGGTGTTCGTCGGCGCCGCCATGGTGGCGCGCTTCGTCGTGCGGGTCGCGCGGCGGCCACGAGGCGCGTGACCGATCAGCCCGCTGGCTAGCGCCGGGTTTCGAGATAGCGCGCCAGCACCGCCTCGGCGCCGCGCACCGACGACGCGTAGAAGCGGGCGCGCAGGCGCAGCTGTGTCGTCTCGTCGAGATCGCCGGGCGCGCCCAGGATGCGGCGGCGCTGCGCCGACGCGCGCTCGGCGATCAACGCCGCCGCCACCGACAGGTTCAGGCTGCGCGTCATGCCGACCATGGGGATGCGGAAGCAGGCGTCGGCGGTCTGCATCGCCTCGGCCGACAGACCGACCTGTTCGTTGCCGACCAGGATCGCCGCCGGGCGTGCGAAGTCGAGCTCGTCGAGGGTCACGTCCGCGGTCGGCACGGCGGCGTAGATCGCGAAGCCGTCACGCCGCAGGGCCGCGACCGCTTCGGCCTGGGTCGGGTGGCGAACGATGTCGAGCCACTTCTCGCACCCCTGGGTCACCGTCGACGAGAACCGGAACGGCTTGCTGCTCTCGGTGACCTCGACGCGCTGGATGCCGAACGCCTCGGCGCTGCGCAGCACGGCGGCGCCGTTGTGGGGATCGTGGAGGTTCTCGATGGCGACGCGCAGGCTGCCGAGCCGCGCGCGGATGATCTCGTCGATGCGCTCGCGCCGCCCGTCGAGCAGCAGCGGCCCGAGCGCTTCGCAGGTCGCGTGGGGATCGCGTTCGAACAGGTCCATCGCAGACAGCTTACGCCGGCCTGCGGCCGGCGCTGGACAGCTTACGCCGGGCGGCCGGCGACGGGACAGCACAGGCGGCGCGGCCCGCTGGCGCGCGCCCGGTTTTGCTCGCGCGTTTTGACCGAATGCGGTAAACGGGGCGCATGAAACAGCTCACCGCTCTCGCCATCGGTCTTGCGTTCGCGTTCACCCTCTCGGCCGGCGCCCGCGCCGCCGACAAGGCGCCGGCCGCCAAGGCGGGCGACACCAGCACCGCCGTCAAAGGCAAGGAGGTCACCCTCAAGGGCGACCTGGGCTGCGGCAAATGCAACTTCAAGACGACCAAGGAATGCCAGAACGTCCTCAAGGTCACCGACGGTGGCAAGGACGTCATGTACTACCTGGCCAAGAACGACGTCAGCGAGAAGAACCACGACGCGGTCTGCTCGGGGTCCAAGCCCGCCACGGTGACCGGAATGCTCAGCGAGGAAGGCAAAGGCGCGAAGAAGAAGAAGGTCCTGACGGCGTCGGCCATCAAGATCGACTGAACGACTGAACGAAACGCCACGACGCCAGAGACGCCAAAGGCCGGATCTGAAGATTCCGGACCGGGCCGTGCTGGCGTCCTGGCGTCTTGGCGTTCAACCGACCAGCGGCGGCAGCCGGCGAACCCGCTCCTGCGCTTCGACGAGGGGGTCGGCGACGACCCAATTGGTGACGCTGAAGTCGGCCGGGAGGAACCTCCAATCGCGCAGGAAGTTCTTCTGCTCCTCGAGGGCGCTGACGTAGGGCCCCGTGAGCGCGGGCGTGAACGCCCGATGAACGTCGGGGCCGTGCGCCTCGACGACCTCCTCGGCGCGCAGGCCGCCCACCTCGCTTGAGATGAGCTGCACCACCTCGTCGTGGTGGTGCTCCGCCCAGGCGGCGGTCCGCAACAGGACGGTCAGGTAGCGCACCACCAGATCGGAATGCGACTCGAGAAACGAGCGATCGACGACCAGCGGACGAAGCGTCGCACTGTTGAGTCGTGCCAACGGATCCGCGAGCTGATTGAGATCGATCAGCTCGCGCAATCGCGGATACCGCAGCGCCCGAACGGCGGCGCGCGAGCGAAGAAAGATCGCGTCGACCTCGCCCGACAGCAGGGCATCGACCTGATCGTCCTGGTCATCCCTGTCGTCGTCGGCCGCGCCAACGGGGGTGATCCAGTCGGCAACTAGCCGACCGGCGGCGTCCCTCCCGTCGGCGACGTCGACGAAGGTGACCTGCTTGTGCCCAAGGCCCGCCATTTCCAGCCCGGACAGCAAACCGCGCAGCGCGACCGCCCTCGGGAATCCGGACAGGTCCGGCAACCAGCCGACGGGCAGGCCCAGGCGCGCCCCATTGAGACCGCCGAGGTCGCGGATGCCCCCGTTGGCGCGCGTGAAGATCCCCTGCGCTTCGTCGACCCAGGTCAGCGCCACCACGGCGGTGTCGGCGCCGTTGGCGCGATTCCAGATCGGAGCGATGTTGGCCCCTTCGCGAAATACGCCCGCGAGCGCCTCCGGCGCCAGCCCGTCGCTGGCGATGCCCGCAGCGCCCCACCCCCGCGGCCGCAACAGCGTGCCGCCGCTCGACAGCTCCTCGGCCAGCCACCCCTTCTGAATGGCCATCGCCGACGCCGTCATCGGCTCGAAGCTCGCCTGCCACCTCGCCGGGCGCGACGCCCACCTCTGATCCCTTCTGGGCGTTCCGGGATCCGCGGCGCGGTCATGACCACCCCAGGTCAAGTCCCGATCATCCGACCGCGCCAGTGACTCTTGCACCGACTTCCCTAACACCGACTTCGCGGAACTCGACTTCGGGGAATGGGTGTCGATTGGCATTCCGGGCGTCCTCTCTCGCGGCAGCGCGCGACCGATTCCTCGTCTACCATAGCAGACAGTCCTTCGCAATACCTCCACCGCGGCCCGCCCGTCCGGTCGCCAGCGCGGCGGTCTTCCCGGCCCCGGCATGGTCCACGGCGCCCGCTGACGGCTGCTCTTTGGCGCTCTTTACCAATCGCCAACGGCGGGCGCTGCAACTGACCCCCGCGCCGGGCTCAACTGAGCGGTTTCACGTTTCTCCGGCTGCAAACAAATCGCTTCAGCGCAATCCCATCGCGCGATGAACGTGTTACATACGACCTCAGGCTGTTGCACCTGGAGATGAGTATGCAATCCAACGCCTCGCCCCCCAGGCCACTTTCGTTGCCGGAGCAGTTGTTGATTGGCACCTCGTGGAGGAACGCGCACCGCCTTCTCCCGGGCGTCGCCCTCGCGCTTTCCGTCATGTTGATTGCCAATCTGGTCAGCGTTTGGCTCGGTCACCTCGTGCTGCGAATGCAGGGCCTCAATCCTGAAGGGAAGGCCAGTGGAATATCAGGAATGACCTGCGCGATCTTGATCGGCCTGTTGCTGGCCAACGTCTTCCAGGTCCGACCGTCGTTTCGACCCGGACTGGAGTTCAGCGTGCGCAAGCTGCTGCGCCTGGGCATCATTCTCGTCGGGATCAAGCTGTCGTTCGTCGACGTGCTCCACCTGGGCCTGTGGGGCATCCCCGTCGTCGTGATCGTCATTGGATCCGCCCTGCTGCTGACCACCTGGTTTGCGCGCCGGCTGGGGCTCGGGACGCGGCTCGGCACGCTGGCCGCCGCATCGACGGCGATCTGCGGCGTCACGGCGGCGCTTGCGGTGGCGCCCACCATTGATGCCGACGACCGCGAGGTGGCTTACACAGTCGCGAACGTCACACTGTTCGGGATGGTGGCGATGTTCGTTTATCCCTATCTCGCCCATTACCTCTTCCCCAAGCAACCAGGCGCCGCGGGGCTGTTTCTCGGCACCGCAATTCACGACACGTCGCAGGTCATGGCGGCGGCGCTCTCCTACAACCAGATCTTCGGCGACGAACTGGCCATGAAGGTGGCCACGATGACCAAGTTGACTCGGAACGTGTTCCTGGTGGGAGTCGTCCCCCTGCTGGCGTTCCTGAACGCGCGCCAGCGGGGCACCGCGCGGAAGCGCATCAATCTTACCAAGCTGTTCCCGCTCTTCGTACTCGGCTTTGCGGCGATGGCGATCATTCGCTCCGTTGGTGACGCCGGCATCGGTGGGCACTCTGCGCGCGCCTTTGGCGTGTGGAATTTCGAAATTTGGAAGGACCTGACCAAGACGCTGGGCGAGACCGTCGCCTACGGGGCGCTGGGGGCCGCCATGGCCTCCGTTGGGCTGAGCACCAACCTGAACACCTTCCGGGTGCTGGGACTCAAGCCGCTCTACGTTGGCGCGATGTCGGCAACCGTGGTGGGGGCAGTCGCGTTGATATTGGCGACGCTGGTTGGGCCGCGCATCGACGCGCGACTCGGAAAGGCCGCGTCACCGCTGATTCATTCGCAACCCTCGCCGGCCGCAGCAACCACTCCCACAACGACCGCGCCGCCCGCCCAGACGACACCAGCCCCCAGCCCGTCGGCAGCGACGATCGACGCCGAAAAGGAGACGACCCCCAGCGCGTCCGCTCCCGACGCCGTGGCGCCCTCGGCGACCGCCGCGGTCCTGGTGTCCGATGTGAAGCCGCACGGAAAGATCGGGCGAGCGCGAAGTCAGCGAAAGATTCACCACCACCGCATTCACAAACGAGCGCGTTGACGAACGAGGCGCTGTTTAGGATTCCTCAGTCAGGACATCCTCGGATACCTCGACCAGCACCAACAGAAGGAGTTGTTGGCGCTTCGTTGCCGTCGGCTCCGTTGATGATGCAAAGTCGACGTGGAGCAGTCGGCTTTTGCACGACACGCATGGTGTTCACGAGGACGCAGGTCGAAGGTACCGATCACCGAGATCGCTCGGACCGGGAACCCACCGCGTCATCGTACTTTCATTGGGACTTTCCCTGGGACTTTCCTTGTCTGGGAATGAATTCTTTTGTTCATTTCCACAGACAGGTTGGCTATTGTCCGCGCCATGTTAGACCCCATCGTCGCGCTGACCGGATTGTTCGTCGGGCTGGTGGTCGGTCTGACGGGCATGGGGGGCGGCGCCTTGATGACCCCGATCCTGGTGTTGTTGTTCGGGATCGAGCCGCTGGCCGCCGTCTCGAGCGATATCGTCGCCGCCGTGGTCATGAAGCCGGTGGGCGGCGCGGTGCACTGGCGGCACGGGACGGTGCATCGGTCGCTGGTCCTCTGGTTGATGCTGGGCTCGATCCCATCGGCGTTCTTCGGCGTCCTGATGCTGAGATCCTTTGGCTCGGCGAGCGCCCTGCAGTCCGTGATCAAGAACGCGCTGGGCGTGGCGTTGCTGGTCGTCGTGGGCGGCCTGCTGATCCGACCGATCTTGCAACGAAATCGTCACGGCGATCCTCAAGTGCCGCTGAAGGTGCGGCGCCTTCCCACGCTGCTCATCGGCCTGCTCGGCGGATTGGTGGTCGGCATCACCTCGGTCGGTTCGGGGTCGTTGATGATCATCATGCTGTTGATGCTGTACCCGAAGATGCGCCTGTCGGAGCTGGTCGGCACCGATCTGGTGCAAGCGATTCCGCTGGTGATGTCGGCCGCGCTGGCTCACCTCATCTTCGGCCACTTTCATTTCGCGCTGACGGCGTCGATCTTGATCGGCAGCATCCCGGGGGTCTTCATCGGGGCGCGCTTCTCGGCGCGCGCGCCCGACTACGTGATCCGTCCCGCGCTGGTCATCGTCTTGACCGCGTCCGGCTTGAAGCTGCTGGGCGTCGACACCATGGTGGTGGGCGCGGTCGCCGGGCTGATGACGATCGGCGGAATCACCTACTCGGTGACGGCTGCCTACCGCGCGACGCGCGCGCGGCTGGCCCGGGTCGTGACCGACGTACCCGGCGCCGCATTGTCCAACGGCGGAGAGTGAACGGAGCCGCCGGCCGCGAGCAAGCTCTGGCTCGGCGCCTCGGACTCGCGCATGAGCTTGGGACGAGTCACGGGATTCAAGTTTCGTCCTGGTTTATCTTTTGAGCATCTGAAGGCGTAGGGTGGCGCGGTGATCTTTCGCCAGCTCTTCGATTCGAAGTCGTCGACGTACACCTATCTGCTGGCCGACGAAGGCAGCCGATCGGCGGTGCTGATCGACACCGTCTACGAGCGCTTCCAGCGCGACGCCGCCCTGCTCGATGAGCTGGGGCTGACCCTGCGCTTCACGCTCGAGACCCACGTGCACGCCGACCATGTCACCGCGGCCTGGCTGTTTCGCCGCCGCCTGGGCAGCCGGATCGGCGTCGGCGCGCGCGCCGGGACCACCGGCCACGATCTGCTGCTGAGCGACGGCGATCGAGTACCGTTCGGCGCGCGCTATCTGACCGCCCGCGCCACGCCGGGGCACACCGCCGGATGCCTGAGCTACGTGCTCGACGACGAATCTATGGCCTTCACCGGTGACGCGCTGCTGATCCGAGGCGCGGGGCGCACCGATTTTCAGGGCGGCGACCCGAGGGTGCTGTTCGACTCCGTGCACGAACGGTTGTTCTCGCTGCCGGACGCGACGGTGCTTTATCCCGCCCACGACTACGCTGGCCGAACCTGTACCAGCGTCGCCGAAGAGAAGGCGTTCAATCCGCGCCTCGGTGGTCTGCGCAGCCGCGAGGACTTCGTCGGGTTCATGAGCAACCTCAACCTGCCGCATCCGCAGCAGATCGACCAGGCGGTCCCCGCGAACCTGACCTGTGGCCAGCCCAACGCCGAAGCGATGTCCGCGATGGCCTCGGCGCTGGCGTCGGCCTGGGCGCCGGTGAATCGGACCTTCGCCGGTGTGCCGGAGGTGCCGCTGACCTGGCTGTTCGAGCACCGGCGCGATGTCCGCATCATCGACGTCCGCGAACCGGCCGAGTTCGAAGGCGAGCTCGGGCACATCGACGGGGCCGAGCTGATGCCGCTGGGGAATCTCCGCGACGCCCTGGCCACCTGGGATACCAGCGCGGCCGTCGTCGTCGTCTGCCGAGCGGGCGCCCGCTCGGCGCAGGGGGCGCTGATCCTCGAGGCGGCGGGCTTCAGCAGGGTCGGAAACCTCGCTGGCGGGATGATCGCCTGGCGCAGCGCCGGCTATCCCGTCATCGGCGGGCGCGAAACCGCGAAAAAGCTGGCGGTGACGCCCCATGACGCCGTCGGTGATGAAGTCGCGCGGCGTTCGAGCTAGGCTCGATCCTCAAACCTGCTGCCTCGAGGGTGCAAGACGATGAGCGTGATCATGGTGAAGAAGCGGCTGCTCAACGGAGAGCCCTGTAAGAAGTGTGCCCAGGCCGAGGAGGTGCTGCGCCGGCGCGGGCTCTGGCAGCGGATCGATCGGGTCGTGATCGCCGACGAGGCCGACGCAGAGAGCGAAGGCATGCGGATGGCGCGCGAGCTGGGGATGGAGACCGCGCCGTTCTTCGTCGTCAGCGACGGCGCCGGCCCGCCCCGGGTCTTCGAGAGCGTGTTGACGCTGATCAAGGACGGCCTGTCACCAGCCGGCGAGGGCGGCGTCGGCGCCGCTGCCGCTGCCGCCGCGGAGTCGCCCGGCAACGAGGACCGCGCGCCAGCCCCTTGGTCGCCCGAGCAGACCGAGGCGCTGCGGCGCAAGCTCGCCGGGCGCGATGCGGCGGAGATTCTCGGCGGCGTGCTGCAGACCTTCGGCGAGCGCTGCGCGATCGCGTTCAGCGGCGCCGAAGACGTGGTGCTCATCGACCTGGCCGTCAAGACCGGGCAGCGGTTCAGCGTGTTTTGCCTCGACACCGGTCGGTTGCACCCCGAAACCTATCGTTTTCTCGAGAAGGTGCGAAAGCACTACGGCGTGGTCATCGAGATGGCGTTCCCCAACTTCGTCGAGGTCGAGGATCTCGTGCGGCGCAAGGGGGCGTTCAGCTTTTACGAGGACGGGCACAAGGAGTGCTGCCAGGTGCGCAAGGTCGAGCCGCTCAAGCGCCAGCTCGCGCGCTTCGACGCCTGGGTCACGGGACAGCGCGCCGATCAAAGCCCGGCGACCCGGTCGGGTGTCGCCGAGATCCAGACCGACACCAATTTCACCGGTCGCACGGGCGGCCCGCTGCTGAAGTGCAACCCGCTCGCGAACTGGTCGCTCAGCGATGTCTGGACCTATATCCGCGAGCAGGACGTCCCCTACAACGAGCTGCATGACCGCGGCTTCGTATCGATCGGGTGCGAGCCCTGCACCCGACCGCCGCGTCCCGGCGAGCACGAGCGCGCCGGGCGCTGGTGGTGGGAGGAGGCGACCAAGCGCGAGTGCGGGCTGCACGTCAGCGCGAAGCCGAGCCAGGTCTTTGCGGGGCTGGAGAACGTGCCGAACGTCGCGAGGGCGGGCAAGTAGGGGCGGACTCCTCACTCAAGCCCTCGGGAGCGCTGTTGCTCACGGGCCGTTGGCGACCTGATCGGCGACGTTGGCGTAGCGCGCGGAGATGAAGCTCTTGAGGTAGGCCGGGTTCCAGTCGAAGGCGGCGTTCGAAAACCCCTTGTACGGGTCTTCGTGGGCGACGTCCTTGATCTGCTGATAGATGCGATCGACCTCCGCTTGCACCGCCGAGGCCGGCACCGCCGCCATCACCGCGGTGATCTTGGCCTTGTAGCGCGCGCGGAAGTCGGCCGTGTCGCGGACGATCCGCGTCAGCACGCTCTTGCTGAAGCGCGCGTAGATCCCGCGGTTCGGCATCTCGGCCGCCGAGCTGAAGGTGTTGTCGGGATCCCAGGGCAGGATGAAGAACTTGCCGCTGGCGGGATCGAAGTACTGAAAGTGGTCCTCGACGCCGGTGTCGCCGATCAGGCCGTCGGTGTTCATGACGACGACGTTGGCGGCCAGGAATCCGAGCAGCGTATCGATGTCGGCGACGTCGGCCAGCTTCGCGGGTGCGGTGGCCATGGTCTGCAGGAAGGGCCCGATCACCTCGTCGCCGCGCGAGGGATGGTCGATGTGCGGCTCCCAGGGGAGCGGAACATAGGCCGCGGGGTCGCCGCTGATGTACGCGTAGGGATCGGTCCCGATCACGCCCCGCAGGCGGTATAGCGGCCCCACCGGCTCGCTGAAGTGCTCCTTGATCGATTTCGAGTCCCAGACCTCGACCACGGAGTAAAGGCCGCGCAGGTCGCCGTTGACCACCATGCGCGCGTGCGCCTGCTGCGGCGTCGGCATGATCGGGCGAAACACGAAGAACGCCAGCCGGTCGCGCATCAACGATTGGTCGCCGTACTGGCCCTTGAGCTTGACCTCTTTGAGGCCCCCGAAGGTCCCGCGCTCACCGAACGCGTCGAACTTGATCCGCACCGACATCTTCGGGTTGCCGGGAAAGCGCGACGACTCGCCCGACGGGCGGGCGCCGACGTCCTCGACCACCACGCCGTCGTACGTGAAGGTCGCGTGCCGCCAGTCATCACCGCCCGAATCGTCGAGGATCGACTGCCAGTCGGCGGGCGCCATCGTGAGGGTCACGTCGTGCATGCGGGTGTCGTCGAAGATCGGAAATGCCGGCTGCGGTCTCTCGTTGGAGATCGCCCCGTCGGGCGGGGCCGCCCCGTCGACGGGCGGCGCGTCACCGCCGGCGCCGCCGTTTCCCATCAACGCCCCGCCGCCAGCATTGCCGGAGCCGCAACCCAGCGGCGAAAGCCCCGTCAGGACCAACACCCACAAGAGCCTGCCGCTGCGCCACGTCCGCTGCCCTGTTTGTCGCCGAGCCATGCCCACCTCGCGGGTGATGATTCAGCAAGGGCAATGCCGCCCGAAGCCCAGCACCGGCGTGCGCACCGTTACATGATGGTTCCGGATCGGCCTGGGCAGATGACCCGCGGGTGACGGCCCGCCGGCGCGCCGCCGGAGGGGTAGGCCCGATGCGGTTTGGTTGACGCCAAGCGCCAGGACGCCAAGGTCCGGACGCTGGAAATCCTGACGCTCGCGTCTCTGGCGTCGTGCCGTTTCCTTGCCGACCAGCCTTGAGATTAACCCCGCGCAGCCAGGGCCAACCACGAAACCTCCGGCGGGACGCGGCAAGACCGCGGAAAAAACGAGATGCTTGGCCCAGGCGAGGCCCAGTGGTAATTTCGCCCTGCACCAGCGGATGACGCCATGCTGCGAAGACGAACATCGGCGGCTGCCTGGCTGGTTCTCGCGCTGGCGCTGGGTGGATTCGCCTGCAGGGGCGACAACACCCCCGCGTTGACCAAGACCGCGGAGCCCTTGCCCGCCGGCGTCGGCATCGTCACCGACACGTCGCTGTGCCAGCCCGGTCAAACGGGACGCACACCGCTGCGACGCATTTCGCGCAACGAGTACAACAACATGGTGCGCGATCTCCTCGGCGACACCACGCGCCCCGCCGACAGCTTCGTCTCGGAGCAAAAGGTGGCCGGGTTCAACAGCAACAGCAGCGCTCCCGTCGATGAGCTCATCACCCGCCAGTATCTCGAGGCCGCGGAAGCGCTCGCGACCACCGCCGTGTCGGCCGACCAGCTCTCGACCGTGGTGCCCTGCGCCGCGGACGCGAGCGACGCCTGCGCCAAAGCCTTCATCGCCGACTTCGGCGGACGGGCGTTTCGCGGCCAGCTCGACCAGGATGAGTCGTCCGCGCTCCTCGCCCTTCATCAAAGGGTCGCGGCGCAATTCGATTTCGCCAGCGGCATCCAGGCGGTCATCACCTCGGTGCTGACTTCGCCACGCTTCCTGTTCGTGCTGGAGCTCGGTCAGCCGGGAGCCCCCGCCGACGGCGTGGTCGTCCCGCTCTCGCCGGCGGAAGTGGCCACGCGCCTCGCGCTCTACCTCTGGCGCTCTCTCCCCGACGCCACGCTCGGCCAGGCGGCCGCGGCGGGGCAGCTGGTGACCGCGGATCAGATCGAAGCGCAGGCCAGGCGCATGCTCGCCGACCCGAAGGCCGCCGGCGGCGTCGACGGCTTCGCCGACCAGTGGCTTCAGCTCGAGAACCTGGACGTCGCCACCAAGGACGTGCCGTTCGGCAACTGGTTCGCCCAGCTGGCGAGGAACCTTCACACCGAGTCGCTCACCACCTACCGCGCGCTGGTGTTGGCCGAGGGGGGCGGGCTCACGGAGCTTCTCACCTCGCCCTACGCCTACGTCAACGCCACGACCGCCGCGAACAGCTACCTCATCGATGCCACCGACTTGACCGATGACGTCTTCGTCAGAAGAAACCTCAACCCCGATCCGGACAACCCGCTGCGCGCCGGCATTTTCACCCATGCCAGCGTCCTGTCCTCGCATGCCCACCGGTCGCTCCCCTCGCCGACGCTGCGCGGAAAGCTGGTGAACAGCCAGCTGCTCTGCAACACGATCCCACCGCCGCCACCCGACGTCGGCCCGCCGCCCGCGATGGAGGAGGCGGGCCAGACCACGCGCCAGTACTATGAGCAGCACCACATCAACCAGAAGCCCAGCTGCTACGCCTGCCACCAGCACATGGATCTCATCGGCTTCGGCTTCGGTGATTTCAATGCCACCGGCGCGGCGTACGACGGTCTGCTCGACAACGGGCAACCGATCGACGACAGCGGGCAATTCGTGGCCACCGACCCGAATGGCGCCTCCGATCTCGATGGGCCTTTCCATGGGCCGGTCGACATGATGGCCAAGCTCGCGGCGAGCGCGCAGGTGAAGGCGTGCATGGCGCTGCAACAGTTTCGCTACGCGTTCGGTCGCGCCGAGGTGGTTGCTGACGCCTGCTCGGTGCAAGACATCTACAAGGACTTCGCCGCCGCTGATTTCAACCTGGAATCCCTGATCATCGGCGTGGTTCGCAGCCGGGCCTTCCGCACGCGAACCGTGAGCACCGCCGGGGTGGCATGCCGATGAAGGATCGCGCGAGCGTCGACGACGTCGCGGGCGTCGAGAGCGTGGAGAACGTCGAGAGAAGGCGGTTCTTGCGCGCCGTCGGCGCGACCGCCCTCACCTACCCGTTCCTGCGCGGCGTGCCGAGCTACGCCGCCACGACCGCACCGCCGCGCTACCTCGTCCTGCTGTTTTCGCCGACCGGTGTGGTCCGGCACCTGTGGGGTGCCCCCGGCACCAGGCCCGCTTCGACGACGCCCACCGTCACGCCGACCGTCACGCCGACCGTCACGCCGATCTTGCCGGCGACGTTCCGTCCCTCGTTCGTGCCGCTCGAACCGGTCCGGGACAAGGTGATCGTCCTCGACGGCCTCTCGAACCAGGCCGCAACCGGCAAGGTGCTTCCCGATGCCACGCCTCATGACGCAGGGATGGCCGCGCTGTGGACCGGGGTGACGACCGGCGGGGCCCCCGCCACCGGGCCGAGCATCGATCAGGTCATCGCGCGCCAGCTGAAATCCGGGGCCCCGTTCGAAACCCTCGAGCTGATGGCGCGCAGCAGTGACGATTGGACCACCCGCGAGGTCAAGACGCGCATGATCTACAGCGGGCCCGGCGCGTTCAAGGATCCGTACGACAGCCCGATCGCCGCGCGGGCGGCCCTGTTTCCCACCACGCCGACGACGATGACCGGGCTGGACAAGAAGACCTTCATCCGCCAGCAGCTGATTGGCAAATCGATGGGCCAGCTCAACAGCGAGCTGACGTCGTTGCAGCGCCGGCTGTGCAGCGAGGACCGAGCACAGCTGGACGCGCTGCAGATGTCGTGGAACGAGCTCGACCGGCAGCTCACCGCCGTCGCGACCGCCGCCCAGCGCTGCACCGCCCCCGACATGCCTCCCGCCGACTACCTCTCGCCCTCGGCCGACTTTCCCACCAGCGTCAGGCTGCAGATGGACATCCTCAAGCTCGCGCTCGCCTGCGATCTGACCCGGGTGGCCAGCCTTCAGCTCTCGACGGCCACGAGCCAGATCACCCACACCTGGGCCAGCGCGGGGCAGACCAAAGTGCATCACGACTACTCGCACGAGGGACCGACTTCGCTCGCGGCGCTGGGGACCGACATCTACAGCCCGGCCGCCGCCTCGCTGTACGCGAGCCTGCCGCAGCTGTCGGCGATCGATCTCTGGTACGCGAAGCAAGTCGCCTATCTCGCCACCGAGCTCGCGAAGCTCAATACGGTGGCGGGAACCAACCTGCTGGATCAAACCGCGATCGTGTGGGGCAACGAGATCGATCTCGGCGCCGCCCACAACCACGACGACGCGCCCCTCGTGGTCATCGGGGGCTGCGGCGGCAGGCTCAAGACCGGTCAGGTCGTGCGCTTCCCGCTGAAGCTCGACGCCGACCCGAGCACCAGCGGCATCGTCGATCGCTGCCACAACGATCTCCTGATCACCGTCGCGCAAGCGATGGGCGTCCCGCTCAAGACCTTTGGCGACCCCGCGCTGTGCAAGGGGCCGATCCAGGAGATGCTGGTCATGCCCTGAAGGGGGGCGACACGCTTGGTATCATACCGAGCGGTGCTGACCCCAATGACCTGGATGCCGGGCGGATAACCGCCAGTATGCAGCCGACGTCCGATCCTGGCATCATCGGCGTCGATGGATGGGGTGTTTGCGGAGGGGGACGCTCTTTCCCGTTGGCTGGCGGGCGATGGGCGAGCCGCCCTGGACGGCGTCACCGGTGAGGCGCTGGACGTCATCGGGGTCATCGATCGCAGTCTGACCGTTCGCTACCTCAACTGGACCGTCCCGGGCTTGACCCGCGAGAGCATCATCGGCAACAGCGTGCTCGACCTGGTTCCGCCGGGCTATCGCGAGATCGCTCGCGCGACCTACACGGAGGCGCTTCGAACGGGCGCCGGCGCGCGCTTCGAAACGATGTACGCGGACGGCGAGAATCTTCTGATCTGGGACGTCCGCGTGGGTCCCATCCGCTTCGAGGGCGAGGTGATCGGGCTGATCGTGATTACCAACAACGTCACCGAGCAGCGCCGCGAGCAGGCCGATCGAGATCGCTTCTTCTCGCTCTCGCTCGACATGTTGATCGTCGTGAGCCCCAACGGTCATATCAAGCGGGCCAACCCCGCCTTCGGTGAAACGCTCGGGTACGCCAGTGACCGAGCTCATCGCGACGCCCTTCATCGACCTCGTCCACCCGGACGATCGCGCTCGGACCCTCGCAGACGTTCGACGGCATTCTGCGCGGCGCGCGCGTCATCGACTTCGAGAACCGCTATCGCCGCAAGGACGGCGAGTATCGCGTGTTCTCCTGGCGTGCCACCGTCGATCCGCGTCACGCGCGACGTCTACGCGGTGGCGCGAGACATCACCGCCCACCGTGCGATCGAGGGTCAGCTTCGCCAGGCGCAGAAGATGGAGGCCGTGGGTCAGCTCGCCGGCGGCATCGCCCACGACTTCAACAACCTGCTGCTGGCCATCCTCGCCAATGCGGAGCTGGCGAAGGCGGATGTCCCACCGGGCTCGGAGACCGCAGATTACCTCGGTGAGATCGAAAGCGCCGGGAGCCGGGCCGCGAATCTGACGAATCAGCTCCTGGCCTTCAGTCGGCGCCAGCCGTTCCGCCCGGTTCCCGTCGATCTCAACGAGCTGACCCGCGGCCTGATGAAGATGTTGCGGCGGCTGCTGCCGGAGAACATCACGATCGACTTGATCCCGGGTCACAACCTGGCGGCCGTCAGCGCCGATCCCACCCAGCTGGAGCAGGTGATCGTCAACCTGTGCGTCAACGCCCGCGACGCCATGGAGCGCGGCGGTCGCCTCACGATCGAGACTGAAAACGTCTTGATCAACGGCCGCTACTGCGAGGCGCACCCGTGGGCGAAGCCGGGACGCTTCGTGCTGTTGACCGTCACCGACACCGGCGTCGGCATGACCGCCGAGGTGCGGGAACGAGCGTTCGAGCCGTTCTTCACGACGAAGGGCGCGCAGCGGGGCACCGGCCTCGGGCTGTCGACGGTCTACGGCATCGTCCAGCAGCACGGCGGGATGGTCCACCTCTACAGCGAGCTCGGCGAGGGAACGACCTTCAAGGTCTTCCTCCCCGCGGACAGCCGGCTGGCGACCGACGTCGGCGACAAGATCGAGCCGACACCGCCCCGCGGCCAGGAGACCATCCTGCTGGCGGAGGACGAGGAGCGCGTCCGCAAGGTGGTCGTTCAGGTCCTGGAACGTGCGGGCTATCGCGCCATCGCGGCCTCCGACGGGCGCGAGGCCATTCGGCTGCTGCGCGAGCACCACAATGAGCCGGTCCACCTCGTCCTCCTCGACGTGGTCATGCCCGAGCTGGGCGGACCGGAGACCTGGGAACAGATGCGGGGACTGCGCCGAGACCTTCGCGTGCTCTTCATGAGCGGCTATGCCGACGACCGCTACCTGACGCGGCTGCCTCCGGACGCCGAGGTGATCGGAAAGCCCTTCCGGACCGAGGAGCTCCTGAACCGGATTCGCAGGAAGCTGGACGAGAAACCCTGAGTGCCGGCGGGACTCCCTCTATGAGCGAATGAGCACGGCGGCACACCAGATCGACAGGGCCGCGTGGAGGGCCACCGCCGGCCAAAGCGCGATTCCGTGCAGCCGTTCGGCAACCGCCGCGACGAAGAGCAGCACGGCGACCCCGACGTTGTAGGCCAGCAAGCCGACGACCCGTCCGGTGTGCTTGCCGCTGCCAGGGCGGTCTCTCACCAGAGCACAGGTGAGGCCAATCGAGAACAACGCGGTGCCAGCGATCCGGCCCACCAGGTTCGCCGCTGGCGAGTCCAGACCCGCCCCGAGTAACAGCTCCGCCACACGCGAGGGGGCGGCGAGCAAGGCCACCCCGGCCGCCAACTCGACGACGGCGGTCACACCGAGCAGCGTCTTGGTGTTCATGACAACGGCCCAGGTATCATCTTAGTCACTCCACGGCCTTCGAGCGACGGAGCTCGCGCTGAAGCGTCTTTGGGAAGAACTGGGTTCCGCTTGCGTTGGGCTGACAGATGAGCTGGGATGGGCCGGGCGAAAGACGGCGGCCGCAGGGGAGACAACTGGCGTGAGCAACCAGGCGGGGCGAACGTGACCGACCCAGAGGGCGATGCGGCGAGGGCAAGGCGACGAGTCCCTCCCCGTGCTCGCGTTCTCGCGCCCGTGGCGCTCTTGCTGGCGCTCATCTCGCTCCCGGCCTGCCAGTCGAAGACTCTGCTCCTCATCACGGTCGACCGTGGTAAGGACCTAGACGAAACCGTTTCGATAGCCGCCCTCGAGGCACGAACGTCGCTGACCGGGCTCAGCAGGCCGGGCCGTCAGGTCAATACGGCGGGAGACGCGAGCACGACGCAGTTCCCTCTGACCTTCGGCCTCTATGAAAAGCCACACGTTGGCCTGATCATCGTGGGGATGGTCGCCTATTCGTCGGACCTCAGGGTGGTGGCGGTTGGCACGGAGGACATCACGGTCGACGACCGCGAGGAGCAGCAATTCTCATCGCCCCCGCTGTTGCTGCACCCCTGCCCGGCTCTGGCGACCAACAATAAGGACCTGTGCGAACTGCCAGATGCCAGCGTCGACATGCCTGACGTCGTCGGCGACGCCGATAGGGACGCAAGTGTCACAGATGCCGACGCCGATGGCGGCCCCTCGGATAGTGCTGGCGACATGAGCCTCTCCGATGCGGACAGCGGCTTCGACGAACGTCCGGACGCGCCTGCCGAAGAAAACGACGGCCCGGAGGATCGACCCGACGTTCCTCCCGACATCGTCGAGACCGAAACCAGCCCGGATCTGATCGACGTCGCCGAGGGTGGCGAGGGTGGCGACGGTGGCGACGGTGGCGATGCGATCGCAGCGCAGGATGCCGACGGCGGAACAGACACGACCTCCGTTGCCTGCGACAACTATTGTCGTTCCGTCGTACCGGCTTGCCCCACTCTGTACGCGAACGAAACACAATGCCGACGAGTCTGCTCGCTATCGGAGCTAGACGGTCAATTGGATTTGGCCTGCCGCGCCCAACAAGCACTGTTGGCCGTCTGCAATCAGGCTAGTGTTGTCTCGGACCACTGCGATCCCGCTCCCTGCATCGTCTTTTGCACGCTGGGAACGGCGATATGCGGTGACCAATTCCCCCAGCTCGGCGATTGTTTTGTTAGCTGCATAGGAGAGGACGTCGGCGACATAGGCAACGCTAGCGCCGGCGAGACCCTCGCCTGCCGCCTCAACTTGCTTCAGGGTGCGATTGAAAACCCGGGGCTCTGTGCGTCGGCGATCCCTGGCTCGACGACAGGACCCTGCCAGGCACAACCGTGAAGGATGTACCTGGCAGATCGCCCGATCGTTCAATGGCTACGGCGGGTCCAATTGTGTCTGTATCGCAAAGATCTGAGCGAGGGCTTTGAGGGGAGTGCAGATCACCTTCAAACCTGCCGGATCACTGGGGTCGGTGGTTGGAAGGGTGACGTTGCCCGAGTTGGAGACGATGCCCGCTGACTGAAACCCCGGGAGTGAAAGAAGGTAAGTCCCTCGGACATCACTTGACAGGTCGTAGTGGCCGTTGGAATGCCGCCAGTCCTCATCTTGACGGTTATCTTCACCAATCCATTCGCGCCGGGCGGGGTATCCTCTTCCAGTGTGACGTGTTGGAGAGGGCACACGATGTTGACGTCGGTGGCGGCGGTGATCCCGCCGCTGGAATACGAAAGCGTTCCGTTGTTCGTCTTTTGGCAGATCGCCGAGTGATAGTCGATCTTCTTCGGCCGTGCCTGGGCACGCACGGTGTAGATACCGACGGAGATACCCAGAGCCAACACGGAAATCATCAGAGCTCGCATCACGGCACGTCCTTTCGGTGGTTGGTGGAGCTTCCGTCCGACTCGCTCAGCCGGAAAGCCAGGACCCAGGTCGCCGCGTACTTGTGACCCTCTTGCGCGACCGGCGTGGTCCGATAACGGGGGCCCGGAAAGCTCATGAAAGCGCTGGGCGGCTGATGGCCGATGACCGCGTGATCCAAGGCCACCACGGTCGCCCAGTCCGGGTACGTCACATCGACCGCGCAACCGTTACGCTCGCATACCTGCGGGCCTAGCTTCACCTTCGCGAGAATTTGTTTGTCGACGTAACCTGGAGCGAACGTCTGCTCCAGAGCTCTCTTCGCGCTGTCGTTGGGGTTCATTGGGTCGATGCCGTCAAACAGACGAATCCTCTGGTTCGACAGCATTTCTAGGAGCGTCTTCCGCTCCGCCACCCCGGCGCGCAGAACTTTGGCATCGGGAGCGATGCTCGGTAACGTGTAGACGTCCATATCGCCTGGTGGAGGCTTGTTTTCCGGTTGCGGCGCCGCAACCGAGGTGCGGCACCCTGTGGCTCCGGCAAACAGAAGGAATGTTCCGAGGGTCATACGTATAACGAGCAATCGTGTCATGGATCGATTCTTTCTCACCGGCAGGCAAGGCAAAGGCACACGGCCGGTACGCGTCCGACGATCCCGGGCGGCGGCACCTCGCCACCCCCGAGCGTCAGTCCCCTCCAAACGGATGACAGGGGACTTCTTTCTTACAGAGCGCACCAACAACCACCGCTGGCCACCCGATTGCGCGTGTACTAATGTTGCGGCGCGGATGCGGTGGAGGACCTGGTGGTTGCGATGTTTCCTGCTGATTTCGGGGTTCGCGCTCCCGGCGCTCGCGGCGAACGCTGACCCAGGGCCCGCGCTGCTGCCCCCGCCCCCACCCGGAACCACCAGCACCGGCGCGGTCTTGGGCGACCCCACCTCCAAGGCGCGCGCTCAGGAGCACGTCGACCGCGGCAATCAACTACTGGACGAGCGGGCGCTGGCGAAAGCCCTCGCCGAGTTTCGTTTGGCTTACGCCATCTTCCCCAGCCCGAAGATCTTGTACAACCAGGCGCAGGTCGAACGCGAGATGGGCCGCTTCGTGGACGCCGCCGCGCACTACGACGCGTTCATGAAGGGCGTGACCGGCGCCGACCAAGCGGAGGTCGCGCAACGGGTTGAGAACGCCCGCGCGGCGGCGCGAGACGTACGCGCCAAGATCGCATTCCTCGAAGCGCGCGCCGGCTCGGGTGTGGACCTGATGATCGATGGGCGTCCATGCGGGAAGCTACCGCTCACCCAGGCGCTGCCGCTGGACCCTGGGCGCCACCTGGTCGAATTTCGCGGCCCCGGTTTGGTCGACCAGCGCCGCGAGATTGTGCTGGCCTCGGGCGAGCATCAGCAGGTCGTGGCCGTCCCCGCGATCCTGTCGGCGCCCGAGGAAACTTTGGCAGCCGCAGCTCCCCCACCGCGGCGCTCGGTGTTCCGCCGCTGGCCGTTCTGGGTGGTCAGCGGCACGGTGCTTCTCGTGGGCGGCGCGGCGGCGATCTACGCCGCCACGCACGTGCCCTATCCGAAATGTCCCTCCATGGTCTTCGGTTGTGTCGTCGACGGCGGTAACTGAGCAAACACGGTACGTTCGGCCGGCACTCGCTCGCTGCTCTGGGCGCCGCGAAAGTCACCGCGAGGAGGACCCCGGCGTGGTTCCCGACAGCAGCCAGCGATTGAGGCTGACGGTCACTTGACTGGCGAGAGCGCGCGCCAGGGACGGAAACTCGCTTGCGCTGACGCTGACCACGTCGCGCATGTAGCGCCCGGTCTCCTCGAGCAGAAGGTTGCGCGCGCGGGCGAGCCAGCGCGAGATCGTGGAGTCGTCCACGGCGTAGACGGCGGCCAGCTGCTGGAGCGTGGTGCCGTGGACGTTGTGCAGTCGCAACAGCGACCGCTCGCGATCGCTCAGCTTGCGCAGCGCGTGCTCGAACGCGCGCCCGAACGCCTCGGCGTAGTGCTTCTTGATGTACGCGAGCTCGGGCTCGCGATCGATGACCTCGGCTTCGATCGCCGCCAGGCGCTCGAACCGCTCGCGGGTCCCCTCGGACCGCCGCAGCGTTTGCACCGTCCTGTCCACGACCACCCCCAGCCAGGCGCTGAACGGTGCCTGGCCCGAGAAGGACAGGAGCTTGGGCGGCGTCTCGTCGCCCGGCACCAGCAGTTTTTGCCGGAGCACCTGGGTGACGTCGTCGACGAAGGCGGGCGGGTCACCGCCGCGGCAAGCCGCCGCCACCTTGGGCCGCAGCAGGTCGATCACCTTCTCGACCGCCTCACCGTCCCCCATCCCGGCCGCGCACACGAGGTAGAGATCCGCCACGAACAGCCGGTTCATGAACGCGATCACCTCGGCCGCCGGCGGCAGCGCGTGAGCGGCGGCGCTGGACTTGCGCACGCAGGCGCCCAGGAACGCGACGAACCGCTCAGCATCGAGGTGCAGCCCGGGAAAGGCGCTGCGGCCTGTATCGACAGCGCGCATGATCGGCGATGCGAGCTGGTCCCAGTCAGCGGGCACCTGCCGCTCATCGGCCGGGGGTTCTCCCCAGTCCGCTGCGAACCCTCGAGTGAATGCTTCGGTGTGAGCGATGGTCATGGGATTGGGGGGGGCCCCAGCTTAACCCCACCGGTGGTCTCGGCGCGCGGTCACCGTCTGGCGCCGCCGGCTTTGATGTCTGTATGATGGGCGGCAAAGGCTTTGGGGCCGGAGGGAGGTCGAGGGGCGCTGAGCAACCCTCGGATAGGGACCGGTGAGCTGTCTCGACGAAAACACGATCGTCGCTCTCCTCTACGGGCGGGGCGGCGATGATCTGCTCGCCGCCGCGGAGGGGCACCTCGCGACCTGCGACGACTGCGCGCATCTGTTCGCCGCCGCCGCTGCCGCCACCGAGTCGGTCACCGCTTCGCTGGGTGACGCCGCGCTGGCAGCGCGCGAGGGCGACGGATCGGGCGCGGTGACGGCGGACATCACGGCGACGGAGCCCGCGGCCCCAGCGTTCGAGGCCGGCATCCTCGAGGCGGGGACCGCCCTCAATGAGACCTATCGGCTGGTCCGGCTCATCGGCCGCGGCGCGATGGGCGACGTCTACGAGGTGACCCACGCCCGCCTGTCCGGACGTTACGCCGCCAAGGTCCTGAACGCGCAGATCGGCAATAGCCCGGAGATCCTGTCGCGCTTCAAGCGGGAGGCTCAGATAACCTCGGGCCTGCACCATCCCCACATCGTGCAGGTGGTCGACTTCAACTCCACCTCCGACGGACGCCCTTTCCTGGTGATGGAGTACCTCGAAGGCATGCATCTCGGTCGGATCATCCAGGCCCAGGCACCGCTCGGCCTCGCGCGCGTGCTGCAGATCGTGACCCCCATCGTGTCGGCTCTGGGGGCGGTGCACCGGCGTCAGATCATTCATCGCGACCTCAAACCCCAGAACATCATTCTGGTCGCCGCGTCGGAGGAGGGCGGCGACGAGGTCGTCAAGCTGCTCGACTTCGGCCTTTCCAAGCGGCGCGGGCCGCAGGCATCCGAATCGATGCTGGTCTCGCAACAGCGGGTTCTGGTGGGCACACCGCTTTACATGGCGCCTGAGCAGGCCCGCGGTGACAACGAGAACGTGGGCAGCGCCGCCGATCAGTTCTCCCTGAGCGCGATCATCTACGAGATGTTGACCGGGCGTCCCGCGTTCCTGGACGACTGCGTGCAAACCGTGCTCTACCGCATCAGATACGTCGAGCCCGAGCCGATGCGTACGCTCGCGGCCGGCATCCCCGAAGGTGTCGAGCGCGTCGTGCGCCGAGGGCTCAGCAAGGAGCCGGAAGCGCGCTATCCATCGATCGGTGCCTTCTTTGAAGCGCTGCGCGAGGCGGCACAGGGGGCGGCGGCGGCGAGCGACGACGTGACGCCCGAGCCGGCGGTGGCCGGGGCGGCGACGACCAGCCCAGGGCCGGCCGGTGCCACGCGCGCCGGTGGCGCCCCTGCCCGGCGCCGCCGTTCCTGGATCGCGGCCAGCGCCGCGGCCATGGCGCTGGCCATCGCGCTGCCGGTGATCCGCCACAACTTGTCGCGAGCCTCGCGCGCGATCGCTCTTGGGCCGGAGAGCTCGCGCGCTGCCCTTCCTGCGACCACGCCTTCGCTTCCCGCCCCGTCCCCTGCCGCGGTCCCAGCGCTGTCTGGCGCGAGCCCCCATGACCAGCGAATCCGGATCGCGGCGGACATCCCGCGCGCGGTCGCCGGGCCCCCTCGGGGTTCGCCGGCGCCGCGACGGAACCGGCCGAAACCATTGGTCGCGCCTCCTTCCCTGCCTGCCGGCGAAGCCATCATTCTCCCGCAGGCGAACCCGACTCCCACGGCCACGGCCACGGCTACGGCCACGCCCACTGCCACGGCCACGTCCGCGCCGAAGCCGCTGCCGGGGGCCCTTCCGGGCCCCACTACCGCACCCGCCCCGTCATCCTCCTCCGGCTCGCCGGTTCCCTCGCCCGCCGCGCGCCCGAAGATCGATAGCTTCGACAAGATCGACTGATTTCTCCGGAACGATCGCGATTTCCGTGCAGGAGTCGGGATCGGCGCGCGTCCTCTCTTCAGGAGGGGGAGAGATGCCGAACATGATCGTGACTGGGCCGGGCGAGACCGGCGCCGTTTCTGTCGAAGAGCTCAACGCCGCGATCGTCGCGGCCCACGCCGCGCTGGCGCGCCGCGCGTTCTACCTCACGCGCGACCGCGACAGCGCCAATGATCTGGTCCAGCGCACCGTCGAGCGCGCCTGCTCCTCGCGCCACCAGCTACGCCCGGCATCCAGTCCCGCGAGCTGGCTGAGCTCGATCATGACCACGCAGTTCATCGACGAATGTCGCCGGTACCTGGCGGGCCCCTTCTCACGCGCGCAGCCTCTCGATCACGTGGCCGCGCCCGACCCCACACCGACTCCGATCTGGGCGTCGCTCGACATGGACGACATCGTCGCGGCCGCCCGGGGCTTGCCCCCACGTTTCCGCCGCCCCTTCGAGCTGCACGCACTCGAGCGCCTGTCTCACCGTGCGATCTCTCTGCGTCTCGGTCTGCCGATGGGGACGATCGCCACGCGGATCCACCGCGCGAAGCGACTGCTCCGAAAGTCGCTGGCGGGGCGCGCGCTCCGCCGATTGCAGCCGCCACCGGCAATGGCGCTCGCCGGCGGGCGCTCCGCCGATCACGCGCCCGTGCGGTCGCGGCCGACAACAAACACGCTTGAGCTTGAACATGACGGCAATCGTTGCAAGGGGCCGATCCAGGAGATGCGCGCGGTCATGCCCTGACGGGCGCGCGATCGCCGTCCCGCCTCCTGTCGGAGGTCACTTCTTCTTTGTGGCCACCTGCTTGGCGCTCACCGCAGCCTGCTTCTTGCGACTGTTTTCGTCGGTCTTGCTCTGCTTCTGATCGGCTTGCTTGCGCATCGACTTCGGAGATTTGTCACCCATGGTCCACGCATCATGGGCACGAATACCGGATAAAGGCACGGGTCGTCATCGGCAGACGCCCTCAGCGGCGGCGGTCAGCGCCGCCGTGGCGTTACATATGCCTTTCTCTGGCCGATGCTTCCGCAGCTTGACTGGCGACTCGCTTGACGGCACAGGCGTCGCACTGCACTTGATTCCCATTGATGGCATGCCACGGGTTCAGGCCCGGGCCAGCCAGGGACCTTGTCATCTCAGTGCCACAGTCCATGCAGCATATTTGGCGCAAAGACCAATCTTCGGGCGATAGATCGAAAACCACCCGGTAGGTCTGACCACAGAAGCACTCGCCCGCATGCTCAGTGCTGCCGAGATGGATCCATCGCTGGCAGCCGGGGCAGTGATTCGAAAACGTGGTGTGCGCAGCGTTCTGAAATGACCGCAACACGCCGACATCCTGGCCCGGAGCCCCGGCGCTTCTGAGCACTTCCATTTCGTCTCTCGTGACGATTTGCTCTCGGGTGCCGCTTCGCGCGAAGTACTTCCGATTCGCCGCAAGGTCGGCGACGATCGCAGGCGCTTTGCCAGTCTCGACCCCGAAAGCGCCCGTGACTTGCAACGCTTGCAGGAGCTGATCGAGAGTCCGGATGTTGGCGCTCATGAGTGGTTATACTCGGAAAAGTCCGACAGTGCTCAGCGGTGCGACGCTTCGGTGCCAGCCGGCAGCCAGGTCGTTCGCCGAGAAACCGCGAGCGCTAACCCACGCGCGTGATGAGTCGCTCGCCGCAATCGAAGCAGAAGACTGACCGAGCGCGCCGCCGGATGTCGTGGAGCGGGGCGATGCACAGGATGGGACTCCTCTGGGCGTTCACGATCTCGCCGCAGTGCGGACAGAATCGAACGGGCGCATTGGAGCGCCGATGGTTGAAATTGGGACACGATGCCATCTGAGATCTCTCTTGGCCGATGCCAGTCGCGGAATGCCCGACGCCTTCGGCCCTGTACAACTGCGGGCCCGTCCAGTGTCCCCCAAACCGGGGCAGGAGCAAGCAAGGTCACGCTCGAGCTTCATCATCACGGCTTTCATCTTCAATGCTAACCTTGCGACGGCTGTCCGTTGCCCATGGTCCTGGGTGGGGGGCAGAGGCTTCCCCACGCGCTCAGCGTGGACAGGTTTCACCAGGGACGGGAGGCACGCCGTGGCTGAGAGCGATCAAGCGGAGCAATCGGAGCAACCGAGCAGCGAAGGGGCGCCCAGGGCGGCGGAGGCGCTGGATGGCCTGTCGACCGGAGAGCTGGCGGATCCGGATATCGCCTACGTGCGCGAGCAGATCGGTTCGCTGGGGAGCGGCGCGCTCGGGGGCGCGAGCGGCGCTGGGCTGGGCGGGTCCTTCGACATGAGAGCGGACGAGGCGGCGGAGGTCGTGGCGGAGGCCAAGCGGATCTTGAAGGCGCACGGCCAGGGGCCAGCGCACGTCGGCTATCCGGCGCACGAGAAGTGAAGTGACGAGCTAGCGGCCGACGCGGCTAGTGCACCGCTCTCGAAATATCATCAACGCTGCGCCGACGATCCCGCGGCCCGGCTTCGTTGCTCCTCCTCGGAATACCTTCAGGTATTCGTCGTCGTCGCGCCTCGCCGGACCACGGGCTTGTCGGCGGATCGTTGACGCTATTTCGAGAGCGGTGCACTAGTGTCGCGCCGGCGGTCGCGCCGGGTGCGCGCTCGGCTCTTCGGCGTTGACCACCGCGGCGCGAGCGCCGTGGGCGCCGTGGCGGCGGTGGTGTTTGGGAGCGGGGGCGTGGATCTCGGGTCCCTCGGCTGAGACGTCACCCTGGCCGTTGTCGAGGTCGGGCGGCGTCTCGGGCTCGGGGCGCATGGTCATCTTCTTGACCCACTCCAGGCACTGCTTCTCGGTGAACGTCGCTTCGTGGCGGTCGAAGACCAGGGTCTGCGGCGCCGCCGCGTTGTACTCGTCGTCGGTGATGTGGCCGCGCTCGTGGACCGTCGCCAGGATGCGGTGCACGTACTTCTCCCACGGCGGATACAGCGAACCGTGGCAGTACTGAATATAGCGGCGCTTGGGACTGGGCAGGATCGACGAGAAGAACGCCCCCTCCAGCGGCGTCAGATCGGCGGGCCGCTTGCCGAAGTAGTGCCGCGCCGCCGCGCCGATGCCGTAGATGCGCGGGCCGAACTCGATGGCGTTGAAGTAAAGCTCGAGGATCCGCTCTTTGGGCAGCACCTGCTCGAGGTACCAGACCAAGAACAGCTCCTGCAGCTTGCGCGACAGGGTCTTCTCCTGGCTGAGCAGCACGTTCTTGACCATCTGCATGGTGATCGACGACGCGCCGATGCGGAACCCGCCGCGCTCGAGGTTGCGGCGCAGCGCGCCCTTGAACTGCGACGTGACCCAGCCGTGGTGCTTGAAGAACCCGTTGTCCTCGGTGGTCATGATCGACGACACCAGGTAGGGCGAGATCTCGGCGTAGGGGGCGAAGTCGGGGCTGTCGGGACCGACGACGAACTCCAGCGGCTCGGTCTCGCCGGCCTCGGCGCCCGGCGGCTTGGGCACGTCGACGGTCAGCACCAGCGGCCCCCCGTCGCGCAGCGCGACCACCGCGTCGGGCGCCTTGGCGACGCGACAGCCGTTGAGGCCGACGCGGCCGCGCAGATCCAGAGATTCGAGATCGGCGAAGTCGATCTTGGTACCGACCAGCGCGTCGAAGTTCCCCTGCAACACGAAGCCCTGCAGCTTGGGCGTGAGCGCCGGCGGGATGCTGGCCAGCAGCTTGGCGCACGAGATGCGCGGGACGTTGAGCGCGAGATCGATCTTGGGGATGACGCCCAGGTGGCTGCCGTCGGCGAAGACGTACTTCCCGCGCGGCAGCTCGACCGATCCGGTAATGCGCGCCACCAGGTTGCGAATGCGCCCTTCCAGCAGCTCGAGCTCGACGCGCCGGCGCTCGGGGTAGGCGACACCGCGGAGTACCAGCCCCAGCGACAGCCCCTCGATCGGTTCGGCCGACAGCGCGTCGTGCTGCAGGCTCAAGCCGCTGACCGCCATGTCGCCGCCGAAACGCACGGCGTCGCCCAGCCAGGTGAGGTCAAACGCGGCGTCGATGTTGGTGCGCGCCGGCGACAGCACCGAGCGCGGCAACACGTCGGCGATCTTGTCGAGCGAGAACTGCGCGGCGCGCAGCGACAGACGCCCCTCGCGGCTGGCCGGCTGCACCGTCCCCTTGGCGGTCCAGAGTGATTCGCGCGCGCCGCCGTAGCTGCCGTGCAGGTCGATCACGACGCCGCGGCTCGCGGCCTGATCCGCGGGCGAGCCGCCCGCGCTGGGGGGCGGACCGACGGTGCCGGTGATGCCGGTCAGCGCCAGCGACGGCAGCGGCGTCGCGAAGCCGTCCTGCACGTGCACGACCGGATAGCCTTGCGGGTGCAGCCCCGACGACAGCGCCGTCCGCAGGTCGAGCTCGGTCGCGCCGAAGCGCGGGCCCTTGTCGCTGCCGCCGAGGGCGATCACGCCCGAGACGCCGCGCAACCGCACCGACGCCTGGCGGCCCGGCGCGAGCAGGCCGGCGATGCCACCAATCTTGAGGCCGAGGCCGCTCTCGAAGTCGCGCACCACGATCGTGCCGCTGTCGACGCGGACGCTGGGCACCGACGACAGCGAGGACGAGGACGTGGACGTGGACGTGGACCGTGGACCGCCGCGGGCGTGCCCGAGCCCACGCCCGAGCTGTCGGTGCTGGCGCGCTTGCCGCGCAGGCGCGCGATGATGTCGCTCACGTTGTCGCCGTCGCCGCCGCGCACGGCGATCACGTGCAGGCCGACGATGGTGATCGGACTGCCGCCCCAGGCGGCGCTGAACGGGACGGAGATCTCGTCGGCGGTCACCAGCGGCCAGCTGCCCGCCTTGTCGTCCCCCTGCCCTTGCCCCTGCCCCTGATCGTCGCCCTGGTCGTGCCCCTTGGTGCGACCCTGGTCACCTTGACCTTCTTGGGCGGCGGCGATGACCAGGCCGCGCAGCACGATCCGCCCCAAGCCCCCCCGCCCCTGCGCGATGGTGACCGGCCGGCCGAGCTTGCCGCCGATGCGCGCGGCGACGGCGCGGGCGATCAGGTTCCCGATCACGAACGGATACAGCACAACCAGAAGGATCGCCGCCATCCCCAGGAGCCAGGATTTGCGGCGCCGGCGCAGCACAGCGGCCAACGCGCTGACGGTGCCGCCGGATTTCGCGGATACGGGGGCCACTCCCCGCCATCCTACCAGGACCATTGCCGACCGCCCCAGCCAAATTCCACCCACACCCGGACTTGCCGCGCCCGGCGTAAGGACTGATGCTGGGGTGGGCCAGACCGCCGGCCCACACTCCCATGAGCCCCGCGTGAGCACGGCATGACCACGGCCGACAGGACGAGCCCCGGCGCTGAGCCGCAGAGCGACGCCATGGCCGAGGTTCTGCACCTTTATCGCATGGGCGAGCTGGCCGAAGCGGAGGCGCGCTGCCACGCCATCGTCGCGCGCGATCCGCACTGCGGCCCCGCCTGGGACCGGCTGGCGCGCATCGCCGAGCGGCGCGGTCAGCTGGCGACCGCCGAGGATTTCTTTCGCCGCGCGCTCGTCGAGCTGACCGAGCCCGCCGAGGCGCACAACAACCTCGCGGTGCTGCTGCAGCGGCGCGGAGAGCTGGAGGAGGCGCTGACCCACTATCGCCGCGCCGCCGCGCTCGGGCTCGGCCACGCGCTGCTGCACAGCAATCTCGGTTGTCTGCTCCGCTCGCTCGGCCGGCTGCAAGAAGCGGTCGACGAATTCCTGCGGGCGCTCGCGATCGACGAGTCGTCGGCGCACGCACACAGCAACCTCGGCATCACGCTGTCGCTGCAGGGAGAGACCGCGCGCGCGCTGGTTCATCTGCGCCGCGCCGTCGCGCTGCAGCCGCACTGGGCGCTCGCGCACAGCAATCTGCTCTTCTGCCTGAACTACGCCGACGATCTGACGCCCGAGGAGGTCGCGGCGCAGCACCGCGCCTTCGGACGACGTCACCGGGAGCCGGAGACGTCGCCCTGGACCACCGACGACACCGACCCCGATCGCAAGCTGCGCGTCGGCCTGGTATCGCCCGACTTCAAACAGCACTCGGTCGCCTATTTCATCGAGCCGCTCCTCGAAGCCTGCGATCGCGACGCGCTGGAGATCGTCTGCTACTCCGACGTGGCGCAGGACGACAGCGTCAGCCAGCGGCTGCGCGCCGCCGCCGACCGCTGGCGTCCGATCCGCGGCATGCTGACCGAAGACGTCGCGCAGCTGGTGCGCGTCGATCGCATCGACATCCTGATCGATCTCGCGGGCCACACCGCCAACAATCGGATGCCGCTGTTCGCGACGCGCGTCGCGCCGGTGCAGATGACCTACCTCGGGTATCCCAACACCACCGGGCTCGACAGCGTCGACTGGCGCATCACCGACGCCTGGGCCGATCCGCCGGGCATGACCGAGGCGCTGCACAGCGAGGAGCTGCTGCGCGTGTCGGGCGGATTCCTCTGCTACCGCCCGCGCACGGGCAGCCCGGATCCGGGGCCGCCGCCGGCGCGCGCGCAGGGGCGCGTGACCTTCGGCAGCTTCAACCTGCCGGCCAAGATCTCGCCGACGACGATCGCGCTGTGGGCCGAGATCCTGCGTCGCGTGCCCGGCGCGCGCCTGATCCTCAAGGGACCGGCGTTCGCCGAAGCGGCGACGCGCGCCGCCTACCAGCGCCGGCTGGCGGCCTCGCCGCTGGCCGGGCTCGACGTCGTGCTCGCCGGCCCGCTCGCCGACGAGCGCGATCATCTGGCGGCATACGGTGGCATCGACGTCGCGCTCGACACCTGGCCGTACGGCGGCACGACCACCACCTGCGAGGCGCTGTGGATGGGCGTGCCGGTGGTGACGCTCGCCGGGCGCAGCCACGCGTCGCGCGTCGGCGCCAGCCTGCTGGCGCGCCTGGGCGAGCCGGCGCTGGTCGCCGACAGCCCCGCCGGCTACGTCGACGCCGCGGTCGCGCTCGCGACCGATCCCGCGCGCCTCGAACAGCAGCGCTCGTCGCTGCGCGCGCGCATGGTGTCGTCGGGGATCACCGACGCCGCGGCGTTCGCGCACCACTTCACCGAGGCCCTGCGCCGCGCCTGGCGTGTCCACTGCGGTCGAGCGCGCCTCGGCGAACGGCCGATCCCGGCGGGCGCGGGCACGGCGCCGTTCACGGGCAACCTGCGCGTGGTCGTTCCCGACACGCTGGAGCAGATCACGCCCTACGTGCTCACCGAGCAGCACGATTGGTTCGAGGACGAGATCGGCTTCGTGCGCGCGGCGCTGGCGCGCGGCGAGCGCGCGATCGACATCGGCGCCAACCACGGCGTCTACACGCTGGCGCTCGCCCAGCGCGTGGGGCTGTCGGGCCGGGTCTGGGCGTTCGAGCCGGGGAACGCCGTCGCCGAACGGCTGCGCGCGAGCCTGGCGATCAATGGCCTGCCGCAAGCCGAGGTGGTCGCGGCCGCGGTCAGCGACCGCGAGGGCGAGGGCGCGCTCGCGGGCGGTGCGCAGAGCGAGCTCGGGCGGCTGCAGCGCGCGCCGGGGCCGTCGCTCCACGAGACGGCGGGCGCGGGCGCGGGTGCGGGCGAGCCGGTCGAACCGGTCGCGCTGGTCACGCTCGACGGGTGCCGCGCGCGCCTCGGGCTGCACGACATTGCCTTCGTCAAGATCGACGCCGAGGGGGCCGAGAGCGAGATCATCACCGGCGGCCAGCGCTTCTTCAGCGAGGAGTCACCGCTGGTGATGTTCGAGGTACGCCAGGCGGCGACGATCGACACCGAGCTGGTCGTGCGCTTTCGAGCGCCTCGGCTATCGCGCCTACCGATTGATCCCCGGGCTCGGCATGCTGGCGCCGTTCGACGTCGAGCGCGCGATCGATCCGTTCACGCTGAACCTGTTCGCCTGCCGCGCGGATCGCGCCCTTGTGCTCGAGCAGCGCGGCTTGCTGACGCGGACGCCGATCCGCGCCGGGGCGGTCGACGACACGCCGGTCGGCGCGTGGGCGGAGCACCTGCGCGAGCAGCTCTTCGCGGCGCCGCTGTGGGCGCGCTGGTCCCGTCTCATCCCCGGCAAGGGGACCGCGCCGGGCGAAATCGGCGACGCCCGCTTCCGGCACGGCTTGCGCGACTACCTGCGCGCCCTCGACCACTACGCGGTCGCGCGGCGGATCACCGAGCCACCGGATCGCCGGTACGCGGCGTTGATGCGGGCGCTGGAGATCATCAGCGGCCCGATCGCCGGCGGTGACGGCGCCGCGCTGGCGATCCTGCAGAGCCGCGCGCGCATCGCCTTCGAGGCCGGTGAACGGGTCGATCGCCGTCGGGGCGCTCGGCCAGGTGCTGGAGCGCTGCGCGTCCGCGCCCCGCCGGCGCCGAGCTCGACTACCCGTTCCTGGCGGTGAGCCCGCGCTTCGACGACATCCCGCACCAGAGGGCGACGGCGTCGGCGACGGCGTTGGCCTCGGCGTCGCCAGCAGAGACGGAGACATGCTGCGCTGGATAACCGCGGCCGCCCTCGAGCAGCGCGAGCGCCTGCGCGCCTTCTCGTCGTTCTACACCGCCGGCGATCCCGCGACCCGCGCGCGACCTCGAGAGGATCGCCAGCCTCGGCTACCAGAGCGCGGAGATGGCGCGCCGCCTGGCGCTGGTGAAGCTGCGCAACGGCTGACAGCGGCGGCGACGGCGTCGGCGTCAGCGCGGCGCGCGCGTCAGGCGGCGTACGCGGGGGCGAGCTCGACCGCCAGGCGGCGGCGCGCGTGGTGCAGCCGCGACATCACCGTGCCGACCGGGCAGCGCGCGATGCTGGCGATGTCCTGATACGACTCGCCGTCGAGCTCGCGCAGCGACAGCACCTCGCGATGCACCGGCGACAGCCGCGCCATCGCCGTCTGCACGCGCCGCGCCCGTCTCGGCCTGCGCGTACAGGTGCTCGGGCGTCTGCTCGTCGATCGCGCGCACCGTCTCGGCGCGCCGCGCACCTCGCGCGCTCGCTCGCTCTGGCGGCGCTCTGACCTCCTTGCGCATCGAGCGAGGAGTCACGCCGCGCCTCGGGCCGCCGCAGGCGATCGAGGCTGGTGTTGACCACGATCCGGTGCAGCCAGGTGCCGAAGGCGGAACGGCCCTCGAAGCGCGTGAGTGAGCGGCACACCTTGAGGAGTGACTCCTGCACCACATCCTCGGCGTCGTCGGCGTTGTGCACGACCCGCATCGCCACGGCCAGCAGCCGCGGCCGCGCGGCGGCAAGGATTCGATTGAGCGCATCGCGATCGCCCCGCTTGGCGAGCTCGATCAAGTGCTCATTCGCCTCGCTCACGTGAGACAGTTTTGCATCGTGCCCCGCGGCGATGTCGATTCGGACTTGGTTTTTCATGGCTGACCCGATCGAATTGCAAGGTCAGGACCGATCCGCGGTGTCGCCGCTCACGCCTACATCCTGCTACTATCCCGGGGGGCGTCGCATGAACGAGCTTGAGCGGATCCGGAGCGTGCTCATCGCCATGCGGCGGCGCACGCTGCTACGCGCTGCGCTGCAGACCGCCGGCTTCGGGCTGGCGGCGATGCTGGTGGCGCTGCTGGCGCTGGCGCTGTCGGCGGCGGCGGTGGGGCCCGCCGGCTTCTGGCCGCTGCTGAGCGTGGTGGTGCTGGCGGCGCTGGGCGTGGGCGCGTTCGCCTTCGGCGTGCTGCGTCCCGCGCGCCACCTGCGCGGCGATCGCGCGGCGGCGCGCCTGGTGTCGCGGCTGCACCCGCCGGTCGCCAGCGACCTGGTGTCGGCGGTCGAGCTCGGCCAGCCCGACGAGATGCCGGCGGCGCCCGACGTCGAGACGGTCGGCGTGTCGCGCGCGCTGGTGCGCGCGCTGCAGGGCTCGGTCGCCGGCGCGGTCGAACCGCTCGACCCGCGCCGCCTGATCTCGCTGCGGCCGGCGGTGCTGGCGCTGGGCGTCCTGCGTGCTGGTGGCGGCGATCACCGGCGCGGCGCTGCGCCTGTCGCCCGATCTCGATCCGCGGCCTGGCGACGCTCGCGCACCGGCCGACGCGCTTCGAAGGGGCGGCGATCTCGCCGGCGCCGCTGGTCGGCGACCTGCGCATCTCCTACGAGTATCCGGCGTACACCGGCCTGGCCCCGCGGGTGGTCGACGGCTCGACCGGCGACATCATCGCGGTCAAGGGGACCAAGGTGAGGCTCGAGGCGCGCCCGCTGCGGCGCACGCGCAAGGCGCTGCTGCTGCTGGGCGAAGACGGCGAGCGGGGCGAGCTGCCGGCGAAGCTGACTCGACGGGGTGCTGTCGACCGAGCTGACGCTGGTCGAGAGCGGGACCTATCGCTTCTGGCTGGCGCCGATCCTGGGGCGCCCGGTGCGCGAGCTGCGCAGCCACCGCATGACCGCCGAGGCCGACACTCCGCCGCGCGTCGAGATCCTCGGCCCCGCCGATCGCCTGGAGCTGCCGACGCCGCGGCCGATCGAGATCGGCTACGCCGCCGACGACGACTACGGTCTCGGGCGCGGTCGAGCTGGTCTACCGCGTCGGCGACCAGCCGGAGCAACGGCAGCTGCTGCGCGACGCGCCGGCGCGCGCGCGGCGCAGGGGCGGCTGGTGTGGGATCCGGCGGCGGCGGGGACGCTGCTGGCGGGCGAGCGCATCGCCTATCGCGTCGAAGCCAAGGATCGCGACGAGGTCTCGGGCGCCAAGATCGGATCGTCGCGCACGCTGTACGTCGTGATCCAGAACCCGCACGAGAGCATCGAGGAGCGGCTCGATCGCCAGCGCGAGCTGCTGGACCGGCTGGTCGCCGACCTGGCCAATCGCCTGGAACAGTCGCCGCGCCGGCGGCGGCCCCGGCGCCGCGCGACGGCGCCACGCCCGCGCCCGACCCGCAGGCGCGCCTGGCGACGATCGGGATCCTGCACGAAGCCGAGGAGTCGCACCTGGCGCTGCTCGGGCGGCTGCTGGACGACGATCGGCGCGAGGGGACGCTGGGCAAGGCGCTGCGCTCGACGCTGGCCGGCATCGCCGATCGGCTGGAGCACGTGCTGCGCGACGAGGCGGCGGCGCTGGGGCCGAACCGCGGCAAGGCGCCGCCGACCAGCGCGCCGGCGACGCTGGCCAAGGTCGGCGCCGCTGGCCGACAAGCACACCGCCGAGCTGGAGAAGGACGTGCTGCTGCTGGACGATCTGATCGGACGCCAGCGGCTGGAGGATCTGGCGCGCCTCGGGCGCGAGCTGACCGACGCCCACCAGCGGCTGCAGGATCTGCTGGGGCGCTACAAGGCGACCAAGGACCGGGCGCTGCGGCGCCAGCTGGAGCGCGAGGCGCGCGACCTGCGCGCGCGCATCGCCGACCTGGCGCAGAAGATCGCGGCGCTCAAGGCGCGCAACGACGTGCCGGAGGAGTGGCGCAACATGCCCGACATGAAGGCGGTCGCCGAGCAGGCGCGCAAGCTGGACGACCTGCTGGAGAAGGGCGACGAGGCCGGGCTGTCGCGCGCGCTGTCCGAGCTGGGCGAGAATCTGAAGTCGCTGCGGCAGATGCTGGACCAGAACCTGGAAGGCTTCGGCGCCGAGCGCTTCCCGCAAGAGAACCGCGTCGTGGCCGAGCTGATGAAGAAGATCGGCGACCTGGAAGGCGACGAGCGCGCGCTGCAGAAAGAGACGCAGGCGCTGGCCGACCGGCAGGAGGCCGAGGTCGAGCGGCGGCTCAAGGGGCAGCTGGACGAGTTCCTGAAGCGTGAGAACGAGAAGATCGAGCGGCTGCGGTCGCGCCTGGCGGGCGTGCAGACCGGCGATCCCGAGAGCGCGCTGGCCGAGGAGATCGAACGCGCGCGCGACAGCGCCAAGCAGATGAAGCGCCTGTTCGCCGAGCGCGACCTGGCCGAGGCCAAGGGCGAGGCCGAGCGCGCCGCGTCGAGCCTGGATCGCGCGGCGCGAGCACATGGGCGACGGCGCCGAAGAGGGAGGCGGAAGCGGCAACCGCAAGCGAAAGAGCCGCGCGCGGCCCGCCGACATCGAGGCGGTCAGCGAGGCGCGCGCGACCGCGCAGGAGATCGCCGACGATCTGGAGAAGATCCTGCCGCGCGCCGAGCGAGATGATGACGCCCGAGGAGCGCGAGCAGGCGCGCGCGCAGGCCGAGCGGCAGAACGCCATCGGCAACCGCACCGACGAGACCGCCGCCGAGGCGGCGCGGCGCCTGGGCAAGATGCCGGGCTCGAGAAGGCGGAGTCGGATCTCAAGGGCGCCGGCACGCGCATGCGCCAGGCGGCCGACATGCTGAAGAAGAGCGAGTCGCAAGCCGGCCGCGGGCGCCGAGCGCGACGCCGCCGATCGCCTGGCCAAGCTGCGCGATTCGCTGCAGGAGCGCACGATGGGCAGCGGCAAGCAGCAGCACGATCCGGTGCGCATCCCCGGCGCCGACGAGTCGACCGCGCCGCGCGCCTGGCGCCAGGAGCTGATGGACGCCATGAAGGAGAAGGCGCCCGAGCGCTTCCGCGACGAGGTCCGGCGCTACTACGAGGAGCTGGTGCGATGACGCGCCGGCGGCCAGGCGACGATGGCGACGCAGCTCCGACGTGCGCGGCGCGCCGCGACCGTCGCGGCGCCGGCCTGGCGCTGGCGACGCGCTGGCGCTGGCGCGCGGTCGCGACGGCGGCCGCCGGTGCCGAGGCCGCCGGACGCGCGCAGACGCCGCTGGCCGACCACCGGGAACGCCAACGTCGTCGAGAAGCTGTTCGACGAATGGCGCTTTCGCGACGGCACGCGCGGCGCTGCGAGAGCTGGTGCGCGCCGCGCCGCAGGCGCCGCAGACCCTGGTCATGGAGGGCTACGCCGCCTTCCTGAAGGGCGACTACGAGGGCTCGGTGCGCAAGCTCGACGCGGCGATCGACGAGGCCGGCGCCGAGCCGACCGCCGCCGCGGCGGCCAAGGAGCTGCAGGGGCTGGCCAGCGAGGCGCGCGACGCCGTCAAGGATCACAAGGAAGAACGCTCGGCGCACTTCCTGATGCGCTATCCGGCCGAGGACGCCGTGCTGGTTCCGTACGCGCTCGAGGCGCTCGAGTCGGCGTACACGGCGCTGCACGCAGGACCTGGGCTTCGAGGCCGAGATGCCGATCCGGATCGAGATCTACCGCAGCCCGTCGGACCTGGCGGCGGTGTCGTCGCTGTCGCCGGCCGAGGTGGCGCGCACCGGGACGATCGCGCTGTGCAAGTGGGCGCGCCTGATGGTGACCACGCCGCGCGCGCTGGCCTACGGCTATCCCTGGCTGGACAGCATGAACCACGAGCTGGTGCACTACGCCGTGTCGTCGCTGACCGGCGATCGCGCGCCGGTCTGGCTGCAGGAAGGGCTGGCCAAGTTCCTGGAGCGACGCTGGCGCGAGCCGGCGGGCGGGCGCCTCGCGCCGTCGATGGAGCACCTGCTGGCGCGAGGCGCTGCGCAACGGCAAGCTGATCGGCTTCGACGCCATGCACCCGTCGATGGCCAAGCTGCCGTCGGCGGAGGACGCGACGCTGGCGTTCGCCGAGGTCGCCAACGCCGTCGCCTACCTGCACTCGCTGGGCGGCATGGCGGCGCTGCGCGCGACGATCAAGAAGGTGGCGGGCGGCGTCCGACGCGCGCACGCGCGGTCGCCGAGACGGCGGGCGGCAGCTGGCCCGACTTCGAACGCGGCTGGCGCGCGTTCATGAACGCGCAGCACTACAAGACCTTCGCCGCGATCGACATCCCCACCACCCACATCCGCAAGAGCGGCGCGATCGCGTCGCGCCGCAAGCCGACCGAGGACGAGGCGCTGGCGTCGTCGCAGAAGCAGACGCCCGCGTTTCGCTACCTGCGCCTGGGCAACATGATGCTGCAGAACAACCGGCTGCGCGCCGCCGCCGTCGAGTACGAGAAGGGCGCCAAGGCCAGCGGCGTCAGCCGGGGCGCGGGGCGGGCGCGGGCGAGTGGCGCGCGCGGTGGGGCCGCGGCGCGCGGCGGCGGCGGCGATCCCGCGGTGCACTGGATCTTCCCGGTCAAGCTGGGGCGGATCTACCTGGCGCTGGGCGAGCCGGATCGCGCGCTCAAGGCGCTGTCGAGCGCCGTGGCGCTTTACCCCGACCTGCCCTGGCCGCACCTGATCAGCGGTCAGGCGCTGCTGGCCAAGGGCGATCCCGCCGGCGCGCTGGTCGCGCTCAAGACGTCGCTGGCGACCAACCCCTTCGACCCCGCCGTCCACTGCGCGCTGGCCGAGGCCTACGGCAAGCTGGTCGCGAGCCCCGTCGCCAGCGCCGCCGCCGGTCCCCCTCCCCCGGCTCGCGCGAGCGCGAGCAGCGATTCTGCCGCGAGCTCGCGGAGCCGTAGGCTCCCTGGCGCGTACCCGCGCCGGACCCCTCACCCGCCGGCCGCGGACGGCCGTCGACCTCTCCCCGCTCCGCGGGGCGAGGTACAGATCGGTCGATTGGGCGCTCCCTCCCAGCTAAGAATCGCTCCTCGCTCCCTTTCCGATCCCCTCTCCTCGGCTCGGCGAGGAGAGGGCTAGGGTGAGGAGTCCGGCGCCCCGGCCCCGACGCCCAACATCTCTCCCCCGCCAATCTCGAGCGTCCCTCCCGTGACCTCGAGGCGGCCGGTGACACCGTCGGCTTGCGTCGCGTAGACCCCGCCCGGGCCCGGTTGCCCTCCGCCGACGGCGATGGTGAACCAGCCGGGCTCGACCAGGCGGCGGCCGTCCGCGGCGACGAACGACAGCGCGCGCGCCGTGACTGAAAAGCTCACGGTCTGACGTTCGCCCGCCGCCAGCGCGATCCGCCGGAAATCGGCCAGCGAGCGGATCGGCACGGGACCTGACGCCTGCTCGTCGGTGACGTAGAGCTGCACCACCTCGTCGCCGGCGCGCGCGCCGGTGTTCTCGACCGTGACGCTGACCTGGAAGGTCGCGCCCACGCCGCCGCGCTCCGGTGAGATCGCGAGCGTGCCGTAACGGAACGTGGTGAAGCTGCGGCCGAAGCCAAACGGATAGGTCGGCTCGCCGCGAAAGTAACGGTAGGTGCGCCCCTCCATCCCGTAGTCATCGAAAGGCGGCAGCTGTTCGACCGAACGATAGAACGTGATCGGCAACCGCCCCGCCGGATTGACGTCGCCGAACAGCACGTCGGCGACGGCGGAGCCCCCCTCCTCGCCCGGGTACCAGGCCATCAGCGACCGCCGGCACGTGGCGCTTGGCCCAGTCGAGGCCGAGCGCGCTGCCGCCGGTGACCACCAGGATCGTCGGCTTGCCGACGGCGATCACCGCCTCCAGCAGCCGCTGCTGCACGCCCGGCAGCGAGAGGTCGCGGCGATCGCCGCTCGGGTTGAGGCTGCTGTCGTTCTCCTCGCCTTCGTATCTCGGCGACAGCCCGAGCACGACCACCGCGGCGCCGACCTCGGGGCGACGTACCTCATCGACCGCGTCGGCGATGCGCGACGCCGACTGGCTGGCGATGCCGCACCCCTTGCGCGTAGCGGACCTCGACGCCGCGGGCCTGGGCCTGCGGCGCGGACGCCGTCGAGGATCGTCACCGCGCGCGACGGCTTGCCGTTGTAGTTCCCCAGCAGCACGTCCTCGTCGTCGGCGGTCGGGCCGACGACGGCGATCGCCCGCAGCGCCGGCCCGGGCGCCAGCGGCAGCACGCCGCCGCGGTTCTCGAGCAGCACGATCGACTTCTGCGCGGCGACCTTGGCCAGCGCGCGGTGCGCCGGCGAATCGACGACGTCGATCGGGATCTGCGCCCAGGGGACCAGCGCCGGCGGATCGAACATGCCCAGCGCGAACGCGCGCCGCGAACAGCCGCCCCACGGCGCGGTCGATCTCCGCCTCGGTGACCGAGCCCTGCTTCACGGCGCCGACCAGCGCGCCGTAGGTGCTGCCGCAGTTGAGGTCGGTGCCCGCCTGCAGCGCCATCGCCGCCGCCTGCTCCGCTGGAGGACGCCACCCGGTGCGCGCGGTAGATGTCGTCGATCGCGCCGCAGTCGGAGACGACGAAGCCGCCGAAGCCCCACTCGCCGCGCAGGATCGTGTCCAGCAGCGCGCGGGCTGGCGGCGCACGGCTCGCCGTCGACGCGGTTGTAGGCCGGCATGACCGCGGCGACCTGCCCCTCGCGCACGCAGGCCTCGAACTGCGGCAGGTAGCTGTCGCGCAGGTCGTGCGCGCTGACGCGCGCGTCGAAGCGGTGGCGCTCGGCCTCGGGTCCGCTGTGCACGGCGAAGTGCTTCGCCGTCGCCACCAGCTTCAGGTACTTCGGCGGCGGCCCCTCGTCCTGCCCCTCCCCTGCATCCCCTGGATGAAGGCGACGCCCAGGCGCGCCGGTCAGGAACGGATCCTCGCCGTAGGTCTCCTGGCCGCGGCCCCAGCGCGGGTCGCGGAAGAGGTTCACGTTGGGCGAAAAGAACGTCAGCCCCTGGTAGCGGCCCGCGCTTGCCCGCGCCGCGCCGCCTCGTGATGCTTGGCGCGCGCCTCGTCGGAGATCGCGGTCGCCACGCGGCGCAGGAACGGCTCGTCCCAGGTCGCCGCCAGGCCGATCGCCTGCGGAAAGACCGTGGCGATGCCGGCGCGCCCGACGCCGTGCAGCCCCTCGCTCCACCAGTCGTAGGCGGGGATGCCCAGGCGCGGGATCGCCGGCGCCTCGTTCATCATCTGGCCGACCTTCTCGGCCAGCGTCATCTGCCCGACCAGGTCGCGCACGCGCTCGTCGACGGGGCGCGTGGGATCCCAGGCCGGCGTCGCGCGGTTCGAGCGGTCGGGCACAACAGTCCTCAGGCAAGCGCTCCCGCCCGCCCAAAGAAGCGACGGCGACGGCGAGAGCGACCGCGCGCCGCATGGGCGGAGTCTACTTCAACGTGACCGTGGTCTTGGCGTAGACCTTCTCTTTGCCACCGACGATCCGGGTCGCCAGCACGTCGTACTTGTGCCCCTTGACGAACCCCAGATCCTTCGAGACCGCCACGCCGTTGAGCTGGATGATCTTCTGGTCGGGTTTGACGCTGACCTCGCTGTAGTTGACCTGCTCGCGCGGCTTGGCCGAGATGTCGTAGTAGACGATGTTGACGGTGGTGGCGCCGGGCGCCTCCTTCAAGAACACCATGAAGTTCAGGGTCCAGGCGCCGTCGCCCTTGATCGTGGTCTTGGACTGCTTCTTCATCGCCGACACCATGGCGCCGTCCGAGGCGTACCCCTGGCCGAACTCGGTGTCGCTGACGAAGATCCGCCCCTTGTTGGCGCGCCAGGCGCCCGAGTCACTGTCGGCGGCGGCCGGCGGCGGCGCGGCCATGCCGGCGGCGATCATCAGAGCCAAGACGGCGGCGCCGGCAGCGGTAGGTAGCGACAGCGACGGTGGGATCGAACGCATGGAGCCTCCTGCCTTTTCGGTATCGCTATTACCCGGGTATTTCAAGTGCGACGATTTCACACGCGCAGGCTCGCGCCTGGCTCCGCCAGGCCGAGCCTTCGTCCAACATCTGCAACCAACCGAGCATCGTCATGGCAACCGGAGCGGGCGCATGGCATTCTGGGCCACGATGTCCGACCGCGATCCGTCGTTCTCGGGCGCCTCGGCGCGTCGCCCTGCCGCCAGCGACGCCTCGGCGCCCTCGGCCGTCTCCGATCCCGATCGCGATCTCGAAGCGGTGCGCGAGATGGCGGAGGCGCGGCGCGCGATCGCCGCCGAGATCGGCAAGCGCATCGTCGGGCAGGACGCGGTCGATCGATCACCTGCTGATCGCGCTGTTCGCGCGCGGCCACTGCCTGTTCGTCGGCGTGCCCGGCCTGGCGAAGACGCTGCTGATCCAGACGCTGTCCGACGTGCTCGACCTGTCGTTCGGGCGCATCCAGTTCACGCCCGACCTGATGCCGTCGGACATCACCGGCACCGACGTGCTGGAAGAGGACCGCGCCACCGGGCGGCGCGTGTTCCGCTTCGTGCGCGGGCCGATCTTCGCCAACGTGATCCTGGCCGACGAGATCAACCGCACGCCGCCCAAGACCCAGGCGGCGCTGCTGCAGTCGATGCAGGAGTACCGCGTGTCGGCCGGCGGGCAGACCTACGAGCTGCCGCTGCCGTTCCTGGTGTTCGCGACCCAGAACCCGATCGAGCAGGAAGGGACCTACCCGCTGCCCGAGGCGCAGCTCGACCGCTTCATGTTCCAGGTCGACGTCGGCTACCCCACCGAGGAGGAGGAGGTGCGCATCGTCAACCAGATGACGACCGCCTATCGCCCGGCGCTGCGCAAGGTGCTGTCGCCCGAACGGATCCTCGAGCTGCAAGACCTGGTGCTGCGCGTGCCGGCGGCGGCGCACGTCGTGCGCTACGCGGTCGCGCTCGGCCGCGCCAGCCGACCCGGCGAGCCGGGCGCGCCCGACTTCATCAAGAAGTACGTCTCGTGGGGCGCGGGGCCGCGCGCGTCGCAGTACCTGGTGCTGGCCGCCAAGGCGCGCGCGATCCTCGAGCGGCCGCTACGCCGCCTCGATCGAAGACGTCCGCGCGCTGGCGATGCCGGTGCTGGTCCACCGCGTGCTGCCCAACTTCCACGCCGAGGCCGACGGGCTGAACGCGCGCACCCTGGTGGCGCCAGCTGATCGACAGCGTCAAGCAGGCCTGACGACGAGGCCTGCTGTTGCCGCCGGTTCCTCCGCCGCCTGAAAGTCCCCGCGCCGCCGAAGGCAGGCCCGACGCAGGCAGGCCAGACGCGGCACGCCCAGCGCTCGACGCCGCTGGTGCTCGACCCGCTGGATCTGGCGCGGCTGTCGTCGCTGGCGGTGCGCGCGCGGGTGATCGTCGAAGGGGCGTTCGCCGGCACGCACCACAACCCGCACGCCGGCACGTCGATCGAGTTCGCCGAGCACAAGGAGTACGCGCCCGGCGACGACATCCGCCACATGGACTGGAAGGCGGTGGGACGCGTCGGGCGCTACTACATCAAGCGCTTCGAGGACGAGACCGAGATGCGCACCTTCCTGCTGGTCGACGCGTCGGCGTCGATGGGCTATCGCCGCGCCGGCCTGTCCAAGCTGGAATACGCCACCTACCTGGCGGCGGCGATCGGGTATCTGCTGGCGCAGCAGGGCGATCCGTCGGGGCTGGTGCTGTTCGACGAGAAGACCCGCCAGTACCTGCCGCCGCGCACGCGCGGCGGTCACGTGCGCGATCTGCTGCTCGCGCTCGAGGGCGCCTACGCCGCCGGCCGCACCCAGCCGGGGCGCGCCCTCGGCTACGTCGGCGAGCTCGCCGACCGGCGCAGCCTGGTGATCCTCATGGCCGACCTGCTCGACGCGCCCGAGGACCTGCGCGATCGGCTGCGCCAGCTGCGCTCGCGCGGCCACGACGTCGTGCTGTTTCACCTGCTCGACCCCGACGAGGTCGAGCTGCCCTACGACGACCTGACCCACTTCGAGGGGATGGAGCCCGACGACGAGCGGCGCCTGCTGTGCGACCCGCGCGACCTGGCGGCGTCCTTCCGGCGCGAGTCGCTGGCGCTGCGCGAGCGCTGGCGCCTGGCCTGCCTCGAGGCGCGCGTCGAGTACCTGTTCGCGACCACCGACCTGCCGCCGGCGCACGTGCTGCGGTCGTTCCTCTTCGCGCGCCAGCGGGCGCGAAAGTAGCGGCGAGGCGGCGGCATGCAGTTTCTGGCGCCTTCGTTGCTGCTCGGCCTCACCGCCGCGGTCCTGCCCTGGATCATCCACCGCATCGGCAAGCGGCGCGCGAACCCGGTGCGGTTCGCCGCGATGGAGCTGCTGCTGCGCGCCGAGCGCAAGGTGTCGGCGCGCCGCCGCCTGCGCGAGATCCTGCTGCTGCTGCTGCGCACGGCGATCGCCGCCGCGCTGCCGCTGGTGTTCGCGAAGCCCTTCGCCGAGATCCGCTCCGATCTGCCGGCGTCGACCACGCGCCCGCAGAGCGCGGTCATCGTGCTCGACGATTCGGCCAGCCTGCGCCGCACCGCCGGCGAGACCGGCGGCGACCCGGTGTTCGAACAGGCGCGCGCGCAGGCGCGCTCGCTGGTCGAGCACCTGTCGCCCGAATCCGACGCCGCGCTGGTGCTGGCCTCCGAGGGGACGCCGACGCCGATCGCCGAACCGTCGAGCGATCGCGGCCGGCTGCTGGCGGCGATCGACGCGACGTCGTGCTCGGCGCGGCGCGGCGATCTGTCGTCGGCGATCCGCAAGGCGGCGCAGATCCTGACCACCTCGTCGCGCCCCGAGCGGATCATCTATCTCATCACCGACCTGCAGGCGGCCGGCTGGGAGGGGGGCACCGGCCTGCCCGAGACCAGCTCGGGCCGCCCGCCGTTCGAGGTGGTGATCCTCGACGCCAGCGGCGGCGCCCCCTGGACCAACCGCGCCGTCGTCGATCTGACGGCCGAGCCGGCGCCCGAGGCTGGCCCGCTGGGCGTCGCCGTCGTGGCCGAGATCGCGAACTTCTCCGAGCTGCCGGCGGCGCACATCGGCGTGACGTTGAAGATCGACGGCGCGCAGGTGGCGCGCGGCTTCGTCGACATGCCGGCGCACGGACGCGCGCGCAAGCGGTTCCTGCACACGCTGCAGGGGGGCGGCGCCGCGCACGAAGCCGAGGTCGAGCTCGACCACGACCGCTTCACGCTCGACGATCGGCGGCTGGCGCGCGTCGAGGTGTCGCGCGGGCTGCGCGTGCTGGTCGTCAACGGCGATCCGCGCACCGTGCGCACCGAGGACGAGACGTTCTTCCTCGAGGCGGCGCTGCACGCCGGCGGCAGCAGCTTCATGGTGACGACCGCCCTGCCCGACGAGCTGTCGGCGCGCAACCTGTCCGACTACGCCGCGATCTTCCTGGCCAACGTCGCGCGCCCTGGGCCCGACGGCGCCGCGGCGCTCACGCGCTACGTCGAGGCGGGCGGCGGGCTCTTCATCTCGGTCGGCGACCGCGTCGACGTCGACGCCTGGAACCAGACGATGAAGAAGCTGCTGCCCCAGCCGCTGGGCCTGCGGCGCACCGCCTCGGCGGCGCCGGGCGGCAGCCACGAGGGGGAGACGGTCGACCTGCGCCCGGCCGAACGCCTGGCGCCGATCGACCGGCATCATCCGCTGCTGGGCACCTTCGCCGCGCGCGGCGAGGGGCTGACCTCGGCGCGCTTCTTCCAGTTCATGCTGCTGGCGCCGGTCCCCGACGCACCCGGGCGCTCGGTCGTGCTGCGCTACGAGAACGGCGCGCCGGCGCTGGTCGAGGCCGAGGTCGGGCGCGGCCGCGTCCTGCTGCTGACCACCACGGTCGACCGCGAATGGACCGACCTGCCGATCCGCCCGGGCTTCCTGCCGCTGATGCAGGAGGCGACGCGCCTTCTGGCCGGGCGCCCCCTCGGGCGAGGCGTCGACCGGCCTGACCGTCGGCCAGCGACGCGAGATCGCCATGGGGCCCGACGACCGGCGCGTCGACGTCATCAAGCCGAGCGGGCAGATCCGGTCGCTGACGCCCGACGCCTCGGCGCGCGCCCGCGACGGAAAGACCGCGGCGCGCAGCCTGATCTTCTCGGAGACCGACGAGCCGGGGTCCTACCGCGTGCGCGCGACGCGCGCCGACGGGTCCTCGGCGGACCGCCCCGACGAATCGTTCGTGGTCAACGTCGACACGCGCGAATCCGACCCGACGCGCCTGGCCGCCGACAAGCGCCCCGACCACGTCGCGGGGCAACGCGGCGGGCGGCGCGGCGCCCAAGCGACGCCTGGAGCTCTGGCATGGGCTGTCGGCCGCCGTGCTGCTGTTCGTGCTGCTGGAATCGCTGCTGACGCTGAGGTTCCGGCGCGGCCGCCTGCTGCGCCCCGCCCGCGGGTGACCCGACGCGCTAGCGGCCAGGGTTTGCCGCCAGCGGCGCGACGACGCGTTGCAGGCGACGGACAGCTACGTACTGTATACTCCGGATCTTCACCGCCGGTGCGAGATGCCCTGCCTGCAAAAGCGCTTGGGTAACGATGTCCCATAACGACAACTCCGCGCGCGTCGGGCAGACCATCGCGGGCAAGTTCGTCATCGATGCGGTGATCGCCGTCGGCGGGCACCGGCACGGTGTACCGGGCGCGTCACCTCGGCCTGGATCGGATGGTGGCGCTCAAGCTGCTGCGCGAAGAGTTCGCGCGCGACGAAGACTTCATCGAACGGTTCAAGCGCGAGGCGCGCGCCGCCTCGCGCCTGGAGCACCCGAACTCGGTGCGCGTGCTCGACTTCGGCCAGCACGACGGATCGCTGCTGTACCTCGCGATGGAGTACGTCGAGGGGCGCACGCTGTTCGAGGTGATCAAGGCCGACGCGCCCGCTGTCCGAAGACCGCATCGTCGACATCCTGTCGCAGGTGCTGGCCGCGGTCGGCGTCGCCCACGACATGGGGGTCGTGCACCGCGATCTCAAGCCCGAGAACATCATGATCATGCGCGGCACCAGCGACGAGGGGGAGCACGCCGAGCTGGTCAAGGTGCTCGACTTCGGCATCGCCGCGCTGGGCACGGTGGCGCGCGGCGCGACCGGCGCCGAGGCCGAGGGGCCGCGCATGACCAAGCGCGGGCTGCTGGTGGGAACGCCCGAGTACATGGCGCCCGAGCAGGCGGGCGGCGAGCGGGCCGACCGGCGCAGCGACCTCTATTCCGCGGGCGTCGTGCTGTACCAGATGATGACCGGACGCCTGCCCTTCCGCGGCGACAACGCGCTCACCGTCGCGGTCAAGCACATCACCGAGGCGCCGACACCGCCCTCGTCGTTCGCGGTGGTGAACCTCAAGATGGAGGCGGTCTGCATCCGTGCGATGAGCAAGGCGCCCGACGAGCGCTTCGCCAGCGCGCGCGAGATGCGCTCGGCGCTGCGAGCGGCCATCAACCTCGGGCCGGGACGATCGTCGGCGCCGCGGTCGGTGATCACCGGCGGCGAGATGCAGGCGGCCCCGGGAGGCGAATGGAGCCGGCGCCCGCACGCGCCGCTGATCGTCGGCCTGTCGCTGGCGACGCTCTTTGCCGCCGCGCTCGGCGCGCGAACCCTGGTGAAATCGCGGCAGCGCACCACCGGCCGCGGCGGTGGCGGCCCGGCGGCGCCGGCCCGAACCGCGACCGCGGCGACGCCGACGCCGATGCCGGCCGGCGATGAGGCTGCGCCCCGGGAGAAGCCGCCGGAGGCCGACCCGCCGGAGACCAGACCGCCCGCGCCCGCCGCGTCCCGGCGCAGCCGCGCGGCGCTGGCGCGGGAGGCACGGCAGCGCGCCAAGCATCCGACCCGGCTGGCCAGCGCCAGCGAGCGGGCCGGCGCCCGGAAGACCGGGGGCAAGACCGGGGAGACGACCGGGCGGACCGCTCCCGGCGGCAGCAACCAGCGCGGCGACCGCGAGCAACGCGACGGCGCCGCCCGCCGCCGGCGCGGTCGCAGGCGGGATCTCGCCCCGCCAAGGGCGCGGCGCCCAAGGGCGCGACCACGACCAACGCGGCGGTCGCGCCGCCGCCCGCGCCCCCGCCGCCACCCGACCTCAACCGCGCCAGCGTCTCGATCGCCGCCATCTCCAGCACCAGCGCCATCCCGAGCTCGAACATCCGCGCCGCGCTCAGCCGCGCGCCGATGGTGCACTGCTACCGAGAGGCGCTGCGCGCCGCCGGGCGGGCCGCGGGGGGCACCGCGGTGCTGCACATGAAGATCGACATTGCGGGATACGTCACCAGCGCCGATCTCGAAGGAGCGCAATTCTTGCCGGGAGTGAAAGCATGCGTCGAGAAAGCAGCCCGGGTCGCGCGCGTGAAGGACGTCGACACGGGCGAGGCGACCGCCGACATCACCCTCAACTTCACGTGCACGCCGTGAACGCCGCCGCAAGCAGGGGTGGCCGCGCGGCGCGCGGATTCGGCTGGGCCAGAATCGCCGTCGCTTTGATGCTGGGGCTGGCGCCGACGCAGCTGGGCTGCGCCACCAACAGTCGCGACGGGCTCGACGTCGCCTCGCTGCCCGAGACGGTGCGGCCCGACTACGCGCTGTTCGCGCGCCGCTGCTCGAAGTGCCATTCGCTGGCGCGCCCGCTGGGCAGCGGCATCGTCGACGACGCGGTCTGGATCGCCTACGTCAACAAGATGCGCCGCCAGCCCGGCAGCGGCATCTCGCCGCAGGACGCGACGCCGATCCTGCGCTTCCTGCACTACTATTCGAGCGAACAGCTGCGGCTCAAGCGGGAGCGCGAGCGCGAGGACGCCATCGGTGGACCGGCGACCCCTGCCCTCAGCGACGTCAAGAGTACCGCGGCGACCCCGCCGGTGGGCGAGACCGCGAACCGCTGATGCGGCGGGGCCTGCACACCGCCGGAGCGGCAGCACCGCTGCTGCTGGCGATCGCGACGATCGTCGTCGCCGTCCTCGCCAGCGCGCGCGCGGGCGCGATCGAGCGCAACTTCGCCGGCTCGGCGCAGCTCGACTACTTCCTGGTCCCTGCCGAGCCGTCGTCGCCGAACCCGACCCGCTCGACCTACGATGGCTTCACCAACGAGGTCGCGCTCAAGCTGGCGGTCGACGTCTCGGACCACCTGTCGGCCAACGTGAAGGTCTGTCACGGCTGCCACGGCTTCGAGCTGCCGATGGCCTACTTCGACTATCGGGTCAACGACGAGCTCAACTTTCGCATCGGCCGCTTCAGCCCCAGCTTCGGCGCGTTCAACGTGCGCCACGATCCCGCCAACCACGCCACCAGCAGCAAGCCGCTGCCCTACGACATGGGGCGCATGCTGCGCATGAACGTCTGGAACGAAGGCGTCATCCCGAGCCCGTTCCCCGACAACGGCATCGAGATCGGCGGCACGCACTGGTTCGGCGACCGGCTGCAGATGGACTACGCGGCCTACGCCGTGTCGGGGTTCAAGGCCGACGAAGGCCAGATCGACATCGAGTGGTCCCACTCGATCTCGCAGAACGCGCCGATCGTCGACAACAACGGCCGGCCGGCGGTCGGCGCGCGCTGGGTCTTCACGCTGCGCCTCGGCGATTCCAACGATCTCACCGGCGGCGCCAGCATCATGCATGGCACCTACGATCCCGCCAACCGCGTCGCCTACACCATCGTGGGCGGCGATCTGGCGGCCCGGATCGGGCGCACGCAGCTGCGGTTCGAATACCTGGTGCGGCGCCAGGGGTTCGAGGACGACGGCACCGTACAGTTCAAGATCCCGATCGCTCCTGGCAGCTTTCAGGTCTTCGACAAGCACGGCGCCTACCTGGAGGTCGAGCGCGCGATGACCGACGCGCTGACGCTGGTGGCGCGCGTCGACGGTCTGTATCGCGTGGGGAACGTGCCAGTCACCAGCCAGCTCGACACGCGCAGCGCGATCTTTCGCTACACCGGCGGCGCCACGCTGGCGGTGGTCCCCGGCTGGCGCATCAAGGCGTCGGGCGAGCTGTGGGCCTTCTCCAACGACCCACCGATCCACCAGCAACTCGAGCTGGCCCTGCATCTGGCGCTGGTCGGCACGTTCTGATAGCAACGCTGCCTGGATCAGACGAAACGCCATGACGCCAGAGACGCCAAAGGCCGGATTTTCAAGAGTTCGGATCGTGGCGTCCTGGCGTCTTGGCGTTTCTCACGACCGCGCGAGGATCAGCTGTCGCATCACCAGGCGCACCGGCGGCGCCGCCTCCGCGCCGCGCGCCACCGCGTCGAGCCGCGCCTCCAGGCGATCGAGCTCGTCGGCGTCGAAGCACGCGCGCGCGTAGGCGTCCTGGCGCCAGGTCTGGATGTTCAGCGCGTGCAGCCGCGCCATGCGCGCCGGCGGCAGCGTGAGCGGCGCCAGCAGATCGAGCTCGCTCTTCCAGCCGGTGCGCGCGGGGATCGACAGCGACGCCCCCAGACGCATCCGCTGGCCGTAGGCCCCCTGCAGCTCGTCGACCAGCTGGTAGTAGCGCACGAACGCCGGGTGATCGCAGGTCAGGTCGGCCGTTTCCTCCAGCACCAGGATCGCGCCGTCGACGGCCGCCTCGGCCCAGCCGGCGAGCACGATCTCGGGGTCGCGCAGGTGGGTCAGCAAGAAGCGACTGTAGAGAAGGTCGGGCGGCGCGCCCGGGAACGGCACGCGGGTGACGTCGTGCGCGCGGTAGGCGACGCCGGGCGGCGCGGTCGCCTCGGCGCGCGCGACGTGCTCGGGCGAGCGCTCCAGCCCCAGCGTCGTCGCCGGCGCCAGCAGCGCGTGCACGAGCCGCGTCGACCAGCCGGGCCCGCAACCAAGGTCGACGGCGCAGCGCGGACGCAAGTAGCCGAGCAGGCGCAGCAGCCGCGCCGAGCTCGGCTCGAACGCCGCCGCGAGCAGCGCCAGCCGATCGGCCGCGGGGGCGCTGTCGCCGAAGGTGTAGTGCTCGCCGCCTGGCGACGCGGACGCGGGGGTGGTGGTGTCGGGGGTGACGCTCGGGCTCGGCAGATGCGGGCTCATGGCTAGCACAACGCTCCTTGGCGGTGCCGCCCGCGACGCCTCGTTTCCCTGGTCCCAACGAAAGAAGGCGCCGCGAGGGGCGCCTTTCGAGGGTGGGAGTGAGAGAGTCTCAGCTCTGGTTCCAGGTCCTCGGGCGCCCGATCGAATACACGCTAAATCGCCAATACCCGCTATAGCTGGGCTGACAGCTGGGCTTGACGTATCCGGCCATGGTTTCGAACGAACGCACGATGTCTCGATAGGCTACAGGCCGGCATCGACGCCGTCAATCGGCGCCGTCAATCGGCGCGTCCGGCTGACTGACGCTCATCGCCACAGACCGGTCAAGCCCAGCAGCATCGGGGTCGGCGCGCGCGGGTCGCCGGTGGCGGCGGTCGGCAGCGCCCCGATCATCGGCGCCCAGTCGGTTATCTCGACCACCTTCTTCAGCGAGCGGGCGAAGCCGCCATCCCACAGACCGGCGGCGCCACCGTCGTCGACGATGTCGGCGGAGATGACCAGGCGGTCGGGCACGCGCTCGTCGCCGTCGTTCGTGGCGGCGTCCGAGGGGGCGTCGGCGGGGGCGCCCTCGCGGCGCACGAAGCTCCAGGACGCGACGGTGCGGGCCGGCAGCGACGCCAGCCGCAACGATGACCCGCTGCCATGGACCGGCGCCCGGCCGCCCGAGAGCCGGCGCAGGCGCGGCAGGATCAGCGCGCCCGTGAGCATCCCGGCCGCCGGTCCGATCGCCAGCCCGGCCAGCATCGCGTTGGTCGAGAACGGCGCGCCGGCGCCGGCGCCAGCCACGGTGCCGAGCGCGCCGAACAGGCTGAGCCAACCAAAGTCGCGCGGCTCGACGACGTCGAGCCGCAGCAGACTGTAGCCGCCGAGCAGCCCGATGTTGGCGCCGGCGAGCCCGCCGAGCACGATCTCGTGCGCGTCGGTCTTCACCAGCGAGCCGGCAAACGATCCCATCCAGGCGCCCCACGCGGCGAAGCCGGCGGCCGCCGGCACATTGCTCGACGTCCCCTCGCCGGAGATACCGGCGGCGATGCCGAGCGCCGTGCCCAGACCGGCGCCGACCAGCGCCGAACCCGCAAATTGCGAGGCGTCGGTCTCGCGTCCCGACCAGGCGAACAGCAACGCCTCGGCGGCGCCCAGCGTGGCGCCGATGCCGCCGGCGCCGAGCGGCGTGTCGCCGGTCAGCTCGAGATGACGGCCGAGCAGCGCGCCGCCGACCAGGCCGGCGCCGGTTCCCCCCAGCGTCAGCCCGACGCGGCTGCGCCGGCTGAGGTCGGGGTTGAGCAGCGCCGCGCCGCCGGCGATCGCGGCGCCGGCGCCGCTGCCGAGCGCGGTGTAGCCGGCTTCGGCCGACGTGGGGTGAAGCTGCCCGCTGGCCAGCGTCGCGAGCCCCAGCGAGCCCATGACCCCCGCCGCCAGTCCACCGGCGTGCGCGCCGGCGCTGACCGCCTGGTCGTCGGCGGTCACCAGATAAGGCAGCCACGCGCCGAGCCACGCGCCTTCGAAGCCGGCCAGCGTCAACAGCGGCGCGTCGTCGGCGCCGAGATCGATCTGGTCGTGGAGCGCGCCGCCGAGCAACAGACCCGCGGTGCCGCCCGCGAGCAATCCCCAGACCGGCGCGTCGGCGCGACCGCTGGCGAGCGCGCCGGCCCCGGCGCCCGCGCCCGAGAACAGGACGTCGACGCCGGCGGCGTCGACCAGCAGATCCTCGTCGAGCTCGAGCGCCGGCGTGAGCAGCGAGGTCGCGAAGGAAGCGACGCCCGCGCCCGCGAGCGCGCCTCCGATCATGCGGCGGCCGTCGAAGTCTTGCGCCGAGTCGTGACCGAGCGCCGGGATCCACAGCGCGGTCCAGCCCCCGACCAGGGTGCCGGTGAGCACGAAGCGTCGGTCGGCCGCGCTGAGGGTCAGCCGCGGCCAGACGCCCATGCCGATGCCGAGGCCGGCGACCGTGCCGGCCGCCATCCCGACGCGCGTCGCGTGGCTGTCGTCGCCGTTGCCCAGCAGCAACCCGGCGCCGAGCCCGGTGAGAAGACCGTCGCCGCCGCCGGCGGCGGTCAGCGCCACCGTCGAGCCGGACACCTCGGTCGAGCGCCGCAACGCCGCGCCGCCGAGGGCACCGCCGGCGACACCGACCAGCAAGCCGCCGGTGGTCTCGCGGGTCCAGCCCGGCCAGCGCGGATCCCCCAGGCTGGGCGCGAGCGCGCCGAGAAAGCCGCCGAAGCCGACGCCCACCGCCGCCGCCGCCGCGTCGGGTGCCTCGAGCGGGGCCACGCGTTCCACCGCGACGGCGGCGCCCAGGCCGGCCAGCGACCCGCCCAGCGTCGCCAGCGTCTGGTCCCGTCCGGACATCGGCTCGGCCAGCATCAGCGCCCCCGCCCCGAGGAGACCGCCAAAGAGCTTGCCCCCGCTCCAGACGGCAGCGGTGTCGCCCGACAGCGTCGTGACCTTCGATAGCAGCAGCCCCGCGCTGAGCTCGGCGGCGCCGCCCAGCAACGCGCCACCGAAGCGTTGCCGCGACGGCGTCTGCGCCAGCGTGCCCGAGCGATCGAGCGCCGCCGCCACCATGAGACCGTCGGCGATGCCGAACGCCGCGCCCAGGCCGCCGAGACCGGGCGCATCCGGGCCGAGCCCCTGCGACAGATGCAGCCGGGGCTCGAGCACCGCCGACAGGCCGAGCGCCGACAGCGGTCCGACGACCGTCCCGACGCGCGCCGGTTGCAAGCTGTCGGTCGGCAACATCAGTCCGGCGCCAAGACCGATGCCGAGACCGAGCAGCCCGGCCCCGCTGGCGGCGGCGACGTCGCCCGACGAAGCGTGCTTGAGGTGCGCGGTGCCGCCCGCGGCGATCGCCCCGATGCCGAGACCGACCAGCGCGCCACCGCCGGCGCGCCGGCCGCCATCCCAGGTTGGCTCGAAGATCGTCGGCAGCAGCGTCCCGGCGAGCGCGCCGTAACCCGCCGCGATGAAGGCGGCGCCGATCTCCGGCGGCGCGAGCTCGACCCGCGGCGCCAGCAACGCCGCGCTGAGCATGCCGACCGACGATCCGACCAGCGTGCCCAGCGTGTCGGCGCGGCCGCGCTGGTCGTACGCCAGCAAGGGGACGCCCAATCCAAGCGCGGCGCCCACGGCGCCGCCGCCGAACGTGAACGCGATGTCGCCGCCGTCGGGGTCATATACCGTCGAGAGGACCAGACCGGTCGCCACGCCGGCCGACGCGCCCATGAGCGCGCCGCCGCTCAGCTGGCGTCCGGGCGTCGACGACAACCGACCGCTGGGATCGATCGTGGCGGCCAGCAGCAACCCCCAGGCGCCGCCGTAGAGACCGCCGCTGAACGCGAGCGTCGGCGCCTTGTCGCCGAGCCCCTCGGCGAGGTGCAGGCGCCGCTCGAGAGCGATGGCGCCTCCCATCAACGCCAGCGGACCGGCGACGGCGCCGATGCGCGCCGGGCGGCTCTCGCCCTCGGGCCAGAGCAGACCGACGCCGTACCCGATGCCCAGCCCGAAGATCCCCGCCACCGCCGGCACCGCCACCTCGTTGCTCGACGCGCCGGCCAGATGCGAGAGCGCCGCGCCGGCCCCCGCCCCGGCGCCGACGCCCAGCCAGATGCCGCCCGAGGTCGCACGTCCGTCGTTCCAGCCGTCGAGACGCAGCGTCGGGACCAGCGCGCCGATGAGCGCGCCGTAGCCCGCGCCGACCGCGGCGGCGCCGAAGTCGGGCGCGCGCAACCGGGTGCTGCGGTCGACCCAGATGCCGGCGGCGAGCCCACCACCGGCGCCGGCCAGCACGCCGAGCGTGTCGGACCGCCCCGGCCCGTCGGTGGTGAGGCGCGCGAGGCCGAGACCGAACGCCGCGCCGGCGCCCGCGGTGCCGAACGCCGTGACCTTGTCGACGGCATCGGGCGCGAACCAGCGCGACGCCAGCACGCCGCCCAGACCGCCGGCGACCGCGCCGGCCAGCACCCCGCCCTCGACGTGCGCCGTGTCGACCGGCGACAGCGGCGTCCCGTCGCTGCCGGCGCGCGTGGCCGCGAACCAGGTGGCGCCGCCGTACAGCGCGCCCGAAAGGGTCATGGTCAACGCCTCGGGGCCGAGGACCAGGTGCGGCGCGTAGGCCAGCGCGGCCGCGCCCACGACCGTGCCGCCGATACCGGCGCCCAGCTTCCAGCGGTTGCGATCGGCGTCGGTCACCGTCGACGTCGACATCGGCAGGCCGCCGGAATCGCGCGATCCGTTCGCGAGCGCCATGTTCAGCCCCAGCCCGAGCAGGTTCCCGGCCAGGATGCCCGCCGTGCCGATCGAGACCGAGCGGGCGGGGACCTCGCTGAACGCGCCCGCGGCCGCCGCGCCGAGGAAGCCGGCGCCGGCGCCGATCAGCAGGCCGCCCTGCCCCTGATAGCTGCCGAACAGCGCCGTTCCGGCGGCGCCCGACGCGATGAGGCCGCCGGTCCAGGCGCCGCCGATGGCGCCCACGGTCATGAGCCGCAGATCGTTGCGCGTCGGATCGAGCGAGTGCGCGACCACCGCCGCCGCGGCCATGGCGATCGGGGTCGCGACAGCCGCGGCCACGCTGGTCGGCGGATTCTGATCGCGCAGGCGATCGACGCCGATGCTGGTCAGCGCCGCGCCCAGCAGCAGGCCGTCGGCCAGCACGACTTGCCCGGGCGTCCACTTCCAGCGATTGGCGCCGAAGACGCCGAGCCCCATGCCGACCGCTTCGCCGAGCACCAGCGAGCCGTACTGGAGCTTGACGCTGTCCGAGCCGCTGGCCTGCCAGGCGAGCAGACCGGCCAGCGTCCCCCAGGCCGCCGTGTTGGTGAAGAAGACCGCCTGCCCGAGCGTCGGCCTGAAGCCGAAGCGCGACAGTCCCCACGACGTCCCGAACCCGATCACCGCGCCCGCGCCGCCCAGCAAGAGCTGCGGCGACACGCCCGACAGCCCCATCAGACCGAGGTTGCGCATCAGGACGGCGCCGGCCGCCGTCGACGCGCCGATGGCGAGCGGCACGCCGCTCGGCTCGCCGGCGGGGGCGCGCGCGGCGGGCGGCGTCTCTTCCTCGTCGTCGTTCTCGCGCGCGTTCGGCGACGGACCAGGCGGCGGCGTGGCCGCGGCGGCTGTAGCAGGCGCGGCGGCTGCCGCGGGCACGGCGGCTGCCGCGGGCGCGGCGGCTCGCGCGGGCGCGGCGGCTCGCGCGATCGTCTTGTCGTTCGCCCTCTGCTTGGCGGCCCTCTCGCGCGTCTGCGCGGCGGCCTGTTCATCGGCGCGTTCGGCCGCCTCACGCGCGAGCCGGCGTCGGGTCGCGATGATCTCGCCGGAGAGTCGGGCCATCGGCGGCGAGCGATGGGCCAGCTCCACCAGATCGTCGTCGCTGGGGGCGGCGTCGATCTGCGCCAGGGCGCGCAGCGCCTCCTCCTGAACCGGCGGCGAGGGATCTTGCGCCAGCGCCGCGCCCAGCGCGCCGGCGGCGCGGTTCACGTGGCAGGCGGCCAGACGCCGAGCACTCTCTCGTCGCGCCGCCGCCGGCGCCGGGGGAAACAGATCGAGCAGCATCTCCGCCACAGCCGCCGGCTCGCAACCCGCCACGGTGCGCGCGCCCGCAGGCGTCGCCGTCGGGCTCTCGCGACGCATCCCCAGCACCAGCCGCGGTTGCCCGTTGTCGGTCGCGATCCAGAGGCGAAGCTCGACTTCGTCCGATCCTGCGGCGGGCGCGTCGGTTCCATTCGCGCGCCACGACCACGAGGCCTCGAGCCGCGCGCGCCCGGTGGCGAGCTCCTCGAACCGCCGTCGGTTGTCGATGGCCGGCGCCGACCACCCGTCCGGGATCGGCGTCTGCTGGCTCGGGGCCCCCAGCGCGGCTGCGGCCCAGTCGCGGGCGCGACGGAAATCGACCTCGAAGGGGATGCGCGACGACAACGAGAGATCGACGACCAGGTACGCCTGATCGATCCGGCCGTCACGCAGCCAGAGCGTCTCGACCGCCGACAGCGGCGGGCGCGACGGTGGCGGGGAGCAGACGATGTTGCTGCCGTCGGCCGCGGCGATGCAGTTCACCCCGGCGATCGCCGGCGCGGCGGCCGGCTCGCCCAGGGTCACGCCAAAAAGCGCGGCCGGGCTGGCGGCCCCCTCGGCACGCGCCAGCGGCCGGCCGCCCACCGGTGCGAGAAGCAGCCACATCAGCCCCAGGGCGCCGGCAAGCGCACCACGGAGGGGCATGGAAACCCGAAAGGAGAGCGAGACCCGACGACCCCCACGCGGTGGCACGCCCTGCCACTTAGCAACCGGCGTGCCGTCGCCCAGCCAACCGCCAACCGCGGTGAGCGTGCGCATCGACACGCCAATTGTGCCGTCCCTTGTTTGATATCGGTCACTCCCGACGGCGCGCTGTTCGAGAGTTACCGGCGGCGCCCTCGACCCAGCGATGGTCGGATGAAGCTAAACGCCAAGACGCCACTGACGCCAGGGTCCGGATTTTCAAGAGTCCGGACCGTGGCGTCCTGGCGTCTTGGCGTTTTAGACCCGCCCTACGGAATCGGGATCGGGACCGGCGGAACGCTCTCCGGCTGCACGCACGAGGAGAGGTCGAAGAGCATGAACTCCAGCGCCCGCTCCTGGGGCGACATCGTCAGCGTCGTCGAGCAGCCGGTCGGGAACGGTGTGTCGAAGTGCGAGACGCCGCCGCCCGATCCGACGTGCAGGTCGGTGAACACCACGCGGCCGCACTGAGCGGCCACCGGCGCCTCGATCGGCGTATTGAAGGTCAGGTACTGCGTGTGAGAATCGCTGGTGGAGATCCAGCTCTGCGTCCCGCCCATGACGGCATCGACCGAATGCTCAGTGGCGGTCAGATTGATCTGGCCGCGCGTGGTGGTGGCCTGCAGCGACTGCAGCCAGTCGGCGAGCGCAGCCCCCTTGGCGAACGACGTGTCGATGGTCGCCGTCAACGTGGTCAGGGCGCCGCTGTCGATCGACTGCAGCCAGGCCGCGGTGCTGGGCCAGGGTGGCAGCCCCTTGCGGATCCAGTACGAGTGCAGGTGCTCGTCGAAGATCCGTCCACCGTTGTCGGCGTAGCGCCGGATGTTGGCGACGTAGGGCAACTTCATGCTCTCGAGCTGCGAGCCTTCGCACTGCAAGATCAGCAGATCGTATTCGGCCAGCTTGTCGTAGCTGGCGTAGAGCGTCGTGTAGGCGTCGTGAAACGCCGCCCCCGAAGCGAGCTTGTTGGCCCCGGTCCCCGAGCCGCCGTCGCCGCCCACGAACATGTTCACCCGGCCGGTGCCGTCATCGTTGGTGAACTCCGAGTCGGCGAGCCCGATCTTGCGCAGCAGGCAGTCGAGGGCGTCCGAGTGCCCGGTCGCGAGCGCGATCTTCGGAATGTGCCCCTCGGTCTGATCGCGCGGCAGCCGCAGAAGGTTGTGATCGGGATCGGGGATCGGCGTCTCCTGGCAGGCGGTCACCGATGGGATCGACACCTGGCGCCGCCACTTGCCGATCTGGATCACCAGCGGGATGTTGGAGCCGACCGGCGCGTTGTCGAGCACGAAATGCCCGGTCGGATCGGTCAGCGCCGACGCGATCGGAGATCCGGTGGCGGTGCCGTCGCACCTCTCGCAACCGACCCCTTCCGTGATCGGCGCGAGGGAGGCGTTGGGGACGTAGACGATGATGTTGTAGAGCGGGTTGCGCGCCGCCGGATCGTAGATCGTGCCGCTGACCGTGGTCTTGGCGCCGTTGGCGCACGCGTGCTGGGTGCACGCCCCCTGGGTGCAGGTGGTCTGGCTGCACTGCAGATTCTGGCAGCCGCCGACGGAGACGCCGCCGTCGGGGCGCACGCCTTGCCCGCCGACACCGGTGCCGCCGCTGTGACCGGAGCCGCCCCCGGCGGGGGCCGGTGCCTTGATCCCCGCGCAGGCGGCCGACGCCAGGCCGAGCGCCGCCGCCAAAATCATCGAAGTCCGCATCATCACCAAAGCTCGCCGAGGAAGTGTCCCTCGAGGTCCAACGCGGCTCACGCCGGGCCCGACGCGGCTCACGCCGGTCAGCGCGCCGCGGCGGCGGCGATCGGATCCCAGCCGTCCTGGCCGCCGAGCACGCGCCCGGCCTGGTAATTCGCCGAATCGGCCGCGGTCAGCTTCTTGGTATGCGGGTCACGTTCGGAAGCATGGGCGCCGGTACCGGTCGAGTTGAACTCGGCGTAGAAGACCGATTCCATGTAGTCGGTCTCGCCGGGGTGCCACTCGCGCCAGCCGGCCGCTTCGATGTGCGGCCCCATCTCGGTGTTGAGGAAGACCACGCTCGCCATCGACCGCCAGGGGCGGCCGAGCCAGACGTGCTCGACGCCCGGCTCCGCGGTCAGCTTGCAGTGATTGAAGACGAACAGGCTCTGCTCCTCGTCGTCCTGCTTGCCGTGGGCGGTGATGTATCCGATCACGTGCGGGGTGCTGTGGATTTCGCACCGCTCGAACACCGCCAGGCTGTTGCCGAAGATGAAGTCGACGTTGCCCTCGATGTAGCAGCCCTCGAAGTACTGGCGCGTCGGCGTGCAGGTGGCGGCGTCGTGCCCGGGCGGCGTGCAGTCAGAGCTGCCGGCGTACAGCGTGTCCTGGTTGCCCAGCAGCCGCACGTTGCGGAAGGTGGCCCGATCGCCGGACACCAGCAGCGCCAGCGCCTGCGAGCCCTTTTGCGTCTGCTCGTGGGTGCGGTTGTAGTCGTTGGCGAAGGTGAGATTCTCGGCGTGGAAGTCGCGGCCGGTGATCCGCACCGTCGCCGACTTGAACGTGCTGCCGCTGATGCCGGCGCTGTTGTCGGAGACGATGACCACCTTGCGCGCGTCGGCGTAGCCGCTGCGTAGAACGATGTTGGGCTTGTCGATGAGCAACATCTCGCGGTAGGTGCCGGGGGCGATCGAGATGACCGCGCCGGTGGCCGGCGCGAGATCGATGGCGCGCTGGACCGAGTAGTAGTCGCCATTGCCGGAGGCGGCGACGTAGTACGTGTGGTCTTCGGGCGGCACCTTGACCGCGGCCGAGGGCGCCGTGGCGCCGCCGGCGAACGGAACGAAGCGCGCCGCGCAGTCGAGCGGCGTGCCCGGCTTGGCGCCGCGCTCGTTCGACGTGACGTCGGGCCCGGACGGCATCAGGTTGCCGCTGCGCGGGCCGATCGTGATCTCGGCGTGCGCCGCGCGCAGGTCGCGCGTGGGGGTGACCACGTTGACGTTGTCGAGCGTGACGCCGATGCGGTTCTTCTCGTCGAAGCCAAGGAAGGCGAGCCCGCCCGGGGTCACGCTGCGTACGTCGCGCAGGACGATGTCGCGGTAGACCGGGATCTTGTCGCCCGCGAAGTTGGTGTAGCGGGTATCGATCAGGATCGGGTTGCCGACGTTGCGCAGGCAGACGTTCTCGTAGGAGACGCCTTGCACGTGGCCGCCGCGGCTGCGGTCCGACTTGATGCGCAGCCCGTGATCGGTGCCGTCGAGCGTGAGGTCGACGACCTTGATGGCGCTGGCGCCGCCGACCGTCTCGCTGCCGATCGACATTCCGTGCCCGGCGTAAAAGTGGTTGTGCGCGATGGTGACGTGGTTGACCGGCCCCTGGATCCCCGGCTTGATCGCGACGTTGTCGTCGCCGGTGTCGATCCACGAGTGGGCGATCGTGATGTTGCTCGACGAGATCGGATCGATGCCGTCGGTGTTGCGCGCGGTCTTGGGGGTCTTGATCTTGACCGCCCACGCAGTGAAGCCGTCGGTCCGCTCGACGCCGACGTGCAGGTTGGCGGCGTTGCGCAGGGTGATCCGGTAGAGCGTGAAGTCGTTCGACTCGCGGATGTTGATCAGGCGCGGGCAGGACTGGAACTGGTCGCGCACCTTGGCGTCGCGCGCGAGATCCCACCAGGTCTCCTTCTGGCCGCGCAGCACGGCGCCGCCCCGTCCGTCGATGGCGCCGTCGCCCATGATGCCGGCGCCGGGCGCCTTGTCGGCCGCGATCAGCGGCAGGCAATGCCCGCGCTTGTCGGCGACGACGCCGCAGCTGCCCGGGCGTGACGTCGTAGTCGCGCGGGTTGCGCGAGGCGAACAGCGCCACGCCGGCGTCGACGACCAGGGTCACGCCGGCGCGCAGCTGCAGCGGCGCCGCGAGGAAGACGTTCTTGTCGCCGTCGGTGTGCAGCACGACGGCGCGGCCGCCCGGCGCGGGCGCTGCGGCCACGCCGGCGTCGGCACCCGCGCCCGCAGGGGCGCCAACGCCCGCAGGGGCGCCAACGCCCGCAGGGGCGCCAACGCCCGCAGGGGCGCAGCGGTCGATCGCATCCTGGATGCGCTTGGTGTCGGGCGTCGCCTCGGCGGCATCGGAGAGGACCCCGGCCGGCGCCGCCAGCCGCGCCGGCAGCGTCGCGCACGCCGCAGGGATGCGCGGCTCTTTCACGTCGCGGCTGTCCTGGGCCCGCGCCAGACGCGGTGACCAGAGCAGCAACCACGCAAGACCGAGCGGGAGGATTCCAACCCGCCGAGCGGCGGCCTGAAGACGAGGCATGCCTAAGGTTGTGTCACGACCACGTTGTCAAAGGTAGCCTCGGCGCTCTGGGTCGCGACGCCGACAAAGCCGCTGGCGATGGCCGACGTGGGCGTGAACGGGCCGAGCATCATTCCGTCGAGCGATGCGCTGAGCGCGCCCGCGGCGTCGACGCTGACCCGAACGTTGTACTGGGTCCCGACCGTGATCGTGACCGGAAAGAGGGCGCTCGCGCTGCTGATGGTCTGGCCGCTTCTCAGCTGAAGCTGCGCCCCCGAGCCGGCCATCAGGGCCAGGCAGTCGGCGTCGTTCGCGGTGGTGTAGCGAACGCAGACCAGGGCGGTGGTCGGGCTCGAAGAACCGTTCAGGATGATCTTCGCCTGCGCCGAGATCGTCGTCGGGCCGGTCAAGGGCGCGGCCTGCCCCGGGCTCGAGTAGCAGGCGCGGAACGTCGAGCTCTGCGCGTGGTTCTGCGCCAGCGCTTGCGTACCGTCCGTGATGATCGCCCAGTCGCCGGCGCTGCCGCCGGTCCGCGTCCAGGCCGGCGGCTGCGTCCCCACCGCGTACGACTCGAAATTGTCACAATAGACGCCGGCGCAGCCGCCGGCGCCGCCGAGCCCGGCGTCCGCGCCCGCATCGGGCGCCCCACCTGCGCCGGTGTCCGCGCCCGCATCGGGCGCCCCGCCCATCCCGCTCCCACCGACGCCCGGCGCGCCGCCCATCCCGCTCCCGCCGCTGCCGGTACGGCCGCCTGCAGAGCTGCCGCCCGCGCCGGGCGCCCCACCCATCCCGCTGCCACCCGTACCCGTTCGCCCACCGATCCCTGCTGCCCCGCCGACGCCCCTGCCGCCGGTCCCCGTCTGGCCGCCGGTTCCCCCGCCGCCCGGACCGGATCCACCGCTTCCGGTCTGCCCCGCCACGCCGTTAGAGCCACCGATGCCGGGCTGAGATGCCCCGCCACCATCACGAAAGAAGACATCGGGACCGACGCAGCCGATCGCGGCGACGCCCACGACCAACCCCGCTGCAACGGCCCATTTTGGCGATGACGAGCGAGAACCCCCGAACGACATCAAACCCCCAAATCTGAACAACGTGAGATCGAGATCGAGATCGAAAATCGGAAATCGAAGATCGAGCTTGCTAGCGCTGCCGTTCGTTCCGGACGTGACGACGGTACTGACCAAGAGGTGTCTCTGGCTCTCGACAACGGCTCACGGCACCGCGCCCACGAGTGCGTCGCGCAGCGACGGTGTAGGCAAAGCGGTGCGCGGCCGCCGCATCACGCGAAAGCCGTGTTAGACGTCGGCGACCGGCGAGCGCGCGACCGGCGAATGGACCGATTGCGGCTGTCGTTTGATCGACGCGGCAAATGCTTTGTTGGATTCCGTACCCAACAGCGACGGCAGCATCCCTTCGTCGGCCGGCAATCCGACGCGCACCTTGGATTTCATTTGCGCGACGCGGCCCGCGCTCTCTTCGACGCGGGCCCGGATCTCGGCGCGCGACTCGGCGGCGTGCAGCAGCGCCTCGAACGCAGCGCGCTGCCGCTCGGGTGGCTCGCGGATCAGCAGGTGATCGGTGCCGGCGGCGATCGAAAGCACCGCCAGCTCCGCGATCGGGTAGCGATCGGCGACCGCCTTCATCCCGAGATCGTCGGCGACGATCACGCCGGTGAAGCCAAGCTCGCCGCGCAGGAGATCGATCAAGATCCGGCGCGACAGCGTCGCCGGCCAGTTGCGATCGAGCGCCGGATAGATCACGTGGGCGGTCATGATCGAATCGATGCCGGCGCGCGCCGCCGCCGCGAAGGGGGCGAGCTCGACTTTGCGCAGCCGCTCCTCGTCGTGCGCCACGACCGGCAACGTGAGGTGCGAGTCGGCGTGGGTGTCACCGTGTCCGGGAAAATGCTTGCCGGTTCCGACCAGACCGGCCGACGCCAGCCCGCGCCAGAACGCCAGCGCGTGCAAGGTGACCGCCTCGGGGGTGACGCCGAAGGCGCGGTTGCCGATCACGGGATTCTCGGGGTTGGTGTGCACGTCCAGCACCGGCGCGAAGTCCCAGCCGATCCCCAGCGCCGCGAGCTCGCCGCCCAGCGTGCGGCCGACGCGCTCGGTGAGCGCCGGATCGCCGGCGCTGCCGACCGAGAACATGTCGGGCCACTCGGTGAGCGGCGCGCGCAGCCGCTGCACCAGGCCCCCCTCTTGATCGACGGCGACCAAAATCGGCAAGTTCGGCAAGTTCGGCGTGGCGGGCGGCGACGCGCGCCGAAGCGCACCGACCAGCGCCGCCACCTGCGCGGGGCTGGCGATGTTGGGACGAAAGAGCATCACGCTGCCGACCTCGCCGTCGGCGATCCAGCGCAGCAGGTAGTCGGGCGCCTCGGTGCCGTCGAATCCGACCGAGATGAGCTGCCCGCAGGCGCGCGCCAGCGACGACGACGACGATGACGTGGGAGACATCACCCCATCATAGGACCTGCCACCGCGTGATCCAGCGTGAATCGGGTGGTTCCCCGACTGGGCGCCGCCGGTGTGGGCAACCCCATCCGGGGTGGGTCGGTCGAACGACCGGCGCCTAACGACCGGCGCCTATTTCGAGATGCAGACACTTTCAAACCGCGCCGGGCTGATATAAGTTGCGAGCCCTTTTACCCGACGGCCACACACCTCCATCTCCGTCTCCATGATCAAGGTCAAGCGTATCGATCACGTCGCCATCGCCGTCGGCGACCAGGACGCAGCGGCCGCCCGCCTGCAGGGACTTTTCGGCCTGGCTGACGAGTGCCGCGAGCACGTCGCCGATCAGCAGACCGACGTGGTGTTCCTCGGCTGCACGCCGGCCGAGACGCCGACGACGTGCGCCGCGGGGGCGACCTCGATCGAGCTGTGCGCGCCAGCGGCCGGGCCGGGGGAGCCCGCCGGCGCCGGCACGGGAAACCCAGGGCTGCGACGCTTCCTCGACAAGCGCGGCCCCGGGCTGCACCACGTCTGCTTCGAGGTCGAGGACCTCGATGGCGCGCTCGCCAGCCTGAAGGCGGCCGGCGTGCCGCTGATCGACGAGGTGCCGCGCGCCGGCGCCCGCGGTCATCGCGTGGCGTTCCTTCATCCCGCCGCCACCGGAGGCGTGCTATTCGAGCTGTGCGCCGCGGGACATTCTTCATGACGTCACGTTCAAGGATCGTCGTTTTTCGGGTCATCGGTCTGGCGCTCGCCTGCGGCGTCGTCGGCCCCGCGCGAACCGCGTTCGCCCAGTACGGAGGCATGCCGGGCCAGCCGGGCGGCGGCATGCCGCAGGCGCCGATGGGGCAGGAACCCAAGGAGGAGGGCCCCGCCGAGGCCGCTCCCGAGGACGAGGGGCGCCCCAGCGACCTCGAGCCGCTGGGCGGCTACGCCGAGCAGAACAAGAAGAAGATGCAGATCTTCGAGATCGACGGGTACATGCGCATGCGCAGCGACTACCTGTACAACTTCAACCTCGGTCAGAACTACACGTTCGCTGGCCAGCCGGCGATCACGATCGGCGGCGTCACGACGCCCACGTCGCTGAGCGGGCTGCCGCCGTTCCCGGTGCCGCTCGGCTGCGTGCCGCCCGACGGGGTGGGCAGCATGCCCAAGCCCTGTAGCACCAAGGGCCTGGGCGGCGCGAACCTGCGCCTGCGCCTGGAGCCGACCCTCAACGTCACCGACCAGGTGCGCGTACACGCGCAGGTCGACCTTCTCGACAACACGCTGATGGGGTCGACCCCCGATTCTCTGGTGGGGATCAACCGCACGACCCAGGACAGCCTGCCGGGGGCGGCGCCGGTGCCGCTGCTGTACACGACGCAGGATCCGCCCGAGATCGGTCAGAACGGCTACACGTCCAGCATCCGCGCCAAGCGCGCCTGGGGCGAGGTCGACAGCGAGTTCGGGTCACTGCGCTTCGGCCGCATGCCCTGGCATTTCGGCCGCGGGATCGCCTACAACGACGGCAGCTGCCCCGACTGCGAGCTCGGGACGACCGTCGACCGGCTGATGGCGTTGACCCAGCTCTACGGCCACCAGATCGCCGCGTCCTGGGACTTCGGCGCGCAGGGTCTGAACTCGCAGCAGCTGAACATCGGCCGCAACGACCCCGGCGGCTACCCGATCGACCTCTCGCAGGACGACGACGTGGTCCAGTTCATGGCGGCGATCACCCGGATCGACACGCCGGTGCACCTGCGCGAGCGCATCGACCGCGGCGACCTGGTGGTGAACTACGGCCTGCAGCTGGTCTATCGCAGCCAGCAGGATCGCGTCGCCGACCCCGGGCTCGCGACGACCACGACGACGGCAACGGCGGCAACGCGCGAGACGGTCGCCCCGGCGGGGCTGACGCCGGTGGGGGCGCACCTGCTGATGCCCGACCTCTGGTTCAAGCTCCACTTCCGGGCGCTGACCGTCGAGTTCGAAGGGACGGCGGTGTTCGGGAAGGTCGACCACGCCGGGCCGCTGGCCGTCGACCCAAACAGTGACCTGACGTTGCGCCAGTTCGGCTGGGTGGTGGCGTCGGACGTGCGGCTGTACCGCGATGCGTTCTTCATCGGGTTCGAGACCGGCGGCGCCAGCGGCGACTCGGCCCACGACAACTCGCAGTACCTCAACTATCGCTAGCAAGTTCGTCCAGCAGCCGTCCGGCGACCACACCATCAACGACTTCAAGTTCTCGCCCGAGTACCACGTCGACGAGATCCTGTTCCGCCACATCCTCGGCACGGTCACGAACGCGATCTACTTCAAGCCGCAGGTCGCCTACTGGTTCGACCTGCAGCAGACGCGGCAGATCGGCCTGACCGGTGCCGTCATCTACAGCATGGCGCAGGTCGCCGCGGCGACGCCGGGCGACGCGCTGTCGTACGGCATCGAGATGAACGTCGGCGCCAACTACCGCAACACCGGCGACGGCTTCTATGCCGGGGTGACCTGGGGCGTGCTCTGGCCGCTGGCCGCGCTCGAGCGCACCGGCGGCGTCCGCCCGGCCGGCACCGTCTACTGGCAGGACAATGACGTCGCCGGCGCCAGCGCGGCCCAGATCCTGCGCGCGTTCTTCGGGATTCGCTTCTAACTCGGAACCCTGGGAGGGTTCCGAACCTCCCGCGATGAGCTCCGGCAGGCAAGCCTGCCTCCGCTCGACGCGCTTCTAGCGAGTCCCCTGGTCGGGCGGGGCGACCAGCTCGTAGACGCTGAATCGCTCGTCACCGATGACGCCGTCGACGAATCGGGCCACCGGCTTCGTCGATGACCGCCAGACGCGGAGGTCGTCGCCCGACCACGAGAATGTTCGGTCGTATCCATAGTGAACCGAGCCAGAGGTTGCGCCGGCGTTGCCGTTGCCGTTGCCGCTGCTCCAGGCGGTCGGGTCGATCCCGTCGTGGTGACCGACGGCGATCAGGACCGCGCGATGTTGTCGCTCGTGCGCTTGCCAGGCGAGGCGCATCAGCTGCCCCAGCCCCAGATGCAAAGCCGAACGCCGCGTGAAGCTCACCGTGTCGCCAAAGCGCTGCTCGCGGGCGATGTAGATCGGGTTGCCGGCGTAGTACGGGGTTGATTCCAGGTAGAAGTCGGGCTCGCCGACCAGGATCGCCTCGCGATACTCGGCGTGCGTGGTCAGGAACTGGCCGAACGCGCGACTGGCGCTCTGTGGCCTGACGACATCTCGACCCCAGACGTAGGTCCCGACCAGCAGCGACACGAGCAGCATCGACGAGAAGGCGTAGAGCCCGATCCGCGACAGCCGCGCCGCCGTCCGACCGAGCGGCGGCCGATCCCCCTCCTGGTCGCGGACGATCCAGAACAGGGTCATCCAGGCGACGATGAGCAATCCCTGATGACGGTAGCCGCCCGGGTAGACGACCTGGAAGAGGACGCTGAGGACCAGCAGCACCAGCCACGCGGTGACGAAGGCAGCCGGCCGGCGCAGCAGCATCAGCGTGCCAGCGACGAACAGCAGATCCACCGGGATCGCCAGGGCCGGGATGCGCGGCGCGATGCCGCCAAACTGGCCGGCGGGATCGACGAGCACCGAGCAGAGCGCGCGCACCACCTGCGCCGCCGTGTAGCGCGTGGCATCGGTCGGGCTGGTCACCTCGGTCGGCCAGAGCGTCGACAGCGCCGCGGCGGCGCCGGCCAGGTAGATGATCGCGGCGACGCCGATGACCAGCGCCGCCCGGCCCGTCTGCCGGTCTGTGACCAGCGCGTCCCAGGCCCAGAACGCCATCAGCGCGCCGGCGATCAGCAACGAGTGAAGGTTGGTGTTGGCGAGCAGCGCCAGCACCAATCCCATCGGCAGCGCGCGCTGCCCGCGCTTCGGATAGAGCCAGGCAAACCCGAACATCAGCAGCATCGAGATCCCGTAGTTGCGCGCGACCACGGAGTACTCGTAGAGCCCGAGGCGCCCGAAGACGAACAGCGCCGTGAGCCAGAGCGGCAGCGGGGAGCGGAAGATCAGCAGCGCCATCGCGGCGGCGGCGATCACCAGGCTGGTGATCGGCAGAACCAATCTCGACGACGTCAGCACGAAGCCACCGCGCAGCAAGAGCTGCCAGAGCGCCGGGTGTCCCTCGTTCTTCATCAAGGCCATCAGATCGACGAGCGAGGTGGCGTTGCGAGCGATGGAGAACGCCCGAACCTCGTCTCGCCAGAATTCGTGTCGCAGGCAGCCGACGACCACCAGCGCGCACCACAGCCCGAAGATCCACCAGCCGCTCAGCCAGCCGATCAGCCAGCGCGGGCTCGTTTTTCCAGGGTTTGACGTCGGGGCGGGTAGCTCATCCGCTGTCGGCATCGCCCTCAACTTGCGCCCACATTCAGGCAATTGCCATGCTAGAAATTTGCCGTGGAGAAGTCGTCCACTGCCATTCCGAATCACTTCGTCTTCGTCTGGAACAACGATTCGCTCCCCTATTCGGTGTATCTCGCGATCAGGGCCGTGGCCGCCCGCGCGGAGCCCGAGGCGATTCATCTGTTGAAGGGACCGGCGCTCGACGGCGCGGAGAACTTCGAACGGCTCCGGCGGGAAGTCGGCTGCCTGCGTTCGATCGACGTCGAGCTCGACGCCTGGCTGGAACAGGCGGCGCTGCCCTGTTCAAGCGAGCTGCGCGCGGCGCACGCCTTCTTGCAGGAGCGTCAGCTCCACAGCGCGGTCGCCGATCTCCTGCGCGCGCTGTATCTGTACGTGAACGGGGGCATCTACCTCGACACCGACACGATCGCGCTGCGGACCTTCGCGCCGCTCTTGCCCGCGGGGGGATTCGTCGCGCAGGAGCACATCCTGGTCGACAGTGAGGCGTTCAAGAGGAACAGCCGCTGGCGCTACTTCCGAACGGCGCCGCTGACTCTCTTTCGGGCGCTTTGTTCGCATGCAGCGTGGGGCGTGGGGCTGTTTCAAGCCGTCGCGCGCCTGTACACGGTCGCGATTCACAACGCCACCATGGGATTCCGCCCGCGCCATCCGCTGATGCGCGACCTTCTGCTGCGCATCGCGCAGCGCTATCCCGACCGGCTCAAACGTTACTCGCTGCTCGGATCCGACGCTCTTCAAGACCTGATGGCCGAGACCGCCTATCCCGACGTCGTGGTGCTCCCGCCGCGCTGCTTCTCGCCGCTGGGTCCGGTCATGACCTATCAGTATTTTCACCGGCGCCGGTCGACGACGCTGGCCAAGCTCGAACGTCGCTTGATCCGCGAGGACACCTACGCGGTCCACTGGTGTAACAACGGAACCAACGTCAGCGTGGTCCCACAAAACGACGAGGATCTGGCCTACCTGAAGGATCGTCAGCTCTTCTCTCGCCTGGCCGCCGGCGCGATGGCCGCCACCCTCGGTTAAGAGGCCCTTGAGTCAGGGCGTTCCCGAACACCGCTCGACGAACCAGGGTAAGAAGCGCTCCATCGGGGTCGTCGGCGCCCCCGGCGTCACTCGAATGCCGGGCGTGTAGCCCGAGGCGAGCACCCGACGCATCAACGCCGGATCGCGGCTGATGATGTGCACCGGCACACCGTGCGACGCGCCGGCCCCCGAGACCCCCGCCGACGGTTGGTGGTCGCCCAGCAGGATGATCAGGGCATCGTCGGCGAGGCGATCGGCGATGTAGCTCCGCAACACGTCGAAGTCGTAGCGCAGCGATGTCACGTAGGCCTCGCCGCCCTGGTCGAGCGTGGCCCAGGTGATGGGAAAGCGCGCGGGGGGCTGTGCGTTGAAGATCTCGCCGCCGTTGCCCAACCGATCCCACGCCGGTTCAAAGCGCGGCTGCTTGCCCCAGGGGGCGTGGCTCGACACCAGAGCGTACTCGACGAACCGCGGCGCGCGCGCCGGCTGCGGTGGTTGCGCGATCTCGTGCCGGTGAACGAAGTCGATGACGTACTGGTCGGGCATGGTGGCCCAGTCGTAGCTGGGGCCGCGATAGTCGAAGTCCATGGCGTAGTACTTCTGCTGGAATCCGGCGACCTCGCCCTCGGGCCAGCGCCGCGTCGTGCCCGGCTGAACCAGCACGGTGCGGTACCCGGCGCGCCGAAAGATCTCGGCCATGGTCAGCGGCGGCGGCTGGGCCTCCAGCAGCACGGTGTTGGCGAGTCCGTCCTCGATGCGCACGCCGGTCGCCAGCGTGCCGTGGGCCAACCAGGACTGCCCACCGAAGGTCGGCGAGTCGAGCACGCTCGATGCGATCGAGAAGCCGCGCGCCCTGAGATCGCGCTCGAAGGCTTCATACGCCGGGGCCAGAGCGCGCGCGTACGTCGGGTTGTCGATCACCGTCACGCCGTAGGATTCGATGAAGAACAGGAACGTGTCGGCGTGGTGCAGGCGTTCCAGGCCGGACGGCAACGCGTGCAGCTGCGCCTGGACGCGGGCGATCCCCTCGGCCTTCTCGCGCCGATAGTCGGCCGCGTGGCGCAGGAACCAGACCTCGGGCGCCAGCCGTTCGACGACGCTTCTTCCGAACATGCCGTAGTGAAGACAGCGATTGCGCGGCTGAGGCCAAAGCGGGGACAGCAGCGCGCCGGCGATCAGCGCGCCAACGAACAGACGCTGGGAACCGACCGCCGCCAGCGATCGGTCGGCGACGCCGAGCACCATCCAGGTGACCACGCCGAGCGCGACGAGCCCGATCAAGATCAGCATCCCCCACCCCACCAGCCGCGGCGCTGACACCGTCGACCGCAGCAACCGGAACAGGTCGGGGACGAGCGGGACGTCGAGGAACAGGCTCAGGGGGCGGTGAAAATGCCGGTCGACCACCCCCTCGGCGCTGCGAAAGATCCGCGCCACCACCGCGAAGGCGACGACGGCGCCACGCACGCCGCGCGAGATCTCGTGGCCGCGCCGGCGCGCCAGCAGCAGCGCCCCCAGCAGCACGATGGCGTCGATCGACGGGAGCAGGTACCACGCCTCCGGCTCCCAGGTGGTGGAGCGCAGGTTGAAGACGCAGTCGAGAAAGGCCCACGCCAGAACCAGCTGGATCGGTCGCGACGCAAAGTGGCGGCGTCGATACTGCGCGCTGCCAACCTGCGACGGCACGGGCCGAGCTTACTCAAGAACCAGGCTCAAGGATCCCTATATTCTCGGCAAAAACGTTGGCCCCCCGCGGCGGAGCATGTCCCTAGCCTTACCCGTCCTCGTCCTCGTCCTCGCGCCGCGCGTCCGGCGCGCCCCGTCAGTGCGACTTTCTATTTGGCGCTCTGGGCCGGCTTCTTGCCGACGCCCTGCGCCTTCTCGCCGTCGGCGTAGCCCTTGAACGTCTTCAGCCGCTCCTCGGCGTCGCGCCGCGACGCGGGGTCCTCGGACTTGCCGTACTCGAGGTACTTCTCGAAGGCCTCCTTTGCCTCGTGGGTCTTCTTGTCCTGCGAGTAGAGAATGCCGAGGTCGTAGTAGGCGCGCGCGTGCTTCGGATCGCGCGCCAGCGCCAGGTTGTACTCGGCGATCGCCTCGTCGGAGTTGCGCTGCCGGCGGTAGACGGTGGCGAGGCTGAAGTGATACTCGGCCTCCTCGGGTCGCAGCGAGATCGCCTTGCGGAAGGCGGCGATCGCCCCCTCCATGTCGCCGGACTTCTCCTTCGAGATGCCCAGGCTGTTCCAGGCGTTGGGGTCCTCCGGCTTGAGCTCCGTCGCCTTGGTGAGGTGCTCGATGGCGTGCTTGTAGTCACCCTTGCTCTTGTAGGCGAAGCCGAGCGACAGGCGCGGCTCGTACTCGTCGGGCTTGAGCTCGACCGCGGTTTCGAGCTCGCGGATCCCGTCGTCGACCCGCTTGAGCCGGACGTAGGCGGCGCCGAGGTTGCCGTGGGTCTGGGCGTCCTTGGGCTGCAGCTTCAGTGTCCTCTCGTACTCGGCGGCCGCCTTCTGATAGTTCCCCTGGGCGCGCCACAGATTGCCCAGCGTCTGATGCGCGGCCGCGTAGTCGGGACGCAGCGAGATCGCCTTCTCGCACTCGGAGATCGCCTCGGGCGTCTTCCCCTCGCGCTTGAGCTGCAGCGCCAGGTTGTAGTGCCCCGACGCCTCGTCGGCCCACGCCGCCGCGCCGCGCCCGAGGCCGATCGCGGTCACCACCAGCGCCAGAGCTACCCTGGTCCGTCGCATCGCATCTCCTTTTCGGGTTGGACTCGGAGGCCGTCCGCGGGATTCATTCACTCGATCCAGTTGCCACGCGCGACGGCCGCGAGGTTACCACTGCGCCGCCACCACGGGCGCGCTATAGTGGCCGTCACAACAGGCATGCTGCAGGCTTTGCTCGTGACTTTTCGGGAGGGGCTCGAGGCCTTCCTGATCGTGGGTGTCATCGTCGGCTATCTGCGCAAGACCAACCGCGGCGCGCTGGTGCGGGGGGTTCACATCGGCGTCGGGATGGCGGTCGTGGCGTCGGTGATCGGCGCGTGGCTCTGGCTGCAGGTGCCGAATCAGCCGCTTTACGAAGGGATCGCCGCGCTGTCGGCGGCCGCGCTCGTCGGCCTGCTGCTGGTGCAGATGATGCGCATCGGACGGCGCTTCAAGGGGGAGATCGAATCGCGCGTCGAGCGGGTGGCCGGACGGCGCCGGCATCGGCCCGCTGGTCGGCGTCACGCTGGTGACGACGCTGCTGGTCACGCGCGAGCTGCTCGAGGCGGTCTTCTACCTCGGCGTGCAGGCGATGGCGGTGCGGGCGGCCGCGGTGCCGATCCACGGCGTGCTGGTCCTGGTGGGCGCGGCGATCGGTCTGCTGACGGCGGGCCTGCTCGCCTGGTACTGGAGCCGCTACAGCCACCGCCTGAACCTCGGGGTGCTGCTCAAGGTGACCGCGCTCTTTCTCGGCCTGTTCCTGGTTCAGCTGATGATCTACGGCGTGCACGAGCTGGCCGAGAGCGGCGTGATCACCGGTAGCCAGGCCTTCCACGACGCCACCGAGATCTTCGGCCCCGACGGACCGATCGGCCACGTGCTGTCGTACTCGCTGCTGGCGGCGCCGCTGCTGTACCTGTTCTGGGTCCGCCGCGCCCGCCGCGCCGCCGCCCGCCCGCCCGCGGTGGCCGCCTGAGCGCCTACAGCGGCTTGCCCAGCGCGCGAGAGATGACCCGGTACCCGAGCCGTTCGTAGAACGCCTCGGCGGCGGCGTTGCCGGCCCAGACGGTCAGCATGATCTCGACGGCCCCGCGCTCGCGCGCCCAGGCGGTCGCCGCGTTCATCAGCGCCGTCCCGACCCCCATGCGGCGGTGGCGCTCGTCGACGACCAGCGCCTCGACGTGCGCGCGCCGGCGCGCCACCATCGACGGATCGTCGGGCGTGTCGTAGATGCGCACCAGCACGGCGCCCGCCAGCGCGGCGTCGGCGGCGCGGCCGACGCCCTCGGCGACCAGCATGGTGGCGTGGGCGTCAGTGGCGACGTAGCCGGGCGTCCGTGGCGCCGCGTCCCCGGCCGACGCCGAAGCCGACGACGACGACGACCTCGCCCGGAAGTACCCCGGCACCAGCGCCGCGTGAAGATCGTCAATCTTGCGCCACAGCGCCTGCAGCGCCTCGGCGTCGGCCGCGCGGGCCGCGCGGATCAGCTGACCTCCTCGTCGGCCAGCTCGAGCGGGAAGCGCTCCCGCATCACGCCGTAGACCAGCTCCTCGACCTCGGTCTCGGTGCGCAGCTCCAGCGCGGCGCGCGCCAGGCGCTCGGCGTCGGCCATCGTCGTCGAATGGATGATCGACTTCAGCACCGGGATCTGGCGCGGCGCCATCGACAGCTTGCGCAGGCCGATCCCCATCAGGATCCAGGCCAGCAGCGGATCGCCCGCCATGTCGCCGCACATGGCGACCGGCTTGTTGGCGCGGTTCGCCCCCTCGACGATCTGCTTGAGCGCGCGCAGGATCGCCGGGTGCAGCGGGTGGTACAGGTAGCCGACGTGCTCGTCCTCGCGATCGGCCGCCAGCGAGTACTGGATCAGGTCGTTGGTGCCGATGCTCAGGAAGTCGCACTCGGCCGCCAGCAGATCGGCGATGAACGCGGCGCTCGGCGTCTCGACCATGATGCCGATCGGGACCTTGGGATCGTGCGCGATCCCCTGCGACGCCAGCTCGGCGCACACGTCGGCGCAGATCGCCTTGGCGGCGCGCAGCTCGGCCACGCCCGAGATCAGCGGGAAAGAGGATCGCCATCGGCCCCTCGACCGAGGCGCGATAGAGGGCGCGCAGCTGGGTGCGGAAGATATCGAGCCGGTGCAAGGAATAGCGGATCGAGCGCAGGCCCAGCGCGGGGTTGGTGCTGGTCGGCATGCGCACGGCGGCCGGCAGCTTGTCGCCGCCGAGATCGAGGGTGCGAAAGGTGATCGGCCGGCCGCCGACGCTCTTGAGCGCCGCGACGGCGTGCGCGTACTGCTCCTCCTCGGTCGGCAGCTGCGGGCGCTCCAGGTACAGGAACTCGGTCCGGAACAGCCCCACCGACTCGGCGCCGAGGTCGACGGCGATCGGGATCTCCTCGAGCATCTCGACGTTGGCGGCCAGGTGGATCGCCGTCTGGTCGACGGTCGACGACGGCGTGTCGCGCATCGCCGACAGCCGCTGCGCGCGCGAGCGCTGCACGTCGGCGCGCGCGATGTAGCGCTTGAGCGCCTCCTCGTCGGGGTCGAGGATCACCTCGCCGCGGTTGCCGTCGACGATCATCGTCATCCCCGACCAGACCCGGTGGCCGAGCTTCTCGACGCCGACGACCAGCGGTAGGCCGAGCGCGCGCGCGACGATCGCGGTGTGCGACGTGCGCCCGCCCGCCTCGGTGCAGAAGCCCGCCGCCTCGGCGCGCCCCAGCTGCGCCACGTCGGCGGGCGACAGCTCGTGTCCCGACGGCGATGCTCCCCTTGGGGGTGTCCTCCGCCGACGACTCGACCATGCCCAGCAGGTTGCGCAGCAGGCGCTCGCCGACCATGGCGATGTCGCTGCGCCGATCGCGGAAGTAGGGATCCTCGATGCGGTCGAACACCGACTGGATCTGGTCGAGCGCGCGGCGCACCGCCCAATCCGCCGACGTATGGTCGTCGCGGATGTAGCGCTTGGCCTGCTCGGTGAGGTGCACGTCGGACAGCATCAGCCGGTGCGCCTCGAGGATTCGATACTGGTGCTCGTCCCCCTCGCGTTCGGCGATCTGCTGCTGGATGCGCGCCAGCTGGGCGTCGGTCTGCGCCAGCGCCTCGTCGAACCGTTTGCATCTCGGCGTCGACGGCGTCGGCGGAGATGCGGCGCTCGTGGACGTCGACGCGACTGCCGAGAACGTGGGCGACGCCGATGGCGATCCCGGGCGAAGCGCCTACGCCGGCGAGTCGCTCCACGTCAGCCGAGCCTCGGAGTCACGGCAAGCCTCGGCGTCAAGGCAAGCCGCGCGGTCGAGGCAGGCTGCGCGGTCGAGGCAGGTCGCGCGGCGATCGAGGATCGACCCCTTCGCCGAATCCCGTGCCGACGAGCTGAGCCAACTCATCGACCGCCGCCGGAGCGTCGTCGCCGGCGCACACGATGGTCATGGTCACGCCGTGCGCGGCGACCAACGTCAGCAGGCCCATGATGCTCTTGCCGTTGGCCTCCTGGTCGTCCTTGACCACCTTCACCTCACAGCGATAGCGGTTGGCGGTCTGGACGAACTTCACCGCGGCGCGGGCGTGCATCCCCAGGCGGTTGAGGATGGTGACGGTGCGCGACGCCTCGGGATTGGAATTGGTCTCATTCATCGAAGTGACTCATCGTCGTGACTCATCGTCGTGACTCTTCGTGGTGACTATCATCGTGACTCTTGAAGGGCGATCTTGCCGGTGAGCTCGGAGCCGAGTCGGATCGACCGCCGCCCGACATCGCGTAGCAGCTCGGCCAGCTCGTAGGGGCGCAGGTCGCGCCGATCGACGGTGGCCAGCTTCAGCAGCATCGGCAAGTTGACGCCGCAGACGATCTCGATCGGGCGCGTGCCGTCCAGCATCGCCAGGCAGGCCTGGAACGGTGACGAGCCGTGGATGTCGACCAGGATGACCACGCCGGCGTGATGGTCGACGTCGCTGCACGCCTGCTCGACGCGGCGGATCACCTCTTCGAAGGGGTCCTCCATGGCGACGCTGACCGCCTCGGCCGAATCGAGGGGACCGACGATCGTCCCGGCGGCGGCGAGCAGGCATTCGCCCGCGCCGCCGTGGGTCACGACGACGACGCCAACCAGCAGATCATTGTCGTCCGGGGAGGACATGGTCGAAGCCGTCATTCTAGTCGATCTCGGTAGTCGATCTCGATCAAGCTGCGCCCGTCCGTTGAATATCGCGGTGTCGAATCGAGATCGAGATCTCCTTGCGCAGACGCTGCCCCAGCTCCTTGGCGATGACCACCGACCGGTGGCGCCCGCCGGTGCAGCCGATGGCGACCGTGGCATAGGACTTCCCCTCGCGCCGAAAGCCCTGGATCGACAGCTGCAGCAGCTCCTCGGCCTTTTCGACGAAGGCGCGCGTTTCTGGATTCTGCATCACGAACGAGACCACCGCCTCGTCCTCGCCCGAAAGCGCCGACAGGTTGGGGACGAAGAAGGGATTGGGCAGGAAGCGCACATCCAGCACGATGTCGGCCTCGACCGGCAGGCCGTGCTTGAACCCGAACGACATCAGCGTCACCGACAGGTCGTCCTCGGCGCTGCCGTAGCGCTCCTGCATCAGCGCCCGCAGCACGTGCACCGTCAGGGCGCCGGTGTCGACCATGGCGTTGGCCTCCTGGCGCAGCAGGTGCAGCTGGTCGCGCTCGGCGCGCAGGCCGGCCCGGATGTCGGTGTCGGACAGCGGGTGGCGCCGCCGGGTCTCGGAGAAGCGGCGCAGCAGGATGTCGTCCCCCGCGTCGAGGAACAGCACCTCCAGCGAGTGGCCGGCGGCGCGAATACCGGCCAGGATCGACGCTGTGTCGTGCAGGAACTCGCCGCCGCGGGCGTCGATCACCAGCCCGGCGCGATCGATCTCGGCGCGCGTCGACAGCAGCTCGACGAACTTGGGCAGCAGCGGCATCGGCAGGTTGTCGGCGCAGTAGTAGCCGAGGTCCTCGAGCGCGCGCAGCGCCGTCGACTTCCCGGCTCCCGAGACCCCGGTCACGACCACCAGCCTCATTCGACGTCGTCCCTCCAGCGACGCTCGCGGGCGTCGGCCAGCGCGCGATCGAGGCGCTCCTGGAACTCGCGCGCCGAGTGGTGGCCGCGCACCTGGAGCAGGCGGTTGCGCGCCGCGACCTCGATCAGCGAGCTCACGTTGCGGCCCGGGCTGACCGGGATGCGCAGCAGCGGCACCGGCACGTCGAGGATCGGATAGACCATCTCGTCGAGGCCGAGGCGGTCGTGGCTCTCGGTCTGGTCCCAGCGCAGGAGCTCGAGCACCAGCTCGATCTTCTTCTCGTCGCGCACGGCGGCCACGCCGAACATGTCCTTGATGTTGATGATGCCGAGGCCGCGCACCTCCATGTGGTGCTTGATCAGCTCCGACGCCCAGCCGACCAGCACGTCGCCCGACGTGCGCCGCACCTCGACCAGATCGTCGGCGACCAGGCGATGGCCGCGCATGATCAGATCCAGCGCCGCCTCCGACTTGCCGATGCCGCTCTTGCCCAGCAGCAGCACGCCGACGCCCAGCACGTCCATCAGCACGGCGTGGATGCTCGCGGTGGGCGCCAGCTGCAGCTCGAGGTGCTTCTGGATCGCGTCGATCGCCGCCGACGACACCAGCGGCGTGCGCAGCACCGGCACGCCGCCGCGGTCGGCCGCCTCCAGCAACAGGCGCGGCACGTCCAGCCCCTTGGTCACGACCACGCACGCCGGGTTGAGGGCGACGAACGCCTCCACCGACCGGCGCGCCTCTTCGTCGGTCAGCGTGCCGAGGTAGGAGATCTCGGTCGCCCCCAGGACCTGGACGCGCTCGGGGTGGACCTGCCGCACGTAGCCGGCCAGCGCCAGCCCCGGCTTCTGAATGCGATGAATCGTCAGGCGCCGCCCCAGCCCCGACTCCCCCGCCATGAGCACGAGCTTGAGCCCGGACCCTTCGTCAAGGAGCGATCGCACCGTCAACATCGGGGCGAGTCTACCTGGTTCTGACGAACTGCGCGATTGGGGGAGCGGCGCCCTCGAGCCGCCTCCCGCGCCTAGTACTTGGCGTCTTCGTCGGCGATGACTTGGTACATCGCGGCGGGGTCAGGGGCAGCCAGGAGGCGCTGGCGGAAGTCGGCGTCGCGAAAGAGGCGCGACAGGCGCGCGAGCGCCTTGAGGTGCACGCCCGTCGAGCTCGCCGGCGCGACCAACATGAAGATCAGGTGGGTCGGCTTGCCGTCGATCGATTCGAACTCGATCCCCTCCACCGACCGGCCGAGCGTCCCGACCAGGTGGCCGACCGAGTCGAGCTTGCCGTGCGGAATCGCGATCCCGTCGCCGATGGCGGTCGACGCCAGCAGCTCGCGCTCCTCCAGCACCTTGCGCAGCGACTCGGCGTCGACGCCCGGCTCCTGTTCGGCCAGGTGGGCCGACAGCTCGGACAGCACCCCCGCCTTGGTGCGCGCGTTCAGGTGAGCGACGATCCTGCGAGGCTGGAGGAAATCGATGACCTTCATCTCAGATGCTCTACCGTTGTGGCGTCTTTACCACAAACGAGGCGTCAGGATCGGGCCCCGGACCGACCGATCTCGCGGCCGGTCTCGATGAGACCGTAGTTCCCATCCTTGCGCCGGTAGACAACCGAGATTGTCTGGCTGTTGATGTCCGTGAATACCAGCAGCTCGTCACCCAGCAGATTCAGCTGCATGACGGCGTCTTCGACCTTCATCGAACGCGCCGTGAAGGTCTCGTCCTTCACGATGCGAAAGGCGGACGCCGCAGGCGGCGCAACCGGCTTCGTGCCGGGCTCCGCGCGGCTTGGCGTGGTGTCAGAGGGACCGACGGTGGCCGATGGGCGCGGCTCCATCTCCTCGGCCAGCAGCACCATCTCGCGTACCGAAACCGACGGGCCACCGTGCGGCTTGTGGTCGCGGATCTTCTCCTTCCACTTGCGCACCTGCCGCTCGATGCGCGCCGTCGCCAGGTCGATCGACGAGTACATGTCCTCGGTCGTTTCCTTGGCGTTGATCACGATCCCGTTCGGGAGCGTGATGTTGATGTCGGCTACGTGGTGAAAGCCCCGCTCGACCGAAAAGACCGCGTGCGCCGCGATGGGGTCTTTCTGAAAATACTTTCGGATCTTGTCCAGCTTCTCTTCGGCGTAGTCGCGCACCGCCTGAGAGGCATCCATATGACGGAAAGTTGTCGAGAGCTGCATGACTCTCCTTAGGTTCTCTGTCGGCCCGAGCCGTGACGCTTTTACCCGATTTTCTCGTCGACGGACATTCTTTTATCGTCCGGCTTCCTCGGGGCTTCAGAAGACTTGACGGCGTTTGCTGCTCGACAGGATCCTAAGCTGCTCTCGGTACTTCGCAACTGTACGGCGGGCGATTTCGATGTTCTGATCTCGCAAGAGCTCGACGATGCGCTGGTCGGAGTGCGGATGCTTGGCGTTCTCCTGCGCGATGATCTGCCGAATCTTCAGCTTCACCGCCTCGGACGCAAGATCGTCGCCATCGGTGCGCGAGATGCCGGAGTTGAAGAAATACTTCAGCTCGTAGATCCCCTGCGGGGTGTGCACGTACTTGTTCGTCGTGACGCGTGACACCGTCGACTCGTGCATGCCGATGTCCTCAGCCACGTCGCGCAGGATCAACGGCTTCAGGTGAGCCGTCCCCTTGTCGAAGAAATCGCGCTGGAATTTGAGGATCGACTCGGTCACGCGCACGATCGTGCGCTGGCGCTGTTGGATCGACCGGATGAGCCACTGCGCGCTGCGCAGCTTCTCCTGGATGTACTCGCGCGCCTTCGGCCCGCCCGCGAGGGCCGTCCGGTAGAAGTCGGAGATCTTGAGCTTGGGGAGCCCGTCGTCGTTGGCCACGACGAAATACTTGTCGCCCACCTTGTGAATGTAGACGTCGGGGGTGATGTATGTGGGCTCCTCCGACGTGTATTGCCGGCCGGGCTTGGGGTCGAAGGTCTGAACGACCTTGGCCGCCTCGTAGATCTCCTCGACCGGCTGCTGGAGGTCCTTGGCGATGGCGCCGTAGTTCTTCTTCTCGAGGTTGGGCAGGTGCCGCTCGATGATGCCAATCACCACGTCGTCGTCCGCGCCGATGTGCCGGGCCTGGATCAGCAAGCATTCCTGCAAATTGCGAGCCCCGACGCCCACCGGATCGAACTCCTGAATCTTTTTCAGCACCCCCTCGGCCACTTCGACCGAGACCTCCGCCTCCTCGGCCAGCTCCTCCAGCGGCTCTTGCAAATAGCCGTCCGGCGTCAGGTTGCCGATGATCAGCATGGCGATGCCGTCCTGCTCGCGCGTGAAGTGGGACAGCTTCAGCTGCCACTCCAGGTGGTCGAACAGCGAGGTGCCGCGCGTCAGCGTCGATTCCAGCGACGGCAGGTCGTCGTTGTTCGACTTGTAGGACGGCATGGGGGCCGCCTGCGCCTGGTTGTCGAGGTAGGTGTCCCAGTCGAAGTCGGCGACCGCCTCGTTGGACCGGGTGTCGACCTTGACCTCGGCGGTGGAGTCGACCTTGTCGGTCGGGATCTCGGCCATCGGGGTCTCGGTCTCGCCGACCCGCTCGACCTCGTTGACGGCGGTTTCGGCCGGGGTCGAGGCCTCTGTCCCTTTGGCCTGTTCATTGCCTGACTCGACCGAGTCCTCGAGAATCGGGTTCTCGAGCATCTCGTCCCGGACCATGTCGACCAGCTCCATCCGGGAGAGTTGCAGCAGCTTGATCGCCTGCTGCAGCTGGGGAGTCATCACCAACTGCTGCGAAAGCTTCAGGTGCTGTTTGATTTCGATCGACATCTCTTTTCCTCCCCAACTACCGCCTGTGTCGCCCTGCGCGTTTCATCCCTGGCGGCCAGACCTTGTACTTTTAGCACCTGGCGGCCAATCGGGTAAAGCTCCAACCATCGGGTGGTACATGTATTGCAGTCACCTGCTTGTCACGTTCGCGGAACAGACCCTACGCCATGCCACCACGCGTGCCAGGGGAAGGCCCGAGGCAGCTCAACCATAACAATGACGCAGGGTTGACGCGGTCTAGGCGTGACGGTCGGCGGCCTGTCCGAGGTCTCGGTTCGCCGGCCGACGGGCCGCGAGCCGAGCACGCAGCGCGGCGCCAATGAACGACTGGAACAAGGGGTGCGGCTCCTGGGGCCGCGACTTGAACTCGGGGTGGAACTGGCACCCGACGAAGTAGGGGTGTGAGGGGAGCTCAATCATCTCGACCAGGCGGCGGTCGGGAGAGGTCCCCGAGATCACCATGCCGTTTCGAGTCAGCGCATCCCTGAAGTCGTTGTTCACCTCATAGCGGTGCCGGTGGCGCTCGCTGATCTCGGTCGTGCCGTAGGCGGTCGCCGCCCGCGTGCCGGCCGTCAGCATGCATGGGAACGCACCGAGCCGCATCGTCGCCCCCTTCTCGGTGACGGTGCGCTGCTCGGGGAGAAAATCGATCACCGGATAGGGGGCGGCCGGATCGAACTCCGTCGAATTGGCCCCCTTGAGGCCCGCGACGTTGCGCGCGAACTCGACGACCGCCATCTGCAGGCCGAGACAGATGCCGAAGAAGGGGACACCCTCCTCGCGCGCGTACTGAACGGCCTCGATCTTGCCCTGGCTGCCGCGCGTGCCGAAGCCGGGCGCTACCAGGATCCCATCGACCGCGCCCAGCAGCTCCTTGGCGCCGCGCTTCTCGATCTCCTCGGAGTCGATGTGGTGCAGGATCACCCGACAGTCGTTGCCGATGCCGCCGTGGATCAGCGCCTCGTTGAGGCTCTTGTACGACTCGACGAGATCCACGTACTTGCCGACGAGGCCGATGTCGACCTCGGCCTGCGGGCTCTTGATCCGATGCACGACCCGCTCCCAGCCGGTGAGCTCGGGCGCGCGCGTCCAGATGTTCAGCAGCTCGGCGATCTTGTCGTCGACCCCCTCATTGTGAAAGTGGATCGGCACTTCGTAGATGCACGACACATCCTCGGCGCTGAACACCGCGTCGTTCGCGACGTTGGTGAACAGGGCGATCTTCTTCTTGAGCGCCGTGTCGATGGGACGGTCGGACCGACAGAGCAGGATCTCGGGTTGAATCCCGATCTCACGCAGCTTCATCACCGAGTGCTGGGTCGGCTTGGTCTTCAGCTCGCCGGCGGCACCGATGAAGGGGACCAGCGTGACGTGGACCGAGAGCGCGTTCCCCTGCCCCACCTCCAGCCGCAGCTGCCGGATCGCCTCGAGAAACGGCAGCGACTCGATGTCGCCCACGGTGCCGCCGACCTCGACGATCACCACGTCGTTGCCCTTGGCGCAGGCCAGGATGCGCGCCTTGATCTCGTCAGTGACGTGGGGGATGACCTGGACGGTGCCCCCGAGGTACTCGCCGCGCCGTTCTTTCTGGATCACCGTCTGGTAGATCTGACCCGACGTGGCGTTGTTCAGCTTGGTCATGCGCTGCGAGATGAAGCGCTCGTAATGCCCGAGGTCGAGGTCGGTCTCGGCGCCGTCATCGGTGACGAAGACCTCGCCGTGCTGCAGCGGGTTCATCGTGCCCGGGTCGACGTTCAGGTAGGGATCCAGCTTCTGGATCGTGAGCTTGAGCCCGCGTCCCTCCAGTAGGCTGCCGATGGTCGCCGATGCCAGGCCCTTTCCCAGCGACGAAACGACGCCGCCGGTCACGAAGATGAACTTGGTCTGCTTGGGACCGGGTCGCGTGGGCGCACTCATCGCTTAGACTCTCCTTGATTGAAACCGCAGGAAGCCGGCGCGGCCACCACGACTGTTGAACATAAGCACCAAGACCCAAGCCACGCCAGACGCGCCGCTGCACAACACGAAGCTGGAGTGCGTCGGGCCTGGCCCGTCGTCTTCCAGACGTACTTGCAGAGGCAAGTACACCCATCCGGGGGTTGACGCCGAGAGAATTGTTGTCTTCAACTCGGGCCGCGATTCTTTCTTCCCGGGCCCCGGAAGTCAATGCCAGACAAGGTCATCCTGATCATAGAAGACGATCTCCACATCGGTGGGCTCGTCGCTCAAGTGCTGCGCGAGGCCGGCTATCAGCCCGAGCTCGTGCGCGACGTACACGCGGCGCGCGCCGAGGCGGAGCGCGGCCTGGATCCGGCGGGGGTGCTCAGCGACCTCATGGTGTCGGGCTCGGCCGGGCCCGCGCTGCTGGCGGCGCAGCTGGCGGCGATCTTCCCGTCGACGCCGATCACCTTCATGACCGGCGTGCCGCCCAAGCGCCGCGCCGCGCTCGGCGTTACCCACGACCGGGTGATCGAAAAGCCGTTCGAGCTGGAAGCGCTGCTGGAGTCGGTGGCGGCGATGCTGGCCCCGACGGCGAAGCCGCTCGGTTAAACGCCCTTATCCGACTCTAGAAGTGGATCGCGTTCACCAGCGACGGGTTGCCCGAGTCAGGCGCGGCGATGTCGAGCACGACGGCGCGCGAGCCGGGCGGCAGATCGCGGCCCGCGGCGGCCAGCGTCGCGTGCAGCGAGTCGAGGCCGGGCACGGGCCGCAGGTCGACCGGCCGCACGCCCCACACCAGGTGCAGGCGCCGGGTCGTCTCGGGCACGCGGCTGTAGGCGAGGATCGGGCGGCGCGGCCGGAACGCCGCCAGCCGCTCGGCCGAGACACCGGTCCGCGTCGGCACGATGATCGCCGCCGCGTCGAGGTCGTCGGCCAGCGTGGCGGCCGCGTGGGCGAGCGCGTTGGCCTCGTCGCGGTGCACGGGTCCCTGGTGCGCCGCCAGCAGCGGCTCGGTCTCGCACAGGATCCGGCTCATCATCTGCACGGCGCCGACCGGGTCGTGACCGACGGCGGTCTCCTCGGACAGCATCACGGCGTCGGTGCCGTCGAGCACGGCGTTGGCGACGTCGGTCACCTCGGCGCGCGTCGGCAGCGGGCTCGACACCATGGAGACCAGCATCTGCGTCGCGGTGATCACCGGGCGCCCGGCACGGTTGGCGGCCAGGATCAGCCGCTTCTGCGTCGCGGGTACCTTCTCGATCGGGATCTCGACGCCGAGATCGCCGCGCGCCACCATGATCGCGTCGGTGGCCGCCAGGATGGCGTCGATCCGCTCCAGCGCCTGCTGCTTCTCGATCTTGGCGATGATCGGCAGCTTGGTCAGCGCGCGCGCGTCGAAGATGTCCTTCTCGTGCCGCACGTACGACAGCGCGATGTAGTCGGGCGCCAGCACGCCAATCTCGGCCAGATCAGCGCGGTCTTTGTCGGTGAGCGCCGGCAGCGACGACGCGTCCATCGGCAGGTTGATCCCCTTGCGCGAGCGCAGCGTCCCGCCGACGCGCACGCGGCAGATGATGCGGTCGCTGCAGACTTCGTTGGTGACCAGATCGAGCGTTCCGTCGGCGATGTAGACCGGATCGCCGACGCGCACGCGATCGTACAGCGACGGGTCGGCGACGTTGATGCCGCCCGCCCCCAGCGTTATCACGTCGCCGGCGCGGATCTTGATCTCCTCGGACAGCTCGCCGAGCCGCAGCTTCGGTCCGCCGAGATCGGCGAGCACCGCGATGTCGGGCCGGTGCGCGCGCGCGCGCTTCACGCGCGCCGCCTGATCGCGCGGTGACGCGTGCGACAGATTCACGCGCAGCACGTCGACGCCCGAGTCGAGCAATCGTTCCAAGACCCCCTCGGCATCGAGCGCAGGCCCCAGCGTTGCGATGATCTTCGTGCGTCCGTCGAACATGACGCCTGACTCTACCTTCTCTCGAGGACCGATTGATCGCGTGCTGCTCATGTCGATGTCGATTGTTGCGTTACGCCGCGCCGACGAAGACGACATCTTTGCGAAACTTTAGGGTGGCGGCGGCGCGCGTTCCGGCGGCCGCGGCTGTCTATCTTGCCGCCTATCTTGCTGTCTATTTTGCGAGGAGCGGCCAGAGCGCGACCATCACACCGATCGCCGCGACGGCGGGCACCTCGGCGCGGCCCAGGCGCTGCGCCAGCCGCACCATCCCGACCGCTAGCGGCAACGCGACCGCCGACACGGCGACGATGATCCCGATCGTCCCCTCGGCGCCGCCGCCGAAAGCGGCGCGCAAGATCAAGCCACCGCCAAGCGGCCAGACGGTGAAGACCAGCGCCCGCCAGCGCAGCCGCGGCAACCCGACCGCCGCCACCAGCAGCCCGATCACCCCGACCTGATCGGCAAGCTCGGCCGCCGCGCGCGCGACACCGGCGCCCGAGACCCGCGCCACCGCGCGCACGACCGGAACCAGGAACAGCCGGCCCGCGAGCGCGCCGAGCTCGAGCGGCGCCGATCCCGTCGCCAGCCGGACGACGGCGATGAGCGCGGCGATCGCGACCAGCGCGGGGCCCAGCGCCGGCCAGCGCTGCCGACGGCGCATCGCCCGCAACCCGACCAGCGTCGCCAGCGGCCAGCCCAGGGCGGCGGCCGCCAGCGGCCCACCGGCGAGCGCACCGGCGATGACCGCCAGGCCGAGCCCGGCGCGGCGATCGGACGGCGCGCGCCCCACGCGCTCTGCCAGCACCAGCGTCGCGAGCGCCAGCAACGCGCCGACCGCCACCGGACCGGCCACGGTCGCCGCCGTCAAAAGCGATCGAGACAGCGCCACGGTGAGCGCGGCAGCGAGCCCGCCGATGATCTCCGTCGGATGCAGCACCCCGGGCGCGCGCCCGCCGATGTCAGTGGTGGCGTGCGCGGTCCGCCAGAGCAACAGCGCGACGGCCGCCGCGGCGCTGGCGATCGAGATCGCTCGCACGTGCGCCAGCGGATCGCCGAGCGGAAAACCGGCCGCGCCGCGCGCGAGCGCGAGCCACAGCGCCGAGATGCCCGGCTCCAGCCCGGCGCGCAGCAGCGGCGTCACGCTCGCCGGCGACAGCACCGGGGCGGCCAGTGCGTACCCGAGGAACGCGGCGCCGCCGAGCGCGACCCAGACGCCGAAGTGATCGCGCCAGTCGTGCCGTCCATCGTTCTGCCGATCTTGCTGCCGATCTTGCCGCCGATCTTGCTGCCGATCTTGCCTCTTGCCCGGCGACTCTTGAGCGCGAGATGCCGCGGGCGACAGCCCCGGCTGCGTCGATGTTCCCGGCGAGGTTGCCGGACGCGTCGCGCGCGCCGATGGCAGCGGTTGGAAGACAGACCCCGGCACCCCCCCATTCCAGCCCCGATCGCCGGTTTTGTCGAAAAACCACCCCGATGCCGCGCGCGGGCCGGCCGGGAACCTTCCGGGTTGGCCCGGGGAGCCCATCATGTATTCTCTGCGGCATGAAGGTGGTCGCTGGGCGGGCCGCGCTCGCCGCGTCTCGAGAGCTGTCGCGCGCCACCGCGTTCGTGATCGGCAACTTCGACGGCGTTCACCTCGGTCATCGCGCGCTGCTGCGAGCGGCGCGCGAGCGCGCGGAGGCCAGCGGCGGCCGCGTCGGCGTGCTGACCTTCGACCCGCACCCCGCCAAGCTGTTCGCGCCCGCGCTGGCGCCACCGCTGATCGTGTCGCTGCGGCGGCGCATCGAGCTGCTCGGCGAGGAGGGCGCCGACCTGGTGGTCGTCGAGCCGTTCACGCCCGCGTTCGCCGCCATCGAGGCCACCAGCTTCGTGCGCGACGTGCTGGCGCGCGACCTGGGCGCGCGCGACGTCGTGGTCGGCTACGACTTCAGCTTCGGGCGCGGCCGCAAGGGCGACACGCGCCTGCTGGGGGTCGAGGGGTTGGCGCTGGGGATCGGTGTCACGGTCGTTCCGCCGGTCACCGTGAGCGGCCTCACCTGCTCGTCGACCAAGGTGCGCGAGTTCGCGCTCGAGGGAAGAGTCGAAGGGGCGGCGATGCTGCTCGGCCGCCCGCTCGAGGTGACCGGCGAGGTGGTCCACGGCGCCGGGCGCGGCCGCACGCTGGGGATCCCGACCGCCAACGTGAAACCCGAAGGCGAGCTGCTGCCCAGCCCCGGAATCTACGCCGGCCGCGCGGTGCTGCTGCCGGACGCCGACGCCGACGCCTACGCGGGGTACCCCGCGCCCAGCGCGGGCGTGCGCCCGCCCGCCGCCGGCGAGAGTCACCCGTGCGCGCTGAGCATCGGCACCAACCCGACCTTCAAGGGCAGCGGCGCGCTGTCGGTCGAGGCGCACCTGCTGGACTTCGCCGGCGACATTTACGGGCGGCGCGTGCGGCTCGAGATCGTCCACCGGCTGCGCGACGAGCAGCGCTTCGAGTCGACCGCGGCGCTGATCGCGCAGATCCAGGCCGACATCGCCGACACGCGGAAGGTGATGGCAGGTTGATGTTCGAGACCGAAACCATGGCCGAGCTTTGCCTCAAGCAAGGGCTGGTGCGCGACGCGCTGGTGATCTACCGCCGTCTGCTGGTGAGCGCGCCGGACGGGGAGACGCGCGCGCGGCGCGCCCAGCGCATCGCCGAGCTCGAGCAGCGCGACGGCGACGCCCAGCCGGCGGACAACATCCGCCCGGCGCCGCCAGCCCCGACCGCCATCCAGGCGCGTCACGACCATCAGCAAGTGACGCTGGAGTGGCGGCTGCCGGCCGGCACGCCGGCGCCGGCGATGGAGATCCTGGTGCTGCGGCGGCAAAAGGGCGACGGCGACGGCGGCATCACCGTCGAGCGCCGCACGGTGCGCCTGCCCGACGCGCAGGGGACGCTGACGCTGCCGATCGCTGGCGTTCATTCTCTGCGCGCCGCGGCCGGCAAGCTCGACGGTGATCGCTTCGTGCCGCTGGTCCGCCTCGACGCGCAGCCCGATCCGGAACCGGCGCCGCCGGCCGGGCCGGAACGCGGCTGAGGACGAAACGCCAGAGACGCCAGAGACGCCAGAGACGCCAAGGGCCGGATCTCTGAGCTTCAAGATTCCGGACGGTGGCGTCCTTGCGTCTTGGCGTTCAACCGACCCGCATTGGTGCTAAGTTGTCGCGATGTTTACCGGCATCATCACCGCTCTGGTCACTCCGTTTCGCAACGACGCCGTCGACGAAGCTGCGCTGCGCGCGCTGGTCGAAGATCAGATCAAGAACGGCATCGACGGCCTGGTCCCGGTTGGGACAACCGGAGAATCGCCGACGCTGAACTTCGAAGAGCACGTGCGCGTCATCAAGATTGTCGTCGAGGCGGCGCGCAAGCGGGTGCCGGTCATCGCCGGCACCGGCTCGAACTCGACCGCGGAGGCGATCGAGCTGTCGAGCGAGGCGCGCAAGGTCGGCGCCGACGGCTTGCTGCTGGTCACCCCCTACTACAACCGGCCGACGCAGGACGGGCTCTACCGCCACTTCAAGGCGATCGTCGACGCGGTGCCGCTGCCGACGATTGTCTACAACGTGCCGGGGCGAACCGCCTGCGACCTCCTGCCCGAGACCGTGGCGCGGCTGGCCGAGCTGTCAGCGGTCGTCGGCATCAAAGAGGCGACCGGCTCGGCGCTGCGCGCGTCGCAGATCCTGGCGCGCGTCGGCGATCGGCTGGTCGTGCTGTCGGGCGACGACGCCACCGCGTTTCCGCTGTTCGCGCTCGGCGCGCGCGGCTGCATCTCGGTGGTGAGCAATGTCGCACCTGCCGAGATGTCGGCGATGTGGGACGCCGCCGCCGCCGGCGACTGGAAGAAGGCGCGCGAGCTGCACTACCGTCTGCTGCCGCTCGGTGAAGGGCTGTTCGTCGAGCCGAACCCGACGCCGGTCAAGGCCGCGCTGGCAATGATGGGCCGCATCGCCGACGAGCTGCGCCCGCCGCTGTACCCGCTGTCGGCCGGCCAGCGCGACAAGCTGCGCGAGATGCTCGCGGCGCTGAAACTGGTCCCGCGCGAGGGGTAAGCGCCGGACGGACCGGACCGGACTCCTCACCCTAACCCTCTGCTCGAGGACGAGGAGAGGGGATAGTCAGGGCGGGAACAGGCGAGATTTAGGTTAGGGGCGGGAGCAGTCGATAGACCTGGAGCCAGGTTGCCGCCATGCCCCATCGACCTTCAGCGCCGATCATCGTCCTGGTAGTCGTCGTCGGCCTGCTCCAACTCGGAGCGCTGACGAGCGCCGCGGCGGCGACCGACGAAGACCTCGCGCGCGAGCACACCAAGCGCGGCATGGCCGCCTACAACCTGGGAAACTACACCGAGGCGGCCTCCGAGTTCGAGGCCGCCTATCGGCTGTTTCTCGACCCGGCGCTGCTGTTCAACATCGCGCAGGCCTATCGCCTGAACGGCGACGTCGACAAGGCGCTCAATGGATACCGCTCGTACTTGCGGACCGTGCCGCCCGGCACCCGCAATCGCGCGGCGGCCGAGCGGTGGAGTCAGGAGCTCGAGCGGGTTGCGGCCCGCCCGCACGCGACGGCGGCTCCGGGCGCGAACGCCACCGCCCCGCTGCCGTCGGCGGCGCCGCCCGAAGCGGCGCCCGCTGCGGCGCCGACCCACTCGGCAGCCTCGCCGGCCGCCCCGCCACCCGTCACGCCGCCCTCGTCGTCCGCGACGTCGACGACAACGACGCCGTCCTCGTCACTCGCGCTGACATCCCCGCCCGCGCCGTCGTCGTCGCCGTCGCCGTCACTCTCTTCCACCCCGTCGCTGGCGGCACCCAGCCCGGTCGAACCGACGCCGGCGACCACCCTCACGATGCCGGCGACCGCCGCCGAGTCCGGCGAGGCGCACGCCTCATCGTCGAGCCACTGGTGGATCTGGACGATCGTCGGGGCGGTCGCGATCGGCGCCGGCGTCACCGCTGCGCTGGTCCTGTCCAAGAGCAGCCACGCCGGCCCTGACTGCCTTGGGATCAGCCCATGCGGATCACTCCATTGAGGCGGTCGCGCTTGAGGTTCCTGCTGCCGCCCCTGTTGCTGCTGCTGGCGCTGGCGGCGGTCGGCCCCGCGGGATGCGGTTCCGACGGCAAGGGGACGACGCTGGTCGTGTCCGTCGCGTCGGATCTCTCGATCGGAACCGAGGTCGACGCCGTCGAGATCGTCGTCGCCGACGGTGAGCTCAGCTACCCGTTCGCGCTCGGCAGCGGCCCCGAAAAATCGACGCTGCCGATCCGCATCGCGCTGGTGCCCGGAGGCCAGTCGAACCGACAGTTCCGCGTCGAGGCGCGCGGCAACCTGGGCGCCGACACCGTGGTGACGCAATCGGCGACGGTGTCGTTCGTGCCGGGCAGCGCCCAGCAACTGGTGCTGTTCCTGGCGCGCAGCTGCGTGCGCTTTCCCCAGTGCGCGGCGGGGCACACCTGCCAGAACGGCGCCTGCGTCGCCGAGGCGACGGCGGGCGGCCGCGGGATCTACGGCGAAGACGCGGGCTTCTCGGGATCGGACAGCGGCAGCGACAGCCCGGTGATCGTCACCGGATCCGGCGGCGCGGGTGCCGGCGGAGTGGGCGGCACCATCGACGCGGGCGGCTCGGGCGGGCGCATCGATGCGGGCGGCTCTGGTGGGACCACCGGGGCCGGAACCGGCGGCGCCGGCGCCGGCACGGGTGGCTCTGGTGCGGGAACGGGCGGCGCTGGCGCGGGCACGGGCATGGGTGGAATGATCGGCGGCATCGGCGGCATGGGCGTGGGTGGCAGCGGTACCGGCGGCAGGATGGGCACCGGCGGGACCATCGGCACGGGCGGCAGCGTCGGCACCGGTGGCGCCGGCGTCGGCGGCTTCAGTGGCACGGGCGGCCTCGGCGGCATCACGGGCGGTGGCAGCGGTGGCTTCATGGTCGTGCCCCTCGACGGCGGCCTCGGCATGGGCGGCGTGTCCGGCACCTGACCGCCCAAGGTCGGCGATTCGGCGCTCTTGTGTTTCTCGCCGAGACGAGCGAGATCAACCAGCTGGTATTGCCATGGCGAGCACACGAATCGGCGTCCTCGGGGCGACAGGAAAAATGGGCGGCGCGATCATTCGCGCCATCGCGGCGACGCCGGGGGCGGCGCTGGCGGCAGCGACGGAGCGCCCCGGGCATCCAGCGCTGGGCCAGGACGCGGGCGTCATCGCCTCGGGCGCCAGCATGGGTGTGCCGATCACCGCCGGGACGCCCGCCAACAAGACCGACGTCTGGATCGACTTCACCGTGCCGGCGGCGACGCTGGCCGCCGTGCACGCCGCCGAGGCGATGGGCGTGGCGATGGTGATCGGCACGACCGGGCTCTCGGCCGCCGAGCGCGAGCAGATCCGCGAAGCGTCGCGCAAGATCCCGATCGTCCTGCGCGCCCAACATGTCGGTGGGGGTCAACGTGCTGCTGAAGCTGGTCGGCGACGCCGCGCGCGCGCTGGGACCGAGCTACGACCTGGAGATCGTCGAGACCCACCACCGCTCCAAGCGCGACGCCCCGTCGGGGACGGCGCTGCGCCTGGCCGAGGCGCTGGCCGACGCCACCGGGCGTGACCTGGGCGCCACCGCGCGCTACGAGCGCCACGGCGAGATCGGGGCGCGCACCGCCGAGGAGATCGGGATCCAGACCCTGCGCGGCGGCGACGTCGTGGGCGACCACACCGTCTACTTCCTCGGCACGGGTGACCGCATCGAGATCACCCACCGCGCCAGCTCGCGCGACACGTTCGCGCACGGCGCCGTGCGCGCCGCGCGCTGGCTCGTCGGCGGCGGATCCGACGTCGCCGAGCGGCGCGCCCCCGGCCTGTACGACATGCGCGACGTGCTGGATTTGTAAACCGGCGTTAGAATCGACGCGATGGCCCGCCCGCGTCCGCCTTCGCTCGACTACGCACAGCTCCCGACCGAAGCGACCAACCCCCGTTCCGCGCGCCTCGACACGATGCCCGCCGACGACGTCGTCCGGCTGATGCTGAACGAAGAGGCCAAGTCAGTGCGCGCCGCCGCCGCGCACGCCGACGTGATCGGCCGCGCCGCCACGCTGGTCGCGCAGCGCCTGGCCGCTGGCGGCCGCCTGATCTACGTCGGGGCGGGGACCTCGGGTCGCCTGGGGACGCTCGACGCGGTCGAATGCGTACCGACGTTCGGGATCCCTCCGTCGCGCGTGGTGCCGATCATGGCCGGCGGGCCGCAGGCGCTGACCCGCTCCGTCGAGGGGGCGGAGGACAACGCGCGCGACGCCGAGCAGCGGCTGCGCCGCGTGGCCGCCGGCCCGGCCGACGTCGTCTGCTGCATCGCCGCGTCGGGGGTGACGCCATTCGCGCGCGGCGCGCTCGAGTACGCGCGCTTCCGTCGCGCCGCGACCATCTTCGTCACCTGCGGCCGCGTCGACAACGTCACGGCGCTGGCCGACGTGGTGATCGAGCTGCCCACTGGCCCCGAGGTGATCGCGGGATCGACTCGCCTCAAGGCCGGCACCGTCACCAAGATCGTGCTCAACGCCATCTCTACCGCGGCCTTCGTCCTGCTCGGCAAGACCTACGGAGGCCTGATGATTGACGTGCGCCCGACCAACGCCAAGCTTTGGGCGCGCGCCGTGCACATCGTGACCCGCCTCACCGGCCTCACCGACGATGCGGCGCTCAAGCTGATCCAGAAGGCCGGCGGTCGCGCCAAGGTCGCGCTGGTGATGCACCACGCGGGCGTGAGCGCGGCGCGCGCGCGCGATCTCCTGGTCGCCCACAAGGGGTCGCTGCGCGCCATCGTCGGCGATCTGGACGGTGCCCCGCGCGACGAGCGAAAGACGGTCCGACCTCGCCCCGCCGCAGCGGAGCCGGCGCGCGCCCCGGGGGCGAAGGGCCCGGGCCCGGAGGGCAAGGGCGCGGGCGCGGGCGGCGGAAAGGGAGAAGACGCCCACGCCGACGCCGACGCCGACGCCGACGGTGAGGGGAACGGCGACGCTGACGAAAACGATCGCGCCGATGACCCGCGTGGCCACCGGCGCGCGGCCGCGAAGGGAGGCTGACGCGCCCATGACACGCGCGACGGACAGCCTGGATCGAGTGCGCGAGCAGGTCGCCGAAGCCGCGACCCCGACCGACGCGCTCACGCGGTTGGTGGCGCTGCGCGAGCGCCCGCGCCGCCTGGTGATCGGCCTGCTGTCGGGCACCAGCGCCGACGGCACCGACGCGGCGTTGTGCGAGATCGCCGGCGCCGGCGAGTCGACCGACCTGCACGTGCTGGCGTTCGCGACCGTCCCCTTCTCGCGCGCGCTGCGCGAGCGGATCTTCGGTCTCGGCCAGGCCGACAACGCCGAGCTCGCCGACGTGGACGTCCTGCTGGGCGACGCCTTCGCCGACGCCGCCATCGAGGCCTGCCGCATCGCCGGCGTGAAGCTCGAGGAGGTCGACCTCATCGGTTCGCACGGCCAGACGGCGGTGCATCACCCGCGCTCGGCCGGGAAGCTGGGCGCCACGCTGCAGATCGGCGAGGCGGCGGTGATCGCCGAGCGCACCGGCAAGCCGGTCATCTCCGACTTCCGCGTGCGCGACGTGGCCGCCGGCGGCGAGGGGGCGCCGCTGGTGCCGCTGGTCGACCACATCCTGTTCCGCAGCCCGACCGAGCGGCGCGCGCTGCAGAACATCGGCGGCATCGCCAACGTCACCCTGGTGACCGCGCGCCTCGCCGATCTGGTCGCCTTCGACAACGCGCCCGGCAACATGGCGCTCGACGCCGTCGCGCGCGCCGCCTCTGACGGAAAAGAGGCGTTCGACGTCGACGGCCGGCGCGCCGCGCGCGGCACGATCGACCGCGACCTGCTGGCCGAGCTGCACCGGCACCCCTACCTGGCGCTGCCGCCGCCCAAGTCGACCGGGCGCGAGCTGTTCGGCAAACCCTTCGTCGCCCCGCTGCTGGCGCGGTTCGACCAGCGCAAGGATGACCTGCTGGCGACGCTGACCCGCTTCTCGGCCGAAGCGATCGCGCGCAGCTACCGCGAGGTGTTCCCGATCCCCCCGACCGAGGTCTACGTCTCGGGCGGCGGGGCGCTGAACCTGACGCTGATGCAGCACCTCAGCGAGCTCCTCGATCCGATCCCGGTCGCCACCACCGACGCGCTGGGCATCGACCCCAAGGCCAAGGAGGCGATCGCCTTCGCGGTGCTCGCCAACGAGACGCTCTTCGGCCACGCCGGCAACGTCCCACGCGTCACCGGCGCGGCTGGACCGCGCGTCCTCGGCAAAATCTCGCTCTGAGTCCTCGCAGGCTGCTGAAAAAGTCTCCGGTCGCCGGTCCGACCTTTTTCAGCAGCCTGCGAGAACAGCGTTTCGGCCGCGTTCCGACCGTGTTCTACTGAACGCGGACCAAGAATGCCGGCGCCGCTCGTCTCGATCGTTGTCCCTGTCTTCAACAAGTACGAGTACACGGCCAAGTGCCTGCGCGCGATCGCAACCCACACGCGCGACGTGCCCCACGAGGTGATCGTCGTCGACAACGCGTCGAGCGACGAGACCGAGCGCGAGCTGTCGCGGCGCCCCGGGATCCGCTACTGGCGCAACAGCCGCAACCTCGGCTTCGCGCGCGGATCGAACCAGGGTGCGGCGATGGCGACCGGCCGGTTCTTGCTGTTCTTGAACAATGACACCGAGCCGCACCCCGGCTGGGCTTCGGCCCTGGTGGCGGAGGTCGAGCGCGACCCGGCGGTGGCGATCGTCGGCAGCAAGCTGCTTTATCCCGACGGCACGATCCAGCACGCCGGCGTGCGGTTCGCGTACGCGATGTGGCAGCCGATCATGCCGATGCACGTTCACTCGCGCCAGCCGGCGGCGGTCGCGAGCCAGCGCCTGGAGCTGGACGCGGTCACCGCCGCCTGCATGCTGGTGCGGCCCGAGGTCTTCCTGGCCGTGGGCGGATTCGACGAGGGGTACGTCAACGGCTACGAGGACATCGACTTCTGCCTCCAGGTCCGGTCGCGCGGGCGCAAGATCGTCTTCACCCCGGCGAGCGTCGTCACCCACCACGAGTCGGTGAGCGAGGGGCGGTTCGACGCCAGCGCCGCGAACACCGAGCGGTTGATGGCGCGCTGGATCGATCGCTTCGACCAGCCCCCGTTTCAGTTCGACGTCGACTTCCGGCGCACGGCGCAGCCGCTGGCCGTCGCGCCGGATCGCCCCGGCGTCAGCGTGGTGGTGGTCGCCGATCAGTCGATCTGGACGATCGCCCCCTGCCTGGAGAACGTCTGGTACACGACCGGCGCGCAGGACGAGATCGTGATCGTCGACGACACCGGTGGCGCCGCCGCGGGACGCTTCGTCGCGCGGTTCGCGGCCCGCCACCCCGGGCGGGTTCGCGTGGTGACGGCGTCGCGCGACGCCGCGGGCGACGCGAGCGTCCGGTTTCCGCGCGCCTTCGAGGCCGGTCTCGCGTCGGCGTTGCGACCGCTGGCCGCGCTGGTCGGACCCAACGTGCGGGTCGCCGGCGACTGGCTCGGGCGGTTGGTGGCGCACGCGCGCGCCGAGGAGGGTGACACCGCGGGCGCGATCACGGCGACGCTGGGTGATTCAGCGAGGCTCGGCACCTCGGAGCTGCTCACGCCGACCGGGAGGACCGATCCCGCGGTCTACGGCGTCGATCCGCCCGCGGCGCCGGCCGCGCTGTTGACAGCGACGGTGACCGCGAGCTTCACGTTGTTTGGGCGCACCGATCGCCTGCGCGCGATCGCCGCGGGCGTCGGAGGCGCCGTTCGGACCGGATCCGGGCGCGACGGCGCGGCTTCTCGCGCAGCGGGGCCTCGGATTGGTGCGCGCGCTCGACGTCGTGGTCTATCGGCTCAACGAGGTGGCGGGCGGGGCCGACCCGGACCTGCGCGAGCGCTATCTCTCGTTGCAGCGCGCCGCCCCTGCCCGCCCGCCCACCGGCGGCGCCGATCCGGCGGCGGCGGCGGACACGACGCCAGCGGTGAGCGTGATCGTGGTCGGCGGCGGGGATCCGGCGTTGCTCCAGCGCTGCGTCGGCGCCGTGCGGCGCTTCACGGACGGTGCGTTCGAGTTGATCGTCGTTGAAAACGGAACGGTCGAGGCCGAGGCGGTGGGAGAGCCGAGCGCCGACGGCGCCCACGCTGACGCCGACGCCGACGGCTGGACGAGGATCCGAAATCCGCGCAACGAGGGGTTCGCTTTTGCCGCCAACCAGGGGCTCGATCGCGCGCGAGGACCGGTGGTGGCGATCCTTCACGATGACGTCATCGTCGGCCCGGGCTGGATGCGGCGGGCGCGCGCGCTGCTCGACGCCAACGAGTCGATCGGCGCGGTCGGCCCGGCCATGAACGAGTGCCTGGGCGCGCAGCGTATGCGCATGGTCAGCTACGCGGTCAAAGACGCTGGCGATGGCGGCGATGCCGGCGATGGGGTGGCGGCGTTCGCCCAGCTCTGGGCCGCCGAGCACCAGGGCGAGATCGCGATCGTGCCCCGCCTCAGCGGAGCCTGCCTGGTCCTGCGGCGCGAGGTGGTGATGCGGGTCGGCGGTTTCGACACGTTCTTCGGCCTCGGCAAGGGGGCCGAGGACGACTACACGCTGCGGGTGGCGCGCGCCGGCTGGAAGCTGGCGATCGCGCTCGACGTCTTCGTGCACCACCAGGGCGGCGTCACCTATCGCCGGCGCCAGCACGACCCGCGCCGCGCCGCCGACGACGGGTGGCGGGTCTTGTGCGCCAAGCTGAATCATCCAGTGACCAGCGCCGCGCCCGCCGACCTTGCGCGCCTCGGCGCCGTTCCTTTCGATCTCACGCGCGATCGGTTGCCGCTGCGCTACGACCACATCTTCTGTCGGGAGGCGCCGCCGCTGGCGCTCAGCTGCCGGCAGCCGGTGCGCTTCCTCTGCATCGCCGACGATCTCGATCGGCACGGCAGGGAAGTGGCGCCGCGCGCGCGCGGGATCGAAGCCGACGGCGCTGCCACCGGATGGCGCGCCGTCGTCCTGCGCTTCGTCGCGGCGTTCAGCGGCCGCGATCCGGTGGCGCTGGTGGTGCGGGTCGAGCCGCCCCGACCCGGCGACGCCGAGGTGGCGCTGGCCGAAGTTGCGGCGGCGCTCGCGCGCGCCGACGTCTCGCTGGCCGACGTGCCCGAGATCCTGTTCGAGGCGACCGCGATCCCCGCGGGAAGCCGCGGATCGATCTACACCGCGGCCCAGATCTTCCTGCGCACCGACGGCGAGCGCGACCAGATCCGCGCGCGCGAGGCGGCGGCCTGCGGCCTGGCCCTGGTCGACGCGAAGCTGGGCTCGGGCGAGCTGCGGCGCTCGCTGGCGGCGCGCCAGACCTCACGCTGACCGGCGGCTCAACGCCAGAGCCGGTCGTCGCGGGCGGACAGGCGGGCGAGCGCGGCGCCGAGGCGGTGATCGTAGGTGTGCTCGGCGTGGGCGCGGCGGTGGGCGGCGTCGGCGAGCGCGCGCCGGGCACCGTCGTGCGCCAGGTAGTGGCGCACCTTGTCGCGCGCCTCCTCGGGTGTCGCGAAGAGCTCGATCTCGCGCCCGGGCTCGAAGAACTCGCCGACCGGGATCAAGGCATCGCACAGCTGAAACCCGCCGCTGCCGGCGATCTCGAAGGCGCGCGGGTTGACCAGATCCTTGGCGACGTCGAAGGTCTCCGGCGCGATCGACGAGCTCAGGTTCAAGTTGATCGCCGACGCCGCGAAGATCCGCGCCAGCGTCGCGTGCGGCACCTCGCCGTCGAACCCGGCCGCCAGCGCCGCCGCCAGCGCCGGCTCGCTCGAGAAGCGCGTGCCCCACAGCCGCAGCCCGCCGGGCCCCGACGCCGAATCTGCGATGCCCAGCCCGCACAGCGTCGCCAGCAGCTTGCGGCGGTTCGGGTAGCCCGAGCCGGCGAACGACACGGCGGCGGCGTAGGGCTGCGTCTCGTCCACCGGGTAGCGGCGGTGCAACTCCGGGTCGCAGGCGGTCGGTACATAGTCGAACGACGGGTGGCCCGCGGCGGCGAGGCGCTGGTGCAGCTCGCCGCGCTGGATCGTCCAGACGTGATCGAACCGGCGCGTGGCCGCCTGCCAGTAGGTGAAGACGCGAAAGTCCTCGACGAACCAGAACACCGACGGCACGCCCGCCGCGCGCAGGTCGTCGAGGTCGCCGTCGCGCAGCACCGGCGCCTGGGCCAGGAACAGCGCCAGCTGCGGGCGCGCCTCGCGCAGCGCGCGCCGGGTGGCGTCGGACGGCCAGCAAGAAGAGATCGACGCGCGCGCTCGCGCGCGCCTGCTCGTCGACCGGCGTGGCGTCGATCGCCTTCAGCGCCGGCGCGTAGCCGCGATTGTCGACGAAGGTCACGCGATGGCCAAGGCGGCGCAGCGCGCGCACGCAGCTCTCGGCGATCGACGCTGAGCCCCCGACGACCGGCCCCACGACGGCGACATGCCGCGCGGGCAGCGGCGGCAGCGACGGCGGGCTCACGGCCGTTTCCGCTTACAGGACGCCGTAGAGCGGCAGGTCGAGGACGGTCTTCAACCCGGGCGTCGCCGCCACCACCGCCGGGATGGCGTTGATGATCGTGCCGACGGTGCCGCGATCGCCGTGCGTGCCGCCGGCGATCAATACGTCGAGCGGCGGATCGCCGTCGATGCGAATCCGATCGTGCGGATCGGGCGCATCGACCGACATCTCGAGGTCGAGGCGCGCGATCTCGCGGCCGGCGCGCAGGCCGATGGCCGACTGCCGCAGCCCCGCGACGTGTCCCAGCGCGATCCCGGCGCGCGGTGACTCGGCGGTGGCGACCACCGGTTCGATCGTCGTGCGCACCTCGTCGAACGGCAGGCGCAGGCCGATGCCCAGCAACGCGCACGATTCGGGCAGGCCGCGGTGGCCCAGCCGCTTGGCGGCGACGCCGGCCGCGAACTGCTCGGGCGTCAGATCGGCGCCGACCTTGGCGCGCAGCGGAGCGCGGCGCTTGGCGGCGTCGACGACGCGCTCGACGCGGATGCCGTGGACGCGCACGCAGGCGCCCGCCAGCTGCAGCGGCAGGCGATCCATCACGAACCCCGGGTTGACGCCGGTGCCAAGCACGGTGATGTTGCCCGCCCGCGCCATCGCGTCGATCCGGCGCGCGAGCTCGGGCGTGCTCAATTCGGCGAGCGCCAGGTCCTCGCAGCTCGACACGACGTTGATGCCCGCCGCGGCCGCCGCCTCGACGATCGGCAGCATGTCGGCGGTGCTCGAGCCGGTCAGCACCACCGCGACGTCGGCGGAGCCGGGCGTCAGCGCCCCGGCGACGCTCGCGGACACCACCAGGCCCGACGGGCGCAGGCCGCACACATCCCAGGGGTCGCGCCCCGCGAACTGCGGATCGACCGCCCCCACCGTCAGGATCGAACCGATTCCGTCGAGCGCCTTGACGACTTCGCGTCCGATCGCCCCGAGCCCGATCACCACCACCCGCGTCATCGCTGCCCCCATTTCCAACCGCGCCTCCTTGGCATGTCCACGCTCACCCCTCGAACTCGGCCAGCCCCTCGCCGAGCTCGTCGAGCAGGATCGAGATGTCCGACGCCGACAGCGATTCGACGCGCCGGCGATAGCCGGCCAGCTCGTCGCGCAGCTGCTGCGCGCGCCGGCGAAAGTTGGAGAGCGTGTTCTGCAGCCGGGCCGCCTCGTCGCTGGTGCCGTTCGGCGCGCCGGCGTCATGACCGGCAGCGGGGGCGGCGGCGGCGCTGCGCTCGCGCGCGGCGCGCTCGTCGCTCAGCGCCGCCTCGAGCGACGCCAGCGTGCGCATCTCCGCGCGCAACCCCGCCTCGATACCGGCCAGCTCCTCGGCGACCTCGCCCGACCAGCCGGACGTCGACGTCGACGTGGCGGCCTCGTGGCCGTTTCCCCCGGCGCGCGGCGCCGCCTCGAGCTCGGCGACGCGGCTGCGCAGCTGATCCCGCTCGGCGCGCAGCAGCTCGCGCTCGGTCTCGACCGCCTGCAGCTTGCGCTCGAGCTCCTCGTTGCCGCCGACGGCCTGCGCCACGGCCTTCTTCTCGTGCTCGAGCCGCAGCAGCTTCCCCTCGAGCTCGGCCAGGCGCGAGCGCCGCGTGCGATCGGCCTCTTCCAGCTCGCGCGCGTTCTTGCGCAACGTCGCGGCGTCGGCGACCGCGGCCGCGGCCCGCGCCTCGACGGCGCGCAGCGACTCCTCGAGCTCGGCGACCAGCGCCGACTGCTCGTTCACCGAGCCCTTGCAGGCGGGTGACCTCATCGACCTGGGTCGCGGCCGCGCGGTGGAACTCCTCGACCGAGCGATCGCGCGCCACGCGGGCGGCCGCCAGCTCCTCGCGCAGGGCGGCGAGGGACGCGGCGGAGGCGGACGCGGCGGAGGACGGAGAAGAAACGGAGGGGGACGCCGGCGCCGGCGCCGACGAGAATGCGGGCTTGTACGAGTATGCGGGCGCCGGCGGGGGCGGCGGGGGCAGGGACGCGAGCATCGGGCCGCCCACGCTCGGGCCCCCGCGCGTCGCCTCGAGCGAGACCGCGCGCGCGATCGCCGTGCGCAGCTTCTCCTCGAGCTCGGCGGTGCGCCAGGCCAGGTCCTGCTTCTCCCCCTCGAGGCGCGCGATGCGCTCGTCGCGATCGTGAAGGGTGCTCGCGCGCCCGGCCAGCTGCTCGATCTCGGAGCCGGCGATGCGCGCCTGCTCCTGCAGCGACGAGACCGCAAGCCGCTCGCGCTCCAGCGAATCCTCGGCGCGGCGCAGGCGCGCGCGCAGGTCGACCGTCTCGTGGTCGCGGTCGCGCGACGCCGTGGCGGTCTCCTCCAGGCGCCGCTCGGCGGCCGCCGCGCGCGACTCGGTCTCGGCCAGCCGCACGCGCAGCTCCTCGGCGTGATCGCGCAGCGCCGCGACCTCGGCCAGGTAGGCCTTGCCGGCCAGGCTCTCGTCGGGCGCGCGCAGGCTCACCGACAGCCGCTCGGCGACGGCGGTCATCTCCTCGGCGGTGCGCCGGGTCAGCGCCATCACCGACTCGTCGGCCTCGGCCAGCGCGCGGCGCAGCTTGGCCAGCTCGCCGTCCAGCGCCGTGCGATCGTCGGTGGCGCGGCGCAGCCGCGCGCGCAGGTCCTCGATCTCCTCGCCCTGGGCGCGCGCGATGCGCATCGCCGACTCCGACTGCACGATCGCGTCGTCCAGCCGGCGGCGCAGCTCCGAGATGCGCCCCTCGGCCTCCTCCAGCCGCGCCCGCCCCTTGCGGTCGGCCTCCTCGACACGGCGGTCGGTCAGATCGCGACGGCCGTCGGCGGACGGGTCGCGCTCTCGCTCTTTCTCTCTCTCTTTGTCTTCTTGGCCGGCGCGCAGCCGCGCCTCGAGCGGCGCGAACGGCACCTGAACCAGCGCATAACCGAGCGGCGCCGCCTCGCCGGCGCCGGCGATCGCCACGTAGTGCGACGCCGGCTCGCCCTCGCCCTCGAGCAGCCGCGTATCGACGCGCAGCCCTTCGGCCGGGGCGTCGAACTCGATCATGCCGACGCCCAGGAACGGCGTCTGTCCGAACATCTGCACGCGCGAAAAGTGCGGCGACAGCGCGTCGGTCAGCTGGTAGTAGCCGACCGAGCCCGGCGACAGCGCGCCGCCCGCCGGCCCGGTGCGATCGGCGTTGCCCACCGCGACCACCAGACGTCCGCCGTCAGCGAGGATGCGCTTCCAGGCCGCGATGACGTCGGAGCGCAGCAGCAGCGCGTCAGCCGCCGGGACCAGCACCACGTCGAAGGACTCGCCCAGCTTCGCGAGGTCGGCCAGGTGCGCCACGGCGCGGAACTCGAGGTTGGGGCGCCTGAATCGCGCGCGCGCCCGTTCGATCAGCGCCTGATCGCTGTCGAGAGAGACCACGCGCGCCGCACCGTGGGCCACCAGATACTCGGCGCAGGCGCCCGAGCCGCAGCCGAGCTCCAGCACCTTGCGGCCAGCCCAGAGCGGTTCCAGGTAGGAGTAGAGCGGAAGACGGCGTTCCCAGGACTCGTTTGCGGTGCGTTCGGACATTCCGGGCGGGACTATACAGGGCCGCCGGCCGGCTCTGGAGCGGAATTGCTCGATTCTCTACTTGCGTCGGAACAAAAGGCCCCCTATAAACACCCGTTCCGAGGACCAATCATGTCGAAAAAGGGAATTCACCCGCAGTATAAGCCCGCCGTCATCACCTGCGCCTGTGGGCACAAGGCCGAGACCTTCTCGACCCGTGGCACGTTCATGGTCGAGATCTGCTCGAGCTGCCACCCGTTCTACACCGGCAAGCAGAAGTTCGTCGACGCCGCAGGGCGCATCGAGCGCTTCCAGAAGAAGTACGGCAAAACCACGCCGCCCGCTGCTTCTTCTTCGTAAGTGCTCGACGATCTCCTGCTGAGAAAGCTCGCAGCGGTCGAGCTGCGCTACGAAGAGCTGTCGAACAAGCTGTCCGACCCGGCGGTGATCTCCAACCGCCAGTCGATGCAGAAGCTCTCGAAGGAGCACGCTGATCTGCGCGAGCTGATCGAGGTGCTGCGCGAGCACCGCGAGATCGTCAAGCGGGTCACCGAGGCGCGCGAGCTGCAGAAGGATCCCGAGATGCGCGAGCTGGCGCATCAGGAGGAGACCGAGCTGCTGGCCGAGCAGGAGCGCATGGAGCAGCGCATGACGGTGCTGCTGATGCCGCGCGACCCCAACGACGACAAGAACATCCTGCTGGAGATCCGCGCCGGCACCGGCGGCGAGGAGGCGGCGCTGTTCGCGTCGGACCTGTTCCGCATGTACACGCGCTTCGCCGAACGCCGCCGCTGGGTCGTCGACATCCTGTCGATGTCGAATGCGTCGGCGGGCGGCATCCGCGAGGTGGTCGCGGGCATCCAGGGCAAGGGCGCCTACTCGCAGCTGAAGTACGAATCGGGCGTGCACCGCGTGCAGCGCGTGCCGGCGACCGAGACGCAGGGGCGCATCCACACGTCGACCGCGACGGTGGCGGTGATGCCCGAGGTCGAGGAGGTCGAGATCGAGATCGACCCCAAGGATCTGAAGATCGACGTCATGCGGTCGGGCGGCCCGGGCGGCCAGTCGGTCAACACCACCGACTCCGCGGTGCGCATCCATCACATCCCCAGCGGGCTGCTGGTGCACTGCCAGCAGGAGAAGTCGCAGCACAAGAACAAGGCGATGGCGATGAAGCTGCTGCGCGCCAAGCTGTACGACATCGAGGAAGAGAAGCGACAAACCGCGGAGCGCGATCTGCGGCGCGGGCAGATCGGGTCGGGCGATCGGTCGGAGAAGATCCGAACCTACAACTTCCCGCAGGATCGGCTCACCGATCACCGCATCGGGCTCACCAAGCACAACCTGCCGGGGCTGCTCGACGGGGATCTCACCGATGTGATCGAGAGCCTGCGTTCCCACTTCCAGGCCGAAGCGCTCAAATCGAGCAACGACGCTACCGGCTCCTGAGCGGCGAGCTCGCTAGCTAGCAACGAAGGCCTCCCTCGCTAGCAACGAAGGCCTCCCTCGAAAGCAGGCGTCCCGTCCTCCCCCTCCGGTCCCTTCTCCCCGTCCGCGGGGAGAAGGTTAGGATGAGGGGCTCCTCGTTCGCCGGCCGCCGGCCCCGCACTCGTCCTCGCGCGCCGCGCCCACCGTGATCGCGCCCGCCGTGATGGCGGTCATCGCAATCCGGAAGGCGACGCGCGACCAAATGTGTCGTGATCGTCGAGACCGCCCGCCACCGCGCCGCGAAGGTCGCGATCGTTCGTTCGGCTCGCAACGGGACTAGCGCAAACACTTTGCCCCTCCTACAATCCCGCGCCGAAACACTCAGATGTGTCACCGACGGAATTTTTCGGAACTTTTCGCAAATTTTCGCCGGCGTTCGGCTCAATTCGTTGCACCGTTTTTTGGGCGTCCCGTCACTTGCCAGCATCATTTGGAGGAATCATGGTTCGCATTTTCGGTTCTACCTTTGCCGTCATTGTCGCCGCTGCCACGCTCTCTTTCTCGGCTGGATGTTCGAGCTCGGACAATACGCCCGCCGATGCAGGGCCGACAGTCTGTACGCAGGCTCAAGTCGACGCGATCTTCACCGCTACCCAGTGCACCGTCTGCCATGACTCCACGGGATCCTACGCCGGGTTGAACCTGACCAGCTCGGGTCTCGCCGCTCGGTTGGTCGGCGTCGCCCCTGCCGGCGGCGGCTCGATCTCGGCGTCGGTCTGCACCGGCATGAGCAAGGTCTATCTCACCGCTGGCAGCCACCCCGCGACGGGGTTGCTCCTCGACAAGCTCACCAGCAATCCGGGTTGCGGCGTGCGGATGCCGTACCTCGGCGCCGCGCTCACCACCACCCAGATCGACTGCATCAAGAGCTGGGCAAACACCGTCACCGGGCAGTAGGTTCGTCGCCAGAGCCGCACGCAAGAAGACGGACCCTCACGACGTCGACGGACCCCTCACCCCGACCCTCTCCCCGCAAAGCCGGGGAGAGGGAGAGGGAACGGACAAGAGAGGGAGAGAGAGCGATTCAGTCGCGCGGGAGTGAAGCAAAGAGAGCGATTCAGTCGCGCGCGCGGGTGGCGTCGGTCGCCAGCGCGGCGAGGCCGGCCTCGATCACCTCGCGGATCTTCTCGTAGTCGTAGACGCAGCCGCCCCAGGTTCCGCCGCTGACTTTCTGTAGCAGCGCCCAGAGACGCGTGTCGGTCGGCAAGTGGTGCTCGGGCGCGAGCCCAGGGTGCGGGGGGCGCGACGCCAGCAGCGCGTCGGCTTCCGCGCGGTCGAGCGCGCGCGTCTCGCCGTCGCCACCCGCACCAGCCGTGCCGCCCGCGCCGGCGTCGCCCGCGAGCGACACGCCGACCAGGTTCACCTGGCCGGTGAGCTGGCGGCGATCGATCACCACCTCGACGATGTCGCCGTCGCGCAGCCGGCCGATCGGCCCGCCGGCCAGCGCCTCGGGGCCGACGTGCCCGATGCAGGCGCCGGTCGACACGCCGGAGAAGCGCGCGTCGGTGACGATCGGGACGGTCTTGCCCCAGGGCAGGTACTTCAGCGCCGCGGTCAGCTGATAGGTCTCTTCCATGCCGGTGCCGATCGGCCCGGCGCCGATCAGCACGACGACGTCGTCGGCCTTGACCGGCGCGGTCTCGCCGACGCCCTTGATCGTGGCGATGATCGCGGCGATGGCGTCGCGCTCGCTGGTGAAGACGCGCGCCGGGCCGCGGTGGCGGTAGATCTGGTCGGCGCCGACGACGCTGGGATCGATCGCGGTCGCCTTCACCACCGCACCCTCGGGTGCGATGTTGCCCGACGGAAAGACCACCGTGCTGGTCAGGCCGGCGCGGCGCGCGCTGTCGGCGTTCATGATCACGAGATCTGGATCGACGCCGCCGCGGCCGCCGCCCTCCCCCTCGCGCAGGCGCGCGCGCGACGCGCGCCGCCGATCGCTCTCCTGCCACCAGTCGAGCACCGCGCCCAGCTTCTCGCCCGAGACGGTCAGCACGTCGAGGTTGAGCAGCCCGAGAGCGCGCAGGTGCAGCATCACCTCGGGCACGCCGCCCGCCAGGAAGACCTGCACCGTCGGGTGATTGCGCGGGCCGTTGGGCAGCGCATCGACCAGGCGCGGCGTCATGCGGTTGATGCGATTCCAGTCGTCGATCGTCGGGCGCGCCAGCCCGGCGGCGTGCGCCAGCGCCGGGATGTGCAGCAGCAGGTTCGTCGAGCCGCCGAAGGCTGCGTGCAACAGCATCGCGTTCTCCAGCGCGCGCGGCGTGAGGATCGACGCCAGCGTCTGGCCGCGCGCCGCCAGCTGCAGCAACGCCAGCGCCGAGCGTCGCGCCATGTCGATCCAGACCGGCTCGCCCGACGGCGCGAGCGCGCTGTGCGGCAGGCTCATGCCCAGCGCCTCGGCCACCACCTGCGACGTCGCCGCCGTGCCCAGGAACTGGCAGCCGCCGCCCGGCGTGCCGCACGCGCGACAGCCCATGGTCGCCGCCTCGTCGACGGTGATCAGGCCGTGGGCGAAGCGCGCGCCGATCGACTGGATCTTGCCCGCGTCCTCGCCGGCGTCCTCGCCATCGACGGCCGGCAAGGTCACGCCGCCGGGGACGATGATCCCCGGCAGATCCTTGCAGCCGGCCAGCGCCAGCATCGTCGCCGGCAGCCCCTTGTCGCAGGTGGCGATGCCCATCACGCCCTGCCGGCGCGGCAGCGATCGGATCAGCCGGCGCATGGTGATCGCCGCGTCGTTGCGATACGGCAGGCTGTCGAACATCCCGCTGGTCCCCTGGGTGCGGCCGTCGCAGGGATCGCTGCAGGTCGCGGAGAACGGCAGCATCCCTTCGGCGCGCAGGGTCTCGGCGGCGGCGCGCACCAGCAGGCCGATCTCCCAGTGGCCGGTGTGATAACCGAGCGCGATCGGCGTCCCGTCCTCGGCGCGCAGGCCGCCTTGCGTGCTCAGGATCAGGTACTGCGCGCGTCCGACCTCGGCCGGGCTCCAGCCCATACCGGCGTCCTGGGTCATGCCGAACAGGTTGCCGCTCGGCTCGCGCAGCAACATCTCGGCGGTGATGGGCAGCTTGCCGGCCGGGCCGGGCGCCTGGGTGCGCGTGCGGGCGAACAGGTCGCCCCCGCCCAATATGCGGTCAATGACCCGATCGCGCGTGGCGCGCGAATCGCTCACCCGGCGACGTCCCGCTGCGACCACTCTCCGTCGATGAGTCGCCACATCTTGCCGTTCGGGTTTCTGTCCTGCAGCTCGGGCGGCAGACGGTGCGGGCGCACGTTGTCGTAGCAGCGCAGCGCCGCGAAGCGCAGCAGCGACGCCGGAATGCCCACCGCCGTGAAACCCGGATGGCCGGTCGCGGGATAGGGGCCGCCGTGGTTCATCGCCGGCGACACCGCGACGCCCGTCGGCATCTTGTCGTTCAGCAGCCGCCCCACGCGCGGGCGCAGCGCCGTGGCGACGACGGTGTACGCGGCGTCGTCCTGGCCTTGCGTGTCGCTGTACAGACATCCGGTGAGGCTGCCCTCGAGGCGCGCGGCGATCTCGGCCATCTGCGCGACGTCGCGCGCCAGCAGCACCAGGTTCACCGTGCCGAACGCCTCGGTCTGCAGCGGGTGCGGCGCCGCGAGAAAGGCGTCGCCGGTCGCGCGCAGCAGCGTGTTGGCGAACGCGTAGCGCGCCCCCTCGACCGGACGGCCGCCGGTCAGCACCTCGGCGCCGTGCTGGGTCAGCGCCGCGACCCCGTTCGCGATCGCCGACACGCCCGACGCGCCCAGCAGCGTGCCCGGCGTCCCCTGCTCGAACAGCGCCGCCACCTCGGTGACGAAGGCGCGGCCGCGCGCGTCGTCGACCACGACCGTGATGCCCGGGCGGGTGCAGAGCTGCCCCGCCCCCATCGCGCACGAATCGAACAGCTCCTGGGCGATCGCCGCCCCGCGCGCGCCCTCTCTCTCTTCCAGCGCCGCCGGCAGCACGAAGATCGGGTTGACGCTCGACATCTCGAGGTAGATCGGCTTGCCGGCGCGCTCCGCCGCTTCCTTCAGCTGCAGGCCGGCGTTCTTGCTGCCGGTGAAGCCGGTCGCGCCGACGGAGGGGTGCGACACCAGCCGGAAGCCGACCTCGGGCGGCGTGCGGTAGATGAGCTGCACCATCCCCGGGGGCAGGCCAGTGGCGCGCACCGCATCCAGCGCGCACTCCGCCAGCAGCTTCGTGGTGCCGGGGTGGCCGGTGTTGGCCTTGCCGATGACCGGATTGCCGGCGGCCAGCGCCGCGACAGCGTCGCCGCCCGCGACCGAGTTGAACGCGTAAGGAAAGTTGTTGGGCCCGAAGACCACGACCGGACCGCCGAGCGGCCCGTAGACCGACCGGATGCCGGCCTTGCTGTCGATGGTCGCGTGCGCCCACGACCGCTCGCGCGCCGCCGCCGCCCCCTGCCGCAGCTGGCTGGTGGTGCGCGGCAGCTCGACGTTGCGCAGCCGCGGGGTCGGCGGAAGGCCGGTCTCGCGCGCCGCCAGCTCGACCAGCGCGTCGGCGCGCGCCTCGATGCACACCGCGTACTCGTCGAGGAAGCGTGCGATCGTCTCGGGCGAGATCGACACCAGCGCCGTGACCGCCTCCTCGGCGGCGCGAACGACGCGCGTCACATCTTCGATGCCCGACACCGGGTAGCTGGCCGGCAGCGGGCTCTTGGTCGACGGATCGACGGCCGAGAAAGATCCAACGGGATTCCGCGCGTGGCGCCACTCACCGGCGATGAGCACAGGTTCAAGCGACAAGTTGATTCTCCTCAGGTGACCGCGCCGGCGACGCGGTTCTCCAGCGTCAGCGCGCCGATGGTGATGCTGACCAGGTCGCCGGGCGCCATGGAAAAGTCGGCCGGCGGCACGATGCCGGTGCCGGTCATCAGGAACGCGCCGCGCGGGAAGTCGAGCTCCCTGCCCAGGTAGTCGACCAGCTCCTCGAGCGGGCGCTTGATCTGCGCCGTGCGCGTCTCGCCCTGGAACGTGACGCGGCCGGCGCGCGTGATCGTCAGCTGGATCGACAGATCGCGCAGCCGTTCGACGTCGCCCAGCAGGATGCCGGGGCCGAGCGCGCACGAGCCGTTGTAGACCTTGGCCTGCGGCAGATAAAGCGGGTTCTCCCCCTCGATGTCGCGCGACGAGACGTCGTTGCCGACGCAGTAGCCGACGATCTCGCGCGCGGCGTTCAGCACCAGCGTCAGCTCGGGCTCGGGGACGTTCCACTGGCTGTCCTCGCGCACGCGGATCGGCTGCTCGTGACCGGCGACGCGCCAGCCGATCGCCTTGAAGAACAGCTCGGGGCGCCTGGCGTCGTACACGCGCGCGTAGACGTCCTTGACCGACGATTCGGCCTCGCGCGCCTCGCGGCTGCGCAGATAGGTCACGCCGCCGGCCCACACCTCTTGCGTCGCCTCGATCGGCGGCAGCAAGCGCCCGGCGGGCGCCGCGCCGCGCGGCAACGCGCGCAAGAAGTCGTGCAGGTTGGCGCGCGGCAGCTGCAGCAGCAGACCCAGGGCGAACCCTGCCGGCAGCAGCTGGCTGTCGAGCGCCCAACGGGCGCCGCCCTCAGGCGCCTCGTGTCTCGTCAAGAGCATCGCCAGAGCCTAGTGCAGGACCGGGCCCCCGAGGTGTCAAAACGCCTTCTGACCATCGGCGCGCGCCGATCGGGTCCGGGAAAAGCGCGTCACGACCCGACGCGGTTCGAGTGCCAGACCGCCTTCTTGCGCGGCCTCTTGCCTTCCTTTTTGGGCGGCGTCAGCAGGCTGGGGTCGGCGAGGATCTTCTCCAGCAACGAGGGCGGATCGCCGTCGGCCGCCTTGCGCATGTCGCCCCCCTCGTCGCGCGCGATCTCGATCAGCAGCCGGTTCGACACCACCGACCGCGGCGCCAGCTCGGCGATGTCGTCGGTGCTGGCCCACGGGTCGCGGTGCTTGATCAGCAGCCACGAGGGGCGCGACTGCCCCGGCCGAGGACGCGTGCGCACCATGACCCACGACCCCTGCAGCTTCTTGCCGTGGAGCGCGATCTTGAGATCGCCCTTGCTCAGCGCCTCGTCGACGTCGGGCGACTCGGGCGTCCAGGTGCCGCGGTCCCAGATCATCACGGTGCCGCCGCCGTATTCCCCCTCGGGGATGATGCCTTCGAACTTGTTGTACTCGATCGGGTGATCCTCGACCTGCATCGCCATGCGCTTGACCGTGGGATCCAGCGACGGGCCGCGCGGGACCGCCCACGACAGCATCACGCCGTTCCACTCGAGGCGCAGGTCGTAGTGCAGCGCGGTCGCGCGGTGCTTCTGGATCACGAACGCCAGCTTCTTGGCGCGACGAGCAACGGTGCCAACGCCGGTGCCGGCGCCGGCCTTGGGCGGCGCTTTCGGTGGCGCTTTCGGTTCTTGGCCCTTCGGCTCCGCCGTGACGTCGAAGCGCCGCTTCTTGTGGTATTCGCGCAGCGACATGGCCGGGCCCGGCTTTTATACCGCGGTCGATGCGGGAACGCGCGAAATGGCCGAACGGGCAAAATCGCCCCCGCAGCGCGCCGGATTCGTGCGAGATTTTGCCGGGGGTGGACGCGGCTGACATCAGGCTCGTGATCGTTGCCCTGCTGGCCATCGGCACGCTGGTGGTGCTGGTGACGCGATTCAAGGTGAACGCGTTCCTGGCCCTGCTGCTGGCGTCGCTGGTGGTGGGCGCCAGCGCTGTGGCGATGGGGCGGACGTTGCACGATGCTGGCGGGCACGACGGTGCCGGCCGGCCGTTGGCCTATTCGATGTCGGGGGTGGTGAAGTCGTTCTCCGAGGGGCTGGGCGCGACGCTGGGGGGCATCGCCACCGTGATCGGCCTCGGGACGATGCTGGGCAAGCTGCTGGCCGAATCGGGCGGCGCCGAGGTGCTGGCCAAGCGCTTCGCCGCCTTCTTCGGACCGAAGCACATCCAGTGGTGCATCATGGCGCTGGCGCTGTCGGTTGGCCTGACCACCTGGTTCGCGGTCGGCTTCGTGCTGCTGCTGCCCATCCTGTTATCGCTGACCCACGAGACCAAGCAGCCGTTCCTGTCGCTGGTGCTGCCGCTGTTGTCGTGCATGTCGGTCATGCATGGCCTGATGCCGCCGCATCCCGGTCCGGTCGTCGCGGTGGCGACGCTGAACGCGCAGATGGGCCTGGTGCTGTTCTGGGGCTTTGTCATCGGCATCCCGACGGCGGCGGTCGCCGGGCCGCTGTTCGCGCGCTTCGCCGTGCGCCGCGTGCAGGCCAGCCCGCCGCCGATGCCGCCGCGGGTTGCGATGCCGCGCGGATTCCGCACGCCGACGTTCGGGCTGACGCTGCTGTCGATCCTGCTGCCGGTCGCGCTGATGTTGCTGGCGACGCTGGCCGAGCTGACGCTGCCAGCCGGCAATCGCCTGCGCGCCGTCGCCGCGTTCATCGGCAACCCGACCATCGCGCTGCTGGTGGCGGTGCTGTTCGGCGCCTGGTCGCTGGGGACGCGCTGCGGGTTCGCGCGCGGCCAGATCCTGAGATTCACCGAGGAGTGCGTGTCGGCGATGGGGATGACCGTGCTGATCATCGGCGGCGGCGGCGGCTTCGCGCGCGTGCTGCGCGACGCCGGCGTCGCCGACGCCATCGGCCGCGCCGGCGAGCAGGCGCACCTGCCGCCGCTGCTGTACGGCTGGCTGCTGTCGGCGTTCATCCGCGTCGCCACCGGATCGGCGACGGTGGCGATCACCACGGCGTCGGCGCTGCTGGTGCCGGTGCTGGCGCACCACCCCGAGCTGACGCAGCACCAGATCGCGCTGGTGATCGTCGCCATCGGCTGCGGCTCGCTGTTCCTGTCGCACCTGAACGATTCGGGCTTCTGGCTCGTGAAGGACTTCCTGGGGCTGAGCGTGTCGCAGACGCTGCGGACATGGACGGTGTGCGAGACGATCGTCGGCGTTGCCGGGATGTTGCTGTCGCTGGCGGCGTTTCAGGTTGTCGGGCACTGAGGGTCGGCAGAACCGGACCGACGTTGATGTCCCCGGCAGAACCGGACCGACGTTGATGTCCACGCAGAACCGGACTCGGCAGAACCGGACCCGCAGAACCGGACCGACGTTGATGTCCACGCAGAACCGGCAGAACCGGACCGACGTTGATGTTCCACCGGAGCAGAACACCGCAGAACCGGACCGACGTTGATGTTCAGAACGCAGAACCGGACCGACGTTGATGTTCCACCGCAAAACCGGACCGCCCCGCAGAACCGGACCCCCGCAGAACCGGACCCCCGCAGAACCGGACCGACGTTTGATGTTGCTTCCCCCACAGAACCGGACCGACGTTGATGTTGCGGCGGTGTGGAAATGGGGATGATGGATTGCCAAAATGCCCAGGAGCCAAGGAGTCAGGTGGCGGGCGGCGAGCCTGCGGTCACATCGACGGATCCAGAACGCGCGAAGCGAGTCGAGCCGAGCGCGCGCGGAGCTGCGATGCGAACTTCCGCGGAAGCCGCGCACACATCGCAGCGAAATCGGAGGAGGTTCTGCTGGACCCGGCAGCGATGTCAGGCAGGCGCGGGAACGGGGTCGCAGATGGCCTGGGTGAAGCGACGCAGCCAGTATGTGCCGGCGGGGAAAATGACGTCCCGGATGCCGGCGGAGAAGGCCAGTCGGGCGGCGACATAAGCGTCGCGGAAGGCGCGGTTGCGCAGCAAGGCTTCGATGCGGCTCCCACAGAACCGGACCGACGTTGATGTTGCGGCGGTGTGGAAATGGGGATGATGGATTGCCAAAATGCCCAGGAGCCAAGGAGTCAGGTGGCGGGCGGCGAGCCTGCGGTCACATCGACGGATCCAGAACGCGCGAAGCGAGTCGAGCCGAGCGCGCGCGGAGCTGCGATGCGAACTTCCGCGGAAGCCGCGCACACATCGCAGCGAAATCGGAGGAGGTTCTGCTGGACCCGGCAGCGATGTCAGGCAGGCGCGGGAACGGGGTCGCAGATGGCCTGGGTGAAGCGACGCAGCCAGTATGTGCCGGCGGGGAAAATGACGTCCCGGATGCCGGCGGAGAAGGCCAGTCGGGCGGCGACATAAGCGTCGCGGAAGGCGCGGTTGCGCAGCAAGGCTTCGATGCGGCTCCCACAGAACCGGACCGACGTTGATGTTGCGGCGGTGTGGAAATGGGGATGATGGATTGCCAAAATGCCCAGGAGCCAAGGAGTCAGGTGGCGGGCGGCGAGCCTGCGGTCACATCGACGGATCCAGAACGCGCGAAGCGAGTCGAGCCGAGCGCGCGCGGAGCTGCGATGCGAACTTCCGCGGAAGCCGCGCACACATCGCAGCGAAATCGGAGGAGGTTCTGCTGGACCCGGCAGCGATGTCAGGCAGGCGCGGGAACGGGGTCGCAGATGGCCTGGGTGAAGCGACGCAGCCAGTATGTGCCGGCGGGGAAAATGACGTCCCGGATGCCGGCGGAGAAGGCCAGTCGGGCGGCGACATAAGCGTCGCGGAAGGCGCGGTTGCGCAGCAAGGCTTCGATGCGGCTCCATTTGCTACGCGCGGCGACGCGCGGGTCCAGCTGGCGACGTGGTTCGCGGGCAGTGGGGCGTGCGCTCCACTTTTGGTGGAGCACTGCGCTGCGGCCCATGACCTGGGCGCCGGTACGGCGTCGTTCAGCTGCGGCGGTCTCTTCGACGGCGCGCACGCGGTCCAGGACCAGAGTGGCAAAGGCGCTATCGGTGAGGTCCTTGAACCCCTGTGGTCTGGAAAGGTTGAGCGAGACGACATCCGGCATCGGCCCATCTTCGCGGAAGAAGTGGTTGGGACGCGAAGCAACCAGGGGCTTGCGATGGATCAGGAACGCGAGCGATGAAGCCCCCGGCCAATGGTGAGCCTTCTCCACCAGACCGTCCTTCACCGGATTTGCCAGTGCATAGACCGTCTTGTCGAGGACATCGGTGGGATCGACGAGCCGGACGACGCTGGTCTGTTCGGAGGACCAGAAGTTCTCCCAGCGCCCGCGCAGGGCGTTCTGACACTTGGCGAAGAGCTTGTGGAAGTGCTCGAGGAAGGCGGGGTAGTTGCCCTCCGGGTCCTCGATGCCGGTGTGATGGTGATTGCTCATGGCGGCGGTGAAGAGGACGCGGATCCCGTATCTGTGAGCGGCGACGGCAAGACAGTAGATGAAGGCGTTATTTGTCTCTCGGTCGGGACGCATCAGGAACTGGCGCTGCGTGCAGCGCCTCGTGATCATGTAACTACGTCCAGGCAGAACCTCCCGCGGGAGAGACACACCTGCTTATCGGAGAGGCGCTCCTCGAGTTGCTCGAAAATCAACCTTGGTCCGGTTCGTGGAGAGTTGCTCGAAAATCAACCTTGGTCCGGTTCGTGGGAGGACTCCTTTCATTCCATGGGGAGAAGCGCCGCTTTCGTGGCGCACATCAACCTTGGTCCGGTTCGTCCGGGAGGAGGTCCGGTTCGTCCGGAAATCAACCTTGGTCCGGTTCGTCCGGAAATCAACCTTGGTCCGGTTCGTCCGTCCGAAAGCTCACTCCCGGTTGGCGACCACCGCGTGCGCGTCGGACAGGCGGTACCCGACGCCGCGCACCGTCTCCAGCAGCGGCCCCGCCGCCCCGAGCTTGTCGCGCAGGCGCTTGATGTGCGTGTCGACCGTGCGCGTCGACACGTCGGGCTTGTAGCCCCAGACATCCTCGAGCAGGTCGTCGCGCGAGCAGAGCCGCCCGCGGTGCTCGACGAGATAGGTCAAGAGGCGCATCTCGATGACGCTGAGGTGGATCTCCTTGCCGTCGACGAAGACGTGGTGGCCGTCGACGTCGATGGTCAGCGGGCCGACCAGGTACTTGCGCCGGCGCTCCGCCCCACCGGCCACCGCGTCGGGCGCCCCAGCCGGCTGGCCGGCGACCGACCCCACCGCCGCCGGAACGCTGCTGCGGAAACAGGCGTTCACGCGCAGCAACAGCTCGCGCATGCTGAACGGCTTGACGACGTAGTCGTCGGCCCCCACCTCGAATCCGACCACCCGATCGATCTCCTCCCCCTTCGCCGTAAGCATGATTACCGCCGGCTGGTTGCGGTCAGCTTGCGCGCGAATCCGGCGGCAGATCTCGGTGCCCAGCATGTCGGGCAACATCAGATCCAGCAGCACGACGTCGGGCAGAAAGGTGTCGATCTCGACCAGCGCGCGCGCGCCGGTGTTGGCCGTCTCGACCTTGTATCCGCCCGCCTGCAGATTGAACGTGAGAAGCTCGGTGAGGTCGGGTTCGTCCTCGACGACCAGGACTCGCCTTTCGCTGACCTTTGTTCCAGTTCCACTTCCAGTCATATTACCCGCGGAGAATATCGTCGCCGGGTTACAGACAGGTGACGACGCGGTGATTTAAGCGAAACACCGAGAGAATTCGGCACCTGTCGGGCTATGAGCCGACGGTCAAGGCGAACTCGGCGAAGTCGATGCCGCCGCGACTGTCGCGCAAGACCAGCCAGAAGTGGACGACCCCGGGCGAAGTCGGCGCCAGCCAGCCGTTCGCGGTCGACAGGGCCATGTCGTCCTCGGCGCGACCGGTCACGTCATGATCGAACGCGCCGCCGGTCGCGAACCAGGCGACGCGCAGCGCCTCGCGATGGGCGACCAGGGTGACGGCTCGCAGGTCGTAGACCGGGAAGGTCTCCGCCGCGTCGGCATCCCAGGAAGCCTCGAACGTCACCATCTGGCCGGGCGCCACCGCGGGCGCGGGCGGCGCCGGCATCCCGCTGACGATCGGGGGCAACACCGACGGCGCGCCGCCGCCGACCGCGAGCGTCAGCTGCGCCAGCAGCGGGTTGCCGTTCGGCGAGTAGCCGTTGGGATTCATGACCGGGTCGTAGGGGTTGTTGAACTCGCCCGCGATGTCGATCGGCGCGTTGGCCAGCCGGCACTGGATGCGCTCGAGCGCGAAGGCGCGCAGCAGGTCGTCGCCGGGACCGGGCAAGGTCGCGCGCACCGGCTGGTAGAAACCACCGGTGACGTCGGGATCGCGCGGGCGCGCGTTGGGGTCCAGCGGCGGCCGCAGCGGACCAAAGATGCTGCAGGCGCCAATGGTCGTCGGGTCGTTGGGGTCGGCGGCGGTGATCGGCGCGACGAAGCGTGGCGCCTGCCCCGCCTGGTCGGGGATCGAGAGGCAGGCGACGCTGACCGCGTTGCTCTCCGACGGCGGACGCGGCGCCGCGCAGACCGCCCACGACGCGGGCGGCGTCGCCACGGTCCCGGAGGCGTCGACCGCCAGCAGATCGTAGGTCACCATCGCCCCTTCCTTGGCTTCGGGGGGCGTACCGCGCACCGCGAGGATGCGCGGGCCCTCGATCAGCGAGATCGGCGCGCCGAGATCCGGTTCGCAGGCGGCGGCGGCAAGCACCACCGCCAGACCGACCCAAGCCACCGGAGCTGGAACGATCGGTTTGTGGCGACGCATCAGAAATCCATCCTCGCGCCGAACACCGCCAGCGTCGGCAAACCGCTGATCGTGCTGCGGCGGCTGAAGTCGTAGTTGTAGATCAGCTCCTCGGGGTTCTTGCGGTTGGTCAGGTTCTGCAGGTCGAGGAAGATGCTCATCTTCACCCGCCGCATCACGACCGCCTTCTCGACGCGCGCGTCCAGCTGATAGAAGGACGGGATCCGGATCGAGTTGTGCGCGCCGAAGATCGGCTCGTAGAGCCCGGAGTTGTTGTTGAGGAACGCCGTCGATCACCGGCGTGCGCGGCATGCCGCTGGTGTAGCGGAAGCGGCCGCCGACCTCCCAGCCGTGGCCAAGGTCGTAGCTGGCCAGGATGCCGAACACGTGGGTCTGGTCGAAGTCGAACAGGCGATAGTCCTGTCCCGGGTGATCGCGGCGCTCGCTGCGGATCAGCGAGTAGTTGAGCCAGCCGAAGAACCCCTTCTTGATCTCCTGGCGCAGCAGCAGCTGGCCGCCGTAGCTGCGTCCCATTCCGTCCTGGGTCAGCGCCTGCGCGATGGGCGGCGTCGGCAGCGCGCTGCGCGACACCAGGTCGTAGTAGCGCTTGTAGAACCCGACGGTCTCGAAGGTCAGCGTCGGCGTCAGCTTGTACGAGAACCCGCCGCTGGTGTGCAGCGCGCGCGACATGCCGACGTTGGGGTTGCCGAACACCGGGCTCAGATCCTCGGGGTCGGCCGGCTGCGCGTAGATGCCGCCGCCCAGCGTGAAGGTCAGCCGCTTCGACTGCGCGAAAGACCGCGACCAGGCGCGGGTTGGGCGCCCAGCGCAGCGGCGCGAAGTCGACCGGATTGGCCGGCAAGCTCAGGCGCGAATAACCGATCGGCACCGAGCCCGGGACCAGCGGCAGCGAGCGATCGCCGTCCATCAGCGTCGGCTCGAAGCGCACGCCCGGCGTCAGCGTCAGCCGCCCGATCACCGCCTCGACGACCGCGTAGGGGGCGATGGTGGCCTGGTTCACGTTCCAGCGATCGAAGTTGGTGTCCGAGCCCGGGCGGCTGGCCGAACACGACGATGTCGCCCTTCGCGCGGCGGCTGGTTCACCGAGCCGTTGCGCTCGGCGGTCACCGACTGTCCCTGGAAGTCGGCGCCGACCGACAGCGTCGCGTGCGCGCCGAGGCGCGCGGCGGTACGACGACCGCAGCGCGTACTGCCAGGTCTCGAGCTGCAGATCGATCGGGATGATGCCGAACCGCGACAGCGAGATGCTGCGATCGAAGCCGATCGACGGCGTCACCACGAAGCTGGAGCCGTCGTCGAGCAGGCGCGTGTAGCGCACGAAGATGCGCTTGTACGACGTGTCGTTGTTCTGCGTGCGCCGCTGCTGGCGGATCGGTGGCAGGGATCGGTGCGCTGCAGGTGATCGTCGGAGGCGAGGAAGGTCACCGCCAGCTCCTCGTCCCGGCGCAGCGCCAGCGTGGCGCGCGCCTGGTAGTCGTCGTAGCGCGGGATCGGCACGAAGTCGCCGACGTCGCGCGAGGTGACGCCGGTCAGGACCCGGTCGAGGTAGCTCACGCGGCCGGCGAAGGCCAGGTGCAGCCGGTGCGCGATCGTGGTCGACGACGAACGCCGACGTGTCGATCACGTCGGCGGCGACGTAGCCGTGCGTCCCGTCGCCGCGGCAGCGGCCGCAGCTCGACGCGCACCAGGCCGCCCAGGCCGCGCCCGTACTCGGCGCCGTACGACCCGGGCGACAGCTCGATCGCCCTTCACCAGATCGGAGTTCACCGTCGAGCGCAGGCCGCCGACGTGATAGAGCGCCGGGATCTCGACGCCGTCGACCAGCACGCGCGTGTCCTTGGGCGCCGAGCCCCAGACGATCAGCGCGCCCGAGCCGAACGACGAGCGGCCGACGCCGGGCAGGTTCTGCACGACCTTGAGCGTGTCGCCCTGCGTGCCGGGAACGCGGCGCGCCTCCTCGGTGCGGATGCGGGTCTCGACCGCCTCCTTCTTGATGCGCGGCGCGCGCTCCACCATCTCCTCGTCGACGCCCTCCTCCTTCTCCTCGACGAAGTACTTCACCGTGCGCCGCTTGCCCTTGGCGATCAGCTCGTCGGTGGTCGACCGTGATCAGCTTCGGGTTGGCGAGCTCGATCCGGTGCGTGCCGACCGGGACGTCGGTGAAGGCGAAGGTGCCGTCCTCGTCGGTCTCGGCGGTGACGTCCAGGTCCTTGATGCGTGACCTTGACGCCGCGGCATCGGCTGCTTCTTGAAGCGCTCGAGCACCACGCCGTCGAAGTTGATCTGCGGTCCGGCGGCGACGATCTCGGTGACGATCGTGAAGTCGTAGCGATAGGTGATCTTCACCGGCGCCGGCTGGTGGTCGATCTCGGCCGGCTCGAACACGAACTGCTGCGACCGCGGCCACCGCCGCCGGCGTCGAAGTCCGCGCCCGCCGACTTCACCACCTCGACGCCGCCGACCTGGCCGTCGTCGCCGATCTCGATCGACAGCAGCACCGACGCGGTGATCGCCGGCGTCGTGCTTGTCCTTCGGATAGACCGCCGGCACGAACTTCACCAGCTTGGGCGGCTTGGTGATCTCGCCGCGGGCCTGGCGACTCCTGAGTCGGGCGCGTCTGCCCACGGCGCCAGGGCTGCACAGCCCGCAGCCGCCAGCAGACAGCGCCGCCGCCGCGGCGAGATGCTTTGTCATTTCGCTCGTCACGGCTCGCCCTAGTCCGTCAGCTCGTAAGCGCTTCTGCAAGATGTACGTGCCCGCCGGCGATCGGCCTTGCCGCAGGCCATCGCCGGCTTGAACCGCCATTGCCGGGCGGCCGCGACCGCCACCGCGTCCAGCGCCGGCTCGACGCTGGCCAGCACCTCGACGTCGGAGACCGAACCGTCGGCGGCGATCGTGAGCTTGCAGCTTGAGCTTGCCCTCGATCCCCTCGGTCTTGCGCGGCGACGGTGTACTCGAGATCGGTCCGCGAGACCGGCACCGGCTTGGTCGGCTCCTCGGTGCAGGGTGCGTCGCCGGCCTCGCCGCCCGGCGCGCCCGCGCCCGGCCCTTCGCCCAGCGCCTCGCGCGTGCGCTGCGTGCGCGACGACGACACCGCCGAGGCGACGCGCGTCGGCGCCGCGGCGGCTGCCGCGGCCGCCTCGGCCCCGTCCGCGGCCGCCCAGCGCGATCCCGCCCGGCGCGTCGTCGTTGCTCATCGCCAGCGCGGTCGCGACCGCCGCGCGCGGCGCCGCCTTCGGCGGCGGCGGCTGCACGGGCGCCGCCTTGGGCGCCGTCGCCACCACCTGCGGCGCGCGCGTGCGGCGACGCGGAGGCGGCGGCGGCGGCGGCTTGGGCTTCGTCCTTCTTCTTGGCGTCGGTGACCGCGACCGAGATCGCCTTGCGCTTCTCGCCCTTCTGCGCCGCGCTCATCAGCGACGATCGCGACGCCGGCGTGGATCACCGAACGAGACGACGACGGTCGCGCGCTTCACGGCTCACTCGCCCGTCTGCTGGACGTTGATCGCGAACTTGGTGACGCCCGCCATCTTCGCGATGTCCATCACGTGCACGACCTGGCCGTGCTGCACCTCTTTGTCGGCGCTGACCACCAGGCTGGCTTCGGGATCGGCGGCCATCGCCTCCTTGATCTTCGCCGGCAGCTCGGCGTCGGTGACCGGCTGCTCGTTCCAGCGGATCATGCCGTTCTTGAACAGCTGCACCGTCGCCGGCTTGTCGGCGGTGCCGTCGGTGGCGTGCGCCTTGGGCAGCTGCACCTTCATCGTCTGCGCGACGATGTAGCTCGACGCGACCATCAGGATGACCAGCAACACCAGCATGACGTCGACCAGCGGGGTGACGTTGATGGCCGCGATCGTGCGCGACCGGCCGCCGCCGGTCGGCATCGTGCCGGCCATCAGGCCTCCACCTCCGCGGCGCGCTGCGACGCCGGCGCCTTCGCGGCGCTGGCGGCTCGCCGCTGGCGACGTCGCGTCAGAGCGGCCGGCTCGACGCCGCACCTGCCGCCGCCGGCTCGCCGTGCCCGGCCGCCGCCGACTTCATCGACGCCAGCACGATGTTGCCCAGCGCCGCCGCGTTCTCCTCGATGTCGGCGCCCTTCTTCTGAAAGACGTTGTAGCCGATGACCGCCGGCAGCGCGACCAGGATGCCGATCGCGGTCGCGGTCAGCGCCTCGCCGATGCTGCCCATGACGTTGTCCATGCCCGACGCGCCCTGGCTGCTGCCGAGCTGCCGGAACGACGTCATGATGCCGAGCACCGTGCCGAACAGGCCGATGAAGGGCGCGTTGTTGCCCAGCGTGCCGAGGAAGAGCAGCCCGACCTCGACCTGCGGCCGATGCTGCCGCACCGCCTTGGCCAGGATCTGCTCGACCGACTCGGCGCCGTCGCGCGCGCCACTTGAGCGCGTCGGTCAGGATCTGCGCCTCGACCGAGCGGCTCTCTGCGAGCACGCGCCAGCGCCGCCGGCGTCGTCGCCGGTGCGCAGCGCGCGCTCCAGCGCTCGCCGAGCTCGATCACGTTCGACGCGCCGGCGCCGGAAGTACCACCAGCGCTCGATGATCACGCCGATCGACAACACCGACAGCGAGATCAGCAGGTACAGCACGACCGCGCTGGCCGGCTTGGCCACGAACATCAGTTTCTGAATCAGCATGTTTCTCCTACCCTCGTTGATTCTGAACTCGACTGCCTCAGGGCCAATGAAAACTCCAGCGCCCGACGCCCGCGCCCTGGTGTGACTGAAGCGCGTGTCGCTGTCGACCGCCTCGCCGTAGGCGGCGTGGACCGGCACGCGGATTGCCGCCCAGGAAGACGTCGACCTGCCACTGGGCGTCGACCTCGCCGCACAGCGACGATGGCGTCGACGCGCACGATGTACTTCCCCGGCGGCGGCGGCGCCGCCCCACACGACGTTCTCTTGCCGGCGGCCGTCGATGACGCACGTCGCGTTCGAGTCGAAGTCGAGCAGGCCGCCGGCCGCCATGCTCCTCGGGCGTGTAGGGATCGAAGACCTGGCGCGGCGGCAGCGACGAGGGCTGGTTCGACCCAGACCTCGATGGTCGGTCGGCGCCTTGGGGTCGGGCGGATCGAGGCGGCGCCACCGGCACGATCACGTGCAGATCGAGGTCGGCGTTGGTGTCCCAGCTCAGGCGCACCTGCAGCGCTGCCGGTGACGTCGGCGAAGTCGGTGATCATCACCGGCTGGATCGACGGCGGTCCCATGCGCCCGTCGGCCAGGATCGCGCGCAGCACCAGATCGTGGCGGCCCGCGCTGATGTCGCGGCGAGAAGGAGACGCTGGTCGAGAACAGCAGGTCGTTGCCGAGCGCCGATTCGATTCGCGTCGCGGCGCGGGACGATCCAGTAGGCGTCGTCGTCGGCGAGCCCCACCGCGACCGAACGGCCCGGCGGTCTGGACGCTCCCGGCGAGCACGCTGGTTGGTGGCGCCCGGGAACGCCAGGCCGTGGAAACTGATTGACCGTCACCGTCGGCCCGTCGGTCAACCGTCGGATCGGCCGCGACGACAGCGCCTCTCCGACGACAGGTCGCGCTGCTCACGCGCAACAGTGGTCGAGCCCGGTGCGCCCGCGACACGCCCGCGTCGCAGCCGCAGGCCAGGCCGCCACGCAGAGCGGCGCATCGCCAGTGACCAGCGCGCGCGCCTCAAAACCGCGCCTCCCCGCGAATCGAGAAGGCGTTGTCCATCAGGTTGGTGGGCACGCCGGCCGCTCGACCGACCGAGGTGGTTGCGATTGATGTCGTACTGGACGATGAGACGGCCCGACGGCGCCCGCAGCGCGCGCGACCAGGCTCAGCGTCGAGTAGCTGGCGTTGTTGGGGACCACCGTCCCGAGCTGGCGAGTCGCTCGCGTCGCGATCGGGGTTGTAGTAGTCGTAGCGCGCGCCGACGGTGGCGTGCGCGCCGAGGTCCTGCATCACCGCCACGTACCAGCCAAGCTCGCGATAGCTGCGTCCGACCGCGCCGACCGCGCCGGTCGGATCGGCGGGCAGGATCGCCCGGTCGAGATCCCGCGCGTAGTACATCTCGCCGTAGACCGTGCTCTGGCCGAGGCCCGGCGTGGTGACCGCGAGCCGAAGGTCGGCGCCCAGCGCGTGGCGCGGGAAGTTGATCGAGGGCTCGGCCGCGCGGCCCGGCGTCGGCCGCAGCTCGTTCGAGTCGATGACGCCGTCCTCGTTGCTGTCGATCCACTGGAGCGACGGCTTGGTCGCCGCGCGTCCCCTTGTGAAAGCCGGTGCCGTAGAGCGCGGAGAAGCCGCCGGCGATCGCGAACGGCCCCTCGCCGCCGTCGATGCCGAGGCGGCCGACCCAGTCCTTCTGGTGGTTGGGGTCGCGCGATGGAAAGGAACGCTCGCCGATCGGCTCGCCGTTCTGCGACGGCCAGGCTGTAGCGGAGAAAGCGCCAGCCGCCCTCAGGCGGGCGCCGACATCGTACTCGCCGGGAAAGAGCGCGCGCTCGCTGGTGCTGCGCTCCAGGAACAGCCGGTCGCGGTCGCTCTCGCCGATCTCGAAGCCGAACGGGATCTTGAAGAGCCCGATCGTCGCCATCAGCAGCGGGATCGTCCCCTCGCCGCCGGCGCCAGGCAATTTGAGCGAGGCCTCGGCGGCCGGCGATGCGCGCCGTCGGCCCGCGAACGGTGTTGCCGTCGAGCTCCAGCACGCCGCCGACGTAGGTCCGGTCCAGGGTCGCGCTTGCAGCCGGGCGCGGCGAATCAGGAACCGATCTTCGTTCAGCGGGTCGCCGGTGGATGTGTTGATCTGGTCTTCCGAGGATTGCCGAAACGCCAGGTCGGCCTGGACGTAACCGGTCAGCCCGATGCCCAGCCGGGCGGCGCGCACCGACGGCGGCGTCTCGGCCGCCTGCTTGGCCAGCTGGTCCTTCAGGTCCTGCACGGTGCCGCGCAGGTCGGCGGTCTCCGCGGCGCGGATCAGGGTCTCCGCGTCCAGCGAGGCTTGCGCCTCTTCGCGCGCCGCGCGCAACGACGGCCTCGCGCTCGGCCCGTTCAGCGGCGCGGGCGATCTCCGGATCCGGGGGTGGCGGTGGAGGAGGCTGCGGCCCCACCAGCGGCGGCGCCGGAGACGGCGCCGCCGGCGCTGTGGGTACTGAAGGTGCTGGCGATGCCGGCGGTGACGCGACTGCAGTCGGCGTGCCCGCTTTGGGCGGCGGGGGAGTCGGGCTTGGCGCCGATTGCGCCAACGCCATCGTCCCCCGCCCCAACAGCACCAGCGACACGATCCCGAGTGTCGCTCCGACTACCGGTCCCCTCCCTCGCGTCCGCCGCCCAACACCAGCCGTACCACGTCCCTGGGTGAAGCTCCTCATTCGTTCAACGGCCATTGGCACCTTTAAGGGACGGGACGGCAAAGTCGGTCACGCGACCGAACGGTTAGATCTTGCAGCTGTTGTAATCGATCGGCGGCGTGCGGCTGACCGGTATGCCGCCCGTCGTCGTGGCGTTAATGATGTTGAGGTGGTTCTGGTGCGCGTTGGCGCCCCCCGCCCCGGTGGTGGCATCCGAGCCGGCATCGGACTGCCGCCGGTGCCGGTGGCACCGCCCGTGCCGCCGCCGGAGCTACCGCCCGTGCCCGAGCTCCCGCCCGACGATCCACAGGCCGCCAGCGCGAGCGCGCCGCCAACCAACAACACCCGTCCCAGATTCATAAATTTGGTGCGCATAGTCTTTTCCTTTCCTACTCGCAATAGCCGTGATGGCACGCGCCGGTCGCGCAGGGGGTGGTGCCGTCGCAGGCAACGCAGGTCGCGGGCGCCACATTGTTGTTGTTGAGCTTCTCGAACAGACAATTGCAGCTGTCCGCGGACGTGTACGAGCTGAGATCGCCGCCATCGGCCGCGCGCTGAACCTTCATCGCGCACAGGGGGATGACGTGGGCCGACGACTCGACCGTGACCGGATCGAAGTTGGGCGCGTTGTCGGTGGTCGTCGGGTTTCCTTGCACCCAGTCGAGGAAGTTCTGTGCAACCGTGCTCGTCGGCTTCCCGGTCGCGTCGACCTTCACGATGATGTGCTCGTATCCCCAGGGCAGGTAGTGTCCGTTGCGCACGTTGGCTTTATCGAACGAAGCTGACGTGGAGTCGGCATAATAGGCCGCGGTCTGTTCGAACCCACGGAACGCCAGCGCCTTAACCTTGGATCGGTTGATGTCGTACGCATCCGCCGCAATGAACCCAATTGCCGTACTCGGATCAGCAATGGTGATCTTCGTGACCGGACGTAGCGCATTGTCACTGTCCATGTTGATAAGCGTATTGATGACGTTTCCGGTGCCCGTATTCTGGGTTCCATGGAACGACGACGCGAGGACGTTGATGCTGCGAGCAATGACATTTTGGGTGCCCGAGGTTGCGGTCCGCTGCTGGATGGCACTCTCGACGATCCACGGCATCACCATCCCGCGCGACCCGCAGCCCCAGACATCCGCGGCCTCTTCGGCGGTGATCGCCACCGGCGCCTGGCTGGCCGTCGGCACGACGAACTCCATGGCCTGGGCGGGACCTTTGAAATCTCCGATGCTCGCCGGGCGCGGGCCCACACCGCAGGTTTCATAGAAGACGTCGGAGATTCCGACGTCGGCCTTGGGCGGCGAGGCCGTGTCGAGGTTACAGGTTCCCTGTCCCGCGCCGCCCGAGGCGCCGGTATAGTAGTGAGCAACGCCGCTCTGGTTCGAGGTGTCCTTGATCGCAGCAACACCGGCGCAGGAGCCTAATCCCTGCACGTATAACAACGTCACCGGGGTGGCGCGGCTCCTGAGGAGGAAGCCCATCGCCTGAGCGGTTGGTTCGAACGCTGTCGAGCCGGCGATATAGATCGGATTCGGGAACATCGTCGTGTCGCTGCAGCTCGGTGTGGTCGGCGGCGTCGTCGCGTCGGTGGGAGTCGTCGCGTCAGTTGTGGAAGCGTCGGTTGAAGTTGGAGCGTCGGTCGCGTCCGTTCCCCCGTCCGCGTCCTGAGCGAGCGCCCGTCCCGAGACGGTCAGCGTCGCTGCGGCGACCACTCCCAGCGCTACCCCCTTTAAACGAGCTTTCATGATGTCCTCCGGAAAATTGTGTAGACCATTATTAGACGCTGGGACGAGTATCAAAACCGGCGCGCGGGGGTCAATCCAAGAGGCCGCGCGGTTCTAACTGTTGCGGCCCCGTTGCGGAGTTGTCACATAGTGACGCACCATGGCTGCGGTATCGTTGCGTGCCTTTTGTCTGGCCGAGCAAATGTCACCTAAATCTTCTGCACCGCTATTGTTTCGTCATTGTCATCGGAGTTATCGCCGGGCGGCGGATACAGTTCCGGTATGCGGCGCATTCTCGTAGTCGAGGATGACCCCGACCTCCGCGACCTGCTCAGCTACGAGCTCGTTCAGGAAGGTTTCGAGGTCGACGCCACCGAGTTCGGCGCCGAAGCGCTGCGCATATGCCAGCGGAACGCCCCCGACCTCGTGCTGCTCGACCTCATGCTGCCCGACTATTCGGGGATCGAGATCTGCCGCGCGCTGCGTCGCTCGCCGGAGACCGAGGAGGTACCGATCATCTTCCTCACCGCGTGCAGCGCCGACGCCGACCGCATCCATGGCTTGGAGGTCGGCGCCGACGACTATCTGACCAAGCCCTTCCAGATGCGCGAGCTGATCCTGCGCATCCAGGCTCTCATCAAGCGCAGCGACAAGCGAACCCCACCTCCCTCCGCGGCGCCGATCTCACCTCAACGGGTGGTGCACCGCGAGCAACTCCGGGTGTGGGAAGGCTTCGCCGCCAACCACATGGGCCGCCACGAGTGGCGCGAAGCGCGCGAGATCTGGCGCGCGATCCTCGCCCGCTTCGAACGCGACCTCTCGCCGCCGAGCTCGCCCGCATCCGCGAACAGATCGAAGGCTGCGAGCGCGCCATGACCGGCCGCCCGACGGCGTAGAATCGTCAGATCACGGCCACGGCTCCGGCCACGTTCACGATCACGGAACGATCACGGCCACGGGTCAATCTCCCCAGATCGTCGCCAGCACGCGGCGACGGCCGCCGTCGGAGCGGTGTTCGCCGAGGTAGATCCCCTGCCAGGTGCCGAGCGCGAGCTGGCCCTGCCGGATCGGGATCATGACCGCGCACCCGAGCAGCGACGCCTTCACGTGGGCCGGCATGTCGTCGGGGCCCTCGGCGGTGTGCTCGAAGTAGGGGGCGTTCTCGGGAACGGCGCGGTCGAGCCAGCGCGCGAAATCGGCCCGCACGTCGGGGTCGGCGTTCTCGTTGATCGTCAATGAAGCCGACGTGTGCTGGAGAAACAGCTGCAGAAAACCGGCACGCACGCGCGCGAGGTCAGGCAGGGCGGCGACGATCTCGCGCGTGATGAGATGGAAGCCACGCGGGCGCGCCTCGAGCCGGATCTCGGTCTGGTGAAAGGGCATGTGCGCCAGTCTAGCGCGCGCTGCGCCATCGAGACCGCTGGGGGGCCGAAGCTCTTCCTTTCCCCGCGATCGTGAACATCATCACGCCGAGAAGGGCACGTCCAGCCCAGACCTCACGGGCCCCCCTCGTCGGTGCTGATCGAGAGAATTATTGTGGGGGGGAGATCGTCCCTATGATCGAGAAGGAGGCCGCCGTGAAGCTTGCACGAACTTATTGGATCGTCTTGGGGATCGCCGCCGCGGTGATCCTGGGATCAACGTCGACCGCCAGCGCGCAGTACTACGGGCGCCCGCGATACTATCAACAACCGCCCGGGTACTATCCGCCGCCGCCCGCCTACGGCTATTACCGCACCGGGCTGGTGGTCGGGGTCGGCATCGGCGTCGGGGGGCTCACCGCCGACGCCTGTGGCGACCTGTGTGGCGCCGGCCTCGCGCTGGAAGGGCACATCGGCGGCATGATCAACCCGCGCGCCGCGCTGATGTTCGACGCCTGGACGGTGATCCATCCGATCCCCAACACCGACGGCGACACGACCAACACGATCTACGCGGGCGCCGCGCAGTTCTGGCTGTCGCCGATCGTCTGGCTCAAGGGGGGCATCGGGCTCGGCAACACCCGGATCAGCAGCAACAGCGTGGGAACGATCACCGACGCGACCGCCCTGGCGCTGATGGGCGCCGCCGGCGTCGAGGTCGTCCACTCCGGGCCGTTCGCGCTCGACCTGCAGGGGCGGATCGGCCACACGTTCTACACCAATGCCGACGGCGGGCCGATCACCGACTACGCCTTCATGGTCGGCTTCAACTGGTACTGACGACCGGGGCGCGCAGCGCCGCCTCGCGCTCGGGACGCGAGGCGGCCAGCAACTGGTGCAGCGACCACTGCCCGCGCGCCCGCACCAGGTTGTGCTCGCCGCGCCCGGGGAACCGGCGCGGGTCCCACCCGAAGTAGTCCTCGCGCAGGGCGTCGGCGGCGAAGCGCGCCGCGAGCCCCAGGCTGACCCACTCGACCCCCAGCAGCAGGCCGGCGCGCTCCGCCTCGTCGAGCGCGCGCCCGCGCCCCGCGCGGTATCCGTCGAGCGACGCGCGGAAGATCTCCGAGGTCGAGCACCGCCTGCGGATCGTCCTCGCCGGCGCGGTTGCACCACGAGCGCCAGGCGTCGCCCAGCTCGTAGGCGAGCGACAGCGGACCGACGACGTCGAGGTCGATGAGGCAGACCGGCTGCTCGCTCGCCGGCGCGGTCGCGCCCGCGAACAGGACGTTGTTGAACTTGAGGTCGCCGTGGCAGACCCGCTCGGGTAGCGGCGGCAGCGCCGGCAACGCCGCGGCGCCGGCGCGGATCGCCGCCGCGAGCGGGGCGACCTCCGATGCCAGCCGGTGGCGCGGGTGCGCCGCGAGCGCCCCCTCGAGCCGCGCCAGGTGCTGGGCGGTGTCGTGCACGCCGACGCGCCGGCCGACGAAGACGTGGTCGAGCCCGTCGAGCGCGCGATGAAAGCGGGCGATGAGCGCGCCGGCCGCGCGCGCCTGCGCCTGCCCGCCGACGACATCGAAGGTGGCGCCGTCGACGTAGGACAGCATGCGCCAGACCGCGCCGTCGCCGTCGCCGCCGCCATCCCCGGTTGGCGCCAGGCAGGGCTGCCCCGCGCCGGTGGGCAACAGCAGCGGCGTCACCATCCCGGCTTCGGCCAGACGCCGGGTCACCGCCAGGATGTTCTGGTGGATCGCGGGCGAGAAGATCGGGTTCACCCGCTGCAACACCGCGCGCCCCCCGCCGGCGCCGGTCACCAAATAGGTCCGGTTGATGAGGCCGTTGCCGAACGGGACCACCGCCGCCGACTCCCAGCCCGGGTAGGCGGGCAGCACCCGCGCGCGGATCTCGGAGGCGTCGGCGTCGGCGGGGGCGGCGGCGGGATTTTCGGCGCTGGCGTCGGGCATCGGTGCGCTCCCCCGCGGAAGGTAGCACGCTCTGTGGTGCAGGAATGCGACGGGCCGGATAGAGTCGTCCCATGCGCTCCTTGCGCCTTCTGGTGAGCACCGCGCTCGCGACCCTCCCGGTGTTCGCCCTGGCGGCGCCCGCGCGCGCCATGACCTGGGCCGAGGCGCGCGCCGAGGCCCAGCGGCGCGCCCCCGAGCTGGGGGTCGCCCTGCAGCGCAGCGCCGTCGCCCGCACCGACGTCGAGATCGCCGGCGCGCTGGCCAACCCGAGCTTCACCGTGACCACGGCGCGCGAGACCGCGAAGTTGGCGACCGGGGTGGTCTTGCCGTTGCCGCTGTTCGGCCAGCGCGGCGCCGCGATGCGGGCGGCCAGCGCCGACGCCGACGCCGTCGACCACGAACGGGACATCGACCTCAACGACGTGCGGTGGAGCGCGACGCTGGCCTGGATCGACGCCTGGGAGGTCACGCTGCGCGCGCGCTTGCTGGCCACGGCCGCCGAGGATGCGCGCCGCCTGTCGGCGATCGCCGGCGAACGGTTCGAGGCCGGCTCGGCGCCCCGGCTCGACGTCGTGCGCGCCACCGCCGACCGGGTGCGCGCCGAGGCCGACGCCGACTCGGCGCACGCGCTGGTCGCGGCGGCCGGCGCGCGGCTCGCGGTCTGGGTCGGCGCCGATCCGGTCGCGCCCCCGACCATCGACGGAGGGCCCGGCGTTCCGGCGCGCCTGCCAGCGCTGGAACAGGTGGTCGCCGATGCCGCCGCGCACCCGACGTTGCGGCGCGATGAGGCGCAGGGGGCGGCCGCGCACCAGCACGTCGAGCTGGAGCGGCGCCTGCGCTTCCCGATCGTCAACGCCGAGCTGACCGTGGCGATGGGCGATCCGACCCTGATTGATGCGCACGGGGTCCAGCAGACCGACGTGATCGGCGGCGCCTCCTTCGAGCTGCCGATCTTGAACGCGCGCGGCGGCGCGATCGCGCAGGCGCGGGCACGCGGCGCGCTGGCGGAGGCGACGCGCGCGTTCGACGCCGCTCATCTGCGCGCCGACCTGGTCGAGTCGTTCCGCCGGACCGGCGCCGCGGCGGCACGCGCCCACGCGCTGGGGCAGCAGGTGGTGCCCGCGATCGAGGAGGCGCGCAGCATGACCGAAGAGAGCTATCGCGCCGGGCGCGCCGATCTGGTGCGCGTGCTGGAAGCGCAGCGCGCCGTCGTCGACGCGCGCGTCGCCGAGCTGGAGGCGATCGGCACCTGGGCGCGTTCGTTCGCCGACCTCGAGCGGGCCGCCGGGCGCGCCCTGGTGGATCCAGGCCTGGGCCGTGCGGCGCCCTGACCCCGCGCGCGGCGCGCGCGCCGGCGCGTGGTTGCTGGTGCAGGCGCTGTCGATGCTGGGCGCGCTCGCGGCCGCGGGGCTGGCGGTCGGGTGCCGGCGCGATGCGGCCGCCGAGGCACGCGATGAGCAGGGGGCGGCGGCGACGGCCGCGCCCCGGCACGTCCGCTGCGCGCCGGTCGAGGTGCGCCCGCTGCGCGCCCAGATCGTGTTGCACGGGACCGTCGCGCCGCTGCCCGATCGGGACGCGCAGATCGCGCCGCAGGTCGCGGGGCGCATCAGCGACGTGCTGGTGCGCGAGGGCGATCGCGTCGCGCGCGGACAACCGCTGGCCCACATCGACGACGCCGCGCTCGCCGACCAGTCGAGGCAGGCCGCCGCCCAGCTCGCCAAGGCGAAGGCCGAGACCAACCTGGCGCGCACCACCCGCGACCGCGTCGACCGGGTGTTCCAGCGCGGCATCGCCGCGCGCCAGGAGCTGGACGACGCTGACGCGCGCCTGGCGATGGCACAGGCCAGCGAGGCGGAGACGCGCGCCGCGGCCGAGATCGCTTCGCGGCAGCTGGGGCGCGCCACGGTGCGCAGCCCGCTCGGCGGCGTCGTGCTGAAGGTCTTCCGCAAGTCGGGCGAGCTGGTCGACGGCACGCCGGCGACGGCGATCCTCGAGGTCGGCGATCCGACGCGGCTGGAGCTGGTGGCGATCGCCACCGCCGCCGACCTGGTGCGGGTCCACGCGCGCGACGCCGCCGCCGTCGAGCTCCCGTCGCTGCCGGGGTTGGTCTTGCGCGGGACGGTCGCCGCGGTGTCGCCCGCCGTCGATCGCGCGACCGGGCTGGGGTCGATGCGCATCTCGCTGGAAGCGGCGCCTGCGGGCCCCCGGCCCCCGGTCGGCGTCGCCGGGGTCGCCCGCATCGAGATCGGAGCGCCCCACCCTGCGACGCTGGTGCCGGCGGTCGCGCTGCGCGCCGCGCTGGGAGACGAGGCCGAGGTCGTCGTGTGCGGCGCCGACCGGCGCGCCCACGTCGTGCGGGTGCAGCGCGGGATCGGCAGCGGTGCTCTGGTCGAGATCCGCCTGCCGCGCGGCGAGCAGGCGGGCGAGCACGCCACCCGACCCGACGCCGACCGCGCGGACGGTGGCGGCGGTGGCGCCGCCGACGAGCGCGCACGCGCGCCCGGCGCCGGCATGCGCGTCGCGGTCGAACCGGTGCTGGGCCTGGGCGAGGGGGACTCGATCGAGCCGGCGCCATGAACGAGACCTGGTTCGAATCGCTGATCACCCGGCGTGGTCCGCTGATCCTGGTCGCGACCTTCGCGCTGGCCGTGGGCGGCCTGATCGCGGGCCGCGCGCTGCCGAGCGGGATCTACCCCGAGGTCGAGTTCGCGCGCATCGTCGTGGTCGCGCGCGAGCACGACGTCCCGCCGGAGGAGATCGAAAAATCGCTGACCCGTCCGCTGGAGAGCGCGCTGGTCACCGTGCTGGGCGTCGAGCGGCTGCGGGCGCGGACCATCCGAGGCGCCGTCGAGATCGCGCTGCTGTTCGCGCCCGGCACCGACATGTGGCGCGCGCTGCAGCTCACCGAGTCGCGCGTCGCCGAGGCGCGCGCCGAGCTGCCGGCGGGGGCCGACGTCGTGGTCGAGCGGCTGACGACGACCTCGTTCCCCGTCGTCACCTTCAACCTGACCGGACCGGTCGACGCGCGCCGCTTGCGCGAGATCGGCGACCTGGTGGTGCGCCCCGCGCTGTCGCGCATCCACGGCGTGGGTCGGATCGAAGTGCTGGGCGGCGACGTGCGCGAGGTCGAGATCGTCCTCGATCCCGAACGCACCGCCGCGCTGCACCTGCGTCCGGCCGAGGTCGCGGATCGACTGCGCAGCTCGACGGTGCTGACCGCGGTGGGCCGCCTGGAAGAGTCGCGCGAGCAGGTCACGGTCCTGGCGTCGGGGGAGCCGCGCTCACTCGCCGACCTGGAGCGCATCCCGGTCGCCCTGGCCTCCGACGGCAGCCCGGTGCCGCTGTCGGCGATCGCCAGCGTCTTCGAGGGCGCCGAGGATCGTCTGCTGCGCGTCAACGGTCCGGCGGGCGAGACCGTGCTGCTGAGCGTGAGCCGCCTCCCCGGCGCGAGCACGCCCGGTGTCGTGGGCGATGTCCTGCGCACGGTGCGCGATCTCGGACCGAGCCTTCCGCCGGGGGTCCGGCTGGATCCGGTCTACGATCAGGCGCAGCTGGTCGGCGAATCGATGGCGTCGGTGCGCGACGCGATCCTCATCGGCATCGGCCTTTGCGTGCTGGTCGTCGGGCTGTTCCTGCGCAGTCTGCGCGCCGGGCTGATCACGGCGCTGGTGGTGCCGCTGACGCTGGCGATGAGCCTGCTGGTCGCCGCCGCCGCGGGGCAGAGCCTGAACCTCATGTCACTCGGCGGCCTGGCGGTCGCGATCGGTCTGGTGATCGACGACGCCATCGTGGTGATCGAGGCGATCGGGCGCCGCATGCAGGACGGGGAAGCGGCGCCGGCGGCCGCGCTGTCGGGACCGCGCGCGCTGCGCGCCGCGCTGCTCGGGACGACGGCGACCACCGTCGTCGTGCTGATCCCGCTCGTCCGCCTCGAGGGCGTCGTCGGCCAGTTCTTCACCGCGCTGGCGGTGACGCTGGGTGCGGCGGTGGTCCTGTCGCTGGCGGTGTCGCTGACCCTGGTGCCGGTGCTGGCGCGACGGTGGCTGCGCGCGCCGGCCGCCGCGGGTCGCCGCCGCGTCGATCGGCTGGCGGCCGGCTACACGCGGCTGCTGCGCGCCTGCCTGCGCCACCCCGCCTGGCTCGGGCTCGGCGCCTTCGGTCTGTTGCTCGCCGGGGCGGCGGCCTTGCGCGCCGTCCCGAGTGGGTTCTTGCCGACGATGGACGAGGGGGCGTTCGTGCTCGACTACTTCCTGCCGGCGGGGACCTCGCTCGGCGAGACCGACGCCGTCGCGCGCAAGATCGAGTCGCTGTTGCGCCGCACCCCTGAAGTGGCCAGCTACTCGCGTCGTACCGGCGCCGAGCTCGGCCCCGCCGCGGCGACGCTGATCAGCCGGGGCGACATCATGGTGCGGCTCAAGCCGCGCGCGGCGCGCACGCGCAGCGCCGACGAGGTGATCGCCGCGGTCCGCGCCGGCGTCATCGCCGAGGTCCCGGAGGCGCGCACCGAGTACGTCCAGGTGCTGCAAGACGTGCTCAACGATCTGGCGGGGACGCCCCGTCCGATCGAGATCAAGATCTTCGGCGAGGACGACCCGACGCTGCGCCGGCTTGGCGCCGCCGTCGCCGCGCGCATCCGCGACGTCTCCGGGCTGGTCGATCTCTACCCCGGCTTCGAGGCTGAATCGCCCGAGCTGCTGTTTCGCATCGATGCGGCGCGCGCGGCGCGGCTTGGCAGGACCTCGGCCGAGGTCGCCGCCGATCTCGAGACCACGCTGCGCGGCACGATCGCCGCCGTGTTTCGCCGTCCCGATCGTCCGATCAACGTGCGCGTGCGCTACCCGGACGAGATCCGCTTCGATCCGGCGCGGGTCGCCGACCTCGCGCTCGCCTGGAGCGCCAGCGGGACGACGCCGGTCGCCGCCGCCGCTCCGCCTCAGCGCGCCTCCGTCCCGACCGAGCGGGTGCGCGAGAATCTGCGCCGGGTGATGATCGTGACCGCTGATCATGAAAACCGGGACCTCGGCTCGGTGGTGCGCGACGTGCGCCGCCGTCTGCAGGGGCTGCCCTTGCCCGAAGGATATCGCCTGGAGCTGGGCGGCCAGTTCGAGGGGCAAGAGCGCACATTCCGCGACGTCGGTCTGGTGCTGGCGTTCGGGTTGCTCGCGGTGCTTGGTGGTGCTGATGGCGCAGTTCCGGCGCGCGCGCCACGCCGTCCTGGTGCTGGCGACGGCGCCGCTCGCGCTGGTGGGGGCGCTGGCGACACTGCTCATCGCCGACGTGCCGCTCAACGCCTCTTCGCTGATGGGGTGTGTGCTGCTGGTGGGCCTGGTGGTGAAAAATGGGATCCTGCTGCTCGAGCAGTTCGAGCTGACGTCGGCCGCGGGCTTGCCGCTCGACGAGGCGCTGGTCGCCGCCGGCGCGGTGCGCGTCCGGCCGATCCTGATGACCACGATCGCCACGCTGGCCGGCCTGGCCCCGCTGGCGCTGGGCGTGGGCGCCGGCGCCGAGATCCAGCGGCCGCTCGCGGTCGCGGTCATCGGCGGCCTCGCGGTATCGACGGTGATCAGCCTGCTGGTCCTGCCGGCGCTGGTCCGCATGGCATGGATGTCGCGTCAAAGCGAGGCCCCGCACTAAATAAATCGTCGCAGTCCGCCGATGCAACGGGTGCGCCACGAGCACCCATGAACGCCTCCCCTTCCAGGTCATCCGACGGCAACCTGCTGGGACGAGGCGCGTCCATCGGTCGCTTCCAGGTCATCGGGCTGGTCGGCAAAGGGGGCATGGGCGAGGTCTACGCCGCGTACGATCCCGAGCTGGATCGCAACGTCGCGATCAAGCTGCTGCGCGCCGGTACGAACAGCGAGTCCGACGAGGGGCGGGCGCGCCTGATGCGCGAGGCGCAGGCGATCGCGCGCGTGTCGCATCCCAACGTCGTGGTCGTCTACGACGCCGGCACGTTCCAGGACCGCGTCTTCATCGCGATGGAGTTCGTCGAAGGGCACACGCTGGGCTACTGGATGCACGCGCGCACGCGCAGCTGGCCCGAGGTGCTGGAGGTGTTCACGGCGGCGGGGCGCGGTCTGGCGGCGGCGCACGAACGCGATCTGGTCCACCGCGACTTCAAGCCCGACAACGTCATGATCGGCGCCGACGGCCAGGTGCGCGTCATGGACTTCGGCCTGGTGCAGATGGCCGGAGAGCGCGACGCGATTTCCGACGGCGGCGACGACATCGCCGGCGAGCACCCGCTGCCTGGCGGCGACGAGGCCGCCCCCAGCGCCGTCGCCCCGGAATCAGATGACCTGCTCGACCACGCGGGCGCTCAGCACCACGCCGGCGCGGGCCACGCGCTACCCGACGCCGCCGCGTGGCCTGGCGCGCTCGGCCGGGCGCGCCAACGCCAGCCCGAGCCCCAGCCTCACGCGCTTCGGCGCCACGCTGGGGACGCCGGCCTACATGTCGCCCGAGCAGTTCCGCAGCGAGCCGACCGACGCCGCCACCGATCAGTTCAGCTTCTGCGTCGCCCTGTACGAGGCGCTGTACGGCGAGCGGCCGTTCTCGGGCCGCAGCTATGACGAGCTGGCGCGAAACGTCTGCAGCGGCTTCGTGCGCACGGCGCCCAAGGGTTCGCGCGTGCCGGCCTGGATCCGCGAGATCGCTGCTGCGCGGCCTGGCGGTGAACCCAGCCGAGCGCTGGCCGTCGATGAACGCGCTGCTCGGCCAGCTGGAGCAGCAACCCGCGGTCGCCAGCCGCCGGCGCTTCGTCGCCGCCGCCGCCGCCAAGCTGGCCGGCGTGTGGGAAGTGCCGCGCGGCGATCTCGCCCGCCGAGGCGCCGACCCGCACCGAGATGCGCCGCGCCTTCCTGGCCACCGGCAAGCCCTACGCAAAGAAGGCCTGGATCAACAGCAGCCAGCATCCTCGACACCTACGCGCGGCGCTGGTCCGAGCTCTACGTCGAGTCGTGCGAAGCGACCCACGTGCGCAACGAGCACTCGACCGAGGTGCTGGACCTGCGCATCGGCTGCCTGCAGGAAGGTCTCGAGGATCTGAAGGCGCTGTGCCGCGCATTCCGCAAGGCCACGCCCGAGGTGGTGGAGAACGCGGTCAGCGCCGCCAACGCGCTGGGCGGCCTCGACCGCTGCGAGAACATCGAGCTGCTGCGCGCCGTGGTCCGCCCGCCCGAAGACGCGGCGACGCGCGCGGCGGTCGCCCGCCTGCGCGCCGAGCTGTCGGAGGTGCGCGCGCTGTTCCGCGTCGGCCGCCTCAACGACGCGCTGGCCGCCGCCGGCCCGCTGCAGCAGCAGGCCATCGCCATCGGCTATGCGCCCCTGCTGGCCGACGTGCTGCTCAGCGTCGGCATGGTCTACAGCGAAAAGGGGATGGCCGACGAGGGCGCGCGCCTGTTCGAGGAGGCGTTGTGGACGGCGCTGCGCTGCCGCCACGACGAGGCGGCGGCCGAGGCGGCCACCTTCCTGGTCTTTCAGGTCGGCTCGCGTGCAGTCGCGCGTCGAGGCCGCCGAGATCTGGAGCCGGTTCGCCGAGACGCTGCTCGACCGCATGGGCGGGCACGATCTGATCTGGGGCTGGCTGCTCACCAACCGTTCGGCGCTGCGCCAGATCCAGGGCCGCCCGGCCGAGGCGCTCGAGGACGCGCGCCGCGCCGTGGTGGCGAAGGAGAAGGTCCTCGGCGCCACCCACCCCGACCTCGGCGTACTCGCTCAACAACGTGGCGCTCTGCCTCGACGGTCTCGGCGAGGTCGCCGCAGGCGGTCGAGCAGCCTGGCGCGGGCGCTGCCGATCGTCGAGAACGGCCTCGGCGCCGATCACCCGCGCACCGCCTGGATGCTCTCGAACTACAGCGAGCTGCTCAACCGCGTGGGGCGGTTCGCCGAGGCGGACGAGGCCGCGACCCGCGCGCTGACGATCCTCGAGCGCGAGAACGATCCGCAGGGCCTCTTCATCACGTACCCCCTGGTGGCCCTCGGGACCAGCGCGCTCGGCCTGGGCGAACCTCGACCGGGCCCTGCCGGTGCTCGAGCGCGCCCACGAGATCCGCCACGCGAAGGAGCCCGACCCGGCGCGGCGCGCCGAGGCGCGCTTCGTGCTGGCGCGCGCGCTGTGGGAGGCGGGCGCAGGATCGCGCCCGCGCGCTCTCGCTCGGCGCTCACCGCGCGCGACGAGTACCGGCTGTCGCCTGATACGGCGGCTCGCACGCGCGCGCTGGCCGACGTCGAGGCCTGGCTCGCGACGCGCGCGCAGCCCTGAGAGCGCCGCCGCCGGGCGCGCTGGTCAGCCTGCGAGCTCAGTTCGCGAGCGAGATCGTCCACTGCTGGTTCGCGGCCGCGGTGTACGCTCTGCTGCACGACCGCCGCGCCGCTGGCGGTGCTCGCGCCGCGAACGCGCCAGGCACAGACCGCCGGGCGCGCTGGAGCCCCAGTTGCAAATCGAGTACACGCCGCCGCCAACCGGACGGACCATCCACTGCTGATAGCCGGCGCGGGTGAACGTCGACTGCTGAACCTGGAGATCGCTCGCCGTGCTCTGCTTGGGCAGCGCCAGGGCCTTGCCGCTGTTGCGATTGACGATGGCGTAGGTCGGGAACGAGTACGTGCCGCTGGCGTTGGACATGGCGGTGAAACCGAATTTCTGATTGAGTTGCGACGCGTAGGCGGTCTGATCGATGAGCGCGCCGGCAGCGGTGCTCTTTCCGGCAACGTCCAGGCACAGGCCGCTGTTGCGGTTGCAGATCTTGTAGTTGGTCGACGGCGTCGAAGTTCCGATAGACCGTGATCACGTGGTTGTAGCCGGGACAGGAGTTGAACCCATCCGACGCCATGGCCGCCGATGACCGTCGGAAAGCGGCTGGTGATGTCGAGGTGGGTGGCGAGCCCGGTCGACTGGGTGCAGGAGCTGCGGCAAAGCGCCGACGCCCCGAACGGGTTGACGTAAGGCGCGCCGACCTGCCCCGAGCCCAATCGCCCGGGAACAACGCCCGAATCGAAGTCGTTGCCGTTGCAATAAATAGGCCTTGGGCGGCGACGAAAAGATGTTCCCGAAGAACGATCCCTCCTGGTAGGGATAGTCGTAGGTGTATCCCCAACCGACGGCGGCGTCGTTGCTGACCATCCACAAATCGATGTGCTGGCCGGTCGTATTGACGTGGGCCATCAAGCAGGCGCTGATGATCTCCTGACACTGCGTGCCGCAGGCGGCGGTCTCCCATTCGGGAGCCAGACCCAATCCACCAGCAAACGTGTACGAGACCCCGGTCGGGTCGACCTTGGTGATGCTGTGCCCGGCGGGCAGCGCGCAGCGGACGAGATAGGAGGCGGTTGAACGGCCCGTCGGCGGTGCTCAGCAGACCGTTCGACATGAACAGACCGTTCGACATGAACAGACCGTTCGACATGAACAGACCGTTCGACATGAACAGGCCGTTCGACATGAACAGGCCGTTGGTGCTGGTCAAACCATTGATCGCGCTCAGACCATTGGTGGTCATCAGCTCCGAATCGACGCTTTGCTGGCTTTGCCCTCCCGGCGGAACGGCGCATCCGCCCCCACATGCAACCAAAACCAAATACCCCACCAGCGCCGGCCAACGGCCGCCTTCAAAACTGCGCATTCTTTCTCCCTCCGTCGACCGAGCGAGCTTGTTTGTCGATCCGTCGAGCGCGGGAGTAGCAGTATTCCTGCCAAGATTTTGTAAGTCGAAACACGTGTCGCGGCGCGGGCCAGATTACCCGCGTGGATGAAAAGCGTTGTCACGTGCAGCCAATGCGTTGCGCGATGAACAACAACGCGTCGCCGCAGCCTTGGTTGCGCGTGGGCGCGCGCCCACATCGCACCGCAAGTCAGGCGGCTGCGTATCAGCGAAACTCGATCGTCGACAGGCGGCCGATCCGGGTCGCGCCCCGGAGCTTGAGCACGACGCCGTGCATCCCGGAGACACCGGTCGCGTCGATGGCCGCGGTCTGGTCCTGCTCGGCGCCGCGCGTGTCCTTCACCTCGAGGACGCCGAGCCGCTTGCCCCCCTCGAGCCACACTTCGATCCGCGCGCCCGCGCGGCGCGCGGCGACCCGCGCGATGAAGGTCTTGACGCTGCCGTCCGCGGAGCCGAAGTCGATGCCTTCGTAGCGGGCGGCCACCAGTGACGCCGACGGCTCGAACGCCTCGTCCTTGGGGGCGCGCGTTCCGGTCAGATGGTCGGCGTTGCCAGCCTCGATCTGGTTGCGCAGATAGGTCGTGATCGGGGAGGACCAGCGATGCCCCTGCGGATCAGTGCAGGCCGCGGCGGCGCAGCGCTCGCTGCCGTCGGACAGGTGTACGCAGCGCATTTCGCAGACGTCCTCGCAGCGGCCGGCGTCGGCGAACTCCGCCACGCCCGAACAGGACTCCGGCTCCAGCGCGCAGAAGCGTTTGACCTGGGCCGCCTTCTCGACGGCGCGCCCGCGGCACGAATAGGCTTCGCCGGAGAAGACGTTGCCAAAGAAGGCGCCTTCTTGATGGGGAAAACCAAGGTCGTTGTCGTTGGGCGCCAGCGCCTTCCCCAGCGACGGCGCGCCGCTGAGCAGGCTCAGCTGGACGTGTTTCCCGGTGCGGTTGATGAGCGCGATCAGGCACGACGATACTTTTTCCTGGCAGGCGGCGTCGCAGGTGCCGTCGCGCCACTCGGGCGCCAGGCCGAGCGAGCCGGGAAACTTGGGCCGGCGGCCGTGCGCGTCCTTCGGGCCTTCGAGTGACTGGTCCTCTCGCAGTGCGCAGCGCGCGGCGTACTTGAGCAACATCGCCTGAAACTCGGCCTGCTGTTGCTCAGCGAGCGTTGACTGCGACGTCGAGAGGCCATTCACAATCGCCGTGGGAGCTCCCGCTTGCGCCGTTCCGATCGGGGGCGCCACCAGGACCGGCGCAACGACGACGCCCGCGAGGATGATGCTGACGCGGGCGTGTGCGTGTACGTGCATGGTGGTTGGTCTTTCGAGCGGAGATGCCGACGTGAGCTACTACTTCTGGGCCAGCACGAGCGCGGTCGAGAGCGGCCGGCTCGGGTCGATGCCGTTCGAGGTCCAGATCGCCGCGCGCGCCACGAGCAGGCCGTTGTGCACCCGCAGGCCGTTGTGCAGGCTCATGCCGTTGTGCAGGCTCATGCCGTTGTGCAGGCTCATGCCGTTCGCCATCGCCAGGCCGTTGTGCATGCTCATGCCGTTGTGCGCCTTCAGGCCGTTGTGCAGGCTCATGCCATTCGCCATCGCCAGGCCGTTGTGCATGCTCATGCCGTTGCGCATGCTCAGGCCGTTGATCGCCGACAGGCCGTTGTGCACCTTCAGGCCGTTGGTCGCCAACAGGCCGTTGTGCGCCTTCAGGCCGTTGATCGCCGACAGGCCGTTGTGCACCTTCAGGCCGTTGGTCGCCAACAGGCCGTTGTGCGCCTTCAGGCCGTTGATCGCCGACAGGCCGTTGTGCACCTTCAGGCCGTTGATCGCCGACAGGCCGTTGTGCGCCTTCAGGCCGTTGATCGCCGACAGGCCGTTGTGCACCTTCAGGCCGTTGATCGCCGACAGGCCGTTGTGCGCCTTCAGGCCGTTGATCGCCGACAGGCCGTTGTGCACCTTCAGGCCGTTGATCGCCGACAGGCCGTTGTGCGCCTTCAGGCCGTTGGCGGTGAGGGCCGCTTGAGCGCTGCCACCAACGAGGGTCGAGGTCACGAAAAGAACACCCAGGGTTCCGAGAAGCATGTTTTTCATGCTTCCCTACAATCGCATCGACCGTGCCACAGCGACCCCGAAGTGTGTCCCCAGTATTTACAGGCACTTAGAGCACATGGCATCCTGCTTCAAAGCTGACTACGGCCCTCTAAGCTTATGACCAAGCCTCGACTTACCCGCTTAGTCATCCGCCAGGCACGGCGTAAAAATCAGGTCTCGCGACATAAAAACTGCCGCATCACAGCACGGCCCGCCGCCGCCTGAACCTCGACCGGGGTGCCGCACCTCGCCGCACGTGTCAAAACGCATCAATGGCCAACGAGTACCTCAATCGCCGCGACCAGATGTTTCCCCGACTGACCCCCGCGCAAGTCGCGCGGGTCGCCGCCATCGGCGAACGCCGCCAGGTGAAGGCGGGCGAGGTGCTCTTCCGGCCCGGCGAGCAGAACAGCTCCTTCTTCGTCGTGGTCCGCGGCGGGCTCGAGATCGTGCGCTTTCAAGGCGAGCGCGAGGCCCCGATCACCACCCACGGTCCCGGGGAGTTCACCGGCGAGATCAACATGCTCTCGGCGCGCCGCAGCCTGGTGCGCGGGCCGCGCCGCCGAGGACGGCGAGGTCATCGTCGTCGACCGCGACCACCTGCGCAGCGCTGGTCCAGCGCGACTCCGAGCTGAGCGAGATCCTGATGCGCGCCTTCATCCTGCGGCGCGTGGCGCTGGTGGTCGCAGGGCGCCGGCGACCTGGTGCTGATCGGCTCGCGCCACTCGGCGGCGACGCTGCACCTCAAGGAGTTCCTGACCCGCAACGGGCAGCCGTTCACCTACCAGGACGTCGAGACCGACCCCGACGTCCAGGTGCTGCTCGATCGCTTTCACGATCGGCGTCAACGAGGTCCCGGTGGTCCTGTGCCAGGGGGGCCACGTGCTGCGGAACCCGACGCATCGAGGCGCTGGCCTCGGCGCTGGGGCTGAGCGCCGACGCTCGATCCGAAGACGGTGCGCGACGTGGTGATCGTCGGCGCCGGGCCCGGCGGGCCTGGCGGCGGCGGTCTACGGCGCCTCGGAGGGGCTCGACGTGCTGGTGCTCGAGAGCACGGCGCCGGGCGGGCAGGCGGGCACCAGCTCGCGCATCGAGAACTACCTCGGCTTCCCGACCGGGATCTCGGGCGAGGCGCTGGCGGGGCGCGCGCTCACCCAGGCGCGAGAAGTTCGGCGCCGAGGTGGCGATCGGCCGCACGGCGGTGCGCCTCGACTGCGACGACGCGCCCGTACAAGATCCACCTCGACGGCGGCGAGGTCGTGCGCACGCGCGCGATCGTCATCGCGACCGGCGTCCGCTACCGCAAGCTCGACGCTGCCGACGCTGCCGCGCTTCGAGGGGGCCGGCGTCTTCTACAGCGCCACCCACCTCGAGGCGCAGCTGTGCCAGGGCGAGGAGATCGTCGATCGTCGGCGGCGGCAACTCCGCCGGGCAGGCGGCGGTCTTCCTGTCGCAGGCTCGCGACCGCGCGTGCACGTGCTGGTGCGCGGGCCCGGGCCTGGCCGAGAGCATGTCGCGCTATCTGATCCAGCGCATCGAGAGCACGCCCAACATCACGCTGCGCACGCGCACCGAGATCGACGCGCTCGAGGGCGACGACCGCCTCGAGCGGGTCCGCTGGCGCCGCGTCGACACCGGCGAGCTCGGAGACGCGCCCGATCCGCAACGTCTTCTGATGACCGGCGCCGATCCCAACACCGACTGGCTCGAGGGCTGCGTGGTGCTCGACGACAAGGGGTTCGTGAAGACCGGCGCCGATCTGCGCGCCGACGAGCTGGTGGCAGGCCGGCTGGCCGCTGGCGCGGCGCGCCGTACCTGCATGGAGACCAGCATCCCCGGCGTGTTCGCGGTCGGCGACGCGCGCTCGACGAGCGTCAAGCGGGTCGCCTCCGCGGTCGGCGAGGGCTCGATCTGCGTGCAGCTGGTCCACCGCGCGCTGCAGGAGCTGTGAGTCGCAGCGGCGGCCTGGCCGGGGTGCGGCCCCCAGCCCGGCGACGGCGGCGCCGCCGCCCCGCCTCCGCCGATCAGACCGGCAGCGGATCGAAGCCGACGTCGTCGACGTAGCACCAGCCCCAGTGTTCGCCCGGCTCGAGCGAGCGCATGATCGGATGCGACGTCGCCTTGAAGTGTTTGGTCGCGTGCTTGTTCTTCGAATCGTCACAGCACCCCACGTGACCACACTGCATGCACAGCCTCAGGTGGACCCAGGAATCGCCCATGGCCAAGCACTCCTCGCAGCCCTTGGTGTGCGGCCGCACGTGCGGGTGGATCGTCGCCAGGTGCGGGCAGGTGGCCTCGTCTTCGTCGTCACTCATCGTCGAATCCTACCTCCCCGCGCGCCGCTGTCGCGCACGATCTTGCGGGTACGCGACCGGGCGCACGCGCCGCCGGCGACCGCCCCTGGGAGCAGTCCTGATTGACCCTGGCGCATCCGGGCCCCAACGTCTCTCTCGCCAGGACGGAAGGCGGTAGCAGGTGGTGAAGGCAAGAAACGAGGTGTCCCATGCGTGACGAATCGATCAGCGCCGGTTTGTCGTCGCGTGATCCAAAACATCCGCACTTCACGGCGATCTCGTGGGTCGTGCTGCAGGAGATCAAGACCGATGTCGCGGCAGCCCTGCTGCGGCTCGAGCTGATGCGCCGCGAGCAGCCGGATCCGGCGATCGTGCGCGCCGTCGACATGCTGCGCATCGTCGTGGGCGACCTCGACAGCCTCGCCGACGAGCAGCACTTCGAAGGCGACCAGGCCCTGCCTTCGAGCGGCTAGTCGCCGCCGCCTGGAGATTCGCGCGCGGGCACGCGCGCGGCGGCTCGCGGGGTGCGCTATGGTGGCCCCGATGCAGTCGACCTCGACCCAGGTGCACACCCTCATCGTCGGCGCGGGGATCAGCGGCCTCGCCACCGCCGCCGCCCTCGGTGAAAAACGCGGCGCCGACGGCGACTACCTGGACGACTACCTGATCCTGGAGGCGGACGACTCAGATCGGTGGCTACTGCAAGACCATCCGCCGCGACGGATTCGTCTGGGACTACTCGGGCCACTTCTTTCACTTCAAGCATCCGGAGATCGAAGCCTGGCTGCGCCAGCGCATGCCGGGACAGAAGGTCCGCGTCGTCGACAAGAAATCGTTCATCGCCTACGGCGACCGGCAGATCGACTTCCCTTTCCAGAAGAACATCCACCAGCTGCCGCACGCCGAGTTCATCGACTGCCTGCACGATCTCTACTTCGCGCGCACGCCGCCGGCCGGGGGCGGGCCGGCGCCGGCCGAGACCAGCTTCAAGGAGATGCTCTACGCGCGCTTCGGCCGGTCGATCGCCGAGAAGTTCCTGATCCCCTACAACGAGAAGCTGTACGCCTGCGACCTCGCGACGCTCGACCGCGACGCCATGGGCCGGTTCTTCCCGCACGCCGATCTCGCCGACATCATCCGCAACATGAAGGTCGCCGACAACCGCAGCTACAACTCGACCTTCACCTACCCCGAGGGGGGCGCGTTCGAGTACGTGCGCGCGCTCGCGAGCGCCGTGCGCCCCGATGCGATCGCGCTCGATGAGCCGCTGATCGGCCTCGACGTCGCGCACAAGATCGCGCGCACGCCGAAGCGCGAGATTCGGTTCGACCGGCTGGTCTCGTCGGCGCCGTTCTTCCGTCTGGCGCAGCTGAGCGGGCTCGCGCACGACCCGTCGGTGTTCACCTGGAACAAGGTGCTGGTCTTCAACCTCGGCTTCGACCGCAAGGGGCAGCGCGACGTGCACTGGATCTACTACCCCGACCGCGCGACGATCTTTTACCGGGTCGGCTTCTACGACAACATCTTCGACACCGATCGCCTGAGCGCTTACGTCGAGATCGGGTTTCCCGCCGCCGCGGACGTCGACGCCGACGCGGTGTTGCCGCGCGTGCTGGCCGACCTCGAGCGCGCCGGCGTGACCAGCGGGCATCGCCTGGTCGCCCACCACTCGGTCGTGATGAACCCGGCCTACGTCCACATCACCCAGCGGTCGATCGCCGAGCACCGCCGCCTGACCACGGCGCTGCGGGCCCACGACGTCCATTCGATCGGCCGCTACGGCGGATGGACCTACTGTTCGATCGAGGACAACATCGTCGAAGCCCGCGCTCTGGTCGCATCGCTAGACGCCCAGTAAAGTCTCTCCCGCCATCTGCCGAGAGTCGCGTCAGCGTTCCTGGGTCAGCCGGGACGCCACGCTTTTCAATCTCGACTCGACGAGGAGAACCGAACATGGCGCGCATGGCGACGATTCTTGGGGCGGCGGCGATCGCCCTCGTGGCAGGCTGCGGCGGCGGCAGCAGCTCGAACCCACCGCCCGTCGACGGGACCAAGCAGATCTCGAGCGTCAGCGCCGCGGACAAGGCCAGCCTGTGCGATTGGTTCGCCGGCCTGGTCGGCGGCTACGGGACCCCAGAGACCTGCTCGATGGCGCAGCTGTCGGCGCCCACCGACCAGGCCGACTGCCTCAGCTCGTTCCCGAGCTGCGCCGTGCCGGTCTCGACGTTCGAGACCTGCGTGCAGGCGATGGTGAGCGCGCAGCAGACCTGCACGCCGCAAGCGATGACCGCCGCCGAGACGTCGCCGGAGTGCGTGACCGTCGGTCAGGCCGGCTGCTTCTAGGACACTAGCGCCGGCCCTGCTGGAAGGTGACCTGGACGCGCAGCTCGCGCCCGTCGCGGACGATCCGCGCGGTCACGGTCTCGCCCGGCTTGCTGGCGTTGAGCACGTACATGAGATCCTCGACGCTGCCGATCGGCGTGGGTGCCGAGGCGCACCAGGATGTCGCCGCGCCGCAGGCCGGCCTTCTCGGCGGCGCCGCCCGGCCGCACGCCGGCCAGCAGCACGCCGGTCGCGCCGCCCGGCGGGCCGGCGTAGTCGGGGATCGTGCCGAGCGACGCGTTGAAGCTGCGCGCGTCCCCCTCGGGCGGCGGCGCCGGCAGCCGCTGCAGCGTCAGCGGCTCGGCGCGCGCCGCGACCTGCGTCGCCAGCGCGGCGACCGCGACCGCCGATCTGCGCCGCGCCCGCGGCGTTGATCTGGTCGGCGCGTGTCCGACGGCTTGTGGTAGTCGGCGTGCGACCCGGTGAAGAAGTGCAGCACCGGCACGCCGGCGGCGTAGAACGGCATCTGGTCGCTGGGGCCGAAGCCGCCGCTCGGCGACAGCGCGCAGTCGATGCGCGCGGCGGCGCAGCGCCTCGGCCAGCAGCGCCGGCCACTCGGCGGCCGACGCCGCGCCCAGGACCGTCGCGCGGTTCGTCGCGCAGGCGGCCGACCATGTCGAGGTTGAGCATCGCGCGCACGTCGCCGGCGGCCAGCCCGGCGGGCGGCGTGCGCGTGAAGTGCGTCGAGCCGAGCACCCCCGCCTCCTCGCCGGAGAAGGCGACGAAGACCACGTCGCGCGCCAGCGCCGGCGCGCGCGCCGCGAGCGCGCGCGCCACCTCGAGCATCGTCGCCGTCGCCCGAGGCGTTGTCGTCGGCGCCGAGGTGCGGCGCGTGGCTGTCGGGCGCCAGCGAGTGGTGATCGCCGCAGCCCGAGGTGATCGTAGTGCGCGCCGACGACGCACGACGCCCGGGCGCGCGCGCGGCGCGCGCCGGCGCCGGCAGGCGCCCGACGACGTTGAACGCCGGCGCGGTCGTGAAGCGTCAGCGCGACCTCGAGCGTCGGCCGACGACGCGGCCTGCCCGCGCTCGAGCGCCGCGAGCACCGGCGCCAGCGCCGCGCGCTTGACCAGCACGCACCGGGATCCCGGCGTCGCCGTGCCCTTCGGGCCGCGGCGCGCGGCAGCGGCGCCTCGTCGGCCGGCGGCTGCCAGTCGGCGGCGGCGCGCCTTCGACCGCCGGCCCCTTCGCCGCGCCGGCCAGTCGACGACGAGCAGCGCGCGCGCGCCGCGCTCGCGCGCGAGCCAGGCCTTCTGGCGCAGGTCGCCGCCGCGGCGCTGGCGCTCGGGCGTCGCGAACGCCGGGTGCTCGGGGACGAAGCGGCGCACGACGACGATCTTCCCCCGCACGTCGAGCTCCGCGTAGTCGTCGATGCCGGCTGCTCTCGTCGCGCAGGCCGTAGCCGGCGAGCACCAGCGGGCCCGACACCTTGCCGCTGGCCGAGAAGCCGGCCGGCCGAAGCGCGTCGCGCCGCGACCGCGGCGCCGTCGACGCGCAGCGACGTCGCCGGCTCGACGGCGATCCCGGTGCGGACCGGGAACGGCTGGCGGAACGGCCGCCCGGCGTCGCCGCGCCGGGCTCGAGGCCGAGCGCGCGGAAGCGCTGCTTCGAGGTACGCGCCCGCGGCGTCGAGGCCGGCGGTGCCGACGCCGCGCCCCTCGCGCGCCGGGTCGGCGAGCCAGCGGATGTCGGCGAGCACGCGATCGGCCGGCGAGCTCGACGGCGCCGGCTGCACCGGCGCGTCGGCGTTCCAGTCGGCGACGAAGACGTTGGTGTCGTGCGCGCCCGGCGGCGTCGCGCGGTTCGACGAGAACGCCAGCCGCTTGCCGTCGGGCGAGAACATCGGGAAGCCGTCGAAGCCGGGCGCGTGGTGATGCGCTCGAGGCGCGTGCCGTCGACGTCGACCGCCCAGAGGTCGAACTCGCGCCCGTGCGGATCGCCGTAGTTCGACGAGAAGATGATGCGCTGCCCGGCGGGCATGCCACGACGGCGCGAACGACGCCGCGTCGAGGTACGTGACCTGCGTCGGCGTCGCTGCCGTCGGCGTTGGCGACGTAGAGCTCGAGCTTGGTCGGGCGCACCAGGTCCTGCGCGAGCAGCCGGCGGTAGTCGTCGAGCTCCGCCCGGGCTTGCGGGCGCGACGCGCGCCAGACGATCTTCGTGCAGTCGGCGTTGAAGAACGCGCCGCCGTCGTAGCCGCGGCGTGGGTCAGGCGCCGCACGTTCTTGCCGTCGGCGTCCATGCGGTAGAGCTCGATGTCGCCGTCGCGCACCGACGTGAAGACGATCGATCCGTCCTTGCCGCAGACGGTCCCCTCGGCGTCGTAGCCCTGCGGTGGTCGGTCAGCCGGCGCGCGCCGATGCCGTCGGCGTTGGCGCGGAAGATGTCGTAGCCGCGGGTAGAGCGCCCAGACGTAGCCCTGGCTGTGATCGGGGCGCGGCGGGCAGGCGGCGACCGCCGCCTTCGGTCGACGCGAAGATCACCTCGCGATCGCCGGGCAAGAAGTACGAGCAGGTGGTGGCCCCGTGCCCGTCGACACCGGCACCGGCGCGGCGGCCGCGACGCCGAGCGGCGCGCGCAGCGGCAGGCGGAAGATCCGATCGCAGTCCCGTCCCGCCGGCCGCGCCTGGAGAGATGAGCTGATCGCCGGCCCAGGACCAGTAGGCCTCGGCGTTCTCGCCCCCGTGCGTGAGCGCGCGCACCCGCGTCAGATGGCGCTCGCCGGCGACCGTGAAATCGGCCGACGCGGGCGCGGTGACCAACGGCGCGGCGACGGCCAACGGCGACGGCGACGCGGGCGCGGCGCAGGCGGCGCCAAGAAGAAAGGCTCCGCCGAGAATGATCGACGCCCCATACCGGATCGCCGGCGGCGTGAAACGCGGTTGCATCGGGGCCAGTGTCGCAAACTCCCGCGCCGTGGCAAACGCCGCTCGCGCACGATCGGGCAGCGTCGACGCGGCACCTTCTGGCATACTGGCTCTCCGCAGCCCCAACCGGCGGCGCGGATCCCCAGGAGCACCATGATTCATCGCCCGTCCGGAACGCTACGCTCGATCTTCGCGTCAACGGTGGTGGCGGCCGCGGCAGCGCTCGGCCTGCTGGCGTCCGGCTGCAGCAGCGCGGGGCATTCGGGGACCGCCGGCGCCGGGGGCGCGCCGACGGGCAGCAGCGGCGGCGGCAGCGGCACCGGCGGATCGCACGCGGCAGCCGGCGGCGCAGGGGGCGGCAGCGGCGGCGCAGGGATCGGCGGCGGCGCAGGGATCGGCGGCGGCGGCGCAGGGGTCGGCGGCGGCGGCGCTGGGATCGGCGGCGGCGGCGCTGGGATCGGCGGCGCGGGCGGCGCGGGCAACGGCGGCTCCGCGCTGTGCGCGACGGCGGCGCTGTCGTCGACCGCGGCCGCGCGGCTGGCCACCGAGTACCAGAGCTGGAAGACGACCTACGTGCGTGACTGTCCAACGACCAGCAGCGCCGCGGTCATCTCGGGCGGCAACTCGGTCGTGTCGGAAGGGATCGGCTACGGCATGTTGCTGAGCGCGCTCAACAACGATCAGCCGCTGTTCGACAAGCTCTGGAAGTTCTATTCGGATCACCTCGACCCGCGCGGGCTGATGAACTGGTCGATGGACGCCTGCGTCGCGCCCGGCAACAACAACGCCAACTCGGCGACCGACGGCGATCTCGACGCCGCGATGGCACTGGTGCAGGCCGACGCGCGCTGGGGCGGCTACACCACGGCCGCCAAGACGCTGATCGCCAACATCAAGCTCTACGAGACCGACAGCTGCAGCGGCCTGAACGTGCTGCGCCCGGGAGACAAGTTCGGCGGCTGCAGCGATCCCAACAACATGGGCAAGGTCAACCCGTCGTACTTCGCGCCCGGCTACTACCGCGTCTTCGCCGCCGTCGACACGGCCAACGCCGCCTTCTGGATCAAGCTGGCCGCTGACTCCTACACGCTGCTGGCGCAGTACCAGGCCACGATGGCCGGCCTGGTCCCCGAGTGGGGCTTCGTCAACGGCACGACCGACGGCAGCCCCTACGGCTACAACGCCTGCCGCACCCCCTGGCGCGTCGCGGTCGACTACCTCTGGTTCTGCACCCCGCAGGCGGCGACCTTCCTGCAGGGGATCAGCACCTACGTCGACGGCCACGGTGGCGTCGCCGGCGTGCCGTTCGACAAGAACAGCGCGTTCCTGGGCGCGTTCGCCCTGTCGGCGATGCCGCTCGGCCAGACCAAGCTCGACGCCTACGTCGCCAGCTGGCTGGGCGCGCCAGTCGACGACATGCCGTACTTCCAGGGGACGCTGCGGCGGCTTTACCTGCACGCCGCCGCGGGGCAGTTCACGCCTCCTCCGCCGCCGCCCTGACGTCGAGCCCGGCGCCCCCCGACAGCTCGAGGCGTGCGCCGGTGACCGACCAGCCGCCGGCGAAGGGGTCGGCGGCCAGCAGGAACGCGGTGTCGAGATCGATCCAGTCGGCGCCGCCCAGCGCCAGGACGGCGTGGGCCATCGCGAGCAGCCCGACGCGCGACTCCACCATCGCGCCGGCCATCAGGCGCAGGCCGGCGGCGCGCGCCTGCCGCCCCAGCGCGACGGCGGCGATCGGCCCGCCCAGTTTCACCAGCTTGAGGTTCACCGCATGGGCGGCGCGCTGCGCGACGATCCGCTCGAGATCGTGCGCGCCGCGGAACGATTCATCGGCGACCACCGGAACCGGCGAGCGCGCCGTCACCTCGGCCATGCCGGCCAGATCATCGGCGGCGCACGGCTGTTCGTAGCACTCGAGCGCCAGGCCGTCGGCGAGGACGGCGTCGAGCAGCGCCAGCGCATCGGCCGCGCTGAAGCCGGCGTTGGCGTCGAGGCGAAACTGCGCGCCGGGGACCGCGGCCGCCACCGCGCGCAACGACGCCCGATCGGCGCGCCAATCCCGGCCCACCTTCACCTTGAAGCAGCTGAAGCCGGCGGCGTGGTGCCGGCGGGCCACCGCCGCCATCCGGTCGGGATCGGAGATCGGCAACGTGATGTCGGTCAGCAGCACCGGCAGCGGCCCCGGCGGCGCGCCCAGCGCGCGGGCGACGGAGACGCCGGCAGCGCGGCACCAGGCGTCGAGAATCGCCGCCTCGACCCCCGCACGGGCCACCGCGGAATCATCGTCTGACTCGGAACCCTCAAAGGGTTCCGAACCTCCCGCGATGGGCTTCGACGGCGGAGCCGTCTTCGCCCCACGCGCCAACTCGCGCGCGACCGCCGACGCGAGCGTATCCAATCGATCGAGGCGCAGACCCGTCAGCCGGGGCGCGGCGGCGGCGATCGACGCCAGCAGCTCGGGCTGATCCTCGCGCGTCACCGGAGGCAGGCTGGCCGCTTCGCCGAGACCGCGCGCGCGCCGGCCGCCGCCGTCCTCGACGACGGCGTGCACCAGCGCCGCGCGCGTGACGTCGATGCGTCCCGAAGCGATCACGAACGGGTCGCGCAACGGGATCGACAGCGGCTCGACGTCGAGCGCCACCAGCGTCACCGGCGGAAGGTCGAGCAGCGGCGGCGCTACCATCGGTTCTTGAGGCGCTCGATCTCACGCCGGTCACGCTTCGTCGGACGGCCGCTGCCCTCAAACGAGAGCGTCGGCGCGTTCTTCAGCTGGTAGGCGAGCTTCTCGCGCGCCTCCCGGCTGGCCGCGGTCTCCTCGTACAGCTTCGCCGCCGCGACCGCAGGGCCGCGCAGCTCGGCGAGCGCGCGCACGACGAACTGATGCTCGTAGGGCGGGCGGCGCACGGTGATGGTCTCGCCCAGTTGAACCAGGTGCGCCCGCTTGGCGCGCACGCCATTGACGTCGATCTTCCCGCCGTCGACCGCCTGCGCGGCCGCCGAGCGGGTCTTGAAGAAGCGCGCCGCCCACAGCCACTTGTCGAGGCGAACGCGGGTCGGCACCACGGGCGCGGGAGCGGACGACATGCCGCCATTGTACGGACAGCGGCGCGGCGTTTCCGCTCGAATCAGCGCGCGGGCGGGACCGGTACCCGGGACGCACGGTCGCCGTCACCGCGGTCCGCCGCCATCACTGAACCCCCGCGACCCAGCGGATGGCGCCCGTCAGGTGATGGCGAAAAGCCGGATCGGCGTAGCTCTCCGGCGTGTGACCCATGGCGGTGTAGAGCGCGCGTCCGCCGCCCCCCGTGGCGTGCGCCCAGACGATCGGGTGGTCGGCCCCCATCGTGCCGCCGGTGTAACTGGTCTCGTCGACGGTGGCCAGCACCGTGACCGCGGCGCGCGGATTGGTCTGGAAGTCGTACCACTCGTCGACGCGCGACCAGGGCGAGACCAGCCCCAGGGTCGCGGGGTGGTCGGCGACCTCGACGTCGACGTTGGCGGCCTGCACCGCCGGATGCGCCTTGAAATAGGCCCCGACGAGCTGACCGTAGAACGGCCAGGTGTATTCGGTGTCGGCGGCCGAGTGCACGCCGAGATAGCCGCCGCCGGCGCCGACCCACGCCTCGAAGACCGCCTGCTGAGCGTCGTCGAGGACGTCGCCGGTAGTCATCAGGAAGACCACGACCCGAAAGCGCGCGAGGTTATCCGCGGTGAACTGCGTCGGGTCCTCGGTCGCCTCGACGACGAAGCCGCCCTCCGACTGCAGCTCGGTCAGCGCCTGGATCGCCGCCGGGATCGAGGCGTGGCGGAAGCCGACGGTGCGACTGAACAGCAGCGCGCTGAAGGGCCCGACGGCGACCTCGGCTGAGCCGTCGCCCGGCGGGGGAACCGCACCGACATCGACAATGACCGCGCGGCCGTCGTTGGATGCGCCGCGGCCGCTTCGACAACCGGCGAGCGCGACCAGCAGCGGGATCCAGCACCGACGCATCGCCGGCGATGCTGGCAGAGGTCGGCGACGCGCGCCAGCGGGATCGTGCGGTTGTACTATCCCGTCATGATGGTTGAACGGAGCTTGGGGCGCACCGGCGCGCGCGTGCTGCCGGTGTCGCTGGGCGGCGAAGGGATCCTGCGCACGACCGGTCGCGCGCGCGAGGCGGTGCCGGTGATCCTGGAAGCCCTGCGCCTCGGCGCCCGCTACTGCGACACCGCGCCCGCCTACCAGCAGAGCCAGGACTATTACGGCGAGGCGTTCCGGGCCGCCGGCGCGGGCGCGCGCGACAGCGTGTTCCTCGCGTCGAAGACCCATGAGCGCACGCGCGATCGGGCGCTGCGGCTGCTCGACGATTCGCTGCGGCGCCTCGGCACCGATCGGCTCGACCTGTGGCAGATGCATGATCTGCGCGAGCTCGACGAGATCGACACGCTGTGCGGCGCGGGCGGCGCGCTCGAGGCCGCCGCCCTGGCCAAGGCCGATGGGCGCATCCGCTTCATCGGCCTGACCGGCCACCACGATCCCCGGGTCCTGCTGGAGGCGATGCGCCGCTTCCCGTTCGACAGCGTGCTGGTCGCGATCAACCCCGCCGACCCGCGCTACCACCCGTTTGTCCCCACCGTGGTCGCCGAGGCGCGGCGGCAGGGGATCGGCGTGGTCGGCATGAAGGCGCTCGCCGCCGGCCGGCTGCTGCGCGAGGCCAGCGCGCCCGAGCTGCTGCGCTACACAGCCTCGATCGCCGACACCGTCATCGTCGGCTGCTCGACGGTCGACGAGGTGCGCGCCAACTTCGAGGTCGCGCGCAGCTTCACGCCGCTGGCGCCCGCCGAACAGCGCGCGCTCGAATCGCGCCTCGCCGCCCACGCCGAGGACTACGACTACTTCAAGGGGTAGAGCGGCTTCGCTAGGCGGGTTAAACGCCAAGACGCCAGGACGCCATGATCCCGACTCTCAAAAATCCGGACCTGGCGTCTCTGGCGTCGTGGCGTTCATTGCTGTCCGACCGACATTGGGCGTAGGCCCTCCCGATTCCGCTGTTAACGCCAGCCGTGGTGATCGTCGTGGTGATCGTCGTGGTGATCGCCGCCGCGGTTCGGGCGTTGCTGCGGGCGTTGCGGCGGCGGCGGCGGCGTGCCTCGGGGTCCGGCAGGCGCCCCGCGCATCGGCTCGCCGACGCGCGGCGGGGGGGCCGCTTGATACACTGGGCGCGGCGCCGGATGCGGTTCGAAGCGCGCCCGTTCGTCGCGGTGCTCGCGCGCCACGCCCGGCGGCGGCAGCGCTCGTCCGCGCGGGGCCCAGCCCTGCGGGCGATAGTGCGCGTAGGTTTGCGGTCGATCGATCTGAAGTACGGCGCCCGGCGGGCGCGCGGTGACCCAGCCGCGGTTGTAGTACGGCGACCGGTACCAGTAGCCACCGGAGTACCGCCAGTAGAGGCCATCGGTGAAGAAGACCGGCTCGTTGTAGTCGGCGACGACCTGCACCCCGGGCGCCGCGTAGACCAAATCGGGGCCGTAGCCGTCATCCGCAACGGTCGCGGTGTAGCCCACGGCGCATCCCGCTGCGAACAACGCCGCCGTCATCGCCGCCAGCACCAGAGATTGTGCGGCCTTCACCAGAGGTCTCACAGATAGATGCGCGCGCCCAGCGCGCCCTCCACGAAGAACGTCGACGGACCAAACGCCAGGCTCGGGGCCACTTCGCCGTACGCCTCCAGCCACTTGAACAGATACAGGTCGAGGCCGATCGGCACGCGCGCCGCTATCTGCAAATCCCTGGTGTTGTTGCCGTAGTTCCAGAACCAGAAGCGCGCGCCCAGACCCAGGTGCAGGCTCAAGACGTCGTAGCTTCCGTGCCCCGACTGCCAGAGGTAGTCGGCGTTGAAGCTGCTGCGCTGGCCGCACGGGTTGAACCGATCGCTGCACGCGAAGTCGCCCAACCCGAAGCCGAGCCCCAGATCCAGCGCGTTGGTGGGGCGGGTCCAGATCTTGGCCGTCAGCCCCGGCGACGAACCGGCGACCAGCCCGAGACCGATGGGACGTTGAATACCCGCCTCCGTCGTCGCGTGCGCCGTCCCCAGGTTGAGCCCAACGTTGGACCCCCCAACGAACAGTCCGGCAATCAACGTAGTCAAAAGTATTTTCTGCATGACAATCCCTCCGGTCGAGAAGGTAAGGACGGACCGGATGAGCGCAACCGTCCCGTCCCTCATTGCCCGAATCGGGGGTCTAAGAGTCAATGCTTGTCGGACAAGAAGAAACGCCACGACGCCAAAGACGCCAAAGGCCGGATCTTCAAAGAATCTCAGACCGTGGCGTCCTGGCGTCTTGGCGTTTAACCGACCAGCATTGGGCCCAGAGGCCGACTGCGTCAGCCGCGCATCAAGAGCGCGTGCCGCTGGCGGCCGTCTTTGCGCCCACGACGTCGCTTGCGTCGATCGGCGGCACCGCGCCCAGAATCCCGACCAGCTCGTCGCGCTCCAGCGTCTCGTGCTCCAGCAGCGCCGTCACCAATCGATCCAGCTCCGAGCGACGCTCCTTCAGCAGCACCTCGGCCTCGTCGAGCGCGCGGCCCAGAATGCGCCGCGCCTCTTCCTCGATGGCGGTGATGGTGGCGGGGCTGGTGCCGCTGGCGGTGCCGATACGTTGCCCCAGGAACGGGTGCTCCTCTTCGTGATCGTAGTAAACCGGCCCGAGGCGTTCGCTCATGCCGTAGTGGGCCACCATGTGCGAGGCGAGCCGGGTCGCCTCCTTGAGATCATTTTCAGCGCCGGTCGAGATGCTGCCGAGCACCAGACGCTCGGAAGCGTAGCCGCCCATGAGGACGCGCAGCCGCGACTCGAGCTCCGACTGCGCCATCAGGTGGCGATCGGCGCCGGGGCTCTGCTGGGTCGCGCCCAGCGACATGCCGCGCGGGATGATCGTGATCCGATGCAGCGGCTCGGCGCCAGGCGAGAAGCGCGCCACGACGGCGTGCCCCCCTTCGTGGACGGCGACCCGCCGCTTCTCCTTCGCGTCGAGCTTCGCCTCGCGCGGATCCCCGAGGACGATCTTGTCGTAAGCCTCGGCGAAGTCCTCGGCGGTGATGCTCTCGCGCCCCTTGCGCGTCGCCGACAGCGCCGCCTCGTTGACCAGGTTGGCCAGATCGGCGCCCGAGAACCCCGGCGTGTTGTCGGCCAGGATCTGCAGATCGACGTCGGCCGCCAGCGGCTTGCCCTTGGCGTGCACGCCAAGGATCGCCCGGCGCGCCACCAGCTCGGGGCGATCGACCAGGATGCGGCGATCGAAGCGCCCCGGCCGCAGCAACGCCGGGTCGAGGACGTCGGGACGATTGGTCGCCGCGATCACCACGACCAGATCGGTTCGTTCGAAACCGTCCATCTCCGACAGCAGCTGGTTCAGCGTCTGCTCGCGCTCGTCATTGCCGCCGCCGAGACCTGCGCCGCGCGCCCGCCCGACGGCGTCGATCTCGTCGATGAACACGATCGCGGGCGAGCTCTTCTTCGCCTCGCGGAACAGGTCGCGCACGCGCGCCGCGCCCAGGCCCACGAACATCTCGATGAATTCGGAAGCGCTGATCGAAAAGAACGGCACACCCGACTCGCCGGCGACCGCGCGCGCCAGCAACGTCTTGCCGGTCCCGGGGGGCCCCGCGAGCAGAACGCCGCGCGGCACCTTTCCGCCCAGGCGACGAAAGCGCTCCGGCTCCTTGAGAAACTGCACGATCTCCTGCAGGTCCGATTTGGCCGACTTGAGCCCGGCGATGTCGTCGAAGGTGACGTTGACCGAGGTCGCCTTGTCGAACTGGCGGCTGCGGTTCTTGATCAGCGCGCCGAGCGGGCCGCCGGAGCCCAGCATCCCCTGCGCGCGCCGCGACATCCAGAACCAGACGCCGATGATCAACACCCAGGGCAGCAGCGTGAACAGCATCTGCAGCGCGAAGGGTTGCTTCTGGCTCTTGACGGTGATCTTCACCCCCTTCGTGCGCAGCAGCGGCAGCAGCGCCGAATCGTTGGGCGCGACGTTGGTGCGCAGATCGACGATCTTCCGTCCGTCGAGCGTCTCCGGGCTCTTGAGCGTCGCATCGACGAACTCGCCGTCGAGAACGACCGACGCCACCTTGTCCTCGTCGATCCACTTGTAAAGCTGCGAGTACGGGATCGCCGGCTGCGCCGCCTCCTCGCTGTTGGTCTTCCAGAACCACATCGCCGCCAGCATCAGCGCCAGCAACACCAGCATCTGGCGCGACGTCCCCGACGGGGGCGGGGTACCGGGGGGTCGCTGGGGATCTCGGTTCGGCGGCGGGTTGTCGGGCATGCTCGTTCCTTGGGTCCTATCCGGGCACGCCGGCGCGCCCGTCAAGGCCGCCGTACGTGACTTGGTTGTAGCGCTTGGATGGGCCGAACGCTCTCACTGTCGGCGGGCCGCACGGAACTTCACAAAGAAAACACGAAACGCGCGCAAACCTCCGAAAATCCACGAGGGATCCACCGAGTCGTCCGTCTTGCCGTTGCGGCCGCCGTTGCTATCTTGACGCAGGCTCGCAAAAGCCGACGGCCCGGACACCGCCGGAACGCAACCGCTCGACCACTCGAGCGCGCGTTCCGCCGGCGGCCGGGCCGCCAAGACCGGGGAAAAGATGGGAAGACCGACGTCGACTCCGACGTCGACGTTCACGACTTGGTGGTGTTGTTGTACTCGAACAGCTTGTTCGCCGCGTAGGTCCCGTTGCTGTCGCTCCACGAGGTCGAGCTGAACTTGCGGCTGGTCGTCGCCGCCGCGGCCCAGGGCGTCGTCGCGTTGACGAACGTGGGGACGACCGAATCGCGGATCAGCGCCTGCCCGTTCGGGAAGAGCCCGGTCTTGATGTTGGCGGCGTAGGTCGCGAGGTTGACCTGGCCCTCGTCCCAGGCGCGCCCGAGGGTGACGGCGCTGGTCGCCGTGCCCGACGTCGCCGTGAGCTTGCTGCTGGCGATCAGGATGCCGAACGGATTGCGCGAGTCGGTGCTGGGCGCCACGATGTTTCCGGTCGTGCGGCGGCTGGTGGTGAAGTTGATCGTCGAGCCGTCGAACACGATGGTGGCGCGGCCGCAGATGAAGTCGACGTCGCCCTCGATGTACGACGCCTTGAAGTAGGCGCGCGCGATCACCGCCGGATCCGAGGTCTTCGACAGCAGCGTGTCCTGGTTGCCGAGCAGGCGGACGTTGTCGAACACCAGCTGGTCGCCCTGGGTGATCAGCGCGACCGCCTGCGCCGCGGCCGAGCCCACGGTCGACTCGACGATGTCGTTCGAGAAGGTGATGTTCTTGGCCTGGAACCCCTTGGCGTAGGCGGCGAAGGTCGCGCTGCCCATGGTGCCGTAGGTCTGGTACTTGACGTTCGAGACCGACGGCGTCGGGTTGATGTTGGGCTCGCAGGGGTTCGCCGGGGCCGTCTCCGCCTTGGTCTTGCCGGCGTAGTTGTTGTAGACGATCATCGTCTGGCTGGCGTCGGTGCTGGTGCTGTAGAGCGTGATCGGCGGCGCGGTCGCCGGGACGCAGACGACCTCGCGATAGGTCCCCGGCATCACGCGGATGTAAACCCGGCTGGTGCCGGTCGCGGCGTTGATCGCCGCCTGCACGGTGGTGTGCGTGCCGCCGCTCGTGGCGACGGTGTACTTGGCGGTGAAGCTGGTGGCGGTGCCGAGCCCGGCGGTGGGGTTCCAGTTGTCGACGGTCGGCCCGGTCACGCTGCCCGCCTGCGCGAGATACTTCAGCACCGTGAAGTTGGCCGCCTCGGTCGACGTGAGCAATGGCCGGCTCGCCGTGCCGGTGATGGCTCCCTCGGTCTGGTCAGTGTCGGCCGCCCTATCCGTCGGAAGGCATCCGAGAGCGGGTGCGGTGAGAAGCGCCGCGGACAACAGAACCGGTTTCAGCGATGTCATTGATGTCTCCCCCGTGCGTTTGAGTCGGCTTTCACTTCACCGACGGCTACACCGGGGTCTTTGCATTAACCTTGCCGATAAAAACGTCTGTTGCGATACAGGTCTGCGCGGGTAAGCTGGGTGGCGCGGGGAGGATCTGTTGTCGGGCGTCCGCGCGCATGTTGTGTCGCCCGCAACGGAAGCGCCTACGCCGGGACGACGCGGACGCTTCAGCCATCGCGCCCGGGCGCGTCGGCGCGCAGCCGACGCAGGTCGGCGACGGGGCGCGCCCAACGCATCGCCTCGCCCCGTGTCCTGGGTCCGCCGCGAGCGGTCGCGACCTGCGCGACGCCGGCCGCTATTCGGCCAGTTGCCGCTGGCCGCTATTCGGCCAGTTGCCTGATGAACGAGGCGAACGCCGGGTTCGCCCGCTTGAGCCGGATGGCGAACTCACCCGACGCGTCGGCGCGAACCACCTGGCCCTCGGCCTGACAGCGACGTTGGTCATCCAGCACGAAGGCAACCGTCGCGGTCTCGTCGATGCGAACCCGATCGCCCAGGCAGCGAAAGCGGCCGCCGGTGGCCGACAGATCCAGGAGCTCGACCGTCATCGGCCCCGGTCGCCCCGCGATGTGCACGCCGACGGGCAGCCCCAGTGGAAACCGTGCGTGACGGCGGCGATCCTTGCCGGCGGCGCCCGCCGGGCCCGCCTTGCGGATCTGGAATTCGTCGACCTCGGGTACCGCGCTTCCCATTATCCGTTCGAGTCCCGGGGCTGAGCATAAGATCAAAAGAAACGACGGAAAGCACAAAGTGATGACGCACCCCGAAGCGGCCGCAGCGCAGCGCCTGGAGGTCACCGCTTTCCGGAGAAATGATCCGGTCGCGCGCCGCATCTCGCTCTGCATCTGGTTCTCGCGGGCCGCGGCCGCTGTCGCTAATATCTGGCACGCCGCCGATGACAAAGCTGACCCTCCTGGTGCTGGGCGACCGCGCCGATCCCCGCATGGCCGCCCTCGCGCGCGCGCCCGACGGCGTGCGCGTCGTCTTCGGCGAACGACCGCAGGACTTCGGCGAAGCGCTGACGCAGGCGGAGGCGCTGCTGTGCTGGTGGCGCGGCCGCGAGGCGCTCGATCCGATCCTCGCCGCGGCGCCCGCGCTGCGCTGGGTTCATTCCAGCGCCGCCGGCCTCGATCACATGGTCTCGACCGCGCTGGCCAGCACCGCAGCCGTCATCACCAACAGCCGCGGCGTCTACGGCGCGGCGCTGGCCGAGTACGTGCTGGCGGCCATGCTCTACTTCGTCAAAGATCTGGCGCGGCTTCGTGACGCCCAGACGCGCCGCGCCTGGGAGCCATTCGAGTGCGAGCGCCTCGCTGGCAAGACCCTGGCGATCGTCGGCTACGGTGACATCGGCGCCGAGATCGCCGCGCGGGCCAGCGCGCTTGGCGTGCAGGTCCTCGCCTACCGGCGTCGCCCCGAGCTGAGCGCCCGGGACCCGCACGTGACCCGCGTCGTCGAGAGCCTGCGCGACGCCGTCGCGCCTGCCGACTTCGTCGTGCTGGCGGCGCCGCTGACGCCGGAGACCCGACACATGATCGGCGCCGAGCAGCTGTCCTGGATGCGCGACAGCGCCGTCCTGATCAACGTGGGGCGTGGTCAGCTGATCGACGAGCCGGCGCTGGTACACGCGCTGCAGCGGCGCGCATTGCGCGGCGCCGCGCTCGACGTCTTCGAGACAGAGCCGCTGCCCGCCGATCATCCCCTGTGGGCGATGCCACAGGTCCTGCTTTCGCCGCACTCCGCCGATCGGGTAAGGGGTTGGCTCGACCTGACGATGGCGCTGTTCCTGACTAATCTCGAGAAGTTCGTACGCGGCGAGCCGCTGCTGAACGTCGTCGATCCGCGCCGCGGCTATTGAAGCCCGCGGCGGCGCCGCCACCACGGCCCCGGTCGTGGCCGGACTTGTGGGTCGCAAACTCGACCCCAGGTTTTACGCGGAGGCACGATGCGACGAGCACTCTTGGGCGTAGTGTTGTTGGCGGCGATCGGCTTTGCGGCCTTCGCTCATGGATGTGCAACGGTTTCAGTCGCTACCGACTTCGACCGAAACGTGGACTTCTCGCACTTCCGCACCTATTCGTTCCTGGGCGGTCATATCTGGGTCAACGGCGTCCCTGACGACGGCAACACCCTGGTCAAGGACCGCATCCGGGCCTCGGTCGTCGCCGCGCTCGGCGCCAAGGGGCTGACCGAGACCACCGACAAGCCCGATCTGTACGTGACGTACATGGCCGGCGCGCGCCGGCGCACCGAGATCGAGGCCACCGCGCCGTTCTCACCCGGCGTCGGCCCCTACTGGGGCGTCGGCGGGTGGTGGGGACCGATGTACACCGATTGGTGGGCGCGGACCTATACCGAGGGGACCCTGATCATCGATCTCATCGACGCCCCCGCGCGCAAGCTGGTCTGGCGCGCCTACGCCCAGAGCGAGGTCAACACGCCGGCGAGCGCCGAGAAGATCGGCAAGTCGGTCGACAAGGCCTTCAAGAAATATCCGCCGGCGCACTAGAACAAACGCCACGACGCCAGGGACACCAGAATCCGGATCTTCAAGAGTCCGGATCGTGGCGTCCTGGCGTCGTGGCGTTTAACCGAACGGCACCGTGCTGGGCCCTCCCCGGCGAAAATACCGGCGCTGAAAGACTTGTGGTAAGCGTGGCGGCAGGACGCCGTGAACCTGACGTGAATCTGCCGGTCTTGCCTCCCCTCGATCCGATGCTGGCCAAGCTGTCGGGCGCGCTGCCCGACGGCGAGGGTTGGCTCTTCGAGCCGAAGTGGGATGGGTTCCGCACGCTGATCTTTCGCGACGGCGACGAGGTGCAGCTACAGAGCCGCGATCGGCGGCCGCTCGCTCGCTATTTCCCCGAGCTGATGGCGCCGATCCGCGAGAGTCTCCCCGCGCGCGCGGTGCTCGACGGCGAGATCGTGATCGTCGGCCCGGGGGGCCTCGACTTCTCGGCGCTGCTGCTGCGCATCCACCCCGCGGCGTCGCGCATCGCGCTGCTGGCGAAGGAGATACCGGCGTCGGTGGTGGTCTGGGATCTGCTGGCGCTCGACGACGAGGACCTGCGGGCCACGCCGCTGTCTGAACGGCGGCGGCGCCTGGAGCAGGCGCTGGCCGGCGCGCGGCCCCCAGTTCACCTGACGCCGGCCACGCTCGACCGCGCGCTGGCGCGCGAGTGGTTCGAACGCTTCGAGGGCGCCGGCCTCGATGGGGTCGTCGCCAAGCGACTGGAAGATCCCTATCAGCCGGGCCAGCGCGCCATGGTCAAGGTCAAGCACGCGCGCACCGCCGACTGTGTGGTCGCTGGCTTTCGCTTTCACAAGGACGGCCCCGGCACCATGGTCGGCTCGCTGCTGCTCGGGCTGTACGACGACGGCGGCGTGCTCCACCATGTCGGCATCGCCGCCAGCTTTTCTCGGGACAGACGCAAGAGCCTGCTCGAGGAGCTGACCCCGCTGCGCGCCGACGCGCTGGCGCAGCATCCGTGGCGCGAGTGGCGGTTCGACGAGGCCCAGGCGGGACAGCGGATGCCGGGCGGCGGCAGCCGATGGAACCGGGGCAAGGACCTGTCGTGGGAACCACTGCGCATCGAACGGGTCTGCGAGGTCGCCTACGACCACCTGCAGGGTGATCGCTTCCGACACGCGACCCACTTCCAGCGCTGGCGCCCCGACCGTCAGCCCCAGCACTGTCGCTACGATCAACTAGAAGAGACCCCCGCCGCCGAACTGGCCCAGATCTTCGTCCGCGGCTGACGCGCCGACGATGGTGCCGCGCGCGCATCCGCCGCGTATCGTTTCGAGATGAGCTATCAGGAGATCCGGCTGGTGAAGGGCGTCGGCATCGGCGAGCTGGTGCTCTCGCGTCCGGCGTCGCGCAACGCGATGACCGACGCGATGGGGGCCGAGATCGCGCGCGCCGTCGACGAGCTCAACGCCGATGCGAAGGTGCGCGCCGTGCTGGTGCGGGGCGAAGGGGAAGCGTTCTCGGCCGGAGGCGACTGGGAGATGCTGCTCGAGCGCTCGCGACGGCCCGAGGCGGAGAACCGGATCGCGATGAAGGGCTTCTACGCGAATTTTCTCGCGGTGCGCAGGCTGCGCGCGCCCACGATCGCCGTGATCGGCGGGCCGGCGATCGGCGCCGGGCTCTGCTTCGCGATGGCGTGCGACCTGCGCGTGGCGGCCGTGGGCGCGACGCTCGCGGCCAGCTTCGTGCGCCTGGGGCTGCACCCCGGAATGGGGGCCTCGTTTCTGCTGCCGCGGCTGATCGGAACGGCCGCGGCGACCGAGCTGCTGCTGACCGGTCGCGCGGTCGATGCGGACGAGGCGCTGCGGCTGGGTCTGGTCAATCAGGTACACAGGCGCGACGCGCTCGACGTCGCGGCGCGCGCGCTGGCGGCGCAGATCACGACGGCGGCGCCGATCGCTGTCGCCCAGACCAAGGCCACGCTGGTCGCCGCCGTCGATCGCGAGCTCGAGGCGACCCTGGAACGTGAGGCCGCCGCGCAGGCGATCGACTTCGCCACCGCCGATCTGACCGAGGCGCTGGCGGCGGCCGCCGAACGGCGGCCGCCCCGGTTCAGCGGCACCTGAGCAGCGCCGTGGCAGGCGCGGTCAGCGGCACCAGACGGCGACGTCCGGTCCCTGCGTCGTGAAGAGGCGCTGGCCCGAGGGATGGGAGATCGCGATCTCTCTCCCCGGCGACGGGGCCGCGCCGAAGACCCGCAGCAACGTGGCGTCAGCCGCGGCGGTCACCTGCAGCGAGCTCCAGTTGGTCGAGTGGGCGTGCAGCCCCGCGACGTCGGTGACGACGATCGATCCGTCGTCCGACGTCGCCGACGAGCCCGGGGTGCCGGCCGGGCTGAAGAACGCGCCCAGCGTCGGCAGCGCCGGGGCGGCGGGCCCGCGCGGCGGCGGCGCGCACAGCTGCCGGCCACTGCGCTCGCGCCAGAAATGAAACAGCGCCGCCGGATCGCCGCTGCCGGCGCCGAACCGCCCGTCGCGCGTCCAGGTCACCTCGGTCAGCGGATAGGGGACCGTGCGAACGGTCGCGCCGGTCGATGAATCGAGCCACGAGGTGGTTCCCCCGATCGCCGCCACGAGATCGTCGCCCGGTGATACCGCCAGGAAGGTCGCGCCGGCCGGCCAGGGGAACTGCGTGATGACGTGCAGGTCGCTCGTCGCCCGGACCTCGAGGACGCTGCCGTTCAGGGTGAACAGGCGCCTGCCGTTCGCGCTGAAGCCGAGCACGACGTCGGTGGACGTCGCGTCGCTGGCGAGCACCGATCCCGTCACGGCGTCATGGACGAAGAGCCCGGGCGAGAAACCCCCGACCTGCGCTTCGGGGGTGAGGCCGAGCGCGACCAGATGGCGGTCGGAAGAGACCGCGAATCCATTCAGGCCGCGCGAGTAGAAGCTGAACAGCAACGTCGCCTGGCCGGTCGCCGCATCCCGCAGCTCGAGCCGGGTGCTGGGTGGGGAGTTGCCGATCTGGTACAGCGTCTCGACGAACACCTTCGCGTCGCACGCCGTGTACAGCATCTGGGGAATCGCCACGCCGATGAAGAGATTCTCGGGGTTGACGACCAGCGGTGTGTTGATGGGCGCGCCGGTCCAATCGGTGACGACCCCGCTCGGCAGATCGACGATGGCGCCGAACGTGACCCCCTGACTGTTGAAGTCGATCGTGCCGAGCGAGGTCGCCAGGCGGGTGCCGTCTGACGAGAACGCGAGCGCCGACGCGAAGGCGTCGATGGTCGAGGCCGGCGGCCCGGTGAAGGTGCGCAGCCGCTTTCCATCGGAGACCCTCCAGAGCGTGATCTCCCCCATCTCGGCTGACAGCAGCGCCAGCGTCTTCCGGTCGGGCGAGAAGGCGGCCGCGTCGAACACGCCCAGCGGCGACGCGATCTGCGCCACCTCGTGCCAGACCGGGTGGATGACTGGGTCGACGACTGGGTCGACGACTGGGTCGATATCAGCCGCACCGTCCCCGCGCCGGTACGCGCGGCCAGATGCCGGCCGTCCGCGGACAGCGTCACGTGCCAGTCAGCCTCGGGACCCAGCGTCCGGCAGCGGACGTAGGCCTGCCCCGGCGCCGCCGGCGCCGACTCGAACGACGCGTCGAGCGCGAGCCGTCCGCACACCCCCACTTCGGCACCGTCGACTTTCGGGGGCTCGCAGCGATCGTTCGAACTCGGAGGCGAACTCGGAGGTGAACTCGGAGGCGAACTCGGAGGCGAGCTCTGAAGCGCCGAGCTCTGAAGCGCGACATCGGCGTTGGCCGGATCGCCGCAGCCGAACGCCATCGCCCCGCACAGACCGGCCAGACCAGCTACCCCCGAACGACCCATCCCGGGGGAGCATGGGCACTCCAGCGCGACGGCGCCAGCGTCGTTCGGGCTAAAAGTTGCTGTCGGTCGCCTTGCCGAGAATCACTTCACGACCGCGAGCGCGTTGACCTCGCCAGCTCCATAGAAGCTGTTGAAGCGCGGCGGACCGACGCAAGTCGCCGGCCTCCCGGTCGGGAACGGATCATAAGGACCGACGGGACAGGTCAGCGGCTTCGCGGTCAGGCTCAAGATCGCCAGCACGATCTCGGGCGAAAGCTTTCCGTAGCGGCTGATGGCCAGCGCGGCCACGCCGGTTGCGTGTGGCGTCGCCATCGACGTCCCCTGGATATACGCGTAGAACGCGCACGTCCCCGACGAGCAATCCTGCACCTGTCCATCCCAGCCCGCGGCGAACGCGTAGTAGAGCGACGTCTCCGGGATGCTGGACAACACCTGGCCGACGGGATCCGGCAAGCACCGTCGAGTCGCCGCCCGGCCCGGTCAGGTCGACCGCGCCGAGCCCATAGTCGGAGTACCAGGACAGCTGTTGCGTCGGCCCGACGGCGCTGACGCCGATCGCGTGCGGGGTCTCGACCGGCAGCACGCTGCACTTGTTCCCCGACGCGTCGGTGAGGTTGGCGAGATCGAGGAAGAAGTTGCCGGTCGCCGCGATCATGGTGGTCTTCTTGCGCGCAGCCTGCCGCACCGCCGCGCGTACGATCGCGATCACCGCCGCGCGATCGGGATCGGCGGGGCACAAGACGTCGGGGAAATCCGGGAAGGTGGCGTCGGTCGGATCGGTCGGATCGAGGGTCAAGCTGGCGTTCATCAGATCGAAGCCGTGCGCCGCCGCCCAGTCGATGCCGCACACCATCGCGTCGGCGAAGACCAGGCTGAAGGTCGGGTCGCTGATGTCGACGTTGTCGATCGCGACCTTGACCGCCGCCAGGCGCACGCCGGGCGCGACGCCGACGATGCCGATCCCGTTCTTCGCGCCGGCGATGATGCCGGAGACGTGCGTGCCGTGGCCGATCACGTCGTTCGACCAGACGCTGGCCGAGGTGTCGGGCACGCCGCCCAGGCAAGACACGCTGACCGACCCGTCGACCTGCCCCACGAGATCGGGATGGCTGGCGTCGATCCCGGAGTCGAGCACGCCGACCAGCACCGAGCGCTTTCCGACGGAGATCGCATGTGCCGCCGGCGCGTTGATCTGATCCATGTCCCACTGCAACGACGACAGCGGATCGCCGCCCGCCGGCGGACGCGGGTGCTTCGGCGGGTGCGACGACGTCCCGCGCATTCCCAGCACCGGACCGATTCGGCTGTGCACGGCGTGCGCGTCGCCGACCGCCTGGATGCCGGCGGTCGACCGCAGCCGCGCCGCGAACCCGGGATCACTCGAGCGCGCCAGGATCGCGCCCACCGTCGTGTAGCGCGCCGCCACGGTGCCTCCGGCCGCGGCGACCAGCGCGTCGGCGTTCGCGGGAACCGCGCCCGCGGTGAACGAGACCAGGTAAGAGGTCGCGGACGAACCGGCCGCGCCCGCGGTCAGCGCCGCGCGCCGGGGCGACAGCGACGGTTCGTCCATGGTATCCGCCGTCGGGGCGCACGCCGCCGCGACCAGGGACCCAGCTGCAACGGCAAGCAACCCGAAGCGAAGGACATTCCTATCCGTCATCGTCGCGTCTCCGGTAGGGGGTAGATTGACCGGGCCGCAACCCACGCACCCAGTCCCTGCACGGGCGACACCATACGTTAGACGCGGGCTGTCGTGCAAGGAAACTCTCGCTGACTTCATCTGAGTTCTTGGACACCGAACGCAGGGAGGTCTCTCGACCTGACCCGCGCGCTGCGGGCGGTGGCGGTATATTGCGCCCATGACGGCGACCGCCTCCTTCCAGTTTCAAGAGCTGCTGCCCCTCGGCCACGACGAGACCACCTATCGCCTGCTCACCACCGACGGCGTGTCGACCTTCGACGCCGCCGGCCGCACGTTCCTGTCGGTGGCGCCGGAAGCGCTGACGCTGCTGACCCGCCAGGCGATGACGCGACATCGCGCATCTGCTGCGGCCGAGTCACCTGGCGCAGCTCGCGCGCATCCTCGACGATCCCGAGGCCTCGCCCAACGACCGCTTCGTCGCGCTCGAGCTGCTCAAGAACGCCAACATCGCGGCCGGCGGCGTGCTGCCGTCGTGCCAGGACACCGGCACGGCGATCGTCATGGGCAAGAAAGGGCCAGCTGGTGTTCACCGGCGGCGGCGACGAGGCGGCGATCGCGCGCGGGGTCTTCGATACCTACTCGACAGCCAACCTGCGCTACTCGCAGCTGGCGCCGATCGACACCTACCGCGAGGTCAACACCGGCACCAACCTGCCGGCGCAGATCGAGATCTACGCCACCGACGGCGACGCCTACAAATTCCTGTTCATGGCCAAGGGCGGCGGCTCGGCCAACAAGAGCTACCTGTTTCAGGAGACCAAGGCGCTGCTCAACCCCGACAGCCTGCTGTCGTTCATCGACGCCAAGATCCGGTCGCTGGGCACGGCCGCCTGTCCGCCCTACCACCTGGCGATCGTGATCGGCGGAACGTCGGCCGAGTACACGCTCAAGGTCGCCAAGCTCGCGTCGGCGCGCTACCTCGACGGGCTGCCCAGCGAAGGGAACAAGCTCGGGCCCGGCATCCGCGATCGCGCGCTCGAGGCGCAGGTGCTGGCGCTGGCGCAGAAGACCGGCATCGGCGCGCAGTTCGGCGGCAAGTACTTCTGTCACGACGTGCGCGTCGTGCGCCTGCCCCGCCACGGCGCCTCGTGCCCGGTCGGCATCGCGGTGTCGTGCTCGGCCGATCGGCAGGCGCTGGGCAAGATCACGCGCGACGGGATCTTTCTCGAGCAGATGGAGACCGATCCCGCGAAGTACCTGCCCGACGCCACCCACGCCCAGCTCGAGGGCGAGGTCGTCCCGATCGATCTCACGCGGCCGATGGCCGAGATCCGCGCCAGGCTGTCGGGCTACCCGATCCGCACGCGCCTGTCGCTGACCGGCCCGCTGGTCGTCGCGCGCGACATCGCGCACGCGAAGATCAAAGAGCGGCTGGATCGCGGCGAGGGGATGCCGCAGTACCTGAGAGACTTCATGGTCTACTACGCCGGCCCGGCGAAGACGCCGGCCGGATACGCGTCGGGCTCGTTCGGCCCGACGACGGCGGGACGCATGGACGCGTATGTCGACCTCTTCCAATCGCACGGCGGCAGCATGGTCATGCTCGCGAAGGGGAACCGCTCTCCCGCGGTGACGGCCGCATGCAAGAAGCACGGCGGCTTTTACCTCGGCTCGATCGGCGGCCCGGCGGCGCGCCTGGCCAAGGACTGCATCAAGAAGGTCGAGGTGCTCGAGTACCCCGAGCTGGGCATGGAGGCGGTCTGGAAGATCGACGTGGTCGACTTCCCGGCCTTCATCGTCGTCGACGACAAGGGCAATGACTTCTTCGCCGGCCTGACCGGCGACGGCAAGGCTCGCCTCGCCGTCGCGCCGTAGCTTACCCACCGGGGCCGCCGCGCGATGGTCTCCGGCCGCTCAGACCGGAGTCTCCGGTCCCCTCTCCCGTACTCGGGAGAGGGCTAGGGTGAGGGCAAGCCTTGCAAACGCGGGGGTCGGACCGGAAGCCTCCCGCGGCGGCGAAGCCGCGCTACGGCTGGACCTTGGAGGCGAGCACGTCGACTTGCTCGATCACCGGAGGCTTGGCCAGCAGGTCAGGGGCCTTGGCCATGAGCGCGGCCGCGAGCCGGCCGGCGAGGTGAGCCTTGCGGCCGGGCTCGTCATTGAAGGCGTCGAAAATCGCGAACGTCGAGGCGTCGAAGCGAACCGCGAACCAAAGAGGGGTCGCTGGCTCCTCTTGGACGACCGACAACCCACCGGCGAGCAGGCTCGCCAATTCGTTTTCTTTTCCCGGCTTGGCGTGAAGACGAACGAACAGTCCGACCTTGACCATGGCGCTCTCCTTTTTCTCACAGACGAATGGCGACTCTTCGCGCGCGCCTTCCGCCGCGAAGACGTCGTTCGCCTACGCTCTACCTCCGACGCCGAACGATTTCCAGCCCGGCTACTCGAGCGGGAACGAATGCGAGACGTGTACTGACTCGGTTCCGTCGAACGACGGGAATGAGGCGGCGGTCACGAGACGGACGATACAATCGCCGGTCGGTGTCCCTTCGAAGTCACCGGCGAGCGACGCCGATTCGACGGTGCCGCTCGGATTCACCGCCACGCGAACGTCGGCGACACCGTCGACCTGAAATCGCTGGTGGCACTGCACCACGCGCGCCTGCAGGCGGGCCAGCGCCGAGCGCAGCTCCTTGACGGTCCTTGGCGGAGCGCCGGTCGGTTCTTCGGCGGCCGCCTCGACAGCCTTCTTCGGCTTCTCGGCAGGCGCCTCGGTCTGCTCGGCCTTGTCGGCCGGGTCGGGGCTGTCCGCTGGGGCCTGATCGGCTGCGTTCGTCGCTGCGGCCGGGGATGCCGCGACTGCGCCCGGCGCCGCCGGTGCATTCGCCGGCGCGGCCGCTCCGCCGCTGGCGGCCAGCGCGGCGGCCGCCGCCGCGGCCGCACGCCAGCCGCGACGATGGCGATAATAGTGCGGTTGGCCGGGCACTCCGCCGCGCGTCACCGCCGGTAGCGGCGCGTCGGCATTCGGCATCAGCGCCTGCAAATGCTCGAGAGGCTCGATCTCGACGGGCGGCGGCACGGCGGCGGGCGCCGTGGGAGCCACGGCGATCAGAGCCGGCCTGGTCGCGGCAGCAGCCTGCGCGCGATCCGCCGCCGCCGACGACGACGAGCGTCCCAGCAGCGCGACCCCGATGAGCCCTGGTAGCAGCACCGCGGCGCATCCGGCCGCCAACCACGTCCATGACACACCAGCCGACAGCGGCGCACGATCGTCGATGCGCGCGCCCACGACCGAGTCCCGTCGGCCGATCATGCCCGACAGCTCAGGCGCTCGATCGTTGAGCGTGGGTACCGGCGAGGGACGCGCAGTCGCCGCCGCCAGAGCTTTCATGGCCACCAGATCGCTCGACTCGCTGCCGCGACTCGAGCGGGACAACCTACCGTTCTGATTCCCGCCGGCTCGGTGATTCATGGGGAGCCTCGCTTGAGGGCGTTATCGCACAGTCGACCACTCTAACGCGACGGCCTCTCGGCGTCGCGGGTTTTTTGCACGGACGCTCGGTATTCTGGCGCGCTGGTTCGGCCCAGCGCATCCATTTGGCGCGACAGGTCATGCGAAAGGCGCGGTCGCCGGCGATGGGGACGGGACGTGGCGTCTCTTACCCGCGCTTCGTCTACGCGCTTCGTCTACCGCTTCGTGTACGCCCCGCGTCGCACCTACCTGCGCCCGCCCCCTGCGGCCCGACTAAATTCCGATCAGGGAAGTGCCGATGCAAGGCAGCGTGAAAACGGCGGGACAGATCATCCTCATCGAGCCGTCCGAGAGCGGCCGGGAGATGCTCGCAGAGCGTCTGAGGATGCAGGGATATGCGGTGACCGTGGCTCCCGGACCAGCCGAGGGCGCGCACCTGGCACTGTCGTCACCCCCGACGGCGGTCGTCGCCGACTTGTGGATGCCAGGCATCTCGGGCGTCCAGCTCTGTCGTCTGCTGCGCGCCGAACCGGCCACCGAGAACGTCCCCGTCGTTCTGCGCGGCCCCGACGGCCAGCGCAATCGCTTCTGGGCCGAGCGCGCCGGCGCCGCCGCCTACGTCGTCAAAGGCCACATGGGCGATCTGGTGCGCACGCTGTCGCGCGCTGTCGCGGCCTCGCCGGCCGAGGACGGATTCTTCACCGATCTCGGCCACGCCGACACCGACATCCGCGATCGCATCGCCTCGTATCTCGACAACGCCCTGTTCGAATCGGTGATCGCCTCCGAGGTGCGCAACCTCAGCTTGTGTGGCGCGTTCGATCGCCTCTTCGATCTGCTGAGCCAGTTCGTGTGTCAGGTCGCGAGCTACCGATGGCTGGCGGTCGTCACCGAGACGCCGGCGCGCCTGGGCCTGCACACCCACCCCTCGCGCGTCGTCGAGGCGCGCGAAGAGGCGGTGCGCGCGCTGAAGCTCAATCCCGACATTCACACCATCATCGTCGAGGACGACGACGCCTACGAGGATCCGAGCGGGCGCGAGCCGATGGTGCTGCCGGTGACCTTCGCCGACGTGCGCATCGGGCAGATGGCGTTCGCGGGGCGGCAGGCGCACGGCGATCAAGAGAACCAGATCATCTCGATCATCGCGCGCGAGCTGGGCGGCCCGATCCGGATGGCGACGCTGGTCGAAGAGGCGCAGCGGCTGGCGACCATCGATCCGCTGACCGGCCTCATGAACCGGCGCGCGTTCCTGAACGCGCTCGACATCGAGATCGAGCGTTCGATGCGCCTCGACACGCCGCTGGCCGTGATGTTGATGGACGTCGATCACTTCAAGGCGATCAACGACAACCGCGGGCACGCGTCGGGTGACTCGGTGCTGGCCGCGATCGGACGGCTGGTCACCAAGCAGGCGCGCCGGGTCGACCTGGTGGCGCGCTGGGGCGGCGAGGAGTTCGTGGTCGCGCTGGTTGGCGCCGACGCGGTCACCTGCCTCACCGCCGCCGAGCGCTATCGCGAGTCGATCCAGCGCCTCGCCGTGCTCGATCACTCGGGCAACCCCATCCCCGTGACGGCGTCGTTCGGCGTGGCGGTTCTCGAGTCCGGCGAGAGCATCGAGAGCGTCATCGATCGCGCTGATCGCGCGATGTACCTGGGCAAGACCGCGGGGCGCAACTGCGTGCGCCTGTCGCCCGCGACCCAGCGCGCGTACGGGCAGACCGCCGCCGCCGGCTAGCACCGGCGGCCGTCGGACTGCCCGTCGCGGTCGAGATCGGTACGGTTACGGCGCGATCACTGCACGGTGATCGTCGGCTGGGTCGGCGCGTTCATCGTGGTCGTGTGCACCACGCAGAAGTACGGAATGACCGTGCCGATAGCCGCGGTCGTCGGAATCGTGAACGACACCGTTCCGCCCGGCTGAATGAGACCGGTGCTGAACTGGACGCCTGCGACCGCGCCGGCGGTGAAGTTGCCGATGGCCGCTTCGCTGGTCACCGTGTGAGCCATGGTGTCGTTGTTGTGCACCGTGACGGTGCCGCCGGGATGCACGACCAGGTTGGCCGGCGAGAACGTCATGTTCGCGATCGCGATCTGAGCCGCCGCAGCGGCTGCCGAGGCCGCGGCCGCGTCGCCGTGCACATCTCCGCCTGCGTCGACAGCACCCGCGCCGCCGGTGCCCGTGGCGCCACCCAAACCGCCGACGGCGCCGCCGATTCCGCTGTTACCGCCCGCGCCGCCGGTGTTGTCGCTGCAGCCGCTGCTGCCCGCCAGCGGGGCCATCAGCAACGTCGCGCCGATCGTCCCCAGGATTCCCAAGAGGCCCAACGCCTTCAAAGCTTTGATGATTGCTGGGCCCTGCTTCGCTCCGCTCGTCTTCATTGCTCGTACTCCTTTTGTTGCTACACGACTCGAAGCTGCGGCTCACACGCGGTGTCACAAGTCGGGGAGACAGCCGATGCGCCAAAGCGCGCGCAGATCCCCGCGCAGCTCTCGACGAAAGCGCGGTCAGCGTCACATCAGCGCCGATGACTGCGGCGCGCGGGTGAACCGTCAATCGGCTGCGCCCCTGGCACGCACTTGTTGCGCGCACGCGCGGGGAAGACGCGTCCTAAGCGTTCAGGCCGCCTGAGCGCGGCCAGCGCGGCTCAGGAAACCACCAATCCGGGTGGGTGTCCAACACTCGCGCCGGTTCTTGGCTTCTTCTACTACCGCTTCTTCCGTTTCTTCTTCCGTTTCTTGCGCTCCGCTCTTCCGCTCCGCTCTCCCGCGTTCATGTCGGTCGTGTAAACGCGGGCGCAACAGGGGGACGTGCATCGATTTCGAATCAAAAAGGTGCCGCAAATATTTCGGACCTCTTGGTCGTTTTTTTGCCTCCCTGAAACCTGACAGTGAGTAAGCTTTGCGCCCTGAGAGCCATGCCCGAAGAGATAACGTCTAGCCTCGCCGAGATCGCGTCCGAAATCCTGGTCCTGCTGGGGCGCGATCCGCGCGCGGCGAACCCGCCAAGCGCGGTCTCGCTCGAAGCGCTGCGCAAGTGCACGCGCGAGCAACTGGCGGACTACGCGCGACGCCTGGGGCTGACCGGCGTGGCGAAATTGAACAAGGACGCGCTCGCCAGCCGCGTGCAACTGGCGCTCGATCAATCGCCGCACGGTCACGCGAACAACGGCGACGCGAACGGCGGCGCCCCGCCCGCCGAACGTTCCCCCGAACGCGCCGGTGACGATGTCGTCGCGCCGTTCCCGGAAAAATTCGATCTCGGTCCCGACTCGCAGGAAGAGCCGACACCCCACAACATCCCATGGAGCTACGGCCAGAACCGCGTGACCGCCATGGTCGTCGATCCCGACAAGATGTTCGTTTACTGGGAGTGCACCGACGCCGGAATCGACGGCGCGCGCCGCGGGCTGGGGCCGGCGGGGCGTGACGCCTGGCTCAGTCTGCGCATTTACGACATCACGGGCCGTCTGTTCGACGGCACCAACGCGCACAGCTACTTCGATCAAAAGGTCGAGCGCTCGGATCGGCAGTGGTTCTTCGAGATCGGCAAACCGACCTCGGTGGCGTGTGTCGAGATCGGGCTCAAATCGAGCGAGGGGTTCTTCGTCAAGATCGGCCGCTCGGGGCGCGTCGAGTTTCCCCGCCGCGAGCCGGCCGGTGCCAACCACGTGGAGTGGCTCACCGTGAACACGGCCAGCGGCAACGTGGGTCACACTGTACCTGGCGGCGGCGGTGGTGGCGGTGGCGAAGGTGGCGCGTTCGGTGGCGGCACGGCGACCCAGCGCGGGCTGCACGGCCTGCCCGAATGGGTGAACGGCGGCGGCGGCGCCGGCGCCGTGGGTGTTGGCCCGGGCGCACCGGTGGGGCCGCACGTGTTCGAACGCCGCTGGGAGTGGCGCGAGACGGTGGGCGGCGGCGTCCAGCAGACCTGGCACGGCGAGCGCACCCAGGTCGAATGGATCGGTCCGCTCATTCGCAGCGCCTGGGAGGCAGGACCGTTCACCTATGCCGTCCAGTCTCCTGCCTACATAGAAGAGTGGAACGAGGGGACGATGACCGTGCGTTCGGACCGCGGCGAGGTTCAGATCGTTTACGGCCCGTGGCAGGTCGTCATCCGCGGCCTCGGCGCGCACGCCGAACGGCGCGTGCTGGCGACCTGGGAGATCCGCCGCAGCTGGGCCACGACCGTCGGCACGGAAAAGACCGAGACGCTGTGGCGCGAGGTGGGGCCAGGCAGCTCCGAGTGGATCGCCCAGGGCGGCAGCGAGCGATCGTGGTTGGGGGGCAGCGAGCTGCGGCTCGGCGGCGCCTCCGAGCTGTTCATGATCGGCGCGAGCGAGCTGCGGCTTGGCGGCGCTAGCGAGACCCGATACGCCGGCGCCAGCGAGTGGCTCATGCGCGGCGCCAGCGAACGGCTGATGCGCGGCGCCAGCGAGTGGCAGTTCGGGGGCGCCAGCGAGCGCCTCTTCGCCGGCGCGAGCGAGCGGATTTTTGCGGGCGCGAGCGAGCTGCTGATGCGCGGGGCGAGCGAGCGGCTCTTCGCCGGCGCGAGCGAGCGCCTCCTGGGCGGGGGTCCCGACTCCGCCACCGAGTCGTCGTCACGAAATTATCCGGCGCTTAGCAGCGCCGCGGCGCTGGGTAGCGCCGGCGAAGCTCCTCAACCGCCGGACTCTCCGGCCAAACGCTGACGCGAGGGCACACCTCTCATGGCCACCGGTTACTTCTCCCTGGTTCTGCACGCGCACCTCCCCTTCGTCCGTCACCCCGAGGATCCGACGGTGATGGAGGAGCAGTGGCTCTACGAGGCGATCACCGGCACGTACCTGCCGCTGTTGCAGATGTTCGAGGGGCTGATCGCCGACAACGTCCCCTATCGCTGCACGGTCTCGCTGTCGGCGCCGCTGATGACCATGCTCACCGACGATCTGCTCAAGGAGCGCTACGCCGGCTACCTCGACAAGCTGATCGAGCTGGCGGGCAAGGAGATCGAACGGACGCGCAACGAGCCGCACTACCAGCGGCTGGCGCAGATGTACCACGATCGGTTCATGTCGCTGCGCCACACCTGGCGCTGCCACGACGGCGACGTCGTCTGGGCGTTTCACCTGCTGCAGGAGGCCGGACGCGTCGAGGTGATCACCTCGACGGCGACGCACGCGTTCTTCCCGCTCATGGACCGCAACTGGGCCAACATCCGCGCCCAGATCCACGTCGCCGCCGATCTGTACGAGAAGCACTTCCACCGCCGGCCGCCCGGCATGTGGCTGGGCGAGTGCGGCTACGTCCCCGGCGTCGACGAGCTGCTGCGCGAGGCGGCGATACGCTACTTCTTCGTCGACACGCACGGCGTGCTGTTCGCCGATCGGCGCCCGGTTTACGGCGCCTACGCGCCGATCTACTGCACCAGCGGCGTGGCCGCCTTCGCACGCGACATCGAATCGTCGCAGCAGGTCTGGAGCTCGAAGGAAGGCTACCCGGGCGACAAGCACTACCGCGACTTTTATCGCGACATCGGGTTCGACCTGCCGATGGACTACATCGGTCCCTACGTCCATCCCGAGGGGCACCGGATCTACACCGGCATCAAGTACCACGCGATTACCCACGACCAGCTGCATGACAAGTGGGTCTACGATCCCGACATCGCCCGCGGGAAAGCGGGTCTGCACGCGAACCACTTCCGCGACAACCGCGTGCAACAGGTTCGCGCGCTGCGCGCCCACATGGATCGCCCGCCGATGATCATCAGCCCGTACGACGCCGAGCTGTACGGCCACTGGTGGTACGAGGGGCCGATCTTCCTGGGCGATCTCTTCCGCCAGCTGCACTACAACCAGAGCGACATCGAGACGCTGACGCCGAGCGACTACCTCAATCGCTACCCGACCAATCAGGTCGCCACGCCGTGCGCGTCGTCGTGGGGCGCGAAGGGCTACAACGAGCACTGGCTGAACGAGACCAACGGCTGGACCTATCGCCACCTGCACATCGCCGCCGAGCGGATGGTGGAGCTGGCGCGCCGCCACCCGGTCGCCGATCCGCTGACCCGGCGCGCGCTCAACCAGGCGGCGCGCGAGCTGATGTTGGCCCAGAGCAGCGACTGGACCTTCATCATGAAGACCGGCACCACGGTCCCCTACGCCACCCGCCGCATCAACGAGCACATCCTGCAGTTCACGCGGCTGTACGACGAGCTCAACGCCGCGCGCGTGACCGAGCCCTACCTGCACGATCTCGAATCGCGTAACAACGTGTTCCCGCACCTCGATTACCGGATCTACGCGAGCTAACGCTCGGCGACTCAACCGGATGGCAGCGCCCCTCAAGGTTCTCTTCGTCGCCTCGGAGTGTGCTCCTTTTGCCAAGACCGGCGGGCTGGCCGATGTCGTGGGCGCGTTGCCGACGGCGCTGCGCAAGCACGGCATCGACGTGCGCGTCGTCATGCCGCTTTACGCCGGCATGCCCTGGAGCGAGCTCGAGGTGCTCGACGGCTCGCTGACCGTGCCGATGTACTGGGGGCAGGCGCAGGCGCGCGTGCGCATCGGTAAGCTTCCGCGCAGCGACGTCTCGGTCTACTTCCTGGAGTACAACCGCTACTACGATCGCCCGCACCTCTACGGACCGCCGAGCCAGGGCTACAACGACAACCTCGAACGATTCACCTTCTTGTCGCGCGGCTCGCTCGAGATCTGCAAGGCGCTGGGGTTCATCCCCGACGTGATCCACTGCAATGACTGGCAGACGGCGCTGGTGCCGGTCTACCTCAACACCTTCGAATGGGCGCAGCCGCTGCACGGCAGCGCGAGCATCTATTCGATCCACAACCTCGCCTACCAGGGCGTGCTCGAGTCGGGCGCGCTGTTCATCACCGGGCTCGGCCGCGAGCACTACAACGCCAGCGAGTTCGAACATTTCGGCGCGCTCAACCTCACGAAGGCGGCGCTCCGTCACAGCACGCTGCTGAGCACGGTGAGCCCCACCTACGCGCGCGAGATCCAGACCGGCGCCTACGGCTGCGGGCTCGACGGCGTGCTGGCGGCGCGCAGCCGCGACCTGCGCGGGATCCTGAACGGCATCGACGTCGAGGAGTGGAACCCCTGGACCGATCCGTTCATCCCCGCGCGCTTCGACGCGCGCCGCATGGGCGGCAAGGCCAAGTGCAAGGCGGCGCTGCAGAAGGAGGCGGGGTTGCCGGTGCGCCCCGAGGTGCCGATCTTCGGCCTTGTCGGGCGGCTGACCACGCAGAAGGGCGTCGACGTGCTGGCGCACGCGCTGGATCGCATCCTGCGCTGGGACGTGCAGGTCATCCTGCTCGGCACCGGCGATCCCGACGCCGAGGAGTTCTTCTCGCGCGCGAACGTCGCGCGCGGCGATCGCTTTCGCGCCTGGCTGCAGTTCGACAACGGCCGCGCCCACCGCATCGAGGCGGGGGGCGACTTCTTTCTCATGCCATCGCGCTTCGAGCCTTGCGGGCTGAACCAGATGTACAGCCTGCGCTACGGCACGCTGCCGGTCGTGCGCGCGACCGGCGGCCTGGTCGACACCGTCGCCAACTACGACGAGACCAACGGCGGCGGCACCGGCTTCATATTCAACGACCTCAGCTCCGACAGCCTGGCCGACACCATCGGCTGGGCGACCTCGACCTGGTACGACCGCTACGCGCACATCGAGATCATGCGAAAGCGAGCCATGGCCCAGGATTTCTCGTGGGATCGCGCCGCGCGCGAGTACGAGACGCTGTACCTCGACGCGTACGCGCGGCGCCGCGGGCACGCGCACGGAGCGCAGCCGTCCGCGGCGTGAGCGGCACGCCAAGTATTCGGGTTGTCTCCTTACGGGCCGCCGAGGAATTCATGCCTCGCTCCCCGCCCCAGCGCGGAAACTTCCGCCGTCCGAGCGTGATGCGTGTAGTCGTTATGCGTCGCAATCCCGAAGCCCCGCACGGGCAGCGCGGGGCCTTGCAACGAACGCGAGGAGGTGTCTGGTGGCTGGAGAAAAAGCGGGGATCGTCAATGCATGGGAACAGGATCCAGGGATCGGGGCCAATCCCGACGGGGGAGCTCTTCTGCAACGCCCGGTGCCCAACTTGGAGGCGGCACCATTTCCGACCTCAATCACCGGCACCAAGCCGCCGGTTGACCACTACTCCCCCGGCACGGTGCCCTTTCGCTATTGGGCGTGCGCGGACGCGCTCCGGCGCGCCTCGGATCTCTGGGGCAAAGTCCTCGGCAACCAGAAGTGGAACCCTGCGATAAAGGGGCCGGCGCTGCCGGTCATCCTCGACGAGGGGGTCGATCTCAACGCCTACTACGATCGGAACGCGCTGAACTTCTTCCACGCCGCCGTCGGTGGCCGGATGGTTTACTCGGGCGAAAGCCCGGACGTGGTCTGTCACGAGTTCGGCCACGCTGTGCTCGATGCCATTCGCCCCCAGCTGTGGGACGTGAGCGCGCTCGAGCCGCCGGCGTTTCACGAGTCGCTCGGCGACATGAGCGCGATCCTCACCGCGCTGCAACTCCCCTCGGTTCGGGCCGGCGTGCTGCAGGAGACCCACGGCGCTCTGTTTCGCTCGTCGCGGCTGTCGCGTCTGGCGGAGCAGCTGGGGTGGGCGATCCGCCAGATCGCGCCCGACGACACCGACAGCGATTGCCTGCGCAACGCCGTCAACTCGTTCTTCTACCGGAGCCCCGACGACCTGCCGACGTCGGCTCCCGCGAGCGGCCTCTCCTCCGAGCCGCACTCGCTGTCGCGGGTGTTCACGACTGCGTTCTTCGAGTCGCTGGCGCTGATGTTCGCCTCGAACGCCACCCCGACCGAGGCGACGCTGCAGCAGGTGAGCCTGGACCTGGCGGGGATCCTGGTGGGCGCCATCCGTCAATCGCCGGTCGTTCCCGAGTATTTTGCCCAGATCGGCAGTCACATGATGACGCTGGCGCTCGCGAAGTCTCCGGCCTACGGCGACGCGGTGAAGACGGCCATGGTCAAGCACGGCATCCTGTCGGTGCCGGGCGTGGTCGCGATCGCCAACTCGCCCAACGCCGGCCAGGTCGACGCGGCGGTGGGGGCAGCCGCCGTCGCCGCGACGGCGCTGCCGATGAAGGAGATCGACGTGTCGGCCTACGGACTCACCGTTCCGAAGATCGACATGATGACGGCCAGCGAGCCCAAGCGATTCGGGATCGCGGGCGCCTCGACAGCGGCGGGGGACGCGAAGTCGATCGGCGGCGACCAGGCCGCGGTGCACTTCTTCGAGGACTTGATCCGGCGCGGCAAGCTCGATCACGGGGGGTTCTTCCACGCGAAGACGGCGATCGTGAACCCCCGGACCCTGAAGACCCACCGCCTGGTCAAGGAGAACGACCGGGTCGTCCTGCGCCGCATTCTGATCGACTGCGGAATGCATGCGCGCTCGGCGAATCGGCCGCCGGTGGCGAACCCCTGAAAGACTCGGGCGGCGGCGCGGTCAGGCTCATTCCCCTTGGGCCGGGTCGCGCCGCTTCCGTCGCGGAGAAAGGACTGTCATGCGTCTAGCGCTGCTCCTCGATCTCGGTGAGACGTTGCTTCATGCCGGCCGGCCGATCGCGCACGTGCCGGAGGCGCTCGAGGCTCTGGCCAAGCTCCACACGGCGACCGGCGTCCCCTTGCCGCTCGCGCTGGTGTCGGACTACAAGATGCCGGCCCCCGGCGCCCCGGCCGCCGAGATCGAGCGCCTGTTCTCCGAGTACGTGGCGATCGTGCGCGACTGCGGACTGCTGCCCCGGTTCGAGCCGGTCGCGCATCACATCACGCTGTCGACGCAGGCCGGGGTGCTGAAGCCCGACGCGGCGATCTTCCGGCTGGCGTTGCAGCGGCTGGCGCTGGCGCCCGACCTGGCGACCGCGATGTTCATCACGGAGGAGGCCACGCACGTCGCCGCGGCGCGCGCGCTCGGTATGACCGCGTGGCGATTCGGCGGAGACTTTCACGACTGGCGGCAAGCCCCCGCGCTGGTGTCGGCCGCGCTCGCCGAGGATCGGGCGGCGCTGGAAAAGACCGGCCAGCCGACCGCCGAGGCGCGCATGCGCCAAACGCTGGAGGACAACGCCGCCATCGCCGGTCCGGGGCAGCCGCTGGCGCCGGGGCAGACGCACGCCATGGAGCCCGGGCCCGACGGCAAGCTTCACCCGACGCGCAAGCGGTTCTCGGTGAAGTAGCTAAGCGGTTCGGTTAAACGCCAAGACGCCAGGACGCCTCGGTCCGGACTCTTGAAGATCCGGACGGTGGCGTCTTTGGCGTCCTGGCGTTTTCCCTATCCGACCAGCATTGAAGCGACCCGCGCGGAGGGCTGACCGGGTCAGGCCGAGGCGTCCGGCATGCGCAGCTTGTCGCGCACCCCCTGCGCGATCCCCTCCAGCCAGGCCTGGCCCCGGTCGACGTCGGCGGCGGAGAGGGCTTTGATCCATTTGACGTGGTCGGTCTCGTCGGGGCCGGCGTCGAGCGGCAGCGGGCACGCCGCCGCCGCCGGCGCGCCCAGCTCGGGCAGCGCGGGTGCGCCGTGCTCGCGCAGGAACGACCTCAATCGCGTGACCCGCTCGGCCAGGCAGACGCCGACGTTGGCCAGCGCTTCTTGGTACACCACGACCAGGCCGGCACGCCCCGCGCGCCGCGCCCGACCGAGCCGCACCTCGGCGTAGAACGCCTCGAGCGCGCGCAGCTGCGCGATGTACGCCACGTTCTTCTCGACCACCGACTTCACGCGCGCGTCGAGCGGACGCACCAGCGGCTCGTCGACCGCGCGCGCGACCTGGATCGAGAGCTGCCCCGGCGCGACGTCGCGCCGCACGATCTGGCCCGCGCCGGTCATGCTGCCGTAGCCGACGGCGCGCGGGCCGACCAGCCCCGACTGCCCGCCGAGGAAGATCCGCCGCTGGCGCAGGAACACGCCCGCGGTGACGTCGCCCACCAGCGACGGTGTCGCCTTGTCGCCGGCGCGCCCCCACGGCGTGAAGTTGAAGTGGATGAACCCGCTGCCGACCTCCGAGTGATCCTCGCGCGACGATCCCGCCCGCCATCAGCAGATCGCAGAAATTGATCAGGCTGCCCAGCGTCACGAAGCTGAGCAGGATGGTCTGCTTCAGGCCGACCGCGTGCGCGGTCGACGCCTCCTCCTCGAGGATCGTCCCCTCGCGCACGTGCGCGTTGGCGCCCAGCTTCGCCGCCTGCAACAGCACCGCGCCCTTGGCGAAGCCGCTGGCGATCGACGCCCCCTCGCCCAGCACGCAGTCGACCAGCGTCGCCGGCCCCTCCGGCCCGACAGAGACGCCCGGCCCCAGGAACGTGCGCCGGCCGTGAAGGCGCGTGCCCGGGTAAAGCGTCGCCGTGGCGTCGATGCGCGCCGGATCGACATCCTCGTCGACGAAGGTCTGAGCCGGATCGAGGATGCGCACGCCGCGCGCGCGCAGGGCATCGACACGCGCCGCGGGCGGCGGACGGTTCGGGTCGGAGGAGGTCGCCATGAAGCTTTACTTTAGCGGACCCTGGCCGCGGCCGTCCGCAAAACGATTGGCGCTTCCCGTCGGAATCGGATCCGTCCTAGACTGCATTCCCATGAGCACAAAGCAGGTCTTCATCGGTACTGACTGCGGCGCCACGATGTCCAAGGTGGGCGGCGTCTGGGCCGACGGGACCACGATCTCGACCCGGCTGCACCAGCACCCGACCAGCTCGCAGGAGGGGCCGCACAACGTGGTCACCGGATGGGTCGCCGCCGTCAGCGGCTTCCTGGCCGACAACAGCCTGACCTGGGAGCAGGTGAGCAGCGTCGGCCTGGCGATCCCTGGCCCTTACGAGCGCTACGGCGTGCTGGCCCACTCGGCCAACCTGCCGGCGTCGTTCGACGGCTGGGACTTCTATACCGCCTACAGCCAGGCGCTGGCACAGAAGGCGGGCCGCGCCGTGCCGCTGGTCGTTGGCAACGATGGCGCGTTCGGCGGCGTCGGTGAGGCCCAGCGCGTACGGGGCGCGACCTCGGCGGGCGTGCTGATGCTGGCGCCGGGCTCGGGGCTCGGTTCGGCGTACATCGATTCCAGCGGCCTGCCCTTGCAGGGGGACACCCTGGCCGGCATGGAGACCGCGCACATGGCTGCTCCGCTGCAACTCATCGGCGCCAAGGCCTACCCGTGCGGCTGCGGGCGGACCTGGGGTTGCGTCGAGCTTTACACCACGCTGGCCGGCCTCCCCTACCTGCTGGCCGAGAAGCTGGCGACCCGCCCCGACCACCCGCTGGCAAAATCGACCAAGTCGCCACGCGACAAGGCGCTCAGCCTCCGCGGGCTGGCGCAGCAGGAGGACGCGCTGGCCATCGAGCTGTTCGACCTGCAGGCGCGCGCGCTGGGCCTGCACATCGCCAACCTGTGCCTGGCGCTCGACCCGCAGTACGTGGTGATCGGCGGCGGCCTGATGGATCCCGAAAGCACGAGCGAAGCCTTCCGCGAGCGTTACCTGCGCATCGTGCGCGACACCGCGAAGCCGCACCTCTGGCCGGTGCAGCGTGAACGCGTCACCATCTTGCCGTCGACGCTGGGCGAGCTGTCGCAGGCGATCGGCGCCGCGCTGGTCGCCCTGTACCGCAGCCGGCTCTGAATCGCACGACCTTCGGCGACCGCCCCCCCGCCCCCCAACGCGGGCGCGAAGTCGATTGGCGCGTCGCGCCAGCAGGTGTAACCGAACCGTCGCTCGACCTCCCGCGCTGCGAAAGCGACAGTGCGCTCGATCCTTTTGCCGATGGCAGAACCTTCAACGGAGGCGAGCGTGCCGAATTCTCACTGGAAGAACCTTGGGTTGAATCTCGTGGTGCTGGTCGGGCTCCAGGCCCTGGTCGGCTGCGGCGACAACAAGCCAGCCGCGAACGCGTCGAACGATGACGTGGGGTCAGTCCAGGCGGCGCTGACGCTCGCGCCGGGGGTCACCGTGAGCTCGTTCGCCTACTCGATCACCGGACCGCACAGCTACTCGGGGTCGATCAACGTCACGAACGCGTCGACGGTCAGCACCGTCATCGGCGGCATCGCGGCGGGTCCGGGGTATTCGATCGCCCTGACCGGGACGTCGGTCGACGGACAGACGACCTGCGCGGGCACCTCCGCGCCCTTCACCATCGTCGCCGGCGCCACCGCCAACGCCGCCGTTCTGATCGACTGTCACCAGCCGCCCAGGACCGGCAGCGCCCTCGTGACCGGCACGATCAACGTCTGCCCGAGCATCGACTCGGTGAGCTCGAATCCGCCCACCGGAAATGTCATCGCGCTGTTCAGCGCCGCCCACGATCTCGACGCCGCGCCGCAGGCGCTCTCTTACACCTGGACGGCCGCCTCGGGCACGTTGAGCAGCACCACGGCACAGAACCCGACCTTCACCTGCGCGGCGCCGGGCACGGCGTCGCTCACGCTCACCGTCTCCGACGGCGACGCGGGGTGCGACGCCACCTTCGCCGTGCTGGTCGCCTGCCCGCCCGACTCCGCGCTCGGCGATTCGGCCTGGGTCGAGATCGGCGCCAACAACCAGGCCATCGCCCGCCTGCTGACGCCCTACAACGTTTGCCCCGCGATCACCGTCGACGGCGTCACCAGCCCCATGACCATCCGCGTGCTGCCCGGCGCCATGGCGCTGCGGCCGAGCAACATCGATACGACGCTGGCCGCGGCCATGACGTCAGGCAACACGAAGCCGTCGATCTTCACGAACACCGTGTGCGAGTTCCTGATCCCCGCCGGCGCGCACGCCGCGTCGGTGGCCGGCATGAACCTGCCGCTGCCGAAGCCGGTGGTGAACCGGGTGGCGATCATCGGCGACACCGGGTGCCGCATCGCGATCGGAAACGTCTACCAGGCCTGCGGAGATCCGACGATCTGGCCGTTCTCGGTCGTTGCCTCGGCGGTCGCCGCCATGCAGCCCGACCTGGTCCTTCACGTCGGTGACTACCATTACCGCGACAACCCCTGCCCGCCGGGCAACACGGCCTGCGCCGGAACGCCCTGGGGCTTCGGGTCCGACGTCTGGACGGCCGATCTGTTCGCGCCGGCGGCGCCCCTGCTCGCGGCAGCGCCCTGGGTCATGATCCGCGGCAACCACGAGCTCTGCAACCGCGCCGGCCAGGGCTGGTACCGGTACCTCGACCCGAACCCCTACGACGCCACCGGCGTGAAGACCTGCAACGACGCGGCGAACGACAACGTCGGCAACTACAACGATCCGTGGGCCGTGTCGTTCGGCGACACCCAGTTCGTCGTCTTCGACTCGGCGAACGCGCCGAAGGCCGTCTTCAGTCCGCCGGCGTTCCAGCCCTACACCAGCGAGCTCGCCGCCGCAGCGACCCTCACCACGCCCAGCATGTTCAACATCTGGGCGGTTCACCACCCGATCCTCGGCTACACCGCGGGCAACCCGCCCACGATCGGCAACCCCGGCATGCAGTCGGTGATGAACGCCGCCTATGGCGCCAACTACTACCCGCCGAACGTCGCGATGGCCGTCCACGGCCACGTGCACGACTTCCAGGCCATCAACTTCAGCAGCAACCACCCGGCGACCATCGTCGCCGGCAACGGCGGTGACAACCTGGACGTCGCGCTGCCCGCGGTGTTCGACCCCAGCAACCCGGCGCCGGCGGCGAACACCATCGTCAGCGCGTTCGCGTTCTCGCAGGAGTTCGGCTTCCTGATCATGGACCGCGTGGGCGCCGTGGGTGACAAGAACTGGCGGTTCACCTCGTACCGCACCAACGGCACGATCATCGCGGTGTGCACCCTGGCCCCGCCCGTCCCCTGCAGCGGCGTCTGCGACACGACGCCGGGCACCCAGCTCCACTGCACGGACGGCAGCGGCAACGTGGTCGGCACCTACGACAACATCCCGTAGCGGTAGCTCGCCTGACGAAAGAAGTGGTCTCCTGGCGGCGCCTGGCAACGGGCGCCGCGCTGGTATTGGCGCTGGCAGCGTGCCGGAAGAGCACGCCGCCCAAGCCGAAGCCAACCATCGGCGAGGCCTGGGCGGCAGCCAAGATCCCGAACCTGCCGCATACGCCGGTGATCCCGGCCCGCCGCACCTACGTCCTGCCGGTGCCGCCCCGCCCGGGACCGCCCGACGATCCGGCGCTGGTGGCGCTGGGGAAGAAGATCTTCTTCGACCCGCGGCTGTCGGAGCCGCCCGGCACCAGCTGCGCGAGCTGCCACGACCCGGCGCTCGCCTTCTCCGGGGCGCACGGTTCGCGGCTGGGCGTGCCGCTCGGCAGCCGCCCCGGGCACTACGCGCGGCGGTCGGCGCCGTCCGTTCTCTACATGAGGTACGTCCCGCCGTTCCACTATTTCGAGGACGACGAGGCACCGGGCGCCCGAGCCGCGCGGGGGCTTCTTCTGGGACGGGCGCGCCGACAGCCTGGTCGACCTGGTGCGCCAGCCGCTGTTCAACCCCGACGAGATGAACGCCGGGACGCCGCGGCTGCTGGCCGGCAAGATCGCGCGCGGGCCCTACGCAAAGGAGCTCCGCGCCGCGCTCGGTCCATCGATCGGTCGGTCGGCCGATCCGGAGGCGGTCATGCGCGGGATCGGCGTGGCGGTCGAAGCCTATCTGAAGAGTGACGAGATGACGCCCGCGCGCTCCAAGTACGACGCCTACGTGCGCGGCCAGGCGACGCTGACCGAGCAAGAGCGGCGGGGACTCGAGGCGTTCAAGGACCGGCGCCGGGGCGCCTGCGCCGGTTGCCACCGCATGGCCGAGACGTCGAGCAACCCGGCGGAGTCGATGTTCACCGACTACGGCTACGACGCGATCGCGCTGCCCCGCAACCGCGAGCTGCCGGGCAGCCGCGACTCCGCGTCCTTCGATCTCGGCCTGTGCGGGCGCAAAGGGACCAAGCTCGCGGCCAATGACGAACGGCTGTGCGCGAGCTTCCGCACCCCCGTCGCTGCGCAACGTCGCCGTCCGCGGCAGCTTCGGACACAACGGCGTGTACAAGAACCTGCGCGACGTCGTGGCGTTCTACGCCCGGCGCGCGGTCGCGCCCGACCGCATCTACCCGCCCGGACAGAAGTTCGACGACGTGCCGCCGAAGTACCGCGCCAACGTGAACATCTACGCCCCGATCTACAACCGGCGAGAGGGGGCGCCGGCGCCTCTCTCCGACGAGGAGATCGACGCGATCGTCGCCTTCCTGGGAACGCTGACCGATGCACCCGCGCTGACGACCGCTGCCGCGGCGACGTCGGCGGGCGGCGGGGCCGTCGCCCAGTCGCCCACCAGGGAGGTGACGGCCCGATGAGGACGCTCGTGGGCCGAGCGCTCCGCGCCGCCGCGATCCTCTCGTCGGCCGCGATTGCGATCGCCGCGATCGCCCCTGAGCGCCACGCGCTCGCCCATGCGGTCGGCGTCTCCAGCGGCGAATATCGACTCGACGGCAAGGTGCTTTATGGCGATCTCGGGATGGCCGATCGCGAGCTGGCGCGCCTCCTGCCGGCGATCGACACGAACCAAGATGGAATGATCGACGCCGAGGAGCTGGCGGCCGGGCGCGCCGCGCTGGTGCGCGCGGTCGCGGGGGGCGTGACCGTGCAGGCCGACGGTCAGCGCTGCCCGGGATCGCTCGACCGAGCGTGGGTCTCGGAGGAGGACGGCGGCGCGGTCTTCCAGCTGCGGTACACCTGCGCCGCGATTCCCGATCGCCTCACGCTGGCCATGCCCCTGCTCGACGGCCTGGCCCCGGGGCACCGCCACCTGGCGCGTCTCTTCCGCGCGGGCATGCCCGAGGTGACGGTCCTCGATCGGGGCCACGCCACCTGGACGCCCGGGGCGGCGCGCGTATCGTCGAGCGCCGGCGGCATCGCCTGGTCGATGCTGAAGCTCGGCGTCGAGCATATCCTGGGCGGCTGGGATCACCTGCTCTTCCTGCTCGGCGTGATCCTCGTCGGCGCGCGGCTGCGCGCGCTGGTGGGCGTGGTGACCGCCTTCACGCTCGCGCATTCAATCACGCTGGCGCTGGCCGCGCTCTCGGTCTTCGCGCCGAGCCCACGCTTCATCGAGCCGGCGATCGCGCTCTCCATCGCCTACGTCGGCGTCGAGAACCTGTTCGTCAAGGACGCGCGCAGGCGGTGGCGGATCACCTTCGCGTTCGGCCTGATCCACGGTTTCGGCTTCGCGGGCGTCCTGCGCGAGATCGCGCTGCCGCGCGCGCAGGTCCCGATCGCGCTCGTCACCTTCAACCTGGGCGTCGAGATCGGCCAGCTGGCGGTGCTGCTGGTGGCGGTCCCCCTGGTGCTCACGGCGCGCCGCGCGCCGTGGTTCGGCGACCGCGGCGTCAAGGCGGTGAGCGCGGCCATCGCCGTCGCCGGCGCGGTCCTCTTCATCCTGCGGCTCGCGGGGCGATAGGGAGTGTTTCAGCGGAAATCTGGTGATGCGGAAACTTGTCGCGCGGACACCTGTCGCGCGGACGGACACTCGTCGCGCGGACACTTGTCGCCGGATCGATGGCGCGGTATTGAGCTGGCGTTCCTTGGGCATTCTCGTTGCCGGCCTGGTGGTGGCGGCGTCGTTCTTATCGGGGGGATCGCGATGAAGGCCAGAGTCTGGGCGACGGCACTGATGGTTGCGGGCGTGGTTCGGTTGGCGGGCGGCTGCTCCTCCAATGGCGCCATCATCGGCGATGCCGGGGGTGTTGCGGTCAACGTCCCGGACGGCGGCGAGGATGGCACGATGTCGAGCACCGGCGGCGCGCTCGGCGCGGGTACGGGCGGCTCCAGCGCCGCTGACGCGCGGGTGGATGCGCCTGGTGACGGCAACGATGATTCTCCGGTGATCAACCCCGGGAATCCTGCTGGCACGGGCGGCGCGACGGGCACCGGCGGCGCGACGGGCACCGGTGGCATGGGCACCGGCGGCATGGGCACCGGCGGTATGGGCACCGGCGGCATGGGCACCGGCGGCATGGGCACCGGCGGCATGGGCACCGGCGGCATGGGCACCGGCGGCATGGGCACCGGCGGCATGGGCACCGGCGGTATGGGCACCGGCGGTATGGGCACCGGCGGTATGGGCACCGGCGGCATGGGCACCGGCGGTACGGGCACCGGCGGCGTCATCAGCACCGATGCCAGCACTGACACCGGCACCGGCAACCCCGACGCAGCAACTCCGACGCAGGCCGCGGTGCAGGCGATCCTGGACGCCAACTGCATCAGCTGCCATAGCGGCGCCAACCCGCCGCGCGGTCTGAGCCTCGTGGATGTTCGCGTGGTGGTCGGCGCGGCAGCGGTCGAGTGCACGCTCAAGCGCCGGATCCTCTCAGGCGCCGCGGCGCAAAGTTACCTTGTCGACAAGATCCTGGGCGCGACGCAGGACGGCGCTTGCGTCTTCATGGGGGGCCGCATGCCGCTGGGCGCCCCCGCGCTCGCCCCCAGCGACATCGCCGTCATCACCGGTTGGATCAACGGCGGCACGCCGCCCTAGTCAGCGCGTAGGGCGTAGACGGCTTCGCCGTCGGAGCCCATCGCGGGGGGCGCGGGACCCTTTGAGGGTCCCGCACTAGATGACAGGCGAGCGGCAGGCCCAAAGCTGGCGGTGGATGACCGCCTCGTCGAACCGCTCGCCGATGAGCACCAGCTCGGTGCGCGGGCGATCGGCGCCCCAGGGCTCGGCGAACCGGAGCGTGGTGTGGACGCCGGCGCGCTCGAGGAAACCGCGCCGCGGCTCGCCGGCCAGGTGCACGAACCCCTTGGCGCGCACCAGGTCGGGGCCGAGGCGCTCGCACACTTGCAACAGCGGCTCGGCCAGCAGCGGCGCCTCGTCGGAGTAGGCCACGGCCACCAGCTGTCCGTGCGCGTGGGGCGAGGCGTGCCCGACGGCACTGTCGCCCGCTTGGTCGCCCGCGTGAGCGGCGCGCGCGCGCGTCGTCCCCGCGGCCCGCCCGCTGACGTCGATCAACCAGGGACAAAGCGCCGCCGTCCCCTCGGCGCCTGCGGGAAATCCGGCGCGCTCGGCGTCCGCGTTACGTTGCGCCAGCAGGCGGTGAATCCCGACGATCTGCTCGGGCGAGGCGAGATCCAGCTTCGACAGCAGGATGCGGTCGGCGGCCTCGACCTGCGCGCGCGCCTCCTCGTGGCGTTCCAGCTGCCGCGCGCCCGCCTGGGCGTCGACCACGCAGACGACCGCGCCCGCCGTCACCGGCGCCGTGCGCCGCGGCAGCGCATCGAGCCCGTCGAGGATGGCCCAGGGCTCGGCGATGCCGGTGGTCTCGAGGATCATCACCTCGGGCTGCGATCGGGCGACGACCTCGCCGACCGCCGCCCACAGCTCGGACTGCACCCGCACCTCGTGACAGACGCAGCCACCCACCAGCTCCATGACGTCGCCGGCGCGCGACTTGATGAGCCGGGTGTCGATGTCGATGCGGCCGAGCTCGTTGATGATCACGCCGATGCGGCGGCCGTGCGGCGCGCCCAGCACGCGATTGAGCATGGTCGTCTTCCCGGCGCCGAGAAAGCCGGTGACGATGATCAGAGGAACTGCTTCGCCCATGAACCGGGCGAACATAACATCATCGATCCGGAGATATCACCCGATCACGACGGCGCCGGCTTGGACGACCCGGCGCCCGCACGGGGCGCGCCACCGCCGGCTGCCAGCGCGCCGCCCAGCACCGGCGCCAGCAGCGTCGCGACCTTGCGCTGCAGGCGCTCGGCGGTCACCGGCTTGGCGATGTACTCGACGATCTGTCCCGGCCGGTTCGGCAGCAGATTTCCCTCGGGAACGTAGCCCGATACGAAGAGCACGCGCAGGTCGGGGCGCTCGGCCAGCAGCTGCTTCGCCAGGTCGGCGCCGCCCAGATCCGGCATGACGACGTCGCTCACCAGCAGGTGGATCGTCCCCTCGTGGCTGCGCGAGCGCGCCAGCGCCTCGATCCCGCCGCCGGCGGACAGCACGTGGTGTCCCGCTTCCCGCAACACCCGCTCGATCACCATGCGCACGTTGACATCGTCCTCGGCGAGCAAGATCGTTCCCCGCACGCCGCCCGCCGGCGTCGGCCCTGACCGCTCGTCGGCCGGCACCGCCTCCTCGGTCAACGGCAAGAACACCCGAAACACGCTGCCGGCACCCGGCTCTGATTCGACGGCGACCCGACCCCCGCTCTGCTCGACCACGCCGTGCACGGTGGCCAGCCCCAACCCGGTCCCCTTGCCGAACGGCTTGGTGGTGAAGAACGGCTCGAATACGCGCTGGCGGACGTTGCGATCCATCCCCTGCCCATTGTCGGTGACCGACAGGACAACCCACCCCGACCCGGGCGCCGCTTCGCGCGTCTGGCTGTCGCGCGTCTGGCCGTCGCGCGGCTCGCCGTCGCGCGCCAGCGTCTCGCGCACTGTCGTCTCGATCGCCAGCTGACCGCCAACCGGCATCGCGTCGCGCGCATTGGTCACCAGGTTGACGATCACCTGTTCCAGCTGGCCGCGGTCGGCCTTGACGTAAGCCCGGCCGGGCGCAAGCGTCACGCTGATCCGCACCTGCTCACCGATCAGCCGCGACAGCAGCGGGCGCAACCCCGTCACCACGGCGTTGAGATCCAGGACCTGCGGCGCCAGCCGTTGCTGCCGCCCGAACGCCAGCAACTGGCGCACCAGATCGGCGCCGCGGCTGGCCGCCGTCTTCATCTCCTCGACGGCGCTCGCCGACCCGCTGTCCAGGCGCCGCTCGCGCAGCAGCAACGTCGCGTTGGCCAGAACGACGGTGAGTAAATTATTGAAGTCGTGCGCGATCCCGGCCGCGAGGCGGCCCACCGCCTCCAGCCGCTGGGCCTCGCGCAGCGTTTCCCCCTGGCGCTCGAGCGCCGCCGTTCGTTCGTCCACCCGCCGCTCGAGCGAGCGGTTGGTCTCCTGCAGCGTCGCCTGCGCGTCAGAAAGCCGCGCCAGCAGATCTTCGTTCTCGAAGCGCAAGCGGAAGGCCTCGGTGATCGATCGATGGGCGTTGCGCGCGGCGACCGCCATCGCCAGACCGTACACGACCAGCATCGCCCCCATGGCCATGCCCTGCGATCCGTCGATGGCGATCGTGCGCGCGATCAGCAGGCCCAGCGCGGGATAGACGTAGCTGCGAAACGCGGGCAGGTAGCACGCCAGCGTGCCGGCGGCGCCTGCGCACATGCCGCCGACGGCGAAGGTGGTCAGGAGCTGCGCCATCGGCGGTGTCCCGCGACCGAAGAAGAGGAAGGACGCCAGCCCCCACAGCGCACCGGCGGCGGCCGAGCCGATGACGAACCCGGTGCCCCACGGCCCCGCCTCGCCCGCGGTCGGACGCCGGCGCCAGTAGCGGCGACGCAGCTCGAGACGCGCCAGCGTCAGCGCCAGGACCAGCGCCATCCAGATCACGACCGAACGCCGGGGCGCCAAGGTCCACAACGACACGCACACCAGCGCGCCGATGATCAGGTTCGCGAGCAGGACCGGGAAACCCTGACGATACAACGTCCGGATCTGCTCGCTCTTGACCGCCTCCCCACTCATGACGCTCGCGCCCGGATGATACACAGATTGTGATCCGGAGCGACCTCGGTGCCACACCTGAATCCGATCGGGAATGCTCTACATTTATCGAGAAAGTATGGAATAAACGGCCAACAGCTTCGTTATTTGCGCGCGCCCCGACCAAGCGCCAATCGTCAAAACGCGGGATCGTGGCCGGGATCGGGATCGGCCACGATCACGAGCACGAGTCTTGACGGTTCGCGCTCGGTGCGGACGAGCGAAGTTTTGAACGCCTAGTCGTCGTCGGTGGCATCCGCCGGGGCGGCCGGGCGCGGAGCCGTCGGCGAAGGATTACCCGTGGCCCACGCGGCCGGGACGCACCGGCGGACCGCGGCCTCGATCTCTTGCGTTGTCCGATCGAGATCGACGGCGCACGGTTCACCGCGGATGGCATCGAGCGCGCGGCGCGCGTAGGTGCGCACGAGCGGGATGGGATGAATCAGCTGGCGCGCGATCGGCGCCAGCGCGGCGCGCACCCGCTGCTCGCCCAGCACCGCCATCGCGGGCGCCTGCTCGTGCGCCTTGCCGCGCTCGACCGTGGCGATGAGCGTGTTGGCCTCGAGGCTGCCGTAAAGCCGCGCGAGCGCCGCGCGGTCGTAGCGCTTACCCCACAGGCGCTCCATGTCGTCGACCAGCGTGCCGACGCTGCGGTCGGCGTGGCACAGCGCGCATTCGAGCGGCCGATCCCTTTCGACGCGCTCGGCGTCGGTCGGCGAGCCGATGCGGTGATAGCGCGTGAGCGCGGGGCCGAGGCCCATGTTCTTGCGCGGCATGTGGCAGCCGATGCAGGCGCCGCCGGGCCCGGTCGGGTCGTGATGGGCGTGGCGGCGCAGCGCCTCGGGCGCGGCGTAGCGCGCATGGCACGATGTGCAGACCGGGTTTCCGGCGGGGGACTGCAGGGCGTCCAGCTTGTCGCGACGATCCTCGGCGTGGGGATCGTGGCAGGTGGTGCAGGCCATCTGGCGCGCGCAGCCACCGAGCAGGAAGTCCCGCGCTTCACCCGAGGTGATCGAGCTGCCGCCAGGAACGCCCGCGCCCGCGCCGCCCGCGGGTCCGTTGCGCCGGGTGCCGCCTTCCCAGGTGAAGGGGTAGCGCGAAAACAGCACCTGGTGGCAGCGGGCGCAGGTGCGGTTGATCGCCTCGGCACGCGTCGGCTCGGGCGCCCCGGGTGCGGGACGGACGCGCAGGAACGAGCTGCGCGGCAAAAAATCCGGCCGCACCCGATCGCTCTTGATGTGCTCGCGGCTTCCGCCGTGGCACGACTCGCAGCCGATGCCCAGCTCGACGAAGTGCGCCGGCGTCAGATCACGGCGCATGGCGTGGATGCTGGCGCCCAGCAGGGCGCGGCGCGCGTCTTCACCGGCGCCCGCGCCGCGCGGCGGCTCCTCGCCGAGAAAGGCGAGCTCGCTCTCGAGCGCGCGCGCCAGCGCCACCTCGTCGGTGATCTCGAACGAGAACCGCCGCGCGGGCGGTAGCAGGCGATCGACGACCTCGCCCTGGTAGCCGGGCGCGCCGGCGCCGTACAGCTCGCCCCAGGTGCTGTCGAAGTAAGGGTTGGTGTTGTGGCAGAAGACGCAGGTCTGGTTCCAGACGCCGCCCGCGCGCAGCCCCGGGCGCTCGCCGACCATGACCGAGTAGCCCTTGAGACGAAATGCCGGCGGCGTGAAGACGAACGACACCGGGAGGATCAGCTCAGCCTTGGGTGCGGCCGCGGCGGCCGCGCCGCGTTCCTCCTCGGCCTGCGACACCTCGACGCCGGCGTAGTCCTCGCGGTAGCGGCCGCCGATCACCCTGGTGACGCGATAGACGTGGGTGCCCGCCTGCGCCGACGCCACGCGCACGAAGCGCGCGCCGGCCACCGTCTCGAAGCGCGCGCGGTCGTTCTTGAAATGGAACTCGGCACCGTCGAACGGGGCGCGGATGCGCGCCCCCTCGGGCAGGCGCGTCATCTGGTGCATCGGAGAGCGCGCCCAGGCGGCGAAGATCTCGCTGTGACATGGCTCGCACACCTTCGACCCGACGTAGTCCTGCCGGAGGATGTTGCTGGTGATCGCCGGGGACGGGGGCGGCGACGACGTCCCCGACGAGGTCGACCACGCCGACGCTGACGCCGACGCCGACGGGCCGGCCGAGCGGGCGGCCGACGACAGCCCCGGCGCCGCGCCGCCGCAACCGGCTGCGCCGAGGCCGGCGAGCGCGCCGGCGGCGGCGATCGCCCTCAGCACCGGTCCTTTGCTCAGGAGTCGAGTCGACATGGGTGCGCCTGCATCGGACCGCTTGCATCATCGCCGCCAAAGTTTGGAATGGGAACCCTCAAAGGTTTTCCCCAGACCTTCGCACGACGCGCCCGCCAGCCTGTTTGACGCCATTGCAGGATGCGAACGGGCGCCGTACGCTAGCGGTATGGCGGTGCAGGAGTTGACGGCCCCAGCCCAGTCGGTTCGCAGGACGTCTACCTACGAATACCGGTCCCGCCTGAAGATCGGCTCGTTGCCGTTGATCCACATCGTTCGCGGCGTCGATCCGTCGACGGGCTCGCGGCCGCCGGCGATCGGCATCATCGCGATCGGCCAGGTCGCGATGGGTGTGGTGGCGATCGGGCAGCTCGCCGTCGGTGGCGTCGCGATCGGCCAGGCAGCGCTGGGGCTGGGGTGGGGTGTCGGCCAGATCGCGATCGGGATCTTGGCGGCCGGGCAGGTCGCCGCCGGCGCGATCGGGTCGGTCGGTCAGGTCGCGCTCGGACCTCAACCGCTGGGATTGATCGAAGAAAACGGCCCGTGGGCCGCGATGGCCTGGCTGGTGTCAGGCTTCGTGCTCGCGATGTGCGTGCTGCGGCGGTTGCACACGCTGGGACCGCTCGTGAGCCGCCGCACCGTCGCGGCCCCGTCGATCTCGAGGCTGCGCGAGGGGTGGGGCCGCGTCGTCGGGCGCGTCGTCTCGGAGAATCATTTGCGCTCCCCGCTGTCCAATCGTCCCTGCGTCTACTGGCAGTCGCTGCGCGTCGGCCCTGGCGTGCACATGCAGGAGCGCGCCGGGCGCGAGATCATCCTCGCCGACGAGACTGGCTCGGCCCACCTGGATCTGGGTGGCGCGGTCGCGTTCATCAAGAACGACAGCTACACCGAGCTGCCCGCGCCCGATTGGTCGCTGTACATGGAGACCTTCCTGGCCAAGGGCGATCAGCTGTTCGTGGCCGGACCGGTTCGTCTCGAGCCCTATCCCGAAAGCAGCGCCCTTTATCGCGGCGGCGCGGTCTCTCCGGTCTTTCGCGGAGAGGGGGACGACCCGGTGGTGATCACGACCCAATCGCCCGACCAGCTGCGCGCCGAGCTGCGCCTGGGGCTGGGGCTGGCGGCGGGGCTGGTGATCGCCGCGGCGATCGCGTTTGGACACGCCGCCGCGGTGGGGCTGCTGGCGTTCAGCTCGTGCGGCGGTGTGCGGACGCTGGGCCCGCGCGGCGTCGCGATCGACGTCTGAACGCGGCACCGTCAAAGCACGCGCGCAAGCAAGCCGGCTGGCTGCCGCTGGTCAGCGCGCCGCCGCCAGCGGATCCTGGCCGGGGCGGGTCAGCGCGCGCAGCGTCGCGCGCGTGACCATCGTCAGCTCGCCCCCCACCTGAATCTGCAGCTCGATGATCACCGGACCGACACCAGGCGCGAAGGTGGTACGCACGGCGCGCACGGGATTGCTGCGCGTCACCTCGACCAGCACGCAGTCGTCGAAGCGCCCGGCGGTGACCGTCACCGATTGACCGACGGCGGCGATGCGGGCGCGCCCGCCGGCGACCGCCCACTCGGTGCCAGCCGCGATCGGGTTCTTGACGATGAAGTCGCCGACCACCGACCCGTCCTTCTGGGCGATCCCCTCGGGGCCAACGACGTAGCTCATCTGGTCCTCCCCGCCCTGCACCGTCGCCGTGTCGCCGGTCCGATCGACAACCGAATAAAGCGCGAGCATCGTCTGGCCGTCCTTCACCAGGTCGTAGGCCCACTTCCACCCCGGATCCAGCGGGTAGAGATCGGCGGCGCTGAGGGTTCGGTGAACCGCCGGGGCGGCGGCGACCTCGCCGGTCGTGGCGCATCCTGCACCGGTGAGCAGCCACGTCGCACCCAGCCCGACCAGCAGCACCCCGGCCGAAGACCGTGCCAATGCTCGACACGATGATCGACGCCCACGCGGATCGCTATGCGCCATGCGGCATGAGTTTACCGGAACCACCTCAGAAAACTGAGGAGATTGCTCGCATGGACAACCGGAGCTGTCGCCCGACGGGCGGCTTTGGTGGCGGACTCACGGGGTCGCGGCGCGCCCGATCTCCCCTTGGCGGAACCCATCGCCGTGGTACGTGGGTTGCACTATTCTCAAGGACCGATGCGGCGCCGCCAGGTTCACTCTTTCTGCCTGATCGCCGTCCGCTTGGCCTGCTGGGTCTGCTTGGCCGGCGTCGTCGCGTGGGCCGGCCCGGCGCGGGCCCAAACGCCACCCCACGTCGCCGCGTCCACGGCGGCGCAGCGACTGAGCGCGAGCGCCGAGCGCGACCGCCTGCGCGCCGAGCTCGCTCGGGTTCAGACCGACATCGATCGCCTGAAGACGGGAGCGCGCGGGCTGCGCGCCGACTACCTGCTGCGCGGGCGGCTCGCCGACGCCGAGGCGCTGGCGCGCCGCTTGACCGAGCTCGACGCTCAGCTGGGACCTCGCCCCGACGCGGCGGCCGCGCGGGCGCCGGTGACGCTGCCCCAATCGGCGCGCGACGAGGCGGTGCCCAGCCCCACCGACGGGCCGGCGGAGCTGGAGGCCAAGGCCGACATCCTGGCCGATCAGTCGCGCCGCGCGCAGTCGCAGGCGATGGTGCTCCAGGCCCGCATCGACCAGGTGCGGGGACGTCGCGAGCTGCGGCGCCGGGCGCACCAGCTGGAGAACGATCCGTTCGCGCCGCTCGAGAGCTCACACCGCCGCCTGGCCGCGGGGACCAGCCCGGCGGCGTTGAGCTCCAGCCGCGACCCGGCGGGACCGCCACGCACTGTCGTCAACCCGCCCGCATCGGCCGCGGGAGCGTCCGGGATTGCGACGCCGCCGGGGCCGTCGGCGTCGCCGGTGTCGCCCGGGGCGACGTCGGGAAACGCAACGTCGGGGACGGGCACGCAGGGGACCGGGACGGGCACGCAGGGGACCGGCGCCTCGACCACCAGCACGCCTGCGGCTCAGGTTCGAGATGTGCTGGATCCCAGCACCACGGCCCAGGTTCGCCGCACCGACCCCGGCCTCGCGCCGGTCAACGATCTCGCGTCGATGGAGCAGGCGCTGGCGGCGCTGAACGCGCGCGCCCAGCAACTGGACGCGCAGGCCAAGCGGCTGCGCGCGCAAGCCCGCGCGCGCTGACAGCGACGGCAACTCGACGGGAAGGCCGGCGCTACGGCGCGGCAAGACTGCGCGAAGACCGCGGCGACAGCGACGCCGCGCCGGCGACGAGCGGATTGCCGAGACGCACGCGGCCCTGAGATAGTAGCCGCTCGATGCGACGGCTCTCTGCAGCGCGGCTTTCGATCGCGCTGATCGCGCTGGCGCTCACCGCGCGCGCCGGCGCGCGCGCGGCCTACGCCGACCAGACCCTGCGCTACGATCTGCGCGGCGAGCTCGGCGGCGAGTACGACAGCAACGCGCATCGAACCGAGATCATCGCCGGCACCCACCCGCCGGTGGTCGGTTCGCCGCTCGCGCGCGCGGCGCTGAGCGGCCACCTGGCCGACGTCGTCGCCGACCGGCACCAGCTGACGCTGTCGGCGACGCTGGCCGGCAAGCTGTTCGCGGCAGCGGCGGCGCGCGACGAAGACGTTGCGCTCGCGTCCAGCAGCGCGCGCTGGCGCCGGGTGCTGGGCGCCGACACCGGGCTCGCCGCGCAGGGGATCTACTACGAGGCGTTCCAGCGCGCCGGCAGCGATCCGGCGGCGGCCGACGACCGGCGCGACTTTCGCTCGCTGACGCCGGCGCTGCAACTCGACCACCGCCTCACCGACAACACCGTCCTGGTGAGCGGCGCCGGTTATCGCTGGTTCGTGTTCAAGTCAGATCTCGACTTCAATTTTCAGGGTCCGCTGGCGACGCTGGACGTCCGCTGGGCGGGCGAGTCGGCCGACGGCAACACCGACTGGGAGCTGACCGGCGGCGCCGGTGTCGAATGGCGCGCGTTCGCGGGCGCGGCCACGACCACCAACGTCAACGCCCCGCCGACGCCACGGCGGGACACCTTCGTGGTCGGTCACCTCGACCTCACGCGCATCGGCAAGCTGCTGCTGGGCGCCGGCTATGCGCTGCAGCGGAACGACTCGAACAGCTACGGCGACGCGCTGACCCGCCATGTCTTCACCGCGCGGCTTGCGACGCCGCTCCCCCTCGCCTGTTACCTCGCCGCGCGCGCCGAGCTGATCCTCGCCCTGTACCGCGACACGGTGACGCTGGGCATGGCGGAGACCACCGGCAAGCTGCTGAGCATCGACGACGAAAACCGCAGCAGCCTGCGCATCGACGTCAGCCGCGCGCTGACCGACCGACTGCTGGTGCTGGCGCGCTACACCTTGTACGCCAACGAGATCGGCGTCTCGGCGCCGGTGGCCAGCTACTGGAGACAGACCGTCTTGCTGTCGATCGCGTTCACTTACGAAAACTAGTGCACCGCTCTCGAAATAGCGTCAACGATTCGCCGACAAGCCCGTGGTCCGGCGAGGCGCGACGACGACGAATACCTGAAGGTATTCCGAGGAGGAGCAACGAAGCCGGGCCGCGGGATCGTCGGCGCAGCGTTGATGATATTTCGAGAGCGGTGCACTAGGCGATCGGTCAAACGCCAAGACGCCAGGACGCCACGTTCCGGACTCTTGAAAGTCCGGCCTTTGGCGTCTCTGGCGTCGTGGCGTTTCTACTTGTTGGGGCGCGGGCTACATCATCCCCATGCCGCCCATGCCGCCCATTCCCCCCATGCCGCCCATCCCGCCCATGCCACCGCCGCCGCCGCGCGGGGGCCGGCGACCTCTTCCTTCGGGCGCTCGACCACCAGCGCCTCGGTGGTGATCAGCAGCGACGCGACCGACGCCGCGTTCTGCAGCGCCGAGCGAACGACCTTGGTCGGATCGATCACGCCGGCCTCGACCAGATCCTCGAACTCGTCGGTCGCGGCGTTGTAACCGAAGGCGCCTTTGCCCTCCTTGACGCGCTGGACGATGATCGAGCCTTCCTTGCCGGCGTTGATGGCGATCTGGCGGCACGGCTCCTCACAGGCGCGGCGCACGATCGAGAAGCCGACCGCCTGCTCGTCGGACAGCCCCTCGGTCTTGTCGATCGACGACAGCGCGCGAATCAGCGCGACGCCGCCACCGGGGACGATCCCCTCTTCGACCGCGGCGCGCGTCGCGTGCAGCGCGTCCTCGACGCGAGCCTTCTTCTCCTTCATCTCGGTCTCGGTCGCCGCGCCGACGCGGATCACCGCGACGCCGCCGACCAGCTTCGCCAGACGCTCCTGCAGCTTCTCGCGATCGTAGTCCGAGCTGGTGTCCTCGACCTGCGCGCGGATCTGCTTGACGCGCCCCTCGATGTCCGGCTTCTTGCCGGCGCCGTCGACGATCGTGGTGTTGTCCTTGTCGACGGTGACGCGCTTGGCGCGGCCGAGGTCCTTGAGCGTGAGGTTCTCGAGCTTGAGCCCGAGGTCCTCGGTGACCGCCTGGCCGCCCGTGAGGACCGCGATGTCCTTCATCATGTCCTTGCGGCGATCGCCGAAGCCCGGCGGCTTCACCGCGCAGACCTGCAGGGTGCCGCGCAGCTTGTTCACCACCAGCGTCGCCAGCGCCTCGCCCTCGACCTCGGCGATGATCAGCAGCGGGCGACCGGCGCGCGCCACCTGCTCCAGCACCGGCAGCAGATCCTTCATGTTCGAGATGTTCTTCTCGTGGATCAGGATGTAGGGGTCGTCGAGCTTGACCTCCATGCGCTCGGTGTCGGTCACGAAGTACGGCGACTGGTAGCCGCGATCGAACTGCATGCCCTCGACGACGTCGAGCGTGGTCTCCATCGACTTGGCCTCTTCGATGGTGACGACGCCCTCCTTGCCGACCTTCTCCATCGCCTCGGCGATGATCTTGCCGATGAACTCGTCGCCGTTGGCGCTGATGGTGCCGACCTGCGCGACGTCCTTCTGGCCCTTGGTCGGCTTCGAGATCTTCTTGAGCGCCTCGACGATCTTGACGACCGCCTTGTCGATGCCGCGCTTGATCTCCATCGGGTTGTGGCCCGAGGCGACCATCTTCGCGCCCTCGCGGAAGATCGCCTGCGCCAGCACCGTCGCGGTCGTCGTGCCGTCGCCCGCGATGTCCGAGGTCTTCGAGGCGACCTCCTTGACCATCTGGGCGCCGAGGTTCGCGAACTTGTCCTCGAGCTCGATCTCCTTGGCGACGGTGACGCCGTCCTTGGTGACCGTCGGCGCGCCCCATGACTTCTCGATGACCACGTTGCGGCCGCGCGGCCCCAGCGTCGCCTTCACGGTGTCGGCAAGCTGGTTGACGCCCGACAGGATGCGGGCGCGGCCCGCCTCGTCGAACAGAATCTCTTTGGTTGCCATGTCAGCTCCTTCTTGCTTTCCGTCTACTTTTCGATCACGCCGAGGACGTCGTCCTCGCGCAGGATCAGGTGATCGACGCCGTCGATCTTGATGTCGCTCCCGGTGTACTTGCCGAAGAGGATCCGGTCGCCCTTCTTGACCATCAGGGGGCGAATCTCGCCCTTGTCGTTGGCCTTGCCGTTGCCGACCGCGATCACCTCGCCCTCGGCGGGCTTCTCCTTGGCCGAGTCGGGGATGATGATCCCGCCCTTGGTCTTCTCTTCTTCTGCAACGCGCTTTACCAGAATGCGATCGTGGAGCGGGCGAACCTTCATGGACAATTCCTCCGGAAGAGTTTTGGGCGGGCCGAGGCTTATTAGCACTCGACCCAAACGACTGCCAGGCGGGGACTCTAATCCCAAGTCCTTCTCTGTCAACGCCTTACGGCCGAGCGTGCTGGCACTTCCCGCGCGGGCCTGCCAACCTGGAAACAAGATATCATTCTGAAATCATTCAAGAATTCAGTAGACTTCTCCCGATGAATGCCAATAAGTGAAAGAGATGGACCTCGCTGGATCGGTCGAAGAGTTCTTTCGGGATGAAGTGGATCGGGCCTTTCGCGATCGGGGGCTGACCACCGGTGCTCTGACCGAGCACTACCTGGTTCAGCTGCTGGCGACCTACGCCGCCCACCCCATCGAGGAGCAGCCGCTGGCGCTGAAGATGCTGGAGGCGGTCGAGGCGGCCCCGCGCGAGCGGCGCCGCACGCTGCGCGAGATCGGCGACACCTCGCTCTACGTCTCGGGCTTCTGGGCCGAGAGCCTGGCCGACAAGCTGGTCGACGTCGACTACTACATCGACCTCGGCGGCACCGCCTACGGCGAGCTGGCGCGCGGCGGCACCGGCTGGACCCGCGATCCGTTCGGCGACGTGTTCGCCGAGCTGGCGGCCAACTTCGCGCGCTTCGTCGAGGTGCTGATGCTGATCAGCCGGCGCACGACCCACGTCGCCAGCAACGAGGACGTCCTGCGCCTGTACCAGCGCTGGCAGCGCACCAAGAGCCGCTGGGCCGCCGCCCGCCTCGCCGCGCTGGGCGTGGTGCCGGCGCGGCGGCGACGGCAGGCCGCAGTGATCGCGACGCGGCCGAGCGTCACGGCGGCGCGGCTCTCGATCCTGACACGCCTGCAGCTGGGCCTGGAGGCGCTGTATCGCGTCGAGACCCGCCTGGACGTCGAGGCCTTCGTCATCGACGAGCAGCAGCGCGAAGCGCGCCGGCGTCGCGCGCGCGCCGCGCGAGCAGCTGCTGGTGCGCGAGTCGGACGAGGAGCTGTCGATGGCGCTGTTCGTCGACGCGCGCGCGCTCGAGCAACCTCGAACGCCACGATCCGGCCAGCGGGCTGCACGCCGCGAACTTCGGCGACTTCTGCCTCGCGCTCGAGGGGGTGAGCCACTTCGTCTACCTGGCGCTGTGCGCCGCGGGCGAGCGCCCGGTGTCGGCGCTGGAGCTGGAGCTGCAGGCCGAGGTCGACAAGTTCGCCTGCTGCGTGCTGATGCATCCGAACGCCGGCGACGTGCGGCGGCGGCTGTTTCGCGACGTGCGCTTCGCCGAGGATCTGGAGCCGGGCGAGCGCGAACGGTACCGCACCGCCAACGACGAAGCCGATCGCTACGCCGGCGCGCTGGAACGCCAGTTCGTCGCGCCCGATCGCCTGGACGACATGCTGGCCGATCTGCGGCGCTTCTACCGCCTGAGCCTGCGCGACAAGCTGGCCCACATCGCGCGCGCCGCCGCAGCCTGACGACGCCCGGCTCAGGCGAGGCGGAGGTTGTCGATGAGCCGCGTCGTCCCGACGAAGGCGGCGACGGCGATCACCGCGGGTCCGGCGACGCGATCGCCGATCGCCGCCAGCGTATCGGCGTCGCGCAGCTCGATGTAGTCGAGGCGGGTCGCCGCGGGGGCGATCACGGCGCGCGCGGCGGCGACCAGGGCGCGCGGCGGCGCGCTCGCCGGTCGCGAACAGCGCGCGCGCCGCGCCGAGCCCGCGCGACAGCGCGAGCGCGCGCTGCCGCTCGTCGGGCGAGAGGTACTTGTTGCGCGACGACATCGCCAGGCCGTCGGGCTCGCGCACCGTCGGCAGGCCGACGACCGCCAGCGGCATGTTCAGATCGGCGACCATGCGCCGGATCACCGCCAGCTGCTGGTAGTCCTTCTCGCCGAAGATCGCGACGTGCGGGCGCACGATGTTGAACAGCTTGCACACCACGGTGGCGACGCCGACGAAGTGCTCCGGGCGGCTGGGCGCCGCACAGCCCCTTCTCCAGCTCGCGCACGCTGCACGAACGTCTGATAGCCGCGCGGGTACATCTCGCCGTCGGCGGGCACGAACGCGACGTCGGTGCCGGCGGCGGCCGCCTTGGCGAGATCGCCGTCCAGGTCGCGCGGGTAGCGGGCCAGATCCTCGGTCGGCGCGAACTGCGTCGGGTTGACGAAGATCGACAGCACCAGCCGATCGGCGCGGCGCCGTCCCTCGTCGAGCAGCGCGACGTGGCCGGCGTGGAGATAGCCCATCGTCGGGACGAAGGCGATCCGTTCGCCGCGGGCGCGCGCCGCATCGGAGAAGGCCGACATCTCGGCGGTCGTGCGCAAGAATGCGTTGGTTCACTCATAGCTCTCTTGGTCGGACGGGAAGCGACCGGCGCGCACGTCGGCGGCGTAGGCGGCGAACGCCTCCCCGACCGCCTTGCCCATCTCGGCGTAGCGCCGCACGAAGCGCGGCTTCCACGCCGGCTCCAGCCCGAGGAGATCGTGCATCACCATCACCTGACCGTCGCAGGCGGGACCGGCGCCGATGCCGATGGTCAGCGCCGAAACGCTGCTGGTGATCTCGGCGGCCAGCGCGTGCGGCACCGCCTCGATCACCAGCGCGTAGGCGCCCGCCTCGGTGATCGCGCGCGCGTCGTCGAGGATGCGCGCGCGCTGCGCGTCGGTGCGCCCCTGCACCTTGAACCCGCCGAACTGATGCATCGACTGCGGCGTCATGCCGATGTGGCCCATGACCGGGATGCCGGCGCGCACCAGGCGGCGCACCAGCTCGGCGACCTCGACGCCGCCCTCGAGCTTGACCGCCTCGGCCCGCCCTTCTTTCATCAGGCGCCCGGCGGCGCGCATGCCGTCCTCGATCGAAGCCTGATAGCTCATGAACGGCAGGTCGCCGACCAGGTGCGCGCGGCGCACGCCGCGCGAGACGACGCGCGTGTGATAGACCATGTCGTCCATCGTCACCGGCAGCGTCGAGCGCTCCCCCTGCACCACCATGCCGAGCGAGTCGCCGACCAGGATGACGTCGAGCCCGGCGTCATCGGCCAGGCGCGCGAAGACGACGTCGTAGGCGGTGACGACGGCGGTCTTGTCGGCGGTGCCCTTGCGCGCGCGGAGCGTGGCGGTGGTGATCTTGGCGGCGGTGGCGGCGGGGTCAGCCATCGACGACGAGCCTAGCACGCCGCGCGCTCGGACCCTGCTCGCGCCTAGCCGCGGCTCCAGTGGCTGGTGCCCGCGGGGGCCTTCAGGATCACCTGCATCAGCTCGCGCGCGGTGCTCGAGGTTGCCGACGAAGTCGATGTCGGAGGCGTTGACGATCAGCAGCGGCCCGTCGCCGTAGTTGAAGAAGAACTCGGCGTAGGCGCGCGCGACCTCCTCGACGTACTCCGACGCGGATCGGCTTCTCCTCGGGGCGCGCGCGCTTGCGTATACGCTCGACCAGCACGCCGGTGCGCGCCTGCAGGTAGACCACCAGGTCGGGCGTCACCGTGCGCGGCTTCAGCATCTGGTAGATGCGATCGTAAAGCGCCATCTCGTCGGGCGAGAGGTTGATCGACGCGAACAGGCGATCCTTCGCGAACAGATAGTCGGAGACGACGCCGCCGCGCGCGAACAGATCCCCCTGCGACAGCTCCCCCTGCTGCGCATAGCGCGCCAGCAAGTAGAACAGCTGGACCGACATCGCGTTGCGCCGCGGGTCCTTGTAGAACGGGCCGAGGAAGGGATTGTCCTCCGGGCTCTCGCGGATGATGCGCGCCTGCAACTCAGCGGCCAGGATCTCCGCCAGACTGGTCTTCCCCGCCCCGATGGGCCCCTCGACAGCGATGTAGCGGGGACGCTGCGTGCGCAACACGATCCCCTATAACCCGCCCGCGTCCCCGTTGGCTAGTAGCACCTCCACGCGCGCGCTGGTCGGCTTCGCGTGCGCCGGCGCCGTGACCACCAGCCCCGCCTGCAAGGCGACCTCGACACACTGCCCGATGGAGCCGGCGTCGAACGGCGCGGGCAGCTTCGCCGTGGCCCGCGCGACGGCGCCGTGCGCGTCGAGCTCCAGCTCGACGACGAAGCGCACGGTGTCGTGTCCGCGCGCCGGCGCCACGTCGGCGAAGCAGTCGCCCCACGGCGGCGGAGACCGCTTGAGCGCGGCGTCGATCACCGGCGCCGCGATCGGCCCCTGCGCGACCGCGGTGGCAAACGCGACCGCGCGCCAGCGGTGGCGCCCCGGCGGGAGACCGGACGGAAGACCGGCGGAAGCCGGCGGATGATCGGACGGATGACCGGCCGGATCGGATCGCCCGCGCGTGCCCCGCACGGGCGCCAGCGCCGCGATGTGGGCGCGCGCGCGCGCCATCCAGCGGCTCTTGGGTTGGCGCGCCACATACTCTTGAAACGCGGCCAGCGCGTCGTCGGTCTTGCCGGCCAGCTCGCTGGCGACGCCGATGTAGTAGTAGACCTCCCCGTCGGGGATGAACGAGAAGTCGGCGCCGGGTTGCTGCGCCAGCCGCAGCAGCGACCCGTTCGGATCCATCGCCACCGCGCGTCCGGTCGCCTCGCGCGCCGCCACCTCGCGCTGATCGCGATCCAGCGCGACCCCCAGACCGTAGTAGCTGAAGGCCAGCCCCTGCTCGCGCCCGCGCCGATCGGAGGCGCGCTCGTCGATGCGGATCGCCTCGCGGTAGCGGTCCTCGGCCTCGCGCAGGCGGCCGAGGCCCATCAGCAGCTCGCCGGCGTTGGCGTACGCGGCCGCCTCGACTTTCGCCGAGGGCGATCTGCTGGTCGTAGCTGGCGAGCGCCTCGCGGTAGCGCCCGAGGCGCGAGCGTTCGAGACCGAGGCGAAACCAGCTGGCCGACTTCTGCCCCGGCAGGCGCGCCAGCGGCTCGGCCCGCTCCAGCGTCTCGGCGGCGGCGGCCGGCTGGCCGCGCAGCGACTGCACCTCGGCCAGCAGAAACAGCGTCGAGAACTCGAAGGGCGACAGCGCCAGCGCCTCGTGCAGACGCGCCTCGCAGGACGCCAGGCGCCCGGTGAGCTGCGCGCGTCCGGCTTCGCCCGACGACGGCGAGACCCCTTCGGCCAGCAGATCGCGGGCCTTCTGCACCAGGCGCTCGAATCGATCGCGCTGGGGATCGGCGACGCGCTGCCAGATGGTCGGATCGGCGCGCGCCGGCATGATGGCGGTGGTGGTCCCGATCGCGACCGCGATCAGCAGAAGGCGCCGCAGCATGGGGGCTGAGTATATCTCCCCGTCGGCGTCGGCGTCGGCGTCGGCGTCAGCGCCGGGCCGCACGGTCCGCTCGGTAGGCGTCGAGCGCGTAGCCGGAATAGGTCGCCTCCCAGTGCGCATCCAGGAGCGCGGCGAGCGCGGCGGCGTGCGGTCCGTCGCGGCGCAGGGCGACGCCGTAGCTGAAGGCGTCGGGATAGAAGTCGTAGCGCGCCCAGAGCTCGTCGCTGTCGAGGATGTCGCGCACCATCTGGGTGTGGTCGGGGTGGGGCATCCAGATCACGTCGGGACGCCGGCGCCAGAGCTCGTCGACGCGAAATCCGCCGCGCGCGAACTCCCGATCGTGCAGGCCGAGGACGTCGATGATCACGGCGTCGGGCGCGGCGGCGCCGACCAGGCCGTGCTCGGACATCGCGAAGCGCGTGCCGGCCGGCGCGGCGCGCGCCAGACCGGCCATCTGCTGGGAAGACGTCCATGAATCGATGAACGGCAGCGGGAGCGCCGCGGGCACGGTGTATCCGCCCTCGACCGAAGCCAGCGATTGGGTCGCGGCGCGCGCTTCGTAACGGGTGCCGGCGACGGTGAGGGCTTGCGCGCCGGCGATCAGCAACAAGCCGGCAGCGGCGAGGGCGCGCGGGGAGACGCGCGGTGGCGCCTCGGCGAGACGGCCGGAGAGACGGCTATCGACGGCCAGCGCCGCCGCGACGACGACGAAGGGCAGCGCTGGGAAGAAGAACCGCCCCAGGTGACCCATGATCTGGTTGACCCGGAAGAGCGCCGCGAAAGTGATCGCCACCGGCACCAGGAGCGCGATCCCGATGCGAGCGCTCCGGCGCGAGGCGCAGACGATCAGCGCGAGGAGGAAGGGCCAGAGCCCGCCGAGAAAGACGCGCAGGAACCAGAACGGGTTCCAGGTGAACTCGCCCGCGAAGCGGCCGTAGTACCAGGGCCGTTTCACGTAGGCGCCGAGGGGCCAGGGCGTGCCGAGGAGATGTTGCTTGAGCGCGAGGTCGGCCGCGACCAGCGGACCGAGGGTCGCCAGGAAGATGATCAGCGCGCGGCGGCGCGTGGACGGCGGCGCCGGCGCGCCGAGCGCGAGGCAGAGCGTGGGAACGCCGAACGCGTACATCGCGGCGTCCGGGCGCACGAGAAAGGCGAGGTAGCCGACCACCGCGGCGGCGACGGCGCGCAGCGGCGTCGGCTGTTCGGCGAGCGCGAGCGACGTGAAGAGGAGCGCGGTGTTGGCCAGCGCCGCGAGCATGGTGTCCATGCCGGTCTGCGCGTGAAAGCGAAACGGTTCCGCATAGGCGAGCAGCGGCAAGAGCAGCGCCGCCCACAGCCAGGGGCGCCGGTGAAGGAACGGGTGCCGAGCGAAGCGCGCGCAGGTGAAGATCAGCGCCAGCAGCAACAGGATCGCAGACGCGCGCGAGGTCGTCTGCAGAACGGTCGCGTCGTCGCAGCGCGGGCACAACCAGCGCACGAAGGCGACGACGACGACCTGCGGCAGGCTGGTCGCGCCATAGACCGGCGCGGCGTCGCGGTTCCAGCGCAGGCCGAATCCGGCCGCCAGGTTGTGAGCGTAGCGCAGGAACATGTACGCGTCGTCGAAGTCGGTCGGCGGCGCGTGCAGCAGCGCCCAGAGGCGCTCGATCGCGAGCGCGAGCACCGCGGGGATGGCGGCGCGCCGCAGCCAGACCGCGGCGAGGGGCGTCGGAGCGGGCACGAGCGCAGATTAGCGTGAAGGAAGCGAGGCGTGTGTCTCGCGTTGGCGAGTGGGTCAGAGGATGATGCAGAGGTTCAGCAGGGTCTGGCAGCCTCCCGTGCCGTTGCAGGTGCCTGCCAGGCTGATGCCGGGGCACGAGCAGGCGTTGCCGCTGGGGAAATGGCACTGCAGGGCGTCGGTTCCGTCGCATTGGCCGCCGCAGGTGTCAGTGGCGGTGCTGCAGGCGGCCCGCTGACCGTGAGGCTGGCCGGAGAGGACCAGGGCGCAGTGGCCCTCTTGGCCGCCCACGTCGCAGGCCTGGCAGGCGCCGTTGCAGGCAGCATCACAGCAGAAATGGTCGATGCATTGGTGGTTCTGACAATCGCTGGATGCGTTGCAAGACGATCCCACCGCTCCCAGAGCGCCGCCCGTCCCGGGCGTACCGCCCGTCCCCGGCGTACCGCCCGTCCCCGGCGTGCCGCCCGTCCCGGCGTGCCGCCCGTCCCGACGACGTTCGTGCCGCCCGTCCCCACCTGGCCGCCGGTCCCGACGACGTTCGTGCCGCCCGTCCCCACCTGGCCGCCGGTCCCGACGACGTTCGTGCCGCCCGTCCCCACCTGGCCGCCGGTCCCGACGCCGCTCGCGCCGCCGATTCCCAGGTGGCCGCCCGTCCCCACCACCGCGCCGCCGCCGGTGCCGCTGCCCGTCGTGCCCGCCGCCCCCACACGACCGCCAATTCCACCGCCGGTGGCGCCACCCGTTGACCCGGTCTGCCCGCCGGTGCCGACCACCACGCCGGTCCCCCCGCTGCCTGTGCTGCCGCTCGAACCGTTCGGGCTCGATCCTCCCTCGGCATCCGCGGCATCCCGGTGATCGGCGGCGTTCGCGTCATGCGCTCCCGCCGTGCCACCGTCTCCGTCGGTAAAAAGGCCTCCGTCGCGCGCGATGCGCCAGCAGCGGTCGTTGGCGCGATCGCAACGGAAGCCTTGCGGGCAACCTCCCTCGGCGGTGCAGATCAGATGGCCGTCCTCGATGAACGGGTCGTAGCAACCGACGAACGCGCCGGCGATCGCCAGTGCGCATCCCAGAGCCACGACCAGCGATGCGCGCGATGTGAACATGACCGTCTCCTCGCCCCTCGTCAGAAAGAAATCTGCAGACGCGCGCCCACCCGCCCCGGCGCGACGCTCGCGGCTCCGCTGAGCGCCAACCCCAGCTGAGATGAAGCGCCGGACGATGCGCCCCGCTCGTTGTTGTCGTTGCCATGGCTTTTCCGCCGGTTGACCACGTAGAGAACCACCCCGGTCGTCACCGCCACAGCGCCCGCCGCGAGGAAGATTTCCTGCAGCGCCTGGTCGCGCAGGCCGTCTGACTGTTTGCTCTGGATGTAGTCAACCCCGGGCCCAGGCGGCGCCATCCCCATCTTCGAATCGCGCGCCAGGCTGTCGCTCTCGCGCTGGGCCAGGATCCCGAAGGTGGCGCCCGCGCCGAGCAGCGCGACCCCGACGCCCGCCAACGAGAGAGGCCACGCGTTGCTTCCTTCGCGCCTGCCGGCGTCCGCTGGCAATGGCGCCGGCGCGCCCTCCGACTGGCTCGACGCCTCGGGCGAGCGCGCCGGCCCCGCGCCGAGCCGCAGCGTCACGCTCAGCGTTTGCCCGGGCAGCGCCGCGACCTGCTGGCTCGCCACGATGCCGGTCGCCCGGTTTCGCGCCGAGACCTCATGCGTCCCCGGGTCGAGGTAGATCGAGCCGCCGACCGGCGTCACGCCGCGCAGTCGCCCGTCGACCGTCACCTCGGCGCCCGGCGGATCGCTGGTGACCGCGAGCGTCGCCACCTGGGCGCGCAGCGACACCCGCCCGCGCGCCGCCCGCTCGCGCGTGCCCGGTGGCGGGTTGTCGGCCTCGGACAGGAACGCGTCAAACGCCGCCAGCGCGTCGGCGTTGCGGCCGAGCCCGAGATACGCCAGCCCGCGATCGTAGTGAATGTTGGGGCTGGGAACCATCGCGTACGCCTGATCGAACCGGGCCAACGCCGCGGTGTACTGACCCTGCCGCAGGAATTCGACCCCCTCGACCAGGCGCGCGCGCGCCGCCGCGCGCAGCTCTTCTTGGCGCGCATTCGCCGCAGGCGCGGCAGTGGCGGCGGCAGCGGACGCAGGGGACGCCGGCGGCTCGGCGCGCGCCGCACCGGTGCCCAGCAACCCGCCCAGCAACGGCAGCAGCACCGCGCGCGTGAACCGGGCCCCGAAGCCGGCCCCCGTCCTCGTCATTCGCGGCTCATCTCGCGGCTCATCAAAGATCGACGATCCCATCGGCCTCTTTCGGTGCGGGAGCGCGCGGCGATTCAACCCGCCGGCGCGCCGGTGGTTCGACGGCGCGCCGCCGCACCGGCGCGCGTGACTCGGTTGGCCCGATCGACCTCGGGCTCTGCGCGTCGGGTGCGCTGGTCGCCGGGGCCGCCAACGTCGTGTTCGACATCACCTGCGCCGAAACCGGGACCCGGCTTCCGATCGCGCTCGGGGCCCGCGCCTCGACCGCGACCGCCGACGCCGGGATCGGGGCCTCGGCGTCAGTGTCAGCGTCAACCCGAGGCGCACGGCGGGACAACGCCAGCCCACCGAGGACCGCGATCGCGGCGAGACCGGCGATGACGGTCGCGAATCTGATTCGCCGCTGTCGGAGACGGGAGCCGGCACCCCCGGTCACTCCCTTCTCCGAAATCGGCAGGTGCATCGTCGCCACCGGCGCGATCCGCGCCGACTCCCACTCTGGTGGAATCATCAGCGTCGAACCGGCCTCCTCGCTCTGTCCCTGCGACAGCGCGGCGGCGATCTCCGCCATCGATGCCGGACGGTTGGCCGGGTCCTTGGCCAGCATGCGCGCGATCAGATCGTCGAGCCACGGCGGCACCGCCGGGACGCGCGCCGCCACGCGCGGCGGCGGCGCGAAGACGTGCGCCGCCAGCAGCGCGCGCAAGGCCTGCCCATCGAACGGCAGCTGGCCGCTGATCATCTCGAACAGGATGCATCCCAGCGTGTAGACGTCGGTGGCGCACGTGACCCTCCCGCTGGGAGTGCATTGCTCGGGCGAAATATAGGCGGGCGTGCCCAGCAACATCCCGGTCCGCGTGATCGGCTCGCCGGGCGCTTCGTCGGACAGCAGCTTCGCCAGGCCGAAGTCGAGGATCTTGATCCGCCGTTCGGTCGCAGCCGTAGGCGGGTCGACCCGTGAAAGAAAAACATTGGCCGGCTTGAGATCGCGGTGAACGATGCCGTGGCTGTGCGCGGCGGCGACCGCCGACGCGATCCGGCTGCCGACGGCGCACGCCGTCTGCCACGGCAACGCCCTGGCGCGCTCCAGGCAGGCCGCGAGCGTCTCCCCCTCGAGATACTCCATCACGATGTACGCGCGCCCACTCTCCTCGACGTCGAAGTCGAACACGTCGACGATCCCGGGGTGGCGAATCAACGACGTGGCGCGCGCCTCGAGGAAGAAGCGCCGCACGACGCCGGGATCCTTGGTCAGCTCGCTCGCCAGCACCTTGATGGCGGCGCGCCGCGCGATCGATCGGTGCTGGGCAAGGAACACCACGCCCATGCCGCCTTTGCCGAGCGTGGCGACGACTTCGTAGTTGCCGAAAGTCTCGCCAACCATGACCGCCGCTTGAAGGTGGCCACGCGCATCCACCAGTCAAGACGAGCGCTGATCGACAGATCCGTCGCGAAGTTCTCGGATCGAGGAAGGACCAAGCCGCATGAGCGGCCGTCGCGCCCCCCGCTTCTCAGAGATCCAGGTCGGCTTGCGCCGCGCGTTCCATGATGAACTTGAAGCGCGCTTCGACGTCCTTGCCCATCAGCTCGTTGAGGACGCGGTCGGTCTCTTCGACGTTGTCGACCGTGACGCGCAGCAGGCGGCGGGTCGCTGGATCGAGCGTCGTGCGGCGCAGCTCCTCGGGCTGCATCTCGCCCAGGCCCTTGAAGCGCATGATCTCGGGCTTCGCGTTCTTGGGCAGGCCGGCGACGATGCGATCGCGATCGGCCTCGTCGAGCGCCCAGAAGGTCTCCTTGCCGTGGTCGACGCGGAACAGCGGCGGCTGCGCCAGGTAGACGAAGCCGCCTTTGATCAGCGGCTGCAGGTGCCGGTAGAAGAAGGTCAGCAGCAAGGTCGCGATGTGGTGGCCGTCGGAGTCGGCGTCCATCAGCAGGACGATCTTGTGATAGCGCAGGCGCTCGATCTTGAAGTCCTCGCCGACGCCGCAGCCCAGCGCCGACACGACGTCCTGCAGCTCCTTGTTCGACAGCACCTTCTGCAGCGACGCCTGCTCGGTGTTCAGCACCTTGCCGCGCAGCGGGAGGATCGCCTGGGTCTTGCGCTCGCGTCCCTGCTTGGCCGAGCCGCCGGCCGAGTCGCCCTCGACGATGAACAGCTCGCTGCGTGCCGGGTCGGTCGACGAGCAGTCGGCCAGCTTGCCCGGCAGGTTCAGGCGGTGCGAGACCGCGGTCTTGCGCGACACCGCCTGCGCGGCGGCGCGCGACGCCTCGCGCGCCTTGGCGGCCAGCCCGATGCGCTCGACGATGGCCGCGCCCGCGGTGCGGTTCTCGAGCAGGAACGTCTCCAGCGCCGGGCGCACGGCGCTGTCGACCTGGTTCTGCGCCTCGGGGCTGCCGAGCCGTTCCTTGGTCTGCCCCTGGAACTGCGGCTCCTGCGTGTAGATCGACAGCACGCCGACCAGCCCCTCGCGGATGTCCTCGGCGGTGAGGGTCACCCCCTTGGGCCCGAGGCCCGAGGTGTCGATGAACGAGCGCACCGCCTTGACGATCGCGGCGCGGAAGCCCTGCTCGTGCGTCCCGCCCTGCGTCGTCGGGATGGCGTTGACGTACGAGCGGATGGTCTCCTCGTGCGACTCGGTCCACTGCAGCGCCGCCTCGAGGCGGAAGCCGGCGTCGCCGTCGCGCTCGAAGTAGAAGACCTGCGGCGCCGTCGGCGGCTTGCCGCGATCGGTGACCAGGCGCGCCAGGAAGTCGGCGATGCCGCCCGCGTGCTCGAAGACGTCCTCGGTGCCGGCCGCCTCGTCGCGGAAGGTGATCTTCAGGCCCTTGTGCAGGAAGGCCTTGGAGTCCAGGCGAAAGCGGATCGTCTCCGAGCTGAACTGCTGCGCGCCGAAGATCTGCGGGTCGGGGCGGAACATGATCGTCGTCCCGGTGCCCCTGCGCGGCGCGCACCTTGCGCAGCTTGCTGACCGGCTTGCCGCGCTGATAGCTCTGCTCCCACTCGGCGCCGTCGCGCTTGATGGTCGCGACCAGCTCCTCCGACAGCGCGTTCACCACCGACGAGCCGACGCCGTGCAGGCCGCCCGAGAACTGGTACTGCGCCGACGAGAACTTGCCGCCCGCGTGCAGCGTCGTCAGCACCAGCTCCAGCGCCGACTTCTTGAACTCCTTCTTGACGTCGACCGGGATGCCGCGCCCGTCGTCGACCACGGTGACCGACTTGGCGTCCTTGTGCAGCGTCACCTGGATGTGGGTCGCGAAGCCGTTGATCACCTCGTCGACCGAGTTGTCGACGATCTCCCACAGCAGGTGGTGATAGCCCTTGGTGTCGGTGCCGCCGATGTACATGCCGGGCCGCCGGCGCACCGGCTCCAGCCCTTCGAGGACCGTGATGTGCTCTGACGTGTAAGCGGCGCTGGCCATATTTTGGGTTCGTTCTGCGCTAGTTGAGCAGCGTGGGGGTGGGGGGCGGCTCGGGGAGGATCACGCGCACGACCTTGGCCTTGCGCGCCAGCTGGTGGCCCTTGCCGCCGCGCGCGGTCAGCGACGGACGGCCCGTGCCCATGGGGATCTTCTTGCCGCCGTCGGTCTCGGCGATCAGCCACTCCTTGTCGCGCGGCGCGGCCCACGCCGAAGCCGACCACCGGATCGTCGGCGGCGACCTTGATCACGATCACGCCGCGGCCGGGGTTGGCCAGCTCGGGGATCTCCTCGACTCTGCAGACCAGCGCGCGGGCCTCGGTGGTGACGACGCAGACGACTTCGTCCGGCCCGGCCACGCTGACGCCGACGATCTCGTCGCCCTCGGCCAGCTTGGCGAAGCGGCGGCCGGCGCGCGTCGACAGCTCGCGGTGCACGTCGAGGTTGAAGCGCAGGCCGTACCCCTGCCGGGTGACCGCCAGCGCGACGGCGCCCTTGGGCGCGCCGGTCTGGTCCAGCACCAGCGCCCCCACGGCGCGCTCGCCGTCGCGGAAGTTGAACAGCTTCTGCACCGGCTCGCCGTAACCGGTCGACGCCGGCACGTCGTTGACGCGCGTGACGTAGCAGCTGCCGAGGTTGGAGAAGATCGCGATCGCCTCCTTGGTCGACCCGCGCAGCGCCGCCAGCACGGCGTCGCCCTCGCGCAGGCGCGTCGCCGAGATGTCCTTGACCTCGCGCACGCGCTTGAGCCAGCCGTCGCGCGACAGGATCACCGTGACGTCCTCGTCGACGATGAACGCCTCGGCGTCGAACTCGACGTCCTCGCCGCCCGCGCCGCCGATCTTGGTGCGGCGCTTGTCCTTGTACTTCTCGGCGACCTCGGCAAGCTCGGTGCGGATCACCTTCCACAGCTTGCGCTTGTCCCCGAGGATGGTGCGGATCTCCTTGGCGCGCGCCGCGCTTGTCCTTGAGCTCTTCGACGATCAGCAGGATCTCCAGCTTGGCCAGCTTGTACAGCTTCAGCTCCAGGATCGCGTCGGTCTGCACGTCGTCGAGCTCGAAGCGCTTGATCATCTTGGCGGCGGCGTCGGCCTTGCCGTCGGACGCGCGGATGATCTTGATGGTCTCGTCGAGGACATCGAAGATGGTCTCGAAGCCCTCCAGGATGTGGATGCGCCGCTCGAGCTCCGCCAGCTCGAACTGGAAGCGCCGGGTGACGACCTCCTGCGCGGAACTCGAGGAACTCGCGCAGCATCGCCGCCAGGTCGAGCCGCAGCGGCCCGGCGATCTCCTTGTTCTCCGTCGGCACCAGGCAGGTCAGGTTGACGTGGAACGACTGCTCGAGCGGCGTGTGCTTGTACAGGTACGACATCACCAGCGCCGGGTCGGCGCCGCTCTTGAGCTCGAGCACGATGCGCACGTCGTCGGTCGACTCGTCGCGCACGTCGACCAGCATCGGCAGCTTCTTGTTGATGATCACCTCGGCGATCCGCTCGACCAGCGTCGCCTTCGACACGCCGAACGCGATCGACGTGATGACGATCCGCTCGCCGCCCTTCTCCTTGGCCTTCGCTCGCTCGATCTTCCACTCGCCGCGCAGCCGGACGCCGCCCTGCCCGGTCTCGTAGATCTCGCGCAGCTCTTTCTTCGAGTTGGTGATCTGCCCGCCGGTCGGGAAGTCCGGCCCCTTGATGTACTTCAGCAGATCCTTGGTCTGCAGCTCGCGGTCGTCGATGAGCGCGATCGCCGCCTGGCAGACCTCTTCCAGGTTGTGCGACGGGATGTTGGTCGCCATGCCGACGGCGATGCCGGTGCAGCCGTTGACCAGCAGCTGCGGCACCTTGGCCGGCAGCACGATCGGCTCCTCGGTGGTGCCGTCGTAGTTCGGGCGAAAGTCGACCGTCCCCTGCTTGATCTCGTCCAGCAGCTCCATCGCCAGCGGCGCCAGGCGCGCCTCGGTGTAGCGGTAGGCGGCCGGCGCATCCCCGTCGAGCGAGCCGAAGTTCCCGTGCCCCTCGACCAGCGTGTAGCGCAGCGAGAACCACTGCGCCATGCGCACCATCGCCTCGTACGATGACGCGTCGCCGTGCGGGTGGTACTTGCCCAGCACCTCGCCGACGATCGTCGCGCACTTGCGGAACTTGGAGTCGGGGTAAAGGTGCAGGTTCGAGTGCATGGCGTACAGGATCCGCCGCTGCACCGGCTTCAGCCCATCGCGCACGTCGGGCAGCGCCCGCGCGGTGATGACGCTGACCGCGTAGTTCAGGTAGCGCCGCTGCGCCTCGTCGGCGAGCGAAGCGTCCGCGGGCGGCGTCGGGCCGCCGCCGCCGTCCCCGCTCCCCCCGTCCCCACCGCTACCACCCTTGCCGCCGCCCCGCTTGCGTCCTTTGCCGCCGCCATCGGCGACGGGCTCTTTTGCTCCCGCGCCCAGAAGGTCGAGTTGCCGCTGCGCCATACTGCCCTGGCAAGCTAAAGGACCGCGCCCAGCTTTGCAAGAAAGCCCTCTCCCGCCCGAGGCACGACGACGATCCAGCTCCAGGGCCGACAGCGAAACGCCAAGACGCCAGGACGCCACGGTCCGGACTCAAAAAATCCGGACTCTGGCGTCTTGGCGTCTTGGCGTTTCGCCTTATCCGAGCAGAATTGGCTCAGCTCTGCAGCTAGCTCTGCAGTTTCTTGCGCTTCCAGTCGCGCGGGGGGCGCTTCTCGGTGGCGTTCGGGTTCGGCGCAGAGTAGTCGACCCAGCGGTAGCTCGGCAGCGGGCGGACGTCGATGTGCACGAACTGGCCGCGCGGGTAGATGCCGATTCCCAGGCCGCCGCGTGTCCAGCGTCTCGGCGAAGGACTCGACCTTCTTCGGCGTCACGCCCTGCGATGCGGATGTCGGTCGCCGTCCCCTTGTAGTGGTTGCTGGTCTTCTTGCGCTGGTTTCGGTAGCCCGACACGATGTCGATCGGCTTGCCGCCGAAGTGATCGTAGACGTGCGACAGGATGGTGAACAGCCGCGGCTCGATCGGCTTTTCGTCGTCGGTACGGCGACAGCGCAGGATGTGATCCAGCGAGCGCAGCGACTCGATATTGTACGAGCCGTCCTCGTTGTAGATGTTGACCTTGACCGACTCGTCGAGCCCGAGCATTCGCAGCTCGAGATTCCCCGACGGCATCGGCAGCGGCTCCTTGCGCAGCGACCCCTCGGGGACGACGCGCCCGGTGAACCGGCCGTGCTTCGCGCACCGAAACGCCCGACATCCGCGTGCTTGGTCCGGGAGGCGTCGGCGGCGCCTTCACCCGCGTCCGTCCCTGCTGGCGTCGTCCCGGCTGGCGCTGGCCGCGTCGCCCCCGGATGACTGGTCCGAGCCGCTGCCGCCATTTTTCCGGTGAACTGCCAACGAAAAGCGCGCTTCCAAGGATTGCGACCCGCAGCATGGCCTTAAAGCGTGCCTGGGATTGCGGTAGGGGGTCAACCAAAAACGTCGCCGAGTCGTCACGCCCCCCCGTTACCCGGACCGACCTCGGCACGTCAGCACCTTCGCGGCGGGTAGACCACATGTCAGCGCGCGGGGTGCGTCGACGTGGCTCTGAAGATGCAGGAGATCGATCCCCAGACGCTCGGCGACCTGGAAGATCCGCTCGTCGCGATAGAACTCGCCGTAGACGATGCGCCGCACCCCGGCGTTGGCGATCTGCTTGAAGCAGTTCCAGCACGGGCTGGCGGTCACGTAGATCATCGCGCCGTCGATCATGACGCCGTTCTTCGCCGCCTGGATGATGGCGTTCGCCTCGGCGTGGATCGTGGCGACGCAGTGGTCGTTCTCCATCATGTGCCCGTCGTCGGTACAGTGGGGCATGCCGCGGATCGATCCGTTGTAGCCGGTCGACAGGATCGTCCGGTCGCGCACGATCACCGCGCCGACGAACTTGCGCGGACAGGTCGAGCGCGACGCGACGACCTGCGCGATGTTCATGAAGTACTGATCCCACGGCACACGCTCGTCCATGCGCGATCTTTACCAGCACCCTTCCCGGTGCGGCGACCAGTTTTTGGTAGTATCCGCGCCAACCGTGGACTGGAAAGCAACGCTCAACCTCCCCAAGACCGATTTCCCGATGCGCGCCGACCTGGCCAAGCGCGAGCCGGCGTGGCTCGCGCGCTGGGAGCAGGAACGTCAATACACGAAGATTCTCGAGGCGCGGCTGCGCGAGGAGGCGCCGCCGTTCGTGCTGCACGACGGCCCGCCCTACCCGACGGGCGGCATCCACTACGGCACCGTGCTCAACAAGGTCCTCAAGGACATCGTCGTCCGCTCGCAGCTGCTGATGGGCCGGCGCGCGGTCTTCCGCCCCGGCTGGGACTGCCACGGCCTGCCGATCGAGCAGCAGGTCGAAAAGGAGCTGGGCAAGGCCAAGGGCGATCTGTCGCCGGCCGAGTTTCGCGAGCGCTGCCGCGCGCACGCGCTGAAGTTCGTCGACGTGATGCGCGCCGAGTTCAAGCGGCTGGGCTGCCTGGGGAACTGGGACGACCCCTACCTGACGCTGTCGAAGGACTACGAGGCGACCATCGTGCGCCAGCTGGCGGCGTTCGCGCGCCGCGGCCTCATCTACCGCGACAAGAAGCCGGTGCACTGGTGCGTCGTGCACCGCACCGCGCTCGCCGAGGCCGAGGTCGAGTACGAAGAGCACACGTCGCCGTCGATCTACGTACGCTTCCCCGTCGAGGGCGACCTCGGCGCCGCCGACGCGCGCCTGGCCGGGCGGCCGGCGGCCTTCGTCATCTGGACGACCACCCCGTGGACGCTGCCCGCGAACCTGGCGATCGTCGCCAACCCGGAGCTCAGCTACGTCGCGCTGCCGATGAAGCGCGGCGGCAGCGGCCAAGGCGGCGGCCAAGGCGACGACAGCGAAGAGCTGCTGCTGGTCGCCGAGGGGCTGGCCGAGAGCTTCCTCGCCGCCTGCGGGCTGGAGTGCCCGATGGAGCAATGGATCCGGATCCCGAAAGAGGGCTTCGAGCGGCTGCTCGGAACCCGCTACCAGCATCCGCTCGGGATCCCGCGCGCCCACGAGGCCGCCTTCCGGCTCTACTTCGCGCGCCACGCCACGCTCGAGGCCGGCACCGGCCTGGTGCACACAGCGCCCGGGCACGGCGCCGACGACTACGTCGTGGGGCGCCAGGTGGGGCTGCCGATCTACGCGCCGGTCGACGGGTCGGGAAAGTTCACCGTCGACGTGGCCGACTACGCCGGCCTGCCGGTGTTCGACGCCAACCCCAAGATCGTCGCGCGCCTGGCCGACACCGGCTTCCTGCTCAACAAGCCGGGACGAGTCGGTGCGCCACCAGTACCCGCACTGCTGGCGCTGCAAGACGCCGATCGTCTTTCGCGCCACCGAACAGTGGTTCGCGCGGCTCGGCGCCGCCGACGATCCGGCGTCGTTGCGCGCCGAGGCGCTGGCCGAGATCGGCAAGACGCAGTGGATCCCGTCGTGGGGTGAAAACCGGATCCGCGGCATGATCGAGGCGCGTCCCGACTGGTGCCTGTCGCGGCAGCGGGTCTGGGGCGTGCCCATCCCGGCGTTTCGCTGCGCAGCATTGCGGGAAGGATCTGCTCGACGCCGAGCGTTATGGAACACGTGGCGGAGATCTTCCTCAAAGAGGGCTCGAACGCCTGGTTCACCTGGCCGGCGCGCGACCTCGTGCCGCCCGGCACCGGCTGCAGCGGGCTGCGGCAGCCGCGATCTCGAGAAGCAGGGCGACATCGTCGACGTCTGGTTCGAGTCGGGCGTGTCGTGGGCCGCGGTCGCCGAAGGAAAGCTGGTCGCCGGCGGCGACAAGGTCGACCTCTACCTCGAGGGCTCGGACCAGCACCGCGGCTGGTTTCACTCGTCGCTGCTGACCTCGACGGCGTCGCGGCACCAGGCGCCCTACAAGGCGGTGCTGACGCACGGCTGGGTGCTCGACGAGCGCGGCAAGGTCTACTCGAAGTCGGAGATCGCCAAGGCGCGCGCCAGCGGGGCCAAAATCGACTACGTCGATCCCGGCGTCTGGATGGAGAAGAACGGCGCCGAGCTGCTGCGGCTGTGGACCGCGGCCGCCGACTACCAGAACGACATCGTCTTCTCGCAGACGATCCTCAACCAGCTGGGCGAGTCGTACCGCAAGATCCGCAACACCTGCCGCTACCTGCTGTCGAACCTCTACGACTTCGCGCCGGCGCGCGACGCGCTGGAAGACCAGTACCTGCGCGAGCTCGACCTGCTGGCGCTCGGCGTGCTGCGCGAGCGTGACCACCAGGTGTTCGAGGCCTACCGCCGCTACGAATTCCACGACGTTGTCCGCTTGCTGACCGACGCCGTCATCACCATGTCATCGGAGTACCTCGATCCGGTGAAGGACGCGCTCTACTGCGAGGCGCCGGGATCGAAGGTGCGGCGAAGCGTGCAGACGGCGCTTTACGAGATGGTGCGGACGCTTGCGACCTGGATGGCGCCGATCCTCTGCTTCACCGCGCAGGACGTCGCCGACGAGCTGGGCCGCGCCACCGGCGTCCGGTTCGACGTGCACGGGGGGGTGCGCAGCGAGCAGGCGATCCCGGGGCGCGGCATGAAGTCGAACCCCAACAAGCGCTGGATCGACGAGATCCGCCCGCGCCGCGAGGCGATCCTCGGGCAGCTCGAGCCCTTCCGCGCCGCCGGGCACAAATCACTGGAGGCGCGCGTGCAGGTCAAGCCGACTGCCGCCGACCGCCCGCACTGGGAGTGGAACCGCGAGCATTTGACCGAGCTGTGTGTGGTCTCGGGGATCGACGTCGACCCCGCCGACGCCGCCGGCGCCACCGAGATCCGGATCGTCGAAGCGCCCGAGCCGACCTGTCCGCGCTGCTGGCGGCGCACCGGCGAGGCGTCGGGCAGCAGCCACGATCCGAACCTCTGCCGGCGCTGCGCCGCAGTCATGGAGAAGATGACAATCAGCAACGGCGCGCCTGCGCAGACCAAAGGAAGCCCGTCATGAGCACGACCCGCAGCGCAGCGAGATCCGAAGGCAAGTCCGAGGGCGGCGCCGCCGGCGCGCGGCCGGTTTCCCCCGTGCGCAAGTACGTCCTGTTCGGCATCTTCGCTGCGATCAGCATCGGCTTCGATCAATGGACCAAGGCGCTGGCCCGCAGCGAGCTGCGCCCGCGCGGCCCCTTCGATCCGAAGATGGTGATCGACGGCTTCTTCAAGCTGCGCTACTCGGAGAACCCCGGCGTCGCGTTCGGCATGCTGCAACAGATGTCGGGCGGGCGGCTGGTGCTGACGCTGATGGCGATCGGGGCCTTCGCGCTGGTGCTGTACTACCTGCGCAAGACCGACGACGGCGCGACGCGGCTGCAGGTGGCGCTGGGGCTGGTCGGCGGCGGCGCGATCGGCAACCTCATCGACCGCGTCGCCTACGGCCGCGTCACCGACTTCATCGTCTGGTACGTGAAGGACCACGAGTGGCCGGCCTTCAACGTCGCCGACGCCGCGCTGTGCATCGGCGTGGCGCTGATGGTCATCGACATGTTGAAGTCGCGGCCGGCGGCGACGACCTCGACGTCCTGAGCGGAGCGACCCGGCGCGATCATGAAGCCGATCCTCATGTCTCTGCACCTCGGGGGACGGGAGATCGGCCTTCATACCTACGGCGTCTTGATCGGCTTCGGCTGCGCGGTCGGGATCGCGCTTGCGTTTCGCGAGGCGCGAAGGCGCGGGCTCGACGGCGGCAAGATCCTCGACCTGTCCTTCTGGATGCTGGTGACCGGGCTCGTCGGCTCGCGCCTGCTGTACGTGGCGCTGAACGCCGGCGCGTTCGCGCGCGCCTGCGGCGGCGCCGACGACGACGCGACCCCGCGTTCACTGGCGCGCCTGCTGGTCGACTGCACGCGCCCGCTGCAGGTCTGGGAGGGGGGCCTGGTCTTCTACGGCGGCTTCGTGGCTGCCGGCCTGTTCACCTTCTTTTTCGCGCGCCGACAGCGCTGGTCGTTCTGGACGTTGGGAGACATCTTCGCCCCGTCGCTGGCGCTCGGCCACGCCTTCGGCCGGCTCGGCTGCTTCAGCGCCGGCTGCTGCTTCGGCAAGGCGTGCGCCGCCGGCGCGCGCTGGTGCACGCGCTTCGGCGCCGACAGCGTCGCGTTCGAGGAGCTGCGCACCGTCGCCGCCGTGCCCGAGGGGGCGGTCGTCACCCCGCCGCTCTTCCCGACCCAGCTTTACGAGGCCGCGGGCGAGCTGGCGATCTTCGCGGTGCTGATGCTGGTGCGGCACGGGCAGCGCGCGCGGCGGGCCGACGGGGCGGCCGAACCGGCGCCGGGGACGTTGCTGCTGATCTACGCGGCGCTTTACGGCGTGCTGCGCTTCGCCGTCGAGATGTACCGCGGCGACTTCGCGCGTCGCTTCCTGGTCGAGCTGCACACGCCCCACCTGGCACGCCTGCTGGGGCTGCCGTCGAACGAGGCGGTGCTGCTGTCGACCGGGCAGGCGGTCAGCGTGGTGATCGTCACCGGCGCCGTGGCGCGGCTGCTCTGGCGCCGGCGGCATGAGGTATCTTCGACCGGGTGACCGTCCGAGAGGTCGTCCGGGTGCTGGCGCTCGCGGTCTGCGCGGCGATCGGTGGCGCCTGCGCGGGAGGCGGCGCGGGCGGCAGCGGCAGCGGGGGCGGAGCCGGCGGCGCGGCAGCCCACGGCGGCGGCGGCACCGGAGGCAATCCGGGAGGCAATACCGGAGGAGCTCCGGGCGGATCATCCGGCGGCACCGCGGGCGCGGGCGCGCGCGACGGTGGCACCGACGCCACGGACGCCGCGCCGCGCCTCGCGCCGGGTCGCGGAATGTGCACCCTGCCGCCCGGCGCCAGCGACGCCGCGCTGCAGGCGGCTTACGCGCGCTGGAGGGCCGACCTGGTGACCGCCGACGGCGCGGGTGGCTTCCTGCGCGTGCGCCGGCCCAACTCGGGCAACCCGGTCAACTCAACCAACTCCGAGGGGATCGGCTACGGAATGATCATCGCAGTCTACGTCGACGACCAGAGCCTGTTCGACAACCTGTGGAAGTACGAACAACTCTGGACCGAACCCAACGGTTTGATGAACTGGGAGATCAACCCGCAAGGGACGGCCGCCTCGGGCACCGGCGCCGCGACCGACGGCGACGAGGACATGGCGTTCGCGCTGGTGATGGCCGACAAGAAATGGGGCGGACGCGGTTCGCTCGCCACGACCTATCTCGACGCCGCCAAGAAGCAGATCGGCCTCATCTGGACCAACGAGGTCGATCACAACCTCGGCGACACCCTGATGCCGGGCGATCAATTCAGCGGCGCGCAGATCGTCAACATCTCGTACTTCGCGCCGGCCTACTACCGGATCTTCGGACAGATCACCGGCAACACCGCCGGCTGGAACAACGTCGTCGAGTCGAGCTACCGCGTGTTGCAGGCGACGCTCAACGCCGCGAACGGCAACGCCAACAACGGGCTGGTCCCGGCCTGGTCGACGCCGGCCGGCGTTCCGATGGCGCCGCCCGGCAAGCCGACCAATCACCAGCTCGATTCGTGCCGGACGCCGTTCCGGATCGCGCAAGACTTCTGCTGGTCGGGCGATCTGCGCGCGCAGGCCTACGCGCAAAAGATCAGCGGATTTTATGGAGCCATCGGCGCCACCCACCTGGTCGACGGCTACGCGCTCAACGGCACGCCGATGCCGAACACCGGCCTCGCGCTGGCCGCCTTCGTCGGCCCGGCCGGCGTCGCCGCGATGGCGGCGCCGGCGTTCACCCGCCTGCGCGACGACGCCTACGCGGCCGTGGCGTCGCTGACCCTGCTCGGTGACAGCCTCTACTACAACGAATCGTGGACCGTGCTGTCCCTGCTGATGATGACCGGCCACCTCGCCGATCTGACCGCTCCCAACTGAAGAGCGCGCGCTGGGACCGCACCGGGCGGGTGGTTTGAAACAGCGGGGCAGCAGGATGTGAGGACGGCTTCCCTCGCTCCGTTGTGGGGGCCGAAGGAGGGGGGATAGGTCACGTGCTCAAACATCCTTTGGCGCGAGGTGTGCTGAACTGTGCTTGGCCTACGGTAACCCGCGCCTCAGGAACTGCGCGCGAGACCTATCCCCCCTCCTTCGGCCGCCGAGACAATCTACGTTCGATGCGCCTGCGGCTCCGATTCCGGAGGGGAGGGCGCCAAAAGAAATAGAGAATCTATCGGACGTTGCTTCGCCGGTTGTTGGAATCGTCCTTCGTCGCCTCAGGAAGCGAGGTTGGAAATATTGAACACCGTTCAAGGAAGGCCTGGCAATATTTCCAGCGTTGCTTCCTGAAGCGACGAAGGACGATTCCAACGACCGGCGAGGCGACGTCCGATAGATCTCTATATTTTCGTGGGCCCCTCCGGATCAGCAGCACAGGCGCACTGAACGTAGATTGTCTCGGCGGCCGGAGGAGGGGGTATAGGTCCCGCGCGCAGTTCCTGGGGCGCGGGTTACCGTAAGCCAAGCACAGTTCAGCACCCCTCGCGCCAAAGGATGTTTGAGCACGTGACCTATACCCCCTCCTTCGGCCGTCACAACGGAGAGAGGAGAGCCGTCCTCACACCCCGCACCCTCGCCGTTTCACACCACCCGCCCGGTGCGCGCCCCGCCGCAGATCGCGGTGAAGGCGCTGGCTTTGGCTTCGGTTTCGGCCAGCTCGGCGGCGGGGTGGGAGTCGGCGACGATGCCGCCGCCGACCGACAGCGTGAGGCGATCGCCGCGCACCAGCGCCGTGCGGATCGCGACCGCGAGGTCGAGATCGCCGGCGGCGCCCAGCCACCCGGTCGCGCCGGTGTAGGGGCCGCGGCGCACCGGTTCGAGCTCTTCGATGATCTCCATGGCGCGCCGCTTGGGGGCGCCGGTGATCGACCCGCCGGGAAAGGTGGCGCGCAGCAACGCCGCGAGGCCGGTGTCGGGGCGCAACCGCCCGCGCACCGTCGTCACCATGTGAAAGACGGTCGGCAGCTCGATCAGGCGCGCCAGCCCCTCGACCACGATCGAGCCGGCGACCGAGACCCGTCCCAGATCGTTGCGTTCCAGGTCGACGATCATGACGTGCTCGGCGCGCTCCTTGGCCGCGGTCAAGCAGCTCGTGGCGCAGGCGGCGATCGCTGGCGGCATCGACGCCGCGCGGCCGCGTCCCCTTGATCGGCCGGGTCTCGACGGCGCCGCGCCCGTCGGTGCGCAGAAACCGCTCGGGCGAATTGCCGACCAGGTAGTCGCCGCCGCCGACACCGCCACCTTCCCCGTCGACCTGGCCCCGCCCCAACCAGATCGCGTGCGGCGCCGGCGCGCGCGCGCGCAGCGTCTCGGCCAGCCAGACCGGATCGCCGGGACCGATCGCCGCCGACAACCGCCGCGCCAGGTTCACCTGATAGGCGTCGCCCGCCACCAGATACGCGAGGATCCGCTCGACGGCCGCGAAGTAGTCGGCGGCGCTGGTGTCGGCGCGCAGCTCTCCAATCGCCGGGGGCCGGGGCGGCGCCGCCGCCGGCGACAGCAGCGCGGCCGGGTGTGCGAGGCGCGCCGCCAGTCGGCGGGCGGCCTCGAGATCGCGCGCCAAGATGCGCGCGCGCGCGCGCGTGCTCCCCGCCCCTGTGCCCGCCTCCCGGTCGCCATCGCGCACCCAGACCGCGTCGTGAAACCGAAACTCGAGGTCGGGCCAGCCGTGATCGTCGGCGGCGCGCGCCGGCAGCGCGATCCAGCGCCGGCCGAGATCGTACGACAGGAAGCCGACCCCGATCGGCACCCCGGGCGGGGCGTCGCCCTCCCCATCGCCGGCCCCCGTCCAGCTCAGGCGCTCGGCGCGCCAGCTCTCCTCCAGGGCGTCGATGTCGTCGCCGCGCACCACGCGCACCGGATCGCAGCCCACGACATCGGCGACAATCCCAACGTCGGCATCGGGACCGGGCGACGCCAGCCAGAAAGGGTCGCGGCCCCGCGCGGCGCGCCGGGCCGCCTCCGCCGGATCCAGCGGCTCGACGTCGAGCGCGATCACGCCGCCGGGCGCGGCTGCCTTATCACCGCCGAGAAGAAATCGCGCAGATACTGGCCGCCCGAGACCAGCGACGCCGCCATCGAGATGTACAGGATCTTGAGCCCGACCTTGTGGTAGTCGACGGCGATCGAGGTGCCGAGCGCGGGATAGCGGAAGTAGATCAGCAACATCATGATCGCGACCAGCTGCAGCGCCGTCTTGATCTTCCCGCCGTCGCTGGCGGCGATCACCAGCCCTTGCGCCGACGCCACGCTGCGCAGGCCGTTGATCGCGAAGTCGCGCGCCAGCAGGATCACGACCACCCAGGCCGGCACGCGCCCCAGCTCGACCATGTACACCAGCACGGCGGTGACGATCAGCTTGTCGGCCAGCGGATCGAGGAACTTGCCGAGCATGCTGACCTGACCGCGGCTGCGCGCGAGGTAGCCGTCCAGCGCATCGCCGGCCGCGGCGCCGAGATAGAGCAGGCTGGCGATGAAGCTGCGCATCGGGCTGAAGTTGTCGATGAAGAGCAGCACGAACGGCACCAGCGCCACGCGGCCCATGGTGACCAGGTTCGGCAGGTTGGTGAATTCACGACGCAGGTTTGCCATCAGACCGAGCTCCTTCGCGCCTCCAGTAGCATGACGCCGTCCCCTTCGCACACGATCTGCAGCGGGCCTTCGCGGCGCGGCCGGTGCGCGACCACCCGGCCGACCCACCCGAGCAGCGCGCCGCGCGCGACCCGCACCGGTGATTCCTCGCTGATGCGGATCGCCGCCGGCAGTCCGCCGAGCTGCAAGACGACCTGCCCGCGCCCGCGGAACTGCAGCATGCGCAGGCCATCGCCCGGGATCCGCCCCGCCTCCCACGACACCGCGCCGTCGAACGCCAGCACGCGATCCTCGCGCACGTACAGGATGTCCTCGTCGAGCGTCAGCGCCGCCCAGCGGTTCGAGGTGCCGGCGACCCAGACCTCGCCCGGCCCGGTGAGACGGAAGAACGGGCGCAGCGACGAGCCGAGCCATTCGCCGCTCGGGCGCCCGCGCACGCGGCGCACGGCGCGATCGCCCGCCGACGCGCCGACGCTGGCCAGCGCGGCGTCGGCGCGCACGTGCGCCCCGTCGCGCGCCGACAGCCGGATCGGCGCGCCGGCCTTCACCATGGCGGCGAGGTTGCCGCCCGGGTTGAGACCGAGCGACGACAGCACGAACGACACCATCGGAACAGCGCGGGTCTCCGCCGAGCGGCGCGCGAAGGCGTCGTTCCACGACGACACCACCGACACCTGCGACCCCGAGCCCGAGATCAACGGCGGCAGCGGCGGCACGAGGGGTGGTGCCGCGATCGGTGTCGCCGGCGCAGCCCGAGTCGGCGCGCGCGGCGCCTCGGGGATCGGCGTCGGCCGGCGCGGCGCCGGCGCCGGCGACGGGAGCCGGCGCGTCGGCGAGCACCGTCGGCGGGCGCGCCGCCTCCAGCTCGTCGGCGACGGCGTGCTGTCCGGCGCGACGGAAGGCGGCCGCGGCGGCGACCGCGTCGCCGAAGCGCGTGTAGGCGTACCCGAGGTAACTCCAGGAGCGCTTGTCGTCGGGCGCCAGCTGGGCCGCGAGCTCGAGCTCGGCGACCGCCTCGTCGGCGCGCTCGGCCTTGAGCGCCAGCAACCCCAGGTTGCGGCGCACCGCCGGATCGTTGGGCGCGCGCTCGGCGATCTCGCGATAGGTGGCGCGGGCCTCGTCGAGACGGCCGACCTTGAAGCGAACCAGCGCGAGAAGATTCAGCGCGCGCAGGTCGCTCGGCCAGCGCTCGAGCGCGCGCATAACCTCGAGCTCGGCCTCCTCGTAGCGCTGCGCCGCCACCAGGCTGCCGGCGTTCGCCAGTTGCTCGGCGTAGCGCGCATCGGTGACGCCGCCGGGCGCGACGGGCGCACCGGAGGACGGCGGATCGTGCGAGCTGCCGGACACCGTCATTACCGTTCGGCCATCATCGCGTCACCAGGCGCCGTTTGGCGATAGCGATCGTAGCGCCGCATGACCGTGGTGACGTAGAAGCGCGTGGTCTCGTAGGGCGGCATGCCGCCGTATTTCTCGACGGCGTTGGGACCCGCGTGATAGCCGGCGATGACCTTCACCTTCTCGTCGTACGAGCAGACCAGCGTGCGCTCGCCCCCATCCGCCTCGGTCGACTGCGCCGGCGTCTTGCAGAAGCGCCGCGCGAGCACCTGAAGGTAGCGCGCGCCGCCCATGATGTTCTGCCGCGGATCGAACACGTCGGTGACGCCCATCAGCCGCGCGGTGTCGGGCATCAGCTGCATCAAGCCCTTGGCGCCGGCGCTGGAGACGACGTTGGGATCGAAGTCCGACTCGGTCTTGATGACCGCGCGGATCAGCGGCTCGGGGATGCCGAAGAACGACTGCTGATCCTGAATGTGCTGGTCGAAGCGCGAGAAGCGCGCCGGCGAACGATCCTGCGCCGGCACGATGTCGGTCGTGCCACGCAGCGCCGCCGCCTTGCCCGGGCCGGTGCGCAGCCACACCTTCCAGCGCGCGCCGACCGGCGGCAGGTTGGTGAACTCGACCACGCCGTCCTCGCGCTCGCGCGACCAGAACGTCCCGTGGCCGATCGACGACCCGACCGGCTTTTGGTTGGTGAACTCGACGGTGCCGTCGGCCTTGGCGCGATTCCGGACCTGCGCGCCGCCGGCCGCCGGCAGTAACACCCAGCCGAGCAGCAGCCCCGCGCCGAGGGCGCGGCAAGTTGGGGTACGAGCGGATCGCATGAACCCTGGGATCGTAACACACCGTCGGCCCCGTTCACCCGCCACCTTCGCGGGCCCGGTTCGTGTCCAAGTTCGTGGCAACGAATGTTAGATTCCAGCCGTGCTAGAAGCGGACTACCTGGTCATCGGCTCGGGCCTGGCGGGGCTCTACTTTGCGCTGCGCGCCTCGGAGCACGGGCGGGTGCTGATCGTCACCAAGCGGGCGCCGTCCGATTCGAACACCAGCTACGCCCAGGGGGGCGTCGCCGGCGTGCTCGACCCCGAGGACCGCATCGAGGCCCACATCGAGGACACGCTGCGCGTCGGCGACGGACTGTGCAACCGCGCGACCGTCGAGAGCGTGCGTGCGCGAGGGGCCCGAGCACATCCTGCGCTTCGCCAACGAGCTGGGCGTGCCCTTCGATCGCGGCCCCGACGGGCAGTTCGAGCTCGGGCGCGAGGGGGGCCACACCGCGCGCCGGATCGTCCACGCCAAGGACACGACCGGCGCCGCGATCCACCACGCGCTTCTGGCGCGCGTCATGGAGCGCGACGACCGCATCCGCCTGCTGCCCGACCACCTGGCGATCGATCTGCTCACCACCGCGAAGTACGGCGGCCCGAACACGGTCTTCGGCGCCTACCTGTACGATCAGGCGACCGGCGAGGTGAAGACCGCCACCGCGCGCGCCGTGGTGCTGGCGACCGGCGGCGCCGGCAAGGTCTACCTCTACACCACCAACCCCGACGTCGCGACCGGCGACGGGATCGCCATGGCCTATCGGGTCGGCGCGCGCGTCGCCAACATGGAGTTCTTCCAGTTCCACCCGACCTGCCTCTATCACCCGGCCGCCAAGTCGTTCCTGATCAGCGAGGCGCTGCGCGGCGAGGGGGGATCCTGCGGCTGCGCGACGGCACCGCGTTCATGCACCGCTATCACCAGATGAAGGATCTGGCCACGCGCGACGTCGTCGCGCGTGCCATCGACTCGGAGCTGAAGCGCACCGGCGACGACCACGTCGTGCTCGACATGACCCACCTGCCGGGCGACTTCCTGGTCGAGCGCTTCCCCAACATCCACCAGCGCTGCATGGAGCTGGGGATCGACATGCGGCGCGAGCCGATCCCGGTCGTGCCGGCGGCGCACTACTGCTGCGGCGGCGTCGCCGTCGACGCGCGCGGCCGCTCGAGCGTGCGCAACCTGTACGCCATCGGCGAGGTCTCGATGACCGGGTTGCACGGCGCCTGCCGCCTGGCCTCGAACTCGCTGCTCGAGGCGATGGTCTACGCCGCGCGCGCCGCCGACGACGTCAAGGGCTCGGGGTCGGATCGCCCCAAGCACGTCGCCCCGTGGTACGCCGGCGAGGCGACGTCGCCCGACGAGGCGGTGGTGGTCAGCCACAACTGGGACGAGATCCGGCGCCTGATGTGGAACTACGTCGGCATCGTGCGCACCGACCGGCGGCTCGAGCGCGCGGCGCAGCGGATCGACCTGATTCGCTCGGAGATCCGCGACTACTACTGGAACGTGCGCGTCAACGGCGACCTGCTCGAGCTGCGCAACATCGCGCTGGTCGCCGATCTCATCGTCGAGAGCGCGCGGCGGCGGTCGGAGAGCCGCGGGCTGCACTACATGCTCGACCACCCTGACCACGATTCGCGCCTGGCGCGCGACACCGTGCTGGCGCGCGGCGACGGCCCGGTGGTGTAGGGGCCTCGGGCGTCGGGCCTCGGGTGATCGGCCTGAGGCCCGAGGCCCGAGTCCGAGGTCCTTGACTGAACGGCGAGGCGACGTCAGTGCTGCTTGTCGGCGGCGAGGTCGGCGAGGTGCCGTTCGATGGTCGGCGCGTCGCCGGGGACGAAGCCGTAGTTCACGTAGCGGATGATCCCCTGCCGGTCGATGATGTACGAGGTCGGCATCTTGTCGGGCTGCAGCCGATCGGCGATCTCTCCCTTGGGATCGTGGGCGATGGTGAGCGCCCAGTGGCCGCGCCCGCCGAGGAACTTGACCACGTTGTCACGCTCCTGGTCGACCGACACCGCCAGGATCTCGACGCCGCGGTGGCGCAGCCGCGAGGCGATGTCGTCGAGCATCGGCAGCTCTTGCTTGCACGGGCCACACCACGAGGCCCAGACGTCGAGCAGCACCACCTGCCCGCGATAGTTGGACAGGCTGACCGCCTTGCCCGACATGCGCTGGACGGTGATCTCCGGCGCCGGGAGGCCCACCTGATTGGCGACCGCGCCGGAGCCACCGCCACCCAAGCCGCCGGAGGCGCACCCGACGAGAAGCAGCGCCGCGAATAACATCGGGCCCCTCACCCCGACCCTCTCCCCGCTCCGCGGGGCGAGGGAGAAAGAATGGGGGTCAGCGCGGGAGACCTTCTTCAGAAACGCCATGCTCTATTGAAGCGCTTTTTTCGGTCGGAGCGCCAGAGCGAGCGTAGTGAGTGGGTCGAAAGAAACGAGAACGAAACGGAAGCGCGGGCTGTGCCCGCACGGCCTACCTCTACCGTGGGGGTGGGGCGCTCTACTTCGCCAGTTCTTCCTTGATCCACTCGCGCAACGATTCGGTGTCGTGGCTGTCGCTGTACTCGCGCCCGTTGATGAACAGGGTCGGCGTCGACGAGATCCCCGCGGCTGAGCCTTCGGTGCGGTCCTTCTGCACGTGGGTCTTCACCGCCGACGAATCCATGTCCTGGCGGAACTTCGTCATGTCGAGCCCGGTCTCCTTGGCGTACTTCTCGAGCTCGGCCGGGGTCAGGTTGTCCTGGTTGGCCCACAGCTTCTCTTCGTAGGGCCAGAACTTTCCCTGCTTTTGCGCCGCGGTCGCGGCCTCGGCCGCCAGGCGCGCGTTGTTGTGCTGGGGCAGCGGGTAGTGCTTGAAGTACAGCTTCACGTCGCCGTGGAACTCGTCGAGGATCTGGCGCAGCACCGGCTGGAACCGCTTGCAGTGCGGGCACTCGTAGTCGGCGAACTCCACCAGCGAGATCTTGGCGTTGGCGTTCCCCCGCATCGGCGCCTCGGAGACGTCCAGCTTGTGCTGCTCGTTGTTGCGGTAGCGCTTGGTCAGCGAGTCCGAGACCTCCGAGTCGGTGAACCCCTGCTCGACGAGGTGCGCCACGTAGCGCACGGCGTTCCACGACCGGCGGCAGTTGGGATCCTTCTTGGCCGATTGAAGCAGGCTCTGCGCCTGGCCGCAGATCGACGGCTCGGCGTTGACGATCCGGAAAAAGACCTTCTTCTGGAAATCGTCGAGCCGCGAGATATCGAGCCCGGGCGGCGGCTGGTTGTCCTGCCCCGGCGCTCCCGCGGGCGGGGTCGCCGCCGGCGCCAGCGCGGGCGCGGCGTGCGCCTGCCCCTCGGGCTGCGTCTTGGCGCACGCCGGCAGCGCGCAAATGCCGAGCATCAGCCCGGCCTCGAACACGGAGATGACGACGGTGGCCGCGCGCATGTGCGGTAGATATAGAAACCTGCCGCGTTCGTGTCAAACGATGCGCGACGCGCGGATCGGCGACAGCCCGCCGCGCGCGTCGCGCGCACCCTCGGCGACGCGCCCGTAACCTGCCGGATCCAGTCGTTGACCTGCGGAACCGTACCAACTATAAATCGCTGGCGCGAAGGCGCGGCGAAATCAATGAGCTCAGACTACATTCCAGCGGCTCTCACGATCTTGGTCGGCGTCGGCTTCGCGCTGGCGCTGACCGCGGCGGCGAAGTATCTCGGCCCCCATCGCCCCAACAAGGCGAAGGATTACCCGTACGAGTGCGGGTCGGAGGTCATCGGCAGCCCGCGTACTCGCTTCGAGATCAAGTTCTACCAGGTCGCGATTCTGTTCCTGGTGTTCGACATCGAAGTCGCGTTCCTGTACCCGTGGGCGCTGCGCTACCGCGAGCTGTCCTGCCAGGGACCGCTCGACGCCGGCGCCTGCACCGCCGGCGTGTCGTTCTTCGGCATCGGCGAGATCCTGGTCTTCATGGCAATTCTGATCGTCGCGCTCGCCTACGTCTGGCGCAAGCGCGCCATCGGCTGGGAGTAAACAAACGGATGGGCCTTGAGCTACACACCTCGATGCTGGAGAGCGCGGTCAACTGGGCGCGCAAGTTCTCCCTCTTCAACTATCCGTTCGTGACTGCCTGCTGCGGCATGGAGTTCATGTCGACCGCCGCGCCGAAGTACGACATCGCGCGCTTCGGCGCCGAGTTCCCGCGCTTCTCGCCGCGCCAGTCGGATCTGCTGATCATCGTCGGCACGATCACCGAACGTCAGGGGCCGGCGCTGCGCCGCATCTACGAGCAGATGTGCGAGCCCAAGTGGGTGATCGCGTTCGGCGTGTGCGCGTCGACCGGCGGCTTCTACCAGAACTACTCGACGATGCCGGGCGCCGACCAGGTCGTCCCGGTCGACGTCTACATCCCCGGCTGTCCCCCGCGCCCCGAACAGGTGCTCGACGGCCTGATGCTGCTGATGGATCGCATCCAGCGCGGCGAAGGGCACAGCCAGATCACGATCAAGGCCGAGAAGTACGACATCCCGCTGGCCGCCATCCGGCCGCTGTCGCGCCCCGAGCACGCCCGCGGCGCGGGCCCATCATCAGGCGTCTCTTCGGCCGCAGCGTCGGCCGCCGCGCCCGACAAGAACAAGTAGGACACCCGCGACATGGCGCAGATCGTCCTCGACACCCTGGTGGCTCACTTCACGAACGGCGAGATCATCGAGACCGGCTCGCAGCACGGCAACGAGTGGGCGCGCATTCGCCCCGACGCCTGGGCGACGGTCGCCCGATTCCTGCGCGATGATCCGGCGCTGGCGATGGACATGATGACCGACCTGACCTGCGTCGACCGCTTCGGCCACGAGCCGCGCTTCGACGTGGTGATGCACCTCTACTCGATCGACAAGAAGCACCGCGTGCGCCTGTACGGCGGCGTGCCCGAGGAGGATCCGGTCATCGACACGGTGGTGCCGCTCTGGCCGGCCGCCAACTGGTTCGAGCGCGAGGCGTTCGACCTCTACGGCGTGCGCTTCAAAGGACACCCCGATCTGCGCCGCATCCTGATGTACCCGGAGTTCGTGGGACATCCCGCTGCGCAAGGACTATCCGAAAGAGAAGCGGCAGCCGCTGGTGCGGCGCCAGATGGGCAAGGCCGACTAATCATGGACCAGACGATCGCTCCCTCCGCGCGCCGGATCGTGCTCGGCGTCAGCGAGCCGACCGACGACGCGCTCGACGCGCCGGATCTGCCCACCGAGCCGATGCCCCTGAACATGGGCCCGTCGCACCCGGCCATGCACGGCACGGTGCGCATGGTGCTGGACGTCGAGGGTGAGAAGATCACCTCGGCCGACGTGCAGATCGGCTACCTGCACCGCTGCTTCGAGAAGGAGTCGGAGTACGCCACCTGGACGCAGGTCTTCCCGTACACCGACCGCCTCAACTACGTCTCGCCGATGCTCAACAACATCGGCTACGCGATGGCGGTCGAGAAGCTGCTGGGCATCGACAAGAAGATCCCCGAGCGCGCGCTGTACATCCGCGTGCTGGTCGGCGAGATCTCGCGCATGACCGACCACATGACCTGCCTGGGCGCCGGCGCGATGGAGCTGGGCGCGTTCACCGTCTTCCTGTACATGCTGAAGGCGCGCGAGTGGCTGTACGAGCTGCTGGAAGAGGTCTCGGGCGCGCGGCTGACCCACAGCTACATGCGCATCGGCGGCGTGTGCGACGATCTGACCGACGGACTTCGTGCCGCGCCTGACCGACATCCTCGGCCGCATCCGCGTGGTGCTCGGCGACGTCAGCAAGCTGCTGGACCGCAACCGGATCTTCCGCGACCGCATGGACGGCATCGCGATCATCACCAAGGAAGACGCGATCGCCTGGGGCCTCACCGGCCCGGTCGGCCGTTCGACCGGCCTCGCGTACGACGTGCGCAAGGATCACCCGTACCTGGTCTACGACCGCTTCGACTTCGACGTCGCCGTCGGCTCGGTCGGCGACAACTTCGATCGCTACGCCGTGCGCGTCGAGGAGATCAAGCAGTCGATGCGGATCCTCGAGCAGGCGATGGCGCAGCTGCCCGCCGGCCCGGTGGTGGTCAACGACCCGCGCATCACGCTGCCGCCCAAGAGCGAGACCTACAACTCGATCGAGGCGATGATCGCCCACTTCAAGCTGATCATGGACGGCATCCACGTCCCCGCCGGGCGAGGTCTATTCGTTCACCGAGGGCGGCAACGGCGAGCTCGGCTTCTACCTGGTCTCCGACGGCACCGGTCGCCCCTGGAAGTGCCGCGTGCGCCCGCCCTGCCTGCCGGCGGTGCAGATCATGACGAAGCTCTTGCCCGGCCTGTTCCTGGCCGACGTCGTCCCGACCTTCGGCATGATGAACATGATCGGCGGAGAGTGTGACCGCTAATGGCTGAAACTCCGATCTCGAAGCCCCCTTTCTCCTCCTCTGGCTCCTCCTCCGGTCCCTCGATGTCGATGTCGGCCTCCGGGCCGGGCAGCGCCGTGCCGACACCGGTGCCGGTGACCTCGAAGAGCGGCTCGGGCCCGACGCCGGCGGCGGTCGAGAGCGTGACCGTCACCATCGACGGCCGCGCCCACCAGTTCCCGAAGGGGACGAACCTGCTCGAGGCCTGCAACCAGGCCGGCGCCAACGTCCCCTTCTTCTGCTACCACGCCGGGCTGTCGTCGCCCGCCGTCTGCCGCCAGTGCCTGGTCGACGTCAAGGGCCAGCCCAAGCCGGTGCCGTCGTGCTACACGCCGGTCGCCGACAAGATGGAGGTGACCACCGCGTCGCCGCGCGTGCTCGACGTGCGCCGGCAGATGCTGGAGTTCACGCTGCTGAACCACCCGATCGACTGCCCGATCTGCGACAAGGCGGGCGAGTGCACGCTGCAGAAGCACTACTTCGACTGGGACGCCAAGTTCGCGCGCAACGACGGCATCAAGGTCCAGAAGGACAAGGTCGTCGACATCGGCAAGCACATCGTGCTCGATCAAGAACGCTGCATCCTGTGCACGCGCTGCATCCGCGTCTGCGACGAGGTCGCCAAGATGCACGAGCTGGAGATGGCGAACCGCGGTGACCACGAGGTGCTGACCACGGCGCCCGGCCACCGGCTGGACAACCCCTACTCGCTGAACACCGTCGACGTCTGCCCGGTCGGCGCGCTGACCGCGAAGGACTTCCGCTTCGCGATGCGCGCCTGGGAGCTGTACTCGACGCCGTCGATCTGCCCGGGCTGCGCCACCGGCTGCAACATCGAGGTGCAGTCGTCGCGCGGGCGCATCTACCGCCTGGTGCCGCGGCCCAACGCCGCCGTCAACAAGCACTGGATGTGCGACGAGGGGCGCTTCACCTACAAGCCGATCCACAGCGAGCGCCTGGCCGCGCCGCGCATCGCCGGCGGCCCCATCGACTGGGACCGCGCGCTGGAAGAGGCCGGCAAGAAGCTGCGCGCGGCGCTGGACGCCGACGCCAGCAAGGTCGGCGTCGTCTTCTCGGCGCAGAGCACCAACGAGGATCTGTACCTGCTGGAACGCCTGGCGTTCGAGCACCTGCGCGTCGGCAAGGCCTATCTGGCCGGGCGTGACCAGGGCTGGCACGACGACATCCTGGTCAGCGCCGACAAGAACCCCAACACCGCGGGCGCGATCGCCATCGGCGCCGGCCGCCTGAAGAGCCTGATGGATCTGGCGAACGACCTGCGCTCGGGCGCGGTCACCGCGCTGCTGGTGCTGGGCGCCGAAGGGGTCTTCGTCGGCGAGAGCGCCGCCGCCGCGATGCCGGTCGACCGGCTGAGCGCGCTGGTCGTCATCGGCACGCACACCGATCTGCTGGTCGACGCCGCGCACGTCGCGCTGCCGCTGGCCGCCTGGGCCGAGGTCGACGGCACCTTCACCAACCGCCTGGGCATGGTGCAGCGGATCCGCGCGGCGCTGCCGCCCGCGGGCGACTCGCTGCCCGGCTGGGAGATCGTGAGCCACCTCGCGCGGCGCCTGGGCGTCACGCTGGAGTTCGCGACGCCGAAGGCGGTGTTCACCGAGGCCAAGCAGAAGCTGGCGTTCATGAAGGACGCCGAGTGGGGCCGCGCGCTGCTGCCGGTTCAGATGCGTTTCGCCGGATCGAGAGGCTAGGTCAACGTCGATGGAATACGGAACCACCCTGTTCACCGTGGTCGTCGCGACCATCAAGATCCTCTTCATGGTGTTGGGGTTCGCGATGCCGCTGGCGTCGATCCTGACCTGGATGGAGCGGCGGCAGTCGGCGATGATGCAGGACCGGCTGGGACCGAACCGCGCCAACATCGGCCCCTTCCGCGCGTGGGGCATCACCCACTTCCTGGCCGACGCGCTGAAGTTCATGGCCAAGGAAGACTTCGTGCCGCCGAAGGCGCACAAGTTCCTGTTCATGTGGGCGCCGATCATGGCGATGGCGCCGGCGCTGATCGTCAGCGCCATCGTGCCGTTCGGCTCGCCGCTGTGCTGGGGCCAGCTGACCGAGAGGCTGGGGCCCGACGGCGTGTGCGCGCAGCCGATCCGCCTGCAGATCGCGCAGCTCGACGCCGGCCTGCTGTTCTACTTCGCGATCTCGTCGCTGGCGGTGTACGGCGCCACGCTGGCCGGCTGGGCCTCGCACAACAAGTGGGCGATGATGGGCGGCCTGCGCGCCAGCTCGCAGATGATGTCGTACGAGGTCACCATGGGCATGGCGGTGCTGGGATCGTTCCTGGTCTACGGCACGCTCGAGCCGGGCGCGATCGTCGCCCAGCAACGAGTCGATCTTCGACCTCAGCAACCTGCGGCACAGCTGGGGCATCTTCTCGCAGCCGCTCGGCTTCCTGCTGTTTCTCACCGCGGCCATCGCCGAGACCAAGCGCACGCCGTTCGACATCCCCGAAGGCGAGCCGGAGATCATCGGCTACTTCGTCGAGTACTCGGGCCTGCGCTTCGGCATGTTCTTCCTGGGCGAGTTCCTGGAGATCGTCTTCTCGAGCGCCATCATGATCACGCTGTTCTTCGGCGGCTGGCACTGGGGCGCAGACCATCGACGGCTTCCTGTCGTCGCACATCCCCAACGGCTTGCTCGCCGTCGTGACCTTCACGATGTGGGCGCTGTTCAAGGTCGTCCCCTTCTGCGCCTTCCAGCTGCTGATCCGCTGGTCGCTGCCGCGCTTCCGCTCGGATCAGCTGATGCGGCTCGGCTGGCAGCGGCTGCTGCCGATGTCGATCGCCAACGTCGTGGGGACGGCGCTGGTCATCCTGTACGCGATGACCTAAACGAAGCGATAGAAGGAAGAGGCAACAGACCCATGGCCATCGGAGTCAAAGTCGTCACCCGCCCCGGAAGCTTCAGCCAGCAGATGTACCTGCCGGCGATCGCCGAGGGCCTGGGGGTCACCTTCCGCCACTTCGTGAAGAACTTCTTCGGCAACCTGACCGGCAACCGCGCGAAGACCGACATCGCCACGCTGCAGTACCCCGAGGAGAAGAAGAAGTACCCGGCGCGCCACCGCGGCCTGCACCGCCTGATGCTGCGCGACGACGGCCAGACCCGCTGCGTGGCCTGCATGATGTGCCCGACCGTCTGCCCGGCCCACTGCATCACCATCGTCGCCGAAGAGGCGCCCGACGGCCGCATCGAGAAGCGCCCCAAGATCTTCGAGATCGACGAGCTCCGCTGCGTCGTCTGCGGCCTGTGCGCCGAGGCGTGCCCGTGCGACGCCATCCGCATGGACACGCTCGACCACGCCAAGCCGACCGACCGAGACGCGTCGACGCGATCCTCGACAAGGAAGAGCTGCTCTCGCGCGGCATCCCGTCGCACGCCACCCAGGGCGGCGTGGGAGCCTTCTGGCGCGAAAAGGTCAAGGGTGAACCGCAGACGCCGAGCGGCGCCGAAGTGGTTCCTGCTGGGCCGCCGGCCGGCACGACGAGAATCGCCTAGCAAATCGCGCACGCGCACGTACGGCTCGGCCGTCGGAGTCGCTACGGCCCGGCTGTCGAAGTCGATCGCGAGCCGAAACACTCTTGACCGACGGGCGGCCTCTGCCATGCTGTTTGTCGAGCCTTCTGCGAGGTACGACACGGAGAGCAATTCTTTTCCCTACAAGAACGCAATAGGGAGCCGCCCCTGACCGATGGATGTGCACGCCCGCGAGTCGGGAAGCCCGATGCGGTCATCACTGTGGTTCCCCCCTTACGAAAGTAGGGGCAGAAGAATTCTCCCCGACCGGCCATCGCGGAAGGCTCAAATTTTTAACGGCACTGGAACCACCCGCATCTCGCGACATTCAGCGACGGAGTGATTATCGAGGATCGCGCGAGGAAACGTGACCGCGCGACCGTGGTTCCAGAACGGCGTCGACAGATCCATCGCGCCCGTGGCGTCGAGCAGGTAGCCGATGCGGCGGCGAGTGACATACGCGCCGAGTGAACTGGTCATGATGCTGCCGTAGGCGGCGTTGTTGACCAGGCCGTCCAGGTTCACGACCTCGCCGCGTTCGTAGAAGTATCCAAACAGGCCGGCGTTCCATGACCCAAGGCGCGTCCCGTCGGGAAGCGCGCGGTTCGCCTCCCGGATCATCCTGTAAGCGTCGCTCTCTCCGCAGCGATGGGAGAGCCCGGCGCGCAAGGAGAGAGCGACCATGACTGTCATCCCGGCCGCCAGGCTCGCCGCCAGAAGCTGCTTGGTTCGTCGCGGCGCCGGTCCGATAACGCCGATCAAGTAGTCCGCCACCAGGCCGAGGGCGACGTATGACGCCGGCAAGATCGAAACGTAGTACCAACCGCGAAGCTCGATGGCGCGCACCGTGTGGACCAGAACGAAGATCGCGCCGGCGACCAGCGGCGGAATCCAGGGCGCCAGACGAGCGCGAAGCACGCGCCGACGGCCCCGCGTGTCAGTGCGAAGACATGCGGCCGCCGTCCCGCCGATCGCGAGGACGACCAGAAGGTTGCCGGTGGCGGCGGTGGCGAACGAGCCGACGTTGAGGTGGTACACCGGAAAATAGGTCGCGAGGGTGCACAGGTTGCGCGCCAGCTTCGTCGCGCGCTCGGCGATCGTCCAGTCGTTCGCGTGCGCGAGCACCCGCGTGACATGCGCGATCGAAAGCCCGCTGACCTGGACGAACGAGCCAAAGGTCACGCGTGACCACACCAGCCACGGCGCCGCGACGCCGACGGCGATCAACACCGCGCCGAGATCACGTCCAAGGCGTGCCGGCTCGCCGCGGTGGCGCCATACGAGGAACCCGAAGCAGAAAAGCAGCACGAAGACGTTGTCGGTGCGAGCCAGAAACAGCAGCCCCGCACAGAGCCCGAGCCACACCATGGCGCTGGCGCGGTACGCACCGCCGCTATCGCTCGCGACCCGGCGGCGGTAGAGCGTGAGGAACGCGAAGGTCAGCGCAAGGTTGAGCGCCGTCTCCATCCCATTGAGCGGGCCGGCGGGAGCCAACAACAGCGGCGAGACGCAATAGAGGGCCGCGCCAGCCAACGAGACCCCGACGCCGACACCCGCCTCTCTCAGCAGCCGATGCAGGAAGAAGAGCGCCACCAGGTCGAACGCCGCCGCGAGCGTCAGGGTCAGATGAATGGCCAGCACGCCATCGTGCGCCCGCTGCAAGGCCGGCAAAAAGATAGGTAAGATCGCCGCCATCCACAGCGGATGAAAACCGTTGGTCGGTTCGACGCCGTCGAAGGTCGCCCCCTGCCCGTGCGCCAGATGCCGGGCGATCGTGAAATAGTAGAACGGATCGTCGCCGAGCACCGTTCGCACCAACCATTCGACGGGCGCCCACGCGATCACCAGGCGAACGGCGATCGCGCCGGCAAAGATCGCGACCAGCGCGCGTCGCTCGAAACACGACCTGGCCTCGGGCCCCCCTTCCACCACCATACGGCCGTACTGTAACCGATTAAACCCCGCCCGCAGCGCCTCTCCTAGGCGTCACCAGCGCGCGAGCCGGGCTCCACGATCGCCGAGAAGTTCTGGGATCTCTATTCCGCGCGCGCCGAGACCACGGCAAACGTCAGCTGACGGGCGTGCAATAGCGCCGGATCACCGACAGAAGCTTGGGCAGGTCGATCGGCTTGGAGAAGGTCTGATGCAGGTCGAGCTCTTCGGCGACCTCAGGCTTGATACCGATCGCCGTGACGACCACGATCGGAATGTCCGCGATCTCGCGCATGGTCAGCTGCACCGAACGGAATTCGAGACCGTCCATGTGCGGCATCATGATGTCGAGCAAGACCAGCGACGGCTTGGGGGGACGGCCAAGGCGCCGCAGGGCCTCGAGGGCGTTCGCCGCGCACTCGACCCTGTATCCTTCCGCCTGCAAGGCTTCCGCGAGCGCGGCTCGGAGCACGAAGTCGTCTTCGATGAGCAGCATCAGATTCGGCTCGCCCGGCTTCACCTCCCCGCGCCGCGACTCGGCAATCGCTTCCGGATAGGGCGAGCAGTTGAGCAGGGATGCCAGGGACGCCGGAACGATTGTTACGTTGTTCATGTCGGTGCCGCGCCGTCGGTTGTACTTAAGGATGCAATCTGAGTCGGACCAGAGGATCGTCAACCCATGAGCAGGGTCACCCCCCCTTGATTTTTGCCGGCTCGTTTTTGGGGTCGATTGCCAGCGGCGACCGGCGGAAGAATCAGCGACGTTGCCGGATGACCGCGTTGTTGTCGCCGTCGATCCAGTAGACATAGCCGCCGTCGACCGCGACGCCGCGGGGCGGGTTGGCGGTGCCGTGCATGCGGCGGGGCGCGTCGCCGTCGTGCGCGCGAAAGATGCCGCCGTCGACGGCGAAGAACACGTCGTCGCCGTCGGCCGCGAACCCGGACAGCGTGCGGGTCGGAAGGATCAGCTGATCCATTCCGCCGGCTCCGCCGCCTGATTTGGGGGTGCGATGCACCCCGCCGGCGCCCAGCCAATAGACATGTTTCGCGCCGAGAAATGGCCGTCGCCCATCGAAGTTGGTCAACACCACCCGCTCGGTGGCGCGCGGGGGGTCCTTGGCGGCGGCCATCAGCCGCGGCGGCACCGGCTCGCGGCAATGCAGCGCGGGCGCCTCCTCACCCTCGACGCGCTCCTCCCAGCAATCCCGCTTGCGCCGCCCGCGGTCGACCCAGAAGATCTCGTGCGCGTCGACCTCCATGTTGGCCAGCGCCAGGATCCCGGCCTGCATCAAGATCGGCGCGCCCGGATCATTCTCGGCGTGCAGGCGCTCGATCTGACAATTGGCCCGCTCCGCGCAGTTGCCGACATACAGGAACTGAGGATCCAGGGCCAGGGCGTAGGCGAGATTGCGCTCCAGCAGCACGTGGCTCAGGGCCGGCGCACGGCGCGTGATCTTGCCCTGCCCCGAGAGGTGATAGACCACGCCGCCGACGATGCGCGGGTCGTCGGGCGGGCACTCGGCCAGCCACAACAACGGCTCGAGGGGTTCGGGGGCGTGGGCGCCGTCGAGCTCCGTCTGCCACAGGCTGCAGGTTCGGCCCAGCCAGTAAATCGTCCCGCGCGAGACCCCGAGCAGCCGCGTGCCCGGCTGCACCGGCACGACCTGCGACGCGAGGCCGAGAGCGAACCAGATCGCCAGCACGACGACCGCGCAGATGAGCGCCCCGGGCGCCATCCAGGCGAGCCGTCGCGCGACCCAGACCCGGCCGCTGCCCAGCGACAGGGTCGCGGACTGGTCGCTCAATCGAGCACCCGGCGGTTCATGGCTGGCCAAAACAACCCGCCAACGGTAGGCGCCTTCCCGGCGTGCCGTCAATCGGAGTGAGGTGAACGCTCGAAGAGGGCGAAGACAGTGATGAGGGTGACGGTCACGGTGACCGTCAGTCGAGCGGATTCGACAGCAGATGACGCTGCACGTCTTGGGCCCACGACGTTCCAGGATAGCGGCTCACCATGCTCTGGGCTTCTTCGTGGGCCTCGCGCAGGCGGTGCATGTCGACCAGCGACTTCGCGATCATCCAGCTGCGCTCGGCGGCGTCGGGGCTGTCGGGGAAGCGGGCGTTCCCTTCTCGCGCCAGCTGCAACGTCAGCGGCGGATCCGACCCTTCCATGCCACGCAGCCTCTGCATCATGTCGGGCTCGGTCGACGAGGAAGAGAGAGCGCCCTGCGCATCAACCGGTGCGGGGTTGTCCGCCTCGCGCCGGGGGACGTTGCGCGCCATCGGCGGGCGAGCCACCGGCGCCCCGGCAGCGGGGGGTGGCGCCGGCTGAACGCCTGCGGCGAGGGGCGCCGACGCTTGCGCCGGCGGCTGGCTCGAATCGCCATAGGCGGGCTTCTCCCGGCCGACACGCCGAAGATTGAAGGCGGCGGCGCCAAGCACAGAGCCCAGCGCCACGGCCAGCAGGGTCGCCAGCGCGAAGACAGCCCGTCTAGACATCCGGCACCACCGCCGGCGTCGGTCTCCATCGCCGCGCGCTCATTTCAAGTTGGGGACCTCGTCGCGCGTCACGGTGAACGGGCTATTGTAGGCGCTTTGCAGCGTTGCGACGGTGTTGGCGGAGGTTTCGAATCCGGCCCAGACGTTGAACAGCAGCCAGGGGGCGGCGGTGGGAAACATGCTGGCCGGTTGCGGAATGGTTCCGGTCTCGTGCAGCGCGATGGGCAGCGTCGTGCCGAGGATGTTGCGCGCGCTGTTGTAGTTCGACGTGAAGGGCTGCCCAGTCGCGTAGGTGTCGGGGCCGCCGATGTCGACGAAGGCCTTGCCCGGATAGTAGGCCGCGTTGGGCGATCCGCTGAACGGCAGCAGCCAGAGGATGTTGTTCAGCCCCTTGGTGGTGGTCAGGTACTGGAACATGTACTTCCACAGGGCGACGTACTGCGCGCCGCTCCCCTTGGCCCACCAGAACCAACCGTTCGCCTGGACCTCGTGGAACGGAGCCCAGATGACCGGGACATTGGCGGCTTGCAGCTTGCCGATCTCGGTGGCGACGTAATCGAGCTTGGTCTTGAATGACGTGTTCTCCGCGGTGCCCGCCGTGACCACGTTGTTGAGGTTGGTGCTGCTCATCGCGTTCGCGTAGCTGTCGGCCGCGGGCGGGGCGCCCATGTGATAGCGGATCATGGTGATACCGCCAGCGTTCCAATACGCGATGGCGCGCGTTGTGGTGCCGTTGGGATAAAGGTAATCGCCGCCGAGGATCGCCGGCGCTTTGCCGAGGTTGGTGACGTAGTAGCTGATGTCGTTGGCAGGATTGCTCCAGCTGGTCTCCTGCTGCCCCGACAGCACGTGGTTTCCGTACAAGCTGTAGAGATAACAAAGCAGCTTCTTGGCCTGGGGAGTTGCATTGGGATTCACCGGCGAGACATTGCAGGTGCCAGGCGCCGCCCCGCCCGCTCCCGTCATCCCGCCGACGCCCGTCATCCCGCCCACGCCCGTCGTCATCCTACCGCCGACGCCCTGCGCTCCACCGGTGCCGGTCGCCCGCGCGCCGCCCGTCCCGACGGCGCCCGCGGTCCCGCCGAGATTCCCCCCCAGCCCGACGGCGCCCCCGCCGGTGCCCACGTTCGAGGAACCACCGCCGCCCGAGGTCCCGACCGCCCCGCCGACCCCCGAACCGCCGCCCCTGGAGCCCCCGACCGCCGACGGCGCGCCCGAATCAACATCGCCCTCGCCCCCCATCTCTCCGGTGCAGGCCGCCAGGGTCGACGCGAGCAAGAGTGGTGCAGCCAAACGAAACAAGATCGGAAAAGCCTCCAGTTGCATCGATTCTCCTCGCGCGGCGGGTCGGTGGGGGGGTTGGTCAACGACGTTCGGTCGTTGCAAGGAGGGCAAACCGACCGGCGGATCTTCTCGGTATCTCGAAGACACGTCACGTCACCCGGCACGACCGACGATGGCAACCGGCCCGTAGGTGGCGCTACGGGTAACGCTGGTTGCTATTCGTAACCGTGCGGTGACGTCCCAAGGCGTCCCACCCCGGATTGGCGGCGGGAAGCGCATCGGCATGATTGTCGCTTAGAGACGGTCGGCTCTCTACAGACCCTACCCACCCCCAATCAAGGAGAATCGAACATGCATATCCTCTGGTCTCTCATCATTGGTCTTGTCGTTGGCGCGATCGCCAAGCTTCTGATGCCCGGCAAAGATCCGGGCGGAATGATCGTCACGACCTTGCTCGGGATCGCCGGCGCGGTGATCGCAGGCTTCCTGGGTCGCGCGCTGGGCCTCTATCACGAGAGCGATGTGGGCCCGGGCATCATCGCGTCGGTCGTCGGCGCGATGATTCTCCTCGGGCTCTATCGCGTCATCGCCCGTCGTCGATTTGTCTAACGTTCGCGAGCTCCAGCCTAGCTTGAAGTAACGCCCAACCTACAACAGCACGGAGGTGCAACATGTTCGTCGCGCTCGCACTCATTCTCGTTCTCGCATGGATTCTAGGGTTCACGGTCCTTCACGTGTCGTCGGCAGCCATTCACCTGCTGATCATTCTGGCGATCATCAGCGTCGTGGCTCACTTCTTCCGCGGACGGAGGACGACGTGAAGCGCTCGGGCGCGGTGTCCAGGCGCGGAAAATCGTCGGCGCTCGTGGTTTCGAGCCGACCGGCGCGCGTGCCAACGCAGCTCAAGAAGGTTCGCGCCGAGCTCGATGGCGTGAAGACCGAGCTCGGTGGCGTGAAGAACAAGGCGGCCCGCCTGATCGCGCGGAATCCCTTCCGCGTCCTCGCGGGGGCATTGGCAGCTGGCTTCGTCTTCGCGAAGCTCAAGAGCCTCTTCTAGCCGGCCGACGCAGTCGCGGCGCTCGCGCCGGGGGCGCGAGCGCGCGCGTCAGTACGCGAACCGGCGCACGCTGACGTTCATCACCAGCCCGAGCGCGACCATGATCGTGAGGACGCTCGAGCCGCCGTAGCTGATGAGCGGCAAGGTCACGCCGACGACCGGCAGGATGCCGCTGACCATGCCGATGTTGATCACGACGTGCCAGAACAGCATGGCCGCGACGCCGACGCACACGGTGGCGCCGAATCGGTCGCGCGCCTCGCTGGCGATCTTGATGATCCAGAGGATCAGCACCAGGTAGCCCAGCAGGATCGCCAGGCCGCCCAGAAAGCCCCACTCCTCGGCCCAGACGGCAAACGGGAAGTCGGTCCACAGCGCCGGGAAGCGGCGCAGGCGAACCTGGGTGCCGTGCAAGTAGCCCTTGCCGAGCACGCGGCCCGAGCCGATGGCGTTCAGCGCCTGGCGGGTCTGGTAGGCGCCCTCGGAGTTCAGATCGAAGAAGGATTCGAAGCGCTTGCGCTGGTACTCGCGCAGCAGGTGCTGGTAAATCGGAAAGGCGGCGATCGCCGCCAGCCCCATGATCGCGGCCAGGGTCTTCAGCTTCAGGCGCGCGGTCAGCATGATGGTGATGAAGATCAGCAGGAACAGGAACGCGGTGCCGAAGTCGGGCTGCTTGGCGATCAGCAGCGCGGGCAAGCTGACGATCACGACCGGGATCGCCAGGTGGCGGAAGGATCGCCCCTCGAGCGCGGGCGAATCGTTCAGGTACTTGCCCAGCGCCACGATGGTCAGCACCTGCATCATCTCCGACGGCTGCAGGTGCACCGGCCCGAGGTCGAACCAGCGCCGACCGCCGCCGACCATCTTGCCGAACGCCAGCACGCCGACCAGCAGCGACACGCCGAACCCGTAGAAGAGGTAACCCCAGCGGCTGATGGTCCGGTAGTCGAGGCTGGCGACCGCCAGGAACGCCACGCTGCCCATCGCCAGCCAGGAGATCTGCTGGGTGAACAGGTGCGACTCGCGATCGTGAACCGCGCTCCACAGGTTCATCAGGCCGAGCGCGGCCACGGCGGCCGACGCCGCGGTCAGCGTCCAGTCGAAGCGGAAGCGCAGCTTGCGCCAGGAGACCGCGCGTGGCATCGCCCTACTGCGCCTCCTCGGAAGCGGGAGAGGGGGAAGGCTTGGGCTCGTCGTCGGCGGCCCGAACGGCCGACGACGCGGCGGCCGGCGCCGCCCCCTCACCACCGGCCGCGGCCGCGGTGGCCGCCGCCGCGCGGCGCCGCGCTGACGGCCCGCGCGCGCTGTCCTCGCGGGGGCTGGGTTGATCCTCGCCGCCGCCGTCGGCCTCGGGCGCGTCCTCGCGCATCCGACCGAGACGGCGCCGCGGCAAACCGATGCGCGGCGCGTTCTTCTGGTCGGGCGCCACCGTCTCGAAGTAGTTGTGAACGATCTCCATCGCCGCCGGCGCCGCCACCTCGCCGCCGTGGCCGCCGTGCTCGATCAGCACCGCAAACGCGATCTTCGGATTGCCGGCCGGCGCGAAACCGACGAACCAGGCGTGGTCGTTCTGATCGTACGACGAGATCCCCTCGCCGTGGCGCGCGATGCGCTTCACCTGGGCGGTGCCGGTCTTGCCCGCGACCTCGATGTCGCGCGTGCGCGCGCGGAACGCCGTCCCTTTGGGCTCGTTGACCACGCCCACCAGCCCCTGGCGAACCAGCGCCAGGTTTTCCGGCGACACCGACAGCTCGCGCCGCACGCGCGGCGCGAACTCCTCCAGCACCTTTTGATCGGGCGACTCGATCCGCTCGACCACCTGGGGCAGCCACAGCTTGCCGCCGTTGGCGATGGCGGCGTACATCGTGACCATCTGAAGCAGCGTCACCCGGGTCGAGCCCTGGCCGATGACGGCGTTCAGCGACTGCCCCATCTGGAACCCTTCGGCCTTGGGGTTCTCCTTCTTCTGCTCGCGGTACCAGGCCTCGGTCGGGATGAAGCCGCCCTCCTCGCCGTTGAGGCCGAGCCCGGTCGGCGCGCCCAGCCCCATGTCAGCGCCGTACTTGGCCAGCCGGTCCATCATGCCGGGGCGCGCGCCGATCTCGTAGAAGTAGACATTGCAGCTCTGCACGATCGCCTCGTAGAGGCTGACCACCATGTGGGTCTTGGTGCATTTGAAGCGCCGACGCCCGAACTCGTAGGACCCGCGGCACTTGGTCTTGTCCTCGGGCGTGATCAGGCGATCCTCCAGCGCCGCCAGCGCCGACACCGGCTTGAACGTCGACCCCGGGAAGTAGGTCTCGTTCAGGGTCTTGTCGCGCAGCGGGTGATAGCGATCGGCGGTGATCCGCTGCTGCGCCTCGGGCGACAGGTGCCCCGACATCTCGTTGGGATCGAAGCCGGGCTTCGAGACCAGCGCCAGCAGCCGTCCGGTCTCGACATCCATCACCACCGCCGCGGCGGCGTGATACGCGCGCAGCGATCGCTCGGCCATGCGCTGGACATCGGCGTCGATGGTCAGGAAGACGTTGTTGCCGGCGACGGCCGGCAGCTTCACCGGGCCGTCGATCAGGTCGCGGATCTTCGGCCGCGGCATGCCGCGGCGATCGACGACGATCTTGTCGTAGCCGTCGCGCCCGCGCAGATAGCCTTCCCACTGTCGCTCGATCCCGGTGCGTCCCACCAGATCGCCGGCGTGGTAGCCCTCGTCCTTCTTGGCGCGCAGCTCCTCGGCGGAGATCTCGTTCATGTAACCGAGCACGTGCGCCCCGAGCTCGCCGAACGGATACTCGCGCCGCGGCACCGAGACGATCTTCACGCCCGGGACGTCGAGCCCGGTCTCGATCGCCGCCATCGCTTCGCGCGAGATGTCCTCGGCCAGCAGCACCGGGCGCTCCTTGTCGCGCGGCGAGGGCGTGCCGGGCTCGCTCGCGCGCTCGCCGCGAATGCGCTCCCACACCTCGACCGCCTGCTCGGCGCCCAGCCCCAGCGCGCCGCGCAGCTTGGCGAACCCGTCGCTGGTCAGCTGGCGCGGCGATACGTAGAGGTTGTACGAGGGGCGCACCGTCGCCAGCACGCGCCCTTTTCGATCGCGAATCTGCCCGCGCACGGCCGGCAACGGATCGGTCCGGATGATGTTGTCGGAGGTCAGCCGGTAGAACGTGTCGCCTTCAATGACCTGCAGGTAAAACAGCCGCCCCGCGATCGCCAGGAACGCCAGCATGACAAACATGCCGAAAAACCGCGCGCGGCGGCGTATCTCGGGGAGCTCCGCATCTTGACCGGCTATTTGCATGAATGGAGGCGGGTACTCATTGGGGGGCGCGGTGGCTGCTCATTGCGGCGGGCCTCTAACGTTACAGGTTGGATCGACGCCCGGCCAGTAACCCCGACGCGCAACGGCGCGATAAACGTGAAGCTGGACCTCTACGTCACTTGATGCCGATGCCGTCACCCAGCGTACGCGGTCCGCGCGACAGCCCAACGCGCGAGCGGTTCATGTCGATGCGCCCCTCGATGCGGCGCAGGAGCCCGAGCACAGGCGGACCACAAAATCCGGTGAGCAGCGCTTCCAGCGGCGCCTGCCTGAGCCCGCCGTAGCCCCCTTCGGGCGAGACCTGGGCGCGCACCAGCACCACCAGCACAGCCGCCAGCAGGCTGGCGACGAACGCCGTCGCCGCCGACAGCACGATCCCGCTCACCGCCACGCGCACCGACAGCGCGCGCGCGAACAGCACCATCAGCACGAAGACGAAGCTGTGCACCCCCTGCGGCGCGCCCGAGACCAGGTCGAGCAGATAGCCGGTCGCGAACGAGACCACGGTCGCCGACGAGATCGACCACTTGGGCGACAGGCCGACGTGCAGCACGACCAGCAGCCCCAGGCTGGGCGCCGCCATGCGCACCGGCGCGAGCTCGAGCACGGTCGACTGCAGGATCAGCAGGAAGAAGGCGACGGTCAGCGCAATCAACGAACGCATCAGCGATACACCGACAGGCCGCGCGAAGGTAAGGCGGAGCGGCGCGTGCCGGCCTCAGGGTCGGCGGCCGGCGGCGGCGCGACCACCACCAGCACCTCCGACAGGCGCGCGAAGTCGACGTCGGGGGTGACCTCGACCTCCTGGTAGAGACCGACGGTGCCGGGGATCACCTTACTGACCACGCCGACCGCCAGCTCGCGCGGGAACCCGCTGCCGAGCCCGCTGGTGACCACCTTGTCCCCCTCGCGCGCCGGCTCGCCGCGCACCAGGTACTCGATGCTGCAGCGGTAGCCGTTCTCGCCCGACTTGCCGCGCAGGATGCCGCGGCCGCCGGTGCGCGGCACGACCACGTCGATCGCCGACCGCGGATCGACCAGCAGCATGATGTCGGAGGTGCGGCCCGAGACCCGGTTCACCCGCCCCACGACCCCCTCCGAGGTCAGCACCGGCATCCCGCGCCGGACGACCCCCTCGCCCTGGTCGATCTCGATGCGCGCGACGCGAAAGTACGGCGAGGCGTCGATGCCGATCACCCGCGCCGCGAAGGTCTCGGCCGGCGTCTGGTCCTTGAGCCCGAGCAGGCGCTGGTAGCGGCCGCTCTCGGCGGCCAGGCGCCGCACCTCCAGCAGATCGGCGCGCAGGCGGGCGTTCTCGCGCGTCAGCGCCTCGTTCTCGGAGCGCACGTGGGTCAGCTCGACGTAGCGCCCCGCGAAGCCGCCGATGCCGCGCGCCACCGACGACATCGCCGACTGCGCCGGCGAGACGATGCGCAGGATGCCGCGGTCCAGCGTCGACAGCTCGCCGGGCGCGCGGGCGCTCATCCGCATGGCGATGATCGCCAGCAGCAGCGTCCCCGCGACGAACACCCCCTCACGAACTCTGCGACTCCCCGTCATGGCATCAACGACCGAATCATGACGACGACAACGGCCGACCGGCTGTTACTGCAGTGCGACTTCCCGCAAAAGGTTCAGCTCGTCGAGAGCACGGCCGGTGCCCAGGACCACGGCGCACTCGGGCGCTGTCCGACACCATCACCGGCAGGCCGGTCTCCTCGCGCAGCAGCACGTCGAGGTTGCGCAGCTGCGACCCGCCGCCCGTCAGCACGATCCCGCGGTCGACGATGTCGGCGGCCAGCTCGGGCGGGGTCCGCTCGAGCACCGAACGCACCGCCTCGACGATCTGGTTGACCGGCTCGGCCAGCGCCTCGCGCACCTCGTCGCTGTTCATGATCAGGGTCTTGGGGACGCCGGCCACCAGGTCGCGCCCCTTGATCTCCATGGTCATGACTTCGTCGACGGCGTAGGCGTTGCCGATCTGCTTCTTGATCAGCTCCGCGGTGCGCTCGCCGACCAGCAGGTTGTACTTGCGCTTGATGTAGGCAACGATGGCCTCGTCCATCTTGTCGCCGGCGACCCGGATCGACTTCGCGACCACGATGCCGGCCAGCGAGATGACGGCGACCTCGGTGGTGCCGCCGCCGATGTCGACCACCATGTTCCCCGAGGGCTCGGTCACCGGCAGGCCGGCGCCGATCGCCGCCGCCATCGGCTCCTCGATCAGGTAGACCTCGCGCGCACCCGCAGCGAGCGCCGAGTCACGGACGGCGCGCTTCTCGACCTCGGTGATGCCCGACGGGACGCCGATGATGATGCGCGGCTTGACCAGCGTGCGGCGGTTGTGAACCTTGGTGATGAAGTAGCGCAGCATGGCCTCGGTCACCTCGAAGTCGGCGATGACGCCGTCCTTCATCGGGCGAACCGCGACGATGTTGCCCGGCGTGCGGCCGAGCATCTCTTTCGCTTCCTTGCCGACCGCCAGCACCTTCTTGGTGCCGTTCCCGGCGCGCTGAACCGCCACCACCGACGGCTCGTTCGAAACGATCCCCTTGCCGCGGACGAACGTCAGCGTGTTCGCCGTGCCCAGATCGATGGCGAGATCATTCGAGAACAGTCCATAGACCCAGTCGAGAAGCATGGAGTGTGTTCGCCGAGATGCGCCCAGGTGTTGCGCCCTGCCCTCGCGTCCGGGGCACATCCAGACGGATGAAGTCTCTTAGCACAATCTGGGTGAGACCGATAGGGGCCAACGCGAATGATTGTGGTAGATTCCGCGCGGTTTTCGTCCGGCCGAGCATCTTCGGCAACAATCCCTCAACTCGAGCTTCCATCCCCGGGGTGCCAGCTCGTCCTGATTTCATCCCGATTTCGTCCGTATTTTTTGCCGTTTTCCTGATCGGTGCTTGATTCGCTTCTCGTTCGGTTTCCCCGTCTGATTCTCTGCCTTCTTCCCCCTCCTCCCTCTTCGTCCTCCCTCTTCGCGAAAGGTTCCTCGCATGCTCGAGCAGATGCGTAAGTCATCGCAGTCGCTGCTCATCTACGTCCTTTTCGGGATCGTGATCGCGGTGTTCATCATCAACTTCGGGCCCCAATCTCGGGGCGGGGGTTGTGATGGACCGCAGTCCGCCGGCGACCATTACGCCGCCAAGGTCGCCGGTGATCTCGTCTCGACCAGCGCCTTCCGCTACGGGTTCCTCGTCCTCGGAGGCGCGCAATACCCGTCGCAGATCGCCAAGCAGCGCCGCCTCAAAGAGACCGTCATGGACAAGCTGATCGAGCGCGAGCTGCTGGCCCAGGAGGCCGAGCGCCTGGGCTACGTCGTCACCGACGAGGAGGTGGAAGACCTGGTCGCCGACTCGAAGATGATCGGCCTCGGCGCCCCCCTGACGGTCACCCGGGTGCAGAAGGACGGCAAGTTCAACTACGAGTCCTTCAAGAACTTCGTTCAGTACGAGCTGAGCCTGAACCCCAAGACCTTCATCGAGGAGCAGAAGCGCGAGTTGCTGGCCGCTCGGGTGCGCAACCTGATGCGCGCTGGGGTCAAGGTGTCGCTGGACGAGGTGAAAACCGACTTCGAGCGCAAGGGATTTCAAGTAAACCTCGAGTACGTGCGCTTCTCCCACCGCAAGTACGAGTCGACGGTGGTGATCAGCGACGCCGAGCTGGCCGACTACGCGTCCAAGAACGAGGCCAAGCTGCGCGAGCTCTTCGAACAAAAGAAGTTCATGTACGAGAAGGTGCCCCTCGAGCTGCACCTGCGGCAAATCCTGGTCAAGGCCGGCACCGGCCCCAACGATGCGGCCCGCGCCCAGCGCAAGGCCGACCAGCTGGCGGCCAAGATCAAGGGCGGCGAGCCGTTCTCCCAGCTCGCCAAGGACGCCTCCGACGACGCGGCGAGCAAAGCCAAGGGGGGCGAGCTCGGGTGGCGTCGCAAAGGGACGCTCGGCCTCGAGTCGGCTGACGACGACAAGCTGTTCACCGCCAAGGCGGGCGAGGTGGTCGGACCGTTCAAGAGCAAGGACGGCGTTCGTGCTGCTGTTCTCCGAGGGGAGCCGCGAAGGGGATCTGCCGTTCGACAAGGTCAAGCTGGAGCTGGCCGACGAGAAGATCCGCCAGGAGCGCGCCGCGGGGCTGGCCAAGGCCGACGCTCTGGCGGCGCTCGCCAAGGCCAAGGCCGACAGCGGCAAGTCGCTGAAGGAGGTCTTCCCGCCCAAGGCCGACGACGCCGACAACAAGGCCGCTGCAAAGACCGGCGCCAAGGGCAAGGGCGCGGCCGGCGACGACGCCGAGGCCCCGCGCGCCGAGGAGACCGGGCTGTTCGCGCGCCGCGCGGGACGCGACGGCGCGATCGTCGAGGGGCTGGGCGTGTCGAACGAGCTGTCGAAGGCGGCCTTCGCGCTCAAGCCGGAGGCGCCGCTGGCCGGACCGTTCGAGATCGCCGGCAGCTCCGTCGTCGTGCGGCTCAAGGAGCGCAAGGAGCCCGACATGAAAGAGTTCGAGACCAAGAAGCTCGAGCTGCAGCGGGACGCCGAGCTGACGAAGTGGATCGAGGTGCTCACCGACTGGTCGCACGACCGTTGCGTCGAGGCGCGCAGCGCCAAGCGGATCCTGATCAACCGCGACGTGCTGCGCTACGAAGACAGCGCCGAGCCGCCCCCCTACGAACCCTGCATGATGCGGCGCTCGTTCGGAGGCTAGCAGGATGCCGCTTGGTCCAGGCGCCGACGGACCGGCCGCGCGACGGGCGGCGAGCGCGCCGACCCATCGTCCCCCCTGGCTGCTGATCCTGTCGTCGATCACCCTGGTCTACGGGGGCCTGCTGCTGGTCTCGGGGTTGATCGCGCTGCGCAACCCGGCCTCGGCGGCCAAGTTCCCGATCGCGCGCCCGCTCGCCCCGGAGGAGGAGGCGATGACGCGCGAGCTGATCGCGGTCAACGCCGACATCGTCGCCCGTCACTCCGGGGCGATCCGGGTGCGCGCCGGGGCGTCGACGTTGCTGGCGCTGCTGATGCTTTACGCGGCGGCCGCCGCGCTGTCGCGCGATCGGAACGGTCGGGCCGCGACGCTGATCGCCGCCTGGCTCGGCATCGTCTACCAGGTGGCGAGCCTGCCGATGCTGATCCCGATCGCCGAGGACTACGCCACGACCAGCGCGCCGATCCTGGCGCGGATGGTCGCCTCGGACCTGCCGGCGACGGCGACACCCACCGCCGACGCCGGAGCCGGCGCCGCCGCTTTGACCGACGCGGGGGCAGCAGCGGGGGCGACAGCGGCGACACCGCCGCCGCCGGCGCCCGGCGGCGGCGAGGTTCCGCGGCCAGAGGCGATCGCCGGTTTCATGCACAGCGTCTTCCTGGGCGTCCCGATCGTCACGGCGATCCTGGGGATCATGGGCTCGCTGCTGCTTATCCAGTACTTCGGGGGGCGCCGAGGTCGGGAGCTCTACGGGCTGACGCCTTCCCCCCGACCGCACGACTGACGCGAGGGTCACTCTGGCGCACCGCCTTAGGGTAAGATCTCCCGGACCCCATGGGGCCCTTAGACTTGCCTGAGGAGGCGCCCAACCGGCCCTCCGCTTCGACCTCGCCGACTTCCGGCGCGACGTCCGGCGAGACTTCCGGCGAGATCTTGGAAACGGCGGCCGGGCCTCCCTTCGCGCTGGTGCCCAGTGACGGCCGCACGCTGCTGTCGCTGGGGACCTGGTCGCTCGGGGCCATCGCCCGCCTCGAGGACCTGGTGGTCGAGATCCCGACACCGCGCGCGCCGGTCGCGCCCGAGCCTGGCCAGGTGCCGATCGAGCGGCTGCGAAATCGGCGCGGGCGGCTGGTGACGGCGACCGTGACCACCGACCTCGGCCGCATCGCGCGCGAGCTGGAACGCCCCGGGATGCGGGCGCGCCTGGCGGCGGCCGGCATCCCCGAGGTGCGGGTCGGCCTGTCCGACGGCGCCTTCCACCTGGTCGGTCGGGCCGCCATGGGTGACCGCGAGGCGGCGTTCACCGCCCGCGCCCAGCTGGCGCGCACGGCGGCGCGGCGCGCGGCCCCGGCGACGCCGGCGACCCAAGCCACGTCGGCCGTCAACGATGGCTCGCGACTGCGGCTGTCGATCGAGGACCTGCGCATCTACGGATTCCTGCCGGTGCCGGCGCCGGTCGTCGCGCGCGCGATCTTGTCGAGCCTGGTGCAGGCGCGACCGGGGACGCGCTGGTGGATCGACTTCGACCCGCTCGAGGTCGCGCTGCTCGAGACCTTCGCCGCCAACGGCTGGCGGTTGCCCGACGCCAGCGGTGCGCGGCTGCAGACGATCGAGCTCTCCTCGGGACGCATCGCGCTCGGCTGGACCGGCGGGGGCGCCGACGCCACGACCTTGCCACCACGTTGAAGACACGCGCGAGCGTGAGGCGACGGGAGATGGCGCGCAAGATCGTACGAAAGACGGCGGGGCAAGCCCGATCGCCGCCGCCCCCGCGCTCGACGAGGCCGACGGTCTGCTGGCGCGCGGCGACCACCGCGGCGCGCTCGACGCTTACCGCCGCGTCCTGGCGCGCGTCCCCGACGGGCCGGCCGCGACCCGGGTGCTGGAGATCCTGGCCTCGAGCGCGGCGCACCTCGACGAGGCCGACGAGCTGGCCGGCGAGATCCTGACCCGTCAGCCGGAGGCGCCGCTGCCGTTGCTGGTGCGGGCGGTCGCCGCCGCCGAGCACGGCGACCCGGCGCTGGCCGCCGACACTTACGAGCAGATCGCGACCATCGCGCGCCGGCGCAACGAGGACGAGGACGTGACGATCGCGCGCCTCGCCGCCGCCGAGCAGTGGCTGCGCGCCGACAAGACCGACCGCGCCTACCGCCTGGCCGAGCAGGTGCTGGCGACGATGCCGGGACACGCCAGCGGCGAGACGGCGCGCACCCTCCAGATCTTGGGCGATCGGCTGGTCGCCAAAGGGCACCTGCCCGAGGCCGATCGGATCTTCGAGTCCCGGATGGCGCTGGCGTCGGATGCGCCCACGCGCGACGCGCTGGCGCTCGAGCGGGCGCGCACCCGATTGCTGGCGCCCGACGGCGCGCCGTCGGCGCTGGCGGTGCTGCGCCAGATCCCGCTCGAGACCGCGACGCGCGAGACGCTGGAGCTGCGCGCCGACCTGGGCGAGCGCCAGGTCAGCACCGACGACGCGATCCCGCCGCTCGACGAGCTGGCGGCGCGCGCGCGCCGCGCCGGCGACGAAGAGGCGGCCAGCCGCTGCGACGAACGGGTCGCCCAGTTGCTCGCGCGCACCAAGCTGGCCCACCCCGACGCGGCCGAAGAGACTGACGGCGACGGCAGCGGAGACGTCGCGACGGCCCGGAGCGCGCTGCCCGGTGGCGGCGCGGCCGTGGGGCAGACGGCGGGAGCGCCGGGCGGGGGCGCGATGCCGTCGGCGGAGGAGCTGGAGCATATCCTGGTCGGCAACCCGACCGACATCGCCGCCGCCGAGAGCCTGGCCGAGATCTACGCCCGCATCGCCGAGCCACGCGAACGGGCCGAGGCGCTGTCGGGGCTGCTGCGGCGCGCGCTGGGGCTGACGCCCGACCGGCGCAAGGCGATCTACGCCAGCCTGGGCGAGAGCGCCGAGGCGAGCGGCGACCTCGATCGCGCCGAGCAGGCCTACTGGCGCGCGGCCACGATCGAGGGCGAACCGGCGCAGCGCGCCGGCTTTCTGGTGTCGCACGCGCGCGTGCTGCTGGCGCGCGGCGAGACCGAGACCGCGATCAACGAGCTGGAGGAGGCGCTGTCGCGCGCGCCCGACCACGCGGGCGCGCTGGCGCTGCTGGGCGATCTGGCGTTTCGGCTGCAGCACTGGCCGCGCGCGCGCCAGCACTACGCCTCGCTCGCCGCCTCGCCCGGCGCCGCCGAGGTGATCTCGCGCGAGCTGCTGATCTACCGGCGCGCGCTGGCGGCGCAGGCGATCGGCGAGGAGGGCGAGGCCGAGAACCACCTGCGCGAGGTGGCGATCTTGAACCCGCGGCACATCGAAGCGCGCGAGGCGCTGGCCGACATCGCGCTCCGGCGCAGCGATTTTGGCGGCGCGGCGCTGCGCCTGGAAGAGGTGCTGCGCCTGTTGCCGCTCGACGCGCTCGATCGGCTGCTCGACGTGCGCCAGCGCCTGGGCGGCGTCTACCTGCAGCTGCAAGACTGGACGTCGGCGCGCTACTACCTCGAGCTGGTGCTGGCGCAGGATCCGACCCGCATCGTGCCGCTGGAGATCCTGATCGACGTCTACCTGCGGCTGTCGGCCTATCACGAGGCGGCCGAGGCGTGCGGCCGGCTGGCGCGCCTGCACGCCGGGCCTCGGCGGCGCGCGGAGGTTCTCTACCGCCAGGGGGAGATCCTCCGCCGGTTCCTCGAGGACGAGTCGGGCGCGATGGACGCGTTCCTGCGCGCGACCGATCTCGATCCCCAGTTCACGCCGTCGCTGGTGCGGCTGGCCGACTTTTATTGGCGGCAGGGCGCCTTTGCCGACGTTGCCGACGTCGCGGCCGAGCTGGCCGAGGCCGGCTTCACCCCCGACGAGGAGAGCCTGGACGTGCCGGTGCGGCTGGCGATCGCCACCCGCCTGGCGCCGCGCGACGGCGAGCGACCAGCGCCGGTGCCGTCGTACGACGAGCCGGCGGGCGAGGTCGGCCGGCGCGCGCGCCTGCTCTCCGAAGCGGGCTCCTTCCTGGGCCAGCGGCCGCCGCACGATCTCGACCCGGTGATGGACGCGCTCGCCAACGAAGGGGGCGGCGCGGGCGACGGGGGAGACGGCGCGCCCGGGCCGGCGAGCGGCTTTTACCGCGCGCTCGAGGATCTGGTGCAGGAGGATCCCGCGTGCGCCGGCATGGGCGCGGTGCGCGCCCTCGGGCGCGGCGCCGAGCGCAGCGGGTGGATCGGCGCTGCGCGCGGTCTCTACAGCGTGCTGGTCTTCGTCGATCCGACCGACAGCGCCGCGGCGGCGCTCGCGGCGCTCGGCCCAGCAAAGACCGTCGACCCGGGCGAGATGACCGCGGGCGGCGGCATGCTGGCGCTGCTGGCCGACAGGCAGCCGCTGGAGGCGCTGGAGGCGATCGCGCAGCAGGATCCCCTCACCTCCCACGGCGAGCGCATCGAGCCCGCCCGGCGGCGAGAGCTGTTGCGCACGTTGCCGGCGCGCGAGCTGGTCAGCACCCTTCTCTCGCTCGACTACCAGCGCACGCTGGGGTAGCGCCAATACTGTTCAGTTAAGGCGACCGCCTAATACTCTCCCCTCCGGCCCCCTCTCCCGTCCTCGGGAGAGGGATGGGGTGAGGGCAGGCCTTGCGAGAGCTCACGCGCGCACGCCGCCTTTGCAAGGCTGGCCCTCACCCTAGCCCTCTCCCGAGGACGGGAGAGGGGACCGGAGAGTACGGGAGAGGGGGCCGCTCAGATTTTTGGGTTTGAGCGCGAAGGGTGCGGCGGGCGCCCGCGGCCGGCTCAGCCGGGGATGATGACGCCGCAGGGAAAATTGAAGTCGATGTGATTGTTGTCGGGCAGGCGCCAGTTGGTGCATGTCGACCCGGTGAACTCGAGCTGCGTCGGCTTGCAGGCCGGATCGCCCGCCGGAACACAGTTGATGTGCCATCCGTTGGTGTTGTCGAGAGGCACCGCGGTCGTGCTGGCCGGACAGAGACCGGTCGCCGGATCGGCTTTCGGGCAGACGAGGATCTGAACTTTGTCGAGCTGGGTGGTGTCGACCTTGATCGGATCGCCGCTGCCGTTGGGGTTGTTGAGATCGAAGGTGCAGCTCTTGACCCCGGAGAAGGCGGCCGCGAGCGTGTCGGTCAGCGACTGCTGATCGGCGATATTGGGCTGGAACACCTTCGTGGTGCTGCCCCCGGCGACGTAGTCGACCAAGGAAGTCTGGGCGGTGCGGCCGAGCGCGGTCCTCAGCGCCGCCCAGACCGGTCTGCCGGTGCACTCCTGCGAGGGGACGTGAACGCCGCAGGGGTTCGCGACCGGCTGGTTCTGCCCGGCGGCGGCGAAGGCCTTCAGCGCGTCGGGACAGGTCGAAGCGTTGATGTCCGACGACAGCCCCATGACGTAGGTCGTGATGTTGTTCTGGGTGAAGAGCTGCTTGATCCCCGCCACCGCCGCGTCGACCGGACAGACCGCGTTGTCGTTGTCGCAGAAATCCGGCTCACCGTCGGTGGCGAACAGGACGTAGCTGGCACCGGTCTTCGGCGCCGCCGCGAACAGCGGCGGAATCATCGGCAATGACTGCGAGAGCGGCGTCTCGAGCGACACGCTCTGCGGACGGAGGCGAGCCGCGGGGTAGCTGGCCAGGATCTTGTCGTAGTTGTTGGGACCGATCGCAACGGTCTGGAAAATCGGACAGGCGTTCTCGGCGATGACACCCGAGAAGATGGCCAGGCCGAAGTTCACCTGGGACTGCAGATTCATGATCACCGGCAGCAGCGCGGACCGCAGCGCGCCCCAGCGCCCGTCGGGCAACCCGGTTCCCGGGTCGAACATGCTGCCCGAGCCGTCGACGAACACCAGAACGTTGGGAATCTTGGGGGTGAAGGTGTAGGGCCGTTGTTGACAGGGGCCATCGCCGACACCGCTGTCGGGAACCACGCCCCCGCCGCCGGCGCCATGGTTGCCGGTGCCGGTGTTGCTGCCGGTTCCGCCGTGCGATCCGCCGCCGCCGGTGGTGACACCGGCGACCGACGGGTCGACCTTGGCGCAGCCGAACCCGAAGGCGAACGGAAACGCGGCGAGCGCGCACAGGACGAACGTCAAGCGGGGCGTCGAGAAGCGATTAGTCATAGGCGAGGTCCTTCCGACAAGAACGAACGCGATCCGGGTACTCTATATCGGGGGGCAGCCCACAGCGAACCGAAAAATCGGGCCGCGGATCAACCGCCCCGTGACGCTGACCGGCGTGGGCAAGAGGCAATCTCCTCGACTGGCTTGTGCTTTCGGCGGCCGCGCGTGAAAGTGAGCGCCCACTCAGATGAGACCGCGCTTGGCTTCGCCTGTCTGCTTGGCTTCGCATGATTGCTTGGCTCGGCATGTTTGCTTGGCTCTCGCGCTGCTCGCGACCGCCGGGTGCGTCACTGCCGGCTCGCACGGCGACGGAACCGGGGGCGGCAACGGCACCGGCGGCGCCGCGGGGAGCGGGGCAACCGGCGTGGGCGGCGCGGGCACCGGCGGCGGCGCGGGGCGCGGCGGCGCGGGCGGCAGCGGCGGCGGAGCCGGCGGGAGCGGGGGCGCCGCTGGAACGACCGGTGCCCTGCACGGCGGCAGCTCGGCTCGCTTCATCTGCGCCGCCGGCGCGACCTACGGTAACCCGTTGGCGCAGGTCGGCGCCGTGATGCAGATCAGCCAGCCCAACGTGAATCCGATCTATTCGTTCTCGTTCATCGAAGGACCGGTCTGGATCGGCAGCCGCGGCATCATCTTCTTCTCCGACAACGCGGCGTCGCCCTACGAGCGCATCATTCAGGTCACGCCGCCGTCGACGGTCGCGACGTCTTTCATGGAGATGAGCGGCAGCAACGGTCTGGCGGTCGACAACGACGACAACCTGATCCTGGCCGATCAGCACAACCACCAGATCGTGCGCGTCAGCTCGACCACCGCGCAGCCGATCGGGGCGCCGCTGGCCACCGGCGCGTTCAAGCCCAACGACGTGCTGGTGCGCAGCGACGACAACGTCTACTTCACCGATCCCGACACCGGGTTTTATCGCCTCACCCCGGCCGGGACGCTGTCGACGCCGTTCAAGCAGGTCGCGCGCCCCAACGGGATCGAGCTGTCGCTCGACGAGCGCACGCTCTACGTGGGCGACGTCGGCAACCAGATGATCTACAGCTTCGCGCTCGCCGCCGACGGAACCATCGACACCACGTCCTTCAAGCCCTTCGTCACCACTGTCTCGGGCACCGTCGACGGGATGTGCGTCGACTGCGCCGGCAACCTCTACGCCGGCACCAGCAACGGCGTCGAGGTCTTCTCGCCGACCGGCGCGCCGATCGGCGTCGTGCCGACCGGCGAGTCGTCGAACTGCACCTTCGGCGGCAGCGATCGCCAGACGCTGTACGTCACCTCGCGCTCGCTGCTCAAGTACGTGCGGCTCGGCGTGCCCGGGCTGCCCGACTGAATCGCGAGCGGTCACTCTTCTTGCGCGCCTTCATCGTGACGCCCGGCTTCGAAGCGGCGCTGCAGACCGAGCTGGACGCGGCGTGCGGCGCGCGCCTGCCCGCGCCGGCCGGCGTCGTGCTCTGCGACGGCCCGCCGGGTGACGGCGCGCGCGACCTCACGTTCGCGCGCCAGGTCTTGCCCGACGCGATCGCGCTGTCGGCCCCGTCGGTGCAGCGCCTGGCCGAGGCGGCCTACACCGCGGTCGAGGCGCAGGTCGACGCCGCCGTCGGGCCATTCACGCTGCACGCCTTCACGCCGCCCAGCGATCCGGAGCTGGGCGGGGCGCGCGCCGCCGCGACCGCGCGCGCCGCGACGGCACGTGCTGGCGCGACGGCGCGTGGTGGCCCATCCACTGCACGGGGGACCGCGCGCGCGCCACCGAAGGTCCCGCCGCGATCGAGGCCGGCGCGCTCGGCAGCCGGGTCGAGCTGGTCGGACGCCAGCTGCTCGATCTGCTGCGCACGCGCCGCCGGCGCGCCTTCCGCCACTATCGACCGCCGGCGCCCGCCGGACCGGACACCACCGGCGGCTTCGAACCCGGCACCCTGCTGTTGCAGCTGCTGGCGCTCGACCGCGAGCGGCTGCTGGTCTCGGCCGCCCACGCCCGCGCGCTCCCGCGCGGCGGGACCGACCTCGCCCCCTGGCCGGCCGGCAGCGCGCCGGTCGCGCTCGATCGCGCGCCGCCGTCGCGCGCCTATCAGAAGCTCGAAGAGGCGTTCGCCTGGCTCGGCGCCGCGCCGACGACCGGGCAGCTGTGCGTCGACCTCGGCGGTGCACCCGGCGGTTGGGCCCTGACGGCGCTCAAGCGGGGCGCGCGCGTGACCGCGGTCGATCGCGCGCCGCTCGAACCCCCGGCCGCCGGCCACCCGCACCTGACCGCGATCATCGGCAACGCCTTCACCTACGAGCCGCCGCAGCCGGTCGACTGGCTGCTGTGCGACGTCGTCTGCGAGCCGGCGCGCACCCTCACGCTGATCGCGCGCTGGCTCGACCAGCGCTGGTGCCGCGCGCTGGTCGTGACCGTCAAGTTCAAGGGCCGCGACGGCTACAGGCATCCTGGCCGACGTCGAACCGCTGTTCGCCCGCGCCGGCTGGCGCTTCGCGCGCACCAAGCAGCTGCTGCACAACAAGAACGAAGTCACCGTCCTCGCGCGCCAACGGTGATGGGGTTATTGTGAAGAGCAAATGCTGCCCGCAATGAAGGACGGATCGCTTTGTCGATATTGATCGTCGGAGGGGCGGGGTTCATCGGCAGCCACACCGCGAAGCTGATCGCGGCTTCGGGGCGCAAGCCGGTCGTGTTCGACAACCTCAGCTCGGGGCACCGCTGGGCGCTGCGCTGGGGCGTGTTCGAAGAAGGCGACCTCGCCGACCGCGCGGCCATCGACGCCGTGCTCGAGCGCCATGACGTCGAGGCGGTGATCGACTTCGCCGCCCACATCGAGGTCGGCGAATCGGTGCGCAACCCGCGCAAGTACTTCCGCAACAACCTGGTCAACACGCTGAACCTGCTCGACGCCATGGTCGACAAGGGGGTCAAGCAGATCGTCTTCTCGTCGACGGCGGCGGTGTACGGCGATCCGATCGCCGTGCCGATCCCCGAGGATCACCGCCTGCTGCCGGTCAACCCGTACGGCGAATCGAAGCTGTTCGTCGAGCGCACGCTGCGCTGGTACGGCGAGGCCTACGGCCTGCGCTGGGCGGCGCTGCGCTACTTCAACGCCGCCGGCGCCGATCCCGGCGGCGAGATCGGCGAAGACCACGCCCCGGAGAGCCACCTCATCCCGCTGGCGATCAAGGCGGCGCTCGGCCAGCGCGGCGAGCTGCAGATCTTCGGCACCGACTACCCGACCCCCGACGGCACCGCGGTGCGCGACTACATCCACGTCGTCGATCTCGCGCAGGCCCACCTGCTGGCGCTCGACCACCTGGCCGCCGACAAGGGCAGCTTCGCCGCCAACATCGGCACCGGCGTCGGCCACTCGGTGCGCGAGGTGATGGCCGCCGTCGAGCGGGTCAGCGGGCGGCCCGTTCCCCGACGCGAGGTCGGACGCCGGCCGGGCGACGCGCCGGCGCTGGTCGCCGATCCCGGCCGCGCCCAGCAGCTGCTCAACTTTCGCCCGCAATACCCCGACCTTCTCACCATCGTGGAGCACGCATGGAACTGGCACGCCGCGCGCACCGGCTGATGGGCCGCCAGCGGCGGGGCGCGGGCGCCCGCGCGGGCGTGGCCCTGGCTCTGGGCGCGGCGCTGGGAACGATCGTGGGCGCAGGTGGGTGCAGCAAGCCGCTGTGCCCCACCGGCATGCGCGTCGACACCCAGCGCTCGACGGCGGGCAGCAACGCCTTCTGCGTGAATCCGACCGACAAGAGCCACGCCGTCTTCATCCAGCTGCACCCGAACGGCGCCCGGCGCCAGGTCTGTCCCTTCGTCGACGGCAAGCCGTCCGGCCCTTACCAGGCCTTCCATGCGGGTGGCGAGCGCTGGCTCGAAGGGCGGTACGAACGCGGGCTGAAGGTCGGACGTTGGACGCAGTGGGCGCCCGATGGTCGCAAGGTGGCCGACGGTGAGTACAGGGAGGGCCTGACCGTCGAGGGGGCACCGGTCGGATTCCCGGCGACCTGCGAAGCCGTCGTATGGTGACACGTATGGTGAGGCGTCTGGTGAGTCGTATGGTGATTCAATCCGGTCACGGTGCGGTCACAGCTCTGGTGCCGAGCGCGGTGGCAACTCCCATAGCAACGTCCGTAGCGACTCCCGGAGGACGTCTGGTCAGACTGGTCACATCTCTCGTCGTCAGCCGGCCTGGACACGCGCTCGGGTCAAAATCAGCAGCCCTTTGAGGTTTCCGACACCGCGGTCCCGTGTGACAATTGCCGACCCATGGACGACGTGCTGGCAATTATTCTCGGCGGTGGTCGCGGAACGCGGCTCTTCCCTCTCACGCTCCGGCGCTCGAAGCCGGCGGTGCCGATCGGCGGCAAGTATCGGCTGATCGACATTCCGATCAGCAACTGCCTCAACTCGAACCTGCGTCGGATCTTCGTGCTGACGCAGTTCAACTCCGAGAGCCTGAATCGGCATATCGCCCTCACGTACAAGTTCGACATCTTCTCGTCGGGGTTCGTCTCGGTGCTGGCCGCCGAGCAGACCGAGGAGGGGGACAACTGGTTTCAGGGCACCGCCGACGCCGTTCGCCAGAGCCTGCGCCACATGCGGCGCACGGCGGCGAAGGACGTGATGATCCTGTCGGGCGACCAGCTTTACCAGATGGACTACCGGCAGATGCAGAAGACGCACGTCGAGAGCAAGGCCGAGGCGACCGTCGGCGTGGTCCCGGTCGGCGCCGAGCAGGCGTCGGCGTTCGGCATCCTCAAGATGGACGCCAGCGGCCGGATCGTTCACTTCGAAGAAAAGCCGTCGCCCGATCGCCTGCCGGCGCTGATCTCCGACATCCCCGGCGTGGGGCGCGGATACCTGGCCTCGATGGGCATCTACACCTTCTCGCGCGAAGCCCTCGAGGAGTCGCTGGGCGATCCCAAGCTGGTCGACTTCGGCCGGCATGTGATCCCCGACGCCGTGCCGCGCCGGCGCGTGCAGGCGCACGTGCACCGCGGCTACTGGGAGGACGTCGGATCGATCCGGTCGTACTACCTGGCCAACCTGGCGCTGTGCGACCCGATCCCGCCGTTTGACTTCTACGACGCGGCCCACCCGATCTACACCAACCCGCGCTTCCTGCCGGCGTCGAAGGTCGCCAATTGCACGCTCAAGAACGCGCTGATCTCCGAGGGCTGCATCATGCAGGGCGCGCACATCGATCGCGCCGTGATCGGGATCCGCAGCCGCATCGGCGCCGGCACGCAGATCCGCAGCAGCCTGCTCATCGGCGCCGACGGCTACGAGACGCTGCAGCAGATGGAGGCGACCCAGGCCAACGGCATTCCGCCCATCGGCATCGGCGCCGAGTCGGTGGTCGAGAACGCGATCATCGACAAGAACGCCCGCATCGGCCGCGGCGTGCAGATCACCAACCGACAGGGCATCAAGGAGCACGATGGCAACGGCTACTTCATTCGCGAGGGGATCGTGATCGTTCCCAAGAACGGCATCGTTCCCGATGGAGCGGTGATTTGATGCTGCGCTGGGGGATCCTCGGGGTGTCGATGTTCGCGACCCGCCGGATGATCCCGGCGATGCAGCGCGCGCGCGACATCAGCGTGACGGCGATCGCCTCGCGCACGAAGGACAAGGCGGAGAAGGCGGCGCGCGACCTGGGCATCGCGCGCGCCTACGGGTCATACGAAGAGCTGCTCGCCGATCCCGAGATCGATGCGGTCTACATCCCGCTGCCCAATCACTTGCACGTCCCCTACTCGATCAAGGCCGCCGAGGCGGGCAAGCACGTGCTGTGCGAAAAACCGATCGCGCTCAACGCCGAGCAGGCGATGTCGCTGCTCGAGGCGCGCGACCGCGCGGGCGTGCTGATTCAAGAGGCGGCGATGATCCGCGTGCACCCGCGCTGGCTGGCGACGCGCGCCGAGCTCGCCAAGGGGAACAACGGGAAGATCGGCGAGCTGCGTTCGATCGTCAGCAGCTTCGGCTACAACCTGCGCCAGCGTGACAACGTCCGCTACCAGCGCGAGATGGGCGGCGGCACGCTGCTCGACGTCGGCTTCTATCCGGTCAGCATCTCGCGCTTCTGTTTCGGGGTCGAGCCGGCGCGGGTCATCGCCTCGCTCACGCGCGATCCCGATTCGGGCGTCGACATCCTGGCGTCGGCGATGCTGGAGTTCCCGACCGGCCAGTCGGTTTTCAGCTGCGGCATGCAGCTGTCGCCGTCGCAGCAGGTGGCGGTGCTGGGCAGCAAGGGGCGCATCAGCTTTGACGTTCCCTGGAGCCCGTACACCGATCGGGCGACCCGCCTGATCATCGACCGCAGCGAACAGCTCGAAGAGCCGATGGTCGAAGCGGTCGCCTTCGAGCCGTGCAACCAGTACACGCTGCTGGTCGAAGGTTTCTCGCAGGCGGTGAAGACCGGAGCGCCGGCGCCGCTGCCGCTCGAGGACAGCGTGAAGAACATGGCGGTCCTCGACGCCCTGGCCCGCTCGTCGACCAGCGGCCGGTGGGAACCGCCGGTCGCCTAGGGGCAGCGCCGATCAGATCCACCTAGCGGGGGCACCGAGAAGCAAAGGGCGCGGGTCCTGCCCTGCGTGGGTCCTCCCAAATGGGATCGGACCGCGGGAGCAGCCTGGCTTGTTGTGGCAACCCCCGAAGCCGCTCATCGGAATCGGTCGCGCAAGGCACGACACGCCGCGGTCCGCTCCCATTTGGGTCCCCCCACTCCGGTCACCCGCGCCCTTCGCTTCTCGGTGCTCTCAACGAGATCGCTTGCGACACATGGGAACGATCCCCCGTCGGACGAGCCGAGAGCTCTCTCATTGAGAGCGGGGACCGATGAGGGCGCGGGTGGCACGGGGTGGGGGGGGACCCCGATGCGGTCAGATGGCGGCGTGTCGTGCCCTGCGCGACCGATTCCGATGAAGGGCGATCGGGAGTTGCCACAACAAGCCAGGCTGCTTCCGCCATCTGACCGCAGCGGGGAGGACCCCACCCCGTGACAGGACCCGCGCCCTCGTCGGTCCCCGCCCCGCTTTGAATCCTGAGCGAGGCGTTTCGGCTGGGACTGTTCTTTAGCCGACGCGGAACATCACCGCGGCGATCGTCATCCAGAAGCCGAGCGCGATCGCGACCAGACCGAGCTTGCCCTGATAGGGCGCCAGCCTCGCGATCAACTTGTCGAGCTTGGCGTGCGCCGCCTCGCTCTTGATGAAGCTCTTGAAGACGCCGACGCCCAGCAACAGCCCGAGGCACGTCAGCAGCACCGCGTCGGCGAGCCACGACAGCCAGTAGACCGCCAGGTTGGTGCCCATCCAGCCGATGTGGCTGACGCAGCCCAATATCCCGAACACACCCCAGACCGCCGACACCGCGCCGATCCAGCCCTGGTAGGGAGCGATCTTGCCGATGAGCTGCTCGGCGTCGGGTTTCTTGGCGATGATCAGGTTCGACGCCGCCAAAACCCCCAGCAAAGCCAGCCAGATCCCGTGGAACATGCGAGCCCCCTTTTCTGATCGCGGTGCGTTGCGCAGGAGATCTTACGCGCGCACCCATCCTTTGGGCGCTAAAATGTAGCGGCGGGTACGGATGACCACCCCGGCGGCAGGACCCAGCGGCAGTGCGAGCCACGCTCCAGCGGCGGCGGCGACGGCGGCGAGCGCGCCCGGGCTGACGACGACCAAGTCGCCCTTCATCGAGCAGGCCGTGGCGAACGGTCAGATCTACATCCGGCAGCCTTACGAGCTCTACTCCGATGAGAACCACCAGACGTGGCGGCAGCTCTTCGCCCGCATGCAGGATCGCTGGCGGCGCTACGCCAACGAGCGATACCTGCGCGGACTCGACACGTTGTTCATGGACAAGGACCACGTGCCGCGCTTCGAGGACGTGAACCGGTTCATGCAAACGCTCACCGGCTTTCGCGCGCGCCCGGTCAGCGGCTACGTCCCGGCCTACCTGTTCTTCGACTGCCTGCGCCGGCGAGAGTTTCCGACCACGGTGACGATCCGCGACGGCAAGACCCAGGAATACCTGCCCGAGCCCGACATCTTCCACGACATCGCCGGCCACGTGCCGATGCACACCGATCGCGCCTTTGCCGACGCGCTGGTGCGGTTCGGCGAATGCGCGCGCACGGCGGCCAAGCTGGCGTCGGCGATCGCCGACGAATCAGAGCGGCTGCGCGTCTTGACCAGCAACATCCGCGCGATGTCGCGCTTCTTCTGGTTCACCGTCGAGTTCGGCCTGATGCGCGAGCGCCCGGGCGCCGACGCGCTCAAGGTGTACGGCAGCGGGCTGCTGAGCTCGTACGGCGAGATCGCGCACGCGATCGACGCCCCCAGCGTGCAGCGTTACCCGTTCCGCATCGAATGGGTCGTCAACCAGCACTTCGAGATCCACCACTACCAGCCGCTGCTGTTCATCGTCGATTCGTTCGACCACCTCTACCAGCTGGTCGACGAGCTCGAAGACTGGATCCGCCGCGGCAAGCTCGACAACGTCGCCCCGGGCGAACCGCTGGTGCGCGAGGCCGACCTGCGCAGCTTCCTCGAGGCGCGAGAAGACGACAGCGCGTCAGGCGACGTCTCAGGTACGCCCGACACGCGCTAGCCGTCTAGCCGTCTGAGGTCAGCCGCGCCGCCGCCAGCGGCGCCAGAGCTCGGCGACGTCGCTGGGCGTCGGCGTTGTCACGTGCCAGCGGATCGCGCCCAGGCGGATCCCGGCGGCGACCGCGACGGTGGTCAGCTCACCGAGCAGCGGCGGCAGGGTGAGGCTGCGGATCAGCATCGAATCGAGCGTCGCCGCGATCAACGCGGCCGTGACGTGGAGCTCGCCCTTCTTGAGGACCTGGGGGGTCTCGCCCGACACCACGTCGCGCAGCATGCCCCCGCCGGTCGCGGTGACGGTCCCCAAGAAGATCGTGGACATCACCGGCAGTCCATAAGCAAACGCCCGCTCGGTCCCCATCACCGTCCAGAGCCCCATCAGAAACGCGTCCAGCACCACCAGTAACCGATTGAATCGCGCGAGCCAGCTGGCGAGACACAGGGTCACCAGCGAGGCGCCGGCGACCACGATCAAATAGGCGGGGCGCGCGAGCGCGAGCGGCGTACCGGCGCCGATGAACACGTCGCGCACGATGCCGCCTCCGAGCGCGGTCAGGAACGCCAGCACGAAGATGCCGATGATGTCGGCCTGGCGATTGACCGCGTGAATACCGCCCGAGACCGCCCCCACGACCACGCCGCCCATCTCCAGAACGAGCGGCAGCTTCAACATCGGGGGTGGTGCACCCGTCGATCAAACGCCACGACGCCAGGATCCGGACTCTCGAAAGTCCGGAGCTGGCGTCTCTGGCGTCATGGCGTTTCTTGTCATCCGATCAGTGCTGCGCCTAGTACTCGTTGAACATGCGCTGGATCTGCTTGACGTCGTTGCTCTTGGTCAACCCGATCTGCAGCAGCACGCGCGCCTTGGGCGCGGTGAACTCGCCCGAGGCGACGAAGCCCGAGCTGATCGTCGTTGACCTCGTTGTTGCGCAGCACCAGCCCGCCTGCCAGGCGCGTGCTGCGCACGACCACGACGCCGGCCTTGGCGGCCTTGGTCAGGGCCGCGATCGCCGGCTCGGTCATGTTGCCGTCGCCGACGCCAGCGATGACCAGGCCCTTGGCGCCGTCGCGCACCGCCGCCTCGATCAGGTCGGGGCTCATGTTGGCGTGGGCGTAGATGATGTCGACGCGCGGCAACTGGGTGCGCCCGCTGACGTCGAACTCCGAGCTGCGTGGTGTGGCGGCGATCCATCGCCTCGAACCAGGCGATCTGCCCGGTGTGCACCAATCCGACGGGGCCGCGGTTCAGGCTCCTGAACGTCTCGACGTTGGTCGTGTCGGTCTTGACGACGTTGCGCGCGGAGTGGACCTCGTCGTTGAGCACGACCAGCACGCCCCGCCCCTTGGCCCCCGGGCTGGCCGCGACGGCGACCGCGTTGTAGAGGTTGCCCGGGCCGTCGGCGCTGATCGCCGTCGCGGGCCGCATCGACCCGACCAGCACGACCGGCTTCTCGCTCTTGACCGCCAGGTCGAGGAAGAACGCGGTCTCTTCCATCGTGTCGGTGCCGTGGGTGATGACGACGCCGTCGACGTCGGGCGACGCCAGCACCTCGTTCACCCGCTTGGCCAGCTTCAGCCAGACGGCATCGTTCATGTCCTGGCTGCCGATGTTCGCCACCTGCTCGCCGCTGAGCTCGGCGAGCTTGTTCAGGTTTGCGGCACGGCGCCGATCAGGTCCTCGACCTTGAACGACCCCGACTTGTAGCCGTACGACTGTCCGCTCGCCTGCGCACCCGCGATGGTTCCGCCAGTCGCGAGGATCTTGATCGACGGCTTCGCCGCCAGCGCGGTCCCGGAGGCCAGCATGATCATCAGGCCCGCCAACAACAGTGGTTTCTTCATGGCTCGTACCTCCTCATGTCCGACATGAGACATCCCTCGATGTCTCCCGCCCGGGTCAGCGCTTGTTGCCCTTGCTGTGGCCGTTGCCCTTGCCGTGGCCGTTGCCCTTGCCGTCGGCTTTCACGCTGGCCTTCCAGTTGCGCACCGCTGTCTCGGCGATCTCCTTGAGGTCGCTCCCGACGTTGGCGTAGTCGTCGGCGTCGAGATTGGCCAGCGAGACGCGCGCCGACCAGGGCGGGCCGTCGAAGCCGCCGCCGTTGAGCAGCACGGTGCCGTGCCGCTGCGCGAGGGCGATGACGATCTCCAGCGGGTCGTGGTGCGCTTCGACGTACTTGGTGAACTCCTCGCCGAAGTAGTGGCGCCCCCAGGCCTCGAGATCGAGGTCGGCGTAGTAGCCGACGCGCAGCGGATCCTCGGGCAGCGGCACGTCCAGCGCCTTGAACAGCGTCTCGAGCCGCTCGTGGATGATCGCCTTGGCAGCGCTTCTTGTAGGCGTCGCCGTCGTCGAGCAGCGCGAACAGCGAGAACAGCGTCATCTGCACCTGCTGCGGCAGCGACAGACCGGCGGTGTGATTGAGCGCGACGTCGCGGCTGTCGGCCACCATGCGGTCGATGAACTTCATACCGTCGGGATCGACGGTGAGGTTCTCGTAGCGGCGGTGCAGCCGCTGGCGCGTCGACCTCGGGCAGGCGCGCGATGGCCTGGTCGATGACGTTGTTCTCGTGCAGCGCGATGACGCCGAGGCGCCAGCCGGTGCAGCCGAAGTACTTCGAGTACGAGTAGACCAGGATGGTGTTGTGCGGCAGATCGGCGGCCAGCGATCGAAACCCGTCGACGAACGTGCCGTAGACGTCGTCGGTGAGCACGATCAGATCCGGCCGCTTGGTGCGCACCAGGTCGACGATGCGGTCGATGGTCCCCTGGCGCATCGCGTACGAGGCCGGGTTGCTGGGGTTGACCAGGAAGAACGCCTTGATGGCCGGGTCTTCCAGCTTGGCGATCTCGGCGTCGGGGTACTGCCAGGTGTGCCGTCCCTCGGCCATCTCGCTCTGCTTGATCTCGACGATCTTCGAGGTCGTACTCCTCGAGCCGCGGCATCTCGAGATAGGGCGTGAAGATCGGCGTGCCGAGCGCGATGGTGTCGCCCTTCTTGAGCACGCGGTTCGCGACCAGGCTGTCGAAGATGTAGCACATGGCGGCGGTGCCGCCCTCGACGGCGAACAGGTCGAACGTGCCCTGCGGCGGACGGTCGTCGTACATCGACTTCGCGAGGTAGCGACGCACGATCTCCTCGCCGTGCGGCAGCATGCGATCGGGGACGGGATAGTTGTCGCCGACCACCGCGTCGACCAGCTCGTGCACGAAGGCGTCGGGCTTCGAACCTCAGCGTCGATACGCCGTAGTCGAGCGCGCGCGCCAGCAGGCTGCTGCCCTCCCCGGGCGTGCCCTTCAAGAACGCGCGCATCCGCTCGGCGATGCCGTCCTTGTGGGGCATGCCGCCGAGGTCGGGCTCGTCCCAGACGCGCTTGGATTCCTGCAGCGCGAACTGGCCCAGCAAGAAGAACGCTTCGCGCGGGGTCGTCGCGACCCAGTTCGGATTGCCGCGCCCTGCGTCGAGGAACTGATGCGTGGCCGCCTTCTGTTGACTCTCCTCGCGCGCCCAGCGGATCAGCTCGTCCTTCAGCTGAAACGGGCTGAGCCCGGAGTACTTCACGGCGTCCGCGTTCCTCGGCTTATCCATGGGTATGCCTCCGCTCTACCTTCCAGTTTTGGTCGGCTGGGCCAAAGGACAATGGCGAATCGCCCCGATTCGATCCTCAGCCGCGGGGCGAGGCTCGACCGAGCGCTCGCCGGAACCGGAACCTTCACCCCATCATCGCGAAGACGTAGACCAGCACGGTCAGCACCACGTTCGACAGCGCGAAGGTGACCGGGTACGAGATCGCGGGAATGGTGCTGTGCGAGACTTCCTGCGCCGCCTGCATGCCGGCGCTGTTGCAGCGGCCGCCCGCGATCGCGCCCAGCAACAGGGCGTCGTTCATCTTGAACGCGAACGCGCCGACCAGCCACGCGACGATCGCGGGGATGAAGCCGACGATCAGCGTGCCGATGAGGATCGGGCCGAGCGCGCCGGCCGATATCGCGTGGGCCACGCCGTCGCCGGCGTTGAGCCCCAGCACGGCGACGAAGACGTTGAGGCCCAGATCTTCGAGCAGCTGGCGCGCCGGTTCGGGAAAGGGGCCGCCCAGCGCCGGATAGCGCGTGCGCAGGATGCTGAGGACGATGCCGACCACCAGCAGCCCGACCGCCGAGCCGATCGCGATCTTGAGCGGGCCGAACGGAATCGTCACCGCGCCGAGCGCGCCGCCGGCCGCCAGGCCCAGCGCCAGCGTCACGAGATCGGTGCTGATGCTGCGCCGGATCACCTTGCCGATGCGCCTTTCGAGGATCTTGATCCGCCATTTGGCGCCGGTGACGCGCAGGACGTCACCGCGCCTCACCGTGGTGTCGGGGCCGTGCGGGATCTCGGCACCGCCGCGAAACATCGCGTTCAGGTACAGGCCGTGGCCAATGTCGCCGGCCAGCTGGTTCAGGGATTTGCCGATCGCCTCCTGATTGTGGGCGATGACGTCGATGGTCTCCGAACCGGCGTCGCGCAGCTCCGGGATGTCGACCTCCGGTCCCAGGATCGACGCCGCCTTGATGAGGCGCGGGATCGGCCCGTACAGCGCCAGCGTATCGTGCGGCTGCAGGACGACGTCGTCGGTCGGCTCGAGCAGCTTCCCCTCGCGCAGCACGCGCTCGACCGCGACCAGCGGATAGGTCTGCCGCAGCTCACCCAGGCGGTGTCCGACCAGGTGCGGATCTTCCATCAGGTACGAGCGCACCGCGACCGGCAGCGGCCGTCCCAGGAACTCGCCTCCGGTGCCGGGCAGCGGATCGCTCAGCGTCCCACGGATCTGTGCTTCCAGCGCCTGCGCGGCGCGCGGCGTGTTGCGACCCAGGAGATCGGGCAGCTTCATCAGCAGCACGAACAGGATCAGGCTCAGGCAATACGAAAAGGCAAACGCCGTCGACAGATTGCCGATGGCGTCGGCGTGGGCGCCACCCACGGCGGCGGCGTAAGCGGCCTTCGCCGCGCCGAGGCCCGGCGTCGCGGTGTTGCTGCCGGCGAGGATCCCCGGCAGCAGGCCGGGCGCCAGGTGCACGACCGAGCGCAAACCCAGCATGAGGCCGGCCGCCGACAACGGAACGAACAGGCCGAAGAAGATGAACTTGGCGGCATCCCGCCTCAGGCCGGCCAGGAACTGGGGACCAACCTTCACCCCCACCGAGAACATGAACATGTTGAAAAAGATCGTGCTCGCGAAGTCCGGGATAGCGATCTTCGCACCGTGCGTGGCGCCGAACAGGCTGATCGCGAGGGCGATCAGCAGCGACGACGCGGTCGCGCCGAGGCCAATCCCTTTGATCTTCACGCGTCCGAGCGCATAGCCCGCCGCAACGACCATGAAGAGCAGGATGAACGGCTGCTTGCCGAGCCAAGACAGGAGATACGCGTGGCCATTCACCATGGATAGACCTCACCCCGATCGCAAACGTCGGGCCCTGCAGCCCAACATGCCGAGCAAACCCGGCACGGCAATCGGGAGTGAGGCCGATTCGGGCGGGTCGAATGCGTGGGGCCCCTCACCCTAACCCTCTCCCCGGCAGACCGGCAGACCGGGGCGAGGGGACCCGGAAGGAGCGCCGGCGTTTAACAGCGCCCTTCGCTTCTAGCTAACCTATTTAATTTGCCTCGCCCCAGGGGCCGGACCCGGAAGGAGCGCCGGCGTTTAACAGCGCCCTTCGCTTCTAGCCAGCCTATTGAATTTGCCTCGCCCCGCGGAGCGGGGAGAGGCCGCCGGCCGTCCGCGGCCGGGGGGTGAGGGGTCCGGCGGGCCTCTCACGCGAGGGCCTCGCCGCGCGGGCCTACTCCTCCTTCGCTTCCTTGGCGAACTTGCCCTCGCGCTTGCGGTCCTGCTTGCCCTGCTGCTTCCCTTGCGGCTTGGCCTCGGCGTCGTCGTCGTCGGTGGCGGCGGCGGGTGTCACCGCTTGCGCGTCGTGGCTCGCCACCTTTTCGCGCGCGCGCGGCTTCGGCGCTTCATCGCTGGCGGCCGTCTCGTCCGATCCCTTGTCGGCGGCGCGCTTGTCGCCGCTGGCCTTGTCGTCCGCTGGCTCGTCGTCGGCCGGCTTGTCGCCGGCCTTCGCGACGAAGGCGGGCAGGTGCTTGGGGGTGCAGCCTTTGGTGAAGCCGTCAGCGCTGTAGCGATGGGTGATCAGGCCGTGCTCCTTCTCGGTGCTGACCTCGATCTCCAGGCTGTGCTCCCCCTTGCGCTTGGGCGAGCAGTACGAGATGAGGTAGTGCCCGGCCGCCGCCACCTCCAGATGCTTTGACAGGTGGGTGAACCCGACGGCCAGATCCTTGGTGTCAGTCGAGTAGAACGCGTCGGTGCGCGCGATCTTGCCGAGCTCGGGCTTCTTGATGCCGGCGCCGACGCCGATGACGTAGACGTCGGCCGGCGTCTTGTCGAGCGCGACCTCCAGCTCTTCCTCGGGGACCTTCTCGGCGAGATCGCCGCGGTCGGTGAACACCACCAGGTTGCTGGCCTTGTGGCTGGCGGTGCTGGCGGCCATCTGCCGGTCGAGGCTCGCCAGCCCTTTGAGGATCGCGCCGTTGAGGTTGCTCTTGCGCTCCTCGGGGCGATAGCGGCGCATGCGCGCCAGCGCCGCCTGGCCGTCGGCCTCGTCGGGCTCCAGCACCGTGCGCAGGTCGTCTCGCCCGTCGAACAGGCTCACCGTCAGCTGGTGCGTCCCCTTGAGCGCGTCGATGAAGTCGCCGACCTGCTGCACCAGCTCGGGGAACTCCTTCGACTCGACGACCGGCCCGCTGAGATCGACCAGCAGCACCGTGAAGTAGACCTCGGCCATCTTCGGATCCAGCAGCATCCGCTTCGCCTTGTCCTCGGGCACGAGCTTGCCGTCCTCGAAGATGCGAAAGTTGGCCGGCTTGAGCCCGACGATCGGCTCGCCCGACTTGTTGCCGACGCTGACGTTCAGCGCGACGTTCGAGGGTGAGTCGCTGCTGGCGGCCAACATCTTGACCTGCAGGTCACCGTTCTGGGCGGTGCTGGCGCAGCCCGCGGCCGCGCCACCCGCGAAAATCCCCATCAAGACCAAAGCGCGACGACCCATGCAGCGCATGCTAGCGCAACCAGAATCGGAATTGGCGTCAAGAAATCGGCCGAATGACCGCTTTTTCGCGCTCGGACGACGCCGGGCTACGACCGGAACATCAGCTGATCCACGGGCTGACGTCCAGCTCGGGAAAAATGGGCGTGCGGCTCTCGCGCGCGCTGACGTCGGCCTCGCTGAGCTCGCCCGCCAGCAACCCCTGGCGCAATTCACGGAAACTCTGCAGGTGCCGCTTGAATCGGCGCACCGCATAGGGGGCGGTCGTGCCGGTGGTGATGATGAACGCCCAGTCCGAGCTCTGCATGAGCAGCAGCTCGCGGCCGGCCTGCGCCAGCGCGCGTTGCGTGAGGCCGCCAAGGCCCACAAACCGGCGTCCCAGCACGGCCATCTCCTGTTCGGCCCAGTGCTGATATCGATAGAGCCACGCCACCTGTCCGTTCAGCCAGACGCGCGCGTCGCCGTTGGCGCCCCAGGTCGACGGGTTGGGGCGTTGCAGCTGCAGATCCTTGTGCCGCGCCAGATATTCCGGCGCGGTCATCGCCTCCACCTCGGGCTCCTGGGCCAGGCCGCGCAGGACTTCTTCCAGGAAGATCGGGCCCTCGTACCACCAGTGCCCGAACAGCTCGGCGTCGTACATGGCGACGACCATCGGCGCCCGGTCGAGCTTGTCGCGTAGGTAGCGAATCTGGTGTTTCCGGTTGAACACGAAGTTGCGCCCGTGCTCGCGCGCTCGCGCTTCGGCCTCCGCGGGATCGTAGAGCTGCTTCTCGTGCAACGGCACCTTGCCGGTCACGCGGTGGCACTTGATGCCGACGCCGCGCCGCACGCCGTCCTCGTGCAGGTAGGGCCGAATGTACTCGTAGCTCGCGTCCCAGCCGAGGTCCCGATAGAACTCGCGGTAGGCCGGATCGCCGGGGTAGCCCTCGTCGGCGCTCCAGACCTGGCGGCCGGTCTCGAGATCGCGGGCGAACGCCGCCGGCCCGCCCGGCGTGCGCACCGGCGCGTGGATCCCACGCTGCGGATGCGGGCGGCCGTGGCCGATGCCGTGCGAGTCGAGGAAGAAGTAATCGATCCCCTCCTCACCGAGGAGCGCGTCGATGCCATGGTCGTAACCGCACTCGGCCAGCCAGATGCCGCGCGGGCGTCGGCCGAAGGTGCGCGCGTAGGCCTGCACGCCGGCCCGGATCTGCGCGCGGCGCGGCGCGGGGCCGCTCATCAGCGGCAGGAAGCCGTGGGTGGCGTTGCAGGCGAGGATCTCGAGCAGCCCGTCGTTCTGCAGCTCGCGGAAGGCGGCCAGCAGGTCGCCGCCCCAGCGGTCGATGAAGGCGCGCACGCCGCGGAAGCGCCCCAGGTAGTGGCGCGCGATCTGCCCGATGCGGCTCGACTCGTGGTTGCCGCGCACCTCGCTTTCCGCCAGCGTGGTCAGTCGCGCCAGGTGGCGCAGGTAGCGCCCGCGCAGCAGGGCGTCGTCGAGCATCGCCGCCAGCGGCGGCGTGATCGACATGGTGATGCGGAACGGGACGCGCTCGTCGCGCAGGCGAAAGAACGCCTGCAACAGCGGCACGTAGGTCTCGGAGATCGCCTCGAACAGCCAGTCTTCCTCGAGGAAGTCGTCGTGCTCGGGGTGGCGCACGAACGGCAGGTGCGCGTGCAACACCAGGCTGACGTAGCCGTTGACCGCGCCGTTGCTCTTGGTAGATGCCCCGTCGGTCGCGCTCATGGGCGCCACCTTTCGCGATCGGGCAGCAGGCCCAACCCCGGCGGCGTCGGCGGCGACACCAGCGTGTGGCTGCTGGGCGGCACGAACGAGAGGTCGGACGGCATTTCACCGCCCCAGTAGCGCGTGCCGCGCAGGCGCGCGGGGCGCTGGGGGAAGATCGTCGACCAGCGATCGGCGGTCTCCGGATCGTCGATCGCCCCCGACGCAAGCAGGCGCTCGAGCCAGACCGGCGTGTCTTCACCCGGCGTGACCGGCCCGGCGCGACCGGTCAGCACGATGTTCGACGTGCGCACGACGCTGCCGTCGCGGCGGCACAACATGGCGCGATAGGCGTGCTCGGGCAGCACCGGCACCCAGAACTCGCCGGTCGGCGGCGCCTGCTCCACCAGCACGAAGGCGTAACCGGTGGGGCGCTCTTCGATGATGAGCTCGAGCGGCTCGGTGCCGCTCATCTCCCAGTAGGCGTAGACGCAGGTTGGCCCCTGCACCATCAGGCGCAGCTCGTCGCGCCCCAGCGTCGCCGGCAGCTCGGGGCCGTAGTCGACGAACATCGCCTGATCGTCCTCGGGCGCCGGCAGCGGGCGCGCGCGCGGCGGGCTGAGCAGCGTCTCGCGATAGAGCGCGTCGTAGCCGGCAGCGCTCTTGGTCCATGACCAGTCCTGCCGCATCCCCGCGCCGACGATCTCGGCCCAGCGCGCCGGCTCGTCGGTGAAGATCTCGAGCGCGCGGCGCACCGCCGCGACGATCGCGCGCGGGGTCGCATCTTCGAACACGAAGCCGGTCGTCCCGTCGGTGACGGTGTCGCGCAGACCGCCGACCGCGTGCACGATCGGCACCGCCCCGTAGCGCAGCGAGTAGAGCTGGACCAACCCGCAAGGCTCGAGGCGCGAGGGGACGATCATCATGTCGACGCCGGCGTAGGCGCGCCGCGCGAGCGCGGCGTCGAAGCGCAGCACCGCGCGGAAGTGGTCCGGATGCGCCGCCTCGAGATCCTTGAGCGCCGCCTGCAGCGGCAGATCGCCGCTGCCCAGCACCACCGCCTTGGCACCGAGCGCGAACAGCGACGGCAGCGCCCGCACCAGCAGGTCGACCCCTTTCGACTCGGTCAGCCGGCCGATGAAGCCGATCAGCGGCTCGTTGGCCGCGCCCGCGAGACCGAGCTCGCTGCGCAGCGCCTCCTTGCAGGTGGCGCGCCCCGCGCGATGGTCGGCGTCGAAGTGCGCCGCCAGCGTCGGATCAGTCGCAGGATCCCAGGCGACGACGTCGATGCCGTTGACGATGCCGGTGACGTCGGCGGCGCGATCGCGCAACGGCCCGTCCAGCCCCATGCCCGAGGCCGGCGTTCGGATCTCGTCGGCGTAGGTGCGGCTGACCGTGGTGACGCGGTCAGCGGACAGGATCCCGCCCTTGAGGAAGTTCACGCCGCCGAAGTGCTCGAGCCACTGCGGATGCCAGAGCTCGCGCGGCAACCCCAGGTCCTCGAGCACGGCGCGCGGGGTGTGTCCCTGAAACTCCAGGTTGTGGATCGTGAGGATCGTGCGCAGGTCGCGCGCGGCCGCCCCCAGCACCGATGCCGGCGAGCTCTCGAGCAGGGCATCGATCTTCACCAGCGCGGGCGTCAGCGCCGCGTGCCAGTCGTGGCAGTGAATCAACGTCGGCGCCGGCACCAGGCTGGCGATCAGCTCGCGCACCGCCAGCTGCCAGACGCCGAAGCGAAAGGGGTTGTCGGGGTAGGACTGCCCGGCGTCGCCGTAGACGCCGGGGCGATCGAACAGGGGACACTCGATGAAGTAAGTCGGCACGCCGTGCGGGCGGATCGATCGCGGTGCGCACGATCACCGGCACCTGGCTGCGGCCGTGCGCCACCGCGACCTCGAACTCCATCAGCGGCACGCTCATGGGAAAGCGGCGCGCGTCGGCGTAGAGCGGCAGGCACAGTCGCACGTCCCAACCCTTTTGCCGCAGCACCGTCGGCAACGAGCCGACGACGTCGCCGAGCCCGCCGGTGTGCGCCCAGGGGACCGCCTCGGCGGCCAGCCAGAGCACCATGGGATCGCGGGTGGGGCCGCTCGCGAGGGGACCGGTCGGGCGGGCGGGGGTGATGACGGTGGGCCGAGGAAAGATGGGAGCGGGGGGAGAGCCGGGGTTGATGGTGGTCGACGGTGGATGAAGAGGAGGGCGGGCGGGAGCAGCGGCGGCTGGTGGGCGGGCGCCGGCCTTCGGCCGGAGACCTCGCCCCCGATCGGGCGCGAGCTGTGCGGAGGGGGGCGCGGCGGTCTTCGAGCTCGCCGCTTTCTTCTTACTCCCTCCCCCCTTGGGGAGAGGGGGGCGCTTCACCGCGGCCTTTGCCTTGACCGGTACCGTCGCCACCTTCTTCGCGGGGGCAGCCTGCTTCTTCTTCGCGGCGGGCCGCTTCTTCCCTGGCGGCTTGGCCTTCACGAGGCGATCACCTCGCCGCCGATCGCTTCGTCGGAGAACCCGAGCCGCTCGGTCAGCGGCGCGATGGCGTTCGGGTCGGCGCCGGCGTCGATCTGATCCCAGACCATCTCCTCCAGGCGGCGGCGCAAGCTGTCGTTCGGCGCCAGGCGCGCGACGTCGAGCAGCTGGGCGGCCACCGAGACCGCCTCGCGCGACAGCGTCCCGCGCTCGTGCGCGAGCAGCTGCTCCAGCAGCGAGACCAGCACGCGCTGGTGGCCGCGGACGCCGTCGGAATCGTCGGCCAGGTCGCCAGCCGCCGCCGCCGCCGGGACCGGCGCCTCGCCGCGCTGGGACTCGCTCAGCGTATCGGCCGCCAGCCGCAGCAGGTCGATCTCGCCCCCGGCGACGCCGCTGGCCAGCCGCTTGCGGATCGCCGCCCAGATCAGCCGCTCGCGGTGATCGCGCCCGAGGTCGGCGCAACCCGAACGCCTCGCCGCCGACGCGCATCTCGATGTCGGTCCCCTGCCCGTTCCGCTCCAGCGCCGAGAAGGAGTACTGCTCGACCGATGCCGGTCCGATGCGACGTCGCGCGCGCCTGCCCCGACAGCAGCGCGCCCGCCGGGGTCCGCCCCGCGTGCTCGTCGAGGATCTCGACCGCATACCCCGACGGCGACGGAGCGACCCAGTCCGAGCCGACGAGCCTGGCCGCGCCCGCGAAGCCGACGGCGTGCCGCGCGGTAAATCGATCGCCGGTGACGCGACGAAAGACGTCGGCGCCGGTCCCCTCCTCGGGCACGTTGCTCTTCGCCTCGGCGAGCTGCGTCGAGGAAGGCCTCGATGGGCGGGTCGCCGCCGGCCTGTCCCAGCAGATCGATCGCGTAGGCCGCCAGGCGCAGCCCCAGCGACGCTTCCAGGCCGGCGACGTCGTCGAAGAACCAGGCGCAGCTGGCGTACATCAGCAGCGTCGCGCGCTGCAGCTCCAGCAGCAGCCGCGCGCGATCGCGCGCCGCCTGTCCGCCGGCCGCCAGCTCGGGGCGCGCGTAGGTCGCCAGCAGCGCGTCGCGCTCGGCCGGGCTGGCGTCGACCACGTCACCGTAGGCGTCGCGCGCGCCCCAGGGATCGACCAGCAGCTGCGCCGCCGCGTCCTCGTAGAAGTCGGCGGCGGCGTCGCGCACCAGGTCCAGCGCCGCGCGCAGCGGTCCGCGCCACTTCTGGTTCCAGCCGGCGTCGGGACCGCGCATGCTGCAGCCGCAGTCGCGCCGCCAGCGCCCGAGCGCCGTGCGAGCAGCTCCAGGCGGTCCCCTCGCCGTCGGGGCCGGCGGCGATCCGCAGCTCCCAGGTCGGCGGGTACTTCTCGAGATAGGCGCCGAGGTTGGTGACCTCGATCCCCTGGCGCGCCGCCTCGACGTAGCTGGCGAAGGCCAGCGTCAGGTCGGCGAACTTCTTGTGGTGGCCGAACAGCTCGCCGTCCGACGCGCACAGCACCAGGCGCTGGCCCGCCGCTGACGTGCGACCGTTCGGCCGACGCGCGCACCGACGACAGGAAGGTCTCGGCGCGCCCCGCGGTCTCGCCGAAGGCGATCGAGCGCGACAGCGGACCGTCGAAGACCGCGATGTTGATCGATCGCCCCGAGCCGTCGCGGTGCCGCCACTTGTAGGTGCGCGCGGTGTCGACGCTGTCGCGATCGACGGCCAGCCAATCCTTGCCGGGCGGCTTGACCGCCGCGATCTGCTCGGGCGCGAGGATCGTGAACGTCACGCCGAGCTCGATCAGGCTCTCCAGCGTCGCCGGGTCGACGGCGGTCTCGGGCAACCACAACCCCTCGGCGGCGCGGCCGAAGCGGCGGCGAAAATCCATCAGCCCCCACAGCAGCTGCGTGTGGCGATCGCGCGGGCTCAGCAGCGGCACGATCGGGTGCGCGTAGGCCTGCGCCAGCGCGCCGCCGTGCCGGAGCCGCCGCCGCTGGTCGCCGTCGGCGGCGCGCAGCCGCTCGTGCGCCTCGCGGTCGTGGGTCTCGATCCAGCGCGCCAGCGTCGGGCCGAAGTTGAACGACATGCGCGCGTAGTTGTTGACGATCGCCTCGATGCGCCCCTTGGAGTCGTGGATGCGCGCGAAGGCGTTGGCGCGGTAGCACTCGGCGTGGATGCGCGCGTTCCAGTCGTGCAGCGGCGCCGCCGACGGCTCGCGCTCCAGCTCGTCGGTCCAGGGGTTCTCGCGGGGCGGCTGATAGAAATGCCCGTGGATGACGAGAGCGATCGGAAGCGTCGACATGGTGACGCCCTCAGAAATTTCGCGAGCGGGTGAGCAACGTGTCGCGCGCCTTCTGGACCACCGTGACGCCGCCCTCGCTCACTGTGTGCCGCAGCGAATCGCGCGCGAGATCGTGACCGATGTGGTCACCCTCGGCGACGCGCACGTTCTTGTCGATGATCGCGCGCTGGATGCGCGCGCCGCGCCCGACGTAGACGTTGTCGAACAGCACCGACTCCTTGACCTCGGCGCCGGCGTCGACGAACACGTTGCGCCCCAGCACCGAGTCCTTGACGAAGCCGCCGGCGATGATGCAGCCGCCCGAGATGATCGACTGCAACCCGATGCCGCGCCGGGTCTCGTCGTCGAACACCAGCTTGGCCGGCGGGTCGGGGTAGTTGGCCGACATGATCGGCCACTCCCAGTTGTAAAGATTCAAGCTCGGCACGACGTTCTTGAGGTCCATGTTGGCCTCGTAGTAGGCGTCGATCGTGCCGACGTCGCGCCAGTAGGCGTTCTCCAGCTCGTCGGAGACGCCGCGGATCCGGTTGTGACTGAAGTTGTAGGCGAAGACCTTCCCGGTCGCGCACCAGCGTCGGCAGGATGTTGCGCCCGAAGTCGTGGTGCGACTCGCGCTCGGCGTCGGCGCGCAGCTCCTCGACCAGCGGACCGGGGGTGAAGACGTAGTTGCCCATCGAGGCCAGGCAGTGGGTCGGATCGCCGGGGATGGTGACCGGATCCCGGTCGGGCTTCTCCTGAAAACCGATCACCCGCTGCTGGTCGTCGACCTGGACGATGCCGAACTCGTGCGCCGCCGAGACCGGCACCGGCAGGCAGGCGACGGTGGCGATCGCGCCGCGCTCGAAGTGGTAGTCGGTCATCTGGCGCACGTTCATCTTGTAGACGTGGTCGGCGCCGAAGACCAGGACCGCGTCGGCGCGATACTCCTCGATCAGGTGGATGTTCTGGAAGACCGAGTCGGCGGTGCCGCGGTACCAGCTTTCCCCCATGCGCATCTGCGCCGGCACGACGGTGACGAACGAATCGAAACCGCCGCGGTTACCCCAGGCGCGCTGCACGTGCTCGGCCAGCGACTGCGACTTGTACTGGGTGAGCACGTAGACCGACCGGATGCCGGAGTTCGCCATGTTCGACAGGACGAAATCGATGATGCGATAGCGACCTCCGAAAGGCACCGCCGGCTTGGCGCGATCGAGCGTGAGCGGGAAGAGCCGCGAGCCTTTGCCCCCGGCCATGATGAGAACGACGAATCGACGCTGTCCGTCCATCTGGAAGGGCGCAGAGTATACATGGCGAGGCGCGCCCTGGAGCAGGTATAGTCGCGTCATGTCGACGACCGGAGAAAAGCTCAAACAGCAGCTCACGGAGCTCTCTCGCAACCTGTGGTGGGCGTGGAACCCCCAGATCATCAAGCTGTTTCGCGATCTGGATCCCGAGACCTTCCGCGCATCGAATCACAACCCCATCTCGGTGCTGGCGGGATTCTCCACTGAACGTTTCGAAACAATCGCCGGCGACGCCGTCCTGCGGGCGCGCGTCGACAGCGCCTACCGCGAGCTCGGCGACTACCTGTCCTCGTCCAAGACCTGGGCCGGGGTCCACGCCGGTCCGCTGCGGGTGCGCCCGGTCGCCTATCTGTCGGCCGAGTTCGGCATCCACGAATCGCTGCCGATCTACAGCGGCGGCCTGGGCGTGCTGGCGGGCGACCACCTCAAGAGCGCCTCCGATCTGGGGCTGCCGCTGGTGGCGGTCGGCCTGTTCTATCGAGAGTCGTACTTCCGCCAGCGCCTGGACCGGCACGGGCAGCAGCACGCCGAGTACGTGCGCTCGCCGGCGGAGCTGCTGCCGGCGATGCCGGCGCGCACGCCCGGCGGCCGCCCGCTGATCATCGAGGTGCCGCTGGCGCACGAGACGCTGCTGGCCCAGGTCTGGGAGATCAAGGTCGGGCGCAACCGGCTGCTGCTGCTGGACACCGACGTCGACGGGAACTCCGACGAGAACCGCCAGCTGGCGGCGCGCCTTTACTTCGGCGACCAGCGCATCCGCATCCGGCAGGAGCTGCTGCTGGGCGTGGGCGGCATCCGCGCGCTGCGCGCCGCCGGCATCCACTGGGGCGTGCTGCACCTCAACGAGGGACACAGCGCCTTCGCCACGCTGGAGTACGCGCGCCTGCGCATGGAAGAGAGCGGCGCCGACTTCCGAACCTGCGCGCAGGACGTGGCCCAGAGCACGGTCTTCACGACCCACACGCCGGTCGACGCCGGCCACGACCGCTTCCCGCCCGAGCTGGTCGACGACCACCTCGATCCGCTGCGTCGCTCGCTGGGCCTCACGCGCGAGGAGTTCCTGGGCCTGGGGCGCATCCGCCCCGAGGACCACCGCGAGGCGCTGTGCATGACGGTGCTGGCGTTCAAGATGTCCCGCTACGCGAACGGCGTGTCGTCGCTGCACGGCCGCATCACGCGCAAGTCGTGGCAGGTGCTGTGGCCGCACCACCGCGAGGACGAGGTGCCGGTCGGTCACATCACCAACGGCGTGCACGTGCGCACCTGGCTGGCGCCGGCGATGCAGGACCTGTACAACCGGCACATCGGCGTCGACTGGCGCGAGCGCCTGAGCGAGCCGCAGATGTGGGCGCGCATCGACAACGTCTCCGACGCCGAGCTGTGGGAGACCCACCGCGTGCTCAAGGCGGCGCTGGTCGAGTTCGTGCGCCGCAAGGTCGGCGAGCAGCGCCAGCGCGCCGGCTACCCCGAGGACCTGATCAAGGCCGCGAGCACCGCGCTCGATCCCGAGGCGCTGACCATCGGCTTCGCGCGCCGCTTCGCGACCTACAAGCGCGCCAACCTGATCTTCAGCGACATCGAGCGGCTCAAGCGGCTGCTCGGCAACCCGAACCGCCCGGTGCAGCTGGTGCTGTCGGGCAAGGCGCACCCCGCCGATCGGCCCGGCCAGGAGGTCCTGCGCCACGTGCACGACGCCAGCCTGCTGCCCGAGCTGCGCGGCAAGATCCTGTTCATCGAGGACTACGACATCAACGTCGGCCGCCACCTGGTGCAGGGCGTCGACGTCTGGCTGAACAACCCGCGCCGGCCGCAGGAGGCCAGCGGCACCAGCGGCCAGAAGGTGCTGCTGAACGGCGGGCTCAACTTCTCGGTGCTCGACGGCTGGTGGGCCGAGGCCTACGACGGCCTCAACGGCTTCGCCATCGGCGACGGCGTCACCCACGTGTCGATCGAGGAGCAGGATCGGCGCGACGGCCTGGCGCTGTACGAGACGCTGGAGAACCAGATCGTCCCGCTTTACTACGAGCGCGACGACTCCGGCGTGCCCCGCGGCTGGGTCGAGCGCATGAAGCGAACCATCCGCACCCTTGGCTGGCGCTTCAACACCGACCGCATGGTGATCGACTACGCCCGCGAGTGCTACCTGCCGGCCGCCGGCGCCCAGAGCTGCGCGATGCCGAAATAGGCGGCAGGGGCTAGGGACTGGTCGGACAAGGCCAAACGCCACGACGCCAGCGACGCCAGAGTCCGGATTTTCAGGAGTCCGGACCGTGGCGTCCTGGCGTCTTGGCGTTTAACCGAACGGCATTGGGGCCAAGGCCTCTCACCAGCCCCGCGTCCCTCGCAGGGCAGAGATCGAGCGTGGACGTGCACGTGCACGTCCACGCCGGGGACCCGCCTCTCCCTAGCCGAACGTGCCGGCGTCGGGCCCTGGGGGCGGCGGGCGTGACGCGTCGATCGGGGGGCGCCCGGCATCGATCGGGGGGCGCCCGGCGTCGATCGGGGGACGCCCGGCATCGATCGGGGGCGGCGTTCCTGCGTCGATCGGGGGCGGCGCCCCGGCGTCGGTCCCGCTGCCAGGGCAGACCAGCCCGGTCAGATCGGTGCGGCGCCGCCCGAGATCGTTCAGAGTGCGAACCTGTCCGCTGAATTGATCAAAGACCGTCGTTCCCGTGAGGAACGGTGAAAGCCGCGCCTCCTGGCCGTTGAAGCGCGGACTGACCATCAGGAATCGGGTGTTGGTGTCCGTTCCGTGGCAGCCGTTGCAGGTGTTGAGCGACATGTGGAAGCGTGCGTCGGGATCGACGACGCCGGGCGCGCTCCAGGAGACGAAGCCACTATTGATGGCCGAGCCGCCGAGGAAGCTCACCCCGTTGACCTGTTCGGGTATCGTGTGACCGTTGGCGCCCGGGACCACGGCCTTGATGGCGGCGGCGTTCGCGTTGATCACATCGGCCAGCGTCGGCGTGAAGTTGAACGAAAGATCAGGCGTCTCCTTGACGGTGACCTCGTCGAAGAACCCGGTCGAGGGCGAGAGCGCAAACCCCCGCAGCTCCCATTCCCCGAACGGCGAGAGCTCGTTCTCGTTGGTACGCAGCTCGTCGAGCGCGCTGCCGCTGACACCCGAAGGCTGGGCGTTGCGATCCGAGAAGCGCTTGGTGATCTCCTCGAGCGCGGCGTTGTACTCCTCGGAGGGGAACGGGTGCGACGAGAGCCCGTGCCAGAGGTTGGCCCAGGTCATGACATCGTCCTGCGTCTGGGCGGGCAGGTGATACTCCAGAATCAGCGTGAAGTTGGGTGGGAAGGCGAATCGCGGCTGCACCTGCACGCCGAAGACGAATCGCCCCTCGCCGGCGTTCCCCGACGCCAGGTCACGCACGTCGATGCGATTCACGATTGCCAGCAGCTGCAGCGGCGACTGGTCGAGATCGAGCTCGCCGGTCGGCGTCTTGGGCCAGATATCCAGCAAGGATTGCTGCATCTGGGGTCGGGCGGCGACGGTGAACCCGTTGACCGTCTGATTGGTCAGCCAGTGCTGAAAGAGGGCCAAGGTCATGGCCGGCGCTTGCTCCGGCGTGGGCGCCAGCTCGCGCATGAGGTGACCGAATGTCCAGACGCCCTGCGCCGACGTGCGCACCGGATCGTCGACGACGCTGGTGCTGGTGATCATCAGCTCCTTGCGCGTCGACACGAAACAGCCGGAGGGCTGGGTGACCTCGTAAACGAGGTTCCCGGTCAGGAATTCGAAGCTGCTCGCGAAGCTCTGGACCCCGAACAGGAGCTGGTGCACACCGACGTCTGCGTCTTCGGTGCTGGTGACATCGACACCGAAGATGACCGTCTGGCCGGGGCTCGCGCTCTGGAACGAGCTGGTCGTGAAGGTGGTCGCGATGGTCTGATCGAAGGACTGGAAGAACATATTGTAGGACTTGCCGCCGTTGCATGCGCCGAGGTCGTTGTCGGTCACCGACACGTCGTAGTGCACCGTGGTGCCAAACGGAACCGGTCCGCTGGTCGCCGGGTTCACGACCATCAACGACGGCCGGACGATGCAAGACTGCGCGATGATCTGGTCCCGAGCGTCCGGCAAGGTCGATACGAACACATTGTCGATCGCGCCGTGGAAGAACTGAGTCTGCGTCGTCGCGCCGATCCGCAGCGGGGCGAACACGTTGCGAATGGTCCCGGCGCCGAACACCTGACCAAACTGCTGCCCGTTGATGAACAGGAACACGAAGGTTCCGTCGAACGTCCCGCCGACATGGGTCCAGACGCCCGGCGCGATCGGAGCCCGCGAGATCACCGTCTTGCCGGTGCTCAAGACAACCGACATCTCGATGTTGCCGTTGTGAATACCCAACGAGAACGAGGTCTGGTTGTTGAGCCGCTTGAGCACGATCGGTTGATCGCCGGTGACGGTCGTCGGGTGAACCCAGGCCGCGACCCCCACGCGGGCACCAACGGTAAACTCCGGCTCGTCCGGCACCTGCACGACGTCTTTCGCCGAGCGGAAGTTCACGCCCAACCCGTCGATGCCGGGAACACAGCTCGATTTCAATGCGTGCTGGGCGTTGGCGCCGCCGCCGGTCGAATCGGTCAAGAAGTTCGAGTTCGGATCACAATCATCGAAGAGCCAGAGAGCCTGTCCCGAGTTATCGGGTGGGGTGACTCCCCCGTCGCCGAAGCCGCCGAAACCGCCGAAACCGCCACTGACGAAACCACCGGCGCCCGTGACGCCGCCGTCCCTCGCTGGGGCCGCCGCCGTGAGCGCGCTCGCGGCGACGTCAGCCGTGACGCCGTCCGGGGCGATGACAGTGACGCCCGAGGGGCTGCCGATGACCGCGTTGGTCAGTGGCTCTGTGTATTCGTCGTAGGTCTGAGCCGCGAATCGCTTGTCGACCGGAGCGCCAGAGTCGCAGCCGGCCACGCAACCCAACAGAAGAGCTCCCGGTAACAGGGCGCTCAAGAGACGGAAAGTCCGGGACGGACTCGTAGCTCGATTGATCATGTTCGTCATCGACGTTCCCCTGGGGGTGGAAGGTGCGGCGCTCGGCGCGCAGTCGTTGGTGATCGTCGCGGGCAAACAGCGCGACATTCAAGTAACGGCGTCCCGGTGAATTCTTCCCGTCGGTATTTCGCGAAGACGATCGAAAGGTGGTGACCCGCGACCGGGATCAAACGCTGTCGCTCGAGCCGTCGCCGAATCGACACACAGGGCGCCGGCCGATCCTCTGTTACCCTCGCGCCGGCAGCGACATGGCTTACGTTCCTCTCGACCGTTTTCTCGTCCGCGCTCCGCTCTTGACCGGGCCGCCCTTCGGCGACGCCGCCGCGAGGCTGTTGCGCGATCCGCTGGGCGCGCGCGCGCTGCTGCTCGCGAGCCCGAGCCTCGCCGCGCGCCCCACCGGAGCGCAGGCGGCGCGCGCGCTCGACCGCTATGGCCGGCGTGCTGCCTTTCGCGCCACCCCCTCGGGCTTGCTGGCCGGGGTCGCCGTCGGCACGCTCGGCGCGCGCACCGGCGGCGCCACCGGCCGGCCGCGCGCATCCCTCGCGCCGAGCTGGGCGCGCGTCGCCCACCTCGGGCGGGCGCTGCTCGACGATCCCGCCCTGCGCCTCCAGGCTCACCTCCGCCACGCGCCGTCGCTGTTGCGCGGTGCCGACCGGATCCGCTGGCTCGCCTTCGGCACGCCGCTCGCGGAAGAGCGTGAGGCCGATCTCGACGCGCGCCTCACGCGCATCCTCGACGCGTGCCGCGACTGGGCGCCCTGGAGCACCGTCCGCGAAGCCGCGACCGAAGAAGGAAGCGACGAGGACGATCACGCCGACGCCGACGCCGACACGGACGCCGACGGTGATGCCAGCGCCGACACCGACGAGCTGCTGCTGCTCTTGATCGACGATGGTCTGTTGCACCACGACCTCATGCCGCCGCTGGTCGGTCCCCCGGCCGCGGCCTGGATGGCGGAGCGCCTCGCGACGCTGCAGCCGCGCCCGTCGGTGGCGCAGACGCTCGACGAGGCACGCGTCGCGCTCGACACCGGCGATCTCGCCGCGGGGCGCGCCGCGCTGCGCGCGCTACCGGGCGCTCGCCGCGACGGCGACGGCAACCCCGCCAGCGAAGACGACGACAGCGCCGACGGCGACAGCGCCGAGACACCCTCGGTGGACGGAGCCGGCTTCCGCGACGATCTGCCCGACGTGAGCGCGACCCTGGTGCACCAGCCGTCGCGCCCGCTGACGCTGGATCGCGCCACCGTCGCGCGCGCCGCGCGACTGGCGCCGCTGCTGTTCCGCCTGCAAGAGGCGCTGACGCCGCCCGCCGCCGAACGGCTCGCCGACGGTGCGGCCCGCGACGCCCTCGCCGACGCGAGCGAGCTGTTCGGAGAAGGGGCGCTCGACGCCGCCGCCTGGGCGCTGGGTGAATACGGCGTCGATCCCGGCGCCTCCGACGACGATCCTGGGCAAGACCCCGAGCCCGATCGAGCGCGCGACGGCGGCGAGCCGCGCGCGCGCGCGCGCATCGACGCCCTGCCGCCGCCGGCGCTGCTGCGCTGGCTGGTCGACGAGCTCGCCGCCGCGCGCGCCGAGCAACGGCCGGAGATCGCGCTCGACGCCGCGACGCTCGACCGGCTGCTGCCGGGCGCGGCGCCGCCACCGACCTGCGAGCTCTTCCTGACACCGACGGCCGGGCGCTCCGGATGGCTGCTGGGCCTGCACGCCCCCGCCGGCGCATCCTGGGGCCGGTTCGCATCCGCGCTCGGCCCGGCGTTCGCCGACGCCTTCACCGCGCTCGACAGCGCCGAACGGGCGGCGCACCCGGGGCAGCGCCGTCTGGATGTCGCCTTCGCCCCGTCGGAAGCGCTGGCCGACCTGTGCGCGCACGCGCCGGTTCGCGCGCGCCAGCTCGCGCTCTCGACCTGGCCGGCGCGCGGCGGCGACGGCGATCACGCCGACGCCGACGCCGATACGCGCGATGATCACGCCAGCGGTCGCGGCGAAGCGGTCGTCGCCGCGCGGCTCGACCTGGTCGCCGCGCCCGGGCTCGATGCGGCAGCGATCGCCGACGCCGACGACCTCGGCGCGGGCGAGCTCGTCCCCTCGCCGCTGGCGCGCGTGCGTTCTACGACCGCGCCGCCCGGGCTCTTCCGGTTGCTCGCCGGCTTCAGCCTCTACCGGCAACACGCCCCCTGGGCGCTCTCGCTGGGCGCGCTCGCCGACCTGGCCTATGTCCCGCGCGTGTCGATCGACGGCTTCGTGATCTCGCCGGCCAGCTGGCGATTGCCGCGCGACCTGGATGCGCGCGCGCTCCGTCGCTGGCGGCGCGCGGGCGGCGCCGCCGCCGCCACACCCGCGCCGCCCCGCTTCGTGCAAGTCGGCGCCGCGGACGAGCTGCTGCCGGTCGATCTCGATGCCCCGCAGGCGTGGCGCGATCTCTCCGGCCAGCCGCGCGCCTGGGAGATCTGGCCGCCGCTCGACCGCACCGTCGACCGCGACCGACGTCGCATCGAGGCGGTGGTCGCGCTGGTCGATTTCCCCGACGCGGCCGAGGCTGTGCGCGGGGAAGCCCGCCAGCGCGCGATCGCCGGCGCGGGGGCGGTGCCACCGCCGCGTCTGGGGACGGCGGCATCCGGGTGGCGTACGTTCGCGCTGCACGGCATCGAGCAGCACCAGGACGACGTGCTGCTCGACGCCGTCGCGCCGGCCGTGCGCGAAGCGATTGACGCCGGCGAGATCGACCACTGGTTCTTCCTGCGCTACGCCGACGACCACGGGCGCCGCCCGCACCTGCGACTGCGCGTGCACGCCGCCAATCGCGCGCACGGCGACGCCTTCGCCGCCCGGCTCGACCTCTGGCTGCAGGGCGCGCGCACTTCGGGCGCCGTCGTGCTGGTCGAGAGCGGCGCCTATCACCCCGAGGTCGCGCGCTTCGGCGGCCGCAACGAGATGGCCGCGGCCCTGCGCATCTTCCAGCAGGACAGCGAGCTCGCGTGCGCGCTGCTGGAGAACGACCGCACGCCCGGCGATCCCGACGCCGCCGGGAGTCGGCCCGATCTCGTCGACCGGCTGGTGGTGGCGTTCGACAGCCTGGCCGCCGGCCTGGGGCTGGCGCTGCCGGCGCGCCACGATCTGGCGCGCCGCCGCCGTCACGCCGAAGCGGAGGCGGCCACCGACCCCGGCGACGGCGATCGGGTCGGCAACAGCCACCGCGACCGCCGCGCGATCGACGGCGACTTTCGCGCGCGCGCCCCCGGACTGCGCGCGGCGCTCAGCGCGCCGGCGGCGGACGACCGGATCGCGCAGCGGCTGGCGGCTCACCGCGCCCAGGTCAGCGCCGCCGTCGAGGCGATCGACGACGACGCCCGCGCGCGCATCGCCGCGCCACTGCTCCACCTCGGCGCCGTGCGCCTGCTCGGCGCCGATCGCGCGGCCGAGGCGCGCGCCTATCTCTTCTGGGAACGAACGCTCGAGGGCCTGTTGCGCAGCCCCCCGCTACCCGGACCGGCCAGGGCGCGTAAAGGCCAGGGCAAGAGCAAGAGCAAGAGCAAGGACAACGGCAACGGCAACGGCGACGGATCGACGGGCGCGGGGCATTCGGCGTAGCTCGGCGACCGCGCGGGTAGGTATGATGTCCCGCATGGGGCGGGTCGGCCTTCTCGTGCGGGTGCGCAAGGCGCGGTGGGCGTTGCTGCTGGCGCTGGTGGGCGCGCCGGCATGGTTGTTTGCCGCGGAGCCGCCCGCGCGTCCCCCCTGGCCATCGCTCGACGGAACCGGCGAGGGCGGCGCGCCGGAGCCTCCGGCCTCGCAGCGGTTGTGGCCGCCGCCTTCGCCGCCGCGCCGTCCGCGGCCGCAGCCTGCGGAGTCCGAAACGCCGGACGCGCCCGCGGCAGCACAGTCTCCTCCGGCGCCGGCGGCGCCGGAGGCCCCTTCACCGGCAACGCCGGACGCCCCGCCAACACCGGACGCGCCGGCAACGCCGACGCCGATGCCGACGCCGACGGCTGGCCAGCCAAACGGGCCGCCCAACGCCGCCCCACAGGCGATTCCCTCAGGTCAGTGGCCGCCCGGCGGCGTCCTGGTCGAGCTGCGCAGCGACGCGCCCAACGTGCGCATCGACCAGGTGCTGCCCACCGGCGGGACCTATCCGGCCTGCCTGGTCCCATGCCACCGCGTCCTGTGGCGCAACGTCAGCTACGTGATTCAGGCCGAGGGGGTGCCCCCGACCTCGGCGTTCGTGCTGCCCGACAGCACCAGCCGGGTCACCCTCGACGTTCATGCCGGCTCGGCGGCCAAGCGAACCGCGGGGGTGGCGCTGATGATCGCGGGTGGTATCGCCGGCCTGATCGGTTTCGCCGGTGCGTCGTCTACCGGAACCGTGAACTCGGACGGGACCACCGGATCATCATCGACCCATGACACGGGTCTCGCGGTGCTGGCGGTCGGCGGCACCGCGGCGATCGTCGGGATCGTGCTGTTCACCACCGGCCGCACCTTGGTGACCAGCAGCACCGGAGCCACGTTCACCCAGCGCCGCCAACCGCGCCCGCAATCCACCTCTCGCATCGCATTTGGCGCCCTGCGCACCCTCACCCCGCAAGGCCTGTCGTTCTGACGTGCCAGACGGCCGGTCGCTCCGCGATCAGGCGCCAAACGCGGCCAGGAAATCTTCGGTCTGCTGCGCGTCGACAAACGGAAGCGGCCCGTGGGTCGCACCGGCGGCGATGCAGATGAACGTCTGTTCCAGCGGATTGCGATCGTGCACGCGGCTGACCACCGGGCGGCCGACCACCGACAGCGCCGCGCTGGTCGCCTGCGCCAGCAGGTGCAGCGGCAAATACAGCGGCCCCAACCAGTCGTGCTGGCGCGTGTGGGCCAGCTCGTGCGCCAGCGTCAGCCGCTGCGTCAGCCGCGTCCCCTCCAGCATGCCGCGGCGATGGAGGATGGCGTGTCCCAGCGTCACCGCGCCGACCCAGTCGAGACCCACACCGGCGCGAATCGGGTAGAGCCATCCGACGGCGGCCGGTCCGCCCACCCGCCGCGGTAGGCGACCGCTGACCAGCAGCCCCGCGGCGTGGCCGACGAGGTTGGTCGGCAGCGTCCAGAGCCAACGCGCGGCGACGACCGGGAAGCGGCGGCTGCGGGGCCGGGGCCAGCGCACGCGATTGGCGAGCACGCGGTCAGGCTATCATCGCACCCACGCCAGTGGCGATGCCTTCGCCTTTCTACCCAGGAGGACACCAGGTGTGCGATGAACGAGGCGGATCGTGCCCCGCCTCAAAGATGTTCTTCCGCCGCATCCGCGCCTGTTGCTGGTCGGCATCAACCCGGGGCTGCGCTCGGGCGCCGTCGGGCACCACTTCGCCGGCAACGGCAACCCGTTCTGGAAGCTGCTGCACGCATCGCGCCTCACGCCGCAGCTGCTGCCCTACGAGCAAGATCAGCGACTCGGGGAGCTCGGCGTCGCGCTCACCAACCTCTGCCCGCGGGCGACGCGCGCGGCCGCCGACCTGACCGCGGCCGAGATCGCGCGCGGCCGGCGCGCGCTGGCGCGCAAGATCGCACGCCTGCGCCCGCGCGTGGTCGCGTTCGTCGGGCTCAGCCTCTACCAGATGTACTTCCAGCTGCCGCGCAGCGGGGGCGCCGGCGCCAAGCCGGAGCGCATCGCCGGCGCGGCGGTGTTCGTCGTCCCCAACCCGAGCGGCCTCAACGCCAGCTTTCCCGGGTTCAAGCACAAGCTGATCTGGTTCCAGGCGCTGCGCGCGTTCGTGGACGAAGAAGGCTGAACGCCATGACGCCACAGACGCCAGCGTCCGGATTTTCAAGAGTCCGGACTGTGGCGTCCTGGCGTCTTGGCGTTTGACCGAACTGCATTGAGGCCGAACGGATCGTGCGAGCGCACGCCCGCGGGGATCCCGCCGGTCACCTCGCCCGAGGCGATGCGGCCGTTGGTCCACAGCGTGCGGTCGACCATGATGCGAAAGATGTGCTCCAGCGGCTCGGCGGCGGCCGGCCCTTCGAGGATGCGCAGCGACAGCGCGATCGCCTCGATGGTCGACACGCGATCGGGGCGCTTGTCGTGGCGCAGGCGATAGCTCGAGCGCACCACCGGCGGCAGCGCGGCGCACGGCAGCGCGTCCAGCCCCTCGACGCGACGACGCGCCTTGTTGGCCTGGCGCCAGGTCCCGTCGGGCACGACCAGCGTGATCGGTTGGGCGCTGTCGCGCCACGCCTCCAGCGGGCGCGCTTCGTCGTGGGGGAACAGCAGCACCGGCTGGGTCCCCTGCCACAGCGCCGCCGGGGGCTGGCCGCCCCGCGTCGAGATCGCGCTGTTGGTCAGGCAGCGCGCCGCCAGGCGCCCGGTGTTGGTCGGCTTGCGATCCTCGAGCTGGTGCAGGATCAGCAGCAGCCGCGTGCGGGTCGCGATGCGCGGGATCAGCGCGCAGATGCACAACGTGCGGTGCATGCGGCAGTCGGGGCAGCGATGCGCGGCGCTATCATGGCGGCTCACCCGCCGCAGGTTAGCCCTGCGGGGACGTTCTTTGGAGAGTTTTCCGTCGAGAGAACGGCCGTCTCGATTATCACCGGAAGTGAACCTTAGAACGCGGCCGACAAGCCGGCCCGATGGCGTAGCCGGCGCGACTTCGGGACGGACCACCCTCCCCACCCTCCCGCGGCTTCGCCGCGCCCTCGCCGAAGCGCAGTGTACTCCGGTACTCGAGCATCGGAGCGCAGCGCCGGCATAGCCAGCGGGCCGGATCGTCGGCCGTCGGTTGGGCGAGAAGTGACGTCCCCTTTATTGAACCCGCATGGGAATGTTCGCCATCGCCACGTCGGCGTGCCGGCCGGCCGTGTTGCCGGTGCGCTCGAGCCGCGCCTGAAGCGTCAGGTGCTTCTCGCCGCCGAGCCCGGCCGCGAAGTAGACGAAGCCGGCGCGCTTTTGCCCCGGGGCCAGCGGCCCGTCGGTGAGCGCGCGGGCCAGTATGTCACGCCGCCAGGTGGCCGGCGACGATGTGCCGGCGCGAAAGTAGAGCGGGTTTGATGGGAACGATGTCTCGCGCACGCTCACTGACTCGACCGGATTCGGCGCCGGCGGGGGCCGGACCGAATCACCCGGCTGCGGCGGGTCGGCCGGGCTGAAGACCTTCTCCATGGTGGCAAGCGGCTCGCTTGGGCCGGCGATCGGCACTTCACTGGGCGACATCGTCGTGAACCGCTCGCCCGCTTCCCCCTCGAGAACGAAGTCGTCGTGGTGAACCACCAGCGGACGATCGCCGCGGTTCTCGACGATCACCAGCACCGGGGTCACGCCGCGCGCCAGCGTCGCCGATCGACCGGGCCAGGCGTCCCCTTCGACCAGCAGGCGGACGCCGCCGACGTCGGCCACGGCGGCCGAAGGTTGTTCGGGCGCGCGGTTCGCCGAGACCGCCGGCACCAGCTTGGGCCCGCCGCACCCCACGCCGCCGACCAGCGCGAAACCGACCCACGATCCAAATACGACCGCCGCCGTCGTCGCCTGAATATTGCGCATGTTCAACCCTCCGCCGTGTGATGCCGAACGAACCTTCAGCTCCAATCTGTGCACGAATGGATGCGGCTCAACCTCGACCGTGGCGCCCCCGCGGGTCCGCTACGAACGGGTCGCTACCAACGGGAGATGACCCGCTGGGGTCCAGTTACGAAAACCCGACCGTGGACGGGTGAGGCCCCGCGTAAGGCCGAGGCCGCCGGCATTTCCAGGCTCTGGCACGACCCTTGATGTGCCGTCGTGGATGGGCCCGAGGGTGAACCACAATCGTTTGACTCTGCATTTGTTACGACACGGCGAGACCGAGCTGAGCCGTGAGGATCGCTTCTGCGGCGCGATCGACGCCGACTTGACCGATGCCGGGCGGCGCATGGCGCAAGCCTTCACGGCGTGCTGGGCGCGCCACCTGACGAGACCGGCGTGGCGCGCGATCTACACCAGCGAGCGCCGCCGCACGATCGAGACCGCGGCGCCGTTCGCCGGCGCGGTCGGGTTGAGCCCGATCGTCGACCGCGGTCTCGACGAGATCAATTACGGCACCTGGCAGGGACGCACCAAGGAGGAGATCGCGCGCGCCGAGCCGATGGCATTTCGACGCTGGCTCGCCGACCCGACCGTCGGCGCGCCCGGCGGCGAGTCGGCGCACGACGTCGCGCGGCGCGCCCGCGAGGTGCTGGCGCGCATCCAGGCGGCCCACGCCGAGGACGGCGGCGCGGCCGATATCTTGATCGTCGGGCACAAGACCTGGCTGCGCCTGCTGGTCTGCCTGCTGACCGGCGTCGAGCTGCGGCTTTACCGCGAACGGATCCCGCAGCCGGTCGCCGGGCACAGCGTGCTGGAGCTCGACGGCCGGGGCTGGTCGTTGCGGCGGCTGGCCGATCGATCGCACTTGCCGCCGGAGCTCGGCGCGCTGTCTCGGCCCGATGCGGTGGCGGTGCGCGTGCCGAAGCCGCGCAAGCGCACGCGCTCGGTCGTCGACGTCGTTCCCGTGCTGGTTCCCGTGGGCGCGCCGCAGGTGGTCCCGTCAGGCATCATCACCCTCGCGCCACAGCCGGCCGGCGACCTCGTCGGCGAACAGCAGGCCGGCGGGGGTGAGGCGCAGGTGCACTTCGTCCACGACCAGCCATCCGGCGCGCTGGCAGCGCTCGATCGCGACGTCGCGGCGGTCGGTGGGGTCGCGACCATAGCGGAGTCGGTGAGCGCGACGGTCAACGCCGTCGATGGTGCGTAGACCGAGCCAGAGCGCCTCGTTCTCGAGATCGGCCGCGGTGCGCCGCTCGACGTGGACCGGCGCCGGGCTGCCGCCGCCGGCGCGCACCGCTTTGAGGTAGGTCGCCGTCGCGCGCGGGTTGGCGAAGCGCCAGCCGGTGCCGTCGGCGAGCGGGCGAAACGACGACGCCGACGCGCCGACGCCCAGATACGCCGCCCCCGCCGCCTGCCAGTACAGGCTGTTGTGGCGCGCGCGGCGCCCCGGGCGCGCGTAGCTCGACACTTCGTAGTGCGCGAAGCCGGCGGCGGCAAGCGCGTCGCGCGCCCACTCGAACATCGCTGCCACCGCGTCGTCACCGGCGCGCGGCAAGCGCCCCGCGCGGTCGAGCGCGCCAAAGGGGGTGCCGCGCTCGATCGTCAGCGCGTACGCCGACAGGTGCGCGGGCGCCAGCGCGATGGCCGCATCGACGCTGCGCTGCCAGTCGGACAGGGTTTGCTCGGGCAGACCGAACATCAGATCCAGCGACAGGTTGTCGATGCCGGCGGCCCGCGCCGCCGCGACCGCCGCCGGGATCGCGGCGGCGGCGTGATTGCGTCCGATGGCGCGCAGCAGCCGGTCGTCGAACGACTGCGCCCCCAGCGACAGGCGGTTCACCCCGGCGCGCGCCAGCGCCTGCAGCCGCGGCAGATCGACCTCGCCGGGGTTCACCTCGACGGTGATCTCGAGCGCGGCGCGCGCGGCGGCGGCGACGCCGAAGCCGGCGCAGGCGGCGTCGATCACGCGCGCGAGCGCGTCGGGCCGCCACAGCCCGGGCGTGCCGCCGCCGAAGTAGATCGATTGCAGCGCGCCGGCGCCGTCGAACCAGGCGCGGCGCGCGGCGAGCTCGGCGACCACCGCGTCGGCGTAGGCGTCGTGCGGAATCTCGTCGCGCACCTCGACGGCGAAGTCACAGTACGGGCAGTGCACCCCGCAGAACGGGAAATGAACGTAGACCCCGACCGGCACGCCAGACGCAAGCGCGCCGGTCGCCGCATCCCCGTCGGCGTAGGCGTCAGCGTCGGCGTGGCCGTCCGCGCCGCCCCCGCCCTTTTGCCCGGGCGATGCCGCCCCGTCCGCGCGGCGGGTCAGCTTGCCTTGACCGACGCCGGTGCGGCGGCCGCCGGTGCCGGCATCTTTTTCACCAGGTCGGCGCATAAACGGATCCGGCGGCGGATCAGCTCGCGGCCGAGCCCCGCCAGCGTCTCGAACAGCGGCGGCGTCGCCTTCTTCGCCGTCGCCGCCAGCCGCAGCAGCATGAACAGCTCCTTGCTCGACCAGCCGTTCTTCTCGGCGAACGCGCGCGCGAACGCCTCCAGCCCGGGGGGCGAAAAATCGCGCTGGGCGTCGAGCGCCTCGCTGAACAGCACCAGCAGATCGGCGACCTGCTTGGGCGTGCGCTCGCGCGGCAGCAGATCCTTGGCGACCGGCGCGTAGTCGAGATCGCCCGAGAAGAAGAAGTCGGTCAGCGGCAGGAACTCGTCCAGGCGCTGCATGCGCTCGCGCACCAGCGGGACCAGCGCGCGCAGCCGCTCGTCCGACAGGCGCCACGCGCGCAGGCGGGCGACGATCTGGTCGTCGGGCAGCGCGCGCAGATAGTCGGCGTTCATCGCCGACAGCTTCACCAGATCGAACACCGGGCCACCCAGGCTGATCCGATCGAACGAGAACGCCGCCACCATCTCGTCGAGCGTGAACTTCTCGCGGTCGCCGGAGATCGACCAGCCCATCGTCCCCAGATAGTTGAGCAGCGCCTCGGGCAGGAAGCCGGCGTCGCGGTAGTAGTCCACCGACACCGGATTCTTGCGCTTCGAGATCTTCGACTTGTCGGCGTTGCGCAGCAGCGGCATGTGCACCCACTCGGGCGCCTGCCAGCCGAACGCCTTGTACAGCTGCACGTGCTTGGGCGTCGACGACAGCCACTCCTCGGCGCGGATCACGTGCGTGATCCCCATCAGGTGATCGTCGACGACGTTGGCCAGGTGATAGGTCGGAAAGCCGTCGGTCTTCAGCAGGATCTGATCGTCGATCTGCGCGTTGTCGAACTTCACCTCGCCGCGCAGGCGATCGATGAACGGGGTCTCTCCGGTGCGCGGCATCGCCAGCCGCACCACGAACGGCTCGCCGGCCGCGATGCGCGCGTCGACATCGGCCGGCGTCCGGCCGCGGCACAGGCCGTCGTAGCCGACGAACAGTTCCTGACGCCGCTGCTCGATGCGCACCGCCTCCAGCCGCTCGGCGGTGCAGAAGCAGCGGTAGGCGGCGCCCGACGCCACCAGCGACGCCAGCTCGCGCTGGTAGATCTCCAGCCGCTCCGACTGACGGTAGGGGCCCGCCGGCCCGCCGATGTCCGGGCCCTCGTCCCACCCCAGCCCGACCCAGCTGAGCGCGCGCAGGATCGCCACCTCCGACTCGGGCGTCGAGCGCGCGCGATCGGTGTCCTCGATGCGCAGGATGAACTTGCCGCCCCGGCTCTTCGCGAACGCATAGTTGAAGAGCGCGATGTACGCCGTGCCGACGTGCGGATCGCCGGTGGGCGACGGAGCGATGCGGACGCGCACCGGGCGCGTATCGGGCGCGGAAGCAACGGACGAGGCGGATACGGAGTCGGGCGTGGACATCGGGTCCCGGTTCATAACACGCCGCCGGAGCGGCTGGCGATGGCGTCTACCTCGGAACCCTCAAAGGGTTCCGAACCTCCTCTCGCTCCGGCAGGCAAAGCCTGCCTACGCTCGACCTATCCTCAGGCCGAGGATGAGCAGATCACGCTCGACACCGTCGAGCCGCGCGACGCGCGGCATGAGCCCCCAGCGCTGGAACCCGAACCCCAGGCAGAGCGCGATGCTCGCGGTGTTGTGCGCGAAGATGAACCCGAGCAGGGTCGTCAGGCCCAGCGCCGGCGCGCGCGCGATCGCCTCGCGCAGCAAGGCGCGCGCGATCCCGCGCCGCTGCGCCGCCGGATCGACGTAGACGCTCACCTCCGCCGTCGCCGCGTAGGCGGGGCGGCCGTAGAACTTCCCGAAGCTGAGCCAGCCTGCGACTTGCCCCGCCTCTTCCCACACCCAGATCGGATGGCGCTCGGGCGCGTGGTCGTGAAACCAGCTGCGGCGCGACTCGACCGAGACCGGCTCCGTGTCAGCGGTCGCCTGCCGTCCCGGGATCGACGCGTTGTAGATCGCGACGATCGCCGCCAGATCGTCCTCGCGCGCGTCGCGGATCACCGCGTGAACTCGTCGGCGCGCAGCAGATCGACGTGGTGCGCCTCGACATAGTCGAGCAGGTAGCGGTTCAAGCCGTCGATGTGGGGACCGATCTCGCGCTCGATGCGATCGAGCGCGCGCGTGGGATCGACCTGCGCCAGCAGCTCGCACCACCCCAGGTCCTCGCGCGCACGCAGCGCCGGCTGCCGCTCGAGCGCGCCGGTGACCAGCGCCACCATCTCTTGCAACAGGCGCGAAGCCTCGATCGCGCCGACGGTCTCCAGCGCCCCGGCCACCTCGCGGATGGCTTTCCAGTCGAGCCAGTCGGCGTAGAGCAGCCCGCTGAGGCCGCCCTGGATCATCCGGTACTCGAAGTCGTTGACCCGATCGATCGTCCGCTCGACCGCGGTCAGGCAGCCGGCGCCGCGGCGATCAACCTTGGCGATGATGTGATTGCAGATCTCCGACAGTCGAACCCATCGATTTTCGATGGAAAAGATCTCCACCAGCGTTCCCCTGGGCTGACGAGCCATCGACCGACGGGACATCTATATCCCAGGACTTCATCAAGATGTGGCACCTGTCGGTTGCCGAAAATATCGGACAGCGATTCCCGGGGGTTAGCGCCGCTGCTTTTCAGTAAAACGCCACGACGCCAGGACGCCATGGTCCGAAATCTTCAAGATCCGGACTCTGGCGTCTTGGCGTCGTGGCGTTTCGTTTCCCGGCCGCTGCCGGCGCTACTGGGGCGTCCCGGCGCGGTCGCAGGTGTAATAGACCGACCAGGTCGGATCGGCGTTGGCGACGTTGGCCGGATAAGCGCACGTCGGCCGGCAGCAGTCCTGCATCGTCGTCGTGGTGTAGCCGCTGCGGAAGGCGCTCGTGGCGCTGGCGACGTCCTTGGCGGCGGGTATGGCCTGGGGCAACCCCTGGTTGTTGAGCTTGCAGCCGGTGACGCGCGTCAGATTGACCGGACACTCGACCCGCATCGCGCGAACGCTCCAGTTGATGTGGTAGTGGCTGCTCAGGTAGTTCGACTGCGCGCACGAATCCTGGCTGGTGCTCTGATTGCTTGCCGACGCCGTCGACTGGATCAGCGCGCACTGGGTGCCGACGAAGCTCTGGCAGGTCGCCGCGCCGATCGACGCCGCCGTCCATTGGTTGTTGCCGCCGCGGCACTGGTCGTAGCGCGAGGCGCGCACGCCGCCGGTGAAGTTGCCGCCCAGGTCGGGGTAGCTGGTGTACATCGCGGTCGCGCCGCCGGTGCAGCCGTTGTTGGCGCCGAAACCGCCGGCCGCCATGTAGATGTCGAAGTTGTGCCCGCCGCCGGCCGCGGTGTTGAACGTCTGCACGATCATCGGCTTGGGGGTCGGCAGCCCCGAGGCGCCGGTCGGGGTGTCGAAGATCAGCTGGTAGCACTGGCAGCAGGCGTTGCCGTTGTTCGGGTCGAGGCCGCCGGCGTCGAGATCGTGGCCAGCGACGCCGTAGACGAACGGCGGATCGTCCGAACCCCAGTCATCGAACGCCGCTTGCTTGAACTCGGGCGACAGCACCATCTGGCGCGCGCACATGTATCCGGTGCCGCCGTTGCAACTGCTGGTGACGCCGTTGCTGCGGTTGGGGGCGTTCACCTTGTAGTTGGGGCAAGCGGGGCACGAACCGCCGCAGTCGACGCCAGTCTCGGTGCCGTCGCGCCGGTTGTTGGTGCACGACGGCGTCCCGGTGGCGCCGGCCGCGCCCCCCGCGCCCGCGCCGGCGGCGCCATTTCCCGCGGCGCCTCCATTGCCAGCGCCGGCCGCACCGCCCCGTCCGCCGGTGCCGCCGACGGCCTGACCGCCGGTGCCGGTGCCGGCGTCAGCCACGTGGCCAGCGCTGCCACCTGCCGCACCGCCCGTGGCGCCGCCCGTGGCGCCGTGGGCACCGCCGGTGCCGTCGTTGATTGCCGTTCCATCGTGGGAAAACGGGATGCATCCGCAGAACGAGACGGCCAGTAGAGCCGCCGCCGCCAACGACACCGCCCCCACCACCCGCGCTAATTTATGGACGTTCGAGCCGATTCTATAAGTCATGCCAAGTACCTCATCGCGGAGAATCGCCGAAACCCGGCGGGATGGATAGATGTTCGGCGGGAAAATGTTGAAAGCCGGTCGCAAATTGTCGAGAACCGGTCGGGGGGATCGGGGGGACGGACGAGGACGAGGACGAGGACGAGGACGGGGACGGGTGAGGACGAGGACGGGTGAGGACGAGGACGGGTAAAGATGGACAGGGGGACGTGACCCGGGTTGCTTGACGGTCCCGACGGATGCGTTGACGATATGGCCGATGCGAATTCGACCTCCTTGGATCTTGAGCGTGGTGCTGGCGGCGTTGGGATGTGGTGGGTCGTCGGGGCCGAGCGCGCAGCAGGCCTGCCAGGATCTGGCGACGGCCCGCTGCAACGAACGGTCGACCTGTTCGTCGCTGCCGGGCGCGACCGGGCCGGGCGCCAGCCTGGTCCGCGTCTATGGCGACCTTGCGACCTGCCTGCGTCGCGAGCAGCTCGCCTGCCAGAACGGGCTGGCCGCGCCCCAGACCGGCAACAGCCCGGCAAAGGTGGAGATGTGCGTGAAGGAGTTCGCCAGCTTTTCGTGTCAGGACTTCTTCGATAGCAACCCGCCCGCCGACTGCATGTCGACCGGAACGCGCGCGAACGCCACCACCTGCACCTTCAACGGCCAGTGCGTCAGCGGCTACTGCCAGGGGACCAAGACCAGCGTGTGCGGCGTCTGCGCCGACGCGCCGATGCCCGGCGCCGACTGCACCGGCTCGACCTGCGGGCACAACCAGCGCTGCGTCGCCGCCGACTCCACCTGCGAGACCGTGCTGCCGCTGAACGGCGCGTGCGACCCGACGCATCCCTGCGACAACGGGCTGGCCTGCGTCGGCGCCACCGCGACCGCGACCGGCACCTGCCAGACCGCAGGGTCGATGGTGGGCGCACCGTGCGGCGCGGGAATGCCGGCCTGCGACAACGCGCTCGGCCTTTACTGTGGCGGGCCAAACGGGGCGAAGACGTGCATGGCCCTGACCTTCGTCACCGACGGTATGCCGTGCGGCCCGCTGACCGATGGCACGCGCGCCGACTGCATTGGCGGCGATTGCTACACGGCGACCGGGCTGGCGACCGGCACCGCCGCCGGGACATGCAAGCAAGACGTCTCGGAGGGCTCGCCCAACCCGGCGTGCGACACCACGCTCGGCCCGGGATGTCTGGCGCCGGCGCGCTGCGTGCTGACCGCGGGCGGCGGCACCGCGGGGGTCTGCGTCGTCCCGGTCGCTTCGATGTGCGGCCAGTAGGCGAGCCGCTGCACCAATTGCACGCGGCCCCACCCTTTACCGGGTGATGCACGCGAACCGTCGTCCGGGGGTATTTCCGCGGGAGGCTGCCCCGATTTTCTGGAATCGCAGCGGGGGGCATTTCCCGCCGCGCAGCGCCGCCCTGCGCGCGCTGCTCCTGGGCATATCGATCGCCGGCGCCGGCCTCGGCGCGATCGGCTGTGACGGCAGCGGTGCGGACACCGGTGTGGGCAGCGCCACCGGCGGACAGCCGGGCAGCGGCGGCGCCGGCGCTCCGACGACCGGCGGCGCCGGGGGCAGCGCGACTGGCAGCGGCGTCGGCGGACAGACCAGCGTCCCCGACGGGGGCGCCAGCGACGTCGCCAGCACCGACGCCGGAGTGGTCCACGGGACCGGAGGAAGCGCGGGCAGCGGCACCGGCGGCAGGACCGGAACCGGGGGCGCGCCCAGCGGCGGCGCCGGCGGAATGACGACCACCGGCGGCGCGGGCGGCTCGCCCGCTGTCGGCCCGAACCCCAGCGCCGCCACGCGCATGATCTGCACCGGCACCGATCCGATCGAGTGTCACTTCGGCGGCGCGCCGGGAAACTACGACGTCACCGTGGTGCTGGGCGGCGCGGCCGCCGGAAACACCATCGTCCAGGCCGAGCGCCTTCGCACGATGCTGGGCGCGGTCGCCACCGCCGCCGGTGAGACGCGCCGATACACCTTCACCGTCAACGTGCGCCAACCCGAGGGCGAGCCGATCCAGCCGGTGCCGCCGGGGACGCCCGGGCTCGACGTCTACTTCCTGGGCAACGCGGGGCTGCCGCCGCAGCTGCAGTCGATCGGCTACGCGCTGGCGCCGGCGCCGTTCATGGTCTACGTCGGCGGCGATTCGACCGTCTGCGATCAGCCGACGCTCGACTACGGCGGGTGGGCCCAGCAGGTGCCTCAGTACTTCAACTACCCGCTGTCGATCGCCAACTACGCCGACTCCGGCGAGAGCTCGGGCAGCTTCCTGGGCAGCGGCGCCCTCTTCGGCGCCATCGAGTCGCGGCTGCACGCCAACGACTGGGTGCTGCTGCAGTTCGGCCACAACGACAAGACCAACACCGCCGCCAACTTTCACGACAACCTGACCGCGATGGTGACGCGCGTGAAGGCCAAGGGCGCCTTCCCGGTGCTGGTGACGCCGGTCGCGCGCGCGCAGTTCGTCGGCAACGTCGTCGGGCCCCAGCACATCAACGGCACCGGCGCGAACCTGCCGGTGATCGTCAAGCAGGTCGCGACCGAACAGAACGTGCCGGTGCTCGACATGACCGCGCGCACCGTCCAGTGGCTGACCCAGCTCGGCCCCAACGGCTGGCAGCAGTATCACGCGCTCGGCACCGACGTGACCCACACCAACCCGGCCGGCGCCGCCGTCGAGGCCGGCTTCGTGCGCGATCTGATCGTGCAGGCCAACCTGACGCCGCTGGTCAGCCGCCTGCGGTAGTCCCGCTTCGCCGCCGCGGAGGGCTAGAGGCCCAATGCGGGTCGGATAAAGGTTAAACGCCAGGACGCCAGAGACGCCAGAGTCCGGATTCTCAAGTCCGGATCGTGGCGTCTTGGCGTCTTGGCGTTTAACCGAACTGTTGCGCCAGCCCCGGTTGTTGCCCTGCGCGCGAAATGGTAGCTGTACTCCGCGGTCGGCCAGCCGCTTGCGCCAATGAAGACGCCAGACCTCCATCGCAGGCCCGCCCTCGTCGCGATTCTGGCGCTGGTCGGCGTGGCGTTCGCGGGGGTGGTCGCTGCGCTGGCGCTCTCTGACAATCCCCCGATCGGTCCGGGGGGACTGCCGAGTCAGCTCATCGGATCTTTCTGCGCGCTGCTGGCCATCTGTGGCGGCGTCGCGCTCGCGCGACGTTGGAGCACGCCCGCCCGCGCGCTCTTGGCGCGCCTGGACGAACAGCAAACCATCCGCGCGAGCCGCCGCGGGCTCTCGCCCCGGTGGCTTCGCCGCGCGGCCAGCGCCGCGGTGCTGCTGGCGGCGACGCTGGCGCTGACAAGCTGGTTCCACGACATCGCCTTCACCCACGACCACGCCGAGCACTGCTTCAAGGCGTTCCACTTCTGGCACGAGATGCTCGGGCGCGGGCGGCTCAGCGGCTGGAGCCATTTCCTCGCCTTCGGCTACCCGGCGGGCGAGCTGACGCCGTTCGGACCGGAGCTCTGGGTGGCGCTGTTCCGCGCCGCAACCCTCGGGCTGCTCTCCTGGACGCACACCTACGCGCTCGCCTTCTCGGGTGTCGTGGTGTTCGCGCTCTGCGCGGTCTACTCATTCACGCGGCGCTTCTTCGGAGGCGCGGCCGCCGTCATCGCCACCGTCATCTGGGCGCTCGATCCCGGGGGCTGGTACCAGGGCGGCTGGTTCTGGTTCGAGTGGCTCGGGGTCTGGCCGGTGACGCTCGCGATGAGCTTCACGCTGCTGGCGCTGATGAAGCTCGCCGATCTGCTCGACGAGGCGCGCGCACCACAGACGCACGACCTGCGCGCCGTCCTGCGCGACGTGCTCTGGGCGGCGCTCTGGATGGCGGCCTCGCTGGTCACTCACCAGCTGCCGATCATCGTCTACGCGATCGCGCTGCCGTGCCTGCTGCTGTCGGCGTGGCTGACATCCGCCCGGAAATCCGGCGGGACATCAGGCGACCTCTCGCGCGCCGGCGCGCTGCGCTTCGCCGCGGCGCTCGCCCTCGGCGCCGGTCTGGCCGCCTTCTATCTGATCCCGATGTTCGCGCGCAACGGGCTGACCCAGGATCTCGGCGTGCGCGGCTTCGCGCTCGAGGATCTCGCGCACCGGCTGGTGGAGATGCGCCTGTTCGAGGGGGGCTGGTCGCCGATCGTCGTACTGGGTCTCTTCGGCTTCGCCGGAGCGATCCGCAACCGACCGCGCGCCGGCCTGTTCTTCGCGCTGTGCGCCGGTGTCTTCGTGCTGCTGTCGTCCGACCTGCTGGTCGGCGTCTTCCACGCGGAGCGGCTGTTCGCCGGCATCCTCAAGATCGAGTGCCAGCGCATGCTGCTGATCGCGAAGCTGTTCTGGTTTCCGCTGAGCGCGCACGCCGCCGTCACCTTCTTCCGCGGGCCGCGCGCCGACACCGCGGCGCAGGCGCCATCTCCGCTGCGGCGGCTGACGGCGTTCTTGCTGATCGCCGCGCTCGGCGCCCCGCTGCTGGCGCCGGTGCTCTCGCGCGTCTTCCAGACCCAGATCGACAAGAGCATCGAGCACCGCGGCGACAGCCCGCTCGCCCGGGATCTGAAGACCTTCTGGAGCTGGTCGAGCGCTGAGCGCGCGCAGCAGAACGATGAGCCGTATCGCATCGGCTACGCCATGAATGACTTTCACGATCACATGGTCAGCATCTCGCCGGTCTTCAATCGAACCCAGCTGTACAAGGTCGGCTACACCTCCGCGCAGCAGTTCCGCAACTTTCCCATGAGCGACGACGTGCCGCTGCTCGAGGCGCTGTCGGTGAAGTTCCTCGTCGCCGATCATGTTATGGCGAACCCGGCGCTGGTCCTGGAACGGACCTTCGGACAGCTGCGCGTCTACCGTGTCGCCGTCTATCAACCGCGGCACCCCTTCACGCTCACCGGCGCGGGGCAGGTCGATCTGGTGTCGTTCGATCCCGAACGTGTCCACCTGCGCCTGCGTGGCGTCTCACCGGGGGCCCGCCTCAAGCTGCACGTCGCGATCTATCCTCGCTGGGAGGCGCGCCTGAACGGCAGCATCGTCCCGATCGCGCCGGCGACGGTGTACGGCATGGAGTACCCGCTGCTCATGGACGTGCCGGCCGGCGACGGCGATCTCGTCTTCCGCTACGTGCGCCGCGCGCCCGACTGGATCGGGCTCTTCGTGACCCTGGCAGCGCTGGTAGCGTTCGCCTTCGCGTGCGCTTACCCGGCGCTCGGCGACGCCGGCCGCCTGAGGTCCCCGCGCTGGTGGCCGCGCCTGCGCGCGACGCTCGCCCGCCTGGCGCCGGCCGGGGCCTGGGCAACCGGCGGCGTCGTCTTGCTCGCGGCCGTGTTCGCCGTGTGGCGAATGGCCGCGCCGGCGCGGCTGGCGCCCGATGATCTGTTCGCGATCGCATCGCTGCCCATCGGGCGCGACGGCGCCGCGCGCGGGCGAGAGCGAGAGGGAGAGATCTCGCTCGCCGGCAACCGCTGCATCGCGCGGGGCGCGACGCGCTGGGTCTGCGGCCCGTACCAGATCGAAGCCGGCGTGGTCAGCGGCAGTTACGGAACGCACATGTGCCTGAACGCGCCCGCCGCCGGACCGCTGGTGGTGTCGGCCAGCACCATCCTCGGCCGCTTTGTCGAAATGACCTACGATCCGAACGGCCGCGCGCGCGGTCGGATCCGGGTGTCGATAAACGGCCAGTCGATCGGCGACCAAACGACGCGCTTCGAGGAGCAGGGGCTGCAGTTCCTGCAAGCTGACACAAGCCCCTACTCCGGCAAGCTCGCGCGCCTGAGCGTCGAGATCGAGGGCGGCCCGCTGCACTGCTTCGACGCGCGCCTCGCGCGCTAAGTGCCGCTCGCACCAAGCCGTCGACCTTCCCCCAAGTTCGAGCCGAATTTAGGGCTTGACCCGGCCGATCGCCGTCGGCGATCCTCATGCGGGCTGTCTTAACCATCCGGGACGCTCCTAGGTGAAAGGGCGGATGGTGCGAGGGAGTGCTGGTGATGATTCCGAGTACGGATAGACCGGACAGCCACCGGGGGCCGGAAATAGCCGGCGCCTCGGAGGGCGGCTTCCGGGGTGATCGGCGGGGCGCGGGCGCGGCCGCTGGCCGCCGGCGCGATCGGGGCACCCGCGTCGACGGCGGCGAGGCCTTGATCTTGATCGTCGAGGACGACCGCGCCATCCGCGAGCCGCTGAGCGTGCTGCTGCGCAGCGAGGGCTACGAAGTTTCGCTGGCCGAGAACGGGCAAGAGGCGCTGCGCAAGCTGCGCACCGAGCGCAGCCCCGACATCATCGTGCTGGATCTGCGGATGCCGGTGATGGACGGGTGGGAGTTTCGCGCCATCCAGCAGCAGGATCCGGTGCTGGGGATGATCCCGGTGGTGGCGATCTCCGCCGACGGTAGCGCCCAGGCCGTCACAATGTCCGCCGACGCTTACCTGAGAAAACCCCTCGATCCGAGCGATCTGCTGCAGACCATCGACGGCATCCTGCGCGAGCAGGAGTGGCAGGCGATGTCGACGCGCCTCGAAGAGGCCGAGCACCTGGCCTCGCTGGGGCGGGTCGCGGCCGCGGTCGGGCACGAGATCAACAACCCGCTGGCGTTCGTGGTGCTGAACCTCGACCAGTCGCTGGCGCAGCTGCGGGCGCTCGGCGAGCTGACCGCGGAGATCGGCGCGACAGCGGCGGCGGCGGCCGCGGCCGTGAACACCGGGAGGGGCGACGTCATCGCGGGCGCCGACGCCGTGAGCGGGCGCCTCGCCGGCGTGGTGAGCATGCTCGAGACCTCGCAGGGGGGCCTGGAACGAATCCGGCGCACCGTCGGAAATTTACAGCGGCTCTCGCGCCCCGACGACGAGGAGCGCGGACCGGTCGACATCGCCAAGGTGCTCGATCAGTCGATCGCCATGGCGTGGAATCAGATCCGCCATCGGGCGCGCTTCGTGACCAACCTGGATCCGATCCCGATGATCAAGGGCAACGCCGGGGCGCTGGAGCAAGTGTTTCTCAACCTGCTGGTCAACGCGGTCCAGGCGATCCCCGAAGGCAACGCCGAGGGGAACGAGATCCGGGTTACGACACAGTCGTCAGCCAACGAGATCATGGTCGAGATTCGCGACAGCGGCACCGGCATCGCCCCCGATCTGCAGGAGCGGATCTTCGAGCCGTTCTTCACCACGAAACCGGCTGGCGTCGGCACGGGGCTGGGCCTGTTCATCAGCCGACAGACCGTGACCGACCACGGCGGGCGGGTCGAGATCGAGAGCCAGGTCGACAAGGGGACGGCGCTCCGGGTCTTCCTGCCCTGGTCCGACGTCGACGCGGCGTCGCGCGCGCCGTCGCAGTCGCTGACCGGCGCGCGCGCCACCGAGCCGGCGCGCCGCGGACGGGTGCTGGTCATCGACGACGAACCGGCGATCGGCGCCGCGATCCGGGCGGCGCTGCGGGAAGAGCACGAGGTCGTGGTCGCGCATCGCGCCGCCGACGCGCTCGCGCGCCTGGTCGACGGCGAGTCGTTCGATCTGCTGCTGTGTGACCTGGTGATGCCGGACGTCGGCGGGCCGGAGGTCTACGCGACCGTCGCCGAGAAGTGGCCGCACCTGACCGAGCGCCTGGTGTTCATGACCGGCGGCGCCTTCACGGCGGCGACCGGCGACTTCGTCGATCGCGTGCGCCCGTTCGTCTTCCCCAAGCCGTTCCGCCTCGACGAGCTCCGGCATCTGGTCCGCCAGCGCATCACGGCGCAGTCATGAACCGCGGCGGGCTCGACCACGCCTCGTGGGGCAAGGATGCCTTTCAGGGTGACTACGCCGACTCGGCGGCGGCGATCCGCGCGGCGGCGCCCAACCTCGGCCCCGATGGTCCGGCGGCCGCCGAGCACGCGTATCAGAGCCTGGCGACGTTCGTTCAACCTTTCACCGGGGAGGGTCGAGATGCCGCCTGAAGAGCCGCCTGCCGACTCGCTGACGACGAGCTCGACGCTGGCCGTGCTCACCCAGCTGGCCGATCACGCCGGCGACGGTCTGCTGGCCTTCGGCCGCGACCTGCGCTGCCTGTACGCCAACCGGGCGGCACGGCGGCTGGCCGGCGCCCACGCCGCCGACCCCGAGCGCGCGGGTACCGCGGATCGGGACGACCCTGGGCCCTGGCTGGGACGCCGCGCTGATGAGGCGTTCCCGTTCATCCCGGCGGCGCAGCTGCGCCAGGCGCTGGACGGCAAGGCGACGACCTCGCGCGGCGGCGCGCTGTCGGGGCCGGTCGGCGCCGAGCCGCGGTTCTTCGACGGCCAGTACTTCGCGCTGCGCGGACCGGCGGGCGAAGTGATTGGCGTCGCCGCCGTGATCCGCGACGTCACCTCGCACCAGCGCGACGAGTTCCTGGCGATCGCGTCGCACGAGCTCGGCACGCCGCTGACCGTGTTGCGGCTGCTGGTCGAGCTGCTGCTGCGGGCGCTGCGCCGCAAGATCGATGAGCAGCAGACCACCCAGATGGTGGGACGAATCGAGGATCAGATCCTGCGTCTGTCGCGGCTGGTCGAGACGCTGCTCGACGTCTCGCGCATCACCGAGGGGCGCCTGTCGCTGGCGCCCGAACCGGTCGATCTGTCGGCGCTGGTCGATCGCGTGGTCACCCGCATGACCCAGGTCGCCGCCGACGCCGGCTGCCCGGTCACGCTCGACGTGCCCGGGCCGGTGCACGGGGTCTGGGACCGCATGCGCACCGAGCAGGTCATCACCAATCTGCTGTCGAACGCGTTCAAGTACGGCGCCGGCAAGCCGGTCGACGTCTACATCGCTGCCGATGACGTTGCCGCGCGCGTGCGCGTCGTCGATCGCGGCATAGGCATCCCCACGCACAAGCAGGGCGTGATCTTCGAGCGCTACGAGCGCGCGGTGCCCAGGAACCACTACGGCGGCTTCGGCCTGGGTCTGTGGATCACGCGCCGCACGCTGGAGGAGATGGGCGGCTCGATTCGCGTGCAGAGCGAGGAGGGCGCGGGCGCGCTGTTCGAGGTCGAGCTGCCGCGCCACCCGACCGGCGACCCTGACACCCGCACCGGTCGGGTGGCCTGAAACGGCGAAGCTGCCGGGTGTGAGGACGGCTTCCTTCTCTCCGTTGCGGGGCCGGCGGAGTGGGGATGGGGTCCGCGCGCAGTTCCTGAGGCGCGGGTTACCGTAGGCCAAGCACAGTTCAGCACTCCTCGCGCCAAAGGATGTTTGAGCACGGACCTCATCCCCACTCCTCCCGCCCCACAACGGAGAGGGAAGCCGTCCTCACACCCCGCAGCTTCGCCGTTTCCAACCACCCCGCCCGGTGCGAGGACAGGGCTCACACCTCGAGGCCAATGGCGCGCATCAGCTCGAGGGCGTTGCTCTTGCGCACGACGCCGGTCTTCATCCGGTAGTCGAACGTCATCACGCCCCCCTCGAGGTGGTCCTCGAAGTGGACGTTCGCGGCGCGCGGTCCCAGCGCGTCGGCCACCTCGGCGAGCGCGAGATCGTGGGTGGTGACCAGGCCGACCGCGCCGCGAGCGACCAGCCCGCGGATGATCGCCTCGGCGCCGATGCGGCGATCGTGCGAGTTGGTGCCGTGCAGGATCTCGTCGAGCAGGAAGAGCAGCGGCGGAGCGCCGGCCGCACGATCGACGATCTGCTTGAGCCGCGTCAGCTCGGCGTAGAAGCGCGACTTGCCCGCCTGCAACGAATCGTTGATCCGCAGCGTCGCCCCCAGCGTGACCGGCGACAGCGTCAGCCGGCGCGCGCACACCGGCGCGCCGGCGAGCGCCAGCGCCGCGTTGACGCCGACCGTGCGCAACAGCGTGCTCTTGCCCGACATGTTCGATCCGCTGACCAGGATCAGGCGGCGGGCGCCCCCGAGGCGGAGATCGTTGACCACGCGGCGGGCGGCGGGAATCAGCGGATGCCCGAGCCCTTCGGCGTCGAAGATCGGCGGTACGCCGTCGGCGGGCGCGCCATCGACTGGCGCGGTACCGACTGGCACCGTATCGACTGGCGCGGTATCGGCTATCGCGGGGAAGGGAAACGCCGGGTGCTCGAAGCGAAAGGTCGCCAGGCTCGACAGCGCCTCGAGCTCACCCACCGCCGCCATCCAGCGCAGCACCGACGGGCCGACCCGACGCCGCCAGCTCTCGACCGCCAGCGCCAGCTGCGCGGTCGCCTGCAGGGGCGCCATCAGCAGCGCCGCGATCTGGTTGCGACGCCCCTCGAGCAGATCGACCAACCGCCGCAGCTGGGCGATGCGGCGCGACGGCGGCAGTCCGTCGGTGTCCAGCGCCGCACGCAGCTCGCGCAGCGCCGGCGCCTGGAACGATTCGCGTTCCACGCGCGCCATCAGCACCGCCAGCGTCTTGAGCTCGTCGGCCCGATGATCGACGTCGGCGAGGATCTGCGCGATCGGCGCACGCAGCCGGCGCGACAGCAGCCCACCGACAGCGAACGCCGCGACGAATGGCCAGGGGCCAAGGGTGCCGGTCGACCAGAGCACCGCTGCAACCACGGTGACCGCCCCGATCGCCGCCAGCGCCGCGCGCCACGGGCCAAGCGACGGCGGCAGGCCAGCCGGAGCGCGCACCGCCCAGGCCATGAGCGCCTCCTCGCGCACGTCGGCGGTGACGGCCACGGCGCCGAGCGCCAGGTCCTGGCGCAGATCGATGCGCGGCGCCAGCTCGGCGACGGCGCCCTGGCGGGCCCGCGCCACCGGGGCGTCGGCCGGCGCCTGCAACCACGCCGCGAGCGTCGCGCGTCCGATCGGTGTCCGCGCGACGCTCAGCAGCTCGAACAGGCCGCCGGTGCCGAAGAGATCGAGATCGGCAGCGTAGAGGTGCGCTTCGGCGACGGCCTGGAACGACGCCCCCGCATCCCCTTTGCCCGCCCAACGATCCGCGATGCGATCGAGCCCCGCCTCGCACAGCGAGACCGCCACCCGCAGCCGCCCGTGGCGGGCCAGCACGCGGTCGTGAAGGATGACCAGCACCGTGAACACCGCGCCCGGCGCCAGCAGCCAGCGCGCCCGCGCCTGCCCACGGATCGCGAGCACCAGGAGGACAATCGCGGCGACGAAGACGATGGTGCGCGCCCAGACGATCGCCGTGTCCCAGACGCCTAGCCGCGCCATCGCCGCGCGGAAGGTGTCGATGCGGCTCTGGTAGATCGCGACCGGCGACGCCGGATCGCCGTCGGTGGCGGGGCGGGCGGGGATAGCGCTCTCGGCGTCGGCGGGCGGCACGCCGGCACTCTAGCCCGGTTTCCGCCCAGCGACGGACCGCCCCCTATCTGAGCTTTACCCGTCCTCGTCCTCGTCCCCGTCCCCGTCCCCGTCCCCGTCCGGTCCCCTCTCCTCGGCTCGGCGAGGAGAGGGCTAGGGTGAGGAGTCCGTGCCTTCTCACGTCGCCAGCATCGCCCAGCGGGCAGGTGCCCAAGACACGGAACCGGCGTCGAGGACGGCGACGAGGACGAGGACGAGGACGGGTAAAGCTAAAGCACCAGCTTGTAGCCCGTGCCGTAGATCGTGACGATGTGCCGCGGCTTGGCGGCGTTTTCCTCGATCTTCTTGCGCAGCTTGACGACGAAGTTGTCGACACTGCGGGTGCTGGCGTTGCCGGAGACGCCCCAGATCTTGTCGAGGATCTCCTCGCGGGGCACCGGCTGGCCCGCGCGCTCGTGCAGCAGGCGCAGCAGCTCGACCTCGTAGAACGACAGCGGCAGCGTCTTGCGGTTGCGCACCAGCTCGTGCTTGCGCGGGTAGACCACCACCTCGCCGATGCGGATCTCCTCATCGGGCGCGCTGGCGCGGTGCAGGCGGCGGAAGATCGCGTTGATGCGCGCCACCAGCTCGCCGATCGAGAACGGCTTGGTGACGTAGTCGTCGGCGCCGACGTCCAGGCCGCGGATCTTGTCGGTCTCCTGCGAGCGCGCCGTCAGCATGATGATCGGCAGCACCGGCTTGGCGGCGCGGATCTCTTCGCACACCGCGAACCCGTTCATGTCGGGCAGCATCAGATCCAGCAGCACCAGATCGGGCGCGCGCTCCCGCGCCAGGCGCACCCCGTCGCGCCCGAGACCGCTCGACACGATCTCGAAGCCCTCGAACTCCAGCGCGTCGCGCAGGCCGCGCACCAGATCGGGCTCGTCCTCGATGATCAGCACCCGCCGGCGGCCGCCCGACGCGGGCGACCCGGGCAACGGAGGACCGCCGCTCATTTCCCGAACACCCCGCGCTTGCCGTGCCCGTTCCCCTGCCCGTGAGCGTGCGCGGGCGCAGGCACGCCGGCAGCGACACCGACGCCGGTCGCGACCGGCAGCTCGAGCTGAACGCCCGAGACGTCGGCGATCTCCGGCCCCAGCGCCTCCCCCGACACCGACGTCGCCAGCGGCGCCGACGGCACGAAGACGGTGAAGGTCGCGCCTCGGCCGGGGGCGCTCTCGACCTCGACGCGGCCGCCGTGCGCCTCGGCGATGTGCTTCACCAGCGACAGGCCGATGCCGCTGCCGCGCACGTTGCGCACGCGGGCGTTGTCGGCGCGATAAAAGCGCTCGAAGATCCGCTTTTGATCCTCGGCCGAGATGCCGGAGCCGCGGTCGCGCACCGACAGCGCCACGCCGCCCGGCACGCGCGCCAGCTTCACCCACACCTCGCCGCCCGGCGAGTCGCCGGCACCCTCGCCGGAGTGGGTCCCGCCCGCTCCGCCGCCATCTCCCGCGTCGCCCCCGTACTTCGCGGCGTTGTCGACCAGGTTCAGCAGCACCAGCGTCATCGCGTCCTCGTCCATGCGCACCATCGGCAGGTCGGGGGCGATCTCGGTGCGCAACCGGATCTTCTCCTTCTCCAGCCGGAAGCGGCACACGTCGAGCGCGCGCTCGACGACCTCCTGCATGCGCCCCTCGGCGAAGTTGTAGCTCGCCTTGCCGCGTTCGAGCCGCGCGAAGTCGAGCACGTTGTCGATGAGGTGCGCCAGCCGGTCCGACTCGCGCGTGATGATGCCGGCGTACTCGCGCCCGGCCCCCTCCTCCCCCTTGTGCTTCCCGGTCGCCAGCAGCTCGGCGAACATGCGAATCAACGACAGCGGCGTCTTCAGCTCGTGCGAGACGTTGGCGATGAAGTCGCTCTTCAGCTGCGACGCCCGACGTTCCGCCCGCATCGCCAGCCAGACCACGCCCAGGCCGACGGCGATGATCACCGTCGACACGGGGATCAGCAGCACCCCCAGCAGCCGTTCGGTCTCGGCCTGCGCGCGCAGCTCGTCGACGTTCAGCGGCGTGATCTGGATGCGCCAGGCGTACAGCGTCTTGCCGAACGACTCCTCGTAAAGGAACGGCCCCGGGCGCTGGATGATCGGGCCGCCGACGATCGACCGCGCCACCTCGTCGAGGATCACGATGCGGCGCTTGGTGGCGAGCCCCCCGACCAGATCCGGGATCCAGTCCTTGGTGATCAGGCCGAGGTTGAGCTTGGCCGCCACGTAGTAGCGCGCCCCCAGCGCCGTCTCCTTCGCGGCGTAGGCGATCAGCACCGACCGCCCCTCGAACAGCTGATGCAGGTGGCGAAAGTTCCCGGCCTGGTCGCCGGTCCAGGGCTGCAGCGACTTCCACTCCAGCCCGCGCACCATAGCTCTGCCAGCGATCCATCTCCATCTTGCGCCGCCGCGGATCGGGCGGCGGCATCTGCGACCGGATCCTGAGGTTCTCGTCGAGGATCACGAACGACTCGATCGCCGGCGCCAGATCGACCTCGGGGGTCGGGCGCGAAAGCCGGTCTTCCCACTCGACCTGCTGGAAGAAGTCGTAGTCGACCGAGTCGATCCGGTCCTGCACCTGGCTGATCAGCAGCTGCGCCAGCTGCTGGTTCCCCTCCATCAGCGACGCCTTGCTGCGCACCGACGAAGCGACGGCGTAGCGGTATCCGTAGTAGGCAAGCGCAACGGCAGCGCTGATAATGGCCGGGAAAACCAGCGCCAAGATCAGCGATATGCGCGAGCCTTGCCGAAACATGGATGGCCCGTAGCATTGCACAGCCCGGCGCGCCCGGACCATGGTCAAGATCGAGCGACATTTCTTTGTGTGCGAGCACGAGCGCCCGCCGGCCGGCAAGCCGTCCTGCGGCGCGCGCGGCAGTGGTCAGATCCTGGCCGCGCTGCAGAAAGGGCTGGGCGCGCACCCGGAGGTCTGGGGGCGGGTCGCCATCACACCGACCGGGTGCCTCGGCCCTTGCTTCGAAGGCCCCACGGTCGTGGTCTATCCGGAGGGGACCTGGTACGTCGGGGTGCGGCGTGAGGACGTCGACGAGATCGTCGAGAGCCACCTGGTCGGCGGCCGGGTCGTCGAGCGGTTGGTTTACCGCCCCGACGATTCCGACGCGGAGGGCTGACGCGCCATCGGGCGCACCCACTGGCCCTGCTTGGGCTCGCCGTCGCCGGGAATCCAGCGCGTCGGGTTGGGGTCGCGCGGGTCGCGCACCTCGTAGTTGGTCAGCGGCAGGCGCGCGGTGGTGATCGGATCGATCGACGAGAGCAGGCCGAGGTGAAGATGCGGCGTGCGCGCGTTGCCCGAGTTGCCGCAGGCGCCGATCGGTTGGCCGCGGCGCACGCGGTCGCCGACCGCGACCCGCACCGAGCCGGCCTGCAGATGAACCAGCTCGGTGTAGACGCGGTCGGCGTGCTGGATGATCACGAAATTGCCGCCGCCGATGCCGGTGCCGCTGCCACTGTCGGTGCCGGTGCCGCGGTCTTTAGCGCGCTTGGCCTTCGGCTTGGTCGGATCAGCGTACGGCGGCAGATCCGGCCGCCCGGTGGCGACGCGCACGACGCGACCGTCGGCCGGCGCCAGCACCGGGCGGCCGAAGCAGGCAAAGTCCTGCAAGCGCGGCTGCACGAGGCGCGCGAACTGCGCGACGTCCTGGGGCGGCGTGAAGTCGAGCGCGAAGGCGGCGTAGCCGTGGTGGGTCTCGCCGCTGTCGAAGCCCTGGACGACGCCCCAGACACCGTCGAAGGGGAGCGTCAGCGCCGGCCCCGCCGGCGGCGGCGAAGGCGAAGGCGAAGGCGAAGGCGAAGGCGAAGGCGAAGGCGAAGGCGAAGGCGAAGGCGAAGGGACGACCGGTAGCACCGGCGACGGCGAAGGCGAAGGCGAAGACGAAGGCGAAGGCGAAGGGGCGACCGGCGGCGGCGCCGCAGCAATCGCGGCCGTCGGCTCTTGGCGGGCCACCGCCGCGCCCTGGCCCGGCGCCGTGACGACCCGTCGGACGACGACAATGGCGGCGCCGACCACGGCAGCGGTGGCGGCGACAGCGCCGACCAGAACCGCCAGCCTGCGCACCGCCAACGTCAGAGCCGCGCCGGCTCGTCGATCACGGGGCGCCGTGGGTGCGCGGCCGGCTTCGGTTTGCGCTCGAGCGTGATCGACAGCGTCCCGTCGTGCGCCAGCGACACCGCGCGCGAGACCGGGGCGTACCCGTCCTTCTCGAAGCGCAGATCCAGGTCGGCGCCGTGCGCCGAGCGCGTCAGCGTGACCGGCGTCGTGCCGAGCAGTTGATCGTCGGCTCCGATGACCCGCGCCCCCGGCGGCGTGCTCTCGAAGACCAGCGTGACCTCGGCCGCCGCGCTCGGGCGCGACGGGACCATCGCCGCCGGGGCCGGCGGTTCGATCTTGGGCAGCTTCGTCGCGCCGGCGTTCGCGCCGGCGTTATTGGCTCCGCTGGGTATCGCATTCTGACCGGCGGGCGCGTCTCCCTTGCGGGTACCTCCGCGCATCACGAACAGCCCCGCGCCCGCGAGCACCGCGAGCCCGAGCACGCCCAGCAGCATGCGCCCCTTGGGCCGGCTGTAGGGGATCCGCTCGCCCGCGCCCGCGGCCGTCAGCGTGGTCTGCTTGGTGGCATACACCGACGGGGAAGCGGCCCCCGACCGGGTGTTGCGGGTCTTCGACGCGTGATCGGGCGACGATCCACGCGCCGTGAAGAACCCCTCGCCCGCCGCCTTGAGCGCGCTCTGCAGCGCCGGCATGGCGTCGAAGCGCTGTTCGGGCGCCTTGGCGAGCATGGTGAGAATCAACGCCTCCAGCGCCGGCGGCAGATCGGCGCGCAGCTTACTGGGCGGCGGCGGCGGCATGTTCATGTGCATGTTGACCAGATCGCCGAACCCCTCCGAGACGAACGGCGGGTGACCGACCACCATCTCGTAGAGGATCACCCCCAGCGAATAGATGTCGGTGCGGTGATCGATGGCGCGAATCCCGCGGCACTGCTCGGGCGACATGTAGATCGGCGTCCCCATCAGCGTCCCGGTGCGGGTCTTCACCGAATCGGCCGGCGACTGCTGCTGCAGCTTCGCGATGCCGAAGTCCAGCACCTTGATGCGCTCGCGGGTCTCGTCGTTCGGATCGGGGACCACGAACAGGTTGTCGGGCTTGAGATCGCGGTGCACGATCCCCTTCGCGTGCGCCGCGCTCAACGCCGACGCGGTCTGGTAGGCGAAGTCGAACACCTCGTGGATCGGCATCTGGCCGACGCGCTTGATGCGCGCCGACAGGCTCTCCCCCTCCAGCAGCTCCATCACCAGGAAAGGGGTGCGATCCGCCAGCGCGCCCGAGTCGAGGATCTCGATGATGTTGGGGTGGCGGATCGCGTTCGCCGCGCGCGCCTCGTTGAGGAAACGTCCCAGCACCTGCTGGTCACGCGCGAAGTCGGCGTGCAGCACCTTGACCGCGACCTTGCGCCCGATCTCCGGATGCTCGGCCAGGTAGACCACACCCATCCCGCCCTCTCCCAGAACCGAGATGGCGCGATAGTTCCCGAACAACTCGCCAATCATGGACAGTCACCATGGTAGCCGAGGCCACGAATTCTGAAAGCAACAAGTCGTGGAACCGATGGTGGACCGGACCGCAGCGGCGGCGCCGGCCCCGCTGCCCTCCCGGCCCCACATGTAGCCTCGCAGGTCAGGCCCGCAAGTCAGGCCCACAAGTCAGGCTGGGACATCGTCGCGCCCCAACCGCAGAAGCACTTCGGTGCGCCCGGCACGGATGAGATCGGGCAGGCGGCCGACCCGCGCAAAACCGAGCTTGCGATAAAACGCGAGCGCCGCGCGATTGCCGCTGTCGGCCGACACGTAAAGCCAGCGCTTGCCGGCGCCGGTGAAGATCTCGCGGCATGCACGCTCGACCAGCGCGCGGCCGATCCCTCGCCCCGCCGTCGCCGGGCGCACCGCCAGCAGCGCGATGAACCCGCCGAGCAGGAACGGCGTCTCGACGACCAAGATGCCGTCGACTGTGGCCGCGCGCGAGGCGCGCGCCACGAAGACCGCCTGACCGCGCGCCGCGCGCGCCAGCCACCGCCCGAGCGGAGCTGCCGTGTAACCGAGCCCGCGCCACGGCTCGATGCCGGCGATCCACGCCGCCTGGGCCCGCGCCAGCGCCGGCCGGCAGCTCGCCAGCCGGACCGGGGCCGCGTCGCTGCGACTGTGCGCGGTCACCGCGCCGGCACCAGCGCGTCGAAGACCGCCGGGCGCGCCGCCTCCGGCCGCACGGGCACCGACGACTCGCGCGACGGCGCGTGCATCGCCCCCGGGCGCGCCGCCAGCATCTCCGACAGCGGCACGAAGCGAAACCCGCGCGTGCGCAGCTGCGCGATCACCTCGGGCAGCGCCTCGGCGGTCTTCCAGCCGCGTCCGTTGATGTGAAAGATGATGATCGACCCGGGACGGGTCTTCTTCAGCACGTTGCGCACGATCGCCGCCGCGCTGTTGCCGATGCTGGGGTCGCCCGATACCACGTCCCACAGCACCGGCGGCAACCCCTTGCGCTCCAGCATCTCCAGCACGTCGACGTTCCATTCGCCGTACGGCGGGCGGAACGCGACGCTGTGCTTGCCGAAGCGCGCCAGCGCCGCCTCGGTCTCGTCGACCTCCACCGCCATCTGCGCCTGCGACAGCTCGGGCATGTGCGGGTGGTCGTACGAGTGGTCGCCGAACTCGATGAGCGGGCTCGCCGCCAGCTCGGCCATCGCGTCGGCGTGCTCCTCGACCCATCGGCCCGAGACGAAGATGGTGGCCGGCACCCCCTCGCGCTTGAGCGTCTCGAAGACCGGGCGATCGAAGGTGTAGCTCTGGGTGCGGGTAGCGCAGGCGTCGAAGGTGATCGCGACCGCCGTGCTGTCGATCGGGACGAAGTGGATCGGCAGCTCGGGGCCGCCGCCCAGCGGCAGGCCGATCAGCGCCACCCACAACGCCAGCCCCGCCATCGCTATCTATCCCAGGTCGAGCAGCATGACGATGGCGTCTTCCTGATCCTCGGCGTAGTAGTTCGGGCGGACGCCGACGGCGCGGAACGCGAACCGCCGATAGAGGCGCAGCGCCCCGGCGTTCGATCGCCGCACCTCCAGCGTCACGTAACGGCACAGCTCGCGGCGCGCGAACTCGATCATGTGCGCCATCAGGCGCGACGCGTGCCCGGCGTGGCGTGCCTGCGGGTGTGTCGCCAGGTTCAGCACGTGGACCTCGTCGGCGACCAGCCAGTAGTTGGCGAAGGCGACGACCCGGCGCGTGGCCTGCTCGCGCACGATGTCGACGTGGGCCCAGTCGCGCGACAGCTCCTCCAGGAAGACCTGCCGCGACCACGGCGACCGGAACGACAGCCGTTCGATCTCCATGACCGCGTCGAGATCGACCGCGCGCATCGCATCGATCGTGAACGGCTGGGGCGCTTTGTTGAGAGCCATGAGAATCAGCGACGCCTGAGCAGCGAGCGTTCGACCCGCGAGATTATGCGGGCTCGCGGGCGCCCGCAAATGTGCCGGCCTCCGCTGTCACCGCGCCGGCAGCGGCCTGGATCGCACTCCAGAGCGCCGCCAACCCCTCCCCGGTTTCGCCCGACACCAGGATCGGCGCCACCCGACGCGCGCCCGGCGCGGTCTTGAACAGCGCCTGCGTCTGTGACCGCAGGCGCCCGCGCTCGGTCGCCGACAGCTTGTCGACCTTGGTGAGCACGATCTGCGCGGGAACGTTGATCGTGCCGAGCCATTCGTAAAGCTGCCGCTCCTCGTCGTCGATGCCGCGGCGCGCGTCGACCAGCACGGCGAACAGCGCCAGCGTCGGGCGGCCCTCGGCGTAGCCCTCGATCAGCCCCTGCCAGCTCTCGCGCTCGTCGCGCGCGACCCGGGCGTATCCGTAACCCGGCAGGTCGACGAAGCGCAGCGGCGGCAGCTTCCGCGCCAGCTCGAGGTTGAAAAAGACGATCCCGCGCGTGCGGCCTGGGGTCTTCGAGGTGCGCGCCAGCGCTTTCCGCCCGGCCAGCCGGTTCAGCAGCGTCGACTTGCCGACGTTGGACCGGCCGGCGAACGCGATCTCCGGCGCGCCCGGCGGCGGCAGACCGCGCAGATCGCGCGCCTCGGCCAGAAATTCGGCACCAAGGACTTCGGGCGGACTATGGACAGATTCGCCGGGCACTGCGCCTCTAGGGTAGCATCGTTTCATGAGGGGCGGCCTCAAGCTGGTCGGATTGACCGGCGGCATCGCAACCGGAAAATCGACGGTGGCCCGTCTGATCGCCGAGCGGGGCATCCCGGTCGTCGACGCGGATCAGCTGGCGCGCGAGGCGGTCGAGCCCGGTCAGCCGTCGCTGGCCGAGATCGCGCGCCGCTGGCCGCAGGTCGTCGCCGCCGACGGCCGCCTGGATCGCCGCCGCCTGGGCGCGATCGTCTTCGCCGATGCGGCGGCGCGTGCCGAGCTCGAAGCGATCCTGCACCCGCGCATCGCGGCGCTGGCCGACGCGCGCGCGGCGGCGCTGGCGGCGCAGGGGCACCCGCTGGCGTTCTACGAGGCGTCGCTGCTGGTCGAGACCGGGCGCCACCGCGACTTCGACGGTCTGGTGGTAGTGAACGCCTCACCCGAAACCCAGATCGCGCGCGTCATGGCGCGCGACGGGCTCGGCCGCGACGAGGCGCGGGCACGCCTGGCCGCGCAGCTACCGCTGGAGCGGAAGCTCGCGGTCGCGACGGCGGTCATCGACAACGACGGCGACCTCGCGGCGACCACGGCGCAGGTGGGGCGGCTGCTCGCGGCGCTGGGCGCCGCGGGCCCGCGGGATCACGGGCCCGACGAATCCTGACAGATGGCCGAGGTGCCGCCCGCAGGGACGACGCAGTTCCAGCCGGTGTTGACGACGCACAGGATGCTCGGGCAGACACCGCTCGAGCAGCCGCTTTGCGCCCACTGGGCGCGAACCGCATCGACGACGCTGGTCTTGCTCACGTACGTCGGACAGCCGCAGTCGAGTCGGTCGAGGGTCGTCCGGCCGCAATATCCGGTGCCCCCGACCACGCAGCCCTTGGCGTCGGCGAGCGCGGCCACGAAGGACTTCTGAATATCGGAACAAGACGCGCCGCCGGTGCCGCTGTTGCTGCCACCGGCGCCGGTGCCACCCAGCCCGCCGACGATGGTGCCGCCCGACCCACCGCCGACGGTGCCGCCGCTGCCGCCGGCCCCCGCGACGGTGCCGCCGCTGCCGTTGTGCGCCCCGCCGGTGCCGCCGTGCGCGCCGCCGGTGCCGGCGTGTGCGCCCCCGACGCCGCCGTTGCGGCGCGCCGCCGCTGCCGGTCGCGCTGTCGGCCGAGCCGTCGGCCTCGATCACGGTGATCGTTCCGCAGGCCGCCATCATGGCGCCCAGCGCGAAGGCGGTGAGCCCCAGCTTGTATGCGACGCCCAAGCGGGAGGAGACCCTCATGGACTAGGTTTCGGGTGAAAAGTCGCGCGGGTTGAGCCTGAATCGCCCGCTGTCACGCGGCGAGAACCGCACGCCGTCGAGGCGACCCTGCGACGGTGTCGGTGCGGGGCACACCACCCCTCGGTCGCTTTGCGCGGGGTCAACCTTCGACGCGGACGATCCCGGCGGCCAGCAGCGAGGCGGCGATCTTCATCGCCTCGACCGGCGGGATTCCGGTGCTGGTGGCGAGCTGCTCCAGGGTCTGGGTGCCGTCGATGCTCGCCAGCAGGTACTCGGTTCGCTCGCCCAGCTCCTGGCCGGCGATCTCCTCGTCGGAGCGCATGCGCACCGGCACCTGGCCGAGCAGGCCGACGTAGGCGGCGAAGATGCGGTCGAAGAGCGGGCGCGACGTCTTGACCAGATCGGCGACCTCCTGCTGAGGCGTCTTCGCCGCCTCGACCAGCGCCTGGTCGGCGGCGATCACCGCCGCGCCGAGGTTGCCGCCCTCGATGTAGTTGTGCGCGCTGTCGATCAGCGCCTGAACCTGGGCCAAGGGAGGCAGGTTCGAATCGTCGAGCAGCTCGACGCTATACGTGTCGGTGGACTCTTCCTCTGCGTCCAGCAGGGCGGTCGTCGCCCCCTCGTTGACCCGGCGGGTGACCTCGTGGGGCATCGGCACCGGCACGCCGGCGTCGCGGGGCGCGCCGGTCGGCCGCGGCAGCTGCGCGCGCGCGGCCGGCGTCGCGAAGCCCGGCTCGCGGATCTCGCCCATCGACTTCGCCAGCTGCGCGGGGATGCTCGAAACCACCGTCCGGCGGCGCTCGCGCGGCAGATTCGCATCGCGCTCCTCGCCGTTCGGCCGCCCGCCCTTGCTCTGGCCCTTGCCCTTGCCCTTGCCGTCGGCCGCACTCGCTTCCATGGCGAGGACGGTGGTTTCGGTGGTCTCCTCGATCTCCTCGTACTCCTCACCCATCGAAACCACCTTGCCGTCCCATTCGCCGGTGGCCGACTTGGCCTGGGCGTTCTCTTGCGGTGGGCGTACCGCGGCCCCCTCCTGCGCTTTCATCCTCCATCACTTCGGCAGCGACGGGCTTTCCCTTTAGTCGGCGCGTCTTTAGCCCTGAAGTCGGCCGGTTTCCCGGCTTACGGACAGCGTCACGCCAGCAGCGACTCCAGCAGGGCCTTCTGGGCGTGCAGGCGGTTCTCCGCCTGGCGCCAGACCAAGCTCTGCGGCCCCTCGATCACCTCGTCGCTGATCTCCTCGCCGCGGTGCGCCGGCAGGCAGTGCAGCACGATGGCGTCGGGTGCGGCGCCGGCCATGATCGCGCCGTCGATGCAGAAGCCAGCGAAGGTCTTGAGCCGCGTCTCGGCCTCGGCCTCCTGCCCCATCGAAGCGAAGACGTCGGTGGAGATCACGTGGCGTCCGGCCGCCGCCTCGGCCGGCGAGCTGGCGAAGCTGATGCGCCCCCGCTCGGTTGCGCGCGCGCGCGCGTAGACCTCGGCGTCGGGCGCGTGCCCGGGCGGACAGGCGAGCGCCAGATCCAGGCCGAGGATCCCGGCCGCCTCGATCCAGGAGTTCGCCATGTTGTTGCCGTCGCCGATCCAGGCGTAGCGCACGCGACGCAACGCCTGCGCGACGTCGACGCCGCCGGCGCCGCCGCCGAAACGCTGCGCGACCGTCTGCAGATCCGCGAGCACCTGGCAGGGGTGCAGCAGGTCGGTCAGCCCGTTGATCACCGGCACCGTCGCGTACGCGGCCAGCTCGGCGGCGCGCTCCTGGCCGAACGTCCGGATCATGATCGCGTGGCAGTAGCCCGACAGCACGCGCGCGGTGTCGCGGATCGGCTCGCCGCGCCCCAGCTGCGAACCCTGCGTCGGCAGGAACAGCGCGTGGCCGCCCAGCTCGTACATCGCGATCTCGAAGCTGGCGCGCGTGCGCGTCGACGCCTTCTCGAAGACCATGCCGAGCACGCGCCCCGGACGCGTGGCGTGCGGCTCGCGCAGCGAGCGCAGCAGCCGAAACTCCTCGGCGCGCCGGATGAGCGCCTCGATGCCCCCGTCGGGCAGGTCCCAAAAGCTGAGGAAGTGCTTGGTCGTGTCGATCATCTTTACGTCGCGGGCCGCGGCCCGCCCCCATCCTTGCATCGTCCTGTCGTCTCCCTGTCGCCGTCTTTTATGCAGCCGCGAGCACACCGTCGAGGATCTCGATCGCCTGGTCGATCTCGGCCTTGCTGACCACCAGCGCGGGCGCGAAGCGGATGACGTTGCTGCCCGCGACCGACACCAGCAGCCCCTGCTCGCGCGCGCGCACCACCAGCGGCGCCGCCTCCCCGTCGACGATCAACCCCTGCAGCAGGCCGCGCCCGCGCGCGCCGCGCGCCTTGGGACGCCGCCGCTCCGCCAGGCGCAGCAGCGCCGAGCCGAGGTGGGCGCCGGCGTCGCGACAGCGCTCGAGCAGCCCGTCGGCGTCGATCGCGCGCTGCACGTAGAGCGCGGCCGCCGTCGCCAGCGGGTTGCCGCCGAAGGTCGACGCGTGCGATCCCCGGCTCGAAGCCGCGCGCGATCTCGTCGTTGGCGAGCATGGCGCCGATCGGCACGCCGCCCGCCAGCCCCTTGGCGAGCGTGACCACGTCGGGCACGACACCCTCGTTCTCGAACGCGTAGAAGGTGCCGGTGCGGCCGGCGCCGGTCTGCACCTCGTCGAAGATCAGCACCGTCCCGGTGTCGGTGCAGCAGCCGCCGCAGATCTTGCAGATAGCCGGGCGGCGGCAGCAGGATCCCCCCCTCGGCCTGGATCGGCTCGAGGATCACCGCGCAGGTCTTGTCGGTGATCGCCGCGCGCGCGGCGGCGATGTCGCCGAAGGGGAGGAAGCGCACCGGCTCGACGAGGGGACCGAAGCCGCTGCGATACTTCTGCTGCCCGGTGACCGACAGCGCGCCCATGGTGCGGCCGTGGAAGCTGTTCTCGAACGCGACCAGCTCGATGCGGTCCGGGCGGCTCTGGGCCACGGCCTGATAGCGGCGCGCGATCTTCAGCGCCGCCTCGTTGGCCTCGGTGCCCGAGTTGCAAAAGAAGATGCGTCCCTTGAAGGCGCGGCGCGACAGCGCCTCGGCGAGGTGGATCTGCATCTCGACGTAGTAGAGATTCGACGCGTGCACCAGCGAGCGCGCCTGCGCGGCGATCGCGTCGCCGAGACCGGCGTGCGCGTGCCCGAGCACACAGACCGCGATGCCGGCGGTCATGTCGAGGTAGCGGCGCCCGTCGGCGTCCCAGAGCACGCAGCCCTCGCCGCGGCTCATCACCACGGGCGCCTGCCGGTAGTTGTTGAGGAGCAGCCGTTGGCCGGCCTTGACCAGATCATCTTGCGCGGACATGAGGCGTGTGACTCTAGCAGTTTTTAGCGCGCCGTCGTCCATGTGCGATGGGGTCGACGGAGAAGATGGCGTGTGAAGGCGCCGAGGGTGGGCGCGGTGTGTGGGCGTCGTGTGTGGGCGCGGTGTGTGGGCGCCGTTGTCTGGGCGCCGTTGTGTGGCGCTGTTGTGATCCTCGGCCTTGTGCGAAAACGCCCTGGGCCTTAGGTTCGCGCCATGCGGTCCACCGCCAGCACGGCCATTGTTGCGACGGCGACGGCGGTCCCCGCACACGCGGCGCGCCAACCGGAGGTCACCCGGGCGCTGCGCGCGCTGCTGCCGCTGAACGGCCGCCGCATGGACGCCGTGATGGCGATGTTCGAGAACGCGCAGGTCGACAACCGCTACAGCGTCTACCCGGTGGAACAGATCGGGCGGCGCAAGTCGCTGACCGAGACGACCGCCGAATACCGCCGCCACGCCACGGCGCTCGCGCGCGACGTCGCGGCGCGCGCGCTGGCCGGCGCGCGGGTCGCGGCGCGCGACATCGATCTCATCATCACCACGTCATGCACCGGCATCATGATCCCCTCGGTCGACGCGTACCTGGTCGACGCGCTCGGCTTCCGTCCCGACGTGCGGCGGCTGCCGATCACCGAGCTCGGCTGCGTGGGCGGGGCGGCGGCGCTGGCGCGCGCCGATGACTTCCTGCGCGGCTTTCCCGACGCGCGCGTGCTGGTGATCACCGTCGAGCTGCCGAGCCTGAGCCTGCAGCGCGACGACACGACGCCGGCCAACCTGGTGGCCAGCGCGCTGTTCGGCGACGGCGCCGCGGCCGCCGTGCTCACGGCGCACGGCGATCTTCCCGGCGTGCACGTGCTCGAGACGCTGAGCCACATCTTCCCCGCCTCGACCGGCGCGCTCGGCTTCGACCTGCACGAGGACGGCTTTCACTCGGTGATCTCCAAGGACATCCCGGCGATCCTCAAAGGCGAGATCGCGGCGCTGGTCGACAAGCTGGCGGCGCGCGGCGGGCTCACGCGCGAGGATCTCACCTGCTTCGTGCTGCACCCGGGCGGCAAGAAGATCCTGGGCGCCATCGAGGACGGGCTCGGCCTGCCGCGCGAGGCGACGCAGCCCTCCTGGGACGTGCTGCGCGACTACGGCAATCAGTCGAGCGCGTCGGTGCTGTTCGTGCTGCACGAGTGGCTGACGCGGCGGGTGACCCCGCCCGGGTCGCACGGCGTGCTCGCGGCGTTCGGCCCGGGCCTGACCACCGAGATGCTGCTGCTGCGATGGAGCTGAGCGCGCGACTGTACCTGGCGCTGCTGGTCGCCGTCGGCGTGGGGCGGCTGGTCGAGATGCGCCTGTCGCGGCGTCACCAGCGGGCGCTGGGCGCGCGCGGCATCGCCATCCAGCGCGAGCCGGTGTTCGGGTTCATGGTGGCGCTGCACACCGGCGTGCTGGTCGCGGCCGCGCTGGAGGTGATCCTGCTGCGCCGGCCGTTCGTGGCGGCGGTCGGCGTTCCGGCGCTGGCGATGGTGGTGCTGGCCAATCTGCTGCGCTGGTGGGTGATCGCGACCCTCGGACCGCACTGGAACGTGCGTGTCATGGGCTCGATGTCGATGGGGGTGGTGTCGACCGGGCCGTTCCGCTTCGTGCGCCACCCGAACTACGTCGCGGTCTTCGTCGAGCTGGCGGCGCTGCCGCTGGTGCACGGCGCCTGGCTGACGGCGCTCGGCGGATCGATCTTGCACGTCTTGATCCTGCGCCGCCGGATCGCGCTCGAAGAACGGGTGCTGCTGGCCGACGCCAGCTACCGCGCGGTCATGGGACCGAAGCCTCGCTTCGTCCCTTTGCCGAGGCGACTCTCGCCGTCGCCGCCGTCGTCGTCGTCCCCATGGCCGCCGTCGCGGATGTCCTGATCGCGGGCGGCGGCATCGCCGGCTCGACGCTGGCGGTGCTGCTGGGGCGCGCCGGGCTGCGCGTCGAGCTGTTCGAAGAGCGGCGCTTCCCGCGCGAGAAGCCGTGCGGCGAGGGGCTGATGCCGGCCGGCGTCGCCGTGCTACGGCGGCTGGGCCTGGCCGAAGCGGCCGGCGGGCGACCGCTGCACGGCGTGCGCTACCACGGCTTCGGCATCAGCGCCGAAGCGACGTTTCCCGTCGACGCCGGCGGCGCACCGTCGGTGGCGCTGGGCCAGCGCCGCTGGCACCTCGATCGCGCGCTGTTCGAGGCGGCGCGCTCCACCCCCGGCGTCGAGGCGGTCGAGGGGACCGGCGTGGCGGGGGCGATCGTCGAGCAGGGGCGCGCCGTCGGATTGCGCCTCGCCGACGGCCAGCTCCGGCGCGCGCGCCTGATCGTCGGCGCCGACGGGCCGCATTCACCGGTGCGGCGCAGTCTGGGCCTGGATGCCCCGCGCCCGCGACGCGCGCGCATCGGCCTGCGCACCCACTTCCGTCTGGCCCGCCCCGCCGAACAGCCGAGCGTGATCGAGGTGTTCATCGGCGACGGACACGAGCTATACGTGACGCCGCTGCCCGGCGACGAGCTGCTGGTGGCCGGACTCTCCGACCGCATCAGCGTCGCCGAGGATCCCGCGGGCGGCGCGCGCGCGGCGCTCGCGCGCTGGATCGACGACGAGCCACTGCTGCGCGCGCGGCTCGCCGGCGCCGAGACGCTGACCGCGGTCGCGGGTCGCTCGCCGCTGGGCCACCGCGCGCGCGCCGGCTTCGCGCCCGGGGCGGTGCTGATCGGCGATGCTGCCGGCTTCATCGACCCGGTCACCGCCGGCGGCATGGCCCAGGCGCTGCTGACCGCCGAGCTGCTGGCGCCATTCTTGTCGAAGGCGCTGGCCGACGGCCCGGCGCGCGGCGAGCGCTGGCTGCGCCGCTTCGATCGACAGCGGCGCGCGCTGTTGCGCGACTACCAGATCCTGACCCGCTTCGTGCTGTTCCTGGTCGCGCGCCCGCGGCTGGCGCGCGCGATGATGCAGCTCATGCGCCGCAGCCCACGCATGATGGCGCACCTGATCGGCGTCGCGGGCGGCGTGCGGCGCTTGATCTGACCTGACGGCGCCGCACCGCAACGCAACGCACCCCGGTCGATCGCCGTATCGGCGGATGGCGCGGGAATAAACGCCCCCCTGTCCGTTGTGATATCGGTAACGCTCTGTATTCGCGTCCGCCCACCTCCTCTTGAGGGAACGCACGCCTGACGGAAGGGTCAGAAGAACCAAATGAACAGGCCGGCTAGCCTCTTGTTGCTTGTCCCGCTGCTGGGCGGGGTCCTGGGATCGTCAGCGCTCGCGCAGTCCCAACCCGCCGATCCCTCGCCAGCGCCGACGGCCACGCCGCCCGCCACGCCGCCGCAGCAGCCGGGGTCTCCGCCGCAGCAGCCGGGATATCCGCCGCAAACCGGTTATCCGCCGCAGCCGGCATACCCGCCGCAACCCGGTTATCCGCCGCAACCCGGTTATCCGCCGCAACCAGCCTACCCGCCGCCCGGCTACGGCCCCCCGCCGGGATATCCGCCCGCCGCGGCCCGGCTACTACCGCGGGCCCTACGGCGGCACACCAACTCGCGCCGCCGGCGCCGAGACTCACGATGGCGGCTATCTGCGCCTGCAACTCGGGTTCGGATACACCGATATGTCGGCGTCGTCCGGCGACACCTCGCTCTCGGTCCATGGCGGGGGCGCTGGATTTGGCGTCGCAGTCGGGGGCGCGGTCGCCCAGAACGTGATCATCTACGGGACGCTCGTCGACAGCGTCGCGAGCAGTCCCACCTTCACCGAGACGTTTGCGGGCCAAACGAGCACCGCCACGGCGAACAACGCCAGCGCCGGGGTGGTCGGGATTGGCGCGGGCCTCGCCTACTACCTCGACTCCAACGTTTTTTTCGCCGGCAGCCTCCTGGCGTCGCGCCTGGTCATCAACGACAGCAACAACAACCCGATCGCCCGAACCGACCTGGGATTCACGTTCGAAGGGCTGGTCGGCAAGGAATGGTGGGCGTCCGACAACTGGGGCCTGGGCGTCTCCGCGCAGGTGATGGCGGGCGTCATGAAGGACCAGCAGCAGACCTTCACGACGCAGGCCCCCCCCACCTGGCGCGTGCTCGCCTTCAACGTGCTGTTCTCCGCGACCTACAACTGAGGTTGGGCCGCGCTTAGATCTCCCGCGTAAACGTGGACCTGGTCCACGTTTTTGCGTTTCTAGAAGCGATCCTTCGCCGCGCGCCGCGCCGCCAGCTCTTCCACCGACGCCGAGCGGACGAACGGATTGGTCGCGCGTTCGAGCTCGACGGTGGTCGGCGTGGTCTGCGGCGCGAGGCGGCTCTGGCGCTCGGCGACCGCGCGGTTGTCGCGCTCGACGGTGGCGGCGAAGCGCAGGTTGCTCTCGGTGTACTCGTGGCCGAACCAGAGCCGCGCGCTGGGCGGCAGCGCCGTCAGCGCCTGCAGGCTGCTGAACATCTGCGCGGGTGTCCCCTCGAACAGACGCCCGCAGCCGGCGCCGAAGAGCGTATCGCCGGTGAAGACGTCGGCCGGCTCGTCACTGCCCGCGCCCGGGAGGCCCCAGGCGATCGCCGCGCGCGTGTGTCCCGGGATGTGCATCGCCAGCAGCGGGCGGCCGAAGACCGTCAGCCCAGACCGCGCGAAGCCGCCGATCGGCGCGTCGACGAAGACGGTCTGGTCGGGGATCCGCTCGCGATCGAGGGCGTGCCCGGCGACGAAGAGGCTGCCGCCTCCCGAGCGCGCGACCAGCTCGGGGATCCCGCCCACGTGGTCGCTGTGGTGGTGGGTGGCCAGGATCCCGCGCAGGGTGACGCCGCGGCGCCGGAGCGCGGTGGCGACCGGCTCCGCCTCGGAGGGATCGACGACGTAGGCGTCGGCGCTGTCTTGGCGCGTGACCAGGTACGCGTAGTTGTCCTTGAGGCAGGGGATGGCTTCGATCTCGACCTGATTCATCGGCGACCTCGCGCGCACATCCTACCGCGGCGACGGCGCGCCGGCGCGAGATGTTGGCGCCGCAGGCAGATCGCGCGGCGCGGCCGGCAGATCGCGCAACGCCGTCGCGAGGCGACCGACCGCCTCCTCGAGGCGGCGCGGCTCATACCCACCGTACCCGAGTCGCAAGCATCCGCCCCAGCGTTGCAATGCCCGCGCGTCGCCGGGCAGGACGTAAGCGCTGCCGGGGACGAAGCCGACTCCGTGTGCTGCCGCGCACGCGCACCAGCGATCGGTGTCGATCCCGCGCGCCGCGCGCGCCCACAGCGACATCCCGCCCGGCGGCACGCGGAAGGTGATCGCGCCGCCCAGCCGCCGTTCCAGCGCCGCGACGAAGGCGTCGCGCCGCGCCTGGTAGATCCGCCGCATCCGGCGCGCGTGCCGCTGCAGCTCGCCGTCCTCGATCAACTCGGCGACCGCGCTCTCGGTGCTCATGTCGCCCTGGCGATCGGCGACTTCGCGCAGCCGCGCCAGCCGTTCCAGCAGCGGGCGCGGCGCGACGGTGAAGCCGAGGCGCAACCCGGGCGCCAGAATCTTCGAGAAGGTCCCGACGTAGACCACGACGCCGGCGGCGTCGGCGCTGGCCAGCGGCATGACCGGGTGGCCTTCGAAGTGAAACTCGTGGTCGTAGTCGTCCTCGAGGATCGCCAGCCGCTGGCGCCGCGCCAGATCCAGCAGCGCGATCCGGCGCGCCGCCGACAGCACCACCGTCGAGGGATACTGGTGGTGCGGCGTCAGGTACAGCGCGCGGATCCGCCGGCGCGCGCACAACGCCTCGCAGCGCCCCGACGTCCAGCCCGTCCGCGTCGACCGGCAGCGGCACCAGCCGCGCGCCGGCGCGCACGATGGCGTCCCACGCGCGCCGGTAGCCGAGCTCCTCGACGGCGACCAGATCGCCCGGGCGCAGCAGCGTGCGCGCCACGAGATCGATCGCCATCTGGCTGCCGCGGGTGATCAGCACGTCGTCGGCGCCGGCGGCCAGACCGCGCGTCGCCGACAACATGCTGGCGACCGCGGCGCGCAAGCGCGGGAAGCCGCGCGCGTCGGTGTATCCCAGGGTGGCGCCGCCGCGGCTGCGCAGCGCGCGGCGGTAGGCGCGCCCGAGCGCCGCGATCGGCACCAGCGTCAGGTCGGGCACGCCGCCCCACAGGAAGATGCCGCCGTTTGCGGGCAACGCGGGCGGCGACTCGATCACGCTGGCGCCGGCGTAGACGTAGATGGCATCGGCGCGCGGCGTCCGGCGGCGGTCCTTGGCCGGGACGGCAGCGCGCTCGCCCACGCCCACGCCGACGCCGCGACCGGGCTCGGGCGGTAGATCGAAACCGACCGCCTCGGGCACGCCGGGGCGCGGCGCCGAGGCGGCGGCGAACCGGCGCGGCGAGAGATCGGGCAGGCGCGCGCTCACGAAGGTTCCCGACGCCGGCGTCGCGGTGATCCACCCCTCGCCCGCCAGCTCGGCGTAGGCGGTCACCACAGTGTTTCGGTTCACGCCGAGGGCGCGCGCCAGGTCGCGCGTCGCCGGCAGCCGATCGCCGGCGCGCAGGCGGCCGCGGCGGATCTCGTCGGTGAACAGGCGGGCGATGCGCCGGTAGACCGGGGCGGTGGCCGCGCCGCCGCCGGCGCCGGACGCACGCGCGAGATCCTCGGGAGAGAAGCTGCAACGGCCAGCGGGTCGTCATCGTCTGGTCTCTGGACCAGGAGAATTTCACAAACTGGACCTTATGCATAGGCCGCAGGCGCGGCAGCATCGGGGCATGGAAAAGCTCTCCTCGACCGAACGCACGCGCCTGCGCCGCCACCCCGAGCGCGGGCGCGCCGACCGCGCCGCGCTCGACGCGATCCTCGACGCTGGATGGGTGGTCCATATCGCGTTCAACCGCCCCGGCTCGCCGCAGCCGTTCGCGATCCCCACCACCTACGTGCGCCTCGACGACGTGCTCTACATCCACGGCGCGGCCGCCAGCGGCATGTTGCGCGCGGCGGCGGCGGGCATCGACCTGTGCGCCACGGTGACGCTGCTCGACGGCCTGGTGCTGGCGCGCTCGGCCTTCCACCACTCGATGAACTACCGGTCGGCGATGATCCTCGGCCAGGCGCGCGCGGTGCTCGATGACGCCGAAAAACGCCGCGTATTCAGCGCGCTCGTCGATCGCCTCATCCCCGGGCGGACCGCGCTCGCGCGTCCCCCCAGCGCCGACGAGCTCAAGGCCACCACCGTGCTGGCGCTGCCGCTCGAGGAGGCCTCGGTGAAGATCCGCACCGGCCCGCCGCTCGACAGCGAAGCGGATCGCGCCTGGCCGGCCTGGGCCGGCGTGATCCCGCTGGCGCTCACCAACCTTGCGCCGGAGGCGGCCGAGGGGGCGACCGGCCATCCGCCCGAACGAACGCTCGCGGGCGAAGTGGGCCCCGCGCGCGCCGCCGCCGCGCGCTCCGGCACGACGGTCCCCGCGCTCGAGGCCGTCGAGCAGCGCCATGGCGACTGGGTGCTCAGCGACGAGCGCGCGCGCGTCGACTTCGCGCGCGTCAGCGAATGGCTGGCCGGCGCCTACTGGTGCGCGGGCATTCCGCGTGACGCCGTCGAGCGCTCGGCGCGCCATTCGTCGCTGGTGGTCGGCGCCTACGACGCGACCGGCGATCAGGTCGGCTACCTGCGGGTGGTCTCCGACTGCACGCGCTTCGCGAACATCATGGACGTCTTCGTCGCGGCGGCGCACCGCCGGCGCGGGCTCGGGCGCGCGCTGGTGCGCTTCGCGCTCGACCACCCCGCGCACCGGGCGATCGCGCGCTGGCTGCTCGGGACCAAAGACGCCCACGGCGTCTACGCGCACGAGGGCTTCCGGCCGCTCGACGAACCGCACCGACTCATGCAAAGGGTCGCGGCGCCGGAGTGGCCCGCAGCGCCCTGAGCCATTCAGTCAAGAGGCCTCGGACCTCGGGCCTCGGGCCCGGACGTCCCGAAGTCCGAGGCCCCTATCCGCCCACTGGTGGCGCGGCGCGCGCGGCGCCGTAGGATTGCGGGCGGTGGTCCACCTGGTTCTCTACGACGGCGTGTGCGGGCTGTGCAACGGCCTGGTCCAGTTCATCCTGCGCCACGACCGCGCGGCCCGGTTTCGATTCGCGGCGCTGCAGAGCGCGTTCGCGGCCGATCTGCTGCGCCGCCACGGACGCGCCGTCGAGGATCTCGACACCGTCTACGTCTTCGCGCGCTACGGCCAGCCCGACCAGACGCGTGCTCGCCAAGGGGCGCGCGATCCTCTACGTGCTGGGGCAACTCGGCGGTCTGTGGCGGCTGGCGCCGCTGCTCGGCGTGTTGCCGCGCCCCATCCTCGACTTCGCCTACGATCGGATCGCGCGCCGGCGCTACCGCTGGTTCGGACGCCTGGACGCCTGCCCCATGCCGGCGCCCGGGACGCGTGAGCGGTTTCTCGACGGCGCGATGAACGGCTGACCGGCGCGCCGCGCGCCAACGCCGTGCGGCCCCGCGGTCAGCGCGGGAGGATCTCGTTCAGCTTCGCGCGCAGGGCATCGAAGTCGGCGCTGCCCAGCGCCAGGCTGCCGCCCGGGTGGACGTAGCGGATGACGCCACGACCATCGATGAGGAAGCTGGCGCTGGTGAACCCGCGGTGGTGACCGTCGAGCCACCAGCGGTGCAGCGTGCGCCAGTCGCGATCGATCGCCACCGGAAAATCGAAAGCCGTAGTCGCGCGTCCAGCCGCGCACGGCGGCGGGATCCAGCGGCTCGGATCGCTTGTGATGGTAGACCCCGATCACCACCAGCCCGCGCCGCGCGTAGTCGCGATGCAGCCGGTTCAGCGCCGGCGCGGTCAGGGTGCAGTAGGGACAGCTGGTGTCGGTGAACCAGCGCACCAGCACGACCTTTCCGCGCAGCGCGGCCAGCGTGAGCGCGGCGATCCGATCCAGTCGTCGAGCTGCCACGGCGGGGCGGCGGTGCCAAGCAGATCGGCCCCCTCGCCCGCCGCATCGGCCGCGCGCGCCGGCTCGGCGTCGAGGCCCAACGTCGCGGCCGTCACGATCGCCACCGCCAGCGCGAAGAGCAACGCAGCGTGATCCCCGTCGCCTGACTCCCACCAACGCAGTTTACAAAACTTTACCCGCGAGAAAAGCCGCGGCAACGGGGCGCGCCGAACCTCAGTCAATCAAGCGGTTCTGTCGACATGGCGACAGTGCCGACGTAGCGGCAGGACCGGCCATCGCGAGGAGGAGTGATGCGGCTCGACGAAGAATCTGCTCGGACGACTGATCAGACGCGGGGCTCGCGGTCGCGGTCGCTGGCCGCTGGCGCCGCTGCTGCTCAGCGCGCTGGCGTTCGCCGCTGGATGCGGCGGCGGCGCGAGCCAGGGTCCGCCGACCACCGATTCGCCCGATGCGTCCACCGACACGCCGGCGCCGCCGCCCTTTCAGGCCGACCTGCCGTACACCTACGTCGCCAAGGTGAAGAATCTGCTGGTCGGGTTGCCGCCGACCGACGACGAGGTCCAGCAGGTCGTCGCCGATCCGGCGGCGCTGCAGCCGCTGATCGACGGCTGGATGCAGCAGCCCGCAGTACCAGCGACAAGATGAAGCGCTTCTTCGAGCTCGCGTTCCAGCAGACGCAGGTCACCGCGGTCGACTTCGCCGATCAGGCCTACCCGAAGCAGATCGGCATCAACAACACGACGACGCCGCTGCTGGTGCAGAACGCGCAGCAGAGCTTCGCGCGCACGATGCTGCAGCTCATCGCCGACGGGCAGCCGCTGACCGAGGGGATGACCACGCACGCAGCTGATGATGACCACCGCGCTCAAGGAGCTGTACGCCTTCCTCGACGTCTGGGAGGTCGACGACGACGGCAAGGTCACCGATCGCTTCAAGCAGGCGCACCCGGGCTTGACGATCGTCGTCGAGACGGCGCGCCGGGCCGATCCCGATCGCCGACACGCTCGACCCGACCAGCCCCAACTACATGCACTGGTACAACCCCGACGTCGCCACCAACGACGCGAACGTCGCCGGCTGCACCGAGGATCCGATCGTCTACCCGGCGAGCGGCGTCTCGCTGCACTACCTGCTCTACGGCGCGCTCGACGGGCACAAGAGCAGCACCGGCGTGCAGTGCCCGCCGTCGGGCGGCAGCGCCACGGCGTCGCAGCTGGCGCTGTCGCGACTTCACCGACTGGACGCATGGTGACGATCCGCGCGCCGCGCGCCGGCGAGGCGGTGACGCCGTTCTACGACCTGCCGGCGCTGCGCACCGCGACCGAGCTGGTGCTGACGATCCCGCGCATCGGCTTCTTCAGCACGCCGGCGTTCTTCGCCAACTGGCAGACCAACATCAGCAACCAGATGCGCGTCACCCTGAACCAGACGCTGATCGTGGCGCTCGGCGCGTCGGTCGACGGCACCGACACCACGACGACGCCGGGCAACCCGCCGCCCGGCCTCGACGCCGTCCACGCCGGCGCAGGCGGCCTGCTCCTTCTGCCACCAGACGCTCGATCCGCTGCGCTCGATCTTCTCGGCCACCTACTCGTGGAACTACCACAACCAGCTCGACCCGGCGTTCACCGCGCAGAAGGGGATGTTCTCGTTCCGCGGCGTGATCCAGCCGGTCGCGACGATGGCCGACATGGGCCAGGCGCTGGCGCAGCACCCGCTGTTCGCCGCGGCCTGGGCGCAGAAGCTCTGCTACTACGCCAACTCGGCGCCGTGCCTGCGACAGCGACCCCGAGTTCCAGCGCATCGTCGCCGCGTTCCAGAGCTCGAACTTCAGCTGGAACGTGCTGGTGCGCGAGCTGCTGTCGTCGCCGATCACCACCAACGCCACGCCGACCGCCACCGCCGCGGCCAACGGCGAGGTGGTCGCGGTCGTCGCGCCGCGATCACCTGTGCGCCGCGCTGGACAACCGCCTCGGCTTCGCCGACGTGTGCGGCCTCGACGCGGTCACGCGCAAGGCAGCTGCAGGCGACCGTGCCCCAGATCGTCTCGGGGCTGCCGTCCGACGGCTACGGGCGCGGCTCGACGGCGCCGGTGCTGCCCAACCAGCCGTCGCTGTTCTTCCGCGCCGGCACCGAGAACATCTGCGCCGCCGTCGCCGCCAGCGTGATCGACGTGGCGGCCGCCAAGCAGGTCGCCGGCGTCAAGTACTGGTCGAGCGCCGCGCCCGACGCCGCGATCGCCGACTTCGTGGCCACCGTGATGGCGCTGGTGCCGTCCGATCCGCGCGCCGCGCCGGCGACGACGCTGCTCAAGGACCACTTCACCGGCGCGATGGCGCAGGGGGCCAGCGCCTCCGACGCGCTGCAAGTCGACGTTCGTGGTGGCGTGCCTGGCGCCGTCCGCGGTCTCGATCGGAATCTGAAGGAGAGCCGCCATGATGACCCGCCGACAAGCGATCACGTCGACCCTGTTCGGAAGCCGGCTACATCGGGCTGCGCGCGCTGGCGACCGGCCTGCCCGCGTCGTTCCTGCTGAACCCGCGCCGCGCGCTGGCCGCCGACCCGGCGCCCGCGTGCGGCACGCCGGGCAAGGCGCAGTACATCATCCTCAACACCTCGGGCTCCGGCGATCCGATCAACGCCAACGTGCCCGGGCACCTACGACGATCCGAAGATCGTCCACAGCGCCGATCCGACGATGGCGCCCACGCCGCTGACGCTGCGCGGGCGCAGCACGCACGGCGGCGGCGCCCGTGGGCGACGCTGCCGCAGGCGGTGCTCGATCGCACCTGCTTCTGGCACCTCATGACCAACACGCCGATCCATCCCAAGGAGCCCGAGGTGCTGAAGCTGATGGGCGCGCACCTACGCCGGCGAGATGCTGCCGTCGCTGCTGGCGCGCGCACCTGGCGCCGTGCCTGGGCACGATCCAGGCGCAGCCGATCAGCATCGGCGCCACGCACGCCGGCCGAGGGGCTGAGCTACGGCGGCGCGGCGCTGCCGATCATCCCGGCGCTGGCGCTCAAGGCGACGCTGACCAGCGCGCCCGGGCCGCTGGCCAATCTGCAGGCGCTGCGCGATCAGACGCTGGGCGCAGCTCTACGACCTCTACAAGAACGGCGCGAGCCCGGCGCAGCGGGCGTACATCGATTCGCTGGTGACCTCGCAGCAGCAGGTGCGCAGCATCAACCAGAACCTGCTGAGCCGCGCTCGCTCGATCACCGACAACACCGCGCCGTCGCAGATCCTGGCCGCGGTGACGCTGATCCAGATGAAGGTCACGCCGGTGATCTCGATTCACATCCCGTTCGGCGGCGACAACCACCGCGACGTCGGCCTGGCCGCCGAGACGGCGCAGACCGTCGTCGGGCGTGGCGGCGATCGGCACGCTCATGCAGCAGCTGGCGGCCGCGGGGCTGGCGGACAGCGTGACGTTCATGTCGCTCAACGTGTTCGGCCGCACGCTCGGGCCCGGCAACACCGACGGGCGGCAGCACAACCAGAACCACCAGGTGTCGATCACGATCGGCAAGCCGTTCGCGGGCGGCGTCATCGGCGGCGTCGGTCCGGTCGGCGGCGACTACGGCGCGCTGGCGATCGACTCGAAGACCGGCATCGGCGCCGCCGGCGGCGACGTCGCGCCGGTCGAGACGCTGGCGTCGTTCGGCCGCACGATGCTGGCGGCGGTCGGCGTCGACAGCGCGACCGCGGCGACGCAGATCACCGCGGGCAAGGTGATCACCGCCGCGCTGGCCTGACCCCAATGCCGTTCGGTTGAACGCCAAGACGCCAGGACGCCACGGTCCGGACTTTGAAAATCCGGACTCTGGCGTCTCTGGCGTCATGGCGTTTGTCCTTATCCGAGCGGCATCGCGCCTAACCCGGAGCGGCGACGAACGCGGCGATCTCGGCCAGCACGGCGGCGTCTGCTTCGGCCTGCGCGGCCTTGCGCACCTCGAGCGAATGATCGCCCCCCTCGACGACGTACAGTCGATTCGGGGCGGTCATGCGCGCGCGCACGGCGGCCAGCTTGTCGAGCGGGCAGAGGTCGTCACGCGTTCCCTGCAGGAACAGGATCGGCGTACGCAGCGCCACCAGCACCTCGTCGCGCAGCGCGCCGCTGGTGCCCGACTGTAACGGGTAGCCGAGGCAGACGACGCCCGTAGGCGGCCACGCCGACGCCGACGCCGACGATCGGCTCCGGCGAGCTCGACGGTTAGGTGGCAACCGACGCGGCTGCCCATCGACTTTCCGATGAGAAAGATCGGCCGCCCCGCATCCAGGCCGGCCGTCGCCGCGATCAGCGCCTCGCGGTGCGCCGCGATCAACGCTGGCAAGCGGTCGGGCATCTTCCTTCCGGCGCGCATGTAGGGATAGTCGAACGCGACCACGTCGCCCAGGGTCGCCAGTCGCTGGCGCCACGCCACCATCCAGCGCGAGGTCGACGGCGCGCCCGCGCCGGGCGCGAACAGGAAGAAGGGGCGTGTGTTCGAGGCCGGTCCGCTGTCCATCGCGGACCGGATGCTACCGCCGCGACGCCGCTACTGCACCGGCATGGTGACCGGCGAGCACCGGTCGGTCACGAGGTCACAGACGGCGCCGCCGTTGACGTCGCCCCCGCACAAGGAGTCGGGATTGGGACCGCGGTTGCAACCGGAGATATCGGTCAACCCTGCGCACAGCGAGCGGTCGAGCCCGCGGCGCGCGAGGAACGCGTCGGCAGCCGCCGGAAAGTGTCGCCCCGCGACGGTGACTCCGGGGTTCCCGGCGGTGTCCCAGAATCCCAGCGAGGTCGGCTGCGCGTTCGGCATCGAAAAGTTGTTGCAGACGTACGCCTCGAGCGCGGTGGTGTCGAACATCGCCGGATTGCTGAACATCTTGTAGGCCGGCAGGATCGCGTCGCCGAGCCCCTGCTGGGCCGCCTGGTGGCAGGTCATGCAGTAGGGCCGCAGCACAGCGCGATGAAAGTCGGCGTCGGCGGCCGAGGTGTTCCAGGCCACCGGCGTCGGATCACCGGTGCCGGCTGTCCCCGCCACCGCGAGGGAGTTGTTGTACAGAGCTGCGAGCATGGCCTGCTGCGCGGGCGTGAGCGGCGTGGCGGTCGACATCTGATTCATCACGCGAATCCGCTCCTCCTGGCCGGCGCGCGTGACGCCGTCGGGGATCCCGTTGCCCTTGACGAACAACACGACGTTCGGATCCAGCGGCAGGAAGTGCGCGTTGCGCGCCAGGTGCCGCGCGGAATCGTACCCGCCGCCGTGGCAGTTCATGCAGACGTGCGGGTGGGGCCGCGGCCCGAGCGTGTCGAGCCGCGCCCAGTCCTGCCGCTTCCCGCTCGAGCTGTAGACGTAGAACTGCACTTGATAGGGCGCACCCAAGCTGGGCCGGTAACTGATGCAGACGGTGTTGCGCACCGCCTGGCCGTCCATCGCCGCCAGCAGCGCGAGCTGTTCCTGGCGAAAGCCGGGCCCGTAGTTCGACACGAAGCAGGCCAGGCCCTCGATCACCGCGCCCTGCGCGTCGTGCCCGTCGACGAAGTGCGCGCAGCCGAGCTCGCGGCCGAGCGCGAGCTCGTTGCGGTTGTAGTAGACCGCGATCCCGGTGCGATCGCGAAACGCCTGCAAAGATTCGCCCGCGTTGGGCGTCGTGAAGCCGAAGATGCGCTTCCAGTCGGCGAAGGTCGGGGGCGCCGTCACGTGAGCGCCGACAGGCGCGCCGGTGTTTGGATCGACTTCGCCGAGATCGAACGCTTCGCCCGCGGGGTTCCCGACGGTGTCGTAGAAGAGTCGCGTCTCCGCGATCGCGGGATCGGCGGAGGCCCCGGTCATGATCGGCGTCCCGTCGGGCTGCATGGCCAGCAGGCCGTGGTTGGCGCCATACGTGGCGTTGAGGGCGACCCCCGGGGAGGGCGGCGGACCGGCGTCGTCCGACGCCGGCGACGGAGTGGCGCACGCCGAGAGACCCACCAGTGACATCCAGATGCCGACGTGCCAGGTGCCGACGTAACGACACGCGCGTGTCGTCGACTCCCGTCCCGGCGATGCCGGACGCGGCGACGCCACGCTGCGGGCGCGCTCGAGGTCTGTAAACAACTTCATCCTGCGACCTTCCGTGTGTTTCTGGCGCCGCGCCCCGGCGGGTGCACCACGCCCGATCACCTTCATCGGATCGATCGGTCGAAGACCTTACTCCTACTTGTCGATCGTACCGGCGGCTACGCCGGCCGACGGAAAGTGGTGTCGGGAGGTGGACGATGCGCACCGCTGGAGCGGCGCGGCGGCGGCGGTTTTTCGCGGGGTTTCCGCTCGAGCTCGCGCGCGGGTCGCGCGACCGGTAGGGTCAGCGCCGACGACGCCAGAGCATGTAGGCGACGCCGCCGGCGAACAGCGTCAGCAACCCCGCGCCGCTCTCACGCGGCCGATCGTGGATCGCGAACGCGGTCATGAAGATCGCCAAGCCGAGGAACAGCAGGCCGCTGATCGGCCATCCGAGCGCGCGATGGGGGCGCGCCGCCCGCGGCTCGCGAATGCGAAGCACGAACGCTGCCAGCACGGTCGCGCCCGCGCTGACCGTGAGCGTGAACCCGACGTATACCAGGATCGGATCGAACGTCGCCGTCGCGGCCGCGACGAACGCCAGCGCGCCTTGCAACGCCACGGCCGCGGTCGGCGCGCCGCGCGGACCGACGCGGCCGAGCGCGCGAAAGAAGAGACCATCCTGGGCCATGGCGACGGCGATGCGCGGGCCCGACATCATGAAGGCGCTGACCGATCCGGCCAGCGCCAGCGCCACCAGCGACGACAGCAGGAACGCGCCCCGCGGACCGAACAGCGCACCGGCAACGACGTGAGCCACCTCGACCTGCCCGGCGAGCGCCGCCGGTGGAGCCGCCCACAAGAAGACCAGGTTGAGCCCGACGTAGAGCGCGGTGACGAGCCCGGTCCCGGCGACCAGGGCGCGCGGAAGGGCGCGCGCGGGATCTCTCAGCTCGCCCGCGACGTAAGCGGCGCTGTTCCAGCCGAAGTAGGCGTACGAAACGTAGACCAGCCCCAGCGCGAGCGCACCGGCGCCAGCCGTCACCCCGGCAGCGGTCGAGGTCGGCAGGCCGCCGTGCAGGCTGACGTTGGCCCAATCGCCGCGCCCCGAGGCGACGGCGCCGACGATGAACACCACGATCAGAAACACGACCAGCGAGGTCAGCGCGGTCTGCAGGCGCGCCCCGAACCGCACATCGATGAGATGGGCCGAGGTCACCGCGACGATGAGCGCGAGCGCGACCGGCCGCTGCGGCAGCGCCGGCACGACCGCGTGGGCGTAGCGGCCGAAGGCGAGCGCGCCCGCCGCCGCCGGTGCGGCGAAGCCGACCAGCAGGCCGATCCAGCCCGAGAGGAAGCCGACCGCCGGATGGAAGGCGCGCGACAGATAGACATACTCGCCCCCCGCCCGCGGCATCATCGCGCCGAGCTCGGCGTAGACCGCGGCCCCACACAGCGCCAGCACGCCCGCCACCACCCAGACCGCCAGCACCAGCACCGGCGACCCCAGCGAGCGCAGCAGCACGCCGGTCGTGGTGAACACCCCCGTCCCGATCATGCTGGCCACGACCAGCGCCGCGCCGTGGGCGGCCCCGAGTGGACGAGCTTCGGGGGGCGGCATCCCGCCGTGTTACCTCGGCGCGGGTCGCGGTTCAACTGCCGACCCCAGAACCGGGAAGACCCCGATGCCGTTCAGTTAAACGCCAAGACGCCAGGACGCCACGGCCCGGACTGTCGAAGATCGGACTCGCGTCTCTGGCGTCGTGGCGTTTGTCCTTATCCGACCGGCAGTGTGGCAAAGCCAGTGGAAGACCGGGTCGAAGACCGGTTCCCCGACCAGCGGCTTCGCCGTCTTTCGTCGCCGCCCCTCGTGACGGCTCTTCTAGGAAACGTCGCGAACGATATAATGGGAGGCGCGGGGCCATGGTCGACCTGGTCCCTCGCCCCTCATGATCGGAACCCTGATTCGCGACTATCGGATTGTGACCGAGCTCGGTAGCGGGGGCATGGGCACGGTCTACTTCGCCGAGCACACCATCATCGGCCGGCGAGCCGCGATCAAGGTCCTGAACCCGCGACGTCTCGGCGAACCAGGAAATCGTCGCCCGCTTCTTCACCGAGGCCAAGGCGGTGAACTCGATCCGCCACCCCAACATCGTCGACATCACCGACTTCGGCCAGACCGAGTCGATGTACTTCATCATCATGGAGATGCTGGAGGGCGAGACGCTGGGCGCCCGCCTCGAGCACGACCGGCCGCTCGACGAGCGGGTCACGGTGCGGATCCTGGGCCAGGTCGCCTCGGCGGTCGGCGCGGTCAACGAGCAGGGGATCGTTCACCGCGACATCAAGCCGGAGAACATCTTCCTGACCAACCACCCCGACTACCCCGACTTCGTGAAGGTGCTCGACTTCGGCGTGGTGAAGCTGATGGGCGCGCCCCCCGAGGCGGCGCACAAGACGCGCCCCGGATCGGCGATCGGAACCCCGGCCTACATGTCGCCCGAGCAGTGCCTGGGCGATTCGCGCCTGGATCACCGCAGCGACGTCTACGCGCTCGGCGTGGTCGGCTACGAGATGTTGACCGGCGGGTTGCCCTTCGAGGGCGACTCGCTCGAGGTGATGATGGGCCACGCGCGCGGCACGCTGGTTCCGCCGAATGAGCGGCAACCGGACCTGTCGGCGGCGATGAACGAGGTCATCGTGCGCGCGCTGGCCAAGAAGCCCGAACGACCGCTACGCCAACATGCGCGAGCTCCGGCTGGCGCTGGAGGCGGCGATCGCCCCCCCGCGCCCGCGCGTGCCGACGCCCGCGCCGGTGATCGAGGTGCCGCCCCCGGCGCCTGCGCCCGCCGCCCCCCTGGCGCCCGCCCATGCGCATCCGCCCTCTCCATCTCCCTCCCTCTCCCTCTCCCGCCGCTGCGCCGGCGCCGTCGCCCGGGGCCAGGCCGGCACCGATGGCCGCGCCCGCGCTGCGGATGACGCCGACCTCGGTCGTCACCGTGCAGGACCGGCGGTCGCCCGACGAGATCAAGAAGGTGGAGCGGATGGAGCGCGCGCAGACCAAGAAGGTCGGCGGCAAGCTGCGCGAGATCATCGCCAAGCGGATCGCGCAGAACCGGCTCGCGGTCCCGTCGATGCCGGCGGTCGCCGTCCGCTGCCTGGAGCAGCTGCGCGACAAGAACGCCAAGTTCAGCGAGCTGGCCGCGACCGTGGAGAAGGATCCGTTGATCGCCTCGCGGCTCCTGCGCATCGTCAACAGCCCGGCCTATGGCGGACGCGAACCGATCACCAGCCTCGAGAACGCCATCAGCCGCCTTGGCATGAAGCCGTTCAAGATGATCCTGATCGAGCTGTCGGCGCGCGAGGTCTTCGTGTCCAAGAGCCAGCGTATCCGCCAGGCGTTTCGCGGCATCTGGGAACATTGCCTGGCGGTGGGCATGCTCGCCCGCGACATCGCCGGCAAGCTCCCCGGCGCCGCCGACGGAGAGTCGGTCTACCTGGCCGGCCTCTTTCACGACGTCGGCAAGCCGGTGGTCGGCGCGCTGCTGCTCGAGGCCGAGCGCAGCCTGCTCGAGGAGCTCGACGAGCCGTTCATGACCGATACGCTCTGGGTCAAGGTCGTCGACGACGCGCACCGCGATGTCGGCGCCGCGCTGGCGGCACAGTGGACGCTGCCCGCCTCGGTGGCCAAGGCGATCGCCGGCTGCGACGCCTACGAGGAGACCGCGGGGCGCGCGTCGTGCACGAACCTCGTGCGCTACGCCAACGCGCTCGCCAAACGACAGGGCCTGTATGTCGGCGCGGTCAGCACCGACGAGCTGGCCGTGATCATCGCCGAGGGGCGCCGGATCCTGGGCGTGGATGAAGCGCTCGAGAACGCCCTGCTGACCGGCCTCGCCGAGCGGGTCGAGGTGATCACCGGCAGCAGCGCGCCGGCCAAGGCCTGACGACGAGGACGAGGACGAGGACGAGGACGAGGACGGGTAAAGCTAGCGGAGGAGGAGCAGGAAGGCGGCTAGCTCGGCGGTCGAGGTGGCGATGAGCAGGGCGACCGTCCAGAACGCCAGGCTCTCCCAGCGCGTGGGATCGCGAAAGGCGCCCCGGCGCATGCGCGCGATCTGGAAGACGGCGATCGGGGACGTCAGCAGCACCGCACCGGCGACGATCAGCGGCAGCCCGGCGGCGACCAGCAGCGGCAGCGCCAGGTAGGCAGCCGCGATCACCGCCTGATAGAGCACGGCGGCCCGCTCGGCGCCCAGGCGCACGACCAGGGTCCGCTTGCCGGTGGCGGCGTCGCCGGCCGCATCTGGAAACTCGATGCTGAGCAACATCGCGAATTGCAGGGCGCCCAGGGGCGCAATCGCCAGAAGAGGAAGGAGTCTCCATTGCTCCGCCTGCAAATAGAAGCCGACCGCCGGGGTCAAGCCAGAGACGACCAGCGCGACGTCGAGCTCGCCCCACCCGGTCGAGTGCAGGCGCAGCGGCGGCGCACTGTACTCCCACGCGAACACGATCGTCGCCAGCAGCAGCGGCACCGCGGTCGACGGCGCGCCGGCGTGGATCACCGCGATCGCGGTCGCCACGCAGGCGATCGACGCCAGCACCAGCGCCGCCAGCAGGGCGACGACCGGCGGACAATTCGCCGTCCGGCAACACGCGACTGCCTCCTGACCAGCGGGTTGGCGTCGCGTTCGCCCGGTCGGCGGCGAAATCGAAATAGTCGTTACAGTAGTGTGTCATCAGGTGCATCGCGGTGATTGCGGCTTGCCCCCACGCGAAGCGCCTCCAGTCGATGGCACCGCCTCCCGCCCGCGCGCCACCGAGATAGGCCGCGATCGCCGCTCCCAGTCCGTAAAACACAAAGCCACCGACGAGAAACAGCGGACGACCGAGGCGCACGAACGCGACAACTTGATGCAAACGAAACACGGGCCGCCGCACCTGGCGGAGCATACACGCGCGACCGGCGCCACCCGACAGGACGCCGCGGTCATTATCGGAGGTCACCATCAGCTCGTCCATTGACAGCGACGGAGCCCCGACCTAACCTCCGGCGACACTTGAGATTGGTTTTTGCTTTTCAGCAGTTTGCGCGGCTCGACGGGGCGATGGATGCAACTTCTAATGAAAAGTCGAACGCGAAGTCAAACGCAAAGGCTTACGAAGGACGGGTGACTTGATGACCGAGGCCGGAGCTCCGAATCCACGAACCGACCCCGTTTACATTGGAATCGACGTGGGGTCGACCACAGTCAAAGCCGTCGTCGTGGACCCGGTCACCCACAAGATCCTCTGGTCCGACTATCAAAGGCACCAGACCAAGCAGGCCGAGAAGGTCAGCGAGCTGCTGGTGGCAATTGGCAACGCCTTCCCGTTTCTGCCGCCCGGGAGCGTCCGCAGCTTCATCACCGGCTCGGGCGCGTCGCCGCTGGTGGCCCCGATCAACGCCAAGTTCGTCCAGGAAGTGAACGCGGTCACGCTGGCGGTCGAGCGATTGCACCCCGACGTCGGCTCGGTCGTCGAGCTCGGTGGGCAGGACGCCAAGATCATCATCTTCAAGGAAGCTAAGAACGACAAGGGCGAGAGCACCGGCAAGACCGCCATCGCCTCGATGAACGACAAGTGCGCGTCGGGCACCGGCGCCACCATCGACAAGTGCTTCATGAAGGTCGGCATGCCGTCGGAAGACGCCATGAAGCTGCACTTCGACGACCGCAAGCTGCACCACGTGGCCGCCAAGTGCGGCGTCTTCGCCGAGACCGACATCGTGAACCTGGTCAAGGCGTCGATCCCGAAGGAAGAGATCATGTGCTCGCTCGCCGACGCGATCGTCATGCAGAACCTGTCGGTGCTGACGCGCGGGAACACCCTGCGCCACAAGGTGCTGCTGCTGGGCGGGCCCAATACCTATCTGCCCTTCCTTCAGGAGTGCTGGCGCAAGCGGATCCCCAAGACCTGGGAAGACCGCGGCTACAACTATCCCAAGGACGTGCCGATCGAAGAGCTGATCATCATCCCCGAGAACGCCCAGTACTACGCCGCGTTCGGCGCGGTGATGTACGGCCTGCACGAGGACGCGTCGGTCGGCATCTACCACGGGCTGGAGAAGCTGAACGAGTTCATCTTCTCGGGCCGCAAGTCGAAGCTCGGTGACTCGGCGGGGCCGCCGCTGTCGCGCGACACGGCGGAGCTGGAAGCGTTCCGCGAGCAGTACAAGATTCCGAAGTTCATCCCGGCGACGCTCACGCCCGGCACCAAGGTGCGCGCCGTGATCGGCATGGACGGCGGCTCGACGTCATCGAAGGCGGTGCTGGTCGACGAGAACAAGAACATCCTCAAGAAGGAGTACCAGCTCTCGAAGGGGAACCCGATCCAGGACGTCAAAGAGATCCTGGCGCGCCTCAGGGCCTGGGTCACCGACGCCGGCTGCGAGCTGGAGGTGCTGGGCTTCGGCGCCACCGGCTACGCCGCCGACGTGCTGGAGAAGACGGTCAAGTCCGACGTCAACATCGTCGAGACCGTCGCCCACATGATGTCGGCCACGACCTACTTCGGCGAGATCGACGTCATCTGCGACATCGGTGGCCAGGACATCAAGGTCCTGTTCATGCAGAACGGCGACATCAAGAACTTCCGCCTGTCGAACCAGTGCTCGGCCGGCAACGGCATGCTGCTGCAGGCGATGGCCGATCAGTTCGGCGTGAAGATCACCGACTACGCCGAGACGGCGTTCGGCGCCGACCTGGCGCCCAAGTTCAGCTACGGCTGCGCGGTGTTCCTCGACAGCGACCGCGTGAACTTCCAGAAGGAGGGCTACTCCAAGGAGGAGCTGCTGGCCGGGTTGGCGCAGGTGCTGCCCAAGAACGTCTGGCAGTACGTGGTGCAGATCCCGCGCATGGCGGCGCTGGGCACCAAGTACGTGCTCCAGGGCGGCACCCAGTACAACCTGGCGGCGGTCAAGGCCCAGGTCGACTACATCAAAGAGCGCGTCCCGGGCGCGGAGGTCTACGTCCACCCCCACTGTGGCGAGGCGGGCGCGATCGGCGCGGCGTTCGAGACCCTGCGGGTCGTCGGGCGGCGCGGCTACTCGACCTTCATCGGCATCGACTCGGCGATCGACATCGAGTTCGTCTCGGTCAACGACGAGACGACCCGCTGCCACTTCTGCCCCAACCTGTGCGCGCGCACGTTCATCGACACGCGCACGCCGGCCGGCGACACCGCCCGCTACATCAGCGGCTTCTCATGCGAGAAGGGGACGGTCGAGTCGGAAGACGCGATGCTGGCGCTGTCGGCCGAGCGGAAGAAGCTGATGAAGCTTTATCCCAACCTGGTCGACACCGAGTCGAAGCTGCTGTTCCGGCACTTCTACGACCAGCACCCGATGCCCGAGGACGGCGCGAAGAAGATGGACGTCGAGGTCAAGCGCACATTGACCAATGTCCGCCGCATTGCCGTCGAGGGGAAGTTCCGGCGCTCGAGCCCCGAGGCCTGGAAGAAGCGCGCGCGCATCCGCGTCGGCATCCCCAAGGTGCTGAACGTCTGGTCGACGGCGCCGTTCTGGCGCACCTATCTAGAAACGCTGGGCATCGCCAAGCAGCACGTGGTCTTCAGCGACTACACCTCGGAAGAGATGTGGATGGAGGGCGGCAAGTACGGATCGATCGATCCCTGCTACCCGTCGAAGGTCGGGCAGGCCCACATTCACAACCTGCTTTTCCACCACCACACCGAAGAGCGGAAGCTGAACCTGATCTTCTTCCCGACGCTGACCCACGTGCCGTCGTTCGTGAAGAAGGCGATGGACTACACGTCGTGCCCGATCGTGGCCGGCGCGCCCAACGTGCTGAAGGCGGCGTTCACCAAGGAGACCGACTTCTTCGCGCAGCGCGGGATCAAGTACCTCGACCCCGCCTGCTCGATGATCGAGCCGACGCTGCTGCGCAAGCAGCTGTTCGAGTGCTTCCGTGAGCACCTCGACATCACCGAGGACGAGTCGGACTTCGCCTGCGACGAAGCGTGGCAGGCGATGAAGAAGCTCGACGTCGAGATGGAGGCCAAGGGCAAGACCATCCTCGAGCAGGTCGAGAAGGAGGACCGGATCGCGATCCTCATGATCGGCCGCCCCTATCACCTCGACCCCGGCCTCAATCACAGCATCCCCGAGGAGTTCCAGGTGCTGGGCTACCCGGTGCTGTCGATCCGCTCGGTCCCCAAGGACGAAGCCTGGCTGACGCGCTTCTTCGCCGAGGATCTGCAGAAGGGGCGCATCACCACGCCGCTGGAGATCGGCGACGTCTGGCCGGAGAACTACTCGTCGAACTCGGCGCAGAAGGTCTGGGCGGCGAAGTTCGCGGCCCACCATCCGAACGTGGTCGTGCTGGATCTGTCGTCCTTCAAGTGCGGCCACGACGCGCCGACCTACGGGATCATCGACGGCATCATCGGCACGGCGCAGGTGCCGTACTCGGCGCTGCACGACATCGACGCCAACAAGCCTGGCGGGTCGATCAAGATCCGGGTCAAGACCTACGCCCACAGCCTGACGCTGCACAAAGAACGGCTCGAGGACGTGAGCCAGGAGAAGCAGAACCTGCTCAACCAGATCGACAAGAAGCGGCTCACGCTGCTGGGCCTCAAGGCCAAGCAACTGGCCGAGAGATCGCAGAAGGACCCGGCGATCGAGCGACAGATTCAGGACATCACCGAGCGCGTGAAGGCGTACGAGCAGTCGCGCGCCAAGCCGACGGAGCTGGAGCTGGCGTCGACGGCACGCGACGAGATGAAGAAGGCGGGCATCGTGCAGCTCGGCATCCGCCACCGAGACGGCAACGTCAAACCGATCGACACCGCCCAGGCCCCGAGCCTGAGCTGACACCCAAGATCGCTACAGGAGACTACGACGCATGGGAACTGCCAAGGAGCCAATCTTCAAGCTGCCGGTCATCGGCACGAATTTGGGCACGGATCTCGGGGGCGATCTCGCCAGCTCACTCGAGGGCGACATCGACATCGACGCGGAGCTGCGCAAGCTCGACGTGGCGGCGGAGATGGGGGCCCGGCCGGGCGGCCCGATCCGCACCGACCACTGGTACGACCAGATGGTCAACCCGCAGTTCACCAAGAGCCAGCGCGAGACGACGACGCTGCTCGTCTCCGGGCTGACCGCTGCGCACGACTACCTGGTCAAGGCGGCGCTGACCGGCCTTGGCTACAAGGTGGAGGTGATCGACGTCCCCGACAACGACGCCCTCCGCTACGGCAAGGAGTTCGGCAACCGGGGACAGTGCAACCCGACCTACTTCACCGTCGGAAACCTGGTCAAGTTCCTGACCGAGCGGGCCGCGCAGGACAAGCTCGAGGCGCGCGACATGGTGGAGAAGTACGTCTTCCTGACGGCGGGCGCCTGTGGCCCCTGCCGCTTCGGCATGTACGCCACCGAGTATCGCAAGGCGCTGCGCGACGCCGGCTTCGACGGCTTCCGCGTGATGCTGTTCCAGCAGAAGGGCGGCCTGAAGCAGGCCACCGGTGAAGAGGCGGGCCTGAATCTAAACCCGGGATTCTTCATGGGCCTGCTCAAGGCGATCCTGGCCGGCGACGTCATCAACGGCATGGGCTATCGCCTGCGCCCGTTCGAGGTCGAGGCCGGCGCCACCGACCGCGCGATCGAGAACACGAAGCTGTACGTTCACAACGCGTTGGTCGAGGGCAAGTCGGTGCTGGCGGCGCTGATGCGCGGCAAGCGCGAGTTCGGGAAGGTCGAGCTCGACTGGACCCGCCCGGCGCCGCGCGTCTCGATCATCGGCGAGTTCTGGGCCATGACGACCGAGGGCGACGGCAACTATCAGTTGCAGCGCTTCCTCGAGTCAGAGGGCGCCGAGTGCGACATCCAGTTCGTCACCAACTGGCTGTTGTTCATGCTGTGGGAGGGGCGCTACGACACCAAGCTGCGCGCCGACCTGCGCGGCGTCGACGACGCGAAGAAGGGCCTCAAGGAGGTGAAGATCGGCAAGAAGCTGGCCGGCCTGTTCGTGGCCGACCTGGCGATCCGCGCCGTCTTCCACATCTTCGGCGCCGCCGTCGGTTACCGCGGCTATCACCTGCCCGAGATGGATGAAATCGCCGAGACCGCGCACAAGTACTACAACAACCAGGTGCGCGGCGGCGAAGGGCACATGGAGGTCGGTAAGTTCATCCTCAACGTGCTGCGCAACAAGGCGCACATGACGCTGTCGGTGAAGCCGTTCGGGTGCATGCCGTCGTCGGGCGTCTCCGACGGTGTGCAGAGCCTGATCACCGGCCTTTATCCGCAGAGCATCTTCTGCGCGATCGAGACCTCGGGCGACGGCAAGGTCAACGTGCAGAGCCGCGTGCAGATGTTCTTGTTCAAGGCACGGCTCTCGGCGCAGAAGGAGTACGCCACCCTGCTGGGCGAGCTTGGGCTCGACAGCGCCAAGGTGAAGGCGTTCTACAAGGCGCACCCGGAGATGGCGACCGGCCTGCACCGTTCGCCCCACGCGGCGGCCGGCACCGCAGCCGATCGTCTGCACGAGGTCGCTCCGTTCATCGGCAAGAGCGAGAGTGAGATCCGCGTGCTCAAGGCGAAGCTGTTCGCGAAGAAGGCGCTCGAAGCCGCGCGCGCCCTCCCCGGCGCGCTCAGCAAGATGCGCAAGCGGGCAGCCGAGCGCTCGCCGGTGCTGTTCGATCAGGCCCGCGAAGAGTGGGTCGAGCAGAAGCCGATCATCGTCGAGAAGATGAAGCAGGCGGCCCGCGCCAGGGTCGAGTCGTTCGGGTTCACCTTCCCGACCTCGACGAAGGAAGCGGCCGCGCCGACGACCGCGTCAGCGTCAGCGTAGGAGCCCCTCACCCGCGCAGCCTTCGGCTGCGCGACCTCTCCTCCTCCCCCACTTCATTCCCCCACTTCATCCCCTCTCCTCGGCTCGGCGAGGAGAGGGCTAGGGTGAGGAGTCCGGTCCGGTCCGTCGTCGGCCGTCGTCTCCTACTTCGCGGCCGGCACGACGCCGCACACGATGCGCGCTCCGCCGCCGCCGAGTGGCTTCGGCGCGTCGGCGTAGTTGTCGCCGCCGGCGTGGATCATCAGCGCGTGATCGGCCAGATCGGCGACCTTGAGGCCGGCCACGTCGAGCTTGGTCTTCGAGACGCCCTTGTCCGAGACTTCGAGCTTGGGTAGGTCACCCTTGTGGCCGCCGCCGCCCGGCCCCTTGTGCGCCTTGGTGGCGTCGGGATCGAAGTGGCCGCCGGCAGACTGACCGGCGGTCTTCTTGCCATCTTTGTCGGCCGGATCACAGCTCCCCTTCTCGTGCAGGTGAAAGCCGTGCTCACCCGGAGGCAACCCGTTGAGGTCGGTCGACAGGCTCACGCCGTCCTTGGTGTCCTGGATCGTGATCGTCCCGGCCGATTTTCCGATTCCGTTCTCATCGATGAAGCTCATCGGAACCTTGACCTGGGCGGCCTTCCCCTTCTTGGCCGCGTGGGCGGACCCGACCCCGAGCAACAACGTCAGCGCAAACATCGATACGGATCGTTTCATGCCAGTCCCCTTTCGAGTGGTCGCCAAGTAGCGTGCGGCGCTAGCGCGTGACGATAGCGCGTTTTCGAAACGCCGCGTTATGACATAATTCGCCAGGTAGCAGCGGGTAACCTGCGATGACGGAACCAGACGACCCAGCAGACCGGCGGGCCAGCGAACGTGTCGCCACGCGCTCGCTCATCGAGGTGAAGATCCCGACCTGGCAGGCGTTCCGCAGCGTGCACGCGGTCAACGTCTCCCAGGGCGGCATGCGCATCTCGTTCGGGCCGAACGCGCCGGTCGGCATGTCGATCGACATCATCATCACGCTGCCCAACGGCAAGCGGCTGCACCTGCCGGGCAAGATCGCGCACCTCGGCGGCGACGGCTCGGGGGACATCGGCGTGCGCTTCGAAGAGCTGCCGCCCAAGATTCAGGCCGAGGTCGATGGCTACATCAGCGACCTGCGCGCCGGCCGCACGCCGGGCCAGGAGACGCCCCCGACCGGGATCCCTTCGGGTGTGCTGATCAAGAAAAAGAGCTAGTCTCGGCGTTGCGCGCCTGCGGAAGCTTGCCGCAGGGCGCTGGCACCGACGGAGGGGATGCTTGGTGGTTCGAGGAAAGGGAAGCTGGCCGCTGCTGGGGCTCATGACGCTGTTCGCCGGCTGTTTCAACAATTCTCTTCCACCGCCACCGCCGCCGCCGCCCCCGAACAGCGACGGCGGCCCCCCGAACGAAGACGCGGCGACCGAGTCGCGCCGCCGCGCGGACGCAGAACCAACCGACGCCTGGTCCGACGGCGGCAACCCGGACGCGTCCGACGCGGGCACCGCCCCCGACGTGACCGGCGACGGGTCGATCGAAGCCTCTCAGCGGGATTCCGGCCCTCCTGCGGATGCGGAGGTAGACGCCGACGCCGATGTCGACACCGACGACGACGGCGGCGGACCCGACGCCGACGGCGGCGGACCCGACGACGACGGCGGCGGACCCGACGACGACGGCACCGACGGTTCTCCCGTTGTCACTCCCGATGTTCTCGGCCTGGCCCGCTGGACCACCCAGCAGGGGGCCTTCGACGACGCACAGAAATGGCTCGCCGGCGACTTCAACGGCAACCGCCGGACCGACCTCGCCGACGTGTTCCTCGATCTCGATCGTGCGTCGATCGATGTCCGCCCCTCCACCGGCTCCACCTTCGGGATCGAGCGTTGGGCCACCCAGGAGGGGGGCTTCTGGGACGCGCAAAAATGGCTCGCTGGCGACTTCGACGGCGACGGCAGAACCGACCTCGTCAATGTCTTCGGCGATCTCGGTCAGATCTCGATCGACGTCCACCTCTCCACTGGATCCGCCTTCACCTTCCAGCGCTGGGCCACCCAGCAGGGCGGCTTCTGGGACGCGCAAAAATGGCTCGCCGGCGACTTCGACGGCGACGGCAGGACCGACCTCGCCAACGTCTTCGAAGATCTCGGCCGGGCCTCGATCGACGTCTACCTCTCCACCGGATCCGCCTTCACGTTCCAGCGCTGGGCCACCCGACAAGGCGGCTTCTGGGACGCGCAAAAATGGCTCGCCGGTGACTTCGACGGCGACGGCACCGCCGACCTCGCCAACGTCTTCGAGGATCTCGGCCAGGCCTCGATCGACGTCCACCATTCCTCCGGATCCAACTTCTCGTGGGGGCGCTGGGCCACCCAACAGGGTGGCTTCTGGGACGCGCAAAAATGGCTCGCCGGCGACTTCGACGGCGACACCATCACCGACCTCGCCGTCGTCTTCGACGACCTCGGCCAGGCTTCGATCGACGTCCACCTCTCTACTAGATTCGGCTTCACGTTCCAGCGCTGGGCCACCCGGGAGGGCGGCTTCTGGGACGCGCAGACGTGGCTCGTCGGCGACTTCGATGGCGACGGCACCGCCGACCTCGCCAACGTCTTTGGCGACATGTCCGGCGTATCGATCGACGTCCATCGGAAACAAGGGCTTTGACGAGGGCGACCGCGCCGGCGTCGCTCGGTGCGATCGCGCTCGGCGCCTGGGCGGCCATCGCGACCGGCCTGCCCACCGCGGCCGGCGCGCCGTGGACGCCGACGCTGACGCCGACGCCGACGGATGGTGCGGTGATCCGGGCGGCGCTGGCGGCGCTGGGCGGAGCCGATCTGGTGGTCGTCGACGATCCGATGCCGGGGCGCCCGCCCGCGGCGCTGGTCGCGACCCGCGCGCCGGTTTCGCGGGCGGCGCTGGCGGCGACGCTGGCTGACCCGCGCGCCTATCGCGACGCAATCCCGTCGCTGGTCCGGGCCGAGGTCGTGGGCCGGCGGCGCGCCTCACCCACCGCGCCCGATGACCAGCTGCTGGAGTGGGAGCTGGAAATTCCGCTGTTCAACCTGCACGGCAAGGCCTGGGTGATCCCGCGTCCCGAGGGGGTCGACCTGGTCTTGGTTGAAGGCGACCTCGCGCCCGGCAGGCTCGCGTTCACCTGGATCGACGCGCCGGCGACGCCGCCGTCACCACCGTCGCCGTCGCCGGGCGCCGGCACGATCCTGGTGCTGGAGGCGCAGGTCAACATGCGCGCCGCCGGCTGGCTCTTTCGCCGCATCGCCGCCCACAGCCCGTTCGGCGAGAGCGCGATGAACGTCGCCGCCGCCTACGTCGTCTTGCGCGCCGCCACCTTGCGCGCGCAGCACCCGAACGACACCGGCGCGCGCCGGCCGCGCGGCACCCCGGCGCCGCCCACGCCGGCGGCGCTGATCGCCGACGTCGCCACGCTGGCCGCCAGCCACGCGCTCGATCCTCTGCGCAAGCGCGGCGCGGTCGCGGCCGTGCGCCCATCGACCGCCACCGGACGCCTGGCGACGACCACCGTCGCCGCGCCGATCTCGCTCGATGCGGCTGAGCTGCTGGCGCGCCTGGCGACGCCCGACAGCTGGCTGGCGCTGCCTGGCTGGCACCGGGTCAAGCCGCTGGCCGGCGATCGCGTCGCCGTCAAAGACAACCTGCCGCTGGTCGACTTCGACACCGTCTGGCAGCTGTCGCGCGACCGCGCGGCCGGCTTCACCGCGCGGGCCACCGACGGCGCGACGCGCGGCGCGCTGTTCGCATGGGACGTGCGCCCCGCGCCCGCGACCGACGGCGCCCGCGGCAGCGTCGCGATCTTCAGCCTCTATCCGCGCCTCGACACCGCGGGCTACGTTCCGCGCAAATTCATCGCCGCCGAGCCGCTGCTGGAGCACGGCATGGCGCTGGCGCTGGCCTACGTCGACGCGATGTCGATGGCGCGGGCGCTCACCAGGTGACGGTCATGCCGGCGTTGACGAAGTTCACGTTCTGGTGCTCGGCCGGGTAGCCCATCGCCAGCAGCGTTTGCACGCCGAACCACTGGGCCTGCGCGCGCAGGTAGTCGAGGCTGAAGTGCAGGTAGTTGCGCGCGTGGTAGACCAGCGCGCCCGCGAAGGCCATCTGGTACTTGAGCACGCTGGTGGTCGACGGCCCGGTTTGCGCGGCGTTGAGCGAGTCCGACGCCAGCAAGAACACGCGCGAGATACCCCAGCCGGCGTTGATGTCGAACGGCCCCGCCACGTACTGCGCCATCGCCGAATATCCGTCGAAGGTGCGCAGCTCGAAGGTCGTCGAGGAGACGCTGATACTGTCGGGCTCGAGCGCAAAGAACAGGCCCAGCCCCTTGCCCCAGTGACCGGCGACGCCCAGGTGGAAGTTGCCATACTCGGCGCGCCCGCCGTAGCCGACACCGTACGAGTTGGCGTGTTTGTTCGACCCGCTCTGGTAGACGCTCTGGTATTCGCCGTTGCCGAACAGGTGCAGCTTGAGCTTCCGGAGCGTCATGTCGAAGGTCAGCTCGTCCTCGAAGCGCGGGTAACGTGTCGCCTCGTAGCCGCCCGGCAGCGGCGTCGCGTCGTAGACCCCGATGGTGTTCTGCAGCGGGTACTGGCTCGGCGTCGCATAGGCGACGCCGCTGGAGTAGAACGCCGCCATCACGCCGAACCCGATCAGACCGTTGGCCGGAGAGTTGGGGTTCGCCTCGACGTTGCCGGGAAAGCCGAGGCTGTATCCATGCAGGTAGAGGAAGTCGTTCTGCGTCGCCCCGCGCGAAAACAGGTCGAGCGCGCGGCCGCCGACGACGCTGCCCCACGGCCCCTCCAGCTTCAGGTACCACTCCTGCACCCAGGCGAACAGCGACTCGGTCTTGCGCTGCCCCTCGGTGTCGATGGTGGCCCACAGCGCCATGTGCGCGGTCAGCGTCGTGTACTGCGTCAGCTGCCGGCGCAGCCCGAGCGCGAACACGTTGGGGACGAAGCCGCTGCGCAGACGCATGTTCAGGAACTTCGACTGAACGCCGGGAGCGGCCGGCATGCTGTCCTTCGCCACCGAAAGGCCACCGCCCGAGACGATGCTCTCGTTCGGTAAGGCGGCGGGCGGGACCGGATTTCCGTCACCGAACGCGGTGCTGAAGAAGACCCCGACGCGTCCCTGGGTGTACAGCTCCCAGCCGTCGGCTTTCGCGACGCTCACCTCGGCGGCAGCCATCCGGCTGAAGCCGACGGTGGCACAGATCGTGATCGACAATACGGCGGCGGCTTTTGGTCTCACGTGTTCTACCTCTCCGGATGAGAGCGGTGGCGTGGTGTCACAAGGGACGGGTGTCGCCCTGCCGCCCCCGGCGGGGCGGAGCGCAACTCTGACTACGGGGCGAGCTCGACGGCCGTCACGGTGATGTGCATGCCCTGCGAGTGGTATGGCTGGGCCGCGCCGTTGCGCAGGTTGAATTCGCTCATCGGCGTGCCGTTGAACATCGACGGAATCGTCACGTTTGGCTCGTTGGGGATGAGGCGCCCCGCGTTCGCGTCACAGCTCACCGAGCGCGAGCCGATGCCGCAGTTGTCGATGGCGTGGCAGTTGCGGTCGGACTGGTGGTAGAGGATCGTTCCGCCGCCCATGACCGGAATGACGGCGGTGTAGCCCTCTGGGAACGTGTCGTGGTTTTCGTAGTTGGGGCCGGTCCCGGGCGGCATCGAGTTGAGGTAGTAGTGCTGCAGCTCGGCCCCGCTCGTGTCCTGGACCGTGATCTTGTAGATGTTGTAGTTCTCGACGGTGACCGGCGAGCCACCCGTGTAGAAGGTGTTGATGCCCGTCTCGAGATCGGGGTTAGGCGGCGAGGCGTTGCCGTCGGCGCGGGTCCCGTCCTGGTAGTACTTTCCCTCGGTGATGCCGTTCACCTGGATCGTCATGTTGTACATGGTCCCTGGCGTTCCACCGACGGTGAAGGTCTGTTCGATCTGCAACCCTTGCTGCTCGAACGGCAGCGACAGATTCTGGTTGGGACAGGCGCCGCTCGGGATGGTGATGCAGTCCTGCCCCTGCTGCGTGTAACAGGGGAACAACATCCAGGCGTCCTTGAGCACATCGCCGTTGCTGTTCGGCGTCCCCGCGATCGAGTCGGGCGTCACCGCATTCGAGCCGCCTGCGCCCGTTCCGGAGCCGCCCATGCCGCCGACGATGACAACCGCCGGGCCGGTTTGCGAACAGGCAGCCGTCGCCACGATCAAGGGCAGAGCAAACATGAAGCTACGAAGGGACCGCATCGAATCCTCCTGGTCGTTGTCACTGGCGCCGTCGGTGCGGAGCATAAAACATCACGCCGCTACGAAAGTCGCGCATCCTAGCAAGAAAACCAGCACAGAAGAACCGCGCGCATCCTCGGTTTCCCCCGCACGAGCAAGCCACGTTCGCCTTTTCCCCTGGTCGCGGCAAGCATTGATTCGGTCGATCATTGTAGCGTTCCGGTCGCGGGCGTGACCGGCAAACGACGGCCTTCCGACGGATGCAATTTGTGGGCGTCCACGGCAGAGCTGGGCCGGCCATGCGGGTCGGTTGACGCCAAGACACCAGGACGCCACGGTCCGAAATCTTTGAAATCCGGCCTTGGGTCTCTGATGTCTTCCAGGCCTGTCTTCCAGGCCGGCGATCGTGCGCAGCGTTGTCGACTAACGCGGCGGTGCAACCATGGGACAGCTGCGATAGCATGCCGCCGAAATGAACGGAACCATCCCGGGTGTGATCACGGGCCTGCGCGTGCTGGACGTGCGCTTTCCGACCTCGCGCGAGCGCGACGGCTCCGACGCCATGAACCCCGACCCCGACTACTCGGCCGCCTACGTGATCGTCGAGACCGACCGCGGCGACGGCGTCACCGGCCACGGCCTGTCGTTCACCATCGGCCGCGGCACCGAGATCGTTGTCGCCGCCGTCGCCGCGCTGCGTCCGCTGGTGGTCGGCCAGCCGCTGGCCGCGTTCACCGGCGCGCCCGGCGCCTTCTGGAAACACCTGACCGGCGACAGCCAGCTGCGTTGGCTCGGCCCGGAGAAGGGGGTGATCCACCTGGCGACCGCCGCCGTCGTCAACGCGCTGTGGGATCTGTGGGCCAAGCTGGAGCACAAACCGCTGTGGAAGCTGCTCAGCGACATGACGCCCGCGCAGATCGTCGAGATGGTCGACTGGCGCTACCTGACCGACGCCCTGACGCCCGAGGAGGCGCGGCGCGGGCTGGAGCGTCTGGTGCCGACGCGGGCCGAGCGCGAAGCCGAGCTGCGCGAGACCGGCTACCCCGCGTACACCACGTCGGCCGGGTGGCTCGGTTACAGCGACGAGAAGATCCGGCGCCTGTGCCGCGAGGGGCGCGCCGCCGGCTTCAGCCGCTTCAAGATCAAGGTCGGCCTCGACCAGGCCGACGACCTGCGCCGCGCCACCTTGGTGCGCGAGGAGATCGGCGAGACCGGCGTGCTGATGATCGACGCCAACCAGCGCTGGGACGTCGGCGTCGCCATCGATTGGGTGCGGGCGCTGGCCGGCACGCGCCCGCTGTGGATCGAAGAGCCGACCAGCCCCGACGACATCCTCGGTCACGCCGCCATCGCCCGCGCGCTGGAACCGCTGGGCATCGCCGTCGCCACCGGCGAGCACTGCGCCAACCGCGTGATGTTCAAACAGATGCTGCAGGCGCGCGCGCTGGCCTACTGCCAGATCGATTTCTGTCGATTGGCGGGCGTCAACGAAGTCGTCGCGGTGCAGCTGCTCGCCGCCCACTTCGGCGTCCCGGTCTGCCCGCACGCCGGCGGCGTCGGCCTGTGCGAATACGTGCAGCACGCGTCGATCTTCGACTACATCGCCGTCAGCGGCTCGCTGGCCGGCCGCTCGATCGAATACGTCGACCACCTGCACGAACACTTCGTCGACCCCTGCGTGGTCACCGCCGGCCACTACCGCGTCCCGACCGCCGCCGGCAGCACCATCACCATGCAGCCGGAATCACTGGCCGCGTACAGCTATCCCGACGGCCCGATCTGGAAAGCGCTGGCGTAGACCCGATGGCCACAATGCGTGGCCACCCGCCCGGCGATTTCCGATCCCCTCTCCCGTAGTCGCCGTACTCGGGAGAGGGCTAGGTATCGCCCGCGGGCGCTCGCCGTCAAATGCCCCAGGCGGTGCGCAGGTAGGCGATGACCTGATCGCGCTCGATGTCGGAGAGCGAGCGGTTGTAGTAGAGCAACTCGCCGATGTAAGCGTTGGACGCCTCATTGATGCTCGACGCCCCGACGTAGAGGATCTTGCTGCCGGTGGTGATGGATACCGGCGAGCCCGCCGCCGTGATGATTCCGCCAGCCGTTGAGATGGCGGAGAAGTAACGCGTTGCCCCCGTGATTCTGCCGGTGAGGACATAGTTGCCATTCGTGGTGAGCGCGAGCTTGACGCCGATGTTGTCGTTGTTGGACTGGAAGTGCATGACGTTGCCGGGATCCGCGCCGGACTGCTCGAGCGACCAGTCGGTGTCCCGGTCCCCGTGTTGCGCGATTGGTCCCCAGGTCGCGGGCGTTCGCCACTGGGCCACCGCGAACACAGTCACCTCGGCCGTCAGTGGGAAGGCGGCCGTCGCCAGCCCCTTGCCGCCCGAGAAATCGAGCCCGGCGCGCTGATTGATCAAGGACGAGTGTAGACCGGGGCGGTCCCGCCGACCGTGAGGTCGCGGGCATTGCCGCTGCCGTCGGTCCACTGCGACACTACGCTGGAGCCGTCCCGAGTACCGCCCCCGGGGCGCGGGCGTTGAAGCTAGCGGCCAGGCCCGAGGAGACCGGCGGAACCAGGTTGCGGCGCCGCACGTAGAGTCGCGTGCGGTCGGTGACGAGCATTCCTGCCGCCGAGTCGTAGTAGGCGGGGATCCCTCCCTGGAACCCCGCGGACGCACCCACCGCGAACAACCAGCATAACCCGGCGTCACCGTCCCACGCCGACTCGCTCTGCCCGTCGTTCGCCAACCCCCCGAACGCGACGCACCCGTCCTGGGAACCGGGAGACTGGACGATGTTCGACGCCGTGCCGCGAATGCCGGTCCTGGGGTCGCCGGTCTGCGTCCACTGGATGTAATTCGATTGGGTCTGACCGAAGGTGAGCCGGAACTCGAACGTCTGGTCGGCGTTCCTGAACTCGGCGACGCGGTTCAGGATGCTCCACTGGCCGGCGTTCGGAGCGGTGTTCGTCACGCCGGTGCGCCAGGTCGCGGCCGGGAGATAGCCGCCGGCGACACCCGTGTCCTGATCGAGGATCTGGGTCCACCCGCCGCCGGTCATGTCGCAGTACACCTGGGCCGGGGGGCTCGATCCGGAGCCGTCCGGATCGATCGTGTAGAGACCATCGCCGCTGCTCTCGCCGAGCTCGAGGACCTGGTAGCAGTCGATACGGGTCCGCACGCAACCGGTGGCGCCGGTGCCCGAGTACCCCGCGGGGCAGGCGCCGCAAGTGGGTACGCCCCCCGTGGTGGTGCACGTGGTCAGCGCGTCGCAGCCGCCATTGGCGGTCGCGCAATTGATGTAGACGCACGCGGTGGCGCCGGTCCCGGTGTAACCGGCCGGGCAATTGCCGCAGGTGCGTGACCCCCCCGTGTTCGTGCACGTGGTCAGCGTGTCGCAGCCGCCATTGCCGGTCGCGCACTCGTTGATGTCCACGCAGCCCGTCGCGCCGGTCCCCGTGTAGCCCGCCGGGCACGCGCCGCAGGTCCGCGAGCCCACGGTGTTCGTGCACGTGGTCAATACGTCGCAGCCGCCATTGCTGGTGGCGCACTCGTTGATGTCCGCGCAGCCGGTCGCGCCGGTCCCGGTGTAGCCCGCCGGGCACGCGCCGCAGGTCCGCGAGCCCACGGTGTTGGTGCACGTGGTCAATACTGTTGCAGCCACCATTGTTGGTGGCGCACTCGTCTACGTCCACGCAGCCTGTCGCGCCGGTACCCGAGTAGCCCGCCGGGCACGCGCCGCAGGTCCACGAGCCTCCGGTGTTGGTGCAGGTCGTGAGCGAGTCGCAGCCGCCGTTCGCGACGGCGCACTCGTCGATGTCCGTGCAGCCGATGGTCCCGGTCCCGGTGTAGCCGGCCGGGCACGCGCCACACATGCAAGATCCCGCGGTGTTCGTGCAGGCCGTCAGCAGGTCGCAGCCACCGTTCGCGGTGGCGCACTCGTCGATGTCCGCGCAGCCGGTGGCCCCGGTTCCGGAGTAGCCGGCCGGGCACGCGCTGCACGTGCGCGATCCCGCCGTGTTCGTGCACGTGGTCAAAGAGTCGCAGCCGCCGTTCGCCGGTGGCGCACTCGTCGATGTCCGTGCAGCTCGTGGCGCCGGTGCCCGAGTAGCCCGCCGGGCACGCGCCGCAGGAGTGTGACCCAGCCGTGTTGATGCACGCGGCCAGCGAGTCGCAGCCGCCATGGTTGGTCGCGCATTCATCGACGTCGACACGATCGTTGCCCCCGTACCTGAATAGCCGGCCGGACAGGCGCCGCAGGTGCGCGAGCCCGCGAGGCGGCCGAGCCGCCGGCTGGTGGTGGCACCTCGATCCATGGAGCCCCCGCTGTAGGGCGGATTCCCGCAGGTGTTGTTGCCCGGGTGTTACAGGCGCGCGGGTCGCCGCTGACGAACTCACCGCGGCGGGCGAGACGGAAGGTTGCTCACGGTGCCGGAGGTCAGCGGAGAGATCGACGCTTCCGCCTCGACGACGACGCCGAAGCGAAGGCGTTCTCGTCCCGGGAACGCGCGCCGCCGGCTCGTGGTCGGAACACGCACCGGCACCCCACGCTCTCAATTCAATTCGATTTCGAGCACTTGCAAAAAGATCGACCGCGCGGTCGATCCTCCCGCGGACCGCTCGTCGTGTCAGTGAAGGCGCCGGCAGGTGCTGGCCCAGAACGACTGACGAACCAACCGGAGGACTGTCATGGACAATGTGCTCGCTTCCAATCCCCCGCTCATCATCCCTGTGCCTGTGCGCGGCTCGCGCGCTCTGGTCTGGACGGGCCGCGTGCTGACCGGTCTGATCGCCGCTTTCCTGTTGCTCGACGCCACCGGCAAGCTGATCCCGCTGGCGCTGGTCGTCGAGGGCACGCGCAAGCTCGGCTACGCGATCACGGTCATCCGCCCGCTCGGCCTGGTGCTGGCGCTGTCGACGCTGCTGCACCTGATCCCGCGGACGCAGCTGCTGGGCGCGGTGCTGCTGACCGCGTACCTCGGCGGCGCCACCGACGCGAACCTGCGCGCCGGCATGCCGTTCTGGTTCCCGGTCGCGATGGGTGCGATTCTTTGGATCGCTTACTACCTGCGCAGCCCGCGGCTGCGCGCGCTTCTCCACTCACCCGCCCGCTAGGAGTCGACCATGCGCTTCATGATCATGCACAAGAACGATCCGCAGACCGAGGCGGGCCAGCCGCCCCCGATGGAGCTCGTCACCAAGATGGGCGCGTTCATCGGCGAGTACGCGAAGACCGGCCGCTTCATCGACGGCGCGGGCCTGCGCGGCAGCAAGACGCGCACGCGCCTGGTCTTCCGCGACGGGCGCTGCACGGTGAAGCACGGCCCGTACCGCGGCGAGCACGAGCTGCCGGCGGCGACGCTGCTGCTCAAGGTCCGCACGCGCGAGGAGGCCATCGGCTGGGCCGAGCGCTACGGCAAGATCCTCGGCGACGGCGAGATCGAGCTCGGGAAGGTCAACGAGCCGTGGGACATCGGCCTGATGCCGGCGCCGGAGAACCCGCCGCTGCAGATGCTGCTCATCGAGAAGGCCGACCCGGCCACCGAGGCGGGCGGACGCAGCGCGAAGCAGAAGGCCGAGCTCACCCGCCTCAAGACCGAGATGACCAAGGCCGGCGTGCTCGTTCGCTCGATCGCAGCTGCAGCCGAGCGCCAAGGCCAAGCGCCTGGTGTTCACCAACAACGACCTGCGCGTGCTCGACGGGCCGTTCGCGGAGTCGAAGGAGCTGATCGGCGGCTTCGCGGTGATGGAGCTGTCGGGGATGGACGAGGCGATCGAGCTGTGCCGGCGCTACGCGGAGATCCTGGGCGGCACGCTGGAGATCGACGTCCGCCTCGTGACCCCGGCCGACGAAACCTAGAGGCCGAGAAGGCCCCGTCGGGCGCTCACCGGCGCCAGCTCGAGCGTGCGCGTCTTCACGATTGACTTCGCACCTACACGCAGGTATCGTCTCATCTAGATATAGGGATGACAGACGGCCTCCGTGGAGCTTTCCCGCTACATAGACACGTTGAGCCTGCTCGGCGACGAGAATCGCATTCGCCTGTGCGCGTTGCTGCGCGAGCGCGAGCTGTGCGTCACCGATCTGGTCCGCGTGACCGGCATCGCGCAGTCGCGGGTCTCGACCCACCTGGGACGGCTCCAGGACGCGGGGTTCGTGCGCGATCGACGCAAGGGTCCCCAGTCCTTCTACGCGCTGGCGACCGAGGCGTTTCCCTCGGCCGTGCGCGCTTGCCTCGACGAGGCGGCGGGCTCCGGCGATCCGACGCTCGAAGGGGATCAGAAGCGGCTGCGCGAGCTCGAAGCCGAGCGGCGCGGTGACGTCTCCGATCGTCTCGCCGACGAGCTCGAGCGCGACTACTCGCCCGGCCGCACCTGGCAGTCGCTGGCGGTCGGGATCGCCGCGCTGCTGCGTCTCGGCGACGTGCTCGACGTCGGCTCGGGGGACGGCGCGGCAGCGGCCACCCTGGCGCCGTACTGTCGCTCGCTGACCTGCATCGACACCAACCCGCGGTTGATCGACGCCGCTCAGGAGCGGTTGCGCGGCAGCGGCAACGTGCGCACGCAGGTCGCCGACGTGCACGCCCTGCCGTTCCAGGATAAGTCCTTCGACGCGGTGATCATGTTCCACACGCTGACCTATGCCGAGCGGCCGCCGCGGGCGCTGGCCGAGTGCGCGCGGGTGCTTGCGGCCCGGCGGGCGCTTCGTGCTGCTCTGTCTCGACGAGCATCGCCAGTCGGAGGTCACCGCCCGCTACGGCGAGCGCCACCCCGGCTTCTCGCCGCGCACCGTGCGCGGCCTGCTGTCGCGCGCCGGGCTCGATGTCGTCTCGTCCGAGGTCGCGTCACGCGAGCTCAAGAAGCCCCACCTGCAAGTCGTGCTGGCGATCGCGGACAAGATGACAGCGGACAAGCCCAAGGTCGCGGCCGCCCGCGAAAAATAGCGACCACGACAACCACAACGATGACCCACGACGATCACGACGACCCGAACCATCCGCTGCGGCAGCTGCTGGCCAAGCGCATCGCCATCATCGACGGCGCGATGGGGACGACCATCCGCACCTACGGCATGAACGAGGCCGACGTCCGCGGCGAGCGCTTCAAGGACTCGAAGAAGGATCTGCTCAACAACGGCGACATCTTCTCGCTCACGCAGCCCGCAGATGATCGGCGACATCCACCGTCGCTTCCTCGAGGCCGGCGCGGACATCATCGAGACCAACACCTTCGGCGCCACCAGCATCGCGCAGAGCGAGTTCTTCGTCGATGATCCGCGCGAGCACGGCGGTCGCAAGGATCCCGCCTTCTACCAGAAGATCATCGACGACCCGTTCCTCAACGACCTGGCCTGGGAGATCAACGAGCAGTCCGCGCGGCAATGCCGGAAGTGGGCCGACCGCGTCGCCAACGCCGACGGGCAAGCCGCGCTTCGTCGCCGGGGCGATCGGGCCGCTCACCGTCTCGCTGTCCAATTCGCCCGACGCCGAGGACGCCGGCTTTCGCGTGGTCACGTTCGATCAGGTCAAGGCGGCGTACATCGCAGCAGATGCGCGCGCTGATCGCCGGCGGCTCGGATGTCCTGCTGGTCGAGACCATCTTCGATTCGCTCAACGCCAAGGCGGCGCTGGTCGCGATCCAGGAGGTCTTCGATCAGGACGGCAAGAAGCTGCCGATCATGATCTCGGCGGCGGTGGGGCGCGGCGGCGAGACGATGATCTCCGCGCAGACCGTCGAGGCCTTCTGGAACGCGGTCGAGCACGTCAAGCCGCTGTCGGTCGGGCTCAACTGCTCGCTCGGTCCCGACCTGATGTATCCGTTCCTGGCGGACCTGGCGCAGCAAGTCGAGCGCGGCGGTCTCCTGCTATCCGAACGCGGGCTGCCGAACCCGCTGTCGCCCACCGGCTTCGATCTCGAGCCGGCCGACATGGCGCGCTTCCTGGGGGAGTTCGCGCAGGCCGGGCTGCTGAACATCGCGGGCGGCTGCTGCGGCAACACGCCGGAGCACATCGCCGCCATCGCGCAAGCGCTGCGAACACGGCGCCGCGCCAGGTACCGGGCGCGGCACGACCACCGTCGCCGTTCGCGGTCCGCCGACGCCGACGCCGACGCCGACGATGCCTTCGACGACGCCGTGTCCGAGGCCGAGCGCCGCGTCCGTTGCGGCTCTCCGGCTCGCAGCCGTTCACGCAGCAACTCGGCGTCTACCTGATGATCGGCGAGCGCACCAACGTCGCCGGCTCGCCCAAGTTCGCCAAGCTGATCAAGGAGGGCAAGTACGAAGAGGCGGTGAGCGTCGCCCGCCAGCAGGTCGAGAACGGCGCCAACGTCATCGACATCTGCATGGACGAGGGCATGATCGACGGCGTCGCCGCGATGACGCGCTTTCTGTCGCTGCTCGCGAGCGAGCCCGAGGTGGCCAAGGTGCCGTTCATGGTCGACTCCTCGAAGTGGGAGGTCATCGAGGCCGGCCTCAAGTGCCTGCAGGGCAAGGGCATCGTGAACTCGATCTCGCTGAAGGAGGGCGAGGACAAGTTCCGGCAGAACGCCGCGCACCGTGCTGAAGTACGGCGCCGCGGTGGTGGTGATGGCGTTCGACGAGAACGGCCAGGCCGCGAGCTACGCCGAGAAGATCCGCATCTGCGAGCGCGCCTACCGCATCCTGGTCGACGAGGTCGGCTTCCCGCCCGAGGACATCATCTTCGACCCGAACATCCTCACCGTGGCGACCGGCATGGAGGAGCACAACAACTACGCCGTCGACTTCATCGAGGCGACGCGCTGGATCAAGGAGAACCTGCCGCACGCCAAGGTGAGCGGCGGCGTCTCGCAACATCTCCTTCAGCTTCCGCGGCAACAACCACGTGCGCGAGGCGATGCACTCGGCGTTCCTGTTCCACGCCATCCAGCGCCGGCATGGACATGGGCATCGTCAACGCCGGCATGCTCGAGGTCTACGAGGAGATCGAGCCCGAGCTGCGGGAGCTGGTCGAGGACGTGCTGCTGAACCGCCGGCCCGACGCCACCGAGCGGCTGGTCGACTTCGGCGAGCGCCTCAAGGCGCAGGACGCCGGCGCGGCGCCGGCCGAAGAAGGAAGAAGAGGAGTGGCGCAAGGCGCCGGTCGAGGAACGGCTGTCGCACGCGCTGGTGAAGGGCATCGACGCCTTCATCGACGCCGACACCGAGGAGGCGCGCGCCAAGCTCGGCCGGCCGCTCTCGGTCATCGAAGGTCCGCTGATGGACGGCATGAGCGTCGTCGGCGATCTGTTCGGCGCGGGCAAGATGTTCCTGCCGCAGGTCGTGAAATCGCGCGCGCGTCATGAAGAAGGCCGTCGCCTACCTGCAGCCGTTCATGGAGGCGGAGAAGGCGGAGATGGCCGCCGCCGGCGAGGTCGCGCGCACGCAGGGCAAGATCGTGCTCGCCACCGTGAAGGGCGACGTGCACGACATCGGCAAGAACATCGTCGGCGTCGTGCTCGCCTGCAACAACTACGAGGTCATCGACATGGGCGTCATGGTCCCGTGCGAGAAGATCCTCGAGCGCGCCAAGGCCGAGAAGGCGGATCTCATCGGCCTGAGCGGGCTCATCACGCCGTCGCTCGACGAGATGGCGCACGTCGCGCGCGAGATGGAGCGGCAGGGGTTCAAGCTGCCGCTGCTGATCGGCGGCGCGACCACCAGCAAGGCGCACACCGCGGTGAAGATCGCGCCCGTACTACAGCGAGCCGGTGGTGCACGTGCTCGACGCGAGCCGCGCCGTGCCGGTGACGACCAGCCTGCTCAGCGACGAAGGCAAGGCGGCGTTCGTCGCGCAGCACCGCGCGGAGTACGAGACCTGCGCCGCATCCACGGCGCGCCCAAGCACAAGCTGGTGTCGCTCGGCGACCGCGCGCGCGCGCCGCACGCCGATCGAGTGGCGCGCCGACGACATGCCCGCGCCCGAGTTCACCGGCGTGCGCGTGCTCGACGATTTTCCGCTGGCCACGCTGCGCGAGTTCATCGACTGGACGCCCTTCTTCCACACCTGGGAGCTCAAGGGCGTCTACCCGCGCATCCTCGAGCACGAGAAGTACGGCGAGCAGGCGCGCCAGATCTTCGCCGAGGCGAACGCGCTGCTGGACACGATCATCGCGAAGAAGCTGATCACGGCGCGCGGCGTCTATGGCCTGTTTCCCGGCGAACGCCGTCGGCGACGACGTCGAGCTCTACACCGACGAGACGCGCACCCAGGTGCGGCGAGCGCTTTCATTTCCTGCGCCAGCAGACCCAGAAGGACGGCGAAAAGGCACAACGAACCGTGGCGCTGCCTCGGCGGATTTCATCGCCCCCAAGGAGACGCGGCTGCGCGATCACCTCGGCGCCTTCGCGGTCACCACCGGCATCGGTCTCAAGGAGCTGTGCGACAAGTTCCGGCCGCAGCACGACGACTACAACGCCATCATGGCCGAGGCGCTCGCCGATCGCCTGGCCGAGGCGTTCGCCGAGTGCCTGCACAAGCGGGTGCGCGACGAGTGGGGCTACGGCCGGCGCGAGGATCTCACCAAGGAGGAGCTGATCCACGAAGAAGTACCGCGGCATCCGCCCCGCCGCCGGCTACCCGGCCTGCCCCGACCACACCGAGAAGGGGACGCTCTGGCGCCTGCTCGACGTCGAGAAGAACACCGGCATGACGCTGACCGAGTCGTTCGCGATGTGGCCGGGCTCGAGCGTGAGCGGGCTCTACTTCGCGCACCCCGAGTCGCGCTACTTCACGCTCGGCAAGATCGACCGCGACCAGGTGGCCGACTACCGCGCGCGCAAGGGGCATGACGATCGCCGAGGTCGAACGCTGGCTCGGCCCGAACCTCGGCTACGATCCCGCGCAAGACGCCCGAGAACGCGCCGCCTGAGCCTGCTGCCCCTGAAGGAGGCGAGGTCACCGAGCCCAGTCCCCTGCCGGACGGTCACCCGCCCGCCTGCGGCTCGGCGACCTCTCCCCCTTCAGCGGAGCTCGATGGTCGCCACGCGGCCGATGTCGTGGCCGGCGACGATCCTCAGCTCGAGGGCGTGGCGGCCGGCGAGCTGGTGGGCGCGCAGGGGCATGACCTGCTCGTGCGCCTTGCTGGCTGTCGCGCTTGCGCTCGCGCTGGCGGCCACCTTCATCACGCCGAGTCGCTCGCGGCCGTCGAGCCAGGCTTCGATCTGGCCGGGGCTGCGGGTCTCCATCGTCAACACCAGCTGCGACGCCGCGCCGGGGGTGGCGCCGAAGTCGACCTGCTCGAAGCGGGCGCGGGCGCCCCGGTCCAGTCGCTCCAGCGCTTCGTCTTGCGGCCGCGCGGTGCCGGTAACGCGATCGGCGTTGCCGGCTTCGATCTGGTTGCGCACGTAGGTGGTGATCGGTGATCGCCAGGTGTGGCCTTCGGGGTCGCGGCAGCTGACGGCGGCACAGCGCTGGGTGCCGTCGGTCAGCGTCTGGCACGACATCTCGCAGGCGTCGTCGCAGCTGCCGGCGTCGCGGAACTGCGCCAGGCCGCTGCAGCTCGCCGGCTCGGCGGCGCAGAAGCGCTTGACCTGGCGTGCCTTGGCGACGTCGCGCCCGTGGCAGGCGAACGCCTGCCCGGTGAACATGTTGCCGAAGAAGGCCCCCTCCTGGTGGGGGAACGGCAGGTCCTGCGCGCTGGGGCGCATCCCCTCGCTCATGCCGGACGCGTTGCTCAGCAGGCTGAGGGCCACATGTTTGCCGGTGCGGTTGGTGAGCGCGATCAGGCAGGACGACACCCGCTCCTGGCAGTCGTCGCCGCAGGTGCCGTCGAGCCATTCGGGGGCCAGCCCCAGGCTGCCGGGATACCGGCGCGCGGGCTGGCCCGCCGTCCCCTCGCTGTCTTCCAGAAACTGCCCGTCGCGCAGGGCGCAACGGGCCGTGTACTTGAGCAGCATGGCGCGCAGCTCGTCCTCGGCCGGACCGCGCACCATCCCGTTGCCGGTCTGGTGGCGCGGGGCAGAAGCGTCGGCGCTGGTCTCATTCGCGCCCGCCGCCACGGGCGTGGCCCCGGCGGCGAGCAACGACCAGCCCAGCAATCGTGCGTCGCGTGCGCGTCATGGCATGCCTCCCGTCGTCGACTCGCGCGGTTTTAGCGGCGGGCGTTCTTGACGGCGGCGGTGAGCGGAGCGCGCGGGTCGATCCCGTTCGAGATCCAGATCGCGGCGGTGCTCGGAAGGCCGTTGTTCGAAGACAGGCCGTTCATGCTCAGGCCGTTGCGCGCCTTCAGGCCGTTGCGCGCCTTCAGGCCGTTGTGCGCCCGCAGCCCGTTGTGCGCCCGCAGACCGTTGTTCCCCGCAGACCGTTGCTCGCCGACAGGCCGTTGATGCTGCTCGAGCCCGTTGTGCGCCCGCAGCCCGTTCATCGAGTTGAGCCCGTTGTGCGCCCGCAGCCCGTTCACCGACGTTGAGCCCGTTGTGCGCCCGCAGCCCGTTCACCGAGTTGAGCCCATTGTGCGCACCGCAGCCCGTTCGACCGACGTTGCAGCCCGTTCGTGCGCCCGACAGCCCGTTCGCCGAGTTGAGCCCGTTGCTCGCCGACAGCCCGTTCACCGATGTCGAGCCCGTTCGTCGCGACCGCCGCCTCGCCGCGCCCCGCCAGCAGCGCGAGCGACAGCAGCAGCGCGGCCGCGCCGGCCACGAGGCGTGCCCCACGCCGGTGCGGCGGTGGTGGTGAACGTGCGGCCCGTGGCGATCTTCGAGGTCTGGGTCTTCGTCGTCGAGTTCATGGCGGCTCCTTTTCCGGTGGTGGCGGGGGACCACTTCGGTCCCGCTCTCGCACCGGGGATGCGCCTCGCGCGGTTCTGTCCGCGCTTTTTTTCGGGCCCGTGCTTTTTTTTCGCAGGGGGTCCCGAGCCAGCCGGCTAGTGCACCGCTCTCGAAATAGCGTCAACGATCCGCCGACAAGCCCGTGGTCCGGCGAGGCGCGACGACGACGAATACCTGAAGGTATTCCGAGGAGGAGCAACGAAGCCGGGCCGCGGGATCGTCGGCGCAGCGTTGATGATATTTCGAGAGCGGTGCACTAGGGATGCCGCAGCAAGCGCGAGACGCTCAGATCGAGCTGGCTGACCACCAGCCCCGCGACCGAGTCGAACTCGGCCGGCGACAGGCGCATCTCGTCGCGCAAGCACCCGCTGGGTCTCGCCGATCACCTCGCTCGCGCGCCTTGGCCAGCCACCGCGAGACGGTCGAGTGGCTGACGCCGTAGACCTTGCCGATCGCCTCGACGGTCAGCCCGTCGACGAGATGCAGGCGGTAGATCATGCGCTCGCGATCCTCCAGCGTCGCCAGCGCCCGCGCTGAGCGCGGTCCGAAACTGGTCGCGCAGCTTGCCCTTGATGAACGCCAGCTCGGGATCGCCGCCCAGCCGATCGGCCTCGGCCTCGGACGGCGACGCCGTCGACGGCGCGCTCCTCGGCCGCCTCGTGCCGGCGCATCATCAGCGCGATGCGCTGCGCCGCGATCCCGACCCAGCCGGCGAGCGCGCCCTGGCCGGAATAGCTCATCAGCTTGGGCGGCGCGCCCGCGGTGCCGACCAGCGCCGCGTCCCACAGGCGCTGCTCGACCTCGTCGAAGAATGCCGGCGACACGTCGATGTGGCGCAGATAGCCGGCCAGCACCGGACGATGGATCCGGCGCAGCTTCGCCACCGCCGCGCGCATCGCCGAAGAGCGCCGCCGCCGCCAGGAACAGATCCTCGGCGTGAAGCGCGCCGGGCGCGACGCTCTCGACCGGCGCGCCGCAGCGCCCGAGATGGGTCGCGAAGAGCTCGCCGTCGAGCGACAGCTCCAGGTGCGCCGCCGCGCCGCGCGCCAGCAGCCCGGCCAGGCGTCCGACTTCCAGCGCGCCGACGTCGCTGGCGCCGGCGGCGATGCGCGCCGTCGCCGAGCGGCGGCGCGCCGTCGAGTCCGGCGGCGCCTCGCGCCGGCCCGGGCCGCCGCCGAGAATGCATCAGCTAGCCGTCCCATCAGGTGACGAACCCGATCGAACCGTAGCACAACCGCCTCCGTCGTCCGGCATCATCGAGTCGTCGATGAGCCCGCGACGCATGATGACGTCCGGACTGCCTGCGACGAGGAGACGATCCTCGCCTTCGCCGAGGGGCGGCTGGACGCCCCGACCGTGCGCGATCTGGAGGCGCACACGCGCACCTGCCCCAGCTGCAGCGAGCTGCTGGTCGCGGCGCTGGGGTGTCGTGCACGGCGCGACGCCCGCGCCGCGGCGCGGCGGACGCGACCGCAGCGCCGATCATGCGCGGCACCGCGATCGGGCGCTACGTGGTGCTGGCGCCGGTCGGCCGCGGCGGCATGGGCGAGGTGTTCGCGGCCTACGATCCCGAGCTCGATCGCAAGGTCGCGCTCAAGCTGCTGCGCGCCGAGGGCGAAGCGCGCGCGGCGCGACCGGCCGCGGCCGCCTGCTGCGCGAGGCGAAGGCGATCGCGCGGCTGTCGCACCCGAACGTGGTCGTGGTCCACGACGTCGGCACCTTCGACGATCGGGTCTTCATCGCCATGGAGTTCGTCGACGGCCAGACCGTCGGCGCCGTGGCTGGCCGAGCAGCCGCGCGCGATCGGCGCGAGATCCTCGACGTGTTCCTCGCGGCGGCGCGCGGGCTGTCGCGCCGCGCACGCCGCCGGCCTGGTCCATCGCGACTTCAAGCCGCAGAACGTGATGGTCGCGCGCGACGGCGCGGTGCGGGTCATGGACTTCGGCCTGGCCCGCCCGGTCGGCGACGAGAGCGGCGCGACCCGGAAGGACGCCGGCGACGGCGACGGCGACGGCCGCACGGCGACGCCGCACGGCGCGCCCGCGCGCTGGGACGTGACCCTGACCCAGACCGGCGAGCTGCTGGGCACGCCGCTGTACATGGCGCCCGAGCAGTTCCACGGCCGCCACGACCGACGCGCAGGCCGATCAGTTCAGCTTCTGCGTCGCGCTCTATCGGGCGCTCTACGGCGCGCACCCGTTCCGCTGCGACGGGCTTGGCCGAGCTGATGGCCGACGTCGACTGCCGGCAACGGTGCAACCGCCGCCGCCCAAGACGCAGCGTCCCCGCCTGGCTGCGGCGCGTGCTGCTGCGCGGGCTCAGCGTCGACCCGGCGGCGCGCTGGCCGTCGATGGCCGCGCTGATCGACCGCGCTGGCGCACGATCCGGCGCGCGCGCGGCGCCGCGCGGCTGTGGGCGGCGGTCGGCGCTGGCGGCGCTGCTCGCGCGTCGGCTTCGGGGTCTCGCGCGCGGGGCGCCGGCCGAGTCGCTGTGCCAGGCCGGCGCGTCGCGCCTGGCCGACGTCTGGGAGGCGGCGCCGCCGGCCCGCGCCACGATCGGGTGCACCGGCGTTCCTGGCGCACCGGCCTCGCCTACGCCGCCGAGACCTGGGACCGCGTCGCCGCCGCTGCTCGACGGATACGCCGCGCGCTGGCTGGCGATGTATCGCGACAGCTGCGAGGCGACGCACGTGCGCGGCGAGCAATCGACCGAGGTGCTCGACCTGCGCACCGCCTGCCTCGACGAGCGGCTGACCCGCGCTGCGCGCGCTGGTCGACGTGCTGGCGGCCGCCGATCGCGACACCGTCGCCCACGCCGTCGACGCGGCCAACGCGCTGCCGACGCTGGATCGCTGCGCCGACGTCAAGCTGCTGCGCAGCCCGGTCGAGCCGCCCGCGAGCGAGGCGGCGCGCCGCCAGGTCGAGGCGCTGCGCACGCGCGCCGCCACCGTCGACGCGCTGAACCTCACCGGCAAGCACCAGCGCGGCGCTGGCGCTGGGGCGCACAGCTGGTCGGCCGAGGCGCGCGCGCTCGGCTATCGACCGCTGCTGGCCGAGCTGCTCGATCGCCCGTGGGCCTTCGACAGACAGCGCCGCCTACGCGCGCGAGTCGGTCCACGGATCTCGAAGAGGCGACCTGGCTGGCGCTGGCCACGCGGCGCGACGACGTCGCCGCCGAGGCGCGGCGCGCTGCTGAGCGGCATCGTCGGCTATCGCCTGGCCCAGCACGAAGACGGCGAGCGCTGGGCCGCGCTGAGCCAACGCGATCCTCGAGCGACTCGGACCCGGACACGACGTCCTGCGTTCGTGGGTGCTGACCAACCAGGCCAGCATGCGCATTCAGGAGAACGACCTCGACGCCGCGCTCGCGCTCGCGCGCCAGGCACTGGCGCATCAAGCAGCGCGTACTGCCGCCCAGCTCGCCCGACATCGCCGCGAGCGCGATCGCCGTGGGCGAGGCCCTCTACCGCCGTGGCGACGCGAAAGGCGCGCTGGAGATGTCGCGACTGGCTGTCGACACCTATCGCCAGGCCTACGGCGACGGCAGCCCCTGGATGGCGAAGAGCCTCAGCAACCGCGGCGAATATCTGGTTGCGGTCGGGCGGTTCGAGGAGGCGTTGACGACGTTTCAGGACGCGCTCGCGTCGTTGGGAATCCCAGCTGGGCCCCGTGCACCCGTACCTCGCCTACCCACTGACCGGAATCGGCGTCGCCCACTGGAAGGAGCACCGGCCCGCCGAGGCGATCGCGCCGCTCGAGCGAGCGCTGGCGATCCGCGAAGCGGGCGAGCTGGATGTCGGCGCCGTCGCCGAGACCCGGTTCGCGCTCGCCCGCGCCCTGTGGGACGCCGGCCGCGATCGGGCGCGCGCCCGACGACTGGCCGCGACCGCCCGCGCCGACTATCAGCGGCTGCACGCGCAAAATGGGAAAGAAGGCCGGAAGGAAGACAAGAAATCCAACGAGGTTGGCGACTGGCTGGCGGCCCACGGCGGCGCCTGACCCCAACGTCACGCCCGCCAGCGACGTTCCGTCCAAAAACCTCGGGCTAAACGCTATAGTCGCGTCGCGCGGCGGTTCGCGCTACGGTGCAGGCCTCATGCGCCGCGAACGCGGCGCTAGAACTTAGGAGCGACAACCATGAAACGAACCATGAAACGCCTCGGATTGTCGGTCGCCGGACTTTCGATCATGCTGGCGGCCTGTGCCACCGGTCCCAAGCCGGCGGTGGTCACCCCGGCGACGACCCCACCCGCGCCCGCGATCAACCCCTTCGTCGACGCGCGCATCTACGTCAACCCCGACTACGCCAAGACCGTCGAGGGGCTGGCGGCGACCCACCCGGGCGAAGCCGAGCTGATCAAGAAGATGGCGACCATCCCGACCGCCATCTGGCTGTCATCGATCGCCGACACCAAGGATATCCCGCGCTACCTCGACGGCGCGCTCCAGCAGCAGAAGGCCGGCGGCCATCCGGTGGTCACCGTCTTCGTGCTCTACGATCTGCCGAACCGCGACTGCAACGCCGAAGCCTCGGCCGGCGAGCTGCCCGCCACCCCCGCGGGTGAAGCGCGCTACCAGCGCGAGTACGTCGACGTCGTCGCCGCGGCCTTCGCGGCGCACCCGGATCAGCGCATCGCGGTGATCATCGAGCCCGACTCGATCGCGAATCTGGTGACCAACCTCGAGAACCCGAAGTGCCAGGCCGCCGAGGGGATCTACAAGCTCGGCATCGCCTACGCGATCAGCAAGCTGTCGCAGCCGAACGTGTTCCTCTACCTCGACGCCGCGCACGCGGGCTGGCTCGGGTGGCCGAGGAATCTGGCCGAAGAGCGTGCCGCTGTACAAGGAGATCCTCACGATGGCGGGCGGCGCCGACCGGATCCGCGGCTTCGCGACCGACGTGTCGAACTACGACCCGGTGAAGGATCCGACCAACCCCAAGCGCGATCCGAAGGCGGCCGCCAGCGACGAGCTCGGCTACGTCGCCGACTGTCACCAAGGAGCTGGCCGCCGCCGGCATCACCGGCAAGGGGTTCGTGATCGACACCAGCCGCGACGGCAAGGCCTACGTCCGCACCTCGCCCGGCAACTGGTGCAACATCAAGGGCGCGGGGCTGGGCGAGCGCCCGCAGGCCGCGCCCGCGCCGATGGTCGACGCCTACCTTTACATCAAGCCTCCGGGCGAATCCGACGGCACCGCCGATCCGAAGGCGCCGCGCTTCGACCAGAACTGCGCGTCCGACGACGCGGCCCCGGGCGCGCCCCAGGCCGGCAAGATGTTCGAGCCCGTACTTCATCGACCTGCTGAAGAACGCGACCCCGCCGCTCTGAGGGAGCTCGAAGGGCTACGGTCAGACCAACGCCGTCGCGGCGGCGAGCGCGGCCGCGGCCAGCCCGATGAGCGCGCTGTCTCGCAGGATCCCCGAGGCGACACGGCGGCTGGCGGCGACCTCGGCCGGCGGCGCGGGCGTCTTGCTGAAGTCGTCGTGCTCGAACGTCCCCTCGGCCGCGCGCGCGACGCAGGTGTTGCGTCGGACTTGCAGGAGCGAGACGGAGGCAAGCGCCGCCGGCAGCCCGACGAGCGCGCGCAAGTACCAGGGCGAGCGCAGCGCGACCAGCACGCCGACGAGCAATAGCGCGATCGCCATCGCCGCGTAACCGACCTGCGACCGCCGGCGCTTGCCCGCGGGGGAAATGTTGGGCCGACAGGATCCAGCTGGCTCCAGCGAAGGGACCACCCCTGCGTCATTCACCGACGACATGGCCCCGAGTATGGATCCGACGCGGAACGTCGTCGACGTGCCACGATCGAATTGACGACGTTGGCCTGGCTAACCTCGCCAGTCGCCCGCGATCTGGCCGACGGCGAGGTTGAGCCGGTTCCACACGTTGATGCTCGCGATCGCGAGAACCAGCGCCGCCAACGCGCGCTCGTCGTAGTGGCGCGTCACCTCGGCCCAGAGCTGGTCAGGGACCGGATCCTCGCGGTCGCTGATCCGGGTCAGCGCCTCGGTGAGCGCCAGCGCCGCGCGCTCGGGCGCGGTGAAATACGGCATGTGGCGCCAGGCCGAGACCCCGACGATGCGGTCCTCGGTCTCGCCAGCCTTTTTCATGATCGACGCGTGCCCGAGGACGCAGTTGCTGCAGCCGTTGATCTGGCTCGCGCGCAGCTCGACCAGGTTCAGCGTGGTCGCCGGAACGCCGGCGCCGTCGGTGGCTTTCTTCAGGGCCTGCAGCCCCTGCATCGCGGCGGGAAGGATCATGACCGGGTTCTTCATTCGAGCTTGCATGTGGGGTCTCCTTGACCGGAAGACGAACCGCGCACCCGCGCTGTGACGAAGAACGAAAGAAAAGGCGCGGACGTCCCGGTCGTGATCAGGTAGGCCTTCACCGAGTCGATCCTACCGCGAACCTGGACAGGTTTCGGGGGCTGCGTTAGCGTCGCGCGCGTGGAACTGACCGAGATCGTGCAGGCCGCGCCGCTGCCGCGCCGGCCGCGGCCGATCGTCAGCATCGGCGCCGGCGCGATCGTGCGCGACGCGCATCTGCCCGCCTACCGGCTGGCCGGATTTCCCGTGGTCGCGGTCTACGACCGCGCGCACGACCGCGCCCAGGCGCTGGCGCGCGACTTCGGGATCGCGCGCGTCTGCGCTTCGCTCGACGGACGCGGTCGCGACGGCGCCCGCGGGCGCGGTGTTCGACGTCGCGCTGCCGGCGTCGGCGATCTGCGACGTGCTGCCGGCGCTGCCCGATGGCGCTCCGGTGCTGATCCAGAAGCCGATGGGCGAGACGCTGGCCGAGGCCCGCCGCATCCGCGAGCTGTGCCGGCAAAAGCGCCTGCTGGCGGCGATCAACTTTCAGCTGCGCTTCGCGCCCAACGTCCTGGCGGCGCGCGATCTGGTCGCGCGCGGCGCGATCGGCGAGCTGCACGACGTCGAGGTGCGCGTGAACTGCCACATGCCGTGGGAGATCTGGACCTTCCTGTTCGGCATCCCGCGCATGGAGGTGCTGTACCACAGCATCCACTACGTCGATCTCGTGCGGTCGTTCTTCGGCGAGCCGGCCGGCGTTTACTGCAAGACGGTGAAGCACCCGCGGCAGCTGCAGCTGGCGTCGACGCGCACCGCGATCGCGTTCGACTACGGCGACGTGCGGCGCGCGACCATCACCACCAACCACGGCCACGACTTCGGACCGCGCCATCAAGAGAGCTACCTCAAGCTCGAGGGGACCGAGGGCGCGATCAAGGCGCGCCTGGGCGTCAACCTCGACTACCCGCGCGGCGCAGCCCGACGATCTGGAGTACTGCGTGCGCCAGCCCGGCGACGCGGCGGCGACGGAGTCAAGGAGTCGACGGAGTGGCGAACGTTGCCGCTCGACGGCAACTGGTTCCCGCACGCGTTCATCGGCACCATGGCCAGCCTCATGCGACGCGCCGACGGCGAGAGCGCCGAGCTGCCGACCTCGGTCGAGGACGCCTTCCAGACCATGGCGGTGGTCGAGGCGTGTTATGAATCGAGCGCGCGGGGGGGAACGCCCATCCCTTCGTGACCGTGAGGTGAGCCGCGCATGGAGCTGTCGTTCATCGACACCCACGTCCACTGCTGGGACCGCACCCAGATCCCCTACCCGTGGCTCGACGACTTTCCCGCCATCGCCGGCCGCCACACGCCGGTCGAGCTGCACGCCGAGGCGGGCGCGCGTTTTCCGCAGCGGATCCTGTTCGTGCAGGGGGACTGCGACCGCGCCCACGCGTTCGAAGAGGTGCGTCGCCGCCGAGGCGCTGGCAGCCGGCGAGCCGGCGATCGCCGGCATCGTGGCGTTCGCGCCGATGGATCGCGGCGCCGAGACCATCGCCGCGCTCGATCGCCTGCGTGCGCGCCCGCTGCTGCGCGGGGTGCGCCACCTGATCCAGGGCGAGAGCCGACCCCGACTTCTGCCGCCGGCCCGCGTTCATCGCCGGCGTGCGCGCCGCCGGCGAGCGCGGTCTGTCGTTCGACATCTGCGTGAAGCACCCCCAACTGGCGTCGGCGATCGACCTGGTGCGCGCCTGCCCCGGGCACCAGCTTCATCCTCGACCACGCCGGCAAGCCCGACATCCGCGGGGCGGCTGCTCGATCCCTGGCGCGCCGACATCACCGCGCTGGCGCGCCTGCCGCACGTCGTGTGCAAGCTGTCGGGCCTGGTGACCGAGGCCGATCCGGCGGCCTGGACCGTCGACGATCTGCGCCCCTACGTCGAGCATCTGCTCGACAGCTTCGGCCCGGCGCGGCTGCTGTTCGGCAGCGACTGGCCGGTGGTCAAGCTGGCGTCGTCCTACGCCCGCTGGCTCGACGCGGCGCTGACGCTGCTGGCGCCGCTGCCGCCGGCCGAGCGGCGGCGGTGCTGTCGGGCAACGCGCAACGGATCTATCGGCTATAGCACACCGACCGCCATGACGCCCCTTTCGTCTCGACGGAAAGAACGCGGTGGTGACCGGCGCCGGGTCGGGGATCGGCCAGGCGATCGCCGAGCTCTACGCCGCGCAGGGCGCCGCGGTCTGGGTCGTCGACCGCGACGAGGCGGCGGCGCGCGCCAGCGCCGACGGCATCCGCGCCGCGGGCGGGCGCGCCGAAGCGGCGACGGTCGACGTCACCGACGAGGCGGCGGTCGCGGCGCTGGCCGCGGCGTTGCCGCCGATCGATCTGCTGGTCAACAACGCCGGCATCGGCCACGTCGGCAATCTGCTCGGCACGGCGGTCGCGGATCTCGATCGGCTGTACGCCGTCAACGTGCGCGGCGTGTTCAACGGCTGCAAGGTCTTCGCGCCGTCGATGATGGCGCGCGGGCGCGGCAGCGTCATCAACATGGCGTCGATCGGCGGCATCGTCGCCGTGCGCGATCGGCTGGCCTACACCGTGACCAAGTTCGCGGTCGTCGGGCTGACCAAGTCGCTGGCGCTCGACCACTCGGCGACCGGCGTGCGCTTCAACTGCATCTGTCCGGGGCGCGTCGAGACGCCGTTCGTGAAGCGGCGGCTGGCCGAATCGCCCGACCCCGAGGCGGCCTACCGCGACATGTCCTCGACCCAGCTGACCGGGCGGATGGCGCAGCCGGCCGAGATCGCGGCGGCGGCGCTGTACCTGGCGGCCGACGAGGCGGCGATGGTCACCGGCAGCAGCCTGATGGTCGACGGCGGCTGGAGCGCGGGCAAGTGAGCGTCAGCCAAGTGGACGTCCGCCAGTGAGCGCGGCGTGAGTGCGACCGCGACTGCCCCGCGCCGCCGCGTCCAGCTGATGGCGACCTGCCTGTGCGACGCCTTCTTCGACGACGTGGCGCAGGCGACGGTCGAGATGCTCGAGCACCTCGGGTGCGAGGTCGACTTCCCCGAGGACCAGACCTGCTGCGCGCAGCCGGCGTTCAACGCCGGCGACTGGACCGCCGCCCGGCGCGTGGCGCGCCACACGCTGGGGGTGTTCCGCGGCGACGACGCCGTGGTCGTGCCGTCGGGATCCTGCGCGCGCATGGTCGACCACGGCGCGCTGTTGCTGTTCGAGGACCAGCCCGAGCGGCCCGGCGTCGAGGCGCTGGCGCGGCGCACCTGGGAGCTGTGCGACTTCATCGTGCGCGGGCTCGGCGTCACCACCTGGCCGGGGCGGCTGGCGGCGCGACTGGCGTTCCATCGCTCGTGCCATTCGCGCGGCACGCGCTACGCCGAATCGGCGCTGACGCTGCTGCGCGCGATCGACGGCGCCGAGGTGGTGCCGTTCGGCGAGGGAGAGCAATGCTGCGGCTTCGGCGGAACCTTCTCGGTCGGGTTCCCGCACATCTCGCGCGCCATGGGCAACCTCAAGATCGATCACGTGCTGGCGGCGGCGCCCGATCTGCTGGTGTCGGCTGACTCGAGCTGCCTGATGCACATCGGCGGCCTGGCGGATCGGCAGGGGCGCCCGCTGCCGCGGCGGCACGTCGCCGTGGTGCTGCGCGACGCCCTGCACGAGGCCGCGCGGCGCGAGCGGACGGCGACGGCGACGGCGACGGCGACTCCATGAGCGGGCCCGCGCACGGCCCTGCCGACGCTATCGATCGCTTCGCGGCCGCGCAGGGCGAGGAGCGGCGCGCGGCGGTGCGCCTGGGCAGCAAGGCCGGGCACGAGAAGCGCACCGAGATCCTGCAGCGCGACTACGCCGATCCCGACGCGCTCCGCCGGCTCGCGGGCGCGATCAAGCAGCACGCGCTCGACCACCTGGACGTCTACCTCGAGCAGCGCCGAGACGCAGCTGCGCGCGCACGGCGCTCAGGTCCACTTCGCCACCGACGCCGCCGAGGCGCGCGAGCAGGTGCTGGCGATCATGCGCGCGCGCGGCGCCCGGCGCGTCGTCAAGGCCAAGAGCATGGTCACCGAGGAGATCGAGCTCGGGCCGTTCTTGCAAGGACACCAGATCGAATCGATCGAGACCGACCTCGGCGAGTTCATCGTCCAGATCGACGACGACCACCCGAGCCACATCGTCAAGCCGATCATCCACAAGAACCGGCGCGAGATCGCGAACAGCCTGGAACGCCACGGTCTTGGCCCCTACGACGACACGCCGGAGGTGATCACCCGCCGCGCGCGCGCCTTCCTGCGCGGCAAGTACCTGGCGGCCGACGTCGGCATCACCGGCGCGAACTTCGTCTCCGCCGAGAGCGGGCGCCTGGTGCTGATCACCAACGAGGGCAACTCGCGCTTCTGCCTGGCGGCGACCCGCTGCCACATCGCGCTGGTCGGCATCGAGAAGATCGTGCCGCGCGACCGCGACCTCGGCGTGCTGCTCAACGTGCTGGCGCGCTCGGCGACCGGGCAGCAGCTGTCGGTCTACACCGAGTTTCTGCGCGGCCCGCGCGCGCCCGGACAGCCCGACGGGCCCGACGAGATGCACGTCATCTTCATCGACAACGGGCGCACCGACGTGCTCGGCAGCGAATACCGCGAGATCCTGCGCTGCATCCGCTGCGGCGCCTGCCTGAACGTCTGCCCGGTCTACCGGCAGGCGAGCGGCCACGCCTACCGCGGCGTCTACTCGGGCCCGGTCGGCGCGGTGCTGTCGCCGCTGCTGGCGGGCGACGACTTCGCGGCGCTGGCCGACCTCCCCAAGGCGTCGAGCCTGTGCGGCGCGTGCAACGAGGTCTGCCCGGTCGACATCCCGATCCCCGATCTGCTGCTGCGCCTCCGCGACAAGGGACAGCGCGCGCATGACGGCGCCGGCGCCGGCGCGGCCCCCACGCCCAGCACGCCCAGCACGCCAATGACGGCCTGGGCCGAGCTGGCGACGCGCCCCTGGGCCTGGAAGGGCGCGCTGGCGACCGGCGGCCTGGTGAATCACCTGCCGCAGATGCTGCGCCCGCGCGCGTTGCGCGTCTGGGGCCAGAACCACGCGCTGGCGCCGTGGCGCGGCGGGGCGTTTCGCAAGTGGCTGGCGCAACGGCGCGGGGGACGCGCGTGAGCGACGCGCGCGACCGGATCTACGCGCGCGTGCGCGCCGCCGTCGCCGCGCACGCCGAGCGGCGCGCCGCGCCCGACTACGCCGACGAGATCGCCTTCGCGCGCGAGGCGGCCGGGGCGCCGCGCACCTTGGTCGAAGGGTTCCGCGCGCGCCTCGAGGCGGCGCACGGTCGGCTGTTCACCGACGCCGCCGCGCTGGCCACCTGGATGGCGACGCAGGGGGCGCGCCACGGCTACTGCGATCCGGCGCTGCTGCCGCTGCTCGCCGGCGCGCTCGGCGACGCCGGCATCACCGTCGAGACCGCGCTCGATCGCGCGCGCATCGACGACTACCGCTTCGGCATCACGCGCGCCACCGGCGCGATCGCCGAGACCGGCACGATCATCCTCGACGACGCGCTGACGTCGCGCCGCCTGGGCGCGCTGGCGCCCTGGATCCACGTCGCCGTGCTGGCGCCCGACCGGATCCACCGCCACGTCGCCGACGCCATCGCCGCGCTCGGCGACGACCCCAACGTCATCTGGTGCACCGGACCGTCGAAGACCGCCGACGTCGAAGGGATCCTCATCGAAGGCGTGCACGGCCCCGGCGAGCAGATCGCGCTGATCGTAGAGGACTGACGGCGCCGGGCCCGCGCTACGGGTCCGGTCAGCTTCGCCCAAGACGAGCGAGTGCTCGCGCGCTCATTCGCGGGCCCATCCCTCTCGCCGGAGCAGGGCGACCACGCGGGTCCGCACATCGTCTCGAATCTCGCGTACGCGCGCGATCGGCTTCCCCTTGGGATCCTCGAGCGGCCAATCGTCGCGGCGCAGCCCTGGCACGACCGGACACTGGTCGCCACAGCCCATCGTGATCAGCATCTGGGCGCCGCGGGCGAGATCGTCGGTCAGCTTCTGAGGCTTTCGATCGCTCAGATCGACGCCGACCTCGCGCATGGCGTCCAGGACCTCTGGATGGACCCGCGTCCCCGGATCGGTGCCGGCCGAGACGGCGTGGGCCTTCGCCGAATCGGCCAGCGCGTTGAACCACGCCGCCGCCATCTGCGAACGCCCGGCGTTATGAATGCAAGCGAAGATGACAGTGTCCACAGTGTCCAACGTATTCATGGAAGCTCCTCGATCGGATCCGGTCCGATCGACGACCCGATCGGCGACTTTGGGTAGGGCAGGGACCAGCCATCGAAAGACGGCCGTCGCGGCGGCGCCGCCGGCGAGCTGGGCGGCGATGAACCCGGGAGCGTCGGCCGGGCGAACGCCAGCGAACGTATCGCTCGCGGCACGGGCCAGGGTCACGGCGGGGTTGGCGAAGGACGTGGACGACGTGAACCAGTAAGCCGCCGTGATGTAGGCGCCGACGGCGAAGGGAACCAAACCCGGTCTTCGCCGGGCGGATCCCCAGATGACCGAAAGCAGGCCGAAGGTCGCGACGAATTCACTGGTGACCTGGGCGATCCCGTCGCGCCGGTGCTGGGAGGCGAAGAAGAGGGCCGGCTGCTTGAACATCACGTGGGCGACGGCGACCCCGATGAAGGCGCCGGCGATCTGCGCCCCGATGTACGCCGGCACCTCTCGCCAAGGGAGACCGCCCTGGCTGGCATCCGCGAGGGTCACCACCGGGTTGAAGTGCGCGCCCGAGATCGGCCCGAACGTGATGATCAGCGCGACCAACGCGCCCCCCGTGGCCACCGTATTGGCGAGGAGCGCGAGCGCGACGTTCGGGCGCGCGAGCTCCTCGGCCATGATCCCCGACCCGACGACGGCGGCGAGCAGGAACGCCGTTCCGAGCGCCTCGGCGACAATCTTCTTCAGCAGCATCAGCAGCACTTCCCTCCGCCGTTCTTGCAGCAGTCTTCCCACAAGTAGTCCGTCAGCCTGCGCAGCGCATCGTATTCGGCGGAGTAGTAGTTGAAGGTCCCCTCCCCACGCGATCGGATGACGCCCGCATCCACCAGCCGCTTGAGGTGGTGGCTGAGCGTGGAGGCCGCCATGTTCACGTGGGTCTGGATCGCGCCCGCGGCAGCGCCCTCCGGGCCCGCCTGGACGACGTAGCGCAAGATGGCCAAGCGAATCGGGTGCCCGAGGGCCCCGAGCTGCTCGGCGTGGCGATCCAACTTCGCTCCCACGTCGCTATTTCTAAAATATTCGAAGTAGAGACGCAAGCAGACGCGTCAGGGGACGCAGTACCCGGCGCGATAACCGGTGAGCCTCACGCACGGCGCCTTGGGCAGGCACCCTGTGACCGCGGCGTCCGGGTCGCAGAGCGTGGCGCACATCGTGAGCAGCGACTCGGTCACGAGGACGCAGACCTCGCGCGCGTCGCACTCGAAGCTGCTCACGCAGCCGGATATCGGCGGCGCCGATCCGGGCGGCTGCGCGCAGGTCGTCACCCCCGGCTGGTCATCGACCCGATAGCAGGCTCGCTTGGAATCGACGCAGTTCTGCAGCAGCAGGTCGCACGGCTGCCCGCCACCCGCGACGTCGCCGCCGTGGTCGACGTCGACGTCGGCCGCCGCGTCGGGCAACGGTTCGCCCGCGGCGTCGACCGGGCCGACGACCCGGCAAGCGGGCAGCGCGACCGCAACGGCGATCGCGAACCCGAGCATCGACGTCGCCACACCACGAGCCTAGCCAAGATCGAGGAGAAGATCGGGGAGAGATCGGCGACCGGCGGCGATTTTTCCCGGCGGCGCGCCGCGCCGGGGGTATACCCAGACGCACATGGGCACCTCCGCCGACGTCCCCGAGCCGGCCGCGCGCGCGTCCTTCGACACGACCGCGATCCCCTGGTCGCTGCGCACCTGGTTTCGGGTGCACTGCGCCGTCGATCTCGCGGCGGCGATCCCGCTCTTGCTGTTCCCGAGACGCAGCCTCGGCCTGCTGGGATGGACCACCGTCGACCCGGTGGCGACGCGCCTGTGCGGCGCCGCGCTGCTGGCGATCGGCAGCGCGTCAATGATGGTCGACCGCTACGGCGTCGCCGGCTACCGCGCGCTGCTGGGGCTGAAGGTCGTCTGGTCGGTGGCGGCGATCTTCGCATTCTTCGCGGGCATCGCCGAGGGGGCGCCGCCGGCCGCCTGGGCGTTCCTGTCGATCTTCATCGCGTTCTCCGGCGTCTGGATGTCCTACGCGATCCGCTTGCGGCAGATGGAACGGTTGGCGCAGCTGAACGGCGACGGCGACGGAGGCGACGTCACCGACCACGCCGACGCCGACGTCAATGACAACAGCCGCGACAGCGCTGCTGGCGACCGCTGACGGTCAGTTGATCTGCGTCGAGTGACCGATGCGGCCGGTCATGGCGACCACCTCGGACGAGACCCGCTCGATCCGCTTCATGACGTCGCGGGTCTCGAGCAGCCGCTGGCGCAGCACCGGATCGACCACCAGCGCCGCCGCCAGCACATCGACCAGCTCCGACGGGGTCTCCTGTGACACCACGACCTGCCGCAGCAGCTCGCCCCCCTCGGGGATCGCGTCGGCCAGGTGCCCCACCAGCGCGCGCAGCGACTGGTCGGCGTCGACGAGATCGCCCGGATCCGACGCCGGAAGATCGGGCAGCTCGGTGGCCGAGATCATCCGGTAAGGCCGATCGGAGTCGAGCTCGTCGTCGATGCGCACGCGGGCGCGGCCGCGCACGACCAGGTTGAAGCGCCCGTCGGGCAGCTCGTGGGCCATCACGACCTCGCCGACCCCCGCGATGCGCTGCACCGGCGGGCGGTCCTGGCTGTCGGCCTCGTCGGGCGAATCGAGCAGGCTGATCGCCAGGAAGTGGTGGCCGGCCAGCACGTCGCGCGCCAGCGCCTGGTACCGCTCTTCGAAGATGTGCAGCGGCAGCAACGCGTGCGGAAAGAGCACCACGTTGGGCAGAGGAAACATCGGCAGCCGGCGCAGCGCTTCGCGCAGGTTACGATCCAGCTCGGGTACTAATTCGCTTGAATCACCCAAGGACGTCCACACTCGATTCTAAGAGCGTCACCGGAACAACCGCGTGGGCCTCGGCTCCGCGCATGCCAATCTTTAGCACGCCCGCGCCGCGCAATCCCGGACAGAACGCGCGCGCGGCGGCGATCATCGCCTGCGCCCGCCGAGATCCGCCGCCGCCAGCAGTCGCGCCTTCAAATCAGGGCGCTCGCGCATCTCGCCGACGAACGCGCTGGTCACCACACCCGACTGATCGTGCTTCTCACCGGGGAGCGCCAGGCACATGTGCTCGGCTTCAATCACGCAGCCGGCGCCGCGCGCCGCCAGGTGCTGGCACAGGCTGTCGGCGATCTGATTGGTCGCGCGCTCCTGCAGCGTCAGGCGCTTGGTGAAGCAATCGACCAGCTCGGCGAGGCGGCCAAAACCGATCAACCTCCCGTTCGGAATGTACGCGACGTGGGCGACGCCGCGGTAGGGCAGCAAATGATGGGGGCACATCGCGTGAAAGCGCAGCCCACCGACAACCACGACGTCGGGATCGGCCTCGCCCAGCACCGGGTCGGACAGGATCGCCGCCGGGTTCATGTCGTAGCCGGCGAGGAACTCTTCGCTCCAGACCCGCGCGACCCGCTCCGAGGTCTGACGCAGGTCGGGCTCCTGCGTGGGGTCCAGCCCCGACGCGCGCAGCAGCGCGTCGACGGCGGCGCGCAGGGCTGGTTCTCGCGACAAGGGCTCTCAGTCCAGCCGCTGCGGCATCCGGGGGATCTGCTCGTCGATCGGCCGGCGTCCGCTGAAGCCGGCGTCGACCGGGTGCCAGAAGCCGATGCGCTTCTCACCGAGCTTCCAGCACAGCAGGATATCCTCGCTGCCGCGGCGGCCGGGAAAGTCGACCAGCCCCGAGTCCAGATCCTTCACCTCGCCGCCCAGCGTGCGGATGTTGTCGATCTCGTCGGACAGCGCCTCGTAAAATCCGCGGAACACCGCCTTGGCCTGGCGCACCTCCAGCGTTCCGGCGTCGCTCTCCAGCAGGTCCTCGCGGCTCATGCGAATCCCGGCGCGATCCAGCTTCTCCTCGACGCCGCGCAAGCCGGCGCGCAGCTGCAACACGTCGGTGAAGATCTGTTCGAGCCTGGGGATCAGCTCCTCGACCTCACCAACGGTGAAATGCGTCCGCGCCATGGGGCGTACCTTACCTCATTCCCGGGGTCGGCTGCTTCCCGAAGCGCTGGCGGTGGTGGTGGCCGCCGCGGGCCGAGGATAAAGCGGCGGCTTCCGGTTTTTCCCCTTCACCCGCCGGATGTCGACATCGGAGAAAAGCAGCGCCGGCGTGACGATCGACGACGGGATCCCGGTGCCGCCGCCGCCCGAATCGACGAAGTTGTAGACCGTCGCCTCCTTGCCGACCGCGATGATCTCCTTGAGCGAGCGCGGCAACAACCCCTCCAGCGTCAACCCGCGCACCAGCTGCTCCTGTCCGTCCTTGACCCGATAGACGACCAGCGGCCGCACCGGGGGTGGCCCGCCGCGACCACCGCCCATACCGAAGCTGAACAGCGACATCATGTCGTCGGCGTCGCCGCCCGCGACCGTCGAATCCTCGAGCAGCCGCACGACGTAGGTCTCGAGCCCGCCCGCCTTCGCGGTCTTCTCCATGCGCGCCAGCAGCGGCTTGCGCGCCAGGCCCGGCGCCGCCGAGGTCACGATGAGGTTGCCGACGTGGACGTGGGGCGCCGCGAAGCGCGGCGCGCGCGCGTGACCGTTCGAGTGCGCGATCTCCTGGCTCGGCGTGCGCGACATCAGCAACGCCTTGAGGATCCCCTTCTCGATCACCGCCACCCGCTGGGCCGGCACCCCCTCGTCGTCGGCACGGTAGGCGCCGTAAAGCGGAAGGCGGCCCGGCCCCAGCTCCTGCAGCGGGTCGTCGCTGACCGACAGAAACACCGACGCGACCTTGAGGCCCAGCTTGTTCGCCAGCTCGCTCGATTGCCCCTGCTCGTCGCTTCCGGCCGACGCGGTCTTGGGCGGTGGCGTGCCGGTCAGCTGCTCGGCCAGCAGGTGCTTCACGATCTGCCCCGCGGCCAGCCCTTCGAACAGCACGACCGCCGATCCGTTGTGCGCCACCGGCGCGGTGCGCATCGCCGTCAGCTCGGCGGCCATGGCGCGCACTGCCTTCTCCATGTCGGCCAGCGGCGGCAGTCCGCCCGGGGTGAACGCGGTGAACGGCACGAAGCTGCGCAAGCGCATACCGTCGCCGGCCTGGGTGTCGGCGGTGACGTCGATGCGGGTCACGCGGCGGCCGTCGTCGATCCAGGTCCCCTCGCTGCTGATCATGCGGCGGCGCGCGATCGAGAAGGTCCCGTTGACGCGAGAGCCCTGGATCGCCGGATAGTCGCGCATCAGCGCCGACAGATGCACCACGCGCTCGCGCAGCGCCGCCGCCTGCTCCACGACGTCTTCCGTGGCGCGCGGCAGCGTCAGGCGCGCCGCTGGTTCAGACGAAAAATCGCCGACGGCGTCGTCGGTCTCGCCCTTGGCCTGGCCCGACTCGGCCGAGCGCTTGCGCGCCAGCGTCTCGACCGCTTGCTTGTAGCCTTCGTCGGTGCGCAGCCACAGCTCGCGGCGCAGGGCATCGTAGTCGTCCTCGATCGGCAGCGATTCGACGTGGCCGCCGCCGCCCTCGAAGTTGCTGTTGTCGAACGCCGGATCGCCGACGCGCACGTCGGTGCGCAGCACACGCGCGCGAAAATCGGTGTCGGACGTCAGCGCGCCGAAGGTGGCGCTGATCGCCGCCTGGTCGACGTCCGAGATCGTGTACGCCAGGTAGTACGGCTTGGGCTCGTCGCCGAGGTGCAGCTGCGCGGTCGAGCGCGCGAGCTCGTCGCGCATGGCTCGCTCGACCGCCGCGTCGTCGACGTGAACGCGCGTGGCGCTGGACGCCGTGTCGGCGCGCGCGCCTGCGCCGACCACGCCGAACGCAGCGACAAAGACCAGGGCGCGCACGCCGGCGGCGCGCGCGGGGGTGGGACGCACGACAACCCCGGTCATGGCGACGGCGCCTCCGGCCGCCGCGACGGCGACGGCGCCCCGGGCTGCAGCGACGGCGCCGGCAGCACCGGCGGCTTGTCGCTGCCCTTGTCGCGCCGCTCGATCTCGATCTGCTGCACCAGCAGGCTGGGGCTGGTCGCCGACACCGGCACGAACCCGGACTCGGCGCCGCAGTAACCGTTGAAGGTCTGGTAGTCGTCGCCCGAAGCCAGGATGCGCGACAGCGACGACAGCGGCGTCCCCACCAGGTCGACCCCGCGCACCAGCTCGTCGGGCCGCCCGTCGGCCCAGACGCGATAGACCAGGATCGGCAGCACCTTGAATGACTGCGGCCCGGTGCGCGTGGTGTTGGTGAAGCCGCCCGAGATGTCGCGGAACAGCAGGCCGTATTGACTGCCCCTGGCGCTTGGCCTCTTCGCGCAGGCGCCGGCGCAGCTCTTCGACCGGCACCACCACCGACGGCTGCACCACCAGGTTGCCCTGGCGCGAGACCACGGTGCGCCCCTCTTGCCGGCGCCCGTGTCCGTTCGATTCGTGGAAGCCGCGCGTGGGCGACCGGCTGAGCAGGAAGCCCGGTCAGCACCCCCTGGTCGACCAGCGGGGCGCGCTGGGCGGTGACCGCCTCGTCGTCGTAGCGGTAAAAGCCGTTGAGATCGACGCCGCCGATGCGCGACAGCGTCGGATCGTCGTAGACCGACACGAACGTCGGCATGATCGGCTCGCCGATCTTCTTGGCGAACGTCTGCCCCTCGTCCTCGTTCTTCTGGCGGTGCCCCTCGACGCGGTGGCCGAAGATCTCGTGGAAGAAGACCCCGGCGGCGCGCCCCTCGAGAATCGCCGGCCCGATGTAGGGATCGGCCAGCGGCGCCTTTCGCAGCGCCTTGAGGTCGGTGATCATCGCGTCGGCGCCCCGCTGCATCTCGGCCACGCCGGCCAGCGAATTGAACGACGCCGCGTCGTAGCTCTCGAAGCGCTCCAGCTCCATGCCGTCGTCGGCGCGCGTGTCGGCCTGCAGGAAGACCCGCACGTAGTTGCGCCCGGTCTGGATGACCGACCCCTCGCTGTTCAGCAGCCAGCGCGTGTGGCTGACCACCTGCAGGGTCACCTGCGAATCGTAGATGTGGTCCTGGCCGCGAAAGCGCGTCGACAGATCGCGGATCTTCCGCTCCCAGGTCGGGACGTCGACCTCGATCGCCGCGGCGGCGCCGAGGTAGTTGACCGGCTTTTCGTGCGAGAAATCGTCGGACGGATCCTCCTCGGCGACCTTGAGCGTGTGCTGGGTCTTGATCTTCACCAGGCGCTCGGCCGCCTCTTTGTAGCGGCGGTCGGTCTCCAGCCAGGCGACCGCGCGCAGCGCGGCCGGGTCGTCGGACAGCGGCAGCGCGGCGGCGTGCCCGCCCATCGTCGCCGAGAAGTCGAAGTCGTCGTCCGAACGGATCGCGTGCGTCGAGTCGAGCCGGTAATCGCCGACGCGCACGTCGGTGTCGAGGATGCGCGAGCGCCGCGCCGAGGACTGCACCAGCGCGCCGTAACTCGCCGAGACGACGACCTCGTTGCGATCGTGAACCTCGTAGGCGATGTAGTACGGGGCCGGGTTCCCCTTGGCCTTGAGCTCGGTCATGCCGCGCTGAAGCTCGTCGCGCAGCGCCGCCAGCCCGGGCGGCATCGGGGCGTTGCCGTCGGCGCGCGGATCGACGCGCGTGGCGGCCGGGCCATGGGTCGCGACCCCGGCGACGTCGGGAACGGTGGCGGACGTGGCGCGTACCGGCGCAGCGGCGGCCGACGCGCCCGTGGCCGAACAACCGCCCAAGAATAGCGACGACGCCAACAACGACGACGCCAACAACGACGACGCCAACAACGACGACGCCAGCGCCCCGGCCCGCGAAGGCGCCAAGGGCCAGGTGATCTGCGTCAGCCTCACGGACGTTGCGGCGATTCGGCGCGGGAAGGTTGGGGGCATTGCTGCTTTGAACGTAGCAGGTGAGGATCTCACGGTCGCCCGGGATGCGCCAGTTACGGCGAAGCTCGGCCGGGGAAAGTGCCCGGCGTCACCGACGGAGGTGACCCTAAGTGGCCGGTGAGAGGGACCGGACCGGACTCCTCACCCTAGCCCTGCTATGAAACAGCCTGTCCGGGGGTGGGTAGAGGGGTGATCTGGACGGAGTAGCCGAGTGCCTGGAGCTTGTCGCGGAAGCGGCGGACGAGGCGTTGGCGGGTTTCGGGATTCGAGGGAGGCGTGTCTGGGTCGCGGTATGGAACGCGGTCATGGAGGATGTGGAAGAGCGCGACGAGCATTTTGCGTGCGATTGCCACGATGGCCTTCTTGGGCCCCAAGCGGGCGCGTAACCGGCGAAAGACAACGGGCCAGAATCCGTCCTTCATCCGGACGGCCGACCAAGTGCACTGGACGAGGGCGGTTCGAAGGTACTTGTTGCCTTTGCGAGCGGGTGCCGGCTTGGCTTTGCCAGCGCTCTCTTCACTTCCGGGCGCTAGTCCTGCCCAGGCGGTCAGGTGCTTCTGCGATGGGAAGAAGCTCATGTCTGTCCCCGATTCGGCGAGCACTGCGGCCGACGAAATCCCGCTTAGCCCGGGGATAGTCACGATCAGGTTCTGGTCGGAACTCCACGGCTGCATAAGGCGGGCGATCTCTTCGTCGAGGGCGAGCATTTTCGTAGCTGTCAGGTCGACCATCGCGAGCAGTTGGTGGAGCACGAGCTTCGTACTCGGAGTGAACGAGCCATCGATCGCGCGACGGATTAGCGGGATCTTTTTCCTGAGGCTTCCCATCGCGAGATTTGCCACGTCGACCTTTGGGTCGCCGACGAGAAGAGCATCGATGATGGCGCGACCCGTCTTGCCAAGGCAGTCGCTCATTACGGAGGCCAGCTTGACGCCGCTTCCCTCGAGTTCCTTGAGAATGCGGTTCTGATACCGCGTCTGGTCCGCGACGAGCTTGGTCCGGTGGCGAGTAAGCTTTCGCAGCTCACTCTGTTCGCGCGAAGGGACGTAGCTTGGCGTGACCGAAGCATAGAGCACGAGCTCGGAGAGCCACCGACTGTCCTTGCGATCGGTCTTGCGCCCAGCGCGCCGCTTGACGTCGAGCGGATTGACGAGCCAGACCAGCAACTTGGGCAGCCGCTCGTGCAGCACGCGGACAACTGGCATCCAGTACACTCCGGTGCTCTCGAGTCCGACCACCTCTACCTGTTCGGCCTCGAGCCACTCCGTCATCGACACCAAGGTGTCGCGAAATGTCTCGAACGTACGCGTCTCTACGGCGTCGTCTTCGGCGCCCGCGCTCTTCTTTCGCACCGAGACCACCACCGTGTCCCGATGAACGTCTATCCCTGCCACTACCGTGAACGCTGCCTTCATCTCCATCCTCCTGCCGGCAGCGGATGGGCCCGATTTCGCCGTAAATCCTGCTATACGTGCTCAGGCGAGCGAGCCCGCCCTGCAACAGTTGGGGGTCCGTCGGGCCCGCCCCAGACTCTCCTACGGGGTTTGCCGCCGCCAGAGGGTAGTCGGGGTTGGTACCACCGGCCCCGACAGCATGGCTCGGCTCGCTCGCGTCTGTTTCATCTTTCGGGGTGCGGCAGCGCCCCGTCAGGACTCTCCTCGCCGAGCCGAGGAGAGGGGACCGGAGGGACCAGGGGACTCGGTTCCAATTTCGACTCGCTTCCCATCTGCACCTCGCCCCGCGGAGCGGGGAGAGGTCGACGGCCGTCCGCGGCCGGCGGGTGAGGGGTCCGGCGGCGTTCACCTTCGCGGCGCAGCGGCCTTGCGCGTCCCCCGCTTCGATCCTCGGCTCGCCGGCGCGGGCGCGTCCAGCAGCAGCTCGGCCATCGCGCGCGCCTCGGCGGCGGTGGCGGGATTGCGATCCATCGCCGCGCCGATGGTCGCGCCGTCGTACAGCAGCACCAGCCGGCGACCGAGCTCCTCGGGATCGGCCGCGCCGGCCGCGCGCGCCAGGTCGGCGAACAGGCCGCGCGTCCAGGCGCGCGAGTCGGTGCGCCCGACGGCGACTGCCGCGACCGTCGCGGTGAGCGTGCGCTGATCATCGGGGGGCAGGGGTGCCGTGAAATCGGACCGGCCCGGCGCGTCGAGCCGACGCGCGGGCCGCGCGTCTGTGCTGGTCACGACCGGCAATTTGGTGTTATCACCCGACGGTACCGCAACCGAGAGGAGCCTCCGCATGTTCAACGACCCCGATTCGCTTCTGAACGTGCTGTTCCGCTGGAGCCACATCCTGTTCGGCATCATCTGGCTCGGGCACCTTTACTTCTTCAACCTGGTGAACGTGCCGTTCCAGGGCGACCTCGACAAAGAGCTGAAGCCCAAGGTCAACCCCAAGCTGCTGCTGCGCGCCTTCTACTGGTTCCGCTGGGGCGCGATGTACACGTTCATCATCGGGTTGCTGATGTTCGGGTTCAAGTACTTCCACCAGGGGTTGTTCTTCGAGCAAGGTGGCGGCATCAGCAACCGCGCCATCTGGATCATGTTCGGCTCGCTGCTCGGCACGATCATGTGGTTCAACGTCTGGTTCGTGATCTGGCCCCGGCAGAAGCTGATCCTCGGTGGGCTGGCCGCCGGCACGCCCCACCCCGACGCCGCCAAGATGGCGGCGGTCGCCGGCAAAGCGTCGCGCTTCAACACCTACGCGTCGGGGCCGATGCTGTTCGGCATGGTCGTCCCCAACAACTACGCCGGCTGGCCGGCGATCGGCATCCTGCTGGCGCTGGTGCTGGGCATCGGCTTTTGGTACGGCATGATCAAGCGGTCTTTCAAGATCAAGACGGTCGTCTAGACAAGTGCAGTAGACACGTCCCGCGACGTCACCCGCACCACCGCCGCCGACTCGATCTGTTGACCGCCGCCCGCCGCCGGGCAGAATCCCCCGGATGCGCACCCGCTCTTCCCCCATCCGCCCGGCGTCACATCTCTTCACCACCGGGGCGCTCGTCGGCCTGACGGCGCTGTTTGCCGGCCCGGTGCGCGCCGACGAGCCGCCGTCGATCGTCCACCCGATCTACGCTGCGATGCCCGACGCGCCGCTAAATGACGTCGCCCAGCGCGAGCTCGCGCGCTCCGCCAACCGCTACCGGCTGCGCAACGTCGAGGTGGTCGACATCGAAGTCCCTCCCCTGCCCCCGATCGGCGCCTCCATCAAGGCCGGCATGGACCTGGTGAAGAAGCTGGCGTTCGACGACGCGCGCAAGCAGCTCAACGACGCCGCCGAGAAGGCGGCGATGACCGGCTGCGCCGGCCTGACCACCGACGAGATCAGCAACCTGTATCTGTCGCGCGCGATGGCGATCGCCCGCGCCGACTGGAAGCCGGAGCGATCGGTCGACGAGGCGACGCGCGTGCGCGCCTACGAGGACTACGTGCGCGCCGCGACGGTGACCCCGAACCGCGTGCTGCACCCCAATGACTATCCGCCGCAGGTGATCGAGGACTGGGCCAAGGCGATCGCCGAGATCAAGCAGCGTCCGCAAGGGACGTTGACGATCAGCGGATCGCCGGCCGCGCTGGTGATCTTCGACGGGCAGCCCCCGCTGTCGGCCCGCGGCGGCGTGACGTTCAAGGGCCCGTACGGCGAGCACTACGTCGCGGTCGAGGAGCCGGGACGCGCGCGCTGGGGCTCGACCGTCCTGGTCAACGCCCCGAGCTCGGAGGTCCCGGTGCCGGCGCGCGCGGCGCTGACGCTCGACGACGCCGTCGCGGCGTCGCACGCCCTGCGCCAGGGCGCCAAGTTCGCGCTGGTCGGCGAGCTGCGCCTGGGCGAGGGGCCGCCCGAGTTGCAGCTGCGGCTGGTCGACGTGACCGGAATTCGCCACGACGCCACGGTGGTGCCGCTGACCACCGAGCCGGGCGCGGTCGACGCCGCCACCATGCGCCTGGACGAGGAGGCACGCCGCATCGAGCAGCTGGGCCTGGCGCCCGGCAGCAGCCTGGCGTCGCCGCCGGGCGCCTCTGCCGCAGCGCCGCCGCTGTTCGCCGCCGTCCCGCCGCCGGCGCAACCCAGCCTGCGCGACAACCCCACCGCCTGGGCGCGCCAGCACTGGCCGCTGGTGACGGCGGTCGGCACGCTGATCGGCGCCTCGCTGATCCTGGGGCTGACGGTCGGGCTGGAGTAGCGGATGGCGGTGCGACTGGCCAGTCGGCTCGGCGGATTCGGAACGTCGATCTTCACCGAGATCACCGCGCTGGCGGTGAAGCACGGCGCCGCCAACCTGGGCCAGGGCTTCCCCGACTTCGCGGCGCCCGCGTTCATCAAGGAGGCGGCGGCGCGCCACATCGACGAGGACCGTAATCAGTACGCCCCCAGCGCCGGGGTGCCGCGGCTGCGCGCGGCGCTGGCGGCCGACTGGCAGCAGCGCCACGGACAGACGGTCGATCCGGCGACCGAGGTCACCGTCGCCAGCGGCGCGACCGAGCTGCTGTTCGACGCCATGCTGGGGCTGATCAATCCCGGTGACGAAGTGATCGTGTTCGAGCCGACCTACGACGCCTACGTCCCCGACATCCAGATGGTGGGCGGCGTCGCGCGGCCGGTGGCGCTGCGCCTGCCCGACTGGCGATGGGATCCCGACGAGCTGGCGGCCGCCTTCACCCCGCGCACGCGCGCGCTGATCCTCAACACCCCCCACAATCCTACCGGCAAGGTCTTCACCGCCGTCGAGCTGGAGGCGCTGGCGCGCCTGTGCGTCGCGCACGACGTCGTGGTCATCAGCGACGAGGTCTACTCGCAGATCCTGTTCGACGGCGCGCACCACCTGCCGATCGCGACGCTGCCGGGCATGCGGGAGCGCACCATCACCATCGACAGCATGGGCAAGACGTTCAGCGTGACCGGCTGGAAGGTCGGCTGGGCGATCGCGCCGCCGCCGCTGACGCAGGCGCTGCGCGCCACCCACCAGTTCGTCACCTTCACCAACTCGGCGCCGTTTCAGGAGGCGCTGGCCGACGCGCTGACGGCGCCCTTCACCCGCAGCGCCGCCGGCAGCTACTACGACGAGCTGCGCGCCGCCTACGCGGCCCGGCGCGCGCAGCTCACGCAGATCCTTGCAGGGGATCGGGTTGCCGCCGCTGCCGATCGCCGGCGCCTACTTTCTGCTCTGCGATGTCAGCCGGTTCGGCTTCGCGAGCGACCTCGATTTTTGCCGGCACCTCTGCACCGAGGTCGGCGTGGCGGCGATTCCGGTCTCGCCGTTCTACGGGTCGCCCGCGCGCGCGCCGATGCTGGCGCGCTTCTGCTTCGCCAAGCGCGAGCAGACGATCCAGACCGCGGGCGAGCGCCTCGCCAAGCTGCGGTTACTCGGGTAGATCCTCGACCTTCATTTCGATCTTCCAGGTATTGGCCAGCCAGGACAGCAGCTCCGACTCGCCGCCCTCGATGGCGTCGGCGGCGGCCCCCTGCAGGACGGTGCCGTAGATCAGATCGCGCGCCTCCTGCCGGGTGATCCCCGACAGGAACTTGCGGAAGCTCTCCTCATCGGAGAAGCGCGCCTCGAACGAATCGAGCGCCGCCTGGTACCCCTGCTCGCCGAACGCGTCGACGATCTCGCCGACCTCGTCCATCTCGTCCTCGCTGACGTTGCCGTCAGCCATCACCACTTCACGCACCAGGCCAACCAGCGCGGTCCGCTCGTCGCCGTTCAGATCTTTCAGCTCCATACGCCCGAGATTCGCCGCCCCGCGACGCGACGTCAAGCCGGGCGCTCCGGCGCCGCCTGCTCTCTTCACCTCACCAGCCCCGCGACCGCCTGGGGAGCCTTCAGCTCGAACCGGTCCTTCGCGGCGAAGACCAGGCTGCTCAGAGCGAGCACAGACAACGCACCGACCACCATCGACAACATATGCTCACGCTTCATCACCCTCCCCGCTCCACCAAGATTCGCTGCCCAATCTTCGGTCGCGCTCTTCGTTGTCAACCCAAGGCGCTTGTCTAGGAAGTGCTATGGCGCCGAGTGGTGATGATCACACTCGTTTGTAACGTTCCGGTCAATCATCAACAATGTCCCTGAACTGACGCAAAAACGTTGCGGCGTTGTTGGAGGAGCGGCCTCCGATATTCGGTATCTCACCTGGATGTTCAAACCTCTGCGACGAAGCCTGGTGGTTTTGGCATTGGCCTCGGTCGGGTTCGGATGCACCGACACTTCGGGCACCAGCGGCACCGGCGGATCCGGTAATCCAGGGACGGGCGGCGGCGCAGCGGGCGCGGACGGCGGCACCGACGCGCCGGTCACCGACAGCGGCGCTGATGTGGCGCCCGACACCGGCCCCACCGGCCTGGCGGCGATCGAGACCATCGTGGTGATCTATGCCGAGAACCGCAGCTTCGACGGGCTCTTTGGTAACTTCCCCGGCGCGAACGGGCTGAGCGCGGTCGTCGATTCGACCGGGACACCAACCGCCGCCTACATTCCCCAGAAGGATCGCGACGGGACGACCGTGCTCCCCAAGCTGCCCCAGACCTGGGGCGGCGTGACGGCGACGGGCAATCCGACCGTGGTGACGCAAGCGCAGAGCGACAACCTGGCCAACGCGCCGTTCAGCATCGAGTCGGGATTCATCGCGAACGGAGCCACGCCGCTGACCACGCTGGACGTGACCCGCGACATGGCGCACCGGTTCTTCGAGAACATCATGGAGATCAACGGTGGCACCAACGATCAATTCGCCGCGTGGCTCGACGCGGGCGGCCTGACGATGGGTCACTGGAGCTACACCCAATCCAAGCTGTACGCGCTCGCGCAGCAGTACGTGCTGGCCGACAACTTCTTCATGGGGGCCTACGGCGGATCGTTCCTCAATCACCAGTACCTGATCTGCGGCTGCGCTCCGGTGGCGCCCACGTCGTTCGTCACGACCACCGGCGCCGTGCTGAACGTGCTCGGGCCACCGAACGCGAAGGGCGTGCCGCAATTGGCAACCAGCACGACCACGCCCTCGCCGGATTCGGCTCTGACCGGGCCGCCGATATTCCAGACGGGAACCATCGCGCCGCTCGACTACTTCGGAACCAACGACGGCTACCGCGCCGTCAACACCATGCAGCCTGCGTACCAGCCGAGCGGTAACTTCCCCGCGACCGGCGCGACCGATCTCCGTTACGCCGATCCGGCCAACAAGACGACCCTGCCGGCGCAGACCCAGACGACGATCGGCGATCTCTTGACGGCCCAGAGCATCGACTGGGCCTGGTACGCGACTGACTGGGACGCCGCGACCCTTGACGGCGCGGCGCTTTCCACAAAGCCACATACGGTGATCTACACGCCATCGGGGCCGCGCGGTAACCCGGACTTCCAGCCCCATCACCATCCGTTCAACTACTACGCGGCGTTCGACCCGACCACTCACGCCGCCGATCGCGCGGCGCACCTCAAGGACTACAACGCGCTGCTGATCGACGTCGCGACCGGGACGCTGCCGCCGGTCACCTGGTACAAACCGACCGGCAACCTGAATCAGCACCCCGGCTACGCCAACATCGACGACGCGGACAACCACATCGCCGATCTGGTCAGCCGGCTGAAGGCGGGGCCGCAGTGGAAGCACATGGTCATCATCATCACTTACGACGAGTACGGCGGTCAGTGGGACCACGTGGCCCCGCCCACGGGTGATCTGCTGGGACCCGGCACGCGCGTTCCCGCGATCATCATCTCGCCGTACGCGAAGGCCGGCACAGTCGACCACACCCAGTACGATTCGGCGTCGACCCTCCGGCTGATCACCCACCGGTTCAACCTGACGACCCTGCCCGGCCTGGCGGCGCGCGACACGGCGCTGGTCAACAACGGCGGCGCCGCGATGGGTGACCTGACCAAGGCGTTGAACCTGCCGTAGCGCGGGCGGCGGCTATTTTTGGGGGAGAAGGTCGCCGTCGGTCAAGGTCTTCAAGAAGGCGATGACGTCGCGGATCTCGCTCTTGTCGAGGGCGGGCGTCCCGCCCGGCTTGCCGCCAAACGGGGGCTCGCGATTGACGTTCGCGCGGTAGGCCGGCGGAAGGTCGTCAAACGCATCGACGTGGCCGCCGCGCTTGGCGTACCACTTGCCCGGGTTGGTGTCGCGCTCGGCATAGAAGGCCAGCACCTTGTCCAGGCTGTGAAACAGTCCATTGTGAAAGAAGGAACGCCGCAAGGCGACGTTACGCAACGACGGCGCGCGGAACAGGCCGCAATACTCTTTGTGGCGCAAGTCGACACGCTGGGGCCCGCACAGCCCCAGGTCGTAGAAGCCAGGGTCCTGGTTCGCCGGCAGCGCTCGATTGCGGGGCACGCCCAGCGCGACGAAGCCGAAGTCGGTGAACTGGGGGAAAGCGCCCTGGCGAATCTGGCTCGGATGACAGCTCGCGCAATTCCCCTTCTTCGGGTCATCGAACAGCGTCAGCCCTCGTTGCTCAGAGGCGCCGAGCTTGCTCTGGCCGCGCAGGTAGGCGTCGTAGCGGCTGGTGTAAGGATAGAAGTCCTTGGGGCTCTGCTGGAACACCTCCAGGCACATGAGAACGGCCGTGGAAGCGCGGACCGGATCCGTGAAGACGTCGTCGCCGAACGTCGCCCGAAAGCGCTGGGCGAGCGCGCCGTGCGCAACCTTGTCGACGACGCTGTCGACGTCGGGGTTGGCCATCTCGAACGGCGAGGTCAGCGGAAGCCGCGCTTGATCATGGGCAGTGGCGGCGCGGCCATCCCAGCCATACCCGCCGGTCGGCCCCTGGTCGGCGCTCTCGTCGATCGCTTCGTCGAAGTGGTGTTCGGCGAACGGCGGCAGCGTCTGTAAATAGCGCAATGACGGCGCCGCACGAACGCCCGCGCTCTCGAGGTCGGGGCCGCCGAGCTGGGTGGAGCGATCGTTCGGCGGCGCGTAGGCAAAGGCCGGATCGTGGCAGGTGGCACACGACATCTTGCCCGAGACGCTGAGCCCGGGATCGACGAACAGCCCCCGCCCGAGCTCCGTCATCGCGACGACCGACGGCCGGCGGCTGAAGTTGCCCGCGTAGAACGATTTCGCCGCCGCCGTGGCGGACTTTGCCGCCGCTGCCCCCGCATCGACCAACGGGGCGGTCGCCGGCGCGGTCGAACGCGGCGCGCGGGTGTCGCGACACGCCGCGCCCGCCGCCAGGGCGGCGGCGGCCAGCAAAAATAGGATCGCCGGGCCTGAAACGGTGCATCGACCTCGGCACGACCTCATGGGCTTTCCCTGTACCGCGCGGTCGACGGCGCCGGCAAGTCCGCCGATCCCACGAGGAGGTCCAATCGAAGCGGGCCGCCGTGCGGGTAGATCCTTCCGGCTCGCCGTGCGTTGAAGGGGCCATGACGCCCTTCAAGCCGCTTCCGGTGCTGCGCGACGCCGTCGACGAGATCGAGATCGCCTCGCCTTGTTCGGTTCCCTGGGAGGGGATGCGCGGCGATGACCGGGTCCGTTTCTGCGGGCAATGCCGCCAGAACGTCTACAACGTCCGGGAGCTGAGCCGCGCCGAGGCGCGGCGGTTGATCGCGAACCGCGAGCAGCGCGTCTGCGTGCGGATCTTTCGGCGCGACGATGGAACGGTGGTGACCGCCGACTGCTGGTCCCGGCTTCGGGCGGCGCGCCGGCGGGGGCTGCTGCCGTTCGTGGCCATGATGATCATCGTTGGCTGCACGGAGCTGCTCGCGGCGGGATTTGGGCTTCGGGCGCTGCGGTCGGCCTTCCGTGGGCCAGCGATGGGGGCGCCCGCCGCGCAAACGGGGCCAGAAAGGCCCCCGCCTCTTGGGGGGGACGCGAAACCGCAACCGCCACGTCCCCCTCACCTGATGATGGGAGTGCCACCGCTGCCCGAGATGATGGGCGAGATCGCCCCGCCGGTGGGACACCTGGCGGGACGAGTCCGGCACAAGCCAAAGTCATGACCATGGACGGCGAACGGTTTCACTCGGGCTGCAGCAACGCCGCGCACTGCGGCTGGCCTGGTTCCAGGGCGAGGCAGGCGCGCGCCTCGGCGGCGGCGCGCGCCGTTTCTCCCGTCGCGCGCAGCGCCCGCGCGGCGAGAAAGTGGAAGCGCGCCACGCCGGGCAGGCGCGCGGCGAGGCCGACGTAAATCGCGGCGGCGTCGGCCGAGCGGCCACCGCGCTCGGCGCGCGCCGCCATCGCGAGCAACGTCGACGGATGCTCGGGCGCCAGGACCTGGGCGCGCGCGAGCGCGCGATCGGCGGCGTCACGATGGCCGAGCTGCTCTTCGACGTCGGCGAGCAGCGCGTAGTCGGGGCCACGGTCGGGCTCCTGGGCGATCGCCCGGCGGACGGCAGCGCGCGCCTCGCCCAGTCTGCCGAGCGCGGCCAGCGCCGTGGCCAGCCGGGTGTCCAGGTCGGCGCCCTCGCGTCCCAGCGCAATGGCGCGCTGGAAAGCGACCACCGCCTCTTCGGGCCGCCCCTCGGCGACGCGCACCACGCCGAGATTCGACTGCGCCAGCGACGACGTCGGCGCCATCTCGGCGGCGTGCGTCCACAGCGCGGCGTCGCTCGACCAGTTGCGTGCCTCGAGCACGGTGCCGGCCCCGTAGAGCGCCAGCAGCATTGCGGCCAGGGAGACGGCGAGCACCGACCGGGAATGACCGGCCGCGCTCGCGAGATCGATCGCGCCCGCCGCCGCCAGCGCGAGGCCGGCGCTGGGGACGAAGGCGAAGCGATCGGCCAGGTCGGCCCACAGCGGAACCAGGTGCAGGACCGGCAGCAGCGAGACCGCGAACCAACCCAGGCCCAGCCGCACGGCCACGCTGCGGGAACGCCGGGCGACGATCGCCGCTCCGACGATGAGCGCGAGCGCAAAGGCCAGCTCGACGAGCGAAGGCCGCGGAACGACGTAAGCGGCCGAATGCCCGACGGGCAGCACGGTGATTCGCGCGTAGTTGACCAGCAGCCAGGGCGCCTCGCGCAGGCCGGTCAGCAGCGTCTGCGCCGTGACCGCGTCCTGCCCGACCCGCCCGAGAACGGAGGTGCGCAGCGCCAGGTAGCCGAACGCCAACACGCTGTGCGCGCCGACCACCGCCAATCCGCGCCGGCTCCAGAGCGCGCCCAGCGCCCCGAGCCAGAGCGCGAGCACCACCACGCCGGTGACCGCCATCTCCTTGGCACCCATCGCCGCGGCGGCGAGAACCAGCGAGATCGCGGCCAGCCCCAGCGCCTGCCGGCGGCGCGGCGAATCGAAGACGGCGACGGCACGCACGACGGTGGCCAGCGCGCCGAGCTCGAGCGCCGCCGACAGCAAGTCACCGAACGCCGACGCGTAGAGCACCGCCTCGACATGAATCGGCGCGGTCGCGAACAGCGCCGCGGCCAGCAGCGCGGCGCGCTCGCTGGCCAGCGTGCGGGCGATGGTGAAGAAGAGCGCGATGCAAACCAGATAGAGCGCGAGGTTGGCGACGCCAAACGCCAGCGGTCGAAGCTCCGCCCGGGATGAACCGGCAGCGACCGCGATCGCGCGAAAGCCCAGATTGCGCAGCGGACGATAAATGCGCGTGTTGTAGTCCGCGCGGCTGGAGGTGGTGTTGCGATCGAAAAAATAGGCGCGGATCGGCGCGCCCTGGGTCACCGCGGGGTTTTCGTAGATCTGGACCGCGTCGTCGAACAGGAACGGGTGGTCGACCAAGGGGGCGTACAGCAGGGCGGCTCCGAGGAGCAGCAGCCCCCGGAGTGTCCACGGACGGCCCCGCAAGAAAGACATCGGCCGCCCATTGTAGGCGCTCGCGGCCCGCGAACGAACATCAACCTGGGCGAGGCGCCGAGCTTCGCCAGGTCGCGGAGGGTCGCGCGCAGATCATCGCCCCGCGCTGCCTGTGTCGAGGAGCGAGATGTTCGGGAAGCCGGCGGCGAGCGCGGCATCCATCGTCTTGATCAGCGTGGCGAACTCGATCGCGTCTTCGGACAGGACCTGGACGTCGGTCTTGTCCGGGTAAGACTTCTTCAGGCCCTTCAATTCGGTCTCCAGCGCTGGGTAATCGAAGTCGCCTCCCCGTTGCGGCAATGGACGCTGTTCCTGATTCACGACCAGGGCAAAACCATCGGGGTGGACCAATACTGCGATCTTGGTTTGCGGAGGGTCCCCTTCCTCCGCCTCTCCCTGTCCTCTCTGTTGCACCTCCAGGCGCGCGATCTGCGTCCACACCGCGGTGATCAGCAGGAAGGCGATCATGCAGGTGAGCAGATCAATGTAGGGCACCAGCAGGAGATCCCCGTTGACGTCCTTGCGACGTCCTCGTCCTCCCCCTTCGATCGAGATGGCCATGGGCATACCTCCGGCGTGGTGGGGCCACGGCGCCGCCCGCAACTAACCGCCAGGAAGCGCCACCGTCATCGAGCGTCCCGCCCCGCGGCCGCGAGGACGGGTTCCGCTCTCAATAGCAACGGAAGGACAGCCGTGGCGGGCGAAAGTTCCCTTGCGAAATCTCAGCGGCAGGTGCCGGCGCCGCCGGCGTCGGGCTGCTGACAGACCAGCCCGACCTGGCACTCGCAGCCACCCACGACGCAGAAGAAACCGGACATGGTGGTGGAGAGCGCGCAGCTCGTCCCGTTGCAGTGATAGCCGCTCTTGCAACTGGTCGAGCACGAACCGAACGCGTCGCTGCACGCGGTTCGACAGTTGCCGGCGCCGTCGCAGGTGTACGCGCCGCAGCTGCCCTTGGGGTCGGTGTCGGCGGCCACCGGAAGGCACGTGCCCGGCGTCGCGCCGTTGCATTGGCCGCACCCACAGGCGTCGGCGCAGCAGACGCCGTCGGCGCAGTTGCCGCTGCCGCACTGATCGCCGGTGCTGCAAGGCGAACCGAGCCCGAGGGGTGGAGGCGGCGCCAAATCCGGCCCGATGTCCGACCGGATGTCCGACCCGATTTCCGGCCTGATGTCCGGCGCTCCGTCCGGCCCTCCCGCATCGCCGCCTGCCGGTCCGTCGCGGTCTCCGTCGGCCGTGCTATCGCGTGGGCCGTCGGCTCCGCCATCGAACGGGCGCGCGAGCGTCGGCAGGTTGTGCGGATCCAAGGGCACGAGCTGCGGAGCGTCGAGGTCGGCGCAGGCCGGATCGGTCGGCGCGGCGCACGGTGGCGCGAAACAGGCGCAGGCGCGCAGCAGCGACAACAGCAGCGCACGGCTCTCTTTCTTCACGAACCGGACGTTGGCCGCGCTCCGGCTGACGACGACCTGTCCTTGGCGCGTGGCCTGAACGACCAGCGCGAAAAGCGGCGGATTGTCCCCGGTCGGCAGCAGGCCCAACGTCGCCGGCAGCGAGGAACCGCCCGCCTGCAGGTCGAGCGTGATGGGCGCGCCAGTGCCGTCGATGGTCACGCGGTCGATCTCGCCGGGGACCGAAGAATCCGAGTCGACCACCAGCACGATTTCGGTCACGGGGTCGTGGCACCCCGCCGCATACGCGCACAGGGCGCCGATGCCCAACCACCACTTCGTGTTCGACATTCGGTTGCGCACGTCTAGTTGGCCGGGATTTGCACGGTGCCGGGTGGAATGGTCCCCACGTAGGGGCTCGGCGCCGCTGAGCTCAGGGCAACCGCCGTGATGGTCGCGCCCGCGGCCACGGCGCCGACTGCCACCCAGAACCACCAGCGTTGATAGAACGCCGGAGACCCGGCCGGCGCCGGCGCACCGGCCGGCGCGGCGCTCGACGCCAGCGAGGCCGACGGAGACGCCGCCGACGGGGAGGGAGCGGGGGGCGACGCCGACAGATCGATCGGGGGCGACGCCGGCGGCTTCACGGGCGCCGCCGCGGGCCCGGGCACGGCGGCGGGAGCGCCGGCGAGCGCGCTGGCGGCCGCGCCCGAGCCGTCGGCGGCCGGCGCGCGAGCCGCGTCGTCGGCCTGCGCCTTCAACTCGGCGATGCGGCGCTCTGCCTCGGCGCGATTGGTCGCGTCGGGAGAGGCGCGCACGTACTTGCGGTAAAAATCGATCGCCGCCTCCCGCTGCCCCAGCTTCCGGTAGCACTGCGCGATGTTGAACAGGAAAGACGGATCGGGCTTGAAGCGATAGGCCTCGCGAAATTCTTCCAGCGCCGCCTCGATCTCGTCGAGGTTGTAGTGGGAGACCGCCTTCTCATAGTGCGTCCGGGCCGCCCGCAGCCGCTGCGCATCCGTCGACGGCGCCGCCGCCACACGCTGCCCGCCCGTCGGATGCCCGACGAATCCCGCGGCCAAAAAGATCAGGAACGTCACGAGCGACCGGCGCACACTTCGCACAGCTCACTATAGATCGAACGGCGCCCGAGTTGAATCGACGGGTCCGGTCACTCCCACGCGTCGTAGGCTTCGAACTGCATCGAGTAGGTCGCGCGGCCCTGGGTCGCGGAGCGCAGGTCGGTCGAGTAGCCGAACATGCGGCGCAGCGGGACCTTGGCCAGGATCACGCGCTGCTGGCCGCGGAAGCCGACGTCCTCGATCTGGGCGCGGCGGGCGTTCAGGTCGCCGAGCACGTCGCCGACGTTGGGCTCGGGCGAGATGACCTCGACCTTCATGATCGGCTCGAGCAGGCGCGTGCCGGCGTCGCGCCAGGCCTGGCGCAGGGCCTCGCCCACGGCGGCCTTCTCGCCGGCGGCGGTCGAGGCGTCGGGGCGGTACTCGATGCCGGTGATGACGACCTCGATGTCCTCGATCGGGTAGCCCTGCGGGCCGGAGCGCATCGCCTCGCGCGCGCCGTCCATGGCGGCGTCGAGGATCGCCTGCGGCGTCTCGGGGATCTTGGGCGGCGCCGGGCGGCGTGCGGCGGCTTGACCAGCGCCATGCGCAGCGAGTTGCCGGCGGCGCGCGGGCGCGGCGCGACGTGCACGCGCGCGTGGCCGAACAGCGTCTCGTCGTCGACGACGCGCTCGAAGCGCGCCTCGCCGTCGGCCGGCCTTGGCCAGCGGTCTCGCGGTAGACGACCTGCGGGCTTGCCGATGTTGGCGTCGACGCCGTACTCGCGGCGCAGCCGGTCGACCAGGATGTCCAGGTGCAGCTCGCCCATGCCGCGGATGATCATCTGGCCGGTCTCGGCGTCCTCGCCGAAGCGGAAGGTCGGGTCCTCGTCGGCCAGCTTGCCGAGACCGAAGTCGAGCTTCTCTTTCTCGGCCTGGGTCTTGGGCTCGATGGCGCGCGCGATCACCGGCTCGTAGATGTCGATGCGCTCGAGCAGGATCGGCGCCTTCGGGCGAGCAGAGCGTGTCGCCGGTGCCGGCGTCGCGCAGGCCCATGGCGACCACGATGCTGCCGGCGCCGGCGCGCTCGATGCGCTCGCGGCGGTTGGCGTGCACGGAGAACAGGCGCGCGACCTTCTCGTTCCGCCGCGTGCGCGCGTTCTGGACCTCGTCGCTGGCCTTCAGCACGCCCGAGTAGATGCGCAGGTAGACCGCCTTGCGCCCCTCGTCCATCGCGACCTTGAACGCCAGCGCGCAGAACGGCGCCGCGTCGTCGGGCGGGCGGCTCGCCGCCTCCTCGGTGCCGGGCACGACGCCCTTGATCGGCGGCACCTCGATCGGCGACGGCAGGTAGTCGCACACGGCGTCCAGCAGCGGCTGCACGCCCTTGTTGCGCAGCGCCGCGCCCGCGAGCACCGGCACGATCGCCGCAGTCGATCGTCCCCTTGCGCAGCGCCGCCTTCAGCACCGCCTCGTCGATCGGCTGCCCCTCGAGGAAGGCGTTGGCGATGGCGTCGTCGAAGTCGGCGGCGGCCTCGATCAGCCGCTCGCGCGCGGCGGCGACCTCGTCGGCCATCGCCGCCGGCGGGTCGTCCTCGCGTCGGCGGCTCGTTCTCGTCGCCCGAGAAGTAGAGCGCGCGCATGCGCACCAGATCGACGACGCCGGTGAAGCGATCCTCGGCGCCGATCGGCAGCTGGATCGGGACCGGGCGCGCGCCGAGGCGCGTGCGGATCTCCTCGACGGCGCCGGAGAAGTCGGCGCCGGCGCGATCCATCTTGTTGATGAAGGCGATGCGCGGCACGCGGAACTTGTCGGCCTGGCGCCACACCGTCTCCGACTGCGGCTCGACGCCCGACACGCCGTCGAACACCACGACCGCGCCGTCGAGCACGCGCAGCGAGCGCTCGACCTCGATGGTGAAGTCGACGTGCCCGGGCGTGTCGATCAGGTGAATGTCGTAGCCGCGCCAGGCGATGCTGGTCGCGGCGGCGGTGATGGTGATGCCGCGCTCGCGCTCCTGCGGCATCCAGTCCATCTGCGCCTCGCCGTCGTGGACCTCGCCGATCTTGTGGATGCGCCCGGAGTGAAACAGGAACCGCTCGCTGACCGTGGTCTTGCCGGCGTCGATGTGCGCGACGATGCCGATGTTGCGGACCCGGGTGATTTTGGACGGTGCGGCCATTTCGGAGACCGCGCAGTATACGGGACGGCCGCCCGGGTGCGACCGGGATCTGCGCGGCGCCGATCAGCGTCGCAACAGGGCAACCACCCGTGCCAGATCGGGCGGCAGCGGCGCGACGATCTCGATCGGCCGCCCGTCGACGGGGTGGCGAAACCGCAGCCGTTCGGCGTGCAGGGGGACCCGATCCAGCACGATGTCGCTCGGCGCCGGCGCGTCGGGCGCGGGCGCGACGTCCGGCGCGGCCGACGCCGACGCCGACGCCGACGCCGACGGAGCTGGATCGAGATCCGCGGCGCGCAACGACTCGCCGCCGCCGTAGTCGGGGTCGACCGCCAGCGGGTGCCCGAACAGCGCGAGGTGCGCGCGCACCTGGTGCAAGCGGCCGGAGCGCGGGCGAAGCTCGAGGGAGGTGAAGCTTCGCGACCCCTCCCCGCCGAACCGCTCGAGCGCGCGCCAACCGGTGACGCTCGGCTTGCCCGCCGCCTCGCCGGGGCGCGCCGGCCGCACCTTGCCGCCGCGGATCGGGACCAGCGCGCGGTCGATCTCGCCGGCGCCGAGCAGCGTCCCCCGGCACAGCCCCCAGTAACGCTTGTCGACATCGTGCCGCTCGAAGGCCATCGAGAGCGCGCGGTGCGCCTCGGGCGTGATGGCGAACAACAAAACACCCGATGTCCCGCGATCCAGGCGGTGCACGACGAACACCGGACGGCCGAGCGCGCCGGCGACCTCGTCGCGCAAAGTCAGCTCGCCCGCAGCCGCGCCGCGGCCGGGAATGACGATCCGCCCCGCCGGCTTCGCGAGCGCGATCAACGCGTCATCATGGTATAAAAAGTCGTGCACGGCGGTCTGTCCCGGTAGCGTAATCAATCACAAGTGGCCATCGCGTGATCAAAGCATCTGACTCGCGGCTCGCGTTGGTCACTACCGTCGCGCGGCGCTGTCGCGTTCGCCGCCGCCGGCTGCGGGCGCACCGAGCTCGACCCGGCGGTGCCGCTACCCAACGGGAAGATGATCTCGACCGCGCCGACCTTCGACGAGTCGGTGAACAGCGACCTCGACATCGTCTTCATGATCGACAACTCCGGGTCGATGCGCGAAGAGCAGGCCAACCTGAGCCGGAACTTCCCGATCTTCATCAGCGCGCTCGAGAGCCTGCCCGAGGGGCTGCCCAACGTTCACATCGGCGTGCTCTCGTCGGATCTCGGCGCCGGCCCGTTCACGGGCGCGGGGGTCGAGGGGTGCACCCGGCTCGGCGGCGACGGCTGGCAGTCTTTCAGGCGCTGCCGCGCGGGAACAACGGCACCTGCACGTCGGCCCCCCGACCCGAGAGCTACCTCGCCGCGAACGGCACGAAGCAGAACTTCGACGGCAGCATCTCCGACGCCCTGTCGTGCATCGCCGACCTGGGCACGCGCGGCTGCGGCTTCGAGCACCAGCTGGGCTCCGTCTGGCGCGCCCTTGGCGGCGACACCGGCGGCGTGCCGGCCAAGAACGCAGGCTTCCTGCGCGACGACGCGCTGCTGGCGATCGTGCTCATCACCGACGAGGACGACTGCTCGGCGCCCGCCGACACCGATCTGTTCGACCCGAGCCAGACGCTGGTGACCGATCCGCTGGGCCCGCTCGACAGCTACCGGTGCAACGAGTTCGGCCACCTGTGCAACGGTGTTCCGCCGCCGCGCCTGATGGCGGCGACCAACCTCATGAACTGCCAGTCCAACGAAAACGGCAAGCTGATGCGCGTCGCGGACTTCGTGACCTTCTTCAAGACGCTGAAGTCCAACCCCGACGACGTCATCGTGGCGGCGATCACCGGCCCGACGACCCCCTACAGCGTCGAGCTGGATCGGGTGCGCGATCGCGCCACGGGCAGCGTCGAGATGGAGCCGCGCATCGTGCCGTCATGCATGTCGTCGAACGGCAGCGCCGCGCCCGCCGTGCGCATCCAGCAGTTCATCGACGCCTTCGGCGTCAACGGCACCGTCGAGAGCATCTGCGAGGGGGACTTCAGCCCCGCGATGGCGCGCATCGGCGACAAGATCGCCGGCCGCATCCGCCACCAGTGCCTGGAGAAGCCGCCCGTCGACAACGACCCCGCGCGCGCGGGCCTGCAGGCCAACTGCGAGGTCTACGAGGAGAGCGCCACCAGCGATGGCCCCATACGCACGAGCATCTGATTCGTGCGATCGATGCTCTGCCACCATGCTGGCGCATCCAACCCGACAGCACCTGCCCAGGCACGGGCACCGAAGTGATCGTCGACCGCGGCGCGATCCCCGCGCCCCCACGCACCAGCATCACGGTGCTGTGCGAGACCTGCGAGAGCGAGCAGGATCCCCGATGCGCTGGCCTCTGAGCCGCTGGCGGAAAGGGCAGGCCTCGCTTCGCGCGCTGTGGCGTGGCGTGCTGGCTGGGGGTGGCGGCGGTGGCCGTTTGGTCGGGATGCTCGGTCAACAGCATGGGGCTGGTCACCGGCCCGGACGCGGCGGGCGACGTGCCGGTCGACGCGGCGCCGGTCGACGCCGGACCCGAGGTGGCGTGCGTCCCTTGCGACAGCGCCGCGACATTCGTCACGCTGCCGGGCGGGCGCTTCACCGGCACCACGGCCGGCGGCGGCGCGGGCGGCGGTTCAAATCAAGGTTCGTGCGGCGGCGGCGCGCGCCCGAGTCGATCTTCAAGATCGAGCTGTTCGCCAGCAGCGACCTCTTCGTGACCACCCACGGCACCGGCTTCAACACCGTTCTCTATCTGCGCCGCGGCGGCTGCTGCGGCGCAGAGGTGGCGTGCAACGACGACGCCGACGGCCACACCACCAGCGTGATCTCCCAGCGCGGGCTCGCCCCGGGCACCTACTACATCTTCGTCGACGGCGCCGGCAGCGACGACGCCGGCCCCTTCACCGTCGATATCTACGCCTCGCCCGCCGCGGCGAACCCCGCCGAGGCGTGCGGCAGCGCCACGCGGATCGGCAGCGGCGCTCTCGCCGGCAACACCTGCGGCTTCCAGGACGACTACAGCCCGCTCGCCGGATGCACCAGCGCGCGTCGGCGGCTCGAACGGCCTCGACCAGGTCTTCTACTTCGTGCTCGATCAAGCCACGGACGTGACGTTCAGCACCTGCGAGAACACCTGCATCGACACCGTGCTGTACGTGCGCGACGTCTGCAACGTCGGTAGCTCGCAGCGCGCGTGCGACGACGATTCCTGCCGCGCCAGCGGATCCTGCCAGCCAGCCGGCAACCAGGTTCAAAGCCAGCTGACGACCACGCTGGCGGCCGGGGTGCACTATCTGGTGCTCGACACCTTCTCGGCGGCGCAGGTTCCTTGCGGCGATTTCACGATCAACGCGACCGGCATCCCCTAGCGCCGTTCCTGGTCGGACGAGGACGCCATGACGCCAGGACGCCATCGGCCGGATTTCGAGAATTCGGACCGTGGCGTCTTGGCGTCGGCGTTTGACCGACCAGCGTTGCCAGCGCGCCTACGGCCCCTGCGGCGTGGTACTCATCGGCGGCCACATGACCGCCCTGGCTGTTCTGGTAGCGACCTTTTTGCTGGCAGTCCCCGGCAAGGCCCCCTCCGCTGAAGAGCAGCGCCTGTTTGATGAGGGGATGCGGGCCTTTCAAGCCGGCGACGCGCGCGCGGCCGACCGCGCCTGGCGCGCCGGGTATGCGGTCGCCAAGGATCCCGCGTTCCTGGTCCGCATGGCCGAGGCCGAGGAGAAGGCCGGGCAGATCGCCGAAGCCGGCGAGAGCTACCGGCGCTATCTGCGCGCCGCGCCCGACGCCGCCGACCGCGCCGAGATCGAGCAGCGCCTGGCGAAGCTCGGCCCGGCCGCGGCGCCGCCTGCCGCGCCGCCCGCCGACGCCCACGAGGTTCCAGATGCCTTCGGGGCGGGGGCGCCGCCGGCGGCGACCGCCGCGGTCCCCTCGCTGCTCGATGGAGCCACGACGCCCCCCGCGTCGTCGCCCGCGCGCGATGACGAGGCGGCGCGCCGCTCGGCCGCGGGCGACGAGGGCTCGGGCTGGAACGCGTTCAACATCACCGCCTGGGTCGCGACCGGCGCGACGGTGATGTTGCTCGGCACCGCCGGCTACTTCGCGGCGTCGGCCGCCTCGGAGAAGGACGACGTCAACCAGCTGCTGCGCTTTGCCAGGACCCGACGACCGGCGCGCCGCTCGAGTACCAGCGCGTCGCGGCCCGCTACGAGACCGCCGTGCGCAACGGCCAGCACGACGATCGCGTGGCCAAGGACGCCCTCTTCGCCGCCGCCGGGAGCGGCCCTGGTGGCGACCGCCTTCTTCATCATCGACGCATACGCCGGCGACGCCGCACGCGGCGACGCCGCTTCGCACGCGCGGCGCGAACGACAGAGAGAGCGCGAGCCCGCGCGCCGAGCCACCACCCCGGTCTTCGGTTTCTCGCTCCGACCCGAGGAGGGTGGCGGTGGTGGCAGCGCTCGCGGCGCCAAGGCCTCCGCGTTCTCGTCGCTGCGGTGGAGCTTCTGATGCGGCGGGCGGGATTTGCGCTCGTGGCGGCTGGCTTGCCTGTTCGGCGCCGCCGCGTCGGGATGCTTCAACCCCGACCGACCGGCGTGCGCCTTCTCTTGCGTCGAGCCCCCGCACACCTGCCCGACCGGGTTCACCTGCGGCCCCGATAATCTGTGCCACGACCCGACCAGCAGCGCGATCTGCGGCCTCGACCTTACCGACGCGTCCGCATCCGACGGCGCGGACGCAGCGCAAGACGACGCGCGGACGACGCGTAACGACGATGTGACGGCCGACGCCCCTTCCGACAGCACCGGTCAGTGATCGGCGCGGCCCGGGTGGAGCCCGGGCGCGGCCAGCCAAAATGCTGGAAAACCTGCGGCGACCTGGTAGATTGCGCCTGATGGTATCCGGTGGCGCGGATCCGCTCGTCAAGCCCGCCTGTGCGAAGGTCATGATCGTCGACGACGACCGCGACATTCGCGAAGCTCTGGGCGAGCTGCTGCACCGACGAGGGCTTCATCATCGAGGCGGCCTGGAACGGCGCCGAGGCGATGAGGCGCCTGCGTGACGGCTTCCGCCCCAACGTCATCATCCTCGACCTGATGATGCCGGTGATGGACGGCATGGCGTTTCGCGCCGCCCAGAAGCAAAGCCCCGATCTCGCCGACATTCCGGTCATCGGCGTGACCGCGGCGCCGACGGTCGACGTCGACTTCGAATGCCTGCGCAAGCCGGTCCGGTTCGATACCCTGGTGCGCCGCATCCAGACGACGCTGTCCTGAGTCGAAAAGCGAGCGCGGGGCGCGCCTCCGCGACGCCGGCCCCAGATCGTTCCGCTCTTTTCACATGGAGCGGGTGGAGGTCCGCGTATAGACTGCGCGCGAAACGAAACCATGGGCGTCTTCGATCTCTTCAGCAAGGACGGCCGGCAGCAACGCGCGCGCGACAAGAACGTCAGTCGCGCCGTGAACAAGTACTCCCAGTCGCCCGACCGGATGAAAGCGCTGCAGTCGCTGCGCGACGACGGCTCGCCCGAGGCGATCTACGGCATGCTGCGCCGCTTCGGCATGATGTACGACAAGACCATCGAGGACGAGCAGGAGAAGGACTGGGTCTTCGAGGTCCTGGTCGAGAAGGGCGCGGCGATCATCCCGTCCATCCAGAAGTACCTGTTCTCCGCCGACTCGATCTCCTGGCCGCTGCGCCTGCTCGACCGCGTCGCGGGCAAGGAAGAAGAGCTGGAGATCCTCAAGGCGGTCCTGGAGCGGCACGAGCCGGGCTACGAGCGCGATCCGACCAAGAAGATCCAGCTGCTCAATCACCTGGCCGCCCTGAAGGACGACCGCGTCCCGCCGCTGGTCGTCCCCTACCTGGGCGACATGGACGAGGGCGTGCGCTACGCCGCCGTCGAGGCGCTGCTGCGCCACAAGAACGAAGAGGTCGGCGCGCGAGCCGCTGCTGGAGCACTTCGTCTCCGACGGCGAGGACAGCCTGCGCATCCGCCTGCAGATCGCCGACGGCTTCGCCGAGCTGGCGTGGCTGGTCAAAGGGCACCGCGGCGCGCTCGAGAAGAAGCTCCCCGAGCAGTTCCAGCTGGACCGCGAGGGCCACATCAAGAAGAAGCCCGAAGCGGCGCGACGAGAGACCTAGAGTCATGCCCAAACGCACCGACATCAAGACCGTGATGCTGATTGGGTCGGGGCCGATCGTGATCGGCCAGGCCTGCGAGTTCGACTATTCCGGCACCCAGGGCGTGAAGGCCCTCAAGGAAGAGGGCTACCGGGTCGTGCTGGTGAACTCGAACCCGGCGACGATCATGACCGACCCCGAGATCGCCGACCGCACCTACGTCGAGCCGCTGACGCTCGAGGTGCTGACCGCGGTCATCGAACGCGAGCGCCCCGACGCGCTGCTGCCGACGCTGGGCGGGCAGACCGCCCTGAACCTGGCCATCGAGCTGCGACAAGGCCGGCGTGCTGGAGAAGTACGGCGTGCAGCTGATCGGCGCGCAGATCGCCGCCATCGAGAAGGCCGAGGACCGCGAGCTGTTCAAGAAGGCGATGCAGAAGATCGGCCTGTCGGTGCCGCTGTCGGGCTACGCGCACTCGCTGGCCGAGGCGCAAGCACGATCCAGGCCGAGATCGCGGCGGCGACCGGCGTCGGCTACCCGGTGATCCTGCGCCCGTCGTTCACGCTGGGCGGCTCGGGCGCGGCCATCGCCTGGAACGGCGAAGAGTTCGACACCAAGGTCGCGTGGGGCCTGTCGCAGAGCCCGCGCGGCGAGGTGCTGGTCGAGCAGTCGGTGCTGGGCTGGAAAGAGTACGAGCTGGAGGTGATGCGCGACCGCCACGACAACGCGGTCATCATCTGCTCGATCGAGAACTTCGATCCGATGGGCGTGCACACCGGCGATTCGATCACCATCGCGCCGGCGATGACCCTGACCGACAAGGAGTACCAGATCATGCGCGACGCCGCGCTGGCGGTCATCCGCGAGATCGGCGTCGAGACCGGCGGGTCGAACATCCAGTTCGCGGTCAACCCGGCCAACGGCGCGATGATCGTCATCGAGATGAACCCGCGCGTGTCGCGCAGCTCGGCGCTGGCGTCGAAGGCGACCGGGTTCCCCATCGCGAAGATCGCCACCAAGCTGGCGGTCGGCTACACGCTGGACGAGATCCCGAACGACATCACGCGCGAGACGCCGGCCTGCTTCGAGCCGACCATCGACTACGTGGTGACCAAGATCCCGCGCTTCGCCTTCGAGAAGTTCCCCGGCGCCGACACCGAGCTCGGCCCGCAGATGAAGTCGGTCGGCGAGGTGATGGCGATCGGCCGCACGTTCAAGGAGTCGCTGGGCAAGGCGCTGCGCTCGCTGGAGATCGGGCGCGCCGGCTTCGATCTGGAGCGTCCGCCGGGGCTGGAGGAGCTCAAGCGCCTGATCGCGCGCCCGGGGCCGGATCGGATCTGGCAGCTGGCCGAGGCGATGCGCGCCGGGCTCGACAACGAAGAGGCCTTCGCGCTGACCAAGATCGATCCCTGGTTCCTCGACCCACCTGCGCGAGATGGTCGACGAGGACGAGGCGGCGCGGCGCGACGGCGCCGCGCGGGCTGGAGGATCCGGTGGCGCTCGAGCGGCGCAAGCGGCTGGGCATGTCCGATCGCCGGCTGATGGAGCTGGCCGGCGACCTCGGAAGAGGCGGTGCGCCAGGCGCGCATCAAGCACGGCATCCGCCCGGTCTTCAAGCGGGTCGACACCTGCGCCGCCGAGTTCGAGGCGCAGACGCCGTACCTCTACTCGACCTACGAGCGGCCGCAGGAGGAACATTCGGCGAGAAGACCGCGAAGATCGCGGTCGAGAACGAAGCGCGCCCCACCAGCAAGAAGAAGATCGCGATCCTGGGCGGCGGCCCCAACCGCATCGGCCAGGGGATCGAGTTCGACTACTGCTGCGTCCACGCCGTGCAGGCGCTGCGCGAGGACGGCTACGAGACGATCATGATCAACTGCAACCCCGAGACGGTGTCGACCGACTACGACACGTCGGACCGGCTGTACTTCGAGCCGCTCACGCGCGAGGACGTGCTGGAGATCCTCGACGTCGAGAAGCCCGAGGGGGTGATCGTGCAGTTCGGCGGCCAGACGCCGCTGCGCCTGGCGGTGCCGCTGATGAACGCCGGGATCAAGGTGCTGGGCACCAGCGCCGACGCCATCGACCGCGCCGAAGATCGCCAGCGCTTCGGCGAGCTGCTGCGCAAGCTCGACCTGCGCGCGCCGGCCTGGGGCACCGCCCACGGCCTGGAAGAGGCGCGCGCGATCGCCGACCGCATCGGCTACCCGGTGATGGTGCGCCCGTCGTACGTGCTCGGCGGCCGCGCCATGGAGATCGTGCACGACCCGTCGGGGCTGGACCAGTTCGTCTTCACGGCGATGGAGGCGTCGCGCCGCGAGAGCCTGTCGTCGCGCGCCGGCGAGAAGGACGCGCCGATCCTGATCGACCAGTTCCTGCCCGACGCCATCGAGATCGACGTCGACGTCGTCGCCGACGGCACCGACCAGATCATCGGCGGCGTCATGGAGCACATCGAGGAGGCCGGCGTGCACTCCGGCGACTCGGCGTGCAGCCTGCCGCCGTTCTCGCTGCCGCCCGAGACCGTCGAGGCGGTCAAGGCGCAGGCGCGCGCGCTGGCCAAGGAGCTGGGCGTGCGCGGCCTGATGAACGTGCAGTTCGCGGTGCCGCGCGACGGGCGCGGCATCTTCATCCTGGAGGTCAACCCGCGCGCGTCGCGTACGGTGCCGTTCGTGTCGAAGGTCACCGGCGTGCCGCTGGCCAAGATCGCGGCCCGCATCGCCGTCGGTAAGACCCTGCGCGAGATGAAGATCCGCGAGGTCACGCCGACCCACGTGGCGGTGAAGGAAGCGGTCTTCCCGTTCGCGAAGTTCGCCGGCGTCGACACGATCCTCGGCCCGGAGATGCGCTCGACCGGCGAGGTGATGGGGATCGACCGCAGCTTCGCGGCGGCGTTCGGCAAGAGCCAGATCGCCGCCGGCACGCGGCTGCCGATGTCGGGGCGGGTCTTCCTGTCGCTGCAAGAGCGCGACAAGCCGGGGTCGGTGGCGATCGCCCAGGGACTGCGCAAGCTCGGCTACTTGTTGTGCGCCACCAACGGCACCCACGCCTTCCTCACCAAGGCCGGCATCGAGGTCGAGCGGGTCAACAAGATCCGCGAGGGGCGCCCCCACTGCGTCGATCGGATCCTCGACGGCGACATCCAGGTCGTCGTCAACACCACCGCGGGCGCGCAGGCGATCAAGGACTCGTTCCCGATCCGGCGCACGGCGCTCATGCGCGGGATCCCGTACTACACGACGCTGTCGGCGGCGCGCGCGGCGGTCGCGGCGCTGGGCGAGCTTCAGGCGGGGCGGATGGGCGTGCGGTCGCTGCAGGAGTACCAGGAACATGGCTAAATTCCCGATGACGCCGCGCGGGCAGCAGACCCTGCGCGAGGAGCTCAAGCGGCTGCGCGAGGTCGAGCGCCCCAAGAACGTGCAGGACATCGAGGAGGCGCGCGCGCACGGCGACCTGCGCGAGAACGCCGAGTTTCACGCCGCCAAGGAGAAGCAGAGCTTCATCGAGGGGCGCTCGCGCGAGGTCGAGGCGGTGCTGGCGCAGGCGGAGGTGATCGACCCGGCCAAGCTGTCGGGGACGCGCGTGGTCTTCGGCGCCACGGTGCAGCTGACCGACACCGAGAGCGGCGAGGAGATCACCTACACGATCGTCGGCGACTACGAATCGGACATCAAGCTTGGCCGCATCGCGATCTCCGCGCCGCTGGCGCGCGCGATCATAGGGCGAGAAGCGGGGGACACGGTCACGCTCCGCACCGGCAAGGGCACGCGCGAGTACCAGATCGTCGCGCTCCGTTTCGAAGCGCAGTAGCGCAAAAAATCGCGCCCGCGACGGCGGCCGGAATGGGTTAGCTTTCCGGCATGCGCATGCGTTCGCCCCTGCTCGCCGTCGTTCTCGCCGCCTTGGTCGCCGCCGTCATCTTTGCCAGCGCCGCATCCGGGGCGCCCCCCTCGGAGGGTGGCGGGAGCAGTCAGCCCGGCGACGTCGCGGCGGAAAAGCCGGCAGGGGACAGGCCGGCGGAAAAGCCTGAGGCGTCAAAGCCGGCGGTGACAAGCCCCAAGCCGCGTCCGCGCAAGACCGCGACCGAGAAGGAGGCGGAGGCGTTCCTGGAGACGGTGACGTCGCTGCTGATCCCGGTGGCGACGGTGTCGGCCGAGGCCGACTGGGCGGCGGCGACCGACGTGACCCCCGAGCACACGGGGCTGCGCACCGGCGCCGACAAGGCGCTGGCGACGCTGTCGGGCGCGCCGCTGATCATCACCCGCGCCAAGGCGTTCCTGGCCAAGAGAAAGGAGCTGGACGATGTGACGGCGCGCCAGATCGAGAAGCTGCTGCTCGGCGCCGCGGAGAACCCGGGGACGATCCCCCAGGTGGTGAACCGGCGCGTCGAGGCGGAGGCGCGCCAGTCGGGCATCCTCGACGGCTACACCTTCTGCCTGCAGGCCAAGCCGGGCGCGACGGCCGGCGGCGCCGCCGGCTGCGCGCGCGCCGCCACCGCCAACCAGATCGACGAGATCCTGCGCAAGTCGCGTGACCTCGGCGAGCGGCAGCGGACCTGGATCGCGTCGAAGGAGATCGGCCGCCCGCTGAAGCCGGGCTTGATCGAGCTCCGCGATCTGCGCAATCAGGTCGCCAAGGAGATGGGGTACTCGTCGTATTTCGCGCTGCAGGTCGCCGACTACGGCATGTCGGTGACCGAGATGATGGCGCTGCTCGACGCCACGCTCGAGACCACGCGCCCGCTGTTCGACCAGCTGCACTGCTGGGCCAAGAACACGCTGGCGGCGCGCTACAAGCGGCCGGCGCCCAAGCTCATCCCCGCGCACTGGATCGGCAACCGCTGGGCGCAGGAGTGGCCGACGTTGATCGAGGAGGCGAACCTGGATCCGCTGTTCAAGGGCGCGGCGCCCGAGACCATCGTGAAGAGCGCGGAGAACTTCTACGTGTCGCTGGGCTTCCCGCGCCTGCCCGATTCGTTCTGGAAGAAGTCTGACCTTTACCCGGTGCCGCCCGGCGGCGCGCGCAAGAAGAACGCGCACGCGTCGGCCTGGCACATCGACCACGCCGCCGACGTCCGCTCGCTGATGAGCGTCGAGCCCGACCAGCAGTGGTTCGGCACCGCCCATCACGAGCTCGGCCACATCTACTATTACATCTCGTACAGCACGCCGGCGGTGCCGCTGCTGCTGCGCGAGGGGGCGAACCGCGCCTTTCACGAAGCGATCGGCGAGCTGGCGAAGCTGGCGAGCGAGCAGACGCCTTACCTGGTCAAGGTCGGCGTGATGCCGCGCGGGAAGGAGCCGGACGGCACCGCGTGGCTGCTGCAGTCGGCGATGGAGTCGATCGTGTTCATGCCGTTTTCGGCCGGCACCATGAGCCACTTCGAGCGTGACCTCTACGAAGGAGCGCTGCCGCCGTCGGAGTGGCAGGCCAAGTGGTGGGACTACACCGCCCGCTATCAGGGGGTCGTGCCGCCGGTGGAGCGCAACGACGACGGCCTGTGCGACGCCTGCACCAAGACCCACATCAACGATGACGCCGCCCAGTACTACGACTACGCGCTGGCGAGCCTGATCAAGTTTCAGCTGCACGATCACATCTGCACGCGAGATCCTCAAGCAGGACGTGCGCGCCTGCGACTACTCGGGCAATCAGGAGGTCGGCAGCTTCTTGCGCGGCATCCTGAAGCTGGGCGCGACCAAGGACTGGCGGATCGTTATCAAGGAGGCGACCGGCGAGCCGATCTCCCCGCGCGCGATGATGGCGTTCTACCAGCCGCTGGTCGAAGAGCTGGCCAAGCGCAACGCCGGCAAGGATTGCAGCCGATGAAGGTGCTCAAGCAGTTTCTCTGGTTTCTGTTGTTGCTGGCGATGTTCGCGGCGGCGGCCGCCGGTGGATACGCGGTCTACCTCGAGCGGCAGGACCGCGCCGAGATCGCCGAGCTGCGCAAGGAGGTGGCGTCGTTCACGCCCCGCTTCGAGAAGTTCAAGACCGCGGTGGGCGATCTCAGCAAGGGCTTCACGTCACTGGTGCTGGAGGAGGTCGACCTCGGGCGCACCGGCTGGCAGCCGATCGGCAAGGGGTTCTATCTGGTCGACGTCAGCACGTCGCCGCAGGACAAGGGCGTGCGCGTGCGCGGCAAGATCATCAATTCCACCGCGGTGCTGCACGAGAACGCCGTCTTCAAGCTGCGCATCGGCAAGAGCGGCGCGACGATCAACCTCGCGCGCGCGGCGCCGGCGGTGGCGCTGCCCTTCGAGGTCACGTTGGCCGACGTCCCTGCCGCCGACGCCAAGAAGGCGTTCCTCGAGCTCGAGAGCTCGACGATCTCGTTCGCGAGCACGACGACCGGGAAAGCCCCGGCCGGGCGCGAGAGCTTCGATCCCGACAAGATCCTGCGCGGTGGGAATTGAAGAAGGACCGCGACGAAGCCTCGCCGCTGCTGGCCGCCGCGCAGGCCTTCGACGCCGAGCTGGAGCGGTTCGCGCACCTGACCGACACCGCGCGCCAGGGGCACCTCGACTCGCAGAAGGCGCTGGAACGGGCGGCCGAGGCGCTGGCGCAGATCGCCGACTGCGAAGAGCAGATGCAGCTGCACGCGCGCGCGTTGATGGCGGCGCTGGGCACGGCGCGCGAGCTGCAGGAGAGCCAGGCCGAGCTGGCCTCGCGGCGCGCCGAGGAGGTCCGCCAGCGCACCGCGGTCTACGGAGATTTGCTCAAGCGCTTTCAGGCGCTGGGCACCGAAGCCGCCGAGCTCAACGCCATGGGGCAGCGGCTGTCGGCCCAAAAGAGCAAGACGACGAATGAGACGAAGCGCGAGGGCGCCGCAAGCTTCGGGGCTGGCGGCGGCGATGCGGCCCCCGAGCCCAGCCTCGCGGCCGGGCTCAGCGAGCTGTCCCAGCGCATGGCCGAGGTCGCCGAGCACGCGCAGGGGCTGACCGCCACCGCGCGCGACGCCGACTTCGAGGACGTCGCCCGCCAGGCCGACAGCCTGCGCCAACAGCTGCTGGCCGCGCGAAACAAGGTCGTTTTACTGCATGGCACCCTGGCGAATTGATCGGGCGCGCGCCGCCGCGCGCGGCCGGTGGCTGCTCGCGGTCGCCGGCGCCGCGCTCGCCGCTAGCGCGATCGGGCCGCCGCGGCCGGTGGCGGGCCCCACCAACAGCGACCGGGTGCAACCGTTGCCGGACGCGGCGCACACTCCAATCGCCGAGCCGCCGCTCCCGCCGGAGCACGCGGCATCCACGCTGCCGCCGCCGTCCGCGCTGGGCGAAAAGCAACGCGGTGTCGCGCTCGGCATGTTCGCCGAGGACGTGAGCTTCTCCTACGCGTCGCAGCTGGCCGAGGTCGTGGCGCTGGGGGCGACCCACGTCTCGCTGATCGTGCCGATCTACCAGACCGACGTGCGCTCGGCCGACCTCGGGCTGCACACCCGCTTTTCGCCGACGCTTTCGTTGCTGGCCGACACCATCCGCCTCGCGCGGCGCGACGGGCTCGAGGTGACGGTGTTCCCGATCCTGCGCCTGCGGTCGGCGCGCGCGGGCGAATGGCGCGGCACGCTGGCGCCGGCGAACCCGACCGAATGGTTCCGCCGCTACGCCGACCTGCTCGGCGATCTGGCCGCCGTGGCCGGCCTGACCGGCGCGAGCCGCTTCGTCGTCGGCAGCGAGCTGTCGTCGCTGGACGGCGATATCGATCGCTGGCAGCCGCTGCTGGAACGGATCCGCGGCGTCTTCAAAGGCAGCCTGGTCTACTCCGCCAACTGGGATCACTTCCGCCAGGCCAAGCTGCTCGACCTGGTCGACGAGGACGGCGTCACCGGTTACTTCAACCTGCGCGCCGACGACCACGCCCCCGCCGACGGGCCGGCGCTGGAAGAGGGCTGGCGGCGGGTCAGGCAAGAGCTCGACAGCTGGCACGCCACCCGGCGCCATCCCCTGATCCTCACCGAGCTCGGCTACCGTTCGCGCGCCGGCTGCACCGCCGCGCCCTGGGACGAAGGCGCCGGCGGCGTGGTCGACCTCGACGAGCAGCGACGCGCCTTCGAGGCCTTCCGGAGGGTCTGGTCGGCGTCGTCGCTGCTGGACGGCGTCTACGTCTGGAACTGGTACGGCTTCGGTGGTCCCACCAGCACCAGCTACACCCCACGCGGCAAGCCCGCCGAGTCCGAGGTCAAGCGCCTGCTGCAGGATCTGTAGACGGCGCCAAACGGGCGCGCGGCCCCATCCGATGCCTTGCCTGGCGGACCGGACTCCTCACCCTAACCCTCCTCGCAGACGAGGAGAGGGGACCGGAAGGGCAGAAGCAGGAGGCCAGGAAAGCGGCCCGAACGGCAGAAGCAGGAGGCGAGGAGAGGTCGGCCGGAGTCGGCCCTCCCTCTCATTCCCTCTCCTCGGCTCGGCGAGGAGAGGGTCAGGGTGAGGAGTCCGGTCCGATCCGCCCGCTCAGCCGCACCTCGTCCTGACGACCACCGCTGCACGAACGGCGTCATTCAGATACGATGGATCGAGGCTTCGGCCCGACGCCCCCCGTGACCCCACCCGACCAGAGCCGCCCCGACGATCGCGAGCGCTCCCGCCCGGCCGGCGCGAGCCGTGCGCGCGACGCGCGGCGTGAAGGTGGGAAGGCAATCGCCGCCCTCGTGCTGGCCGCGGGCGCGATCGTGTCGGCCAACCTGGCCGCGGCGCGGCTCGCGCTGAGGTTCGATCTCACCGAAGACCACGTCTACACGCTCTCGCCCGCGTCGCGCGCCCTGGTGCGGGCGCTGCCCGACGAGCTCACCATCAAGGCGTACTTCTCGCGGGATCTTCCGCCGGCCCTCGACGGCGTCGCCCGCTACACCGGCGAGCTGCTCGAGGAATACCGGCTGGCCTCGGGCGGGAAGCTGCGATACGAGGCCGCGGATCCGGCGGATCCGCGCATCGAGGAGCAGGCCGGCCGCTGCCACATCGGAAAGGTCGCCTTCCAGAGCAAGAGCAGCGCCCGGTTCGCCGTCGGCGCGTACTTCATGGGGCTGTGCCTGTGGTACGACGGCAAGAGTCACGCGCTGACGCCGATCGAGCGCGAGACCGGCCTCGAGTACGAGATCTCGGCGCTGATCAAACGGATGTCGCAGAAGCGGCGGCGGGTCGCGTTCACCGTCGGACACGGCGAGCGCGACCTTGGCCTGGACTACACCTTCGTCAAGCGCGCCCTCGATCCCGAGCTGGAGGTGGTCACGCTCGATCCCTCGGCCGGTCCGATGCCTGGTCCGATGCCCGGCCCGCTGGCGGACGACATCGCGCTGCTGATCGTCGCCGGGCCGCGCCGCCCCTTCGAAGAGCGGGCGCGTCGCGAGGTCGAGCGCTTCCTCGACAGCGGTCGACCGGCGATCTTCCTGCTCGACGGCGCCACGGTCGAAACAGACCCAGCCGCCGGCTCCCGGCGCGTCGTCCCCACCACCACCGGCCTCGAGCCGCTGCTCGGCGCTTACGGCTTTCGCGTCGGGAACGACCTGGTGTTCGATCCGCGCAACGTCCCCGGCCCGCTCGAGCACGGCGCGCCCGACGACGCCCCGATGTTCGTCAACTTCCCGGCGTTCGTCGCGGTGCGGCCCGAGCCGGCGCTCGCCCGACAGCTGCCGGTGACGGCCGGCATCGACGCGGCGGTCTTTCCGTTCGCGAGCTCGATCGATCTGGTCGGGCCGCTCGCCGGCAGCGCCGCGGCCTCGGGATCGCCGGCGGCGCCCTCGTCAGGCCGCGTCTGGGCGCTGGCGCGCAGCTCCTTGGCCTCCTGGCGACAGACCGGCACCTTCTCCGTCCCCCTCTCGGCGCCGGCCGCGGCCGGCGGCGCGCCCGCGGGGGCCCGCCGCGGCTCGTCGGCGCTCGCCTACGCCTACCAGGGACCGGCGCGCGCCAGCGCCCTGCCCGCCCCCGCATCCTCGCCCCGACCGGTGCGCCTGGTCGTCGTCGGCGATGCCGACTTCGCCTCCGATCGCTACATGGCGCTGCTGCGCACCTTCCCGATCTACGCGGGCGGCGCGCAGCTGCTGCTCAACGCCGTCAGCTGGACCATGGAGGACGACGCGCTGGTGGCGCTGCGGGGCAACGTCCTGCGCGCGCGGCCCCTCGACATCGACAACGGCGGTGGCGGCGACGGCGACAGCAACGCCGCTGGCACGGGCGGTGGGCGTGCAGCGCTGCTCAAGTGGGGCAACGTCGCCGGCGTTCCGCTGCTGGTCTGCGTGGCGGGTCTGCTCCGCTGGCGCTGGCGCTCGCCAGCGCGCCGCCGCCGCCAGCGGCTACCCGACGGGCGCGAGGGCACCGGATGAGCGGGAACGCCCGGCTGGTGGTGTGCGGAATCGCCTTCGTGGCCTGCACCGGGGCTGCCGTCGTCGCGCGCCGCCAGCCGGCGCTGGGCGTGAACCCCGGCGCGGCGGCTCCGCTGCGCGCCGGTAAGTTCGACGCGCTCGAGATCACGGCGCGCGGCGCGCGGACGACGGTGCGGCGCCGCCCCGATGGCTTCTGGGTCACGGCGCCGGTCTCCTACGCCGCCGACACCGAGGCGGCGACCGCCGCCTTCGAAGCGATCGAGAAGCTCGATCCCGGCGCGATCGTCACCACGCGCGCGCAGCGCTACCAGGAGCTGCAGGTCGACCCGGCGCAGGGGATCGGCGTGCGGGTGCTGCAGGGGGATCGCCCGCGGCTCGACCTGGTCGTCGGCAAGAGCGCCGACGGCGGGACGATGGTCCGGGTGCCGAAAACGGCAGGCGGCAGCGCCAGCGCTAGCGGCGCGGGCGGCGGCGATGCCGTCTGGCAGGTGAACGGCGACCTGCGCGCGCTGCTGGACAAGGTGACCGCCGAATGGCGCGACCGCAGCGTCACCACCTTCCCCGCCGACGACGCGAACGAGATCGCGGTCGAAACGCGCGACGGCGAGCGGATTCAGCTGCGCGCCGCCGCCGAGCCGCCGCCGCCGAGCGGCCACGGCGTGCCGGCCCGGCATGGCCCGCGCAACTGGACCGTGGTCGCTTCCACGCGCGAGATCCCCGCGCTGGACGCGCTGGTGGCGGACGAGATCGTCTCGACCCTGTCGTCGCTCAAGGCGAGCGACTTCGCCGACGGCACCGCGCCGGCCGCGGCCGGGCTCGACCCACCGGCGTTGACCCTGACGGTGACGCTGCGGAGCGGGGAGAAGGATCTCCTGCTGGTCGGCGGCCCCGCCGGTGCCGACGACTTCTTCGTCAAGACCAACGAGGGACCGCAGATCTTCCGCGTGAAGGCGTTCAACATCGAACGGCTCGCCCGCCGCCCGATCCAGTTTCGCGACCGGCTTCTCTGCCGCCTGGTCGATTCGGACATCGACGAGATCGTGGTGAGGAACGGAGCCGACTCGTTCACCGTGGTCAGAACCAGTCCTGGTGGTCGCGTCTGGCGCGCCACCGCCCCGCGCGACCTGCGCGTCGATTCCGACAAGGTCGCGCCGCTGGCCAGCGTGTTTCGCGGCTGGCGCGCCCCGCGCATCGCCGAGGATCCGCGCCCCGAGGATCTGCGCGGTCGCGCGCCGGTGGTGATCACCGGGCGCGGCCCGAAGGGAAGCTGCAGCGTGATCGCCCTCGCAGGGCGCCCCGGCGACGAGACCTACCTGGCCCAGGCGCCCCCTTCTCCTGACCGGTTCGTGCTGCCGCGCTGGATGATCGACCGGATCGCCCTGAAGCTCGCTGACTTACGCGCCCGCTGAAGCGTACGCCGCGGCCAGGCAAGGGCCGCAACGACGCCGCGCGTGGCGGAGTGTATTCAGGCCCACCCGATCAATCACTAAAAGTTACCTGACTTGACGCGACAGAAATATGTTGGAAACAAAACCGCGCGCCTGAGGTACGATGGTCGGAGATCTTGGATTACCGAGTCCGACTAGTTACACCTCGCTCCCCCGGCACCCAGGGGAGCTTCCTCAGGCGCACATGTCCGTGATCCCGGTCGAGGTCGTGGAGGCGTGGAGAAGCGGCGAGCGGCATTGGCGCTGGTAATCGACATTCCGACATCCCGAACCGAAACACGCGCAAGGAGGACAGGGAATGAGCCAGTCGACGCCAGGTCAATCCGGCAGATTCGCACTCACAATTGCTCTCGCCGCACCCCTCATGGTGGCTGCCTGCGAGCCTGCTCAAACCGATGTCGCCGAGACCTCCGGTCAAGCGATCACCAGCGCGCAGATCACCCAGTCCTATACCAATGGTTCGGGAACCCATCAGACCGTCAGCACGACCGGCAACGTCGACCCCAACAACCCCTTCTTCCTCAGCCTGGGAACCAACGGCCGGTCTTGCGTCGATTGCCATCAGCCGGCGCAGGCCTGGGGCATCAGCCCGGCCGAGGTGCAGCAGCGCTTCGGGTCCACCGGCACCGCCCCGATCTTCCGGCTGAACGACGGCGCGAACGCCCCCAACCTGCCGGTCGCCACCGTGGCCCAGCGGCGCAGCGCCTACAGCCTGCTGCTGAACCGGGGCACGATCCGCGTCGGCATCGGCATTCCGGCGAATGCTGAATTCGATCTGACCATGGTCGAGGACCCCTACCAGTTCGCCAGCGCGAAGGAGCTGTCGCTGTTCCGCCGCCCGCTCCCCTCGACCAACTTGAAGTTCCTGGCGACCGTGATGTGGGACGGGCGCGAGAGCGTCCCCGGCAACACCATCGCGCAGAACCTGTCGAACCAGGCCAACGATGCGACGCTCGGCCACGCGCAGGGGGCGACGCCGCTGACCACGGCCCAGCGCCAGGCGATCGTCGACTTCGAATCGGCGCTGTTCACCGCGCAGGTCGTCGACTCCAACGCCGGCAGCCTGAGCGCGGCCGGAGCCACCGGCGGGCCGACGGCGCTTGCGGCCCAGCCCTTCCACATCGGCATCAACGACGTGCTGGGGGCCGACCCGGCGGGGACGCCGTTCTCCACCCATGTGTTCAACCTCTACGACGCCTGGGCGACGCAGACGGGGAACGCGCAGGCGGCGGCGCGCGCGTCGATCGCCCGCGGGCAGAACATCTTCAATACGCGCACCTTCACGATCTCCGGCGTGCGCGGGGTCAACGACGCGATCGGGGTTCCCAGCTTCTCGGGCACCTGCACCACCTGCCACGACGCGCCCAACGCCGGTGACCACTCGGTCGGCTTGCCGCTCGACCTTGGCCTGACCGATCCCGACAAGTTCAACACCGACACCACGCCGCGCTACACCCTGCGCAACAAGACGACCGGCGCGACCATCCGCACCTCCGACCCCGGCCGCTCGCTCATCGACGGCAAGTGGGCCCACGTGGCCACCTTCAAGGGGCCGATCCTGCGCGGGCTGGCGCCGCGCGCGCCCTACTTCCACAACGGCTTCGCGGCGACGCTGGCCGACGTCGTGAAGTTCTACGACACGCGCTTCCACATCGGCCTCGACGGGCAGGCCAGCGCCGACCTGGCGGCGTTCCTGGCCGCGCTGTAGCCGCAGCGTTACGCGTGGGTTAAACGCCAAGACGCCAAGACGCCAAGGTCCGGACTATTCAAAGTCCGGACTTGGCGTCTCTGGCGTCTTGGCGTTTCGTTTTATCCGGACCAGGATTTGGCGCAGCTACGGGCTTTGGCTCGCCCCGGCGCTGCCGAGGCCCTGAATGATCGCGCCGGCACCGACGAACGCCGAGGGGGGGACGGTCCAGCTGAACGTCATCTGCTTGGCCTGGCCGTCGCTGGTGAACGTCGCGTAGGTCGGGATCGGGGCCGAGCAGCTCGCCGCCAGCGCCTTGGTGCGCGGCTCGTCGGCCAGCGCCCCGACCAGCGTCACCACCGGACCAAGGTCGAAGTAGAAGAACGAGTCCTTGCCCTTGGCGGCCAGGATCGCGTCGCCGAGGTCGCCGCCGATAGTGTCGGCGGCCTGGCCGGCGGCGCCCTTGTCCTTGGGGGCGCGGGTCAGGTCGGCGAGGCGCGCCTTGGCGTCCTTGCCGCCGGCGACCACGGCGCGCATCCCCGAGACGGCGAGGTAGATGTCGAACGCCGACGCGCCCAGCAGCTTCTTCACCGCGTCGCGGGTGGCCGGCGGCAACCGCTTGGCGTCGAGGCTCAGGGTGTAGTGCAGCGTCTTGAGCTTGCCGACGGTCTCGCGCTTGGCTTTGAGATCGAACCACCCCTGCTGATCGGGCGCGAGCTGCGAGCGCATGAAGGCCACCGCGGCCGCGGTGTCGACCTCGGCCATCGCCGCGCTCAGCTTGGCGGCGCTGGCGTCGTCCTTCAGCGGATAGATCGCCTGAACCGACAGGGTGGGTCGCAACCGGCCGACGCCCGACCAGGTCCCGGTGAAGGACGCGAACGACGTATCGAAGAACGCCAGCGCCGCCGCCGCCCCCTTTTCGTGGCTGTCGGCCAGGCGCTGGCGCTGGCGCGCGATCTGCGCGCGCAGGAACGGCCCGTAGCTGGAGGCAGCCACGAAGGCGATCTCGTCGGGCGCCCCGTCGGATTTGCCCTCCGCCTTCCCCTCGGTCTTCCGGTCAGGCTTGCGCAGCAGCGCCGGGTCGATCGAGAACGGCGTCCCCTCGGCGGTCAGCTTCTCGAACGGCGTCCCCGGCAGCGGGTGGATGCGTACGTTGACCATCAGCCCGCGCGCCTCGCTGGTCGTCAGGCCAATCTCGACCGTGCTGGTGTCGCCGAGGTATCCCGCGACATCCTCGAGGACGTCGAGCGAATGATCGGTGCCCGCGCCCAGCGGCGCCCCGGCGCGGGCGGCCCCCGCGTGTTTGCCCTTCGCTTCGGCGTCGATCTTCGACTGCGCCTCGATCGCCTGCGCCGCGCGCATGGCGCGCGCCATCGCGACCATGGTCGTCAGGGCGGTCTTGAGGTCGGTGCCGTTGGCGCGCGCGATCGACGCCGGATAGAGCACCGCCGTCACGTCCTCGCCGGTGCCGGGGCGGCGCGCCTCGAGCGCGAGCATCGCGCCGCGCGCGAGCGCGTCGATCGAGTCGCTGAGCACGATGACGCCGGCGCTCTGCCAGACCCATCCGCGCCCGCCCGAGCCGTTGTCGATCTGCACGATCTCGCCCCGCCGGGCCACGATGGTCCCCAGCGCGCCGATCACCACGCGCGCCTGCTCGACCCCCTTGGCGGGGATCGCCATCACCAGCCCACCGACCTCCTTGCCGCCGATCGCGACCACGACGGCGCCAGCCGGGCTGGCGGTGTCGAGGTTCTCGCCGACCTTGGGCGGCAGGCCGGCCTGGGTCAGCAACGTCTCCTTCACGCCGGCGGCGTCGAGCGGCAGCGGCACCGCGCGCGACAACAGCGCGACCGCGCCCGACAGCGTGCGGTCGAACGACGGGAGCGAGATCGACGCCATCAGCTGCGGCCGCGCCTCGGCCGCGGGGATGAGCCGCAGCATCGGGCCGACCGTCGGGCCCGGAGGCGCGGCGGTCGGCGTGGCGGTCGCCGCGGCGGCGGGCGCCGCGGCCGCGGGCGCGGCGGGCGGCGGGGGCGGCGACGACGCGCAGCCGAAGACCGGTAGAACGACCGGTAGAACGACCAGCAAGGTGAACGCAAACGCGGGGACGAGGGATCCCCTCCGGCCAGGCGAAGGCATGGCGGCAGAATACCGCTACATCAGTTCGAGGCCTAAAAACTTCCGGACCGAGAAGTAGCTCTCGCTGACCGAGTAGGCGATCAGATCCTTGAGGCGTTGCTTGGCGACCAGCGGGCTGGTGGACGCCGGCTCCGTCGAGATCACGCGCGCGGCGGCCGGCAGATCGCTGCCGAGCACGAAGCCGACTCGCGCCGCGGTCAAATCGGTCGCCCCCATCCAGGCCTCCATGTCGATCACCTCGCCGCGCGCCGACAGCAGCTGCTGCCCCACGACCGCCATCTGCTCGATGACCGACCTCGGCACCATGCGCCGCAGCTGATCGGTCAGCTTGTCGACCTCGCCGTTGTACGCGCCTGGCCCGATGCCGGCGCCCACCAGCGCCAGCGCCGAGCGCAGCGCGATGTCGAGCGCCGACACCGACGGCACCGCGCAGCGCAGGAAGCGTTCGGGGCGCAGGAACGCCATCCGCTTGCCGAGCTCGAAGACCACGTCGTGCTCGTCGATGTGGCGGCCGTACCCCTGCCCGATCACGAACGCCGGCGTCAGCGCCCCCTTCTCCTGAAGGTTCAGCAGCGACAGGCTCTGCGGATCGACGTCGCGAAAGAAGACGTCGGGCGGCGGCAGCTCCAGCGTCTGCGCCACGTAGCGCAGCGTCGGCAGCGGCACGCGATCGTCGCGCCCGACGTCGACGCGCTCCTTGCGCCGCAGCCCCACCGCCTGGTGCTGCTGCGCCGCCGTCGCCGCCACGAAGTGCCCCAGCAGCATGAAGACCGCCGCCACGAAGCGATCCTCGTCGGGGTGGGCGACCTTGGCCCAGATGTCGTCGGTGAAGCTACGCTTGGCGGTGCGCAGCTCGCGCGGGCGGTGGTGCTCGTAGAACTGCACCAGCTCGGGGTCGGCCTTGCGCAGGAAGGTCAGGGTCGCGGCGACGCACCACTGCTTGTCCAGCGCGCCAGAGTCGCGATAGAGCCTGGCCAGCGCGCGGTACGACGCCAGCCGATCGGGGCTGCGCGCGACCAGCAGCTGGTGCTCGGCGATCGCCTTGTCGATCCGATCGGGGCCGCCCTGCAGGTACAGGTCGGCCAGCAGCTCGTGGCGCTGCAGGTTCTCCGGCTCGAGCGAGCTTGCGACCTCGAACGCCGTGGTCGCCATCTCGCGATCGTCGAGCCGCCGCAGCGACACCTCGCCCAGGCTGTTCCACAGCCGCACGCGCAGCTCGACGAACCCCTGCGCCGGCAGCCGCTTGATCATCTTGCGGTAGTTGCGCGCCAGCTCCTTCCAGGTCCCCGCCTCGGTCAGCGTCCGTTCGATGGCGTCGAAGGCCTTGGTCTCGGCCGGCGCCTCCTCGAGCGATTGATTGAGCAGCTCGACCGCCCCCTCGCCGTCGTTGAGCTCGTCGCGCCGGATCAGCGCCGCCGTGTACAGGTACTTCGCGCGCATCTCGGGCGCGGTCTCGAGCGCGGCCAGCCGCACCAGCGTGTCGGCCGCCTGCCCCCAGAGCCGCGCGCTGGTGAACAGCTCGAGCAGCCGGTGCAGCGTCTGCCGCCGCGTCGGCTCGATTGCCAGCGCCGATTGAAAGGCCGCGATCCCCTGCGGCAGGTTGTTGAGCTTGCCGAGGTAGATCTCGCCGATCTCCTCGAACAGGCGCACCTTGCCCGCCGGGTCAGCCAGCCCGAGCAGCGCGCGCTTGTCGAGCACCAACGCGGCGTAGTCCCCCTCGTCGGCGTGCAGGCCGGCGATGCCCTCAAGCGCCGATTGATTCTGTCCGCTCTGCGCCGACGCCTTTTCGTAGTAGCCGAGCGCCGCCTCGCGATCGCCGAGCTCGGTCGCCGCGCGCCCGAGGCGCACGTAGACGTCGAGCAGCTCTTTCTCCGGCAGCGCCGCCTCGTGCTGCGCCAGCAAGGCGCGGTACAACCGATCGACTTCCGCCCAGGCGCCGCGCTCGAACTGCAGATCGGCGAGCCCGGCCAGCGCCGGCAGCGACGTCGGCGCCAGCGCCAGCGCCCGCTCATAGCCGGCGATCGCCTGCTCGATCTTGCCCAGCTTGTGCGCCGTGAAGGCGAGCCGGCTCTCGAGATCGCAAGTGCGCACGGCGTCGCGCACGGTGTCGCCCCCGTCGCCCCCGCCGCCGCGCGCGCGGCGCACCAGCCCCTCCAGCACCGGCTCGAGCTCGGCGAAGCGCCCGGCCCCGAGATAGATCGGCACCAGGCGCTCGGCGGCGGTCACCGGCTCGGACGCCGGCGGCTCGGGCTGGTGCCCGACCGCCTCGGCGAACAGCGCCGTCGCGCGCGCGGCGTCGCCGAGCTGGTCCTGAAACAGGATCCCGGCGGCCGTGAGCAGCCGCGCCTTGTGCGCCGGGCTGCGCGCCAGCCCCGCCGCGTCGACGAAGGTCTTGGCGGCGTGCGCGAGCTCCCCCTTGCCGCGCTGGAGCGCCCCCAGCGCCTCCAGCGTGTCCGCGTCCTCGGGCACGGCCGCGAGCGCGCGCGTGTAGCGATCCTCGGCTGCCGCCGCGTCGGCGAGGCGGCCGGCGTAAAGCCCGCCCGCGCGCGCCAGCGCCGCCGCGCGCGCCGCCGGCTCGCGCGCCGCCGCGGCCGACCGATCGAGCACCTCGGCCGCCTCGCGCCAGCGGCCGCGCTGCTCGTACAGGCGCGCCAGCGCTGCCAGCGTCGGCTCGCGCTGGTCGCCGAGGCGCGACGCCGCCGCGTAGGCGTCGATGGCGCGGTCCAGATCGTGAACCTCCTCTTCCAGTATGCGGCCGAGGCTGGCCTGCAGATCGCGCTCGACCGGCGCGCCGGCGCTGACGGCGATCTGCCGGTTCAGCGCTTCGACCAGCGGCAGCCAGCGCTTCGACTGGCGGTAGACCCGTCCCAGCGCGCGGAAGGCGTCGTCGTCGCGCGGATCGATTTGCAGGATCTGCTCCAGCGCCTCGGCGGCGCGGTCGACCCCTTCGGGGCGCTCGTCCCACTCGGCGGCGAGACGGCGCAGCAGCATCAGCTTTTCGCTGCTGTCGACGGCGACCTCGGCCAACCGTTCCAGCGTGCGCAGGTAATCCTGGTCGCGGCCCTGCTTGTCGTAAAGCTTCTCGAGCGAACGCAGCGCCGCCCGGTTCGCCGGATCGCTGGCGACGACCCCCTCGAGCGTCGCGATCGAGGCGTCGACGTCGCCGGCGCGCTCGAGCACCTCGGCCCGCTCGCCGCGGAGGCGCGCCGCCTCCTCGGGGTTGCTGGTGCGCCGCCCCTTCTCCTCGAGCACGCGCGCGAGATCTGGCCAGCGCTCCCTCTTTCGATAAAGCGGCTCCAGCGCCTCCTGCGCCTTGATCGATGACGGATCGAGCTCGCGCACCCGCTCGTACGAGGCGAGCGCGCCGTCGATCTCGCCGAGGCGCGACGCCAGCACTTCGCCGAGCTGCAGATGCAGCGAGATCTCGCGCGCCGGATCGCCCGCCGCGCGGCCGGCATCGCCGTCTGCCTCACGTTCACCCGCGCGCCGCCCTTTGCCCTGCTGTTCCAGCGCCGCGGCGGCCGCGGCCAGCACCCGCGCCAGCTCGCCCCAGGCCTCCTGCTTGCCCAGCAGATCGACCAGCGCCACGAGGGCCGGCTCGCGGAGCGATCGGCCCGCGGCCCCCTGGGGCGCCGATCACCAGCACGCGCTGGTACTCGGCGATCGCCGGCTCGTACTGGTTCAACTCCTCGGCGTAGATGCGGCCGAGCTCCAGCACGTGCCGCGCCTGCGACGCGGGCTCGGCGATCCCCTTGATGATCTCGGCGTATTCGGTGGCGAGCTCGTTCCAGGTGCCGGCCTTGCCCGCCAGGCGCAGCACGTCGTCCTTCAGCCCGGGCGCGTCGCACGCCAGGCCGAACGCCGTCAGCGTGGCGGCGAACGCCCGATCGACGGCCTCCATCTCGACGTCGAAGACCCGGCTGACCTCGCGCAACAGCACCACCTGCTCGGCGGGCGCGGCGGCCAGGCGCTCGACCTGGCTCAGCAGCAGCTCGACCAGGCGTTCCCAGTCCTTGCCGGCGCGCAGGCGATCCTCGGTGCGCCGCAGGACCGCGCGCGCTTCTTCGTCGCCGGTGTCGCGGCCCCAGATCTCCAGCCAGGATTCGAGGTCGTCCTCGGGCGGGCGGGCCTCGGCGGCGACGGTGTTCCAGGCCTCGCCGAGCGCGTGCACCACCTCGTCGAGCGTCCCGCTGGTCGGTACGGGGGTCAGCCCCTGCTCGGCGCCGACCAGCTGCGCCTCGAAGCCGGTCTCGCCCGGGTAGATCAGGAAGTGCTCGATGCCGGCGATGTTGGCGCCCAGCAGCCGCTGCGAGACCAGCTTGAAGTCGGGGTCCTCGAGGCCGAAGCCGAGGAACACGAACGACCAGCGCTCGTACAGCTCGTCGACGACGTCGGTGATGCCGGTCGGGGTCACGCGGCGGCGCAGATCGGCGGGCGACAGGCAGATCGAGTCGGGCGCCGCGACGCTGCCGCACAGGCGCAGCAGGAAACGCCCGCGATGTTGCCCCAGCGCCGGCGCGTCGCGCGCGAGGAAGGTCGGCACCGGGCTCTCGACGTCGGTGTTGAGCAGCTGGTCCCAAAGGTCGTCGAAGCCGGTGGCGATCACGCCCCGCCAAGGGATGCGGGCGATCACGCCGAGATCCTTCGCCGCCAAGTTCGGATTGTCGGGCGCGTCGGACGCGTTCGACGCCTCGGCCGTGAGGGCGCCCGCGGCGGCGGCGCGCCCGCACCCGCGCGCTGCGGGTAGGCATCCTTCAGCACCTCGACCACGACGTCGTCGGCGAGGCGCGCGCGCAGGAACGTGATCGCGGTGGCGATCCGTCCAGCGGCGAGCAGCGCGCGCACGCGGCCCCGCTCCTCTTCATCGTCGAGCCAGTCGACGAGGCGTTCGCCGAGCTCAGCCCATCCCGGCCGGCCCACCAGACGGGAACAGCCAAGCCCTGCGACCAGGATCGCCTGGCGGGCCTTGATTCGTTCGATGAGCGAAGTGGGCCAATCGGTCATCCGCGGCATCCTTCCGGGAACGAGGCCTAATATCGCGAAACCCGAAGACGAAAACAACGACACCGGACCACGCCGTCACACAATCGCACCAATCGCCCGGCCCCGCGCCGGCCCGAAAGGGCGGTTACCGAGGCCGCCAACCGACCAAAATGATCACCAAAATGTCGCGGATCGCGCTTCGAATGGCCGCCGCGCGGCGGCGAATTGCGGTCGCCGGCGCGACACCGAGACGGCACCGACCGTTCAAAGTGTTGCGGAGGCCCCCCCACCTTGCTACCGTGCTTCGCCATGTGGCGTCGCCGAATCCTGTTCAGCGCAGCCTTCCTCGGTTCGGCTTCGGCGCTTTCGCTCTCTTGTTCTTCCGGTACCCCGGTCGACCAGAACTTTGGCACCGACGCCGGCGCCTGGTTCGAAGCGCCGCTCGACGGCAGCGGAGGCGCTGGCAGTGGTGACGCCGCCGCGGGCACTGGCGGCACCGGCGGGGCGCTGGGCGTGGGGGGCGGGGGCGGCGGTACCACCGCCGCCGGTGGGGCCGGTGGCGACACGGACGCCGGCATCGGGGGCACGGGAGGGACCGCGTCCTTGGAGAATCAATACCAACATTCGAACCGCCTGCAGCGCGAAGGCGCGGCGTAAAGGCCGGAGGCACGGGGATGCAGGTCGTCTGCGGTAATTGTCAGCTGAGTTTTCAAGCGCCAGAGGGGGCGGCCGGGCTCATGTGCCCGATCTGCCGCAGCCCCCTGCGTCCCGCGCAAGCGGCCGGCGACGGCGCCGCCCCCAACCAGAACGTCGTCGAATGGTCCGGCGGCGCGCTCGACGATCTGATGGCTTTCCTGAGCGGCCCGGCGCTTCCGTTGCGGGTCGAGGTGCTTCCGGCGAAGGGGGATACCGCGCTCGGCGAGGTTCACCTGCTGGCCGGCGGCGTCTCGGAGGCGCTGTACGCGGGCAAGTCGACCGACGACGCGCTCGACAAGCTGCGCGGCGTGAACGGCGCCCGCTTCCGGCTCGAGCCGCGGCTGCCGAACCCGGTCGACGGTGATCTCGGCAGCCCGGGGCCCGACTCGGGGACCCTGGACGTGCGCCCGCTGGCGCACCTGATGCGCTACTGCGAGCAGTACGTGATCACCTGCGGGATCGAGGTGTGGCGCGGCAGCGAAACCGCGCGCGTCGAATACCGCAAGGGGGAGATCAGCGGCGTCACCGTCGGGGGGATCGACGCGCCCGAGCGGCTCGCCGAGGTGATGCAATGGTCGTCGGGGAACTACCGGCTGAGCATTCCGCGCCTCACCATGCCCGAGTCGGTGCCCAAGGTGGTGCGCGCTCCGGCGCCCGCGGCGGCACCTGCGCCCGCGCCAGCACCCGCGCCCGCACCGGTCGGCGGCGCCGCCCGCGCGGCCGCCCGCCACTCCGGCGGCGGCCCGCCCACCCGCGACGCCTGCGGCGGCACGTCCGGCGGCGACGCCGCCGACCCCTCAGGCGCCCGTGCAACCGGCGCGCGCGCCGGTCAGCACCCACGCGACGCGCACGATCTTCGGCATGCCGGCTCTCGATATCGCGGGGTTGAAGGCGGCCGAGATCGCGCGCCAGGCGACCGCGGCGGCGGCGGCACCGGCAGCCAGCCCGGCGGCAGCACCGCCGGTGGCGGCGGCGCCGTCCGCCCCCGCCCCCACGGCGCCGGCGCCGGCTCCGGTCGTGGCGGCGTCGGCCGCCGCGCAGGCGGCGCAAGATCGTCAGGGCGCGACCAAGACGATCTTCGGCGTGCCCGCCCCGCGGCTGCCCGAGAAAATGGCCGAAAAGCCGGCCGAACGAGCGCCGGAGAAGATCGTCGAGAAGCCGAAGGAAGAGGCGGCCAAGGGGCGCGCCGCGGCCGACCGCAAGACCGGCGCCCGCAAGACGCTCGTCCCCGCGCCCGCCATCATCCCGCCGGCCGCCGGCTCACCCGCCGGGGCGGCCGACGCAGCGCCGGCGGCCCCGATGGCTGCCGCGGCCACCGAATCGGCCGAGGCCAGCCGCACCACCCACCAGGGGTATGGCGGCGGTCCGGCCGCCGGGGCCGAGGTCGTCCCGGTGAGGGTCGCGCCGATCGAAGAACGGACGGCGCCGGTGCGGGCCATCACCGCGAAGAAGTCGCGCGCCATCCCGGTCTGGACCTACGTCGGCGTCGGCTTCCTGTTCGGGCTCGCGCTGCTCGGCATTTATCAGCTGGTCGGCGTCCTCGCGCACTGATGTTTGGCCAGGTCGCCGAAGTTTACCGGCGGACGCGCAAACCAAAGGACATCCTCTGGAACCGGCTGGTCGCGCGGCCGCTGGCGGCGGTGCTGCTGGTGCCGCTGCGCGCGACCCGAGTCACCCCGAACCAGATCACGCTGCTGACGCTGGTGGTGTTCGCCGTCGGCGCGACCATGGTCGGGTTCTGCCCGGGGTGGCGCGCGCTGATGATCGCCGCCGGGGTGATCGAGCTGTCGTACGTGCTCGACTGCGTCGACGGCCAGCTGGCGCGCCTCAAGGGGATGTCGTCGCCGGTCGGAGCGCACCTCGACTTCCTCATGGACGAGCTCAAGGCCTTCCTGCTGGTCGCGGCGGTCGGGATCCGGCTGTGGCGAGCCAGCTCGGACGTGCGTTGGTTGCTCGAGGCATTGGCCGGCCTGGTGATCGTCGCGTCGGCGATCAGCCTCACCACGTTCCTGCGCCGCCCCGAGTACGCGGCAGCGACCGGCGCCAAGATCGGCATGGGCGCAGGTGACTACGGCGAAGGCTTCGCCGCCAGCGCGCCGGAGGCGGCGGCCCCGCGGTGGTCGCCCCTGCGCGTCGCCGAAGCGCTGGGCAAGTTCATCGTCCACTATCCGAGCTACATTCTGTTCGTGGCGCTGGCCAATCGCATCGACCTCTTCCTGCACGCCTATCTGGTGATGAACGCCGCCTACGCCGCACGCTCGCTGCTTGGCATCGCGCTGCGGCTCGGCCGGAGGCCGGCGGCGTCATGAAGGCGATCATCGTGGCCGCGGGACGCGGGCGGCGCCTCGGGCCGGAGACGGCGGAGATCCCCAAGTGCATGGTGTCGGTGGGCGGGCGTCCGATCCTGCACCGGCAGCTGGCCGCGCTGGCGGCGGCCGGCGCCGACGACGTGGTGATCGTGCGCGGCTACCTCGGCGATCGGATCGCGCCGGCGGTCGGAGCGCCGCCGCCGGTGCGCTTCGTCGAGAACCCCGACTGGGAGAAGAACAACATCCTCGCGTCGCTGCTGTACGCCGAACGGGAGATGGCGCAGCGGGTTCCTGTTCTCCTATTCCGACATCGTCTTCGCGACCGAGCACGCGCGCCGCGTGGCCGCGTCGACCGCCGACGTGGCGTTGATCGTCGACCGACGCTGGCAGGATGCCTACGTCGGCCGCGTTCAGCACCCAGTCTCCGAGGCCGAGCTGGTCAAGGTCGAGGAGACCGCCGACGGTCCGCGCGTCCGTCGCGTCGGCAAGCGGGTGGTCGCCGCCGACGAGGCGGCCGGCGAGTTCATCGGGCTGGCCAAGCTGTCGGCGGCGGGCGGCGCGGCGCTGGAGGGCGTCTGGTCGCGCGCGCGTGCCGGCGGCCTGGAGCAGCCGTTCGGCCAGGCGGCGACGCTGCGGCAGGCGTACCTGTCGGACGCGCTCAACCAGATGGCCGACGACGGCGTGCCGCTGGTGCCGGTCTTCATCGACGGCCGATGGCGCGAGATCGACACCGAGGAGGACCTCGGTCGCGCGCACGCGCTGGTCGACGGCTGGGGGTAGGGGCGCGCGGCGATGCCGGGACCCGATCCCGCTCACTGGCTGCACCGGCTGACGCCCGACGAGTGGCTCGCGGCGGCCACAACCGAGCTTGAGCACTGCGCCGAGAAGCTGGCGCGCCGTGCGATGCGGCCGGCGGTCACCCACGCGCGCCGCGCGGCCGGCATGGCGTGGAACGGGGTGCTGGTGCTGGCCGAGGACCCGCGCTTCGGGCGCAGCTACATGGAGCACGTGGTCGCGCTGGCGAGCGACGCGGGGCTGCCCGACGACGTGCGCGCCGCCGCCCAGGCGCTGCGCGACACGCCGCCGGCGCCCCCGGAGCTGATCACGCTCGGCAAACCGGACATGACGATCCTGCAGCAGGCCCAGCGCATCCTGACGTTCGCCACCGCGCGCGTCGCCGCGCTGCGCGCGCCGGTGTCCTGAAGTGCTCATCGGTTTAAACGCCAAGACGCCAGGACGCCACCGGTCCGAGATCTGAAACCAAGAGATCCGTCCTTTGGCGTCTGTGGCGTCATGGCGTTTCGTCTCATCCGACGGGCCTCGGTCCTGGCCGCGAGCCGGGCGCCTTTCAGGCGATCGGCTTGAGGTGGACCTTCTCGACGGTGATCGCGCGGCCGAGCAGGGCCGCCGCGCGGGCGGCGAACCAGTCGGGATCGTCGGTGGTGGCGAAGCGGCGCGCGCCGCCCTGGCTCAGGCGCGGCGTCATCTCGGGGTGGCGGGTCAACCACTGCGCCAGCCGCGACGCGACGATCTCCCCCTGCGCGAGGATCTCGATCGACGACGGGCCGGCGGTCGACGCGGTGGCGGCGTCGACGACGGCGCGGATCGCCGGCAGCAGCAGCGGATAGTGGGTGCAGGCCAGCAGGATGCGATCGGGGCGAGGCGTCGCCGCGAGGATCGGATCGAGATACTTGTGCAGGAAGTAGTCGGCGCCGGGGCCGCCGAGCTCCCCTTCCTCGACCAGCGGCACCCAGAGGGGGCAGGCTTGCTGCACCAGACGTAGCCCCGGCGCGAGCTTCGCCAGCTCCAGCCGGTACGAGTCGGAGGCGATCGTCCCCGCTGTCCCCAGCACCGCCACCGTCCCCGTCGACGACTCGTGCGCGCGAGTCGCCGCCGGCATCGGCGTCGTCGACGACGGCGGCGCCGCCGCGCCCGGAGGCGCGTCGGGCGGCAGGCCGGCCAGCGCCTCGACGGACGGACGCACGACGCCGAGGATGCGGTGGCTCGGGCGGCGCGCGGGCAGGTGACGCTGCTGCAGCGTGCGCAGCGCGCGCGCCGAGGCGGTGTTGCAGGCGAGGATCACCAGCGGGCAGCCGGCGTCGAACAGGAACTCGACCGCCTCGCGCGTGTACTCGTAGATCACGTCGGGGCTGCGGGCGCCGTACGGCGCGCGCGCGCTATCGCCGAGATAAAAGTAGTCGAAGCGGGGCAGGCGCCGGATCAGGGCATCGAGAACGGTGAGTCCGCCGAACCCCGAGTCGAAGACGCCGATCATCGCGGCGCGGACGTTACCGTGCCCCCGCCGGGGGGAGAAGCCCCACCGTCGTCGGCCTCGGCCTCTGCCTCTGCCTCTGCCTCTGCCTGGGCGTCGGCGTTCCGGCTGCCGGCGGACCCAACCCGCTTGCGCACGATCACCGGCACGCCGCCGGCGGGGCGAATCACGGCGCGCAGCGCGGGGCCGCGCGCAAAGCCGCGCTGCGTGAGCGGGTCGGGCTCGAAGTCGAGCACGCCGCAGATCTCGACCTCGTCGCCGGGGCCGAGCGTCAGCTCGCGCGCAGCCACCCCCAGCAGCCGGCCGATCCAACCGTCGGTCGACAGCAGCGCCGAGCGCAGCCGCGGCTCGCCGCCCGAGACGCTGACCGTCAGCGGACCGCAAGAGGGCTGGCCGCGCACCCGCTGTCCCCGCCCAACGAGCAGCGCGTCGCGCGCCGGCACGCGCACGATCTCGCCGCCCGCGAGACGGACGTCGAAGTCGATCCCGCGCGTCTCGACGACGCCGGCGCAGTCGCTGGCGGCCAGCACGACCGCCGACCCGGTGAGCAGGCTCGTCACCGTCGGCTGCTCCGCAACCATCCCCATCAATCGCACCTTCGCCTTCGCCAACCGGCGCGCGATCCGCGCGCGCGTCAGCCCGGCGAGCAGCGCGCCCGGCAACCAGCAGGCGAGCGCCCCCAGCGCGGCGACGCCCACGGGGCCATACGGCGCCGGCACCAACAGAAACGGCATCGCGGCCACGACCGGTAGCGCGAGCGCCGATGTCCACCGCGCGACCGACGAGGCCCTCGGATGAATCCGCTGCGCCGGCGGCCCGACCGCCAGCAGGTATCCGGTTCCGTTGGGCGCCAGCACCCCGTCGGTCGGCGCCGGCGGCGCGCGCAGGCCGGCGCTCCGTTCCCAGCCGGCTACCAGATTGCCGTCGCCGCCCACGCTCCAAGTCTACGACAGCGAATACGGATAGGACACCACCTGGCTGCCGTTCGACGGGGGAAAGTGGATCCCGCCGACCACCCCCTTGATGCAGCCGTAGATGCCCCCCTTCTGTAGGATAGCCGGCGCTTCGACCCGCACGCCGCGCACGTTTCCGCTGCGCTGGATGCGCAGCTTCACGGGTGCCGAGGGCCAACTCTCCGATCGGGCAACTACGGGCTGGCGGTGGTGACGGGCCAGCCGGTCGCGTCCCAGTACAGATCGGACATGTGCAGGGCGAAGTGGCCGTCGGTGGCGGCGTAGGCATGATAGACGAGGTACGCGCGGTTGCCGGAGAACATCACCGACTCTCCGCCGGGGCCGACCCACCCGTTGCCGGCGCCGACCAGCAGTGTGCCGCCACCCTGGGTCAGCGGCACGCCGCTCTTGTCGACGAAGCCGCCGGTCATGCTGGTAGAGCGGCCGACGCGGATGTTGTAGGTGCTGGTCGCGCCGAGGCAGCACAGGTCCCACGACATGAACAAATAGTAGTAGCCGCACCGGCGCACCATGGCGGCGCCTTCGAGCACGCCGGCGGTCCGGGTGGCGATGGTGGTCACCGTGCTGGTCGGATCGATGGCGCCCGCGGGCGTCAGCCGCACGATCTGGATGCCGTCCCAGCCGCTGCCGAAGACCAGCCAGGGAGCTCCCGAGGGATCGAGAATCACGTTCGGGTCGATGGCGTTCCAGTTGACGTTCGCGTTGGCGACCGAGGGGACGTTCGAGCAGATCACCGGCGCGCCGTTCTCCGCCCAGGTGCCCGCGTTCATCGCCGCGCGGCTCGCGTGGCCGATGCACGACCGCTTGCTGTTGAACGTCGAGGCCGCGTAATAAAGATGGTACGCGCCGTTGAAGAACGAAATGTCGGGCGCCCACAGATCGTCTGCTCGGTCACGCCCGGGACGTAGCTCGGGATCCAGGTCGGGTTGGGGGACAGCACCTGCGCGATTTGGGCCCAGCTGGTGAGCGTGGTGGACGTCCGGGTCCAAAGTCCGCTGTTGAAGACGTAGTAAGTGTTGCCGCTCTGGATCATCGATGGATCGTGGACGTTGTCCCCGGTCGGGGCGGTGATCGCGAGCGAGCGCGGCGCGACCGCCGGATCGTACACGCCGACGTCGCACCGGTCGCCGCCCGCGCCGCCGGTCCCGACGGCGAGCCGCCGCTGCCCGGAGCCCCGCCCGCCGCCGTCGCGCCGCCGGTTCCCGACGGCGCGCCGCCGGTCCCGATGCGGCCGCCCACGCCGGTGCCGGTCTGTCCCCCGGTGCCCGCGGTGACGGAACCGCCGGCGCCGCCCGCGCCGGTCGACGAGCCGGCTGCGCCCCCGGTCGCCGCGCCGGTCGTGTGTCCCCCGCTGCCGTCGGAGCCGACCGCGCCGCCGGTCGCTGGATTGCCCGGCTGACCGCCCGTCCCGGACGGTGGAATCGCGATGTTGGCGTTACAGCCAACGACGGCGGTCATCGCCAGCGCCGCCAAACAACTTCTCATCGCGTTGCGCATGGCCGGAGCAAACCTTAGCGCATCTGCTTTCTCCGACGGTGAAGAAACGGTTTGCACCGCGGCGCAACGACGCGCATCCCGGAATGTTGGGGACGGGTTCAGCGCCCGCGCAGCGCCTTCAACAAATGTTCGCGCCTGAACGGCTTGGAGAGAAATATCACCTGGTGCTTGATCAGCACCTTGGGAGGCGTGCGCGTCGGGGGTGTAGCCGGAGGTGACGACGATCCGCGTGGTGGGACGGACGCGATGGCACGACTCGATGAGGTCGGTGCCGCGCTCGGCACCCAGCACGACGTCGGTCATCATCGCGTCCAGCTGGATGTCGCCGTCCTCGAGCACCCGGCGCGCCTCGGCCAGCGTGGCGGCGGCGTACACCTCGTGCCCCTCCGAGCGCAGCATGCGGATCGTCGTGTCGCGAACGTTGGCGTCGTCATCGACCACCAGCACGCGATGCACGTCGCGCGCCGCCTGCGGAACGTCAGCTGGCGCTTGCGCGAAGCCGGCCGCCGGCAGGAAGACCCGAAAGGTCGAGCCCTTTCCCAGCGTGCTCTCGGCGTGGATCGTTCCGCCCGCCTGGGCGGCGATGCCGAAGCAGGTGGCCAGCCCGAGCCCGGTGCCGAGCGCGCCTTTGGTCGAGAAGAATGGCTCGAACACGTGCGGCAAAACATCATCCGGAATCCCCGTGCCTTGATCCTTCACCTCGAGCTCCACGTATTCCCCCGCCGCCAGGCCGTTGACAACGCGATCGCCCAGGACGCGGCGGCGCATGGTGAAGGTCACCTGGCCCCCGGACGGCATGGCGTCGCGGGCGTTGCCGGCCAGGTTCATCGCCAGCTGCTCGGCGTGAGCGCGCGGCATCATCACCGAGGGCAGGTCTTTCTCGAAGTCGTACTCGAGGCGGATCGCCTTTCCCACCAGGCGGGTCAGCAGCTCGCGTTGCGCCGCCAGCGCCGTGGCGAGATCGACGTTGGTGCGAACCAGGATCTGCCGGCGACTGAACGTCAGCAGCTGCCGCGCAAGATCGGCAGCGGTGCCGACCGCCGTGAGCACGGCATCGAGATCGGCGATCGCGGGATGTCGCGGCGGAAGCTCGTTCCGCGCCAGCTCCGAGGCGGCGCCGATCACCGTCAGCAGGTTATTGAAGTCGTGGGCGACGCTGCCGGCGAGGCGCCCGAGCGCCTCGAGCCGTTCGGAGGCCTGAAGACGCATCTCGAGATCTCTCCGCTCGGTCACGTCGCGGCTGATGATCGCGACCAGCGGCCGGTCGCTCGATCCGACGCGCGTCAGGTGCGCATCCAGAATGCGCAGGGTGCCGTCGGGGTTGCGGACCCGCAGCTCGACCCGCCCCTCGCCTTGCTCGAGCGTCCGTTTGAACGCCTGGTCGGCTTCGCCCAGGTTCTCGATGGCGAGAAAATCCTTGGGGAGGCGCCCCAGCATCGCGTCGATGTCGACGCCGAGCACGCGCCGGTGCGACGGGCTGAGGTAGACCACCACCCCGCCGTTGTCGACCAGAGCGATGAGGTCGTCGGTGCTGTCCGCGATCAGCCGATAGCGCCGTTCGCTGTCCATGGCGGCGGCGGCGGCGGTCGCCCGGGCGCGATCTTGCCTCTCGGCGATGTCAAAGGCCCGCTCCGTCCCGCGCACGTGCAGCATCGAAACCACGAAGACCACCGTGGTGAACAGCGTCGCGGTGATGATCAGCGATTGATCGCTCTCGCCCCACGGGCTGAGCGCGCCTTCGATGGCCAGAACGATCAGACACGAGAGGAAGCTGAGCGGTAACCAGCGGGCCCGGGAGGTCGCCGCGACCAGCAGGATCACCAGCGTGACGAGATAAGGCAGCGGCCCGAGCTGACGCTGCAGGACCAGCACGCCAATCTGCTCGATGTACAGGAAGGCGGCCGACCAGAGAATCCCGACCGTGCTGTGACCCGCGCGGATGAGCAGGTAGGCGATGCCCTGTCCCGCGGCGGTGGAGGTGAGCAAGACCGACATCGGCACCGAGTGGCCGAGCAGCAGGTTGAGCACGACCGACAACAGGTTGAGCCAACCCAGCGTCGCGGTCGCCCGGCGCGCGTTGGTGATCTGCTGGCCCGCCGCGATCTCCGCCACCGCCGACGTCCCCCCCATGCGGCGCATGGTAACCCAGAGCTCCGGCGCGGTCATTGGGGTGACGGCAGCTCGAGCACGGCCGACGCGTCAACGTGGGATGACCTGCCGTCGGTTGACGATGACCGATCAATCACCGGTCGGCGGTCGGCGTTCGGTGCTTACGTCTTCGATGACGCCGCGAATCCACGTACACTAGGGCCCCTTGATGGCGCTTCGTTCGACGACCCTGGGCGCGATCCTTCTGACAGTCGGATGCGCCACCGGCGGCAAGACCGGGACCAAGACCGGCACGACGACCGGCACGACGACCGGGACGACGACCGGCGCGACCGGGGCCACCGCAAGACCAGCCTCGATGCCGCTGCAGGCAGCGCGGCCAGCGCCGGCGACCCCGCCCGCGGAGGACGAGGACGCAATCGATCCTGCGCCGGGTGCCGCGACGCCCAGCGGCGCCGCAACCATGACCGGCGCTGCCGCGTCCGGCACAGCCAAGACCGCGGCCAAGACAAAGAGCGATCCGTTCGGCGACGTGGGCTTCAAGGAGGTCAACCAGAAGAGCTGGATGGCCGAGGTTCGCGACACCATCGCGCAAAAGGAGAAGGTCGCTCCGGCTGACCTCTGCTTCTCACCGGGGCTGTTGCACGCCGCCTTCGTGCGCTCGCCGCCGGTCGCCCCTCCGGCGCGGCCGGGCAAGCACGTTCCGCCGCGCCGGCACGAGATCGTGGTCGTCGACAATCAGGGCCGGCCGGTCGCGTCCTTCCGACCGATCGTCGCCCCCGGCAGCGACGAGCCGCCCCGCGATCTGCGGTTCATGTCGGAGGAACGCCTGGTGTACGAGGTCGTCGCGCGCGCCCCCGCCGCGGCGCCGGCCGCGCAGAAGCCGCCAGCCGCGCAGAAGCCGCCGGCAGCACAAAGGAAGCCGCCCGCCGCCAAGTCGAAGGCCCGCCACAGCGCGCGCGCCCCGGGTACCAAACGAGGCCACGAGGCCGCCCACGCGCCACCGGCAGAGCCGCCACCGCCGACGCCGCCGCCCCGACTGTTCGTCATCCAACCGCTGACGCCGCCACCGGCGCCGCGCGCGCGCCCGGTCCGCTGTCAGGGCTTCGATTTCACGTTCACCCACGAGCACGATCGACTGGCGTTCGTGGGCGGTCAGACCGGCGCCACCTTCGTCGCCGTCGACGGCGCGCAGGTCTACCCACGGCGCGGCCGCACGGTGGTCGCCAGCCCGCCCGCCTGGTCGAAGGACGGACGCCGGTTGGCGTTCCTCGAGCTGCCGCCCGATCACGCGCCGCGCCTGGTGCTGGTGGCCGAGGTCGACGACCCGGCGGGCGACGTCAGCTGGGATCTCCCGGTCGACACCAAGCTCGACGGCGCGACCGTCTTCTGGGCCGGCGCCAGCAAGCTGGTGGTGAGAAAGACGGCCACGAGGCCGATCTTCTCGGCCACGTTCACCGCGGAGCGCTAACGACGACCGCTAACGACGACCGCGAGGCGATCTTCGATCGCTCCGCGAAGCGCCCTTTGCGTGCGACGGGCCTCGGTCCTTACCGGCTGGTCGGGAGGCTGGTCGGGCGCGAGGCTTTACAGCCGCACCGGCCCGCTTCACTCCCGCGCTGGCCCTGACTTTGAGCTTCGCTTTCGCGCCGCCCTTGGCCGGGCCGCGGCTGGTCTCGACTGCGACCGCGTCCGGCTGCAGCGCCAGCTTGCCTTCGTAGCGGGCGACGCGCGGGTGGCGCTTGTAGAGCAAGATGGCGCCGCCCACGATCTGCACGACGTTGACGCCAGGCAGGGCCGCCAGCTGATCGGCGACGGCGAAGCGATCGGCCGGGCCGTCGGCGGCGACCTTGAGCTTGACCAGCTCGTGATCGGCCAGCGCCTGCCCCAGCTGTTTCACCAACCCGGGCGTGACGCCGGCTTTACCGACCTGGACGATGGCCGACAGGCGATGACCGTGGCCGCGCAGCGTGCTGCGCAGCTTTCCCGAAGGCATGAGCGCGCGTTTCTTGGGACTGGTAGACAACAACACGCACTCCGCTTACCACGAATCTCGCCGCGAATCTTGCCGCAGCGACGGTTGAAGTCGCGTGCAGCGTAGGCAGGCTTCGCCTGCCGGAGCTCTTCGCGGGAGGTTTGGAACCCTTTGAGGGTTCCAAGGTTAAAGGCGGCTGGCGTAGGCGATCTTCATCAGGTCATAGAGCGCCAGGTTAGCCTGCGGCGTGTAGTTGCCGCCGGCGCGCGTCCACAGCGTGGTCGGTTGCCAATTGAAGGTGCCGATTCCCTGTTGATTGGGGAGGTTGAAGATCACGTCGTTAGCCTCGCGTTGCGCGCCGCTGTACTCGGCGATCATGAACTTCAGGCTGGGGAACGCAGTGGAGAGTGCGGTGAACGTCGCCAGCCAGTCGGCGGGCTGGCCTTGGGTCACCGTGTAGCAGGACTCGCCAAAGACATCGAACGGCACGCCACGGGTCATCGCGTTGTTGATGTAGTTTCGGCTGGAGGCGAGGTCGTTCCCGCGATCGAGGTGGAGCGCGATCTTGATGCCGGTGTCGACATCCTTCACGCCCTTGACGCCTGCGTTCAAGAGCATGCCGAGGTTGGTCCAGCCGCCGGCGGCCGGCCCTCCGGCGGGCGGCGCGCCGCCGTCGGTCGAGGAGTAGAGGTACAGCGCTCCATTGACGGGGTTGTAGCCGGCGGTCCCCGCGCGCGGATGTCCGGCGGCGTCGCAGAGGTGAATCAGGATGCCGGGCGTGCTCTCATTTCCGATCTGCACCATGTCGGGGCGCGCCCCGCCCGCGATCAGCTTGGTGATGGCGTCCATGGTGTAGTCGTGCACCGCGGTCGCCATCGCAGCGATGGTCGTGAACGCCTGCCACGCGACGGGCACGCACTGCTTCCCCGGATCAGCCCAGTTGTCGCTGTAGTGAAAATCGACCAGCAGGCCCATGCCGGCGTCCTTGACCTGTTTGCCGAAGGCGACGGTATGGGTGATGTCGTCGAAGCCGTTGTTCTTGTCGTAGCCGTCGGCGGCCCGCGGATCGACGAAGGTCCGCAGCCGCACGTAGTTGAACCCGTGGGCCTTCATCAGCGTCAAGAGGTTCGCCCGCGTGGCGTCGGGCTGTGTCTCCTGGTCGGTGATGTCGGCGCCGATGAAGTAGCTCGCGCTCAGCGGCGTGCCCGGGCTGCCCGCGCTTCCGGGCGTGCCGCCCGCGCCGACGCGGCCACCGGCGCCGAGGCTCCCACCCACGCCGGCGCTGGCGCCGCCGACGCCCGACGGGCCGCCGCCAGTGCCCGCGCCCGTACCCGCCGTGCCCGACGAGCCCCCGACCCCGGGCGTCCCGGCGGTGCCGCTGGTGCCGGCGGTTGCGGTGGCGCCGCCGTTCGCCTCGTTGCCGCCGCCGCCGCCCGTGGGAACGGAAGCCGTGCAACCCCAGAGCGACGCCGCAACCATGAGGACGTGGGTTCGCTTCATCGTGTATCTGCTCCCCTGTTTACACAGTCGCGCGTGACGGCAAAAGCGGTTCGTCGAAAAACCGTTCACGGCCTGCGACGACGGCGCGCGGTTCGTGGCGACGGAGTATACCCACACTCGCGTCGGTGCAGTCGAGCGTCAGCTGCGGACGAAACGCCATGACGCCACGACGCCAAAGGCCGGATTTTCGAGATTCCGGACCATGGCGTCCTGGCGTCTTGGCGTTTAATCAACCCGCATTTGCGTCTTCGCGGATTCGAGAAACCGCCGAGACGCGCAGCGCAGCGCTGCGCTCTATTCGTCTTTGAGCTCGACGTTCCAGTACGACGCGTCGGGCAGCCCCAGGAAGGGGAGCCACTCGCGATAGCGCACCTTGCCGCCGTTGGTGCGGAACGTCGGGGTCCAGCGCGGGCGCACCGGAATCTTGAGCAGCTTCATCTTGGCCTGGTCGGGCGTGCGCGCCGCCTTGGTCAGGTTGCAGTCGATGCAACAGCAGACGACGTTCTCCCAGGTGGTGCGCCCCCCCTGCGCGCGCGGGACGACGTGGTCCAGGTTGAGCTCCGAGCGCGGCAGCTCGAGCCCGCAGTACTGGCAGGTGTTGCTGTCGCGCATGTAGATGTTGTGGCGCGAGAAGCGAACCTTGGTCTTGGGGATGCGATCGTAGAGCTGCAGGACGATCACGCGCGGGACGCGGATCGCCCCGCCGACGGTCTTGATCATGTCGCCGCTCGCCATCTCTTCGGACAGCTGCGCCCAGCTGTCGAAGTCGAACGTCTTGAACTCGCGATCGATGACGCGCGCCACGCCGAGGTACAGCAGCGAAAATGCGCGCTTCGCATTGGTGACGTGGATCGGCTGATAGTGTCGATTGAGAACGAGCACAGCGCTGTCGGTCATGTCCTCACCCGCTGGACGGCGCGGGTTACCGCCGTCGCTGTTTCATCGATTTCGTCGTCGGCCAACGTACGTACGTCCAGAAGAACCCGGTCGCCGCCGATGCGCGCGACCACCGGCGCGGCGCCCGGCGCGGCGCCCGGTGTGGCGCCGGCCAGCAGCGCATCGGCCAGGGTCTCGGCGGTCATATGCGGCGCCGAGAGCTCGACCATCCAGCTCTCGGGCTCGACGCCGGGCAGCGCGCCGCCGCCCACCGCCGATCGCCCGGCGCGCGCGGTCGCGACCACCCCGGAGGCACGCGCCGCCAGCGCGGCCAGCAAGCGATCCTTGCGCCGCGCCAGCTGGTCGCCGTCGAGCGCCAGCATGCGCAGCGCCGGGATCTCCTCACGCGCGCGCCCCTCGCGGTAGATCTCCAGCGTCGCCTCGAGCGCGGCCAGCGTCATCTTGTCGGGACGCACGGCGCGCATCAGCGGGTGCGCCAGCACCTGGTCGACCAGCGCGCGCCGCCCGACGACGACGCCGGCCTGCGGTCCCCCCAGCAGCTTGTCGCCCGAGAAGGTGCACAGGTCGACGCCGTCACGCACCAGCGCGCGCACGCTTGGCTCGCCGGCGAAGCCGAGCTCGGCCATGTCGACGTCGACCAGCGCGCCCGAACCGAGATCCATCATGGTCGGGATGCCGCGCGCGCGCCCCGCCTCCGCCAGCGCCGCGACGCCGACCTCCTCGGTGAACCCGATCATGGAGAAGTTCGAGCGATGGACCTTGAGGAACAGCGCCGTCGACGAGTCGGCGGCTCCCAGGTAGTCGGCCAGGCGGGTCTTGTTGGTGGTGCCGACCTCGCGCAGCGTGACCCCGGCCTGGCGCATCACATCGGGAATCCGGAAACCGCCGCCGATCTCGACCATCTCGCCGCGCGAGACCACCGCCTGGCGACCGCCAGCGACGGCCGCCAGCGTCACCAGCACCGCGGCGGCGTTGTTGTTCACCACCACCGCCGCCTCGGCGCCGGTGAGGTCGGTCAACAGCGCGCCCAGGTGCGCGTGACGCGAACCGCGCGCGCGCTGCGCTGAATCGTACTCGAGATTCGAGTAGCCGCGCGCGATCTCCTGAACCCGCGCCAGCGCGCGCTCCGCGAGAGGCGCACGGCCGAGGTTGGTGTGCAGCACCACGCCCGTGGCGTTGATCACCCGGCGCAGCGACGGCTGCAGCAGCGCGCTCACCCGCGCGGCCAGCGCCGGCCCCGACAAGGAGACACTGGAAGAGCCGGAAGCGCCGGAAGCGCTGGACGCCGGCGCGAGCGCGGCGTCATGTCGCCCGCCCGCGCCAAGCCCAAGCCCAAGCCCAACTCGCCGCGCCGCAATCTCGGCCCGCGCCGCGGCGACCACCGCCCAACGCGGATGGTCGGACAGCAGCGCGATTCCGTCGGGTGATCTCAGCACCTCTTCGACCGAGGGCAACTGCCGGAGCACCTCGTTTCGCGGCCCGTTTGCTCCGCCGTCACTATTTTCGGTCAAAGCCAACCCATGAAGAGTAGCAGGACCGGACATCCGCGGCAAAACGCAGGCGTGACGGATCCGCAACGAATCCAGGGTAAAATCCCCGGGCTTTGAGCATTCAGCCGGTCTCCGCCCTGGTCGCCGCCATCGTCAGCTTCGCCATCGGCGGGTCGGTGCTGCTGCGAGAACCGCGCCGGCGCGCCCACGTTCTGTTCGCGACGTTCTGCTTCAACATTGCCCTTTACTGCGTGCTGTCGTTCCTGGCCAAGCGCTACGATCCCGGGATCTTCTACTGGGCGTCGCTGCTGGTGGCGGTCTCGCTGCCGGCGACAGCGCAGCGGTTCTTCCAGGCCTTCCTCGGCGACGAGGCCGGCCCGCCGCCGCTCAGCCGCTCGACCGTGGTCGGCGCCGGCGCGTTCTACACAGTGCTGTGCTTCTCGCGCTTCATCGAGCCGCTGCACAACACCACCTGGTTCGGGGTCGCCTTCCTCGCCTACGTCTTCGCCGGCCTCTACCTGTCGGTCTTCTACCTTTACCAGCGCTACCGCGTGACCCCGTCGCGCGTGGAGAAGACGCGGCTGCTGTATCTGGTCGTGGGGGGCGTCGCCACCGTCAGCTCGGCGCTGCTGGAGGCGCTGCCCCACGGTCCGTTGTTCGGAAACATCTTCATCATCATCTACCTCTACTTCCTGTCGCAGACCCTGTTCCGCTACCGGCTGCTCGATCTCAACGAGCTGCTCGGGCGCATGGTGGTGCTGGCGACGCTGGTCCTCATCCTCACGCCGATCTACGGCCTCCTGGTCGCCTGGGTCGGCCCCGACGAGCACGGCCTGTTCTTCTTCAACACGCTGGTGGCGTCGTCGGCGATCGTGATCCTGTTCGAGCCGCTGCGCGGCCGGGTCGAGGGACCGATCAACCGCTGGATGTTCCGCGAGAAGTACGAGCTGACCCGGCGCATCGAGGACCTGCGCGCCGATCTCGCCAACGTCATCGACATGCGCGCGCTGGTGCCGCGCGTGCTGGCGGCGCTCGAGGAGTCGCGCCGCATCACCCACGCGTCGATCTACCTGGTCGACCCCGACGGGTCGGGCTACGAGCTGTCGGGCCACGTCGGCCCGCGTCCCGAGGGGCGCATCGACGCCGTCGCCCACCGCGCGTTCTTCGAGCGCCTCCGTCGCGTGGGCGTCATCTCGCTCGAGGGGCTCGAGCGCGAGATCGCGGCGCGGCGCACCGTCTCGACCGAGGAGCGCGAGAGCCTGCAGCTGATGCTGCGCACGCTCGAGCAGATGAACGGCTCGGTGGCGCTGGGCTTCAGCGGCGAGGATCAGCTGCTGGGCGCGCTGGTGCTGCGCGACGAGCGCCTGCGCGAAGCCTACGCCACCGACGAGATCGAGCTCTTCCGCGGCGTCGCCGCCACCATCGGCGTCACCCTGCAGAACTCGCAGGTCTACGAGCGCATGAAGGAGCGCGATCGTCTGGCCGCGCTCGGCGAGATGGCGGCCGGCCTGGCGCACGAGATCCGCAACCCGCTCGGCGCCGATCAAGGGCGCCGCGCAGCTGCTGCAGCCGCGGCGGCGGCGCACGCCGCCCGACGACGACGCGCGAGTTCCTCGACATCATCGTCGAGGAGGTGAACCGCCTCAACAACGTCGTGTCGCAGTTCCTCGACTACGCGCGCCCCTACCGCGGCGAGCAGCGGCCGCTCGACGTCAACGAGGTGGTGCGCAAGACGCTGCAGCTGCTGGCCACGGAGCAGGCGGCAGCACGACGTCGAGATCGTCACCAGCTTCGCCGACGAGCTGCCGCCGCGTGCGCGCCGACGCCGAGCAGCTGCTGCCAGGTCTTCCTGAACCTGGCGCTGAACGCGCTGCAGGCGATGCCGGAGGGCGGCGCGCCTGCTGATCTCGACCAGCCTGCGCCGCGCGACCCGGCGGGGCGCCGCGGCGGCGTTCCTCGAGGTGCGCTTCCGCGACACCGGCGTCGGCATCCCGCCCGGCGATCAGCGAACCTGTTCATCCCGTTCTTCACGACCAAGGAGAAGGGCACCGGCCTCGGGCTGCCGATCAGCCAGCGCATCATCGAGAACCACGGCGGCACCATCGAGGTGCGCTCGCAGCCGGGCGAGGGCGCGACCTTCACCGTGGTGCTGCCGGCCGATCGGACGCCTACGCCGCCTACGCCGAGCCCATGACCGAACCGCGCCTGCCGCCGGTTCGCCCCGACGGCAAGAAGGTCCCGCCGCCGCCGCCGATCCCCGGGCGCCTGCCGCCGGCGCCCGGGCCGACGGCGCCCGGACCGACGGCGTCTTCGCCACCGACGGGCTTGCCGGTGGCGCCGCCGCCGCTGCCGCCCGCGGCGCGCGGCGCCGGAATCACCGCCGGAGGTCGAAAAGGGTAGACTGCCGCCACCGTGGTGACCCCAGAAGCCCCCGCAAGACCGTCCTGGTCGCCGACGACGAGCTCAACCTGCGCCGCGTGCTCGGGGCGATCCTGCGGCGCGACGGCTACGACGTCGTCGAGGCCGCCGACGGCGTCGAGGCGCTGAGCGGGATGAGCGCCGACGTGGACGCCGTGATCACCGACCTCAAGATGCCGGGGCTCGACGGCATGGGGCTGCTCCGAAGCTGTCGGCCGACTACCCCGACGTGCCGGTCATCATGATCACCGCGCACGGCTCGGTCGACAACGCCGTCGAGGCGGTCAAGCTGGGCGCGTTCGACTACATCGAGAAGCCGTTCGAGCAGGAGCAGATCCGGCAGATCGTCGGCAAGGCGATGAACACCTACGAGCTCGCGCGGCGCGACGCCGCGCCCGAGGTGCCGGCGGGGCGCGGGCGCTTCGGCCTGGTCGGCGCAGTCGGGCGCCATCCGAGCAGATCTTCGCCGTCGATCGAGAAGGTGGCCGACACGCCGTCGACGGTGCTGATCACCGGCGAGTCGGGCACCGGCAAGGAGCTGATCGCGCGCGCGCTGCACGAGAACTCGTCGCGCCACGACCGGGCCGTTCATCAAGATCAACTGCGCCGCGATCCCCAAGACGCTGATGGAGTCGGAGCTGTTCGGCTACGAGAAGGGCGCGTTCACCGGCGCGGTCGGCGCCAAGCCGGGGCGCTTCGAGCTGGCCGCACGGCGGCACGCTGTTCCTCGACGAGATCGGCGAGATCCCGGTCGAGATGCAGGTCAAGCTGCTGCGCGTGCTGCAGGAGTCGGAGTTCGAGCGCGTCGGCGGCATCAAGACGATCAAGGTCGACGTGCGCCTGGTCGCCGCGACCAACCGCGATCTGGCGCAGGAGGTGGCGAGCGGCGGCTTCCGCGAGGATCTGTACTACCGGCTCAACGTCGTGCCGATCCACCTGCCGCCGCTGCGCGAGCGCCGCGAGGACATCCCGCTGCCTGGTCGAGCACTTCGTCGCGAAGTTCAACGAGCGGCTGAAGAAGCAGGTCACCGGCATCGCGGCCGAGGCGCTGCAGCGGCTGGTCGCCTACAACTGGCCCGGCAACATCCGCGAGCTCGAGAACGTGCTCGAGCGGACGATCCTGTTCTGCGAGGGGCCCGAGATCCGCCTCGAGGATCTGCCGCCCGAGCTGCTGCACCTCGGCCCGACGCCGGCAGCGATGCTGCCCGATGACAGCGGGCGCGTGACGGGCAGCGGCATGGCGGCGGTGGCCCCTCGACGACGCCGACGCCGATGTCGCTGCCGGCCACCGCGGTACCGGCGCCGCCGCCGCACGACTCGCCGCCGGTATCGCCGAGCTCGCTCAAGGAGATGGTGCGCGCCGAGACCGAGCGCGTCGAGCGCGAGCTGATCCTGCGCGCGCTCGACGAGACCGGCGGCAACGTGACCCAGGCCGCGCGCAAGCTCAAGATCAGCCGCAAGAGCCTGCAGAACAAGATGAAGGAGTTCGGCCTGCGCGATCGCGAGATCACCAAGCAGGGCGAGCAGGACTAGCGCCGGCGCGGCCCGCTTGCCGGAGCTGGGATGCAGGTCGGCGGGGGCTTTCGCGCGAAACGGCGCCTTGTGTTATCGTCGCGCCACTCCTTTGAGCGGCAAGCGACGACAACCGATGCTGGGGTCTCGCGGACGCGGGTGGGGGCATCACGGCTTTTTCGGCCGAGGCGCGTGGGTGCTGGCGGCCGGCGCGATCGTTCTGGCGCCGATGGTCGCGCCGCGCGCCGCCGGCGCCGCCGAGGTCACGCGCGTGGTGTCGGCCTTCGACGACGACAACCGGTTCGACTTCAACCTCACCCTCTCCTTCCTCCACGAGGCGAAGAGCGCCTTCGTCAAGCGCGAGTCGCTGGTGACGCGCACCGCGCCCAACGGCGACATGGTGACGCGCAGCGAGCTGGTCAAGGATCTGCAGTTTCAGCAGACCCGGAACATCCTCGACCTGCGCGCCGACTTCGGCATCTTCTGGGACATCGGGTTTCACGTCGACGTGCCGATCGTGCTGACCGACGACCGGCGGCTCGACTTCGACCAGAGCCTGGGAAGGGATTGTCTGTACCCGGGGCAGGCGACCATCCCGACCTGTGTCAACGCGCAGAACTCCACCATCCTGCGCGACGGGATCCTGCCCGGCTTCGGGCAGACCAGCTACGGGCTCGACGCGAGTCACAACCGGCCGTACCAGGACCCGTCGCAGACGGTGTTCAGCGGCCCCACGCGCAGCGGGATCGAGTACCTGGGCCTGGGGGTGAGCGGCGCGATCTTCAATCAGGCGCGCGACGACACCAAGCCGACCTGGCTGGTCGGGTTCGACGCTCTGCTCGACGTCGGCAAGGACATGCGCTTCGATCCGCTCGCGCCGGGGGCCAACAGCGGCGTCGGGCTCGGCTATCACCAGATGGTCTTTTCGACCTCGGTGTCGAAGCGGTTCCGGCACTTCGATCCCTACTTCGGCGTCTGGTACATGCTGCCGGTGCGCAGCAGCGGCAGCCCGTTCCAGAAGTATCCCGTCGGCGGCCAGACGGCGGTCGATCCCCAGCAGCAGGCCGGCCTGCTGTTCGGCTTCGAGCAGATCGCCTGGGAAAAACCAGCAGCGGCGCAGCGGGTCACTGTCGAGGTGCGAGGCCACGCGCAGCAACACTTTTACGGCCGCAGCCACAGCGAGCTCTGGGAGGCGCTGTCGGGCTCGCCCCAGTGCGCCACCGACGCGACCAAGTGCCGCAGCGACCCCGCCATGCCAGGCGCCAACTACGGCATCGACTTCGATAGCACGCGGGCGGCCCCCTACCCCGGCGTCAGCGAGACCGAGGCCTACGCGAGCTTCGGCGGCGAGGCCGGCCTGAACATCCAGGTCGGCCGCTACGTGCGCTTCCGCGGCCTGTTCGGCCTGACCATCGACACGCCGCACTTCATCACCTACGCCAACGCCGGCGTCGACAAGAACGGCGACGGTTCGGTGACGCTGACCGATTCTGCGGAGAAGAACCCCACCTACCGTGAAATCATCGACAACCCTGGCCGGCGCTTTCGCGTCGAAGGCACGCAGATCTGGTCGCTGCTGCTCCAGGGCTCGCTGATGTTTTAGGCGCGGTCCGCGCGGAGACCGTTCGCTTCCGCTACGCGTCGTCCACGCTCCGCTACGCGTCGTCCACGCTCCGCTACGCGTCGATCAGGTCGATGCGGCGCTTGTGGCGGCCGCCTTCGAAGGGGGTGGTCAAGCCAGGTGTCGAGGATCGCCAGCAGCTCCGCCTCGGCGACGAAGCGTTCGCCCAGCGCCAGCACGTTGGAGTCGTTGTGCGCGCGCCCCGCACGCGCCGAATCGACGCTCCACGCCACCGTGGCCCGGATGCCGCGTACCCGGTTGGCGACGATCGCCTCGCCGTTGCCCGAGCCGCCGAGCACGATGCCGCGATCACACTGCGCTTGCGCGCCACCGCTTCGGCGACCGCGCGCATGATCGGTGGATAGTCGGTGGCTTCCGGCGAATTGGTGCCGAAATCGACGACCTGGTGCCCGCGCTCCGCCAGCGCGCCTCTCAAGATCTCCTTGTAACGGAACCCTGCGTGGTCGGCGCCAATAGCGATCTTCATCGTGGAGTCATTCCTTGGCCGGTGATAGTGAAGGTGGCACAGGGCTCGAAAGTCGCCCGAAAGCTAGCACGAGCCGAGCCACCGCCGGATGGCCCGCTGCTGCTTTTCGCGGCCGCGGGCGCGGCCGCGATCTCGGGCGCCTGCAAGAGCTCGCCGAAGCCGACGCCGCTCGGCGACGGCGCGGCCGACGCGCACCCCGATGGATTCTACCCGCCGCCCGCGGCTGGCCGCATCGACATCAAGCTCGACAACGCCTGGCGCTTCCTGCGCGCCGACGCCGCCGGCGTCGAAGCGCCAGGGATTCGACGACTCGGTAGCCCCCTGGACCGACGTCACCCTGCCCCACACCTGGAACGCGCTCGACGGTGAGGACGGCGGCAACTACTACCGGGGCGTCGGCTGGTACCGGAAGCACCTGACGCGGCGGCGCCGCGACGCGCGGGCGCGCAGTTCTTCCTGCAGTTCGACGGCGCCAACATCGTCGCCGACGTCTACGTCAACGGCGTCCACCTCGGGCAGCACCGCGGCGGGTTCGCCGCCTTCCGCTTCGACGTCACCGCGGCGCTGGTCGACGGGCGACAACGTGCTCGCGGTCAAGGTCGACAACGCGCCGTCGTCGACGTCCCGCCGCTCAGCGCCGACTTCACCTTCTTCGGCGGCCTCTACCGCGACGTGCACCTGCTGGTCACCGACCCGGTGCACGTCGACCTCGAGGACTTCGGGTCGTCCGGGGTCTACCTGACGCGACCAGTGAGCGCCGCCAGCGACTACGCCGATCTCGCGGCGCGCGTGCGCATCAAGAACGCCGGCCCGGCGAGCCGCCGGCGTCGACGCTGTCGCTGGTCGCTGGTCGACGCCGACGGGGTCGGTGCGAACGCTGTCGGCGGCACGGCGCCCATCGGTGCCGGCGAGAGCGCCACCTTCGCCGTCGAGACTGCCGACGGCGGCGGTGTTCCACCCGCACCTCTGGAACGGGCGGCCCGATCCCTACCTCTACACCGCCTACGTCGAGGTCGGGCGCGGCGGCGTGGTCACCGACGTCGTCACCCAGCCGCTCGGCTTTCGCTCGTTCGCCGTCGACCCCGCCACCGGCTTCTCGCTGAACGGCCAGCCGTACGATCTGCACGGCGTCAACCGGCACCAGGACCGCATCGACATGGGCTGGGCGATCACCGACCGCGAGCACGACGAGGACATGGCGCTGATCGCCGAGATGGGCGCGACGGCGATCCGGCTGGCGCACTACCAGCACGCCCAGCACTTCTACGACCTGTGCGATCGCCAGGGCATGGTGGTGTGGGCCGAGATCCCGCTGGTCAACAACATCACCGCGCAGCCGGCGTTCACCGACAACGCCCACCAGCAGCTGACCGAGCTGATCCGCCAGAACTACAACCACCCGTCGATCGTCTTCTGGGGCATCGGCAACGAGCAGCGCAACGACGACGCACCGACCAACACGCTGCTCGGCGACCTGGCCGCGCTGGTCGCGACGCCGAAGACCCGACCCGCCTGTCGACCTACGCGCACTGCTGCACCAGCGACACGGGCGGCCTCCCCGCGCACACCGACGTCGTCGGCTACAACGAGTACTTCGGCTGGTACACCGGGAACTACGACCAGTTCGGCGCCTGGGCCGACGGCGTGCACTCCGCGCGCCCCACCGAACCGATCGCGGTCAGCGAGTACGGCGCCGGCGCGGCGCTGTCCCAGCACGCCGACAACCCGCCGATGCCGCTGGCGGGCGGCCTCTTCCACCCCGAGGAGTATCAGGCGCTGCTGCACGAGGCGACCTGGAAGCAGATCGCGGCGCGCCCCTTCCTGTGGGGCAAGTTCGTCTGGAACATGTTCGACTTCGCCAGCGACAGCCGCAACGAAGGCGACACGCCGGGACGCAACGACAAGGGGATGGTCAGCTACGATCGCCTGACCAAGAAGGACGCCTTCTTCTGGTACAAGGCCAACTGGTCGCCCGTGCCGTTCGTCTACATCACCGGCCGGCGCTTCAACCCGCGCACGACGGCGACCATCGACATCAAGGTCTACTCCAACCTCGACACCGTCGGGCTGACCGTCAACGGCGTCGCGCTGCCGCCGCAGACCGCGCCCGACCACATCTTCATCTGGCCGGCGGTGGCGCTGGCGCTCGGCGACAATCAGGTGGTCGCGAGCGGGCGGGCGTCGAGGTGGCCTTCACCGACTCGGTCACCTGGACCCGCCAGTAGCGGCGGCGGCGACGGCGACCACCAGGCGGTAGACCTCGCGGCGCGGGCGGCCAGTGAAGGCCGCCAGCTCGTCGGCGGCGTCGCGCGCCGACACCCCATCGGCCAGCAACGCGGCGGCGCGCGCCGACAGCTCCTCGTCGGTCAGCGGCTCGCCGGCGGTCTGGTCTTCGGGCGCGCCGCCGACCACCAGTGTCACCTCGCCGAGCGGCCGTGTCTCGCGATAGCGCTCGGCCAGCTCGGCCAGCGTCCCGCGCACGAACTCCTCGTACGGCTTGGTGAGCTCGCGCGCGACGCACGCGGGCCGCGCAGCGCCCAGGACGGCCGCCAGATCGTCGAGCGTCGCCGCCACGCGCATCGGCGATTCGTAAAGAACGATGGTGAACGGCAAGGCGCGCACCCCTTCGAAGACGCGTCGGCGCGCGCCGCTCTTGCGCGGCGGAAAACCCAGGAAGACGAAGCGATCGGTCGGCAGCCCGGCGCCCACCAACGCCGACAGCACCGCCGAGGGCCCGGGGATCGGCACGACGCGCGCGCCGGCCGCCACCGCCGCCGCCACCACTCGGAACCCGGGGTCGGACAGCAACGGCGTCCCTGCCTCCGACACCAGCGCCACGCTCTTGCCTTCGGCCAGCAGCGCCGCGACCTCGCCGGCGCGCGCCGATTCATTGGCGTCGTAGCACGACAGCACCGGGCGGTCCTCGCGCGCCGCGCCGCTCTCACTCAGCAGGCGGCGTGCCGTGCGCGTATCCTCGGCCACGACCACGTCGGCGTCGCGCAGCGTGGCCACCGCACGCGGCGACAGGTCGTCGCGGTTGCCGAGCGACGTCGCCACGACGAACAACGTGCCCAATGGATCCTTCACCGACGCCATTTGATCTGATCCGGCGAAAAAGTGAAGCGCGGCCCGCGTCACGGCGCCGGACCCCTCACCCGCCGGCCGCGGACGGCCGTCGACCTCTCCCCGCTCCGCGGGGCGAGGTGCAGAGCTCGGTGCGAGCTCACGGCCTATCTTCCGGCCTTCCCCTCCGTCTCCGCCTCCGGCGACAAGTCCGCGAGGTCGCTTAGGAGGCGGCCGACAAGCCGGTCCGCTGGCGTAGCCGGGGCGACTTCGGGACGGACCACCCTGCCCACCCTCCCGCGGCTTCGCCGCGCCCTCGCCGGAGCGGAGTGTACTTTTTGGTACTCGAGCACCGGAGCGCAGCCCCGGCATAGCCAGCGGGCCGGATCGTCGGCCGTCGGGCGCACGAGCCGCCACCTTCCGGCCCCCCACTTCTCCCCTCCCCCGCTAGTTGTTGATTTGGACGGCGTCGCCTAGCTGGGTCTGCAAAAACATCCGCAGCTTCTTCTTCAGGCGCTCCTCGATCTGCCGGGCCCGTTCCCGGCTCACACCATACTTCTCGCCGATCTCCTGCAACGTCGCCGGCGAATCGTTGAGCAGGCGATCGCGAAAGATGTCGAGCTCGCGATCCTTGAGCGTGGCGCCGAACGCCTCCAGCTTCTGCCGCAGCAACTCCTGAAACTCGCCGAGCTCGACCTGAACGTCGGGGCGCATGCTCGCCGCCGCCGGCACGAAGTCGCCCTGGGTCCGGCCGCCGCTCTCGTCGCCCCGCACCGGCGAATCGAGCGACGTCTCCGACGAGCCGAGCCGCCGCTCCATCTCGACGACGTCGTGCTCGCTCACGTCGAGCGCCGCCGCCAGGTGGCGCGCCTCGACCTCGAACCCCGCCTTCTCCAGCTTCTCGCGCTCCTTGCGCAGGTTGAAGAACAGCTTGCGCTGCGCCTGCGTCGTCCCGATCTTCACGATGCGCCAGTTGGTCAGGATGAACTTCAGGATGTAGGCGCGGATCCACCAGGCGGCGTACGACGACAGCTTCACCCCGCGATAGGGATCGTACTTCTGCACCGCCTGGATGAGCCCGATGTTCCCCTCCTGAATGAGGTCGAGCAGGTTCTTGTGGGCGCGCCGGTACTCCTGCGAAATCTTCACCACCAGGCGCAGGTTGGCGGTGATGAGCCGGCGCGCCGCCGCGCTGTCGCCGGTCTTCGAGAACCGCACCGCCAGCTCGTGCTCCTCGTCGCGGCTCAACAGCGAATGCCTGCGCAGCTCGTGCAGATAGGCGCTCAACGCCGAGAAGCCGATCATCGACGACGCGCCGCCGGCCGACGTCCCTGCGAGCGCCGCGACGCTGTCCGTGCCCGACCCGCTCAAGATCCCGTCGTCGTCGGCCGATTCCGGTAGAGGTACCGCAACGACAGCGACGTCAATCACCGGAGGCGACAGCCCGAAGTCATCCCCGGAGAGGTCGACGTCGTCGTCCTCCGTCAACGCCGCCAGAACTTCGGGCGTCACCCCCGCGGGTAAAATGTCGGGCGCGCTGTCGGCGTCGCCGTGAACCCCGTGACCCGCTCGGCCTGTGACCTCAACCTTGACCTCCACGTCGAACTCCTCCTCGCCGTCTCCGTCGGTGGCGGGATCCTCGACACCGTCGAGACCTTGGAGCGCGTCGCCCGCCACGTCGCCCGGCACGGACGTGATTCTAGGGACCGCTTTCCTCCGACCGGACATTCAGGCCGCACAGTATAGCCAACGAGTCGCAGTTTGGGAGTGTGCGACGACGACGATTTCTCGACGGAGGCCAATCCGGTGAGAAGTCTGGTGACAAGTCCGGTGAGACGTCCGGTGAGATGTACGGTCACCCGCGAGGTGCGCGACGGCAAATGGGCGCAGGGTGGTGTGTATATCCGTGCGCGAGTGTGCCAGGCTCGCTATGATTGTTGTCAGCTCCATGGATCTTCTCGACGATCCGCCCTCGGATCCCACCCCAGGGCCGGATAGCTCCGTGTCTCCCAATCCCTCGGCGGGCCCTTCCCATAACCCGTCTTCTAACCCGTCTTCTAACCCGTCTTCTAACCCCTCTTCCCCTTCGGAGTCCCGCATGCGGCGGTTCAGCAAGATCTTGGCCTTCACCGCGGCATGCAGCGCGGCCCTCGTCCTCACCGTCCGCCACGGCGGCGATGGACTGCGCGTCGGCGCCGACAGCCAGCTGCGGGCGGCGGTGCGCGGCGCCAGCGGCAAGTACGACCTGTCGCAGCTGCCGATCTTCTCGAAGACGCTGTTCTACGTGCGCGAGAACTACTTCGACAAGAACCGCCTCGATCCCAAGCGCATGCTCGTCGGCGCGCTCGACTTCGTCCAGCGCGACGTGCCCGAGATCCTGATCGACCGCTGGCCCGAGCACGAGCCGAAGCAGGTCACGGTCAAGGTCAACGGCCAGCAGCGCAACTTCTCCATCGAGCGCGTCGACGCCCCCTGGAGCCTGCGCAGCAAGCTGCAGGAGATCTTCCGCCTTCGTGCAGCCCAACCTGCAGCCGGTGCCCGAGAAGGAAGAAGCGCGCCGCCTGGTCGAGATCGAGATGGCAGCCACCAACGGCATGCTCTACACGCTCGACCCGCACTCGGTCCTGCTGGACGTCGAGACCTACAAGGACATGCGGACCCAGACCCAGGGCAAGTTCGGCGGTCTCGGCATCGTCATCGAGATGGACAAGAAGAACCGGATCACGGTCAAGCGCCCCATGCTCGACACGCCGGCGATCCGCGTCGGCATCAAGGCCAAGGATCACATCGTCCGCATCAACAACGAGTCGACGATGAACATGACGCTGAACGAGGCGGTCGAGCGCCTGCGCGGCGACGTCGACACCAACGTCGACGTCTACGTCGAGCGCGACACGTCGCCGGGCGTGAAGAAGTTCACCATCACGCGCGCCTTCATTCGGCCGCCGTCGATCGATCCGCCGGCGCGCGTGATGCTGGTGCCGTCGGCGCCCGGCCAGCCGACGGCCAAGGTTGGTTACTTCCACATGCAGCACTTCTCGGCCAACAGCGCCAGCGATCTGGCCGAGGCGCTGCAGATGTTCGAGAAGGAGCGGGTCAAGGGCATCATCATGGACCTGCGCGGCAACCCGGGCGGGCTCTACGAGCAGGCGCAGAAGGTCGCCGACGCGTTCATCGAATCGGGGACGCTGGTGTCGATGGTCGGCGTCGGCGGCGCCCAGCGCAAGGACGAGACCGCGACCAAGAGCGACCACGAGCCCAAGGTCCCGGTCGCCGTCCTGGTCAACCAGAACTCGGCCAGCGCGTCGGAGATCGTCGCCGGCGCGCTGAAGAACCTCGACCGCGGCGTCGTGATCGGCGAGGGGACCTTCGGCAAGGGCTCGGTCCAGGTGCTGTTCGACATCCAGTCGCCGATCTCGTTCGGCGACAAGTCCGAGGACGACAAGCTCGGCCTCAAGCTGACGACCGCGCAGTACCTGACCCCGGGCGACATCTCGATCCAGGGCGTCGGTGTCATCCCCGACATCGAGACCGACGCCATGCTGGTGCAGAAGGACGGCGAGCGGTCGTGGATCCGCCTGCAGCCATCCAGCCACAAGCGGCGCGAGGCCGACTACGAGTGGCACCTCGAGCACCCGAGCGCGCGCCGGGGCGAAAAGCCGCTGGAGACGGTGTCGTACCTTTTTGTGCCCAAGGCCGGCGAGCGCCGCGCCCACGCCAACGACGACGACGATGACGCGCGGAGCCGACCCCGACACCGACGCCGAGCCCGATGAGGACGCCGACACCAAGAACGACTTCCTGATGGAGTTCGCGCGCGACTTCCTGGCCCAGTCCAAGATCATTCACAGCCGCGAGCTGGTCAACGCCTCGAAGGCCTACCTCGACAAGGTGCGCGCCAACGAGGACAAGAAGCTGAGCGCGGCGCTCGAGAAGCTGGGCGTCGACTGGAGCTCGGGGCCCGGCGGGGCAGCCGGCGCAGCTGCAGCTCTCGCTGCAGTCGCTGGCTGGCGACGCCAAGATCCCGGCCGGCTCGGTCGCCAAGGTGCGCGGCACGGTCAAGAACATCGGCTCGGCGCCGGCCTACCGCGTGCGCGCCGTGCTGGAGAGCGACAACCCGATCTTCGACGAGAACGAGATGGTGTTCGGAAAGATCGGCCCCGGCGAATCGAAGTCCTACGAGCTGTCGGTCAAGGTGCCGACCTCGTCGTTCACGCGCACCGACGTGCTGAAGGGGACGCTGTTCAGCCAGCGCGGCGGCGCCAAGGCCAACAGCGCCGAGATGGTGCTGAACATCGAGGGCAAGCAGCGCCCGATGTTCGCCTACAACTACCAGACGATCGACGACCAGAAGGGGAGCAACCACGACGGCCTGGTCCAGCGCGGCGAGCAGGTGCGCACGCTGGTCACCGTCAAGAACATCGGCGCCGGGCGCTCGATCCACACCGAGGCGGTGCTGCGCAACGGCTCGGGGCAGGAGGGGATCCTCATCAGCGCCGGCCGCTTCGACGCCAAGGATCTGGCCCCGGGCGAGACCAAGTCGTTCTCGTTCGTCTACGAGGTCCGGCCCGACTTCGCCGGCGACGACTACCAGCTGGAGCTGGCGGTGGGCGACACCACGCTCGGCGAGTCGGTGACCGACAAGATCAAGGTGAAGATCGCGCCGGCCGGCAACGCGCCCGAGCCGATGACCGGCAACGTCACCGTCAACCGTGACGACGCCCCCCTGCACGAGGCGGCGGCCGACGGTGCGCTGGTTGTCGGACGCGCGCCCAAGGGGATCGCGTTCAAGGCGACCGGCAAGCTGGGCGGCTTCACCCGCGTCGAGCTCGACAGCGGGCATTCGGCGTTCATCGCATCGACCGACGTCAAGTCGGGCGGGACGCCCCACGGCGCCATCAAGCCCGAATGGGAGGTGACGCCGCCGATCCTCACGGTCAACGCGCCGACGGTCGCCACCGGCGACACGGTGCACATCACCGGCCACGTGAGCGACGACCACTTGGTGCGCGACGTTTACGTCCGGGTCTGGAACCGCAACGCCAAGATCCCGGTGAAGAAGGCCTTCTATCAGCCCAACCGACTGACGGGCGACCGATCGAAGATGGACTTCGAAGCCGACATCCCCCTGTGGACCGGCAGCAACCTGGTGCAGGTCTTCGCGCGCGAGTCGAACGACGTGCAGTCGCTGCAGACGGTGGTGGTGCTCAAGCGCGCCCCCAACGACCTGGTGGCCCAGCCGTTCGAGGCGCAGCCCAACAAGAACCTGCCCGGCAAGTCGTTCCCGCCCGAGAAGGTCAAGAAGTAGACCCGGGCCCAGGCCCAATGCGGGTGGGTCAACGCCAAGACGCCACGAGGCCCGGTCTGAACTTTTGAAGATCCGGCCTTTGGCGTCTCTGGCGTCGTGGCGTTTCGGCATTGGGAACCAGCGCGGCGCTGCCGCGCCTCCGTGGTAGCTTCAGCGCAATCCATGCCGAAGCGCTTTCCGTCCGCCACCGGACCCCTTGTCGGCGCGCTGGGTGGACTACTGGTCGGGATTGTCGACGGGCTGCGCGCGGGCTGGCTGGTCGGCGCCGGCAGCAGCGCGCTGGTGGCGAGCGCGATCCTCGCGGGCGCGGCCGATGCGTTGCTGGGGGCGAGCGCGGGCGCCCTGGTCGAGGTCGCGGCCCGGATCACCATCTGGGGCTGGCGGGTCGAAGCGCCGCCGGCGACCCGCATCGTCGCGTGGGTGGTGGCCGGCGCCGGCGCGGCGGCGGGCGCCGCGACCAGCGTGATGGCGCTGGCCCTGCGCAACAATCGCTTCCTGGCGGCGGGGCTCACCGGCCTGGCGGTCGTCGCGCTGGGTCTGGGCGGCGCGGCGTTGGCCCCCGCCCTGGCGCGCGCGCTGGCGGGCGGGCGCGGCGAACGGCGCGCCGCCGGCGCCGCGCTGTCGCCGTCGGCGCTGGTGACCGTGCCGGCGGCGCTGGGTCTGCTGGCCGTCGTCGCGTTTCTCCTGCTCTGGAAGACGCGCGCGCCGCTGCGCGGCCACACGCTGGTGGTCTGCCTGGCGCGTTCGGTGGCGATCGGCGCCGTGGCCCCCTGGTTCGTGGGGTCGGCCGCGACGGTGCGCCTCGGTCTGCGCTGGCGAACCGCGGCGCTGCTGGCGGTGCTGCTGTTCTTGGCGCCGGGACTGGTGGTGCTGGCGCGCAATTGGTCGGAGAATTTGCGGTTCGCGCCCTGGATCGACATCGGCGCCGGCGCCGCGATCGCAGCGCTGGCGGCCCTGTGGGCCGTGCTGCTGCGCGACCGCTGGCCGCGACGAGGGCTCACCCGTTTCGCCGCTGCCGCCGCTGCCTTCGTGCTGTCCGCCGCCGTGTTGCTGCCGATCAGCGCCTCCGAATCGGCCCGCAAGGCCGGCGCCGCCCGCACCGGACTGGTCGCGCCGCTGCTCGCGCTCGGCCGCCAGGCGCTCGACTTCGATCACGACGGCTACGCGCGGCTGCTCGGCGGCGGCGACTGCGACGACGCCGATCCGGCGATCCATCCGGGTGCGGTCGACCTGCCCGGCGACGGCATCGACCAGGACTGCGACGGACACGATTCGCTGATCGCGACGCTGGCGCCGGCGGCCTTCCTGCCGGTCCCCGACGCGGTGCCGAAGGATCTCAACGTCCTGTTCTTGACCATCGACACGCTGCGCGCCGATCACCTCGGTTGTTACGGCTACGGGCGCCCGACGTCGCCCAACCTCGACGCGCTGGCGGCGCAGGCGACGCTGTTCGAGAACGGCTGGGCGCACGCCCCCTCGACCCGCTACTCGATGCCGGCGCTGGCGACCGGGCGGTGGCCGTCGGCGATCGAGTGGGACGAATCGATCTGGTGGCCCCGGATCCGCGGCGGCGTGCGCACGCTGGCCGAGGCGCTGCACGACAACGGCTACTTCACCGGCGGCATGTTCAGCTTCAGCTACTTCGCGCTCGCCGATCGGCGCGGGTTCGAGCGCGGCATGGACTACTACAACGCCGATCGCGCCGTGCTGCACGTCGCGGTCAACGGCCCGATGGAGTCGCGCGGCTCGTCATCGCGCGAGATGGCCGACGACGCCATCGCCTTCCTCGACGCGCACCGCGCGCAGAAGTTCTTCCTGTGGCTGCACTTCTACGATCCGCACCTCAGCTACGAGCCGCACCCCGAGGTGCCGAGCTTCGGCACGTCGCGCGCCGATCTCTACGACGGCGAGATCCGCTTCACCGACCTGCACGTCGGGCGCGTGCTCGCCCACCTGCGCGCGCTGGGCATCGACGACCGGACCGCGATCGTGGTGACCGGCGACCACGGCGAAGGGCTGGGGGAGCACGGCATCACCGAGCACGGCTTCGACCTGTACGCGCCGCAGACCAAGGTGCCGTTCATCATCCGCGTGCCGGGCCTGCCGCCGCAGCGCCGAACGGTGCCGGCCGGGCACGTCGATCTCGCGCCGACGCTGGTGAACCTGGCGCGCGGCAAGCCCGAGCCGAGCTTCCTCGGGCGGTCGCTGGTCGGCGTGCTCGCGGGCGGCGAGCCCGACGCGAGTGACGAGTCGAAGAGGCGGACGGTGTTCCAGGAGGTATCGTCGGAGCGCGGCAAGAAGCGCGCCCTGGTCACGGCGACGCACCACCTGCTGTGGAACTGGATCCCAGACAACACCACCGAGTGTTACGACCGCCGCGTCGATCCCGGCGAGACCCACGACCGCTGGGCCAGCGGCGGCAGCGACGGCGAAGAGTGCACGCGGCTCAAGCATGAGCTCGAGACCATGGTCTCCACCCTTGCGCTGCCGCCCGGCTACGCCGAGAAGATGGCGCGCGGGATCATCCCCGCGGGCGCGCCCGACCCCACGCCGCCCATCGCGCTCGGCGCCGACATCGGCGCCGAGCTGCACGTGATCGGTGCCGAGCTCACGCCGGCCGAGGTGCCGCGCGGCGGCGAGGTGACGGCCACGATCTACTTCGCGTCGAAGAAGCGGCTCGCCGATCGCTGGCGGCTGTTCTTTCACCTCGACGGTCCGGGCGGCTTTCGCAACCTCGACCATGTGCCGGTCGACGGCCTGTTGCCGGTCGACCGCTGGCGCCCCGGCCAGCGCATCCGCGACGTGCAACGGATCTTCATCCCGCCGTCGACCCCGCCCGGGACCTACACCTTTTCGGTCGGCGCCTTCCGCGGCGTCGACCGTCTCAAGATCGCGCCCGCCAAGCTCACCGACGGAAAAGACCGGCTGCGCGTGGGGACGTTCGTGGTGAAATAGCGGGGCGGGCGATGTGCTAGTCTGCCCGGCTCGTGGAAACGGTCCCCGACGCTCCCGCGCCGCCTCCTCGGCCCGAGGGAGATGGAGCGCGCCTGCCTGGTTCTACGCGCTCGCCTCGCGTGTCGCGCGTGTCGCTGCTGGCCGCGGGTGGGATCCTGGCGCTGGTGCTGGTCGAGACCCTGGTCGCGATCACCGCCCCGCTGCGCGCGCCCAAGGATGATGACTGGAACGCCGCCGCGCGCGAGGTGCGCGCCGGCTTTCGCCCGGGCGATCTGATCGTGGCCGCGCCGGCGTGGGCCGACCCGATCATGCGCATGCACCTCGGCGATCTGATCCCGATCGCGACGGCGGGCCGCATGGACGCGGCGCGCTTCTCGCGCGTCTGGGAGATCGACCAGCGCGGCGCCCGCGCCCCCGAGGCGCGCGGCGGCAACGTCGTGCTGCAGCGGCGCCACGGCGCGCTGACCGTACGCCAGGTCGAACGCCCGAGCGCCGCCGTCGTCAGCTACGACTTCCTGGCGCGCTGGAACGACGCGCGCGTCAGCCGCGTCGACGCCAACGGCGCCAGCATCCCCTGCGCCTTCCAGAACGATCGCTTCCAGTGCCCGCAGATCGGGTTCAACTACGTCAAGCGGCAGATCGTCGAGGTCGACACGACGCTGCGCTGGGCGTTGCTGGTGCAGCCGGTCGAGCGCGCGCGCGTGGTGATCGAATTTCCCGCCGTGGTGCTGGGTCGCGAGCTCGCGGTCGCCACCGGCCTCAGCAACGTCTGGATGCGCAAGCTGGCCAAGGGGACGGTCGATCTCACCGTGGCGATCGACGGCCAGCCGGCGCTGCACGTGACCACCGCCAACCAGAGCGGCTGGTTGCTCTCGCACATCGACACCGCGGCGCGCGCCGGCCAGACGGCGGCGGTGCGGTTCGAGGTGACGTCGCCCGCCCCCTACGCGCGCCACTTCGCGTTCGCTGCCGAGGCGCGCAGTTGATCGCCGGCCCCGGGCACGGCAAGCGCGATCGCCTGATCGCCCTCGCGCTGGGTGTCGCCACCGTGGCCTGGCTGCTGGTGGCCGAGAAGCGCGAGGGGTTCGGCCGCGACGAGGGGCAGTACATGCGCGCCGCCGAACACTACTGGGGCTGGTTCGAGGAGCTCGCCGACAACGTCAAGCACCGCACGATCGCGCGCTCGTTCTCGCAGGCGGGCATCGACCGCTTCTGGAGCGACAACGCGCCCGACCACCCGGTGGTCATGAAGACGCTCTACGGCCTGTCCTGGCGGGCTTTTCATCGCTGCACCTGCACGGGACCGGCGCGCGGGTATCACCCGATCCCGGTGCGGGGGCGGCACATCACGCTGCCCCTGTTCGCGCGCGATTCGACCGCGTTCCGCTTCCCGGCGATGCTCTTCTCCGGCCTGCTCATCGCGATGGTCTACCTGTTCGGCCGGCGCTTCGTGCCGCGGCCGGCGGCGGCGGCCGGCGCGGTGCTGGCGCTCGCGCAGCCGCACTACTTCTTCCACGCGCCGATCGCCTGCTTCGACGCGCCGATCACCACCATGGCGTTCGCCGTCGGCTTCGCCTACTGGAAGTCGCTGCGCAGCGCGCGCTGGGGCGTCGCCTGCGGCGTCATCTTCGGCATCGCCCTTGGCACCAAGCACAACGCCTGGCTGATGCCGATCTTCCTCGCCGGCCACTACCTGTGGATGAGGCGCGATGATCTGCTGCGCCGCCGCCGGTTGCCGCGCGTGCCGCTGGCGTTCGTCACCATGGCGACGCTGGGGCCGCTGATCTTCCTGCTGCACTGGCCCTGGCTGTGGCCGGCGCCGCAGGCGCGCACGCAGCTCTACCTCAATCGCCACCTGCAGCACGAGCACTACAACTTCGAGTACCTCGGCCTCAACTGGAACAACCCGCCTACCACCACGGCGCTGAAGCTGGTACGCGCGACCTTCCCGTTCGTGTCGACCGGCCTCACGGTGCCGGTCACCACGCTCGCGCTCGCGCTCTGGGGCGCGGTGGTGCTGCTGCGCCGGCGACGGGGCGCGCCGGTCGTCGAAGGCCGGCGCGCCCGAAGCGCCTGCATTGGGCGACGACGCGCGCCCGAGCTGGCTGCGCCCTGGCGCCGACGTCGACCGGGCGCCCGGCGCGTTCCTGGCCGTTCAGATCTTCGGGCCAATGGGCGTGCTCGCGGTGCCGTCGACGCCGATCTTCGGGGGCGTCAAACACTTCATGCCGGCGATGCCGTTCCTCGCGGTCGCCGCCGCGATCGGCGTCGCCGCGCTCACGCGCACCTTGCTGTCGCAGATCGACGGCGCGCGGCGCGCGGGGCTGACGCGTCTGTTGCCGGCGGCGCTGGCGGCGCTGGTCTGTCTGCCCGCCGTCGCCGAGACCGAGCGGTCGCAGCCCGACGGGCTCAGTCACTACAACTTCATCGCGGGTGGGTTTGCCGGCGGCGCTTCGCTGGGAATGAACCGTCAGTTTTGGGCATACTGCGTCCTTCCGATGCTCGACTGGGTCAACCAAGATCACGCGGATAACCGGCGCATGTACTGGCACGACGTGCTCGGCGATGCGCTGCACATGTACAAGCGCGAGGGACGCCTGGCGCTGGATGTCGGTGACACCGGACAGGCCGAGGGCGGCATCCAGGCATCGTCGATGGGCCTGCTGGTCTGGGAGAAGCACTGGGCCATCTACGAGGGGTGGTTCTGGGAGAGCTACGGCACGGTGAAGCCCGCCTTCGTGCGCGACCGGGAGGGCGTCCCGCTGGTCATCGGCTACAAGCGGAACGTGCGATGACCGCCCCGTTCGCCGTCCTCGTCCTCGTCCTCGTCTCCGTCTCCGCGGGACCGTCCTTTGCGACAGCGTCCTCGTCCCCGGCCCCGTCACGCCTCACCCGTTTCCTGCACAGCAAGCTCGGGCTGTGCGCGGTCTACCTGGTCTTCGCGGGCGCGTACCTCGGCGCGTCCGGCGGCGCGGCTGCGCCATCACTCGCCGTACAACCACTACGTCTATCTCGCCGAGGGCTGGCTGCACGGGCACCTCGCGCTCACTCGACCGCCGCCCAACGAGAACGACTGGGCCAAGGTCGACGTCTTCAAGCTCAAGGACGGACGCGTCCTGCGCGGCACCTACGGCAGCCGCACCGGCGGCCCCGTCGATCGCTTCTATCCGCTGCGCGGCACGTCGGAGACGGTGACCGACAGCCAGATCGAATCGCGCTCGAACATCCGCTACGTGTCGTTCCCGCCGTTCCCCGCGGTGCTGATGGCGCCCGCTGGTCGCGATCTGGGGCCTCGACTTCAACGACGTCCTGTTCACGGCCCTCTGGGCGGCGCTGAACCCGCTGCTGCTGCTGCTGCTGCTGCGCGACCTGCGCCGGCGCGGGCTGTCGAAGCGCACCGAAGTCGAGGACCTCTGGCTGGTGGCGATGTTCGGCGTCGGCTCGGTCTACTACTACTGCTCCGTCGTCGGCGAGGTCTGGTTCACGGCGCTGATCGTCGGGGTGACGCTGGGCATAGGCTACGCGTGGGCTTCGATCGACGCCCAACGGCCGGTGCTGGCCGGCATCTGCATCGGGCTCGGGTACGCGACGCGCCCGCCCTGGATGGTTTTCCCGCTCTTCCTGTTCGAGGCGGTGCGGGTCTCCGGTGGCCTGCCGGCCCTGCGCACGCGCGAGGGGTGGCGTCGCCTGCTGCCCCGCCTGGTCCGCTGCGGCATCCCGGTGGCTGCGATCGTCGGGGTGCTGCTCTGGCACAACTACGCGCGCTTCGAGCGCCCCTTCGAGTTCGGCCACAAGTTCCTGAACATCCAGTGGCAGGATCGAATCCAGCGCTACGGGCTTTTCAACTACCACTTCCTGTCGCGAAATCTCGCGGCGGCCCTGGTGCTGCTGCCGCGCATTCTCAACAAGTGGCCCTACGTGCGCATCAGCAACCATGGAATGAGCCTGCTGGTGACCTCGCCCAACCTCGCCTACACCTTGGCGCCGGTCGAGCGCAGCCACCTCACCAAGCCGCTCTGGATCACCATCGTGGCGACGGCGTTGCCAGGCCTGCTGTACCAGAACTCGGGTTACATCCAGTTCGGCTACCGCTTCAGCCTGGACTACATGATCTTCTTCATGATGCTGCTGGCGGTTGCCAGCCGGCCGCTGTCGCGGCTATTCAAGTCGCTGGTCGTCGTGGCCTTCGCGATCAACCTGTTCCTGGCGATCATCTTCGATCGCTACACCGAGTTCGCGTACGACGACTCGTTCTTCCCGCACGGAAACAACTGAACCGAACGCAGCCCGCACCGGGCGCGTGGTTTGAAACGGCGAGGCCGTGGGGTGTGAGGGCGGCTTCCCTCTCTCCGTTGTGGGGGCCAAGACAATCTACGTTCGATGCGCCTGCGGCTCCGATCCGGAGGGGAGGGCACAGCAAAAAATAGAGATCTATCGGACGTGGCCTCGCCGGCGGTTGGAATCATCCTTCGTCGCCTCAGGCAGAAAGACTGGAAATATTGGGAGGCTTCCCTTCCTTGTCGCGACGACCGCTCAATATTTTTAGCCTCCCTTCCTGGGGCGACGAAGGATGATTCCAACTACCGGCGAGGCCACGTCCGATAAATCTCTCTATTTTTTGCTGTGCCCTCCGGATCTCAGCGGTCCAGTCGCACTGAACGTAGATGTCACCGGCGGGAGGAGTGGGGATGGGGTCCGCGCGCAGTTCCTGAGGCGCGGGTTACCGTAGGCCAAGCACAGTTCAGCACTCCTCGCGCCAAAGGATGTTTGAGCACGGACCCCATCCCCACTCCTTCCGCCCCACAACGGAGAGAAGGAAGCCGTCCTCACACCCCACGGCCCCGCCGTTTCAAACCACCCGCCCGGTGCGGGCTCAAGCCGCGGCGCTCGTCTAGCGGCGGCGGCCGCCGCGGAAGCCGCCGGAGAACCCGCCGCCGGACGGCGAGCCGCGAAACGGAGATGAGAAGCTGGGAGAGGGCGACGGGCTCGGGGCCCGCCATCCCGACCCGGCTGCGGGCGCGCGGAACGGAGCGGTCGCCGAGGCGCCGCCCGAAACCGGCGCGCCCCGCCAGGGGCTGGTCGCCGCGGCGCCACCGGCGGGAGGCGTCCCACGGAAGCCGCCGCTCGCCGATCCTGCCGAGGATCCTGGCGGTGAGCCCCGCCAAGCGGTCGCGGGCACGCGCGAGATCGGAGGCGCGGCGCGATAGCCGCCGCCCCGGTAATAGCGCCCTCCCGCGTAGTAGTTCGGATAGTAGCTGCGGTAGTAGAACGAGTAATACGGCCAGTACGACCAGAAGAACGGATCGTAGGGGCCGTACCAGTAGTACCAGGGACCGACGACCGTGAAATACGGCGACCAGGGCTGCCACAGGTGATAGTGGCCCCCCATCATGAAGCACCAGCCGCCGCCGTAGGCGTCGAGCACCGGGTGCGCGCCGTAGTAGCTGTAGGACTGGCCCGCGTAACCGAAGTCACGCGGGTCGCCAATGAAGTAGTAGCAGCCCTGACGGTACGAAAAGAGACGCAGGTCAACCGGCGCGTAGGGGCGGATGTTCTGCCCCTGGACGTACTCGAAAGCGGGACCGGGAACGACGCGGGTATCGACCGGGTGGGGGCCGACGTAGCAGTAGCCGCCGCCCTGGGCCGGAATCGGCTGCCCTTCGACGTAAGGAGGGATCGGGGGTTCCTGCTGCCCCTCGGCTTCGGGCGCGCCATAGGCGCCGTAGTCGGCGGCTCCGCCGTAGTCGTAGTCGTCGTTCTGCGCCCGCGCCTTGGAGGCAGCGAACGTCGACAGTGCCATCGCCGCCGCGAGGGCGCCGGCTCCGGACACTTTGGCTCTGCTGATCATGCAAGCTCCCCCCGGAACGATCTAGCAACGAACGCGCCACGCTGGGTCCGCGCAAACGCTCAAATTCTAACACGCCACCATGCGCCTGAGACGCACGAGCGTGCCGTGAATTCACAGGCACCGTTGCGAGGTCGTCATTTTCAGCCTAGGTTGCGACCATGTCCATCGAGGCCCAGCTCAACGATCTGCTCAAAGAGGCGATGCGCGCCAAGGATGCTCAAACCGCCGACTGCATCCGGATGATCAAGACCAAGCACATGGAGCGCCGCACGGCGGCAGGCTTCAAGGGGCCGCTCGACGACAACCTGTGGCTGGACGTCGTCGCCGCCTATCAGAAGCAGCTGCGCAAGGCGCGCGAGGAGTACGCCGCTGTGGGTGAGCGGGGCGCCAACGCGCTGCCCCAGCTCGACTTCGAGATCGGGTTCTGCGCGCGCTTCCTGCCCAAGGTCGCCGGCGACGACGAGGTGCGCGCGACCGTGCGCGAGACGATCGTGCGGCTCGGCGTCTCCGACCCCAAGCAGTCGGGCCGCGTGATGGGCGAGATCATGAAGGCGAACAAGGGCAAGTTCGACCCGAGCGCGGTCAAGCGCATCGTCGAGGAAGAGCTGGCCGCGCCCGCGGCGCGCTGAGCGTCGCGCACGCTCCCCGCCGCGCGCGGCAGGGGCTCGATCAGTCGAGCCGCGCGATGTAGTCCGCCAGATCTGCCGGCAGCGGGCTGACGATCGTCATCGGCGCGCGCGTGCGCGGATGCGGGAAGGTCAGTCGATGCGCGTGCAGCGCGTGGCGCGCCAGGCCGTCGAACACCGCCAGCAGCTCTGGGCCGAGCCCTTCGTCGCAGGCGCGCATGAACCAGCGCTCGCCGGCGCCGTACAGCTTGTCGCCGACGATCGGGTGACCGATCGACGCGAGGTGAACGCGGATCTGATGCTGCCGCCCGGTCTCGGGGTGGGCTTCGCACAGCGCGTGCGCCGCGAACCGACGCACGACGCGAAACCGGGTGACCGCCTTCAGGCCGTCGGCCGCCGGCCCCATCATCACGTGGGTCGGCGTATCCAGCAGCTTGATCGGCTGATCGATCACCCCCTCGTCGGGCGGATGGCCTTTGACCAGCGCGAGGTAACTCTTGTCGACGGCGCGGCGCGCGAAGGCGCGCTTGAGCCAGCTCGCGGCGACGGCCGTGCGCGCGACCAGCAACACGCCCGAGGTCTCGCGATCGATGCGATGCGCGACCTGCATCGGCTCGGGGGCGTATCGCTCGCGCAGCACCGCGGTCAGCGTGTTGCGCCAGAACTTCGCCGTCGGGTGGATCGGCAGCCCGGCCGGCTTGTCGATCGCCAGCACGTCGGCGTCTTCGAACAACACCTCGAAGTGGCGCGGCACTTCGGGCTCGACGGGCGCCGGACGATCGAGCCGGATGATCTGCCCCGCGTGCACCGAGGCCGACGACCGCGGGCGCCGCCCGTCGGACAGGGTGACCTGGGTCGCGATGATGTCCTGGATGCGCGTGCGCGACAGGCGGCCGATGCGCCGCTTGAGAAAATGATCGAGCCGCCAGCCGTCACACTCGCGCGGCACCTCGATGCGCAGCGAGATGGTCTCGCGCACCAGCTCCACGGCGACGTCGGCCGCGACCTCGTCGACTTCGACATCACCGTCGGCCTCGACTTCACCCTCGCCCTCGATCTCGGCCTCGCTCGCGTCGACCGCGACCTCGGCCGCGCCGCTCACGAGTTGCCCTTCGCGTTCTTGAGCTCGTCGGCGCGGCGCGCCCCCTCGATCAGCAGGAAGGTCGTCGACGCCTGGATCTCGTCAACGCCGCCGACGTCGCCGATCAGGAACTCGAACTGACCTTCGTTCCACCCCAGCGCGTCGTAGACCGCGGTCGCGCCCGACAGCGGCGCCGACCCGTCGATCTCGGCGCGCATGATGTGTCCCTTGCGCAGGAAGAAGCGCGCGGTCGCTGCCTCGGCCTCGATGATGAGGATGCCCGACTTGCGCTCCATCTCCAGCATCACCAGCAGGCTGGGCAGGCTGATCTCGCCTATCACCCCGCGCAGCGCCAGCAGCGGGCGGTGCCACTGCGACGGCCGCGACGCCGACGGCGTCGGTGCCGCCGGGCGCGGCGCATCGGTGGCGGCGGCGGCCACCGGTCGCCGGACGTCGGGCAATTCGGGAGCGCGCGTCAGCGCCGTGCGCACGACGGTCTCCAGCTCCTCGACCCGGAAGGGCTTGGCCAGAACGTCGTCGACGCCGGTTGCGAAGCCGCGAATGTCGGCGGCCACGATCTGGGGCGCGGTGAGGAAGACGAACGGGATCACCCGCCCGTCGACGATGGAACGCAGGCGTTCCCACCAGGGCTTGCCGTCGAGCGCCGGCAAGGTCACGGTGGACAGGATCACGCGCGGCGGCGCCTTGACCGCCGACGCGATCGCCCCCTGCGCGTCCGCGGCGACGTTCACCAGATAGCCGGCCTGTCCGAGGATCGTCGCGGCCATGCGCGGGATCCACGGATCGTTGTCGACAACAAGAACCCGCGCCTTTGGTTTAGCCGACGGACTCACACGCCCCCTCGACGACTCGACCTCGCCCCCCTCGGGAGCCCAGCCTCAGTCCTCGTCGACTTTCCCGTTCCAGCGCCAGTTGCCCGCGCTCGCGCTCCTCCGGCTTGGGACGGGTCGACTTCTTCTTCTCCGGTCGTTCCCGCCGAGGCGCATCGCCGGCGCTCCGCGGCGGGGCGCCACCCTGAAATCGGGGATCGAAGCTGCCACCGCCGGCACCACCGAATCCGGGGCCGCGGGGCTGCCCAAACCCGCCACCACCACGCGGCGGCGGCGGTCCCGAGCCTGGGGGGCGGCTCGGCCCAAACCCCCCGCCCCCGCCCGCACGCGGCGGACCGCCCGGACCCGCAGCCGGTGCGCCGGGCGCGCGCGGTGGGCCGAACCCACCCGCTCGCGCAGGGGCGCCAGGCACCCCAGGCGCCCCAGGCACCACCGGGCCAGGGGGTCCCCCCGGACGCGGCGCCATCGGTTTGGCCTGGGCCTCCTCGATGATGATCGCCCGACCCTGCATCAACCGCCCCGACAATTTCTCGATCGACGCCTTGGCGCCTTCGTCGGTCAGCGGTCTCCACGAACGCGAATCCACGCGGACGACCCGTATCCCGATCGAGCGCGACGCGAACGCTGCGTACCTCTATCCCCTCGCTGGAGAAGGCCTCACGCAGCTCCTGCTCGTTGACGTTATACGAGAGATTACCAATGAAAAGACGAGTACCCATCCAGCTTCTTTCCTGCGCACCCCGAGCGTCGTCGGCCAGCTTATGAGCTCGGCCGGTTGACCTTGTCGCGCAGCTCCTTTCCCGCCTTGAAGGTCGGGACCCGTCGTGCGGCGATCTGAATCGCTTCGCCGGTCTGAGGGTTTCGGCCCGTGCGGGCTGCGGACTCCCGAACGGCGAACGCACCGAACCCGCGCAGATCAATCCGCTCTCCGCGCGCCAGACCCTCGGCCACCGCCTCGATGAGCGAGTCGATGGTCGCCTCGACCTGGGGCCGGGGAAAATTCTTCTGTTGGGCTACCACGTCCACCAGATCCGCCTTCTTCATGAGTCCGTTTTCTCCTTTGGTTTTCGTTCTGTCAACGCCGTCGAGAGTCTGTGAACGAGCCCTCCTTCACGACTGAAGACGACGGAGGCTGGACGCTAAGACCTTTAGGCGGGGTAAACATAGTGCCTTAGCTTCAGCGAGGTCAAGGTGAGGGACCGATAGGGCCCGAAAGGATGGCGTCGAAGCTTCGGCGCATGGCCCAGGCGGCCTCTTTGGGCGAGGCGGCGCTCTCCGCTCGGGCCAGTCCCGTCGCCAGCAACGACCTCACGCCTGGGCATCGCTCTTCTCCGACGATCTGAGAAGTTATAGCCTTTGCGGCCGTGCGGTAGGTCTCGAGACAGGCCGCGGGGTCGCCGGCGTTGTACTGAGGCGCGCCGGCCTCGATGGCCGAGCCGAGGCGTTCCACCACCAGCGGCAGCTCGGGACAACGTGCGAGCAGATCGGTGTCGTTGGCGCCGCTGGTCTCGTCAGGCTCATCGAGGCGGACCGAATCGACGGCATGTGCGAGATGTGTGGCCGAGGCGCCTGCGAGCACCCGCTGCAGCCGCGCGCACCGGGGATGCGCGCCAAGCTCCACCAGCAACCCGGTCACCCGCTGGGAGAGCGTCTGGGGCGGCCCTTCCAGCAGAAGCGTCAGCTTGAAGAGGTCGGGGCAATCCTGCGCGTAGAGCGCCGCTTCGCCGACCGGCGCGAGCGCCGACTGCGACGACGTCGAGGCCGGCGGGATCATCGGCACCTTGGGCGGCGACGTCGCGTACGGAAGGTGGCCGTCGGTGGCCAGCGACAGCGCGGCGTCTAGCCCGATGTCGAGCTCGATGCTGGCGTCGAGCGCCGTGCCCGAGCTGGCGGCGCGCCGGACGCGCCGACGACAGCGTCGGGCCGAGGGCGCCGCAGTGCTGGCCGGCGCTGTCGCGCACCATGCTCCCCACTGTCGAGAGCAGCACCTGGTAGGCGCCGAGCGAGCTGCCGCGCAGGCGCTGGCCGGCCGCCGCCTCGAGGCTGGCGCGCACGCGGCCGATCATGCCGCCGAGCTCGGGGCACGATGCGGTGTGCTCCTTGGCCGACGCCTCCCGCATGAAAAGGAGAGACAAAGGCAAGGACCACGAGGCAGAGGTCAGGCAGCCGGCAACCATCACCGCCAGGCAGCTGGCTCGAGCATCGGCGGTCCGCACCCCGAAAAGAATGACATGAACCATGCGAGGGATCCCGCGTGCCGGCCCAGGGTGTAGTAAAAGGGAGGCGCGCTCCCCGCGTCATCAATGGCAGCCGACGACACAGACTCTGACCTCGACGTCGAGATCGAGGCGCTCGACGAGCCGACCTCGACGCTGCTGCCCGTCGTCGTCGGCCCAGAGAAGGCGCGCTGCCACCTGATCGCCTTCGCGGCGGGGCGCGGCGGAACCGGGCGGTCGCTGATCGCCGCGAACGTCGCGATCTATCTGGCGCAGGCCGGCAAGAAGGTGGTCGGCGATCGACGCCGATCCGGCCGGCGGCCCGCTGCATCAGTTGCTGGGCGCGCCGCGTCCGGTGCGCGGCTACGGCGAGCTGCTGCGCGGGCGGGCGCAGGACTTCAGCGAGCTCCTGATCGACACGCCGATCGCCGGCGTCCGTCTGGTCGGGGGCGAGGCGTCGATCTTCGGCTCGATGAAGGCCAAGCAGGGCGCCAAGACGGTGCTGGCCGCCATCCAGATGCTCGAGGCCGACTACGTCGTGCTCGACCTCGGCTCGCCCGAGTCGACGCTGGCGATCGATCTGTGGCTGGCGGCCGAGCTGTCGGTGGTGGTGACGCTTCCCGACCCGGCGTCGATCGAGGCCAGCTACCGCTTCATCAAGAGCGGCTTCGTGCGCAAGCTGCGCACGACGCGCGGGCTCGATCGCCTGGTCGCGAACCCCAGCGGTCCCGCCGCCGGCCGCGGTCGACATCTACCGGGCGGCGCGCGACAGCGGCGGTCCGGCCGAGCGGCTCAAGGAAGAGATCCGGGCCTTTCGCCCGCGCTTCATCGTCAATCAGACGCGCGCGCTCGCCGACCTCAAGCTCGGGCTGTGGATGCAGGCGGCGGCGCAGCGGCGGCTGGGGCACGCGTTCGAGTACCTGGGGCACGTCGAGTCCGACGAGACCGTCTGGCTGGCGGCGCGGCGGCGGCGCCCGCTGCTGGCGGAATACCCCGAGGCCAAGGTCGCGAAGAACATCGAGCGCATCACGCGGCGCTTGCTGTCGAGCGAGAGCGAACGCGAGCGCGGCTTCGTCGCGGCGCCGCTGCGCCTCGAGGAGGAGCAGACCCACTACGAGGTGCTGGAGACCGAGCCCGGCGTCAGCGACGAAGAGGTGCGCCGCGCCTACCGCAATTTGAAGGACATCTACTCGGCCAGCTCGCCGGTCATCGCCGGCCTGTACGACGACGCCGAGCTGGCGGCGCTGCACGCCCGCGCGAACGCGGCCCACGACACCCTGTTCGCGCCCGAGCGGCGGCGCCTGTACGACCTGGCGCTGCCCGAGGCCGATCTGGCGCGCGCCGTGCGCGCGGCGGCGCAGTCGGGGCGGCGCGGGACGGTCGGCGGCAGCGGTGGTGCTTCGGGGGAGAACGGCGCCGGCGATCGACGCGAGCTGCGCAACGAATCACCCGACCCGGTCATCGAGATCGGCGACGAGATCACCGGCCCGCTGTTGAAGAAGATCCGCGAATCGCGCGGGCTCGACCTGGCGGAGATCTCCCAGCGCACCAAGATCAGCGAACGCCACCTGCGCTCGATCGAGGAGGACCGCTTCAGCGAGATGCCGGCCGCGGTCTACGTGCGCGGCTTCGTCACCGAGTACGCCCGCATGCTGCGCATCGACGCGACGAGGGTCGCCGAGCTGTACCTGCGCCGCTTCCGCAACGCGACCCCCGACGCCGACGCACGGTAGCGGTAAAGTCGGTTCGGAGCGTCGCGGCTTGTCGGCCGCCTTCTAAGCTGTCGCCACGGACGAAGGGTGACGGACTGAGGTAACGGACGGAGGTTGGCGAACGAAGATTCTAGAGGACGTTCGAGGCCAGCTCGGCCAGCTGCGAGCGCTCGCCCTTGGACAGCGTGACGTGCCCGGCGATCGCCTCGCCCTTGAACTTCTCGACCACCGTGGTCAGGCCGTTCGAGGTGGCGTCGACGTAGGGGTTGTCGATCTGGTAGGGGTCGCCGGTCAGCACGATCTTGGTCGCCTCGCCGACGCGGGTGATGATGGTCTTCACCTCGTGCGGCGTCAGGTTCTGCGCCTCGTCGACGATGATGAACTGGTTGGGGATCGAGCGCCCGCGGATGTAGGTCAGCGGCTCGATCTCGATGAAGCCCATGTGCGATCAGCTCCTGGTAGCTGCGCCCGTTCTTGCGCTCCGCCTTCGACAGGCCCATCAGGAACTCGACGTTGTCGTAGATCGGCTGCATCCAGGGGTTCAGCTTCTCCTCCAGATCGCCCGGCAGGTAGCCGACGTCGCGCCCCAGCGGAAAGATCGGCCGGGACACCAGCATCTTCGAGTAGATGTTCTCCTCGACCACCTTCTGCAGCCCGGCGGCGAGCGCCAGCATGGTCTTGCCGGTGCCGGCCTTGCCCACCAGCGTGATGAGCTTGATGTCGTCGGCCAGCAAGAGATCCAGCGCGCAGTGCTGCTCCTTGTTGCGCGGCCGGATCCCCCAGACCCCGTCGCGGATCTTGCGCAGCGGTACCAGCTTGCGCGCGACGCCGTCGTAGCGCCCGAGCGCGCTGTGCGACGCGCTGTCGCGGTCGCGCAGCAGCAGGTACTGGTTGGGGTTCAGCTCGGCCTGATTGCAGCTCGAGCATCCCCTGGGTGAAGAAGCGGTCGACGTCGGCGCCGCTGACCGGGATCTCGGCGATGCCCGAGTAGAGCTCCTCGATGTCGATGCGCTCGGCCTCGAAGTCCATCGCCGTCAACCCGAGCGCGTCGGCGCGGATGCGCAGGTTCACGTCCTTGGTGACGAAGATCGTCGGCTCGTTCTCGTTGGCGTCGCGGACGTCCAGCGCCACCATCAGGATCAGATGGTCGGCGATCTGGCTCTCGCGCAGCGTCGTCGGCACCGAGCGCGCCGCCGACAGCACCCGCAGCCGCCCGCCCGAATCCAGCGGGGCCCCCTCGGCCGACAGGCGCGCCCCGCCCGCGCGCAGCCGGTCCAGCACCGCGCGCCACTTCACGGGCGTTGCGGCCACGCTCGGAGGCCTCTTTCTTGAACTGGTCGATCTCCTCCAGCACGAAGATCGGAATCACCACATCGTTGTCGGCGAACTGGAGCATGGCCCGCGGATCGTGGATGAGGACGTTTGTATCGAGGACGAAGTGTTTCACGGCGAGCCCACGACCCTTCAGGGTGAGGAGTTGATCGCAACACCGGCGGTCGCCGTCGGCAACAAGCCGCCGGTCGACCGCGTGGCGTGGTAGACGGAGTCTAGCTGACTAACTAACTCGGAACCCTCAAAGGGTTCCGAACCTCCCGCGATGGGCTGCGGCGGCGTAGCCGCCTTCGCCCTACGCGCTAACTCGGAACGAACGGGCTGCGGCGGCGTAGCCGCCTTCGCCCTACGCGCTCTCAGGGCGCCGCCGCCTTGGGCTTGGCCTTGCCGGCCTTCTTGTCGCGCGCGATCGTCACCTTCTTCATGACCACGTCGGTGACCGGCTTGTCGCGCGGCCCCTTCTCGACGTTGGCGATCTCGGTCACCAGCGACAGAGGATCGCAGTGTCCGAAGATCGTGTGTCGTCCCGTCAGGTGCGACGGTGTCCCTTCGGTGATGAAGAACTGCGAGCCGTTGGTCGCCGGACCGGCGTTGGCCATCGCCAGCAGAGCGGGCCGGTCGAACTTGAGGTCGGGCGCGATCTCATCCTCGAACTTGTAGCCGGGGTTGCCGACGCCGACGCCCAGCGGGTCGCCGCCCTGGATCATGAAGCCGGGGATCACCCGATGAAAGATCAGGCCGTCGTAGAACGGCTTCTTCACCCACTGCTTGGTCTTCGGGTCCTGCCACGGTCGCACGCCGCGCGCGAGGCCGACGAAGTTGGCCACGGTGTTGGGCGCCTGCTTGTCGTACAGCTCGCAGGTGAACTTTCCCTTCGTCGTCTCGATGGTGGCGACCAGCGGCGCGGTGGCCGGCCCGGGGAGTCCCTTGGTCGCTTGCTCGAGCGTGAACTTCCCACCGGTCGGGTCAGCCCCTTCTTCGGCGTGGAGCGCGGCGCCCGCGAGCAACGTCGGCGCCGCGAACACGATGGCCACGGCTGCCAGGGAGAATGAGTGGGGGCGAAGGGCTGTCTGACGCATTCTCGAGATCCTCCGAGGTCGGGGTTGGGTCGGGTTGAGTGGGCTCCTTTTACCACCAAATCGGGTCCGCGCCCGACCCGGGAAATCAGCGTCGCGCTTTTCCATGCCGGGTGCGCGCCCGCTCGAGCGCCGCCGCCAGATCGACGCCGGGCGAGCGTCGCATCTCCGCCCACAGATCGCCGACCTGGCCGAGCCGCGCCGGCATCGTCCGGATGGTGAAGTCGCGCGGATCGAGCCGTTCTTCGATTTCCGTCCACCGAAGAGGCGTCGAGACGCCCGCGAACGCGCTGGCGCGGGCGCTGTACGCGCAGGCGATCGTCTTGCCGCGAATGTTTTGCAGGTAGTCGATATAGACCGAGCCCTTCGGACGGCGGTCGACCGCGCGCTCGACCGTCGCCGCGGCGGGGTGGGCGCCCGCCACCAGCGTCGCGACGATCTGGCAAAACAGCAGGCCGCTCTCGTATGGCGTACCGGCCGGCATCGGAATGTAGACGTGCAGCCCGGTCGCGCCCGAGGTCTTGGCGAAGCCGTCGACCCCGAGCGCGAGCAGCGCATCGTGCACCCAGCGCGCGACGTCGCGCACGCGCGAGAACGGCGTCCCCTCCAGCGGATCGAGATCGATCGCGGCGAAGTCGAGGTCGTCGATCGACGGCACGCGCGAGAACCAGGGGTCTTGCGAGATCGACGCGAGCTGGGTCATGTAGAGCAGCGTCGCGAGCGAACCGCCGATGAGCCGCGTCGGCACCTCCTTGTCGGCGGCCACCCGCTCGACGCGTACGCCGGGCGGCGGCGCGTCGGGGGCGCGCTGCTGGTAGAAGGCGGAGCCGTCGACGCCGTTGGGGAAACGGCGCATCACCAGCGGCCGCCCGTCCAACACCGGCAGAAGGTGGGGCGCGACCGCGACGTAGTGGCGCATGAGCTGGCCCTTGGTGATGCCCAGCGCGGGCCACAGCGGCTTGGCGAGGTGGGTGACGTCGACGCGCGCGCCGCCCGGCAATTCGAGCGTGCCGCCACCGGTCTTCGACGCCTCGATCTCCTCGAGCGCGGCCGTCACGCCGGCGAGCTGCGCGCGCGACAGTCGTTCCGCGGCGTTCGCGCTCTCGGTGGTCGTCGCGGGCTTGGTTTTCCTGACCTTGGGCGCCCGCGCGGTCGTCGCTGCCTTGGCTGTCGTCGATATCTCCTTGGCTTTTGTCTTGGCTTTGGCTTTGGCGGGCGGGCGAGGCGTCGGCGGTTTCATCGGCCCTTCCTCGGGTTCACGAATCCCCAGGAATACAGCGTGGCGCGCGATCCTGTCGTCGGTCCAGCCGGAGAACTGCACCTCGGCCACCAGTTCGGGCCGCACCCAGTGCGGTCGCTCGTTCGCCGGGGGCCGCGACGTGAAGGGACAGTCGGCGATCTCGCGTGCCGCCAGCAAGCGGCCAAGCCGCTCGAGGTCCTTCTCGGAGAAGCCGCTGCCGACGTGACCGACGTAGCGCAAGCCCGCCGGCTCGACCTGACCGAGCAGCAACGCGCCCAGCTTCGCGCGCGACCGGCGGGGCTCGGTCCAGCCGCCGATGACCATCTCCTGCCGCTTCACGAGCTTGATCTTCTTCCAGGCGCCGCTGTGCTCACCGGAGCGATAGCGCGAGGCGCCGTCCTTGATGATCAGCCCCTCCCAGCCGTTCGCCAGCGCCTGCTGGTACAGCGCCGTACCGTCGCCGACCGCGATCTCGCTCAGGCGGACGACGCCGGCCGGGGCCCCGGCGAACAGCGGCTCGAGCTGCATCCGGCGCAGGGCCAGCGGCAGCGCGCGCAGGTCGCGCCCGTCGCGCTGCAAAAGATCGAACACGACGTACGCGACCGGGTGCTTGCCGGCCAGTCGCCCGACATCGTCGCCGCCGGTCAGATGGATCCGGTCCTGCAACCGCTGAAAGCCGAGCGGCGCGCCAGCGTCGTCGAGCGCGACGATCTCCCCGTCGAGGACCACCGCGTGACGGCTGGTCGCGGCCCAGGTCGCGAGCGACGCCACGACCTCGGGAAACTGGGCCGTCTTGTCGTTACCGGCGCGCGACGCGATCCGGACGCCCGCCGCCGCGACGCCGGTCCCGACTGCCGGCGGCGCCGGCGCCACCTCCGCCCGCGGCGGCGTCACTTCAACAATCGCGCGGATCCCGTCGTACTTCCGCTCGTACACCAGCCGCGGATCGCGCAGCGAGGTCTCGGCCAGCGCCGACAACGTCGCCAGCATCGGCCGGGGCAGGTCGCTGCTAGAGGTCGGGGACACCGCTGAAGTCGACCCGGGCGCCGGCCTGAATCCCCAGCTTGGCCGACAGCCCCCCGTTGATCTCGAGGACGTACTCGGCCAGCCCATCGACCCGGCGCGCGCTCAACGTCCGCGGCTCGGCGTTCTCGACGATCCCGACGATGCGGCGGTCCGCGCCGATGAAGATCATGTCGAGCGCGATGAAGGTGTTCTTCATCCAGAAGGTCAGCGGCCCGGGACGCTCGAAGATGAAGAGCATGCCGGCGTCGGCGGCGAGCTGCTCGCGGTACATCAGCCCCTGTTCGCGCTCGGCGGACGTGCGCGCGAGCTCGACGCGAAACGGGACGCTGCGCCCGCCGGCGACCGCCACGGTGACGCGCGCGGTGACGGCGTCCGCCGCGGCGGAGGTCCCCGAGGACGTCCCCGCGGATGTGCCCGCGCTCATACGCTGGCTGTTCTTGCAGCCCGCGCCCGGCGCCAGCGCGCCCAGCGCCAGCGCGAACAGCAACACCAAGGGCCAGCGACGATTCACGCGGCGGAGGGTATCATCAATGACGTGCCGGCCGCAGACCGACCCCTCGCGCCTCCGTCTCGGGCGTGGCGCGTGCTGGTGACCCGGCCGGAAGAAAAGGCAGCGCAACCGACAGCGCCACCGACCGCGTCGTTCGCAAACGCGCTGTCGGCCGCGGGAATGACCCCGATCGTCTACCCGACGATCACCGTCGCCGCCCCCCCACCTGGCAGCCGCTCGACGACGCGATCGATCGACTCGGCGATTACGCGTGGGCGATCTTCACCAGCCCGTCGGCCGTCAGCTTCACGCTGGGGCGGCTCGGCGCCCGCGGCGTAGGGGCGCAGGCCCTGTCGGGGATCCGCCTCGCCGCCGTCGGCAGCGAGACGGCCCGCGCGCTCGGCGCCGCGGGGTGTGCGGTCGCGCTGGTGCCGCCCCAGCGTGGGGATCAACAGCGCCAGGAGGGTCTGCTAAAGCTGTTGCTCGCGGCGCTGCCGCCACCGACCAATGGCGGCGGCGCCGATCCGGCGGCGGCGCCGGCGCGCATCCTGTTCCCCCAGGCGCTGGGCGGGCGCGAGTTGCTGCGCGACGAGCTGGCGCGCCGGGGTTACGCCGTCGACGTCGTCCCGGTGTCACAGACGCGCGCACGCGATCTCGCAGCGTCGCCGCCCCCGCCGTTCGACGTCGCCACGTTCGCCAGCCCATCCGCCCTGCGCGCGTTTGTCGAACGGCTGGGCGGCGCGCGCCTGGCGCAGGCGCGCGTGGCGGTCATCGGCCCCACGACCGCGCAGGCGGCGCAGGTGCTCGGGGTTCGCGTCGACGCGATGCCGGCGACCCCCAGCGTGGCCGCGCTGGTGCAATGCCTGATCGATCTGCGCGACCGCGCCAGCTGAATGCGCGCCGCGGTGGCGCGCCCGCGCCGCAAACCGGCGTTTGCTCGGCGACATGACTAGGCTATACGCTAGGCCAACATGTCGTTTCCCGAGTCGCGTCCGAGGAGGATCCGCCGAACCCCCGCCCTCCGCCGTATGGTGCGTGAGACCACGCTGTCGCCCGACAACTTCGTCTTCCCGCTGTTCGTCGGCCCGGGCAAGGGGGTGAAGAAGGAGATCTCGTCGCTGCCGGGGCAGTTTCAGTTCTCGGTCGACATGCTGGCGCGCGAGGTCGAGGAGGTCGCGAAGCTGGGCATCCCGTCGGTGATCCTGTTCGGCCTGCCCGAGAAGAAGGACGAGGTCGGCAGCGAGGCCTGGCACCCCGACGGGATCGTGCAGCGCGCGATTCGCACGATCAAGAAGGCGACGCCCGAGCTGGCGGTCGCCGTCGACACCTGTTTCTGCGAGTACACCACCCACGGCCACTGCGGCATCGTGCGCGACGGCGAGGTCGACAACGACGCCACGCTCGAGAACCTGGGCCGCGCCGCGCTTTCCTACGCGCGCTCCGGCGCCGATCTGATCGCGCCGTCGGGGATGATGGACGGGTTCGTCGGCTTCCTGCGCGAATCGCTGGACGAAGAAGGGTTCGAATCGGCGGCGATCCTCTCGTACGCCGCGAAGTACGCATCGGCCTTTTACGGCCCCTTCCGCACCGCGGTCGACTCGGCGCCGGCGTTCGGCGACCGGCAGGGATACCAGATGGACCCGTCGAACATCCGCGAGGCGATCCGCGAGGTCGCGCTCGACGTCGAGGAGGGCGCCGACATCATCATGGTGAAGCCCGCCCTCGCTTACCTGGACGTGATCGGTGAGGTCAGGCGCGAGTTCGACGTGCCGATCGCCGCCTACAACGTCTCGGGCGAGTACGCCATGGTCAAGGCCGCCGCCGCCAACGGCTGGATCGATCATGACCGGGTGATGATGGAGACCCTGCTGTCGATCCGCCGCGCCGGCGCCGACGTGATCCTGACCTACCACGCCAAGGAAGCGGCCAAGCTGCTGCGTGGCCAAGGCTGACGATCGCCTGACGAATCGCCTCAGGGGGGGGCGGCGGCCGACTTCTCGGGCGCGAGCTCGCTGCGCAGCTCGTACGGCTCTTCCAGACCCGGGACCCCTTCGACCTTCGAATCCGCGGTGGCGGGCAACTTGCGCGTGACGCCGATCAACACCGGCTGGCCGGCATGGGCGGCCAGCGAGAATTCTTCGTCCCGCCCCGGGCCTGCGTGGTCAACCGGGGCGTCGGTCGAGGCGCCGCCACTGCGGTCGCCGTAGATGACCGCGACGTCGACACCCGCGGGCGCGCGCACACGCCCCGCGAGACGGCCGTCAGCGCTCGGGGTCAGCGAGAACCAATCCTTGTCGTCGGCGCTGCCCAGGTACCCGCGCATCGACCGTCCCACCGCCACCGGCGTCGCGGCCTCCTTCCAATCGTTGGGCTCGATCTCCCAGCCCGGCTCCGGCGGGCCCCAGTGCGCCGTCAGCGTGTAGCGATCGGGGGCGTTCTCGGTCGGGGTCTGTCCTTCGACCCACTCCTCCCGCACCAGCAGGTAGCCGCCCGCCGGCCCGATGGAAGTTGGCTGCAACCACTCCCCCCAGCCGCGACCGCGGGCGTCGGCCTTGGCGATGCGCCGCCCCTGCGCGTCGAAGAGCTCGAGGACCAGATCGACGTCGGGGATGCCCTGAAGCCGCGCGCTCAAGGCGCGGGGCCCGCGGCCGCGGGGGATCTGGAAATAGTCGAGGTCGCCCCGCCCGCCCTCGACCATCTTGCCGATGCTCCCCTGCACCGGCACGTCGGTCGGGATCGGATTCGCGTACCCGGCGGCGTTGTTGGGCTCGCGCTCGGAGGTCACGGCACGGGGCGTCTGGTTACGCAGGTACAACGTGCCGGCGGCGGCGATCAGGCCCAGCAGGACGCTGGGCACGACCAGGTGACTCATCAGCTTGCGCCGGCGCAGCGACTGTTCGAACGCGTCGAGATCGCGGCGGCGTAACCGTAGACCGCCGTCGCCAGGATCCGACGATGAGCTGGAGATCGAGATGGTCGGCGTCTCGGTGACCTCGGGACGCCGTTCATCCGACGCGGACTGGTGCGGCGCAGCGGCTTCCACGCCGCGCGCGGGAGTGTCGACGTGTGGCGCGCTGGCAAGCGCGGCCTCGAGCTCGGCCTGGACCTCGGCGGAGGACGCATAGCGATCGGCCGGCGCCTTCGCCATTGCGCGCATCACGATCCGGTCGGCTTCGGGCGGCAGACCGAGCTCGGGCGCGCGGGTCCGGGGAGGGACCGCATCCTCGGTGAGATGCTTCGACAGCACGGCCACCGGGGACGGCGCCTGGAACGGTGGAAAGCCGGTGAGGATGCGATACAGCGTCGCGCCCAGGCTGTAGACATCGGCGCGCGCATCGAGACGCTCGGCACGCACCTGCTCCGGCGCCATGTAATACGGCGTGCCGACGACCGCCCCGCCCAGCGTGATCGCCGCCGAATCGTCGCGCTCGCGCAGCTTGGCGAGGCCGAAGTCGAGCACCTTGGCGTGCTCGGTTCCGTCGCCGCGAAGAATGCTCATCAGGTTCTCCGGCTTGAGGTCGCGGTGAATGATCCCGGCCTCGTGCGCCTCGCTCAGCGCGGAGCACACCTGCACGAACAGCTTCGCGGCGCGCCGAAAGGGCATTG
>CAVZVU010000005.1:0-792500 GCA_963778795.1 uncultured Pseudomonadota bacterium | reverse complement strand
GAGAAGGTAGGCCGGCGATTGTTAGAAGCCTCGCGCTTCAAAGCGATCGTTGGTTGCAGAGAAATGGGGGTAGCGACTGTTTACCAAAAACACAGGACTCTGCTAAGTCGCAAGACGACGTATAGGGTCTGATGCCTGCCCGGTGCCGGAAGGTTAAGGGGAGATGTCAGTCGCAAGACGAAGCATCGAACCGAAGCCCCGGTAAACGGCGGCCGTAACTATAACGGTCCTAAGGTAGCGAAATTCCTTGTCGGGTAAGTTCCGACCTGCACGAATGGCATAACGACTTCCCCACTGTCTCGGGATGGGACTCAGCGAAGTAGCACTAGGGGTGAAGATACCCTTTACCCGCGGCAAGACGGAAAGACCCCATGAACCTTCACTGTAACTTGACACTGAACTTCGGGCTTAATTGCGTAGGATAGGTGGGAGGCTTTGAACCGGGACTCTCGGGTTCCGGGGAGCCAACGTTGAAATACCACCCTGTTGAGTCTGGCGTTCTAACCTGCGCCCGTGATCCGGGCGGGGGACAATGTCTGGTGGGCAGTTTGACTGGGGCGGTCGCCTCCAAAACAGTAACGGAGGCGCGCGAAGGTCCCCTCAGGCTGATTGGAAACCAGCCGTAGAGTGTAATGGCACAAGGGGGCTTGACTGCGAGACTGACAGGTCGAGCAGGTGCGAAAGCAGGTCATAGTGATCCGGTGGTACCGAATGGAAGGGCCATCGCTCATCGGATAAAAGGTACTCTGGGGATAACAGGCTGATCACGCCCAAGAGTTCACATCGACGGCGTGGTTTGGCACCTCGATGTCGGCTCATCGCATCCTGGGGCTGAAGTAGGTCCCAAGGGTTTGGCTGTTCGCCAATTAAAGCGGTACGCGAGCTGGGTTCAGAACGTCGTGAGACAGTTCGGTCCCTATCTGCCGTGGGCGCAGGATTCTTGCGAGGACCTGCCCGTAGTACGAGAGGACCCGGGTGGACGGACCGCTGGTGTTCCGGTTGTCATGCCAATGGCATCGCCGGGTAGCTATGTCCGGAACAGATAACCGCTGAAAGCATCTAAGCGGGAAGCTGACCTCCAGATTATGAATCCCGAGCCGCAAGGCTCCTTAAGGCCCCTCGTAGACGACGAGGTTGATAGGCCGGGTGTGGAAACACCGCAAGGTGTGGAGCTAACCGGTACTAATCGGCCGTGAGGCTTGACCACCATTATTTTCTTCACCATCTATCTGCGATTCTCCGTTTATAAGGTCGAGATTGAAGCTCATTGAATGAGCTGCTTGATTGCTGAGCTACTCAAGACAAAAAGATTCTTCAGGACTCCTCGGAATTGGAAGAGGAAGAGGAGTTCTGTAAAAAGTTTCCGGCGGTCATACCGGAGGGGCCACACCCGATCCCATCCCGAACTCGGAAGTTAAGACCTCCAGGGCCCATGGTACTGCAGGGGAAACCCTGTGGGAGAGTAGGTCGCCGCCGGGATTATTCGCGAAGCCCCCGAGCCTTAAACAAGCTCGGGGGCTTTTTTTGTGTTCGGGACCCTCAAAGGGTTCCGAACCTCCCGCGCGGGCGCCGCGAAGGGGCGCCTAGAGCTTGGCCATCTGGCGGCCGAAGCGCTCGGCGATGACGTGCTCGACGCAGTAATTCGTGCCGTTGAGGCGCTTGCGCTTGCAGCCCATCTTTCGGCAATCAATCTTGCGTTCGCGCAGCTCGCCCAGGTGGTCTTCGAGGCGCGAGAGGCAATAGGCCCGCAGCGTGGCGGCGCGGTCGATGTCGCGCAGGCGCCGCGCGGTGGGCGGTTGGGGGCGGCACAGGATCATTCCCCCGTCGACCTCCTCGGGCCAGACCGCCAGCCAGTACCGGCTGCAAACCGGGCACTGACGCAGCTCTTCCCACTCTGCCAGCTCGACCACCGGCCACTGCATGACCGAGTCGTCGTCGATCCTCGCCCAAGCGGGACGCGCCGCGCACGCGCAGGTCGCCGTCACTGACTCCAAAAACACTTCTCCTTCGGGGATACCAGAGCTTGAGTTTGCCCCCAAAACAGGCGCGCGGGAAGGAGACCGGGGAATATAATTCGCGCCCCCATGTCGAAGAGACCGTGTCGATGACGATGATGTCCGGGACGCCCTTGCCGCCCACACTGGCCGACGCGCTCGAGGTTCTGCGGGCGCGTGGATTTGTTCAGCAGCTCAGCGATGAAACCGGGCTGGTCGCTCGCTTTCGCGCTGGATCGGTCTGTTTCTACGCCGGATTCGACCCGACGGCGGCCAGCCTTCACGTCGGCAGCCTGATCCCGCTCATCGCCATGGCTCACCTGACGCGCGCCGGCCATCAGGCGATCGCCGTGCTGGGGGGCGGGACCGCCATGGTGGGCGACCCCTCGGGCAAAAGCGAGATGCGCCAGCTCATCACCCAGGAGGCGATCCAGGCCAACCGCCGCCAGATCGAGCCGCAGATTCGGCGGATCATTGGAGCCCAAGAGGGAGCCGGCGACAACGCGCGCATCGTCGACAACGCCGAGTGGCTGCTGCCGCTGAACTACATCGCGTTCCTCCGCGACATCGGCCGCCACTTCAGCGTCAATCGCATGCTGAGCGCCGAGGCCTACAAGTTGCGCCTGGAGAAGGGCCTGTCCTTCATCGAGTTCAACTACCAGCTGCTGCAGGCGTACGACTTTCTGGTCTTGAACGAAAAATACGACTGCGCGCTGCAGATCGGCGGCGACGATCAGTGGGGCAACATCGTGGCCGGGATCGACCTCATCCGGCGCGTCCGACAGAAGGAGACCTTCGGCCTGACCTTTCCGCTGCTGACCACGGCGTCGGGGGCCAAGATGGGGAAGACCGCCGCCGGCGCCGTCTGGCTGGACGCGAACCTCACGACGCCCTACGACTTCTTCCAATACTTCGTCAACGTCGACGATCGCGACGTGATCCGCTTCATGAAGCTGCTGACGTTCCTGCCCATCGATGAGATCGCCCGCTACGCAGCGCTCGAGGGGGCGGAGCTGCGCGAGGCCAAGCGCGCGCTGGCGCGCGGCGTGACCGAGGTCGTCCACGGCGCGGCGGCGGCCGCCGAGGCCGACCGCGCCGCGAGCGCGGCGTTCGGCGGGGCCGGCGCGCACGACGCGTCCGTCCCTACCTACGAGATCGCCGATCCTACCGGCGCGGTGAAGGTCGTCGATCTCCTGGCGGCGTCGGGGCTGGCGGCGTCGAAGAGCGCGGCCCGCCGACTGGTCGAACAGGGGGGCGTCCGTGTCGGCGACCGCAAGATCACCTCGATCGAAGAGCTCGTCCGCGCCGACGACGTGGGCGAAGGGACGCTGCTGCACGCGGGGAAGAAGAACATCCGGCGCATCATCTTCGTGAACGTCAATCGAGGTTCGACCGAATCTCCTCGGTGACGTCGCGCGCGACGACGTGGCCCGGCATCGGCGTCGGGCGCAGGCGGATGAATCGAACGTCGGGGAAGCGCGACACCAGCTCGTCGAGCGTCGGCTCGTCGCCGCGCCGCGCGAGCCCGACGACCCGCCGCGCGCCGAAGCGGTAGGCGCCGCTGGGCGGCAACGGCGGCTGCGCGATCAGAAAGTCGGCCTTGCCCGCCAGCGCGTCGGGCAGCGCGACGAAGGACGCCGGCACGTCGCCCAGCACCAGCAGCTGATCCTCCACGCCGTGCAGCGCCGGCACCTCCTTGACCGCCAGGTCCAGGTCCTTGATGCCGCCGGCGACGTGGAAGATGCGGTGCCCCTGCCCCACCCCGTCGACGACCGCGCGGCGCGCGGCCCCCACCTTTCGGTCATAGGACGCCACGGCGTCGTGTCGGGCCAGCGTCTGAACCACGCCCAGCATCAGCAACAACAGGGCACCGGCTACCCGCACCGACGACGACGCGCGGCCGGCCATCTCGCCGACCAGCCAGGCCAACCCGACGCTGGGCAAATAAAAGTAGCGCGCGCCGACAATCCAGCTGGCGCCGAACAGCGGCGCGACCGCGATCGCGGTGAAGACCAGCGGCGCCAAGGTACGGGCAACGTTACGGGCGACGTCGGCGCCGCGCAGGCGGCGCCCGGCGGCGAGGATCGCCACGGCGAGCACCGCGCCGCCCACGCCCCACGCGAACGCCTCGGGAAACGGCTCGACGCCCGCGACGACGCCGACCAGGCCACCCGCGATCTGCACGACCTTTTGCAGGGCCGACGCGTGCTGATCACCGCTGCCGCCCCAGCCACCCAGCACCTGCCGCCGCACGAGGAGATACGCCAGGGCCAAGAGCGCCTGGACCCCAACCGCGACGGCGCCTGCCGCGCGCGATCGCCCTCCGGTAGCCATGCCCGGCTCAGGACCACGCGACACCAGCAGCAACGCGCCGAGCGCCGGCAGGACGGCCGCCGATTCCTTGGTGAGGTATGCGGCCACCCCGAGCAGCACCGAGACGACCGGGCGGCCGGCGACGAGCGCGAGCAGCGCGCCCAGGACCAGCGCCGTCGCGAGCAGATCGGGAAAGGCGGCGAACCAAAGGGCCGTCTCCCGGGTCTCGAGCGCCAGGAAGAAAAACAGCGCTGCGCTCGACGCTATCGAGCGACGCGCCGGAAGATCTCTCGACGCCACGCTCGACGCCACGCTCGACGCCAGCACGAGCGCGGCAATCTCGCCCGCGACCACGAGGTGCAACCCCGCTGCGACCAGCGCGAACGGCCAGATCGTACCGTGGCCGATGCGCGCCATCAGCCACCACAGGCTCATCGACAGCGGGCGGTAGAACTCGCCGCCGTGCTGATCGCGAAAAAACGCCACCAGCGGATTGGGCGCGTAGCGCGCGAAGGCCAGCAGCAGGTGATCGTCGGTGAAGAAGGTCGTCGCCCAGAAAAATGGCGCGACCGCCGCGACGAGCGCCAGCCCCAGCACCAGCGTGCGGCCGGCGCGGTTCATCGTCTTACGCGCCTCGGCGGTCGAGCCGCGCCAGCCGGGCCAGCCGCGCCAGCCGCGCCAGCCGCGCCAGATCCTGGGGGGTGTTCACGTTGACGATCGAGCGCAGCTCGGGATCCAGCGCGCGGAGCTCCGGCTCGTCGAGCCAGGTCACGTCGAGGCGGGCGAGCAGGTCGACCAGCGCGTAACGGCCGGCCGCGATCTGTGCGACGACGATCGGCGCGACGCCGCGGGCGTAGCGGGCCAGCAGCGGTTCGGCGCGGCCGGCGATGCGCGGCACCACGGCCGGCGCGCCGGGGGCGGCGTCGCGCAGGCGTTCGATCAAGGCGGCGCTGAGGAACGGCATGTCGGACGCGACGCAGACGACGGAGTCGACGGTGTCGGGCAACGCGGCCAGCACGGCGTCGAGGCCGGCGATCGGGCCGAGGGGGGTGGCGGCCCCGGCGGCGGGCGATCGGGGATCACGCGGACGCCGAGGCCCTGCCAGTGGGCTGGGTCGTTGGCGGCGATCAGGACTCCGCCGAAGCGGGGGCGCAGGATTGCGAGTTGGCGGTCGATGATGCGTTCGCCGTCGACGAGCAGCAGACCTTTGACGACAGAGACGGAGACGCCGACGCCGACGGCGGAACCGCTGTCGGCCATCCGCTTGGCGCGGCCGCCCGCCAGAATGGCCGCCGCGACGTTCGCCGGCGCGACCGGCGCGGGGCCGGCGGGCGCGCCGGTCATGGCCAGGGGGATGAGGCGCGGCGGGCCACGCCCTGAAGAATCCGCATCATCTGCTCGTGGAGCAGGCCGTTGCTGGCCAGGATCCGCCCGCTGACACCGTCGAACTCCCCCCCGTCGAGATCGCGAGACCTGCCCCCCGGCCCCCTGCACGATCGCCGCCCCGCCGACCAGATCCCACGGGTGCAGCGCCCGCTCCCAGTAACCGTCGAGCCAGCCGCACGCGACGAAGCACAGGTCGAGCGCCGCCGACCCGAGGCGCCGCGTCCCCTGCGCCGCCGCCGTGAAGGCGTTCCACTCGGGCAGGTTGGTCTGCACCGGGTTGCGCGCATAGGGAAAGCCGGTGACCAGCAGCGCGCCGCCCAGGCGATCGACGCGTGACGGAACGATCGCCTTGCCGTTCCAGGACGACCCGCCCCCGGTGACCGTCCCGGAAAACGTCCAGCCCATGGCCGGTGCCTCGACCACCCCCAGCACCGGGCGACGCCCGACGCACAGCCCCAGCGCGACCGAGAACAGCGGAAAGCCGTGCGCGAAGTTGGTCGTCCCGTCGAGCGGATCGACGTACCAGACCCGCCCGCCAGCGTCCCGCTCGACCGAGGTCCCCTCCTCGGCGACGATGCTGTCGTTGGGGAAGGCGGCCGCGAGACGCTCGACGACCAGCGCCTCGGACCGCTTGTCGTACTCGGTGACCAGGTTGATGTCCTCGGACTTGAAGCCGTAGGACGGCCGGGTCCCCCACCCCTCCAGCAAGATCTTCCCCGCCTCCTTGGCGATCTGCTCGGCGGTCTGGCGATCGGCGCGCAGCGGATCGGGGCGCGGCGGATCGCCGTGCAGCGGATCGCCGCGCAGCGTGTCGGGTGGTAACTGGGTCACGCTCTAAAGCTCCTTCCTCATCCAGGTCGCGGTCTTCGACCGCGCCAGCAGATACTCGGCGGTGGTGGCGATCGACGGAGCGACGTCCTTGCGATCGACCGAGAAGAAGCCGAGCTTCTCGCCGAAATATCCCTGCGCGCCGTCGGTGACCAGGAACAGCGTCCGCACGCCCTGTGTGCGCGCGCGGTCGGTCGCGGTCTCGACCAGCAGGTAGCCGAGCCCCTCGCCGCGTCGCTCCGGCGCCACCGCGAGCATGCGCAGCAGCGCGACGTCGTCGATGGTCTCGACGGCGACGCAGCCGACCAGCGAATCGGTTGCATCGCCGCTGGGGATCACCAGATAGCTCGGCCAGAACTGATCGAGCACGGGGTGCGCGATCCCGACGCGGTCGAGCAGGTTGCCGATCTTCGCCTTGTGCTCGAGGCGCGCCGGCATCACCGGATCGCCCAGCCGCCGCAGCAGCTTCTCGTGCAGGTTCCCGTAGTCGCCCGACGTCATGATGAGCACGGTGTCCCCGGGCGCGGCGCGCTCGGCCAGGTGGGCCGCCGTCTCGTCGACCGAGGCGATGAGCCGCGCCGGGATGTCCTCGCGCCGCAGGTCGGCGGCCAGCTTCTCGACGTCAAGCCGCTCCCCCTCGGGCACCTTCTCGGGCGCGTACAGCGGCGCCAGCACCACCTCGTCGGCGACCGACAGCGCGTCGGCGAAGTCGTGCTGAAAGATCGAGCGCCGGCTGGTCGCCGAGCGCGGCTCGAACGCCGCGATCAGCTTGCCCGGGCCGTAGCGCCCCTTGAGGGCGATCACCGTCTCGCGAATCGCCGTCGGGTGGTGCGCGAAGTCGTCGACCACGGTGACGCCGGCGGCGACGCCGCGCACCTCTTGCCGCCGCCGCACCCCCTGGAAGCGGCGCGACGCGCGCGCGATCGCCTCCAGATCGACGCCCAGGCTCGCCGCGGTGGCGACGACACCGACCAGGTTCTCCTTGTTGTAGATGCCGGGCAGGCTGGTCTCGAGCGACAGGACCCGCTCGCCCCGGCGCGCGATGTCCAGGACCGCGCGACCGCCCGACTGGCGCGCCGCGATCTCGAAGATCCAGTCGGCCCCCGACCCCGGCCGTCCGTAGGTCGTGACCGCGCAGTGCGCGCTGCGCGCCACGTCGAGCGCGCCCGGCGACGCCGCGCACACCAGCAGGTGCCCGTCGTCGGGGATGAGCGCGACGAACTTGCGGAACGCCGCCTTGACCGCCTCTTCGTCGCGAAAGATGTCGGCGTGATCGAACTCGACCGAGGTCAGGATCGCGGTGCGCGGCCGGTAGTGAAGGAACTTGGACCCCTTGTCGAAGAAGGCGGTGTCGTACTCGTCCCCCTCGACGACGAACTCCGGCCCGTGACCGAGGCGCCACGACTGGCGGAAGTTCAGCGGCACGCCCCCGATCAGGAACGACGGATCGCGGCCCGCGTCGTTGCAGCACGTGGGCGAGGATCGACGAGGTGGTCGTCTTGCCGTGGGTTCCGGCGACCACGACTGAAGTCTTGTCCTGCAGAAACAGATCGGAGAGCAGCGACGGAAACGAGTACAGCGCCAGCTGGCGCTCGGCGGCCGCCAGCACCTCGACGTGATCCTTGCGGCAGACGTTGCCGACGACGACACGGTCGGGGCGCCAGTCGAGGTTCTCGGGGCGAAACCCTTCGAACACCGGGATCCCCTGCTCAGCCAGCTGCGTCGACATCGGCGGGTAGACGTGCTCGTCAGAGCCGCGAACGTCGTGACCGGCCGCCTTGAGCAGGCCGGCCAGCGATCCCATCCCGGTGCCGCAGATTCCGATCAGGTGGACTTTCATTTGGGCACACACTCCGTCGACCCCGGCGCGAACTGGGTCGCGAACTTCTTCACCTCCATCTCGAAGGTAACGGTCAAATCGCGGAAAAGGCCGCTGTCCCGGTCGCCGGTCCCGCCCGAGGTCTCCCACAGAAGGTGGGTCACCACGCTCGACCCGCAGGGATCGATGCGGCCCCGCTTGCGCCCCTTGGCCTCGGCCCCCCACTCCTCGGCGGCGTCGCGCGTGCAGCGACCCGTGGCGCCGGCGCAGTGAACCTCGACCACGTCGTACCAGTAGGGCCCCTTCGGCCCGTATTCGGCGATACGCAGGGTTGGGCTGAGACCGGCGGTGGGGCGCCCCTCGTGCGCCGCGAAGGTCAGCATGTGGTGCGTCCCGGGCAGCACGTCGACGTAAAAGCAGGTCTCGCCCGTGCCGCCGGCGAACCGGCCCAGCGTGGGCGACTCGAGCGTGGCGTCGCCGCCGTCTTCGGCGCCGAGGCGGATCTCGAAGCGCTTGTGGTCGGCGTCGGGCGGCGCCTTCTCGGCTTGATCGCCCTTCGGCTTACGGCAGGTGCAGTGCGGGTCATTGGGTCCGGCTTGGCAACGGGCCCCGACCAGGGTCGCGGTGGTCGAGCCCGGCGCTGACGACCGGTGCTCGACCGCGCCCCGCTCCTCACCCGGCGAGATCGGGGCCGCCCCCGACGATCCTCCCGATGTCCCGGCGCAAGCAGCCGCCCCGATGGCGGCGAGCCATGCGACGCCGGCGAGCAACCCAGCCGGAGCAGGCGGCGTCCTATCAGGCAACCCGCGCAGATGGCATGACAGGTCATTCATCGATCATGTTCCGGGGCATTGTTCCGGGGCATTGTTCCGGGCATCGTCTCGGGGATTCGACCCAACTTACGAGCACTACCACCATGGTAGACGGCGGAGCTGTGCTTACGTACCATATTTGTCTTATGTCGCGTTTCTTTCACGGGGGCCCCACCCGCTTCTTTCTGCTGGCGCTCGCCGTCATGCTCGCGCTGGGCGCCGGCGCCTGCGCGTCGACCGACGAGGCGACCAAGCCGATCACCTATTCGCTGACCGCCAAGCAGAACTACGAGAAGGGGTTGGCCGAGCTCAAGGACGAGAACTTCCCCGAGTCGCTGAAGTATTTCCAGTTCGTGAAGCAGAAATTCCCGTTCTCGAAGTTCGCGGTGCTGGCCGAGCTGGCGATCGCCGACACCCAGTTCGCGCGCGGCAACTACACGGAAGCGGTCGACAGCTACAAGGCGTTCATTCGCCTGCACCCGACCCACGAGAAGGTCGAGGACGGCTACGCCGCGTTCAAGGTCGGCGATTGCTACTACAAGGACATGCCGGACGACATCTGGCTGCTGCCGCCATCGTACGAGAAAGACCAGTCGGCGGTGACCGACGCGCTCCGCGAGCTCGACGACTTCCGCCAGCAAGTACCCCGACTCGAAGTACCAGAAGGACGCCGAGCCGCTGCGCAAGGAGGTGCTGCAAGCGCCTGGTCGACCACGAGGTCTACATCGCGCGCTTCTATCTGAACCGCAACCATACCAAGGCGGCCGCTCATCGCCTGGAAGGGGCGATCCAGCGCTATCCTGGGTCGGGGCGCGAGCCCGAGCTGCTGTTCGCGCTGGGCCAGACCTATTTGCAGATGGGCGACCCGGCGCGATCCAAGGGCACCTTCGCCCGCGTGGTCAGCGAGTTCCCCACCGCGCCGCAGGCGCGCCGCTCCGAGCTTTATCTCGAGTTCATCCAGAAGCGGTTCGGCGACAACCCGCAGGCGCGCCCGACGGCCGTTCCGGCCCCCACCGCCGCCCCCACGGCGCCGGTCCCGGCCAATGGATGACCGCCTCCGAGAGGTCCTGAACCGCGGGCGCGAGCACTACGTCGCGCGCGAATACGATCGGGCGGAGCGCTACCTCGCCGAGCTGGCGCGCGAGCAGATCGCCTACGCCGACGTCTACGACATGCTGGGCGTCATCTATCACCAGCAGGGCCGCCTGCTCGACGCCGAGGCGATGCTCAAGGAGGCGCTGCGCATCAACCCGGCCTACACCGAGGCCGCGCTCAACCTGGCGGTCACGCTCAACGATCTCGGGAAGTATCGCGAAGCCAAGGACATCTACGAGCGCGCCATGACGGCGTCGAGGAACTCGCCGCGGCACCTCGACCCGTTCGCCAAGGGGAAGATCGCCAACATGCACGCCGACGTCGGCGCCGCCTACCACGCGGTGGGCCTGTACGAAGACGCCGTGCGCGAATACGAGCGCGCGCTGGCGCTGTGCCCCAAGTTCGTCGACATCCGCACCAAGCTCGGGACGACGTTCCGCGAGATGGGCAACGTCGTGGCGGCGGTGCGCGAGTTCGAGCGGGTCAAGGGCGAGAACCCGAAGTTCGCCGGCGGACGCCTGCACCTCGGCCTCAGCTACTACGCGCAGGGCCGCCGGGACGAGGCGGCCGCCGAATGGCAGGAGGTGCTGGCCATGGCGCCCGACAACAAGTCGGCGCAGATGTACCTGGCCATGGTGCGGCAGAGCCCGGACGGGCTCGCAGCCGCAGCAGCAGCGGCCGCCACGGCTGGGCGTGGCCAGGCGCCCCGGCCCCACGCAGGGGGGGACGACGAGGGGGACGGCCAGGTGACGACCGTCGACCTGTCGCCGGCGGCGACGCTCGAGGTGGTCGCGACCGCCGCCCCGCCCACTGGCGCCCTGCCGACCGACGTCCAGGCCGGCGATACCCCAGCCGGTGGCGTCGGCCAGGCAACCGACCCGGCGACCGGCAACTCTAAACCGGAATAGCGGCGGCCGACCGCCCGTTGACGACGCGACGTCCCGCTCATTTCTGCCGTGCTGACCTTCACACCATCCCGCGAGACCTTCGTGGTCGAAGAAGTCCCGGCGTATCTGCCGTCCGGTGAGGGCGAGCACACGTACCTCTGGATCGAGAAGACCGACCTGACCACCTTCGAGGCGGTGCGCCGGCTCGCGCGCGCCTTCGACGTCGACGCGCGCGACATCGGCTACGCCGGCATGAAGGATCGGCACGCGACGACGCGGCAATGGGTCAGCGTCCCGCGCCTGGATCCGGCGCGGGCGCTGGAGCTGTCGCAAGAGCCGTCGCAAGAGCCGTCGCAAGGCACGTCGGGCGGTACGCTGCGCGTGCTGGATGCGCGCCGCCACGGCAACAAGCTGCGCACCGGGCATCTGCACGGCAACCGCTTCGAGGTCGTGTTCACCGGCGCCGCCGAGACCGACGCGCAAAGCCTGGCGGCGCGTCTCGACGGATTGGCGCGCGACGGGCTCGCCAATCGTTACGGCGATCAACGCTTCGGCGCCACCGGCGAAAACGCGGCGCAGGGGTTGGCGATCCTGCGCGGCGAACGGCGCGAGCGCGATCACCGTCGGCGCAAGCTGTTGCTGTCGGCGGTGCAGTCGGCGGTCTTCAACCGCTATCTGGAGCTGCGGCGCGTGCCAGTGGGAGACGCCCGCGCATTGCGACGGGTGCGGCTCGGCGACGTCCTGCAGAAGACCGGCAGCGGCGGTCTGTTCGTTTGCACCGAGGTTGCCGTTGATCAGGCGCGCGTCGACGCCGGCGAGCTGGTGCCGACCGGGCCGATGCCCGGGACGCGCGTGATGGAACCGCCGCCCGACAGCGAGGCGGGCCAGCTGGAGCAAGAGGCGCTCGACGCCAGCGGCGCCACGCGCGAGGACTTCGCGCGCGCGGGGCGCGATTTACCGGGCGCGCGCCGCCCGGTGATCGTGAACCTCGAGCTCGGTGTCCCCGCGCTCACCGTTGAGCCTGCGGCCGGCGCGCTGCGCGTGAGGTTCGGCTTGCCGGCAGGCAGTTACGCAACGGTGGTGATCGATTGTTTGCTGACAAGTGTTGCTCCGTCCGTTGACGCGAAAAAATCATGCTAGCTTTCCGGCGATGCATTTAACCGAACGGATTCTGAGCTTCACCCTTCTCGGGTCCGAATGGGTGTTGTGGCTTCTCATCGGACTTTCTGTGCTGTCGGTGGCGGTGATGGTCGAACGCGCGTTCTTCCTCTCGTCTAGCGGCAGGTTCGACTTCGAGGCGGTCGGCAAGGATCTGCTTCGTTTCCTGAGGGACGGCAACGTCGCGGGCGCGCGGCGCGCGCTCGCGGACGCACGCGGTCCGGAGTCGCAAGTCGCCGTCGCCGGCCTGGAACAGGTGGGACGCGGCAGTGACGCGGTCTCCGAGGCAATGGCCAGCACCAAATCGCGCGTTCGGTTGGACCTGGAACGAAACCTCGGCGTCCTGGGCACGCTCGGCAACAACGCGCCGTTCATCGGCCTGTTCGGCACGGTGCTCGGCATCATCAAAGCATTTGCCGATCTCTCGCACAACCAAGGGGGCGGCGCGGCGACCGTAATGTCGGGTATCTCGGCGGCGCTCGTTGCGACGGCCGTCGGCCTCATGGTCGCGATCCCCGCGGTCATTGCGTTCAACTACTTTCAAACCAAGGTTCGCCGCACGCTGGGCCGCGTCGACGCGGTTGCCCATCTGATCCTCTCGGCGACGTCTGGCGTCGGGACCAACGCCAGCGGCACCGGTCCGGCGGCCACCACCCCCGCGGGTGGGGAGTAACCAATGGCCGGCGGAAGCGGCGCATTCGGCGGCGAAGAGTCCGGAGGGATGATCGTCGACATCAACGTCACGCCGCTGGTCGACATCACGCTGGTGCTGCTGATCATCTTCATGGTGACGGCCAGCTTGATCGTCAGCCCGTCGATCAAGGTCGACCTGCCCAAGGCGGCCTCGGGCAGTGATCAGGCGAAGACCACGCTGGCGCTGACGCTGGCCAAGGACGGCTCGCTGTATCTCAATGGCGAGCACAGCGACGACGCCAAGGTGACCAAGTACATCGGCGACACCCTGCCCGCCAACCCCGATCTGCAGGCGATCATCGCCGCGGATACGGTGGTACCGCACGGCGAGGTCGTCCACGTCATCGACCTGGTCAAACGCTCCGGCGTACATCGATTCGCCATCAACGTCGAACCCGGAACCAGCGGCAAATAGTCGAATGTCGGTATCGTCGTCGATTCGCGGGATGACCGACGGCGACTGGTGGTCGATCGCTCCGTCGCGGCGGACCAAGGAATTGGTCGCCGCGGTGGTCGCGATCGGCGTCCACGTCGTGATTGGCGCCGCTCTCTTGGTCCTCAACCCAGCGCGCATCGCGCACCGGGAAGAGATCGTCGAGATGGAGGTGAAGGAGAAGCCCCTGCCCCCGCCGGAGATCCGTGCCGAGCGGCCGCTGCCGCCCCCGCCGGTGCCGGAGGTGGTGCAGAAGCCGCGCATCGTCCCCCGGCGCGTCGCCATGGCCGCGCCCAAGCCGCCGCCGCTCTCGGCGCCGCCGCCCCCCAACCAGGCCCCGCCCAAGCCGACCGACGCGCCGCCGGTCTTCGGCGTCACCCTGAGCTCCACCGTGGCCGGCGATAGCACTGCCATGGCGGTCCCGGTCGGCAACACCCTGATGACCAAGGACCGCACGCCGGCCAAGCCCGGGGTCGTCCCGCAGCCCTCCGGCACCGTGGGCGCCCGCCCGTTCACGCCGGTGGCCGACGTCTACATCGCCGATCCGCCCCGGGTCCTGCATGAGGTCAACAGCGCGGACATCTACCCGCCCGAGGCCTACAAGATGGGGATCGAGGGCAAGGTCGTGCTCAAGGTCAGCCTCGACTCCAAGGGGAACGTCGTTCAGGTCCGGATCATCAGCCGGGTCGGCCACGGCCTGGACGAAGCGGCGCGAGATGCCCTGCGCCAGTTCAAGTTCTCGCCGGCGCGCACCAGCGACGGTCAAGCGGTCGACTACAGCTTGACCTACACGTACGTCTTCGACATGTCGCACTGACGCCACGCGTCGGCGAGCGCGCTCGCGGAGGTCATGCCGCGGCCGTACTTCAGATACGGGCTCATTCTGACGAGCCTGGTTGCGCGGACTCCTGTGATGACCCACATGCGCTGGCTGCGACCTGCCCTCACCTTTGGTTTTTTTCTCTTTTTGCTGCTGCCCGACGCCCGTTCGAGCTGGGCACAAGGAACCGGTGCGCCACCCTCCGACAGCACCATAGAGACGCAGATCTTTCAGCAGGCGATCGGGCCTGGGAACTTCGTCACCGTCGACTCGCCCGACGTCACCGGTCACAAGCAGCTCGGGTTCGGGCTGGCGCTGAACTACCAGTGGCGCCCGTACGTCATCTACTCCAAGGACACCGGCGCCAGCGCCAACATCGTCGAGCATCAGGCGACCGCGGAGCTGACCGCGTCGATGTCGTTCTTCGAGCGGCTGCAGATCGGCGTCGCGCTGCCGTTCACGCCGGTTCTTCAAGGGCAGCTCTTCGACCCGTCAGGCACGCCGACCGGCCAGAATGAAACAGCGCGCGGCTTCGGCGACCTGCGCATCGAGGCCAAGACCCAGCTCGCGGTCTTCGGCGACGACGACCAGTACGGCCTCGCGCTGCTCGGCGGCCTGACCGTCCCGACCGCGAAGCTCGGCGGCGCGTCGCTCGACGTGCCGGTCGGTCAGAGCACGCCCTACTACCTGGGCGACAGGACCTTCACCGGCCGCATCAAGGCAATCGGCGGACTGCAGATCGGCGCCCTGCGCGCCGCCGTCAACGCCGGCGTGCTGCTGCGCGAGTCGTCGCAGAGCTACGCCGCGGTCGTCGGTCCCCAGCTGCTGTACGGCGGCGCCGCCGCCTACGAGGTGCGCAAGCGCACCGAGCTGATGGTCGAGCTGTTCGGGCGCAGCGGCCTGTCGGACTTCACCAAGTTCTATTCGGACGTGAACCCCTTCGAGGCCGACGTCTCACTGCGGATCGGCGTCACCAGCATGTGGTCGCTGACGCTGGGTGGCGGCCGCGGCTTTGGCAAGGGGATCGGCGCGCCCGGCGGCCGCGGCTTCCTGGCGGTGAACTTCGCGCCCGACTTCCGCGACCGCGACCACGACGGGGTCTACGACATCGACGACCGCTGCCCCGACCAGCCCGAAGATCGCGACGGCTTCCAGGACGAGGACGGCTGCCCCGACAACGACAACGACAACGACGGCATCCCCGACGCGCAGGACAAGTGCCCCAACGCCGCCGAGGACATGGACCAGTTCGAGGACGAGGACGGCTGCCCCGATCCCGACAACGACAAGGACGGCATCCCCGACCTCAACGACGCCTGCCCCAACGCCGCCGAAGACGGCCGCGGCAAGCGCCCCAAGGACGGCTGCCCGTCGACCTCGGAGGACAGCGACGGCGACGGCGTCAACGACACCGTCGACAAATGCCCCGACGAGCCGGAGGATCGCGACGGCTTCCAGGACGACGACGGCTGTCCCGAGCCCGACAACGACAACGACGGCATCCCCGACAACTTCGACAACTGCCCCAACGAGGCCGAGGACAACGACGGCTTCGAGGACGACGACGGTTGCCCCGATCCCGACAACGACAAGGACGGCATCCCCGACACCGCCGACAAGTGCCCGATGCAGCCCGAGACCCTGAACGGCAACAAGGACGACGACGGTTGCCCCGACGCGGGCGCCCCGCTGGTGCGCCTGACCGAGGATCGGATCGAGCTCGAGGAACGGCTAGGCTTCTCGATGAAGGGCGGACACTCCGAGCTGCGCGACGCGGGGCTAAACGCGCTCGGGCTAGTGGCCCTGGTGCTCAAAGGCCACCCGGAGCTGAAGAAAGTTCGCATAGAAGTCCACTCCGTGGGTATATCCAAGGAGGAGATGCAGCGACGGGCCAACATCGTTCGGGATGCGCTGGTGAAGAAGAGGAGTCGACGCCTCGCGGCTGACGCCGCTGGTGGTCGACAACGGCGGCGGCGCACGGGTCGACTTCGTCATCGAGCCGCCCGCGCCGACGGGCGCAAAGCCGGGCGCCAAGGCGGCGCCCGCCGCGGAGCCCGCCGCACCATGACGGAGAGGGCGATGGAGGCGGCGACGCTGACCGTTGCGGTGACAAAGGTGGCCCACCGATGAGAATCGTCGGGTGGGGCGCATCCGACGTCGGCCGCAAGCGCCACCACAACGAAGACAGCTTCCTGTGCAACGACCGCCTGGGGCTGTACGCCGTCGCCGACGGGATGGGCGGACACCTCGGCGGCGAGCGCGCCAGCCGGATGGCGGTGGAGATCGTCGAGCGCGAGCTGGAGCAGGCGCTGCGCGCCGGGCCGTACCCGGCGGCGGGCGGCGAGCGCGCTGCAGGCCGGCGCCGACGACGACCGCACGCCGATGAGCAGCCTGCTGCGACGGGCGGTCGTCGAGGCGGATCGAAACATCTACGAGGCGGCGCTGGCCAACCCCGAGCTGTCGGGCATGGGGACGACGCTGACCGTGCTTGCTGTTTTCGGGCGGCCGGGTCTACCTGGGGCACGTCGGCGATTCGCGCGCCTACCTCTATCGCAACGGCAAGACGCGGCAGCTGACCGAGGACCACTCGTGGATCCAGGAGCAGGTGCGCGCCGGCCTGCTGTCGCCCGAAGAGGCGAAGGAGTCGCGCTTCCGCAACATCATCACGCGTTCGGTCGGGTTCGAGCCGTCCGTCGAGCCGGATCTGGTCGGCCTCCCGGTGCAGGCGGGCGACTGCTACGTGCTCTGCTCCGACGGCCTGTCCAACTACGTCTCGATCGAGGAGCTGGGCCAGGTCCTGAACAGCCACTTCTACCGTGACGTCGCGACCGTCTTCGTCGACATGGCCAACGACCGCGGCGGCGACGACAACGTCACCTGCCTGGTCATCTACGCGGGCAACGAACCCGCGAACGGCGCTCGCTAGCGCTCGCTTCCGGACCCCTCACCCTAGCCCTCTCCCCCGCGGACGAGGGAGAGGGGATCGGAAGGGGAAGAAGATCGGAGGACGCAAGTCCACGGCTCCACGCCCCATGTGCGGACACCCGATCCCCATCTCGTCCCCTCGCCCCGGCCGCCGGGGAGAGGGCTAGCGTGAGGGGTCCGCCGACGAAGGCCTGCGCGCCCGGTGGTAACTCTAGCCGACGCTCTTCTCGGTGTGTTCCCGCGCGTCGAAGCGCAGCATCTTCGGCTTGCCGTCGATCATCGTCAGCAGATTCACCGGGCGCCGCCAGATGCGGACCAGCGCGGCCAGCGTGCCGCGCGCGTGATCGCCCTGCAGGTCGGTCCCCTCGTGGCGGTGGCGCAGCAGCAGCTCGCCGCGGTTGTCGTGGTTGGCGTCCTCGACGAAGATGAACGGATCGCCGAAGTTGGTCAGCTGGAACAGGATCTTGTGCTTGATCTTGTGAAACTCGCGCGAGTCGATCTCGTAGTTGCCGGTGCGCTCGTTGAGCGAGAACGAGAAGAACTTGTTCTGCTGGCAGAAGTCGGCGGTGAAGAACTCGTCGATGAAGGTCACGTCGCTGTAGAGGCGCCGCACCTCGAAGATCTTCTTCCGCCCCAGGCCGAGGCGCTTGTCCCAGGTGCGCCGCTCGTCCAGGCTCTGGCAGTCGTTCCACTCGCTGCCGAAGCGCCCCTTGTCCCAGCGCTCCTCGACGTGGCGGAGCAGCTCGATGCCGACCTTGTACGGGTTCCACTGGCCGGGCGCCGTCGCCAGCACGCCGGCGTTGTGGTCGGCGTAGTCGATGATCTCCGACGCCTTGAGCGCCCGCTCGGTCATGATCTTGCTGTGCCAGTAGGCGGCCCAGCCTTCGTTCAGCACCTTGGTCTGGCGCTGCGGCGCGAAGTAGTAGGCCTCTTCGCGGATGATCTCCAGCACGTCGCGCTCCCAGCCTTCGAGCGGCGCGTTCTGCAGCAGGAACTGCAACACGTCGCGCTCGGGCTCGGCCGGGTTCTTCAGCGGCTTGTCGCGCTCGCGCTCCATCTTCCGCCGCTGCTGCTCCAGGTAGTCGGGCGGGTTGATGAACTTGTCCATGTAGGACTTGGCGCGGATGCGCGGGATCTCGGCCGCGGCCGACTCGTCGGCCTGCTTTTGCTTGTCGGTGCGCTCCGCCGCGCGCCGCGTGATGAACGGCGACATCGGGTCGATGAGGTTCTCGATGCACAGGCACGAGTCGATGAAGCTCTCGACCTTCTCGATGCCCAGCCGCTCCATGTGGCGCCGCACGCGCGTCGCGTGGTTCGCCATGCCGTCGATCATGCGGCGGTTGGTCTTCGAGAAGAAGTAGTTGTTCTTGAAGAAGTCGCAGTGCCCCAGCACGTGCGCGATGACCATCTTCTGATCGACCAGCGAGTTCCCCTCCAGCAGGTACGCGTAGGCGGGGTTGTTGTTGATGACCATCTCGTAGATCTTCGAGAAGCCATAGATGTGGCTCTTCGACAGGTGCTCGAACTCCATGCCGAAGCGCCAGTGCGGATAGCGCACGGGAAAGCCGCCGAACGCCGCGACCTCCTGCATCTTCTTGTAGTCGAGGATCTCGAACTCGACGTCCCAGAAGTCGAGCCCGTACTCGCGCGCGTAGCCCTCGACCTCGCGCTGGATGTCGTGCAGATACGGAGGAAGCGCCGCCATGCCCGCCTGTTCTTCCTAACTCGCCTATTTGCCCTTGCCCAGAAAGTCGCGGATCGAATCCATGATCGAATCCTTGCCCTTGATCTCCGAGACCGTGAGGTTGTCGTCCTCGTCGAAGTGCTCGTTCAGATCCTTGATGAACTGGCCCGAGCCGTACGGGCTCTCGACCTGGCCGTAGCAGAACAGGTTCACCTTGCCGAGGATCTGCGTACTTGAGCAGCTCGATGCACTGGACGGTGTCGTCGACCGACCAGTTGTCACCGTCGGAGAAGTGAAACGGGTAGATGTTCCACTCCGACGGCGGGAAATCGGACTCGATCATCTTCGCGCACAGCTTGTAGGCGCTGGAGATCATCGTGCCGCCCGACTCGCGCGTCTTGAAGAAGGTGTCGCGATCGACCTCCTTGGCGACGGCGTCGTGGATGATGTAGCGCGACTCGAGCCCCTTGTACTGCGAGCGCAGCCAGGTATCGATCCAGAAGGACTCGATGCGGACGATCTCCTTCTGCTCGTCGCCCATCGACCCCGACACGTCCATGATGAAGATCATGACGGCGTTCGACTGCGGCAGCGGCGCCGTCTTCCACGATCGGTAGCGGCGGTCCTCGCGCACGGGGACGATCAGCGGCTGCTTCGCGTTGTAGGTCCCGGTCATCAGCTGCCGGCGCAGCGCCTGCCGGAAGGTGCGGCGAAAGTGACGCAGCGACTCCGGACCGGTGCGGCGGATGCCGACGTAGCGGTCCTTCTGGCTGATGATGCGCTGCTTGCCCTTGGGCTCGATGTTCGGCAGCTGCAGCTCCTCGCCCAGGATCTGCGGCCAGCTCCTCCAGCGACAGCTCGACCTCCAGCGCGTGCTCGCCGGCCTGATCGCCCGCCTTCCCGGGGCCCTCCTCGCCCGGCTCGCCCTTGCCCAGCGTGTCGCCGACGTCACCCTGCCCCTGCCCGACGCCGCCCCGATCCTTGCTGCCGAACCGGAAGCGCGGCACGTTGATCTGCGGCAGCGGGATCGACACCATGTCCTTGCCCTTGCGCCCGATCAGCTCGCCCTGCGAGATGTACTTGCGCAGGTCCTGCTTGATCTTCCCGCGCACGATGTCGCGGAAGCGGCGGTGGTCAGGGTCGATCCTGGCCATAGATCGCCATTGGAGCACCACCACTAGATCACCACGTCCGTGAACCGCTGCGAGCCCGGGTCGTAGATACCCAGGCGCTGACCGCGTTGGCGCGCGGCCAGCCCCTGCTCCAGCATCCCCAGCGCGCGCGTGAGCACGGCCATCGGCTGATCGGTTTTGAGCTCGGCCATCAGCTTGAGCAGCAGCTGCGCCGCCTGGCCGTTCATCTCCACGTTCACCGATGGAAACTGGGCGTCCATCATCAGTCCTTCACGTCTCCCCGGGCGAAGATGCTGGCGACGAAGTTCAGCACGTCGGTCGAGCAGATCTCGCAGTAGCCGTAGTTCCGGATCATGCGGTTCTTGACCACGTCGATCTTCTCCTGCGTGTCGCGGTCGACGACCGCCGACACCAGGCTGGTCAGCTTGATCGAGTCCTTCTGGTCCTCGAACAGCTTCAGCTCCAGCGCCTTGTGCAGGCGCTCGTTGGTGCGGAAGTCGAACTGCCGCCCCTCGATCGCCAGCGCGCCGATGTAGTTCATGATCTCGCGCCGGAAGTCGTCCTTGCGCGAATCCGGGATGTCGATCTTCTCCTCGATCGACCGCATCAGCCGCTCATCCGGCTCCTCGTCCTGGCCGGTGTACTTGTTCTTGACCCGCTCCTTCTGGGTGTAGGCCTTGATGTTGTCGATGTAGTTCGCGCACAGCTTGGCGATCGCCTCTTCGTCGGCGCTGATCGCGCGCTGGACCTCGTTCTTGACGATGTCCTCGTACTCCTGCTTGACCAGGCCCAGCAGCACCGCGAAGTGCCGCCGCTGCTCGTCGTTGGTGATCAGCGAGTGGTTGCGCAGCCCCGACTCCGAGCTCGTTCATGACCATGAACGGGTTCACGCAGCCCTCGCCCTTGTCGCTGACCAGCGCGTTCGAGATCTTGTCCTGGATGTAGCGCGGCGAGATGCCGTCCATGCCCTCGCGCGTCGCCTCCTTGCGCAGCTCCTTGATGTTGTCCTGGGTGAAGCCCGGCAGCGTCTTGCCGTCGTAGAGCTTCATCTTCTGCACCAGCGTCAGCTGATGCTTCTTCGGATCCTCGAGGCGCGTCAGCACCGCCCACATCGCCGCCATCTCCAGCGTGTGCGGCGCGATGTGCTTGCCGCGGATCTTCGCCGCGTTGTAGTCCTTGGCGTAGATCCGCTGCTCCTCCGAGACGCGCGTGATGTACGGGATGTCGATCTTCACCGTGCGGTCGCGCAACGCCTCCATGAACTCGTTGGACAGCAGCTTCTTGTACTCGGCCTCGTTGGTGTGGCCGAGGATGACCTCGTCGATGTCGGTCTGCGCGAACTTCTTCGGCTTGATCTTGTGCTCCTGCGACGCGCCCAGCAGGTCGTACAGGAACGCCACGTCCAGCTTCAGCACCTCGATGAACTCGATGATGCCGCGGTTGGCGATGTTGAACTCGCCGTCGAAGTTGAACGCGCGCGGATCGCTGTCGGATCCGAACTCGGCGATCTTGCGGTAGTTGATGTCGCCGGTCAGCTCGGTCGAGTCCTGGTTCTTCTCGTCCTTGGGCTGGAACGTGCCGATGCCGACGCGGTCCTGCTCCGACAGGATCAGGCGCCGCACCTTGATGTGCTTCACCACCTTGGCCCAGTCGCCCTTGTAGTGGGCCATGAGCTCGCGGAAGATCAGCCGGCACGCCGGGTCGAGGTCGCCCTCGATGTGCACCTGCGTCTTGTTGCCCGGCAGGTTGATGCCGAGCTCGGCCAGCGCCTTGTCGCGCCACTCGACCGGGATCAGCCGCAGCGGCTCCTCGTGCATCGGGCACTTGAACACCGCCGAGCCGCCCGCGACGTGATGCAGCCCCTCGGGCAGCACCCAGTCATAGGTGTAGAGCGCGCCCTCGGGCGTGCGCGAGTACTCCTCCAGGCCCGTCTTGATCAGGCGGGCGATCGTCGACTTCGAGCTGCCGACCGGGCCGTGCAGCAGGATCACGCGCCGCTCGGTGCCGTAGCGCTGGGCCGCGCTCTGCAGCACGCTGACCAGCCGCATCAGCGGGATGTCGAGGCCGTAGATGGCGTCGCGCCCGCCGTGGTGCTCGTCCTTGAAGAAGTTGTAGCGCGAGAGCCGCTTCTTGTTGTCGATGTACTCCTCCTGGCCGTACGACAGGATCATGTCGTAGACGCGCTGGAACGCGCTGCGCGTGACCGCGGGGTTCTTGCGTACCAGGGTGAGGTAGTCCTCGAACGAGCCCGACCAGTTGAGCTCGGCGTACTCCTTCAAGTTCTGCAGCGCCGCAACTTTTGCGATCAACGCCTGGGCATCCGCGGCTGCATGAACCTTGGCGATTGTGGGATCGGCCGGCGAATCGGAAGAGGGAGGCGACGACGGCATCGGGTGATCTCCTTTAGAGCAGCAAACTGGCGCCTGGATCGAACACCGGCGCTTCACACCAGAAAAAAGCCGGTGCCCATTGTAGCACTATAAGTGGATCGTCGACGAGCCCGCGGGTCACTTCACTCACGGGTCGGCCGCAACCTCATTGGGCGCCGCTGGTGGTGGTTGGTGGTGCCGACGGGGCCGCTACGGTGGACACCGCCTTGGTGCCGCGCTGGTACTTGGTGACCGCCGCCTCGTGCTCGGCGACCGTGCGTGAGAAGTAGTGGGTGCCGTCGTTCTTCGACACGAAATAGAGGTAAGGGGTCCGGTCCGGCTCCATCACCGCCTCGAGGGCGGCACGCCCCGGATTCGCGATCGGCCCCGGCGGCAGCCCCTCATGGGTGTAGGTGTTGTAAGGGTTACCGCGGTCCTCGAGCTGGATGCGTCGGATGCGGCCGTCCCAGCGCGAGCAGGCCTCGGAGCGCGGCATCGCGATGGTGCAGCCGTAGATGATGGTGGGGTCGGTCTGCAGCAGCTTGGGTGAGAAGTTCGGGAACCTCAGCCGGTTGATGAAGACCTGGGCGATGCGCGGCCGCTCGGTCGTCTGCCCGGTCTCCTTCTCGACGATCGACGCGAGGATGACGATCTTGGGATCGTCGAAGCCCAGGGTCTTCTGCAGATCGGCCACCCCCTTCGCGTGCGCCGCGCGCAGCTCCTCGAACACCTGGCGGTGGCGCCGCACCAGCGGAATCAGCGCGCGCGCCGCCGGCGTGTGCGGCCGCAGCCGGTAGGTGTCGGGGAACAGATAACCCTCCAGCGAAGAGCCGGGCAGATCCAGCGAGGCGGCGAAGGTCGAATCCATCGCCTGCGCGACCAGCTGAGCCTTGGGGCAGACCCCGGCGGCGTCCAGAATCGCCGCGATCTCGATCAGGTTCTTCCCCTCGGGGATGGTGACCGAGACCAGCTCGTCGGCGGCGCCGCGCACCAGCGTGTCGAGGATCTGCCGCGGCGTCGCCGGGGCGTTGATGACGTAGCGGCCGGCCTTGAATCGCCCCGCGACGCCCCGCTGGCCGGCGTAGAGACGAAAGACCGCCGGGCGCTCGAGCAGCCCCGCCTCGGCCAGCCGGTCGGCGACGTCACCGGCGCTGGCCCCCTTGGGGATCTCGATCTCGATCGGCCCGCGCGCGCGGCCGGTCGCGCGATCGCCGTATTTCCACGCGGTGTGGGCCACCCAGCCGATCGCCAGCAGCGCGACGCCGGTCGTGGCGAGAAAGACGCGGAAGGCGCGCTGCATCGCGGTCGCGGTGGTCATCGCGCTCTTCATCGACTTTGACTTTTTATCGGGGGGGGTTCTGCCCGATCTCGGTTCAGCCATCGCTGCAGAATAACCGCAGCGGCCAGTCGATCGATCACTTCCTTGCGCCGCGCGCGCGAGACGTCGGCGCGCAGCAGGACCTCCTCGGCCTCGACCGTACTGAAGCTCTCGTCGATGAGCTCGACCGGAATCGCCAGAGCGACGCGCAGCCGGTCGGCGAAGGCCTGGGCGCTGCGGGCCGCGCGCCCGACCTCCCCCTCGGGCGACAGCGGCAACCCCAGGACCACCCGCTCGGCGTCGAAGGCGCGCACGACGGCGCCGATCGCGTCGAGATCCCGCTGGCCGCCGTGACGCTCGATGGTCGCGTGCGGCTGAGCCGTCAGACCGAGACCGTCGGTGACGGCGACACCGATGCGCCGAGTTCCAAGGTCGATGCCGATGACCCTTCGGGGCACGGGCTTAGTGTATACCTTGCCCCATGTCCGACCTGCCGAAACCGCCCACCCCCGGCGTCGAGCCGCAGATTCAGATCGACCTGGACGAGGTGACGGCCCAGGGCGTCTACAGCAACCTCGTGCTCATCAACCACAACGAGAACGAGTTCGTCCTCGACTTCGCTTATCTGCAGCCGGCGACGCCGCGGGCCCGCGTGCGCGCGCGGGTGATCTCCTCGCCGCGCCACACCAAGCGGCTGCTGCGCGCGCTGGAGATCAACCTGCGCCGATACGAAGAGCGGTTCGGCAAGATCGACGACGTCGAACCGGTCGACCCGAACCGGATCATGAGCTAGCGACGCCGCCCCGTACCGGCGGCCGGCGCCCCAGCCGATCAGCTGACCGCGCCCTCGAGCGCCACCAGCGTCCCGTGGCGGGTGTCGAGCTCAGCCAGGCAACCGTACGGCAACGAGAAGTTGCGCGCGCCGTGACCAATCGCCGCGCCGACCACCACGGGAATCGGCAGGCGGCCCAGGCGCTCTCGCAGCACCTCGTCGGCGGTGGGCGACCCGGCGCGCAACGACTCCGGCTCCTTGCAGCCGGCGAAGTCGCCCACGATCACCGCGCTCACGGCGCCGAAGACGCCCGCCAGATCGAGGTGGGTGATCAGGCGATCGATCCGGTACGGGCGCTCGCCCGAATCCTCGATGAAAAGGATCGCGCCGCCGAGATCGGGCAGGAACGGCGTCCCGAGCAGGCGCGAAAAGACCTCGAGGTTCCCCCCCAGCAAGGGCCCCTGGACCCGCCCGGGGATCAGCTCGTCCAGGTCGGCGAGCAACACCCCCGGCGCCGGCTCTTCCAGCATCCGGAACAGCGCCTGCCGATCGGCTTCGGCCAGCGCGCCGAGCTGGGTCAGCACCGGCCCGTGCACCGACGCGACACCGGCGCGCGCCGCCACCGATAGCAACGCCGTCCCGTCCGAGAATCCGACCAGCGGGCGCGGCGCGGCGCGCAGCGCGGCCGGATCGATGAACGGCAGGATGCGCAGCAGGCCGTACCCACCGCGCGCCATCAGGATCGCGCGCGCGTCGGGATCGGCCAGGGCGGCGGCGAGCTCGGCGAGGCGGCGTTCATCAGAGCCGGCGAGAAACCCTTCGCGCGTGAACAGGGCCTCGTCGAAGCGAACGTCGTAGCGGGCGCGCAGAACCGCGAGCCCGGCCTCGAAGGTGTCGCGCGGGACCGGGCCGGACGGGGCGACAAGCCGGATCACGTCCCCGGCGCGCAGCCGCGGGGGCCGGATCATCGCCGGCGTTTCTTGCGCCGACCGCCCGAGCCGCCGGATTGACCGCTGCTGTCTTCGGCGCCCGGCGCGCCGTCGCCCGAGCCGTCGGACTGGGCGGTCGACAGGTCGGACCCCGCATCCACCACCGCACCCACGGTGCCGGCCGCTTCGGCCGGCACCGCATCGGCGGACGGCCGCGGCGGCCGGCGGCGCCGACGCCGACGCCGACGCCGACGCCGCGGGGGCGGTGGCCGTGGCCGTGGCCGTGAGGCCGATGCGGATCGTCATGCCGCACTTGGCCGTGTCGGCCGACTCCGAGACCGAGATCACCCGGCCGTCGACCGGCCGATCATCGATCTTGAGCGTCACCTTCGTGCCAACCGGCAACGGGTCGGGGACCGGGAGAAAGAGACCGCCTTCGTCGATCTCACCCGCGACCGTCGTCTTCCCGATGACCACGCCCGCGTACCGCAGCTCGATTGATGTTTCCACGGCACGAGAGTGTAGCTGAAACCCCAGAGCGGGAAAACGACCACAGGCAAGCTGTGAAGCCGGCGCAACAAGGGCGCAGGCGTCGTGGTGGGGGCGACCGGCGGCTCTTGCGGTTCGCGCGACACAGCCCGCCTTTCTCGCGGTTCTCGCCCTCCATGCTGTCGCAAGGATCACGTCGACCACGCGCTCGCGTACCTGGCGCGTGATTTGCGAAGAGAAGTGCTGCCGGGCTGCCCGGCTGCCTACCGCGAGCCTTTTCGCTCGGCCGCAGACGGCCGAACCGGCGCTATCAACACAAGGAGCCCATCGATGAAGACGTTTGGCCTGCTCGTCTCGACCGTCCTCGTTCTCTCGCTCGGCGCCTGTATGCGCCGGGATCGCTGCGATTCCAACGGGTGGTGTGACGACCCGCCGCCCTCCCAGGTCTGCTTTTACGATCAAGACTGCGGCGCCGGCTACCGCTGCAGCGGCGGGACCTGCGTCGCGCGCCTGCCGGTCCCGCCCCCACGGGGAGCCGGCGGGACGGGAGGAACGGTCGACGCTGGTGGCGGCGGTCGCGGCGGCGCATCGCCGATCGACGCCGGTGCCCCGGGGACCGGTGGCGCCGTCGACGGTGGCTCGCCCCCGCCGCCCCCCGTCGACGGTGGCTCGCCCCCGCCGCCCCCAGTCGACGGTGGTTCGCCGCCCCCGACCCCCGCCGATGGCGGAGCGCCGCACGGCTGCGACGCCGGCGGAACCACCGGCAGCTGCCACCCGCACGCGTCCCCGGTCTGCCAGTTCAACCACGACTGCGGCCTCACCGGTCGCTGCGCCGACGGCGAGTGCCAGACTGCGTGCACGTCGAGCGCTGACTGCGGCACCGGCCAGGCCTGCGTGCAGGGATACTGCACCACCGCGACCACCTCGGGCGGCCAGTGCGTCTTCAACGCCGACTGCGGCGCCGGCGCGACCTGCATCAACGGCTACTGCCACGCCAACTGCGCCGCCGACGCCGATTGCGCCACCCACGGCCAGGCAAAGGATCGCTGCGTGTCCGGCATCTGCCAGCCCGACACCGGCCCGCACCCCCAGTGCCGCGCCAACACCGACTGTGTCGGCGTCCACGTCACCGAAGACGAATGCGTCGATGCGGTCTGTCGGACGCCGTGCCTGTCCGACACCGACTGCTGCGTCGGATCATCGGGCAGCGTCTGCAAGATGGGATATTGCGTGACCGGCCATGAGATCGCTCCGCAGTGCCACCTCGGCACCGACTGCGGCAGCGAGCAAGCGTGCATCGACGCCGTCTGCGAATGAATGCGTTACTGGCCAAATCATCCGTCTCAACTAAGATCCGGCGCGGTCGGAAGTTCTTCACCCCCCGAATCAACGATTCAAAGGAGAACGTGATGAGACGGATGCTCATGGTCTTGGTGACCGGAATGACGCTAGGCCTGTCGACGCTCGCGCTGGCCGCCGACGCGCCTCCTGATTGCAGCGAAAAACAGAAGGGCGTCGACGACGCCAAGGCGGCCGCCAAGGCCGCCTCGGCCAAGCCGGATCTCTCCAGCTGCAAGGACATGAAGGGCAAGGAGAAGACCGACTGCGAGACGCCGATCAAGACCAAGGCGAAGGACGACAGCAAGGCCGCCAAGGACAAGGTGAAGGAAGCGCAGAACGCCCTCGCCTGTTGCAAGAACCCGAAGAAGAAGGGCTGTACGCCTTAGCTCTGGCCGGCTTCGCGGGAGGCCCAGTGCAGGTGGGCTAAACGCCAAGGCGCCAGACGCCAAGACACCAGGACAAGACCGCCAGGACGCCAGGGTGCCGGACGCTCTGAAGTCCGGACCTTGGCGTCTCTGGCGTCGTGGCGTTGCTTCCCATTCGACCACGGCAGGGCTCGAGGTCCGAGGTCGCATCTGGCCGCTCTTGAACTTGGACGGTGCGCGGCATAAGGTCTTCCCCTCGTGAAAAGCCGTCGCTACTGTCAACTGATGCAGACCGGACCCGGGGGGGAAATCTACTCATGATCAGGCGGCTCAAAGGGCTGACGCTTGTTTTGACTCTCACCCTCGCGGGATGGTCGTTGAACGCCCGAACGGCGGCGGCGGGGGAAGAGGATGATCTGCAGCGGCAGATCGACTCCCAGCGCGCCGGCGTGAACGACCTCGATCGCCTCGACGATTCGCGCGCGACGACGGAAGAGATCACGATGCTGCGCACCTGGCTCGACGAAGCCTGGAACCTGCGCTCGAAGCACGAATACGATCAGGTTCGAGAGGTCCTCGACCGCTGTCTCGCGCAGGCCGAGCTCGTGCGGCAGAAGATCAACGCCGCCAAGCTGCGGGCTCAGGCGCAGAAGCGCGAAGCGACCGTCAACGAGCTGCGCGCGAAGATCGCGCAAAGCCGCAAGACCTTGCAAGACATCCAAATCAAAAAGAAGGCGCTCGAGGAGCCCGCGTCATGAGGAACCCGAAGCGCTCGTTCAGAATTCTCGTCGCGTCGGCATCGTCGCTGTTCCCGGCCGCGACGCTGTTCGCTGGCCGCGGCGCTGTTCGCGACCGGCTGCGCAACGCCGCCCAAGCCGCGCGAGCTCGAAGCCTTCGAGACCCTGCGCAAGAACCCGGGCGTCGCCGACGCGGCGAAGAAGTCGCCGGACCTGGTCGCGTCCTCCGATCGCCTCGCCGGGAAGTCGAAGGACGAGTGGGAGTCCAACGACCTCGAGGAATCGCGCCGCGACGCCCTCATGGCCCAGATCAAGCTCAAGACCGCCCTCGCGATGTCAGAGCAGGACCAGCTGAAGGCGCGCATCCAGACGCTCAGCAGCCAGCAGGCCGACGCCGAAGAAGAGCTCGGCGCGGTCACCAAGGACCTGGCCAGCGCCAAGGAATCGCTTGAGCTGCGCCAGAAGCTGGGCGAAGCGCAGCGCGCCGCCGCCGCCGACCGCAGTCGCCTGGCGCAGGAGATGTCGACCGAGCAGCAGAAGCTGCAGGCCGAGAAGCAGAAGCTGACGATGGAGCTCGCGACCCAGCAGAAGGTGGCCGCCGCCGAGCTGGCGTTGCGCACCGCCGACACCGTCGAAGCGAACCGGTACGCCCAGCCGGCGTACAGCGCCGCCACCGACATGCTCGCCAAGGCGCAGGCCGAAGTGAAGAGCGGCGATCTCGTGGGCGCGCAGCTGAGCGCCGAGGTCGCGCGCCAACACGCCGAGCGGGCGTCCGAGCTCGCCAAGCCAGCTTACGAGCAGGCTGAGCAGAAGACCCAGAACCGCGCGCGCGATGAGGCGCTGCAGCGCGATGCCACCGCCATCTCCGGAGTCGCGATCCGCATCGAGCGCATCGGCGATTCGCAGCGGTTGGTGATCTCGGTGCAGGATCTGTTCTCCAAGAAGGAGACCAGCCTCGGCTCCGGCCACGAGGGGCTGCTCGACGCCCTGGCGGCGCTGATCAACAAGTACCCGACCTATCCGATCAACGTTCTCGGTCGCACCGAAACGCGCGGCAAGCCGGGCGAGCTGCTGGCGATGTCCCAGGCACGGGCCAGCTCGGTCTCGACGGCGCTGGCCGCGCGCGGCGTCGATCCCCGTCGCATGACGGTCAGCGCCGACTCGCCGATCGTCGATCCCAAGACGCCGCCGCCGCGCACCAAGAGCAACCAGGTCGAGATCGTCTTTCTCTACCACTAAGAACGGGTCGAGAAGCGTCGCTCCTCTCGGGGCAAGGCGTCGGCGCCGAGCCTCGTTCGCGCCTTGGGGCCGACCGCTCCCGTAACGGAAACCGCGCCGTCCCTCGCCGGACAGCGCGTCGTTTCAGGGGGTGACGATCAGTGTGTCAATGTGGAAAAAGGTGAGCTGAAAAGGCGTTTGGTTGAGCCGTTTCGCTGATCGCAATTACCAACGATCTCATTGGTTTGACCGCGGCTCCCGGCCCTTTCATTCCTCGTTCTCTAGTGCTACCTTCGGCACCCGAGTCATCGACCGAGCGTGGATCGCGCCTGCCGATTCGGACGAGGTTCTCACGATGCCGACCGTTCGCGAGTACGAGACAGCGCTCCAGCGAAACCCCGCCGACACGGAGGCCTTCGTCGCGCTTCGCAAGGCCTATCGGCAGGCACAGAAGCACGACAAGCTGGTCACGCTGTACGAGACGCGCGCCCAGGCGATCGAGGACGGTCCCAAGGCAGCCGAGCTGTTCTACCTGGCCGCCGAGCTGCGCATCGATCAGCTGGGCGACGGCGAGGGGGCCGAGGTCGACCTGGCCAACGCCGTCGATCGCGATCCCAGCCACATCCGCGCCGCGGCGCGCCTCAAGGACATCTATCGCGAGCAGGGCCGCACCGCCGACTACATGACGATGCTGGAGATGGAGGCGGCGGCGGTCGCGCGCACGCGCGACCCGGCGCGCATCGCCGAGCTGCAGTCGGAGATGGGGCAGCTGTTCGTCAACCACTTCTCGCGGCTGGAGCGCAACGTCCGCAACGCGCAGCGCCCCGGGAAGCTCACCCAGGATAACGTCAAGTCGATCGAGTCGGCGCGCAAGATCTACCGCGCGCTCGGCGACTACCGCGCCGTCGTGCGCCTCTACGAGCTGGAGCTCGAGGGGACGACCGAGGCCAAGCGCCGCGCCGACCTGCTGCTCGGCCTCGGCCGCGTGCTGGCGGAGAAGCTCGAGGAGCTGGACGCCGCCGCGCAGCGCCTGGGCGAGGTGATCCGGCTGCGCCCGCGCGACGAGAAGGCGCTGGAGCTGCTGGCGGCGATCTACGCAACCCGAACTGGATCGGCGCCGACGGCATGGAGCGCGCGGCGGCGATCTTCTTCCAGATCGCGCGGCGACGGCAGGAGGCGGGCGACGCCGACAACGCCGTCGCGGCGCTGCGGCGCGCGCTGCAGGCGGTACCGGGCCACCCCGAGTCGTCCGAGCTGCTCGAGCGGGTCTACTACGACGGACGCCGCTATCAGGAGCTGGATCGCTACTACCGCGAACGGATCTCGGCGGCGACCTCGGAGCCGGAGCGGATCGACTTCCTCTACAAGCGCGCGCAGCTGGCCGAAGGCGAGATGAACGATCCCGCCGAGGCGCAGCGGGTCTACGGCGAGATCGCGGCGCTCGAGCCGCGCCAACGGCCCGGCGGCCGCCCGGCTGGTCGAGCTGTTTCTGGCCAGCCACGACTACGCCAAGCTGGCCGAGCTGCGCGAGCGCCAGCTGGGCGCGATCGAAGAGCCCACCGAGCGCGTGCGCATCATGAGCGAGCTCGCGGCCCTGTATCGCGATCGCCTGGGTGACCGCGATCAGTCGGCGGTCTACCTGCACGCGATCCTGCAGGTCGATCCCGAGAACCAGGGCGCGCTCGGCGCCTACGCCGATCACTTCCGCGACAAGGGCGACTGGGGCGCGCTGGCCGATCTGCTGGAGTTCTCGTTCGAGCGGGCGCGCGTGCGCGGCGGCGCCACCGACGAGCAGGTGCGGCGGCTCGAGGAGATCGCCGTCGTGTCCGAGAAGAACCTGGGCGACGCCGAGCGCGCGCTGCACGCCTGGCGGCGCGTCGAGGAGCTGGCGCCGACCTACGCGCGCGCGCGCGAGGCGCAGCGCCGCCTGCTGCTGAAGGGCAAGAGCTGGGATCGCATGGCGGCCCTGCTGGAGCGCGAGGCGGCGCTGCAGGAGGATCCCGCGCAGCGTGCCGAGACGCTGCGCCGGGTCGCGCAGATCCACCGCGAGAAGCTGGGCGACGCCAACAAGGCGGTCGAGATCTACAAGGGCATCCTGCGCGCCGAGCCGCACGACGCGGTCGCGCTGCGCGCGCTGGTCGAGATCTTCGAGCGCGAGGGGGACTTCGCCGGCCTGGCCAAGATCCTGCGCGAGCAGATCGACATCGACGACGGCCAAGCAAGAGCGCGTGAGCCTGCTGCGCCGCGCTGGTCGTGATCTACGACGAGCGGCTGGCCAACCTGCCCGAGGCGATCTGGGCCGCCAACGAGATCCTGCAGACGGTGCCCGGCGACCGCGACACGCTGACCCGGCTCGAGGCGTTGCTCGAGCGCTCGGGCGACGTGCGGCAGCTGGTGCAGGCGCTGGAGCAGCACACGAAGTACGCCGCCAACCCCGACGAGAAGATCCAGCTTCCTGCGCCGGGTCGCCGAGCTGGTTCAGAACAAGCTCGATGACCTGCCGGGCGCGGCGACGCGCTGGGAGGAGATCGCGCGGCTCGATCCCGACGACGCCAAGGCGCTCGACTCGCTGACTGGCGATCTACACGTCGCTGGAGCGGCACGCCGATCTGGCGCGCGTGCTCGACATGCAGGTCGACCGCGTGGTCGCCGACCCGAACGAGCAGGCGGCCTTCCTGCGCCGGCTGGCCGCCCTGGCCGAGGGGCCGCTCAACGACATCCGCCGCGCGCAGCGCTCGTGGGAGAACATCTGCGAGGTCCTGCCGACCGACCCCGAGGCGCTGGACGCGCTGTCGCGCATCTACAGCGGCGAGGGGGACTGGGCGACGCTGGTGCGGATCCTCGAACGCCAGATCCCGCTGGCGAAGGATCCGACGCGCGCCGTCGAGCTGGCGCTGCTGCGGGCGCAGATCCTCGACGAGCGGCTGCACAACACCGAGGACGCGGCGCACGCGCTGGAGCAGGTCATCGCCGAGCTGAACCCGCGCAGCTGGGAGGCGCACGAGCGGCTGCGCGCGCTGTACGAGAAGATCCAGAGCTGGGCGCGCGTGGTCAAGGTGGCCGAGCGCCAGCTGTTCCTGACCGAGGATCCGGCCGAGCGGACGCCGCGCGCGCTGGAGCTCGGCACGCTGTGGCGGGACCGCCTGCGCGACCCCAAGAAGGCGATCGCCGCCTTCGAGCGCGTGCTGGAGATCGACCCCGACAACCTGGAGGCGCTGCGCGCGCTGGCGCCCCTCTATCAAGGGGCGCAGAACTTCGAGCGGCTGATCTTCACGCAGGAGAAGCTGCTGGATCAGACCGAGGACCCGGCGGCGCGCCGCCCGTTGATCCTCGAGATCGCGCGCCTGTGCGAGGACGAGCTGGCCGAGCCGCGCCTGGCCTTCGAGTGGTACAAGCGCGCGTACAACGAGAACACCGACACCGAGTCGCTGCAGCTGGTCGACCGGATCGCCGAGAAGCACGGCCTGTTCGAGGATCTGATCCAGATCTACGAAGGCGCGCGCGCCCGCGCCACCGAGACCATCGAGCAGCTGGCGGCGGCGCTGAAGATCGCGCTCATCTGCGAGGAGAAGCTCAACGATCCGGCGCGCGCCTTCGCGATCCTGCGCGACACGCTGCACGCCGACCCGGCGGGGCGCGAGCTTCTGCCCAACCTCGAGCGGCTGACCGAGCGCACCAAGGACTGGGCCGGCCTGCTGGACGTCTACGCGCGCGTGGCGCGCGCCCGCCCCGAGACCGCCGAGCGCGTCGAGCTGCTGCGCCTGCGCGCCGGCGTGCGCGAGCGCCACCTCGACGATCCGTCGGGGGCGATGGACGAGTACCTGCGCAGCTTCGCGCTCTACCCCGAGAACAAGACCACGCAGGAGGAGATCCTGCGCCTGGCGCGCATCACGTCGCGCTGGGAAGACGCGCTCAAGGTCCAGGGCCAGCTGTTCGCGATGGCGGAGGATCACGCGGCCAAGCTGGCGGTGGCGCGCAACGCGGCCTACCTGGTCGAGCACGAGGTCAAGGATCCGATCCGCGCCTTCCGCGCCTACCTGAACGCGTTCCGCCTGGCGCCCGACGACGCCGAGATCAGCGGTCACCTGTGGCGGCTGGCGGCGCTCATCGGGCGCTACGAACCGGCGCCCACGATCTCGAAGAAGGTCGCACGCCGTCTCGACCTGCTCGACGCCGACGCCGCCACCGATCAGATCGGCCTCGCCGAGGCGGTCGGCCTCGAGGAGGCGGTCGGCGACGAGGAGGCGGACGCTACGGCGGTGAGCGACCTCGCCGATACCGAGCTCGGCTCGGGAGAGCTGACCGCGGACGGCGAACAGTCGGGCCAGGTGCTGCGCGGGCTCGACGAGGGCCGCAAACAAGAGGGCGAAGACCAAGACGAAGAGGACGACGGCGAAGACGTCGACCTGGCCGACGTCGTCGAGGACGAGGCGGCGCTGGCCGTCGAGGAGATCGGCGACGAGGAGATCCTCGACGAGATCGAGGCCCCGGCCGCTGACGGCCTCACGCCGCCGTCGCTGCCGGCCTCGCTGCCGCCGCCCTCACCGGCCGGCACACGGCGCGGCCCCGGCTTCGGCGTCACGTTCGAGACCCCGTGGGAGGAGCTGGCGCAGGCCTACGAGGCGCTGCCGGCCGACGACCAGAAGGTTCGCCACGCCTACCTGCTGAAGATCGCCGAGATCTGGGAGCGCGGGCAGCACGACGTCACGCGCGCGCTCGCGGCGCTCGACCGCGCCTTCAACCTCGACCCCGCCAACATCACCGTGCGCGCCGAGCTGCAGCGCATCGGCCGCGAATACAATGAATGGGATCGCGTCGCCGACATCTATCTCAGCGCCGTCGACGAGTTCGGCCCGATCGAGAACGCGGTGGCGCTGCACCACGAGGTCGCGCGTTTCCGCGACGAGCTCGGCCAGGTCGACAAGTCCGAGCAGCTCTACAACGCGATCCTGAGCCTGAAGTCCGACGACGTGACCGCGCTCGATCGCATCGAGCAGATCTACCGCTCGCAGGAGCGCTGGGGCGATCTGTCGAACCTGCTCGAGCGCCGCACCAGCGGCCCGACCGAGGCGCTCCCGCACGGGCCCGAGCGGCGCGCGAAGTTCCGCGAGCTGGCCGAGCTCTACGAGCTGCGGCTCGAGAAGCCGTACGAGGCGATCGACACCCTCGAGCGCTTCGTCGCCGAGACCGCCGCGGAGGACGACCGCGCCGCGCACGCCGATGTCGCCACCGACGAGGACGATCGCGCCGACGCGGTCCACGAGCGGATCGGCGCGTACGAGGCGCTGGTCCGCCTGTACTCGCGCGTCGGGCTGTGGGCCAACGTGGTCGAGAGCCTGCAGCACCAGGCCGACCTCACCCGCAACCGCGGCAAGGGTCGCGACCTGCGGCTGCGCATCGCCACGGTCTACGAGAAAGAGCTGGGCCTGGCCGAGCGCGCCGTCGACGCGTACGAGACGCTGCTGGAACAGATCCCCGACGATCCCGAGGCGCTGGCCGCGCTGGATCACCTGCACGAGGCGCACGGCCACTTCGAGGATCTACAGGTCATCCTCGGCCGCCGCGCGGCGGCCGCCACCGGCGACGAGCGGCGCGAGATCGTGCGCCGGCGCGCGAAGATCCTCGAGGAGAAGCTCGGCAACCCGGAGGCAGCGGCGTCGGCGCTGCGCGAGCTGGGCGCCGAGGCGATCGTCGACGACGAGATGATGGCGGCGCTGATCCGCAATCTGCGCCGCGCCGGCCTGTCGCACGAAGCGGCGCGCGTGCTGACGCAAAAGATCGAGATGGAGCGGGCCGCGGGCAACGACCAGCGCACGCGCACGCGCGTCGCCGATCTCAGCCTCGAGCTGTCGCTGCTCAAGCTCGACGATCTCAACGACGCCAAGGGCGCACGCGCCGAGGTCGAGGCGGCGCTGTCCGCTTCGCCCAACAGCCCGGCGGCGCTGGCGGCGATGGCGCGGCTCTATCTCAAGGAGAACGACTTCTCGGGCTACGCCGAGGCGCGCATCCGCGAGGCCAAGGCGCTGGCCGGCAAGCCGGAGGCGGTCGCGGCGCTGCTGGACGCCGGCCGCGTGTTCCGCGAGCAGATCGGCGCGCCCGACAAGGCGCAGATCTGCTTCGAAGAAGCGCTGAAGGAGGACCCGGGCAACGCCGATGCGCTGCGCTCGCTGTCGGCGCTGCTGGCGTCCCAGGGGGCGTGGGAAGAGGCCAAGACGGTCCTGCTGCGCCAGCTGGAGATCTCGGAGACCCCGGAGACGCGCGCCGCCGTGCTCACCGACCTCGGGCGCGCCGCCTGGGAGGGCTCGGCCGACGCGTCGGCGGCGCAGCGCTACCTCGACGAGGCGCTGAGCCTGGTCCCCGATCACATCCCGGCGGTCATCGCGATCGCCGACATTTACTACAAGGAGAACCTCTGGGAGCAGGCGGAGCGCCGTCTGAGCGAGGCGGTGCGCAAGCTGCGCGGCCAGCCCCAGCAGATGGTGCGGCTCTATCAGCGCCTCGCCGAGGTCCACGAGAAGCTCGGCAAGCTGGAAGAGGCCTACCGCCAGCTGCTCGAGGCCGATCGCATGGGACCGGGGCAGCTGGTCACCAAGCTCTCGCTGGGCGAGAACCGCTTCCGCGCCGGCAAGTGGCGCGAGGCGGCGCTGCATCTGGCCGGGCTGGCCGATCATCCCGACGCTGCGATCTATCCCGACGAGGTCGCCGACGCGCTGGCCCACGGCGCGCAATCGGAGATCAAGCTGCGGCGGCCCGAGCGCGCGATCGCGCTCTACGAAGCGGCGCTGCGCCTGCGCAACGGCCACGGCCCGTCGCTGCGCGCGCTGGCCGACATGGCGCTGGAGCGCGGCGAGAAGCCGCAGGCGGCGATCTACCTGCGCCGCATGGCCGAGGCGTCGAGCGATCGTGTGCAGCGCGCCGACCTGCTGGAACAAGTCGGCGATCGCTACCTCGAGCTCGGCGACTCGACGCAGGCGCTGGCCGCCTACGAGGAGGCGCTGAAGATCATCGCCGTCCCGTCCGAGGCTCACGTCCCGCTGCTCGAGAAGGCGCTCAAGCTGCAGCGCGAGGCCGGGCACGACGAGGTCGCGGCGCGGACTTCGTCGCTGCTCATCGATCTGATCAAGGATCCCAAGGAGCGGGCCGTGCGGCGGCGCGAAGCGGCGCTGCTGCTCGCCAAGCGTGGCGACACCGCCGAGGCGGGGCGCCTGCTGCAACAGGCCCTCGACGAGCGGCCCCAGGACGAAGAAGCGCTCGTCGGTCTGTGCGACGTCTGGCCGGCGCTGGGCAAGGAGGCCGAGCTCGAGAAGCTGCTGCGCAAGACGCTGCCGGGGCTGCCGGCCATCCAGACCAGCGACGGTGAACGCGGCGCCGACGAGGCGATCGAGACGCGCGCGCGCCTCTGGGAGCGGCTCGGGGAGCTGCAGACCAAGCGCGATCCGGGCGCCTCGCTCGCCGCTTACGAGCGGGTGGTCGAGATCCAGCCGACGCGCAGCAGCGCCCGCCTGGCGCTGAGCGCGCTTTACGGCGATCGGCCCGAGTTCGCCGAGCCGGCGATCCACAACCACCGCATGTTGATCGCCGAGGACATCTCGCGCACCGATTCTCTGCGCGCGCTCGGCAACGCCTACTCCCGGCGCGGCTTGACCGATCGCGCGCGCTGCTGCTTCGAGGTGCTGGCGCTGTTCGGCGCCGCGCAGGCCGAGGAGATCGCCTTCCTCGACGCGCACCCGGCGCCGACGTTCTCCTTCAAGGCCGACGACCCCTACGCCTCGACCATCGACGCCAACGACCGCAAGTCGCGGCTGGCGCCCCCGGAGGCGACGCTGATGGGCGAGATCTTCTCGTGCCTCTCCGAAGGCGCACCCGGGATCATCGGCCAGCGCATCGAGGACTTCGGCCTGGCGCCGCAGGACAAGATCTCGCCCATGTCCGATCTCGACATCGGCAAGATCTACGGTCAGATCGCGAAGGCGCTCGGCAACAAGAAGACGGCGCTGTTCGTCAAGCCGGACGCGGCCGCCGACGACGACGAGGTTCAGATCGTCGTGCAGGCGCCGCCCGCGCTGCTCATCGGCCCCCACCTGGCCGCCGGCGCCCCCCACGGCGAGGTGCGGTTCCAGCTTGGCCGCGGGCTCGAGCTGACCCGCCCCGAATACATCCTGGCCGCCGGCGTGCGGCCGAAGCAGTTCACGCAGCTCTTCTCGAGCGTGCTCAAGGCCTTTCACCCCCGTCATTCGCGCCGGCGCGCGACCGTCAGCGATGCCACCGAAGAGCTGGCGGCCAAGCTCAAGAAGAACGTGCCCTACAAGGTCTCGAAGCGCCTGGTCGAGCTGTTCCAGGAGCTCGGGTCAACCTCGTGGAGCTCGGTGCGCTGGCGCGCGGTCGTTCATCAGACCGGCAACCGCGCGGGGCTGCTGCTGTGTGGCGACCTGCGCACGGCCGCCAAGGTCGTGCTCACCGACCGGGGCGCCACGTCGTCGTCGGCTCCCGACGCCTCGCCCGACGAGCTGATGTCGCTGGCCAAGAGCCACGAGCCGTTCCGGGACCTGATCCGCTTCGCGCTCAGCGACGACTACTTCATGCTGCGCGAGAAGGTCGGGACCGCCGTCGCCAGCGCCGTCGCGGCCTGATCGAGTCGGTCTCCGACGCAGACGCGTGAGCGTAGGCAAGCTCTGCCTGCCGGAGCTCGTCGCGGGAGGTTCGGAACCCTCCCAGGGTTCCGAGGTTTATGCCCGGCGGCGAACCCGGCGCGGCGGCGGCGCTGCCGCGTCCGCGGCGTCGTCAGCGGGATGGGCGGTCGCGGCCGGCGCGCGGCCGGCGGCGCCCCCACCGTCAAAAACCCGTAACGGAGGTGTGACGCTCGGACGACGAGGTTGCGCCACCAGTTCACTCTCGGCGCCGAACGAGACGAGGAGAGCAGCGGCCGTCCAGGGCAGCTTCACCTCCTCGATACGAGCCAGCAGGTTATTGATATCGTTTTGAAAGGCTATGTCGGATCGGATGTCACCCGGCGTCGTCAGCGAACTTCGAACGCTCTGGGCGGGCAACACTTCCACTTCGGCGATCTTCATGGGGGACCTCGCAGCTCTGGAAAGCAGCAACGAATGAGCCAATCATCCGCCTACGCCAGCAAAGCTAGCAAGAATTGGGCGGCATGTAAATAAATAGGGCACAATGTGCACCCATGTGTGACTACAGAGTATATAGCTTAGGGGAGAGAGGGCGGCGTGGATGGTCACCGCTCGCCGTCGGTGTCGTGGTTCTGGGACCGGCGCTCGCGGCGATCATCGCAGGGCTGGCACCGCAAAGCGCTGCAGCGGCCCTTCCGCCTGCGCCGTCCGCTGACCTGGCGGACAAGACCTCGATCGGACTCGATCTCGGCATCGGGAGCGTGCTGACGGCCTACAGCCCCGACGCGCAAGACGGCGGCTCCGTGCTGCTGCTGTCGCTGCGCGGCAGCTACGACGTCAGTGACGACATCGCGCTGCAGCTGCTGTTCCGGCAATGGTCGCTGCCGGGCTCCAATCACGCGACGATGCCGGGCTTCGGGGCGCGCTTCGAGCCCTTTCGCGGCACCCTCGGCCGCGCGTTTCTCGATGCCGCCGTCGGACCGGCCTGGACGCGCGACCGCGTCGCGCTGGCGTACGACCTGGGCGTCGGCTTCGAGCTCGACGTCGGGCTGGTCCCGGGGTTGGGCGTGGGGCCATTCTTTCGTTACGGACAGGTGATCAACCCGGCCAACCAGAGCTCCGCCGACGGACGTGCCTGGGCGCTCGGCCTATCGGGTACTTTCCGGATAGGACCATGGTCGACCGCCGCAGCCGCCAACCGCGCCCACACCCCCAACGGGGGCCGGCCCGTCCGGCCGTTCACCTTCAAGGTCGGGGACACCGATCATGACGGCGTCTCCGACGAGCGGGACCAGTGCCCCGAGGTCCCGGCCGGTCGCTACCCCGACGCCTTCCGTCCCGGCTGCCCCGAGAACGACGAAGATGGTGACGGCATCCCCGACAGCGACGATGTCTGCCCGACCGATGCGCCCGGCGATCACCCCGATCCGGCGCGCAAGGGTTGCCCGTTCATCGACAGCGACGGAGACGGCGTCGCCGATCCCGATGACCACTGCCCCGACAAACCGGGCCCGGCGACCAAGGACCCGGCGACGAACGGGTGCCCGGTGGTGAAGAAGGCGGCGGTTCAACCCGACGAACGAGAGGAAGCGCCGTCGGACGCGTCGACCTCGGATCTGAAGCCGGTGTCGAAGCGACGCTTGAGCCGACCGACGACGCCACGACAATGACGCTGACGCTGATGCTGACGATAAGGAGCCAGAAAATGACCGGCGGAAGAAAGATTATTCTCGCGCTGCTCGCGGCCGGCGCCGTCGTCGGGCTGGGCACGAAATTCGGGCGTCCGCGGTCGGCGATGGCCGCCGAAGGGGGCCTGAACGCCTGCGGCTGCCGCGGGGACTCCATCGGCTCGTGCTACTGCGAGAAAAAATCGCATTGCGGTTGCCCGGGCGAGTGCGAGCCCAAGGGCTGCGAAGAGCGCCGCGCCAAGCAGATGGACAAAGAGGTCCAGGCAGAGACACGGAAGGCCGAAGAGGCCGCGCGCCGTCAGCGCGCTCGCCAGTCTGCCTCGGACAACGAAACATCGGGCACCCAGGGTCACCGTGGCCAAGATCGCGGGGGTGAAGATCGCGGGGGTGAAGACCGCGGGCCGGAGCGTGCCCCGGCCGCGCCCAAGGTGAAGATCGTCAAGATGACACCCACCCAGCGGCGCGACCTGGCGCGCCTGATCCGCCTCTACCTGGCCGAGCACCCCAACCAGGGGGGCAAGGCGATCGACCAGGTCGAGAACGAAGTCAGTCGGAAGTGACTACCAGCGACGACCGCCGCCGCCGCCGCCGCCGCCCTTGCCACCACGACCGCCACCGCCACCGCCGCCACCACCACCGTAGCCACCACCGCCGCCGCCACCGCCGCCAGTACGCTCACGCGCCTCGCTGACGGTGATCGTACGGCCCTGCAGGTCGCGACCGTTCAGATTCTCGATCGCCTTGCTGGCCCCTTCCTCGGTCGCCATCTCCACGAAGGCAAAGCCCCGCGGACGGCCGGTGTCCCGATCCATCACAACCTTTACCTCCGCGACGTCGTAGCCCTCGGCCGTGAAGGCGTCGCGCAGATCGGTCTCGTTGACGGAGTATGAAAGGTTACCAACGTACAATCGCTTTCCCATGATCTCTCTCCTGTGTCCTGTTGCTGATGAGTCGTCCGAATCTCTCGGCTACCTTGGATCCAGACCTGCAATCAGCACGTACCGGAGGGAGTGAGACAATCGACTCGACGATTCCGAGAGCTTACCCTGATATTGAAAAATGGCGAGGGCCATTCAAAAAGTGCCGCACGGCGGGTAAACGTGCCCGGCGACGCCCCCAGGCGCCTAAAGACCAGTCCTGACGTTGTGCTCGGGGTCCAGACCCAAGGTCCCGCCGCGATCACCCCTCTGCGCGGGCGGTGCGGCCGAGGCCCGGACGCGTCACCCGCTGTTACGTAATCCGGCAGCGACTCCGTTGATGGTGAGGTGAACCGCACGGCGCAGCTCGTCGCCGTCGCCCTTGCCGGCGCGCAGCCGGCGCAAGAGCTCGACCTGCAAGTGGTTGAGCGGGTCGATATAGGGGATGCGATTGCGCAACCCATGCGCGAGCGTCGGGTTGTTCTGCAGCAGCGTCTTGGTCCGGGTGATCGTGAAGAACGCCTTCAGCGTGTCCTCGTGCTCGCCGGAGATGCGGTTGAAGATCGCGCTGCGCAGCTTGCGATCGGTGACCAGGCCGGCGTAGCGGGCGGCGATGCCCATGTCGGTCTTCGCCAGCACCATGTCTAGCTTGTCGACGACCGTGCGGAAGAACGGCCAGCGCGCATACATCGCCCCCAGCAGGCGCAGGTTCTTGGCGCGATCCTTCTCGAGAAAGCGCCGCACGGCGGTGCCGAACCCGTAGAACCCGGGGATGCTCTGGCGGCACTGGCCCCAGCTGAAGACCCAGGGGATGGCGCGCAGGTCCTCGATCTTGTCGGTGCTCTTGCGGCTCGACGGGCGGCTACCGATGTTGAGGTGGCTGATCTCGTTGATCGGCGTCGCCTCGCGGAAGTAACGGATGAACCCCGGCGTCTCGTACACCAGCTCGCGGTAGGCGCGGAACGCCAGCTCCGACAGCTGCTCGAGCGCATCGTGAAACGGCCCCTCGTCGGCGCCCAGCTCGGAGGCGCCGTCGAGCAGCGTCGCCTCCATGGTCGCCGCGACCAGCGTCTCGAGGTTGCGGCGACCGATCACGGGATCGCCGTACTTGCTGGCGATCACCTCACCCTGCTCGGTGAGGCGCAGCTGACCGTTGACGCTGCCGGGCGGCTGCGCGAGCACGGCGTAGTAGCTCGGCCCGCCGCCGCGGCCGACGGTGCCGCCGCGGCCGTGGAACAGGCGAATGCGCACGTCGTGCTTGCGGAAAACCTGCACCAGCGATCGCTCGGCCTTGTACAGCTCCCAGTTCGACGTCAGGAAGCCGCCGTCCTTGTTGCTGTCGGAGTACCCGAGCATGACCTCTTGAACCTCGCCGCGGGTCTCCAGCAGCTGGCGGTAGTACGGGATCGAGAACAGCTCGTCCATGATCTCGCCGCAGGCGCGCAGATCCTTGATGGTCTCGAAGAGCGGGATGATGTTGACCGCGGCCTGCGGCTCCTGCCCGGGCGTCACCAGCCCGACCTCCTTCAGCATCAGCGCGACCTCGAGCAGGTCGCTCGGCCCCGCGGTCATCGAGATGACGTAGTTGGGAATCGCCTCGGCGCCGAAGCGGCGGTGAATCTCGGCCACGGCTTCGAGCGTCTGCAGCGCCTCGGTCGTCTCCTCGCTGTAACGGATGTGCGGCGAGACCAGCGGGCGCGCCGTCACCAGCTCGCGCAGCAGCAGGCCCTGGCGCTCCTGCTCCGACAGCGTCTCGTAGACGTCGCGTCCGGTCGAACGGGCGAAGATCTCGCGCACGACGCGCGCGTGGACACCGCTGTGCTGGCGGAGATCGATCGGCGCCAGGTGAAATCCGAAGGTGCTCACCGCGCGCATCAGGTGGCGCAAACGCCCCTCGGCGACCAGCCCGGCGCCGTCGCTGGCCAGCGCCATCGCGATCACCTCGAGGTCGCCCTGCAGCTCCGCGGGCGGTTGCGTAGGCCCGCGCCGGTCCGACGGCGGCCGCGACGTGCGCGGCGGCGTTACCCGACGCCAGCTCTTGCTCCGTGGTCGCAAGCCGGGCGTAGACGCCGGTCAGCGCGCGCCGGAACGGCTCGTGGGTCCGGCTGGTCCCGCGATCAGGCGAGCGGGCCGCCAGCTCGGCCAGCTCCGGCGAGATCTTGGTGTACTCCGACGACATCGCCAGCTCGCTGCCGAGCGCGTTGACCTCGCCCAGGTAGTACTCCATGACCAGCGACGCCTGCCGTTCGACCGCGCGGCGGGTGACGTCGTGGGTGACGTACGGGTTGCCGTCGCGATCGCCGCCGATCCAGCTGGCGACGCGCAGGAACGGCGCCAGCCGCACGTCCGAGCCGAGCTCGTCCTCGAGCCCGGCGTAAAGCCGCGGCAGCACCTCGAGGAACGTGCTCCTGAAATAGGCGAGGCCGTTCTCGATCTCGTCGGCGACCGTGGGCTTCACCAGGCGCAGCTCGCTGGTCTTCCAGAGCAACAGCACCTGCCGGCGCAGCTCCTGCTCCAGCGCCGCCGGGGCCCGCCCGCCCCAGGTCGCGCGATCGCTCGCCGCCAGCTCGGCGGTGATGGCGCGGTGACGGTCGAGCACGCTCTTGCGCTGCACCTCGGTGGGGTGCGCGGTCAGCACCGGCTCGACCTTGGCGCGCTCGAGCATCGCGATGATCTGGCGCGACGGGATCCCGGCCTCGCGCAGCCGGCGCAGCGCGAACACGATGCTGCCCTCGGGGGCTTGCTCGTCGGCGCCGCGGCGCGCGCGCTCGCCGGCGCGACCCCGCGCGGGGACGCGCGCCGGGCGCTGCGCTGCGCGGCCCTGGTGCAGGTCCTCGGCGATGTTGGCCAGGTGATGGAAGTAGCTGAACGCGCGCACGACGTGCGTCGCCTCCGACTGATCGAGCGCGCCGATCCGCTTCTCGAGATCTTTGAGGCTGGCGACGTCGTGCTGGCGCCGGTAGTGGATCGCGGCGCGGCGAACGTGCTCGACCAGCGCGAACACGTCGTCGCCCGCCTGTTCGCGGATCGTGTCGCCCAGCAGACGCCCGAGGAAACGAATGTCCTCGCGCAGGCCGGCGTCCGTCTTGGCGGCCGCTGGGCTCACGCCGACGGCTTCTTTAGGCGCGCGGCGAGCGCGCGCAGCGTCGCCTGCGGCTCGGGCGAAAACCAGTTGTCGACCATCGTCACCAGCGACTCGTCGCCGAGCTGGTCGAACGCGTCGACCAGCGGCCGGCGCGCGCGCTGGCGCGTCGCCGTCATCGCGACGCGCGGGCGCGCGATGGCTTCGGTGGCCCAGGCGATCGCGCGCGGCACCACCTGTTCCAGCGGCACGACTTCGTCGACCAGCCCGTAGCGCAGCGCCTCGGCCGGCGCCAGCAAGAGCCCCCCCGTCGCCATGCGCGCCGCCTGCCGCTCGCCGACGACGAAGGTCAGCCCCCGCAGCACCACCGCGGGCAGCTGCAGCCCGACCTGCACTTCATTGAGGCCGACGACATAGGGGCCCTCGGCGAGCACGCGATAGTCGGTGAAGATCGCCAACACCATGCCGCCGGCCGGGCTGTGCCCGGTGATCGCCGCCACCGTGGGCACCGGCGAGGCCGCGAGGTCCCGCATCAAACCGAAGAAGTTGGTCCAGGTCTGATGAATGCCGGCCCGATCCAGCTGCAGCAACACCGGGACGTCGAGCCCTCCGGAGAAACGCCCCGGCGCCCCCGACAGCACGATCGCCTCGCAGGCCGCGCCGATCGCCTCGGCCAGCGCCCCGCGCAGCGCCGCGATCAGGTCGGGATCGAGCGCGTTGACCGGTGGGCGGGCGAGCCGCAGCTCGCGAATCCGATCATGGTCGACGACGTCGATCATGGCGGCGAGACTAGCACCGTTGCCCGACGGGGGAACCGCTGATCTCGACGGTCACGATCGGATTTCTCGCGCAGCGTTCTCGTCGAGCAGCGACACCTGACGTTCCCGAAACAGGATCCTTTGCGACAAGAAATGATCGGCGCGCGACGCGCGCAACGATCCACATCTTGCGACAAAGCTTGCGGTGACCCTCGCGCGACAAGAGCGTGCGGTCCGAAAGAACGCGCGCACGCGCAACCGCCGCACCCGCACCCGCATCCGCCGGTCGCGACTTGACTGCCCGCGCCTGCCGTCTAAGGTCGGGGCTGTGCTGCTTTTTAGCTGTGATCTCCGTCGCCTCTCACGAATTGCCCCTCGCTTGACGGTCGGTGTCGCCGCCGGTCTCTGCGCGCTGGTCGCTGGTCTGTCGGTCGCGGGTTGCGGAAGCACCTGCGGCGCCAATTGCCCGCCCACCATTGTCGACGTGCTCGCCACCAGCGGCGAGAACCTCAACGTGCTGTCGGCGCACTGGACCGGACCGGCCTGCCCCGTGGGCGCGCAGCCGCTGTGCCGCCCCGACGTCTCCGGCGCCAACAGCTGCGTCCGGTTTTCGATCCTGGGCAGCCAGACCGGCATATGCGAGCTCGACCTGGTCTTCAACGACGGACGCGCCCCGTTCAGCGTCGTGGCCGAGTTCGGGCCCGAGACCCACCAGGGGTGCTGCCACGGCTTCCCGGTCGTCGGCCCGACCACCGTCACCGTCCCCTCGCTGCACCCGATCGTGCTCCCCGACGCCGGGGCCGACGCCACCGCGGCCGCCGCCGACGCCGGCAACGGGTCCGACAGCGCCGTCGATGTCCCACCCGACGTCCCGCCCGACTCGCCCGCCGACGACCTGGCTACGGCTGACTGACCGGCACTGATTTCCGGTGGGGTCGCGGGGCAGACCTCCACAATTCACGCGACTTAGGTCCACGCCGCTCGGCTGACAAAATTTGATTCTGTCGGATTCCTGATGACCCGTCACGTCTAGATGGTTTCCAGATCATCGACGAACAGGATTGCAATTCAATCTTCCCACTCCTACTGTCGATCTCCCCCCAAGATGTATCGGCGTGGACCTGAGTTTCCGGTCGCCGCCCCGCTGGCGCCGACGCTGACTATCGCCCTGACCGCCCTGGCGTTGGGCGGCTGCATGGGGAGTATCTCGGGCCCGCTCGGGTCGACCGGCGGAGGAGGAGGCGGTTCGGCGACCGCCGGCGTCCCGCTGCTGCCGGCGCGCATCCGCCGCCTCACCGATGCCGAATACGACGCCTCGGTGCAGGCGCTGCTGGGAACCAGCCAGACGCCGTCGAAGGCCTTCCCGCCCGATTCACGACAGGGGTCGTTCACGCTCAACGACGCCCAGCGGGTCGATCCGGTGCTGGCCAAGCAGCTGGACGTCGCCGCGGTGGCGCTGGTCGGCGAGGCGCGCGGCAACGGCACGCTCGCCCGCCTCGCCCCGTGCGCCGACCCGGGCGGCGCGGGCGCGGGCTGCGCGACCACCTTCATTCAGTCGTTCGGCGCGCGCGCCTACCGGCGGGCGCTGACTACCGACGAGAGCGCCGCGCTGCTGGCCGTCTATCATGCCGCCGCCGACGGCGTCGTCGTACGACGACGGCATCGATCTGGTCGCGCGCGCGCATGCTCCAGTCGGCGGGCTTCCTCTACGTGACCGAGCTCGGCCGACGACGACGCCCAGCACTTCGACGTCGGCCAGCACGTCGACGACGACGCTGACGTCCGACGAGATGGCGACCGCCCTCTCCTACGTGCTGGGCGCCGGGCCGCCCGATCAGCCGCTGCGCGACGCCGCGACCGCCGGCCAGCTGGCGACCGCCGACGGGCGCGAGCAGCAGGCGCGCCGGCTGCTGGCGCTGCCGGCGGGTCGGCAGCGGCTGGTGCGCGTCGTGCGCGAGTGGTTTGGCATCGACGGCATCGCCGACATCGCCAAGGACACGACGGTCTATCCGGCGTTCGCCGGCGTCCGCGCGTCGATGGACGCCGAGAGCACCGGCTTCATCGACGAGGTGATCAGCAACGGCACCGGTACGGTCGCCGAGCTGCTGGGCGCCGACTGGACGATCGCCGACGGTCCGCTGGCGGCGCTGTACGGCGTGGCGTCGGCGGGCACGGGGCGCACCTCGCTGGCCGCGGTCGGCCGCCGCGGCCTCCTGAACCAGGGGGCGTTCCTGTCGGTGTTCGCGCACGCCAGCGAGACCGCGCCGGTCCTGCGCGGCGTCGCGCTCATGCGCCGGGTGGCCTGCCTGCCGCTCAAGTCGCCGACCGAGCTCAACATCATCGTCACGCCGCCCGTCCCCGATCCGACGCAAGACGACGCGCCAGCGCTTCGACATTCACGCGACCGACCCGCTGTGCCGATCCTGTCACGTCACCATCGACGCCTTCGGCTTCGCGTTCGAGGGGTTCGACGGCATGGGGCAGGCGCGCAGCACCGACAGCGGGCTGCCGGTCGACAGCACGACGGTGGTGCAGACCGGCACGGACTTCGACGGCAGCTACGCCGACAGCAACGCGCTGGCGACCGCGCTGGCCGGCAGCGCCACCGTGCGCACCTGCGTCGCGCGCCAGATCTTCCGCGCCTCGGCCGGGCGCAGCGACGACAGCGGCGGCCGGCGCCGAGGACGCGTTCGTCGACCGGCTGGCAGTCGCTGCCGGCCGACGCGCAGGGCAACCTCATCGAGACGCTGGTCGCCTTCGTGCGCAGCGACCAATTCGTCGAGCGGAGCGGCGCCATGAAGCGCAGACACGTCCGGCCCGAGCCCCGCAGCGCCACGCGCCGTTCGTTCCTGCGGCCGTCGGCGCGGGCCAGCGCGCGCTCCCCTTCTATCAGCTGCTCGAGGATTCGGTGGCGCGCGCGGCGGGCGAGACGCTGCCGCTGCGCTTCGTGACCATGTACCACCCGCACGGCATCGCCGCCGAGTACTTGGGCGATGCAGCCGGCGCGACACCGAGACCAACTTCGACCTGAGCTTCGACAACTGCTCGCTGCAGCCGTTCGACGACGCCGCGACCTACGGCGCGCAGCTTCAAGGACAAGATCGCTGCTCATCGAGGGGATCGATCTGCTCTCGAACGCCAACGGCCACGACTCGGCCGGCACGATCCTGACCGGCAGCCGCATCGACTCGTCGGCGTCGAAGCCGCTGCAACTCGTCGCTGGATCAGTTCCTGGCGGTCGAGAAGGGCCTCGGCGCCAGCACGCCGATCACCAGCGTCGCGCTCGGCGTCGGCAACGACGGCACCGCAGGCGGGCGCGACGCTGTCCTTCGGCGTCGGGCGGCGCGCCGCTGCCGAAGATCATCGACCCGGTGCAGGCGTTCAACCTGCTGTTCGCCAGCTTCGTCCCCAGCAACGATCCGGCGGCGCAGGCGGCGGCCGATGCGCCAGCGCAAGCTTGGGCAAGAGCGTGATCGACTTCGTCAGCGGCGACATCAACCGGCTGCGCCCGCGGCTGGCGCCGCCCGAGCAGCAGAAGCTGGACCAGCACCTGACGGCGCTGAGCGATCTCGAGAAGCAGCTCGGCCGGCATCGGCGCCGGCGCGGCCGACCTGCGTCGCGCCCGGCAAGCCCGACGCGTCGCAGTTCCCCAAGCTCAAGCAGTACAACGGCGGCGAGCCCTACTTCGACGCGATCACCAACGCGCACATCGATCTCATCGCGCACGCCTTCGCCTGCGACGTCACCCGCTTCGCGACGCTGTACATGGACGACCTCTCGTACGCGGGCAACCCGCTCGGCCTGCCGGCCGACAACCACGGCAACGTCGCGCACACCTACAACGGCTCGCCGGTCGGCTCCGACGGGCACCCGTCGGGCGCGGGCGATCCGGCGACCTGGGCGCTGCTGGCCAAGTTCAACCGCTACGCCTACTCGCAAGGTCGCGCGGCTGATGCAGAAGCTCGACCGAGCTGGGCGTCGCTCGACAACGTGCTGATCTACGCCAGCAGCGACATGGGCAACCCCGCCCTGCACAGCACGCGCAACGTGCCGACGGTGCTGGCCGGCGGCGCCAACGGCAAGTTCCGCATGGGGCGCCGGATCAAGGTGCCGCGCCGACTGCCCGACCAGCAACCTCTGGTGCAGCCCCGGCGACGCCGATCTTCAGCAAGGCCGGCGCCAACAACCACCTGCTGGTCTCGATCGCGCAGGCCTTCGGCGTCGCCATCGACAGCTTCGGCACGCAGACCGATCCGACGTTCACCACCGGGCGCGCTGGCCGGCCTGCGCGCTGACCGTGCGACGCCTGAGGCGGCGCGATCCGTGCCATGCTGCGCGCGATGCTGCTGAAGATCGTCCAGGCCGGCACGCCGGTCCTGCGCCAGAAGGCGCGCTCGCTGACCCCGGCCGAGATCCGCGGCGCGCCCGTGCAGCTGCTGATCGAGCTCATGCGCGAGACCATGCGCGACGCGCCCGGCGTCGGTCTGGCCGCGCCGCAGATCGGCGAGCCGCTGCGGCTGGCCGTGATCGAAGACCAGGTCACCCGCGACGAGGCGCGAGCGCACGCCGGTCCCCTTTCACGTCATCGTCAACCCCGAGCTGCGCTTCCGCGGCGAGCCGCGCCGAGATGGTCGATCACTTCGAAGGCTGCCTCAGCGTCGACGGCTACCAGGCGATCGTCAGCCGCGGCGCGCGAGGTCGTCGGTGACCGCGCTCGATCACCGCGGCGAACCGATCACCATCGACGCCGCCGGCTGGTACGCGCGCATCCTGCAGCACGAGATCGATCACCTGAACGGCGTCCTGTACATCGACCGCATGCGCACGCGCACCTTCTCGACCGGGACGCAACATCGGTGCCTACTGGATCGGGCAGACGCCCGGGCGCGATCGTCGCGGCGCTCGACGCGGAAGACCGGTCTTAGACGACCGGTAGTAGGCGACCGGTAGCCCACCCGCCCGCGGTAAGATAGCCGCCCCATGGCAGGCCCAACCGGCAAGAGGAAGCTCAAGACCTTCGTCGGGCTGACGGCGCTGGAATTCCAGCACCCGCACGACGCCGCTGCGACCGACGCGCTGTCGGCGGTGCCCGGCCTCGACACGGTGGTGTCCAAGGTGATGGAGCTCGGCCTCGAGCGTGTCTACTACCTCGAGAACACCGCCAACAACGTGCGCGTCACCGCGCGCATGCTGCCGCGGCTGCACCGCTACCTCGGCTGGGGCTGCCGCATCCTCGATGTGCCGGAGCCGGAGCTGTACGTCACGCTGAACCCGGTCCCGAACGCCTACACCTACGGGCACAAGAGCCCGTTCATCGTCCTCACCTCGGGCCTGATCGATCTGCTGGGCGACGAGGAGCTGTCCTTCGTCATCGGCCACGAGCTCGGCCACATCAAAGCGGGGCACGTGCTTTACACCGTGCTGGCCAACAACATCGCCAGCATCGTCGCCGCCATCGGCCAGGCCACCTTCGGCATCGGCTCGCTGCTGGGCCAGGGGCTGGTCGTCGCGCTGCACGATTGGTATCGCAAGGCTGAGCTGACCGCCGATCGCGGCGGCCTGCTGTGCGTGCAGCGGCTCGAGCCCTGCCTGCGCACGTTCATGAAGCTGGCGGGCGGCGCCGGGCGGCTTTGGCCCGAGATGGACGAGCGCGAGTTCGTGCGCCAGATCCGCGCCTACGAGGACGCCGACACGTCGGTCCTGAACCGAGCCTACAAGACCATGCTCACGGTGCGGCGCACCCATCCCTTCCCGATCCTGCGCGCCCGCGAGCTGGACGCCTGGCACGGCGACGGCTACGAGACCCTGATCGGCCCGCGCGGCCTGCTCGAGTGATCGGGCTAAACGCCAAGACGCCAGGACGCCAAGTCCGGAATCTTGAGGTCCGGAATCTGAAAATCCGGTCTTGGCGTCTGTGGCGTCGTGGCGTTTCGTCTCATCCGTCACCGTGAGCCGGCTTGCGCGGCCCGACCGAAGAGGCGCGACGAACGCTCAAGTTTGCGTTCCGACGAGCCGATCTCAGCTGACGCCCACCAGCAGAAGGGATACGCATGGCCCAAGGTCGCGAGGGAAACAAAGGCAAGGTTACGCCTCCGGCACCACGCACCCGCACGCGGGACGCGGAACAGGACGCGAGCGAGGAGATCACCGCGCTCACCGAGAAGGCGATCCCGGCCGACAGCCCCCTGGCGATCGCGCTGCGTGAGATCGAGGCGACGCCCGACGATCTGGCCGCCTGGGAGCGGCTGGAACAGGCCGCCGCCGCGGATGGCCGCCCCGCCATCGCGCTCGCCGCCTATCGCCGCGCCCTCGAGTCCGACATTCCGGCCGCCGCCGGGATGGCGCTGGGCCGGCGCGCCGCCGCCTACCAGGCCGAGTGGCTGGCCGATCGGCCGGGCGATCTCGAGGAGATCCTCGAGCGCGTGCTGCGCATCGATCCGCGCTGCGACTGGGCGCTGCGACAGCTGATCGTCTCGATGACGCTGGCGCAGCGCTGGGACGCGCTGCTGGCGGTCTACGACCGCGCGCTCGGCTCGGGCCCCGATCGCGAGCGGCGGGTCGCGCTGCTCAGCGAGGCGGCCCAGGTCGCCAAGGACTTCGTCGGCCGCCAGGAGCTGGCGATCACCTACCTGCAAGAGCTGTTCACGCTCGTGCCGGGCGATCCCCAGGTCAGCACCGTGCTGGAACGCTTGCTCGAGCGCCACGAGCGCTGGAGCGAGCTGGTGGCCTTCTGGCGCGCGCGCCTGCCGGTGGTGCCGCCGGCCGAAGGGCGGGCGCTGCGCGAGCGGATCGCGCTCGCCGAGCTCGATCGCCTGAACGATCCGGCGGCGGCGCTGCAGTCGCTGCGCGCGTTGCTCGGCGAGAAGGGCGACCACGAACGCGTGCTTGCCGCGCTGGAGCAGATCCTGGCGCTGGAGACGGCCACCGCCGAGGTGCGCCTGGGCGCCGGCGCCGCGCTGGAAGCGGCGTACGACGCCGCCGGCCAGCCGGCACGCGCGCTGGCCGCCGTCGAGCGCGGGCTGAAGTTCGCGGGTGGGGCGTCGCGCAAGGCGTTGCTCTGGAACGCGGCGGCGCGGCGGGTCGCCGCCAACGACAGCCGCACCGCGGTCATCCTGCTGGCGGCGCTGATGCCGCTCGACCCCGACGACCGCGAGGTCGAAGACTGGTTCCGGCGCCTGTGCCGCGAGCAGAAGCTGCCGACCCAGCTGATCGACGGCCTCGCGGCCGCGGCGGCGGCCACCAACGACGGGCGCCGGCGCGCCGTTCTGCGCGCCGAGATCGCCACCGTCACCGACAGCGAGATCGGCGACCGCACCGCCTCCATCGCCGCCTACCAGCGCGCCTGGCGCGAGCCCGACGGCGATCCGGTCACCCAGCGCCGCATCCTGATTCGCCTCGACGAGCTGCTCGAGGCGAGCGACCGGCAGGCCGAGCGGCTGCCGGTGCTGGCCGGCCTGGCCGAGCTGGCGCCGCGCCCCGCCGAGCGGCGGACGGCGCTGGGCACGCGCGCGCGCCTCGCCTCGACGCTGGGCGAGGTGAGCACGGCGGTCGCCGCCTGGCGCGCCTGCCTCGAGCTGGATCGCGCCGACGCCGAGGCGCTGGCCGCCCTGCCGCGCGTGCTGGCCGGCGCGGCGCGATGGGCGGAGTACGTCGACCTTCTGCGCCACCGCATGTCGGTCGCCGCCGATCCACGCGCCGCCGCCGGCGACCTGGCGCGCGTGGCGACCGCCGAGCGCGACTCCCTGGGGGATCGCTCGGCCGCGATCACCAGCTTTCAGGATCACGAGCGGCGCTTTGGCCCGTCGATCGAGGCCACCGACGCCCTGGCCGATCTGCTGACCGAGGAGAAGCGCTGGTCCGACCTGCACGATCTGCTGGCCGAGACCTGCCGTCGCGATCGCGCGCGCGCCGCCGTGCTGGCGGCGCGGCTGGGTGACACCTGCCGCCTGCGCGTCGAGGATCCGGCGCACGCCGCCGACTGGTACGAGAGCGCGCTGGTCGCCGATCCCAGCAACGTCGCCGCGCGCGACGGGCTCGAGGCGCTGGTGCCGATCGCCGCCGTGCGCCCGCGCGCCGTGGCGGCGCTGCTGGCCGCCAGCTTCGAGACCGACGACTGGGCGCTGCGCCTCGGGCTGCTCGATCCCCGCCTGGCCGACGCCGCGGCGGGACGCCCGCGCGCCGCGATCCTGCGCGAGGCTGCCGATATCAGCGAGACGCGCGCGCAGAACAAGGCGACCGCGCTGGCCCACACGGCGCGCGCGCTGGTCGCCGACCCCGACGACCGCACCACCGAGGAGCAGCTGGTGCGCCTGGCGATGGACACCGGGGGGTTCCGCGTCGCGGTCCACGCGCTGGAGGAGTCGGCGGCGGTCGCCGGGCTGTCGGCGCGCCGAGCCACCGAGCTGCTGACCCGGGCCGCTGCCGTTCACGAGGAGCAGCTCGGCGACGCCGCGGCCGCGCTCAACGACTACGCCCAGGCGCTGGCCATCGAGCCGGGGCGCGCCGACCTGCGCGTCGCCGTCGTGCGCTGCGCCGGCCGCTCGGCGCGCTGGGAGCCGCTGGCGGAGGCGGCGCTGTCGCTCGACGCCACGCCCGACCTGCGCGAGGAGACGTTGTTCCCGATGGCCGAGACCGCGGCGCGCGCCAACGGCGCGTTCGTGCCGCTGGCCGCGGCGCTGGGCGAGATCGCGGGGCGCCAGGCCAGTCTGGCGCCGCAGACGCTGCTGGCGCTGGAATCGCGCGTCGCCGGCTGGCACGAGCGCGAGCGCGGCGACTTCCTGTCGGCCGAGGCGGCGCTGGTGCGCGCGCTCGGGCATTGCCCCGACGATCTGCCGACGCTGCACCACCTGGCCGAGATCCAGCGCCGGTCGCCCGCCCCCTCGCTCTACGAGACGTTGCGCCGGATCGCGGCGCTGTCCACCGACGACCTCGACGCGCTCTACGAGGCGACCGAGTGGGCGCGCGACCTGGCGCTGTCCGACGACATCGGGCTCGACGCGGCCCGCGCGCTGCTCGATCGGGCGGCACGCCTCTGCGGCGCCGGCGCGCCCGCCGCGGCCGGCGGCCGGCGCGGCGCCGCCGACGCCGTGGCGCTGGCCACCGAGGAGATCGCGCGCCGCCTGTGCAGCGCGGGAACCACGCGCGAGATCCGCGCCGCCTACGACACCTTCCTGCGCGCGGCCGCGCTGCCGGCCGCCGCGGGCGAGCTGGCGCGCCGCTTCCGCACGCGCGCCGAGGAGCTGGCGACCGGGCGCCTCGACGATCGCCCGGCGGCCATCCGGGCCCTGGCCGAGATGTGCGCCGCCGAGCCCGGCGAGGCGGCCGCCCTCGAGCGGCTGGCGACGCTGTACGCCGCCGAGGGGCGCTTCGCCGCGCTGGCGGAGCTGCGCCGGGCCCAGCTGACGCGCGCCGAAGTGCGCGACGACCGGCTGGCGCTGCGCCTCGAGCTCGAGCGCGTCGGCGCTTCGATCGAAGGGGCCAGTGACCGGGTCCATCTGCTGATGGCCAACCTCGAGGAGGCGCCCGGCCACGTCCCGACCGTCGACGCGCTGACCAACGTGCTTGGCTCGAGCCACCGCAACGGCCAGCTGGCCGACGTGCTGGGCGTCGAGGCCGAGAAGGTCGAGAACCTGGGCGAGCGGCCCGCGGCGGCGGCGCTGTGGAGCCGGCTCGGCCGCGTGGCCGAGAGCGCGCTCGGCGATCGCGCGCGCGCCATCGCCGCGCACGAGCGCGCGGCGACGCTGGTGACCGCCGCGCCGACGCTCGACGCCCTGGGACGCCTGTGCATGGAGAGCGGCCAGGCCGAGGCCGCCACCAGCTGGCTGGATCAGCTGCTGGAGATCGCGACCGCCGCCGACCGCCCGTCGGTGGCGCTGCGCCTGGCCCAGGCCTACCTGGCGATCGATCGCCGCCACCGCGCCATCGCCTGCCTCGAGCGCGCGCTGGTCGAGACGCCGTCCGCGCAGTCGGTGCGCGCCGCCCTCATCGATCTGCACCGGCGCGCCGGCGCGTCGGAGCCGCTGGCGATGCTGCTGACCGAGGCCTCCGGCTACACCGAGGACGGCCCGACGCTGCTGGCCATCGCGCACGAGGTCTACGCGCTGGCGAGCGGCCCGCTGGGCGCGCCGGCGATCGCCGTGACCGCCCTCGAGCGCGCGCATCGCGTCGCGCCGCAAGATCAGACGATCGTGCTGGCGCTGGCGACGGCGTTGCTGGCCGCCAAGCAGCCCGATCAGGCGGGCGCGGCGCTGGAGAAGGCGCTGCCGGCGGCGCGGCGCTCGTCGGAGCGGGCGCAGCTCCTGTTCCAGCTCGGGCGGGTGCGGCGCGCGCAGGATCGCCACCGCGAGGCGGTCGGCGTGCTCGAGCAGGCGGCGGCGATCGATCTCGGCAACACCCTGGTGCTGCAGGAGCTGTTCACCGCCGCCGGCGACGCCGCCGACAACGAGCGCGCCGAGCGCGCCGGGCGGGCGCTGCTGGCGCTGGCGCGCGGCGGGACCTCCCCGCGCGTCGGCTTCTCGGTGGTCGACGTGCTGCTGCGGCTGCGCGACCTCGCCTCGGCGCGCGGCGACGAGTCGCAGGCGGCCGAGCTGATGGACTCGGCGATGATGGAGGCGGTGCGCGACGCGGGCGAGTTCCGCGGCCTGTGCGCGCGCCTGCGTGACCAGGGGCAGCTGCCCGCGCTGGCGGTCGTGCTGGAGAAGCGCATCGCCGCGGCGACTTCGCTCGAGGATCGAGCGGAGGCCCACTGCGAGATCGCCGAGCTGCGCGAGAAGCTGGGCCAGCGCGAGGGGGCAATCGAGGCCGCGCTGCAGGCGCTGGAGCTGCGCCCCGGGGACCCCGCCCTGCGCCGAAACGCGCGTGCGCTGGCGGCGCGCCTGGGCGTCGCCGACGACGCGCTGGCGCGCGTCGAGTCGGTGATCGACCGCCGCCGCCGCCGCGGTGACGGGCCGCTGGTGGCGCGCCTGCTGCTGTGGGCGGGCGAGCTGTGCGAGACGGAGCTCGGCGACGCCGCGCGCGCCCTGGAGTTCTGCCGCCGCGCCTGCGACACCGGCGAGATCCCCAGCGAGGCCACGATGGCGGTCGCGCGCGTCGCCCTCAAGTGCGATCCCGCCGAGCGCGCGCAGGCGCTGGATCGGCTGGAGCGCTTCGTGCGCGACGAGGTGACGCCGCACGGTCAGGCCGAGGCGCTGTTCCGCCTGGCCGAGGCCGAGCTGCAGGCGCCGGCGACGCGCGCCCGCGGTCTGTCGTCGCTGCTGGGGGCGGTCGAGCGCCGCCCCGACATGGAGCGGGCGCTGGCGCTGGTCCAGGGCGCCGGCATCTCCGACGAGGAGCTGGCCGGTGTGCTGCCGCTCTACGAGCGAGCCGCGCGCCAGACCGGCAACGACCGGCAGCTGCTGGACGCGCTCACGCGCCGGGCGCAGACGGCGGGGGCGACCCCGGAGTCAATCCGCGAGGGCTACGATCTGGCGACGGCGCTGCACGACGACGCGAGCGCCGACGCGCTGCTCGCGGCCCTGATCGGCTTCTCCAGGCGGCGAGTCGGGCAAGGCCGATGCCGTATGGGGCCTCATCGAGCTCGGCAAGCGCAGCCGCGCCCGTGGCGACTTCGAAGGGGCGCACGGCCACTTCGCGCGTGCCCTCGGGTTCACCGACCCCGACCGGGTCGAGCCGCACCTGCGTCAGCTGGCCAGCGACGTGCGCGAGCGCGAGGGGGACAGCCCCCTCTGCGCCCGCATCTACGAGACGCTGCGCGCGCGCGTGCCCGGCAACGCCGGGCTGTGGAACGAGCTGTTCGACCTGTACGCGCGCATCGACGACCTGGCGAGCTGCGATCGGCTGGCGCGCGAGCGCCTCGACCAGCTGATGGAGGCCGAGGCGCGCACCGAGATCCGGATGCGGGTCGCGCGCCTGCGCCTGGCCAAGGATCCGGTCGACCCGGCGGCGCTCGAGGCGCTGCGCGACACCCTGCTCGACGACCCTTGCTACCTCGAGGCCGGCAAGCTGCTGGCCCGGCACTACGAGAACGTCGGTGACGTCGAGGCGCTGGTCGACCTGCGCGAGGGGCAGCTCAAGGCGCTGGAGGACAAGAACGACCACGTGCACGTCGCGCTGGTCGCCGCCGCGCTCGGCCGCGCGCTGACCTCGGCCGGCGTGGTCGAGCGGGCGCTCGCCCCCTACCGGCGCGCGCTGGCGGTCTCGCCGGGGAACAAGCCGCTCCTCGAGGAGATCTTCGCCTGTCTCCAGGCGGCGACCGCCCGCGGCGTCGCGCTCGACGATCCGGCGGCCGCCCTCGACCTGGCGCGCGACGCGCTCAAGGCAGCAGGCGAGGACCGGCGCGCGCGCACCCAGGCGGCCGAGCTGCTGGCGAAGCTGCTCGCCGATCAGGGGGAGTATGCAGCCGCGATCCAGCTGCTGCTCGACACCCTGGCGTTCGCGATGCCCGGCGATCGCGATCAGCTGACGTCAGCGATCGCGAACCTGCGCCTGCTCGCCGCGCCGCCGGCTCCCGATCCCGAAGGGGTCGTGCTCGAGGATCTGCAAGAGATCACCGATCACAGCTAGCTGCCAGGCCGCTGCTCACAGTCGCGCCCCGCGCCGTGTCTACTGAAATTTACGCAGATTTCGGCCGTCGGTAACGCGCGCGAAACAGTCGTCGTGTCATTGTCGAACCGCAATGAATGATCCGGGGCTGTGGCTGGCATTTGGTGTGACGGTGGCGTTGGGTTACTTGGTGATCGGCCCGATCGCGCGCCGACAAGCGGGTGGCAGGCGAATGCCACGGCACAGCCGGTGAGAATCGTGGGCGGGGAGGCAGGCGCCCGCTGGTTTCCGGAGACCGGCGGGCGCCAGGAGCTTGCCCGCGAAGCACTGGGCGCCGGGCAAGACGCCGACGAGATGAGGGCGCGGTCGGACCGGCTAGTTAACACCGTTACCGTAACGGAATTCACCGCGAATCGACGCGCGCGAAAACCCCTGGAAACATCCGGTGGCGATGATCGGAACGTGATCGAACGTCTTACATCGGCCCCTGTTACCTCGGCTCCCGGGGCAGTGGCCATCAGCCCCGCCCGGCGCGCTTCCGCGGCGCTTCTGGTGATCACCGACGACCCGGAGCTGCGAGATCTCTTGATGGAGCTGGCGATCGAGGAGGGTTGGGGCGTGCGCGCGGTGGAGACCGAAGCTGAAGCGGCGGTGGCAATCCAGACCGAACGCCCCGGATTGGTGATGGTCGACCTGGACATGGAGTCGCGCGCGGGCGGCAAGTTCTTGCGCACGCTTCAGCGCAGCCCGCACCGCGAGCTCCCTTGCTTTGCCGTGACCAAGTCGAACAACACGATGCTGGCGGTCACCCTCGACGTGCCGATCTATTTCAAGCCGGCGCTCGACGGGCTGCCCGAAGCGCTGCTTCGCCTGTTCGGCGAGCCGCCCGCGGCGCCCGCGCCCGCGGTGAGCTCAGCCGGCACGACGCCCGCGCCGGCCGCGCGCCTCGACGATCTGCCCCCGACGCGCTGACCCCATCGTCGCGCAACCGCGGCGTGTACCGCAACCGCGGCGTGTACAACGACCACGCGCCCCTTCGCCTGCCGCGGCAAAGCTGAACCGCGACTGCGGTCTCCGACGCCGCACGCCCCGCTAGCGACGCGCGCGGCGGGAGTTAGCTTGAGTGACAGGGTAGAGGTTTTCGCAACTTGAATTCGACGGGGGGATGAGCCTATGTGGACGGCAATCGGCGTTGGGATCCTGGTAGTTTCACAGGCGGCCGCGCTGCCGGCAGGGACAGAGCGGCAGGAGCGGCCCGCGGTCGCTCAGAGCAACGGCTCAGCTGAGCCCACGCTGCCCGGCGCCGAAACCGGCACGACGCTGTACTTCCGCAACGACGTCGGCAACCGCTTCAGCTTGCTGCAGGCGCGCTTCGCGATCGACGGACGAGATCTGCCCGCGCTGCTGACCCGCGCGGAACAGGGCCAGGACTACGTGATCTTCGCCGGTCAGCTCACGCCGGGCCGGCACCTGGTCACGAGCCACGTCAGCTATCAGGCCCGCAACGTCGCCGTGTTCACCTATCTCAAGGGATACACCTTTCACCTCGACAACGAGGTCGAAGTTGACGTGCCCACCATCGGCCCGTTGCGCGCCACCGTTGTCGGTCACGAGAACAAGGGATTCAACCTCCCCTTCGAGCAGAGCCTCGGGTTGGCGCTCGAAGAGCCGCTCGCCAGCGGCGCTGCGGTCTCGGTCTCGAGCCCATCGCGCCGCTGATCGCGACGTCGCGGCCAGCGCCGGCGCAACGTGCGCCCGCCGGCGCGCCGCCCGCCGCCGGCGCGCCGCCCGACGAAACTTCAACGCGCGGGGCCCGATTCGCTGTAGTAAGCGACTGCCATGGCCCGCCAAGACGATGACCGTCGCCGCGACGATTCGCCGACGGTGTCGCCGTTCTCGGCCGGGCTGGCCGCGCTGCGGAGGTTCTGGCGCCCCTTCCTGCTGATCCAGGGCGCCGCGGTGGCGCTGGGGCTGTCGTATCGGCTCAGCGACACGGTGCGCGCGGCGTGCGTGGGGTTGGCGCGCTGGAAGGTCGCGGGCGGCGTCCCCTTCGCCGCGATTGCCGGCGCCGTCGCCGGCGGCCTGCTCCCCGAGCTGGCGAAGCGGCTGGTCGGACGGTCGCCCGAGGGCGGCGCCCGCGACGACACGCCCCAGGCGCAGCGCCAGCGGGCGAGCGACCTGCGGTTCAACCTGGCGTTCTTCGCCCTCGACGGCGTCGCCGTTGACGGTCTCTACCGCCTGGCGGCGCGGATGTTCGGCAACGACGCCAGCCTGTCGACGGTGGTGACCAAGATCGCGTTCGACCAGTTCGTGTTCACCCCCTCGTGGCAGGCGTTCACGATCCTGCTCTACCTCGGCCGCCAGCGCGGCTGGTCCTGGAGCGCGATGCAGCCTGGGCTGGCGCGCGGCGTCTTCTGGCCGCGTGTGCTGGCGCTGCTGCTGCCGGCCTGGTGCTTCTGGATCCCGATCGTGGCGATCGTCTACGCCTTACCCGGCCCGCTGCAGTTCCTGATGTTCGCCTTCGCGCTGGCCGCCTGGAGCCTGATCATGGTCTTCATCGCCACCCAGGACAGCGCCCGCGCGCGCGACGACTGACCCGCGCCGCGACGGCGGCCGCCTGCTCAGCGCGCAGCGGCGCAGTGCCGCGCGATGGCCTCGAGCACCCGCTCGATGCGCACCGGCTTCAACAGGTACTCGCCGCCAAACAAGGCCGCCTTCTTGCGCAAGGCGCCGTCGGCCGAGATCACCACCACCGGGATCGACGCCAGCGCCCGATTCTGCTGCTGCTCGACGAAGAACTGGTGACCGTTCATGAACGGCATCGTGAGGTCGAGGAGGATCACGCACGGCCGCGCTTGCGACGGCGCGTTCAACTTGTCCAGCGCTTCGACGCCGTTCATCGCGGTGACGACCTGGTAGCCCTCGTCGCCCAGCAGATCCACCAACGTCTCCCGGATCCCGGGATCGTCGTCGACCACCAGCACGACGTGGTTACAGCCGGCTCGCGTCATGGTCGCTGGGCTTCGACGCCGCCGGAGTTGCACGGCAGCTTGACGGTGAACAGGGCCCCCTTGCCGACGGCGCTCTCGACGTCGATCGACCCCCCCATGGCCTGCACGAGCACGTGCACGATCCAGAGCCCGAGGCCGAAGCCGCCATAGTGCTCGGCCGAGACCGCGCGCGCGAAGCGCTGGAAGATGCGCTGCTGATCCCCGGCCGGGATCCCGATGCCGTGGTCGCGCACCTCGACCGCGGCGATGCCGCCGTCGATGCGGGCCGCCAGGCGGATCGGCCGCCCGGCCCCGTACTTGATGGCGTTGCCGAGCAGGTTCGTGACCACGTCGTCGAGGCGCAGGCGATCCCACCGGCCGACGATCGGCCCGCGCACGTCGAGCGCGAAGTCGGAGCGCGCGGCGCCCAGCTCGGCGGTGAAGCGCTCGGCCACGACCCGCACGACCTCGGCGAGATCGACCTCCTCGAGGTTGAGGCGCAGCCGACCGGCGACGGCGCGGCTCACGTCGAGCAGCCCGTCGACCAGCTCGGTCAGCCGGCCGACCTGGCGATCGATGGCGTCGACCCGGCGCGCCAGCTTCTCGACGTCGAGACGGGCCGGGCTGGCGGCCGCGCGGCGGATCCCGCTGATCTGCAGCTGCATGCTGGTGAGCGGCGTCTTGAGCTCGTGGCTGGCGATCGAAATGAACTCGTCGCGCAGCCGCACCGCGCTCTGCGTCTCACCGTACAGGCGCGCGTTCTCGAGCGCGAAGCCGGCGCGGCGCCCGAGGTCCTCCATCATCGCCCGGTCCTCCTCGCCGTAGCGATGGTTCGATTCGGCCCACACCAGCGTCAGCGCCCCGATTGGCGGCCCGCGACCGACCAGCGGGACGATCAGCGACGAGCGCAGGCCGAGGGCGCGCACGGCGGCCAGCTGTTCGTCGTCACGCGCGGTCTGGACCAGCAGCTCGTCGGGGATGGCGCTGCGCAGCTCGGAGCGGCCGGTGCGGATGACGTGGGCGCGCCCGTACGGCGCGTCGGGGTTGGCCTGATAGCGGCGCTGCAGGTCGCGCGCGAGCTCGACCTTCGCCGGGTTGACGTGCGCGACGGCGACGGAGCGGATGGCGTCATCCTCCTTGACGTCGACGGCGCACCAGTCGGCGAACGTCGGCACGACCAGCTGCGCGACCTTGTCGAACGCCGCCTCGTAGTCGAGCGAGCTGCTGAGCACCGCGCTCGCCTCGGCGAAGAAGCGCATCGTCTCTTCCCGGCGCCGCGCGGCGCGATAGAGGCGCGCGTTGTCGATGGCGAGCGCCGAGCGGTGCGCCAGCTCCTCGGCGACCGCGACGTCACCCGCGGCGTACGGGTGGTCGGGCGCCGAGCGCACGAACGACACGATGCCCACGGTGGCGCCGCGCGCGATCATCGGCGCGATGATGCACGACGCGCAGCCGAGCCCGCGCATGACGCGCAGGTGATCGGGGCTCTGCGCCGCCGCGGCCAGCTCGGCGTCGGAGACCCGCGCGCGCAGCACGGCGCGGTTCGAGTCGAGCGCCGTCGCAAGATCGCCCGCGCGGTGCTGCGACGGCGGGAAGCGCCGCTCGTACTCGGCGACCAGCGGCGAGCGCGCGGGATCCCGGTGCACCACGGCGAGCCGGCGCAGCCCGCCAGCCTCGTCGACCTCCGAGACGGTGCACCAGTCGGCGAAGCAAGGCACCGCGAGCTCGGCGACGCGGTGGAGCGTGCGCGTGTAGTCGAGCGACTCGGCCAGCGCCGCGCTGACGTCGCCGAGGAAGCGCGCGCGACGCTGGGCGCTCTCGAAGTCGCGCCGGCTCGCGACGTGGGACGAGACGTCGACCGCCGAGATCATGAGCCCGTCGATGCCCCCGACCCGATCGGCAAGCGGCTCGTAGACCAGGTTGAAGAATCGCGGCCTCATCGCCACGCCCGCCGCCTCCCCGCCCCGGCCCCCGACCGTGCCCGCGCCGGGCGTCCCCAGCGCCACCTCCGGAGCCTCGAGCCGTTCGCCGCGACAGAAGGCCCGCTCCATCAGCTGCAGCTGTTCGGAGCCGAGCCCCGGATCGATCTCGGAGAAGGGCCGGCCTCGGGCGCCGGTCACCCCCGCCATCGCCTCGAACGCGACGTTCATGATCTCGACCTGGTGAGTCGGCCCCCGCGTCACGCAGATCGGCGTCGGCGCTTGCATCAAGAGCGCCGCCAGGCGGTCGAGCGGTTCGGTGACCCTGATCTCCTCCGACATGGCCGTGTGCGTCGTGGATGTCGCGGTCAGTCTAGCACCAGAGTCGCCGCCCACCCGACGCGACCCGTCGCCCGACACCCCAATCCGCCCGCGTAGCAGCTGACGCGCGAGACCCGACGCGGGGCGTCCCCTCGGTCAGTCCAAGAGCGGTTTCTTCGCGCAATCTCCGTCGAGCCGTGCGATCGTGGGGTGGGTCCCTGTCATGGGCTCTCGCCCGCGCCCTTCAGGGCCTCGCCGGAGGTCTTGCCGAACGTCCTACCGGATCTGGAGACCCGTCGAATCCTGAGCCATTGCGTCGCTTGCCAGCGACTTTCAGACGAACCCCTTCCATTATGAAAGCCCACCGTCCCGATCCCTCGTCGAGTGTCGTCTTCCTGCCCAGCGCCACGCTGGCCGGCGCCGACGACACCACGCTGGTCAAGGGGCTGTGCGAGGACGACCCGCGCGCGACCCGCGAGGCCTGGCACCGGTTCGGTCCGATGGTGCATCGGCTGCTGCTGCGCACGCTCGGCCCCGAAGCCGACCTGGAGGACCTCTCGCAAGAGGTGTTCATCACGTTTTTCGATCGTGTCAAGACGCTGCGCGATCCCCGCACGGTGACGGCGTTCCTGATGTCGATCACCGCCTTCAAGATCCGCTACTACCTGCGCTGGCGCTGGCTGCGCCGCTGGCTGTTCCTGCCCGGGCGCAACGAGCCGGTCGATCTCCGCTCCGTCGAGCAGGCACCCGAAGCCCGCGAGGCGCTGGTGCGCTTCTTCAAGGTGCTCGATCGCCTGAGCCCGATCGACCGCACCGTCTTCACGCTGCGCTTCGTCGAGGAGCTCGAGCTGCGCGAGGTCGCGGCCGCGGTCGATCTGTCGCTGGCCACCACCAAGCGCCGGCTGGCGCGCGCCTGGAAGCGGGTCGCAAGATTGGTGAGCCGAGATCCGGCGCTCGCGCATCTGCTCAGTGAGATGCCCGATGCCGACCCCGCCAATGGCGCCCAATCCGGAGGCACGCCATGAAGCGAAACCCCCAGCTGCAGCCCGTCGAGTCGACGCCTGATCAGGCGCTGGCCAAGCTGGTGCGTCTGGCGCGCGAGACGCTGACCGACGACAGCTGGCCCCTCGACCAGGAAGAGCTGTACCAGCTGCATCGGGTGCGGGAACGCGTCACGGCGCCGGTCGCGGGCCCCCGACCGCGGCTGCGCTGGTCGCTGATCGCCGCGCTGGCGGTCGCCACGGCGGCGCTGCCGGCGGCCTGGCTGATCGTGCGCCGGCCCACGGCGCTCACGTTCGAGGTGATCCACGGAACCGTCGGCGCCAGCGGCGAGATCCGTCCTCTCGACAGCGGCACGCGGATCCATTTCTCCGACGGCTCGGACATCGTGCTCGACGACGGGGCCCGCACCCAGGTGCGCGACCTGGCCGCCGACGGCGCGCGCGTCGTGCTCACGAGCGGCCGCGCTCATACCTACTTCGTGCCGCGCCCGCACGCGCACTGGCAGGTCGCGGCTGGGCCGTATGTCGTGCAGGTCACCGGTACGATCTTCGACGTCGAGTGGTCCGAGGAGAACCAGGCGCTCGATGTGTGGCTGCACAAGGGATCGGTCACGGTCCGCGGCCCCCTCATCGACGGGGGCGTGGTGATGACGCACGGGCAGCATCTGCTGATGCGCATCCGCGACAACAAGATCGTCCTCGACAAGAACGCGCTCGACGCGGCGGCGGCTGGCGTCCACGGCGCGGCGCGACCACGCGACGACGTCGAGGAGGACGGTCCGGAGGCGCTCGAGGGTCCCGAGCCGGCCGAGGCCGAGACCGACGAGGGCCCGGTGGCGGCGCCGGCGGCAGCGCCGGCAGCGCCCGGCCGGCGCGACCTGCGCGGCGCGCCCGTGCTCGAACATGCCTGGTCCCGGCACCTGGCGCGCGGCGATTTCGAAGCGGTGGTCGCGGCGGCGGAGCGGCGGGGAATTGCCACCGTGCTGGCGCGCGGAACCCGTCGCGAGCTGGGGGCTCTGGCCGACGCCGCCCGCTACACCCGCCATGGCGCGCTCGCGCGGCGGGTGTTGCAGGCCGAGCAGGTGCGGTTCCCCGATTCGTCCGAGGGTCGCGAGGCCGCCTACTTCCTGGGCAACCTCGCCGAGGACGAGGGGGCGCCCCGGCGAGCGATCTCCTGGTTCGAGCGCTACCGGCGCGAGAATCCCTCGGGGACCTACTCGTCTCAGGCGCTTGGTCACACCATGATCATTCACTCGCGCCAGGGCAGCGGCGACGCGGAGACCGACGCGCGCGAATACCTCCGGCGCTATCCGACCGGAACGTACGCGGAGGCCGCGAGGCGCATCGTCAAGTCGCAATGACGCCGCGTCCGGTACGGGCTGGCCTCCTCGGCCTGCTGGCCGCGCTGGCGTTGCAGCCGGTCGCGGCCCAAGGCGCCGCCGCGCCCGACTCGCCGAGGGCGGCGGTGGCCGCGAGAGGCCGCCGCGTGCTGTTGGTGACACCTGAGCCGGGCGGCGACATCGCGCCGGCGGTCGTCACCCGCCTGCGGGGCGAGCTGCGCGCCGCCCGCTTCGAGATGGACGTCGCGACCATCGCCGCCGACGCCCCCCGGCGCGCCAGCGTCGAGGACATGGCGATGCGCGAAGGTACGACCGCCGCGCTGGGGATCTTCTTTGGCGCCGGGCGCGTCGAGATGTGGGCCACCGACGCCAGCGCCGGCCGCACCCTGATGCAGAACATTCCGCTCGACGCCGGCGCGTCGGATCGCCGGGCCGCCATCGTCGCGGTCAAGGCGGTCGATCTGCTGAAGGCGACGCTGGCGGAGATCTGGACCGCAACGGCGACCGCGACACCCGCGACCGCGCCGCCGGTGCCCGAAGCGACCGCGAGCGCGGCGCCCGCGCCCCCGCCGGTGACGATCGTCGCGGAGAGCCCGCCCGAATCGGAGAGCACGAACCACAACGGTCGGTTCTGGCTCGCCGCCGGGGGTGGCTGGCTCGCGGCCGGCAGCGTCGGCGCCTGGGCGCCGCTGGTGGCGCTGTCCGCGGCGCTGGGTAGCGGCGGCCTCGCCGCGCGCCTGACGGTGTCGGCGTTCGGGGAGACCCCCAGCGTCGCCACCACCGCCGGATCGGCGCTGCTGGCGCAGCAGATCGGCCTGGCCGAGCTGCTGCTCTCGTCGCGTGCCTGGCATCGGCTGCGCGGGGCGCTGGCGATCGGCATCGGCGCCCACCACCTGTCGATCGACGGACGCGGCGCGCCCGGTTTCACCGGCGTCAATTACAGCCTCTGGTCGACCGCCACCACCGCCGGCGCCGGCCTGGCGCTGGACGTGCTTCCCCAGCTGGTGCTGGCGCTTGACGTGCGCGCGGTGGAGACTTGGCCGGCGACCGAGGTCACGATCGATGGCACGCGGGTGGCGCGCCTCGGCCGTCCGACTGTTTGGGTCGCGCTGGCCGCCGGATTGAGGTTCCGATGATGCTCGACGATCAAGTCTGCCCGCAGGCGCAACAGGCGATCGAGAACCAGGCCGGTGGCGGCCGGCGCGCGCGCTCGCTCGCGATCGTGGCGATCGCCGCGCTGGGCTCCGCGGCGGCGGGTGCCTGTACGCGCGTCGTCGACGTCGTCACCGCCGACCATCCCAACCCCGCCAACTGCTCGACCAACCCCACCGATCCGGCGTGCGCCCTCACGATCTGGCCGACCCCGACCCACAGCGCAAACTCCGACCCCTGGATCGTCGCCCATCACGACCAGATCACCCAGATGTTGCCGCGCGTGCTGGTGCTGAACTTCAACAACGGCGCGACGACCGACGCCGCGCGAGCGACCGCACAGCGCCAGGTCAACGCCATCGCCGAAGGTTCGCGTTACCACGGCTACTCCGACCCGCGCGCGCCGATCTTTGTCGCCTACCAGATCGTCAAGGTCGTCGACCTCACCGATCAACAGATCCCGGCGGGATGGCCCAACCCCTCCAGCACCCTGCTGCCGGTGACGCCGACCGGCGACTTCGATCCGCTCGCGCTGTTTTCGTCCCGCTTCAGCGGGCTTTACGGCTTCACCGATCCGACGACGCCGACGCGATCGATGCCGCTGTGCGAGCTGTTCGAGAAGGGCGTGATCAACGAGGTCTGGCTGGAAGAGGGCGAGACCGGCATCCGCCGCGTTCCCCTCAACCTGGAGCGCAAGCAGGTCTACGACGCCACCGGGCAAGCGGTGGCAGGCAGCTTCGCCCCCTGCGTCGGCGGTGGTGGCTGCTTGCAGGATCTGATCTGCGGCGTCACCGTGCGGATGGCGCACCTCGACCAGATGCGCGGGCCCGGCTGCGATCTGGAAGTGCGCGGCTGGGGGATCGAGGGGATGTGGAGCGCGCTGCCCGCCTTCGCCCCGTCGGCGGCGGCGTTCTTGAACCGCGACTTTCAGACCCGCTTCGGCGTGCGCTTCAACGGTTGGGAGAACCTGTGCGATCAATCGGGTGCCACGTGCGTCAGCTATCCCACGCCGACGACCGCCACTGGAACCTACGCCAGCGGCGCCGTCTGGACGATCGATCCCTTCGTGCAAGGATGCGGCAGCACCGGGTTCCCGCCCAACGCACGGACGTGGTGGGACTACTCGAACGCCAACCCGGTCCAGTCGCGCTGCGAGCACTTCGGCCTCGGCGACGGCACCGCCGGCACCGACCTGATGGAGCCGTTCACCGACAGCAAGATCGCCGCCGCCGATCAGGCGTTCCCCGACTGCGGCGGCGGATGGCAAATCTACTGGCGGCAGAGCATCCCCGGCTTCGGCAACACGGCGACCACTGCCGACGGCCGCCCCATGCGCAACTGGTGGCCGCTGCTGTTCTACTAGTCGAAAGAAACGTTACTTCTCGCCCAACCGACGGCCGACGATCCGACCCGCTGGCTATGCCGGCGCTGCGCTCCGATGCTCGAGTACCGGAGTACACTGCGCTTCGGTGCTCGCGCCGGCTACGCCATCGGGCCGGCTTGTCGGCCGCCTTCTAACCTTCGCTTCCGGTGACATTCGAAACGGCCCACTTCGAGCAACACCGCGGGCCTCTTCGGCTCCTCCCTGACCCCTGCGGGGTGCAACGCCTGGCGCGGGCGCGCGGCTTCGTGGCACCTTGGGGCCGTGGTCATCGGCGGCGGCATCTCGCTTCTGGCGCTGATCGTCGCCGCGCCTGGCCCGGCGGCGACGGCGGCGGCGCCGCGCGCGTCGATGATGCGGGTCGATTTCGACGCGCCGACCGGCTGCTCCAGCGCCGATGCCTTCCGCCGCGGCGTCGCCGCTCGGCTGGTCCGCACGACCACCGGCGACGGCTTGCCCGCGATCCGGATCCAGGTTCGCTTGACCCGCGCCGGGGCTCGGGTCGTGGGCGAGCTGCGTGTCAGCCACGAGCAAGCGGCTCCCGACACGCGCACCGTCGAGGGGGCGAGCTGCGACGAGGTCGTCGAGGTCCTGGCCCTCACCGCGGCGCTCGCGCTGCAGCCGGCGAGCCCGGCGCCGGCGGCACCACCGGCGCGCGGCGGGGCCACCGCGCGCGGCCCGGGCCCTTTCGCCAGCCCCGCCCCGGTGGTGCGCGGACGCGAGGCGCAGCCGGTGACCGGGACATCGTCGGCGTCGGCGCCTGGCGCGTCGCGGGCGCCGTCGACGCCTTCGGCCGCGCCGGCGGCCCCGGCCGCCCCCAGGCCGGTGGTCGAGGCGGCGCCACTGGCCCCGTCGCCAGGCCCGCCCGCGGCGGCTCCCGTCGTCGAGACCGTGATCGCCGAGCGACCGCCCACGGACGCCGGCCGGACGTTGCACCTGGAGGTGGGCGCCGGCGCGGCGCTGGCGCGGGTGCTGTCCTCGGGTCCCACGGTCAACCTCGGGGGCGCCCTGATGGTCGGCCTGTCGCGCGCCCGTGGCGACCGAGTCCCCTGGTCGCTGCGGGTGGCGTGGCTTTACCTGCCCAACAATTTCTTGCTGCCCGAGGGGGAGGTCGTCGACCGCTGGAACGCCTTCGCGCTCGGCGCCTGTCCCGGTTGGGGCTGGCGTCACGGCGGGTTCGAGGGGCAGGCCTGTGGCCGCGCCATCGCGGGCTGGATCACGGCGACCGAGCGCGCGGTCACCAACCCGCGTTCGGTCACCCGTTCCTGGTGGAGCGTGGGCGCGCTGCTGCGCGGCGCCGCCGAGATCGGCGCCGGGTTCTCGCTCGAGGTCGAGGCGGGGATCGACGCGCCGCTCGTCGACCGCCAGTTCATCACCACGACGCCGCTGCACACGGTCGCCGAGACGCCGCCACTGTCGGTCTTGGTCGGGCTGGGACTTTCCCGTAGACTCTGACCCCCGGGGCGGCGTGTGATCAATCGGGGCGCCGCCGGGAATCGAAGTTCAGAACGGCACGCATGGCCCCCCTATCGGCATATCGCGCGATGCAGCTCCAGGCAGTGGGCGCCGGGCGGATCAGCACGCCCACCAGCGACGCCGCCCTGGCGGCGGCCGCAACCGCCCCCGAGACGCCCGGCGCCTCGGCCGCGCCGGGCGCCTCGTCGCGCGAGCGTGAGGCGCGGCTGCGCCGCATCGTCGACAGCCACATCGACTTCGTCGCGCGCATCCTGCGCAACGCCGGCTCGCCGTCCGCCGAGATCGATGACGACGTCCAGCGCACGTTCATCATCGCCGCGCGCAAGCTGGACGAGGTCCGACCGGGCGCCGAAAAGAGCTTCATCTTGCGGGTCGCGCTCAACGTCGCCGCGCACGCCCGGCGCACGATCGCGCGCCGGCGCGAGGTCCACGACGGGGCGACGCTGGATGTGGCCGACACCAGCGCATCGCCCGAGCAGATGGCGCACCGCAAGCAGGCGCGGCAGTTGCTGGACCAGATCCTCGATCAGCTGCACATCGACCTGCGGACGGTCTTCGTGCTGTTCGAGATCGAGGAGATGAGCATGCTCGAGATCGCGGGGGTGCTGGGGATCCCGCAGGGGACGGTCGCCTCGCGCCTGCGCCGCGCGCGCGCCGAGTTCCGCGCGCGCGTGGAAACCCTCCGCGGCGTTTCGGAGAGCGGCGGGGAGGTATGAGAGGCATGAAAGGCGTCGGAGGCATGAGAGGCATCGAAGATCCTGGCCGCCTCTTCGACGAGAGTGACAGCGAGCTCGAGCGGACGCTGCTGGGCGTGGCCCGCGCCGAGAAGTGCTCGCCGCGCGCGCGCACCAAGACGCTGGCCGCGCTGGGCATCACCGGTTCGGCGCTGTCGGCCGCCGCGGTGACGGCCGCCGCGGTGACGGCCGCTGCGACGCCGCTGTCGGTCGCCGGCAAGGCCGCCTGGGTGAAGGTCCTACTCGGTCTGTCGGCGCTGGGCGCGGTCGCGATCGCGCCGCCGGTCTATCGCGCCTGGCAGCTGCGCCACGCGAACCCGCCCCCGACCGCGCGCACCGGCGTACCCGCCACGCCGAGTGCAACGCCGATCGCGCTGGCGCCAGCGGCGAATGCCGCGGCCACGGACAACGCAGCCGCCCTGCGCCCGACGGTGGCGGCGCTGCGCACGACCACGGGCGATGCGGCGTCGCTGAGGCGCGAGCTGACCGCGCTCGACGCGGCCCGCGCCGCGGTCGCGGGCGGGCGGGCGCGGCGCGCGCTCGCGCTGCTCGACGCCTACGCGCGCGACTTCCCCGATGGTCGCCTCGCGCTCGAGGCCGAGATCTTGCGCATCGATGCGCTCGCCCGAACCGGACAGGCCGGCCTCGCGCGCCATCGGGCCGAAGCCTTCCTGCAGCGGCATCCGCGCAGCGTGTTGGCGGCGCGGGCGCGCCAGTACCTCGCAGACTAGGCGCGCATGCGCCGGCGCGCGGCCTTGATCCTGTTCGCCGCCCTGCTGCCGGTCGCGTGCGGCAAGACGGTCGATTCGCTGGGATACAACGGCGCCGGGGCCCTGCCGCTGGGCCCGCTGACCGGACCGCCGACGTACCCCAACGCGTTTCGCGATCTGCTGGGCAAGACCGACGCGGAGATCGCCGCGAAGATCGCCGCCACCTTTGCCCAGCTCTTCCACGGCGATCCGGCCACCCAGGCGATCTACGTGCCGATCGGCACCGATCGCGCGTACATCCAGGACGTCTTGCACAGCGACGTGCGCACCGAAGGGCTCGGGCTGGCGATGCTGGTCGCCGTCGAGCTCGACAAGCGCGACGAGCTGGATCGACTGTGGACCTACGCCAAATCGACGCCGCCGCGCTTCGGGAGCGGAGCGAGCAGCGGGTACTTCTTGTCCTTCTGCGAGACGGCGTCCGCGAGCACGGCGCCCTGCCTCGACCCGTTTGGTTTGCAGCAGATGTTGATGGCGCTGATCTTCGCCAACGATCGCTACACGCGCGCCGGCGCGCCAGCGACCGCCGTCGACTACGCCGCCGGCGCACGGGACCTGCTGACGTTGATGCGCCACAAACAGGACGAAAACGGCGGCATCGTCGACGGCGTCACCGACACCTTCGACGCCGCCACCAATCTGGTCTTCGACTTCCCCAACGTCTCGGCGGCGGGCGTCGGGCGCCCCTCGATCGAGATGCCGGCGTACTACGACCTGTGGGCGCAGGCGACCGCCGATCCGTTCTGGACGGGGGCAGCCGTCGCGGCGCGCGCCTACTGGCAGCGAACGGCGCATCCTTCGACCGGGCTCACGCCGGTGCGCGCGACGTTCGCCGGCGTAGCGGTCGCCGGATCCGACAACTTCCAGCCCGAGGCCTACCGCGCCGCGCTGAACATGACGCTGGATCGCATCTGGTCGGGCGGCGTCGGCGACGCCTGGACCGTCGGCGAGAGCGATCGGCTGCTCACCTTCTTCGCGGCGCAGGGGATCGACACCTACGGCACGTCGTATACGCTCGACGGCGCGACGATGCTGAGCGCGAACCACGATCCGGGGCTGGTGGCGATGAACGGCGCGAGCGCGCTGATCGCGACCGTCCCCGAACGCACCGCCTTCGTCCAGGCGGTCTGGGACCTGGCCATCCCGACCGGTCTTTCTCGTTATTACACGGGCCTGCTGGATCTGCTGGCGGTGCTGGTGCTCGGCGGCCAGCTGCGCGTGCTCTGAGCGCGCCAAGACCCGCAACGACGACGTCGCCCGCGCCCACCCCGATTCCCGTAGCCGGCGCACGCCGTTTGTGTAGATTCGGAGGGTGATCCGACACCGCCTCGAAGATGCCGCCCGCGTGCGCGCCCTCCGGCTCTGCTTCGCGCTGTCGCTCGGCGCCGGCGCGCTCGGCGCCGCCGCGCCGGCCAGCGCCGCCGAGGCCCCGGTGGCGCGCGTCTGGCTCAGCCCCCAACCGACCGGCGAGACGCTGCGCGCGCTCTGGGAATCCGAGGGTGTGCTCTGGGCGGTCGGCGACGGGGGAGCGGTGGTGAAGTCGACCGACCACGGCGGCAGCTGGTCGGCGGTCGAAAGTGGGACGACGCAAAACCTCAAATCGGTCTGGGCCTCGACGGAGGGCGATATCTGGGCCGTGGGCGACGACAGCACGATCCTGCGCTCGACCGACGGCGGCGCGGGGTGGCATCGGCTGAGCCCGCCTGCCGGTGGAAACCTGGACGCGATCTGGGGCAGCGACCCGCACGACGTCTACTTCGCCGGCAGCGACGGACAGTTGCTGCACACCGACGACCACGGTCGGTCATTCACCACGCTGCGCCCGCTCGGCGACACCGACGAGCAGCTGACCGCCGTCTGGGGCAGCGCCAACGACGAGGTGTACGTCAGCGGCGATCGCGGATCGATCGTCGCGACCACCGATCGGGGACAGCACTGGAACATCGTGCGCCCGCAGACCATGCGACCGCTGCCGCCGGGGCAGTCGCCGCCCGCAAAGGTCGCGGCGGGCGGGCTCAGCGGCAGCCGGGCGCTGTCGATCACCGGCACGCGGCGCGGTGACTGGCTGACCGTGGTGGCGTCGTGGGTCCACACCCGCAAGGGAAGCGTCGACGCGACCGGAGTGCAGCACACCACCGACGGCGGCAAGACCTGGAAAGAACCCCACGTCGACCCGTCACCCGCGCCCTGGCCCGGTTTTCACGCCTTCCACCCCGCGGGCGAGCAGACGGTGTACGGCGTGGCGACGTTCGAGCTGTGGGATCGCCCGATCGAAGAGCGACAGCGCGTGGGACTGATCGTGTCGCGCGACGGCGGCGCCACCTTCGAGCGGCGGTCGTTCCTTCCGCGCGGCGGCGACGTGAACGCCCTGTGGCACGATTCCACCGGCCCGCTGATCGCGGTCGGGCCGCTGGGGCTGATCCTGCGGTCGCGCGACGATGGCCGCACCTGGGAGGAGTGTTCGACCCATCCCTTTGGTCCGGCGATGCTGCGCGCGGCCTGGAGCGACGGCGCCGGCCAGGTCTGGGTCGTCGGCGACGACTGCACGGTGCTGCATTCGTCCGACGGCGGCTCGCGCTTCGACACGCAGCGCCCGTGCGCGGCGGGAGCCGGCACCGAGCTGCGTTCGGTCTGGGGCAGCGGCGCCGAGGATGTCTACGTCGCCGGCTCGTTCGTCGCGCGCACCGTCGATCGCGGACAGCATTGGGCGGTGATCACCCCGCCGGCGCCGGTGGCGGCGCCCTGGCGCGTCTGGGGCAGCGACGCGACCGATCTTTATGCCGCCGGCTACGGGGTCTGGCGTTCGACCGACGCTGCGCAGAGCTGGCGCATGGTCAACGGGTCACGCTCGCGCGCGCCGGCCGACTGGTTCGGCGAGCTGTTCGGCGTCGGCGACGGTCGCTATGCCTCGACCGAGCTCGGGCGGCTCGAGCGGGGATCGAAGACCGGCGCCAGCTGGCAGGCGTTGACGCCGCCGGCGGCGGGCTGGCGCTGTTGCGGATTCTGGGCCGACGGCACCCTGGCGCTCTGGGCGCTCGGCCCGAACCACGCGCTCTTGCGTTCGACCGACGCCGGGCGAACGTTTCAACCGATCGCGACGCCGCTGGGAAAGCTGGCCACCTTCATCGCGATGCAACGGCGCGACGACCAGCTCTACCTGCTGGCGGACGATCCGATGTCGCCGTCGTCGTCGACGCCGACGGCCACCAGCCAGCGGGTCTTGCTCTCGTCAAGCGACGACGGCGTGACCTGGACGACCTACGCCACTGTCCCCTGGCCCGCGAGCGCTCTCGGTCTGGTCGAGAAAGATCTGCTGATCTTCGGCGCCAACGGCCTCCTCCTCCGCCTCCGCTGAGTCTTACCCGTCCTCGTCCTCGTCCTCGTCGCCGTCCTCGTCCCTCCTCCCCTACCACGGCAAAACTTCGCCGTTCGCGTGCCAGAACGTCCCCGAGGTCGCGAGCGTGAGCGCGTCGATGCGCTCGACCAGCTGCGCGGCGGAGGTCTCGGCGTCGACGTTGCCGTGGTTGCCGGTCATGTCGGTGCGGACGTAGCCCGGGTGCAGGATCGCCACCGCGACGCCGGCGCCGGCGAGATCGCGCGCCAGCGACACGCCGGCGGCGTTCAGCGCCGCCTTCGACATGCGGTAGCCGTAGCTGCCGCCCGAGCCGTTGTCGCCGATCGAGCCCATGCGGCTGGTGATGAGCGCGATCTTGGCGCCGCGCGCGAGCTGCCCGCGCAGCGCGCTGACGACGCGCAGCGGTCCGATCGCGTTGACCTCGAGCTGCGCCCGGACGTCATCGATGGCGAGATCGTCGAGATCGTCGTCGCGCAGGATGCCGGCGCTGCACACCAGCTCGTCGACCGCGACCCCCTCGAGCCGACGGACGAGCGCGCCGATCGAATCGTCGGAGGTCACGTCGACGCCGCTCTCGACGCGCAGGCCGCCGCGCGACCCTTCCCGTTCGCGGTCGAGCTCGGGCGATGACCGGCGGCAGGCGGCGATGACGGTGCGCCCGCGCGCCACCAGCCGACGACAGAGCGCGAGGCCGATGCCCCGGTTAGCACCGATCACGATCGCGGTGCGCGCATGAGCATGAGCATCATGAGGATGAAGGGTGGTCTGGCTCATGCGCCAAAGCTTATGACGCTACCCCGCCGGGCGCGACCGGCTATTGCGGTGTCGACGCGGCGGCGGGCCGCGGTGTCGCAGCCGTCGTCGATGTCGGCTGAGGCGCCGGCCCGAGCAGGCCGGCGCAGGCTTCCGGCAGAACCGGACCTTGAGTCTCGTCGGCCTGTTTCTTCTTCGTCTCCGTCGTCTGGGCGTCGGGGCTGAACCACCAGGCCAACGTCGCGCCACAGCCGTCGTCGGGGTCGGGCGGCGGCGGGTCTTGCGGCTTGCACAGCGGGCTGTCGGCGGGGCACTTCAGCCGGACGTGAAAATGATCGTGGTGCCCCCACCAGGGGCGGACGCGCGCAAACCAGGGGGCGCGGCGGGACGGGCCGGCGCACAGCGTGCGGCGAATCGCCGGATTGACGAAGATACGATCGACCGCCGGGTCGGCCGCCGCCGCGGCAACCAGACGCTCGGTGCGCCGGTTCCAGAGCGGGCTCATCACGTGCGTGCCCAGATCGACGACGGCCGGCGGACCGAGGCGCTCGCGGTCGGCGGCGCGCAGGTGGCCGGCGCGCACGCCGGGCGGAGCGCGGTAACCGACGTCGACGTCCAGCCCCGACTGATGACTGCGGTGTCCCGACGGGGTCGGCCCGCCGCGCGCCTGGGAGAGATCCCCGACGACCACCACCCCCAGGCGCTGCGCCTTGGCGGCAGCCCCCAGCCGCCGGATGAATTCGACCAACGTCGGATGGCCGAAGAAGCGGTTACGCGAGCGGTGCAGCGCTTCGTAGCCGGGGCCGCTGGGCGGCAGCGCCATCGCCCCTTGCAGGCAGCCGCTGGAGTAGCCGCCGATCGCCTGCGGCGGCCCCGGTGCCGGTGACCGCTGGTGGTTCCAGATCAAAGCGACCGGCGTCGTCGGCTGCATCCCCGTCTGCGTCCCCGTCTGCGTAGGCGTAGGCGTAGGCGTCGACGTCACCGGGGCGCCGGGCGCCGGCGCGACGGGTGAAATCGCCGGGCCGGCCATCCAGGCCCCCCACAGGCCCCACACGCCCAGTGCCCGGGCCAACAACCAGTTGGTCATGTTGCCAGCATAGCCTGCCGCCGATCGTCGTCGATCATCGACGTGCGTGCGCGGGGAGACTTGCGCGCTTCGCGTCGCGCTGGAATGCTGCGCCCGGTTTGGAAAAGAGGGCGAATTTGTTGACGACGAACCGGACCACGAAAACGACCTGCCTGGCCGCGCTGCTGCTTGGTCTCACCTCTGCCGTGCTGGTGGCCGACCGGGCCGGAGCCGCGGGCGCGGCGCCCGATGCCGCGGCGCCGGCAGCCGCGGCACCGGCGCGCCCGCTCTTGACGCCGACGCCGATCAAAGGGGCGATGGTCGGCGCCGACTACCGCAACGAGCGGCCCGGCGCGACCCACCACTTCCGCGCCGTGGATCTGCCGCCGCCGCACGCGACCGCTTCGGTCGACGCCGGTCCCAAGTTGATCGACCGGCCGGCCTCGGCCTGGCCGCAGGCGCCGCGTGGCTTCAAGGTCGAGCTTTACGCTGACAAGCTGTCGAACCCGCGCCTCATCCGCACGGCGCCCAACGGCGATCTCTTCGTCGCGGAGAGCAAGGCCGACCAGGTGCGCGTGCTGCGCGGGCTTGGCCCCGACGGACGCGCGCAACAATCGGTGGTCTTCGCGCGCGACCTCAAGCAGCCGTTCGGCATCGCGTTCTACCCACCGGGCGCCGATCCGCAGTGGGTCTACGTCGGCAACACCGACTCGGTCTGGCGGTTCCCCTATCGCAACGGCGATCTGACCGCGCGCGGCCCGCATGAGGTCGTCAGCACCCAGATCCCGGGCGGCGGGCGGCTGCGCGGCGGCGGCCACTGGACCCGCGACATCGCCTTCCCCGCCGACGGCAAGAAGATGTTCGTCTCGGTCGGGTCGCACTCGAACAACGACGACACCGACAACAACCCCGACGAGCTGCACCGCGCCGATATCCTGGAGCTGAACCCCGACGGCACCGGCCTGCGCGTCTTCGCCTGGGGCATCCGCAATCCGGTCGGCATCGCTTTTCATCCCCGCAGCGGCGAGCTCTGGACGTCGGTGAACGAGCGCGATCGCCTGGGCGACGATCTGGTCCCCGACTACATCACCCACGTCAAGGAGGGTGGCTTCTACGGCTGGCCCTGGTTCTACATCGGCGGCAACATCGATCCGCGCCACGCCGGCAAGCACCCCGAGCTGCGCGACAAGGTCATCGTCCCCGACGTGCTGCTGCAGGCGCACCACGCCTCGCTGGAGCTGGCCTTCTACGAGGGGAAGCAGTTCCCCGCCGAGTACGCGGGCGACATCTTCGCCGCCCAGCATGGGTCGTGGAACCGCGCCCTGCGCACCGGCTACAACGTCGCGCGCGTGCCGCTGCACCAGACCGCGCACGCGGCCGGTGACTATCAAGACTTCCTGACCGGCTTCGTCACCGCCGAAGGTCAGGTCTGGGGCCGGCCGGTCGGCGTCGCGGTCGCGCGCGACGGCGCGCTGATGGTCAGCGACGACGGCTCGAACTCGATCTGGCGCGTGAGCTACACCGGCAAGTAGCGCGCGAGCCGCTTCGCCGGGGCTACGGGCAGAGGTTGCTGTTAGCCTTGATGCCCGCCAAGAGGGTGCCGCAGGCGGTGTCGCCCATCGGCATCAACATGTTGTACTGGGCCAGGCACATCGTCCTCAACGTTCCGGTGCCCGAATTGCAGCAGGCCAGCAGCTGGGCGCAAGTGAAGTTGTTGCCGCCGTCGGGAATCACGATCGTGCCCCCGGCGCCGCCGCGCAGGTCGGCGCCGGCGTCGGTGCCGGTCACGCCGCCGGTGCCGGCCGCGCTGCCGCCGGCGCCGCTCGCGCTGCCGCCGCTGCCACTGCCCGTGGCACCCCCGACCCCGCCCCCGTCGTTGGGAGAGCTGGTGCTGCTGCCGCAACCGAACGAACCGGTCATCGACGAGGCAATCAGCAGAAAAGCGGCGATCGAAAGCGGCAGATAGTTTCTCAGCGTGTGCATCAACGGCTCCGAGTTGGTTGCGGCGATGAGACCACGACCGTGCGTCCGATGTCCATGGATGAGGCGGAAAACGGCGCTTGACGCCGGCGCGCGCGTGCTTTTTTAGGCGACGTCAGGAGCGAGCCGCCGCGGGGCGTGGCGGCAGAAACCAGATTCCGTTTCGCCCCACAAGAAAACAACCCAGGAGGAATTCAGTCATGTTCGAGCTCAGAAGGACCTTCACCACGCACAATGGCAAGGGCAACGATCCGCGCGATGGCCGCGATCCCATCGAACGCGTATGGGCCGACTTTGCGCTGCCGGCACTCGGTTGGACCACGCAGGCGCCGCGCGTTCCCGCGGCCGATGTCATCGAGACCGCCGACGAGATCGTCGTCGAGATCGACCTGCCGGGCCACAAGGAAGACGAGCTGCAGATCCGCGTCGACGGCGACGTGCTGACGATCGAAGCGGAGCGGCGGACGACGGAGCGTGGGCAGAAGGGCGAGAGCTACCAGCGCAGCGAGCGTCTGCAGGGCAAGGTCGCCCGGTCGTTCACACTGCCGGCAAACGTCGATTCGTCACGCACCGTGGCGAACTACCAGGCGGGGGTGCTGCGCATCCAGCTGCCCAAGCGCGAAGAGGCCAAGCCCCGCACCATCCCGGTCAACGCGAAGTAATCGACAGCGACAGTCCGATGTTCACCGACCACCTGGATCCGCGGCGGCGCTGGACGCCGCCGCGGGCGCGTGAGTGACGCGTCAGTGATGTCCGCCGGGACCGTGCACGTGGCCGTGCTGCAGCTCGTCGGCGGTGGCGTCGCGGACCTCGACGACGTTGACGTCGAAGTGCAAGCGCATGCCGGCCAGCGGGTGATTCGCGTCGATGGTCGCGTAGTCACCGCGCACGGCGGTCACCAGCGCCATCATCGGGCCGGCCTCGGTGGTGATCTGGTACTGCATGCCGACCTCGACTTTGCCGGCCGGTAGCTTGCGCAGCGGGATGTTGCGGATCTGCCGCTCGTCACGCTGGCCGTAGCCTTCCTCGGGCGACAGGACCACCGAGATCGCGTCGCCGGCCTGCTTGCCGTCGAGAGCTTTCTCGAGCCCCGGGACGATGTCGCCCGTACCGTGGAGGTAGGTGAGCGGCTCTCCCCCCTCGGAGGTATCGAGCACCTCCCCATCGTCGTCCTTGAGGGTGTAGCCAATGGTGACCGCCTTCTGTGCTCCAATCTGCATGCGGCGGAATATTGGCACGAAATCGGGCCCGGCGGCGTCGAAGCCTCACCACCGGCGCTCGAGATTCCCCACCCGCGCGCCGGCCTGACACCCGGTCTGGCGCGGTCTGGCGCCGCCCAACCGCCCCAAAGACCGTCCGAACGACCGGCCGAACGCGCCGCCGCTCGAGCTGGCCCCGCGATTGCGATGCAGGTCGGGCATGCCCTTCCCCGCCGCCTCCTTCACCTGCCTGGCCGCTTTGGCCTTTCCGTTCGGCGTTCCCGCCGCCGCCCCAACCTCGCTGGCCGCCGCGCCGCGCGACATGAACCTCGCCGCCGACGTCGAGACCCTGCGCCCGGGCGCGCCTGTGCTGGTGCTGTCTTCACCCGAGCAGGACCACCCGAACCCGCCCGCCGACGGCCGGTTCGGCCTTGGCCGCGCGGCGCTGGAGCTGGGCGCCGTCTATACCCTCGGCGCCGTCTGGTACGAAGCGACGGTCGACTTGAACCGCCTCGACTTCGACTTCGATCGCACCGTGAGCAGCCAGTGGGATCGGCTGATCGGCGGGCGCGGCTATCGCTTCGACGACAACGATCGAACGACCAACATCGCGCACGCCTTCGTGGGGCGTACCTATCACGGGCTCGCGCGCACCAACCACGCCACGATGCTGCAGGCTTTCCTGTTCGATCTCACCGCGTCGTCGATCTGGGAGTCGGTGTTCGAGAACCGCGAGGTGTTCAGCATCAACGACACCATCGTCACTTCGGTCGGGGGCGTGTCGCTGGGCGAGTCGGCTTTCCAGCTGGGCGAGCTGTTTGCGCGCAGCGCGCCGACCTGGCGCAACCGATTGATCCTGACGCTGTTCTCGCCGGCACGCGCCTTCTTGAGCCTGACCGAGGGGGGCCGCCTGCCGCACCCGACCTCGGTCGATCGCCACGGCATCGCCGACGACGTCTATCACCGCTTCGTGCTCTCGGCCGGCGGCTCGTTCGCGACCACGGCCACGTCGTCAGCGCCGGCCGGCGCGGCGACCACGTCGTCCGCCGCCCCGTCGTCCTCGTTCGCGGCGCACCTCGACATGGAGCTCATCAACCTGCGCGCCTACGGGCGCGAGGGGAAGACCCAGCGCAGCCTGTCGGGCGGCGAGGCCACCGGGCTCTCGGTCGGCTACGAAGGGACGACCGAGCGCCTCGACGAGCTGACCGTCAGCGCGCGCACCTCGCTGTTCGGGACCTTCGCGCAGGACGTGGCCGGCGACGCGGGCGACCAGCACGGCGGCGCGCTGATCTTCGCTGCCGGCTCGGCGTTCGACCTGGGGCTGACCGAGGGCGAGCGCCCGCAGGACTTCGTCACCGCCATCCATATGATCGGTCCGACGGCCGACGCGCTGATCTACCGCGGGCCGATGACGTTCCGCCTGTCGAGCGACGTCTACGGCGACTTCGCGATGGTGCGCCCGTTCGCGCTTGGCCCCGATGCACCGGCGGCGGTGCTGGACAGCACCAAGTCGGTGCTGCGCGAGCACGACTACTACTACGCCATGGGGCTGACGGCGGCCGCGCGCGCCGAGGCGCGCTACGCTCACGTGCGCGCCGGCGCCGCCTTCGAATGGAGCGGGTACGATTCGATCGACGGGCTCGACCGCGCGCAGGACGCGTACACCAGCCCCACCGGCGTCTACCACCCTGGCGTCACCGACGACTTCGCGATCACCGACCAGCGCGTGAAGGTGCGCGTCTACACCGAGCTGCCGACGCCGGTCAACGACCTGCGGTTCGGCCTGTCGTTCGATCTCCAGCACCGCAGCGGCGAGATGAAAGATCTCATGCGCAGCGAGGACGAGGGACGCGCGGCGGCGGTGCTGTCGTACGTGATGTGACGGGTCAGCATGAACGCCACGACGCCAGAGTCGCCAGAGTCCGGATTTTCAAAGTCCGGACAGTGGCGTCCTGGCGTCTTGGCGTTCAACCGAACGGCATTGGGGTCAGCGGCGCACGGCCCGGACCGACAGCGACCAGCGCGCGGTGCGCGGGCCGGCGGTGCCCCAGGCGCGCGCGAATTCAGGCTCGAGCGCCAGCAGCGGATCGACGCCATGCACGCGCGCGTAGGCGCGCAGCGCCGACCAGGTGCGCAGGTAGCCCAGCAGATCGGGCAGGCTCCAGTCGAGCGCCGTCTCGAAGGGCGGCGGGTCGAGCGGCGTGAACGGAAATGCGACGCTGGCGTAGCCCTCTTCGACCAGACGCCGCTCCGGTTCCCAGTACGCGCCGAGGATGTCGCCGTAAAGATGCTGCACCAGCACGTCGACGGCCGGCGTGATGCGCGCGAAGCCATAGCACCAGACAGCGAGCAGACCGCCGGAGCGCAGCACCCGCTCGGCCTCGGTGAAGAATTGATCCTGCCGGAACCAGTGGAACGCCTGTGCCGCCGCGAGGAGATCGACGCTGTGGTCGTCGACGCCGGTCGCCTCGGCGGGGGCGACGCGATAGGCGACGTTGGCGCGCGCCGGCGCGTGCGCCAGCTGGGCCGCGCTCGCGTCGACGGCGATGACGCGGTCGAAGTGCGGCGCCAGGCCCAGGGCCGCCTGCCCGCTGCCGGTGGCCACGTCGACGGCGCAGGCGCGTCCGGGCGCCGACGCGGCCAACCAGGTGAACAGGTCGGCCGGGTAGCCGGGGCGATAGCGCGCGTAATCGCCTGACTGCGTCGAAAACAGGTCCTTGAAAGCGGGCGCGGCGGATGGCGCAGCGGGGCGTGATGATTCCGACATCCCGCGAATTCTTACACGCGGCGGCGAGCGGGGCCGCCCCCTCGCGGCCTTTCTTCCACCCCACCGCCTGATTTTGCAGGTCTCGAGGTACCAAGCCCACGGAGACGTATCCATGACCAGCGGGCGGGGAATGGGACTTGGCGCGGGTAGCGATTCCCAGCCCCCGTTCAATGAGGTAACTTTGGACGGTGAGCGTGATGCGGCCTGACGGCCGAGTTGGCCGGGCGTTGCTGCGGGTGGTTTTGCCCGTGGCGTTGCTGGCGATCGGCGCCTGCAACTCGCCCCTGACCTTCACCAACGCCGTGGGCACGGGCGGATCGGGCGCCCCTCCCCGGGCTGACGGCGGCTTCGACATACCGGTGTCCGGCAGCGGCGGCAACGGAACCGGCGGCAACGGCATGGGCGGCAACGGCATGGGCGGCAACGGAATCGGCGGCAACGGAACCGGCGGCAACGGGCCGATCGACGCTCCGGTCGACATGCGCGTCGATGTGCCGGTCGACGTCGGGCCAGACGTGCCGCGCGATACCGGCGTCGACATCCCGCGCGACACTGGCGTCGACGTGGGACCGGTGGTCTGCACGATGGCCAGCCAGTGCAACAAGGTGCCGGGGCTGACCTGCCTCGTCGTATCGGGACAGCCCGGCCGATGCGTCGAGTGCCTCGCCAGCAGCGATTGCGCCGCCAACGCCTCGGCGACGATCTGCGACACCAGCACCCAACGTTGCGTCGAGTGTCTCAACGCCAGCCAGTGCCCGATCGCGCCCCAGCCCGGCGAGGACAACCCGAAGCCGTCGCAGTGCACGCTGAGCCATCGGTGCCTCAGCGGCTGCGATGACAGCTTGGGGAATCTCTGCCCGCAACCGTTCATCCAATGCCCCAGCGGCCTCGACGTCTGCGTCTACTGCATGGTCGACGGAGACTGCGGAACCGGTGGGACCTGCCTCGACCACGTCTGCGTGACTTGTCTCACCGACGCCACCTGCATGTCGGCGACGCCGACGACGCCGCTCTGCGACGGGATTGCCGGGCGTTGCGTCCAGTGCCGGGACTCGAGAGACTGCACGCAGGCCAAGTACCCCGGGCGCCCTCTCTGCAGCCCGGCGACCCTCACCTGCGTCGCAGTGCCCCCGTAACCAGGGCGACGACCTGGTGCACCCGCACTAGTGTCCGGTCCCTCGGGGTTCTCCTGCACGGCGCGCCTCCCGTGTAACGCGCGCAGGCACCCTGGTTACCGCCGTGTGATCCGCAGCCCGGCGCCGAGGCAGCGCCTCGGCGCACCGCCGCGGCACGTGCGTTGCTGTCACAGCCTTCGGTGGGGGAATGATGGCAAGGCAGCAGCTCGGATACCGCGTCGCGCTTCTGGGGTTGTGGGGGCTGGCGGCGGTGGCCGGATGCGGGGGCTCGGCCCGGATGGGTGAGCTCACCGGGCGTGACGGCGGAGGGAGCGATGGCCCTGGCACCGGCGGCTCCGGTGGAAACCCCATGGCCGACGCCGGCGGTGCCGGCGGTTCGATGACCGGAGATTGCTCCGATCTCTTCGCTCCGACGCTGCAGAAGTTCTCGATCGATATCTCCCCGTCCGACTGGACCGCCATCCAGGCTGAGTTTCTCAGCGCCGGAATGCTGACCCTGGACACGTTCGTCAACTACCAGCCGCACTACTACCCGATCGTCCTTCACTTCGGCGGCGACGCCTCGAGCAACGCGTACATGCGACTCAAGGGCGACTCGTCCTGGCGCGATGCGGTCACCAACGACGGCGCCAACGGCAAGATGCAATTCGTGGTGGCGTTCGACCAGCTCGACAGCACCGCCTCGTTCCACGGCGTCGGCAAGATCGCCTTCGACATGCCCCGCGCCGACTTCAGCTTCCTGCACGATCGCATCGGCAACACCTGGATGCGATCGGTCGGCATCGCCGCGCTGTGCGCGACCAGCGCGCGGCTCGACGTCAACGGCAGCTACTACGGCCTGTACGTGGCCGAGGAAAAGATAGGCCACCGGATCATCTCGGAGTTCTTTCCCGGGAACGCCGACGGCGATCTCTTCAAGGGCGGGCGGATCGCGGAGACCAATCAGAGCAATCCCGACTGGGGCCGTCTGATGACCTTCTGGGACGCGACGACGCCCGCGGCGCTGGCGGCGGTCGTCGACCTGCCGACGTCGTTCTTGACCTGGGCCGGCGAGATGCTGCTCAACGACGGCGACGGGTACTGGGGCGGCGACCACAACTTCTACCTCTACGACCAGGGGGCGAAGGGGTACGTGTTCCTGCCCAGCGACCTCGACTCGATCCTCGACTTTTTGCCCAACTTCCACGGCGACCCAGTCTGGTGGTGGTCAGCGCGCCCGGGCGTTCAGTTCATCGGGCGGCAGTACATCACGGTGATGAGCGACGCCACCATGCGTGGCCAGTACGCCACCGCCGTCGCGACGCAGCTCGGCCACTTCGACGTCGCCAAGATCCAGTCCTGGATCGATCAGTGGTCGGCGCAGATCCGCGACTCGGTCGGCTCCGATCCCCACAAGCCGTCGTCGACCACGCTCGCGATGTTCGACGCGGCGATCGCCGCGGCGCGCGCCGGGGTCAGCACGCGCGCCGACCTCGTCACCCGCTGGCTGGCGTGCGAACAGAGCGGCAGCGGCGAAGACAAGGACGGCGACGGATACATCTGGTGCAAGGACTGCGACGACGGCAGCGCGTCGACCCACCCGGGGGCAGCGGAGATCTGCGGCAACATGATCGACGACAACTGCGACGGCCACTACGACGAAGGGTGTCCAGGCCCTGCCCCGCCCCCGAACGGCGGCGCGCATTAGGGGTGTGGGACGGGAACGAGGACGAGGACGAGGACGAGGACGGGTAAAGCGGAGACCATGGAGGCGGCAGCCGGTGTAAATAGACCGGCATGGATCAACCACCGACCTCTGGCAGCGGGCGCGCCGGACTGAAGCGGGTCTTGGGGCTGACCGCAGCGATCGGCGTCATTGTCGCCCTGGCATTCGTGGTGGGGCGCCCGCGCGGCGACGGCGAGGCGGTGGCCGTGAACTATCTGGCGACGAAGGGGCCGCGCCCCGATGGGCTGAAGATCTTCCTGCAGCGCGGCCAGGAGCTGGCGATCCTCGATCCGGCGACCGAGCTGCGCGGTGGGGATCGCCTGCGCCTGGTGGTGCGGGCGAGCGCGCCGCGCTACCTGGTCGTGCGCGCGCGCGACGGCGCCGGCCGCGAGCGCCTGCTGTTCCCCGCGCCCGGCGCCGCGACCGCTGGGCTGGTCCACCCCGACCAGGCGCTGCCCGACACGCTGGCGATCGACGACACGCCAGGCAAGGAGATCGTGACCGCGCTCTTCGGCAAGCAACCGTTCCCGATCGAGGCGCGCGCCGATGACCAGATCGTGGCGGTCACCATCGACCTGATGAAGGCGCGCTGACGTCTAGTCTGTTGGTTGGGTCAGTTGGTTGGATCGGGCAATAGCAGATCGAACGAGCCGTCGCTGGCCGTGATCGCCTCGGCCAGCGGAAAGGTCGGATCGCACTTCGCCGAGGCGGTCGAGCAGAAGGCCTGGATCAGCGCGCCGGGCATCCAGACGCGGTTCGGGGTCACGCTGACCGTTCCGTGAACCGAATGCACGACCGGTAGCGTCTGCGCGGGAAGGGTCGTCGTCCCGGACAGCGGCATGACCTTTGTCAGCAGGGCGCGCCCGAGCGCGACGCCGAAAGCCGGCTCGGCCAGCAGCTGGTAGCTGTGGCCCGGATCGACCAGCAGCTGGTAGCTGCCATCGGCGGCGACCAGCGCCGTCGCCACCGTGCCGGGGGAGGTCGCCGATGGGTCGACCGCGGCGGTGATCAGCGTGTCGAGGGTCAGCGGGACCGGGTTCAGCTGGCCGTTCAACGCCACCTTGGTCGTCAGCGTCACGTTGCGGGTCAGGCCACCGCTCGCCAGCGTCACGGTGGTGGTGGTGATCGCGGGCCGGCTGCTGCTGAGGCTGCTGCTGCTGTCGGGGGGGATGATCGTGACGTCGTAGGCGCCGAGCGGCAACGAGGGAAAAACCGCGGCGCCGGTGGCGCTGGTGAGGATCTCGCCGTCGGCGGCACCACGCGCCGGCAGCGTCGCGGTCGCGCCGGAAGCGAGGTGCGCGACGAGCGTGCCGACCATGGCTGGGGCGGCGGCCGACGCCGTGACCTGAACCCGCGCGAGCGCGACCGGCGACGTCCCGTCGGGGGCGCGCACGTTCAAGGTCAGCGCCGCTTGCGTGACCGGATTCCAGGTCATCTGAAGATCCAGCGAGGAGGCGCCGGCGTCGAGCACGATGCCGGGGTCGGTGCCGGTGCCGACGGCGGCCCGTGGCAGCCCCGAGCTGGCGGGTGGAACCAAATACGCGGCGTGCGTGCCGCTGCGCGCCCAGAGGTCCATCGCGCCGGTGGCGTCGCTGGTCGCCAGCGTCGACGGCAGCGAGCCGTTGTGCAACACCAGCCGCGCACCGGCGAGCGGGGTGCCTCCCACGAACGCCCGCGCGGTGACGTGCACGCCCCTGTCGACATGCAGCCCGGCCAGGACTCCGGGCTTGCCGCTGGTCAGGACCGGCGCATATGGCTCGGACGGAATGACCAGCAGATTGTAGATCGTCGTCGCCACGAGATAGATCGGATACCCGGTGTTGCCGTCGATGCTCGATTGCGACTGCGGGTCGGTGATGCGGAGATACGCGGCAAGCGGACCACCCGTGTCGGCGCGCTGAGGGAGGAAGGGGAACGGCGAGCCCGAGTCGAGCGGCCAATCGATCATCGGTTGGGGATCGGCGACCAGCGTGATCCGCCGCTCCTGAACCGGCAAGCCGTCGGCGGTGGCGCGCAAGACAAACCCTGGCGAGACGGTCTGGAAGTACCTCACTGTTCGACAGGCCGGCTCACCGCGAATCGATGCGATGATCTGGTAGGTGCCCGCGGCGACGACCGGAAAGTCAATCGTCGTTCCTGCGCTGCCGGTCACCGGCTTCAGGATCAGGGCGATCCCCGATTGGTCGAGCACCGCCCAATCCCAGACCGGCGACGACGTCACCGACCCGGTCACCGTGCCGTGAACCTGCACCCGCGTACTGGGCCCCGGCTCGATGTCGTCCAAAGAAGACGGGGGCACCGCCTGCATGGTGACCAGGCAGCCGCTGGCGCCCCCGACCCCCGTTGGGTGCGGCGCGTCGCTCGCTGCGTCCGCCGGGGCCGCGTCGACGGGGAGGCCGGCGTCGGTCCCCGCCGACGAGCCGCCGGCACCGTGTGGAGCCGCCGCTGCCGCTGCCGGAGAAACCGGCCGTGCCGGTGGCGCCGCCCGACCCGGCGCTCGCGTCCACCAACACATTCCCCGCAGGGCTCGAGCTTGCGGCGCAACCGACCAGCAACGAAAGGCCAGCCGCGGCGAGCCACGCGATCCGCATCGCGGGGAGCAACCGGAGCGGAGACGGTGACGACGGCGTACGGATCATTGAGTGATGATCTTCCAGGTGAAACGCTGGACGCAGTCGGCGCTGATGGCGCAGGTATCGCCGATGCAACCGGCGAGCGAGTGGACGCGGTCGACAACGTCGACCCGCACCCGCGCGGTATCGCCGATGTGGAGGAGGGGCGTCGTGAGAGTCAGCGAGTCGCTGACGCCGTAGGGGACGAACCCCTCGTCGTTCTTCGCCACCGACCAGCTGACCGTAGCGCGCCCGTGTGGCCCGGCGGGAAGGGGATCGCCGTCGTCATCGACCGTCATGATCTTGAATCCTTGCGGCACCCCGCCGCCGACCTCCGCGCTGGGATCCAGCGGGTCATTCGAGCCGTGGTACAGCGTCGGCGCCAGCAAGCTCGGATCCGAGAGCCGGATACAGGGGTAACGATCCGGCGCCACCGTAAACGGCGCCATCTTGAATCCCGTCGCGCCCTCGGGATCGTCGACCGTCAGCGAGACAACGTAGTCACCCTGGACGTTGGCGGTGAAGCAGAGGTCCCACGCGTCGCCGCCAGCTACAAGGCCCGGGGATGATCGATTCGGGCCCCAACATGATCGACCAGAAGGGGGGCCCGAGCGCCTCCTGCTCGGGATCGCTGGAGGCGCTTCGCAGGTGAAACTCGGTGAAGAGCGGATAGCTCAACGCGGGCCCCGGCTGCACGACGTCGATCTTCGCGATCGGCTCCTGATTCTGAGGATGGCTGCTCAGGTTCTTTGCGCCGATCGCGTCGTGCGTATCGGTCGCGAACGCCCAGACACAGAACGGCCCATCGGTCGAATCACCGTCGAGCATCAGTGTCTGTTCCTGGGGGGATGACGTCTTGCGCATGTCGGTGCCTGGCCAGTTCTGCGGGTCCGTATCATCCGCGCAATCGTCGCGAACGACCGCCCACGTCAAGGTCGGCGTGGCATCCTCGTCGGGATCGGAGACCCCCATCTGGAACGTCACCGCCTGGCTTCCGGAGCAGTGGGCCCGAATCGACCCTCGTCACCGTGACCTGTGGCGGCAGATTGATCGGGCCGGTGAAGCAGCCGGCCGACGCCACCCCCAGCAGCGCCGCGGCCACGCTGGTCATCCGCATCCGCTGGCGGCGATCGCCCTTCGACGCGGAGGAGCCTGCGGTTGGTTGCGCTGCGCACCCATTCAAGTTCAGCAATGCGTGAGCCAAGTTCGTCCTCCCTCCCGGACCAGCCATCAGCGGCGCCACCGGCTCCCGAGCCGCTTCGAAGTTGCCCTCGAAACCTGAACCGCCCGGACAGTCATGTCGCGATCCGGTCGCCGGACGCCGCCCTATGCTGCGACTTTCGCAGGAACCACGCCCGGCTACAATTCCTACCTTCAGCGCTGCGGTCGCGCGGGCGTGCGATGATGCGCGCCGTCACGTCTGACGCGGGCGAACGGCGCGCTCAGAAGAGCGGCGTCAGCGCGGCGTACCACTTGGTGGCGATCTTCATCGAGCCGGCGGCGTTGGGATGCACGCCGTCGACCGTGTCGGTGGTCGACACGAAGCCGGTGTGTTGATCGACGACCATGATCGGCGAGGTCGCGGTCGCGTTGGCGGCCGCCCAGCCCGGGATCATGTCGTTGAGCACGACCATTCGCTGATCGCACGCGGTCGGACAGGCGCAGGCCGGGCAGCCGGTGGTGTTGATCGGCACCAGAGGGATGAGCTTGGCGACCAGCACGATCACGCGCGGGTTCGCGGCGCGCAGATCGGCCAGCACCGTCGAATAGGCCGACAGGATCGACGCCGGGGTGCGGCTGTTCCAGACGTCGTTGGTCGCGAAGTGGAACAGCACCACGTCGGCGGGGTGCTGGCCGAGCAGCGCCAGCGGCGACTGCACGCCGGCGACCAGATCGTCGGCGTCGTTGATGAAGTCGGTGATCAGCACGCTCGGATGACCTTCGTTGTCGAGGTCGTAGCCGGGGACGTTGCAGCCGGCGTCGTTGTGGCGGCTGCCGACGAAGTCGAACCTTCCGGTGAACCCGCCCTGGTTCAGCAACGTCCACAGCATCGCGCGCCAGCAGACCGAGCCGGTCGTCGAGTCGCCGAGCGGCATGATGCGCAGCGTGCCGCTGCGTCCGCCGAGCCCCGCCGTACCGCCGCTGCCACTGCCGCTGCCGCCGGTGCCGCGCCCGCCGGTGCCGGTGCCGCCGAGGGCGCCGCCCACGCCGACATGCCCGCCAACGCCGGCCAGGCTTCCCCCTGCGCCGATGGTGCCGCCCGCGCCGGCGCCGCCAACCCCGGACGCGCCCCCGAGGCCGGCGTGGGCGCCGCCCGCGCCGCGTGCCGGCAGCGCCGGTCACGCCACCACTCCCGGTCGAGCTGCCTCCAGTCCCATCGTCACTCGAGCCGGACGACGCGCAGCCGGCGCCCACCAACGCCAGCGCAAGCAGGCTCCGAGCGAACCAAGGCATGAAGCTGACTGACATCAACGGGGCGCGCTCGACCCGATGCCAAGCGGCACCTCGAGAGTCTGGTGCGCGAGCGCAGAGAAGTGACCGGCCGGATACCGGCGCAAGTACCGGCGCGCGAGCGCGGCGGCGTCGCCGTCGCCGTGCGCGACCGCGGCCTCGATCGTCATCGCCAGCGCCTCCTCGGCGAGCGTGCCGTTCGGATGTCGCTCGAGGTACCCAGCCAGCAACGCGCGCGCCCGCGCCGGATTTCCGTCGACGCGCAGGGCGCGCATCGCATCCAGCACCGGGGACGTGTCTTCGGAGGGCGCTGCCACGACCCGGGCAACCACCGGTGGCGCGCGGCGCGGACGCCAGGCGGCGCTCGGCACCCGTGGCGACGGGCGGACGGCGATCGGCGACTGCGGCCCATGCGTCGCCGCAGAGGAACCCGGCGCCGCCGCGGCGACCGCCTCGCCAGCGATGTCAGCGACTGGCGCGGGCGACGACGAGGGCAACGCGGGCGCGGACAACGCGGGCGTGGGCGACGCGTGCGGCGCCCCGTGGCGGGCGCGCGCCTCGACCGCCGGCGGCCCATCGACGGGCGGCGGCGCTAGCAGGCGGTGATAGGCCTGCGCCACCAGATCAGGCCAGCGCCCGAGCGCGGCGCTGGCCGCGGCGCCGCAACCGATCAGCACCAGACCGGCGATCGCGGGACGAAGCAGCGGCGACCGGCGGCGCTTTCCCGCTTGCCCCAACCCCAACCGCACCCGCTGCTTGCGACCGATGGGCGGCCGATAAGGCGATGCACTGCGCAACAGGCTGAGCGCCCACGCACCCGACGGCAGGGACTGGCTCGGCGGCGGCGCATCGACCAGGCGGCGCGGTGCCAGCGGCTCCTGCGGCGCGATGCCTTCGCCCGCACCCTTTCCACCGTCGTTCATTTGCCGGTTCCCTTCTGTGGTCGATCGGGTCGATCCCCGGGAGCGGATGCGGGCGCCGCCAGCACCGGCAGCGGCAGCGGCAGCGGCGCGGCGCCGGCCATCCGCTTCTGGTACTTGGCGGCCAGCGCGAAGAACTCCTTGCGCGCGTGGAAAAGACGCGTCCAGACGGTGTTGACAGGGACACTCTGGATGCGGGCGATCTCCTCGCCCGAAAGCCCTTCGATCTCGAACAACACGAACGCGCTCCGCCGCTCCTCGCGCATCTTCGCTAGCATCGTGTGCAAGATCCGCTGGTCTTCCTTGTGCTCCAGCATGGCGGCCGGCGTTCCGCCCGCGTGCGGCAGATCATCGGGCTCCTCGTGGCGGCGCTTGGTGAAGATGTGCCGCACCCAGCTGCGCCGGCGGAAGTCACGCACCTGGCGCCGGGTGATCCGATAGAGCCAGCCGGCCGGGTTCGCCCCGTCGAACGCCGGCAGGCGCCGGCGCACGACCATGAAGACCTCCTGGACGATATCGTCGCGATCGGCCTCGACGCCGCCGAGAGCGAGGATCCAACGCGACACATCATCGAACCAGGCGTCATAGAGAGCACGGAAATCTCCACGCAGAGTCGCCGGTAGGGGGTGCCTTTGCGGGTGACACGGCTTCCGGAACTCCCACCGCCGGCCTGACCGACGGGGAAACCGACTTCTGCACGCCCCCGAGAGGGCTCGCGCTGGTGAAAACCTTCACGCGAAGCGCAGTCTATCAGGCCGCGGGAGTCCTGGGCGCTCCGGTCAGCCACCCGCCGCCGTCCTGCGTCGACCGGGGCGCCGCGGCCCTCACCCGACCGCCCCGCGTTCGGCTATCGTGGCGATGTGCAGGATCGGGTTCGCCGGGGCGCCATTTTTTTCGCCGCCGCCGTGCTGCTGGTGGGCGGCGGCGCGCGGGCCTGGGCCGCGCCCGATCCGTCAGAGCGCCTGTTCAGCGGCACCGGCACCTGCCCTACGGCGGCCGCTGTACGGACCGAGGTCGAGACGCTGGTCCCGCGCGAGCGACTGAACGCGCGGCTGCGCGCCGCCGCGAGCGCCGGCACAGGCGGGGGCGCGCCGGTGGAGATCATCGACCTCGGCGTGCCGTTCAAGGTCGTCGCCGCGGGCAGCGTGCGCGAGTATCGCGACGAAGCGCGCGACTGCACCTATCGCGCGCGCGTCGCCGCGATCTTCGTGGCGCTGGTGATCGATCCGGCGGCGATCGTGAGCGCGCGCCCGAGCGCGCCGCCGGAAGCGACGATCAAAACGCCGGCCGCACCGCCGGCGCCGGTGGCTGCGCCTGCGCCGGTGGCGATCGCGCCGGCCGCCGCGCCAGCGCCCGGCATGCCGCCGCGCGCGCGCGCGCAGATCGCGCTCGGCGCCGGCGTCGAGGGCGGCGTCGGATCCGATGCGCGCGTCGGAAGCGCCGGTCTCGCGCTGCGCGTGGGACTGGGCGCGGGGCGTCTGGCGCTTTCGGCGGGCGCGGCGGCGCTGGCGCCGGTCGACACCACCGTCGGCGGCATCCGCGTGCGCCAGTGGCGCCTGCCCGCCGACGTCGGCGTGCGCGCGCGCGGCGCCATTCGCATCGGCGAGCGCCACACCCTCGAACCTTACGGCGAGCTCGGCGTGGCGCTGGCGCTGCTGCGCGAGGGCGCGCTCGATCTCGCGAACCCGCAGACGCGCACCTCGGTCGAGCTCGGCCTGCGCGCCGCCGCCGGCGTCCAGTGGGTCAGCGAATCGCGCATCGCCCCCTTCGTCGCGCTGCACGCCGAGGTGGTGCCGAGCCCGCCGACGGTCTCGGCCCTGCCCCGCGGCGTCGTCGGCCACACCCCCGGGCTCTGGCTCGGCGCCACCGCGGGCGCGGCCTGGCGGTTCTTCTGATGGGCCGGCGGCGTCCCGATGCCGCCGTCCTGGCGGTGCCTGCTCGGCCTGCTCGCGCTCGCCGCGGGCGCCGCGGGTTGTGCTCCCGACCTCGACGTCGGCTCCGACGTGCTCTGGTCGGCCGGCTTCGAGACCGGTACGTTCGACGAATGGATCCGCGTGCCCACGCGCGGCGCCGAGGCGTTCCCCGAGCCCGGCGACAAGATCGAGGTCTCGAACGAGCGCGCGCACGACGGCAGCCACGCCGCCAAGCTGACGATCGACACCAGCACCGCCGGCGAGCAGCAAAACACGCTGGTGTCGCGCACCGGCAGCCTGCCGATCGAGGCCTACTACAGCGCCTGGTACTATCTGCCCCGCAGCGAGAACGTCGGGACCTACTGGGTGATCTTCAAGTTCCGCCTGCGCACCATCGCCGACGATCCGTCGACCAGCGACGAGTTCTACGACCTCGACCTGCGCGATCTGCCGAGCGGCGAGATGACCATGGTCCTTTACGACCACCGCCTGGCGCACGAGGTCCCGCTCGGCGTCCCCGATCCCGTCGTCCCGGTCGGCATCTGGTTCCAGCTGGAGGCGTTCTACCGCAATACCCAGGACACGACGGGCCGCCTGACCGTCTGGCTCGACGGCAAACAGATCATCGACATCGCCAATCAGTCGATGGCGCCCACCCCCTGGATCGAGTGGGACGTGGGCAACGTCGGCGAAGACCTGACGCCCAGCCCCGCCGTCCTGTTCATCGACGACTGCGCCGTGAGCCAGACCCGCGTCGGACCCACGGGAATCCTCACCCACTAGCGGCGCGCTAGCAGCAATGCCGTTCGGTTAAACGCCAAGACGCCAGGACGCCACCTTCCGGACTTTGAAAATCCGGACTCTGGCGTCTCTGGCGTCTCTGGCGTCATGGCGTTTTCCTTATCAGGCGGTTCAATACCCCTTGGGCGTGGCCAGGGCCGTGGCCCGGGCCGCCGGCTTGCCGCCGGTCAGCAGCGGCGACACCGACGAGGACGATGACGATGGCCGTGATGGCGATGGCGACGAAGGCGACGCCGGTGTCACCGGGCTCAGCGACCCGGGCGCCAACTCTGCGAAGTGGGTCACCGGATCGTCGCCTGCAGGCGCCAGGCGCTCCCCCGCCTCGACCAGCGCCTGCAGCAGGTCGGCGCGCGACGCCGCCGTGCGGGTGAGGGTCTTCGACTCGCGCAGCATCCGCTCGGACGTCTGACGGGTCATCGACGGCTGCTGCTGCAGGCCGCGGTAGGCGACGTGGGCCGCGGCGTCGGCGCGCAGCGCATCCAGCACGCGCGCCAGCGGCGGCGCGATCGTCGGATCACTGTCGCCGGTGATCGACACGCCGCCTGGATAGGACTTGAGCCCGCGCGCCGAGCCGAACCAGGCGCGGCCCAGATCGCCGAAGCTGCTGCTGTTGGCCGGCGGGAGATCCTCGACGATGGTCATCGGTTCGGCGACCAGGGGAAAGTCGCGGCCGAAGATCGCGAACAGCAGCGCGCCGCCCCCGCCCCGGCGCAGCAGCGCGACGTTGCCGCCAAACGGGAAGAAGATCTCCTGCTCGCTGGCGACGGCCTGGTCGATGCGCGCGCGCAGCGCGCCGTCCAGCGCCGGCGCTTCAGCCACGTGCTCGTGGGTCGTGCGCTTCAGCGTCGTCATGAAGTCGCGCACCTGATCGATGCCGATCACGACGTTGAGCGCGCTGCCCTGGGTGTAGCCGGCGTGAAAGATGCCGACCAGCTCGTACTCGCCGGTCGCGCACGACACCGCCAGCACCGGCGAACCCGAGTTACCGGCCGACAGCAGCGCGTCAACCACGAAGTCATCGTGGTCCCAATCACCGTAGTCGTCGTGATCGTGCTCGGAGATCACCTTGCCGAGGCTGGTGGCGCGAAACGCTCCCAGCGGGAAGCCGCGCACCTCGACGGCATTGCGCTCGTGGATCGCGGCGCTGCGGCCGATCTTCCACGGCATGACGTGCAGCTCGCTGTGCGCCTTCAGGACCGCGACGTCGAGCTGGGGGTCGGTCACGACGCGCGTGACCGGAATGTCATCGCGCGCGTAGTCGTCGTGCTCGTTGTCGACCAGCGCGAGTGATTCGGCGGTCCGCTTGCATCCGGAGGGCACCCCCTCGACCAGATGCTGGGCATCGGTGACGACTGGCCAGGACGCCACGTGATCGTTGGTGAGCAGCAGGGTGTCGGCGCCCTGCCGCCGATAGGCGAACGCCGTGCCGTGCGCCACCACTTTGCGCCGCTCGTGACGAACGGTGGCGTCGGGGCCGTACGACAGGCATTCGTAGACCGCGCTGCTGCGCGTGCAATAGGAGAAGGTTGCCTCGGGGTGCCGGTCGAAGTCGCGCGCCGGCACCGACAGCGCGGCGAAGTCGTCGGCGTAGGCTCCCGCGCACAGGGGCCCGGCGGGCGGGGGAGCCGCGGCGCTGCTGGCTGCTGGCGCGGTTGCACGGGGGCTGGCCCCCGCGGTCGCCTCTGCGAGCGGCGACAAGAGCCAGGCCTGGACGCAAGCAAACGACAATCCGGCCAACGCGACGCGCTTCATCACGACGGCGGTCCTTCCATTCTGGGTCGCGTGACGTGCCCCGCGGCCCTCGAGATGCCAAACTGTGCATGGCATGTGCCGGGCGCAAGAGACGAGGGGGACCGGGGGCGGGCGCGCGGACCGATTACGGGCTGTTGCAAAACCAGCCAGCGACGCGCCGGCGCCGCTCGAAAACCAGACAGCCCGCCGGAGGCGGCGGCGTGATCTCGCTGGCATGAGCGCTGCTATCACTGACGCTGGTGAGGGGATGGACCCCAGAGGGCCAGGCTCGACCGGTGGCCGGCTGGGCCTCCGCTTCTTCTCGGTGGCGCTGATGTCGGCCGCCCTGGCGCTGCGCCCCGCGTGCGCCGACGCCAAGGAGGAGCTGGGGCCGATGGCAAAGCTCCGTCGAGCCGACGCCGAGCTGCGCGCCGCCGTCAGTCGCCACGTGCCCGACTGGTCGCCCGAGGCCGACATGCGACGCAGGCAGATCGAACGCCTGCTCGGCACCCTGCTCGACTACGACGAGATCGCGCGCGTCTCGCTCGGCCCATCGTACGTGAAGCTGGCCCCGGACCGACGGCGCACCTTCATCACCACCTTCGCGGCGCTGACCCGCCGCAACTTCATCGCCAAGCTGCAGAAAGAGAAGACCCAGACCAACTACGAGGGGGAGACCATCGACGGCTCCCAGGCGCGGGTCACCGCCACCGCGTGCCCGCAGGGTGCCCGGCCCGACAGTCGCGCGCGCATCGAGTATCGTCTGGCGCGCAAGGGGAACGACTGGATGGTGGTCGACGTCGTCGTCGACGGGACCAGCCTGGTCGCCACCTACCAGCGCCAGTTCCGGCGCCTGGTCGAGCGCGAGGGGATGGACGGCCTGATGGTGCGGATGCGCGAGCAGCTGGCCTCGGCGACGACGAACTAGCGGGCGGGGCCCGCACCGGACGGGTGCTGTGAAACGGCGAGGCTGCGGGGTGTGAGGACGGCTTCCTTCTCTCCGTTGTGGGGCGGGAGGAGTGGGGATTGGGTCCGTGCTCAAACATCCTTTGGCGCGAGGTGTGCTGAACTGTTCTTGGAGTGGCGGCAACCCGCGCCTCAGGAACTGCGCGCGGACCCAATCCCCACTCCTCCCGCCGGTGACAATCTACGTTCACTGCGCCTGCGATTCCGATCCGGAGGGCACAGCAAGAAAAAATAAAGATCTACCGGACGCGGCGTTGCAACGACGAACACACGCCTCTCAATATTTCCAGCCTCGATTCCTGAGGCGACGAAGGATGATTCCAACTACCGGCGAGGTGACGTCCGATAGATCTATATTTTTTGGTGGGGCCCCTCCGGATCAGCACGGCAGGCGCACTGAACGTAGATTGTCTCGGCGGCCGAAGGGGGATGGGTCCCGCGCGCAGTTCCTGAGGCGCGGGTTATCGTAGGCCAAGAACAGTTCAGCACACCTCGCGCCAAAGGATGTTTGAGCCTGATGATTGGTCACACTTCGGCGGCGTGACTGGATCAAAGCGAGGCGGCGTTACGGGCGCTGCGCGGGTCCTGCCGCTGCGGGGTCCTCCCCGCTGAGCTCGGCTGCCGGGGAGTCCAGGTCATCCGTGCGGCAGCGTGCTCGCCGAAAGCCGGATCGGGACCTTTCAAGTCCAAGAGAAAATCGTCGCTGGTGACGCATCACCCTCTCGGCAAGTGGCACTTGCACGCCCCGTCATCCGAGCCTCATCGGGGGCCCCCCCCTCCGCGTCACCCGCGCAGCGCCCTCCACGCCGCCGACATTGAGCCCACGATCGTCTCTGCTGCGCGGTCGATGAGATTCCGGATCGGAGTGGGCCCGAAACGATTGCGCTCTCATTGTCGGCGAAGCGAAGGGAGCTGCGCGGGTGACGCGGAGGGAGGGGCCCCCGATGAGCTCGGGGGCCGGGGCGCGCAAGTGCCACTTGCCGAGACGTGGACGGCTCGACGGCCGCCACGTTTCCCGATGCGTGCAAGATCTCGCGCCGGAGTCCGCCGGGTGGACGGCGCGCGGATGGCATGGGCTCCCCGGACCCCGAGCTCAGCGGGGAGGTGCCCGCAGCGGCAGGACCCGCGCAGCTTCCGTAGCGCCGCCCCGCTTAGATCCACCAATCGCTCTCGGCTCCACCGCCGAAATGTGACCAATCATGAGGTTTGAGCACGGGACCCATCCCCTCCTTCGGCCCCCACAACGGAGAGAGGGAAGCCGTCCTCACACCCTGGAGCCCCGCCGTTTCAGGCCACCCGCCCGGTGCGCCGCTACTTCGCCGGCGGCGCAGGCGTTTCGACGACCTGCACCGGGCTTCCGTCGCTGGTGTCGCTGCCGAGGTTGAGGGCGACGCGGTCACCCTCCTTGACGCCGCTGATCAAGCGGACCACCTGCCCGTCGTCGTCGGCGACGACGACCGGGCGGTAGTGCACGTGGTGGTCATCGTCGACCACGGCGACGTGGGTCTTCTCGCCGCGCATCACCAGCGCCTCGGCCGGCATCTCCATCAGCGCCGGCACCCGCACGTCGAGCTCGACGTCGACGTAGCTGCCGGGCAGGATCGCGCCGTCGGCGTTCTCGATGTCGACCTCGGTCTGCATGGTGCGCGTCCTCGGCGACAGCGAGCCGCTGGAGCGGGTCACCTGCGCCTGGCGCGACCAGCCGGGCTTCTCGGGCACGCGGATCGTCGCCAGATCGCCGATGCGCACGAACGAGGCGCTCGCCTGATCCAGGTAGACGTAGACCCGCAGCGTGTCCCCCTTGGCGATCGCGACGATCGGCACCGCGCCGCTCTGCGCGTTGGCGGCGCTCTGGATCAGCGTGCCGGGGTCGGCGAAGCGCGCGGTGACGACGCCGCTGAACGGCGCGCGGATCACGCGATAGTCGCGCTGGTTCGCCAGCGCCGCCTGCGTCGCCTCGGCGACTTCTGCGGACGCCTGCCCCTGCTCCAGCTCCTGCGCCGATACGACGCCGGTCGGCGCCAGCGCCGTCAGTCGCTTGGCGTTGACCCGCTTGTTGCGCGCGTCGGCCTCGGCCGCGATGTACTGCGCGTCGAGCTCGGGCGCGATCACCGTCGCCAGCAGCTGGTTCGCCTTCACGCGATCGCCCTTGTCGACGCGCAGGTCGCGCAGGTAGCCGGCGACCTTGGCGTACAGGGTCACCTCCGCGAAGGGGCGCGCCTCGCCCTGCAACACCAGGTGGCGCACCGCGGGCGAGCGCTTGATGACGGCGAGGCGCACGCGCGGGCCGCGGCGCACCGTCGCCTCGCGCGTCTGCGCGTCGGCGCGCGTCTGCGACTTGCGACGCGCGTCGAGGCTCACGACGCCAAGAGCGGTCACCGCCAGCGTGGCCAGGCCGGCGAAGTAGACCAGCGCGGATCGACGGCGCGGCGACATCAGGCCGGGCTCCCCTTCAGCGAACCGCCGCCGCCGCCGCCGCCGCCACCCTGCGGATGGCCGCCCGCGGGCGACGCCCCCTCTTGTTCCTCGGCCAAGAACTTCTGTTCCATCACGTGCTTGCTCGGCAGGTCCTTACGTAGGCTGGCATATACCACCGGAACCACGAACAGGGTTGCCACCGTCGCCAGCGCCAGCCCGCCGATCACCGCGCGACCGAGCGGCGCGTTCTGCTCGCCGGCCTCACCGAGCCCGAGCGCCATCGGGATCATGCCGATGATCATCGCCAGCGCGGTCATGAGCACCGGGCGCAGCCGCGTGCGCCCCGCCTCCAGCGCCGCCTCGAGCGGCGTCAGCTTCTCGTTCTCGACGCGTAGCTCGTTGGCGAAGCTGACCAGCAGGATCGAGTTCGAGACCGCGATGCCCGACCGCCATGATCGACCCCATCAACGACTCGACGTTGATGCGTCGTGTGCGTGAACGCCAGCATCCACAGGATGCCGACGAGCGCGCCCGGCACCGCGACCATGATGATGAACGGATCGAGCCACGACTGGAACAGCACCACCATCAAGCAGTAGACGAGCAGCGTCGCCAGGATCAGCCCGAGTCCCGAGGCTGCGAAACGACTGGGTCATCACCTCGTTCTGCCCGCGCACGGTGATGCGCATGCCCTGCGGCAGCTTGCCGAGCCCGTCGATCGCGCGTCTGGATGTCGGCGCGCCACGGAGCCGAGGTCGCGCCCGTCGACGTTGGCGCCGACGTCGATCACGCGCTGCACGGTGTAGTGGTTGATCTGCTCCGGGCTGCCGCCGGGCTGAATCGCGGCGACGCTGCTCAGCAACTGGGTCGGCGCCTCCGGCACGGCCGACGGCGACCCGCTGCTGGTCAGGCCGGTCAGCGGCGTGCCCGCCGGGCGTGAGCGGCGTCGCCATCAGCCGCTCCACCGACGACACCTTGGGCAGCGGCGTCTTCACGACGACGGTGTAGTTGACGTTGTTCTTCGGGTTCAAGAAGAACGACGGCGACACCAGCGCCGCTCGACGACAGCGACACCAGCAGGTTGTTGGCGACGTCGCGCTCGCTGATGCCGAGCTGCGCGGCGCGCTGCCGATCGACGTCGACGTTGAGCGACGGGATAGTCGAGCACCTGCACGACGTGCACGTCGGCGGTGCCCGGGATCTGCGGCGATCGCGTCGCGCAGCCGGCGCGCGACCTCGTAGCCCTTCGCGAGATCCGGGAACTCGACCTGCACGTCGATCGGCGCCGACAGCCCGAAGTTCAGCACCTGGCTCACGATGTCGGCCGGCTGGAAGTAGAAGTTGCTGCCGGGGAAGTCGCGGCCCAGCGCCTCGCGGATCTGCTGCATGTAGCCGGCGGTCGGGCCGTGCTCGGGCTTGAGCGCGATCAGGATGTCGGCGTCCATGCTGCCGACGTTGTCGGTCTGCACGAACGCGAGGTTGTAAGAGATGGGAACGCCGATCATGTCGTTGATGGTCTCGAGCTCGCCGTCCGGGATCACGCTCGCGGATGTCGGCCTCGACCTGCGTGACCAGCGCTCTCGGTCTCCTCGATGCGCGTGCCGGTGGGCGCGCGGAAGTGCAGCTTCATCAGGCCGGCGTCGACCGTCGGAAAGAAGTCGGTGCCGACGACCGATGACCAGGCCGCGAGGCTGGCGATGCCGATGCCGGCCGCCACCAGCAGCGTGAAGCGGCCGGTGCTGCAGGGCAGCCGCCGAGCGACGGCGCCGTAGGCGTCGCGGAACCGCTCGAAGTGGCGATCGCGCCAGCGGTTGAAGCGCACCGCGCAGCCCGGTCCAGCCGCGCGGCACGCGGCCGCCGATCGTCGTGGTGCTCGCCGTGCATCAGCATGCGCGCCAGCGTCGGCACCAGCGTGCGCGACAAGCAGGTACGACGCCAGCATCGCCAGCACGACCGAGAGCGCCAGCGGCGTGAACAGGAAGCGCGCCGGCCCGACCAGCAGCACGACCGGAAAGAAGACGATGCAGATCGACAGCGTCGCCACGATCGCCGGCACCGCGATCTGCTGCGCGCCGTCGAGGATCGCGCGCGTGAGCGGCTTGCCCAGGTCGCGGTTGCGGTGGATGTTCTCGACCTCGACCGTGGCGTCGTCGACCAGCATGCCGATCGCCAGCGCCAGGCCGCCGAGCGTCATGATGTTGATGGTGTGGCCGGTCAGCTTGAGCCCGACGATCGCCGAGAAGATCGCCAGCGGGATCGAGGTGCAGACGATCACCATGCTGCGCCAGCTGCCGAGGAACAGGCCGATCATCAGCGACACCAGCAGCGACGAGATGATCGCCTCGCGCACGCACGCCGCTGATCGCGCCGCGCACGAACAGCGACTGATCGAAGTCGATCTTCAGCTCGAGGCCGTTCGGGCGCCGTCGCCTTGATCTGCGGCAGCACGTCGCGCGCGGCGTCGACCACCGCCAGCGTCGAGGCGTCGGCGTGCTTGAGGATCGCCAGGTAGGTCGCGCGCCGGCCGTTGACGCGCACGATGTTGGTCTGGTCGGCGAAGGCGTCGGCGACGTGCGCGACGTCGCCGAGGATCACCGGCGCGCCGTCGACGATCTTGACCGGGATGTGCGCGAACTCGGCGACGTCGGGCGGGCTGGCGTTGAGCAGCACGTTGTACTCGCGCTCGCCGATGCGCGCCGTGCCGGCGGGCAGGATCACGTTCGACGTCGACAGCGCGTTGACGACGTCGGACGGCGAGAGTCCCTTGGCGGCCAGCGCGCGCGGATCGATGTCGACGTTGATCTGGCGCTGCTTGCCGCCGAACGGCGCCGGCGTCGACAGCCCGGGGATCGTGAACAGCCGCACGCGGATGAAGTTCAGCCCGTAGTCGAAGATCTGCTGCTCGGGCAGCGCTGTCGCTGGACGCCGTCAGCTGCGCGACCGGCACGTTCGAGGCGTTGAACTGGATCACGTTGGGCGGCTGCATGCCCGGCGGCGTGATGCGCAGGACAGTGTTCGACACCGACGAGATCTGCGCGATGGCGGCGCCGATCTCGGTGCCCGGCTGGAAGTAGATCTTGAGCATGCCGATGCCGGGGATCGACTGCGACTCGATGCGCTCGATGCCGTTGACGGTCGTCGAGTAGGCGCGCTCGCTGATCAGCACCACCCGCCGCTCCATGTCCTCCGCCGACAGGCCGGGGTAGTTCCAGACCACCGCGACCACCGGGATGTCGATCGTCGGGAAGATGTCGACCACCATGCGGGTCAGCGACAGCACGCCCATCACGAGGATGAGCACGCACATCACCGCGACGGTGTACGGCCGGCGCAGGGCGAGTCGAACGATCCACATGGCGAAAGCGCGGGCGGGCTAGGCGCAATGCTGTTCAGTTGAGGCGCTGGGCGAAGTGATCCCCTCTGACCCCCTCTCCCGTCCCCGGGAGAGGGATGGGGTGAGGGCAGACCTTGCGAGAGCTCACGCGCGTACGTTGGCGTCTCAAGGCTTGCCCTCACCCCACCCTCTCCCGAGGACGGGAGAGGGGGCCGGATTTGGGGGCGCATGGGTCAGGCGCGGGGCGCCGCGGGAGGGTTCCTGTCGTCGGGGAAATCTGCGACGGGGACAGCATTTAGAACCGCGCGCAAAATGTAGTCCAGGGCGGTGATAGGTCAACCGCGATCACGCGGGGCGAATCGCGTAGGCTCTGGGCCGCATGAGCCGTTGGGTGCGCCCCTTGCTGAAAGTCGTGGGGGCGGTGGTCGTGCTGGCGCTCACCGGGCGCGGTGGGGGTGGGTTGGACGTCGTTTGGCAAGCGCGCCACCGGCGAGCGTCGGGCGCGGATGGCAGGATCGCCCCAATGGCGGCAGGACCACTTCGTCGACCCTCAGCCGCTGGTCAATGACAACTGGGAGAGCCTGGCCGGCGTCTTTCGCCCCAGCCCGCCGCGCAGCCCGCTGGCGCCGATTCCGGTGGTGACGGGCGACGCGACGCGGTTCCAGACGGCGCCACCGACCGGGCTGCGTGTGACCTGGTTCGGGCACTCGACGATGCTGGTCGAGCTCGACGGCCACCGCGTGCTCACCGATCCGCTCTGGAGCGACCGCGCCTCGCCGATCCCCGGTGTCGGCCCGCGCGCCTGGTACGCGCCGCCGCTGGCGCTCGCCGAGCTGCCGCCGCTCGACGCGGTGGTGATCTCGCACGACCACTATGATCACCTCGACCGTCGCACGATCGTCGCCCTCAACAACCTCATCCGCGAGCGCGGCTGGAACACCGCCTTCGTCGTGCCGCTGGGGATCGGCGCCCACCTCGCCTACTGGGGCGTCCCCGAAGCGCGCATCGTCGAGCTCGACTGGTGGCAGAGCACGCGCATCGCGGCCAGCCTGCCCGGCGCGGCCAGCTTACAAGGCGCCGCCAGCTTAGGAACGCGTAGGGCGAAGGCGGCTTCGCCGCCGCAGCCCATCGCGGGAGGTTCGGAACCCTTTGAGGGTTCCGAGCTGACATCGTCTGCACGCCGGCGCGCCACGCCTCCGGCCGCATGATCACCGACACCGACGCCAAGCTCTGGAGCGGCTGGGCGCTGCTGGGCGCGCGCCACCGGGTCTACTTCTCCGGCGACACCGGGCTTTTCCCGGCGCTGCGCGACATCGGCGCGCGCCTCGGCCCGTTCGACCTGACGATGATCGAGTCCGGGCAGTACGGTCGGGGCTGGCCGGACTGGCACCTCGGTCCAGAGCAGGCGGTGGTCGCGCACGGCCTGGTGCGCGGGCGGGTGATGCTGCCGGTGCACTGGGGGAAGCTGACCCTCGCGTATCACGGCTGGACCGAGCCGATCGAACGGGTGCTGGTGGCGGGCGCGCGCGCCGGGGTCGCGATCCTGTCGCCGCGCCCGGGCCAGAGCGTCGAGCCCGAGGCGCCGCCACCGCGCGAGCGCTGGTGGCCCGATCTGCCCTGGAAAACCGCCGACGACGAGCCCATTGTCTCGACGCAGACGACCCACCCGGGCGGAACCACGAAGGGAGCAGCGCAATGAAGGTGATCCTGTTCGGTGCCAGCGGCATGGTCGGCCAGGGCGTGCTGCGCGAGTGCCTGCTCGACCCCGGCGTCGAGGCGGTGCTGGCGGTCGGCCGGAGCCCGCTCGGCCAGAGCCACGCCAAGCTGCGCGAGCTGCTGCATCGCGACTTCACCGACTTCTCCACCGTCGCCGCCGAGCTGACCGGCTACGACGCCTGCTTCTTCTGCCTGGGCGTGTCGTCGGTCGGGATGAAGGAGGCCGACTACCGCCACATCACCTACGACTTCACGCTCGCCGCCGCCGGGGTGCTGGCGCGGCAGAACCCGGGCATGACCTTCATCTACGTGTCCGGTACCAGCACCGACAGCACCGAGAAGGGGCGGTCGATGTGGGCGCGCGTCAAGGGCCAGACCGAGAACGCCCTGCTGCGGCTGCCGTTCAAGGCGGCCTACATGTTTCGCCCCGGGGCGATCCTGCCGATGCACGGCATCCGGCCCAAGAGCCGCTTCTACCGCGCCGCCTACGTCGTGGCGGCGCCGATCCTTCCGGTGATAAGAGCGCTCTTCCCCAAGTACGTCATCACGACGGAACAGGTCGGGCGCGCCATGATCGCTGTCGCGAAAGGCGGCGCGGAGAAGAAGCTGCTCGAAAATCGCGACATCAGCGCGATCGCCGAGCGCGCTCCCACGCCCGCGCCGGCCCCCGCGCCCCCCGCCTGATCAGAACCGATCGCCCAGCTTGGCGAGCTGCTCGTAGGCCGAGGTGATCCACACCTTGACCCGCTGCCGGTCCATGCGGGTGAAGGCCTCGAGGCCGTTCTGGGTTCCGTTGATCGCGCTCCAGAAGCTGGCGTCGAGACGATCCATCTTCTGCATCGCCGGCGCATACAGCTCGGGCAGATCGATCACCGCCGCGCCCAATCGCTGGGCGGTCGCGCGGGCGCTGGAATTTTCGAACAGCGAGAAGTCCTTGCCCCGCCCCTGATTCTTCACGACGCAGTAGCCGACGCGATCGCCGTGGCGCGTGAACAGCCGGTCGAGGGTGGTGATGGCGTCCTTGCCGTCGTCGATGACATGCCAGAAGACCAGCCCGACGCCGCTCTCCGCCGCCAGCTCGATCACGCCGCCTTCGGCGAGCCAGGCCGCGAGCGGGCGATCGCTCTGCGCCGGCAGGTCGACCAGCACGCGCCGCCCCTGATCCTCGCTGGCCAGCGACAGGATCTCGTCGACGCTCTCGTAGCGGGTGATGTCGACCGGGCGGGTGTAGGGGCCGTAAAAGCGCAACAGGGCGCCGTGCGACGCATCGGCGTCGATGGCGGTGAAGGGCAACGATTTGTCGAGGCAGTACTGGGCGCAGAGGCGCGCGACGACCGACTTGCCCACGCCGCCCTTCTCGCCCCCGATGAAATGGATTTTGCTCATGGCGCCACAATAGACGCTTCGCGTTTCGCGCGGGTTGCTATCTGGTTTCAATCAAACGGACGCTCGCCGAGCGGCCGGGGCGTGATCGGGTCATTTTTGGTGGGTTATATTACGGCATTGATTCGAGAGGGCCGTGCCGACGAACTCGACGCTCTGATCGCGCTGCTGCGCGACTGCGTGCGCGACATGAACAGCCGCGGCATCGACCAGTGGGACGACGTCTACCCCGACCGCGCCACGCTGGCAGCCGATCTCGAGGCGCGCAGCCTCTACGTCGCTACGCGCGAGGCGCCGCCATCGCGCGCGCTGCTGGGCGCGTTCACGCTCAACCAGCGCCAGGACGCCGAGTACGCCGACGTCGCCTGGCGGATCACCGCCGCGCCGATCGCCGTCGTCCACCGCCTGATGGTGAGCCCGCTCGCCCAGCGCCGCGGCATCGGGCGTCTCCTGATGCGCTTCGCCGAGGCCGAAGCGTACCGACTCGGGTTTCGCGCCATCCGCCTCGACACGCCCGACGACAACGCGCGGGCGCTGGCGTTTTATCGAGGCCTCGGCTACCGCGCGGCGGGGGGAGTGCGCTTCCGCAAGGGGGCGTTCACTTGCTTCGAAAAAGCAGCTGCGGGCGCAAGAGGCTGAGGGCGGGCCAGTGGACGCCGGCTGAATTCGAATTCCAATTCGCTCGCGGCCAGCAACACCGCGCCGAAGCCCTGCGGCACGTCGTCGCGCACGTAGATGTACTTGCACTCGATCGGCGGCGTCACCGCCGCCCCCGTCGCTGTCGGCGTCGGCGTCGGTCCCCGCCTTCGCAGCCACCAGGCAGGTCGCGGGCGCCGGCGGCGCGCCGTGGACGAGATCACTGCGAAAGTCGGCGTTGACGTAGGCGTTGTATGTCCCGCCGACGCTGAGCCCGACGACGGTGCCGTGAATGTGAGCGGTCCCGTCCGCGTCGACGTCGACGCGCGATTTCACGCCGTTCCAGGCCTTGACCGCGACGGCGCGGTCGCGCGCCGGCAGATAGCCGAGCCGCACCGCCTTGGCCAGGCTGTAGGCGAAGATCGCGCTCGCCGAGGTCTCCAGCCAGTTGGGCTGCGCGGGCCGCTCACGCTCGCCGGCGTAGCCGCCGGTCGCCGGCAGCGGCCCGCCCATCACGTCGATGACCTGGTACCAAAGCCCGCTCGCCGGGTCTTGATAGCGCCGCAAGCCGTCGGCGAGGCCGCGCAGGATCTCGAGCAGCGCGCCGCGATCGGGGTGCTTGGCCGGCAGGTACTCGAGCACGTCGACGATGCCGGCGATGTACCAGCCGATGGCGCGGCTCCAGAGCACCGGCGACATCGCCGCGCCGACCGGCGGCGGCACGCGCGTCGGCGGCGACAGCCCCTGCCAGACACCGTCGGCGGCGTCGTTCCAGGCGTGGTAGTAGAGCTTGCTCTTCGGGTCACGCGTGTGCGCGGCCGCGATCTTGATCTGCGACGTCGCCGTGCGAAAGCAGTCCTGCGCGTCGCCGGGCTTCACCTGGTCGGCGTAGAGCGCGCCGTAGCGCGCCAGAAACGGCTCGGCCATGTAGATCCCGTCGAGCCACTGCTGGCCGGGATAGGCCGGCTTGTGCCAGAAGGCGCCGGCGCGATTGGTCTTGATCGTCGAGAAGACCCGCCGCGTGCTGGTCATCGCGGTCAGGTAGCGGGGGTCGTGGGTCGCGGCGTACAGACCGAACAGCAGATTCGACGGCTGCAGCACGTCCTGGATCGCCGGATCGTTGGGCGCCGACGGCTTGCTGCTGGCGCCGAGCGGCCACGGGCGCGCGTAGCTGATCGCACCGGCGGCGTCGACGTAGCGGTCGACGTACTTCTTGACGAAGGCCAGATAGCGGGCGTCGCCGGTGCGTTCGTACAGCTTCTGGATGCCGACCAGCGGAACGCCGTAGGTGTACTCCCAGAACTTCGGCGCCGGGCCGGGCGGCACCGTCGCGAAGTTGAGGCTGAAGCAGTTGCCGGGGCCGGTGCAGTCGGCCGGCGTGAAGTCGAGCTCGGGCCAGCGCCGCAACAAAGTGTCGGCGACGGCGATCCCGATCGCGCGCGGCGGTGGCGACGCAGACGGAGTCGCCGACGCCGACGCTGACGCCGACGGGGACGGAGTCGTTGCGAGGGCGCCCGCGGTGAGTGACGCGAGGACGATGCCGACGATCAGGGGCTGGCCCCGGGACCGCTGTTGCAGTACTCGAAGAATCGGTTGCCGGTCGCGCTGAACACCCGGCCCGACGTCGCGGCGGCCGCCCACGGCGACGTGCGATTGATGTGCGCGCCCAGGGTCGACTCGCGGATCACCGCCTGGCCGTTGGGCGTCGGACTGCCGCTCTGATCCCACGAGCGGCCAAGCGAGATCTTGTTCGCCGGCGCGGTGGCGTCGGCGGTGAAGGTGCAGCCGGTGACCAAGAAGCCGAAGTTGTTGGCGACCGCGGTGCTGGGCGCCAGGTGCACGCCTGAACCGGTCCCTTTGCGCGACGACAGGTAGTTGATCGTCGAGCCGTCGATCACCGTGGTCGAGCGGCCGAAGATGAAGTCGGTGTCGCCCTCGATGAAGCTGCCCTTGATGTAGACGCGCGCCACCGTCGTCGCCGCCGGCGAATCGATGTACAGCGTGTCCTGGAACCCGTGCAGGCGGACGTTCTGCAGCACGATCTTGTCGCCGGTCGTGTAGAGCGCGACCGCCTGGACGTTGGTGCCGGCCGCCGGGCTGGCCGGCGTCGGGAAGTCGTTCGAGATGGTGAGGTTCGCGATCTGGAACCCGTTGCTCTTCACGGTCAGCGTCGCGCTCTGCGCTGTCCCGCCGGCGCCGTCGGAGTCGACGCTGTTGATGATGGTGACCGCCGTCGCGGCGCCGGCGCCGTAGAGGGTGATCGGCGTCGACGTCTGGATCGTGATCTTCTCCCGATAGGTGCCGGGCTTGACCAGGATGTAGCGCCGCGCGGTGCCGGTCGCCGCCGCGGTCAGCGCCGCCTGCACCGTGGTGTGCGTCCCCGAGCCGTCGGCCGCGACGACGAGATCGTTCGGGAAGGTGGGGCCGATGCCGGCGGTCGGGTTCCAGTTGTCGGTGACCAGCGCGCCGAGCGTTCCGGCCTGCGCGAGGTACTTCAAGATCGTGTCGTTCGCCGCCTGGGCCGCGGTGAGCTGAGGACGGGTCGCCGTGCTGGCGATCGCCGCGCAGACGCCGGTGAAGCCGCCCACGCCGGAGCCACCGACGCCGGCGAGCGCGCCACCGGTGCCGGTTCTGCCGCCGGTTCCGCCGGTCGTCCCACCGGTCGGGCCGCCGGTCCCGCTACCACCGTCGGTGCCCGGTCCGCCGCCGACGCTGCCGGTGATCCTGCCACCCGTCCCGGTCATGCCGGCCACGCCGGTGCCGTTTCCGCCGGTGCCGATCGTCCCGGTCATGCCGCCCACACCAGTGCCGCCGGTACCGGACGTCGTCGTCTTCCCGCCGGTCCCCTCGACGGTGCCGGCGTCGTCCTCGGCCGCACCGCCGGTCACGCAAGCACCGCCGCCAAGCACGGCGACCGAGACCAGCCAGAGGCTCAACGTCGAAGCCGACGCCGACACCAATCTAGATCGCGTCCTCGAAAATGCGGGGGGCGTCATCGGAGTCAGCATTTTGGCCATGGCCTTCCTGGAGAGAGGGACCGAACGCGCAGAATAGTGCACCAGTTGCTCAGGTGTAAGTGTCTCCAGCGACAACAACCGGCCCAGTCCCCGCCTTTCATGAACTTCGCGCTGAGCGGTGCGGCAGGCCGGGACGCCGTCGCGACGCGCCGCTACTCGCCGCAGGCGGTGACGGTGTGGCAGTTGGAGATCACCGCCTGACCGTCCGTGACCGACACCGGCTCGCCGGCGTTGGTGCGCAGCTCGAAGGCAAACGAGGCGCTGAAGCCCTGGTCCGATGCGCCGTGAACGTCCGCGGTTCCCGACACGAAGCTCAGGTAGTCGAGCGGCGCGCCCGGCCCGGTCGGGCTCCAGGCTCCGTTGACCGTCGGGTTGGTGATGCTGTAGTCGCCGCTCATCGCCGGGAGCAAGACATCGAACTCGAACCCCGGCGGATCGGTGGGCGTGTCGCGGACGCTGAAGGTCAGCCCGCTGTTGCAGTTCGCGGACGTCAAGCAGCTCAGCCCGAAACGAACGTAGAGTGGCTTGCTCGACGAGAGCCCCGGTGCCGCGACCAGCGTCGCGCTGCCGGTCGTGGCGCACTCCTTCCCCGAGCTCGGGGACCCGACCAGACAACGCCCGCACCCCGACAGCGCGGCCGACGTCGCCAGCGCGACGACGAAGAGCGCGATGCCCAACCTCCGAACCACCACCGGCCGTCGATGCATGTCCCGGGCTACGCTACACGCGCGCCGGATCGGATCAAGACGACGCGAAGGATCAGTTTCCTGTGCCGGGCCCCACAGCACCGGGACGGCCGGGGAAGCCGTATCAGCCAGAGGACAATCAGCGCTTCGGCGGCACCCGCTTGTTGAACAGATCCCCGAGCGTACCCAGCTTCGATGAGCCGGCGGCGCGGTCGGCGGCCGCGCGCGACTCGGCGTCGACCGCCTCCGACTCGCCGGCGGGCGACAGCGACAGCCGCCGCCGCTCGCGATCGATCGCGGTGACCGTGACCTCCAGTGCATCGCCCGGCTTCACGGCGTCGCGCGCGTGGCGCAGCGGCTTGCCGCCGCCGAGCGTGCTGATGTGCGCCAACCCCTCGACGCCGGGGCTGAGCTCGACGAAGGCGCCGAACGGCTCGACGCGCGTCACCGTCCCGCGCACCCGCGTCCCCTCGGGGAAGCGCGTGATCGCCTCTTCCCACGGGTCATCCGCCAGCGCCTTCAGCGACAGCGCCACCTGTTCCGGTCGGTTCGGGTCGTCCCTCTTCTCGATCCGCAGCACCTGCACCGTGATCGGTTGGCCGATCGACAGCACGTCGGCGGGGCGGGTCACGCGCGAAAAGCCGATCTCGGACACGTGCAGCATCCCCTCGATGCCCCCGAGATCGACGAACGCCCCGAAGTCCTTGAGCGCCGTCACCACGCCCGGCATCACGGCGCCGACCACCAGCTTGGCGCGGGTCTCGACGGCGCGGCCGCGCGCCTCTTCTTCCAGCAACGCGCGGCGCGACAAGACCAGATTTGGGCCGCGCCGGTCTTCCTCGTACTTGGTGATGCGGAACATCATCTTCTGCCCCACCAGCGACGACGCGTCCTCGGTGCGGCGCGTGTCGAGCTGCGAGATCGGGCAGAAGGCGCGTACGCTGGCGACGGTGACGTCGACGCCCCCCTTGTTGACCGCCGCGATCGTCCCCTCGACCGGCATGCCGAGCTCGAACGCGCGCGCCAGGTCGGCGAGCGCCGCCGACCCGCGCGCCAGCCCGCGGCGCAGCAGCAGCGGCTCGCCGGGGCGACCGCCCTCGATCACCGTCGCGTCGATCGAATCGCCCACCGCGATGGTGACCTGGCCGCTCTCATCGCGCAGCTCCGCCCCGTCGAGCATCCCGTCCCCGCGCCCGCCGTCCAGCTCGACGAAGACCGTGTCGCGCCCGACCGAGGTCACCTTGCCGCGAACGCGATCCCCCGGCTGCACCGCCGGCTGCTGGCGCTTTCCCTTGTTCGCCTGCTCGTACTCCGCGAACATCTTCGCGAAGTCTTCTTCCTTCTCCATGCGGCGACAATGTAGCAGGCTCGCCGGGCCGTGGCGCGAGTCCTTGCGCCCGGCGCCGATCGAGAATATTCCATTGCCCACATTGTTTGCCGACCGAAAGCCGATCGAGCCGGGAGCGCGCGCGTCATGAATCCCGCCCCCGCGGCCGGCGGCGCGGCGTTTGACGCGATCTCAGGGCAGTACGACACCCTATTTTCGCCCGTCACCAACCCCCTGGTCGGCATGATGCGCGCGCGTGTCCACCAGGCCTGCGCGCGCCATTTCCCCGCCGGCAGCCGCCTGCTCGAGCTCGGGTGCGGCACCGGCGAGGACACGCTGGCGCTGACCGCGCGCGGCCACCGGATCGTCGCCGCCGATCCGGCGCCGGGGATGATCGCCGAGGCGACCGCCAAGCTGACCGCCGCCGGCCGCGCCGACGCCGTCACCTTCGTCAACGCGGGCGCCGGCGCGCTCGGCGAACAATGGCGGTCGCTGGGGCTGTCGGTCGACGGGGCGTTCTCGAACTTCGCGCCGCTCAACTGCGAGCTGTCGCTGGATCCCGTGCGCGTCCTGCTGGAGCAGGCGCTGCGCCCGGGCGCGCGCTTCCTGGGCGTGGTCCTGCCGCGCATCTGCCCGCTCGAGGTCGCCCTCTTCCTGGCGCGCGGTCAGCCCCGCGCGGCGCTGCGGCGTTTTCAACGCGCGCCGATCGCCGACGTCGAAGGGCGGCGGTTCCCCATGCGCTACTACGGCGCCGCCGATTTCGATCGCGCGCTTGGCGCCGGCTTCCGGCGCGTCGAGCTCAAGAGCCTGGGCATCGCGCTGCCCCCGCTCAGCTTCGGCCCCCAGTTCGCCCGCGTGCCTGGCCTGCTGCAGGCGCTGTCCTTCGTCGAAGACCGGCTGAACGCGCTGCCTGGGCTGCGCGGCATGGGCGACCACATCGTGCTGGTCTACGAGCGGGTCGGCGGCTAACGCCCGCCAGGGCCTGAGCAGATCCTCTCTCGTCGACGCTCTTCATCCCCGCCGGCGTGCGCGAATCGCGAGCACCGCGGGAAAGGGGTTGTCGGTTGTCGTCAGCGCCTCGCGAACGTCTTCAATCTCCAGCCCGACGGCGCGGCAGGCAACATGGTGCGCGCTGTAGAGGTGAACGTAGTGCTCGACGGCGTAGGATCGTCCGTCGACGGAAAAGACCCGCTGATTTCCGTTGAGCCGAGCGAATGGGTGGAAGTCCGAGTAGACCAGGACGCCGCCTGCCACCAGCACACGGCTCATCTCGGCGACGGCCGGCGCGAGATCGGCGACGTGCCCGACCGTCAACCCCGCCGTGACCACGTCGATGCAGGCGGAGCGTATCGGCAGCGCGCGCAGATCAGCGCGCGCGATTGCGCCGCGCGCCCGCGCTCGCTGCAGCATCTCGGACGACAAGTCGATCCCGACCACCACGATTGCTCCTCGCTCGCGCAGGATCTCGATGTAGCGCCCCGTCCCGCACCCCACGTCGAGCGCCGTCTTGCCGGCCACCTCGGGTAACAGCGAGAGCAACTCCTGTTGCTCTCGCTGCATGAAGGGGTTGTGCGCGACCGGCGGATAGACGTCAGCCCAGCGCGCGTAGGCCTCGCGCACTCCGACAGCCAGCGGGGGGACGTACCGGAACTTTTGGAGAGCGCCGCGAAGCCGGTCGAGCATCACTGTCTCCAGTCTTGTCGAAACTTTACGTCCCCCTCCAAACGAAGCGGGCGGTAGATTGCGTCCGCGTGCAATTTTCGCGAGTCAATCGAGCCGCGTGCCCCTTCGGAGTCGCACTGATCGTTACTGCGATCACACGTTTGTTGCTCCCGTTCGACGGTCTCTATGGCCAGGACGCATTTGCCTACTTCCGCTTTGCGCGCGCGATCGGGCCTCATCTGTTCGCGGGCGCGCCGCTTCCCGATCTCTTCTGGCCGCGTGGCTATCCGGCGGCGGTCGCGGCATTGCTGCCGCTCACGGGCGGAAGTCCGCTGGCGGGACAGATCGTCAGCGCGCTCGCATGCGCCTGGACGGCGTCGGCGACGTTCCTGCTGGTGAAGGAGCTCGATCGCCTGCGCGGCGCCGACGGCGATCCGACGGCGGCGATGGTGGCGGGCCTGGTCGTGGCTGCGTCAGGCGTGGTGCTGCGCAGCAGTCAGGTCGTCATGGCGGACGGCCTGGCGATGGCTTTGTCCGCGACGGCTCTCTGGTGCGCGGCGCGCTTTCTTCGCGCGCGTCGCGGCCCGTGGTTGGTGGCGTGCACGGTGGCGATCGCCTGGGGCGCCGTGACCCGCTGGCAGGTCGGCCTGATCGCGATCCCGATCGGCGCTTCATTGGCCGCCGCACCGCGCCCGGCGCCGGCGCGCACCGGATGGATCTGGTGGGTGCTGGCCGCGCTGGCCGGGCTCGCCGTGCTTGTGCCGCAGCTCGCCGCGGCCCGGGCGGTGCCGTACTCGCTGGCGCACCACGAATGGCTCCAGCGGTGGAACCCGCTGAACGCGCTCCGGCGCAACTTCACGACGCGGGAAGCGAGCTCTCACTATCGCTTTCCTGTCGGGATCTTCTATCTGCTGCGGCTGGGCTGGCCCGACGCTCTGTTCCCGGTCATCACGGCGCTGGCGGTGGCGGGCGCCTGGGTCGTGGGGCGCGAGCGGCGCACCGTTGCCGTGCTGCTGCTCATCGGCTGGCCGCTGGTGAACTGGGCGTTCATCTCCGGGATCCCCTACGAGAATCCGCGTTTCCTCTGGGCAGCCATCCCCGCGATCGGCGCGCTCGGCGGGATCGGCTTCGCGACGGTGCGCGCGCGGCTTTCCCAGCGCGCCCGGCCACTGCTCGCGCTGCTGCTGGCCGCATCGATGGCAGCAGGGCTCGGCTTGGGCGCGCGCGAGCATGCCCACACCGTGGCGCGCAAGAACGCAGACCGCGCGACCGTCGACTGGATCGACGCGCATGTTCCGCCCGGCGCGACGCTGCTGATGCCGGGCGGAACCCTCATGCTGGAGTACTACGGCCGGACGCGCGTGCGCGACACCTATCTCCTGACCCGCGCCGACGTCGACGCGATCCTCGCGCGCGAGTGCCCGTGCTTCTACTTCGCAGACCTGTTCGAGCTCGAGATCGTCCAGGCCGGCCTTCCGGTGGAGGCTGGGTTCAAGGCCCTGTTGCAAAAACCCGGTCTCACGCCGATCGCCAGCCTTGGTCCGTCTTCGAAGCTCTTTCGAGTCGGACCGGCGCGCTGACGCCGGTCTGGCTAGCCCCGATCAACAATCAATCCGGGTTCGAGCCGCGCGGCGTCTGCGCGAACGAAGGCGCGCGCGACCAGCTTCGGCCGGCCGTCGAGCATCATGGCAACCGTCTCGACCCGCGCGGCCGCGAACCAACCGGCGAGATCGGGATCAGCAACCGCGGGCTTGCCGTCGCGGATGACGGCGCGCAGATCGGCGCGGCGGCTCGCGAGGAGCTGCTCGGCGGGAGGTGCGGTCCCGTCGTCGCGCAGAATCAACGCATCGGCGCATTGCCCGGGCGCGAGGCCACCGACCTCCGGCATCGCCAGCACCTCGGCGGCGTCGGCCGTGACCAAACGAAGCAGCTCGGCGGGCGTCGAGATCGGAGTGCGCGGCCGCCACCCGCAGCTCGTCGAGGAGATCCCGAGAATCCGGTGAGCCGCGAGTCGGTCCCGAGCGCGAGACGGCGCGCCCCGGCCAGCCGCCGCGGCGACAGCGTCGCGCCCAGCACCGCCAGGTTGCTGGCCGGGCACCAGATCACGGCGGCACCACGCCCGATGATCCACTCGACGTCGTCGGCGCTCAGCCCGACGCCGTGGACAACCACGGTGTTGGCCGCCAGACAGCCAAGCGCGTCCAACTGGCGGAGCTCGCCGCGAGCCATCGCGTCGGTCCCCTCCGCCAGGTGAATGATCCAGGGCGCCCCGGGCGGCGTGGCGGTGAAGCTCTCGACGGCGGCCGGACCGAACGGCGCGGGGCGACCGAACAGGCGGGCCGCACGAGCCAGCAGTTTGCCGCGCAGCCCGCGGCGCGGCGACATACCGAGCGAATGGCACCACGCGAAGCGACGCAGCAGCCGCACCGGGAAGGCTTCGTCGCCGAACGCCTCTTCAGTCCAGGGATCGTGGTTCGCCACGGTCGTCGTGCCCGCCAGCAGGTTCTTGAGCGCCCCTTGCCAACAGCGTGTGACCACCGGGACGGCCACGGCGTCGGCCACCTGCGGGTCGCGAAAATGGGCGCCGAACTCCGCCGCCCAGGCATAGCTGTTGGGAAACGGCGGTCCTGCGGGCAGCGGTGGTACCGCGTTGATCCCTAAATGATCGTGGGCGTTCACCAACCCGGGAAAGATCAGGTGCCCCGCCAAATCGATCGTGAACGCACCGGTGGGCGCAACCGACGCGATCCGCTCGCCCGCGATATGAAGCGTCGCGCGCGTGGGCCCGTCCGCCCGTACCACCACGGCGTCGGTCAGGCTCGCGCCGCTCGCACCGTTCGCAGCAATCATCGGCGGGTCACCGGCGGATCCAGCGGCTCGGCGCCGCGACCCGCCCGGTAGGGATTGTCTCCAGCGACGACACGCTCCAGGGTGCGCCACATCGAACGCGACACCGTCAGATTGCCCGAGACGCCGTGAAGGACCCCGGCACCGACGAGTGACCAGAGAAAGGCGAGCCTCCGCACGTCGGTCAGCTCGCGGCGCGTGTGGATGAAGTAGTCGAGCGCGAGCATCCGTCGCTCCTGCGTCTGGCCGTCGGCCGGGCGATTGGCGGACGCGCGATGATGAAAGACATAGGCGTCGTTGACGACATGGATCCCTTCCGGCGGAAACCCGATCGCGACGCCGTAGTTGTCGCCGATGCCATGGCTATCGAGCGACTCGTCGAAGGGAGAGGCGAGGAGCCACTCGCGCTTCACCACCGACGCGCCGAGCGCGTAGATCGGCGTGCGAAAAAAGGCGCCCTGCATCTGGGTGATGACCGGCCAACCCGACGGCGCGATATGGTTTCCACGCCGGCGGTAGTAGGCGCTGATGGCGCGGGCAATCGGTCCGGGGGCGCGAATTTCACCCCACATGCCCAGCTGGAACAGGAACTTCCAGAACAGGATCAGGGACGACGTTTCGGGGAACTGACCTCGCCATCCGTCGGCGGTTCTGTCGAGCACCATGCCCGACACCGCCCCGCATTCGGGGTGCCCAGCCACGTGCGCCGCTAGCCGGGCCAGATAGTCAGGCGGAACCTCAATGTCATCGTCACACAAGAAGACCCAGGGGGCCGCCGCCCTGCGGATGCCCACGTTCCGTTGCACGCAGACCGAGCGTCCCGCCTCGAGATAGACGATGCCCAGCTTCTCCAGGCCGGCGAACGCGCCCGGCTCCAGCCTCCGATCGCTCGAGTCGACGATCAGCACCTCGCGCACCGGCAGCGTCGACTGGTTCAGCTTCACCAGCGTCGATCGCAAGCGGTCGGGGCGATTGCGTGTCGGGATGACGACGCTGATCTCCATCAAGCGCCCCCCATGGTCTCGATGACCTCGGTCATGCGGTCGACCGTCCAGCCCATGTCGTGCTCGGCCGCCCAGGCGCGCGCGTGGCGCACGCGCCGCTGCCACCCGGCGGGGTCGCCGGCGATCGCGACAATGCGCTCGGCGACGTTCGCGGGATCGCCGGCCTTCACGATGACCGCCGCCTGTTCGCCGAGATCCGCCAGGTGGCCCACCGGCGTGCTTATCTGGAGAACGCCGCACATCGCCGCTTCGGTCAGCGAGCGGTTCTGCCCTTCGGACAGCGACGTCAGCACGAACATGTCGGCCCAGCGATAGTGACGCGGTATGGTCGCGAAAGGCACCGCGCCCGTCAGCTCGACGGAGTCGGTGATCCCCAGCTCGCCGATCAGGCGTTCCAGCTGGTCGCGCAGCGAGCCCTCACCGATGATGCGAAGCCTCGCGTCCATGGTCGACCGCACGCGCGCAAATGCCCGCAGCAGGGTCGCCTGGTCTTTGACCGCCGTCAGGTTGCCGACGTGGATGATCTTGAGCGGCGCGACGCGGGGCGTTTCCTCGAACGCGAACAGCTCCGTCTCGGCGCCGATCGGCACGACGTGCGCGTCCGGCCGCGTGAATCCGTGCGATGCCAGGACGTCCAGCTGGTAGCGGGACACGGCGACCAGCGCGTCGACGCGGCGGCAGGTCTCGAGCACCAACCGCCGCGAAGTCTTGCGGCCGAGGTGCCCGTACCGGATCGCCGGGACGTCGGCGGTCTCGGCGCCGAGCAACATGACCGCCACCGGAACGTGCCAGACGCGGGCGAGCCCGGTGGCGAAGGCGCCGATGGGATAGCCCCAAAACGAGAGGATGCGGTCGTAGCGGGCCGCGAGGTGGTCGGCGACGAATCGCCGCGCCAGATCGAGCCAGCGCACCCCCTTCACGTTGACCGCCTCCAGCGCGCGCGCGAGGGGACGCACCCGGTACCCCTCCGGTTCGAATCCGGGATCGATCCCCGCCAATGAGTAGAACGTGACGTCGAACCGCTCCGCGAGCCGCGCGACCAGCTTGGCGAGAGCAGGCAGCCCCTGCGAGAAGGCGCCGCTTCCGATCCCGCCCGGCGAAAATATCGCCAGCCGCCGACGGTGGGACCCGTTCCCGGAGATAGGCAACAACCCGCGCGAGGTTACAAGAAGGAGGTGACCCGTCAAGCGCGGGGGAATCGCGCCGGCAGTTTCGCGTCTGAGTCAGGCGGCGAGCTTGATCGCCACCGCTTGCCCCCACGGCAAGGCGACGACCGCGCCGGGCAGCCGCGCGAAGAAGTCGTCGAAGGCGCGCCGGACGGTCGGCAAGTTGTAGTCGTCACCGATGATCACGCCGCCGGCGAGCATGCGCGGGTAGAAGAACTGAAGTCCGTCTCGCGTGCTCGACTCGAGGTCAGCGTCCAGGTGGACGAAGGCGAAGCGTTCGTGCTCCAGTCCGCGGGCGGTGTCGGGGAAGGTCCCGGCGTGAATCCGGACGCCGGCATACGGCTCGAGCAGGCGTTCGACTGCCACGCGCGGCGTATGCCAGCTGCCGAAGCGCGCGCGGACCTCCGCCGTCTGGCCCCCTTCGGACGCCAGCTCCGTGGACTGTTGCAGCGTCTCGAACACGTCAAACAGATGCAGCGGCGATTCGCCCTTGGCCTCGCAGATGAGCCGGGCAGTTCCACCCGCGAACACACCGAGCTCTGCCATGGCGCCTCCGAGCCGCTGCGCGGCCCGTACGTACGCCAAGATCTCGAACGCCGCCGCGTCCTCGACCAGCAGCTCCGTTCGCTTACGCGTGTCGCGCACGATCGCGAGATCCTGCCGCGCCTTGGGGTCGAGCAGGTGAACGATGGTTGCTCCCCGACTGGCGAGCAGCGCGCGTAGCAAACGGCCGGGGAGAGTGAATCTCTGCTTCACGGTCTAGATGTACGTCTGAATCCGTCGGTGGGTCGAGCGAAAAGAATGCCACCCGAGTCGGTCCGATCATTGCTGACGCTCTCGTCCTCGCGCGATGTCGAGCTCTCGATGAGGATGTCCGTCCGCACTCTCGACTGCTTTTCTGTAAGGCACCGAGAAGACGCGGGGGCAACAAGGTCCGCGCTCCCGACAACAAACATCCTCGGGAATAGGCCCGAAAGCGCGCGTTACCCCGCATGTCACTGACGAGGCTTGTTGGTCGCGATGTTGCTGCCAGCCGGCCGGTTTTCGCTGTGGTCCGCGGGGGAGAATGGAGCCGGAATGCAACGGTTGAGGATTGGTACGACCTTGGTTTGCCTTGGGATGGTGTCGGCGTGCGTGGGGGACCCGGGGCTGCCGTCAGACACCACGACCGCCGAGCTCCACCACCGAACGTCCGATGATCCAACGATCGTCCCGCAGCATCTGCAGGTCCCGGGTCTGGCCTACGACGACACCAGCATCGTGCTGGTCTGGCACAAGCCCGACAACTACACCGATGTCGTCGACTACGACGTCTACATGGACGGGCGGTTGCTCGGCAGCGCCGCCGCGAACAACGGCGCCGTGTCGCCCGCCAAGCCCTACATCGACGGGTTCTACGCCGCCGACACGGCTGGCTTTCACGTCAAGGTGAACATCCACACCTTCAAGGTCACCGGCCTGCTGCCCCAGTCGTGGCACATATTCACGGTGCGCGCGGTGCTGAGCGACGGGACGCGATCCCGTCACAGCAACTGGGTCTTTCACTGGACCACCCGACCGCCCGAGGTCGTCGACGTGACGGCTTACGGCGCCGTCGGCGACGGCGTCACCTTGAACACCGCCGCGCTGCAAGCGGCGATCGACGCCTGCCCGCCCGATGGCAAGGTGCTGGTGCCCGCGGGAACGTTCAAGACCGGCGCGCTCTTCCTCAAGAGCAACATGACGCTGGAGATCGCGGAAGGCGCCACCCTGCTGGGATCGGAGAACGGGGATGACTACCCGCTCGACAAGGGCTACACGCTCTACGACTACCTGACCGACCGGCGACCGCCGTCCTTGATCAACGCCATCGACCAGACGACCCACGCGCTCGGCACGTTCGAGAACATCCGGATCGTCGGCAAGGGGACGATCGACGGCAACGGCTGGCTCAAGACCGCGGCGGGCAGCATCGTCGACGAGCTCGGGAATCTGCTGCCGCAGTATCGCGCCAGCAGCTCGTCCAAGGTCGGCACCGACGGCGTGCTGGCCAAGGACCAGGTGGCGAAGGCGGTGGCCGCCGGCGTCGCGCTCGACGTCGCGTACAGCAACCGCCGCTCGAGCCTGATCACCCTGCGCGGGGTGCAAAACGTCTACTACGAGGGCTTCCTGGTGCTGAACCCCGCGTACCACGGCATCATGAACCTGGAGACCGCCAACGTGGTCGTCAACGGCGTCGTGCACAAGACGTACGACGCCAACAACGGCGACGGCATCGAGTTCGGCAACAGCGACGGGGTGATGGTGTTCAACAACTTCTTCGACACCGGGGATGATTGCGTGAACTTCGCCGCCGGGCTGGGCGCGCTGGCGGCCAACCAACCGCCGTCGCAGAACGGGTGGATCTTCAACAACTACTACCGCGAGGGGCACGGCGCCGTGGTCGCGGGCAGCCACACCGGGGCGTGGATCCAGCACGTGCTGGCCGAAGACAACGTCCTGTTTCACACCGACGTCGGCCTGCGCATGAAGGCCACCGTCCAGGCCGGGGGCGGCGCGCGCGACTTCGTCTTCCGCGACAACGCCATGCGCGACGCCAGCAGTCAGGCGTTCATCTTCACGCTCGCGTACACGATGAACAACAACGTCTACGCGTCGGCGCCGATCGCCGCCGCGTTCAGCGACGTGCTGGTCCAACACGTGACCGTCGACGGCGGCGCCATCGCGATCCAGAACGACGGCTTCAATCCGGCGACCGCCGCGCAGAACCTGGAGGGTTACCCCGACGTCTACAGCGAAAACATCACCTTCGACGACGTGCGCCTGAACGCGGTTGCGCCCACCAAGATCGATCACATGGAGAACAGCGTGTTCCAGGGCGTGGTCTTCACCAACGTCACCGGCGCCCTGCCGCCCTGGGTGATCAACAACTCGCCCGGTCTGCAGTTCCTGGGGACGACGACGCCGCCGTAGGTCCGAGAAGGCCCCGCGATCACCAGGCGCGCGATCACCAGGCGATGGAACGGCCGTCGCGGAAGAAGCCGCCGGTGGGGCCGCCGCCGTCGGGCTGGGCCGCGGCCCATACGATCGATGCGGCGCCCTGGGCGACGTCGCGGGGCGCGCCCTCGCCGCCCATGTCGGTCCTGACCCAGCCCGGGCAGACGGCGTTGACGCGAATGCGCCGGGGCGACAGATCGCGCGCGAAGATGCGCGTCAGCGCGTTCAATCCGACCTTGGACGCGCGGTACGCCGACGACGGCCAACCTTCCTCGGCGTGGCGGCCGCGCTCGACGGCGCGCACGAACGCGTGCATGAGCTCGACCAGCCCGGCGCGGGTCAGGTCGGGCGCCATCAGCTGCGCGCGCAGCGCGGGCGAGACGCCTGCCAGCTCGCCCATCCCGCTGGAGACCATCACGATGGTGCCGCCGTCGGGGATCAGCGGCAGCAACGCATCGGTCACGTTCATGGCTCCATAGAAATTGACCGCCAGCGTGCGGCGCACCTGCTCGGCGTCGAACCCGTGCAGCGAGACCCCGGCGTTGTTGACCAGGACATCCAGCCGCGTCTGCTCGCGCGCGAGGCGAGCCCCCAGCGCGGCGATGCTGGCGCCGCTGGTGACGTCGAGCGCGCGCTGCTCGAGCTTGCCGGCAGCAGCGGGAGCGGCCTTCTCCTCCTTCGGCGGCGCATCGCGGCTGGTCAACAACACGCGGAATCCGCGCGCCGCCAGCTGCCGGCCGGTCTCCAGTCCCAGCCCCCGGTTTCCTCCGGTCACCAGCGCCGTCCGGATCGCATCAGTCATGCGCCCGAGTCTGATATGTGGGGCAACGGCTTGCATCCGCGATCCCATCTCGACGTCGTGGAAACAATAAATTAACGCTCAGGACTTCATGTGATCCTGGCCACCGTCGATCGTCGTGCTAGCTTGACGGCACAGTGTCTTGGTTCCGGTTCGTCGCAGTGATCCTCCTCGGAACGGCGTTATTTCTGTTCCGGGCCGGCCACGGTGACGTCGTCGACATCCAGGATGCCCAGGGCGATCTCGGTTCCCCGGCCGGCGAGGGCGCCGTTGCGTTGCTCCCCAACGCCGGCCCCGAAGTCGCTCCCCGCTCCGCTCTCCTGCTTCCGCTCCCGCAGTCCCCGGTCCGCCTCGGCCGCATCTTCGTCAGTGATATCTTCCGCCCTCCCATCGCTCCTCTCGCTGTCGCATAGGTAGTCGTCATGCCAACCAGACAGAGGAGTCCTTCATGTACCCGTTGCTTGGGTGGACCGATCGCGTCCGCCCCCGTCCCGCTTATCTTGTATTCCTGATCGTCAGCACCGCGTTCGACCCTGCAGTTACAACCCGCGCGCTCGCTGCGCCCTTGGGCGCTTCATCGACGACTTCATCGACGGCTTCGTCGATAGTCTCCCTGACTGACGATACCCAAGAAGCGCCACCCGCATCACCGGCGACGGCGCCGGCCGGGATGTCGCTGGCGCTGGAAGACGCCGTCCGCCGCGCCAACGACGTTAGCGCGCTGGTGCGCCGCGCGCGCGCCGAATCGCGGCTGACCGGCGCCCGCCGGGTCGAGGCCGAGCTCTGGATGCCGGCCAATCCGGGGGTGGCGCTCGCGCTCGGCCAGCAGCGCGACGTGACCTCGGCCAACACCGGACCGACCTCGGGGCTCGGCTACCGGCTGCGCGTGGAACAGCAGGTCGAGGTCGGCGGCCAGCGCGGCGCCCGCATCGACGAGGTCGCGCGCGCCGTCGACGCCGCCGATGCGCGCGAGCGGCTGGCGGTCGTCGAGGCGTCGGCGCGCACGCGCAGCGCCTACGTCGCGGCGCTGCTGGGCGGGGCGCTGGTGCGGTCGACGACCGAGCGCGAGACGCTGGCGGCGCGCCTCGAGGATTCGGTGCGCGCGCGCGTCGACGCGGGCGCGGCATCGGAGATCGAGCTGCGCCTGGCCGAGGTCGAGCGCGGCCGGATGCACCGCGAACGGATCGACGCCGAACGGATCGCCGGCGAGGCGCGGGCCGAGCTGCTGGCGCTGCTGGCGCTGGGGTCGCAGACCCCGATCGCGCTCACGACGCCGCTGGTGCCGCCAGCGCGCGGTCTGCCTCCCGTCGACCAGGCGCTGCTGATGGCGCGCGCGCAGCGGGCCGATCTGGCGGCGCTGGCGGCCAGCGGCGCGGAGATCGACGCCCAGATCGTGCGGCTGCGGCGCGAGGCGCTGCCGTCACCGGCGCTGTTCTTCGACGTCGAGCGCGATCTGCCGGGCCAGACCTTCATCGGCGGCGGCATCGCCGTGCCGCTGCCGGTGTGGCGGCGCAACCAGGGCCCGCGCGCGATCGCGCAGGCCGAGCGCGCCCGCATCGACGACGAGCGCGTGCTGGTGGCACGCCAGGTCGAGCTGGAGGTCGACCGTGCCTACCGCGAGCTGCGCGCGCGCCGCGAGCAAGCGCGCATCCAGGACGTCGAGGTGGTGCCCGCCGCCGAGCGCGCGAGTGACCTGCTGGCGCAGGGATGGCAAGCGGGGAAGTTCGATCTGTTCCGCGTGATCCAGGCGCGGCGCGAGGCGGGCGAGGCGCGGCGACATCAACTGGAGACGCTGGGCGACCTCTGGCAGGCGACGATCGAGCTCGATCGCGCCATGGGGGTCGGCGCGCCATGACAACGCTCAACTTCAATCTGAAGAAGCGCCTGCTCTTCATCGGCGGCACGGCGTCGGCGCTGGTGCTGGCCGTCGGCCTGATCGTGCTGCGGGGCCGCAGCGCGGCCGGCGACGGGGGCACGCCGGCGGGGACCCTGGCGGTGTCGTCGTCCGACAGTCGCGACCCGGTGGCGCCGGCGCGCCTGGCCCTGCCGCCCGGCGCCGGCACGAAGAATCCGGTGCGCACCGCGCGCGCCGAGATGGTTCGGCTGGCGCGCGACATCCAGGTCATCGGCACGGTCGCGCCCGACCAGGACCACTTCGCGATCGTCGGGCCGCTGGTCGGGGGCCGCGTCGCGCAGCTGCTGGCGGGCGTCGGGGATCACCTGCGCCGCGGCCAGGTGATCGCCGAGATCGAGAGCGCCGAGGTGGGCGAGGCGCGCGCCGCGCTGATCGCGGCCAAGGCGCGCGCGCTGGCCGCCGAGTCCAACCTGCGCCGCGAGACCGACCTGGCCGAGCGCCGGATCTCTTCGTCGCGCGACCGCGAGCTGGCGCAGGCGCAGTGGGTGATCGACAAGGCCGGCGTGCGCGCCGCCGCCGAACGGCTGCGCGCCATCGGGCTGACGACCGCCGACATCGACGCGATCGATCGCCAGGACCTGGGCGGCCGCGTGCCGATGCGCTCGCCGATCGAGGGGACGGTGATCGCGCGCTCCATCACGCTGGGGCAGGCGGTGGAACGCGCCACCGACGCGTTCAAGATCGCCGACCTGCGCCACCTGTGGGTCAACCTGGATCTCTACGAGAAGGATCTGGCGCACGTGCGGGTCGGGCAGCAGGTCGAGGTGCGCGCCGACGCTTTCCCGGGCGAAGTCTTTCCCGGGCGCGTCGCCTATGTCGTGCCGGTGATCGACGAAGCGACGCGCACCGCCCAGGTGCGCCTGGAATTCGAGAACCGGCAGGTGCAGCTGTCGGTCGGCCAGCTGGTCTCTGCGCTGATCGTCGGCGACGGACATCGCGGGTCGCCCGAGGTGCTGGTGGTGCCGCGCAACGCGGTGGCTCGCGTTGAGGGGCGCCCGGTGGTCTTCGTCGCCGGGCGCCAGGGCGACGAGTTCCAGCAGCGGCCGGTCGAGCTGGGCGCTTCGGGCGGCGATTTGATCGAGGTGCGCGAGGGGTTGGTGGCCGGGGAGGCGGTCGCCGTCGAGGGGGCCTTCCTGCTGAAGAGCGAGCTGCTGCGATGAGCCTGGAATCGATCGTCGACGTCGCCGTTCGCAAGCGCGGGATGGTGCTGATCCTGTGGAGCGCGGTGCTGCTGGCGGGGCTGATCCTGGGCACGAAGCTGTCGATCGACGCCGTCCCCGACGTCACCAACACCCAGGTCAACGTGCTGACCAGCGCGCCCGGCCTGTCGCCGGTCGAGGTCGAGAAGTACCTGACCTTCCCGATCGAGACGGCGATGAACGGCCTGCCCGGCGTCACCGAGATCCGTTCGGTGAGCCGCACGGCGGTGTCGGCGGTGACGGTGATCTTCGCCGACGGCACCGACGTCTGGTTCGCGCGTCAGGTGGTCAGCGAACGGCTCAAGACCGCCGAGAACGACATCCCGCCCGGCTACGGCCACCCCGAGCTCGGCCCGGTGTCGACCGGCCTCGGCGAGATCTACGAGTTCTATCTCACGTCGAAGACCCACACGCCGATGGAGCTGCGCACGCTGCTCGACTGGGAGGTGGCGTTCAAGCTGCGCGCCGTGCCGGGCGTCGTCGAGGTCAACGGCATGGGCGGCGAGGTCAAGCAGTACCAGGTCGTCGTCGACGCCAAGCGCCTGGCGGCCTATCGGCTGGCGCTGGGCGACATCGAACGGATCTTGGAGCGCAACAATTCTGCGGTGGGCGGCGGCTACATCGAGAAGAACCGCGAATCGTTCGTGATCCGCGGCGACGCCCAGTACCGGACGCTGGAGGACATCGAGGACACCGTCATCACCTCCGACAACGACGGCACGCCGGTGCTGATCAAGAACGTGGCGCAGGTGCGCATCGGCCCGGCGCTGCGCTTCGGCGCCGTCACCAAGCACGGCGCCGGCGAGATCGTCGCCGGCACGGTCATGATGCTCACCGGCGCGAACTCGCGCGACGTGGTGACCGCCGTGAAGGTGCGCCTGGCGGAGATCCAGCGCGAGCTGCCGGAAGGGGTGGAGATCCGCTCGTACTACGATCGCGCGGAGTTCATCAACCGCATGCTGCGCACGGTGGCCGTCAACCTGGGCGAGGGGGCGGCGCTGGTGGTCGTGATCCTGTTTCTGACGCTGGGGTCCCTGCGCGGATCGATCATCGCCGCGCTGGCGATCCCGCTGGCCATGGCGATCGCGGTCATCGGCATGGTGCGGCTGGGCGTCACCGGGAATCTGATGTCGCTGGGCGCGATCGACTTCGGGCTGCTGGTCGACGGCGCGATCGTCATGCTCGAAGCGGCGCTGCTGGCGCTGGCGGCGCGCCGCCCGTCCGAGCTCGAGCGGCCCGAGGTGATCGCGCAGGCGATGCGCCGGGTGGCGCGGCCGGTCGCCTTCGCGCTGGCGATCATCCTGCTGGTCTATCTGCCGCTGATGGCGCTGGAAGGGGTCGAGGGGCGGATGTTCCAGCCGATGGCGATCACCGTCGCGCTCGCGCTCGGCGGCGCGCTCGCCTTCTCGCTGACGGCGTTCCCGGCGCTGGCCAGCTACGTGCTGCGCGTCCCCAAGCACCCGCACGTCGAGGGCGCGGGGCTGTTCGGTTCCGTGCAGACGATCTACGGACGGGTCGTGCCGCGCATCCTGCGCCACCCGCGGATGGCGCTCGGCGCCGCGGCCCTGGCGCTGGTCGGCGCCATGGCGCTCGGGCGCACGCTGGGCGCCGAGTTCGTCCCCCGGCTCGACGAGGGCGAGCTGTCGCTGGACGTCAAACGCCTGCCCTCGGTGTCGATCACCGAGGCGCAGCGCCTGGGCGTTCAGGTCGAGGAGGTGCTGGCGCGCTTCCCCGAAGTGCGCTCGATCGTGACCCGCACCGGCCGCGCCGAGGTCGCCACCGATCCGGTCGGCCCCGACGAGACCGAGGTCATGGTCAAGCTGCGGCCGCGCGACGAGTGGACCACGGCGCACGATCTCGACGCGCTCGGCGAGGTGATCAAGACCGCCATCGAACGCGAGGTGCCGGCGACCTTCGTCTCGGTGTCGCAGCCGATCGAGGATCGGGTCAACCAGCTGCTGGCCGGCTCGCGCGCTGACGTGGTCGTCAAGGTCTTCGGCGACGATCTCACGACGCTGAAGCACACCGCCGACGCCGTGGGACGGGTGGTGCGCGACATCCCCGGCCGCGGCGACTGGCGGGTGCAGCGCGTGCTGGGTCTGCCGCTGTTCGAGATCATCCCCAACCGCCCGCGCATGGCGCGCTACGGCGTCAGCGCCGACAGCGTGCTGGAGGTAGTCGAGGCGTCGCGCGTGGGTCGCTTCGCCGGCAAGATCTTCGAGAAGTCGCGGCGCTTCGATCTGATGCTGCTGCTGCCGCCCACCACGCTGACCCCCGAGGCGTTCGGCGAGCTGCTGGTCGGCTCGTCGACCGGCAAGCTGGTGCCGCTGGCGTCGGTGGCGACCATCCGGGAGACCGAGGGCCCGGCGGTGATCAACCGCGAATCGCTGCAGCGGCGCGTGCTGGTCGAGGTCAACGTGCGCGGGCGCGACCTGGTGAGCTTCGTCAACGAGGCGCAGGCGCGCGTCGCCGCCGACGTGCCGCTGCCGGAGGGGGTCACGCTGGAATGGGGCGGCCAGTTCGAGAACTTCACGCGCGCCAGCAAGCGGCTGGGTCTGGTCGTCCCGATCGCGCTCGGGCTGATCGTCGGCATGCTGTTCCTGATGTTCGGCGACCTCCGACTGGCGATCGCGGTGTTCGCCGGCGCCCCCTTCGCGCTGATCGGCGGCGTGCTGGCGCTGTCGCTGCGCGGGCTGCCGTTCTCGATCCCGGCCGCCGTCGGCTTCATCGCCGTCGCCGGCGTCGCCGTGCTGAACGGCGTCGTCATGGCCAGCGAGGCAGCGCGACAGCTGGCGACCGGACGCGAGGCGCGCGACGCGGTCGCCGGCGCGGCGGTCGCCGTGCTGCGCCCGGTGCTGACCACGGCGCTGGTCGCCGCGGTCGGATTCATCCCGATGGCGATCTCGACCCACGCCGGCGCCGAGGTGCAACGACCGCTGGCGACGGTGGTCATCGGCGGCATTCTGTCGTCGACGCTGATCGGCCTGGCCGTCACGCCGGTGCTGATCTGGCTGCTGGCCGGGCGGCGCCGCCCCGAAGAGGCTTGAAGACGGCGGGCTGGGATCAAAGCGAGGCGGCGTTACGGGCGCTGCGCGGGTCCTGCCGCTGCGGGGTCCTCCCCGCTGAGCTCGGCTGACGGGGAGTCCGGGTCATCCGTGCGGCAGCGTGCTCGACGAAGGCCGGATCGGGGCCTTTCAAGTCCAGGAGAAGATGGTCGCTGGTGACGCATGATCCTCTCGGCAAGTGGCACTTGCACGCCCCGTCATCCGAGCTCATCGGGGGCCCCCCCCTTCGCGTCACCCGCGCAGCGCCCTCCACGCCGCCGACATTGAGCCCGCGATCGTCTCGGCCGCGCCGGAGGGGGAGGGCCCCACAATAATATTGGGATCTATCGGACGCGACGTTGCAGCGACGAAGACAGGCCTCGCAATATTTCCAGTTTCGCTTCCTGAGGCGACGAAGGATGATTCCAACTACCGGCGAGGCCACGTCCGATAGATCTCTCTATTTTTTGCTGTGCCCTCCGGATCTCAGCGGCCCAGGCGCACTGAACGTAGATGTTGCCGGCCGCAGGAGGGGGGATGGGGTCCGCGCGCAGTTCCTGAGGCGCGGGTTGCCGTCTGCCAAGCACAGTTCAGCACTCCTCGCGCCAAAGGATGTTTGAGCACGGACCCCATCCCCCCTCCTGCGGCCCCACAACGGAGAGAAGGCAGCCGTCCTCACGTCCCGCAGCCCCGCCGTTTCAAACCACCCGCCCGGTGCGCGCGCCCCCAAGCCACCGCCTCTGTTGTCCCGAACCGCGCTGTTGTCCCACGGGGACAACGCGCATCGGGCTCAGTGACGGTGGCCGGCGCCGCCGCAGGACGACGTTTGCAGCAGCGAGGTCGCGCGATGACCGGCGGTGGCGCCGAGACCCCGCGCCCCCGGACCGGCCAGCGCCTCGGCGCCCGAGCGCGGCCGCGCCTTGCCCGCGCTGACGCGCACCGCGATCGTCGACCAGAGGCGGTCGGCCTGCGTGCTCTCGCCGCAGCCGGGGCACTCGACCGGCTCGCCGCGTTCGATGGCGCGGCGATAGGTCTCGAACGAATGCGCGCACGCCGCGCACCGATATTCGTACATCGGCATCTAGGCCCGCCCCCAGTACGGCTTGTTGTGAATCATCCCCTTGGGCGTGATGTCCTGGTCGAAGATCGCCGTCGGGATCGAGACGGTGCAGGCGCAGTTCGGGATGTCGACGATGCCGCCGATGCGCCCTTCGACCGGCGCGGTCGTCAGCAGCATGTAGGCCTGGTTCTTCGTGTAGCCGAAGTGGGTCAGGTAGTCGATCGCCTTCAGGCAGGCCTGCCGGTAGGCGACGGTCGCGTCCATGTAGTAGTTGATCCCCTTCTCGACGCAGATCCCCTCGAAGGTCAGATACGCCTCGTAGCGCGGGCGCACCGGGCTGGGCATGAAGATCGGCGCGGTCAGGCCGTACTTCGCCATGCCGCCCTTGATCAGATCGAACCCGACGTGGGTCGCGCCATCCATCTCGATGGCGCCGCAGAAGGCGATCTCGCCGTCCCCCTGCGAGAAATGCAGGTCACCCATCGAGTAGCCCGCCCCCTTGACGTAGACCGGGAAGAAGATTCGCGTCCCCGTCGAGAGATCCTTGATGTCGGTGTTGCCGCCGTGCTCGCGCGGCGGCACCGTGCGGCAGGCCTCCTTGGCCATCTTGTCGAAGCTGGCGCCCTTGAGCCCGCGCAGCACCGCGGTGCTGGGATCCGGCGGCTTGGCCAGACCCTTCTCGGCCAGCGGCGCCTCGCGACGGTTCCACTCGGCGAGCAACTCGCGCGACGGCAGGCACCCCATGAGGCCGGGGTGGGTCAGGCCGGCGAAGCGCACGCCCGGCACGTGGCGCGACGTCGTGTAGAGGCCCTTCAGATCCCAGATCGCCTTGTCGGCCTCGGGAAAGTAGTCGGCCAGGAAGCCGCCGCCGTTCGCCTTGGAGAAGATCCCCGAGAAGCCGACCGGGGTCACCGGCTTGATGTCGAGCAGATCGACCACCAGGAGATCTCCCGGCTCGGCGCCGGCGATGTCGAACGGCCCGGTCAGCGGGTGCGCGCGCGTGAGATCGATGTCGCGAACGTCGGCCGGATCGTCGTCGTTGTGGATCTGCGCGTCGAGGAAATCGAGCGTCTCGATGATGATCTCCTCACCCGGCTGCACCGTGGAGAGGAAAGGCAGGTCGGGGTGCCAGCGGTTGTGTCCCAGCTCCGCCTGCTCAATCAGCGGCTTGCCGGCTTTGATCTTGAAGTGTTGCATCGGGCTCTCCTTCTCCCTTCGGGTGGTTGTTCATTTCGGCTCAATCGCGTGGACGGAGCCGGGCTTGCCCGGCGGAGTCCGTCGCGGGAGGGGTTGGGAACCCGCCCAGGGTTCCCATCTAGATCGACAGGTGTCGGGCCAAGGTCTCGGAGCTGACATCGTCGCGCTGGCACTCGTAGACCACCTCCCCTCGATCCAGCACCAGCACCGCCGCCGCGATCTCCAGCGCGAACGCCATCACTTGCTCCGAGACGACGATCGCGATCTCGTTCTCGTCGTTGATCTGCTTCAGGGCGCGCGCGATCTCCTTGATGATCGACGGCTGGATCCCTTCGGTCGGCTCGTCGAGCAGCAGCACCTTGGGCTCGCTGGCGAGAGCGCGCGCGATCGCCAGCTGCTGCTGCTGCCCGCCCGAAAGGTTCCCGCCCCGGCGTTTGCGCATGTCCCACAGCACCGGAAAGAGATCGAAGATCTTCTTGGGGATCTTCTTGGGTCTCTTCGTCGCCCGGCCGCGCAGCAGCCCGGTCTCGATGTTCTCGAGCACGGTCAGCGTCGAGAAGATCATGCGTCCCTGAGGGACATAGGCGACCCCTTGATCGACGCGCTCGAAGCTCTCCTTGTTGCTGATCTCGACCCCACCGACCTTGATGCTCCCGGCGCGCGTCGGCAGAAGACCGATCAGCGCCTTGAACAGCGTCGTCTTCCCGGTGCCGTTGCGGCCCATGACCGCGAGGATCTTCTTGGGCTCGGCGCTCAGGCTCAGCCCGTGGATCACTTCGCTCTGGCCGTAGCTCACACGCAGATCGGTCACTTGCAGCATTCGTTTCTCCTCCAGCGTCGACGTCTCAATGCCCGAGATAGACCTCGATGACCTTGGGATCGGCTTTGACGAAGTCCATGCTCCCCTCGGCCAACCACTTCCCCTGGTGCAACACCGTCACGCGATGGGCGATGTTCTTCACGAACTCCATGTCGTGCTCGATGACGATCAGCGCACGCTTGCCGCTCAACCGGGTCAGCAGCTCCGCGGTGCTGTCCCGCTCGGCGGGGGTCATGCCGGCGACCGGCTCGTCGAGCATCAGCAGCTCCGGGTCCTGGATCAGCAGCATGCCGATCTCCAGCCACTGCTTCTGGCCGTGGCTGAGCCCGTCGGCCGGACGATGCAGGTGGTCGGAGAGGAAGATCGCCGCCGCCGCCTCCTCGACCCTGGACACGACCTCGGGCGTGCGTCGAAAGCCGAGCGAGCCGAACACGCTGCGCCCGCCCGGGAACGACATCTCCAGATTCTCGAACACCGTCAGCGATTCGTAGATCGACGGCGTCTGGAACTTGCGGCCGATGCCGGCGCGCACGATCTCGTGCTCGCGCAGCCCCAGGATCTCGCGGCCCTTGAACAAGACGCTGCCCGAGGTGGCGCGCGTGCGGCCCGAGATCAGATCCAGCAGCGTCGTCTTGCCGGCCCCGTTGGGGCCGATCACGGCGCGCAGCTCGTTGGGCTCGATCGCCAGCGATAGATCATCGACGACCTTGAATCCGTCGAACGAGACGGTGAGGCCTTCAACCGACAGCAGGTAGTCCTGCATCGGGCGCCGCGACTTGCCTGTGTTCTCACCGTCGACCGCGCGTGTCGACGCGCGCGGCGCCGTCGCGGTCGTCGTCTCCATGGCTATCGCGTCGCTCACGGCTCGCTCCTCTCGCCGCCCATCGCCGCCGTCGGCGGCAGACCGACCGCGGCGGCCGGGGGCAAGCGGCGCGCCGGCGACAGCAGGCGGCTCGCCCGCTCGCGTGCGCTGGCGAGCCAGGCCCGTCCGTGGGATTCGTACAGCCCCGCCAGGCCCTTGGGGAAGACCTTGACCACGCCGATGAACAGGGCGCCCATCAGGACCAGCCAGAGCTGCGGGAAACTTTTCGGAGAAGTAGGTCTTGCTCCAGTTGACGACCAGCGCGCCGTAGACCGCGCCGACCAGCGAATCGCGCCCGCCGACCGCCGCGAAGACCACCATCTCGATCGACGGGACGATGCCGACGAACGACGGCGACATGAACCCGACCTGCAGCGTGAACATCGCCCCGCCGACCGCCGCCAGCGCCGCCGCCATCACGAAGACGAAGACCTTGACGTTGGCGACGTCGTAGCCGGAGAAGCGCACCCGCTCTTCCTTGTCGCGCATCGCCAGCAGCAACCGCCCCAGCTTGGTGCCCAGGATCCAGCGGCAAAGACCGATCGCGCCGAACAGCAGCAGGGCGTTGACGAAGTACAGGACCCGGCGCGCGTGGTCGGTGCGGATGTCCCAGCCGTGCAGCGTCTTGAGATCGGTGATGCCGTTGACGCCGCCGGTCCACCCCTGCCGCCCGATGATCAGGATGCTGAGGATGGCCGCGATCGCCTGGGTGATGATCGCGAAGTAGACGCCGCCGACCCGCCGCTTGAACATCGCGACGCCGATGATCAGCGCCAGCAGACTGGGCACCGCGATGACGGCGAACAGGCTGAACGTCAGGCTGTGGAACGGACGCCAGAACATCGGCAGCTGCGTCAGCTGATTCCAGTCCATGAAGTCGGGGATCCCGGGCGTCGACTGGATCGACGTGCTCACCGGATCGGACGCCTCGAGCTTGAGGAACATCGCCATGCAATAGCCGCCGAGGCCGAAGAAGACCCCTTGCCCCAGGCTCAAGATTCCCCCCTGCCCCCAGCACAGCACCAGGCCCAGCGCCACGAAGGAGTAGGTCAGGTACTTGCCGACCATGTTGAGGCGGAAGTTGTCGAGCAGCGCCGGGAAGACCAGAAAGATCAAGACCGCCAGCACCGCCATCCCGAAAAGGTTGCGCTTGCCCCCGAGCAAGCTCTTCATCGCCGCACCTTCAGCGAGACCAGGCCTTGCGGCCGCAGCATCAAGATGATGATCACCGTCGACAACGTCAGGACCTTCGCCACCGAGCCGGTCAAGAAGAACTCCGTCGTCGACTGCGCCTGCGCGATGGTGAACGCCGACGCGATGGTCCCGATCAGGCTCTGCGCGCCCCCGAATACGACCACCAAGAAGGTGTCGACGATGTACAGCGAGCCGCTGGTCGGTCCGGTCGAGCCGATGGTGGTGAAGGCGGCGCCGGCGATGCCGGCGAACCCGCACCCGAGCGCGAAGGTCAGCCGGTCGACCTTTTGCGTGTTGATGCCGACCGCGCCGGCCATCGCCCGGTTCTGGGTGGTGGCGCGTACGCTGAGACCCCAGCGCGATCGAAACAGCAGGAAGAAGACCATCCCGGTCAGCAGGATGGTCAACCCCATCACGAACAGGCCGTTGATCGGGATGTCGATGTTCTCGGTCGGCTTGAGCGAGCCCATCAGCCAGTCGGGCAGCGTGGCGCTCACCTCCTTGGCGCCGAAGATCGACCGGAAGGTCTGCTGCATGATCAAGCTCAAGCCCCAGGTCGCCAGCAAGGTGTCGAGCGGCCGTTTGTACAGCTGGCGGATGAGCAACAGCTCGACGCCGTAGCCCACCGCCGCCGCGATCGTGAACGACGCGACGACGGCGAAGAAGAAGTAGTAGTTGTGGAACCAGGGCGCGTACTTCGCGCTGGCCGTCGACAGCACGTACGTGGTGTAGGCGCCGATGGTCAAGAACTCTCCGTGCGCCATGTTGATGACGCCCATCTGGCCGAAGATGATGGCCAGCCCCAGCGCCATCAGCAGCAGCACGCAGAAGAGACTGAGCCCGTTGAACCCCTGCATCACCAAGATCGACTTCAGCTCGGTCAGCGAATAGCCACCCATGGTTCTTCCCCCTTCGACTTCTTCTTCGTCAGCAACAGCAATGACCCCGTCGACGTTGACGTTGCGCGCTCAGCTCATTGGTAGCCCTTGGGGAAGGGGTTGGGCTCGATGAGGCTCGATTCGTAGAGGACGTCATACTGCCCGTCGGCGCGAACCTTGCCGATGCGCAGCTTGCTCCACAGGTGGTGGTTCTTGTGCACCTTGACGTAGCCCTCGGGCGCCGTCTTGAGCTCGATCCCGGGTGACGCCGCGGCGACCTTGTCGATGTCGAAGCTGCCCGCCTTCTCGACCGCCGCCTTCCAGAGCCAGGGGCCGAGATACGCCGCCTGGGTGACGTCGCCGATGACGCTCTTGTCTCCGTATTTGCCCTTGAAGTCGGCGACGAATTTCTTGTTGTTGGAGTTGTCGAGGCTCTCGAAATACTTCATCGCCGCGTAGAACCCGACCATGTTCTCGCCGCCGATGCCCAGCAACTCGTCCTCGGTGACCGAGATCGTCAGCAGGGTCTGCTTGTCGGCCGTGACGCCGGCGGCCTTCAGCTGCTTGTAGAACGACACGTTGCTGCCGCCGACGATGATCGCATAGACGACGTCGGGCTTCTTCAGCTTGATCTTGTTGATCAAAGATCCGAACTGCGTGTGCCCGAGCGGATAGTATTCTTCGCCGACGACCGTGCCGTGCAACACGTTTTCAATGTGCTTGCGGGCGATCTTGTTCGAGGTGCGCGGCCAGATGTAATCCGAGCCAATGAGATAGAAGGTCTTTGCTTTCTTTTCTTTGGCGAGCCAATCGAGGCCGGCCAATATCTGCTGGGTCGCCTCCTGTCCGGTGTAAATGACGTTCTTCGATTGCTCGAGCCCTTCATAGAAGGTCGGGTAATAGAGCATCCCATTTTCATGCTCGAAGACCGGCAACACCGCTTTGCGCGACGCCGACGTCCAGCACCCGAAGACCGCCGCGACCTTGTCGTTGGTCAGCAGCTTCTTGGCCTTCTCGGCGAAGGTCGGCCAGTCGCTGGCGCCATCTTCCTGGATGACCTTGATCTTCCGCCCCAGCACCCCACCCTTCGCGTTGATCTGATCGATCGCCAGGCGCTCGGCCTGGATCGAGCCGGTCTCGCTGATCGCCATCGTCCCCGTCGCTGAGTGCAGCTGCCCGACGGTGACCTCGGTGTCGGTGACCGACAGCCCGGTGGTGTCGACCTGCGCGGTTGGCGGACCGGCCCAGCTGCGGTGAGACATCGCGAGCATCGAAAGCGCAAGCCACATCGGCAGCGCGACCGAACGGAACATCTTGACTGGCCTGCTGACGGAACTGAAATGGGCGCTGGAGCGGCCCGACTGACGTCGTTTCATGATTTCGTTTCCTCCGTAGTGAATGATGGAACTCTAGCGAGCGCCGTCGGACCGGAGGGTTAAATGATCGTCAAGGGGCGGTAACAAAGAGCGACGCGAGATATTTCTTCCACGTCGAAAGCACTCATTACAATCACCGTCGACAACGCCCTTTATCGAAGGCAAAAGCGCGACGAATATCGCGGATTTTGTCGTCGCGACCCGCACGGCGCGCAGCTCGGCAGCGGTCATCAGAAGTGGCCGCAAACAACTGGAACAAAGAGCGGTGACCAAGGCGGCACGTCGCCCGCAAAAACAAAAGCGCGACGAGGGAAGAACCGTCGACAGCCGATCGGCATCACACCTCTTCGTGATTCAAGCGAACGCGCGGCGCGGGTGGCGTCCTCGATGAGGAGGACGGCACCGTTACCGGTCAGTGAAGAGGACCGCGGCCTGCTGCTGTCCTGGCTGGGCAGCGCCGGGTTGAGCGCCGACATGCGCCTGCGCGCGCGCGTGGTGCTCGGCAGCGCCGGCGGGCAGGGGGCGCGCGCCATCGCCCGCGATCTCGGCGTGTCGGTCGAGACGGTTTATCTGTGGCGCCGGCGTTACCAGGATCGCGGCATCGACGGGCTGCGGTCGCTGGTGGTGCCCGGCCGGCGCAGCCAGCTCGGCGCGCCCCGCATGGGCGCGATCCTGCGCGCGGGCCGGGCGCGCTCCGCGGGCGGGGCGGCGCGCTCCGTGGCGGCGGTCGCGCGCGCCGTCGGCGTCAGCCGCGCGACCGTGCGTCGGGTCTGGGAGCAACAGGGCGTCGGACCGATCCCCACCGAGCGCCGGAGCCGGCCAGCGCGCGAGACGCAGGCCGATCCGAACAGCATCGTCGGCATCCTCATCGATCTGCCCTGCCGAGCGCTCGCGCGCGTGGCGCCGCGGCCGGCACCGCGCGTGGGCGGCGCCACGCCGGTGAACAACCCGCGGCGGCGCCCGGGGCGGCCCCGCGAAGGCCAGCCCGCAGCCGCCGCGATCTTGACGGCGCTCGAGGCGTTCAGCGGACGTTCGAACGGACGCGCGAACGAACGCGCGAACGAACGCGCGAACGGACGCGCGGACACGCCCTCTTTCGAGGATCTTCTCGCGCGGCTGGCGAAGGTCTCACCCGGTGCCTCGATCGAGATCCTCGCCGGCCCCGGTGCACGCGGCAGCTTTCTCTCGCGCGGCGCCGGCAAGGCTGCGTCGGTCCCGGCCGCCGTCGCGCCGGTTCGGGTCATTCGCGCGCGCACGCGGGGCGGGTGGCTCACCCATGCCACCCACTGGCTGGTCGGCGCGCCCGACGCCCAGGAGCGGTCGCTGGCGGCGGCGCTCGGCCACCTGATGGACTATTTCGCGACCTGGAACGAGAACAGCGAGCCGTTCCTGTGGACCCCGGACCAGCCGCCGCGGCCTCACTCGTGGGGATGAGGCGTTCGTGCCGGAGGGCCGCCTACGACGGCCCGGCCTCGTCGCGCACCAGATGGACGGTTTGCGTGGGGAACGCGAACGCCGTGCCGGCTGCCGAGACGATCTCCATGAACCGCAGCAGGGTCTCCTGCTTGATCAGCTGGAACTCGTTCCAGTTGGTGGTGAGGAACCAGGCGGCGATCTCGATGTTCAGCGACGAAGGCGCGAGCTCGATGAAGCGCACCACGACGGTGTCGGGCCAGATCTTGGGATGGCCGCGCAACGTCTGCTCGAATTCAGCCAGCACGCGGCGCATCTGCTCGGCCGTCGTCTGATAGACCAGGGCGACCGTGCAAGCAAAGCGCAGCCGATCGCGCGCGGCGAACGATTCGGTGCGCATCTCGGCCAGCTTGCCGTTGGGGATCGCGACGATCGTGCGGTCCAGGGTGCGGATGCGCGTCGACCGCAGCCCGATGGTCTCGACCGTCCCCATCACGGTGTCGACCTTGACGAAGTCGCCCTGACGGAACGGCTCGTCGACGGCGATCGAGAACGCCCCGAACACGTTCTCGACCGTCTTCTGCGCGGCCAGCGCCAGCGCCAGGCCGCCGATGCCGAGCCCGGCGAGCAGGCTGCCGACCGGATACCCCGCCTGCGAGAGGAGCATCACCACGCCGATGATCACGATCGATATCTTCAGCACCTTGCTGCCGAGCGCGACGAACGAGCGCGACGACAGGCGCTGGCTGGCCCAGTGCGACGACTCGATCAGGTGGTCGGCCACGTCGATCGAGCGCAGCAGCACCCAGAAGATCGTCGCGACGAACGAGCCTTTGAGCACCCGGCGCGCGGTCTCCGTCGCCCCGGCCGACAGCTCGAGCCAGGGCAGGCCGACGTAGGCGACGGCGAGGGCCCAGGCGACGGACAGCGGCCCGGCGAGGCGGGCGACCAGCTCGTCGTCCCACTGGTTGGTGGTGCGCTTCGCCAGCCGGGCGAGCAGCCGCCGGGTGATCCAGCTTAGCCCGGCACCCACGACCAGCGCGCCGCACACCCAGCCCAACACGACGAGCGAGCCCCAGCTGAACAGTCGGTGGATGCCCGTGGCCAGATCGGGGTGCACGCGCGGAACCTATCAGATCAGGCCGCGCAAGGAATCCGGCACGACCGGTATCATCCCCTGGCTCAGGGGACGCGGACGTGGGTCAGCTTGTCGGGGTTCAGCACCGAGCGCACGGCGGCGATCGCCCCGTCGACGACGTCGAGCGCGACCACCCAGACGGTGTGGCCGTCGCCGTCTCGAAAGACGCCCCCCGGCTGCCCGTTGACCCACGCGGGTCGAAACGCCAGCGCCTGCCCCTGGGCATGGCGCGTGAAGCCGATCAGCGCGTGCGCCACCCGTTCACGGCCCACGATCGGGCGCGGCGACGCCGGGCGCTTGCCGCCGCCGTCGCCGTAGCTCGCAGCGTCGGCCGACAGCAGGCCGAGCAGCGCATCCACATCGCCGTCGCGGCAGGCGGCGAAGAACCGCTGCGCCAGCTCCCACCGCTTCTCGGGCGAGCTTTCGAAGCGGGGACGGCGCTCGGTGACGTGGGTGCGCGCGCGCACCAGGATCTGCCGGCAGTTCGCCTCGCTGCGGCCGACGGCGCGCGCGATCTCGTCGAAGCCGTAGCCGAAGGCCTCGCGCAGCAGGAAGACCGCGCGCTCGACCGGCGAGAGCTGCTCGAGCAGCACCAGGAAAGCCATCGAGAGTGAGTCGGCGGCCTCGGCGTCGTCGGCCGGCGTCTGCTCGACGATCGGCTCGGGCAGCCATTGGCCGGGGTAAGTCTCGCGCCGCGCGCGCGCCGAGCGCAGCTGATCAATCGCCAGGCGCGTGGTCACGGCGGCGAGATAGGCACGCGGAGACTCGGCCACGGTCCCCGCCTGCTGGTAGCGGATGAAGCTCTCCTGGACCAGGTCCTCGGCCTCGGCGACCGACCCGAGCATGCGATAGGCGATCGAGAACAGCAGCGGCCGCAGGTCCTCATGGGCAGCGTCGTGGTCAGCCATGCGCGTGAGACGAGATCCTACCCCCTCTTGTGACATGTCACAGGGAATGCCCAGATTTCGTCGTTCATTCACCTCGACGACGCGGCGGCGGCGACCGCGCTCGCGCTGGAAGGCGGGCGCGCCGGGATCTACAACATCGTCGACGACGAGCCGGCGCCGGCGCGCGCCTGGCTGCCGGCGCTGGCGGCCGCGATCGGCGCGCCGCCGCCGCGGCACGTGCCCCGCTTCCTGGCACGCCTGCTGGCCGGCGAGGCGCCGGTCATCATGATCACCGAGAGCCGCGGCGCTTCCAACGCCAAGGCCAAGCGCGAGCTCGGGTGGACGCCCCGCTATCCGAGCTGGCGGCTCGGTTTCGCGGCCGACTACGGGCCGGCGCAGGCCGCGTCGCAGCGCCCGTCGACGGCGGCGGCGCGGACGGCCGCGGCGCACTGACGCCTGGCCCGTCGCGCTCTGCATGAGATATAAGACGTCTCATGTCGGTCGAAGGCCCAGCCATCCCTGCGAGCATCCCCGCGCACGAGGCGCTCGCGCGTCTGCGCGAGGGCAACCACCGTTATGTGCAGAACGTCCGCAGTCTCGATTCGATGATCAGCCACAGCAAGCGCGGCGAGGACAAGCCGCAAAGGCCGTGCGCCATCGTGCTCGGATGCTCCGATTCGCGTGCGCCCGCCGAGATCGTCTTCGATCAGGGGCTGGGCGATCTGTTCGTGATCCGCGTCGCCGGCAACATCGTCGCGCCGTCGCAGGTCGGCAGCGTCGAGTTCGCCGCCGAGCGCTTCGGCACCCGGTTGGTCGTGGTGATGGGCCACACCCACTGCGGCGCGATCGACGCGGCGCTCGAAGCGGTCACCAGCGAGCACGGCGCCTCGTCGTCGCGGAATTTGATGTCGATCGTCAACCGCGTGCGCCCCAGCATCGAAGGGCTGGTCACGACCGAGCTCAGGCGCGATCCGGAGCGCCTGCGCCGCGAGGCGATGCGCGCCAACGTGCGCGCCTCGGTGAACCATCTGCGCCACGGCTCCGACGTCATCGAGCGGCTGGCCGAAGAGGACGGGCTGGCGGTCATCGGCGCCGAGCTCGACCTGGCGACCGGCGAGGTCAGGTTCTTCAGCGACGTCAAGCCGTAGCACGCTAGCGCGATGCCCTGGCCGCCGCGCGGCTGTAACGGCGCGTCGCCGCTGTCTTGTATGAACGTCGCCGACCGGTGACGGCGCGCGCCGCGCCCGGCGAGCAGGCCACAGGCGGCGCTTCACCTTCTCCCGCGGCGACAAGTCAATTCGTAGAAGGAAGTGGGCGTTCCGTGCAACCAAGGGAGAGGACCTTGGGCAGAGAGCAAACGGAGACCACAGTCATGAAACCTAGAGCTCATTCAAAGACGTGCTTAGCAGCGGTTCTTCTTGGGGGAAGTTTCATCGCCGGTTGTAGCAGCGGTAGCGCCATCACCGGAAGCGACGCGGGCGCCGGCGGGGCCAACGCCGGCACCGGCGGCGGGGCGGTGATCATCGGCGCCGGCGGTCGTACCGGCGCCGGCGGCGCCTCCGGTGGCACGGGCGATGGTGGGTTCGCTCGCGACGCGGGCGGCGTCGGAGGCTTCGCGATTCCGGACGGCGGCTTCACCTTCGACGGCAACTTCACCTTCGACGGCAACTTCGACGTGGGCCGCCCGTTCGGGGGCTGACCGCAGCTCCTGCCGTCGGACAAAACCTTCGCAAAGTCAGGCCCCTGGCCTGGCCAGGCGCCGAATTCGCATCTGCCCGGCCACTTTCCGGTGACGGAATCGCTGGCTCCAGCGACTACATAGAGTGGCTTGGCCACATCCCCCGTGAAGCTTCGCGTTGATCACCGACACCCCCGCCGCCGCCGGAGCCTCCTCGCGGGTCTGGCGGTCTCGTTTCTGGCTTGGCCATCGGTCAAGCCGTCGGGAGCCGCGTGTCCGCCGGTCGCGCTGGTGGAGGGATCTGCGGAGATCGCCCGGCCCGTCACGATGATCTTGACCCAACATGGCGTGGGAGGGGTGCCGTCTTCGTGCGGAGCGCGGGTCATCCACGCGTCGCTCACCAAGAAGGCGTTCACCCAGGCCTACGCGCTCCACATCGTCGACGGGTACGGCCGCACCAGCGACCGTGAGGTCGCGAATCTGAAAGACGCGGCCAGTCTGATCGAAAGCTGGGCAACCGAAGAAGATGCCGCTGCTCTCCTGCCGCAGCCGGAGGTCGTACCGCTCGTCATCTTGGAGACGACGCCGCCGCGGCCGCCACCCTTCGACGAGCGCTGGCGCCTGCTCGCTGCCGGCGAGATCTTGCGGGCCAGCGACGGCTCGACCTGGTACGGCGGGACAGCGACGGCTTGCGCACGAATCGGCGTCGCCTGCCTGGGCGCCCGTGCGCGCCTGACCCACGACGTTGGCCGGACATTCTTCTTCGCCGATCTGAACCGAACGTCGGCCGACCTATCGGGCGTCGCGGCGGCCGCCTTCTCTCGCGGGCGTCTTGCCGTCAGTCCCATGATCGGCGCGGGCGTGCGATGGACGCGCTCCCATGTCACGGCCACGCCATTGGCGACGGCCACGCCACTGGTGTTTTCGGCGGACGACTTTGGATTCCACGCCGAGGCCGCCGTGGTCTTGAACGTGGCTCTCACGCTGCGCTGGTCCCTGCTGGCCGAGATCGGCGGCAGCGCCGGCATTCTCTTCGGTACCAGGGCCAGCGACCGGACGACACCTCTTCCTCTACCTGGCGGCTCAGCTCCGATCACCGTTCCTCCCCTTCCACCCGGCGCCGACGTTCACGTCGCGCTTGGCTGTCAGTTCCGAACATGACTGATTCCATCCTCCCCATTCGTCGCGCTGACAGCGGCGATGTTTCTGACCGGGCGTTGCTCAGCGCTTGCGCCCTTGGCGACAACTTGGCCCTTCAAGCGCTGTTCCAGCGTCATGTCGACCGCGTGCATCGCATCCTGATTCGGGCGCGGTACATCGACAGCAAGGATATGGACGATCTGATCCAGACGACGTTCATCGAAGTAAAGCGATCCGCCAGGCGTTTTGACGCGCGGGCGGCGGTCGGCACCTGGATCGTGAGTATCGCCCTGAATGTCGCGCGCCAGTACCGGCGGAGCGAGTTTCGCCGCCGGGAGGTGATGTCGGACCTCGCCACCTTCCCGCAACCGGAAAAAGGAACGAGCCCGTACGACGACGCAGCCCGACGACAGCAGCTCGCTCGCCTGCAGCAGGGCATCGAAAAGCTCCCGCGGGCGCTCCGGATCGTTTTCACGCTCTGCGACATCGAGGACATGCGCGGCGCCGAGGTGGCGCAGACGCTGAAGATCCCGGAGGGCACCGTCTGGAGCAGGCTGCATGAAGCCCGCGAGCGCTTGCGCCGGCACATTGACGCCGGGGGCAGGCCATGAGGTGGCTTCGCGGCCGCGACCTCGTCCGATTTGCTCGGGGCTGTCCCCCCCTGTGGCGACTCACGCGCGCGGTATCGGATCCGTCCTGCGATCCGACCTTCGTTGAGCACCTTCGGACCTGCCGCCGGTGTACCCGCAAGTACGACGAGCATCGCCCGCTGGTCGCGCTGGCTGGCTCCCTTCCTCCGCCCGCGGGGCTGGACCGCAAAGCCCGGTATGCGATCGCGGAGCAGCTCTGGACGACTCCCATCCGCGAAGTCCGAGCGCCGCGCTGGCGGAGGACGGCATGGGGAGCCGCCACGGTCCCGGCCGCGGCGCTGATCGCGCTGGCGCTGACGCTCGGTCGGCGCGGGACGCCACCCGAGCGACAAGCTCCGAAGGACACCCTCGGCTCGCCGCGGTCCCTGGCATTGGTCCACGCCTTCGGAGAGGCGCGCTTTGCCCGTGTACAGCCCCCGCCGGACGAAGTCGTCCGGCTACAAGAAGGCCGGATTGCCCTCGATATCACGCCATTGCGGCCGAGCGAGAGATTTCGCGTGCTCACCGACGACGCCACCGTCGAGGTGCGCGGCACTGCCTTCGAGCTATCGGCGCGCGCGGGGCACCTGTTGACCGCGTCGGTGTTGCGCGGGCGCGTCGAAGTCAAAGCCGGCGGCGGCCTCGCCATTCTTGCTGCGGGCGACAAATGGGAGCGCGCGACGACGACTGAACCGCCAGCTGCCCCCGCCGCGCAGCCGGTCGTCGCCGTCGCGAGCGCGCCGTCAACGCCCGCCAAGGTAGCTCCTGACGGCGCCCCCGTCCGTCCCGTGCAACGGCCGCACGCGTCCTCGAGGGATGACTCCTCCGAAGGCGAGAAGGCGATGTTCGCCCGCGCTTGGTCGTTGCTCCGGTCCGGAGACGCCAAGGCCGCCGCGGTTGCATTCGCAGAGCTCGATGAGCGAGCGCGCGGCCGTAGCCTCGAGGAGGACGCTCTGTACTGGCGCGCGGTCGCCGTGACGCGGCTCAGCGACGACGCGGCAGCCGCGCGACTATTCGGCGACTTTTTGAAACGCTTTCCACGTTCCGGGCACCACGGAGAAGCCGCGGCGGCGCTTGGTTGGCTCCTGCTCAAGGCCGGCAACGCCGACGAGGCCCGGCGGGCCTTCGACGCAGCCGCCGGCGACCCGTCCCCCGTCGTCCGCGCCAGCGCCAGCGAGGGGCTGCGGCGCGCGAAGCGTAATTAGCTCGCGTCAACGGCAAAGGAAATGCCTCGGCCGGCAACCAAGAGCCGATACCTCTTTCACAGAAGGAGTGGGCCATGTCGACATCCACGCGTACACACGGGAGACTTTTCCCACGGGCTGCCAGGTCGAGGCGCGGTTTCCGCCGAGGATGAACCGGCGGAGCGGGACTGCTTATGAGCTTCGTATCGCGCACACCGCGATCGTATTTATCGGCCTTTGCGCCCTCGGCGCGGCGTACGCTCATGCCGCGCCGAATTCCGACGACAGCCCTTCATATGGAGTGGGGCTGCGCGCGCGCTACGTCTCGGTCCCCAGCTGGACGCTCGGGCTCTTCACCACGCACAACGTGCCGTTGTCCACCTTCGGCCACTTTGGCGTCGAGGTCTTCCGGCGGCACGGGAAGACCGACCTGGTGGGTGCGCTCAGCTATCAGAACATGTCCCCTCCCGACGGAAATTGGCTCGGTATCGGCCACCAAGCCGCCGTCGACACCAACTTCGTCCAGTTCAAGGGGCTGGCCATCTACAACGTCGACATCGCGTTTCTCTCGCGCGAGATGTTCAACGAATGGATCGGGATGCATTATGGCGCGGGACTTGGAATAGGCATCGTGGCCGGGGATATCGTGCGCACGATCTACGCGTGCAACGAGAGCGACTTCAATCGGTGTCGCCCCCCGACTCCGCTCAATACCCTCGCCGAGACGAGCGTTCCTCCCGTGGTGCCTATCGTGAACGTCGTCCTGGGGGTCGACTTCCGCGTCCCCTCCATTGACCGGTGGGAGGCCAAGATCGAGGCGGGATTTTACGACGCATTCTTCCTGGGTCTGGGCGTGGGCTACCGACTCTGAGCGACGGCGCGCTGATCCTAGGGATTGACGTCGACGCACAGAACGTAAAGCCGGTTGCTTGCGGCGTCTCGGAACGAGGTGCTGATGGTGCGGCAAAGGTTGCCGCTGGCCAGCGAGACGTACGGATCGGTCGTGTACTTCTGCAGCTCGACGTCCATGAGGACGTAGTAGTACTCCTTGAGCGAGTGGTCGGTGCCCCGGCGCGCCGGCCGAAACAGCGCCGCGCCCGGCCGCTGCGTGACGGCGGGGCTGCAGATCGTCTCGGTGACCTGGGTGCCGTCGTCGTCGAGGACGTATACACATTCGACCTTGGGCAGATCGCCGATCAGCTGCGCGAGGATGCCGTCGAACTCGATCACCTGCGCGTTGGTCAGGTCGCACAGCAGCCGGTTCTGAATGACGTTGAATCGGCGCTGCTGGCGCTTGCGCTCGTTGATCTCGCCCACCATGTGGCTCTTGAAGTTGCGCGCGAGGCGCTCAATGCCAAACGCCGCGCGCACCCCGTCGTCGAAGGCGGTCGCCGGCTGGGGGCGGCTGAGGAAGAACCCCTGCAGCAGATCCGCGCCCAGCTCGAGGGCGCTGATCGCCTCGTCCTCGGTCTCGATCCCCTCGGCGACCACCAGCGCGCCGATGCGCCGGCTCAGGCTGACCAGGCTCTTGAGCGTCTCCTGCTTGTAGAAGTCGTCGCGCACGCCGCTGATCAGGCTGCGGTCGACCTTGATGACGTGCGGGCGAAAGAGCGGAATCCGATCGAGGTTAGAGTGCCCGGCGCCGACGTCGTCGAGGACGACCAGGAACCCCTGGCGCCGCAGCTCCTGCGCGAGCTCGCCAAAGCGGCCCACGTCCTCGAGCCGCGCTTCCAGGAACTCGACGGCGACGTTGCGCGGCAGCAGGTTCGCGCCGCGCACCAGAGCGGCCAGCTCGGCGGGCAGCGATTCATGGCGGGTGGTGGTCGCCGAGATCCAGGTTCAAGAACAGCAGCAGCTCGTCGGGGCGCGCGTGCAGGCCGGCGAAGCTGTGGATTGCGGTCCGCCGGCAGGCCCCCTCGAGCTCGGCGCTCAGCCCCTCGGCCAGCGCCATCTTGAACAGCTTCTCCGGCGCGACCACGCGGCCGTCGGGAGCGATGCCGCGCGCCAGCGCCTCCATCCCGATCACGCACTTCTGTCGCACCGAAAAGATCGGCTGGAAGTCGGTGGTGATCGCCTGGGTCTCCAGCATGCGCGCCACGGTGGGGACGGCTTCGACGATCGTCGGCGGAAAGGCGAGCTGGCGCGACCGACCGGGCTGCAGCATGCCCCTAGCTCATCGGCGCGCGGGGCCGCTGACTGATGCCCGCCGTGACGAATTGACACGAATGAAACATTGGCGCCCCGCGCGCGAAACATGGGAGCCCCGCGCGCGACCGGCTGCCACATACAGGCACCTTGGCGAGAAACGCCCGAGCCCGAGGGAAAGTTTCCACCTTCGGTCGGCGAGGCCAGCGTGGATCCCCTGTGATCACACTGGGTTGGGCGTGGTACGGCGCGTGCTTGGGCAGGGGGGCATGTCGCGCCGGGGCCGTTGTGCCGCCACCCTGGCCGCCGGCATCTTCATGTCACCGACCGGATGCGGCGCGCGCGCGCGCGGGCGGCCGACCTGGTCCCGGCGACCGAGCTCGCGCCTGCCCCGCGCCGCCGATCGCTCGGGCCGATCGCCATCGAGCGCAACCACCTGTCGCGCGTGGCGCACGTCGCGATGCAGACCGAGGGGCGCGACACCGGCAGCGCCGCGCGCGAGCTGGAAGAAAACTGCGCGCCGACGCGCGCACACGCGTGACATCGACTTCCGCTTCGTTGGCTGCTGTTCACGATCCCGGTGTCGTTGCTCGGCATCGTTCTGGCGTTGTTGGCGGGCGCCCGTACCAACGGCGCCGTTGCCGGCGCCGGCCTGAATCAGCGCCCGTATCATTACTTGTTGCTGCTTTCGCCATGAGGAATCCTCATTACGGATTTCGGCATCTGGTCATTGACGTTTACGGCAAAGCTTTGGGCGCCTACGGGCTGGAATCCCAGGGATTCCCTCACTGCCCGTTCTGAAATGCGACCCTATATCTAGAACCAAGCGTCGTCGTGACGTCAAAGCTTGGTTGGATGCCGATCCAATCGGTGGGGCTCTCGCGCATGGCTGAGCCGAAGCCGATCGTCTCTGGCCAATCGCAGAGGAAGTACCAGTGTTCAGCTATAGGACCACGTTCACAGGAAGAAGAGCACAAGTGAAAGAGCGCACCAGGAGGATGACCAATGCTTCACAGTAGGTGGTATCGATGGACAGGGGTCGCGCTCGGCGTGATGCTGGGCGGCAGCGTGGCGAACGCGGCGACCGACAGCGGTAGCGAGGCCGCTTCCCAGGACGAAGGATTGTCGTCGGCAGACGCGGCAGGGTGCCGTGAGGCCGGCGTCACTCTGACGTTCAGTGTCGGGTCGACCTCGATCAACGGGCGAGGACGCACCTCGCTGAACGGCGTCGCGAAGTGGGTCAAAGGAGAGGACAACCGAACCGTCCGGGTCGACGGGTTCACCGACAAGACCGGCAACGCCCAGCTCAATCAGGAGCTGAGTGACAAGCGCGCGGAGGCGGTGAAGACCTACCTGATCTCGAAGGGGGTCGACGCCGACAAGATCGTCGCCACCGGCCACGGCCAAAAGACCGATCGCCCGGATCTCAAGAACACCCGCGCGGTCGCCGTGACGGCGTGCTCGCCGCCCAAGGTAGCGGAAGCGCCGCCACCCGAGCCGACTCCCGAGCCGGCCCCGGTCGCCGAGACGGCGCCCGAACCGCCGCTACCGCCGCCGCCGCCGGTGATGGAAACGCCGCCGCCGCCGGTTGTCATCGTACAGCCGCCACCGCCGGCGCCGAAGAACCCGCTGCCGGGGTCGCGCGTTGGCATGCAGTTCACGCTCGGCGCCGGCGCGACCGGCTTCGTCGACGAGGGCGCGCGTGCCTTCGTCGGCACCGGTGGGTCGTGGGAGGCCCGCATGGCGGTCGGCACCCGGTTGCCGGTCGCGTTCGAGGGCGCCTACATCGGGTCTGCTCAGGGCATGCAGGCCCTGGGGATCTCGTCGGACGCCGTGCTGCTGGGTAACGGCCTCGAGGGTGACGCCCGCGTGAACTTCACCCGATCGCGCATTCAGCCGTACATCTTCGGCGGCGTGGGCTGGATGAACTATCAGGTCCGTAACACCCAGATCGCCACGTCGGATCTCCAGAGCTCCGACAACGTCCTGGAGGTTCCGTTCGGCGTGGGTCTGTCGGCCCGACTGACCCGGTCGTTCTTGCTCGACATCCGCGGCACCGGCCGCGCGACGTTCGACGACGGCCTGCTCAAGAATCTGTCCGCCGCCACCAACGCCGGCAGCGCGCACCTGAACAACTGGAACGCCGGCGCGCGCCTGGGCTGGGAGTTCTAGCCTCACGCACCGGGCGGGAGGATCGTCCTCCCGCCCGCGGGCGCACCGCTTCGCGGTGATGAGCCGCGGATCAAGGGCAACCTTGATCCGCCGGCTCTTTTTTCGTTCTGCTGCTGTCGGCGGCACGCCCGTCGGCAGCGCGCCTCGTTCTGGTGGCCGCGCGGCCGAGCCGCCTTGTCACCGGTAGGACCGACACCAACCTCGTTGGTCATGCGGTTTGTGCTGTTCGCAGGTTTGATCACCGCGCTGCTTTTCCTGGGTCTGATCGTCATGCAGGAGGTCGGGCGGTGGTTCGGACGCCGGTGGCGCGAGCGCACCGGGCAGGACAAGATCGAGGGGGTCGCGGCGATCGAGACCTCGGTCTTCGCGTTGCTGGGGCTGCTGACCGCGTTCAGCTTCGACGGCGCCGCCAGCCGGTTCGAGCACCGGCGCGTCCTGGTCACCGAGGAGGTGAACGCGATCGGGACCGCCTATCGACGCCTCGGCCTGCTGCCCACGGGAACCCGCGAGCCGCTGCAGGAGAAGTTCCGACAGTACGTGCGCGAGCGGCTGCAGACCTACCGCGCGCTGCCCGACATCGACGCGGCGAAGGCCTCGATCGCCCGCTCCGAGCAGCTGCAGGACGAGATCTGGGCCGACGCGCTCGCGGCGTTGAGCAGCACCAGCGAGAAGATTGGCATCCTGCTGCTACCGCCGATCAACCAGATGTTCGACCACGCCACCACCCGCCTGCTGGCCATGCAGGACCACCCGCCGAAGGTGGTGTTCGTCATGCTGGGCGGACTGGCGCTGCTGAGCGCGTTCGTGGCCGGCTTCGGGATGGCGTCCATCCCCTTGCGTCCCGTGGTCCACGTCCTGGTCTTCGCCGCGACGCTGGCCATCGCGGTGTACGTGATCATCGATCTCGAGTACCCGCTGGTCGGCTTGATCCGCGTCGACGACGCGAACCAGAACATCAGCCACGTGCTCGATCAGATGAAATGAGCGCGCAGCGCGGCGCGGGGCTTCTTCGGCCGCGCGCCGCGCGATGATGCTCGCTCCGGTTGAGCGCGTGTCAGCTGCGGCGCGGGCGCGGACCGGTGAGCAGGCCACCCGTCGGCGGATCCAGGCCGCGCTCGCGCGGGTGGCGCAGCGGACCCGCTTCGGTCAGCACGCGATACGCGAGCCCGCCAATCGCGCCGCCGACCAGCGGCGCCACCCAGAACAGCCAGAGCTGGCGGAGCGCCCAGCCACCTTCAAAGAAGGCGACACCGGTGCTACGCGCCGGGTTCACCGAGGTGTTGGTCACCGGGATGCTGATGAGGTGGATCAGCGTGAGGGCCAGCCCGATCGCCAGCGGCGCGAAGCCGGGCGGGGCCTTGCGCGTGTCGGTGGCGCCCATGATGATCAACAGGAACCCGCAGGTCAGCACCAGCTCGCACAGCGCCGCCGAGGCCAGGCTGTATCCGCCAGGCGAATGGGCGCCGTAACCATTCGAAGCGAAGCCGGCCGACATTTGAAAGCCCGGCGCGCCCGAAGCGATGCCGTAGAGCACCAGCCCAGCCAGCAGCGCCCCCAGCACCTGAGCCGCGACGTAGGCCGGCGCATCTCGCCCAGGGAAGCGGCCGCCGATCCACAGCCCGACGGTGACCGCCGGATTGAAGTGAGCGCCCGATAGCGGGCCGAGCGCGTAGGCCATCGTCAGGACGCTGAGGCCGAACGCCAGCGCGACGCCGGCAAAGCCGATCCCCAGCCCGGGGAACGCCGCCGCCAGCACAGCGCTGCCGCAGCCGCCAAGCACCAGCCAGAACGTTCCGCACACCTCTGCCATTGATCGTCGCCACAAAGACATGCGTCCACCACCTTTCGACTCGTCTCGACCTTGGATTGCTTCAGCCAATCTAAGAAGGCATTCCCGCGAAGCCACCGCGAGCGTGGCGACCCGACGCTGGTCTGCGGTCGAGCGCGCGACCGACCAAGGAAGACCCTAGGCGAAAGCCATCCAGAGGGCATGTTGGTTCTATGGGGCGCGATATCGCACCGCAGACCGCGGAGAATTTCAGACGGCGGCGCGGCGGCGCGACGAGGGTCCTGCGCGCGTTGGCGTGGCTGACGACGGCGGTGGTGGCGCTGGCGGTGATCGTGGTGCTGGGCGCGCCGCTGGTGGTGCGGGGACCGGTGCTGGCGGCGGTCGTCCGGTACGCATCGAGAGATCTGTGTGGATTTGTGCAGGTCGACGGAGGCCACGTCAACCCGGGCGCCGTGCTCGCGCTGCTGCGGCAGCGCCCGTTCGACGTCGCCATCGACGGCGCGCGGATCCGCACACCCGACGGTGAAGATATTCTGCGCGCGGGCACGATTCGCATTCGGCTGGCGTTGCTTCGCAAGCCCTGGCGGATCGTCGTCGATCAGGCGCGTCATCGCCGACGGCGCCTGGCATCTCTTGACCCGGGGCGAAGACCTTCCGGTGGTGACCGCGTTCCACCACCTGCCGCCTCGCGGACGCGTCGCCTGCCGCGAGAAAGAACCCCCGAGCGCGACGCCGCCGAAACCGCCCCAGATTGGACACCTCATCACGGTTCGTGCGGCCGTGCTCCACAACATGGAGCTGATACTGAACTTCAACTCCTGGGGCCTGCAGATGAACGCGCTCGACGGGCGCGAGACCTTCGAGCTGCGCCGCACGCCCCAAGGGACGGAGGTGGTCTTCGAAGGACGCGACGTCGTCGCCCGGCGCGGTGGATCCCTGCGCATCGGCCCCCGCGACAGTCCCCGCCGCATCGAGGTTCCGTTCGACCACGTCGACATCCCGCGCGTCGCGGTGACCGAGGCCGCGCTCCAGGATCTCCAGCTCGACGTCGCGGAGGCCCGCACGGGCGGCGCGGCGCTGTCGGGACACGCCGTGTTCACCACCGTCTTCCAGCGGGAGCCGGGCGACCAACCGCCCGGGATGAATCTGGATGCGCGCTGGCGCGAGGTGGGCCAGGCGCTGGCGCGCGATCCGAACTGGGGCGAGCTGGGGCAGCGGCTGTCGGCGTTGCACGCCGGCGTGCAGACCACCCTGCGCGGTTCGTTTCGTGACCTCACGGGGACGGCGAACGTCGGCGGGCGCGGGATCTCGCTGCGCGCCCGCCTGCTGCCCGACCGGCGCTACACGCTGAACGCCGCCTTCGATCATCTCGACACGTCGCCGCTGCTTCCGCGCGCGCAACGCGCGCAGCTCGGCGGGCGGCTCGACGGCCGCCTCGCGCTCAGCGCGCGGCTGGGGGCCGGCGCGCGCGACACCTCGGTCGTGCTCGACACCATCGAGCTCGCGCTCGCGCGCGACCACGCCGATGCGGGACCGCGGCGCTGGGTGTTCAGCCGCTCCAGCGCGGCCGCCACCCGGCAGCAGCTCTGGGTCACACTGGGCGAGGTCGCCTTTCGGCGCGGCGCCCTGGTCGTCGATCCCCTGCGCGTGCAGGCGCCGAGCGTGACCCTGGCTGTGCGGCTGCGCGCCGAGCGGGCGGCGACCGCGCAGCGGGACGACCGGGGCTCGAGCGAAGAAGACGTAGTGGACGAAGCGGACGTAGCAGACGTAGCAGGCGGATCGGTGGCGCCGCCGTCCGGGCGACGACGACACCGACGACGACGACGACCGAACGACTACCTGGTGCGCGCCTGGATCGCGCGCGACTCACGCGTGACCGTTCGAGGCGAGACCTTCTTTCTGCCGCCGTTTCTCCAGGTCGAAGGCGATCCCGCGCGTGAGCTGGCGGTGGCGCCGTTCACGATCCGCCACCGCGGTGGCGGATCGATTGACGCGGGCGGATCGATCCGGCGCGACGGTCCCGTCGATCTGCGCGCCGTCGTGCGCGGGTATCCGCTGGCGCATCTTCCCGGTCTGAGCGACGCGCACGCTCCCGGTCGGCCGGCGGGCGTCGCGGTCGGCCAGGTGCTGCGCGGCTGGCTGAACGTGTCGCTGAACCTGGGTGGAACGGAGAAGACCCCGTCGCTGTCAGGCCGGCTCGAGCTATCCGACGTGCGCTGGAATGAACGCGCGCTCGGCGGCGGCGCGGTGGTGTTCGACGGTATCCGCGACGGCACGCGTTTTCAGGGGCCGCTGCTGGACGGCATCACCCTGCGCGGTCAACTCACGCGCGACCCTGGCCCGCAGGACTTCGTCGGCGTCACCATGCGCGATTTGCCGCTCGCGGGCTGGCTACCGCCGGCGGTAGCGCCGCTTGGGTTGCAGGCATCCGGGGACGTCGTCTGGCGGCCTAGCGCTGCCACCACCCGCGCCCGCAGCATCGTCGCCGATCTGCGCGTGCGGGGCGCCGGTGTCGACGCGCATGCCTTGGCCCGTCTCGAGCCGGGGCACGACGACGTGACGGTGAAGACGCGGGTGGCGCTGGCGGGGATGCCTGCGGCCTTCCCGGCGCTGCACCTGCGGCAGGCGCGCGGCGCGATCACCGCCGAGCTGCGCTGGCAGGGCCAGCATGCCGACCGCGCACCGCGCATCGACGGCGCCATCGTGGTGCGCGAGGCGCTGTGGCTGTGGCCGTCGTCGGTGCGGGCACCGATCGAGGTCCCCCGCACTCAGGTGGTGCTGGGCGACGACGAGGTGCGCGTCGCCAACCTGGTGGTGCGCGCGCCGGGGGCACAGGCGACGCTGGCGGGGAGGCTGCGCCTGAGCTGGGCCGACCTGGCCGCCAGCGCGCTCGCGGGGACGATCAGCGTCGTCGTCGACGGCAGCAAGGTCGGGCCGATGCTCGGCAACGTCAAGGACGCGGTCGCCAGCTCGGGCGGCGCCAGTTTCAGCGCCGCGGTGTCGGGTTCGCTGCGATCACCGCACGTGCACGGCCAGGCCCGCTTTCAGGCGCTGACCCTGAATTGGCCCGGCTCGCCGGTCGGCGCCGTGCGCCTCGACGGCCCGCTGGCGATCGACGATCGCACGCTGGCGGTCGGGCCGTTGCTGCTCCGGCTCGAGAGCGGCGGCTGGGTGCTGATCTCGGGTCCTCGCGGACCCGGAAGAGTGGTCCTGACGCCGCGCCGATCGCCGCTGCACGTCAGCGACGTCGATGTCACCGTGCGCGGCGGCGAGCTCGCCACCCTGCGACCGACCGCCGGCGTCTCGGTGCACGGCCTGGGGCTGGCGCTGCACGCGACCGAACGGCGCGACACGATCTTGCGCGTGGCGGGGGCGGTGCAGGTCGGCCACATCAGCTACCACCAGGGCGAGTCGCCAAAGAACGCGCCAAACAGCGCGCCCAAGCGCCCGCCCGCGAAACCTGCGCACGGGCCCGGCGCGCTGGACCACATTCGCGCCGACAACATTCAGATCCTCGGCCCTCGCGACGCTATCAAGGCCAAGGTCCACTACGTCCCCACCGTGACCGTCGGTGTTCGCTGCGTCGTCGACGGCCCGCTGTCGTCGCCGCGCATCACCGGAAAGATCGAGGGCGACGGCCTCTACTCGCGGCTAGCGCTGACCGTGGGCGATTGGTTCACGTCACGCGATCTGCACAAGTGTGACCTCGGGCCGCACTGAGCGAGCTACTATGCCCTCGACGTCATGACCCCGCCGCCGGCGCATCCCGCTTCGACGCGACCGATCCGGCGCGGCGTCATGCTCGCGGGACTCGCGGCGTTGCTGTTCGGGATGACGGCGCCGCTGCTCAAGAAGGCGAGCGCCGGCGTCGGGCCTCTGCTGGCGGGCGCGCTGCTTTATCTGGGCGCGGCCGCGGGCGCCGGCCTGATGGCACTGGGGCGATGGCGGCGGTGGCGCGCGCACACGGGCGCCGCCGCCGATGCGAGACCCGCTGCGGTCACTGCGCAGGTTGTGGTTCGCTTCGTGCTGGTGGCGATCGTCGGCGCGGCGGTGGCGCCCGCCTTGCTGGTCGCCGGCCTCGCGCGCACCGACGGCGCGACCGCGTCGCTGCTGCTGGCGCTCGAGGCGCCGTTCACGCTGGCGCTCGCCTGGATTTTCCTGCGTGAGTTCATCGGCGGCCGGGTGCTGGCGGCGGCGCTGCTGATCCTCGGTGGGGGCGCCGCGCTGGTCGTCGCGTCGTTTGGCTCGACGCTCGCCATTTCGGGAGCGGCGCTGGTCGCCGCCGCGGCGCTCGCCTGGGGGTTCGACAATCTTTTCTCGCGTCCCCTCGCCGACCGGGATCCGTTGACGGTCGTCGTCTGCAAGGGGCTGCTGGGCGGGCTCGCGTCGGGCGGCGCGGGCGCGCTCGCCGGCGAATCGCCCCCGCCACTCGTCAATGCGCTGCCATTGCTGTTGATCGGCGCGATCGGCTACGGCATCAGCCTGCAGCTCTATTTGCGGGCGCAACGTCTGGTCGGCGCCGCGCGCACCGCCTCGGTCTTCGCCGTCGCGCCGTTCGCGGGCGTGGTCGTGGCCTTCATCGCCGGAGCCTCGTGGCCGGGGGCGCAGCTCCCGGTGGCGGCGGTCCTGGTGGGCCTGGGGCTGTGGCTGCACCTGACCGAACAACACCAGCATTTTCATCACCACGAAGCGCTCGAGCACGACCACCTGCACGAGCACGCCGACGGTCACCACGCGCACCACCACGAACCGATGCCCGCGGGAGCGCACAGCCATCGCCACCTCCACAACGCCCTCACGCACGCGCACGATCACAGCGAGGATCTGCACCACCGGCACCGCCACTGAGTCACGCGCCGGTCCTTTTCGGGGATTTTGCGGTATGTTGCGCGCCGGCCGTCTCACCGCCCCAAGGAGCCGCGCAATGACTCGACGCTCCCCATTCAGTCCCGGGTTTGTTGTCGCCTCGCTGATCGCGTGTGCCGGTTTTGCGGCCGGCGCGAACGCCGCCCAGACCGACGTCACGATCTCGATGACGACGCCTGCGGCCACACCGCGCATTCTCGGTCCGACGGTGATCGCGGCCAAACCGGCGACGCCCTTCCTTTATACCGTCGCCGCCACCGGGACCAAGCCGCTGACCTTCACCGCAACCGGCCTGCCGGCCGGCCTGGCGATCGCGACCGGTACCGGGACGATCACCGGCACGGCGCCGGCCGCCGGCTCTTATTCGGTCCAGGTCACCGCTGGCAACGGCGCCGGCAGCGCGCAGCAGACGTTCACCTTGGTGGTCGGCAACACACTCGCGCTCACGCCGCCGATGGGGTGGAACAGCTACGACTCGTTCGGCGGCGGCGTCACCGAAGCCGAGGTGATGGCGGCGGCGACCGCGCAGGCGGCGCAGCTGCAGCCGTTCGGATGGAACTACGTGGTGGTCGATTTTCTCTGGTTCGATCCGCAGCAGGCGATCGACGCCAACGGGCGCTTCCTGCCGTCGATCACGCGCTTTCCGTCGGCGACCGGCACGCTGGGGTTCAAGCCGCTGGCCGACAAGATTCATGCGATGGGGCTGAACTTCGGCATTCACATCATGCGCGGCATTCCTCGCAAGACGGTGACCGCCAACTCGCCGATCGCCGGATCGACCTTCACCGCGACCGCGGCCGGCAACACCAGCGACGCCTGCCCCTGGGACGCGCATATGTGGGGCGTCAACGGCGCCACCGCCGCCGGCCAGGCCTGGTACGACTCGATCTTCGCGCAGTACGCCGCCTGGGGGATCGACTTCGTCAAGGTCGACGACATGATCAACAACCAGGTCAATCCGCTGGTCTACCACCAGCCGGAGGTGCAGGCGATTCGCAACGCCATCGACAAGACCGGGCGATCGATCGTCCTCAGTCTGTCGCCTGGACCGATGCAGACCGCTGACGCCGCCAATCTGAACACCAACGCGAACATGTGGCGCATGGTGAACGACTTCTGGGACGTCAACGGGCTCAGCACGCTGGCTGACGTGTTCACCGCGTCGGGCAACTGGCAGGCGCTCACCGGCTTGACGGCGGGGCACTGGCCCGACGCCGACATGTTGCCGCTCGGCTACCTCGGCCCGCGGGTCCCGGTCCACGCGGCGGGACCGTCGGCGCTCACTCACAACGAGCAGGTCTCGGTCATGTCGCTGTGGGCGATCCTTCCGTCGCCGCTGATGTTTGGCGGCAACGTCCCGATGTTGACCACCGACGCGACCACCGGCCCGTGGACGGTCGCGCTGCTCACCAACGACGAGGTGCTGTCGGTGAACCAGGACGCCGCCGGCAACAAGGGGCGGCGGGTCGCGCTCGCGGGCACGACCCAGGTGTGGGCCAAGGATCTGAGCGGCGGTCGCAAGGTGGTGGCGCTGTTCAACCGCGGCGAGGCCGACGCGACGGTGGCGGTCACCTGGGCGCAGCTCGGGATCACCGGTTCCTACGCCGCGCGCGATCTCTGGAACCGCCGCGATCTCGGCATGGTCACCAGCCTTGGCCAGACCATCCCCTGGCGCGGCGCCGCGCTGATCTCGCTGTCGCCCCCGATTGCGATCGCCGACGCCGGCACCGATGCCGGGCGCGACAGCGCCGGGGACGTTGCGATTGCGATCGATGCCGCCACGGGCGTGGGCGGCGGCGGTGCGGGCGGTCGAACCGACAACGGAGGCGCGGGCGGAAGCAGCAGCGCTGGCACGGGCGGTGCCAGCTCCACCAGCAGCGGCGGCGCGACTGGATCGGGCTCGGGCGGCGCGGGCGTGGGCGGCGGCGGCGGCACGGGCACGTCCGGTTGTGCTTGCGAGCTCGGCGCCGAGGAAGGCCGTCGCAGCGGCGCCATCGGGTCGATCCTTGCGGTTCTGTTTGCGATAGGGATCAGCCGACGTCGAAGAGATCGTACGCGTCGGGGAGAATCCGCGAGATAGGTCGCCGCCGCCCGGACCCAAGCGGTGTCCCGCGCCCCTCTCCACTTACATGACACCACGCCCCTGAAACGGAATCCCGCGATCGACTGAAGCCCCGGACCGATTCTGCCGACGCACCAGCCTGCGGAGGTACCATGGGCGCCATTGAACGGGATCGTCATCGGCCGTGGCTTGCATATGCGTTGGAGGAGTCGCTGGAGCGTTCGCTGCTGGCGCCCAGGGACGTGATCGACCACGCCAACCCCGAGGTGCTGGTGACCCAGCTGCCGGGCGCGGTGATCAGCGAGCTGCTGTCGCGCGCGCTGGCGATGGGGACCTTTTCGCCGGCGCAGGTGCTGGAGAGCGCGCCGCCGGCGCTGCTGGCCGAGCACCTGAACCCCGACGTCATGTGGCGCTGCTTGAAGGAGGCGGCGGAGCGCGGCGGCCTCAGCCGAAAGGGCGGCACCCGCAGCGCCCCGGCGCGGCAATGGTTCGCGAGCGTGCTATCCCGCGCGCTCGAGAGCGAGCTGATCACGCCGGCCGACGTGGTTCGCTTCCTGCCGCCCGAAGAGTTCGTGGCCTCTTCGCCGCGGCCGGTGATCGCCGATCTGATGAAGGCCGCGCTCGGGCGGGGCAGCTTCGACGCCGCGCTGGTGCTGGAGCACATCACGCCGGCGGTGATCGCCGACAACCTCGAGACCTCGCTGGTCTGGGACTGCATCGGCGAGGCGGCCGCGCGCCACTTCGAGCTCGGCGGCGCCGCCGCCAGCAAGCCGAGCGAGCCGGCCCCCCACAAGACGGCGCCGGCAGCAACGACGGCGACCGCGCCCATGGCGGCGGCCCGGCCGGCGGCCAAACCAATCGAGAAGGAGCGACCGACCGCCGAGCGCAAGGCCACGCTGAGCGAGAAGGCGGCGGCGGTTATGGCCTCGGGCGGCGGCATTGCCCCGTCGAGCAGGACCACCAGCGGCGGCAGCGGGCCAATCTCGCCCCGCGCCGAAATCGCGGCCGCGCGCGCGATGCTGACTCCGGCCGCCGCGCCCGCTGCGGCTCCCTCCCCGACCCCCGCGGCGACGGCCGCAGCGGCGGCAGCGGCCGCGCGCGCCGAGGTCAGCGAATGGAGCCCCGCCGACGATCTCGACGTGCTGGAGGACCAGCCGCTTCCGTTTCCGCTCCCGCGCTGAAACCAATCGGCCCAACGAATCGGCTGACTTCGGGTCTTTTTTGACCCGTTTGACAGCGTTGAAGTCGCTTCTCATGCGGAGGACTTCAACCGATGCCGAATCAGCGACCGCCCCTCGCCGCGACACGACCGGCCTGCGCCCTGGCCCCGAGCCTGGGCCTGGGCTTGATCCTTCTCGGCTGCGCAACGACGACCCCACCCGCGGCCGCGCCGGTCAGCGCGCCCGCGCCCGCGCTCGCGTCTCCTTCCGGCAGCGCCCCGTCCGCTTCTGACACGGTCGCCGCGGGCCCCTTCACGCCGCTGTTCAACGGCAAGGACCTGTCCGGGTGGGTGCAGATTCTCGATTCGAAATGGGTCGCTGAGAACGGCGCGCTGGTCGGGCGGCAAGATCCAGCCGGCCGGCGCGGCGGCGAGAGCTGGCTGTTCACCGAGAAGGACTACGGCGACTTCGTGCTGCGCCTGAAATTTCGCATCACCCAGGGGGGCAACAGCGGCATCTTCCTGCGCGATCCGCTCACGCGCGCCCAGCGCCAGGCGGCCGCCGACGGAGGCCAGGGCCCGTGGGAGGCCGGCTACGAGGTCAACATCAACAACGACGAGCCGGTCTACCCGACCGGTTCGGTGTGGGACGCCGCCAAGGGCCCGGGCAAGCTCCAAAAAGAAGGCGACTGGAACGAGCTGCTGATCAAGATCCAGGGGCAGCAGATCTGGACCTGGGTCAACGGACTGGTCGCCCTCGACGGCGCGCCGCTGCCGGCCCGCTCTCGCCGCGGCGGCATCGGGTTTCAGCGTCACGGGACACCGGTCTACCGCGACAAGGTCATCGAGATCAAAGAGGTCGAGATCCACGAGCTTTAGCGAGCTGTGGATCGAGCTTTAGATCGACCACCCGGAGCGTTAACGGCGAAGGAACTTGCCCCCGGTTGACGCCTTGCCGCATGCTGTTGCCCCGATGAATGGGGATGGGTTCGACCGGGAGATTCGCTTTGCGGTGGTGATGTACGGCGGCGTCTCGCTGGCCGTCTACATGAACGGGATCGCGCAGGAGCTGCTGCACATGGTGCGCGCGACCGCGCCGGCCCACGGCGATCCGATGAACCAGCAGTTCCGCTTTCGCCCCGAGGAGCTCACCGGGACCGAGCGGGTCTATCGCGAGCTGGCCGGGAAGCTGCGCGCGCGCTTCGTCGTCGACATCATCTCGGGGACGTCGGCGGGCGGGATCAACGGCATCTTCCTGGCCAAGGCGCTGGCGCACGAGCGCAGCCTCGACGAGCTGCGCCGGCTGTGGGTCGACGAGGGGGACATCGGCAAGCTGTTCAACGACAAGGGCTCGGTGCAGGGGGGCATGCCGCCCGAGCTGTTCGAGACGCCCGCGGCGTCATTGCTCAATGGACAGCGCTTCTATTGGTTGCTGCTGAACGCGCTCGAGGGAATGGACAAGGGACATCCGCGGACGCTCGAGGCGCACCACCGCCCGGCCTACACCGACGAGATCGATCTCTTCGTCACGGCGACCGACTTCCAGGGGGTGATCCTGCCGCTGGCGCTGTTCGACAAGAAGATCGACGAGCCGATGCATCGCAAGGTGTTCCATTTTCGCTACTGGCAGATCGAGGACCAGAAGCCGGAGCAGGACGATCTCGGTCCCGGCTTCAACCCGATGCTGGCGTTCGCCGCCCGCTGCACCGCTTCGTTCCCCGCCGCCTTCGCGCCGTTCAAGCTGGAGGACATCGACGACGCCGTCGACAGCCATCCTCACTACGCAGGGCAGGTCGACGAATTCGGATCCGCGTCGGAGCGCTGGTCGCGGTTCTTCGAGGACTATCCCGCGAACTACGCCAAGCGCTTCTTCGTCGACGGCGGATACCTGGACAACAAACCGTTCGAGTCGGCGCTGGACGCGCTGGCCAGCCGCCATCACGCCTTGCTGCCGGTCGATCGCAAGCTGCTGTACGTCGAGCCCGATCCGGAGCGCCACGCGCGGCAGAAAGAGATCGCGCGACCCGACCTGGTTTCGGCGTTGGTGGCGGTCGACTCACTTCCGCGCGTGGAGACCATCCGCGCCCAGATCGACGAGATCACGCGCCGCAACCGGATCTACGATCGCGCGTCGATCTTGACCTGCGCCATCGAGGAAGACGTCACCAAGGGGAAAGAGCAAGCGAGTGGGAGTGGGAGCGAGAAGCGGGGCGAGCGCCAGACGGCGACCGACGCCACGCCCTGGGCGCTCAACGACCTGGGCGATCTGGTGGCCGCGCACGGCCTGGCTTACGGCGGGTATCATCGCCTGAAGGTCTCGCGCATGACCGACTGGCTGGCGCGGTGTCTGTTCCAGGCGGCCGCGAAGCGGCGGGACGACGACGGCGCGAGGCAGCGGGCCGCGCCGTTGATCGACGACGTGCGCGACTGGGTCGTGGCCTGGCGCGACCGAAAATACGGGCGCTACTACAGCGACCAGGACCGACAGACCTACTGGGAGCCGCTGAAGCAGGCGCTGGCGGTGAAGGATCCGACCGAGGAGCAAAAGGCGACCGCGTCCCGGCTGATGGCCGATGCGCAGGCCCACCTGCCGTTGCTGGAGACACGGTTGCTGATCGATCTCGACGTTGCCTACCGCCTGCGCCGGCTGGAGTTCGTGCGCATCAAGCTGCGCGACATGCTGCGGTCCGAGGGCGAGTCGACGAAGATCCTGAGCCTGACGAACCGCGCGCCGAAGAGCGAGCTCGGGTCCTGGACCGCGGCGCACAAGGGCATGCTCGACATGCAAGGCAGGCTGCAGGTCATTCATCGCCAGCTGCTCGCGCTCGACCGGGCCTGCCAGCGCCTGGAGATCGACGGGCTGCGGCCGCCGGCGCCCAACGCGCCGTCGATCGAGCCGGTGGCGGCTCCGTTCGGAAAGACCCCGTCGGCCGAGAAGGCCGCCGTGCTGTTGGACGCGCTGGCGGTCGCCGTGGGGGCGCACTTGACCCAGATCGGCGAGCAATGCCGGAAGACGCTCGATGTGACGGCCGCCCGCGCCGTGCCGGGAAGCTATCTCGACCTGGTCCGGCAGACCCTCACGCACTTCTACATCCACTACGACGACTTCGACCTGGTCGGATTTCCCATGCTCTATTGCCTGGGCACCGACGAGCTGAAGCCGGTCAGCGTGATGCGCGTCAGCGCCGCCGATACCGACCTGGGGGAGACCCAGGGCGCCTCCAAGCTCGCCGGCACCAAGCTCGGCCACTTCGGCGCCTTTCTCGACGCCGGTTGGCGCGCGAACGACATCTTGTGGGGACGCCTGGATGGCGCCGAACGGATCATCGCCGCGGTGACCGCGGGCGACAAGAGCGTCGGCGGGATCGACAGCGCCAGCGGCACGTCGAGCGCCAGCGGCACATCGATCGACAGCTGGAACAACCGGGCGTTCGACAGCATCGTCACCGAACGCACGCGCGAGCTGGCGGCGCTGTCGGCCGCCGCTCCGCCCGCCACGACCGCCGCGACCGCCGCGACCGCCGCGACCGCCGCGACGAATACGCCCACGCGGTCGCGCGCCGAGATCCAGGTCGCCGTCGATCGAATGACCCAGAACGCGAGCCTGCCGCCTGAGAAGACGCTGCGCCTGCTCGGGCGCAGCAGCGCGGTCATTCGCCAGGTGCTGGGCGGCGTGGCGCAGCAGCGGGGCCTCGAGCGAAACGTTGCCATCTCCTGGACGCTGCGCCTGCTGCTGGTCGTCTGGGGCGTCGTGGAGCTGGCGATCCCCAAGAGCCTGGGACAGATCCTGCTTCGGTACTGGCTGCAGCTGGTGATGTTGTCGGGCGGCCTGCTGCTGGCCCTGGGGGCTATCTTCGGTAACGCCCAGGAGAGATGGGTCGCGCTGGCGGTGATCCTGAGCGCGGCGCTGCTGCGGCTGGTCGCCGATCGGTTGAACGCGTTCGTCGCGCGGCGGCCGACGCGGCCGGTGCTTCCGTGGTTGCTGGCCGTCGGCATCGTCGCCGGCACCGCCGTCGCGCTCATCGCCCGGTCGGGGGCCAGCCCCCCGATCGGCGCCTACGGCATGCTGGACCTCGAGCTCGCGCGCCATCACGATCGGCTCGCGACGATCCTCAAGGGCTGCCAGAGCGACTGCGTGGCGACGTTGTTCAGCGCACTGCGCTGGGACTTTCTGCTGATCGTCGGCTACACGACGTCGCTGATCGCGCTGTCGCTGGTGAACGGGGTCGCGCTGTCGGCGGCGAGGGGAAAGCAGCTGGTGCACGCGGTGCTGGGCGCGGCGCTCGCCGACGTCCTGGAGAACGGCGGCTTGTGGCTGACGCTGCGCCGAGAGCTCTGGCGGCCAGTCGGCGCGCTGAACGGATTCGACTGGCTGCTCGGCCACACCGTCCCGTTCCTGACCTTCACCTTCTCGACGGTGAAGTGGGCGCTGCTGGCCACCGTGGCAGCGCTAAATTTGTTCGGGCTGGTGTTGTGGGCGGCGGTGCTGGCGAGACGGATCGCGTCCAACCGCCGCGCCCACGCCGCGATCGCCGGGGCGGTGGCCGACGCGGCGACCGCAACCGCGACCGCGGCCGCGACCGCTGCCGGGCCTCCGCAGCCGTGACCGTCGGCGCGACCACCGAAGTCGACGGCGGGTGTACGTTGTCATCGTGCCGATGACGACCCGTCACTCCGCCCGCGTCTCTATTGTCTTCTGCCTCTTCTCCTTCGCGCTGGCGCTGCTGACCGCGGCGCCGGCGGCCGCGCAAGACGCAGGCGCGCCAACCGCACCCGCCGCGCCCGCCGTGCCCGCCGCGCCTGTACCCGACGCTCCGCCCGCGACCGCCGGCACGGCCGCCGCCCCGCCGCCGTCGCCGCCCAGTCCGGATGTCTATCGCGCCATCCCCGACGTCGATCAGCAAAAGGCGCAGCGCGAAGCAGTGCAGGATATCGGTCAGGCGCAGAAAGATCTGGCGAGGTCGGCCAGCGACCTCGGCCCCTCGGCGTCGGAGGAAGCGATCAAGCGGCTGCAGGCCCGCGCCGTGCGGCTGGCCAGCCAGGCCGCCCGCCTGCAGATCAGCGACACGATCTCGACCAGCAGCCTCGAGGTATTGCCCGAGATCCAGCCGCTGCTCGCCTTGCGGGATCGCGCGCTCCAGCTGCGCGCGGCGATTCAGGATCAGGCACAGAAGGTGAAGGACGCCGATCCGGCGACCGACGCCGGCATCGTGCGCGGGCTGATCGACCAGCTGGAGAAGAACGTCGCCGACCTGCGCGACGTCACGCGCGACGCCGACCGCCAGCTGGATCGGCTGCGCGCGATCTACCTGTCATCGGCCAGCCTGGTCGTCAGCGGCGGCATCAGCCTCGGCTCGTACCAGGGCGGGTTCCTGCACTATTACACACAATATCTGCTGACCCACGGCCGGTACGTGCGGCAGTTCTTCGGCGGTGAGAACGGCGCCAGCGCCGGCGCCAATTTGGATCTGGTCGGCGGCTTCAAGCTGGTGACCGGCGCGTCGGCGGGATCGATCAACGGCTTCCTGGCCGCCGTCGCCGGCTGCCGCAAGCCGATCGCCGATCCAGAGCAGAGCCTGTTTTACCGCACCTGGATCCCGGTCGGCATCGACGAGCTGGTCGACCCCGACCAGGTGAAGGTCGACGGCCTTCTGTCGCGCAAACCGCTCGCGCGCGCGGTCGCGATGATCCGGGCGCTGTGGACCGACAGCCGCGAGCGCGCGAGCTGGGACGCGTGCAACGCCTACCTCGGCATCAGCGCGACCCGGACCCGCGGACGCACCTTGAAGTTCCCCGAGAAGGTCGCCGAGCGGGTCGACGCGGGCGCGCCCTCGACCGACATGACCCGGCTGACCGAGAAGTTCGTGCTGCGCATGTCGGGGGCGGTGGCGGCGCCGCCGGCGTTCTGGGCGTTTCGACCGCACCCGCGCGATCCCAAATCCGAGCCCCCACCCGAGCTCTACCCGACACTCGGGGCCGCCGCGCCTGCGCAGCTGGCAAGCCTCGACGCCCTGCCGGCCGAGCTGGATCACGTCCTGACGCTGCTGGAGGCGTCGTCGTCGTTCCCGTTCGCGTTCCCTCCGGTCAACCTGCCGATCACCGTGTGGCGGCGACAGGATGCGGCGGCGTCCACCGCTGCCGGGGCCTCGCCTTCCGTGTTCGTCGCGGCGCCAGAACCCAACGCCGAGTTCATCGACGGCGGCATCTTCGACAACACCCCGCTGGGCCTGGCCATCCGCATGGGCGAGTGGATGCCGCACGCGCCGGCGCGCTATCTGTTCTTGGTCTCGAGCAACGTGGCCTGGCAGCCGCCGGCGCCGGCGCCGCACGCCGACGCCAACGCCGGCGTCGACGGAGAAGCCGAAGCACCCGGGGACGACCTTCGAGGCGTACGCGCCGTTTCTGAAGGGCTTCGTGGCGGCGTCCGAGGACACCGAGCTGATGAACACCGTCGAGGGGCACGGCGACATCAACCGCGAGCTGCCGGCGCGCTGGATGCCGATCGCCGGCGAGCAGCTGGGCCACTTCCTGGCGTTCTTCGAGAAGGACTTCCGGATCTTCGACTTCTACATGGGGATGGTCGACGCGCACGATCACATCGCCACCCACAACCCCGAGCAGCTGAGGATGCTGGGGCGCGAGGGGGCGATGCTGTCGATTCCGTCACGGACGTTCGCCTGCTTCCTGGCGCACCGGCGCAAGCTCGAGACCATTTCCGACACCACGTCCGATACGATGTCCGGCACGAACGCCTACCCGGACATAGCCGCCCTGCCGGATTGTCGCGGCCTCGACAGCAACCTGCGCGCCCTGCTGCAGGTCTCGACGAAGATCCGGCGGGTCGCGCAGGCCCGACAGACCGTGGCCGATCCGCTGCAGCAGTTCTTCGACGCGCTCGACGAGTACGGCTATCGCTTTCAGCAGCTGCAGTACCGGGGCAGCGCGGCCACCGGCGCCACCGCCAAGCGCGCCATCCGCGATCTGATGCAGGACCTGGCCCACGACCTGTCGGCCAAGCAGGACGGCGAAGGGAACAAGTTCGTGGTCTCGATCGGATCGAAGGCGGCCTCCAACCTGTTTCTCTACCGGCCGCCACGCACCTACTTCGGCCTCGGCCTCGACACCGACGCCGGCGGCGAGCTCGAGCAGGCGCTGGAGGTGGGGCGGCTGCCGCTGGGTTCGCAGCCGGCGCTGCGTCTCACGCTGAGCGAGCGCGTGCGCGAGATCGATCGCGCCAAGCTCGATCCCGCCGTCGACAAGTACACCTACGGCGTCACCCTCATGGCCGCCGCGCACCTGGTCCTCGAGCTGCCGATGTCGAACGTGTTCCAGCTGGAGCTGGGCGCGGGCGCCGCGATCCAGGAGCGTCTCGGGTTACCGAGCGATGCGATGTTGTGGCGCTGGGGCCCGGAGGGGATGGTGCGGCTGTTGATCCTCCAGCGCTTCTACCTCGGCGCCGGCTTCATCTACTTCATCGACGACTGCGCCGGGAACAACAAGTGCAGCCAGGTCGCCGCGCGCTTTCAAGACACGCCGACGACGCTGTCGGCGGCCGCGTACAAGATCTGGCTGTCGGTCGGCACGCGGTTCTTCTGGTTCAACTGACGAACAGCGCGCGCATCACCGGTGTGCTGCGCGCGCATCGCGGTGCGCCCCTTACTGCTGGCGGCGCTCCAGCGCCCCGAACGAGCCGGCGAACCACTGGTCGTGCGGACCAAACACGAACGACGCCCCCTCGCCCGGCTTCGGAAACATGAACGTCTCATCCGAAGGGACCATCCAGCTTCTCCGTCCAGGCCGTGCCGTCGAAGTGCCAGTAGCCGACCAGGCCGCGAAGTATCGGCTGGGTCAGCATCCAGACATCGTTGGGCGCCAGCTCCCAGATGCGGTTCGCAGGGAAACCGCCCGCCCCCCCGGTCAGGCCCAGCGCCGGCGACCAGGCGCTGCCGTCGAAGTGCGACACGAAGCCGGCCGCTGACGGCGAGAAGCCCGACAGCCACAAGTCGCCGCCGGCACGGCCGTGAATGTCGAGGATCCGATCGGTGCTGCCCGACGCGCCCGGCAGCACCAGCGGCGTCATCGTGGCGCCGTCCCAGTGCAACAGCGTGCCGCCGTCGCCGCCCAACCAGACGTCGTCGGGCGCGACGGCGAACACCGCCAGCAGATCCGACGCGACCCCGTCGGTACCGGCGTCAGCGCGGTTCCGTCGAAGTGCAGCGCCGTTCCCCCTTGCCGACGATCCAGCGTCCAACAATCCCCAACAACCCTGTAACCGCATGATTCCCACCTCCACACCACGTCACCAAAGCCCGGTGCTTGTTGCTATCTGACCTGGCGGCGCGCGCAGCCCGGGCACGCTGCGCGCATCGCTGCGCGCCCTCACTGCTGGCGGCGCTCCAGCGTCCCGAACGAGCCCGCGAACCACTGGTCGTGAGGACCGAACACCCACGACGCCCCCTCGCCCGGCTTGGGAAACATGAACGTCTGGTCCGAGGGGAGCATCAGCTGCTCGGTCCAGGCGGTGCCGTCGAAGTGCCAGTAGTCGACCAGGCCGCGGAACACCGGCTGGGTCAGCATCCAGACGTCGTTGGGCGCCAGCTCCCAGATGCGGCGCGCCGGGAAACCGCCGGCGCTCCCGTTCAGCACCAGCGCCGGCGACCAGGTGGTGCCGTCGAAGTGCGACACGAATCCGCCCGCTGCCGTGCTGCCCGACAGCCACAGGTCGCCGCCGGCACGGCCGTGAATGTCGAGGATCTGATCGCTGCTGCCCGACGCGCCCGGCAGCACCACCGGCGTCAGCGTGGCGCCGTCCCAGTGCAACAGCGTGCCGCCGTCGCCGCCCAGCCAGGCGTCGTCGGGCGCGATGGCGAACACCGCCAGCAGATCCGATCCGACCCCCGTCGGCACCGGCGCTAACGCGGTTCCGTCGAAGTGCATCGCCGTTCCACCCTTGCCGACGATCCAGACGTCGTCCGGACCGCTGCCCGATACGTCGGTGAAATCGGCCGTCGAGGGCCCGTGCACGAGCGAGACGGTCGTGCCGTCAAAATGCACCACCCCGCCTCCCTGGCCGACGGCCCACATATCGGTCGGCGAGCTGCCCCAGACCGACGCCAGATCGCCGACGAAGCTGGAGCGCAGATCGATCCAGCCCGGCAAGGTGGGGATCCCGGTCCCGCCGGGTGCCGGCACCAGCTGGAAGATGCCGCCGTTCATGCCGACGGCGAAGTCGCCGCGTCCCGGAACCGACGTCATGCGAAAGATCGACGTGGACGGGCTCATCAACGGCAGCGTGAAGAAGCTACCGTTGAAGTTCAGCGCATAACCGCGCGGCCTGCCCGACTCCCAGGCGGTGCCGACCACCCAGACGTCGTTGCTCGCGCTCGATCCGATGCCCCAGACGTTGAAGTTGATCGTGTCTTCGATCTGCGTGGGAATGGTCCAGGCGCTGCCGTCGAAGTGCTCGATGCTGACGACGCCGTCGTGCGCCGCCGGGGCCCACACGTCGTTGTGCCCCGGCACGGTGACGCCCGCGACGTAGCGCCCCTCCAGCTCCGGGATGCGCGACCAGCTGGTCCCGTCGAAGTGCTGCAATCCGTCGGAGGCGGAGATCCACACGTCGTCGGAGGCGCTGCCCGACACGCTGAGCCCGCGCACGCCCGGCACGGTCGAAAAGGCGTGGCCGTCCCAGTGCTGGACCGTTCCAAACCCGACCATGTAGACGTCGTTGGCGGCGAACCCTCGGACGTCGTTGATCTCGCCGCTGCCGAAGGTGGCGGTCAGCGTCACCGCGTGGCCGTCCCAGTGGGCGACGGCCGCGATCTCGGCGCCGATGATGCCGCCGAACCAGACGTCGTCGGCCGCCGCGGCCCAGATGCCCTGGGTGATCGCCAGCGGCGACGACACCGCGTGCCAGTGGCTGCCGTCGAAGTGCAGCAGATTGCGGCTCATGCCCCCGATCCACATCTCGTCGGCACCGGCGCCGGCCACCGCCTGCCACCAGACCCCGCTCGGCAGAGGGTTGTACCAACACCACCCGTCAGCCTCGCACAGCGAGCCGGGGGAAAAGTCGACCTGATCCAGGAGCGGAACGCTGGCCGTCCCGATCCCGTTCGGTGGCGGGGACCCGACCGCGCGGCCACTGGCGCCCCCCATACCCACCGGATCCGACGCGCGCCCGCTGCTGCCGGCGACGCTGGCGGTGTCACCGGATCCGGTTCCCGACGCGCCCGCCGAGTCGCCGCCCAAGTTGCCGCTCGCCTGCAGGCGCGGACCGCCGCACGCGAAGCCCTCTAACGACGCCGCCACCAACAATCCCCAACAACTCCGCAACAACCGCATGATTCCTACCTCCGCTCCACTAAAGCCCGGTGCTTGCAACCTAACCTGCGGTTCGCAAGCGCCAACGCGGCCCAGTCCTGACGGGAGCAGCGGGCGCGGACGGTAGGTAGATCCCGATCCAGGTGGCGTCAGAGCGGCTTCACGGGGTCAGCGCGCACAGCCCGCCGCGCCGAAAAGCAGCCTCTCCCGTCAGCTCTCTCGGGTAAGCGACGGTCTCGGGGACGACGCTGATGCTCCGCCCACCCGGGGCGGTCACGATCTTTTCCACCGTCGCCCCGCACGCTGCCTTGGCGAGGATCGGTTCGACGAATCTGACGACGTACGCGCTCCCCCGCTCTGGAACGAACGTTATCGCCGCGGTGCAAGCGGTAATCAACAGACCGACCGGACCGAGAAGAAGATAGGCGGCACGGGCGCCTTCTGTATCCCCGGTGAATGTCTTTGTGAGCACGATGCGTTTTCCAGCTGGCACGGCAACGACGGCCTGAGCCGCGAACGGCACCTCGACGATTCCCCGAAATCCCTTCGATGCCCTCGAATGCTCGACCACCGGACAGCCATTCGCGAAGTCGTGCACGGCGACGTCAAAGGTCTTTCGCACTCGCGGGGGGGAGGGTGCAAGGGGCCTGGCGGCGCCCGCCAACTGCGCGTCAGGACTGGGGATAGCGGCCGCGCGCCCGGTCGCCGCCGTGCGATAAGCGCGATGGAAAACGCCGAACCGGATTCTTTTTGTGATCGATTCGCCCGCGAACGGCATTATCCGGGCCGGGGGGGTGTGCCCGACCGTCTGTGGTCTGACCGTCCGTCGGTGCGTGCGCCCCCCATCTGAATCGAGAGGACTGACCCATGCGCATTACTTCCCTGTCCCCGCTCGCCTCCCGGCTCATCTTCCGGCTCATCTTCCGTGGCGCTCCTGCGCTCCTGCTGCTGGCCGCAACCTGCACCGGCAGCGTGGACGGCGACACGACGCACGCCGACGGCAGCGGCGGCGCCAAAGCCGGCAGCGGCGGCAACGGCATGGGCGGCGCCATCACGACCGGAACCGGGGGCGCGCTCGGCGCCGGCGGCGCGACCGGTGCGGGCGGCACGCGGGGGACGGGCGGAGCGCCGGGTGCGGGTGGCGGTCCCGGCGCGGGTGGTCGGACAGGTTCGGGCGGCGCGACCGGCGCTGGCGGAACCACCGGCACGGGCGGCGCGACCGGCAACGGCGCGGGCGGCAGCGGCGGCTGCACGCCGCCCGCGATGGGTGCGGTGATCGGCTGGGCGGCGCTGGCCGGCATGAACGTCGCGACCACGACCGGTGGCGGCACCACGGCGGCGCCGCAGACCGTCACCACCGTCGCCGCCTTGAACGCAGCCGCGCGCGGAACCAACAGCGCGATCATCTATGTCAGCGGCGTGCTGCCCCCGGGCAACATCGCCATCGGTTCGAACAAGACCATCGTGGGTCTGTGCGGCGCCGAGGTGCACGGGCACATCGGCCTCAGCGCTGCCACCAACACCATCATCCGCAATCTCAAGATCGTCGGCTACGGCGTCGGAAACTGCGCGCTGGATCCGAACTTCGACCCCACCGTCGGCTGCTCGTCGGGCGACGACGCCATGACGATCCAGAACGTCTCGCACCACATCTGGATCGATCACTGCGACTTCTCCGACGGAACCGACGGCAACCTGGACATCAACAGCGGCTCCGACTTCATCACGGTCTCCTGGACCAAGTTCCACTACACGCTGCGCACCGACACCGGCGGCAGCGACTCCACCGGCGCCACCGGCCATCGCTTCTCCAGCCTCATCGGCTCGGGCGACAACGTCACCAGCGACGCGGGGCATCTCAATGTCACGTTCCACCACAACTGGTGGGCGGAGAACGTGGACCAGCGCATGCCGCGCACGCGCTTCGGGCAGATCCACGTGTTCAACAACCTCTACACCTCGGCCGGCAACAGCTACTGCACCAACTCGGGGATTCAAACCCACGTTCTGGTCGAGAACAACGTCTACTCGAACGTGAAGAACCCGCTGTCGCCCGACGCCAACGGTGACATGCTCGCGCGCGGCAACCTCTTTCAGACCACCACCGGCACCACCACCGCGAACGGCGTCGGATTCACGCCGATGTATCAATATAGCCTCGACCCGACCGCCACCCTCGCGGCGACCATCCAGGCCCAGGCGGGACCGCACTAGCCGAGCTACAAGGTCCGGATCGTGACCGCGAAGTCGAGCGTAGTCGTGATCGAGCCGCCGAAGTAGTAGCCGCCAGCCACCGGCATGGTCTCGGCTTGATCGGGCGCGGCGCACAGCGCGACGTGCCCCTCGCCCACCGAGAGGCCGTGGGTCGGATCCCAGCCGCGCCAGCCGATGCCGGGCAGAAACACCTCCGGCCAGGCGTGCAGATATCGGCGGCCGTCGGGCGTCTGGGCAGCCGCCTGGTAGCCGCTGCAGAAGCGCGCCGCCATCCCGAGACTTCGTACCGCCGCCAGGAACAGCACCGTGAAATCGCGGCAGGCGCCGCGCCAGGTGGCCAGCGTCTCGGTGGCGCTTTGCGCGTCGCCGCTGGGACGGATCTGTCGGTCGGCGCGGTCGTACACCGTGCGGCACAGGCGGTCGAGAAAGGCGAGCGGTTGATGGCCCGCCTCCGCCGCCACCATCCGGGCGAAACCGGCGACGTCGGCAGCGACGGCGGCGTCTCCCGGCCGGTAGCGCGCCAGCTCCTCTGCCGGGACGCCACTCCACGGCAGCCGCGCCAGCGGCGCGCCGGCGGCGAGCGGCGGCGTCCGGGTATCGAGCTCGATGTGACTGTCGATGTGCAGCTCGTCGGTCGGCTGGCCCGAGAAGGTCACGCGGGTCACCTGGTTCCCGAACGGGTCGATCTCGTCGCGGCGCTCGATCGGCTCGGGCCGCACCCGCAGCGTCCGATTGAGAGCCTGGTGCTCTCCCGCTCGCGGCGTCAACCGCAAGACGTGCGGCGCCAGCACGACCGGCGTGCTGTACCGATACTGGGTCTCGTGGTGAACGACAAAGCGCATCGACGCGCGGAAGCATAATCGACGGGACGGCCAGCTGCCGTCACCGGCGGTGCGCGACGGCGACCATGCCTTTGCCTTTGACATGGCGACGTGGTTCGACTCGACTGGACCGCCCGTGATGACCCGTGCCTCGGTGACCGCCGCTGCCTGCGTGCTGCTCGCGAGCTGCGCGTCGTCCCCCTATCCGCCGCCGGGAGGGGAATCGGGAGGCGCGACCGCAGGTCCGATCAGCGGCAGTCCCTGGGTCGGAACCTGGGCATGTGGCCCGCAGCGGACCGAGAGCGGGAACCTGCCGCCGCCGCCGGGCCTGGCCGGCCGCACGCTGCGCCAGATCGTTTACACCTCGGTCGGCGGGCGGCAGATGCGCGTACGGCTGTCGAACGCTTTCGGCGACGGCCCCGTCACCCTGAACGCCGTCCACGTCGCCGTCTCCACCGGCGACAGCGCGATCGATGCCAGCACCGATCGCGCGCTCGCGTTCGCGGGATCGCCGTCGGTGACCATCCCGGCGGGCCGGACCGTCTGGTCGGATGCGATGGCTTACGCGCTGGCGGCCCAGACGAAGGTCGCGATCACCATCCGCTTCGGCGCGGTGCCGTCGGGGGTCACCGGGCATCCCGGCTCGCGGACGACGTCATACCTGACTGGCGACGGCGACGGCGGCCATTTGGCCGCGCCCAGCCTCGCCGGCGCCGCGACCGTGACCGTGAACCACTGGTACTACATCACCGGGATCGACGTCGTGCCCGACGCGGCGCCGTCGGCTGCGATCGTCACGCTCGGGGATTCGCTCACCGACGGGCGTGGCTCGACGACCAACGGAAACGACCGCTGGCCCGACGCCCTGTCGCGCCGCCTGCGCGCCCGGGCGGCGACCGCGCAGGTGGCGGTGCTGAACCAAGGAATCGGCGGCAACGCTATGGTCAGCGGCGGCCTCGGCCCGACCGCGATGCAGCGCTTCCCGCGCGACGTTCTGGAGCAAAGCGGGGTGCGCTGGCTGATCGTCTTCGAGGGGATCAACGACATCGGCGCCAGCAGCGGCTCCGGCCGGATGGTCGCGAAGGCCCTGATCAACGCCTTCGGCGGTTTCATCGCAGCCGCCCACGCCCGCAAGATCCGGGTGTACGGCGTGCCGATCACGCCGTTTGCCGGCTCATTCTACGACAGCCCGGATCACCAGACGGCGCGCCAGATCGTCAACGACTGGATTCGAGCCAGCGGCCACTTCGACGCGGTCATCGACCTCGACGCCGCGGTCCGCGATCCCGCGGGCGATCCCGCGGGCGATCCCGCGAACGCCGGGCATCTTCTCGCCGCGTACGACACCGGCGATCACCTGCACCTGAACCCGGCCGGTTACCAGAAGATGGCGGACGCGATCGACCTGGCGCTGTTCGAGGACCGATGAATATACTGCGCGGCGTCCGTTCTGGGATGGAGGACAGATACCGGTGACCAGCGTGCAGCGACGGATCATCAGCGAGCGGGCGACGTAGGCGACGACGCGATGGGCGTGCTTCTCCAAGCGTTCTACCGGCGCGGCACGGGCGGCGTGCCGAGCCCGGCCGACGGCGACGCCCGGACTCCCTGGTGGTGGGACCATCTGGCGGCGCAGGCCCGCGCGCTGCGCGAGGTCGGCTTCAGCGCGGTCTGGATCCCGCCGCCGCTCAAGGGCGCGTCCGGCACGCTTTCAGTCGGCTACGACGTCTTCGACGACTACGACCTCGGCGGCAAGGACCAGAAGGGCGCGGTGCCGACGCGGTACGGGACGCGCGAGCAGCTGGCCCGCTGCGTGGCTACGATGCGCGCGTGTGGCCTCGATGTGTACGTCGACATAGTGGCGAACCAGCGGTCGGGCGGAGACGACTTCCGCTACCGGTATCGGGACGCGGCCGGCGGCGACGGCGGACGCTTCCCCAAGGACAGGGACCACTTCCACCCGAATGTCCCCCAGGACCCGGGCGTCTTCGGCGGGCCGCGCCTGCGCGAGCTGTCGTTCGGCGACGACCTCGCCATCATCCACGGGCGGCCTCCGCCGGGGTACGTGCTGCAGTCGCTGCTGGCGGCGGCGGCGTGGATGACGCGCGCGCTGGATCTGCAGGGCTTTCGGTTCGACAACGCCAAAGGCGTATCGACCGAGTACGTGGCGCGCATGCTGCGGACGGCGCCGATGGCGGGCAAGTTTTCGGTGGGCGAGTTCTTCGACGGCGACGTGAATCTGCTGCGCGCGTGGATCGGCGCGGTCGGGCGACGATCGGCGGCGTTCGACTTTCCGTTGCGCTTCACGTTGGCGCGCATGTGCAACCAGCCCGGCGGCTTCGACATGGGAGGCTTGCTGGATCACCCCGGCCTCGCCGGGAGCGATCCGCTGCAGGCGGTGACCTTCGTCGAGAACCACGACACCGACGTGCGGCCCGAGCTGTCGCCGATCATCATCAACAAGCTCCTGGCCTACGCCTACATCCTGACGTCGGCAGGCTACCCGTGCGTGTTCTATCGCGACTACAGCACCGACCCCGGGTGCTACGGGCTCAAGCCCGCGATCGACAACCTGGTCTGGGTGCACGAGAACCTGGCCGACGGTCCCACGCAGGAACGCTGGAAAGAGGTGGGCCTGTTCGCCTACGAGCGCCTGGGCGGACCTCATCTTCTCACCGCGCTGAACAAGGACGACTGGCAGTCGCGGGTCATCACCGTCGACACCGGATTCGGCGCCAACACCCCGCTGCACGACTACACCGGGCATTCACCGGACGTCTGGACCAACTGGCGCGGGCAGGCGACCATCACCGTGCCGCGCAACCAGGGCGGCGCCGGGTACGTCTGCTATTCGCGCCACGGCTTCGGGCGGGCGTTCGAGATCCACGAGCAGGCGGTGACCCAGGAGCTGGAAGGGGCGGCCGACCTCGACATCCCACCCGCGAACGCCGACGCGCCGACGGTGGCGGGCCGCATCTCGGTCCAGAAGGGCAAGCGCATCACGGTGGCGATGCGGGCGCTCGACGTCACGCATTTCACCGCTGACGCCCACGTCGAAGTCAGCCTCGCGGATCCGGAGGGCGGGACCATCGCGACCCACAAGTTCACCCGCGCGCACGAGCCGGCGTTCGAGGTGACGGCCGAGACCCGCGGCTGGCACACGCTGACCGTCCGCGCGCAGGGAACACCCGCTGCCAACCGAACGCCCGCCTTCACGCTCGCGGTCACCTATGTGGCGCCCCAGACGCCATAGCTAGAGCCGGCGGCAACCTTGACCGGCATATACAGACGTATATCGGCGCGCGCTCATCGATGCGTTCGCCGCCGCGCTCGAGGTCGGCGCACGCGCCGTTCGCGAACGGCCAGAGCGCGGTGGACTGCCGCCGCCCTGCTCTTCCTGCTGCTCGCCGCGCCGCCGTCGCGCGCCGATGACGCCGCGACGACTCGGGCGCGCTACGAACAGCAGAAGAAGAGCGTCGCCTGGGCGGTGACCCTCGAGGCCGTCTGTCCGATCGCGGGCGCCGGGGCCTTCTACGCCGGTGAAACCGACAAAGGGACGCTGCTGGCGATTCTCAGCGCGGCGAGCGCCGGCGTGGCGGTCGGCTCGGTCTTCTACCTCCTGCATCTCGACCATCAGAACCCGACCGGCCGCGTCGACCGGGTCTTCTCCGATATCGAGGGCGGTGCCGCGTGGACGGGGCTGGTAGCCGGCGGCGTCATCTACCTTCTGACCCGCGTCTCCGGGCTGTCGCTCGCGCCCGACGCGGTGGGGGCGTTCAATGTCGATCTCCAGCAGCAGCTTGGCGTGTCGCCCACCGAACCGACGGTGCCGTCTCACGCGCGGGCCACCGGGACGTCGCTGCTCTGGCGGTTTTGAGCCGCTTGCCGGCAATTGGAATATCAGATATCCAGAACGGTCGGAAGAGCTGCGGTGCGCGGTGCCGCAGCGACGCTTTTCACGACGCCGGTCCATGCAGGGGGCGGCGCCGTCGATTGCAGATTTTTGAGCCGAACGATCGGCGCTCCACCACTTGGGGGCCCTCACCCGAGCTGCGTAAGAAGTTGTCCCCACCCAGATTCGTGACTGGTCGCACGCCGCACGTCCATTCAGGAGATGCCGCAATGAAGAAGATTACCGCCGTCCTATCCGTGTCTCTGGCCGCGTCACTTGGCGCCGTCTTTGTTTCGTGTGGATCGTTTACGTCGACCCCGACCGATTTCACGCCAGGCACCGGCGGCACAACGGGCGGCTCTATCGCCGGGTCGACCGGCACGACGGGCACCGGCGGCACCGACACGACCGGCCCGACCGGGACCGGCGGCACGACCGGCACCACCGGCGTCGGCGGCACCACCGGCGTCGGCGGCACGCCCGGCGCTGGCGTCGGCGGCGCCAGGGGCACCGGCGGTATGACCGGCGCCGGCGTCGGCGGTACGACTGGCACCGGCGGCGCGATGGCTGCCGCCGGCGCGCCTTGCGACATCCTGGCGGCCGCCGGCAATACCTGCGCCGCGGCGCATAGTACGGTGCGCGCGCTGTTCAGCAGCTACACCGGGCCGCTGTACCAGGTTTGCCGCGGAACTTTCAGACCTTATACCGCCGGGCTTCAACCGAGCCCGCTGCCGGCTTGCACCGGAACGACCATGGACATTGGCGTCGTGGCCGGCGGCTACGCCAACGCCGCCGCTCAAGACACGTTCTGCGCCGGCTCCACCTGCACGATATTCATCATCTACGACCAGTCCCCCAACAAGAATGACCTCTGGCCCGCGCCTCCCGGTGGTCACGGTGGCGCTTGCAACCCGGCCAACGCCACGGCCCTCAAGACGACGCTCAACGGCCATTCGGTCTACGGCATCTCCATCGCCACGGGTATGGGGTATCGGGCGGGATGCACCAACTGCGTGGTGAGAGTGCCGAAGAACACCGCCACTGGCGACGCAGCCCGAGACCGAGTACATGGTGACCAGCCAGAATAACAAGCAACCTGGCGACAGGAGGGGTGCTGCTTCGACTACGGCAACGCCGAAACCGAGCTCCAATGACGACGGCAACGGCACCATGGAAGCGGTCTATTTTGGCGGCGGCGTCGTTTGGGGCACAGGGTCTCCCGGCGGCCACACCAACGGCCCGTGGGTCATGGCGGACCTCGAGAACGGTCTCTATGCCGGTTGGAGCTCAACGACCACGGATCAGAATATTACGACCAATACGGCCCTCCACTTCAACTTCGTCACGGCCGTCGTCGTCGGCGATACGACGGGACAAGAACACGAACAGAGGCCGCTTTGCGCTCTATGGTGGCGATGCGACGGCCGGCAACTTGATCACGCTGTATGACGGGATTCGCCCCGCCAAGACTGGCTACGTCCCCATGGCCAAACAGGGCTCCATCATCCTTGGGATCGGCGGCGACGACAGCAACACCGGTACCGGACAATGGTTCGAAGGCGTCATGGCGAGCGGCGCCGCGACGCTGGCGACCGTCAATGCCGTCCAGGCCAACATCGTCGCCGCCCGATACGGCAAGTAAGCGGTCTTCGACATGCCCAGAAGAGTCCTGGCCTTCTTGATGTTAGGGGCGTGCCTGGTGTCCATTCCAGCCGCCGCCGAAGAGCCCGCCGAAGAGCGTCCGTCCAAGGAGCTGCCAACCGCGCCGCCGCCCGCTGCTGACGCTCCGGCAGAAGTGAAACCGGCAGATGGAAGTGAAGCCTGCCGCGGCACCGCAATCGTCCTGGCAGACCGAAGTCCACGGCTACTTCCGAGCCCCCATGGCCCTGGGCCTCAGCTCACGCCCGAATCCCGACCAGCTGGGGAATTCCGATCCTGCGGCGGGGCCCATCACGCCGGTAGGCCCCTCCAGGACGCAGGTGTCGTACGGGCCGAATCGGACGGTCGACGCAAACTACTACAGCTTCGCCTACACGCGACTGCAGGAGCAGGACTGGGCGGAGGTCTTCGTCCACGTCAAGAAGAAGCATGTCGACGCCGCCGTCGGGTGGATGGGGTATTGGTTTCAGTCGGTCGGCTTCCGGAACCCCGATGCGGCCTGGGCACCCGGTCTGGCCTATCTCACTCTCGACACCGACTTCGATACGGGTCCAATCGGCCTCAAACCGAACATTGCGGCCACGGTAGGGGCCTTTTGGCCGGGGTACGGGTACTTCGAGAAGTACGACACCTTCACGCTCGGGCGCTTTCGTCAGATCGGCGAGCAGCTGAAATTGACGGTCCCCGTGAATGATGATCTCACGTTGGCTTTCGTGCACGGCTTTGGTACCAACCGAGACGGTAGCTTCAACTTTGGAGCGCCGCCTTTTTACGGGGCCAAAACCGCCATCGATTTGATGACCTGGCTAAACGCCGAGGCCAACTACCGGAACTACGGTCACCTAGGAGTGCACTTCAACACCGAGTGGACCGCCGACCCCAATCTCTACTCGGGAGCCACGCCAGGTCCCAAGTCCTACAGCGCGGTCCAGCAGGCCCATCTAACGGTCCTCGGCGCCGAGGCAAGCGCGCGTCTCCCCTACGCGGGTCGTTTGTGGATATCACCATCCTATATCAACGTCCGAAACGGCTGGGCGCTCGGCAGCGCCGGCACCGAGGTCATGCACTCGCTGGGCGGCTCGGGTATCTCCACCAACTACATGGCATTCACCAACACCCCCACCGACTCCACGGGCAGCGGCACGATGTTCAATTTCGGATTTCTCTACGAGAACTCCCTCTCTGGTGTCCAGGGCAAGGCCGTGCCGCACGATGTGACGCTGAGCATCTTCGGACTGCTGGCGGATGCCAGTCTCAATCTGCCGCCGCCCACCGACCCGCCCCCCGCCACCCCCTCTCTCACGCCAAAGAGCATCAAGCAATTCAAGTACGGCGCGGATGTGAACTTCCAGCTTCAGGACTGGTTGTCATTCCTGGTCCGCTACGACCTGGTCAACTACGACCTGGACCACCCGGCCTACATCTTCTCCACCATCACGACACGGTTCGCGTTCTCCTCGCACTTCCTCTCCGGCGAGCGCATCTACCTTCAGTACTCTCACTACAAGTACGGCGACAAGATGGTGCTCGCCGGAACTTGGCCCTTCAGCGCACCGCTCGTGGCGGGGAGCACCGTGCTCCAAGAGGGCCCTTACGCCGGTCAGAAGCCCGACGCGAACGTCATCAAGCTGCAAGCCGACATCGCGTTCTGAATCTCAACGGTTCGTGGATATGAAGACCGATCCTTTTGTCCTCGGGGTCGATTTTGGAACGGACTCGGTCCGGGCCGTCGTGGTGGGCGCATCGAACGGCGACGTCGCCGGCAGTTGTGTCGTAGCCTATCGGCGTTGGGCCGACGGCCTGTACTGCGATCCGGTGGCCAACCGGTTTCGCCAGCACCCACTCGACTACCTCGAATCGATGGAGGCGGCGATCGTCGGCGCGCTCCGCGAGGCCGGAAGCGGCGTCGCCACCCGGGTCGCGGGGCTCGCCGTCGACACCACCGGATCCACGCCCATCCTGGCCGACCGCGAGGGGACCGCCCTCTCGCTCTTGCCGGTGTTCCAGGACGATCCGGACGCAATGTTCATCCTCTGGAAAGACCACACGTCGGTCAGCCAGGCCGAACGGATCAATGCGCTCGCGCGCAGCTGGACGGTCGACTTCACGCAATACGAGGGCGGCGTCTATTCGTCCGAGTGGTTCTGGGCGAAAGCGCTTCGCGTCCTCGAGACCAATCCAGCCGTGGCGGAGGCGGCGGTCACCGTGCTCGAGCACTGCGACTGGATCCCCGCGGTCCTCACGGGAACCCGCGATCTCGGCCAGATCAAGCGGAGCCGCTGCGCCGCGGGACACAAGGCGATGTGGCACGCCCAGTTCGGCGGTTACCCCTCCGACCAGTTTCTCGCCAAGCTGCATCCCCGACTGCCCAAGCTCAAAGCATCGCTGGGCAGCGCGACCTGGACTTCGGATGTGCCCTTCGGAACCGTCTGCGACGAATGGGCGCACAAGCTTGGGATTCCGCGCACGACCGTCGTCGCCGTGGGCGCTTTCGACGCGCACATGGGCGCCGTCGGCGGAGGCATCCAGCCCTACCAGCTGCTGAAGGTGATGGGGACCAGCACCTGCGATGTGTTGGTGGTGCCGCGGACCGAGCAGCCGGAGCGGTTGGTCCCCGGCGTCTGCGGACAGGTGGACGGCTCGGTGCTTCCGGGCGCGATCGGGTACGAGGCGGGGCAGTCGGCGTTCGGCGATGTGTACGCGTGGTTCAAGAAGCTGCTGTGCTGGCCGCTGGGCTTCATGCCCGCCGAGCTTGCCCCTGCCGATCCGGCGGCGACGGAACGGCTGGTCGAGGCGTGGACGGATCGGATCATCCCCGAGCTGGAGCGGGCCGCGCTCGCCATCCCACCGGGCGAGAGCGCCGTCCTGGCCCTCGACTGGATGAACGGGCGGCGGACGCCGGACGCCAACCAGCGCCTCAAGGGCGCGATCACCGGGATCCAGCTCGGCACCGATGCCCCCCGGCTCTACCGCGCCCTGGTCGAGGCGACCGCGTTCGGCTCGCGCGCCATCGTCGAACGTTTCCGGGCGTCAGGGATCCCGATCGAGGGCGTCATCGCCATCGGCGGCGTCGCGAAGAAGAGTCCCTTCGTCATGCAGACCGTGGCGAACGTGATGAACATGGACATCGCGGTCTCCGCCGCCGACCAGGCGGTGGCGCTGGGTGCGGCGATGTTCGCCGCGACGGCGGCTGGCCTGCATCCCGGTGTTGCGGAGGCGCAACGTGCGATGTCGGCGGGCATCGAACGAACCTACCGGCCCGATCCAGAGATGGCGACCCGATACGACGTGCTCTACAAGCAGTACCTAACGTTGGGGTCGTTCGTGGAGCGGGAACTGACGACTTGATGGCGAGGCTCCGATGATTGATCTCAGCAAGAACGAAATCTGGTTTCTGACCGGCAGTCAGCATCTCTACGGCGACGAGACGCTGAAGCAGGTCGCCGAACACTCGCGAGCGATCGCCGAGTCGTTGGATCGATCCGGCAAGCTGGCCGCTCGCGTGGTCGTGAAGCCGACGCTGACCGATCCCGACGCGATTCTGAAAGTCTGCCTCGAGGCCAACGCAACGGCGGCCTGCGCCGGCGTCATCACCTGGATGCACACGTTCTCGCCGTCGAAGATGTGGATTGCCGGGTTGACGCGGCTGCAAAGGCCGCTCGCCCACCTGCACACGCAGTTCAATCGCGAGTTGCCCTGGGGCGAGATCGACATGGACTTCATGAACCTGAACCAGTCGGCCCACGGCGACCGGGAGTTCGGATTCATCGGCGCTCGCCTGCGCCTGCCGCGGAAGATCGTGGTCGGCCACTGGCAGGATGACGACGTCCTCGCGAAGCTCGACGGTTGGTCTCGCGCCGCGTGCGCGTTCGCCGACTCACAGCGGATGAAGATCGCGCGCTTCGGCGGAATGAACATGCGCGAGGTCGCGGTCACGGGAGGCGACCGCGTCGAAGCCCAGATCAAGCTCGGCTGGTCGGTCAACGGCTATGGCGTCGGAGATCTCGTCGGCCGGATCGCCGACGTCGGCGAGGCCCAGGTCGACGCGCTGGTCGCCCAGTTCGAGCACGCGTTCGCGGTGGCGCCCGCCCTGCGTCCCGGCGGCGCGCGGCATGCCGTGCTGCGCGATGCTGTGCGCCAGGAGATCGGCATGCGCGGCTTCCTCGACGAGGGCGGCTTCACCGCCTTCACCACCACCTTCGAGGATCTGCACGGGCTGAAGCAGATTCCCGGCTTGGCCTGTCAGCGGCTGATGGCCGACGGCTACGGCTTCGGCGCGGAGGGCGACTGGAAGACCGCCGGCCTCGTGCGCGCCATGAAGGTGATGTCGGCCGGGCGGCGCGGCGGCGTCTCCTTCATGGAGGACTACACCTATCACCTCGAGAAGGGGAAAGAGCGCGTGCTCGGCGCCCACATGCTGGAGGTCTGCCCCTCGATCGCCGCCGGAAAACCGTCGCTGGAGATCCACCGTCTCGACATCGGCGGAAAGACCGACCCTTGTCGGCTGGTCTTCGATGCGACACCGGGTCCCGCGGTCGCCGCCACCCTAGTCGATATGGGAGGGCGCATGCGGATGATCCTCAGCGAGGTCGACGTGGTCAAAGCCGAGCAGCCCATGCCGAAGCTCCCCGTCGCGCGCGCCGTCTGGATCCCGCGGCCGGATTTCAAGCGATCCTGCGAGGCGTGGATCCTCGCGGGAGGCGCCCATCACACCAGCTTCAGCCCGGCGTTGACCGCCGAACACCTCAAAGACTTCGCCGCGATGGCCGGCATCGAATTCATTCGCATCGGAACCGGAACCGAGATCCCGGCGCTGGAAAACGAGCTGCGCTGGAACGACGTGGCGTACAAGCTGAACGCCTGAACCGGACAATCTCTTGCGGCAAATGTCGCTATGGCAGAGTGATGACCCAGCCTTGGTCTCCACCAGTAGTACTATTTTGTTGACCGGTGCCGACTAGGACCTTGCCGTTGGTCGAGACTGCACTAGACCTCTGAAGCACAAAGCTCCCAAAATCGACATTGAGGGGCGCGAGCTTCGTCGCCAACGGCTGAATTGCGCCGTTGGTCCAAATCAAGATTCCAGAGGCGCCAGAGGCGCTAACGCCCACGATAGTCAGGCCATCGGCGCTGATGGCAGTTGCAATGAAATCAGTGCCTAGGTTCGTAAGGGTGCCTGTGGTGGCGCCCGGGGACAAGGTCCACAGAAATGAGCCAATAAATGATGTATCGCTTGAGCACGTACCAACGACCTTGTTACCGTCCCCACTAACGCCGGACACATCCGAGACATTTGCCCCCGCGAGAAACGGAATCGGTGCCATCGCTGCGGTTGCGCTTGTCCAACGATATGCTTGTTGGTGGCCGTTGAGATCAGTTAAGACGCCCACGACCACGGTGCCGTCGGAACTGATGCCTGACGCCGCACTATTTCGAAGAGGGCCAGTAGGTTCGATAAGAAAAGCAGGCAGGGAACCGCCCGTCCATAACGCCGCGTGCTCTCCGTCGACGCTACCTGCACTACCCGCTATGATGTTTCCTGTCAGGTTGGCTGTCTGCAGCGATCCGCCGCCGATGGCGCCGATAGGCAAGGCGAGAGTCGCGGGCGATGTCCCCGACCAACTGGTTGGTGGATCACAAAAACCGACGGTGATCTTACCGTCACCGCTGATCCCCTCTGCGCGGCAAGCCGTGTTACCTGGAGGAAACGGAAGAGGCACTAACCCGGCGCGCGTCCAACGAAAGGGACCGGGGGGAGTGGACTTTTCCGTATTTCCAACGACAACAGTTCCGTCCCCGCTTACCGCCAATGCTTGCGTGAAAGCATCCAACTTGGTGAAGATCGGTAGGTTGCAAACGCCAGCCGAGCATAGCAATCCGCCGCCACAAAATGTGTTGTCAGCGGCGAGGGGCGTCGAACAGACTCCGGTGGCCGGAGCACAGACGCCGGCCACGTGACAGGCCGCAGGCGCGGGGCACGCCTTGGGATTGGCCCCAACGCAGGCCCCGGCCTGGCAGGTATCGGTCTGCGTGCACGCATTGCCGTCGTTGCATGCCGTTCCGTTGGTGGCCGATCCGCAAGCGCCGGTCGACGCCACGCAAACCGAGCACGCAGCGGTGCACGCTGCGCCGCTGTTCTGTAAGGCCCCGGTGGAGTCACATAGTTGCGGCTGCGTGCCATTGCAAGTCTTGGTACCGGGGACGCACGTGCCCGAGCACGCGCCGGTCGACGGCGTGCAGACCGACGTACAAGGCACTCCGGTGTTCTGGAACGCTCCCGCGGCACTGCAGGTCTGTGGCTGAAGGCCATTGCAGGTCGTGGTGCCGGGAACGCATGAGCCCGAGCACAGACCGGTCGACGGCGTACAGATGAACTTACAAGCCGTCCCGCTGTTCTGGAACGTTCCCGTCGCGTCGCAGGTTTGCGGCTGCAGGCCGTTGCAGGTCGTTGAGCCAGGCGTACATGAGCCCGTGCACGTCCCGGTCGGCGCAGTGCAAACGAATTTACAAGCTGTCCCGCTGTTCTGGAACGCTCCGTTGACGTCACAGAGTTGCGGTTGCAGGCCATTGCAGGTCGTCGCACCTGGCTTGCAGTTGCCCGTGCAAAGACCACTCGACGCCGTACAGACGTTCGGGCAAGCCGTTCCCGTATTCTGCCACGTTCCGGTCCCGTCACAAAGTTGCGGCTGCAGCCCGCTGCAGGTCTTGGCGCCCGGTGTGCATATCCCTGTGCAGATCGCGGTGGCAGCGGCGCAAACAAAGGCGCAGGCGTTTCCGGTGCTCTGCCACGTTCCCGTGGCATCGCAGGTTTGCGGTTGCAGGCCATTGCATCTGACTGCGCCTGGCTTGCACACGCCGGTACAGCCGCCGCCGCTGCAAACATTCGCGCATGCCGTGCCGGTATTTTGCCAGGTCCCCGTAGAGTCGCAGGTCTGGGGCTGCAAGAGGTTGCATTGAACCGACGACGGCTTGCACGTCCCCGTGCACGCGCCGGCGCTGCACACGTTCGGACAAGCTGAACCTGACGCCTGCCAGGTTCCCGAGGAGTCACACACTTGCACCTGCAAGCCGTTGCACCGCTTGCTTGCCGGAGTGCACGCTTGACAGCTACCGCCCATGCAAAACGTGGCGCAAGCCGCGCCCATGTTCTGCCAGACGCCCGTCGTTGAGCAGAGCTGCGGTTGTAGACCGTTGCACTGCAATGCGTTCGGGGTGCACGTTCCGCCGCAGGTTCCTGCGGAGCAGACGAAGGGACAGCTCACACCGACGCTCTGCCACGAGCCATCCGCGCCGCAGGTTTGGGGCTGCAGACCATTACAACGCATCGAGCTCGGGACGCAGCTACCGGTGCAAAGTCCGCCACTGCATGCGTTCGCGCAAGCCATGCCGACGTTCTTCCAGGTGCCGGTATCGTCGCACATCTGTGGTTGCGCGCCGCTGCACTGGGTCGAATTGGGCTGACAGGTCCCGCTGCAGCTGCCGGCGCTACAAACGCTTGTGCAAGCCGCACCGGTGTTCTGCCACTGGCCATCCGAGCCACAAGTCTGTGGCTGCAACCCATTGCATTGTTTCGTGCCGGCGACGCACGTGCCGGCACAGCTTCCGCCCACGCAGACGCTCGGACAGGCCGCCCCCATTTTTTGCCACAACCCACCGGCCGTACACACTTCGGGCTGAAGGCCCGTACACCGTGTCGAGCCCAAACTGCAAGCCCCGATGCTGGTCACTCCGCCGTCCCCGCCGTCGGGCACGGAGCCGTCGGCGCCCTGGCCGGCGCCACCCCCGCTCCCAGTCACCACCGACGTGGTCGCTCCCCCGAGGCCGAGATCGTCGCCGCCGTCCGATGCCTTCACCGTGAACTTCTGGCAAGCGAGCGAGAAAACTGAAAGCGCCGCCAAGCACGCTACGCGAAGGTTGCCCCCAAATGGAAACCCAACCCCGCGACCCCCGATGAATTCGCCCACGTGAAACCTCGCTGAAATAGAATTGCCCTGGTTCTCGGCGGGCCACGGAAAAAGTTGCCAAGGCCAGTCTCCGCCGAGCCGCTCCCGCTCACCCCACGACCTCGATCCGGCGAAACGTATCGACCTGGACGGAGGCTGTCAATTCAATCTGAAGCGGTTCGGGATGCTAGCTCCGCGGGCAGGCTGATGATCCGTACCACGATAGCTCGAGCTCGACGGTCGGAATTTCCGGAGTGAGACACCACGGGCAAGGCGCGCCGAAAGCGTGAACGTTCGCAACTCGCTCGTTCGAGATCGGGACGCCGCGCGGAGCCCCCGGCCCGAGGCGAGCAACTGCTGACGCGCGTCGCCTATTGGACGCAGGAACCGACGTCGAAGAACAGGAACGCGAGCGCCTGTTCCTGGGGGCTCAGGACCGTGGCGAGGCAGCCGGTTGGAAAGGGTCTGGTGGGGTCAGAGGTGTCCTTTCCGTTCTGGCTCGCGATCACGGACTTCATGTGCATGTCGGCGAAGGTCACGCGGCCACATTGATCCTGCGCGGCTGCTTCGACGGGCGTGTTGAAGGTCAGCAGCGTGGTCGCCGTGGGATTGCCCTGAGTGATCCACGCCTGGGTGGGCGGATTCACGCCCGACACCGAGAGCTCGGCTCCGAAAAAGTCGAGCGTCCCGCGGGTCGTCGATGCCCCAACCCCGAGTAGCCAGTCGGCCAGTGCCGCGCCGCCGGGGAAGGTCGAATTCACGCTGCCGGTCAGGGGACTGGGAGGGGTGACTCCGGCGCCGAGATACGTCGCTGTGCTGGGCCATGGCGCGGGACCGTTGCGCAACCAGTAGAATTGGAGATGGCCGGCCACGATTCGGCCGCCTGCGTCCGCGAACGCCTTGATGTTGCCCACAAAGGGAGCCTTCGTGGTCGCGTACTGAGAGCCTTCGCAGGAGAGCAGCATGATGTCGTAGCTCATGAGCTTGGCCGGATTCCCCCACAACCCGGTCGCGTCCGGAAAGGCGGCCCCACCGAGACCGGCAGAGAAACTGGTGGCACCTTGTCCACTGGCCGTTGGTGCCGGCTGACCGCCGGCAAACAGGTTGACCCGACCGCTGCCGGCATCGGTGGTGAACTCGGAATCGGCGATCCCGAGCTTTCGTATGAAGCATTCGAGCGCATCCGCGGTTCCGGTGCTCACCGCAATCTTGGGGATGTTCCCCTCGGCCTGCGTGCGCGGCAAGCGCGTGAGGTTCACGTCGGTGATCGGCGTGTCGGCGCACGCGGTCACCGTCGGAATCGTGACTTTTCGCCGCCATTTGCCGATCTGAATCACCACCGGAACGTCGCTCCCCGGCGGGATCCCTTCCAGCTTGAAGCGCCCCGCGGCGTCCGAGATCGCCATGGCGACCGGCGCACCGGAGAGTTTGGTCCCACAGCGATCGCAGCTGACCCCCGGCGTGATGGGATCGAGCGGCGCCGTCGGAGCATAGACGACGGCGCGGTAGACCGGACGCTGCCCGGCCGGGTCGTAGACCACCCCGCTGATCGACGTTGAACAGGTCGGTCGATCCGCAGAGGCATCCGGTATCGAGCCATCCGTGTCCGCGTCCCCACCGGCGTCTGGATTCCCGATCGCGCCGCCGCTGCCCGACGCGCCTGCGGTACCGACGCCGGCGCTGCCGCCCACCCCGACGCTGCCGCCGCCAACACCGGCGATCGTGCCCCCGGTGCCTCCCCCGGCCGAGCTGCCGCCGCTGCCGACTGCGGCACCGCCGCTGCCGTCGATCGTGCCGCTCGCTCCGCCGCTCCCGCTCGCGCCGTCCACCCCGCTGGGGCTCGGTCCGCAAGCCTCGCTGCCCAGCGCCGCCCCCAGGGCGGCGAGCACCAGAATGAATCCCCTTCGGCCACGAATGCCCGGTGCCCGCATCGACGCACGCCCCCTTTGCGGATAGCTGTGGAACCGCAGACGTATCACGGCGTGAGTCCGGTGACGAGGGCACCGCAAACATCCCAATTGCCCGAGCGGATCCGCGCCGACTGACTAAATCCGGATGAACTGGCGAGACAAGAGGTCAGGTTCGGAAAGGGCGTGCTGCAAGCCGACCCCGCACCGGATCGTCGCTTGACGCGAAAGATGAAGCGTGACCCAATCGCCCTTCGAAATTGATCGGCGAAACTGTCAATAATTACCGAATCGTTTCGGTGCTGGGAGAAGGGGGGATGGGGGCCGTCTACCTCGCCGAGCACCCGTTCATCGGACGCAAGGCTGCGATCAAGGTGTTGCGGCGGGAGCTGGCCGACGATCACCGCCTGGTCGAACGATTCATGAACGAGGCCAGGGCGGCCAACGCCATTCATCATCCGAACATCATCGAGATCATCGACGTGGGCCGCCTCCCGTCGGGTGTCCCCTACCTGATGATGGAGTTTCTCGAGGGCGAGGGTCTTTCGCGGCGCATCCGGCGCGAAGGGCAGATGACGATTGTCGCGGCCGCCAACGTCGCGATCCAGACCGCGTCGGCGCTGTTCGCCGCGCACGGCGCCGGGATCGTGCACCGGGATCTCAAGCCGGACAACTTGTTCCTGATCCCCACGGGCACGAACCGGTTCGATCGGATCAAGGTCCTGGATTTCGGGATCGCGAAGCTGCGCGGCGACCTGTCAGGTAGCGGCGCCCGCACGCAGAGCGGATCGTTCATGGGGACGCCTCCGTACATGTCGCCCGAGCAGTGTCGGGGGCTGAGCGACGAGATCGATCAGCGAACCGACGTTTATGCGCTGGGGATCATCCTTTACGAGATGCTCGCGGGGGATCCGCCCTTCGTCAGCGAGGGATGGGGAGATCTGGCGCTGATGCACATGACCCGCCCGCCGCCCCCCCTGCGCGTGCGCAACCCCAGCGTGCCCGCGACGATCGAGGCGGTGATCCTGAAGGCGCTTGCGAAGCAGCGCGCCGACCGCTGGAGCTCGATGGCGGAGCTCGAGGCGGCGCTGCGCCAGGTGGCGCCGCCCGACGCGATCCCACCCGACACCGGGCACGCGTTCCCGTCCGCCACCCCGAAAGGCGGGCGCCATCCAACCGCCGTCATGGGTGCGTCGGCAGGCGGGACCGTGGTGCTGTCGACGCCGACGACGTTGCGATCGGCGGTGGGACAGGTCGCTACCGCCCCAACCGACGGGGCGGCGGCGGACCAGCACCCCAGGAGACCCAGCGGATGGCGGCGTGGGCTCGCCGTGGCGGCCGTCAGCGCCGCGGTGGTCGCCGGCGCGACCGTGGTGGGCTTGTGGCGGCGCGGCTCTGTCGAGCCGGAGGAGAGCCTGCCCGCGATGCCGGCGCCCGCCGCGGCCAGCGTGGCGCCATCCATCGCGAGGCCCGCACTTGAACCGGCGCGGACCGCGCCGCCCGTGGAGCCACCCGCGCCCGTCGCCCCACCCGCCGCGCCGCCGGCCGAACCGCCGGTTGCGCCGCCGGCGACGCTGTCGATCTCCAGCCCCGACCCATCCGTCGGGCGTGGTTCAGCGCTGGCCGACGGCGCCCAATCCGGCGCGCGCGCGCGCCGCGCGGAGGCGAGCACGTCCCGGAAGAATCGCGGCGGCAAACCCGCCCGCGCTGCAACCGCGAGCCACGCCCTGGAGTCCGGCACGGAATCTACGCCATCGCGACCTGCCCCTGCTCCTGCACCCGCGCCACGCGCGAAGGCAGATTGCGACCCGAACTTCGTCCTGGACGCCCAGGGCGAAAAGCACTTCAAGCCCGAATGCTTCTGAGACCAGCGCGCTTCAACAAAGTATCTCGCGTCGTCGCCGCGGTCGTCGCCTTCGTCGGCGTTGGATTCGCGGATCGCCCGGTGCACGCCACCGACGCGGCCCGCGCGCCGACCACAGCGGGCTGCCTGGCCGCGGCCGAGAGCTCCCTGGCTTTGCGCAGCCAGCACAAGCTGCGCGACGCGCGCGCGCAGCTGCTGATTTGCTCCGCGCCGAGCTGCCCGACCGACGTCCGCGCCGAGTGCATCCGTCGCGTCGCCGAGATCAACACCGCCCTTCCGTCGGTGGTGTTCGAGGCAAAGGACGGCGATGGCAATGACCTGGTCGAGGTGACGGTCACCATGGATGGCCAGCCACTGGCCGATCGACTGGACGGGCCGGCGCTGGTCGTCGACCCCGGAGTACACAGCTTCGTCTTTGAAGCGTCCGGGCAACCAGCGGTGCGCAAGCAGTTCGTGATCCGGGAGGGCGACAAGGATCGGCGCGAACGGATCACCCTCGGCTCGGTCGCGGCGGTGCCGCCGCGCCGAGAAGAGCGCGAGCGCCCGCGCCCCGCATCGTCCGACGTGAACCAACCCGCGCTGGGTACCGGCCCCGACCAGTTACCGCCGCCGCCGTTGCGGCTGGCCGACCCACCCTCGCGCCGCGACGCCGCCGATCCTTCGTCGGCTCGGCGTCTGGCCGCGTTCGGCTTCGGCGCCCTGGCGCTCGCGGGCCTGGGCACCGGAATCGCCTTTCATGTCCTGCGCGAGAATCGCGTCGCCGAAGCCAGGGAGCTTGGTTGCAGCCACGCTCCGAACGGCGTCGCTGGTCCCAACGTATGCGCGTGGCTCTACGATCGAGAGACCAGCGCGCGAAACGTCGCGATCGGCGGCTACGCGATCGCGGGCCTGGGAGCGCTCACGGCCTTCGTGCTGTCGACCGACTCGGGCGATCCGCACGAGTCCAGCTGGAAGGGCCTGACGCTGGTGACCCTGGGAATCGGCGCGATCGCCACCGGCGGCGCCTTCCACTCCGTGCACGAGAGCCACGTCGTCGACTACAACCAATGTGTCACCGACCAAACCGTCCCCTCCAGACCGCAAGCTTGCGCGTCGATCCACTCCAACGAAGTCTTGGCCGGCAGGGTCGCGGTCGCCGGCTACGTCGGCGGCGCGGCGCTGCTGGGCGCCGGCGTCCTGGTGCTGGCCCTGCACCCGCCACCAGCGAAGGAGGTCGCGGTCTCCGCTCGGCGATCGTCGACGTTCCATTGCTCCGCGATCGTCGCCGGTCCGGTCCAGGCGATCTGCGAAGGCAGCTTCTGACATCACGCCGTTCGGCGGCGCGAAGAGAAATGCCCGTGGACCCGGGCGCGACGCGAGCTCGAATTTCGGTTGCGGGCCCGGTCGAGCTCTGATACGACGGGACCATGTTGAGGGTACAGTGGGGGTTCATGGGTGTTGCGGTTGTTGTTCTTCTTTCGGCCTGTGTGGGGGTCGACGATTCATCCGACGTCGAATCGGTGGAGGCGCCGTTCACTGGTGCCCGCTGTGTCGCCCGTCGTGATTGCGCCGCCGTCGCCAATTCCACGGTGAGCTGCCGCAACCAACGTTGCAACTACACCTGCAACACGGGCTTCAAGGCGTGCGGGAGCGCGTGCATTCCATCCGCGAGCTGCTGCACCAGCGCGGATTGCGCGGGTGCAAGCACCGCCTGCGCGGGAGTTTGCAGCGCGAATCGCACCTGTGCGTATCCGACTTCCGCCTGCGGCACCGCCGCCTGCGTGGGAACCACTCGCGTCGGTCCGGGTACCTGTTCCAACGGAAGCTGTTTGGTCCCGGCCCCCACGGCCTGTCCGGCGAACACCATCTGTAGCGGTGCCGGGCTTTGCTCGACCTGCGCCACTGGGTTCAAGCTGTGCGGGGGCGCCTGCATCCCGTCATCCAACTGCTGCACCAACTCGGATTGCGCGACTGCAAACCCCGCCTGCGCGGGAGTCTGCACCGCGAACGGCGCCTGTGCGTTTCCGACGTCGACCTGCAGCGCCGCCACCTGCGCGGGGAGCACCCGCGTCGGTGCCGGCACCTGTTTCAACGGAAACTGCGTGCTCCCCGTTCCCATGGCTTGTCCGGCGAACACCACTTGCAGCGGCGCCGGGATCTGCTCCTGAGCCGACGCCCGACCTCGGGTCACGGCGCGGGCGACCACTTCTTCAAATTCACGCCGACGTTTGGCTCGGGACCTGCGCGATGACGATGACGCCCGGGTATCGCTGCTGATCAACGAATTTGCAGTGGGCGCCTTCGCAGCCTCGGTCCCGCAATATCGACAAGATGAGCCCGATGTCATAGGGGTTCATGAGCATGTGGGGATAGTCACGAGGGCGACCGCGGGCGACGTTGGCCAGCTGCCCAACCCCCGGCACGTGAGCCTGCGCCCAGTTGATCGCGCGGCGAGTCCCCGAGGCGAGATCAGCATAAGGGACGTGCACGGCGAGAACGCCACCAGATCTGAGCAGCGCGAGCGCCCGACGTACGATGGCCAGGCCCCGGGGCTCGATCATTCTGACCTGTACTCGGCAAACATCTACGCGTCCTACAACCAGTACTATTGCGACTACTACAACCCGTGTGATCAAACACCTTCAAGCACTCTATTCAACGGCTGGGTGAACGGCTTCGACCTCTCCAGCTGGACCCACAACACCGTGGCGAAGTCCCCGATCGAGGTCGCGGCGTGGGGTAACTATTACGCCAGCGGCCGCTGACCCGGCAGGGCCGGCGATCGTCGAGTGACAGCCCCGCTTCGTGATATAGAAGGGTCTGCTGGTCAGCAGCGCGTCTCTGCAGGACCATCAAGGCGGGAGGGGACAGGATGTCGTACTTCGCTCCGTTCCAAAGAAGACCGAGCCAGCCGGGTGCTGGCATGGCGCAGGGGCGGCCGCTGGCCTCTCCTTGGGCGGTGTCCTCGGGACCGTCGGCTTTTCTTCAGCGGCGCCCTCTGTTTCCGCCGACGGCGCCGCGCGGTCAGGTCCAGGCCAAGCTGTCGGTCAGTCGGCCGGGGGATGCGCTGGAGCAGGAGGCGGATCGGATCGCCGATCGGTTGGTCGGCGGCGGTGCCGCTCCGATGTCGTCGTCGGCCGGGATCGCGGCGGGCGTTCAGCGCAAGTGCGCGGCGTGCGAAGAGGAGGACCAGATTCAGAAGAAGGCGGTGGCCGGCGGCGGAGCGCCCGCCCGGCCGGCGGCCAGTGCCGACGTCGCCGCGGTCGTCAGCCAGCGCGGTCAACCGCTGGCGCCGCAGACGCGCGCATTCTTCGAGCGCGGCCTCGGCCATGACTTCAGCGGCGTTCGCGTCCATGCCGATGCCTCCGCTTTCGCGTCGACGCGCAACCTCGAGGCGCGGGCGTATACGCTGGGCAACCACGTCGTGTTCGGGGCCGACCAGTACGCGCCCGACACTGCCGACGGGCGGCGGCTGCTGGGCCACGAGCTGGTGCACGTCGTCCAGCAAGCGGATGGGCACAGGGGCGACCAGACCGGTGACGACGCGCGGAACGAGACCATCCAGCGCGCCTGCCTGTCCGGCGCGACGTGCGCATCCCCGCCCGGATCGGCGACCGAGTTCGGCACCGGCGTCCAGTCGCGCGAGGCGGCGGCGCGGGCCCGGCGGTCGGCGATGGCCCCGGCGCGGCAGCTCGCAACCGGTCACACCGGGCGGGCGCGACAGCTGGAGACCTTCCTGAACAGCCAGGCGCCGGGGCTGCTAGCCAACATCCACGGCATCTTCATCGATCAGGACATGGACCCGCACGTCGCCGCCAGCACGCAGGACTGCTCCAGCATGGTTCCGCCGATCACCGGCGCCACCAAACCTTGCGTGTTCGTTCCCGGCGCTGTCAACCAGCAGGCGCTGCGGTTCAACACCGACCCGCTGGCGGCGACCATCGGCGGCCAGTCACGCGAGGACTGGAGAATCGGCACGGTTCAGACGCTGGTCCACGAGATCCAGCACGTCCAGTACGACACCGCCGTGTCCCCGCGCGCCCTTCCCGGCGGCGTCACCACGTGCGCCCGCGCCGACGTCGATCACGAGCTCAGCGAGCTGAACGCCATCATCAGCGAGTTCCCGAGCGTGTTCGACGCGGTGCCGGTGGGCGCGGCGGCCGGCGATCCGGCCAGGGTCCGCCTGGCCAGCTGGTTCACGCATTCGATCACCAACCCCGGCGAGAGCATCCGCGGGATCCTGACCACCATCCGGTGCAAGTGCTCATGCCCGGACACCGACGTCTTCATCAAGGAGACCTTCGACTTCGTGACGGCCGCCTGGCCCGCGGCGCGGAGAGACGCGTTCAACGTCGAGCTGCGCAAGTCGGTCTGGGGGCTGACCTGGCCGCTCTGACCCAGCGTGACCCAGCTCGGCGGCGCTTGTGACGTTCGGCTCAGTTGCGCCGGGCCTTCTCCCAGGCGCCGGCGGTCCACTTCCCCGGCGACAGCTCCGATCGAAACGAATACTCGACCGGGCCGTCCGACCGGCGCAGCGTGATGATCGTACGATGGATCGCGCCCACGCCGGGGAAGTGCAGCAGGTGGTTGACCGGGTCGTACTCGACAGCGCAGTCGCGAGTCACCTTGCCCTTGATGCGAACCTCGGCCTCCTGATGCACGCGCAGCCCCTTGCCCGACCGCGACAGGATCACGAGGTAGCTGTCACCGAGGTGCCACGTCCCCACCACGGCCTCGGCGAGGTCGGAGGGGACAACCGTGTCATCCATCGACTGACCTCCCTGCGCCCAACAAACCGAAGACCAGGACAGAGACGGAGACGGCACCAAGCCTGCGAGGGCGACCACAAACGCAGCGGACCGCCAGAACACCTCTCCCTTATGGCACTTCGACACCGCCGGCGCAAACATGGGCAGCGGCGGTGAGCTGCAACGGTCGCTCGCGTTTTGAGTCGCGCTCCGGTCACGGCCGCGCCGCGCTCGGCATCAGGGGGCGGCCGGCAACTCAGACGCCGTCGGCCTGGGAATGACAGCAACTCCGGGCCCATCGTCAGTAAATGCGATGGCATGCTCGGTGGTCGCGAGGACAACGATCGGGCCGCGGTTCGGCTTTGCCGTCCAGATCGGTCGCTGGTTGGGTAGCTTGAACATGCTGAGGCGGCGCTCACCGACGAGCAGGACGCCGGGCGCGGCGCAGGTGATCGCCGGCAGCACCGGTGGGTCGATGCGAAACGCAGGCTTTCCCGAGGTCAGCGAGTAGGCGACCAAGCGACGGTGCTGCTGATTGACTTCTCTCACCACCAACCAATCGCCGCAGGCGATCATCTCGTTGAAGTCTCCTTCTATCTTCCAACCGGCCGTGCCGGTCTTCCAGCAGTGACCCCGAGCAGGGTACGACATGGACCAGTTGCGCCGACGGCAGGTCACCATCGCCGACGGTTCGTCACGCAGGACCTCGGGCGGTTCGATGCCGTAGGGAGGCTGGATCGGCGCCAAGAAAGGGACGAGGCGCCCCGACCACGCCCCCCGCGAGCAGGGGCACGATGCCTCCTGTCGTCACGGCAAATCGGGCGCCGATCTCGACGCGAACGTAAAAGACGTCGTGACCGAGCAGCCAGCGACCGATTTCCTGGCCAGCCTGGTTGACCAGGAGCGCCGCGGAGATCCCCGGAGCCAAGATTCCACCGACGAGGATACCTTGTGCGTCGGCAACGACGTCATGGACCCGGCGGAGCGGGACGCGAAAGACTCCGGTCCACTCACCCGCGGACGTTCCGATCTGCATCTGGTCCGAGTCCTCCCACAGGAGAAAGTGATCTCCGGACAATCCCACGATCCCGTACAGAGGTAACACCTGCCGATGACGAAGCACGACCGACTTCAAAGGTCGAGCGCGTGCGATCGACGCAGACCCAATGCTCAGACCCACCGCGAAGAGCAGGGCGACTCGGGACTTTCCACCATCGCGAGGCGCGACCAGTCACCTCATACTCTCAGGGAGCGGCTCGTTGTACCCGTGAATAAGCAGATCCGTACCTCGTTCGAACGCCCCTGCGGCATGCAATCGCTCGCGATCGATCGGGTCGACATGAATACATCCGTGCGATGGAAGAAGGCTGGCCCGTGAGCCTTGCGATACCTCGGCCTCGTTGTCGGCTGTCGTATGAATCATCTCGCCAGAGAGAGGTTCGTTACGGTCGCGCTTATGGTTTCGATTCTTGTCGACAAAATAGCGTACGGCGAAAGGTCCAAAGTCGTTGAACACCCATCTGTCGGGAATTCCGGAGTCATGGCCATAAAGGCCGTGGTAGTACATTTCTTCGCCTCCGCGAGCGTGAACCCCGGGACTCGCTCTTCGACAGGGCGCCAAGGATGCGAGGCCAGTCCGGTCTCGTATAGAAGGTGTCGGTGAGAATCGACCGTGAGCCGAGTCCCCCACGCGATGTTCGAGTGCGTCCATCTTTTTGTGACGTGCGGCCCGTACGAGTCGATGACGTAACGGCCGGGGGTCGTTTGTTGCGGGGCCATGACATCGTAGTGAACACCAGGGGTCGGGTCTACGCCGCCCCACGCTCTGGCGAAAATCACCGGCTCGCCGTCCACAAACCATATCAGTTTGTGGGCCACCGGATAGAAGTGGAGCGCCCGGCGGTGATCTTCGTCGCTGTAGGCCATGCGGTCCTCGTGCTCGCGGGCACGTCCTTGGATTAAACGACCGAACGGTCACTTGTTCCCCGCGTTATGAAGGTCCTACCGCGCGCGATGCGACTGCTGCAGAGGGCGCGGGCGATCCACGCCCGGCGCGCGCGACAGCGCCGCGCCCAGGAGCGCCGACTCCGACGTCCGCGAGAACAGGCGGAACCCCTGCAGGGCGATCTCTCTTCGTTCCTGCTCCGCGGCGAGGTAGTGGAGGCACCGCTCGACCAGATGGTCGTAGTCGGCGAAGGCGACGCCGCCCGCGAGCGCCCGCTCCACCGGCTCGCCCAGGCCTGGCTCCGAGACCACGAAGAGCTGGTTTGCGAGCAGGTAAGAGACACGCACGATCTCGAACACTCTGGACTCGAGCGCGTGCAGGTTGAGCGCGATCTTCGCGCGCGCCAGCAAGGCGTCGCGCTCCGTGCCGTAGGCGCCACACACCGCTTCGACGTTGACGCCGCGAGCGCGCAGCGACTGAAGGATCGCCACCCGCCTCTCGGTCAGGCTGCCGCAGAAGACGACGTCGACGTCGGGCCGCGGGGAACGCGCGATCCGCGACAGCTCGGGCGCGTACCCGATGGGCACGTGGCGGGCGTGGACGCTCATCGCCCGCAGCGCCTCGACGTTGGCCTCGCTGTAGTCCCAGACCTCGTGCGCGCGCAGCAGCTCGAGGAGCGCGGGCGTGACCCACGGCGACTCCGGGGTGATCTGCTCCAGGTTGTAGAGCACCGACCCCGGCCTCACCTCGTGCCCGAGACCGAGCGTCGCGATGAGGTTCGCACCGAAGATGATGTGGCGACGTCCCAGGTTGTCGACGTGGGCCGACAGGATCGAGTCGCGCCCGAGCGCACGCAGGCCAAAGTGGACCGTCTCGGCGATTTCGCGAAAGGCCTCGCCGTGCGCGTACCCGGGGATCTGGGGCACGGTTACCGCGAAGCGCTCGCGTGGCGACAGCGACAGCATGCCCTGGATCTGGATATCGTCTCGTCGTGACATCGCTTGAGCGGCCAGGCCGCCACCGCGCCCCTCACGCCGGCGCCAAGATCGCCTCGAGCCGGGTTTGCCGCTCGCGCCGGTGACGTCCCACGTAGCCGATCGCCGTCGTCGACGTGGCCCGCGTCAGCAGCGCGCGCGCGTCGGGCAGCGCGCCCAGCGCATGAGCGATCGCCGAGGCGAGCAGCCAGCCGTCGGGGGGCCCGTCGTTCAGCAGCGGCTCCGCGAGGACGAACGCGCGCTGGGGTTGTCCGGCGTCGAGCGTCGCCTCCACCTGCCCGAACAGGGCCTCGACGTGGTGAGGTCGCAACGCGAGGGCGGCGGCGAACGCCGCCAGTGCCTCCGTGGGGCGCCCGAGCAACAGCAGCACCGTCCCGAGGCGCGTCTGCCCCGCCCAGCCATTCGAGCCGTCGATGAGGTATCCGATGCAGGACGTCGGCCGGGCGGCGACCGCGTCCCGGTAGCTGGTGACGGCGGACTCCAGCAGCGAGCGCCGCGCGTCACCGGACGGGAGGCGGAGGGCCAGGATCTCCTTCGCCTGCCCGCCGAGGTAGCAAAGGTCGGGGTGCACCCCCTCGAACGGCTCCGCCCCGCGGACGGTCTCGAGGACGGATGCCGGATCGGCCGCGTAGAGCTGGAGCGCGGCGCGCGCGACCGCGAGCCGCAGCACCGTGCGGTAGAACGGCTGGCGCGGCAGCAGCCGCCACCCTTCCTCGACGACCCGCCGCGCATCATCGATCGCGCCCGACTGCCAGAGCTCGAGGGCGAGGTAGCCAAAGGCCGTGACGTCCTCGGGTTCGAGCGCGCAGCGCTTGCGCAGCAAGTGGATGTCGCGCTCGACCTTGGCGCGATCGCGGATCATCTCCGACGTTCTCCCGAAGTGAATGATGTCGGCGTCGAGCATTCGCACCCGCCGCCCGTGCCGCGCGAGCCAGTCGCCGACGCTCTCGTGGACCAGCCCATTGAACGCGAGGTCGGGCGTGCGCCGCACGAGCCGAGGCAGCGCCACTGGCTCACCGAGCCGAGCTCGGCCGGAGAGCACGTCCTCGGGCGCGGCGTCTGCCCGGTCGGCGTTGTGCACGGGCAAGAGGCCGCAGTCGAGGTCGTCGGCGGCGATGGCGCGGCGGATGTCGGCCGCCGCGCCCGGCGCCAACCGCTCATCGGCGTCGAGGCACAGGATCCAGCCCCCGCGCGCGTGGGCGAGCGAGGCGTTGCGGGCCGCGGCGAAGTCGTCGCACCAGGTGAAGGTGTGGACCTCGGCGCCAGCCGCGCGCGCCACCTGAACGGTGGCGTCGCGGCTGCCGGTGTCGACCACGACCATCTGATCGACCGCGCCGCGTACGGAGCGGAGGCACGCCCCCAGCGTCTGCTCCTCGTCGCGCACGATCATGCACAGCGAGAGCCCGCTCCCCGAGCCTGCGGTGACGGCTTGCTTCACCTTCATCCTCCGGCTGTGCGTCCGTATGACCCGGCGAACGTCCTCGGCGGAAAGGGTTACGGGCTGAAGCCCAGACGCCGCCGCGGAGGTCCCGCGCGCGTCGGCCGCGGCGAAACCGACACCGGCCGCCCGCGACGTCTGTGAAAAGCGCAATCAATCCAATCGAGTACGAGGGGGACTGCCGTGGTCACCGGCAGTTGAGGCCCGTCGACGGCGCCACCTTGTCAGGTCCGGGCTCGCGGGACCGTCGAACGGAGTATCGTGGCGCCCGTGCGCAACGGTAGCAGTTGGCCCATCGGAGCGACCCTCCTCGAGGGTGGGGTCAACTTCAGCGTGTATTCCAAGCACAGCACGGAGCTTCAGCTGTTGCTGTTCGATCACGTCGACGACGAGCGCCCCGCCCGCGTGGTGCCACTCGACCCGGCGAAGCATCGCAGTTACCACTACTGGCACGTGTTCGTGCCTGGCTTGAAAGCAGGGCAGGTCTACGCCTATCGCGCGCGCGGCCCACGCTCGCCCGAGCGGGGACTCACCTACGATCCCGACAAGGTCTTGCTCGACCCCTATGCGCGTCTCCTGGCCATACCGCGGCGCTACGACCGCACGGCGGCCATTCGCCCCGGGGAGAACGTCGCGGAGTCACTGAAGAGCGTCGTGGTGGACACCACGACCTACGACTGGGAAGGCGACAAGCCGCTGAACCGGCCCTTCGTGGGCACCGTCATTTACGAGCTGCATGTGGCCGGTTTCACGCGTCGGCCCAACTCCGGGGTGGCCGCTGAAAAGCGTGGAACCTACGCCGGATTGATCGAGAAGATCCCCTACCTGGTCGATCTGGGAATCACCGCGGTCGAGCTCTTGCCAGTGTTCCAGTTCGAGGTCGACGACGCAGTGGTCGGCAGGAACTACTGGGGTTACTCGCCGATCGCGTTCTTCGCACCTCACCGGCAGTACAGCTCGCGCCAGGATCTGATGGGGCCGCTCGACGAGTTCCGCGACCTGGTGAAGGCGTTGCACCGCGCGGGCATCGAAGTGATCTTGGACGTGGTGTTCAACCACACCTCGGAGGGGGACGAGCGCGGTCCCACCCAGTCGTTTCGCGGTCTGGACAACCCGACCTACTACGTGCTGGAGAAGGGCAAGTACTCGAACTTCAGCGGCACCGGCAACACGCTACATACCAACCACGCGGTCGTGCGCCGATTGATCCAGGACAGCTTGCGCTACTGGGTGCGGGAGATGCACGTGGACGGTTTCCGCTTCGACCTGGCGTCGATTCTGGCCCGTGACGGAACCGGACGAATGCTGGACTATCCGACCACGCTCTGGAGCATCGAGACCGATCCCGAGCTCGTGGACACCAAGCTGATCGCCGAGCCCTGGGACGCCGGCGGGCTGTATCAAGTCGGCACGTTCGTCGGCGATCGCTGGAAGGAGTGGAACGGCCGCTTTCGCGACGACGTGCGCGCGTTCGTGCGCGGCGACGAGGGTGCGGTGGCGGCCATGCCCAACCGGATCATGGCGAGCCCCGATCTGTACGGCCACGATGAGCTCGACCCAGAACAGACCGTGAATTTCGTGACCTGTCATGACGGTTTCACGCTCAATGACCTGGTCAGTTACAACCGCAAGCACAACGAAGCGAATGGCGAGGGCAATCGGGACGGGCTCGATCACAACCTCAGCTGGAACTGTGGCGTGGAAGGCCCAACGGACGATCCGGAGGTGGAACGCCTGCGAAATCGTCAGGCCAAGAACCTGCTCTTGCTCACGCTGACATCGATCGGTGTCCCCATGTTGCTGATGGGAGATGAGGTGCGGCGAACACAGCTGGGTAACAACAACGCGTACTGCCAGGATGGCGAGCTGAGTTGGTTTGACTGGTCGCTGTTCGAACGCCATGCGGATTTGCACCGTTTCGTGAAACTGCTGGTGGAGTGGCGCCTGCACGGCACACCGGAGCGCGACCCGCGCGTGACTTTGAGCCAGTTTCTGCTGTCGTCTCGCATCGAATGGCATGGCGTGGAGTTGAATCAGCCGGATTTCTCGCCGCATTCGCGCAGCTTCGCCGTCTCGGCGCACGGTCGCCGAGGGCACATGCACCTGATGTTCAACAGCTACTGGGAGGCCCTGTCGTTCGAGCTGCCGCCGCGACAGAACGGCGCCTGGCGCCGCGTCGCCGACACGGCGCTGGATTCTCCCAATGACATCTTGCCGCTGTCTCAGGCTCCCGCTCTGAGCGAGTGGCGCTACCTGGTTCAGCCGCGCAGCGCGGTCATGCTGGTGGAATGAAGGTGTCCACGGAGCTCGGTCCCGGTCGACCACCACGGCCAACGCCAGCTCGCAGACGTGGTCGCTAACACTGGCCCTGGGAAGAATCGCCGCGCCGCTCGTTCAAGCGGTCATGGGAATGAAAGGGAGGTCGGCGATCCTCGTCGCCGTGGGGTTGGCGGGGTGCGCGGCGCGGCTGCAGGTGAGCCCGTCGTCCGCCGCGCCGGGCGACATCGTGCGGATCAGCTCCGACGAGGCGACGTTCGCGCGCCCGCCGGCCCGTATCTCCATCGCGGGGAAATCCACCACGACTGTCACGGCGGTCAATGAACGGGAGGCGGACGTGGTCGTCCCCGCGGCGCCCGCCGGCGCGGCCGACGTCGAGGTGCGCGCAACCGGCGGCAAGGACGCGCGCGGGAAGATGGTCGTCCTGCCGGCACGCACGATGGCGCTCGTGTTCTCGGTCGGCGGCAGCGAGGTCCGCTTGCTGGCGGCGCAAGGTACGGGTGGCGACGCGACCCGAGGCGCCGTGCCGCCTGCCATCCGCTACCTCTCATTCGACGTCATCAACGCGAAGGGCGGGCTGGCGTTCACAGGCGTCGTCCCGAGCCCGCTTGCCGGGCGAGAGGTCTTCGAGGGGCCCAACGCGAAGGGGGCGAAGTTGCACCAAACCGCCCCGCCCAGCCAGGGCGTCGCCGCGATCAAGGTGCCGAACATCCCGAAGCCGTTCGTGGTGCGCCTCTACGACGTTCCGGCGGGAACGGACCTCCGCTCGCCCGCCGGCCGGCAGGCGCGGCGCCTGGTAGGCGAGGTCACCATCAAAGACGAAGGGAGCGCCCCATGAAGCTCGCGAGCATCGTCGCCGGCGCGGTGGTGGCGGTCGCCGCCGCGTCCGCGCGCGGCGCGGTCAACGTTCAACAGAACAGCGACGGGACGTTCTACACCGGGGTCCTGGTCAACGGCCCCGTGAGCAAGAAGTACAACATCGTGTTCGTCGGCGACGGATTCACCTCGACCCCGGCCGACCAGACGAAGTTCAACAGCGCGGTCGACACGGCCGTCGCCGCCCTGAAGGGTCGTCACCCGTACTCGACGCAGATCTGCGCCCTCAACATTTGGCGCGTGAACGTCGTGTCGGCGCAGGCCGGCGTCGATCACCCGATGCAGAGCGTCTTCAAGAACACGGAGCTCGACTGCCGCTACGGCAACACGGCCAACGGCGAGGCCGAGCGTTGCATCACCTCCGACTCGCCGGCCAAGTGCTTCGAGGCCGCAGCCTACGCGCCGGCGGCCGACGCCGTCTTCGTCCTGGTCAACGACACCGAGTGGGGCGGATGCTCGGGGAGTCTCGTGTTCTCGTCGGTTGCGTCGGGATTCAGCGGAATCATCACGCACGAGCTCGGCCACAAGATCGGTGCGCTCGCCGACGAGTACGAGTGTTACATCTGTGACGGCTCGGACTCGAACACGGTGTACACCGGCCCCGAGCCCGACAACGTCGACCTCACGAAGGAGAAGACCAACCCTCCGCTCAAGTGGGGCGACCTGGTGCTCCCCGGGACACCGCTCCCCACCACCGTCGACAGCCCGCCGGGGGTGGTCGGCGCCTGGGAAGGAGGGGGGTACGCCGCCAAGGGGATCTATCGCCCGCAGCTCGACTGCCAGATGCGCGACACCGGCGCGGCGTTCTGCGCCGTCTGCGACCGGCAGATGGACCACGTCATGGGCGCCCGCTGCACCTGCGACCGCTTCCCGTGGGCCTGCATCGATCTGCAGCAGTTCGTCGCCTGCGAGCCGCCATGCATCGACCCCGAATGGTGGTTCAGCGGCGACTGTATCGAGTGCGGCGATATGCGCCTGATTGACGAGATGGAGCTGGTCATCGACGGCATCGAAACCGGCGCCGAGGTCAGCGTGAGCGACAGCGCGGGCACCGTGGTCGCGCGCGGCGTGCGTGGCGAGAGTGGCCTCGTCGCGTTGAAGTTCCAGGCCGACCGATCCGCGCGCTACCGGCTGCGGATCACGGGCGCCAAGGGGACCAAGCAAGCGCGCTCGTTCCGCACGACGCTCACTCGCAACGGAGTTCAGTCGGCGCTGCCCGCGAGCGTGCTCGAGACGACCGGCCGGCAGTGACCCCTCCGCTAGTCGTTGGTCAGGAATCGACGGCGACTCGTCGGCCCACTGCGTCGCGACGAGGGAGGGCGGATCACCACCCGAGGGATTGAGGTCTTGGGCGCGCCGCGACGGAAGGGCCGGGGCGGAGCCGTCTGGCGATGAGCCGGAAGTCCGCGACTTGCTACTGCCTCGCATGAAGGGTCTCTATCTCGCGCTGGTGCTGATGGGTTTGGGATGCGGCTCGCCTGGCGGTGGCGCCTCCGGCCTGGGAGGCATTGGCGCCGGTGGGGCGGGCAGCGCGCTCACCGGCGGTGCCGGTGGTGGGGGGATCGTCGGCGCGAGCGGCGGTGCCCCGGGCGTGGGCGGCAGCGCCATGGACGGAGCTGGCGCAGGCGTCGCGGGCGCCGATGGCGGCACAGACGCCGCTCCGGCGGGGTTGCCCCTGGATCAGCTGCAGCGCAGCTACGTCGACCTGCGCTTCGGCATGTTCCTCCACTTCGGCATCCTGACCTTCTGCGGCTCGTTGCCCGCCGATCCTTGTCCGGGGATGTGGTCGCAAGCGAACCTGGCGATCAGCAACTTCAACCCGTCGAGTCTCTACGACCCTGGCCAGTGGGCCGACGCCGCGGTCTCCGCCCACATGACGTTTGGCGTGCTAACCACCCGTCATCACGACGGCTTCGCCCTCTGGCCGAGCGCCGCCGGGACGTTCAACGTCAAGAGCATCCCCTGGAAGAACGGGCAGGGGGACGTCGTGCGCGACTACGTCGACGCCTTCCGCAGTCGGGGACTGTTGCCCGGTCTCTACTACTCGATCTGGGACAACACCCAGGGCATTGGCAACGGTCCGGTCACCGCTGCGCAGCTCGCCTACGTCAAGGCACAGCTCACCGAGCTCTTGACCAACTACGGGCCGATCCCGCTGCTGGTGCTCGACGGCTGGTCCTGGCGCATGGGCCACCGCGCCGTCGCCTACCAGCAGATCCGCGAGCTGGTGAAGTCGCTGCAGCCGAACTGCCTGATCACCGACCACACCCACCTGGTCGATCCCTGGGAGGTCGACATCATCAACTTCGAAGAGCCGACCGGCGCGTTTTCGCCGCCGGGTAATACCTTCGCCGCCGAGCAGGACACCAAGATCAACGGCGTCGGGGGCAACGACTGGTTCTGGGCGCCCAACCTGGGCGGCTTGCTGAGCGTCGATGCGATCGTGACCACGCACCTGCGCGCGCTCGAGCTGCGCTGGACCAACTTCATCCTCAACTGTCCCCCCAACCGCGACGGACGGCTCGACGACAGCATCGTGTCGCGTCTGGCCGCTGTCGGCGCCGCCTGGAGCCCCAACCTGTCACGCCAACCGCTGCCCGCCCAGCCTCGGATCATCGAGCACCCGTACACGGCTGTCTCGGCGACCGCGACCAGCGGCAACGCCACCAATGCCATCGACGGCATCAACGATACCCAGATCCACACGTCCTGGCGGACGAGCGGCGCTCTACCCCAGTCGGTGACGCTGGACCTCGGCCAGGTCCAGCCCGACGTGGGTATGCTGACCTACCTGCCGCCCTATTCTCTGTCCCTGGGCGGCGCGGGCCTGACCACCGGCGCGGTAACGTCGTACGGAATCCTGGTGAGCAGCGACGGCACGAACTTCATCCAAGCGGCTGCCGGCACCTGGCCGGCCGACGGCAAGCTCAAGACTGTGATCTTCTCGCCCGTCTCCGCCCGCTACGTGCGCTTCGAAGCCCGAGCCGCCATGGGCGGCGGCGCGGCAATCACGACTGACCTGACCGTCGGCGCGAATCGCTGACTAGAGCGCCGTGTCGATCGGGGCGCCGGTGTACGTGACGCTCTTGTCGGCCGTCGGGGTGAACGAGAAACCGACGGCCTTGGTTGGGCTCACCAGGATCAGCTGGAAAGTGCGCGAGGCCAGCATGCCGGCGAACGTGCCGCTGCGTGTGCCGATGGTCAGCGTGCGGGTCGCGTCGTTCCAGCGGATGGGGATGGTCGAGAACGCGCCGCGCTCGTAGTCGTAGGTCAGGCCCTGGTCTTCGTACAGGTCGAAGCTGCCATCGGCGCCCGCGTACACGTACAGCGTGATCGGATCGGCGGGCTTCTCGCCGGTGTATTGCAACTCTGGACCCACCGGCACGATCGATCCGGCGCGCACGTGCACCGGGATGGAATCGAACGCCGCCGACGCGGTGATGGTCGCGGCGCCGGTCGAGCGCGCCCCGGTCCAGAAGTCGTACCAACCCGCCGCGGCCGGCAGGTACACCGAGCGCGAGCGCGCGTTGTACGACGTCACCGGGCTGACCAGCAGCGCGGGGCCGAACATGTACTGATCGCCGACCTTGCGCGCGGTGGTGTCGGTGCGGAAGTCCATCACGAGAGGACGCATCATCGTGCCCGCCCGTTGGGTGACCGCGCCCGCCAATGAATATATATACGGCAGCAGGCGGTAACGAAGCCGATCGAACTTCAACATGGCGGCGTACGCGGTGCTGGTGTCCCCGCCAAACTGCCAGATCTCGCGCGCGGGTGCCTGGCCGTGGATGCGCAGCAGCGGCAAGAAGGTCGCATACTCGAACCAGCGCGTGTTCAGCTCACGCCACTCCGCGGTGTCAGCCGCGGTCGGGGTAGCGGCGGCGAAGCGCGGCGGTACCGCGAAACCGCCGCTGTCCAGCGTCCAGTACGGCATGCCCGACACGGCGAAGCCCAGCCCGGCGGGGATCTGCTTGCGCAGCGCCGTCCAGGTCGACGAGATGTCGCCCGACCACGAGGCGGCCGCGAATCGTTGCTGGCCGGCGAAACCGTTGCGCGTGAGGATGAAGACGCGCTGGTTCGCGGCCGCCGCGCGCTGTCCATCGTAGACGGCCTGGCTGTTGACCAGCGCGTACGCGTTCAGCATGCGCGCGCCCGAGCCCAAGGCCGTCGGGTTCATGTGGGTCTGGTTGGTGCTGACGTGGGACGCGATGCTGGTGAACGGACCTTCCACCACGTCGGGTTCGGTTGCATCCAACCACCAGGCGTCGACGCCCAGCGAAAACAGGTTGGTATTGATCTGGGACCAGTAAAGTTGCCGCGCCCCTGAATTGAAGGCGTCGTAGAACGTGTACGACGGCGTGGTTCCCGCCACATTGAGGTAGACGAAGTCCTTTTGCATCTCGGTCAAGTTGCGCTGGTAGAGGTAGCCGGGCTGCGCGTTCAGCGCCGTGAAGTTGGCGATGCCGGTGTAGAACTTCGGCCACACCGAGATCATGAAACGCGCGTGATAGGTGCCGTGGATGGTGTTGATCATCCCGGTCGGGTCCGGATATCTCGCCGGATCGAACTGGTGCGATCCCCACTGCGGTTGCAGCCAGTACTGCCAATCCTGGACGATGTTGTCGACCGGCGCGTTGCGGCTCCGATACCCCTGCAGCACGGTGGTGATGTCCGCCGCCGATCGATAGCGCTCGCGGCATTGCCACAGGCCATACGCCCACAGGGGCATCATCGGCGCCTGTCCGGTCAAACGGCGGTAGCCGCTCACCACGTCGTCGAGCTCCGGTCCGTAGACGAAGTAGTAGTCGATGCCGTCACCCACTTGCGACCACAGCGACGTCGTGCGATTCGCGACCGGCGGCTTCCACAGCAAGCGCAGGATCTTGACGCCGATGTCGCTGGACCATTGCAGGCGCACGGGGATCGATTGGCCGGCGGTCAGCGTCACGTGCGCGACGTCTTCGTTCGGAAGCCAACCCTGCCGCCAGTGATCGATGACGACCTGGTTGTTGACCGAGAGCTGGATCGCACCTGACGAATAGGTCCGGAAGGTGTAGTCGCCGGTCGTGGGCACGGTGACGTTGCCGGTCCAGCTCACAGTGCCCGAGGCCGGCGTGGTGACGTCACCGGGCTCGCCGCCGGTCGCGTAGAGACCGGTGACTCCGGGCAGTGGCACCGCGGTGGCAAGATCGCCAAAACGCGAGAACGAGGTGTTGTCCCACAGCACGCCATAGCCGCGGCTCGAGACCAGGAACGGGATGACGATCTCCGTGTTGTACTGATGCAGCTCGAGATCGGTGTCCTTGATGTCGATCAGGCCGTGCTGGTGCTGGCCGAGCCCGTACAGCGATTCGTCCGCGTTGGGCGTCCATTCCTGTCGCACGTTGCTGGTCGCCTCGCCCTGGACCGTCGCCGGGGTCAGCGTCCTGCCGCCGCCGGCCTTCTCGGCCAGGATCACCTGTCCGGCGGGATCGGTGAACGTCACGACCCCCGTCGACGTGTCGATTCGGATCTTGAGCTTCGCGGTCGACACGACCGTCTCCGTCGCGGTGCTGCTGGTCGAAGACGGCGTGGCGACGCAGCTCTTGGCGACGACCGCCAGGCTCGGTCGCGAGAAGAACGAAGCATCCTTGGCGAACGCCACCCGGACCACGCCGTCGGCGCACAGCTCGATCTTCAGCTGGCCGCCGCCGACGTTGATGACCGGAATGCTTCCCCCCGTGACGCCACCAGCGCCGCCGCCCGTGCCGGCGCCCCCTGGCGCCCCGCCTGCCAGGCCCGCGGACGAACCGTCGGCCCCCGACGACCCGTGGCCCCCGGATCTGCACCCCTGTGCCGCCAGACCCAACCCAAGCACGAAGATGATGGCCAGGCCGCGCCGGGCCAGGACCTTGCGGGGCCGCCCGCGAAGTCGAGGTTCACGTGGTGAATGCCGGTGTGCGCCAATGATGATCATCTCTTCGTGCACGCCTTCACCAGTGACGCCTGCGGCGGAATGCAGTCCAAAGTCTCTCGGGGGTCGTAAGCAGGGTGAGCATGGGCTCGACCCAGACGGACTGGTAGCGCAGCTTTGTTGGCGGCGAACCAGTCCTTCGACATCGCCGGCGCCAGCTCGTGCCCATACACGACGCCATCGGGATAACTGTTGCTGGTCCACCCGAGCAGGAGAATCGCCTTGACACCACCCTTTCAGCCGAGAAATAACTCGGCGCTCTTCCGTTGAGCGATGGCGGAAACAGAGGGGGAGGGCAGCGATGGGGGACGTGATGGTTCACGACCGTTTTGGGTGTGACACTGGTCGTTGGCAAACTGGCTGCCGGCCAGTGTCGCGAGCGCGATCGTGATCAGGGGTGTGCAGGAGCTGGCGGAGCCCCCCACCCGTGCCCGAGAGGACGCGGATGGGCGCAGTGCCTCTGACGCTCGGTCCGATGCCGAGGGCCGCCAGCGTTCCACCGGCGACAGCTTCGTGCCTCATCTGGCTCTCCCCAAGGGCGGCGGCGCCATCCGCGGAATCGGCGAGAAGTTCGCCGCCAACGCCGTGACCGGCACGGGTTCGATCACCGTGCCAATCGCGATGAGCCCGGGCCGCTCGGGCTCGCCGCAGCTGTCCCTGCGCTACGACTCCGGCGCAGGGAATGGGCCGTTTGGGCTGGGATGGAGCCTCGACCTGCCGTCCATCGCGCGTCGCACGGACAAAGGGCTCCCTCGCTATCTGGACGAGCAGGAGTCGGACGTGTTCGTGCTGGCCGGGGCCGAGGACCTCGTGCCGAAGCTGGACGTAACGACCAGGAAACGCGCTGAGCCCGACCGGCGGCGGCTGGCCGGCACGTGGTACCACGTGCGGAGCTACCAGCCGCGGGTAGAGGGGGTGTTCGCCCTCATCGAGCGCTGGACCGAGGAGGGCACTCCCGCGAGCTGCTTCTGGCGCACGGTCAGCCGCGACAACCTCACCACCTGGTTCGGACGATCGGACGAGAGCCGGATCGCCGACCCCGCCGATCCCCGGCGCATCTTCCAATGGCTCGTCTGCCAGACCAACGACGACAAGGGCAACGTGGCGATCTACCGCTACCGGAAGGAGGACTCCCGGGGCATCGCGCCCGGCCAGGCCTGCGAGACGAACCGCACGCCCACCCAGCGTTCCGCCAACCGCTACCTGAAGCGCATCCAGTACGGCAACCCACCTCCAGGCTACCTGCCCACGTTGGATCCGACGGCGCCGGAGGTGCCCTTGCCGTCGACCTGGATGTTCGAGCTGGTCCTCGACTACGGCGACCACGCGGGCCAGGCACCCACGCCCCAGTTCACGCCGGAGTGGCCGGCCCGCGCCGACTCCTTCTCCAGCCACCGCGCCGGCTTCGAGGTTCGCAGTTACCGCCTGTGCCGGCGGGCCCTGATGTTCCACCACTTCCCCCAGGATTCGCAGGTCGGCGTCGATTGCCTGGTCCGATCCACCGAGCTGGTTTATCGCGAGGCCACCCGCGACGACGATCCCGAAGCGCCTCGCTACAGCCAGCTGGCGTCGGTCGTCCAGCGCGCCCACGAGCGCGATGGCCAGGGCGGCTACCGATCGCGCCAGCTCCCTCCCCTCGACCTCCGCTACTCCGAGGCCCACGTCGATCCCGCGCTCCATGTCGTCGACGCCACCGATCTGGAGAACCTGCCGGTGGGGACCCAGGGGTTGGGCTACCAGTGGATCGATCTCGACAGCGAGGGGCTGTCCGGCGTGCTCTCCGAGCAGGGCGGCGCGTGGTTCTACAAGCCCAACCTCGGGCAGGCGCGGTTCGGGCCCGTCCAGCTCGTGGCGCGCAAGCCGGCGATGGCGGCCCTGGGCGGAGGACGGCAACACCTGATGGACCTGGCGGGCAACGGCACCCTCGACCTGGTCGACTTCGGGGGACCCACCCCCGGGTTTCACGAGCGCACGAGCGACGGCAGCTGGAGCGGCTTCGTGCCCTTCGCCTCGCTGCCCAACCTGGACTTCAACGACCCGAACGTGCGGCTCGTCGACCTCACCGGTGACGGTCACCCGGACGCACTGCTGACCGAAGACGACGTCCTCACCTGGTTCCCCTCGCTGGAAGAGCGCGGCTTCGGCGCGGCGAACCGGGTTCCCCAGGCTCACGACGAGCGGGCCGGCCCACGCGTGGTGTTCGCCGACCGCACCCAGACGGTCTTCCTCGCGGACATGTCCGGCGACGGCCTCACCGATCTCGTGCGCGTCCGGAACGGCGAGGTCGCGTACTGGCCCAACCTGGGATACGGGCGCTTCGGCGGCAAGATCACGCTCGACAACTCCCCGCACTTCGACAGCCCCGATCTCTACGATCCCCGGCGCATCCGACTGGCCGACGTGGACGGCAGCGGCCCCGTCGATCTCCTGTACCTGGGCCGCGACGGAGCGCGCATCTACTTCAACGGTTCGGGCAATCGCCTCAGCGATCCCTACCGGCTGGCGTTTCCGCGGGCGACCGAGAACCTCGGCGCCGTCCAGGTGGCCGACCTGCTGGGCAACGGGACCGCCTGCCTGGTCTGGAGCTCGCACCTGCCGGCCGATGCCGCCCGGCCAGCGGCGTACATCGACCTGATGGGGAGCCGGAAGCCCAACTTGCTGGTCGGGCTCGACAACAACCTGGGCGCGACCACGAACGTCGAGTACCGACCGTCCACGCACTTCTATCTGGAAGACAAGGCCGCCGGGCGGCCCTGGGTCACGCGCCTGCCGTTCCCCGTTCATTGCGTGAGCCGGGTGTCGGTCACCGATCAGTGGCGAGGCTCGACCTTCAGCACGGTCTACAGCTATCACCACGGCTACTTCGACGGTCCGGAGCGCGAGTTCCGCGGCTTCGCGCGCGTGGAACAACTAGACGTCGAGGACTTCGGCACCTTCGCGCAGGGCAACACCGGCAGCCCTTACATCACCGACGACCAGCGCCTGTACCAGCCGCCCATCAAGACCATCACCTGGTACCACACGGGCGCCGCGCTCGACCGCCGGCGCATCCTCCGGCAACTGGAGAGCGAGTTCTTCCCGGCCGGCTTCACGCTGGCTCCAGGGTTCAACGAGAAGGATCTCCCCGAGCCCGAGCTGGACCCGTCCCTGGACACCGACGAGTGGCGGGAGGCGCTGCGCGCTTGCAAGGGGATGGTGCTGCGGCAGGAGATCTACGAGCTGGACGTCGACGATCTCTCCGCCCCCACGCCCCGGCAGACCGCGGTCCGGCTGTTCTCCGCCGCCACCCACGACTGCCGGATCCACTGCCTGCAGCGACGAGGGGAAAACCAGCACGCGGTCTTCCTGGTCACGGAAGGCGAGGCGATCACCTACCACTACGAGCTGGCGTTACCTCCCGATCGCGGCGCGATCACGCCGCTGGAACCGGACCCGCGGGTCGCGCACACCCTGAACCTCCGGCACGACGATCAGGGCAACCTGCAGCAGTCGGTCGCGATCGTCTACGGGCGCAGGACCGACGTGACCGATCCGCTGATCGACGGACTCCTCGTCGCGCCGGACCAGCAGACTTTGATCCGGAGGGTCCAGACCGACGAGCACATCAGCTACGCCGAGACGCTCTACACGGCGGACGTCATGAAGCCGAGCGTGCTGAACGACGCGAGCTCGGCCGTCAAGCACCACCGCCTGCGGGTTCCCTGCGGCGTTCAGACCTTCGAGCTCACGCGCATCCCCAAGAGTGGCCCGCGCTACTTCACGCTCCAGGACCTGCGACCTCTCGCGCTCAGCGACGAGTATCCACCCCAACTCGCCCCCAACCAGACGGCCACGACGGTGGGGCCCCTCGATTACCAGGAGATCGCGAACGGCCCCGGACCCGAGCGCCGCCTCGTGGAGCACGTCCGCACGCTGTACTTCGATGATGCCGACGGCGTCTCCAAACCGGCGACCAACCTGCCATTCCGCCAGCACGGCCCGCGCGGGCTCAAGTACGAGGAATACCGGCTGGCCCTCACCAATGCCCTGCTGGACGCCGTCTTCACCATCCCGACGGTGAACAACCAGACCATCGACCTGCTGAGCCGCGAGGTCGCGCCGGCCACGACGGCGCGGGACTGGCTCACCGACCACTCCCGCAGCGGCTATGTCCCCGGGACGCAGATCGACGCCGCTCTCACCGATCAGCTCTGGACGCGATCGGGCATCGCCGGTTTCGAGAGCGACGCCGCCCACAACTTCTACCTCCCCCGACGCTACCTCGACGCATTCGACAACGAGACGCTATTTGAATTCGATCCGCTCGACCTCTTCCTGCAGTCCAGCCGAGACCACCGCGGGAACGTCACGCAGGTGGCCAGCTTCGACGCGCGCGTGCTGCAGCCGCGCGAGCTCGTCGACGCGAACGAGAACCACAGCGAGGTCGCCTTCGACGTCCTGGGTCGGGTGATCGCCACGGCGGTCAAGGGGAAGTCGACCGGACCGCAAAGCTGGGAGGGCGACGACCTCGGTGGCTTCGACGTCACCCCGGCGCTCCGTGATCCGGCCGACGACGACGTGCGGGCGTTCCTCACCAGCGCCGGGTTCAGCGAAACCGCGGCGCGCGACTGGCTGGGACGGGCCAGCACACGTATCCTGTACGACCTCGGCGCCGAGCCGGGACCCACCGCCGGATCGATGGCGTGGGCACGGCGAGGCCCGGCCGCCTGTGCCATACGCCGCGAGGTCCACGCCTCGCAGGCGGACGGCGGCCAGAGCCCACTCCAGATCGCCCTCGAGATCACCGACGGCGGTGGCAACGTCTTCATGAAGAAGGCGCAGGCCGAGCCGGCTCCCGGGCAGACCGCGCGCCGCTGGATCGTCAACGGGCTGACGGTCGTCAACAACAAGGGCAAGCCGGTCAAGCAGTACGAGCCGGATTTCACGTCGAGCTTCGGCTGGGAGCCGCCGCCCGCAAACGGGGTTACATCGGTCCTGTACTACGACGCCGCCGGGCGCCTGGTACGCACCGAGCTGCCCGACGGCACGTTCAGCCGGGTGGAGCTAACGCCCTGGCGCACGCGCAACTACGATCAGAACGACACGGTCCTGGCAAGCGCCTGGTACGCGGCGCGTGGGCCCGACCTCGACGGGCTCCATCCCCGAGCAAACGGGCCGCCGCCTGGCTCGCCGCCAAGCACGACGAGACCCCGGCGATCACCTTCCTGGACAGCCTGGGCCGAGACGGTGGTCGGCATCGCGCACAACCGCACGCCGAACGCCAACGGGCAGTGGCAGGACGAGCACCACCTGACGTTCACCAAGCTCGACGCCGAGGGCAAGCCGCTGTGGATCCGCGACCCGCGCGGAAACCTAGTGATACAGCACGTGACGCCCCCCAAGCCTACGCGCTGGGTCGATCAGCCCCACGAGGCCGTGCCCGCCGGGAGCGTGCCGGCCTACGACGTCGCGGGGAACCTGCTGTTCCAGCACGGCATGGACGCGGGCGACCGCTGGATGCTCAACGACGCCGCCGGCAAGCCCATGGTGGCCTGGGACGTGAACACGACCCTCAGCGGAAACATCCTGGTCAGCGAGGAGCGCGTCTACCTGACCGAGTACGACGGGCTGCACCGGCCGACCGCGCAGTGGCTGGCCGTGAGCGGTGGCGCCCGCCAGATGGTCGAGCGCTTCGAGTACCACGACACCGACGACCCCGATCCCGCCGGCGAAGGCCTGGGCAACAACCTGCGCGGGCAGCTCGTGCGCCAGTACGATCCGAGCGGCAGCCACGAGACGGTCGCCCGCGATTTCAAGGGGGCGGTGACCGAGGAGCGCCGGCGCCTCAACAACCTTCCGCTCGCTTCGCTCATCGACTGGCAGACCAACCCCGAGACCAGTTTGGAGGCGGAGACCTTCGGTCAAGAGACCGAACACGACGCCCTCGGCCGCATGACCCGCCTCTACGCCTGGCGCAGGCTGAGCCGCGATCGGGTGACCGTGTACGAGCCCCACTACGGCCGCCGCGGCCTGCTGGAGCGGGAGACCGTGATCGTCGGCGCCACCAGGATCGCCGCCGGCTATCGCACGGATAACGGGGCGATCAGCGCCGACGCCATCCAGGAGATCCGCCGCGACGCCAAGGGACAGCGGACCTTCCTGGCCCTGGGGAACGGAACACTCACCCAGTACGAGTACGACCCGCTGACCTTCCGCGTTCGGCAGATCCAGACCACCCGTCCCGCCGACGCCATCGGTTTTCCGCAGCGGCGATCGAACCTGGCCGACGCCAGCATCGTCCAGCAGCTGCTCTACACCTACGATCCGGTCGGCAACGTCGCCGAGGTCGAGGACCAGGCCTACGAGCCGGTCTTCTTCCGCAACCAGATGGTCGAGCCGCGCGGCACGTACACCTACGACGCTCTCTACCGCCTGATCGAAGCCGAGGGTCGTGAGAGCTACCAGCCTCCTTCGGCGCCCGTCCACCGCGAGGGGCTCCCGCCCAGTGTCACCTTCCAAGTCACCACTCAAACACTGCGGAACTACACCCAGAGCTACACGTACGACGGCGCCGGCAACCTGCTGAGCATGCGCCACCACGCAGATCAGGGCGACTGGCACCGCCGCTTCGAGGTCGCCCTCGACAGCAACCTGCTCGTGCACACGTGGGAGGGCGCCGACCTCTACACCGACCCCACCGCCACCAACAAGACCGCGTACAGCGCCGACGCCCACGGCAACATGCTGAACCTGGCCAGCGTCGCGCCCGACATGTTCCTGCACTGGGACCACAGGGACATGATCGACCGCCTCGATCTGGAGGGCGGCGGCTGGGCCTACTATCAATACGACGCCACCAAGCAACGCACGCGCAAGCGCCTCGAGCGGCTGGGCGGGACGGTCGAGGAGCGCATCTACCTGGGCGGGTACGAGCTCTACCGCCGTTTCCGCGCGTCCGATCCGACCCAGGTCGTCGAGGAGATCGAGTCGTTCCACCTGTTCGACGGCCAGGCGCGCGTCCTGATGATCGACGACGTCCTCACCCCCAACGGCCCGGGCGATCCGCGCCCCGACGGCCTGACCGTCCCGGCCCAGACCCTGTTCCGCTACCAGTACGCCAACCACCTCGGCTCCGCCTCCCTGGAGCTCGACGATCAGCAGCGCATCATCTCCTACGAGGAGCACCACCCCTACGGGACGAGCGCCTTCCGACTGAGGAGGGACGGCAGCGAAGCCCCGCCCAAACGTTACCGATACACCGGGATGGAGCGCGACGAGGAGAGCGGGCTCAACTACCACTCGGCGCGGTATTACGCTCCGTGGCTGGCGACCTGGAGCGCACCCGACTCCGCGCTGTCGGCGCTCCCGACGTCTCGTTATCGGTACGCGCAGGGAAATCCCGTGCGCTTCGTGGACACCGACGGGCGCCAACCCATGGTGGCGCCCGTGGCGCCCACCGCTGACACCCCGCGGAGCCAGGACAAATGGAGCCTCGAGTACTACACGCAAATGTTCGAGCCAGGGACCCCGAGCGAGCTCCTGACAAAGTACCGGGACTATCGCGACGTCCAACTTCCGCAGATGAAGGCGAAGTGGGACAAGAAGGCCGAGATCCTGGGGGCCCACTGGGACAAGCTCCTGGAGCGCGGGGACCTCCCGGCGGCCGGTGAAGGCGCCCCTCGGGACGCATACCGGGACTCGTACATCGAGGCGCGCATCGGATCGCGCCCGGAGAACGTTGCGTGGACGCTCATCAAGAAGTATGCGCCGGCATTGCTCATGCTGAAGATGCCCGCTGGCCCCGCGACGACACCTGAGTCCCTCGCAGCGGCGCGGTACAAGAGCCAGACCGTGATATGGCGGGAGACCGTCCCTGTATCGACCCTCGGCAATCTGCCGGAAGGGTTCAGCATCACCCAAGCGGAAGCACAGTTGCTTTCAAGGGACATCGTTGAGGGTAGCCCAATCCTGCAGGAGCTCAAGGCGGCCGTCGCCGCCGGGCGCGCCCAGGACCAGTACCACGATGTCTTCCGCCTCCTGGAGAAGTACCTGGAGCAGGAACGCCTTACCCTGAGGTTCGTCGATCAAGGGGGGGTCGGTTTCAGGAATCTCGCATCCGTCAGGAAAGAATTCGGATCGGTATTGGTAGACATCAGCGTGCTCGAGGATCCCGCTACCTTCGCGAACGAAGTGGTCCACGAGGTCGGGGCCATCGAGACAGCCAAGTTTATGAGACGAGAGCTGGGGATCGGGAGATCGGAGCTTATTCCGTCACCCAGGGTCAGAGACACACCACGGTACTGGCTCAACCATTACGTGGACGAGGAAGTGAGAGCCGGCAGAGATCTCGGGGGCGAAGCGGCAACCGAAGGCGATTGGTGATTGGAGGGCTCGATGACAGCGATAGTTGCTCCCCTGAGATCAGGTCAGTCCGGGCCGCAGGTCGCAAACCTGCAAGATGCGCTGCTGGCCCTGGTCGACCACCGAATCATTCGCACCGGCCGGGCGCCCGAGGGGCCCACGGCGGAGCAGCTCGAGATCCTGACTGAGCGGGTGAAGGTCGAACGCGCGGGCGCGCGCTTCGGGGAGGCCACGGCGGCGCTGGTCGATCACTTTCGCCGGCAGCAGGGGCTGGGCGACGGCAGGAGTGGGCTCGTGGACGCGGCCACGGCCGAAGCGCTGAATCGCCGTCTCGACGGCGACGGCGGCGGCGGGGTGCCAACGACGGACGGGCGCGCGGTCCGGGGTGTGGTTCGGCTCGCCGACGGCAGCGGGGCGGGCGGGCTCGCGGTGTCGGTGTTCTCGCGCGCTCTTCGCGCGGAGCTGCCGCTCGGCAAGGGGGCCACGGACAAGGGGGGCCAGTTCGACGTTCCGGTCCGCACGTTGCGGGGGGCGGGCGAAGGCACGAGCGTGGATCTGGTCGTCAAGGTGTCCGACCCCGCCGGCGTCCTGCTGGTGACGTCGCCGGTGCTCTTCGATGCGCCGGCGGTCGCGGTCGTGGATCTGACGATCCCCGTGGAGGTGCGGCCGCCGCCACCGCTGTTCGATCGCATCACCGCCGCTGTCCAGCCGCTGCTGGATGGCGCGGGCATCGCGACGCTGGAGGAGGACGACAAGCACCAGGACCTCTCGTTCCTCGCCGGGAAGACCGGCCTCGACCGGGCGGCGCTGGCGCGGTTCGCGATCACGTACCGGTTGGCGCAGCAGGGCCTGCAGGCGGAGCTCTGGTTCGCGCTGCTGACGGGAGCGCTGTTTCAGTACGACGCGGCCCGGGGCCTGGCGGCGCAGGCGGCCGCGGTGCTGGACCGCCTGGCGGGGCTGGACGCGGCGGCGGTGAACAAGGCCATCGTCCGCGCGGTGAACCAGCGCGACATCGCTCCGTCGCTGGCGGAGCGGGCGCCGGCCTGGACCGAGGCGTTCCTCGCCTTCGTGGCCGGGCGCGTGGTGAGCGCGGCGCCGCAGGGTTCGCTGGCCAGGGCCGCGCTGGTGGACGCCGGCATCAACAACCCGGACAAGCAGCTCAAGTTCGCCAGCCTCCTGCTCGAGCACAAGGCCATGACGCCCGCGCTGGTGGAGGCCCTGGACGCGGATCCCTCCTTCGCGAAGGAGGAGGTGGCCGACCTCGAGACCAGCTTCCGCCTGGCGGACCTGACCCGCGGCGACTTCTCGGTGGTCAAGGCGCTGAAGGAGTCCTTCGAGCTCCGCGAGCCGGAGCAGATCCGTTCTCTGGCCCGGATGGGCGAGGGCCAGTGGGTGGATCTGGTGCAAAAGAAGTACGCGGTCGGCCAGCTGGTGCTGCCCATCGACGTGGGCCCGCTCGCCGAGCGGGTCCCCTTCCCCAGCGCGGAGATCTACGGCAAGGCGCTGGAGCGCCAGTTCCGCGAGGCGTTCCCCTCCGCATCCTTCGCCGGAGGGCTGGACCGGGCGCTCAGCAACGGCGGTGTTCACGGCATCCGCCGCGCGAAGGACGTGCAAGGCTTCCTGGCGCAGCACCCGGACTTCGAGCTCCTCAGCACACCGATCGACACCTTCCTCGACAACGGCGTGCAGCCGGCGTCCGCCGAGCTGGCCGCCGATGACGACTTCCGCCGCGAGCTCAAGGCGATCCAGCGCGTGTTCAAGCTGGTCCCCAACTTCGACGGGACCGAGACGCTGCGGACCGACGGGATCCATTCGGCCCAGGCGGTCTACCGCGTGGGCGAGACGCAGTTCGTGCGGCGCTACGGCGCCCGCCCCGGCTTCACGCCGGAGACCGCGCGCATAGCCTGGAGCCGCGCGGCCGAGACGCACGCCGCGGTCGTGACCATCGTGGGCGACCTGCTGGGGTTCGAGAAGTCGCGCCTGCCGGCGGCGCTGACATCGATCACCACGACGCCGGTGCCGACCTTCCCGAACTGGGACAAGCTGTTCCAGGACGGCGACGTCTGCGCGTGCGATCACTGCGGATCCGTGCTGGGGCCGGCCGCGTACTACGCCGACCTCCTGCTCTTCCTGCGCGACCGTGACGCCGGCGGGCGCCACACAGTGCGCGACGTCCTCTACCAGCGCCGCCCCGATCTCGGCTACCTGGAGCTGAGCTGCCCCAACGCGCTCACACCATTGCCCTACGTGGACGTCGTCTGCGAGGTCCTCGAGGCGGCCATCGCGGGCGGCGCCGACGACCTCCCGATGCCCGGGCTGGGGCCGCTGCCTCCCGATCCGGCTCTTGCCAAGCTCGTGGTGCTGAAGGCTTTCACCGCCCTTGGCGTCAGCCTGGGCGCCGACTTCACGCTCGAGGAGGTCGTCCCGGGCGACTTCAGCCGGGTGGTGATCCACGGCGACGACGTCACGTACTTGCTGACGGCGGTGCCGGGCACCCGGAACTACGACGCGCGCGTGCTGCCCAACACCAAGACCAGCGCCGACGAGCTGCGGGCGTACCCACAGTACGTGAGCGCCGCAGCCTACGAAAAGCTGCGGGCCGTCAGCCACCCGTTCGGCTTGCCCTTCGATCTCGACGGGCAGGAGGTGCGGACGACCCTCGGGAAGGCGGGCCTGGAGCGCTGGGAGGTGATGCGCGTGCTGCGCAACGCCCCTCCTCCCGGCAATCCGACCAATCCGACCGACGCGGAGATCGCCGCCGAGTACCTGGGAATCAGCGTCGACGCGAGCGCCGCCATCGACGAGAAGCGCCTCATCTTCCAGGAGGACCTCACCGTGGCCGGCCAGCAGGAGATCTCGGGAGAGCCGGGCAACGCCGGCTGGCTCGGCATCCTCAGGAAGGTGAACAACTTCCTCGTCAAGACGGGGCTCGCGTACCAGGAGCTCTTCGCCCTGCTGGATCTGAAGTTCATCAATCCGACCGGCACCGTCTGGGTCGAGCACAACGACCTGTGCGACACGTCCAGGAAGCTCATAAACGGGCTGGATGCGCCGACGCTGGATCGCATTCATCGCTTCTTGCGCCTGTGGCGCAAGTTGAAGGACTGGCAGATGTGGGAGCTCGATCTCGCGCTCGACCGGAGCCACAGGATCGACGACGGCCTCCTGCTGGAGCTGTACCGGATTCTTCGGCTCAAGAACCGCCTCGGGGGCACGGTGACGGTGGAGCAGACCCTCGCGCTGTTCGGCAAGCTCCCCGCGAACAGCCACTTCGCCGGGATCGGCGAGCCGCGTGCCGACGGCTTGTACCAGCGCCTGTTCCTGAACCGGCTGCTGGTGCGGCCGCTCGATTCGGCCCTGGCCCTCGACAAGGTCGCGGTGCAGCCACCGACCACCGAGAAGATCTCGGGCCACCGGCCGGCGGTGCTGGCGGCCCTGAACGTCAGCGAGCGGGACCTGGCCGCGCTGATGGCCCCGAGCGCACCCGCCGCGGCGCCTTACATCGGCGACGACCTCACGCTCGACAACCTCTCGCTGCTGTGGCGGCACGCCTGGCTGTCGGCGCGGCTGAAGATAAACGCTACCGACTGGCGCCTCCTGATCGCGGCGCTCGGGCGGAATCCATCCCGCTTCGCGAGCGCTATGAACGTGCTCGACTTCCTGGACCTCGTCGACCTGGCCCGCAACAGCGGGTTTTCGCCGGACGAGCTGAGCTGGGTGCTGGCCGCCAACCGCCAGGCCAAGGCCGCGACCCACGAGACCGACGCCGGACGCTTCCTCTCGGGGCTGCGCAAGGACGTGCAGCTCGTTCAGGCCTCGAACAGCGCCGCGGGCTACGACGTCCTGGTGCCGGGCGCCGCCGACGACGAGACGCTGCTCGAGCCTCTCGTGACCGGGCTGCTGCAGAAGCTGAACCGCACCGACGCCGAGGCCCAGGCCTTCCTGGCGACGGTGCGTGGCCCCGTCGTGCTGGAGGCGCCCGTTCAGGGGCTGCCCGTGGGCTTCGCCTTCAAACCCGCGTTGACCGGACCGCCCAACTTCCTCCCCGTCGAGTACGACGAGCCAGCCCGCACCTTACGCTTCTCGGGCCTGATGACGGAGGGGCAGCGGGACATCCTGCTCACCGACGGCTCGCTCGGCGCGGTGGCCTCCGCACCCGAGTACCGCAGCGCGATCGCGCTCCTCTACCAGGCGGCGCTGGCGGCGCCCACCCGCTACGTGGTCACGCGGGTGAACATGGGCGCCGCGCCCGTCTTGACGATGCCCGCCGGCCTCCCCGCGCTGCCCATCCGCCTGGATCCGGGGACCGGCACGCTGACCTTCGTGGGGCTGATGAGCAGCGCCGAACGGCTGGCGTTGAAGAACGCCGGCAACGCGGCAGATCCGATCGACCAGCTCTACCTGACCCCGCGCCTCGGCGTGAAGTTCTTCGAGCTGGTGTTCACCGCTCCGCTCGACACCCTGCCGCCCAGCGTGGACTTCGACGCCCAGCTCCCCGACGCGCTGGCCGCTCGCATCGCGCACGATGCCGAGCAACGGTTGCTCCGCATCACCGGCTTCCTGACCAAGGACGAGCAGGCGGCGCTGGAGGCGCTGGCCCCCGGCGCGCTGCCCGTCGAGCAAGCCTATCGGACCGCGGTGGCCCTGCTCGCCAGCCAGCCTGGAACGATCGCAGACACCGACGAGCGGGTCTGGATGGCTGCCACCGACCTCGATCCGACCCAGGCCGCCGCCGACACCGTCGCCAAGCGGCTCGTGACCGCGGCGACCAAGGCGCTCGCCTACCTGTCGCGGACCCTGTCGGCCAGCGTGGCCGTCAGCGAGGCCGCCGCTCAGCTCGGGCTGAGTGAAGCGCTGACGCGGGCGATCCTCACGCGCTACGACCTGGCCCTGGGCGCGCAGCCGACCACGCTGCTCGCGCACCTGACCGGCACGTTCGCCGCGACCTCCGGCGCCGTCGACTACGCCGCCGCGAAGACCACCTTCGACGGCTGGTTCTGGGCCGTGCGCGTGGCAGCGGTGCTGAAGAAGTGGACCGTTTCCCTCGAGGCGCTGGAGCGCCTGGCCGCCCTGCCGGCCGCCGCGAATGTGCTGGACCTGGCCGACCTCCCCCTGGACGCGACCGGCGCCGCCGCCTCCGGCCCGGTCTTCCTCGAGACCGGCCGGCTCCTGGCGTTCCGGACGCGCGTTCCCGAAACGAGCCTGACCTTTCTGGAGCTGCTCGGGCGCCTCGGTCCCGCCGCTTACACCGCGACGGAGCTCGGCAAGGACGTGGAGCTGCTGAACCCGGCCTGGACGGCGGCCGACACCGAGGCACTGGTCAGCGCGCTGGATATCGCGTTCCCCGACGGATACCTGCACGCCGCGGCCTGGGAGCGACTGGCCCGCGCCTTCACCTTCCTCGATCGTCTGGGTGCGGGCGCGGCCACCGCCATGACCTTCTCGGCGGCGACCATGACCCCCGTCCACGCCCGCACCCTCAAGGAGCTGATGCGCGCGAAGCTCGGAGCCGAGACCTGGCTCGCGCTCAGCACCGAGATCCAGGACGCGCTGCGCGAGCGCAAGCGCGACGCGCTCGTCGCCTTCCTGTTGACCCAGCCCAGGCCCGCCGACGCGCCCACCGCCGAGTGGGAGACGCCCGACAATGTCTACGCCTACTACCTGCTCGACGTGCAGATGGGCGCCTGCATGCTCACCAGCCGCCTGGTCCAGGCCGCGGGCTCGGTGCAGCTGTTCGTGCAGCGCTGCCACATGGGTCTCGAGCCGGCGGTGACGGTGCAGGCCGATGGTCCCGACGGCGACAGCGCCTGGCAGTGGTGGACCTGGATGCGCAAGTACTCGCGTCTGGGAAGCCAACCGCAAGGTCTTCCTGTGGCCGGAGAACTGGATCCGACCGGAGCTGAAGGCGGACCGATCGGTCGTTCTTCCGGGAGATGGAGAACGAGCTCCTGCAGGGCGACGTGACCCAGGAGATCGTCGAGACGGCGCTGCAGAACTACCTCGAGAAGCTGGACGGCGTGGCCCAGCTCGAGATCGCCGCCTTCTACCAGGAGGACCTCGGTTACGACACGGTCCTGCACGTGTTCGGCCGGACGCCCGGCTCGGCGCCGCACCTCTACTACTACCGCCGCTTCGACTACCACGAATGGTCTCCCTGGGAGCGAGTGGAGCTGGACATCGAGGGCGACTACCTGGTGCCGGCGGTGGTCCGCGGCCAGCTCTTCCTGCTCTGGCCGATCTTCAAGGAGGTCGCCGACCCGAACGCCAACAACAGCGCGTCCGTCCCCGCAAGTGGGGCCGGCGCCGCGCCGGTGCAGAAGCCCACCAAGAGGCTCCGCATGCAGATGGCGATCAGCGCCTACCGGCAGGGCCGGTGGACGCCCAAGCGGATGTCCGACACGTTCGCCGAGAGCCTCGGCTCATACAGCGATGAGATCGCCACGCAGAACTACGAGTTCTTCTCGTTCGACCGGACGGACATCGACGGGCGCTACATCGTCAAGTACCAGGGCAGCAGCCGCCCCGGCGGCGCGCTGATGCGAGGCGAGATCGAGCTCGGAGGCTGCCGGGGGGCCCAGGACCTCAAGTTCATCCCAGGCTACCCAGGTGCGGCGTGGCCCGAGGGCTTCCAGATGACCCGCCCCGAGGACGCCTCCACCGACTACACCGGGGGCGAGAACCCCGTGCTGATGAAGTGGCTGGAGGTCGAGGCCCGCAAGGACCACGACGACGACTTGACCCTCGAGGTCTGGAGCTGGACGGGCGGGTTCCAGTCGCCGACCGTGCTGGCGCGGACGCCCGGGCTCTTCAGGTTCACGTCGGGCCGCAACTACTCCTACCTGGACAAGCTGGCTTTGCCCACGTACGTGCCCGACCAGCTCGTGGGCAGCTGGCTGCCCGTCTTCTACGCCGACCAGCAGCGGTCGTTCGTGGCGCTGACGGCCACCCTGCCGCCGAACGAGAATCTCCCTCGCGTACTACCCGGACATGAAATCGCGCCTCATCGCCGACCAGGATGCGCTCGGCGTTGATGCCCGCCTCTGGGTGGACAACTTCGTCGCCAGCCTCACGCCGGCCCAGAAGTACGACATCGGCTCGTGGGTCGCCGGCCTCACGAACCGCCCGCTGCCGACCAACGACCAGGAGCTGGCGCAGCTCATCGAGGCCTACCCCCAGCTATCGGTGAAGGAGTACCTGACGTCGATGGTCGGTGATTGGCTCTCGTTCCAGAAGTACGACTTCAAGGCGCTGTATCACCCGTTCGTTTGCGACTTCGTGAGGATCCTCAACGATCCGCTCCAGGGCATGAAGGCGATGATGGCGCGCGAGACGCAGCTTCGCACGTCGGCCTTCGACTTCGGCAACGCGTACGGCGCGCAACCGGTGGTCGTCGGCCAGCCCGCCGAGACCGTCGACTTCTCGCTCGACGGCGCCTACTCGCTCGTACAACTGGGAGCTGTTCTTCCACGCGCCGCTGCTGATCGCCAACGCGCTGAGCCGGAACCAGCGCTTCGAGGAGGCGCGCGACTGGTACCACTTCATCTTCAACCCGATCGGCGTCGACGAGCGCGACCCCGGGCGGCTCGGCGATGAGCAAGTACTGGATCACGAAGCCGTTCTTCGAGACCACCGACCCGCAGTACCTGCAGCAGCGGATCGAGAACCTCCTGCGCATGCTGGCCGGCGATCCCGACAGCCCCCGGCTATCTCCGGCGCGCTCGTAGGCCAGCTGCAGGACCAGGTCCTCGACTGGCGCAACAACCCGTTCGAGCCGCACCGCATCGCCGCGCTACCGCACCGTCGCCTACCAGAAGACGGTGGTGATGAAGTACCTCGACAACCTCATCGCGTGGGGCGACTACCTGTTCCGCCAGGACAGCATGGAGAGCATCAACGAGGCGACCCAGCTCTACGTGCTGGCGGCGGAGCTGCTCGGCCCGCGCCCGCGCAAGGTCCCGCCGCCGGCGAAGCCGCCGCGTCGAGACCTTCAACGAGCTGGAGCAGCGCCGGATCGACGCCTTCGCGAACGCGCTGGTCGAGGTCGAGAACGTCGATCCCGGCGATGCCCGGCCACGGCGACCGGCGGCGGCGGCCAGCCGCCGCTGCCGACGCTCTACTTCTGCATCCCGCAGAACGACAAGCTGCTCGGCTACTGGGACACGGTCGCGGACCGGCTGTACAAGATCCGCCACTGCATGAACATCGAGGGCGTGGTGCGCCAGCTGGCGCTGTTCGAGCCGCCGATCGATCCGGGCGCGCTGGTCAAGGCCGTCGCCGCCGGCGTGGACATCGGCAGCGCGCTCGCGCGACCTGAACGCGCCGCTGCCGCTCTACCGCTTCACCGTCCTGCTCCAGAAGGCGAACGAGGTGTGCAGCGACGTGCAAGGCGCTGGGCGGCGCGCTGCTCGCCGCGCTCGAGAAGAAGGACGCCGAGGCGCTGGCCTGCTGCGCCAGGGTCAGGAGATCCGCCTGCTTGCAGGCGATCGAGGCCCTGCGGGCGCAGCAGATCGACGAGGCGAAGGCGAACGCTCGACGGCGCTGAAGAAGACGCAGCGTGGTGGTCGAGACCCGGCACGACTACTACCGAGATCGATCCAGAACATTTCCGGCGGCGAGCAGGAAGCGCTGACGAAGCAGGGCGAGCGCGTCTCAAGCAGCAGCAGGACGCCCAGCAGCTCAGCGTCATCGCCGTCGGTCCTCGGCTGCCTGCCCAACGTCACCTTCGGGGCGTCCGGCTTCGGCGGCTCGCCCGCACGTCACCGCCCAGATCGAGCGGCCGGGAACATCGGTCAGGCGCCATCCAGGCCGCCGCCGGCTATCACAGCCTGCTCGGCCAGCGCCGCCACCTTCGAGGGCAGCAAGGCCGGCACCCGTGGCCAGCTACGCAGCGCCGGTCGGACGATTGGAAGTTGCAGGAGCGGCTGGCCGAGCAAGGAGCTCGACCAGATCGATCAGCAGATCGCGCGGCCGCCGAACTGCGCGTCGACGATCGCCGAGAAGGAGCTCGAGAACCAGCACGCTCCAGATCGAGAACGCCAAGGCCGTCGACGACTTCATGCGCTCGAAGTACACCAACGAGGAGCTGTACCAGTGGCAGGTCGGGCAGATCTCGGGCGTGTACTTCCAGAGCTACAAGCTGGCCTACGACCTGGCGAAGCGGGCCGAGCGCGTGCTTCCGCTTCGAGCTCGGGCTGCGCGGACAGCAGCTACATCAAGTTCGGCTACTGGGACAGCCTGAAGAAGGGCCTGCTGGCGGGTGAGAGGCTGCAGTACGATCTGCGCCGGCTGGAGGCCGCCTACCTGGAGCAGAACCGGCGCGAGTTCGAGCTCACCAAGCACGTCTCGCTGGCGCTGCTCGACCCGCTGGCGCTGGTGCGGCTGCGGGAGACCGGACGCTGCTTCTTCGACGCTGCCGGAGGAGCTCTTCGATCTCGACTACCCCGGGCACTACTTCCGGCGGATCAAGTCGGTGAGCCTGACGCTTCCCTGCGTGACCGGGCCTTACACCACGGTGTCCTGCACGCTGCGGCTGCTCCGAACAGCATCCGCATCAACACCGCCAAAGGAGACAATCCGTACGCCCGCAACGTCGACGCACGGCATGCCCGCCGACGACTCTCGCTTCGTCGAGAGCAACATCCCCGTCAAGGCCATCGCCGCCAGCAGTGGTCAGAACGACAGCGGGATGTTCGAGCTGAGCTTCCGGGACGAGCGCTATCTGCCCTTCGAGGGAGCCGGGGCGATCAGCAGCTGGTCGCTCGAGCTGTTCAACGACCCGTCCTCCAACAACCCCACGCCCGCCGCCCCCGACTTCGGCCGGCCGCTGCGCCAGTTCGACTACGACACCATCTCCGATGTCGATCCTGCACGTGAAGTACACCGCCCGCGAGGACGCGGGCTCCTTCAAGAACGAGGCGATCGCGCACCTCGCGCCTCTTCCTGGCTGACAGCGCGGGGACGTCCATGCGGCTGTTCAGCCTGCGCGAGGAGTTCCCGACCCAGTGGGCGCGCTTCTTGGATCCGACCAACGTCGACGACGGCAACGTCTTCGAGCTGCCGATGAGCTCCGGGCTCTTTCGATTCCGGGACGGCCAGACCACCCTCAAGATCACGTCGATCCGCGCTCTGGCCCGCTGCACGAACAACACCGGCTACGCGCTGGTGATCAATCCCGGCCTGGCCGCGCCCCTGCATGATCCGGTGGCGATGGCGCGTCTCGACCAGTATGGCGGTCTCGAATACGGCGGGGTGGACGTCCAGGCCTTGCCGGTCCTCGTTGACCCCACCGAGGATCCCGCGACCTGGTCAATCAAGATGACGGGCCCCGAGGGCGACCTCCAGGAGAACCCGAAGGGCGGCAAGGAAGTCGAGGATCTCTTTCTGGTCGTCGCCTACCAGCAGCAACAAGATTAATCGAGGAAGGTGCGGTTTGCGCAGGGCACGTCGGGCACCGAGCGCGCCCTATCTCACCCAATCGAGCGCGCGCGGGAATAGATTGCGTTGCGTAAGCAGCTCGACGGTTACGCCGACCTGCCTGACCTGCGTCGAGCCCCACACACCGTACGAGGCGGCAGGCGTGATGCGCACGATGAACTTGAAGTCGCCGGCGAAGCCGGGGACCGACGCGAGGTCGAGGTAGAAGGGCGCCTGTGCTCCGATGGCCCCACTGCTCGATGACGCGTCGAAGGAGACAACCGGCCCGATGGCCATTCTCCAGGGCCCGTCCGGCTTGTCCACGTAGCCTACGAGGATCGTCGTCCAGAGCGTCTGGCCGTTCTCGGGAGCGCCCTGCGGAAGCTGCTTGCACGTCTGGGCCGTTCCCCCCTTGAGGTCCTGCACGGGGACCATCGGCGTGCACCACTGGGCTGTGGTCAGAGAGTCGTCGAAGACCGACCGCAAGTACGCTGCCCACTCGACCGTGAGCGGCGAGGTCGTCGACACGTACGTCGCCGACGCGGCGACGCGAATGTCTGACTTCGTCTTGTCGACCACCGCGAGATCCCCCATGGTGGCCGTCGGCACAGCGTCGAGGTATTGGTGCTCCGACAGGCCCCACGCGGCGCCTACCGACAGGATCCACTCGGGGAAGCGCCCCCGCCGCTCGCGGCGGAGCCCGTCGTACTTGCGCCGAAAGAGGGCGTTGCCTGATTTGCACATCTGGTCCGGCGAAAACTTGATCGCAAAATCCGGAACAAGTCCGCGACAACGCTCGGCGCAGGCACGGCAGTTGTCAGAGTCGGGCTTCGCGCACGACTTTTCCTCACAGCTTTTCGCGCACTCCGCGATCTCAGGCTCGAAATTCTTCCGCTCCTGTTCCCACGCGTCGAACGCCTTGCATTCTTCATCCGAGCGCGACGGGCTGTCGTAGCGGCACGCCAGGTTGCACTGATTGAAAGCCTCCGACTTGGCGAATGCCTGCGCGTCACGAACCGACGCTGGCGCCCCCGGGGCGTTGGGGTCGAGCTCAGGAGAGAGGTCGATGAACGAAAGCGAGAGACCGATGAACCAGGGATTCGCAACGCCAATGGCCGCGTTCTTCAGCGTAAACAGGCTCGTCGCACCGTTCTTGGTCTGCGTGGCGAACACCGGCGTGATCGCCATATCCCAGTAGTCCGACAGGCCTCGCACGTAGTCGAACCCGACGCGAAGATCGGTCGTGCTGGAGGTGGATCCGCTGATCTGGAGCGTCGGCACCAGCGGAGCCACCCTCGGAACGCTCACGGCCTGCTGGGGCTGAGCCACGCCCACCCGGGGCACGCAGAGCACGATCGCGAGTGCGACGCTCACTGAAGCAAGGCGGGAAATCACGTCACCAAGAAGTCGAAGGTCCAACCGCTGAAGCCCAACGACGTATCCACGTTCTTGGTCGGCGGAACGGGGTTTCCCGTACCTGCAATCTCGAGCATGAACTTGGCCGCGTCACCCTCCACGTGGAACGCGTACGTGAAGGCGCCGGGCTCGAGCTGACAGCGAGAGGTGCGGCCTGCGCTGGCGTTGACATCGCTGACCACCGGGCCCCCGTGGCGGGGCTGTCGGAAGATCTCCCCGACGGTGATGGTCGTGTGGCTGGACGCGTTCTTCATCGAGATCTCTATGTTCGACATGGGCCCTCTCCCTCACGATTGACGTTTCTTCACTCCAGCAGCTGTTGCACGCTCTGCGGCGCAGGCCCAGGCATTTACCCAATAACGGCTACCGCGACCCATCTTCCCTCGAAGTCCAGCGGGAAGATCTTCGCTCAAGTTGTAAGATGCGACCAGGACGAAGATGACGCGGGCTATTCAAGATCGAATCGGCAAAAGGGCGATCGCCGTCGAACCCTTTCGGGTACGCTGTTCCTGAGGTCGGCGCCATCGAGACACCAGCCTTGCCGCTGGCGAAGTTGTTCGCCTACCACGAACGGACGAAGCACTACCCGGGCCGCTTTGCGCGCGCTGCGGGCTTCATGGACTGGGCGACCCAACCCGATCCATTCCGTCGGTTCGCGGGCGCTGCGCTGCTGCCCCTGGATCTAGTGCCGGCCGGGGACCAGCCCCGCTACGAGCCCGCGTTCGTCCGCGGAAAGATCCCGCCTGCACCGCTCGGGCGCCGCTCGGTATCACAGCTGTTGCAGGATGCCCTCGCGCTTTCGGCCTGGAAGGAGGCCGACGGCGCGCGCTGGTCGCTACGGGTCAACCCGTCGAGCGGGAACCTCCATCCCACCGAGGGTTATCTCATCGCCGGGCCCATCGAGGGTCTTCATCCGAAACCAGCCGTCTATCACTACGCGCCGCACGAGCACGCGCTCGAGCGGCGCGCGGAGCTGTCCGACCAGGCCTGGGCCGCGCTCGCCGGTCAGCTTTCTCCAGGAAGCCTGCTCGTCGGGCTCACCTCGATACATTGGCGCGAGTCCTGGAAGTATGGTGAGCGGGCCTTCCGCTACTGCCACCATGACGTCGGACACGCCATTGGCGCCCTCATGGTCGCGGCCGCGGGGCTCGGGTGGGACGCGCGGCTGCTCGAAGGCGTGACCGACACCGAGCTCGCGCGCCTGCTCGGCGTCGACAGCCAGAGCGGGGTCGAGGCCGAGCACGCCGATTGTCTCTTGGCCATCTATCCGCAGGACGCGTCTTTTCCGCCCGACCACCAGCGCGCGTTCACGATCGGTGACGTCGCACGCGAACCCCTCTGCCCGACGGAGTGGCACGGCATCCCCAACCGCCTCAGCTCCGACCATAACCAGGATTGGCCGGTGATTGCCGAGGTGGCGGCGATGACCCGCAAGACCGAACCGCCTTGTTCTGATTTCTGGGACGCGTCGTCCACGCTCAACTGCGTCGCTCACCGTCGGAGATTCACCGATTGCCCTGCGCCCGATCATTCAACAGCGGCGAAGCGCGGTGGCGTTCGACGGCCGCACCGGCATCACCCGCGCGGCCTTTTACCAGATCCTGCTCAAGGTGTTTCCCGGCGGGGGGCAAATCCCGTTTGCGACGCTGCCGTGGCGACCCCGCATCGATTTGTTGTTGTTCGTTCATCGCGTGGCGGACCTGATGCCGGGTCTGTACGTCCTGCTGCGCGATCCCTCGCGCCAAGAGATGTTGCGGGGGCTGATGACGCCCGGCTTCGCCTGGACCGCGCCGGACGCATGCCCGCCCGCGCTCCCGCTCTTCCTGCTGGAGCCTGGCGACGCGCGGCGGGTTGCCGCCCAAACGAGTTGCGGTCAACAGATCGCCGCCGACGGGGTGTTTGCGGCGGCGATGCTGGCCGAATATCGGGCTCCGATCGAAGCGTTTGGTCCGTGGTTCTACCGGCGCCTGCACTGGGAGGCCGGGGTCGTGGGCCAGCAACTTTATCTCGAAGCGGAGGCGTCCGGCATCCGCGCCACCGGCATCGGCTGCTTCTTCGACGATCTCACCCATCGGACCTTCGGTATCCAGGACGATCGCTTTCAGGTCCTGTACCATTTCACGATGGGTGGCGCCGTTGATGACGCCCGCATCCAGACCGTTCCCCCTTATCGTCACCTGCGGGAACCATGACCACCAGCGAGCGCGCATCGGCTTTCTGTGTCGTGGAGTTTGTGCCGGGCTCCCACGTGGACAAGGAGCGCGCATTTGTGCCGGGTCTGCCCGTCGTGCAAAACGGGCCGCCGGGGACATTCGTGACGTTTGCCGATGGCCGCCGGGTGCCGCTGCCAACCGATCAGATCGTTCTCGCGGAGGACAACGGCGGCGCCGCTCGCGTGGGCTTCGGCGGCATGCGCTTCGACGGCATCGAGGCGGGTCTGCTCGTCTTTCGTCGGGTGCGCGACCTGGTCGCCGAGCACGAGCTCTCCCCTGAGCGCGGCCGCCGCATGACGCTGGAGCCGAAGATGATCGTGGCCGTGTTCATGGAAGGGCGGCTGGCTTGGGGAAGACCGATGGCGGGCTGAGCTGGTTCGCCGCCGGTGGCATTTCCAAAGAAATGAAACAGGGGGCGGTCGCCAACCGGCGCCGCCCCCTGCCCTATTCTGCTCTGCTCTACTTCGCTTCGCTTCGCTTCGCTTCGCTTCGCTTCGCTTCGGTGACGCTCAGTCCTCCGCGCGCTGGTCGCGGTCGCAGTCACGGCCGCGCGGGTCGACGACGTAGGTGTCGCCGTCGGGGACGACGCTCACCCTCCAGGTGTCGCCCCAGCGATGACCCGGGACATCGACGACGACCTGGCCGGCGGGCATGGTCACGGTCTCGTAGGTCTTCGCGCTCCAATCGGTCGTGCGCCGCAGGATGACGTTGATGGTGGTCGACAGGTCGCCGTGCCGCACGAGCGACAGCCCGGGGCCGAAGCCGTGGAGGGAGACCTCGGACACGCCCGGCAGCAGGCCGAGGCCAGCCTTGAGGCGCACCGGATCCACGCGCAGGAAGAATACATTGGGGGTCGACGGAACACCTTCGCCGCCGAAGCCGGTGAAGTGGAAGCGGCCGTCCTGGTCCCAGCTGTCGTGGCCGGTGAAGGCGGTGTAGCGCGCGTCGACGCGGCTGTCGATGGTGGGCACCGACGCGATCTCGACCGGCGTGTCGGTGTTCATGAAGTCCCACTCGAACAGCGACATCGCGGGCGCGGTGTCGTTGACGAAGTAGAGCTTCTTCTCGTTGGCGCTGATGTTCATGCTGCGGACGCGCACGGCGTGCGTGCGCGGCGAGACGCGGTCCGGCGGCAGGATGCCGTGGCGCAGCTTGGTGAAGCTGCGGTCCTCGTCGTTGAACATGTACAGGTTCACCGGGTAGTCGAGGATGTAGAGGTGCTTGTGATCGATCGACCACATCCCGGTGCGCAACATCTCGGCGATCGGCCAATCGGTGCGCGCGCCCCAGCCCTCGATCGGATCCCAGTACAGCACGTAGAGCGGCGTGGCCGGCTCGCCGGGCGCGAGCGTCCCGGCGGTGGCCACGGTGAAGTACACGCGACCGCCGCTGTCGGTCCACATGAACCGCCCCGGGTTGTAGTACGTGCGCGACAGCAGCGGCGAGCGGCCGAGGTCGGTCGTCTGGCCGGTCGCGATGTTGTACTGGTAGAGGTGCGCGGTGGGCGAGCCCAGGCCGTAGAGCATCCCGCGCGACTCGTCGAGCGCGGTCGAGAAGATCGAGATGTGCTCAGCGGCGACGCCACCCGGCTCGCGAACGCTCAGGTCGGTGAAGTCCCGCTGGCGCGTATCGTACGAGTACCAGTGAAAGCCCCGGTGCTGCAGGTAGAGATCGTCCTGATTGGAATAGTCCGCGGTCGCGAGCAGCATGCGCCCGCGGTACCAGAGCGGACGAACATGGAACTTCTGCGCCGTCTCGCCGGGCAGCCAGTTGTTGGCGGCCTCGGACGCCGCGCGCGCGTCACCGGCGTATCTCAGCATGTCGTCCGACGGGTTCAGCTTGTAAAGGGCGCTGTTGGTCAGGTGGTCGCAGGCGCCCATGTACACGTTGCCATCGGGCGCACCCGCGACGGAGAACCACGATTGATCCGTGAGCAGCCCGTTGGGCGTCGTCGGCACGATCCAGGTCGTGGTGCCCGGCAGCATTCCAGCCGTCGGCGCCGCCGAGGGCACGTCGCTGTTCCGGTCACGCCTCGACACGGCGGACGAGGTCGAGTCCGTATCGTCCGCGAGCGGGCTGCACGCGGCCAGCTCGAACAGCGCCAGCGCACCCAGCACGTGACGCGTACCAATGGCATGATGTCTCCGTTGCATTCATTCCTCCTTGGGATTGCGGGCCCACGCGCCGACGATCGACGACCGACGTACGCGTGCGATGACGTGCCTTCTCGCCGGCCTCGGAACGAGTCCGCCAGATCGCGCGAGGAGACGTGAGGGACAGGGCTGTGTGACTGGCCCCGGACAAGCAACCGAAAAGCAGTAAGTAGGCCAACGTAATTCTCCTGACTTTATCGAACTCGACAGCGGCTCGGTTGCGTTGTTCGTTGCCGGTGAAGCAACGGAGAGCCGCGTCGGAGGCAACAAACATCGATCGCCGGCGCTGATTGCCGCGCGCGGAATGCGGCGGTTGCACGCGATTTGGCGAGCTGTGGCGGCGCGGCGCGCCGGGCGCGTGCGTCGGCGTCGGCGCCGGCTGCCTATACGACGAACCACGTCAGACTCGGGCTAGCCTGGCCCGGAGCTACGCGGCGTCGATGCGACTGGCACCTGACTTTTGCGACTCGCGCCGCGGCCTCAGGGGCCGACGGCGGTCGCCATGCAAAGCTCGACCGAATCTTTGGCTGACCCTTGTACTGGAACTCGAGCGGATCAAAGCCGCTCTTCTCGAATGTCAGCGTCACCCAGCTCTCGCAAGGGTCGTTGGCGCCCACCTGGAACTTACCCATCTCATCGGTGGTTCCCCACGGGATGGCCGCCTCGAATCGGTCCTGGTGGCCGCGATCAACCCGCCGCGTGATCGCTGCAGCGGGGGCTCCGATCGGCGCCCAGTTCACGATCAACGTGCCCGATCACCCGTGGCAGGCGTGGAAGTCCTTTCCCGACGGCAGCGTCGCCTACGCCGGCGTCCGCGCGGCCTCGAACACCGTTCAGGTCGCCCGCGTGATGCCTTGCACCCCATGATCGTCGGCACCGAGCACGCGCACCCGGGGCCTTAGGCCCCCGGGGAGGCGTTGCTCGCAGATCTGCTTCGCGTCCCCGGTCGCGTAACGGGCTGAGAAGTGGTGTAGCACGATGTCTTGTGCTCGAAGCAGCGACTCGCGGGCGATCACTTCGTCTAGGTGGATGTGCCCCATGTTCCGCGCATCCTCCACGGAAACACGGTCGTCGAGGAAGGTCGTCTCGAGCACCAGGGTCTCGGTACGTTGAAGCTCGGGCGTTCGCTCGATCACCTCGATGCGGGTGTCGCCCGTAAAGGCGAGCAGCGGCACTTCGTAAGGCTCGTCGAGCTCCTGTCCGGCCCTGCGCAGCGCTCCGAGTCGGGGACCGTCGAGGTTTCGGAATTCCTCGCGCAGGCGATGGCGGCGCTCCCAAACCGTGTAGCCCTGGCTGGGGACGCGGTGGAAGGTCTCGAAGGGGCGCACCCAGCGGTTCTTCCCGAGCGGGAGATCCTGGCCGGCGGCCAGGGGGACGATCCGGTGTGGGATGGCGTTCCCGTCGAGCGATCCGGCAGCGGCAAACAGGTGCTCCAATTCGGACGCGATGCTCGGCGGGACCACATAGACGCTCTCGCCCATCTTCATCATCGCCCGGCGCGCAGCGTGCTGGACGACGGCGCCCACGTGATCGAGGTGTCCGTGGCTCACGAGCACGAGAGGTTGGTTGACGGCGGTCCTCGAGCAGCGCCCGAGGTCGAGGAGCAGGCCCAGGCTCGGAACCTCGATCGAGGTCTCGACGCCGGCCGTGCTGAAGCCGAGGAGCGCGATTCGGCTCACGACGTGATTGTGCCATGGTCATCACGTCTCCCGCATCTGCGTCGGCCACGATCTGTGCGTGCTCAACGACCTACGGGAGATTCCACAGGAGTGGGGATGGTCAGCGGGGGCCACCCTTTTACCCTCGCCGCGCGTTTGGGTCCGCTTCAGGCGGAGTTGTGGGCGATGGCGATGGCGATGGGGATACCGATGGCGATGAGAATGCGGCGTTGTGTGGTCACGTTCGTGGGTCTGTGTGGCTTCGGCAGCTTCGCACGCGCGATCCGCCTGGGATCCAGGAGGGGCGTCAGCAGGATCCGATGCGGCGGTTGCGCCGCACCGGCGGTCGCAATTTGGCTGCGTCGCTTCGCGCAGTTCCTACCGGCAAATCGGGCGGCCCGGTAAGAATTTGCGCTGAACGCGGCCGCACGAGGCAGTCCTGCGGCGGCATGAATAGTGCTCTGCAACAAGCCAAGGCTGAGGTCGATCTCTGACGTCATAGCTTCGCTTGGGGAGGACTGCCATGTCTCGCGCCCGTGAAGTCTTGTTGCTCGGTTCACTGTCTGCTGCGCTCGGATGCTCCAACGATCCCGCGCTGCAATCCACGACCTCCGCCCTGACGGCGTCGCAACAGCACGTGCTGGGCTTCGAGGTTCCGGCGCAGGACTGGTCTGCGCCCGTCTCTATCGGCACGAGCAACACAGCGTCCGAGGGCGCCCATTCAGCCAGCCTGCTTCCGAACGGTTGGACCGAGGTCAAGAGCGTCGCGCTCGGTTCGCTCGGTCCGGTCGCGACGTCGGTCAGCTACGACATCTTCCTTCCGCAGGCCGCGAGCTGGGGAGAGACGCGCATGATTGTCACGCTGCCGAGCCGCGGGTTCTACTGGCAAGAGCTCGGAAGCCAGAGCCTCGTCGGCATACCGGCCGGGAGCTTCCGCACCGTCACCTTCCCGCTGCCAGCGAGCCTGGTCACCGCGCTCGACGCGACCTATTCCGACCTGCAGCTCCACATCATCATCAACGCCCCGACCTTCTCGGCGCCTTACCTGCTCGATCACGTCAACATCGCGGGCTCCGGCGGCGGCGGAACCCCGCCGCCCAGCGTCGCATCGATGCTGTCGGTCACGCTTCCTCGCGGAGTGCCGCTCTCCTCCGCGTTCATGTCCGCCACGCAGCACCTGCAGATCGACGACCGGGTCACGCTCGCGCAGTCGGACCAACTCCCCACCGTCGCCAGCCTGGGGTCGGGCGGCGCGGAGCTCGGCGCCGGAGTGGTCGCTTATACAAACGTGATCAGCCTCGGCGACGTGACCTTGCGGTCATCGGCGCACGTCGTCGGCTCGGTCACCACCGCCGGTCGAATCAACCCGCAAGACGGTATCAGGGTGGATGGCGCGCGCAACGAGGGAGCTCAAGTGACCCCGGTGACAACCAGCTGGACCGTCAACTTCCCGGCCAGCAGCGCCGCCACCGTCGTCGTCGGCCCGGACGGGCCGCTCACACCGATCGCGCCGGGCGCTTACGACGGACTCGACGTTCGCTCCCGTGGCCGCGTTTCGCTCAGCGCGGGAACCTACTTCCTCGGCTATTTCAATACGGAGCCTCAGGCCCAGATTCAGCTGGACACGTCGCGCGGCGCGATCTTCCTCTACGTTCGCGACTCCTTCACCTACAAGGGCGCGTTCACCACCGTCGCTGGCGCCGAGGGGAAGCTGCTGGTCGGGTACCTCGGCACGCCGGCGGCCTTCCTGCAGGCGCCGTTCGTTGGCACCATGGTCGCCCCGAACGCCCTCGTCCAGATCGAAAGACCCGACAGCGGGCAGCACAAAGGCAGCTTCTTCGGAGCGCAGATCGAGGCCTTCTCCAACGCGAGCATCGGGTTTCTGCCGTTTGACTTCTCGTTCATATGCCCGCGCGGCGACACCGACAATGACGGCGTCTCCGACTGCAACGACCTCTGCTTCAAAGATCCGCTCAAGACGACCCCCGGCATCTGTGGATGCGGGAAAGCAGAGACCGACTCCGACGGCGACGGTTCACCGGACTGCGTGGACCAGTGCCCGAACGATCCTTCCTCTCAGCACGCAGGGACCTGTGGTTGCGGCGGCAGCGCCGCCCCCGCCGGCACGCCCTGCGACGACGGTGTCTGCCGGGGCGTCTTCGCGTGCAACGGAAGCGGACAGTGCGGCGATCCGAACCAGTGCGCACCGGTGCCGGGCTGCGTACCCAAGTTCTTCCAGAGCAAGTACTACTGGTTCTGCCCGGGGCCGATGTCGTGGGTGGGCGCGCTCGCCGCCTGCCGCGGCAATCAAACCGCGCTCGCCCAGATTGACAGCGACGCCGAGAACTCCTTCGTCGCCAGCAACCTCCTGGGCGCGTCGGCTTGGATCGGTGCCAACGATCGTTTGGTCGAGTCGCAATGGCGGTGGGCCAGGGTGTCGACGGAGAGCGGCGATCGGCTCTGGATGGGCACCACCTCGGGAAGCCGGTACTTCGCGCGCTACACGGACTGGGCCGCCGGCTCTCCGAGCGCGGGGCTCCAGAGATGCGCGTCGATGTCGGCGGCCGGGACCTGGACCAACGTCGACTGTGACCTGACCGGTGGTTTCGTTTGCGAGGTGCCCACCGATCGCACGGTGACCATCACCACGGATCCTCCGAAGACGTGCCAGATCCTGGGGATCCCGTGCGAGACGCCGCAAGAGTCCGCGCAGTGCACCACGGAGGCGGATGTCTTCGGGAGCCTGACCAAGGACCAGCTCTTCGCGAACGCGGACGCGTGCAACCAGGCGTGCCAGGACAACGGCAGCGATTCGCAGCCGTGCGCCGACGCCTGTCAGGGTCCCCTGGCGCCTCCCCCGGCGGGCAGCACCTGTCCTTCGCCCGAGTTCTCCGACCAGGAGCTGGCGGCGTGCGCGCTCGGTTCCATCACCACTCCGCCGCAGGCGTGCTCGCAGGACAGCGACTGTCCCTCGGGATTGAGCTGCGGGTTCTACTACCCGTGCCGCGCCGGGAGCGCCGACACAGCCTGCTCCGGCCTCACCGCCAGCAACGACACCAACGCCGGCGACGCCAGCAAAGTGTGCGGCACGCCGGTCGAAGGCTGCCCGAAGATCGACGACGCGAATTTTCCGCAACTGTGCAGCGAGACCGAGCTGTGTGGCGACCTGTCGCAGACCGTCTCGGATCCGTTCGGCGACGGCAACAACCTCAGCCCCGAGGAATTCGTTCCCGAAAAGGAGTTCCCGGCGCCGGATTCGCCGTCGCAGACCCAACCCTACGCCGACCAGAGCAACCCCTGTAATGGACCCTGCAACCGGGATCAGAACCACCCCTGGTGCACGCTGGGCATGGCTGACACGCTGACCGACCGCCCCTCGCAGCAGCCGGACAAGCCCGGACGCTCCGACGGGTCGCTGGTCAGCTTCGATTTCGATCCGAAGCTGCGCCTCGACCACACGCTCACCATCGGACCATTCGGAATCCCGGACCTCGACGTGGGGGCCGAGGCCGGGTTCAGCGCGAGCGTCACCTTGAACCTGCCCGCCAACATCAACGTCACCAGCAACATCCTCGACGCGCATGCCGAGCTCGAGGCGAAGAACTGCAGCGTCAGCAGTGACCTCGCGCTGTCAGTCTTCGGCCAGGACTTCCTTCCGCTCATCGAGCAGGCGTTCGGCTCTCAGGCGGAGTTCGGCGTGCCGGCGAAGCTGCCGTCCGACGACCGGCAGGCCGCGTGTGAGAAGGCGTTCACCACCTTTCGCACGGCGGGCAACCGCGCGAAGAAGGCCCTGCGCGACGCGGTCGAGCTCATCAAGCAGTACCGAGCACAGGTCGCCAACGACGCGACAAACACGGCCGACAACTTCTCGCAGGCGCTGTGCAGCCAGATCGTCGGATCGCCGCCGCGCGGCTTCCCGCCGGGGAACTGCGCCACCGAGTCGCCCGAGCAGACCATCAACCGCTTCATCGAGTATTACCGCCGCACGGTCCTCGGGTTCGCCGGAAGCGATGGCGCCGGCAGCCAGCTCCTGGGCCTCACCGAGGCCGCGGACGCGTTCGCGAACATCGACAGCGGAGCATTGCAGATGCAACACCCGTTCACTTTGTATGACTTCCAGAAAGACGAGGAGAGTTCGCTGTTCGCCTCGCAATTCTTCGTCGGGCCAATCCCCGTCAACCTGGAGCTGCTCGCCACGATGCATTACGGCGCGCGTATCTCGGCCAACGTGGACTTCTCTCCCGGCGCCGTCGTCCAGCAGATGCTCATCAACGGGGGCGACGACGCAGCCCAGGAGGTCGCGTACGTCCAGGTGGACGGCACGCCCGACGCGGGCGCTGGGTTGGCGCTGTTCGCGGGCATCGGGTTCAGCATCAACAGCCTGACCGCCAAGATCGGAATCGAGAGCGCGCTCAGTCTGGGCGAGATCAACGTTCCCGCGCACGCCGGCGCGGGCATCGGCCTCGGCTCCGAGAACGATCCGCGCGATCCGCCGGCGGACGTGGCGCCCTTCGTGACTGGCGTGAACCTGATTCCGGCCAAGCGTTACGTGGCCGATCTGCGCTACGACGCGGGCCTGGCGATCAAGCTGCGAAACATCTTGAGCGGAGACATCGCCGCGAAGCTCAAGCTCAAGTTCACGTTCTTCAGCAAGACCTGGCGCAAGACGCTGCTCGACTTCAAGGGCTTCTGCGCCGGCAGCGCCGCTGCCGACCTCGGCTCGCCGTGCGACCTGACGCTGGTGTCGCTGGCCGGGTCGACCGACGCAGCCAAGGGGCCCTTCCCGTGGGGCGAGGTTCGCTCCGAGATGCCGTTCCCGGAGCTCGCGCCGCTCACCGGCTCCGCGCCGCGCGGCTCCGGGACGGTGAACCAGTCGGTGGTGGCCGAGTTCTTCTACGACTCGCTTTGCACCTGCATCGACAGCAGCAAGGCCGACGAGACGCGCGAGTGCGTGCGCGATGGTGACTGTTGCGCCCAGACGCCCATCTGCGGCGTGAACCCGGCCGGCGGAAAGCACCAGTGTGTCGCGTGCATGGGGAACACCTGGGTGTGCACGTCGGACAGCGAATGCTGCTCCGGTCTGTGCTTCGGTCTCGGAGCGAACCCGACCGGTGTTTGCCAGGGGTTCAAGGGCTGCGCTCAGGCGTGCACGCGGAACGAAGAGTGCTTGACCCAACTCGATTGCGAAAACGGCTTCTGCAACGGGCCGGGGACGACATGTCACGTGAATTGATGGCTCGGAGGATGATTGTCATGAAGCGCGCGAAGTTGATGTCGATTGCGGTGGTGGCCGCACTGACGGGCGCGGGGGCGTGCACGCGCGCGCCCGCGCGCGCGGATGGTGAATCGCGCGGCGGCGCAAGCGCCCTCGCCGTCAGCTGGATCGAGAATCAAAGCTATGTCTACTCGGTGCGGCTGGTCAGCCGGGCCGAGCTGGGCCAGAGCAGTCCGTTCGACATCGACCTCGCCACAAAGCTGGAGGTTGTTCCGCTTCGCGTTCAGGGATCGACGGCGGAGCTCTCGATCACACCCCGCGCTCCGATGTTGACCGCCGGGCACGCCGGCGCGACCCCGGAGCTCGACGCGCTGGCGGCCGAGCTGGCTCACCCCGCGCTCGTCACACTGGAACGGGGCCGCGTGGCCGAAGAGCGCTTCGGCCTGGGCCTGTCTCCACCGGCGGTCGCGATCCTCCGCGCGCTCGCCGCGGCCTACCAGGTTCGGTCGCCGGCGGGCGCCAGCGACACCAAGTGGACTGCCGCCGAATACGACGGGACCGGTCGCTACCTCGCGGAGTATGAGCGCTTGCCGGCGCCGGGAACCGTCGCCAAGCACAAGCTGCGCTACGAAGAGGTGCTCTTCTCTGGAAAGATCGATGCCGCCAACCGCGCGCGCGTGGCTCCGGCGATCGTCGCGTCGACCGGAGAGGTGCGCGTCGCGGGCGGAGTGCTGGCGGCCGTGCACAGCGACGACAGCGTCACGAGCCAGGTACTTGCCGGCAGCGCGCTCACCGTTCACACCACCGTCGACCTCGCCCTCGATGCCGGCTTCCCGGTTCGCCGTGAAGGCGGCCAAGAACGCTCGCCCCACGAGCACGCCGCCCTCGTCGCCCGGACCGCGGCCATCGCGCCGGGACAGGTCTACGGCGCGCGCCCGGCCCGCGGGTTGTTCGACAACGCCCGCATATCCGGACGAACCTTCGCGCAGCTGCTCGCGGAGATCGAGGCCCAGGCCAAGGACGGCGGAGGCGCCTCTGACCTGTGGGCGGCCAAGAACGACGTCCAGGCCCAGTCGGCGGATCTCGCTGGTCGCAAAGAGCGCCTGGATGCGCGCGTGAGCACCTTCGGCGCCCTCGTCGCCCTGCTGCGCCAGCAGCCGGAGGCGGTGGCCGCAGCGGAGCGAGCGGTGCGAGCCCGCTCGCCGGCGGCGACCAAGCTCATGGACGCGCTTGCCGCCGCGGGGACCGAGACCGCGCAGGATGCGCTCGTCGAGCTGGTCACGAAAGGCGCGCTGCCGCCGCCCGTCCGCGTCGCGGGCGCAACCAGCCTGATTCGCGTCAACGAGCTGAGTGCCAGCACGGTCGAGGCGTTGCGGGCGCTGCTCGACGATCCGCTGCTTGGCGAGCATGCGGTGTTCGGTCTCGGCACGGCCGCCCGGCGCCTGCGCGAGGCCGGCAAGGCCGATCGCGCGCGGGCGATCTCCGAGCTGTTGCTCGAGCGCCTCGGTCAGGCCAACGATCCGCGTGCTCGCGTGCGCTGTCTTCGTGGCATCGCGAACTCGGCATTTACCGACGCCCTCGACAGGGTGCGGCCCTACGCAGCGGCGGACGACCGCTTCGTACGGGCCGCCGCCGTCGAGGCCGCGCGCCTGATGGACGATCCTCGCGCGGACGCGTTCATCGCCGAACGCATGCGCACGGACAAGGACGCGCGCGTCCGCATGACGGCGATCGCCGTGGCGCAGATGCGGGCGCCCTCCCCCGCGCTCGGCGGCGCGCTCGCGGCGCTCGCGGTCCACGATGACAACCCCGTGGCGCGGCGACGCGCAGTGGACCTCATGGGGCGCTGGCTGGCTGAGCAGCCGTCCTTGCGGCTCGCGCTCGAAGAAGTTGCGTGGAACGATCAGAGCGCGCAGGTCCGCTCTGCCGCGCGCGCTGCCCTCGACCGGGGCGCGCACGCTGCGGGTGTGCGCCAGAAGACGTAGACAACCCCAGGGGGTCCATCGCTTCGAAAGGAGATTGCCATGAAGAACGAAGGCGGAATGTCGAAAGCATTGTTTGTTTCGTTGGCCATTGGTGCCGTGGGATGCGTGGGCGCGATCGGCCCGGACAACCCAGGCGAGACGATCGGAGAGGTGACGCTCGATTTGACGCTAGCGCCAACCGACGCGCGTTGCGTTGTCATCACCACGACGCCGCAGACGGGCCCGGCGGTGGCGCGCCAGATCTCGATCGTCCCCCAGCAGTCGACGGTGTTCTCGTTGACCGGCTTGCCGACCGGAACGGTCACGCTCAGTGAGCAAGCGTATACGCAACCATGCGCCTCCATCGCCGGACAGGCGGCGACGTGGGTCTCGGATGCCGTGACGGTCACGCTGCAAGCGGGGTCGCCGGTCTCTGTGTCATTTGCGCTTCGGCGTGTGGATGCCGGCGGTCAGGTGACGGTGACCACAGACTTTCCGACGCAGTCACAAACCTTTCACGTGTTTCCGGTGGCGGGCGCATCGGGGCTCATCTCCATCGCCGCCGGACCGGACGGCGCTCTCTGGTTCACCGACATGTTCGTGAGCCGGATTGGACGGATCACCACGTCTGGGACTGTGACGACGTTTCCGCTGCCAGCACCGACGACCGCGCAATTCATCACCGCCGGCCCCGACGGCGCTCTCTGGTTCACCGAGGCGGCGCTGAGCGGCACGCAGAAGATCGGTCGGATGACCACGAACGGAATCCTGACCGAGTTCCCGGTCCCCACCCCAGACTCCTTCGTCTTCCATATCGCGGCTGGCGCCGACGGCAATCTGTGGTTCACCGAGCTCTCTTCCGGCAAGATCGGGCGCATCACTCCCTCGGGCGTTGTCACGGAGCTCACGCCCCCGACCGCGAACAGCGGGCTACAAGGGATCGCCGCCGGCCCCGACGGCAACATTTGGTTCGTCGAGCAAAGGGCGAACCGGATCGGGCGGGTCACACCGGCCGGCGTGTTCACGGAGTTCGCGGTGCCGTCGGGGAGCGCCGTCCCTGACGGGATCACCGCGGGGGCTGACGGCAACCTCTGGTTCACGGAGGCGAACCGGGTCGGACGGATCACCACCACCGGCGCGATCACGGAGTTCGCGATCCCAACCGCGGGCAGCGGGTCGCGCAACATCACGGCTGGCCCCGATGGCAACGTCTGGTTCACCGAGATCTCCGTGAAGGTGGGACGAGTCACCCCGGCCGGCGTGGTCACCGAGATCGCGGCCCCCGGAGGGGCGAACCCGGGCCCATTCGGCATTACCGCCGGCCCCGACGGCAACCTCTGGTACGTCGAAGAGAACACCGGCAACGTCGTCCAGCTCGATCTTTGAGAACGCAGCGCGAATAGCAGAGGCAGGAATGACGTCTTGATACGTGTGCGCGCGTCGGGTGCGCGATCTGGTCGCCGAGCACGAGCTCTCCCCTGAGCGCGACCGTCGCATGACGCTGGAGCCGAAGATGATCGCGGCCGTGTTCATGGAAGGGCGGCTCGCTTGGGGAAGACCGATAGCGAGCTGAGCTGGCTCGCCGCGTGCGGCCGGGCTCGCCTGATCGGCTACAGCCGCGCACAATCGGCGACGTCGACCGGCGATGTGTGCGGCTGCGTCTCCCCAGCGTCATGCGGCAAGCGCGCTGCCGCGCATGTCACGCCGTTGCGCGGCGTCGCCGATCAGCGCGCCGACAGAGACGCCGATCATTCGCGACGACGCGACGAGGGGTAATTTCACCGGACGGTCCCTTGACTGTTCAGATCTCGGACAGACTCTCCTTCCAGAGCATGAAGGGCACTTGGTGGACCTACCGATCGTTGATGGTGATCGCGCTCGTCAGTGGCCTCGGCGCGTGCGGCGGCGGCGGCGGCGGCTCGAAAGCGTCCGATGCAGGCGCGGGCGGAGCCGCCGGGACTGGCGTGGGCGGAACCGGTATCGGCGGCGCCGGCGATCCCGGCGCGGGCGGTGACGGAATGGGCGGAATGACTGGCAGCGGCGGCGCCAGCGCGGGCGTCGGCGGCAGCGCGGGCGTCGGCGGCAGCGCGGGCGTCGGCGGCAGCGCGGGCGTCGGCGGCGGCGCGGGCGTCGGCGGCAGCGCGGGCGGCTCCTCCTGTCCGAGTGTCCCCGACCCGGTCGCGCCCGTCGGATTGAGCGTCGATTTCGTCGCCGGCGTGACCGTCTCGACGCTGGCCGGCTCGGGTGTACCGGGTGACAGCGACGGCACCGGTGCGGAGGTTGGTTTCAACAACCCGGTCACGGTGACGCGAGCTCCGAACGGCGATCTCTTCGTCGCTGAGTACGACGCCAACCGGATCCGAAGGATCACGCCAGCAGGTGTTTCGGCGACGGTGATCGCGAACGGCATCCTCGATCAGCCGTTCGGCCTGATAGCCGCGAGCAACGACGTGCTCTACGTCGACACCGACCGCGATCCGCAGCACCAGAAGTCGCTGACGTCTGGGACGATCTGGCGCATCGACGTGCCTTCGCAAACCGCCACCGTCGTGAAGGCCGACGTCGGCCAGCCGCGCGGCGTGGCGATGCTGCCCGACGGAAGGCTGGCGCTGTCCGACTTTCAGAACAATCGCGTGATGCTGCTCGATCCGGAGACGTCGACGGTGACACCACTGGCGGGCAACGGCTGCCCGGGATTCGCAGACGGTCAAGGCACGGCGGCGCAGTTCAGTACGCCCTACGGGATCGCGGTGCGTCCCGACGGGACGCTGATCGTGGCCGACTGGGGCAATCACCGCATTCGCACGGTGGCGCTCGACGGAACCGTCGGAACACTGGCCGGCGACGGAGTCGCCGGGATGGTCGACGGCAGCGCCAGCCAGGCCCGCTTCTATTTCCCCGAGGACGTTGCCCTCGATGCCACCGGTGCCGTTTACGTGTCCGATCACGGCAACCATCGCATCCGCCGCCTGGCCGGAGAGCTCGTGAGGACCCTGGCGGGAAGCGGCGTCGCGGGCTTCGCTGACGGCCAGGGCGCCAGCGCCGAGTTCTACGCTGCGGAGGGGATCGCGGTGACGCCGGATGGGCTCACGGTCTACGTCGCCGACGGCACCGACGGCGATCCCGACTTGACCGTCTATCAGCGCGTGCGCACCATCGCCGTTCTTACTACTTCCCCCACACCCTGAGACGCGCACACAGGGCCTAAACGTACATCTCGTGGCTTGCGCCCATCACGATCCACGTCGATTTGACTAAAAACTCGGCGCGCTCCAGACAGTAGCACTTCAGATGGGTTTGCTGCGCTCTGTCCGCTCTCCGTTGCCGCCGCCCGCCCAGGAAAACGGCTGCCTTGACGCGTTCGGTAGAGAGCTCGACTACCTCTTCGGGACGCTCCAGCGGCTCGGCGCGCGTCCGGGCGACGTGGACGACCTGCTGCAGGACATCTTCCTGATCCTCTACCGCAACTGGCCAACTCTGGACACCACTCGCCCGCTTCGTCCCTGGCTCTTCGGCGTCGCGTTCCGCGTCGTCCGCACGCACCGCCGGCGACGAGCGCGTGAAAGCTGCTACGGAGGCTTGGATCCGGAGGACGGCGCTCCCAGCCCAGAGGAGCGGCTACAAAGCCAGGAATCGCTAGCGCTGCTGTCGGCCGCGCTTGAGCGTCTACCCACCACGCGTCGGTCCGTTCTCATCATGCACGACCTGGAAGGTCTCGAGGTCGTCGACATCGCCCGCCAGCTGGCGATCACGAAGTTCGGGGTCTATGCACGGCTCTACAAGGGACGAAAGGAGCTGGCCTCCGCCGTGCGGTGGCTGCGGAGGGAGGGAATGCAGACATGAAACGACGCGATCCCGGTCTCGAGCCGGAGTTGGAGGCGTTCCTCAACCCGCCCAAGATCGAGCGGCGCGCGCCTCCTGAGGTCCGCGCTCGTGCGCTCGCACGCGCGCGCGCGGTGGTCGCGGCTGGGGGCGCGATCCCCACCGCGCCCCCAGCCCTTGACTCGCCAGTTCCAGTGCCAGTAGCGGTACCCGTACCGGTTGCGCGACGTCGCGTTCTGATTCGCGTCGCATTGGCGGCGGTTGCGATCACGGTCGGCGCGGTCGGCGCGCTCGCCGCGCTTCGCAGTCGGGCCGCTCACGCGCCGCAGGTGGCGTTGCCGGACAGCCCGCACCCCGCGCCGGTGGCTCGCGATGAGAGATTCGTTGCCCCCTCGGGCGTATCGCCCACGGTTGCCGCCCGGCCTGCCGTGCCGGCCGTGCCGGCCAAGCCGTCTCGCCCTGCGCGCGTGGGTCGCGACAGAGACGCGGACCCGTTCACGGCTGAGCTCGAGCTGCTTCAACATGCTCACGCGGCGTACACGCGCCGCGATTTTTCGGGTGCTCTGATCCTGGTCTCCCAGCACGCTCGAAGGTTCCCCAACGGGCGCCTCGCCGAGCAGCGCGAGGCGTTGCGCGTGCGGTCCCTGGTAGGCTCTGGGCGTCGCGACGAAGCCCACCGCGCCGCCCTTGCCTTCGCAGTCCGATTTCCGCGCAGCGTTCTTTTGCCGCGCCTCGAGGGGGCGCAGGAAGCCGGAGAATGACCGCCGCCGCGCGCCGGCGAAGAAGCCGACAAAGACGGATCGCTTGATGGTCGGACCCCGGGGCGTTCTCGTTTGCGTCGCCGCGGTTTCGTCTGCGTTGCTCGCCCCAGCCGAGGTCCGGGCGCGAGCAGCAGCGTTCACCGTGACCCTCGAGTACGCCGTGGGCTCAGGTTGTCCTGACGCCGAGAATTTCAAGGCCGTGGTCACGACGAGGTTGGGCTATGACCCGTTCAACGAAAGCGCAGCGGACCACGTTCTCGTCCGCATAGCATCCCGGGACGGTTCGCTCGACGGCCGCATCGAATGGCGCGATTCGAGCGGAAAGTGGACCGGCGATCAGAGCTTTCCGCTGGTCAGCTCCGACTGTCTCCGGCTCGTGCGGGCCATGGGTTTTGCGCTCGCGGTGCAGATTCAGCTCCTGGCAAAGACAGGCCCAGCTCGCGATCTGGATGTCGGAACGCGCGCGGGATCCGGGCCACCGGCAGAAGCACCCACGCCACCGGCCACGCCGAGGCCTGCCGGCGTCACGACCGTGCCCGATGGGCCGACGATCGTGCCTGGCGCCACGACCACCGCGCCCTCACCCACCCGCGGGCCTCGACCGGTGTTCGCGATGGGTGCAGGACCGTCGATCGGATTCGGGATGTCGTCCACTCCGGTCTTGCTCGGACGCCTGTTCGGCGCTCTCGCGTGGCAGCATGTCTCGGTTGAGCTCGCGGCCGCGGTGAGCCTCCCCGCAACCACGCGACGCGCGGACGGCGCCGGCTTTTCGCAGCAGCACCTGCTCGTGAGCGCCGCCTCGTGCGCGATCGTCACGCGATGGAATGTTTGCCTCGTCGCCAACGCGGGCGAGGTCAGAATGGTCGGAGAGGACATCGACCATCCGACCTCGGCCGAGGCGCCGGTCTTCGAAACCGGAGCGCGCGTCGCCGTCATCCAGCGCTTCGGGCGGCGCGTGTTCCTGGACGCACACGTGGACGGCCTGGTGATATTGACCCGCTGGACCGCCCGCCTCGATCAGGTCCCCGTGTGGACCGCGCCGAGATTCGCCGCGGCCATCGGCATCGACACGGGTGTGCGGTTTCCATAGCAGGCGCCAGCTCTCCGGCTACCTCGCGACCACGACCGCCTGAGTGCCGTCATACCTCACGACCTGATCGGCGGTGGCGGTGACGCCCACGCCTGCCCCGTGATTGGGCCCGACCCACACGACGTTGAAGGTTCGACTGGTGGGCATGCCGCTGTAACTGCCGGTCCGAGCGCCGATGGTGAGCTGCTGGCTCGACTCGCTCCAGGAGAACGAAATCTGGGCGTATTGACCGTTCTCGTAATCGTATGTGTCGCCTGCGTCCTCGTACAAGGTGAACGAAGCGTCGCGGCCCTTGTAGACGCGGATCTCCAGCGGATCGGCGCTCTGGGTCGCGTACTGGATGTTCGGCCCCATCGGCAGGATCGATCCGGCCGTGACAAAGAGCGGGATCTGGCTCAAAGGAGCGGTGACCGTGCTCGTGCCGCCGCCTGCCGTCGTCGATCCCGTCCAGAAGTCGTACCAGGTCCCTGCCGGCAGGTAGATCGAGCGACTGGTGGCCCCCGTCGCCGTCACGGGATTGACCAGCAGGGCTGGGCCGAACATGAACTGGTCCTTGATGCCGTAGACCATCGTGTCGTTCTGGAAGTCGAACACCAGGGGACGCATGATCGTGTAGCCCTGGCTGGTGACCTTCCAGGCCAGCGAATAGATGTACGGCATCAAGCGATATCGCAACTGATCCACGAGGAGCAGGTTGGCCTTACCTTGCGCGCTCCACTGCGGGCCATAAAGCTCCTTCGGGGCTTGTCCGTGGATTCGGAACGTCGGGCTGAAGGCGCCGAACTGGAACCAACGGGTGAAGAGCTCTTCAGTGGGGGTTCCGAAGTAGCCGCCGATGTCGGTGGTCCAGTACGGCATCCCGGAGATCGCGAAGCCGAGTCCCGCCGGTATCTGCGCGGCGTAGACGCTTTGCGTGGCGTTGATGTCCCCCGACCAGCAGCCCGCCGCATATCGCTGCTGACCAGCAAAAGCGCTGCGGGTGAGGATGTAGACCCGCTTGTTGCTCGGTCCCACCTTCCGCCAGCCCTCGTAAACCGCCCGGTTGTGCTCGAGCGGGTAGGCGTTGATGTAAAACGCACCCTTGCCCGAGCGCGGTGTTCGCGGCGTGCACGTTCACGCCCTCGGGATAGCTCTGGGGTTCGGTGTTGTCCGCCCAGATCGCGTCCCAGCCGTAATTTCCGATCAGGCGATCGTAGGCCTGCTGATAGACGAGCGTCCGGGCCGCGGCGTTGAACGTGTCGTAAAAATGGTACACGCCACCGGCCGTCGTCGTTGGATAAAGAGCGTTGATCGCGTTGAGGGCATTGAAGTTGTCGAGCTCGCCCGCAAACATGGCCACGCCGTTGGCCCGGGTCTGATAGAGCGGCCAGATCGAGATCATCGTGTGGATGTTCGCCGCGTGCAGCTGCCTCACGAGCGCGGCAGGATCCGGATAGCGGCTCGTGTCCATGAAGTGCGAACCCCACACCCACGGCGCCCAGTACTGCCAATCCTGGACGATCACGTCGACGGGGATGTTGTTGTTTCGATAGCCCTGCTGCACGGCCGTGAGCTCGGCCGAGCTCTGGTAGTGATCTTTCGACTGGAAGAGACCGTACCCCCATTTGGGAAACAGCGGCGCGGCCCCGGTGGTGATCCGATAGTTCGCGATGACCTGATCGATGGTGGGGCCGTAGAAGAAGTAGTAGTCGACCAGATCACCCGTTTCGGAGCTGAAGCTGTACCTGGTGTTGCCGCTCGCGTTCCCGGCGAAGTTCGTCGTCGAATAGTTGTCCCAGAAGACGCCGTAACCCTTGTTGGAGACAAGGACCGGGATCTGAATCTCCGTGTTGGCGTTGAGCATGCGGAGCGTCGACCCCTTGCGATTAATCACTCCGTCCTGGTGCTGGCCGAGACCGAACAGCGCCTCGTTGACCGGTGAGTTGAATGTGGCCTGTACGGTGTTGGTGGCGACGCCCTCGACCGTCGCCGCGGTCAGGCTCTTGCCGGCTTCGGAGAGAAGGACCGCGCCGCTCAGGTCGGTGTACGTGACGACGCCGGTCATTTCGTTGACCATCACCTTGATCCGGCTCGTGGTGATCGTCACCGTCCCCGACGACTCGGACGCGCAGAATGGAGTTGGAGTGCTCCAGCTGTTGCTCACGGACAGCGACGTCTTCATGGGGATGGCATTCGCCGTCGTGTATTCGACGCGGATGATGTCTTCCTTGCAGACCTGGAGCTTCATTCGGCCGGAGCTCAGCACGAAGGTGACGCCGGTGGTATCGACGGTGTAGGTTCCGCCTGCGGGCGTCGGCGTCGTACAGGTCAGCGCGGAGCCGCCCGCGCCTCCCGCGCCGCCGCTGCCACCGCTGCCCGCCGGGCCGCCGCCGGTTCCATTGGTCCCCGTCGTCCCGGCCACGCCCGCACCGGCTGCGCCCCCACTTCCGGCGCCACCACCCGCGCCGGCCGTTCCCACCGCGCCGCTGGTTCCCCCGCCAGCGTCGGCGCGACCGCCGGCGGCGGTTCCACCGCTTCCCGATCCGGACCGGCAAGCCGCGGCGCAGAGCGCGGCCACGACGAACGTAAAAACGCCCGGCGATAGTCTTGCTATCATGAGCCCCTACTGCACGAGCACGCCGCTCTTGTAGAGAAAAGAGAGCACCCCAGGATGAAACCGCGGTCGTCGAACGGACCGTTTCCATTGGTCCTCGCCCTGGTGGCGATGAGCTGCATGGAGACCCGGGACCTGGGCTCGAGCGTCCCACACGGGCGCCTCCCGGTCGACGAGCGCAATCCGATCGTGCTCGCGAACGACGGCGCCTACGACAATTGGCAAGGGGAGTACGCAGTCTTGCTGGCGAACCGCGGTGGCCCGAAGCTCGCCAGCATCATCGTGAGCACCAGCCCTCCCTGGCCCGACCTCGACGCGAACATCACCGGCTGGCGGGCGCTCGTCGCGGCGGCGCGCGGGAGCGGCCTCCGCGACATCCCGGATCCGACGGCGAGCATCGGCCCGCCGCTCGCCCGACCCGCGAGCGGCCAAATCGAAGATACGGCCCCGAACCGGTCGGAGGGCGCGCGCTTGATCGTGGATACCTCCACGCGCCTCAGCCTTCCCTATCGACCCGTGGTTGTCGTGACCGGGGGGCGCTTGACGGACGTTGCGGACGCCTACTTGATGGACCCGAGCGTCACGAAACGCGTCGTCGTCGTTTCCTCCCTGGGAACAAGGACCGCTTCCGGAGGCGCGATGGGCGCTCCCAACGGCGAGATGGACCCGTGGGCGGACGCGATCGTCACCGCACGCTTTCAATTCGTCCAGGTGAGCGCCTTTTACGACCAGCTCACGGATGTGCCCGCCTCGCGCCTATCCCAAGTGCCCGCCAACCCGCTCGGCGACTGGATCGCGGCGAAGCAGCCGATGATCTTGAATCTGCCCCAAGCCGCCGATCAGGTCGCGGTCGTGGCCCTCGGCATTCCGAGCTTCGCGACCGCTGTCGAGCGCGTTTCCGCCGCGGCGCTCGGCGGCGGCGGCGCGAGCACCGGGCCCGATCTCGTCGTGGACCCGAATGGGCCCGCGTGGCTCGTTACCCAGAGCGCGAGCGCCGACGTGACTGAACGCTTTTGGCAGCTGCTTCGCGATCCGACCACATACGGCCGCTGAGAGCCAGGCTATTTCCACATCGTCTACAACTACTACACCGTGCAGCGGGCCTATCACATCATGTCGAAGGACGGCGTGACCAACTGGACGAGCACGGGCCTCGCTTACCAGGCCACTCAAACACCGGCCAACGCGAATTCGAGGTGGCTCCGGTACACCGACGGCACGGTCAACCAATGGCACAACATGGAGCGGGTGAGCGTCTATCAGGAGAACGGCCACGTCACTCATTTCACCTTTGCCGTCACCGACGTGAACAAGAATGTGACCGGTGTCAGCAATGGCGGGAGCAAGATCCTGGTGGTCCCGTTCAACGGCGTGCAGTTCGATTGCGACAACGGCGACCCCGCTTCCTGCGCCGAAATCGCGGCCACCGACGGTGGCGCGGCTGATTCCCGTGCGAGCGACGCGCGCGACGGCGGCAGTGGCGGCGCCGGAGGCGGTGGCGCGATGGCGGACGCGAGCGCCGGAGCTGGCGGCAGGGCGGTCATTGGAGCCGGCGGCGCGACCGGAAGCGGCGGTGCGACCGGAGCCGGCGGTGCGATCGGAAGCGGCGGTGCGACCGGAAGCGGCGGCGCGACCGGGACTGGCGGCGCGGCGACGGGCGGAGGCTCGGGAAGTGGGGGGGCGACCGGTCCCTCCGGCAGCGGCAGCGGGTGCAACTGCGACGTCACCTCTGCAAATGGACGCGGCGCACCCGCGGCGTTACTGTTGCTGACGAGCCTCGTTGTCATGCTCCGCCGCCGATCGCGGCGACGATCGGCTGACGCTCCGGCCGCGTGATGATGACGGAGCGCCGCTGGTAGCGGGCGCCGATGGCGTTGAAGAGGATCCCCCGGCGCACCGCCGGTAGCCGCCGGAAGGGGGCTCCAGTAGTCACTCAGTTAGTCAGGCGGAAGCGCACGGGAATCGAACCCGCCGAGCGCCCGCTTTCACGAGGCCCCATCGGTTTTGAAGACCGAGCCGGACACCAGCCTCGGACGCGCCTCCGTCGACGACATTACCTCGGACGCCTCCACCGTAGCGACCAATCGTCTGAGGTCGAAGGAAGAATGCGCCCGAGCGGGCGGACCGCTGTTGGAGCTGGTGTCATCGGGCTCCATCCCGGACTAAGCTCCTGGTGATGGGGCACGAAGAGCTGCCGGATGCCCGCACGATCGCCGACGATGAGGTCGATGACCTGGTCGCGGCGCTAGCGCGGCCGGTCGGCACCCAGGTGGCGAGGGCGATCCCACCGCCATGACCGACAGCGCCACCCGCATCGTGATCGGAACGGCGGGACACGTCGACCATGGAAAGACGTCGTTGGTGCGGGCGCTGACGGGCACCGACACCGACCGCCTGCCCGAGGAGAAGGCGCGCGGAATCAGCATCGAGCTCGGCTTCGCGCGGCTGCCCCTGGACGGCGGCCGTACCGCCGCCGTGATCGACGTGCCCGGTCACGAGCGGTTCGTGCGCACGATGGTGGCCGGCGTGACCGGAATCGACCTGGCGTTGTTCGTGGTCGCCGCCGATGAAGGGGTGATGCCCCAGACCCGCGAGCACCTCGATATCTGCCAGCTGCTGAGCGTCAGCCGAGGGTTGATCGCACTGACCAAAATCGATCGTGCCGACGACGAGCTCCGGCGCCTGGCCACCGACGACGTGCGCGAGAAGGTGCGCGGGACGTTTCTCGAGGGCGCGCCGGTGATCCCGTGCTCGGCCGTCACCGGCGAGGGGTTGGACCGGCTGCGGACGGCGCTGGCGCGCGCCGTGGTCGGCACCCCCACCCGCGCGCTGGATGGGCTGGCGCGGTTGCCGATCGACCGAGTGTTCTCGGTGAAGGGGTTCGGCACCGTGGTGACGGGGACGTTGGCGGCGGGCACGCTGTCCGTGGGGGACGCGGTAGAGGTCCTGCCCTCCGGCGTGAAGACCAAGATTCGCAACTTGGAGGTCCATGGCGAGCCCCGCGAGCGCGCGCACGCCGGTGAGCGGGTCGCGGCCAACCTGCCCGGCATCGCGCAGGACGAGATCGGCCGCGGCGACGTCCTGGCGCCCGATGGGGCGGCGCTGGCTTCGACGATGGTCGAGGTCGAGCTGACCGCGCTGCCGATCTGCCCGGCACCGTTCGAGAAAAGAAGCCGCGTCCTGTTCCACGCGCTGACCACGCACCAGGACGCCACCCTGGTGCTGGTCGGCGGACCGTCGCTGGCGCCCGGCCAGACAGGGTTCGCCCAGATTCATCTCCCGCGTTCGCTGGCGCTGTTGCCGGGTGACCGATTCGTGCTGAGAGGCTTCCGCCCGCTGCCCGGGCACGGCAGCACCATCGGCGGCGGCCGCATCGTTCGCGTGGCGGCGCGGCCGCTGCGCCGCTCCTCCCCCGGCGACGAAGCGCGGATCCGCCAGAGCGCGAAGGCCTCACCGGAAGAGCTGGTCGCGCTGGAACTGGAGGCCGCCGGCGCGCCGGGGATCACCGAGGTGGAGCTGCGCGCGCGCACCGGCGCACCGTCGCAACTGGTCAGCCGCACCGTTCAGCAAGCCCTGTCGCGGCGATTGGCCGTCATGCTCGATCGCGACAAGCGGCGGGTCGCCACACTGGCCTCGCTCGCCGAACCCAAGCGCCGGATCGTCGGAGCGCTCCAGGACTTCCATTTGCGCGAGCCGCTGCTTCCCGGCATCAGCCGAGAACAGCTGCGTACCTCCGCGAGCGCGGCGCTCGATCCGCGGATCTTCACGGTCGCTCTGGCCGAGCTGGATCGCGAGGGTCTGATCGAGGAGGACCGCGACCTGGTGCGACGGCGCGGCTTCTCGGCGGCGGTCGCCGAGGCCGAGAGCGAGGATCTGGTCGGCCGCGTGCGGGCGGCGCTGGCCGCGCAGGGACTTGCGCCCGCGTCCCCGGCGATGTTGGCCCAGGCGCTGGGCGCCAGCGCGCCGGCCACCGATTCAGCGCTGGAGATCCTCGTCAGGCGCGGCGATCTGGTGCGGATAAAGTCCGATCTCTTCTTCCATCACGACGCGGTGTCGGGCCTGCGCGCGTCGCTGCAGGCGTTCTTGCGCACCCGTGGTCAGATCACCGCGCAAGAGTTCAAGCAGCTGACGCAGCAATCGCGAAAGTACGCCATTCCGCTGGCCGAGTACTTCGACGCCGAGAAGCTCACCCTGCGCGTGGGCGAGATCCGCAAGCTGCGCTGAGCGGCGGCGCGCGGCCTAGCAGCCCGTGGTGAAAGTCGGACCGAGCCGAAATGGGCGCAGCTGGCCCGACTGCAAGGCGCGAGGAGGGCGAATACTCCGCGTATTTAACCGACGAGCAACGCAGCAGACGGGCCGGCTCCGCCCGTTTCGGCGACGGGAGACTTTCGCCACGGGCTGCTAGATGCCGGCCAGGCCGGGCTCGAGGCGGGTGTAGCCTTCTTCGGCCGCCCACAGGTCCATCGACAGGGAGAGCAGGTCATCCACCTCGGGGATGGCGCGCGCGTCGACGGTGAGATCGATCGACTTCACGTACGCGCGGCAGGTGGCGCAGGTCTCGATGCGCACGGTCGGGTGGCGCTCGCTCTGGAATGACGCGAGCTTGTCCGGTCGTTCCTCCTCGCAGAACGGACAGCGGATGCGGCCAGCCGGCCACTCCCTGCCACACAGCGCGCAGCCGAGAAAGCGCTGAGCGCCCTCGCTGCTGCCGGTCGACACGCGGGAGGCGATCCACGGGACACCGCCGCAGAAAGCGCAGGTGCCGGTGGCGGCCGGTCGTCGTCCGGCAGCGAGCTCCGCGGCGGCCAGGACCTCGGCGTACGGGCGCAGCAGCGCCCGCGCGAGGTAGTCGTCGCGTCCCGAGCCGCCTTCGCTCCACCAGGCGCACAGGCGGGCGCGCAGATCGCCGCCGCCGCCGCAGCTGCGGGCCGCCTCGCTCAGCCCGGGAGGCGCGTGCTCGGCGGCGAAGCGCAGCAAGGTCGCGGTCGCGCCCGCGAACGAAGACAGAATCTTCTTCCAGAAGTCCGACCAGGGGCCGATCGACGGCGGCGCTCTCGATGGCCGCGGCCAAGGTCCGTTGCGCGCGGTACAGCCCGGCCGCGAACTCGAGGGGGGCGCGTGCCGTCGTCGACTGTCGCGCGAGCGTCTCGGCACGGACGGCGCGGCGTTCGAACGCCGCGCCTACCCCCATGTCAGCGTCAGCGGCCAGGCAGGTTTCCGCCTGGGCCGCCACCTGGGCCGCCTTGGCCCGCGCCGCCCGCGCCTGGCTGCGCGCCCGCCTTGCCCGCGGCCTCGGTGGTCTCGCGGTACCAGCGCGGGTGGTGCAGTCGCGCGTAATCCTTGCTGACGGTACCCCGGGTCATCGACTTGAAGGTCCCCGGCAGCGCCGCCGTGCCCAGGTAGATGTGCCCGACGATCGCGACCACGAACAGCAGGAAGCCGGCGTCGTGCAGTGGCCAGCTCACCTGGCGCAGGACGGCGGAGAAGGTGAGCGGGTACCAGAGCACGATCCCGGTCGCCAGCAGCCCGACCGCCAGCAGCGTCACCAGGAAGAACAGGACCTTCTGCCCGCCGTTGTACTTGCCAATGGTGGGATCCTCGCCCCCGTGCCGGCGGAAGTAGTCCAGGAACTTGGGGCCGAGCCACCCCCAATCGCCCGCTTCCATGCGCATGTCTTTGATCCAGTGGGCGAACATCACCAGCACGGCCGCGGTGAAGGCGATGCCGGTCAGCGGGTGAAGCCAGCGGCACACCGCGAGGCCGCCGAACAGCGACGACAGGCCGCGGAAGATCGGCGTCCAGATCGGCAGGCCGCTCAGCAGCGTCAAGAAGAAGAACAGCGCCACGCTCCAGTGGATGACCCGCGAGGCCAGGCTGTGGCGAACGATGTGGTTGCCCACCACCGAATCCTCGCGCGCGTGCCGGATCGTGGGCGGGGATGCCGGCGCTGCCACGCCGTCCGCGGCGGGCGCCTCCTTGGGGCCGTAGCCCAGGAAATGTCCGAACGACCCCACGACCGAGCCGAAGACCGCGATCAATCCCAGCGGTCGCAGAACCGATTTGGTGATCCCCACCGCCCACGGAATGTGGGGATCCTTCGAGAGTTGATACCACTCCGGGTGATCGCCGTGGGCCAGCACGGTCACCACGCCGGTGCCACCCACCCCCGGGGGATCGTAGAGCGCGGCTTGCGGGAACCCGTTCTCCTGGAGCTGCTTCACGCGCTTGTTGCCCATCTCCAGCATGTCGCTCTTGGTGCCGAACTGCAGGCAGCCGGTGGGGCAGGCCTTGATGCACGCCGGTTCCAGGCCGACCTGCACCCGATCGACACACAGCGTGCACTTGGACATCTTGCCCGTCTCGGCGCTGAAGCGGGGCACGTCGAAGGGACAGCCGGTCGCGCACAGGCCGCACCCGATGCAGATGTCCGGGTTGACGTCGACGATGCCGTTTGCGTACTGCACGATCGCCCCCGGCGCGGGGCAGGCCCGCAGGCAGCCGGGGTCCTCGCAGTGCATGCACTGGTCTTTCCGCATCAGCCAGGCCAGGCCGCCGCCATCCAGCTCTTGCTCGTGGAACTTGATCAAGTTCCAGTAGTTGGCGTCCAGCGACGGCAGCGTCTGGTAACTGCCGGCCTGCGTGGTGTTGAGCGTGCGCAGATCGTTCCACTCCTGGCACGCGACCTCGCAGGCCTTGCAGCCGATGCAGGTCGAGGTGTCGATGAGCTTGGAGACCACCGGCAGGTGGCGCAAACCGGATGGCTCGCCGCGAAGCGAAGCCGACGACTGGCGAATCTCCAGGGACGGCTGATTGCTGCTGCTCATGGCCTCAAACCTTCTCCAGGCGAACCAGGAACGCCTTGTACTCGGGCGTCCAGGTGTTGGGGTCCATGGCCGTCGGCGTCAGCATGTTCGCCAGCGGCCCCGCGTGGTTCTTCGCGCCGGCGAAGCCCCAGTGGATCGGGAACCCGATCTGCCAGACCTCCTTGCCGTCGAACTTCAACGTCGGGAGGCGCTTGGTCACCATGGCGACGCCCTGGATCTCGCCGCGCGCCGACACGACCTTCACCTGCGATCCGTTGCTGATGCCCTTTTGTTGCGCCAGCGCTTCGGGGATCTCCACGAAGAACCCCGGTTGCAGCTCGTTCAATCGCCCGCCGGCCTGGTGCTGGGTCCAGTAGTGGAAATGCTCAGTCAACCGATAGGTGGTGCAGACGATCGGGAAGTCTTCCTTCTTGCCGTAGCGGTCCTTGTCGTTCTTGAAGGTCTTCGAGACCGGATTGGAGGTCACCTTGGGGTGCAGCGGGTTATCGATGGGCGCCTCGATGGCCTCGTAGTGCTCGGGGAACGGACCGTCGTTCAGCCCGGGCGCGTACAGCCGGGCCACGCCCTCGGGCAGCATGATGAACGCGCCGTAGGTTCCCGGCGGTGAGTCCGGCTTGATGTCGGGAACGTCACCGACCCATTTCTGGCCGTTCCACTGGATCCCCGATCGCTTGGGATCCCAGGGGTGGCCCTGGGCGTCGGCCGACGCGCGGTTGTACATCACGCGCCGGTTCGCGGGCCAGGAGAACGCCCAGTTGTGAAACATGCCTAGCCCCGTCGGATCGGAGCTGACCCTGCGCTGGGCGTTGTTGCCAGCCTCGGTGAACACCCCGGAGTGCAGCCAGTTGCCGCACATCGTGGAGCCATCGTCGTGCAGCTGGGCAAAACCGTCGACCTGCTGCCCGGCGGTCTTGACGATCTTGGCCGGATCCTTCTCGTCGTGGAGATCGGCCAGCGCCTTGCCGTTCATCTCCTTCAGCACTTCCGCAAGGTCGGGCTGGAACGGGTTCGGATACGACCACGACAGGTTCAAGATCGGCTCGGGCAGCTTGCCGCCTTCCTTCTTGTAGAGATCGCGCACGGCGAGGAACAGCCGGGCGACGATCTCCTGGTCGGGCTTGGCCTGTCCCGGCGGATCGGTCGCCTTCCACTTCCACTGCAGCCAGCGCGCGGAGTTGGTGAAGGTTCCGTCCTTCTCGGCGAACGACGCCGCCGGCAGCAGGTATACCTCGGTCGGAATCGCCGACGGTTCCTTCCCTTCGTACTCCTTGGGCGCCTTCCAGAAGATCGCGCTCTCGGTCTCGACGTTCTCGACCACCACCATCCACTTCAACTTCGACAGCGCCGCCACCATCTTCTTCGAGTTGGGGCCCAGCCCCACCGGGTTCATGCCGAAGGTGATGAAGCCCTCGGGGCCGGGCTCCGTGCCTCCCGCGCGCGTCGAGCTCCCGCGGTACATGTCGTCGAAGATGTAGAGCCACGAGTAGTTGCCGTCGATCTTGGGCAGCCACGAATAGCCGAAGTCGTTCTCCTTGGTGGCCGCCCCGCCGTAGGTGGCCTTCAGCAGCGAGACCATGAACTTTGGATAGTTGGTCCAGTAGTTCATGCTGGCCCACGCCTGTTTGTTGAGCGTGGTCGGCACCGCGTCCTCCAGGTATTGCGCCAGCGTCTGGCGCGGGCCGGCCGGCGTCTTCAGATAACCGGGCAGGATCTCGAAGGTGCCGGCGGTGTCGGTCGCGCCCTGGATGTTCGAGTGGCCGCGGAACGCGTTCACGCCGCCGCCCGGCCGGCCCACGTTGCCCAGCAGGAGCTGCAGCATCGCCCCGGCCCGGATCATCTGGACCGCGGTCGAGTGCTGCGTCCAGCCCAGCGCATAGGTGATGGTGCCCACCCGCTGCGCGTTTCCCGTCGAGGTCACCAGCTCGGCGACCTTGAGGAAGCTGTCCCTGGGTGTGCCGCAGATCCGCTCGACCATCTCGGGCGTGTAGCGATCGACGTGCTTCTTGAGCAGCTGGAACACGCAGCGCGGGTTCTCCAGCGTCGGATCGACCTGGTAGCCGGTCGTCACCTTGTCGGGCTCGTAGGCCCACGTGGCCTTCGCGTACTCGGTCTTGGCCGCGTCGAAGCCCGAGAACAGCCCCTCCTCGAACCCGAACTTGTCGTTGACGATGAAAGGGGCGTTGGTGTGAAGCTTGACGTAGTCCTCGTGGTACCGCTTCTTCTCGATGGCGTAGCGGATGATTCCCAGCAGGAACGCGATGTCCGTCCCCGGCCGGATGGGCGCGTAGAGATCGGCGACCGCCGCCGTGCGGGTGAAGCGGGGATCGACCGCCACCAGCTTGGCGTTGCGCGTCCGGCGGGCCTCCATGAACCACTTGAAGCCGACGGGATGGTTCTCCGCCGGGTTTCCGCCCATGGCCAGGATGACATCAGCGTTCTTGATGTCGACCCAGCCGTTGGTCATCGCCCCGCGGCCGAACGTGGCGGCCAAACTGGCCACCGTGGGACCGTGTCAGACTCGGGCCTGAGTATCCCGGTAGGGGACCCCCCATGCGGTGAGGGCTTTCCATTGCAGGAAATTAAACTCGTTGGTGTCAGTGCAGCCGCCGATCCAGGCCATCCCCGGCGTGCGGTTGACGACCTCGCCCTTGGCGTTCTTCTCGACCAGGGTGCGGTCGCGCGTGTCCTTGACGTGGCGGGCGATGCCCGCGATCGCCTCGTCCCAGGTGATGTCCTCCCAGTGATCGGAACCGGGACGGCGGACCTTGGGTGACGTCAAACGATTCGGGTTGTTGATGTCGTTCCGCAGCGATGAGCCCTTGGGGCACAGCGTGCCGCGGCTGATCGGATGATCGGGATCGCCTTCGACGTGTACCACGGCCGGCGAGACGTTCTTCGCCTTGTCGCCGATCGTGTGGATGATGACGCCGCAGGAAACCGCGCAGTACGGGCAGGTGCTGCGCGTCTCGGTGGTTCGCGCAATCTTGAGCTCGCGCATCTCGGCGCGGGCAGACTGCAAGTCGAAACCAAGTGCGCCTCCTGCCCCCGTTCCCGCGGCCGCTACCTTGAAGAAGGTCCGACGATCCATCAGGCACCTCCGATTTGCGAAACCAGGTCTAGTTGACGCTGAACGGCGCCAATGTCAATCCCCCCCGTCAACCCCCCGATCCTTTTGTGCCGTCGGGGGGCCGCGGTCCATCACATGAAATTGAGCGTGTGCAACGCCGACAGCGCCTCGGCTTCGCCGGTGGTGAAGCCGAGCCTGGTCAGTCGCTGCCGGCGCCCGTCGGCCATGGCGGTGGTCAGCGCGACGACCCGATCGTATCCGACCGCCAGCCGCGCCGGCTGCCAGGCCCGCGCCCGCGCCCGCCATAGCGGCGGTACCTATCGTCCCCAACGCGGAGCCCGCGCCCGCGGGGGCGAGCCGAGCCACGAGCGGCCGGCGCAGGGCGTTGATCGCCGCGCTCAGTTCGGGTCGGGGGCCGGCGTCTTCGGACCGCTGGGCGGCAGCGCGGGCTTCGCGATGTAATCCTCGGGCAGGGTCCCGGTCAGCGACTTCAACCAGGTGACGATCGACGCCGTCTCGTCAGGTGATGGGTCGATGCCCAGCTGGTGGCGCGCCATCATGCGCACGGCCGTGGGCAGGTCGTCCGCCGATCCGTCGTGGAAGTAGGGCGCGGTCTCCGCGACGTTGCGCAACGTCGGCACCTTGAACATCATGCGGTCGGCGGGCGCGCCGGTGATCTCGAAGCGGCCCTGATCCTTTTGATTGGGCCAGGGCACGACCACGCCGACCTTCTCGAGCATGCCGCCGCCCAGCACCTCGCCGGTGTGGCAGACCATGCACCCGAGGTTGGTGAAGGCGCGCAGCCCCGCCTTCTCCTCGTGCGTGAGGGCGTTCTTGTCACCCGCGAGGTAACGGTCCCAGCGCCCCGGGGTGGTGAGGCGGCGTTCGAACGCGCCGATCGCGACCGAGATGTTCGTGAAGTTCACCGGTTCGCCAGGCGCCGGAAACGCCTTCTGGAACGCCTTGTGGTAACCCGGGATCGACCGCACGATCTCAGTGACCGCCTCCTCGCTGGCCATGGCCATCTCGACCGGGTTGAGCAGCGGGCCGCGGATCTGGTCCTCGACCTTCTCGGCCCGCGCATCCCAGAACTGGTAAGTGGAAGCGGCGGCGTTGAACACCGTCGGGGTGTTGCGCGCGCTCAGCTGTCCGCGGTGGCCGTGCGACCGGCGCTGGTTGTCGACGCCATAACGGGCCAGCATGTGGCAGTCGTTGCACGACAGGTCGTGGTTCTTCGACAGTCGCTTGTCGAAGAACAGCCTCCGCCCCAGCGAGGTCAACGGTTCCGTAATGGCGACCGGATTGGCGGCGATCACGGTGCGCAGCGGAGCGAAGCGGTGCAAGAGGCGCGAGTTGATCTCGATCGGCACCGGCGGAGCCGCCGATTCGTCGGTGGTGGCGCTGTGATCGGCGGCGCCCGATCGCACGGGACCGCCGTCGCAGCCCAGCACCAGCACCAGCACCTGCACCAGCGGCACTGCGGTCAGGACGCGGACATGCATCTCCCCCGCTATAGCGGCAGAACGCGCCAAAACTGTAGACAAACGGCCGATACGGCCGCGGCGTGCGCCCGCGGCTCGCCGCTTCGTTCTACTTGAAGCTGCGGGGACGGCCCCTCCAGGTGGTCCATATAGCGGCCACGCGCAACCCGACCCAGGAGTGGACGGCGCAGCAGTTGCGGAACGCGACCGCGGTGCCGAGGGTGCGGGGACGCGGGTGATCAAGACGGCGGTGCGGGCCCCGAACATGAATCCCGTTGCGGAAAGTTGTCGGCAGCCCACTGCGAGGTGGGCAAGAAGCTGGCCGAGCGGTTCGACCGCGGCCCCAGTGTCGCGCGCGGCCTGACCCAGATGTTCGAGCGCTGGGACAGTACCCATGACGTTCGGCCCTTCGTGCTGCAAGATCTCGAACAAGGAGACGCCCATCGCGCGCCGCTTTCTCGGCGGCAACGCGCGCAGCCACGCGAGGACTGGCTCAACCCCGGATGCGTCCTCATCGTTCGTTCCGCCGTCCATCCGTCGCTCGGCTTCGGTCTGGTCAAGCTCGCAATGGCGTGACAGAGTCTCTGGCGATTGGCTGCTTCGCCCCCGCCGGCCCTGCTGAGGCATCATCGCGACAACAATCGTGAGACCGCCGACGGGTGGGACCGGTTCGCCGACCATCGTCGACGGCAAAGTGACCTCGTCATCGATCACGGCGGGGGGACACTGGCCGTGCTCGGGGCGGGCAACTGCAATGACCTCGACCTGGAGCGGGTGGCCGCTGCTTTCGATTCGATCCATCTGGTTGATCTGGATGAAGAGGCCGTTCGAGTCGCCCGCTCTCGGCAAACCGCGGGGGTCGCGGCGAAGCTGGTGCTGCGTGCGCCGATCGACGTGAGCGGTGCCCTCGCCGAGTTGCCGGCGCTCCGCGGCAAGACTGTCTCGCCCGCCCAGTTGGGCGCACTCACCCGAACCGCTGTGGACCGGGTGGTAGCTGCGCTGCCTGAACGATTCGATACCGTCCTGTCGGCCTGCCTGTTGAGCCAGATCATGCACAGCTGTTCCGTCGCGCTGAGCTCCCATCCCCAGCTCGCCCCCATCGGGAACGCGCTCGCGGTCGCGCATCTGCGCGCCCTGTTGGCGCTCGCCCGACCGGGAGGTCGGGTGGTCTTCGTCACCGACACCGTCTCGTCAGACACGTACCCGCTGAGAGAGCTGTGGGGTGAACAGGCGCCGGCGGCGCTGCTGGCCCACCTCGACCAGACCAACAACGTGCTGTCGGGCACCGGCATCACGTTCGTGCGCCAGGTGCTGGCTGCCGAAACCTCCTTCCCTGCCGAGCGTCCGCGCCTGGTCGAACCTTGGCTTTGGCAGATGCACGAGGATGTCACGATGATGGTGTACGCATTGACGTTGCGGCGCCTGCCCGGTTGAAGGTCCGACCGACGCCGCCCGCCTTTTCGAGCTGACTACCACGAAGCAATCGCGATCGGTGCGGGTTCGCTTTGCGTGACGGTGCCGGCTCCGAGCTGTCCGGACTCATTGGCCCCCCAGCAGTAAAGAACACCGGCGGCGGTCAGGGCACAGGTGTGGAACCCGCCCCCGACGATCGTTGCTACACTCTTAGTTCCTGGCACGGTCGCGGGGAGGGATCGGCTGACCAGAGTTCCATCCCCCAGCTCCCCTCCGTCGTTCCATCCCCAACACTCAGCCGTGCCGTCCGCCAACGCCGCGCACGTGTGCTGATACCCCACGCCGATGGACTTGGCGATTGGCAAACCTTGGACAGCGACCGGCACCGGGCCATCGGTGGTGGTCCCGTTCCCCAACTGTCCATAGCTGTTCGCGCCCCAACAGAAGACCTGGCCGTCTGTGCGCAAAGCGCAGGTGTGATTGAAACCGGCGGCAATAGCGATGGCGTTTGTGAGTCCGACCACCGGTTCAGGGAAGGAGTGCGAGAGCGTCGTCCCGTCGCCCAGCTCGCCACGCAGGTTGCCACCCCAGCACTGGACCGTTCCATCTGCGATCAGCGCGCAGGTATGGTTCCCGGACGCCGCGATGTCGGTGGCAGCCGGCAACGAATAGACGTTGACGGGATGATCGCGCTCGACTTGAGAGCCGTCCCCCAGCTGCCCGAGATCGTTCTGGCCCCAGCATCGTGCCGAACCGTCCTGGACAAGGGCGCAGCTGTGGGCGTCCCCGGCCGCAATGGCCTTCGCCGAGGCGACGCCCGGGACCTGAAACGCGGTCGCGCGATTCATCGTCGTGCCATCGCCCACCTGCCCGCTGACGTTCCACCCCCAACAGTACACGGTCTCGTCCGCGGCCAAGGCACAAGTGTGGTAGCTGCCCGCCGCGACCGCCGATGCGCCTGGAATGCCGAGCACTGGACCGGGCCGAGACCGATCGGTCTCGCTTCCATCGCCGAGCTCGTTGTCCTTGTTCGTCCCCCAGCAGCTGACAAGGCCGTTACCCAGAGCGGCACAAGTGTGGCCGGCTCCCGCACCTACGCGGTGCTGGAGCGTCCACGGAAGCGTCTGGTCCGCGTCGCCCCCATCGGCGCCCGAAACCTGGGCGCGTGATCCGCAACCAAGAACGAGCAGCGCCACGGCGACAGTCCCCGCACCAGACCGTCTGTCCCGGTTCACGCGGCGCCCGACGCGTCGCTGGCGCCCTGGAGCCAGCTGACGTCGAGGTCAACGTCAACGTCGGCCTCGTCTGCCACGCGACGCAGCCAGAGGCTGTACATCCCCACGAACATCGACGGGGTGAGCTCTTCCAATCGGTGCCAGTTGGCGAGATTGGTGGCCTCGGGATCGCCCGGGAAACGATCGCGATAGGCCGCCAGGTGGACTGGGCTCGGGATGTCGAGGTGGATCACCGACAGATCAAACGCGCGCGCGATATCCGCGATCTCGAGCAACGTAAAGGTGTGCTCCTGGACGTGGAACACCAGGTCGCGACACTGCGAGAGAGAATAGAAATCATACGATCGCGTCAGCCACACCCTCACGGGATCGTCGCCGGGGCGTGCTATCACCGACGCCCGAAACTCCCGGATCCCCTGCGGCGTCGGCGCGAATCCCCCGGCTTCGATCCAGGTGCGGGCTTCGACAACGGCCGTTCGCGCCATCCGGCTGTAAAGCATGACCCGCAAGACCCCGCCCGGACGAAGCACGCCCAGCAGCGCACGCAAGCCCGCCAGCGGATCACGCATGTGATGCAGGACCCCCGCCGCCATGATGAAGTCGTAGCTCTTCTTCAGGCGGCCGACGTCGAGGATATCGGCCTGCGTGAAGGATAGATTACCAATCCCCATTTTCGCGCGCTTTGCGCGCGCCGTACGCCAAGCTGGCGCGGCTCAAGTCGATCGCGTCAACGGTGGCCGCCGGGAAGTTGAGCGCCGTATCAGCCGCGTCGCTCCCGGTCCCGCATCCCGCGACCAAGATCCGCTTGCCGCGACCGCGGGCCTCCGCGACCGATGTCGCGCCGCTACCAACGGTGGTCCACCGCGGATAGGGGTTCTCCTCGTATTGCGCTTGGACCGCGCGCGACACCTCGTCCTCGACGGGAGACAAGGATGATGGCATCGCCGAGCGGAGCGACTGCTCCTCCAGCGGTTCCTGGATCACGATCCGTACGAGCTCGCGGTAGCAGGGCTCATCGCTGAGTCGCACCAACTCCGTTGCCCGTTCGTGCGCCCAAAGCGGCTCGTAGCAGGCCCAGAGGGCCACCCCGGTCGGCGTCGGCGTATCGCTCCGCAGCTCCGCGTAGTCTTCCTCGGTGTTGAAGACGTACTCGGCCAGGAAGCAGTAGCGGGCCAGGGAGCAAAGCATCGGCAAGAAGCCATCCAGATCGCGCCGATGCTCGAAGAACCACCGCCTGACGAAGGTGAGACCCCGCTCGATCGCGACGTCGGCGGCCAGAAACCTTTCAAGCCCACGCTGCAACAGCGGATGGCCCTGTATCGCCTGGAGCAGGGAGGGCGTCGACGTCAAGCGCGCGCAGAACGCAGGGTAGTCGCTGGCCTCGTCGAACAGCGCGAGGATATCGGTCGCTTCCGGATCGACGCGCAGGAGGCTGAGCCACGCCTTGTGCATCAGGCTGTGCGTCAAGGTGTCGTCGGCCAGACAGGCAAGCATCGCCTGCTTCGATTCGTCGCTGAACGTGACGAACGACAAGGTTTGGTAGACAGCCAGCAGCCTCGCGCGGTGGTCTCGCGTGCTCGGATCCAGGAGCACGCAGTTCTCGAGCGGTTCGACGGCCTTCGCCGGTTGACTTAGCCGCACCCGCAGCTGTCCGAGCGCCGCGTGGAACCCGACGACGTGCGGGTGAACCGCGCAACCCCGCTGCAAGAACAGCTCGGCCTCCGTCCAACGGCCGGCCGCCATGCACACGACGCCGAGAATCATGAGGCTGGTCGGGTGATCCGGCACGGCGGCAAGCAGGGCGTAACAGGTACCCTCAGCCTCCGCGACGCGCCCGAGGCTCAGCAGCCGCTCGGCCTCCTTCGCCAATTCGTTCGGGTCGCGTCCAAGACGCAAGGATGCTCAGTTGCCGCAGCCGATACGGTTGACGTCCATGGCGATCTCGTCGAACCAGGCAACGAAGCCCGGCGTCGACGTCTGATAGTTGTTCCATCCGACCGACAGGCTCGAGAACACCATGGGGATCTCAGAATTGGTGAAGTTGCCCGCGCCGTTGGTGATGGCGATCTGGGTCACCTCGGTGCCATCGAAATAGAAATGGTAGCTCTGCGTTGCGTAGTCGACGTGCCACTCGGCGCAGTGCCAGTTCCCGTCGTAGGTCCAGTTGTAGGCGCTCCCTTTGCCGAACTCGTTCCGCCCGTTGGGCTGAACGTTGTAAAGGAACTGATGGTGGCCCGTCGTATCCTCGACGGTGTCGGCGACGCGAACCTCGATCGTCCCCGAGACCGGGCTGGTGGCCGAGCCAGCGACCAGGGTCGAGTGGACCACGCCCGACGCGGGCTTCGGCGCCGGGAGCTGGACCTTGTAAAAGATCCGGCCCCAGTGATTGCCGCCCAGCGCGGCCGCCGCGGCGCCAGCCAGGTTGATGCGTCGGGGCCCGCTGGGGGCCGCGTTGATCCGCATGGCGTGCGCGCCGCGATAGACGCCGGCAGCATCTGCGATGACGTCGACAGCCCCGGTGCGGGTCCAACCGGTGGGCGCGACGTTGGTGCCGACAGCTGTGTTCTCGAAGCCCTCGCAGACCAGATAGCGTCCCGGCGTGCACAGGGAGACGCCGCCGGCGCCCGCCGCCCCGGTCGTTCCCGCCGAGCCACCGGCATCCGAAGCGCCTCGCCCGCCGGTACCAGCCGCCGCGTCAGCGCGCGCGTCCCGAGACCCACCATCGAGTTGCGCGGCGCCGCCGATCCCGCTCCCGCCGGCGCCGCTCCCGCCGACACCAGTGGCCGTGCCACCTGTCCCGTCTTTCGGTGAACCGGCGCCGCCGCTTCCCATGTCAGTCGGCGTGGTTCCACCGGTACCGCCGCCGGTGCTCGGTACCGTCCCAACGCACGAGACCCCCAGGCCGCCCAGCAGCACCAGCACGCAGGGCTCAAGCCTTGAGCAGCGCATCCGCGTCTCCGGTGTATGTATCCCCGACGCTGGCAATCTGAAGGCCCATGGCGTGACAGACGCTCGTGAGCAACTGATTGTGCGGGATATTGGACGGCGGCTGGATACACACCCCGGTCTTGAAGAAGCCGCCACCGCTCCCGACCATCACGATCGGCAGGTTGAGGACGTCGTGAAAGTCACCCTCGCTCATATCGTTCAGAACCAGGATGACCGTATTGTCCAGCGTGGTGACCGCGCCCTCGGGATTGGTGCCGAGCTGCCCGGCCAAGTACGCCACCTGCGAGTAAAACCAGGTGTCGATCGCGGTCTTCTGCGTGAACGACGCTGAGCCGTTATGGGCGATGGTGTGGAAGCCGGGGCTGGCCACGTTGATCCAGGGGAACGTCTGGTTGTTCGCTCCCCCGTTGTCGAGGATATCCATGGTGATCGCCCGGGCCTTGTCGCACTTCACGGCCGTCGCGACCAGATCCAGCATCAGCTTGAGGTGATCGGGAAGCGTGAGCGGACTGGTCAGATTGATGCCGGCCGGAGTGTTGGGTGGCGGAACGCATGACGCCCCGGGCGTCGCGGTGGCCCCGGCGGTCAACTGCATTTCGATCTGTCGCACCGAATCGAGGTGCGCCTGAATCTTGGCCTTGTCATCCGCCCCAACCCGGGACTCGAAGCCGGTCAACTCGCTCGTGACGTGATCCAAGACGCTCTTTCGACGCAGCAGCAGGGTATTGGCCTGGGTTGGCGTGACGCTCGCGCCCGAGAACAGCGTGGTGAAGAGGCGGTAAGGATTGGTCTCCGAGGTGTTCTTCACCTTGCCGGCGCGCCACGACGTCGACGTCGAACCCGGAAGACACCCCACGTTCAGCTGAGCTTTGGGGAAGCCAGCCGTCGCCAGCTGATTGGCGTACAGCGTGTCGATCGAGGCGGATGTTCCCAGCGCGGTTCCCGTCAGCAAAGACGGATAAGACAGGTGCCCGTTGTATCGGCCGCCGGCGTCCGCCAAGACCTTTGCGTCGACGCCGCCCATCGTCTTGCCTCGGATCTGCAGGACCTTGGACTTCCACAGCGCAAGCGGCGCCAGCGTGGGCGGCAGCGTCCCCAGCGGGCCCGCCGGCGCATAGAACGAAGAAGGAACGATCCCGCTGCCCCAGACCATCGTGATCAGCCGCTTGGGGACACCGGCGGACTGGGCGATCGCCCGCTCGCTGTTCAACAGGGGAAGCACCCCCATTCCGAGGCCCAGCCCCTTCAAGAGAGATCGGCGCGAATATCGGTGGGGTCTTGGAATGGATATCATTTCAGCACCATCTCCATGGCGGTGGCGGTTCGATAGGTGAAGGTCCGCGACTTTGCCAGGGCGACGATCAACTCGCGCACGTCGCCGGTCGACGCCAAGGCACTGGTCGCTGCGTTCAGCGATGCCTGGTCGGCTGGGGTCTCCCCGCGTCCGAAGGCATAGCGAAGCCACTGGGTCGCGAAGCAGCTCTGCACCGTGGGACTGGCGGCCATCAACTTCACCAGCTCAGGCGCGCTGTTGTAGGGATAGGTCTGGCCGTCCAGGACGATGCTCCCGCTGGAATTGACCGGAGCGTTGTTGTCGACGGTGCGGAACTCGCCGATGCCGCCGTACTCCTCGAAAGCAAAGCCGAGCGGCTCGATGATGTGGTGGCAAGCGCCGGCGCAGGGATTCGTGTCGTGCACCTCCATGCGCTGGCGCATGGTTCCTCCGGTGGAAGCGTCCGCGGGTTTCGGTACGCCGTTCGGGGGAGGTGGCATCACGCCACAAAGGAACTTGGTGTAGATGGCCTTGCCGCGCCGGGGCGGATTGGATTCGGCCGTATCCCCGGACAAGGCCAGGAAGGCACCGGAGGTGAGAATTCCAGCGCGCTGCGCTGGATTCAGCATCACCGGCTTCAGCGCCGTGCCCGTGACGCCGGGAATTCCGTAGAACGTCGCCAGGGACTGATTCGCGTACGAATTCGTTCCGGTCATCAGATCGGCGAATCGACCGGTGCTGCTCATGATCCCCGTGACCAGGGTCTGAACCTCGCTGGCCATCGCGGCGGTCAGAGTATCGTTGAACATCGGGTACGTGATCGGGTCCTTCGGCGTGTCCGACAGCGTGTCGAGGTCGAGGAAATCGGTGAAGAAGTTCAGGTAGGTGGCGCTGGCCTTGGGGTCCTGCAACATGCGCCGCACCTGCGACTCCACCGTTGCCGCGTCATTCAACTGACCGGCGGCGGCGGCGGCGAACAGCGCCGCGTCCGGCATCGTTCCCCAAAGGAAATACGACAACCGGTTGGCCAGCTCGTAGTTCCCGAGCTTCACGACCGCCCCAGCCGGGCCAACGGCAGCTCCCGGATCGACCTCCCAGTGATAGAGGAACTGCGGCGACTGAAGCGCCGCCTCGATCAGCAGACCGATGGCATCGTTGAAGCCGAGCGCGAGCGTGCTGCGCCCGGTCGTGTAGAGCGTCATCAGGTGCGTGGTCTCGGTCGGCGTCAGCGGCCGCCGATACATCTTCGGCATGAACGTCGTCATGAAGGTGTTGAGGCAGGTCGTCTCGGCCGCGCCGGCCGCGGGCGGCGTCGCGCACGGCAGCAGGGTCGTCAGATGCGCGGCCGCGTTGCGGGCCAGCGTTTCGGCCGCGCCTTGCAGCAGCGTCGCGTCCTGGACCGCGACATCGTGAGGCTCCTTGAAAGCGAAGGACGGCGTCGCCTGCAGATCCTCGTCTCCAGGCGGCAGCGCTCCTTCTTGCAAGGTGGTGTCTGCCAACAGATCCCGCACCGTGTTCAGGTACTCCCGTGCGCTGAGAAGAAGCACCGGCCTCACACCGGCTGCCAGCGGATCCGGCGGTGCCCCCATGCCGCCCGCACCGGGGCCGACCGCACCGCCACCCGCACCGGGGGTGCCCGAGATGCCCGCGGTACCCGAAGTACCGGCGCCGCCGTTCGGCGTCATATCGCCGCCGATCTTGCCGACCTGGCCGACGCAGCTCGCCAGCAGACTCGAAGCAGCCATCGCGAGAACTGCGCTGGGGAATGGGTGGGAGCTCTTCATGATGCCGGCCTCCGAAGCCGTTGGGTTCTGCCGAAAACGTCCCACCCGGTGCCGGCGATGCGTCGACGACGGCCGCGGAGGCGACGGGAATGGGGCGTCTCTCATAATGGAGTTCCGCTTCGTTCCGAAAATGGTTCACCGCGCGCTGCGGCAGTGGGACGATAGGAAGTCGTGACCCATTTTCGCGAGCTGCCGGAACTTCATATGCGGTGCCATACCTCCGGGCGCGCTGCCGTGACGCGCGGGGAGGCAGCGGCTCGACGATGACGACGACATCATGTCCGGACAGCACCCTCGAAATTGGTCGAGCGCCCTGATGTCGGCGCGGGACCGATCGGCGTGGCCCGTGAAGCTGGTGCCCCACGCCGAGGAGGAGAGCCCGCGCTCAGACGCGGACCTGGTCGCGGCGCTGCAGAGCGGCCAGTCGAAAGCAGCGCGCGCCATCTGGGATCGTCATTCGGGCAGCGTTTACCGCTTCCTGGCGCGCGCGCTCGGCCCTTCCGCGCAGGAGATCGAGGACCTCACCCAGGAGGTCTTCTTGCGGATCTTCTCGCGCGCGGCGGCGATCCGGGAGCCGTCGGCGCTGCGCGAGTTCGCGCTATCGGTCGCGGTCCGTGTGCTCAAGTGGGAGCTGCGCCGCAGGTGGGTGCGGCGCCGGGTGCACCTGACCGACAGCGGGGAGTTGCCCGAGCAGGCGGACGGTGAGCGCCACGCTGACGAGGAAGCGGAAGCCCGGCATGCGCTCAGGCGCTGTTACCAGATCCTCGAGACACTTGGCGCGCGCGAGCGCGCGGCGTTCTCGCTCCGCTACATGGAGGGAATGACGATGGAGGAGGTGGCTGCCAGAATGAACGTCTCAATGAGCACCGCCAAACGGCTGGCAGGCCGCGCGGCGGTCGTCGTGGCCGCCGCGGTGGAGAAGGATCGCGATATGCGCAGGTTCTTTATCGACCGGGGAACCGAGGAATCCACGTGAAGGGTGAGCATCCGCGGCCAGATCGGTCGGAACACCTTGCCCAGGCGGTCGGCGAGTTCGTCTCCACTCGCGTGGGCGACGGCAACCGCTCTCCCCTGTCGGCGGCGGGCTCCTACGCCACCGTCGCGGCCCGCCTCGGCCGCGACCGCTCGCGCGTCCGATCGAGACGGCTGATCCTGGCCGCCGCCGGCTGCGCGCTGGTCGTGGGAGGGGGCGCCTTTTGGGCTCGCGCGCGCTTCGCCGGTCGATCAGGGGAGCCGATCACCTATTCGGTGAACGGCGGCCCTCCGCGCGGCGCCGCGACCGTTCCCTTGGCGACGTGGTCTGCCAAGGACGCCGAGCTAGCCTTCTCCGACGGAACGCACGTCCAGCTGGCTGCGGACGCCAGCGGACGGGTGGTCGAGCTTGGCCGCCACGGCGGCCGCATCGCGCTGGATGACGGGAAGGCGCACGTGCAGGTGATGCACCGGCCCGGAGCGAGCTGGCTATTCGAGGCGGGACCGTTCTTGATCCACGTTCACGGGACGGCCTTCTCGGTGGCCTGGACGGCGCGCGAGTCGCGCTTCGACCTCCAGATGGAGAGCGGTGTCGTCTCGGTGAGCGGACCTCTTTCGGGCGGCGAGATCGTGCTCCGGGCGGGGGAGACGCTGTCGGTGCGCTTGCAGGATCAGGAAGTGATCACGGCGGCGCCTGGGGCGGCCGCCACGGCGGAGGCGGATCATCCATCACCGCGACCACAGCTGGAACCGCAGCGGCCAGCCCTAGCTCCGCTGCCACCACCGGTACCGGCCGGGCCAGGCGAGCCACGGCCAAGCGCCGCGGGCCGATCGCGACGGCCGCACAACTGGGCGGCCGAGCTATCGGAGGGCCACGCCGCCGCCATCATCAGCGACGCTGAGCGCCGGGGCATCGGAAACGTCCTCGCAGACAGCGACAGCGAGGAGCTGGCCGCGCTCGCCGACGCGGCTCGCTACCAGCGAAACCACGCGCTCGCCCGCCAGGTGCTGCTGGCGCAGCGGCGAAGGTTCCCGCGCTCGGCGCGTTCGGCGGAGGCATCGTTCCTGCTCGGCCGGCTCGCCGACGAGTCGCCCGGCGACCTGAATCGCGCGGTCTCCTGGTACGATCGCTACCTCGATGAAGCACCGAACGGCGCCTACGCATCCGAGGCCCTCGGGCGCAAGATGATGGTCCTCGAGCGAGCTCACCGCCGGTCCGCGGCGATGGCGGTCGCGGCCGACTACCTTCACAGGTTTCCGGTCGGGACCTATGCACGCGCGGCCGAGGCGATCGTCGGCTCACGATGAGTCGAACGCCGAGGACGCGCCGCCGCCTTCTCGCGAGGGCGGGCGCCGGAGTCGGTGCGTTGGGGAGCCTGGCGCTTGCTGACGCTGCCGGTCCAGGCGAACTCGGCGCGCGTCGTTCTCCTCGAGCCGGCAGCAGCGGCGCCCGGACTGCACCACTGCATGACCCGCATCCGCCAGGAGTTGGCCGCGGGTGGCTTCGAGGTGGTCACGGTTGATCCCGGTCCCATGACCGATCCGCTGTCGATCGCAAATGAGATGGGTCGCCAGCCCGACGCGGTGGCCACGTTCGCGGTGCTAGGGGATCGCGACGCGCGACCCATCCGAGCTGTGGATCCTCGATCGCATCGGGGGACACGCCGAGGTCCTGCGAATCCTGGCTTCGGTGAACGATGCCGAGCACGTCCCGGAGGTGTTCGCGATCAGAGCCATCGAGACGTTGCGGGCAAGCGCGCTCAGGCTGCTGGTCGAATCGGATCGCCCGTCTTCCCCTGGGTCTTCCCCCGGGTCTCGCCCCGCGCCCCCGCCGGTCGCCGCGCCGTCCATCGCAACGCCGACGCCGACGGATCCGGCGTCGCCGAGACACCCTGACTCCGCGACCATCGAGACTGGCATCCTGTTCGTGACCAGCCCGGGAGGGCTGGGGCCGGCCGCCCTGCCGCTGGCGCGGCTGCGCATCAACGTCATTGGACCGCTGTTCGCGCGGGTGAGCTTGGCGGGCCTTGGTAGCCGTCCGCGCGTGGAGACCCCAAAAGGATCCGCCACCGTCGGACAGGCGCTGGGACTGTTCGAGCTGGGAGGCCTGTTTCGGAGCGGTGCCCGGCTGCGACCGATGGCTAGCATCGGAGGCGGTCTGTTGCGCGTCGACAGCGACGGCGATGGGATCTGGCCTTACCAGGGCAACCGACAATCTGCCTGGACCGCGGTTGTCGACGGTGGCCTGGGTGTCTTGACCGAGATCGGGACCGAGGTGGCGCTGGCCCTCGAAACGCACGCGTTCCTGGCCCTGCCCCGTCCCTACGTGCGCTTCGTCGATTCGAACGCCGCCACGGTGGGATTCCCGGCCGTGACCGTCGCCTTCACGCTGGTCGTGCGGCTGTGAGAGCTTTCGGGTTGGATGGATGCGCGGCGCTCGGCGGCTCGCGACGTCTCCTGCTCGGGGTTCTCGGGTTTGTGGCGGCGCTCGTGTCGTGCGGGGGTCGTGCCGCTCGACGCCGTTTCAATCGACCCCCGCAGCCTGACCACCGATCTGGTGGCACATTGGACGTTCGATGAAGGAAGTGGCCTTGTCGTCGGCGACAGCTCCGGGAACGGACACGTCGGCGAACTGACCGGTGGGACATGGTCCTCGGTCGGCCGCTTTGGAGGCGCTCTCGAGCTCAACACCGGCGAGTTCGTGGCCGTCAAGAACTTCCCGCAAGCAACCGCCAACTGGACCGTCTCGGTCTGGACGAAGACCTCCGCGGCGCAGCTCGTGGTGGACCAGGCCGGTGGTGCGACGATCCTGAGCACCGAAAACGTCTTCTCGGGCGGATGGCAGCTCCACCTCGACAATCGCCCAGGCTTCCAGCGGTACGACGCAGCCTACTGGTTGGGTCCGAACGACAGCGACTACATCGTCCTGACGTGCGACTGCATCGAGATTGATCGCTGGGTCCACCTCACCGCGGTGTTCGACGGGCAGGCCCAACAATTCACGCTCTACCGCGATGGGACACCCACCGATCGGACCAGCCTCCCCGCTCTAATCCTGCCGGGCGACTCCACGCTCTACATGGGGACCTGGAACATGATGAGTCGCTACCTGACGGGCGTCGTCGATGACTTCGCCATCTGGAGCCGCGCCCTCAGCCCGGACGAGATTGCGCTGCTGTCCCGGCAGCCGGTGGGAGATTGAGGCGGGACGCCGCCGCCCGCCTCCACGAGTGCATCGCCGACCTTCGAAGAACAGCAAGACCAATTGCACCACGGCCGACGGCGCCAACTGGACTGCAAGATCGACCACGCGGCTGGCTTCCAAGCAGTCATTGGCATCGTTGCCTGAAAAGGGCCGATGCCGGACCGCTTGCTACAGCCCGATGACTTCAGAACCGTGGCGCAGCGAGCGATCACACTCCGGATCCAAAAATCGGCCGCGAATGGCACCCGTCTGACGCTTGCTGGCCCTATACGGTACGTGGGAACTTTGTGCGAACCCGCCGGGACCAGGTATTGGGTCTTTCTTGCTGCCACGGCGGGGGCAATGGCAATGGCGGGGTGCGGCCAGGATCGCGGCGCTGCCGGCACCGGCGGCGCCGCCGGGCAGGGGATGCCTCCCGCCCATGAAGGTAGTGGCGGCCAGACCGAGGGAGCTTCGCACGCCGGCGGCCAGAGTGGCGGGACCACGGACGCCGGTGCCTCCGTCGACGCGCGGGCCAGCGAGGCTGGTGGTGGTGGCGGTGACGCCGTCGACGCGGCGGTCGACGCGGGTCGGATCACCGACGCACGAACGAGCGATGACGCCACCGATGGTGGCCCGTCACCGGCCGACGCGGGCGCCAACCTGATTTCGATCTTCAACGGCACGACGCTGGACGGATGGATCCAGGTGCCGGCGGCGTCGTGGTCGGTGGTCAACGGCGCCATGCACAGCCTGGGCACGGCGCGTGGCTTCATCTACACCCGCACGACCTACCAAGACTTTCGCGCGGTCTTCACCTCGCGCCTGGTGGCGGACCCGGCAGCCCATCTGCCGTGCGTCCTCTTCTGGGGTAACTCGCCCGCGGTCGACGCGCTGGCCGGGATCCAGATCCAGCCGCCCCGAGGATATATGTGGGACTACCGACGCACCGGCCCGACCGCGAACATGAGCCCCGATCGCTTCGAGACCCGGTTGGGTGGTCCGGCGCTGGTCGACACGCAGTGGAGCCAGTGCGAGATCTTGACCAACCGCGCCGCCGGAACCATGCGGTTTGCCTGCTGTCAACTGACCGGCACCGCCACGCGTTGCAAAGGGGTGGAGATCGTCGACTTCAAAGATCCCACGGCCGGGCTGCAAGCACCGCTGGCGTTCCAGGTTCACAACGCCGGCATGATCGAAGAGTTCAAGGACATATTCATCGAATCTCCCGTGGCGGCCCCAAACATGTTGGTGACCCCGCAATGGCCTTGATGAGCTCGCGAGGCCGCCTCCGATCGTCCGCGGCCTGGTTCGCGGCGGCGGCCTGTGTGGCCCTGGGTTGCGGCACGCGAACGCCCAACGGAGGAACATCGCCCATCGATGCGTCGTCGGCAAAGGACACCGCCAGCGACGCGACGTCGACGATGTCGTCGGGTGGCGGCACGGGCACGGGCTCGGGCGGCGCGACGGGTGGCGCCGGAACCGCGGGGACCACGGGAACCGCCGGAGCGACTGGGACAGCGGGCGCGGGCGGGGCGCGCGGCACCGGCGGCGCCCCCGGAACCGACGGTGGCACGACGACGGACGCCGGCGTCGATCGGCCGCCCCCGCCACCCGGAACGACGCCGCCCATCACGCCACGCTGGGCGTTCGAGCCGTGGGCCTGGGAGGACAACACCAACACGCGACAATCGACCGAATCGTTGATTGCCGGCTACATCAGCCGCCAGATCCCCGTGGGCGCGGTGATCATTGATAGCCCCTGGGAGACCACCTACAACACCCTGGTCTGGGACACGACGCGCTATCCGTCGCCGCAAGCGATGATCACGGGTTTTCACGCCCAGGGCGTCAAGGTGTTGATGTGGCTGGTCGCCTTCGTCGACACCGACGCGCCCACCCATCAGATGGTCAGGCAGCAAGGCTACGGCGTCAACGGTGGCGCCGACGCAACCTGGTGGAAGGGCACCGGCATTCATGTCGACATCACCAACCCTGCGGCCGTGACCTGGTGGAACGGGCTTCTGGGCGGCGTCCTGGCCGACGGAATCGACGGATGGAAGCTGGACCGCGGCGCCGACTACATCGGCGATCCGATCCAGACCATGGCGGGATCGATGTCGGCGACCGACTTCAAGAAGCGGCTATCGGCCGACTTCTACGACTACACGATCGCGCGCAATCCCAACGGCATCGTGATGGTGAGGCCCTACGATGCGGCGCAAGGCGGCGTCGGATCCGATCTGTCGAAGTGCTCGGTCGGTTGGGTCGGCGATCATGACGGCGGGTTCGGCGGCATCGCGACGCAGCTCAACGACGTCTATACCTCGGCGCAAATGGGCTACGGCGCGCCCGGCGTCGAGGTGGGTGGCTACGTGAATCCCCCCAGCAAGAACTCGCTGATTCGCTACGCGCAGTTTGGCGCGCTGACCCCGCTGATGGAAAACGGCGGCACGAACGGCGGCCTCACCCAGCACCTGCCGTGGTTCTGGGACGCGCAGACCGTCACCATCTACCAGTACTTCGCCACGCTGCACAGCGAGCTCGGCTCCTACAATTTCAGCTACGGCGTCGAGTCGCACCTGACCGGCACATCGATCGTGCGCGGCTCCGACAAGGCGCGCGCGCAACATCTGCTGGGCGATCAGCTGCTGGCGTCGGTCATCACGACCGACGTGACCACGAAGTCGGTGGCGTTTCCCGCTGGGGCCAGCTGGATCGACTACTGGAACGAGGACATGGTCTACGCGGGCGGCACGACCGTATCGTACAGCGCGCCGCTGGCGCGGTATCCGCTGTTCATCAAGGCCGGCGCCATCATTCCCCTCGATGTGAAGACGGCGGTCACCGGCCACGGCGACGCCACGTCGGCGGGCAACTCGACGGTTGCGATCTACCCGCGCGGCAAGAGCACCTTCACCTTTCACCGTCCGCTGGGCGAGGGCACGACGTACACCGACGCCCTGTTCGACGTCGACGCCACCGCCGGCACGGTCACGGTCACCGGCGCCGCCGCGGCCCCGTATCGGCTGCGCGTGAAAAGCCTTCAGGCGCCGACGGGCGTCACTGGGGCTGACACCTGGAGCTACGACGCGGCCAGCAAGATGGTCGTCGCCGACAAACAGGGCGCGACGTTCACCATCGTCATTGCGGGCCTCAAAGGCTACCCTTGATGGTGAACGTGACAGTGAAGGCGTCCGTGAAGCCGGTGCGCGTGAACATCGGGAACGAAAATCGGCGATCGCGGGAGCGTGGCGCCACGGGGGCCGTCGCGTTGCTATCGATGGCCCTTTGCGCGATGGCGTGCAGCGCACGAAGCACCTCCTCCGACGGCGGCACGGCCGAGGGCGGCGTGCCCGGCAGCGCGGGCGGAACGACGGGCGGCGGGCGAGGCACGGGCGGCACGGTTGGAACCGGCGGCGAGAACGGAGGAACGGCCGGCGCAAGCGGCGCCTCCGGCACGGCGGGCGCGCGCGGTGCGGGCGGTGCCTCGCCGGGCACAGGCGGTTCACTGGCCGGCACCGGTGGCTCCGGCGCCGGAGCCGGCGGGACGACCACCGCGACCACCTACGCCGTCACCACCAATCGGTACGACAACGCCCGTTCGGGCGCGAACCTGCAAGAGACCAAGCTGACGGCCGCCAACGTCAACGCCACCCAGTTCGGCTTGCTGTTTTCGCGCGTGGTCGAACGGACAGATCTATGCGCAGCCCCTTTACGTGGGTGGTCTGACCATGTCGGACGCGAAGGTCCACAACGTGGTCTACGTCGCGACCGAGCACAACATGGCGTACGCCTTCGACGCCGACGACCCCGCGGCCACGGCGCCGCTGTGGTCGCTCAACGTCGGTCCCCCGGCCACCAATAGCTGCGACAACGTCGAACCGGAGATCGGCATCACGTCGACGCCGGTCATCGATCCGGTGGCGGGCACGATCTATTTCATCTCCAAGAGCCAGGAGGCGGGCGGCGCCGTTCAGCGCATCCACGCGGTCAATATCGTCACCGGTGCCGAGCGTCCGGGCTCCCCGCTGGTGATCGCGGCGTCGGTCAGGGGCACGGGCGCCGGATCCAGCGGCGGAAACATCGCCTTCAACGCGGCGACGCAGTTGAACCGCCCCGGGCTGCTGCTGGTCAACGGCGTGGTCTATGCCGCCTTCGCCAGTCACTGCGACGTGGGCGCCTACCACGGCTGGGTGCTGGGCTATTCATACGACGGCACCAAGTTTCAGCAGGCGCTGGCGTTCAATGTGTCTCCCAATGGAACCCAGGGCGGCATCTGGCAGGCGGGCGTGGGTCTGTCCAGCGACGGCAGCCAACATTTACGTCGTCGTGGGAAATGGCAGCACCAATCCCAGCGCGGCGGCACTCGATTTTTCCGAGAGCGTCCTGCGCCTGCGAATTTCCGACTACAGCGTTCAGGACTACTGGATTCCCACCGCCTACGCCAGCCTCAACGCCGCTGACTCAGACCTGAGCTCGGGCGCGATCTTGATGCCTCACAATCTGCTGGTCACCGGCAGCAAGGACGGCCGGCTTTATCTGTTGGACGCGAGCAACCTGGGCAAGTTCAACGCGACCGCCGACGCGATCTTGCAGACCTTGACCATGCCCGGCAGGGCCAACGGCGGGCGCGGCCACGTGCACGGCGGCGCCATCTACTACAGTCTTCCCGACACTCTTCCAAACGCCGGCGGCGAGAAGGTCTTCCTGTGGCCGGAAGACTCGCCGTTGATGTCCTACACGCTGAACGCCACGACGCGAACGCTGGGAGGGCTCACGACCGACCCAATTCCCTCGGCCACGTTCACGCCCGGCCATCCCGGCGCGATCCTCACGTTGTCGGCCAACGGCAACGTCGCAGGCACCGGCATACTGTGGGCGACATTTCCCACGCAAAATGGGATCGACGGCGCGTGGCACACGACGTCAGCGGGCGCGCTTTACGCTGTCGACGCCAGCAACATCACCAAGGTGCTCTGGAGCGACAGCACGGGCAGCTGGAACGTGGCCAAGTTCGCCCCGCCGGTGGTCGCCAACGGCCACGTTTATGTGGGGACGTTCTCGAATTCTCTTCGCGTGTACGGACTGACCAAGTGATCGCGCGGCGAGCGCCGGCCCGTCGGGCCGCCGTTTGCGCCGCCGCAATTGCCGTCACCGTGCTCTGCGTGCTGGTCATGCGGGCATCACCCAGCCTGGCGAACGGACGGTTTCCCTCGGCCGGACAGCTGGTCGTCGATCCGAGCGACGGCGGCCACATCGTCGTGCGAACGACCTTTGGTCTGTTGCAGAGCTTCGATGCTGGCGCCACCTGGTCCTGGGTGTGCGAGCGTGCGGTCAGCCCCGATGGCTTTCAGGACCCCGAGGTCATGATCACCACCGGGGGTCGCGTCGCCGTCGGTCTGGCTGATGGATTGGCGGTCGGGGATCGCGGCGGATGCCAGTGGACGCGCGCCGGCGCGCTGGCCGGCGATGACGTGATCGATCTGGTTGTCAGCGGCAGCGAGCCGGCGGCGGCCTACGCGGCCGCCGTGGTGCGGGTCGACGGCGCCTTCAACACATTGATCGCGGGGACGACCGACGGCGTCTCCTGGTCAGCGCCGGGACCTTTGCTGTCCGACACCTATCCGCTGACGATCGAGACCGCGTCGTCACGGCCGGGACGGCTGTACCTGGGGGCCAACGACGGCAACCTCGAGACCGGATTCATCGATGTGTCCGACGACGGTGGCGCCACATGGACGGTGCGCGACAGCCCCGGCGGTGTCGATGCGGTCTACGTGAGTGCCGTCGATCCCGGCAACGCTGATCGCGTCTACGTGCGCTCCTATTCGCCGGAGAGCAAGCTCTACGCCAGCGAGGACGGGGGCCGCACCTGGACGACGATCATGGAGTCTCCGGTCCCGTTGCTGGGCTTTGCCCTGTCGCCCGATGGCCGCCAGATCGCAATCGGCGGCAAACAGGGGTTGACGATCCTCGCGCGCGCCGACGGCGACGGCGCCGGTGCGGGCGCCGGCAGCGTCTACACAGTGACCGCGACCAATCCCTTGCCGGTTGGCTGTCTCACCTGGACGACGCGCGGTCTGTTCGTTTGCGCCGACGAGGCCAGCGCCGCCTTCACCATCGGCCTGTCGGTCGACGCGGGGCGGACCTTCACGTCCCTGCTGCGCCTCGCGGACTTGACGCCGGCATCGTGCGCGGCCGGAACGGCGGCGGCGGCGTGCGCCGGCGAATGGTGCGCGACAGCGGCTGTGATCGGCGCCGCCTGTGCGCCCGCGGTCGACGCCGCGATTGACGTGGCCAGCGACGGCGGCGACCGCCCAGTCTCGCGGTCCGCGGCCGGCTGCGCCTGCGACGCCGCGGGCGATCGGTCCGTCGTTGCGCCGCTTTCCGCGGTGGCGACGCTGATCATGATTCTGGGTGCGGGGTGGGTGGTCTTGCGGTTTGGGCGACGCCGGTGACGGCGCGATTCCGACGCTGTCCGCGGATGGGCCTGCCTGGTCGGCGCGGCGTCGTCGGCTTCAGCCTCGCGGGACTCGCGGCTCTCGCGAGCCTTGCGGGGTGCGGCGCGCCGCCGAGACTCCCAGGCGAGGCCGCGAGCTGCGCGGTCAGCGCAGCGGCGGCGGCGGCGACGTGCGGCGCCGCCGGCGACAGCTGCTGCACCAGCCTGAACGTTCCGCCCGGAAACTACGCCAGGACCTATGTCAATGACGGCAGCGGGCCGGTGGAGCTGAGCGATCCGGCGTCGGTCACGGGCTTCCGCCTGGATAAATATCTGGTGACGGTGGGACGCTTTCGGTCGTTCGTGGCGGCCAGCGCTGCGGGGTGGGTGCCGCCGGCCGGGGCCGGGAAGCACGCGCACCTGAACGGCGGCCGGGGTCTCGCCGACGGCGCCGGTGGCGGCTATGAGGCGGGCTGGGACCCGGCGGACGATATCCAGTTGGCGACGACCCGGGCCGATTGGACGGCGCGCCTGCAGTGCGAACCCTCATTCCAGGCGTGGACCGACGCGATCGGCCCCAACGAGGCACGACCCATGAACTGCATCGATTGGTACGACGCGTACGCGTTCTGCATCTGGGACGGCGGTTTCCTGCCCAGCGAAGCCGAGTGGGAGTACGCCGCGGCGGGCGGGGACGAGCAGCGCGCGTATCCCTGGGGGTCGACGGCTCCTGCGGGCAGCAGCCGTTTCTTGATCTCGGGCTGCAATTACCCACCCGGCTCCAGCGCTTGCTCGGGCGTGATGAACCTCGCGCCCGTAGGGACCGCGATCCTCGGCGCAGGGCGCTGGAGTCAACTCGACCTGGCGGGGAATCTTTCGGAATGGACCCTGGACTGGTACGCGCCGTACGCGGATCCTTGCATCGATTGTGTCTATCTGACCGATTTCTCCTACCGGGTGGTGCGCGGAGGCTCGTTCGGCACCGACGTCGAAAACGTCTTTCCCCCTTCGCGAAACGGCGACGTTCCCTCGAGCCGAAATTCCTTCAATGGCGTGCGCTGCGCCCGCGCGCCGTGAGGGATCCACGGAAAGGCCTCACGTCAATTGAACGGCGGCATCGGAAACGGCGCGGTGCCGGCCGGGTCGGTGTCGTCCACGCGATGCATCTGCGTCACCAGCGGCTCATCGAGCCAGGCTTGCAAGGCCGCCACCTGGCACGCGGTGAGCGGCGCTCGGAGGTTCGCGCCGGTCTCGTTCTGGGGCGGCATGATGCGAGACCGCGAGCAGGAGGGCGGATTGGCACCGTCGATGACGGCGAGAACGACCTGGAAGCGCTTCGGGGTCGGCGTGGCGGGGCACGACGAGGGATGCGCACCCGCCGTCACCCAGTCATACGCATGGTCGTAGCCGCCATTCGCGACCGTCGACGCCGAGTCGATGACATGGCACCCATTCCCGCCACCGCACGACACGCTCAAGACCGGCTGGATGTCCTTCTGGAAGCTGACGATTGCCGGCAGATTGCAAGGGTTGGCGCCCCGTCCCCCCGTGCCGCCATTCCCGGTGCCACCGCTGTCGGGCCTCGCGCCCGCATCGCCCGTTAGTCCACCGCTACCACCGCTGCCACCGCTGCCGCTGCCGGATGATCCCCCCAATGACGCACCACCGGTTGCCCCGCTACCGCCGCCGCTGGTCCCCATACGACCACCCACGGCAGAGGCACCGCCATCCGCCATGACACCCGCGATGCCGCCGCCGGTGCCGCCGGAAGATCCCCCACCTCCTGTCCGACCTCCGCCGGTGCCGGCAGATTCCGCAGGCAAGGCGCCTCCTCCGGCGGTCGATCCACAGCCCCAACCAACGACAACCAGCCACAGGCCGAACAAGCGTGCGATCGCGCGCTGAAGATCAAGGCGATGCGGGCGAGGACACCGTGGTGTTGTCATGCAAGGCCGAGCTTCGCGCGGTAGCGTTGCCAAGCCGTTCGTGCTCTCACACACGCCCTCAATAAGGGGTCGGCGTGTCGAGATTGGTGCCACGAGGTCCGTCGCGCATGACGTTTCCTTGCTCTTCCTGTGCGCTGCCTTGGTTCGAGACCTTCTCTTGGTCCGCCCGCACTTTGACCAACAGGGCGGTCACCTTCTTGCGGGCTCGGTGAATTCGCGCACGCACAGTGTTGACGGACGCCTGCTGGATATCAGCGATCTCCTCTCCGGTGTAGCCATCGATTTCGAACATCACGAAGGCCGCACGTTGTGCCTGGCTGAGGGTCGACAGCAATCGTTCGAGAAGCACGTGCTCCTCTTTCGTCTCGAGGATCGAGAGCGGCGTTGGCCCAGGCGACGGCAGTCTTGATGACAACGGAATGCTGCGTTTGAGGATATGCTTGATCCAGCGCAGCCGCCGAAAGTCGCGGACTTGATTGGCGGTGATGCGATAGAGCCAGCCCGCGAGGTTCTTTTCGTCGAAATCCGCGAGCCGTCGATGTACGACGACGAACACCTGCTGGATGAGGTCGTCGTGATCGGAAGCGGGCGCCCCGAGCGCGCGAATCCATCGGGCCACGTCGGCGACCCAGGCATCGTACAGCGCCCTGAAGTCGCTCACGTCTACACGGCTGCGGCCGCCGCCGGTCACCACGCGTTCAGCGACGCTGCCTTGAACGGGTCGGCGCCTGGGCGGACGTGACGTCGCTTTCGACGTCACCGATGTGTCGCGTTTATGCCAGGGCATCTCGCGTGAGCGTACAGCGAGGGTGCGACAAACGAGCTAGTCCATTGGTGCACACACCTAACGGCGCAAGCGCGGACTCTGTTGCCTCCTAATCGGCGCAGTGACGGATAGGATCGACCGCCAACGCCGCGCACCTTCGGTGCGACTATCTAACGTCCCAGGGTCAGCAGACGTCCGCGTCAATCTGCGCAGACAAGGTAAGGAGACCTCGGGGGCTTTCGATCCTTCCCTTTTCCGGTGCCACTCGCGCCGCCCGATCCGGGGCGAATCTGGATGCATCAACTTCACGCCCCTCGGCCCTTTTCCAAACAACGAATGCTTCCCTCATTGCGCAGCCAAGACCGACATCCACCGGGCTACTACACATGGCGCAACTGCTTGACACTCGCGGGCGCGGCGCTGTTGATAGGCAGCGCTCTTGGATGCGTCGGAGCGGATCGGGACACTGGACGGATGTCCGGCGTCGGCGGTGAGAGCGCGGGAATCGCTGGTCACACAGGAATCGGAGGCCGCGACGGGGCCGGGGGCGCCCTGGGGACAGGAGGCGAAGCAGGCGTCGGGACCGGCGGTCGAACGGCGGCGGGAGGCACGACCGGGACCGGTCCCACGGTGGACGCCGGCGTCGACCGACAGCCGCCCGACGTGGGCCGGGCCGTGGAGGCGGGAGCCGACGTCAATCAGAACGCGCTCCCCCGTGTGACGTTGCACCTGGCGGGTGACTCGACGGTGATGACCTACCTGGTGCCGACCGCCACGGCTGATGAGGGCTGGGGCCAGGAGCTGGGACAGTTCCTGATCGACAAGGTCACCATCAACAATCAGGCGATTGGTGGCGCCAGCGTGCAAACGTTCTACACCAGCCGGTGGAACAACATCATGGCTGCGTTGAAGCCAGGGGACTTCGTCATGGCCGATTTCGGCATCAATGACAGCGGCGGGGTCGCGGGTCGAGGCGTCACGCCCGCTGCCTTTCAGGCGCTGTTTGGTCAGATGGCCGATCAAGTCAAAGCCAAGCAAGCCACCTTCATCATGGTCACGCCATCGGCGCTGCAGTACTGGTCGGGGGGCATCGAAACCAACGCGCGTCTGCAGCCCTACGTGGATGCCATGAAGGCCCTCGCACCCATCAAGAACGTGCTCGTCGACGATCTGAACGCGCGCAGCCTCGAATACCTGAACATGATCGGCCAGACCGCCGCGATGCAGATCTACAAGGCTGGCGACAAGGCGCACTTCACGAAGCTGGGCGCCACGCAAATGGCCAAATTCGTCGCCGAGGAATTGCAGCGCATCGGCAGTCCACTGGCCGCCTTTCTCAAATAAGAGGACGACCTCCGCACGCCCGGACTTTCCGGGTCTCTTTTCGGCATTTGTGACGTCCGTGCACCAACTTCGCGGTCCTCGGCCCTGATGATCGTGCGGCACCGTCACCGGACCCGCTGGAGAACCGACATGAGCCACTCCTCGATCTTGCCCCGTGCCGCTTGGAACAAGTGGGGACAACGCGCGCGTATCTGTGTCGTCGCTCTTCTGGCTGGTTGTAGCGCTGCTGGAACCGACACGGGAGAGAAGGCGGCTGACGGCGGCGTGACGGGCACCGCGGGAAGCGGTGGGCCGACGGGTGTCATTAGTGGCAGTGGTACCGCGGGCGGCACCGGAAGCGCCGGTGGGACGGCTGGATCGAGCGGTGCGAATGGTGGAGCGAACGCGGGCGGTGGCTCCGACGGCGGGATGGCGTCGGGAGGCTCGACTGGAGGAGGCCTGACGGGCGGAGTGGGAGGGAGGGCCGCGCCCGCTGGTTCGGGCGGCGGCGCCGGGGGGAGACTTCCGGACGCGGGCGCGTCCCCTGACTCTGGTCCCGTCATCGTCGCGCCCCCGGTCTCTGACACGAGCTCAAAGCTCGGCATTTCCGCGGCCGGAAGCGCATACCACGTCGAAGGCAACATTCCTTACGGCCCCCTCACCATGCAGCGTCTCGACGTCATCTATCCCAACGCCGCGGGACCCAAGGGAACGACGACGCTGCCCGGGGTCATCATGTTTCACGGCGGCGGGTGGATCGACAACAAGCCCGCCGCCCTCAAGGCGAGCATGTCGAGCTTCTTCAGCCGCTTTCTGGCGCATGGGTTTGTCGTCTGCAACGTCGAGTATCGCCTGGCCGATGGCACCCCCGACGGAGCCATCGCCCCGGCCGCCGTTCAGGACGCGCTCCTGGCCGCCAAATGGTTCTGGGACCATCTGGACTACTATCATGTCGATCGAACGCGCTACGTGGTGACCGGCGCTTCTGCAGGAGGACATCTCGCGCTGATGGTCGGCATGGCCACTCCCGACGCGCAGCTTGGACCCACCAGCCCCACTGACTACAAGATCGCGGCCATCGTCAATGGCTATGGGCCGCCCGACGTCACGGATCTTCTGGCGCGCGGCGTTTCCTTCGCGGTGCAGTGGCTACCCGCCAGCACGCCCAATCGGGCAGCGCTGGCCCTGCGGGTCAGCCCCATCACCTACGCCCGTCGCGACATTCCGCCCCTCATCACCGTGCAGGGCGCAAATGACACCACGGTCCCCATCCCCGAGAATCAGCACCTGGATCAGCTGCTGAAGGCAGCGGGCGCCGACGCCCAGATCCATCTGGTGGCAGGGGCCGGCCACGGCTTTTCCACCCCCGCCAGCGCCTGGCCCGATGCCGAAGCGACCATGTTTGGCTTCCTGGTCGCGCATGGCATCGGCAAGTAATGGCCAGCAGCCAACAGCCGCAATGACCACCAGAATGATTACGCGCCGCCTGCCACGATCGACTGCCCGACTCATCGGCCCATGGCTGCTTGCCGTTACCTGTGGCTGTGGAACACCATCCACGGGAGGTTCCTCGACAGCGGGATCGGGCGGCTCCGGCGGGGGCCAGATCGGAATCGCCGGCAGCGCGGGAGCGGAAGGGATGGGCGGAGTGGCGGGCGGCAGTGTTCCCGGCGGCCGGTGGCCGTACGGGAAGTGGTGGTGCCAGTGGTGGCTCGAACGGCGGAACGTCATCCGGGGGAGCGCCCGGGGCTGGTGGAGCGGGCGGCCTGCCGACGGACAGAGGATCTGGTGGAGCGACGAGCGCAGGCTCTTCACTCACGATTGTCGCACCGTGGCCAGATAGCGTGATCCTGACGGGGGTACGGGACGTCGCGAGTCCGCCGCTGACCCAGGTCATCCAGGTGCACAACGCCGGAACGACGTCGGCGATGATCACCGCATTGGCAATCAGCGGATCCCGTCAAGCCGCCTTCCAGATCAACGGGGCCCCGCAGCTTCCGCTGGTGCTGGCCGCCGGCGCGGATCTACCCCTGACCATCGCAGCCCTCACGTCGGCAAGCGCATTGCCGGCAGCCCCGCCTCAGAATAGCGGCGGCACGCTGGTCACCGCGATGCTTACCGCCTCGGCAGGCCCGGTCTCCGCGCAAGCGAACCTCTTTGGCCTCGTCCTCACCACGGCCACTCACGAACCGACGTTGGGGCAGATTCTGCTCACCCTCGGCTACAACATCAACGTCGGCGCAGCGCAAAACAATGCGAATCCAGTCTCTCCCGGTGACGCCTCGAAGCTGCCGGGCATAGAGACGAGCTCCGACGAGATCGCCGCACCACTCTTTGTCAAGGCGGCGGCCGGCAACGTGACGTTGGTGCCTGTCGCGCGCTTCTCGCCCAAAGGGCCGATGCCGTTCGGGTGGTACCCAAAGGGCAGCCCCACCACGCGCAACGTCGCAGGGACAATGGCGTCGCTGACTGACGCGCAGACGTCGGACAAGGCCAGGATGGTCTTACCTCCCACGACCGGTGCGCAGAGCTTTGATCCCGCCGGCGCCACGTTCGGTATCTGGGTCTATACCGACCAGCTCAGTCAGAAGTACGACACCGGAGGACTCGCGACCAACGGAGACTACTCGTACTCGGAAGATGGACCGAACTCGCCCGCGAACGTTCACCGCACGAAGGTCTATCCCCTCAAAGACTCGACCGGGGCAACGGTCGCTGCCCATTACTTGATTGCGGTCGAGGAAGCCGGCAACGGAGACTACCAGGACTACGTGTTCGTTATGGGGAACGTCAGGGTCGCGCCTTGAACGGTGGAAGACAGATTGTCGACGTGTCGTGCCATGACGCTAGCTGGTGCACCACATTTTCCTCGGTGGACCCTCTTAACGGTGCACGGGCAGTGAGCGCTCACCGCTGAGCCTTCTCCGCCCCACTCCTCGTCAGTCGAAGCCGAACTAACTCGCACCCAAGCCCCAGAGGCCGAAATGATGAAGCGTGATCTCCGATTCTCGCGTCGCCGCTTGCTCAAATCCTTCGGCGCCGGCGCCGCGTTGCTGCCGATGCTGCGCGCGGATCGCACGGACGCTGCCTGCTACGTGGGTGGCATCAAGCGTCTCTATGTGCTGGCCTGGACCAACGGCATGCTCAGCAGCATCAACAACTGGGCCACCGCCGGCGCCACCCCCGCGGCCTGGTCGCTGGGGTCGATGAACTTTCAAGACGCGCTGAAGCCGTACATGAACGACCTCTTGCTGCTGAAGGGGATCGACTACAAGTACATCAAAGACATGCCCGGCTCCGGCGAGCGGACCGGCCACGCCTGTTTCCCCGGCATGCTCACGGGGGCCTTTTATCAATTGCTCTCGTCCGGAACCAGCTCGGACCTGGCGGGTGGAATCTCCGTCGACCAGTACATCGGGACCCAGCTGCAAGCGCAGGGCTACAAGGGCCTGGTCAGCCTCAACCAGGGCAGCTTCGTGGTCAGCACCGGCCATCTGTCCTGGAAGGCCGCCGGTCAGGTCGTGCTACCCAATCCCGATCCGGCCAGCGTCTTCAATCTCTACTTCAAAGGTTCCCTGCCGGTGACCACGCCGCCCACGACGACCCCGCCGGCCGACGGAGGCGCGGGGTCGACGCCGGTCGACAACACGAATGCCATCCGCAAGAGCATCCTCGACTACGTCATCACCGACATCAATCGCTTCTCGACCATTGTCGGCACCGACGACAAGGCCAGCATCGATGAGCACCTCACCGCGGTTCGCGGCATCGAGATGCGGATTCAGAACATGGGCACGACGGGGCCAGCGACGCCGGTAACCGGCGCGGGGCCGATTTCGACCGCCACGGGCAATGCTGCCTGCAATGTGCCGTCCACCGCCGGCGAACCGACCCCCACGGCGGTCGGCAACGTCCCCGCTATCACCAAGCTCCACATGGACCTGGCCGTGGCGGCCTTCGCGGCTGATCTGACGCGCGTGGCGGTGATGCAGATCTCCGACCAGGGCGCCGCCAATCTGGTCATGAATTGGCTCGGGTTCGCCAAGGGCGGGCCTCTGGCGTCCGATCCCAATACCGGCGACGCCAACGGCTTTCACGCCATCGCGCACGAGAACACCATGCGCAAGGTGCAGTGCGACACCTGGTTCCAGTCCCAGATCGCGTACATTGTCGGGCAGCTGAAGGGCATCACCGACGGCACGGGCAAGTCGATGCTCGATTCCAGCGTCGTCGTCGCGATGAACAGCATGCGCAGCGGCACGCACGAGACGACCGGCGTGCCGGTGGTCATGGCCGGCAGCTGCGGTGGCTACTTCAAGACGGGCCGCAGCCTGGCATTGCCGGCAGGCACGCCCAACAACGGCTTTGTTGGTCGCGCTGTGTAACGCAATGGACACGCCGGTGGCGACGTTCGGCGAGAAGAGCTACGGCGGCGAGCTCACGGCGCTCAAAGGTTGAACGGAGAACTTTGATGAAGACTCAAAACGGTCAACGCTCATCCCTGGTCGTCGTAGGCCTGCTCTCGGCGGCCTTCCTGGCGGCTTGCAACGGCCAGATCGGACCCACCCGCAGCAACGGAAGCGGTCCCGGCAACACCGGTCTGGGCGGCGGCAACGGAGGCAGCGATGGGACGCCAACTCCAGGATCGGTCGGAGGATCGCCGGCGTCTCGGGTGCGACCCCGGCGGTTCCGATCACGACGACGGGCACGCCTCCCGCCGAAAGCGCGGGCACCCTGGTGATGCGGCGGCTGACCTATCCCGAGTACGATCACATCCTCGCGGATCTCCTGGGTGACAAGACCGCGCCAGCCGAGGGAGGCAATGCCTGGTCCCCGGACGCGCCGAACGCGGTTGGATTCATCGCGCCGAACAGCGTCGCCGACCTGCAGGTCGACCTTTACAATCAGACCGCGGACAGCGTCGTCGACACGGCCATGAAGGCGGTGGCCGCCGGCCAGCCGGCGGGCAAGCTGGCGATTCCCTGCCGCGCGCCCACGACCGCCGCCGCGGAGACCACGTGCGCGACGCAGTTCATCACCACCTTCGGTTTGCAGGCCTATCGCCGGCCGATCCAGCCCGCCGAACAGACGGATCTGCTCGCCCTCTTCAGCAAGGTGCGCGGGCTGGGCCTGAGCTTCAACGACTCGCTCGGGGCCATGGTCAAGGGCATGATTCAATCGCCGAGCTTCCTGTATCACTGGGAGATCGGGCCCACCAAACCAGTGGTCGGGGCGGACGGCCTCGTGGCGCTGACCGGGTGGCAGGTCGCCTCTCGATTGGCGTCGTCGCTGTGGCAAACCACCCCGGACGACACACTACTGCAGGCAGCCCAGATGGGGAAACTGACCCTGCCCTCCGACGTGACGGCGCAGGTGACCCGGATGCTGGCGGATCCGCGCGCGGCGAACGGCCTCTTCAATTTCCACGCGCAATGGCTGTTCAACTTCGGCAGCCAGGGTCGAGATCTGACGCAGGTCCTCACCAAATCGAATCCGCTGTTCACGACCGCCGCCGCGCAGGCCGTCCAGCAAGAGTTCACGCAGTTCATTTCGTCGATCTACACGGGCGATGGAACCTTACGGTCTCTCTTCACGGCGCCCTATAGCTTCATCAACAAGGATCTGGGCGCCATCTATGGCGTTGCTGGACCGGCGACGGGCTTCGCCAAGGTCGCGCTGGATCCGACGCAGCGAGGGGGCATCTTCACCCAGACCGCCTTCCTGGCGACGCTGGCCAGCGACGGCGCCGACAATCCGGTTTACCGCGGTCTGTCGATCTACCTCAAGGTCCTGTGCGGAACGATCGGATCGCCGCCTGCCAACGTACCGGCGGTCACCTTCAAGGCGAACGGGACGACCCGCCAGTCGTTTGACGCCCACGGCAACTCGGGATGCGCCATGGCTTGCCACAGTCTCTTCGATCCTCCCGGGTTCGCGTTCGAACACTACGATGGCATCGGCGCGTATCGAACCACGGAGGCGGGCCAGGCGGTGGATTCGACCGGAACCTTGCTGACGCCGGGACATGCGACGATCGTCTTCCAGAGCGCCCTCGATCTTTCCAAGCAGCTCGCGAATAGCACCGAGGCGCAGTCCTGCGTCGATCGCCAGTGGGCGCGCTACATGCTAGGTCGCGGCGAGACACTGGCGGATGCGGGCTCGATGTCGGTCGCCTATCAGAAGGCGGTTGCGACGCCGGGCTTTTCGGTGCGGGACCTGATGACGACGCTGATCTCATCGAAGGCGTTCATGTATCGACAGCCGTCGCCCGGCGAGGCGCTCTGAGTCGCAGGCCCTCTCGCTCGTTGGGCTCGGGCTGGTTGCCGCTCGCCGCGCTGTGTGCGGCGGCCGCGTGCCAGCCAGGCCAGCCTCGGTCCCGAGAGAATCAACCGCCAGCAGGGGACGCTTCGGCCCCGAAGGTCGTCGTAGCGCCGGGCGCCGCCGATGCGGCGGCCCATCAGCCGCAGCCGCGGCCGCGCGACGCCGCCGAAGCGTGGGCGCGCTGGCCGATGCCGAATGCGCCCTTGCCCGGCTTGCCGAATCCCCACAGCTATGACCTGGGAACGGACGGCGTGGTCATCGATCGGGTCACGGGCCTGATGTGGCAGCGGAACCTGCCCAACACGTTCCTGACTTTGCCGCAGGCAGCATCCTCGTGCGAGCGGCTGGCGCTTGCCGGTCATGATGACTGGAGGCTGCCGTCGCGCATCGAGCTCGTCTCCCTGCTCGACACCAGGCGCATCCAACCTGCCATCGACGTCGACGCGTTCCCGGGCACACCGAATGATTGGTTCTGGACCTCGTCCCTCGCCGCCGACGATCCAGGCGCCGCCTGGTACGTGTATTTCTACTTCGGATACCCCAAGACCGACGGCGCGACGAACACCTTCTCTGTGCGCTGCGTGCGGTCAACGCGGCCGCCGGCGGCGCTCCCGGCTCGGTATGACCTGCAAGCCCAGGAGGTGCGAGACCTCGCCACCGGCCTCCGCTGGCAGCGTGTCGCCGCGCCCAAGGGTCTTTCGTTCGCATCGGCTCGCTCCTATTGCGGACACCTCCGTCTCGCGGGGGAGAAGCACTGGCGGGTTCCGACGTTGGGCGAGCTTCTCACGTTGATTGACGAACGCGCCGCGACGGCTCCCATGATCGATCGAACAGCGTTCCCGGGCACGCCCGGCGAACCGTTCTGGACCTCGTCGACCTTCACCAACGGGAGCGAGTTGGCGTGGTACGTGCGCTTCGACCATGGGAATGGCCTCTACGGTCGGCTTACCGAGCTCTTTCGCGTCCGCTGCGTTCTGTGACCACGACACCCTGCCCGGCCTGCTGGCGCCTTGTCACGGATTGAAGTACGGGTCGTTGGCCATGGTCGTGAAGGCCGATTGCGCGCCAGCCGACGACTCGATCCGCCAGTCGGTCTCCTTGTTCATCTCGAACCACAGCAGCGCCTTGATCGCGGGAAAGGTGCTTTCCAGCGCGGGGAGCATGGCGGCGATCCAGGCGGCCTTGTCGCCGCCCAGCTCGGCGCTCGCGGTTTCGGGGATCATGATCGGCTTGCCCTTGGCGGCCAGGCCACTGTAGATGCGGCTCGCGATCGCGGGGAACGTCTGCCAGGTCGACGTGGTCTGGACGGTGCCCCAGTTGTATCCGTCGAGGCCCATCCAATCGACGTAGGTGTCGCCGGGATAGTAATTGGGCCACTGGTTCCAGGCGTCGCCGGGGACGCTGTCGACGTTGGGGCAAAAGATCCAGAGCGCGTTGGTGGCGCCGGTGGCCACGAAGAGATCGTGGATGTGCCGGTAGGCGGCGATGTACTTCGTGGTTGCCGCGGCGTTCGCGCCGTTGTTGGCGCCGTCCCAGGGATACCAGTTGCCGTTCATCTCGTGGCCCCAGCGCAGGAAGAACTTCTGGCCCAGGTTCTTCACGGCTTGCGCGCGGGACCGAATCATCCCGTCGTAGACGCCGCTGATGATGTCGTCGAGGGGCGCGCCGACGCCATTCTGCCAGGGCTCCCAGGTGATGAGCGGGATGCGTCCTCCGGCGAGGTCGCCGGGCAGGCGCGTCGTGTAATCGTCCATCCAGCCGACGAAGGTGTGGACGATGGCGAGCTTTCGTCCCAGCGTCGTCTCGAAGCCGGCGAACGTGCCGGTTCCGACGAACGCGCCCAGGAGGGCCCCGTGCGCGGGTACCAGCAGCGCCGCGGAAGAACCGCCGGCGCCCGCGCCGCCGACGCCGCTGCCGCCAGCGCCGGTCGCTCCGCCGGTACCGCCCGCCCCGCTTCGACCGCCCGTTGCACCGGCGCTGCCGCCGGTCGCGCCGCCAGTGCCCCCGCCCGCCCCGCTTCGACCGCCCGTCGCGCCGGCACTGCCGCCGGTCGCGCCGCGGTCGTTGACGCTTCCCGCCGCACCGCCGGTCGCGCCGCCACTACCGCCCGCTACGGTCGAACCGCCGGCTCCGGTTGCCGGCGCGGGCGACGGCGCAGAGCACCCGGCGCCGAGCGCGACCGCCAGACCGACAACCAGGAATGAACCAATGGCGAGCGTCTTCATGGTTGCTGAGCCCACGGCGCTAGGGCGCGTTCGGAACCCAGTTGTAGACATGGATCCAGTCATAGTCGGCGCTGGTCGGCGCCGTGTCGGTGCCGACCGGCCCGGCCCACGAGGCGGCGTTCGACGCCCAGATCGTGAGCAGGATGTTCTGCGGCAGCTTCATGCGCGCGATCTGCGTCGACCAGGTGTGCACCAGCGCGCCGTCGACAGTGAACCGGACGTCGGCCGGCGTCCACTCGATGGCGTAGACGTGAAAATCGGCGGACGGATCGAACCCGAAGCTCACGAAGGCCGGGTCCTGCGTCGGTGAGACCGATTGGCTCACCGGTGGTGTGACCGGCGGCCCCTCGTACACCTGCTCGTTGAGCTGGGCGCGATCCGAGTAGCGACCGAGGAATTCGATGTCGAGCTCGTTCCAGTTGTCGGCTGGATAAGGCGTGTAGATCAGCACCAGCGACGAGACGACCGCCGAGCCCTTCGCGAAGCGGATCCGGCTTTCGATCTTGCCGTAGGTGATCGTTTGCAGCGACCGCATCTCGACGCCGCGGTAGGGCTCGGCGGTGTCGGAGGGCTGGGGCGTCAGCGACAGCGTCGCCAGCCCGTTGTTGAAGGTCGCGTTTGCGGGCGTGAACTGCGCCAGGTTGCCGCCGAACGTGAACGACTCGAGCTGCCAGCGCGAGCTGTCGAACGCATCGAAATCGTCCTGCCACGCGAGCTGGAACGTCCCGGTTGCGGCCGGCGCGCCGCCCGGTCCGCCGTCCGCGGGACCGGCCCCCGGCGGCGACGAGCCGCAGCCGGGCATTGCCAACATCAGTGCAAATAAGCTCGAACAAGCGAAGACAACCGTGGGCATGAGCGCAATCTGTCGCGCCGGGCGAGATACGGTCTTCGCGTTTGCTCGGAAATCTAGGAGCGCGGCGGGGCGTCAAGGAGCGGGAGCCAGGGGAGCGTAGCGATCACGCATCTCTTCGCGAACACCCGCGCCAAAGAAGACGCGGGGCGTGCAACGCAAGGTGTGATGAAACACCCGGTGACACTGGGAATAGCTGCCGAATCCGGCTTCCATCGCGGCGGTCAGAAAACGCTCGCCCCGCTCGACCAGATCGATGAACCGCAACAATCGCAGGCGCGTCCGGTAGGCGGTCAGCGTGAGGCCGACGTCCTGGCGAAAGTGCCGGCTGAGCTCGCTGACGTTGCCGCGCGCGAGCCGCGCCAGGTCGCTGCGCTTCAGCTCGGGCCGCGCCAGCACCGACGCGAGCGTCCGGCGCGTCAGCGGATGCCGATCGGGGGCGCGCGCGCGCAGCCGGTGGGCCAGGTTCCAGAGGTCGCCGACATTGTGCTCGACCGCGCCCGACGAGCTGAGCGAAACCGGCGACGCGCACACCGCGGTGAAGCGCGCGAGTTCACCCTGATCGAGCGAAAGCTTCGCCGCGCCGCCGGATACCGTGCGCCCCTGCTCGCCGAGGACGCGTTCGGAGAAGGCTGGCGTCACGCCGATGACGTAGAGATCGAGGTCGACGGAGGCGTCGAGCAGCACGTGGTCCTGGCCGGGCGGCCACCAGAGCAGATCGCCCGCCACGACCGACAGGACCGCCTCGCCCGCGCCAAACGTGGCGCTGCCGGCGGTGATCAGGTTCAGCTCCGGCTCGGCGTGGAAATGTCGCGGGCGTCGAGTGGCGGGGACGTGGTGCCAGATGTGGCCGCGCGCGGCGCCGGGCAACGGGAACGGCTGATAGAGCGTCTCCACGGCACCACCGACGCTAGCAGATCTCGGCCGAGCCGAGGCGCGCGAGCCCCGCGTCATTGGCCATTTCCCACAAAATGCGAAGCGGCGCGGCGATTGGAGACAAAATGCGAGGATCTCGGCGCAGACCATGCGCTAGCATGCGGGACTGGACTCATTTCCCTGTGACCCACAACGGCCCACTGGCAGCACCGTGATCAGGGAAGTTGCCTCGCGCACAAGACCCGTGGGCTAAGGGCCGACGAATCGAGAAGTGGTGCACTGATCTCTCAGTACTCGGGTCCTTCTCGGAGCGTAAAGCCCGGATGTGTCAACCGCGACGTCAACTTGTGTCGCGGTCGGGTAGGTATAATCGCGGGGTGGTTCTTGGCGATCCGGTATCCGCCGCTACGCCGATAGGTAGGCGGGCGTCGACGCGCATGCGGCGGCCCGCTGGTCTGTTTCCGCTTGCGCTTGCGTTTGGCGTGATCGGCCTGGGCGCGATGACCGTGGGTTGCCAGAGCGCGACGGAGATCGTGCTGGTCATCGATACCAATCTCACGGTTCCTGTCGACATCGATCATGTCGACATTTTGGTCAGCGGCGCGCAGATGCAGACAACGATCGGGGTGGATCTGGGCGTGACCAGCTCGCCGGCGTTTCCGCTCACGCTGGGACTCACCCCGGCTGGCGCGGGCGCTCCGTTGACCGTGAGCGTCGTGGCATCATCGCAGGGCAGGCCGGTGGTTCAGCAAGACGCCGAGACGGCGTTCGTTGATGGATCGAAACGCCTCCTGCGCATGCTTCTGCTCGGCTCGTGCATCGGGGTCACCTGCCCGGCCACTGAGACATGCGGATCGAACGGTTGCGAATCGACGTCGATCCCGGGGACCTCGCTGCCGCCGTGGACCGGCAGCCTGCCTGCCCGCCCCGAACCTGCGACGACCAACCCGATCGGAGGTCGAACCGTCTGGGCCAACGGCTGGCACTCATGCGCGAACCAGGGCAAGGTCCTCTACTGCTGGGGACAGAACTCGGACGGTCAGATCGGCGACGGAACGACCCGGAACGCCAACGCGCGGCGCCCAGTCGTGTCGGTGGAAGATCCCCAGGCCGTCGGTCTCGGGCAATTCATAAGCTGTGTCTGCGACCGAATGGGGCAAGCGTGGTGTTGGGGGCGCAACGTCGAAGCGGAGCTGGGCGTCGGAGGCACGTCGCCTACCACGCCGCTCCCGACGCGAGTCCCGGGGATCGGCGACTGTCAGCAGATCACGGGTGGCGCCCAGCACACCTGTGTCGTTCGGATGGACGCGACCGTTTCCTGCTGGGGCGCCAATGGGAGCGGCCAGGCTGGCCAGCCGCTCGGAAGCACAGCCACCGTCCTGTCGCCCGTGCCGGTCGCCGGCCTCGCGGACGTCGTAGACATCCAGGCGGGTGAAAAGTACACCTGTGCCCGCAAGAGCGATCTGACGGTCGAGTGCTGGGGGGACAATTCTCGCGGGCAGCTGGGTGATGGCACCAAAACGACCCGCTCCACGCCTGCGCCGGTCATGAACCTCGGGGCGGACATCGTCGAGATCTCCGCTGGCCGCTTCTTCGTGTGTGCTCGCCATAGCAGTGGGCGCGTGTCGTGCTGGGGCGCAGGCGGAAGCGGGCAGCTCGGGAACGGTGTCACCGACGACCAGTCGCTTCCCGTGTCCATCACCGCCGTCGCGGATGCGACCATGTTGGCGGCCGGGCACCAGCACGTCTGTGCCTTGCGAAGAACCGGCGTCGTGTCCTGCTGGGGCGGCAACCCGCAAGGAGAGCTGGGCAATGGTACGACGACGGACTCATCGACGCCGGTTGACGTGATCGACATATCCCAGGCGACGTCGATAGCGGCCGGTTCCGTCCACACCTGTGCCCGGCATGCCCATGGACTGGCTTGCTGGGGACAGAACATCGTCAATCAGCTCGGTGACGGCACCACCACGGACCGGTGGCGTCCGGTTTCGGTGGCCGGCTTTCCCTAGCAAGGCCCGAGGGTCAGACCGTCGTCACTTCGGTGAACGTCGTGTCTTCGATCCGGTAGGCGATGTGTCGACCGGTGCGCTCGGTGCTGCACGCGCCCTCAGCGACCAGCTGCTGCAGGATCGCTTGTACGGTGCGCAGAGGCATTCGTAGAGAATCGGCCGCGGAGCTCGCGCTGGATGTTCCGAGCTTCGCGAGGGCGCGTAGAACACGATCGGCGACGGGTAGAGCGCACCGCATGTCGGCCACGATGATCGGTCTCGTCAAGGTGAGACCCAGCGAGGGCCCGGCAGGGTTCGTCGAAGGCGATGCCTCAGGGGTCCCCAGATCGCGACGGATGAGACCGGCGTCGCCGAGCAGAGCTCGCATCCGGTAGCAGAGCACGTCCAACACCGCCTGGTGTCGATGCGCGACGAATGGAAAACCATAGACACTTTGAAAGAAGACCTCCCGTGCCGCGCCGGTGTCGCCCGCCAGCGCCAGCGCGGCGACGGCGGTCTCGGTGCGAACACCCCCGCCGCCCGATTTGGTCGAGTCACGTATGAGGAGCTGCGCGTGCTGGCGTGAACCCGAGCCCCGGACGGAGAAACCGGCGTCCGCTCGAACCCGGGCTGGCGATCACGAACACGGCCGCAGCGTCGCTCTCGTCCCGACCAGCCTCGGATATTCCGATGCCGTGAAGGCCACACGGAATCGTCACCGTCTCGCCACGAAACCATGACAGGGCCGATGCTGGCACCGGGCGGATGGGGTCCAGCGCTGCGACCAGCGTCTCTATCTCCCGTGCCAGGTCCGGCCAGAGTGACGCGCTTCGCTCCAGTTCGACCGCCGCCTGATTGAACCGTTCGCGATCGCCCGCTCGCGTGGCCTCCAAGAACGACGCGAGGCGCCTTTCGGCCGTCATGGCGGGTGCGTCGGACAGGAACGACTGGGAATTGTCTGAGTGAGCTCGAGCGCCGCCACCGAGCAACGTCTCCCATCCGATCCAACCCGACCAGGCGGGCGGCGCGACGCGCGCCAGCGCCGCGAGGATGTGCAGCGCCAGGTGAGGCCGGCCGCCGTACCGGCGGACGCGGGCCAGCGTCAGGTTCGCCAGATACTCGAGCTGAGGCAAACACTCCGACTGGGCCATGCGCGAGCCGCGGCGCGCGAACTCCACCGCGTCATCCATCTCTCCGACGGACAGCGCGAGGAGAGCGCGTAAAACGGTGCTCTCGATGACCTCGGCGGCGCTCTTCCGCCGAGATGCTTCGTCGAAGAGAGCCTTCGCAGCCATGTCCCCCGCGGCGGTGTCGCCAATGAGCAGCCGATGCCACAGCCGCGCCGACTGCAGCGCGACGTCGTCGCCAGATGACGCGAGGGCTGAATGAACGCCGATCCAGGTCGCAAGTCCCGAGGCGTCAAGGGTAGCGATACAAACCCGCTCCATCACCGCGCAGGCCCGCGCAGCGACCCGTCGCGCCCCGTCATCGGGTTGGTCGATGAATCGGCCGACCTGCACCGGTTCAGGCGCCCGGGCGGCGTCGGGGTGAAACGACCACCGCAGCGCCCGCAAGGTCAGATCCCAAGCCACCGCGGTGGGCCTCGAGCTCCCGGCGAGGTCGGCCAACACGGAGTCCATTCCCCGGAAGTTCCCATGCTCGGCCGCGGCATAGCTGTCGTTCGCCGCGGCGATGATCTCGTCAACGCTGGCCATGTGCTCGTTTAAGCCAGAAACCGGTGTAGTAGACTGGGGCCATGGGCTCCCCGGTTGCGCTCCCGCCGCCGCCAGCGTCAGCATACACCCTGGTCACCACGATCGCTCAGGGGGGAATGGGGTACGTGGAGCTGGTCTTCCGTCGCGAGGAACGATTCCTGCGATGGTACGCCCGCAAGCGTCTGCACAAGCAATACCGCTCCGACGCCACTTTCCGATCGATGTTCATGGACGAGGCCCGACTGGCCGGCTTGATCCATCACCCAAACGCCGTGGGAGTTCTCGACGTCGGTGCCGATGAAGAAGGGGCGTTCTTCATCATGGAGTTCGTCGACGGCGTGCCGCTGTCCCGGGTGATTGGCGACGCGACCGCCGGTGGGCGCTCCATTCCGATGCAAGTGGCCGTTCGGGTCTGCATGGACGCCGCCCGATGGATTGCACGCCGCTCATGAAGTGCGCGCCGAGGATGGCACTGTCCTCCGTCTGGTTCACCGGGACGTGTCACCTCAGAACGTCCTCGTCGGCTTCGACGGAACGGTGCGGGTGACCGACTTTGGCATTGCCAAGGCCCTGGGCAACTCTTCGCGCACCAGCGCGGGGGTGCTGAAGGGCAACATGGGGTACCTCGCGCCCGAACAACTGCGTTTCGAGGAGCCCGACCGTCGTTCGGACCTCTTCTCGCTCGGAGTCACGCTCTACGAGATGCTGACCGGCCACCGTCTCTACCCAAATACCTCCGGGTTCGATGGCACGCGGCGAATCCTGACCGAACCAGCTCCGGACATCGGTGAGGAACGGAATGACGTTCCGGCTGAGCTGTGCGAGCTGCTCTTCGAGTTGCTCGCGAAAGAGCGCAACAGTCGCCCGGCGACGGCCGCCGAGGTCGCCTCGCGCCTGGAGGGGATTCTGGCGGCGCTGATATCGGATGAAGGCTCGATGACGGTCGCCGACTACATGGATGCGCATTTCGCCGACGCCCGACAGAAGCAGCGGGCGGAGTTGGCGGCACACCTGACGCGGATTGAGTCTGGGCCGGCGCCATTGCGGCCGGCAGACTCCTCGTCGTCAATCAAGAAGCGATTGACCGTTCGAGCATCTCTCGGCCTGACACTGGGATCGACGCTCGCCGCCGTCATCGTGATCGGCTTCCGCCTGTGGTCTGCAAGGGGCCAGGACGCGTCCGTGCGGAGGCCCGACGCGACAGCGATGGCGGATCACCAACAACAGACGGCCATGGAGGAGCCTCGCGAAGAATCCGACCGCGGGATTGCTGAACCCCATCGGCGATTCCGTCTCGACGTCCGAGCGAGCCCCGGCGATCTCGGCCGCCAAGATCCCGAGCAAGGTGGCCCCTCACAAGGTGGCCCGTCGAAATGCGCACCGCCTCCGCACGGCCGCCCGGGGGACCCGTCCCAGCGAGGCAACCCAGCACTCCGGTCCGTCAGGTCAGTTACCTGTGCCGCTTTTTGAGCACTGGCAGTGAGATCGTACATCCGAATAGTTCTCGGCGTGGCCCTGACCGTGGTGGCGGTCGACGCCCACGCGGCGAGCCCGGACGAGGCGGCCCAGCAGGCGTTCCATACCGGCGTCGATGCCGCGCGACAGGAGCGCTGGAACGATGCCCTCGCGGCGTTCGAGAAGGCGTACGAGCTATCGCCGAGGCCCGTGGTGTTGATCAACCTCGCCAGCATTCAAGTCCGCACCGGACATCTGATACAGGCCGCGGCGAACTACCGCCGGCTGCTGGGCGATGCGCCTTCACCCGATACCGCCGCCTTCAGACGGGCCGCCACCGACGTCTTGCCGTCTCTCGAAGCTCGAATCCCACGGATTCGGCTCCGTTCGACCGGCCTATCCCCGACCGACATCATTCAGATCGATGGCCACCCAGTTGGGAGGGAGACCCTTGCCACCGGTCATCCGCTCGATCCAGGCGAGCACACACTCATCGTTCAACGCGACGGGATCGAGCGGGCACGCGTGCTGTTTGCCCTTGCGGAGCGGGACGTGCGTGACATCCGTCTTCCATTGCCCGCTCTGATTGCCGCCCCTGCGTCAACCTCCCAGGCGCCGGCCGCCGGCACCTCAGCCTATGCCGGAAGGCATCGCCCACGAATCCCAACGCAAACGGACGCTGTGGACCTCGCCCTGGACCTGGAGTCTCCTCGGCGCGGCGGTGGTCGGTGCCTCCATCACATCCTTCGTGCTGTGGGGCAGAAATGATCAGATTTTCTCGGGCAATGTCCCGCCCGGACAACTCGTTGTCCATTGAAGAGGTCCGCGAGTACCAATCCTGGGAATCGAAGCCCTAATGTAGATTGGTGGCCCGACTCGTAACGATCGACCTTCGAGGTCACGGCCCGGCGGACAGCCGAATGGTCGGCGGCGGGGCGCGCATCAATCATTCGGCGGTCCACGGGTCGCTGCTGGCAGCGCTGGCGATGCTGTGTGTGTCCGCGTGCGGTGGGGCGGCGGGTGGTGGGACGTCCTCGGGCGGGTCGGTCGGCGGCCACGCCGATGTGGGCTCCGGCGGTCCCGGCGGAGTCCTCGGCTCCGGTGGCGCCACCTCCGCCGGGAGCGGCGGGGCGGCGGGCTCCGGATCGGGCGGCGCGATCCCGGGTTCCGGCGGCGTGACCGGCTCCGGCGGGGCCATGGGCGCGACGGGCGGGCGAGGCGCGGCGGGCGGCGCCGGCGGCGGTGCGGTGTTGCTCCCGGGCGCGTGGGGCGATCAAGGAAACGGCACCTTCAAGAACCCGGTGCTCTGGGCTGACTACAACAACCTCGACGTCATCGGTGTCGGCAACGAGTTCTACATGATCGCGGCCTCGCATCACTTCATGGGGATGCCGGTGCTGTATTCGAAGGACATGGTCAACTGGACGCTGCTGACCCGCCTCTATCGGCGACTCGATCTGGATCCCCGCTACGACCAACCGGGGCAGGCCTATCAAGCCGGGACGTGGGCGCCGGCGATTCGCTATCAGGCCGGCCGATTCTGGGTCTACGTGACGACACCGACCGAGGGGCTGATCATGACCTCGGCGCCGGCGGCGGCCGGGCCCTGGGATCCCTGGACCGTCGTCATGCGCGTCGCGGGGTGGGAGGATCCGTGTCCGTACTGGGACGACGTCGACAACGCCGGCGGCGACGGACCGAATGGGCGCAAGGCGTATCTGATTCGCAGCCAGCTGGGCGCGGGGCCGCTGATCGTTCAGCAGATGAGCTGGGACGGAAAGCGGCTGCTCGGCCCGGCGACGACGGTGGCGACCGGCCCGACCTTGGAGGGCCCCAAGCTGCAGAAGCGCAACGGGTTCTACTACATCTTCGCGCCCGAGGGCGGCATCGACGCCGGCTACCAGGTGGTGCTGCGCGCGCAGAACATCCTGGGGCCGTACCAGAAGAAGACGATCCTGGAACGCGGCAGCACGACGATCAATGGCCCGCACCAGGGATCGTGGATCGACCTGGCCAGCGGCGAATCGTGGTTCTTTCACTTCCAGCAAAACGCGGGTTGGGGCCGCGTCGCGCACCTCGAGCCCGCGCAGTGGGGCACCGACGACTGGCCCCACATCGGCGTCGATCTGGACGGCAACGGAATCGGCGAGCCGGTCGCGCAGCCGCGGAAGCCGAACGTCGGGGCCACGTTTCCGATCGGCGTTCCTCAAAGCTCAGATGAGTTCGACGGCGGCGACGCTGGGCGTCCAGTGGCTCTGGAACCACAACCCCGATGACACCAAGTGGTCGCTGGCGGCGCGCCCTGGGTGGCTGCGTCTGGCGGCACGACCTCTGGCCGCGAAGAGCGGCGTCAACGGCGCGGATGGGGGCGCCGTGCGCTTCGCCGAGGACAGCGTCGTCTTCGCCTACAACACGGTCGTGCAGCTGGCGATGGGCAAGGTGGCCTCCGCCGTGACGAAGCTGGACGCCTCGGGCGTTGTCGACGGGCAGCGCGCCGGGATCACGTTGTTCGGACAGATCTACGGCTGGATCGGCGTGGTCGGCGGCGCGGGCGGACAGCTCGTCGTCAGAACGAACATCAACGGCACGTCGACCACGGGACCGACGTTGCCCTCGACCTCGAAGATCGTCTACCTGAAGGCCAGCATGAGCGCCGCCTCGCAAATCTCGTTCGCGTACTCGACGGACGGCGTGACGTTCACGGCATTGGGCGGCAGCCAGACCGTGGGCCGCACGTGGTTCGAAGGGATCAAGTTCGGGCTCTTCACATACAACCTCAGCACGGCCGTCGCGGGCGGCCTTGCCGACTTCGACTTCTTCCGCTACACGCACGACGGCCCGCGCGCCGCACCGTGAGGTGTGGGCGCTCCGGTGCTCGACCCCACAATTCGCTCTAACCACCCGAGCGCCGCCCCCTACTTCGCCTGGTACCCGCGCCACAACCAGATCAGCCCTTCGGGCATGACCTGGTTCCTGGCGTTGTTGTCGCAGTGCCCGGCGCCCTGGGCGAAGATGAAGCGGTAGTGATTTCCCTTGGCCTTCAGCGCGGCCGCCATGGCGCGATTGGCGATGACCCAGTTGCGGTGGGTCGACTCGGGGTCGGTCGAGTTGTTGTCGTTCTGACCCACCTCGAGGAAGACCCTTAGGTCGGGCCTCGCGGGCGCATTCATGATCAAGGTCGGGTACTCCCAGGCGCCGAGCGGATGGTCGGCGGTCGGGTGCAGGGCCGTGAACGAACCCGAAAATGAGAAGACGCGATTGAAGTCTCCGAACCAGGCTAGGCCCATGACGGCGGGGCCGCCGGAGCTGCAGCCGTAACCACCCCGGCCGTTGGGATCGCTGGTCAACTTGAAGTTCGGGAACTTGGCCCGAAGCTGAGCGTTCGACAGGATCGCGGGGATCACTTCCTTCGTCACGAACTGCCAGTAACGGTCGGATACGGTGTCGTACTCGAGGCTCCGCTCGCTGGGGCCGCCGGTCGGGTTGGGACCATTCTGGATGCCGATGATCACGAGCGGAGGAACGTGGTGATCGGGCGATGGGTCATCCGCCAGGTTCTGCACGACGGTCTGCAGCGAGGCGTAAAATCCGTCGGACGACACCATGAACGGCGACGCCGTGCCGTCGACGTATTGCGCGGGCACGAAGACCTGAATGCTGCGCGTGAAGGATAACGGGGCGGTAAAGTCCGATCCGTTGAAGATGTTGCTCGTCGCCGAATTGAGGGTGAAGCGGACGGTGAACCCCGCCGGCGCGCCCGGCTTCAGCTGAAGATCCGGAGACGGGGTGTAAGTCGGCCCGACGATGAAATCGCCATCGCCCACGCTCCCGGGATCGGTCGACCCCGCGCCTCCCGTGACCGCGTCGGCGCCGCCAGCATCCACACCGCGGCCGCCGGTCGATCCCGTGGTCGTCCCGGCATCCGATCTCCCGCCGGTCCCGGACGCTCCGCCGATGGACGTCGCCCCCCCGGGTCCCATGGGCGTGCCGCCGCTTCCCGTCGCGCCACCCGTCGGAGCGGTGCGATTGCCGCCCGTACCTTCCGCTCGACGATGGGCCACTGCCACCGCCGCCGCTGCTGGCGGAATCGCCAGCAGGAGACGAACATCCAGCAGCGATCGCCGCGACCATGAGCACCACCAACTTCGAACCACCGCGAGTCCGTTTCAGCATGTCGTTCTCCATGACTTCGGCCTACCAGGCAAGGCGGGTCTTGAGCTCGGCCACGAGTGCGTCGGCCATTCGCTTGTGGGTCGAGGCGAGCGGGTGTCCCCCGCACCCCGTGCCCTCAGCCGCGGTCGGCTGGGGCATCTCGAGGAAGTCGATCTTGTCGTCGCCGGCCGCGACGGTTGCCGCCACGATCGCCTTGACGTAGGCGCGCTCCTGGCTCAGCTTCGGGTCGGCGAGGTTTGGTCCGATCGTGCAAACGATCAGCGCGTTTGGATAGTGGCCGCGAATGCGCGCAATGAACGCCTCGTACGCCGTGACGTAAGGTTGGCCGGGGTCGCCCCGACCGAAGTCGTTGTTGCCGAGATAGATCACGACGGCATCGGGAATCCACGACGTGAAATCCCAGGTATCGGTCGTCTGGTCGGGCAGCGTCCGTCCGTAAAGGATCGGCATGGTGTCGGTCATGTCGCCGCCGTTGTTTCGGTACATCCCTTTGGCGGTCCAGGCGATCGTGATCAGGTCAGCCCCCAGCACACGCGCGGCGTCGGCGCCGAAGGCGACGTCGTGGTCCTGGGCGGCCAGCACGTTCGGGCACGCTCCGTTCACGCTCTGGTCACCGTAACCGGTCGTGATCGAATCGCCGACGATCTCGATTCGTCGCGTCGCCGGCGGGCTCGGCGCGAGTAGTGCGCCGGTCGGATCGAGGATCAGCCCGAGGAAGGTCGTGTCGCCCGTACCCGCGATCCCGGCTTCGCTGCGGCGATAGACCGAGAGCTCGTGCGGGCCCGCCGACAACCCCGTCGCGAGCGGGTAGTCGGTCTTTCCCGCCATCACCACCAGCGGCGCGGGTTGCGCGACGCCGTCGATCGAGACGTCGAAGTACGTCGGGGGACCCGACAAGCGCACGCCGATCGAGCTGCCTGTGAAACGCGCGAGCACCGTCGTGCCCGGCCACGCGAATCTCGGTCCGGCGGCGTTCGTCCGATCGATCCGTCCGACGAATCGAATGGCGGGCGTCCCGGCGTCGCTCTGCAGACGGGTGTCCGAAACGGCGCCGTCCGGCATCGTGACCGACGTGACGTCCGCCCCCGTGTCGCGCGCGGAGGCGTCGACGGAGGCATTACCGCCGGTGCCGCGCGCGCCACCAACCCCGGTCGAGCCGCCCTGGCCGCCGGCGCCGGCGATCGTTCCCCCGCTGCCGGCCCCCGAGGAACCGCCCGATCCGGTCGTCATCGTCGCGGGCGCGCAAGCCGCCTCCGCCAAGAGGGCGTCCACGAGCGCGAGCGTGCACCAGTGGGATCTCATCCGGGCGAACATGGAGTTTCCTTTCGCGAAATGTCCTGGGTTCTGACCGCGGCGACTCAAAACGACACGGAGAGGCCCAGAGCCGAGTGAATGAAGTGGTCGATCGCGCCGCCGGCGATGTACGTGTCTCCGGGCCTGGAGTTGAAGGCCGCCCAGTAGCGGACGTAGCTCACGACCAGCACAACCTCGAGGTTGTGTCCCAGCGCCAGGGCGGCGCCGAGTCGGGCATCGAGGCCTGAGATCTGCGCCCGAGGAAAGTGATCGCCCACGCTGCCGGCTTCGACCTGCGTCGTTCCCATCGGTCCGGCCTTGGACAAGAGGTGTCGGAACGCGGCCCCGGCGATGACGGCCACCCGGCCCACCGGCACGCGGCCGTCGAGGCCGACGTGCAGGTAGTGGTAGTTGACCCCAGGCAAGCTGTCTGCCAGCCCGCCGGCATCCTTGAACGTGAAGACCTGGCGGCCGTAGCCACCTTCGAATCCGATGGCGGGCGACGCACCGCGAGCCCCGAGGTGCAGACGCCCGCGGAGGTACGCTTCCCATTCGTACCAGGTCGTGTCGAGCTTGACCGTGCCGAGCTGTGCCTTCGCGAAGTTGTACCGGCCTTCCCATCCCACGCCGATATCGCGCGCCACGGCCCAAGGTGTGCGGGCCAGCGGATAGAGTTCGACCGAGGCGACGCCGCCCGGTGTGACCGGCAGTAACCCCGCCTGTGGGAGGTCGTAGGGTCGGAGATTGGCGTTCGTGATCCGCTGGTTGTAATGAAATTGGCGGCCGCCCAGATCCAGGCCTAGCAAACCGACCAATAGAGCGTCCGTGGGCGATACCTCATTGCGGGGGGTGCCCAGCGACGAGTCCGGATCTTCGGACTCGGCTCCCCATTCAGCGGCGTGGTCTCGGCCCGCGGCGACGGAGGGTGGAACCGCCCCCGCCCCCGCACCTTCTTCCGCGGCGCGTGGGTCCCGGCTAACGCCATCGAGGGCGGCGGCTAACAGGTTCTTCAGGTGCTTGGGCGATGCGAGGCCCTGCCGCAACGGAATGGTTTCGTTCGCGACGCGCGTGTTCGGCGGAGCGGAAACGATCACCAGTTGCAGCGCGCCCAACCCCTTCCGTCCACCGGGGCGGGTCTCGCCCAGGACCAGCGCGTCGATCCCGGCGGTATGCACCGCGCGTTGCACCTCACCGAGCACATCCGGCAGACGGTCGCCGTCACCCGGTGTCGCGTCGCGGTCAAACAGGGCTTGTCTCGAGGCTTCCCGGACCACGTTGCGGGCGTCCGTCACCTCGACGCCCGCGGGCAGCGCCGCGATCACCTGCGCTCGGATCGCCGCAGCGCCCGCCCCTTTGATGTCGACCGCCACGCGCGCACCTCCCGTCGCCCCGGCGCTCTCGGTCCAGCACAGAGCGGCCGTGCAAAGCAGGAGCCCTGACGGAGTTGCAAAGAGGCGTTGTCGGCTTTGGTGCCGACGAGAAGGCCGCGGCGGTTGATTGGGTGCGAACGGATCGATCACACAAACTCCTGAGTGACTTTGTCTACTACTCTCGATGACAGCGACTAAACTGAGATGGCGATGGGGTCGTCTTCGTCAACGTCGGCACCCAGCGATCCCGCCAGGATTTGCCGGACGTGGGTCGGCACCGCCGCGAGCGTCTTGTCGGTCGTCGTCTCGATCTTCGTCTCGAGCTCGGTGGCGTGCTCGAGAGGAAGCACCCGCGCGTCGGGGACGGACGGCGGCCCGCGCGTCGTTCTCGATGGAGGCGATGCCCCACACACCGATGCACCGACCAACGAAGCCGTCACCGGCATCGTCGACTTGCCGCCGGCGCCGGTGCTGAGGTTCCAGCTGCAGGCGCCGCGAAACGAGAACGACTATCCGTACTCTCCCGGCAACCCGCCCGCACAAGGGCCGGCGCCGCGTTCGATCGTTTACTTGTCGGCGACCGGCAGCGCCGATCCTGAGGGAGCGCCGGTCTCGATATTCTGGAACGTGCAGGCTCCCGACGGCAGCTATCTGACGATCTCTCCCGGGCCTGACGCCACGGAGGCCTGGTTCTCCCCATCGGTCACCGGACCTCACGTCGTCACGCTCGAGGTCACCGAGGCGACCGGCCTGCGCCAGACCGGGCAGGTGACCCTGACGCTCGCCGTCCATCCAGTGCCGTGCGCGGCCGACGGGGTCAGCGCGCCCTGTCGCGACGGATTGCCGCTCGCGGGAGGGACGTTCACCGCCGGATCTCCGGTCGGCGTCGGCAATGACGACGAATTTCCCAGCCACGCGACGACCATCGCGCCGTTCGTCCTCGACAAGTACGAGGTCACGGTGGGCCGATTCCGGTCGTTCCTGGCCCAGTACGACGCCGTTGCGCCGGGAGAGGGCGCGGGGGCGCACCCACTCATTGCCGGCAGCGGCTGGCGCTCGGAATGGGACACATCGCTGCCCTCGTCGCGGGATCTGTTCAAGTTCGCGCTCTCGGAGTGCGGCGGAACCTGGACCAACGACGTCGGCCCATCCGAGGCGCGACCGATCACCTGCGTCACCTGGTTCGAGGCCTTCGCGTTTTGCGTCTGGGACAAGCAGCGACTCCCCACCGAGGCGGAGTGGGAGTACGCGGCCGCGGGCGGAGATGAACAGCGGACTTATCCGTGGGGGGACCAGCCGCCCTCGGTCGACCTCGCGGCCTTCGCGTGTCTGTTCGACGGACGTCCGACCTGCTCCGACAACGATGACTTGCCCGTCGTGGGGAGCGTGACCGCCGGCGCCGGGCGCTGGGGCCAGCTCGATCTGTCGGGCAGCGTATGGGAGTGGACCCTTGACCTGTATGGACCCTACGCCGCCTCTCCCTGCGACAACTGCGCGAACGTGATCGAGGCCGGCGATCCCATCGCCGACGGGGGCACGGGAAGCGACAACTCGCCCCGAGTCTTTCGGGGCGGCGACTTCCGGTTTGACGATCCGTCGTCGCTCCGCGCCGCCAGTCGCTACGCCTTCGATGGCTCGTTTCCCGACCAGACCCGGGGATTTCGGTGCGCTCACTCGGACAGCGGCGGCCACTGACCAGACCGACGAAGGCAGGAGGAGCGATCCCCGCCGGGAAGGCCCCTCGCTCGTTTCAATTGTCGCATCCGATCCGCGCGCCATCGAGCGCAACCTCGTCGATCCACATCTCCGTCACCGGCGTGGCGCCGAACTGCATGAATCCGAGCGACATGCTCTTGAAGATCGGGAACGGCCATTTGTCGGCAGCTGTGACCGACATCGGCGCATAGAGCGCGCCGTCGACGTAGAACTCCAGCGTGTTCGCGGCGGTGGTGTGCCACTCCCAGCACTGCCACTTGGGCGGCACGAGCGGGAACTTGATCATCCCTGTCCCCATGGGCGGGTGATAGAGATCCGAGGTCGTTCGGATCTGCGACGCCAGGAACCCGCGGCTGCCACCGGCCACGTGAAACTGCGCCGACGCCGCCGTGCTCGCGGGGTCCTCGAGCGTGATGAAGACGTCGTGGCTCTGCGGGTTCGCGGTGGTGGCGAACCAGATGAACATGCGGCCCCACAGCTCGTTGTTCGTCGCCACCGCGCCGGGCTGGGCGAAGGTCATGGTCTCGGTGATGAACGCCTGGGCGCCGTTGGTCTTCATGTGCACCGACTTCGACCCCCGATAGGCCTTCGTGGTGTCGACCACGCCGGTCGACCCTGCCCCCAGGTCGAACTTGAACACGCTCCCCGCGACGCCAGGCGCGGGGCCCTCGAAACCGTCGCAGAGCTTTCCCACGGCGGACGTCGACGTCGCGCAATTCGACGGACCACCGCCGACGATCGGTCCGGCGCCGCCGCTGCCGCCGGTTCCGACCGAGCCACCGCCGCCGGCCCCGCCGACGCCTGATGAGCCCCCGGTTCCGGAGGTCGTGGTCGAGCCGCCCGTGCCGCCCAAGATGACGCCTCCCGCCCCCCCGGTCCCCGGCGTGCCCATCGCTCCGCCGACTCCCGAGGACCCGCCATCTGCGTGCCCGGCGTCGCTGCCGCCCGGCGGCGGGACGGTGTCGCCCCCCAGCGAGTTGTCCTTCATGCACGCCCCGCCGGACATGACCGCGGCGACCGACGCCGCTACGAACCAAGGGCGTCGCGCGCGCTCTCTCGTTGGCGCGCGCTTTGGATCGATTCGCCAGCTCTTCTGTGTGGAGCCCCTCATGCCATGATCTCCGTGCAGGGGTCCGCCGGTCGCCATGCCGAAGGTGTTCTGCATGATGCCGTGGGCCTGCAGGATCGAGATGAACGCCTGGCCCGTCTGAGTGGTGCTGTGCGGTCCGACCAGCGGCCTCGCCGCGCCCAATTGCAACGCCGGCGCGTAGTTGATGTGACGGCCGTCGATCTTGAGCTTGCCGCTGGCGCCGCCCGCGATCAGCACCGGCATGTCCCAGTGGTTGTGGGTGTTGCCGTCGCCAATGTCGCTGCTCAGGTAGAACGTCGTGTGGTCCAGCACCGACTGGCCGTCCGACTCCTTGAAGCTGTCCAGCTGCTGCAGAAGCGTCGCGACCTGGGTCATCTCCCAGGTGTCGATGGTCGTCAGCTTGGCCAGGAGCTTGGGATCGCCGCCGTGGTGCGAGGTCCCGTGGTGGGGGGTCGAAGCGTTGTTGAACAGGAACGCGAAGTCGTTGTTGCTCGTGCCGTTGCCGAGCATGAAGGTGATCGATCGCGTGATGTCGCATTGAAAGGCGACCGCCATCAACTTCAGCAAGAGCGGAACGTTGGCCTGGATCAGGCTGCTGGGGGTGATGCCGCGGTTGTAGTTCAAAGGCGGGTTCGCCGCGGGCCGCGCGGGCGTCGTGCAGCTGGCCGTCGCGGTCGATTGCTTCTGGATGAGCGTCTCGAGGTTCCGGAGCGACGTCGCGTACTCGTCCAGCTTCATGCTGTCGGAAGTGCTCAACTTGGGAGTGAGGGATTGAATCTGGCCGAGGACGCGATCGAGGATGCTCTTGCGCTCGGCCAGCCGCTGGGCGGCGTCGCTGGCGCTCGTGGTTGGGCTGGCGCCTGCGAACATTCGATCGAAGAGCTGCTGCGGGTCGTAAATGTTGGGTTGGGGAACCCCGTTGATCCACGAGATCGAACGCGAAAACGAACAGTCCGCCCGATCGCACAGACCATTGTCGCCCTGGACGCCAATCTGCAGCGAGGGCAGCAGAGGAGCGCCTCCGGCATTGAGGACCGGGAGCAGGACCTGGTCGATGCTATTGCGGGTCTTGTCGGTCAGGTGCCCGTTGACCGAGATCATGTTGAGGAAACAGCCGGTGCCCGAGCCATGTCCGGCCGGCGGATCGGCGGGCTCGGCGGTCTGCTGATGGTCGAGGCCGCTGAGGATCAAGAGCTTCTTCTGCAGCGGCATGAGCGGTGTCGTGATCGGTGTGGCAGCCCAGGTGGCTCCGGTAGTCGTCGGCGTCCAATCGGGCATGACCAGACCGTTGGGGACGAACCAGGCCATGAATCGCCGGGGCGGAGTGAGGCCGGCGGCGCCAGCGCGGCGCGTCCACAGAGCCGAAGGCAAGAACGGCAGCGCCACCGTCACCGCGGCACCGCCCAGGAACAACCTGCGTGAATGTCGTGTGCTCATGTTGATGATCTCCGATTGCAAACGAGACGAGACTACGGGCCTTCGCCGCGGCGAGTGAGGAATGCCTGGCTGTTCGCGACCGCCCGCACCAGCTGGGGCCAGGTTCCGGCACCGGCCAACGGCTGGGCGACGCCGGCCACGTACGCGAGCGCGTTGGTCGTGTCGAACGACCGGCCCACCGCGTAGGTCATCATCTGCTTGGTCGCGCAGCGCAGAAAGCGCGGGTCGTTGACCAACCATTGAGCCAGGTCGTTGGGCCCCTTGAAGGTCGTACCGTCGGGCATCACGCCGGACGGATCGACCTGTTGGCCATTGTCGAGGGTTCGATAGGCGCCGACGCCATCAAAGTTCTCGAGCGTGAACCCGATCGGGTCGATGGTGTTGTGGCAGCTGGCGCAGTAGGGGTTCTGCACGTGCTGCTCCAGATAGGCTCGACCGGTGAGGCCCGACCCCATCACGAAGGTGGGTAACAGCGGGACGTTCGGTGGTGGCGACGGCGGAGGGTCACAGAGCAGCTGCTCTAGAATCCATTCGCCACGCTTGACCGGGGACGAGCGATTGGGCTGCGACGTCGTCGTCAGGAACGTCTCCTGGGTCAGGACCCCCATCCGATGACTGTTCGCCAGGTTCACCTGGGTGAACGCGGCCGGCGTCGCCGGCAGCCCGTAATGGGTCGCGAGGCGCGTGTTGACGAAGGTGTAATCCGCGAGGAGCAGCGTATTGATCGGTTTGGCCCCGGTCAGGAGCGATTTGAAGAAGAGCTTGGTCTCCTGCGGAATCGCGTCGAGCAAGGCCTGGTCGACGGTGGGAAACAGCGCCGGATCGGGGGACACCCCCGCGACTTGCCGGATCCAGAGCCATTGCCCGGCGAAGTTGTCGACGAATGCCTGGCTCTTGGGATCGGCGATCAGCCGGTCGATCTGGGCCGCCAGCGTCGACCCGCCCGCGCTGAGCATCTTCGCGTCGGCCGCCTGCATGAGCTGCGTGTCCGGCATGCTCGACCACAGGAAGTAAGACAGCCGGCTCGCCAGCTCGTAGTCGCCCAGGAGCGTCGCCGCCGAGCTGGTGGGGGTGCCGAGCTCGACGTGAAAGATGAAGTTCGGTGAGAGCAGTACGACTTTGAAAGCGGCGCTGGCGCCGCGCGTGACGTCACCGCTCGACGTCGTGATGGTCGTTGCCAGCTGGACGAGATCGGCGACCTCGGCGTCGGTGACGGGACGCCGGTAAGCGTTCCTCATGAAGCCTGACAGGATCTGCGTCAGGCAGGTTTGGATGTTGGCGGTGGTGAGCGAACAGACGAGGATCTTGGTGCGCAGGGGGTCGGTCGCTGGCCGCGCAAACAGCTCGGACACCAGGTTGTTCGTCGCGGTCTCGAGTTGCGCCGTGAGGTAGTCCGAAAAGAACAGCGCCTCGCCGAGGGTATCGAACCCATCGGTGACGTTGTCACCGGGGAAGGTGTTGCCGGGCGCCGTCGTTGTGCCCAGTAGATCGCGCACGGTGTTGTTGTACTCGGCGACGTTGAGTCGTCGCAGCGTGACGCGGCCCGGGTCGAGCTGCGTCGTGGGGACGACGCTGCCAATCCCGGTCGTCGGCAGGCCGCCGCCGCCGGCGCCGGTCGGACTCGAGCCACCTCCGCTCCCGCTGCCGGTGCGGTTGCCGCCGCCATTCCCAGGGTCGGTCGATCCCTGGGGCAGCGACGACATTCCGGTACAAGCCGTCGACACCAGGGCCAGGGCCCCTGCGAGCCTGGACAGAGGCCGGATATGAATCTTGATCTTCCGCATCGGTTTGCCTCCCGGGTTTCTACCGAGACTCGTTGATGGTTCTCGGGACTTGGCGTCAACGGTGTCGGCCTCACCAACCTGAACCGCTTTCCCCAGATTCGAGAACTCCGCCTACACAAGGGCCCACCATGCGTCTTTTGATGCGTCGGACTCCAAAGCTCAACGCCGCGGCGCAAAGAAGGGCGCCGCTCAGATCGACGGGCGTCCCCTCCGGCGCGACCTGGCAACCTCCGCTCGACCTGGAGGGCCCTGAGGTCCCGGAGGTCCCGCCCGCGGCCGGCCCTCCGCTTCCCGAACCAGCGTCCGGGAGACTCATCGGACCGCCCGAGGTTGTTCCGGGGATGCACCTACCCCCGACGCACGTCAATCCCTCCACCCCGCACAGCTGGAGATCCGTGCCGTTGTCGGCGATGCCGTCGCAGTCGTCGTCGAACGCATTGCAGGTCTCGACCCTGGGTGCGCCCGGCGTGCATTGCGTCGTGCAGCCGATCGCGTAGCGACTGCACCAGCCCAAGCCGCAGGTGGCGCGCGCCCCTTCGTCGATCTGGCCGTTGCAGTTGTTGTCCCTGCCGTCGCACAACTCGGGAGCGCCGGGGTAGACCGCGGTGTTGTTGTCGTTGCAGTCTCCCCCGCAGTCACCAAAGCCCGGGCTGGGGGCGCATCCCATCTTGGTTGCGCCCCCCGTGACGCCGTGACCATCACCGTCCTTGTCCTCGCAGTAGAGCTGCGCGATCACGTTCTCGTCGACCTGGCCGTTGCAGTTGTTGTCCTTGCCATCGCAAAGCTCGGGCGCCCCGGGGTAGATGGTGGCGTCGAAATCGCCGCAGTCCCCGCCAACGGCGGCGTAACCGAGCGGTTTTGCGCAGTCCTTGACCACGGGGTAAGCCGGATCGGAGGTGCCGAATCCGTCGCCATCCTGATCGAGGAAATAGCTGGTTCCAGCGCACCCCGAGGCGATCGACAGCGTGGCCGTGCCCGCGCCGTCGCCGCGAGGCGTGCCGTCGTGGTTGGCGGAGATGACAAACGCATCGAACTGCACGCCGGTCGGCTGAAGCGACGACCACTGAACCTGGAACGTCGTGATGCCCCCGGAGCCGACGCGCGGCATCGTGTGGGTGACACCGCCCGCTACAAGCTGGGTTCCCGCTTCGATGGTCCGAAAGGTCCCGACCGGCGTGGCCGTGGTGATGTAAAAGCCCGCGGCCGGGCCGTTGGTCTGCGAGACGCCGATCGTCACCGTGACCGCTTGCCCCACCGTCGGGCTCACCGGGTCGGCCGTCAAGGTGACCGTGGGGGTCTTGCCGCCGTTGTGGCAGCCGTCGCATCCTTGCGAAACAATTCCGTTCTGGTGCGCGCGCGCGACGGCGCCGTGGAGCGATGGCGCCAGCAGCCCGAACCAAGCGACCGCGCTCATCAGGCGACGGCGGCGCATCAGGCGCCCGCCCTCTCGCCATCGGCGGCGTGGCGGTTCATTGCGTGATGACCCCGGTCGTCACCGCCAGCGCCCACGCGTCGACGCAGGCACGATCATTGGCGTTGAGCGCACCTCCGAGGGGCATCTGCGCACCGCAGGGCGGCGCGCTGCCGAGCTTGTCTAGCAACAAACCCGTCGCCGGGTTCGAGTGACTTGCGAGATAGGGTGTCGTACTGGCGCCGCAGCTGAGACTGAGGGTCGCGCTGGGCGTGCGGTCGACGAGTCGGGCGACGAGGCCGGTGGACGCAAGATCGAGCCCCGCCTGCGGCAAGTTGCCGCTGTGACAGCCCGAGACGCCGCACCTTGGGGTCAGGACCAGCGCGGGCGCATCACAGACCAGGCCGCCCGAACCGCTGGCGCCCGCCACTCCCGTCGGAGGGAAGAGGGCCGGATCGAGACCACCGGCACACCCGGAAAGAGCCAACCACAACAGGCCTTTGGCCAGGTTGGAACAGCGGCTCGACGTTGCGATCGAACGAGTCATGATTGCCGATCTCCTAAAGGAAGGTTCTCGCGCGGTTTTCCGGCCCAGATCTGCGACACATTCGGGCGAGATAATCGCTCGAACAACTCGCATTGAACGTGACGGCGGGCCTCGCTTTCGAACACGCAACCTACCGTGTTGACTTCTTCAATGGCAAGGCTTGTTGATCGCGCCGCCGCTCATTGTGATACAGAAACAGTCCGGATCAACGATGCCAGTGACCATTGATGGACGGTTAAAATAGTTATTCGTCGTTGTACAACATGTCGGTAAAGCCTTGGTTTCCAACATTCATTTACGACGCTGCGCTGCTAAGCAAGGGCAACGGCGATCTGGCGCGATCTCTGGCGGCGGAGTGCACGAATGTCCGCGCGGACGACCAGGTGGGTCAGGCGTGGTGTGGCGAGAACTATCCGTCGGGCTACACGTCCTACGGGACGCATCGTGACCTGCACCGAACCCGCGCGGTGTTCATCGACCTCGAGCGCAAGGTCTGCCGCCACGTCAAACGATTCGCTCGCCGGATCGACCTTGACCTACGTGAGGCCGATCTGGCGATGACTGAGTGCTGGGTGAACATCATGACCCATGACGCGGTTCATCCCCTGCACGTGCACCCGGGGGCGACCATCAGCGGCACCTACTATGTCCGCACGCCGGAGGGATGCTCGGGGATCCGCTTCGAGGACCCGCGGATGGAGTTGTCGCGGGCCGCGCCGCCGCGGCTCCCGGACTGCCGGCCGGCGAACCTTCGACGCGTAGGCTACGCCGCAGAGGAAGGTCGGATCATTCTGTTCGAGAGTTGGCTGATGCACGAGGTGGCCTCGAACCCTTCGTCCAGTGAGCGGATCAGCATCAGTTTCAACTACACCTGGGTCTGAACCCGCGCTTTTGAACCATCTTTGGCGAGCCAGTGAACCCTGGCGTGCCCGCCACGAAGAACCATTGAGCCGGGAATTTGAGTCAGCGTGAGTTCGCGCTCGCCAGTTGCATCAGAAACAGGACGCACGGCCCTTTTGGTTACCTACTGGTTCAACCGTGGCGGCGCCGAAGTCCAACGGCACCGACGTGACCCATACCAACCTGGCGCTTTGCCCCGCGGTGTAAGCCTTTTGTAGCAATTCTTAGAATTGCCGCCCTTATCTCCAACGAGCTCAACCTGCACGACGCCGCGAACTGCCGCGGCATCGTCGCGGTTCTGCGGCCGATGCGTCACATGGTGCCTTCGAGTACAAAATTTCCCCGCGCTGAGAACGATCCGCGGGCCGGTGAGGTTCATTGCGGGTGGCTGATCCGTTTCGCGACCCGCGCGATTTGGGTCAGTCTTTGTGGCCTCACCTGGGGGCTGTTGGCCTGCTCGAGTGGCGGGCAGACGGGAGCTGGAGGCGCCGGGGGCACGTCGCCGACTGGCGGCGCGGGCGGATCAGTCTCGGCCGTCGACGCGGGCGCGACCGCGGGCTCGGGGGGCGGCGGAACCGGCGGCGCTGCTTCCGGAACTGGTGGTACGGCGGTCTCCGGGTCTGGAGGATCCGGGGCGGGTGACGCGTCTATATCGGCTGGGTCGGGCGGTGCCGCCGGCGCTGGCGCAGGGGGACGTGTGGGGACTGGCGGCACCGCTGGTCCTGCGACGATCGATCTGTTCAACGGCGTCGGATCTGACGGGCTTCAACACGTACAAGGCGAATTCGACCGCGAACAACTCGGCGAGCACGCTGCTGTCGCCCGCGGACGCGCAGGTCATCTTCAAGCCCGAGAACGGCATGATCCACGTCTACGGCGACTTGCCCGACCAGTCGACGCAGGTCCACTACCTGCTGCAAACGGTGGGGTCGTACGGGAAATACAACCTGTCGTGGGAGTACAAGTGGGGCACCAAGAAGTTCGCCCCTTACACCGACCTGACGCAGTTCCCGCGTGACGCAGGGGTGCTCTGGCACATTCATGGCGACAAGACTCAGGTCTGGCCGTCGTCGATTGAATTCCAGAACAAGTGGGGCACGACCGGAGACATCTTTGCTCTCTACGCTCAGTGTAAATCGCTGGGCGCCCCGAGCATGCCCACGCAGTTCGCCGAGGCGTCCGCCGGCGGGGTAGAGGTCACCGTGGATGGCTCCACTGGACTGGTACAGCACCTGCGCAGCGCCAACTTCGAGACGCCGGGTGTGGGAGCGGGGGCCGCTACCGGCGTCGGCTCGGACTGGAACACCTGCCTGCTCCAGGTGAACGGCGGCACCGCGATCTACACCGTCAACGGACACGTCGTGAATCGGATCTCGGCGGTGCTGGACAAGACCGGCAAGGCCGTGACGTCGGGGCCGATCGCCTGGCAAGCCGAACAGGCAGAGGTCTTCTATCGCAACCTTCGTCTCCAGGTTCTCCCATGAGGTCAGGCATGACCATTCCGCACCGCTCGCACGTGACCTCCTCGACCACTCTGATCGGCGCTGGCGATCGGCGCCTTTGGTCTGGCCGTGGCGCCCGCCGCTTGCACGCCCGCAACCCAGGATCCGCCCGTGTCCGCGGGCGACGGCGGCGGCCAGTCGAACCCAGGGTTGGGCGGATCCGGCGGCGCGGCTGTCGATGACACGAGCATCGGTGGCAAGACAGGCGCAGGTACGGCAGGGTCGGCAGGGTCGATAGGCTCGGCCGGCTCAGCGGGCGTGGCCGGATCGGTCCACACGGGCGGAGACGGTGGTGGCACCTCGACCGGCGCAGGCGGCGCGGGGGGCAGCCCAGGCGGCGGCACCGGCGGCGCCACGGTTGCCGCAACGGGCTGCAACTGGACCCACGACACCGCGACGGATCTCTGGAAGCTCAATCCGGCTACCTCCGACAAGATTGTCCTCTTCGACGGGACGTCGCTGGCTAACTGGCACAAGCTGGGCATGCCGGGCGTGGCGGTCTCCTGGAAGCTGCTGCCGGACGGAACGATGCAAGTGGTTCCCTCTGGAACCGGACAGGCCACCGAGATCCAGAGCAACATGAAGTTCGACGACGTCTGCGTGCACGTCGAGTACCTGACGCCGGTCTTCCCGAGCACGACGACGGATGTGCAGAAGCAGGGCAACAGCGGCGTGTACCTCAAGAGCGCGTACGAGCTGCAGATCCTCGACACGCACAATTCGCCGCCGCTGATCGACGGCTGCGGTGCCGTCTACAAGGTCGCGCCTCCGCTGGTCGTCGCCTGCAACATGTACCTGGTCTGGAACACCTACGAGATCGAGTTCAAATCGTCGGTCTGGGACACGAGCAACCCGCCCAAGAAGACCAAGGACGCCGTGTTCGTGCGCGTCGCGCTCAACGGGAAGCTGGTGCAACTGAACGTCGATCTCAACCCGGCCGGCGGGTTCACGCAGGCGGGGATTCCGGACGTCGCCGGTCCCCAGCCGCTCGGATTGCAGGACCACCTCGACCTGGTGAGCTTCCGGAATATCTGGGTGACGATCCCTCGCTATTGAGTGTGACTGGCTTTCGCGCAGCGGCGCGGCCGCCCATCGAGCAGTCCCCGGACTCCATGACGCAGAAACCAACCCTCGCTCTCTCGATCCTCCTCGCGGTCGGGCCGATCCTGGTCTCGACCGCCGGTTGTCGCCGGCAGGCGCCGGAGCAGGGCACGCCGGTCGCGGCGTCGCCCGCCAGCAGGTCGCTCACCATCTGGTGGGCGCAATGGGCGCCGGCCGATGGTCTTCAGGAGCTGGCGCAAGACTTTCGCTCGGCAAGAGCAGGTGGACGTCACCGTCCATCAGATCCCCTGGGCCAACTTTCAGGACCAGGTGTTCCAGGAGTTCGGCAAGAGCCAGACCGCGTTCGACATCGTGGTGGGCGACAGCCAGTGGTTGGGGCGCGGCGCCACCAAGGGTCTCTACGTCGACCTCACCGAGTGGCTTCCGTCGGCGGTCGCGATCGAAGGGTCTCCATCCGATGGCGCTCAAGTACCTGGCGGAGTACCCCACCGGCTCGGCGCACTACTACGGCGCGCCCGCCGAGACCGACGCCATGGGATGGGCGTACCGCAAGGACTGGTTCGAGGACCCGGCGGAGAAGGCGGCGTTCAAGAAGAAGTTCAAGAAGGAGCTCGCGGTTCCGCAGACCTGGGACGAGCTGAAGACCATCGCCGAGTTCTTCACCCGCCCCGACCAGAAGCGCTACGGCGACGTCGCTGGTCACGGGACGCGGCTACGACGACATCGTCATGGGCTTCGAACAGATCCTGTACGCGTTCGGCGGCTCCTGGGGTGACGCCAAGACCCTCGAAGGTCAAGGGAGCGCTCGATTCGCCGGACGCGGTCCGGGCGCTCGACTTCTTCAAGGGCTTGCTCGAGTACGCGCCGCCCGGCGGCAGCAAGCTCGGGTACGGCGAGGCGCTGGAGCCGTTCGTCAACAACTCGACCGCGATGCTGATGAACTACTTCGCGTTCTTTCCCGACCTCGCCAAGAAGATGGCCGGCAAGGTCGGGTTCTTCGCGATGCCCCGGCAGGGTGAACGACGCTTCGCGAGCCTGGGCGGCCAGGGCTTCTCGATCTCAACCAAGGTGCCGCCGGCGCAGCAGGAGCTGGCCAAGAAGTTCATCGCCTGGTTCCTCCAGACCGACACCCAGAAGCAGTGGGTGCAGCAAGCCGGGCGGCTTCACCGCCAACGCCGAGATCCTGAAGAGCGACGAGTTCCAGAAGGCGAGCCCATACAACGGCGCCTTCGCCGAGTCGCTCGACATCGCCCAGGACTTCTGGAACGTCCCCGTCTACAACGAGCTCATCGCCGTCGACCGCGCAGCAGCTGGGCGAGGCGCTGGACGGCAAGAAGTCCTCGAAGGAGGCGCTCACCCAGATGGCCGCGGAGCACGAGAAGATTCTCCGGGACGCTACGCCCTAGAGCCGGAAGCGCGCGATGAGCAGAACGCCAGGCTCCGGAAGCAGCGTCACCGGATCGATCGAGTCTGATGGGCTGGGGATTCGTCGCGCCCGCGCTGATCGTCCTGCTGGCGCTGAACCTGTTTCCCGCTGATCTTCAACGTCTATCTGAGCTTCACCGACGCCGACCTGTCGGGCGGCGTGGTCAACGACGTCGGCGTTCGCAACTACACCGTGCTCTTCAGCGACGCGCGCTACGCCAACGCGCTGACGCCTGACGGCGCTGTTCGTGCTGGTGTCGGTCTCGGTCGAGCTGGTGCTGGGCTTCGTGCTGGCGCTGGCCCTGCGCGATCGCCTGCCCGGCAAGCCGGTGATCCTGACGATCTTGCTGATCCCGATGATGCTGTGCCCGGTGGTGCTGTCGCTGTTCTGGAACCTGATCCTGAACGGGAACTACGGCGTGCTGAATCAGGCTGCTCGCGATGCTGCACCTGCCGCAACCCCAGTGGCTGACCGACGACGATCTCAAGCTGGTGTCGATCCTGCTGGTCGACGTCTGGATGTGGACGCCGTTCATGATGCTGATCTCGCTGGCGGGGCTGAACGCCATCCCCAAGTACATCTACGAGGCCGCCGAGATCGATCGCGCCGGCCGCTGGATGGTCTTTCGAACCATCACGCTGCCGATGTGCGCGCCGCTGCTGGGCCTGGCCGTGCTGCTGCGGGCGACCGACGCGCTCAAGCAGTTCGACCTGGTGATGGCCATCACCGGCCCGAACGACGCCGCCGACGCAGACGCTGTCGGCGCGCATCTACCAGGTCGTGTTCCGCGACTACAAGGTGGGGCTGGGCGCCGCCTACGGCGTCGTGATCCTGGTCGGCGGTGATCGCCGTCGCGACGATCTTCGTGCGCTACATCGACCGCCTCAACCGGCGGCTGGGCAAGGTCGAGGCGTAGCCGTCGATGAGGGTCTTGCGCGCGCTGATCGTGCTGTTCTTCCTGGCCGTGGCGATGCTGCCGCTGGTCTGGCTGGCGCTGACGTCGGTCAAGACCTACGACGACACCATCAGCCCGCGCGCGAAGTTCGTGCCCTGGGCCAAGCTAGGCGCGCCGAGCGACGTCGCGGCCGAGTCCTCGGTGAGGTTCGCGCCCACGGCCGACGCCTTCCGCCAGCTCTCGCGGCCGGTCGCGGGAACGCCCCACAGCTTCTACGCACTACCTGGCCAACAGCGTCATCATCGGCGTGCTCTCGACGCTGGCGGCGGTGTGCCTGGGCACGCTGTGCGCGTACGGCTTTTCGCGCTTCCGGATCCCGGGCGGCAAGGACTGGCTGTTCTTCATCCTCTCGACGCGCTTCTTGCCGCCGCTGGCGGTGGTCGTGCCGGTGCTGGTGATGTACCGCTGGTTCGCGCTCGAGAACACCCACCTCGGGCTGATCCTGCTCTACACCAGCTTCAACCTGTCGCTGGCGGTCTGGCTGATGAAGGGCTTCGTCGACGAGATCCCGCGCGCGTTCGAGGAGGCGGCGCTGGTCGACGGCTACTCGCGGCTGCGCACGTTCTTCCGCGTCATCGTGCCGCAGGCGTCGACGGGCATGGCGGTGACGGCGGTGTTCTGTCTGATCTCGTCGTGGAACGAGTTCGGCTTCGCGATGACGCTCAACAACTACGAGCGCCAAGACCGTGCCGGTCTACTTCGCGGGCCTGCAGGGAAACATCGAGGGGGTGCCGTGGCCGCAGATCGCGGCCGGGATGATGATCTTCGTCGCGCCGATCGTCGTGTTCACGGTGCTGGTGCGCCGGCATCTGCTGCGCGGGGTGACCTTTGGGACGATCAAGCAGTAGCCGCGTCAGCTGGAACCGCGGCCGCGGCCGGACCATCGTCGGCCTCGACCGGCTGGCCATCGGCGGGCTGGTGCTGGGCCTCGCGATGTACGTCATGCCGCTCTGGCGCGAGGGACGCCTGCGCTGGGCGTTCTGGGTGACCCTGGTCGCGACGATCCTGCACGTCTACACGTCCCACCGGCGGAGGCGGCGCGTGAGCTTTCTGGTCCTCGAGCAGCCTGCGCAAGACCTACGGCGGCGGGACCCACGCCGTGCGCGGGCATCGACCTGTCGATCGACCGGGGCGAGCTCGTCGTGCTGCTCGGGCCGTCGGGCTGCGGCAAGACCACGACCTTGCGCATGATCGCCGGGCTCGAGCTGGCGACGCGCGGGAGCGATCCGGCTCGACGGTCAGCGACGTGACGCGCCTGCGCCCGTCGCGGCGCGACGTCGGGATGGTGTTCCAGTTCTACGCGCTCTACCCGCACCTGACGGTGCGCGAGAACATCGCGTTTCCGCTGCGCGCCGCCGGCGTCGCGCCGCCGAGATCCGTCGCCGCGTCGACGACGTCGCCGCGCGCATGGACCTCGCAGCGGCTGCTGGCGCGCCATCCCAGGCAGCTCTCGGGCGGCGATCAGCAGAAGGTGTCGCTGGCGCGCGCGATCGTCCGCCGCCCGGCGGTCTATCTGATGGACGAGCCGCTCGGCACGCTCGACGCCGACCAGCGCCTGGCCATGCGCGAGGTCATTCGCGCCGAGCAGCTGGCGTCGGGCGTGACGACCATCTACGTGACCCACGATCAGGAAGAGGCGATGAGCCTGGCCGATCGGATCGTGGTGATGGAGGGGGGACGGATCCGCCAGGTCGGCACGCCAGCCGAAGTCTACGATCGCCCGGCCGACCTCTTCGTCGCGCGCGTTCGTCGGCAGCCCGGGCATGAACCTGGTCGCGGGCGAGGTCGTCGACAGCGCGGGGCAACCGGCGTTCGTGGCGCAATCGCATGCGGATCCCCGTGAACAGCCGCGCCGGCGCCTGCCGGTCCCGCCACCCTGGGCATCCGCTGCGAGCACGTCCACGAAGAAGCCGACGGACCGATCGCCGGCACGCGTGGTGGCCGAGGAATATCTGGGCAACGCCAGTCACGTCCACCTGCAGACCTCGATCGGTCGCCTGGTGATGCGCGCCGCGGCGCGGCCCCGGCGCGCGCGCGGCGCCGAGGTGCGCCTGCGCCTGGATCCCGCGCAGATCTCGGTCTTCGACGCGACCACGGAGAGGCGTCTGTGATCGCGGGGCGCTCGGGGCAAGTCACCGCGGCGACCTGATGGTCGCCGCCGGTGGGTCCGCCGCCGGCGGTGGGAGCGCGTCGTCGTCGGCGATGGCGCAGGTGGTGAGCCCCGCCGCGCCCGCGCCCTTCCTCAGCGTGCGCGGTCTCTCGAAGCGGCTCGGTCGCACCCAGGCGTTGCGCGACATTCAGCTCGAGGCGCACGCCGACGAGCTGCTGGTGGTGCTGGGTCCGACCGGCGCGGGCAAGACGACGCTGTTGCGAACCATCGCCGGCCTCGAGCGCCCCGACGCGGGATCGATCGTCATGGGCGGGCAGGACGTGACGGCGCGCGACCCGGCGGCGCGCGACGTCGCGCTGGTGTTCCAGAACTTCTCGCTGTATCCGCGCTGGTCGGTCCGGCGCAATCTCGAATTCCCGCTGCGCGCGCCCGGGCCGCGACATCCCCGAGGCGGAGATTCAACGCCGCGTCGGCTGGGCCGCCGAGCTGCTGAAGATCTCCGGGTTCCTCGATCGCGAGGCCTCGCGGCTGTCGGGCGGCGAGATGCAGCGGGTGGCGATCGGCCGCGCCATCGTGCGCCGGCCGCGGCTGTTCCTGATGGACGAGCCGCTGACCAACCTGGACGCCAAGCTGCGCGAGGCGCTGCGCGTCGAGCTGGTCGACCTGCGGCGCGAGCTGAAGACGCCGATGATCTTCGTGACCCACGACCAGGTCGAGGCGCTGTCGATGGCCGATCGGATCGTCGTGCTGTCGGCGGGGCGCATCCTGCAGACCGGAACGCCGCGCGAGATCTACGAGCGACCGCGGTCGCCGGTGGTGGCGCGCCAGCTGGGCCAGCCCGCGATCAACCTGTTGCCGGTGAGGCGCGGCGGCGGCCAGTGGATCTCGTCCGGGGCTGACGGATCGCCCTGATGCCAGCCGAGGCGGACGGCCCCGGCGAGCGGGTGCTGGGAATCCGTCCCGAGGACATCACGCTCGACGGCGGTGGGAGGACGGCGGCTGGTGTCGCCCCCCACCCGGCGGATGCGGTGGTCGAGATCGTCGAGTACCTCGGTCCCACGACGACGCTGCTGTGCGCGTGGGCCGGCGCGCGCATTCACATCGTGATTCCCCGTCGCGCCACCCTGGTCCCGGGTGATCGCGTTCGTCCCCAGCATCAACGCCGCCCGCGCGATGCTGTTCGATCCCGTGCCGCCTGAAGGAGGTTCCGCATGACCGCCCGTGCCTTCGAGCCCACGTTCATGAAGATGAGCGTCCTGACCGCCGCGCTGCAGGAGCTGACCCCGCGCGCGATCCGCGACGCCGATCCCGACCAGGCCATCGAGGACTGGCTGGTGTTCGCGCGCGAGATGGATTGCCCGAACATCCAGATCTCCGCGGCGCTTCATCCGCTCGAGGCCGACGTGCCGCCCGAGGCGATGCTCGACCCGGTGGCCAACACGCTGGACCTGCGCAGCCCTTCGACAAGGACCGAGCCAGGCGCGTGCTGGCGGCCATGCAGTCGACGGGCGTCGGCGTGACCGACATCGCCTTCTTCGACAACCTGCTGCACGACGACAACGATCTGCGCAAGAAGAAGCACGAGTTCGTGCTGCGCATGCTCGACGCCGCGGCGGCGCTGGGGCTGAAGGCCGTCTGCGGCTTCGTCGGGCGCAACCAGAAGCTGTCGATGGACGGCAACCTCGTGTTCTTCGAGGAGGTGTTCGTCCCGCTGCTGAAGGAGGCCAAGGCGCGCGGCATCGAGTACCGCGTCGAGCAGTGCCCGATGCCCGGGTGGACCATCGGCGACAACTTCCACAACAACATCGGCTACGCGCCGGGCCTGTGGATCGCGCTGCACCGCATCTGCGAGAAGCACGGCGTCGGCGATCAGTTCCGCGTCCACTACGATCCGTCGCACGCGATCCTGATGGGTCAGGACACGCGGTCGATCTTCCAGTACCTCAAGGACAGCGGCTACGACTTCATCGTCGGCGGCTTTCACGTCAAGGGACAGGTCATCGACGCCAAGGGCGTCGCCGCCTGGGGCTACGGCGGCCAGACGGTCGAGCGCGGCGACTGGAAGAACGGCCAGCCGTCGCCCAACCCGGCCGATCACGGCAACGCCTGGAAGAAGCAGACCGTGCTGTGCGAGCACGAGCTGCCCGGCACGGCGCAAGCACGATCCGCTGGGCTACCTGCAGAACCGCACCGTCGACTGGCTCGACCACCAGCTGGCGGCGCGCGAGCTGCTGAAGCTCGACGTCGCCAACACCGCGCTGGTGATCGAGCACGAGTACCCGCGCGCCCGCATCCAGGACAAGGCGCGGCTGAAGCCGATCCTGAAAGGATCGATCGCCTTCGCGCGCAAGATCGACGAGGCCGCCGCCTGCATGTACGCGCTTCACCACGAGGTGCTGCCGGCGCAGGACATCCCGGTGCAGGGCCGCGGGCGCGTCGCCTACTGGACCTAGTCGATGCGACGGAGAGCTGCAGATGGCCAAGCGAAAACTGAACGTCGCGATGATCGGCTACGACTTCATGGGCCGGGCGCACGCGAACGCCTGGCGTCAGGTGGCGCGCTTCTTCAAGGACCTGCCCGTTCGAGCCGGTGCTGAAGGTGGTCGTGGGTCGAACCGCGGCCAAGGTGGCGGAGGCGCGCCGAGCGCCTCGGCTTCGAGGAGCTACGCCACCAGCTGGCAGCGAGGTGCTGGCGCGCGAGGACATCGACGTCGTCGACATCTGCACGCCCGGCGATTCGCACGCGGAGATCGCCATCGCCGCCGCCGAGGCGGGCAAGGCGATCCTGTGCGAGAAGCCGCTGGCCAACACGCGTGGCCGAGGCCGAGCGGATGCTCGCCGCCGTCCAGAAGGCCGGGCGTCGTCCACATGCTGTGCCACAACTACCGCCGCTGTCCGGCGGTGGCGCTGGCCAAGCAGATCATCGACGAGGGACAGATCGGGCGACATCCACCACTACCGCGGGGTCTACCTGCAGGACTGGATCGTCGATCCCGACTTTCCCGCGCGTCTGGCGGCTGGAGAAGGCGCGCGCGGGGTCCGGGGCGCTGGGCGACATCCTGTCGCACACCATGGATCTGTCGCGCTATCTGGTCGGCGAGCCGGTCGCAGGTGTCGGGCTTGCTGAAGACCTTCATCAGCGAGCGGCCGCTGCCGGACGATCCCGGTCGGCGCGGCACGGTCGACGTCGACGATTCGGCGCAGGCGCTGGTGAAGTTCGCGAACGGCGCCGTCGGCTACTACGAGGGCACGCCGGTTCGCGCCCGGCCGCAAGAACTACAACCGCCTCGAGATCAACGGATCGAAGGGCAGCCTGGTGTGGGATCTCGAACGGATGAACGAGCTCGACGCTCTATCTCGAGACCGGGCCGCACAGCGGCTTTCGCACCATCTCGGTCACCGACGGCCAGCACCCCTACATCGCGGCCTGGTGGCCGCCCGGACACATCATCGGCTACGAGCACTCGTTCACGCACACGGTCTACGACTTCGTGCGGGCGATCGCCGGCGGCACGCCGCCGCCGCGCCCGAACTTCGAGGACGGCCTTCAGAACCAGCGCGTGCTCGACGCCATCGAGCGATCGGCCACCACCGGGCAATGGCAGACGATCGACGAAAGGACCGGCGGATGAGGAGCCGACGGAGACTGATGCCGGCGTGCGCCGGCGTGGCACCGGCGATTGCGTTCGTGACGTGGGGGGCCTCTGCCTTTGCGCAGGTGTCGCTGGTGGACAGAGATGGGTGGCGGCTCAGCACCGACGGTCGGGTCAACGCCTTCCTCAGCGTCGCCGAGGGCACGGGCTTGCCCGCCGACCAGCCCCAGAACCTGGGGGCCGGCAACCACGACGCAACCGATTCGAACAACAACCTGCACTCGTCGCGAATCCGCAACGGCTTCCTGATGAGCATCCTCGGCTTCACCGGCGAGAAGCAGGTCAGCCCTGATCTGAAGGTCACGGCGCGCGTCGGACTGTGGATGAACATCACCGGCAGCCGCACCAAGAACATCCCGGGATTGGTCGATCCCAGGGAGCTGTACGGAAAGCTCGAGGGGCGCTGGGGCAGCTTCCTGGGAGGCAGCGACCTGTCGTTGTTCGGTCGGGGCGCGACGCTCATGGACCAGCAGATCGCCCACGACTTCGGCCTGGGGTCTCCCTGCGACGTCGAGTTCGCCTCCGGTGCCGCCTGCGGCATGGTGGGATTCGGCGAGCCGTTCCCGGGTTTCGAGCCCGGGTTCGTCTATGCCACGCCCAGGCTGGGTGGCCTGCAGCTGGCGGTGGGCGCCTACGATCCGGCGACGATCAGCAACGCGCAGCTGAACCGGGCGCCCGTGCCCCGCGTCGAGGGTGAGGCCACCTATGAGCTGAAGAATGTCTTGCGGGTGTTTGCCAGCGGGTTCTGGCAGGTCCTGGAGGGCACCATCCCGGCGACCACCGCGACGGGGACGACGTTCCTGAAGAATCTCCACACCGAAGCCTGGGGCGTACAGGCGGGAGCCATGCTGTCGATAGGCCCGGTCATGCTGGGCGGCGCGGCCTACAAGGGCGCCGGGTTCAGCCCGATCACCTATCTCGACGAGAGCGTGATCTCCGCCGACAGCGCGGGTGTGTTGCGCAATTCGCGCGGCGCGTTTGGCCTGGGATCTTTAATGATCGACGCGCTCAAGTTGAAGGTCGCGGGCGGGGTTGGTGTATGGCAGCTGGACAAGAATCGCAACGACGTCGGCGCGGTGAGCCCCACGGGAGCGCCGTCGAACCCCGCCCTCATCAAACAGAACCTGGGCGCGACCATTGGCCTCTACCAGGCCACGGGTCCGGTGCACTTCGCGCTGGAGTACTTCCGCGCGCAATACACCTGGTACGATCGTGGGTTGACTGATGCTGTCGATCCCACCAGGGTCGACGTCGTCACGCCCAAGCAGACGGTGAACTTCATCACCGCCGGCATGACCGTGGTCTGGTGAAAGCGGCTGGCCGCGGCCAGCCTGCACGCCGCGTCGGCGAAGGCGGCTACATACCGTAACCTGCCGCCACGATGTTTGCCTGTACGGCGTCGGTCGTCGCGGTGGACGCCGCGCTTAGGGTCAAAGCACCTTCGTAGAAGTTTTCCTGGCCGCCGGCGGTGTTGTCACCTGCTGCTCCCATTGAGCCGCCCGCGCTGGTCTGTCCGCCACTGCCGATGGACCCGCCGAAGCCCAGGCCACCGCCGCCGCCGGAACCACCCGAGCCGAGTTGCGACGGATTCGGCTCCGTTCGACCGTTGTCCACTGAAGAGACGCCGTTAAACGGGGGACACATACGTGCACCAGTTCAACGTACACGTCCCCTATTTGATTGGGACGCAACGCGGAACGGGCGGAGTGTCTCGTAAGCGATGGCTCGGCCATCCGTCCAAGGACCCATCCCGTCGATGCCAAGCCAGCGAGCCGTTGCCTTGGTGTATGTTCTTCCGAAGGCGTTTTCGAGCTAACTTGGGCCGGGTCTCGACGAGGTTGCCATGAGAATATTTGTCCCTAGCCATCGCATTGGTTTGCCATCTGTCGCGCTTTGGGCGCTTGCGCTGCTCACCGCCGGATGCTCGGCGAGCACTCCGCAATCGAATGGATCAGGCGGAGGCAGCGGTGCCGGCACGAACGGTACTGGCTCGGGCGGCAGCGGCGCAAGCGGATCGGGGACGGGCGGCGTCGGCGCCGACCGGCTCAGGGACGGGCGGATCGGGAACGGGCGGCACCGGCGGAAGCGGCACCGGCGGAAGTGGCACCGGCGGGAGTGCCCTCGGGACGGGCGGCGCCGGCTCGGGTGGGACCACAGGCGGCGGGGTAGCCCGCACGACCGAGCTCATTGGTCCCGGCGGAGCCACCTGCGGCGCGACGAACGCCACTCATGGCGACGGCTTCATCTGCGTCCTCAACTACCCGAACCCGGGGACCAATGTCGTCGGGTATTGGTTCGACTATTCGTTTTCCGCCGGCACTTGCAACGTGAGCTTCACGAAGCCCGCCGGGAACAGCGCGATCAACCCGCAGGTCTGTTTCTCGGGCAGCGCCTGCGCGGCCACTTCGGGGGGCGGTCTCGGCCTCGCGCTGTGCGATGTTCATGGAATCAATGTCTCGACATGGCCGGAGTTGATGATGCTCGAAACCACGAGCAGCCTCTCTTCCACCGTCAAGAGCCCGTTCAGTGGTTGCAATCCCGGCGCGACGATGACCTCCGTCAGCTGGACCGTCGGCAGCGGCAGCATCCCGGCCGGCACGTCTGTGCTCTTCGACGATGCCGCCGACGTAAACCTGGCACGGGTCGACAATCTTGCGGCGGGCGCGACCTCGGTCGCCGTGCCTACCAGCGTCGACACGAGCAAGGTCGCGTCCATCAAGTTCTCGGTGAGCGGCGCCAGCAGCACCAGCTGGAACTTCTGTTTGACGAGCCTGAAGCTCTCGGCGCGCTAGGCCACCGGTCGGGGACGCACAGCGCCGGTGAGCTGCCGAAGTATTACAGCGCTCGCACGCAACGCGCGATCCAGTCCGCCGACCGCTGCGTTCGTGTCGCCTCGGCGCAGATAAAATTCGACGCGCCCTGCACCGCGACGAAGACCGCATTACCAATTTGCCGCCGTCCAGCCCTAATACGACGGCAACGGACGCACGTCTCTCCGCGGCGCGAAACCACCGAACCAGTCAAGCCTAACGGTGTTTGCGTGTGACCGATCTGGACCTGGGCCAGTGATAGACACATGTCTCCTCGCGATTGATTTGGTCCCCTCACATTCAAGGAAAAGGCGGCCTTCATGCAAAGACGTTTATTGCTCTCGCTTCTTGCGCTCACTCCGCTGGCTTGTTCCTCTGGAAGTGAAGGTGAAATGACAGGCGCGGGCGGATCGTCGGGGGTCGGCGGAAGCTACGCGACGGGCGGGACGATCGGCTCGGGAGGCGCGACCGGCTCAGGCGGGACCGGGCAGCGGGGCTCGGGCGGCTCGGTGGGCAGCGGCGGGTCGGGCGCGTCGACAGGCGGCGCCAGCGGTGGCTCCGCCGGAGGAGGGGGTATCTCCCCGCCTCCGCTCACCGGCATTCCAGCTGGCTTCCCCGCGCCGACGGCGGCGAACGTCTCGATGTGCAAGACCGTGCCGATGTCGGGCGCATTCGTGTCCGGGCGGCGGTACCGGACCCGTCTGCATCGAATGCCTCTTCGGTGGTCCGACGGCCATCAACGCGTTTGCGCCGACCACGGCGGCCACGCAAGAGGCGGGCGACTATCTCGTGACCGTCACGCTTGGCGGGACGACGGCCGGCGACACGTTCATCAGCGCGGAGTCGAACCGGGGCCTGTTGGCCTCGGCAAGAACTGCCGCCGGTGAATCGGTCACATACGCGTTTGTGGTCGACGTGCGTGCGCGCGAGTCCGAGCCCATCCAGCCGAACGTGAACGCCGGGTTCCCGGGATTGGATCTCTATTTCTCCGGCGCCAATCCGAAGGTTTCCGCGATCGGGTTTGCGGTCGCGCCCGCGCCCACCAAGGTCACCAAGGTGTTCGTTGCCAGTGACTCGACGGCGTGCGACCAGCCGGGCGCGGCCTTCGGCGGTTGGGGCCAGATGCTTCCGGAGTTCTTCGGGCCATCGGTCGAGGTGGACAACTACGCGGACAGCGGTGAGAGCTCGGCGTCCTTCTTCGCCTCGGGCGGTCTGTGGGGCGCCGTCAAGGCGAATTGGAGGGCGGGCGACTGGGTTCTGATCCAGTTCGGCCACAACGACAAGGGAGTCGCGGACGCCACCGTCGAGAAGAACCTCGAGAGGTACGTCACCGACGCGCAAGCCGCGGGCGTGCACGCGATTCTGGTCTCCCCTCCAGCCCGCGTGCAGTTCCAAGGCGCGACGGACGGCAGTCAAGCGGGACTGCACGCAATCTCCGCGATGCAAGCCGCGGCCGCGAAGAATGTGCCGTTCATCGATCTCACGGCGCTCTCGACCACCTGGTACAACTCGCTCGGGTCACAGGCCGCGGCGCTGAAGTTTCACGCCAACGGCACTGATCCGACCCACACCAACCTCGCCGGTGCGACCATGATCGCCAGCATCGTCGCCAAGGCGATCAAGGACCAGAATCTGGGTCTCGTTCCTTTCTTGAGAGGAACCGCCGCGACCGTCATGCCCCCTACGGGCGGTACCGGAGCGGGCGGAGCGACCGGCGGCGCGGTCGATCCGATGGTCGATCAGGCGTGCACGACCGCGTGCGCGGCTCAGACCAGGCTCCCGTGCGCCGATGCCTCCTGCCACGCCGACTGCGTGGCGCAGGCCGGAATCATGCCGACGCCAGGTTCCACCAACACCTGTGCGACTCAGTACCTGGCCATGTTGAAGTGCGATGCGACGCTGCCGGCGACAAGCTGGATCTGTTCGTCCGACGAGAACGTTCCGGAGCCGGCCGACGGCCAGTGCACCGCCGCGGTCTGCGCCTGGGCCTGCTGCGTGTCGTCGCTGTACACGACCAGCGATATCTGGAGTCGTTGCAGCACGACGTGCAAGTGACGCCGAAGGGCCGCGCGGGCCGCGTTTGCCGCGCGGCCCTTCAACACTCGTGGCGCGCCACGGGCGGGGCGACCCGCGCCCGCGCGCGCACCATCCTGTTCCTGGGCGTGCTGACCGCGCTGCTGCTGGCGACCCCTTTCATGCCGCCGCCCCAGGGTCCGACTGCTTTCGTGATCACCGCGCTCGCCGGCTACGCCGGGCTGGCGGCCTACGCGGCCTGGGTCGACCGCGGGCGCGCCGCAGCGTTCAAAAATCCGAGGTAGCAGGGCGATGCTGTCGCGACTCGGACGCGCTAGCCGGGAGGCCCGCCCCGCCCGGAGATCTCTTCGCAGATTTGCAGCGTCGAATCGTCGACGCCATCAAGATTGTTTGCCACTTACCTGCCGGCTCGAGCAGTAGGTGATGGGAAGCAAGTTCGATGAAGCGGGCGAGGACCAGTTCGAGAGATCCAGGATCGATGGCGTGCGCGTCAATGAAGTCGCGCCGCACCACCGCGGACGGTGTGGCGGCCATCCCTCCGCAGCGCGCTCCCAGCCCGACTCCATCTTCGTCGCGCTGCGACTTCGGGTTCCTACGAACGATTTATGGAAGCTTTGGATTCGTCGCTCCCCTTGACCACGGATGAGTGTGCCGCGTTTTACCAGACATGGCACCTGGACTCGCGTCCTCTGGGTCGCTACGGCGGCGACCATGGGATGTCGGCACCGGGCGGCCTCACAAAGCGCGGCCACCCGCGTTGACGCGAGCGATCTTCCCACGACCATGGCCCAGGACTCAACGGCGTCGGAAGGCGGGGCGCCGGCAAACTGGGCGCGGTGGCCCATGCCCAACCCGCCTTCGAGTGCGCTGCCAAATGCTCAGTCGTATGACTTCAGCTCGCCCGATACGGTCATCGACAGAGTGACCGGTCTGATTTGGCAACGACGGCTCGGGGGCAGTGCCCTCCTCTGGAAAGAAGCGCGCCAATACTGCGCCAGCCTGGCGATCGGCGGCGCCCGCCCTTGGCGCCTGCCGACGCTGATCGAGATGACCTCGCTGGTCGACTTCAGCCGGAGCGTTCCCGCGATCGATCAAGTGGCCTTTCCCGATACGCTTCAGGGACACTTCTGGACCGCGACCCCTGTATCGACGAGCGAAGTCGAAGCCTGGTACGTGGCGTTCAGCACCGGCTTCAACTACCAGGGGCACCGAGACTTTCTTCGGTTGGGCGCCCGCTGCGTCCGTTCCGGAGCCAGCGCCGACACCACGACGGGCGGCCGCTATGCCGATGCAAACTCCGCCACGATCCGCGACCCGCGTACCGGTCTCACTTGGCAGCGCGCGGTCAGTGACGCCACGACCCTCTCCTGGAGGGACGCGGTCAAGTATTGCCAATCGCTGCCGCTGGCGGGCGGAGGGTGGCGGCTGCCCAGCATGAAGGAGCTGCAGACCTTGGTGGACGTGGGACGTCACGACCCGGCGATCGATCCCACTGCGTTCCCTGGTTCCCCGATGGAACAGTTTTGGACTTCCTCGCCGCTCGTGGGCTCATCAACCGATGCCTGGTACGTCAGCTTCCGGCTGGGCGCGGTCAATACAATCGCGCAATCCAGCCTGGGCTTTGCCCGTTGTGTCCGATGACGACGCTGCTAGGGAGAACAGTTAATCGGCGCGGTCGAGACGACGAACGCCGGCAGATTCGCTGCGCTGCTCGCCATCAACACGCCCGGGTGCGGAGTATGACCACCAGTGGCAGATGTGGAGTCGGCCGCCATCGTGCCGCTGGTCTCGTCGAACTTCCAGTATCCCGTCAAACCAGGCTCGGTGCCTGCCAGCGGCTTATGCATAGTACTGATGATGTCCGCCGCCGGACGAGCGATGTTCCATACCCGAAATTCGTCGATGTAGCCGTTGAAGAAGGCGGGCGCATACCCGCCAATGGTCAAGGGTGTCCGACCAGTCATCAATGTCTTCTGTGCGACGGCCGAGGTCTTGGCGGCCTTCTCAACGCCATTCACGAAGCCGCGCACCGTCGTGCCATCCCAGGTCATCGCGAAGTGAGCCCACTGGTCGCTCGTGGTGCTGAGCCCGCTCGGCTGGTTGTCATTGTCGAAGATGGCGTTGGTAAAGGGATCGATCGACCCCAACACCGCGCCAAAATCGAGCCCAAATCCGTCCGCGACCCGATTGTTCGTCCCGTAGAAAAACATTGTATTTGCGTCGCCCACCCAGCTGGACGCCTTGACGAATGCCCAGCATTCGATGGTCCGGTTGGCGTTCCCGACTGGCAGGTCCGCGCTGTTCAAAAAATCTACGACGACGCGCGCCATCGCTACATCGTTGTTGCCTGGCACGTTGGCGTTGAATGCGACCGCGTGACCGGCGCAGCTGGCGACGCCGCCCGTTCCCCCGACACCACCGAGGCCCCCCATCGTGGCTCCACCGATGCCACCGCCGGTCCCTGTCCCCGTGCCCGCCTCCACACCGGCGTCCGCCCTGACTCCTCCGGCTCCTGCGACGGCCCCGCCGGCTCCAGCAGTAGAGCCACCTGCGCCCGAGCCGCCTACGCCGACTCGAGCGCCTCCCGTGCCCGACGAGCCACCGGAGCCCGTCGTTCCGCCGGCGCCGCCGGGTCCCGTACCCGGACCGCCGTCTCCGTTCGAACAGCCGGCCACCGCCAACACGAGCCACCCCGCGACCTGGAGCCAACGACCCAGGTTGTGAGTCTCACCTGCCAAAGCGTGCGGCATGGTGCATTTGGTAACACGACGTCACCTGAGGACATAGCCGAAATGTCAACCGGCGCATACCACGACCGCGCAAACGACACAAAATGAGCGGCGCCAGCGTTACAGCGGAGAGCCGCACGCTCGCTGAACTGCCCGTATATCATTGGCGAACCGCTTGTTGGCCAGCCGAGTACCACTCGTGCCATTGGAGGGATCGCGGCAATCTCTGTAGGAAACCGGCGGCATGATAATTGAGCGCCGTCGAATCGCGTACCCTTTCGCGAACGTGGGGCGCCCGCCATCCCATATCCCCGCGACCACCGGCCGTAAGAAGGTCGCGCTCATAGTCGAAACCTCGCTTGCTCCCGGACGAGAGATCCTGCGCGGCATCGCCAGCTACTTACGTGAGGAGCGACCCTGGTCGATCGCGCACGAGCCTCGCGCGTTGGAACAGTCCGTGCCCCGCTGGTTGCGGCGATGGCGTGGCGATGGGATCATCGCCAGGGTTCAGAACCAACGGGTGGCGCGGGCCATCGCCGCCGTCGGCGTCCCCACCATTGATGTTCTCGGCGTGGTGAACGGACTGCCCTTTCCTATCGTTCACGTCGACGATGAGGCCATCGGACGCGTCGGCGCAGACCATTTGCTCGATCAGGGCTATCGCCGCTTTGCGTTTCTGGGTATTCGCGACGAGAACTGGTCCGACCGTCGCGCGCTCGCCTTCGCGCGTCGAGTCGGTGATGCGGCGTTTCCCTGCGTTACTCATTTCGTCTCCCGTCAGGCCGCGCGGGAGGACAGCTGGGAGGACAGTTGGGAGGACAGTTGGGAGGACAGCGGGCCCGAGTTGGCCGCTTGGCTGATCGGGTTATCAAAACCGACCGGATTGATGATCGCCTCAGACCAACTAGGTCCGCACACGCTCGAGGCTTGTCGCAGCAACGGAATCGTCGTGCCCGAGGACTTGGCTGTGGTGGGGGTCGACAACGACGAACCCCTGTGCGAGGTCAGCGACCCACCACTCTCGAGCGTGTGGCCCAATCATCGGCAGGTAGGCTACGAGGCAGCGCGGCTGCTCGATGTCATCATGCACGGCGGCGCGCCACCTCGGGCGCCTACCTTGTTAGCTCCGAAGGGCGTTCACGCCCGCGTATCGACCGACTCACTGGTCGTCGAAGACCGGAACGTGGCCCAGTCATTGAGGTTCATTCGTGAGCACGCGTGCGAGGACATTGACGTGGATGACGTCGTACGAACGGTACCCATCTCACGCAGCGTTCTCCAGCGTCTGTTTCGCGAGTTACTGGGCAGAAGCATGCACGATGAAATTATCCGAGTGCGCCTCAGTCGCGCTCGCGAATTGCTACAAGAGACCGACCTACCCCTGATCGAGATCGCCGAACGTTCGGGCTTTCGACACCAGGAATACATGGGCGCTGTGTTCCGCCAACGCCTGGGAACTACACCGGGAGCCTTGCGGCATCACAAGAAACGTCGCGGTCGCGTGACTTAGTCGCAATCGCCACCGGAATCCTACAGAGAAAGGCGCGAATCGTCCTTGTTCGCGGATACCAACCCGGAGAGTCTTCGGGATCTCGAACGTCGCCAGAACCGCGCGCGTCATCGCCCCCCCAGCTTCACCTCCAAGGAGGATTCTCATGACATCAGGGACTCTCGCAATCTTGGTGCTGCCCGCGTTGGGCATTATCGCTTGTGCACAATCCGACGTCATCAAATCCGACGCCGGCACCGGGGGAGCGACTGGCACGGGGGGGAGCCCGTCTTCAGGGGCGGGTGGAATGCTTGCCGGAAGCACAGGGGGAGCGTCCATGACGGGCACCGGCGGGACGCCTGGGGCGGGCGGCTCGAGCATGGGTGGTGCCGCGGGTTCCGGCACCAGCGCTGGTACCGGAGGCGCGACGGGCGTGGGTGGCTCCGGCACCGGAGGCACGACAGCGATTACGGTGGGCGCATTGGCCGGCGTTCCTAATCAATTCGGTGAGACATTGGCGAGCTCGTTTTTCCTGGTGCCCTGTTATCAACAGGCCGCGCAGGACTGCATAACGATTCCTACCGGCGTGCAATGCCCCAACCAGAACGCCGCCAACTTTGAGGGTCGCGGGTTCACCCAGACCGAGACCTTCACGCTGGGCGGCACGGCAGGGACCATGTACAACATGACATTTACCGTCAACGGCGTCGCAGAGGCGAAGTATTACACCGGCGGCGTGCGCGACGCGGGCACCGGCGTGGTTGCAAATGCCCAGGGCCCGGCGGGGACCGATACCTTCTACCGCGGCGGCGCGCCCGTGGCGCAGGAATTCTACAATGTCTACAAGATCGTCGTCCGAAATCCTGGGGGCACCGAGCTCAACCACTACTACCTAAACTCGTTTCCTCAGACCACGACCCCTTACGAAGATCACGAGACGTTTCTGCTGCATTATACCAAGACCATCCCGGTGCCGGGCACCGGAACAGTCGACCTCTTCCTGGGTGACTCTAATTGCCACGCAGTGGACAACTGCGGCCCCGGTGTCTATGCCGGCGTGTGCACCGCGAGCCGCAGCGTGCCCAGTGAGCCGACTCTGAAGGTGCCCACGATGTACATGGGCAAGGCCGTCTCGAGCATCAATCTGCTCAATGGCGCCAATCAGCCGTACCACGCGCAGATAATCCACCTCACGGTCAACTCCGTCGCCGCGATGTAGCCGCATCGCCCCTTACCAATGAACCAAGGCACCTCGCTCACGAGACGGGACTTTCGCGCCTCGTTCGTTCTCCCTGTTGTCGCGACCTTAGTCTTGGTCCTATTCGGCGACTCCCTCGCTTCGGCGGAGGTGATCCTGACTAAGACCGACGACTGGGAGGTCTATACGACCGGTCGAGTGAACGGTTTCCTCAGTTACGGCTGGGGGGACGGATACCCGCAGCCAATCAATGGCCCAAACGAGACAATCCGACCCGGCGGGGGGTTAGACGTCGGGAGTGACAGCATTCCCGAGCTGGGGCCGGACGGCATGCCCGTCCAGGGCGCACAGGGGACGTTCCGGAGCATGCGGGTGCGTAGCGGCTTCGTCCCCAACGTGTTTGGCTTCGGCCTTCGTTCGAAGGTAGGCGACGATACGCGTTTTCTCGTCTATCTGAGCCTTTGGACCACGATCGAAGAGCTCGCGCAGCGAAAGACCAGTCCAGTCTATCCGGACGCCCGCGAGGGATATCTGGTTCTCGATGGCCCCTGGGGCGGGCTTCTCGTCGGCCGGGCGCTCGATCTGTTTTCACGCGGCGCGACCGAGAACGACTTTCTCTACGGGCACGGCTATGCGCTGGGCTTCCCAGGGAATATCAATAACGTCGGCCCGACGCGCGGCCTGATTGGGTTCGGCGTGCTGGCTGCGTTTTTCTCTCCGGGAGTGGTCTACACCACGCCCATGCTTGGCGGGCTTCAGCTTTCTGTAGGAGTCTATGACCCGGTCACGATCGCTGGTGCGTGGGAAGCCACGCGCGACGTCAGACCGGAGTCCGAGCTGACCTACGATGTGAAGGCCGGGCCAATGAAGGTCCACCTTTTCGCCAATGGCGCGGCGCAGCGCCTCTATCGGCCGGCCGACACCCGGACTGCAACGATGGCCGGCGTCGGTTATGGCGGACGAGTGGAGGCCGGGCCGTTCCACCTCGGAGTGGCCGGCCACTACGGCAAGGGCCTGGGACTGAGCTATGCGCTCGAAGACACGAACACGACGTTCGACCAGAACTTCAATCTTCGTACATTCGACGGATATTCCGCTCTGGCTCAGCTTCTCGCAGGTCGGTTCGATATCAACCTAGGGGCCGGCATATCTCGGGTGTTCCTGCTCGATTCGGAGCGGACGGACACCACCTCCAGCCTGGTCAAGAACCAGCTTGGCATGTCGGCGGCTCTTGTCTTCCATCGAACCGCGCACCTGCACTTCAGCGTCGACTATTTCCGGGGTCAGTTTACCTGGTACCTCGGTGAGAAGCAGAATGTTAACTTCGTCAACACAGGCGTCACCGCGACCTGGTAGTCGCGCGTGAGCCGTTTGCGCATTTAGCTACAGTTGGGAGGGCTCAGTTGGAATCCTCCAAACATCAGTTGGTTCCCTCCTTGGATCTAGCGCTACGACGAGCATAGTCGAGTCACCCCGCGGGGCCTCTGGCAAGGCGACGGAACCGTCTCACCTTGACGGTCACCGTCAGAGGTCGGCTCGACACCAGGAGAGTGGTATGAACGACCGTCACGCTGTTTGGCTGCTTCCAGCAATGCTCTCGGCTCTCGGCGGCTGCATGGGCGCGGTGGGTCCTGCGGCCGTCGATCGGACGGGCGGTGGCGGCGGTGGCGGGAGTGATAGTGGCGGCCCTGGCGGCGCGACATCAGGATCCCAGGGCGGCGCCAACGGAGGGCCCACCTGCGCGACCCTGCCAGCGATTCCCAGGCGCATATGGCGTTTGTCGTCACAACAGTACGCGAATGCGACACGGGATCTATTGGCACTCAGCGCGGCACCAACCCTCAGCGAGACCACCACCGATGGTTCGTCGGCCTACGCATTCATCAATGGCGCGGATCTGACCGTCCAGCCGGGCTACTTGTTCGGTGGCCTGTATCAAACCGCGGAGAACATCATCGCTCAGATTGCGCCGCGGCTGGCCGCGCTCGCGGCCTGTAACACTGGCGAAGCGCCCGCGGCCTGCGCCACTCGCTTCGCGCAAGGGTTCGGCGCCAGAGTCTTTCGACGGCCATTGGAGATGACCGAGGTCACCAACCTGATGAAGGTCTACACCCAGGGCGCGACGCAGGACTTCAATACCGGTATCAGCCTGATGATCGAGGCCCTGATCTTGTCCCCCTCGTTCATCTATCGTACCGAGCTGGGGCCCAGCACCCTGGCGGCTGATGCCAGCGGCAAATTCCCCGACACGATGCTGACGCCGTACGAAGTAGCCACGCAGCTGGGGTTTCTGTTCTTGAACTCGACGCCGGATGCAGGCCTCATGGCTGCCGCTGCGGATAACAGCCTGGCGAGAGCCGACGGCATAGCCGCTCAGGTCGCTCGACTGGTGGCTCTTCCCGAGACCAAGACCAGCCTGACCAATGTCGTGGTCAACTGGTTCAATGTCGGGCAGCTCGTCGACAAGGCCAACAAGGACACCACGTTGCTTTCCTCGCTCGCCGCGGCCGACCAGGACCAGACGGTGTTGGTCGGAGACCTTCTCACGTCGGCACAGCAGTTCGTGAACGACGTGCTGTTCACGAGTGGGGGGAAGGTTACCGATCTGGTGACGTCCCAGAAGATGTTCGTGAATCGACGCTTGGCGACGCTATACGGACTCCCCTTCGCGGGCACCGGGACTGGTTTCGCGGCAGCGACCTGGCCATCGACGCAGCCCCGTGCCGGCATCCTGACCCAGCCTTCGTTCCTGTGGGCGGCGTCGGACCCGGCCGCGAACTCCATCGTCAAACGGGGAAAGTTCATCCATGACGACGTCGTCTGCCAGGATCCACTTCCGCCGCCGATTGACCTGACGACCCCGACAGCGCTGGCGGTCATCGCGATGGGCGACAGCGAGATCACGAAGTCGGACGCCCGCATGTCGCCCGGAGTGGTCTGCTCCGCCTGCCACTCCCAAATGGATCCCTACTCGCGCGTGCTGCAAAACTTTGGTGCGATCGGGAACTATCGCACGGTCGACGAGGCGGGACGTCCCGTTGTGCCGTCGGTCGTCTTCAGTGTGGGTCCGCTCGCTCCGATGACGGTGAATGGGGCGCCCGCGCTTGCGCAGGCGCTGGTATCGACCAAGGTCCTCGCCGGCTGCGCTGTCCAGAAAATGACCAGCTACGCGATCGGAAGCATGATTCGCGTCTACAACACCTGTGAGCTTCAGACGCTGCGCGCGCAGTTCGACCAGTCGGATGGGACCATGCCGTCCTTGTTTAGCCAGGTCGCGCTCGCGCCGTTCGTTCGCGCCCGATCGGGAGGTACGCTGTGATGTCCTACAAAATTGCTCGCCGGTCGTTTTTGCAGGGTTGCGGCGGCTCTGCGGCACTCCTCCTTCCATTGCTTCGGAGTATCGAGGCAAGGGCCCAAGGCATCGCAGCGCCGCTGCGGTTCCTGGTGATCCATCACCCGCTCGGCGCATCGCCCGGCCTTGTTGGTTGGCGCCCGGCCGCAAACGCAACCACCACCTCGTTCACCTTGCCGACCGAGACCTTGCCGTTTGCTCCCCTGCAATCGAAGATGGCGATGATCGATGGCTTGAACGTGATCACCGCCTCCAAGACGGCCGGCAATAGCGGCGGCCAGAACACCCACGAAGGGGGAATGGTAGCGCTCATGACCGGCGTGCCTGCTCTCGGTCAAGTCGGTCAGCAAGACCATTGCGCCGGTGGGCCGTCGATTGATCAGCTGCTCCTGGCCCGCTCGCCGTTGCTGGGTGGCGCGGCAGCACCGACGGGCAAGCAGACGATGTTCGGCTCTCTCCAGCTGGCCGCCGACATTCGCTCAGACCGCGACGAGATAGCTCCGCGCGTGCTTTCCTACCTGCCTCCGACAGCCAACCCGGACGTCAACCTGGCACGCCAGCCTCTTTATGCCGAGACCGAACCGTTGACGACATTTACGCGAATTTTCGGCGGTGCGCTGCCGACGGGCACCAATACTGCCGCTCTGCTCAACAACCGACTCAGCATTCTTGACTTCATGCGCAGCGACCTCGCGCGTATGCAGACCCTGATTCCCGCTAGCGAGAAGCCGAAGCTGGACACCCACGCCGCCGCGATTCAGCAGCTCGAGGCGAGCATTCGCGCTACGCTCGGCCCGGTGACGAGCGGCGCAACCTGTGTGAAGCCGGCCGCGCCAGCCTATTTCACGCAGTCGGGGGCCGGTCCAGGCGCCACCAGCGGTCTCGCGCCAGCAGGCGGCACCAAGCTGAGCGGGGTCGACTACTACCTGTCGAACAATCCGACGAGTCACCCGCACCAGGATCTGGGACAGGCACACCTGGCGCTGATTCGCGCGGCGTTTGCGTGCGATCTGGTGAGGGTAGCGTCGTTCATGTGGTCCTCAGGCACCAACTGGGTCGTCTTTCCCGGCACGTTCAATGGCGCCATCATCAAGGGCAACCTTCAATCGACGCCGCATCACCCCCCGAGCCACAGCGACCCCACCGGCGACACCATGACGCGCGACTGGCTGGTCCAGATCAATCTCTTCTATTCACAGCAGACCTCACTGGCGCTGCAAGCATTCGACAAGACGATCGACATTGACGGCAACACCTTGCTCGACAACACCATCGTGGTCTACGTCACCGAGGTGGCGCGCGCCTGGGACCACAACCAGATGGGCATGCCGCTGATCGTATTTGGCGGCAAGAACACCAAGCTCAAGGGTGGCACCTTCCTGAAGGTGACGAATGGTTCCCTTCCGATGCAGACCGGCGTCAGCTCGTCGGGGGGAACCGGCAACCGTCCCTTCAACGACTTCTGGTTGGCGCTGGCCCCGGTGTTCGGTGTGAACCTAGCGTCCTTGGGAAACGCGAACCAGTTCACGGGCCCGTTGCCGGGCCTCTTCGGCTGATGCGGCCCGACTGAAGGGCCGGTGGGCGCCCGTTGATCGTGTTGGTGCGCAGCAGCACCGTCGAACCAGCGCGGAGGCCGCCCTCCAAACATCGAATCGACGTGGCGCTCCGTCGATTCGATAAGCGTACCAATTTGCTGGCCTGCTCCCCTTCTATCAGGGCCCCTCGACTAGCGTGCCCGGCACGCCAGAGCCGTCGTGCAACGGCTGCGAAGTGACGGGCATTGCGCCGGGTCGCGAACGAAAGGCATCGATGATGGCAAGTAAGTCGACCGCGCTCCCTCTGGGTCTGATCTTCGCGGCTTCGATCGGCTTCGCCGGGTGCGCCGCGAATGGGACTTCGACCGGATCCGATTCGGGCGCGGGCGGCGCTCAGTCGGGCACGGGTGGCTCCCCGGCCGCTGGTGGTTCGACCGGCGCCACCGGTGTTGGTGGCACGACCGGTCCCAGTGGCAGCGGCGGTGCGACGGGCGCGGGTGGCTCGCCGGGATTGGGCGGCAGGCCGGGATTGGGCGGCTCGCCGGGATTCGGCGGCAGCGACGCCGGAGCGGGGACCGATTCCGGCGGCGCCAGCGACGGGGGAACGCCGGGCGTCGACGGCGGATCACCACCTCCCCTCACGGGGCCGTCGATGGCGGGAACGGTGACGGTCGCGCGCGCCACTACCCGGGGCCATCTCGCGCCGGGTTTCGCGGGCTTCAGCTTCGAGAAGACCCACATGACCGATGGATTCTTCGCCGGTACCAATGGGCCGCTGATCGCTCTGTTCAAGCTGCTGGGTCCGGGCTTCGTGCGGATCGGCGCCAACGACGTCGATGCGTCGACGTGGGTCCCGAACGCCACGCCGGTGCCGGGAGGACAGACTTCTCACAACATCGGTACCGTCGAGGTCGACGCGCTGGCCGCCTTTCTGCGCGCGACCGGCTGGAAGGCGATCTACGGCGTGAGCATGCGGACCGCGATCCAGCCCTCCGTCGACGAGGCCGTGTACGCGACGTCCAAGCTGGGCAGCAGCCTGCATTCGCTGGAGATCGGAAACGAGATCAACTTCTTCGCCAACAACGCCGTCGGGACGCCCACGATGCAGTGGGAATCTTTCCAGACGGCAATTCATGCCATGTCGCCCACCACGCCGCTGGCGGGGCCCGCGGCTGCCGGCGCGGTCACCACGTTCACGGTCCCGTTCGCCAATGCCGAGGGAGGTAAGATCATTCTTTTGACCGAGCACTACTACAAGGGCGCAGCGTCGAGTAACCCCACGATCGCGAACATCCTGACCATCGACCCGAGCGTCGTGACCCAGTCGCAGGCCCTGGCCGCGGCCGTTCAAGCCAATCGGATCGCGGACGGCTATCGCTGGGGTGAAATGAACTCCTACTCCGGTCACGGAGCCGCCGGCGTCAGCGACGTCTTCGCGTCGGCGCTGTGGGGCATCGACTTCATGTTGACCACGGCGCAGTACGGCGCGGTCGGGGTCAACTTCCACAGCGGTGGGCAAAACATGGACGGCAACGTCTGCAACAACGGCGTGACGTCGTGCACCCGGCCCTTTCGCTATTCGCCGATCGTCGAGGTGGACAGCCAGGTCACCGCAGCCGCGCCGCTGTTCTATGGAATGCTACTGGTCGCCCAGGCCGGCGTGGGCGACATGCTGCCCACCACCGTGGCCGCCGGCGGCCTCAACTTTTCGGCGTACACGATCAAGCTGGCGGATGGTTCGACCAACGTCGTGCTGGTCAACAAGGACGCCACCAACGGTGTAAATGCGCGCGTCGACGTCGGCACGCCGGTCGTAGCCGCGACGGGCACCTATCTTCTGGCCCCGGCTTTGAGCGCCACGACTGGCGTGACGCTCGCGGGTGCGTCGATAACTTCGGTCGGCGTCTGGAGCCCCAAGGCGCCCTATAACCTCCCCGTCAGTGGCGCGATGGTGACGGTGGGTGTGCCCCCCGCCTCCGCCGTGCTGGTCCACGCGCGATAGGCGTGCCGGGTACGCCGGGGTCTGGTGCGGGCGGCGAGGCGACGAGCAACGGGAGTGCCAGCGGAGGCGGCAGAGGCGCAACCTCCGACGCCGGCACCGGCACTCCCGATTCGGGAGCCCCGGGCCCGAGATCAGGGCATGACGCGAACAGTGGCCGCCACCTGACTGTTGGTGCGGACCACGATGTTGCCGCTGGCGTCGACGCTGACCGCGAAGTGCACGAGTGGGCGCGCGGCCGGCCCGCGGATCACCGCGCCGTTGCGGTCGAACTGGCTGCCGTGGCAGGGACAGTCGATCTGCCGCGCTCCAGTCGCGCCTGCGGGCGCCGCCGTGCAGCCCTGATGCGTGCAGATCAGCGTCAGCGCGTAAAGCCCCATGGCGTCGCGCCCGATGGCCACACTCTGGTTCGGGATCGCGTTGAGCGCCCCGACGGCGAGCCCGCTGATATTGCCGGCGGCAAGGTCGCCCGGCCCCAAGACCGGGCCGGCATCGCGCGGCCCGGTGTCGCGCGTCAGGTCGGCGCTCGCATCACGCGGGGGAACACTCGCGTCGACAGTTGTGCCTCCGGAGCCCCTATTGCCGCCGGTGCCCGAACCGCCCTGCCCCGAGTCGCCCGCTCCCCCCATCCCGTCGCCGCCCGCGCCCGAGCCTCCGCTGCCGGTCGCGCCGCCGGTTCCGGTCGCCGGGGCCGCGGTCTCGCCACGCGCTGCGTCCCGGGTCGCAAGCCCCGTGTCTCCGACGATGCCCACGCACGCCAGATTGATGGTCGCCCCCGCCGCGCCGACGCCCACCACTTCGAGAAATACGCGCCGATTCGTCGCCATCAGATATTTTGCTCCTGATTGAGAGATTGAGAGACGAGCCGATAGTAATAGGGGCGGCTACGGCCGAAATTGCTTCGTAGAAATTCAGGAAAAGCACTCGCGGTCGCGATGGTCGATTTCGTGAAGACATCGGCTCGGCTCCACCCTCGAGCGGCTGATGAAGCGTCTGCTCTTGCCGGTTTTTCTGAGCCTTTTTACCGGCGCCTGCACGACCTCCGACGGGGACCGGGGGGGCGCCGGGGGCGCCACCGACGATGCGAGCCTCGCCGGCGCGGGAGGCGAGGCGTCCGACGCCGGCGTGATGCCGGGCGTCGGCGGCATGACTGGCGTCGCCGGGAACGGCGGGGCGATTGGTATCGGCGGCAGCCCGGGCACGGCGGGGACCGGGGGTGGGACCGGGGGCGCGCCGGGGATGGACGGGACGGGAGGCCGTGGGTCGGGCGGCTCCCCGGGCAACGCCAGCTGCGCCGCGGTGCCCGTGACACCCAACGCGACCCAGCAGGCGCGGAACGTGCTTTGCTACCTCTACAGTCAGTATGGCAATCACATTCTGTCCGGCCAGGAAGAGAGCGGCGGGGAGGTGGAGATCAGCTACATCTTCACCAACACGGGGAAGTACCCGGCCATTCGCGCGTTCGAGGCCAACGGCGACGGCGCCGCCACGCGCTGCCTGCCGTACTGGAACGCGGGCGGGCTGTGCATGTTCGGTTATCACATGGGCGCGCCCAGCACGGCGGACGGCTACACCGGGTCGATGACCGCGGTGACCGGTGGCATCGACAGCGTGCTGACGCCCGGATCTGCGAACAACACCGTCTTTAATCAACGGCTGGACGCGCTGGCCAACCGCCTACTCCTGGTCCAGGCCGGCAACGGCGTGGTTCTGTTTCGACCGTTCCACGAGGCGGGCGGCCCGTGGTTCTGGTGGAGCAAAGAGGGCGGCGCCCAGTACGTCCGCCTGTGGAAGTATGCGTTCGACCGTATCGTCAACGTGAAAGGCGTCAGGAACGCCATCTGGCTGCTCGGCTACGACGGCTCGCCCTCGGCGGCGTTCAATCCGGGCAAGGACTTCGTCGACATCGGAGGCGCAGACAACTACAACGCCACCGGCAACTACAGCCCGATGACCTCTATTTTCAACGCCGCCCGCACCGTCTTCGGGACGACGATGCCCATCGCCCTCCACGAGTGCGGGCCGATCCCCGATGCCGATATGTTGCAGGCGACCAAGACTAACTGGCTCTTCTTCAACATCTGGACCCAACCCTACCCCGAGACTTTCAGCACCGTCGCCGAGCTGCAGAAGGTCTACAACAGCAGTTACGTCGTCACCCGCGACGAAATGCCGAACCTCAGATAAGCGCCCGTCGTCGCATCACTGATGGCCAAACCAGGGACGGGCAACACAAAGCGGGACCCGATCGTGGGCGCACCTTCATCTTCTCCACACGAGCCGGCGTCGTACCGATCCGTCTGGGTGACGTGGGTGTGGGTGATGGGATTGGCGTTGGCCGGCGCCTGCGACGGTGGAACAGGGGGCGATGGCGTGGGTGGGGCCGGGGCGGGTGGGGTGAACGGCGCGGGTGGGGTGAACGGCGGGGGCGGCGCGAACGCGGTGGGTGGCGCGAACGGCGGGGGCGGCACACGCGGCGCCGTCGATGCTGGCGCGGACGTCGGCGTGTCGAATGGCGCGACCGGTGGTCGCGGGACGTCCGCCGCGGGGGGCTCGTCCGGCAGCGGCGGCAGCCGGCCGTCCATCGACGGCGGCGGTGGAGGCGATATCGCCCACGACGCTTCAGTCGATACCGGTCCCACGACCCTGGCCTACGACCCTTGTCCGCCCGCGGGGACGATGTGCACGATCATGCCGCTCGGAGATTCGATCACCGACGGCTTCACCGTGCGCGGCGGTTACCGCATTCCGTTCTTTCAACGCGCGCATCAGGAAGGCAAACAGTTCACTTTCGTAGGCTCGCAGGTTAACGGCCCAGCACAAGTCGACAACGTTCCCTTCCCGCAACACCACGAGGGTCACAGCGCGCACACGATCTACGACGCGCCCATGGCCCCCATTCCCCGCCTCGGCATCGCGCGGTACCTGCCCCAGGTCATCCCCCAATACAATCCCGACATCGTGCTGTTGATGATCGGCACCAATGATGTCGACGGAAACGTGGATCTGCCCAACGCGCCGGCGCGCCTGGGCATGTTGATCGACACCATCGTCGGACTCGACCCGCATGCCTTGATCGTGGTGGCGCAGATCACCCCCACGATGCAAGACCCGCTCAATCAGCGAATCGTGACCTACAACGCCGGCATCCCCGCGGTCGTACAGAGCCGCGCCGAAGCGGGCAAGCACATCGCCCTGGTCGACATGTACAGCGCGTTCGTGCGCGACCCTGCCTACAAGTCAAAGTTCCTGGCCGACCGCCTGCATCCCAATGCGACCGGCTACCAGCTGATGAGCGACGTCTGGAACACCGTCGTCCACGATCTGCTGCACTGATCCCGAAGAGCTACTGAGCCCCAGAGCTCCGCCTGTGCTCGGCCCCCTCCAGGAAGATTGCCGTACCGGAACTCCACGCTGCGGATGCCCCGTAACATCCGACACTTCTCAAGGGTTCCTGGGCTGTTGGTCGAGAACTGGCCGTGACGCTGCAAGAGGCGCGGGGGGGCGCGGGGTGAGGGGGTCGTGCGCGTGCTGAGATGAACGATGACGACTCACCGGCTCAGCCTCGAACGCGAGAATCCGGGGGCGGCACGAGGCTACGATCATTGTGGTTTACCAAGATTCTCCATCAGGTCGTCCTAATTCCCCGAGTTTTCGAGATTTGAGCAGACATCGTCAACGGTACCGTCCCTTTGGCGTCCATGCCGCCGGACTCCCTCCTCGCCCCCACACCGGCTCGCCGCTCCTCACCAGGCGCGAATCAGCGGCAGATCATCGCAACTCCGACGCCGTCGGCCTGCGAATAACAACGATTGCGCCGGTCGGCACCTCGTTGAACGCGATGGCATTCTCGGTCGTTGCGAGGAGATTGATCCGCCCGCGGTTCGGCTTTCCCGTCCAGATCGGTTGCCGGTTGGGTAGCTTGAACATAGTGAGGCGGCGCTCGCCAACGAGAAGGATGCCGGGCGCGGCGCAAGTGATCACGGGCAGCACCGGCTCGTCTATGCGAAACGCAAGCTTTCCCGAGGTCAGCGAGTAGGCAGCTACGCGCATTTTCCGCGTGACTTCAATCGCCACCAACCAATCGCCGCACGCGATAAACTCATTGAACGCCCCTTCTATTTTCCACCCGGACGCGCCTGTGTTCCAGCAGCGACCGGGGGCTGCGAACTCCTTGGACAAGTTGCGCAGACGGCAGGTCACCAGCGCCGATGGTTCGTCACGCAGGACCTCGGGAGGGGCGCCATAGGGAGATGGATCAGCGCCGACAAAGGGACGAGGCGCCCCGACCACGCCCCTCGCGAGCAACGGCACGGGTCCTCGGAGCTGTCTCGCGCGGAACGACACAATCGGAACGACACGCAAGTGAGATTGCGCAGGCAAATCTTGCGTCCCCTGGCCTCCGCGGCGCCACATTTGCATCCGTGGGCGATGGCGAGCCGCCACGTGTCGCTGCCGCGTCTGGCAGCCTCTGATGATCCGTCAGGGTGTCGGGGTGCACCCGGGGAAGCCCGGGGGACAGGCGACACACCCGGCGGTGCCAGCGAGACAGAACATTCCATCCGGACAGCGGGCCTCGACCCGACAACTGGCGGCGTCCCAATAACAGTAGAAGGGACCGGTTGTCTGCTCGCAGCCCGGACGTGCTTGACCGGTACATCCATTGCGCGGGGGGGCCGGTCCCCAGTGGCCACAGCCGTCGGCACCAGCGACGCAGAAGATGGGACCGAACGTCGTGGGGTCGCAGGTCTCGGCGCCGACGGTGCACTGACCGCAAGGCGACGGTGGGGGCGGAATATCCGTCACCCTGACCGGCACGCTGCTGGAATTGCGAGTGGCGTTGCCCAGCTCGCCAGCGGTATTTAGACCCCAGCACTCGGCGTTGTTGTTGACCAGGGCGCAAACGTGATTGGCGCCGCCGACGCTGCCGATGGCCAGCGCCGTCACGCCTGAGGCGAGACCCTGAACCGTCACGGGCGCAGTCGCCCAGTTAGTCGTGCCATTCCCGATCTCGCCGCTGCCATTCATGCCGAGGCAGCGCGCCTCGCCATTGACCACCGCGCAGGTGAGGGACCTGCCCGCGGCGATCGCGGTCAGGCCTGAGGTGAGACCCTCAACCGCTACGGGGGTCATTCGGTGCGCGGTGAGGTCACCGTCGGGAATGGCGATGTTGGTCGCGCCCCAGCATTGCGCCCCGCCGTTCACGATCGCGCACGTGTGATAGGAGCCGACCGCGAGGGCGGTGACGCCCGAGGTGAGTCCCGCCACCGCGACCGGTACCGGGCTCCAATCGGTCATCGCACCGTACAAGAAGCGCCCCCAGCATTGGACGCCGCCGTTCACAATGGCGCAGCTCCGATCCACTTGCAGAGACTGCGCGCTGCCGGTGGCAATCCCGGTCACGCCGGACGTGAGACCTTGGACCTGGACGGGGACCGCGCTATCGGTCACCGAGTGGTTGCCGAGCTGGGCGTTGAAATTCGCGCCCCAGCACTTCGCCGCGCCGTTGACGACGGCGCACGTGTGCAGGCTGGCGGCCGCGATCGCGGTGACGCCCGAGGTCAGTCCCTCGACCTGGACCGGAACGCGACTGTTTCCGGTCACCAGGGTCGTTCCCAGTTGGCCGTGGTCGTTGGCGCCCCAGCACTGCACGCCGCCGTTGACGATGGCGCAGGTGTGCTTTTGTCCAGCGGCAATGGCTGTGACCCCGGAGGTGAGCCCCTGAACTTGCACCGACACCAGGCTATCGGTGGCCGCGTTGTTCCCGAGTTGCCCGGACACATTCGATCCCCAGCACTTGGCGCTGCCGGCGAAGATCCCACATGAATGATTCTCGCCCGCCGCGATGTCGGCGCACGGCGCGCCGGTGCCCGCGCAGGAGGCTTGCGGGGCGACGCAGGCGCCGGCCGAGCAAACCGAGCCGAAGCAACACGGCGTCCCGGGCCCGCAGGCGCCTCCCAGAGGTGAGCAGACCCCGCAGACACTGTCGCTGGTACAAGAACCCGCGCAGCAGGGCTCCGACCCGGCGCAGGCCGCCCCCAGGGCGACACAGGCACACGATCCGCTCGCACACCGAAGCCCGCCGCAGCAAGGAACGCTGCCGTTGCAGCTGTCGGTGGTAAGGCGGCAAACCTGACCGCCGCAGTATCCATTGCTACAGATCTCGCCATTGCAGCACGGAAGACTGTCGTCACAGGCATTTCCGTCGAAGACACACGACGCGCTCGCGGTCACCGAGTTCGCAATCAGGCGGCAGGATGAACCGCAAATCGGGTACGGGGGCGATACGTGGGGTGGGTCGCATTCCTCGCCCGGGTCGATCACGCCGTCACCGCAAATCGACGCCTTCTGGCACACGACACTGCATGTGCGGTCGTCGGGGGGGTCGCACTGCTCGCCGGGGCCAATCGAGCCATTGCCACAAGCGGGGCGTGCATTGCCCGGCACTTTCTGAAAAAGGATGGGGGTTGGCCCCGGAGTGCCATAACCGCCCACCCAAACACGGTCCGGACCAGCGCCGGTGATGGTGACAATCTCCACCGCCGGATCGGTATCGACGACCCACGTCGACCAGGTCACCCCGTCGAAATGGGACACCCGGGAATCCGCGTGCTGGTCCTTCGCGGCGATCGCCCAGACGTTGTTGGGACAGCTACCCCACATCGTGGCCGCATTCCTCGTCATGACGCCGGCGACGCCCCGGGCCACGCTCCAGGCCGTTCCGTCGAAGTGCATGATGCCGTCGGTCGCCCCGACCCAGATGTCGTCAGCGCCGCTGCCCCAGATGCCGGTGAACAAGCCCAGCACCGTGGGCGCGGGCAACTGCGTCCAGGAAACGCCGTCCCATCGCACGATTGCCGGGGTTCGCAGGGTGCCGAACATGCTGACGGCGTAGTATCCGACCGCCCAGACGTCATCGACCGCGCTGCCCCACAGGGCATTGGCCCAGAACAAGCTGCTGCCGGAAGGAGGTGGTGACTGCTGTGCCCACGACAATCCGTCCCAGTGGAGGAACCCCAGGGAGCCGACGGTCCACACGTCCGACGGGCCGCTTCCCCACAGGAAACCGGTGGACGAGCTCAGCAACGCCGGAGGCGTGACGTCGTTCCAGATCGCGCCGTTCCACTGATGCACGCGTGTTCCGCTGACCCAGACGTCGTCCGGCGCGGAGGCCCAGATCGACCCGAACATTTCGCCATCCGACGCTGTCAACACCGATGTCCAGGTCGCGCCATCCCAGCGCCACACCGATGGTGGAAAACTGCCGTCAATCATCCACACATCGTCAACGGCAGTCGCGAACATGGCGCTCGCTGGTTTGGGAAGGTCGCTCCTCTGCCAAGCATCATTCGGTGAAGCCGTCCGGCAAGCCCCCCCAGGTGTCACGTCCGCCGAGCTGTCTCTCGCGTCCGTTGCGTCCGTGCCGGACGCATCTGCGGCGGCGTCCGCGCCCCCGGCATCCGCGGCGCCGTCGTTACCTCCTTGCGATGCATCGGCCGCGCCGGCGTCGTGCCGGACGTGGTGCCCACAAACGCCGCGTCCGTGAATCGCGTCGGCCTTGCACCGTTCGCGCTTCTTGCCAGGCCGAAACGCGCGCCGGCAACAAGCAACGAATGAATCTCCTTGGCTACACGTCAAGGCCGACTGTTCTTCGGCCGGCGTCTCGGTTGGGCCACAGCCGTCAGCGAACAACAGGAGGCTCACCGACGCGATGATACTGGTGACATGCCCGTTCTTCATGGTCCAACCCTCCCCGGGGAATTGCGTTGTTGGTCGTCTCCGCTCCCTCGCGCCGGAACGGAGCCGTTGCACGATCCGAGCCACCAGCACTTCGCTCGGAGTTGAACGAGTATCGATGGGCACTCGGTCAGCGGGACCCGCACTTCTTGCACGCGGCGCGATCGTGGCGCTCCCGCAGAACATGCGCCGCGCTACGCGCGGCTGTGGCGGCCAAGGGCGCTCTCGACCGCGAGCCGCCTGAGCCGCCCACCCCCGAACCGCCGGCTCCGCCGCCGCGATCAGGCCGCGGAACTCCGCCACCTTCGCGCGCGCTTGCTACACACTTGCTACACGCGCGGTGGAGGCACCGGGACTCGAACCTGCCCGGCGGATGATCGAAAAACCAAGCGCCGCACCGACTTGCACGGTCATTCCGGTGACTTGCGGTTTTCGAGACGGGGCGGGAGAGGCGGTTGGGAACTGATGAGGTCGGTTGAATCCGGGTCGTCTGGGCGACAGGTGGGCGACAGCGCGCCGCCGATCGGTCGGCGCCGGGATAGGTCCCCAAGGCGGCGCCGGGACGGTTCCCCACGGTAGCAATCCTCCCATCGTGCGACTCCTCGTCGGGACAACGATACGATATAGCCGTTCAGCGGCGGCGCGCTAGCGCCGTCCGCCTCAGGGCGCGGGTTAGCCGGCGCTTGCCGACACTCGCGTCGCCGACACAGAGTAGCGACTGTGGCAGTGGACCGATCCCTCCGCGGTGAAGATGGTGACGTCGAACGATCCCATGCGGCTTCCGGCATCGTCGCTATATGTCGATTCGCCGTGCTGCTGATGATGGAAGCCAGGCCCGACGTCTTCACGAGGACAGGTTGCATCAAAGATCGCGCGACAGAAGTTCTCCGACCAGGAGACCTCCCCGACGCACGGCGGAAGGAACATCGTGGTTCGCGTCGGAGAAGCTTCCAGTGTCCGAGAAGCAATGTCGCCGCAGTCTCCGTCAAGTTGGACATAGTCGATCTTGTAGGTACCCGACGGCATTGCGCACGCCACATCCGTGTCGCACGCCGGCGCTCCAATCGTGGCGAACAGCGTTAGGAGGAGAGACACGCACCGACGCATGGGTTTGTCCGGTTAACGATAGCGCGTTCAGCGGCGGGGCGCAGCCCCGTCCGCTGCAACGCGTGGTTATCCGGCTCCTCGTTGGGTGAGAGCGATTCCCCACTGGAAGTAACCGACGATCGCGAGCCCACCAAAGATACATCCGAGGTGGACGCCGATCGCAAACGCTCGGTCGGAAGCAAGACCTGGCGCCCAGTTAAAGGCGACATCGACTGGCTCCCGTCCCATCCTCCTGACGAACTGGCGAAACATCGCGCGGACAAACAGTCGATGGAGGGATGGCATCCCGAGTGCGGCCGCAATGCCCATCGAGTTGCGGTCGAACCGGTAGTACGCGGTGACCACAAGTCCGCTCAGCGCAGCTATGCCGAATATCCACGACGTCACTTTTGCGCCGAGACCGGCCACCAAGAGGTCCTTGTGAAACCGGATGACGTGAATGCCAGGAACGAGCATCACGCACGCGATGATCAGGTAAATATGCCAATGCTCAACGGGCATCTTGTCCGGACAACGATCACGTGTTCAGCGGCGGGGCGCAAGCCCCGTCCGCTGCAACACGCGGTTAGACGGCGTCACCCCGGCCGATTACCGAGCGGACGCCAGTCTCAAGGAGTTCAACGAGCTCGGGGTCCATGAATTTGTAGTCGTCTGGAATATCCAGAACGTGGACCGGGCGGTCACCGAGTTCAGTTCGGAAGAGGCCTACCAACTGGCGCTTCTGACTCGACTCCATGACGAAAATTGCGTCCGCCCAGGATACGTCGTCCGCGACAAGTCGGCGGTTTGCACTCGAGCTCAGGCCACGAGCACGCACTTCAAGTGACGGCCGATTCGAGAAGATCCTCTCGGCCGTCGAACTTCTCCATTTGTTGCGCCCACAGACGAACAACAGCTTCATGCGTCCCTCTGCCGCGTATCGCTCAGCCGTCTAACGATCGCGTGTTCAGCCGCGGCGCGCAAGCGCCGTCCGCTGCAACACGTTGTTAGCCAGCATCGCCACGCTCCTCGGGTAGTGGCGCGCGGACCTTCGTCTTGAATCGCTCGTCGCAAGCGCCGTAGGCGGCGAAGTTCTGACGCGCCCGTTCCAAACTGAGTCCACCATTCGGACCACCCCGAACGATGCTGGCGTCGTGATCGTCCTGGCCATCGTCCTCCCAGAAGCACACCTTGCAGATGTCGAACCCACCACGTTCATGAAGCGTCAAGAAACGACAACAGGGACAGGCCCACCGTTTCCCCTGCGCCGCGGGACGAACAATAAATTTCTCGTCGAGATCCCGAACATACCCGTCGAACCACTTTCGACGTCGCTCGAGTTCCTCTGGTGATGGTTTCTCGTCGTCGGACATGACTGGTCTGGCTAACGTCGTGGTGTTCAGCGGCGAACATCCGCCCGAGCGAAGCGAGGAAGGATGATCGACCGCTGCAACACCATGTTATACGGCGTCCCCGACGACCGCAGTATGAAGCACCGATGCCGCGACCACGACCTCGATGACCACCCCGGAATCGGACACCGTGTTTCGGAACTCTAAGCGAACACCGTCCACGTAGCCCCGGTGGTTCGTCAGAATCCAGCCCCACAGGACCGCGCGGCCGATCGCGGGCAGCCAGGCGGACGCGACACCAGGCACACAACCGGACATCGCGTATCGCCGTGCGGCCGCCCCATGCGACGAGTCGGCGCTGCGTGATCAAGGGGCGATACGTCCCGCTGAAGGAGCACGGCCTCAAGGCAGCTCGGTTGCACCTGGCGTACTTGGAGCGCGACGGCGTCGAGCGCAACGGGGCTCCGGGGCGCCTCTACGGCCCGGACGAAAACTTCCGAGCGGAGAAATTTCGAGCGCCGCTGGAGAACGAGCCGCGGCAATTTCGGTTCATCGTTTCGCCCGAAGACGGCGACCAGCTGGACCTGACCGAATTCGCTCGTCAGTTCATGTGCCAGGTCGAAAAGGACACGGGCAGGCCGCTCATCTGGGCGGCAGTCAGCCGAATCTGCCCGCGGTGGCGATCGGGGCGCGCGTGTTCTTTGCGACGGACGACGTCAAACGATGGCTCGACGTCCGGCGGAGCTCGAGCTCCCTGGCGACGCCGGCGACCTTCACTTCGCGCTGGGCAAATTCGCAGGGTGGCGGCGCCCTCTCCCAACAGGAAGGCGAGATCTTGGCGCAGCTCAGGGCGCGGCGCAGCGAGGCGCAGTCGGGTGCTCAGCCCAAGCGCCAGGGACCTTGAAAGATGTCAAAAATGACATACACTGGCCATGTCGGATCTTGATAGACCGCTCGCCTGGCTTCACGGGGAGGTGAAGTCTCCGCCGTTCTCGCTTACTGCTCGAATCGAGGTCGGTGTTCTCTTGAGGCGTCTTCAGAGGGGCGAGGCGCTCTCACTTCCCATCTCTCGGCCGTTGCCCGTCATTGGCCCCCGATCTCACGAGCTACGCGTCACGGATGTCGAAAGAAAGAAGGAGTGGCGAATCGTTTACTACGTCGGTCGAGAGGCGATCGTGATTCTGGAAGTGTTCGCGAAGACGACGCGTGCAACGCCGCAGGCCGTGATCGGCAATTGCAAACGCCGGCTGACGCGCTACCAGAAGGACGCCGGGGAAGTGTCATGAAAAAGGCTCTCAAGAAAAAGTTGGAGAGGCGCGGCTGGAAGGTCGGCGAGACTGCCGATTTTCTGGGCCTCAGCCCGGAAGAGGAGGCCCTGGTCGCGGTCAAGATGGAGCTTGTGGACGCGCTTCGGCAGCGGCGACGCAAGTCGGATCTGACCCAGGCGGAGCTCGCCAATCGCATCGGCTCGAGCCAGTCCCGGGTGGCGAAGATGGAAGCCGGCGACCCATCGGTATCGATCGAACTCGTCATCCGGGCCCTGCTCGCGGTCGGCGTCAGACCGAAGCGAATCGTCGAGGCGCTGGTCTAGGAGGAAGTAATGGCTCGACGCTCTGAGGGACTCAAGCTGGTTCGCCGCGACAGCGGGCTCTACTACGCGCGGTTCACGCACGCGGGGCGACGATACGATATTGCGACTGGAGAGGCCGACCTGGCCCCGGCTCAGGTCGCGGCCGCGAAGATTTGCGGCGACGTGGTCGCGGGCCGTTGGGCTCCCGGCGGGCGGCAGGCCGCGCCCGCTGCGGGCGCACCCTTCGACGAGGTCGCGGCGCGCTGGCTGGCGCACATCCGCGCGTCCATCGATGAGAAGACGTTTCGGCTCTATCGCGACACCTACGTGGGCTCGCACTTCGCGCCGTTCTTCAAGACCATCGACCGGCTCACGACCGTGGGCGCCCAGGACTACATCGCGGCGCGACTGCGAAAGGTCACACGCGGGACGCTCAAGCACGAGCTGTCGCCGCTCCGTCGTCTCGCCAAGTGGGCGCACGCCCGCGGGTACCTGGCGCAGATGCCGGAGATCGAGACCCCCGGCAACCGCGTCCTCGGCACGCCAGTTCCGAACGCGCGCAAGCGTCTGTCGCTGATCTTCACCGTCGAAGAGATCGCCGCGATCGTCGCGCGCCTGCCCTCGTACTGGAGCGCGCCGCGCGCCCAGCAGCCCTACCCTGTCCGCGCGCGCTACATCGTGGCCTGGGAGACCGCGCTGCGGCCGCGCACGATCGCCAGGCTCACCGCGCCCGGCGACTACCATCGCGGCGCCACCACCCTCCAGATCCGCGACGAGATCGACAAGAACCGCTTCGGCCGCGAGCTACCCCTCACCGACGCGGCCCGCGCCGCCCTCGACAGCGTCTGCCCGACCTCCGGTGTCATCTTCCGACACCATGACTGCACCATGCTGCTCCGCCGCGCGGCCAAGGCCGCGGGCATCGACGCCTACCGCGCCGAGCGCATCTCGGACTACGACTTCCGGCACTCGGCGGCCACGCACCTCGGGCGCTCGTCCGCCAACTTGCCCGGCGTCATGTACCTGCTCGGGCACAAGCAGCCGGCCACCACCGCCCGCTACATGCGTCCGCAAAAGGACGCCGCCGCAGAGGTGCTCCGCGCGGCGGTTGTCCACAGTTTATCCCCGGATTCTGGTGCAATTCTGGTGGAGGAGACCAAAGCACCCGAGGCGACCGACCCGATCGCGCCCGACGAAATCCCGAACGATTACTTTCCTGTGCGAGGAGGGGGACTCGAACCCCCATGGCTGTTAACCGCTAGCACCTCAAGCTAGTGCGTCTACCAAGTTCCGCCATCCTCGCGGTGAAGCCCGCGTCTTATATGGGCTTACTGCGACGGTGTCAACGCGGTAACGGGTGAGAGCTTCGGTTCATCATCGCCAGGTCTCGGCGACGGGTCGACGCCCGTTCGCTCCCACCATCCTGGGCGCGGACGGGGCGAAGCGCGCGGGCGCGCCGAAGCTGGTCCGTGGGGGCTTTTCGAGACCGCCGTCATGTTTCCAGTCGACGGAGGGTCGCAGGGGGTGTTCCTATGGTGACGGCGCGCACCCATGCTCGATCGCCTCATCGATTTCGCCGTGCACCGCCGGGTGCTGGTCATGGTCGCGACGCTCGCGTTCGTGATCTTCGGCGTGCTCACGCTTCGGGCGGCTCAAGGTCGAATCGTTCCCGGACGTCACCAACGTCCAGGTGATGGTGATCAGCCTCTTCCCGGGGCAGGCCGCCGAGGAGGTCGAGAAGCAGGTGACGCTGCCGGTCGAGCGGGCGCTGGTCGGCGTCCCCAACGTGCTGATCCAGCGATCGATCACCTCGTTCGGGCTGTCGCAGGTGATCCTGACCTTCGAGGACGACGTCGACATCTACTTCGCGCGCCAGCAGGTGGCCGAACGCCTGCCCGAGGCCGAGGTGCCGGCGGGGATCGAGCCGCACCTCGGGCCCGAACGACACGCCGGTGGGCCAGATCTTCCAGTACACGCTGGAGAGCGATCACCACAACCCCAGCGAGCTGCGCAGCTGGCAGGACTGGGTGGTGTCGAAGCGCCTGATGCGCGCGACCGGCGTGGCCGACGTGGTCAGCTTCGGCGGCTTCCAGAAGGAGTATCCACGTGCTGGCCGACGCCGCGCGCCTGCGCAGCAACGGCCTGACGCTGGACGAGCTGATCCACGCGGTCGCCGACGTCGAACGGCGCGCGCTCGGGCGGCTACCTGCGCCAGGGGGAATCGGAGCTGGTGGTGCGCGGGCGCGGCTACCTGCGCGGCCCCGCCGACATCGAGAACACCGTGGTGCGCACGCGCGACGGCACGCCGGTGCTGGTGCGCAACGTCGCGCGCGTGGTCGAGGCCTACACGCCGCGGCGCGGGTCGGTGGCGCGCAACGAGGCCATCGACTCGATCGAGGGGACGGTGCTTGCTCCGGCGCGGCGAGAACCCGCGCACGGTGCTGATGGCGCTGCACGAGGTGGTCGACGAGATCAACACGCGAGCTGCCGACCGGGCATGCGCATCGTCCCCTTCTACGACCGCACGCGGCTGGTCGACACGACGCTGCAAGACGGTGTCGCACAACATGCTCGAGGGGATCGTCCTCGTCAGCGCGGTGATCTGGTTCTTCCTGCGCGCCTTCATCGGCTCGTTCGCGGTGTCGCTGACCATGCCGCTGGCGCTGCTGGCGGCGTTCGTCGGTCTCTACTACGCCGGCGTGCCGGCGAACCTACTTGTCGATGGGCGCGATCGACTTCGGCATCCTGCTGGAGGGGGCGGTGATCCTGGTCGAGAACGCCTATCGCCGCCTGGCGCAGGAGCAGCCGCCGCCCGAGAGCGTGCCGCACGTGGTCGCCGAGGCCGCCAAGGAGGTCGTGCGCCCGACGCTGTTCTCGATGGCGATCATCGGCGCCGCGATGATGCCGATCTTCACGCTCGAGCGCGTCGAGGGGCGCATCTTCCGCCCGGTGGCGCTGACCTACGCCTTCGCGCTGGCCGGCGCGCTGCTGTTCACGCTGACCTGCGTGCCGGCGGTGACGGCGGCGCTGCTGAAGCACCGCCCGGTGCGCGAGGTCGAGCCGGCCTTCCTGCACTGGCTGCGCGTCGCCTACGAGCGCGGCGCTGCGCGTGACCTTGCGCCGGCCCGGGCTGACGGCGCTGTCGTCGCTGCCGATCATCGCGCTGCGCTGTCGTCTTCATGACGCGCCTCGGGTCGGAGTTCCTGCCGACGATGAACGAGGGGGACATTCACATCACCGTGACCATGCCGTCGGCGATCTCGCTGGAGGACGGCGCCGAGATCTTGCGCGAGATCCGCATCGCCCTGCTGACCTTCCCCGAGGTCAAGGACGTGCTGTCCGAGCAGGGCCACCCCGAGGACGGCACCGACGACGAAGCGCCCAACCAGTCGGAGACCTTCGTGATCATGCGGCCCGAGAGCGAGTGGCGCACCGGCCGCTCGCGCGAGCAGGTGGTCGACCGCGATGCGCGCGCTGCTGGAGAAGCGTCCCGGCATCGAGTTCAACTTCAGCCAGCCGATCAAGGATCGCGTCGAGGAGTCGATCTCGGGCATCCGCGGCCAGGTCGTCGTCAAGATCTACGGCGAGGATCTGGGGCTGCTGCACGAGAAGCTCGCCGAGGTGAAAGCCTTCCTGCGCGCGACGCGCGGCGCGCGCGACGTCGACATCTACCGCGCCGGCAACGCCCTGCACCTGGTGGCCGACATCGATCGCGAGGCGGCGTCCCGCTACGGGCTGCCGGTGAGCGACATCGAGGACACCATCGAGACCGCGTTCGGCGGCCACATCGCCACCGAGCTGTGGGAGGGCGAACGCAAGGTGGGCGTGCGCGTGCGCCTGCCGACCCCGGTGGGCGGCGACACGTACACGCTGGGGCGCCTGGAGATCCCGGTCGGTGAGGCGCGGCTGCCGCTGTCGGCGCTGGCGCAGATCCGCGTCGAGCACGGCCGCACGCAGATCAACCGCGAGCAGGGGCAGCGGTTCCTGGCGCTCAAGTGCAACATCGAGGGGCGTGACATGGGCAGCTTCGTCGCCGAGGCGCAGGCGCGCGTCGCCAAGGGCCGTGCACCTGCCCGAGGGCTACCGCCTGACCTGGGGCGGCGAGTTCGAGAACCAGCGGCGCGCCATGAAGCGCCTACAGGTCATCGTGCCGCTGTCGGTGCTGCTGATCTTCTTCCTGCTGTTCATGACCTTCCGGAGCGCGCTGCCGGCGTTCGTCGTGCTGCTGGACATCCCCTTCGCCGTGGTGGGCGGCATCTTCGCGCTCTACCTCACCGCACACCGAGCTGTCGGTGTCGTCGGCGGTCGGCTTCATCACGCTGTTCGGCGTGTCGGTGATGAACGGCGTCCTCATCGTGACCTACCTGCGCCGCGCCACGGCGGCGCCCGAACGCCACCGAGGAATCGATCCTGCGCACGGTGTCGGGGCGCATCCGTCCGGTGTTGATGACGGCGCTGCCGGCGTCGATCGGCCTGCTGCCGGCGGCGCTGGCGCACACCATCGGCTCGGACACCCAGCGGCCGTTCGCGATCGTGATCGTCGGCGGCCTGCTGCCGGCGACGGTGCTGACCATGTTGCTGCTGCCGGCGTTCTATCAGCTGGCCGATCGGTGGTTCGGCAGCGGCTGGCGCCGGCGCCACCCCCAGGCGCCCGAGGTGCCGTAGGCGGCCGCCCGCGCCGAAAAAAAGGCACCCCCGCCTTCCGCACCTCACAGTAGGGACTAGATTCCCCCGGCATGACGATGCTCCGGTCACTGCAGCTTTGGATCGGCAACGTGGCGGGGACGATCCTGGATGTTGTCTTCGGGTGGGCGGTGCGGGCGCTCTTTCGGCAGCCGTTGGCGCGCGATCGACGATGGCTGACGGCGCTGGTGGCGGTGGCGGCGACCTGGCCGCTGTTGGTGCTCGGGGCTGTGTTCCTCTGGATCGCGGGGCCGGTGGGATCGCTGCCGGGGCGCGTGGTCTGGACGGTGTGTGCGCTCTGGGTGCCGCTGATGGTGGGGCACGCGGTGGCGTCGGGGGATGCAGCCGCCGAATCAGCCGCCGGCGCACCCGAGTGGAAGCGGATGCTGCGCGGGTTCCCGATCACGATGGGGCTCGCGGGCGCCTTCTTGATCCTGCTGTTGTCGGTGCCGGTGGCGCGAGGCATCGCGCTTCTGCGGCGGCAACGCACCGTCAACCTGCCGCTGGTCACCGACGCGGCCTCCTACTCTCAGGTCGCGGCCATGACCTGGGTCGCGTTGAACCAGCACGGCTTCCAGCTGCAGCCCGCCCAGCCGAGCTGGTGGGTGGCAGCGCCGCTCCGGATTCTGGGTCGGCTCGGCGGCGGGGTCTTCGGCGCGTTCGTGCCGCCGAAGCTCGAGCAGTTCGCCACCCCTGACCTCGAGGTCTCGTTCCGCCCGCGCGCGATCGTGCTCACCGGAAAGCGCAGCAAGGTCTACTGGGCCCGCGGCGTGATCACCGAGGTGCTGGCCCACAGCGACGGGCTGCAGACGGTCGCGCCCGCGGCGCAGGAGCTCGAGCGGCTGATTCACCGGGTCTGGCTGGTCCACGACGAGATCGCCGACAACGCTCCCAACCGCGGCCGGCTGCTCGAGATGGTCGACAGGATCGCGCGCCGCCTCGGCGGCGTGGACGTCGGCCTCGACGACTGGCAGGTGCTGTATCGACAGCTGATGCAGGTCGAGCGCGCGGTGCGGGGCCAGGGGCAGATCCTCGAGGAGAACAGCGCGTTCGCGCGCATCGGCGCCGCCGAGACTTATTACGCCTCGGGCGGCGCCTCCTCGGATCACGATACGCGGCCCGACCTGCGGCACGAGGCTGAGGCCGCCGTCGCCCTCGCCGCGCACGGGCCTGGCGACCTCAGCGGCCTGTTCTAGCCAGGACCCAACTCAGCTCAGACGGTGAATCCCGTCGACGACGTGCCAGGTCGCGACGACGGTCAGCTCGACCAGCTTCTCCGTGCGGCGGCTGTCGGGCACCACCAGGTGCTCGTGGGTGCAGAGCGCCTGCAGCTGGCGCAGCAAGCGCAGGATGACGCGCCGGTCGGAGTCGCCGATCCAGCGCGAGAGGCGCGACGACGATGATCTCCTGGTGCTGCTGGATGAAGCGGGCGGCCGACTGGGCGCTGGCGGTGTGGGTGCGGCTCCGGCTGTTGACGATGGCGCGCCGCGCGCGCGGCGGGCGGCGCACGAAGATGTCCTGCAGGTCTTTGCGGTACTCGATCAGATCCTTGTCGACGACGTCGCCGATGTCGAAGTACTCGGCGACGGTGTCCCGCATGTCCGTGTAGGGGACGCGCGTGCCCAGGCGCACGTTGCTGGGCGACCCACGACAGGCGCCCTCGAGCTCGATGATGCGGTCGACGTATTCGAGCTTGGCCAGCGCGACCTGCCAGTCGCGGTAGCGGCGCCGCCAGTGGCCGTCGGGGTCAAGCCACACGGCGAAGGTCTCGGCCCAATCCTCGTCCGGGTGCTTCTGCGCGTAGTGGTACATGCCGGCGCGATGCAGGTAGCGGACGTAGTCGCGGCTCCACGGGTTGGGGTTGTAGACGTCGCGGTACTGGCGGCGGAAGTCGCCGAAGGTCTGGGTCCAGTCGCGCCGCCGCCACAGCTCGAAGGCGTAGTTGATCGCGTGGCCGGCCTCGTGGCGCAGGTACATCAGCACCTCCTCGCGCGAGTACTCGAACAGGTGATCGTTCACCAGCCGCCACAGCGTGGGGTTGGCGAGGTACCAGGGGATGTTGACGCTCACGGCGCGATCGGCGGTCCAGAAATCGTCCTCGCCGAGGTAATACGCCGGGACGAAGGTGATGCCCTTCGCGCGCAGCTCGCCGATGACCTGCTCCACGCATTCGGCCAGGGTCCCCTCGGGCCGCAGCGACAGATCGCAGATGCGCGTGGACAGCAGCTTCTGCAGCCCGACCTCACGCTCCATGCTGCTCGTGAGAGGACTGCGCGACATACTACGACGGGTTCGAAGCGCCGGGACCGCCATCGCGGTCAGACGTTTACCATGCCGGCCTGGTGGATTCCTCTGAAAACCTGGGACTAAATTTTTCTTTATAATCAGACACTTACATGTCGTACAACCGGGGCCAAAAAGATCCGACGAACACCTCACCGATGGGGCGGGTAGTATGCGAAGTGGAATGATCTCGCGCGGCTCCAGTTGGTCCCGCCCGGCGCTGGTGATGGTGCTGTACCTCGGCCTGGGGGCGGCGGCGCTGGGCTGGACGTCGCTGCGCGGCCAGGCGACCCTGTGGCAGCTGCCGGGGCGAAAGGACCCGCTGGTCTTCACCGGCATCGTGCTTGGGCTGCTGTTCGGGCTGGTGATGGTCTTCGCGTCGCGGATGGCCTTTTTCCGATTCGAATGGGCGCGGGCGCTGCACCGCGACTTTCGGGCGCTGCTGAGCCCGCTCGGCGATCTGGAGATCGTCGTCCTGGCGGCGGCCTCCTCGATCGGCGAGGAGATGTTCTTTCGCGGCGCGCTGCTCCCGGTGCTGGGGCTGGTCGGCTCGAGCGCGGTGTTCGCGCTGCTGCACATCGGGCCCCGGGCGCGTCATCTGCCCTGGACGATCACGTCCTTCGTCGCGGGGCTGGTGTTCGGCGCGCTCTACCTGTGGACCGGGGATCTGTCGGGCGCGGTGGTGGCGCACTTCACGATCAACTTCCTGAACCTGCGCCACGTCGCGCAGTACGAGCTGCGCTAGAGCTGCAGGTACAGGCGCTGCCGCTCAGCGGCGCGCGAGGCCGGCGACCTTCCAGCCGGCGTCACGGTGGCTGAGGATCAGGATCAGCGTGTCATTGGCCTCGGTGCGGGCGACGGCGAACAGCGAACCGGAGCCGTCGTCCAGCCCGGGCGACAGCCGTCCGATCATGCCGCGCAGCCCGGCCGCCGTGACCAGCTGCACCGAGCTGACGGCGCGGCCGCGCGGCGGGCGACTCGTCGACCAGGCCGCGCAGCATCGACTGCAGCTCGCTGCGCTTGCTGGCGGCGGTGCCGTTGTTGGAACGGAACGGATAGACCGACGGGCCCAGCATCGCGGCGACGTCGCCGCGGCCGAAGGCCTCGAACCAGGCCTGCGCCAGCAGGCGCGCCGCCGGGTTGTCGGCGCGCGGCGGGCAGTTGGTCGGCGGTGCGGCGGCCGGCGCCGGCGGGCGCCTCGGACGACTCGCGCGGCGGCGGCGGCAGCTCCTGGCTGACGGCGCGCACGTGCCGCCGCTGCGGTTCACCGTCGCCGGGGTTGCGCTCCAGCCGGCGCGGGCCGTCGCCCAGGTTCGAACCCTGGCGCGTGCTCGGCCGCCGTCGCCGCGCGAAGCCGCGGGCGAGGAAGCCGACGCGCGCTCGGTCCGAGGCCGACCCGGCGGTCACGGTGTCGCCGTTCGCGGGCGGGTTGTCGAGGATGAAGTAGTCGACGCCCGAGGTCGCGCACTGGCGCGCGTCGCGATAGAAGCGCCAGTGGATGTAGATCTTGCCGTTCTTCGAGCGGATCTCGCGCGGCGGATCGGGATAGGGGCCGGCGCTGTAGACGACGTCGATCGCGGCGGCGTCGTAGGGCAGGTAGCCCGAGGTCTTGATCGACCGTGACCTTGTCGACGGTGCCGTCGCCGTTCAGCACGCATCTCCAGCGTGGTCAGCAGATTGGGGTTGTTGAACGGGTTGCTCCCCGACTTCTCGTCCCACTCCTCGAGCACGCCGAAGCCCCACAGCTTGTGGATGCTCCGGTGCATGCGCGCGATGAACGCGGCGAACGGCGCGGCGCGCGTGTTGAGCGCGGTCTGGTTGCCGGGCTTCACCTCGGGGATGAAGTTCTCCAGCGCCGACTGCACGCGGCCCAGGCGCTGCTGGAATCGCCCGACCTTCTTCGATCGCTCCGTCTGCGCCAGCCGGCGCTCGGCCGCGGCGTCGGCGCCGAACAGGTACTCGTAGTCCTTGGCGGTCAGCGCCAGCTTCATGCGCTTGCCCTTGCGCCAGGCGCTCGGCCTCGGTGCGCGGCCCGCGCGCGCCGCGGTCGGTCGGCATGGCGATCGCGGCCGTCGGGGGTGCGCGGCAGCGACGGATCGGCGGTCTCGGGCGTCAGCTCGTGCTCGCGGCGCGGGGCATCGCGCAGCGCCAGCAGCGACTTGGGCGCGGGCGGCGTCGGCTCGGGCTGGGTCAGCTCGGGGTTGACGTGCGGCGTGACCTCGGGCGCCTTGCGGCCCAGCGCCGACTTCTCGTCCTCGAGCTCGGCGATCTTCGCCTTGTCGTCGCCGACCTCCTGGTCCTGCCGCTCCGACGGCGCCGACGAGCCCTGCTCCTCCCCCTGCTGCGCCTTCTCGCAGATTGGTGTCGGTGGCGCGGGTCTCCTCGACGGCGCGGTTGTTCTTCTGCGCCAGGAACTTGGCGTCGGGCGGCGGCTCGACCTCCTTGTCGTTGTCGAGGTCGACCATCTTCTCGTGCGCGCGCTCCTCCGGCTTGGGGATCGGCGGCTGCTCCGGCTTGGGCATCGGCGGCATGCGGCGGCACCGGTACCTCGGGCTCTGGCTTGGGCTTGGTCGGCTCGGGCGCTTCTCGGCCAGCTTGGTCGGCTTGGTCTTCGTCCTTGGCCTTCTTCTTGTCTTCCTTTCGGCGCTTGCGCGCGGCTGCTCCGGCGTCTCGGCGGGCATGGCGCGCGGCGGGGGCGGCGTATCGTCGACCGGCGGCAGATCGGCCGGCAGCTCTTCGTTGCTGGCGTCGCGGAAGGCGACGTCGACCTCCTCGGCGCGCTGGGCCTCCTCGCGGCCGGCGTAGACGAAGATCAGCGACCAGCAGCGGCACGAAGACCTGCGCGTGCAGCCAGAACGCCAGCAGCGCACCGCGGCCAAGATGCCCGCGAAGGCGAGTCTCTTTGGCCGAGGGCATGTGCAGCGGAAGCCTAGCATGGCTCACGCCAGCACTGCTGGCACGGGGGTCACGATCGCCCGGCGGTCCTCGGTCCGCCGGACGATCTGCCGCTGCCGCGCATCGCTACCGCTGCCGACGCGCGATCGCGGTCAGGTCATCTTGCGATAGACGCCGACCACGACACCGATCAGGTTCACGCTCTTGAAGTCGCGCTTCTTGACCAGGATCGGCTGCATGCTCGCGTTGGCCGGCTGAAAGCGGATGGTGTCGCCCTCGGGGTAGTAGCGCTTCACGGTCGCCTCGTCGCCGATCATCGCCACCACGGTGTCGCCGCGGTTGGCCTGCAGCTGCTTGCGCACGAAGATGTAGTCGCCGTCGTGGATGCCGTCCTCGATCATCGAGTCGCCCTTCACGCGCAGCGCGAACACCTCGCGTTCGTCTGGCCGATGAAGAAGCGATCGATGTGAACGGTGTCCTGCACGTTCTCGACCGCCAGCAACGGCAGGCCGGCGGCGACGCGGCCGACGATCGGGATCTCGACGACGTCGGCCTCGGCGGCTGGAGCGCTTGTCGCCGGCGCGCGCGCGGCTGGCGTCGCTGGTGACCGGCCGCAGCGCGCGCGACTTCAGATCTTCGCGCTGCAGGTGCCCCTTCTTCTCGAGCGCGCGCAGGTGATCGTTCACCCCGTTGGTCGAACGAATGCCGAAGTGCAGCCCGATCTCGCGCAGGGTCGGCGGGTAGCCGCGCTCGCGAATCGATGCGGTGATGAAATCCAGGATCTCCCGCTGGCGGTCGGTCAGGACCCCCTGCGCTTCGTCGCGAATCAACGTGAGCGATCCCATGTCCGATCTCCTCCCGGCTTGCTGCGCCACTGAACAGACGTATGGTACGGAACAAATGTGCCGTGTCAAGAAAGGCCGGTCGGGCCGGGGCCTGGCTCGCCGTCGTCGACTCGCTTCGTCGACTCGCTTCGCCGACTCGTTTTCGTCTACTCGTCTTTTTCTTCCAGGAGGAATCGGATCTTGAAGCCGCGGACGCGGACGGGAACCGGGGTGCCGTTCTTCTCACCGGGGCTGAACCGGCACCCCTTCACCGCGGCGATCGCCGCCTCGGTCAGTCCGTGGCCGAGCCCGCTGACCACGCGCACCTCGCGCACCCGGCCGGTCTCGCTGACGATGAGGTCCAGCACCACCGTCCCCTCGATCGCGGCCAGCTTCGCCTCGTCCGTGTACTGGCCGATGCAGCGCCCCTGAGGCAGCGGCATGGTGGTCACCTCGTACTCCGGGACCGGCGCCGGCAGCGGCCTGGCGGCCGGCTCGGCTGCGGCTGGGCGCCGTGGTCGGACGCGCCGAGTTTCCGATCGGCATCGCCGGCCCGCGTGCCCGCCTGAGACGTCGACTCCATGGTCACGCCGAACACCGGCGTCGCGCTGTCGTCGGCGACGGTCGACGGTCGATCCGGCGGCGGGGTGTCTCGCGGCGCCACCGGGGGCGCGATCGGCTGCGCGGCCGGCGGGCGCGCGCGCGGGCGCTCGTGGGGCACCGCCCTGGGGATCGGCGCCGGGCGACCGCCGGCTCGGGCGGTGGCTCGGGGTCGGGCGGCGGTGGCGCGATCACCCGGATCGAGACGATGCGCTGGGGCGCGGTGTCCTCGTGCTTCGGCAAGCGACGCAGACCGCTGGCGAAGGCGATGTGCCCCAGGATCGAGAGCACGGCGCAGACCAGCAGTGGGCGATCGCGAATCACGGTTCGGTCCGGCGGCGTCAGCGACGCGGGATCAATCTGGATCGCGAACGACGCCACGCCGAGTGACTTGACGACGTCCAGCACCCAGACGACGCGGCCGTGCGAGACCGACTTGTCGCCGGCGATGATCGCCTGCGTCTTGGGATCCTTGGCCACGGCGGCGCGCACGGCGGCGCGCAGCTCGGCCGGGGTCGCCGGCTTGCCGTTCAGGTAGAGCGCGCCATCCCGGGTCAACGTCACCGCCAGCGTCGGCGGCGGCAGCGGCGTGCTCTGCGTCGCGCGCGGCAGCTCCACCTCGATCGCTTGCTTGGCGATCAGGTTCGCCGTGAGCATGAAGATGATCAACAAGCACCAGCATGATGTCGACCAGCGGCGTGACGTTGATGTCGGCGATGATGCCGCGCCGGCGAGCTGCGGACGCCATCAGGCCGGCTCCGGGGAAGAGGACGAGGACGAGGACGAGGACGCGGACGCGGACGGACGCGGACGAGGACGGACGGCGGTCTTGAGAACGGCCAGGATCTCGTGGGTCAGGACCTCGGTGGCCGAGGTGGCGCGCTCGACGTAGCGGGTGAAGAGGTTGTAGGTCGCGACCGCGGGCAAGCGCGACGATCAGTCCGATGCCGGTGGCCACCAGCGCCTCGGCGATCCCCGCCATCACCGCCTGCGTCCCCTGGATCGAGCTGCCCGCCAGATCGTGAAAGGCGCGGATGATGCCCAGCACCGTGCCGAAGAGCCCGACGAAGGGCGCGTTGTTTCCCAGCGTGCCGAGGAACGCGAGCCGGCGCTCGTAGCGCCCGCGTTCTCGCTCGATGGCGCCCGCCTTGCGCTCCTCGACGGCCGCGGGGCCGTCGGACGCGTGCGCCAGGCAAGCGCGCGCGACCGCCGCCTCCATCGAGCGCGCGCCGGCCAGTCGCGCCAGCGCCGCGGCGGCTGCCGCTGCTGCGCAGCGCCGCCAGCGCCGCCTCCAGCATCTTGCGCCGGCGGCCGCTCCTGAAAATAGAACCAGGCGCGATCGAGCATGACGGCCACCGCCGCCAGGCTGAGGCCGAGCAACAGGTAGAGGACCCAGCTCGATCCCGCGCGCAGCATGAGATCCAGCACCTGTGTGTCGATGGCGTTTCCGTTGTTCATCGTCATCTCCTGGTCTAAAGCCGCCCGCGCAAACCGATGGTGGGCAGCACGTAGCGAATGACGGTGCCGGGCTCGATCTCCTCCGGCAGCAGCGCCACGTTGGTGACGTCGACGTAAAAGTCCAGCAGCCAGCGGCGCCAGACCGCGCGCTTGTCGACGCGCAGGTCGAAGCGCAGGTAGCCGTTGCCGCGCGCGGTGTTGTAGCCGGCGGTCGTGGTCGTCGGCTTGCCGCTCTGGTACTGCCAGCGCACGCCGATGTCCCAGTTGCGGCGCAGCGGCAAGCCCGGCGACCACGTTCACCAGGTGGGTGCGGTCGAAGTCGTAGGGCGCCCAGCTGCGTCGCCGCGATAGCGCTCGGACGCGACAGCGTGTACGAGACCCAGCCGAAGACGCCGGTCTTCGATTGCCGGCGCATCAGCATCTCGACGCCGTACGCGCGGCCGGTCTGCGGCGTGGTCAGGCGATCGATGAACTCCTGCCCGTCCATTGGGCGGCGTCACGATCGACGTCGGCAGCAGCGTGCTGTTGGCGGCGGTTCACCACGGTCGTGGCGTTCACCGACAGATCGAAGATCGTCGGGTCCATGTAGTTGAAGAAGCCCTCGACCGAGAGCTGAAATCGGTGCGGGAACGGGACCTCGGCGCCCAGGCTGGTCTGATACGAGCGCAGCAGGCCGTACTTGAGCGGCATCATGTCCAGCCCGGGCAGCGGCAGCACGAAGCGCGGCGGCTGGTGATAGATGCCGGCGCTGCCCTTGAGCCAGATGGCGCTGTCGTCGCTGCCCGGTTTCGAGCTCCGGCAGGTCGCGGTCGCGCAGCTTGTAGCGGAAGGTGAGCCGCGGATCGACTGACGACGCGCGTCGTCGTGCCGTCGGCGTTGACGTCGGCGCGCACGCCCGGGCGGATCAGCCAGCGCGGCGTCGGGCGCCACAGCGCCTCGAGCGTACGCCGACCCGCCGTAGAACTTGTCGAGGCTGGCGGTGATCATCGACAGCGGATTGGTGTCGGCCACCGACGCCCGCGCCCTGGTTGACGTCGTGGTAGCTGCCGAGCAAGCCGGCGGCGACAGCGTGAGCTGATCGCTCAGCGTCCAGCGCAGCGCCAGCGACGGCTCGGCGACCCACACCGAGAAGTCGGTCCCCATGCTGAACGTGCGGTCGTAGCCGAGCACCGCGCGGTACGTCACCTCCAGCCGGCCGTAGCGTGTGGTGCAGCCGCAGATCGAGTGCGGTGAAACGCCAGCATCGAGCGACGGCGTGCAGCGGCGGATTGGCGAGCGTTGGGGTCGGCGTTGGCGGCGACGGTGTCGAGCTCGTCGCGCGCGCCGAAGAAGAACACCGTCCAGCCGTCGCGCGCGTTGCCGCCGTCGAGCGCGCAGCTGGTAGTCCCAGTACGACAGCGAGAGCCTGATCGGTGGCCAGCCCGAGCAGGAAGCCGGGATAGCCGTAGCGTCCCGCCGCGGTGACGCGTGATCCCGAGCGGCTTCACCGGCTGGCGCACGAAGCCGCCGACCTGCAGGAGATTGGCGTCGAAGTCGAGCAGATGCTCGTCGGGGCGCGCGCGCGCGGTGCGGCCGTCGATGATGCCGCCGGTGTAGCCGCCGTAGGGCACGGGCGCGCCGCCCGGGTAGAACTGGATCTCGTCGATGAACTCCGGGTGAATGACGCTGGGCCCGGACAGCAGGTGGTACAGCAGCGGCACGCGCGTGCCGTCGAGCAGGAACCCGGTCGAGCTGGGGCTGGCGCCGCGCACGATCGGGAACGGCAACAGCGACACCACCGACGGCGACGCCCGGCAGCGTCTGCACGACGCGGAAGGGATCGCCGAAGGTGCCCGGGACCTGCTGGATCTCCGGGCCGCGCAGGGTGATGCGCGAGACCTCCTCGCGGCGCTGGTCGCCGACCACGACGATCTCGTAGGGATCGTAGCGATCGCGCTCGACGAAGTAGGTGACCGCCAGCTCCTGCGCGGGCGACAGCGTCTCCTGCTGGACGAACGGGTTGTGGCTGGGGGCGTTGACCGTGATCTTCGCCGGCCCGGCGGGCAGCGGCAGCCGGAACCGCCCGCGCACGTCGGCGTCGACGGTGTAGTGGCGATCGCCGACGACCGCGGTCACCGTGGCGCCGGTCGACCGGCGCGCGCGTGCCGAGCTCGATCAGCCTGCCGCGCAGCACCGAGGTCGCGCGGCGGACCCTGGTCGGCGGTGGCGCGACGGCGGCGGCGGCGGCGGCGGCAGGAACGTGTGCGTGAACGTGATCTCGACCGGCACCGGCGCGCCGCCGTAGCGCGCCGGGCGCGAAGCGGAACGCCCGCGCCGCGGCGACGACCGCGTCGTCGAACGGCGGCTGCGGCGGCGTCTGCGACCTCGACCTTCTGCACGGCGCCGGTGGCGTCGACCAGCAGCTTCACGGTGACGACGACCGGCTTGGTCGGCACGGGCGCCGCCTCGGGTACGGCACGTCGGTGTCGCCGAGCGCGCGCGGCGGCTCGAAGCTGGGCCCGGCGTCCGCCGGCGCCGCCGCCGGCGTCGCCGGCGCGCGGCCGTCGGCGTCGGCGTCGGCGCGGCGCGACCGCGTCGCGCCGCCGTCGGCCCCCGACTGCGCCAAGACCGCCGCCGACTGCAGCCAGATCGCGGCCACCAGCGGTCCGGAACCAGCGCCCGGCGGATCAACGCCACGTGATCCCCCAGCCGGCGGTCGCGCCCAGGTGGGGCCACCACTGGCGGCGCACGATCGCCTGTCCGGTGTCGAGCTCGACGCGCCCGGTGTCGTCGACGCAACCGGTCCACTGTCCGACCGCCTCGACGGTCAGGCCCTGGCCGAGCGCGGACCCGAGCACGATCGACCACTCGGCGCGCGCCAGCGCCGGCGGCGCCCACGCCGCTGCAGCTCGGCAGCGGGGGGCTGCGCGTTCGGGAAACGTGTACGACGTGTCGAGCGTCGCTGGGCAGCGGATCGACGTCGGGCCGGCCGGTGCTGCCCTCGACGATGCCCCCGAAGCCGATCCCGACCGCGAGCGACAGATGCGGCGTCACGTGCCAGGTCGGATCGATCGTGCCGGCGAAGCGCAGCCCCGACAGCCCGCCCGACGACGACGCCAGCGCGTACTGGAACGACGCCACCACCGACCAGTCGGCGTCCAGGCGCAGACCCGAGGCGCAGCACCGCGCCGAGCAGACGTCCGCTGGGCGCGCCGTCGCAGCCCGTAAAGCCGCCGTAGACCAGACCCAGGCCCAATCGAAAACCGCTCTTCTGCCACGCGTCGCGATCGGCCTCGGTCGGCAGCGACAGCTTCGGTGGTCCCGACTCGTCGTCGTCGGCACCGGCGGCCGGCGCGCACGCGCTGGTTCGCGGCAGCAGCAGTACCAGCAGCCACAGCCACGCGGCCACGACGGCGATGTGCCTTGGGGCGGCGACTCGAGAAGTGAAGTGACTCAAAGGGTGGCGTCTCTAGCTGGGGCACGGCCACCAGGCCGGTGGGGTCGCGGTGAAGTCCCAGTCGGGAACCGGGCAAGACACGTTCTCTCGGCAGCCGCGCAGCGTGTAGTGGGTCAGGCCCATGCAGCGGTCGGTGGAGCGCCCCGACACCACCAGCTGGATCAGCTGCGACTGGTCGCCGGCGTCGAACGCCGGCAGATGCGCGCAGGCGGTCATGCGACCGGTGAAGTCGGGCGCATCCGCAGGCGGCTCGCGATAGCGGATCGTGCTGTCGACGGTGACCTCGCTGCACCCGACCTCTCGCACGCCGGCCGGACCCGGCACGTCGACCTTCACCACCGCCCCGGGATCGGTAGGCAGCATCTCGAGGCAGGAGGTCATTGGGTCCTCCGGCGGCAGGCTGCCCCGCCGCCACCGACGCGAACCCGTCGGCCGCCGTGAAGCCCCCCGCGGTCACGACCGAGAATGCCCTCAACGGATCGCCACACCCGTTGCGCGGGTAGAAGGCGCTGGGGATGAAGGCCCCCTCGGTGAACGCGACCCGCTGGTCGGGCGCGGTCATGGTGATGAAGCTGGCGCCGTACACGATGTCGGCCGAATCGGCCGCCTCCATCATGCCGTCACCGCGGCGGGGACCTCCGTTCGGCGTTCGATGGGGCGTCGCGAGATCCAGCGTGCCGTCGCCGTCGTCGTCGTAGACCACGATGCTGCCGTACGCCACGCGCGAGGTGACGTCGCCGACCATGACGTCGGCGCCGGGCAGGCTGAAGAGATCGATCGACGTCTGCGTGCCGATGGTGACCGGCACGCTGGCGGCGACGCGGCTCGGGACGAAGCCGAACGGATCGCGGCAGCCGGCGGTGATGATCATGGCCGCGTCGGGCGACTCGGGCGGCAGGATGCAGAACGGCTCGGTCTGCCACTGCGCGCCCCAGACGAGCGCGACCTGCAGCGAGCGGACGCGGGTCGTTCGCGGGACGGAGCGGCGTCAGGTCGCCGCTGACCATCACCTGGAACGTCACCAGGGGCGTGGTCGGCGCGTCCAGCCCCTGAAGCTTTCCGCAGCCGAGGCCCATGCACACAAAGACAAACAGAAAGACGAAGCGGCCGACGGCGCGCGCCCACCCGCGGGGGATCATGGTTGCCACGCCGTCCCGACCAGACTGGTCCAGCCGCCGCGAAGCGCGCCGTCGGCGAGCAGCGCCGAGGGACCCCCGCTCGCGGTGAGCAGCCAGGCGCCCCAGACGTGGACCGCGACGACCAGCTCGAGATCAGCGGCGGCGAAGGCATGGTTGGCCGACGTCTCGAGCGCGCCGCCGACCAGTCCGGCGAGCGCGCCCTGGCTGCGCACCCGCGTCTCGTGCACGACGGTGGGACCGACCCCCATCCGCAGCGCGAAGGTGCCGCGCCCGGCGGCGTGCTGAACCGCCGCCGTGGCCCGCAGCTTCCAGTCGGCCTGGCTGACGATCCAGGCCAGCGACGACTCGGTCGCCGACGACCACGACGCGCGCAGGCCCCAGGTGAAGTCGCGCCCGAACGCCACGCCGGCGCCGACGCCGCTGCTGAGCCCCGTGCCGAGGGTGGCGGGAAGTCCCAGCACGAGCCCGCCGTCGACGGTCAGGCGGCCGCCGGTCCGCACTGGCCACGCATCGGCGTCGCGCGGCGGCTCGGCACGCGCGGCGGTTTGCGTCGTCACGACCATCATCAGCCAGGTCACCATCAACGCCCGCCAAACGTGACGCCGGCCGCGGATTCGGCCTCCGGCCCGGTGCGCGCGTGCCGCGTGTGTGACGTTGATCAAGTATTCCAGCCGGCGATCTTCACGCGCACATCCCTTCCCTCGCTGAGACACCGGGGAAGCGCGCCTGATTGCATTCATCCATGCTTTTGCAATCAGTCTTTGCAAGCGGTCTTGGAAATCAGTCTTTGCAATCAATCCCGCCGCGCGGGTGTCTTAATGATCCGGGGGTGGGTCGGCCTCCGCGTTCCATGGCGTCATCAACCCGAAAGATAGTTCTGCTTCCCGGTCCGGCCGGAGAGCGTGCGCTGCTCGCGCGGTTGCTCGCGGGCGAGGAGCAGGCCTATCGCGATTGCTACGAGACGCACGCGCCGCGCGTGCTGGCCCTGCTGGTGCGGATCCTGCGCGACCGCGGCAAGGCCGAGGAGATCCTGCAAGAGACCTTCGCCGCCGTGTTCAAGAAGATCGGTCAGTACCGCGCGGAGGCCTCATTCCGAACCTGGATCGGCGGCATCGCGATCCGGCGCGCCTTGAACGCCGTGCGCGACGATTCGCGGCGCATCCCCGCCGCGGCCTTCAGCGACGAGAGCCCGATCGACGCGGGCGAGGAGTTGCAGCTGCTGCGCCGCGATCTCGCGCGACGGCTGCTGGTGCTGGTCGATCGGCTGCAGAGCGACAAGCGCATCGTGATCCTTCTGCACGCGGAGGGCTATTCCGCCGCCGAGATCGCGTCGATGATCAAGGCACCGCGCGCGACGGTGCTGTCGCGCCTGGCGCGCGCGCGCGCCGAGTTGCTGACCCTGGCGGCACAAGCCGGCATGACCGACGCCCTGAACGACGGCGTGGCGGATGGCGCGACCGACGACGAGGGAGCTGGGGTCGCGGAGCGGACCCGTGGCTGACTGTCGAGACGTCACCAGCGCTCTGCTGTTGCGCGACCACAATCGCGACCGGGATGGGGAGGGGGACGGCGACGGCGACGCCTACGCCTACGCCTACGCCTACGGACCGGGGCTGGTCGCGCATCTCGAGGGGTGCGCGGGGTGCCGCCAGGTGGCGCGTCAGCTGCGCGTGGTCGACGGCGCGCTCGCGGCGGCCTGCGGCGAAGAGACGGTGCCCCCGCCCCCGTTTCAGCGGCTCGAAGGCCGGGCCGCCGCCGCCGCGCGCGGTCGCCGGCGCTGGCGGTCGCTGCGCCGGACGCTGCCGATCGCGCTGGTTCTCGCCGGTGCCGTGGGCGCGACGCTGCTGGCGACACAGGTCCTTCACCACCCCGACGGCAAGCGGACGGCGGCGACCGGCGACCTGCTCGACGCCACGCGCGCAACGGTGCAGACGGTGCTGCGCAACGGCGCCCGGCTCACGCTGACCTCCGGCCGGGTGGCGGTGGAAGCGTCCGAGCGCCTGCGCGGCGCGATCCGGCTGGAAGCGGGCGCGGTCTTCCTCGACGTCCCCCACCTCGACGAAGGGGCCACCATGACCCTGGTGACCGACGACGTCGAGGTCGCCGTGCGCGGCACGCGCTTCGACGTCGCCCGGCTACCCGAGGGGACGCGGGTCAGCGTGGCGCGCGGGAGCGTGGAGATCCGGCCACGCAACGGCAAGCAGCCCCCCTTCTTGTTACGGAAGGGCGAGAGCAGCCTGATCGAAGGGCTGCCCCAGCTGCGCGAGCGGCGGCGCGCGGCGGCGCTGGCGGCGTTCGATCAAAATGACGGCGCGCAGTCCGAGCGGCTGATCCGGGATTGGTTGCAGAGCGATCCACCGGGAGAAGACGCCGCCCAGGCGCACGCGCTTCTGGCCTGGAAGCTGTCGGCGCGGGGCGAACGCGCGGCCGCCATCGAGAGCTACCGGCGCGCGCTGACACTGTTGCCGGCCGGCGTGGCGCCGCTGTGGGCCGACAACGCCTCGGCGCAGCTCGCGCTTCTGCTGAGCCGAGACGATCCCCGGGCGGGCGAAAGCGCCTGGCGCGGCTATCTCGACCGTTTTCCCGGCGGCGTTCACGCCGGCTTCGCCCGCGCGCTTCTGCGGATCGGGGGCCACCGGTGATCGCCGCGTTGATCGCCACCCTGGTGCTGCTGGCCGCGGCGGATGTCGGCGGCGAGCCGCGACGCGCGCCGGTCGAGGTGACGATGGTCGACGCAAGCGGCCCGCGCGATCCGGTCGACCCCGAGAGCGTGGCGCGTGCGCTGGCGGACGTTGGCGAGCTGGTGGTCGCCGGCGGCTCTCGGCAGTCGTGCGACCAGCGCTGCGTGCGCGTCGCCGTGCGCAGCCTGGGAGACGATCGCTACCTGATCGAGACGCGCGGGCGCGCGCGGGTCCTGCGCTCGCCGCTGCAGCTGTCGCCGACCGCTTCACGCTTCGATCGGGCGCACGCCCTGGCGATCGAGATCGAGCTGCTGGTGACGCGGGCGCGCGACGCGCGCGCGACGCGCCGACCGGCCGGCGCGAAGCTGGCGGCCACCCTCGACGACCGCCGCAGCGCGATCGCCGCCGCGGCGCCGCCCGCCCCCGACGATGCCGCGACCGACGGCGCCGACCCGACGGCAGCGGTCGAGCCCGAAGCCGATGAGCCGCGCGCCGAGCGCGCGCCGGTGACGGCACCGCCGCCGCCGACCGTGCCGTCGCTGGCCGTGGCAGGCGTGGCTCCCCCGCCCGCACCGGCGCGCGAGCACCTCGCGCTCAGCGTCGCCGCCACCGTGCTCACCGGCCTTTCGAGCGGGATGTTTCAGCGCGGGCTCGCGCTCGGAATTCGCGTCCCCTTCAATCACTGGCTCGACGTCCGGGCCGGCGGATCGCTGTTGCGCCCGGAGGGACGCACCGTCGACGGCGTGAAGCTGCACCGCGAGCTGCTGCCCCTGGATGTGCTGGCGACCGTCGCCCTGCCCGGTATCCCCGGGGCGCGCTCGGCCGTGGGGCTGGACGCCCGCTTCATCACCGGAGAAAAAGCGGGCGTCGACGCGCCGGAGGCCTGGTCGCTCGGAATCTCAGCCGGGCTGGAATACCGCCGCACCGTGCGCAGCCTGCTGCTGACGTCGTCGGTTCTCGGGTACTACCACCCGGCGACGTGGCGCACGCGCGGCCCCGACGACCCACTCTTCGCGACACCCGTCTTTAGCCTTGGCGTCTCGCTGGGCCTCGAACTCAAGGTCTTCTGAAGTCTGAGCCGGAAGCCAACCCAACCAGCGGCGCCGGGGAGGGTGTGCCCTCGTGTCCTGACTCAGGACACGAGCCGTTGGCGCGCTCGGCCGCGGCGGCGCTGTTGGCGGCGCCGACCGGCATGGCACTGGGACGCTGGTCGGGCGGTGGCGGCGCTTCCCCTTCGGCGCGTGCCCCCTTGGCTTTGCCGCGCGCGCGACCGCGCTCAGGTCCCTTGCGATCGGAGGCGTGCTCGAGGATGGCGTTGATCTCACCGCCCATCAGGAAGATGAAGCTCGAGAGGGAGAGCCAGGTCATCAGGATGATCACCGCGCCGATCGATCCGTAGGTGACGTTGTAGCGGCCGAAGTGCGCCACGTACACCCGGAAGCCTTCCGTCGCCAGCAGCCAGCCCGCGGTGCCCAGCACCGAGCCGGGCGTGATGTACCGGAACTTCTGCTTCACGTTGGGCAAGAGGTAGTAGGTGAGCGCGGCCGACAACATGATGACGGCCGCCGTCACCGGCCAGCGCAGCCAGCCCCACACCAGCAGGTACGCCGACTCGAGCCCAATGTGGCGCGCGATCCAGCTGCCGGCGTCGCCGCTCGCGACCAGGGCGGTGATCCCGATCAGGAACAACAGCGTCCCCCCGATGGTGGCGCCGAAGGCCAGCAACTCGGTGTGCCACCAGCGGCGGGTCTCGGTGACGTCGTAGGCCAGATTCAGCCCCTTGCGAACGGCGTCGACGCCGCGGGATGCGCTGTAGAGAGTAAACAGCAAACCGAACGTCAGCAGGCGCGGGCGCGGCTGAGCGATCAATGACGTGACGTGCTGATGGACCAGCTCCATCGCCTGAGCCGGAAGCACGGTTTGAACACGTTCGAGCATCAAGTTGACCGAGCTCCCAAGCGGCAGATACGCGGTCAACGTCGCGAGGAAGAACAGGAACGGAAAGAGCGAGAAAACGAAGTAATAGCCCAGGGTGGCGGCGGTATCCGACACGGCGTGGTCGTCGTAGTGGTGATAGACGCGCTTCAAGAACTCGCCAAAAGCGATGTGACCTCCGCCGGGAACCAGCACGCGCCAGAACCTAAGGACGAATGTGTCAACAGCAAGCACGATCCGGCGCGCGGGCACGTCCGAACCTCGGCCTGGCCCGTATATCAGTTCGTGCTCGCCAGTGGGACCGAGGTTGCGGGGGTGATCTCCCGGCCACATATTTCGCCCGAATTGACCTGGCTGTTTGCGCGCACTTCGGCGCCTGGCGCGCAGGGCGCATCCGATCGAGACCGTGAGCAGGACCGCGCGCTCCTGGCCCGCGTCGCCCAAGGCGACATGGCGGCGTTGCGAGTCCTATACGACGAGCACTCCGGTCGAGCGATGGCGATCGCGATGCGCGTTTTGCGCAACGAACCGGAAGCAGAGGACGTGGTCCAGGAAACGTTCCTGGAAGTCTGGCGGCGCGCCGCGCAGTTCGACGAGCAGCGCGGCGGCGTCCCGTCCTGGGTGGTCACCATCGCCCGCAGCCGGGCGATCGATCGCCTGCGCTCCACGGGGACGACGTCGCGCGCGATCGAGGCGGCGTCGGGATCGCTGGTCCCGCCGCCCGAGACCCTGCCCAGCGAAATGGTGGAGCAGCGTCGCGACGAGATGCGCGTCGCCGCCGCCCTCGAGCAACTGCCCCCCGAGCAGCGCCAGGCGATCACGCTCGCCTACTTCGAGGGGTTGAGCCAGAGCGAGATCGCCGCGAAGACCGGCAGCCCGCTGGGTACGGTCAAGATGCGAGTGAAGCTGGCCATGGGAAAACTGGCGAAGCTTCTCAAGGTCGAAGGTTAGGACAGAAGAGAAGAAGACGAGAAGAAGAGGACGGACGGACATGGACTGCAGAGAATTCAGAGACCTGGTTCCCGCGTTGGCGCTCGATGCGCTCGACGACTCCGAACGCGCCGCCTGCGCCGCGCACCTGACCGAGGTCGGGCCTCACGACGGGTGCCAGCAGGCGGAGGCCGAGGCGCGCGCGCTGGCCGCCCGATTGGCCGGGGCGCTGCCCGCGCGCGCCGTCTCCCCGCACGTCTGGCGCGGGATCGAGGACCGCGCGCGCGCCGACAAGACGGCTCGCGCCGCGTCGGCCGCGCGGCGGACGCCCTCCCGCTGGCGCGAGCTGGCCGGCTGGGTCCTCGCCGCCGCGATGCTGAGCCTCTACTTGATCCGCCGGCCCCCCACCGAGGGGCCACGGATGGCGGGAGCGGCGACGGCGACCCCGCCGCTGGTGTGCGAGCGCGCGGTGACGCTGATGATGAATCGCGACATGCGCCGCTTCCTGTTTCGGCCGGCGCCGTCGCAGCCGGCCGCCGCCCGGGGCGCGCTGATCTTCGATCCCGGCGAGCGCACGGCGCTGGTGCTGGTCGAACGGGTCGCGCCGTCGTCGCCGGGGCAGCGGCTGCGCCTGTGGGCGGTGCGGGGGCCGGGGACCGCGCCGGCGCTGCTGGCCGGCTTCGCGCCGGCCAGCACCGGGATCGCGATCGCGGGCCTCGCCAACGCCGCCGCGGCGGCGGGCACGATGCCGGTCGGCGCCAGCCTGGCCACCGCGGAGATCGGCAGCGCCCTGTTCGAACCGGCGCTTCCGGGCTCGCTGCTGCTGTCGAGCGACGCCACCGAAGCCTCCGCGCCCGGCACAGTGTTGTTGATGGCCGACCTCGCGAACTAGAAGCTTCCCCAAGCTCTACCCGTCCGCGTCCTCGTCGCCGTCCTCGCCCCCCTCCGGCGCCAACGTGGGGACGAGTAGGCTTCTATCCGTCGCCGCGTCACGACGTGACGTGACGTACCAACGATCGACAGCTGCAAACTAGACGGCACCGGTTTGCCTGAATCGAATTGCCGGCTCGTGCGTGTAGAGCCGCATGAGCAACAAACAGCCCCGCTCCCGTATCCGCTCTCGCCTTTGGACCCTCGCGCTGTCGACGGTGCTCGGCGCGCTCGCCGCCGCGCTGCCCCACACGCCCAGCGCGGCGCAGGTGCTGGCGCCCAAAGGCGCGGTCCTGGCGCCCGAGCCGGCGGCGCCCCTGAGCCTCACCGCCTCGGACGGCTCCGGGCTGGAGCTGGTGTCGCTGTCGGCGCGCGCAGTCGTCGAGGACCCGCTGGCGTTCACCGAGCTGCACCTGGTCTTCCGCAACCCCGAGAACCGCACGCGCGAGGGGCGCTTCCGCATCACCTTGCCGTCGGGAGCGACCGTCAGCCGCTTCGCGATGCGCGTCGGCGATCGCTGGCAAGAGGGCGAGGTCGTCGAGCAGCAGGCGGCGCGTATCGCCTACGAGGACTTCCTGCACCGGCGCCAGGACCCGGCGCTGCTGGAGACGGAGGCCGGAAATGAATTCTCGGCGCGGGTGTTCCCGATCCCGCCCGCCGCCACCAAGGAGCTGATCGTCTCGTACTCGCAGGAGCTGACGCGAGCCAGCGAGCCGTACCGTTTGCCGCTGCGTGGCCTGCCCAAGCTCGGCAGCCTGTCGATCCGCGCGCTGGTCGGCAAGACGACCGCGGGCGCCGGCGGCCCACCGGCGTCGAGCCTGGGCGGCGAGCGGATCCAGCGCGAGGTCATCGAGGTGACCAAGCGCGACTTCCGCCCCGATCGCGACTTCGAGGTCGCGCACGCCGGCGCCCGCACCCGGCTGGGGTTGCGCGATCAGAACCTGGTGGTGGCGCGCGTCGTCCCGGTGGCCGACAGCGATCGCCGCGACGACGTCGCCTCGCTGCTGGTGTTGATCGACACCAGCGCGTCGCGCGCGCTCGGGCTCGCCGACCAGCTCGCGGCCTGGGAGGGGCTGGTCGCCGAGCTGCGCAAGACCGGCGGAAACATCGGGGGAAGCATCGGCGGAAACACCGGCGGAGGCATCGGCGGCGCGGGCGGCGATCCGCTGCTGACCATCGCGGCGTTCGATCAGGAGGTCGCGCCGATCTTCACCGGGCGCGCGAGCGCGCTTGGCGACGTCGTCCGGCGGCGGGTGCTCGAGCGACGCGCGCTGGGGGCGTCGGATCTCGATCGCGCGCTGCGCTGGGCCGCCGACGCCGCTCGCTCGCCGGTGAATCGGCGCGCGCGGGTCCTGCTGGTCACCGACGGCGTCGCCACCGCGGGCGAGACCGGGGCCGGCCCCTTGCGCCAGCGGGTCAAGGCGCTGGCCGCGGCCGGCGTCGAGCGCCTCGACGTGCTGGCCGTCGGCGGCATCCGCGAAGATGCCCTGCTGACCCAGCTGGTGACGGCGGGCCTGGCGCGCGACGGGGTCGTGCTGGACGGTGGGCAACCTTCTGCCGCGCTGGTGCACCGGCTGACGCGCGCGACCCGCTCGGGGATCAAGCTGGAGATCGATGGCGCCGGCTGGATCTGGCCGAGCGTGGTCAATGGCGTCCAGCCCGGCGACGAGATCCTGGTCTACGCCGATCTGCCCGCCGGCAAGCCGCTGCGCGTGAAGGCCGCCGGCCAGCTGCTGGCGCTGACCGGGACGCTGGCGCCGGTCGATCGCCCGCTGCTGGAACGGGCCTGGGTCAAGGCGCGGATCGCGCGCCTGCTGGATCTGCACGACCGCAATGACGGCGACGGCCGCGCCGCCGCCGATCCGGACATGAAGGATCTGTTCAAGAAGCAGGCGATCGAGCTGTCGATCAAGAACCGCGTGCTGTGTCCCTACACGTCGCTGCTGGTGCTGGAGACCGAGCAGGACTACGCGCGCTTCGGCATCGAGCGGCGCGCGCTGGCCGACGTGATCACCGTCGGCGCCGCGGGGATCGAGCTTGTGCACCGGAGCGAAGAGACCGCCGCGCTGGCGACGGCGCCGTTCGCGGACCAGCCGCTCGAGGAGGCCGAGAAGGCGGAGAGCGGTGCGCTGTCGGCGAGAACGGCGCCGGCCTCCGCGATGGCGGATGAGCCCGAGCTCGCCAAGAAGCGGGCGCGGTCGGAGCGGGTGGCGATGAAGGACGACGATCGTCTGGATCGCCTCATGGCCAGGCAGCAGCCGGCGCGAGAGGTGTCGGCGGGCCGCGGCGGCGCGCCGGCAGCCGTGGCGGCGCCGCCTCCCGCGCCGGCGCGCCCGACGACCTCCGACGCGCTGGCGGCAACCGGCCGCAGCTTGGCCGAGGCCAACGCTCGCGGCGGCGGTGAATCGCGTCCGCGTCCGCAACCGCACCGCGCCCACGAAGCGAATAACGAAGCGCCTAACGAAGGGATGGACGACCTGCTGCAGAGCGAATCGCCGCGCGCCGATCGACGGGCGATGGGCGCCGCCCGCGCGATCGCCGCTCCGGCGATGAGCGCGCCGGCCATGAACGCGCCGTCGGGAATTGCGACCGGCCCGCTCGCGGACAAGGCGCCACAATTACCGCTCGAGGGCGCGCTCGGAGAGATCATCAACCTCATTCATCGCCACGACGTCCGCGCGGCCAACACGCGCGCGCGGGCCTGGCGCGAGCAGGATCCAGGTGACGTGCTGGCGCTGGTCGCGCTCGGCGAATGCGGCGAGGCGGCCGGCGATCTCACGCTCGCCGCGCGCGCCTACGGATCGATCATCGACCTCTTCCCGGGACGCGCCGACATGCGCCGCTTCGCCGGCGAACGGCTGGAGCGCGTGCGCGGCGCTGCGGCGCTGGCGCTGGCGGTCGACACCTATCGCAAGGCGGTCGAGCAGCGCCCCGATCATCCGGCCTCGCACCGCCTGCTCGCCTTCGCGCTGCTCAAGCAGGGTCACGCGCGCGAGGCGTATCAGGTCGCGGCGGCGGGCGCGGCGCGCCGCTATCCCGACGGACGCTTCGCCGGCGTCGAGCGGATCCTGCGCGAGGATCTGGGACTGATCGCCGCCGCCTGGATGCGCGCCGAACCGGCGCGCGCCGACGAGATCCGCGCGCAGCTGGCGCGCGCGCACGGCATCGCCGAGACCGCGCCGTCGGTGCGCTTCGTGCTGAACTGGGAGACCGACGCCAACGACGTCGACTTCCACATCCACGACGGCCGCGGCGGGCACGCCTACTACGGCGCGCGCCAGCTCCCCTCGGGCGGCGAGCTCTACGCCGACGTCACCACCGGCTACGGCCCGGAGTGTTTCACCATCCGCGGGCCAGCGCAGGGACGCGCGTTCCCGTACCGCCTGCAGGCCCACTACTATAGCCGCGGCCCGATGGGCTACGGTATGGGCAAGCTCCAAGTCATCGAGCACGACGGCCACGGCGCGATCCGCTTCGACGAGCGCCCCTTCGTGATCATGCAGGACGGCGCCTTCGTCGATCTCGGCACCGTCACCTCCAGCATGCTCCCCGCCGCCACGGCGACCGCGATCGCGGTGACCAAGCCGAACTAGGTTAAACGCCAAGACGCCAGGGCGCCACGATCCGAACTTTTGAAAATCCGGTCTTTTGGCGTCTCTGGCGTCATGGCGTTTCTACCTATCCGACCAGGAATTAGGTCGTCGGCCACCAGCCCTGGTGAACCCGACTCCAGAGATGCGCAAACGGCCCGTTGACGCCGAAGCCGACCAGACCGAGCCCGACCAGCACCGTCACCGCCAGCCCCGCGCAGGTGATCGCGTATCGCATCAGGCGGCGGCGGCGCCGCCGGGTCTCGAGCTTGTCCATGATCCCGGCGAACAATCGCTCCGAGCGCTCGTCGGTCCAACCTACCGTCGTCTCCTCCCAGATCTCGGCGAGCGACGGTCGCTCCGGCTGCCAGCCATTTCCTCCGACCCCTTCGTTGCCACCAAGTCCCGCGTTCACGACGTGCCTCCTCTGATTAGGTTTATTGAGTTTGAGAACGATTTATTGTTGAACCGTGTCGGCGACGAGAGCAATAGGGCCAGGACGAATTTACCGTCTCGAATCCAACAATTATCCAGTCGGAAACAATGGACGTGAATCTGCAGAAACGAATCGCGCCCGCGGGCGGAACATTCCCAGCTGCGTCAGTCAGAGTCGGCCGGCGAACGGTTGTGACTGAAATGTGTCAATCAGCAACGTCCCCAGGCGGCGGCGCACGAGGACCACGCCCACGCTGCAGGTGAGTCCACAGGCGGCCAGGTAACCAATTGCCATGGGCCAGCCGAGCGCCCAGCAGGCGAGCGTGAAACCGGCTTCGGCCATGAGCAGCGCCACCGACATCAGGAAGGCGTCGCGGCGCAGATCGAAGTAGTAGAGAACCAGGATCTCGAGCAGCGTGATGACCTGGAGCGCGGCACCGACGACCGCCAGTCGGAAGGGGAGCACCGCCTCGGCCGACAGGCCGGCCAGCCGCATCAGGTAGGGGGCGCCGCCGAGCGCGATCAGCGTGACCGCCGCCTGCACGAGCCCGGCGCCGCGGAGGATGCGCACCGTCTCGACCGCGATCGAATCGGCGCGCGCGCGCAGCTGGCGCAGCGGCGCACCACCCTCGAGATCATCGTAGAACGCGCGGAACCGGCGGTAGAACACCGTCTCGATCTGCACGTAGATCCAGCCGAAGGCCGGGATCACCGAGAACCACGCCAGCGCCGAGACCGCCGAGTAGAGCGCGGCGGTCGTGTGGCCCATGACCAGATAGACCACCAGCTTGTCGGCCCAGATCGACATGTAATAGGCCAGCGCCGAGGCCGCCAGCAGCTTGTACTCGGAGAAGGCCGGCCACAGGCGCGCGCTCTCGTCGCTGTCGACCGGCAGGGCGCGCAGCACGCCGTGAAGCAAGATCACCAGCGTCAGCAGCTGTCCGACGCCGAACCCGAACAGATAGCCGGCCGCGCCGGGGTGAAAGAGGCGCTCGATCGCGATCGGCGCGATCATGCTCAGCGGCGCGCCGAAGCCGAAGGCGTAGAGCACGGTCATCGGCGAGCTCATACCGCCGCCGACCGACAGCATCAGCCACTGCGCGCCGACGACCACGGTCACCAGCGTGCCGGCGATCGACACCGACAGCGGCACATCGAGGATCACCATCGCGATGGCCCCAACGACCGCGAATCCGACCAGCGTCCCCGCCAGCGCGCGGCGCAGCGGCGCCGCGATGGCGTCCAGGCGGCGATCGTAGAGTCGATCGGCGGTGTAGCGCGACACCACGACGTGCACCGGCGCCGACAACACCACCGTCAGCGCGTACACGATCGTCAGTAGGTGCTCGATCGAGCGGAACGCGTCGGCACCCTGGTGGCGCGCGAGGATGCGCAGGCTCATCAGCACCGTCGTCGTGAGCAGCCACGGCGCCGACGTCACGGCGACGCCGGTCAAGTAGGCGCCGATCGCCCCGGTGAGCGACCCGTGGTCGATCATGCGCTGCAGGCGCCAGCCGATGCCCGCTATGACGTCACCAGCACGCCCGTCACCAGCGAGCCGTAGAGGGCGCGGTAGCTCGCGAGCATCGTGCGCCGTTGGTAGTAGGCCGTGACCCGCCGGCGACCGGCCAGGCCCATGCGCCGGCGGAGCCGGGGATTGCGCGCCAGCGACACCAGCGCCGCCGCCGTGTGCGTCGGCGAGGCGACCGGACAGACGATGCCGCTCGGCCCGAGCGCGCGATCCTCGGCGGTTCGCCCTTCGATCATCTCGCGGCAGGCGCCGACGTCGGTGGCCAGCACCGGCACCTCGGCGGCGTAGGCCTCGAGCATGACCAGCGGTTGACCCTCGCTGAAGCTGGTGAGCGCCACCAGGTCGAGGTCGCCGTAGATCTCGCTCGGTGGCTTGGGGCCGACGAAGCGGATCTGTTCCTGTCGGCCCAGGCGCTCGACCAGCGCGGAGCAGCGGGCGACGTAGCCGGGATCTTCGTCGGTCGGGCCGATGATGCGCACGTCGAGCTCGACGGTGCGCATCGCGAGGTCACATGCCTTGACGAAGGTGACGACGTCCTTGATCGGCACGACGCGCCCCACGAACCCGACGCGCAGCTTGGCCGGCCGCAGGGGGATTACCTCTCCGTCTCCCTCCCCATCTCCGTCGGCGTCGGCGTCGGCGTCGGCGTCTCCGGCTCCCCCCCGCCGGGCTCACGGATCTCCTGCGCGCGCGCCGACGCGACCACGTCGCTGCGCAACACCACGCCGTTGGGCACAATCTCGATCTTGTGCGCGGGCGCGCCGTCGTCCAGTTGCTTGCGGCGGTTCACCTCGCTGAGGGTCACGATGCGCCACGCCTGTTCGTACGCGAGGCGCGACAGCGTGCGGAAGAACCGCGACCAGACCCGACGCAGCGGCGATACGCGCGGCGCCCAGGTCTGGGCCCCTTCGTCGGGCGCGGAGGGGTGGCTGTCCTGGATCCACTCGGCGCGCGCCAGCTCCATGTCGCGCTCGCGCGAGTAGATCCCGTGCTCGGTGATCATGAACGGACGCCCGGTGCGGCGGCTCCAGACCGCGGCCAGCAGGCCGGCGTAGCCGGTGGCGACCGCGTGGTAGCCGGCGGCGCGCGGCGGCGGAGTCGACAGCACGCGCAACAGCGGGACGTGCATCGCGCGCAGGTGCCAGAACAGATCCAGGAAGGGCGCGTCGGGGGCCAGCGCCTCCGCCAGCTCGGCGAACAGCGCGAACGAGGCGCGCCCATGCAGGAGCTCGGCGATGGAGAGATCCCCGCTGGCGAGCTCGTCGATGATCTCGACCGTCGCCTCCTGCTGGAGGTGGATGCGGCGGAAGGCCGACAGCATGCGCGACGGCGTGGTGCGTGCGTCAGCACGCGCGCGCGTGAGCCGAATCTGTTCGGTCAGCTCGGCGCGCGCCCGCCCGTCGAGCGCTTGCGCGTGCCCCTCCTGGCAGAAGACACGATGGAGGGCGACCGCGTTCGCAGGCAGCTTGAACCGCGGCTCGCCGTAGGCGTCGGGGTGCGAGCCGATGTTGACCACCGAGAACTTCAGATCCGGGTGTCCGAGAATGATGTCGTGCACCCACGACGACACCCCCCCCGCCACGTAGGGATAGGTCCCTTCGACCAGCAAGCAGACATCGACAGGAACGTCGCCGGGGCCGTCGCCACGGGTGGTGGTGGCGCCCGCCCCAGCGCCCGCGGCTCCGCCCGGGGGCACCCCACGTTCGATCGCCGGCGCGCTCGATTCACCCACGGGTCACCTCGGTCCCCAGCAGCGGCACCAGCGCGTTGTGGCGGCGCGCCGTCCCGCCGCGCACCAGCGTGCGGCCGTAGGTCGCCAACGCCGAAGGCCCCTCCCACGGCAGGCTGTGCGACGCCAGCACCGCCTCTTGCCGCAGCGCCGTCAGGTCCTGGCGCGTGGCTGCGCTGGCGGTCGGCAGCGCGCGATCGATCACCTCGATCGCGCTGTCGGGGTGCAGGATCGCCAGCTCCATGCGCGCGCGCCCAACGGCGGCGACGTCGAATCGCGTCGGATCGATCTCGCCGGCCAGCTGGTAGCCCTGGCGCGCCTCGCGCGCCAGCCCGGGCACCAGCGGCGCGTCGGCGACCCCCGCCTCGACGGCGTCGGTGATCACGTCGGCGACCGCCAGCGCCGCCTCGAACGTGCGCGTCTCGGCCAGCTGGGCGCGGTTGGCGGACAGGGTCGCGTCGAAGGTCGCGCCGATGTCCTCGAGCGCCAGCGCCGCCTCGACCGCCAGATCCGGGTGGCGCGAGGCCAGCGCCCAGCGCAGAAGACCGACGGAGTTGCGGTCGGGGTGACGGCTCAGCGTCGACAAGATCGCGCGGCGCTCGTCGGCGTCGGCGACCAGCAGCGCCTCGCAGCACGACAGCCCCTCGGCCATGCGGTTCAGGTCGGCGGCCGACAGCTGCGACGGCGACGGCGCCGCGGTCGGCTCCAGCTCACCAATATCGCCGCGGCTGTCGGTGCCCAGCATCAACGCCGCGATCGGCGCGCCGGCCAGCGGCAACGTCAGGGTCAGCGCGGCGGCGAGCAAACGCTCGCTGCGCGGCGAGCCGCCCCGCAACATGACCATCGCCACCGCCAGCAGGTGAACCGCCGCGGCCACCATCAGCTGCGCCATGCCAGGGTGCGCCCCAAGCCACGCCAGCGCGCCGAAGTCGAGCGCGGTCGCGAGCGCGAGCGTGCCGGCAGCCGCCTGCGCGTCGTGCAGCAACGGTCGCACCGGCAGGCCGGTGCCCGATCGCGCGGCCAGCGCGCCAATCGAACCCAAGGCTGCGGAGGATGGGGCTTTCGTCATGATCGTCCTCGTTCTCGGAGTTGCGGGAGATCAGCGCTTGAAAGGCGCGATGGTGTGAGGGCCCTTGCGGGCGCTCTTGTGGGCCGGGGCGCGCGCCGCCGGGTCGCCGTTCGCCACCCCATCCGCAGCGGCGTCATCGCCCACGGCGACGTCGCGATCGCCGACAGCGTCGGCGGCAAATCCGTCGACGGGGCGCGCCAGCGGGGTCGCCGTGAGACGACGCGCGGACAGCGCCCCGGAGCACCAGCCGGCGATGAGCGACAGGTCGTGAAGCGCCGCCGCGCTGGCTCCGCCCTGCGGAACACCCTGCAGCGCGATGACGCCGACCAGGCGCCCGTCCTCGCCGGTCAGGATCGGCGCCGCGAGGTCGCTGTCGCCCGCGGTCGCCTCGCTGAGGTCGAGGGCCCGCGCGGGTCGCCGCACGCGCAGCGCCGCCGCGATCGTTCGATCGTTGTCGGGCGACGGCGCGGGCGTCCAGGGTCCCGTCGAAGCGAGCGAGATCAACCGATCGCCCTCGAAGGCGCTGACCCACCCGACGCGCGCGCCGATGCGCGCCACGGCGAGCTCGATCGCCGCCTGCGCCGCCGCCGCGGGATCGCTCCCCTCCAGCCGCGTGGCGACGTCGCGCAGGAAGGTGAGCGACGTCTCCAGCCGATCGGCGCGCGCGCGCAGCACGACCGCCGTCGAGCGCAGCGCGGCCAGCGCCGAAGCGTCGCCGGCCCAGCACTCCTGCAAGGCCGCGAGCGCGATGCCGAGCTCGCCGGCGCGGCGCTCGTGGCTCGACGCCACCCAGCCGACGAGGATCACGGCCAGCAGCGCTCCCAGATCGGACCCCGACGAGACGCGCGCGGCGAGGATCGCCGGCGGAACGCGCAGCGCCTCCGCCACCGCCACCGTGACCGCCCAGCCGATCAGGACGCCCGCGGCCAGGCCGCGCGTGCCGTAGCGCGCTGCCATCAGCGCGACTGCCAGCCAGATCGGGTGCGGGTGCAGCGTCCGCAGCCCGATGTCGCCCGGGGCCAGGAGCGCCGCGATGCTCACGGCCAGCGCCGATACCGCCAGCGCCTCTATCGCGATAGTACGCGCCGGCAACGGGCCCGACGCCGGTCTGGTCTCAGAGATCCGCATGATAGGTCACCCACCCTGTGTGCAAGGTCCCTGACAGCCCGGTCGCTGTCTCGTGCGCCACGTCGTAGCTCACCATGATCCGACTCGACCAAGTCGGCGTGATCAGCAGCGACAGACCCCCCTGTGACAGTGTTCGCTGTCGTATGTTGTCGTATCCGCCGCCGCCGCGCAGATCGAAGCCAAAGCGCCCGCCGGCCAGCACCTTGCGAAACACCAGCGACAGGTTGTCGATCGACGCGCGTGGAGCCAACCCGATGCGCGCCGTGAAGGCCGGCTCGGAGTCGGTGAAGAGCTCGTAGTGGCGGTAGCTCAGGATGGCGGCGTCGCTGAGATAGGTGCGCCGGATCATCCGATCATCGACCACCTCGCCGCGCAACAGACGAAGCTGGTTGCTCCAGATCATCAGGTCGCCGCCGGCGAACAGCAGCTCCTGCGTCGCCTGCGGCTTGTCGCTTTCGAACCCCCGTCCCAGCGTGAGGCGGCGGAACTGCCCGCCGGCGTCGAGCAGCACGCGCCGCCCGCGCGGGTACGCGAAGAAGTGGGTGGTGATGCCGTCGACGATCCCCCCCTCCTGGATGGTGATCGGCGCCTCGCTCCACTGCTCGTTGTAGTCGCCGTGAACGTTGATCTGCATGTACCGTCCCAGCGGGGTCTCGGCCTCGAGCTGCGTCCCGGCGAGCCAGGACTGTCGGCCGCTGGGGATCACCAGGCCATTGGCGGTGACGTCGGCGCTGCTGTACCGGATGTCGGCGCCGACCACCAGCGACGCGCCGTTGCGCGCCGCCAGCTGCAGCGTCGACCCGAGGGCGGTCACCGAGCCCGACGCCGACGGGAAGCCGCCGCGTGAGTCGTCGCGCCAGGCCAGCAGCGACACGGAGTGGCGCGGGCCAAAGGGCAGCACGGCGCCGGCCTGGGCGCGCAGCGCGCTCGCCTGCGAGTCCTCGCGCCCCGACAGGCCGCCGGCGACCTCGGGCGACATGCGCAGCCGCATCCGCTTCTCCGCCGTCGCCAGGACCCCGTCCGGATCGCTCGCGCCGGCGTGCAGCGCGTTGCCATACGCGTCGCGCGCGCCGGCGTAGTCGGCGCCCCGCTCGAGCGCGCGGCCGTAGTTGTAGTGGTTGGCGCCCGTCGGCGCGTCTTGCGTCAGGAAGTAGCGCACGTTGATCTCGGTGTCGAGATCGCCCTTGACCTCGAGAGTCCAGGCCAGCAGCTCGCGCCCGCGCATGTTCCTGGGATCCCGCGAGAGGTAGCGCCCCAGCACCCGCTCGGCGCCCTCCCAATCCTCGTTGAGGATGTGCGCGTCGGCTTGGTTGAGGCCGACCTCGGTGTCGAACTGCGGCGCGACCGGCCACATCGGATCGTAGATGCGGTCGGCCCGCACGTAGAAGCCGCGCCGCGCGTAGATGCGCGCCAACCAGAGCTTGCTCATGCGATCGGTCGCGCCATCTCCGATCTCCAGCTCGGCGATCCGGTGCTCGCGCTCGGCCTCGGCGGTGCGCCCGAGGACGAACAGCGCCTCGCCGCGCAGGTAGTGAAGCTCGGGATCCTTGCTGTGCTTCTCGAAGTGATGCGCGCGCTCCAGCGCCTCGGCAGCGTACTCGAACTCGCCCGCGGCCTGCGCCGCGCGGCCGGCGTCGCGCTGGGCGGCGGCGTCGCTGGGCGACAGCCTCAGGATCGATTCGAACTCCCGGCGCGCGCGATCGAAGTCGCCCCGCAGCAGGGTGGCCGCCGCCTCGGCGCGCAGCCCCGCGATCTTCGCCTCCTGTTCGTGAGACGGCGGCGTGCGCGACGCGAGCAGATCGAGCGCCGGCGAATGATCATCGCCGCGCGCCGGCGCGGCCGCGAGGAGCGGAACGATCCCGACGAAGAGGAATCCCCCTACACGACAAACCCGACAGGGAGATTGGACCGGGTCGTTGCGCATGCGACGGACGCTTGTGCAACCCACGTGCCCCCATCTCCCCGCCCAATTCGATCCAACTCGTCACGCGGGCGTAACCGATCTCCGTCGGTCGTTACATCCATATGCCGAGGTTACCCCTCACGAGTGGCAGCACGAAGCGCACTAACCACTGCGCCCGTTGGTGTTCACCGACCTGCACACCAACCGCACTCCTCATTGACAGCCCTGGCCGCAATCTTAGTTTGCAAAAAATCGATCGGACCGGCTCGACCGTAGTTTCTCGCCACCGAATTCGACCGCAACCATTGAGGAGGATCATCATGCAGAAGCGTTCTAAGGGATGGATGGCGCTGACGTCAGCGCTCGCGTTCGGCGCCGCGCTCTCGGTGTCAATGCTGGTGGCACTGCCGTCGGCGACGGCGAAGACCGTCAAGAGCACCGACGACAGCTCGGACTCGACCGCGGGGATGTCCAAGGAGGACCAGGCCAAGCTGAAAGAGCACAACAAGCTGCGCAACGAGATCATGAAGGTGAAGTACCCCGCGAGCAAAGGCGACGTGGTCTCGCACGTCAAGGGGATCAAGGCCGACGACAAGAAGTGGTTCGAGGAGACGCTGCCCGATCGTACGTACAGCTCCTCCGACGAGGTGATGTCGGCGCTCGGATGGGAGACGGCGGCGGCCGACAACGGCGACAAGGCGCCGGCGCCCGCCGCCCACAAGGGCAAGTCGAAGAGCGTGACCCCGCAGCAGTGAGGGAAGGACCGGACGAGCCGCAAGATCGCCTGCAGCGCGCGCGACGGGGGCACAAGGCAAGCCTGGTCGCGCGCGCGGCGGCCATGCTCGCCTGCGCCGCCGTGCTGACCACGGCGTGCGCGCTGTGCACACGCCGGCCGAACCTCGTGAGCGGCGTCGATCTGTCGTTGGTCAATCGCTGGTGGATCCTCATCGGCCACTCGAACGCCTTCGACGCGATCGACTGGCGCAATCAGATGCACAGCGCCGACATGGTGGTGCTGAGCGACGACCCCCGGATCCCCGTCAGCGATCTGCCGCCCGGCACGCTGCGCGTCGGCTACCTCAGCGTCGGTGAGGCCGATCGACAGCAGGGCTACTGGGCCGCCGTGCGCGGTCGCCCCTTTCTGATCGAGCCCGACCCGAACTGGCCCGACAACATGCGCGTCGACCTGCGCGACGCCGAGTGGCAGCGCCTCCTGCTCGACCGCGAGGTCCCGCGCCTGCTCGAGCGCGGGTTTCAAGGCCTGATGCTCGACACCATCGACATCGCCCCCTACCTGGAACACAAGGATCCGGTGCGCTTCGCCGGCGCTCGGGAGTCGCTGCGCGCGTGGCTGCGCGAGCTGCGGCGCCGCCATCCCGGGATCGTGCTGCTGGCGAACGGAACCGACGCGCTGGTCGACGCCGCCCCTTTCGTCGACGGGTACGTCGTCGAGGGGATGTTCGCGACCTACGACTTCGGCCGCCGCGACTACCGGCCAACCACCGAGAACGAGCGGACCTGGAAGATGGCGCAGATCGATCGCGCGCAGGCGATCGCGCGACGGCCGGTCTTCACGATCGAGTACGCATCGGTGGGTGACCTCGCGCTTGGGCAGTGGGCGGCGACCGAATCGGCCGACCACGGCTTTCGCCCCTACGTCACCGTCAAGGACATCAATAGCCTGCCGTGAGGACGAGGACGAGCACGAGCACGAGCACGGGTAAAGCTTACTGACTACGAGGCGCGCGAGGTTCGGCGCGGCCCGGACCGGAACGCATCGCCGCGGACGGCGCCAGGCATCTTGGTCAGACTGCCCCCGGGGCCGCGCGCGGAGTTCTCCCGGAGAACGAAGCGGCTCACCAGGGTTTGCAACTCGGACGCCATCTGGCTGAGCGCGGCCGCCGCCTGCTGGCTGCGCGTGGCGCCGGTCGCCGATTCGCGGGCCGCGTCGGCGACGCCGGCAATGTTCTGCGCGATGTTCGACGTCCCCTGCACCGCCTCGGTGACGTTGCGCGAGATCTCGTTGGTGGTCTTGGTCTGCTCCTCGACGGCCGACGCGATGACCCCGGCAATGTCGTTGACCTGGGCGATGATCCGGCCGATCTCCTCGATCGCCTTGACGGCGGCGGCGGTGTCGGTCTGGATCGTGTCGATCTTGCGGCCGATGTCCTCGGTCGCCTTGGCGGTCTCCTTGGCCAGCTCCTTGACCTCGTTGGCGACGACCGCGAAGCCCTTGCCCGCCTCGCCGGCGCGCGCGGCCTCGATGGTGGCGTTCAGCGCCAGCAGGTTCGTCTGCTCGGCGATCGACGTGATGACCTTGACCACCTTGCCGATCTCCGCCGAGCTCTCGCCGAGGCGGGCGATGGTCTGGTTGGTCTCGTCGGCGACGCGGACGGCCGAGCTGGCGACCTTGGCCGCGTCGTTGGCGTTCTTCGCGATCTCGCGGATCGACGCGCTCATCTCCTCGGCGCTGGCCGAGACCTTCTGCACGTTCTTGGTGATCTGCTCCGCGGCGATGGAGACGGTGCCGGCCTGCACCGAGGTCTCTTCGGAGATCGCCGCCATCTGCTGAGAGGTGCCGTTGAGCTCTTCCGACGACACGGCAAGCGCCTGGGCGTTGCGGGTGATGTCGAACATGTTCTGGCTGAGCTCGTGGATCAGGCGCTGCACGCTTTCGCCCAGCTGCCCGGCCGCGTCGCCGCCGATCACCGTCACGTCCTGGCTGAGGTCGCCCTGCCCCACGCGGCGAACCACATCGAGCAGCACGCCAACCTTCTTGTTCAGCTCGTCGCTCGTGGCGAGCTGAGCCTCGGTGCGCGCCCGGTCAGCGTCCTGCGCGGTCTTCAAGTCCTCGGCGGTCTTGTTGGTGGCGGCGCCGAGCCGGCCGATCTCATCTTGCGTCGTGAGCTCGCAGCGCGACGTGAGGTCGCCGCGGCCCAGGCGCTCGACGTGATCGAGCACGAGCTCGACCTGCTTGACGGTCCGGTTGGCGGCAACCGCGGTGCCCGCGGCGCCCAGCGCGCCAAATAGCAGCGCGAACAGCAGGAGTCGCCCGCGCGCCGTGCTGACGTCGGCGGCGATGTGGTGCAGGGTGAAGCCGACGCCAACACCGCCGATCAGCTTCCCCCGGTCCTTGATCGGAAAGAACCCGACCAGCAGGTCGCCGTCCATCTGCATGCGCGGCTCTTCGCCCAGCCCGAACATCGACGCCCGCGCATGGTAGGCGTCGATGTCGCCGCGCTGCCCGACGACGCCCCCCTTCTCGTCGAAGGCGACGCCGAAGCTGTAGTCGGCATCGCGCTGGAGGTAGGTGAGGATCTCCTCCGCCGCCTTGGTGTCCCTGAGCGCGACGTCGACCGCCAGCACGTTGGCGAGCAGCGCGCCCACCGATTTCGCCTTGGCGTCGATGCCCTGATAAAGCGCGCGCGACTCCGAGATGCTGGCGTAAGTCGCCTCGACGATGAAGCCGGCCAGCAGCGGCACCAATCCCCAGATCACCAGCTTCGCGCGCAGCTTCATCCAACCGTCCTTACTTGTTGTACTTCAGGATGGCGACACCATCTGGCAGGGTCTTGGCGGCTTCGGCGTCGACGACGCAGATCCCCCCGGGCCCCTTCTTCACCAGCGCGAAGCACTCCTGCGCCGAACTGACGGTGCTGGGCTTCTTCATGTCGCCCTTGAAGACCTCCTGCTTGATCTTGGCGAGCAGGATGTCCTCGCTGGCGCCGATCAGCTCCTGGGCCAGCCATTTGAGCTCGGCGCTGCCGTTGGGGCCGAGCCCGATCTCCACCTTCTGGCCGCCCTTCCAGCTGGTCTTCTTCCCGGTGAAGATGTCGCGGAGGTCTTCCTTGTTCGCCTGCACCGTGTCGTTCTGCGCGCTCTTGACGAAGACGAAGACGAAGTCACCGGCGTGGGCGCGGCCCGCCAGGCCCAGCACCAACAACCCGAGCGCCGCGGCGATCCCGATTCTCAATCCATGCTGCCTCACGACGGCCTCCTGATCCGATCGACTGGCCAACGATGATGAATATTCAGCGACATGCCTCGACCCCGCCTTAGAAGCCAAACGCCACCTGCGTCGCGACGCGGTACTCGGTGTCGAATTCACCGCGGTTCGCCTCGAGCTCGAGCTTGACCGCGAAGTTCTCGTTCGGGACAAACTTGAGCCCGCTGCTCACCGCGTTGTAGTTGCCGCGCTTTTGCTGGTCAGTGGTCAGCCAGAAGACGTCTTGAGTCGAAGGAAAGCGCGCGAACTCGTAGCGCGCGTAGGGCGTGAACAGGCCCAAGGTGTAGCCGAACTCGGCGAGGCCGGCGAAGGTGCGCTGCTCCTGGTCGGGGCCGATGTGCTGGATCACGTAGCCCTCGCCGATGATGTGCCAGGGGTGCTCGACGTAGGCGAGGTGGGCGCCGAAGATCTGCTCGCGCAGCGTGTCGGGCTGATTCATCGTCGGGTCGGCCAGGCCGAGGCGCGGCGGGATCCAGTCGACCATCGCGTTACCGCCGACGATGAACCCTTCGTACTCGTAGCGCAGGCGGAGGTTCAACATCTTCGAGTTGTTGGCGTCGCCGCCGTTCGCCAGATCATCGGACTGCACGCCGCGCCCGTTGGAGACATCCAGGTCGTAGGTGATCCGCCGCTGGTTGAACGGGAGCCGGCCGTGGAGGTTCAGGCCGACGGTCGACGTCGGCAGGATCGACTGGTGGTCGTGCTGATCGACGACCGCGGGGCGATCGATCGGCAGCAGGTAGACCGCGCCACCCTGCGGGTAGGCGGTGTTGTAGTAGCCGAGCGAGGTGTGGAATCGACCACCGGTGACCTTCAGCCACTCGGCGAATTCATAGCCGACCTGGAAGCGATCGAGGTCGATGGCGATCTCATTCCCCTGGTCGATGTCGAACAGCACCTCCGACAGGAACGACCAGTTCCCGGCGCTGCCGCGCAGGAAGATGTCCAGCGTCGGGATCGAGAAGCCGTTCTCGGTCAGGCTGGTGCCGTCGCGGTTGACCGTCCGGGCGGCGTCATAGTCGACGCTGCCGTAGGCTCCGATCGAGAACTCCTGCGCATCGGCGCGGCCGGCGACGATCGACGAGGCGGCGGCGAAGCACGCGGAAAGTAAGATGACTCGTTTCATAGCGTCTTTGTGGTCCCCTCTGCGCTCAGGTTAGAAATGTCGGGCGTCGAGGAGGTCATCGGCGGCGGCCGAATAAACCTGAAGGGTTCCGCCGGTCGAGCTTGGGCCGACGGCGTGGACGAGATTCGGCTTTGGATCAGACGAAACGCCACGACGCCATAGACGCCATAGGCCGGATCTCTTGAGTCCGGACCCTGGCGTCCTGGCGTCTTGGCGTTTAGCCGACCAGCGTGCCTACCGAGGCCCAGTCGGCGCGGGCGCAGATCGCCGCCAGCGACTCGGCCTCGGGGCTGCCCGGCTCGGGGACGGCGGCGTATTCCCAGCGCACCTCGGGCGGCAGCGACATCAGGATCGACTCGATCCGCCCGTCGGTCTTGCAGCCCGAAGATGGTGCCGCGATCGTAAAGCAGGTTGAACTCGACGTAGCGCCCGCGGCGCACCAGCTGCCAGCGTCGCTCGCGCTCGCCCCAGGGGTCATCGCGCCGGCGCGCGACGATCGGCAGGTAGGCCGGCATGATCGCCGCGCCCAGCGCCTTGCACGAACGCGAACAGACGCTCGCCGTCGCTCTCGATCGGCGCCGGAACGACGACCGACGGGATGACCGATGGATCGATCGCCTGCTTGGCGGTCGCCTCGGCGCCCGCGCCCAGGTAGTCGAAGAAGACGCCGCCCACGCCGCGCGGTTCGCCCCGGTGCGGCAGGAAGAAGTAGTCGTCGCACCAGCGTTTGAATCGCGGGTACAGGCCGGCGTCGAACGGCGCGCAGGCGTCGCGCAGCGTGCGGTGAAAGTGCACCGCGTCCTCGGGCACGACGTAGTACGGGGTCAGATCGGTCCCGCCGCCGAACCAGGACGCCTGCCGCGCTGGATGTGGCGGACGTTGGCGTGCATCGTCGGGACGCGCGGGCTGCGCGGGTGCAGCACCAGCGAGACGCCGGTGGCGCGAAAGCGCAGGCCGTCACCCGGCAGCGACGACGCCATCTCGGGCCGCAGCTCGCCGTGCACGTCGGAGAAGTTGACCCCGGCCTTCTCGAACAGCGCCCCGTCGGCCAGCACGCGCGATCGACCACCGCCGCCGCCCGGCGCGCTGCCACTCGTCCTCGCGAAACGCTGCAGCCGTCGGCCCGCTCGAGCGCCGCGACGATCTCGTCCTGCAGCGTCCGAAAGTAGGCTGCCGCGGCCTCGCCGCGACTCGTCTCTTCGTTCGTGGGACCCGCCGCCGGCGTTGTCGTCGTTGTGGTCGTCGTCTTCATGGGTGCGCGGGGCGCGGGCGCAGCATCGCCAGCTTCTCGGCGACGTCGCGGAACTTCAAGTCGCGCTTGCCCACCTTCTCGTAGAAGTACAGCGCCTCGCTGGGATCGCTCAGACGCTCGAAGGTCGAGCCGAGACAGTAGTAGAGCTGTATCGTCTCCTCGGCGGTGATCTGCGGGCAGTTCAGCCCTTCCTTGTAGCGGATGATGGCGTCGGTGAGCGAACCCTTGGCTTCGCAGCACTCGCCGATCATCGTCAGCGCGAACACCTCGCGCGCCGGATCCTGGGTCAGCAGCTTGAACTCGCCGATGGCGGCGTCCAGCAGACCCATCTCCTTGTAGGCGATGCCGAGATCGCCGTGGGTCGACAGATCGGCCTTCCCACCGCCGGCGACGACGGCGACCGGAGCGGGATCGTGGGTCGGGTCGTGGTGCGGCTCGGGATCCAAGGAACGCAGCCCGAAGCCGTCACTGTATTGGTGTTGGAGTTGGTGTTGGTGTTGGTGTTGGTTGTGATTGTGGTTGTCGCTCTGCGTGTCGAACTCGATGTCGCCGTCGGTCTGCAGGGCGAACGGCGACTCCGACGCCACGTCCGCGGGCGGTTCCTGCAGCCGTTCGACCTCGACCATCTTGCGCGCGATCAGCTCGTTGCCGGGATAGCGCGCCTGCAGATCGGTGAGCATCGACATCGCCTCGTCCAGCAGCGACTGCGCCAGGAAGAAGTCGACCTGCTCGAGCTCGGCCTCCACCTCCTCGTCACCGGGCGACGCCAGCGGCAGCGCCTGAGAGTCCGGTATCACCAGATCCAGCCCGGTGATGTCCCCCGCGTCGACCGCGTCTTCCAGATCCAGGTCCAGCTCCAGGTCGTCACTGGTCGCCACCACGTCGGCGTCGGACATCTCGATCCCGTCGTCGTCGATGGTGCCCAAGGGATCGACCGCCGGGCTGGGCGGCGCGCGGCGGGGCGGCAGGGCCGGGATCGCCGCCACCGAGATCGCGGTGTTGGGGCCATGGAGAAAACCGGGGCGTGACGACCCGAAGTGGCTCGCGCGCCCCTCGAGCTGCGCCAGCACCCGCCCGGCCGCCGGATCGAGCACACGCGCGCGCTCGGCCAGCTTCAGCGCCTGCGCGCGATCGGTATCGGCCAGCTGCTCGGCCATGTACTCGAGCTCGGCGGCCGCCTCGGTGCGCCGCCCGAGCTGCGTCAAGACCGCGGCCAGCTTCTCGCGCGCCGGCAGGTAGTCGGGCTGGATCTCGAACGCGCGACGCAGGTGATCGACCGCGCGATCGAGCAGCCCGTACTTCACGAAGACGTCCGACTCGGCGAGGATGCGGGGCACGTCCTGGCCCGGCGCACGCACGCCCGAGCCGACGCCGGCGTCGGGCCCCGCGAAGGATCCTGCGAAGGATCCTGCGAAGGATCCGACGCCGTGGCCCGCCAGCGTGGGAGACGGCGGGGGCGTCGGCCGGCTGAAGCCGCTGCCACCCGGCATCGGCGGGCGCAGCATCGAGCCGCCCGGAATCGGCGGCGGCGTCGCCCCGGCGGTGACGTTGATCCCGTAGCGTCGCGCGCTCTCCAGCAGCTCGGGATCCCGCGGCTCCAGCGACAGGCCGCGACGGATCGCGACGTCACGCTCGGCGATGTGCCCCAGGTCCTCGTGGATCTCGGCCAGCTCGCGCAGCACCGACACCGCCTTGGGGATATCGAGCTGCTCGAACGCACGCGCCAGCAGCGACACGTTCTCGGGCGCGCGCGGGTCGGCCTTCAGGCAGACCTGCAGCTTGGCCAGCGCCAGGCGCGCGTTGTTCCGGTCGATGTAGGCCTCCGCCAGCTCGCGCGCCACCACCAAGTTGTCGGGTTGGTGGAACAGCAGGCGCTCGGCGACGCGCGTGTATTCCTCGTAGCGCCCCTGCACCTTCAGCTGGTCGGCGGCGCGCGCGAACTCCTGGATCGCCTCCTCGGTGGCACCGGCCTGCGACGCCAGCTCGGCCAGCTTGATGCGCGAGACGACGTTGTCGGGCGTCAGCTCGACGATCGCCCGCAGCGCCCCCAGCGCCTCGGTGGGGCGGGCCGGTCTTCTGATAGGCGAACGCCGCCAGCTCATACTGCTGAACAGCGTCGGAGATCAGCCCCAGCCGCTTGAAGACCTCGGCCAGCTTGACGTGCCCCTGGACGTAGCTCGGCGACAGCTTGAGGACGTTCTTGTAGACCGCGACCGCTTTCTGGAAAAAGCCCTGCTCGGTGTAGAGCTCGCCGGTCTTGAGATAGATCTCGGTCGCCTGGTCGGCGGCGCCGCGCTTGGCGTGCAGTTCCGCCATCTTGAGCCAGGTGCGCGTGTCCTTGGGGTCCTCCTGGACGACCTTGGCGAATTCGGCGAGCGCCTTGTCGAGCTGCCCGCGCTCCAGGAACTTCTGAGCGGCGGCGAGGGTCTTGTCCTTTTTGGTGACCACGAGCGCCTTCCAGTCTTACCGCTAACGCCGTAGGTGTAAAGCGGCCAGAAAACGAGCAAGTAGACCGCGCGAGGCTGCGATCGGGTTGGCCGGGCCGGGGCGGAATCCGGCGACCCTCACCATCGCCCTCGCCCTTTTGGGGGTTGGGAGGGTGCGGCTACCCGCTCATGCGTTCGACGAGGTGAGTGTCCATCCGACCACTGACGAAGTCGGCGTTGGCGAGCAGCCGCCGGTGGAAGTCGAGGTTGGTCTTGCACCCCTCGACCACGAACTCGGCCAGGGCTCGCCGCAGGCGCGCCAGCGCCGCCGGGCGGTTCTCGGCGCGGACGATCAGCTTGGCCAGCAGCGAGTCGTAGTGGGACGGCACGACATAGTTGGTATAGATGTGGGTGTCGACCCGCACGCCCAGGCCGCCCGGCAGGTTGAGGGCGGTGATGCGGCCGGGCGACGGGGCAAAGGTGACCGGGTCCTCGGCGTTGATGCGCAGCTCGATGGCGTGGCCGCGCGGGCGGATGTCCGAACCGATGCGCAGCGGCTCGCCGGCCGCCAGGCGCATCTGCTCGCGCACCAGGTCGACGCCGAACACCTCCTCGGTGACGGTGTGCTCGACCTGGATGCGGGTGTTCATCTCCATGAAGTAGAAGCGCTTGTCCTCGTCGAGCAGGAACTCGAGCGTGCCGACGGTCTTGTAGCCGAGGGACTGCGTCGCCTTGCGCGCGACGCCCAGCAACTCGGCGCGGCGCGCGTCGTCCAGCGCCACCGACGGCGCCTCCTCGACCAGCTTCTGGTGGCGGCGCTGGATCGAGCACTCGCGCTCGCCCAGCGCGACCGCCTTGGTGCCGTCGCCCAGCACCTGGACCTCGACGTGGCGCGGGCGCGAGATGTAGCGCTCGATGTAGACCGCCGGGTTGCCGAAGCCGGCCTGCGCCTCCGAGCGCGCCTGCGCCAGCAGCGTCGGCAGGCGATCGATATCCTCGACGATCTTCATGCCGCGGCCGCCGCCGCCGGCCGACGCCTTGATGATCACCGGCAGCCCGATCCGCTCGATCGCCTCCTCGGCGTCGCGGTTGGTCTCCAGCACGCCGGTGCCGGGCAGGATCGGCACGCCGGCGGCGCTCATCAGCTTCGCGCGCCGACACCTTGTCGCCCATGCTGCGCATCACTTCGGGCTGCGGGCCGATCCAGAGCAGGCCGCAGCGCTGCACCACCTCGGCGAAGTGGGCGTTCTCGGCCAGGAAGCCGTAGCCCGGGTGAACGGCGTCGGCGCCCGAGATCTCGGCGGCGCTGATGATCGCCGGGATGTTCAGGTAGCTCTGGCGCGCCGGCGGCGGTCCGATGCAGACCTTCTCGTCGGCGAAGCGCACGTGCAGCGCGTCGGCGTCGGCGGTCGAGTGGACCGCGACCGAGCGGATGCCCGCCTCGCGGCAGGCGCGGATCACCCGCAGCGCGATCTCGCCACGGTTGGCTATGAGGACCTTCTTGAACAATGGATGCGTCGGTGGGGGGAAATGGAGACGGGCAGGCGGTGCGACTAGCTCAGGACTTCGCGAGGCGAATCAACGACTGACCGTACTCCACGTGCTCGCCGTTGCGCGCGAGGATCTCGACGACCTTGCCGTCGGCCTCGGCCTCGATCTCGTTCATCAGCTTCATCGCTTCGACGATGCAGACCACCTGACCCTTGCGGACGGTGTCCCCGACCTCGACGAAGGCCGGCGCCTCGGGCGAGGGCGCGCGATAGAACGTGCCGACGAACGGCGACGTGATGAAGGTCCCGGGCTCGGGTGCCCCCTCGACGGGCGGCGGCGGCGCGAGCGAGATCGGCGGGCGGGACCCTGGTTCGTGGTGCTTGGCCTCGACGATCCGGCGGCCCAGGCGACGGCGCACACGGATGCGGCCGGAGGGGTCGGCCTCGACCTCCGACAGGTTCAGCTCGGTGGCGATGCGCGCGAGCTCGCGTACGGCGTCGAGGTCGATCCCGCCGGCGCGCGCCGGCGGACGAGCCTCCGCGACCCGCGGCGCGGCCTTTCCCTTTGCTTCGCTCCCCTTCTTCATCGCGCCAAGCGTCCTTTCTGTTTCGAATGCGGATCCGCCGCCGCGGTCGTCCTGCCGGTCGCCTTGCCGGTCGTGTTCCCGGTCTTCCGGGCGCCAAGGATATCGATCGCCGCGTCGAGCGCCAGCCGATAGCTCGCGGCGCCGAAGCCGGAGATCTGCCCGACACAGACCGCCGTCAGGTACGAGCGATGGCGGAACTCCTCGCGCGCCGCCAGGTTCGACAGGTGGACCTCGATCGTCGGGATCTTCGTCGCGGCGATCGCATCGCGCAGCGCGACGCTGGTGTGCGTGAAACCGCCGGCGTTGATGATGATCGCGTCGGCGACGCCGCGTGCCTGCTGCACCCGATCGACCAGCTCCCCTTCGTGGTTCGACTGCGACGCTGACCACGTCAACCCCGGCCGCCTTGCCGCGCGCCGCTAGCTCGGCGTCGATGTCGGCCAGCGTGACGTCGCCGTAGATGTGCGGCTCGCGCTCCCCGAGCAAGTTCAGGTTTGGCCCGTGAATGACCAGCACGCGCACGCGGCCGGTTTTTGCGGCAGTCTCTTTCGCCATCGGCGGAGAGCTCAGAGCTCGGCCTCGATCCGGGGCGCGGTGATCCGCATCAGATAGCGCGCCCGTCCCAGCTTTTCACCCGCCGCCATTGTCAGCCGCGAGCGCGCCCGCGGAGAGAAAGGCGCAAGCGACGAAGTAGTCCTTGTTGAGGATCTGCACCAGCACGGTCAGCCTGTCGGTGCGGAACGTCAGCTCGCGCAAAAGCCCGATGTTCAGCGACTGCGCCGTCCGCCGCGACTGCGCGATGAGGTGCGCGAACTCGAGCCCGATGGTCTGAATGTCCGCCACCGCCTCGACGCCGTCGCGGCCGTACGAGTCGACGGTGATGCCGTCGAACCCCATGAGCACCCCCCCCACCCCGCCCTCGAGGCGGTCGACCAGCTTCTTGATGGTGTCGCGAAACATGGAAAAACCCGCCCCGGCTTGTACCCGCTCGGTCTTCAATGTGTCAAGTTCGCGCGGCTCGGCTGCGGGCCTGAATCCGTCGGCCACTGTTACCTATGTCGCCGGTCCGTACCCACTCCGGTCCTCTCGCCGTCCCGGGAGAGGGCTAGGGTGAGGGCAAGCCTTGAAGAGACAACGTGCGCGCGCGAGCTCTCGCAAGGCTTGCCCTCACCCATCCCTCTCCCGAGGACGGGAGAGGGGGTCGGAGGGTACAGGAGAGGAGGTCAGAGAAGCGGGTCCGGAGCACCTCACATATCGGGCGCGGGGCAGACGATCTGGTTCATGTCGCCGGTGCAGCAGAGCATCGGCCCGTAGTCCTGGGCGGGGTTGCACAGGTTGCCGTGCGCCGGATTGGGCTTGGGGGCGGCGCTGCAGGACGGGCGCGCGGGGAAGTTGTACTGGGCGATGTGGAGGATCCGGTCTGAAGACAGCCGATGCAGGTGCGCACCGAGAAGCGGAAGGCGTCCGAGGTCGATCTCGCTGCCGCTGTTTTGACGGCCGACGGCGCGCATCTCGATCGTGAACAGGACCTGCTGTCCAAGATCGGACGGCAGCTCGCCCGACGCGAACAGGTCGTGGATCGCCTGCGCCTGGCAGGGGGAGATCACCTGCGCCGTGATCCCGAGCATCGCGCCGGGCAGCAGCGTCGCGGTGTAGGGCCAGTAGAAATCAGCCGGGCAGCCGGCGGGCCAGGTCATGGTGAGCCCGGGCGGCGGGATGATCGTGCCGCGGACGCCATCGATGAACACCGTGTTGGGCTCGAACTCGCCCGGGTTGGCCGCGCGCACCGGCAAAGTGCTCTGCACCAGCGGATAGGCGATGTAGGCGGGCTCGGGGGCGGGCGGGCTGCTGGTCTCGAGATCCAGCACCCCGGTGCCGACCAGCGCTGCGCTCACGGTCGTGCCGGCGTTGCAGACGCCGGTCGTCTCGTCGGGGACTGGCTGTCTGATTCTGCAGGATCACCAGCAAGCCCGAGTTCGAGACGCAGCCGCTGGCGGCGGCGAGCGCCGACACGACGGCCACACTCAGCACCATCCTCGTTGTTGCCCTGACGACCGCGTGTTGCTTCATGTGCCCGATCCGTTCGATGAAGAAAGAAAATGCGAGACGAGGTCGTCGACGGTGACGTCCTCCAGCCGGGTGTCGCCGGCCGCCGGACAGAAGACGAAGCGAATCTTCCCGCCCCGGCGCTTCTTGTCGACGCCGACGCGAGCCAGCACGGCGGCGTCCAGCCGGCGCTCGACGTCGATCGGCAGGCCGACCGACGCCAGCACCCGGCGCGCGCGTTCACCCAGCGCCGCCGGCGTGATGCCGCGCGCGGCACCGAACGACAGCGCCGCCACCATGCCCAGCGACACCGCCTCACCGTGCAGCAGGTCGTAGCCCGACGCCGCCTCGACGGCGTGGCCCACGGTGTGACCGAAGTTGAGGATCGCGCGCCGCCCGCCCTCGTGCTCGTCCTCGGCCACGACCTCGGCCTTGACGCGCACGGCGCCCGCGATCAGCGCCCAGGTAGCGCTCGGCGACGAAGGGCGCCTGCGGCGGCGCCCGCGCGGCCAGCCCTCGATCGCGGCCAGCAGCGCCGGATCGGCGATGAAGCCGCACTTGATGATCTCGGCCAGCCCGGCGACGCGCTCGCGCGCCGGCAACGTTTCTAGAAAGCCCAGGTCGGCGATCACGGCGCGCGGCTGGTGAAAGGCGCCGACCAGGTTCTTGCCGGCGCGCAGATCGACGCCGGTCTTGCCGCCGACCGAGGCGTCGACCATGGCGAGCAACGTCGTGGGGCAGGCGGCGAAGGCGACGCCGCGCAGGTAGATCGCCGCGGCGAACCCGGCGTGATCGGTGGTGGCGCCGCCGCCGACGCCGACCACGGCCGCGCGCCGATCGAACCCCTCGGCGGCCAGCCACTCGGTGGTGCGCTCGATCTCGTCCAGGGTCTTGCTCGCCTCGCCGGCCGGCAGATCGCGGCGCGCCACCCGCGGCACGCGTCGCGCCAGCGCCGCCAGCAGCGGGGCGACGCGCGGCGAGCGCTGCGCCAGCCCGCCGTCGACCAGCACGGCGACGCCGGTGGTCGCCGGCAGCGCGTCGGCCAGCGCCGCGGCCGCCGCCTCGGCGTCGAAGGTTCCGATGCGCACGTCGTAGCGCCGCGCGCCGAGCTCGACCCCAACGGTGATCATGTGCTCGTGGTCCCCCAGACGAAGCGCAGCCGCGCCACGATCTCGCGCGTGACCTCGAGGGGCGCGCGCCCCCCGGTGTCGACGCGGTGATGGGCACGGGCGTAGAAGGGCTCGCGCTCGGCGAGCAGCGCGGCGGCGACCCCCTCGGGATCGGCCTTGCCGTGCAGCAGCGGCCGCCCCGGACCGGTGCCGGTCCGGCGGATCACCTCGGCCGGCGGCGCCGACAGCGCCACCACCCGGCCGGCCGCCAGCATCGTCGATCAGATTTGCCTCGCGGCAGGCGGCGCCGCCGCCGGTCGCGACGACGGTGTTGCGCAGCGCCGCCACGGACCGCAGCGCCGCCTCCTCGCGCGCGCGAAAGCCGGCCTCGCCTTCGGCGGCGAAGATCTGCGCCACCGAGTGCCCCGCGTCGCGCACGATCACCTCGTCGAGGTCGACGAAGGCGAAGCCGAGCTCGCCCGCCAGCAGGCGACCGACGGTCGACTTGCCGGTGCCCATGAAGCCGATCAGGAAGATCGGCGGGGCCGCCGCGGATTCACGGGGCGATGAAGGTGACTCTTTCGTCATGGCGTGCACTAGGGGGCAAAGGCCGTCGAGCGTTTCATCGTGCTGGCGATGCGCGGAGTGATGAAGACCAGGAACTCGGCGCGATCGTCGTTCTCCTTGCGATTGCGGAAGAAGAACCCGATGAACGGCAGGTCGCCGAAGAACGGCACCTTGGAGTACGACAGCCCGGAGTTGCGCTGGTAGATGCCGCCGATGACCGCGGTCTCGCCGTCCTGAACCAGCATCACGGTCTTGGCGTCCTTGCGCAGGATCGTCGGATCGCCGCGCGCGCCGGTGTTGACGAAGTCGGGCTCGTTGCGGGTCACGTGGATCGTCATCACGACGGTGCCGTCGTGGGTGACGTGCGGCTTGACCGTCAGGCCGAGGTTGGCCTCGACGAACACGGTCTGGATGCCGGTGCGCGCTGACGATCGAGATCGGGATCGACACGCCCTGGTTGATCGACGCCTCGACGTTGTCGAGCGTCGAGATGCGCGGCGACGACAGGATCCGCACCTGCCCGGTGGTCTCCAGCGCCGACAGGCGCAGGTTCAGGTTGAAGGCGCCGTTCACCGAGCCGAGCATCAGGCCGAGCGCGCCGCCGCTGCCGGTGCCGACCGGCGCCGGCAGGTTGACGGCGAAGTTCGGGGCTGGTCGGCGCCCGAGCCGGTCAGGCCGCCGAGCGGCGTGGTGGCGTCGGTGGCGCCGCCGGCGGCGGCGATGTTGTACGGGAACACCAGGCCGGTCGGGTTGGCGTGGGTGGCGTCGCGGAAGCCGGAGCCGCCCCACTGCACGCCGATCTGGCGCGTGAAGTTCGACGTCGCCTCGACGATGCGCGCCTCGATCACCACCTGCGACGTCTGGGTGTCGAGGTTGCGCACCAGGTCCTCGACCAGCTGCAGATTTCGGGCGACGTCCGAAACGATCAGCTGGTTGGTGCGATCGTCGACCGACACGCGGCCGCGCGGCGACAGCAGATCCTTGACCCGGTCCTGCATCGCTTGGCGTCGGCGTACGACACGGCGATGAGCCGCGTCTCGGTCGGCAGCACGTCGTTGAGCTGGCGCTGGCGCGCGATGTCCTGCTCGACCTCCTTCTCCAGCACCGTCAGCGGCGCGACCCGGATCAGGTTCCCCTCGCGCACCTGGCCGAGCAGCTTGGCGCGCAGGATCACGTCCAGCGCCTGATCCCAGGGCACGTTCTTCATCTTGATCGTGACCTCGCCCTTGACGTCGTCGGAGGTCACGATGTTGACCTGCCCCACGTCGGACAGCAGGCGCAGGATGTTGTGGATGTCGGCGCCGTTGAAGTCGAGATCGATGCGGCGCCCGATGTAGCGCCGCTTGGGGACGGTGGCGCGCGGGGGCGAGGCCAGCGTGACGCCGCCGGCGCCGGTGAGACCGCCGCCGCCCAGGCCGGCGCCCGACGCCGCGGGTGGCGGCGGACCGTTCGGGATCATGCCCGACGGTGCCGGGCCGGCGTCGCTGTCGCCGCCCGCGCCCGCGGGCGCGGAGTCGACCTCGGTCGGCGGGACCGACAGGACCGGCGCCGGTGGCCCGGCCGCCGCTTGCAGGCCGGACACCGGCGGGCGCCGCCCAGCAGCGTCGCCAGCAGCACAGGCCGCGCCGCCGAGCTGATGGCGCCCAAGACTTCTGGAACGTTCTCTACTCATCGCGCTGCCTCATCGGGGTTCACGAGAATCGCTTTCTCGACCGGATGCGGCTCGCCCTTCGCATTGGTCTCCATCTGCTCGACGACCACGCGATCCGACAGGATCCTGGTGACCCGCGCGCCCGACTTCGAGATGTAGTCGCCCTTCTTCACCGTCTCGCCCAGCCCGGCCGGATCGCGGAACATCGCGCGCGGATCCGAGTCGCCGGACACGATGGCGATCAGCGACAGCTCCTCCAGACCGAGCTTCTCGAACACCGCGGGGACCTTGCGCGTCTTGCCCGTGCCCTTGTCGACGAACAGCCGCAGGTACGAGTGAAAGGGATCGCGGTTGACGTCGTCGTTCTCGACGAAGTCGTCGTCCTTGAGGACCTTCTTGCGCAGGGCCGCCGCGCGCTGGGCGGCGGCGACCGCGGGATCGACAGGCGCAACGGCGGGAGCGACGGCCGGGGCGACGGCGGCGGCGCGCGGCGGCGGCCGCTGGCGGCGGCCGGCTTCTTGTCGGCGGCGGAGCCGGCGTCGGCGCCGTCCGCGGCGCGCGCGGCGAACGTCAGGACGAAGGTCAGCACAGCCAGGCGCCTCATTTGGCGGCCCCCGCGCCGGCGGCGGCCACGTCTCGGCCGCGGCCTCCTTGAAGCGAAAGGTCGCCGCGACGAACTTGGCGCGCATGCGCGTCGGCGCGTTCATCTGCTCGGCGGTGGCGTTCCGCTCGGGCGTCAGCGACAGGTTCTCGACGTTGACGATGCGGCGCAGCTCGCTGGTGTTCTTGAAGAACTTCGCGATCTGGTGATAGGTCCCGCGGATCTCCATCTTCACCGGGATCTTGACGTACAGGTCCTGCGGCGATTCGGGATCGATGTCGATGTGCAGCACCTCCAGCCCCGACAGCTCGGCCTGCTCCTGCACGTTCGAGATGAACGACGGGATCTCGGCCTTCTTGGGCAGCGCGCGCAGCAGCTCGCGCTGCTCTTCTTGCAGCAGCCGCAGCTCGCTGCGGTAGGCCAGGTACTCGCGCTTGCGCGTGGCGTACGACGCCGTCTCGGTCTCGAGATCGGCGCGCTGCGCCTCGGCGCGCCCGATGTCGTCGCGCACGTCGGAGTAGAGCACCTGATAGAACAGCAGCCCGAGCACGCCGATCGCCCCGACGGTGACGCCGATCTTTCCCGGCGTCTTCAGCCCCAGCAGCTTGGCGATGAGCTCCTTCATGATCAGTACAGGACCTTCGCGGTGAGGTTGAACGTCACGTGCTTGACCGACAGGTTGCCGCCCAGGGTCGTCTCGCTGACCTGGGTCGTCGACTCTGGCGAGACGTCGGTGAAGAAGATCGAGAGCTGCAGTCGCTTCAAGAACTCGGCGACGTCCTCGTTGGTCTTGGCCGAGCCCTTGATCCGCACCTTGCCCTGCGCCTCCTCGAAGCTGTCCAGCCAGACCCGGCGCGTGTCCCAGCTGGTGTTGAACCCGATGTTGGGATCGCGGCGCAGGCGATCCTCGTAGCTGGCGCGATCGAAGCTCGGCCCCTTGGCCGGCGTCAGGATCTCCGACATCTCGCGCATCAGGTACAGCGGCCCGGTGCGGCCGGCCTGCAGCGCCTGGATGGTCTTCTGCTGCTTCAGCAGATCCTGGCGCTGTTCCTTGATCTTGTCGTAGTCGCCCAGCTCGGCCTTCATGCGCTCGATGTCGGCGCGCACGCCGTCGTTCTCGCGCGTGATCGCGTCCAGCGTGCTCTGGCTGCTGAGATAGGTGAAGACCATGCCGGCGATGGCGCCCAGCACCGCCAGGCCCATGAAGGCCAGGTGCTTCTCGCCGGCGTCGCGCCGCTTGACCTTGCGCGCGGCAAGCAGGTTGATGCGAATCACGCGCGGTCCCCCTGGCGGCGCAGCGCCAGCCCCAGACCCACGGTCGCCTCGGCGGCGTGCGCGCGGATGAAGTCCATGTCGAACTTGCGTCTCGATCGATCACCAGACGGCGGAACGGGTCGATGATCTCGACCGGCACGCGCGACCGCTCGGCGAGGATCCGCTGCAGCGCCGGCACCTTGGCCGACCCGCCGCACAGGTACATGCGCGACAGCGTCGCGTCGGAGCTGGCGGCCAGGAAGAAGTCGAGCGTGCGCTGCAGCTTGCCGGCCATCCCCTCGGCGACCTCGTTCATGATCGCCTCGACGCCGGCCGGAACCCCGTCCGAGGCGCCGGCGCTGAGCGCGATCTTGAACGCCTCGGCCTCCTCCTGGCTGACGTGGATGCGCTTCTGGATCTCCTCGGTGAACGCGTCGCCGCCGACGGTGACGTCGCGGGTGAAGATGCTGGCGCCGTCGGTGATGATGTTGATGTTGGAGATCGCGGCGCCGATGTTGATCAGCGCCACCGACTCGCCGGCAGCCGCCTCGTAGCTGGCCTCGAAGGCGTTCTGCATGGTGAACGCCGCCACGTCGATCACCACCGGCTGCAGCTTGGCGTCGCGGATGACCTGGGTGTAGTCGGCGATGATCTCCTTCTTCGCCGCGACCAGCAGCAGCTCCATCATCCCCTGCGCGTTGCGCGGGTTGACCAGCTGGTGGTCGATCTCGACCTCGTCGGCGCGGAACGGGATGTGCTGCTCGGCCTCGACCTGCAGCTGCGCGCCCAGCTCCTCGGGCGCCATCTGCGGCACCTGGATCTTCTTGATGATCACCGAGTGGCCGGAGATCGCGGTCGCGACCTCCTTGTTGCGGATCCCCAGCGTCGTGCGCAGGCGGCGGATGGCGTCGACCACCGCGGCCTGGTCCATGATCGAGCCGTCGACGATCGTCTGCGGCGGCAACGGCTCGATCCCGAAGTCGAGCAGATGGATCGCCTTGGCCGTGACCTTGACCTGCAGCATCTTGATCGAGCTCGAACCGATATCGAGGCCGATGCAATTGCTCGCCATGGCGGTTACCTCACCTGCTGGCGGCCGGGCGTGGTCATACTTTTACTCTTTGAGGCGTACATTGTAGGAACGCCCGATCGGGCGTCAGAGCTTGGGGTCTTTGGGGGGGCAAGTCGGGGGGATCGGCGGGGTACTCGTCGGGCTACTGGAGGGCATCGGCAGAACCACCCCATATTCCTTAATTTTGTAGAGCAGGGCCCGGTGGCTGATCTCCAGAAGCTCGGCGGCGCGGGTGCGATTGCCGCTGGTGCGGACCAGCGCTTGACGAATCAGATCTTCTTCGGCTCGTCGGGCGGCCCGCTTAATGGAGAGATCGCCGCCCGTCTCGGATCGCGCACTTGCGACCCCTCCTGCAGGCCGCCGTCACGGCACGGTTGCGTCCATTCAGGATCCGCTCCGGCAGGCTGGCGACGTCGATCTCGCCCCCCTCGCACATCACGGCCGCCCGTTCGATGGTGTTCTCCAGCTCGCGGACGTTGCCGGGCCACCCGTACGCGACCAGAACCTGCATCGCCTCGCGCGCGACGCCGCCGACCGATAGCCGCAGGCGCTGGTTGGTGCGGGTCACGAAGTGCTCGACCAGGCGGGGGATGTCCCCCTCGCGCTCGCGCAGCGGCGGCACCCGCAGCGCCACCACGTTGATGCGATGGTACAGGTCCTCGCGAAAGCGCCCGGCGGCGACCTCGCGCCTCGAGGTCGCGCGCGGTGGCCGCGACCAGCCGCACGTCGATCGGCCGCTCCTCGGCGTCGCCGAGCCGGCGCACCCGTTCGTCCTGCAGGACCCGCAGCAGCTTCACCTGCAGCTCCAGCGGCAGCTCGGCGATCTCGTCGAGGAAGAGCGTGCCCCCCGACGCCTGCTCCAGCAGACCGACTCGGTCGCGAAGCGCGTCGGTGAAGGCGCCTTTGCAGTGCCCGAGCAGCTCGGACTCCATGAGCCCGGCCGGGATGGCGCCGCAGTTCACGGCGACGAACGGCGCGCCGGCGCGCGGCGACAGGGTGTGGACGGCGCGCGCGATCAGCTCCTTGCCGGTCCCCGACTCACCCAGGACCAGCACCGTGGCCTTGTACGGCGCCACCTTGCGGATCGTTCTATCGAGCTCCCGCATCGCGGGGCTGTCGCCCACCAGCGACGGCGCGGCGGCGAGCCCGGCGCGACCGGCCCGCTCGGGTGTGCCCCCCGGTGCGGCGCCGGCCGCCGGCGACGGCGGCGGTACGGCGCGCGCCTCGGCCTTGAGGAAGGCCAGCGTGGCCGCGCCGACCAGGTCGTCGTCGTCACCGTCGCCGCCCAGGTCCTGAATGAAGTCGTGCGCCCCGTCGGCCATCGCGTCCAGCCCGGCGGCGGCGGGCGCCCCCGGTGGCAGCACCGCGATCAGGATCGGCGTCGGCAGATCGCGCGCGGCCTCTTTCACCAGCGCCGCCGGCAACAGCACGAAGTGGATCGGATCGCCGCCGGGCAACCCGCGCCGCGCCCCCTCGAGCGACGACACCCCGACGGTCTCGTAGCCCGCGCTCCGCAGCTTCACCTGAAGCGTCTGGCGGGCACGGTCGTCGTCGTTCACTAACAGCACGCGACGCATGGACCGGTCACAGAATGCCAATTTTTTGATCCGCCCGCGATCTAGGGATTAACTCGCACCATGAGCGTCGAAGTCGAGCGAGCGACCATTCCGTGCAACGTCTGTGGCGCGCACGTCAGCGAGCTGCGACGCGGGCGATGTTGGGGCTGCTACACCCGCTGGGTGGAGGCGCGACCGGTCGGGCGCGGCGCGGCCTGCCTGATCTGCTTCGAAAAGCGACGCGCCCAGCTCAAGCTCATGGAGCTGCACAGCCGTTCGGTGCCGATCTGTCACGGCTGCGGCGCACGCATCCTGCGCCTGGAGAACATCCCCGAGACCATCGACGGCGTGAGGCTGGCGCTCAAGCGCGATCGGCGTGACGCCGACCGGCGCGACGACGGGCTCGATCGCCGGATCTTCCCGCGCGAGCGGCGAGTCGGCGAGCGGCGCGGACCGCCGCGCGAGGGGGCGGGGGTGGCCGCCGACTCCGGCGCCGGCAACCACTTGGCCCCCGACGATCTCGACGACGTGATCATCGAGCTGTGTCGACGCCGACATGGAGGTCATCGAGCAGACGACGGTGAACGGGAAGAGCACGCCGCCCGAAGACCGGTAACAAGACCGGTAACCAAGACCGGTGAGGCGACCGCTGATCAGCGTAACGGCAGCTCGACCTTCCAGGTCTTGCCCTCGCGCACCAGATGCACCGTCTGGCGGTCGCCGGCGGCCGAGTAGACCTCGACCTCCGCTTCGTCGCCGTTGCGGCTGAGCGTGCGCAGGCCGGCCGCCTCCCAGGCGGGGGGCACCCAGCCGACCGTCACCAGGTCCTGCGGGCGCAGCATGCGCGTGCCGCCGGTCTTGTGCGCCGAGGAGAGCAGCTCCTCGATGTGCGCGCGCGTCCGCGGGCCGAACCGGTCGAACACCGCCTCGCGGTCGCCGGCCCGCACCGAGGCCAGCAGCAGCTGCACCGCCGACTCGGGCGTCGACCCCTCATCCCGCGTCGAGCAGGCCCCACCGACGCCGAAGGCCAGCGCCAGCGCCAGCACGATTCCCTGCACGCCAGCCGGCCGCGTGGGCGTAGCCTGGCTTCGCCAGGCGGAGCCCTTCGCGGGAGGGTTTGGGAACGACTTTGACGAGTTCCCATGGCGCCGATGTGTAGGTGAAGCCCAAGCGCTCGCGCACGCGCGCCATCGTCGCGCGCGCGACCTGCCGCGCCCGCTCCGCACCGGCGGCCAGGATCTCGTCGACCCGTCCGGGCGTCGCGCGCAGCTCCTCGGCGCGCGCCGCGATCCGCTCGAGATCGGCCTTCAAGCCCTTCGAGCAGCAGCTTCTTGCAGTCGATGCACCCGATGCCGGCGGTCGTGCAGCCGGTGCGCACCTCGGCCTGGCGCTCGGCGCCGGAGAAGAACTTGTGCAGCGTGAAGATGTTGCACACGTCGGGGTTGCCGGGGTCGGTGCGCCGCACGCGCGCCGGGTCGGTGGCCGCCGTGCGCAGCTTGTCCCAGATCGCCTTTTCAGGCTCGCGCAGGCTGATGGTGTTGCCCAGGCTCTTCGACATCTTGGCCTTGCCGTCCAGGCCCAGCAGCTTGGGCGTCGTCGAGAAGAGCGGCTGCGGCTCGGCGAAGGTGTCGCCGAAGCGGGCGTTCCATCGCCGCACGATCTCGCGCGCCAGCTCCAGGTGCTGGCGCTGATCCTCGCCGACCGGGACGCGCGTCGCCCCGTAAAGCACGATGTCGGCGGTCTGCAGCACCGGGTAGGTGAAGAGACCGGCGTTGATGTTGTCGGGGTCGTGCTCCGACTTGTCCTTGAACTGAGTCATGCGGCCGAGCTCGCCGAACGGCGTGACCGCGGACAGCGCCCAGGCGAGCTCGGTGTGCTCGGGCACGGCCGACTGCACGAACAGGGTCGCCCGCTCCGGATCGACGCCACACGCCAGGAGATCGATCGCCATCTCGCGCACACGTCGCGACATCTCGGCCGGTTCGTAGGCCTGGGTGATCGCGTGATAGTCGACGATGCAATAGAAGCAACGATAGCTGCTGCTGAAGCTCAACCCAAGTGCGCACAGCGCCGAGATAATTCCCCAGGTGCAGCTCGCCCGACGGCTGAATGCCCGAAAAGACCGTCTCCATGTTCATCGCTCTTTTACCCTACTCGGCGCCGCCGCAGGTAAGCTTGCTCGGCCCGATAGAATTCAACTGCACCGTTTGACGTCCAAGGGCCAAAAGGAGATTTGCGAATGAACCGCCCCCTCTGGTTGGCAGCTCCGCGCTTTGCACTTTCCTTGGCGCTCCCTCGTTTGCGTTGGCACCGGCGCTGGCGCTGATGATCCTATCCGGTTGCATGGTGCGCGCCAGCCCGGCGCCGGTCGCGGTCAACGCCGAGGTCGACTACAGCACGGCGTACCCGACGGTGCCGCCACCGGCGCCGGTGTACGAGGAACGCCCGGCGCCTCCGGGATACGGCTATTACTGGGTCGACGGCTACTGGGACTGGACCGGCTACGACTGGTCGTGGAGCGCTGGACTCTGGGCGCCCTCTCGGCCTGGTTACGTCTACGTCGCGCCGAGGTACGTCCTCGACGGTGGCCGCTACGTCCTTTACCGCGGGTACTGGAACGACAACTACGGACGTCGCGACTACTACTACAACTCGAACATGCGCGGGACGCCGCCGGCTGGTGGCTGGCGGGGAGCGCCGCCGCCGGGCGGGGGTGGTATGCGAGGGGCGCCGCCACCGACCGCGCCGTCGGCCTGGCGAGGGGCGCCGCCGCCCCCGACCGCCGCTGGACCCGGGTGGCGCGGAACCGCGCCGCCGCCTCCGGGCGGGGCGCCGCCACCGTCGGGTTGGCGCGGAACCACGCCACCACCTCCGGGCATGGCGCCCGGCGGCCCGGCCACCGCTCCGCCGCCCGGTGGCGGCTGGCGCGCGGCCCCGCCGAATACCGCCGGCGCCGCACCCGCCTCTCCCGGTACCGGCTGGCACCCCGGCTCGCCCTACCCCGGTAGCCCGGCGCCCGCCGGCTCACCGGCCGCTCCCGCCGGCCCCGGCTGGCACGGCGGGGCTCCGAATACCGGCGGCTCGACGCCGCCGGGTGTGGCCAATGGCTGGCACGGCGGATCGCCGAACACCCCTGGCTCGACGCCGCCGGGCGTGGCCAATGGTTGGCACGGCGGATCGCCGAACACCCCCGGCTCGGCGCCGCCGGGCACGGCCAACGGCTGGCACCCGGTCACGCCGACGCCCGCGCCGGGAACACCGCCGGGGCAGCCCGGCTATGGTGCCGGCCCACCGGCCGGAGGAGGGGCCGCGGCCCGCATGGGCAGCGGCGCGCCGGCGCCGGGCTACGGCAACCCCGCCCCCGGTCGTTCTCCCTTCGGCGCACCGTCGACGCCGCCCCCGGGTGGTGGAGCCGCCAGCCGCATGGGCGGCGGCGCCCCGACCACCCCGCCGCCGCCCGCGGGCGCCGCCGGGCGCATGGGCAGCGGCGGTTTCTCCCCCGGCACCGCCGCAGCGGGCCCCGGCCGCCCCTCGCCGGCACCGGTGCAGCAGCCCTCGAGCGCTCCGCGCCGCGGCAAGCCCAAGTGACCGGCTGAGCCCGATCCCGGTCGGGTAAAACGCCAAAACGCGAAGACGCCAGCGTCCGGAATGTCGAGAATCCGGCCGTTGGCGTCTCTCGCGTTTCTTCTCTTCCGAACCCTGAGGCGTGCGGCGGGGCGGGTCGCGTGAAGGTTGCTCGTCCGGCCCGCCCTTGTGCGTTTGGAACTATGCGGAAGATTTTGGCAGCCTCGCGTCACAATCAAAATCATTCGCCCGCCGCGCTGGTCGGGCTCGCCCTCTGGGCTTGCTTGGTCCTGGCTGCGGCGTGCGGCCCCGGGGGGCAGTCTCCCGAGCCGGGCGGCTCCGGGGGCCAGGCGACGGCCGGCGGCGCGGGCGGGGCGAGCACCGGCAGCGGTTTGGGTGGACGGGCCGACGCGGGTGGCGGACCGATCGACGCCGGGATCCGCGACGCTGGCGCGACCGGCGCGGGTGGCCTTGCCGCCGGCACGGGGGGAGGCGGCCCCGGCGGCAACCGAGGGATCGGCGGCAACCGAGGGATCGGCGGCAGCCCCGCCGGTGTCGGCGGCAACGCGGGTGCGCGCGAGGTGTTCTCGAGCTGCCGTTTTCATTTCGGGACGATCGACACCAAGGCCAAGGCTGCCGGCGCGGCGACCATCGCGCAGCTCGACTACTTTACGCCGGGGTGGATGCTGGGCGCGGCCTTCGACCACCAGGGCGTGTGCAACGACACCAAGCCCGGGGCGGTGCTGGACGGCAAGGTGCCGATCATCGTCGCCTACGTCGCCGCCGGCAACGTCAAGCGGGACCACCAGCTGTGCGACTGCAACGTCGCCGGCTGCGCGGCCGGCACGCTCTGCCAGGCGGGTGCGCAGTTCATCGCGCAGGACTGGACCAAGATCTTGAACGCCTACCGCAGCTATTCGCAGGGTTTCGCCAGCTGCTACGGCACCACCCGGCCGATCATCTTCGAGATGGAGCCCGACTGGTACCAGTACACCGGCACGGCGCAGACCCAACCCTGGACCGCCGCGCAGGCCGGCAGCCGCATGACCGAGCTGGTCAACGCGCTCAAGACCAACTTGCCCAACGCGCGCTTCTCGATGGACGTCTCGCCCTGGGTCGGCCCCAGCAACGGCAGCGACAACGGCGCGCAATGGTTCTCCAACTTCGACATGTCGTTGTTCAGCTTCGTCAACACGTCGGGCGGCGGGACCAACGCCAACACCGCAAAGATCCGCTCGTCGAACAACATGACCTGGGCCGGCCTGCACCAGGTCACCGGGAAACCGATCCTCGCCGACACCGGCTACGGCGCCAACGGCATCTCGGCGGGCCCTGATCCGGCCTGGGACGTCGCCGCCAACGTCAACGCGCGCATCGCCGAGGGCGTCATCTCCATCGCGCAATACAACCCGAGCGCGACCTGGGGGACGACGATCACCGGGATTCGCAGCCAGCTTTCGACGCCGCCGTTCTGCCCTTAGCGGACGAGGACGAGGACGAGGACGGGTAGGACCTACAGAATGTACTGAGACAGGTCTTCGTCTTTGAGGACGCCGTCGAGGCGCTCGCGGACGTAGGCGGCGGTGATCGGGATCGTCGTCTCGCCGAGCTCGGGCGCCTCGAAGGCCAGGTCGTCGAGGACGCGCTCCATGATGGTGTGCAGGCGGCGGGCGCCGATGTTCTCCATGCGAGAGTTCACCAGCGTCGCAATGCGCGCGATCTCGGCGACGGCGTCCGGACGGATGTCGAGGATGACCTTCTCGGTGGCGAGCAACGCGGTGTACTGCTTGGTGAGCGCGTTCTCGGGTTCGGTGAGGATGCGAACGAAGTCGTCGTCGGTCAGTGACTCGAGCTCGACGCGGATCGGGAAGCGCCCCTGCAGCTCGGGGATCAGGTCCTTGGGTTTGGCGACATGGAACGCGCCGGCGGCGATGAACAGGACGTGATCGGTCTTGAGCGGGCCGTACTTCGTCGAGACCGTCGACCCTTCGACGATCGGCAGCAGGTCGCGCTGCACCCCCTCGCGCGAGACGTCCGGGCCGCCCCCGCCGCCCCCCTCGCGCCCCGCGACCTTGTCGATCTCGTCGATGAAGATGATGCCGGCCTGCTCGGCGCGCCGGATCGCGTCCTTGGTCAGGCGCTCCATATCGATCAGCTTGCCGGCCTCTTCTTCCGTCAGCGCGTCGAACGCCTCGGCGACCGGCAGGCGGCGGCGCTTGGTGCGCTTCGACCCCTGCGGCATCATGTCGCGCAGATTCAGCACCATCTCCTCCATGCCGGTGCCGGAGAAGACGTCGATGAAGGATTGCGGCGCGTCGGCGGTGTCGATCTCGACCATGCGATCGTTCAGCTTCCCCTCGCGCAGCAGCTTCCGCAGGCTCTCGCGCGTGGCGTTGTCGGCCGGGGGCGGCGGGCCGTCCAGCGGCGGCGCCGCGTGGTTCGACGGTGACGACGGCATCGCGTTGGGCATCGCCGACAGCGTCGACGTGGCGGTCGGCGTGTGCGCCGCCGGGCGCGCGCGCGGCACCGGCGGCAGCAGCACGTCGAGCAAGCGCTCTTCGGCGTTCTCTCGCGCGCGCGGCTTCAGGCGTTCGCGCTCCTCGTCGCGCAGCATCGACACCGCGGTCTCGGCGAGATCGCGCACCATCGAGTCGACGTCGCGCCCGACGTAGCCGACCTCGGTGAACTTCGATGCCTCGACCTTGACGAACGGAGCGCCGGCCAGCCGCGCCAGGCGGCGCGCGATCTCGGTCTTGCCGACGCCGGTCGGCCCGATGAGCATGATGTTCTTGGGCGCGATCTCATCGCGCATCGGCGGCGGCACCTGTTGCCGGCGCCAGCGGTTGCGCAGGGCGACGGCGACGGCGCGCTTGGCCGCCTTCTGCCCCACGATGTAGCGATCGAGCTCTTCGACGATCGCCCGCGGCGTCAGGGCTTCGGGACGTTTGAGCGGCGGCAGCGACATGACCCTAGAGCTCCTCGACCACGTGATTGGCGTTGGTGTAGATGCAAATCTCGCCGGCGATCGCCAGCGAGCGCTCGGTGATCTCGCGTGCCGACAGCTCGGTCGCCGCCAGCAGCGCGCGCGCCGCCGCCAGCGCGTACGGCCCGCCCGACCCGACGGCGGCCGCGTCGCCATCGGGCTCGATGACGTCGCCGGTCCCCGACAGCAGCAGGATCTTCTCGCGGTCGGCGACGATCAGCAGCGCCTCGAGCCGGCGCAGCACGCGATCGGTGCGCCAGTCCTTGGCCAGCTCCACCGCCGCGCGCAGCAGGTTGCCGTTGTACTCCTTGAGCTTGCCCTCGAACTTCTCGAACAGCGTGATGCCGTCGGCGGCCGAGCCCGCGAAGCCGGCGACGATCTTGCCGTCGTGCAGCCGGCGGACCTTGCGCGCGGTCGATTTCACCACCGTGCTGCCCATCGTGACCTGGCCGTCGCCGCCGATGACCACCTTCCCCGCGCGGCGCACGGCGAGCACGGTGGTCGAACGGATTCGCGGGCGCAATCGGTGGCTGGCGGCTTTCACGGTTTAATGTGGCTCCGGGGATGGGACTTGTCGTAGACGGCCATCAGGTGATCGATGTTCACGTGAGCATAGCGCTGGGTGGTCCGTAGGCTCGAATGTCCGAGCAATTCCTGGATCGCCCGTAGATCGGCGCCCTCACCCAGCAGGTGGGTCGCGAAGCTGTGACGGAGCGCGTGCGGCGACACCGCCGGCACCCCGGTGAGGGCTTCGCGATGCGCCAGCAGGCGGCGCGCCACCCGAGGCCCGAGCCGCCGCCCGCGCCGGGTCACGAACAACGCCGCTCGGTCGGCGGAGCCTCCGGTCGCGCGCGACAGAGACTGCAGGCGCGCCGGCAGGTAAGCGCCCACGGCTTGCCACGCCTTGGACCCGAGCGGGACGATGCGATCCTTGCGTCCCTTGCCCTGGCGCACGGTGACCTGCGCGCCGGCGCCCTCCGCTTCGACGTCACCGACATCCAGGTTGCAGGCCTCCGAAATTCGTAGGCCGGCGCCGTAGAGCACCTCGCACAGCGCGCGCGTGAGGGCCGCGTCGGGCTCACGCGCGTCGGGCGACACCGATGTCGATGTCGGATTGGCGTCGAGCAGGCGCCCGGCGTCGTCCTTGCCGAGAAACGACGGCAAGCGGCGCGCGCGCTTGGGGCTGCGCAGCGCCGCGACCGGGCTCGACGAGATCAGGCGCCGCCGCACCGCCAGGCGGAAGAACGCGCGCAGCGACGAGATCTTTCGACCGATGGTCACGGCGTCGTTCCGTCCATGAAGCGACGCAAGGTATGAACGGCAGAGCACGCCGTCAAGCGCCGACAGCGGCGGCAGCTCGTCGCCGCCGCAGGCCGTGCGCGCGAACGCCGCCAGCTCGCCGACGTCGTGCAGGTAGGCGCGCACGGTGTTCTCGGGCGCACGCTTCTCGGAGACGAGGTGTCGTCGAAACGCTTCGATCGCGGCCTGCATGACGGGCGCGATCGTATCTCACCGCAGCGGTGTGCGCGAATCACGGACGCGTCATGCGGGCGATGCGCGCGGCGTGCGCGGGGAAACGCACCGCCAGCTCGGGCCCCGCGGCCAGCTCGAAATCGGCGAAATCGAACCCGGGCGCCACCGTGCACCCGAACAGACAATGGCTGGCGCCGTCCGCCAGCTCGACGGCGAACCAGGTCCCTGCGGCGATCACCAGCTGCGGCCGCTCGCCCGCGGCGAGATCCAGACCCAGACGCGTGACCTCGCCGTGGCGCCGAACCTCGCTGTCTCCCTGTTGCTCTTGCATTTGCTCTTCACGCAGGCGCAGCACGTCCAGCGGCCCGCCTTCATACAGGTGAAAGACCTCGTCCGACAGCAGGCGGTGCAGGTACGTCGTCGGCTGCGCGCGCGTCACCAGGAAGTAGATCGCCGTGCTGGCCGCGCGCGGGGTGCCGGTCGCCGGCGCCGTCACGACGGCGGGCGCGCGGTAGGTCTCGACGAAGTGTCCGCGCTCGGGGTGCGCCTGCATCCCGAGCCGCGCGATGATCTCGGCGGCGCGCGCGGAATCGTCCAACGTCATCGGGCCGGCAGCCTGCGCCCGTCGGTCGCTTGCCGCAAGCGCCGAACAGCGAGGAAGCAGCGGCCCGCGCGCGCAGGACGCGCGCGGCACGGGTACGGCACAGCGCGGCGTGGACGCGAAACCGCCGGCTTTCCATGAATCGCCGTTCGGGTTATGAAGGCCTCGTGGTGACGCGACCAGGGTCATTGGGGCTGTGGGCGATAACAGGGACGACGGCACCGCGGGGACGCGTGCGCCCGGCGCGGGCGATGCTGTTGCTGCCGGCGTTGTCGGCGCTGCTGGCCGTCTCTTGCAACCGCAACCTGTCGGCGGGCGGGCAAGGAGGAAACGGCGTTGGAAACGGCGGCGAACGGGACGCCGCGAATTCCGACGCCCAGAATCCGTTCGACTCCGGCGGCTCCGGCGATGGCCTCCAGGCCGGCGTCGACGCCCGCGTTGACCGGTCGACGACGGGCGATGCCCCGCGCGACGTCACCGACGCGCGCACAATGGATCTGCCGCCGGATCTCACGACCACGAACGACGGTTCGACTCCCGACTCGGGCGGCGGCTGCCCGGTCGACTGCACGCACCTGCCGCACGTACGCCCCGAAGTGGTCGTCACCTGCGTCGCCGGCCGGTGCATCTTGCCGTACAACCCCTGCGAGCCCAACTACGATCATTGCGGCACCGATCCCAACACGGGCTGCGAGACCCCACTGACGACCGTTCAAAACTGCGGAGGCTGCTACGCCGCCTGCAGGGCCCCCTACAACGCCTGCCAGCAGTACGGCTTCGGGTATTACAGCTGCGTCCAGGGGTGCCAGGCGCCGACCCCAGATTCGTGCGGCTACTACAACTGCACCGATCTGCAGACCGACACCAACAATTGCGGCACCTGCGGGAACTACTGCAGCCTGCCCAACGCCAACAGCGTTTGCCAGCAGGGAAAATGCGTGTCGACCGGCTGCGTCGACTCGAGCATCGCCGACTGCACCGACGCGCCCGGGTGCGAGACCTCGCTCGGAACCAGCACCAACTGCGGCGGGTGTGGCGACCCGGCCTGCGCGCTGGCGAACACGCTGCTCACCTGCAGCGATGGCGCCGCCTGCACCGCGGCCGTGTGCGCGCCCGGGTACGCCAACTGCGACGCGGCCAGCGCCGACTGCGAGACCTCCTTCGCGTCGCCGCCGGCGGGGAACACCACCTGCCTGCCCAAGTACGTCGGCACGTTCCCATTCGCCACGCAGACCGGCGGCTTCGTCACGTCGGCGATTGCCCCCGACGGATCCTTCTTCGTGGCCAGCGTCTTCGACGGCTCGATCGACTTCGACCCCTCGGCCGGCAAGGACATTCGAACCGCGATGCTGGCCGGCGAAGGCTTCGTCACCAAGTTCAACGCCGACGGAAGCTACGCCTGGACCGGGCTGGTTGTCGGACGCAATGTCTCGATCTTCGGTCTGGCCGCCACGCCGAACGGAGGCGTGGTCGCGACCGGCGCGTACTCCGATACGATCGATCTCGACCCGGGGGCGACGGCCGACATTCATTTCACGGTCGACCCGGGAGAAACTGATCCATTCGTCGTGGAGCTGGCCGCCAACGGAACATTTGTCTGGGGGAAGACCTTCGCGGGCAGCGACTCAGGTTCGTACGCCACCTCGCGAGGCATCGCCGTCGACGCCGCCGGAGCGGTTTACGTCACCGGGACCTTCACCGGCACGATGGACTTCGATCCCGGCACCACCACCGATTCGCACACGTCAACGGGCAGCGGCAGCAGCTTCCTGGTGAAGCTGACCGCGGCCGGCAACTTCGGCTGGGCGCGAACCTACGACGACGGCAACTGCGAGGTCGATCTGGCGGCGACCGCCGTGGCCAGCGACGGAACGGTCTGGGCCACCGGCTCGGTCCAGTCCGGAGAGGGGTGCACGCTCGACAGCCGCCAGTCGGCTTTTTTCCAGGGTGACGTCATCATCCTCAAGGTCGGCGCCGCGGGTGACGCGCGCGGCACCTGGTTCGTCGGCTCCGACCAGGAGGAGTCCGGCGCCGCGCTCGCCGCTGGTCTGAACGGCTCGATGTACATCGGCGGCACGGCGAACGGCGTCCTCGACTATGACCCAGGAGCGGGCGTTGCGTCGCGCTGGCTCACCAGCGGTGGGGGCTTCGTGCTCAAGCTTGACGCCAACGGCGGTTTCGTCTGGGCGCGCGTGCTGAACCAGCTTGGGATCAGCTCGATGGCCAGCACCGCCGATGGCGGCGTCGCCGCAGCCGGCTGGTCGTCCACGACGCCAATGGTGTTCGCGACCCGCCTCACCAGCGTCGGTGGCTCGGCCTGGACGTTCGCGTTCGGTAGCGGGGCGACGAACATCACGTCGTTGAGCGCCGGCGCCGGGGGATTCATCATCGGCGGCGGCACCTCCGGCACGGCCGACTTCGATCCCGGCCCGTCGATCGACCCGGTCTACGGCGACGTCTCGTATCTCGCGCGCTTCACCTACTGACGAACGCCCGGCCCACTACTTGCCGCAGGCGGAGTCGTGCAAGAAGCAGGTCGCCGGGTCAGCGTAGAAGCGCTGGAAGCTGGCGGCGTCGGGGTGCCCGGGAAAGGGAACGTAGTAGTAGACGTAGCGATCGTCGTTGCGATCATCGGTCGCCGCGCCGTCGTAATAGGTCTGCCAGACCAGCGCGTAGGCGACCTTGGCCTCCTTGGCCAGCACCAGCAGCTGCTGGTTGAACCAATCCTCCGCCGGGCTCGGCACCACCGCGGCGCGCTCGGCGGCGTCGAGAATGATCGGGCCCGGCGCCGACAGGCCGAAGTGGCGCAGCAGCGCCGCCCGATCGGCGGGGTCGAACAGGCGCGCCAGCGCGTCGTCGACGCCCGCCTTGCCGTTGATCGTCAGCGCCTGGCCCGCCGCCGCCATGCCGGCCAGCCGTTCCAGGTGCAAGCGGTAGGTGCCCGCCTCGGTCAGCGCGTAAGGCTTGCCGCGCGCACGCGCCTCCGCGGCCAGCACGCGCAGCTGCAGCCGGAATCGGTCGAGGTCGCCTTGGTTCGCGGCGCGCGCCACCGGGTGATAAAGGTCGATCCCCAGCAGATCGAACAGGTCGTCGCCGGCGTAGCCCTCGGCGTAGTGGGGCCGGCGCTGCGCGACGTAGGTCGTCGGCGCGCGCCGGCGAGCCGGCCACCTCCGCCGAGGTCAGCGTCGCCCGCCCCTCGGCGGGGCTGACGTAGGACAGGCCGGCCGCGCCCAGCTCGCGCACGATCCGCTCGCGCAGCTGATCGCGCGCGCGGCCGACCGGATCCATGACCTTTCTCTCGGCGGCGCCGAAGTGCTCTCCTTCCTCTTCCGCCGGCGCCAGCAATCGGTCGGGCGAATAGGCGAACAGCAGGCTCTGCATCCCGGGCTCGGCACGCAACGCGCTGATGAAGGTGCGCACCACCGCCTTGTAGGCGTCGGGGCCGGAGATCGCGTCGGGCTCGCCCAGCAGCGCGGCGCAGTTCCAGTACGGCTGGCCCCACCAGAACCACGAACCGGTGTGCTCGTGGAACGGGCGCACGATGATCGGCAGCCCGGCAAGCCCTTCGTCGCGCATCACCTGGGCGGCGTGCTTCGCGTGCGCGACCAGCCAGGTCTTGCCGGTCAGGCCCTGGTAGGGACCGGTGCGCAGCGGCAGGTCGTTGGCGATCTGGCACACGCACTTCAGCGACTCGGGGACGTCGGCGCGCGAGGTGATCGGATGCGTGTACTCCTCCTCGGCGTAGAACGACGTGCCGCCGGCGACGGCGCGCATCGCGACGTCGCGGCCGTCGACCGTGACCGTCGCCAGCGCATCGGCCTCCGACACGCGGCGCGGTGCAGCTGGGCGCGTGCCAGTCCATGGTGACCAGGCCACCGGCGGCGATCTGACGCTTGATCGCCGCCGCGATCACCGCGCGCCGGTTCCACCCGATCGGCTCGAACGCCAGCATGCCGAGGCTGACGCCCAGCACGGCCGGATCGTCGCCGACCACGGCCGCGCTGTCGGAGGTGAAGTGCCCGGCGCGCGCGGTGGTCTCGAACCAGGTGTTGGTCGAGACGACCGCGCCGTTCAGATACATGCCCCACAGCGTCGCGTTCTCCTGCCCGAACAGGAACTGCTCCGACTGGTTGAGGCGCTCGAGGCGGGCCAGCACCGCGGCCTTTGCCGGCGAGGGTGGCGGCAGCTGCGGGGACGGGAACGCCGACGCCGACGCCGATGGGGGGACTGCAGCGGCGGCAGGGCGGGCGCCCGTGGTGGCGGTGGTGCACGAGGACGACGCGACCGCGTTCAAGAGCATCAGCGCCGCCATCGAAACGACCGCGCGGTTGCGCCGCCAAGACGCACGCCATCCAGCGTTCACGAGCGTCGGTGTATCACGACTGCGATGACGCGCAATCCTCGCCGCGTACCAGCTGGACGTCATCGCCGACGGCGATCTCGCCGCCCTCGACCACGAAGCAGTCGAGCGCCAGCTTGCCGTCGAAGCGCCGGTAGATGCTGCGCGTGACGTCGCGGTCCTGAACCTGGGTGTCGGGATCGAACGACGTCATGATGCAACGCTGGCGCAGATCCTGGACGCCGATGCGCACGTCGCCGATGCGCAGACAGGCCCCCGGCCAGTCGCTCTCGGACAGACCCTCGACGCCGCCGACCACGATGTTGGGCCGCAGGCGGCGGCCGTCGTAGCCGAAGGCGGCGATCGCGCCGTCGGTCGCGACCAGCAACGGCAACACGTCGAACCGCTCGGCGCCTTCGTACTGGACCAGCCGGGCGCCCGGCCCGCCGATGTCGGCGACGGCGGCGGCGACCGCGGGGCTGTCCCAGGGCTGGCCGTCGACCAGCACGTCGCCCTTCGGCCCGAGCGTGCCGCGGTGGCCGAGAAAGCGCGGGTGCGAGCGCGAGGTGATCACGCGGCCGCGCTGGTCCTCGACGTGAACGATCCGATCGCCCTCGATGCCCAGCGGTCCGATCGTCGCGCGCTGCAGCCGTTCGCCGCCCATGGTCTTGACCGGATAGCGCCAGAGCTCGGCGACCTTCACCGCAGATCTTTCTTCATGCGGACGATCGGCACATGGACGCCGGCGGTGGTCAGTCGCTCTGGCCCCGCGCACGGACGGAATCCCGCCCGCTGGTAGAAGGGGACGGCGTTCAGCGACATGGCTCCGTAGATGCTCGCGCAACCGCGCTTCAACGCGCGCGCCTCGACCTCGGCCAGCAGCGTGCGGCCGATACCGCGCTGTTGCAGCTCGGCGTCGACGAACAGCGCGCGCAACCGCCCGCTCGCCGGGTCGAGCTGCGCGAATCCGATGATCGTTGCGTCCTCGCCCTCGCCGTCGCCGTCGCCGTCGTCATCGTCATCGCCCTGTTGCTCTTGCAGCTCGGCGGCGACGGTCTCGAAGGGTTCCAGCGCCTCGCCAAACAGGGTCGATGCATAGCTGACGTAGACGGCGTTTCTCTGCTGCGCATCGTAGTGCTCGCGGCACCCGCGCTCGACCGCGCGCCGGATCAGCCGCAGCACCTCAGCCAGATCGTCGAACCGGACCGTCCGCGTTCGAAACGGAAATCGATCGAAGGGATGGGGGCGGGAAGCGGTCTCCGATGGCCACACGCCCGCTAGCTTAGCAGCGCGCGTTCGTTCAGCCGACCCAGGCCCCGAATGCCGACACCGCGCGCTCGGCGTACAGGCGCCGGCGCTCGCGCTTGGGCGCGCGGCCGAGCCAGCGGCGGCAGCAGGCCGAAGTTGATGTTCATCGGCTCGAACGGCTCGCCGCGCCGCGCGCGGGCGGGTGACGTGCACGTAGAGCGCGCCCATCGCCGACTCGGGCGGCGGCGGCGCGGCGACGCTGCCGTCGCGCGCGCGCGGCGGCGAAGCGGCCGGCCAGCAGGCCCATCGCCGTCGATTCGATGTAGCCCTCGACGCCGGTGATCTGGCCGGCCAGGCGAACGGTCGGGCGGCTGCGCAGCTCCAGCTCGGCGCCCAGCAGGCGCGGCGAATCGACGTACGAGTTGCGGTGGATCGAGCCCATGCGCAGGAACTCGGCGGCGCCGAGGCCGGGGATCATGCGAAAGATCCGCTGCTGCTCGGGATAGGCCAGGCGGGTCTGGAAGCCGACCAGGTTGTACGCCGACAGGTGGCGGGTCTCGGGGCGCAGCTGCACGACCGCGTGCGGCCGCTTGCCGGTGCGCGGATCGGTCAGGCCCGACCGGGCGCATGGGGCCGAACGCCAGCACGTCGAGGCCGCGGTCGGCCATCACCTCGATCGGCAGGCAGCCCTCGAAGTAGCGCGCCTCCTCGAAGCTGTGCGGCGCGACCTTGCGCCCGGCGCGCACGGCGGCGACGAACGCCGCGTACTCGTCGCGGTCGAGCGGGCAGTTGAGGTAGTCGCCGATTCGGCGTCGGCCGTCGCCGCGGCGCCGTCGCCCGCGCGCCGTCGCGTCGCCGTCGCCCGTGCGGCGTCGCGGTCGCGCGGTCGGCCGGGCTGGTCATCTTGCGTGTCCTTGCCCCAGCGCGAGGCGCGGAAGGCGATCGTCGCGATCGATGGTCTCGGCGTCGACGATCGGCGCGATGGCGTCGTAGAAGTACAGCGGCCGGCCGCACAGCTCGCCCAGCTGGCGCGCCAGGCGGCCGCCGGTCAGCGGCCCGGTGGCGACGATGGCGTCGCCCTCGGGCAGCTCGTCGACCACGCGGCGCTCGAGCCGGATGCGCGGGTGGTTGGCGATGCGCGTGGTGACCAGGCGCGCGAACGCGAACCGATCGACCGCCAGCGCCTCGCCCGCCGGCACGCGCGTGGCGTCGGCGCAGGCGAGGATCAGCGAGCCGGCGCGCCGCAGCTCGGCCTTGAGCAGACCGGCCGGCGACTCGACCGACGTCGGAGCGCAGCGAGTTCGAGCAGACGATCTCCGCCAGCAGCGGCGTCGAGTGCGCCGCCGACATCACCTCGGGCTTCGACTCGCGCAGCGTCGACGTCGACGCCGCGCTCGGCGAGCTGCCAGGCCGCCTCGCAGCCGGCCAGGCCGCCACCGACGACTAGCATGAGGCACCGCCGTGCGCGCAGCCCGACCGACGATGCCGGGCCGGTCGGCGTGCTGCTGCTCGCGGCGGGGCGCCGTCGCCGACTCCTCGGCCTCGGCGTCGGCCGTGTAGTCGCACTCGGGCTTGATGCAGCGCAGGCGCGTGCCGGCCTTGCTGACCTTTTGCACGATGAACGGCGCGCCGCAGGTCGGGCAGGGCTTCGGGATCGGGCGATCCCACGACACGAAGTCGCACTGGGTCTTCGAGTAGTTCGAGCAGCCGAAGAACACCTTGCCGCGCCGCGACCGCTTCTCGCGTGAGGTATCCGCCGCACCCCTCCTTGGGGCAGGTGATGCCCAGCGACATCGGGCTGGTGGTCTTGCAGTCGGGGTAGCGCGTGCACGCCAGGAACTCGCCGAAGCGCCCGCGCCGGATCACCATCGGCGAGCCGCAGGTCGGGCAGATCTGGTCGGACGGCCGCGTCGTCGGCCGCACGGTGAGGCTGCCGTCGGAGTTGCGCGTGTACTCCTTGGTGTTGCGGCAGTCGGGGTAGCCGGAGCAGGCCAGGAAGTGGCCGTTGCGGCCCCACTTGATGACCATCGGCTTGCCGCACTTCTCGCACACCTCGTCGGTCTTCTGCTCCTCGCGCTTGACGTCGCGCATCTCGATCTTGGCCTTGTCGAGATCGATCTTGAACGGCGTCGTAGAACCCCTGCAGCAGCTTGACCCAGTCGGCGGTGCCGTCCTCGACCTGGTCCAGCTGCTCCTCCATCTGCGCGGTGAAGTCGGTGCTGACGATCTCGGGGAAGCTCTTGACCAGCAGGCCGTTGACCATGACGCCGAGCTCGGTCGGGTGCAGCCGGTTCTCGCGCTTCTCGACGTAGCCGCGGTCCTGGATCGTCGACAGGATCGCCGCGTAGGTCGACGGCCGGCCGATGCCCTTCTCCTCCAGCTCCTTGACCAGCGACGCCTCGGAGAAGCGCGGCGGCGGCTGGGTGAAGTGCTGCTCGGGCTTGACCTCGAGCAGCCGCAGCTCTTCGCCTTCGCTGCACCTCGGGCAGCGCGCCCGCGAGATCGTCGTCGGCGACGGCGGCGCCCTCCTCGACCGTCTCGGCGTAGACCTCGAGGTAGCCCGGGACCTTCATCACCTGCCCGGTCGCGCGCAGGCCGACGCGCCCCGCCTCGATGTCGATGCTGGTCTGGTCGAAGACCGCCGGCACCATCTGGCAGGCGACGAAGCGGTTCCAGATCAGCGTGTAGAGCTTCAGCAGATCCTCGGTCTCGCGCGCGTCGCGGCCGCCGCCCTTCTCGCCCGACCAGGCCTGACGCACCTTCTCGGGATCGAACTTCAGCGACGTCGGGCGGATCGCCTCGTGCGCGTCCTGCGCGCTCTTCTTGGTCTTGTAGACGATCGGCGCCGCCGGCAGCGACGCCGCGCCGAAGCGCTCGGCGATGTACGCGCGCGCGTCGGTGACCGCGTCGTCGGACAGACGGGTCGAGTCGGTACGCATGTACGTGATGAGACCGACCAGCCCTTCGTCGCCGACCTCGACGCCCTCGTACAGGCGCTGCGACAGCGACATGGTCCGCTTGGGCGAGAAGCGCAGCTTGCTCGACGCCTCCTGCTGCAGCTTCGACGTGATGAAGGGCGGCGGCGCGTACTTCTTGCGCTCCTTGCGCTCGACCGCTGGCCACGCGCAGCGTGGCGCCGCGGATCGCGTCGACCGCCTCGCGTCGCCTGCCCCTCGTGCGCCAGCTCGGCCTTCTTGCCGTCGATGCGCAGCACCTTGGCGACGAACGGCGGCGGGTTGCTCGCCCTCGACGCTGGCCTCGACCGACCAGTACTCCTGCGGCTTGAACGCCGCGATCTCCCCCTCGCGCTCGCAGATCAGGCGCACCGCGACCGACTGCACGCGCCCCGCCGACAGCCCGCGCTTGACCTTGGTCCACAGCACCGGGCTGATCTGGTAGCCGACCAGACGATCGAGGACGCGGCGCGCCTGCTGCGACTCGAACTTCTTGTTGTCGAGCTCGATCGGCTTGCCGATCGCCTCGAGGATCGCCTTCTTGGTGATCTCGTTGAACAGCACGCGGTGGATGTTGGGGTTCGACGGGCGGATCTCCTCGGCGATGTGCCAGGCGATCGCCTCTCCTTCGCGATCGGGGTCGGGCGCGAGGAAGATCTGCGACGCGGTCTCGGCCGCTTCCTTGATCTCGGCCAGCACCTTCTTCTTGCCGTCGATGACCACGTACTCGGGCTGGAAGCCGTGCTCGATGTCGATGCCCAGCGTCTTCTTCGGCAGGTCCTTCACGTGGCCGACCGACGCCTTCACCGTGTAGCCCGCGCCGAGGTACTTCTTGATGGTCTTCGCCTTGGCAGGCGACTCGACGATCACCAGCGCGTTGTCGTTGCCGCGGCGCGGGCGGCGCCAACTTCTTGGGCGGCGCGGCCTCTCCGTCAGCGGCGGCGGCCGCGGCCTTGCCGGCGGCGCTCTTCTTTGTTGCAGCCTTGGTCGCCGCCGGCTTCGCGGCCTTGCCCGCGGCCTTGGCTGTCGTTGTCTTCGTCTCGGTCTTGGCGTCGGTCTTGGTCTCGGCCTTGGCCGACTTTGCAGACGCCTTGGTCACGGACGCCGACGCCCCTTTGGCCTCGGCGCTCTTCGTCTTGGCCGCGGGCTTGCGCGCCGCCGCCGTCACGGCGGGCGTCTCTGGGGTCTCGGCAGCGACCGCCTCACCGGACACTTCACCGGGCTTGGCGGTCGTCTTGGTCGCCTTCTTCTTGACCGGCATCTTGCTAGCTGACATGGGGCACCTCGTATCGACCGCCGGCCAGGCGTCTCACCCAGCCGGAGAGCTCGGCCTCGGCCAGCACACCCAGCGCCGCCGGCAGGGAGACGCCGAGGCGCTGGGCGATTCCAGCCGCGTTGTCCGCGTGATCTTCCAGAGCGGCCAGCAGCGGAGCCATCTCCGCGGGGGCGCCCGGGGGCGAAACCGTCTCGCCCGCCATTCGTCGTCAGGACCTCGTCGCCGCTCTCGGCCGGCGACGCCAACCCGCTGGCCAGCAGCTGATCGGTGCCGGCGCTGCCCGGGACCGCGATCAGGGTCTGGCCCGCCTCGAGCGCGAGCCGCGCGGTGATGAGCGCGCCCGAGTGCGGCTGCGCTTCGACCACGACGACCGCCTCGGCCAGCGCAGCGACGATGCGGTTGCGCACCGGGAAGCAGCCCGGCCGGGGTTGCGAGCCGGGCGGATACTCCGAGAGCAGACCGCCGGCGAGCGCGATCTGCGCGAACAGCCGGCGATGACGATCAGGGTAAGTCACGTCGACGCCGCACCCGAGCACGGCGAAGGTCACGCCCACCGCCTCCAGCGCACCCCGATGCGCAGCGGCATCGATGCCGAGGGCGCCGCCCGAGACGACGAATCGCCCGGCGCGCGCCAGCTCTGCCGCGATGCGCGTGGCACAGGCGACACCGGTTGCGCGTGGCGGCGCGCGAGCCGACGATCGCGACGCCGCGCTCGTGCGACGCGGGCAGTCGGCCCAGAAACCAAAGGCCAGCCGGCACCTTCGCGAGGCGGCGCAGGCGGCTTGGAAATTGGGGGTCGAGGGCGGGGGCGAAGCTCATGACTTGGGACATATCGGTCGTTTTCGGGACTTCTCCAGCCGGGTTGTGACCTCGAAAGCTCGACATGCCGAGCCGTTGCAGATAGCGCCAGCACGGGGACGCGGTCAAGCAACCTGGACAAAGAGCCTGTAAAATTAGATAGTTACCCTACAAGACCCCGGGGAGCGACCCGTCAGTACCCCTTTTTCATGTCCGCGATGTCGCCGATCCGGATGGATCGATTGCCTCCGAGCACCCACCCGATCGAGGTCTCGTCGCGCACGTCGATGGCCATCACCTCGGCGACGGAATCAGGGGGGAAGCGCTCGTCGTTGGTCTCCCAGGTCTCCATGACGGGACGATAACCGTCCCCCTGGCGCAGGATCCGCAATCGATTGCCCGGCTCGACCCCGTGGCGGCGACCGCGGTTCAAGCACCACGAGCATCCCCTCGGCGATCAGCAGATTGGGCTGCACCGCCGCCACGACGCGCGCCGTGCCCGCGGCGGTGTTGGGGCGGGGCTTCATCAGCTTGGACTGACGGAACAGCGGCCCGACCCGGTAACCGCGCTCGACCGGCTGGATCAGCTCCTGCAGCGTCGCGGTCAGCGATCACGCCGTCGTTCAGCGCGTCGACGGTGACGTCGCCGAACACCCGCACCAGGTAACCGAGCACGGCGCGCGACTGCGGTTCCTTCACCGGATGGTCGAGATCGACCTGGTAGATGCTGAAGCGCTGCCCCGCCTTCGGGACGCGATTCTTCGAGAACTCGATGTACACCTGGTCGCCGGTCGCGAGCATGATCTTCTCTTCGCGCGAGCCGGTGACCGTGCCGGCGAAGGCCAGCTCCTGGGAGTCGACGAAGCCGACCTCGCGCATGGCGCCGTTGCCGGGCGACCGCTGCGACCGCAGCGGCGGCAAGCGGGTCGTGACGACGGTGGCCTCGTTCGGCGCGGCGGCGGCGCTCACCTCTTCGCCGGGCGCCACCTGGGTGATGCCCCCGATGTGCAGCGTCTGCCCGGGGAAGATCCAGTGCGGGTTGGTGACGTCGGGGTTCAACGCCCAGACCTTGGGCCAGCGCCAGGGATCGTGAAAGTAGGTGTCGCAGATCCCCCAGAGCGTGTCCCCCTTCTGCACGACGTAGCGATCGGGCGCCAGCGCGGCCGGCTCCCCCGCCTCTGCTTCGGGAGCCTCTTCGCCGGGGGCGGGGCCCTTGTCCTTTTCGCCCAGGCCCGCCAGCGCGCGCCGCTGCTCGGCGTCCTTGTCCTCGGGGGGGCGTTCGCCGCGGGCGGGTCGGCCGGGCGCCAGCGCCAGCAGCAGCGCGCACAGCGGCAACACCGAGCGCACCGGGCGCACCACCCTCGCGCCGGTCCGCGCGCGCGTCATCGCGGGCTCACTTCCGCCGCGACGGTCGCGGTGCGCGCCGGCTCGTCGGCCTGCGCCAGCCGCGCCGCCGCCAGCCGTGATGCGGCGTGCTTGGGATACATCCGGCGCAGCGACTCCAGCTGCTGACGGCCCTCGCGGCTATCGCCGGTGGCCAGTTGCGAGATGCCGATCTTCAACATCGCCTCCGGGACCTTGTTGCCGTGCGAGTAGCGTTCGACGACGCGGCGGAACTCGCGCACCGCCGCCTTGTACTGCTTGAGGTCGTAGTAGCACTCGCCGATCCAGTACTGCGCGTTGTCGGCGTAGCTGTGGTGCGGGCTGCGGGTCAGGAACTTGCGGAAGCCGGCCAGCGCCGCCGCGTCGTGCCCGGCGCGCAGGGCGGTCAGGGCCTCGCGGTAGATCGGCGGCGACTCGGGCGTCACCGCCTCGATCGCCGGCGGCGGTTCGGGCGTGGGCGCGGGCGCTGGCGCGGGAGCGGGCGGTGCCGGTAGCGCCGGCGCGGGGGCGGGCGTGACCGCAATGACCGGGCGATTGTTCCCCGACAGCCGCAGCACGGGGCGCGCGCTGCCGCGCTTGGACGGAAGCGCGGCCTCGCCGGCGTACTCCACCGTGGGATCGTTCGACGGGTCGACCGCCTCCGCGCCGGCGTGCGCCGCCGACGGGTGGACGCCGTCGATGTGCTTCGACACCGGCGCCGCGGCGGCGCGCCGCTCGCCGGCGTTCCGCCGGCTATCGAGCTTGTCCTGCAGGATGAAGACCCGGTTCTGGAGCTCTTCGATCTGGCGAACGTAGCCCGCGTTCTGGGCCCTCAGCTCGACCATGTTGCGGTCGAGCTCGGCGGCGCGCGTCGCCGGTTGGGTGGCCGACGTGGTGGCGCACCCACCGGTGACCAGCGCCCCTAAAATCACGGCAGAAACAACCGGCCGAAGGAGCGACGAGGACGACATGATGCTCACTAGGCATCGGCTCTTCCCGTCGCGATCGTAAACCCGATCGACAGGGCGGCGCAAAATGGCCGGAATTACAGGGAATGTGAACCGAATGCGGGTCGGTTAAACGCCAAAACGCCAGGACGCCACGGTCCGGAATCTTTGAGAATCCGGCCTTTGGCGTCTCTGGCGTCGTGGCGTTTCTTCTAAACCGCCTCGAGCTCGGCGAGGATGCGGTCGGCGCCGCGGGCGATCAGGCGGGCCCCCAGCGCCGCGCCCAGCTCGGCCGCCGCCTCGGGAGGACCGGCGACCTCTTCGAGCAGGATCTCGCTGGCGTCGGGGCGCGCGACCAGGCCGCGCACCACCAGCCGGCCGAGCTCGAGGGTGGCGTGACCAGCGACCGGCGTGCGGCACCCGACGCCGAGCGCCGACAGCAGCGCCCGTTCGGCGGCCACCGTGATCTCGGCCGCCGGATCGGACAGCCCCCGCACCAGCGCCAGGACCCGCCCGTCCCCCTGGCGCGCCTCCAGCGCCAGCGCCCCCTGGCCGATCGCCGGCAACATCAATGTCGTCGAGAGCCGCTCGCTGATCCGCGCCGCGAACCCGAGCCGATCGAGGCCGGCGCAGGCGAGAATCGCGGCGTCGACCTGGCCTTCGGCCACCTTGCGCAGCCGCGTGTCGACGTTGCCGCGCAGGAGCTCGACCTTCAGGTCGGATCGCGCCGCACGCAGCTGGCAAACCCGGCGCAGGCTCGACGTGCCAATGCGGGTCCCCGGCGGCAGCGCCCGCAGCGCCTCGCCCGAGCGGCTCACCAGCGCGTCGCGTGGATCGGCGCGCGGCGGGATCGCCACCAGCGACAGGCCGGCGGGCAGGTGCGCGGGGACATCCTTGAGGCTGTGCACCGCGAGATCGATGTCGCCGGCCAGCAGCTTCTCCTCGATCTCCTTGACCCAGACCCCCTTGCCGCCAAGCTCGATCACCGGGCCGGTCTGCGTGCGGTCGCCTTCGGTGACGACGATCAGCTGCTCGACCACCAGGCCCGGGTGCAGCCGGCGCAGCTCGCCGGTGATGTGGTCGGCCTGCCAGCGCGCGAGCGCGCTGCCGCGTGTCCCGATGACGATCGTCTCGCTGCGTCCCATCAGGCTAGCCCGAGGCCTTCTTTTGATTGGCGGGCGACGTGGGCGCGACCTCGGCCTCGGGCGCCGTCGCGACCGCGGCGGAATCGGCGCCCGGATCCTCCACCGTCTCGACCACCGTCAGGTCGAACAGCTTTTGCACCGCCGTCACCAGCGGCACGCCGTCGCCCGAGGTGTCCTTCTTCAACGCCACCTGCGGCGCGTGCAGCAGCTTCTTCGCGACCGACTCGGCGAAGTCGAGGATCGCGCGCCGGTCGCGCTCGGCCAGGTGGGGCATGCCGGCGACCAGCTTCTCCGCCTCGCCCTTGGCCAGCGACAGCACGCGCGCCCGCAAGGCGGCGACCGTCGGTCCGACCTGGCGCCCGCGAAAGCTCTCGACGAAGCGACCGAGCTCTTGCTCGACGATGCTCTCGGCCTGCTCGGCCTCCCCGCGGCGCCCGTCGCGATGGCCAGCGGCGACCTTCTGCAGATCGTCGATGTCGGCCAGGTAGATCCCCTCGAGCTCGGCGCACGACGGCTCGACGTCGCGCGGGACCGCGATGTCGATCAGGAACAGCGGGCGTCCGCGGCGCAGGCGCTGCGCCTTGGCGACCAGCGCACGCGTCAGCACCGGTTCGCGCGCGCCGGTCGACGCCAGCACGATGTCGGCCGCCGCCAGCGCGCCCACCAGATCCTCGAACGGATGCACGTCGCAGCCCATGCGCGCCGCCAGCTCCTGCGCGCGCGCCGCCGTCCGGTTGGTGACGGTCAGCGCCGCCCCCTGCCCCTGCAGCGCGCGCGCCGCCAGATCCGACATCTTGCCGGCGCCGACGATCAGCACGCGCCGTCCGTCGAAGCCGCCGAACACCTGGCGCGCGAGATCGATCGCCACCGAGCTCACCGAAACAGGGTTGCGCGCGATCGCGGTCTCGCGCCGCACACGCCGCGCGACCCGGAACGCGCGCGTGAAGCACAGGTTCAGGATCGGACCCGCGGTCCCCGAGCGCAGCGCGAGATCATGCGTCGTCTTGACCTGGCCCAGGATCTGCGGCTCGCCGACCACCAGCGAATCCAGGCTGGAGGCGACGCGAAACAGGTGGTGCACCGCCTCGGCGTCGGCGCGCATGTAAAGATGCGGCTCGAGCTCGGCGGCGGCGACCGACGCGCGCACCGCCAGGTCGGAGCCGAGCGCGCGCAGCGCCGCCTCGCGATCGGTCGCGACGGCGTAGATCTCGACGCGGTTGCAGGTGCACAGCAGCGCCGCCTCGCGGATCCCCGGCAGCGTCACCACCTGACGCAACGCCGCCTCGATCTGCTCCTCGGCGACGGTCAACTTCTCTCGCACCGCGACCGGGGCGGTCCGATGGGAGACCCCGAGCACGAGCACGTCAGTCAGCGACTCCATCATTCACGCTGCGTGGCGGAGGAAATAGACTACCAGAACCAGCATCGCACCGCCGAAGCCGCCGAGCGTGAGCCACGCGGCGCGGCGCCCCTGCCAGCCGGCCCCCACGCGCGCGATCAGCAGGACGCCGAAGGCGGCCCAGGTCGCCAGCGCCAGCAGGTACTCGGGGCGCATCGCCGCCGTTCCCCACAGAAGGCCGAGGCGCGCGATCCACAGCGCGCCGGTCACCAGGGCCACGGTGAAGATCGGGAACCCAAACGACACGCAGCGCGCCGCCAGGCGATCCAGCGTCTCGAGCGACGCGGCGCGACGGTCGATGAGCTCGCCGAAGCGCTTTCGCTTCAGCTGTCGATCCTCGATGAGGTACAGCACCGCCAGCACCGCCGCCAGCGTGAAGACCGCGACACCGACGGTGGCGAGAAAGATGTGCGTGCGCCCGAGCGTGCCCATCGCCGGCGTGCCCGGCTCGGCCGGGACGACGCGGGCCAGGACCAGCAAGGTCAGCACCGCGGGCGCGACGAACGCCCCCGCCGCCGCCAGCCGATAGCGGAAGCTGGCGCCGAGGAAGCCGGCGGCGATCAGGAACCCGACGAAGCCCATCGCCTCCGGCGTGGATGAGACCGGGTTCTGGCGGTGGATGCAGCGGGCGCCGATGTCGGCGAAGTGCAACAGCACGCCCAGCGCCAGCACCAGCCGCCCCAGTTGTGCCGACCGCTCGCGGAAACCGAGCAAGTAACCGAGATAGAGCGCCGACGCGATCGCGTACACCCCTATCTGGATCGCGGTGAAGGTCGCCACCGTAAGTTTTTAGCACGGCTCGGCCTGATCCGTCTCCGCCACCCGCCGCCTGCACCACCCGCCGCGGCAGACCGCGGCGCCCCGGCGCGCGCAGGGGATCGTGGTAAAGCAGTCATATCTTGTCGCTGCGCCCCGCCCTGCAGGAGATCTTCGACGCGATCATGCGCGCGCACCCGGATGGGCTGACGCTCGACATGCTCAGCGAGGAGCTGGTCCACAAGCCGGTGACCTACGCCGACATCGACGAGATCATCGGCGCGCTCGAGGAGGCCGGCGTCAACCTCGAGGCCCCCGAGCCGGCGGCCCGGCCCGAAGAGCTGTTCCGGGTGTTGACTGCGGCGCGCGCGCTGGCGGCCGAGACCGGCAAACGGCCTTCGCCCGAGGAGATCGCCGAGCGCACCGGGCTGACGGTGGCCGCGGTGCGCCGGTCGCTGCGTTTCGGAATGTCTCGCGCGCAACCCTGAGGCGCCTGCACGGGGTCCGCAGCGGCTCCGTTGGTTGCCGCCCGCGCGCGCCTGCTCAGCGCGCGACGTTGCCGCGCTGTTCGACCAGGCCGGCCTTGACCGCCATGGTCTTCCACGGCCACGAGAAGTGCAGCGTGGTTCCCCGCCCGGGGGTGCTGCTGATCTCCAGGCGCCCGCCGCTCTTGGCGCACGACGAGCGCAGCGCCCCCATGCCGACGCCGCGTCCCGAGGTTTCACTCACCTCGTCCTTGGTCGAGAGACCATCGTGGAACAGCGCTGCCGTCAGCTCCTCGCGCGTGCCGTGCGGGATCCCGGCCAGCGCCGCCTTGTCGCGAATCGCGTTCCAGTCGATGCCGCGGCCGTCGTCGCCGATCTCCACGACGAAGTTGTCGCCCTTCTTCATGGTCGCGAGACGAATCTGGGCGGTCGCCGGTTTGCCAGCCGCCTGTCGCTGCTCGGCCGGCTCGACGCCGTGGTCGAGGGCGTTGCGCACGGCGTGGGTGAAGGCGCCCCAGAACTCGCGCATCGGCTCCGACGCCAGGCGCAGATTGTGGCTTTCGACGGTGACGTCGACGTTCTTCACGCTCAACCGCTCGGCGGTCGACCGGATCTGCGCGGCGACCCGCTCCAGGCGCCGCTCGGTCGGCTCCAGCTTCCAGGCGAGCAGCCGCTCGGCCAGATCCTCGCGCGTCACGTTGCCGCGCATGTCGACCATGAGGTTGTCGATCTCGCGTTCCTCGACCTCGATCATCGATGACTCCCGGCCGCCCCCCAGCACCTCGGTGAGCTTGGCGGCGATCTCGCGCCACTCGCGCGCGATCTGCTGGCACTCCTTGGCGGCGCGCGGGTCGCCGCTCTCCGCCATGGCGGTCTCGGCTTCGTGACAGACCGCCACCACGCGCGACAGGCCGAACAGCGCGCAGTTCCCCTTCAGCGTGTGCACCAGCCGCTTCAGCACCCCCGGCTCGATGTCACGCTGATTGACGATGACCTCGACCAGCCCCGACGCCTCCTGGAAGAACTCGGCCACACCCGCGCGGTCGCGGGTGACGTGGCTGATGACGCGCTGGAAATCGCGCTGCTCGGCCTCGACGCGCTCGCGAGACACCTCCTCGGTGATGTCGGTCATCACCAGCAAGACCTTGGTGACGCCGCCCGCGTCGTTCAGCAGCGGCTTGTAGTCGAGAGACCAGACCTGCTGATCGCGGGTGATCCGCTTGGGCAGCTGGTCGATCGCGACGTCGGCCGGCAGGATATCCTGCGCCAGCGCCGCCCAGGTCAGCTCCAGCCACTTGCCGGTGTCGGGGTTCAGCCGTCCCAGCAGGTCCCAGATCGACACTTGCGCGAGGTCGGCGCCCAGCCAGCGGTCGGTGACCGCCGACCGCTCGCGATCGACGACGCCCTCGAGCGACATGGTGAGGAATCCCTGATCGACGTTGTCGAGCACCAGCGCCATCGAGCGGTTTCTTCCGTCGAGCTCCTGCGTGCGCTTGCCGACGATCCGCTCGAGGCCGATGACGTTGTCGAAGAAGCTGCGCGCGACGAAGCAGGCCGCCACCGACTCCAGCACGACGAACAGCGCGTGGACGGCGACCGCCCAGATCGACGCGTCGTAGTTGAACACGCTGCGCGGCAGGGCCAGGAAGACGATCAGGTGGTGCAGCGCGACGGTGACCGCCGCCGTGATCACCGCGATCGGATTCGCGAACACCGCCAGCAGCGCGATGAGCACGAAGAAGTAGAAGTGCATCTCGATCTGCATCGGCCCGCGGCCGAAGTGCACCAGCAGGCCTCCCAGGCACATCGCCGTGAAGCCCGACACCACCGACATCAGGCGAGGGTTCTTCAGCGTGCGATGCGCGATCACCGGGCCTAGAAGGACCAGCGACGTCAGCAGCGCGGCGCGGCCCGGCCCCGTTCCCGCGAACGCCGAGATGAGGACGAAGACCGGAAGATGACAGAGGAAGAAGTAGAGTGCGATCTTGTTGATGCGCTCGAGATAACTGCGCTCAAACGCCGTGATCTCCGTTGGCAATACCAGATAGCTCTTCAACCATTTCATCGGCAGTGTCCTTTTGTTTTCTTTCAGTACTTGAGTCGCAACGGATCGAGCGTTCTTTGCAGGCTGGCCGCGACGGCGCAGCCGAAGATGGGCAGCGGATCCGGCTGGCGGCCCGCGGTCACCTCGGCGATCACGCGCGCGTCTTCGATGACGCGGCTCTCGCTCCGGCTGGTGTAGCCGCCCGCGTAGCGGATCCGATCGCCGGCGTCGACGATCATCAGCAGCGGAACCGCCACCACGTGCAGGCGCTCCGCGGCGGCCTTGGTCGACAGCAGCGCCACCGGGAAGTTGCGTGCGCGCAGCGCGGCGACCCGCGCCGGGTCGATGGTCTTCTCGTCGTCGTCGACGATGATCACCAGCTCGCGCACATCGGCGCGCGCCCCGCGGGCCAGCAAGGTCTCGGCGACGCGCGACGAGCAGCCGCACCGCTCGTACAGGACATGCACCGCGCGCAGCGCGTGGGTGGTCGTGGGGAAAAGGGCGTCGAGGTTGGTCGTCAGCACCGTGTCGCCGGATTGCGGCGCCGGCAGGCTGGTCAGATGTCCCGCGAGCAGAGAGACGCCGGGGATCACCGCGAGCGGGACCCACAGAAGCAAGGCCATCTTTCCGAACCAGCGCGGCATTTGTACTGGCATTGACTGCCTTCGATCGGCACTGCTGCTGATCATCGGCGCTCGAGCCCCCTGGGTTGAGCCGCGGGCAAGATCTCCGGCAGCTCATCCGCATCTGGCCGCCGGCGTTCAAGAAACCGAAACTTGCGTCGATGCTCCTATGGTTGTTTCGCTTTTTCACACGTAAGGCCGCCAGCAATCGCGCCGAGCCGAGAGGGCCACTGCCGCAGTCCGCACCAGCGGTGTTGACTGATGCGAAGACCGACCCGACTCCGGCTTCGAGCTCGGGCTGGATCGCCGCGCTCGCCGGCCTCGATCGTCGGCACCTGGGCCAGAGTCTGTCGGTCGAAGCGCTGTCGGATCTCGCGCACGCGATGACCGAGCGCCCCGGCGTGGATGAAGAAGAGGCGTCGCGCTGGTTCGACGAGCGCATGCGCCGGCCAGCGGTGTCGATCGCGCTCGAGGCGCCAGCGGTCGAGGGCGACCGGGCGCTGGCCCAACGCTGTCACGAGGCGATGGCGGAGGAGCTGCAACGCGCGGCGCAGGAGACCGAGACCGAGGTCCTGGGCGCCGGGGCCAAGCTGGGCGGCATCTACCGCGAGACGTCGGCGCACGCGGCCGGGCTCAAGACGATGCACGCGCAGTTCGCCGATCAGTCGAACAGCGGCGGCGAGACCCTGGGCCGCGTCATTGCCGGGCAGGCGACCGCCCTGTCGGCTTTTCCCGAAGCCTTCGACAGCATCTGCGAGCGCCTCGACGCGCATCGCGAGCTGGCGACCGGCGCCGGCGTCCACACCGCCCAGATCCTCAGGCTCGCCGGGGCGGTCGACAAGATCACCGCGACCATCAACATCCTGGGGATCAACGCCCTCATCACCGCGGTCCAGGCCGGCGAGCACGGCGCGGCATTCTCGGTGGTCGCCAACGAGCTGCGCACCCTGAGCGCCAAGACCAAGGAGGCGAACGAGTCGATCGCCTCGCTGGCGCGCGAGCTCAGCCAGACGCTGCCGAAGCTGAGCGAGAACGGTGAGGAGATCTCCGCGCTCTGCCGCGGCAAATCGAGCGAGCTCAAGCAGGCGGTCGTCGAGTTCGCGAGCCGGCTCGGGACGACCTACCAGGACATTCAATCCTCGATGGTCACCGCCATCGAAGAGTCGGCCGCGCGCGGCGAGGCCATCGCCGCCAACTGCAACGACGTGCTGTCGCATCTGCAGTTCCAGGATCGCGTCGCGCAGCGCCTGACCTCCGCGCGCTGGATCTCCGACCTTTGGGTGGGCACGCGCCCCATCGAGGGCGACCTCGGCGAGGCGATCGAAAGGTTGCGCGTCGGCGTCGAGCGGCAGGCTCGCTTTCAGCAGAACCCCACCTCGGGGGCCCGGACCACCCGCGCGGTTTCGCGTGAGCCGGCCGCCGAAGAAGCCGGCGAGCTGACCTTTCTCTGACTTGGTCCCTTAAACAAAAGGAGCACTCGTGTCCCACTCAATCTTGGTCGTCGACGATTCACCCACGGTCCGCCAACAACTTCGCCTGTGCCTGGAGAACGGCGGCTACCAGGTGGTCGAAGCCGCCAACGGCAAGCTAGGCCTGGAAGCGGCCGAGAAGAACACCGCAAGCCTGGTGATCTCCGACATCAACATGCCGATCATGAACGGCATCGATTTCATCCGAGAGCTGCGCAAGCGTCCCGCCTACCAGAAGACGCCGGTGTTCGTGCTGACCACCGAGTCGGGCGCCGGCAACGCCCAGCTGGGCAAGGAGGCCGGCGCGACCGTCTGGATCGTCAAGCCCTTCAAGCCCGAGATCCTGCTCAAGGGCATCAAGAAGTGCATCGGCGGCTGACCGCGCCACCGTCGCGCCTTGGCCTGGCCTGACCGGCGTGCTAAGCCATCCGCATGGCGAGCGAGAACATGGTCGAAGTCACCGACGCAAACTTCCAAAACGAGATCCTCAACTCATCGATGCCGGCCCTGGTCGACTTCTGGGCGGCCTGGTGCGCTCCGTGCCGGGCGATCGCCCCGCACGTCGAGGCGCTGGCCAAGGAGTACGAGGGCAAGCTCCGCGTCGGCAAGTGCGACATCGATTCGAACCCGAAGGTGCCGAGCCAGTTCGACGTGCGCAGCATCCCGACCCTGCTGGTGTTCAAGCAGGGCAAGGTCGTCGGTCAGATCGTCGGTGCGGTGCCGCGCGCGAAGATCGAAGACCTGATCAAGAAAGCACTCTAGTCGCCGCGGTCGTTGGGCGTCCGCGCAGCTCGGCGTGAACCACGCCGTCGCCGAGCTCGCCGATCTGCGATCCCAGCACCTGCGATCCCAGCACCTGAAAGCCCGGCGGCGGAACGATCGGCACCGCCGGGACGCGGCGGCGCGGCGTGGTGACCCGAGCGAGGACGTGCGCGCCGAGGGCGCGCGTCGCGACGCCGACGCCGCCCTGCCACAGCGACACCCAGCCGACGTAGCCGAACCCGTACAGGAACAGCGCGAGGAACGGCATCGACAGAAAGTGGCCGTGCTGGAACGCCACCACCATGGCGACCGCGAAGTAGGCGGCCATCCCGACCTCGATGAACGGCGTGATCGACTTGGCGGCGCGGTACTTCTTGCTCGACCAGATCTCGAGCCGCCCGCGGATGCCGTGCTTGGGCGTGCGCACGAACTCGGTCTCGCGCCCGAACAGCGCCTCGAGCACGGCGCGCGTCTGGCTGACGCACAGACCGATGCCGATCGACATCACCAGCGGCAGCCGCCTGACCACTGACCACTGGGTGCGCGGGCGCGCCCCCGGATCGCGCAGCAGCGCGATCTCGCGCTGCGAGGCGAGATAGAACGAGGCGATGCTCAGCGTCGTCCCGAAGAAGAGTGGCAGATCGATCGTCAGCACCTCGCGCCAGCCGTGGTGCGGGCGCAGCGCCAGGTTCGGCAACAGCAGCAGCGACAGCACCAGCAGCAGCGGGTAGGCCAGGTTGTTGGTCAGGTGGAAGAACGCCTCGGCCTTCTGCGAGAAGGTCGCGGTCTTCGAGCGCAGGATCGTCGGCAGCAGCTTGATCGCCACCTGCACCGACCCCTTGGCCCAGCGGAACTGCTGCGACTTGAACGACGACATCTCGACCGGCAGCTCGGCCGGAGCGGCGATCTCCGGCAGGTAGACGAACCGCCAGCCGCGCAGCTGCGCGCGGTACGACAGGTCCATGTCCTCGGTCAGCGTGTCGTGCTGCCAGCCGCCGGCGTCGGCGATGGCGGCGCGCCGCCAGATGCCGGCGGTGCCGTTGAAGTTGAAGAAGCGGTCCGACCGGTTGCGGCCGGCGTGCTCCATGATGAAGTGGCCGTCGAGCATCAGCGCCTGCACCTCGGTCAGCGCCGAGAAGTCGCGGTTGAGGTGGTCCCAGCGGCACTGCACGACGGCGACGCGCGGATCCAGAAAGTGGTGGATGCTGCGCTCGAGCACGTCGGCCTGGGGCAGGAAGTCGGCGTCGAAGATCAGGATGAACTCGCCCTTGGCGCTGCGCAGCCCGTTCTCGAGCGCGCCGGCCTTGAACCCGGAGCGGTCGACGCGGTGGACGTATTCGATGTCGAGGTCGGCGTAGCGCGCGCGCAGGTCGGCGATCCTGCGCCGGCAGATCTCCTGCGTCTCGTCGGTGGAGTCGTCGAGCACCTGCACCTGGAAGCGGTCACGCGGGTAGCGGATCTCGGCGACCGCGTCCAGCAGCCGCTCGACGACGTACATCTCGTTGAACAACGGCAGCTGCACGGTCACCGCCGGCAGATCGGAGAAGGTCCCGATCGGACGCGGAGCCTTGTCGCGGTTCCGGTAGTAGAGAAAGACCAGCGACGAGCGGTGAAAGCCGTAGAACGCGAGCGCCAGCAAGATAGCCAGGTAGGTCCCTACAACCAGACCGGTAATTCCCATGGGTCGCAAAATACGCCCGCAATTGTCACCGGATTGTAATTCAATGTCTTTGTTTGCCGCGCCGGGCGCGCGCCTTCACCGTCGGTGAGCGACGCCGACCACGCTTCGATCAGGCGGCGCCGTAGACCGGCATTAACGCCCCCGAAACAAGCTGATTCTCCGGGCTCGCCAGCCAGGTAATCGCGCTCGCAATTTCTGCGGGGCGTGGCCAGCGGTCATGGTTCGCGTGCGGCATGGCGGCGCGGTTGGCCGGCGTGTCGATCGTCGAGGGGATCACCGCGTTCACCAGGATCCGGGATCCCTTGACCTCGTCGGCCAGGCACTGGGTCAGGGAGACCACGGCGGCTTTCGACAGGCTGTAGGCGATCGCGCCGCCCGCCGGGCTCAGCGCCGCGCGCGAGCCGACGTTGATGATGCGGCCCGATCCCTCAGGCGCCGGCGGGGTGCGCATCATGCTGCGCACCGCCTCACGACAGCAGAGGAAACAGGTCGCGAGGTTGACGTCGAGCTGGCGGCGCAGGGCGGCCAGGCTGGTGTCGACGAACGCTCCGCCGGCGTACGCGCCCGCGACCTGCACCGATGCCCACAGCGCCGGCAGCCGCGCGTAGTAGGCAGTCACCGCCGCCTCGTCGGTGAGATCGAGCTCGTCGCGGCTGGGGGCGTGGCAGGTCGCGCCCGCCGCCGACAGCGCTTCGACGACGGCGCCGCCGAGCGCGCCGCCACCGCCGGTGACCACGATCTGTCTTCCCGCGAGCCCCATCGCCATCGTGGCCGTAATATAGCGTCGATGGCGACGCGGGTGACGTTGATCCGGGGAGACGGGATTGGACCCGAGGTGGTGGCCGGCGCCGTGCGCGCCGTCGAAGCGACCGGCGCCAGCATCGAGTGGGAGGAGGCGGCGGCCGGCGCGGGCGCCATCCCGGCGCACGGGTCCCCGCTGCCCGAATCGACGCTGGAGTCGATCCGCCGGAACCGCGTCTGCCTGAAGGGACCGCTGGCGACGCCGATCGGCGGCGGCTACCGCAGCGTCAACGTCGCGCTCCGACAGGAGTTCGATCTCTACGCCAACGTGCGCCCCGCGCGGACCTTCGCCGGCCTGGCCAACCGCTACGACCAGGTCGACCTGATCGTCGTGCGCGAGAACACCCAGGGCGAATACTCCGGCATCGAGCACTTCATCGACCCGACCAAGAGCGCCGCCGAGTCGATCTCGATCATCACCCGCTTCGGCAGCGATCGGATCGTGCGCTTCGCCTTCGAGCTGGCGCGCGCGCGCCAGCGGCGGAAGGTCACGCTGGTGCACAAGGCGAACATCCTGAAGATGACGTCAGGGCTGTTCCTGCAGGTCGGCCGCGAGATCGCGCGCGCCTATCCCGACATCGAGTTCACCGACATCATCGTCGACAACTGCGCCATGCAGCTGGTGCGCGACCCGACGCGCTTCGACATCATCGTGACGACGAACCTGTTCGGCGACATCTTGAGCGATCTGACCGCCGGGCTGGTCGGCGGGCTGGGGCTGGTCGCCGGCGCGAACATCGGCGACGAGGCGGCGATCTTCGAGGCGGTGCACGGCACGGCGCCCGACATCGCCGGCCGAGGCATCGCCAACCCGACGGCGGCGATGCTGGCCGGCGCGGCGATGCTGGAACGGCTCGGGCAGCGCGACCGCGGCCTGCGCCTGGAGACGGCGATCCGCCGCGTCATCAGCGAAGGCCGCGACCTGCCCCCCGACCTCGGCGGCCAGGGGAGCACGACATCGTTCACCGACCGGGTCGTCGCGGCGCTAAGTCAGACCTAGGTCAGTCGACCGACGTCATCCACTCGTGCGGATCCGGAGCGCGGGCGTACTGGATGCCGGTGATGGCGTCGAACAGGCGGCGCGACAGCTCGCCGGGCTGGCCATTGTTGACCATCAGCGATTCGCCTTTCCAGCCGAGCTCGCCGACCGGCGTGATCACCGCGGCGGTGCCGCAGCCGAACATCTCGCGCAGATCGCCGCGGCGGTGGGCCGCGATGATCTCCTCCATGCCAATGGTGCGCTCGTTGACCTGGAAGCCCCAGTCGCGCAGCAGCGTGATGATCGAGTCGCGGGTCACGCCGCCCAGGATCGTCCCCTCGAGCGGCGGCGTCACGATCTCGTCCTTGATCCGCACGACCATGTTCATGGTGCCGACCTCTTCCAGGCCGCGGTGCTCGTGCGCGTCGGTCCACAACACCTGGGCGTAACCGCGCTTCTTGGCCTCCTCGGCCGCCAGCAAGCTGGCGACGTAGTTGGCGCCGGCCTTCACGCCGCCCAGGCCCCCGGGCGCCGCCCGGGTGTACCGGTCCTCGACCCAGATGCGGGCCGGCTGAAACGCCTCGCCGGCGTACGGCCCGACCGGCGACGCGATCAAGAAGAACAGGTAGCGCTTCGACGGGCGCACGCCGAGGAAGGGCTCGGTGGCGATCAGCGTCGGGCGCAGGTACAGCGACGTCTCCGGCGACGACGGGACCCAGACGCTGTCGACGCGCACCAGCGCCAGGATCGCCTCGCGCATCAGCTCGATGTCGATCGCGGGCATGCACAGGCGCCCCGCCCCTTCGTGCATGCGGCGACAGTGCCGGTCGAGCCGGAACAGCCGCACCTTGCCGTCGCTGGCGCCGCGGAACGCCTTCAGCCCTTCGAACATCGCCTGACCGTAGTGCAACACGGCGGCGGCCGGATCCAGCGACAGCGCTTCGTACGGTACGACCCGCGGGTCGTACCATCCCCGCTCGGTGTCGTAGTCGATCAGCGCCATGTGATCGGTGAAGGTGCGCCCGAACACCAGGTCGGTGTCCCGGGGGCGCGGTTTCCGCGAGGTCGTGAGATGGGTTGAGATCATGGTCGGCCGCCGTCCCGCAGCGGTCCGAAGGATATCCCACGACGGACAGGCGCACCACGTGGAGTCGCGCGCGCCGGTAAACGCCCGGCGCGCGCCTCTGCCGGGATGCCCCTAGTGCCTGAGGCTGGGGCGGATCGTGACCGTCTCCTTGCGGCGTTGGTCGCGGATCAGCACGACTTCATTGGGAACATCGGCCTGGTCCTCGGTCAGCAGGCGGTGCAGGTCATCGATGCCGGCGATCGGCTTGCCCCCGAACCCGACGATGAGGTCCCCCTCGCGGATGCCGGCACGCGCCGCCGGCCCGTTGGGCTCGAGCGACACCACGAAGATGCCGGTCTCGACCGTCAGCTCGTGATAACGCACCACGCGCCGGTGCAGCGGGACGTTCTGGCCGGCCAGGCCGATGTAGCTGCGCCGGATCCGCCCGTCGCGAACCAGGCGGCCCATGACGAAGCTGGCGGTGTTGACGGCGATCGCGAAGCAGATCCCCTGCGCCGGCATGATCATCGCCGTGTTGACCCCGATGACCCGCCCGCGCGAGTCGACCAGCGGCCCGCCGGAGTTGCCCGGGTTCAGCGCGGCGTCGGTCTGGATCACGTCGTCGATCAGGCGGCCGGTCTTGGTGCGCAGCGAACGCCCGAGCGCGCTGACCACGCCCGCGGTCACCGTACAGTCGAACCCGTACGGATTGCCGATGGCGATCGCGATCTGGCCGACGCGAAGGCCGCTGGAGTTTCCGAACTCGATTGGCGTCAGCGCCGAGTCGTGGATCTGCAGCACGGCGATGTCGGTGTCGGGGTCCTCGCCGAGCAGGTGCGCCGGCAGGCGCCGCCCGTCGGAGAGTGAGACATCGATCTTCTTGGCCTGGTTCACCACGTGGCTGTTGGTGAGCACGAGGCCGTCGGGGGTGAAGATGAAGCCCGAACCGCTGCCGGCGGCTTCTTCGCCGCCGGGCGAGCGCGGGCGCCGGCGCCCAGGGGGCGGAGGCGCCCCCTGGACCTCGATCTTCACCACCGATGGACTGACCTGCTCCGCGACCCCGCTGATGGTCTGCGAGTACGTGTCCAGCAGGGCCGCGTCAGTGGCGGCCTCACCGGGACGCACGTCATTGGCCGGGCGGGGCTGCGGAAGCGATTCCTCCATTTCCATGGTGGCTCCCATTGGCAGTTCCCTTCGGGATCAGAGTTGCAGTGTGCCGGTGCGGATCAGGTAGGCCAGCTGCTCGCGCTGCTCCTTGTCGAGCAACCCGTGGATCCGCCCGAGCGCCTTGGTCACGGCGTCGCGCAGCCGCTGGGCGCTGCCGACCCGCAGGTCGGCCCCGTCCTTGGCCTTGGCGTCGTCGAACGACTCACCCGCGACCGCGTCAGCGAAGGCCGACATGGTGCGCCTGCGGTCGACCTCGGCCTGAGCGCGCTCCGTCTTCAGCTCGTCGAGGATCCGTGCGAGCTCACCCACCTGACGTTCGTCGAGCTCGAGCTTGTAGGCCAGGAAGCGCAGCGGTCGCCGCACCCCAAAGGCCCCACTCCCGAAGTCGTCGCCGTCGCCCCCCCCGTGTCCGTGCCCACCGCCGGCGTAGCGCTCTTCCGCGCCGCGCCACCGATGTCCCCAACCGCCACGTGCTTCGCTTCCGCCTCCCCCCTCGCCCGGTCCGCAACCTGCGCTCGCGCCTTCCGAGCCACAACCGCCCGCTTGGCGGGCCTTCCACCAATACATCATTGCCGGATGCATGTTCTCTCTCCTCTCGCCGGGGCCATCAGCAACCCGACGGGTTCATGTCCGCGTGGGCACCATGCCTCACGCTTGAAATGAAGCCTAAGCGCCGCGGTGGCGGCGTCAAATGAGAAAAGGTGGGCCCGCGGCTCGGCTTGCGGTCAGTAGACCGCGAGCGCGGCGAATTCGGGCACGCCCGGAGAGATCTGGAAGCAGTAGCCCCCGTTGATGGTGGGAGGCGGCGGATTGCTGAACGTGCATGTCGGATCGGCGACGCCGTTGATGCTCAGCATCCGGTTGCCGCCGTTCGCCATGAAGTTGCTGCAAACCACCCCCTGAACCCTGGAGTCGGGGGTCGATGCGTAGCAAGCCTCGCCGAGACCGATCAATGTCGGCGAATGAAAGCCTTGGCCCGTGGTGACGGTGAAGGTCGTGACGACGGTCGTCGGTGCGCAAATGCCGGCGCAGGGACCGGTACCGCCGCCTTCCACATCCTGGTTGGCGTCGACGACCACGATCATGCCGCCCGTGCCGGTCGGGCCGTCGGGGCCGGGCGCGTCGACGCCGCCGTCGCGCGCGCCGCCCGTGCCGGTGATTCCACCGGAGCCGGTCATCCCCCCCGCTGCCGCGCCGCCGGTCCCGGTTTGGCCACCCGTCCCGGTAGCCGCACCTCCCGTCCCGATCGTGCCGCCGATGCCGTGGCCACCGATGCCGAAGGTGCTTCCACCGACACCGTTGCGCACGCCACCGGTGCCGGTGACGCTGGCAGGTATGCGCAGGAACGTGTCGGGGCCCTGGCAACCCCAGACGCCGACGGCCGCGATCGACCCGAGCCATAGACAAAGGGCCAGCGGGCGCGCGACAGGAAGCCTCGGATTAAGCATGCGGTACCTCAAAAGAAGGGGCGAGAACTAGGGTTTTGATGCTAACTCGCGCGAATATTGAATGGCAATCGACAAGAGACCGACACGCCTCTTCCTTGACCCCCGAGCCACGACCCCTGAACCTCTCCCTGAGCCTCCCAAATTGACGCGCGAGCGCGCGCGTCGAAAAAGGGATATCGTTAGTCGTCAACCATGATCACCCTGCGACCGGCGGCCGAGCGGGGCCGCACCCTCATTAGCTGGCTCGACAGCCGGCACACCTTCTCGTTCGGCGAATACTTCGACCAGACCCACATGGGCTTTCGGGTTCTGCGGGTCATCAACGACGACCGCGTCGCGGCGGGGGGCGGCTTTCCGACCCACGGCCACGCCGACATGGAGATCCTGAGCTACGTGCTGCAGGGCGGGCTCTCGCACCGCGACAGCATGGGCACCGGCTCGGTGATCCGGCCGGGCGACATGCAGCGGATGACCGCCGGCACCGGCGTGCGGCACAGCGAACAGAACGCCTCCAAGGAAGAGGCGGTTCACTTCCTGCAAATCTGGATCACCCCCGAGCGGCGCGGCCTGACGCCCGGCTACGAGCAGAAGCGCTACGAACCGGAGGCGAAGCGCGGCCGGTTGTGCCTGGTCGGCTCGAACGACGGCCGCGACGGATCGGTGACGATCCACCAGGACGTGTCGCTGTACGCGACGTTGCTGGGGAACGGCGAGCGCGTCGAGCACCGCCTGGCGCAGGAGCGCTGCGCCTGGGTCCAGGTCGCCAGCGGCACGGTGGAGCTGGATGGCCGTTCGCTGGTCGAGGGCGACGGGGCGGCGATCGTTTCGCAGGCCGCGCTGACGCTCACCGGCACCGGCCAGGGGGCCGAGGTGCTGGTGTTCGACCTGGCCTGACTATCGTAAGCTGCGCCGGTGTCACTCTCAGATGGGAACCCTGGGAGGGTTCCCAAACCCTCCCGCGACGGACTCCGCTCGGCAAGCCGAGCTCCGTCCACGCGACAAAGGCGCTACTGGCTGATGAAGTCGGAACCTGAGACGTTCTCGATCGACGACCTGGCGCGCGCGCCCAAGCAGACGACCGGGTGGGACGGCGTGCGTAACTACCAGGCGCGCAACCTGCTGCGCGACGAGATCAAGGTCGGTGACGGCGTCCTCTTCTATCACTCGAGCGCCGAACCGCCCGGTGTCGCCGGGACGGCCGAGGTGGCGCGCGCCGGCTACCCCGACCCGACGCAGTTCGACCCCAAATCGAACCACCACGATCCCGACGCGCGCCCCGACGAACCGCGCTGGTACATGGTCGACATCAAGCACGCCCAGACCTTCCCGCGCTTCGTGCCGCTCCCGGTGCTGCGCGACATGCCGGCGCTGCGGGACATGGTGCTGCTGCGCAAGGGGAGCCGGCTGTCGGTGCAGCCGGTGACGCCCGACGAGTGGAAGGCGATCGTCGCCATGGGCACCAAGCGTTGATCGCGGCGCGCGGCGTTCATCACCTGGCGATCCTGGTGCGGGATCTGCCGGGCGCCGAGCAATTTTACTGCGGGATCCTGGGGCTGGCGGTGCTGCGTCGCTGGCCGAACGCCGACGGGACGGGCGAGCGGTCGATCTGGGTCGACACGGGCGACGGGACGTTCTTGGCGCTGGAGCGGGCGGCGGGGCGGGCGCGCGGCGACGAGGACGAGGACGAGGAGGGGTGGCACCTGGTTGCGCTGCGCATCGAGGCGGGCGACCGGGAAGAATGGCGGGAGCGGTTCGCGCGCGCGGGGGTCGCGATCTATCGCGAGACCGATTTCACGCTCTACGTGCGCGATCCCGAGGGGAACCGCGTCGGCCTGTCGCACCACCCGGTGCCGGCCGCCGGAGGCTAGTGCACCGCGTGCCGGCGGTGACGTTTCTGCCGTCGGGGCGGCGCATCGAGTGCGCGATCGGCGAATCGATCTTCGCGATCGCGCGGCGATCACAGATCGCGATCACCACCGCGTGCGTCGGCAAGGCGAACTGTGGGCTGTGCCGCGTGAAGGTGGTGGCGGGCGAATCGCAGCTAAGCCCCTTCAACAACGACGAGCGCAAGCACCTCGGCAACGTCTACTTCATCACCAAGGTCCGGCTGTCCTGTCAGGCGCGCGTCACCGGCGAGGGAGAGATCACCGTCGAGATCCCGCCCGCCTGACGCCGGCAGGACGGCGCAAGCAAGGACGGCGCAAAGACGATCAGCGGCGGCGCGCGGGGACCAGCTGGTCGTCTTCTTGTTGATCGGAAGCGGCGACCCCTTGGCGGCGTATGCCGGTCGATGGCTCCAGCGTGTCGGACGCCGGCGCGGCGGCCAGCTGCTTGGCCTTGTCGGCGGCCGCGAGCGCGACCGCGCTTTGCATCATGTTCTGCGCCACGCTGCCACCGGCGCCGCCGCCCGACAGATCGATCGGCACCGGGAAGACGATCGTCGACGACGCCTGGGCCGAGACCTCGACCAGCGTCTGGTACAGGCGCAGCTGCAGCGCGGCGGGATGGGCCGCGATGATGGCCGCGGCCTCGGCCAGCTTGGACGCCGCCTGGACCTCGCCCTCGGCGGCGATCACCTTGGCGCGCCGCTCGCGCTCGGCCTCGGCCTGGCGCGCCATCGCCCGCTGCATCTCGCGCGGCAGCTGGATGTCCTTGATCTCGACCGCCGAGATCTCGACGCCCCACTGTTCGGTGCGCGTGTCGAGGATGGTGCGGATCTCGTTGTTGATCCGATCGCGGTGCGCGAGGATCTCGTCCATCTCCATCTTTCCCAGCACCGCGCGCAGCGTCGTCGCCGCCAGCTGCAGGGTCGCCGGCATGAACTGCTCGACCTCGAGGATGGCGTGGCTCGGCGACGCGACGGCGGCGTAGACCACCGCGTCGACGCTGATCGAGATGTTGTCGTGGGTGATCACCTCTTGCGGCGGGATCTGAATCGCCTTGGTCCGGATATCGACGACGCGCGCGCGATCGATGCCCCAGGGCAAAAGAAAATTCAGGCCCGGGCTAGCCAGCTCTTTGCGGGCGCGCCCGAGACGGAAGATCACCGCCCGCTCGTACTCCTGCAACTGCTTCACGCCGGTCAGGATCGAGATCCCCACGAACACCGCCGCGGCACCCAAGATGAGCTCGACCATGACGGGATTGTACCCAACTTCGCGCGTTATGCCCGCGCAAGCTCAGCCCTGCCGAGCCCGGTGGACATCCTAACGACAGCGCGACGCGAACTTTGCGGGCTGGCCACGCGTGGCGCGTGACAAAGGGCCCTACTTGGCACAAAGTCGTGCGCCCATGCACGCCCTCATCGACCTCTTCCATAAGATTTACAACGTCCAGGGGATCATCCAGCTGGGGCGGTCTCGTGGCGCTGACCGCGGTGATCTTCGCGGAGACCGGCCTGCTGGTCGGATTCTTCCTGCCGGGTGATTCGCTGCTGGTGACCGCGGGGCTGTTCTGCACCAGCGCCAGCACCGGCGAGGCGCCGTTGCTGAATATCGTCGTGGCTCAATGTATTCGGCATCGCGGCCGCCATCGTCGGCGACACCGTCGGCTACTGGATCGGCGCGAAGTCGGGACCGAAGCTGTTCACGCGTGAGCAGTCGTTGCTGTTCTCTCGCAAAGCACCTGCTGCGCACCAAGGAGTTCTACGAACGCCACGGCGGCAAGACGATCATCATCGCGCGCTTCATGCCGATCGTGCGCACCTTCGCGCCGGTGGTGGCCGGCGTCGGCAAGATGCAGTACCGCCGGTTCATCTCGTTCAACGTGTTCGGCGGCATCGGCTGGGTCCTCAGCATGACCATGCTGGGATACCTGCTGGGCAGCGTCTATCCGCCGATCACCAAGCACATCGACAAGGTGATCATCGTGATCATCGCCGTGTCGTTGATGCCGGGAGCGATCAGCTATCTCGCGAACCGCAACAAGAAGGCCTCCAGCCCCGGGGTGGCGACCTGACCAAGGCGGCGACCAAAACCGCGGCACCAAAGCGGCGACCAAGTCAGCGACCAAGTCCGCGACGACGACGACCGAGAGCAAGTCGGCCCCGGCCGCCGCCAAGCCAACCGGCGCAGCGCCCGCCAAGGCGCGGCGCGCGCGCATCGCGTTCCCGAAGAAGAGCACACCGCCCACCGACGCCGAGTTCAGCGCGCGCCTCCCGCTGGCGGCCGGCAAGCGCCTCGAGATGGTGCGCGGGTTCCTCAAGAAGCAGCGGGGCGTCACCGAGGAGTTCTACTTCTACGGCCCCAAGACCGGATGGGCTTACCGCTACCTGCGCAACGTGCAGCAGTCGATCGGCTCGATCATGATCCACGACGAACGGCTGCTGGGCATCGTCGCGCTCGATCCGGCGGCCACCGCCGCCATCGACTGGCCGGCGCTGTCGCCGGTCGCGCAACGGGCACGCAAGCTGGCGCACGGCAGCCCGACGCTGCTCTGGCTCGACCTGCCGCTCGACGGCAGCGGCGCTGCCGACTTCAAGGCAGTGATCAAGGCCAAGCTCGCGGCGCTACCGCACCTGCCGCCACCCCCACCGCCGCCCAGCGCCGGGACGCCGGCTCCTCCCACCCCAAGACCCAATCCGAGACCGCCGGCACGCTGAAGCGCCGCCGCGGCCGAGCCGCGGCCGATTGTCGATTACGGCGACCCGCCGCCCACTGTGACTGCCGTGCCGGCGCACCGATCGAATCAGGCATTTTTCGCGCGACGGTTGAGTCAATTCTGCCGATCCCCCAACGACATCAAGACGACATCAAGACGCCATCAACCGACATCAAATGACACCCGGGCGCGGGCACTGCAGCAAAGTATCTGTGCTACCTTAGGCCGGCAAAAAGGCGGTCGTCCCCGGCACTGACGTTGGCGGCGGCTGAGGAGGCACGAGATGGCTGCTTTTGGAACGCTGACCCTGCTCATCGCGCTGGTCGTCGCGACCTACGCGGGAACGGCATCGCTGATCGGCGCCCGGCGCGGAAACCGGCGCCTGATCTTGTCGGGCCGCGCCGGCGTCTACGCGCTGGCCGGGCGTGCTGGGGCTGTCGTCGGTCGCGCTGGTCTACTCGTTCGTGACGCCACGACTACTCGATCAAGTACGTCCATCGCTACTCGGACGCCGCCTCGCCGCTCTTCTATCAGATCACCGCCTACTGGGGCGGCCTCGACGGCTCGATCCTGTGGTGGGTGTTCCTGCTGTCGGTGTTCTCGGCCATCGCCGTCTACTCGAACCGCAACCGCCACCGCGAGCTGCTGCCCTACGTCGTCACCGTGCTGATGGCGATCGCCGACTTCTTCCTCTACGTCATCGTCTTTCACAAGAACCCGTTCGACACCTACCTGGCCGACATCCCGACCGCGGGCAAGGGGCTGAACCCGCTGCTGCAGAACGCGTACATGGTGGTGCACCCGCCGTCGCTGTACACCGGGTTCGTCGGCATGAGCATCCCGTTCGCGTTCGGGCTGGCGGCGCTGATCTCGGGCCAGCTCGACGACGCCTGGATCGCGTCGGTGCGCAAGTGGACGCTGGGCGCCTGGTTCTTCCTGTCGATGGGCCTGACGCTGGGCATGCTCTGGGCCTACGAGGAGCTGGGCTGGGGCGGCTTCTGGGGCTGGGACCCGGTCGAGAACGCCGGCTTTCTGCCCTGGCTGACCGCGACCGCCTTCCTGCACTCGATCATGATCCAGGAGCGGCGCGGGATGATGAAGATCTGGAACGTCACGCTGATCATCCTGACCTTCTTCCTGACCATCTTCGGCACCTTCATGACCCGCTCCGGGATCGTGCAGTCGGTGCACGCGTTCGGGCAGGACACGCAGCTGGCCTGGATCTTCACGATCTTCATGGCGCTCACGCTGATCGTCAGCTTCGGCTTCGTGATCAAGCGCCTGCCTGAGCTGCGCGCGCGGGCCACGTTCGAATCGTGGCTGTCGCGCGAGGCGGCGTTCACCATCAACAACTGGGTGCTGCTGTTCGCGGCCTTCTTCATCCTGTTCGCCACCATGTTCCCGACGCTGTCGGACGCCATCACCGGCGAACGCATCACCGTGGGCCCGCCGTTCTTCAACAAGTGGATGGTGCCGATCGGGCTCATCCTGCTGTTCCTGACCGGCGTGGGGCCGCTGATCGCCTGGCGCAAGGCCAGCGCTGTCGCACCTGCGCTACCAGTTCGCGTTCCCGGTCGCGGCCGCTGGCTGATCGCGGTCGTGCTCTGCTTCGTCGCCGGGATCCAGTCGTCGTGGGCGGCGGTGATCTGCTTCGGCTTCTGCGCCGTTCGTCGTCGGCACCATCTCGCAGGAGTTCGTGCGCGGCATGGTCATCCGCAAGAAGAACACCGGCACCGACGCGGTGTCGGCGCTGCTGGGCATGGTGATCCGCGGACGCCGCCGCTACGGCGGCTACGTGGTGCACGTCGGCATCGTGCTGATGTTCGTCGGCTTCGCCGGCACCGCCTACCAGAAAGAGAGCGAGATCCGCGTCGCAGCCCGGCGACCGAGGCCAAGGTCGGCAAGTACACCGTCCGCTTCGATCGCCTGGCGCACGAGGAAGACCGCCAGAAAGAGATGGTCACCGGCGAGGTCACCGCGCTGGTCGACGGCAAGGTGATCGATCACCTGCGGCCCGCCAAGTGGTTCTTCCACAACCACGAGAGCGAGCCGACCACCGAGGTGGCGATCCGCCGCTCGCCGGCCGAGGACCTGTACATCACGCTCGGCGGCTACGATCTGGCCGAGGGGACGGCGACGCTGAAGGTGGTGGTGAATCCGGTGGTCGACTGGATCTGGTTCGGGTTCATGCTGCTGGCGGTCGGGACCGCGATCGCGCTCATCCCCGACACCGTGCTCGACCGGCTGACGATGCGCGCCCCGGCGCGCGAGGGAGCCGGAGCCGGAGCGTCGAGCACCGGCGGCGTCGCCGGGCTGATCTGGTTCTCGCGGTCGGCGCGGCGGCGGCCGGGCTGATTCCCGGCGCGGGCGAGCGGACGGCGCAGGCACAGGGAGCGGCGCCCGCGCCCGAGATGGCCGGCGCGAACGCCGAGCCGCCGAGCCCGGAGGGCGTCGAAGAGAACTGGCTGGTGCGCAACATCATGTGCCAGTGCGGCACCTGCCGGCACAGCCTGATCGACTGCGCGTCGGAGGGCTGCGGACACGCCGCGCAGGATCGGATCACGATCCATCAGCTGCTGGGCGCAAGGGAAGAACCGCGAAGACATCATCCAGTTCTTCATCCAGAAGTACGGCAGCCAGATCGCGCTGGCGTCGCCGATCGACAAGGGGTTCAACCGGCTGGCCTGGTTGCTTCCGTACGGCCTGGCCGCGGTTGGCGCGGCGGCGCTCGGCTACGGCGCCTACCGCCTGGCGCGTCGCCCCGGGCCCCTCGCGCCGGCGGGGCCGACGTTCGCCAGCACCGATCCCGATCTTCAAGACAAGCTCGAGGACGAGCTTCGCAACCTCGATTGACGCGCGCTCCGCTCGCTTGGCAAGAAAGCGACAAGGAAGCAAGACGACGGCTAGGCCCTCCCGCCGACTGTGAGCTAACCTGAGACGAACCTTGGCTGCCAAGACCGCGACTGCCAGACCCAAAGAAGACGCCCTGCCTCCGGTGCGCGCGCGGCGCGTGCCAGGGTGGCTGGTGGCGCTCATCGGCGCGGCGCTCGGGGTGGGGTTCGGGGCGGGGGTCGAACGGTTGATGTTCGGGCCGCCGCTGATCATGGTGGCGCTGGGCGGGATGACGCTGGCGCTGTCGGGGATGGCGCTGTGGCGGGTGATCGACCCGCTGACGCGCCCCGAGGGGACGCTGGGGCGCGAGGCGCGCGGCCCGGGGCGGGCGCGCGAGCTCGAGCGTGAGAAGCAGGCGGTGCTGAAGGCGATCAAGGAGATCGAGCTCGACCACCAGATGCGCAAGATCTCCGACGGCGACTACCGCGAGCTCATCGAGCGCTATCGCGGCCGGGCGATGCGGCTCATCAGCGAGATCGAGGCGGGCGACAACTTCAAGGAGCTGATCGAGCGCGAGCTCAAGGACCGGCTTGCGGGCGACCGGCTCGGGCCGCCCAGCGCAGCCGCCGCTGCGGCCACCGTCGCCGCCGTGTCCGCCGCACCTGCCGCACCTGCCTCATCCGCCGCCGAGCCGGCTCCCGCCGCAACAACCGCGGCGGCGGTGACGACCGCCTCGCACGCCTGCGCCGCATGCGGCACGATCAACGACCATGATGCACGGTTCTGCAAGACATGCGGCCTGAAGCTGGCGGCCTGATTCGCGCGGCGGTGGTCGGGCTTCTGACGCTGGTGACGGCGCAGGGGACCTTCGCTCGCTCGGCGTTCGCGCAACCGATGATGGGGGGCGCGCCCGGTGGCGGGCGGGGCATGCCCGAATCTTCGCTTGATGAACGGCAGGCCGCTGCCCGACGGCGGGCTCGCCGCAGGGACGGTCACCGTGCGCGTGGCGCGCAAGATGCCGGTCAACGCCGTCGCTGGCGCCGAGGTCACCGCGATCATCACCAACGCAGGCGGCGACCTCAAGAAGCGCACCGCGAAGACCGACACCGGCGGGCGCGCGATCTTCGAAGGGGTCGGCGCCGGCAACCAGTTTCAGGCCGAGGTCAAAGTCGACGGCGAGACGATCAAGACCAGCTCGTTCTCGATGCCGCCCACCGGCGGCGTCCGCACGATGCTGATCGCCGGCCTGGGCGCGGCGCCCGCGGGCGGCGGCGACGGCGCCGAAACGGGCGAGGGTGCAGGCGACGGTGCAGGCGACGGTGCAGGCGACGGTGCAGGCGCAGCGCGCGGCGGCAGCGAGGCCTTCACGCTGGGGGCGAGCACCGGCACGACGACGCCGGCCGGCGATCTGCCGACCAAGACCCTGGAGGTGCGCGCCTTCGACGAGTCCGGTCGTCCGCTGCCGAACCTGCTCGGTGCAGCTGGGCGCGGCGGCGCAAGGGAACGAGGGCAAGCTCAAGATCAGCCACGCCACCACCAACGCCAACGGGCGTCGCGCGCTTCGACGACCTGCCGAACGGCGCGACGGTCGGCTACGCGGCCGTGGTCGACTACCACGGCGTGCGTCTCGGCACGCAGCCTTTCACCATGCCCGACAGCGGCGGCGTGCGCGCCGAGATCCACGCGCTGGAGCGCACCGCCGACCCTTCGATCATCACGCTCGGCGCGGGCGGGCGGATCATCCTGCAGATGCACGACGAGGTGCTTCAGGTCCTGGAGATGCTGCCGGTCGAGAACCGGTCGAGCAAGCTGTTCGACCCCGGACCGGGCGGCGTCGAGATCCCGCTGCCCAAGGGGTTCGTCAACGCCGAGGCGGGTGAGGCCGGGCGAGCACAAGCTGGAGGTGCGCCAGAACTACGGCATCGCCGTGCACGGTCCGATCGCGCCCCGCAGACACGACCAACAACGAGGTCACGTTCGGGTTCACCGTCCCCTATCGCGGCGCGACTCACGAGTTCAAGCAGCCGATGCCGAACGGCCTCGGCACGACGACGCTGATCATCGAGCAGGTCGGCAACCTGGCGGTCGAAGGGCCGGGGATCGGCGCGCGCCAGTCGCGCGAGGTCAACGGGCGCAAGTACTGGGTGATGCCGATCGAGGCGGTCAGCCCGGGACAGAAGCTGTCGTTCCTGGTGACCGGCCTGCCGTCGACCGACAACACCGGGCGCATCGCCGCCGGCACGCTGGCGCTGCTGCTGGTGGTGGCGTCGGTGGTCTTCGGCCGCCGGCCCGCGGGGGCGAGCGCAAGGCCACCGCGCTCGCCGATCGCGACCGCCTGCTGGCGCGTCGCGAGACGCTGTTCGAACAGCTGCTGGCGGCCGAGCGCGAGCGGCGCGCCCAAGGGGTCACCGCCGCCGACGCCGCCGCCAAGGAGCGGCGCAACCAGATCGTCGCCAAGCTGGAAGGGGTCTATCGCGATCTGGCGGCGCTGGACGAGCCGCGCGCGCCATGAGCGCGCACGCGCTTCACCTGCGCAACATCGGCAAGACCTACGGCGGACGGCGCGCGCTGGTCGACGTGAGCGCCGAGCTGGGCGCCGGGCAGGTGACGGCGATCGTCGGTCCCAACGGCGCCGGCAAGAGCACGCTGCTGGGCATCCTGTCGACGCTGGTCGCGCCGACGACCGGCGAGCTGCGCTGGGGCGACGTGGCCACTGCACCGCAGCTCGATGGCGCGCGCCGCGATCGGCTACGTCGGGCACGAGCCGGGCATGTACGGCGACCTGAGCGCGGCGCAGAACCTGGTGCTGTTCGCCGAGCTGTACGGCCTGGCGCAGCCGGGCGCGCGCGCGACGGCGATGCTGGCGCGCGTGGGCCTGGGCGACGTGCCGCCCGAGGCCGCCGTGCGCACGTTCTCGCGCGGCATGCAGCAGCGGCTGGCGCTGGCGCGCGCGCTGCTGCACGGGCCAGCGCTGCTGCTGTTCGACGAGCCGGGGTCGGCGCTGGATCCGGCGGGCGCCGACTGGCTGGGGCGCGAGCTGGCGCACCGAGCGCGCCGCCGGGCGCATCGTCGTGCTGGTCACCCACGATCTCGACGCCGCGGGCGCGATCGCCGACCACCTGATCGTGCTGCGGCGCGGGCGGGTCGCCTTCGACGAGACGCGCGCCGCCGGCTTCGACGCCGCCGCCGTGCGCGCGATCTACGAGGAGCGGACGCGTGGCTGACGCGCCACGGCGCCGCGCCGGCGCCGGCCCCGCCCCGCCCGCGCCCGCGCCCGCGCCGCCGCCCCGTCGTTCCTGGCGCAGGTGCTGCGCATCGCGGCCAAGGATCTGCGCATCGAGTGGCGCAGCCGCGAGATCCTCTACACGATGGCGTTCCTGGCCGTCGTGGTGGTGCTGATCTTCAGCTTCGCCTTCGTCGTCGGCGACGCCAAGCCGCCGGCGCCGGTGACCGCCGGCATCCTCTGGATCTCGGTCATCGTCTCGGGCACCGTCGGGCTGGGCCGCACCTTCGATCGCGAGCGCGAGGGGGAGCCGATCCGATCGCTGCTGCTGTCGCCGGCGCCGCGCGCGGCGATCTACCTCGGCAAGCTCGCGGCGACCGTCGTGCTGATGCTGGACCGTCGAGCTGGTGCTGGCCACGCTGTGCGGCTTTCTGTTCACCGCCGGCATCGCCGCGCAGGCGGGGCGGATCGCGCTGCTGCTCGGGCTGGGCACGATCGGCTTCGCCGCCGCCGGGCTGCGTCTTCTCGGCGGCGCTGCTGCGCTCGCGCAGCCGCGACGTGCTGCTGTCGACGCTGCTTTATCCGATCATCGTGCCGATCGTGATCGCAGGCGCGCGCGGGACCAGCCAGGTGCTGGATCCGGTCGCGCCCGACTTCGACGGCGCCTTCTTCTGGACGCAGTTCCTGGTGACGCTCGACGCGATCTTCATCACCGTCGGCCTGTGGGCCTTCGAGCCGGTCGCCGCCGGCGACTGATAAGTTAAACGCCACGACGCCAGAGGACGCCAAAATCCGGAGTCTAGATCCGGATCTTCAAAGATCCGGACTTGGCGTCACGGCGTCTTGGCGTTTACTTCAGGTTCTTCGCGGCGAAGTCCCAGTTGACCAGGCTCTTCAAGAACGCGTCGACGTAGTTGGGGCGCGCGTTGCGGTAGTCGATGTAGTAGGCGTGCTCCCAGACGTCGACGGTGAGCAGCGCGTTCTGACCGTGCTTCATCGGCAGGTCGGCGTTCGCGGTGGCGGTCACCTTGAGCTTGCCAGCGTCCTGGACCAGCCAGGCCCACCCCGACCCGAACTGGGTCTTGGCGGCCTCGCCCAACTGCTGCAGCAAGTTGTCGGTCGAGCCGAAGTCGCGGTTGACCAGCTCGAGAAGCGTGCCGGTCGGCTTGCCGCCGCCACCGGGCTTCATCGAGCTCCAGTAGAAGGTGTGATTCCAGATCTGCGCCGCGTTGTTGAACACCCCGCCCTGCGCCGACTGGATCAGCGCCTCGAGCGACTGATTCGCCTCGGGCTTGCCCTCGGTCAGCTTGTTCAGATTGGTGACGTAGGCCTGATGATGCTTTCCGTAGTGGTAGTCGAGCGTCTCGGCGCTGATGACTGGGGCCAGAGCATCCTTGGCCCACGGGAGCGGTGGCAATGAAAACGGCATGGCTGAACGGTCCTCTCTTTGATGAATGGAAATGTGAAGGATGGTTGAAGCGAGGTCACGTTAGCAGACTGTTTTGCTCGCGGCGCAAGAAGCATGGCCACGATCCGCCGCGCGGCAAGGTGTGCTCCGGACGCGGCGGTTCCTGGTAGGGTCACGGGGTGGCACCGACGCGCCCACTGTTGATCATCGCCCGCGTCAGCCGGACCAGCGCCAGCCGGACCAGCGCCAGCCGGACCCACGTCAGCGGGCTCACGCAGCTGATGTTGATCTCGATGCTGATGTTGGCGCTGCCGGCGAGCGGTTGCCGCGTCCCCGGCGGCGTCCCGGGCGGGCCCGGCCCGGCGCTGTGCGCATTCACCGGCGACGGGCTTCCCGACGGGGCACCGCCCGCGACACCGACGACGCTGGCGCTGACGATTGGCACCGATGATCCATCGGGCACCCACGTCGGCGTCGCCTGGAAGGACGGCGACCACGTGCCGATGGTGTCGGGCGGACAAGGCGGCTTCATGATCCGGCCGGCGTTCGACGTCACGGCGGCGGCGCCGCTGACCGAGGACGGCGCCCACACCACCTGCCTGGTCGTCACGATGCTGGCGGCCGCGCCGGCGACGATGCCGTCGCTGATGGTCGGCGCGCGCGCGAGACGCGTCGGCGGCCCGGCGGGTACCGCCCCGGGCGCCGCGACCTATCACGTCCCCGCGCTGCTCGGGTTGCTGTCATACGACCGGGGTGTCGAGGGGGCGAACGTACGGCTGACGTTCTATCTGCACGCGCCCGCGGACGCGGGTGCGTCTGCGCAGGACGGGTATGCGCAGCTGACCGTCGTTCCGGACGCGACGCTCGCGCCCTGATCCTTCTATCTCCGAGCCACCCCTCACCCTAACCCTCTCCCCCGCGGACGAGGGAGAGGGGACCGGAACGCTCCTGTCCCCTCTCCCCGGTCTGCCTGGTCTGCCGGGGAGAGGGTTAGGGTGAGGGGCCCCACTCTTTTCAGGGACGCGCGGTGCCGTCGAAGTACGTGCGCGCGTGCGCCACGGCGTCGATGCCGACGGCGCTGCCGGCGATGCGGCCGGCGAAGTCGTCGGGCTGCAGGTGGATGCCGCCGTAGATCCGCGACTGCCCGGCCTGATCGGCGGCGTCGAAGTAGGTCGCCCACTGCAGCCGCACCTCGACGCTGGGGCCGTCCTCGAACACCAGGTAGGCGCCGGCGGGCGCGACGAACTCGCCCAGGCCGCCCGGGAACGACGGCGAGCCGGTCAGCGCGGCCAGCACCTCGGCGGCGGCGCGGCTGAACGTGCTGTGGCCCGAGGTGAAGCCGGGGAAGGCCGGCGTCACGAAGGTGCGGCGCTGGTACGGGATCCAGTCGATGGCGCGGATCCAGCCGACGCCGCCGACCTCGGTGGCGCGATCGCCGGGCTCGCCGCGCCAGCTGCGCACCGCCAGCTGGCCGACGTAGGGACGCAGGCGCGCGTGGCGCTCGCCGGGCGCGGCGCTCTCGGCGGTGATCCGCTCGATGACGTCGGGGATCAGCGGCAACCCGCGCGCGTCGTAGTCGGGCGCGTCGGGCTCGCTGCTCTGGCCCAGCTGCGCCAGGTAGCGCACGGTCGAGATCGGACGCGGCGCGGTGAAGCGACGCTTCTGCTCCCACGCGGTGATGGCGGCGTCGTGCACCGCGCCGCCCAGCGCCAGGTAGACGTGCACGTCCCACGACAGCGGATCCAGCGGCGCGCCCGCGCCGAAGAGTCGGTCGGGTCGCCAGCGGATGATCGGCCACGCCGTTGGCGAGCACGAACCAGTGGCCGGGCGGCGTCTCGCTCTTCGGGCCGTCGGCCCAGAACTCGGCCAGCACGCGCGCGAAGTCGCCGCGCGGCACGATCTGCGGCGCGTAGGGCGCGCCGGTCTCGGGGTTCAGCGGGCGCCCCGCGCCGTCGTTGGCGCCCAGCGTGTTGTTGCCGTAGGCGCCCGGCGAGATGTCGATCGTCTTGCCGTCGGTGTGATCGAGCTCGGCCGACTTGCTGAGGAGGTCGGCGATCCAGAGCTGCATCTCCGGTTGGTCCCAGGCCGGCGGCGGGCCCGGGTCGTGGTACGCGGCGTCGGCCGACGCGCGCACGGCGGCGAACGGCGTCACCAGCGGCCAGTTGCTGCCGACGTACGCCTGCACGCCCGCCGGGGTGACGATGCCGTTCTGGGTCTCGGCGACCGACAGGTTCAGCTCTTGCCAGTGGTTCGGATCGGCCAGGGTCACGCCCGGCTCGTCGACGACCAGCGGCGGGTTCACCGGCGCGTAGCCGGTGGTGTCGGCGTAGTCGTTGGCCTCGTTGGCGCCGTCGTCGATGGTCGCGGCGATGATCGCCTGCGCCGATGCGGTTGCCGAGCGCGCGCGGCGTGTCGCCGGTCGCCGTCGCGTCGTCGGGATCGTAGCCGAGCGCGGTCATGAACGCGCGGAAGCAGGCCACCGACGTCGCGCCGCCCGCCGCCGGCCCGGTAGCGCTGGACCAGCAGCCCGTAAGCGGCGTAGCTCACCGCCTCGGCGCGCGCGGCGTCGACGTCGGCGGCGGTCTGGCGCTCGCTGGTGAAGACGCCGTCGGCCGTGTCGTCGTAGGCGGCCCAGGCGTCCCACATCGCGGCCGACGTGTGGAAGAGGTTGCGGGCGTGCACGACCGGCCGCGGCAGGTCGCGGCGGATGGCGCCGATCGCCTGCTCGTTCCAGCGCCGCGCGATCGAGCCGGCGGGCGCCGGATCGATCTCGGCCGGCGGGACAGGTCGCGGGCGGCGGCGCGCCCGCGTCAGCCGTCGCCGCCAGCGGGGCGCGGGTGCGTACACCGCGACGTCGTGCGCGCCCGAGGTGCAGGATCGCGCCGTGGTCGAGCGCGGTCGTCACCACGTTGCCGCCCACGGTCCAGACGCCGCCCGCGGGATCGATCCAGACCGCGTGCAGCGATTCGATCGCCGGCAGCGCCAGCTGGGTGTCGACGGCGCGCCAGGACTGCCGACCGTGCGCTCGAAGATCGCGCCCATCGCGCCGGTCGCGAAGCCGTGACCGTCGGCGTCGACCGCGACCCCCTGGATCAGCGGCGCGCCCGCCGGGGTGACGTCCTTGACCGCGCCGCCGACCGGGACCTCGAGGATCGCACCGTTGCCGCCGCCGCCGACCGCCACGACCGCGCCGAGCGCCGTCCCGTGCACCGTGAACAGCGTCGTGTCGCCGGCGCCCGTCGGCACGATCGCAAACGGCCCCGCGCCGTCGCGACGCAGCAGCACCCCGCGGCCGCCGGCGACGTAGACGTGTCCCGCGCCGTCGCCCCAGACCTTGAAGAAGCCGGGCCAATCACCGAGCGCCGTTTGCGGCAACCCGTCGGGCAGGTCGACCTCGCTCCAGGCCGCCCCGTCGAAGTGCCAGATGAAGCCGTCGCGCCCCGCGATGCTGCCGACCGCGTAGACGTCGCTCGCGGTCGCGCCCCACAGGCCGAAGACGGTGGCGTTGGCCAGCCCGGGCGTGCGCTGACGCTGGAAGGTCGGCGCCGTCGGTGGTCGTCGAGGATCGTCGATTGCGCGCCCGCCATCATCACCGTGCCGTCGGAGAACGACTGGGTCCACCAGAGCGTGCCCCGGCTGCCGGTGGTCGACCCGGGTCCAGGCGGTGCCGTCGTAGTGCAGGACCAGCGGGCCGCGGCCGAGGTTGGCGTCGGCACCGACCGCCCACACGTCGTGGTCGCTGAGGCCGGCGATCGAGAGCACCGCTTCGGGCAGGTCGCTGGCCACGATCTGCCACTGCGCCCGCGACCGCGACCGCGACCGCCGCCAGCCGCACGACGACACGGCCAACCCGGTCAGAAAGCAGAGAAGACCACGGCGCCAGCGCGCGCGCAGGGCCCAATGCTGTTTCAAAGATCGCCTCATCCACACCTCGGCGCGACGATTGTAACAGGGGCGCGCGTTCTTCAGTGAGATCGCGTGCGCGCGCGACGGGGCTCAGTCTGCGGCTCGGCTTGCGGCTCAGCGCGGCGCGCAGGGCCGGGTGCAGCCGCTGGAAGCCCGCCGACGCGCGCAGCGCGCGCTCGACCTCGCCGACCAGGTGGGCGATCCCCTGCGCGCGCGACGAGACCACTGTGGCGGCGATGTCGGCGGCGGCGACCTCGTCGATGGCGCGCTCCGAGGCGTGGGCGCTGTGCTCTCGCGGCGCGACGTCGGTGGCGACGATCTTCAAGACGGCGCCGCAATGACCGCCGCCGCCGGCGGCGATGAAGTGCGCGTCGTTGGGAAAACGGACGTCGTCGACGACGTACAGGCGCGGTGGCGAGCCGTGCGGGCGCGCCTCCTCTTCGCGCCGCAGGCTGTGCGCCAGCGCGCGCACGTGGACGTCGTCGCCGAACTCGCGCCGCAACCCCTCGGTGCCCAGCCGTTGCAGCAGCCAGCGCGGCGAGAAGCCGTAGCGTGCATCGACCGCCTCCTTGTCGGCCTGCGTCCCCCACAGCTGCGCCGGCGAGAAGCCGAACACGTGCTGTACGGCGCGCTTCATCGGCGACGCCAGCGAACGGACCTGCGCGCCGTAGGTCGCCACCAGATGCTGCGCCACCGTGGTCTTGCCGTGCCCCGACTCTGGCGAGGAGCCCAAGGATGTAGATCACGGCGACGGTATACACGGTTGGCGCCGCGGGCAGCGCCGAAAACGATGCCCGATCTCCTGGTAGGATGGACCGCCCCATGACCTTCGACGAGTTCTCCGCCTCGCTGCGCGACGAGGCGCCACCCCCCGGCACCCCGGCCCCGCTGCGCGCGCTCTGGCGCGACGGCAAGGGGGACTGGGCCGGGGCGCACGACATCGCGCAGGACATCGAATCGCCGCAGGGCGCGATCATCCACGCGTACCTCCATCGCAAGGAGGGGGATCTCGACAACGCCCGCTACTGGTACGAGCAGGCCGGACGCGCCGTGGCGACCAGCTCGCTCGCCACCGAATGGAGGGCGCTCGTCGAGGAGATGCTGCGCCCCACCCCACCATGAGCCCGCCCATAGCGCCGGACGCGCCCGACGCGCCCAGCCGGCCGCCGTGGCGGCGCTGCTGCCGCGGGTGGCCGCGGTTCGGTACGTCACGCCGCTGCGCGAGGGGGGCTCGGTGCCGGCGCTGGTCGAGGCCGACGACGGCTTGCTCTACGTGGTCAAGCTGCGCGGCGCCGGGCAGGGGGCGCGCGTGCTGGTCGCCGAGCTGATCGCCGGCGCGCTGGGGCACGCGCTGGGGCTCGGCGTGCCGCCGCTGGCGCTGGTCGACCTCGACACCGCGATCGCGCGCAGCGAGCCCGACAGCGAGATCCAGGACATCCTGCGCGCCAGCACCGGCGTGAACCTGGGGCTGCGCCACCTCGACGGCGCGCTGACCTTCGACCCGGGCGCGCGCCGCGGGCTCGACGCCGACATCGCGTCGCGGGTCGTGCTGCTCGACGCGTTCGTCACCAACGTCGACCGCACGGCGCGCAACCCGAATCTGCTGTGGTGGCGCGGCGCGCTGGCGCCGATCGACCACGGCGCCGCGCTGTACTGGCAGCACGACTGGGACGGCACGGTCGCGGCGGCCCGCCCCGAGCGCGGCTTCGCGCTGGTGCGCGACCACGTGCTGCTGCCCTGGGCCGGCGCGCTCGACGCCGCGGGCGCGCTGGCGGCGCGCGCGTTCACCGACGACGTCGATCGACGGGATCGCCGGCGCGATCCCCGACGACTGGCTGGCGCCGCTGCCGGGCGCGCCCGACGCGCCGGCGCAACGGCGCGCCTACGCCGGCTGGCTGCGCGCGCGGCGCGCCGCGATCCCGGCCCTGATCGAGGAGGCGGCCCGTGCCCGCACGACACGCGTTTGAGTACGCGGTGGTCCGCGTCGTGCCCCACGTCGGGCGCGAGGAGTTCGTCAACGTCGGCGTCGTGCTGTTCGCGCGCGCCGCCGGCTTCCTGGGCTGCGAGATCGCGCTCGACGTCGAGCGCCTGCGCGCGCTCGCCGGCGCCGGCCCGCGCCGGCGCACCGGCGCTGGACCTCGACACGCTGTCGGCGCACCTGCAGGCGATGCGCGACGTGTGCGCGGGCGACGCCGCCGCCGGGCCGATCGCGCGCCTGTCGCCCTCCGAGCGCTTTCACTGGCTGGTGGCGCCGCGCAGCACCGCGATCCAGATCTCGGCGGTGCACGGCGGCGTCTCCGAGGATCCGGCAGGCACGCTGCACCACCTGTTTCGGACCCTGGTCGCACGCTGATGGCCGGCTGACCCGGGCCGGTGGACACCTGGGCGCCGAGGAGGTTAGGTTCCGCCGGATGAGTAGCACCCCCGCGCCAACGATCCGACCTCCCCCGGGGCGCTCTTTCGCTCGCTGCCGCGCGCGTGGGACGACCTGCCGATCTGGGCGCAGCTCAACATCACCTGGAAGTGCAACCTCGACTGCGTCTACTGCACCGAGTACGACAACTCGAAGGACCACGTCCCCTACGACGAGCTCGTCCGGCGCATCGACAAGTGCAAGGAGCTGGGGACGCTGCACACCGACATGATCGGCGGCGAGCCGATGCTGCACCCGGATCTCGAGCGGCTCATGGGCTACGTCACCAAGCTCGGCATGACGACCGGCATGACCACCAACGGCTTCCTGCTGACCGAGGACCGCCTGAAGCGGCTGATGGACGCCGGCATGGGCCGCATCCAGATCTCGCTCGACGCGCTGAACCCGACGCCGGGCACGCCGAAGTCGCTGAAGACGCTGCGCAAGAAGATCGAGATGGTGGCGAAGTACCCGATCTGGTTCCGCGTCAACACCGTGATCTGCGAGCAGACCGTCGACGAGGTGCAGGAGGTCGCCGAGTTCTGCATGGGTCTCGGCGTGCCGATCAACTTCTCGGTCGTGCACGACCGCGGCCGCCTGACGAAGAGCCTCAACAACCGGCTGTACCTGGAGCGGGTGCGCTGGCTCAAGGAGCAGAAGCTGCAGGGGCGGCCGATCTCGACCTACTACTTCCTCATCGACTACTACGAGAAGGCGCTCGAGGGCAAGCCGATGGACTGGACCTGCCAGGCGGGCAACAAGTGCTTCTACGTGTCGCCGAGCGGCGACTTTCACTACTGCTACCACGTGGCGCCGCAGATGCCGTTCGCCGAGGTGACGCGCGAGACGCTGGCCGGCAACCGCGGCAAGAAGGGCTGCGAGACCAACTGCGGCGTCGACTGCGTGCTCAGCACCTCGCTGCCCTACTCGAACCTGGCGACGGTGGCCGGCATCGAGGCGCGCGACGGGCTGCTGCAGATCCGATCGCAGCTCAAGGCGAAGCTGGCATCGGCCGGTTAGACGCCGGGTTAAACGCCAGGACGCCAGGACGACGCCACGGTCCGAGGTCTCAGGAATCCGGCCTTGGCGCCTCGGGCGTCTTGGCGGTTTTCTTGGTGAACACCACGGAGTGGTTCATCGGGTAGTTCCAGGCCACGCCGACGACCGCCGCGATGATCAACTTCGAGATCTGGTAGGGCAGCCCGCCGTAGCGGGTGAGCAGCCAGACACCCAGGGTGTGCCAACCCGACGCGCCCACCTGCACCAGCACGAAGCGCCCCAGCTGGTGCGGCAACCCTATCGTCGAGCCCTTGAACGCCCAGTGCTTGTTGATCCAGAAGTTGGACAGCGACCCGACCACCGTCCCCAGCCAGGTGGCGAAGACGTAGTTGACGTGGCCGAGCTCGACCGCCGCGGTGAGCACACCGAAGTCGAGCGACGTCGTCAGCAGCGACGTCAGCGCGCTGCGGATGAACCGGGGCGATATCGGCAGCTTCACGTCGTGCGACCACCCGCCTCGGCGACCAGGGCTTCCAGCCGTCCGAGCGCCGTCTCGAGCGTCGCCAGCGACGGGCCGAACGAGAAGCGCACGTGCGAGCGGAAGCGCGACAGCCGCTGGTGGCGCCGCTTGCCCGGGTTGACGTCGAAGAACTCGCCCGGCACGGTGATGACCTTCTTGGCCAGCGCCGCGCGGAAGAAGCCCATGCCGTCGTTGAGCGGCGGCGGCAGCCCGTCGACGCGTGCCCCAGACGTAGAAGGTGCCGTCGGGCGCGCGATCGGTGCGCACGCCGATGCGCTCGAGCCCCGCGAGCAGCCGGTTGCGCTTCTCGCGGAACGCGGCGTGGATCGCGTTGGTCTCGGCGATGACGTGGCTGTCCTCCAGCAGCGGGATCGCCGCCCGCTGCAGCGGCGCCGAGCCGCCGCCGTCCAGGAACGAGCCGGCGCTGGCGACGGCGTCGATCACGCTGCGCGGGCCCGACCGTCCAGGTGACGCGCCAGCCGGGGTAGCGCCAGTTCTTGGTGAGCCCGTCGAAGATCACCACCGGATCGCGGTTGACGTCCTCGACGTAGCGGGCGGCGCTCTCGACGGGCAGCTGGCCGGGGCGCCCGGTCCAGATGTAGTGCGAGTAGAACTCGTCGATCAGCAGCGCCGCAGTCGAGCTCGCGCGACAGGTCGACCCAGCGGCCGAGCTCCTCGCCCTGCACCAGCTTGCCGGTCGGGTTGCACGGGTTCGACAGCAGCAGCGCCGACAGCCCGCGCCCGTGCACCTCGCGCCGCAGATCGTCGACGGTGAAGGCGTAGCCGCGCTCGCCCTCGAGCAGGATCGGGATCGGCGTGAACGCCTTGAAGATGTCGAGCAGCTCTTCGTAGGCCGTGTAGTCGGGCAGGAAGTGCCCCAGGTTGACCGCGCCCAGGCTGGCGGCGGCGCGCGTGAGCGCGGCGCGCCCGCCGCCCGACACGCTGACGTTCTCGGCGCTGTACTGCGACGGCAGGCCGCGCCGGTAGAGCCGGTTGTAGAGCGCCGGCGATCGCCTCGCGCAGCTCGCGATGGCCGGGCACCGGGGCGTACTCCTGGTCGTCGACGGCGATGGTGACCTCCTCGACGCGCGGCGGAGCGCCCGGCAGCGCACCGGTCTCGGGCTGCCCCTGGCCGAGGTTGCACCAGTCGGGGTCGCTGCTGCGAAAGCCGAGCTTTGCGGCCTCGGTGGTCACGTAGATGACGCCGGTGCGCGGCACCGCGCGGAACGCGGACGCGTAGGAGAGATCCGCAGAGGCGTGGGCGGACTGCGATGCAAGACCGGAGTTGAGATCGGAGTTGGGATCGGAGCTGGGATCGGAGCCGAGCTCCGGTGATTTGTGAGAGTCGTCGCTCATGCGAATTGTGTCGTAGTATACGTCGCGTATGCGATCCCTCGGTGGCGGACTTATGGCCGCGACGCTTGTCGCCGCGATCGGGTTCCTGATCGTGCCGACCCTCATCACCTCGGCCCCGCTCGAGCCGGTGATGGGAGTCGTGCAGAAGATCTTCTACTTCCACGTGCCGTGCGCGATCATGCTGTTCGCGGCCACCTTCGTCTGCGCCGCCGGCAGCGTCGCGTTTCTGTTCAAGGGCTCGGAGCGCGGCGACCGCCTCGCGCTCGCGGCCGGCGAGCTGGGCGTGCTGTTCGGGATCTGCGTGCTGGTCAGCGGTCCGCTCTGGGGGCGCAAGGCCTGGGGCGTCTACTGGCAGTGGGACGCGCGGCTCACCAGCTCGCTGCTGCTGTTCCTGATCCTGATCGCCTATCTGCTGGCGCGCAAGTACGGCGGGCCGGGCGGGCGCCGGCTGGCGGCGGCGCTGGCGCTGTTCGCGGCGGTCGACGTGCCGCTGGTCTACAAGAGCGTCGACATCTGGCGCACGATTCACCCGCAAGACCACGGTGGTGACGACGCTGGATCCGGGGATGCGCCCGGCGTTCTGGGCGTCCTTCGCGCTCATCTCGCTGGTGTTCGGAATTCTGCTCACGCTGCGCATGCGGCTGGAAAAGGCGCGCGCCGGGCTCGCCGACCTGCGCCTTGAAGTCGAAGATCTGCTGGAGGCACAACGTCGATGAGAAAGCAGAGGCAGAGCGAGGCAGAGCCATACCCGACTCCCCCGCTGGCTGCGCAACCGCGTCCTGGGGGCCATCTCGATCGCGGCGGCGCTGCTGGCCGCGGCGCCGGCGCGCGCGCTGGCGCAGGAGTTCGTGAAGGTGGAAGGGCAAGCTGGCCGACAACGTCCCGGCGGTGCCGTTCGTCGGCATCGCCTACGGGGTGATCTGGCTGGCGGTGCTGGTCTACGTGGTCAGCGTGGCGCGCGGCCTGGGGCGGGTCAACGACGAGATCGCCGAGCTGCGCCGCAAGCTGGACGGAGCGGGGGCGAACCGCAAGTGATCGCGGCGCTCGCGCTGGGCGTCCCCTCGTCGGCGCACTTCATCTTCATCCCGACGGTGCTGATCCTGGGCATCGTCCTCGGGTTCATTCTGGGGTCGAAGGCGACGCGCGACGCGTTCGCGCTGGAAGAGAAGAAGGCCGCCGAACGCGCCGAGCGGGCGGCCAAGCGCGCCGCGCGCAACGCCGAGAAGCCGGCCGACCCGAGCTGACGCGACCCCGTCGAAGTCCGTCGGATGTTTCGTCAGACGCTTCGTCAGACGCTCCTCCGACGCGGCGGGATATACTGGACGTGGAGGTCCCCCATGCCCAGCTTCGCGTTCAGCGACGAGCAGCAGCAGCTGATTCAGACCGCCCGCGACTTCACGCGCCAGGAGATCATCCCGGTCGCCGGCCACCTCGACGAGGAGGGGATCTTCCCCAAGGAGATCTGCCAGAAGGGGTGGGAGACCGGCCTCATGAACTGCGAGATCCCCGAGGCCTACGGCGGCCTGGGGCTGACCTGCCTGTCGCACTGCCTGGTGCTGGAGGAGATCTCGTACGGCTGCACCGGCGTCAACACCACGCTGGCCGGCAACTCGCTCGGCATCATGCCGATCGTCATCGCCGGCAGCGACGAGCAGAAGAAGGAGTACTTCGGGCGGCTGCTGGCGGCGCCGATCTTCGCCGCCTACTGCTGCTCCGAGCCCGACGCCGGCTCGGACGTCGCCGGGATGAAGACCAGCTACCGCAAGGTGGGCGACGACTACGTGCTCACCGGCCAGAAGCGCTGGATCACCAACGGCGGCGTCGCCGATTTCTACACGGTGTTCGCGCGCGCCGAGGGGACCCAGCGCCACAAGGGGATCACCTGCTTCGTGGTCGACCGCAAGACGGCCGGCGTCAGTCGGTCGGCAAGAAAGAGAACAAGATGGGGCAGCGCTGCTCGAACACCACCGACGTCCTGTTCGAGGAGGTGAAGCTCAGCCGCAAGAACGTCGTCGGCGCCGAGGGCGAGGGCTTCAAGGTCGCGATGCGCACCTTCGATCGCACGCGCCCCTGGATCGCGGCCGGCGCGACCGGCATCATCCGGCGCGCGCTGGACGAGTCGCGCGCCTACGCGCTCGAGCGCAAGACCTTCGGCGTGCCGATCGCGCAGCACCAGGCGATCCAGTTCATGCTGGCCGAGATGGCGATCGCCTACGAATCGACGCGCCTGCTGTGCCACAAGGCCGCCTGGTCGATCGACGAGGGCGACGACCGACAGCATCGTGTCGAGCTACGCCAAGGCCTACGGCGCCGACGCCGCCATGCGCGTCGCCACCGACGCCGTGCAGATCTTCGGCGGCTACGGCTACACGAAGGAATACCCGGTCGAGAAGCTCATGCGCGACGCCAAGCTGCTGCAGATCTACGAGGGGACCAGCCAGATCCAGCGCATGGTCATCGCGCGGAACATCCTCGGCGAGCGTTAGCTAGAGCGGCCTGCCCTCACCCTAGCCCTCTCCCGAGTACGTCGAGTACGGGAGAGGGGATCGGAGGGGAGGGGGCGGCGGGGGGGCTTTCTTGGCTTAGAGCTTGCCGAGACTGCCGCCCCAGATCGCCGTGCTGCCGAGCTCTTGCTCGATGCGCAGCAGGCGGTTGTACTTGGCGACGCGCTCGGAGCGGGCGAGCGAGCCGGTCTTGATCTGGCCCGAGCGGCAGGCGACCGCGAGGTCGGCGATGAAGGTGTCCTCGGTCTCGCCCGAGCGGTGCGAGATGATGGTCGTCCAGGCGTTGCGGTGGGCCATCTCGACCGACTCCAGCGTCTCGGTCAGCGTGCCGATCTGGTTCACCTTGACCAGCACGCTGTTGCTGGCGCCCTTCTCGATGCCGGTGCGGATGCGCTCGACGTTGGTGACGAACAGATCGTCGCCGACCAGCTGCACGCGGTCGCCCAGGGTCTTGGTCAGCGCGACCCAGCCGTCCCAGTCGTTCTCGGCCATGCCGTCCTCGATCGACACGATCGGGAACTGCTCACACAGCTTGGCGTAGAAGTCGACCAGCCCCTTGGCGTCCAGCTCCTTGCCTTCGCCCTCCAGGTTGTAGGTCTTCTTCTTGGCGTCGTAGAGCTCGCTCGAGGCGACGTCGAGCGCCAGCGCGACGTCCTTGCCGGGCTTGTAGCCGGCCTTCTCGATCGCCTCGACGACGACCGCCAGCGCCGCCTCGGCGCCCGGCAGGTCGGGGGCGAAGCCGCCCTCGTCGCCGACGCCGGTCGACGCCTTGCGATCGTGCAGCAGCTTCTTCAGCGTGTGGAACACCTCGGCGCCGGCGCGCAGCGCCTCGGCGAAGTTCGCCGCCCCCTTGGGGACGATCATGAACTCCTGGAAGTCGAGCGACGTTGTCGGCGTGAGCGCCGCCGTTGATGATGTTCATCAGCGGCACCGGCAGCACGCGCGCGTTGGGGCCGCCCAGGTACTTGTAAAGCGGCAGCGCGACCTCTGCAGCGGCCGCGCGCGCGACCGCCATCGACACGCCCAGCATCGCGTTGGCGCCGACCTTGCCCTTGTTCGCCGTGCCGTCGGCCGCCAGCATCGCCGCGTCGAGCCCCGCCTGGTCGAGCGCGTCGCGCCCGCACACCACCGGGCCGAGGAGATTGGCCACGTTCTCACAGGCCTTCTTGACGCCCTTGCCCTGGTAGCGCCCCTTGTCACCGTCGCGCAGCTCCAGCGCCTCGTGCTCGCCCGTCGAAGCGCCCGAAGGCACCGCCGCGCTGCCGGTGATTCCCGACTCCAGCGTGACGTCGACCTCGATGGTCGGATTGCCGCGCGAGTCGAGAATTTCGCGGGCCTGGACGCTCTCGATGATGGCCTGGTGAACCGTGCTCATGGGCGGTTCATATACTCATCGCGGCCGTCTGTACAGGGGGGCAACTGGTTACAAATGCCGCACCCAGCAGGGACCGCGCCCGACGGGCTTGGAACCCGCGAATCTGGGCGTGAATCTAGCGGACCCCATCGTACGATGGGATACTCCGCACGAATGAAAACCAATCCCCGCGTCGAGCGAGCGACCACGCATTCCCACGCCGCGCCAGATCTTCGACTACCTGGACCGGTACGTCGTCGGGCAGGATCGCGCGAAGCGGACCGTCGCCATCGCCGCCTACAACCACCTCAAGCGCTGCGCGCAGAAGACGCCGGGGCAAAAGCGCCTCATCAAGAAGTCGAACCTGCTGCTGATCGGACCGACCGGGTCGGGCAAGACCCATATCGCGCGCACGCTGGCCGGCTGCCTGGAGGTGCCGTTCGTGGTCGCCGACGCGACCGAGTACACCGAGGCTGGCTACTACGGCAAGGACGTCGAGGTGATGGTCGGCGAGCTGCTTGCACCACGCCGAGCAGGACGTCGAGCTCGCCCAGCGCGGCATCGTCTTCATCGACGAGATCGACAAGATCGCGCGCCGCTCGCAGGGCGCGCGCACCGGCGCCGGCGCGCGCGACATCGGCGGCGAGGGGGTGCAGCAGAGCCTGCTCAAGATCCTCGAGGGGCGCGAGAGCTTCGTGCCGCTCAACGTCACCCAGCACTGGAACAAGCACGACTTCGTCGTCGTCGACACCCAGGACATCCTGTTCATCGCCGCCGGCACCTTCTCCGACCTGCGGCTGCACGACGACGCGACCAAGACCGTCGGCTTCGGCGCCGGCGGCGCGGGCGGCGGCGGCGGGGCGAAGTCGGCGCGCGCCGAGAGCCGCCGCGTCACCGAGAAGGAGCTGCTGGACTACGGCCTGCTGGCCGAGTTCCTGGGGCGCCTGCCGGTGCGCGTCGAGCTGGATCCGCTGTCGCAGGAGGATCTGTTCATGGTGATGACCGCGCCGCCCGACTCGGTGGTGCGCGAATATCAGGCGCTGCTGAAGATGGACGGCGTCGATCTGCGCTTCTCCGAGCCGGCGCTGCGCGCCATCGCCCAGTTCTGCATCCGCCGCAAGACCGGCGCGCGCAGCCTGCGCACCTTCATCGAAGAGATCTGCCACGACATCATGTTCGAGGCGCCCGAGCGCAAGGGCGAGACGATCACCGATCGAGCCCGACTTCGCGCTCGAACGGCTCGAGCGGCTGGCCGACGGCGCCGCGCGCAACGATCGAGCCGGCGCAGGACAGCGCCTGTCGCGGTAGAGTCGGCCGCATGAAGATCCGCGATCTCTTCGGCGATCCCGAGCGCCGCGTCTTCTCCTTCGAGTTCTTCCCGCCCAAGAGCGAGGCCGGCGTCGCCACGCTCGAGCGCACCATCCGCGAGCTGGGCGAGCTGGCCCCTTCGTTCGTGTCGGTGACCTACGGCGCCGGCGGCTCGACGCGCGAGCGCACCGTCGAGATCGTGAGCCGCATCCAGCGCGAAGCCGGGCATCTGCGCCATGGCGCACCTGACCTGCGTCGGCGCCGGACGCCAGGAGATCGCCGCCGTGCTCGATCGCCTGGTCGACGAGGGGATCGAGAACATCATGGCGCTGCGCGGCGATCCGCCCGAGGGGCAGACGTCGTTCGAGCGCCACGCCGACGGCTTCGGCTACGCGTCGGATCTGATCGCGTTCATCCGCGAGCGCTTCGGCGACCGCCTGTCGATCGGCGGCGCCGCCTATCCGGAGCTGCACGTCGAGACCCGCGACGCCGTCCGCGAGATGGCGAACCTGCGCACCAAGGTCGACGCCGGCGCCGACTTCATCGTCACCCAGCTGTTCTTCGACAACGCGTTCTACTTCGACTTCGTGGCGCGGGCGCGCGCCGCCGGCATCACCGTGCCGATCGTCCCCGGCATCATGCCGATCCGCAACGTCGCGCAGATCGAACGCTTCACCAAGATGTGCGGCGCGACGATCCCGCGCGCGCTGTTCACCGAGCTCGATCGCCGCCGCGACGACGCCGAGGCGGTGGCGCAGCTCGGCGTCGCGCAGGCGACCGCCCAGTGCGTCGAGCTGCTGCACCGCGGGGCGCCGGGGATCCACTTCTACACGCTGAACCAGTCGCCGGCGACGCGCGTGATCCTGACCGCGCTCAAGACGGCGCGGCTCGCCTGAGGCGAGCGGCCGTCCGCCGGAGGCGAGCGGACGTCACTCAGTTCGGGCGTTCGTCGTCGATGACGTCGTCATGGATCAACGAGCGGATCATGCGGGTCATGCGCTCGTCGGAGGCCAGATCGGCGGCGTCGACCTCGGCGCGCTCGGCGGTGCGGCGGTGCCACGATCCGATGAAGAATCCACCGGCCATGCAGGTGGCCCCCACCATGACCAGCAAGATGTCGAAGAGACCGGCAGGCATGAAGGGAGAATCGGACGAACCACGGCCGCGCTTGAGCGCCGGATCAACCCGATGATGTAGAGTCGAAGGGATGCGACACGCCCCCCACTCCAACCACGTCGGCGCCCTCGCCTGCGCCCTGGCGGCGGTCCTGGCCGGCGGCGCCTGCACGACCGCCAGCTCGCACCCGCCGACCGCCGGAACCGGCGGCCAGGTCATCACGAACCCAACGGGCGGCCACCTGGGCGGCGGTGGATCGGGCGCGGGAGGCAGCGGCGTGGGCGGCGCGGGAGGCGTGGGCGGCGCGGGTCATCCCGTGGATGCGGGCGACGCTTCCGGCGCAGCGGGCGGTACCACCGGCGCCGTCCCCTGCGATTCGCTCGCGCTGTGCGACACCTTCGAAGCGCAGGCGCCCAACGGGCCGCCCAACTCCACCCTGTGGACCATCGATCCCCCCGAGCCCCTCGGGCAGCGCCACCATCGACACCATCGGCGCGCACGGGTCGGCCCACTCGCTGAAGGTCGTCGGCACCGACCGGATCTACCTGCGCAACAGCTCGGTCATCGGCACGCTGGGGCCGGTGGTCCATGCCCGGTTCTACGTCCGCTTCATGTCGACGCTGCCCGCAAACCACGGGGCGATGGTCGTGACCCACCCCAGCGATGTCGGCCTCTACACGCCGGCGCCCGAGCTCCGGTTCGGCAGCCAGGACACGGTGTTCCACTGGAACACCGACAGCGATCAGGCCAACATCCCGGATGTCAGCCCCGCCGGCCGCACCGCGAGCTTCGCCCCGGCCGCCAACACCTGGTACTGCATCGAGCTGACAATCAATACCAATGGGCACCTGAATGTCTCGATCGACGGCAACAACATTTCAGGATTGGCTGAAGACGGCGTTGCCACTCCTGACATCGATCAGGCCTGGATTACCGGCGGCGCGTCATTGACGCGCTACGCGACACTCTTTGATTTCAACGTGGGTTGGCAGAGCTTCGGCTCCGGTCCCATGACGCTCTGGTTCGACGACGTCGCCCTGTCGGCGTCCCCTATCGGCTGCCAGAACTAGTCTCATTCCAGATTTAACCTGATCCTTGTGGAGAGGGCCCTTGCCTTTCTTTTGTGGCGGAAAGTTTCTGAGCCGCCCACCAATACCCTTGCCACTTCCGGTTTGGCGAGGCTTTATCGAGAGCCTCAGGGCGGGCGGGCGTCCCGGGAAACCCCTCACGAACGGACGGACTCCATGAGGAAATTGTATTCGTCGCACTCCTGGTCTTCCGAAGGGCTCCGCGCCTTCTTCACCATCGGGTTGGCGGCCAGCTTCTCCGGATGCTCACCAGGAAACGACGCGCCCGCCCCGGGGTTGGCCTCGCGGCCGACCCGAGCGCGCTCAGCGGCGAATTCGTCACCTACGTGGCCGACTTCCCCGACGGGCACTCCGAGCGCTGGCATGCGCTGCGTCAGGCTGACGGCGCCGAGCTCCGCCTCGACTTCGACAGTCCGCCCACGGCGACGCCGGGCCAGAAGATCTGGGTCCGTGGCCAGCCGATGGCCGACCAGCGCCTGCACGTGACCGCGATGGACCTCGGGCGCCCAGCTCGCCGAGCGGACCGGCGCCGTGACCGATCCCGAGCTCATCGCCGCCCCGGCGACCGACACCTACGCCATCGTGCTGGTCGATCTCGGCGCCGGCGTCAACATGACCGCCGCGCAGGCCCAGGCGCGCCTGACCAGCGCCGTGGCGGCCGATCGCTCGTTCGCGTCGTACTACGCCGAGAGCTCGTACGGGAAGTACATCGATCACCGGCACGGTCCTCGGACCGTACCCCGTACACCATGACCACCTGCGACACCAGCGGCATGGCGACGGCGATCGAGGCGATGATCCCGGCGACGCCGGTCTACAACCACTTGATCTACTACTTCAACCAGACCAACCTGTGCGCCTTCGGCGGTCTGGGCGAAGAGGGCTCGTCGGCGCGCCCGGCGCAAGCGCACCTGGATGAACGGTTCGCTGACCTGCGTCGTGCTGATGCAAGAGCCCGGGCACAACCTGGGGCTCATGCACGCCAACACCATGAAGTGCGGCACCGGCGCCACCGCCACCAGCTTCTCCACGACGCCGGCCACGTCCTGCACCATCACCGAGTACGGCAGCCAGCTGACGACGATGGGCGGCGGCTGTCGAACGCTGAACGCTTACGAGCGCTGGTACATGCAGTGGATGACCGGGTGTAACGGCGTCAAGGTCCCGGCGAACGGCACAGTCAATCTGCTTCCGCTCGAGAGCCCCTGTCCGGGCGGCGTTCAGGTGCTCCAGGTTCCGTTCCCGGCGCCGCTGACGGTCAGCGATCCGCAGTCGACGGGGACCGCCGTCAACCTGCGTAACTACTACGTCGAGCTGCGCACGCAGTCGGGCGGCTTCGACACCTACGGCACGGCGGGACGCGCGACCAGCGTCACGTTCACCGCCCCCACGGTGTTCATCTACACCAGCGACGACGTGAGGATCCCGACGACCACCGGCCGCGGCCAGAGCAGCGTCTGGACCGAGCTGCTGAGCATGGCGCCCACGGGCACGTCGATCACCGGGCTCACGACGGCCGGCCAGAGCTTCGTCGATCCGGCGGGCGGCCCGACCATCACGCTGCAGTCGATCAGCGCCACGGGCGCGGTCGTCCAGGTGACCAACGCCAACGCCGCTGCGACCGGCGTGCCGACCTGCATCGATGGCACGCCGCTGACGCTGAGCGGACCGACGGTATGCGGTGGTGTGTCGAGTGGAGTCGGCGGCGCCCTGGGGGGGACCGACGCGGGCGTGCCCGGAACCGGCGGCGCGCTCGGGGGAGCGGGCGGCGCGAGGGGGACCGGCGGCAGCCCCGCCACCGGCGCCGGTGGCAGCCTGGCAGGCACCGGAGGGATGCCCGGCACCGCGACGGGAACCGGCGGCGCCAACGGCGGCGGTTCGGTCGGCACCGGCGGCGCGCGCCTCCCTGGCGTCGATGGCGGTGCGCCCAACGACGTCGGAACGGTGACCGGGGGCTGCGGCTGCAACGTCCCGACCGGGACGGCGCCGTTGTGGACCAGCATGGCGGCCGCGGTCGCTGTCGGGCTGCTCCGCCGCCGGCGGCGCGCGCTCCGCTAGTCACGGACCCCGCTAGCCGCGGACCGCCGTCCTCGCCGTCCTCGCCGTCCTCCTGGCTCAGCCATGAGGGTGACGCCACGCCAAGTGCGTGGCGTCACGACCATGGGGGGCCTCCCGCATCCGGCGCGCTCGTGACGATCGCACGCGCGGCCGTAGTCAACCGCGCGCTGCTTTTGATACACTGCCGGCTTCAAGCGGCGCTGGAGGTTCAGTGAAGCAGCTCGCGTTCGTGGTCGGGCTGATGACAGCGTTGGCGGTTGGTCCGCCCGCGGCAATATTGCGATCGGTCGCTTGGGCGCAAGGCGCGGCCCGGGACCAAGGCGGCGCCCTCACCGCGGGCCCGGCTGAGGTACCCAAGAGCGCGTTCGAGAAGAAGTTCGCCGGATCGTACGCCGAGCTCTCGACCTATCTCGGATCGGGGACCTTCTACGCCGGCGGCTATCACAACCCGTACGTGTCGAACGCGATCTACCTCAAGCCGGTCTACCACCTCGACACCAAGCGCGACCTCACGCTCAACGCGCGCCTCTACCTCGAGACCGAGTACACCCAGCCCGACAACCCGCAGGCGCGAAGGTTCACCCCGCTCGATCCCTGGATCTGGCTGGCCGCGCGCAATCTCTACACCGAGCCACGCTCGAAGATCCGATTCGGCGCCACCGCCCGGTTGGTGCTGCCGCTGTCCTACGAGAGCCGCTACGCAAATCTGTTGCTCGGCGTCGGCGCCGGCGGCTCGGCGACGCGCGAGCTCGAATTCGGAAGCGTCGACGCCCAGGGCAAGCGCTGGGGGCTGGCCCTCACGCTCGGCCTGGTGCTCAACAAGGGCCTGCACTCGAGCGTGCTGCGCGGCAACGGGCCGGGCGACTCGACCGGCTGCCTCGCCAGCGGATCGGCGCCGGTCGTGACCGACGCCAGCGCGCCGACCACCGCCAGCTCGGATCGCTGCGGCGGCCCGCTCAACACCAGCTTCAGCGTCATGACGTCGGGCGGGGCCAGCCTCACGCGCGGGCGCTGGTCGGCGGCGATGACGTTGATCGTCGTCAACGCCTTCCGCTATACCGCACCGGTCGACGCCTTCGCGCCGACCGACGTGCCGCTGGGACGCGACGACTCCACCTGGGGGATCCTGGCGCTCGGCTACGACATCCGGCCGCACCTCGGCCTGTCGGCGGGCGTGTCCAGCGCACAGCCGGCGCTCGACGCGCGCTATCGCTACCCGCGCTTCCCCTTCTTCGATCTCTCGGGCGCCAACGGCAACACCTACACGCAGCTCTTCGTGGGCCTCAACGGAACGATCTAGGAGAACTCTCATGAACCGGTCGCAGTCGATGATCTCGTTAGCCGTTGGAGCGGCCGCGCTGGCGCAGGCCCTGGGAGGTTGCGCCGGCCGGGGCGACATCGATCGCACGCAGCCCGACAAGATCCCCAAGGCGATGTTCTTCGCGGCAGACGGAACGACGCCCAAGGTCTTTTATTACCGGCAGACCTACGTCGACGTGCCGGCGACCAGCGGCTGGACGTTCGACGGCATGATGGGAGGCCTCGACAAGGTCCGCTTCGACATCCAGGAGAACTTTCTCTACGGCTACCGATCTTACGACTACGTGCCGGGCGCCAATAGCCCGCTGCAGAGCGGCTCCAACAACCAGGACACGCCGCTGGTGGTGTTCAAGATCCTCGGACACTTCGACGTCAAGCGCGAGTACAACCCCGGCACCGGCGAGCAGACCAACGTCATCTCCGAGAACACCACCGATCGGCCCTGGTACAACCGCGATTACATGCGCGTCGATTGGTCGAACAACCTGGTCGACGTTCAGCCCGACATGAACTCGCCCGCGGCGCTGTTCCTGCCGACGACGCGCGTTCCCATCAACGACTACATCACCCAGAACAGCGCGCCCGATCCCGACCGACCGATCCTCACGCCGTCGTACTTCGATTTCACGCTGCGCGAGGTCCGCACGCCCGACTACGAACGCTGCTACACGCTCTTCCATCCCGGCATCGACGACGCCAGCATCGGTGACTGCGGCCCGGCGCAGCTCAAGGTTCGCTACTCGTTCCTCGAGGCCAAGCCGTCGGGCTACGTGCCGCTCAACTATCCCGACCGCCAGCCGCTGCTCGACGACAGCGGGCAGCCGATCCGTCTCAACAACGGAGTCTTCCCCTGCTCGAAGCAGGTGATCGCGCAGACCGGCGGCGCCGACTGCAGCGCGGCCGCCGTCGATCAGTTTTCGAAGTTCGGCTTCTTCCGCACGGTCCGCCAGACCTACGATCCCAAGTACGGAACCACGGAGCAGGGGCGACAGTACCTGGCCAACCGCTGGAACATCTGGAAGGACCCCGCCGCCGCCAACAAACCGTCGGCGCCGAACCGGGCCACGCGCGAGATCGCTTACTACACCAACCCGGAGTTCCCCGACGACCCCGAGCTGTGGGACACCGCCAAGACCATCATCCAGAGCTGGAACGACGCCATGAAGCAGACCGTGGCGTCGCTGAACCTGACGGAGTCCTCGCGCGACCGCATCGTCCCGCTCGCCAACGTCGCGGCGGCCGCGGCCGGCCTGTCCGATATCTTCGTGCTCAAGAAGAACTCGTGCAACATCCAGGGCGTCAAGGACTTCGTCGCGAAGTACCCTGACCTCGGCGACGTCGTCGAGACAGTCAGCGGCGACAGCGTCGACAAGCTCACCGTCGATCACCTGCGCGTCGTCTGCGCCGCCCTCGACCAGGCGACCGAGACGCTGGCCGACGACAACGCCGAGCGCTTCACCTGGCAGCGAAACGGCGACCTGCGCTACTCGTTCCTGCACTGGGTCGATCACCCGTCGGGCGGAGGCCTGCTGGGGTTTGGGCCGTCGTCGACCGATCCGGAGACCGGCGAGATCATCTCGGCGGGCGCCTACATCTACGGAGCGGCGCTCAACACCTACGCCCAGTTCGCGACCGACACAGTGCAACTGCTCAATCGGTCGATCTCCATCGACGACATCCTGTCGGGCAAGACCATCGCCGACGTGATGGCCGAGACGGCGACGCAGCGCCAGGCGCAACAGGCCTTGCCGCTGACCCCCGAGGCGAAAGCGATGGCCCAGGCGATGTTCGACCGGGCCGGCAACAGCGCTCAGGGTCGCCTGGTGACCATGCCGCCGGGCGCGATCGATCAGAAGTTCGACGCCATCAAGGGGACCGACGTCGAGAAGCAGCTGATGTCGACCGACATCCTCAACATGTTCGGCGCCTACGAGCCCAACCTCGGCACCGACAACCCGGACCTGTACGCGCGCCTGATGGAGCAGGCGCGCCCCGCGAACCTGTTCAGCGAACGCGCCAAGGCGGCGCGCGCCCAGCGCTTCCAGACGTTGACCAACAACCCAAGCAACAGCTGCCTCTACATGGAGGAGTTCGCCGACGATTCGATCATCGGCACGGCGATGGAGCTGGCGGGCCTACCCGCCGACGAGATCTTCAAGCGCCTGCGCGCCGCGATCTTCCGCGGTGTCTCCGAGCACGAGGTCGGCCACACCATGGGGCTGCGCCACAACTACGCCGGCTCGACCGACGCGCTCAACTACGCCGACAGCTACTGGAACATTCGCACCAGCCTGCCGCAGGACCAGTGGAACGCCAACAAGCTGCACGAGTTCCAGTACTCGACCGTCATGGATTACGGCGCGAAGTTCAACACCGATGTCCACGGGCTGGGCAAGTACGATCGCGCGGCGATCCGCTTCGGATACGGACAGATCGTCGACACCATCCCGACCGCGATGGACCAGGGCATCGGGCTCAGCGACGACATCTTCTTCGGCGACTATCAGACGATCCCGGCGATGGTCGGCGGCACCGCCGCCATCGCCGACGCCGGGACCGGCGTCGCGCGCTACCAGGCGGTGATCGACTTCACGCGCGCGAACTACCTCGACCCGAGCTACCGGGGCGGCACCCCGATCACCCCTGAGCGGCCTTACAAGTTCTGCTCCGACGAGTTCATCGGGAACCTCGACTGCAAGCCCTGGGACGAGGGGGCGAGTCAGACCGAGATCGTCGACAACACGATCGACCTCTTCAAGAACTACTACGTCTTCAACGCCTTCCGCCGCGATCGTCTGAGCTGGACCATCAACGGCTACCTCAGACCGATTGCGCGACCGGTACTTCGCGCGCTACACCGAGGCGTTCCAGTTCTTCTACTTCTTCGGTGGCGCCTTCCAGGGCAGCTTCCTGAGCGATGATCTGCAGCGTGCATCGATGGAGTCGCTCAACAGCCTGGGCGAGATCCTGCAGACGCCCGAGCCTGGGTTGCATTGCGCGACCGCGCTCAGCCCCGACGTGCTGGTGCTCCCCAGCGCCAGCGGACCGAACCGGTGCTTGAACGGCACCGGGTTGCAGGTCGACTTCGGCCAGGCCAAGCCCTACTTCATCGCCTTCAGCCCCGACTACTATTACCGCATCACGCGCGCCGGATCGCTGTACGAAAAGCTCGCGGCGCTGCAGGCGTTGACCACGACCCAGTCGCGCTTCTTCCGCGTCGACACCTTCGCCGACGCCAACCAGTACTCGATCAACTACTACCGCATCTTCAAGGATCAGATGCTGAACCTGATCTCCGGCGTCGATCCGCGACGACTCGTCGGCGTACGGCGGCTACGACAATCAGGGCACGTTCGTCCCGACGCCGGTCGTCGACCTCACGACCTACGGCAAGGTCGCCCCGGCCATGCCGCCTTACATGCAGCCTGGAATTCACCGCGTCGACACCCCCGTCAACAAGACCGTCCAGCTACTGGGCGCTGGCGCTGGTGCTCGCCAACCTCGACTCCACCTGGGACTACACGCTCGACGTCTCGAACTACTTGAACGTCACGCTCAAAGGCGCCGTCGACGACGTCAGCTACGACCCGAGCGTCACCGTGAAGGAGTTCGTGCACCCCCAGTCGGGAAAGACCTATCCGCGCCGCCCGTGCTCGACCCCCAGCGCAACACCATCGGCGGCCAGGTCATCGACGAGCTCAACATGATCGCCGGGAAGCAGGGGGTCACCGGGACGCTGCCCGCGAAGTTCGGCGTGATCGACGCCCAGGGCACCCCCTATCCTGACTGGCAGACTGCCAAGGCGAACCTCGACGCCGCACAGGCGCGGCACCGATCAGACCGCCTACCAGACGGCGTTGCGGATCTTCCAGAACGTCGACTTCCTGCTGGGATACCGGGTCGATCTGCTGGGCGACATGCGCAGCTTCCGGATGGCGTTCGGCTACTAGCGACCGCGGGAGGGCTAGGCCCAATGCCTTTCGGTTAAACGCCAAGACGCCAGGACGCCAAGGTCCGGACCACAAAAATCCGGACTCTGGCGTCTCTGGCGTCATGGCGTTTATCCTTATCCGACCAGCATTGAGGCTGGCCCCCCGGATCGGTCAGCGGATCTCGACGTCGAACGGGAGGCGGGCCTGGGGCCCTTCACTCGCGGTCAGCAGCGGCGCCAGGATCTGGAGGAGCGAGGAAGCTCGTGCCGCCGGGCCGGTCAGCATCCGCGTCGCGAGCTCGCCCGGCGTCATCGGCGCCGCCTCTGCGCTGTCGCCGCTGTCGCCGCCGCTGTCGGCGTCGGCGGCGGCGAGCACGCTGGACCCGAGCCCGATCGCTTTTTGGATCAAGTTGGTGCGCGGGCGCGGCAAGACGACCAGCTCGGGCAGACCACCGCCCCCGCTGGCGCGCAGCCGGGCCAGGCCGGCCAGGTGATCGATCGCCGGGATCAACCCGCCGGCGCGGTCGACCAGCCCCAGCCCCAGCGCCTGCGCGCCGGACCAGACCTGGCCACGGCCAAGCTCGTCGGCGCGCTCGGCGGTGACCCCGCGCGTCTTGCGCCCGTTCGCCACCGTGGTCAGGAACAGATCGTAGAGGTAGCGGATCTTTTCGGCGATCAGCTTCTTCTCGTCCTCCGTCCACGGACGGTACGGCGACAGCAGATCGGCGTGCGCGCCCCGGCGATAGGTCTCGACCGTCACGCCGACGTTGGCCAGGATCTTCTGAACGTCGACCTTGAACGAGAAGATCCCGATCGAGCCGGTGATGGTCGACGGCTCCGCGAAGATCGCGTCGGCCGGCGCCGAGATGTAGTAGCCCCCCGACGCGGCGTAGTCGCCCATCGACACGACCACCGGCTTGCCGGCGCCGCGCACGCGCGCGATCGCGCGCGCGATGACGTCCGACGCAAACGCCGAGCCGCCCGGGCTGTTCACGCGCAACAAGACGCCGGCGATCGAAGGGTCTCGCTTGCACTGCTCCAGCACCTCGACCAGCGTGTCGGCGCCGGCGACCGCGCCCAGCGCGAACGGCAGCTGCTGGCTCTCGGCGTCGACGATCGTCCCGTCGACCAGCACCACGGCGAGCCGCCGGTTGTTCCAGACCTGCGGGTGTAGCGGCGACGAATCGGTGCCGCGCACATCGATGCCGGGGTGCCCGGTCGCCTGGCCCAGGTAGACCGGCAGCTCCGACTCGTCGCGGATCGCATCCACCAGGCCGGCCTGCTGGGCCTCGGTCGGCGTCAACGCGCCGCGATCGATCAGCGCGCGCACGGCGCTCTCCGACAGCGCTCCCGTCGCGCCGGCGGCACCGGCGCGCTGCCGCCGGCCTTCGGAGATCCCGGCCACCACGTGAGCGAAGACGTCGTCGAGCAACCGGCTCTTGTTGACGCGCACCGGCTCCGACTGCTTGTTGAGGATGAACGGCTCCATCGCCCCCTTGAACTCCGCGATGCGCACCAGATCGACCGCGACGCCCAGGCGGTCCATCGCGTCCTTGAAGAAGGTCACCTCCTGGGAGAGGCCGTTCATGGCGATGCCCCCCGCGGGGTGGATCAGGACGCGGTCGCACGCGGTCGCCAGGTACATCTCGCGGGTTCCGGGATAGACGACGTAGGCGAACAGCAGCTTGCCGCGCGCGCGCAGCGCAGCCAGCAGCTCGCGGATCTCCTCGACCCGCGCGAGACCGAGGTTGAGGTCCTCGACCTTGAGCAGGACGCCGGCCACCGCGTCGTCGGTGCTGAGCGCGCGCAACCGAACCGCCATCGCGAGGAAGTCGCGGTCAGAGTGGATCTTCGACAGGTCGACCTGTTCGATGTGACGGATGTCGACCAGCGACGGAAAGCGATCGCCGCTCACGCGCAGGAAGACGCTGCCGCCCCAGGCGTCGCCCCCCGCGGCGTCAGTGCGCAGCGTGCGCACCGCGCCGCCGCCGCCCAGGTGATCGAAGTCGAGCCACAGCCCCGCGGTCACGCGATAGTCGGCGCTGCTGGCGAAGGCGAAGTCCTGCGCGCCGGGCACGCTCTCGAGCTCGGCGAACGGGCGCAGGCCGTCGGCGACGCGCGCCAGCAGGCGGAAGCGCGGCGCCACCGCCTGCCAGGGACGGCCCTCGACGTGCACCACCGCCGCCGCCAGCTCCAGCCGATCGCTGCCGAGCGGACGGATCGCCAGCTCGCCGGTCCAGGCGCGCGACAGATCGCGCGGGCGGTTGATGTCCTGTGCGACCACGCCGATGGCGGCGTAGCGCCCCAGCCGCCAGCTGGCACCGACGTCGAAGGTATCGATCGCCGCCGTAGGCCGAGCCGAAGATGTGCGCCCCAGCTGGCGCCCACGCCGAACGCGCGCCCCAACCGCAACGCGTAGCCGAGCTGAAACTTCGTGCGCCCGTCGAGCACGGGCGCCGTGCTCTGCGCCCACGCCCGACAGGCCGATGCCGAAGTAGCTGCGCGACCAGAGCCGCGCGCCGAGCAGCAGCCCCACTCCCCGCCCCGGCAGAGCGTCGTTGTGCGACGACGGGTCGCCGACCAGCACCAGGCTGGCGTCGTTGAGCTGCGCGAGCTGTCCCGGGTTGAGCTCGAGCGCCGAACCGTCGGCGTCGCCCGCGATGGTGCGCCAGGGGATGAACACGCCTCGGGTCGGACCGAAACCGTCGTCACCCTGCGGCCCGCGCGCCTGGGCCAAGGCAACCGGCGGCCGGGCGGCAACGCCGACCAGGACGACCAGAAGGGCGATGGCGCAACGGGGCGCACACTTCGAGATAAGGGACGAGGACGAGGACGAGGACGAGGACGAGGACGAGGACGGGGACGGATTCGGACGGAACGCGCGTCGGATCGGCATGTCGGCACACCCGTGAGAGAAGGTGGCGGAGTATAGTCGCTCCCCGGACATGAGCAGTTGGGATCGCCCGCCGGCGGGGACGACCGTCACCGCGTTCTTCGAGACCTGGCTCCCGGCGGCCTTCGCGGCGTCGGGGCGAGCAAGCGCCGCTGTCCGCGCCGCTGGTGCGCGCGACGCTGTCGGGCGTCGCGGGCGGCGCGTGGGACGTTCAGGCCAGCGAGAGCGAGCTGCGCGTGGAGAAGGCGACCCGCGAACCGCCCGACGTCTGGCTGCGGCAGTCGGCGACCGACTTCCTGACCGCGCTCAGCCCCGAGCCCGACCCAGATCTCCCCGAGCTGCTGCCGCCCGGGTGGAGCGCCCTCGATCTGCTGTTCCTCGATCCGCGCGACGTCGAGCTGCTGCGCCAGGTGAGCGGACGGATCCTGGTCGAGGTCGCGGGACGGCGCGGGCGGCGCTGGGCCTTCGACGTCGGCTTCGGCAAGACGGGCGTCAGCGCCGGCCGCCCGCGATCGACGATCCGTCTCGACGGCTCCACCTTCGAGGGGCTGCGCAACGGCAGCATCGCACCGATGCAGCCGCTGTTCGACGGGCGCCTCAAGCTCGAGGGTGATCGCGCGCTGGCGATGCAGCTCTTGCTGCTGCTAGGGAGTCGTCTGGCCCGCCGCTGATCCCGCGGCCGACGCCGACGCCGACGGCGACGGAGGCGCAGCGACATGGGGCGCGGCCGTCGCGGGGCTGTCGGCCGCGGGCGGCGGAACCAGCGGCGGCGTCGCGGGCGCCGCGGCGGGCGGCGGCGGTTCGGCCGGCGCGGGACTCTCAGCCGCGCGCGCGGGCGTCGAACCGGCGTGCGCCGTACCGTCGCCGTTCTCGACGTCGCCGGCCGCGGGCAAAGGCACGGGTGCCATGCTGGGCGCACTGTGCGCGGGAGTGGCGGCGCGCGCGCGCGGCTCGGCGCTGTGCCCGGCGACGCGCGCCCGCGAACGCGCCAGGCCGCGGCGAAGATTCCCGTCTTGCGGGCGGCTCGACAGCGCCTTGGCGTACTCGACGCCCGCGGCGGCGAACTCCCGCTCCGCGAACAGCGCGTCGGCCAGGAAGGCGTGCGCTCCCGGGTCGGCCTCGGCGAAGCTCAGCGCCTTGCGCCCCCAGCGCACCGCCTCCGCCGGACGCCGCGCCGCCAGCGCCTGACGCCCGCGATCGAGCAGCGCGCGCGCCAGCACGCTGGTCCCGGGCGCCGTGGGATCCAGCGCCAGCGCCACATGATAGATGTCGACGCCGCCCTGGAGATTGCCCTGATCCAGCGCCGCCTCCGCGCGCCGCTTCAGCGCGCTCGACGCCGACAATGCGATCCGATCGGCCGACGCGGCGGCGCCGCGCTCGCGCATCTGCTGCAACACCGACAGCAGCACCGGCACCGTCGCCGGGGACAGCCCGTTGCCGGCGCGGCGCTCGGCTTCGGTCTGCAGCGCCTGCAGGGTCGCCGGCGGCGCGCGCATCGGTTCGGCGCCGCCCGCGTTTCGGCTGAAGGCGGCCGCAGGACCCGACGAAGCAGCGCCGCCGGTGTCGGCGCCGCGCACCCACGCGAAGCGGTGGTAGACGCCCAGGCTGACCGCCACCCCCAGGCTCAGGATCGCCAGCGTCCCGACCGTGCGCACGCCGAGCTGCGCGAGCGATCCGGCCCCTGACACGGCGGCGTCGTTGTAGGTGCGCGCGCTGATCTCGCCGGCACCCGTGCCGGTGTACGACGGCGGCCGGTCGATCAATGACGGCTGCAATGACGGCTGCAATGACGGCTGCAATGATGGCTGCAACGACGGCAGCATCGACGGCTGCACCACCGGCAGCGGCGCGCTCGGCGGCGTGCTCTTGCGGCCGAGATCTCCGTCGGCGACGAAATCCTCGAACTTGCGCTCGACGGTCGTGCTGGCGTCGGCCCAGCGGTTGCGCAGCCCCATCGGCGTCTCGAGACGCGCGTTCGGCTCGCGCATGTTCAGCAGCTCGGCGACCGCGCGCGGTCGCCCCCAGACGATCTTGGTCAGCTCGTACTGCAGCTGCGCCATGGTCTGAAAGCGGTTCGCCGGATCGGGCTCCAGCGCGCGCAGGATCGCGCGGTCCAGCTCCTCGGGCAGCTCGGGCTGGGCCGTGCGCAGCGGCTCGGGCAGCACGAGCGCGCGCTGCGTGAGGATGTCCTGGTAGGTGAGCCCCTGGTGCGGCGGCACGCCCGAGATCATCTCGTAGAGCAGCGCGCCCACCGAATAGATGTCGGAGCGGCGATCGACGTTGCCCGCGTCGCCACCGCCCGACGCCATCGCCTGCTCAGGCGCCATGTACTCCGGCGTCCCCATCGCCATCCCGGGGTTGGTGAGGCGCCGCGACCGGCGATCGACGCTGCGGGCAATGCCGAAGTCGAGCACCTTGACGAAGTCGGCCTCGCCGTCGCGCGCCACCAGGTAGATGTTCTCGGGCTTGAGGTCGCGGTGGATCACGCCCGCCGAGTGCGCCGAGTGCAGCGCGCTGCAGATCTGCATGCCGATGCGCACCGCGCGCAGCGGATCGATGCGCCGCTCGTGCGACAGCACGTCGGCCAGATCGATGCCGTCGAGGTGCTCCATCACGAAGTAGGCGCAGCCGTCCTCGGTCGTGCCGAAGTCGGTGACGTCGATGATGTTGGGGTGGCCGATGCGCGAGGCGGCGCGCGCCTCGCGCCGGAAGCGCTCGACCAGGTTCTGCTGCTTCGAATAGACCGGGTGCAGGATCTTGATGGCGACGCCCTTGCGGATCTCGATGTGCTCGCCGGCGTAGATCGTCCCCATGCCGCCCTCGCCGATCTTGCGCAGGATGCGGTAGCGGTTCTCGATCACCCGTCCGACGAGATCGCCGCTCGAATCGAACGGATCGGTCGACGGCGGCAGCGGCGGCACCGTGAACATCTTCTGCCGGGCCTTGAGCAACCGCTCGCGCTCATCGCTCTCTTCGCGGATGAGGCCGCCGTAGAGGCCGCGCAGGAACTCGGACGCCCGCTCGGAGTCGGCGTGCGGCGCGACGCGGATGATCACTTCGGACAGCGCCTGGCGCATCTCTTCGGCGGTTTGAAAGCGCTGCGCGCGGTCGGGCGCCAGCGCCTTCAGCACCAGCGCGTCGAGCTCGGCGGAGACCCAGGGCGCCTTGCGCGACGGCGGCTCGGGCTTGGGGTGGCGCACCAGCGACAGCGCCGTCGCCGGGTCGAGGTCGCTGAGCTGCATGTACTGCTGGCCGGTCAGCAGCTCCCACAGCACGATGCCCAGGCTGTAGATGTCGCTGCGCCCGTCGGCGATCTCGCCGCGCGCCTGCTCGGGGGCCAAGTACGACGCGCGCCCGAAGACCACGCCCGGGTTGGTGTGCTCCATCTTGAGCACGCTGCGCGCGAGGCCGAAGTCGGTGAGCTTGGCCTGGCCGAAGTAGCTGAGCAGGATGTTGGGCGGCGCCACGTCGCGATGGACGAGGTGAAGATCGCCGTACGTGTGCACGTACGACAGCGCGCGGGCCACCTCGCGCACGACGTGCAGCGCGACCTCGAGCGGGATACGCGTACGCGTGCGCACGCAGCGGTTCCAGATCTCGCGCAGGTCCTTCCCTTCGACCAGCTCCATCGCGATGAAGAACTCGCCGTCGACGTCGCCCGCGTCGAAGGTGACGACCAGGTTGCTGTGCGAGAGCTTGAGCACGACCTTGGCCTCGTCGAGGAAGCGGTTCGCCTTGCCCTGGTCGGCCTTCTCCGGCAGGACCTTCTTGATGACGCAGAGCTTTTCGAAGCCGTCGATCTCGCCGCTGACCGCGACATAGATCTCTCCCATCCCCCCGCGCGCAAGCGGTTTGAGGAGGATGTATTTCCCGAATCTCTTTGGATAGCGATCGAGCATCAGCACAGGCTCAAGCAGCGAACGATGAGCTGGTCGAAACGGGAAAGTCTAACAGGGGTACCCCCAGGTTGAAGCCCCCAAAAATGGTATTTGGCGAATCTTATCCGAACCGAACCGAAGGTTCGAAACGAAGTTCGACCGCAGGCGGCCCGGCCCTCTTGACGCGTCTCATGTCATGTTGGCACACCTCGTTTGCCTGCGTGACCTGGATACGCCGCAGTCAATCACCGAATCGCATCGGGATTGCACCAAAATCGCACAAACATTCGGACGCGCTGGCGAAGCGGGTCAGCTGCGCCGGCGCCATGCGCCATGGGCCGTGCGGCCCAGCGCGGTAAGCAGCGCCAGCGCGCCCAGCGGGACCAGCACGATCGGCAGCGACGGATCAGCCTCGGAGGGGCGTACCGCCGACAAGGCGAAGCCGAGCGGTACCAGCAGAGCGCCCGCGCGCAGCCAGCGCCCAACGCCGGGCGCGCGGGCCGGGGGGTCGACCAGGGGAGCCCCCGCCTCGCCCCAGGCCAGCACCACCAGGGCAAGGATCACGCCGTGCGCGTGGGCGAGCCGCAACAGACTCCGACGTAAACTGTCATCCAAATAGGCGGATAACTTGAAACCATGGGCGGCCTCGAGCGCGAGCCCGAAGAGCACCCAGACGAGGAGCGAGCTCCACGCGAAGCGACGGGAGCGAGCCGGTTCGACGGGCTCGCTCATTCACCGATCTCGATGGCGACCTCGGTGGCCGCGGCGCGCAAGCGACGCACCAGCGCCGGCGCGGGGGCGGCGACCGCGCGCTCCGGCAACGATGCCCGCAGCCGCACGACGGCGCGCTGCCGTTCGCCGGCGGCGCCGTTCGGGTCGTAGCCGGCCAGCGGCGCTGCCAGCGCCGGCGCCGGCAATAGCTGCCCGAGCGCGCGCGCCGCCAGGTAGCGCACCGCCGGGTAGTCGTCGCCCGCCATCACCTCGAGCAACCGCCCGACCCGAACCGCCCGGGCGTCCCGACCCGCCGGCACCCGCGACCGCCCGAGCGCATCGGCGGCCACCGCCCGCTCGATCGGATCTCCCGACAGGATCTTCGCCAGCGGTCCCCCGCCGCCTAGGGCGTCGTCGCCGGCGCCGGCCCCGGTGTCGTTCGCGGGGTCGTCACCCGCGCCGCCCGCCGCGCCGGTCGCGCCCGGGCCGCTCTTGGTCGCGGCGCCGTCCCCCCAGAGCCGCCGCACGGCGGCTGCCGCCCAGGCCGGCGTCTCGTCGACGTGGCATCCGGTGCAGGCGTCGGGACGACCGAGCGTCGCCGCGCGCGCCGGGTCGGGAACCTCGATGCGGTGGCTGCGGTGCAGGTCGAGGATGCCGTAGACGATCCGGGGCATGTGACAGTCGACGCAACCGGTACCGCTCGCCGCGCCGCTCGCGGCCACGTGATGGCTGTGCTTCGCTTGCGCGGTGGCGCCGGCGAGCTGGCGATGGCATCCGGTGCAGGCCCCATCGCCGGTCGCCGCCGGCCGCAGCTGTCCGCGCGGATCACCGTCGTGCATGCCGTGGCAGCTGGTGCAGGTCAGCGTCCCGCGCTGGGTGCAGGGCGATTGCAACAACCCTTGATATTCGTAGGCGGTCAGGCGCGCCGTCCCGTCGGCCCAGAAGCGCGGCGCAAACGGCGCGCGCTCGGCCCCGAGCGGCGTCTCCTGCCAAAGCGGCGCGCTCCAGAGCGCGAGATCATCCCCAGGCACGAAGGGATCTCCGTGATCGATGAAGCGCGCGATGTCGTCGGTGATCCGCTGGCCATGGCAGCGGCCGCACAGATCGGCGACGCGCGCCGGCGACAAGCGTGACGGATTGACGATCGTCGGATCGCCCCCCGCCCCCAGGTGAAGGCTGTAGCGACGCACCGGATCGCGGTTGGCGCGCGCGTGCGCGGCGCCCGGGCCGTGGCACGCCTCGCAGGCGATCCCCATCTCGGCGACCTCGGTGAGAAAGCGGCCGGTCGCCGGATCGCGACCGGGGTTGGGCGCGACGTTGTGACAGAAGACGCAGTTGTCGTTCCACCGGGTGACGTGCCGGGCGTACTCCGAACCGCCCAGGCGCGCAAGACCGGCGACGAACGCCGCAAGCGTGCCCGCGGCCGGAACCGCCGACGGCGACGGCGGAGGCGCCGCGGTGCGATCGCCCGCGGGCTGGGGATCCGCGAATGGGAATGCGCCGTTCATGTGGAACCAGCGGCGGTCTCCGACGTGGAAAGCGACCGGCAACCGATACTCGGCGTCCCCGATGCGCGTCAGATACTGCTGGTAGCGGCGCGAGCCGATGGCGCGCGAGACCACCGCGATGACCGGGGGCCGCGTCGCATCGGTCGCGGAGGTGAAGGTCATGCGGAACGCCCCGGCGGGATCGCGATCCATGCGCGCATCGACACCGTCGTGGCGATAGGTCGTCCCCGAGAAGTCGCCCAGCACCGCCCCGGCGTTTCGCGCCGACACCTCCTGGGTCATCGTGCGGTGGAACGTGCGGTGCCAGGTCCGGTAGTGGTCCTCGTGGCAGCCGCGGCAGGTGAGCGAGCCGGCGTAGGCCTGACCGTGCAGGTCGCGCTCGGTCGCCAGGTCGACCTGCACGGCGCGCCGCTCGATCCGAACCAGCGCCGCGGCGCCGACGACCACCCCCGCACCGGCGAGCAGGACCATCGACACGCCGGCGGGCGCGGCCGCTCGCCACGGGCTTACATCCGCTTGTTGGCGAGGGCGAGGCCGCTGCGCGCGCTCGGGTTCTGGGGATCGAGCTTGAGCGCGTTCTCGTACGCGCGGGCCGCCTCTTTGAATTGGTTCAGGCGAAAGTGCGCGTCGCCGAGCAGGACCCGCGCGCGCACACCACCGCCGCGATCGGCCGCGGCGCGCGAGGCGGAGTGCACCGCATCGTCATAGTGTTTCTCCTGGAACGAAATCTCGGCCAGGCCGACCAGCGCCGCCCCGCGATCGCGGCGCGACTTGGTGAGGCGGCTGAAGATCGCGCGTGCCTCGGGGAATCGCTGGGCGCGCAGCAGGCGCTGGGCCTCCTCCAGCTGTTTGCGATTGTCGGCCGCCGACGAGCCGCCGGCGCCGCCCCGCCGCCCCGAGCCGCCGGTCCGCGGCGCCGGTTCGGTATCGGGCTCGACGTGGTCGATCGACTTCCCGTCTCCCGCTTCGCCGTCGCTGCCCGCGGTCTTGTCCGGGGTCGGGTCCTCGGTCGCCGTCGGCAGGGTGTTGGTCACCACCGTGGAGGACGGCGGACCCACCGGAGTCGGAATCGGAGTCGGCGGCACGACGGCGACGGGCGGCGCCACCGACCCGGTCAGACCGGGCGACGGCAGGCTGCTGGCGACGACCCGCCGCCCGGCCTCGTTGCGGCCGTGCCCGGCCACCGCGCCCAGGGCCACCGCGCCGACCAGCACGGCCAGCGCGCCCCCGGCCGCCATCGCCAGCTTCTTGCGCTCCCAGGATCGCATCCGCGCCAGCAGTGGGTCGGCGCCGCCGATGGTCAGCGGATCCGACGGAACGGGGCTGGCGGCGCGCACGATCGGCAGCCGCCCGAGGCTGGCCGCCATGCCGCCCGCGCCGGCGACGATCGACAGCTCTTGCTCGGTGCGCAGCGGAAAGAACCGGGTGGCCATCTGCTGGATCTCGCGCTCGAGATCCTCCATGGTCTGCGGGCGCGTGGCCGGGTTCTTGGCCAGCGTGCGAATGATCAGCGCCTCGAGCTCGGGCGGAACGTCGGCCCGCACCTCCGCGAGCGGCGGCGGCAGCTGGTTCGCCTTCTTGTTGAGGATCTCCATGAAATTCGCCCCCTCGTAGGGCGGCTTTCCAGAGAGCATTTCGTACAGGATCCCGCCGACGGCGTAAACGTCGGAGCGCGGATCGGCGGGGTGACCGGTCGCCTGCTCGGGCGCCATGTACTCGGGCGTCCCCATCGTCATCCCCGGGTGGGTCAGGCGGCGGAAGGGGCGGCCCTGGCTGTCGCGCCCGCCCTCTCCGTCGGCGTCGCCGCTCTTCGCGATGCCGAAGTCGAGCACCTTGATGAAGTCGCGCTGGCCGTCGCGCGACAAGATCAGCACGTTCTCCGGCTTGAGGTCGCGGTGGATCACGTTGACCTGGTGGGCGGCGTGCAGCGCGCGGCAGACCTGCGCCGTGATCACCAGCGCGCGCGGCACCTCGAGCCGTTTCTCGCGGAAGATCAGCTCACCGAGCTCGATCCCCTCGATGTACTCCATCACGAAGAAGAACGATCCATCGGGCGTCGTGCCCGAATCGGTGACGTCGACGACGTTGGGGTGCGAGATCTTCGAGGCGGCGCGCGCCTCGCGCTTGAGGCGCTCGACGAGATCGGGGGTCTGGCTGTACGCGGGGTGCAGGATCTTGAGCGCGACGCGCTTTCCGATCTCGATGTGCTCCGCCTCGTAGACGCGGCCCATCCCCCCCTCGCCGCACAGGCGGCGGATGCGGTAGCGCCCGCCGACCAGCGAGCCGATCACCGAGATGCTCAGCGCCTCGGTGTCGCCGGTCACCGACTCGCTCTCGCCGCGCGCGCCGTTCTCGGCGGTGGCGCCGCCCGCGCCCGGTTTGTCGGCGGGCCGATCGCGCCGGGTGAGGCCGGCTACCAGCGTCCCCTTCTCGCGACGATCCTCGGCGCGTTGGGCGGCGGCGTCCTTCTCGGCTTTCGGCGCCGGCGGCACCGGCGGCGGCGCCGGGGGCACGCGCGTCGGCGGTGGCGGCGCGGGCGGCGGCCCCTTGACGACACGGGGCACGATCGCGTCGGAGCTGCGCAAGGTGCGGCGCGCCGACTCGATCAACGCCTCGCGCTCGCGCCGCTCGGTCTCGATCTCGTCGCCGTACAGATCGGTCAGAAACTTCGCGACGCGCACGACGTCGGTCGCAGGCGACGTCTGCGCCAGGAACGTCGCCAGGTCCCGCCGCAGCTCCTCGCAGGTCTGGTAGCGCTCCGCCAGATCGGGCGCCAGCGCCTTGGTGGCGATGCGATCCAGCTCGGCTGGCACGCGCGACGCGCGCTTCGACGGCGGAACGATGTCGGGATAGCGCACGCGCTGCAACAGCTCCTCGGCGGTGGGCGCGTCGTTGGCGGCGGCGGCGCCGGCCTTTCCCGACGGAAAGAGCTGCCGTCCGGTCAGCAGCTCCCAGAGAATGATCCCGGCGGCGTAGAGATCGGTGCGGCCGTCGAGCGGCTCGCCGCGCGCCTGCTCGGGCGACATATAGCTGACCTTGCCGTAGATGATGCCAGGCGCCGTCTTCTCCATCTTCAGCGTCGAAGACGCCAGGCCGAAGTCGGTGAGCTTCACCTCGCCGGTATAGGACAGCAGCACGTTGGGCGGAGAGACGTCCCGGTGCACCAGCTTGAGGCCACCGAACGCGTGCGCGTAGAACAGCCCGCGGGCCAGCTCTTTGGCGATGTGCGCGGCGACGTCGATCGGAAACGCGATCCCCTTCTTGGCGCAGCGATTCCAGGTCGCGCGCAGGTCGCGTCCCTCGACGAAGTCCATCGCGAGATAGATCTCACCGTCGGCCTGCCCCGAGTCGAAGACCGGCACCAGGTTGCCGTGGGACAGACGCACGACGACCTTGGCCTCGTCGCGGAAACGCTGCAGGTATTCCTTGTCAGCCAGGTGAGGCAGCACCGTCTTGATGACGCAAAGCTTGGCGGTTTCCTCCGCGCCGGACAGCGCCAGGTAAAGCGCCCCCATTCCCCCGCGAGCCAATGGCTTGAGGAGGAGGTACGAACCGAAGCGGCGGGGGAAATCGCTCATGTCCTAGACCGCGCTCAGCAAAACAAGCGCCAACGATTTTATCAGGTTACACAGCGTTCGACAGTTGATAGAGTGCCCCGCGCTAACCCGAGATAGACATGTCCGGGGAACAACTTCTGGTCATCGACCATAGTCCGACGGTGCTAAAGGTCGTCGAAGGTGCGCTCGCGAAATCGGGGTACCGGGTGGCCACAGCCTCGGGGGGCGCGGCGGGTGTAGCCCTTGCGCGCGAGCTCGCGCACCCGCCGGTCCTGGTGCTGCTCGACGGCGACCTGTCGGATATCGACTCAGATCTGGCCTCAGATCTCGACTCAGGTCTCGACAGCGCCGGCTGCTGCCGGGCGCTGGCCGCGCTCGACCGTCTCGCCGGTGTCCCGATCGTGCTCATGGTCGCCAAGGGGGCCAAGGACGATTTCGAGGAAGGCCTGGCGCGAGCGCCCAATGTGGTCGACTACATCACAAAGCCGTTCTCTCCCGAGGCCATCGCGGCCCTGGTGACCCAGCAGGTCGAGGCGCGACGGGCCGCCGCGGGAGCGGGCGCGCCGGCGGGCGTGGGCAAAGAGGAGGCGGGGACGCCGGCCACGCCGACGCCGACGCCGACGCCTACGCCTACGGATGCGGATGCGGCTTCGGCTGCAGTTGCGGCACAGGCTCAGCCGGCTGGCCCTTCCGACGAGGGGCTGGCGGCGCCGATGACGCCGGCGGCGGAGGGCCGCCCCCCCTTCGACGAGCTGCGCGCCGAGGCGGCGCGTCGCATCGAGGCCTACCGGCAGGAGAGCGACAAGTGGGACCTGACCGAGCTCGTGCACGGCGCCTTCGACGACGCCACGCTCGAGAAGATGTTCGCGACCTACCTGGCGCGCCGGCGTCGCACCGCGCGCGCCGTCGCCGACGGCGACGCGCTGGCCGGCGACCTGGCGGCGATCACCGTCAGCGAGCTGCTGTCGTGGGCCCAGGACAAGGCGCAGACCGGCCGACTTCAGATCTCCAGCGGCGACGCGCGCGTCGAGATCTACCTGCGGCGCGGCAAGGTCGACTTCGCCGCGGCGGTCGGCGTCGGCGAAGATCTGCTGCTGGGGCGGTTCGCGGTCGAGGCCGGCGCGGTGACGCCCGACGCGCTCACCCAGGTGCTCGACGAGCGGGCGCGCGCCACCACCAAGCCGCTGTTGTTCGGCACCGACCTGGTCGCGCGCGGCCTGATCACCGAGGCGCAGCTCAAGCAAGCGATGGCGCGGCAGATCGCCGAGGTGGTCTACGAGACGATGCGCTGGACCAAGGGGCATTTCTCGTTTCGCGCGCTGGCGCCGGGGGACCTGCCGGAGCTGGCGCGCGACGCCGCACTGGCGATCCCGGTCGACAGCCTGCTGCTGGAAGGCTTCCGGCGCGTCGACGAGTGGAGCGTCATCGAGCGCGAGGTCGACGACTTCGACCTGGTCTTCGTCCCCAACGAGGCGCGCGTCGCCGAGGTGGCGCGCGGTCAGCTCACGCGCGACGAGATCGCCGTGCTGGAGCTCGTCAACGGGCGGTCGCCGGTCAAAGAGATCATTCGCTCGCTGCGCCTCGGCTCGTTCGACGTCTCGAAGATCCTGTACCGGTTGCTGCGCACCAAGCTGATCCGCCGGCGCGTCGCGCCGACCGTGGCGTAGCGGCGGCGCAACCTACGGCCGCAGGCGGAACAGGCTGGCCGAAAGAAAGCAGTCGGTGGCGTTCGGCACGTACTGCCAGGATCGCACCGGCATGATGTTCTCGACGGCGCAGGAGGCGGCCAGCGACCAGCGCGGGCTCACCGACAACACCAGTCCGCCCCCGACCTGCGTCGCCCAGGACTCGTCGCCGGGCACGCCGATCGGGCGGTAGGGGTTGCCGTAGGCGTAGACCATCAGCTGGTCGATGACCTGCCACTCGATCTCTTCGGTCCAGTAAAGCCGTGTCTGGTTGAGCTGCCTGAGCGTGAAAGAGCTGGGCGAGACGGGTACGGAGCCCGGGTGCTCCCACCCGACCGACAGCTCGGCGCGGCCGAGGAGCGCGAGACGATGAAACCAGGTTCGCTTGCCGGTGAGCCACACCGAGGTGCGGTGCTGGGAGGGGGCGTTGAATCGTTCGATCGAGCCGACGACACCGGCGGCCAGGCTGGCGCCCGCGCGCCGGCGGAGCGCGAACGCCAGTCCCAAGTACGCGTGGTCGAAGGCGCGGTCGAGAGGCGAGCTGCCGAGGCACGCTCTCGAACCGCGGTCCCAGCAGACGGCGAACGGCAACCCACCGTCGAGCTGGACGCGATCGTGCAGCGCGAACGACGCGGTGGGGCCGAAGTACGAACGCTCGGGGATTGACGGGCTCCAGTAGCTGGCGCTCGCGAACGAGGCGGCCGCCATGCCCTGCGGCAGGGTCAGCGGCCGATCGACAGCCGCCAGGGGCCAGGGATCGAACGGCGGCGCGGTGGCGCCGGGCTTTTCAGCGTCGACGGCCGCCGGGCTGGCGGGCGCGGGCGCGGCCCGTCCTGGAGACGCCACCATCGCCAGCAGCGCCGACACCCCCAGCACGCGCACGACTCCGCCCGCGCGCCGCACATACCGGTGCGGCCGCATCCGGTGACGCGGGCTGGCCGAACGCGACACTCCGGCGATCACTCGTGTCCGTTCTCCGGGGCGAGAAAACGCTCGTTGACCCATCCGTGGAGCTGGCCACACTCGACCTCGCGCCAGGTCGACGGACCGACGCGGCGCCGGTTCGACAGGCCGCGCACACCGGTCGCGCCCGGCGGGAGCGCGCCCAGCACCGCGCTCGCCTTGTCGGGCGCCTCGCGCACGTTGAGAACATCGTCGGCCGCCACGCCCTGCACCACCAGCCGCTCTCCCTTGCTGGTGCCGCCCGCGCACGGACCACCACCCTGGGGTTTGTCGTCGACCTGATGATAAGCAGCCGGCACCGGTTGGGGTTCGGGCGCCGCGGCGGCGACGGCGGGCAGGCGGGCGGCATGGCGCGCCGCCGCCAGCCGACGCGGCGGTGGGGGCGGAAACGGCGTCGGCACAGTGCGATCGACGGTCAGCCCGCTGGGCGGCGCGGCCGGCTCGGCCGGGGGCGCGGGCGCGGGGGGCGCAACCGGTGCGGGCGGCGGTGGCGTCGCCGCGGCCGCGGGCGCCGCGGGCTCGTCACCCAACGCCGGCGCCGTCTGGTGAGGGTGCACGCGCTTGGCGCGGTGCGGAGGGGCCTTCTGACAGCCCAGCCACGCCACGATGAACATCAGCGCCCACCCACGCCCGGGACCCGCCGCAAACCATGACCGACCGACATTTCGCGAGGACATGACCCGCCGTGAGGATACCCCAGCTGCGGGCGCGCGGCGCATCCTTGTCGAGGCCCCGGGTTCGTTGCTTCCGCCCCGCTGGGAGGCCCGGATTCCTCTGCTAAGCTGCGCGCGTGAACGACCCGAAATCGCCTGGCCCGCTCGACTCCGAGCTTGTCGACGCCGCCTTCATCTGTGATCTGGCGCGGGTTCGCGACCTGCTCGCGCGCGGTGCCGATCCCAACGCCGCGAACGACGAGGGGCGGCCGCCGCTGGTGTCGGCGATCCTGGGCGGCAGCCTGCCGCTGATCGATGTGCTGCTGGACGCGGGCGCCGACGTCGACGCGCGCGACCCGCACGGCTGGACGCCGCTGCACTTCGCGGCGCAAGAGGTGCTGCCCGAGATGGCGGCCCGGCTGATCGCGCGCGGCGCCGATGTCAACGCCCAGGACGAAGAGGGGAACACGCCGCTCGCGCGCGCGATCTTCTTCGCGCGCGGCCGGCACGCCATCGTCACCCTCTTGCGCCAGCACGGCGCCAAGGACGATCTGCCCAACCAGGCCGGCGAGACCCCGCGCGCGCTCGCGACCCGGATCGGCGACCCCACGTTCACCGCGAACTGATCGCACCGCGAACTGATCGCACCGCGAACTGACGAGATCAGCCGGGGGGATAGGCGTCGGCGCCCATCTCCATCGAATCGAGGCCGAGCGATTCGACCTCTGCCGGGACCCGGTTTCCCATCACCCGGTCGACCAGGCGGAAGAACCCGTAGGCCGCCGCGAAGACGAACAGGAGGTTGGCGAGAACGCCGATCACCTGCGCACCCAGCTGCCCGGCATCGCCGAACAACAGCCCGCGCACCGGTCCGGCGACGCCGTTCCAGCCGAAGCCGTAGGTGCCGTCGGCGAACAGGCCCAGCGCCAGCGCCCCCCAGGCGCCGCACGCGCCGTGCACCGCGATCGCGCCGACCGGATCGTCGATGCGGAACCGCCGCTCGAGCACGATCACCGTCCAGGCGACCAGCAAGCCCGCGACCGCGCCGATCAGCACCGCGGCCGCGGGGCTGACGAAGGCACACGACGCGGTGATCGCGACCAGGCCGCCGAGCAGGCCGTTGCAGATCATGCCGACGTCCGGCTTCTTCGCGACGTTCCAGACGAACACCAGCGCGCCCAGCGCGCCGGCCGCCGAAGCCAGCAGCGTGTTGGCCGCGATGGTGGCGATGCGCGGATCGGCGGCGGCCAGCGTGGAACCGGCGTTGAACCCGAACCAGCCGAACGCCAGCACCATCGTCCCCATCACCGCCAGCGGCAGGTTGTGCCCGGGGATGGCGGCAATCGTCCCGTCGCGACGGAACTTGCCGCTGCGCGGGCCGAGCACGATCGTCCCGGCGAGCGCCGCGATGCCTCCGGTCATGTGAACCACCGAAGAGCCGGCGAAGTCGACGTGCCCGTGGCCGAGCCCGGCCGCCCGGCCGAGCGCCGAGAGCCACCCGCCGCCCCAGACCCAGTTGCCGTAGAGCGGGTAGAGCACCATCGACATGAACAGCGCGTAGATCAGGAAGGCCGAGAACCTCCAGCGCTCGGCCAGCGCGCCGGTCGGGATCGTCGCCGCCGTGTCCATGAAGAGCGCCGAGAACAGGAACATCGCCAGCGTCGACGGATCATGGGGCGCGCTGACCAGCGCGAACCGCGACGCCCCGAACAGGCCCAGCAGGTGGCCGCCGATCCGCGGCCCGATCTCGCGCCCGCCGCCGACGGCCGCGCCCAGCGTCGGCCATTCGTGCACGCCCCCCATCATCAACCCGTAGCCGAGCAACCAGAAACCGAGCACGCCCACCGGATAGACCACCAGGTTCATCGCCATGGTGTTCACCGCGTTCTTCGCGCGGGTGAAGCCGGTCTCGACCATGGCGAAGCCGACCTGCATGAACATCACCAGGAAGGCACCGATCAGGACCCAGGCCAGGTTGATCGAATGTTCGAGACCGATGAGCGACATGTTCATTTCTCCCGCGGCTGCGCCGGCGCCGACGCCGGCGGCGATCCCAAGGTCGATGGGTGACGGCCGCTGAGCGCGATCAACGTGCCCAGGCCAGCGAGGATCAGCAGCGCCACCAGCGGTCGGATGAAGCGGCGCGCGGCGCGCAGGCCACCCCCGCGGCTCGACGACCGGGCGGCCAGCGACGCCGGATCGACCGACGCCGGGTCGCGCAGGTGGGCCAGGAGATCGACCACCGTGGCGTAACGATCGCGCGGCGCGCGGGCGATCGCGCGCAAAATGATCGCGTCGAGCGCCGGGTCGATCGACGGCAGGAAATAGCTCGCCGATTTCGGTTCGTCGTTGGTCTTGGCGCGCATCAGCGCGTGCGGGTTCGTCGCATCGTAGGGCAGGTTGCCGGTCAGCATCTCGAACAGCAGCGTGCCGACGGCGTAGACGTCGGTGCGCTCGTCGCCCCGCCGGCCACCGATCTGTTCGGGCGCCATGTAGTCGGGCGTTCCCATCGCCGACGACAGCCCGGCCCAGGTCAACCGGCGCGCCGACTCGTCGAGGGCGATGCCGAAGTCGAGGATCTTCAGCTGCCCGGTGGCGGTGAATAACAGATTTTCGGGCTTGAGGTCGCGGTGGATCACCCGCTGCGCGTGCAGGTAGGCCAGCGCCTCGCACAGCTGGCGCGCGATCTCCAGCGCGCGCTCGGTGGCGAGCGGCCCGCCCGACTGCAGCATCGCGCGCAGCGACCGCCCCTCGACGTACTCCATCGCCATGTACATCCGGGTCTTGGCGCGCGGCTTCAGCACCTTGACGATGTTCGGGTGATCGAGCTTCTGGCCGATGCGCTCTTCGCGCTGGAAGCGTTCGAAGAAGACCACGTCGCTCTCGAACTGCATGTGCGGCACCTTGAGCGCCACCACCTGACCCGAATCGGTATCGACCGCCTTGAAGATGGACGCCATCCCGCTGTGCGCGAGCAGCTCGCCGATCTGGTACTGGTCGAGCCGATCACCGACGGTCACCTCGCGCATGACGTCACGACCTTCAAGACAGGCACGCGCAGGACCTTAGCCGTGGACGGACGGCACGGCAATCGAACGCGCCCCGGCCTCAGTTGTCGCGCCCCGACAAGCGACGCAGGCGCGCCAGCAGGCCGCCGCCGGTGCGGCGCTCGGGCATGGCGCCGATCATGCGCACCATCGCCACCGTCAGGTTGTCGGGAGTCCCCCGCCGGTTCGCCGTGTCGACCAGGGCGCGGCAGACGTCGCCCGCGGCCGGACCGCGGGCGATCTCCTCGATCTCGTGGTCCTCGATGACGTTGTAAAGTCCGTCGCTGCACAGGATCAGCCGATCGCCCTGCGCAAGTGGCATCGCGATCCGATCGATCGCGACGATCAGCTCGCGGCCGAGCGCGCGCGTCAGCACCGATCGATCGCGATGAAAGCGCGCGCGATCCTCGGTCATCAAGCCGAGGCGCACGCGCTCGCCGGCGACGGTGTGGTCCTTGGTGAGCTGGCGCAGCCGCCCCGCGCGCAGCAGGTACAGCCGGCAATCTCCGACGTGCGCGGCCACCAGCTCGCCCCGATCGACGACGGCCGCCGTCAAGGTCGTCGCCATCCCGCGCAGCTCCGGCACCACGACCGCGAGATCGTAGACATCGATGTTGGCCTTTTGCACCGCGCGGAGCAGGCGGCGATCCGCCCGCAGATCGGCGAGCTCGCGGTAGGTGCGCAGCGTCGTCTCGACCGCCTGGCGGCTGGCCGTCCCCCCGCCGGCCAGCCCCGAGACGCCGTCGGCGACCACCACCAGACCGGCGCTCGGGCTCTCGACGAAGTGGGCGCAGTGATCCTCGTTGGCGCGCTCTTTGCGCCCCGTACCGACGTCCGAGGCGACGGCCACCTCGAACGCGTACGGCGCCGGATCCTCTGCGCCCGTCACGCCCACCTAGGAGGCGACCGCCGTCTGGGACCGTTCGACCATCATCGCCCTCCCCTTCGCCTTGCTCGAGCGCGCGAAGTAGACGGCGCCGTAGATGCCCCAGACGGCGCACACCGCGAGCGCGATGTACGGCTCCTTGACGCTCATCCCCGACACCGTGAACGGGCCCACCAGATAGAAGAGCATGCACAGCAGATTGGCCACCAGGCCGAACAGCGGCACGAACATGTGCTTGAAGCCGCTGAACGTGTGGTGCTCGCGGAAGGCGACGATCGCGATGGCGCAGGTGAGCATGTAGAGCAGGAACGTGCCGAAGTTGCTGATCAGCGTGACCACCACCAGCGTGTTGGGCAGCTTCGCGTACGACGCGGGGTTGAGGATCCCGAAGCTGTACCAGATGTTGCTGTACTTCGGATCGAGCGGCGCCGGCGTGGTGCCGCCCAGGTACAGCGAGACGGTGACCATGCCGACGACGGCCGAGATCACCGCCAGCGTCCAGATCGACCGGTGCGGGGTGAGGTTCGAGCCGTGGAGCATGCCGAAGTGCTCCGGCACCTCGGCGTCCTTGCCCATGGCGTAGGTGACGCGCGCGCCGGTGTTGAGGCAGGCCAGCGTCGTACCGATCAGCGCCAGGAACACCGTGAACGCCTCGACCAGCATGAAGGCGCGGCCCGCCGAGTAGCTGCCGAACAGCCAGGTCCCGACCATCACCATCATGTCGCCGATCGGCGCGCCCGATCCGGCGGCGTTCGCGAGGTTGTAGCCCGGGTTCAAGAAGTAGTTGGCGGCGAAGTACTCGAACAGGTAACAGACCACCCCTTGAATCGCCAGCGACAGCAACACCGCGCGCGGGATGTCGCGCTTGGCATTCTTCGCCTCCTCGCCCATCGACGTCACCGATTCAAAGCCGACCAGGATCAGGATCGCGATGCAGGCCTGGATGAAGATGTAGAAGAAGTTGTGCGGCGCGGTGACCGATCCCGCGGTCGCGTGAAACTTGAAGTGCGGCGTCAGGTCCTTGGGGTGGTCAGCGTCGACCGGCTCCATCGTGGTCGCCTGATCGGCGGCGTAGGAGAGCAGGTACGGCACCGGCTTGCCGTCCTTCATCTCGGGCACCGGGTTGCCGTCGGCGTCCATCTTGTTCTGCAGCACCGGCTGCCCGGCGCCGTCGAGCTTGGGTTTCCCGTTCTCCATGACCGGCTCTTGCGCCACCACGAAGTCGACCGGCGTCCCGTTCACCAGCTGCAGGCCGCGCGCCCCCTCGTGGTGGTTCACGCGATAGGCGATGGCGATGATCGCGAACACCAGCAGCGCGGTGATCTGCACGATGTTGATCCCCATGTTGACCATGGTGGTGCCGGTGACCCCGCGAAAGGCGATGTAGGCGACGCCGAGCGCGAAGGCGATGCAGAACAGGATCATGAACAGAGGGCTATTGAACGTCCCGCTGAAGGTATTGGGGAAGAACTGGTTCAACAAATACCCGCTGATGATCGCGGTCACGCCGACCATGCACCCCGGATAGACCCAGTAATAGAGGTGACTGGCCCAACCGGTGATGAACTTCGCCAGGCGGGCAAATCGATAGGCATGGGTCTTATTGAGGAACGCCTGTTCAGCGAAGAAGTACGACGAGCCGGCGCCAGGATAGAGCTTTGAAAGCTCGGCGTAGCTGATCGCGGTGGCGAAGCAAAGCAGCAACGCCGCCACGATCCCGAACCACATGGCCGACCCGGCCATCGGCGCTCCGTAGAGCGACTGGATCTGGAACGTCAGCCAAAGAAACGCCCCCGGCGCGATCAGCGCCATCGCGTTTATGGTCAGACCGGTGAGGCCAAGGGTTGCGCGGCTCGTCGCTGGGGGTGCTGCACTACTTTGTACATCAGCCATGAAGTTGCTCCTTGATTGGGACCATTGGGTGGCAATGTACGTGCGGTCGGTAACCTCGCTGTTTCGTCGGTACTAAATCGTCGTAAATTTCAGCGGCTTTTTCAGTCGTTTTTCCGGCTGCGCATTTCACTTTGCAAAGGCGCTACAAATTTCATTGCACATCGCACGAACAACCCATGGCGCGGCGATGGCACAGCGGTCCATTGTCGTTCGCAACGATTCCAACGCTGATTTTGCATGTTGCAATCCCCTCGTTCCAAGCGCTCGCTCTTCTGATTCTTCGATGGAATTTCTCGGCCGTTCTGTTTGAATGGCGGCGGGATGAACTTATACGTCGACGTCCCCCGCGCTCCCGCAACGTCGTCGCGTCTCACGCGCTCGCAGGTCGCGCAGAAGATCGGTTCCCACAGCAACGGATACCCACGCCCGACCGGCGTGCTCGTCCCGCGGGCCCTCGCCGACCTCTACCCGACGCTCGCCGACTCCACGCAAAGCCGGCGGCAACGCGGACGCGACGTCGTCTTACGGATTGAGCGCTCGCTGCGGCGCCTGCCACCCGCGGTCCTCGAGCGCGCGATGCCGCACCCGAGCACGGTGCTGAGCGCGCTGCCCATCGAGGATCGCACGCGCAGCGTGCTCGATCGCTTGCTGCCGCTCATCGCCAAGGAGCCGACCTGGACGGTCGAGCGCTACCTGCGCATCCCGCAGTTCGGCGCCCGCTGCCTGGTCGACCTGCTGGCCGCCTGCGAAGAGAGGGCGCTCGACGCCGGGCCTGGGAAGGCGGCGCGCACGCTGGTCGACGCCGGCGCCGATTCAGCGCGCACGGTCGTCCCCTTCACGCCGGTCGATCTCGGACGGCTCGACGACATCGCGCGTCTCCTCGCGCGCCTGCTGCCGATCTCGGGAGCCGAGCTCGGCCGCGTCCTGGTCGACGAAGGCGTCGCGTCGGCGCCGGTGGCGCTGGCGCACCTGATCGCCGTCTACCGGGGGCTGGATAGGCCGATCCCGTTTCGCATGGTGATGTGCGGGGGCATGGAGATCGCGGTCGCCGCCGACAACCACGGGTTCGCGGCGACGGTCACCTCGACGGCGGTGCGCCTGGTGTCACACTGGGGCCTGTCGACGGTGGACTCGCTGATCAACCGCGTCGCCGTGCTGCGCTCGGCGCCGGCAAACCGAGCTTTTGCTTGCCGCCTGCTGGTCGCGTTGCCGCGGCTGCGCTGGCTGGACGACGCCATGGAATGGTTCTCGTTCCTGGGCGACCGCAGCCGACTCGCGCGCGCGATCGCCAAGATGTTCGCGGTCGCGCGCCGGGTCTCGATCCGCGACCTCCGGCGGGCGCTGGAGAAGGGGCGGGCCCGCGGCCCCGAGCTGCCGACGCCGGTGCTCGAGCGCTACCTGGAAGACATCGCCGGCTGTCAGATCGAAGACGGGCTGGTCTCGATCGGACAGCCGGCACGCGGCTGACGGGGCGCGGCCGAGCGGGCCTACTGCACCTTGGCCGGCAGGATCACCATCGTCGCGCCTCTCCAGTACAGGCGCTTCTGGATCTCGGTCGCGGTCTCGTTGTGCAGGATGCGCTGGAACCACTGTTCGCGCGCGAACACCACCTTGCCCCCGATGAACGTCACCTGGGGAAACTCGACCATGACGGCGGCGCACAGCTTCTCCGCCTCTGCCACCGCTTCGGTGCCGACGGCCATCCGAAAGGTCGACGGGATACCGAGCTCGGTGGCCAGCGACAGGTACTTGTTCAGCATCGCCAGCGTCGTGCTCTCCAGCGATTCGATGCAGTCGGCGCCCTTGAATCCGCCGGAATCGATGACACCAACCGAGATGAAGACCAGGTTCTTGAAGTGGTTGGGGAAGGCCCGAAACACGTTGAGGACGGTGTGGATCCCCACGCCGCCGTAGCTTGGCACCAGCACCGCCGCCGTCGGAAGCTTGGGGTTGGTGATCGGCAGCGGCGCCGACGCGCCGGCCTCGTCGATGCTGCGCACGCCGTGGTAGAGCTGCGCCAGCCGCAGGCGCACCGTGCGGTAGTGCCCGTGGATCACGAAGCAGAGCGCGACGACGGCGCCGGTGACCAGCAGCGTGATCCAGCCGCCCTCGCCGAACTTCTCGATCGCCGTGATGACCAGGATCGTGGCGCACAGCGCGAAGCCGACGACGAACAGCGCCGCCTTGCGGATCCAGCGCGGCGACGTCTTGCGGTCGGCGATGCTCTTGCGCGCCATGCCGAACATCGACAGCGAGAAGGTCAGGAACACGTTGATGCTGTACATGACCACCAGCTTGCCGACGTCGCCGCCGGTGTAGAGCAGCGCCACCAGCGACGCCGCCCCCATCAGCATGATCCCGTTCTGCGTCGTCAGTCGATCCGACAGCGCCGCGAACCGGCGCGGCATCCAGTTGTCGACCGCCATGTTGGCCAGCACGCGCGGGCCGTCGATGAAGCCGGCCTGCGCGGCGACCACCAGCAGGATCCCCTCGGAGAACAGCGTCACCACCGACAGCACGCGACCGCCCGGCAGCGGCGCCGTCATGGTCTCGACCAGCACGGCGTTCAGCGTCTTGCCGGGCACCGGCGTGATGTGCCACAGCAGATAACAGACCAGCAGGCCGGCGGCGGTGAAGGCCAGCGACACCGCCATGTACAGCATCGTCCGCTTCGCGGTGCGCACGCGCGGCTCGCGCATGATCGGCAGGCCGTTCGACACCGCCTCGATGCCGGTGTACGTCCCGCCGCCCAGCGAATAGGCGTGCACGAAGAGCAGGAACATGCCGCCCACGCCCAGCGTCCCCATCCCTTCGTGAAAGCCGGTCGACATCTGCCGCACGGTTTCCGGGAACGCATAGGCGCGCGCGATCACGCCGCCGACGATGACCGCGACGTGGGTGATCACGAAGACCAGGAAGATCGGCGCCAGCGCGATCGCCGATTCGCGCACGCCGCGGATGTTCAGCGTCGTCAGGCCGAGGATGAAGAACACCTCGAGCGACAGCTTGAGCCCGAGCCAGCGACGGCGGCAGGAAGCTGAAGATCACGTCACCGGCGGCGGCGACCGACACGGTGACGGTGAGGACGTAGTCGACGAGCAGCGCGCTGCCCGACACGACGCCGGCGCCGCGTCCCAGCAGCTTGGTGGCGACGACGTACCCGCCGCCGCCGTAGGGAAAGTCCTCGATGATCCCGCGATACGCGGCCGAGATCACCAGCACGGTGATTCCGGTCAGCAGCGCGAGGCCGACGGCGAGATAGGTGTGACTGCCGAGCGTCTTGAACGCTTCCTCGGGGCCGTAGGCCGACGACGAGAGACCGTCGGCGCCGAGCCCGACCCACGCCAGGAACGGGATGAGCGAGATCTGGTGGAAGATCCGTTGATCGTGCAGGTCGCGCGCCTTGCCAAAGAGAGCCGCCTTGAGCCGGCCGAGGCGTCGAGCCGACGGGAGGTCTCCCGCTATCGCGCCCGAGGTCTGCGCCTCACCGTCGTCGTTTGACGGCGAAGGCGCAATCGGAGTCGGTTCTTCGGGTTCGCCCTTGATCGCTGCACCAGGTGTCGACATCGTTCCATCTCCCGCAGGATTCGTCCTGCTCGCGCGGGTGAGTCTCCACGCCCGGCCGTTTCTCCGAAGTAAATTCTCGACGGAGCACGATGATTTTTGAAGAAACGTCTTGCGCTCATTGCGTTTCGCAACCCATGGCGCGCCCGCATTGCAGAATGCGATCCGCCGCGCGGCGCAACGACGCGGTGTTCGTTCACGTTGCGCGCTGACGTAGTATTCCCAGCGCGACCATGACGACGAACGGCCACCCCCACCGCGCGGAAGACTTCCTCGAGATCTTGCGGCGCGCGAAGCGCGGCCGCCTCAAGCTGTACATCGGGTTCGCTGCTGGCGTCGGCAAGACCTACCGCATGCTGGAAGAGTCACAGGCGCTCAAGCGGCGCGGCGTCGACGTCGCGCTCGGCTTCATCGAGACGCACGGGCGCGCCGACACGGCGGCGTTGGTCACCGGGCTCGAGCAGATCCCGCGCTCGCGCATCGAGTACCGCGGCGTCGTCATCGAGGAGATGGACACGGCCGCGATCATCGCGCGCCACCCGGAGATCGTCGTCGTCGACGAGATCGCGCACACCAACGCGCCGGGCAGCCGCAACAAGCGGCGCTACCAGGACGTGGTCGAGATCCTCGACGCCGGCATCAGCGTCATCGGGGCCTTCAACATCCAGCACCTCGAGAGCCTCAACGATCTGGTCGAGCGCGTCACCGAGGTCAAGACGCGCGAGACCGTCCCCGACGGCTTCCTGCGCGAGGCCGATCAGATCGTGAACCTGGATCTGGCGGTCGAGGATCTGCTGGAGCGCCTCAAGGGCGGGCAAGATCTACCACGCCGAAAAGATCCCCTGGGCGCTGGAGAACTTCTTCATGAACGAGAAGCTGGCCACGCTGCGCGAGCTGGCGCTGCGCGAGGTCGCCGAGAGCCTGGACCGCAGCGGCACGCGCAACGCCCGCAAGGGTCCGGCGCGAGAGCGGCGGCGGCGGCGAGCGCGGCGCGGCCGCCGCGAAGGGGCCGGAGCTGGGCCGGGTCATGGTCTGCATGTCGTCGTACCCGCCGCGCGCGGCGTCGCTGTTGCGGCGCGGTTCGCGCCTGGCCGGCAAGCTGAACACCGACTGGTTCGTGGTCTACGTCGAGACCCCGCACGAGGCGCCCCACCTGATCGACGCCGAGGCGCAGCGCCACCTGCTGGCCAACATCGAGCGCGCGCGCGAGCTGGGGGCCGAGGTCGTCCGCCTCAAGGATCACGACGCCGTCGCCGCTCTGCTCGACTTTGCACGCTCGCACGGCGTGGGGCAGATCGTGCTCGGACGTTCGCGCGATCGCTGGTGGCGCCAGCTGACCGCGCGCACCGCGGTGGCCCGCATGCTGAGCGAGGGGGCGGAGTTCGACGTCTACGTCACGGCGCGCGACGACGGGAACGGGCGATGACGCTGCGATCGAAGCTGCTGCTGGCGCAGGCGCCGATGGCGATCGCGGTGGTGGTGGTCGGCGCGCTGGCCAGCGTCACCAACGGCAAGCTCTCGCGCAGCTCGGAGCTGATCCTCAAGGACAACTACCGCAGCGTGCTGGCGGCGCAGCGGATGAAAGAGGCGATCGAGCGCATCGACAGCGCCGCGCTGTTCATCGTCGCCGGCGAGCAGCGGGCCGGCGTGCACCAGTCAGAGGAGTACGTGCCGCGGTTCGAGCGCGAGCTGGTGGCCCAGGAGGGGAACGTCACCGAGGTCGGCGAGCACCAGGCGACGCGCACGCTGCGCGCGCGCTGGAACCAATACATGGCGCGCCTGCGCGCCTTCACGCCGCTGACCACCGAGGCGGCGCGGCGGCAAGCCTACTTCAGCGAGCTGCAGCCGGCGTTCGTCGCGGTCAAGGAGAGCGCCGACGTGATCCTGGCGATCAACCAGGACGCGATGGTGCGCAAGAGTGAACAGGCGCGGCGGATGGCGCGGCGGCTCGACGCGGTCATGATCGCGGCGGCGGCGGGGGCCTGTCTGCTGGGGCTGCTGTCGTCGATCGCGCTCACCACGCGCATCCTGCGCCCGCTCGGCGTGCTGCGCCTGACGGCGCGCCGCCTGGGCGAGGGCGATCCCAAGGCGCGGGCGCGGGTGCAGGGGCGCGACGAGATCGCCGAGGTCGCCACCGAGTTCAACACCATGGCCGATCGGCTGGCCCAGTATCGCGCCAGCTCGCTCGGCGAGCTGCTGGCGGCCGAGCAGCAGTCGCAGGCGGTGATCGACAGCCTGCCCGATCCGGTGCTGGTCTTCGACACCGCCGACCACCTCATCGCCGTGAACCGCGCCACCGAGCTGAGCCTGCACATCAGCGCCGACGGCGGCGGCGCGGCCGCCGAGCCGATGGCGCCCGCGCCGCCCGAGGTGCGCGCGCTGGTCGACCGGGTGCGCGCCCACGTGCTCACCGGGCGCGGGCCCTACCAGCCGAAGGGGCTGGAGGAGGCGCTGCGCACGAACCTCGGCGAGCAGGAGGCGTTCCTGTTGCCGCGCGCGACGCCGGTGTCGACCGACGAGGGGGCGGTCATCGGCGTCGCGATCCTGCTCCAGGACGTCACGCGGCTGATGCGCTTCGACGAGCTCAAGACCAACCTTGTCGCCACGGTGGCGCACGAGTTCCGCACGCCGCTGACGTCGCTGCGCATGGCGCTGCACCTGTGCCTGGAGCAGGCGGTGGGTCCGATCACCGAGAAGCAGGCCGACCTGCTCTATGTCGCGCGCCAGGACACCGAGCGCCTGCAACAGATCGTCGACGATCTGCTCGACCTGTCGCGCATCCAGTCGGGCCGCATCGAGCTGCACCCGCGCGTGATCGACGCCGCGTCGCTCGCGCGCGATGCCACGCAGCCCTTCCGCGGGCCGGCCGAGACCAAGGGGATCGAGCTGCGGCTCGAGCTGTTGCCGAGCCTGGGCGCGGTGGTCGCCGATCCCGAGCGCATCGAGCTGGCGTTCTCGAATCTGGTCGGCAACGCCGTGAAGTACACGCCACCCGGCGGGCGGATCGCCGTCTCGGCGGAGCGGCGCGATGGCGTCGTTCGCTACGCCGTCAGCGACAGCGGCCCCGGGGTGCCGCCCGAGCTGCGTCAGGCGATCTTCGAGAAGTTCTTCCGCCGGCCGGGCGCGACGGCGCCGGGCGCGGGGCTGGGGCTGTTCATCGCCAAGGAGATCGTCGAGGCCCACTCCGGCAAGATCGGCGTCGAGGGCAAGGCCGGCGAGGGCAGCACGTTCTGGTTCGAGCTGCCGGTTGCGGCGGGGTGAAGCGGCGAGGACGAGGACGAGGACGAGGACGGGTAAGAGCTCACTCGTAGCGTTTGCGCTTGCGCCACAGCGTCGAAGTGTCGATCTTCAGGATCTCGGCCGCCTCCTCGAGCGTTGCGGTCCGGCCGGTGATCTGCTGGATGTGCTCGCGTTCGATGTCGTCGAGCGCGAAGTCGCCGCCCACGAACGGACGGACGGGGAACAGGTTGGCGACGCGATCGGGGAAGGCTTCGCGACCGATGACGCCGGCGGGCCAGAGGATCACGGCGCGCTCGATCGCGTTGCGCAGCTCGCGCACGTTGCCCGGCCAGCGGTACGACAGCATCAGCTCCTCGGCCTCCTTCGACAGCTCGGGGGCGGGACGTCCCGCGCGCGCGACCGCATAGCTGGCCGAGAAGAAGGCCAGGAAGCGCCGCGCGAGGCGGAGGATGTCCTCGGGTCGCTCGCGCAACGACGGGACGCGGATCTCGATGACGTTCAGCCGATAGAAGAGATCCTCGCGGAAATGTCCGGCCTGGATGTCGGCCTCGATGTCGCGATTGGTGGCGGTGACGATGCGGACGTCGGCGGTGCGCGTCTCGCTTTCGCCCACGCGCTCGTACTGCTTGTCCTGCAGAAAGCGCAGCAGCTTCGCCTGCAGCGCGACCGGCATCTCGCCGATCTCGTCGAGGAACAGCGTGCCGCCGTTGGCGGCCTCGACGCGCCCGGGCTGGTCCTTGACCGCGCCGGTGAACGCGCCGCGCACGTGCCCGAACAGCTCGCTCGCCAGCAGGTCGGCCGACAGCGTGGGGCAGTTGACCACGGCGAACGGGCGGTCGCGGCGCACCCCCTCCTCGTGCAGCAGGCGCGCCAGCGCCGTCTTGCCGGTGCCGGTCTCGCCGCGGAACAGCACCTGCGCGTCGGTCTTCGCGGCGCGCGCGATCAGGTCGTACACCTGCCGCATCGCCGGGCTCTCCGACGACGTGTCGAGCGCCGGCTGGGCGCGCGCGAGCCGGCTCTCGAGGTCGGCCACCTGCTGCGTGAGCCCGCGCCGTTCACGCGCGCGCGTCACCAGCTGGCGGATCTGCTCGGGCGTGTACGGCTTGGGAAGATAATCCCAGGCCCCGCGCCGGAGCGTCTCGACGGCGGTCTCGATGGTGGCGTAGGCGGTGAACACCACGATCGGCAGCGCCGGACCAAGCGCCAGCAGCTTGGGGATCAGATCCTCGCCCCGCTCACCGCCCAGGCGCAGGTCGACGAAGGCAAGCTCCATCGGCTGATGGCTGAGCACGGCGAGCGCCGCCTCGCCGGTGCTGGCCAGGTGCACCTCACAGCCGAGCTTCTCGAGGAACAGCCCCAGCGTCTGGCGGATGTTCTTCTCGTCGTCGACGACCAGCACGCGCAGCTTCTCCAGCTGCGCATCGGCGTGGGCGTCGGTGTCGGCGTTGGTGGTAGCCATCGGATCTCGCAGGGAGTCTAGTCTAACCGCTTGCGATCGGAGGGCACCTCTCGTTATCGTTTGTGACCATGAATCAGACGTATCACAGGGTTCGCCTCCCGGGTCTTTTGGTCGCGGCGCTGCTCGGGCTGGCCGCCGCGCCGGCCCAGGCCATCGACTTCGGAGGCCTGGCCAACAAGGCGGCGGGCAGCGCCGCCAACGGCGCGCGCGACAAGGCGCTCAAGGAAGTGAACGCCAAGCTGCTGGCGGAGGGACGCAAGAATCAGTGCAGCTTCAAGACCGACAGCGACCAGCTGATGCCCGGCTGCGACAACAAGCTCAAGAACCTGGCCAACACCCTGGTCGAGGCCAAGAAGCGACTCAAGCTGGCGGGGGTCACCACCTTCAAGTTCGAGGTGTCGGGCCACACCGACTCGAGCGGCAAGCCTGAGCACAACAAGGAGCTGTCGGGCAAGCGCGCCGCCGTGATCGAGCGCGAGCTGATCGCGCGCGGGATCGCCAAGTCGGAGATCACCTCGATCGGCATGGCGGCCGAGCGCCCGCTGGTCACCCCCGACAACACCCCGGCGAAGAAGGCCAAGAACCGACGCTACGAGATCCAGGTGCGCTTCTAAGCGGCTTCGCCGCCGCGGGAAGGCTAGGCCCTCCCGCGGACCAACCTCCAACGCTAGCGCGGAGGCGAGCTTTGCTCGCCGGAGCGCGCTGCCCGGGGTCTGGGACCCTCCCAGGGTCCCAGATCTAACCAATAAACTGGGCGCGCGGGCTCTCGGCCGCTTGCGACTCGAGCTTGCGCAGCTTGTAGCCCATGCCGCGCACCGCCTCCAGCAGCTCGCCGGCCGGGCCGAGCTTGCCGCGCAGGTTCAGGATGTGCGTGTCGACGGTGCGGACCCGGCCGACGTGGCGGTATCCCCAGACGCGCGACAGCAGCTCCTCGCGGGTGAAGACCCGCCCCGCGCGCTCGACCAGGAACTTGAGCAGCTGGAACTCATAGGGAGTCAGCTTGAGCGACTGCCCCGCCGTGAACGCCTGCAGCGAGGTCGTGTCGAGGATGATCTCGCCGTAGCGGCTGCGCCCCGCCGGGTTCTGCGCCGTGCCGCGCCACTTGAGCTGGCGCAGCCGCGCCGCGAGCTCGTCGACGGCCAGCGGCATGAGGATGAAATCGTCGGCCCCCATCTGGACGTCGAGGCCGGCCACCCGCGTCACGTCGACGCAGATCAGGATCCCGGTCCCGGCCAGCTCCTCGCGATCGCGCAGGCGCTTGATGGCGTCCTTGCCGATCTCGAGGTGCGACCCGGCTTCGACCACCACCAGGTCGGCGGCGACGCGCCGCCCCGCCAGCTCGGCGAAGTCGTATCCTACGACGACAACTTGGTGGCCCAGACTACGCAACAAGACGGCCGGCGCGTCCGGCCTGACATCGTTGAGCGCGTGGTCCAACGTGACGACAATGGTCTGTAACACCGCTGAAGAGGCACCCATTGCTTAAGTCGTTCCTGCTTTCGACGCGAGAACGTGACCGACTCTAGCGGAGTGCCGGTTAATCGGCGGTTTCCGGATCGTACATTCTTTGTAACTTGGCCCAGCTCCGTGACCGACGCGCCAGACGCCGCGGTTTTTCGGTCACCGGATCAGGGCAGCGCGGCGATCTCGGCCGGCGTCAGCGCGCGCGAGTAGATGCGGAAGTCGTCGATCAGCCCGTCGAACAGGGGATCGACGGCGAACTGCGAACGCCCGATCCAGTTGTTGGTGGTGCTGGCCAGATTCGACGGACGCAGGGTCATCGCGTTGTTGGTGCCGACCGCGACCTTGTCGATGTAGAGCGTACCGGTGTACGTCGTGCCGGCCCCCAGGACGACGGCCAGATGATGCCAGGTGTTCAGCGACAGCGCGGCCGGCGTCGTCATGTTGATGGCCTGCTCACCCGCGTTGCCGGTGGTCGTGATCGCGAAGCGCGGCGCATTGGGCGTGGTCTGCTGCTCGTGCGTCGTCAGGAACATGTACGCGGTCGAGCTGCTGCCGAAATCGAAGACCCGCTCCCAGAGCCGCGCGGTCCTGACGTTCACCCAGCAGGCGATGGTGATCTCGGTGGTCGCGCCCATGGTCTGCAGGCTGGCCGGCACGATGGCGAAGCCGCCGAGGGTGGCGCTGGTGCTGGTGAGGTTGAGCGCGCCGGTCCCCACCTTGTGGGTCGTGGAGAACGCCGCCGTTCCGCCGTTCATCGCCATCAGCGCGGCCGTTCGCCCGTGCCCCGAGGAATCGGCGGCCGTCGTGCCGCTGGTCTCGTCCATCTGATACCAGTCGACGAGCGCGACGTCGATGGTTCCGCCGGAGCCGCCCACGCCCGCGCCGCCGGTCCCGACGGTGCCGCCGGTCCCGATGACGACGACGCCGCCCGTCCCCATCGTGCCACCAGTCCCGACGACGACGGTGCCGCCGGTCCCCACAACGCCGCCCGCCCCCATCGTGCCACCAGTCCCGACGACGACAGTGCCGCCGGTCCCCGTCGACCCGCCGGCGTCGGTCGTGCCGCCGGTCCCCGGCGCGCCACCGCCGCCGGGCGAACCGCCGACGCCGAACGTCCCGCCGATGCCGAAATGACCGGCGGCGCCCAGCCCGTCGGTCGCGGCGTCGGACCCGGGGGCGCGGCACTCATTGCAGGCTTCCGGCGGCGCGAAGCAGCCGCCGCCGGCCAGCGCCAACGTCGTGGCCGCGGCGATCAGGATCCCGCGCAATCTCATCACAGCTCCACCGCGACGCCGGCGCCGACGTCGAGGTGAAAAGTGAAGGCCGAGACGCCAATCAGCGTGCTTGCGCCGAGGGTGAGCGCGAAATGCCGCGCGACTTCGACCATGACCCCCGCGCCCGGGCCGAGCAGGATCGGCCCGGCCGCCGCGGTGTCGACGCAGGTCACCGGGTGCGCGGCGTCGGTGCCGCAATCGGTGTGCCCCGGCAGCGAGACCACGTGGCGGATTTGCCCGTAGCCGAGGGCCCCCGTCAGATAGGGGCGCAGCTTGGTCGACGTCAGGAACCAGGTCGCCTTCGCGAAGACCGCCGTGGCGCCGTGGCTGGGCGAGCAGATCTTGTCCGCGCCGCACGCCGTGCCGTTGGGATCGCGCTCGGCGGTCGCGCCCGAGATGAACTGGATCCGCCCCTGCAGCGAGAGCATGAGATCCGGCCGCAGGAAGTAGCCGATCTCCGGCGCCAGGTGGATCACCGACGACGGCTCAAAACCCGACGGCAGGGACAGGTTGCTGTTGACCTCGCCGTTGCCGCTCGCCCATCCGACGCCGCTGCCGACACCGAAGCCGACGAACCAGCGCGGCCGAGCGGCGTCATCCGGCGCCTCGGCCTCGGCGTCGAGCTCGCTCTCGGGAGTGGCCGCCGGCTTACCGTCGCGCGCCGCGGGGCCGGCGGCGGCCGCGGGCGGGCGCGCGGCCAGCAACGCGGCACGCGCCGCGGACTGGGCCTCGGCGAACGCCTGCTGCACCTCGGGGTTGGCGACGCGCTCGGATAGCCGGATGTCGGGCTGGATCTGGATGGCGCGGCGAAACTGCGCGACCGCGACGTCGCGATGCTGGGCATCGGCGGCCATCAGCACCACGCCGAGACTGAGATAGGTCTGCGCGCGCACCGGGTGATTGCCCAGGCCATTGCGATCGCAGAGCGCGAGCGCGCTCTTGAGCTGGTTCTTCGCCTCGTCGAAGTTGAGGTTGTCGTATTCCGCCAACGCCTTTCGGTTCAGCTCGACGACCGATGCGACCGCGTCCTCGGGGGCGGCCTGCCCCTTCTCGGCGGCGTCGCCCTGCGCGTACACGACCGCCGTCGGCGCCAGAAGCGCGATCGTCACCATGACGGACACCCGCCACAGACTGCGGATCGGGACGGTGGACATCAGCGGCCTCGCTTCACGACATCCGTCTACCAGGGACCAGCGTATCACGTACCTCGCCTCCCCCGACGCCGGCCGACCGCCGGTCGAAGAGAACGGGACGCGGTGGGCTAGCGGGTGTGTAGTGGCGACAGCCCGCGGCTATGGCTCAATAAACTGGCCACTTGCGAGGGAGGAAGTACTCCTCGTAGACCCGAAGGGCGTAGCGATCGGTCATGCCGGTGATGAAGTCGGCGATGGCGCGTGAGAGGCCGTCGGATTCCGGCACACCTTTGGGCCAGTGCTTCGCGTTGAACTCGTCGGGGTGTGCGTGGAAGTAGGCCCACAGCTCCGAGATGATTCGCTGCGCCTTCTCGAACTCGCCGCGGATCTCGTCGCGCTCGTAGACCGCCTCATAAAGGTAGTCGCGCAGCGCGATGAGCGCGCCGAGGATCTCCTCGCTCATGCGAATCTGCCGCTTCTCCTCCAGCCGCGAGGCGCTGACCATGTCGTTCACCATGCGCGCGATGCGATCGCCATGGGTGGCGCCCAGCGTTTCGAGCAGGCCGCGCGGAACGTCCTCGGGGTTGATGACCCGCCCGCGGACGGCGTCGTCGAGATCGTGGTTCACGTAGGCGACGATGTCGCTGATGCGCACGATCTGCCCCTCGAGGGTCATGGCCAGCAAGTTCGGGTTGTCCGAGATGATGTGGCCTTTGCCCTTCGAGTGCTTGAGGATGCCGTCCTTGACCTCTTGACTGAGGTTCAGCCCGCGCCCGTCGCGCTCCAGCACCTCGACGACGCGCAACGATTGCTTCACGTGGTGGAAGCCGTCGGGCATCAGCTTGGCCAGCACCTTCTCGCCGGCGTGGCCGAACGGCGTGTGCCCCAGGTCGTGCCCCATGACGATCGCCTCGGTCAGCGATTCGTTGAGGCGCAGCGCGCGCGTCACCGTGCGCGCGATCTGCGCGACCTCGAGGGTGTGGGTGATGCGGGTGCGGTAGTGATCCCCTTCGGGCGCCAGGAAGACCTGGGTCTTGCCGGCCAGGCGGCGAAAGGCCTTCGAATGGATCACGCGATCGCGATCGTGCTGAAAGATCGGCCGCACCGGATCCGGCGGCTCGGGGCGGGCGCGCCCGCGGCTGGCGCTGCTCTTCTGCGCGAAGGAGGACAGCACCGCCTCTTCGTCCGCCTCGAGCTGTTCCCGGATCGTGGTCGCCATCGCGGTACCGTTATCGTCGCTTGGTGCGGCCGGTTGCGCGGCCGGCCTTGCGCGGCGTGGCGCGCGCGGGATCGCGCTTGCCGCCGTCGCGCCCCCCGGGGCGCTTGGTGTGCGACGGCGCGTGCTCGCCGCCGCCGGCGCGGCGCCGATCCTTCTTGCCGCGCGCGTGCGCGCGGTCGTTGCCCCGGTCGACGCCCCGGTCGCTGGTGCGGTTTTGCGCCCGGTGCTCGTGCAGCGCGAAGTCGATCTTGCGCCGCACCACGCTCACCGACTGCACCTCCACCTTGACCGTGTCGCCGAGCGCGAAGGTGCGGCCGGAGCGCCGCCCCACCAGCTTGCTCGCCACATCGTCGAAGACGTAGTAGTCGTCGGACAGCGCCTCCAGGCGCACCAGCCCCTCGACGAACGGCTCGTCGATGACCACGAACACGCCGAAGCCCATGACGCCCGAGATCGTGCCGTCGAAGACGTCGCCGATTCGATCGCGCAAGAAGAACGCGCGGTAAAGGTCGATCACCTCGCGCTCGACCTCCATCGCCTGGCGCTCGGAGAACGAGGCATCGGCGGCCATCTTCTGCAGCGCCACGCGGTCGGGCGGCGGCGCCACCGACGGGCGGCTTGAACCCGCCCGCCGGCTTGCCCTGACCGGCGAGGCGGCTCTTGAGCAGGCGGTGATCGATGAGATCAGGGTAGCGCCGGATCGGCGAGGTGAAGTGCAGATAATCCGACGAGGCGAGGCCGAAGTGGCCGACGTTGACCACGTCGTAGGTCGCCTGCTTGAGCGAGCGCAGCATCTGGAACGACAGCGCCTTCTCGGCCGGGTGTCCCTTCAGCCGGTCGAGCACCCGCTTGAGCCCTTGCGGCGTGCGCGCGTCGTCGATGTCGATGCGCAGGCCGTAGCTCTCGGCCAGCGTGGCGAACTGCTCCATGCGGTCGCGGTCGGGCGCGTCGTGGATGCGCCACAGCGTATCCTCGCCGCGCTCGCGGAAGCTGGTGGCGACCGCCTCGTTGGCCGCCAGCATGAACTCCTCGATCATCGAGTAGGCCTGGCGCTCGCCCGGATCGCGGCGCGACTTGCGGATGTCGCGCACCAGGCGCGGATCGTCCTGGTCGAGCTCGACGAAGGGCTCGGGCAGATCGAAGTCGAGCGAACCGCGCTGCACGCGCAGCGCGCGCAGCTGGCGCGCCAGCGAATCCATCGCGCGCAGCGCCGGCAGGTGCGGCTCGTACTTCTTGCGCTTGCCGCGCGTGTCGCCGGCCAGCGCCGCCGCGACACCGGGGTAGTCGAGCCGCGCGCGGGAATGAATCACCGCCGCGCAGAAGTCGCGCCCGACGACCTGCGCGTGCTTGTCGAGGTCGATCTGCGTGACCATCGCCAGCCGATCCTCCTCGGGCACCAGCGAGCACAGGCGCGCCGACAGCGGCTCGGGCAACATCGGGATCGCGCGGCTCGGCAGGTAGATGCTGCAGCCGCGGCGCCGCGCCTCGATGTCGATCGGCGAGCCCTCGCGCACGTAGTGCGAGACGTCGGCGACCGCGACCCACAGGCGCGTGCCGCCGTTCGGCAGCCGTTCGATCGCGACCGCGTCGTCGAAGTCGCGCGCCGTCTCGGGATCGATCGTCAGGAAGGGGACCTCGCGCAGGTCGGCGCGATCGGCGCGCTCGGCCGGCAGCACCTCTTGCGGCATGCCCTCGGCGATGCGCGCGACCTCGTCGGGAAACTCGTCGGTCACGTCGGCGCAGGCCAGCACCTTCTCGACCTCGGTGCGCGGGTCGTCGGGATCGCCCAGCACCTTCAGCACCTCGGCCTCGATCGGGCCGCCCGCCACCTCGGGGTAGCGGGTGATCTCGGCCACCACCGACTGGCCGACCAGGGTCACGGCGACGTGGCCGCGCAGCGACACCGGGCCGGTGATGCGCGGGTCGTCGGGTTGCAGAACAACTTGCTTGCCGGCGCGCTCGAGCTGGCCGGTGATCTTGGCGCGGCCGCGCGACAGCACGCGCAGAACGCGCCCCTCGACGCCGCGCACGGCGGGCCAGGCCTCGATCTCGACGGTGTCGCCGTCCATGGCGGCGCCGCGGTTGCGCGCCGAAACGTGCACGTCTTCCGACTTGTCGTCGGGGACGACGAAGCCGTAACCGACGGGGTGAATCTTGATCCTGCCCGTCAGCGCGCGGGTCGAGCCGACAGGGCGGCGGGTGTGGGGGTCATCTGAATTCAAACGAATATCCTTTGGTCGATGGGTAATCTACAGGAGAAGAGATAGTGGGGAGAAGAAGTGAGAGGGAAAGCGACCGGCGCCGGGCCGCTGCGAACATCGGAGAGCCAGGAGGGGGAAAGCAAGCAGGGGGAAGAAGGAAGACGAGCAGGAAGAGGAGGAGCCAGCGACGGTGCTTGTCAGCGGCTGGCGCTGATTCCGGCGCGGAGCGCGTACAGTTTGCGGTCGTCGGCGCCGACGAAGATCGTGCCGTCGGCGGCCAGGATGGGCGAGCTGTCGACGTCGCCGCCGAGCTCGACCGACCAGCGCAGCCGGCCGTCGGGCTCGAGGGCGTAGACGCGGTCGTCCTGCGAGCCGAACAGCGATGGCCCCCTTGGAATCGACCAGCGCCGACGAGATGATGCGGTCGCCGGTGCGGAACGTCCAGTACAGCGTCCCGTCGGTGCGGATGGCGTACAGCTGGGCGTCGAAGGAGCCGATGTACACCACGCCGTTGCCGAGCGCCGGCGACGCGCGCAGATCGCCGCCGGTGTTGAAGGCCCAGCGCAACGTGCCGTCGGGGTTGAGCGCGTACAGCTTGTGATCGTCGCTGCCGACGTAGATCGTCCCGTCGTCGCCGACGCTGGGGCTCGAGTCGACGTCGCCGCCGGTGCGGAAGTCCCAGCGCTTGAATCCACCGGCGCGATGGCGTAGATGAGGTCGTCCTGCGACCCGGCGACCACGGTGCCGTCGGCCAGCAGCGCCGGCGCCGACGCGACGTGCCCGTTGGTGGCGAAGCGCCAGCGCAGCGTGCCGTCGGGGTTGATGGCGTAGATGCCGTCGCCGCCGGTGTAGATCACGCCGTCGGGCCCGATGGTCGGGCCGGCGTCGACGTCGCACCGGCTGGCCTCGGGACCGACGCCGACCCGCTGCGGGCACGAGCCGACCTGAAAGACCCAGCGCGGCTTGTCGCTCTTGGGGCCGATCGCGTACAGGTGGTCGTCGTCGGACCCGATATAGATCGTCCCGTCGTGGGTCACCGCGGGCGAGCTGAAGATGATGTCGCCGGTGGCGTGCTGCCACTTGATCGACCCATCGCGCGAGATCGCGTACAGCTTGCCGTCGTGCGATCCGAACAGCAGCGCGCCGTCCTCGGCGATCGCCGGTGACGACGTCACCGGACCGCCGGTGCTGAAGGTCCACCAGACCGACGGCCGCGCCGACGGCAGCACGTAGGGTGAGCGCCCGCGGTGGGCGGGGCCGAAGCGAAACATCGCCTGCGCCGGCTCGATGGCGTATTGAGGCAGCGGCAGCGGCGACGCGGCCTTCTGGCCGGGGCGGACCGGAACCGGCGGCGCCGGCCGCGGCCCCGGTGCGCCGAGCGGTACTCCGCCCTGCGCCCACACGCACTGTCCGGCGTCGCAGATGCGATCGAGCTTGCAGTCCTTGTCGGAGCCGCAAGGCCCCATCTGCGTGTGCGAGCAGGCCGAGGCAGCGAGCAGGAGCAGCGAGAGGAGCGAAAGGAAACCCCCCGAAGGCAAGAGAGCCGACGGCGGGAGAAACGAAAAAGAGGACGATCTGATGCGCGCAAGGTTAAGGCAATTTGGAAAAGGCGCAAGTCGAGGGCGTTCCCGATGCGCCGCGCACCGGGCCGGAACCCGACGATGCCCGCTCGGCGTCGCGCCTTTCCTGGTACGATCAGCGGGCGTGCCGTCTCGTCTTGCAGGCATCGTCCCCCGGGGAGGGCGGCGCGGGACGCCGCCGCGCGCGGGGGTGATCGCGCTGGTGGTGATGGTGGCGCCGTTGCTGCTGTCGGACCTTGGCTGCCGGCGGCGGCTGGTGCGAGCGGCTGGCTCGGATCTGCGAGAGAGGACGGGGACGGCCACGCCGACGCCGACGCCGACGCCGACGCCGACGGGGATGGGGACAACGACGGCTGCGGCGTCGCCGGCGACTGCGCGGCTGGTTCGCCACGTCATCGTCGTCAGCGAGGACGGAATGCGGCCCGACGCGCTGATGAACGTGCGCCCACCGGTGCACGTCGCGCTGATGGCGCGCGGATCCTACTCGCTGACGGCGCGCACGATCCGCCGCGCCTCGACGCTGCCGTCGCACGCGGCGATGCTGTCGGGGTTCGACGTCGACGCGCACGGGCTCGACTGGAACTCCTGGAAACCGGAGCGCGGCTACATCCGCGTGCCGACGATCTTCGACGCGGCCGACCACGCCGGCATGGGCGCCGCCGCGTTCGTCGGCAAGCGCAAGCTCGAGCACATCGCCCACCCCGGCTCGGTCGATCTCTTCTCGCGCCCCGGCTTCTTCTGCAAGAAGGTGGTCGCGGAGGCCGCGCGCTACTTCGTCGAGAAGCGCCCCCAGGTCGAGTTCGTGCACTTCTCCGATCCCGACGAGCGCGGCCACGCCGACGGCTGGATGTCCGATCCCCAGTTCTCGGCGATCCGCCACAGCGACGAGTGCCTGGGCACGCTGGTTGATGCGGTCGACTCCGCCGGCCTGGCCGGCGAGACGCTGTTCATCCTCTCGTCGGACCACGGCGGCCACGGCCACAACCACTCGGGCCGGATCAAGGAGGACCGACTGATCCCCTGGCTGGCGTGGGGCCCGGGCGTGCGCGTCGGCCATCGCATCACCGCCCCGATCAACACCGTCGACACCGCGGCGACCGCGCTCTGGGCGCTCGGCTACCCGGCGCCCCCCGGCCTGGTCGGCCGGCCGGTGACCGAGGCGTTCGAAGCCGGCTTCCACCCACCGCCCGCCGCGACGACCACCGTCGTCGCCCATCCCTGATCATCTTCGTGGGCGTGTGGGTGAACTGTGACGGGCGTGACGCATGCCTCGTCGCTGCCCATGGTAGGGTGCCGCGCGAAGAGCGCGCGGCCGGAACGCCCCCCTGAAGACGAAACCGTTCCCGGAATCTCGTGCGCCAAATCGACGGAGGCGAATCCCCATGCGGCAGCGGACCATCTGGCTGAGCATCGTTCTATGCGCGGGCGCAATGTCATGCGCGAGCAAGTCGTTCGTGCGGGCCGATCCCCCCGCCACCGCCGAAGGGGTGCAGGTGGCGCTGGTCAGCGAGGAGTGCGCGATGGATCAGGATCCGGTCCAGGCCGACACCTTCCAGCTCGACCTCGCGCTGACGATGCAGCTGACCGACGGAGCCGGCGACGCGGTGAAGTTTCACCCCGAGCGATCACGGCTGATCGTCGCGGGACGGGAAACGCTGTCCGACGACCGCGCCGAGGAGATCGGCGTCGGCGCCGGCTCGAAGAAGTCGGTGCACGTGCACTTCCTGGTCAAGGGGCGCGACGTCGCCTGCAACAACGTCATGAGCGTGGCGCTCGACAAGGCGGTCGACCTCGGCCAAAAGCCGATCCACCTGTCGCCGCTCTCATTCCAGCCGAGCAACGCGCCCGATTCGTAGGCGCGGAGCTCGGCCGGGCTCTGTCATTTTAGGGCGCCGTGCAGATGATCGAACCGCCCAAGAGGACGCTGTTCATGAGCTGCGACAGCGTCGCCCTCAGCTCGGGGTGCGCCGCCGGCTGCAGGTAGATCAGCTGCAGCGACGTGCTGGAGTAGGTGACGGTCCGGATCGTGTCACTGGCGCCCTTGGTCGCGAGCCCGACGTTGGGGTTCCAGTTCAGCGTCACCACGTTGTCGGCGATGGTGATCGAGGTGCCCCGCTCCTGCATCGTCGATGACGTGTTCAGCGCCAGGGCCGAGTTGAACAGCGTATCGGAGTACGAGACATAGTTATCCAGCTGCTCGGCGCCGCCGCCGGCCATCAGCGTCCCGTCCTCGACGGGCTCGTTGAAGGTCAAGGTCACGACCGCCGACATCGTGTCGGTCAGCGCCGCCGGCGCGCGACAGGTGGCGACGGTGTTGGCGATCAGCTGCAGCGGCGGCACGGTCAGCGGGTTGAGCACGATCGTGGCGCCGGTGGTGACCCCCGCTTGCACCGAGGTCGGCATGGTCGGCTGGAAACCCTCGACGTTGTAGACGGTCACCGCGTAGGTCACGCCATAGGTCAGCGCCGTCCCCGCGGCCTTGTACGTCCCCCCGGTAAAGTCGGCGCTGATCGCCCCGGCGTAGAGATCGCTGTCGTTGGACCAGGCCTGCCCCGCAACCTCGGTCGGCTGCGACTGGATCGTCGGCTGGCTGGTCGGCTGCAAGCGAATCTTTCCCGCAGCGGGATGGGCGTTGGGGCCGGTCTCGATCACCGCGATCGAGAGATCGGGGGGCACGATCGCCGTCGGGAAGAGCGACGCATTGAAGTTGAACGTCTGCGTCGTGTCAGAGCTGTAGATGTCGGACGAGAGCGAGGTGCTGGCCGGCGCGGGCGGCGAGATGCCGGCGTTGTACGAGCTGAAGGCGCGGTAGCCGGTGCTATTGATGATCACGCCGTAGTCGTTCCAGGCCTGCAACGGCCCCAGGGTGTAGCGACCGGCGGCGTCGACCTTCCCCTTCGCGGTGTTGGTGCCCCAGACCAGCGTGATGTCGTACGTCGTCAGCGGCATGCCGGTCGCGCCGTCGATCACCGCACCCATGAACCAGATATCGTGCTTTCCGGTGTGCTGGGTATTGCTGTCACTGCCGCAGCCCAGCGTCGTCGTCGCGCCCATCGCCAAAACCATCATCGCCCAGCTCCAACCGTTCATTCTCATCCGACCCTCCAAGTTTAGTGGGGGCAACATCGTAACTGACCTCACCAACAAATGACAAGTTTCCTGCTCGGGTCACACCCTGAAGACCGTCGCGGAACGCACCCACCAGACGCCTCGGCGCCAGGTCGGCTTGCTGGGGAGCCAACCCGACTGTATTTTTCGGAGATGCACCCGATTCACAACCGCGACTCTTTTTTGTTCGCGCTGCTCGCCGCCGGGTTCGCGGCGACCGTCACGCCTGGGTGCAAGGCCAAGGACGAGTCGATCACCGCGCCGTTCTCCGACGACTTCGAACGGGCCGAGCTCGGCGCGACCTGGACCAACACCGGCGCCGACTACCGGATCGTCGGGGGGCGTATGACGGTCTCGAACGCTTACAATCACCCGGTCTGGCTGCGCAAGAAGCTGCCGCGCAACGCCGCCATCGAGCTGGACGCGATGTCGAAGAGCCCATCCGGCGACCTGAAGGTCGAGCTGTACGGCGACGGCACGTCGTTCGATCCTGACAAGGGGGGCTACATCTCGTCGGGATACGTGCTCATCTTCGGCGGATGGAGGAACTCGCTCAGCGTGATCTGTCGCAATAACGAACACGACGACGGGCGCAAGGCGCAGCGAACAGCGCCGGCCGTCGAGCCCGGCCGCAACTACCACTGGACGGTCACCCGTCAGGGGGGCGCGATCGATTGGCGCATCGACGGCCAGCCATTCCTGGCCTGGAATGATCCCGATCCCCTCGCCGGCGAGGGGCACGAATACCTGGCGGTCGACGACTGGGAAGCCGAGGTCTCGTTCGACAACCTCAAGATCAGGCCGCTGCCGTGAGGCACGGCACGCCGGTGAATCTGAGCGATCCGCGGACGCCGTTCGATCTGAACGCGGCGCTGCACCACCTGCAAGGGCGGACGTCGGCGCTGATCTACGCGCACGACAACCCCGATCCCGACGCGCTGGCGGCCGGGCTGGGGCTGGCGTTCCTGATCGAGAAAGAGATCGGCGCCAAGGTCACGCTGGCGCAGGGCGGGATCGTGGGACGCGCCCAGAACCGGGCGATGGTCGAGACGCTCAAGATCGCGCTCACGCCGATCGAGCGGGTCGAGCCCGACGAGTTCGACATCATCGCGCTGGTCGACAGCCAGCCCGAGACCGGCAACAACTCGCTGCCGCTCGGACACCGGATCGACATCGTGATCGACCACCACCCCCCGCGCGCCGCCAGCTCGCGCGCCCCCTGGTGCGACATCCGGCCGGAGCGCGGCGCCACCTCGACGATGGTGTTCGACTACCTGCGCGAGCGCCAGATCGCGATCGACGCGCGGCTGGCGACCGCGTTCTTCTTCGCGCTGCGCACCGAGACGCGCGACCTCGGGCGCGAGGCGACCGAGGCCGAGCGCCGCGCCTATCTCGATCTGATCCAGGTGGTCGACCACAACCTGCTCTATCGCATGGCGCACCCCAAGGTGCCGCGCGAGCACTTCGCGGCGCTCGATCGTGCGCTGCGCTCGGCGCAGATCCACGGCGACATCGTCGCGGTCAACCTGGGAACGCTCGGCTATCCCGACCTGGTGGCGGAGATCGCCGACCTGCTGCTGTCCTACGAGGGGGCGCGCTTCGTGCTGTGCATGGGGCAATACGACGGCAGCGCCTATCTGTCGCTGCGCACCGAGGCCAGCGAGGCGCGCGCGGGATCGATCATGCGACAGATCGTCGGCACCGACGGCGCCGCCGGCGGCCACGGCACGATGGCGGGCGCGCGTCTGTTCACCGTGGTGATCTCGCCGCAGGCCCTGCAGACCTCTTTCGTCGAGATGGTGAAGCGACTGTGCGAGGCGCTGGGGCACGTGCCGACGCGTCCCGAGCCGCTGCTGGACGCGACTTCACTGATTTGACCCTCCCGGCAGCGCGCCGGCCCACGCACCTGGCCCGACATCTGCGCTGAATCTGCACGCCAGACCGCCGAACCAGGCGACACGGCGCACGGCCGGCGTTACGCTGGACGGCGGATGAGTCTGCGGCGGGCTCTGGCTTTCGCCACGACGACGGCGCTGGTGGCTGCCGGCTGCTCGAGCGAACCGACCGGCGTGCACGTGAACGTGCACCTGGGCGGCGTCGCATACGACGAGCTGCGCTTCGGTGTCGTCGAGGCCGGCATCGACGGCGGCGACGCGACGACGCTGGTCGATCCCGATACGCTGGGCCGCAAGACCGGTCCCTTCGGCCCCGGCGATCAAGACGTGGTGATCCTGCTCGACGACAGCATCGGGGGACGCGAGATCTTTTGCGACGTGGCCGCGCTGCGCGCCGGCGTGCTGACCGGCACCGGCGACAACGCCGTGCTGGGACAGACCCACCGCATCCGCGACGTCGACATCTTCATGACCGGTTCGACGCCCGACGACGGCGGCGCGGCGGGCGACGCCGCGACCGGGGGCCACAACGGCGGCGATGACGGCGGGGACGATGGTGGAGGAGGCCTTGGTGGCGGCGACGGCGGCGGCGGCAGCGGGGGCGGCGGCAACGGCGCTGGTGGAGTCACCGGTGAGGGCGGGCGCGCCGACGCGGGGACGGATGCGGCGGCAGCCGGCGGGCGCGCCGGGGCGGGCGGCGCTGGGGCAGGCGGCGGAGGCGGCGCCGGAGGAGCCGGCGGCGCGACGGCGGGATCTGGCGCGCTGGGTACGCGCTGCACGACCAACGCGCAATGCGCGACGCTCCACTGTGTCGATGGCGTCTGTTGCGAATCGGCGTGCAACACCGCGTGCTTCACCTGCAACTTGAATGCGGGCCAGGCCGGGCGCTGCCAGCTGGTGGCGAATCGCGCGTTAGATCCACGCGGGATCTGCGTCGACACCGGCGCCGCGAGCTGCGGCACCAACGGCACTTGCACCGGCGCGGGCCAATGCGCCCGCTACCCCTTCGGAACGACCTGCTTGCCCGCGTGTGCCAACGCCCAGAACCGCTTCACCGCCGGGATCTGCAGCCTGGCGGGGACCTGCGCCGGCATCGGCACGCCCATGGCCTGTCCCGCGCCCGCGCGCGCCTGCGCCGCGGGCCGCTGCCTTTAGCATCAATCGAAACGCCAAGACGCCAGAGACGCCAAAGGCCGGATTTTCGAGGGCCGGACCTGGCGTCCTGGCGTCTTGGCGTTTGATCGCCGTCGAGACGCGCCAACATTTAACGGCCACTTGACCGACCGGAAACATCGGCAGTCGTAGGCTGACCCCATCAAGATGGGTGGTCGCAGCGAGCTGATTGTCGTCGGGAACGGGATGGTCGGGCACCGCCTTGTCGAGTTGCTGATCTCCGAGGGGAGAACGACCGATTTTCGCGTCACCGTCATCGGCGAAGAGCCGCGCCCCGCGTACGATCGCGTCGGCCTGTCGTCGTTCTTCGCCGGCAAGACGGCGGAAGACCTGTCGCTGGTCGAGCCGGGCAGCTACGAGCGGGCCGGCATCGAGGTGCGCCGCGACGACCGCGTGACCGCGATCGACCGCGCCACCAAGCGCGTCACCCTGGCCTCTGGCGCGGTGCTCGCCTTACGACAAGCTGGTGCTGGCCACCGGCTCGTACGCCTTCGTGCCGCCGATCGAGGGCCGCGACGCGCCGGGCTGCTTCGTCTACCGCACGATCGACGACCTGCGAGGCGATGCAGGCCTACGCCGCGCAGGTGAAGGTCGGCGTGGTGATCGGCGGCGGCCTGCTCGGCCTCGAGGCGGCGAACGCGCTCCAGAACCTGGGGCTCGAGACCCACGTCGTCGAGATGGCGCCGCGGCTGATGAGCCTGCAGATCGACGACATCGGCGGCGCGGTGCTGCGGCGGCGCATCGAGGCGCTCGGCGTCACCGTGCACCTCGGCGACGCGACGACGCGCATCGTGACCGGGCCCGGCGGCGCGGTCACGGCCCTCGCGCTCGAGGACGGCACCGAGCTGCCCACCGACATGGTCGTCTTCTCGGCCGGCATCCGCCCGCGCGACGAGCTGGCGCGCGCTGCGGGCCTGGAGCTCGGCGAGCGCGGCGGCATCGTGATCGACGATCGCTGCCGCACCTCCGATCCCGACGATCTACGCCATCGGCGAGTGCGCCGCCTACAACGACCGCATCTACGGCCTGGTCGCGCCCGGCTACCACATGGCGCGCGTCGCCGTGTCGGCGCTGGCGGGACCCGGCGCCGGCAAGGATGAGCCTTCACCGGCTTCGACATGAGCACCAAGCTCAAGCTGATGGGCGTCGACGTCGCCAGCTTCGGCGACGCGTTCGCGACGCACGCCGGGCGCGCACGTCATCAGCATCGTCGACACGCTGGCGGAGGTCTACAAGAAGCTCGTCGTCAGCGCCGACAGCAGCACCTGCTGGGCGGCATCCTGGTCGGCGACGCCGCCGACTACGGCCAGCTGCTGCAGCTGGTGCAGAACCGCATGCCGCTGCCGCCGCACCCGGAAGATCTGATGATGCCGCCGCGCGCGGGCGAGCGGTCGGCGGGCCTGGGCGTCGACGCGCTGCCCGACGCCGCGCAGATCTGCTCGTGCAACAACGTCAGCAAGGGCGCAGATCTGCGAGCGCCATCGGCGAGCGCAAGCTGACCGCGGTCGCGCGGCTCAAGGAGTGCACCAAGGCCGGCACCGGCTGCGGCTCGTGCGTGCCGCTGGTCTCGGAGATCCTGACCAAGGAGCTGCGCAAGGCCGGCGTCGTCGTCAGCAAGCGCCTGTGCGAGCACTTCGCTCACTCGCGCCAGGAGCTGTATCCACCTGGTGCGGCTGCACCGGATCCGAGACCTTCGACGATCTGATCGCGCAGCACGGCCAGGGGCGCGGGCTGCGAGATCTGCAAGCCGGCGGTGGCGTCGATCCTCGCCTCGGCCTGGAACGAGCACATCCTGGACCGCAAGCACCTGCCGCTGCAGGACACCAACGATCGCTTCCTGGCCAACATCCAGCGCGACGGCACCTACTCGGTCGTGCCGCGCGTCGCCGGGCGGCGAGATCACGCCCGAGAAGCTGATCGTGCTCGGCGAGGTCGCCAAGCGCTACGGCCTGTACACCAAGATCACCGGCGGCCAGCGCATCGATCTGTTCGGCGCGCGCGCTCGAGCAGCTGCCGGACATCTGGCGCGAGCTCGTCGCCGCCGGCTTCGAGTCGGGGCACGCCTACGGCAAGGCGCTGCGCACCGTGAAGTCGTGCGTCGGCAGCACCTGGTGCCGCTACGGCGTGCAGGACTCGGTCGGCCTTCGCCGTGCGCGTCGAGAACCGCTACAAGGGGCTGCGCAGCCCGCACAAGCTCAAGTCGGCGGTCTCGGGCTGCGCGCGCGAGTGCGCCGAGGCGCAGAGCAAGGACTTCGGCATCATCGCCACCGAGAAGGGCTACAACCTGTACGTGTGCGGCAACGGCGGCATGAAGCCGCAGCACGCGCAGCTGTTCGCGGCCGACCTCGACGAAGAGACGGTCATCAAGTACCTCGATCGCTTCCTGATGTTCTACATCCGCACCGCCGATCGGCTGCAGCGCACGGCGACCTGGTTCAACAACCTCGAAGGCGGGCATCGACTACCTGCGCCAGGTCGTGATCGACGACTCGCTGGGCATCTGCGCCGAGCTCGAGGCCGAGATGGCGCAGCGTCGTCGACACCTACCAGTGCGAGTGGAAGACGGCGATCGAGGATCCCGAGAAGCTGAAGCGGTTCCGGCCGTTCGTGAACTCGAACCGCGCCGATCCCAGCATCGTGTTCATCCGGCAGCGCGACCAGCACCGACCCGCGTCCTGGGAAGAGAAGGCCGACATCGCGGCCGACTTCTTCGGCGAGCGCGCGAGCCGTCGAAAAGAAGAGCGCCTGATGAGCGCCGCGGCAGTGGAACAGACATCGTCCGACCCGGCGCGCCTGGGACGACGCCGCCTGGACGCCGGTCTGCGCGCTCGACGACATCGTGCCCGACACGGGGGTCTGCGCGCTGGTCGGCGGCCGACAGATCGCGATCGTGCGCGTCGGCGAGGGCGACCGCTGTACGCGATCGACAACTTCGATCCGTTCAGCAAGGCCTTCGTGATCTCGCGCGGCATCGTCGGCGACAAGAACGGCGTCCCCAAGATCGCCTCGCCGATCTTCAAGCAGAGCTTCAACCTGCGCACCGGCCAGTGCCTCGACGACCCGAGCGGTCGCGATCCCGGTCTACGCGGTGCGCGTGCGCGCGGGCCAGATCGAGATCCACTCGCTCCGCGACGGAGCTGCGACGGTGCGGTCAGGGTCGGGGAAGGCGGCGTAGAGGCCTTCGAGAACCAGCCCGCCGATCCAGTGCGACAGCGTGTTTGACGCCGAGAGGAAGGTCACGGCGGTGAACTCGACGCCGGCGCGCGAGAGATGGCGCAGGACGCGAGCCGGCAACGAGAAAGGGGCGAGCCCGGGCAACATCAGGCGCAGGTCGAGCGTCACGCCCCCCTCCATGTCGAGGCGGCCGGCGATGAGCGCCCCGCCTTCCGACAGGTTGTCGATATCGAGCACGATCACCTGCCCCGACAGCACCGCCTCGACCCTGGCGCCCTCGGGTTCGACGCGCTGGTACTGCCGGCGCTCGTCGACCTCGGGCATCGAACGCAGGCGCCTCCCGGAATCGCTTTCCACAGCCTGAAAGGTTCGGCAGCGTTCGAGGGCCACTTGAGCGGGGACGGCGGTCCAGCCGCCGCAGCGCGCGCGAGTCCGGCGGCGCGGCGCACGCCTCAGGTCATCTGATCGCGAACTTTGGCCTTGAGCCCCTCGGTGAGGCGGGGGAGGACATCGGCCTCGAGGCCGAGCAGCGACCGGCCGATCATGACCAGCGCCTCGATGTCGTCGGCGTCGACCGGGCCGACGTACAGCCCCTGCTGCTTGGCCACCGCGTTGGCGAAGCGCACGGCGTTGGCGACCGACAGCCGGTCGCTGTTGTCGTACTCGTCGCAGTCCTTGATGCTGCGGCAGACCGGTTCGGCCATCTCCCACTTCTTCGCCAGCGCCACGCCGACCTGGCGGTGGATGCGCTGGATGATCCCGATCCACTCCGCCGATCCGATCCAGCTGATGCGTGGCCTTCGAGCCCAGGATCGCCTTCTCGGCCTCCAGCAGCATCGCCGCCACGATCGGCTTGCCGATGTCGTGCAGCAGCCCGCCGAGGTAGCCGAAGTCGGGCGGCGCCGCTGTTGGAGAACGCGACCACGTCGCGCGCCAGCATCGCCACCGCCAGCGAGTGCTCCCAGACGCCGCGCGCCGCCTCGACGATGCGCGCGTCGCGCGACTCGAAGACCTTGCGCGCCGACGACCTCGATCAGGAACGTCCGCAGCTTCTGAACGCCGAAGCGCGTCACCGCCTGCAGGACGCTCTGCACCGGCTCGCGCGTCGCCATGGCGGCGCTGTTCGCCAGCTTGATCACCTGCACGGTCAGGATCGGATCGCGCTCGATGAGGGTCGCGGCCTCCTTCAGCGAGAAGTCGGGGTTCTTGAGCAGCGTCAGGCACTTGAGCGCCACCGCCGGCATGGGCGGCAGAACGAGCTGGTCGTTGGCGATACGGTTGATGACGATCTTCTCCATCTGCTCGGCCAGCCGTTCGTAGGCGCGCTCCGGCGCTCGGCGCGGCCTGGGTCATGCCGCCTTGGCCTCGTCGACCGATCGGATAGACCGGCAGATCCGACGGTCTCGACGAGCTGCTTGAGGTTGCTCGACACCTCGCTCGAGCCGACCAGCCGGATCTCGAGGCCGACCTTGCGCGTGCGCTCGCTGAGCTGCAGCACCATGCGCGCCGTCTTCTCGGGCAGCAGCGGCACCTGCGAGATGTCGACGATGACCTCGGCGAAGCAGGCCGCCGCGATCTCCTCGACCGCCTTCGACACCAGGTTGGTCACCTGCACGAAGTAGCCGGGCAGGCGGTTCTCGCGCCCCTTGAAGGGGGTGATCGAGATGACGTTGCTCGGTGGTCGCGATCAGCTCCTGGTTGTCGAAGTAGCGCAGCAGGAACTCCTCGAGCGCCGCCTGATCGAACGGCTTGAAGATGCACGCCGACGAACCCGGCCTCGCGCGCCTCGTCCTGGGCCTTGGCCACGCTGCGCAGCGACAGCGCCACGAACGCCGCCTGCGGCTGCATCACGCGCAGCTGGCGCATCAGCGAGCTGCTGTCGACGTCGGGGATGTCGTTGTCGACCATGATGATGCGGAACACGCGCTCGCGGCAGATCGCCAGCGCCGCCGCGGCGCTGGTCGCGGTGTTGAGCGTGACGTGCTCCGGGATCATCGTGCGCAGCCGCTTGGCGACGTTCTCCATGTCGTCGATGCACAGGATGTCGACGAACTGCTTGCCGCCCGCTGCCGCCGCCTTGGCGTCGGCCGCCGGTGGGCGCCTGAACGATCGTCGCCATCTCCTTGACCAGCGCGTCGCCGCTGGGGGCGCCGTGCTCGACATCTTCAGCGCCTTGGCGATCTTCGCCTTGAGCTCGTCGGGCTTGAACGGCTTGAGGATGTAGTCCTCGATGCCCATCTTCATCAGCGACGCGACGATCGATGCGCTTCGACTCCGACGTCAGCATCAGCACCGGCGTCTTGTCGCCGCGGGTGCGCAGCTCGGCCAGCATGCCCGGGCCGTCGAGCACCGGCATGGTGACGTCGAGGACGATGAGATCGTAGTGACGACTCGGCGGCCTTGGCGAGTCCCTGCTGGCCGTCCTCGGCCTCATCGACCTCGAGGCCCATCTCGCGGGCGTTCTTGCTGACCAACATCCGCACGGCGCGGCTGTCGTCGACTGTCAGTACTCTTGGCATTTCTCGCGCTCCCTTATCGTTCTTGCGAAATCCACATCATCAAATTCACCGCGTCCTGGCTGCGCAGCAGGATGCCGTCGCGATAGGCGGCCTGCGACTGCGGCGACAGATCGGACGGCGCCGTGATCTTGGGCAGCCCCAGCGTCTCGTCCGCCGACAGCAGCCCCTTGATCTGACCGGCGGCCATGTTGAGCAGCTCGCACAGCGAGTCCTCGATCATCCCGTCCTCGAGCATGTCGGGCTCGACCTGGCACAGCGCCGCGCCGAGCGCGGTGCAGCCGCCCTGATCGGAGAACAGCGCGACCCGCCACGGTCGGCCTCCGGTGACCTCGAGCACCGCCATGCGGAAGCAGGTCACCTTGCCGCGATAACCGGGGTCGGCGACGCCGAACGAGAAGCCGCACATGGTTTGTGTGACGTTCGAGACCAGGCTCGCGAGCGTATGTGGATCGGGCAGATTCGACATTTTCCCTCGTCCTCAGCTGATTCGTTGGTAGCAAGTCGGCGTTGCCGACCTGAACGGCCTGAAAGCTGCTGCTCAGGTTGTGAGTCGATTCGACGGTGCCCAGAAACAGGTAGCCGCCGGGGCGGATGGTGCGCGCCAGCCGGTCCAGGATTCGCTTCTTCGTCGGCACGTCGAAGTAGATCAGCACGTTGCGCATGAAGACGACGTCCATCTCGGGCATGAGCGGCCACGGCTCCATCAAGTTGAGCTTGCGGAAGTCGATCATCTGGCGAACGTCGGCCTTCACCTGCCACTCGAGCCCGACCTTGTCGAAGAACTTGATGAGCATCGGCGCCGGCAGCCCGCGGTTCACCTCGAGCTGGGTGAACATCCCGGCGCGCGCGCGGTTCAGGACCTCCTCGGACAGATCGGTCGCGGTGAAGTCGATCGTCCACCCGGCCAGCTGCAGGCCGCACTCCTGAATGATGAAGGCGATCGTGTACGGCTCCTGGCCGGTCGAGCTGGCGCCGCACCAGATGTTGAGGCGCTTCGACGCCGCACGATCATTGAACAGCCGCGGGATCACGGTCTTGCGAAACAGCTCGAACGGATGCAGGTCGCGAAAGAACGATGTCTCGTGCGTCGTCACCGCCTCGAGCACGCGCTGGCGCAGCGGACCGGCGTTGCCGCTGTTGAGGCGCACGACCAGCTCGTCGAACGAGCCCAGCTGCTCGCGCGTCAGCATGGGGCCAAGCCGCGCCTCCAGGAGGTAGCGCTTGTCGGGCTCGAGCACGATCGCGGAGTTGTCGTAGATCAACTTGCGAAGGTACGCGAAGGCCTGCTCCGATCCGGTCGCGGCGATCATTGCGTCGTCTCGACCCCCAAAAATCCCGAGAAGCTCGAGAAGCCAAGTATCGCCAGCTTGTCGCGCAGACTCTCCTTGGTGAACGGTTTCATGAGGTATTCGTTCGCCCCCGCCTCCATGGCGCGGGTCACGTACTCCTTGCTCCCTTCGGTCGTGATCATGATGATCGGCAGCGTCGTGAATCCCTCGGCGCGCGCCGCCCTCACGAACGAAAGCCCGTCCATCACCGGCATGTTCCAGTCGACCAGCGCCAGCGCCACCGGCGCATCGCCGCCCTCGCGCAGCCGCAGCAGCGCCTCCTGCCCGTTCTCCGCCTCGATGGTCTCGAAGCCGTTCTCCTTGACGACCTTGCCGACGATACGCCGCATGACCCTCGAATCGTCCACGATGAGCGCGCGCCTCATCAGCCCCTCCCGACGGCGGCGCGCGCGGTGTCGCGGCCCGTCCGGACGCTGCGCACGATCGCCGTCGCCAGCTGGTTGAGGGGCAGGATCTCGTCGGCCAAACCGGCTTCGGCGACGAAGCCCGGCATGCCCCAGACAACGCTGCTCTTCTCGTCTTGCACGAACACCTGCCCGCCGCGCTCGCGCACCGCTTCGCAGCCGCGCAGGCCGTCCTGGCCCATCCCCGTCATCACGACCGCCAGAACCCCCGCCCCGTAAGCTTCGCTGACCGACCGGAACAGGACGTCGACGGAAGGGCGGCACGAGTTCTCGAGCGGCCCTTGGTTGAGCCCGACCTGTTTCCCGCCCGCGCCCCGGACAACCGTCATGTGGTGGTTCCCGGGCGCGATGATCGCCAGTCCGGCGCCGAGCGTGTCACCGGCGACCGCCTCGCGCACGCGAATCGCCGCCTTCGCCGCCAGCCGCTCAGACAGCAGCTTGGTGAACAGCGGCGGCATGTGCTGCACGATGACGATCGGAACCGGGAAGTCGGCGGGCAGCGCCGGAATGAGCTCCGCCAGCGCGTTCGGGCCCCCGGTCGAGACCCCGATGGCGACGACGTCGATCCGCTGGACGGGGCGAGCCGCCGCGGGAATCAACGGGCGCGCGGAGAGCGCGACGCAAGGGCGCATTCGACGCGAGCGCGGCGCCCCCGCGCGTGCGACCCAGCCCCTTGAGCTTGGGAAGCAGCTCGCGCGCGAACTGATCCTTCTCGAAGTCGCCGCCCGCCGACGTGCGGCTCGGCTTGGTCACGTAGTCGGTCGCACCGAGCGACAGCGCCTCGAGCGTCACGACGGCGCCTCGCTCGGTGAGCGAGCTGACCATGATCACCGGCAGCGTCGGGTTGGTGCGGCGGATCGCCGCCAGCGCTTCCAGCCCCGACATCTCGGGCATCTCGACGTCCATGGTCACGACCTGCGGCGACAGCAGCGCGATCTTCTGCAGCGCGATCGAGCCGTTGGGCGCCGTGCCCACGACCTCCAGCATCGGGTCCTCGGCGATGACGTTGGTGAGGAACCGGCGCGCCACCGTCGAGTCGTCGACGATGAGCACCCGGATCTTTTCGCCGGCCGTCGTCATCACTCCCCCCACGCGCCGCCGGTGCCGTTGGTCATCGGCGTGCGGCCGTCCGCGCCGTTCGCCGCGCCCAGCGCCGGGCGGACCGCGCCGGCGCGCTGCCCGGAGGCATAAGACGTCGCCGGCATCATCGCAGTTCGTGGCCGCGCATCGACACGGTCGATCTTGAACTGCGTCACCATCTCTTGCAGCTCAGCGGCCATCTGCGACAGCGCCCCCGCCGCCGCCTGGGTCTGCGTCGCGCCCGAGGCGGTGCCCTGCGCCGAGCGCGCCACGCCGGTGATGTTGCGCGCGATGTCGGTGGCGCCCTGCGCCGCCTGGATCACGTTGCGTCCGATCTCGTTGGTGGTGGCGGTCTGCTCCTCGACGGCGCTGGCGATCGTGGTCGAGATGTCGTTGACCTGACCGATGATGCTGCGGATCTCCTTGATCGCCTTCACGGCCTCCGTGGTGTCGCCCTGGATCGCGTCGATCTTGCGCGAGATGTCCTCGGTCGCCTTCGCGGTCTCCTTGGCCAGCTCCTTCACCTCGTTGGCGACGACGGCGAAGCCCTTGCCGGCCTCCCCGGCGCGCGCCGCCTCGATGGTCGCGTTCAGCGCCAGCAGGTTGGTCTGCTCGGCGATCGAGGTGATCACCTTGACCACCTTGCCGATCTCCATCGAGCTGTCGCCCAGCTTCGAGATCGTCCCGCTCGTCGCCTCGGCGACGCGCACCGCCGACGTCGCGACGCGCGCGGCCTCGTGGGCGTTGCGCGCGATCTCCTTGATCGACGCGGTCATCTCCTCGGTGCTCGCCGCCACGGTGTGCACGCTCTTGCTCACCTGCTCAGCGGCGGCCGAGACGGAGCCGGCCTGCGCGGAGGTCTCCTCGGAGCTGGCCGCCATCATCTGAGACGAGCTGGTGAGCTCGTCCGACGACGACGCCAGCGACTGCGCGTTGCGCGAGATGGCCGTCATGTTGCGGTGCAGATCGTCGATGAGGCGATCGAAGCCCTCGCCGAGCTGCCCGACGGCGTCGGTGCCCGAGACCGGAACGCGCTGCGTGAGGTCGCCCTGACCGACGGCCTGCACCGTCACCAGGATCTCGTCGACCTTGCGCTGCAGATCTTCTTTGCTCTTCACCTCGAGCTCGGCGTGGCGCTTGTCGGCGGTGCGGGCCGACTTGAGCTCTTCGGTCATCCGATCGAGCTCGCGGGCGACCTGTCCGACCTCGTCCTGGCCGTCGTAGGCGCAGCGCACGTCGAGGTCGCCCTGGCTGACGCGGGCGACGTGGTCCAGCAGGGCCCGCACCGAATAGACCACCGAGCGGCCGATGAACGCCGCCGTGGTCACGCCCAGCAGCGTGAGCACGATGAACGACATCCAGATCCAGTTCGAGGTGTTCGAGGTCGCCTCGCCGATCTGCTTGCCGACCTGATCGCCGCTCCGCTTGTTGTAATCGACCAGCGCGTTGATCGACGCGAGGTAAGTCTGGTAGACGGGCGCGGCGGCGTCCTTGACCAGAGTGCGCGCCTCCGCGGACTTGCCGTCGCGCATGAGCGCCATTCCGCTGTCACGCACCTTGAGGAAGGCGTCGCGCGCCTCGGTGGTCTCGCGGAACAGTCGTCGATCTTCGTCGGTGACGATGGTCTGCTCGTAGTCCTTGCGGACCTCGGCCCACTTCTCGTCTGCGGCGCGGATCTCGCCCTCGATGACCTGACGCTGGGCCTTGTCCTCGGCGCCGACCAGCTCGCGCTGCGAGCTCAGACTGCTGAGCATGGTCGCGCGCAGCCCGGTCGCGTGATAGAGGCCCGATAGCGAGTGCTCCGTCAGCTGACGTCCCAGCCCTTGAATCTGGCGCAGGCCCGCAAGCGCGATGCCGCCGAGCACGGCCATTCCGATCAGCAGCAGACCGAAGCCGCCGATCAACCGATGATTGAGCTTGAAGTTCTTCATCCGGTAGCTCTCCCGTCCTTCTTCAATTCGATGGCGCCGATGCCCGCCAGCGTCCCGTTCCCGTGCCCCTGGGGCGGCGTCGCGGTCTTGGCGCGCGTGACCGCCGAGGCGATGGCCTGGTCGGCGTCCAGCAGGATCAGCAACTTGTCGGGCAGCTTGTACACACCGCGGATCATGTCGCGCGCGAGATCGCGCAGCGTCACCGGCGGCGGCTCGAACAGATCGCGCTGCACCTCGCGCACGTCGCCGATCCGATCGACCAGCAGGCTGACCGCGCCCTGCTCGGTGCGCAGGATGACGCTCATGGGTGACACGCCGGCCGGTGCGTCGGGCAGGCCCAACCGGCGCCGCAGGTCGATCGCGGTGACGATCTGGCCGCGCAGGTTGATGAGGCCGCGCACGACCCAGGGCGCCAGCGGCACGCGCGTCATCTCCTGGAAGCGCAGCACCTCCTGCACCTTGTTCACCTCGACCCCGAACGTGTAGCTCTCGACGGTGAAGGTGCAGAGCTGCTGGGTGTTATCGACCACGTTCAGCCTCCCACTCCAGCTTCGGCGACCGCGCCCCGCGAGGCGTCGTATAGATCCAGCAGGCCGGCGCCGCCGCCGCGAACCAGCGCCTGCAGGTTGACGAGCTCGGTGACCTTTTGCTGGATGACGGCGCAGCCCGCGAGCGCACCGCGCGCGGGGCCGACCGACGCGTCGATGACCTCCTCGACGATGTCGAGGATCTGCCCGACGACGACGCCGACGCTGCGCTGACCCTCGTTGTAGACGACCACGTGGATCGAATCGTCCGCCGCCCGAGGATCGTCATTGTCGGATCCGCCGCCGGCGGCGCCGCCCACGAGATCGACGATGTCGACCAGCGGCAGGACGCGGCCGCGGTACTGCACGACCTGGTGCGCGCCTAGGCGCTCGAGGGTGTTCCTGGGGAACTCCTCGAGGCGCGCCACGATCGACAGCGGGATCGCCATGCGCCGCCCGTCGCGCGTCAGGAACAGCAGCAGCGTCTGCCGCTGCGTCACCTTGTCTTCCTTGACGATGCCGTGCTGTCCGGTGCCGCGCTCGGGCGCGGAGGAGATCACGCTCGCGTGCTGCGCGATGCCCAGGATGTCGAGGATCAGCGCGACGCGCCCGTCGCCCATGATGGTCGCGCCGGCGAAGGCGGTGATGCCCTTCAGGTGCTGTCCCAGCGGCTTGACGACGATCTCCTCGGTGTCGTTGACCTGGTCGACGACCAGCCCGAAGCGGCGGTTGTCGGCCTGCAGCACGACGATGTTGACGGTCTCCTCGACGTCGGCGGCGCGCGGCGCGCCCTGGATCTCCAGCTCGCGGTTCAGGTAGACCAGCGGGAGGAGATTTCCCCGCAGCCGGTAGACCGGCGCCCCCTGAATGATCTCGACGCGTTCGCGCGCCTGCGTCCCCTTGAGGCGCACCAGCTCCAGCAGGCTGACCTGCGGCACCGCGTACCGGTCGCCGCCGCTGGTGACGATCAGCGCCGGGATGATGGCCAGCGTGAGCGGGATCTTGATGCGGAACGTCGCCCCGAACCCGCGCCGGCTGTGGACGTCGACCATGCCGCCGATCTTTTCGATGTTGGTCTTCACGACGTCCATGCCGACGCCGCGGCCCGAGACGTTGCTGATCTTCTGCGCGGTCGAGAAACCCGGCAGGAAGATCAGGTTCTGCAGGTCGCGCTCGCTCATGCGCATCACCTGCTCCGGGGTGATCAAGTTGCGCTCGAGCGCCTTGTTCTTGATGGCGTCGAGATCCATCCCCTTGCCGTCGTCGGAGATCTCGATGTTGACCTGGCCGCCTTCGTGGTAGGCGCGCAGCAGCAGCCGGCCGTCGGGCGACTTGCCGGCGGCCACGCGATCGGCGGCGGTCTCGATGCCGTGATCGACGCAGTTGCGCACCAGGTGGGTCAGCGGATCTTTGATCGCTTCGATGATGGTCTTGTCGAGCTCGGTCTCGTTCCCCTCCATCTCGACGCGCACCTGCTTGCCGCAGATGATCGCCAGGTCGCGGACCACGCGCGGCAGCTTCTCCCAGATGTTGCCGATCGGCTGCATGCGGGTCTTCATCACGCCCGACTGCAACTCGGTGGTGATCAGATTCAGGCGCTGCGACGTCGCCACGAAGTTTTGATCGTCGACCAGCGGCGCCACCTGCAGCACCTGATTGCGCGCCAGCACCAGCTCGCCCACCAGGTTCATCAGCTTGTCGAGCAGCCCGACGTCGACGCGCAGGTAAGAGTCCGAGACGGTGTGGGAGCGCTCGGCGGCCGGCGGCTCGACGGCGGTTGGATGATCTGATGGAGGACCCGACCCACGTACGAGCGGTGCAGGCGCGGGCGCAGGTGCGGATGCGGGCGCTGGGCGCGGCGGCGGGGCCGGGGCGGCAACGACGCGAGGTGCGGGCTCGGGCTCGGCGGCGACGGCAGCAGCTCCTGGGCGCTGAAGGCGGTTGATGGTCTCGACGGTCGCCGAATGGTCCTCGTCGCCCTCCTTACCGTTGGCCTCGATCCCGCCCAGGATGTTGCGCATCGTGTCGGCGACGCCCAGCAGCGCGGTAATGATGGTCGGCGTCAGCTCCAGCTCCTCCTCGCGAACCTTGGAGAGCAGGTTTTCGGAGGCGTGGGCGACCGTCTCCAGCTTGGAGAACCCGAGGAACCCGCAGGCTCCCTTCACGGTGTGAACGCGACGAAAGACGCTGGCGAGCAGCTCGGGTGTGTGCGGATTCTTCTCCAGCGCCAAAAGCTCCCGATCGAGCACATCGAGGTTCTCGTGAGCTTCGACCAGAAACTCAGTAATGATCTCGTCTTGCTCGTTATCGCTCATCGGGGGATCTCGGACGGCGTGCGCCGGCGTGGTCACGACGCCGCTAGAGTCCCTTCGGAGGGAGGGGCACCTTCCTTTACCTGAGGCCAGCTCCCAGCCGAACGGCCGAGCCTCTTATGCCCGAGCCACCCGAATCGAAGCGAGATTCAGGGTGCGAAGAAATTGTCCAATCAGCGCTCGTTCGATTCCTGTCGTTCCACGGTTGAGGTTCGAGCATCGCGGGAACCTCGCAGGAACATCGGATATACCGGCGCGTGTCCAATGTGTGCTTTCCTGCTACTCGCCCCTCGGATCCTGCGACAGTGACCGGCTTTCGAATTGTGCCCAATTCCGAAGCGGGATATTTTCCGCGCGGTGTTGTTAGAGGTCTCTCAATCAACCTGCGGAGAGTCGTTCACATGACGAAGTCACAGATTAGTTTTCTCGGTAGTCTTCTCGCGTCCGGAGCGCTGGTCTTCGCCGGATGCGGCGGCGGTGGTGGTGGTAGCACTGGAACCGGTGGCGCCACCGGCGGCGGCGGCCACGGCACCGGCGGCATGACCGCAGGGACCGGCGGCATGACCGCAGGCACGGGCGGCCACGCGGACGCTGGCAGCGATACCAGCAGCGACGTCGCCGGCGACGTTCAATCTGGTGCGGGCGGGTCGGACGCGGGCCCCGGAACCGACGCCGCAGATGCGATGGTAGACGCCGGTCCCGTGCACCTGGTCAATTACACATTCGACACCACGGTGCAGGGGTGGGGGCTCAACACGTTCGATGACCCTGCGAACCTCGCCTCTCAAATGGTCTTGGACGGCGGCCATATGGACGGTGGAGTCCCTCCGACCTTCACCTTTGAACCGACTATCGGAAGCCCGGCGCCGGGCTCGCTCAAGATAACGGCTACCTTCACCGCCTACGGTCAGTCTATCGACCCGGTCATCAACTTCGCATCGATGGACCTGACGGGAAAGACACTGCACGCGAAGGTTATGCTCGCGTCTGGCACCTTCCCCGGCTATGCGGTTATTCACGCCAGCAGCACCAGCAGCTACATCTATGACGCCAAGGGATATAACGGGTTGAGCGCAGGAACCTGGACAGACCTGGCGTTTGACCTGAGCACCGCCACGTCAACGAACTGGACGCCGGCACAGATTGTACAAATCGGAGTGCAGATTGGATCGGGTGGGGCCCCACCTGACGCATCGGCTACATTCGCAACTCCTCTCTCAGTCACCATCTACATCGATACGGTGACCGACTAGCAGAAGCGAGAATCGGACCTTCCGATGAAGGCGCGTTCGCCGATGAGGCGGGCGCGCCTTTTTTCTTTGCCGGTTTGATTGTTGCTGATGCATTGGGGATTGGTCCGGCAGGCACCCCGTTTCCAAGTGCGCTTACTTCCGTTTATGCTGTGGCGCCATGATCTCTGCCGGCTTCCAGCGTTGTCCGTTGACCCGCGCCGCTGCGCTTACCCGCGACGGCGCCTTTACCCTCCTGCTCTTCCTCGCCGCCTCCTTGAGCAGTTGCGCCGTGGTCATGATCAGCCTGCCGATGACGCCGCGGCTGCAGGACCTCAGCGAAGAGATGGTGTTTGCGATGGCGCCGGCGCCGGAGTGGCCGCAGCCGGTTGCCGATGATCCGGCGACGGCGCCGGTCGACATCGCCTGCGGCGTCGGGCCGCGCACCACCAGCGGGTTGCTCTACGCTGCCGTCAGCGTGCGCGGTCGGCCGCCCGCGGCGGCGCTGGCGCCGCTGAACGTGTCGCTAGTGCTCGACCGCTCGGGGTCGATGGCGGGCGCGCCGTTCCGCAACATGCTGATCGCCGCCGGCACGTTCATCTCGCAGCTGCGCGACGGTGACCGCGTCTCGGTGGTCGCCTTCTCCGACGGTGTCTACGAAGCGGTGCCGCCGGTGATCATCAACCCGGCCACGCGTCCGGCGGCGATCGCCGGCGTGAATGCGCTGCGCGACGGAGGCGGAACCTACTTCTCGGGCGGCATGCTCGCCGGGCTGGCCGAGGTGTTCAGCGCGTTTCAGGAGTGGCAGGTCAACCAGGTGATCCTGTTCTCCGACGGCCAGCCCAACATCGGCATCACCAGCACGCCCGAGCTGGCGCGCATCGCCGCGCGCGCCGCCGAGCGCGGCGTCAGCATCACGACGATCGGCTTCGGCATGGAGCACGACGAGCTGCTGATGCAGGGCCTCGCCGACGCGTCTGGCGGCAACTACTACTACGTCGAGAGCCCCAACGACATGCCGGGGATCTTCGAGCGCGAGGCGGGCGCGATCCTGCGCAGCGCCGCGCGCGGCACCGACATCGATCTCGCGCTGCCGCCGGGGTTGGCGCTGGAAGAGGTCATCGGCTACGACTACGTGGTCGTCGGCAACCACGTTTACGTGCGCCTGGGCAGCGTGCCGCACGGCGAGGAACGCTATGCCGTCTTCCGGTTTCGTCCCGCCGGTGGCGGGCCGGTCCCGTTCGACGTGGTCTACGCCGATCTGGCGCGACGCGGGCGCTTCGGCGTCTCGTGCGGCCCGCGCTACGACGCCGCCCGCGGCGGCGGAGACAACTGGGCGCTGGAGCTGGCCGGCCGCGCGGAGGCGGCGGCCGGTCTGCAGGACGCGATGGCCTGGGCCGACACGGGCAGCGAACCGTTCGTGATCTCGCAGCTTGGCTACACGCGCGGGATCATCGCCACGATGCGCGACACGCTGGGACCGCAGGCGCTGACCGAAGAGGACGATATGCTCCTGCGCGCGCAGACCGACCTCGGGCTGAAAGTGGCGTCGGGCGCGGCGGACTCGTTCCTGCACGGCGGGATCGGCGGTCTGGTGAACTTCGGCGCGACCACCGCGGTCAACACCGCCGCCACCGCCGTGGTCTACAACATCGACAAGGCCTTCCAGCCGCGCGTCCGCGTCGGCCTGCAGGTCAACTATTACGGCGGCGGCGGAACCCGCTACGTCGCGCGCGGCACGACCTACAAGCCGCGCGATCGCGACGGCAGCATCCGGTTCAAGCGGGCGCGCTTCAAGAGCTATCAGATGATGCGCGCGCGCGGACCGAGAACGTGATCTAGCCGAGATCTGGCCGGGCGTGCGGCGCCGCCTTCGTGATAGCTTGCCGGCCATGGCTAAATCACCCTGCCCCGTCTCCAAGACCCAATTCCTCGAGACCGCGGAGCCCGTCAAGATCATGATCGGGAACTCCGAAATCATCGCCGACAAGCGCGAGTTCTCCACCGGCTCGTTCGGCTGGTACTACAACGGCAAGACCACTGTGATGGTCGACGGGAAGCCCCTGTCGGTCCAGGTCGGGTTGAACCTGACGGTGGTCGGCAGCAAGGAAGCAGAGCGCTAGCCGGCGCCAGCCGACCACCTACTTCTGGTCTTTGGTTCGCGGTGGTCTAACCGCGTCGGGCGGAGACGGCGTCGCCGTCGGAGCCTATCGCGGGAGGTTCGGAACCCTTTGAGGGTTCCGAGGTAGACGCCCGGTTGCTCGGCCGACCTTCGTCGGCTAGACCTCCGCCCCATCGCAGTCCGTTTTCCGCGATCCTCAAAGCCAGGAGCCATCACCATGTATTACCTCGCCGTCCGACAGTTCGCCCGCACCCTCAAGAACCTCGACACGGTCCTCGAGAAGGCGCAGGCCCACGCGAAGGCGCGTAACTTCGACCCGAACAACTTCCTCACCGAGCGGCTGTACCCCGACATGCTGCCGTTCGTGACCCAGGTCCGCATCGCCTGTGACAACGCCAAGAGCGCGGCCGCGCTGCTGTCCAGCAAGGTGCCGCCCACCCACGAAGACAACGAGAAGACCTTCGAGGAGCTGCGCGGTCGCATCGCGAAGTGTCTCGCCTACCTCGACACCTTCACCGCTCAGGACTTCGAGCGCACGACGCCGCAGCTGATCGTCAAGCTGGCGCGCCCCGCCGGCAAGGGGCTGCACGCCGACGAGTACGTGTTCGCGCGGCAAATCCCCAACTTCTACTTCCACGTCGTCACCGCGTACGACATCCTGCGCCGGGGCGGCGTCGAGCTCGGCAAGTCCGACTACCTGGGGCCACTGAACCTGGTCGACGCGCCCTAGTTCTAGGGCCCTGCGCGCGAGGGTGGTCGACCTGGGGGCCGGCCACCCCGTAAGATAGCAGCGTGCACCAGCTCGTCATCGACGGTGGGCCGCTGGCGATCGACGCGCTCGCCGACGCCGCGCGCGGGCGGGCGGGCGTGACGCTGGGGCCGCGCGCGCGCGCGCAGCTCGCCGCCTCGCGCGCCGCGCTCGAGCAGGCGATGGCGCGCGGCGAGGTGCTCTACGGCGTCAACACCGGCTTCGGCTCGCTGGCGCACAAGCGCATCGACGACGCCCAGCTGCGCGAGGTGCAGCGCAACCTGATCCTCTCGCACGCCTCGGGGGTGGGCGAGCCGCTGGCCGAGGAGGTCGTGCGCGCGATGATGATCCTGCTGTGCGCGTCGCTGGCGCGCGGCCTGTCGGGCGTGCGGCCGGAGGTGTGCACGCAGCTCATCGGCCTGCTGGCCGCCAACGTCACGCCGGTGGTGCCGTCGATCGGCTCGGTCGGCGCGTCGGGCGATCTGGCGCCGCTGGCGCACGCGGCGCTGGTGCTGATCGGCGAGGGGGAGGCGACCCACGACGGTCGCGTCGTCGCCGGCGCGGAGGCGCTGCGCATCGCCGGCCTCGCCCCGCTGGTGCTCGAGGCCAAGGAGGGGCTGGCGCTGATCAACGGCACGCACCTGATGGCCGGCTCGGCGGCGCTGGTGCTGGCCGACCTCGACCGGGTCTGGGCGGCGGCGCTGGCGGCGGCCGCGATGTCGATCGACGCCTGCCGCGGCACCGACGCCTTCCTCGACGAGCGGGTCCACGCGGCGCGCGGGCAGAACGGGCAGAGCGAGGTGGCGCGCCGGCTGCGCGCGCTGATCGCCGGCAGCCAGATCATCCCCAGTCACCTGCACGGCGATCCGCGCGTGCAGGATCCCTACTCGCTGCGCTGCGCGCCGCAGGTGCTGGGCGCCGTGCACGACGTGATCCAGTTCGCGCGCGTGATAGTGCAGCGCGAGCTCGGGGCGGTCACCGACAACCCGCTCGTCTTCTCCAACGATCCGGCGTACACGCGGCAGGTGGTCTCGGCCGGCAACTTCCATGGCATGCCGCTGGCGCTGGCGCTCGACACGCTGGTGATCGCGCTCGGACACATCGCCGGCATCTCCGAGCGGCGCACCTATTACATCCTCGCGGCGTCCGACGCCGAAAATCCGCTGCACCCGCAGCTGGCGTCGGTGCCGGGGCTGTGCTCGGGGCTCATGGTCGCGCAGTATGTCGCCGCCGCCTGCTGCAACGAGCTCATCGGTCTGGCGACACCGTCGAGCGTCGCCAACATCCCCACCAGCGCCGGCATCGAAGATTACAACTCGATGGGCGCCACCTCGGCGCGGCGGGCCGCGCGCGCGCTCGACCGGGTCATCGACGTGGTGGCCATCGAGCTGCTGTGCGCCGCCGAGGCGCTGGAGTATCAGCGCCCGCTGCGCTCGGGCGCCGGCGTCGAGGCGGCGCACGCCAGCGTGCGCGCGGCCGTGTCGCGTCGGACCGGCGATCGCCCGCCCGCGCCCGACATCCGCGCGCTCGGCGACCTCATCCGGCGCGGCCAATTCTCGGGCGCGGGCGCGTCGCGCCCGATCTCGGGATAAGATCTGGGGATGGCGCACCCGTCGATGGAGCCCGCCCGGCTGATCCGCGCGCCCCGGGGAGCGACGCGCACCTGCAAGACCTGGCACGCCGAGGCGGCGCTGCGCATGTTGATGAACAACCTCGACCCCGAGGTCGCCGAGGATCCGGCCGCACCTGATCGTCTACGGCGGGCGCGGCAAGGCGGCGCGATCGTGGGCGGCGTTCGACGCCATCGTCGAGAATCTGAAGAAGCTCGAGCCGGACGAGACGCTGCTGGTGCAGTCGGGCAAGCCGGTCGGCGTGCTGCGCACGCACGAACGCGCGCCGCGCGTGCTGATCGCCAACTCGAACCTGGTGCCGCACTGGGCGACCGACGCCTGCTTCGACGAGCTGGAGCGCAAGGGGCTGATCATGTACGGGCAGATGACGGCCGGGTCGTGGATCTACATCGGCACGCAGGGGATCGTGCAGGGGACCTACGAGACCTTCGCGGCCTGCGCGCGCGCAGCACTTCGGCGGCGCGCTCGCCGGTCGACTGGTGGTCAGCGCCGGCTGCGGCGGCATGGGCGGCGCGCAGCCGCTGGCGGTGACCATGAACGGCGGCGTCTGCCTGATCGCCGACGTCGATCGCGGCAAGCTGCAGCGCCGGCTGGACACGCGCTACCTCGACGAGATCGCCGGCGGCGGCGGCGAAACGCCCGCGCAGGCCATCGACCAGGCGATCGATCGCGCGCGCGCGCACGCCGCCGCCGGACGCGCGGTCTCGATCGGCGTCGAGGCGAACGCCGTCGCGCTGCTGGAACGGATGCTCGCGCGCGACATCACGCCGGACGCGCTCACCGACCAGACGCCGGCGCACGACGTGATGAGCTACGTCCCCGCCGACCGGGCGCTGGCCGAGGCGCGCGCGCTGCGCGTCGCCGATCCGGTCGCGTACGCCGCGCGCAGCCTCGATACGATGGTGGCGCCACGTGCGCGCGATGGTGGCGCTGCAGCGGCGCGGCGCCGTCACCTTCGACTACGGCAACAACCTGCGCCAGCGCGCCCACGAGCGCGGCCTGGCCGAGGCGTTCGCCTTCCCGGGCTTCGTGCCGGCGTATATCCGCCCCGAGTTCTGCCGCGGGCGCGGGCCGTTTCGCTGGGCGGCGCTGTCGGGCGATCCCAACGACATCTTCACCATCGATCGCGCGCTGCTGGCGCTGTTCCCCGACGACCAGGCGCTGCACCGCTGGCTGGGTCTGGCGCGCGAGCGCATCGCGTTCCAGGGGCTGCCGGCGCGCATCTGCTGGCTGGGGCTCGGCCAGCGCGCGCGCGCCGGGCGGCTGTTCAACGACCTGGTGGCTTCGGGGGCGGTCTCGGCGCCGATCGTGATCGGGCGCGACCACCTCGACTGCGGGTCGGTGGCGTCGCCCAACCGCGAGACCGAAGCGATGCGCGACGGCAGCGACGCGATCAGCGACTGGCCGATCCTGAACGCGCTGCTCAGCACCGCCAGCGGCGCGTCGTGGGTCAGCTTTCATCACGGCGGCGGCGTCGGCATCGGCTATTCCCAGCACGCGGGCCAGGTCACCGTCGCCGACGGCACGCCCGACGCGGCGGAGCGGATCGAGCGCGTGCTGACCAACGACCCGGCGATCGGCGTGCTGCGCCACGCCGACGCCGGCTACGAAGACGCCATCGCCTGCGCCGCGGAACAGGGCCTGTCGATCCCGCTGCTGCCGGGGACGGCGGCGGCGGCGCCGGCGGCGACCGGCACCCCGCAAGGACCGGGCAAGGAGTAGCCGCATGGCGATCCCGTTCACCCGCCCGCCCGAGTGGCCCCCGGTCAAGGCGGGGCGCTTCGCGGCGACGATCGAAACCGGCAGCGCCGCGGGCTGTTCCATCGCGCTGCTCGGGCTGCCCGACGACACCGGCGTGCGCCTCAACGGTGGGCGCGCGGGCGCCGCCGACGGGCCGCGCGCCTTTCGCGCCGCGCTCGCCAGCTTCGGGACCACCTGGGACCTCGACGCCGACCGCGAGATCGACGTGCGCGTCTTCGACGCCGGCGACGTCGAGCCGGTGGCCGGCGGAACCGAGGCGGCGCTGGCCGAGACCCACGCCCGCGTCGAGGCCGCGGCCGCGCGCGCTGCACCAGTCCGGGTGCGTGACCGTCGGCATCGGCGGCGGCCACGACCTGGCCCTGCCCTGCATCGCCGCCTTGGCCAAGCACCACGGCGAAGCTGTCGGCGGGATCAATCTCGACGCTCACCTCGACGTGCGCGAGAAGGTCGGATCGGGGATGCCGTTTCGCCGCCTGATCACCGGCGGCCACGTCGATCCGCGCGCCTTCGTCGAGCTGGGCCTGGGGCGTTTCGCCAACGACCGAGGCGACCTCGAGTGGGCGCGCGCCCAGGGGGCGATGTTGATCGCGGCCGACGCCGTGCTCGAATCGGACTTCTCGCTGCCGGCGCTGTTCGACCAGGCGCTGCGCCCCGGCGCCGGCTTCGTCAGCATCGACCTCGACGGCATCGACGCCGCCTTCGCCCCCGGCGTCAGCGCGCCCAGCCCGCTGGGCCTCGGCGTCGGGCACGCGGCGCGCGTCGCCGAAGCGGCGGGGGGCGACCCGCGCGTCGGCCACTTCGACATCATGGAGCTCTGCCCGGCGCAGGATCGCGAGGGGCGCACGGCGCGCGTGGCGGCGTTGCTGTTTCTCTCCTTCGTCGCCGGGTGGCGCAGGCGGCAACTTTGATCCTGCTGGTGCGCGACGCGCGCGTGGTGATCGGCGACGGCACGCCGGCTTTGCCACGCGCCAGCGTGCGCATCGACGGTGACCGCATCACCGCCGTCAGCGCATCGGCGGGGCCTGGGCGGGACGGCGGCCACGCCGACGCCGACGCCGACGCCGACGCCGACGCCGACGCGACGACTGAAGTCATCGAGGCGCGGGGGCGGGTGCTGATGCCCGGCTTCGTCGACGCGCACACCCACGCGCTGTGGGCCGGCGACCGGCTCGACGAGTGGGAGCTGCGCCAGCGCGGCGCGAGCTATCTCGAGATCCTGGCCGCCGGCGGCGGCATCCTGGCGACGGTGCGCGCCGTGCGCGCGGCGTCGCCGGAGGAGCTCGCGCGCGGCCTGCGCGCGCGCCTCGACCACATGCTGCGCGAGGGGACGACCACCGTCGAGGTGAAGTCGGGCTACGGCCTGTCGACCGAGCACGAGCTCAAGATGCTGCGGGCGATCCAGGCGGCGGCGCGTGGATTCGCGGGCACGGTCGTGGCGACCGCCCTGCTGGGACACGCGATTGATCGCGGCGATGCCGGCAACGCCAGCGACGCCAGCGACGCCGGCGACACGGCCGTCTTCGTCGATCGCGTCGTCGGCGAGACGTTGCCGGCGGTGCACGCGGAGTTTCCCGGTATCACCGTCGACGCCTTCTGCGAGGAGAGCGCCTGGTCGCTGTCGAATTGCCGCCGGTTGCTCGAAGCGGCGCGCGCGCTCGGTCATCCGGTCCGACTGCACGCCGATCAGTTTCACCGCCTCGGGGGCCTCGACCTGGCGATCGAGCTCGGCGCGCGCAGCGTCGATCACCTCGAGGCCTCGGCGCCCGCCGATCTGGCGCGCCTCGCCCGCTCGACGGTCAGCGGCGTGGTGCTGCCGGGCAGCGGTTTCCACACCGACGGCGGTTACGCCGACGCGCGCGCGCTGCTGGATGCGGGCGGTCGCTGCGTCCTCGCCACCAACTGCAACCCGGGATCGTCGCCGACCTCGTCGATGCCGTTCGTGATCGCGCTCGCGCGCCGCCGCCTGCACATGACGCTCGACGAGACCATCGCCGCCACCACCGCCCATCCCGCCGCCCTGCTCGGCCTACCCGACCGGGGCCGCATCGCGCCCGGTCTGCGCGCCGACCTGATCCTTCTCCGCCACACCGACGAGCGCCAACTCGGCCACGAGCTGGGCGGCAACCCGGTCGATCTGGTGATCGCCGGCGGCCGCGTGCAGACCGCCTGAGCCTGAGGTCGCCTCAGGGCGCGATCTCCGGCGGAACGATCGGCGCGCCCCCTTCTTGGGCCACCGCCGCGCGCCGTGCCGCGCCCGCCTGCACCGCCGCCGCCATGCCGAGGAACAACGTGATTCCGACGACCCCGGCGAACGCGTCGACCAGCATCATGCGCGCTGAACCGAAGCGGTCGGCGGCCCAACCGTCGATCTTCGTCATGTACGCGATCGGGATGTTGGCCACCGATGCGAAGACGTTGTACTTCGTCGCGGCGGCGCCGCCCCCGACCGCCTCGAGCACGAAGGCGGCGTAGGTGCCGTAGCAAAGCCCGGCCGCGAACGCGTATAGCATCCCGTAAAACGCGTAGCTCCAGGGCGCGCGCGGCGTCAGCCACATCCCGACGGCGACGGCCGCCGCGATCGCGCCGCTCACCACATACGCGCGCTTTCGATCCATCGCGTCGGACATGCGGCCGCCGAGCAAGCTGCCGACCGCCATGACCACGCCCGACAGCGAGCCGTTGGTCCACCCGACCAGATCCGCCGACGCGCCCCAGTCGGGGGCGATGGCCGAAAAGAGGCCGCTGGCCGCGCACGCCCCCGAGGGGACCAGGCACAGGAACGCCGCCAGAAAACCGGCGCGCGATCGCAGCACACCGCCGACGTCGCGCACGATCGCCGTCACCCGCGGGCCCAGCGGCGTCGCGGCGTCGCGCGGCGGCTCGGGAACCGCCAGCAGCGCCAGCGCCGGCAGCATCATCGCCACCCCCAGCAGCCCGGTCGCCATCCAGGACGCCGGCAAGCGCGTCCAGAGGAACAGGCCGAGGCCGCCACCGATCCCGCCACCCAGCAGATTGCCGGCCTGCGACCAACCGCCGGCGCGCCCGCGCTCGCCGGGCGGCGTGCCGTGCGCCATCATCGCCTCGATCGACATCGCCAGGAACGTCGAAGCCAGGCTGTTCGCGAAGGCCATGGTTTCAAACCAGCCCAGCGTGGCCGGGCTCAACCGTGCGAAGCCCATGGCGGCGACCGTCGCCGCGCACACGAAGCTCGACAGCAGGTACCAGCCCTTGCGCGTCCAGAGCGCGTCGCTGGCTGGCGCCCAGAGAAACTTCCAGGTCTGCGGCAACAGCCCGACCGCCACCAGGCTGCCGACCTGCCCGACCGACAGGCCGTTCTGCTTGCCGACGTATCCGAGGACGATCGAGACGAAGCCGCTGGTGGCGCCGAAGGGGAGAAACAGGACCGCGTACAGCACCGGCAGCGGAATTCGAGGCGCGCGCAAGCCCCCATAGTAATGGACCGACGATCCCGCCGCGAGCTGAGCCGCTGCGCGTCGTCTAGCTCGGAACCCTCAGAGGGTTCCGAACCTCCCGCGATGGGCTGCGGCGGCGGAGCCGCCTTCGCCCTACGCGCCTCGCTCGGAACCCTCAGAGGGTTCCGAACCTCCCGCGATTGGCTGCGGCGGCGGAGCCGCCTTCGCCTACGCGCCCCGGGGCTCGGAACCTTTTTCGATAATTCCTGAGCCCAGCGCCGCGATGCGTGTCACTTCCCGGTATCAAGCCCCCTTGGGAGGACGCCCATGATCGCTCATCGCTCCGTCTCGCGCGCCGCGTCTGTCGCGGGTCTGCTTTTCATCGTAGGTTGCGCCGGTTCCACGGCGCCTACCGGCGATACCGGTACTGGTGGGGATGGGGATAGGGGTGGGGGGACACCGGGAACCGGTGGTGCCGGCGTAGTCACTGGCACGGGTGGCAGCACCACCACCACGGGCACGGGGGGGAGGGTGACGGGGGCCGGCGGTGGCGTCGTGGTGACCGGCACCGGCGGCGCCATGACCGGAGCGGGCGGCAGCACCGTGACGCCCCCACCGACTCTCGACTGCGGACCGATCGGCGTCCCCATCGTGAACTCGGGCCCGGCGAAGAACCGCATCAACTACATGATTCTGGCCGACGGATATACGTCGACGACGGTCAACACCACGTTGATGACCCACATCAACACGGCGATGGCGACGCGCTTCATGGCGCCGTTCGGCGAGCCCTACATCCGCTACAAGAACTTCGTGAACATCTGCCTGCTCAAGACCGTCAGCCAGACCGACGTCGTCAGCCAGACCGGCGCGTCGAATGGCTCGACGATCTTCAACTGCTTCGGCGACGACACCAGCCGTCTGGCGACCTGCGACACGCGCACGGCGCAGACGACGCTGACCGCGAACACGCCGGCCGGCATGACCGTCGACTGGCACTCGATCGTGCTCAACAATACGCGGTGGTGGAACACCGGGTCGAGCTGGATGCTCTGGTCGGGCGGCAACCCTGATGCGGCCAAGGGAGCGTTGCACGAAGGCGGCCACGGCTTCCACCAGCTGGCTGACGAGTACGGCACCTGCACCGGCGCCAACTGCGGCAGCAACACCATGGGCACCGGCGCCACCGGCACCGAAAGCCCGGAGATCAACTCGACCGGCACGCCGGCGACCACCGCCGGCAAGTGGGACCAGTGGATCGGCACCACCCAGACGGGCGCCACCGGCCTGCAAGGGACCTGGCTCGGCAGCCGTTACCTCGGCGCCGGTCAGTACCGTCCGTCGGCGAACTCGATGATGAACAGTCTGTTCGGGACCAACCCCAACACCAGCTTCAACTCGGTCTCGCGCGAACAGATGATCTTCACCATCTGGCGTCGGCTGACGCCGATCGATTCGACCGTTCCGGCGGCCGGCGCGGTGACCAATCCCGGCATCATCACTGTCAACGTGATCGATCCGGCGGTCATCAGCGTCGACTGGACCGTCGACGGCACGACCACGGTCAACGGGGGGACGACGTTCGACACGTCGAAGCTCGCGGCCGGCAGCCACACCATCATGGCCAAGGCCTACGACAACGCCACCACCGACTGGGTGCGCAACAAGACGGGGGTCTGCCCGACCTCGGTCACCGGCCAGTACTGCAGCCGGACGGCGTGGAATCGTTCGCAGCAGACCGTCAGCTGGACGGTCACCAAGTAGCCCTGACCTCCGCTCGTCTCTCGCGTCGTTCTCCGCTGCGCGCCTTCCTACTCGGCGCGCTGGTGGTTGTGGTGCTCATTGCGGCGTGGCGGTGGTTTGTGCGGCGGGACGGCGAACCAGCGGAGGACGACGCCTCCGCGCCGACCAGCGGCGAGCACGTCCCGCCCGCCGCGGCGCCTGCGCCCGCGCCGCCGCCGCGCCCTGCGGCGACGATTGCCAACACCGGCGCGGCGGCGCCGCCGCCCGCGACCGACGCCGGCGCTCCAGCGGCAGCACCGTCAGACAACGACGCGGGTGAGGACGCCTTGAAGCACCCGCACCCGATCACGTCGGCTCACGTCCGCATCCAGCGCGAGAACAACCTGCTGGGCGCGCTCGACGGCGCCATGGACGTGAAGGACGGCGCCGGAATGCGCCGCTTGCTGCAGCAGTACCGAAATGAATTCCCCGAGGACGCCAACGAGCTGCAAGCGGGCTACCGCATCATCGCCGACTGCCTCGAATACCCCGGCCCGATCTCGACCGCCGCCGGCCAGCGCTACTACGATCGCGAGCGCGGCTCCACGTTGCGACGATTCGTGGCGCGGCATTGTCTCGGCGAACCTTGAGAGCCGGCGCCCCCGCTACCCCTCCCAGGTTGATGTTCGACGCCGCAGGTCATCAGGGACCACGGCTGCGACATGGGCGCCAGTGACCGGTGTGCATCAACCTGGGAACGCATGTGCGCAAAACCCGCTCCGCTCAATTGTCGACGGAGTTCCGCCGATTTGGAGCCTGCTCCATGTCGTCCTCCGAGCCCGCGCGTCCCGCGCCCGCGTCCACGCCTCCGAAGGCCGAGCTCAGTCTCTCGAAGGGGGCTTCCATCGGGCGCTACATCATCCTCGGTCCGCTCGGTCGCGGCGGCATGGGCGAGGTGTACGCCGCCTACGATCCGTGCTCAACCTCAGCAACATCGCCGGCCGCACGTGGTCGCTTTCGTCGCCGACGGCAACATCTCCGCGTTGCCCCCTACCCCGGTCGTCACCGCGACTGCGGCCGGCGCCTGACTGTCTCCAGCCGAAACAGATATCGGATGCCGCTGGAGATCGAGTAGTCGACCTGTCGCGCTCCCAGGAGCTGCGTGCCGCCGCGCAGGAAGAGACCGACGCGGCCAATCACCAGGCTTCCCACCTCCAACGTGCTGAACAGGCGCCCGTTGCCGGCGGAAAAGTCGACCACCCCGTCGAAATCCAGCCTCAGCCAATTGTACTGTTTGCCAAAGAGGACATTCCCAACGCGCAGGTTCAGCTGATTGATGTCCGGCGCCGAACCGTTCCCAGCGACCGAAATCTGCTGTTGCGCGACGCCGAAAGTCAGCCACCAGCGGATCGGTATGTACGACGCGCCGCCGCCGACCAGGAGCTGCTGCTTGCCCCTTCCCAGCGGCTGCTGGGAGGCGGTGTCCAGGATTGTCCCGATGATCAGCCCAGCCAGGAAGCGCGGATTCGAACGGAGGATGCCGATCAGCTGGAGCTGGGTGTCACCCAACCCCGTGATCTGGCCCTGGGGTGTCCCCAGCACCTCGTACGGAACCTCGTAGGTGAGGAGCAGGCGCTGAACGAACTGGATGTCCATCTCGACCGTCGAGGTGTGACGAGTCAGGTTCTGCGTGAGGCGGTCAAACGAGTGCCGGATCTCGACCCTGGGGACGAGCTCGATCGGGCTGACGCCGACGCCCCCCTTCGGTACCTGGGCGACCTCGCCCGGGTCCTCATCCGACTCGGGTGGGGACCCTTGCGGCTCGGCGGCCAGGAGAACCGCCCACAGGAGCGAAGCATACGGCCCCATCGATCCGTCACGACATCGTTGCGGCGACGCCCGGCTTCGTCGTCGCAGAGTCGCCAGCGGAATCGCCCCCGCCTCGCTTGGCTTTGCCCATTGTGAGATCTCCTCCGCAACAGGGTAGCCACGCGCCCCGACCTGGCCAGGAGGTCCGCCACTGCATCTCAGCTCGAGATCGCGAGGCGCGACATTTGGATCGTTGGTCGGGCGCTCTTGCCGTGTAGGGTATGCCCTGGGCGCGCGGGGTTAGGTCATTGGCCGACGCGGGCGCGAGGATTGCTAAGGGGTGAGGCAAGTTACTTAGTGCGGGATTTCAGCCCGCCGCCGTTTGCGCCCGACGAACGGTGCTTCAACGGCATCGCGAACTACGGAGGCATCCTGCTGGATCCCGTGCTGGCGGTGAGCGAGGCGGGCGTCACCCGCCATATCGAGATCGACCACTGCCCCGCGCCGTCGTCGCTGGCCCTCGACATCCTCACCGAAGACGGCACGACGTCGGTCGCCCAGGGGATGCCGGTCGCGGTTCCCGGCGCCGACCAGACTTGCCTGAGCGTCGATCACGCGTTCGCCGCGCCTGGAAACTACCGGCTTCACCTCAGCACTGCCGGTGTCGACGGGGGCAGCCCCGTGGGTTGGCTCTTTTACCGCTTCTTCTGAGCGCGAGCGCGGGCGCGCACGACGCGATTGAAATGATATTTTGCCGGCGTGGCTCTGGTGGTGCCGGTGGTCGTGTCCGCTTTGCTCTTGGCGTCGAGTGGGATGACCAGCGCCGTTCCGGCGGTCTCGGTGGTGGTGGAGCCCGGCGTCGATTGTCCCGGGCCGGCCGCCGTCGAGCGCGCGCTGGCGGAGCTCGGGAGCGCCGACGGTAGACCGCGCGAAAGATCCGACGGCTGGACCTTGCGACTGCAGCGCGCCGGTGACGGCGTGCGGCTCATCCTGCGCGATCCGAAGGGCACCGAGGTGCTGGCGCGCGCGCTGGCGGCCGGGCCACCGCGATGCCAGAGCGCCGCCGAGGCGGTTGCGATCATCGTCGAGCGCTACTTCCGGGACGTGGCGTGGGCGGTCGACCCGGGTCGTGCCGGCCCGGGGCTTCCGGCGCGCGCCGGCGCGCCGGCCGCGATAGCCGAATCCGGCCCGGAAGCGGCGCCGCCACCGCCACCGCCGGCACGGGCCTTCTTTTCCCCCGACGACCGGCTGGCCGTCAGCATCGGAGCGGCGCTGTGGACCCGCCAGAGCGGAGTCGGTGCGGTGCTCGCCCTGCGCCTGCGCGTCGCGGGGCCGATCGGAGTCGGTCTGGGCACGATCCTGCCGCCGTTCCGCAGCGAACAGGCCCTGCCCATGAGCGACGGCCGGGTACAGACCACCGGGGTGCCGGTCATCGCGCGCATTTCCGCCGCCGGCCGGCGTGGACCGATCGGGGTCACGCTGGGCCTCGATGCGCTGATGACGATCGAGCGCGGCGCGAGCGAGCAGATCGCCAGTCCGGCCAGCGCTGCGCGGGTGGTTTTCGCGGCGGGGCTGGGGCTCGGGTCGAGCCTCGCGCTGAGGCCGCGCATGCGTCTGTCGGTCGATGCGGCCGCCTTCCGCACGTTGCTGGGACGGTCGTTCGTCGTCGGCGGCATCGACGGTCCGGTCCTGGAGCCGCCAGCGTGGCAGGCGCTTTTCGGGCTGCGGCTCGAATGGATCGCGGTGCGCTGAACATTTCGCCGTGTGGGGGCTCTAAGGGGGGAAGGACATGAACGCTGTGGCGCACACGACTGAATCGCTGGTGACTCGCTGCGTGGCGGGTGAGCGGCAGGCGTGGCGCGAGCTGCACCAGCGCTACTACGGCATGGTGATCGGCTTTCTCCGGCGGCTCGGCGTCAAGGCCCCTGACGTGGAAGACGCCTGCCAGGACGTCTTCACGCAGGTGTTTCGCTATCTGGCGACGTTTCAGCACCGCTCCGATCTGCGCACCTGGCTGTACAAGCTATGCCTCAGCCAGGCCCACCGCACCCGGCGGCGCAGCGCGGTCCGCGCCGCGATCTCCTGGTTGCTGCGCCAGCAAGACCCCAGCCCCGCGATGCCCGGACCCGACTGGAGCGAGGGCGAGGCGCAGCGGCGTGTGTCGGGCGCGCTGGCACGCATGAAAGTGATCCATCGCGAGGTCTTCGTGCTGTTCGAGCTAGAGGGGCTGTCGGGCGAAGAGGTGGCCGCCGTGACCGGCCTTCCTTTCTCGACGGTGAGACGCCGTCTGCACCACGCGCGGCAGGAATTCGAAGCGTTGATCTGCGAGGCAGCATGACCAGGAAATTCCCGGAGACCGGCGGGCGAGACGACGACGAGCGCGGGGCCACGGGCGACGAGCCTGGGCTGCCGCACCGGCTGGTCGAAGGCGACGGACCGGCGGCGGCGTTGTTGCGCAAGCTCGGACGCCAGGAGCCGCCTGCGGCGGCCGAATCGGCCGCCTGGGATCGCACGCTGTCCCGTCTGGTGCGCGACGCCGCCCGGCAACGACTGCAGCTTCGCCTGGCGGTCGCCTTCGGCGCGGTGGCCGCTGCCGCGATCCTGTATCTGCTGGTGGCACCGCGGCAGGCGGCGATCGATCTCGCCCGCCGAACGTCGCCGGTCAATAGAGCTCTACCCGCCTCCTCGGTCGCGGTCGAGCGCCGCGCGCCGACGCCGGCATCGACGCCGGTCGCGCCGCCGACTGGCCCGGGGCGTCCGCGCATTCAGCTTGGTCGCGAGAAGGTGGGGCTGCCTCAGGGACCGGTGGAATTGCTCGGCGAAGCGGAGGTGGTGCTGGCGCATGGTGGGACCGCGCGCGCCTTCGTCACCGAGCCGGCCGCGATCGTCGAGCTTTCGTCGGGCGCGGTCGATCTGCATGTCGCGAAGCGGCCCGAGACCGCGGGCCACCGGTTCGACGTCGTCGCCGGTCCTTATCGTTTCACCGTGCTCGGGACGCGTTTTCGCGTCGTGCGCACGCATCGAACCGTGACGCTGTCGGTCTCGGAGGGGCGGGTCGCGGTGCACCGCGGGCCCCGCCTGCTGTCGGTGGTCGTCGCGGGCGGCGACTGGGCCGGCGCGGCCGAGGGGTGGAATGGCCTGCGGTCGTCGGATCTGGGTGGGGGCGCGGCGGCGGCGCCGCCGGTGGTGCCGGAAGTTGGCGCGCCGGCGGCGCCGGAGGGCGGGTCGCCGGCGAGCGCGCGTGTCGTCGGTCTCGCGCTGAAGCCGGCGCCGGCAGCGGCGGCGGCGCCCGGGTTCGGTCTTGCCTCACCGGCGGCGGCGGGCGCGGCGTCGCCGGCGACCCACCCGTCGCTGGCGCCGTCGGGGGCGGCGCCACCGGCGGCGCTCGCGGCGAATGCGGCGTATGCGCCGCTCGTGGGCGCGACGGCTAGCGGCGGGTGCGGCGCGCGCGCGGCCCGCGACGGGCGCGACGGGCTGCGCTGCTACCTCGCCGAGGCGCGCGGCGGCGATCTGCCGGCGGAGGTCGCGCTGTATGAGGCGGCGCGGCTGCGTCGCGACGCACTCTCGGATCCAGCGGGCGCGCTCGAGACCTTGCGCGAGCACCGGCGTCGATTTCCGGCCGGAACGCTCAGCACCGAGGTTGCGCTGTCGATCGCCGAGCTGCTGCCCAAGCTCGGCCGATATCGCGAAGCGCTCGACGAGGCGACGTCGTTGCTGGCGGCGAATCCCCACGGCGAGCGCCTCGGCGAGCTGCAGCTGCTGCGCGGTCACGTCCTGCGCGAGGGCTTCCACGACTGCGCCGGCGCGGAGCGGGCGTACGCGGCCGCGACCGAGGCGGTCGGCGTCGGCGCGCGCGCCGCCGATCCCGCCGAGTTCTGGCGGGCCGTCTGTCTGGAAACGCTGGGGCGTGCGCCCGAGGCGCGCGTCGCCTACCAGCGCTACCTCGCCCGTCCCGGTGCGTCCCTGACCGCGCAGGCCCGCCGCCGACTCGCGGCGCTCGATCTATCCGATGGTCCCGCTCGATCTGAACCCGGAGGCTCGCCATGAGACATGAATGGTTCCTGATCCCGTTGCTGGTTCCGACGATGGCCGTCGGCCCGTGCAATTCCCAGCCCCTGGGTGACGTCCGCGACAAAGGCCCAGGCTGTGTTTACGACGGTGGTCACTACGCGGGTGGAGACCAGTTTCGTGCCATCGATGGATGCAACCTCTGCACTTGCCAGACCGATGGCCAGGTCGCCTGCACGTTGAAGGACTGCGCCGCGGATGCCGGTGGCACGGATGTTGGTGGCACGGATGTTGGTGGCACCGTCGACGTTGGTCGCACCGATGTTGGTGGCACCGTCGACGTTGGTGGCGGGGTCGGCAGTATCACCGTGTGCGGCTCGGGGGCATCGACCGACGGCACCCCCGGCTGGATCGTGTTCGATTCCGATCTGGCCAACTTCAATCGCGACATCTACAGGATGCGTGCGGACGGCTCCAGCCTCACCCGGCTGACGACCGCCCCCAGCCTGGAGAAAGAGCCGGCGATGTCGCCCGACGGCACGCGGATGACGTTCACCTCCGACCGCAGCGGGGTGCTGCAGATCTACCTCATGGACCTGGCGAGTCAGACCGTCACACCGGTCACCAACCTGGTCGCCGGCGCCGACGAGTCGAGCTTCTCGCACGACGGCACGCTGGTGGCTTTCCACAGCGGCGCGTCGGTCTTCGTGATCCACCCCGACGGGACCGGCCAGACCCTGGTCGCCACCGGGTTGGACACCTTCAACGCCTATTTCTGGCCCCGCTTCAGCGGCGACGACGGGCAGTTGATCTTCGATCGCAACAACGAGATCGACACCGTCGCGCTGGACGGCAGCGGGTTTCGCTACATCGTCCAGAACACCACCGACACGATCAAGGCGCCGAGCGTCTCTCCCGACGGGACCGGCGTCGCACATCACTCCTTCTGTTCTCCGTCGGCGAGCGGAGCGCTCTCGATCTGGACGACGCCGTTCTCGGTGACGACGTTCGTGTGCGCAGGCCGCCGGGTGACGCCCGCCAGTGAACCGTCGTCCGAGCACCCGGCGTGGGGTCCGAACGACGTGTTCGCCTACGAGCGGGTCGACAAGGTCAACAACGTCGCCGCGATCGCGCTCATCTCCCGAGCGGCCGGATCGGTGCCCTGCCTGCTGACGCCCTATCAGGCGGACAACCGCAATCCGACCTGGTCACCTTGATCAACTCGAGGCGCGCGCGACGCGAGCGTTCGGCCGGCGCGCAGGCTCTCACGCATTCCACCGTTTGGAGGTTCCGATGACACGGCGACTGTCTTCTCGTTCATTGACGCTGGCGTGGATGGTGCCCGCGTTCGGCCTCGCAGCGTGCCACTCCGGGCCGCTTAACACCGGTGCCAGCGACGCGGGTGCCGGCTGCGACTACGCGGGTGTGCACCATCCCGGCGGCTCCACCTTCCCCAGCAGCGACGGATGCAACAGCTGCAGCTGCAATGTCGAGGGCGAGGCGCAGTGCACGTTGACTAGCTGCTCTGGCACCGGCGGCGCGTCCGACTCCGGCACCGGCGGCGCGTCCAACTCCGGCACCGGCGGCGCGTCCGGCGGCGGCACCGGCGGCGCGTCCGGCGCGTGCGGACCCGGGTCGTCGCTCGGGGCCACACCAGGCTGGATCGTGTTCGATGCCGACCAGGTCAATTTCAATCGCGACATCTACAAGATCCGCCCCGACGGCACGCAGCTGACCCGCCTGACGACCGACGTCAGCATCGAGAAGGAACCGGCAGTGTCGCCGGACGGCAGGTGGATGACGTTCACGTCGGATCGCGACGGCAGCTTGCAGATCTACTTGGTCGATCTGCAGACCAACCGGGTCACCAAGCTGACCAGCGCCGCCGGCGGGGCCGACCAATCGAGCTTCTCCCACGACAGCACGCTGATCGCGTTCCACAGCGGCGCGTCGGTGTACACCATCCCGGTCAATGGAACCGACCCGTCGCTTATCGCCACCGGCGCCGGTTCCTATTTCTGGCCCCAGTTCAGCGCCGACGATCGCCAGCTGGTCTTCGATCGCGAGAACGAGATGGACGTGGTGGGGCTGGACGGGACCGGCTTCCGGATGATCGTCCAGAACTGGACGACGACGATCAAGGCGCCCAGCGTCTCGCCCGCCGGTGGCGAGATTGCCTATTACGTCAATTGCAGCGGGGTCAATGCAGTCGAAGCCGACTCGATCTGGACCACACCTTTCGCCACCAAGACCAACCCGTGCGCGGGCCGCCGCCTGACACCCGTCAGCGCCTTCGACGCCCATCACCCGGCCTGGGGACCGAACGACATCTTCGCCTACGAACAGATCGACCAGATTAACAACATCGGCACCATCGCGCTGCTGGCGCGGACGCCCGGCGCCGCGCCGTGCATCATCACCGCAGCGGGCGTCGACAGCCGCAACCCGACCTGGTCGCCCTAGCAGCTAGCTCATCCTTCCGGGGTCTCGAGAGAAACGCTCGCCGATCATCGAATCAGGTCGCCGTCTAGGTAGCGCTGCCGCGAGGTGCGCCCCAGATTGTCTCCAGAGACGACACCTGTGGGACGTCCAGGCGGCCCGTGCGTCGTCAAGGCGCGGACCGCGGGCGCGCATTACTGCTGACCTCATCGGCATCGGAGGGGCATGGCAAGCGAAGCTGAGTCGAGAGAACGCCTCGAGCACGTCTCGTGGGTCTTGCTGGCAGCCGCGACGGTGGCGTCGGCGTGGTGCGCGTATCAGGCCTCACTCTGGAACGGCGAGCAGACGAAGGCGCTGTCGAAAGCCAGCGTCGCGCAGTTCGCCGCTTCGCGACAGGGGTCGATCGTCAACCGCGACGTGATCGTCGACGTCGGCACCTACTTCAACTACGTCGGCGCCGCTCATCGCGGCGAGGACAAGCTCGCCGCCTTCCTGCGCGCCCGCGCTCGCCCCGACTTCAAGCCGGCGCTCGAGGCGTGGATCGCCAGCGAAGCCTCGGGCAGCATCGAAGGCCCCAACCCGCTCGCCCTGCCCGAGTACCAGATCCCCGAGCTGAAGAAGATGACCGAGCTGGACGACCTGACCCGGGTGGAGATCGAGAAAGCGAACGCCGGCAACGAGCACAGCGACGGTTACGTGCTGCACACGGTGTTATTCGCGATCTCGCTCTTCTTCCTCGGCGCGACGTCCCAGTACCGAAGGCGCGGCATGCGGCGCGCGATGCTGGTCCTGGGCAGCCTCGTGTTCCTGTTGACCGTCATCTCGATGACGCGACTGCCGAGGGCGCACGCTGGGCTCTTCGCGAAGCGGCACGGAGATCAAAGCGCAGAGTAGCTGGGATGCAGGTCGCTGCCTGGACCAGCGGCAGGCAGGCGGCGGCGTCGTTGTACGCCGCCTTGCGCCTGCCATGCACCCGACAGTCACGAACCAGGTACGGCACTTCGCCTCGGTATCGAAGCGGCTGGCCGTCAATTCGAGCCACCGTCTGGCCGCGCTTACCAGGTGACGCTGTCTACGTAGCCGGTGAACGCGCCGCTGGTCTGGAACTCGACGCCGACCTGGCTGCCGGTCATGCCCGACGGCACCACGACGTTGACGACGTTCCACGAGCCCTTGAGCAGATTTGACGAGGGGTGGTTGTGACGTCCCTCGGTGCTGCTGCCGGTCTTCACGAACGGGTTCGCCGACGAAACGTTGGTGCTCGCGTCGACGTACAGGTAGAAGCTGACGGTGGTGCCGGCGGCGATCGAGACGCCGGTCGGACCCATGATGCGCACCGTGGACGAGCCGCTGGTGTACGCCACCTTGAGCGCCGTCTTGCCAGTCTGCGCGCCCTTGTCGCTGCAGGTAGAGAGGGTGAGCGCGCTGTTGCTCGACGTCCAGCCGTTGGTGCTGCCCTCGAAGTCATAGCGCACGGTCTTGCCGTCGGCGGTCTTGCCGGCCACGACGTTGCCGGCGGCGTCGAGCGCCTTGTTCTGGCGCCACACGGTGATGGAGTCGTTCCAGGCGCGCGTCGCACCGTCGCCCATGGTGCAGGCCTTGTAGCCGTCGGGGGCGCCGGTGGTCTTGGCGTCGGAGGCGACGCAGCCGTTGATGTTGCAGTAGCCGCTGGCGAACATGTTGCGGTAGGGGGCGCCGCTTTGGCTCGAACCGATGCGGCCGGCGACGACGTCGGTGCTGAAGCCGGGGCCGTTGCAGTAGTACGCGTCGACGTGGCCGACGGTGTTCGTGTAGAAGATGTCGCCGAAGAACGTTCCCTCCTGGTTGGGGTAGGACGAATTCTGGCCCCAACCGATCGCGGGCGACTGCGCCACCATGTAGATCGGCACGTGAATGCCCGCGGTGTTGACGTGCGCGAGCATGCAGGCCGACACCCATTGCCGGCACGACTGATCGCACGCCCCGTTGGCCCACCCGGGCGCGAGGCCGATCGAACCGGGGAAGGTGTACGACGTGCCGTTCTGATCCTTCTTGGTGAGGCTGGCGCCGGCGGGAAGCGCGCAGCGCACCAGGTACGCCACGGTGTTGCGTCCGTCAGCGGTGGTCATCAGGCCGGTGGTCGACGACAGGCCGTTGGTCATCGACAGACCGTTCGTCATCGAGAGCCCATTGGTCATCGACAGGCCGTTGGTCATCGACAGACCGTTGATCATCGACAGGCCGTTGACGCTGACGAGGTCGCTCTCGGCCAGCCCCCCGCTCGAATCGTCGGTCGACGGCACCTGGCATCCCCCCAGGGCCACGGCCAGACCGAACGCGGCAACCAGGCTTGCTCCTCCACCCTCGAAACGCATCATCACTCATGACCAATGCAGTAACTGTTCCTACAAAGAATCCATGAACACTTCTTCAAGTGGCGATTCCGACTCGCCCGACATGTGCGGTCCCCGGCGCCGGTTGTTGACGCGCAGACAACATGTGTTTCGGCGACGGGCACAATCCTTGATCGAGGCGCGTTCGTCGCGCGATTACGCGATAGGCTAGGCGCGGGACATGTCGGAACCGTCGTTGCCGCATGATCGCCTTCGTCAGGCGGAGGGGGTTCGGCATGGACAGATCGCGTTCAACCGCGGTGAGTTCTTCCTGGCGCACGAGCGATGGGAGGAGGTCTGGCTCGAATTGAAGGGCACCGAGCGCCTGGCCGTACAGGGGCTGATCCAGATCGCCGCCGGACTTCACCACCTGCAAGCGGGTCGTCGCGGCCCGGCGGCGCGCCTGCTGGAGAAGGGCGTGATGAAGCTGCCGCCCGCTGAATCAACAACCGAGCTCCTGGCCGGGCTGCGCGTCGCCGCGCTGATTCGCGACGTCGCGCGGCTGCTCGCCGACCTGCGGGCGCCGACGGGGCCGCTGCCGGAGCTGTCGGGGTTGGGAATCTGAAGGAGACAGGCGACGCGGCGAACCGCCGGCGGAAGTACGCGCGGGGAGGGCCACGTCTGCTTGAATGTCTCGCGATCGCCGTTCCATCGTACTAGGTTCGCTTTTTGCGGGCACGGGACCCGAGAGGAACCGCAACATGGACATGCTTCGTTGGGCAGCGCCGCTCGGGGCGGCGTTGCTGCTTGGCCACCCAGCGCTCGCGCAGAAGTTCGAAGGGCTCGCGCGCACACCGCAGCTCGGCTGGAACAGCTGGAACAAGTTCGCCTGTAACGTCAGCGAGCAGATGATCCGTGAGACCGCGGACGCGATGGTCGCCAGCGGAATGAAGCAAGCGGGCTATCGCTACGTCAACATCGACGATTGCTGGCACGGCGAGCGCGACGAGCGGGGCTTCATTCAGCCCAACAAGGAGCGCTTCCCCTCCGGGATGAAGGCGCTGGCGGACTACGTTCACGCGAAGGGGCTCGCGCTCGGCATCTATTCCGATGCCGGCTGGAAGACCTGCGGGGGCAAGCCCGGCAGCCGCGGCCACGAGTACCAGGACGCGCTCACCTACGCCGAATGGGGCATCGACTACCTCAAATACGATTGGTGCAACACCAACGGGCTGAAGGCCGAAGGGGCGTACCTGACAATGCGCGAGGCCCTGCGCACGGCGGGACGTCCCGTGCTCTTCTCGCTGTGCGAATGGGGCGACAATCAGCCATGGAGCTGGGCGAAGGACGTCGGGCACTCCTGGCGCACGACCGGTGACATCGCGACCTGCTTCGACTGCGTCGTCGACCACGGCACCTGGAAATCCCTGGGCGTGCTGCAGATCCTCGACAAGCAGGACGGCCTGCGCGCCTACGCCGGTCCCGACCACTGGAACGACATGGACATGCTCGAAGTGGGCAACGGCATGTCGGCCACCGAAGACCGCGCGCACTTCTCGATCTGGGTGATGATGGCGTCGCCGCTCATCGCCGGCAACGACCTGCGCACCATGTCGAAGGAGACCACCGCGATCCTGACAAACAAGGCCGTCATCGCGGTCAACCAGGACCCGCTCGGGATCCAGGCGTTCCGCCACTCGGTGAAGGACAGCGTCGACTTTTGGTTCAAGCCGCTCGCCGGCGGCGACTGGGCGGTGATGGTCCTGAACCGCAACGCCGAGTTGCGAAAGGTGAACCTGGATTGGCGAGCGCAGAAGGTCGTCGACGACCTCTCGAAGCGCGACGCCCGGCTGGCGACCACGCGCTATGCGTTGCGCAACCTCTGGACCGGCGCGGCAGCCGGCCACACCGACAAGCCGCTGGTCGCCGACCTTCCCGGGCACGACGTCTTGCTGTTGCGCCTCATCCCGTCACGTTGATGCACCTCATGGACTCCGCCACGAAAGATCCCCAGGGACCGTACATTCGGGGTCACCGGCACTGGTGGCCGAACCCGCCCCAGCGCCGTTGTGGCTGGGCGAGTTCGGGACCAATCACACGACCCCCCAGGCCACCTGGTGGCCTTGGATCCGGCAGTACATCGGGGAAAAGGACCTGGACTGGTGCTATTGGGCTCTGAATGGAACCCAGGGTTCCGGTTACGGAAGAACCTACGGAGCTGCAGAGACGTTTGGCATTCTGAGCATGGCCTGGACGGACGCCGCATCCACCAGCTTCCTCGCCGACCTTCAGGCGCTGATCCCGCCCACGCTGGGTCCAAGCCCATAGCGCCGGCGGTTGCGACCGAGCGATCGTCTCAAGACCTCTCGTCGGGCCGGTCTGGATCGACTGGAGGAGTTGGCGAGATGCGATCTATTATCACTCCCACGTGAAGTTCAGTTTCCACAACGCCACCACCAGTGACGGGACGCCGCGCGCGTACGCGGCCGATATCGTCGATCGCCGCTGGCTCTGGCACCCCGAGGCCGAGGAGAACGGCTACTGGCTCGCGCTCGGCGCGGAGGCCAAGAGCAACAACCTCTACTGGGGCGGCACGCGGAAGCACCCTGACTGGGCCCACGTACAGCTGCTCCCCAACTCGCAGCTCAAGCACATCAGGCGAGCGTGCGGCTACTAGCCGTCTTCGCGCTGCTCGTCCTCCACGAAGCGGCGACTCGCACAGAGAGAGTGTGGATCGTCGTCGGCGCCAGCAGCCCCTCGCCGGACGGGATCGCTCGCGCGGCCAAGCCGCTGGCGGCGAGGTGGCCGGGCAGCCTGATCTTCCGCACCGCCGACTGCGGCGAGAAGCGGGACGTGTTCGGCTTGGCGTACCGCGTGGCGGAGTCGGCGGACGACGCCAAGGCGGCGCTGGTCGCCGCGCGCGAGGTCGCCAAAGGCGCGTACGTGAAAACGTGCGACGTCGCGCCTCGGTCGCTGCTCGCGCTGCGCGTGTCCGCGGTCGATGCCTCGATCGCCGACGTCCCGACCAGCGTCGGCGAGGACTGGGAGGACGAGGACCGCGTATCGAGCGCGGTCCCAATCGCCGACGGGCGGACGCTGGTCATCAAACGCGTCTACAAGTCCGCCCTGCTGGAGGACCCGGACCAAGGCAAGGACCAGGGAGTATGGCTGGCCGAGGGCGGCGGCAAGCTCAAGGCCCTCGCCGAGTCGTGCTCGCCGGCCGAAGCCTTCGCCGCGCGCGAGGGCAAGCTCGCGTTCCAGTGCGGCGACTCAATCGCCGCCGACGAGCTGCTGCACAAGGTGCTGGTGTTCGATGGCGACAAGCAGGTCGCCGCGGTGTCGTCCTGCCGCAAGCCGCGGTGGACGGGCCCGGCGGCGCTGATCTGCAGCTCGGAGTCGGTCGGCCCCGACGGTCGGGTCAAGCTGAGGGCGAAGAAGGTTTCGTTGGGACGCTGAGTGCTTGGACACCGACGTATCGCACTGACCGGCTTGGTTTGCCTGCTGGCGGGCGCCGGCTGTACGCCGTTGAATCCCGCGAGCCAGGACGCGGGCACCGGCGGGGCCTCGCCGCTCGACGCGGCTACGGGCAGTGGCGGAATGTCCGGCAGCGGCGGCGGTGCCGGGACGGGCGGCGCGGCGGGCGCGGGCGGTAACCCAGGCGCAGGAGGATCCTCGTCGTCGGTGGGATGCGCGCTCATCATGCACATGGACGAGGCGTCGTGGAGCGGGATGCCGGGCGAGGTCATCGACAGCTGTGGTCACAACCACGGCAAAGCGGCCAAGATTGTCGGTGCGACCGACGTGCTGCCGAGCACGACCGACGCCGGCCAGTATGGCCGCGCCGGCGTGTTCGCCGATAGCAACGGCTGCGTCTCGGTACCCGACGCTCCGAGCCTGCGAGCGACGACGCAGCTCACGCTGGCGGCTTGGATCTTTCCCACCGGCTTCAATCCCGCATCCAACGGGATCCTCGGCAAACGAGCCGACTACCTGGTCGATAGCTCGTACACGATGTTCTTGTGGAACAACGGCGACACTGGCTATCACCTGTATGCTGACATAGGAACGGATCGTTTCCACGGCAGCCGGAGCTTCAGCCTCGACCTCTGGTACCACGTGGTGGTGGTCTTCGACGGTAGCCTGCCGGCGGGCCAGCGCGTGCGTTTGTACGTCAATGGCTCGCCAGACGGCGAGTTCAACGAAGACGCGGCGAGTGTGCCCGCCTTCCAGACGCCGCTCCACGTCGGTTGCATGCCGGCGGGGACGCCACCGTCCGCGGGGCAAGAGTTCATCGGCAAGATCGACGAGGTCGCCATCTGGACACGGGCCCTCGGCGCCGCGGAGATCCTTCGGCTCGCTCAGTCGACGACGCCGCTGTGAGCCGCGGCTCCGGCGCCCGCGACGAACTGATGCGAGGAACGGTATACTCGTATCGTGATAGGGGGTGGCCGTTCAGAAGACAGTGACCGCGCCTGGTTCGGTGGTTTCCGTCCTGTCGGGCGAATCCTGTGCGGCCTCGCGCTGGTGCTCTGGGGGTGTACGCCCCTCAACCCGGCCGAGGTGGGCGACGCGGGCGCCGACGGGGTTCTGGACCGCGGAGCGGTCGACACCGCGGCCGGCGACGCGCCTGCGGATGCCGACGCCGCGGTCGACGGCCCGAGCGGTGGGGACGCTCCCCTTGACGCGCCTGCGGATGCGCCCGCTGACGCCGTCGGGTGTGGTCGCTATATGCGCGGGCCGAAGATGGCGGCCGTCCCCAACGGTTGCATCGATTCAACCGAGGTGACGCAGGCCCAGTATCAGCTCTTTCTGGCTGCGAAGAACGGCGACGTGAGCGGCCAGGGCGCCGAGTGCACCTGGAACCCGACGTACGGGCCCGCGCTCATGTGTGGCTTCGACCCGATCGGCCACGCCAACTTTCCTGTCAACGGCGTGGACTGGTGCGACGCAACCGCCTATTGCCAGTGGGCCGGCAAGCGCCTGTGTGGTCACGTTGGCGCCGGAGCGCTCATCGAAACGAACAACGACGTGCCCACGACCGGGAACATGCAGCCGGACCTGAGCCGGGCGGACATCAGCGAATGGACAGCGGCCTGCTCGCAGGGCGGGACGCGGCCCTACCCGTACGGAGGCGCGCTTGTCCCCGAGGCGTGCAACGGAGGCGAGCATAGCGGTTCCCCGAGAGCCGTTGTCGATGTCGGGACGACGCCAGGGTGTGTGGGGGGCTACCCCGGACTGTTCGACATGGCGGGCAATGTTCACGAATGGGAGAACGCCTGCGCTCCGCTGAATGGGGCCTCCCCCGGCAGAACGGATGGGTGCTGGTTCCGCGGTGGTTCGTATCACGACAACGGAAACGCCTGCACGACGGCGTTCAAGACATCCAGGGACTACGTCGACGCCGATTGCGATATCGGCTTCCGCTGCTGCGCCAATCCGTGAGGTCAGAATCGGGCTGCGCAGACCACGCCCAATCCGGGGGCCGGCACGCAGCGAAGGCGGGTGGAGGCGCGGGCGGTCAGGGCATCGCCGGCGCCGCTCCCGCCGCTGAGAATCAAGTAGGTTCCCACACCGCCCAGCACCGCAGCGCCGACAAAACCGGCGATCGCGATCTTTTGCGCGCTCTGGATGTCGTCGTGCCGGGAGGTGCAATCGGAGGCGGAGGGCCCGGTCACCACGCTACCGGACACGCCGCAGTGATGGTCGTTGAACGCGCCGGCTCTCTGCTCGCGGACGACCTGATAGGCGATGCCGAGGGCGAGGCTCGCCGCGCCGCCGGCGGTTAGCCCGGCGCCTACCTTGGTGCGGTTGCTCCAGCCGCCCGCCGCGAGCGCCGGTTCCGGGTGTGCGGATATCGTCGACATTTTGGGCAAGGCGCCCGGCGTCGTCGTGGATGCCGGCGCTGGTGCTTCCTTGGCTTGCGGGACGTCGATCGTCGCGGTGGCGGGGGCGGGAGCGGGAGCGGCGACCAGCACGACCTGCTCACGCGCCAGCCCCCGCGCGGGAATCATCACGGTGCGAATCAGGGGCAGATAGCCCGGCGCGCGAATCTCCAGAGCGATGCTGCCCGCCGGAACCAGCACCGGGGGCGTCGGGCACGGTTCCGACCTTTTCGTTGTTGATCAGGATTTCGGCGCCGGCAACCGCTCCCGTGATCTGCAACGAACCGGTGTGTCCTTGGATGCTGGCCAGCGATTGCCGCAGCAGCTTTTCGTACCGGCCGATCCACCGATCATCGGTGTGCCGGAGCGCTTGCGTCAGGTGAGTCTCGGCGTCGACCCAGCGACCGAGCGCCTGCTCGGCCAGCGCGATCTGCGCCAGCGCCCGCACGCCCTTGGATAGCCGATAGGCGCGCTGGAACTCGGCCAGGGCGCCCTCGTCGTCATGCTGCTCGCGCAGCTCGAGGCCGTGCTTGATCAGCGCCTCCTCCTGGGCCGAGATGCTCCCCTCGGCGTCACTGGCGACGGCGACGCTGACCGGAGCCAGCAGCGAGGCCGACGAGGCCACGGCTACGAAAACGGCAAGCGCGGTCAATCGATGGGGCATGGCGATCCTCGGCGATCCTCAGTGGATGATAAGCGCGTCGTTCGGCCCGCGCTTGGGCGACTCGATCGAATCGGGCGCCGCGGGCGGATGCGCCGGCGCCGCGACCGACCGAAGGGGCGTCGGGCGGTGAGTGCCGCCGTGACCGGCGTGCTTGGCCCCCCCCGGCGCCGCGACGGGTTCGAGCGCGATCAGCGGCGGGGGGGCCGTGTCGGGTCCGAAAGAAATCTCCCTGGCCTTGTGCCCCGGCGCCGACATCCGGAGGACGTGCGCCGCGCGATCGCCAGCGGGCAGCGTGGCTCGCAGGTGGCCCTGAACGGCCGGCTGATCATCGAGCACGATCTCCGCACGCGGCGGAACGACACGCACGTCGATGGTTCGGGGTTCAGGGGTCGTCGGCCTTCCGGGTGCAGGGGGCGCCAATTGCGGCGACACCGGTGGGCGAGGTGGGGTTGGGTTGACCTCGGGGTTGACCCCCAACGCGACCGGCACCGGGGCTGCTTTGGGGCTGGGCGACGGCGAGCGACGGTTGAGTCCGAGAATCACGCTACCGGCGATGCCGATTCCCGCGGCGAAAGCGAAGATGATCTTGCCGCGCCGGTTGCTGCGGGCACCGGGGCTGGTACGCCCGTCCAGCTCGGCGACCGCCTCCTGGAACGTCGTGGTGTTCCTTGTCGGGACCACGGCGGGGGGACGGTGCGATCAGCGTCGCGCTGACGGTCTCCGCAGCGGGATTCTTGAAGGCGTTCGCCAGGGTCGCGCGGACCCGGTCGTCGGCGTACGGCAGCAGCGCCTGTCCCGCCAGCAGCAATGTTGGATAGCGGTCAGCGGGCGCGAACGCCATCATCCGGAGCAGGATCTGCTCGAGCGCGACGGGAAGGTCGGGCCGGCGCTGGCGCGGCGGAGACAACTTTCCGGTGGCAATGTTGTGCAGAACCTCGAACTGGTTCTCCCCGGCGTGGGCGCGCGCCCCCGTCAACATCTCGTAGAGAATCTGGCCCAGCGCGAACTGGTCGCTGCGCCCGTCGACGTCCTTCAGACCCATCGCCTGTTCCGGCGACATGTACGCCGCCGTGCCCAGCACGGACGAGGTCGCGGTCAGGCCGGTTCCGTCGCCAGCGGCCATCAACTTCGACACGCCAAAGTCCAGCACCTTGGTGACCGACTCGCCCCAGGGACCGCGCGCGACGAAAATGTTGGCGGGCTTCAGGTCGCGATGCACCACGCCCTGGGCATGCCCCGCCGCGACCGCCGACACGGCGGGCAGCAGCAGACCGACCGCGGGCTCGACCTCCATGCGGCCCATGCCGCGTGATCAGATCCGCCAGCGATGCGCCCTCGAGAAACTCCATGACCAGGAAGGGGATACCGTCTTCGGTTCCCACGTCGACGATGCTCACCACGTGCGGGTGGTGGATGCGAGACGCGGCCTCTCCCTCGCGCAGGAACCGCACGCGCGCCTCCGGTATGCGCGAGACCGCGGGACGCAACGTCTTGACCGCGAACCGCTTCTTCAGCCCGAGGTGCAAGGCTTCGTACACCACGCCCATCCCGCCTTCACCCAGCACGCCCACGATCTGGTACCGGCCGAACGTCTGCCCGATTTCCAGTCGTTCCTGGTCGCTCACGACTCTCTCTTGGTGCGCCCCGGTCGCGAGCGCCACATCTTATCTTCAGCGTACATCCTGGGCGCGAGGAGCGTCAATTCCGCCACCCGGCTTTACCGGTTCAAAACCGATCGCGCCGGTCTCACTTGTGGCGCTGTTTGTGACGCATCAGCTTCATCGCCGACTTTATCGTCGACCTTATCGTCGACCTGGGGCCCGCTTGTGTTTGCGCGCCGCCTCGGGATTGGTGCGCCTGACCGCCGACGGCTGCTCGTGCTTGAGCCGGCTCCACGAAGCCAACCGGTCGGCCGGCAGCTGACCGCGCGCCACCGCATCGACGACGGCGCAACCAGGCTCCGCCTGATGGCCGCAATCGCGGAAGCGGCACCGGGAAGCCACCGCGTCGATATCGGCGAAGCCAGCCCCGACGGCGGCGCCGGCCTCGGGGTCCCACAGCTGCAGGTCGCGAATCCCGGGCGCGTCGATCACCAGCGCGCCGCCGCGCACGCGAAACAGCTGGCGCTGGGTCGTCGTGTGTCGCCCTTGACTGTCCGACGGACGGACCTCACCGGTTCGCAACACGTCCTGCTGCAGCAGCGTGTTCACCAGCGTCGACTTGCCGACGCCCGATGAGCCAAGCATCACGATCGTCTGACCCCGGCCCAGGAGAGGATCCAGCGCCTGGATGCCCGCCGCGCCGATCACCGACGTCGCCACGACAGTGACCCCGGGGGCGATGGCCTGGGCGGCCGCGATGCGCGCGGCCAGCACGGCGTCGTCCGCGCACAGGTCGGCCTTGGTGAGCAGAACCACCGGTCGTCCACCGCTGAGCCACGCGACCGCAAGGTACCGCTCGAGACGGTTCAGGTTGAAGTCGCCGTCCAGCCCCATGGCGATGAAGATGGTGTCGACGTTGGCCGCCAGCACCTGCTCGGTGTGATCGACGCCGGCGGCCCGTCGCGAGAGCTTGGTGACCCGTGGCAGCACCGCCGCGATCGCGCCCAGCTCGGCGTCGGCGGCGGGCGGACGGATCGCGACCCAATCACCGACGCAGGGCAACTCCGCCGCCGAGGCCGCGGTCTTGCGAAGCTTCTCTGCCAGCGCGACCGCCATCTCTCCCGCCGGCGTGGCGACCGTGTACCGGCCCCGCTGCTGCAACACCACGCGACCCGGCACCAATCCGGAATCGGCCAGCGCCTCCAGCGCCTGCGCAAACGACGCCCGCCATCCCAGATCGTGCAGGACCTGCAGGTCGCGCGTCGTTTGCGTCGAATCAGACACGTGGGGAGCCTACCGCCTTTTTTGAGATCGCCCGGTACAATGGCATTCATGGCGCGCGCGGAACATGCGATTCGCCCGATCGACGCCGTGACGTACGGCTTCAAGCCGCTGGCGAGCGAGGAGTGGCACTGGGACCACGGGTGAGACCCTGCTGGCTGTGGGCCGCCGTCTGGCTCGCGTGGGCCGGCGCGTGTCGGTCCACCCTCGATCGGAAGTCGCCCACCGCGGCGGCGGACGCGGGCGCTTCGAAGGCAGTGCCGATGCAGCCAGACCTCGGCGATCCGGCGCAGCAGTTCTTGGTCCACGCTCCGTCCGGCGAGATCCGGTTGCGCTCCCGTGCTACCAGCGCGTCGCGACTGATCGCGAAGCACGCCAACACCGCGCTCTACCACGCGTCGCTCGGACTCGTCTGGTTCCTCGACGGCGATCGCCTTGGCGTCGTGGACCTGCGCAAGCCGGGCAGCGCGCCCGTGGTCGTGGCGCGCGGCGCGCCGACGGTCGGCCACATCTCGATCGTGCACCCACCCAACTCGATCGAGACCGAGGACGGCTGCGACGTGCCCTACCTGTCGCTCGACTGGACGGAGACGCCGAAGGTCGAGGCGTTCTTGACCGAGGCCCCCAACCTTCACGTCGAGGGCGCCGCCTGGCTCCAGGCCCAGTTCGCGAGACCTGCGCCAGTCGTCGGCAAGAGGCGGAACTTCTCCAAACCCGTGACGCGACTGCCGCCCAGGCTCCTCGACTGCGAAGACAGGACGGCCTGCGGTCAGACCGCGCCACTCGGCGCCCGCGGCCTGTCGCTGGTGCGCGTGCTGGAGAAGCCGGGCGGCGACTGCGTCCAGCGCGCCTGCCTGCTCTGGAACCCGAGCACGCGTCTCTTCGCTTCGATACCTCGGATCGAGACCTGGGGCTCCGCGGAAACCACGCCCAGGGGCACGTGCGGGCCGCTGATGTTCGACCAAGCGCAGCGCGCATTCCTCGTCGACCAATACCTCTGCGGCCCCGACCACGGCTGCGAGAACCTCAGCGCGCACACCCTCGGCTGGCTCGTCCCCGGCGACACCGTGGGCGCTCCCGGCAACTTCGCGATGCCCTGACTTGTCGCAGCCCCAGCAAACTAGGGCACTGGGTTTCGTCCTGCGGGTCCTGGGCGGCACCGCCCTTGGCAGTGCCGCCGGGGTCATCGGCGGGTTGTTGCTGACGGCCATCAACAACCAGCGTCCGAACTTCGGACGGCGGCCGACAAGGAATCAACGGGTGGCGTGGGTTAGGCGAGGTTTAGGCGGGAGGGACCCAGTTGCTTTGCCCCGACAGAACCCGTACCCGGGGGCGGAGACGAGCTGGCCCCAACCTTCAACCTGGGAGCGGCGTCTCGTCCCTGCCGGCGAGGTCAAGTTCAGCTCGTAGCCGTCGCACCCGGCGCCTTCGATTGCGACCGGGACCTACCCTGGTGAGGGGCGGGCGCCGGCGAGCCGAGTTCCTGATCGACCTTCGAGTTGACGATAAGGATGGCCCTGGCGAACACCGTGTTAGCCTCGTCGACTAGCCGAAAGGTTGGAGGGTTCTCTTGATGCGACGCACGTCGATCGTGGGCACTGTAGCCGTGCTGGCCAGATCGGCCGGGTTGGCCGCGCTGGCGTTGGTGGCGGCATGCAGCAACACCGGCGGTAGCGATGCCGGCAGCAGATGGGACGATCCCATCCTCAAAGCGTCCGAGTACGGTCAAGCTTGCTCGACGGCCGCGGATTGCGTGGCGATCTACCTGGGAGAGTTGGGTTGCTGTGGCGCCAGTTGTCCCAACTCCGCGATTGCATGGACGAGCAACGACGCCTACCAATTCGATGTGACTTTCAGGAGACCGATCTGCACCCCGACTCCAACCTGTGATTTCTTGACGAACGACGCATGCGGGACCCCGAGCCCGACCTGCAGCAAGGGCGTGTGCACGTTGACGATCCCTGACGCTGGCCAGAGCTGAGGACAGATCTACGACCGCTGACCAGCCGCCGACAACGCAGAATCAGCTAATACGTTCGCAGTGCCGGAGACGAGACTTGAACTCGTAAGCCCTTGCGGGCGGCGGATTTTGAGTGGTTCGGGGGCGTCGCGGGGTGTCGCGCGGCGTGCGACGCGCGGCCAGTTTACGCGAGGTTACGGGGAGACAGGGGAGCCGAGGTTGCGCGCCTAGACCCACCAACGCACAGCGATTTGCTGCACCCGTACTGCTGCAGGCGGGGGCGCGAGCCCGGCCCTGCCCTCCGACAATCCGTCGCGAGGTCGAAGAAGATTTCGTTGGAAAGAAATCGGCCCCAGCTCGTTTTACCCGCGGTCGATGAGATGCGCGGGCGTCGGGTCGCGGCCGGCGTCTTTCCTCGCCTAGGAGGAGCCTTGCTTGAGCTAGAAGCCATCACTGTCTTGGGCAACGACGGGAAACAACGGGCGATTCGTCTCTGTCTTGGGGATCTGACCGGTATCCCTCCTGGTGAGGAGGTCGATGTGCTGGTCGTCTCCGCGTTTCCGGGTGACTACGTCCCGACGGCTGGCTCGCTGATCGGCGCCCTCTACCAACGTCGCGGCCTCGCGGTGGGGGAGCTGGCGGGGAACAAGCAGATCGACCTCACAAACATTTACTCCTCTTGGCTTTCGCACGACATCCGACCGCGACATCCGCAGCTCGGGTTCGCGCGCGTGCTCTGCTTCGAGCCCCTCCGCGATCGGAAGGGAAAGTCAATGGCCCAGCGGATCGGGGACATGTTCCGCAGCCTGCTGCCCATCTTGTACGACGATGGCCAGCTTCGCTCCATCGCAATGCCGCTGCTCACGGCCGGAGACCAAGGCAACCGTCCCGCGGACGTCGTCCCCCCCTTGATCGAGGCCGCCGTTCATTGGCTGGCGCTGGGCATCCCGCTCGATACGATAAAGATCGTGGAGATCGATCCGAACCGTGCCGAGGAAGCCCGACGTTCGTTTCGATCGGTAGCGGAGCAGTTTCGCACCCTGACCAGCGCGGCGACTGCCACCAAAAGCTATGACGTCTTCATCAGCTACGCGCACGAAGATGAGCAGGCGGTCGCCGATTTCGCGGCCCGCCTCCGTCGAGCGGAGTTTCACGTATTTCTGGATAGGCTCAATCTGAACCCAGGCAGCGCCTGGCAGGCCGAGATCTTCGCGGCGCTCGACGATTCCCACAAGATCATTTCCGTCTATTCGCCGGATTACCTGGCCTCCGACATTTGCAAGGAGGAGTTCAACGTGGCGTACGCGCGCAACCGGAAAGAGAAGGGCGTGCTGCTACCGGTCTTACTCCGCGGGACCAAACTGCCGACGTTCATGTCGCTGCTCCAGTATGTGGACGCGCGGGATGGGACGCCCCCAGCCGTCGATGCGGTGTGGCCCCGGATCATCTCGACGCTGTCGCATCCCGCGCGGAAGGCGGCGCGACCATGACCAAAGCCGCGACGGCGCCAACCGCCCTACCCGGCTACGTCCGCGCGGACGGCGACTGGCAGGCTGCGTGCGAGGCGTGGCTCGGGCGACAGGAACCGGACGCGTTCCCTCGGACCAACGCCGACAAACTCCGCGACATCCTGCGGGACGCCGAAGCGGGCGCCCGCATGCTAGTCAACATGGGTGCCTTCGCGCTGCTGCGGTTGCTTGCCGTTAGGGGCCGCTACCTGAATCGGTACGACCTGGCCCGCCTTGGGCAAAAGGGCACGCCGCCCGACATTCGCAAGCAAGTGGATGCCCTCATCGCGCCCGGACAGGGGGGCGAGAACATCTATTTTGGGGCCGCCGGGCTGGAGGGTTGCGGGATCCGATTCTACGGCGAGTACTGCCTGGTGCTGAAGGCGGTCGCTCCCGACACCCAGATCTTCGAGCGCGATAGTTACGAGCTGGCCTTCGAGCCGCTCAGCGGCGCGCCCGATCTCAAAGTGTTTGTCACTGCGCTCAAGGGCAAATGGGGCCAACACCTCGAGCCCATGGCGGTGCTCAAGACGCGCGAGTTGCTCCCCGACGCAGGTCGGCTGGTGACAGAGGGGCGCTTCCGCGACGTGCTCGTCCGCGGCGAGGAGTTCATCGAAGTCCACCGCCAGGGAACCTTCGAGGCCGACGACTTGCGAGAGGTCCGCCAGGCGCCGGAGGACGAGGTGACGGAGTCGCGCATCGAGCGATTCTATCGGGCCGGCGTCCTACCCAAGCTCGAGGAGCTTGTGTGGCAAAACCGGCGCGCCCGCGTCGAGTTCAATCTGGCGGCGCGCGGCGTGCCGACGCGGGTGGCTCGCGGCCAGAGCGTGCGCTGATGGCAGCCGCACGCTGGTACTTCGAGACCTGGTCACCGCAAGACGGCATCGCCTTTGCGGTCAAACGCCACCACAGCGCCCCAGGGGTCGCCCAGCCCGAGCCGTCGCTCCTCGCGGTGGCGTTGGAGCCGCCGCACTGGAGCCCGGTCGAGGTCAGCCCCGCGACGGCGCGGCGGGCCGAGCGCGGCTCCTTCCAGGTGGGCTTCTTCGACACCGTTGGCCAGGAGATTGGCTTCGATTCGCTGAACGAGCTGATCGAGGTCGTGCGGCAAGCCTATGTCGGATCCGGGGGCGGACCTTCGAACGAGGAGGACGCGCCGCTCCGTCCGCCGATGCCGCAGCCCGAAGGGGCAGCTCGGCCAGAGGACGTGCTTCAGAACCTGGACCAGCCATGGAGCGTGGTGCGGCAGGCGCTGCTGGGTCCCAAAGGTCAAGGCCAGGACGAGGAGTTCGGGCGACTGGTGTGCAAGGAACTCGGTGCACCCTTGGCGAAGGTATTCGGGGTCTTCGCGCAGAGGACCTGGGTTCGGCCACACTATCAAGGTCCACTGACCGAGGATGCGTCTGACTGGATTCTTCGTCCTGCAACGAATGGACGTTCCGGGGACGCCCGCGTGGGGATGGCCACCTGGCCCGCAGGTCATCCGTGTCCTGCACGGGCTTCTATTCCGCATCGCGTGCCCGGCGCCGCTGAATAGCAACCCGAACACGACGCGAGCCTCGCTGGGTGACGCGCTCACCTACTTTGCCGCTTCGCGCGACAACATGGCGGCGATGAACCTGTTGACCTTCGCCGTCGTCATGTTCGCGGCTGCCGCGGTCGTCGCCGGATGCGGACTCCACCAACCATATCCACGGCTCACGGGGAACCTACAAGCGCACATCATCGCGACGGCCGCCCGATGGCTGTTTCGCGAGCGTGCCACGGTCGACTCGCAAACGGCCGCCGGCCAAGCGTTGGCAGACTTCTTCCGCTGATCGCCGCGCCACGATCCCCCGAGGAGACTTCGAAATCATGATCGCTAACCGGCGGCGGGAAGACAGGGCGGAAGCGGGGGCTGAGCAACCGCAATTCCCCGATAATTTCAGTACCGGAGACGAGACTTGAACTCGTAAGCCCTTGCGGGCGGCGGATTTTGAGTTGACCGCGGCCGTGTGAGCCGAGATGAGAGGCGCGGAATCCCCGACGGAGAAGGCAGCCCCCGGATGCACCACACGCCCGGTGTGGAACCCCTCTAGGACCCGGACAAGACCCAGGGTGAGAGGTATTATCCGGACACGTGTCCGGATAATCAGCGCCGAGGCGGCCGTCAACCGTCCGTCGGAACCGGGGTTTGCGTTGGGTGTCAGAGCCGGGGTGAGGCACGCGGCGGACTATTGTCGCTGGCGACCATCCGCGCGGGCCGGCCTGGGCGGGTGCTCCCGCAGGCAGTCCTCGCGGAACCGGTAGAGACTGGGAATCGCGGCCCGCGGAATCGCGCTCGGGCGCCATGCCCGCACGTGTCCTCGCAGCTCCTGGAGGCGCCTGAGCAGCGGGCTTTCCGGGTAGGTTGGACACCTCTCGTCGCAGGTGATCGGCCGGCCGTCGTGGGGGACGTGGCGGTAACCGAAGGTCGCGTGCTCGCCGGTCAACGTGACGGACATCTGCTCGCACCGGTCGCACGGGCGTTCACCACCGCTCGCACAGGGCAGCCAGTCGAAGGGGCCCAGGCAATATTCGTGAATCTCCACCGGATCGCCGCCGAAAAGCGCGATGCGATCGTCGACGTACGACAGGACGCCGTACATCGTCCCCTCGAGACCGTATCCGCCGGACGAATTCGGTCGCCACCGTCCGTGCTCGTCCTGCACCTCGTTCTGCCAGTCGTCGCTCTTCTCCAATCGTTCTCCGATCCAGAGGAGATCGAACGCCCTCAGCTTCTTCCCATTTTCGACCTCGCCCTTGAAGTTGAGCTTGCCGTTCAGGATCGGCGGCTCGCTCGATTCCCCCGTCTCGTCGTCGACGTAGTAGCTGACCTCCACCCGCTTGCACGCATCCTCGCCTGTGTGAACGTAAGCCACGATTGATCGACCTGGCGTGACCCAGCGGAAGAGCTTCGCCACCGGCGTTTTGAAGCGCAGGCCCTTCATCTCGTCCGGCCAGGTGGCGCGCGCCCAGGCGATCTCGCCCTTGAGGTCGTAGCTGGGCTCCGGACCGTCCTCCGGATCCTCGGCATGGGCGTGCAGGCCGAGCAGCAGCGTGCACGCGGCGAACGATCGGCTCCACGTCATCACCCCGACAGTTTCGCACGGGCAATTGTCGGCGACGACCGCGAGCGTCTGGCCGCGCAGCGGCGCCCTGGCCATGCTAGCTCCTGTCGTCGTGCTCGTCCGTCTCCAGCCGCGGGTCCTCCTGGTCACCGCGGTCCTGCCGTCCTTGCTGCTGGCCACCGGCTGTGGCACCGCGGTCCGCACGCCCTGCGGCGCGACCGCCGCATCACAGCCGTCCCCGCCCCCGCCGCTGCTTCCTCGCGACATCGCGGGCCTGATCCCCGGCCAGGTGCGCGACCGCGGCGGCTGGAGCGACGCCATCGCCAACGCGCTGGCCGCCAACGGGTTGCCGCTCGAGCGCACGTCGGCCTGCGTGGTGATCGCGGTCATCGGCCAGGAATCGGGGTTCGACGCGGATCCCGCGGTTCCGGGCCTGGCGGCGATCGCCGCCGCGCGCGTCGACCGCTACAAGGCCAAGCTCGGACCGTTCGGCGACCCGCTGCTCGACCGGTTGCTGTCCGGGCGCGCGCCGGACGACGCGCGCCCGTTCCGGGTGCGGCTGGCGCGGCTGCGCACGGAGCGCGACGCGGATCTCCTGTTCCGCGACCTGCTGGCCTACTACGAGGTCAATCACCCGGCGCTCTTCACCGCCGCCGAATGGGCGGGCAAGCTCGATGACATCGACCTGGCCGACCTGAACCCCATCACCACTGCTGGCTCGATGCAGGTCAGCGTGCGATTCGCCGAGGAGTGGGCGCGCGCGCACAAGGGAAAGACCGCCACGCCCGGCGCCGTGCGCGACGCCCTGTACACGCGCGCGGGCGGCGTGTACTACGGAACGGCGCGGCTGCTGGCGTACCCGGTGCCATACGACCGCGTGCTGTTTCGCTTCGCCGACTACAACGCCGGCCTCTACACCAGCCGCAACGCCGCCGTGCAGGCGCAGCTGGCGTGGCTCACCCGCCGCAAGCTGACGCTCGACGGCGATCTGCTGTCCTACGAACGCAGCGGAAGGCCGAATGACGACGAGAGCGAGTCGGAGCGGGCCGTGCAAGCCTTCGCGCGGCGATACGCCCCGCAGCTCTCCGCCGCCGCCATCCGACGTGATCTGCTGGGCGAAAAGACCATCGGTTTCGAGGCCACCGAGACCTACCGGGCCATCACGACCGTCGCCGCCCAGAAGCTGGGCCACGCGGCCGAATACGCGATCCTGCCCCAGGTCGCCGTCACCAGCCCAAAGCTAAAGGGCACCCGATCGACCGCCTGGTTCGCGCAGTCGGTCGACCGGCGCTACCAGGCGTGCATGGGCCCGCCGGGTCAGGCGTCAGAGCCGCGTCGATGAGCGCGCGTTACCGCCAACTCCGGCCCTCATCTCCCCGGCCCTTCGGGCCCCTGCCGGGATTGTCTGGGCCTTGGCCGCGGGCGCGCTGATGTTGCTGATCAAGTATGTCTACGCTCCTGGCGCTCGACTCCCCGGCTCCTTGCTGGTCATTGGCTGGGCGGTTCTGTTGGTGTGCTCCTTCGGCCTCACGCTCTTCGGGCTATCGGCGGGTTTACGGCGACGTGCTACCGCCAGGCAGTAGATGAAGGCGCTCGGGGCGCCCGATCAGGGGAGCGGCCGGAGCGAGGGGGCGGGATTGAGGGCCTGCACCGCCTCGAGCAGCTGCTCGAGCGGCGCGGGATTCTGCGCGCGAAAGTTGTCGAGCACGGTGGTGCTCGGTGGCCGATCGGCTGGTCGGACCGCGACGCGCCAGCCGCCCCCGTCGGAGCAATCGGGACAACCGTAGCGAGCCTCCCAGGAGGTCGACATGGCGACCTCGGCGAGCGACCAGACCTGCTGCCACTGCTCGGCCGAGAGGACGATGCGGGTCACCCTCCGGGGAGGGCTACTCTCTGCCTCCAAGTACGGCCCCTCGACGTAAGATCCCTCGAGGATCTCGCTGATCGAGATCTTGCCGCGACAGTAACCGGCACACTCGCCCGCGAACCACTCCGCCAACAGCGCATCGACGCCGGCCGGCGGCTGGTCGACGATCGACTCTGGAGCGGCGACCGAGCTCGCACCGCATCCGGCGAGCGCCACCGCGCCCCATGCCACAACCACCCGGGCAAAAAAAGGTGACCACATCATCCCGACCTCCGCAGCGGCAAGCATAGATCGCGTCCGGTGTTTCGAGCAGCGCGACATTGTCGTGCCCGGTGCGGCACGAAATGAGCTGGGGAGACCTGACATGTTCGTCGTGGTCTGATCGCGCTCGGGGAAGAGAAGGGCTACCGTTCATGGCGGATCGAATCTTGCTGGGCATGCGCGACATGAAGGGGCGTTTCCTGGTCGGGAGTGGACTGATTCTGACCTTCCTGCTGGTTGGACGCGTAGCGCTGGCGACCTGGCCCGTCAGCACCGCGCCAGCAGCACCTGTGCCCGGCCGCGAGCCACCCTTCACCCTGGCCCTCATGGGTGGGATCTCGGTACCCGCGTGCCTGGGGCAGGTGAGATGCGAAGGGTCGGTCGACCCCGGGCCGTCGCTCGAAGGACTCGGGCTGTTCCAGCCGACGCCGGCGGTGTCGGTCGGACTGGCGGTCCAGCTCGCGCGGGTGAATTGGCAGGCGTCCTACTTCGGCCAGATCGCCGGCGCGCCGCCTGCCGCGGCGCGATCGACGTTGACGGCGGGCTTCGCGGGAGGCGCCGCGCGGTTCAACTTTCCGGCCGAGGGAAGCGTGAGCTCGTTCGTCTTGTTGGCGGCTGGCACGGCGTTCCAGGCGCAGAGCGGACCGGATTTAGGATGCCCCCGTGTCCTCGTACCCACGGGACAGCTCGGCGCTGGCGCGAACGCGCGCCTGTCGCCGACGATCTCGGTGTTTGCGATGGCCGCGCTCACCGCGGGGATCAAGCTGGAGAACTGCGCGGTCAGTGACGGCCCGCCGCTGCCGCCGATCGCGGCGTGGGGCTTCAGCCTCCAGGTGGGCGCGGCGTTCGAGCTCGGGCCGGCCGCTTCGCCCGGACCGTAGCGGCGGTTCGCCGCGGCAGCCCCCTGCCAGGCTGATGCAACCGCATCGGAAATCAACCTGAGTGGGGAACTTCGAAACCGGGACCCATCGTTCCGGTCCTGGACGGCGCGCCCAGAAGGGTTTGCGAACTGCGATGTCCGGTGATAGTGAGCTGAAGATGTCAAATCGACGATGGGGTTGGTTGGGAGTCGCGCTGTCTCTGGCGCTGGTGTCGATCGCGGGTTGCGGGGCAGAGCCCAACGACGAAGCGACCGACAGTGTCGACGAGGCGTTGCTCGGCGCAGCCGGGGGCGAGCCAAATCTCGCCGCCTGGCAGAACATCTACAGTCGCTGGGCGTTTGGGCAACGCCAGGTTCCGAGTGACGGCAACGGCAACGCGGTCGTCGGAGACGTCGTCCTCATGCCCCTCCCAAACACGCCGGGCGATGGCACCCCAGGCAGCGCCGCCGTCACACTGAATGGGCGGCAGTCATTCTTCCTCCCGCTGTTCACGCTGTTCGGCACGAGTTACACGGACGGAACGCCACCCGATCCCTTCGAGCCCGTGAGCATCTTCGCGACGCTCGACATCAAGTTCTCGGTCGACGGCTCGACGCTGGTCGACCGCAGGAACGTCTTGCGTTACTTCTCGAAGTTCGAGTTCCATCCCACGATCCCCATCGACTCACCGCCGATCGACGCGGTGATCTGGCTCGAAGGCGTCAGCATCTTCCACGGACCGCTGCGACCCGGATCGCACACGCTGAAGCTCGACGTGAAGAACACCCAGCCTGCCTTCGGTGGTTTCACCGAGTTCCACAACACCTGGAACATCTCCGTACGCCAAAGATAGAACACGCTGAGCGGGCCCGCGTCCGCGCTCGTGGCGGCGAACACGTTCGGATCCGACGGTTTCACGCTCGACCCGTGGGGGAACATGTGGGTCATCGGCGGTACGACGGCTGACGACCAGGTCGCGCGCTACCCCTCTCGGCTGTTCGATACCGACGGCGCGAAGACGCCGGACATCGTCATCAACCGCTGAGGATGGCCCGAACAAGCGCAGGTTTGTCCGATAATCGGGCGATCCGTCAACTCCGGCCCCTCATCTCCCCGGCCCTTCGGGCCCCCTGCCGGGTGGGGCTTCGAGGGGCAAGGGGTGAGTCCGGGAGTTGACAGAGGACTTCTTATCGGACACTGACGCATGGAGACTTCGGCCCTTGTCCGCCCTGTCCCCGATCAGCGCGCCCTCGGACGCTCTACGGGTAAGAGAGATCGAAACTCACTGTAGCCGTATGCCGGCGAGCAGAGGCGATTCGCGATCTGGGCTGCAAGGTGCTGGTCGGCTTCATTGATCGAGGCTTTCCCTGCAGCAAGAATGGCCCTTGCCGGCCCTCGCCACCCGAACAATCCCCAGCCCTGGTCATTTGCTTGAAGGAGCAAGTCGAGCATCGCCAGAACCGCCGGCAAGTGACGTGGGACCAGATTGGCCAAGCGCTCGGCCACCCGCTCACTCGCCCGCGGGAGAACTTTGGCCGCGAGTACCTCTCGCAACTGACCGAGAGCCCACTCATCCTCGAAGCGCCCGGACGAAAACCACCAACCGAAGGCTTCCAGTTCCTCCCGCCGTCCGACTTTAGACCGCTTGTCCCAGAGCAACTTGAGACGCATCAGCGCTTCGGAGGTCGGCGGCGTCTCCTCATGCAGCCAACGCCCGAGATGCTCGAGGGCGTGGCCGGCAACGGACGGGGGTGCCCCTGCGAAGAAGTTGTCAAGCAGGCCATCGTCATCTTGGAAGTCGAGATGGCCGTACCAATGGAGACTCGCGAGGTGAACAGCTATCCGTCTGGCGAGGCGCCTGTCCGCGACCGCAAGATCAGCGACCGCCAGCACGTAATGCCCACGGAGAACCCGGAAGGTGCGAAGATCGAGGTGTCCATACCGGAGATAGGTCTCCCATGCCGGATCCCGCCCATCCGCGCCGGAAAAGAAGATGCGGGACATGTTCTCCGTGCACCAAGCCTCATCGAGCGCGGCGAGCTGGCTGATTCGCTCACCGAAAGCCGAAAGGATGGCGGTGGACGGATGCGCGAGCTGGCGATCGAGCTCTTCGCGTACCTCGGCGGGCATACCCTGAAGGGTCTTTCGTTGCGCTACCCAAGCGACGTAGTCGATAGCCGATCTAACGGCATTGCCGCGAACGCTGTTGATCGAGCTCTCCATCGGATCCGCTGCCGCCGGGATGCGCCGGCGGGGCGGTCCGCCGTCTGGGTCGTCGAGCACCGGCCGGAGGGCCGACCACACGCGTTCTCTCGCCTCGGCAGGGATGGGCGCTCGATTGTTGGTCAGGCCCTCGGAGAGTAAATGAAGCACCGATGCGCGCGCCCCCCCCCAGTTCGCGTCCAGCCCCATCATTGTCGGCTTGCGCCCAGCTATTCTTCTGGGCCGTGCGGTTGCAAAGGCGCAAAGGTCGATGACGGGGACCCACTCGAACGGTCGCTCCGCGAGGGCAGCACTGGCGAAACCGTCGAGCGCGCCGCGGAGATAGGTAGGGTCCAAGCGCTCCAGGAGCCTTGCGTTCGCCGCGTAGGAATCCGGGCGCCTTTCGACAACGGATTGGATCGCTCGGGAGAGCCCGGTTGGTTCCGGCGCTCCAAAGGTGGACGACGGGATCCATGAGACGACGAAATCCACGAGCGCCTCCGGGCTCATCTGGACCAGAGCGTCGTGGTCAACAGGTGACGTCGGCCCGGCATAGATCGGCGTGGGAGCTGGCAGCTCATCGACTGCGGGTCGGTCGCCGTGCACCTGTATTAGCGTATCGAGCCTGAGCCGCCACCGTTCGGGCACGTCATCAGCGATCACCTTCAACCATGCGATTTTTTGAACATCGGATGATGTTTCGTCAATCCACGAGAGGATCTCCTGTTGCTGAGCCTCGCCGAGACGCCGGAAAAATTTCCGAAGAAGGCGGGCGTGCTCGTGGGATGAGTGGCGCTCGTCAAAGGCGCGGCGATCGAGAATCCGCGGAACGAGTAGGGCAGAGTCAGGGCTGTCGAAATGCACCAGCAGATGAAGGGCAAGGCGGCGGAAGATGCTCCATCGATGGGCTTCGAAGCCTTCGACGACTTCGGCCAGGCGTGTTGGCTCCATCTCGATCAATCGGAAAGCCGAATTGCGCACCGCCGAAACCAGGATCGTGAGCAGGCCGTTGTTACCGTTTCGCGGATGGTCTTCGATCGCCTCCCGCCAGATCCAAGACCAGTCGTCCCACTCGTCGTCGACGCCATCGCTATCCACCGCGTCGACGTTGCGAGTGATCAACAGGGCCTCGACCAAGAGGCTGCTGAACAGCTCGTGGACGGACTCACCGAGCTTCGAGATGGTCGGCGAAAGCCTGTCCATCAGCCAGGGTAGTTCCCCGCGGGGAACCCGACTGCGAACCTCTCGCAGCAGGCTCGACGGGTCGGGCGCTTCGGGTGAGGCGGAAGGACGAAGGAGGGTTCCGAGCGCCCTGATCGCCGCGGCCACCTCGCCACCAGCGGCGAGGCGCTCCACCAGCGTCGCGATGGTGCCTAGCAGTCCGTAGCTGACGAGCTCGATCGTGTTTTCGGCGAGCCAGCCCTCCAATCGGTCGGTGAAGGGCGCCGCCAACGCGGTCGGCAAGGCGGTCGCGATTTGGGCCAGCACCTCGTATACCCTAAAGTTCTCACTCGCCGGAATCGCGAGCGCGACCCGGGCAACGTCCTCTGGTGCCCGCGACGTCATCCGCGCCAAGTAGTCGAGCGCCGGCCAGGAGGGATAACTGAAACCCTCCTCTTGAGGTATCGGAGAAGGCGGTGTTCCGAAGAAGCCGGCTTCCTCAAGAGGACCGATCCATGCGGGGTCGTCGATACGGCGAAAGAATTGGGTCGCGACGTCGTGGTTCTGGGGAATTTGACCGCGAAGGATCTTGGCGTTGGCCGTCGACGGATTCGAGCCAGCGAGCTTGTCGACGCGTTCGAAGACCATCGAGTAACTTCGCTCGAGACCGTCGAGCACGCCATCTAGCCATCCCTCGAACTTCTCCCAGAAGTCCCTGTCGATGGGCCGGGGTGAACTGAGGTCCCTGCGATGCGCTCGGGCTTGCAGTCCCTTCTCCTTTCCCATCCCGGCAAGCGTTAACCAGTCCTGACTGGCGTCGGAAGAAAGGTCATATGCCGTCACAATCGAGTCGATCGCCTGGCGGTGTCTACCTTGTTCAAGGTCTTTCCCGCACGCGGGGCACTTTTTCGAGGTTGAGGGAGGCTGCTGGATCAGCTCACCGAACACTTGTCGCAGCGCGCTCTCGATATCGCGCGCCAAATGCCAGACAAGGTGGCTGGTCGCTTCCAGAGGCGTTTCCAGCGCAAGAAGTTCGACCGCGCTGGCGTAGAAACCCGCAGGACCGGGTCCGATCTGCGCCAACCGACGTCTGATCCGATCACGCCGCGGATCGCTCAACGAGAATGATTTGGCTCGCTTCCCACGAGCACCTCCCGCCAGAGAAAAGACCTCGCGAAGGTATGCCTCCGCGGTCGGCGCATCTCGGGGGCGACCGCCGCGGATGGCGTCGATCAGACAGAGTGCTTCATAGAGCCTTGGATCCTTTCGGGCAGCTTTCGGAACCGAGCTGTAGAGCGGCTCGAATGACTCGCCCCGCATGGTTCCCTGGGGATCGGGCCAAACGGGTGGTGGACCCAGTCCCGTTCCGAGGATCTTGTCCAGCGGTGGGGCACCATGAGCCGTGGGCATTCCGCGGGTAAGCTGGCCGCGCTTGGGAACGAAGACGTACTTGACGCCATGCAGGAGGAACTCGAGGACCGCAGCGCGGTGCGGCCGTCGATCGGGCCCCAGAAGGCCAGCAGCCGTAGCTCGCTTGACCGCGCCGTGGACCTCCGAGAGGCTCATTCCCAGGGACGTTGCCAACTCCTGGTAGGTCAGCCGTTTGGCCACCGAGAGCTTGACGACCACCACGACGTCCTGCGGTCGTATCATAGTGTAACCAATATACTTTCGCGTTTCGCGAAATGCAAATACCGCCTGACAAGGTCTAGCTTTTAGCGATTCGCTTGAGCACGGCGATCACATCGGGCAGCCGCGCCTGGCGGGCCGGTTCACCGCGCAAGTAACCTGGCAACGCCTCCTCGAACGCGGATTCGACAAGAAGTCTTCTGACCTCGCCGATCAGATAGGTTCGCACGTCCACCGGCGCCGCCTTGATGTCTTCCTCGAGAGTGCGCCGATTGTCGATCACGGCGACAAAGTCCTCGATGTCTTGGCTCGCGGCGTAGTCGCCCCTGCCACGACTCTTGAACGCCTCCAGCTTGGTCGCCAAGAAGCAGGGCGCTGTTACCAGCCGGATTGCGGTGCCATCGGGAAATGAGAACCTGCCAGCTGAATCGAAGGCTGCTCGATACCAACGATTGCCAAAGCCGAGCGCGGCCTGGTCGATGGGCATGATGTCCACTGACACGCCCTCTACGATCCATCGGCCGATTCGTCCACCCATCGGCGTCGCGAAGCCGAGATCCCGGAGTTGCTTGTCGAGCACCGAGCTGAACGCCCAGTAAGAGCTGACGTCGATGATGACATCCACGTCGTCGGTCGCTCGCGGGGGTTCTCCGCCCGGGTCCTCCACGAGTAGGCCGACAACGGCTCCGCCGAGAAAAACCACTCGGTCGACCAGGGGTCCGAGTCGAGCCGCCACGAGTCGGATCATCTCCAGGCTATCGGTCGCCATCGTGATTGTCCGAAAAGGCTCCTCCCAAGGAATCCTCGGCGCGAGTATGCCATCGTTTGCAGGCGCGGTACCCGAGCGATGCTAAGAAGCTCTTCAGCTCAAGGCTGCGCTCCCCTCCGGCCCAAGCTCCGCGTCGCTGGTGAGCGATCGCGTGTGGTGCACGAACTGGCGCAGATAGTATTCTGCGCCAACGCCCCTCCGAGGTTGATGTTCGACACCGATGCGCCGCGACAGCGTCCGTCCGGACGGCCACTGTCCGAATCTCGGACAGCGGCCGACGAGGAATCAGCAGGTTAGGCGCGGCCTCGGTTAGCTTTGCCTGGTCACAATCTGTACCAGCGGGCGAAGACGACCCGCACGACTGGCGGGTGCCGGCCGCCGTCCTTCAACAAATCCACCCAGTGCCGGAGACGAGACTTGAACTCGTAAGCCCTTGCGGGCGGCGGATTTTGAGTTGACCGCGGGGGGCGGCATAGGATGGAACGAGAGGAGGCGTCGACGGTTCGCGCGGCAGAGAAGGTGCCCTGAAGCGCTGAAAGGAACCGCTGTAGGACCCTGTTAGGACCCGGCCATCGGACAGATCGGCAGCGCCCGATAAGAGACTCAGACCGGCGAGACCCATCCCACGGGCGTTGGGAAGTCGGTCAGGCGGAAACCACCGAGCAACACCTGGATGATGACGATGACGCCGTTGGAGAGCTTGGCTTCCCACTGGAGGCCCTTGACGGGCTCATCCCCCTCGATCCGGATGAGGGTCATGGTGTGTGGGTGGTGGTCAGGATCCAGACCGGACTTGCCGATCCGATCCCTCGCGCTCTTCGCCGCCCTGCCGTCTTGTCCAAGGTGGACTGGCCGCCCGGAAACCTCGAAGGCGAGCGGAAGCGCGAACCTCTGCCACGCATCCCAGGTCGTGAACATGGAATCCGGCAGGTTGAAGCGACGGCAGACGGCCAAGAGTTCCAAGCGCAGCGCCCAAAAGGAGATCCCGCCGTTGACTTCTTCCTCCAACCATTTGTTATCCCGTCCAGGTTGGCCGTGGAGCGGCATCGCCTCGGCCAACCGCGCGATGGCGACTTGGCCGGCTGTCGAGCGGTCCAACTTGTTGTGGACCATCCAGTCGGAGAACAGCTCGATCTGCGGGCACCGACCATTCAGTCCTGCGGCCGGCAGAATCTCCCGCGCCACGGTCTTCAAGATGTAGACGATGTCGTGAGGCGCCAACGCCAGCGCCTGACGCTCGCCGATGAACTGGCACAGGTAGGAAACAGGGTCTCGTACGACGACCACCATCGTGCAAGGCTACGCGATTGTACGGCTCCGCTCACAGAAGTTCACATCTCCACGCGCGCGTGGGGCCAGGCCCCTTCCCAGACCATCAGGGCGGCGTGAGACGCTCCGAGGAGCGGTACCTTTCGGGGGCTCACCTCAAGCGCCCGCGCGCGCTTAGTCGTCCAAGGGTCTCGGGCTGAACGTTCGTTCCTGTCTTGCGACGGCTGGCGGCACGGCGGATTCTGCTCCGATGTGGTGGACCCGAGCGTGCGTGGTGGGTGGCGTCCTACTCGGGGCCGGCATGCTTGGCGACTGCTCGAGCCGATCCTCGAAGACGTGCCAGCCCAGCTGTCGCGTCAACTACGTGTGTATCGACGGGGACTGTGTCTCTGAGTGCAACCCGATCTGTCCATCAACGCAGCAGTGTGTTTCACGCGCCTGCGTTGCAGAGGTTCCGGACGCGGCAGCAGATGTCGCCCCAAATTCCTCGGACGCGGCGGCACAGGATGGCTCGCTCGATTCCCCAGATGCGACACCGGATGCCGGACCTCCGTGCATCCCGAGGCCCGACGGACTCGTCGCCTGGTGGCGCGCCGAGGGAGACGCCCACGATTCGGTCGGCGCCAATCACGGCACGGTGCAGGGGCAAGTGACGTTTGAAACGGGAAAGGTTGGGCAGGCGTTCCGATTCGACGGTGCCAGCTTTCTCGATATCCAGGAGACGCCCGCGCTCGACTTCGGTTCGGGTGATTTCACGATAGCCGTCTGGGCACGGTTCGCCTTTCTCACCAACGAGGTCACGATCTTTCAGAAAAGCATCGGCGCGTACCCCGACGATCGCACGTACGCTCTTGAGGCGTTCCCTGATTCGTACCGCTTTGTCATTCGACAGGCGACCGGAAACGAAAACGACCTCTATGCATCTGTCTCCCCGGTCGTCGGGGCGTTCGAACACGTGGCCGCTGTTCGGTCCGGCGACACCCTGCGGCTTTACCGAAATGGTGTGCAGATCGGCGAACAGACCAATGGAAGCGCGATCGACTCGGGATCAGGGGGGGTCGTACACATCGGCAGCCTCGCCGCGGAGGCGCCAGCCGTGTGGCAGCGCTACGTGGACGGGGACTTGGACGAGTTGAGCCTCTTCGGTCGGGCTCTCAGTACTATCGAAATCGAGGCGATCTTCCAGGCGGGTGGAAGCGGCATGTGCCCCTGACGAAAAGCTGAGGGCGGGCTCCCGACTACTCGCTCCCGGCGCCTAGCCTGGGACAAAGAGATCGCCAATCTCCACGTCTAGCGCCTCAGCGACCGACATCAGCGTCGCGAGGGTTGGGTTCGTCCGCCCGTACTCGAGGGTTTGAATGTGTTTCGAGTCGATTCGCGCGAGCACTCCAAGTCCCTCTTGGGTGAGCCCCTTTCGCTGTCGAAGCTCCCGGATTCGCGAACCCAGGCGGCGCGCCGCTTTCGACAAGCCCAGGTGCGAGCGAGCCTCTGATCGCCAATTCGATCGAGGCTTGCCGCGCACGGGTGGCACGACTCGCAGGAGAACGCGACACCGTACTAGTCACCACCGTACTAGTACGGTACATTTTGAAAGATGCGTGCCGTCGTCGGTATCGTTCTCCTCCTCGCAGGCTGTTCCGACAACTTCTATCGAGACCGCGCAGTCAAGACGGCGGCTAGCGAGCACAGATGCTCAGGCGACCAAGTTCGCATCAAGAATGTCGTGGCCGAGGATCGGATGATCGGAGACTTCTCGTACTGGTTGAATGTCTGTGGACAGCAGCGTCTCTATCGAATGGACACGACGACCGGCGGGCGGTTTGTCGATCAGACGTCCAGCACGCGATAAGGATGACCCGTGTGCCCCTCGACGCTCTCAATCCAAGAGGGCAAAATGGGGACATGCGAGGACAGAAGACCCCACCAGAGATCGAGGAGGCAGTGCTCGCTCACTACGTCGTGTGTGGCTCCTATGCCGAGACCGCCCGGAAATTCGACATGCCGACCGAGACAGTCTTCGGCATCTGCAAGAGGCTCGGCCGCGACGAACTCACCGAGCTTCGCCTTTCGAAGCGTGCCGACTTGGCAGACAAGGCATGGGCGAACATCGGCGACCTGATCGCGGTGGTCACGCCAGCGAATTGCGGCACAGAGCGGTCTAGCAAGGGACTTGAGGCCGCTCGGGCTGCGGGCGAGTTGGCGCGCATTGCTCACCTGCTGGAGCCACCTGAGGCAGACCAGGAAGTGGGGCCAACCACGATTAATGTCTACGGGGGAATGCGCCCACCTCCCGAGCTGGAACACGAGCAACACGCTTTGGCAGTCTCGGGCTGCTCGCTCTGCGCCTCGTGATCTAAACTTCCCTCAAGTTCGACAAAACGAAACGCCCGCTCGGTGAGTAAGACCGGCGGGCGCAAAGACGGAAAGGGAGGTTTCCGCCCATGAAGAACGTACCCAACGGAAAGGCGTCAGGCAAACCCAATGGCAGCGCGGGAAAGGCTTCGGGTCGCACCGCGAGGAGGGTTCCCCGCGCCCACGTTCCGACCGAATGGACAGACAGGCTCCAGGAGGAGATGACTGGCAGGCCCGCAGATCAGTCCGTGGAAGCACGTCGGCAGCAAGCCATCGAGGCGGCCCAGCACAGCAGGGACATGGAGGCGATCCACCAAAAACACTTGCCATCCACCCAAAGCCTCCACAAGGAGCTCGGGGCGCTACTCCGATCGCTGTCCAATGTTCTCGAACAGATAGCGGACGCCAATTCCAACGGACTCCCAGTCGACCCAAAAGACCCTGCTACCGCTCCCTCACTCTTGGCCGACACGCCCCACGAAGGAAAACCCTCGGCTGAGAACTGGACAGTGTTCCACGCGTTCCTAAACGCGAGATGGAAGCCGGCATCGTCCGGCTTCTTCGACTGCTGTGCCGCGCTGCGGGACGTGGTGATCGACGCCCAAGAAAATCTGAGGCACCAGTATCCGAGCCTTGCCGGTGGGCGACCCACCAAGGATGGGCGTAGTGAGCGCGTGCGGGTCCTCGCTCGACACATGGGCGACAAGGAGATTGCGGCCTTCGAGGGACTCGATCCCGACGACAGCGACCTGATCGCAAAAGCTCGGCTCGAGTTGGTCTATGACGACGAGAATGAAGGTCTGATCAACTTGGCCGAGAAGTGGCTCCTTGAGAAATTCTCCGGCGACACCGCAGGGATGGCGTTGGGTCCAGACATCGTGAAAGAGGCCGAGGCGATCACAATTCCAAGGAAGGCGCTCGAGCGAGCGAGAAGCCGACTCCAGAAATAACCTTCGGGGGGTTTTCGGGGGAGTGACTCCAGGGGCGGTCTTCGCCATCTTTGCTGACAAGATGGACCCCCGAAAACAGCAACGTGCGCCTGCAGGCGATCGGCTCTCGCCTGCCCAGCGCCAGCAACTGAGCCAGGCCCTAGAAACTCGCGACCCGCGCAGACTCGGGTTCGCCTTCGGCGTATCGGCGGAGACCGTCTGTCGTGCAGCGGCCGGAAGTCGCATCATGCGGGCGAGCCGGGCCGTCATTGTCGCCGGTTTGGATCGAATCCAAGCCGAGGACCATGACCGATGACCGCCCCTCGCCTCAGCATGGTCTCACCGAACCAGCCTCCCGAGGTCCCCACCCGTCGGCTGCTTTCAGTGGACGAGGCTGCGCACGCGCTTCACATCTCGGGCCGCTTTCTGCGCGACCTCATCAAGCGTGGCGACGTCACAGCCGTACGGCTCGGACGCCGGGTCCTTCTATCCCGGGGAGAGGTCGAGCGCCTCGCAACGGAAGGAGCGCGATGATGCTCGCCGATTCTCTCGGGAACCGAATCGAGCTTTCGCGAGGCTATGCGCACACGGGACCTTGAACCCCCGCGCGACCTGATCGCGGACGGCAAGCTTCACCGCTGCGGCACAACCGAAAAGCCGACTGGGAAGGACGGCGCGTACCTCCTACACCTCGACGGCCTTCCCGCCGGAGGATTCGAGAATCACAGCGACGGGTGCGGCTGGCAAAATTGGTGCTCGCGTCCCGAAGACCAGCTTTCATCGTCAGAATTTGCAGGCCACCGCGCGCGTGTGGACATCGTGCGCATCGAACGCGAGGCCGCGGCCGCCGCAGGCCACGCCAAGGCCAGGGACGAAGCCGCGCGCATTTGGGATCGGGCTGCGCCGGCCCGGTCTCATCCCTACCTAGCGAGAAAGGGCGTGAAGGCCCATGGCCTGCGCCTATTCGAAGCCACCAACGCGCTAGTAGTTCCGCTGCGGGACGCTGACGGCGTTCTGCACAGCGTTCAGTTCATCCCCCCCGATGGCAGAGACAAACGCTTCCTGGCGGGCGGCCGCAAGAAGGGCTGCCTCTATGTGATTGGCCATCTCGGGACCGCGGCAACAATCTGTGTCGTGGAAGGTTTTGCGACCGGGGCGAGCATCTTCGAGGCGACCGGGAGCACGACGGTGATCGCCTTCGATTGCAGAAATTTGCAGACCGTCGCGGACGCGATCCACGGCAGGTACCCGCACATGAACATCATCGTGTGCGCTGACGACGACATTGAGCGCAAGGGCGGAAACATCGGCCTCGAGAAGGCAACCGAGACGGCGCGCGCCGTCGGGGGCTCGTTGGCAGTGCCGGACTTCGGCGAAGACCGACCGGTAGGCGCCACGGACTTCAACGACCTCCACCAGGCGCGAGGGCTCGAGGCAGTGAGGCGGTGCATCGAAGGCGCACGAGAGCCGGCCCAGCCGACGGCACTTTCGGTCGCCGACCCTGGCCGGACGGTAGCCAGGAACAGCGCCCCAGCGACGACCCGTGCCGACGACGAGCGCGTGGTGACGACGCTGGCAACTGCGCCCTGGCCATCTCGGCCCGAAGCGGCCTTTTACGGACCGCTGGGCGAAGCCGCGCTTGCGATCGAGCCGTTGACTGAAGCGGATCCTGTCGCCGTACTCACCCACCTAACCGCCGCATTCGGGAATTCAGTGGGGCGCGGGCCGCGCGTGGTGCTCGGAAGCGTCCGCCAGTGGGCGAATCTGTTCGCGGTCGTTGTAGGCAAATCGTCCAAGTCCCGGAAGGGAACGAGCTGGATGAATGCTCGAGAAGTCATCGGAGGCAGCGGTAGCGAATGGGCCGCGAGCTGCATCAAGAGCGGCTTGTCGAGCGGCGAAGGCGTGGTCCACGCGGTCCGCGATCCGCTAGTAGCTCATGAGCCGATCCGCGAGGGCGGCAAGACGGGCCGCGTGACTGGCTACCAAGATGTGCACCAAGACCCTGGCGTAACCGACAAGCGACTGTTCATCATCGAGAGTGAGTTTTCGCGGGTGCTCAAGGTGGCCGGTCGGAAAGACAGCACGCTCTCCGCTGTGCTTCGGGATGCATGGGACAGCGGCGACATCGGCGTGCTGACGAAGTCGCCGTACAAAGCAACCGGGGCTCACCTTTCGATCGTCGGTCACATTACCCAGGATGAGCTTCAGCGTGAGCTGAGCGCGTGCGACTCGTTCAACGGGTTCGGAAATCGTTTCATGTTCGTCGCGGCCCAGCGTTCGAAGGAACTCCCGTTCGGAGACCGGAGCATCGGCGAAGCGGCCGGGCCGTTGACGGCTCGCCTCATGACGGCCGTCCAGCACGCGCGTGACCGCGGGAGTGACTTCGTGGTCGGCCTGGATGCCGAAGCCCGGCACTTGTGGTCGAATGTCTACTCTCGCCTCTCGGCCGACCGCCCTGGGCTCGTGGGCTCGATCCTCGGACGTGCGGAGGCGCAGACCCTTCGCCTGGCTCTCATCTACGCGCTGGCGGACGGGGAAGGCGTGATCCGACCGCCCCACCTGGAAGCGGCCCTGGCGATGTGGCGCTACTGCGAAGAATCAGCTCGGGTCATCTTCGGCGACGCACTCGGAAACAGCACGGCAGACGAGATCCTCCGCGTCCTTCGAGAATCCCCGGCTGGAATGACCAGGGACGAACTGCGGAACCATTTCGACCGCAACGTGGCCGCGGCACGCCTGACACAGGCGCTCGGGATGCTGGCCACCTATGGGCTCGCCCGCGGTCAGAGAGAGGCCGCCGAAGGTGGGCGCGGGCGGCCGGCGGAGAGATGGTTCGCAACCCCTCCCCCCGACGCGGTAAACGCCAAAGACGCGGTTAATCGCCTGCCTGCTGGAGCTTACCGCGTCAATGGCGTTAACCGCGCAACCCCGGGAGACGAAAACGAGAGCGCCCCCGACGTTCTCCCGGCTGCGCAGGGGGCGCGGTGACGGCAGCCGAGGCAGTTATCCGAGCCCACGCGGCGGGCCTGACGTTGGCCCCCGATCCCGGGGGACTGGCGGTAGGTGGACCGAAGGCCGCGCGCGCCGTGCTTCTCCCTGTGCTCCGCCCGCTTGCAACCGAGATCCTCGCGCTCATCACCCGCCCCGCGGCCTGTTTTTCCGGGCCGGACCCCTGCCCCATTTGCAGCTACGTTCACGGCACTCTCGAGCCGCGCGTCCCCTGCGACGGGTGCGGATCGACCGACCGGATCGCGATGCTCGTGATGGAGGACGGCGCCCGCTTCTGCAGCAGTTGTCTGACGGGTCGCCGGCCAGTGGCGCCAGGGCGAGCCGAAACGTCCGCGCTGCCAAAAGGAGGAGAAGGTGTCGGTTGAGGACGCGCGTGGCAGCACGCTGGATCACGTGCCGCGGGACGCTGGCGGGCGATGGCTGCCAGGGCGGGCCGCTGGAGTCGAAGGGATGAACGTCGTGCGCTGCGCTCGCGCACCTTCCCCGTTCGTAGCGCCGTCGGGATATCGTGGGGGACGACGATGAAGCGCTCAACCCGCACCAGCCGACGGAAGCCGAAGCCCGGGAGCGCCGGCCCGAGGTCGACTGGGCGGCTTCAACGCGCAATCGATGACACAGTGGCGCGCGAAATCAGGGCGGCGCTAAAGGAGGCGAACGGAGTCATTACCGATGCCGCTCGCCTCCTCGGTATCTCCCGGATCGCGCTTCGGGCGCGCATGAACGTTCTCGATATCCGCGGTTAAGAACGATCAGAACCGCACTAGCCGTACCAGGCGCAATACGATGTGATAAGCTAGCTTATCAACACCAGGAAGGTTGAACATGACCAGGCGGACGCGACGCAACGGTTTTGGCACCATCTATTCGACTGGCACACCGACCCATCCTGCATTCTTCATCCGATGGTTCGAAGGCTCGAAGCGGAAGAAACAAAGCGGTTTCCGCACGCGGACAGCAGCCGCGGAGGCGCTAGCCCGTGTCCGTACTGGGCTCGGAGACGGAACGTTGATGGAGAAGCGGCGCGCCCGGGTGGGCTTCGATGAGGTTTCGAAGGAGTGGCTGAAACTCCACTCGAAGCCGAACCTCCGTAGTCACGATGACAACGAGGAGCGGTACGAAAAGCACCTGGCTCCGTTCTTCGGGGACGCGCCCCTGAACGCGGTCACACCCATCCGCATCCTGCAACTGCGCGCAAAGCTCCAGGGACAGCTCATCGCGCGGAAGCACCGCGACGATGAAGGCGAGCTTCACATCGTCGAGACGAAGATGGCCGCACGCACGGTGAATCTGATCCTGGCGCTACTCCGATCAATCCTCCGCTTCGCTGTCGCCAACGGGCACATAGCCGCATCGCCAACCGATCGCCTCGGACGTGGAAAGCTAATGTTGCCACTGGAACGCGGGAAGCTCGCGCCCCCAATCGAGAAGGCTGAAGACGTGGGGCGCCTCTTGGCGGCGGTCCGGGAGATCGGAGACGAGAGCAATCGTCCGAACCTCTATCCGATCTTCGCCCTTCTCGCTTACACGGGCCTTCGTCGCGGGGAAGCGCTTGGGCTGCGATGGGCCGACGTGGACCTGGATCGTCGGATGATCACCGTCCGTCACAGCTACGACGGCATGACGAAAAGCAGCAAGCACCGCACCGTTCCGGTCCCTGCCGCGCTGGGGGTCGTCCTGAAGGCGCACAAGATCGGGGACCCTTGGAAAGGTACGCTCTGCTTCCCCAACGACGATGGCGAGATGTACAGCCCTAACGCCAAGCTCGAAGCCGTGCTTCACAGCGCCCTCGCACGAGTGGGCTTGCCCCGCATCCGGGTCCACGCTCTCCGCCACGTCTTCGCCAGTCACTTCGTGATGGGCGGTGGCGATATCTTCACGCTACAGAGGATTCTCGGCCATTCGACGCCGCAGATCACCTCCGACACCTACGCGCACCTGAGCCCGCGGCACCTGGCCGGCGAGGCGGATCGGGTCGCCTACCCGGCTCCATCCCAGCCGGCGAAGGTTCTCCCGTTTGTCGCAGAATCGGGCGCAGTAGGACCCGGATAGGACCCGCGACCCGCCGTCCACCGCGTCGAGTCGTAGCGCGGGCTCGACGCATTCCCGAACAATTCCGCCCAGTGCCGGAGACGAGACTTGAACTCGTAAGCCCTTGCGGGCGGCGGATTTTGAGTCCGCTGCGTATACCATTTCGCCACTCCGGCGGGAGTGCCGAGGGAAGATACCGCACGTCGGGGCGGGGCGAAGATGAAAAGTGGCGGGTCGATCGTGGGGGGGCGCGGGGGCGGTCGTTGGGGTGACGCGAGGGTCAGTGGTGCTTGAAATACTGTACGGCGCGCTCGTGCTTTTCGGCGGCGGCGCGGGTGGCGAAGGTGCCCAGGTTTCGGCGCTTGCCGGTCTTGGGATCGGTCTTGCGCGAGTAGAGGCGATACTCGCCCGACGGAAGCTTGCGGATCATGGCGTCGCGCCCTCCTAGGAAGAAGCCCGGTGACGTACGGTCGCCCGCTTCACCGGCGCACTCCGCGCGCTTCCGCGACGGCGGGTGCGCGTGCGGCTGGCGGCGGCGGCCCGGCGATCTGGTGAGTCAATCTTCGCCCTCCCCTTTCCGTTCCCCCTCCCCTTTCCGTTCCCGTTCCCGTTCGCCTTTCCGTTCCCCTTCCCCTTCGCCAGGCTCGCCTTGAGCGCCGCGAGCAGGTCGACCACCTCGCCTCCGCCGCGCGCCGGCTCCTCGCTGACCTCGATCTCTCCGCCCTTGGCTTTCTCCTGAACCAGCTTCATCACCCGCTCGCGGAAGCTGTCGTGGTACTTCGCCGGATCCCACTTGCTGGTCAGCGAATCGATGATCTGCAGCGCCAGGTCGAGCTCGCGCCCGCGACCGGCGGCCGCGGCCTTGGGGATGTCGGGCAGGTCGCCGGCCTTCCGGACCTCGTCGGGGAAGAACATCGTCTGCAGCGCGATCACGTCCTCGAAGGGCCGCAAGCAGACGATGCGCTCCTTGCTGCGCATGACGAAGCGGCCGATCGCGACGCGCCCGCTGCGCTTCAGCGCATCGCGAAACAGGGCGTAGGCGCGCTGGCCCTGCTGCCCATCGGGCGCGACATAGTACGTCTGGTCCCACGCGACCGGATCGATCTCCCCGAGGCTGATGAACTGCTCGACGTCGACGGTGCGGGTCTGGCGCGACTCGGCGGCGTTCAGCTCTTCCTTCGACAGCGAGACGACGCGTCCTTTCGCGACCTCGAAGCCGCGCGCGATCCCCTCCCAGGGCACCTCGCGCCCCGAGCCACCCTCGGCGACGCGCTTGTATCGGATGCGGCGGCCGGTCGCGCGCTCCACCTCGTGGAAGACCGGCCGGTGCGATTCGATCGCGGGATAGATCTTCGCCGGGATGCTGACCAGACCAAAGCTTATCGACCCACTCCAGATTGGACGAGGCACGGCACCCTCGCAATATGGGACCGCCCGCGCCACCGGGAAGGGCGAAGATTCACATCCGCGGCGGCAGCCCCGGCCCCGGGATGCGCTATGGTCGGCGGGATGCTACCGACGCAGACGTCCACGCCGGCACCGGCCGTGTCGATTCGAAACCTGAGCAAGACCTACGCCTCCGGGCTCGCCGCGCTCAAGAGCGTCGATCTGGAGATCCGCCGCGGCGAGATCTTCGCGCTGCTGGGCCCGAACGGCGCCGGCAAGACGACGCTGATCAACATCGTCTGCGGCATCGTGACGCCGTCCACCGGCCAGGTGATCATCGACGGTCACGACATTCAGCGCGACTTCCGCGCGGCGCGCGCGAAGATCGGGCTGGTGCCGCAGGAGCTGACCACCGACGCGTTCGAGACGGTGTGGGCGACCGTGACCTTCAGCCGCGGCCTGTTCGGGCGCCCGGCCGCGCCGACGCACATCGAAAAGGTGCTGCGCGAGCTGTCGCTGTGGGACAAGCGCAAGCAGAAGATCATGACCCTGTCGGGCGGCATGAAGCGCCGGGTGATGATCGCGAAGGCGCTGTCGCACGAGCCGGACATCCTGTTCCTCGACGAGCCGACGGCGGGCGTCGACGTGGAACTGCGCCGCGACATGTGGGATCTGGTGCGGCTGCTGCGCGAAAGAGGCGTGACGATCATCCTGACCACGCACTACATCGACGAAGCGGAAGAAATGGCCGATCGGATCGGCATCATCTCGAAGGGCGAGCTGACCGCTGGTCGAGGAGAAGGCAACGCTGATGCAGAAGCTCGGCAAGCGGCAGCTGACGCTGCAACTACAGGACAAGATGACGGCGATCCCCGCAGGGCTCGCGGACTGGCCCCTGGCGCTGAAGGCGGGCGGCTACGAGCTGGAGCTGACGTTCGACGCCAAGGAGGGCAGCGCCGACATCCCGTCGCTGCTCAAGCGCGTCAGCGAGCTGGGGATCGCGTTCAAGGACCTGAACACCCGGCAGAGCTCGCTGGAGGAGATCTTCGTGAGCCTGGTCGCCGATCGCCCGCGGCGTGACGCTCCGCTGAACCGCCACGGGGTGTGGGCGCATCTACCGGTTCGAGATGGCGCGCTTCGGGCGCACGCTGGTGCAGAGCATCGTCACGCCGGTGATCACGACGTCGCTGTACTTCGTGGTGTTCGGCGTCGGCGATCGGGTCGCGCATGTCGCAGGTGGGCGGCGTCTCCTACGGCGCGTTCATCGTGCCGGGGCTGATCATGCTGTCGCTGTTCACCGCAGAGCATCTCGAACGCCTCGTTCGGGATCTACTTCCCGCAGCTTCACCGGCACGATCTACGAGATGCTGTCGGCGCCGATCTCTTTCGTCGAGATGGTGCTCGGCTACGTCGGCGCCGCCGCCAGCAAGTCGATCCTGCTCGGGCTGATCATCCTGGCGACCGCTGCGTTCTTCGTGCCGGTGCACGATCGACCACCCGGTCTGGATGGTCGCCTTCCTGCTGCTGACCGCCGCCACCTTCAGCCTGTTCGGCTTCGTCATCGGCATCTGGGCGAAGGGGTTCGAGCAGCTGCAGCTCATCCCGATGCTGGTCGTCACGCCGCTGACCTTCCTGGGCGGCGCCTTCTACTCGATCGACATGCTGCCGCCGACCTGGCGCACGATCGCGCTCTTCGAACCCGGTCGTCTACCTGATCAGCGGCTTCCGCTGGAGCTTCTACGGCCAGTCCGACGTCAGCGTCGGCGTGAGCCTGGGCATGACGCTGGCGTTCCTGCTGGTGCTGCTGGCGGTGGTGCGCTGGATGTTCAAGACCGGCTACCGTCTGAAGAACTGACGTCCGCGCCGCGCGCGGCATCTGCGTCGGCGCGCGGGCGGCGGCGGCGGCCACCACCGACCAGGTAGATCAGGGTCAGCGCCAGCAGCGTCGCCCCGAGGCCGCCCTTGACCGCGGCGGGCAACGGCAGCGGCGAGATCCAGCCTTCGACCAGCCCGGCGACCGACAGCAGCAGCGCGGCGCCCAGCGCCATCGGCAGCGTCGCGCGCGCGGCGTCGCGCAGGGCGTCGCCCCGACGCTTCCAACCTGGGCGCAGCATGGCGTGGCCCATCTCGAACCCGGCGCCCGCGGCGACGAAGATCGCCAGCAACTCGATCCCACCGTGAGCCACCACGAACGAGAAGAAACGCGGCGATCCGCCCGACGACAGGACGATGGCCAGCGTCCCGCCCAGGACGACACCGTTGTAGAGCATGATGATCAGCGTCCCGAGGCCGAACGTGGCGCCCAGCGCGTACGCGGTCAGCGCGACCTTGGCGTTGTTGGTGAAGTAGAAGACCCCGTACAAGGGATCGCCGCCGCGCTTGGGCGCCGCGTTGAAGCCGCGGGCGTTTTCGATCAGCTCGGGCGACAGCATCGCGACGGCGTTTGCCGGCTCGCGGCGGATCGTCAGGTAGCCCCAGACGCCGCCCACCGCGCACAGCGCGACCGCCAGCGCGACCGCGCGCGCCGAGCGCCGGACGACCCCGGGCATCTCGCGGAACAGGTCGGCGACCGCCGGTCCCAGGCGCGGCGGCTCGGGCGCGTACAGCATGCCGTGGGCGGCGATGAGCACCCGCTCGATCCGCCCCAGCTGATCGGTCGGTACACCACGACCGCGCGCCTCGGCCAGCGCCGCGCTCACGCGCCGGTAGATCACCGGTAGATCGCGCAGGTCAGCGCGCGCGAGCCGGCGCGGATGGCGGCGCCCCTGCTCGACCAAGCTCTCGAGTCGCGTGACCAGGCCGGTCAGGGGAACAGTGGCGCCAACGCCCACGCCGCCCCCCACGCCGGCGCCGGCGTCGCCTTTGAGGGTCATCGCTTGGCCAGCTCGTCGAGGATGCTGTCGACCGCGAGCAACGGGTCGATGCCGTAGCGAGGCGCCAGCCGGTCGGTGATCTGCCGCGCCACCCGGGTGCGCGCCTCTTCCGTGAGGCTGGCGCGCCGGTCGAGGAAGTCGCGCACCAACGCGCGGTCGCCGGGGCTCAGCGGCGACGGGTTGCCGGCCGACGCGCCGGCCATCCCGGCGAAGCGCGGCTGCGGCGAGAAACGCGGCTGCGGCTGGAACCGCGACTGCGGCTCGAGAATCGCCGACGCGTCGCCCACCCCCACCTTCTCGGCGAGATCGCGGATCACCAGCGTCCCGCCCGCGAGGTCGCCGACGCGCTTGTGTTCCTTCGTCAAGAAGATCATCACGACACCGGTCACGTAGAAGCCCGGCAACATGTCGACGGTGCGCAGGAAGTTACGGATCAACGACGATCGCACGTCGATCGGCAAGCCTCCGTCACGCACGACGCGCAGGTTGAGGGCGCGCTTGCCGGGGGATTGGCCGCGCGACACCAGATCCCAGAACGTGAAGTAGAGAAAGTTGGTCGCGAAGGTGATCACCGAAAAGATCGCCGCGCCCCACAGCGGCAGGCGTCCTGCGATGATTCCCTGGGCGTTTTCGCCCTTGAAAGGTTCGAGCGCCAGCGCGGTGATCAACACGATCATCGCGACGATGATCGGAATCAGCTGGATCAAGAAGTCGAAGATGAACGCGAGCGACCGGCTGCCGGCGCCGGCCAGCGGCAGCGCCAGCTCCAGCTGCTCGGGGGTCTCGACGGTCGCCACGTCGTCCAGGCGTTCCATTCGTGGCGGCAACGTTATCACACGTGATACGCTGCCCCGCGGGCCGTGTGAAAGGGGGAGCTTCATGAGATTCGAGCTGAAGCCGTTGTCGTTTGGGGAAGTGCTCGACGGCGCGTTCAAGATCTTTCGCGCCAACCTGCGCACGTTCTTGACGATCGCGCTGGTGTTCAATTTCCCGTCGCTGCTGCTTTCATCGTGGCTGCGGGTCGTGCAGCAAGGCACGCCGGGAAAGCTGCCCCCGGGCTATGCGCTGGCGTCGATCCTGGTCGCGTGCATCGGCATCCTGCTGTGGGGAACGATGATCGCGGCGGCCTTGCAGGTGATCGCGGGTGAGCCGACGAGCCTGGGCAAAGCGTGGGCGCGTTTCCGGTCGGTCCTCGGCCCCGCGGTCAAAGCCTCGTTTCTGGTCATGCTCATCGGCGCGCTGTGGTCGCTCCTGCTCATCATCCCGGGCGTGGTCTACTTCCTGAGACGCGCGCTCTTCATGCCGGCTCTGCTGGTCGAGGGGGGGACCGCCACCGCGGGCATCGAACGCTCGAAGACTCTGGTCGGCAAGGGGCGCAAGGGGCGCATGGATCGCGTGTTCGGCGCGAGCTTCGTGTTTGGCGTGCTCGGCTGGGTGCTGGTGTGGGGCATCGGATTGGTGATCCCCGCCGGGCTCAAGGTGACCTTCGTCGGCGCGCTCGTGACCTTGATCCCACAGGTCCTCCTGGCTCCGCTGCTGCCGATCGCGCTCGTGCTGATCTACTACGACGCCCGCATCCGCGACGAAGGATACGACCTGGAGCTGCGCGCCAAGGAGGTCGGCGCCGCACCGACCGTCGCGCGGGAAGCCGGCGTCGACTCAGGCGCCGGCTCCGGCGTCGGGCCCGCCGCCGGACCTGCGTGACGCTGCCTGCGGACGCCGAGATCCGGACGCGGCTGACCGCTATCCTGGACCGTCCCGAGTTCCAGACTCCGGCCGACCCGGCCTGGTGGTCGGCGCTCAAGCGAATCTGGAACGCGCTGCTCGCGTTCCTCGAACAGCTGTCGCCCGCGGGGCGCTGGGCGATCCTCGCACTGGCGCTCGCCATGCTCGCCGGGCTGGTCTACTACGTCGCGCTGACGTTTCAGCGCATCCTGCGCGACGCGCCCTACCTCCGTTCCGGCAGCGCCGATGATCCGGCGCGCGCGCGCGTCCCGACCAGCGAGGAGCTGCTGGTCGAGGCGCGGCGCCTGAAGGCCGGCGGTCAGCTGCGCGAGGCGGCGCGCGCGCTGCAACAGGCGCGGTTGCTGCTGGAGTGCCGGCGTCAGTCGATCACCTGGCGCCCCACGCTGGCCGACTGGGAATGGATCGCGGAGCTCGGCCGACCGGCGAGCCTGGTGGAATTCACGCGTGCCACCCAGAAGGTCGCGTTCGGCGCCGAGCCGTCGGCGACGGCGCTCGAGGCGTGCGAGGCGCGGTTGGTCGCCGAGCTGGAGAACCAACCGCGCGAAGACCGAGGGGTCGACCGGCGGCAAGAGCAGGCGTCGTGACCCTGCGCGGAGCTCTGCTGATCGCGGCCAGCGCCGCGTTTGTCATCGCGCTGGTGCTCTGGGGCGCGTTGCGCCAGCCCGACAACGATTGCCGTACGCCGGTCGCGACTACCTACTCGTCGGGGAAGAACGGGGCCAAGGCGCTGTACCTACTGATGGAGCAGAGCGACCTCTCGGTCACGCGCCGGCGCGGCTTCCAGTTGAACGGCGACGGCGATGCGGAGGTCGTGCTCTGGATCCTCTCGGCATCGCCGCTGCCACCCGCCGACGCCGATGCGTTGCTCGGTTTCGTGAAGGACGGCGGAACGGTGGTGGCGCCGCCCGAGCTGCTGGCCGACCTGTTCGTGCGCTCCGGGATCGCCGGCGCGCGCGCCCAAAAGGGCATCGACGTCGGCGCTGGCGCAATCACGAACAGCAAGAACGCCTGCAAGACCGCGCCGTGCGCGCTCGACAACTGGCGCAAGCTGAAGCTGACCGCGCCGCCCGACGAGCTGGGGCGCCTGACCGGCGTCGAGCCGGTCCAGGTCTACGCGTCGCTGGGCGGGCGGCCGATCGTCGCGCGCTACCAGCTCGGCGACGGCAACGTCGTCTCGGCGGGCGCGCTCGGTTCGCTGCGCAACGGTGCCATCGGCGACGGCGACGCCGGTCCGTTCTGGGTGCGCGTGGCCGCCTCGCTCGGGCCGACGCACGCCTTCGACGAGCTGCACACCGGCTACGGCGATCTGAACCTGATCACGCTGATCTGGCGCGCGCCCTATCGATGGGCGGTGCTCGACCTCGGCCTGGTGCTGGCGCTGGGGGTGTGGGGATTCGGCGCACGCGCGCGCCGCGCCGAGATCGATCCGACGCCGCGCCGGCGCGAGACCAAGGACCACGTGCAGGCGGTGGCCGACTGGTGGGGGCGCAGCGGCGATCTCGGCCTGCCGCTGGCGGCGCTGCTGCTGGGCCTGGACGCGCGCGCCGCCGGGCGCATGCACGCGGCCGACGGGCACAACTTCGTGGCCTGGGCACGCGCGGTGCGGCCCGATCTCGGCGCGCGCGCCGCCGACGCGTGGGATCGCGCGCTGCGCCTGCTGACGCCGGCCGCCCGCAAGCCGTCTTCTACCCGGTCGTCCACTCGGGCTTCTACCCGGTCTTCCACCCGGTCTTCCACCCGTGAGGTGGTCACCGTCGCCGCCGAGCTGCGCGCCATCGAAATGGAGGTCTTCCCGTGTTAGCGAACGTTCTGTCGCCGTTCAAGGAGATGATTCAACGTGCGGTCGTCGGCCGCGAGCGCGAGATCGATGCGCTGCTGGCCGCCTTCTTTTCGGGCGGCCACGTGATCCTCGAGGGCCCTCCGGGCACCGCCAAGACGCTGCTGGTGCGATCGCTGGCGCTGGCCGCCGGGTGCGCGTTCCGGCGCATCCAGTTCACGCCCGACCTGATGCCGGCCGACGTCACCGGCACCAACGTCTTCGACGTGCAGCGCGGCGAGTTCCGCCTGATGAGGGGACCGGTCTTCACCGACATCGCCCTCGCCGACGAGATCAACCGCGCGCCCGCCAAGACCCAGGCCGCGCTGCTCGAGTCGATGGAGGAGCGACAGGTGACGGTCGACGGCGTGACCCAACCGCTGCCCAAGGTGTTCACGCTCTTCGCCACCATGAATCCGATCGAGTTCGAGGGGACCTACCCCCTGCCCGAGGCGCAGCTCGATCGGTTCGCGATGAAGATCTCGATCGGCGCGCTCGACGAACTGTCGGAGCGGGAGGTGATCGCGCGCTACGCGCGTGGGCTCGACCCCTGGAGCCCGACGGCGACCGGGCTGACGCCGGTGCTCGACGCCGCCCAGGTGCTGGCGATCCGCGCCGAGGCCGGGCAGCTGGCGGTCGAGACCGAGGTGCAGCACTACCTGGTCGAGATCGTCCGCCGCACGCGCGTGCACCCTGCCCTGGCCTGGGGGGCGTCGACGCGCGCGGCGGTCGTGTGGCTGGCGGCGGCGCGCGCGCACGCCGCGTGCGAGGGGCGAACCTTCGTGATCCCCGACGACATCAAGCAGCTGGCGCCGTTCGTGCTCGGGCACCGTCTGATCCTGACGCCCGAGGCGCAGATGGAAGGGGTGACGACCGGCCAGATCGTCGAGCAGATCCTGAACGAGGTCGCGGTACCACGGTCGGCCGGCGCGCGATGACAGCGGTCCGGCCCACGCGCAGGCTGCTGCTGCTGTTTCTGCCCGGCGTGGCCCTGGCGGCGCTGGCGTCGGCCGCGCCCTGGCTGCTGGCGGTGGTGGTGGTGCTGAATCTGTTGCTGGTGATCGCGTTCCTGGTCGACGCGCGCGCCGCGGGGGCGCATCGCCCGCGCGTCGTGCGCGCGCTGCCGAAGTCGGCGATGCGGGACCAGGCGTTCTCGATCAGCTACACGATCGAGAACCGGTCGCGGCGACCGCTGGCGATCGCCGTCGACGATCGCTTTCCCTCCGACGTCGAGCCGCGCGAGCTGGCGCTGCGCGCGCTCCTGCCGGCCGGCGGCGTCGAGACCCGCACGGTGGCGCTGAAGTGCCGGCGCCGCGGGCGCCACGCGCTGTCGCCGCCGACGGTCACGCTGACCGGACCGCTGGGCCTGGCGCGCGCCACGGGCGAGATCGTCGACGACGATCCGGCGTCGGCGTGGCTGTCGGTCATCGCCGACGTCTCGGCGCTGGGACGGTTCGAGGCGCTGCGCCGCCACCGCCGCCTGCACGAGATGGGGATCGCCCAGACGCGCGCGCGCGGCCAGGGCACCGAGGTCGATGCGCTGCGCCCGTACGCGGTCGGCGATCCCTACGCGGCGGTGTCGTGGAAGGCGACCGCGCGGCGCGGCCGCCCCGTGGTGCGCGAGACGCGCGCCGAGCGCCGGCAGAACGTGCTGCTGGTCCTCGACTGCGGCCGGCGGATGGCGCGCGAGGTCGCGGGGCGCAGCCGCCTCGACCACGCGATCGAGGCGGCGCTGCTGCTGGGCGACGTGGCGATCCGCTCCGACGATCGGGTCGGCCTGGTCGCGTTCGCCGATCGGATGACGGCCCTGGTCGCGCCCCGCGGCGGCGTGGCGCAGCTGCACACCCTGGCGACCGCGACGCACGTGCTGGAGCCGACGCTGCGCGAGCCGCCCTACCTCACGATGACCGGCGCGATCCTGGCGCGATTTCCTCGCCGCGGGCTCACGGTGTTCTTCACCGACGCGATGGAGCCAAGCTCGCTCGAGGCGCTGGCCGGCTGCGTGCGGCAGCTCGCGGCGCGGCACCTGGTGCTGGTCGTGCTGTTCAAGGACGAGTACATCGAGCGCTCGCGACGCGATGCGATTCACGACGCCGCCGATCTGTTTCGCATCGGCGCGGCGTCGGATCTCGCGCTCGAGCGCGCCAAGGCGCTGGAAGGGCTGCGGCGCTCGGGCGCGCTGGTGATCGAGGCGGCGGCGGAGACGCTGTCGACCAGCGTGGTGAATCGATACCTCGAGGTCAAGGCGGCGCACCTGATCTGATCGCCGCCGCCGCGGAACTGAAGCTTGAGTCGACGCCGGAATGCGTCGACAATGCGGCCATGACCTATCTATCTCGGGCCGTCGGGGCCACCTTTCTGGGCACGGTTCTCCAGGTTTCCCTGCTCGCACTCGGCGGTGTCGGATGCGGCGGCAGCAGCAGCGTGGGCGACGGCGGCGACGCCGCGCCGCCCGCCGATACTGGCGCGTGTCCTGCGGGTGGCCCCGACGGGACGCTGTCGGTGAAGATCACCGGAACGCCGGGCAACGTCGGCTCGGTGACGGCGGCCGGATTCTCGGTCACCAGAAGCATGGACATGCCACTGGCTCCGGGCCCGTACACCGTCTCCGCCACGCGCGTCGCGACGCCGGCGCCACTGGTGCGCCTGGCGTTCGAGCCGAGCGTCGACCTGCCCGCTCCCTGCGTTCACTCGGGGCAAACCACCACGGTCAACGTGAGCTACACGTTGATCGCCACCAGCAGTCATCTGTGGGCCGGCAACAACCAGCCGGGCAAAGAGATCCTCGGCTTTAGCCCCAGCTCGCTAGCCGCCAGCGGATCGCACGCGGCCGATCTGACCGCGGGCACCGTGGGATCGCTGGGGTTCACCTTCGATCCGGCCGGCAACCTGTGGGTGGTCGATGCCACCGCGGGCGATGCGCCGCTGGCCCGCTACCCGGTGTCGGCCTTCGCCACCTCGGGCGCGAAGACGCCCGACATCACGATCCAGAGCACGTCGTTCGGCGCCGGCATTCCCGGCGCACAGGCGCTGGCGTTCGACGCGGCGGGGAACCTCTGGGTCTCGGTGCTCGCCGCCCGCAAGGTGGTTCGGTTCACGCCGGCCCAGCTGGCCGCCACCGGCTCGCCGGTCGCCGCCGTGGAGATCGGCGACGTCGGCGCGCCGTCGGGGATCGCCTTCGACCAGGCCGGCAACCTGTTCATCGCCGTGCAGGAGAACGACACCATCGCCCGCTTCGACAAGAGCCGGCTAGGGGCGTCGACGACCGGGCCCGATCTCAGCGTCGTCGCCAACTCGATGGGACCGGTGGTGGCGCCGCTGACGTCGCCGCTCGGGATCGCGTTCGACAGCACGGGCAACCTGTGGGCGAACTTCAACGGAACGATCACCCGCCTGACCCCTGCCGATCTGCAGGGCACCGGGACCAACGGGGTGAAGTCGGTCGCGCCCGGCATCGAGATCACCACCGATGTCCTCTCTTTGCCCGAGGGGATCGCCTTCGACGAGCAAGGCGGCCTCTGGCTCGCGTACAGCGCCGGCAAGCTCGCCCGGCTCTCTCCGACGCAGCTCGCCGCCTCGGGCACCGTGACTCCGTCAATCGTGATCACCAGTGCCGATATCGCCTATGTGGCGTGGTTTGCGATCTACCCGGCGCCGGCCGCGACGCCGCTGGCGCACCGGCTCCCTTGAGTGAGGGACCGACTTGGCTGGGGCCGGGGAATGCGTATACTCCGGTCTTCGAGTCGGTCGCGCCCCACTCTTGTCGGCCAGTTCGCTGACTGCCGTGCCCCGTTAGCTTTCGGCCGCTCGAGCGTTCAGGCCTGCATTCCTTGGAGGTTCGCGTGCACCGATCAATATCGTGGCTGGTCGCCGCCGGGCTCCTCGTGGCGGCTGGTTGTAACGCAACGATCAGCACGTCGACCGATGGGACCGGTGGCACCGCCGGCCCCACCGGACCGTCGGGCACCGGCGGCCAGGTCGGCACCGGCTCCGGCGCGGGCGGTTCCAGCGTGACCGCCGGAACCGGCGGCACGATCGGCACCGGCGGAACCGCGGGACCGACGGGCGGCGGCGGCAGCGGTGCTGGTGGCCGGGGCACGGGCGGATCGACGACGACGCCGGGCACCGGCGGCGCCCAGCGCCGGGCTGCAGCCGTTCAAGGGTGTCGCGAACTCGGCCTGCAACGACCTCGCGACCTTGAAAACCTCCTGGTGGTACAACTGGACCACCGGCCCCAGCGGATGCGCCGCCGCTGGATTCGTGCCGATGATCGCCGGCAAGAGCGAGAAGACCGCGGCCGCCGTGACCAGCGCGCTCAACAAGATCGCCACCGCCGGCTACACCACCGTGCTCGGCTTCAACGAGCCGAACAAGACCGACCAGGCGAACCTGACGGTGGCGCAGGTGGTCGCGCTCTGGCCGCAGATCACCGCAAACCCCGCGGTGCGCGTCGGCAGTCCCTCGACGTCGGCGGATGCGCCGGGGCAGGCCTGGTTCACCGACTTCATGACCCAGGCGGCCGCGCAGAGCTTCCGCATCGACTTCATCACGCTGCACTGGTACGGCTGGAACGCCGGCTCGTGCGACGCGAAAGCGGCGCAGCTGGAGAGCTACATCAAGTGGGCCGAGGGGATCCCGGGCAGTAAACCGATCTGGCTGACCGAGTGGGGCTGCTTGAATCTGAGCAACCCCGACATCGCGACGGTGCAGGCGTTCTACACGGCGGCGCTGGCGGTGTTCGCCAGGCACCCACGCATCGAGCGCTATGCCTGGTATCCGTGGACCACGAACAACAACCTGGTCGATGCCACCGACGCCTTGACGTCGCTGGGCACGGCGTTCGCCAGCGCGCCCAGCACCCACTGACGCCGGGCCGGGTCGCGCGAAACGGTCAACGGCGACGGCAGGGGGGCGGCCCGCGGTTCTCGACCGCCGACTGCCCGCCGCGCCGTCGCCGGGGAATCAGTTCTTGTAGCCGCCCGACTTGGTCGCCGACGAGAACACGCCGCCCGCCAGCGCGCGGTCGAGCGCCGAAGGAAGCGGTGGAACGCGGGGCACCGGCGGCGGCGACGCGGTCCGGTTCTCGATCTCGATCGGGCTGGTCGTCGCAGCCGGCCGGGTCGGCCGCTGAGAGACCCGGCGCAGAGCGTTGGCCAGCTCCTGCAACGCCGAGTCGGTGTCGTGGAAGATCGTCGCGGGCGGCGACGGGTTGTTGCTGCGCGCCCGCAGCTCGCGCCGCACGTCGCGCGCGCCGCCGAGCGAGAGGCGGGCGAGGTCGCCCAGCTCCTCGACGAACGAGACCAGCACGGTGTGCGAGGGCACGCCGCGCGTCGCCTCACCCGACGCCTTGAAGGTCGCGTTGACCAGTCGATCGCCCACGGAGTCGAACACAGCGCTGATCCGCGCGAACTCCGACAGCAGGCGCGTCGCGTCCTCGACCTGCGCGCGCACCTTGACGATGGCGGCGTGGGTCTGCTCGATCAACTTCAACGCGTCGGCGACGGGATCCCTGGATTCCCCCTCGGAAGTAGCAGCGGCTCCGGGCTGATTCAAAGCAGGATTCGACATGTCTCGACCTCCGTGTAAATGAGACCTTTTCATCGTAGCAACCCTGCACGTACAAGCGAGCACAACCAACCGCATGTCGCATCGTCGCGCACAGATCGCGACGCCGAGAGTCGGCGTCGTCGCGAAAGTTCGCGCGGTTTTCTGCGCGCCACGTTTCTGACGCGCGCCCGGCGCCAGCTATTCAATCGCCGATCTTGAATCGATGCAGCGACTTCAGATCCTCGCCGACGAGGTTCACCGACAGGCTGGTGCGCGTCGCTTCGATCACGGCGAATCCGTTCTTGCTGGCGGCGAACAACGTGCGCGGCCCCACGCGCGTCGGCCGCGGCGACGCGCCCCCGCCACCGACGATCACGAAGTGAACGCCGTCCTCGGGTGCCAGATGCTGCAGGTCGTGCTCGTGCCCGCACAGATAGATCGTCGCGCGCCCGCGCAGCAGCGGCAGGACGTTGTCGCGCACGGCCGGTTCGTCTCCGTGGGCGCCGTTGGAGAAGATCGGGTGATGGCCGTAGACGATCTTCCAGCGCGCGGTGCTGCGCGACAGCTCGCGGTCGAGCCATTCGAGCTCGGCGCGCGTCACCATGTTGGTGTCGATCGCGAAGAACTGAATCGGTCCCGCCACGAACGTGTAGCGGATGGCGGGCATGCGCCAGTACTCGGACTTGGCCGAGTGCAACACCTCGGCGGCGGGGCTGTCGGCCAGCAACCAGTCGTGGTTGCCGAGCGTCGGATAGAAGCGGATGTGCATCGGCTCGTAGAGCCGGGTGAAGTCCCGTTGAATGCGGGGATCGGACGGGTCGGTGGCGCCGGCCGGGTAGAAGTTGTCGCCCAGCGTGACCGCGAGATCGAACGGCTTGTCGTGGTGCAGGCGGCGCATCGATTCGGCCATGCGTTCCTGGCGCGGGCTGCCGTCGCCGAAGTCGCCGAACGCCAGCACCCGCACCACGCGGCGCTTGTCGAGGTCGAGCGAGAAGACCGGCGGCGCCTCGCGCAGAAAGTGAGGAAGGTTCTGACCCGCGGCGAAGACCTGATGACGCTCGACCTCGCGGGCCAGACGCTCGCGCGCGGCGGCGTCACGCGTACCGGTCTGTAGCCGCCGGTCGAGCAAACCGGCGAGCAGCCCGATGCTGGTGCGCCGGACCGCGTACGCCGCGGCGAGGGCCACGTCGTCGGAGGGATCTTTTTCGACGATCTCGGTCAGCAGCGGGACCGCCCCGGGCAGACCCGACATGTCCTGGACCATGCGTGCCCGCGCCTTGTCGCTCCGTTCGGCGCGATAGGCGCGTTCGAGCGCCGCCAGATCGATCTGCGGCGGCGCCGCCGCGGTGACGTCGTCGTCGGGCACCACTGCCGCCGGCTGCGACCAGGCCGCCGGCAGCTGGAACAGCGCCACCCCGGTCGCGACCAACGCCGCGCACAGCGCTGCGGCGGGCGATATGGCGCGGGAGATCGACACGGAGCGGAGCGCTACTCTATCGCGCCGCGCCGTGACTTCACAGCCCGCGCCGCGCGCCTACAGGGACGACAGGGCGCCCTCGAGCTCACCGCGCGCGTGGGTGTCGCCCCGGCGCACGCAGGCCTCGACGCCGCGCTGGTAGGTCGCCCGCGCCTCGTCGCGCAGCCCCAGCGCCACCAGCGTGTTGCCCGCGTGAAGATAGGCGGCCGTATAGTCGGGGTGCGCGATCATCAGCGCGTCGAACGTCGCGCGCGCCTCGTCGAGGCGGCCGCCGTTCTTGTATTCGAGCGCGAGCGCGTAGCGCGGAAACGGGTCCGCCGGCTTCTGCTGGATGAAGCCGAGCAGCATGTCGATGCGGGACGGCGGCTTCATACGCGGCGCAGTCGCCGTTGCGGCCCGGGCAGCTCCTCGGCGGGAGCGTCGGCGAGAATCCGATTTTGCGCGTCGACGCGCACCACGGTCGGCTTCCAGGCGCGCGCCTCGTCTTCGTCGATCGCGTCGGCGAAGGTGGCCAAAATGACGACGTTGCCGGGCTTTGCGTGGTGCGCCGCCGCGCCGTTGACGCAGATCAGACCCGACCCCGCCGGTCCCTCCAGCGCATAGGTCTCCAACCGGCTGCCGTTGGTGACGTTCCAGATGTGGACGCGCTCATAGGGCAGGATGTTGGCGGCCCGCATGAGATCACCGTCGATCGTGACCGAGCCTTCGTACTCGAGGTCGGCGTGCGTGACGGTCGCGCGATGGATCTTCGACTTGAAGAGTGTGCGACGCATTTCTTGCCTCCGTCCCGGCCGGAAATCCGGTCCAGGCAGTGGATACCAGCAAGCATATTGAGCCGACGCGGCCAAGTCAAAGTCCAAAGTCGGCGGCTCAAGTCACGGTCGCGCCGGCCGAAATCGGGACCGCCATTGAAACCGGCGCGTCGCTGCGGCCGACCGCGAACGTTGGATCTTCGCGGTCCCCATTCCTGTTGACGCCCCGACGGGGATCCCGCACGCTGAAAATCACCGTGAAGACGCGTCACTTCATCCACACGCTCGGCGTGGACCTTGGCGGAGGCAAGGGGAAGAAGACTGCGCTCGCGACGTTGCGCGCCGATGAGCAAGGCGCGACGATCATCGACATCGCCCCGCGTTCGGGAGCGCTGCCGCTCTACGATTCGATGCTCATCGACGCGATCCGCGCGCACGGCGAACAGACGCTGCTGTGCATCGACGCGCCGTTGACCTTGCCGCCCTGCTTGCGCTGCGAGGTCCCGGTCTGCCCGGGGCAAGACGATTGCGTCGACGGCGCCGTGGTCGAGATGCGCGCCATCAGCGCCGCGAGCCTGGCCGGTGAGCGCTATCGCCGCGGCAAACCGCCGATCACGCCGTATACCCAGCGCACGACCGAGGTCTATCTCGCGCACCGCCTGGGGATCGTGCCGCGCGAGGCGCTCGGCCAGGGGACCGGGCCGCTGGCGGCGCGCGCGGCGCACCTCAAGCGCGCGCTGGCCGATCGCTTTCGGCTCAACGACAACTTGCTCGAGGTCTATCCCAAGGGGACGCTGGCGGCGCTGGGCTTCGTCCGCCCCTACAAGAAGCACCTCAAGGAGCGGGAGACGCGCGCGGAGATCCTCGAGGCGCTCTCGCCTGAGCTGCGCTTCGGGCCGGGGGTCTGGCGAGAGCTCTGCATCCAGAGCGACCACCTGTTCGACGCGGTGATTTGCGCCTTCACCGGCTATCTCTGGGCGCGCGACTCCTGGACGCTGCCCGATCCATTGACCGCCACCGGCGCCTTCGGCGACGGCGGGTCCGTCTCGACCGCGCGTCGCCAGGACGGATGGATCTGGCTGCCCCCGATGCCGGAAAAGACCGAGGACGCCGGCGAATCGAACGCCGCCGAGGGCTAGCGGCTAGCGAAGCTCCAGGGCCGGCTCGTCGTCGACGGGATCGTCGTCCGTCTCGCCTTCGAGGTGATTGCGACGGCGCTCCCCGGGATGCAGCAGCGAGCTGGCGCCGCGGTCGCGCAGGAACTCGAGGAACGCCAGCGCCGACGGAAGCTCGGCCGCCGGGATCTCGTCGAGCAGATCGCGCGCCTGGCGGCGCAAGATCTCGCCCGGGGCCTCTCCCGTCGGGAGCGGCCGCGGGATCTCCACCGGCTCGGCCGGCTGGCTCACGTGGCCCCAGGGCGGCTGGTTGGCCACTTCGATCTTCATGTGGTCGAGCCAGGTCTGGATGTGAAAATGGAGCAGCTCGGAGCGGTACGCGAACCAGCGCTCGCGTTCGGCCGGGAACGCCAGCAACACGTCCTTGAACCGGCGGAAGGCCCCCTTGCCGTCGATCGCGATCAACAGCCGCTCGCGCAGCGCCGGCTCGGACACCGAACCGACGAAACGCTCCATCCAGCGGTACTGCTCGCGTGAAGAAGCCGGGTCGACCCGCAGGAACCGATCGGGGTGGGCGGCGACACGCGCGCGCCGCGCCGCCGCGTCGGGCTCGCCCTCGATGATCGACAGCAGATCACCGTTCTCCAGGTCGAGGAAGCTCTCTTGATCCGGCGAATTGCGCTCGAAAGCGATCTCGAGATCGCTCCAGTTCACGTTGATCGGCGGCATGGCTTGACTTTCCCCGTTACCCCTCTTGCCAAGTGGTAACACGGTAATCTATTCAGTCTAAGCTTAAGTTTTGACGACGGGCTTTGCAACCAACTGGGGTTCAGCCCGCCGCGACGACGAAGCCCCAGAATCATCTCGAATCAGCTCGGATCTCGGCGGACCTCGCCCGGGTCTTGAACCCGCTCCTCCGATCGCTGTCGCCCGAGGCCCGAGGCCCGAGGCCCGAGGCCCGAGGCTGAGGGCTGCTGTTGGTCTTGCCGCGGCACCGGCGGTTGGACTTGAACTTGGACGCGCGACGATTTATCAGTAGACTTTCGGTCGCTATCAACGTCGCTTTCCCCGGGAGGACACCTTGGCTCGCGTCACCGTTGAAGATTGCCTGGAGAACGTTCACAACCGTTTCGCGCTGGTCATCCTGGCCGCCGAGCGCGCGCGCCAGCTGGCAAACGGCGCCAAGCCGCTGGTCCGCTGTGACAACAAACCGGCGGTGACGTCGCTGCGCGAGATCGCCCGCAATCGCGTCAAGTTCAACGAGTCGGTCGAGAACACCGTGGGCCAGTACCTGGCCGAGGTGAAGACGCGCAATCTGCGCGCCGAGAAGGCCGGACGTCACGGCGGATTCGCCGCTCCTCCTCCTCCCGCCTGAGCCGATCGCGTCGCTCGGGTACGACGCCCAGCGCCGGCAGGCCTCGCGCCTGCCGAGCCCGTGCCTAGCTGCTACGCGCGGATAGCCAGCGCGACCTTGAGGTAGTTGCCCTCGGGAAATCCGGGCGCCACCGGAAAGTCCGGGGGCAGCCCCACGCGCTGGAACGACCCGCAGATCGACGCGCGCCGCGGCCGCCCCCTCGCCCAGGGCGCGATCGAGCTCTGCGGCCGAGACCTTGGTCGAATTGGTGGCGAAGGCCAGGATGCCCGCCCGGCTCCAGCACCGGCAGCGCCACCGCCGCCACCTGCGCCAGGTCGCGCGTGACGTTGAACTGACCGGCCGGACCGTGCGAGAAAGTCGGCGGGTCGCAGACGATGACATCGAAGTGACGCCCGCGCGACGCGAAGCGCTCGAGGGTCTTGATCGCGTCGCCGCTCACCGATTCCATCTTCGCCGGATCGAGGCCCGACAGCTCGAAGTTGCGGCGCGCGCGCGCGTGGACCTTGGCCGCGAGATCGACGGCCATGACCTCGCGTGCGCCCGCCTTGGCCGCGAACACCGAGAAGGCGCCCGTGTACGAGAACAGGTTCAGGAAGCGTCGCTCCGACGCGCGCGCGGCGACCGCCGGCCCAGCCGAGGCGCATGTCGGGGAACAGGCCGACGCCGAGCGGCGCGGTGACGTCGACGCCGAACCGGCAGCCGCCGTCCTCGACGACGATCTCCAGCGGCGCCTCGTCGCCGCGCGCGCGCACCGCCGGCTCCGGGGGGCGCCTGCCCCGCCAGCGGACGGAACCGGCGCTGCTCGTAGATCCCGCGCGGCTTCGCCGTCGCCTCGATCGCGTCGTACAGCTCGTCGCGCCAGCCGAGCGCGCCCTGCGGACAGCCACTGCACCACGACGAACTCGCCGTAACGGTCGACGGTCACGCCCGGGCAGCCCCTCGCTCTCGCCGCTGAAGAGCCGCATCGCCGACGGCATGGTCTGGCCGGCCCACAAGATCCATCGCAGCTGCAGCGCGCGCGCGAAGCGCACGCCGATGACGCCCGCGCCGGGCGCGACGCGCTCGCCGGGATCGCGCGTCAGCACGCGCACGGCGATCGCGTGCTCCCGGTCGACGTAGCCGCGGCAGACGAAGTCCTGGTTGCCGGTGATGAGGTCGACCACGGCGCCGGTCGGCTCGCTCACGTCCCGGCTCCCCAGCGCGTCCCGGAAGATCCAGGGATGACCTGAGCGGACACGTGCGGCGATGTCGGGAGGCAGGCGATATTGCCCGACCCGCATCCTGACGCCAGGGGCCTTTTGACGCGGGCGGCGAGAGAAACCTGACTCCTTCACGCGGCGCGAACTTAGAGACCGCCCAAGGCCCTGTCAAAGCAATTAGATGCGCCAACGATGTCGGCGCGAACGATGAATCTTGAGCCACTTGGCGCATGGCGCCCGAATCGGAGCCCCCCAGACCTTCCTCCGCCCACAAACACCCAACTCAGCTTGACTTCACACCCATAAAACGGGGAATCTTCCTACTTTGAAGGAGCAACCGGGATGATGACGAAGCCGCCAGGATTCGCCAGCTCGAGCACCCTTCCGCTGGAGGACGAGGAAGAGTCGATCGACGAGTCTCTCGATGAGATTCTGCTCGAGGCCAACGAGCGCCCATCGGAGAACTCAGCCAAATCGCTGGAGGCAGTCCCCACGTCGCTGGCGTCGGACGACGACGACGACAGCGACGCGGTACCGATGGCCACCGGCGAGGTCACGGTGCTCGCGCCACGCCCGACGTTCTTCGACGAAGAGGTTCGCGAGGAGGAGACCAAGGTCGATCCGTACGAGACGGCGATCCGGGTCGCCGCGACGCGCGAAGACGGTCTCAGCAGCCAGGCCAGCCAGCAGCGCGACCGCGCGCTGCGCAAGACCACGACGGCACCGCGGCTGTCGACGGCCCGCGTCGCCGCCGCGACGGATGACCTCGAGTTCGAGGATGCCGACACCGCGAACGCCGACGGCGCCAGCGACGAGCATGGCGCCCTCACGCCGGCCGACATTCCGATCGCCGAGGACGACCAGTCGTCGCCCGCGGGCGGCTACCTCGCGGCCGGCAGCACGGCCCTCGGATTCCAGCCCAGGCTGCCGCCGCCGATGCGCTCGGCGCCCCCGCCCGGCCGACCGGACATCTACCCCGGGCGACGGATCCCGACGCCGAGCTCGGATTTCCTGCCGGCCCCGGGCGGTGGATTCGGCTCGGGGGCGCACTACCCCTCGATCGCGATCCCCGCCCCGTCGGCGCAGGACAGCAGTGCCCGTGCCGCCGCCCGCTCTGGTTGACAACCGCCTCCGCCTGCCGGCAGTGGGGCTGGTCGGCTTCCTGGTGACCGCGTTTGGAGGCGGGTTGCTCTTCGGCGCGATCCTCTGGCGCGGCCGTGCCGAGCTGGCGCCGATGCCGATGCCGATCGTGACTCACGTGGCGCCGCGGATCATCGCCGAGCCGGTTCAGCCGATCGTGAAGCCGGTTCCGCCGCCGGCGCCCTCGGTGGCAACGGCGCCGGCCCCGGCCAAGCCGGCCACAATCGCTGCGGCTCCGGCCCCAGCGCCGACCATGCCGACGCTCGCCGCCGAAGCGCCGCCGCCGGCGCCCGCCGCGGTCGATCCGAGCGCCACCGCAAAGACGACCGCCAAGAAGTCGGCCGCCGGCAGCGCGGCGCGGCCAAACAAGAAGGCCAGCATGAGCGACGACGACGCCGCGCTCAACGGTGGCGAACCCGCGCCACCCCCGCCGCCCAAGGCCAGGTCGAAGAAGAAGGCGGTCGTCTGGCAGGATCCGTTCGCTCAGTGACCGCGTCCGTCGACCGTCGCCATTTGGCGTGAACGCGCGCCGCCCGACGCCCGTCGAGCGCAGGCGTGGGCGAACCCACGCGAACTACTAAAGTTTCGCCGTTCGAGGCCCGACGTATGAAGGGTCATGAGTCGACTTGGCGAGCTCCTCGTCCGCGAGCAGCTCATCTCGCCCGAGCAGCTGCAGAAGGCGCAGGAAGACAGCCAAGAAGTCCGGCGAGCGCCTCGGCAACAGCCTCATCAAGATGGGCGTGATCAAGGAAGAGGACCTGACCCAGTTCCTGTCCAAGCAGTACGGCGTCCCGGCCATCAACCTGGGGGAGTTCGACATCGAGAGCCGACGTCATCGAGCTGATCCCCAAGGACGTCGCGCGCAAGCACCGGGTCATCCCGATCAACCGCGCCGACAAGACGCTGATCGTCGCGATGAGCGATCCGTCGAACATGCTGCGCGATCGACGACCTCAAGTTCCTCACCGGCTACAACATCGACGATGGTGGTGGCCTCCGAGGTCGGCGATCGCCGAGGCGCTGACGCGCTACTACGAGCCCAGACCGAGCTGGCCCGTTCAACCTCGACGAGATGTTGAGCGAGCTGGACGAGGACGTCGACGTTCGCCAAGAACGACGGCGACGCCGAGAACGTGCTGCGACCTGGAGCGCGCGTCCGAGGACGCGCCGGTCGTCAAGCTGTGCAACGTGATCCTGCTGAACGCCATCAAGCAGGGGGCGTCCGACATCCACATCGAGCCCTACGAGAAGAGCTTCCGCGTCCGCTACCGCGTCGACGGCGTGCTGTACGAGGAGATGTCGCCGCCGCTGAAGCTGAAGGCGGCGCTCACCAGCCGCATCAAGATCATGGCCCACCTGGACATCGCCGAGCGGCGGCTGCCGCAGGACGGCCGCATCAAGCTGAAGATGGGGCGCGGCAAGGAGATGGACTTCCGCGTCTCGGTGCTGCCGACGCTGTTCGGCGAGAAGATCGTCATGCGTCTCCTCGACAAGGGGAACCTGCAGCTCGACATGACCAAGCTCGGCTTCGAGGCCGGGCCAGCTCGAGGACTTCAAGAAGGCCATCGACGCGCCCTTCGGCATGGTGCTGGTGACCGGCCCGACCGGGTCGGGCAAGACGACGACGCTCTACTCGGCGCTGCAGGAGCTGAACCAGGTCAGCGACAACATCAGCACCGCCGAGGACCCGGTCGAGTTCAACCTGGCCGGCATCAACCAGGTGCAGATGCACGAGGACATCGGGCTCAACTTCGCGGCGGCGCTGCGCTCGTTCCTGCGGCAGGACCCGGACATCATCATGATCGGCGAGATCCGCGACTTCGAGACCGCGGAGATCGCGGTCAAGGCGGCGCTGACCGGCCACCTGGTGCTGTCGACGCTGCACACCAACGACGCGCCGTCGACGATCACCCGGCTGCTGAACATGGGCATCGAGCCGTTCCTGGTGACGGCGTCGGTCAACCTCGTCGTGGCGCAGCGCCTGCTCCGCAAGATCTGCGCCGACTGCAAGGAGCCGATCCCGACGCCCAAGGACGAGCTGCAAGACGCTGCTGAGCGCCAAGGACGAAGAGATCGACACCGCCACCTGCTTCAAGGGCGTCGGCTGCAACGTGCTGCAACGGCACCGGCTACAAGGGCCGCATCGCGCGTCTACGAGGTCATGCCGTTCTGGCGACGGGCTCAAGGAGCTGGTGCTCCAGGGCGCGTCGGCGGCCGAGCTCAAGGCGGAGGCGATCCGGCAGCGGCATGCGCACCCTGCGCATGTGCGGCATCACCAAGGTCTGCACGGGCACCAGCACGGTCGAAGAAGTCGCCCGCATCACGGCGGCAGATTGAGCAGAGCACCCATGGCAACCGCGTCCCCACCGCAGAGCGTCAACCTGCATCAGCTCCTGAAGGCGATGGTCGAGAAGGGGGCGTCCGACCTCCACATCACACCGGCTCGCCGCCGCAGCTGCGCATCGACGGCGAGCTGGTGCCGCTGAAGCGTGCACGCCGCTCGGCGCCGGTCGAGACCAAGCAGCTCTGCTACTCGATCCTCACCGACGCGCAGAAGCACAAGTTCGAGGAAGACCAACGAGCTCGACCTGTCCTTCGGCGTGAAGGACCTGTGCGCGCTTCCGCGCCAACATCTTCATGCAGAGGGCGCGGTGGCGGGTGCTTCCGCACCATCCCGTTCAAGATCCTCACCTTCGAGGAGCTGGGGCTGCCGCCGGTGATCGCGGAGCTGTGCAACAAGCCGCGCGGCCTGGTGCTGGTGACCGGGCCGACCGGCTCGGGCAAGTCGACGACGCTGGCGGCGATGATCGACAAGATCAACACCGAGCGCCACGAGCACATCATCACGATCGAGGATCCGATCGAGTTCCTGCACCAGCACAAGAACTGCGTGGTGAACCAGCGCGAGGTCGGCGCCGACACCCAGTCCTTCAAGAAGGCGCTCAAGTACATCCTGCGGCAGGACCCGGACGTGGTGCTGGTCGGCGAAATGCGCGACCTCGAGACCATCGAGGCGGCGCTGACGATCGCCGAGACCGGTCACCTCGTGCTTCGCGCACGCTGCACACCAACTCGGCGCGTGCAGACCATCAACCGCATCATCGACGTCTTCCCGCCGTACCAGCAGTCGCAGATCCGCGCGCAGCTGTCGTTCGTGCTCGAGGGCGTGGTCTGCCAGACGCTGCTGCCCAAGGCGGCGGGCCGGGCCGCGTCGCCGGCGCTCGAGGTCATGATCCCCAACTCGGCGATCCGGAACCTGATCCGCGAGGACAAGGTGCACCAGATCTACTCGCAGATGCAGATCGGCCAGGGGACGTCGGGCATGCAGACGCTGAACCAGTGCCTGGCCGGCGCTGTACCTGCAAGCGGCCAGGTCACGCTGGAGGAGGCCATCGGCGCCAGCTCCGATCCCGAACGAGCTGCAGCAGATCATCGCCTCGGGCGGCGGCGCCGCGGCCGGCGGGCCGCGTCGCGGCCGCCGGGCCGCGGGGATAAGCGATGGCGGCGCAACTGCACAGCGTATCGTCTGGGAGGCCCGCAGCCGCAGCGGCGAGGTCAAGAAGGGCGTGATGGAGGCCGACAGCGAGGAGGCCGTCCACGAGAAGCTGAAGATGCAGCTGCTGTCGCCGGTCTCGGTGAAGAAGCAGCCGCGCCAGCTCACGCTTCTCGTTCGGCACCGGCGTCAAGACCAGCGACGTCGTGATCTTCACGCGCAGTTCGCGACGATGATCGACGCCGGCCTGCCGATCGTGCAGTGCCTCGACATCCTGTCGAGCCAGGCCGACAACAAGGCGCTTCGGCAAGGTCCTGGGCCAGGTCAAGGTCAGCGTCGAGGGCGGCCTCACGCTGTCCGACGCGCTGGCGAAGCACCCCAAGGTCTTCGACGAGCTGTTCGTCAACCTGGTCGCCGCCGGCGAGGTGGGCGGCATCCTCGACACCATCCTGCAGCGGCTCGCCGATCTACATGGAGAAGGCGGTGAAGCTCAAGCGCCGGGTCAAGGGCGCGATGGTCTACCCGATCTCGATCGTCGGCATCGCGGCGCTGGTGGTCACGATCCTGCTGACCAAGGTCATCCCGGTCTTCGAGAAGATGTTCAAGGACTTCGGCGGCGGCAAGCTGCCGGCGCCGACGCCAGTCGTGATCGACATCTCGCACGCGCTGGCGCAGTTCCTGCCGTTCATCATCGCGGCGCTGATCGCCGCCGGCATCGCGCTGCGCACCATGCTGCAAGACGCCCAAGGGGCGGCTGGCCTTCGACGGCATGCTGCTGAAGCTGCCGGTGCTCGGCGCCGGTGCTGCGCAAGGTCGTCGTGGCGCGCTTCACGCGCACCATGGGCACGATGATGACCTCGGGCGTGCCGATCCTCGACGCGCTGGAGATCGTCGCCAAGACCGCGGGCAACACCGTGGTGCAGGCCGGCATCATGTACGCGCGCGAGCAGATCTCCGAGGGCAAGGACATGGCGACGCCGCTGATGGAGACCGGCCTGATGCCGCCCATGGTGGTGCAGATGATCGGCGTCGGCGAGCAGACCGGCGCGCTGGACGCCATGCTGTCGAAGATCGCCGACTTCTACGAGGAAGAGGTCGACGTCGCCGTCGCCGCGATGACCAGCCTCATCGAGCCGATCATGATGGTGTTCCTGGGCGCGGTGATCGGCGGCATGGTCGTCGCGATGTACCTGCCGATCTTCGAGATGGCCGGCAACATCAAGGCCGGCTAGGCGCGGCGCGGGGTGCACGCCCGATGAACGCGCCGGCCGCCTGTCGAGGTCGCCCCCGTCGCGCCGGCGCGAGCCGCGCGACACGGCGGCGACCAGCCGCCGGCGACGCCGCGGCGCGCCACGCCGAGACGCTGCGGACGCTGCAGTACCTGATGGTGTTCCGCGTGGCGCTGGCGACGCTGCTGCTGGGCACGGTGGTCGTCGCCGCGCTCGGCAACGGCGGCATCGAGAGCCTGAGCGGCCCCGTTCGCGCGCTTCGGCTTCGGGCTGCTGTTCGCGACCTACCTGGCCAGCGTCGGCTACGGCGTCGCCTACCGGCGGGTGCGCGACCCGATCCGCTTCGCCTACTTGCAGATCACCGTCGATCTGGCGCTGGCGTCGGTGCTGATCCACGCCACCGGCGGCGGGCAGAGCGCCGTTCTTCTTTCTCTACTTCATCGACGTCGTCGCGGTCGCGCTGCTGGCGCAGCGCCGCGGCGCCGCCGTGGCGGCCGGCGCCAGCGCCGTGCTGATGGTCGGCGTGTCGGTGGCGGGCTACTGGCGCCTGCTGCCGCTGGTGCCCGGGCCAAAGCTGGCTGCCCTGGGAGATCAGCCGCGACGAGCTGGCGCTGCGGCTGGCGCTGAACGTGCTGGCGCTGGGCGCCGTCGGCGTGCTGGCGACCCATCTGGCGCGCCAGACCCGCCAGGCCGGCGAGCGGCTGACGCCGCCACGAGCGCTACGCCGGCGATCTGGCGACGCTGCACGAGAACACGATCCGCTCGATGACCTCGGGCCTGGTGACGCTGGACCTCGAGGGACGGGTCACCTCGATCAACGAGGCCGGCTCGCGAGATCCTGGGCGTGCCGCGGTCGCGGCTGCTGGGCCAGCCGCTGGACGTGCACCTGCCGCAGCTTGGCGCTGCTTGCTGCTGGAGGCGGGGCCCGCAGGGTACCGTGCGGCGCGCCGAGATCACCGCCGCTGCGCCCCGACGGCGCCGTGCGCAACCTCGGCATCTCGGCGGCGCCGCTGTCCGACCACGCCGGCCGCGTCATCGGACGGGTGATTCACTTTCAGGATCTGACCGAGCTGCGCCGCATGCAGCTCGAGGTCGAGCGCGCCGAGCGCCTGGCCAGCATCGGGCGCCTGGCCGCCGGCATCGCCCACGAGATCCGCAATCCGCTGGCCAGCATCTCGGGCTCGATGGAGATGCTGAAGACGACGCCCGGCGCCGACGCCGACAGCCGCCAGCTGATGGACATCGCCGTGCGCGAGGTCGATCGCCTGAATCGCCTGATCACCGACCTGCTCGACTACGCGCGCCCGCGCAGCGAAGAGCGCCGGCGTCTGGATCTGGGCGAACAGGTGGCGGAGATCGTGCGCGCGTTCGAGCAGGAGCGGCGCGAGAAGATCCGCGTCACGGCCGACGCTGCCGACCGACGTCATGGTCGAGGCGGCGACCGGCCAGCTGCGCCAGGTGCTGTGGAACCTGATCCGCAACGCCGCCGACGCCATGCCCGACGGGGGCGAGATCGCGATCGCGCTGTCCGACCGACGGCCAGCGCGCGCCGCGCTGTCGATCCGCGACCAGCGGGCCCGGCATCCCGCGCGATCGGCTGGAGCGGATCTTCGAACCGTTCTACTCGACCAAGACCGGCGGCACCGGCCTGGGCCTGGCCACCGTGGCGCGCATCGTCGCCGACCACGGCGGCGCCATCGACGTCGACAGCGAGCCCGAGCAGGGGCGCGACCTTCACGGTCCGCCTCCCGCTCGCGCCCCAAATCGGCTGACGGCTGACCGGCTGACCGAGACTACGGCAGCGTGATTCGGCCGGGGGCGCCGTTCGCGCCGTTCTGGGTGTGGCAGCCGTTGCAGCTGCCGTTGGACTGCGCCGCCGTCATGATCCGCTCGCGCCCCTGGTAGGTCACCTTGGCGTGGAAGGGGAACGTGATCGCCTGCGCGGTGAAGAAGTTTCCGGCCGCGTTGGGCGTCAGCGTGATGGTGACGTTCCGCGCGTCGACGATCACCACGCGCGCCGCCGCCATGACGCCCGCGGTGCCGTTGCAGAGATCCGGCTCGTGGCCTGTCGGGTAAACAGTGCCGGCAATCGTGTAGAGCGCGGCTTCGCCGTCGCCGCCGCCACTGTCGTCGCCGCCTCCGCCCCCGCCGGTGTGGCAGCTGAGGCAGGAGAGGCCGGGGTTCATCAGTGGTCCACCTTCGTTTGCCGGGTTCCAGAACGTCCCGCTGGTGCACTTCGGCGCCGCGGTGATCGGATCGGGCGGCGGAGGCGTGGTGGTCGTGCCGCAGGTGCCGCCCGGATAGCCGGCGCTGATCCAGGCGTTCACCGTCTGGATCTCCGTCGCCGCGGGAGGCGTGCCGGGCGCCGGGGGCATCTGGCTCGGGTTGCCCTGCATGCGCATCACGGCGCGCTGGGCGAAGGTCTGCGCCGCGTTGGCGAACGACGGCGCCACCAGGTTCGCGCGCGTGACCAGCGGCATCGGGGCACCGCTGTTGGGCGTCGTCGCGTGGCAGATCGTGCAGTGGGTCTGGAACACCGTCTGAACGTCGCACGGCAACCCGACCGCCGTGCCGCCGGCGCCACCGGTGCCGCCGCCGGGCGCCCCGCCCGTCCCGCCCGCCGCGCCACCGGTCCCCGTCATGGGGGGGTTGGTGCAGCTTCCCGTTGGGTAATTCGCGGCGACCCAGTTGCTCATCGCTGCGATCTGGGTCGCGGTCGCCGCCGCGTTGGGCAACGGGGGCATCTGACTTGGGTTGCCCTGCATCCGCAGAATCGCGCGCTGCGCGAACGTCATCGTCGGATTCGACCGTGGACGCCGCCGTCAGGTTTGCATAGGTGACCAGCGGCATCGGCGCGCCGTTGATCGGCGGGTTGGAGTGGCAACCCAGGCAGCGAGTCTGCAGCAGCGTCGCGACGTCGCAGGGAATGCCGTTGGCGACCGTACCCGTTCCGCCACCTGTGCCACTTGCGCCACCGGTCCCGGTGGTTCCGGCGCGACCGCCGGTTCCGCTGGCGCCACCGACCCCGGTGACCGGGCCGCAACTGACCGTGGACGTCGCCGCCGGCGTGTTGGATGCCACCCAGGCGCTGACCGTGGCGATGTCGGCCGCGCTGGCGCGCGCGTTCGGGGCCGGCGGCATCGGCGCCGCCGTGTTCTGCATGCGCGAGACCGCCCGCTGGGCGAAGGTCATGCTCGGATCGGCGAACGAAATCGCCGTCAGATTGGCCAGGGTCATGAGCGGCATCGGCGCATTGTTGACCGGCGGATTCGAATGGCAGCCCTGGCAACGCGACTGGAACACCGCGAGCACGTTGCAGGGGATGCCGCTGGTGTTCGGGCCGCCACTCGCGCCGCCGACGCCGCCTGCTGTGCCGCCGGTTCCGGTCACGGTTCCCGTGCCCGTTCCGGTTCCCGTCGACCCGCCGGTGCCGGTCGTGGTGGTGGTGGTGGTGCCGCAGGTCCCCACCGGGTACCTGGCGGCGACCCAGGCGGTCATCGACGCGATCTCCGCCGCGGTCGGAGCTAGCACCCCCGACGTCGCGGGCGGCATCGGGGCCGCCGCGTTTTGCATGCGGGCGATCGCCCGCTGCGCGAACGTCATCGTCGAATCGACGAAGGAAGGCGCGGTCAGGTTCGCGTACGTGATCAGCGCCATCGGCGCGCCGTTGACGGGCGGGTTCGAGTGACAGCCCTGGCAATGGGTCTTGAGCAAGGCCTGGACGTCGCAGGGGATCCCGTTCGCCGTCGTGGTGCCGGTCGAGCCGCCCGTCCCGGTGGTGGTGCCACCCGGGGCGCCGCCCGCGCCGGTTCCGGTGGCGCCACCGCCGCCGCCCGTCGTCGTCGGCGCGCCGCAGATCAAACCGGCCGGCGCACCGGCGCTGACCCAGTCGGTCACCGTCTTGATCTCGGCGGGGGTTGCCGCAACGGCCGTCTTCGGGGGCATCGGCGCGGCGGTGTTGTTGATTCGGTTCGACACCATCTGCGCCACCGTCATGAGCGGATTGCTCTTGGCGGGGTCGCGCAGGTCGGCCAGCGTCATCAGGGGCATCGGCGCGCCAGCGACCGGCGGGTTCGAGTGGCAGCCCTGGCAGCGCGTCTTGAGAACCGTGTCGACGGCGCAGGGGATTCCGAGCGAGCTCGTGGGCGTGCTACCGGCGCCGCCCGCCCCGCCAGCGGTGGCGTTGCCGCCGCTGCCCGTGGTCAAACCTCCGTCAGAGGGCGGGTTGGCGGTGGTGCTGTTGATGAGGCCGCTGATACTTCCCGTGCAGCCCGCACCCAGGATTCCCAGGGCACCAACCAAACCAAAGGCCAGGAGACTAAAAGAGAAACCAAAGGAGAAGCCAGAGGGGGAACCAAAGCTAACTAGTGCGGACGGCAGTCTTCGCATCACCGGGGTAGTACCGCCGGTCACATCTCAGCAGGCAGATCGGTCACGCAAAATCGCGAAAAAGTGCGCGCAGCGAATGAACTTTTCCCGCTGCGGCCACCCGCGAAGGATCTACGGAAATGACACCGCCGGTATCGCACCAAGACGTTCTTCGATCACCGCTCTGGGGGCATCAAAGGCGAGGCGCTTGCCGGTCCCGGGTCGGGATCAGGATCTCGACCAAACATAGGCCAGACTCATTCCCCCGATCCAACCAGTCCCGTTTCCCGTCCAGAGGGGTCCGCCCAGGACCGAAGCCATCCACCCCCCCTCCGTCTTTGCGCTCCGACGGGCGTGACCAATCCCAATCTCGAACCACCCGATCTCGTCGATCGTCCGGATGGGCGGCGGGATGAGACGAATCGGCGCCTGAAAAGCACGGGAGCGGTACGCCCAGGCACGTCGCGCGCACACGCGAAAATGCCAAGGGCCGTTGGGACCCACGAATCGATCGACGCCGCCCCCGATCCCGCCCATCTCGACGCCCCACCCCGGAAGAACCGCCGGAACCGTTCCGGCGCCGTCGATGAACAGGGCCGTCCCGGGTTGGACCTGCACGCCGACGGCCAGTCTGATCGCCGGCCCCAGCTGCCGGACTCCCTCGTGGACCTCGGGGTTTGGCTCCCGCCAGCTGGCCAAAACAGCATCGACACCCAAGCCCAGCGATAGAAAGACACCCCCGCGCGGCGGCGCAACTGGATCTTCAGGCGCTGCGGCCGGCGCCGCGGAGTCATTTGCTTTCGCGCAAGCGGCTCTTTCGAGCCCAGCCACCGAGGTGCCCGACACCCCGACGATCAAAACCATCCAGCGAAAGCCTAATCGCGCAGCGCTGATCAAGGGCGTAGATCGAAGATATCACCGCATCGTGGTTTGGAGACTTCCCCGAGCCCATCCCGAACGCCGAACCGACGTCCATGTTGACCTTCAAACCGATCGCCCCCAGCGCCGCACCATAGAATGCGCGCGCCGCCACGACCATCGCCTGGAAACCCGTGATCGTGCCATTTCCAGCCGCACGTCGCCGGCATGTCTGATGCTTAAGCAGAGCGTGGTGCAACCAGAAGGGAGGCGCCCCATGACCTATTACGCGATTCTGTTTCTGATTATTGCCGTGATGACCGGCGTGATGGGCTTCGCGGGAGTGGCGTCCGTTGCAGCGGAGATATCGAAGCTCTTGTTCATTGTGTTCCTCGTATTGTCTGCCGCCAGCGCCGTTATTTCTCTGTTCCGTCGGCGTCGGGTCGGCTGACTCGCGCCAGCGACGACATCGCGAACGCAGATGCTGCGCGGTGGGCGGCCAACAACGGCACTAATTGCGGGATCTGCGAGCGATCTCCGCCCCAGCCAGAGGGATGCGATGGCACGGCGTTTGTACTCAAGGAGTGCGAATGGAAGAAAGGAGCGCGCCATGATCTGCAGATCTCAGGGGTGTGGCCACGTGGCCGGCGTGGTCAGGGCGATTGAAGAGCGTGCCGGGGAACTGCCGGAGCGCGTCGACGACGCGAAGAGAGCGCTTGATCATTGGAGCGCCCGCACGCGCCGGCGCGTGGGCGAAAACCCGATCAAGGTGGTCGTCGCAGCCTTTGCGATCGGCTTCGTTCTAGCCAGGCTGGCGCGCCATGCGTAGCGAAGCGCGAGATCGAAGCGTCTCTTTCAATCGCGCGCGCGACGCGACTCCTGGCCCGGCGGCGGTGCGCAAGCGAGTGGACGCGTGGAGGGAGGCTTTGACCCACCAGGCGAGCGGACACCCTGCCCGTACCGTCGCGATAGCGCTGGGAGCGGGCTATCTGGTGGGAGGCGGCCTCATTTCGCGGTTCACCGCTCGCATCGTTGGCGCCGGACTGCGGATCGGCCTTCGCGTGGCGGCGCTTCCGTTCGTTTCCCAGCGGATCGTCACGCTGGGTCGGGACCTGATTGACGGTGCCGCACTCGAAAGTTCGCGGCGTGGGGCCAAGATGAGTCACGAAGTGAGCTCGGAGATTCACGATGCAATGAACCTGAAACCAAAGGAGAGCCGCTCGCCGGCCGACCAGAAAGAGAGATGAACATGTTGTTCACAATTGCGCTGATACTGCTGGTCTTGTGGGGCCTCGGGCTCGTCACCTCGTTCACGATGGGGGGATTCGTTCACATCCTGCTCATAGCTGCGGTCGTCGTGGTCCTGGTTCGGTTGATTCAGGGACGGCGGCTCACCGGCTGAGCCGGCAGGCACGCGACGGGTGGCACGCTGGCTCCGGACGCGCTCCTCGCAGTTCTCCATGCGGCTCTTCCTGGTCAATCCGCGCATGGGCAGCGGCGCCACCCGCGTCGATTTCAAGCTCAAGGTGGATTGATGCGCACCCGTTCGAATTGGATTGAGCTCGCACAGCTCCGCAGACAACTCTACCGAAAGTATTCGGATGACGAGGTTTCCGGCTCGGCAGCGGCGGTCAGCTACTACCTGTTGTTCTCCCTTTTTCCCTTCTTGCTCTTCATCGTCGCGCTGTGCGCGTACTTGCCGCTCAAGGCCCCCGTGGACCGGCTGCTCGAGCAGGTTCGGCCGATGGTGCCCGCGCAGGCGATGGAGCTCCTCGATTCACACCTTCGCAACTTGATCTCTCGCGCGCGGCCGCGCCTTCTGACCCTGGGCCTGCTTGGGAGCTTCTGGTCGGCTTCGCGCAGCGTCGACGGCGTTCGGAGGGCGCTCAACCTCGCTTACGGCGTCAAGGAGTCGAGGCCCCTGTGGCGGACCGAGCTCGTATCGTGGGGCATGACCTTCGCCGGCGCCTTCTTGGTGCTTGTGGCGGCGTCCGCGCTCGTCGCCGGCGGCGGCGTCGGCCAGTGGATCGCCGGCAAGCTCGGCATTCGGTCCAGCTTCGTCTCGGTCATGCGCTGGCTCCGCTGGCCCATCCTGGGCATCGCGTTCATGACGGCGACCGGACTCGCCTATCGATACCTGCCTGACACCAAGCCGCGCTTCAAGTACATCGCGCCCGGAGCGGCCGTCGGAGCTCTGGCGTGGGGGATCGCCACCTGGGCCTTCGGGTTGTACGTCGCCGCATTCGGACACTACGACGTCACCTACGGTTCGCTGGGAGGCGTGATGATCCTCTTGACCTGGTTGTACGTCTCCGGGTTCGCCGCGCTCGCCGGTGGCGAGCTCAACGCTGCTCTCGCGATGAAGTCATGGAGATGACAAGAACAGCCCCCTTTCAAGTCCTGGTTCGGCCCTCCCGTCGGCGGTCAGCCTGCAACCTCCAAGTGCTTGACTTGGCGAAGGAATGAAGACATAAGACGGTCGTCTGCGGGATTAGCTCAGTTGGTAGAGCGTCAGCTTCCCAAGCTGAATGTCGTCGGTTCGAACCCGATATCCCGCTCCCTTCTTAACCTCGGGAATTCGGTTCTACGGTTCTACTCACTCAATAGTGGGTCGAGCCTGAAAGCCGTTCAGGCGCACGCATTTAGGAGTCTGAGTCTGTAGTTCCTGAAGCTCCTATAGCCGTAAGCCCGCTTTTTTACGAGCTTCGCCTTGTTGTTGAAGCCCTCGGTGCGGCCGTTGGTGAGGCCAGTCCCGAAGTAGGCGAGGATTTCCCGACGCCACCGCATCAGGGTCCGCCGTAGAGTCTGCAGCTCCGGCAACACCGTCGTCGCGAGCCGGTCGGTCAGGGTGGTGAGGGCCGCCTTGGCTCGATGGCGCCCGCGGATGCGATAGAGGCTATGCATGGCCTCTTTCGCGTCGTACAGCTCCCGGAGCTCGGGATGGCCCGTGAGCCACTGTTCGAGCGCGAAGCGTTCGGCGAGCTCGAGACGAAAGCGACTGCGCAGCAGCAGACGTCGAATGGCCGCTGAGCGGCGGTCACCTTCGATCAGGCGGCGCCGCCGATTGATGGCGGGCGACAGAAGCCGCAGCACATGGAACTTGTCGGCGATCAGCTGAGCATTCGGAAAGAACCGATGGGCGAAGCTTCGGTACGGATCGCACATGTCGAGGACAACGAAGCGAACGTTGTCGCGGCCGTCTTCCCGCACCTCTTGGTGGGCGAAACGATCGCGAGGCGTGGTGTGATCGCCGCGGCGCCGAGGCAGTACGTGTGGATGATCCACAAAGCCATCGCCACCGCGGCACCCTCGGGCAGCATGGCGTGCGCTGCGATCGCGCTTTCGATCTCTGCGACCAACGTCACCCCGTCGACCTGCTCGGCCCAGGGCTGCGGCATAGCCAGCAACAGATCTGAACCCGCCTCCGTGCTCGGCTCGGCGACGAGAGAGCCGGACAGCGCCGCGTCAACGAGCCTGGCGGGCGATTCGAATCCTCCGCGCTTGAGTACCTGGATTGCCCGATCGCGCACGATGATCCTTCGCAGCGGAGTCAGGCCGGCGACGCCGCTCGCGAGGGTTTGGAGTGCGTTCTCCTGGTCGGTCGTTCCTGACGACGAAGTGAGAGCCGCCAATCCCGACTCGACCAGCAGCGCGTCGATCGGATCCGTGCTGGTTCCGCCCGGGGGAACCGGGCGGGCGGCGGGCGAATCGAACTGCGGAGCCAGCGTGTTTTGCATCTGGCGTGTAGGCTGAACTTATGTTCAGCTCATGTCCAGGATGGCGCCCCGCAACCCGTCGGCGACACGTTTCGAGACAGGTTTTCCGTCGGACTCACCGTCGGAAAAACCGGTCGCGAAGACGCCGCGGGCGGCACCCCCAGGGGTGAGACGAACCGGCGGCCGGCCCCCTCGGCTCTTGCCGACGATGGATCCGAATCAGTGGCTCACTCGCGGGGACGTCGCCCGCCGCCTCGGCGTACATATCTCGACCGTGCGCCGGCTGGAGGCCCGCGGTGAGCTGGTCCCCGTGATCGAGGAGGACGGCGGTCTACGCTACTTCCACCTCTACCAGGTGGTCACGCTGAAGAAGGGCCGTGCGCGGAAGGCCCAGGAGCAGGCCGCCGAGGTCCGCCTCGCCGCGTTCGAGCTCTTTCGACGTGGCGTCGACTGGCGCGACGTCGCGATCCGGCTCCACTACGATCCCCTGCGGGTCCACCGGCTGTGGCGCCTCTACGCGGCATACGAGAAGGCCCCTCGGCCTCGGGACGAACACACTTGTGGGGCTGACGTACGTCCCGGCCGCGTTGCCGGGTGTCGACAGCCGATGCCGATCCGATAGGATTGACGAACTGGGAAGCGCCGGCGCGCTTCAGTTCGCTTTTCCATGAGCCATGTAAGCGTGCAGCCTGCTCTCCTCCGATGGGCCCGCGAGCGGTCGGGCATGGATGACAGCGCGCTGAAGAAACGGATCCCTCAGCTTGAGCACTGGGAGCAAGGTGATAAGCGACCGACGCTGAAGCAGCTCGAAGGCTTTGCGAGGGCCACCAACACGCCGCTCGGGTTCTTATTTCTCCCCACTCCGCCCGACGAGAAGCTGCCTATCCGTGACCTTCGAACGGTGAAGGAACGGCCATCCCGCCCGAGTCCCGACCTTCTCGACACTATCTATGCCATGCAGCGCCGCCAGGATTGGTGGCGCGAGGAGCGCGCCGAATCCGAGGCAGGAGCACTCGAGTTCGTTGGCAGCGCCCGACTGTCTGACGACCCAGCGGCCGTCGGACAGGAGATGCGCCGAACGGTTGGCATTGCCGACGACTGGGCATCGCAGGTCGCCAACTGGGAAGAGGCCGTCAGTGAGCTGCGCCGTCGCATCGAAGGCCTCGGCGTCATGACCGTGATCAACGGTGTCGTCGGTAACAACACGCACCGCAAACTCGATGTGGTGGAATTCAGAGGGTTCGCGCTGACGGATCCCCAAGCGCCGCTGGTCTTCGTCAACGGGGCCGACGCAAAATCGGCGCAACTGTTCACGTTGGCCCACGAGCTCGCGCATGTCTGGCTGGGACCGGAAGGGGAGGGACTGTCTGGGTTCGAGGGAATCTTCCCCGGCGACACCCGCGTCGAGAGCTTCTGCGATCAGGCCGCGGCCGAGTTTTTGGTTCCGGCCCGCGAGCTCAAGGAGCGCTGGCGGGCCGTGAAGGGTGCGCCAGACGCGTTCGAGCAGATCGCTCGGCGCTTCAAGGTCAGCCCGATCGTGGCCGGGCGGCGCGTGATGGATCTGCATCTGGTGAACCGCGACACGTTCTTCGACTTTTACAAGACGTACACGAAGCGCGAACGGCAGCGAGTCAAACCTGCCGGCGGAGGCGACTTCTACAACAACCAGAACACGCGAGTCGGGGCCGCGTTCGCTACCAGCGTGATGCGGGCGGCGCTGGAGGGGCGCGTGAGCTTCAAAGAAGCCTACGACTTGACCGGGCTACGAGGTGGTGCCTTCCAGAAGTACGCCCGCCGTCTGGGCGTCCCTTTGCCATGACCACCGCTCCCGCCCGTACGCCGTTCGTCTTGGACTCCGACGTGTTCATTGCGGCAAAGAACGCCTACTACGCCTTCGAAATCTGCCCGGGTTTTTGGAAGGGACTACTTCAAACACATGCCCGTGGCCGAGTTCGAAGCATCGACCGTATCAAGGCCGAGCTCCTTTCAGGCAGCAAGGAGGAAGACCTCGTCAAGTGGGTGAAGAAGGAAGTCCCGAAGGGATTCTTCCACGATTCCAATTCGAACCAGATCAGCGCCGCGTTCGCCGACATCATGCTCTGGGTCCAGCAGAGCACACAGTACTTCGACAGGGCAAAGGCGAAGTTCGCGACCGAAGCGGACGGGTGGCTGGTCGCGTACTCGATGGTCCACGGCACCGTGGTCGTGACGAACGAGCAGCCTCGCCCGGAATCCCGAAACCGAGTGCTCCTGCCCGACGTCTGCGGGCAGTTCAACGTGAGCTACAAGGACACCTTCGTCATGTTGCGGGAGCTCGCCGTCCAATTCGACATCGTGGGCGGGACGAAGTAACGCTGGCTGGCTGTCGGCGTCGTTCCTACCCCCCAACTGATCTGAATGTGTTAGCGGCGATTGTTGGGATCCCAGAGTTCAATATTCCGCTACGGTGAGTTGACGCAGATGCGTCGGGTGAAAACGCCATTCGGTTCTTCCTGACCCTCCCGCGTGGCGATACGCTGGCCACATGGCTATCGCCACGGTGGTGCTGATTGGGTATGTCCTCCTGGCCTCTTTCGTAGCGCTTCCCAAGGTCTGGTTGTTCCACATCGCAGGCATTCCTGTTTGGGCGATCTGGCTCGCTACGCTTGCGCTTCATACGCGCTGGCGTACGGGTTTGTTCACGGTTGTCGCAAAGGCGCTGGACAGCGATGTGGGCCTAAAGAAGATCTACGAACGGCACGAGACTTGGTCTATGGACAAGCGCCTGTTCTATCTGGAAAAGAGGGTTGCTCATCTCGAAAGAACCGGGAAGGCGTTGGAGGATCCAGAAAACTACGCTGTCGTCACGAACTACGACGCAGGGGTGTGGTAGCAGGTCCGAAGGCGATCTGCAGGCCGGCGCCTCCCACGTTGTCGTGCCGATCTTCAGCGACCTGGAACTCCAAGCGCCGCGTCGCGGTTCGAGCTGGTGTCTTGGCACCGCGCCACTACTCGCATCCGCAACTCGTGACCGGGCGGCCCTCAGGACGCCCGCCTGGCGCCGCTGATGTCGGAGGTATTCGGGACGACGGGATCGAGGCACCCAAGGACCGCTTGACTCGGGCGCGCAACACCGCGACAATTTTTCCGCTCCGGTCGGACTCAGTCGGGCGAACAGAGGTTCGTAGGGCGTGAGTACGCGTCCGTAGCCGGCGTGCTTCACTGGTTTATCGTCCGGCCGGAGCCTTCCTCACTGTGACGACGATCCCTTTCGACGAGCTCCGCGACATCGACGACGTCGCTCACTGGGTCAACACCGGTCGCGAGCGACTGGACGAATACCTGTCCGCCGACAGCCAGGTCTCTTTCTGGACGGTCCACGAACTCCCAAAGAAAGGCCGGCGCAAGGGCATCTGCCGCCGCGTCTACGAGGCCCGGTCCTGGCTGGCGGCGATCCATCGGGATCTGGCGATCGCGATCGGCGCTTTGACCAGATACGACGAGCACGTTCAAGGGTACCGTCCCGGAAGCTCCATCCTCAAGAACGCCGCCCAGCACGTCGGCCATCAACACCTGCTGCTTCTCGACATCGAGGACTTCTTCGAGTCGATCGACACCGTGCGCGTGGTCGAGGACTTCGCCCTCCTGGGCGCCAATCCCAAGGTCGCCGACATCCTGGGACGAATCTGCACGCTGAGTGGTTTGTTGCCGAACGGGTTCCTTCCGCCGGGTGGGCGTGCGAGCCCGATTTTATCCAACCGAGCTTGCCGCCTGATGGACGCCGATCTACTGGCGCTCGCCGCCAGCACGGGCGCGACGTACACGCGCTACGCCGACGATATCGCCATCTCGGGCGACCGAGTGCCGGCTCAGGGGGCAGTGGAGGCGATCGTCAGGAAGCATGGCTTCGCGGTGAGGCGCGAGAAGAGCCGAGCGATCGTGCGCGGGCAGGGACAGTTCGTCACCGGGCTCAGCGTTGACGAGCAAGGCGATCACCCTCGCCCGCGGGTGCCACGGAAGCTGAAGCGCCGCCTCCGGTTGGTGACCCACTACGCTGCAAAGCACGGTGTTGCTGGCCATGTCGCGCACAGTCGCGGGACGGCGCGATGCGCTGAGGACGAATACAATTACGTCAACGGCCTTATCAACTTCGTGATGGGCGTTGAGCGGCAACGTGGCGAGTCGCTTCGAGACCAATGGCGAGACGCTCAACGCTTTGACGAGCATCTTGCCCAAGACGAGGCGAGGCGCGAGGAAGAGCGTCCAGAGCACGAAGACGACCGCGACTCAAAGTTGAAAGGCTAACCTGTGATCACGGGAGCGGGTTGCGGCGGTGGTAGGCGACGCCTGCATCGGCGTCCCAGATGTAGGGTACCTTCGCGCGAACGCGGTCAAATGCGCGATCAAGAGGATCGCCGTTCTTCGGACCGTCAAACCGGCGCGCCACGATGGCCGCAAGGTAGTCAGCCGGCGACAGCGGCGAGTCCGGCCCGGGTTGCTCGATTCTGATCGCGGGCGCCTTTCTGCGCGCTCCCTGCACGGCGCGCCCGGTCCTTTCAAGCGCGATCGCGAGGCCCTTGTGATCAAACGACGCCCGAACGTGAACCTCCGCGATCTCCTGTCCGCGCTTATTTAGACGATCAGGCAGGAGCCCGGCGAGCAGTCGGGCGCGAAGCTCGACAGGCCGTTCGCCCGTCCGGCGCGCGCCTACCGCGACGTAGCCTCTGATCTCGGCGACCGTCAGCGCGTCGATCATCCGCTCACGCGACTGCGGATCGTCATCAGGCAAACTGAAGCCGCTCTTTTGCACACGTCGCTTTGCGTCGAGCGAGATGGCGCGGTGATGCACCCAGTCCTCGAGGGCGGCGACTAAGCCCCGGCGTACTTGCGCGAGATCGTCAATCACGACCCATGTGATCGCCGCCCGACCGGGACCGATTTGGTCACAACCGGCGTCACCGATGAACACGTGCCTCTCCAGAGCCATGCTCGCCGGGTCGGCCGCCGGTAAGCGCGCGGGTTGGTCGAGCGGTCGCGACGCGCGCCGTTGCACTGCGATCCGAAGGACGCCATCACGAGCCGCCCTGTACATCGCGCCGGACCGGCTCCAGTGCCCACGATCCGACCAAGCCCAAAAGGTCACGACGTACTCTGTGGGGCGACCGTCGGCATCGAGCGTGACGTCGATGACGTGGAAACTATTGATCCACTTCTCGCCTCGATCGCCTTCGTAGAGAGACCCCGCGGCGATGATCTGCACCCCGCGATCGGGATCCTGAATCAGTTCGGCGATGGGATCGTGCTGGTGGCCGTGGAGGACGAGGTCCGTCGTTTCGGAAAGCAAACGCATGGCCGTCTTCTCGTCCGCGAGATCGGCCAGTGGGTGGTGCATGAGCGCTAGCCGAAAGCCCGAAAGGGGGCGGCCGTCGTGACGCGTGAGCCGGTCGATCTGACCATCGCTAACACGAATCTTGCGGGCGTCGTTGTCATCGCCGCACAGCCAGGCCGAGTCGAGACCGACGATGTGGACCCGGAAGGGGAGCCCCGATATGTCGAGCGCGGCTCGAAACCCGAGTCTTCGATGGGGGTTGTTGGCGGGCAGGAGGCCCGGCCGGCCGAGCCCGTCCCCGACCCATCTCCAGAACGCGGAGGTTCGCGACATCAAGGCGTCGCGCCACTCAGGGTTCGCGCCGTAGGGAGGAGCGGCGCCGCCCAGCCAGTCTGAGAGGCCAGTCTCGTTGATGGAGCCGAGCTTTCGCATCTCCACCCAGGCCTCGTGCCCCTGGGACCGCGTGATGTCGTGATTTCCCGGGACGACGAACAGCTGCGCGCGTCCCAGACGACAGCGCTTGAGGATGTCGTCGATGCGCGCTGTCGCCAGCGCGTACTCCTCTGGCAACCCCCAATCCGCGATGTCGCCAGTGAAGCAAAGGAGATCAATCGCCCCCGACCGGTGGATTTCGTCCAGGACCGAGGGAAAGTTACTCTCAACCAAGACTCGTCGCCGCTGCGCCGCACGGAGCGCGATCAAGCTCCTCCGCTCCTCGGACATCCATGGAAGCTCTACCCTCTCGTGGAGGTCCGAGATGTGAAGGAGTCGAAGGTGATAGGCGCGCGCCATCGGCCGTGCCGAGCCTATCACTCCTACTGCTTGGAGCGCTTGCCGACTCATCGGCGATCGGTCGAAAACGGAGGCAAGACCAGCGGCGTCTCGTACAGGGGCCTACCGCTTGGTCGCCTGGTGACTCCACTGCAAGGAAGCTGAGCGAAGGCACGGACAACGCCGAAGCGACGCTGGCCTTTCTCCAGCGAGAAGCGCAGCAACAACCACCGCGCTAGCCGGTGGGTATTGGTGCCTCGCAAACCTTCGCATCAAGAGAATGCCGAAGATCGCCCATTTGACCGAGGGACGGTGATAGAGGCGTCGTGAGCGTTGGATTGGCTGGCGCCCGCCGAAGAGGTCAGGAGGCCCGCTACCGGTCCTGGAACGGGACCTCGGCGATATCGCCCTCGTCCAACTCGTCATCCCACCCGCGCCCGAGGGTCCAGTCGTCGTCCGCCTCGTAACCCAGAGGCAGCTCGCCCTCGACGTATCCGATCGAGCGGTAGCCCGCGAGACGACGGCGAAACATGCGCTCCAGCATTGGGACATTCCGATCGACGTAGTCGTAGATGCGGACTTCCCGCTTCCCTGGGTGCAGGCGCTGGATTCGCCCCGCGTACTGGATCACGGTTCCCTTCCAGGAGATCGGCATGGCCAGAAAGAGTGTGTCGAGCGTGGGGTCGTCGAACCCCTCCCCCACGTAGCGCCCCGTGGCCACGATGACCCGCGAGCGAGTCCCCGACAGAGTCGTCGCTGCCGCTCGCGCCCGTCCGCTCGAGCCCGGACCGCCGCGCAAGACCACGACTTCTGGACTGATGCCGCGGATCAGGTCGCAGAGCAGCTCCAAATGATCCTTGCGCTCGGTCAGCACGATCGGCCACCGGCCCTCAGCGAGCGCGAGCTCAACGTCGCGGGCGATGAGCTCGCCGCGAGCGCGATCGCCGGCTACCGCCTTGTAGATCGCCTGGATCGAGGAGCTCTCCTCTGCGACGGTGAACGATGTCTCGCGCACGATCAGCTTGTGCTCGAAGGGCCGCATCGCGGCCTGTGCCTTGGCATTGATGACATGACGTACCGGTCCCAGTCCCAGTTGCATCGCACCGATGGGATGGTGTCCGTCCCGCCGGCGAGGAGTGGCCGTCAATCCGACGACGAACTGTGCGCGAGCTGACGCCAGGACGCGCTCGAACGACATGGCGGGCACGTGATGGCACTCGTCAACGATGACCTGCCCGTAGGCGCCGACGGCAGCGCTCGCCTCGCCATTGCGGACCAGGCTCTGAATCATGGCGACGTCCAAGCTTCCGTTCGGGCGGGTCTTGCCGCCGCCGATTCGCCCGATCTGGTTGGGGTCGATCCCGAGAAATAGCGCGAGCTGGTTCACCCACTGCTCGAGGAGCGGGCGCCGATGGACCAAGACGAGAGTATTGATCCCGCGCGCCGCGACCATGCTGGCGCCCATCACCGTCTTTCCCGCGCCCGGTGGCGCCACGAGGACGCCCAGATCGTGCGGGAGCATCGCCCGGACCGCGGCCTCCTGCTCGGGGATGAGCGTGCCCTGAAACGTCAGCGCGATGGACTTTCCACGGTTGCGCTGGTCGTCGCAGAGGAGCCGGGAGTCGTTGAATTCGAGAAGGGTGCTGACGTTATCGACGCAAGCCCGTGGGAGGGCGAGGTGCTTTGGAAGATCCTCGGCGCAGACGATGATCCGCGGAGTGCGTGCCGTCGAAAGCCTCAGCTTCTGGCGCTTGTAGCACTCGGGATTCTGAAACGCAGCGATCCTTCGGAGGCGCGAAACGAGAGGCGTGGGTAGACCCTCCTTCTCGACGAAGAGCCGCTGGGCCAGGACCGCCTTGACCTCCGGTGGGACGGAGAACGGCAGCTTCGTCGCCGGCGTTGCGGGCCGCGGCGGTTTCCAAGGCGCATCGTCTTCCTCATCATCGGGGGTTGTGTGTGAGACCCCCAGCACGCGCCCGGTGCGCACCGCCTCCTTGGCCAACGCACGGACCCGATCGCCCTCAAGACGCTCGATGTCAGCGAGGAACTGCCACTGTTGTTCCCACGGAAGCGCCTCGAAGCGGCTATCGACAAACAGGCTGTGCCCCAGCTTCCGAGGGTGAAACTGGAACGGCAAGGCGATCAGATTCCCGAACCCACCTTGAGGAAGTGTGTCCTGCGATGGAAAGAGGCGATCATACGATTCGAGTTTCAGCTCGCGGCGCAGCCGCATCGTCTCGGTGAGTAGGAACGACGCCATGTCTCTGGCGTCCCGCGCCGGGACGGGTTCCGCGAAGAAGAACCAGACGTGCGCCCCGTTGCCCGATCGCGAGCGCTCGACAGCGGGGGCCAGCGCGTGGCCGCGAGACGTCTCCACAAACGCGGCGACGTCGTCCGTCCAGGACGCTTCGTCGAAGTCCAGGGCGACGAAGCAGCACGTGTCGTCGCGTAGCAGAGGATAGACGCCTGCGGTGTACTTGCCGCCCAAGTGGTCCGCGATGACCCGGTCCTCGACCTCGAGGAATGCCTGGTTCGGGCACTCGCCGCACCTGACCTTGGGCTTCTCGCAGATACCCCGCACCCACTCATTGGCGCAGGCCGGCGCATAGCCGCTCCGCTCCTGCTTTGCGTTTTCCCACCGCTTGGGAAACACATCCGTGCGACCGCGGAACAGTGAACGGAACAAACGGATCTTCTCGGCGCCCGTTCGAGGGGCCGGAGCGCCGTTCGCAATCGGCAGCCGGAGCTCCGGTGGTGCGCCCATCGTGGAGCCGGCGGCGCGAAGCGCCGACAGGCGTGCAAGGGCCTGCTCTCGAGCCTGGCCCAGAGCGGCCAGTTCGGATTCTGCCTTCTCGATCTGGGCGGCAAGATCGCCTTCGCGCGACACGGCGAGCGCATCCTGGCACCAGCCGCCGCGTGCGGGAAGAGTATCCGGCCATTGGACGTAGTACCCTTTAGACGCCGAGGAGGCAGTGGTGGCGACTCCCGAAGAAAAGTGGTTAACGACCCTGGACGAGGCGGTTGAGCAGCTCAGTCGCGACCCCCACCATCCCGTACGCGTGCGCATCGGCGACCTTGACGTGGAACTCAGGGTGGTCGGGGGCGGAGTCCCGGCTGGAGCTGGTCTTGGTGACCTGATGGCTGCAGCGGGACCGTGGGAGGGCGAGTCCACGGAGGAGCTGATTCGTCTCCTGCGCGCACGTCGAGATGAGGGCACCAGCACTGAGCCGACCGAAAATCAGGTGGCGGCCGACGGCCCCTATCGTTCCCTGCTGGGCTCCGCGGGAAGCGCCGAATCGCTGGCTGACGATGTCGCCCGCAACAAGGACAAACATCTGGCAGAAATCTACGCGCCCAAGCGTCCCGAGCGGTGAGCGCTGTCTTCGTGGACCAGCGGGGCCTCGCTATCTGCGCATCAGCACCCGGCCCCTGTGGTGGGGCTCGAGATCGCACCATGCTCCTATTTGGCCTAAACCCACGAGATTTCCGCGACATCTCGGGAATCGAGGACGAGTCACTCGAACCGGCCGTGGCTGTTACGCCGCCTCCTTCGACATCTGATCGATGTACTCTGACACGCTCATCGCGCTGACTCCGCTGTCTTTCGCGCGCTTGCGGAGGGGCTCATCCTCAGAAATGAGCGTGAGGCCATGCTTTAGCGCAATGGCTACAAAGATCATGTCTGCGCCGCTGACGTTGATGAATCGGCCGCTCGCGAGCGGCGCGATTAGGTAGTCATTCACGAAGGCCAAGTCGATAGAAACGACGGTGTTAGGAAAGGGAAGCAGTGCGGTCCGGCTGCCGACGGCGGTCAACGGAGCCTGACGGCGCCGCTTCTCTGCTGCGAGCGCGCTGACAATCTCGAAGAAGGCATGGGCCGGAATGATCGCGTGCCGACTCGCCTTGCACAAGAGTTCCGCAAGCTTCTTCGCGTCGGCGTGTCTTTCACGCTCGGAGAATAGAAGATCAAAGATGACACAGGTGTCCATCACGATGTCCGATGGCGAAACGGGGACCTGTTCATTCTCGTACATAGTGCCTTCTCTTATACTGCAACCTGGGCGCGGCACCGAGACAGTCGGCTCCCTCTCGGTTGGCGGTCTTGGAGCCCTGTGAGAGACTGCTCACGAATGGAGCGCGGGAAGGGTTCCAGGGCCGTGGAGATGCAGGTATGATCGGAATGTCTTCCGAGAGTCAGAGCCCAAAAGCGGATGCTGAGGAACCGTGTCCGTCGTGGCTACAGGCACCCGCGGTCATCTGTTCGCGCTTTCACATCATTGAGCTGCTTGGCATTGGTTCCGTCGCGCGCGCGTTCCTATGTTTAGACGACCTCGTCGAGGAGAAGGTCGTCTGTAAGGTAGCCAAGCAACCTGCCGGCGCGGACACATTCATCAAGGAACAGTACCGGGCGTTACGTAGCTTTCGATCGTCTTCACTCCCGACTCCCATCGGATATTTTGAGCACCCTGTGGCAGGCGACAACTGGCCTGTCCTTGTCGTTGATCATGCCGAGGGCGTCTCCCTGGATGAGTGGGCAAAGACGGCTACTGTTCGAACTCGAGTAGATGCGTTCCGTCAGTTGGCTGAGGCGCTGGCCGAATTGGAGAACGCCAAGACCGGTCACGGCGATCTCTGGGGCCCCAACGTCATTGTGTCAGCAAGCGGTCGCCTGAAGTTGATTGATCCGGATGGCGACCGCCTCGGTCGGTCCACCGGAGGCGAGAGTGTGATTCAAGACATCACGGGGTTCCTGGCGATGCTCCAAGCGTTTCTACCGGCCCCAGACGATCGCGCCGTGGCTGCTCTGAAGACCCGTCTTCGCGAAGATAAGGCACCGCTCGTGTTTTCGGACGTTGCTGGCCATTTGGAAGCGGTGCTCCGCAATCCTCTTCCGGGTGAGCTGGCCACGATCTCGCCGCGGATGCGCTCGGCGGCGTGCGCGAACTCGTCCTTGAGCTCGGGGCGATGACGTCCGGCGACGATCGCCATGCGATCGGCCGCGGCCCAGCACATCAGGCTCGAAAACGTCTGCGGCTTCCACTCCGTCCGATACTCCCAGATGCCGGCGTCGGGCTTGCCCACGACCGAGATCGCCTTGCCGCCGGTGGGGGCAGGCAAGCAGCAGGGCGCGGCCGAAGTTGAGTCCATCCTATATCGGCCACAAAAGAGGCGGACAGACAAGGCCACTTGAACGGCCTACACTCCTACACTCCGAGACGATCGACCCATCTGAGTTTGCTGCACCCTTGCCGCAGCCTTTCGAAAACCGCGATCTCACCGCGCGCCGCGACTCCGAAAACCCGCCAGTCTTCGCCGACTTATCTGGGAGCGGGATATCGGGTTCGAACCGACGACATTCAGCTTGGGAAGACAAAACCGACCGTTTCTGGCCGTTACGGGCAGTGCCAAGTAGTTAAAAACAGCAAACGAGGCGTAACACTGGACGTCCCGCCCGTTACGCCGGCAGGGTGGGAAAAGTGGTGGGAAGAAAGCCGTCGGAGTGTTGGTGCAGACGGCTGATTGTCGTTGCTGGGTAAGTCCCGCTGGTCTCAAGCGCCGACGGCAAGGCTCCCGATGGTCGAGGAACAGGTCTTTCAAAGCGCTCTATCTGTTTTGCGTCATGTCATGTCAGCGGCCGATATGACCGTTTTCGTCAACCGGCGCTCCCTCCGAATGCCTTCAGAGTGCCCGTCTTCACGGCCACACGATGGGGCTCGCGCCCGTGATGACGTCGACCTTCGGCTGGTCCTCGGCGCGCCCGCGATCTTCGAAGCGGCGCGAAAGGAGCCGGCCGGGCCGCGCGCGCGGCGGACCGACTAGGTCTCGAAAGAGCAGCTCCGAGGCATCGAGCCGCGAGCCGTCCGCCGGCGCACGCGCGGGTCCGCGGCCGCGTCCGATCAGGTCCGCAAAGAACAGCTCCGCATCCCGCTCTTCCCTTCCCTTGCGCGACGGCATCGCGAACCACCCTGCACGGCCACCGCATGGGGCGCCATGCCGCGGGTGCACGCCTACCCGCAACCGGGGCTGTACGCGATCCGGATCTCGCCGGCGGCCGGTCCGGGGTGGCGTCCGTCCGAAGCAACGACCGCGCCGACCATTTTTTTGATCTTTCCGGCGACAGTTCGACGGTCTTGCCCGGTCCCATGAGCGAGCCGTCACCAAGCCGTCGCACTCCGCGAGGCAGGGAGGGCCCGTTCGCACCAGGAGAGATCAAATGGAAACCATCACGAACAAAGCAGGTCGCCGCCGCTCACCAGCACATCTGAAATGGTCCGGGCTCGCCGCATTGGCGCTCCTGGCGCTCTCGGCTGGCTGCGGCGAGCCTGAGTCCTCTGTCGCGGATAGTCCCTCGGCATCGGTGGAGCGAACGGCGGAGGCATTGAAGCCCGACCAGGTCTTCACGTTCGACATCACGCCGCCCATGTTTCCCAAAGCCATCTGCGGACTGGCCGACGGCACGCTCACGGTGACGTCCCCCGACTGCACGATAACCATCAAGACCACGTGCACCTTCAACGACACGACGAAGATCTGCACCTGCACCTCGACGATCACGTCGATCAGCGGCAACGGCTGCTGATCCACGGGAGCGGGCGAGCCGCCGGATGGGGCAAGGAAGCGGCACTCCCGGATTCGCTTCCTTGCCCCTCGATGCCCCACCGGCGGGGTTCACGGACAGTCATGGCAGACGCCCGCGCTGGGTTGCGTAGCCCGACACGGCGGTTGACGCCGCGAGCCGTCGGCGCCTATTGTCGCGAGCCGAGGGGCATAGGAGAGCTCGATGGCGACGACCATTACGGAGGCGCTCAAGCAGGTCACCCACGAGGAAGACAAGCTACCTGGCTGGGGCTGGCTCCTGGTGGGTATGCTTTGGTACCTCGGAGCAACGGAAGTTGATGTACCGGTGCTGGGAAAGCTCCCCGAGGAGGCCATCGCGATCGTCCTGACGTGGGTGTTTTACACGCTGGGCGATGTACTCGACGAATGGCGGTGGCCCAAGCTCTCGCACACCGCCCTCATCAGCAAATGGGCGGATGATCCCGGTCATCGAGGAAGGATTATCCGATTGGTAGGTTGCTGCGGGCACTGCCGCGAGGGCTGGCTCAAGAAGAAGACCGGACAAAGTAGACGGCTGGCCTGTCACCTGCTCGGCGTGGGCGATGGTGTCTACGCCGTCAGCAAGGCGCTCCTCAAAGCGGCAAGGAAAGATAGAGAGGATTGGGGCTGGTTTAGTTGGTCGAACGAACTTGCCAAGGTCGCTCGGAGCCTCGTTTGCCGCCGGTGGGGGCAGGCAAGCAGCAGGGCGCGGCCGAAGTTGACAGATCCATCCTATATCGGCCACAAAAGAGGCGGACAGACAAGGCCACTTGAACGGCCTACACCTCCAACCAGCGATTCCGCGTCGGCAATTCTAACTATGGCTGACGGTCGGGCGACAAGAACGATTGTCGACACACAGGGATGCCAAGCGACGGCGGGGCTCCGGAACCTCGAACAGACGATCGATAGATTGCTTAATACGACACAATGGATTGGAACAAGGGAAGAGCGAAAGAAGTGCGCGTGGTAGCGTCAACGTGCCTTCCTATCGTGCTGGGCGACGAAGGCCTCGTCGATCTCGGTGATCTTGTCCTGCTGACGGCGGGCAACCTCAGGCCAGCAGTACGATCCGCGACTTCTTGATCTGACGATCCCGCGTGAGCAGCGGGACGCGATCGACGATGCTCGTGGCCGCGATGAGCTCCCGCGCCTGCGCGCGGTTCTACGGTCCTACGAAGGTCAGGGTCACCTTTGGGATGATGAAGTACGCCTGGTCGTAGATGCTTACGCTCGTGGCCATGTTGTTGACAGCGTCCAGATCGCCGTGCCAACCCCAGACCGAATCGAGGGTCACCGGGCCGACGGCAACTGACGGCGAGCTGTTATCGATCTGACGCAGCTGCCACTCACCATTTTGCGACTGGTCATCGACGGTGAACACCATGCTGTAGGTTCCGGTGACCAGCGTCTGCAACGGGATGTCGAAGGTGGCGGAAGTCGAGGTCGTCGCAGTCGGCAGGTGGGGCGAGCCGAGCGCGTACATGTCTGTGACCTGAAGGTTGATCGCGCCGCTCTTGATCCACATCTTTGCCGTCGTCCCTTGATTCGTCGACAGCCCGTCGACGCGCACGCTTCCGAGCGTCACCATGGTGCTGGTGTGGAACTCCAGCGCGCGCACCGAACTCAGGGAACCGAAGCTCACGACGTCGGTGCCCGTGGGCTGCGTGGAGAGGTCGATCGCGGTCGTTACCATGCAAGTGGTACCGTTCCCGGCGTAGCCTTGGTTGCAGGTGCAGGTGTTCGGCGCGCTGCAGGTGGCGTGCGGATCGCAGGTCGCCGTGCAACGAGGCGTGCACGCGCTTCCATCACCCGCATAGCCCTGGTCGCAAGCGCATGTGTCGGGCGCCGTACAGGTGGCGTGGCTTCCGCACTGCGAAGTGCACACCGGCGCGCAGGTGAGCCCATCGCCCGTGTAGCCTTGGGTGCAGGTGCACGTGTCGGGACCGCTGCATGTCGCGTGGGTGCCGCAGGCGGAGCTGCAGCAGTTTTGTCCATCGCCCATGTAGCCGCCATCGCAGGTGCAAGTGTTGGGGGCGGTGCAGGTGGCGTGGGAACCGCACGTCGTGCTGCACGTCGGTGCGCACGCGGTGCCATTGCCGGTGTAGCCGGTCTTGCACGTGCAGGTCTTGCCGCTGGCGTCGTGGCCGCAGGTCGCATGCGCGTCGCAGCCACCATTGTTCGTGGCGCACGGGTCGACACAGGCCGAGCCGCTCGCGGGGTAGCCAGGCTTGCACGCGCACGTCACGCCGGTCGTGATGTCCGTGCAGGTCGCGTTGCTGACGCAGTTACCGTTGTTGAGCGGGCATTGCAGCTGCTTGCAGTCGTACGCGGTGGTCGCGATATAACCGGTCCCACAAGCACCGCAAACCGCATAGACCTGGCCTGAAACCGTCCGCTCCGCGCAGGCGCGGTGGCTATCGCAACCGCCGTTATCGGTGGCGCAGGGGTGTTGAGGATCGGAACCTGCAGGGCAGGACGTGTACCAGGCAGAGACGCATTTGTCGTTGCAAGGATAGCCCTGGTTGAAAAGGCCGCAGAAATCAGGAACCAACTTGAAGGCGCCTGCATCGATGGTTCGATCAACGCCCGGGAGGGCGATGGTTTTGATCTCACTCGTGTAGACGCCCACGGCGCCGTTTGAAAGAGTCACGCGGGCCCTTGCCCTGAGGACGACCGTGCCATTCGCCGACGCGATCACGGAGAAGGCGGAGCCAAAAAATGTTGTGTCACCTTGCCCGGCACCCGAGTCCTGGATCAACAAGGTGACCGAGGCGTTCGCAAGGTTGGCTTTTAGTACGGCGTCATCCGTCGTGAACTGGCCCGTAACTGTTGCGAACTGATACTGGAAGTGGTCGCAATTCCACCAGGACAGATGCGTGAGCTGCGCCTTGTAATAGCGCTTGTCTCCGATGTTGACCCGGGTCGCCGTGCCCTCGAGCTTCCAGGTGCCGGTCGATTCATCCAAGCTCCACAGATCGATCGTATCGGGCGCGGCGATGGAATCATCGATCGGGAAGGTGACGTCCGCCGTCGTGCCCGAAGCGAGGGTAAGCGCCTGGCCACCGGCGGTGGCCGAGATGTCCATCAGCGCATAGCTGCGGAGTTGCCCGGTCATGCCATCCTTGCTGGCCCCGTAGCTACCCGGAAAGGCGGTGCGCTGCACGGGATCGAAGGGATTGATGGGCGTCACGTTGACGGTCACCGTGCCGCTCACTGGTGCGCCCGCCTTGGTCACGAAAGCGCCGGCCGGAAACACCACCTGGGCGCCACTCGGATCATTGATCGTTCCACCAGAGCTCGAATCGAGGTTGACGGTGGTGGAAACGGCTTTCATGGCGATCTTGGTGACGAGTTCAGCGCCGGCAGCGATGGTCCCGCTGGAGGTGACGCGTGCCGTGGTGCTCGCATACCCAGTCTTGGCGACTGCCAGAACCCAGGCATTGGCCGAGGTTGACACGGTCACGGTGAAGTGGCCGTCTGCGTCGGTCACGACGGCGGTGCCGCCCGGTGGTGTCACTGCGACACCGGAGATCGGGGTGCCGGTCATCGCGTCGGTGACGCGACCGGTGATTGTGGTCGCGGCGTTGTTCCCGTCCGGCAGTGGTGTGGGCGCGTCGCCTGACTGCGCTCCGCTGTCGCGGGGCGCGGCACCCCCACCGCCACCCCCGCATCCCACCAGAGCCGCCGCCATCGTGAACCACGCGCAGGTCCGCCAAGAAATCATGAACATCACCACACTCCGGCCGGGACATCGGACGGTGACAACCTGCACTTGAGCACGGCGTGCGCGTGTGCCGGAGATTGGTGCAAGGCAGAGCGGGAGGAGGAAGCTGAAGCAGTACATCCCCGATCCTGCTATTGCGGGGGTGATCATGCTGGCGGCGCCGGGACGTCCCCTGCTAGACGTGCTGCTGGATCAGCTTCGGCGCAGGCATGCCCCGAGTGATGTCATCGAGCGGGTGTTGGCTGGCCGGCAAGCGGTCGCCAATCCGAAGACGTCACCGAAACAATTTGTCGAGGGCGCGCCCATCGCCTACTGGACCGATCTCGCGCGGCGTGACTTCTTCGATGCAGCCCGCCGCTTTCAGGGTCCCATCCTCTTGATGAGGGGCTCCGATGACCAGCAGGCCCTGAACGAAGATCAAGAAGAATGGATCAAGCGCCTGTCCGGCCGTGGCGGCTTTGTCCCCGAGACCATCCCGGGCCTTTCCCACCTCTTCATTCCGACCTCAGAGCTCGCGGCGGCGATAGCGCGCGGCGAAGGAGCGCCCGGGCCCAGGGTGTCGGGCGCGGTCATCGATGAGATCGCGGGGTTCGTAACGCGCGCGCGCCCGGGTGCTGACCACTCCGCGCCTGCGACTCCTGCGACACCGGCGCCGTAGACCATCCGGGGGCAGGCCGCACGATGCGCATCTTGGTGCGCGCCCAGGAAGAAACCATCGCGCTCCCGTTATCGCTTTTGACAACGGAGTGTGCACATGGACGCGAGCGGCAGAGCAGCGTGGGCCGGGTTGGTAGTGATGGGAGTTTGCGTCGTGGCCTGCGGGCCCATGCCTGGCGGCAGCGGGAGGCCTCCCCGCGGCGACGTCGACGATCCGATTGCGACGGTGGCGGCGCCGCTGTTTTCGACGAACACCGTCTCTTACGGGGGCGGCGGTGTGCTGGCGAATGTTCGCGTCGTGCCGGTGTTCTGGGGCTCTGGGGTTGCCGCCTCGACGCAGACCGAGATCCACTGCATGTACACGAGCGCGGTCATGGGGCCATACATCGACGCGCTGTCGGAGTACGACACGCCCACCCAGCACATCGGGCGCGGGACGGTGGCCGCCAATGTCACGATCTCGCCGGCAAATACCTCGTCGACGCTGACCGACGCCGCGATCCAGAGTGAGCTCGCGGCGCGGATCGGCAGCGGCGCCCTACCGACGCCCAGCAGCGACACGCTGTTCATGATCCATTTCCCTCCCGGCATCAGCATCACCAACGCCCAGGGAACGTCATGCACGAAGTTCGGCTTCTGCGGCTATCACGCCAGCTTTCTCCTTAACAATCGGAGCGTGCGCTATGCGGTGCTGCCCGATCACGGGCAGTCGAGCCCCTGCGCGACTCTTTGCGGTCCGACATCCATTCCCTTCGAGAGCCTGGAGAAGACCGCATCGCAGCAGCTGATGGATGCGATCACCGATCCCGACCCCAACAATGGCTGGATCGGCGGTCAGGGTGAGATCGGCGAGCCCTGCAAGGGCGAGGTGACGATCCCCGGAACCAACTACGCGGTCGTCCACCAGCTCTGGTCGAACACGCAGAATATCTGCGCCACGTCCCCATCCGGCCTCTCTGCAACCGAACCGCCGATCATCCGACCGGGGCAGACGCTGACCGGCCTCTTCTCCGCCGCCACGCCAGCCTCTCTGGCTGGTTCGTGTTTTGCGAACGCGTCCGTGACCACGAACGTGTCGCTTCCCCTGCAGACGCTCCGGCAGTCGTTCGACTTCATCGACTTCACTGTGCCGCCCTCACGGGCAGGCGAATTTGGCCCGGCCACGCTCTTCATCAACAATTCCGACGGCAGCGGCCCCGCAGTCGTGACCTTCGAATACCTGCCCGATCCCGCCATTCCGATCTCGGTGTCCCCCGCGACGGGTCCCATGCAAGGCGGCACGGCCGTCACCATCGCGGCCGCCAACATGACCAGCGCGGGCTTTCCCGCGGGCCCGTTCGCCAACTTGATCATCGCGTTCGGCGACGCGACGACTCCGGCGACGAGGGTCCAGTGCAGCCACACCACCTGCACCGCGAGCACGCCGGCCCACGATCCCGGTACCGTCGACGTGATTCTGTCGGCCGGACCGGTCAGTCGAACCCTGCCCCAGGCGTTCACCTTCACGGGACCCCGGATCACGGACGTCTCGCCGCGGTCAGGCCCGATCACGGGAGGCACTGTCGTTCGCGTCCACGCCGTCGACATCGCGGACGTATCGCAAAGCGTGTTCGACGTGTCCGCCCTGTTTGGCGGCATTTCTATCAACAATGTCTCCTGCCGGCGCGTGCAGCTCAACGAGGCGGACTGCGACGTCACCAGCCCCGCCGTCGCGCAAGTTCCCACGTCACCGGACGGCATCACCCCGTTACCGGTGGACATCCAGTTGCAGGTTCCGCACAGTCCAATGCCGCTCACGACGCCGACCGGGGCCGTCGACGGCTTCACGTATGAACAGGAGGCCAAGCTGTCGTCGTTCGCATTCGTCAGCGCCATCGGGGTGGGCGGTACCAGCGTCAATGCCAGGCTCACGTTGAACGGCAACGCCCCGGCCGGCGATGCGGTCATCACGCTCGCGCTCGACCCCGGATCGCCGAGCGGCGTGCTCGACGTTCCTCCGACTGTGCGCGTGACGGCCGGCCAGACGGAGACGCTGGTTCCGATCGACGTGATTGGTCAAAACTACGCTGGGCCGGTGAGCGTCGTCGCCAGCTACGTCGGCGCGACGGGCCCCGCGACGTCTCTGAGCGCCACGCTATGGGTCGTTCCCACGCCCCCGCCCACGCTGGGGCAGGTGGGCCCGATCTGCGCCGGGCAGTCCGCGACCCTGGCCGTGACCTTGAGCGAGCCGGTGCCGCCGGGCGGCGGCAGCGTCACGCTGACCTCCGACAGCGCCGCGCTGACGGTGCCGTCTTCGATTCCCCTCAGCCCCGGCACGACCGACGTGGCGGTCCCGATCGTCGCGGGCTTCCCGGCTGCTGTTGAGACCGCACACGTGAGCGTGAGCTACTTTGGCATCGTTGTGGACACCAGCGTCGACGTCCTGTCCGCCTCGACGGTGTTTCTCAGACTGCCGTCATTGGTCGAGGGCGGCACCGTCGCCACCGGGCAGCTCTCGCTGTGCACCCCGGGGACGTTCCCCTTGACGTCGGTCGCGGTCACATCGGACAGCCCGCAGGCGACGCCGCCCGCGTTCGTTGTCTTCGCGCCTCGGCAATCGGTCGCACCGTTGCCGGTGCCCACCAGTCCCACCGCGTCGCGGATCAGCGCGACCATCACCGCAACGCTGGGAAGCTACAGCACCAGCGCCGTGCTGCACATCATGCCCCCTCCCGCGCCACGTCACTGCGTTTCCGGCAAGCTGCCTTGCACGTGCCCCGATGGCACCTCGACCTGCGTCACCAGCGCCAGACAGTGCGTCGCGTTTTGTCTCTGACACTGCGGCGCCGGGTCGGGAACGATGCATGCCTTCGCCTCAGGGCTGGTCGTCGCCGTCGCCACGCATGCTGCCCAGCATGTGGTTGGGCTCCGGGCACCCGAGGCTGGCCGTTACGATTCAAACACAGCGAAGTGCTATCCGCGGCCCCACGGCGCGGCTTGCCTCTTGCACTGATTGCGTCGAGGTCAGCCACAGGAGGTCCGCCATGTCCCTTGAGCGTTTCTGCAGGAAGGCTCCCGCAACCGCGCTACCCGATCAGACCCTGCGCGAGGTCGCGCTCAAGATGCGTGACCACCATGTCGGGGCGATCGTGGTCGTGGAGAATGAACGGCCTATCGGGATCGTCACCGACAGAGACCTCGTCATGCGAAGTCTGGTCGAGCCACGAGATCCGTCGACGACGCCCGTCAGGGACGTCATGAGCCGCAACCCGATTGTGATCCGCAACGACCAGAAGATCGACGACGCGCTCATCGCACTTCGCCAGTCCGGTGTCCGGCGCCTACCGATCGTCGATGGTCAGGGGAGGATGGTCGGGGTGGTCGCCGTCGACGATCTCGTCGTTCTGATGGCCGGTGAGCTCGGCGTCGCGGTCACCGCCGTGCAGTCTAACCGCGGGCCCTGATTCCCCGTGGCATTTGTGCGCACAGGCTCTCGTGTTCTGGGGCGACACGCTGGCGCGCGATGTCATCCGACTGTCGCACGGTGTGGGCCACTCACGCTTGCGGCCGACGTTACCTCGCCCGCGGATGCCTGCTAAAACGGAGTCGAAGACACTAAACTCGCGATGTACAACGCGCATAGCATCGTTCTTGGCGTGATCGGCATGATCCTGGTGGGGGCCTGCGAGCAGGAGGACCGCACGCTCGGGATCCCGCCGAAGCAGTGCTCCAGCGGTAACGCCGTCGCCGCGCAGGAATCGGCCTGGATGGAGCCGGGCGGTGATTGCATCGGCTGTCACGCGAGCGGAGAGGGACCGTCCTTCCTGGTGGCCGGGACCGTCATGGGCGCGCTGCCCGACGACACCAACTGCGCCGGTGTCGCGGGAGTCACCGTCCGGCTCACCGGTGCGGATGGCAACCTCATCGAGCTCACCACGAACGAGAGCGGCAACTTTTTCAGCCGACTATCGAACGCCGCGCTCGTCTTCCCCTATCACGCCGAGATCAGCCGGAACGGCGTCACGATCCAGATGGCGAGCCCGCGCACGGCCACCGAGACGAGCTGCAATGCCTGCCACACGCCCTCCGGCGCCAACGGTGCTCCAGGCCGCATCGTCGCGCCCTGACCGAGCCTCTGAGTCGACCGCCCGGCGGGCCTGTGGGGCACGGCGGCAACTTGTTCGAACGGCGCATGCTCGTGCAATGCAGCCTCGTGCCCCAACGGGTGCTGCGACGGCCGGGGCATGTGCCGCGCGTTCAGCAACGCGACCTGCGGCAAGGCCGGCGAGCTTCCGTTGGATACGTCGAACCCCGCAAAATGTGCGAGAGGCCCTTGCCCAGGGCAGCTCATAACTATATTCCCGCGCCATGACTCAGCTCCAGACGGCGATACAAGGGCAGTTCTCCGTGGACAGCAACGGTTGCTCCGTGCACCAGATTCCCATTCCTTTGCCTCCTGGCCCCGGTGGCCTCGCGCCCCAGCTCACGTTGGCCTACAACAGCGGCGGCGGGAATGATCTCCTCGGCGTTGGATGGACACTGCAGGGTATGTCCGCGATTACCCGCTGTGCCGCAACCACGGCGCAAGACGGCTTCGTGGGGATTGTTTCATACGGCGCCTATTCGTCCAGCGGCGATACCGATGTCCCGGACGATCGCTTTTGCCTCGATGGTCAGCGCCTGGTGGTGGTCAACGGGGAAGACTACGGTAGTCCTTCGGCAGTGTATCGCACGGAGCTCGAGACCTGGCAGCAGATCACGCCGCAATTCGCCTCGAAGGACACCGCCGATGGCCACAACCCCGATTGGTGGCGCGTCCAAACGAAGGACGGAAAGATCCTGGACTATACGCAACAGATCCGCGCCGATGGCAGCAATCCAGACAACAAGAACGTCCGCGTGTGGGCTCTCACACGGGTAACGGACCTCGATGGAAATTACTACACATGGACATACGTCGTCGACGCGACGAACAACGCCTATTACCCGGCGACGATCGTCTACACCCTGAATGATCAGGCGCCGGCGAAGCCAGTCTACCGCGTCGTGACCTTCTCCCTCGGCCCGCGCACCCAGCCGGGCGCAGGCGGGACGGACTACACCCCGCGGTATTTCGGCGGATTCCCCTCGACACCCACCCAGATCCTCAACGCCATCAACATCTACTGCACCAGCGACCCCCGGACCCTCGGCACCCCCGTACGTACGTGGGTCTTCAGCTACGACCACAGCCACGCGACGGGGCGTGCCCGACTCTGCAACATCAGCGTCAAAGGCCATCCGATGGACGGAACGACCGAGGTCGCGCTGGCCCAGACCACGCTTCAATGGCAGGACACCGATCTCGCATCCCTGTCGACGCCCCAGCCGCTCGGCGCCATGACTCTCAAGGGCACCGCGTTGCCCGCCGATCTCAACGGGGACGGCATCGTTGATATCGTCGACTACTACGCCGTCAATGGCCAGCTGCAGCTCGCGCTTTATCTCGCCCAGGCCACGGCAAACGGTACCACCTTCTCTTCACCGACCATCGTCCAGACCACACTGCCCCCGGACGGCCAGCTCCTGCCGATGGATGTCAACGGCGATGGACGCATCGATCTCGTTTACGCGTACACGAGGCCAGGTTCCTCTACCATGTCTGCCACGATCTTCTACTCTGTCGTCAGCAGCGACGGTTTTGGCGTCACCCTGGTGCCCGGTCCGACTGACGGCGGCCTGATTCGCACGACCGATGGCGGCCCCGTGGCGGTCACGGTGCCCTACGGCACCCAGTTCGTTTCGGCCGATCTCGACGGCGACGGCAACATCGACTTGCTCGCCGTCTATCCAAAGAAGGCCGGCTCGGGCCTCGACACCCTGACGCTTCAGGCGTTCTTCTCCAACGGCACCAGCTTCGAGCAAGGTTTTGCACAGGCTCAGGATCTTCCCGCCCCGGCCGGCGGCCAGTACATCCCTCTGGACATGAACGGCGATGGCAAGACCGAAGTGTTGTACGCGTACTCCGACTCCGCCGGCCATCTCAAGATGATGCTCCTCATGCCGGACGGAGCACCTGAAAGCGTCAACGGCGTGCCTGTGACGAGCTTCACGATGAGTGTTCATTCGGACATTCTCCCGCCGGCCCTATCGTTGCCCTGCACGGGACCCGCCTACAATGCGTCGTTCACGGCTGGCTCTCTGCTGGCCATCGACGTCAACGGCGACGGCAACACCGACGTGGTTTATTGCTTTTCGCCGCCGGGCACCACAGCCATGTTGATGTGGACCCTGCTCTCGGATGGCGTTCGGTCGTTCATCCCGCAGAACGGCCAGGAGGCACAAACCTTCGACGGCCTGACCTCGAGCTCCATCATCCTGCCGCTCGACATCAATGGCGACGGCCTGGCGGAGCTCGTCATGGCGCCGAGCTCGAATGTTCCTAGCCAGGTTCCGTTCACTTGCTTGCAATCGGTGGGCACCGGCTTCGCCGTGTCGCGAACGTTCACCATGAGCTCTACCTACTGGAGCGGGCAGTTGCTTCCCGCCGACATGTACGGCACGGGGTTGGCTGGGCTCGTCTCCATCCCCTCGGGGGCGGGGGCGGTGTTCTTCTCGGCCAATCCACCCCCGGCTCACGCCACGCCCGTGTTCACCCGGGGTTATCCGGACCTTCTCGCGACGATCGACAACGGCATCGGCGCCACCTGGTCCGTCGGTTACAAGCCGCTGACGGATCCGAGCGTCTATCGCCGTGCTCTCGGCGCCGATCAGTCGGTCCTGCCGCCCGAGACGGTCAACGCCGAATCGCTCAACGCCAATCACCTGACAAGCGCCTTCATCCCGAGGTCGAGCAACGTGGCGACGACCGGCATCGCCTGGTCGACGCGGACGGCCGACTATCCGGACTACGTCGTGGCGCAGCACGTGAAGTCGGTGGCGGCCGGCCCCTATGGCACCGCGGCCAGCTACCAGTACACGTACTTCTACACCCAAGCGTTGATTGATCTGGACGGGCGTGGCTGGCTCGGGTTCGCAGCTATTCAGACGATCGACCTGGACGCGCAGACAATGACCACGACGTCGTATAACCAGGCCTTTCCGTTCACGCGGGCCGCCAGCAATACCGTGATTCAGGTCGCCGATCCACGGTCGGGGACGTGGTTGCCCGGTCCCCTGATCCAATCCACGGCGATGACCTATGACGCTCCGTCGACGAATCCGGCCAGCCTCACCTCCACGCCGAAGGTCGTGCTCCCCACGCGGGTGGTCACGCAGAGCTACAACGGAGACGCCAGCAACACGCTGGACGAAACGCGCGTCAAGGAATTCCAGTACGACGCCTACGGAAACCCGACGTCGACGGCGGACACGTTTCAACCGGCCGATCCGGGAAATCGCGGCGGCCTCGCGCTCTATACATTTCAAAGTTACTTTAATCGAACAGACTCGGGATACTGGCTTCTTGGCTTTTGCACGGAGACGAAGAGGACGGCGGACCAGCTCGGTGAGCAGGTGCTTTCGTGGGAGCGCGTGGTCTGGGATACGCAGGGCTCCAGCGCAACGTCGAAGGGCACGATGAATCTCCTTCGCGATTCGAGCTGGATCGCGACCAGTGCCGCAGGGGGACAGACATGGATGACGGCTGATTACGCATACGATTTGTGGGGTAACCGGGTGTCGGTCACCGACTCTTCCGGAGCGCAAGCCGTGAGCGAGTGGAGTCCGACGTTCGTCACGTCGTACCAGCCTGACGCCAGCAAACCGAGCCTCAGGTGGTCGTTCACGTACGATGAAGCGTCGGGACGGGCGACCAGCCAGACCGGCCCGGACGGCGTCACGCTGGGCTTTCGCATTGACGGACTCGGCAGGCTCATCGAGCGCAACGGCCCCAACTCCTCGGCAGGGACCGGTCCATACGTGCTCGAGGCCCGAGCCTATTCCGGCGGCAGCGCGGAGGAGATCGTCCAGAGCTCGACGTCCGTCGACTGGAAGGGCACCATGATTCAGGCGTCGCAGCACGTCGATGGCCTGGGTCGCGCGGCCATGACCGAGTCGCCGGCGGCGAACGGCCCGTGCCGGGTCAGCCACATCTGGGACGGCCGGGGCAACAGCGTACAGGAGTCGTTCCCCTACGTGCCTGGCGCCACCCAGATTCCGGTCGTGGGGCGCGCCTATGACCCCACCGGGCGACTCGCCCGGATCGACGACCCGCTGGATGGCGGGGGTGGGCGCTGGACGACGTTCACCTGGCGCTCTTCCCACGAGGTCACGCGCAGCCAGCAGACCGCGGCTGGTGACGGCACAGGGCGCCGCACCGACTTCGTCTATGGAACCTTCAACGGCAGGCGCATGCAGGTACAGCGTGTGGATTATGGCGCGCAGACCGAGACCACGACCTACACCTATGATCCCCTTGGACGGCTGACAAAGGTCGTGGACGCGGCGGGCGTGACCACCGCGGCGGCGTGGGATGGCCTGGATCGCTTGACGTCGGTGAGCGTCCTCGACGCGAGCGGCGTCTACCAGACTGTCCGCCGGGTCTATGACGACGCGCAACGGAAGATCATCACGACGGACGCCCTGGAGAACACCAAGACGGCAGCGTTCGATGCCCTCCATCGCCCGTTGGTCGAGACGGTCACCGCGGCAGGCAGCGGGACGGAGACGGTCACGAGTTACACCTACGACAATCCCGGCGTCGCCTACGGAATGGGGCGCCTCTGCTCGGTCACGTCAGATGCGGCGAGCTACTCATACGCATACGATGCGTATGGCAACCAGACCCGGACCTCCGTCATGATCGACGGCACCGAGTCGGTGTTTCAAAGCAGCTACACGCCGATCAAGAAGACCAGCTCGATCACGTTTCCCGACGCAAGCAAGCAGGAGAACTCGTACCAGAATGGTTTCTTGACGAGGCTCGCCTGGAACCGGACGACCGGCAGCGGACAGCTGTCCGTGCAGTTCGTCTATGACGGCGTCGGTCAAATGATCACGGCTGTCCTCAACGAGAACGAGGACAAGGAGTACTACGGTTACAATTCGATCCAGCAGCTGGCGTCGTACATCGCGAGCGTGGGGTCGATGTCCGGAGCTCCGCTCAGTCAGCTGTCGTACTCCTGGAGCTACCTCGATGGGCCGACGCGGATCACAGACGTGTCGGAGTCCGCGCAGAGCCAGACGTTTTCCTACGACGGCATCGGTCGCCTGGGCAGCGCGGCCGGCGCCTATGGCTCGAAGAGTTACAAGTACCTCGGTGGGAACATCACCGAAAAGGATGGCACCACTTACGGATATCGCGGCCATCAGGTGGTCGCGGGCTCGGGGGACTCGAACTTCTCGGCCGCTTACGACGCCAACGGCGCCATGGTGACGGCCGCGAGAAATGGGAAGCAGGCGGCGTACTCCTGGGACGCCGAGGGTCGCCTGATAGCGGCCGACGACAGCGCGTTCCGCTACGACCACGCCGGCCGCCGTGTGAAGAAGGTGGCGGGCTCGGAATATCGGACCCTGTATGTGGCGCCGAACTACGAGATCACCACGTTCTCGAACGGGGCCGTGCAACACACCGTCTATTTCCTCGGCCCCAACGGGCTGGTCGCCGCGGCCACGATCGGCGATTCAGGCACGCCGCCGGACGGCGTGCCGGACGTGCCCAAGCCTGGGCTGTCGCGATTCTACAAGAACCAGATCAACAGCGTGGTCGGCGTCGCCGCGTCCCCGGCGTTCTCCCTGTCCAAGAACATGACGCCGCAAAAGGTGGCCTATCTCCCTTACGGCGCGATGACGAGCCCGCCCGTGAAGGACGGCTTTCGCGAGAAGTACAGCGGACAGGAGTACGACAGCGCCAGCGGGCTCTACTACATGCGCTCGCGATACTACGATCCGTCGATCGGGAGATTCATCAGCGCGGACGACGGGCCCGGATCCTGGCCCGAACAGCGAGACGCATACAATCGGTACGCCTACGCGCTCAACGCCCCCGTCGCGCTCAGCGATCCGTCGGGGTACGGGCTCTTCAGCTTCTTCCATTCGGTCGGTGAGTTCTTCGCCCACGAAGCCAAGATGTTCGCTCACAACGTCGCGGCGGATGCCAGCGCCGTGAAGGGCTTCTTCACCTGCGACGTTGTGAACTGGTTCAACACCCGTTTGGTCGAGACGGTGGTGAGCTATGTCGTGGACGGCGCTCTCATCCTCGGGGGCATCGCGTGCATAGCTTGCGTGCCCTTTGGCGGCCCCGCGTCGGCCATCCTGGGCGAGACGCTGTTGGGGGCCGGCATCGGAGGTATGGCCTACAACGTGAGCCAGAGCGTGAGCGGCGGGAATTTCAGCTGGGGGGCCTGGGGCACGCAGGTGGGCATCGGCGCGGCCACGGGCCTGGTCGCCGGGGGAATCGGACAGGCGGCGTCAGCCGGGATGGAGGTGGCAGGGAGGGTGTTCATGGCGATGCCCTACGCCGGGGCGACGACGTCCGTGACACGAACGATCGCCGCAGCGAGCATCCTCGAAGGAGTGACCAAGGGCGCCGCGACGGCCGTGACCAAGCAGCTCCTCGAGAACGCTGCCAATCACGAGCCCGCCTCGCATGGCCTCGCGATGGCGGCAGGCGTTGGGGCGGCCGGCGGCCTCTTTGGAGGAATTCTCAGCATGAGGTCCGGGCCGCAATCCCTGTCCGAATTCACCTCTCAATCTGCGTCGGCGCGCGCTTGCGGCGCCGTAAAAAAGCTGGGTCTTCGATTCGCCGGCGCCAGCTCGACCACGTGGGCGCCCTTTGCCCGCGTTCCAGAGACGTACATCACCGTGGCTTGGGGCTTTCTCATGGGTTGAGCGGCCATCGTCCTGATATCGGACAGCCGCTGCGCGAGCACCGCGGTGGCCGCTCTCCTCGTCAGCCGAGCGCCCGGCGAATCGCTGAGCTCAAAGGCGCAAATCGACGCACGAGATCGAACACCCCGCGATTGCCGTTGGTGACCATCGCGATCGCCGCGTTGGTTCGCCGATCGGCGTAGGCGACGACGGAAAAGCCGCCGGGATGGCCGAAGCATGCGCCCGTGTTCCACCAGCCGTAAGGATGGGGGCCGAGCCAGCCGAGCGCAAAGCCGAGAACAAGAACGACGTAAGCGCCGGTGATCTTGTCGACGCCGCGTGTTTGCACACGTGTGTACTTGGCAAAGATCTCCGAGCGGTCATCGAGGAGCGTGGCGTAGAAAGCGGCAAGTGCTCGCGCCGTCGCGTGCATGCCGGCGCCGGGCACGAGCGCCGTCCGTGCCGCAATGGTGTTGTTGTCACGCTCGAAGGAAGCGGCGAGGTTGGCGCCATTGAACATGTACTTGGGTTTGCCCAGCCAATAAGTGTCGGCGCACGACGCTTCGCTTTGCCAGAGAAGTTCGCCGCCGAACTCGCGTGCGGTGAAGGCGTGGAGAGATCCTCCGGTCACACGCTGCAGGATCTCGGTCAAGATCCAGCCGAACGCGATCGGTTGATAGGCGAGCGTTCCACGCGGGTACGCTGGCGGTTCCTCGGCAAGCGCAGCGACGACGTTGTTCCAATCGCTCCACCGCTCCGGCTGCTGCATGAACACCGGCAAGGTCACGCCCGAGCGGTGCATGAGCACATCACGCAACGTTACGTCGGGTGCGCAGAAGTCCGGAATGTAGCGCCGCACCGGCGCCTCGAGGTCGATTTGTCCGCGCGCCGCCGGTGGGGGCAGGCAAGCAGCAGGGCGCGGCCGAAGTTGACAGATCCATCCTATATCAACCGTCGCTGCCCCCTCGCCGTCGCGGTGAGGTCAGTAGGGCGTTCACGGCTGCCGGGGCGACGCGGATCGCGTTCAGGACTCGTACGTGCGCAAGGATGCCGCGCGCGCAGAGTGCGTAGACGGTCGCGTCGGATACGCTGAGCAACTCGGCGACCTCGCTGACGGAGAGCAGGCGATCGCAATGACCCAGGAGCCGCGCGGCCGGGAGAAAAATGGGAGCAAACTCTTTCGCAATCGCTGCTTCTGGCTGCAAAGGGCTGGAAACGCCATCGCGGAAACCCGAATGTTCTTCTGATACTTGCAATCCGCTGCCACTGGCTGCGATCTCGTCCCGCGGATTTGGGAGCAGAATGTCGGAGGTTCGAATCCTCTCGCCCCGACCGAGTTAAGTCCGCGCGGATCCTTTCCAACGGCTACAGGGCGAGTAGGGTGACCTCATCGCGATCGCGAACGCGGGGTTGCATCGGGGCGACGCGACTTGATAAAGGCCCTTACGTCCGCCGGTCGGAAGCGGATGGTGTTGAGGATCCGGATGGTCGGCAGCGCGCCCTCGGCGCATAGAGCGTAAACCGTCGCGGTGCTGAGACAGAGCAGCGTGGCTACTTCCCGGACAGACAGCAGTGGAGGCTCGTCCTCATCCGCTCCCAGCAGCAAACTAGCAGCAAAAGATCTGCGAACAGTGCCTTCTAGCTGCGATTCATGGGATGCGCCACCGGACGTGGTCTCAATGGTTTCCTTCACTTGCAATCCGTTGCTACTCCCTGGAACGACGCCCCTCCCTTCCCAAGCTGAATGTCGTCGGTTCGAACCCGATATCCCGCTCCCTTCTTAACCTGGGGACTTCTTACGATTCCCGCGAGCCCGTCGAGGGGCGCTGCACCCCCCTCCGGAGCCTCGGGTAACAAACGGCGCTGTCTCGCGATCAGCCGCGCGCGACGAAGGCGCTCCGGCCGTGGCCGCCACGGGCGTCGATTCCGGGGCTTGTGACGCGGCTGTGGCGGGCTGAAAGCGCATCAGGGCGTCCATCTCGCCGTGCAGGTACGCCGGGTCGAGGTGCGTGTAGCGCTCCGTCATGCGGGGGTCGCTGTGCCGCATGATCCGCTGGACGAAGCGCGTGTTCGCGCCGCGCATCGTGAGCAAGCTGCCCGTCGTGTGCCTAAGGTCGTGAAACCGGATCGGCCGCACCACCGACGTGACCCAGAGCCGGCGGTTGTTCTTGTGGCGCGGGCACTCGCGGATGCCCGGGTCGGCCGCCGCCTCGACGTACCCGCAACCCGGCTTCCGGCACTTGTGCCGGTAGCCGCTAACGAGCCCGGCCTTGCGGAGAGCGCGGCGAAGGGTCATCTCGAGCTGCGTGCCCTCGCGATACATGGCTCCGTCCTCGCGCGGGAAGACGAGATCGCTCGGCGAGGCCCGGAGGGCGTGCTCCAGGTACGGCCGCAGCTCGCCGGCGATCGGGATCGCATCGCTGCGCCGCCCCTTCGTCGTCACCCGATCGTACGAACGTCTGACCATGACCACGCCGATCTCGAGGTCGACGTCCGTCTTGCGCAGCCCGCAGAGCTCACCCTTGCGCAGCCCCGCGTAGACCGCCGTGGCGAAGAGGTCCCTCCACTTCGGCATAACCGCGGCGAGGACGAGCGGCACCTCGTGGAAGCGCAGGAAGTCAGGCAGCCGCTTCGGCACCACCCACCGCTTCACGCTGTCGATCGGGTTCGGCCCGGGCATCAGCCGCTCGCCGATCGCCGCTTTGAACGCCCGACGCATGAACTCTCGCAGGTGGTTCGCGTTCGTCGCGACCCAGCGACCCGAGGCGTCCTGAATCTTGAGGTACCGCGTCCAGCGCTTCGGCGGCCTCGCGGCGGCCTAGAATAATTTGAGCGCAGCCGGGAATACCAAGGCGCAACCCTCGGTTTCCGAGTTTGACCCGGTGTTCGAGCCCCTGGCGGCTTCGCACGGGGCTATCTCTATTCGCGAGCAACAAGGAGGTCATGCCATGCGCAGAGGTGCGTCTGAAGACTATCTTCCTCGCCGCTTCCAACGGATTCCGAGCCGGTCTTCGTTCGGTCCGATCGTGCTGCTGATAGGCGATGAGCCCACCACGAAGTCGGCCGCGCTTAGCGTGCTGCAGCACGCGGGTTACGAGGTCAGGTCCGTCCGCCTGGAGATGCGGACCGCCGCGCACCTCGCAAAGGGGACCCGCGCAACCCTGGGTCCGGTCGAGCTCGTCGTCCTCGATGCCTCGCGGCAGCCGCCGCTGGCTCTGGCGCTGCTCGAGGCGCTCCGCCAGACCGACAGCACCATACCGGTGATCGCGGTGGCCGGCGGGGACCCCGCAACCCGCGAGGAAATCTCGCGCCTGGGCGCCGAGGCCGTACTCGATTCGCCCCTCGACGATCGTCGCCTACTGTCGGCGGCCGAGCGGCTGGCGCCCCTGCTTCGCGGCTTCACCGTCGACTTGGAGTCAGACGGTCCTTCATTTCACTAGCGCGTCACTCCGACCCCGAACCGTTTTCCGCGGCGGTCGCCGGCTAGGTCGGCGACCGCCTGCGCGCAAGCTGCTGACGGACGGCATCCAGCACGACCTGGACGTCCGGCTTGAACGCGATCGGAACGTCCAGCCGTACCGGGAGCATCTGATCGTTCACGGCCGTGACGACGAGAACCGGCAAGCTCGCCCACCGCCGGGATTTTCGCAGCCGCTGAAGGACCTCGAGCCCACTCATCCTCGGCATGAGCAGATCGAGGACCAGGAGATCCGAAACCCGGACGCGACCCTTTGCCGCGTCATCCAGCAGGGCCAGCGCCGCTTCGCCTGTTCGAGCATCGACGACGTCGCACCCCTCCTCCTCGAGCGTCTCCGCGAGCGCCGCGCGAAACTCGTCGTCATCGTCGACGACGAGCACAGTCGCATCTATGCGGTTGGTGTCCGACCGTGTTGCCATTTTTGCCAGGCGTCGACGGCCGCCAAACCGTCGGCGATGAGGCCTGCGGTCATCGCCTGCGCCGGTCCGTCATCGATGGGAAGCTGACTCACGGCATCCAGGAGACCGGAGACTCGACCGAGGCGGTTCAGGAGGTCAACCGGTGCGCGCGCGACGATCGCCAGTTCGAGCGATGTCTTGACGGTTCGCAGCAGGTGCCTCATCTCGCTTTGTTTGTCGATGTGTTCGTTCGTTTCGCGCATCGCAGTTCCTCCTTAAATCGAGATCGCGGCTAGCCACGCCCGCCGATCATGACGAAGCGGACGCCAAGGCGTCCGTAGACGCGCAAGAGGTGTGCGCCGCTTTGGCCGTCGCCGAGCAATCGCGAGGCGTCGTCGGCCGAGGCCACCGGACGGCGGTCGACGTCGAGAATCACCTCGCCAGGCAGCAGACCGGCGCGGCCTCCCGGGCTGTTGGCGGCCACGTCGGTGATGGCGGCGCCCCGAGCCCGGGGCGGTAGGCCGAGTGAACCGGCGAGCTCGGGCGTCAGGCTTTGAAGCGACAGCCCGAGCTTTGGCGCCTCCTTTCGCTCGTCGGCGTCGCCAGGCGAAGGAGTGAGGGTGGCCCGGAGCTGCCTTGAGCTTCCGTCTCGAAAAACGGTGACGTCGACAGGAGCGCCAATGGTACGGGACGAGACATAGTCGATCACGTCGGCGCTTGCCTTGATCCCCTCAGCGTCGAGCTTCGTGATCACATCGCCCGGTTTGACACCGGCGCCCGCCGCTGGACTGCCCGGGGTCACCTCCGCGACGTACGCTCCTTGGGCGGGCATGCCTCGTCCGAGCGCTTGCTTGCCTGCGTCATCGAGGCTGTCGAGATCGCGAACGCTGACACCCAAGAACGGATAGCGCACCCGACCATCCTTGATCAGCGCCTCCGCGACTCGCCGCACCTCGTTGATCGGCACGGCGAACCCATACGCACCACCCGCGCCCGTCCTGATCAGCGTGTTGAGCCCGACGACGTCGCCATCCAGGTTCACGAGCGGCCCGCCGGAGTTCCCCGGGTTGATCTTGGCGTCGGTCTGGATGTAATGGCGCACGCGATCGCCGGACATCTGCACGAGCCGGCCGACGTGGCCCTTACCGCTGACGATGCCAGCCGTCACGGTCTGCTCGAGACCGAGCGGGCTGCCGATGGCGAGGACCCACTCACCCACCTCGATCCCGTCGGAATCACCGAGGCGCGCCGACAGCAGGTTCTTAGGGACTCGTTCCAGGCGGACGACGGCAACGTCCGTCCGCTTGTCCCGTCCGATCAGCTTCGCGGGGATCTCCTGCCCATCCGAGAGCGTCACCTTGATCTCGGCGGAGCCGTCCACCACGTGGCTGTTCGTTACGACGTTGCCGGCGCCGTCGATGATGATGCCGGACCCCGTTCCGGAGACGGGCGCGGGCAGGCCCGGACCTGGAGAGTCGGGCAGTTCACCGAAATCGAAGAAGCGCCGAAAGAACGGCGGCGCGTTGTTGGAGAAAGGATTGCCGTGAGGAAAGCGCTCTCCCTGAGCGAGCGGCGGGCGCCCCGCCCGCACGTCGATCCGAACGACGCTGGGCGCGATGGCCTTGGCCGTCGCCGCGAACGCCTTAGAGAGGCTCTTCGCTACATCGGACGGCTGCGTGCGCGGCGTGACGGCCGCCGGCACCGCGGCGGCGGGAGCCGGCACAGGAGCCGTAACGTGCTGCGCTTCTCCGGCGCTCGCGGTCGAGGACACAGCCTTTCCGTCGCAGGACCCCAGCAAGCTTGCGAAGCCGATCATCCTGACGATCGCGTGACTTCGAACTGTGACCAGGTTGGCCATGTTGTTCAACTCCTTCGTGGCGGCCGAATAATCACCGCGTTCGAATCGACAAGGTCAACGCTCTCAAAGCTCGTGCGGCATTCGAACGTGCGTTCGAAAGCCCAAACCATGCGGCGCTCGCTTTTCATCCCGGCTGCCCTGCCCTGGCACTCGGGAAGAATTTCGACCGGCAGGTTGGTTTTCGCGAACGACGGGACGAAGGAGTGCGAGATGCTGCACGTTTCGTTTTCAAGCATGACCAAGGCCAGAGCGGCAGTGAACGTGCTCGAAGCGTACGGATATTCGGCCAAGCAAGTCCGGCCACAGGTCGTGACGGACTGTCCGACGCTGCTCGCCGTGTCCTGCGATTGAGAAGCGGGTCGGTTTCGCCGAAATCGAACGCGTCGACTTGAACGAAGGGGCGAACTCGATCGAGTCCGACGGCTGAGTTTCCTGTGGCCACAGGCGCGGCGAAGGCTCGCGTCGAGCGGCGCGCTGATGGCCTGAACCGATCGACAAGCGTCGCTCTTGACGCTCGTTCGACGGTGCTTTCAATTCGGCGCGACGAGGTAATTACCACACAAAATCGGGCACTTAGCCCCAGGAGGTCAACCATGCTCGTGCGACGAGTTTGGCCCTCGAGGCCGACGTTCGAAAGCTCCGCTTTTCGACTTCGACCAGATGCGGCGCGAAATGCTGCGCCTGCTCGACACGGCCACCGGCGACGGCGCGCCAGACCCAGGGGCCGGCGTCTTCCCGCCCATGAACATCACGCAGGACGACGACAACTTCTACCTCCGCGCCGAGGTTCCCGGTATCAAGCCGGCAGAGCTTTCGATCTCCGCGCTGCGGAACCGCGTCTCGATCGCGGGCAAGCGGGAGATCCCGCGCGAGCACGAGCGCGTGAGCTACCACCGCAAGGAGCGAGCCGAGGGAGCCTTCAATCGGACGGTTACGCTGCCGACGGAGGTCGATGCGGAGCGCGTCGATGCACGCTACGCCGACGGCATTCTCACGCTGACCCTGCCCAAGGCGGAGCAGGCGAAGCCGCGGCAGATCGCGGTGAGAACCTAACCCGACGACGAACAACCACAGGAGGAGAGAACGTCATGGCCACGGAAGCTGCCACGGATATTCAGAAGGCGGAGGCATCGAACGTCGCGACGGTCCCCGAGCAAACTCGCACCGGCGCGGTCTATTCGCCCGCAGTCGACATCTTCGAGAACGACAGCTCGATCACGCTGCTCGCGGACATGCCCGGCGTGAAGCCGTCGGATCTGGAGATCGATCTGCGCGAGAACGTGCTCACGCTGACCGGTCGGGTCACGCCGACCGGGACCTCGAAAGAATCGAACGTCCTTCGCGAATACCGCCCGGGCACATTCTTCCGCCAGTTCACGCTGTCGGAGGCGATTGATCAGCCAAAGATCGACGCGCAGCTGACCGACGGTGTGCTGAGGCTCGAGCTGCCGAAGGTGGCGAAGGCACGGCCGCGACAGATCACGGTGCGGTCGGCCTGAAAGCCGTCGTCGTCCGCAACTCCCTGACAGACGAGCGCGGGCTCCATGAACGGGAAGACCCACTACATGATCCTCGGTGTCTCCCGCGCCGAAAGCGCGGGAGGCATCCGTGCCGCGTATCGCGAGCTTGCCAAGAAGCTGCATCCCGACGTCGCGGGCCAGCAGGCGACGCACGCCTTCCAAGAACTCAGCGAGGCGTACGACGTCCTGTCTGACCCGCAGCGCCGGCGCGAGTACGAGAGCGAGCTCCGGCGCGTCGAAAGCAGCGGCGGCGCGCTCATTCGGCCTGGGCCAGCGGCGCCAATCGCGCGCGCTCCTGTTTCGATCTTGAGCACCGTCGACAGCGTTCGTCCGTCGTTCGAGGAGATGTACGACCGGTTTCTGAGTAACTTCACCGGCGTCGGCATCCCGAAGTCCGAGCATCTCGAAGGCCTGAATATCGAAGTCGTGCTCACGCACGAGGAAGCGCGCCACGGCTGCGTCCTCCCGGTTGGTGTACCTGCCTTCCGCCGTTGCCCATATTGTGGCGGCTCGGGACGCGACTGGCTGTTTCCGTGCCTGTCCTGCCAGCAACAGGGGATGATCGAGGACGAGGAGATCCTCCGCGTCCGCATCCCGGCGCTGGTGCGCTCGGGCTCGATCTACGAGATGCCGCTCCAAGGATTGGGTATCCAGAACTTCTATCTGCGGCTGCACGTGTTTGTGGAGCCGTACGCGACCGATGAAAGGAGGTAACTACGATGTGGTGGGAATGCAGCGAATGCGGCTGCCATATCCAGGGTCCGACATGATCATCAAGAAGATCACGACGTCGAGACGGGCGTCGCCCAAGAGCAAGGCGGTCAACGTGCGCGCGCTCGCCGACTACATCGCTGGGCCCCGCGCCGGTGGGGATGGGGAGAAGGTCGAGCACCGAGGGGCTCTCAAGGTGCCCGACGACGAGCGAGCGTGCCCCAAGTGCGGCAGCCATGACCTTCGGCCTGTGGGTGCTGGCAAGGTGTCGGTGGTACTGGACTACGTGCCGGGGCATTTCCGGCGACGGCAGCACATCCGCGAAACGCTGGCCTGCACCTGCGGCGATCACATCGTCACGGCGCCTGGTCCCGACCACTCGGTTGAGGGCGCGCGCTATGGGGACAGCTTTCGCGCCTTTGGGAAGATCTCGGTGGAGAACGGACTGCGTCCATCCTGACGATCGTCGCCACCTGCGTCTCCTACGGCGTCAACCCTCGTGCCTACCTCCATCTGGTGACCAACCGGATTGTCAACCGCTGGCCCCAATCTAAACTCCGCGACCTCCTCCCCGATCGCCTTGCGATCGCCCATCCCGACCTTCTCGTCCGCGATGGTCCGATTCGCAGCACTCTCCTAGTTTTCCAAGACCCCGCTCTCCCACCGCCATCATCCTGACCCAAGCTACCGTGGCCAACACGCCGTTCGGGGACGAGTCAAGAAGGTTCCACCATGTCGCAGTGGACCCGAGACGGTCGAGCCGCCGGGAGCCTTGCCTTCATCAGTTTTGGTGAGCACCGGCCCGGGGGCCGTCTGGTGCACATCCGGCGGAGATGCGGACGCTGTAGATTTGAAACAAGATGAATTCACGCACGGTCAACTTGCTTTGCACGTTGACCAAGCTCCGACCCTCGCAGCTTTCCTCCAAACGGTGGGTCAGGTCGACGACAATGTTTTCGACGAGCGGCTCTGTCAGATGCAGAAACCCGGAGGTCCAATCCGTTTCTGAGACTGTAGGCCTGCGGTCGACCGTCACGTAGGAGTAGGAATGAGAGAGCACGCCGACACACCCAGAAGCCGTCGATGCCGATAGCACCACCAAGAGGAGAGCCCCGCCTCGCATTTGACCTACTCTATCCGCGCGCGGTTCGTGGCGGTCAAGCGGCATTCGTCACGATCAACGGCGACGGAGCGATCTCCGAACCGTTGCCGCGGGCGCACCAGTCGAGTTCAAAAAAGGAAGATGCTGTTCGTGGATGGCTTACACCCCTCCTGCTACGCCGTGGACGGGTTACTGTTCGACCACCTTTCAGGCGCGGCACGATTGATCGAGGTCGGGTGCTGGGCGCACGCCCCGATCACGGGCTCGACCACACTTGCGGATTGATGCTGCTTGGTTACTGTCGCCAGATCGCGCCGCGTCCGATGACAATCACGTGATCCCCGGCCGCGTTCGACGCGACCGCGTCCCAGGGCCCGCCCGCCGCTTGGTTCTGGTTTATCGGTGCGTTCCCTTTGCCACGGACTGCGACGCACACGATTGCTCGTGCGTTCGGATCCCCAATGACCTTCATGGCTTTTATTGCTTCCAGTGCGATGAATCGCCAAACGGGGAAAGCACCGTATCCTGTGGGCCGATTTGAAGTCAGACTCGATGCCGGCGCCGCGCTCATTCAGCAGCGCGCGGTGAGTATGGCTGCGACCGCCCGTTCTGCTGTCAGCCTGTTGTCAGACGAGATGGTCTGGCGTGGTCCGAGAGGGACCGGGTCGGGCCGAGCGACAGGAACCGAAAACCCTTTAGCCACCCGCATTTGCGTTGCAAGTCCGCGTGACCCGTTGGTTTTCAAGAAAGTGCCTTTCCAGGTTTCAATCCCCGTCGCTCACCCAAAATAGTCCGGAGAGACCGCGACGAGGCTGTCGAGGTCGGCCTCGTCGCCTGCCCTCAGGAACCCTTCACATGCACCGTCAACCAGGATGAGATCTCGCCTGCGTCACTGACGCGCGCGCGGTCTCGGCTGTAGGTATCTCGCGCCTGTTCGGCCAGTCGCCTGGCGCGTGTTCGGTCGGTGCCCGCATCCCACAAGGCCCGGGCCAGCGCGAACTGTGTCTCCGCGACCAGCGCGGGATCGGGCTCGTGAGCGTCTCTCAAACGTAGGGCGCGTTCGAGCGGGGGAATTGCCTCCGTTGCACGGCCAGCGGTGAGATGCGCCATGCCGAGACCGGTCAAGGGATGGCCGAGCAGCGGGTTCTCTGAACCGAGCTGGGCCTCCCAGCGCGCAAGCGCGCCGCGAAATGCGCCGGCAGCCTCGTCGAGCCGACCGAGCGCCACCAGATATTCGCCGCGGTTGCTGAGGATGAGCGCGAGGTCGGAGCTGTTCGGGCCATAGGCACGCGTGAACACGTCCTGCGCCCGATCGTTGATCGCCAGGGCCTGCTTGTCGTCGCCTTGCCGGTGGACCATCCAGGCTTCGCTGACCAGGCTGGAGGCCAGGTCGGGCGAGTCGGCTGGCAGCACCTTCCCTTTGAGTGTCCTTGCGCGACGAACGAGATCTATCGCGCCGACGAGATCGTTGGCTTGTTCGCGCATGCCAGAGCGGCTCTGTACGACCCAGGCGCGAAGACGGTCATGTCCGTCGCCGAGCCGGTCGAGGATCGCGTCCGCCATCTGCCCCCAGCGCTCCCCGTCTACGTGACGGGCCTGGCGGACTCCCACCATGCCGGTGAGCACCGCCGCCGACTCCGCGGCGACGTCGTCGCGACGCGAAGCCAGGGCTGCCCACACCGATTCCTCGAGGTCACGCACGGCATCGGGCGCGAACGTCGCTCCGTTCGGCCCAGCTTCGACCTGACCGACCCGCCCGAGCATCTCGGCCAGCAGCGGGCGGTAGCCGAGCGCGCGGGCCTCTGAGATGAGCCGCTGCCCCTCGGCCATCGCCCGTTGGTGCTTCCCCGTGTTGTTGAGCGCCTCGGTGACCGCAACGCGATCGCGGAGATCTTCGATGCGGCGGCGGGTTGTCTCGTCTCTTGGAGGCTCGATGGGCGCACGCAAGAGCTTGACGTCGGCGCATCCTTCCAGCGGCGGCAGAGCGTTTGCGGCGTTGACCGCGCTGTTCACCGTGTCGCGATCCGCGGAGGCGAGCACGTCGACCAATGCCCGGATGCCCGTCACCTTCTGGCCCAGGCACGCCATGCGTAGATCCAACACGTCGGCGGATTGCTCACCGCGCAGGTGCGTCGCCTCACAAGCGTCACGGTACTGCGCAAGCCAACCGGCGACGTAGCGGTCGAGGACCTGCGCCACCCGGTCCCACGTCTCCGTCGCATACGGGAGCCCCGTGCCGAGAAACGCGCCCCGCACGGTGTCGTGGCGCGGGCCGCTGCCGCCCGCCTCCCAGGCTCCCACCAGCCGGGCGCCGCCCGCCTGGCACATGTGCTCCGCGCGACGGCCCACGCGCAACAGTCCGAACGCACCAGCGCAGGCGAAAACGGCAACCGCGACGCCCACGGACCAGCGTCTTCTGGCGCGGGCCGGATCGCGGCCGAGGGCGGTCAGGAGCGCGTCCATCGACGGCCATCGCGCCGCGGGATCCACGCTGAGGCCACGAAGCAACACGCGGCGCAGCCAAGCGGGTACGTTGCTCTTCGCGGGCGGAGGCCGCACGCTCCCGCCGCACACGTCGCCCATCAGTTCTTTCAGCGTCTCGTGGCGGAAGGGGTGCGCTCCGTGAAGCGCCCCGTAGAGCGCAACGCAAAAGCTGAACTGGTCGGTCTTCGCGTCGGTCCGTCCCGCCGCGAATTGCTCGGGCGCCATGTACAGCGGTGTTCCAAGCAGCTCGCCCGTCCGCGTGAGCGTGAGCTCCGAAAGGGAGCCGCCCGATCGCGCGATGGCGGCGCCTGACGTCGTCGCGTCGCGCTCGCCCGAGCTTGGTTCCGATCCGCCTTCCGATCCTGCCTCCGATCCGGATTCGATCTGCCGGGCCAGCCCAAAATCGGTGACGCGAACGCTGCCGTCGCCCCCGACCATCACGTTGTGCGGCTTGAAGTCGCGGTGGACCAGCCCAGCGGCGTGCGCGGCACCGAGGCCCCGCGCCGCCGCGGCGAACACCGTCAGGATCTCCGCCCGACCGCGGGGCCGTTCGCCAAGCCAGGCGGCCAGCGTCTGCCCGTCGATGAACTCCATCGCGACGAACACGCGGTCCTCGTAAGTCCCGCCGTCGTAAACGACGACCACATTCGGGTGGGACAGGCGCGCGATGGCCTTCGCCTCGCGCAGCAGCCGGCCGCGCGCCCGATGACCAGCGCCTTCGCCGTTCGTGTGCAGCAGCTTGAGCGCTATTTTCCGGTCCAGCTCGCGGTCGTAGGCCGCGTACACCTCGCCCATTCCTCCCCGGCCGATCAATCCCAGCACAACGTAACGACCCATGGCCATCCCGCGCGCAAAGGTGCCCTCCTCTACAGCGGGCTCCCCGGGTGCCCCGATCGTTGTCCCGCTGACCTCTTGCCCGCCAGCGCCTCGGATCCTGGCGGTCTGCTGCTCGCCCGATTTCTGAACCGCGACGGCCGCCGACAGCAAATCGCGGCAGACCGGACAGCTCCGCGCATGCGCCTCCAGCCTGGCAATGGCGGCCGGGTCGAGGAGCCCGTCGATAAAGGCGAGAACCGTGTCCTCATCCAGGCAAGTCATGGCGCGTTGGGCTTCGGCACGTCCGCGGACACCATCTTGCGGTGGGTGGCGCCCCTCACGCTACCGTTCGCTGCACTTCGAGGCGAAATTGACCGGGTTGCTGCGCCCGGACTTCGTGTAGATCGTTGAAATAGTGGCGAGTCAGCGTTCCCGGCTCTGGAATCGCCGGCGAAGGGCCAGGACCGTCGCGCGCGCCCTGGAGCACCTGGCCTCCGCGGTCCGCGCGCGATCGGGACGCTGAGTCGCCGACGGCGACTACGTGCGGTCGCTTTTGACCGCGGACGACAGGGGGGCGCGCGGGTCGATGCCGTTCGTGGTCCAGATGCGCGCGGTGAGGACACCGAAACGAGGGGCCCTGAGCGCGAGGCCGTTGTGCACGCGCAGACCGTTCGCCATCGCGAGGCCGTTGTGCACGCGCAGGCCGTTCGCCATCGCGAGGCCGTTGTGCACGCGCAGGCCATTGGCCATCGCGAGGCCGTTCGACATCGACAGGCCGTTGGCCATCGCGAGGCCGTTCGACAGCGACAGGCCGTTGTTCATCGCGAGGCCGTTGTGCACGCGCAGACCGTTCGCCATCGCGAGGCCGTTGTGCACGCGCAGGCCGTTCGCCATCGCCAGGCCGTTCGACAGCGACAGGCCGTTGTTCATCGCGAGGCCGTTGTGCACGCGCAGGCCGTTGTTCATCGCGAGGCCGTTGTGCACGCGCAGACCGTTCGCCATCGCGAGGCCGTTGTGCACGCGCAGGCCGTTCGCCATCGCCAGGCCGTTCGCCATCGCCAGGCCGTTGTGCACCCGCAGGCCGTTCGCCAGGACCGCCGCGTCGCTCCGGCCCGCCAGCAGCGCCAGCGCCATGACCACCGCGCCGGTGCCGGCACAGAGCCGCGCGATCATGCCGCGGCCGGTCTTCGTTCGCTCGATACCCGACTGCTGATTCCCCATCTGATGATTCATGGCGTCTCCCTTTTTCGGTGGTGGCGGGGGAACTTCTGTCCCCCTTTCCCACCCGAGATGCGCCTGGTGCGGTTCTGTCCGCTTTTTTTTCGACGCCGGTGATCGCTTGTCGACGCTTGCGGATCGGCGGCCGCCCGGAGGCCTACCCCGTCTCGCGCAGGATGCGAGACACGCTGAGGTCCAGCTGGCTGACCACCAGGGCCGCCATCGACTCGAACTCGGCTGGTGAAAGCCGCATCTTGTCACGCAGCAACCGCTGCGCCTCGTGAATGACCTGGTCGCGCGCCTTTGCCAGCCACCGTGAGACCGTCGAATGGCTCACGCCGTACATCTTGGCGATCACCTCGACGGTAAGCCCATCGACCAGGTGCAGGCGAAAGATCATCCGCTCACGGTCCTCCAAGGACGACAGGGCCTGGGAGAGGGCAGCGCGGAAGTCGTTGCGCAGCCGCCCCTTGATGAAGGCGAGCTCAGGATCGCGAGACAGCAACTCGGCCTCCGCATCGGCTTCGGCGGCGGCGCCAGCGAGGGCACGCTTCTCGGCCCTCTCGTGGCGTCGAATCATCAGCGCGATCCGCTGCGCCGAGATGCCGACCCATCCGGCCAGCGCTCCCTGCCCCGAGTAGCCGGCCAGCTTGGGCTCACCGTCGGACCCGCCCACCAGCGCGGTCCCCCAAAGGCGCTGCTCGACCTCTTCGAGAAAAGGCCTCGAGACATCGATGTGGCGCAGATAGCCGGCCAGCACGGGTCGGTGGACCCGACGCAGCTTGGTCACCGCCGTCTCGTCCCCGAACAGTGCCGCCGCCACCAGGAAGAGATCTTCCGCGTGGATCCTCGCCAGCGTCATCGTCCCGACCGGAGCGCCGCACCGGCCGAGGTGGGCGGCGAAGAGGGTCCCATCCAGGGACAGGTCCACGTGCGCCGCTGCGCCGCGCGCCGCCAACGCGACCAGCTGTTCTTCGAGCGCAGCCAAATCCGGCGCGGACGCCGCCGCCGATTCTGCCGCGGCCCCCTCTACCCCGTCGCCGCCCGCGTTCGCTTCGACGACGGCAGACTCCCGCCGACCACGCGCGGCGAAAAATGCAGCCGTCAGTCGTCCCCTGGTCCCGATCAACAAAGGTGACGGTAGCACAATGGCCCTCTGGTCCGGCATCATCCTGGAGCAAGAGATGGACCGCGACGCGTGCTGACGGTCGGCTGCCTCGACGAGGAGACGATCCTGGCGTTCATTGACGGGTGCCCTGGAAGGGCGACTGGGCGCTGCCTCGTTGCGCCAGGTGGAGTCGCACACCCGGTCCTGCCCCCGTTGCCGCGAGCTGCTGACCCTGGCGCTGGGCGCCGTTGACGTCTCCGAGGCGCCCGCGGCCGCCGCAGAACTTGGCGCCCCCTCGAGCTTGGTCGCGCCTGCGCCCGCCACGATCGCGCGCGGCGCGTCCATCGGGCGCTATCTGGTGCTGGCGCCCGTGGGGCATGGCGGTATGGGCGAAGTGTTCGCGGCATACGATCCCGAGTTGGACCGCAAAGTTGCCCTCAAGTTGCTGCGCGCCGACGGCGAGTTGCGCGGCGCGCGCGGTCGCGGCCGGTTGCTGCGGGAAGCCAAGTCGATCGCGCGCCTGTCACACCCGAACGCCGTGACCGTCTTCGATGCCGGAACGCTCGACGATCGGCGAGCTGCTGGGCACCCCGCTCTACATGGCGCCCGAGCAGTTCCGGGCGCGCCGGGCCGACGCTCAGACTGATCAATTCAGCTTCTGCGTGGCGCTTTATCAGGCGCTGTATGGCGTCCATCCGTTTCGCCATGCCACGATGGCCGATCTGGTGAACGACGTCTCGCGCGGCGCCGTGCAACCGGCGCCGGCCGCTGGAAGGGGCAGGGCGCGGCCGAAGTCGACAGAATCCATCCTATATCGGCCACAAAAGAGGCGGACAGACAAGGCCACTTGAACGGCCTACACTCCGGGATTCCGTTCTCATGTAGCAGCCGGCTTCGCCGTACCTCACCAGGTGTGGCGTCTTCCTGATGAAGGTGGCGGCCTCCTGCTTCGTATCGAAGACCTTCGTGATGCGTTTGCCGTCCGGGCCCAGCCACCAGAGCTGAAAGTTGGTGCTGTGGAGAGGGTTGTTGCTCATCGTTGCGCCAACTTTCGGGTCAGGGCAGGAACGGTATGCACTGCCAGGTCATCGACGATGCGGCTGCGGGCGGGCACCAGCAGTCGCCGTAGCCCCCGTGGCACCGCTGGCCTTCCATCGCGCACGGCTCTGCCCGCAGGTCGAGACAGTCCGTCACCCCAAGACTGTCGGGAATGCATTTGAAGTCGGGGGCCGGGCGGGTGCTCGCGGGGCACACGTCGCGGACGCCGTCGGGCCGACAGGGTGCGGGCCCGCTGGCGCCGGTGATTGGGTCGCAGCAATTGTTGTAGACGCGGGCGCACGAATCGGGCGCGCAGTCCGCCATCCGCTGCGATCCGTCCGGGCACTGGGGATGCCCCTGCGCATCGCAATACGGCGACGGGATGACGATCACGTCCGCGGCTCCGCAGGTGGAGATGCACCCCGCGAAGCCTTCGAAGCAGGAGGTATCGACGCCAGCGCCTCCGGCGCCGTCGTTTCCGCCGAACCCCGTGCCCCCGGTCCCGCCGCTTCCCGCGCCCCCGGTTCCCGCCGGCGCCGGCCCTCCGTCGGCGGCGTTTTCGACCGAGCTGCAGGACAGCCCTCCGGTCGAGGCCAGGGTCGCGACCACGATCGCGACCAGCCACCGGCCACCCGCTGTCATCCTCGCACGCGCCATGATCGCTTCAGTTGCCCCCGACCGGACAGTCTTGCTCACTTTTCTGCGCGCATCCAGTCCAGTACAGTCCCCGCGATGAGCCGGGCCGCGCGCTGGGTGTCGATGGTGACGGTGCTATCGGGGTGGGGATGTGCCACGCCGAAGCCAGCGGGCGCACCGGCGCCCCGGTTGGCTCCCGTCGTTGCGGTGGGCGCCCCTCCGGTCTCGACCCCGGTCTCGGCGCCTGTGGTGACCGCGCCAGAGGCGGTGCCGGCCGCCGGCGACGGGGTCGTCCGGATTCAGGTACCGCTCGGGGGGCCATCGAGGGGGCCGGCGACCGCCAAGGTGAACATCGTCGCGTTCATCGACTTTCGGTGGCCCGTTCTGCGCCCGGGTCCAGCCGGTGCTGCAACAACTGGTCATTGATTACCCGACCGAGGTCCGGATCTTTTCCGTCACCAACCGTTGGGGTTCCATCCCAACGCGGCGCTGGCGGCGGCGGCGGCCGTGGCAGCGGAGGCACAGGGAAAGTTCTGGCAGATGCACGATCGGCTGTTCGCCAACCAGGGCAGTCTGGATCGCCCCAGCCTCGAGAGGTATCAACGGCCGCGCCGTTCAGGGGGCGCAACCCTACGCGGAGTTCAAGCAGGTCATCGACGACGAGATTGTGCGTGCCGACAGTTTGATCGCCCAGGGCACCGCTCCCGCGCAGCTCTACGCGACCTTCATGAAAGGGGCGGCGCCCTCGCTGCCGGCAGCCCCCGCGGGGAAAGGGCAGGGCGCCAGCGCGGAGGTGTTCCGGGTCCCCGTCGGCGATGGGCCGAGGAGGGGCGGCGTGGACCCCAAGGTCACGATCTTCGAGTTCTCCGATTTTCAGTGCCCGTTCTGCCGGAAGGTCGACGCCACGCTTGGTCGACTCCTCGCGGACTACGGCGACGATGTCCGGCTGGTCTATCGACACAATCCGCTGGCCTTCCACGCCGACGCGATGCCGGCGGCGCTGGCGGCCGAGGCGGCACGCCAGCAGGGAAGCTTTTGGGAGATGCACGACCGGCTGTTGGCCAACCAGCAGAGCCTGGATCGCCCGAGCCTCGACAAGTACGCGCAGGAGATCGGGCTGGACCTGCGCGCCTTCAGGCGGTCGATGGACAAGCGACAAGGGGCGGATCGGATCCAGCACGACATGGATGAGGCGGCGAAATTCGGCGCGGTCGGTACACCCAACTTCTTCATCAACGGACGAAATTTCCGGGGCGCGCAGCCGCTCGAGGCGTTCAAGCGGGTCATCGACGATGAGATCAAGAGGGCAGACGCGAAGCTCGCGTCGGGAACACCGCGCGCGCAGCTGTACGCGGTGCTGACGCAGGGGGGCCTCGATAAGGCGCCGCCCCCGCCACCGGTGCCGGGGGCGCCCGACCAGAGCAAGCGGTACCACGCCGAGATCAAGAGCGCGCCCATGCAGGGGGCCAAGGACGCACCGGTCACGATCGTGGAATGGGCCGACTTCGAGTGCCCGTATTGCGCTCGGGTGGAATCGGTCATCTCCAGAGTCATGAAAGAGTACAAAGGAAAGGTGCGCCGGGTGTGGCGCGACCAGCCCTTGGCCTTCCACGCGAACGCGATGCCGGCTGCGATCGCGGCGCGCGCAGCCGCTGGAAGGGGCAGGCAAGCAGCAGGGCGCGGCCGAAGTTGAGAGATCCATCCTATATCGGCCGCCGACATGACATGACGCAAAACAGATAGAGCGCTTTGAAAGACCTGTTCCTCGACCATGGGGAGTCTTGCTGTGCCGTCGGCGCTTGAGACCAGCGGGACTTACCCAGCAACGACAATCAGCCGTCTGCACCAACACTCCGACAGCTTTCTTCCCACCACTTTTCCCACCCTGCGACGTAACGGGCTGGACGTCCAGGTTACGCCTCGTCTGCTGTTTTCAACTACTTGGCACTGCCCGTAACGGCCAGAAACGGCCGTCTTTGTCTTCCCAAGCTGAATGTCGTCGGTTCGAACCCGATATCCCGCTCTGTTCCAAGTCGGCGAAGGCTGGCGCTTTTTCGGAGGCGGCGCGCGCCGCGAGATCGCTGGATTCGAGGAGGCTGCAGCAAGGGTGCAGCAAACTCGATGCTATCGTTGGCGTCATGCGGCGAGTCGGCGGTCGCCGTGGCCGCGACCGGTTCGGCGTCGGCCTCGGGCTCGGCGGGGTTGATCGCGATGGTCTCTGGGTTCCTTCGAGTTGGGCCCTTTAGCACGAGACCGTGGGCGTTGTTGAGGATGCGGTCGAGGATGGCGTGGGGACAGGGGGACAGGAAGAACAAGGCCCGAAGTCTGATCGCGTGTTGCCCGATAAACCTGATCCGTCAACTGCGGGGTCCGCTCAGCTTGCCACCGACAAATAACCCGGACGACAGCCAGCGTCGCTTCGCTCCGATCATGATGGCCGATCCCGGCGATCACGATGGACCGATCTCGGTGATCACCATGGCCGGAATACGCACGCTACTGCGAGATGGTCGGTAAGGCTCTGCCTTCCCTTACCAGGTAGGCGAGCATGGAGCCGTCGTCTGGATCGTCGGAAAGGGGAACCGAGAAGACCGGTCCATTCCAAAACTTCCCCGCCGAGTCCATGAACGCAACCTTCACGAACTGCCAATAGTTTTGGCGGTCCTTGTGATCGAGGACGACGCGGCACATAGAAGAGCGGCATTCGAAGGAACGAACGACGGATCCCTCGGGCAAGTAGGAAGGGAGCTTCTCGCTTGTGCTGCGCTTTACGGCGTCGGCCCAAGGAGCATCCAAGGGCTCTTGGGCGAACGTATCGTCGTAGCGCTCACGAATCTCCGCCGCTTCTGGCGCTGGTGCTTTCGGTGTCGAGGCGATCGGGGTGGGGCTCGGCTCAACCTCTTCCACTCGAGACGCTGACGACAGGCTCTTTTGCATGCTCAGCTGGCGAATCAGGGGGATCCACGCCCGAGCGTCGTTGTTGGGATTCGCTTGCTTCGCCATATCGGCTCGAATCTCGACGAGCGCGCGATCGTGCCGCCTTCGTTCGAGCAGCACCATGGAAATGGCCGTGATCCCTACCGCGGCGGCGAAGGCAAAGACGACGTAGGTCTTCATGATCATACCTCAGCAAGAGGACCACGCGCCCGCGCGGCGCCGAGCGCCTAACGCGGGCGCAAGTCGTTAGTTCCAGGTGATGGATCCAACCTTATTGGACGTCGTCGCCAGGCCCGAACAGGCCACGAAGAGCTGACCCTGGGTCACAACGGAGGGGCTCACCGTGGTCAATTCGGTCAACGCGGTGTGGTTGGTGCAGAGCGGGGGCGTTGACAAGAACATGCCCTGCGGCGTGACCTCGTAAGCCGCGCAGCACGTATATGGACCGGAGAGCGGCGAGGCAACCCAGAAGGACATGTTAAACGTGCCTGTCCGGTCAACCGGGAGATTGACCTCCCATCGTTCGGAGTTGGCCGTGCATTGTGTTGAGGTGTCGCCGGTCCCGCGAACGGCGCCGGCCGACTCCGCGTAACAGGACAAAGGCGTCCCATCCAGCGGTTGCCCTGCAAAGCCACCGATGACCCGTGCCTCCACAGGGGTGGCCAACGCAATGATCGCGGCGAGCGACAAGGTACCTCGTGAAAGAAGCGCTACCGTTCGTGTCATGTCTTTCTCCTTTGTGGGCGTCTACGTTCGGTGAAGGATGCCGTTCCGGCATGGTTGATCCGGCGGTCTCATCTCCCTGACGGGAGCACCCCCACAATTGTTGCGTCGAAATCGGGTCGCGGAGCTCCGGTTAGAGCTCTCGACCCATGTCGCTGAGACTCACGTCGACCTGACTGCGCAGGAGACCAGCTAGGCTACGCAGTTGGTCGATGCTCAGGTTCAGATTGTCACCGACATCGTCAAAGTTCGTCGCCGAGCCCGCTGAGGCTCGCGTCGAGCTGGCTGCGCAACACGCCCACCAAGCTGCGCAGGCGCTCGATGTCGAGCGCCAGCTTGTCGCCGACGTCGAGGACCAGATCGTCCAGCAGGCGCTGTCGGATGTCCTCGATCCAGCGCATGACCGTCGCGCGGTGGACGTGGTAGGTGCGCGCGATGCGCGCGAAGGTCCAGCCGCTCACGAAGTGCATCCGAAGCACGTTGCGCTCGCGGGGGCTCAAGCGGGCTACCGCTCCGCGGAGCGCCTCTTCGATCGACGCGCTGTGCTCGACCTTGATCGCATGCAGCTCGGGATCGAGCGCGCGAGTCGCGAGGTCCTCGACCGCCTCGGCCCTGGGCCCACCCTCGGCGCGCGTGACGTCGATCGCCACGCGCATGGCCGCCATGCGCAGCCAGGCGCCGAGTGGCCCGTACCCGCGATAATCTACGATGCGCGCGGCAGGACCGACCAGCAAACGCTCGCGCAGCCTTTGTTTGACCTCATCGGCGAAGGACCGCGTAGGATTGATCCGAGCGACGAACGCGTCAACATCAATCAGGAACTGGCCCTCGAAGATCGCGATGGCTGCGGGAAACCCGTTGGCGCAAGCGCAAGCTAGGTACAGGTCGGCGGGATGCCGGATATCGGAGATTGTCGCTTCTTTCGAAAGGCGTCGCGTGACCAGTTCGAGTGGCAGCACGAGCTGTGGCCACCGCGAAACTCCCTGTTCCCAGATTTTGCGGGCGGTGTCTATCACCGGATAGGCACTTTGATATGGTACGCGGCCATGAGGACAAGACAGAGCGGTTGCTCCGAGTTGGGCGCTGTTCTTGCCTTCCTGGAAGGCGGCCTGGCGACGCAGAGGCTGGACGACATCGATCGACATCTCGATGTGTGCTCGTCCTGCCGTCTGGTGGTGTTCGCGTCGCGGCGAACCGCCGACGGAAGGGAACCCGACGCACAAGACGGGCCCCAGCCTCGGACCCGAACTTGGGCGCCGCACACCATGGTAGCGGGACGATATCAGATCGCGCGCTTTCTCGGCCGCGGCGGAATGGGTGAGGTCTATGCTGCGCTCGATCGAACCCTGGGCGAGCCTATCGCGATCAAGACCCTCAGCTCCTCGCTGGCCGCCGACGCGCGCGCCGTCGCCCGCTTCAGACGCGAGGCCTTACTTGCGCGCCGGGTCACCCATCCCTGCGTCTGTCGAACTTACGACATCGGGTCGGATGGCAACATCACCTTCCTGACCATGGAGCTGCTGGAGGGGGAGACGCTAGGGTCGCGCCTTCGACGCGAAGGGCGACTCCCACTGGAGGCGGTGCTGGAAATCATGGAGCCACTCGCTGCGGGGCTCGACAGCGCCCATCAGGTGGGCGTCATTCATAGGGATTTCAAGCCCGACAATGTGATGCTGATTGCGGGAGCGACGCCGGCGAACGCGCGAGTCGTCATCACCGATTTCGGCCTCGCCCTGCTGGACCTGCCGGACGATGCGGGCGGAGAAGCGACCTTGCCACTGTCGGGGCGCATGATGGGGACGCTCGGATACATGGCGCCCGAGCAGATCGATGGAGCCACTGCCACCTCTCGGACCGATCTTTACGCGCTGGGCGTCGTGGCGTTCGAGATGCTGACCGGCCACCTTCCCTTCGTCGGACCGACGCCGCTTGCCGGCGCAATCCGCCGTTTGCGCGATCCGGCGCCGCCGCCGTCCCGATTCGTCTCACACCTTCCCGCCGCTTGCGACCCGGCCATCCAGCGGTGTCTCGCCCGTGAGCCTCACGAGCGCTTCGCTACCGCCCGGGACTTCGTGAGGGCGCTGAGGGGCGAGCCGGCTCGCCCCTCAGCGCTGTCTGTTCGCGCTCGGTCATTGCCAGCGTTGCTGGTGGCTACCGCCGCGATCGCCGCCCTCTTCGTCGCTGGAATGTTTTGGCGCGCCGGGGCGCATGGCGCATTGAACGAGACGCCCATCGTCAGCCCGACGGCGCCCGGACCGGTGGTCGAGCCCACTGTGCCCGCGATCGGAATTCCTTCTCGCTCGCTTTCCGTTGCGAGCGCCGACGAACCGGCGACTCCCCGTCCTGCGCAGCAACCCCGCCGGGCGACTCTTTCCTTGCTGGCGAATCGGAGACCGATCCAGGCGCTCGAAGTTGCAGGCGCGCGTGACAAGATCGAGACCGCCTCGCCGCGGCCGCCCCTGCCGGCTGCCCCGGGGGATGATCTGCTGGATCCACGCCTGGATGATCAGCTGCTGAACCCCTATGCTGCACGGCCATGAGGGGGGCCAGCGTGTTGGTGATGCTCCTCATATTGGCGCGGCTCGCCTCAGCGGCGCCAGTCGCCGAACGCGGCGAAGCCGGCGATCGCACGGACCAGGCGCGTACGCTATCTGATGTAGGCTTGGCCCACTTCAAGAACGGCGAGTACGACCTGGCAATTGAGGCCTTCCGAAAATCGTACGCCTTGTCGCCGGCACCCGCGCTTTTGTTCGATCTCGGCCAGGCCTACCGGAGGAAGGGCGATTGCGCCGAAGCCGCCACCCACTTCAGGCGGTTCGAGGCCTCCGATGCGGCCGCTGCCCGGCGAGCTGACGTCGGCGCCCGTATCGAAGAGATGGACAAGTGCGCGGGCCGCCCTGTCGAGACCACGGCAGACCGCAAAGTGGAGGCGGCCACACCGATCGCGCCGACGATCGCTTCTAGCTCCGCCCCGCCGGCCCTCCCTAAGACGTCGGCCATTTTGCCAGAGACGCTCACGCGTCCGAACAGCGTCGAGCCCGACCGCGGCAAGCGGTTGCGGCTCGTCGGTCTCGCGACGGTCGGGACGGGGTTACTGGCGCTGGGCGCCGGCATTTATGCCACCACCCAGGTGATCGCCGACAGAGAGCAGGTGACGGCGTTGTTCCGCAGTGGCGGCGCGTGGGACGCTTCCTGGGATGAACGGGTCGCGCGCGGCCGTCGATACGAGACGCTGTCGAAAGTGATGTACGGCTTTGGCGGGGCGTTGCTGGGCACCGGCATCGCTTTCCTCTACCTCGGCGAGCACACGCGATCTTCCGCGAGCCTGGAGCCGGTCATGTCGCCAGGGGCGGTGGGGCTGATCTGGAGCGGGGCCTTTGGCACTTCGTTCTGAAGACCGATGATGCCCATGCTGCTTCCTGCTTGGAGATCGCATACTCTCGGGGCCTGCGTCCTGGGTGGATGGCTCTGGCTCACCGGCTGTTTCTCGCCGGCATATCGGGATTGTCAGGTGACCTGTGACAACGGGCGTGGGTGCCCCGGTCCACTGACTTGTCAGCAAGGAGTCTGCCGCCCGGTGGGCGCCGCCGGCGTTTGCAATTCCACCGACGGGAGAACCGATCGGGCCGACGGCTTCGACGAAAGCCCCGGGCTGAATTCGCCGGACGTTTCCGAGCGGGGCATCGATGCGAGCGATGCGAGCGATGGAGGTGATGCGAGGGACGCCGGGGGCGACGTGGTATTGGAGCAGCCGGACGCCTTGCCGAGCGTCATCTCGTTGTGGGAGGACACGCAAAGCTCCTGGCACGTCGACCAGGTGGCTGGCACCGACCGTGGTGCGCAACCAGGAGATGGGCCGGACCTGGTCTTCGGGGCCGCTGTGATGGGACCGATCGACGCTCTGGTGCTGGTTTCTGGCGCCGAGCAGGCGGGCGCCTTCGGCGATCCTGAGACGGTGTGGGACACCCTGGTTGGTGGCGAGCCGTTCGTCCAGGATCTTCACGTCCCCTATCTAGCCGGGCGCGACACACCCATCCTGGGCGTCAGCGTCGACGGAATGTCATTGAACAATCTGCCCGACGGCAGCATCGCCGTCATCCCGGCAGGTCTCCACCTGCTGCGGCTGTTCGCAAACAGCCGCACCGCGGTGTTCGAGCCCCGTACCTACGTCCGCCTCGCGGCGCTGTCGGGGGGCGCCATTTTCTGGAGCCCCCCCCTCGATCCGTCGTGGGCACACCCGTCGATCGACGCGTTCTCGATCTCGCAGGACTCGGGCCGCATCGATCTCGTGGGTGAATTGGACGGGGAGCTTCAGCCGGGAGACGGACCAGACTTTGTCTTCGACCTCGACGTCACCGGCCCGATCGACACGCTGATGCTGGCCGCTATCCCCTCGGTTCCGCTCTATCCGCCCGAGATACTCGAATACGTCTGGGATACCGTTCCTGCGAATCATCAGCTACCAGCCGGCAGCGTGAGCCCCCTCTATGGGCTCGGGCAGTATACCGCGATCCTGGGGCTGAGTGACTCGACGGGTGCGCTGATCAACCTGAGCGATGGGTCGCTTAGCCGGATCATGGGTCACTTTTCCGGCCGCCTGTTTGTCAACCCCGCCGAGGACCCGCCGGGAACCAAGTACCTGTTCCAGTTGGTCGCCGCGATCGGTAACATCCGCGTATTCAGCCAGCAGGTCATTGGGTACCACTAGCAGGAGTTACTGACGACGACGTCGCCGGGGAAGCGGGTCCCGGCGACGCATCCGATTCGCGAGATCAAGCGGCTGGCCGACGGGGCGCTGCGGAAGCTCTGGCGACGTGAACCAAGGTGCCCGGCGCAGCGCCGGGCACCTGAGACTCCTCGTTATCTACACCGCCTCGGCCCACGGTAGGGCCAAATCTCGCGCCCAAGCCGGCCTCTTCAGCGGCCTGCTAGTGGAGATTCCCTCCCAGCCCGTTCCAAGCAGACCACACGGACCCGTTCAGGGTCTTGAAATACGCCTGGTTATCCGTCCCCTCGATGAAGAGATTGATCGTCCCGAACGAGGGAAGAAGCAAGGCGCCTGCACCGAACCCGGAGCCGTTGACTGGATCGGATGCCGCCCACGTGCCGGACTGGTCCTGACGATGATTGTACGAGCCGTCGTTGAACTGCCCGACCATGTCCAAGAGCGACGAGCTCTGCCAACTCGCGGCGGGCGGACCGAGATACGGGCCGCCCAGGGCCTGCAGGGCCGACCACGTCGACGAAGAGCCGGCGTTCGTCGAATACAAGTGGTAGTAGTTCCAGTCCGTGCCCTGCCCGAATAGGTTCAGTGTGCTGGGCGCCAGTTGGGCAACGACAGGTTCGCTGATGAAGGTCAGACCAGGGGTCGGTTGCTGCCAGGTTCCGTTCGGAACACCTGACCCGTTCCAGAACTTGTACAAGTAGCTCCCATTGGTGCTACGTCCAAAGATGTGGAAGCCGGTTGGTCCGGTGGTAACGACCGTCGGGGCTCCGTTGAACGTTTGCGAGCCCAACGAGTCGAAGACGCTCCAGCTCCCGCCGGCCTTGACGATGTGATAGTAGGACCCGTCAATCCCCTGCCCGAAGACGTCCAGGCGATTCGTGCCTGTCGACGTCAAGGCCGGCGGGCCGGCGAAGTTGCCGCCAGTCGTGTCCCAGGATGCCCCCGCCGGAGACCATGCCGTCCCCGTCCAGGCCTTGTGATAGAAGGAATTGTCGGTCCCCTGTGCCACGAAGTCGACCTTGCCGGGTCCACCGACGCCGGCGATGGCGACCGGAGGGGACGTGAACGTTCCGCCAAGATCCTCCCAGGATGCTTGCCAACCCGTATCCGATCTCCAAGCCTTGTGGAGGACGCTGTGAGTGCTGCTCAAGGCGAAGAGGTCCTTGATCGTCACGCCGCTCGCGACCTGGGACACGGCGCTGATCTGCGCCGGTTGCTCGGTCGTGAACACCGAGCATGACCCCTTGATCTTGTCGACCACGTTCTGGACCACGCCGAACGACATCTGGATCATGTTCGATCCCCAGGAGCACTGGTCGCCTATTTCGGGTGTCCAGCCGGTAAAGGGCGCTGGATCAGTGGCCGCCTCGGAGACTTCGTGAGAGGTGATCACCTGCCAGACGCCGGTTGCATTAAATGGCGTTCCCGCGTTTAGGCAGGCGCTGGTGCCGCCCGATGGTGTGTAGGGAAATACTGACAATCCATACCACTGATTGTTTGCGATCTCGTAGTGGTATCCACAGAAGCAATTCGTCGCGTTCGGGTCACCGCAGTATCCGCCAATATTATCGGGATAATTCCCCGCGCCGGCATCGAATATGATGCCGCTCGTGTACACCATGAATATCCGTTCCGGATTGTAGGCTGACAGTCCCATTCCCTGCAGTTTGGTAATCTCTGCCCGGACATCCGAATCAATCGCGTGCCCGCTCTGGTTTCCATGATGGGGGAGCGTCGTGTCAGTGATGAACGCGCCAACCCGCGCGCCTCGGACCCCATACTGCCAGACTGTCGGTTCCTGGCCTTGGGGTGCTGTGCTGCCAGAAATGTAGGTCACCAAACCCTGCAGATACGCCTGATTGCTCGAGATCTGCGCTGCGGTAAAGTTGCCCCAGTAAATTGAGACGATCTCTGGTTGAAGAGTGGGCCCGCCCCCATACGTCGGAGGCGTGATCGAACCGGCTCTGACCCCGCTCGGAGTCGGGCCGATACTGATCTGACCAGTCGAGCTCAGAGCGGACTCGATGGTTCCCTCCGCACCGCCTTCCGCATCGGCGCAGCCGGCTGCCATGACCACCACGCCCAGTACTGCTCCAGCCTTCAACAACCGACCTATCTGTATCCTCAGTCTCGGTTGAGGTGTCCCTTCCCGTCGCGCGAGCGCGACGTGGAGGGTCGGTGAGGAGCTCACGAGCTCGCGCACACCAGTCCGTTGCATCGATCTTGGGTCTTGTGAAGCATTCATTGGAGAACCTCTGTGAGAGCGCAGACGACATGCCTGCGTTTCCCTGACGGAGCGCGCACCGATCTGTTGCGTGTGCGGATGCTGGAACGTTCACCGACCAAGAGGCAACAGCGGACGTCGGTCGCCCGGCCCGGACGCATAGGCGTGCATATCCGGCCGGGCCTCCTCGTGGAGGCTTATCGACCTAACGGTGGCGCCGGCGTCCGTGGGCGCCGGCGCCACGATCTATCCCAACGGTGTCGACGCCGCAAGCGGCCGGATCGTCCAGTTGGTAGGTATCATTGGCGATCGCGCCGTCTGGAGCCCTCCGCTGCTGCTCAAATAGCCGCCGTGAGCGCAACAATTGAGCTCCCCCACCGTCAGAGGGGTGAACCGGAGACCAACGAGGGTATCCGGGGGGGTCCAATTCTTCAGGAGGCACTAATGACGTTCACACACGGTCTGACGATGATCGCAGCTGCCGGGATCACTCTATTGGTTGTGCCGGGGCCAGTCCGCGCAATCTCGCCGCTTCCAGATACGACAAGTCCGTGCAGCAGTACAGGCCCTTGCTTCAAGATCACCAACTCCAACACCACCTCGGCGACCGCCCAGGCGCTGGTGGGGATTTCTGGTAACGGCTCATCCACAGGAATGGCCTCGGGAGTTTACGGAGCATCTGCATCGGGACGAGGGGTCTCCGGCTACTCGCTGACCCTTATCGGAGTCGGGGGAGAGAGCCAGGCGGGCAACGGCATACAGGGAAACGCTCACGCATCAGGCCACGGCGTGGCGGGTATAAATGATTTCGTATCCGGGGGTGCCGGCGGCTTCGGTGTTTACGGTTCCAGCCTCAAGAATGACGGGATTCAGGGTCAAACCAGCAGCGCCACCCATAGCGGCGTGTCGGGCATCGCCGCAGTGACCGGCGGTGGCGGAATCGGCGTCTTCGGCTCCGCCAATGGCCCCGGCACCGGTGTCTATGGCAGCAATGCCAACACCGCCGGCTTCGCTGGGTATTTCAACGGCAACGTGATCGCCACCGGAACCATAACGCCGGGATCCTCAGACGCGCGGCTCAAAAAGGACGTCAAGTCGCTCGAGGGGGCGCTCGACAAGCTGCTGCAGCTCCGGGGCGTCACCTACCAATGGAAGGATCCCGCGGAGCACGGAAACCAGGCGGGCACTCAGCGGGGCTTCATCGCCCAAGACGTCGAGAAGGTCCTCCCGGAATGGATCGGCACGGACGCCAAGGGCTTCAAGACGATCAGCATCCCTGGGCGAGGCCTGGAGGCGCTGGTGGTCGAGAGCGTTCGCACTCTCAAGATCCAGAATGACGAACTGCGAGTCCGCAACGACGACCTCAGCACCCGGGTCAAGGCCCTGGAAGGGCGCCACCCGGTGATGTCTTCGATATTCTCCGGAGGACTCGGGAGCGGATTGGCCATCGGTCTGTTGCCCCTGGGGTTTGTTGTCGGACTTCGGAGGAGGAAGGACAGAAGGAACTAGACACAACCTCGCGACCAGGTCGGTCGATCACCTGTCCGGTGGTCGACCGACCGACCGACAGTCCGCTCCGACCCACGACCGGCTACAGGATCTTCATCCCCTCGTAGTCGAGCGCGACCGGCACCTCCATCAGCCATCACCAGGCTGTCCTCCAGCAGATCCAGCGTCTCGTCCGAGGCGTTGATCGGCCGCGCGCTGACGGTGTCGTCCTGGTTGAACTCGAAGACGGTGACGCCGCCGGAGGGGGCAGCAAGCAGGCAGGCTGCGGCCGAAATTGACAAATTCGCCCCATATCGGCCGCCGACATGACATGACGCAAAACAGATAGAGCGCTTTGAAAGACCTGTTCCTCGACCATCGGGAGCCTTGCTGTGCCGTCGGCGCTTGAGACCAGCGGGACTTACCCAACAACGACAATTAGCCGACCCGGGCTTGTAGCGCCTGCGACGAGTCGATCCGCTTGGCGATGCCGGCGACCGTCTTGGCCCCGGGATCGGCGTGTTCCTAGACCAGATGATCGAGAACGGCTCCAACTGGCGGCGAACATTGAACCGCATGCTGGCCCGGGCCGACGTGGTGCTTTCGATCGCCGACGGGCAGACCATCGGGCGCCCGTGGCCCGACGCGGAGCTGGCCGCGGCGCTGCGTGCGCACGCCCGATCGGGCCGCCCGGAGATCGTTGTGCTGGCGCACCCCAACCTATCTCCGGACGACGTGGCGCGGGCCCAGCCGGCGTTCCGGCGCGCGCTGGAGACCTGCAAGGATTGGCGGAGCCCGCGCGTGGTGATGGCGGGTCCGGACGCAGTGAAGGGGCAAGTCGCCATGGCCCGCCACCACTTTCGCCTCTCGAAGGCGCTGCTCGATCCCGATGAGGCGCGCCTCATCGGGGTCGTGACATTTCCGCTGCTCACCGCCGGCGTTCTCCTGGCGTCGTGGTCGACGCTGACGGGCTGGGTGGCCATCGCACTGACCGCCCTCGATCTCCTGCCGGTGGACGTTGACTGGGTCCGTATCCCGGGCACGGCCATAGTTCGGCCGCTAGGTTGCGCCGCCTGCTATTGGGCGGGGGCGCTGGCGCGTCTGACCACGGCGTCGCGATTTGACTTCGACCGGACGTACCGCCTGGGCAGCTACCGCCTGCACCTCGGGATGGCCGGGTGTCTGGCCTGGGTGGCCGTGCGTCTGCTGTCGCCTCTTGCGGGTGTGGCCTGGCTGTGGGGCGTCATCGCCGTCGGCGCGGGCTGGTTGATGGCCGACGTGTTCACGGGGACGGTGCGGAAGGAGAGACCCGACCTTGTACGTCAACTGCCCGACTAAGGAGCTGCCATGATCAATGTGCCACCGGACGTACAGCCGTTCGTCGACCGCATGACCGAGCTCGAACGGGAGGGCCGATACGACGAGGCGCTGGCCGCGGCCCGCGACGTCGTGGACCGTTTCCCGCATCTCGCAGTCCTGCACAATAACCTGGGCTGCTCGCTGGCCAACCTGCAGTTCTACGGGGAGGCCGCCGTCGCGTTCGCGCGTGCCGTCGAGCTCACGCCCCAAAACCGCGCCCGAGGCATCATCACGCCGGCGTCATATCCCCAGGAGCCCACCAACAACCAGAACGCGGTTCGCGAACTACTGGCCGGTCGCGCGGCGGCCGTCCCCGCGCGCACGCGGAGCGGCGAGGTTCGCTCCAATCCGGCGAGCGGCCCTGAGCCCTTCGCGCGCCGGGTGCTTTCTTTCGTCACCAGCCCGCGCGGGGCCTGGCTCATGCTCGCGCTCGGTTGCATGGTCTTCTACGTGCGACGGACCAGACCGGATTACTACCCGGCCGCGATCTCCATCTCGTGCGTCACGGTGCTGCTGGCGGCGGCGTGGTACACGCGCCTCTGACTTGGTGCCGGCGCCGCCAGCACCGGCGCAATCAAAGCAGCCTACGATTGGGGTCGCCATTCCTGAATGATTTTGCCCATGCGTCCGAGCAACGTTCGACGGTAACGGGTCGCTATTGTTCGAGATGACTTCGGCGCAGCGAAGTGGTGGGGCCCATTCGCAGCGTGGCCGTGGTCGGCTGGGTGCTTGCCAGCGACGATCGGAGCGGAGGCGGCGCCTGAGTCCCAGACCCGGCAGCCGCAGCCTCCGGTCAGGCTATGCAACCCTGAGCGCCACGACCTCCACCGCTGGAAGGGGCAGGCAAGCAGCAGGGCGCGGCCGAAGTTGACAGCTCAATCCTATATCGGCCACAAAAGAGGCGGACAGACAAGGCCACTTGAACGGCCTACACTCGGTTTCGTGATCGAGGAGGTCGAGGCGCTTCTCCAGTGCGGAATTCTTGGCCCACGGCTTCCTCCGAGTTGTCTGTGATGGGTGCAAGGAGAATCGGCTCGTGGCCTTTCCCTGCGTACCGATGAAGAGCAGAGAAGCCTCAGCGTGAACGGCCGGCCACACACACGACCTCCGTTGGGCCTTACGTTCCGGCGCCGATTTCTGGTTGATGTATTTGTTCGAGCTGTCGCGAAGCCACACCCAGCGTTCGTTGCCTGCCGGCAGGCGCAGGGAGCATGGCTCGCGTGCCGTGAGCCGTGCTAAGTAGGGGGGCGCGGAGCATCGAATGGGTGGACCTGGGACGAGGCCTTTCAAGTTCAGCTGCTCCTCCGAATTCGTTCGCGAGTTTGCCAGAGGCGATCGCGCGGCCCTCGAGCGAGTCTACTTGGCCTATCTTCACGACGTCGAAGGGACGGTTCGCGCTTGCATCAACGCGGTCAGACCATCGGCACAGTCCGAGGACGTGCGCGACGTCATCCAGGATGTGTTCATCCATGCGTTTGCGGCGCCGGCGCGACGTTCGTTCGACGGTACCCGCGACTACGGCCCGTTCCTGGCCACGCTCACCCGAAATCTGTTCGTCGATCGAATGCGACGGCGAGCACGAGAGGTGCGGGTGACGGACCTCGACTCGCTGGTGCCTGAGCTGGGCGAGCCGACCGACGAACCGGTGCTGGAAGTCGAAATGCTCGCGACCGTCCGGCGCTACGTGAGCTCGCTGCCGATGCTGCTGAGGGCCGTCTACGAGCACCGATACGTGCTCGGGCACCCCCAAGAGGTAGCCTGTGCGGCGCTGGGGCTCAGCCGCCAGCAATTCCGGACCCTCGAGAAACGCCTGCGGGCCGGCTTCGCGCGCGAGCTCAAAAATCCGAACCGTTCGCGTGTCTCCCGAACGCCGCCTGGTCACGGAGTGAACGTCTTCACCCGTGCGCCGCCACAACGAAGAAGCTAAGCGATGACTTCCCGCGATAGGCTGGATGACTTGTTGAGCGAAGGCCGCCTCTCGGCCCCCGCCAATGAACGGATGTTCGACCGCATCTATGGAGCCACCAGCGGGCGGAGGCGGCGCTGGGTCCTCGCGATGCTGGTACCCACCCTGGGCATTCTCGCGGTCGTGCTGATGCCCCTGCGACAACGCACGGACAGCGCAAGAAGGTTGAGGGACAAGGGCGGAACCAGCATCCTGGTCGAATTGGAGTGCGAGCGCGGTCCGATCTCGGCGTGCCCGGTCGGGTCACCGCTGCTGTTTCGCGCTGACGGGTTGACCGGTCCTACGTTCCTGCAGGCGTACGCCGAAGGCGCCGACGGCAGTCGGACATGGTTGTTTCCGACTCGCGCCACGCCTGCGCCCGCTATCGCTCCTACAACTGGACCACAGGTCCTCCAGAAAGGGGCGATGCTCGGCGGCCATCCTGGCCGCTATCGGGTCCACATCGTGGTCAGCAGCAGCCCGCTCGACAGAGAAGCGGTCGTAAAGGGTTCCGCGCCGAGCATCCTGGACCATCATGTGACAGACGTCTCGATGGTCGGACAATGATCCGGTTCGTCGTCGGCGTGGGACTTGCCATCTTACTGACCTGCTTGGCGAATCGGAGCGCGGTCGCCGCGCCGCCGATGTACGTCGTCGCCATCGGGAACAATCAACCTCCGAACGGCAGTGAACCAGGCGTCGAGTTGCTCCAGTTCGCCGACGACGACGCGGCCGCCTTCTATCAATTCCTCGCGCCGTTCAGCCGGATCGCGGGGCTTCTCACGGTGATGGATCCAGACACACAACGGCGGTTTCCTTCCGAAGCCGCTTCGGCACGAGCCCCGACGCTGGCCAGGCTCCGGGAGACCGTCGAGCGGATCCGAGGCTCGATCCGGCAAGATCAGGAACGAGGGGAAGACTCGGTCGTCTTCGTCTTCTTTAGCGGTCACGGCAGCCGGGTGGCCGGGAAGGTCCCGTTCCTGGCCATGCTCGATGGTGGGCTCACGCGCGAAACACTTTACGAGGAGGTGCTGGGCGCGCTGCCCGCTCGCTACATTCACCTGTTCGTTGACGCCTGCTACGCCGAGGCGGTGGTGCGGCCCCGAGACAGCGACGCCGCGACCGTCGACGTGGACGTCCCGTCGCTGGAGCGGTATCTGATGCACAACACGCTCGCGCAGTTCCCGAACGTCGGTGCGATCGTCAGCTCCACCGCGTCGTCGAAGAGCCATGAATGGGACACGTATGGACACGGGGTGTTCACCCACGAGCTGTTGTCGGGGCTGCGCGGAGGCGCGGACGTCAACGGGGACCAAAAGATCGAGTACAGCGAGCTGTATGCGTTTCTATCGGCGGCCAACCGAGAGATCTCGGACCCGCGGGCCCACGCGTCGATCGTACTGAAAGCCCCCGCCGGGAACGGACGAGCGCCTCTCATCGATCTCGCCCAGTTCCGCGCCAACGGGCGGATCGCCGCGATTCCAGGCGAGGCCGGGCACATTTACCTGGAGGACCAGCGTGGCAACCGCCTAGCCGACGTCCACGCCGAGCGAGGCGCGGTGTCGTCACTGTCGCTGCCGGCGGGTCGCGATCTCTACCTGCGCAGCGCGAAGGGCGAAGCCCAGTTGCGGCTCCGCTCCGGTGAGACCATCGCCTTCGATCGGCTGGCCTTGAGTCCCGCACGCGGCCGCGATCGCGGCTCGCTCGACACCGCCATGCGCCTCGGTCTCTTCGCCGGGGAGTTCGGGCCGGGTTACTATCGGGGATTCGTCGATCGGTCCGCGGACCTCTTGCCCGTAGCCTTTCCCGAGATCGATCCGACGGTGACGGTTCGCACCGACGCCACGCGCGCGCCCGCTCATCCCGACCCCGACCCCGAACAACGCCGCGTCCTTTTTCTCGGCCTGGGAGCGGCGCGAAGCATGATCAGCCCGGGGCGCCTGATCCCTGCGTTGCGCATGGGGCGGAGATGGGCCGACTTCGGCGGCCCGAGCGTGGACATCGACGCCGGATGGGGCGAGGGGCCCTTGTCGGAAGAAGGCCGCGTCGTCGTCTCGGGGGGCTATCGCTGGAAAACGCGCTGGCGGTCCTTTGGGATCTCCGTTGGCGCCGCGGCAGGCATGGGAGCGGCCGGGGAGCGGGCGGCTGGGCAGGGCTGGAGCTACACCGGCGTCTTGAGTGTCGCGCCGTCCGTCGGCGCCGTCTACGCGCCGCTCGAGAGCTGGGGCGTGGTGGTTGACCTGACCGCCGCAGGCCTTCTTTGGGAACAGAACGGCGGGCTCAGGACCGGCCTTCTGCCCGTAGCCTACGCGGGCGCTCTCGTCAGACTGTGATGACCTGGCGCGCAGTCTTGAGAATCTGGTGGCTGGTGGTCGGGTGCGTCGTCGCCACGGCGGGCTGCAACGGTGGCCTTCGCGGACCGCTCCCAGACGCAGGCGGCATCACGGGCCGCGACGGAACAGCCGACGGCGGCGATGCCGGACAGGCGCCCGGCGACGCCCCGGTCGAGGGAACGGGACGCGATGTCGCGGAGGATCCCCACGCGAGCGCCGGCGACGCGGTGGAGGACAGCGTCCCCACCGACGTAGCGACCGAAGTCGCTCCGCCGCCACCCCGATGCGACGTGACTCACCCGTTCGGCACAGCTTACCTGCTCGGAGGCACCCAAGGTGACGAGGAGGGCGCGCGCTTCGCAGCCGACGAGCTGACCATGTATTCCTTTTCTGTCAGCGACGACGGCATCTTCGTATCGACGCGCTCGACGAGGACCAGCCCGTTTGGTCCTCGTCGCGTCATCTCGTCCCTCGGCTCGGCCGCGCTGGAAGCATGGCCGTCGCTCACAGCGGATCGACTGACGCTGTTTTTCGAAGGCGACGCCGCGCTCACCTCAGTCTTCTTCGCCAGGCGATCCACCGTCGACGCCGATTTCTCACCGGCCGCCGCCATCGGGAACCTCGACTCGCTCTGTTTCAACGGACAGCCGTACATGCAACCGGACCAGACCTTCTACTTCGTGAACGATTGCGACGGCAGCCCGGATATATACGTAGGAGCGTTCGACGCACGCACCAGCCAGCTCACGGGTGCGACCAAGCTCGCCGGTGTAAACACAGACCACCTGGAGTATCTGCCTACGCTTCCGGCCGACGGCTTGAGCATCTATTTCGCTTCCGATCGGGCGGTCCCCGATGTTCCGGGGAGCTTGGACATTTGGATGTCGACCCGCTCGTCGACCGCGGACGATTTCGGCCCTCCCGTCTCTGTTGCCGAGGTGAACACCTACGGCAACAACGAGGTGCCGACTTGGGCCTCGCCGGACAACTGCCGCCTGTATTTCCAGCGACAACGGAACGGCTCGCAGCTGTTCGTCGCCGAACGCGCACCGTAGCTCGCTCTGGGTATGGTGTCTCCGCGGCGCGAGGGCACAGCCCGCGCGAAGTGGCGTCGGGGTCGGCTGCGGGTTGGCGCGATCGCCGCCAGAGATCAGATATCTGCAACAAGGGCAACCAAACCGGGCTCGCCTTTTCGTACTGATGTCCGAGGCCAGTGGTCGTCCACGGCTCGATAACCAATTACGAAAACAAGGGGAGTGAGTCATGTTCAAGTCCGACGCCAGAACAGTCATAGCTATGACAAGGGTTGCAACCGCGCTTCTCGGGCTCTCGTGTGCGCTAGGCATGATCGCGTGTGACGGCACGGACCCGGGAGTCGCCGGGGACGATGCCGTGAGTGAACAGGAGAGCGAGCTGCTCGGGCCCGCGATCGGCCCGGTCAACCACCGTCTTCAGTATTTCTTTTGCGCCAAGGGGGATCAGAATGAGAATTGCCCGATTGGCGGCTCCAAGTACGTCGCCTATGGCGCGAACGGCAGCTTCACGTTCAAGGTACTCAACGGAACCCAGCCATGTAGCCTCGCCACCTTCGATGGTATCGACCCCACCCCAGGGCAGGCGAAGAACTGCTACTTCGCCAACTATCGCCTCTTGGCCACGGACTTTCAACAGGGTCACACGCTTCCCGGCACTGAGATCGCGTACGGCGCAAATGGCATATTCAATCTCCGCACAATTACGACCTCTACCTTTAGTTGCGTCCCTACGACATTCGGTGGCGATCCGGTTGTCGGTGTGGCCAAAGGTTGCTACGCACCGTTGCCAGGTTACGGTCGAGTGGCAGGTCAGAATGGATCAATTTCCGCTGGCTCAGGGGCATCCGTGGCGTATGGCGCAAACGGCAATTTCTTCTTCAAGATTTTGAGTGGCTCGGCGTCTTGCACCGTGGGTACATTTGGCGGCGATCCGGCGATCGGATTCTCCAAGTCTTGCTACCTCATGAACCTGAGGCCGCCTATTGCGTTGGAAGGGCAAGCGATCAATCTATCCACGCCTGGCAGGGTTCTCTACACGAGCGGGCTTGATGGCAACACTCTCGTAAAGAATGGAGTGACCAGCGACGTATGCACATTTACGAGCTTCGGCGGCGACCCGGACCTCTTTACAAATAAGCAATGCTTTTTGGACATAGCCCCCTGAGCGCCAGCGTTGTGAAAGGTTAAGCCGCCCAATAGGGAACGCGCCGCGCAGCGTGCTGTTCAATGGCTGAGCGGGGCGTTCCTCCATCCAGACGGCCGCCGGGGCCGCTACCGGCCCTGGGATAGGACCTCGTCGGTGAAGCGGACGATGAGATCGCCCACGCGGCAGGCATCGCGAATGACCTCGCGGGAGTCCGCATGAGTAATGCCAGGCCAAGCTCGATCGGACGTGTACTTCGACTCCCGCTGCGCAGATGCTGCGCTCGTCCGCTCCCACCGCGCATGAGTTGCGAGGGTCTCGACGCTGCCACCGGCGCTATGTGGACCTGGTCGAGGCCGGCATCATCGACCCGACGAGGGTCGTACGGGTCGCGCTGGAGAACGCGGTTTCGGTTGCGAGCGTGCTGCTCCTGACCGAGGCGACCTTGACCGAGCTGCCCGTCCCGGTCGGGATTTCGGGCAGCCGCACCGTCCTCCGAGCCGATCAGTGGTTTCCGCGCCGCGGGCCGATCACGGTCACCCTGCGCCCACCCTTGCTCGCGCAGGGAGGTACGTGGGAGGCCGCCGTGGAGTTGCGGAGGCGAGCGCGCGCAGAGGTCGCCGACGCCGCCCAAGAGCCTCTGGTCGAATGACAATCGAATCGGAACATCAGACGCCGCCCAGAATCATTCGTGCAATCACAATGCCCACGTCGGCCCGCCTCTTGCTATCGCTCGTTGTGCGAGGCTGGCTCGCGGAGGAAGGAAACGAAGATGAGCTTCGCCGTGGTGTTCGGCCTTCTGGTGGTGCTGTTGGGCATTTCGCTAGTCCTGTGAGATCTTCTCGGCGCCGGTCAGGATGACCACCAGACGATCAGATTTCACGCCGATCATCGACCTCGTCGCGAAGCCGGGCACGGGACCGGTGCGCGAGCGGCGTCCGATCTACGTCGATCTCTTGCCGCCGTGTAACAACGCCTGCCCGGCCGGAGAGAACATCCAGGCGTGGCTGGCGCACGCGCAGGCCGGTCGCCATCGCGAGGCGTGGCTGACGCTGGTTCGCGACAACCCGCTGCCCGCCGTGCATGGACGGGTTTGCTACCACCCGTGCGAGAGCCACTGCAATCGCGAGCAGATCGACAGCGCGGTTTCGATCCATGCGGTGGAGCGCTTCCTCGGCGACCTGGCGGGGCAGGAGGGCTGGCGGTTGCCGATCGACGCCGAGGCGAGCGGCAAGCGCGTCCTCGTGGTCGGTGCCGGCCCGAGCGGGCTCTCCGCGGCCTACCATCTGGCGCGGCTGGGCCACGCCGTCAAGATCCACGAAGCCGGCCCCCTGCCCGGGGGGATGTTGCACTTCGGCATCCCCGCCTACCGGCTGCCGCGCGAGGAGCTGATGAAGGAGGTGCGCGCAATCGAGGCGATGGGCGTCGCGATCGTGCTCAATCACAAGGTGGACGACCTCGGCGCCGAGATGGAGGCGGGGCGTTTCGACGCCGCCTTCTTGGCCATCGGCGCTCACATCGGGAAGCGCATCGACATTCCGGCCCGCGATGCATCACGCATGGTGACGGCGGTGAGCCTGCTGCGTGACGCCGCTACCGGCGCCGCCCCGAAGCTGGGTCGCCGGGTCGTCGTGTACGGCGCCGGCAACACGGCGATGGACGCCGCGCGGACCGCCAAGCGCCTCGGGGCTGAAGAAGCGATCATCGTCTACCGGTCGGACCGCGCGCACATGAAGGCCCAGGCCTTCGAGGCCCAGGAGGCGATCGAGGAGGGCGTAAAGATCAAGTGGCTGACCAGCATCAGGTCGCTCGAGGGCACGGACCTCACCGTCGAGGAGATGGAGCTGGGTGCGGACGGTCGGCCGAAGCCAACCGGTCGCCTCGAGACCCTCTCCGCAGACGCGGTGGTGCTTGCGGTGGGCCAGGAGACCGATAGCGGCTTCCTTCGCAAGATCCCGGGCATCGAATTCCAGTCCGATGGCGTGGTGGTCGTCGCGCCCAACATGATGACCGGCCATCCCGGGATCTTCGCCGGCGGCGACATGGTGCCGACCGAGCGGACGGTTACCGCGGGCGTCGGCCACGGCAAGAAGGCGGCGCGCCACATCGACGCCTGGCTACGTGGACGCGAGCATCGACCGCCACCCAAGCACCCGATCGTTTCGTTCGAGATGCTGCGCCTGCCGGTCTACAGCGACGCGGAGCGATCGGTGCAGAGGAAGCTGCCTGTCGCGGACCGCATCGCCGGGTTCACGGAGGTGCAGGCCGGCCTCGGCGCCAAGGAGGCGGCCTACGAGGCGAGCCGCTGCCTGGCCTGCGGCAACTGCTTCGAGTGCGACCAGTGCTATGCCGCGTGCCCCGAGCAGGCGATCGCGAAGCTCGAGCCCGGCCACCGATACCGCTACCTATATGACCGGTGCACCGGCTGCGCCGTCTGCTTCGACACCTGTCCGTGCCACGCGATCGAGATGATCCCCGAGCCGGCGGGAGCGTGAGGGGAGTGAGAGGGTGAGCATGCCGCTGGACACCGACGCGCCTCGGACAGTCACGATCGATGGAAACGCCGCGGTCGCGCACGTCGCGTACCGCGTGAACGAGGTCTGCGCGATCTACCCGATCACCCCGAGTTCGACGATGGCCGAGCTCGCCGACGAGTGGTCGGCCCAGGGCGTGACCAACATCTGGGGCAACGTGCCGGTCGTGCAGGAGATGCAGAGCGAAGGCGGCGCGGCGGGCGCCGTGCATGGCGCGCTCCAGTCAGGCGCGATGACGACGACCTTCACGGCGTCGCAAGGGCTGCTGCTGATGCTGCCCAACATGTTCAAGATCGCGGGCGAGCTGACCGCCACGGTCTTCCACGTGGCGGCGCGCGCGCTGGCGACGCAGGCGCTGTCGATCTTCGGCGACCATTCCGACGTGATGGCGGCGCGCACGACCGGATTTGCCTTGCTGTCCTCCGCCTCTGTGCAGGAGGCGCACGACGCCGCCCTGATCGCGCAGGCCGCGACGCTCGAGGCGCGGGTCCCGTTCCTGCACTTCTTCGATGGTTTCCGGACCTCGCACGAGCTCAGCAAGGTGACCCTGCTGTCCGATGCGCAGATCCGGGCGATGATCCGGCAGGATCTGGTGCGCGCGCACCGGGATCGCGCGCTCAATCCCGAGCACCCTTTCATTCGCGGCACCGCGCACAATCCGGACACGTTCTTTCAGGCGCGGGAGACCGTGAACCCGTACTACGCGCGGACACCAGAAATCGTTCAGGCCACCATGGATCGCTTCGCGGCGCTCACTGGCCGGGCGTACAAGCTGTTCGAGTACGACGGTCCCGCCGACGCCGAGCGGGTGATCGTGCTCATGGGCTCGGGAGCTGAAACCGCGTGGGAGACGGCCGCCGTCCTGCGAGGACCCGGCGAACGGCTGGGCGTGTTGCAGGTGCGCCTCTATCGCCCGTTCGCGGCCGATGCGTTCCTCGCCGCGCTGCCGGATTCGTGCCGCGCGCTCGCGGTGCTCGAGCAGACCAAGGAACCAGGCGCGCCGGGGGAGCCGCTCTACCTCGACGTGGTGACGACGCTTGCCCAGGCGTTCGCGACCGGCAAGCGCAGAAATATGCCGCGCGTGATCGGCGGGCGCTATGGCCTCGGCTCGAAGAACTTCAACCCAGCCCAGGCCAAGGCCGTGTTCGACGCGCTCGCGAACCCCGATCCGAGGCCAAGCTTCACGGTCGGCATCGAGGACGACGTCTCGCACACCAACCTCGAGCTCGACCCGGCGTTCTCGATCGAGCGGGACGACGTCGTGCGCGCCTTGTTCTTCGGCCTCGGCGCGGACGGCACGGTCGGCGCCAACAAGAACAGCGTGAAGATCATCGCCGAAGATCCGGCGATGTACGCGCAGGGCTACTTCGTCTACGACTCGCACAAGTCCGGCGCCCAGACCGTCTCGCACCTGCGCTTCGGCAAGCGGCCAATCCACGCGCCGTACCTGATCGAATCCGCCAACTTCGTCGCCTGCCACCAGGCGAGCTTTCTCGGCCGCTTCGACGTGCTGAGGCAGGCCGCGCCCGGGGCCGTGTTCCTGCTCAACATCCCCCACGGCCCGGACGAGGTGTGGGACCAGTTGCCCCGTTCCGTGCAGACGCAGGTCCTCGCCAAGAAGCTGCGCTTCTACGTGATCGACGCGTCCAAGGTCGCCCGCGAGGCGGGGCTCGGCAACCGGATCAACACCGTGCTGCAGACCTGCTTCTTCGCCATCTCCGGTGTGCTGCCGCGCACTCAGGCCATCGCACGCATCAAGCACTCCATCGAGGAGAGTTACGGCGACAAGGGAGGCGACGTCGTGCGCCGGAATTTCCAGGTCGTCGACGACGCGCTGGCGCACCTCCACGAGGTGCGTGTTCCGGACGCAGCGACGAGCGGCGTGGTCCATTTGCCGCTAGTGCCCGACAGTGCGCCGCCGTTCGTCCGTGAGGTGATCGCGCAGATGATGGGGGGCCGCGGCGACGACATCCGTGTCGGGCAGATGCCCGTCGATGGCACATTCCCGTCGGGGACCGCCGCGTTCGAGAAGCGCAACGTCTCGGACATCGTCGCGGTTTGGGATCAGGACCTGTGCGTGCAGTGCGGCCAGTGCGGCTTCGCCTGTCCTCACAGCGTCATCCGGGCCAAATACTACGACGAGCGCAAGCTCGCGACTGCGCCTGCGACCTTCAGGTCGGCGCCGATCAATGCGCGGGGCTATCCCGACGTTCGCTTTACGCTGCAGCTCTACGTCGAGGACTGCACCGGCTGCGGCATCTGCGTCGAGGTCTGTCCTGAGTCGAGCCCGCGCGATCCAGGCGTCAAGGCCATCAACCTCGCGGCCAAGGCGCCCGTCTTGGAGCAAGAGCGCGCCAACATCGCCTTCTTCGAGGCGCTGCCGACGAATGATCGCTCGCGGGTCGACTTCGCCAACGTGCGCGGCGTGCAGTTCCTGCAACCGCTGTTCGAGTTCTCCGGCGCGTGCGCCGGCTGCGGCGAGACGCCCTACCTCAAGGTGCTGTCGCAGCTCTTCGGCGACCGGCTGCAGATCGCCAACGCCACCGGCTGCTCGTCGATCTACGGCGGCAACTTGCCGGTGACGCCCTGGACGAAGGACGAGGCGGGCCGCGGCCCGGCCTGGTCGAACTCGCTGTTCGAGGACAACGCCGAGTTCGGGCTCGGCTTTCGCCTGGCGGCCGACAAGCACCTGGAGCTGGCCAGGACGCTGTTGCGTCAGGTGGCCCCGAAGGTCGGCGAGGAGCTGGTTCGCTCGATCCTCGAGGCGCCGCAGGAGCGCGAGTCGGAGCTACGCGCCCAGCGATCCCGGGTCGAGGCGTTGAAGGACAAGCTCGCGAGCATCGACGACGAAATCGCCCGCGATCTGCTGTCGGTGGTCGACCACCTGATCCGGCGGAGTATCTGGATCGTGGGCGGGGACGGCTGGGCCTACGACATCGGCTACGGCGGGCTCGATCACGTCCTGGCCAGCTCGCGCGACGTCAATCTGCTGGTGCTCGACACGGAGGTCTACTCCAACACTGGCGGTCAGGCTTCGAAGGCGACGCCGCTGGGAGCGGTGGCGAAGTTCGCGACCGCCGGGAAGCGGGTCGCGCGCAAGGATCTGGCGCTGCAGGCGATCGCGTACGGCAACGTCTACGTCGCGCAGGTGGCGATGGGCGCGAACCCGCAGCACACGCTACTCGCGTTCCGCGAGGCGGAGGCCTATCCGGGGCCCTCGCTCATCCTCGCCTACAGCCATTGCATCGCCCATGGCTTCGACCTGCGAAACGGCATGAAGCAACAGGACCTGGCGGCCGCCAGCGGTCATTGGCCGCTGTTCCGTTACAACCCGGCAATGCGCACCGCGGGCGAGCGTCCTTTCCGGCTGGATTCGCCGCGGCCGACGATCCCGCTCAAGGACTACGCGTACAAGGAGCTGCGCTACCGCACTCTCTCCCAAACCGATCCCGAGGTGGCTCGGGCGCTGTTGGCCCAAGCGCAGCAGATCGTGACCGAGAAGTATCGGCAGTACGAGGAGCTGGCCAGCCGAGGCGGCGAGACCTTTCATCCGGACGGCACCCGTCTCGAGACCGGCGCCGGGCGCCCGGCGTGATACTGCGAACGACGGAGCACCACGTATGGATCTGACCACCAAGTACATGGGCCTCACGCTGCGAAGCCCGCTGATCGCGTCGGCCTCGCCGCTCAACCGTGACGTCGGAATGCTCCGCCAGCTCGAGGATCACGGAGCGGGAGCGGTGGTGCTGCCGTCCATCTTCGAGGAGGAGATCCTCGCCGAGCGGCGCGAATTCGAGCTTCGCGTCGAGGAGCTGCCGGCGGCTGGCTTCGCGGAGGCCCAAACGTATTTTCCGACCTCCTCAGGCCGTGGACTTGGGCCAGAGCGCTATCTCGAGCTGGTCCGCCGTGCGAAGGCGGCGGTCGAGATCCCCGTTATCGCCAGCCTGAACGGCATGACGCGCGCCGGGTGGGTCGACTACGCGCGGAGCCTGGAAGAGGCCGGAGCCGACGGGATCGAGCTCAACATCTATTTCATCCCGGCTGACCTGACGACGTCGGGGCACGACGTTGAACAGCGCTACCTCGACATCCTGGCGGCGGTCAGGGCCGCCGTGAAGCTCCCCGTCGCGATCAAGTTGAGCCCGTACTTCAGCGCCATCGGGGCGATGGCGCGCGCTCTCGCCGCCGGCGGCGCCAACGCGCTGGTTCTCTTCAACCGCTTTTACCAGCCGGACATCGACACGACGACGCTACGCCTGTCGCTCGACCTGGAGCTCAGCACGCCGTCCGAGATTCGGCTGCCGCTGTTGTGGATCGGGATCCTTCACGGGCGCGTGCCGGCGTCGTTGGCCGCCACCACGGGCGTCGAGTCGGCAAATGACGTGTTCAAGTACCTGCTCGCCGGCGCCGACGCGGTCATGACGACATCTTCGCTCCTGCGTCACGGCGTGGGTCACATGCGCACGCTCGTCGACGGCCTGTCCGCCCTTCTCACCGCGCGCGAGATCAAGTCGATCGACCAAATTCGAGGTCGCATGAGCCAGGCGAAAGTGAAGAACCCGACCTTGTTCGAGCGCGCGAACTACGTTCGGATGTTGCAGGACTACGACGCCCACTGAACCGGCGCGTCTCGGGCCGCGTTACCCGCCGGTCCTCCGTGGCCCGGTGGCGACGTGTCCGGCGGGTTCATGGTACGACCGTTCCAGGAGAGTGATGTTGTGGGATCTCAATACGAACGACAGCTGATCATACCAAAGTGCTGTTTTCATGGAATGGTCGAACGGCAAAGTGCAAGTTGTACGACTACAATCGAATCAAGCCAAGCCAGCACAAGCTTCCGGATCTCCCCCGAGACGACGTTGCTGGGCTCGAAAACGATCCCTTCGATGGAATCGACTTCGTCGACAATCCATTGCTCTAGTACGACCGGCCGGCCGCCAACGGCGTTCCGGCCCGAGACGGTCGCGCTCGCCGCCGGTTTGTCTTGGGCGACGACGAGCTGCCCTCGGCTACCCTTTCCGGCACCACGCTCGCGTTCGTGACCCGTCGGTGAATCTATCGCCGCGACCGGGCGTTTGACTGGAAGATCCGTCCCCACGCCCGTTCCTCGAGACAGAGGCTTGGTCTCGGCGCAGTCGGACGGCGCAATTCGAGAGGCGGACCGCATGTGAAGGAAGGGGACAGGATGAATCAGGCTGCGCTGCTGGACACGTTGGCGGACATGACGGGGACGTGGTCGAGCCCCGGCGGTGCTGCAGCCGCCGATCTGGCCGAGGCGCGGCGTCTGCTGGCGGCGTCGCTGCTGGCCGGCGCGACGGCGCACGCGCTGGCCCCCGCGTTCGCCGCGCGCGCCGCCTTGAACCCGGCGGCGGCGCATGGACGCGCGACGCTCGAGGAGCTGGTGGGCGGGGTAGGTCCCGCTTCGGAACCGACGCTGCGGCCGTTCGTGCGCAGTGCGCTCGCGCTCGAACCGGACGCCCTGCAGCCCGTCGCCGGCATGAAGGTCGAAAGGACGCTGGGACCGTTCATCGACGCGCTGGGCATCCCGCACTTCGTCGATCTCTTCGCCCTGCCCAAGAAGATCGCCATCGAGGGACCGGGCGGACTGCTTGGCTTTCTCGTGCTCGACAAAGCGATCATTCTGTCGCCGTCGCCGTCGCCGTCGCCGTTGCCGCATCCACGGCTCGGGACGCTGGGCTCGGGCACCCTCTGGATCGCGGCCCACGCCCTGGAGGGTGGGGCCGCCAGCGGCTTCGTGGGGGTCGCCTTCTCGGCCGGCGCCGGCGATCTGGTGAACGGGCACGTCGGTCCGGGCGGTGCCCTCATCATCGGTGCCGGCGCCAGGCTGACGCTGAAGCTGACGCTCGCGCACGCGCCGGCGGCCGGCGCCGCCGCCTCCTCGATCGGCGGCGACGCCGCGGATCTGGACATCACGCTGCCCGGCCACGTCACGTTCGTCTTCGAGCCCGCGGGCGCGGCGATCGCGGCCCTCGACGACGCCGCCGCCACCGTCTACGGCACCGGCCTCACGCTGACCCGCCGCGCGGCCAGGCCGGTGCTGAAGAGCTACGGCGCGCCGCACCTGCTGGTGCCGTGCGAGGTCTCGCTCGGCAGGTTCGAGGTCGCCGCCTGTCGGTCATCCGACTTCACCGTCAGCGGTGGCGCGCCGGTCAGGGCGGGCGGCTGGGCCCTGCCGATCACCAGCGCCGCGCCCGCCGACCTTGGTGTTGCGGCCGGCGCCGGTGCCCTGGCGCTGGAGCTGGGCCCCGGTGTCGCCGCTGCCTGGGATCGCCTGACGGCGCCCGCCCTGCTCGGCGACGTCACGCTCCTCCTGCAAGCGGCGAGCATCGCCGTCGTCGCGCACACCAGCCCGCGCGAGCTGCGCGAACGGATGCTGCTGTGGGGGCCCCCGGCCGAGGGGACGCAGCAGGCGCTGCCGGCCCCGATCCGCCACGACTCCGAGCTGCTGCTGGTGCATCCGCGTGGGACGCTGATCGTGGTCGCGATCGCTCCGGGGACGGAGACCGTCACCGTCTCGTGCAGCATCTTGGCGAACCTCGACCGGCCGCTGGCCGCCGACGGCGCACGCCTGGCGCTCGCTTACGCCATCGCCTTCGTCCGCTTCATCCATGACGCCGCCGGAAAGCGCGCGCTTGCCTTCGGGATCGAGCCCCCTTCCCAAGTGCGGGGTCCGGTCCTGGCGCTGGAAAACGCGCTGGTCGGCACCGGACTGTCGAACGCGCTCGGCTTCGCCGGCACGCGCACCGGGCCGGCCTGGGCAGGAACGCTCGGCGTGGCGTTTCCCTTGCGCGGCATCGTTCCCACGCTGCCCGACCCCTACGCCGCCTCCTTTCCGTTGCAGCAGCTCATCGACCGCCCCGCCGCCGGATCGCTGGCGGCGCTCATGCAGTGGAAGCCGCGGACGACGCCGGCACTGAGGTTCCTGGCAGCCAGCGGCCCCACCCCCTTGGGCCCCCTGGCCCGTCAGGGCTTCACGCTGCTCGACGTCTCCACCAACGCCGACCAGTTCGGGGTCTCGCTGGTGCAGCACGAGTCGCCGTTCTTCCTGATCGACGGGCTGGCGCTGGAGGCGCCGGATCGCGAGCTGTCGGTCTACACCCTGCCCGGCATCTCCTGGGAGCCCGTGGTCAGCGAGATTCCGCCGGCGCCGGTCGACTGGCAGGACGCGGTCTCGCCCAACGACGGACCGGCGACGCTGCTGCACACGAACAGCGTCGACCTGGTGCGCATCGAGCCGGCATTCCTGCTCCCGCACTTCCAGGAGACCGCCTCGACGGTCGACACGCGCGCCGATTTCACGCTGCCCTTCGGGTTGCTCGCCCATCTGTCGACCGGGCCGCAACTCGACGAGGATCTCAAGCCCACGTTCAAGTTCAACGACGCCCACTACGACGGCGGGCTGCGCGCGGGCCGCCAGCTGTCGATCATCGCCAACCGGAAAAGCTTCATCCCCCACTCGTCGAACGCGGTCGTGCCGCCCGATCCTGTCCAGATCTCGGGGCCCGCGCTCCCCGGTTTTGCCACCACCGGCTCGCCCGTTCCGCCCGATCCTTCCGTGTACGGGATCCAGGTCCTCGGATTCGGTCCGCTCGACGCCGGTCAATTCTTCGATCAGCAATTCACCGCCCAAAACCTGGGCGGTAAGTATCCGGGCATCCCCGTCTCGCGCATCGATCTGTCCGGCTACGGCACCAGCATGATGTCGGACTGGCACCACCAGGACATCCACTTCGTTGGCGTCGTCCGATCCCGCTTCGAGGTCTTGATCGGGCGTACCGCCTACGAATTGCTCGTGCTTCAGTCGGTGATCGCGCCGTGGTCGATCCGCATCACGCGCTCGATCATCTTCGATCGCTACGACACGGGGTTGGTCGTGAAGCACGATACGGGCTGGAAGCCCGTGGGCCTGGGCGCGTTCGAGCTGCTCACGCCCCCGCAAGTCATTGCCGGGCCGATGAAGAGCCTCGGCAACATTCACAACGTCGTGATCGGGGGCGGCACCGGCGCCAAGGTTCAGGGCCCGGACTCGGGACGGCTCGTCGAATGGACCCCGGTGACGTTCGATGCCGATCTGAACCTGGACTTCAGCCGGGTGACGGCATCAGCCGGCGGAAAGATCGACGCGCCCCCTGCCTGCACGCGGCTCGGTGGCTTCGCGCAGGTCACGGTGGGCGCCGCGGCGACGCCCGACGAAGTGCTGGCACTCATGGACCACGCCGGCGCCAGCGGTGTCACCGGCCAGCTCGGGTGTATCCTGGGCGTCGGTCCGCTGGCCGCCGGCACGCCGCAGTTCACGCTGAACGTGTCGTCGATCCGCGCCGCCGCCACCAGCACGCGCACCCCGGGCAAGAGCTACGCGGCTGCCGTCGCCGTGGCGTTGAACGGAACGCCGCGCCTGCCCCGGGATGGCGCCTGGAGCATCGCGCGCCGGTCGAGCTCGGTGCAGACCCCGACCGCGGTCGATCGCAACACGCCGGTTCCCCTGGTCAGCGCCCGATCGGCCGCGGGCGCGCAATGGCGGCTGCTCGATCCCAGCGACGCCGCCGCGCCCGACACGCCGGCGACGTTCTACGGCGTCATGCAGGGGGCCGGCACGTCGAAGACGCTGTTCGAGCACACGATCATCGACGATCTCGGGCGCGCGCTGAAGATCGATCCGGCCCACCTGCCGAACCTGGCCGACGTCGGCGCGCTGCTCGGCGCCACCGATATCTTCCCCAACCTGGGCGCGGTGCTCTCTCTCGATACACAGCCCAATCCCCTGCACCTGGTGGGCGACGGCTTCAAGCAGACCTACGACCAGGACATCAACCAGCCCGACCGCACGGTCTTCCAGCTGGGCATCATCAAGATCGTCCTCGTCTACAAGGCGCCGCCCGGGAAGACCCACGTGACCTTCAGGCTGGATCCCGGCGCGTCGCCGCGCTGGTCGCTCGACATCAAGAACCTCAGCTTCGAGGTGCGCGCCGATGGCTTCGGCTCCGACGCGCTGCTGACGATCTACGGCGATTTCTCGGCCAGCGAGACCAGCAAGCCCGGGTTCGAGAACATCCAGGTCGAATACGGCTCGGCGCTGAACTTCGTGAAGACGATCTTCAGCGGCCTCGGTCCACTCATCGAGGCGGTGGGGGGCAAGGTCGACCTCGACGTCGCCTTCTCGCAGAATCACCTCAGCGTCCGCGATTTCCTGGCCGTGCCGAGCATCCCGCTCGGTTTCGGCGACATCCACGACATCACGCTGGAACTGGGCTTCGACGCGGTCATCCCCTCCAACGCCGGCTTTCACGTGGGGCTCGGCAGCAAAGAGAAGCCGTTCACCTGGCTGGTCTCGCCGCTGAGCGGAACCGGCGCCATCGTGCTGGGCGTCGACCACGGCGATCTCGACGTCTACATCGAAGCCGGCCTGGGCGTGGGGCTGGAGATCAACCTCGCGATCGCCTCGGGCGCCGCATCGATCACGCTGGAGCTGGCCTTCGAGATCAGGGGTGGAACCATCTCGGTGACCATCACCTTGCTCGGCCAGGCCGAGGTCGACGTCCTCGGGGGCCTGGTCAGCGCGTCGCTGACGCTGGCGGCGTCGATCACCGTCACCCCGGAGCCGCTCGCCTTTCCGCCCGACAACATCGAGCTGACCGCCGCCGTGGCGGTCGGCATTCACATCAGCATCTGCTGGGTCATCAACATCGACTTCGACGGCTCCTGGCAATTCTCCCAGGAAGTGCCGGTCAACCTTCTCTAGGAGAGCACATGGCGCTCGCGGATCTACGGCTCGCCCTGATGGCGTTTCCCCAGACCTGGGACGGCAGCAACCTGACGCTGAATCTGCTGTGCATCCCCAGCGTCGATCCGCTGGCGGCGCCCGTCGCGGGCGCGGCGCCGGCGTTCGCCGATCACGTGCCGCTGCTGCGCGCCGTCGCGATCCCCAGCCTGGATGCCTTCCCCACCACCGCCGATCCGCTGGCGCTGCGCGTGCCGGTGACCATCGTCGCGCCGGCCGCCCCCGCGCCGACGCGACCGAGCTTCCTCGCGCTGGCCGCGCAGGCGACCAGCCTCGGGATCACGATCGGGGCGCCGCCGCCCGCGCCGGCGGCGCCGGTGGCGCGCATCCGCAAGGCGCTGCCCGATTCGTACCTCGCGCTCACGGGGAGACGACCGACGGGCATCCTCACGACCACCACCGATGATTTCGGCTGCGCGATCCGGGGCTCGAAGCCCGGCGCGATCAAGGGACCGCCGCCGAAGAAGACCAGCTGGGGCGAGCTCATGTCCTATGGCCTGCGCCAGCCGGTCGTCGCCACCGCGCTCGGCCTTCGCTACGAGCTCAGCTTCCCGCTCGACCAGACCGCCTTCGCCGAAGGCGGCTGGGTTTTCATCGAGCTCGATCCCGCCGACCCGTGGGCCGCCGCCGCCGCGCCCACGCCGGGCGCGATCCGCCTGTACGCGGCGCGGCTGCCCGCGCTCGCGCCCGCCGCGCGCCCGGTCTTCGCGGCGGTGCTGTTTCCCGTCGACGCCAGCGGCGGCCCCGCCGACGACGCCGCCATCGCTGAGGCCGAGCGTTACGACTCCGGCTTCGCCCAGATCGTCCACGCGCGCCAGCCGACCGCCAACGACGGCGTCGTCGGCGACGCGTCGACGCTGCCCGCGGGCGGCGATATCGGGATTCAGGTCGGCTGGGAGGACGAGCAGGTGGTCACCTGGACCAACCGGCAGCTCGCCCTGCTGAGCGCGCGCCGCGCCAAGACCCTCGACACCCAGACGCCGATGGGCGTCCTCGGCTATCGCGTCGACGTCGCCGACGTCACCGGCCTGCCGCCCGGCGCAGCGCCCACCTGGGAGTCGCTGATGGCGGTGCACAGCGAGTTGCCGGCCGGCTTTGGCGCGTTCGACGGCGAGCTGATGATCGAGCCCGGCGCCGTGCAGATGAACGACACCCTCAGCGAGGCGTGGCTCCCGCACTACTTCGCCAGCTGGCGCGGCACCTCGCTGGCGGTGGCGGACGACGTGCCCAACCAGCTGATCCAGAAGCCGTCGCCGCCCTCGGCCAGCCAGGCGGTTCCGCTGACGACGCTGCTCTCCTACGGCCGTTCCTACGCGTTCCGTGTGCGGCTGGGCGATCTGACGTCGGGCGGGCCGCTGGCGTCGCAACAGCCGGTCGACCCCGGGCCGGCGAGCACGGCCGCGGTGACCTTTCAGCGCATGGTGCCGCCGAAGAGCGCGCGCATCGTGCGGAATCTCCCCGCGGGCGCGCCGCCCGATTCGAACGAGCCCGAGTCGCTGATGGTCTTTCGCCCCATCATCGGCTACCCCGAAGTGCTGTACACGGAGCTGGGCGCGACCGCGGCCGATCGCCAGACCATCGTCGATTCCTGCCTGGTCCAGGCCGCCGCCATCAAGCGCGGCCAGGTGGCCGGCCTCCCCGATCCCGACGTCGCGCGCCTGCGCATCCGGGTCGAGGTGCGCGCGCCCGGTCACGACATCGCCGGGCCGGGCGAAGAGGCGCTCGACGGCACCTTCCGTGTGCTGTACGAGACCGAGCGCGCCTTCCCCGCGCTGCCGCCGGGACCGACGCCCGACGATCCCGGACTGTCGATCGACATCGCCTACGTCGACGCCCCGTCGATCCTCGACTGGTCCCCCGACGGCTGGCCGGATACCGGCGCGCTGGTGATCCCGCGCGGGCGCGACGTGCAGCTGCGGTTCGAGCCGCTCGTGCGCCCCGATCCGGTCTACTTCGGCGCAGCCGGCACCCAGGGGTTGTCGTCGACCATCGCCGTGCGCGCCGAAATCCGCGACGAGCCGGCGCTGCTGATCCGCGACGAGGAGAACGACGAGCCGGTGCGCGGATTCCTGTTCCGCCGGCCGCCCAACGTCGCCGCCCCGCCGGTGGCGGCGCAGCTGGCGCAGGCGCTGCGCCTGGTCGACAGCGGCCTCACCTTGACCGCGCTGCCCGGCCGGCGGGTGGTGTTCGGATCCTCCAAGGCGATCCGCCACGCGCTGAGCGGCGATGCGGGATCGCTCACCTTCTCGTCGGAGAGCGAGCTCTTGCGCAACTGGGTCATCGCCCTGGTCGTCGCCCTCGATCGCGACTGGACCTGGGACGGGCTCGACCGGCCGATCGAGGTGATGCGCGATGGCGAGACGGTCGGCTCGATCGCGGTCCCCGGCACGCTGGCCCGCGAGGCGACGTCCGACCCGCCACACTGGGATCGCGCGCGCACGCTGCTGGTCTTCTTCGACGCCATCGACCCGCACGAGGTGACCGCCTCCGGCTTCCCCGAAGCGCTCCGGCACACCTGGACGCTGAAACCGCTGACCAGGACCGAGGTGGGGCCCATGATCGGCGTGCCCGGGTCCCCCACCTTCATCCCCAGCCACCTGGCCGAGCCGCCGCAAACCGAGCTGGCGTTCACCAAGCTGACGCTGACGCTGCCGATCGCCATTCCCCCGCGCCAGGTTCCGGAGCTGGCGTCCGTCGGCATCGCCCTGTCGCCCTACGTGGTGGGGGATGGCTACGCGTCGACCGAGCAGCGCCAGCGTTCGCTGTGGATCGAGCTCAAGCACCCCATCGAGAACCCGGCCGGCGACGCCCTGTTCGCGCGCGTGATCGGGCACGGCGCCGATCCGGTGCTTCATGACGTGCGGCCGTCGGCGTTCCAGCCGGACGAGCCACCGCTGACGCTGGATCCCGAGCTGATGCGGGTGATCACCCCGCACGACAGTGACGATCGCGCCGGCCTGACGGCGGCCACGATGCTCGCGCCCGCGACCGACTCGCCGGTACGCTTCCTTCTGCCCTTGCCGGTCGTCGACGCCGACGACCCCGAGCTGTTTGGCTTCTGGACCTACGAGCTGTCGATCGGGCACGCCGGCGATCCGCACGCCCCCCACCAGATGTGGTGGTCGACGGCGGAGGGGCGCTTCGGCCGCCCTCTGCGCGTCAACGGCGTGCAGCACCCCGCGCCCCCGCTCTATTGCCGCGCCGGCCGCACGAAGTCTCCCCCGGAAAAGATCCGGACGCTGCCGCCCCTCTGTCAGACCTCGTTCGCCGGCGCTGGCGTTTCCAAGGGGTTCATCGAGGCGACGGCGTCCTTTGCCACCCCGGTGCTCGACGGCAAGCCGCTGGTGACGCCGTTCCAGCGACCCAGGACCCGGATCTGCTTTCTGCTCTACGCTCAGGTGAGCCAGGCGGACGGCGCCATCAATCGCAATGTCCTGCTCACCCATTGCTACGGAACGTACCGACCGCCCTCATCCGACAACTTTCGCGCACTGAACATCACGGGGCGAGACCGCGTCGGCTATGCGGTCTTCGCCACCGCAGAGGTCGAGCAGCTGCTCTCGCTGCTCGGCCTGCCGCCGAGCAGCCCCCTCAGCCTGGTCGCCGTCGAGCTCTTGCCGGGCGGGACCGGCGACGACGTACCGACCAAGGTCGCCGCGCCGCCGCCAGAAACTCCCGCCGTCGCCGACCCGCTGGGCACCGAGCTGACACCCGGCGGGCGCCCGCAACGCATCCTCCGCGTGTCGAGCCTGGTCCCCGTCGCGGCGCTGTGCTGACGCCGCCGCGCGCTGAGGCCACACCGGAAGGAGGACTGGCAACTGGGTCCTTCATCCCGGCGAGTTCAAAACGACTCAGGAACCGCTGCGTGCTCAATCAAACACGAAGCAGCCTCTTGTCGACACGATTCTTGAGCGACAGATATGGCTCGCAGCACGCGCGATCGAGGTGTGGACGATGCGCTCGATAACGAGGTCGAGTCCGCAGTCAAGACACCATTGGTCAGTAGACGACATCACCCAAATCCGTTCGAATAGTCTGACAGGACTTGCGAACGGGATCTAGCGTTCGAGGGAGCCCAGCAGACGCCCCGTAACCGTCCGACCGACGACATCGTGACGGCAGGCGCGCCCCGGGCTACTCAAGTAGGTGGGGCGGAAGCCGCCGTCAGCCCGACGGGCGCCACTTGTAGGGCAGCAATTCGTCGAGTGCGGTAGCTGGGTGTTTGCCGACGCGGCCGAGGACGTCGGTCAAATATGCGATGAGCTCAGCGCCGTTCCCCTCGCAAGTAGCGGTGAGGGAGTAGAGGCCGGCGATCTTGTGTAAGCCGCAGGTGCAGGCCGCTCTCTCGGGTACGCTCTGGAATCCCTGCACGCGCGCGGATCGCAACGCTGACCGCGGCGTTAGGTTTGTTGCGTGGTCGGCCGGGATCGAGGAGCGGTGTGGGGGGCAGCGGCGATCACCTTCGCGTGCATCGCTGCGGGGTGCTCCGGAGGCACCGCCCACCCAGGTTCTCCGATGCCGCCGTGGAGCGACGCGAGCCCGGCATCCGATGCGAGCGACGCGGCGACCGACGGCGGTGGGCTTCCACCGGCCGACGCGGGGCACCCGCCACCCGCCGACGCGGGCCACCCGCCTCCCGACTGACGGTGGCGCCGCCGACAGGTCTGACGCCGGTGGCGCCGCCCCGTCGGTCACCAATCTCGACGTCGACGCGCCGGATGCCGACGGCATGGTGGGGCTGGAGCTCGCGGTGAGCGGCGGTCGCGGCGGGGCGCTCTCGGCTTCGGTGGAAGTCTCACGCGGCGGCGGCGCGTTCGCTGCGGCCACGCTCGCTGGACAGAGCGCGAACGCAGCGGGCGGCAAGCTGACCGTCACCTGGCGGTCGCTGGCCGACATCGGTTTTCGACCCGACTCCACGGTGATGCTCAGGGTTTCGGTGTCAGACACGGTGGGCTCCGGCCCGGTCGCGACGTTTCCGGTGCCGGCGTTCGCCAACCGGCACGGCGCTGCCCGCCACGTCGATCACTATCTGGCGAACTACGGTAGCTGGACCGCGACGGACGTCATGACCGCCCGACACTACCAGATGGTGATCGCGCATCCGGGGCAAGGCCAGCTCACGCGTGCCGCGGTCGCAACCCTGCAGGCGGGGCGGGACACGAGCGATCCGCGCGACGACGTGCTGGTGCTCTGCTACATCTCGGTCGGCGAGGACCTGCGCACGAACAGCCTCACCGACGAACAGATCCGCGCTGACACGCGCTTCCACGGCGACGGCACCGGGCCGCGCATCGACCCGCGCGGATGGATGGCCGACGGCATGTCGCTGGCCGGCGTCGATCCCAAAGGCGCCCCGTCGACGGGCGGGACAGGCTTTGCCTCGTACTATCTCGACGACAACGACGTGCACGACAGCGCCAATCACGTCGGCAACGGCTTCCCCGACAGGAACCATATATTCGGCGGCCTGTTCGTGAACGCAGGCGACCCCAATTGGTTCGACGTCGCCGACGGCATGACCCTCGACGGCACCGACCGACACGCGGGGCTGCGCGAGCTCCTGACGCCCAGCTACGGGCGCGGGCTCGACTGCGACGGCGTCTTCCTCGACACCATCGACACGGCGGCGCCGAACTCGTACACCAACGCCAGCAGCGCCAACCAGAGCGAGTTCGAATGGACGGCGCCCGGGTTCAGCTCGTTCATTCGCCACGTGCACCAGGCCTACCCGGACCGTGTGGTGCTGCAGAACCGCGGGCTGTTCTTCTTCGATCCGCGCCACACGCAATATCCCTACAACGCGCGCGGGGCGATCGACTTCGTGCTGTTCGAGAGCTTCCGCCTGAACTCGAACACCTCCGAGCAGTGGAACCCCGTCAACTATCCAGACAACCGTTACAACGTCGCGCCCAAGCTCATGGCCGAGGCCAACCGCCCCGACGGATTCAAGGTGCTGTCGCTCGGGTACGCCGAGGGCCCGGCCGACCAGATGTCGCCGCTGACGCTGGTCGGACAGTCGACGCTCGGACTGGATTCGCTGCTGGAGGACATCCAGGTCACGCAGGACCTGCAGGGCTTCCGCCACTACCTCACCGATGGGGCGGTCAGCCTGGTGAACGACTTCGTGCTCACGAACGCGTCGCTCGACGATCACGATCCGCCCTGGTGGACCAGCACCTACAACGACCACTTCGTGTCACCGGCGGTGGCTGCGACGCCGCGGGTCGGGATCCAGCAGGCGGTGGGCGCCGGCGGGCAGATCACCGTGCGCTGGGACGTGGCGCTGGACAAGACCGGCGTGCGTTACGCGCTGTACGCGCAGCCGACGCCGTTCGACTTTGCGGGCGATCCGAAGCTGGCGAAGAGTCGGCGCATCCCGCTGGCGCCGTCGGTGCCGCAGGCTTACCTCGGCGGCGTGGGTCCCGGGCGCTTCCCGTACGAGGCGACGATCAGCGGCCTGCCCGGCGGGCAGCTCGAGTACCTGCTGATCCGCGCCAGCGACGGCGCCGAGCCGCCCAACGAGGACACCAACACCGTCGTGCTCACGGCAACGCCGTGACGCCTCACCGAAAGGCGCCCGCGTGCGCTTTCCTGCTGGCGCGTGATCGACCAGCCGACCGTGCTCCATTGCAAGTACAACCGCTACAACGACCCTTGCGAGATGCGCACCCCTACAGCTCCGTCTCCAACCGCTCGTCCATGGGCCTTGCTGGGCATCATTTCCCACCATCCCGGCTCGGGTCAACGACGGCGACGACTATCGACGACACCGGCGCGGGCGAGCTTCTCCAGGCGGCGGCTGGCAGTTTGTCTGTCCGTGCGCTTCGGCCTACAGTCGCCGGGCTTGAGAGCACCGATTTCCCGGCCGGCAAAAGAGGCACCGCCACGTTCACGACGTCCGGCACCAACTCGACGATCACCTGGACCTGCGGCGGCACCGGTTCATTCCAGCAAGGGTACACGGCGACGGCCACGAGCTTGGTGCTGATCAGCGCGCCGGGCAGCGTCGCGACCTACACCAGGCAATAGAGTCGAGCCGGGGAAGCCGGTGGGTCTCGAGCGGGTGGCGCCAGCGCACGGCCATCTTCTTGTCGCCGTGGGCATATAGCTCACGAAAGCCCAGGCTCATACGGGCATGAAACACATCGTTCCACAGATTCGGTGCCCGCCATCGAACACGCACACGCCGCGGTCACGGCCGTTCGATGGACAGGTCGAATCGCTCTGGCACTGGTCCGAGGTCGTCTGGCAGGTATACGACGAGACCGCTGTCCCAAAGCCGATGCAAACCGCGACGGGGCCCGGTACCGCGGCCGCGTGGGCGCACGCAAGACCAGCACCACAATCGGCGTTCGTCGTACACGTCGCAGGGACGCACCGCCCGAGCACGACGCCGCACTCGCAGATCGAGCCCGCACCACAGTCGGAGTCTTGCCGGCAGCCGTAGTAGCAACCGCAATAGCCGCTCAGCTTGTGAGCGTCAGCGCAGTAGCCGCCCGGCTGCGCCACGCAGTCCGAGTCGCTCCTGCAGGAAGGCAGACCGAACGTCGACTGGCACGGGCTCGAAGCACTCGTCTTCTCCGTGGGGCAGACAATCGCCGCGCGGCGACGCTTCGAGCCGTCGACGCAACTCTCGAATCCTGTGTCGAGCCCGGCTTGATTCAGGATGGGCTGGCAGACGTCGGTGGCATCGACGGGGCCATCGCCACCGGTGGCCCCATCCCCACCGACCCGATTGGCGCCGCCGTCGGGGACGCCACCCGGAGCGCCGCCGCTGCCGAAAGCGCCACCACCCCCGGCAGCTCCCCCGCTACCGAAAGCGCCGCCCGCTCCGACAGCGCCCCCGCTCCCCTGGCCCGAGGACGCCACAGGCGCAGCACGGGTTCCACAAGACGACAAACCAATGGAAATGCAGGCGAACACGATGCAACGAATCAGAGGTTGCCTTCGAATGCCCAAGAGTGAAGCTCTCATGGTCACCACGTCTCACCTTTCTCGCCCCCGATCCGAAACGCCGCGTGTCGAAGCGTCAGCGAAGGCGATTCTCCGACACTTCTGTTCTGTTGCAACGCAGACCAAGCAAGCCGCGAACCACGAACGGGAGCAGCCCTCGATCGCCGACCTTTCCGCCGTTGGAGCCGCGCCCGGGAACCACCACGAGACGTGATCCGGACATCTGTGTCATGGCTTCGGGAGGGCGCTCCGGTCAGGTTCGTCTCGCCGAGAGGAGACATCATGGGTTTCTACGGAGAACACATCCTTCCCTGGCTGATCGACAAGAGTCTCTCCACGCCGGAGGTCGACGTCGTTCGCAAAGAGACGCTGGCGCGGGCGGGGGGCGTCGTGCTGGAGGTCGGCCTCGGGTCGGGGCTGAACCTGCCCCACTATCCAAGGTCGGTGACCCGGCTGCTAGCGGTCGAGCCGTCCCTGCTGGCGCGCAAGATCGCCTCGAAACGGATCGCCCAGGTGCCGTTCCCGGTCGAGTGGGTCGGCACCGACGGACAGAGCCTGGCCTTGCCGGACCAGACGGTCGATCAGGTGGTGTCGACGTTGACCCTGTGCACGATCGCCTCGCCGGAACGGGCCCTCAAAGAGATGGTTCGCGTGCTCAAGCCGGGCGGCCGGCTGATCTTTCTCGAGCACGGTCTGTCCGACGATCCCGGTGTGGTGCGCTGGCAGAAGCGATTGAACGGGATTCAGAAGACCTTTTGCGGCGGATGCCACCTGACGCGCCGGATCTCCGACTTGATCGAGAGCGCGGAGCTGAAGATCGATGACCTCGCCAACCCTCGCATCAAGGGGATGCCGAAGATCGCCTATTTTTACCGAGGGACGGCGCTCAAGGCGTCGTGAGCCGTCCCAGGACGTGAGAGCCACCTTGACCCCCATCGACGGTGGCACTACCCTGCCGTCGGGATGAGTCGGCACTCGGTCGTCCTTACGTTTTTAATCTTATCCGCCGTCGCGACGTCGTGTGGCGCCGTCAGTCGCAAAGGCGAGGGCGGGATCGGCGGCAATGGCGCCGGTGGCGCGAGCGTCGGTGTGGACGGAGGGGGCATGGGCACGGGCGGGAGCGGGGCCTCCGGCGGGAGCGCAGGCTCCGGCGGGAGCGCTCAGGGCGGCCCGGGCGGTGTGACCGGGGGCAGCGGCGGCTCGTCGCCCCCTGGATGCGTCCTCGGCACCGCCGTGGTGGGCGCCTGTCGCCTGTGAGCATGGGCCTCTGGGAAAATCGCAGTCGGGAGAACCTCAAATGAAGAACGAACGACAGAAGTCACCGCGCATGTCTGGCCTACCGGCCCGAATATCGATCCTGGTCGCGGTCTTCTTGGCCTTGATCGTCGGTGAACGGGCCGTGCTGTGGGCGGCGGCGCAGCTCAAGACCTGGCAGACCGGCGACCTGCTGACCGCGGCGGATTTGAATGCGAACTTCGCGGCGCTGAACGCGGCCATTCGGCCTGACGCGCTGCCAGGTGGCTCGCCGGCGACGGCGGGCACCAGCTGCGCCGCCCTCAAGACGCTGGGGGTGACGCTGTCCGGGACTTACTACCTGAAGAACCCGACCTCGGCCGACGCGGCCATGGTGAACGCCACCGTGGCGGTGTACTGCGATCAGGTCAGCGAGGGCGGCGGCTGGGCGCTGGTCCAGAACTCGATTGTCGGCACCAACACCACCGACTTCTGGAACATCCCTTACGCCGCGCGCTTCGCGCGCCGAGGTCATCCGTCGCTCGACTCCAACTTCTACGACGGCTCGCTCTACCAGACAGCGCCGACGACCTACCTGGACGTCGTGGAGGATCTGCAGGGCAAGGTGGCGACGGAGTTCATCGCCAACACCGACGGTATCAACAACACGACGATGCGATTTACCAACCCCACGTTGATGTCGGGATTCCAGGCCGGGTACGACAGTCAATTCGCGGCCGGTTGGGCTGCCCCCGACTACGACGGCGACACGTACACCGCGGGCAACTGCGCGACCCAGTACATCAACGTGACCCAGCACTACTCCGGGTGCTGGGTCTCGAACCTGGGATCCGACGCCGACGCGCCGCTGCTGGATGCGGGCGCCGGGCCGCACGCGCACACCAGCCTGCTCACCGCGCTGGGGCTTGCCGGAGATGGCTCGCCGTACTCGCGCGTGCGACGAATCAGCCGCTTCGTTCGCTGGTAGCGTGGGCGTGGGTCGCCGGGCTAGGGGCGCGCGAGCGCGGGCACAGTAGCCTTGGCCGCCGAGACTTCGGCGGCTGGGACCTCGGCCGGGCTCAAAGGCTGGATGTACTCGGGGTATCCGGGGATGCCCATCTCCGGAACGTCGAGGCCGGCGATCTCGACCTCGGCGGGAACCCGGTTACCGACCAGCTTGCCAATGACGTAGAAGATCAGCCCGCCGACCGCTACATTCCACGCCACGCAAACGACGACTTCTACGATCTGCGCGACCAGTTGTTTCGAGTCGCCGTAGAAGAGGCCGGTGACGCCCTTGAGCGCGGCGCCCGTGCTTCCGAGGTACTCGGTGGCCCCCACGCCGCTCCAGCCTTGGCCGTAGCTGCCGTCCGATAGCAGGCCCACGGAAATGAGACCCCAGGCGCCGCAGGTGCCGTGCACGCTGATGGCGCCGACCGGATCGTCGATCTTCAGCCGGTCGAAGAACCTCACGCTCGCCACCACCAGCACGCCGGCGACAAGGCCGATGACGAAGCCCCCCACGGGTGTGACGAAGGCACACGGCGACGTGATGGCGACCAAGCCCGCGAGCATGCCGTTGCACATCATCGTCGGATCGGGTTTCGCGACATAGGAATGTTTGTTAAATGCTGCATACAAGACCGCACCGGCGTCACGGTCTCATTGGTTCGCGAATCGCGACTCAACGAATGTCGATCAGCATTTAACCTGACGGACAATGAGCGCGGCCATGCTTATGGTTATTTCTCGCATCGCACACCTCCAGGAAATGCCTGGTTGCCGTGCGTTCTGCAATGCCGCGAAACCACGCCATTGCGGTTTGCAATCTCGGAACATAGCGCGCGACAAATTTTTCCGATTCCAGATGCGGCGTGGATGGGCAGGAGCTCGGAACCATGGTTCCTTCGAGAAGGGTTCAATCACAGAAAGAGGCGCGGCAACGCCTGTATCGCCTCGTGTTGCTCAGCGGCGCGGGGTCGCTGGCAATGGTGTTTGGCAGCATGCTGACGCCGCCGTGGTTTCGGCTGGTCGTCATCCTGGCCGTATTCGGGAACGTGATCGGAATTGTCTTGGCCAGCCCTACGGTTTCTGACGCTCCCGAACCCCGGTCACGGCCGAGCTCGAAGCCGGGTCCCGCTCCTTAGCCGGGCGTTACCCGCGCCGCCATCACAGCGTGACCTTGGGCACGCGCCAACGACCGCGTCCCAGTAACGGTCGTTGTCGTTATCGTTATCGTTATCGCTATCGTTGGGCGCGGCGCCGCGCTCATTCCGCCAGGAACTCGAGGTGAAACTGAACCGGGCCGACAAGGTTCACGCGGTGTGGGACCGTCGGCGCGATGACCCCCGGGAGTTGGGGGGTCAGCAGGAACGTGCAGAGGGGCGACTCGATCGTATATTCCAGCTGGCCAGCCTCCACGACGATCAGCGCCCACGCCCCTTCTTTCGTACTGTGGTCCCGCAACAACCCGGCCGGCACGTTGGCTTCGGTGAAGGTCGCGGTGCGCTTGTACTCGCGCGCCGCAGCGGGCAACGCCGGCATTTGGCATAGAGAGCACTCGATCTCCGCCCCCACCTTCGTGGCGCGCTCCTCGTCGCTCGCGACCCAAGGTCGGCTCTGCCACGGAGGCAAGTGTCGCATGTGCTGCGCGTGGCCGCAGGCGAGCTCGGCGACCCAGTTGCCTTCGGCGTCTTGATGGAATCCAGAGATGGTGGTGGTAGCCACGACCAGAGTGTGGATCCGCTCAGTCCGATTTCAAACCACCGCGCATCACGTCGATGATCCGGCTCTCGTTTTCGCCCGCGTGCCCCGCGGCGACCAGACGCCGTAACGTCTGCGCCGCCGCCTCGCCGTAGGCGCAGTCGACGCCCAGCTTGCGCGCCAGGCGCAGCGCGTACTCCACGTCTTTCAACCGCAGCGCCGCGCTGAACACCACGTTGCGGTCGTGATCGTTCGCCAGGAAGCGGCGCACGTTGCGCACGACCTGCGGGCTGGCCGCCTGGCTGATCTCGAAGGCGGCGCTGACGGTGGTGGTGGGGAGCCCCGCGCGTTCCGCCAGCGCCAGGCCTTCGGCGGCGCTGCCAATCTGCACCGCCCCCATCAAATTGATGGTGAGCTTGTAAGCGGTGCCGGCGCCGACCGCTCCGAAGTGCAGCACGCGGTCGGCCAGCGGCGCCAGTAACCCGCGCGCCGATTCGAGGTCCTGGTGGCTGGCGCCCACCAGCAGCGTCAGCGCGCCGGCGGCGGCGGCGGCGGGCAAGCCGGTCACCGGCGCGTCGAGGTAGCGCAGCCCGCGCGACTGCGCCGCCTGTGCCAGCTGCAACGCCCAGTCGTGGGAGACCGTCGAGCATTCGATGACGAAGGCGCGCGGCGGCAGCGCCGCCAGCCCACCGGATTCGCCCAGCCAGACCGCGCGCGACGATTCATCGTCCGCCGTCATGCTGAACGCGGCGTCGACTCCGGTGCAGGCCTCCCTCGGCGTCGAGGCGGCGCGCGCGCCGGCCGCCACCAGCGGCGCCGTGCGCGCGGCGTTGCGGTTGTACACCGTCAGCGCATGACCGACCGAAAGCAGACGCGCAGCCATGCCCGCGCCCATGTTGCCGAGACCGAGGAAGGCGATGTGACTCATGCGGGACAAGGCCAGGTAGCCTAACCCACTCGAGCGGTGGCGGCCGCCACCGCCGCCCGCGTCACTCTTCAGCCAGCCGAAGCAACGACAGAAACGCCTCGTGGCGCCGGGAGATCGGCGTCGGCCGGCCGTAGTTGTAGGGCGTGCCGAAGCCCTTCACCGAGTGCCAGATCGCGCGGTTCAAGAGGTCCGCGGGCGCCGAATCGGGTGACGAAGTGTCGATGGTCATCGAGAACTTGGCCGTCTCGCGCTGCAGCCCCTTGAGGCCGGCCAGCGCCGGGTTCATCTCGTCGAGCGGGATCTGGTTGGGGAGCGCGGTGTACGGGGTCAGATCGCGCTTCGAGGTGAACACGTCGAACATCGGCTGCGCGGCCAGCGCGTACTGGTTCGGCGGCGGCAGCCCGAGGATCTGCTCGATGGTTCGGAACATGTTGATGATCGAGTAGAACGAGCTGTTGACCGCGTGCCGCCGTGTGAAGGGGCTGATCACCAGGCCCACCGTTCGGTGCCCGTCGACGTGGTCCAGGCCGTCCTGCGAGTCGTCCTCGGTGACGAAGATGGCCGAGTCCTTCCAGTACCGGCTGTGCGAGATCCCGTCGACGATCTTGCCGAGCGCCAGGTCGTTGTCCGCGACCTGCGCGCGCGGCGTGGGGAACCCGGGGCTGGTGCCCGCCGTGTGATCGTTGTAGAGCAGCAGCAGCACCAGGCTGGGCAGCTGGCCGTTCTGCTCGAACTGGGCGAGCTCCTGCAGAAAGACGTCGGCGCGCGCCACGTCGGGGATCTTCGACTCGGCTGCGCCGTACGTCGGATGGTAGATGTCGCGCAGCCCGATGATCACCGCCCTCGCGGCGATGTTCACGTTGTGCGTCCCGTTCTTCCAGTCGTTGAACATGTCGGTCCAGGTAGCCGTCGCGGGCGTGATCGTGTTCAAGCCGCGCTCGCCGTAGGCCCGCACGCTGAGCCCGTGCGCCTTGGCGCTGTCGTAGACGGCGTCGGTCGGGCCGAGCAGCATCGGGCTCTGGTTGTTCCGGGCGTTGCCGTACTTGTGCACGTACGTGCTGGGGAACGCCTGCAGGATCCAGCGGTGGCCGAGCGCGGACTGATCGCCCGGACCGTAGTAGTTGTCGAGGAGCACGAACTCCTCGGCGAGCGCGTGGTGGTTCGGGCTGACGTCGCGCCCGAACTCGACCAGCGTCGGGTCACCGTTCCCCTGCGGCAGGTCGCCGAACACCTGATCGTAGGTGCGGTTCTCCTTGATGATGTAGAAGACGTGCTTGATCGGCGAGCCCTGGCCGACGTGCATCGGGATGGGGTTCGCGTGGTCAGCGCGATCGTGGTCGCCGTCGTGGTCACCATCGCGATCGCGATCGGGGGTGTGGTTGTTCGCGAGCACCTCCCGGGTCATGCGTTCGAGCTCGTGCCGGCCGGGTACGTTCAGGATCGAGATTTCGCCCGCGCGATCCACATAGCTGCGCCCCTGGCGGTCGGGAGGCGTCGGGGCGATCGAACCGAAGCCGTACCCGCTGGCGATGTAGAGCTGCTTGCCCGCGTGATCGAGCGCGACCGCGGTCGGATACCAGCCTGTGGGGATCAACCCAACCACCGCGTCCCCCGGGCGCTGGCACCGGAGGTCGACGACCGCCACGGCGTTCTGGGAGGCGTTGGCCACGTACAGCGTGCCGCCGTCGGGGCTCACGGCCACCGCGTTGGGCGAGCTGCCCAGCACGGGCGCTCCGTGCGGATCGCGCAGGCCGACGTGCAAGGTCTCCTTCACCTCGTCGGTGGCGGTGTCGATCGCTGACACCGTGTCGCTGTTCGCGCAGGTGACATAGAGGCGATCGCCGCTCGGGCTCAGCGCCATGCCGGTCGGATGCAGGCCGACCTCGATCGTCTTGACCAGGGCGTTGGTAGCGGTGTCGACGACCGAAACGGTGCCGGTCGCCGGGATGCCGGTGCGCGGATCGACGACGATCGGGAACATCCCGTCGGTCACGTCGGTCGGCCCGGGGACGCGGCCGCCCCAGTTGCTGACGTACACCTTCGAGCCATCGGCGGAGATGACGGTCGTGTAGGGGTGAATGCCCACCGCCAGGCGTGTCACCGTACCCGTCGCGGTGTCGATCACCCCCAGCTGGTGCGAGGTATTGAGCGCGACATAGACCTTGCTGCCGTCGTGGTTGACCTTGAGCCCGCTCGGCGCCGAGCTGGGGATCGAGATCGAGCTGCTGGCGGCGAAGGTGCCGTCCGCGGCGAGGCTGAAGACCGCGACGTTGTTGTTGGTGTTACCTCCCACGTAGATGCGATCTCCGGCGGGGCTGAAGTCGACGCCCACGAAGCTGTCGCCGATCGCGATCGACTGCTTCAACGTCTTGGTCGCCATGTCAATGATGTGCAGGGCGCGCGGAGCAAAGTTGCTGCCGGTGACCACCGCGAGCTTGGTCCCGTCGGGGCTGACGACCATGCCGAGAGGCCGATCGTTGACGTCGATGGTGGTCCCGGCCGGGGTCAACGTCTGGCCCGTGGGCACGATGAAGCTGCCGTCGGGCTGCGCGCCCGACAGGATCAGGTGCCGGGCCGCGTACACGCTGGCCGGAAGACCCGCAAGCAGGACCACCGACAGCGCGAGCACTTTATGGTTTCGAAGCTTTCGCGTGATGCCCATTGTCGTCACCTCCAGTCGAAAGAAATTGCGCGAACCGCGCGGCTCCCCAACCGTAGACCCGGCGCCAGCCCGTGGCGGTGACGAGGTGCCAACAATGACGTCACGGCGACGTAAACAAACGATCGCTCGCCGATAATCGAACGACCGCTCGCCGGAAGTCGGTCACTCACGCGGCTGTGACCCACGCGACCAGACCGGAACACCGCGGCCCGAGTCGTCGCGTTTCATGGTCGGGTTATTGCTGGGCAGCGGCTGGGCCTGGGTGAGCGCCTGCCGCGTTCGCCTCCTTTGGAGCTTTCAGACGGAGGGTGGTGATGAGGAAGCGACTGGCATGCACGGTGGTCGTCGTACTGGGCACGGGGATGCTGTCGACCGCGTCGGCTCAGCTGCTGATGAAAGGCTCCGAGACCTTGGGGGACGTGACGAAGTCCGTGATCAATAGCTGCGTTGCCGGACCGATCTCCCCCGGCAATACCGCCAATCTTCCCCTCTTCGACCCGACCTTCTTCGGTTTGGCCGGCGGTATCCGTTTCGCGGACGGTACCGGTTCCGGGGCCGGGCAGGTTGCGCTGTTGGCCGGTCAGCAACGAATTGCCCCGATGACACGGGCGCTCAACGGCAGTGTTGCATGTCCTGGCGGCGCCAACGGCATCCAGGGCGTGCTCGACGCTCGCGGCGAGCAACTCCTGATCGGCCTCGACAGCGTCGCCGTCGTGGGTGCGAACCAGGCCCACGGCGACAGCCGCCAGGACCCGCCGCCGCCGGGCCAGACCGGTGGCTGCGACGACGGGATTGTGGGCGTGCAACTCTCAGCGACGCTGTTCGGTGGCGTGTGCCAGGGACTGACCATCGACGGCTGCGACCCCACCAACAACCCGCCGGGGACCTATACCTTCGCCGACTGGCGGGATGTCCTGGTCATGCTCTACGGCGGCCAGAATCACGTGACCACGCAGGCGCAGCTGCTTCCGAACAGCGGGCACTGCAGCGTCACCACGGCGACGGTGTGCAGCTTCAACTCCGATTGTCCGGCCACCGAAACCTGCGTCCTCGAAGGGCGTCGCCGCAATCCGGCGCGCATCGACTGCACCAACCCGATCCGCAAAGCTCTCGCGGACAGCTGGGGCACGCTGTTCGAGACCTCGTGCGGAAGGAGCTTCTCTCCGACCGATCCGAGCAAGCAGGCCTGCATCAAGCTGAAACACGCCTTCCGCCGCGGCGACTTGTCGGGCACCACCGACACGTTCACGACCCTGGTGGGAATGCTTCCGACCCAGGCGGCTACCAGCGTGGCCGTCAACAACTTCGAAGCGATCCAAGATAGCACCGCCACCGCCAGTCCGTTCTGCAACGCCGGTACGAAGCCGAGAAACAAGGGGCACGCGGACTACCTGGACCTCGATCCGATCCGGCGCATCGCCGACTCAGCCAACGCGTCGCTGATGCGCATCGGCTACGAGCAGGTCGCCGAGCCGGGTTTGACCCCATCCAACCCTCCGAGCCCGCTGATTCCGGATCTGCGGCCCGACCCCCCGGTTGGGGAACTGGCCGACTTCGGCGCTCCCTCGAGCCGCCAGAACTGGGGCCCGGATCCCACCAATGTCATCCCGCCAAACCCGCCGACCCAGGGGCTGGCCAACCCGGCGTTTCAGGCCGTTCAGGCCCCGGCGCTCACGGCCCGCAAGGGCCTGGGCCTGGTGCTCCCGATCGAGATTCCCACCAACTACCGCGACGAGAGCACCGCCTATTGGTCGGCGACCGGGCAACCGTTCGGTTCGTCGCCGGTCGTGTGCAACGGCTTTGCTCCGTCGCTGCCGGACGCGGCTCCCCACGGGATCTGCCCGGATGGCAAGACCGGCCTCTGCGTCATTCCGGCCCGGATCGACCCCAGCACCGGTGCGGTGCAGACGTTCAACTGCATGACCGCCGCCGGCGTGCCTGCCCGCCCCGGTATGAGTGACAATCGGGCCTTCAATTTGTGGGTCGTCAACGACGTCGGGCACTTCGTGCTCGATGGCTACACCAACCCGAATCTCACTCTCGCGGCGATTCGCCAGAACCGCATCGTCACGGCGTACTTCCGCCTGCACGTCAGCCAGGCCGATCCGATCAACGGCGGGCCGACGCTCACGGGCGTACCGACCCCGGCCTTCCCGCCGGGCGCCCCGCTCGCTACGACCAGCTACTGCAAGGCGCTCACGTCGAGCGACCAGATCGGCTGTCTGGTGAAGGCCAATCCGTGCAGCATCGGATTCGCGGGACGCGAGGCGATCGACAAAGCGCCGAGCGTTCCCAACAACCTCGGGTATCAGCTTGGCGTGACCGTCCTCGACGCGCGCCCGCCCACCGACGGCGCCCTCAAGGCGCTCCTGGATCCATCGCCGACGGCCGCCTTCTATCCGATGACGCGAAAGCTGTTCGTCAGCCATTGGGTCGACCCGTCCCTGACGACGACTCCGAACGATCCGAACTTCGAGAACGAGGAGATCCTCTATAACTGCTTCAAGGATCCGTCCAAGGGGAACGCGGCGGTCGGCACCTTTCACTTCCTGCAGCTCGATACCGGTCCCGTCGTCGACAACGCCTGCCCGAACAATCGATAGGACACGCGATAGGATGCCGGCGCGCGGATTCTTGCCGGGCTGACGGAATGAGGTTACCTATGGGTCGCTGTCCACGAGAAGCGCATCGAACCTTATCCGACGGAGGGTCTTCTTCATGTCCAGGTGCTTGGTCGCGGTTTCTCTTGGAGCGGCGACGCTGCTGATCGCGGCGACGACCTCGGCGCGGCAACCCACACCCGCGGGTGATCGGGGCGCGATCCAGGTCGGCCTGCGTTTTGGCTATGGCGTTCCGTTTGGCAAGACCGGCAGGACCGCGACTGATCTGGTCGACAACGATCTCTCGAGCTCCATCAGCGGGCAGATTCCGATCGGGTTCGACGCTGGCTATCTCATCACCCCCCACGTCTACGTTGGACTGTTGTTCCAGTATGGCTTCGGGCTGGTTGGCAGCGCGGGTGATCGCTTTTGCAACCAATCGGGTGTCACCTGCTCGGCCAGCGATACGACGCTCGGAATCGGCGCTCATTTCCACCTGAACCCGACCGCGTCGTTCGACCCCTGGATCGGACTGGGCGTCGGCTACGAATGGTTCGACCTTTCCACCAGCTTCGCCGGTCAGAGCGGGTCGTTGACCGAAAGCGGTCTCGAGTACGTGAACGTCCAGCTTGGCGGTGACATCGGCGTCGCCCCGAACCTGGCGGTCGGACCGTTCGTCAGCTTCTCGGCCGGCCAGTACGGGAGCGTCTCACAGGACAACGTCGCCACCGGCAGCACGTCTCGGGACATCGTCGATAAGTCCTTCCACGAGTGGTTGCTGTTCGGCGTACGCGGCGCCTACAACATTCGATTGTAGTTTTCGAATTCAGGGAACGGCCTCGAGCGCGGTCAGTGTGAGGCGTTGAGGTTGACGCGCAAGCCGCTGGCCGGGACGGGGGCGAGGCTGCCGCCGTTTTGCGAGACCACCGCCACGTCCGTCTGACCGTCGCCGTTGAGATCGGCGACCCCGAGCGAGAATGCCCAGGGGAGCTCTGGATAGGCGGTGGGCGCGGCGAAGGACCCATCGCCGTGGTTCAGCGAGACCACCAGGCCGCAGCAGCCCGTCGCCAACACCATGTCGTCGGCGCCGTCCCCGTCGAGGTCGGCCAGCGCGAGCGACGTTTGCGGCGGGTAATAGGACGCTGACGCGTCGATACTCCCGATCAGATCGTAGCCCACGGGGACAGTGAAGGTGCCGTTACCGTAGTTGAACAGGACATAGGCGCTCGCGAAGTTCACCCCCACCAGGTCGGCCTTGCCGTCACCGTTGAGGTCGGAGATCGCCACCGAAGACAGGCTGGTCCCGGTCGCGTAGCCGATCGCCGGCTTGAACCCGCCGCGACCGTCGTTCAGAAGCACGCTGAGGCCGTCGTACCCGCCGCCGCCACCAGCGACGACCAGATCCGGGCGACAATCACCGTTCAGGTCGGCCATAACGATCGACGACGCGAGAGGGGTGACCGGGTAACTGACCGCGCTGAACGTGCCGCCTCCGGTGTTCAACAGCACCGCGACGGCGCCCGTGTTGTTCGAGTTCACCACGGCGATGTCGACGCGGCCGTCCCCGTTCAGATCGCCGAGCGCCAACGCCGAGGACGACTGCCCAGCCACGTAGTTGACGGGGGCGGAAAAGGAAGCGCTTCCCTGATTCAAGAGCACGCCTACGCCGGTGTTGTTCAGGACGGCGATGTCGATCCGCCCGTCGCCATTGAGATCGCCCAGGGCCAGCGCGAACGGGTTCCCACCGGCGGCGTGATTGCTCGGAGCGCCGAACGCGCCGTTCGCCTGATTCAGCATCACCCGCACCCCCGCGGTCCGGTCGAGAAAGGCCAGGTCGACCTTGCCGTCGCCGTCGAGATCGCCGACCGCGAGTGGGCCGGCGCCCGCGCCGGTCGGGTAATCGACCGGCGGCTGAAACGAGAAAGTCTTGGGCGTTTGGCCCGTCGGGCGACCGCCGGCGCCGGTGCTGCATGTGATGATCGGCCCGCCCGCCGCCACCGCCGATGCCGCCGATGCCGCCGATGCCGCCGACGCCGCCGACGCCCGCGATCCCGCCCGCCCCGGCGACGCCGTCGATCCCGCCGCCGCCCAGAATGATCGATTCCGCGCCTCCGTCATCCGGCTGGCCGCCGCCCGCCGCCCCGCCCAGGCTACCTTGCAGGCCACCGATCGACGTATGCGTGTCACAACCGCCACACCAGACCGCTGCGACCGACACGGCGATCACGATTGCGCCCCTCATCATGTCTCCATCCTCCGACCGCTCATGTCGGACGCGCGCAAAACGTTACAGCAGAGACTTCTGACACGCCCCGCATGCGTCAGCGATGGGGTGACGTCAGGGACGGAAACCCGTAGCCGATGATGACCTTGGCGATCAGATCGTTGCTGCCGTGGCTCAGTCCCTGGCCAATGCCGGCATTGAGCTCGAGGTCGGGGATGGCGAGCAGGTTGACGACCTCGAACAGATAGTGTTGCTGTTCCGACAGCGACGCCGGCGATGAGATCGGACCGATGTCACCGTAGTACTCGAGGCCAAGTGAGACTTTCCCCGCGATCTTGAACAGCGCCATCAACGCGGGGGCGAAGGCGGGCGCTGCGCCGGTGAAGGACAGCTCCAGGATCGGATTGGCGGCGAACTCCCAGCGCGGGTTCTCCCAGGCGATGATCGGGCGTATCTCGGCGCCCCATCGGTCGGCCTCGAACGACGACGGAACCCAGCTGACCTCGAAGTTGCAGCCGAGGCGCAACGCGGGCCGCCACCCCGGGGGCGTGACGAATTTCGAGCGCAGCTTGGCGCCCCCAAAGGCGAAGGCGCCATCGGCCAGAACCGCGCTCTGCAGATAGGCGCCAATCTCCCAGACGCGGGTCAGCCCCAACGCCCCCTCGAGCGTCATGTGGGTCTGGTGATTGGGCGACAGCTCGGGAGGCGTGGCGGTGGCGATGCCAACCGGCACACCGTTGAGGTGCAGCTCGAGGCTCGGCTCGCCCGGGGATTCGGCCGTGCCGTCGTAGACCTGGATCTCGAACCGATCGACGGCGCGCGCGCGCGGGGGGCGCGCGAGCATGTCCCCGAGCGCGAGCCCCAGACCAATGGCGATGATGTCACGCGCGCGGGGCAATCGCGCAATCATAGCGGATGCGCCGGCGCGCGGGAAAAGCACCCAGCGGCGACTGCGGTGAATCGGTCGCTCAGGATGTCTGCGTCGCCTCGGGGCGGGGCGCTTCGGCGCGCGGGGCCTCGGGGATCGTGAAGAAGAAGATGGTCCCGCGTCCCAGCGTGCTCTCGACCCAGATGCGCCCGCCGTGGGTCTCGACGATCCCGCGCGTGATGGGCAGACCGAGGCCCGCGCCGCGGCCGTGCCCCTTTCTCGCCTGCCAGAATCGGTCGAAGACGTGCGGAAGGCTGTCGGGCGGGATACCGCGGCCGGTGTCGGCCACCCAGAACAACACCTCGCCCTTCCTCGGAGCTGCCCCGACCGTGATGTGACCGCCCGGGGCGGTGAACTTGATCGCGTTGCCAACCAGGTTCTCGAGCACCTGCAGCAGGCGCTGTGGATCGCCCCAGAGCTCGGGCAGATCACCGGCCAGATCGAGGTGGATGTCGAGCGACGCCGCCGATGCCAGCGGTCGCTGCGCTTCCACGGAGTCGACGACAATCTGCCCCGCGGAGATCCGGGAGGGTTCGACGCGCAGCTTCCCGGCCTCGATGACGGAAACGTCGAGCAGGTCGCGGATCAGGTGGTTCATCCGGTTGGCCGCGCGGAGGAGCCGCTCCCGGGGCTTCGGGTTGCGGCGCTCAGGCTGCGGGGGCCGGCGCTGGAGCGCGGTCGCTTGCATCAGAATCGCCGTCAGCGGGTTCCGGAGATCGTGGGCCACGACGCCGAGCACCTCGTCCCGCAGTCGGGTGGCGCGTACCGCCGTCTGGTAGAGGTGTCCGTTTTCGATCGAGATCGCCGCGCGCTCCGCGACCGCCTCGGCCAAACGAAGGTCTGCGGATCCGTACACGCGAGACGGCGTCGATGAGACGAGGACGAGCACACCGAGCAGCTCTCCTCGAGCCAGCAGTGGCAACCCCATGATCGAGTGCGGATGCGATGGCGCGCAGGAGCCGCAGATACTCCGCGTTCGGCGCGATCGACGCGAGCTCGTCGGGGGTCATGAGCGCGATCAGGAACGGCCGTCTGGTTTCCAGCGCCGTCCGCACGAAATGGGGACGGAGCCGATCGACGTCGACCCCCTCCAACTGGGCAGCGACCGAGGCCTGGCCCGGATCCGCGGCAATGACCCTGAATCGTGCGGGGTGGTCGCCGTGTCTCACGATGTCGATGATGCACCAATCGGCGAGGTCACGAACCAGCAGCGTCCCCAGCGTGGTCAGGGTCTGCTCGTAGTCGAGCGACGAGACCAGCGCCGCCCCCATTTCCGCCAGGAACCGTTGCTCCTCCTCGATGCGCTTCCGTTCGGTGATGTCCCGCAGCGCCACCGTCAGGATCGTGCGGCCGTTGACCTCCAGCTTCGAGATCGCGGCCTCCGCCGGGAACTGCTGCGCCGTTCTTGCGCTGCCCGATGATTGTCGAGAGGCGCTCCCCCATCTCGCGCGCCATCGTCGTCCCCGCGGCGAAACCCTGAACGTGCCGGCGATGGAGGGCGCGAAGCCCGCTCGGGGAGGAGAATGTCGAGCGGCGCTCCGACCGCCTCGGCATCGCGCGTAGCCGAAGATCCTCTCGGCGCCGTTGTTGAAGAGAATGATCCGCTGATCCTCGTCGATCGAGATGATCGCATCGGCGGAGATGGAGATGATCCCGGAGAAGCGCGCCTCCGAGAAGCGCAGCGCCTCCTCGGCCCGCTTGCGCTCGGTGATGTCCTCGATCTGGGCGATGTAGTAGAGCGGCGCGCGGTCGGAGCTGCGCAGGATCGACGTGCTCAGCATGATCGTGACGCTGCTGCCGTCCTTGCGGACGTAGCGCTTCTCGAGCTGGTAGCGGGGGATCTCGCCGCGGGTCAGGCGGCCCGAGCAGCGCCAGGTCGGTGTCGAGGTCGTCGGGGTGCGTGATGTCCTGGAACCTCAGCTCGCTGCAGCTCCTCGGCGGTGTAACCGACGATCTCGCAGAGCGCGCCGTTGACGCGGACGAAGCGACCATCGAGGGCGACCAGCGCCATGCCGATCGGTGCCTCGTCGATGGTGAGCCGAAACCGCTCCTCGGACTCGCGCAGTTGCTCGTTGGCGGTCTCCGCGCGCTGGCGGGCCAGCTGTTCGCGGGCCAGGAGCTGCTCGCGCTCGCGGGCCGCTCGGCGCGCCTCCGAGATGTCGCGCGTGACCGTGCCCATGCCCAGGACCCGCGCGCCGGTCGGATCGCGGATCAGGAAGTGCTCGTCGGAGACCGGGATCGCCTCCCCGGTCTGCCAGTTTCGGAAGTAGGTCTCGCCCGACCACCGGCCGCGCTCGATCATCGACTTGACGATCACGTCGGCGACGAAGCCGCGCGCCTCCGGCGGGTAGTAGTCCGGGATCTTGGTCTGCTCCACCGGGTAGTCGGCGGACAGGCCGACCATCCGGCGACCGGCCGGGTTGACGTAGACCGGCTTGCCGCTCGCGTCGGCGATGCCGATGAAGTCGGAGCGAGTTCTCGAGCAGCGAGACGAAGATCTGCCGCTCGTCCTCGATGCGCTTGCGCTGGCTGATGTCGCGGACGAAGGCCTGCCACCGGCCGTCTGGAAGAATGTTCGTGCTCACCTCGACGGGAAGCAGAGCTCCGTCCTTCCGCTTCAGGATCCACTCATCGGTCATCACCCGTCCCGGAACCAGCAGGTCGGCTCTGGTGGCTGCCAGCCGTGGCGCGTCCTCGGGGCGGATGAGGTCGAGAATCGTCTTGCCGACCAGCTCGTCGCGCTGGTAGCCGAGCATCCGGCAGGCGGCCTGGTTGACGTCGACGTAGCGTCCGTCGAGGTCGGCGAGAAAGAATGCGTCGGGGGCCAGCTCGATGAGGTCGCGGAGATGCGCCCGAGCGCGGCTCGTCAGGAACGAGAGGGAAACAACGACCAGACAGTCGACAACGTAGAGCGCGCCCTGAAAGATCGCATCCCATGCCGGGTAGCCGGCGCGTACAACGAAGACATAGCCCCCCAGCGGAGCGCTCAGCAGTATGGCGACAACCCCCGGCCAGGGTCCGGCGACCAGACTGGTGATGGCCACGGAGCCGAAGAACAGCACGAAGGGGGCGCCGATTCCGGTCACCGGCTCGAGCAGCACCCTCAACCCGAACGCCGCCGCCACGATGGCTGCGCTGAACGCGTAACGAGCGACCGGGCGATCCCAGGCTCGCCGAAGGGCGGAGATCCACGGATGGGCCACGCCCGGTGCTGATCTTCTTTCGCGATGCCGCCCCACGCTCGACCGATCGACCATCCCACTGACGAATCTAACGCCGTCAATCGGGATGCTTTCCTCAGCCTTGACGATTGACGCCACCGCGGCGTCCCCGCTCGGATGAGGCTGGGCTCCTCATCCGGAAGGGGACATTCCGCTCGAGCGTGCGCCTGCCCGTCGCCGGCCTCTTCGCATCAGGGCTGCGTCTTCAGGAAAGCGTATACGTCCGAGAAGTTCTGGGTCGTCAGCGGCTGCCCGCTGGCACCCGAGATGACGAGCCACTTCGGCATCGCGAGATCGAGCGACACGCCCTGATCGTCCATGTTGGACCTCGCAGACAGCCCGAGCAGCTGCGGGGTCCATCCGTCGTCGCCGGCGACATTGTCCGGGGCGGAGTTCAGCCCAGGACCGGATCCGCCCTCGCCCTTGGCGCCGTGGCATGAGGCGCAGTTCGCGGCGTAGAGCGCCTGGCCTCGAGAGGCTTCGCCGGCGGGAAACGGCGCGATGGGAATCGTCGCTGTCGCCTGGCCCGCCGGAGCGGCGCCACCGGTGACCACCGCCGTGACGCCTATCGACGGGCTCGGCGCCGAGCCGGTATCGAGGATGTAAAGGACGCCGGCGACCTGCGCCGCAGTCAGGTGATCCGGATTCTGGATCCACATCGCGGTGGCCGTGGCGCCCGGCTGCGGCAGGATGCTGTCGGCGGGTGTGCCGCCGATCGGCAGCGCGGTGACGACCGGCGGCCCCGACCAGGCCACCGTGGCGTCGCTCGCCAGCGCCTTCGTGGTTCCATCGGAGAGGCTCTCTACCACCGACAATCGGAAGGCGTCGCCGACCGTCGCCTGAAGGGCGCCGCCGTTGGCGGGCACGATCTTGTATGACGCGAAGGGGGCGGACGATCCATCGTCGCCACAACCGGCCGCGAGCAGCGCGACCCAAAGAACCATCCCTGACACAAATAGATTTGAAGATGACGAGCGCATGATCCGGACTCCTTCAGGGGCGTTAGCGTTTGACTGAAATGTTCGGCACCCCCTTCAGCAAGCGTTGTGCCGCGCATTTTCTGCACGCCGCCCACAAGCGCCGCCGTTTCACCCGGTGTGAGCACGCGCTTTTTGCGTCGCACGACGACCACGCGCAGTTCATGCGTTCGTCGCACAGACCGTGCGATGGGTTACGCGTGGGGCGCGTCAGCTCACGGCTTCGTCAGCGCCGAGGAATCCACCCACCTGACGGCGCCAGAGGCTGGCGTAGATACCGTCGCGGGCGAGCAGCTCGGTGTGGTTGCCGTCTTCGACCACCTGGCCACCGTCGATCACCAGGATTCGATCGAGGTGCGCGAGCGTCGATAGTCGGTGGGCGATTGCGATCACGGTCTTACCGGCCATCGCCTGATCCATTCCGTCCTGGATCGCTGCCTCCGACTCGCTGTCGAGCGCCGAAGTCGCCTCGTCCAGCACCAGGATCGGCGCGTTCTTCAGCAGTGCGCGGGCGATGGCTATCCGCTGGCGTTGCCCCCCCGACAGCTTGACCCCGCGTTCGCCGACCAGCGTCCGGTAGCCGTCCGGAAGCGTGGCTACGAACTCGTGGGCGTGCGCGCCCTCCGCCGCGCGGATGACCTCGGCATCGCTGGCGCCGGGCCGCCCATAGCGGATGTTCTCCATCAACGTGCGGTGAAACAGGATCACGTCCTGTGGAATGAGGGCAATCGATCGCCGGAGGCTCACCTGCGTCACGTCCGCGATGTTCTGGGCGTCGATCCGGATGGCGCCCTGCTGGACGTCGTAAAGGCGCATGAGCAAGGTCACCAGCGTGGTCTTGCCGGCACCCGAATGCCCGACCAGCCCGACGCGCTGGCCCGCCGGTATGGTCAACTCCAGCCCGTCGAAGACCGGTCGCTTTCGATCATAGGCGAAGGTCACGCGGTCGAACTCGACCTCGCCCGGACCGACCTTCAACTCCACGGCCGTTGGTCGGTCGCGGATGTCGCGCGGCACGATCAGCATGTCGAGTGAGTCGCGGATGCTACCCACCGTGTCGTAGGTATCGGGCAGGCCGTTGGCCATATCGAACACATTTCGGATCAGCTGGATCATCAACGTCGTCACCAGCAGGAAGTCGCCCACGCTGATGATCCCCCGCACCAGCCGAGACAGGGCGAGCGGCAGCAGGAGGGCGTAGATAGCGACGTTGAGCACCTGCAGGATGATTCGCATCCGGACGAACGCGCGATACTGCGCCCGCTGCGCATGGAAGGTCTCCGCCACCGAGCCGGCCACGATGCGATCCTCCCGCTCGTGCGCGGCGAAGAAGATGACGTTCTTGATGTTCGTCATCGAGTCGACAATGCGCCCGGTCAGCTGCGCCTTGGCGTCGCTATGGGCGGCGCCGAGCGACGCGATCCGCCGCCCCATCACCACCGTGACCGCCACATACACGCCCAGCCAGCCGAGCAGGATCGCCGCGAACGCTGGCTGGGCGCGGAAGAACAGCACCAGCAGCAGGCCGCATTGCACGACGAGCGGGACGTAGTCCCAGTTGGTCCGCTCGAACAGCGTGACGGTTTGCTCTGGCAGGAGCATCGTCCGATGCGCGACTTTTCCGGTCAGCATGTTGTCGAAGTAGGTGGGGCTGTGCCTTTGCGCATAGGTAAAAACCAGCTGTCGCCCGCGCGCCAGCACGGGGATGCGGCTGGAGTAGGAGCAGAACCAGGCACCCCACTCGACCAGGATGAAGACCGCGACGACGGCGAAGAAGCCGACCAGCGGTGACCGCAATGCGCTCCAGGCGCCGGGCGCATGCAGGTCGACCCGCACCGCGGTATCGATGATCCTCTTCATCGCGTAGAACTGCAGCACCGACAACGCCCGCAACGACAGCGACGCCAGCATCATCAACAGGACCGTTGCCCGATAAGGCCGGGCGAAAAGCCAGAACAGGCGCAGGATCGAGCGCGGTAGCGTTTCCGGGACCTCGGTCGCGGCCAGCTCAGCGACCGGCGGGTCGTTTCGCTCCGCGGATGCGGTGCTCATTCGGTCAGATACTATACGTCGCTCGAGCGCCCAGCGCCCCCGGAGGGGTTTCACCCTACGCGGGTAGGGGATCACCTGCCAGCGTCGGGCGCACGCAATAGGTTACGGCAAAGAGCTCAGCACGCGACGCGCGTTCGCCGACAGAGGATCATTGGGGTGCAGCGACAGGTACCGGATCAAGTCTTGCCGCGCCGCCGGACGGTCACCAGCGCTCAGCCGGCAGGACGCGCGTCCGTAGAGCGCGCGTCCCCCGGGGCCGTCGCCGTCGCGCGCGGCCACGACCGCGTCGAAGTCCTGCAGCGCCTGCGCGCAGCGGCCGTTCTCGGCCAGCAGCTCGCCTCGGGTGGCGCGCGCGTCGCGGGTCAGCGTGCCGCCGCCCGCGTCGAACCCCTCGAGCAGCCGCAAGGCCTCCTGGCGGTGGTTGAGCGTCAGCAACGCCTCGACGCGCGCGATCCGCGCCTCGTCGCGCAGCGCTCCAGCCGGAAAGTGGCGCTCGTATTGATCCAGGGCGCGCAGCGCCGCCGCGGCGTTGCCGCTCGTGCGAAGCTCGCGAAACGCCGTCGCAACCAGATCGGCGCCGTCCGTTGCCGCGCGCGGGCCCGCCGCACGCGCCGGGGCGAGCCGCACATTCGCGTTCGCGTTCGCGTTCGCATTCGCATTCGGGTTCGTATTCACCTTCGCGCTCCCGCTCGGCGCCTCGGCAGCAGCCGGCGCTGGTGACGGCATCACCACCGGGTCGATCGGCTCGACCGTCGGCAGACCAGCGGCCGCCGGCGGTTCGACAACGGCGGACGCGTGCCCAGCGCGCCGGTGGTGGCGCGCCTCTTTGGATCGCGTCACCGCGCCGGCCGGCTCGCCGCTCTCGGCGGATGCCGCCGCCTGCGCGCGCCGCCACCGATTCAACGCCGCGCCGACGACCCCGCCGGTGGCCATGATCAGGACCGCCGCCACCACCAGACGCCAGATCAGCTGGTTCCGCTGCGACGTCGCCAGCACCGGCGGGTTCGTGCGGCGCGCCAGGCGCGCGACCGCGACGTCCGAAGGCTCGGTCGCCTCCTTCACCCGTCGCAGGGCGGCGCCGATTGCCCCCTCCGCGGTCTCTCCCCCTGCGGGCAGATCGCACCACCGCTCGGGCTCGGGCAGGTGCAGGCTCATGGTTCGCTCCCCTGTCTTTGGTGCTCTTCCAGGAAGCGCGCCCGCGCGCGATAGAGCCAGACCCGCACCGTCCCGACCGGGGCGCCGACCAGGTCGGCGATCTCCTGGGTCGACAACTCCTCGAGCTCGAACAGCACCAGAACCCGCCGGTACCGCTGCGGCAGGCGATCGAGAACGCGATAGACCTGCTGGATCGTTTGTTCGCGCTCCAGCGCCTCGGCCGGCGTCAATCGTGGCCCGGCCAGGCCGCTGGCGGCCGGCTCGCTGGAGCGCGAAAGCCAGCGGCGCAGCCGCCGCTTTCGGCGCGCCGCCTGCACGATCTTCTCGGTGGTGCGGAAGAGCCAGGTCTTGATGTTCCACCCGCCGTCGAGCGATCGCAGTCGCCGCTCGGCGACCAGGAAGACCTCCTGGACCACGTCCTCGACGTCGATCCCGGGCCCACCCAGGCGCGCGGCCCACCGCATCACTGACCGTTCGTGGGCGCGGTACAGCACCGCGACATCGATCGGCGAAGCCGCCGGATCGATATCCGCGGCCGAGGGGCCGCGAGCGGGGCGTGACATGAGGGACACCTTCTGATCCATGTCGGCTCGCGCCAAAACGTTTCAGTGCCCCCGCCCGAACGAAAAACCCGCCCCCAGCAACCCCTCGAAGGGAGGGAGCTGCACCGAGGCGGTGCTGCCGTTGACATACAGTGAGTGGCTGCGGGGCCAGGAGGCCGCCGTGGCCTCGAGCCAGGGGGCCAGCCGTCGTGCGGACGAGCGAAGGCGCACGCCCACCACGATCCCGGGGTCGAAGATCGTGGCGCTGGACGTCGTCGGCAACGCCTGGCCGTTGATGGCCAACGCCGTCAGGGCGAGACCGGCGTGCATCTGCAGCTCCACGGCGGTCCACCGCGTCGACGACTTCAAATCCAGCAGGCCGCCGAACCGGCGCCAGTCGCCACGACCCGACGCCACCGCGGTCGCGTGGGCGCCGACCGCCAGCGCGCCCAGTCCGAGCGCGAACGCGGAGTCCCGACGCGACCAGCTGATCTCGACGAGCGCCGCCGGAGCGAGGCCCGCCGCGGTGATCGACGCCAGCGCAGCGACGCCGGTCTCGATCTGGATGGCGTGCCCCGCGGGGGCGGGACCGAGAGCGAGAGCGGGAGCGGCGAGCACCATCGCTGGTGCGCTGGCCGCGGTCGCTGCCGGCGGCGCGCGCGGCGCCTCGACCGGGGGAGGTGTCGCGGCCGCGGCGGTGGCGCGCGCGTTGCTGACCGGGGCCAGCGGCCCGGTGACACCGCGCAGGCGCGTCTCCCAGGCCGCCACGATCACCGCCGCCGTGCGCGCGCGAGCCGCACAGGACAGCGTATCGGGCAGCCGCTTCTCGCCGATCAGCTCGCCCTTGCTGCTGGTCAGCCGGACGCTGACCGACGTGCCCTGGGCGATCAATTCGGCGACGTCCTGCGCCGCCGGCGCAGCAGAAGCCGACGCCGACGGCTTCGCGGGCGCGACCAGGCCGACCAGCGCGGCCGCGACCTCGGCGGCTGTCGGACAACTCGTGTCGCCGCGGACACCCATTCCGGCCGCCGTCGAGATAGCTGCGATCAACAGCGGGCCCACGACACCGATCAATGAAGTTCCTCTTCCTCTTCCCATTCCCGCGACGCGGCAAGTCGCGGCGCTCTCCGTCGAGACGAGTCGAACAATAGGGCCCAGCTCCGTCGGTCGTCAAACGCCGACACGATCTCGTGCGATGACGAGCCTGGTCAGCCCTTCACGCACACGATCTGTTTGAGCTCGGCGACGATCTCGACCAGATCCTGCTGCTGCGTCATCACGTCGTCGATGTTCTTGTAGGCCTTGGGCGTCTCGTCGATGACGCCCGCGTCCTTGCGACACTCGACGCCCGCCGTTTGATCCTTGAGATCGCGCAGGGTGAATTGCTTGCGCGCCTGGGTGCGGCTCATGCGGCGGCCGGCGCCGTGTGACGCCGACTCGAACGAGCTCGGGTTGCCGAGACCGCGCACGATGTACGACTTCGTGCCCATCGATCCCGGGATGATGCCGAGGTCGCCGCGGCCGGCGCGGATCGCCCCCTTGCGCGTCACCAGCACCTCGTCGCCGAAGTGAACCTCCTCGGCGACGTAGTTGTGGTGGCACGAGATCGGCGTCCGCGAACGTGACGCGCGGCCAGAACCGGCGCACCACGTCCTCGAGCAGGTGCAGCATCATCTGCCGGTTGAAGCGCGCGTACTCCTGCGCCCAGTAGAGATCGCGGCGATAGTCGTCGAACACGCTGGTGCCCGCCAGGAACACCGCCAGATCGCGATCCTCCAGCGCCTGGTTGTGGTTCAGGCGGCGCGCGATCTCGATGTGGTGCGCGGCGAGCTTGGCGCCGACGTGGCGGCTTCCCGAGTGCAGCATCAGCCAGACCGTGTCCGCGGTGTCGAGGCAGACCTCGATGAAGTGGTTGCCGCCGCCCAGCGTCCCGATCTGGCACGCCACCGTCCCGGTGGACACCTTGGCGTCCAGCTGGGCGTAGCGATCCATCAGCGCCCGACCTGCGCCGCGCAGCGGATCGGGCGCGTGCTGCCAGGCCGCATCGTCGTGCGACATCTTGCCGACCGGGATCGCGTTCTCGATCTCCAGCCGCAGCCGGCGCAGATCGTCGGGCAGATCCTTCGCCGTGAGGCTGCGTCTTGACGGCGGCCATGCCGCAGCCGATGTCGACGCCGACGGCGGCCGGCGCCACCGCGCCGTGCATCGCGATCACCGATCCGACGGTCGCGCCCTTGCCGAGGTGCACGTCCGGCATCACCGCGACGTGATGGGCGACCCAAGGCAGGGCGGCCACGTTCTTGAGCTGGGTGATGACTTGCGTGTCCACCTCGTCCAGCGGCGCCCAGATCTGAATGGGGACGTTGCGTCCTTTGATGGTGATGGCAGGCATGGTCAGATCTCCCTCGCGGCGAGGCCCAGCGCCATCAAAGACCTGAAGTCCTCAGATCGGGCACGGATCCGCGGGCGTCGCGATCCAGTAGCCACCCTGGCAGAGATATCTCCCTGCTGGTCCGCAGTCGTAGTTGCACGAAAGCCCTTCGGGACTGCAACTTGCGCCAAGATTCGGATCAAGCACCGGGCAAACCGAACTGTTTCCCGTCCACGGCGTCTGGCAGTGCCAGGTCAGCGTCGTGCCACAGCTTGTCCCGAGCCCTCCCCCGTTCCACGTGCAGGCGGTGCAAGCGCATGGCGTTCCACCGACGTCGCAGAATGAGAGATCGGTCGCGCAGGTCTGGCCCTGGGCAACGGCCACCGACGGGGGACAGGTTCCGGCGGCATTGAGCGCCACGCAGTAACTAGGATAGCCGGTGGTCGGAACACTGACGTTCCAGGTATTCGCCGGCCCGCAGTAGGCGTAGATTCGGCAGGCTCTCCCGCGCGGATCGGAGCCATACTGGCAGACGGTGCCCGTGGGGCAGGCCGCGCCGGCGGTCGGCGGGTTGGCGGGACATGGCGGGGTACCGAGCATGCCGCCCGTACCGTCGCTCGTGCCGGCCTCGCTGGCGGGCGCCCCGCCCCCCCCGTCTTGGACACCGTTGGGATTGACGGGCGCTCGATTTCGACAGGCTGCGACGACGACCAGCGCACAGAGGCCGTATCGCGCGGCTTGCGCGGTCATACTCGACACCAGCCGTCAGCGCTTGGTTTCACAGGAAACGAACGTCTTTGTTCCGCCACTCCCGGCAACGCAGATGTCGTTGTTTGCGCCCCCGTCCAGCAGATCCGTACCCAGGCCAGCCTCGAGGGTGTCATCGTCAGCGTCCCCGTGAAGTTGGTCATTGCCGTCTCCGCCTAGCAGATGATCCCCGCCATTGCCACCGAACAGGGTGTCGTTGCCCGCCCCTCCCTCTATCAAGTCGACACCATCGCCTCCGTCGAGCAGGTCGTCGCCGGTGCCGCCAATCAGGTGATCCTGCCCCGGACCGCCGTAGATGCGATCGTTTCCGCTCCCGCCATCGATGGTGTCGTCACCGTCACCGCCGCTCAACAGGTCGTTGCCACCCAGCCCCGAGATCTGATCCTGACCGCCGAGCCCAAAAATGCAGTCGGGACCCGCGGTTCCCACCAGAACGTCATTTCCAGCGGTCCCTCGGATGACGTTCATGCCCGCGGGGCAGCACGAAGCGTCGTCGACCAGCGTCGCAGTGATCGTTTGGGTGGCCGTTCCCACATTGCCGCGAGCGTCGCGCGCAGACCAAGTAACCACCGTTTGGCCCAATGGAAATTGCGCAGGGGCATTGTTGGTGACGACAATCCCACCGGCTCCGCAGGAGTCCGTCACCGTCGGCTGACCGATGCTCGCGTTGCTGCAAACCGAGATCGTCCTTGCGGACGGAGCCACCACTCGCGGGGACGCCACCCGCTGCTGCGTGGGATTGGCAATCAAAGGACAGTTGTCCGCCGGATCCAAAACCCCATCGGCATCTGTGTCCACCGGAAGCTGTGTGACAGTGCCGTCGAAGTGAACGCCGATCGTGTTGTCGGGCCCGTCCGACTCGGCGATGTCGAACGACAGGCGCCGGGCCGCCAGATCCAGGACACCGGTGATGGGATTGAAGTTCACCTCGTGCGCGGCGTTGTCGACGTCGTCACAGGGGGTCCCGCCGGTGCAGACCGGCGTGACGATCGAGCTGACGTCGAGCTGGCCGGCGACCGGGGGTATGACGAAATGGGTTGCGTCGGTGAATGTGCCCGCGAACCGGGACTTTTGTGAGATGCCAATGTCGTGGACGGTTCCGAAAGCTCCTGCCGAGAAGGGCTGCGCGGTCAGATTCATCCGCGCCAACTCGATCTTCGTGCCGGCGGCCGGCCGGCCAGAGAGGTTGGCCGACACGGTGCCGCCGATGGCGGTGGCAAACTGCGCCCCTCCCCTGTGGATCGTGACTGTCGAAGCGGTTCCGCCGGTAGCCATCAGGTCACCAAAGTCGGTCACCAATCCGCCGGGCGGCCTACCATCGGTCGCGCGACAGGTGTTCGCCGCAACAAAGCGCGCGGGCCCGGTCGAAGCGGAGGTACCGCAGACCACCGCGGGGCTGAACGGAGCGATCCCGTCCGCCCGTCCCGGACAGAGGTCCGCGCAAACCTGGTTGGCGCTGGAATCGATAGGCTCACACCCTTGCACCTTGCTGACCCGCGATGTCAGCGTCTGCTGATCCTGACAAGAGCACGCGCACTCCCACGTGTCACCGGACAGCAGGCTGGAGAATTGGGCGGTGTGACATTGAGGACTGATGAAACCAATCCCGAGTGACGTAACCTGCGCCGAGGGGCGTTCCAGGTAAGCGAAGACGGGCGTCTCGCCTTGTACCGCCAGCCCGTTATACTCGCCCGCAAAGCGCGTGCCGAGATTCTTGACGAGGGTGAACGGCTCCCGCGCCGGAAGGTCCCCAGCAGTCGGCGCATTGGTGGCCAGACTCTGCGGTCCCACTGGCGCCGCGGCCAGCTGCGTCGGGTCGAAGCGAGCCCAGAAGGTATTGATGATCGTGGCCTGTGGTGAGCCCGCGGGTTGCGTCGCCATCACGATCGCATCGAGCATGTTGGCCACTGGATCGAGGGCGAGCGCAGGATGAAACACTGAAATGGAATCAGGCGACGACGGGAAGCGCGCCGGCGCACCCCAACCCGCTGGCGATCCAATCTGACTGGCGAACGCCCGGCTTATCTGAACGAGAGGAAAGATCGAGTTCGTTGGATTGGGAACCTCGTATTCGAGGAACACAGAGGGCTCGGTGTCTTGGCCCAAAGTGCCAACAGCCAGCGCGGGTGTCTCATCCGGGAAGGCACCCAGGGTCCCTTGACTATCCAGGGGGATGCCATTGCCCACGGGCGCGTGGTAGAGGACGCTCGTAGGCCCGCCCTGGATCGGGGATGGATCCCAGTGGGCGGTCGACGCGTTCCATGTGGACTGAATGACCTGGAGGTTGCCACCTGCTGAATAGAGCTTGCCGAATTCATCGAAGGCGAGGGCGGAGAACCCTCGCAACGCCGACTCCGTCTGCTTGCCAACCACGCTGATACTACCGTCGGCCGCGCGGCGAACCGTTCGAAATTCAGTGGCACGCTCAGCCATGGTGCCCTGGAAGATCGTATAGAAGACCACGGCCTGTGTCGGATCGGTTAGGTTCACGGCCATGGTGGGATGATCGTAGAAATCGACCGGTCCGGTCGTGCGGTTGCCGACCCGCTCGGAGTCATCGGTAACCACCAGTCCGCGGAATGAGCCTGCGCCGGGCGCCGAGGTAAAGATATCGACCTGGTTGAACGGCGCATTGTTGAGGGTCGTCGGATCCGCGCACGAGCTGAACGGGGCCATCTCCAGGATCGACAGGAAGACCGTGCCATCGGAGGCGACCTTGATGATCTGATCCGTCGCCCAAACCTGTCCTTGTGACAGCCGCGCGCGCGCGAACTGGGCGGCCGCGTTGTTCGCGCCGGGAAGATCTTTGTTTCCCCCGGCTAGCTTCCAGGTGCCCTTTTGGCCGCCCCGGTCCGAAAAGTAGACGACAGTCTTCTTTGCAAGAATACAAGAAGGGAAAGGCGTGCCCGGGTCGAGGGTCAACTCCTGGGCTGCCGCGTAGACGTAGGTGTTTCCCGCCCCTTGCGCCGAGGTCGGACGCGGGTCGTAGGCGACAGAGAACTCACCATTGCGCAAGCCGGTATTGACGAAGGCCTGCGTCGGCGGTGTGAGAAGCTCTGTGCACCCAATATTGGGCGACGGCGGACCAAGAGGAGGCCCGATCTGCCCCGTACAGGCGCCCAATCCCGCCGCCGCGAAAACGAAAAAACGAACGACACTCCGGTCCCTCACCCCATCCCATCGATTCACCGCGGCACCATAGAGTGGCGATCGAACAGGATGCAACACATTTCTTGGAGAAGAGTGGGTGGCGCAAGGACCTCCTCAGGGATCCGTTACTTCCAGCTCGGTCCCGCGGAGTCGAACGTAGACGTCCTGCTCCAGGACCAGATCGATGAACGGCGTCGCTTTGGGGAGCGCGGTGCAATTGCTCAATGAGAAATCACAGGACGGACACAGCATGAGGTCTGTGGTTGCGCCGTTCGAGATTGCCAGCGTCCGAGCCGGTGATCCTATGTGAAAGGCTACGAACCAATCGTTCGAAGAAACGGGCGAATAAACGGGCGAAGCGACCGGCGAAGCGACGTGGATAGCAAGCTGGTTTGCCGGCAACGGCAACGGCTGCAGCGCCGCGCAGTCCGGTCCGGCCGGCGGCCCATCGGGTATCGAGAGGGCGATATCGGTCGGATAGTTGTAGAAGTCGAGGAAATATTTGCCGGGGCCGAGATTGATGAGACCGGTGAGAAGAGGTGCGTTCGAGGTTGGGAAGAGAAACGAGGGCGGAGCGGGAGCGTCGGGATCGCAGGCGAGCAAACTGAGCTGCGGGTCGGCGTTGGTCGAGAGCAGTACGTTGCTTTGCGTGCTGAGATCGACCGTCCGTTGGTCATGGTCGATACCGGCACAGCTCGCAGCCAGGTGCGCCTCGTTGCCGTCGAGCGGCAACGGATCACGTGCGCAGGGCCAAACCGTCACGCAGCCAGGATCGGAGATTGCCTCAGCCCAGAGCTCGTCCCCCGACTTTCCGTAGAGCTCCATCATCTGATTACTGACGATCTCCGGGGTCGTCGTTCTCGGCAGCGCGCGGTAGAGACGCACGAACAGCGACGGATCGTATCGTCGCAGCAGGTGGCCGACCAACCGGGCACCCGACAGATAGATGCCGCCGTTCGTGTTCGGATCGCCGAGCAGGATGGCATCCGCCCACGACAGCGCGGGTGGGGCCGGGTTCGTCAGGGCGTTGCAGGTCATGATCTGCCAGCTAAGTGCCATCGCAACGCCTTCTTCGAACAGGGCAGGCGGACGGCCGCTGGGCGCCAGATACGCATGAATCAGCTCGTGCTGATCGAAGGCGATGGTGGATTCCACCCTCCCCTCCGACAGGCAGGCCACGGTTCCCGTTTGGCAAGTGGCACTGGCTCGAAAGGCGGTTCCATCTCGAAACTTGTTGTACTGAATCATCTGGCCAGCCGGCCAATCAAAACCGAGATAGGCCTGCATGACGGCGAAATGCCGTTCGAGGAGATCCGTCACCGACGCGCACGGGGCGGGATCGTCCGGTTCGGCGTAGTACCAAAAATGCGTCGATGTCCACCGTGGATCCGGTCCCGCTCCGTGGTCTCCGCATCCGATCGACGCAAGCAGCGGCAGGGCAACCCCGAGAAGGAGGCCCCAGTGCGAGAGCCGGCGATTCACGGATCGGACCGCCAGGGCCGTAGGCAAGGGATCCAGCGCGGAACGCGACTCTTGTAGACCGCGTACTCGGCGCCGAACCGCTTGGCCAGCCCTGGCTCTTCCGACAGCGCGAAATACACGTGGTTGATGGCGAAGAACGCGGCCGCCCATGTCGCGAGCCGCCAGCCACCGAGCGCCACCGCCTCGCCCACAATGATGCCGAAGACGCCGCTGATCATGGGATTTCGGACGTGGGCGTAGGGACCACGGACGACCAGCCGGCGCGTCGGATCCCATGGAGCCAGTGTGCCGCGTCCGACGCGGACGAACAGCGACACGGTCCACGCCAGCATCATGAGACCCGCCCCAATCAAGAACGCTCCGACCACCAGCCGCAAAGGCCCGGTCGCTGCGAACGACGGCGGCCATCCTGCGCGTTTGACCAGCAGCGCCGGCACGATCACCGCTGCGGTCAATGGCAGCAGGAAAGACCTCAGTTGGGCAACGATTGGCGAGCTGGGCATGAGCGTACGATGGTCTGAGCCCGAGTATACGCCCTCGCAGTCCGGACAAAGAGAAAGGGCCCGGTCGGCAGTACCGACCAGGCCCTTTTGGGAACGGATCGCTTACTACGCGAGGACTAAAGCGGAACGATTTGCCACTTCTGCGCGTCGTTGGTGTTGTAGGCGTTGACGACCATCGGGTCGCCGTCGCCGGTCCAGCCGGTGATGGGCCACATCGCCGAGGCCAACTTGCCCGAGGGGTTGATGGTGTAGCTGCCGGCCTGGTCGGCAAGCGAGGTGAACGCCCACTGCTGGGTCGCCGTGCCAGAGTAGCTCTGCTGGACCAGCGCCGTGCCTTCGGCGGTGCTGCTGCCGGTCAGGTCGAGCGCCTTGCCGCTGGCGACGTTGACCACCTTGTACTTGCCGGCCGCGGTCTGCGTGATGGTCCACTTCTGGTTCGACGCGCCCGAGTACGTGCGCTGCTGAATCGCCGCGCCGGCAGCGGTGCTGCTGCCGGCAACTTCAAGCGCCTTGCCGTTCTGCTTGTTGACGATCTTGTACTGGGTGTTGACGTCGAAGTTGCGCCACACGGTCACGACGTGGGTGTAACCGTTGCAGGTCGAGAAGCCGTCGGCGACGCCGTTGGTGGTGGCCGACGAGGCGGTGCAGTAGCCGGCGCAGGGGCCGGGGGTGCCGAACGGATCGGTGTAAGGAGCGTTCGACTGACCGACGCCCAGGCGGCCGGGCACGGTGCCGGAGTTGAAGTCCTTGCCGTTGCAGAAGTAGCCCTTGGGCGGGTTCACGAACACGTTGCCGAAGAACGAGCCCTCCTGGTACGGGTAGCTGGTGTTCTGTCCCCAGCCGATGGCGCCCTCGCTGTCGAGCCAGATCGGGATGTGCACGCCCGACGTGTTGACGTGCGCGAGCAAGCAGGCGCTCATGCGCTCCTGGCAGGTCGTGTTGCAGGTGCCGGTCTCCCACTCGGGCGCCACGCCGATCTGGCCCGTGAACGGGTACGACTTTCCGGTGCTGTCCTTGGCGTTGATCGTCTTGGTCGCCGCCAGCGCGCAGCGGACGATATAGGTGATCGTGCTGCGGCCGTCAGTCGAGTTCATCATGGTGCCGGTCGACAGGATGCCCGTGGTGAGCGGGTTCATGAGCAGGCCGTTGCCAGACAGGCCGTTGCCAGACAGGCCATTGCCAGACAGCCCATTGCCGCTCAGCCCGTTGGTCAAGCTGAGGCCGTTCAGCAACGACAGACCGTTGGTCGAAGTGAGCGCCTCGTCGGTCGAATCGGTGGCGGCGGCGCCGGTCTGATCGGGCTGGCAACCCACCAGAGCCGCGGCCAGCGCCAGAGCCGTCAGCCAGCTGGTTTTCTGTACGATCTCTTGCATTTCTGCTGTCCGTCCCTTCGGTAACCCGGCCGACTCCGAGGAGTCCCGTGGGCTTTGCGTCACCCGGTCGCCCGGGCTTTGCCTTTTTCGTAGGCGGATACTTTCCGTCTTATATCTAAGTTATAGCAGTAAGTGTGCCCACTATATTAATTAGAATATATAATGTAACTAATTAATATCACTCATATTATATGTCTGTAATCAGCGCGCCGCGCTACGAAATGTTGCGGCCGGTACAACAATTCGTTGCTCCCGAGGCGTCGGGCATCCCACGGCGGGGCCTCGAGACCCCACCCGAGATCGCACCCAGGTTGATTTGGCGCCGGTTGGTGTGGGGCCCGGATTCGCTGGCCCGCGCGCCGATCTGGGTTTGAGCTGACGACGCGATGACAGATCGGGGTCTCGAGGCCCCTCCCGGGGTGAGCCGACACCCCAAGGAGCAACGAAGTGTTGAGCTACCCGCAACAGTCGGTAGCGCGTCGCGCTGTAGCTACACAGAAAAATCTACTGAATTCAATGGCTTGAAGTATTACTTCAAATTAATATAGTAGGCATACTTACTGCTATTAGTTAGCGGAGAAGGCGGAAGGTATCCGCCCCCGAAAAAGGCAAACCCCGGGCGACCGGGGGACGCAAAGCCCACGGAACTCTCGCAGTTGGCCGGGCTACCGAAGGACGGAAACGGACATGACCAACACGACCAAGAAAACGACCTGGCTGGCGGCGTCGCTAGCGCTGGCCTCGGCCCTCATCGGCTGCCAGCCCCCCGCGAACGAAGATGCGAACGGCAACAGCGTTGAGAGCGAGCTCGTCGCCACCAACGGCCTGTCGATGATCAACGGTCTCAGCCTGACCAACGGCCTGTCGGGCAATGGGCTGTCAGGCAATGGCCTGTCGGGCAATGGCCTGTCGGGCAACGGGCTGCTGCTCAACCCACTGGCAACCACCGGCATCAACTCGTCGACCTACCTGATGAACTCGGCCGACGGTCGTAGCACGCTGTCGTATCTGGTTCGCTGCGCGCTGCCGGCCAATCACACCATCAACAAGACCGACTCCACCGGCGCTCCCTACAGCTTCGCCGGTGGCATCGGGCTCACCCCCGAGTGGGAGAATGGGACCTGCGGCGAAACCTGCCAGCAGTGGATCTCGGCCTGCCTCCTGGCCCACGTCAATACCGCGGGCATCCACGTGCCGATCTGGATCGTCGGCCAGAACAGCTACCTCGGCTGGGGCCAGTCGGCGACCTTCCCGAACCAGGAAGGCACCTTCTTCGGCAATATTTTTGGGCTCAACACCGCCGGCCACACCGACGCGTACTATTGTGAGGGCCCCGGCTTCGACAAGACCGTCGTCGACGGCCGCCTCGGTTCGAACCAGGTCGGCGCGCCCTACCGGGACATGTTCGCCAGCGGCTACTGCAACTACAACGGTTGCGTGACCTCGGACTCGCTGACCAACGGTGTGCCCGACGGCTACAAGGCCTGCACGATGGGCGATGGCGCGATGAGCGCCTGGAACACGATGGTCACCGTGTGGCGCGATAACAAGTCGTACAACGCGTCGGGCACCGTGGTCGCCGGCAAGACCGCGGATGGCGCGACGGTCGGATACGACTTCGAGACCAGCACCAACAGCTGGACCTCGACCGCGACGCTCTCGTCGAGCGCCGACAAAGCCCAGACCGGCTCGAAGTCCTTGAAGGCCGTCTACAGCGGCGGATCGGGGACCATTCGTCTCGCCGGCCCGACGGGTCTGTCGCTGGCCGCCGGCACGCGCGCCCGGCTCTACGTCAACCTGGACTCGAACACCAACATCACCTCGATTACGACCTGGGTGAAGAAGTCGGATGGAACGACGACCTCGAACACCGACTCGATCTCCCAGCACTACAAGGGCTCGTGGAACGCCTTTTCCATCACCGTGCCCTCGAGCAAAACGGGCACCCAGGTGGGTGTCGACTTCGTGACCAGCGGCGCCTTCACCACCTATGTCGATGGCGTGAGCTGGTAGTCGCGACCTGAAGCAACGCCTCCCCGGTGAGGCTCTTTCCGTGAACGGAGCGGCGAGGCTTCAAAGCCTCGTCGCTCCGTTTCTGCGTTTGCGGCACGAACCTCCCCTTGGGTTTCGACCGCGTCTAAAGCCGGCTCCTTAATCAACCCCGAATCGGGGTCTCGAGGCCCTCCGGGGGAGGTTTTACACCCCAGGAGCAACTAATTGTTGCGCAACCCGCAACAGTCGACAGCGCGCCGCGCCACCGCATGACTAACAAACAGATTGAATTCGACTAGTTACATTATTATATAATTTAATATAGTAGGCATACTTACTGCTATTAGTTAGCACGAGAAGGCGGACTGTATCCGCCCCCGAAAAAGGCAAAACCCGGGCGACCGGGCGACGCAAAGCCCACGGAACTCTCGCAGTTGGCCGGGCTACCGAAGGACGGAAAAGGACATGACCAACACGACCAAGACAACGACCTGGCTGGCGGCGTCGCTGGCGCTGGCGTCGGCCCTCATCGGCTGCCAGCCCCCCGCGAGCGAAGACGCGAACGGCAACTCGGTTGAGAGCGAGCTCGTAGCCACCAACGGCCTGTCGATGGTCAACGGTCTCAGCCTGACCAACGGCCTGTCGGGCAACGGGCTGTCCGGGAACGGCCTCTCCGGCAACGGGCTCAAGGGGCAGGCGCTGGTGGTCAATCCGCTCAGCACGACCGGCCTCAGCTCATCGACCTACCTCATGAACTCGGCCGACGGCCGCAGCACGCTCACCTACCTGGTTCGTTGCGCGCTGCCGGCCAATCACAGCATCACCAAGACCGATTCGACCGGCGCCAGCTACACCTTCGCCGGAGGCATCGGGCTCGCCCCCCAGTGGGAGACCGGAACCTGCGACGGTGACTGCCAGCGCTGGATCTCGGCCTGCTTGCTGGCGCACGTCAACACCGCCGGCATCCACGTCCCCATCTGGATCGTGGGACAAAACACCAACCTCGGCTGGGGCCAGTCGACCAGCTACCCGAACCAGGAAGGCACCTTCTTCGGCAACATCTTCACGACCAACGAAGTTGGCCACACCGACGCGTACTACTGCGAGGGCCCCGGCTTCGACAAGACGGTCGTCGACGGCCGCCTCGGTTCCAACCAGGTCGGCGCCCCCTACCGCGACACGTTTACGGGCGGCTACTGCAACTACAACGGATGCCTCGCGTCGGATATCGCCACCAACGGCGTGCCCGACGGTTACAAGGTCTGCAGCATGGGCGACGGCGCCATGACGACCTGGAACCAGCTGATCACCGTGTGGCGCGACAACAAGTCGTACAACTCGTCGGGCACCGTGGTCGCCGGCAAGGCCGCGGATGGCGCGGCCGTCAAGTACGACTTCGAGACCAGCACCAATAGCTGGACGTCGACGGCGACGCTCTCGTACAGCGCCGACAAGGCCCAGACCGGCTCGAAGTCCTTGAAGGCCGTCTACAGTGGCGGGTCGGGGACCGTTCGCCTCGCGGGCCCCACCGGCCAGTCGCTGCCCGGCGGCACGCGGGCCCGCCTCTACGTCGCGCTGGACCAGAACACCAGCATCACGTCGATCACCACCTGGGTGAAGAAGTCGGATGGAACGACGACCTCGAACACCGACTCAATCTCGCAGCACTATCGTGGCTCGTGGAACGCCTTCTCGATCACCGTGCCCTCGAGCAGCACCGGCACCCAGGTGGGTGTCGACTTCGCGACCACCGGCGCTTTCACCTCCTATGTCGATGCGGTGAGCTGGTAGTCGTCACCTGATCGAACGCCTCCCCGGAGAGGCTCTTCCCGTGAACGGAGCGCGAGGCTGCAAAGCCTCGTCGCTCCGTTTCTGCGTTTGCAGCACGAACGTCCGTCCCCTCGGTCACCTTGGCTGACAATCGCGGAACGCGGCCCTGATGGGCAAATACAACGAATCGGAATTCGGCTCAAAAAAGCGACGGCCCATGGCCGCAAATCAACTGGGACAACCACCGGCGCCGCGGTGATTGCGGGGGAAGAAACGGATCGGGTGTCCGTTTAAGCGATACACGTCGGTTTTTGACCTTCTTTCCTCTGGGAAGTGACTACAGTCTCGAAGTTCGGTGGGAGGCCGGTCGGTCGACCGACGTAGCCCTCCGGATCGTGGTGTCCGGTAGTTCAGCCGAGCTTGCAGCGCGCGACACAGAACGACGAAGTTCAAACCTTCCAACGGAGACTGACGATGACGACCACCTCCCAACCATTGTGTATCCCGCACGGCCATCTGAGGACCTTCGTCGGACTCGTGGCTGCGGCGCTGATGCTGTTCGCGGTCAATTGCGGCGGCGGCAGCAAATCGACCATCGACATTCACACCGGCGCGGGCGGATCCAACGGCGCCGCCGGATCCAGTGGTACGACCTGCGGTGCGCCCGGCCAGCCGTGCTGCGGCGGGAACAGCTGCAACGGCACTGGGTGTTGCGTCGCCACCACGACAGGCGCGCAGACGACCCGGCTCTGCGTCGGCGCCGGTCAGGCTTGCGTGGCGGCCGGGGTCAGCGGCACCTGCAACAGCGGATCGTGTAGTGGTCCCGCGGGCACGCCCTGCGGCGGTCTCGGTCAGCCCTGCTGTGGCGTCGACCCCGCCGCCGCGGCCGCGTTCTGCACCGCCAGCGGCGCTCGCTGCGTCGCCGGGACGTGCAGCGCGTGCGGCGGTCCAGGGCAGGCTTGCTGTCAGGGCGTCGCAGCGAACCAGTGTCAAACGTCGCTGCTCTGCCTCGCGGTCGCCGGCGGTGGCAACGTCTGCAATGCCTGCGGCGGCGCGGGGCAGCCCTGCTGCGCCAACAACACCTGCAACAGCGGACTGGGATGTAGCAATCCGCCTGGCGCCAACACGCCGGCGACCTGCGACACCTGCGGTGCCGCCGGCCAGGCCTGCTGCCTGGGCAACAACTGTCAGACGGGGCTGGCTTGCGGCGGCGTGGCCGCGGGCGTTGCCGGGAGCTGCAGCGCGTGCGGCGCCAACGGGCAGCTCTGCTGCGCCGGTCCCAACGCCTGCCAGACCGGCATGAGCTGCATCTCGGCGCCGGTCGACGACAAGTGTGGCGCCTGCGGCGGCGCGGGACAGCCTTGCTGCGGAGTGGGCAACGCCGGCACCTGCTCGACCGGGTTCGCGTGCACCGGGCGGAACAACGCGAACGGCGTGCCTGGAATGTGCGGCGCTTGCGGTGGAACTGGACAACCGTGCTGCCCGGCGAACGGCGGGGCCGACGGCGGCGTGCAGCCGGCCTGCAATGGGGCGATGACTTGCCTGCTGGCGGCGAACGGCAACCAGTGCGGCACGTGCGGTGGTCCGGGCGAACCCTGCTGCGGCATGGGCAACGCAGGGACCTGCTCGGCGGGGTTCGCCTGCACCGGGCGTAACGCCGGCATGGGCGTGCCCGGCATGTGCCAGCTGTGCGGGGCGGTTGGTGAGGTCTGCTGCCCGGCGGTGGGCGGGGCCGCGGCGTGCACCGACGCGAATCTGGCGTGCATCGTCACGGCGACCGGCAATCAGTGCGGCGCCTGCGGCGGCGTCGGTCAACCGTGCTGCGGCGCCGGCAATGCCGGCACGTGCACGGCGAACCTGGCGTGCGCCGGGCGCAACGCCGGTATGGGGATGGCGGGGATGTGCGCCGCTTGCGGAGCGACCGGTCAGCTCTGCTGCCCGACGAACGTTCCCGCTGTGGATGGTGGTGCGCCTCCGACCGCCTGCCAGGGAGCGCTCGGCTGCCTGCTCGCCACTGCTGGCAACCAGTGCGGAGCCTGCGGTGGCGCGGGCCAACCTTGTTGCGGCACCGGCGGCATCAACGCCGCGACCTGCTCGACGGGGCTGGCGTGCGGCGGACGCAATGCGGGCATGGGCGTGCCGGGGATGTGCGCCGCCTGCGGTGGCGCCGGACAGCTCTGCTGCCCGGTGATCGCCGGCGCGGACGGTGGGGCGCCGACGACGGCGTGCACAACCACACTCGCCTGCTTGATCTCCGCGACCGGCAATCAATGCGGAGCCTGCGGCGCCGTCGGACAGCCCTGCTGCGGCGTCGGGAACAACGGTACGTGCACGACCGCAGGGGTGACGTGCGTCGGTCGCATGAACGCCGGCGGCGTGCCCGGCACCTGCACCGCCCCGCCGCCCACTGACGCCGGCACCGTCGACGCGCCTGCCGGCCAGTAAACCGCGCTTGACCGAGGGGCGGCGCGCGCGCTGGCGCGCGCCGCCGCCTCGCTAAGACGCTGGCTCCGCGAGCGCGCGCGGATCGCAGCGAGCGATCGATCGGCCGTGCGGTCGGCGGAGAGGCCCCGTAGGCTTCGGAGACATGGCTGACGACGCTTCCCCGGATCCGACGTCGAAGCGCACCCGAAGCAGGCTCGTCGCCCGAAAGCTCGGGCTCACCGGTCTCATCGTCGTGTTCGCCTTGGCGTTGGGGGCGCTCGTCGCCCCGTTCGCCGCGAGCACGCGCACCGTCAACACGTTCGTCGATCACCGCGCTCTGGCGGCAATGGCGGCGGTGGCGCTCAGGCGGCCCAAGGAAGGCGCGACAAAACCGCTCCCGTATACCAACGCCGCCGAGCTGGAGCGCATCACGCGCCCGCGCGGTTCCGAGCTGGTGGTCGACCGGCAGCCGATGCGCCGGTTCCGCATGGACGACAGCGGGCTCACCCAGGAGGTGATCACCTTCCCGAGCGCGATATCCCTCGACCACCCTGAATCGAACACCGCGCGGGCCTATGTTTATCGACACGGTCGCCTCGGTGAACGGCCCGTCGTGATCTGGGTCCCGGGCCAGTACGTCTTCAATCTGGTCCTGGTCCCGATCTCCTGGTTCACGCACGAGATCGTCACGCGCGGCGCCGATGTGGTTCTGATGGTCCCGCCGTATCACCTCGATCGGACGCCGTCCGGATTCGCCTCCGGCGACGCCGTGTTCGCGACCAGCTTCGCCGACCATCTCGGCGTCTACGCCCAGGAGCTGTCCGACCTGCGCCGGATAATCGCCTGGCTCCGGGGTCAGGGTGTCCGCACGGTGGGTGGCTTCGGCGCCTCGGCCGGCGGGATGCTGCTTTTGCGCATTGCGACCTGGGAAAGGTCGCTCGACTTCCTGACGGTGTTCATCCCCCTGATCCGCCTGGGTGCGGTTCTTGATGCCCCCGACACGGAGCCGATGCGACAACGCGTCCGCGAGGAGGGTCGATCTCTGGACGAGGTGAAGCGCATCTACGCCGCCCTGGATCCCAGCCTCGCCGGGCCGCAGATCAGCCCCGAACGTATCTCGGTGCTTTATGGTCGATTCGACCCGGTGGCGCCGGCCGCGATCACAGAGGAGTGGGCGCGGAGCTGGGGGGTCACCCGCCTGCTCGCTTACGACCGCGGTCACACCCTTGCGTTCTTCACCCGACAGATGTACCGCGACTACGCGCGCCTGCTGGACGAGGATCTTCGCGCATTCGATCGGTGATCGAGCGCGGTTTGACAGTCTGGACCGCTCGTCCATGCTGAGTCGATCGTCGATGCGTCGTCTCCGTTACTGGGCCCAGATCTTCTGCCGCGAGGCGCTGCGAGGACTCTTTCGCCACAAGCTTCGCAGCGGTCTGACGACCTTGGGGATCGCGATCGGCATCGCCGCCGTCGTGCTGGTCGTCGCCATCGGGGAGGCGGGCAAGGAACGGGCGGAGGATGCCCTGCAGGCGCTCGGCGACAATCTGGTCTGGGTCGAGGCGGGGTCACGCAACGTCGCCGGCGCGCGCACCGGCAGCCACGGCACGACCTCGCTGACCCTCGAGGATGCGGAGGCGATCCGCCGCGAGATTCCTCACATCACGCGCCTCTCACCTCAGATCGACGGCACGCTCCAGGCGATCTACGGCAACCGGAACTGGACCACGCGCTTCCGCGGAGAGGAGCCCGACTATCTATCGATCAAGAAGTGGGAGCTCGCGGCCGGAGCGCCGTTCACCCAGGCCGACGTGCAACAGTCGGCCAGCAAGGTCCTGATCGGGCGCACCGTGCGCGAGCAACTCTTCGGGGTGGAGGATCCCGTCGGCCAGACGTTCCGCGCCTCCGGCCAGCTGTTCGAGGTCATCGGCGTCCTTGCGCCGAAGGGCCAATCCGCCGACGGCAGGGACCAGGACGACTGGATCCTGCTTCCCTATACGACCGCTCACGCCAAGCTCCGTGGCCGTGGTCCTCTCTGGCTCGACGACATCCTCTGCTCGGCGACGTCGCCCGCGGAGGTCAACCCGACGATCGATCGAATCATCGCGCTGCTCCGCCAGCGGCATCACATCCGGCCGGGGGAAGAAGACGACTTCAACATCCGTCGCCCCGACGAGGTCATCAAAGCGCAGATGGAAGCGAGCGACACGCTGTCGACCCTGCTGCTCAGCGTGGCGCTGATCGCGCTGCTGGTGGGAGGTATCGGCATCATGAATGTCATGCTGGCATCGGTCGCGCAGCGGACCCGCGAGATCGGCATCCGGCTGGCGGTCGGCGCGACCAAGCTCGCGGTCGAGGCCCAGTTTCTCGGCGAGGCCGTGATGCTGGGGCTGGTTGGCGGTCTGATGGGTATCGTCGCGAGCGTGGTCGGTGCCTTCGGCGTCGCGCGTATGCTGCAATGGCCGATCTCGATCTCGATCCATGCGGTTGCGATCGCCCTGGTCTTCTCGATTGGCGCGGGGCTCTGTTCCGGCTTTTACCCCGCGCGGCGGGCCGCCGGCCTGGATCCGATCCAGGCCCTGCGGCACGAATAGCCCCGGCGCCGTTGCGACGGGATATCTCTTTCTCCCACCGACCGCTATTGACGCCGCCACTTCGGCCCTTATTTTCACTGTCTTCCGGCGCGTCGTGGTTGGCACATGTCTCATCGTCGCCGCACAACGTTTGGGCAAACGGCGGCGCGCAGAACCGCGCGGCTCGCCGTCACCCTCGCCGTCGCCGTTTTGGCGCTGCTGGTTGCGACCGTGGATACGACGGCGGCGTGGGCAACTGGCGCGCAAGCGTCGAGCACCGACGGGTTGACCTGGGATGTCGTGGGGGCCTGTCCCGATGCCGCGGCGGTGCGCGACGTGCTGGCGGGACTGGTATCCGCCGGCGAGGCACGGGCGCTGAAGATCACGATCCGGGATCGGGGACCGCAATATCGGATTGCCGTGGACAAGGACGCGACGACCCTGGACGACCCCGCGCGCGACTGCGCGGCCCGCGCCCGATATGTCGCCGTCATTGTCGCAAACGCGCTGCCGCCCCATCGTCAGGTCCTGGGCCCACCCAAGTGGACCATCGAAAAGGGGCTGGTGTTCGATTACGCGCCCAGCGCCGGAAGCGACGGATTGGTCTACGGCGCGGAGTTTCGTGGCGCGTACGGCAGCGAACGCTGGTCGCTCATGGGCTCGGCTGGCGTGCGCAGCCCGCTGACGATGACCTTCGAGCACGACTGGAAGGCGGACGTGCTCCGCGTTCCTCTGGACGCCGGCGGGCGCCTCACGATGCACCGGGGGCGGTTCCGGCCGTGGGTGGCGCTTGGGCCGTCATTGACGGTGACGGGGATTGTCGGACAGAACCTGGTGCAGACCGATCGGGTGTGGCGCCTGGATGTCGGCGCGCTGGCGATGGCCGGCGCGACCCTGCGGGTCACTCAGCACCTCGGCGTCGCCGCCGCGATCGCCGTCCGCTGGCAGCCACGCCCCTATCAACTGCAGGTGGCTCCGCTCGGGACGGTCGGCGAGACGCCGAGGTGGTGGATCGGCCTGTCGCTCGACTACACCCTCGACGGCGCGGCGAGCAGCCCATGAAACCGGCTATGAAATGGCGATGAATCCGCGCGATCAAACCGGGCCGCGGCGCGTGACCCTCAGCGGGTGCCTGGCCGGGATCACCATCGTCGCCGCCGCCGTCGCGCTGGCGGTCGCCACCGTTTGCTGCGGCCTCAACGTCCCGCTGGGCGTGGATCCCGGCTCGGACGCCGCCGCCGACCAAAGCGACGCCCAGACCGCAAATTGAGTCGTCGCGCTGGCGGAACCGCCGCTGTCAGTGCGATTGGCCCTTCCTCATGAAGTAAAGACTCATCGCCAGCAACAAGATCGCGACGGGCGTGAGCAGGACATTCCAGTCCGGTGCGCCGAAGATGGTGATCACCAGGTCGGAGAGACCGGCGACGAGGAGGGTGGTCAAGATGGTCTCCCACAGCAGCACCTTGAGCTCGCCGATGCTGTCGATGCGCAGCCATCCCGGAAGACTTACGTTCTCGGGCGCCTCCGGATCGAGCAGGAACAGCTTGGCGATGCCCAGCCCCAGCACCATGAACACCAGCGAGACGAACAAGAAGTCCAGCGAGTGCAGCAGCTCCAAACCCGGCCCCCGCGGCCCCGGTTCGGTCCCGACTCCCAGCACGTGCGGGTAGGCCTTCAACCCGATTCGCGCCCCCATCACCAGGAACGCGACCGAATGCAACAGGGCCAGAATCACGATGACCACGGCGATATACCGCATCTTGAGGAGGTACTTGAACATGGGCTCTCCGGGTGTCGCTGGTCGGCCCGGGGTGCGGCGGGCGCGCGCGGCGGTCCATCGCGACACCAGCGATCTGGTGTGCGCGACGCGGACCACAAGACGTCAGGTCCGTTTGCAGGGCGCCCCCGATACCGACGGCGCCTGAGCCCGAAATGCATTCCACGCGGCACGCACACGTCAGGTTGCTGGTCACCGCCGGGCTCGGGCTCTTCTGCCTGACCGCCAGCGCTACCGTGCACGCGCAGCAGTTCAACTCCGATAGCTGGATCGCGAAGCCGCACGGCACGGCGACCATCATCCTGAGCGCGGGCCAGCAGACGGACATGACGATGACGACGTTCTCGCTCCTCCCGCGCTGGGAGTTCACCGTCGCTGCCTACCTCTTCAACCGGGACGCCGACCGTCGGACTGCCGACGGCTACTCCACCTCGGCATACGCCAAGTACATGTTCTGGCAGAACGCCGCGGAGACCGGCGGCGGCGCGATCAAGGCCGGCGTCGGTATGAATCCGAGCTACAAGCTGGAGGGCGTCGCCTACAAGATGGGGTCACAGACGTTCTGGACGAACGCGCCGATCACGCTGCCTTTCTTCGACAACCGACTGTCGTGGGACATCATGCCGGGCGGAAGCGTGACCCTGAACTACCCGCGCGACGGCGAGGGGGCTTTCGCCTTCACCTACTCGACCCGCCTCGCCTGGTACCCGTTCAGCCCGAAGCTCGCGCTGGTGGGCGAGGCCTTCGGCTCGGTGGGCCAGGCGGTCCTCTCCCCCGACTACAAGGCCGGCCTGCGCTGGGAGCCCGATGTGTACACGAACATCGCGCTCACCTACGGGGGAAAGTTCGACGGCGACCAGGGGGCGGGCGTCGAGCTCGGGATCATGCTCTTCAGCCCGCCCTTCTTCTGCATCGGCACCTGCAAGAAGTGACGGGCCACTGCAGCTCGGCTACGATCCGGCGCGTGGCCTGGCCTTCGGCGGAGCGACGCTCGCCTTCTGAGCGGTCGCCAGCGACACGGTCGCGAATCCGAACCGCGCGCGGATGCCGTCGACCACGGCGCCGACCCGTTCGTTGCGATCGAACAGCACCATCTGCTCGAACACACCCAGGTTCGAGAGCTGCAGGCCGAGCAGCCGGATCGGTAGCGGCCGGGTGCGCGCCGCCGTGAACATCTCTTTGACGATCGGATAGAGCTCGAGCTCGGAGTTGGTCGCGGTCGTCGTGCGCGACCGCGTCAGGGTGTGGAAGTCGGCGTAGCGCAGCTTCAGCGTCACCGTGCGCGCCTTGACGTGGCGCTTGCGCGCGCGCCAGCAGACGCGCTCGCACAGGCCGCACAGCACCGCCTCGATCGACGCCGGATCGCTGACGTCCTCGCGAAACGTCCGCTCGTTGGAGATGCTGCCGACCGTCTCGCCCTCGGGATCGTGTTCGGAGAAGGCGGGTCGTTCGCGCCCGAGATCGCCCGAGCCCTGCCCCTGCACGCCGCGCGAGATCGACGCCGCCCACGCGCCGAAGATCCGCTGGAGATCGGCGGCCGACGCTTCGGCGACGGCGCCCAGCGTTTCGTAACCGGCGGCGTGCAGCTTGGCCTCGGCCACGGGACCGATGCCGGGAAACGATCGGACCGGCAGCGGCGCCAGCACGGAGCGTTCGATGCCGGCCGGAACCAGCATCACGCCCCGCGGCTTGGCCAGCGCCGACGCCACCTTCGCCACCACCTTGCTGGTCGCGATGCCCGCGCTCGACGGCAGGCCGAGCTCGTCGAAGACCGCGGTGGTCAGCTGCAGCACCGCGCGCTCGATCGCATCGTCGCCTGCGCCGTCGCCGTTTCCGGCGCCGTCCCATCCGTACATCCGCTCGCAGCCCGACAGGTCCAGGAACATCTCGTCGATGCTGGCGACCAGCACCGTCGGCGCGAAGCGACGCGCCACCTCGCGCACGCGTTCGGCGTACGTGCCGTAGATTTCGTGGCGCGTGGGAAGATAGATCGCGTTGGGCGCGCGCTTGCCGGCCTCGACCAGCGACATGCCGGACTTCACGCCCAGGCGGCGCACCTCGTAGCTGGCGGCGGTCACCACGCCGCGACTGCCCGGACGGCCGCCGACGACCACTGGCTGGCCCTCGAGCGTCGGGTCGAGCAGACGCTCGACCGACACGAAGAACGTGTCGAGATCCAGGCAGCAGATCCGGGGTGCAGGCAGCGGCTGTGATCGCGCCAGCTCCAACGCCATGCCCATGGAGCTGACGCTAACTGATCATTTGTTCAGTTACAAGTCGCCCTTGGTCGGGCGTCGAGCCCGGGCCTTGGCCGGCGCCTTGCGCGACACCGGCCGCCGCGTCGACGCCGCGAGCGCCTCGTTCCAGTCCTCATCGGTGAGCAGCGCCTGCAGCTTCGCCGTCGCATCGCGCAGCGAGCAGCGTCGATCCTCCATTCCCGCCCAGAGATCGCCGACGTCGTCGATGCGGGCCGCCATCGTGCGCAGCGCGAAGGTGCGTGGACCAGCGGACGCTCGTTCCACCTCCTGCCAGGTGCACGGCGCCGACACCGGCGCGCCGGGCTTGGGCCGAACCGCGTACACCGCCGCGAACGTCGCGCCCGGAAGGTTGCGGCCGGTGTCGACGAAGATCCGACCCGCGCGATCGACCTTGATGAACTCCTGCGTGAGCAACTCCGGGTGGCGCTTGACCAGCACCGCGCCCGCGCCGTGCGCGAAGCGCCACGCGCTGTCGGCGGAGCCCTCGCCGTCGAGCGGAACCAGGATGTGAAACCCTTTCGACCCCGACGTCTTGACGAAGGACGGCAGCCCGAATTCGTCGAGCAGATCGCGCACCGCCAGCGCCGCCGTCCGCAGCGCCGCCGGATCCTCTTCGGAGGGATCGAGATCGAACACGCACAGATCCGGCTGATCCAGCTTCGGAACGCGCGAGATCCAGACGTGCGGCGTGATCGAGTTTTGGTTGGCGAACCAGACCAAGGCGCGCGCGTCGTTGGCCAGCGGGTAGTGCGTGGTTCCGCCCTCCTTCTCGTTTCGCTTCTCGACCTCGACCCGTTCCAGCCAGCTGGGGAATCCTTTCGACACGTCCTTCTGAATGAAGCCCTTCTTTTCGATGCCCGCGGGAAAGCGATCCATGGTGATCGGACGCCCGCGCACATGGGGCAGCATCAGCGGCGCCACCGCTTCGTAGTAGGCGCAAAGCTCGCCCTTGGTGATCCCGCTGTCGGAGAACAACACCTTTTCGGGGTGAGTGATCACCCGGGTAGCTTGCGGTTGCCGCGCCGTCTTGTCGATGTCGACGCGCTAGTCGCGTAGGGCGAAGGCGGCACCGCCGCAGCAGCCCATCGCGGGGGGCGCGGGACCCTTCGAGGGTCCCGCACTAGTCGAAGAGCGCCGGAGCTCGTCGTTCGTCGGAGGCAATGCGCGGCGCGAGCTGCATCTCGGCCAGCAACCCGTGCAGCGTCTCGACAGCCGTGTCGAGGGATCGCGCGGCGGCGGCGCTCTGCTGAGCGTTCGCGAGGTCTTCGCTGCTGGCGGTCTCGACCACCTGCATCGCATGCGCGATCTCGCCGACGTCCCGCTCTTGCCCCGACGAGCTGTCGGCGATCCGGCTCAGGTTGTCGGACAGCTCGCCCACCCGTTGCTCGACCGCGTGGATCGCCGACAACACCCGCTCGCGAATCGCCATCCCCGACTCGGCCTCGCGCACCGATGCCTCGACCAGCACCGACGTCGAACGGGCCCCCTCCGCGCTGCGCGTGGCGAGCGCCTTCACCTCCTTGGCGACCACGGCGAAGCCCTGGCCGGCGGCGCCCGCGCGCGCCGCCTCGATCTGCGCGTTCATCGCTAACAGATTCGTGCGCGCCGCGATCTCGTGAATGGTGCGCGCCACCTTGGCGGTCGTCTCGGCCGAAACCTTCATGCGCTCGATCGCGGTCACCAGCTCGCCCAGCGCCGCCAGGCCGCGCGCGCTCTGCTGGCGCGCCGCGGTCGACAGACCGGTCACCTCGCGCACCGTGGCGACGTTCGCGCGCACGCTCTCGCCCAGCGACGCCAGGCGCTTCGCGACCTCGGTCACCGACGACTGCTGGCGCGCTGCGCGCGCCTCGCTGGCGCGCACCGCCAGGGTGATCGCGGCGCCCGATCTCTGAACGACGCCGGTCGAGCGCTCGACCTCGCCCAGCGTCGACGCCAGCGAGTCGATCAGCCGGTTCAGCGCGTCGCGCGCCTGCTGGTAGTGGCCGGCGTACTGGCCGTCGACCCGCGCCGTCAGCTCGCCAGCGCCGACCCGATCGAGCACGCCGCTGATCTCGGCCACGAAGCGCCGCGCTCGCTCGTGCTCCAGCCGCACCTCCGCCGACGATTCCTCCAGGTGGTCGAGGACGTCGTTGACCGACGACAACATCTGGCGATAGACGCCCTGAAATCGGTCGGCGTGCCCGCGCACCGAGACATCGCCCTTGCGGGCCGACACCAGGATCGCGGTGGTCTCCGCCATGATCCCCTGCAGCGTCTCGACCACCTGCACCGTCGCGTTGCCAAGCGCGGCGACCTCGTCGTTTCCTTGATCCGCGGCCTGGCACACGATCGTCCCCGCCGCCACCTGCCGCAGCTGATCGACCGTACGCTCCAGCCGGCGCCGGACGCGCGCCAGGACCATGCGCGCCGCCAGACCGACCGCCAGCAGGCCGACCGCCAGGGCGATGCTCGTCGCCTCCGAGAGGCGGCGATTGGTCGCCAGGGCTTCCTTCTCCGCCGATCGCGCCTTGGCGCCCGCGATGGCGCCCAGGCGGCGGACAAGGGTGGTGTAGCGGTCGAGCGCGGGTCGATATTGCTCGCGAAACAGCTTCCGGGTCGCCTCGCCCGCGCCCGCCGCCGTCTGCTCGAGGATCTGCGTGTCCAGCGGACGCAGCCGGCTGCGTTCGAGCTCGTTCATGTCGGCGACGACCCGGTTGATCTCGTCGTCATGGGCCGTCTCCTGCATGGTCTTCAGCGTGGTCGCCAGATCGTCATAGGCCTCGATCTTGCGCGGCGCCTCCACGATGTTCTCGGGATCGGCGAGGATCGACTGGGTGACCGCCTCCTGCACCACCAGCAGCGTCAGCGAATGGTTCGCCAGATCTTGCAGGTCGCGCGCGCGGCCCAGCGCGCCGAACTCGTCGGCGATCCGCCGGCGCGCGTGGGTCCCCAGGGCGATCGAGACCACCAGCAGCGGCACCAGGACCGCGTAGATCGCCAGCGCCGTCTTGGTCGCGATGGAGATCGGGCGCGCCACGGGCTCAGCGCTTCAGGGCCAGGACGCCCCGCATGCCCAGCATGTCACCATGCCCCGGCATCAGGCAGATGTAGACGTACTCGCCGGGCGCCGGGGGCAGGAAATCGACGACGTCCTCCTGGCCCGGGTTCAGGACGCGGGTGATCGCCAGGATGTCGGCCGAGCCGCGCACCGACGAGAGGTTGTAGTCATGCTCTTGCAGCGTCGCGATCACCGCCGCGACCCGCTCGGGGCGGATGATCGCCACGTTGTGCGAGATCTGGGAGTCGGCCGGCGCGTCGTTCTTGTAGGTCAGACGGATGGTCTTGACGAACGGCAGCTCGAGGCGCTGCTGATCGAACATCACCTCCTGCCCGGTGGTGCTGAGCTTCACGTGAATGGTGCGCTTGACCATCCCCGCCGGGACGCGGGGCGCGGCCAGCGTCGTGGGGGCGACCGCGAGGTAGACCAGCGCGGCGACGGCGGACCAGCGCGCGGCGCGCATCACTTCGCGACCTGAACCAGCATCTTCATGCCGGGGTGGATCGCGCAGCGGACCTCGATCGTCCCCTCGGTGGTGAAGGTGATCGCGGCCTCCGCGCCTGGCGTCTGCATCTTGGTGTTGAAGGGCTGGACCTTCGAGACGGAGAACACGTTGTGCGAGACGTCGTCGTCGTTCTTGAACGTCACGACGTCACCGACCTTGACGTGAATCTCCGGGACCGAGAAGCTCTTGCCCTTCTGGGCAACGACGTGCGTCTCGCCGGCAGTGACGCCGGGCGAGGCGGCGACGCCGAGCATCGCCAATAGCGGCAGAGCCGCCAGACAGAACTTGCGGGCCGACATGGTTTGCTCCTTGATCTTCGTGGGGGATGACATCAGCGGGGCAGCGCCGGCACGGTCACCGGCTGGGTGGGACTGGTGAGCGTCTGGAGGAAGTCGACCAGGTCGCTGCGCTCCTGTGACGACAGCGCCAGCGGGTGGACTTCGGTCGCCAGCGAGGGACGGCGAACGCGGCCACCCTTGTCATAGACCTCGATCACCTGCTCCAGCGTCGCCTCGGAGCCGTCATGCATGTACGGCGCGCGGCGCGCGACGTCGCGCAAGGTCGGGGTCTTGAACGCGTGGTCCATCGACTCGAGCCCCGGCAGCAGCTTCGCCCGGCCGGGATCGTCGCCGCGCAGGCCGATGTCGTGGAAGCTGTCGTCGGTGAAGCGCCAGCCGCTGTGGCACTTGGCGCAGTCGGCCTTGCCATTGAACAGCGCGAAGCCCCGCTTGGCCGACAGCGAGATCGCCCCCTTGTCGCCCTGGAGCCAGCGATCGAACGGCGCGTCCGACGAGACGATCGTGCGCTCGAAGTCGGCGATCGCCGACGCGACCTTCTCCTTGGTCACGCTCGGCTCACCGAACGCCGCCGCGAACATCGGGCGATAGCCCGGGATCTCCCGCAGCCGCTTCACCAGTTCGTCGTGCGGAAGGTTCATCTCACCGGGCGCGGCGATCGGGCCCAGCGCCTGTTGCTCGAGAGTGTCGGCGCGGCCGTCCCAGAAGAACGCCTCGCCCCAACCGACGTTGAGCACCGTTGGCGTGCGCCGGCCCAGCGTCTTCATGCCCTCGCCCACGCCGCGCGGCAGCGCGTCGCCCCAGGAGAACCCGGGGTTGTGGCAGCTGGCGCAGGAGATCGAGCTGGCGCGCGAGAGCCGCGGATCGAAGAACAGCGTACGTCCGAGCTCGATGCGCGCGGCCGAGGGGCCGGGACCGGGCAGCGGCGCGCGGCGAAACTTGGTCTTGAGTGCCTCGAGCTGGCCCTCCAGCACGGCCGCCGGTCGGGAGGTGTCCGCGCTTGAAGCCACGGTCCAGCTTTGCGCCGCTGCCGCGCCGGAGATGAGCAATCCGCTCACGCTCAATAACGGTAACCGAACGCACTTAACACGCATCGAATCGAGCCATCGGAGGTCATCCCGGGAACTTGAGCGGGGCGATCGGCGCATGCATGAGGTGGCCTCGAACGACGCGCGGGCCCACGTTGAAGGCCCACGCCTGAATTGCCGCCGTTGAGCCGAGCCTCACGTTCTCGCTTATGAAACAGACCGCGTTGTGGGGTGGGGTCATGGGGTTGGTGTTGCTGCTCGGTTGCTCGAACGGATCGAAGAGCGGTGCAGAAGGCGCGAGCTCCCCGGGGAACGGCACGCACACATCGCCGCCCGACGGGGGTATGCCCGAAGTGGGTAGCACGGGGGCGGGTGGCGCTGGGGCGGATGGCACCGGGGCGGGTGGCGCGGGACCGGGTACCACGGCCGCCGACGGCGGCAGCCCACCACCTGCGGTCACCGTCGATTGCGTGGGTGGCCCGTGTACCCAGCCGAACCTGTGCGTCGATCTCGACTTCCTGTTCGTCGCCTGCGTCCCCTGCGGCGGCGTCGACCAGGTCTGCTGCGCCCCCTTCCCGCCGGATCAGCCCTTCATGGGCAGCTGTAGCCCCGGTCTGATCTGCGCGTCCAACCCGAACTTCCAGTCCGACCCGCCGACAGACCTGGTGCCGTTGGTCTGTCAGATCCCGGGCTCACCGCCGACGGCCGACCACGGGCTCAATCACGAGCGGCTGATGCTGTTTCCTTAGGATAGATGGGCGCTCTCGGTTGGCGCGTGCGCCAACCGAGTTGCCGCAATTCACCCCCGCGACGCCACGACGCAGGCGTCGCGCGACGGCCCACCGGTTGCAGCACGGATATGGATGCTCAACCATGGAACCCCTCGGGTGATCGCCGGTCTGGTGGCTTCGATCGCGTTGAGCCTGGCGGCCAGCTGCGGCCAACCGGCCGCCATCGGCGGTCCCTGCGACATCGGCGTGTCTCCCGCGGGCGGCAGCGTCACCATCACCACCCCGGCCCTGGAATGCGACGGTCGGGTCTGCATGCAGGTGGGGCGCGCGCCGGCGCTTTGCTCGGCGGAGTGCCGCAATGACGACGATTGCCGCACGGTTGCTCCCGCGAACGGGCAGGCCTGCCATCAGGGGTTCGCCTGCGCCACCGCGACCGCGGTTGGCGGCTACGCTTGCCGGCCGCTTTGTGTTTGCCGCGACGATCTACCGGCCACCGTCGGCTGCGTTGGCAAAGGATCTTAGAGCGCGCTACGGGCAGGTGCCGGTGCCGGCGTCGACATAGGCAACCATGTCCTTGCTCATCGAGCTGCCGGCGCTGTCGGTCACCGTGACTCGCCAGGATGCCAGCCCGCAACGGGTCGGCGTGAAGGTGGCGGTCTTGCCGGAGATGGCGACGCTGCCGTTGACGACCGCCGAGCTGCTGTACACCGGGCTGCTGGTGTAGCCGACGAACGCCTGTCCGAGATCGATGGCCACGGTCTTGCCGACGCTGGTGAAGAAGTGCGGCTTCGCCATCCACTGCAAGTAGTCGTCGAGCTGCGTGAAGCCGTTCATGTCGCTGTCGGCGTTGCTGTCGGCGAAGCTGCCGGCCGGCGATGCCGCGTTGAGGCCGAAGGTCGTCTCCCACCAGTCGGGCAGCCCGTCGCCGTCGCTGTCCCAGGTCGCGGCGCGGGTGGTCGTGGGGTAGCTCTCGAAGCCGCCGACGTCCGCCTCGTTGTCGGGCAGGCCGGGTAGCCCCGAGACGCTGCCCCGGTAGGTGAAGGTGCCGTTGAGCGTCTCCTTGACCACGCGCGCGTCGTGGTCGTCGAAGACCGGCTGCGTGCACCCGACGTCGGAGAGCACGCTCTTGTACGCGTCGCCGGCTGATTGGATCGTCGCGTATGACGGAAAGAACGGCGTGGTGACCCAGGGCGTGTAGCCGTTGGGGGTACCGGTCGTCACCGCTCGGCCGGCGGTCTCCGTGGTCTCGTCGAAGTGTCCCGGCATGACGTTGCCGGTGAAGTAGTACTGCTGCGTGCCCGGGAACATGTCGTACTGGGCGGCCAGGGCCAGGAACTGCGTCGAGGACGCGCCGGGCTTGTAGTAGTTCCCGACGAAGTTCACCTGGTGCGCGCCGCCGTCGGTCGTGCGGTCGCGCCAGTTGTAGACGACGTTGTTGAAGATATCCAGGCGACCGGCAAAGGAGCCGCCCGCGTCCAGGCCGCCCGCCAAGCTCCAGTTGCGCCCGTCGCAGTGGGCCAGCAGGTTGTGGTGGAAGGAGCCGACGTCGCCGCTGATGCTGGCGGCGTAGCCGTGCGCGGTGCCGGGCGGGTAGTTCATGTGGCCGGCAACATTGAGCGCCTCCGAGATGAACGTGCGTTGCAGCGTGATGTTCTTGCCGTTGCGCGAGCTGAACGACTCGTCGATGGTCCAGCTGATCGAGCAGTGGTCGACGATGCAGTGATCGCTGCCCTGCAATCCCATCCCGTCGTAGGTGGTGCCGGCGCCCAACCGCACGCGGATGTCCTGAAGGATGTCGTCGTGGGTGCCGCTGGTGCCGAAGGGCGCGGCGCGGATGACGATCCCTTTGCCGGGCGCGGTTTGCCCCGCGACGGTCACGTAGTTTTGCGACAGCGTCAACCGCGCGGCCAGCGGGATGATGCCGCCCACGTCGAAGACGATCGTGCGCGGTCCGACCTCGGTCTCGACGGCGGCGCGCAGGCTGCCGGCGCCGCTGTCGTTCAGGTTGGTCACATGCACCACCACGCCGCCGCGCCCGCCGCGCGCGAAGCGCCCGTAGCCCTGGGCCGTGGGGAACGCCAGCTGGCGCGGTCGGAAGTACCAGACATTGCCGGGGGTCAGCGTGCTCTGCGCGTCGACCTCGTCGATGCGCCAGTAGTAGGTCTTCATGCTGTAGAAGCCCGTGACCGCGAACGTCGTGCCGGTCTGGTTGCCCTTGAACAGCGGCGACGTGCGCGTCGCCGCCTTCAACGCCGTCAGATCCTCGCCGAAGTAAACGTCGTGCGACGTCGCGCCGCTGGCCGCTTTCCACGACAGCGTCAGCCGGCCTGAATCGCAGTCGACGTGCTCGTCGCCGTCGGCCGGCGTCGGGCTGGTCGCCTGCTTGGCGACGTTCGGCGTGTCGAGCTCGAAGCCGTTGATCATCACGTTCTTGTTGACGGCAGTGGACGTTGTATCGGCCTGGAACAGGATGACCACGTCCTTGCCGGCCTGGGCCTGGAAGGTGAAGTACGCGCTGCGTGCGGCCAGGTCGGTGAGCGCGCCAATCGTCGGCGCCACCTTGCTGACCACCACCGTGCCGCCGACCAGGATGCTGACCGGCGCGACGCTGGCGACGTTGTTGGTCTGATTGAGGAAGACCAGCAAGCTGTGCGTCGCCGCCGCCAGACCGTGAATGGTCATCTGGATCTGCGCGCCGGCGTCGCCGCCCTCGACGGTCACGCCGTCGCCGACCAGGCGGGCAAAGTTGGGCGCATCGACCGCCACCTTCGACCAGCCGCCGTTCAAGCCGGTGCCGTTCGCGCCCGCTCTTGCGAGGGTGAAGGTCACGCCCTGCAACGTGTTGGTGATGGTCGCGCCGGCCACCACCGGCCATGCCGTGTAGCCAAGCTCGGTGACCTCGCTGCTCGGTCGTCCCGACAGATCGAGATCGACCTTCAGCACCGGACCGGTGGTGGTCGGCGGCACCATGACGCCGCCGAGGCCGCCGACGCTGCCGGCGTTGCCGGTGTTGCCGCCGGTGCCGGGAACGCTGCCGCCCACGCCGCCGCTTCCGCCGCTTGCGCCGCCGCCCACGCCAGGTGCGCCGCCTCCGGTGCCCGCGGCGGTCCCGCCGCCGCCGTCGCCCGACCGCCGGCCACCGACGCCATTGCCGGCGTCACCGACCCCGGCCGTCTGGTCGCTGTTGTTGACGCACGCGAGACCGCCGACGATACCTGCGCCGCAAAGAAGGACGAGCGCCCATTTCCCGCAGCGTTGACCGCACATGATCCGAGGCATGCGGCCGTCAATGCGGCTGACGCAGCCAAACGATCACCAAATCGGATGGAGGGGACCGTCATGGCCGCGATCTCACTACGCGCCGGTGGGGCGGCGGAGCGTTGAATGCAGGGCGCTTTCCACGCTGCGAGCCAGCTCCGCCATCCTGAACGGCTTCTGTATGAAATGCGTTGCCGATTCGGCGGTGTGCGGCCCGACGACCAGGCTGGAGGCGTAGCCCGACATGAACAGCAGCGGCAGGTCGGGCCGGATCGCCCGCGCTCGTTCGCCCAACTCGGGGCCCCGCATGTCGGGCATCACCACGTCGCTGAGAAGTAGATCGACGGTTTGCGCCCGGTTTGCGCACAGGGCCAGCGCGGCACGCGCCGAGTCGGCGGACAGGACGGTGTAACCGAGACCCTCCAGCATCGATCGAGTCAGATCGCGCACCATCTCGTTGTCCTCGACCAGCAAGACGGTGCCCCGCCCGCGCGTCGCGGGGGGCTCCACGGCGACCGGCGGCTCGACGGTCGGACCCTTCATGCGCGGGATGTGGAGCCTCAAGGTGGTGCCGCGACCCTGGCGACTGGTGACGTCGATGAAGCCGTTGTTCTGTTTGATCACACCGTAAACGGTGGCCAGCCCGAGGCCGGTGCCCTTGCCGACCTCCTTGGTCGAGAAGAACGGCTCGAAGATGTGCGACAGCGTTTGCTCGTCCATCCCGACGCCGTTGTCGCTGATCGACAGGACGACGTAGTCACCTGGTTCGGCCTCCGCGTGATCGCGGCAGGACTCCTGGTCGAGATGAATATTCGACGTCGCGATGGTGATGCGGCCGCCATCGGGCAGCGCGTCGCGCGCGTTGACGATCAGGTTCACCAGCGTCTGCTCGACTTGCGACGGATCGAACACCACCTTCCACAGCGCCGCGCCCGGCAGGAAAACCAGGTCGATCTGTTCGCCGATCAGATGCAAGAGCGAGTTCTTCGCCTCGGTGACCAGGGCGTTCAGATCGACGGCACGGGGCAAGACCGGCTGCTTGCGCGAGAACGCGAGCAGCTGGCGCGTGGTGTCGCGCGACCGGCAGGCGGCCTTCTTGATCTCGCCGAGTGACTCCAGCAGGGGATCGCCCGCCGACAGGCTCGCGCCGATGAGCTCGGCGTAGCCGAGGATCACCGTCAGCATGTTGTTGAAGTCGTGAGCGACCCCGCCCGCGAGCCGGCCGACCGACTCCAGCTTCTGGGCGTGCAGCAGCTCGGCCTCGAGCCGGGCCTTCTCGGCCTCGGCGCGCTTTTGTTCGCTGAGGTCGCGCGTGTAGACCCAGTGGCACTCCTCGCCTTCGAACTCCACCACGCTGACCGACACCTCGACGGGAATGTCGCGTCCGCTCCGCGACCGATGAATCCGCTCGAACCGCAGGGCACCCTCTTCGCGCCGCTTGCGCCAGCGCTCCTCCCACGGGGTCGTGCTGCGGCTGATATCCGGCATCCGCAAGCGGAGCAGCTCCTCGCGCGGGTATTCCAGCAGCTCGCAGGCGGCGTCGTTGACATAGGCCAGGCTGCCATCCGACTTCACCCAGAAGATCGGATCGCGTGCCCTGTCGACCGCCGCCTGGGTGCGACGCAGCGCCTCGATCACCGTCCGCCGTTCGGTCGCGTCGCGGATGAAAGCGACGCACAGCCGTCGCCCACCGACCTCGCAGTCCCTGGCCGAGACCTCGACCAGCACCAAGCTGCCGTCCTTGCGCCGGTAAGAGGTCTCGGTCAATCCGTCGATCCGCGGCTGCTTCCAGACTGCCAGCCACCGCTCGGGGTTGGTCCCGGTGTCGATGTCCCAGATGCGCGAGCGCCGCAGCTCGTCGGGCGAATAGCCGAGCCAGCTGCAGGCGCGCGGGTTCACATAGACCAGCCGCCCCTCGCCGTCGACCCACAGCACCGCCTCGCGCGCCGTTTCGATGGCCGCCTGGAACATCGCAACGTCCGCCGAGGACGGGTCGGGCATGTTGTCCACTCGAGATCATCGGTCGAACGGGGTCGTAAGTCGACTACTTTCCTTCCTGGCTCTGCCGGCAGGATCCCGGTGAATGAATTGCCGGCGTCCCGCGTCTCAGCGTTAAGATGGGGTCGCGCGCCCGAGCTTTGCCGGGATGCGGTCTGTACAGAGGGGTGTCATGACGCGAATCGGGTTCTGGACGATGGTCGCGACGCTGGTGTCGGCCGGGTTCGGTGATGCGGCCCAAGCGTTCCAGGGGTTTCGTTGCGGCAGCGGGCGGTTGGTCGACGAAGGCGACCAGATCGTCGACGTACGCAATCGCTGCGGCGATCCCGACTTCGCCGACTCTCACGAAGAGAAGCGCACGATTCGGCGCACCGTGTGGAGCACGGTTGAGGGCGTTCCGGTCGCGCGCGAGGAAGAGGTCACGATCACCGTCATGGTCGACGAGTGGATCTACGACCTCGGCCCCAACCGATTCATCCGCCACCTGGCGTTCGAGCACAATCGCCTGGTCCGCGTCTGGACCACCGGCCGCGGTAGCAAGCCCTGAGGGGAGCCATGGCTCGATTGCGGCTCGCGGGTTTGCTCCTCGCCGGTTTGGTCATCGCGGGTTTGCTGTCGAGCCGCTCGGTCACGTTCGCCGCCGCGGCGCCTGCTGCGCGGGCGGGCGGAGAGACGACACTGGCGATCCTCTACTTCGACTACTCCGGTCACGACGCGTCCCTGGAAGCGTTGCGCAAAGGCTTGGCGCAGATGTTGATCTCGGATCTGGCGGCGGTCGACCACCTTCGGGTCGTCGAGCGCGAGCGCCTGCAAGCGATCCTCGAGGAACACAAGCTGGCGAAGAGCGGGAAGATCGACGCCGCCACCGCGGCCCGCGTCGGAAGGCTGCTCGGCGCCCGCTATCTGGTGCTGGGAAGCTACTTCGATGCCCTCGGGGCGTTCCGCGTCGATGCGCGCCTGGTCGACGTCGAGACCGGCGAGGTCGTCAAATCGGTCGGCGCCAACGGAAAGGCCGATGACTTCCTCGCGCTGGAGCAGTCGCTCGCGGAGGGCCTGCGGCAAGCGGCGAGCAAGCTTGCGGCCGCACCACCGGGCCGAGCCGCCGCGGGGTCGCCGTCCCCGGCGGCTGGCGCGGAACGTCGGGTCACGCTCAAGCTGCCGAAGCGGCTGAAGACCGAGACGGCGCTCGACTACGGGCGCGCGCTGGTCGCGATGGACGACGGCGATCGAAAGACGGCGCAGACCCTCTTCCGAAAGGTTCTGTCGGCGCAGCCCGATTTCGGGTTGGCCCAACGTGACCTCGGAAGGTTGATGCAATAGCCGATCTCGCAAGTCCAGCAATGGCGACGGACTGATCAAGTCAAAGGCATTCGGGGTCGTCCCACTGCACAATTGTGATGGGAACCCTGGGAGGGTTCCCAAACCCTCCCGCGACGGGTCCCGTCGGGCAAACCCGCCGGTACCCACGCAAACTTTGGGGCGACGCCCCGACAATCCAGCTGTTAAAGTTCGTTGCGTGCGCATCATTGCGGTGACGATGTGGCTGGTCGCGATCGCCGGGTGTGTCGCGGCCGGGCGCGAATGAAGAACCGCCGACGGTCTCGCGCGCAGCGCGCTCGGTGAACCGACCAATGGATTTCCCTCGGCGGCCGAGCGGCTGGGGATCATGGCGATCAACCGCGCGCGCTCCGATCCCGCGACGGTGAAAGGGGCGCAATCGGCGGCCTACCCGGCGCGCCCGCCGGTGATGTGGAGCTACGACCTGTCGCGCTCGTCGCGCTTTCACGCGAACAGTCTGGGTCTGTCGGGCGTCACGTTGATGCACACCTCGCCCTGCCCGCTGAACACGAACGTGGCGACCACCGGCTGCGACGGCAATCCGACCTGCGCCTGCACGACGCCGGTGCCGGCCATGTGCGCCGCGTGCGCCGCCGTCCGCCGCCACCACACCTGCGGCACTGACCCCTTCGTCCGCATCGGTTACTTCACCGCGGGCACGACAACGCGCGCCAACGGCGAGGTCGCGGCAGCGGGCTACGCCGATCCGATCGCGGTCGTCGACGGATGGATGGACGAAGCCGCGGGCGCCGACGGCCACCGCCGCAACCTGACCGATCAAGGGCATCACCTCGACCGTCATGGGCTACGGGCGCTGTCGTCGGCAGCGGCTGCTTCTCCAGCTTCGATGTTTCGGACTCGGGCACCATGACCGGCATCGTCATTGCCAAGCTGCCGACGGCGGCGGTCCGGGGACCGACGAACGGCGCCGCGGGCAGCTACACGTTCTACGCGACCTGGGCCGATCCCGCGATGGGCGCACCGGCGTCGCTGAACGTCGTCATCGACGGCGCCTGCACCGCGATGGCGCGCGAGCTCGGCACCGACACGCTCAACGCGACCTACAAGGCGACGGCGACGCTGGCCGCCGGCTGTCACAACTACTTCGTGGCGGCCCACGACGCCGCCGGCGCGGCGCTGTCCTACCCCACGACGGGAGCGATCACGATCTCCGTCGGCAGCACCACCGCGTGCAGCAGCGATTTCCTTGCGACGGCGCCGGCGGCGGCGTGCGTAGCCGACGGCGGCGCACCACCACCGCCTCCTCCGGTCGATGCGGCGGTCGATCGCGGCCCGACGACCGATGCCCGGAACGGCACAGGCGGGACGCCCGGCACCGGCGCAGGCGGCGCGCCCGGCACCGGCGCGGGTGGCGCGCCCGGCACCGGCGCGGGCGGCGCGCCCGGCACCGGCGCGGGCGGCGCGCCCGGCACCGGCGCGGGCGGCGCACCTCCGGTCGACGGCGGCGGCACTGTGCCGACCGACGGCCCGACGCCGCCCGTCCAGCTGGTCAACGGCGGTTGCACCTGTGACCTGCGCGGGGCCGGCTCGTCACCCCTGACCGGCGGATCGCTGCTGACGATCGCGTTGCTTCTGGGCGCGCGCCGCCGCCGGCGTGGACCCACGCGCTAGAACGTCGTTTCAAGACGATCGGGACGGTCGGGTCATTTAACGCCCGATGTCGAACCTTGGACGCGATCCGATTTCGAGCCCCATGATTCTTGTCCCCTTCCGTTCCTGACGAAAGGCTGGTACTCGGGAGGTGATGAGTGACGGGCGGAGGGATGGACCACTCATCTCGTGTCCTGGTTCAAGAAGATCGGCTACACGAAGGTGATCAACGACACGAATCTGATCGCCGACAAGAACGAGGCCAACATCCGCGAGGCTGACCGTCTCTACAAGGACGACTACTGGGTCTGCCTGTTCATCAACGACAGCATGTTGATCGCCGCCAAGCAGGACCTGGGCTCGATGAGCGCGTCGCACTGGGTGGTGCTCACCTCTCCGGTCACAATCGCCGCTGGAAAGATCTCGTTCCAGGTCTTCAGCTGGGGCGAGGGACACCGCCAGGTTCCCGATGACCGAGCGGGCAGCCATGCCCTGACGCTGGGGCATTTCTTCGACGACTATTACGGGTATGTCGCCGCGAAGTATTGACCGACGACATGGGCCCGCGTGCCGTCGGCCGACGATCAACGTCTGGCTCGTCGCCTGCGTGGTGCCGGCGCTGGGCACGGCGCGGGCGCATGCGAACATCCGCGAGCCGATCCTCGAACCCCAGCAGCCGTCGTCGGCCGCACACGCACCGGCGGCAAACGAACAGCTCGAGGTCCTCTGCGAGTCACTCTCATTCCGCTGTGGTGAAGACGCGTGCGAGGTCGAGGCGCGCTACCGGATCAGCGCTCGGGCGCCCATCACCACCGAGCTGGCGTTCGTCCTGCCGCAGCCGGCGCCGCTATCGGTGCGCGTGAATTCGACGATGACGGCCGTCGACGTCTCGACCCCGATCCCCGAGCTGGTGGGCGAGGACGAGGTCGGCACCGAAGCGGTCCACTTACAAAGGCGACACCTCGTGGCGGTGCAGGCCCGTTTCACCGCGGCGTTCGCCGCCGGGGAGAATGACGTGATCGTCAGCTACCGGCAACCTCTGGGCCGCGAAGAATATGATCACAGCTACTTTAGTCGCGGTCGCTTCGTCAAATTCTTCCGATACGAGCTGTGGCCGCTGCGCGAATGGCGCCACGCGCCCGGTTTTCACGTCGACGGCGAGGTGGTGATCCACCGGCCGCCCCCCTCCTGGTGGCAGCGACTATTTTCGCAGCCGCGATCGATTGGTTGCGTCGGTTCGGAACTTTTACGAAAGATAGCGTTGATCAAGCGGGGAGATGAGCTCCGTCTGACCTTCCAGGCCACCGACCCCATTCCACGCCGGCTATGGTGCCAGATCGGCGACCAAGATCTGGTTCCCCACTCCTAGCCGCACCACATCAGAAACGAACACACCTTCATGTCCCGACTCCCTCCCGCGATAATCACTCCGCTGCTTGGAAGGAACCTCTTTCTTCGTACGCTGAGCGGCGACGAGATCATCGGGGGCCTCTTCGAGTACACCGTCCAGTTTCTGAGCGACGATCCCAACATCAAGCTTGCCGATGCGCTGGGCCAAACCCTGACGGTCACCATCCCCCTCACGGTGGGGGGCGTGCGGCACTTCAACGGATTCATCACCCGCTTTTCGCGCATCGGGCTGCAAGGGACGCGCTTCCTTTACCGCGCCGTGCTGCACCCGTGGCTCTGGTTTCTCTCGCGCACCTCTGACTGCCGGATCTTCCAGCATGAAAGCGTCCCGCAGGTCGTGGATCGGATCTTCAAAAAGTATCCGATCCACTATGTGGATCCGGAGAAGCTCTCGGCTTACGACACGCGCGAGTATCTGGTCCAGTATCGCGAGACCGATCTCAACTTCGTGAACCGCGTGTTCGAGCGGGAGGGGATCACCTACCACTTCGTGCACGCGGCCGACAAGCACACGATGGTGCTCACCGACTCGCTGCTCGGGCGCGTCGAGGCGATCGGCTACAAGACGATCCCGCTCCACGCCGCCACCGAGACCGGCCAGGAGGAGTGCTTCACGTCGTGGAACGTCTCGCAAGAGGTCGAGCCGGCGGCGTACGCGCTGGACGACTACGACTACCTCAAAGCGTCGGCACCGCTGGCGGCGGCGCTGCCGCCGGCGTCGCCGGCCGGCTTTCACTTCAGCGGCGAGATCTACGACTTCCCCGGGAAGTACACGACCGCGGACGAGGGTAGCAAGGTGGTGGCCACGCGCTTGCAGCAGGCCCAGTCGTACTACGAGACCGTTGAAGCGCAGGGGACGGTGCGCGGTATCGGCGTCGGCAACATCTTCGCGCTCGAGGGTCAGCTCTCGATCGAGGGAAAGCGCCAGTTTCTGGTCGTCAAGGCGCGCTACGAGTTCCACGGTAACCCGCCGGAGTCCCAGGGCGACGACGGGAAGGATGATTCGTTCCACTGCTCGATCACGGCGGTCGACGCCAAGATCCCGTTTCATCCTCCGCGCGTCACGCCCATGCCGATCGTACAGGGGCCGCAGACGGCGACGGTCGTCGGCCCCAAGAAGAACGAGAAGCCCGGACCGGGTGAAAGCGAGATCTGCACCGACAACTTCGGTCGCGTGCGGGTCAACTTTCACTGGGAACGGCTGGGCGAGCGCAAGCCGAACGACCCCGGCCGCGGCAACGAGGACGCCGACAACGAGAAGGCGCCCTGCTGGTTGCGGGTGGCGCAACTCTGGGCCGGATCGGGGTGGGGCACCGTCTTCATCCCGCGCATCGGTCAAGAGGTGCTGGTCGAGTTCCTCGAGGGCGATCCCGATCGACCGATCGTGACCGGTCGTCTCTACAACAGCGATCAGAAGCCGGCGTACCTCGGCGAGGGGAAGATCACGCAGAGCGGGATCCGTTCGCACAGCACGCCCGAGGGCGGGATCAAGAACTTCAACGAGATCCGGTTCGACGACAAGAAGGGAGCCGAGGAGGTCTACATCCAGGCCGAGAAGAACCAGCTCAATCACGTCAAGCAGAACCGGACCGCCGACGTGGGCGCCGGCGATTCCATCACCGTGGGCGGCGACCGAACCGTTCACGTCAAAGGGAACCTGGCGGTGACAGTCGACGGGGGCGGCGGGGGAGATTTCCGCAGCACTCACAAGGTGAGCGGCGGCTATCACTTCGAGTCGACCGACAAGGTCTACATCGAGGCTCCCAACGAGATCCGGCTGAAGTGCGGCTCGAGCACGATCGTGATGGTCCCGGGCTCGATCACCATCACCGCCGGCACCAAGGCGGTTCTGAAGCTGGATGCGGCGGTCACCGCCGAGTCGGCCGACCACAGCCAGCTCAAGCTCGACGCCGACGCCCAGTTGACCGCCAGCACCGGCGCCGGCCTGTTGCTGACCGCCGACGTCACCGCCTCGTCGAAGGACGGCTCCGAGCTGCAACTCGACAAGAATGCCCTGCTGGGCTCGTCGGCCAACGTCGACCTCAACGGCAAAAACACGACGGTGACCGGCACCACCAAGACCGTGGTCGACGGCGGCGGCTCGACGGTGACAGCCCAGAGCAGCGGCGTCGATGTGGTCGGGACCGCCATCAAGCTCAACGGATGAAGCGGGGTGCAGCTCTCCAACCAAACGGATCTGACGGCGCGGCTCTTTTCCGGGGCGATTGGCGAGAAGGTCAACGCCGCGTGGGTCGTGGCGCGGCGAACGTATCGGCTGAACGCGCGCGGTGACGCCATCGAGCCCGCGCCCGCCGACGAGCAGTGGCCGATCTTCGTGGAGCCGCTCGAGACCGAGTTCGGCGTGTTTCCGGCCGACGACTACCCATTTCGCAGCAAGGCGGAGGCGATCGTCGTCGGGATGGCGCGCAGCCGGCAGCGCGTCTCGTACCTCGAGCCCAGGCTGCAGATTGGACGATTCACCGACCGGTTGATCGCGTTCGGTAACCGGCGCTGGGTGAAGCGCGGCGACGCGCTGGTGCCCGGCAATCCCGAACCGTTCAACGAGATGGATCTGGGCCTGAAGAACGCCTTCGGCGGACAGAGTCAGTACGGCGACGAACCGGTGGCGCACCCGCTGAACCCGCTCGGCAAGGGCTTCTATCTGTCGGCGGCGGAGGCCGAGGGGCGCGCGCTGCCAAACCTGGAATCTCCGGAGGCGCCCATCCGGCAGTGGAACGACCAACCGCCGATCGCCACCTGGGGGGTGGTGGCCAACAGCCCGCTGTGGCAGATGGCGGCGTGGCTCGCGGCGCGGCGCAAGAACGGCGCACCCCCCCTACCTCCGAAAACCCCGCAAGACGAGGCTCGTCTCGAGGCGGAGGCCGCCGCCGAGGCGAAGCGAGCCTTCCCCACCGCCGCGCCCCCTCGCTTGTTGTTCGACGCGATCGTCCCCGGCGATGTCGTCTCGCTGGATCTCGGGGTCGAGAAGCTTCGGTTCGAGATCCCGGCGCCGGCACCGGCGATGCGCGTCTCGGTCGGTGCGAGCCGCTTCACGCCGACCGTGCGGCCGATCGCTGTCTGGATCCTCGTGCCCAAGCGGCTGGTCGTCGTCACCTGGTTGGCCCGCTACCGCTACGGCCTGCGACCCCGGGAGCGCCGCGACGCGCTCCTCATGCGGAGCTGATCCGGAGGACCCTGCGATGCCTGTTGCCTGTCAGCTCGTCAAGCCGGCCTGCCTCGTCATCGGCATGATGGAGAGGCACACCGGCCTCGGCCTCACCCCGATCGGCATTCCGGCGCCCAACCCCAACACGTTCTGGATGTCGATCTTCACGATCTACAACTCGGGCATCCTCGGCGACGAGAAGTCGAAGTCGGTCTACAGCAACAACAGCAGCTCGTTCATCAAGCGCGCTCATGACAGCAAGCACATGCGGCCGCACATCGTGCTGTTCTCGATTCCGCCGATCGTCGTTCCGCCGGTCGCCGATCTCGGCCTCATGGCCGTGGTCATCGCGCTCGGTTCGGCGAAGACCATGTGGGGGCCGTTCTCGATCAAGGCCGAGATCGACGATTCGCAAAATCCGGCCGTCGTGCTGGTTCCTCCCGGTTCCTTCGTGGGGATCGCCAACTTCCTCCTCTGCTCGGATCCAGTCGCGATTCCGAATCTCGTCAACGTCCAGGTCCCCAATACGGTCTTCGCCGGCATGGCCCCGGGGGACATCGTCGGCTGTCTGGTCGCGGCGGCGCTCGACATGGCCCTCTCGTTCTTGCTCGACAAGATCATGGAGTGGGGACCGATCAAGGGCGTGGTCGGCAAGGTCAGCGCGTATCTGGGCGCAAAATTGAGCGGGGTGCTCGGCAAAGTTCTTTCGCAAAAGGCGATGAAGTTCCTCACCCGCATGTATCTCGAGGAGGAAGCTGAAAAAGAGGTCAAGAAGGCGGTCGAAAAGGTCGCGGAGAAAGAGGTCGAGAAGGAGGCGGAGAAGGAAGTCGAGATCGAGGTCATGCGCCCGATGACCAAGCTGGTGCAAAAGAAGATCGGAAAGATCGTCGAGTGGGGCGTTGGCAAGGCGGGAACCACCGGCGTCATCGATCACGCGGGGGACGCCAGCAAAGAGCTCACCGAAGAGCACTTCGGCGAAGGCGAAGGCCACGGCCCCGGTGAAGGTCCCGGCGAAGGCCACGGCCCCGCCGGATCCCCGGAACCGAGCGAGGGCTCGGGCGTCGTCGGAAGGGGCTCGGAATGAGCGACGAAACCTCGATTTGTTGCGCGACCAAGGGTCGCGACGGCAACGACGTCCTTCACGTCCTCACGAAGCGCGCCTACCGCGTGCTGCCGACCGGCCAGTGCCGCCTGTCGCCGGCACAGCTGCCCCTGGTGTACGAACCGGTCGACTACGAACAGAAGGGACAGGGCGGCGCCTCGCCGTTGAAGACGGAATCGGACGCGATGTGCAACGGCAAGCCGGGCACCGATGTGGTGATCCAGGGACGCGCGCACACGCGCCGCGGACCGCAGCCCGCGGCCGACGTCGCGGTCGCGGTCACGACCTCCACCTCGACGGCGTCGGATGCCTGGCGGTATGCTCGGCGCGTGCGCGTGTTCGGCGATCGGCGCGTCGAGCAGACCCGTGACGGGCAGCTCCGATTCAGCGCGCCGCTGCCCTTCGAGACCATGGATCTCACCTACGATCGCGCCTACGGCGGCCGCGATCTGTGGGCCGAGAAGAAGCACCCCGATCCCCTGACCGAATTCATGAAGAAGCATGCCGACCCCGGCAAGCGTCCCGACTCGGCCTACGCCTATCCACGCAACCCGGCGGGTCGTGGTTACCTGGTGAAGATGGATCCGGAGGCGCTCGCCGAGCTGAGCCTGCCCAACGTCGAAGACCCGGCCAATCTGCTGACGCCGGAGCGTCTCTGCGTGGGCGATTTTCGACGCTGGCACCAGGCAGTCCAGCCGGCTGGTTTCGATTGGGTCGATCCCTCATGGTTCCCAAGGCTCGGCTTCCTGGGCCTGATCCCCGACTTCGACGGCCGCGCCGAGGATCTGCCCGAGGTGCGGCAGGGGTATCTGCCCGCCGAGATCGTCCGCTCGGCCGACGAGCACCTGCTGCCGCCCGCGCTGTTCGCCGAGACCAGCGATCGGTTTTGCCACGGCGGCTCGCCGGGCTTCTGTCTCCCCACGTTGATCGGCACCGAGCGTATCCTGGTCAGCGGGATGCACCCGAACGTGCAAGTGCTGGAGGTCCCGCTGCCCGGCGAGCGCCCGCGCGTCGTCATCGAACCGCCGATCGGCGCGCGCGTCGAACCGACGCCAGCGCTGCGCACGGTGGTGCTGGACGTCGAGGGGAGCCAGCTGGTGACGGTCTGGGAGGCGCGGGTGCCGATGGATCGACCGTTGACGGAGACCCAAAAAGGGCGCATCCGGTACTCGGTGGCGTGGTCATGAGCGCGAGCGACCAGGACCGCGACGTCGCCGGCGGGCTGGTCGTCGCGAGTGTCGCGAGCGCCGTGCCGCCCTCCGAGGCGGTCGCTCCCGCCCTGGTGGCTCCCGTGTCGGGGCGGCAGGTGCGGCTGCGGCTGACGCTGGGGAAGGAGACGCTGGAGATCGTCGGCCCGGGGGGCGCCACCGAGCTGTCGATCGAGCTCACCGAGCGCGGGCCGCGGCTGGTCCTGGAGGCGGCCGACATCCAGATCAACACGGTGAATCGGATCGCGGTCGACTGCGAGAGCTTCGAGGTTCGGGCGCGCGACGAGCTCTCGCTGAGCGGCGCGCAGGCGTCGTTGATCGCGCGCGATGGGGATGCGGCGATCACCGCCAACGACTACGTGCGCGTGGTCGGCGAACAGATTCGCCTGAACTGTGACACGCCTGATCAGGTGCCGGCGTGGATGCAGTCCGAGATCGCGGCGCAGCTGCAGCGCGCCGCCCGCGGCCCCGCCCCGGTGGTCTCGCCGCCCGCGATGGAGGCTCGGCCGATCAAAGAGCCGGACGAGGAGACGCCTTGAGCCCCCAGGCGCCGCGCATGCCGACGTGGAAGCTGGCGTTCATGTACGGCTACTGGCGGTCCGCCGAGATCTGCATCTCGCTTGGCATGGCCCTTCTCGCGACGGTCGCCTGCTGGGCGATCTATTTCTGGGCGGCTTCAAGGGGAGTCATCCCGCATCTCAGCTTCGAACACGATCGGGCGGCATTGCTGCGCGCGGTCCTGGGGTCGTTTGCGATCGCGTCTGTCTTCTTCTTCCGCCACTTCGCGCGGCCGGATTGGGTGATCCAACGCCGTGTGCGGCAAGTTGCCGCCACGCTCGGGCTCGACCTGACCGTGCGGGCCAACGGCATGGTGCCGGACTGGGTCGGGGCGCGGTTCACGCCCGAGACCGCGGATGATCTGGTGACGTTTCGGACGGACGGGCGCTGCTGGGCCCTGGCGTCCGCGGCCGATCCGTCGAGGCTGCTCGTCTTGAATCACATACCAAAGGTCCTGGGCTTGAGCCGGATCGGCGGATCCGGCGGCCAGCGCGAGCTCCTGTCCATCATGTTGATCTGGCACGTGGGTGAACGGACCGCGGAGCTGTCGACCTCCCAGGTTGAACAGCTGGCGGCCGCGGGCTTCAAGGCCGATCACGTCCCCGGCGGCTTCTTCGTCAACGAGATCAAGGGTTGCACCTGGAAGCGCGGACACAGGGCGATCGACCGGGTCGGCGCCGATCGCCTGGTCGCGCTCTGGGGAATCTGCACGGGAACCCGCGTATGATAGGGGCATGCTCAGGACCGCGAACGCCGGTGCGCCGCCGCCCGCACCGCGGCCGTTTCGGTTTCGCGCGCTCGACGCGGCGACGGTAGCCCTGCTGCTGGTCGGCACGATCTGGACCATCGTCGGAGCGATCATCGGTACCGCGCTGACCTTGGCGGCGGGGCCGTTCTGGGACGACCTGATCCTGAACCGAAGGAGCGCGCCGGCCGAGGCGATGCCGACCGCGGTCGAGCGCAAGAGCACCCGGGTCAACGGCCACCCGGTGTTTCGCGTCGCCTATACCTTCGTCGACGCCGACGGGGTGCCGCGATCCAGCTCTACGGTCACGACCAACCGTCTGATCGTTGTGCGCGCACGAGGAAACCTGCCGCTGCAGATCCAGTACGACCCGAGGTCGCCGGCACGGACCCGGATCAGCGGCGAGCGCGCCTCGGCGGTCGGCCTTGGCGGCCTCTTGCCGTTCGGGATCGGGCTCGCGGGCTGCGTCCTGTTCCTGATCGGCGGCCGGCGCGCCTTGCAGCTGCGCGACATCTACATCCACGGCGAGGCGGCGCAGGCAACGGTCGTCGGAACCAAGGCGACCGCGATGCGCGTCAACTGGCAACGGGTCATGCGCGTCGACTACACCTTCGAGACGATCATGGGCCAGACACCGGGGCGCACGACGTCGCGCTCACCGCCGCCGGTCGGCAGCAAGATCTGGATCCTTTACGACCCGTCCGATCCCAAGCGCAACGTCGCCGCCAGCTGATTCGCCGTTTTATCGTTTTCTTTGGCCCTTTTTCCGGCCGCTCTTCGCCGGCCCTTCGCGCGAGAGCTCCGCCACGGCGGAGACGACGTCGTGTAACAAGTCTGTCAAGTTCGCGGTCATCGACCGGATCGCGGCCCGATGGTCTCGACGGCGTCGGCGCACCCGTGGTAGGAGCCGTGAGTCACCATGGCCGACCCCGTCACTCGTCCCTTCCCCGCCGCGCTGCCTCACGGCGAGCTGCGCGAAATATTTTCTGACGTCCACTTCGTCACCGGCACCGTGAAAATGCCCGGGCCGCTGCCGGTGCGCTTCAGCCGCAACATGACCGTGGTGCACGAGCGAGGCCGTCTGGTGCTGGTGAATGCCCTCCGCCTCGACGACGCCGGCCTGGCGGCGCTCGATGCGCTCGGCGAGGTGACCGACGTGATCCGCCTGGCGGCAAACCACGGCATGGACGATCCGTTCTACGCCGATCGCTATGGGGCGAAGGTCTGGACGGTCAAAGGCCAGCGCTACACCAGCGGCTTCAACACCAGCGCCACCAAGACCTACTTCACTCCTCACGTCGAGATGGACGCGACCACCGTTCTTCCGCTGGAGGGGGCGCGCCTGCAGATCATCGCGGGCCAACCGCCCGAAGGACTTCTGTTGCTGCCGGAGCACGGCGGCTTGCTGATCTCGGGCGACTGCTTGCAGAACTGGGCGAAGCCCGACGGCTACTTCAACGGCCTGGGCGGACTGATGATGCGCATGATGGGCTTCATGCACCCGTACAACATCGGACCGGCCTGGCTGCGCCAGACCAAGCCACCGCGAGACGATCTGCGCGCCATTCTTCGCCTGGCGTTCGCGAACGTCTTGCCGGCGCACGGCTCACCGGTGATCGCGAACGCCCTCGAGCTGTATCGCCCGGCCGTCGATCGCGTCGCGCCCGCCGGTTGATTAGCGATTCAGCAGCTTCAGCGCGGTCTGATGGCTCTGGTTGGCCTGCAGCAACACCGCCACCGACGCGTTCCCCAGGATCAGACTGCTGCTGAGATGCGAGGCCTCGGTTGCGACATCGGCGTCGATGAGGCTGCTGCTGGCGCTGGCCAGGTTGATCGACATCTGGGTCGCCAGCCGACCCGCCGACGACGCCCGGTTCGCCTGCGCCCCCAGCGTGGCGCGCGTCGACGACACGTTCTGCATGGCGGCGTCGATGCTGTCGAGCGCGCTCGCCGCGCTGGCGGGCGTGGCGAGACTGAGCCCGCCCAACCCCAGCGCCGCCGACGACGCGTCGCCGGTGGTGATCGCGATCTGATCGTTCGCGGCGACGTTCTGCGCGCCGACCTGATAGGTCAGCGACGCGCGCCCGCTGAGCAGCGGCGTCCCGTTCACCTCGGTCGAGGCGGCGATGCGATCCAGCTCGGCCCGCAGCGCATCGCTCTCGTTCTGGATGTCGAGGCGCTGGGTGGTGTCGAGAACGCCCGAGCCCGACTCCATCGCCAGCTCGCGCAGGCGGGCGAGGATGTCGGTGGTTCCGCCGAGAGCGACGTCGGCCGTCGTGGTCAGATCGACGGCGTCGCCGGCGTTGCGTGCGCCCTGGTCAAGGCTGGTCTGCTGCGCCGTCAGCGACACCGCGATCGCCAGCGCCGCCGCGTCGTCCTGGGCGCTGTTGACGCGCTTGCCCGACGACAGCTTGGCCAGCGCCGACTGCGTCTCCTTCGCGGTCTCGTGGAGCTTCGCGAGCGCCTGCGTGGTTCCGACGTGACTGCTGATCGAGATTGCCATGGCGGGTCTCCCTCCGGGCGTACGAATCCCTAATCTGGCCATCGGCACGTCGACGACAGAACTTAAGGGCGGCCGCAGACATTCGCCGAAAGCAGCGATATCTACGACGCCTGGCGACGTTCAGGAGCGCGCCGACAATCGGCGCCCGGGCCAGGCCTCGGGTGCGCGCCAGAAGCCGTCGGCGCGGGTTCCGTAGTAGCCGAGCAGCACGGCGTCGATGACCGCCGAGGTGCGCGCCGCCGAGACGCCGGTCGAATCGCAGCGGCCCGCGGCCGCGCAGCTCGATCGACGATGGTCTGGATCATCGGCTGCTGGATGTGCGGCGGATTGCGGCAGATCGAACCGTTCGGCGCTGTCGCCCCGCCGCAGCTCGACCGGCTCGTTGCCGAAGGTCGACAGGCGCAGCTCGCCGCGCTCGCCGGCGATGACGATCTCGTCGGCGCGCTCCGCGCTGGCGAAGTTCCACTGCGCCGTCCCGGGCGCGCCCGCGGCGGTGCGGAAAGTCATCGCGACGGCGTCCTCGACCAGTTGCTGGGGCGTCGCGACGTTGGTCGCCGTGCCGCGCACCTCCTCGAGCGGGCCGAGGATGAAGTCGAGGATGTCGAGCGTGTGGCAGCCGAGGTCGAGGAACAGCCCGCCGCCGGCGTGCTCCGCCTCGCAGACGCCAGGGCAGCGGCGTCGCCGCCTGCCGACGCGCGCCTCGACGTCGCGGTGGTACGGCCCGGCATAGCGGTAGCTGACGCCGGTGATCCGTCCGAGCGCGCCGTCGGCGACCAGATCGCGCGCGCGCACGAAAGCGCGGCAGCGCCCGCCGATAGTAGGCGACGAACAGCGGCACGCCCGCGGCGGCGAACGCGTCGATCATGCGCCGGCACTCGGCGTGGTTGCGCGCCATCGGCTTCTCGACGTAGGCCGGCTTGCGCGCGGCGCACACCGCCAGCGCCAGCGCTCTCGTGCGCGCCGGGCGGCGTCGCGACGTAGACCGCGTCGACCGTCGGGTCGGCGATCAGCGCGGCGGCGTCGTCGTACCAGGCGGCGACGCCGTGTCGTCGCGCATAGTCGGCGGCCAGATCGCCGCGACGGCGCATCACCGCGACCAGCGCGCTGCCCTCGGCCTTCTGGAAGCCGGGCCCGCTCTTGACCTCGGTCACGTCGCCGCACCCGATGATGCCCCAGCGGATCTGCACGCCGCCAGTATAGATGGTTGTCAGACGCTTGCCGGCGTGTCGGACGGTGAGCGCATCACACCACACCGCGCCAGACGCAACTCCACACCGACGAGAATCTTTCACGCAGCTGCCTGAATTTCTGGACGCCGGGGTACTGCCCTATCAAGAGTGAGAAAGGCGACCGGTCGCGTCTCTTCGATGCCGGACCCCCTAGCGGCGCGCGCGGGAATGCCAAGACTAAAGGGAGGACTAAGTCATGTCGCAACATCGTCTCGTCAGTCGGAGCGTTCAGATCACGGCCGGTGGCCTGCTGCTGTTCGGGACCTTGCTGTCCCGCGGCGGCGCCATCGCGCACGGTGAGCCGGCGCGCGCCGCGACCAGGGCCGACGCGCGCGCATGTCAGGTCGCCTATCGCAGCGGCCAGGAGAAGGAGCAGTCGGGTCAGCTCGTCGAGGCGAGCCAGCTGTTCGCGCAATGCGCGGAGGAGACCTGCGGCGAGGCGCTGTGGCAGGACTGCATCGTGCGCGGCACGCGACTCAGCTCCGCGGTGCCGTCGGTGGTGCCGCTGGTCGTCGACGAGAAGGGCGATCCGCGCGTCGACGTTCAGGTGAAGATGGACGGGCGCGTGATCGCGTCGGAGCTGAACGGCCGCGCGATCCCGGTCGACCCCGGCACCCACGAGTTTTCCTTCAGCACCCCCGCCGGCGTCTTCGCCTCCAAGCGGGTCACCTTCGCCAAGGGCGAGCGAAACCGCACCCTGGCCGTCTCGCTTCCCGGCGACGGAAAGGTCCACGCGTCGAAGTAGCCCCCACAGTCGCCGTCCGCCGATTGGACTTGTCGCCGCCCGATCAGCACGCTAGAGTGCCGCCCTCGAAGCAGCCAATATAGCGAAACTATTAGCGGTCGTGGCGGAACTGGTAGACGCGCCAGATTCAGGTTCTGGTGATAGCAATATTGTGGGAGTTCGACTCTCCCCGACCGCACCCTCCCGGGATTCCGTAATCCCCTCCCTTTCCGGTCCCCTCCCCCGTCCGCGGGGGAGGGTTAGGGTGAGGGCAAGCCGCTTTCTACGGCCTTCTCAGCTGAGTCCCCCAGGTGCTCGGTCATCTCCTCGGTCACGTGCGCGGTGATGGCGCGCGTGACGATGTTCCCCGCGATCTGCCGACTCAGGTTGTTGAACGTGCGCCGCAGCCCGTGGACGGTGACCCGCTTGGTGATCCCAGCGCGCGCCAGGATCGCCCGATTTTGTCGGACTTCCGTCCCTCCGATTTTGGGCCTTGAACTCACTGTCCCCCAGGCTCGTGGCACGCTCGGTCTCCTTGCGCTGGGTGATGTCCGTGATGTAGCCGTGCCAGAGGATCGCGCCGTCGGCCTGCTTCTCGGGCACGGAGCTCCCGTGAAGCCACCGCACCTCGCCGTCGGGAAACTTCACGCGATACTCACCCTGCCACGGTTGCAGGAGCCGGCCCGCCTCCGCGATCGAGTCGGAGAGATCGCCCAGGTCTTCGGGGTGTATGACCGAAAAGGCCGGCGTTCCTGCACAACGCCCTGGTGCGAGCCATCCGGCATCGCGAACGTCGCGGGTCTGTGTCTGTCGGGGATTTAGAATGCCCGCGGCCGCGACGGGTTTCGGAGCGCGGCCCCGTGGCGGGCTTTGGCGCGGCCGGCGGGGCCTCGGCGGCACCGTCGGTCTTCGCAGACGGAGGCGCCGATTGGCGCTTGTCGGCATCGGCGGACTTGTCGGATGGCTGGGCCTGGCTGGCCGCGGCGCCGCCGCCGTTGCCGGCCGCGCGCGCGCCACCACCGCTCGCCGCGGCGGTCGCCACCATGATCGCGATGCCCAGGATGCTTCCCAACCGCTGCCGTGCGTCTGTCGTCATCTGCGTCTCCTCACCTTGAGACGTGGCCAGGACGCTGGATATTCAGCGCAGGTAGACGCTTCCGTCCCTCCGATTTTGGGCCTTGAACTCACTGTCCCCCCGTTCGCCGTCGACGTGGGAGCCGCTCGCGCGAACGGATCGACGACGGGGACCTTGGCCGCCGCGAAGTCGCGCCGGTTACGGGTGGCAACCGTCAGCGGCCAGGGCCTGACGGTTGCCACCCGTAACCGGCGCGACTTCGCGGCGGCCAAGGTCCCCATCGTGGAATTCGTTCGCGTGAGCGGCTCCCACGTCGACGGCGAACGGGGGGACAGTGAGTTCAAGGCCCAAAATCAAGGTCGCGGAGCCTGTACCTGCGCTGAATATCCGGCGTCCTGGCCACGCAGATGACGACAGACGCACGGCAGCGGTTGGGGAAGCCTCCTGGGCATCGCAATCATCGGTGGCGACCGCCGCGGCGAGCGGTGGTGGCGCGCGCGCGGCCGGCGACGGCGGCGGCGCCGCGGCCAGCCAGGCCCAGCCATCCGACAAGTCCGCCGATGCCGGAACAAGCGCCAATCGGCGCCTCGTCTGCGAAGACCGACGGTGCCGCCGAGGCCCTCGGCCGCGCCAAAGCCCGCCACGAGCACTCCGTCGCGGCCGCGGGCGTTACGTCCCAACGACGCAGACCACGAACGTTCGCGAACTGCGGATGGCTCCGCGCCAGGGCGTTGTGCAGGAACGCCGGCCTTTTCGGTCATACACCCCCGAAGACCTGGGCAATCTCTCCGACTCAATCGCGGAGGCGGGCCGGCTACTGCAACCGTGGCAGGGTGAGTATCGCGTGAAGTTTCCCGAGCGCGAGGTGCGGTGGCTTCACGGGAGCTCCGTCCCCGAACAGGCCGACGGCGCAATCCTCTGGCACGGCTACATCACGGACATCACCCAGCGCGAGGAGACCGAGCGTGCCACGAGCCTGGGGGACAGTGAGTTCAAGGCCCAAAATCGGAGGGACGGAAGTCCAACAAGAAAATCGGGCAATCCTGGCGCGCGCTGGGAATTAGCCAAGCGGGTCACCGTCCACGGGCTGCGGCGCACGTTCAATGCGGGAACATAGTCACGCGCGCCATCACCGCGCACGTGACCGAGGAGATGACCGAGCACCTGGGTCTTCAGCTGAGAAGGCCGTAGAAAGCGGCTTGCCCTCACCCTAACCCTCCCCCACAACAACCCCGCTGGAAGGGGAAAGAGACAATCCCGGGAGGGTGCGGTCGGGGAGAGTCGAACTCCCGCGATATTGCTATCACCAAACCTGAATCTGGCGCGTCTCCAGTTCCGCCACGACCGCTAATAGTTTCGCTATACTGGCTGCTTCAAGAAGCAGGTCTCAGCGTGCTTGTGGGAGTCGGGCAGCGACAGTCCAATGGCGGAGCCGGCGACTGTGGGGGCTACTTCGACGCGTGGACCTTTCCGTCGCCGGGAAGCGAGACGGCCAGGGTGCGGTTTCGCTCGCCCTTGGCGAAGGTGACCCGCTTGGAGGCGAACAGCCGCACATCAAGGAAAACTCGTGGGTGCCGGGGTCAACCGGGATCGCGCGGCCGTTGAGCTCCAACGCGATCGCGCGCCCACTGCAGTCTTCACCTGAACATCCCGACGCGCGGATCGCCCTTCTAGTCGACGACCAGCGGCACCACCGACACACGCGGACTGAGTCGCGTGCCGCACGATGCAGTCCTGCCACAGCGCCTCGCCGCAGGTCTCCTCCGCGCATTGCGCGAACAGCTGGCTCGCCTCGGCTGACCCGACTGCTCCTTCTCCTCGCCGCTGCGATAGGCGACCTGACATGCGCGCGCGTCCGGCCCTGGTCGCGGCGCGCGCCGCCTCACCGTGCGCGATGCACCACCGCGGGACAGCAAGGTCCGAACAGCAGCAGGCCACCGGCGTCATCTGAACGCTGCCCAACTGACGAGACGATGTTGCGACATGACTTAGTCCTCCCCTTTAGTCTTGGCATTCCCGCGCGCGCCGCTAGGGGCGGGACGAGACAGCGACCGGGGTCCCTTTAGCTCTTGATAGGGCAGTACCCGGCGCGTCAGAAATTCAGGCAGCTGCGTGAAAGATTCTCGTCGGTGTGGAGTTGCGTCTGGCGCGGTGGTGTAGTCGCTGCACCGTCCGACACGCCGGCAACCTGTGACAACCATCTATATTGGCGGCGTGCAGATCCACTGGGCATCGTCGGGTGCGGCGACGTGACCGAGGTCAAGAGCGGGCCCGGCTTTCAAAAGGCCGAGGGCAGCGCGCTGGTCGGTGATGCGCCGTCGCCGCGATGCGCCGCCGCCGACTTTTGCGCGACGACACGGCGTCGCCGCCTGGAGTACGACGACGCCGGCACGCTGATCGCCGACGCAACGGTTGATGCGGTCTACGTCGCGACGCCGCCGGCGCGCACGAGGCGCTGGCGCTGGCGGTCTGCGCCGCGGGCAAGACCGGCCTACGTTAAGAGCCCGATGGCGCGCCGCCGAGTGCGGGCATGGTCAACGGGTTCGAGCCCGCCGCGGCGTTCCGCTGTTCGTCGCTTATCGGCGGGCGTTGCCGCGCTTTCTGCGCGCGCGCGATCTGGTCGCCAACGGCGCGCTCGGACGGATGGCCGCACCAGCTACCGCTATGCCCGGGGCCGCACCACCGCGACGTCGAGGCGCGCGTTGGCGGCGGCGACGCGCTCCCCTGGCGTCTCGAGGCGGAGCACGCCGGCGGCGGGCTGTTCCTCGATATTCGGCTGCCGCACGCTGCGACATCCTCGACTTCATCCTGGGCCCGCTCGAGGGAGCGCGGCACCGCGAGCCAACGTCGCGACCCCCAGCAACTGGTCGAAGACGGCGTCGCGAGATAGCTTTAGCCGCCGCGGCGCCGCCCGGGACGGCGCAGTGGAACATTGCCAGCGCGGTGCGCGCCGACGAGATCGTCATCGCCGGTGAGCGCAGCACTGCCTTGTCGACCTTCGGCAACGACCTGGTGGTGTTGCGGCGCGGCGACAGCACCGAACAGTTCGACTCGGCGATCCGCCGCACATCCAGCAGCCGAAGTAATCCAGACCATCGTCGATCCACTGCGCGGCCGCGGCGCTGCGATTCGACCGGCATCTCGGCGGCGCGCACCTCGGCGGTCATGGACGCCGTGCTCCTCGGCTACTACGGAACCCGCGCCGACGGCTTCTGGCGCGCACCCGAGGCCTGGCCCGGGCGCCGATTGTCGGCGCGCTCCTGAACGTCGCCAGGCGTCGTAGATACGCTGCTTTCGGCGAATGTCTGCGGCCGCCCTTAAGTTCTGTCGTCGACGTGCCAATCACCAGGATTAGGGATTCGTACGCCCGGAGGGAGACCCGCCATGTCGATCGGCGGGTGTCAGCATCGGAACCACGCAGGCGCTCCGCGAAGCCCCACGAGACCGCGAAGGAGACGCAGATCGGCGCTGGCCAAGCTGTCGTCGGGCAAGCGCGTCAACAGCGCCCAGGACGACGCGGCGGCGCTGCGGCAATCGCGGTGTCGCTGACGGCGCAGCAGACCAGCCTTCACCCAGGCACCGCAACGCCGGCGACGCCGTCAATCTGACCACGACGGCCGACGTCGCTCTCGGCGGCACCACCGACATGCTCGCCCGCCTCGCTGGCGATGGAGCCGGGCTCGGGCGTTCTCGACCACCAGCGCCTCGACATCCAGAACGAGAGCGATGCGCTGCGGGGCTGATCGCATCGCCGGTCCGACCGAGGTGAACGGGACGCCGCCTCAGCGGGCGCGCGTCGCTGACCTATCAGGTCGGCGCGCAGAACGTCGCCGCGAAGGCGACATCGCAATCACCACCGGCGACGCGTCAGTCGGCGGGCTGGGCGGGCTCGGTCCTCCTCGCCACGCCCGCCAGCGCGGCGAGCGCGCTCGACAGCATCGACGCCGCCATGCAGAACGTGTCGTCGACGCGCCACGCTGGGGGCGCGGCGAACCGGGCGTCGTCGGCGGGGTCGGCTGGCGACCCAGATGTCAATCAACCTGGCCAGCGCACCAGCGGCAGCATCATCGACCCCGATGTCGCAACCGAGGCCTGCGCATCTCAGCGGCGGATCTAATCCTGGGGAACGCGTCGGTGGCGCTACTGCAGGCCAATCAGACCGCGCTGAAGCTGCTGAATGGCTGATCAACCGGCGGCGCCAGGCGATGCAGCTCGAGGGCATTCGCGATCGCCGGTCAGCCGTGCGCCGCAAGACCTTCGCGAACGCCAGGCGAAGAATGGCGCGCAGATCGTTCTCGCGGTGGCTTGGTCTGGCGCAGCCAGGCCGGTCCGATGTTGTACGGGTGCATGAAGCCCATCATGCGCATGGTGGATTCCGCCAGCCATTGAGAAGTCCACGTCGGGCTTCGCCCGGTCTGCAAGCAGTGGCCGAATGGCAAGCCGCCGTGCTCCGGCAGCAACGGCGGTTGGCCCGCGATAATCTGCAGGCGCGCCCCCTCAGCGGAAGAACGGTGGTCGCCATTCTGCTCGACGTGAGGAGTGAAGTAGGTCTCGGGTGCGCTCGCGTTGAATCCGGTGGTGTAGCGCTGGCCTTTCACGCCCACACCTTCGCCCCGTAGCGATCCGCGTAAAACGGAATTCGCCGTGCCGTGGTTTGCCGCGAGCCGGATCACGTCGGTCGCCCTCGCCGAGCTTGTCGAGCGCGGCGAGGCCGCGGCGTCGAGGCGGACGGCGTTCACGGGCGCCAGACGGCCTCCGCCCTCGCGCACCACCGTCATGTTGCGGCTGAAGCGGACCGGCAGCGGCCCGGGCATTTTCAGCGGGTCCGGTGACGAAGTGGACGTCAGAAAATATTCGCGCAGCTGTGGGCGGCGCGGCGGGGAACGCGGGGTCGGCCATGGTAGCTCACGGCTCCTACCACGGGTGCGCCGACGCCGTCGAGACCATCGGGCCGCAATGGGTCGATTTGAATCGCCGCGAACTTGACAGACTTGTTACACGACGTCGTCTCCGCCGTGGCGGAGCTCTCGCGCGAAAGCGAGGGCGGTCGCCGGGCCAAGAAAACGATAAAACGGCGAATCAGCTGGCGGCGACGTTGCGCTTGGCCATCGGACGGGTTCAGTAAAGGATGCCAATCTTCTGCAACCAGCGGCGGTGAGCGCGACGGTGTCTGGCCGGTACGATCGTCTCGAAGGTGTAGTCGACGCGCATGACCCGTTGCCAGTTGACGCGCATCGCGGTCGCCTTGGGTTCCGACGACCGGTTCCTGCGCCGCCTCGCCGTGGATGTAGATGTCGCGCAGCTGCAAGGCGCGCGCACCGAAGTCGGAACAGGACGCAGCCCGCGAGCCCGATGCCCGAACGGCAAGAGGCCGCCAAGGCCGACCGCCGAGGCGCGCTCGCTGATCCGTGCGGCCCGGCGACCTCGGGTCGTACTGGATCTCCAGGCGCAGCTTCTCCGTGCGCACAACTCTGGAGTATCGAGACGGTTCGTCATGGGTCCCGTAGAGCTGCAATAGCGGCACCCCGTCGGCGTCGAGCGAAGGTATAGGCGACGCGACGGGTGGCCGCTGACCCGGGTGT